>NZ_CP150150.1:0-4800000 GCF_037963285.1 Paenibacillus sp. FSL H3-0329 | reverse complement strand
GAAGGTAACCTACCCTTATTTTATTGGGTTAGAGGAATCTCGTGCTGAGGTGAAGCAGCTTACAGAAGCAGCTCAAAATGCTGTGCTGAATGGCGGTTTTTACGACAACCAGCGCCTGCTGGAAATTGCAGATTATTTAATGGCACGTGATCACTAAGTATGAACTTTCGAAGCGGCTGTATTTCGACAGCCGTTTCGTTTGTGTTATAATGGTTTTTATATATTTTACAACATCTAGGAAAGCGGGGAACTATTCGTGCTGCTTCCACAAATAAATGATCCACAACAACTGAAATCACTGTCAGTCGAAGAATTAACTACTCTTGCAGAGGAAATTCGACGATTTCTGATTGAGAAGCTTACAGCAACCGGCGGGCACCTCGGTTCTAATCTGGGGGTGGTGGAGCTCACGCTGGCCTTACATTATTGCTACAACAGTCCTCGTGACAAAATGATCTACGACGTTGGCCACCAAGCCTATGTCCACAAAATACTGACCGGCCGTCAAGATCGCTTTGATACCCTGCGCAAATATCAGGGATTGTGCGGCTTTGTTAAGCGCTCTGAAAGCGAACATGATGTGTGGGAAGCTGGACATAGCAGCACCTCTTTGTCGGCAGCGATGGGGATGGCTATGGCTCGTGATCTTAAAGGCGAAGACAACAAGGTAATTGCCGTGATTGGTGACGGTGCGCTTACCGGCGGGATGGCTTTTGAAGCGCTTAACCACATTGGCCATGAGAAGCGTAAGCTGATGGTTATTTTGAACGATAATGAAATGTCGATTGCTCCGAATGTAGGGGCGATGCACAATTATTTAAGCAAAATTCGTTCGGACCGTCATTATTTGCGTGCTAAAGACGAGGTTGAAGGGCTGCTTAAGAAGATTCCGGCCATCGGTGGACGATTAGCGAAAACCGCTGAACAGTTAAAAAACAGTCTTAAATATATGATGGTACCCGGAGTATTGTTTGAAGAGCTTGGCTTTACGTATCTTGGGCCAGTGGATGGACATGATCTGGAGAAAATGATCGACACCTTCCATCAAGCAGATAACGTGGCGGGTCCTGTGCTTGTGCATGTGCTGACGACCAAAGGCAAGGGCTACAAACCGGCTGAGACTGATTTCTATAAATCGCATGCCATTTCCCCTTACAAAATTGAGTCGGGTCAGGCACTTAAAGCTGTAGGTCCTCCAATGTATACCGAAGTATTTGGCAGTACGCTGATTGAGCTGGGACGTGAAGATTCGCGCCTGATTGCAGTTACCCCTGCGATGCCAGGCGGTTCAGGGTTGTTTCCTTTTGCGAAGGAATTTCCGGATCGCATGATTGACGTCGGTATTGCCGAGCAGCATGCAGCAACCCTGTGTGCAGCTTTGGCTATGGAAGGGATGAAGCCGGTATACGCCGTGTATTCTACCTTCATGCAGCGTGCCTATGATCAGATCGTCCATGATATTTGCCGCCATAACGCCAATGTTATGTTCGCCATTGACCGTGCTGGATTTGTGGGTGCGGATGGTGAGACTCATCAGGGTGTGTACGATGTTGCTTTTATGCGCCATATCCCTAATATGGTGATGATGATGCCGAAAGACGAAAATGAGCTGCGTCATATGATGAAGACGGCACTTGAATATAATGACGGTCCAATTGCTTACCGCTATCCGCGTATTAACGGAACAGGCGTGGCAATGGATGCTGAACTGCATACCCTTCCTATAGGATCATGGGAACGACTGCGTACAGGAGAAGGATATGCTGTGGTGGCATGTGGTCCTATGGTTCAAGTGGCTGAAGAAGCCGCTGATTTGCTGAAGCGGGAAGGGATTCAGGTGGGTATTGTGAATGCGCGTTTCCTGAAGCCGCTTGATAACTCCATGCTTCTTGATTTGGCTCATGCTGGAACCAATATGGTTGTTATTGAAGAGGCTTGCCAAGCGGGAAGTCTCGGCAGTGCGGTATTGGAATTCTACGCGGAGCATGAAATTTATGACGCTCGTGTACATCTGATGGGTGTGCCCGACATCTTCGTGGAGCATGGCTCCATTAAAGAACAACGTCAGCAAACAGGCCTTACCGTAGAAGCGTTATGTGCACGTATCAAGTCCATGATGGCTCTAAGTGCTTATAATTACAAAACGACTTCGTCTTCCTAAGTGGAAGCCGGAAATTAGTAACCCTTGAACGATCGGGAGATGACCATGGAACACCGTAAAGAACGGATTGATGTACTGCTTGTGGAGCAAGGTTTTTATGAAAGCCGGGAGAAAGCTAAAGCTGCTATTATGGCAGGGTTGGTGCTCGCGGATGAGGAACGTATTGAAAAAGCTGGCATGAAGGTCTCGCGGGAGTCTACCCTTAAGGTTAAAGGCTCTGTGCATCCGTATGTCAGTCGTGGAGGCCTAAAGCTGGAGAAGGCTCTTCGCCAATTTAATATTGATCTTACCGGACGGAACATGCTGGACATTGGTGCTTCCACTGGCGGCTTCACAGATTGTGCGCTTCAGAATGGTGTAAGCCATGTGTATGCCATTGATGTTGGCTATAACCAGCTGGATTGGTCACTGCGTAATGATGAGCGAGTGAGCGTCATGGAGCGTACGAACTTCCGGTATATGACACCTTCAGATTTGCAGGGTCCTGTTCCGGACTTTGCCAGTATTGATGTTTCTTTTATATCCTTAAAAATAATTCTCCCACCCCTCAAAGCCTTGCTGCAACGTCCAGCAGATATCGCTGCACTCATCAAGCCGCAATTTGAGGCTGGGCGTGAGAAGGTTGGAAAATCAGGTGTGATTCGTGATTCCGCGGTCCATAAAGAGGTATTGATTAATGTACTGACTATGGCTGCAGAGTTAGGATTCGGTCTACATGGATTAACCTTTTCACCAATTACAGGCGGAGAAGGCAATATTGAGTTTCTTGCTCACTGGAGACTGACGCCAGAAGTGGTGGAAGGCGAAGAAGTATCCGTACAGCCGGCAGCTGCTGTTGCAGCAGTCATTCCAGTGGAGGACTTCGCTTCCCTTGCTGATGAAGTGATTAAGCAGGCTACGAGTACTTTTAATGTGAGTTCTACTCATGGAAACTCCCCGCGCCGCTAGAGCTTTATGAACACCCCGTCAACCTCAAATGGTCAGCGGGGTGTTTTGCAGATTTGCTCAAATGGATTGAATTTATTAAAATAAAGACCCGGTATAAAATCCGGGTCTTTATATTTTGAATCTTTTTTGGATTTACTGTGCTCGTTGTAATTGTAAAATGCTGAATTAGCGAATAATATCAATTATGCGGAAAGCTCGTAAAAAAACAGCTTAGAAGCAGGATTTACCAGGGCTTCACGCGAATAAATCACCGAGGTGATTGATAGTGGCGGGTAGCTCTGACAAGGTCGTTATGGCGTTTATTGGGGTAGCATTATCGATTTTTATAATATATCGGGTATATGTATGGCTGCAGAGTTCTCCGCGTTCTTTTATGAAGGATCAGATTCCGTTCAATAAAGTGATTATTCCACATCCCTCTATTGATATACTTGAGGATGAAGGATATGAGGTCGTTGGAGGGAAATTAAAAATCCCCTTGTCTTTCAACGTAAATGGGGCGCAGATGTATAGCCGGTTATTTATAGATTATGTGGCGACAAAAGAGGAAGGATCGTTATATTTAGTTATCCTTTCCAGACCACGCAAGCCTTTGGATTTCACTGGCAGCGGCTTACGTGATACCTTGCTTCCCTACCTGCTGATCTATCCGGAATGCAGCGGCGTTCTATATGTTAATGTAGCAACAGCATCGATCCATGTAATTAAGCTTGGCAAAGACGATGGAGAATCAAACTGAGTCCATATTTTTTATATACCAGGAGGCAACAATGAAGGGACAACGACATATTAAGATTCGTGAAATTATTACACAAAAGGATATCGAGACACAGGACGAGCTTGTGGAAGCCTTGCGTGAATCAGGTTTTCAAGTTACTCAAGCCACAGTATCTCGAGATATAAAAGAGCTGTTGCTCATCAAGGTACCCATGGATGATGGAAGATATAAATATTCACTTCCAACGGATCAACGGTACAATCCCATTCAGAAGCTTAAGCGCGTTCTTGTGGATAATTTTGTGCAGATCGATTCCTCGGCTAATCTTGTGGTGATGAAATGTTTACCAGGTACGGCTAACTCTGTCGCTGCTTTGATTGATAATATTGACTGGCCGCAAATTATGGGAACCCTTTCTGGTGATGATACAATCCTTATTATTTGCCGTTTACCTGAGGACAGTAAGACTGTAATTTCACAAATCATGGGTTATATTTCTTAATTATAATTAATCAGATGCCTGTCATCTTCTCGGAGGTGCTCTATTAGTGTTAGAAACCTTGTCTATACGCAATCTTGCCGTCGTTGAGGCGGTTGATGTGCATTTTTATCCTGGCTTCCACGTGCTTACGGGAGAGACCGGGGCAGGTAAATCCATTATTATTGATGCGCTTGGATTGATTGTTGGAGGCCGCGGTTCAGCGGATTCCATTCGTTATGGTTGTGAAAAAGCGGAGATGGAGGCGCTCTTCAGTCTTCCCAGCGGTCATCCCGTTTGGGAGACTTTGGAGCGTCTTGGCATTGAGGCCCAGCGCGAGGAGCATCTTATTATACGACGCGAGCTTACCTCTCAAGGTAAAAGTACATCACGTGTAAATGGACAGATGGTCAATCTTACCATGCTTCGCGAGATCGGCGAGCAGCTGGTTAATATACACGGCCAGCATGAGCACCAGAACTTGCTGAAGGCGGAACGGCATCTGGGACTGCTGGATACATACGGAGAACCGATTATTGGTCCGCTAAAGGCAGTTTTTCAGGAAAGGTATTCTGCCTTCGCGAAGGTGGAGAAAGAGCTGCGAGAGCTGCAGGAATCCAGCCAGAAGGCATACCAAATGCTCGACTTATATCGTTTTCAGCTTGAAGAAATTTCATCCGCCGGATTAAAACCGGGAGAAGATGAATTACTTACCGAAGAACGGGTCAAACTATCCCACAGTGAGAAAATGATGGATTCCGTATCGGGTGCATATGAGCTGCTTTACGACAGACAAGGCTTGGAATCGATCGGTAATGTCATTTCCAGACTTGAGGATGCAGTTCGTTACGATGAGAAGGGTCTGCGAACAGTGCTCGAACAGCTGCAGTCCTCATATTACCAGCTAGAGGATGCTGCTTTTCAGCTTCGTGATTACCGGGAAAATATCGAGTTCAATCCGATGCGACTTGAAGAAATCGAGAATCGTCTGGATTTGATCACTGGACTCCGACGTAAATATGGAGAGAGTGTAGAACAGATTTTGGCTTATTATGAACAAATTCACCGGGAAACTGATTTGCTTGAGAATAAAGATGAATATCTGGAGAAACTGACGGCGAAGCGCGATTCGCTGCTGTCTGTATTAATGGAAGCAGCTACGGAATTAAGTGAAGCACGCAAGCTTTGTGCTGCTGATCTGGCCACCCAAGTGGAGGGTGAGCTTAAAGACCTTCAAATGGAAAGAACCTCGTTGCAGGTCAAATTAGACACGCTGGAGGACCCCCGTGGAGTGGAATACAATGGTCGGCGTATTCGCCTCACAAGACAAGGGATAGACAGCGCAGAATTTATGATATCCCCTAACCCGGGCGAACCCCTGAGACCTCTTGGCAAAATCGCCTCTGGTGGTGAGCTGTCGCGTATTATGCTGGCAATGAAAAGTATTTTTGCGCGCCATGATGCAATTCCAGTTCTGATTTTTGACGAAGTGGATACCGGTGTCAGCGGCAGAGCCGCTCAGTCCATCGCAGATAAGCTGTTTAAGCTATCCTCTACCTGTCAGGTGTTCTCCATTACTCACTTGCCGCAGGTGGCTTGTATGGCTGACCATCAGTACTTAATCCGCAAAAAGGTTGAGGATGGAAGAACCATGACTGAAGTGGAATCCCTAACAAACGATGGACGTGTAATGGAGCTGGCCCGGATGCTGGGTGGCGTAGAAATTACCGAAAAAACATTGCATCACTCGCAGGAAATGCTTAATCTGGCCGAGGCAAGTAAGGCTGCAACAAGCTAAGCGGAGCAATGATTGACAGTAATAAAAGCCTGGGGGCAAGGTTATCTTATAGGTACGCAATTGGCGACCACCTTTTTCGTCAAGCGAAAGAAGCAAAAGGGAGCGTGACAGCCATTGAAGCCTAACCTCAGGAAGTTAATGCCAGGCCTTTTATTTGCCTTCTTTCTTAGTTTATCGGGCATAACGGGAACAAATCTAAGTTCTGCTGCACCACTGCATGGTGAACCAGCCAAGGTGACTGCACAAGGAATTCATTCCGAGCTTAAGGTGATCCCGGGAGGTCAAACGATCGGTGTGAAAGTGAAATCAGCAGGTGTTTTGGTTGTTGGTCATCATCTGATTGAAGTATCAGAGAAATCTAAGCTTTCCCCAGGAGAGGTCAGCGGTTTAGTGCCGGGTGATCTGATGATCTCCATGAATGGTGAGAAATTGGATGAGTTGTCCAAGGTGGCCAAGCTGGTGGATCGTGCTGGTAAAGCGAATAACCCCTTGACCATTGTCTTCAAACGCGGGGGTAAAGAGCATACAGCTAAGCTAAAGCCCGCGTATGACATTCATGACAAAGTGTGGCGGTTAGGCCTGTACATTCGTGATTCAGCAGCGGGTGTCGGCACATTAACTTTTTATGCTCCCGAGCAAGGTGTATATGGAGCTTTGGGACATGTGATTACAGACATGAATACCGGTACCCCAATTGTTGTAGGCAGTGGTCATATTGTTCAGTCCAGTGTAACCTCCATATCCAAAAGCCAGGATGGCGATCCGGGCGAGAAACGAGCGCATTTTTTGAAAGAAAGCCAAGTGCTTGGAAATGTGGAGAGTAATACTGACTTCGGCATCTTCGGTAAAATGAGCTCCAATCCCGAGCACAGTCTTTACAAAGAACCGATTCCCGTGGCGATGAGTGATCAAGTCAAGGAAGGTCCTGCTGAGATCCTAACTGTAGTTGACGGACAGCAGGTGGAGCGGTTTAAGGTTGAGATCATTCATGTAGCACATCAGCAAACGCCAGCCACTAAAGGAATGGTGCTGCGAATCACCGATCCACGTCTTATCGATAAGACAGGCGGTATCGTTCAAGGCATGAGCGGAAGTCCTATCGTACAGGATGGCCGTCTCATAGGGGCGGTAACTCATGTATTTGTAAATGATCCTAAGTCCGGTTATGGGTGCTTCATCGAATGGATGCTTCAAGATTCAGGTGTGACCAAACAGGAGAATAGGTATTCATTAAATCTTAAGGCGGTTTAGCCTTAAGATTTTTTGTCGAACGATTACGAAGAACCTCGAACATTGAGATAAAATATTTAATTATAATCCAACGCAGAAAAAAAATAAAGAAAAATAATTTTCGACAGAAGGGAATTCGATCTCCATGTCGAAAACGTAAGAGACAAGAAAAAAATGTTATTTTCGAATAGCAGATATAATTAAGGAGGAAGCAGCCAGTGCAGAATATTGAAGTGTTGTTGGCCGATGATAACAGGGAATTTACGAATTTGCTTTCCGAGTACATTTCTGAGCAAGAAGATATGACCGTAACGGGTATCGCCTACAATGGTGAAGAAGTGCTTCAAATGCTTAGCGAAGCGCGTAAAATTCCCGATGTTCTTATTCTTGATATCATCATGCCGCATTTAGACGGCCTAGGTGTATTGGAACGTCTACGTGATATGGATCTGAATCCTCAACCGAAGATCATCATGCTGACTGCTTTTGGTCAGGAGAACATCACTCAAAGAGCTGTACAGCTTGGTGCATCCTATTATATTTTGAAACCGTTCGATATGGAGGTCCTGGCAAATCGTGTACGTCAGCTTGTCGGCTCTCAAGGCAGCATGAGCTCCTCCTCCAACATGTACAATTATTCGTCGACGTCCAGATCGAATGTAGTGCCGCTCTCTAAGGGCAAGAACCTCGACGCTAACATTACCTCGATCATCCATGAAATCGGTGTCCCAGCGCATATCAAGGGCTATCAGTACCTGCGTGAAGCGATCACCATGGTATATAACAATATCGAGATCCTTGGTGCGATTACGAAGACGCTCTACCCAGCAATCGCTGAGAAGTTCAAAACCACGCCTTCACGCGTAGAACGCGCGATCCGCCATGCGATTGAAGTGGCTTGGACACGTGGCAACATTGACTCCATTAGCCATTTATTCGGCTACACCATTAATATCTCCAAATCTAAGCCTACTAACTCGGAATTTATTGCCATGGTAGCGGACAAGCTGCGGATTGAGCATAAGGTTAGTTGAAAGGGTTAGGGGCAGTGCGGGGTAAGGGATTGTGGGTTGCTGGTAGGTGTTTATAGGTAACGTAAAGATACCGATAAATATCCGAAAAGGTGTGTTTAAAACCGATAAATGTTTTTGAGAAGAGCTATAAATACCGCTGTTTATTGGGTTTCCAAAAATCCAATGAAGGGCGGTTTTTTCTTGTGACTGATGTTGAATTTCAGATTGATAACTTTATGCTGTACTGTTCTTCCAGGAATCTTTCTCGCAAGACCTTGGCAAGCTATGAACAAACACTAAAATTGTTCGCAATGTATTTAAGTAATTCATTTCAGATTGAAGAGGTAGGAAAAGTTCAAACAGGTCACATACGGCAGTATGTTAAATACCTTCGGGAACGTGGAAAATATACCGTAGTAAATGATGAACTGACTAAGTCAAATAATTATCCAGATCATCGAAGTGATTATAAGAAAGAAATATCATCGACGACAATTGCCAATTATGTTCGGAATATTAAAGTTTTCTTTAATTACTTGTACGAAATTGAAAAAGAGATACCAAAGAACCCAGTTGCAACACTTGAGAATCCAAAGATGGAACGAAAAGTAAAAAAGACCTTAACTTCGGATGAACTTAAAAGTGTGCTGTCACAGTTCGATAACTCAACATTTTATGGGTATAGAAACTATGTGATCATGCGGTTGTTACTCGACACAGGTATGAGGACAAGTGAGTGTTTGTTCTTGATGCCTGAGCACATTGACTTCAAACATAAAAGTATTCATATTACTAATGCAAAGAACAAAAAAGAACGATTTGCATACTTTTCCTATAAAACGGCGAATGATCTTAAATATTGGTTGCGATACAAGGATCGATATTCAGAGAGTGTCTTCCTATTTCCAACCATAAGAGGAACACAACTTGAGGTTCGAAATTACGAGAGGGCTTTGAGGGAAGCAGGGCAGAAGGTCAACATAGATATTACTCCCCATCAATTGCGTAATAACTTTGCGAAATACTATATCCTCAATAATGGTGATTGGTTTAGTTTGTGCAGAATTCTCGGACATTCATCTGTTGAGGTCACCCAAAGAGCCTATTTGGATTTTACAGATGAAGAAATTGGAAGGAAATATCAAAAGCATAGTCCAATCACGTTCATGGAAATTTAATTTTAGAGAAAAATTTATTGTTGTTTGGAACGCCTTCTGACTGTTCTGTTTTTACATCAGAAGTAAAGTACCATACTGCTTAGAAAAGTAGATAATCTAACAAAAAGAGTTATGAAAAATTAATAACAGTTGGATAATTAGAGAAATATCTATAATTTATTTTACGCAAAGGCGGAATGTCATCTGGCTATTCGCCGCCTTTGCTATCTTTCAACAGAGAAGGAACATCATCTATCTACTTGTTGTGGGTCAAAGGAGGCCTGAGTGATATTGAAAACAACAATAGGTACTTGATCGTGAAACGCTTCAGAAGAGATGTTGACGAAGCGACAGCTTATCTTGATCATAATAATCATAAATTGAAATTGAATGTACTGTGACTTACAAAGGATAACTGGTCTGAATGGAAGAATAAGCCGCACAAGTTAGCAGATGTTAGAGTTCTTATAATTACACATCAGCGTTACGTTAATCTCTGTCTCGATGACGAGTTAAGAGAATGTTTCAAATTGAGAAGAAATGTATTGATAATAGATGAAAAAGTGAGTATGCCTACTTTTTCTTATTCGAAACGTCTTTATAATGAAGTTCGGGGTTACTTAGATAGATCGCTTCAGGGTCAATTGGATAAAGTCTGCTTAAAACTTGATTTAAAACTAGAGAAGCTTAAAGAGGATAGAATGCAGAATAAATGTGTCAGAGTAGAAATTGGGATTCATCCAAAAACTTTAACAAACTTCGAAAGCTTGATGCAAGCGAATAAAAATACCAATTCAATTCAATTGGACAATAAATATCAGAAGGATAATTTAACAGAAATGCTTAAGGGACTTCCTTTTTGGTATAGTGAAAGCTGTATCTACAACAATGGGAACATAAGCACGTTTGATCCAAAGTATCAACTTTGGGGTTTATATAACAATATCATCTTAGATGCTAGTGCTGGGATTGATGGTGCATACAGTAATAAGGATATTTTCACTGTAGTCGGACAAGAGCGGATAATAGACCATAGCAATTCGTTATTCACAATCGTAAATTTCAACACAAGTAGTTCAAATCTATTGGCAAACGAAGATGAGTTCTATCCTGAGATTTGCAAAATGATAAAGAAACGACATGCTCCTACTGATAAGACTCTCATTCTTTGTCATAAAGACAATGCAGTACAAATTCGAATGAAAATGTACGAAACTGGGATTGACTCTATATGCATTGGTGACGAATACAGTGATCAAGGGTATGCAATCAACTGGTTTGGTAATCTTATCGGTAGAAATGATTACTCTGATTTTACTCAGTGTTGGATACTTGGAACTCCAAACATTCCATACGATCAATACTTACTTATTGAAGTACATGATATACAACAGAACTGATTTGGGTAAGAAGTCACTAGATATTCATTCTGGTAGATTTAAAAATGATGAATTTAAGTCATTTCAAACAGGCTATATCGCTGCTGAATTGTATCAAAGTATAAAACGTATTCAACGAAACGAGATGCCTAGCGGACAATTTTTCATCGTCAACAGTGACAGTGCCATCGTTGATGATGTGCTTGGGCAAATAAAAGGCTCAAGTAACAGAGAATACATGAAGCTAGGGTTTAAGGAAAAGCAAGCTTCATCCAAAGTCGTTGCGCCTGACAGAGTTGATCAATTGATTGAACATCTTAAAGGCTTACCAGCAGGGAAGTATTCTAAAGCTGAGATTATTGAAAGAATGGGTTTATCAAGAAGTAACTTCGGTAAACTACTTAAGAATAGTAGGTTTGTAGCTAATGAAACAGCTGGTTATTTTAGGTCAATCAACAAAGCTATACATGTCTATTAGCATTTCTTCTCAAGTCGTACTCTTTATCTTTATATAGAGGGGAGTACGAATTGGAGTGAATAATAAAGAAAGTATATTGGATTTTGGGATGCTATTTTTCGGAAAGTTAAGGCATAGTTTAGGGGGAGTAGTATCTAACCAGCCCTGAGGGGGTGTGGGGGTGGTGCGGCAGGTGCTATGTTGTTTATGTTCTGCGAGCGAAGCGAACTAGAACATAAACAACATAGCAGTTGGTTTAGCACCCCCACTATTGTTGGGTATAGCGAATCAATATGTGATTAATTGTGAACGTTACATAAAGTCCTGTCGCTTCGCTCCTATCGTGCCGTTGGCAATCTTGCATCGACATCTATGTTTTATGCGAAATTATGCAAAGAAGATCAGGAAGAATACAGAAGAGAGATAGAAGCAGAACTGAGGGCTGAATTTGAAGCAAAAATGAGAGCAGAGCGGGCTTCTGAAATGAGAGCCAATAGAGATTGGGAATAGATTCTTCAGGTGAAGACATCTGGGGGGAATTGTTGAATAGAACGTGTCTATCACTTGTATTAAATAAAATCCATCCTGTGTTAAAGGATGGATTATATAAATTCCACTTCATTCTTTTTATAACCGTATTCTTCGCAAACTGCTTGTTACCCTTGAAGCCTTCTTCAGAAATCGGCATAGTAGCAAAGGGATTGTGAAATATCTTGAACCTATATCAGAAGCCATTTTCCAATATTCTATTTCAACCATAATGTACTACAAGGAATTTTCTTTTTTGATTTTATTTACTTCATCAACTAGAGATTCGCATTTTCTTACATTTTTAAATAATGTAGGTACTACAGCTGAATTTCCAAATAGATCATTGAGACACTGGTAAATCAAATCGTAATTTAATGTTACTCGTGCAGTAAAGTCAAACATATTTATGTATGAATCGAATTCATAATTAGGGTTTTTGAATAAGTTTAATGGCATCTCTTGAAATACTAAATGAGCAATTATCCTGTTACCATGTACAGATATACTGTATTCTCTATTTTGTTTGAAAATAGAGACTTCTTGGATTGCATCATCAAGTTTTCTTTGTATTTGAACGCAACGCCAAACATAAATACCTGAAACACTCGGGTTAAATAGAGCAGTGTAAGGGGCTTTCTCGATACTTTCCCACAGTTTACCAATTTCTCTTTTCAATTGTACAGTGATGCTTGGTTTATTGTTAGCACAAGCAAGAGCAGTGGTACTGTCCGCTAGGTCAAATGATTTTTCTTTTTTATTCTGTGTCTCTGTTCTCATAATATAGTATGAGATTTTATCTATGGCTAGTTCGGTTTGGATACGGCTTTGTTCTGGATCTAAGGCTACAAAATCCCTGTTCTCTATTTTATTCTGTTTATTATTATTTTTCGTTATATTCTTACCAAATTCTTCATCAGTATTTTCAAGTGAAATTATTCGTACCTGTACAAAAAGGTTCTCTAATTTTCCGCCTTTATTTTTTAATACAGCAAATTTTCCTATTGTTCCAACGGTTTGAGCACCATTTACAATGCTTACATCCTCACACCTAAAGTGACCAAAAGAATTGTCACCACCACCTAAGGCAGATTTTACTATTGATTTGCAAATAATAGTTATACCATTATTGTAGTACCAAAAATTATTTGGCTCTTTTTCTATTGTAGTTCTGATTTCTCTGTTTATTTCAGTATCACCAATTAATTCACGTAAATTTTTCGTGAATAATCTGTTATCATATTTATTCCACCATTCTGAAATCTCAAGCCCATTTACTTGTCCATAATATGCCTTTAAAGGTTCCTCTTTTTTCCCCCATTCCTTTAGACCAATTTCCAAATTTATTGGCTCCCCAGAGATACCAATTTTTAATGAATCATGCAATCGAGTTTGGTTCATTATTGTGGTTGATAAAATATCGTTAGCGTCATTCATTTCATTCTCGAAATTCTCGAAATCACGCTTTGAAAGCTCTGATAAATTTATCCCAGTATACGCTAATACCACTTGGATTTTTATATTGAAATCTCCGATAGCCTTCATAATTAAATTAGAAAGATTCTGTACTTTTTTATTGAAAACATTGAACTCAAAATTGACTAAGTCTCTTGTCCCTGAGATGAATTTTTTAATATCGCCATTTTCAGGTTCACCAGTACCATTGCTTATCCATTTGGATTGGACAATATATAAAATCTTCATTTTTTCATCATAAAAAATACCGTCAATGCCATTGTCATTAGAGCCATCAACCACAAATTTACTTGCTGTACTCGGATCAACTTGTGCCAGGTTTTGAATTGTATAGGCTGTTAATGCTCTTGTTAGGAAAAAGTTTGCATTTTCATCTGGGTTACAGTCAGATAGATCAATACGACCATTATATACACTGTTTAAATAATTTTTAATTTGTGTCACATGAATAATACTCATCTAGACAACTCCTTAATAGTAAATTCTGAATTTGCCATTGGTAAAACTTAATTATAATTTCATGATGGTGAATAAACTGATTACGGTAAAGTTTGATGATATTGCCGACCCTTGGATCATTGCAGATTAGACTAGGACACTACGGCAGTCAGAGACTTGTTACATCTACCGTTAAGGTTGTTTATTAATATTAATTGTACTGCTTGATGTCTATTAAAAACAGGCATATTCTCGTTAGCGACCTAACGTGATTACCGAATGTGCCGTATATGAAACCGTAGTTTTATGTATACAACGAAAAACTAATATCCTCAATCTTCTTCTAAAATGAATAGACGATTGTTCTCATTTTTAATATCATTACTCTCATAGCAGGATTCACAACATGCAATGGAATCAGCATCAATTTCTTCCAATGACAGAACGAAACTAGTAGTGTTCGAATGACAAAGTACACAATTAATACCTTCACTGTGTCTGAATACAGCAAGATCAATTTTTTGATTCACATGAATATCTAGTAGTTCTTCCTCCGAAAGGATTTTTGTTTCGTATCCAACATCCGCTCGAATCGTTGCTACAAACTTGTTACATTTTGGACAACTTATGTCTTCGTTATCCTTGAACCCACGTAGGATAAAAGCTTGAACTTCGAAATAACAACCACAGTCACATTTCAGGTAATTGTATTCCACTTCTCTACTCATTACGATTCCACCTCTGTATTATAGTTTTTATCTACTTTGTTTTGTTCTTCCCATGTTGAGAACAAAAAGTCAGCCATTGCCCCAGCTAGGTTCACAGCAAGTTGGGCATGACGCTTTGAAGGTTTTATTGTCCTCTGATTACGTCCATGTGCATCACCCAGTTTATTACGTACAGAGCCTAATCCATGAATAACAGAAGCACAACCTCCTAGGATTTGCTTAAATATTTCTTCTGTATGATTATCAGGAGCGAGGTTTAATGCTGTTTGTACGCCTTTATATAACTGAGGTAATTCCCATTTTTCCTCATACTTTATTGCTGTTTGAACCATAATGAATTTACAGACACTCTCCAATAGAGTACGAGCCATCGTGATTGCACCTTCTGGGTCAGTCTCACGTCTTTCAAGAGATTTTGTCCATGCTTCTTGAATATAAGAAGCATTAACTTTACCTATTAATGAGTCAGAAATAACACTATCTGCTGGGGACGATGAATCATTTTCAAGCATTTCTAAAAGATTATTGAAAGCGTCCCGTAGATATTCTCTACGTCCTCTGTATGTCGGTGATACTTCGGTGATATGTCCCCAAAACTCGGACAAAGTACGGCAAGTAGAAACGAAACGTGGAAGGCTGTTTTTAATGCGATCGACCTTAATTAACTTTTCACGTAAAGAGCGATATTCCTGTTCATTAGAATCGCCACCTGTAGCCTTTGAAACCAACACGGTTTTTAATTTCTCCATATCAATAAGTAGTTCGTTAATCAGTCTCACCTCATAGTTCAATTATCTTTGATGATCATAACAGTAGATTCTTCCATTAAAACGTCTTTGTTTGGATAAGTAGTAATTCTTGATTTTGTTGGTGACTGGTTTTCCGCATTTGGTACATACAAATAAGTCCTCTTCTTGCTTGATGGGAACAGCAACAGTCGAAGTAGTTATAACATCAACTTGCTCCCTGTTCATTCACCTTAATTGTCTATGCTGCATTGACCTTCGACATCTTTTCAATTAACACATCTCTGTCCCATAACTTAACCCCAAGATGCTTTGCACTATCTCTAGCCTGCTCTGTAA
The DNA here is from genome assembly GCF_037963285.1 of Paenibacillus sp. FSL H3-0329. NCBI lineage: Bacteria > Bacillati > Bacillota > Bacilli > Caryophanales > Paenibacillaceae > Paenibacillus > Paenibacillus sp. FSL H3-0329. The sequence goes on along the minus strand of NZ_CP150150.1, from coordinate 4,784,406 downwards.
ATCTACTATTGGTTATGACCCATGTTTCGGCACAGCCATATATGTCTTTGCTCGTGTAAGCTTGCTGAATGGCTTCATAACCTACATTCTTCTTCCATCGTTTGGCTTGGATAACAACTTTCTTCGTTGCTGAGGACAGAATAAGATCAGCGCCATAGTCACCTTTGCCACCAGTGTGTTTCACTTGCCATCCTTGTCGTTTGAAAAAATGTTCCAAATAACGCTCAAACATCGTGACGCTCATTTTGTCAATCTCGTTGATATTTGCTTTTTTTTAATTTTTCTTGTACATAAGCAAGACGTAAGGTAATAGTTATTGTCAGCACAATGATAACGGCAATTAGTAATAGATTTAACCAAGAATCTCCTAATGATGCTCCATATTTGCTGAAGGTGAGATTGAATGCCAGTATAAAGGCACAGACTACAATTATCTGCATTGCCACTTCTATTAAAGAGGGTTCTTTTTTCGTCTTCTAGCCAATTTTTGCTGCTCCTATCAACTTGTATTATGGTAGTATATGTATAGGTCATTATAACTATCTTTGTAGATTAATGGAATACATGAAGTCGAAATAGAGTTAGAAGAAAATGCACTGGATATGAGCAAATATGATGATTTCGCAGTCAAGGTTATCAGATTGATAGTGATGAATAAGCTTAGAATCACTAATTGCATTGAACACTGTAGTTTTAGATGTATTTGCTGAAGAAATATAGGTACGCAAAGTAAGATAGCCCAAAGCATGCGTTTTGGGCTTATATTAAGTGAGTATGGTGTAAGAGATCAAAGAGGTTAATGATGTTGAATATATTAAATTTTAGAGTGCCAAGTGTATTAAGGAGAGTGTAATTTATATGAAATTCTAATGTTGAGAGAACACATATAAATTATCAGGGTAGATAAAGTATTAAATTTATGAATTTATAATTTAGTAGGAGTGAATAGACGTGGATGTAGAGTTGGCTAAGTTTGGTGTAGAAATATTCGAGAGAAATATTGAAAGAATCGTAAAAGGTATATTTCAAATCTCTAAAAATAAAGGGAATTCGAAAGATGTTGAGTGTGGAGAGGCATTTCAGAATTATTTAAATAATGCTTATGCTAAGTATAGTAAGATTAAAACTATATTATACAATAGAGAATCTGTATTTCTAAAGGATTTTTATGTTAGTCAGAGCCTTACTTTCAATGGTCAACGTATAGAGACTGAGAGTATAAAAAAGTTATTAAGAATGGGCAATTACTTTATCATAACTGGTACTGGTGGTATTGGGAAAACAACTTTTATGAAAAATGCGTTTATGAATATTATTTTAGAGACTGATCGTATTCCGCTTTTTATTGAGTTGAAGGATATGAATGGAAGAGAACTAAACTTATTGGATACTATTTATAAATCATTGAATAATTTAGGTTTTGATCTAAGCCAAGAGTATTTAGAAAAATCATTATTATTAGGAAAATTTGTATTGTTTTTTGATGGTTTTGATGAAATAGAGAATGTTAAAAGAGAAAAGGTAAAGAGAGAACTATTAGAATTAACAGATGTATATAAAGATAATAAATATATTGTCTCGTCAAGAAATAGTAATGAGTTCAGTGAATGGATATCATTCAAGGAGATGGATATAGATTTATTAAGTTTAAGTCAAGCAAAAACAATGATAGAGAAACTAGAGTATGATAATGATACAAAAATAGAATTTATCAAAGCGTTAGAAGATTCTCTATTCAAAACACATTATTCTTTTGCATCTATACCATTGTTGTTAACAATAATGTTTCTCACTTTTAATCAACATGCTGATATTCCTGAAAAAAAACATGAGTTTTATGAAGCTGCTTTTGATGTTCTTTACTCAAAGCATGATGCTACAAAAGGACTAAAGAGAGATAGATTCACTTCTCTTTCTATTACAGAATTTAAAAGAATATTAAACTATATTTCTCTTTTTAGTTACTTAGAAGATGAAATATCATTTAATAATACTAAACTTATTGAATATATTTCTACTGCAAAAGCATTAGAAGAAAAAGAATTTAACGAAGATGATTATAAAGAAGACTTGCTCAAATCAGTTTGTATACTAATTGAAGAAGGGTTTAGTTATAAATATTCACATCGATCATTTCAAGAGTATTTTGCTGCAAAATGTATAGAGGTTTTACATGATGATGGAAAAAAGGAAGTATTACTCAGGCTATTTGAGGATAAACCTTTTAGTATAAAACAAGATATAGTTTTTAAAACACTATTCGATATAAATCGCAATATACTTGAACAGGGATTGTTTATTAGATTACTTAACGAATTTTTCGAAGGCATTAATGCGCCTACAGAAAAAGAAAAATTACTTCTTTTTTTAGAAACTTTATATTCATCTATTAATTTGGAATATGGGCTTATAGGATATGAAGATATTCTTGATGAAAAAGACGCAATTTCTTTCACTCAAAAAAACAGTATGAGTCGATATCATATGCTTCTCACATTTCTTATTGATAACTATTCAAATATTGTAGAATATCCTCCTAAGCCAAATGTTAATGAAATGCGAGAGGATGTTAGCATCATGAAGCTATATTATGAAGATGAAGAAGCTGTTAATCATGGTGAGTATAAAATTGGTTTCAATAAAATCAAACAAATACCTGATTTAACTCAATTTGTCATTAGACAGTCTCAATATAGGTTGTGGGAGATGAGATGTTTAGAGTTAATACATACCAAAATAAAAGAATCTTTAGATAAGAACAAATATCTTGATAGTCTATTTAAAAAAAGAAATTAAGTAGTGTTAAACGTCAATACTTCATAGTTTCCTGTATGAAAATACATCGTCCCCCTATTTTTTTTGCAAGATATATACAAATGGAAGCAATTAGGGTGTCGCAAAATTGGTGTTTTGCGACATTCGATAATTAAAGCGAGATTAAAGGTATTTCGTTATGTATTTTTATTTATGTTTTTGTATTTTATATTCATTTAAAGTAATAAGAGAACTGATCAGGTGTTTCAAAACCAATGATATACAGAGAGTTAGCGAAACGGAAAGTAGGTACAGAGCCTTCAAATTGAGGTCTTTTTTGTTTGGATAAATTGCGGTAGGGTAGGGGGGAGTGGTTTCGAGTATTAGAAACTAATTGAGATTCTAGAAAGTGGTAGGCACTTCAGCCGATCGAAAAAGTTTGCTTTATATCACGCTTGTTCCTAACAGCAGCCACGATCAAACGTGTTGCTGTCTAAATGTTTCATAATTTTAATAGGTGTATACAAGCTTTTTATTATTTTTTGGTTTAAGAGTGTTGATCAGAAATAACTCGTAGATGTCTAAGTCTTCTTCAAAAGGAACAAAGCGACCATGGATTACAATAGCTTCATCCATAAGATCAAAATCCGAAGTATACTTGTGTTCTTGCATTCTTTCTCTAAATGATATGGTTTTCCCCACATACTGTAATGAATCGCTTTTATAAATGCAGTATACTATTCCACCTTGGAACATGTCGTAATTATGAAATATTCTATGTGCAGTAGTGGAAAAATGTGGTTTTGTAATTGTAAGAAATAATGAAGAGAGCGGTATAATGCTTTTCTTTTGAATGCATTCAGTCCGCAATTCTATCTTATCCATCCAGTCCCCATTTAGGGTGATCTCATTGACTTGTACCTTTTGATAGTGATTCCCTACCCGACGCTTCATATACCAATCGTGCTCGTTATGCATGTCGGTATTCAGATTTTTACCCATTCTTTTTAGTCTCCATTATCAAATTTTAGTGTGAGGTATAAATAGTAGTCTCATTTTTAATACTGATTAATTGTCCTTATTAGCCTCCTTAGACATTTCTGTATACATTTCTGTCCATTCATGTTCAGTAGCCCATTCATCGTCTGGTTTGATCGTCTTGGGCTGTGCATCGGAGATTTCACGAACAGTTTCTTTGTGTTCTTCGATAAACCTTTTGAAAGCAACGTTACGTTCATTCTTACTTTTCTGATCTTCGGTCATTTGCTTCACCCCCTCTCATTAAGCTTAAAGCCAGAAGGAAGTATTAACGGTAACGGTGTTTTAGTCGTTAGTGTCATTTCTTTATCTTTGCTCTCTGAAGTAATTCGGATGCAGTCTTACGTCTCGTCTGACTTTCTTCAGGTGATAATATACTTCTCGTTCTTGAAGATATGCTATCTTCACGGTACTTCTTTCTTCCTCTGTTTCACAATCAGATTCAAAATTGTTTATCTGTATTTCCGCATTTGAATCAATCGTTATAAGACCCCAACTGTGAAATTTGTTTAGAAGGTACTGAACATCATATTCGACATGGTATTCAATGTATAGTTCTCCTTCGAAGCATTTTACGAATATAAATACAAAATAAAATAAACATAAAAAGTTAAATATGGAAACAAGCGTAATATATAATGAAGGTTATTCTTTAGATTAACGGATAGTAAATACAAAGCTTATATTGAGAGAAGACAGTGCACCTAGCTTGAAGGATAGGTTGGATAAGTTGTGTATTTGGTAAAATTGGAATTTGTATAAGGAATGTAGTATAGTGGAAATGAAAATAAACCAACCAATATTTTAACTGGAAGCCAATAAATAGCTTTGAGCGCCTTTATTTACATTTAATTGGAAAGTCGTTAAACCCTTACGGCTCTAGGTGGCAACATCGACTCCATTAGCCATTTATTCGGCTACACCATTAATATCTCCAAATCTAAGCCTACTAACTCGGAATTTATTGCCATGGTAGCGGACAAGCTGCGGATTGAGCATAAGGTTAGTTGAAAGGGTTAGGGGCAGTGCGGGGTAAGGGATTGTGGGTTGCTGGAAGGTGTTTACAGACAGTATATAAAAACCGATAGACTTGTTTTGAATCCGATAAACTTTTTCCATCTCACCCGATAAACCTTTTTGGTTTATTGGGTTTTGTTTTTGTAGGAAAAGAGATGGAGGATTTGTATGGAGTTATCGGATTTGGAGTTTTTTTTAGAAGACTTTTTAGATTGTCAAAACAAGAATTTATCACGTAAGACCGTTAACTCTTATGAACAATTTTTAAAGTTAATTCTTAAAGAATCAGCATGATGTGAATAAGGAGAATTATTTAAAAATCCTGTTGAGAATATCTCACAAATAAAAACTGTAAGAGGATAGAAAAGGGGATATGTTAAGAAGAGTTTAATTGATTATTTAAGCACTGTTTCTTATAGAGGAAGCGAGATTGCGATAAAACCACTTAATGATTCAAAATATCTGCTGAGTTTTCACCCGAAGCAATCTGCAAAGTAGCTCTGATTTCACTGATTTCTTTACGATGAAATTGGGCTTTTATTATATAGCGAATTAAGAAAAAAATTTAGGATTTAATATATTGACTATTAGATAATAATATAGCGAAAATCGCATTATTATAGTCAAAAATACAAAATATTACAAGGAAATATATTCTATTTTATTTATCTGATATGACATACAATTATCTCATTCCAAAAGGAGGTAATTATATGAATTATAGTAAAAAAATATTAACTAGTCTTCTTATTTCAAGTTTTGCGGTTTTCCCTGTTTCAGCTTTTGCTGACGACACATTACCAACTTCAAGTCTGGAGTTGGCAGAGATTAATGTGGTGCATCAAGAGACTCAAAAGGTTGCCGATTATCAACTTGCTGCCGTACTACAAATTGCTAAAAATGCTGTTGAAGAAGAAAGAGATAGTAAAGTAGCTTTTGCAAAAAGTGCTGACCAAACTACTTATGATTACATTACTTTCGATGAACAATATACTTATTTTTATGAAGAGTCGGCTAATGCTGCCCCAGAATTATGGGTAGTAGATAAGACAGATACTAATGTGGAAAGTCTTCTAGCGGGAAATGTTAATGAATTTAATGAGGCTAACAGTATTAACGTCGCTCCTAGAGCTGGATTTATTGGGGATGGTGTAGGCGGTAGAATGAATGTTAATACTACTGGTAGCTATCTTATGGCACTAATGCAACTACCATTAGCGGACAGTAATATAGTGAGTCTGGATAGACCGAATCATATTGCTTTTAACTATGGTGGATTTGAATATACTACGACTGTTACCGATGGTATTGGTTCTTGGGCAGCTGACATGGGTGTGGAACTTTATAATAATTTAGGGCCAAGTGCTACGTCTTATGGATGGAAACCAGTAATAATTCTCAAGAAAAAAAATCGTCCATATGTAAGTGAGACAAATACAGGTTGGGATCAATATCAAAGCGCTACTTTCGATCCTAGCTATAATCAAGTACAAACAAAAAATGGTTATAAACCTGGCACAGCTCCATTAATGTATTTTTGGTACAATTATAATGGAAAAGTAAGAATCAAAATTGATGGAACATCTATTTGTCCAACACTCGGGGGCTATTCTCTTCAAGACACACCAAATATAACAATAATGGAATCAAATGCAAGCTGGAATATTGCCTCAATAAGCAGATGGAAACTGTTATCAACTGTTTGGTCTAAAACTGATACAGGAAAAAATAGAACGACTTTTTCTAATATCAAAGTTGACGGAACACCTATTTCTAGCAGTGCATTATCAGGCCCACTGAACGATCATTCGAATGTCACTGTCAGTGGAAATAATGTAATTACAATTGTTGTAAATAGTGACATTTACAATTAAAATAATGGACAGTAGATACTTTTGTGTCTATTGTCCATTATTATTTAAAGGAGGAATCGTATGAAGGTAGTTTTTAAAGCAATCTTACTTACATCTGTTATTACGTTAATGCTAGGAGGGACTGGCGTAAACGCTTCACGCAGCAAGCCAGTCATTTACATTAATGATGAAAAGTTAGACATTTATGCAAATGTCACTTATCTTGGAACAACTCTTGTCCCTATGCGACCCATTTTTGAAAAGTATGGAATGTCGATTGAATGGGATAATAACACAAAAACTGTGACAGCATCAAAAGATAATAAAGTTATAGTGTTAACAAATAATTCTTATGATGCATTATTAAATGGAGAAAAAGTTGTATTAAATCAAGCACCATCACTTGAACCTACGAGTAATATCTTTTATGTAAATCTGAGATTTATTTCTGAAGCATTGGGGGCAAAAGTGAATTGGGAAAAAACAGAGAATGATGCTAAGATTCACATTGATTTTGCAAAGTAGTTTTTATTTATTATCATAAATATCAAATAATAAATGCCTACCGTTGATATGGAATGGCGTTTATTATTTGCGTTATATTATAAATTTGGTAGTAATTTAAAATGATTAGTTAGAAAATATCTCCTGCTTAAAGAACGTATGCTCGGTATATAATGCATATACAAAAAAAAATATTCTATAAGGGGGATGTTGGCATAGATTTCTAATGATAAGTGAACCACTGTCCGCGGCAAGAGCTATCAACAAATCAATGCAGCAAAAAGACACTGAGAATCTGAAGTGCTCCCTGTCAAGTGGACAGTGTAAAAAACAAAAATAGTTAGTTTAGATACCTCAGTTCGTATTGCCAGAACTGAGGTATCTTCGTTATGCAGCTCGTCGGTATTCGCTAGGTGACAAGCCATCCAAACACTCTGTGTAGCGGTAATTATTGTAGTAGTGAATATATTTGCTAACCTCTGTAAGGACATCATCATAGGTGTCATACTTTGTAAGATAATAGCTTTCTGACTTGTATGTACCCCAAAAACGCTCAATAGGTTGGTTGTCCAAACACCGACTCACACGAGACATGCTTTTCTTAAATCCGTATTTTATATGAAGTCGGTTGTACTCATGAGACGTGTACTGGAAGCCTCTGTCGCTTTGTAAAAGAGGGGATACGCCAGGATTCTTTGCGTAAGCCCTCTTCAACGTATCCATCACGAGTTTATTGTTGTTAGAATGGCTTAATACCCATGAGACAATGGAATTATCATAGACATCAATAATAGCGCTCAAATAGGCTTTGCGCCCATTCCCGTACTTCAGTTCAGTCACATCTGTACACCATTTTGAATTAGGAGAATTGGCATCAAAGTTACGGTTCATTACATTTTCAGCTACATGGATCTCCGTAGCTTTCACATAACTTGCTCGTTTTCTGCGAATGACCGCTTTAAGCCCAAGAGCACACATGATTCGGTAATAACGCTTTTTGTTGTACTTCTTTTTGAGCTTTCGGTTTAATTGCGTGCGCATTTGACGATAGCCAAGAATCCCTTTTCGCTTGTCATATCGTAGCTTTACTTCTTTCGCTAACGCACGAGTTTCAAGTTCTATGCAAGAGGGTTTCCATTTTAACCACTTGTAATAGGCAGATCGAGCAACCCCAGCTAACGCACACAACTTCGTAATTGCGTGACCTTTTTCTTTGTTCAGTTCTTGAATCGCTTGATACAAGTTTACTTGTCGAACGAGGGTTAGCGTGTATTTCGTCGCTTGATCTCCGCCAACTTTTTTGCGAAGTCATTCTCCATCTCTAGGTATTCATTTCGCGCTTCTAGCTCTTTAATCCGTAGTTTAAGGCGGTCATGCTCATCTAGTTCTTCTACAGGCTTTTTGCGACCGCGATTGTCCTGAAGAGCCTCCTCGCGGCCAACTTGATATTTCCGGACCCATGCGTAAACTTGCTGATAAGATACTCCGTACTTTTCAATCGCTTTCTGATAATCCAATCCATTAGCGATGGTATATTGTGCAATTTCAATGCGTTCTTCGAAAGTTGTTTTACGTCCTTGGTTCATATGAGATAGTCCTTTTCCTGTATGTGTAGGTTTCAATTCTATCTCATTAGTATACTTGGTAATCCATTTTGTCAAAACACTTCTGCTTGAAATATAATGCTTGTTTGTCACCTCTTCAACGGAGCAACGACCAGACAACACTTCGTTAACAGCAGCAAGCTTCAATTCCTTTGGGTATGATTTCCATGTTCTCGATTCCCTCAACCCGTCCAAACCATCTGCTTTATATTTCCTAATCCATTCTCTAACTGTGTGTGAACTAAGACCTAGCTGCTTTGCCTCATAGTTTGGATTTGACTTGTGCTCAAGGCACAGCCCTACGACATGTAATTTTACTTTTAAAGATGTTGGACTTCTATTAGACATTAGAAAAACTCCCATCATTGTAGCAGTAGAAGTTTTTGTTTTTTCTACTGTCTACTATGATGGGAGCTTATCAATCTATTCATCAGTGTCTTTTTTGTGGATACTTTTCCACCAACATTTTATTTCATCGTTCTTGTAATCATTTCATTCAGAAGGTTGGAATTTAAAGTAACTTAATCAGCTCTTCTAGCTCGTCAACCATACCTTTCGCAAGTTCAAAATTATTGTCTTTTAAAGCTAATTCTATTTTCATTTCAACTGCTTTTTTATTTTGTTCATTTTCTAAATAATCTTTATCAAAATGACTGGCATAAATCATCTTTCTGAATTTTCGCATACTCATTTTTCTAATCGTCTTCTCGTCAATGATTAGTACATAATCCATACCATTTACTACGGAATAGAAATCATGAGAAATCATGAGAATCGCACCTTTATAGTCTTCAATGGCTTTCTCCAGTGCGATTTGTGTATAGGTGTCTAAATGGCTTGTCGGTTCATCAAGAAGCAATAAGTTTGCTTTGCTAGCAGAAACTTTTGCCAATTGCAGTATATTTTTTTCGCCACCAGATAAAGATTCTATCTTTTGATTAAGAATTTCTCCTTCAAAGCCATAGTTTGAAAGATGTGCTCTAATCTCGTCATAAGTTGCAAACCCGGCATCGATGAAGTCTTCTAGTATGGTATTAGAATCCTTTAGCACTTCGTCTTGAAGCTGAGAAAGATAAGCCACTTTAATATCAGAATTCATTTTAATTGAATCATGATTATTTTTAAAGATATCTCGGAGTAAAGTCGTTTTCCCGGTACCGTTTGGACCGATAAGGGCTACTTTATCTGTAGGTTTCATCTCAAAGTTAACATTTTCTAAAATCAACTCATCAAAGGAAACACTATAATTATTCACATTTAAAACAGTGATGTCTTCTTCAAATTCATTGTCCACACCAAAACTGATTTTTGGTTGCTTAATATCAACGAATGGCGCTTTAATTTTTCGCGCTTCCAATCTTTCTTGAAACTTAACCCTAGCTTTTAACGCTCTCCCTCTAGATGCTTCTGAATTATAGGTTGCGATCGCTCTAAGATTATCAATAATGTTATCGTATCTCTCTATCTCTTCTTGTTCAGCGACTGCGATTTCTTGTAACTCAATTTTCGTCTGAAGTAATGAGAAGTTATACTCAATATATCGCCCATCGAACTCTTGGATCTCCATATTTTCAAGGTGTATAATTTTGTTAAAACAATGATTCAATAGATAACGGTTATGCGTAACCACTAGCAATATTCCTTTGTGAGCATTAATAAGATTTTTAAGTGCATTTAGGTTTTCAAAATCTAAAAATACATCGGGCTCATCCATAATCATTAAGTCTGGATTAGTCAGCATTTCCTTCATCACTTGAATAAGCTTAAATTCCCCACCACTTAGGTCGGATACCCTAGCATCTTTTAGCTTCAAGAGGTTGGCTAAATTTAGTTTCTTATTAATATTGCTTTCAAAATCATTTCCATCCATTAAATCAAAGGCATCTAGAGCTAATTGATACTTTTCGAGTAATGAATCAATATCTGATGATGTTTCCATTTCAGTGAGGATAGCTGTTATTTCATTTTGTATCTTAATAAATTCTTCTCCTATATATTCAAAAACGGTTGTTTCTTTAGATTTGTCTAGTTGCGAAAACTGACTTACATACCCAATTTTGCAGGTTGGGTCCATCTCTAGCTTGCCTTCGAACAAATATTTTTCTGGATCCATTAGTATATCGATCAGTGTACTTTTACCACTGCCGCTTGTTCCTATAAAAGCGCAATGTTGTGCCTCTTCAAGCGTAAATGAAATGTTTTTATATAGGTCTTTTTGCGGGAATGCGAAGGATAAGTTATCAACTTTTATCATAGTGTTACCTTTCTTAACTAAAAATAGTGACTATTATAAGATGTATTGAAGAGCACAGATTTTGAGTTTACCGTTGATAGAGTAACACTGTTTACAAGCAACTTCAATCATTTCGCATTAAAGGTGTTAAAATCATCTGATAATACAATCTTACAGACTATTAAATTATGGTCATAAAACCTATAAATACCTTATGGCTACAACTCGGAATTTATTGCCTTGGTAGAAGATAAGCTGCGGAAAATATTCCATTTAATGTTATAGTGGATTTAGTAAGAATAAATCCTTTGTTTTTTTTAAGATACGTACATGCTTGAATTTATTAAGGAGAATCATAGCTACAGATGTAAATAACTTAAGTGTAATATTAAAATTATGGAGGGAATATGAAATTTCATTTGAGATATGTAATTCTATCTTTTTGTGTATTCTTCTTTTTGTCAGGATGTAGCTGGAATGCAATCACTGAAAAAGAATTAGATCAATTTATCGAAAATGAAAATTTGGATTATGTTTCTATACAAAAGTTAAACGACGAGGAATATTACATTTTTAGCTTGCCCTATATTTATATTTATCGTAGTGCTTCTGACTATACTAAATCTACGGGTATGATACGAGATGAGATCGTTATTGGTGGTTTGGAGAAAGGTTCAATTGGCCTTGTAATTAATAATACGCAAGTTTTAAAAGATGCTAAAACATTTTCAGTAGTGATTGACAGTAAAACTCGTGAGTATGAATATACAGGTGGAAAATATCTAATTATAAAAGATAGTAGAATTTGGAATCCGACTGCTCAATTAAAAATTATTTTCTCAAATGATAAAAACGAAACAATATTTGAATCAGATTATTAAAGAAGATTTATTAGTTTTTTACAACTATTTTCATGTTCTTATTTTGCTGATTTTCTATTACATGAGTATCACTTGAAAATACATATAAGAACCCTCTTTGCTGCTCCAACATTACCATTAACGGATGATGAAAAGAATGGGTAGAAGATTATGAAAATATTAATTTGTCGTATTAGTGAATGTAACGTATTGAAGGTATAAACCTCATGCGTAAACCACAAAGTGATTTCGTAGATTCTGATGATACCTATCTTCAAAATTAAATTGGTAATCAAATAAGGAGAACTCTTTATGACAATCCCATCAGGAATAACATGTGAACACGTAATCAGTGGTAAAATATTCCTTGATTATCTTTGGTTTATGTTTATAAGAGCAAGAGTCATATAAACTGAATTTGAAAGTGGGAGAATAGTTTATGGATTTAAAGAAAATTAATTCTTTAACAAAGTACCCTAGCATTCTTACATATCATCAACTAGGTGAACGAGGTCGGTTAAATGATGTTTTAACGGAGTCAAGAGGCTTCGCAGAATTAGACGATATTTTTGTTTACGAAAAAGTTGATGGTGAAAATTCAAGGATCATTTTATTAAAAAATGATGTTAATGAAGTTGATTATCTAATTGGTTCCAGAGAAGAATTGTTATATGCAAAAGGAGATAGAATCGGTAATCCTTATGGGAACATTGCGGAATTTCTTAAGCCGTTAGCAGAAAAAGTAATTGCAGATATCTTTCCTAAGGCTGACTGGGCATTAACCGTAATTTATCAGGAATCTTATGGAGGAAAAACTAAAGCATCCAAGAACTATTCTGACAGAAAAACTCAAGGGTATCGTGTATTTGATATGTTCTCCTTGAATAAGGATGAATTATATAGACTTCTTGAGTTATCGCAGGAGAAAATTGCGGTGTGGCGTGATCACGGAAATCAACCATTTTATGATGAAATTGAGAAGAAGAGATTTATTGAAAGCATGGATTTGCAGTCCGCACCACTTCTTGAAACCATAAAGGGTTCCGAGTTTCCAACTTCTCTTGAGAGTACATATTCTTATTTAAAAAGATTCGAGAATACTCAAGTAGGAATCGACGCAACAGGCAAATCAGAAGGAATCATTGTTAGAACAACGGATCGTAAACAAATTAGAAAAATACGGCTTGAAGATTATGAAAGAACGTTTAGAAAGTAATAGAAAAATAAACATTTTGCCAAAAATTGAGGTTCGATATGATAAATGTTTATCTTGATGACTTACGAGACTGTCCAGAAGGATTCACCTTGGCAAGGACATTTGAAGATGCTGTTAAACTATTTGAAAATAATGAAGTGAATATCCTAACTCTTGACCATGATTTAGGTGAAGGCGCCGATGGAATTGAACTAAAGAATGGGTATGATTTCGTAAAATACTTTTGTGAGCATGGTTTAAGGGCGAATAAGATATATCATCATACGGATAATCCTGTAGGAAGAAGGAATATGTACGAGACCTTATTGGCTGCTCAACGTAGAGGTTTTATAAATGAAGATATAGAAATTTACTATTATCCCGTAACCGTTAATAAATATAGTGGAGATTAATAAGAGGATTCTTTATTATGGAATGAAGCTATTAGTACGAAACAATAAAAAAACGGAGTGGAATAATATTATTAGTTCTTTTAGCAACGATGGATATGATAATAGTTCTGACCAGTAAATGCAATTCTGTGAGGCTCTTCTACATGGTTTAGGATTTAATCGGCAATCAACCTGCTTACGGTACCACATTCCCTCCAAGTTACTGTCTTTGGCAGGAAAATTTGTTCCATGGTATATTCAGTGTACTAAGAAATCGCTCTTTTGGAATAGCTGCCGCACGTTCGATACAGCATTGGACAACGGTCCGTTCCAGTATGGATGCCAGGAGGGAGACTACATGTTGGAGAATACCTGCCGCAATTTAGATGAACATCAGTACTCTATATGTCTGAAGCGGATTTATGAGCCGGCGGCTCCGGAGGACGGGTACCGGATACTGGTGGACAGGCTGTGGGCACGCGGAATTACGAAACCGCAGGCGGCATTAGACGAATGGATGAAGGAGATTGCTCCAAGCCCGGAGCTGCGCAAATGGTTTGACCACATGCCGGAGCGTTTTGCGGCATTTAGTGACCGTTATATCCGGGAACTGGAGGAAGATCCGACGCGCGTGAGACTTGCAGCGACAATCCGTGAACGGGTGCTGAAACAGGATGTTACGTTGGTATATGCCGCGAAAGACCCAATACATAATCATGCGAATGTATTATATAAATGGCTGCTTTCCAGATAAAAAGCACACGGATCTCCCCCGAATCGTTAAGGATTTCGAGGGAGGCCCGTGTGCTTTTTTTAATAAATAAAATTAGATGCTGGGTGAATAGATTCATAATTAAATTGTTGTTCAATTGGAGTGCCGGTCCGAAAAACTCATAATGAATTTGCTCTTCTTTCATCCCGAGCCTGGGCAGTTCGCCAATCATCGCTTCCATTGTTGGGCGAATACACGCTGCAAGAATTACTGATTAACAAAGCTGATTTGCGTGCCATCCTGCAAGCTAGAAATGAGGTCACGCCTCCTCAAACAGAAGACGTTCTTCATCCCGGCTATGAATCGCGTTCACAACCAGCAGCGCGTGGAACTGGTGAAGCACCTCCGGAGTGAGGCCTTCTTCCGCAAGCAATGCTTTGACATCTTTTACTATAATCCGCAATAATTCATGATCACGTGTAAGCCCGAGAACTGCGTCTTGCAGGTTAGGATTCTTCCCGGCCATTTCCTGGTAGAACCCGTCTTCCTCCGCGTCAGCATGGCTGATAATCCGCGTCTCCCAGTACTCAATTAGATGTTCGGCGGCCTGATGCGCCACTTCAAATTCCTTCGCTTCCAGCAGTTCTTCCACTTCTTCGGTCTTGGCTACAGCGCCGGAGAGCCCGCCCTGATGAATGGCATGGTGGGCATGCAACTGGCGTAGTGAGGGTCCTGGCATGTTGCTTCATCCTCCCGTTTTTCGAAAATATAAAATCTATATGTTTCATATGATAATGATCATTCTACTTCTCGCTGAAACGGTACCGTCTTCAGAAAAGGACGGTAAAGCCGTTTCCACTTGCCAGTATAGCACACGAATTTGCAGAGGAATTCCCGCTAAGGAATTCCCCGGACCAAAAAGAGGGAAGTCCCTAATGGCATCCTCTGCCCGGGAAGTAAACGGCAGGAACACAGCTTTTCTCCTCAGTGGGAAAGGCTATTTGCTTTTTATTCAGATCGAGGGAATTCCCGAGGTTCAATAGGTGTTTCCCTAATGGGAAGCACGGCCGGGTAGATCCATAATGGTATTAATTGAATAAATTTTGAAGGGAGTGTTCTGGATCGATGAAGAAGAAATTCGGACTTAACTTTTTTAAACCGGTTGAAAGCTATTCCGGAAACTGGTCCATTCTTGAAGAGAAAAATAGAGATTGGGAGAATATGTACCGCCAGCGCTGGTCTCACGATAAAGTAGTGCGTACCACTCACGGAGTCAACTGTACAGGCTCCTGCAGCTGGAAGGTGTTTGTGAAGAACGGAATCATTACTTGGGAAAATCAGCAGATCGATTATCCTTCCTGCGGACCGGATATGCCGGAGTTTGAACCGCGCGGTTGTCCCCGCGGAGCTACCTTCTCGTGGTACGAATATAGTCCATTGCGCGTGAAATACCCGTATATCAGAGGGAAACTGTGGCGGCTGTGGCAAACGGCGTTGAAGGAGCATGACAATTACATCGATGCCTGGGCCAGTATTGTTGAAGACCCCGAGAAGGCTAGCCAGTACAAAAAGGCGCGCGGTAAAGGTGGACATATACGTGTAGCCTGGGACGACGCGCTGCGGCTGATCTCGGCCCAGCTGATCTACACGATCCGGAAATACGGTCCCGACCGCATCGCCGGCTTCACACCGATTCCGGCCATGTCCATGGTCAGCTACGCATCGGGGGCGCGATTCATATCACTACTAGGCGGTCAAATGCTCAGTTTCTATGACTGGTATGCTGATCTTCCTCCGGCTTCCCCGCAAATTTGGGGCGAGCAGACGGATGTTCCAGAATCTTCGGATTGGTACAACGCCGGTTACCTGATGATGTGGGGCTCTAACGTACCGCTAACTCGGACGCCGGATGCCCACTTTATGACTGAAGTACGCTATAAGGGAACCAAAGTCGTGTCGGTGGCACCGGATCTCGCAGAGAACGTCAAATTCGCCGACAACTGGCTGGCCCCGAATCCAGGGTCGGACGCTGCGCTTGCCCAGGCCATGACGCATGTCATCCTGCAAGAGTTCTACCAGGAACGCCAGGAGCCGATGTTCCTGAATTATGCGAAGCAATATACAGATATGCCTTTCCTGATTCTGCTTGACCCTCATGAGGATGCCCTTAAAGGCGGACGTTTCTTGCGGGCGAGTGATCTTGGAGATAACTCCCAGCACTCAGACTGGAAACCGGTAATCTTTGACGAGGTGGCTGGTGAGATGATGGTTCCGAACGGTACCATGGGGCAGCGCTGGGAGGAAGGAAAGAAATGGAATCTGATCCTCGAGCGGGAAGACGGCAGTAAAGTAGAACCCGCCTTGACCATCGAAGGCCACGGAGAAGAGTGGACGGAAATCGTGTTCCCGTACTTCGATAATGCCGGCAACGGCACCTTCAGACGGGTGATTCCGGCCCGCAAAATACGGCTTGCCGACGGTGCAGAACGTTATGCCGCCACAGTCTATGATCTGATGATGAGCCAGTATGGCGTCGCACGTACAGAAAGTCCGCTTAACGCAAAGGGATATGAGGATCAATCCTCTTATTACACCCCGGCATGGCAAGAGAAGATTACGACGGTAAAGGCGAGTGTCGTAGTTCAGATTGCCCGCGAATTTGCCCAGAATGCGATTGATACGGGTGGACGCTCTATGATCATCATGGGCGCAGGGATTAATCACTGGTTCAACAGCGATACCATCTATCGTTCCATTCTGAATCTAGTGGTGCTGACCGCTTCCCAAGGTGTTAACGGCGGCGGCTGGGCGCATTATGTTGGTCAGGAGAAATGCCGTCCGATTGAAGGCTGGTCAACGGTTGCTTTTGCCAAGGACTGGCAGGGTCCGGCACGTCAGCAGAACGCGACTTCGTTCTTCTATTTCGCAACAGAGCAATGGCGTTATGAGGAGAGCGGCACTGATTCACTGAAATCGCCGACTGGAGGGGATGTAGCTTACCAACATCCGGCTGACTATAACGTATTGGCTGCCCGTCTCGGATGGCTGCCATCCTTCCCGCAATTCAACAAGAACAGTCTTCTGTTCGCCGAGGAAGCCGCACAGCAAGGCAAGAAGACTAACAGCGAGATTATCAGTCACACCGTGGAAGAGATTAAATCACGGAAAACACGGTTTGCCGTGGAAGATCCCGGCGCACCGGAGAACTTTCCCCGTTCATTATTTATCTGGCGCTCGAACCTGATTTCAAGCTCTGCCAAAGGGCAGGAATACTTCATGAAGCATTTGCTCGGAGCTTCCGACGGTCTGCTGGCCGAGCCGAATGAAGAACAGAAACCGGAAGAGATTATCTGGCGTGAGGATGTCGAAGGTAAGCTCGATCTGATGGTTGCCCTGGATTTCCGGATGACGACAACACCCCTCTATGCAGATATCGTGCTGCCGGCCGCAACCTGGTATGAGAAAACAGATCTGTCGTCGACTGACATGCATCCGTTTGTTCATCCGTTCAATCCGGCAGTTAACCCGCTGTGGGAATCCCGGTCGGATTGGGATATTTACCGCCAGCTGGCTGAGGTATTCTCCGAAATGGCAAAATCGCATCTGCCTGGCGTTTATAAGGATGTTGTGATGTCACCGCTCGGCCATGATTCGGTAAGCGAGATCTCACAGCCGATGGGTCTTGTCAAAGACTGGACCAAAGGCGAAGTTCCGGCTATCCCGGGCAAAACAATGCCGAACTTTACTATTGTAGAGCGTGATTATACTAAAATTCATGACAAATACATTTCACTCGGACCTAACCTCGCAATCGGCAAAGCAGGCGCGCACGGCATCAGCTTCTCTGTCGCCGAAGAATATGAGGAATTGAAGAAGCTCAGCGGTGTTTATTTCGATGAAACGATTAAAAACGGACTGCCGAAGCTGCAGACTGCCCGCCAGGCCGCAGATACGATTCTTCACCTGTCTTCGGCTACCAACGGGCGCGTGTCCCAGAAGGCTTACGCTGCAGCGGAGAAGGATTCAGGAGTAGAGCTGCGAGATATCTCGGCGGACCGGGCCGCAGAAAAGATTACGTTCCAGAGCATCACCGCACAGCCGCGGGAAGTCATTCCGACACCGGTATTCAGCGGGTCGAACAAGCAGGGACGGCGCTATTCACCGTTCACCACGAACATTGAACGTCTCGTTCCGTTCCGGACGCTGACCGGAAGACAGCATTTCTACATTGACCATGAAATCTTCCAGCAGTTCGGCGAAGCGCTGCCGGTTTACAAGCCAACGTTGCCTCCGATGGTCTTCGGGCCGCGTGACAAGGAAGTGAAGGGTGGACAGGATTCTCTGGTTCTGAGATATCTGACACCGCACGGGAAATGGAATATCCATTCGACCTATCAGGATAACCAGCACATGCTGACGTTGTTCCGGGGCGGTCCAACCGTGTGGATCAATAATGAGGATGCTGCGGCACATCACATTGAGGATAATGACTGGCTCGAAGTCTACAACCGTAACGGTGTCGTAACTGCACGCGCGGTTGTCAGTCACCGGATGCCGAGAGGCACCATGTTTATGTACCATGCCCAGGACAAGCACATTCAAGTACCGGGCTCTGAAATTACGGATACGCGCGGCGGAAGCCACAATGCGCCTACCCGGATTCATCTGAAGCCTACCCAGATGGTCGGCGGATACGCACAGCTCAGCTACGGTTTTAACTACTATGGTCCGATCGGCAACCAGCGTGATGTCTACGTAGCCGTCCGCAAAATGAAGGAGGTCAACTGGCTTGAAAATTAAAGCGCAAGTTGCAATGGTAATGAATCTGGATAAATGCATCGGCTGCCACACCTGCAGCGTGACCTGCAAGACGACCTGGACGAACCGTAAAGGTGCGGAATATATGTGGTTCAATAACGTGGAAACGAAACCGGGGATTGGTTATCCGAAACGCTGGGAAGACCAGGAGCTCTACAAGGGCGGCTGGCAGCTGCGCAAGGGGAAGCTGGAGCTGAAATCCGGCAATAAGCTGTCCAAGATTGCGCTCGGCAAAATCTTCTACAACCCCGACATGCCGGAGATGAAGGATTATTATGAACCGTGGACTTACAATTATGAGCATCTGACGAATGCAGGAGAGCAAAAGCATTCCCCGGTGGCGCGGGCTCATTCTGCTGTAACAGGCGAGAAGATGGATCTGGAATGGGGGCCTAACTGGGAGGATGATCTGGCGGGAGCGCATGTAACCGGCCCGCTTGACCCGAATATCCAGAAGATCGAGGAAGAAATTAAATTCAACTTCGAGAAATCGTTTATGATCTATCTGCCGCGCCTCTGTGAACACTGCCTCAACCCAAGCTGTGTCGCCTCCTGCCCTTCAGGTGCGATGTACAAACGGGATGAAGACGGGATTGTTCTGGTCGACCAGGAAGCCTGCCGAGGCTGGAGATATTGCATGACTGGCTGTCCGTATAAAAAAGTGTATTTCAACTGGCAGACCAACAAAGCGGAGAAGTGCACCTTCTGTTTCCCGCGTGTGGAAGCAGGACTGCCTACGGTATGCTCCGAGACCTGTACAGGCCGAATCCGCTATCTCGGGGTTCTGCTGTATGATGCCGACAAGGTTCTTGATGCCGCATCCACCCCGGACGAGAAAGATTTGTACAAAGCACAATGTGATCTGTTCATGAATCCGCATGATCCGGAAGTCATTGCCCAGGCGAGAAAAGATGGTATCTCTGAGGATTGGCTGGAGGCAGCCCAGAACTCACCGGTCTATAAGCTGGCGATTGAGCACAAGCTTGCCTTCCCGCTTCACCCGGAATACCGCACACTGCCTATGGTGTGGTATGTGCCGCCGCTTAGCCCGATCATGAATTATTTTGAAGGTAAAGATTCGCTGAAGAATCCCGATATGATTTTCCCGGCTATCGAAGAGATGCGCACACCGATCCAGTATCTGGCGAACATGCTGACCGCAGGCGATACGGAGACCGTCAAAGAAGCCCTGCAGCGGATGGCCATGATGCGTTCCTACATGCGCGCTAAATCCTCAGGCCAAGGGTTTGACGCTAGCCGTCTTGAACGTGTCGGTATGACAGCACAGCAGACAGAGGAAATGTACCGGCTGCTCGCGATTGCCAAATATGAAGACCGTTTCGTGATCCCAACCTCCCACAAGGAGCAGCACATGAACCCTTACCGTGCCCAGGGCTCGACCGGTTTCGGAAACGGGATGGGCGATATGGGCTCCGGCTCCGGTTGTGACGGCTGCGGACCTGCCAGCTCTGCCGGCGACACGATGAAGACCGGCAAGGAAATGTATGAAGAGAATTTCTACGGGGGGATTTGGCGTGATTGATCTGATCAAACTGCATGATTACAAGGAATCCTTCGGTTATTTCGCCCTGCAGCTCATGTACCCGGAGAAGCTGGACTTTCATCCGGCTTTTCTGGAAGAGGCGTTTGACAGCACTCATCCGGGTTATGCCCATGTGCATACCTATTGGAAGCAAATGCAGAGCTTCAGTCTGGATGAGATTCAGGAGAGTTATGCCGCTACATTTGATTTTCAGAAGGACTGCGCCTTGTATATGACCTATTTCAAATTTGAGGAGGCCAAGGAACGGGGGCAAATGCTCGCCAAGTTGAAGCTTCTGTACGAAATGTTCGGTCTGGAAATGCCGGAGGAAGAACTACCTGATTATTTGCCGCTTATGTGTGAATTTCTATATGCCGCGCAGTGGTTGGAAGTCCCGGGAGCGCCGGAGAATTTCCGGATGCTGATAGCGATTCTTGAGGATGGTACGTATCATCTGCTCAAGGCTCTGGAACGAAATGAAAGTCCCTATTTCCATCTGGTTAAGGGATTGCGCGAAACATTAAAAGCTTGTGCTGAACAGGAGGCCCTGAGTCAATGAATATGCTGGGTCAGTTTTTATGGGTCATTTTTCCCTACATGTGTATGGTGATCTTTATCGGCGGACATATTTTTCGTTATCGTAAGGATCAGTTTAACTGGACGGCCAAATCAAGTGAGTTTATTGAAAAGAAACAACTGAAATTCGGCAGCATTCTGTTCCACCTCGGAATTATGCCGGTTATCCTGGGCCATATTGGCGGGCTCGCTGTTCCGAAATCATGGCTGGAATCCATCGGCGTAAGTGATCATCTTTACCATATCGGCGCGGTATACATCGGGGGCATCTTCGGTGCAGCCACACTGCTCGGGATGCTGATTCTGACTTCGCGGCGCTTTACGCTTAAGAATGTCCGCCGTCTCAGCAGTGCATCGGACCTGATAGTCAACTCACTCCTCCTGTTTATCGTGTTTATGGGGATGTACTCTACCATTGTAACGAATGCCGTACAACCTGAGTTTGACTACCGCGATACGATTTCTGTCTGGTTCCGCGGCCTGTTCATGTTCCGTCCGGACCCGTCACTGATGAGTGATGTGCCGTTTTCCTTCAAGCTTCACATCTTGTCGGGGTTTGCCATCTTTGCCTTTTGGCCGTTCACCCGGTTGGTCCATGTATGGAGTGTTCCGTTGAATTATATAGGCAGAAGTTATATCCTATACAGAAGAAATAAATCGAATTAACGGAAAGAGTTGCGTGGACTTCTTTTCCTGTTCTAATCGAGGAGAGAAAACGATGAACAATAAGGTGGATTATCAAATCGAACTTGACCGGATCCGCGCAGCTCTAGGATATGACTTCATGTCGCTGGCTCTTGCTGAACCTGCGGAATATGACTATGTAATCCGGTGGAAATACGCCTCAGGGAACACTAATGACCGTTACAAACGGATTGTACTTCAATCCGGCAGAGGGATTGCAGGGATCGTGTTCAAGACCGGAAAACCGTTCTTAATCCCTTCTGTGCAGACAGATGTGAAGCCTGATACCTTGTTTAATTATCCCATTACTAAGATGGAGAATTTGAACAGTATTGGTGCTGTACCGGTGTGGAATGATGCCCGCGTCGCAGGCGTGCTTCTAGGCGGTTTCAGGGGTGAACGGCAGGTAACCGCTGAAATGCTGAGAGACCTGGACAGGGTAGCACGTAAGGGGATTGGAGACTTGAACGGGAAGGAATTGTTGCTCAGTTGATGACACCCGGAATGGATCTGCGGAGCCTGCTCATGACGAAGCTGTTCGAGAACAGCTCGGAGGCGATGTTCTTTTTTGACCGGCAAGGGAAAGCCCTGGCGATGAATCCGGCTGCCGAGAACATCGTTGACCAGGATATCCTGAAGCAGTTGTATCAGGGAAATCCGGAGGCACTATGCGGGACCTGCCGGGGATACACTAGTGAGACGGAGCTCCGCACATGCCTTAATTGTTACTTTCATACACCGGACTCAGAGGATTTTACCTCTTATCAAGTCTATCTGGAGACGAAAGATAAGGGTATTGTCCCTTATGCCGCCACCTTTCACACGATAGATGACGAGAATGGTATCAGAGTGTTTATGCTCAGGGATCTGAGCAGACAGTTCACGACACAAGAGAAGTTCTACCAGAACAAGATGATGAAGCATATCATTGAGGCGCAGGAGAATGAACGCAAGCGGATATCCCGTGAACTGCATGACAGCGTTGCCCAAGAGCTGATGAGTGCCGTGATTGATCTGCGTGTGCTCAAATATATGACAGCTGATGAACAGCTGCTGAAGAAGGTGAAGCAGACCGAAGTATCCATGACAAGACTTCTGAATGATATCCGCAACCTTTCCGTGGAGCTCAGGCCGGCTGCACTTGATGATTTCGGGCTGGAGGCTGCATTCCGGTCACACTTCAAGCGGATGGAACAAAGCTACGGACTTATAATTGAATATGAGTCCCGGCTTTTGGAGAAACGGTATGAGAGTGAGATTGAAACCGTCATGTACCGTGTATGCCAGGAAGCTGTGTTGAACGCCCTGAAGTATGCCCAGATAGACAGCGTCAAAGTATCTCTTACAGAAAATGACGGCGTGCTGCGGCTTCTGATTAAGGATGAGGGAACAGGCTTCATTCAGGGAGACGAACCCAATGGAACCGGACTTGGTCTTTTTGGCATGCAGGAACGGGCGGAGCTGGTGGGTGGCACCTTCACCGTAGATTCAGGGATAGGTAGGGGCACAACCATTATTTTACAGGTGCCAGTAGGATTATCCAGAGGAAAGGAATGAGCTTCTGATGAAGATCGTCATTGCAGACGACCATGCGATCGTACGGAGCGGATTCTCCATGATTCTCAATTTTCAGGATGACATAGAAGTGATCGGAGCGGCGGCAGACGGGAGGGAAGCTTATATAATGGTTGCCAAATTCCGGCCGGATATTCTGATTATGGATTTAAGCATGCCTCCGGGCGAAAGTGGGCTGGTTGCAACCGGGAAGATTAAAGAGGATTATCCCGATACCAAAATCCTGATTCTGACGATGCATGACGATGATGAATATCTTTTTCATGTATTGAAGAACGGGGCCTCCGGTTATGTTCTCAAAAGCGCTCCGGACGAGGAGCTTTTGCTGGCCATCCGGACCATTTATGAAGGCGGCACTTATATCCATCCTAAGATGGCGACCTCACTGGTCCGTGAATTTATTAAGCAGGACAAATCCGGCGGTACAGAGGATCTGTTTGAGCTGTTGTCCAAACGTGAACTGGAGATCCTGCCGCTTATCGCCAAGGGATACGGGAACAAGGAAATCGCAGAGAAGCTGTTTATTTCGGTAAAAACGGTGGAAGCCCACAAAGCGAAAATTATGGAGAAGTTAAACCTTAGAAGCAGACCGGAGCTGGTCGAGTATGCTTTAAGGAAAAAAATGCTGGATTTCTGATTTGCAAATGGAGGGTTAGCAGGATGCCGGAAAATACAGGGCTCAAGTTTACGATGCCCGCCATGCGTATTCTTGAGAATGAACACCGCTATTTATCATTTCTGATGGAAGAATGGCATGCCCTTGTACTCTGGTTTGAACACGATCAGCCCGCTCTGGAAGAATCTAGGACACAGCTGCATAAGCTGCGTAAGGCGATTCTGGAGTTTACTGGTCCGTTGAAGAAGCATACAGTGAAGGAAGAAACGTTTTTTTTTCCGCTGCTTGGCAGTTATATCGGCTTTGAACAAGGACCACTGGTCGGCATCCAGGAGGAGCACCGCGAGATTGACGGATATATAGGGCATTTCCTGCATTACACAGAGGGCAATATAGATATGCTGCCGCTTGAGGATATCCGCGCAGCTGTTAAGGATGCAGGGGAGGCTTTTGAGGTTCTGACGGTACACTTTGTCAAAGAAGAGACTGTCATTTACCCGATGGCCGAGCATCAGCTGAGTGCGAAAGACAAAGAACGGTTAAGCCAGCAATTGAATACGCTCATTACGTGATAATGAACAGGCTGCTCCTACTTGGGGCGGCTTTTTTGGGTCTTATTAAGAGAGTAGATAAGGTATTATGTTTCATTTGTGATAGGAGTGAATAAGTTCTGGAGCAAGGCCCCACTATGTGGGGTTATTTTATTTTTAGGGTTTCCCCTGTCAGGGAAAGGGGACTCCCCTATATCTGAGCCGGGGGATCGGCGGATACAATGAGTACAGGAAGTATTGGTATGAATAATCAAGAGAATAAACGGCGAAAAGGTGAGTCGAATGATTAAAAAAATGCAATTGCCGCTACAAACATTAAACTTGATTACTGGATTCATGGTGTGGGTGATCATCTCTTCCCTGATGCCCTTTATTTCCGAGGATATCAGCATTCCTCCGGGGCGGCTAGCGATGGTCACGGCTATTCCGGTGGTGCTCGGCTCTATTCTAAGGATTCCTTTAGGCTATTATGCAAACATTCTGGGAGCACGCATTATTTTTATGTTCAGCTTTATCCTGCTTTTGTTTCCGGTATATTTCATCAGTGAAGCATCCTCGGTCACTCATTTAATTATCGGAGGTTTGTTCCTGGGAATCGGCGGAGCCGTTTTTTCGGTAGGTGTAACCTCTTTGCCGAAGTATTTCCCCAAAGATAAGCATGGTCTGGTCAACGGAATCTACGGGATCGGGAATATCGGAACAGCTGTCACTACCTTCTCGGCTCCGATTGTGGCAGCACAGATTGGCTGGGCACCCGCGGTTAAAATGTATCTGATCCTGTTACTGGTATTTATCGCATTAAATTTCTTCTTTGGGGATCGTCATGAGCCTAAACTCAAAACGCCGATTATTGAACAGATCAAGGGCGTGTCCAAAAATGAAAAGCTCTGGCTTTTCTCCTTGTTCTATTTCATTACCTTTGGCTCCTTCGTTGCCTTCACTATTTATCTGCCGAACTTTCTAGTTTCGAACTTCGATCTGGAAAAAGTGGATGCCGGGATGCGCACAGCCGGCTTCATTGCCGTTGCGACCTTCTTCCGGCCGATAGGCGGCTGGCTTGCCGACAAGTTCCAGCCTTTGTTTCTGCTTACCGGCACATTTAGTATTTATACGGTTGCAGCAATCATCCTGGCATTTATGCCTGACATGGGCTTATATACAGTAGGTTGCCTTGCTATTGCGTTCAGTGCGGGAATCGGTAACGGAGTCATATTCAAATTAGTCCCACTGTACTTCAATAAGCAGGCGGGTGTCGCCAACGGGATCGTATCGATGATGGGCGGTCTGGGCGGTTTTTTCCCTCCCATTATGCTGTCGGTGATTTATTCGGCTACAGGGCAATATTCCATCGGGTTCATGCTGCTCTCTCAGGTAGCGCTGGCCAGTCTGGTGCTGGTAGTGTGGATCTATTTTCAGGACCGGCTTGCGCTTACCTCTGAAGTGTTCAATTCTACCGGACAGGGGATTCTGGTTACGGATGTCTCCGGTCTGATCAAGACCGTCAATCCGGCGTTCACGAAGCTCACCGGCTATACGGAAGACGAAGTTCTTGGCAGACAGCCCAGCATTCTGAAGTCAGGCCGCCAATCCAAGGAGTTCTACCGCTTAATGTGGAGCGAGGTCAGGGAGAAGGGGATGTGGCAGGGTGAAATCTGGAACAAGCGCAAGGGCGGGGAAGAGTATTTGCAGTGGCTGAATATCAGCGCTGTAAAGGATGAGACCGGCGAAGATGTCCGGTATGTAGGCACATTCAGCGATATTACGGAGAAATAACCGGATGAACCGTTTTTTAGTACGGCACTAAGTTAGGAGCAGATGAAGGTGGAAAAGACCAGAACTCCGGTTACCGTTGCCGAAGCTGTATTCCGGGTAACTGAAAGAGCATGTTGCATAGGTACAGAAAGGATTCCACTTGCTGAAAGCTATGGACGGATCCTGGCGGAGCCGCTGACGGCAACCCATGATGTTCCGCATTTTACCCGATCACCCTATGACGGATATGCAATTTCTTCGGCAGATTCTGCCGGTGCTTCCGGTAATAACAGGATCAGCTTTACTGTAGTAGATCATATCGGCGCAGGGGCAGTATCTCAGATTGCAATTGGGCCATGCGAAGCTGTCCGTCTGATGACGGGAGCGGCGCTGCCGTCAGGAGCGGATGCTGTAGTTATGTTTGAACAGGCCACAGCAGCAGGTCATACGTTTACAATCCGTAAAGCTTTTGCGCCACAGGAGAATCTGTCCCTGAAGGGTGAAGATATGCGGTCAGGAGAAATGATCGTTCCGGCCGGCAGCTTCATTCATCCCGGGATTGTAGCGCTGCTGGCTACATTCGGTTATGGGTATGTTCAGGTCGGTAAGCGGCCGGTAGTAGGGATATTGTCTACGGGAACCGAACTGCTGGAGGTGACAGCACAGCTTGCACCCGGCAAAATCCGCAACAGTAACGGACCGATGATCGCAGCCCAGCTCGCCCGGATGGGTATTCCTTACCGGATGTATGATACAGCCGCAGACCAACTGGAAGCATGCCTGCTGACGGTGCGGAAGGCAATGACAGAAACAGACTGCCTGATCACAACGGGAGGTGTGTCCGTCGGTGATTATGACTACCTGCCGGAAATATATAACCGTCTCGGGGCTGATGTGCTGTTCAACAAGGTGGCGATGCGTCCGGGCAGCGTGACCACAGTTGCGGTTGCCGGGGATACGTACTTGTTCGGACTGTCCGGCAATCCTTCTGCCTGCTTCACAGGCTTCGAGCTGTTTGTTAGACCCGCCCTGCTCAAAATGATGGGAGCGGATAAAATTTATCTGCCGCGCACGACGGCGGTACTGGCAGAGGATTACCCAAAGGCCAATCCGTTCACCCGGTTTATCCGGGCTGTTCATGACCGCACCTCGGTGCGTCCTGCCGGTTTCAATAAATCTAATGCCGTATCTTCCATCGCACGCGGGAATTCGCTGATTGTGCTGCCGGGCGGGACAAGAGGTTACGCCGCAGGTGATCTTGTTGATGTACTGCTTCTGGGTGTTGAAGAAGGTACGGATAAATGGGTACTGTAAGCCTACCGGAAGGGAGATAAGAGTCATGAATGCACATCCACTACAGGATCAATTGCGACGGCCTATCCATGATTTGCGGATTTCGGTAACAGACCGGTGCAATTTCCGCTGTTCCTACTGCATGCCGAAGGAAGTGTTCGGTGATGATTATGCATTCCTCCCCGCAAGCGAGCTGTTAACCTTTGAGGAAATCTACCGGCTGACGAAGCTGTTCGTATCCCTTGGAGTAAGCAAAATCCGGTTGACCGGTGGCGAGCCGCTTATGCGGCGTAATCTGCCTGAGCTTGTTGCGGGAATCCGCGCTATCGGCGGTGTAAAAGATATGGGACTGACGACGAATGGGGTACTGCTCGGTGCGCAGGCAGCGCCACTGTATGCTGCGGGACTCCGCAGACTGAACGTCAGCTTGGATGCTTTGGAGCATAAGCGGTTTGGAAAAATGAACGGACGGGGCTTTACGTCTGGATTAATTCTGCATCATATTGATCATGCCGTAGAAGCCGGGTTTGAGGTCAAAGTAAACATGGTGGTACAAAGAGGTGTGAACGAATCGGAGATTGTACCGATGGCTGCCTATTTCAAGGATAAGAATATAACTTTGCGGTTCATCGAGTTTATGGATGCCGGCAACGATAACGGCTGGAGCTATGAGAAGGTTGTAACCAAACGGGAAATACTGGAGCGCCTCCAAGGCTCATTTGAAATGGAAGCACAGGACCATAATTATTTTGGCGAGGTAGCCAAAAGGTACCGGTACAAGGGTAGCTGTACCGAGGTCGGTTTTATTACTTCCGTATCTGAATCGTTCTGCTCTTCCTGTACACGTGCCCGGCTGTCTTCCGACGGCAAATTATACACTTGCCTGTTCGCATCAGACGGTTTTGATCTCAGGGAAATGCTCCGCAGCGGGGCGAGTGACCAAAGCCTGCTGCTAGCCATTAGGGATGTATGGGAGCAGCGGACAGACCGTTACTCCGATGAGCGGACAGAACAAACCGTGAAGAACAGAACAAAGATCGGCATGTCCTATATTGGAGGTTAAAGAGCAGAATGCAATTTCAGCTGTTGATCGAGCCGGATGGCAGATCATTTTTGGCTGAGCAATGTATCCTTATTGTACCTCCAGGATCGAGCAATCCGGAAATGATCGCAGAATAGACTAACGCAACAACAAGGAAGCTCCTCTACCCGGATTACCGGCAGATGAGCTTTCTGGTTTTTTACAACTGTATACTAGAAGTACAACACGAGCACAGACACATATAACATAAAGGAGAAGCCAATTTCGATGATTCCGGTACGTTTTACTGTGATGCCCGTCTTTGGCAGGACAGCTGCCCGCACAAGCAGGATGAGCAGCGGAACAAGCAGAGATGGAAACAGGAACAGCCCGGCTGCTGCAACCAGCAGGTGATATAGAACAGATCCGTAATAGAAGCTAATATTATTTCGTTCACGGATGATGGTTTTGACATACAAAGCGGTTCCGACAAAGTACAGGACAGCCAGCAGGAACAACTCGGTCGCTGTCCGCCAGCTTTCTCCCTGACCGACGTAGAAGACCGGATAAATGATCAGGCAAAATGCCAAAATGGCCGAGATGTCATTGAGCAGGGCACGTTCATTTTTAGTTTTTGCATAATAGAGATTTACAGCGAACAAAGGCACGAGCGGTAGAACAAACCATAACAACTTAGGTTCGGCTACTACCAGATAGACGATCAAAGGGAGTAGCAGAATTCCATATACCTTCAAGGGCTGGGCATAGCGTTTAAATCTTCCTGTCTTCACCCCCTGCAGTAAAGGAAAACTGAACAAATAGATCAGAAGCCAGCAAGCAAACAGCGGAATATGTATCGGTTGCTCCTGGGATGCGGCTACCCCGAACAGAAAGGGAAGGACGAGCATCGCCCAGGCGCCGTGCTGGTTAGGGATATACTTCTTCATAGTAAACATCCTCCTACCCTGAAATATCATGGCATGCGAGGATGCCATACTCTTTAACTATACGTTTTTCCTTGAGGGGACCCGGGTGATTTGAAGCACTAATCATTTTAAGAAAAGGAGTAAACATCGTGAGTATGGAATCTCATCATGCAACAGTACAGGGTCCGGTTCCTGTATTACAAATTGTCGGGTACAAGAATAGCGGAAAAACAACACTTGCCTGCCGTTTAATTCGCGCTCTATCTACTCAAGGTATACGCGTCGGGTCTGCTAAACACGATGCTCACCATTTTCAATTAGATGATCCGGGTACAGACAGCAGCAGGCATCTGCTGCACGGTGCGATTGAAACCGTACTGACATCGTCTGAGGCTACAAGAATAATGCGGAAGTCCGAGACTTCATTAGAAGAAATCGTACAGTCTATGTATGGTAAGGTTGATCTGCTGATTGCTGAAGGGTTCAAATCTGCAGATTATCCCAAAATCGCCTTGATCCGCAATGTAAATGAAATGATAAATCTGCGAAGTCAAGCAACGAATATTTATATGTGGTTAAGCTGGGAGGAGGACGCTAATATGAAAAGTGTAACGTCTGTGGTAAGCAAGAATACTACCCCTGTACTACTTTTAAGGGATCAAGCTCTTATAGATCAGGAGGTCCTCAACCTGGCTTTGTCGCTGCTTCAATCTAATATAGGAATCCCTGACATAAGAGAAGGAGATTCCCTTACAGGAGGTGCACATTGTGCTGACTGGAATAATACTGGCAGGGGGACAGAATTCCCGGATGAAGGGTCGGAATAAAGCGCTCCTGACCTATCACGGGGAGCATTTTATTGTTAGACAGGTGAAGGAGATGCGTACCCTTTGCTCCAAGATCATTATTGTTACGAAAGATGCATCCCTGTATGAGGATTGTCTTCCATCCGGTCTCATTTTTCTACCGGACATCTATGAAGGGCATGGACCCTTAAGCGGGTTTCATGCCGCTTTTGTCAGGGTGGAAACGGATTATGCTTGGGTTGTCGGATGCGATAGTCCTAATATTTCAGCCCCTGCAGCTTCGTGGATGCTCACCCGGTTCAAGGAAGGCGACTATGATGCTGTTCTTCCCATCATTAACGGTAAGCATCAGATGCTCCATGGGGTATATCGGCCGCACCTGATTTTGCCAAGTATCATTGATAGACTGGAAACACGACAGTACCGGCTATCTGGATTATTAGATTCGATGCATTGGTTAGGGGTAGATAAAGGCGACCTTGCTGGTGCTGGTATATATGAGGATTTCACTGCAGATGTAGATACACCTGAGCAATATAAGGATTTGCTGCATCTATCGAAAGGGAGTGATCACATGGGAAGTTCATTATTTGAAATTACAGACGGACCGATCACACCAGCGGAGGTATCTGATAAAGTCCTGCGTAGAGAAGCGGGAGCGATTACCTTATTCCTAGGCACTGTACGGGAGTTCACGCAGGGTAAGCGGACATTATATCTTGAATATGAAGCTTATCCGCTCATGGCTGTAGCGCAATTGGAACGAATCGGGCAGGAAGTGAATGAGCGTTGGCCAAATACTATGGTTGCTGTAACCCATAGGATAGGAAAACTTGAAATCACTGATATCGCCGTTGTGATCGCTGTATCCTCGCCGCACCGTAAGGCCGCTTACGAAGCGAATGAATATGTGATTGACCGGATTAAAGAAATCGTGCCTATTTGGAAAAAAGAAATGGGCGAAGACGGCGAAGCATGGGTTGGCGATCAGCTGAATCAATTAACCTATCCGGAAGGGCGGCCATTATTTCCGGATGTTCCTGCAGAAGATAAGAAGTAGAGGCGGCTATTAATGAAGCAGGGGAGGAAGCAAAGAACATAAATGAGTACTGCTCGAATTGCCTTGTAGTATAATATAAATCAATTCAAGCCATCTAAACCTAAGGCAGCAATAGAACATAGGGATTTTTACCCAAAAAGCGAGGCGTAAGGAAATGAATGCAGCAGAGTTTCAACAGTATGTTAAGGAGTTCAGTGAAATCAAAGGGTTTGATACCAGCACCATTGAGCAGAGAATGCTGTACTTAATGACTGAGGTTGGGGAGTTGTCCAAAGAAGTTTTGTCCGTATCTTTTCATCCAGATGCAGAGCGGAAAGAAAACTTGGGATACGAGATGTACGATGTGGTGTGGAATATTTTTGATCTGGCCAATAAACTTGGCATTGATCTGGAGCAGGCTTTTAAACGTAAGCTGGAGATTAATGAACAGAGGACTTGGGAGTAAGGTGTACCTATTGAATACTATAAAAAAAATCCAAGGACCTCCCCTGTGGGAAGCCTTGGATTTTTTTCACCCGAAATTTTATTTAAATGAAGCATAACCTTCATCAGCCATTACAACACTACCGTTAATTGCACTAGCTTCTGGTAAGGAGAGCAAGTATACAGTGTCTGCAACTTGTTCAGGCAATGTTAATTTGTTACCCATTACTTTACTCTTCATTTGGTCGACCATTCCTTGATCTTTATATCCTTGGATAATTGGCGTATCTACAGCGCCTGGAGCAACGGCAAGCACGCGGATACCATGGACGGAAAGTTCTAGTGCTGCGGATTTAGTCATCATAATGACCGCACCTTTGGAAGCGTGATATGCGAATGTACCTGGGGAAGCTAGGAATCCAAATACAGAAGCTGTATTGATGATCACACCTTTAATGCCGAGCTCACGCATTTTTTTACCAGCAGCGATAATCCCATGGGCTACGCCATGCTGATTGACATTAATGACACTATGATAATCCTTAAGGTCTTGGTCTAGTACAGGAGTGACGCGGCCGATGCCGGCATTGTTGAACATTACGTCAATTCTTCCATAAGTATCTACAGTTTTCTGAACGAGTGCTTCAACTTCTTCGTATTTTGAGACGTCAGTTTTGACGAAAATAGCTTCGCCACCATCTTTAATAATTTGTGCTACCGTTTCTTCACCTAATTGTTGATTGAAATCGGCAACGACAACTTGATCACCTTTACTTGCAAATTTAATGGCGGTTTGTTTCCCGATTCCACTGGCTCCACCTGTTATTACGGCTACTCTTTTGTCTGTCATTTGAGTTTCCTCCTCGAGAAATATAGTTATACTAGAAATGAAAGTTGATATAGTAAAAATGGTTACTTACTAACTTATTTACATTGTAGCACTTGTCTAAATTAATTAAAATTTAAGTAAATTTAATAGTTATTAAGTAAAGATTAACTTAAGGGGTGATTCAAATGAATTTGGAGCAGTGCGAGAATATCGTAGAAGTCGCAAAGATTGGTTCTTTAACCAAAGCAGCTCAGAATCGTCATATCACTCTATCCGCAATGAGTCAGTCCATTACCATGCTGGAGGCTGAGCTGGGAGTTACTTTGTTCATCCGTTCGCGCGGGCAAAAGGCGGTTCCCACAGCAGAAGGAAATGCCATTATTAGCAAAGCAAATGAAGTCCTGATGAAAGTAAATGAATTAAAAGAAGAAGCACAGATTTACAGCGATACGTTAAGTGGTCATTTGAAAATTGCTACGATACCCGGACCCATGCATTTGATGGTGAAGGTAATCTCTAGCTTTAAGGCAGATTTTCCAAATGTGAAAATAGAGATTTTTGAAAAGGGACCCAAAGAAATTCTGGATAATGTACTTCAGGATGAAATGGATATTGGACTTATGGTCTCGCCGGAGGGAATGCCTGACAAATATAAAGGGGTTAAGTTTGAACGGTTAGTGGAAGGAAAGATTGTAGTTGGTGTACATCCTCACTCACCGCTTGCCCTGAATTCCATCCTTACACCTGCTCAGTTAGTGGGGCAGACGTTGGTTTTATACGATGATTCTTACATTAAGGACTATGTAGAGCGATATTTATCTGGCTATGGGCCGATCAATTTGCTTTTTGTAAGTAACAACACACGGGCGATTGAGAATGCAGTTGCAGAAGGACTGGCCATCACAATTGGTCTGGATTATTCGTTTCTAAAAATATCAGAGGGTTCTCCAGGCTTCATGAAAACCATCGAGTTACGATCACCAGATACCCGTGCGAAATATTCAGGAGCTATTGTCTCTGCTTCAAAACAGACCTCCCAGACCGCCCGGAGATTTATCAACAGGCTAAAGCATGAATTTGATGAAATGATTAGACGAAGTTAACAGTATGCCTTGGTAAATTTTATCTAACCTTTACGCTTCCTAGTTAATATTAACCCTATGATGTTGTCCAAGCTCAGATCGATATTAGGACAGCCAAGTGGGGAGGATGTCAACACAGTGAGATGGTATCTTAGGCAAATTAATGTTGTTATTATCTTTGTTTTGTTGATTTCGTTGTTACAACCGGGAGCAATTGTTCGCGCTTCCATTTCTGATTTACCAGCAACAGATTACGGAACCGTTATTGATGTTCGCCAAACAGAGCTTGCACCCGGGGCGATGTATACCTGGATAGATCTCCAGAATGAACGTGGTTTACAAAAGATACATGCAGTGGAGTTCAACCCGCAACAAGGAAATTTGGAGCTGCGGGCAGGTACGAAGGATGGAAAGGTATACGGTATGAAGGGCGTTACCGAAATGGCCATGTATGCGGATTCGCCTGGAAACCGAGTGATCGCAGGGATCAACGGTGATTTCTATGAAATCCCCGGTTTTGCTACGGGTGTTCCCAATGGATTTTAAGCTTACACCAAGAGTAGTGTATCTGTAGCTAGCCGTAACATTTCGGCATTCAATGATATTGGTCTTGCTCCACAGTGGGCTCAAGAGGCAACCAGCGAAGTGTACAGACTTGGTTTGATGCAAGGACGTGCTGAAGGGCAATTTGCACCGTGCCAAAACGGAACACGTGCTGAAAGTGCACAGATGATCCTCAACCTGCTGAGTGTTATGGAGTAATGATTATGGCCAGTCTCAGGTTTATGGGGACTGGCTGTTTTTTTGATAATTGGATTAGTGGGATATACGCAGGATACGCACGCATGAATACACTGAGGGGGAAGCGGAGTAAAAGTAAAAATAAGGGTGAGACACAAAAGGTAAGTGTATATGGAGAACAGAGAACTAAGGCACGCTCGCTAAGGTACGATAAAGCTGAGGCACGCTCGCTGAGGTGTGCTAAAGCTAAAGTACGCTCACTGAGGTACGCTAAAGCTAAAGTGTGCCAACAGCGATGCACACTTGGTAAGTTTGGCTCGGACGAGCTACTTTTATCAAGAAAGTTTGTTTTAACAGATAGCCTCGATGGTTTGGGATCGTAACGGACTGTATTGCCGCTATTTTAACTTTTTGGTCTATTTTTCCAATTTTTCGGACTCCATAGCTCTTATTGTCATACTTTTGCACGGAATCGTAATATATTTTAATGAATAGCTGCATTTGAGTCCGATAGCTGAGCAGAATGGCAGAAATCAGCTTAATAAGGTCTCCTCGGTCCGATGAAGTAGAATTGAGTTAATAAGGTGAGTAAGGTGAGTAAGGTGAGCTATGTGAGCCAAGTGAGCTAGGTAAGTCAAGTGAGTAAAGTGAGCAAGTTGAGAAGGTGAGCTAGATGAGTAAAGTAAGTAAACTGAGTCAGTAAACTGAGTCAGTAAACGGAAGATAAGATGCAGAATACAGATGGGGTTTAAGCGTATAGTAAAACTGAGGCGAGTATCGAGCATATTCCAAATGCTTACAGACGAGCGCCGAGTCTTTTTCCGGTATTTTGTAAAGATAGGGTTATATTGGGCGTGGAATACTGGGAATTACTCTTCAGAGGCAAGTAAAAACAAGGAATAATTGTTATTAGCCAACACAAATTGTTATGTTGTGTTATGATAGTAGGGAGGTGACTCCCATGAATGATTTTGAGAACTATCCCGATGAGCTGGGTAATTTCATTCGGCACATCAGAAAGACGAGAGGGTTAACCTTAAGAGGACTGGAAGAAAAGAGCGGTATAAGTTACTCACAGCTCAGCAAAATCGAACGTGGAGAGAGCATTCCGCTTAAAGACAATCTGGACAAGATCATTGAAGCGCTTGGAACGGATCTGAAGAATCGGATGTACCATTTGGCAGATTATATGCCAGATATTGAATATATCAAGACCTTGAAGCAAGGATATGAGCTGCCACAGCTCAAACAGTCTCAAGATTACATCTACGAGACAGCCTTTAACAAGCTTAAGGAATTCAGAGCGAAGGAAGGGAAAGAAACATCGTACGTTTCCTTTGATTCGAATGAAGTTATAGTTTACGAAACGGAATATGGGGCAGGAATGGTAATAGAGAAGATTGAGAAATACAATCTGACCGATGTCCTGAACGATAAGTTTGAGGGTAACCTCGACTCCTTAAGAAAGAGCCCCCGTAAAGGGCGTCAAGCCTTTCTATTTGGCGAGTGGCTACGGGAGTGCGTTTATGAACTGAAGGAAGAGGAACAGGATCAGGTCATACAAGCACTTAAAGAATTTACTCAGTTTAAAGTACAACAAATAAAGGGTGCTTATAAATAATGTATGCCTTTTGCTAATGATCTCAAAAATGAATGAATGTTGCCCTTTCTTGCAGCCATCTATTCATCTTGATCCATAAACTAACAACTAAAAATGGTTTGACAGAAAAGGGGATATTAATAATGAAAATTAACATGAAGTTTACCAGCAAGGGCAAAGTCGCTATAGAGAATTTTAATAACGAGGAATTGCTGGAGATCTTCGCACGTTACATCAAGACATTATCCAAAAAGTATGACATCGAAGTTGATGTTCCTCTTGAAGCGAATCAAAACATTGTTGGTGATGGTGCGGTAATCGCAACTGCAAAAAATGTGAAATGTGATGTTGAAACTTTCTTTAAAGAATTGGGCAGAGATATTAAAGTTCCCTTGAAGAAAAGACTCGGCGGCAAATTGGAAAATGTTTTCAAAACAGAAATTACAGAATAGAGCATTATTTTTATCTCAGATTAACCATCATATGTGCATATAAAAAAGGTAGGGCCGCGGAGGCTCTACCTTTTTTTATGTTTATGTACTTGACTTAAGGCGACCTAAGGAGTTTATTGTTGGTTGAAGCTGAAGAATAATGTGTACCATGCGCAGTGTGAATTTAATGGGGAAGGGGATGTTATATACTTTCAGAATCTATGAGATTTCTACCTCTCATGATATCTTTAATAATTTCAATGAAATCCGGTAACGCATGGGCATCAACCGCTAGCTCATAGATTCTTAGTAAATCCTCGTCAGATATAGATTCCAGAGATGAGGGCCGTGGAGAGGGATGAAAATAGTAATTCATTATGATCCTCCATCATTAATTGTTTTTATTATAGGTTTATCTATATGGTATCATTTGGAATAGGATCCGTCTCCTGTCATTCATCCTACGAATTTATCTTTACATTTGAGGATTATTATGGCATAATGTGCGATTTTGAGGAAATTGCTAAAAAGTTTCAATTTTTAATAAAATAATCCCGGCATGCGTGAACATGCCGGGATTATTAAAAAACTGAATTTTATTCTGACGGTTTTTTCTTTTGTGAAGCAAGATACTTCTTAAGGCGCGGTTCATTGGATTCCGAAACAGTAGTGAACTGCGTACCTTGATTAAAGCATACAATCTTCCGCCCGGGATCATAGCCTTCTATGTTGTTGATATTGACGACATTGCTGCGGTCAAGGCGTTCGAATCCCTTACCCTCATACGCTACGGAAAGATCGGAAAGCGTGGTGGGGAGAATAAATTCGCCTTCTTTCGTATGGACGAATATTGTATTTTTATAATTCGAGAAATACAATATATCTTCCTCTAGAATATCACTAGAGGAACCGTCTTTCTGTAAGACACGCATCTTTTCCCCATCCTTGTTTAATTACTTGCGCAGTTCTTTTGGAATTTCAGGGCTGTAAGCTGCTGGTTTTAGAATTTTTGTAAAAACTTGAGCAGAAGTACCCAGTAGGTTAGAAGCATAACGAGCTAAGGTTTTTTTCATCTGATTGACCTCCTTTGTAATGGGATTATAACTGTAAAGGATTGAACTAAAAATGCCAATCCAATGACAGACGAATGGATCCAAAAATTCAAAGAAACCAGAATTATGGAAATGATCTTTAAACCCAAATACCATTCTTTGGGGATTTGGGCATTAGCATCAGGATTCGGAGCACATAAGATCATTACAATTAAAGAAAAAAGATTAATCCAAATCAAATGGTTATGTATTAGATAGGTAATATGAGGGATAAGTGAACAGATAAAGATAGATACAATATTGCAGGCTCTTGCGGATTTTAAATGCACACCACCAGATGACATTCTTAGGAGTATGAAGCTGAATAAGGCTAAGAATGTTTCCTTTAGCTGTCCAGTGAGCCCGCCAATGCATAACGAAGTCATAATAATTAATAAAGTATTCATAATAATGCTAAGGGCATAATGCATGATTTCAATAGAATGCGTTTGCTCTGGATTACTTTTCTTAATGAACTCAACAATTTTAAGAGATAAATGATTCATAATTATTTCTGTCCTTTTTGTATGAGAAATATAGATATCCCCATAATAGTATTCCATAGAGAAATGGGATTATGAAAAAGAAACAAGATTCAAAAAAGTAGTTGAGTGAAGTGACGACAATTATTGTAGGAAGATTAAGAGCGAATAATATTTTTTCATTAGTCGTTGGTTTAATTTTTACATCGGGTTTATCAGGTACAAAGTCATATCCAATACGTTTATGACCTACATACATACCAATGAGAATCGCGGTTAATGCTGATAAAACCTGCATTGTAATCATGTTTTTGGTAATCGGGTTCAAGATATTTAGAGGCATGATGATTACAGAGTTTAATAGATACATAAGACTGGTCTGAATCACCAAGTATGCTTGATAGGTCATCCCTGTTAATATAGAAGCGTAGAAGGGATGAATCCGGAATAACATCCACATAAAACAAAACATTAGTGCATATTGTGAGAAAATATCTAATGGAAACATCCCATAGTTGATCCTAATTGTATAAGAACAAAAGCCCATAATAAAACTAGCAAACACCATCTCTTTATGATATAGATCAATTTTGAAGATTTTGAAAGCCAGAAAAAACATTGCATAAGTCTCTAGTATTGAAAATATCATAAAAAGAATAAAATCTAGCATGCCGACACTCCCGATGACTTCTAGTTTAACCAACCCTATTATTGCAAGTATCGTATAAAATGAGCTAAAATACAACAACTACAGTATAATTTTCCTCCTATTTTTTCAAAAAAATTCAAAATGAGAGGGGTTTAGACATGGGGCGACGTCCAGAAAGCAGTGAGTATCTCGAAGAATTATCAAAATATGTCGATTTAGTGCCAGCTGAAGGAGACATCATTACTATTTTTAGAGAGCAGACGGATGAGATTTGCACTTTTATTTCGAATCTTACGGAAGAACAAGGGGACTATCGTTACGCTCCAGAGAAATGGAGTATCAAGGAAATGGTCGGACATCTGGCTGATACCGGAAGAATCATGTCCTACCGTTTATTGTGCATCGCCAGAGGGGATACGACTCCACTGCCGGGTTTTGAAGAGAAAGACTACGTACTTAACGCCAATTTCGAAGTACACACTTTAAAAGCATTACTGGCCCATTACAAGCTTGTTCGAGAATCGACATTACTCCTAATGGAAACTCTGCCGGAGGAAGCATGGATCCGGAAGGGAATAGTTAACGAGGCTACTCTTTCTGCGAGAGCTCAGGCCTGCATTATGATTGGACATGACCATCATCATTTGAATATTCTTAAAGATAGATATTTAGGGTAATATCTTCTTAATCAAAAAAGCATTCCAATAGCCTTTATGGCTTTGGGATGCTTTTTATACACGGCTATAGCGGTGGATTCTTGTGACATTTGCGGCATACCGGATAGTAAGCTTCATTACCACCAATCTGGATTTGCTTGCCGCTATATACGGGCTTGCCGTTTTCTACTCGTAGAGCCATAGTAGCTTTGCGCTCGCAGAACCAGCAGATCGTCTTCATTTCCTCAATTTTATCAGCGTAGATCAGCATATATTTGCTGCCTTCAAATAACTGATTCTGAAAATCATTTTTAAGTCCGAAGGCCATTACCGGAATACCCAGCTCATCAACGATACGCACTAGCTGGAGAATACATTCCTTGCTTAGAAATTGACATTCATCAATAAGTACACAGTGTGGTTTAGGTTGGTTACTGCTGACGATATTATAAATATCTGTGTTCTCATCGATGGGGATTGCTTGTTTCCGAAGCCCAATACGAGAAGAAATAAAACCAACCTCGTCCCGGTCGTCTATGGATGGAGTGAAAATAAGCACCGATTTCCCCTGCTCTTCATAATTATGTGCAACCTTGAGTATCTCAATAGATTTACCACTGTTCATTGCTCCGTATTTGAAAAACAATTGTGCCACTTCCATCTATCCTTTCGTAAAAAACATTGATTATATCTTAAAAATGCGACCATATTAGAGTATCATATTCGGATCGGATGTATCCAGTGAAAACATTGCGATTGTTTGGATGTGGTATGATAAGAGGTAATAAGAGATGGGAAAGGAAGTAATAAGTGTGACTGAAAGATTAGACGAATATAAGGAACGGTTAGCTCTTTTGCAGCAGAATGGAGATTTATCCAGTGACACTGAAAGCTTGCTGGAAGAAATGATGGCGGATTTGGTGGAATTGAATCGGAGTAATAAAGCACTGCGTAGAGCAATACTGAAAACTGGACAGGCTTCCACGATGTCAACTCGGTTAAGGGATGCACTGTACGAATAGAAAAAGAGGGTATGCGAATGGCTTTGATTTTCTCTTTTCTCAAAAAATATAAGGTAGCTGCAATAGCTGCCCTTGTAATGATGCTCATTGAATTGACGGTAGAATTATCACAGCCTTTGATCATTTCCAAAATCATTGACTTAGGGATCCGAGAAAAAGATACCTCTGTAGTATGGCTGTGGGGCAGTGTATTGATCGGCAGCGCGGTAGTTGCGTTTACAGCCGGGGTACTCAGTTCTTTTTTTGCTGCCCATGCAAGTCAGAGCTTTGCGTTCGATCTTAGGGACAAATTGTACGAAAAGGTACAGTCTTTTACGTATGAAGTATTCAATCGTTTTGCTACCTCTTCACTGATTACCCGTCTGACTGGTGATGTATCACAGCTGCAGGATACTATTTTTATGAGCTTGCGCTTTATGACACGGGTGCCACTTGTTGTGGTAGGCAGTGTGATTATGGCGTTAGTTGTTCATGTGAAGCTGGGATTACTGCTGACGGTGGCGTTACCTTTGTTGATTTTTTTCCTCTACTGGATTATGAGAAAAGCTTCCTTGTTATTTCGTACGGTCCAGCAGCGTTTAGACGGAGTTAATGGCGTGATTCAGGAGAATCTTACGGGTATTCGCTTGATCCGCGTATTTGTGCGTATGGGGTATGAGATTGAACGTTTCACGGTATTTAGCGGGAATTTGATGAGATCAACGGTGTCTGCCTTGCGTTTGACTGAGACGACGATGCCTTTTGTTATGCTTATTGTGAATGCGGCGATTTTGGCGATTTTATGGTTTGGACGGATAGCCATCTCCAATGGGGATGCTACTTTGGGTCAGACTGTTGCTGTTATTAATTACTCCTTGCGAACGATTGGAGCACTATCAGCTATATCTGGTCTTGTTGTAACGTTTTCCCGCGCTCGTGCCTCCTCTCAGCGTGTTTCAGAAGTTATGGAAGCGGGAGCTGGAGTTCGTGAAGGCGGGACTTTGCAAGGCGAGCCGATACAGGGCCACGTTAAATTTGAAGGCGTTTGCTTTAAGTATCCTAATAGTGATATCTCTGTCCTGGAGGACATTCATTTTGAAGTAGCTGCTGGTGAGCGAGTAGCGATTATGGGGGCGACCGGATCAGGAAAATCCTCACTCGTGAGTCTGATTCCGCGCTTGTATGAAGAGACAGACGGCACCATTTGGATTGACGGTGAAAAAAGTGCTGATATCGATATTTCCAGACTGCGGAGATCGATAGGTTATGTGCCTCAGGAATTGCAGCTTTTCAGCGGATCAATCCGCAATAATATTGCATGGGGCAATGAACACGCCACACTTGAACAAATCCAACAAGCAGCGGCGGCTGCACAAATTCACGAGACGGTAAAAGGGTTGCCGGATGGCTATGACACGATGCTTGGTCAACGAGGGGTTAATCTCTCCGGCGGACAAAAGCAGCGGTTAACGATTGCCCGCGCACTTGTTAGGAAACCGGCTATGTTGATCCTTGATGACAGCACCAGTGCACTTGATGCGGTTACGGAAGGGCTTTTGCTGGAGGCGCTAAAGGATATCTCCTGTACAACCTTTTTGATTACTCAGAAAATCAGTTCAACGGCATCAGCCGATTTGATCCTGTTGCTGGATGAGGGACGATTAATTGGCAAAGGCTCGCATAAGGAGCTTATGGCAAGCTCCGAGCTGTACCGCAAGATTTATGAATCACAGGTAGAGGAGGCGAAGCAGCATGTTCAAAGCATTAATTGAACCTTTTCGTCATCCTAAACCGAACTTTGAACTTGGCGTGGGACGAAGTCTAGGGACAGCATCTGGCGGCAAACCCAAAGCAAAGGCGAAGGATTGGTCAGGGACGCTGATCCGGATCTGGAGTTATCTAGCTGAGCGTAAAGCCAAGCTTATTCTTGTACTGATCATGGTTGTCTTCAGCTCAGCGCTAGCGCTGCTGGGGCCATACATGATTGGCAGAGCGGTGGATAATTATCTGGAAGGTACCGGCGGGCGCTCATGGGTTGTTTTTCTGACAAGCCTTGCTTGTGTGTACATTTTTTATTCTCTGACTTCTTGGCTGCAAAACATATGGATGATCGAAATTGCTCAAGAAACTGTATTACGGATGCGTACGGAGCTATTCTCCCATTTACACCGTCTGCCCATTTCCTTTTTTAATCGGAGACAGCAGGGAGAAATTATGAGCCGTCTTACCAATGATATCGAGAACGTCAGCTCTACGTTGAATAGCTCGGCTATTCAGATATTTTCAAGTGTCTTAACCTTGCTGGGAACCGTAGGGGTTATGCTGTGGCTTAGTCCCTTGTTGACGCTGCTCACATTCCTCGTCGTGCCTTTGATGTTGTTAGGCATGCGCTGGATTACACGCCGTACAGGCCCACTATTTAAAGAACGTCAGCGCAATGTAGGGGAGCTTAACGGTTATATTGAGGAGACCTTATCCGGACAACGGATTATCAAGGCTTTTTCACAAGAGGAACGGGTCATCTCCGGTTTTCATGAACGCAACAAGCGAATTATGCTGTCAGGTTACTGGGCGCAGTCCATTTCTGGTTTCATCCCCAAGCTTATGAATGGTCTTAATAATCTCAGCTTCGCCATTGTTGCAGGAATTGGTGGTCTGCTTGCGATCCGTGGGTCGATTACAGTGGGTGTGATCATCGTATTCGTTGAATATACCCGCCAGTTTACTCGTCCGCTTAATGATTTAGCGAATCAGTGGAATACCTTGCTTTCAGCGGTGGCAGGGGCAGAACGGGTGTTTGAAGTGCTGGACGAAGAGACCGAGGCTAAAGATGAAGGTGCAGCCATATCACTTGAAACTGTACAGGGTGCGGTGAAGTTTGAAAATGTAGCTTTTTCTTATGATGGAGGTTCTAACACGCTGCAGGATATCAGCTTTGAAGCGAAGCCTGGTGAGATGATCGCTTTAGTTGGACCTACCGGTGCAGGCAAAACAACGCTAATAGGGCTGTTATCCCGTTTTTATGATCCTAATCAGGGGAAAATCACGCTGGATGGCTTAGATATCACTTCGATTCGGCGGGAAAGCTTGAGAAGTCATATGGCCTTTGTATTGCAGGATTCCTTTTTGTTCAAAGGGAGTATCCGCGATAACATCCGGTACGGGAGGCTGGATGCGTCCGATGAAGAGGTTGAAGAGGCGGCTAAGCTGGCCAATGCCCATTCTTTTATTATGCGAATGCCCGAAGGTTATGAACGGATGCTCTCGGCGGATGGCAGCGGTATAAGCCAAGGGCAGAAGCAGCTGCTCTCCATTGCGAGAGCGATTCTTGCTAACCCCTCTATGCTTGTGCTTGATGAAGCAACCAGCAGTATTGATACAGTGACCGAGATCAAGATTCAGGAAGGGCTGCAGGCGCTGATGAAAGGGCGAACGAGCTTCGTCATCGCTCATAGACTTGGCACGATTCGTGCGGCTGATCGAATTCTTGTGCTTCAGGGCGGCAGATTATTGCAGCAAGGCTCTCATGAAGAGCTGCTGAAGCAAGGCGGACTGTACAGTGAGTTGGTACAGGGGCGGCGGAACGAGGCACTTGATAAGTCTGGTATTTAAGAAAAAGGCGAGAATTTTCAGGGAGCGCAGATTGCGTCCTTGAAAGTTCTCGCCTTTATGTTATTTGTGATAGATAACGAGCACCAGATCGGGTGAGCTGGGAGGGTTTGAATGTGGGGAAATCTATTGTACAAATTACAATCAGCAGGGTAATAAGGCTTGATTGTGTGCGATTCGAGATTCATATGATCAGATGAACAAATGATGAGATGAAAAAGCTGATTCTAAGTTTAACATAGCATCTTAAGAGATCGTTTCCTGCGTTCCGGCTTGTTTCACCTTTTGCTTCTCCTTGAACCTTGGACCTACGTAATTCTTCTTACGGTCCCTAGCCAGAATCCAGCCACCAAGGAAAGTCATGCCAGCTGCGAAGAGCAGCAATCCACCACCGAAATGCAGCCAAGCAAAGTGGGGCACAACGGTATCATCACCATGCATGGATATGTAATCAAAAATATCATCCTTCATCATAAGGAAGCCCTTCATTGCTATTAAGCCCGGAAACACAAGAATAAGGATGGCAATGAAGCGTGAAATTAACAGTTTCATAAGTGTCTCCTACCCCTCTTAGCCCTTTAGATTCACCCATATGATAACGCTTTAGCAAGAAAAAGTCCATTTGCATATGACGTTTATAAGTTTTGTAATAGAGCAAAAAGAGAGTACAATATACTAAGTAAAATGAACTTACGAGTAATGACTGGAGGATACATATCATGACAATTTCATGTGACGTGGCCATACTTGGCGGAGGTACTGGAGGGTATGTGGCGGCTATTCGCGCTGCACAGCTTGGAAAGTCCGTTGTCGTCATCGAAATGGACAAACTTGGAGGAACCTGTCTGCATCGGGGCTGCATTCCTAGTAAATCACTGCTCCGTAGTGCAGAGGTATATGCTGAAATCAATGAGAGCGAGAGCTA
The DNA here is from genome assembly GCF_037963285.1 of Paenibacillus sp. FSL H3-0329. Classification (NCBI taxonomy): domain Bacteria; kingdom Bacillati; phylum Bacillota; class Bacilli; order Caryophanales; family Paenibacillaceae; genus Paenibacillus; species Paenibacillus sp. FSL H3-0329. The sequence goes on along the minus strand of NZ_CP150150.1, from coordinate 4,739,504 downwards.
TGGCATTGAGACAAGCGGTGTACAGCTGGTATTCCCAAAGGTACAGAAACGCAAAGAAGCTGTAGTTGAGCAACTTCATCAAGGCGTACAATATTTGATGCGCAAAAATAAAATACAAGTTGTCAAAGGTAAAGGGCGCGTAACGGGTCCTTCTATTTTTTCTCCGCGCAGCGGTGCTGTAGCTGTGGAACTGGAAGATGGGGAGATGGAAACAGTAGTTTCCAGCCATCTTATTATTGCTACGGGCTCACGCCCACGAGTATTGCCTGGTCTCGAACTAGACGGGAAAGTGATTCTTAGCAGTGATGAAGCGCTCATGCTCGAAGAGCTGCCATCTTCTATCATTATTGTGGGCGGCGGTGTAATTGGGGTCGAATGGGCTTCAATGCTGGCTGATTTTGGAGTGCAGGTGACTGTGGTTGAAGCGGCAAGTCAGTTACTGCCTCAAGAGGATGAAGAGGTAGCTAAGGAACTACAACGGTTGTTGAAAAAGCGTGGTGTTAAGGTACTGACTGAAACTACAGTGGATGCTGCAACCTGCCAGGTAACGGAGGATGGAATTTCGATCGAAGCCCGTAAGGGAGAGCAAAGTCAAAGCCTATCCGCAGAAAAATTGCTTGTATCCGTAGGCAGAGTGGCCAACATCGAGAATATTGGTCTGGAAAACACAGACATTCGCTTTGACAAAGGGATTATTGCTGTAAACGCTAGTATGCAGACGGCAGAACCGCATATTTATGCGATTGGCGACTGCATCGGCGGGCTTCAATTGGCTCATGCAGCCAGTCATGAAGGGATTATGGCGGTTAACCATCTATCTGGTGAGAAGCTACATCCTTATCATATACATTTAGTACCACGTTGTGTCTATACTCGGCCTGAGGTAGCAAGTGTGGGCTACACCGAGAAGGAAGCTAAAGAGCTTGGACATGATGTAGTGATTGGCAAGTTCCCATTCTCGGCCATTGGTAAGGCAATTGTATATGGCCAGAAGGACGGATTTGTCAAAGTTGTAGCCGATCGTAGCAGTGGAGATATTCTTGGTGTGCAGATGATTGGTCCTCATGTGACGGATCTAATTGGAGAAGCGGCCTTGGCACAGCTTCTGGATGCAACACCTTGGGAGATTGGTGAAGCTATACATGCTCACCCTACCCTTTCGGAGATTATCGGAGAAGCAATGTTAGCTGTGGATGGAAGATCTATTGGATTTTAGTTTTTCTTAGCTTTTCTTTTTGGGTAGAAAGGGATTATAATATACTCAAGCCAAGTCTTAGTACCAGGTTTTAAGATCAGGGCACAATTGGTCTTAATTCCTGTAAGACTTCAGGCTTTATGAATAAGGAGGTATCTCTTTATGGAATCCCAAGGTACTGTAGAAACGATTAACAGACATAAGCAGCTTGGACTTAGTGACGGCCAGGTCATCGATATGTACAGATATATGTCGCTCGCTCGTAAATACGATGAGCGCAGTCTGCTGCTTCAGCGCGCTGGCAAGATCAACTTTCATGTCTCCGGCATAGGCCAGGAGGCGGGTCAGGTGGCGGCGGCGTTCGCGCTGGACCGGCAAAATGATTATTTTTTACCGTATTACCGCGATTATGCTTTCGTGCTCTCAGTGGGTATGACTACACGCGAACTTATGTTGTCCGTATTCGCAAAGGCAGAAGACCCAAACAGTGGTGGGCGGCAAATGCCAGGTCACTTTGGCAGCAAACGTCTGCGTATTGTGACAGGGTCAAGCCCTGTAACCACGCAGGTCCCTCATGCGGTTGGCTTTGCTCTGGCGGCCAAAATGCAGAAGAAGAAATTCGTCTCATTTGTAACCTTCGGTGAAGGTTCCAGCAATCAGGGGGATTTTCATGAAGCTTGTAACTTTGCCGGAGTGAATAAGCTGCCGGTTATTATCATGTGCCAGAACAATCAGTACGCAATCTCTGTTCCTGTTCATAAACAGTTAGGCGGCAAGGTTAGCGACCGTGCGCTGGGTTATGGATTTCCTGGTGTGCGTGTAGACGGAAACGATCCGCTTGAGGTTTATCGTGTCGTTAAGGAAGCGCGGGAAAGAGCCCTCGCGGGTGAAGGTCCTACGCTGATTGAAGCGATGATGTACCGTTTGTCTCCACACTCCACCTCAGATAATGATCTGGCTTACCGGACCAAAGAAGAGGTTGATGAGAACTGGAAGAAGGACGGCGTAGCAGGATTCCGTAATTACTTGATCGGTCTGGGATTGTGGAGTGACGAGCAAGAACAAGATCTTGCTGCTGAATGCAATCTTGAGCTTAAAGCGGCTATCGAATATGCCGATAATGCTCCGTTCCCGAAACCGGAAGACACACTGCTGCATGTATACAGTGATTCCGACCTCAAAGGAGGGGCATAAACCATGGCTATAATGGAATATATCGATGCCATCAGGCTCGCGATGAAGGAAGAAATGGAGCGCGATGATTCCGTGTTCGTGCTTGGTGAGGACGTTGGTCTCAAAGGCGGCGTATTTACCACAACTAAAGGTCTACAGGAACAGTTTGGCGAAGAGCGGGTTATGGATACACCCCTCGCTGAATCAGCGATTGCTGGTGTAGCCGTCGGAGCAGCTATGTACGGAATGAAACCAATTGCTGAAATGCAATACTCCGACTTTATGCTTCCAGCGACGAATCAAATCATTAGTGAAGCGGCTAAAATCCGTTATCGTTCAAATAACGATTGGAGTTGCCCGGTTGTCATTCGTGCCCCTATTGGCGGCGGGGTGTTCGGCGGTTTGTATCATTCACAGTGTCCAGAATCGATTTTCTTTGGTACACCTGGATTGAAGATTGTAGCGCCTTACTCCGCTTATGATGCTAAAGGTTTGTTGAAGGCAGCCGTACGTGATCCTGATCCGGTTCTTTTCTTTGAGAACAAAAAGTGTTACAAGCTGATCAAGGAAGAAGTGCCGGAAGGGGATTACACCGTTCCAATTGGCGAAGCTAATCTGTTGCGTGAGGGAACGGATATTACGGTGATTGGCTACAGTCTTCCGCTGCATTTTGCTATGCAGGCTGCGGAAGAATTGGAACGCGAGGAAGGAATTACAGCACATATTCTTGATCTGCGTACCTTGCAACCGCTGGATCGTGATGCGATTATTGCTGCTGCCCGTCAGACCGGTAAGGTATTGATTGTGCATGAAGATAATAAAACAGGCGGAATTGGCGGCGAAGTGGCGGCCATTATCGCTGAGCATTGTCTGTTCGAGCTGGATGCACCGATCTTCCGTCTCTGTGGTCCCGATGTTCCGGCGATGCCAATCAGCCCGCCAATGGAGAAGTTCTTCATGCTTAGCAAAGAAAAAGTGAAGGCGGAAATGCTTCGACTGGCGCAATATTAAAATAGCTGAGTGAATGCGAAGCTTCGTAAAACTCAGGTGATGCTTACGAAGCTTCGTAAAACTTTAAGAATATGCTTACGAAGCAAGTTTTACTATGTAGTCTTTCTAAGAGTCAATGCTTCGTAAAACTTTTAAGGAGTGAAAAGATGTCTGACAACCAAAAGTTGACTGACGTGATCATGCCGCAGCTGGCGGAATCGCTAGTATCGGCGACGATCGGCAAATGGCTGAAGAAACCGGGCGATCCGGTAGAGCAATACGAACCAATATGTGAGCTTATTACAGATAAAGTAAATGCTGAATTACCTTCAACGATCGATGGAGTTATGGGTGAACTATTAGCGGAAGAAGGCCAGGTTGTCAATGTCGGCGAAGTCATTTGTCGTATAGCCGTGCCTGTGGCTGCCTCTGCTGCTGCTCCAAGTACGAATCAGACGACAATTGCATCGAATGCTTCTAATGATGTTGCAGGGCAGAAGTCCACTGCAAATGCTGGCGATTCGATGCGTGCTCGTTATTCTCCTGCAGTACAGACACTGGCTGCTGAGCATAACATTGATCTATCGTTGGTTACTGGTACAGGTATGGGTGGCAGAATTACCCGTAAAGATGTGCTGACCTTCTTAGAAAAAGGTGGAGCTACATCCGCAGCGTCAACTCCTGCTAGTCAGCCTGCCCCGTCTGTATCACAACCACCAGCTCCACAGTTTGTTCAAACCGAAGTGAAGAAAGCGGAAGAGCCTCTTCGCCATTCCGGGCTACATTTGAGCGAATCTCCGCGTATTCCAACGATAGAGGTTGAGGGTGGACGAGGAAGCAGTTCGGAATATCTGATTGATGTAACACCAATCCGAAACACAATTGCTACAAGAATGCGCCAGAGTGTCTCGGAGATTCCACATGCTTGGACGATGATTGAGGTGGACGTGACTAATCTGGTAGCGCTGCGCAATAAACATAAGGAAGAATTCAAGCGCAAGGAAGGCATCAATCTAACCTATCTGGCTTTCATGATGAAGGCTGTTGTGAGTGCGATTAAGGATTACCCGATTATGAACTCTGTCTGGGCTGTAGACAAAATTATTGTCAAACGTGATATCAATATCTCGTTAGCGGTAGGTACAGAAGATTCGGTTATCACTCCTGTGATTAAGAAGGCTGATCAGAAAAATGTCGCTGGGTTGGCTCGTGAGATTGATGAATTGGCACAAAAAACACGCGAAGGCAAACTTAGTCTGGAAGATTTGCAGGGAGGGACTTTCACTGTAAATAATACAGGCTCGTTTGGCTCCATTCTTTCTTATCCAATCATTAACTATCCACAAGCAGCGATTCTGACCTTTGAATCGATTGTGAAAAAGCCTGTGGTCATCAATGATATGATTGCTGTTCGCTCAATGGCTAATATTTGTCTGTCCCTGGATCACCGGATTCTGGACGGAGTCATTTGTGGCCGTTTCTTGCAACGCGTCAAGGATAATATAGAAGGATATACACCGGACACTAAGCTCTATTAATGAATAACTAGCCAAACTGTGCAGGCAGGAGACTGGAAAAGGGGACCTGACGGTATGAAAAATACGGATTTTCGTAAGCTGCAGATTTCATATGACCCCATTATGGAGTATGGGACGGCCTGGGAGCTGCAAAAAGAAAGTGTGCATGCCATTGATTCTGGCGAGCAGCCGGAGCGACTTATTCTTTTGCAGCATCCGCCTACCTATACTATCGGTTCACAAAATCATCCTGAACATCTTCTCTTGGATCAAGAGCAGCTCGAAGAAAAAGGAATCGCGCTGTTTGAAATCGATCGCGGAGGAGATATTACATATCACGGACCAGGTCAGCTTGTAGGTTATCCGATCCTTAAGCTCGGAGAGGATGGCAAAGTGGATTTGCATGGGTACTTGCGCAGTCTGGAGGCTGTTATTATTGATTATTTGGCATCCTACGGAATTGTCGGAGATCGTAAACCGGAGTATACCGGAGTCTGGGTTGGCGATGAGAAGATCTGTGCTATTGGTGTGAAGTTTAATAAGAGTAAATTTCGAAGAGGTTTTATTACCAGTCATGGTTTTGCTTTTAACATTTCTGAGGGGATTGCGGCGCGCGGGTTTCAAGGGATTATTCCATGCGGGATCACCGATTTTGGAATAACTTCTCTAGAGGAATGTGCAGGTCGTCGATTTGAGCTTCAAGAGGTGGCTAGAGAGCTGGTCCCATATTTCTTGAAACATTTTCCATATGAAGAGCTGATGGATACTTTCTGTGATATGGCAAAGGCTGATTAAGAACAAACGTGCAGGCCAAATAGCGGCAAGGTGTTCCTAGCCGCTATTATTAATGCTTCCTGAGCAATGTTTAACCTGCAAGGAACGGCTCGATAACCATAAATAGCGTAGAGGCAATCATGGCAAACAACATGACGTAGATGAAGATCTTGAACCATTTATTACGTTGCATGGGTAACTCCTTTAGATTTAGTTTAAGTTATTAACATGAAGATGGTAATGCCGTACAACCATTGTACCGTATTCACGAAAGAGAGGGAAGTCCAGTGATTTCACAAGACCGATTGATTCAGGAGTTTATGGAACTTGTCCAAGTTGATAGTGAAACAAGAAATGAACGGCAGATCGCCGATGTCCTTAAGAGTAAGTTTAACGCACTGGGTTTAGAAGTGCTCGAAGACGATTCCCAGGAAAGAACCGGACATGGAGCAGGCAATCTATTCATTACCTGGCCAGCTGAGAATGGAGGAGCTGCTCCAAAGCTTCTGTTCACTTGCCATATGGATACGGTTGTTCCCGGACAAAATATCAAGCCTACACTTGGTTCAGATGGATGGATTACAAGTGATGGCACTACAATTCTTGGAGCTGATGACAAAGCAGGGCTTGCTGCGTTGTTCGAAGCCATTCGTGTTATCCAAGAGCAAAAGCTTCCGCATGGTCAGATTCAATTCGTGATTACAGCGGGTGAAGAATCTGGATTGCTGGGCGCACGTTCGATGGATCCAAGTAACTTGGATGCTGACTTCGGCTTTGCACTTGATTCCAATGGTGAAGTTGGAGCGATTGCGGTGGCAGCACCGACACAGGCTAAAATCACGATGCAAATCTTTGGGAAATCGGCTCATGCTGGCGTGAACCCTGAGGACGGCATCAGCGCAATTCAAGTCGCTAGCAAAGCGATTGCAGCCATGAAGCTGGGTCGTATTGATAATGAAACCACAGCGAATATTGGAAAGTTCGCTGGCGGCGGCCCAACGAATGTAGTGTGTGATCACGTTCAGTTGGATGCAGAAGCACGCAGTATTGTGCAGGAGAAGGTTGGCGATCAAATCGCTTCGATGCGCGAAGCGCTCGAGACAACTGTGCGGGAATACGGCGCAGAATGCGAATTCCGCAGTGAAATCATCTACCCTGCTTTTAGCTTTAATGAGCATGATGCAGTAGTGCAGCTTGCACAGCGGGCCATTACTTCTATGGGGCTTACTCCACGTCTGTTCCACTCTGGTGGAGGTAGTGACGCTAATGTATTCAACGGTCTAGATGTTCCGACTGTTAACCTTGCAGTGGGTTATGAACATATCCATACTACCAAGGAACGGATTAAAGCCGAAGATATCGTTAAAGTGGCTGAACTCGTTGTGAATATTGTAAAAGAGAGCGCAAAGGGCTAATCGCCTTATAAAACAGCAGAGCAGCGATCCTACCGTAACGGAGGATTGCTGCTCTGCATTTTTTTATGGGGAGTATAGTGTAGCAATATCAAGGTAAATCCAAAAAAAGTCATGCGACCTCTAACGCCGCTTTTGGCGAGTCTCGAAGTAGAAATTTTCGGAATGCTCCGATGAAGTCTTCATGCCAGTAGCGACACTGGGGTCCATAGGCATATCCATGTGCAGAGAGCGATAGCGTCAAGTCACCACCCTCTCTTGAGGCTAAAGGACCCAGATGACGCTATAAGCAAAATTATCGCCATTTGAGCAGAATTTCGGACACCAGTGCAGCTATTCCTTAGGAAGAGGAGCATATAGTGTGTTTTTCATGCTGATAGCGGCAATGGAGTCCGATAGCATAGCAAAAGGGGAAAAGGTGTGTTTAAGGGCAGCTGTGTCCGATAGCGTCAAGTCCGTCCCCTCTCTTGAGGCTAAAGGACCCAGATGACGCTATAAGTAATATTATCGCCATTTGAGCAGAGTTTCGGACACCAGCGCAGCTAATCCTTATAAAGAGGAGTATATAGTGTGTTTTTTGTGCTGATAGCTGCACTGGGGTCCGATAGCATCGCAAAAGGGCGAGAAAGGTGTGTTTAAGGTCAACTGAGTCCGATAGCACGAGTCACATCACATAGTGCCGAGACACATCACACAGCAACGAGTCACATTCGATAGCACCGAGACACAACAGATAGCGTCAAGTCCGCCCCCTCTCTTGAGACTAAAGGACCCAGATGACGCTATAAGCAATATTATCGCCATTTGAGCAGAATTTCGGACACCAGTGCAGCTATTCCTTAGGAAGAGGAACATATAGTGTGTTTTTCATGCTGATAGCGGCAATGGGGTCCGACAGCATAGCAAGTGGGGAAAACGTGTGTTTAAGGTCAACTGAGTCCGATAGCGTACAAAGATAGGCGCAATAGCGATCTAATCAAACAAGTTGTGCTAGATATCAACATCGTAAGCGCGATAGTCGCTTAATCAAACAACTTGTGCCCAATACCAGCATCGTAAGCACAAAAGTCCCTCTAATCGGGGAGGACGCAAAAAGACTGGGGTGCCCCAGCAGCCATTTCATGGCTTTTGAGACACCCCTATAGTTGTGTGAACATGTATGGCTAAGTCCCAAAGGAGAGGATGAATTCATCCTGCCTTGGACGGAAGGATTGTAGATTGATCGTGCAGGGAAAGAATGTATGCCAGGGGCATATCGCGCCCATACTGCTGGATCCATCCAGCCAAGATGGCCTTTATTTCCTCCGGCTTACCTACCATCATAACTGCGGATGAGCTTGTACGGCTGAAGATTTCGTTCATCTGAAATTCCTTCTTTCCCTTTAAGTTTGCTATAATACACCGTATGCACAATAGAGAAAAAGGAGACCAGAAACTTTATGGGAGAACAACATTTGCACAGCAAACCCGAGCTTGATGAAGTGACATTGTCTACACAGCCTGTTTTTGATGGGAAGATTATATCTTTGCAGGTGGACACAGTGAGACTGCCTGATGGAAATACTGCGACACGTGAAGTTGTGAAGCATCCTGGCGCCGTAGCGGTGCTTGCTTTAAACAACAACAAAATGCTTGTTGTAGAGCAATACCGTCAGCCCATGCAACGCACTGAGGTAGAAATTCCGGCTGGGAAGCTGGATAAAGGTGAAGATCCATTAGTTGCGGCTGGTCGTGAACTTCAGGAAGAGACTGGATTTCACAGTGGAGATCTGAAATTGCTTAAATCCTTCTATACTTCTCCCGGCTTCGCCGATGAGATTATTCATTTGTATGTGACTACTAACGCTCAACCAGGGGATATGTCACTGGACGAGGACGAATTCCTAGAGGTTTCGGAGCTTACCTTGGAGGAAGCGTATCAATATATGGCTGACGGGCGCATCGCGGATGCAAAAACGATGATGGCAGTGTACGCTTGGCATCTATACACGCTGACAGGCCAATGGAATTAACAACTGAACTGAAGAGTTTCTATTGCGATTTGCATGTTCATATTGGACGAACGTCGGAAGGTCAGGCTGTCAAAATTAGCGGCAGCCGCGAGCTTACCTTTGCGGGCATTGCCAAAGAAGCTGCAGAGCGCAAGGGACTAGAAATGATCGGTATTATAGACAGTCATTCACCTGGCGTACTGCGGGATATTCAGCGCTCTTTGGAATCTGGAGAGATGACGTTAGCTGAAGGTGGAGGGATTGCTTACCGAGGGACTACGATCATTCTGGGGACAGAGATTGAAATCCGCGAGCCTGGGCGAAAAGAGTGCCATGTGCTCGCTTACATGCCGGACGTGGAACGCATGACCGACTTTAGTGCGTGGATGAGCCGCTATATGCGGAATGTGAATCTAAGTTCCCAGCGCCTGTATGCTCCGGCTAGGGAGCTTCAGGATGAGATTTACGGGCGGGGAGGCATTCTTATCCCTGCACATATTTTTACGCCTCACAAGGGCTTGTACGGCTGTGCAGCCGAGCGTATGGCGGACATCTTTGATCTGGGACGCATAGCTGCGGTTGAACTTGGGCTGAGTGCAGATTCCGAAATGGCTGGATATCTCTCTGAACTGGATGATTTCACGTTTCTAACCAACTCAGATGCGCATTCACTGGGTAAGTTAGGGCGTGAGTATAATGTGATGGAGCTGGCACGGCCTTCGTTCGCTGAACTGCGGCTTGCACTGGAACGTAAAAATGGGCGGAAGGTAAGTGCTAATTTCGGACTTAATCCGCGGCTTGGCAAATACCACCGGAGCTATTGCGGGGGCTGCGGCAGTATTATTGATGAGGCTTATGTCAACGCGGATCGTTGCCAATATTGCGGCAGTCTTAAGCTGGTTAGAGGTGTCTTCGACCGGATCCTAGATATTGCTGACCGCAAGACGCCGTTAGTGCCTGCTGACCGTCCACCCTATCATTATCAGGTTCCGCTTGAATTTATCCCGGGGTTAGGGAAGGCGAAGATGAACGCGTTACTGCAAGCATTTGGAACTGAGATGAACATTTTACATGGTTGTGGTGAAGCGGAAATTGCCAGCGTTGTAGGTGCGGATCTGGCGTCGATGATCGTCCAGGCCCGCTCTGGCATTTTGGAGCTATCAGCAGGCGGTGGCGGGACGTACGGTAAAGTGGTACAGCCCAGAAAGTAGAGTCATTACCTAAAGGACAAGTCATATCGCGGGACGTTTTCTCATATGGTGTAACATGTAACCGGAAAGGGGAACGTCCCAAATGCGTAATTTACGGCTGATGATGAAGGAACAGACGCCTCTGTATATTTTTGTCGGCGTATTATTTCTGGTAGGTGTTGTATTTGGAGCTCTTATCGTTAGTGCGCTTACGATGGATCAGCAGCAGGAGCTGGGGGATTATCTGGGGAATTTCTTTGTTACGGTTGATCAGCAAGGTCTGCCAGCCGCACCTGATTCGTACTGGAGTATAGCAGCCTTGAATCTGAAATGGATCGGACTGATCTGGATTCTTGGGTTGTCGGTCATTGGGCTGCCGGGAATTTTGATTCTTGATTTTTTAAAAGGGGTACTGATCGGTTTTACGGTTGGCTGTTTGGTCAGTCAATATTCTTGGCATGGGATGTTGTTCGCGTTAGTTTCTGTGGCTCCACATAATCTGGTGCTGATCCCTGTGCTGCTGGTTAGCAGTGCAGCTGCGATAGCTTTTTCCTTGCAGATGATCCGCAGCCGGGTGATGGGACAACGCCGGACGCCAGTGACTCGTCCTTTTACCATGTACACTATATTGTCATTTGTGATGGCGCTTTTGATCCTGGGTATTTCATGTTTTGAGACCTGGGTTACACCAACCATGATGCGTTGGGTCACGCCTTCACTTGTACAAGCGGTGACGACCTTGACTGTGCAGTAAAAGCGTTTGACTTCTGAAAGCGACACCCCCTATAATGGAAGAAGTGGTTTGAAGACCGGTGCGGTAATTATCCAAGGGGGAGGGAGACAGGTGGAAGCACGGATAGACAAGATTAAGCAACAGTTACAATCCCAAGGATACAAGCTTACACCCCAACGGGAAGCGACCTTAAGAGTGCTGCTGGAGAATGAGGAAGATCATCTTAGCGCGGAAGACGTATTTATGCTCGTGAAGGAGAAAGCTCCCGAGATCGGTCTTGCGACTGTGTATCGTACCCTCGAACTTCTCAGTGAGCTACATGTCGTAGAAAAGATCAATTTCGGCGACGGTGTAGCCCGGTATGATTTGCGAACAGATACTGCGAAGCATCATCATCATCACTTAATTTGTGTGCAATGCGGCAGTATGGATGAGATTCGCGAGGATTGGCTCGGTCCGCTGGAAGAGCGACTGGAGAAAGAGTTTAATTTCACAGTGCTTGATCATAGACTTGATTTCCATGGGATTTGCTACCGCTGTACTGATAAGAACAATACAGACGGAAATCCATCCTAAGTTATCTTATATTAAGAATTAACTTCACAAGTCCTCCCCGGTTCCTATACCGGAGGGGGCTTTTTAAATGATTAGTCTATTAGAGCCATACATATCAGCCTTTTTTGGAGCATAAAATGAAGGACGAGCAGAATTCATTTATATGTAATAGGAGGCGTCCTTATGATTGTTTCTGTGCCCAAAACAGTGCGCAAGCTGTATTTTATGATCATGTTTGTGGCTCTAAGCTATTTACTCTACTATGCTATGAGCTGGCTAGGGGAATGGCTTAGTCCGATAGAGAACTATGGAATTCCTGAAGGCACTGCTGTTCGGGCATTTGATCACGCCGAGGTTGGTGATGATGGTCTGGATGCAAGGCAGCGCTTACGTTTCTATTACTGGTTCGGAGAATGAAAGCTCCGCAGGAAGCAGGAACAAGCGAGAAGAATGTCGAAGAAAGCTAGGGTGGATTTATGCAGAGTAAGAGTTGTGTACACATCTGCTGAAGCCTCATGCTGAATGTGCTGCAGGAAGACACTAAGAGTAGCTGCGCCAGGACAGGAGCGTGAAATAATGAAGTCACACTTGCAGCCTTTTTTACATTATTTGTCCGGAGATAAAGGCTTGTCCCCGAATACACTGGAATCTTACGGTAGGGATGTATCGCAGTTTCTAGAGTTTGCTGAAGAGCGGGGGGCTGAACAGCCTGAAGAAATCCGAAGATCTCATGTGATGTTATATCTTGGCTCCTTACGCGGAGCGGGAAGAGCCACTGCAACGCTCAACAGAAACGCGGTGTCCCTGCGGGCCTTTTTTCATTATTTGTTGAAGGAACGTTTAATTGAGCAGGATCCAACACTGGACATGGAAACCATGAAGCCTGATAAGAAGCCGCCTATGGTGCTTGCGGTTTCGGAGGTTGAGCGGCTGCTGGCTGCTCCAGATGTGAGTACAGCACAAGGGATGCGCGATAAGGCAATGCTGGAATTGCTCTACGCAACGGGAATAAAGGTTTCTGAATTGATTTCTCTTAACGTAGACGATGTGCATACGGACATGAAGTTTGCGCGCTGTACAGGGACTTCGGGCAAGGAACGAGTGGTTCCCATTGGAACCATTGCTGCTGAGAGTGTAGCAGCTTACACTTCTCTTATGCGGGACAAGCTGCTTCGTGATCATCAGGAGGAGCCGGCCATGTTCCTGAATAGCCTAGGTGGGCGATTAACCCGCCAGGGGTTCTGGAAAATCATAAAAAAATACGCACGGGAAGCAAACATTGAGCAGGATATTACACCGCATACGCTTAGGCATTCCTTCGCCGCCCATTTACTGGAAGGTGGAGCAGATTTGCGTTCCGTACAACAAATGCTGGGTCATGCTGATATTTCGACGACTCAGATTTATAACGGTATCGCCCGTAAGAATATGAAGGAAGTATATGAGAGCCATCATCCCAGAGCTCGCTGATCATGCTTCAAAGATGCTTTTTGTGAGTAAGATAGTTATGATGGAATCATACTTATAGGATAGACTGGGGAATGGGTAATTTTCCACAGGTTATCCTTTGGCAGAAACGGATACCTGACAGGCGATACATTGTATCGCTAGCTACGGAAGCATCTGACTTCCGGGAGAAGGTACAGCCGTTTCTTCTTGTTGGTGCAAACGAATGAACTAACGATCTATATTAAAAAAGGAGTGAAGACAATATGTCCTCATTTAAACGAATTGGTTTTATTGTTCTGGATAGTGTAGGTATCGGAGAAGCTCCAGATGCTGCGAATTTTGGTGATGCGGGTTCACATACGCTTGGTCATATTTTGAACCGTGTTCCCGGATTGAAACTCCCTAACCTACAGCAGTTAGGATTAGCTAATATTGCTCCGCTGCCGCCGCTTGAACCTGTAGCTTCACCAACAGGATATTATGGCAAGATGCAGGAAGTATCTGTCGGTAAGGATACGATGACCGGGCACTGGGAGCTGATGGGGCTGAAGATCGAGGTTCCATTCAATACGTATCCGGATGGATTTCCGGCAGAATTGATTGAAAAATTCGAAGCAGCAACTGGCCGGAAAGTGATCGGTAATAAACCAGCTTCCGGTACGGAAATTCTAGTTGAATATGGCGAAGAGCAGATGAAGACCGGAGCTTGGATTGTGTACACCTCTGCGGACAGTGTATTCCAGCTTGCGGCACATGAAGATATCATTCCACTGGAAGAGCTATACAGCGCATGTAAAATCGCCCGTGAGCTAACTATGGCTCCAGAATTCTCCGTAGGGCGTGTTATTGCTCGTCCATATGTTGGCGAACCAGGAAAGTTCGTACGGACCTCAAATCGCCATGATTATGCCGTGAAACCACCGGAACCAACGGTAATGAACGCGCTAGCTGATATCGGAAAAGATGTTATCGCGGTAGGAAAGATCAACGATATTTTCACAGGTGAAGGGGTTACAGCTTCTTACCCTACGAAGAGCAATGAACATGGTATCGAAGTCACCATTGAGCAACTTCGCCAACCGTTCAATGGCTTGCTGTTCACGAATCTGGTGGATTTTGACTCTTTATATGGACACCGTCGCGATCCGGAAGGATATGGTCATGCACTGGAAGTATTCGATCAGGCGCTGCCTGAAATTCTATCCACGCTTGGTGAAGATGACCTGTTGATTATTTCAGCAGATCATGGGAATGATCCAATCCATAGCGGAACAGATCATACTCGTGAATATGTGCCACTGCTTATTTACAGCCCACGCCTTAAGCATCCAGATAGCTTAGGTATTCGTGAGACCTTCTCGGATGTTGCCGCAACCATTGCTGATAATTTCGGTGCGAAGGCGCCGCAGTATGGGACAAGCTTTTTAGCGAAACTGCAATAAAAGGATGTGGGTTGCGCCACAACATTCATTAAGGAGGATCATCCATAGCATGTTAACTCAAAAAGAAATTCAAGAAGCAGCCATTTATATAAAAGACAAATGTCCGGTGGCTCCGGAAATTGGATTGATCCTTGGTTCAGGACTCGGTGTGCTGGCAGACCTGATCACCGATGGAATCAGCATTCCATATGATGAGATTCCTCACTTCCCTGTGTCCACTGTAGAAGGGCATGAGGGAGAACTGCTGATCGGTATGATTGAAGGACGCCGTGTCGTGATGATGAAGGGCCGCTTTCATATGTATGAGGGATATGGACCGGAGGTAACGGCATTCCCTGTTCGGGTTATGAAAGAACTTGGTATAGCCAGCCTATTAGTAACTAATGCTGCTGGTGGAGTGAACACAGATTTCACGCCAGGCGATCTTATGCTCCTTACGGATCATCTTAATATGACGGGGCGGAACCCGTTAATAGGACCTAATGATCCTGCACTGGGCGTGCGCTTCCCGGATATGTCAACCGCTTATAGTCGCCGCCTAATCAAGGTAGCGAAGGAAACGGCAGCGCAGCAGAATTTCGAATTCAAAGAAGGCGTATATGCAGGTCTGCTGGGACCTTGCTACGAAACACCTGCTGAAATCGTAATGCTTCGTCATCTAGGGGCTGACGCTGTGGGCATGTCTACTGTGTCGGAAACCATTGTTGCCCGTCATGCAGGTATCGAGGTATTGGGTATCTCCTGTATTACTAACATGGCTGCGGGAATTCTGGATCAACCTCTCAACCATGAAGAGGTTATGGAAACTGCAGACCGTGTGCGTGAGCGTTTCCTGAAGCTAGTGTTGGGCTTTATTCCGAAAATGTAATTTCGGGTACTGCATTTTGAATTTTTGGGAGGTCCAATCTATGACACAAGTGAATGAACTTGAGCCATTGACGTTTGAACAGATAATGAAGGTAACTAATTTGACTAGACCAAAATTTATCGGACTTGCTCGCGCAATTGTCCGTGAAGTGCAGGTGTAATATGAGAGCTGTCGATATTATTCAGAAAAAAAGAGATGGCGGAGAGCTGAGTCGTGAGGAAATTTCCTTTCTAATTCAGGGCTACAGTAAAGGTGAAGTGCCTGATTATCAGCTCTCTGCTTGGGCAATGGCTGTTTATTTTCAAGGCATGAACGCGCGGGAAACCGGCGATCTAACGATGGAAATGGCGATGTCCGGCGATCAAGTAGATCTTAGCCCAATCGCAGGTATTAAAGTCGATAAACACTCCACAGGTGGAGTGGGCGATAAAACAACTGTAGTATTGGCACCCTTGGTAGCTTCTGCTGGAGTACCGGTAGCGAAGATGTCCGGTCGTGGACTTGGGCACACTGGAGGCACGCTCGATAAGCTGGAGTCAATCAGTGGTTTCTCTATCGAGATGGCTCGTGAGCGTTTCTTTGACCAAGTAGGGGAGATCGGGGCTGCCGTGATCGGTCAGTCGGGCAACATTACACCCGCAGACAAAAAGCTGTATGCCCTTCGGGATGTAACTGCAACAGTTGAATCCATCCCCCTTATTGCAAGCTCTGTGATGAGCAAGAAGATTGCAGCAGGTGCGGATGCGATCGTGTTGGATGTCAAAACAGGCAGCGGTGCTTTTATGAAGACGCTGGATGATTCTATAGCACTCGCTCAGGCGATGGTTGACATTGGAACGCATCTGGGTCGCAATACCGTTGCGATCATCAGTGATATGGACCAGCCGCTTGGTTACGGGATCGGAAATGCGTTGGAAATTAAGGAAGGAATCGAGACCTTGAAGGGTCATGGTCCGAAGGATCTACAGGAGGTCTGTCTTATTCTGGGCAGCCAGATGCTTGTTCTTGGCGGCAAAGCCAAGGATGAAGCGGAGGCACGTTCGATTCTTATGACGCATATTGAAGATGGCAGTGCGCTAGAGAAGTTCAAACAAATCGTGAAGGCACAAGGTGGAGATGTATCGCAAATTGATTCTCCGGAGAAGCTCCCTACTGCTAAGCGATTCATTGAAGTGAAAGCGAAAACGAAGGGGTTCATAGAAGGTATTCAGGCCGAGGAAATTGGCGTTGCGGCTATGCTGCTTGGAGCTGGACGTGAAACTAAGGAATCTGTAATCGATCTGGCTGTGGGGATTCAACTCTCCAAAAAGGTTGGAGATGCTGTAGAGATCGGCGAGACGCTTGCAGTCTTGCATATCAACGATGCCAGTGAGAAGAAAGTTGAGGAAGCTGAAGGTAAGGTGTTAGAAGCCTACCGTATCACTTCTGAACCTGTTCCTGCCCAACCTTTGGTATTTGCACTTGTTACTAAAGATGGGGTAACACGGTACTAGTCAAGGTAATATAATTATTGTCATGGCTAAGGCCGAAAATAGACAGTAAGCAGCGATCCTCCCATAACGGGAAGATCGCTGCTTTGCGTTTTGTTCAATGGGTACATATTTATAACTGGTTATTGATCTTATTGAAAATCTGCGAAGCCCCGCTGCTTGTATTACATAATACGACCACAGTCTCGCCACTAGCTGGATAGATAGCCGACCGGAAGGAAACACCGGGATCATAGCCCATAATATGAAATTTGAACACTTTTTCTTCGCGGAGGGTAATCCATACACCATAACCATAATAGCCTTCGCCATCCACATGTACATGGGGAGTAAGCAATAATGAAGTGAGTACTGGACTCAATAATGTATGGTTCATTAACCCGCTCCAGAATAGCTGCATGTCGGGGGCAGTGACAAAAGCTCCACCGTCAGCGCCTCCTTTTACCGGGATTGAATAGATGTTGGTTCTCCAGTTCCCGTTCTCTTCCTCTATGTATCCTAGTGCACAGTTGGCAGGTAAGGCATCTAACGTAAAGTAACCGGATTGCTCCATTCCGCAAGGCTTAAAGATGTGATGCTCTATATAATCGGAAAAAGACATTTCACTCAGTTCCTCCACCAGAAGGCCTAGCAAGATATAGCCGGCATTGTTGTAGTGGAAACGTTCGCCAGGGGTCCACATCATGGGAAGGGTTCGGAACATCGGCACAAAATCCTCAAGCTGTCGCAAGGTGTACATAGGCCGTGCCTTCCACAGGTCCTCGAAATCATCCATAATTGTTTCATCAAAATAATCCGGAATACCAGAGCTATGCGTAAGTAGCTGATGAATGGTGATGTCAGGACTAAAGAGAGGGAACTCTACCTTTTTAAGATAATCTATTAGTCTACTTTCAAAAGAAATCAATCCCTGATCGACCAGCTGGCAGACAGCAATCGCGGTAAATATTTTACATCCGGAAGCAATGCCGAACCGGGTATGAATATTGTTTTCGCGCTTATCCGACTTATTGGCATAACCGTAACAGCTGCTGCTGACTTCTTTATCATGTTGTTGTACCAGCACTACACCAGAGAAATTGTTCTGTGTAGCTTCTGCTTCAATACAATCTGCAAGGTGGTTCATCTGTATATTCACTCCTCTATAAGCAGTTAAGTTCTTAAATAGCATTCGTTAAAATCTTCCATTTTCCTTTAAAGTGGATCAAATGAATACGAAAAAATTGGAAATACTTAAAATTTGAAATAATTTTTGATCTCCCCTATAATAAAAATGCTCTGCAACTACTGCTGGGCTTTTTTTAATTGACAACAACATTACTTCTTGGGATAAATTATTATAGTTATTTACTTAGAAATGGAATAATTTCCACCCTTTCTGACGAAACTGGAACACAGTACCTGTGATATGAAGGTTAACGTTCAGGAGGGGAACCATTGTGAGAAAAATGCGTTTTGCTGTGCTTGTGCTCTGTATCGTTGTGTCGGTTCTAGGACCGATGTCAGGTGCTTATGCTGAGGAAAAAAGCAAGGATTCTGGCAGTAATGCTGCTGCTGTAGATCTTGCGCCTGGTGCGCGTTCTGCGATTTTGATGGATGCAGGCACCGGCACTATTATTTATGAAAAGAACAGCCATGATAAGCTGCCTCCCGCAAGTATTACGAAGATTATGACGATGCTGCTTACGGTGGAAGCACTGGATGAAGGAAGACTGCAACTGACGGATAAGGTGCGCACGAGTGAATATGCCGCATCGATGGGCGGATCGCAAATTTTCCTGGAGCCTGGTGAAGAAATGTCGGTGGATGAGATGCTCAAAGGCATCGCTATGGCCTCCGGTAATGATGCATCTGTGGCGATGGCAGAGAAAATAGCGGGTTCGGAGAGCGCTTTTGTCGATCTGATGAATAAAAGAGCGGAAGAGCTGGGTCTGAAAGATACCCACTTTGCCAATTGCAACGGTCTTCCAGCTGCTAATCACTATTCCTCAGCCTACGATATTGCGGTAATTAGCCGGGAGCTTTTAAAGCATGATAGAATTATCAAATATACCGGTTCCTATCAGGATTATCTGCGTAAGGATTCCACCAAACCATTCTGGTTGGTAAACACGAACAAGCTTGTACGTTTCTATACAGGCGCTGATGGACTGAAAACAGGATATACCGCTGAAGCAAAATTCTGCTTATCCGCTACGGCTGCAAGAGACGGTCTGCGTGCTGTTGCTGTTGTGCTGGGTGAGCCGAACACGAAGACACGTAACAGTGAAGTGTCGGGCATGTTTGACTATCTCTTTTCGCAATATAAGATCCACACTATTCACAAAGAAGGGGACGCTATTGGTACCCTTAAGATTGAGAAGGGTGTGAAGTCCGAGCTGCCGATTACGGCGAAAGAGACGTATAGTGTTCTTTTGAAAAAAGGTGTGACGCAAGAAGGCATTCGTCACGAACTAGTACTTCCAGAAAGCGTGAAGGCACCAGTGGCTGAAGGCCAGTCCATAGGCAAGCTGGTTGTCTACCAAGGAACCCAAGTGATTAAAGAGTATGAACTTAAAGCAGGGGAAGCTGTGGCAAAAGCAGGCTGGTGGAAGCTCTTTAAACGTACAACAGGCTCGATGTTCGGCATGGATTAAAAAGAGCTTTTTTGTAGATTGCGCCCATGTGCTTTGTAGATTCATAGGGGTTTTCTTCTAGTTTTGTCGTGAGGCAGGATTCCTGATTTGCCACGTAGAAACCTTGTCCTTGAAGAGAATGGGTACTGTCTCTTAAGGCCAAGTTTTCAAAGCAACGAAGAGGAGAGTGGCAAGCATGAATTCTAATGTGGAAATGGAGCATCACAGGGGTGTGCTGATTGTCCGTTTATCTGGGGAACTCGATCATCATGCCGCCGATTTTGTAAGAATGGATATGGATGAAGCGATTATGCGGGGTCAGGTATCGCATTTGATCCTTAGTCTTAAGCATCTGCAGTTTATGGACAGTTCGGGTCTCGGCGTAATTCTGGGAAGGTATAAACTGATCCATAGTAAAGGCGGCAAAATGGTGGTGTGTGATGCAACGGCACCTGTGAAGCGACTTCTGGAAATGTCAGGCCTGTTCAAGATCATGCCCCTATATGACGACGAGAGCACTGCACTCTCGGATTTGGAGGTTGCGTTATGACAAATGGTAAGGCTGGTAACTTCATGAACGTGCAGTTCGCTGCACTCTCGGAGAACGAATCATTCGCGCGTGTAGTTGTAGCGGCGTTCGTTTCTAGGCTTGATCCTACAATGGACGAGCTGAATGATCTGAAGACAGTCGTGTCGGAGGCGGTCACCAATTGTATTATTCATGGGTATGATAGTGATCCGGAAGGTATTGTGACTATTTCAGCTTCGCTGGACAACGAAACGGTACATTTAACCATTGAGGATCAGGGACGGGGCATTGAGGATTTGGAGCTGGCACAACAGCCGCTATATACCTCAAAGCCAGAGCTGGAGCGGTCGGGCATGGGCTTTACCATTATGGAGAATTTCATGGATGAATTTGAAGTCACTAGTGAACCGGGACACGGCACTTCGATCTCAATGAAGAAAACCATCGTTTCGAAAAAAGCTTTATACAATTAGGGGTTGGAGCCATGGATGCAGAGTCAAAAAAAGCTCCGCCGACCTATTTGGACGATGCGGAGGTCAAACGTCTTATCGCGCTCAGTCAGGCCGGAGATAATCTTGCCCGTGACACACTAGTTAGCTGCAATATCCGGTTGGTCTGGTCGGTAGTGCAGCGGTTTATGAACCGCGGGTATGAACCTGACGATTTGTTCCAGATCGGTTGCATCGGGCTCTTGAAGTCCGTTGATAAGTTCGACCTCAGCTATGAGGTCAAATTCTCCACTTATGCCGTGCCGATGATCATTGGCGAGATTCAGCGTTTCCTTCGCGACGATGGAACCTTGAAAGTTAGCCGTTCTCTTAAGGAGATGGCTAATAAGGTCCGCAAGATGAAGGATGAAATGTCTAAGACGCTGGACCGTCTGCCTACCATCGGTGAAGTTGCTGAGGCACTGGGAGTTACCCCTGAAGAAGTGGTATTTGCTCAGGAAGCTAACAAGCCACCGACCTCGATTCATGAGACTGTGTTCGAGAATGATGGCGACCCGATCACACTGATTGATCAAATCGCTGACGAATCACAGGAACGCTGGTTTGATAAGCTGGCACTGAATGAGGCTATCGGAGGTCTCAGCGAGCGTGAACGGCTGATTGTTTATCTTCGATATTACCGTGACCAAACGCAGTCAGAGGTTGCTAGTCGCCTTGGGATTTCTCAAGTGCAGGTATCCCGGCTGGAGAAGAAAATATTGCAGAATATCCGCGAGCAGATTGCTCAGTAGATAATGGCTAAAATGTAAAGACGCTTGCGAAATAGCGAATAGGAAGAAAAAGCCGCCCCGAAAAGGGGGGGCTTTTTATGTGGAGGGAATCTCAATATGCATTCACTTGGCGACAAGGATATGACCTCATGGTCTATTGACATGGAAGCAAATTTGCTGACAATGTCGAATGTTTTGGAGAATTGGGTGGACTGTTCAGATCATGCTTTACCGCATAACCCCAATTTTTTACGTGAATATGTGTACGGTGAGGATCTTGAACGGTTTGATGCGTATATAGATAAATTATACTCTGGTCACCTATGTAATCTTGAGTATCGTATGCAGTTACCTGCAAAAGCGCTGAAGTGGGTTCAAAGTATAGGCACGCCCATTTTTAATCAAGAGCATAAGGTTTGTAGAATAGATGGCGTAATCATAGATATCACGGAACAAAAAAATGCTCAAGCCCAGTTAGAGAGTAGCTTTTCTCTGTATCAGCAGATGTTTGCTACGATCGATGTGGCGATTTGGTCTTACGATTACGTATCACGGAAAATGTTATTCATATCGGATGCCATTTTCAATATCACGGGATATTCACCAGAACAGGCGAAGGAAGATGACTTTTGGCTAAGAATTGCTCCTAAAGAAGAGCGGCCTTTAATTCAAGAGATTATAACTACAGTGGGGCAAGGAATAAGCAATCTTAGTGAATATCGGATCATCCATGCCAGCGGTGAACTCCGATGGGTCCAAGTCAGGATCATTCCCAGTATGGATGAGACAGGGGCAGTGGTACGGCTCAATGGGATCTTAATCGACCATACGGAAAAAAAGCAGATGCAAGAGGTTCTATTAAAAAGCGAGCAGCGCTACAAATCCCTGTTTGACCATAACCCAGATATCGTGTGTGAATTGGATCTGCAGGGCAGCATTGTAGCTATCAATCCAGCGGCAGATCAAATTACTGGAGAAGCTTTTAATAGATTCGGAGAAAACTTATCCATTGTGAATTTATTTGGTGCAGAGAATTCGCATATGATGTCTGATTATTTTGAGAAAACGGTTGGCGGAGTTCTGCAGCATTACACGGTTACTTCTGTCCGCGAGAATGGATTAGTTAACCATTGGTCGATGAAAAACATCCCTGTACATGAAAACAATCAAATTGTGGGTACCTTTGTTATCGCAAGAGATATCACTGCATCTGTGGAGGTGGAAAAGCGGCTGGCTCAGCGGGAGGCGGAGTACAGGCTTATTACAGAGAATATGGAGGATATGATTGGGGTTCTGGATCAGCAAGGGAACTTCATTATTGCTTCGTCCTCTTGTGAGAAAATTATTGGTCTTCCTGTTGGTTCAATAAAGAACACAACCATTTTGGAGTATATTCATCCTGATGAACAAGAAGTGTTGCGGGAACAGATCTTGGATATTTTTCGGACAAAAGTATGTAAGATGTTTTACAATCGGTTTATTCACATCAAAGGTCACATTATAGATCTGGAATGCTTGGGTACACCTGTTCTTGGTGAGGATGGAGAAGTAGTTAGTATTGTGATTGTAGCGAGAGACATTACAAAAAGGGTCCAGATGGAGAGTGAACTTAGAGAAAGCGAGGAACTCAATCGGCTGCTTATTGATATGTCACCTGAAGCGGTAGTACTCCATAGTGAATATAAATTTCTTTATGTGAATTTTTCCTGTTTAGGATTGTTTGGAGTTTGCAGTGAGGATCAATTGATTGGCACCTCTATTTTTAATTGGGCCCACCCAGAATATATAACGCTGGCTAGAGATCGGATGCGTGAAATCTATTATGGACCCAATCGGATATTAGCTCCTATTGAACAAAAGGTCGTGCGGTCAGATGGATCTATTATCGATGTAGAAGTAACAGCTAGCTCAATTCTATATAAGGGTAAGGTTGCATGTATCTCTATCTTTAGGGATATCAGTGATCGGAAAAAAATTGAGGTGGAAAGACAGCTTACAGAGCAGATCATTCGGAACAGCGAGGAAAGGTATTTCAACTTACAGATGAGTCTTGATCAATTCTCGCAAGATTTGTTTGGTGCGATGAAGATCAGTCACATGGAACAACGATTACTAAAAGAAGTTAGAGAAGTCTTGCGGGTTACCAATATTTGTATGGTTGAAGTTGAAGATAACCATGATAAAATATGCGAGATTATTGAGACCGAGCGGGGCTATTCACTTAAGATCGGAGAGTTCCGAAGAAAAAGCTATATTCTATCCATTAATGAGAAGTCTATTTTATTAGAAATAAGTTCTGTTCGAGTGTGGCTGAAGACGATTACCCGTTATGTTAGTGTGTTATTTGATAATTTTTTGCTCATAGAAGATCTAACTAAGGACCTTGAGTTAGCGGCTTCCGAGCAAGCTCCGACATGGTTACTACGCTTTATGTTTAATTTATCCGAGAATGAACGCAAACGGCTTGCTCAAGATTTACATGATTCAGCACTTCAAGAACAGATCATCTGGTATCGTAAGCTTGATAATTTTTTAAGTGATAAATCCGTTACGGGGGAACTAAAGGAGCAGTTAGAACAGATCACAGAAGGTTTACTCGATGTTATCTATGAACTGCGGATTATCTGCAATGAGCTTAGGCCACCAGCATTAATC
Organism: Paenibacillus sp. FSL H3-0329; assembly: GCF_037963285.1. Taxonomy (NCBI): domain Bacteria; kingdom Bacillati; phylum Bacillota; class Bacilli; order Caryophanales; family Paenibacillaceae; genus Paenibacillus; species Paenibacillus sp. FSL H3-0329. The sequence goes on along the minus strand of NZ_CP150150.1, from coordinate 4,715,707 downwards.
AATGAGGGGCTTGCTTCCTCACTTGAGACATTGTTTGAATTTGCTCAGTTGCGGAACGACTATCAGATATATTTTGAGTCAAACGCTTTCAGGCATAAGTTAAAAGACGAGATTCTAATAGGTCTGTACCGTATTGTGCAGGAACTTTTGGCTAATGCAGCTAAACATTCCTGTGCCACAGAAGTACGTATCTCCTTAGCTAGTGAAGGGCAACAGGTGCTTTTGGATTATGAAGATAACGGAATTGGAATGAGCCTTTTAGGAGAGGATTCTATTAAGAGTATGGGGATTTATGGGATGAAAGAAAGGGTTCGCAGTATGGATGGGACCATACGATTTCTTTCGCCAGAGAATAAGGGATTAGCTGTCTTTATATCCATACCTGCAGATTAATCATGGGGCATAATAAGGGGATAGGGGTGTATTAGGCATGATTCAAATTTTGTTAGTGGACGACCATCCCTCTGTCATGGAAGGGACTAAGATGATACTGGAACAAGAGGGAGATATGGAGGTTACCCTAGCCAATTCAGCCCATGAGGCGCTTAACATGGTGGGTAGCCATACGTTTGACGTAATGTTATTTGATCTTCATATCGCTGATGGAAATGGGATTGATTTGGCGAAGGAAGTCTTAAATATAAGCGCAGATGCGATTATATTAATCTACACCGGATACGAAATTACTAACAAATTTAACTTGATGATCGAATCGGGTTTGTTTGGATTTATTTCAAAAACGACCAATAGAGAGCAGTTGGTTGCAGCAGTGCGTTGTGCTTTAAGGGGAGATGTCATTTTGCCTCATGCCCTAGTTAAACAGTTAAGAAAAGTATCACCTAAAGGAATGGAGATTAATGTTGACCAAGCAAATCCGAAGATCAGTAAAAAAGAGCATGAAATGCTGACAGAGATTGCAAAAGGAAAAAGCAACAAAGAAATAGCAGAGATTGTACTTATGAGTCAACGATCGCTGGAATACAGTTTAACGAGTCTGTTCCAGAAGCTAAATGTGAAATCGAGAATTGAAGCGGCAATAAAAGCTAAACGACTGGGCATATTGAAGGAGTCCGATTTCAACAATTCACTATGAAAATTCGTAACAAACAAATAGATCAAAATCCCGTTCACGGTTCTGTGAGGCGGGATTTTTTGGTCTGCGCTTTTTTTGCGGGATGACGCAATATTTTTGCGTGGTCGCGCTATTTTTTTTCGGTTACCTTAATCTGCTTACCGTATATGATGAAATAGTTCCTAAGAATTACTAAAAAATGACTAACGCCAATGAGGGGCTGAGGAAAATGAAGTGGTTTTATAATTTAAGAACAGCAGTGAAGTTAATCTCCGCATTTCTGTTAGTATCCGCAATATTGTGCTTTGTAGGATTCTATGGAATTACGAATTTGAGTAAGATGGACCGCTCTATCGTGGACATGTATGAAAACCGCTTAACACCTATAGCTTATCTGGGAGAAGCGAATGAACTATTTTTAACAAATAGAATCAATATCCGTGATATAAACACGATGGCTAAAACAGTGGCAGAAAAGAAAGAATACGAAGATAAAATACATAAAAACGTTCAAAGTATTGAAGAGATCATGGGAAAATATAGCAAGACTGCGTTGAGAGCTGAAGAATTAGCCATAATGAAGGATTATCCTGAGATCTGGAAACGGTATATCACAAGCCTGGATGAGGCTATTGAATTGAATAATACAAATATTAGTAATGAGAAATATACAAATTTTTTGCTTGTAAGTGATTTGCAAACAGCTACAACAGAGCTGACTGACTTTCTGCAAAATTTAATAGACATCAATATGAAGCAGGCTCAAGGTTCGATTGTTAATGCCAATGACCTTTATCAGTCCTCTCGTTTGATTACGTTTAGCGTTACTATTGTTGCGCTGCTCATCAGTATTGGTCTGGGTCTTCTAATATCGCAGATCATAGCACGGCCTCTAAATCAAGTAATGCGCCTGCTAGGTAAAGTGGCTAATGGTGATTTAAGCGAAACGTCGAATCTGGAATCTAAGGACGAGATTGGAATGCTAGCTTATTCTGTTAATGAAATGGTTCTGAACCTAAGACGAACTGTGAGCGGCATTTCTTCTTCTGCGGAAAGTGTCTCAGCTGCTGCACAGCAAATCTCAGCAAGTACAGAGGAAGTAGCTAGTGGAAGTATGAGTCAAGCTAGTGCAGCGCAAACGATGAATGAGTTGTTCCGAGAATTATCTGCGGCGATTAATTCAGTAGCCCAGAGTGCTGAACAGGCCTCTGAGCTTTCAGATCAAACGATGCGTATCGCTCAAGATGGAGGGATCGTGGTTAAGAACTCCGTACAAGGAATGGCAGTACTGGATACTCAAATGTCTAGACTTGCGGAAGATTCTGATAAGATTGGTGAGATTATTGCGGTGATTGAAGATATTGCCCAACAGACAAATCTGCTAGCCCTGAACGCAGCGATAGAAGCGGCCCGCGCAGGTGAACAAGGTCGAGGTTTTGCCGTTGTTGCGAATGAAGTAAGAAAGTTAGCTGAGCGGAGCAGTGGGGCTACGAAACAAATCACGGGCATTATCAAAGAAATGCAGAAGAATACGCAGCATAGTGTAAATGCCGTAGTAGAAGGAGTAGCTTTTTCACAAAAAAATGGAGAAGCCTTTGAACATATCCTTACGATGGTGAACGATACCGCTCATAAAGTAACAGAAATTGCGGCTGCCAGTGAAGAACAGGCTGCACAATCGTCTGAGGTGATGTTCTCAATTGAGAGCATATCCGCCGCAACTGAAGAAATGGCGGCAAGCAGCAGTGAAACGGCAACGACGGCCAATGCTTTGGCTCAGCTAGCAGAAGAGTTAAATAGTCTGGTATCAATTTTTAAAGTTAAATAAACAGTGTCAGGGGTATTATCATTGATAGGAGAGGAGTAGTAGTGCAAAAAATAAAGGTGCTCGTTGTAGCTGCTTCAGTAACCATGCGTAAACAGATCTCGAACCTAATTTCGGAGGACTCAACCCTCGAGGTCATTGGAGTAGCTCGAAATGCATCCGAAGCGATCAGCATGGTTCAAAAACTCAGGCCCGATGTCGTGGCTATAGATATAGAAATGCCGGAATTGAACGGTTTGGTAGCACTCACAAGCATAATGTCACAGCGGCCAACACCTATACTTATCCTGAGCTCAGCTACAAAGGAAGGTATAACTGCAACCATTACTGCTCTACAAAATGGTGCAGTGGATTTCATCTCCAAGCCAGCTCAATCTTATGGACCTGGTCTATACAGCATAAAAGATGAGTTATTATTCAAAATTAAGAAAGCCGCTGAAATTCCTTTAAGAACTCTTATTCTTAACAATATAAACATCTCCAAAGTGAAAGCTCGACAAGAGAAACAAAAAAACGATAAGAGTGGATGTACAGAAGTCATTGAGCAGATCGTGGGAATTGGATGTGGAGTAGGAGGGCCGAAGGCATTAGAAATCTTAATTACCTCACTTCCAGCGAGCTTCCCGTATCCCCTGCTAATTGTGCAACATATGCCGCCTAAGTACACAAAAGCATTGGCGGAACGACTGAATCGGTTCTCAAGTGTACGGGTGGTGGAAGCCAAGGACAAGCAATCGGTGCTCGGGGGAACCGTCTATATCGCTCCAGGTAATTTTCATATGACCATCATTCAGGAGGGGCAAGATCTCAGAATAAAACTTATGAAAAAGCCTGCAGTGAATGGGCACTGTCCTTCGGTCGATGTCTTGTTTGGGTCTATATCTGCATTAACTGGTCTACAGCAGCATTTAATCCTAATGACCGGAATGGGAAATGATGGCGCTAAAGGGATGCTAGCTGCCAAACATGCTGGTGCCCAATCAACGCTTGTAGAATCGCAAGAAACTTCTATTGAAAGTGAAATGCCTGAAGCAGCGGCGAAGCTGGGTTGTGTGGATTACGAGCTGCCCTCGCATTTGTTAGCCTCGAAGATTATGGAGGTTACGGGGGAGCTGAGATACCGAAGGGACACATTTCCATCAGTTTGAACGGTCTTATTTTACTTCTGAAAAAGCGTTGGCAGGATAAAATCCGCCAATGCTTTTTTGTATTTCAGGTTGACACTTTCAAGTGATAACAATTATCATTTACGGAGCTAGAGTAGAGATTATGTAACTCATCGTATACAAGGAGCGAAGAAGGAGAGGTTTGCGATGACTTTAAATATATTGAATATGGAAATTCATGATCTTTTTGATCAATTTACAGAACGGATAGAGGGGCATGTTGAGCATAACCAATGGGAACAACGGCTTACTATCCCTTCACATATTGGCAAGGGAAGTGTCACCCGTACACGGATTCGTCCAGGTATGGAGATTATGTATACGGACATAACTTACGAACAGGATATGAAGCTCCACATTCAAGAAGCTTGTCCGTTGTTTGAACTAAGCTATAATCTAAGCGGAGAAATCTATTGCGAATGGAACGGCAAGGAAAGTTACACGGATAAACAAATGGGCAATGTCCTTTTTCTAGAGGATGTTCAGGTGTATGAAGAGAAAAAAGCAGGTGTCCCCAATCAATTGCTGGAAATACGGTTTGCTCCTAGTGAACTGCTGAATTACGCCGGAGATTTATCGGAGAAGCAGCAGATGGAAACCTGGCTTAGACATCATCGTGGCAATATTGATCGTTATCCAGATACTGCGGCAATCCGAAAATGTGTCTCCGAAATGATCCACTGTACCTATCATGGAACATTGAGACGTTTATATATGGAGAGCAAAGCCCTTGAATTTATTGCTTTGTTTGGTGAGTCTGATGGTTACGGTTCTATTAGCGATAGTATGACGCTGCGGCACGATGATATTACCAATCTGAAGCGGGTACATGAATTGGTGCAAATCCATTTCGAACAACCGTTATCTATACGTGAGTTGGCTAAGCGGGTAGGTATCAACGAATTCAAGCTAAAAAAAGGCTTCCGCGAATTATTTGGCATGACGATCTTCGAGCTAGTACGTATAAAAAGGATGGAGAAAGCGCTCTGGTATATGGAGGTTGAAGGTTTGAATATAGGGAAAACAGCTGTTTCGGTCGGATATAGCAATGTCAGCAATTTCACGACGACCTTTCGTAAGCATTATGGCTGCAATCCAAGCGAATACTTAAAACGTATCGAACAACAGAGTTTGGAACGAAACAGGCTGTAGGAAGATTTGTAAATGCAGAAAGCTTAAAGCTTCAAGTGTTAGAACATAGGGTTCGGAATCGAACGTTATATTCTGTCTGCTTGAGGTTTTTTTGTGTTTGCTCCCTTATCAAGGAGTGCACCTCCCTTAACAGGTAGAGAAAAAGACCACTCTAAATGATAATAATTACATAGATTGCAGATAAAAAGGTGGTTATACAATGGAACAACAACAAGTAGATTCGCGCCGGTGGTATGCGCTGGGGGTTATTTTACTGCCAACATTACTTATTTCATTAAATACTTATATGATTCAAGTTGCGCTTCCATCTATGCAATATAGCTTGAACGCAAGCTTTTCGGAAGCACAGCTTATCGTTACCGGATTTTCGCTAGGATTAGCTGTGGCGTTGATTATTAGTGGAAAGCTTGGAGATATATACGGCAGGAAACGGATGTTGCTGATCGGGGTGAGCGGGTTTACGGTCATGGCAGTATTGGGCGGAGTGACCTCAGATCCGGCTCTTCTGATTGTTATTCGGATTGTGCAGGGATTGGCTGCGGCGCTTATTCAACCTCAGGTTCTATCTACGCTGCAGGTCAGCTTTCTGCCAAAGGAAAAAGGGCTTGTTTTCGGCATTTACGGCGCCATGATTGGTTTTGGATTTGCATTCGGATTCATCCTCGGAGGCACTATTGTGAATTGGAATCCGTTCGATCTCGGTTGGCGGACGGTGTTTTTTTTCAATGTGCCATTTGGACTTCTCGTCCTGCTGTTAATGCCGATTGTACCTGAAACACGGGCTGAGCAGGCGCACAGTATTGATTGGACTGGAAGCTTCCTTCTGCTGATCGGTTTGTTCCTGCTGATCTATCCGTTGTCAGAGGGACAAAAACAAGGGTGGCCGTTGTGGATTTTTGGCTGTCTAATTTTAGCTCTTTTCGTGTTGTTTACTTTTATCTGGGTTGAAAATCGAAAGGGAAAGCAGGGGGCGTTACCGTTAGTCGATCTGTCTATTTTCAGAGATCGAACATTTAGCGCTGGTCTGGCAACCGTTCTTGTCCTTTATCTAAGTATGTTCTCTTTCTTTTTTATTTTGAGCTATTATATGCAATTTGGTTTGCACTATAGTGTTCAAGATACGAGTATGGTTTTCTTGCCTATAGGGATAGGCTTTTTTCTGACTTCCTTAATCTCGTCTCGAATGGTCAAAAGATGGGGGATGAGTGTTCTTAAGATAGGAGCGCTGATGATGGGTAGCTGTAGCCTGCTGCTTATGTTAGAGCTAAATGTGGACGTTACGCATCTGCTGGACCCTCGTAATATCCTAATATTATTGATATATGGTTTCGGTCTCGGAATGGCTACTACGCCCCTAGTTAACGTCACGCTTAGTTCAGTACCCACAAAGATCACGGGCACGGGTTCAGGCTTGATCACTACCTTTATGTATTTTGCGAATTCGTTAGGAGTGGCGTTAATCGGTATTTTATTCTCCGCTTCGCTAAAGCATTCTCTTTTGGAAGCAGATCTGGCGGATTATGTAAGGGCGTTTTCCTTCTCATTAGCAGCAATCGGAGGACTTGCTTTTACTGGTTTTCTTTGCCTTTGTTTTTTGCGGGAGCGGAAATTATAGAGGAGGTATCCTGCTTTTTTTGCGCTGTGAGCAATCTAACAAACGAACGCCCTTCTTAGCTTTATAGTAATACCGAGTGATTGAATTCCATTTAATGTAACTCAATCCAAACCTATCAATGAGAAGGTGCTAGGATGTCCATACTGCAAGTAGAGAATCTCTCAAAAGAATACAAAGGAAAAGGCAAAACGAATCGGTATCGAGCGCTGAACGGGATTAGTCTTAGTGTGGATAGCGGCGAGTTTGTGGCGATTATGGGACCCTCGGGGAGCGGAAAAACGACACTTTTAAATATACTAAGCGGAATCGACACGGAGTATAGTGGGGTTGTAAGAATTGCAGAGACTAGTATAAATGAGATGTCCAAGAACGAGCTTGCGCTTTTTCGCCGGCAGCGTATGGGATTCGTTTTTCAGGATTACAATCTGCTGGATAGTCTGACCCTACGGGAAAATATCATGGTGCCCATGGTGCTGGATGATCAAGAGGTAGAAGATATCAATGCCAAGACAGATGAGACGTTATCGCTATTTGATCTGGATGAGGTGAAGGACAAATATCCTTATATGGTTTCAGGGGGGCAACAGCAGCGTGCGGCGATCAGCAGGGCGATTATTAATCATCCAGATGTGATTTTTGCGGACGAGCCGACGGGGAATTTGGATTCCAAATCCTCGAGTACGGTGATGGCAACCTTCGCCAAGCTCAACACTCTAAAAGGAGCAACGATAGTGATGGTCACGCATGATCCTTTTGCGGCCAGCTATTGTAATCGCGTGCTTTTTATCAAAGATGGGAAGGCTCTACTAGAGATTGCTAGAGAGAATAAAGAGCGCAGAGCATTTTTTGATCTGATTCTGGAGAACCTGGCCTTTATTGGAGGGGGAGAAGATGACCTTTAGGAGAATGGCATTTCAGATATTTAAGGCGAATCTTAGAAGATATTTGTTGTTTTTCTTATGCAGCAGCTTTACAGTCATGATCTTTTTTACATTTTATTCGCTGTACAGTAATCCTGATTTTAATGACCCTTATCAAGTGAATGGGATGGTGTCAGGTAATTTATATGCTCCTTTTTTGGTGATAAGAGTGTTTGCTGTTCTGTTTATTGTATATGCGCAGATGGCCTTTTTGAAATTCAGAAAAAGCGACTTTGGGCTATTAATGGTACTTGGAATGACAAGCCACAATATCCGCAAAATCATTTTGTTCGAGAATAGCATGATCGCTTTAGCCTCGATTCTCACTGGTTTAGGTGCAGGGACGGTTTTCTCCGGTATTTTTTTCTTCATTGTTTCGCTGTTAGTTAATATTGGGGACAGTGCTTTTATACTGACGCTGGATAGTTATCTGTATACCATTAAATTCTTCGCGGTGATTTACATAGTTGTGATTGCAATCAATTTGCTATTCACTTTGAGATACAGCATTTTACGTCTTTTAAAAGAATCCAGAACCGCAGAACGCAACCTGATTCATGGGAAAATCACCGGAGTCATCGGAGTTTTACTGTTGGGAATCTCCGTTTATAATATGCTCACTCATTACAACCCTTCCGATGCTCGCATGATGTTAATAAATCTGGGAATTAGTATGTTGGGCGTTTATTTGCTGCTGTCAGGACTTGGGGACTGGATGAAACTTTTTATATCGCGATCAAGCAGAGCATATCACAAGCACCTGCTGTTTAGTTCCAATTTGATCTATACCCTTGGTCGCTCCAAAGTAGTGCTTTCTCTCATCACCTTTCTCGTCTTCATCACGATTTCTCTAAGCGGGATTATTTTTTATTTGACCTGGAATGCTGAGGAAATTCCGGTTGCAAACAATCCATATGATATTGCCTATTCAGAAGTATTCGGAAAAAATAGCATCTCACCAAAAATACTAAGTGAGATCACGGATCATGGCGCTACGCCGCTGCTTTCACACCAAAAGCTGGAGTATATCGACTTGTTTAATTTTAAAATATTTCTGGACCAGAATATAAACGCATTAATCGGCTCTGATTATCATGTGGAGAAAGATCACTTTCTAAATCTGGCCACAGTTGCACAAGGAGAAGAGTGGAAGAATCAAAGACCGGAAATGCCCACCTTTGACCTGACGCTTGCTTCCGGGAAGCATACGCTGTATTCACAAGGTATCCTATTTAACATGGTATTTAACCCTGTGCCGAATTTAATGAATGGTCTTCATATCATTGTAAACGAAGAGGATTATATGGCGCTGAAAGCGGAAAATAAAAAAGCGATCGGTATCCTTCAGCTCCTGAATTTTAAGGATTGGAAAAAAACTGCGGATATAGATGCTAAGTTAAATGCCGCTTTAGCCAAATATAACAAAGACAATACAGAGTCCTGGTATGGCAATGAGCGGCAAGAGGCCCTCGTATTCTCTACGAAGTCTAGAATAAGTGACTATCTACAGTTACAGGAGTCTGGCCGATTTGGAATCTTCGTAATTTCATTTGTTGGTTTAATATTTTTCGGCGCCTCCGGGATAGTGCTGCATTTCAGTATTCAGACCGATTTAGAGCGTGAGCGGATCAAATTCAGGAAGCTGAACAAGATTGGAATTACTACTAAGGACGTGGCTCGTATTATAGGCGGCCCTTTAAAAGTGCTGTTTTTTCTCCCTTATGCATTAGGTATTGCATTGTCTTCTTTTTATGTTGTTGGTTCTTCCAGGGTTGAAATGTCTACAGCTCTGGAGCCGATGTGGTTTTGTTTGTTAGTAGGCGGAGCGTATCTTTTATTTCAAGTCCTCTTTTATCGTATATACACTAAAATATACACTCACAATATGCTGGTACATATTAAGCTACTCGATATTCCCTTAATAGAACAAAATGAGATTTCAATTTAATCCCAAATATGATAATATTGGTGCACAAAACGTGGGGGGATTCCATTTGAAAAAGATTTTTTCCAGAATTGCAGTCGCATTAATGATCTTGACCCTTGTTGCGATAGTCACTTGCTTTTATATTGGTGAATTCACCTATGCGTATGGATTAATTTTGGTGCTGTTTTTCGTATTTGCGGGGATGGGGCAGCTCTATAAGCTTAAAAATGATGAGTATATGTACAAAAAATTAAATAACACCGATGAGTATAATGAATATACTAGATGATATAAATTTAACAGAAGCTTATTATGTATAGCCAAACACCCCACTTTAGACAGTGCCTAAAGTAGGGTGTTTTTGTATGTGCCTATGTTTATTTCTTACCGTTGCGTTCAAGAATCATATCTACGAACAGATCAATCTGTGCGGTAATCGCAATCGGATCATAGCGGTAGTAGGTATCAAAATCATTGTAGAATAGATGATCGTTCTTCGCAGCATCAAGTCCGTTCCAAACTGGAGATTCCTTCAGTTCTTTCAGCTTATCTCCTTTTTTGTCAGGATCATAAGTGGTGAGGAACATGTAGTCAGCTGCATATTCTGGCAATAGCTCCATGGACAGCTGCAACGTTTGGTTGTCATTGCTGTTCTTAGTAGGCATTTTTAGCTTAAGTGCGTTATAAAGGGCTTGTCCACCCCGGCCAGCATTATTTCCGAAGGTCCATAGCTCACCTTTATCAGTCAGCTCATAGATTCCAAAAGTATCATTTTCATTTACGACACCTTTAAGCTTCTCGCGGCCTTCAGCAGCCTTTTTCTCAAAGTCAGCAATAAATTGTTCAGCTTTGTCAGGCACACCTACAATGTCACCGAACAGTTTAACAGTTTCATAGATATTTGTAGCAGTTCCGTATGGAATATGAATGGTTGGAGCAATTTTGGATAAAGCATCGTAGTTATCATCATACATAACGACGATTAGATCAGGTGTAAGTTCCAGAGCTTTCTCGGCGTTAACTGGAGCACCGACATCTTGTGTGTTTGTGAGCAGGTCTTTCAAGAAGGGATTATCAAAGGTACTAGGTTCGACACCTACAACATTTGCTCCTACGGAGAGCAACTCCCCACCATAATAATCTGTAATAATCCGCTGTGGTTTTACAGGTATTTGCACAGTACCTTTAGTGGTTTCATAGCTACGCATTTCAGCAGCTGAAGCCTCAGGAGCAGTCGTTGGCTCTGTGCTCGGTGCTGTAGTTGCTTCTGTTGTTTCTGTTGGTTTATTAGATGAAGCATTGTTTGTTCCCCCGCAAGCTGTCACAAATACAGACAATAACATTATGAGTGCCAGGATGGGGAAGAGGGTCTTTCTTTTTAGCATGATAAACCTCCCTATATATGTGTACCAACAAATAATAATGAGAATCATTATCATTATTATTTTCAATTTGAACTTTATCAAATCCTAGAATTCCTGTCAATGCAATAAAATAAATGCCTCCTATTAAATCTATCTATTGCCAAACCTAGGAAGGCTCATTTACAATAGCATAGTGATAATGAGAATCAATTTCATAGAAATAGGGTGGCATTCATGAATCAACAGATATCTTCCAAGATTAGACCTAATAAAGGGTCAGCCATACAAGAGTTCCGTTCACGTCCTTGGGCTGCCACGTTAATCTTGGTTGGCGGTCTGGTACTATTAGCACTAGGTATCGCTGTTTCAGTCTCCTTTGGAGCGGCTGATATTAAACTTTCTGTGGTGTGGGCAGCTGTGTTTCACTTTGATCCGGAGATCATGGATCATCAGATTATTAGAGAATTACGATTACCCCGTGTACTTGGCGGGGCAATGATAGGGGCCAGCTTTGCAGTTGCGGGTGCCATTATGCAGGGAATGACCCGAAATCCACTCGCAGATTCAGGTTTGATGGGCATCAACTCAGGCGCAGGATTTGCGCTGGCGCTTTGTTTTGCATTTTTCCCGAATCTATCGTTTATGTATTTAATCCTATATTCCTTCATTGGTGCCGGAGTAGGGGCTGGGGTTGTGTATGGGGTCGGATCATTGGCCAAGGGAGGGCTGACTCCTGCTCGTCTGGTGCTGGCAGGTGCTGCTTTTAGTGCACTGCTGTCAGCGCTGAGTGAAGGGGTAGCTTTATATTTTCACATTGGGCAAGATTTGGCTTTCTGGTATGCGGGAGGCGTGGCTGGGACGAAATGGATTCAGCTTAAAGTCATGTTCCCTTGGATAGGAGCAGCGTTAATTGGGGCTATGGTAATATCCCGATCGATTACAATGCTCAGCCTAGGTGACGATGTTGCTAAAGGGCTAGGCCAGCGCACAGGGCTTGTTAAGCTGGCAGGGACTTTAATCGTATTGATTCTGGCTGGATCATCAGTTGCAGTAGTAGGAGCCGTTGGGTTCATTGGACTAATTATTCCCCATTTGACCCGTTTTTTTGTAGGTGTGGATTACAGATGGATCATTCCATGTTCAGCTATTCTTGGCAGTCTGCTTGCAGTATTTGCAGATTTAACAGCACGGATGATTAATCCCCCTAATGAAACGCCGCTTGGAGCAATTATTGCACTGATCGGTGTACCTTTCTTCCTTTATCTTGCACGTAAAGAAAGGAGGGAACTGTAATGATAGAGAAAACTTCATTCGATTCCTTCCAAGCCGCCAAAAATAAACGTGGCTTAGTTATAATGATTATTTTAGCTGTACTGATTGTTATTGCTTTTATTATTAGTATGAATACAGGATACATACGTTTGACACCTATGGAGCTGCTTAATACGTTATTCGGTAAAGGGACGGATAAGCAAGAGTTGATCTTGTTTCAATTTCGGCTACCGCGTATTGTGATCTCCGTTCTGATAGGCGCAGGTTTGGCTGTATCCGGAGCTGTGATGCAGGGCGTCTTTCGTAATGCTTTGGCCGACCCCGGCATCTTAGGGATTAACGCTGGTGCAGGAATTATGGTTATGCTGTTAATATCTTTTTATCCGACGGCAACCGCGGCTCCGGTGTATCTGCTGCCTATGGTGGCGTTTGTTGGTGCGGGAATTACTGCTGCCTTGATCTATGTCTTAGCTTATAAACGGCATGAAGGAATAAAACCCATGCGACTGTTGCTGACCGGTGTAGCGGTTGCAGCTGGAATGAGTGCAGCGATGATCGTGCTGACTCTTCGGCTGGATCCGGAGAAGTATCAGTTTGTGGCTACTTGGCTTGCGGGAAGTATTTGGGGCACAAGCTGGAAGTTTGTACTTTCTTTACTACCGTGGATCGTAATTCTCGTGCCGTATGTCATCTATAAAGCAAGGGTAATGAACGTCCTTAATTTGGGTGAACAGACAGCTGTAGGACTTGGGGCTGCTGTAACGAAAGAACAATTCCGGCTTCTTGCGGCTGCGGTTGGTCTAGCTGCGGCAAGTGTTGCTGTGAGTGGTGGGATTGGCTTTGTCGGCCTTGTCGGCCCCCATTTGGCGAGACGACTAGTTGGACCCAAACATCAGCTCATGCTGCCAACCTCAGCGCTGCTCGGCTCACTGCTAGTCATTATAGCGGATACCATTGGGCGCTGGATCTTACAGCCATCTGAGATCCCCACTGGAATTGTTGTTGCTGTAATTGGAGCGCCATACTTTTTGTATTTGCTAGCCCGTACTAAATCTTGATGAAAGAGGATGGTCAATCACCGGAAGGAGCGAATTTTTACAATGTTGCGTCGTTTTTTTGCTTACTATAGACCCTATAAGGGATTGTTTATTCTTGATTTCTCCTGTGCTATTGCTGCTGCACTGCTGGAACTAGTCTTCCCACTGGCGGTTAACCGGGTAGTGGATGATATGCTGCCAAGTGGGAATTGGAAATGGATTCTCTATTCTTGCCTCGGTTTGCTGGGGATATATATCGTCAGCGCCTTTATGCATTTTGTCGTTACTTATTGGGGGCATAAGCTGGGGATCAATATCGAGTCGGATATGAGAAAAAAGCTATTTGATCGTGTGCAGAAGCTCTCTTTCAACTTCTTCGATAATAACAAAACAGGCCATTTGGTCTCGCGGATGACAAATGATCTGATGGACATCGGTGAGATTGCCCACCATGGTCCTGAAGATTTATTCATAGCAGTGATGACGCTGCTTGGTGTATTCGGTATCATGCTTAGCATCAATTGGAAATTAGCTATTCTAACCTTTGTAATTGTCCCGCTGATGATTTATTTATCCATGTACTTCAGTCGCAAAATGTCCAAAGCGTTCCACATCATGTTCGCGGACATTGCTGACTATAACGCACGCGTAGAAAACAATGTAAGTGGGATCCGTGTTGTGCAAGCTTTTGCTAATGAGAATCATGAAATTTCCCGTTTTGCAGTTAATAACGAACGCTTCCGTATTACGAAGCTTATGACCTATCGAATTATGGCTTGGAATTCATCCTTTAGCTTTGTGCTCATGAAGCTGGTCTCGTTATTCGTTCTTGTGTGCGGAACCTATTTTGTAATCCAGAAGCAAATGACTTACGGTGAATTTATTGCTTTTGTGATGTTGTCTAATGTCTTCTTAGGACCTTTGCAACAGATTAACTCGGTCATTGAGACCTATCCTAAAGGGATCGCTGGTTTCAAACGTTATCTTGAACTGCTGGAGACGGAGCCAGATGTTGATGACGCAAAAGACGCTAAGCCAGTGTCTCATCTGTCAGGGAATATAACCTTCCAGGATGTAGCTTTTGCTTATAGTGATAAAGAAAAGGTGCTAACCAATGTGAACTTATCGATTTCGGCAGGAGAGACGGTTGCACTTGTGGGTCCATCCGGTGCTGGTAAGACAACACTTTGCAGCTTGCTGCCACGCTTTTACGATGTAAGCGAAGGCAACATCTCTATTGATGGAATAGATATTCGCTCCATGACGTTAGAATCACTTCGTTCCCATATCGGGATTGTACAACAAGATGTATTCCTGTTTGACGGAACCATCCGTGAGAACATTGTTTACGGCAGATTGGGAGCTTCCGATGAAGAAATCTGGGAGGCTGCGGGACGCGCTCAGCTGGAAGAACTGATCAAATCTCAGCCTGCTGGGCTGGATACAATGATCGGTGAGAGAGGCGTCAAGCTTTCTGGCGGCCAGAAGCAGAGGTTGTCCATCGCCCGGATGTTCTTGAAGAATCCGACGATTCTCATTTTGGACGAAGCAACCTCTGCATTGGATACTGAAACGGAGTCCGCTATACAAGAGGCCCTCGCCGAGTTGTCTGAAGGACGCACAACACTTGTTATTGCTCATCGCCTTGCAACGATCAGAAATGCGGACCGTATTGTTGTCGTTGCGGAAGGCGGCATCGCAGAACAAGGTAAGCATGAGGAACTGCTGCAGACTGCCGGAATATACAGCCGATTGCATGAAGCGCAGTTTGGAGCTTAAGTAGCTGAAGGGATCACTAGAATATAATTTTGGAGGGACACGATGAATAAACAACTGGAATTATACGATGTAACCATTATTGGTGGCGGACCTGCTGGGATGTATACAGCTTTTTATAGTGGAATGAGAGACTTGAAGACAAAGTTAATTGAAGCGAAGGATGAGCTCGGAGGAAGAATGCTTATTTATCCCGAAAAAATGATCTGGGATGTAGGAGGCGTAACCCCAACTCTTTGCCATCAACTGATCGGTCAGCTCAAGGAGCAGGCTCAAACCTTCGATCCGACTATTGTGCTGGGTCAGCAAATTATGAATCAAGAGAGACAAGAAGATGGGACGTACATCTTGACCTCTTCTACTGGGGAACAACATTGGACCCGCACAGTCATTTTGGCAATTGGTTACGGAATTCTACAGATGGCAAAGCTTGAAATTGAAGGTGCAGATCGTTATGAGGTGACGAATCTTCATTATACCGTTCAAGAGCTGGAGCCGTTCCGCGGTAAAAGAGTGCTAATCTCCGGTGGAGGCAACTCCGCAGTAGATTGGGCGAATGAATTGGAGCCCATCGCTGCAAGTGTGACGATTGCGCATCGCCGCGAACAGTTTGGCGGACATGAGAAAAACATTGTGCGGATGAAGGAATCCTCAGTCAATGTCCGTGCGCCATATGCAGTAAGCCAATTACACAGCAGTAATGGTGAAACGATAGATCAGGTTACGATCAGCCATATAGAGACAGGTGAAACAGAGCAGTTTGAAGTGGATGCTGTCATTGTGAATCATGGTCTGAAGAGCGATTTTGGTCCGTTAAAAGAATGGGGCCTTGATATGGGCGAGTGGTGTGCGAATGTAACTGATAAGCTGGAGACCAATCTTCCGGGTATATTCGCAGCAGGTGACTTTGTGGATTATGCGAGCAAGGTTCGTTTGATCGCAGGCGCTTTCACTGATGCGGCTCTGGCGCTTAATAGCGCAAAGCTGTACATTGACCCGACCGCGGCCAAAGTCGCTTACGTATCTTCTCACAATGAACGGTTCAAAGAGAAGAATAAAGCGCTTGGAGTCGTTGACGACCACTAAGGATAGAGGCTTCTCAAACCATAAAATCTGAAGTTTTATATAAAGCGTATAGGAGATCTTATCCATTTCGAGCGGAGAGAACCCTTATACGCTTGCTTTCTATTTTATGGGTTATTAAGTCTAGCAGTCTGGAAGGGAGCAGGAATGAAGCTATCAAATAATAACCCGGTTCATAGAATTTATCTGTTAAAAGAGGCAGGGAAACGCCAATGCGGCGGCGGTCACATCAATAAACCCCAGATTGCCCAGTCCCCACTCTTCCTGACACCAATAGAAGCTATCGTTCAAATAACCATAGAAGGAGAGACAGTAGCTCTTAAAAATGGTGAAATTCTTTTTCTAAGCACAGGTGTGACTTATCAAATTGATGCTCCATTAGAGACTGTTATCTCTGTTCTAGCAATCTCCTATGAGGTATATGGGCTAAGTAATAGCACGGAGCAAGAATTGGTCTATGGACTTTGCCGTGAAATTTTTCCGGTCAATGGGATTTTACCTATACGTACGACGAATAAAATAACTCGCTTATTCAGCGAATTAGAAGACGTTGCTGCCAATAATTTAGAAGTACAGGCAGATAGAATTCAATCCTTGCTGCATCAGCTACATCAACTGCTCGTAGAGGCTGACGCTGAAGCAGACATTACGGATAGTTCATATTTCAGAATGCTCGCTTATATCCACCAGAATTTCCAAAAGGAGATTACGCGGGAGATGATGTCTCGAATGATGGGCTTCAATCCTCGTTATTTCTCAGTATGGTTCCGCAAGCAGACGGGTTGGAGCTTCACCGAATATGTAACTCATTTAAGAGTAAATAAAGCGAAAAAACACTTGATGTCCAGCAAAGCAACAATACAGGAAATTTCGCAAAAAGTTGGCTATACAGATGGACTATATCTGAGCCGCAAATTCAAGCAAGTCACCGGGATGACCCCAACAGAATTCCGTTTACGTCCCAAACCGAAGCGGATAGTAGCGTTACAATTTTTAGGGGATTTACTTGCGCTGGGAGTGAAGCCTGTCGCGGTTGAAGAAGATGTGATGAACTACTCATTGCTTTTGCTGCCGGAACTGGCGGGTGTGCGATCATTTGAGTTGCAGGGATGTCCGGCGGAAGCGGACTGGTCTGGGCTAGAAGCCGATCTAGTTATTGCACCGACCTATCTGAGCCCTCGTCAGCTTAAATGCATGGAAAAGTTGGGTCCACTAGTTACTGTGGAGTGTGATAAAATGGACCGCCTGGAACAGATTCGTTTATTCGGCAGACTGCTGGGAGAAGAGGAGCGGGCAGAGGCATGGATAAGGCACTATCATTTGAAAATAGATTTGGCCAAGCAGCGTTTGTCCTCATTAATTGAATCTGGTGAAACGGTAGCGGTGTATGAGATTAGGCAAGATAACAGTATTTATATCTGGAATTATACAGCCCGAGGGGTGTACAATCTGTATCCAATGCTGGGGGTAACTCCACCGGACAAGGTAAGGTCAGATGTTCTGGAGCAGAATGATCATTTATGCATCTCACTGTCGGAATTGCCAATATACGCGGCTGACCATATGTTTGTGGTTGTATCAGGACAAGAGGACTGGATGTCGAGAACACGTAAACGCATTAGTAAAAGCGCGGTTTGGCGCAATCTTCCAGCATTCAGGAATGAATGCATATATTACCTGAAGCTTGAGGAATTTTGGGGCAGCGAAGGGCTTGCGCTCGAACGCCAGCTGGAAATACAGACAGATTTGTTAACCGGCCATAAATTAAGCTGACAATCGTCCATAGCTAAATTGATGTATTAGCGTGTATATATGTTTTCCCGCGGAGACGGTATATTAAACAAAGATCTTAATGATATTGATTATCAATATCATAATAATATAAAGTCTCAAGGGGGATTTACATTGTACAGAATTATATCGTTAGGAAAAATAAGCATGATAGCTGTTATGCTTACGCTGGTGCTGCTGTTGAGCGCATGCGGACAAGCTGCTAATCAGGGGAATGCTCCAGCTAGCACGTCGGCTGAAGTGGCTAAAAGCACTAATGATTCTGTAGTTGCCAGCACGGAGCCGGCTGCTGATGCAGAGTATTGGACGTACGAAAGCGACAAAGGCCCGGTGCAGATCCCACGCAATCCACAAAGAGTTGTGATTCCGGTACAAGACTTTATTGGTGATCTTCTGACGCTTGGCGTGACGCCCATTGCCGTTGCCGGGAATGACATCTTGAACCATCCATATTTCAAAGAGGCGCTGACAGGTGTAGAAGTAGTAGGCGATGACATGACGGTGTCCCTGGAGAAAATAACGAGCCTCGAACCGGACTTGATTATCACTTATCAGGAAGATACCTATGAGCAGATCTCTAAGATTGCTCCGACTGTCTTTATTCCTTGGGGCAAATACGACTATAAGGAACGATTGATCGAGATCGGGAAAATCTTGAACAAGGAGCAGCAGGCTGTAAAGTGGGTGGCGGATTTCAATCAGAAGCTGGAAGCGAAAAAAGCGGAATTGGCTGATCTGATCGCAGCTGACAAAAAGGTGGCGATCTTTGAAATTGCCGGTAAAGAGCTGTATTTATACGGTTCGTCATATGGGCGCGGTGGAGAGATTATATATAACGGATTGGGGCTGCATGCACCTGATCTTGTCCAAGAGGCAGCCTTTAAAGAAGGCTGGGCTTCCCTCTCACTTGAAGCGTTGCCCGAGTACTTAGGTGAAGCTGATTATATCTTCCAAGGCTTCAGCCGTGGTGTGGAGCAGGATAAGCTGGACATTCTGGACAGTGTCTTCTGGCAGAACCTACCTGCTGTCAAGTCGGGTCATGTATTCACCTACGATCTAAAAACTTATTATCTATCCGATGCTTATGCGCTGGACAAGCAGCTGGATGAGATAGTTACGTTGCTGAAGTCTCTTCAATAAGTTAATTTCAAAAGAGTAAAAGGGGATGTTCGCTGAGCTATAGTAGCTCAAGGACATCCCTTTTGCGTATTTATATTCCAAGTTAAGGGAGGTTATAGATTCCATTTGTTGCATAAAAAAGCGGTGTAGAACAAATAGTATGAGCAGGAGGTGTTAATGATGGACCCCTTTAACTCTACTATTTTGGACGATAATCTTAAAGAGCTTCAAGAAAGGCTTGGCCATAGCCCTGATATTGTTATTCGTAGAATTAAATCCACTACCACACAGGTTGAGGTAGCTGCTGTATATATTGAGGGATTAATAGAAAAATTAATGGTCAACGAGTTTGTGGAGCATGCGATGTCGTTCGATAAGCTAAGTGAAGAAAACCCGGTGGTAACATCCGCTGAAGATATCTTTTTGTATATGAAAGAAGTGGCGAGAGGGATCGGAGAAGAACAGACACTTGAAGATTGGGATGTGCTTTTTGAGGCTTTATTCTCTGGGGATACCATTCTTTGGGTCAACGGGATAAGGGCAGCTATCAGAGGGAATACAAGCGGCGGTGAGGTTAGAGCGGTATCGGACGCTACAACTCAAGTAGCCATTCGTGGCTCCAAGGAAGGCTTCACAGAATCTATTGGGACGAATATCTCTCTGGTGCGCAGGAAAATAAAAAGCCCTAATCTCTGGGTGGAGTCGATGAAGATAGGTGACGTCACGCAAACGAATGTATCTATTATGTATATTCATGGAATCGTCAATGATAATACCTTAAAGGAGCTCAGAACTAAGCTGCAAAGCATTGATATAGACGGGATTCTGGAATCTGGATACATTGAGCAATTTTTAGAAGATACTCCCTTTTCTCCATTCCCAACATTATATAATACGGAACGTCCTGACAGTGTTGCAGGAAATCTTTTAGAAGGTCGAGTTGCTATATTTGTGGACGGGACCCCGTTTGTGCTGATTGCACCTACAACCTTTTTTATGTTTTTACATGCCGTAGAAGATTATTACCAGCGTTATGATATCACGACTTTGATCCGATTATTGAGATTTATTTGCCTTGTTATTTCGTTATTTGGCCCAGCGTTATTTATTGCAATTCTAAACTTTCATCAAGAAATGATCCCAACGGCCTTACTTATTAATTTTGCTTCACAAAGGGAGGGGGTTCCATTTCCGGCTTTTATTGAGGCTATGCTGATGGAATTTACCTTTGAGATTATACGTGAAGCAGGAATTCGTATGCCATCCCCTATAGGCCAAACTGTGTCGATCATTGGGGGCTTAGTGTTAGGACAGGCAGCCGTACAAGCCGGTATTGTCTCTCCTGCAATGGTTATTGTAGTTTCACTTACAGGAATATCCAGCTTTGCTACTCCCGCTTTTAATATGGCTCTTTCCATACGTATCTTGCGTTTCATCATTATGTTTATCGCAGCCTTTATGGGGCTTTATGGAATAACGATCTTTACTTTTATTTTGGTTGCTCATATGTGTAGCTTGAAATCGTTGGGTTTTCCGTATATGTCTCCATTTGGTCCTTTTATCGCTGAGAATCAGAAGGACTCGATCTTGCGTGTGCCCTTGAAATATATGAAAACTCGGCCGCGTCTTGTTAGCCAAAAAAATAATACTCGACTTAAGGTGAATGATGGGAAGCCGGGGAGTGGCAAATGAAGGTCGGATGGATGATGCGTTCATTTATTTGTATATGCTGCTTAATGTTGCTGACAAGCTGCTGGAACAGTCGGGAATTAAACAATTTAGGCATTGTGACTGGTATAGGTGTGGATAAGGTGCCGAATAAAGAGGAATATCATGTTACTTTTCAGATTGTGAATCCATCCTCAACAGCCACAAGTGCAGGAGCTAGCACCGGACAACCCACGGTCACTATTTATTCTTCTACGGACCGTACGATCTTTGGCGCTTTTCGCAAGACTTCAAAAAAGGCGGCAAGACAGATGTTTTTTGCACACACGCAGCTATTAGTTTTAGGCGAATCTACAGTGAAGAGCGGTATTGATGGGATTTTTGACATCTTTGAAAGGTCCCATGAGCTGCGGCTCAACACGAATGTTATTGTAGCCAGAGATACGGAAGCATCCTCTATTCTGAAACTATTGCTTCCCGTAGAAAGCCTGCCTGCAATTGGGATTATTAAAAAGAGTAAAAATACCGCTAGAATATATGGAGAAAGCCGGGATATCAATGTTTTTGAGCTAATTAATGGTCTCAGTGGAGAAGGGTCAGTGGTGATATCCGGAGCCAGAATTCTTGGAGACGCTGAAGAAGGAACTAAAAAATCCGGGATGGAGCAAACTAAAGTAAAAGCACTTGTCACAATGAGCGGGCTTAGCGTATTGAAAAAAGGGGTTTTTCAGGGGTGGCTGGATGGCCCTCTTGCTCGGGGGGCACTATGGGTACAGAACGAGATTAATGAAACCAGTATTAATGTAGATTCAAATGAGGTTAAAGATTCGATAGCCGTTAACATTAATTATTCAAAAACAAAAATTAAGATTGAACTCCGCAATAAAGTACCCGTCATTCATGTAAATGTTGTGGAAGAGGGGACGCTTAGTGAGGCACAGAGTTATATTGAGCTAAGTGATAGAGAGGTAATCGTTCAGTTGGAACAACAAGTGGCTCTTAAAACTAAACAGGAAATAACCCAAGCCTTACAGGCTGCTCAAACTATGAAATGCGATATTTTCAATTTCGGGAATGAACTGAAGCGCACAAATCCAAAAGCATGGGAGACTGTTAAGGACGATTGGGAGTCAGTGTTCGCGGAAGCGGAAGTGGATGTTTCTGTAGAGGCCTATATTCGCAGTGTTGGAATGAGATTAGAGCCGAAATTGTTAAAGGAAAAATGAAAGTGTTCAGTGAGAAAGGTGGGAGAAGGCCACTTTATGAAAAAAGAAACCATCAGCGCGAGTCAATTATTTGCTTTGATTTTTTTGTTTGAATTGGGAACGGCCCTTGTGGTACCGATTGGACTTGAAAGTGGCCATGCTGTCTGGATTGCTATTCTGTTAGCTTTGCCCGGTGGACTTCTTTTGTATTTGATTTATGTTTATTTATACCGGCAATATCCGGGCATGATTATTAGCGGGTATACAAGAAAGATACTGGGCAATGTATTAGGCTGGCCGTTAAGCTTAACATACATTCCAATCCTTCTCTTCAATGGCTCTCGAAATCTGCATGAATCAGGTGAGTTGTTAATAGCTGCTTCTTACGACAGAACACCCGTGTTCATCATTTATGCAATGATGGTTGTTGCGGTAATTTACATCTTAAATAAGGGGATTGAGGTGTTTGCGCGGGCGGCTGAGATTTATATGCTGATTATAATATTATTGGGCTTGACCAGTTGCTTTTTGGTTATTGCCGCCGGACTAGTAAAACTAGATAACTTGTTTCCGTTACAGGCCTCGGATTGGAAGAATGCATTGAAATCAGCCTATCTAAATATATGGCTATTTCCGTTCGGGGAGATGGTATGTTTCACTACGATTTTACCTCATATCAAAAAAACCAAGGTAGCAAAAAGAACCGGAATCATCGCAATTACTTTATGCGGATTATTACTCAGTTTTACCCATGCCATCGAAATATCCGTTCTAGGAACAGAAATCTACAGTAGATCCAATTTTCCGATGTTCACTACGATAACGTTAGTAAACCTGGCCAATTTCATTCAACGTTTGGACGCGCTTGTGCTCTTAACCTTAATCATTGGAGTCTTTTTTAAAATGTCAGTATATTGCTACGCTGCAATGGTAGTCACCGCGGATCTATTCAAGGTGCAAGACAGCAGAAAGCTCGCCGTTCCCGTTGGTATTGTTGTTTTGTTCGGGGCTTTTATTAGTTCAGCGAATTATCCGATACATATGGACGAAGGAAGGATATTTCTGAAATATATTTTGCCGTATTTCTGTGCCGCTGTACCTATTCTCTTGTGCATCGTTCATTACATCCGCAGAAAATTAGGGAGTTTAGGTTAGTATATTTTATTTGATGGATTTATTGCTTCTATTTCGGATAGAGGATGTAATTGTAATAACAAAAGGTAAGGAGATAAAAACGAGCATAGTTATTGATTCCTGTATGCTTGTAGCTGCAAAGGAGTCATAGATCGTCCGCATTGAAGCGGTGAGGTTTTCTCCTGATAAAAGGTCGATGATTACTGCCATCAGCAACCCCATAAAAGCAAGCATGAAATATAGTAATAGTAATTTCATATTGATCAACTCCATTTGCTAGATTAACCTTAGGCTAAATGTATTATTACCTCTTGAGTGTGTTTGTAGTCAAAAGAAAATAACAAATCCCCTATTGCTCCAACGTTGTTGGAAGCAGTAGGGGATTCTAATTTAAGCGCATTTTATTGTGTAAGCCAAGCAGCCAGTTCTTCGGTCTGGGATAACACGGCAATTGGATCATAGTACCAGGACCGTTCTTCTTTCCATACATAGAGATGGCCTTTTTTTACAGCGGGTAGGCTACTCCAGATTGGATCAGCTTTGTAATCAGCTTCTGTACGGTTATTGGAAGTTAAGATAATATAATCTCCTGCGTATTTAGCGAGTGCCTCTGTAGAGATTTCCGCCCATTGCTTCTCCATAATTTCTGCGGCCACAGCTGTAGGGGGCTTACGACCCAGCGCCTGATAGACAGGCTGTCCGCCTCGGCCAAAGTTATCGCCATAGGCCCAAATGGATTTTCCGCCGTCTTCCATGATGGAAAATGTTGCATCTGCAGGGATTACTTTGTCTACTTTGGCTTTAGCTTCAGCTATCCGTTTGTCGTAATCTGCAAGCCAGCTTTTGGCTGCCTCTTCCTTACCAAGGAGTTCTCCGAAATAGGTTAATTCGGCATGAGCATCTTTCAGATCACCATATGGCACAACGATGGTTGGAGCAATTTTGCTTAGTGCTTCATAGCTTTCAGCTTGTCCAGAAATAATCAAATCAGGATTAAGTGCGATGATTTTTTCAGGTGACATTTTGCCGTAAGTTCCAGTGTCTGCAACTCCAGTAAGTGCCTCCTTAAAATACATATTCTCCAGTGTTAATCCGGGAGCACCAACAGGAATGGTATCTAGCGCAATCAGACTGCCCAGATATTCCTCAGCGACAATCCTTTTAGGTTGAACAGGGATTTCAATATCACCATTTATAGTAGTGACCTTTTTAAGAGCAGCTGTTTCCGTAGTTTCTGTTGGTTGACTAGTTTCGGTAGGTACTGCAGTTGCCGATGATGTGTTGCTGGTGTTACTGCCTGTATTCCCCACAGAATTATTGGAATTCCCGCAAGCTGATATGACTAGAATTAATGCCAGCATGAAGGGAAAAAGAAGCCAATGGGTTTGTTTGGAGCTATTTTTTCCTGGATTATGCAATTTGTTGTTCCCCCTATGTATATTGATTATCATTCTCAATAAGAACTTTACAAGCTTCACCGGGTATTTACTATGGACGGATATGATCTCAGCTTATGCAAATTTATGATGTCATTACCCGTAGCAATTCTTGAAGCTGTGCCTGTGAGGACAGTGGGTCAAATCCGTAGAACATATCAGCCTGGTTCAGAATATATACCCGTCCGTTTCGGACTGCATCTAATTGCTTCCAAGCTTTAGAATGTAGTAGGCGAGTAAAACGTTGTCTTCCCTCAGATGATGAAGGGATGCTAGTGATAATAATATGGTCAGCAGGAAACGATACGATATCCTCAATAGATGCCTCTAAGTACCCGGAATCTGTGATCCCTTTTTCAATAATTACGGAGGGGGGCTTGAAGCCAAGATCACCGTATAGAATTTGGCAACCTCTGCCGAAGCTGCTACTGAAACAGTAGGCGGATCGGGAGCTAACCTCCCACACGATAGCCGTACCTCTCTCCATTCCTATAGCATGGTTTAATAACCCGTTGGCGGTAAGACAAAGTCTGTCATAATGACTTAGCCACTGTTCAGCACGCTGTCGTCGATTCACAACCTCGGCAATCAGAGCAAATTGCTCTCGCCAACTCATTTGCATAAAGGGCAGCTCGATAACCGGAGCAACAGGAGTCAGAATCTTATTGTCGGGTAGACTGTAGCCGATAATGACATCTGGTTTTACCGCAGCTACTGAGTCATAGAGTAATGAAAATTTACCTTCGCTCATTTGAAGCTGTTTGGAAGCGGGAACTTGTTCCAAGCTATGTTGCCATTCGGAATAAACCCCGAGTTGAGGCATGATTTCCAGTACTCGCAGGCTAGCGGTGTGATTATAGTTCAGGGCAACGACCCGTTTATTCTTATTCTGGTAGGCTGTAGGTGAAACGCCAACAAGCTGCTTGAATTTTCGGCTTAAATAAGTTCCCTCTTCGTAACCAACCTCATGTGCCAATGTTGTCAGATTGGGAGAACTGGTGAGGATTCGTTGCTGGGCTTTACGGATTCTTAGTAGTGTAATATAAGCACTGAAGGATAGACCTATTGATTTGCGAAAGGTTCGCGAAAAGTGCTCGGGGCTCACTTCAGCTAAAGCAGCCATTTGATCCCGCGTGATATCTTCATTGTAATGAGCTTCTATATACTCAGTCACCCGTTCCATCCAACTGCTTGATCTTTCTTTATGGGATGTCAGTTCACCATGAAGCTCCACGATGAACTGGGTGAATAGCTGCTGGACCCTAAACGGCTTTTGTTTATCAGCGTCTATCCAGGCACTGTAAAGCTCACCTGCCAAGGCTATCAAACGAGTGGAGGCATGGTGGACAGGGGAGTTGTCATTTATAAAAATGTCCTCATTTTTACTCTGGGGTATACAGGAATACTCAATCCATATCCCCTTTAACTGTAATTCAGGTTCCATCTTCAATAAAGAAGAACTACTAAGGGCTATTAAGCTTCCGGCCATGACCTTGTGTATCTTACCGTCTATTTCAAGAAAACCTTTCCCATCCCAGATCATCATAAGGCTGGAATTAGTAGAAGAAATGTTTGAGGCTGAGTAGTTGGTTATTCCCGATAAGCTGATGACCCGAAGGGGCATATAAAAAGGATGGGATGGATAAGGCATCCCGTCGGATTGGATCTGCATGTAGTAATCCCCTTCTTTTCATTGATAATCATTCTCATTTATAGTATAACAGTCTTTCTTACTATTGACTATAATGATGCTTATGATAGTGTTTAAAATAATCCACGAACGGAATAGGGTTAGCTGATAAGAAGGGGTTGAAGTCATCCATGACGACCTGGAATTTACAAGGAACTGTAAGTCACTTATTAATATGTAACGGTAGCAGCTGCAAGAAACACAAAGGTGAAGAGGTAGCTGAAGCGATAGAAGACGAGATTGAGAAGCAGGGCGCACAAAGTCTTATACATACGACTGTGACCCGTTGTAATGGAAGATGTTCAGATGCTTGTGTGGTGATCGCTTATCCCGAAGGTGTGTGGTACAAAGAGATTACACCTAAGCTGGCGAAATCATTAGTGCGGAAACATTTGCAGGGGGAGAAGCTTGAAGATCACTTGTTATACACCTATGATGGACAATTGATTGCTTCAAATGAAAAGGGCGCTAAAGGGAAAAAGAAAAAATAGCAAGGCTTGTAAGTACCTTTTAGTTGCGGTTCTAACCCTGTACAGAGGAATATCTCGTGCAGGGTTATTTATTTATAAACAGGGGAGGATTATGATTGAATCGGATCATGACCAGACTCGTAATAGGACTGTGTGCTTAATTAAGGACATCAAATTTGACTTGCAGGGCTAACGTTGACTATGCTATTAAAAAGTGAATGAAATAACACAGTATATATGATGGTTTATAGGGGAGAGGGTACGATGGAGAGGCTGCAGGTGTGGCCAGAGAAGTTCAAAAAATTTTTTCTGAATAATAAATTTGTAGTAGTGCTGCTCATTATGCTGCTGGTTGGAATTAATATTCTGGTATTCTCCAAAATACCGTTTATTTTTAAGCCGATATCAGTATTGCTGCACACCGTGGCCGCACCATTATTACTGGCAGGTATAGCTTATTATTTGCTGAATCCGTTGGTAGATCGGATGGAGAAAAGATCCCGAATAAAACGTGTATATGCAATAATCATCCTATATTTGTTGATTGCTGGTCTCATCACGCTGGTTTTGTTTATGGTCATTCCAATTATACGGACTCAGCTATCAGGTTTGATCGACAATTTTCCAAGGTATAGTGAATTAATTCAAGAACGGTTTATGGATCTGACCGGAACGGAGTTCTTTGGGCAAGTTCAAGATAGTATCGGAACGAACCTTAGTGAGATAACATCTAAGATTACGGCGTGGGGCAGTTCTTTTCTGAATAATGCCTTGACGGGTGTTGGCAGCTTTGTAGGAGCCCTTACAGAGATTGTCTTGGCGGTTGTAACGACGCCATTTATTTTGTTCTACTTGCTTCGCGATGGAAAAAAATTGCCGGATTATATTCTGAAGTTTGTACCTACTTCTCTGCAGCCGCAGACTCGTATGGTCATGTCGGAGATGAACAGTCAGGTATCCTCTTACATACGCGGGCAAATTATTGTCAGCTGCTGTATTGGTCTGCTGCTCTATATTGGCTATTTAATCATTGGTTTGGAATACTCTCTCGTTCTGGCTATTGCTGCTGCTTGTACAGCAGTTGTTCCTTATCTGGGCCCGGCAATCGCGATTACACCTGCCCTAATTGTGGCGATGGTCACTTCTCCATTTATGTTGTTGAAGATGATTATCGTGTGGACAGCTGTTCAGCTGATTGAAGGGAAATTTATCTCACCACAGATCATGGGCAAGACGTTGAAGATTCATCCGATAACCATTATTTTTGTAATTATATTCGCAGGTAAAATGTTTGGAATTCTGGGGATTATCCTTGCAGTTCCGGGTTATGCGGTACTTAAGGTGGTATTTACACATCTTTTTGAATGGTTCCGGTTTCGATCCGGCTTATATAAACAGATTGAAGAGAATAAGGAATAATGTGGAAGGGTGAAATGTAATGGGAGCACCAATAGCAGTAACCTCTTATGGTAAGCTTCAAGGAATACAGGAGGGGGACGTGAACATTTGGCGCGGGATCCCTTTTGCAGCTCCACCTGTTGGAGAACTTCGGTTTCGTGCACCACAGCCACCAGAAGCCTGGGATGGGGTTAGAGATGCTTCTGAATTTGGTCCAGTTAGTCATCAGCCAGCGGATACGAGAGGTACTCGGTTCGGTGGCAAGACGCCGCTTCATTCCGAGGATTGTCTGTATTTAAATATTTGGGCGCCAGCAGTTCATGATGAGCCCCTGCCTGTTATGTTCTGGATTCACGGGGGGACGTTTGTGACCGGGGCTGGAAGTCAGCCGCAGTTTGACGGCACAAGCTTCGCTGAACGCGGTAAAGTAATTTTAGTGACCATTAACTATCGGCTGGGTCCATTTGGATTCATGAATTTGTCTCCATTTGGCCATGGGCTTGCTTCTAATCAAGGTTTATTGGATCAAATCGCCGCACTGGAATGGGTAAAGCAGAATATTGCTGCTTTTGGTGGGGACCCGCAGCGGGTAACTGTATTCGGGGAGTCAGCAGGGAGTATGAGTATCGCAGCCCTTTTGGCCATGCCAGCAGCGAAGGGGTTGTTCGCTGGTGCGATTATGCAAAGCGGGGCTGCTCAGACGCTGCCTTCCGAGCAGGGGAAGTACATTGCAGCTGCACTACTAGCTGAATTAGGGATTGCTCCAGATGGAGATGCCAGTCTTCTGCAAACATTTTCTTCTGAACAAATTATCGATGCAGCCGCAAGAATGACTAAAAAGTTAACGGGTGGCTCAATTGGCATGTTATTTCAGCCTATCATTGATGGGGATACACTTCCTGTAGAACCTGCACAGGCTGTGGCAGAAGGATCGGCACAGGGTATTCCGCTATTGATCGGAACCAATCGTGATGAGGGCAACTTGTTCTTCAGAGAAGAATCGCCTGAGGCAGACTTTGACGATTCACTCAAGGCGCTGGAGCAGATGATGGGTACTGGGAGTCTGAAGGAGATTGCGAACCATTATTCATCCTCATGGGAGGGACAAGCCGAAATTCTAACGGATCTTTACTTCTGGGGAACCTCGGTGTCCCTGGCAGAGAACCAACTGAAATATGCACCTGTCTGGATGTACCGTTTTGACGGCACGATCCCAGGTCATCCATTGTTAAATAAAGCTGTGCATAGTGCAGAAATCGTCTATGCCTTTAATAATCTATCTCATCTAACCCATCTTAGGGCAGAAATTAATCCAACGATGCAGAAGTTGGCTGAAGTTATGCATGATGCTTGGATTGCTTTCGCTCATCAAGGAAATCCGGCTACAGCAGAGAGGTTATGGCCGAAATACAATCTGGAGGAACGGGCTACCTTGATCTTTGATGAAGATACGCATGTAGCTTATGATCCTGAGGCAGAGAAACGCAAAAGAATTGTCACTATGCTGGCTTAAGAAGATTGAGAGGCTGAATAAAGATGCAGGTAGAAGGCTTTAACCATGTGACCGTAAATGTCAGTAATTTAGCGAATTCCCTGAATTTCTACACAGGAGTTCTGGGCCTTCAGCTAGTTCATAGAGGTAAAACTGATGCTTATCTGGAATGGGGAAGTGCCTGGATATGTCTTCTTGAAAAGCCTGATTATATGGCGATTGCAGATAAAGTAGTTGGGGTAGACCATATCGCTTTTAGTATTGCAGAGGAACATTTTGAGGAAGCCGTCCAAGTATTGCAAACCCAGAATGTGCCCATAATTAGAGGGCCAATCAAACGGGGAATAGGCTGGACGGTCAATTTTCTAGATCCGGATGGTATACAGCTAGAGCTGCATACCTCGAATCTGCGGGAACGAATGAGTGTTTGGAACACAACTACCGAATAAAAGATGGGTGTCCTATCAGCCTGCATGGCTAATGGGACACCCATTTTTTTAACGACCTAAATATTCTTTGATTCCTAAAACTACTGCTTCGGCTATTTTATTCTGGATGTCCGGGGTAAAGAGTAATGCTTCATCCTTGGTATTGCTTAAGTAACCACATTCTAATAATATTGCAGGCATTTTGGTTTCTCTTGTTACATGATAGTTAGCTTGACGAACCCCTCGGTCCTGCAGTCCTGTAGCAACTGCGAGGTATTTGTGAACGGTTTGAGCGAATAATAAGCTATCATTACGTGTGTAATAGGTCTCTGTGCCACTAGGATTACTTTTACTGCCCGCCGGAATACTATTGGCATGAACAGAGATAAATAGATCGGCTTTTACATTGTTGGCGAGGTTAGATCTGTCCTGTAGAGTTGGGTATGTATCGCCACTGCGCGTGAGTATAACCTCGATATTTGGTTCTTTCTTTAGTAATTCTGCAATTTTCAGTGCTGTCGGCAAGGTGAAATCTTTCTCTTTAAGCTTGTTAACACTTGAACTCCCTGGATCTTTCCCTCCATGTCCTGCATCAATGACGATTATCTTCTTGTCTGTGTTGCCGGTAGAAGGTGGAGGAGTTATAACCGGTACTTCTGGTAAGGTGGTTTCAGGAAGCGTAACGCTAGTCCCATTAAGATCCACAATAATAAGTCCATCATTAGCATTTATCAGACTGTAGCTATTAGCGCTGTTTAGATCAATGACGATCCGAATGGTCGATGGGGAACTGCTGAACAATGAATAGCGAACGGCAGAGACATTAGGATAGTCGGTAACCGTTAACTGTCCGCTTTGGTTCTTTCCTACGGAAAGATTCTGATGGAAGTCGGTTCCAAAGCCAGTATTCGGTAAATCCACGACAATTCGGTCTTTGTCTGTCATAGTGAACACGGTAGGTTTTATACTGCCGTTCACTGCAATAACCAGCTGGTTATTGATGAAGCTAAGATTGGTGACTGCAGCCACTGAGCTATTCCCTTCAGTTGCTGTATTCCCGGTTGATCCGTTCTCCGAAGGTGCTGTTGGAGTGGGTTCTGGAACCGTAACTTCCGGATCGCTTCCCCCAACCTCAGGCACTGGAGAGGTTAAATATACGGTTTTGGTTACATTGTCCCAACCGACAGTAGTTCCTGTCTGTTCCCCAACAAATCTTAAAGGAACAAGGGTTGTGCTGCCACTGAGAAACGGAGGGTTGTCCAGTTTGACTTGTTTCCCTGAAGCTTCTGCCATCGTATTATCCACGATCAGTTTTAAAGTAGTTCCCTTTTGCTCAATGATCGCTGTCTTGGCCACATTATCCCATTTCACGGTATAACCAAGCTGTTCCGCAACAACGCGAAGAGGAACCATTACACTGCCATTTACAATTTGTACCTGTGCTTCTTTGGAAATCTTAAGATCGTTGCCGTCTAGGTTGATGTGTGTTTCCGTAGAGCCGGCATAACCAGTTCCTGGATGAACCAGCACCAACAAAAGCAGCAGTAACGCCAAAAAACCAAACTTTTTCATCTGCAATCCCTACCATCCCCGTTTATTGGTCTCTAGCAATTCTTACTTTTTCTTCCTTTGATGCCGTTTAAGGCTCGTATAAAGTATAAACGACAATAGTTTCCAAAAGTTGCGCTCTACAAGCGATAAAAAGGAAAATTTTCGGTATAAAAATAGAAAAAGAGCCTTCCCAAACATTTGGGATAGCTCTCATTCGCTAGAGATATGTTATTTTAACGATGTATAACCTGTTTTCTCTACCAATTTCTGACCCTGAGAAGATTGAATCCAATCCAGAAAGGGTTGAATATTAGGGTTGTCGCTTCCCGCGGTCACTGCATAAAATTCTGTTGCCAATGGGTACTGTCCACTACGAATACTTTCCTTGTCTGGTTGGATACCATCGATGGCCAGCAGGGCTATTTCCCCGTTCCGATTCATTTCTGAGGCGTAAAATAAGAAGCTGTAGCCCAGTGCATTTTTATAGTTTCGATAGCTGGAGGTTTGTTGAATGATACCGCTCATAATATCCGCTACGTCTTCTTGAGGCGGCTTCATGAGTGGAGTGTCCTTCATAAACTTTTGCAACATCGTCTGGCTTCCACTATCTTCAGGCCGTTGAAAAGCACGGATTCGGTTATTAGCTCCGCCTAAATCTTTCCAATTTGTGATCTTGCCTGCGTAAATATCTTTAAGTTGAGCGGTGGAAAGTCCGGTTACGTCGTTTCGTTTGTTTACAAAAAATACGAAGGCCTCGCGGCCGATCGGCGTAAGCTTCAGTTCGACACCTTTGCGCTTAGCTTCTTTTTGTTGTGCGATTGACGGAGCCGCTACAAATATAATATCGGTTTCTCCTTCAATTAATCTCTTGTAAGCTTCAGGTGTGCTGCTGCAAATTACTTGACTTGTTTGAAAATCATACGGATTATAATAACCCTCAGGATAAGTAGTTTGAACGAAAGCTGAATACAGTGGATAAAGTGCGGTTGCGCCGTCCAATCTTGGAAGATTGCTAGCGATATGATAGGAAGAAGGTTCATCCAGATTCACTGCTTTGGTCTTCTCAGCAAAGGGTTCATATTGTAGCAGATTAACCTCCCGATCATCGACCATGGCAATTCTGTTGACGTACGCTTGCTTGATCTCATATCCTGCGGTCGCGAGCAGACTAAGTCCGAGGATAGATAACAATACAATATTGCTTGTTTTTCGTGACAACACATTAAATATGATAAGTACAACATAGATGGCTAATACGATCGCTAAGATTGCCACAAGTGGGGTATAAAACAGCAGTCCTCCGTAAAGCGCAGTAATTATAGCACCTATGAATCCTAAAAAAGCTATTCCTCCAACGGCAAAGATGGAGAACAATAACTTCGTCCAGAATGCTTCTTTCATAACAACCTCCTCGACATGATTACTAAACTATGGAAAAATCAACATATTTTCATTATACAGAAGTTTTTTGGATGAAGCAGTAGAACAATTACGAACAAACATGTAATAAAATGCTGCGAAACATGAAAGTAATGTGTACATTTTCATAAAGTACTGGACGAATGGCAAGAAGAGGTTTATTCTGAGATTGTGAAAAAAACAACGGAATACAAGATTCTCGGGGTAGGGTGAAATTCCCGACCGGCGGTAATGTTCAAAGTGAACTGAGCCCGCGACTCACTTGTTCTGCTTGCAGAGAAGTGACTGATCTGGTGTAAATCCAGAGCCGACGGTAAAGTCCGGATGGGAGAGGATCATAAGATAAAGACGCTAGGAGTCTATCCTTGTACGTCTTTATTGATAATGCCCCCGAGTTTACCTTTTTGGTAATTCGGGGGTTTTTGGTCTCTTATCGAGGGTTTGTATCGACAAGGAGAATGAAATTATGAGTAATGTTACAGCTTCATCATCAACTAAGGTTGGCAGTACATCAGCGCTACGCAGTGGATTTTGGCTCGTTGTGATTGGTGCAGCATTATGGGGCGTTGATCCGCTCTTTCGTATCATCCTGTTAAAATCTTTGACCTCATCGCAAATTGTTCTTCTGGAGCATGTGGTGCTTTTCTTGGCTGCTTCACCTGTTCTTTGGCGTCACCGGGCGGAGCTTAAAGGAATTGGATTTCGCCAGATTGGTGCTTTATTGATTGTTTCATGGGGAGGTTCTGCCGGGGCGACGATCCTATTTACGATGGCACTTTCCAGTGGGGATTTGAATGCGGTGCTGTTACTGCAAAAGCTTCAGCCAATATTCGCGATCGGTCTAGCTGCTTTAATTCTTAAAGAACGTTTGCCTAAAAATTTCGGACCACTCATTGTGTTGGCGCTGGTAGGAACCTATCTGCTGACCTTTGGCTGGAGTATCCCTTTCGGACATGTGAATAACTTTATTGGGGTTAGCAGTCTGATGGCCTTGGGAGCAGCTGCACTGTGGGGGGGATCGACAGTCATGGGACGTTATCTGCTCGGTTCTATGAAATATGAGACAGTGACTTCGCTGCGGTTTATCCTTGCGCTTCCTTTACTGTTCGTTATCACTACGCTAGAAGGTGCACCGTGGCAGATTCATGGCGGGTTTGGTGCATCGGCAGCCATTGCGATTAATCTATTGCTGCAAGCTTTGCTGCCAGGACTTCTTAGTATGTTGTTGTATTACAAAGGGCTTAGCACGACCAAAGCTTCCTTCGCCACATTAGCTGAACTCAGCTTTCCTATGACGGGAGTAATCATCAACTGGATCGTGTTCCAACAGCTGGTCACTATCCCGCAGATTCTCGGATTTGCCTTGATCTGGGTCGCTTTATTCTTTTTATCTAATCAACAGTCCAAACCACAAACGCTCTGAGCAAATTGAAGTGGAATGGTTCTACCTATATAAAGATGATTCGAAGCCTTATGGCTTTCGGATCATCTTTTTTTGTATGTGATTTTACTCCTTGCTTAGATCAAATCGACTGCAAAAACTGCTGAAATGTTTCTAATGTAACATATAGCAGAATTAATAAAGCGTTTACAATTAGGGGGTGCACAAAATGACTGTGCCACTGAGTACATAATCCATTATTAAATTATTTAGGAGGAAACAGACATTGAAGAAATCATTTGTATTATTTATGATTCTGACCTTTCTTATTTCCCCTTTTACGTTTGGGCCGTCTGCTCAAGCGGCAGGAGATGAGAATATTGCCCTAGGTAAGCCTGCAATATCAGATAGTGAGCTTGCAGGGTATGAAGCGGGTAACGCAGTGGATGCGGATGAATGGAACACACATTGGACGGCGAATGACGGGAGCTTTCCTCATTGGCTGGAAGTAGATTTGCAAGGTGCATATGATTTGTCAGGTGCAACCGTCATCTGGAATGCATGGAGTTACATTAATCAATATACGATTGAAGTATCACGTGATCATAAGGTATGGACAACAGTTGTGGACAAAAGTCAGAGTAGCAGTGTAGAGCAAACTCAGTACAATGCTTTCAAGCTGCGGAATGTTTCTTATGTAAGGGTCAACCTGACCGGCATCAACGGCGGAAAATGGGCAGCCATTAATGATCTGAAGGTCTGGGGTGTTCCCGCAGCCGGCCCGCCGCATGAGCCGGCACAGGGTGAAATACAAACTGTACTGCCAGTACGGTTGGACACGGAAATTGGGCAAGCCCCTGAGCTTCCAAGTGTTGTAACTGTGGTATATAGCAATTCTGACACGGAGGATGCTCAGGTTACTTGGGATGTGATCCTGCCAGCAGAGTATTCCCGTCCCGGAACCTTTACAGTAAGCGGTTCTATCTCAGGTACTGTGCAGAAGGCAGTGGCGAAGGTAACAGTAGTAGGTGACAGCAGCACGCCTATTGTCGGATTTGAGAGCATAAATGTCAGCACAATTACGGATGTGCCTGCTTTATTGCCATCAGTGGTAACGGCTATATACGAAGATGGGTCAAGCAAACAGCTGCCTGTAACCTGGGATGACCTTACTGAGGCGGAGTACGCGGTTGAAGGAACTTACAGCGTAATGGGGAAAGTTGCAGGGACAGACCTACAACCCACAGCTGATATTCAGGTTACTCCGCTTGTGCTGCAATCCGGGTTCATAAAAGGTGCGGACATTTCCACACTGGAAGCGATTGAGGATGCCGGTGGAAAGTATTACGACAATGGAGTAGAAAAGGATTTGCTGGATATTCTTAAAAGCCGGGGTGTAAATTACATTCGGCTACGTTTATGGAATGATCCTCAGGAAGCTGGCGGCTATAATGACCGTGAGCATGTTGTGGAAATGGCGCAGCGCGTCAAAGCCAAAGGGTTTAAGCTGTTGCTTGATTTCCATTATTCTGATTTCTGGGCTGACCCCGGAAAGCAAAACAAGCCGGGAGCATGGGCGGATTACTCCTATGATGAATTGAAGCAAGCGGTATATGACTATACCAAAGATGTTATGGATGAGCTAAAGGAAAAGGGAGCTTCACCCGATATGGTCCAAATCGGAAATGAGATTAATGGGGGCTTGTTATGGCCTGACGGCAAATCCTATGATCAAGAGAATGCTTTTGAGAAGGTTGTTCCGCTTCTAGAGAGTGGAGTGAAGGGAGTTAGAGACAGCCAGAGTGCAGATCAGGATATCAAAATTATGATCCATCTTGCTGAAGGTGGCAAAAATGATATGTTTCGTTGGTTCTTTGACGAATTAACGAAGCGGAATCTTGATTATGACGTGATCGGCGCGTCCTTTTATCCGTATTGGAGCGGAACGATGGATAGCCTGCAGTTTAACTTGGACGATATCTCTAAACGATATGGTAAAGAAGTGATTGTGACGGAAACCGCATATCCTTACACGTTGCAGGACGGCGACAACTTTGAGAATAACATCGCTCGTCAGGATCAGCTAGACGGCAGTGGCTTCCCAGCTACGGTTGCAGGTCAAATGGCTGAGGTCAAAACAGTAATGAATGTATTGTCCAAAGTACCCGATGGTAAAGGAACAGGCTTGTTCTATTGGGAACCAGCTTGGATTCCAGTGCAAGGTGTAGGCTGGAAGGTAGGCGAAGGAAATGCTTGGGAGAATCAGGCAATGTTCGATTTTGCAGGGAATGCACTCTCTTCATTAAATGTCTTCAAAACCCCGGTGGCCGGTGAGGGGGGCGAAGAGGAACCGGGAACGGGAGGAAATCCCGGCACTGGTGGGGAACCCGGAACGGGAGGAAATCCTGGCACTGGCGAGGAACCCGGAACGGGAGGAAATAATCCCGGCACTGGTGAGGAACCCGGAACGGAAGGGAATCCTGGCACTGGTGAAGAACCCGGAACGGGAGTTAATCCTGATCCTGTCATCACGGTCAGAGATTCAAGCGTTGTAAATTCAGCAAATAAAGCAGTGGTCGAACATACAGCGGCAGGACAACTTCAGGTGAAGGCACAAGCAGGAATTTCCGGCATAGCTGATATCACGCTAGGTATAGAGGATATCAATAAGGCGCTGTCGACGCTTCCGGCGGATGAAAAACTGATTATTTCTGTTCTGCCATCGACGGGAGAGCTTAAGGGAGCAGTCGTTCATCTTCCGTTGAGTTCTATACTAGAGCAGGGCAAACATCCCCAAATAGTAATTGTATATGGTGCGGCATCTGTTACGGTTTCTACGGAAGCTAGTGCAGGAATTATAAAGACGGGAGCTAAGGAACTAACGCTCTCACTGGTTCAGGTAGCTACGCCAACCTTGCCTTCACCATTGGTAACTGGAGCAAAAGACTACCCGGCCTATAACATCCATGTGTCAGTAGACGGGACTTCTATCGATGTTTTCAAAAAAGGAGCAATATCGGTAGCCTTCCACTACAAGCTGAAGCTCGGGGAGCAGAGCCAGCGGATTGCTGTTTATTCGATACTTGCTGATGGAAAACTTGAAGTTATCAAAGCTGTGCGGTACAACCCAACCGCGGAACAGATTGTGTTTAATCCAAGTCATTTCAGCATTTATGCTGCGGGGTACGCAGAGGTGGGGTACACAGATTTAAAAGCAGCAGATTGGGCCACGTTAGCGATTGAATCCTTGACGGCTAAAGGGATCGTGCAAGGAATAGGAAACGGGATCTTTAATCCGCAAGGGGAGGTTACACGCGCTGAATTTGTCAGCATGCTGCTGTCCGCGCTGGAGCTAAAAGCAGAAAGAGGAACAGGCAGTTTTAAAGATGTGAACCTTGATGCGTGGTATAGCTCTGTTGTGATTACTGCTGGGAAATTGGGTGTTGTACAAGGACATGCGGATGGCACTTTTGGCCCGAATGATAAATTGTCCCGTGAAGAAATGGCAGCTATTTCGTATCGTGCGCTTAAGTTGGCGGAGAAAGTGAACGGTCAGACGGATGTGAACGTTATTTCTTTTAAAGATAAAGACCTGATCTCGTTGTATGCCAGTGAAGGGATCACAGCGCTTGCGCAGGCTGGGATTATCAATGGATTCGAAGATGGCAATTTCCGTCCGCAAGCCTATACAACACGCGCTGAAGCGGCTTATATCATACTCAATCTTTTGCAGCAATAATAGGCAGACAGGCAATAACTGTGCTCGAAAAGGCAGTTAGGGCCTGTCTTTACCACATTTTTTAGATATTTATCTTTTCGCAAGTAGGGATTGTTTGTACAATAGGGGCTATGACATTTGAGCCGGAGAGTGAAAGAACGTGTATAGATATAATTTATTTACCAAAATCGTGTGTATCATGGTCATTATGCTGATCCCGATAACCATCCTTTACTTCTATTCCAATAAAACGACCACGGATGTGCTGCGTACGGAGTTAAATACTTCGAATAATAATCAGCTTAGTTTTTTTCTGAATCAGGTAGAAAGTAATATGGAGTTATTGTCCTCGTGGCCGATTCTGCTGATCCATGATCCTGATATCCTCAGCCTTAAGGACACTTATCTGGAAAAAGGGCGTTTGAATCTGGATACGATAAACCTGATCAAACGGATTCAGACCAAAATCAGCATTCAAGAAAGCTCCTCCAATTGGAAGAGTAAGCTGTATTTATACTCCCCGTCCATTCATCGTATGGTATCTGAAAATGATGCGAAGTTATACGAAGATGAGGATCTGAAGCGGGAAGTGAAGTCGGGCTGGCATGTGGAGAAGATTGAAGGGCAGGAGGGTGACCGCTTCGTATTCTCGTGGTTTTCTTTTACACCTTTTATGTCAGAATTCGCTCCGGAAAAAGTCAAAACGGTTATGAAGGTAGAGTTCGACAGCCGGAACATAGAAGATATGCTGGATAAATTCAAAAGTGATGGCAGAAGAGACCCTTTTTATTATAAGCAGGGAACAGGACTTATTTTTAACCGCAGTGCCGACAAGGTGTTAGCTAAAGAATTGGTAGACAGGCTGGAAGAGACCCAGCTGAAGCCTAGTGAGAACCGCACGGTCAAAATAGAAGGTGAATCCTACAGTGTAAATATCGTCTATTCGGACAAAATGGGCTGGTATTTGATCGACTATATGCCGCTGACTGAAATCCTACATCCAATCCTGACCTCTAATCGTTTATTTTATTTTGCGATCAGTGCTTTGTTGTTAATGAGCTGTCTCGTAGCCTATCTGTTATATGTTCAAGTGCAGGTGCCTATAAGGTTATTGGTTGGAGGCTTTCAACGGTTGAAGCAAGGGGATTATTCTGCGCGAGTGGAGATTAAAGGGAAGAATGAATTCAGCTTCCTGTCCGGCCGGTTTAACAGTATGGTAGAACAGATTCAGATGCTGATCGAGAATGTGCTGATGGAGAAAATCCATGTTCGCGAAGCCCGCTTAAAGCAGCTTCAATCACAGATAAATCCACATTTTTTCTATAATTGCTTCTCCTTTATTACAAGTATGGCGAAGCTCGATAATATGGGGGCAGTCGTTGGGATGTCGCATAATTTGTCCCGATATTACAGATACACCACTCGTCAGGAACGTGATTTGGTTGCGCTGTCTGAAGAGGTGGAATTTGTGAATCATTATCTGGAGATCCAGAAGATGAGGATGAGCAGACTTCGTTATGAGATCAATATCCCACCGCAAATGCGCAAAAGAGAGCTTCCGCCGCTCGTACTGCAGCCTCTGGTGGAGAATGCGGTTATACATGGAATTGAGCCCATCGCCAAAGAGGGACTGGTGCGGATTACGGGTTCATGTGTAGGCAGAGAAATGACGCTTACGGTTGAGGACGATGGTCAGGGCATGACGCCAGAGGGAATTATAGAATTGGAAAATAAACTAAGCAGGGCGATGGATGAAGAAATGGGCTGCGGTTTATGGAATGTGCATCAGAGAATGCGGCTGCGTTTTGGGGAGACGTCTGGCTTGCGCATCTCGCCTTCTCCGCTTGGAGGATTACAGGTGACACTGCAGTGGTTGCTGCCCAACACAGACAATGAAATGGAATGACATCTAGGAGGGGAAAGAATGATAGAGCTGTTGTTAGTTGATGATGAGCCCTATGTTACGGAAAGTTTAGCTCGTACTATTCCATGGGCTGAAATCGGGGTGAAGCAGGTGCATCAAGCGGCATCGGGTGCTGAAGCTCTGCAAATTATGGAACAGCAGGCTATAGATATTATGGTTACTGATATTTCAATGCCAGGAATGACTGGCCTGCAATTAATAGAAGCCGTAGGCGAGAAATGGCCAAATATTCGGTCCATTTTATTGACGGGTTATTCCGATTTTCAATATGCGAAAAAAGCTATTCAACTGCAGGCATTTGATTATATTTTGAAGCCGGTAAGTGATGACGAGTTTATCAAAAGCGTATCCGGTGCGATTGAATCTTTGAAAGATGAATGGGAAGCCCATGATAGATATCATTTGCTGCTGTATAATCGCAAAGCCGATTACAGTGTTTTGCGGGCTAATCTGATGCACGAATTGCTTCTCGGCAGGGTGCTGTCCGAGCGGACGCTGGCCATTAAGCTGAAGGAATATGAAATCTCCTTCCAGCCGGACGCTGAAGCAGCGATGCTGCTGATTCAGCTTGGTAAACATTATGCCGCCATGGATCACCATTCGGTTTCTCTAATGGAATATGCGATCGGTAACATTGCCGAGGAGCTTTTTAAGGAGCAGTTCCATGTCTGGTTCTGCAAAGCGCCGCATGATTGCTTGATTCTGCTTGTTGAATTAAAGCCGGCAGTTCAGCAGGGATTGGAGCAAATTGCTAACTATGAAGCTGCAAGGCAGCAAGTCCTAAAAGCGGTGATCGCGAATTTCCAAATTAGTGTAAGCAATTACCTCAAGGGTGAGATTTCACTGATTGTAACGGAGTGGTTCACCTTTCCAGAGGGGATGACGGCTGCCTATCGAAGCGGTCTTAGCTCGATGTATTTGGCAGCACATGATGAATCCAGTTCCGTGCTGTTTTTGGATGATCGCCAGCATCAGGAGACGATGAGCATCAAATCGCTCGAATGTCTTTATCGTCCACCTACACTCATTCATCTGTTGGAATCCAAACAATGGGATACAGCAAGGCAAAAAATTGCTGACGTGTTCCGGGATATGGAGAATGCACGGTTTTCTAGTGAACATCTGTACGAGGTCTTTCTATCGATAACGAATGCATTTATGTATATAGCGCATAAGAGTGGCCAGTTCATCTCCAAGATTGATCAATACGCTTTAGATCCGTTGTTGACGCAGAGTATTATTGTTTCTTTTGATAAGCTTAAAGAATGGGCGTTTGATATGCTCGATAAGCTTCAGAAGGAGCTATCCGAAAGCGATCAGAATACGAAAAGTTATATTATCAAGCAGGTCCATGAGCTGGTAGGAAACCATTCGGGTCATGAGCTGTCCGTCAAAACCATTGCCGATCATGTATATTTGCATCCTGTCTACTTGTCCAAGATTTATAAGGCTGAGACTGGGGAAGGGCTTGGGGACTATATTATTCGGATGCGGATGGAACGGGCACTTTATCTGCTTAAAAATACGAATAAAAAAATCTATGAAATCACCTCTGAGCTTGGATATCAAAATCCGCAATATTTCAGTAAGATGTTCAAAAAACACTACCATATGACACCAAATGAATTCCGGGACGGATAGAGGTTGAGAAAGGTGCAGAAACCTTGTTTAAATGACGTATTCGGGCTTAGAATCGTTCCCTATAATTAAATTGTAACCAACACTTATGGAATCCAAGGGGGAACAAAATGAGCGCGATGAAGAGAAAAAGATGGCTGCCGCTCCTGTGTATGAGCATGCTTTTGGCGGGTAGCCTTGCGGGCTGTTCAGGCAATAACGCTGCTAATAGTAAAGACACTGCTGGAGATAAAACAGCTGGTGAAGCGACTGCAAATACAGCTTCCAATTCTGAAAACGCCTACAA
Organism: Paenibacillus sp. FSL H3-0329; assembly: GCF_037963285.1. NCBI lineage: Bacteria > Bacillati > Bacillota > Bacilli > Caryophanales > Paenibacillaceae > Paenibacillus > Paenibacillus sp. FSL H3-0329. The sequence goes on along the minus strand of NZ_CP150150.1, from coordinate 4,673,750 downwards.
GGATAAATACGATCCTGAGGTGACATTTACAACCGCATGGGGCGTGGACCCTGAACTTAAATTCAAAAACGGTGAAAGCATTGAGAATAACGTGGCTACAAAATGGGCTAAAGAAAAATTCGGCATCAACATTAAGTCCCTTTGGTCCATCACAGATACGAACGGCGCATTTGGTACGAAGCTGCGTTTATCCATGTCTTCAGGTCAGGACATGCCTGATGTCGTAACCATCGGTACAGCCGACAACACGATTGCACAGGATTTGATCGATTCCGGCATGTATGCTGATGTAGGAACTTTGTTTGATAAATATGCTTCAGATACATGGAAAGAAGCGATGGCACAGGATCCTAACGTTTGGAACCAATACAGCCGTGATGGAAAAAGAATGGGTCTGCCTGTTCTCGATTATGCATATAACCATGATTACATTCTGTGGATCCGCCAAGATTGGCTGGATAAGCTGAATATGCAAGCACCGAAGACGATCGATGAGCTGGAAAAAGTGATGGATGCGTTCAAGAATCAGAACCCTGATGGCTTGGCACCAGACAAGGTAACTCCACTTAGTATCGGCTTTAAAACAACGATGAACACTTGGATGGGCGACCCTTCTTGGATCTTTGGTGCTTACGGAACCTTGCCACAGCAATGGAATCTAGATGCTGATGGTAAATTAGAATACGGCTCTGTAAATGCTGGCATGAAGCAAGGGCTCGAAAAACTGAAGGAATGGTTGGATAAAGGTTATATTCCTCAGGAAGCGGCTCTTTGGGATGAGAACAAAACTGCCGAACCAGCAGTTGCGGGTACAGCAGGTATTCTCCCGGGTCCTTACTGGATGAGCGGCTGGCCGCTTCAGGATACCGTGAAGAACTCTCCAGATGCAGTATGGGCTCCAATTGAAATTCCAGCGGGTCCAGATGGAAAGGTTATGCGTCATGGTACACAATTCACTAACGGTGTAACTTTGATCAGCACGAAAATGAAAAATCCTGAAGCCTTCTTTACTTATCAAAACTACCTGTTCGATAACTTTGCTAATCCAACGCCAGGCAGTGAACTGGATAACGGCCTTTTTGCAGGATACGACTATGAGCTAGATGCGAACGGTAAGATGATCGAAAATGATAAAATTGCTGGCGGTTATGTGAATAGCGTTCGTTATATGCTGGTTCGTGACGGTGCCCGGATCCCGGATGCCCAAATGAAAGCACTCCTTAACCTGGCAGATGGCGCAGAGCCAACAACCCGTCTGGAGAAGGACGTAGCTGTGAATTATGGTAAAGACACCCCTGCGGCTGCAAAAGTTCTGCTGGCGCAAGAGGATAAATCTTTTAAGAATATGTTCACAGGTCCTACGACCGAAACTATGAAATCGAAAATGGACTATTTGAATAAAATTGAGAACCAAACGTTTAATGAAATCATCTATGGCAACAAACCGCTGGATGCATTTGATTCCTTTGTAGCGACCTGGAAATCAGGTGGTGGCGATCAAATCACTAAAGAAGTTAACGAATGGTATGACAGCGTAAAATAAGGTTTGGATTAAGTTTGACTAGGTAAAAAGCAGTAAACGGGACCATCTCTTCAGCCGTAGCATTAGGCTTTAGGGAGGGTCCCTGTTTGCGTTTGGAGTCCTCTTTTTTCAATGTGATAAAGAGATTGCTTTTGTACCATATATATTGGTTTTGCTCGCTATTTGAGGAATTCGGGCGTTGCTATAATTTGAGTATGGTTACAGAAGAACTTGACACGATATGGGGGACCAAGGATGAGAACACTAAAAAAAACATGGCCTTTTCACTTGATGTTATTGCCGGCGATGATATTCCTGATCATCTTCAGCTTTATTCCAATGGGCGGGATTGTGATGGCATTTCAGGATTATAAGCCATGGCTGAAAATTTCAGGCTCGGCATGGGTTGGATTAGACAATTTCCGTTATCTGTTTGAACGTAATGACAGTATGCAGGTCATTTGGAATACATTGATTATTGCTGTTCTAAAAATGATTTTCAATCTGGCTGTACCGTTTGTATTCGCCATTTTGTTAAATGAGATTCGCAAGGTATACATACAGCGTACTATTCAGACACTGGTATACTTGCCTCACTTTTTATCTTGGGTTATTCTCGGCGGGATCTTGCTGGATTTGCTTGCTACAGATGGTTTTGTCAATCAGATCTTAGGCAGCATGGGCTTCAAACCCATCTTTTTCTTAGGCGACAACAACTGGTTCCGGTTCACAGTTATTCTCACAGATGTGTGGAAGGAATTTGGTTATAATACGATCGTTTTCTTAGCTGCTCTAGCAGGAATTAATCCATCATTATATGAAGCTGCTGAAATAGACGGCGCTAACCGCTGGAAGCAGACACGTTTTATCACAATGCCATCTCTATTGCCAATGGTTGTGGTGGTAGGTACCTTGGCTCTCGGAAATGTATTGAACGCAGGGTTTGACCAGATTTTTAACCTCTACAATCCACTGGTCTATCAGAAAGGCGATATTATTGATACCTTCGTGTACCGCACGGCTATTCTGAATGGTGAGATGGGCTTTGGTACGGCAATCGGACTGTTTAAGTCGGCCATTAGTATGATCCTAATTCTCGTCTCGTACAGTTTGGCTAAGAAGTGGGCAGGATATCGCATTTTCTAATCTACCAAAGGAAGAGGGAGACAACTTATGTATTACAAAACAAGAGGTTATCGTATATTCAACGTGTTTAATACTTGCTTTCTAATCCTGCTCGCACTGATGTGTATTGTACCTTTGATTCACGTGCTGGCTGTATCCTTTAGCGCGAAGTCGGCAGCGGATGCCAATTTGGTAGGGTTATGGCCAAAGCAGTTCTCTCTGGAAGCTTATAAAAAGACAATAAACAATCCAATCTTTCTACACTCCATCTGGGTATCTGTTCAAAGAACCATACTCGGGACTGGACTTACACTTTTAATTACTTTTCTGGCAGCCTATCCGTTGTCCAAAGAAAACTCAGCCTTCAAGGGCCGTAATGTCTACTCTTGGTTGTTCGTTTTCAGTATGGTGTTCAACGGTGGATTGATTCCATTTTACATTGTGATTCAAAAGATTGGTTTGATGGATTCCTTCTGGGTACTTGTTCTGCCAGGTGCGGTAAATACGTTCTTGGTGATTCTGATGCTGAACTTCTTCCGTGGTATTCCAAAAGATCTGGAGGAGGCCTCGCTAATAGACGGAGCCGGACATTTCCGTACGTTGTTCAGTATTTACTTGCCGATTTCTCTGCCGTCGATAGCTACGATTGCCTTGTTCAGCATGGTATTCCATTGGAACTCCTGGTTCGATGGACTATTGTATTTGAATAATTCCAAGCAATTTCCACTGGCGACATTCCTGCAGACGGTTATCATTCAACGGGATATGAGCTCCATGAGCATCAATCCAAAGGAAATGGAGCTGATCTCGCAGACGACGGTGAGAGCCGCGCAAATATTTATCGGAGCCGCTCCAATTTTGATCGTATATCCTTTCCTGCAAAAATATTTTGTTAAAGGGATGACACTTGGTTCTGTAAAGGAGTAGCAATGATGACAACCACATTTATCAATGGAATGGATATCTCGTTTCTGGATGAAATTGAACAGGCACGGTATGTTGGATTACTTGCGATCTAACTGATGAATTGGCAGAAACAAGAAGACAGCTTAAGGTTAATTACCTTGAGCTGTCTTCTTTTTAATTTCCAGAAGAAGGATTGGCCTTTCCTGATACCTATAAACAAGCAACATTTCAGTATTTCAGGAAATTGATTCAGAGCAGCAAGAGTAAAAATAAGGCTTTACTCCCATACTACCGTTATCTTGGACCTGAGCTTCACCATAACCTTTAGGAGGAATGCGGATGAAACAACATTCTGCTCCCACCATCTATATACAGCTTAAAAATCGGGTGATGGTTCCCAAGGGTAAAGGTGTCACATTGGGTGATATTGCTTTTTTGATAGCGGAGCCTGAGCTGAAAGAGTCGTTGGAGACAATTCTCTTAATGAAGCCGGAGCAAAGTGACGGCAATCTGATTTTGATTGATCTGTTGATGGTTATCCCCCGGATATATGAACTTATACCGAATGCGGACATTGAACCGATCGGTGAAGGGAGGACGATTGTGCAGATTGAGAGTCAGGTGGAGAGACGGAAACCTTCGGTGGCGATGTTTGTTTTAGTGTGGCTGCTGCTTTTCTTTGGGTCTGCTCTGACAATTATGAACTTTCATGCTGATGTAAATATGCTGGAGGTACAAATTCGAATTGTGGAGATGCTAACGGGTCATCGGGATGAGCATCCCTATATATTTCAGATTGCTTATTCTCTGGGCATCGGGTTTGGGATGGTCATTTTTTTCAACCATTTATTTAAAAAGAAGTGGAACGAGGAGCCTACTCCGCTGGAAGTGGAAATGTATCTGTATCAGAAGAACATCGACCAATATGTCATCAATGAGGAATACAGCAAGATGAGGCGCCGAAGTGAAAACCAATCTGAGAATACGGAGGACTGAAGATGACGGCACCCATAGCACTGGGACTAAATTTGCTGCTGGGCATTGCGGGTGGTATTGCTGTAGGCGGCGGAGTGATCGCTCTATTTGTTGTGCTCGATATGGTGCCGCGTCTGGCGCAATTAACCTCTTCTTACGATAAAGTTCATTGGTACGAAGGCGCGATGGTAGGTGGATCTTTAGTAGGTACTGTTAGTGATTTTTGGAATTGGAAGATTACCTCAGGTCCTCTAGTTGAACTTGGTGTAGGACTATTTGATGGGATTTTTGTCGGGATGCTCGCTGCAGCATTGACCGAAGTATTAAATGTGCTGCCGATACTCGCTAAACGCTTGAATATGACACATTATCTATTCGGTTTGTTAATGGCGATGGTGAGTGGGAAGGTCGCGGGTTCTTTGTTCGACTGGTTTGTATACCGACAGTAAACAGGGGGTTAGGAAATGAGCAAGTTTATTCACAGCGGTGATTCTGCACCGGAAGATGATCATCTGGAAGATAATGCTGCAGCTGCTGCAGCAATGAAGACAACTGCAGCGGATCTAGTTGCAGATCACACAGAACCTGTAGGAGCTTCAGCTATCGGGGAAAGTGAAGATTCAGCGGAAAATTCTACAACAACTGAAACTAGCCAAGACCAGGAGGATGCAGAGGCGTCAGCCGAATTAGGCACTGAGCTGCAAGACGCAGATGCAACTGCGGAGCAGGGAACAGGGCAGCAGGATGCAGCAGATGCAACTGCGGAGCAGGGAACAGGGCAGCAGGATGCGGAAGCCACTGCGGAGCAGGGAACAGGGCAGCAGGATGCAGCAGATGCCACTGCGGAGCAGGGAACAGGGCAACAAGATGCAGAAGCATCGGATGAGCTCGGCAATCAGGAGCCCAATGAGCCGAGTAAAGGTTTTTTTGCCAGGTTATTTGGTATGGATTCAGAGGATTCGGAATCAGATGATGAGGCACAGGATCAGAATGCTCAGGCAGCAGGAGGCATAGATAACGGTACCGGAACCGGGGAGGGTTCTCAAGCTCAACCGAAGCCTTCGAAGAAGCAGGCGAAGCAGCAGACTCAGAACAAAGGGAAAAATAAGCTGCAAGACAAACGCGATAGTGAGCATTCTAACTCATTAAAGGAATCCGTTATTTATTGGCAAGGCAATGATCATATCCCAGGTTCTCTACAAGAAACAAAAAACACGCTGACCGAAGTGATGGGACTGGGATCAAGTTTTGATGTGACGTTTAGAGAAATGTCCTTTGGGGGACATAAGACAGCTTTACTCTGTTTAAGCGGATTCACCAACGAAGATGTAACGGATGAAATTCTGAAACGACTAACCTACCTTTCTTCAGAAAATTTGTCCGCAGGTGTGTTAGGTAGCTTTATGAACGAATACATCCCTCATATTCAAGTTGAAGAGGGTAGTGTATTAAGTGAATGTTTCGATAAAGTATTAAAAGGAATGAGCGCACTATTTATTGAGGGTGAGAACAAAGTTATCCTAATGGATACTCGATCTTACCCAATGCGAAGTCCGGATGAACCCTCGATTGATCGGGTGGTACGTGGTGCGCGTGATGGTTTTACAGAAACCCTGCTTAGTAATATTTCACTTGTAAGAAGACGGATACGTGATCCGGGGCTGAAGCTTGAAATGTTTCAAGTGGGACGGCGGACACGGACAGATGTCTGTGTGGCTTACATCGATGATATCGTTGATAAAACACAGGTTACGTCTGTCATCGATAAAATCAACAGCATCGATATCGATGGTATTCCACTGGCGGATAAGCAATTGGAGGAAGCGATTATCGGCGGAGGGTGGAACCCTTATCCTATGGTGCGTTATTCTGAACGCCCTGACGTTGTTGCCTCCAATTTATTGGAGGGACGGGTCATATTATTCGTGGATACCTCACCCATTGTAATTGTTCTTCCGACCACCTTTTTTGATCTTTGCCAGCATGCGGAGGAGAATCGTCAGACTCCTTTTATGGGGACATATCTGCGGTGGGTCCGTTTCATCGGCATCTTCGCCTCCATGTTCCTGCTCCCGTTATGGATGCTGCTTGTTATCCATCCTGAGTTAAAGCCTGCTATGCTGGATTTTATCGGGCCGCAAAAGACAGCGAGAATTCCTATTCTCGCTCAGTTTCTGATTGTAGAGCTTGGGGTTGATTTACTGCGGATGGCCGCCGTGCATACCCCAACACCTTTAGGCTCAGCGATGGGTCTGATTGCAGCCATATTGATTGGTGATATAGCGGTGCAGAGCGGTCTGTTTGTAAACGAAGTAGTACTATATATGGCGGTAGCCTCAATCGGTATGTTCGCGACTCCGAGTTATGAGCTGGGTCTGGCGAATCGTATAGTCAGGCTTGTGTTATTAATTGCCGTAGCGGCGTTCCAGGTACCAGGCTTTATGATTGGCACGACGTTGCTGACTATCTTCTTAACCACTCATCGGTCCTATAACTCCTCATATATGTGGCCGTTTATACCCTTTAATGCAAAGGCAATGAGTGAAATTCTATTGCGTAAACCGGTCCTAAGTTCGAAGGAAAGACCGTCTTTTAACAAAACCAGAGACAATACCAGAATGCCGCCATCTCAAGAGAATGATTAACAATCGTAGGAAAATACAAAACTACTGCAAATTAGTCCATTCAATGGAGTTCCCACTGTCTGTTATACTGAATACACTAAGACAGGGTGGAACCTTGATATTCCACAGAAATTGGAGGACTAAAGAATGTTTCTACACGGTACTAGCCGCATTAACGATGCTGGGCATTTGGAGATCGGCGGATGTGATGTAACTGAATTGAAAGCGGAATATGGAACCCCGCTATATATATTGGACGAGCAATTGGTTAGACAACGTTGCCGGGAATATATGGATGCTTTTAAAGCCTCCGGCCTTGGTTTCCAAGTAGCTTACGCAAGCAAGGCGTTTTCAGTAATGGCAATGGTTCGTTTGGCTGATGAAGAAGGTTTGTCACTGGATGTTGTATCTGACGGCGAACTATATACAGCTTTGCAAGCTGGCTTCCCGGCAGAACGTATTCATTTTCATGGCAACAATAAGACATCTGAAGAGATCGAAATGGCGATTGATGCCAAAATCGGCTGCTTTGTAGTCGATAATCTGGTAGAGCTTAACCTTTTGCAGTCCATTGCCGCACGTAAAGAAGTTAATGTGAACATCTTATTGCGGGTGACACCAGGTGTAGAAGCGCATACTCATGAATATACCGCAACTGGCCAGACGGATTCCAAATTCGGTTTTGATATCGGTAATGGATCGGCCTATGAAGCAGTGAAAGCAGCAGTCAGCAAAAAGAATATCACGCTGCTTGGTGTGCATTCCCATATTGGTTCGCAGATCTTTGAAACCGATGGTTTCCAGCTGGCTGTTGAGCGTGTGGCAACTTTTGCCCGCAGTGTTAAAGAAGGCTTGGAAGTGGACTTCCGTGTAGTCAATCTTGGCGGAGGTTTCGGCATTCGTTATGTTGAGGGAGATACCCCACTACATGTTTCTGAATATGTTGCAGCGATTACGGATGCAGTGAAGACTCATTTTGCGGGAATTTATAGTGCTTTGCCGGAAATTTGGGTGGAGCCGGGCCGTAGTATTGTTGGAGATGCAGGTACTACATTGTACACTGTAGGATCTAACAAGGACATTCCTGGCGTGCGTAAGTACGTTGCTGTTGATGGTGGAATGACCGACAATCCACGCCCTGCTTTGTATCAGTCTAAATACGAGGCATTGCTTGCTAACCGTGCTAACGAAGACGCAACTGAGACTGTTTCCATCGCTGGTAAATGCTGCGAGAGCGGAGATATGTTGATCTGGGATGTAGAGCTGCCAAAGGCTGAAAGCGGCGATTTGTTGGCTGTAGCCTGCACAGGTGCGTATAATTACTCCATGGCCAGCAACTATAACCGTCTTCGCCGTCCGGCTTTAGTATTCGTACAGAACGGACAAAGCGATCTTGTAGTGCGTCGTGAAAGCTATACGGATCTTATTGCCAACGATATTGTACCAGAGCGTATCGCCAAACAGACAGTTGTTGCTAAGTAAAAGCCTGCTGCTGTAAGGTGGGTAAGGTTGAGCAGCATATAGAGCAAGCAGGAAAGTCTCCTGCTTGCTTTGCTTTGTGCGTGGTTTCATAGTAATATAATTGAGGTATTCTAAATTTGTTAATTTTGAAAGGGGTCATTTACATATGGCAAAGCAAGCGAAAATCACTCTAGAAAATGGTGGCGTAGTGCTGCTGGACTTGTTCGATCAAGATGCACCTAACACTGTAGCCAACTTTGAAAAGCTGACAAAAGAAGGTTTCTACAACGGATTAACATTCCACCGTGTTATCCCTGGTTTCGTTGCTCAAGGCGGATGCCCTAACGGAACTGGATCTGGCGGTCCAGGATACACAATCAACTGCGAAATTAACCCAAACAAACACGAACGCGGAACACTTGCTATGGCACATGCGGGTAAGAACACAGGCGGAAGCCAGTTCTACATCTGCTACGCTCCACAACCACACTTGGATGGAGTACACACTGTGTTTGGTAAAGTAGTAGAAGGCATGGATCTTGTTGATGCTTTCAAAGGACGCGACAAAATGACTTCGGTAGAAATCATCGAAGCTTAAGATTTAATAGTTAAAAAGCCAGTCTCCGAATATCGGGGCTGGCTTTTTTGTGTTGTTAAAGAATCCGCCTAACCTGTGTACGCCGCGAATTGCGCCGTTCTGGCAGCCAGAAGAATATCAAATACATGGCAAGAAACACAGTGAAGGCAAACAGCTCTTCAACAAGCAGGTAATAAGGATAAGGTCCAAAATAATCCAATACGGAATAGGTGCTAGGCTTCTGGGATAGGAACATGTAGTTTGAGCCTAGGAAGTAATTAGCAGTCCAGATGCAGGCAGCCACAATATTGAGGCCAAGCATGGTGATGAGTAACGATCTCCAAGTCGGCTTGTAGCCCTCAATCCAGGTCATATAAAGAGACGCCAGAATAATAGAACCATGAGCTATAAAAAACAGGAGAAAGCGGAAATGAGGGAACGGATAAACTAGGTTAGGGGTAAGCAAAGCAATAAATGCTCCGCCGATCCCGGCAAAGTAGAGAAAGGAATAAAGGGTTCGACTGCGTGAAATTAACATGATAATAGACAGCAGTAGAGTGATTCCACAGAGCTCGAACGGTAATGAGGAGCTGGAGCGCCAGATGTTCTGAGAGATGTACCACATTTGCAGCCCGGCTTCTGAGACTACAAGTAGAATGATTAGCAGCAAACGCACACTTTGCCGAAGTCTTGAATCTGCACGAATTTCAAACCGTAAGCCATAGAGCAGTAGACAACTTAACGTAATGATAGACAGCGCAACCCAATGCGAAGATGAGAACATGATGAAATCCTCCGCGTGCTGGCGATCAAAAAAAGATGAAAGCTGCATAGACAAACCTCCTTTGAACGTGAAAACATCCATCAAAAATAAAGTTTGAGAATTTTAATAATATTGATTCTAGATATCCATAAATTGGGTATATATGTATATGTTCTGTCAACTCCACCACATAAGGAAGACTTTTCATTATATTAACATAAGATGGGGCGCTGGGTGCGGAATTACATATGAAGCTTTTGAACAAACAGGGGTGGAAAACAATTAGAACAAGAAAATGGAGGCAAAAAGAACATGTTTAAGAAAAAAATAAGTGTAATGGTCATTATTTTGATGCTTGTGGCACAATATGCCTATGGCATCGGATTTGCTCCGCAAGTAAAAGCGGCTGCGATTGATGACGAAAGAAATATCATCACCAGTGTTTCGATGGCTGTTTACGGGCCGGATGGAATCACAGTCACGAATAGCGTATACGAACAAGATGCTAATGTTACCTTGGATTATAATTGGTCTCTTCCTAAAAATCATAATTACAAGCAGGGCGACACTTTTACTTTTCAGCTACCGGAACAGTTCCAGCTATTTAATGATTTTAACGGACCCTTAGTCTCTGAGGATGGAGATGTAGGGAGCTTTGAAGTCAGGCAAAATTCACATGAAGTGATAATGACTTTTAATGACTACATAGAAATGCATGATGACGTGCAGGGAACGCTGCGGTTAAATACTAAATTCGATAAACAGAAAATCTCGGGCAGTACTATTCAGAATATTTTATTTCCCGTGAGCGGTGGCGTTCAGACAGTGACAGTGAATTTTAAGCCAAGTGTTGGATCGATCATAGAGAAGAGAGGTATTCCCGAAGGCTTCAATGCGAACCAAATATTATGGACTGTTGATGTCAATAAGTCTTTGGAAGCCGTGGGGAATGCCATTGTGACGGACCCCATCCCTTCAGGCTTATCATTAAATACTCCAGTCACTGTGAGCGTGTATCAACTGAGCATTCAATTGGATGGTTCAGTAACGGAAGGAGCGTTGCTCGACACAAGCAAATACTCTGCAGAGCTCTCCGGAGGGGCACTGATTGTCCGTTTTACGGAGCCTGTGATTAAAGAGGCTTACCGTATTGTATATTCCACAGGGATTACTAATGACCATCAGCTAAGCTTCACCAATACTGCAACTTTTTCAGGAGATGGGCAAGAGCCTGCCAGCTCCTCTGCCACAGTGAATGTAGAACGTGGAGGAAGCTTGAAAAAGTATTCCACAAGCTATGATGGGGGCAAGCAGATCATTTCCTGGGCAATTGAATATAACTACAGTGAAAAGAACATCCCGCAAGGAAACGCTGTGTTAACAGATTTGTTCGATGATTCTCAAGAGCTGGTAGCCGATTCATTAAAAGTATATGCTGTGCAGCTGGATTCTTCCGGTGGTGCAACGTTAGGCAAGGTTTTGACAAAGGATGTTGACTACACGGTTGTTTCCACCTCAGACGTTCATAAGGCTGGGTTTGTATTGCAATTTGTACACGATGTTACTTCACCATATCGAATCGAATATAAGACAAAAGCGATAAAGCGCGTGTTTGAGGATGTCACCATAACTAATACAGTCTCCGATAGTACGTATAGTAATCAGGCTACCCGATTAATCCGGTCTTCCATTCTTTATAAGACTTTATCAACCGTAGATTATCAGAATAAAACATTGGGCTGGAAGGTCACATTGAATAGTGACAATTACCCGATGAGCCATGTTGCAGTTACCGAATCCTTCCCATTAGGCGGCCTAAAGTTTATTCCGGAATCACTGGTGATTAGAAATCTGAATGGAAATGTTTTAAATCCGAATAACTATAATCTAGTATACAACTCACCTGTCGAGCCTAATAAAGGCTTCAAGGTAGTGTTTAATTCACCGATATCTGGTCTTTACACGATTAGCTATTCTACAGAATTTAACAAGGATTGGATTTGGGCTAAAACTGAAAATTTCAACAACAAAGTTCGCTTAGACTGGATGGACTCTACTGAAGCCTTACGCACGATAGAAGCAGAAGGGTTATTCATTCCTAGACCTGAAGCGAAAAACAATGGATTTAAAGGGGGAGCCTACGATGCTTCAACTAAAGAAATTACTTGGACGATAGGCGCCAATTATAACGGCAAAACCCTCGAAGCTCCGGCGCTTGCAGATATTTTAAAATCAGGCCAGACCTTGGTTCCTGGTTCACTTAAAGTTTACACTATGAATATTGCAAAGAATGGTGATCCTACCAAGGGTGGAGAAGTGAATCGTAATAAATATACCTATAGCTTAAATAGCGATAATGAATTAAAGGTCATTTTTACAGATAGGATTAACTCCGCTTTCTACATTGAATTTAACACAAGTCTTGAAGGGCAAATAATAGGCACTACTATTGATAATAAAGCTAATCTCTATGATGGAACAAAAGTGGTTTCCAAAGATTTGACCGCCTCCGTAAAAATTCCTTTTGGAGAGGATTATGTGCTGAAGGACGGCACACAAAACGGGGATAAAATCGACTGGAGCCTGCAAATTAACCGGGGGCAGTCTACTGTAAAGGATGCTTTAATCAAAGATACTCCCAGTGCTAATCAAATTTTGCTGCAGAATTCATTCCATCTATATCCTACGGCTGTAGCTGTGAACGGAGATATCACGAAAAGCGGCCCTGAATTGATTCAGGGTATTGATTATAGCGTAGTTATTACAACGGATGCCGATGGAAAACAATCCTTTGAGTTAAGCTTTGCCAAGGAAATCAGCAGGGCTTACATTCTCGAATATCAATCCCTGATTGTGGCTAACACTGGAGACAAAGTAATAAATACTGTACATTTCAGTGGTTTTAACGGCAGCGAAATAAGTAAAGAGACCTCCAAAGAAATTATTGTCGGGGTCTCCAGCGGTTCTGGCACAGGCAGCGGGGTTAGAGGCACCCTCAATATTAAGAAGCTAGATGCTGAAGATAACTTAAAGGCGCTTGGTGATGCGACTTTTGCATTGTATCGACTAAATGGCACGGAACGTGTACTGATTAACAGTCTAACTACAGATGCAGAGGGTACAGCTACATTCAATAAAATATGGCTGGGTAGCTATGTATTGGTGGAGACAGCAGCTCCAAATGGTTACGTGCTCGATACATCCGAGCATCCAGTGGAGATTCGTTCCTCGTCAGCGATTCAACTGGTGATTACGAATCAAAAAGCAGTGGAGCCAACGCCTACGGCAACACCAGAACCAACCGATGCTCCAACAACAACACCAGAGCCAACCGTAACACCTGCACCATCAACAACGCCAGAACCGACGGTTTCTCCATCACCAGAAGCGACTGCTGCACCTACACCAATCCCTACAAGCAGCACATCTGGAGGTTCGGTGGTACCCACGTCTACAAGTTCGCCCGTACCAGGGGTAATTATTAATGATCCAGCTGTTCCTGCTGGTCCTGAAATTGCCGCCGATCTAGGATCCGCGACATCAACCGATGAGGGAATTCCTGAGCAAGAGATAACCGAAGATGAAATTCCTTTAGGAGAAGTTGATATCGATGATGAAGAAGTACCAAAGGGTACGGTGAACAATAGCACTTCGGTTGCTCCTCAGCTGCCGAAGACAGGTGAGAATAGTCCAATGCCACTGTATCTGTCGGGAATTGGGTTGATAACGATAGGCTTTGTTTTGAACCGAGTATTTAGACGTAGGGGTAAGACGGAGTGATTGAGATTAGTGTGATTTAAGCTTTTATGCAAAAGCACCCAGCATGATAAATGCCGGGTGCTTTTGTGCTTTTTTTGAAAAATTTATGGCTGATTCTTAAGTGTACCGGGACTAAAACTTTTCCTCCTGGCAGTAGCGGCGCAGCATCAATGGTGAGAGCTTTCCCGTTCACGAGTGCTTTGACACTGCCCACAGTCATAGTAACGGTGTTCTCGGCGTGCTTAAGCTAAAGATCAGTAGTGGTCGGCGATGCTTAGCTGTCGCGGTATGAATGAAATGGCCCCTAGCATAGTTAAATAAGATGGATAATAATATTAGAGGAATTCCTCACTTATAGCAGAGTTGGTATGAAATCACTATAAGTCAGAGATCTTAAGGCTTTATGTTATGAAATCTTATCATTTTCTTAATGGATGAGATTGTACAAAAAATCCCTGCAAGCATCATTCGCTCACAGGGAAAGAGGTTTCAAATTCAGTTTGTTTGCGTGTGCTTTTGGCTGTAATGGTTCCGCCGTGAAGCTCTGCAATACTCTTGGCTATGGCGAGCCCTAAGCCACTTCCGCCTGTCTCTCGGGAGCGGGATTTATCGACACGATAAAAGCGTTTAAATAAGTGGGGGAGGTCGGATGCAGGGATAGGAGTACCATAATTCGTACATACAGCAACTATTCTATCGTCTTTTCTAACAACAGAAATGTCTAGAATTTTTCCTTCCTTTCCGTATCTTACGGCATTGGTAAATAGGTTCTCATACAATCGCACCAGCTCGTCCGCATCTCCGTTGATGATCAGAGGAGCTGTATCCGTATGAATGCGGTAGATCATATCTGCTTGTTCCAGTACGGGTGCAAATTCCTCAATCAGCTGTTCGAGCAGCTTGCCGAGATCTACAGGCTCAATATTTAGCGGTAATCCGCTGCTGCTGACGCGTGTGTATTCAAATAAATCGTCGATTAGCTTTTTAAGAGTCAGAGATTTCTCATAGGCAATATTCACATAATAACGCAGCTCAACCTCGTTTTTATAACGATCCTTCTCCACATATTCAAGGAATCCGAGAACAGAGGTTAGTGGGGTTCGGAGGTCATGGGACACACCTGTGATTAGGTCATTTTTGGCTTTTGCAGCGGCTCGTTCTTCCTCTATAGCAGATTTTAGCTTGCCAGCCATTGTGTTCATATTTTCAGCGAGCTTTCCGAGTTCATCCGTACCTGATACCGGCACCTTGAAAGACAAATTGCCATCCGCAATGGCCTGAACTCCGCTCGTAATGTTATGAAGATTCTTAGTTGTATTTCTGGACAGTTTTAGGATGAAAAAAATAAATAAAGGAATCCCTATAAGAATTACAACTGGCGTCGATCCAATTGTATTGATCACCCAGAGAATGAGTCTGACTCCCCAAAAGGAGCGCGAAGGATTTAACCACAGCAATAGTGAAGTGCCATAATAGCTGCCCATTAAGATTAAAGCGGTGAGTGCTAGGCTTGTTAAGCTGAAGCCAACTATTTTCCAGGATAGGGTATCGAATCGTTTAAAGTTCAACTAGAAGGACCTCCTTTTTCCAGTTTGTAGCCAACGCCCCATACCGTTTTTAAGTATTGTGGTTTACGCGGATCTTCTTCTATTTTTTCTCTGATTTTACGAATATGCACCATGAGTGTATTGGTGCTTTCCAGGAATTGTTCTTTCCATACTTTGGCGTAGATCTGCTCCATGCTTAGGACTTGTCCTCTATTACGGGCGAGCAGCTCTAGAATCGCAAATTCTCGCGGGGTAAGTTTAACTGGCTGATCATCCACACTAACTTCATGCGTAACCGAATTAATAACCAAGCCATCAATGATGATTTCATCCTGTTTGGCGTTTAGATCTGCCATGTAATTTCGAGTTCTGCGCAGCTGGGATTTAACACGGGCAACTAACTCCAGCGGACTAAAAGGTTTCGTAACATAATCATCTGCACCTACGCTAAGTCCGGTGATTTTATCAAGTTCCTGCCCTTTAGCAGATAACATGATGATCGGAAATTTTTGCGTTTCACGAATTTTAATACAAGCCTCAATGCCGTCCATATTAGGCATCATGATATCAAGAACCATTAGGTCTATAGTCTCTCTATTGATAATTTCGAGTGCTTCCAGCCCGTCTCTGGCAGTTAACAGCCGATAGCCCTCGTTCTCCAGATAGATCTGCATTAGTTTAATAATCTCGGCTTCGTCGTCCACCAATAGCAGCGTTGCGTTGTGCATTTCTCAGCGTCCTTTCTTGCTTGTAAAGCAATCTTGCTATAAGAAGTATACAACATTTTCTTGTTTGGAAGCCTCATTTGAAGACCGGTGAAGGCAAAGGAACTGTATTGCAGCTCATAAATTAGTGGAATAAAAGACCAAATCGCCCACAGCATTATGCCAGTTTGTTTTTTCTTTTAGCTTGCTCTGATCGCTGTGCCTCAATCCATGTTTTGATCTGTGATAATACATTCCCAGCCATGCCCCTAACATGCAGTTCTGGAATCTTTTTTAAGAGTTGTCATGATAGAAATCTTCCTTTCTTGTAGTGCTTAAACCCTATTTAACAGGAGACTTCTTAACAACGCTGGCAGATAAAAGTAAAGGGAAACTTAATAGTTTCTTAACAAGTCTTAAGAATTAGGAAGCTACTATGCTATAATAATTTCAAATTAAATATGTTGGGGGTAATTTGGAATATGTGGAAGGAATTTAAAGCTTTTGCCTTGAAAGGAAATGTTCTTGATTTAGCGGTTGCGGTCATTATTGGAGCTGCATTCGGAAAGATTGTAACTTCATTAGTAAATGACATTATTATGCCAATTGCAGGTTTGCTTACTGGTGGGATAGATTTGAAGGATCGGGTGCTTGAAGTCAGTACGGACCTGAAAATACCTTATGGACTATTTTTACAATCGGTTGTGGATTTCTTTATTATTTCATTTTCCATTTTTCTGGTTATCAAGCTGGCCAATAAATTTCAGCGTAAAGAAGCCGTTAAAGTTGAAGTGGTGGAGACTCCAGCACCTGCAGAGGATATCGTGCTGCTTACGGAAATTCGTGATCTTTTGAAACAACAAGAACGTGGTTTGTAATCATGAAATATAACCAAGAAGCGCCAGGAGTCCTTGTCCTGGCGCTTCTTGGTTTCCTTTTATAAACTCAGTACAATCTATAATCTAGTTACAAATTTTAAGTAAATATAATAAACGCACTTGCATTTCGCTGGTGTAAGTGATAATTTTGTTAGTAAGGAAAACTTGAACCTCAATTAAATAAAGGATCAATCCTTCAGGGCAGGGTGTAATTCCCTACCGGCGGTGATGCTGTTGTAGAAGTAACTTATTAAGTTCATCTACAGTGCTCAGTCCGCTACCCGGCTCGCGTTGTTGACGCGAACGGTGGACCTGGTGAAATTCCGGGACCGACAGTATAGTCTGGATGGAAGAAGGAGAGGTTGACCGTTTGTCTGCAATGGACTGGCGGATCGCAGTGTTTTCATATAATTATGTGCGATATTTCACAATACCCGTCGATTGACGGCTATTTAAGCACACTTTTATTTGGACTGCCGATTAACTCTCGCATAACCCATCTTGAACTCCTCCTGGAGAATGAGATGGGTTTTTCTGTTTTTTTAGCTTAAGAATAGACAGCAGTGGATAGGAGGAAGAGATGGACAACATGAATGATGAGTTTTATATGTCGCTAGCACTGGACATGGCCGAACGTGCCCAAGGGCAAACGGGAATTAACCCTGTTGTTGGTTGCGTTGTGGTGAAGAATGGAGCAATGATTGGACTCGGAACTCATTTGCAGCGAGGTACGGGGCATGCCGAGGTGCACGCTTTGAATATGGCAGCTGGGCAGGCACAGGGCAGTACGGCATATGTCACACTAGAACCGTGCAGCCATTATGGAAAGACTCCACCTTGCAGCCAAAGGCTGATCGATGAAGGGGTAGCTAGAGTTGTGGTTGCTTGTGAAGACCCCAACCCACAGGTGGCAGGAAGAGGAATCCAAATGCTGCGAGACCAAGGGATTGAGGTCGAAGTTGGTTTGCTGCGTGATCGCGCGCTTCGATTGAATGAGCGTTTTATCAAATATATTTTGACAAAACAACCTTTTGTTACGCTGAAGAGTGCTAGCACGCTTGATGGCAATCTGTCTACCAAATCTGGTGACAGTAAATGGATTTCGAATGGGGAAGCGCGGGAGATCGTACATACGCTGCGGCATCGGCATCAGGGCATCATGGTCGGTGTGAATACAGTGATTGCTGATAATCCCTCTCTGACAACAAGAACAGAAGTGCCTGGCATTAACCCGACGCGGATCATCATTGATTCCGGGCTACGTATTCCTCTGGATTCGGCAGTTGTATGTGATGGCCTAGCGCCTACTCTTATTGTAACAACCGATGCTGCAGATCCTGCTAAGAAGGCTGCACTGCTGAAAGCAGGTGTTCAAATCGTTGTGTGCGGAGCAGGTCCAAGAGTGGATCTGAAGGCGGCCATGATATCCCTTGGCGAAATGGAAATTGGCTCTATTTTGCTTGAAGGCGGGGGAACGCTGAACGGTGCGATGCTGGAAAGCGGGCTAGTGGATCGTGTGATTCTCTTCTTCGCTCCAAAAATTGTCGGTGGTGGTACAGAAGCGAAAGGGACTTTCGTATTCCCGGGTGTAGAGCTGATGAAGGATGCGATCTCACTTGAAGGATTGGAAGTAAAAGTGCTAGGAGATAATGTATGTATCAGCGGTACTCCGGTACGCTAAAAAAGTTTTAAGCGAAGTGAATTTGAGGAAGTAATGCTTTTTAGGAGGGATATCATGTTCACCGGATTAATTGAAGAGGTTGGTGTTTTGCGCAGTGTCTCCGCCGGTGGGAAAATGATGGTGCTGAATATTGCCGCTTCGGTCATCATGGATGATCTAAAAATCGGTGACAGTGTGTCCGTCAATGGGGTTTGCCTTACGGCGACAACTTTGGGCGATCATTCCTTTACAGTGGATGTAATGCCACAGACCTACCGGAATAGCAACCTGAAGGAACTGAAGCCCGGCAGCCGGATGAATCTGGAACGAGCGATGGCAGCTGGCGGGCGTTTTGGAGGACATATTGTTCAAGGACATGTTGATGGCACTGGCATTATTAAGAGTGTAAAACGTGATCAGAATGCTGTTGTATTCGAGATTGCACCGGATCGTAAATCACTATTTAAATATATTATCCCTAAGGGATCGATCACGATCGACGGCATTAGTTTAACTGTAGTGAAGACTACGGCCTCATCGCTGGCAGTGTCCATTATTCCGCATACGTTAGGGGAAACAGTTCTGACGCACAAACGGGCCGGGGATAGTGTAAATATCGAGTGTGATGTACTTGGCAAATATGTAGATCATCTGTTGCATTATGGCTCAGCCGCCCAAGATGAGGAAGGCGAGAGCAGCTCCGGGATTAGTCATGATTTCTTGGCGGCGAACGGGTTTGTTTAAATAAAGAGTTTGCTTACGAAGAAGGGAATAATCTTTCGTAAAGCTTTTAGGAGGATAGGATCATGAGCGAGCAATCGAAAAAGGAAAGTGTCTTGGATCCGATTGAAGATGCAATATATGACTTAATGCGCGGTAAAGTCATCATTGTAGTGGATGATGAAGATCGTGAGAATGAAGGGGATTTTATAGCCCTTGCTGAACGGGCGACACCAGAGGTCATCAATTTTATGATTACTGAGGGACGTGGATTGGTTTGTATGCCTATTACCCAGGAGCGTGCGGCAGAACTTGAACTGCAAGCCATGGTAACCCACAATACCGATAATCACGGTACGGCTTTTACCGTATCTGTTGACCATATTGATACAACCACTGGGATCTCTGCGGGGGAAAGATCTTTGACCGTTAAGGCCATGATCGATCCAAAAGCGAAACCTGCTGATTTCCGCAGACCGGGGCATATGTTCCCGCTGATTGCGAAAAAAGGTGGCGTTCTGCGCCGCTCCGGACATACGGAGGCTGCTGTTGATCTAGCGCGGATGTGTGGCGCTTATCCAGCCAGTGTCATTTGCGAGATTATCAAGGAAGATGGCTCAATGGCCCGCTTACCTGATCTAATCGAAATTGCCCGCAAGCATGATCTTAAGCTGATCAGTATCAAGGATCTTATTCATTATCGCAATGAAAAAGAACAACTCGTTACTCGCGAGGTTTCAGTACGTCTTCCTACCGATTTTGGGGATTTCCAGACCATTGCTTATACAAATGAAGTCGATGATAAAGAGCATGTAGCTTTGGTAAAAGGCGATATTTCCGGCGATGAGCCAGTGCTTGTACGTGTACATTCCGAATGCCTGACTGGTGATGTATTCCACTCCCATCGTTGCGATTGCGGCCCGCAATTTGAAGCTGCACTGCGGCAGATCGAAACTGCCGGCAGGGGCGTGTTGCTCTATATGCGCCAAGAAGGCAGAGGCATTGGCCTTATCAATAAGCTTCGGGCTTACAAGCTGCAAGAGGAAGGTCTTGACACTGTAGATGCGAATCTAAAGCTTGGTTTTCCAGCAGATCTGCGTGATTATGGAATTGGAGCACAAATTCTGAAGGATCTGGGTGTGCGCCAAATCCGTCTGCTCACGAACAACCCGCGTAAGATCAAAGGGCTGGAGGGTTATGGATTGGAAGTCGTTGAGCGCGTGCCGATACAAATGCCGGAGAACAAGGACAACACCAACTATCTCCACACGAAGCAAGCGAAGCTTGGACATATGCTGTCTTTTGACGATATTGAACAAAATGAGGATTCGAAAGCTTAACCATACATTATAAAAAACGAAGGGTAGATGATGGATATGCCGAAATATTTAGAAGGACACTTAGTTTCTGAGGGGTTAAAATACGGAGTTGTTGTAGGACGTTTTAATGAATTTATTACCAGCAAGCTTTTGTCAGGTGCACTCGATGCCTTTAAACGCCATGGTGTCGGTGATGATGAAGTGGATGTTGCTTGGGTTCCAGGGGTATTTGAAATTCCATTGATCGCGCAAAAAATGGCTGAAAGCGGCAAATACGACGCTGTAATTACCTTAGGAACGGTTATCCGTGGTTCCACTACACACTATGATTATGTATGTAATGAAGTTGCCAAAGGAGTAGCCGCTATCAATCTTAAGACCGGCGTGCCAACCATTTTTGGCGTAGTTACTACTGAAAATATTGAACAGGCCATCGAGCGTTCAGGAACCAAAGCAGGCAATAAAGGCTGGGATGCTGCGACTGCTGCGATTGAAATGGCGAATCTTAACAAACTGTTTAAGTAAGTCAGCTATTGACGAATCAGTCGAATTCGTGCTTATTTATAGTATAAGAAGAAAGCATGGATTATAAGAGCCCTTTCTACTTGTGTAGCGTCCAGACGGGCGCTGCACTTTACTTTTTTTGGCGGGAGGATGCTTCGTGACTGTATTGTACAAGCTGGAGACGTTTGAAGGTCCGCTGGATCTGCTCTTGCATTTAATTGATAAGGCGGAAATCGACATCCAGGACATTCCGGTCGCCGAGATCACCGAACAGTATATGGAATACCTGCGTAGCATGCAGGAGCTTGAATTGGATATTACGAGTGAATTTCTCGTGATGGCCGCTACCCTTTTATCTATAAAGAGCAAGCTATTGCTGCCCAAACCACCGGTCATTGAGATCGATGATTTTGAATATTACGAAGAGGATGAATTTGATCCACGAGCTGAACTTGTTCAGCGACTGATTGAGTATCGTAAGTTCAAGAGTATTGCTGTACATCTAATGGATATGGAGAGCGAGCGGAGCTTGATTTTTACGAAGGAGCCTGAGGATTTGGGTCCATTCGTGCCAGAAGAGATTGATCAAACGCTAAAAGGACTACATACCTCAGACTTAATAGCCGCTTTTCGTAAAGCGCTAAGTAAGGCTGCCAGAAGGTCTTCTTACCAGCGGATTACCCGGGATGAAATATCGGTAAAAGATCGTATACGTGATGTATCAGATGCGCTGCAGCGCAGAGGAACAGGCGGTAAGCTGCATTTCTCGGCACTGCTTCACGATGAAATGGCACGGCACGAAATCGTAGTTACTTTTCTTGCGATTCTGGAACTGATGAAAATGAAGGCGATTTTTTGCTACCAAGAGAAATTGTTTGATGACATCGTAATGGAGTGGAGAGGAGGAGAACACTTCAATGGATTACAAAACGCTGAAATCGATTATTGAGGGCCTGCTGTTTCTATCAGGGGATGAAGGAATCTCTGTACGCCAAGTGGCTGAAATTACGGAACAGCGCCCAGAGCTTGCAGCCGGAGCATTAGAGGAACTGAAAGAAGATTATGTAGCACAGGAGCGGGGCTTACAGGTAGTGCAAATTGCCGGGAACTATCGGCTGGCTACATTGCCTGATCATGCCCACTATTTTGAGCGTCTGGCCTATTCACCATCCAGATCAACCTTGTCTCAGGCTGCCTTAGAGACTCTCGCAATCGTGGCTTATCGCCAACCGATTACGCGGGTGGAGATTGAAGAAATCCGGGGTGTGAAGTCGGAACGCGCAATTCATACGCTGAATAACAAGGATTTGATTCATGAGGTTGGTCGTGCGGAAGCGGTAGGCCGGCCAATTCTGTACGGGACGACTAAATCCTTCTTGGAGAGCTTTGGTCTTGCCAGTCTAAAGGATCTGCCGGAACCAACGAACTTTGAGTCCACGGATAATTTGGAAGAAGAGACGCAGCTATTGTTCAATAAGCTGGATACTCAAATGACGTTTGAGGATGTCGAGCTGCCTTAGTTCGTACGAGAACGCTAATAATTGTATTGAAGGGACTGCCCTTAAACCATTTATGTGGTTTGGGACAGTCCCTATTTTTATTTAAGCTCATATTTTTTATGCAAACCCCGAATTTTTTCCAGCTTAAATTGCCATACTAAACCAAAGGTTCCCATTATTAAGGTTTCTTGGAGGTAAATACGTGACGTTATGGCTTGCAATTCCCCTCGTTTTGCTTGTGCTGGCACTGATCCTGGTCCTGTCTTCATCTATCGATTTCCGCATACGGTGTTATAAACATGGAAAAAATGACCTGCTCGAATTAGATATTACCTCTCTTTTTGGTCTGATAAAGCTTCACTATGAACTTCCCCAATTGGTTTTTAAGGGATTGGAGCAGGGTGTGTGGGGAAAGTTTAAAGAGACAGGGACTGCGACGACAGGTGTAGATACCGTAAAAGAAGAGATATTCGATAAAGAAAGAGTAATGCACTGGCGCGACAATGTTAACCAAGCTGTAAAATCTACACGCGGGTTGAAGGAATGGTTAAAAGAGACTGTAGCTCATGTGAAAATATCAAAGCTCGATTGGTCCACCGATTTCTCTCTTGGTGATGCAGCAGATACTGCGACCGCATCGGGAGCGGTTTGGGGCCTGAAGTGGAGTATTGTTGGTTTTATTTCGCAGTGGGTGAAATTGCAGCAGCACCCTCGAATTTTTGTTAAGCCTGTTTTTGAAGATGAGCTTTGTTTTGCAATGGAGTTTGTCTGTAAGGGGAAAATCTCAGTCGGCTATACTTTGTATGCCTTAATGCGGCTATCTCGGCGTGTCTTGCGTGAAAAAGGTGGGATCGGCCATTGGAGAAATCTGCTGAAACAGATGCGTCAGGAGCCACATGGGAAAGTTTAAAATGAAAGTTACATACAAATGGGCGGAAGTGGGGATGATATACGCTGTAGAAGAAAGAGAAATCGTACTCAATTAAAGGAGGAAACAATATGAGCGACCATCCTATTCAAGGCCTAATGCAAACAGCGATGGAAAATATCAAGGGCATGGTAGATGTGAATACCATTGTCGGAGATCCAGTACAAACTCCTGACGGCAGCATCATCCTGCCTATCAGTAAAGTTGCCTTTGGATTTGCTGCTGGTGGTAGTGATTATCGAGTAGAAGATTCTATAAGTGGTTCAAGCTCCCAAGGTGGAGTCAAAATGCTTCCATTTGGTGGAGGTAGCGGGGGAGGCGTCTCCATTCGACCGATCGCTTTTTTAGTGGTAGGTAAGGATGGAGTGAATATTGTCCCTCTGGACAATCAAACTCACCTATTCGAAAAAATCATCGACGCAACACCAGGGCTCATCGACAAAATTCAAACCATGTTCCAAACCAGCAATGCTGCAGCTCAAACGCCGCCAACACCTGCCACACCAGCAGCAGCACCTGTTAAAACCGATCCAAGTACATCTCAATCTTCAACTCATTAGGTACACATAATTCTACAAATAGCCTCGGGGATATCGCCATACATCAGGCGGTGTCCCTTTTTTGACGTATCAGAAAGTATATTTTGGTCCCCGCAAATTACCTGAAAAAATATCGAAGCAAGGCCTCACATTGTGGGGATATTTTGTGTGGAACATCCCAAGGAGTGGACATACCCTAAGGCTGGTCCGCATACACTTGTACAACATAAACACTTTTACTTAAGATCCGATAAGAAGCCGGAGGATGAACATGAAGACAATAACCCGTAAATGGCCATTCGCCTTAATATTGTGCCTTTCGCTGCTGCTTCTGGCGCCGCTATCTTCAATTCAGGCCGAGAACAGCTCTATCTCTACACATGCAAGAGCAGCGGCACTGATTGATGTGGAATCCGGGCGTATTTTGTACAGCAGCCGTGGGGATGAGCCTATGCTTATTGCCAGCTTGACCAAAATTATGACCGCCCTCGTCGCCATTGAGAATGGTGATTTAGCCTCTAAAGTCAAAGTAGGAAAAAATGCCTATGCGAAAGAAGGCTCTTCTATTTACTTGCAGCAGGGAGAAGAGATGACGCTGGAAAATATGCTGTATGGCCTGATGCTGCGCTCAGGGAATGATGCAGCAACGGCGATCGCAGAGCATATCGGTGGTTCTGAAGAAGGTTTTGTATACCTGATGAACGCTAAGGCTGAGGAGCTAGGGCTAACCCATACTCATTTTGCTAATCCCCATGGTCTTGACGCTGAAGGGCATTATTCAAGTGCCAACGACTTGGCTGTTCTGACCGCTTATGCTCTTCATAATCCTGTATTTAAAGAAATTGTGAAGACGCAGGAGAAAACTGCAGACAATCCAAATGAGAAATGGGATTACAAATGGAGAAACAAAAATAAGATGCTGTATTTATACGAGGGAGCGGACGGTGTAAAGACAGGTTATACCAAAAAAGCACTGCGCTGCCTTGTCAGCTCTGCCACCAGAAACGGCCAGCAGCTTGTTGCAGTTACTATAAATGACGGCGATGACTGGAATGATCATGCTTCCCTGCTAAACTTCGGGTTTAATCACTATCCGCTCAAAACACTGATCGAACGTGGTGATGCCGTGACGGGCTATAACTTTGTAACCTCCAAAACCTTTGCTTATCCACTTGGACAAGGTGAACAAAATAGAGTGATCACGAAACTTGTTTTGAATCAGAAGGAAACGGTCTCAGCCGAAGCTACGCGAGCAAATTTTGGATTGCAAGGGGCGCTTGTGCTGGAGCTGGGCGGAAAAGAAATAGGTCGCGTGCCGGTGTATACTCCTGAGAATCTGCCTCCTGAGCAATCTGCTTATATGAAAAAGTATAGTCCCACACTAGCCCAGTCTTATCCGGCAAACAATTGGTTCCAGGCGCTGGGCAGTGCGCTGAAAGCTCTATTTGAAATGGGAGCGAGTTCGAAATAAGAAAATGGGCTGATGAATGAAGAAGGAGGCGTATCCATGATTAACGGGATTTGGCTAGGAATGATCATCATCGGTTTTCTGTTCGCCGCCGTTAACGGCAGAATGGATGAGTTTACAGCCGCCGTATTCGACGGAGCCAAGAGTGGGGTAACGGTTAGTTTTGGCTTAATCAGTGTGCTTGTGTTCTGGCTTGGAATCATGAAGATAGCAGAAGATGCAGGTTTGCTTAAAAAGATTGCCAAGGTGCTTGGCCCTGTCGTAGCTTTTTTATTTCCTGATGTGCCGAAAGGGCATCCTGCCATTGGATATATTCTCTCCAATATGAGTGCTAATCTGCTGGGACTAGGCAATGCCGCAACGCCAATGGGCATCAAGGCGATGCAGGAGCTGCAAAAGCTCAACCCTGATAAAGAGACCGCCACACCAGCCATGTGTACTCTTCTAGCACTTAACACAGCAAGCATTACGCTTATCCCAGCCACACTGATTGCCATCCGGTTAAACTATGGTTCAGCCGATCCCGCAGGCATAGTAGGTACAACACTTGCAGCAACGGCCGTGGCGACACTTGCAGCGATTGCGGCAGACCGGTTTTTCCGAAGGCTGACTTTACTGCGCAAACCGCCGAAGCCCCCTTCAGCAAAGTCCGGGGTTCCTCCTTTGACGAAGACAACACTCCCTAATTCCTCATTGAAAGGGTGAACGTGATTTGTACCAGTTCATCAGTCTCATATCGGCATGGGCGATTCCGGTCATGATTACGTTCATCCCGCTCTATGCTTTTACGCGCAAAGTGCCAGTCTACGAATCCTTTGTTGAAGGCGCGAAAGATGGGTTTGGCACGGCCATTGCGATTATTCCCCATCTTGTGGGGATGCTGGTTGCGATCAGTGTTTTTCGCGCTTCCGGTGCGCTGGACTTTTTCATGGGTTTCATTTCCCCTGCCCTGCGTGGGCTTGGTGTTCCTGCCGAAGTATTGCCGCTTGGTCTTCTGCGGCCGCTTACGGGGACTGGGTCGCTTGCCTACACTACGGATCTGATCCGTGTGCATGGCCCGGATTCTTTAATTGGTATGATTGCTTCCACCATACAGGGGAGCACAGATACAACGCTTTATGTTTTGACCGTTTACTTTGGAGCTGTAGGCGTACGGAATGGCCGTTATGCGCTTAAGGTTGGCCTGTTCTCCGATGTTGTCGGCTTTGTCGCTGCGATCGCTGTGTGTCTGCTATTATTTGGATAGTCACCCCATTGCCCCCCTGAACATATGCTATTGCAGCAATGTGGAGGGGGGCATTCCGCAATGAACTATAAAGGTTTTATTCTGCATCATTCTAGCTGTACATCCATTAACGGTAAAGGTTTTGACTTCTGGGTAGGAGTGGATGGCGCAATTTATGCAGCACCGCTACTGACAGATCCGGAGTATATTCATATTTGTTTGGAAGGTGATTTTGGTAAGGAAGTGGGCGATCCTCCAATATCCGGAAGGAAGGAGCAGCTTTTTGCAACGGCTAAACTCGTTTTAGAATTAGTAGAACGCTACCAAATCTCCCCTTTAATCATCGAACCCCACAATAATTCCTGCCCAGGAGCATTTTTTCCTTGGAATGAACTTGTGATTTATCCCTCTGATGGTTATCATTGATCTGAGGTGACTAGTCGAATATGGAAAGATTACAGAAAATTTTGGCGCAGGCCGGTGTGGCGTCCAGACGTAAGTGTGAAGAAATGATTTTGGCCGGTAAAGTGGAAGTCAACGGGGAACTCGTAACTACGCTTGGCACGAAGGTGGACCCCGCAACAGATATTATTAAAGTTTCCGGTAGACTGATCCGGGGCGAGAACAAAATCTATATTATGTTCAACAAACCTAAGGGAGTTATCACAAGCGCTTCCGATCCAAAGGGTCGTAAGGTTGTAACTGACTACCTAAAAGGAATTACTGAACGGGTTTACCCTGTAGGCCGGCTCGATTACGATACGGAAGGTTTGCTGCTGCTGACAAATGATGGGGACTTTGCTAACTTGCTAACCCATCCGAAGCACCATGTACCTAAGACGTATCATGCTACGGTCAAGGGTATACCGCATGGTACTGCATTGGACAAGCTGAAAGCTGGCATTAAGCTGGAAGATGGCATGACAGCGCCTGCGGAAGTAGAGTACAAGGATATTGATGAAGCAAATAAAGAAGCGGTAATCAGCATCACGATTCACGAAGGACGTAATCGTCAGGTACGACGCATGTTTGATGCGATTTCACACCCCGTACTCCGTCTGAAACGGATTTCATTCGGGGATATTATGCTGCAAAATCTCAAACGTGGCTCATACCGTCATTTGACCAAGGATGAAATTAACCATCTGCAGCAAATTGCCAAAGCAGGATTGCTTAAAGAAAGAACTCCACGTAAAGAGTCATAAAGACACAGAATATTCACAATTAAACCCCCTAAAGCTGTGACGAAATTCGCTATAATGTTCATAGGATGTTCACACCTTACAACATAAGTATGAGTTGCGTCACAGAAGGGGGCTTTACGTGTGGGTAAAGCAAGAAAACCAATTCAAATCGTGATTCTGTTTCTAATTGTTATAGTGGGCGGTTATGCCATCGGTTCCTCTGTATTTGGGGGAAGCGGCAAACCAGAGGAAGGGAGCAAAGCACCTTCCTTTGATTTGCTTGGGCTTGACGGTCTGGCTCATACCCTAGACGAATATAAGGGCAAGACTATTGTGCTTAATTTCTGGGGCTCTTGGTGTGCACCTTGTGTCAAAGAAATGCCGGCTCTCCAAGCGCAATGGGAGAAATGGAAGGACAAGGACGTAGTGGTCTTAGGCATTAATGTGGGCGAAGACCGGATGACTGTCGAGAATTTTGTGAAGCAAGTAAACATCGATTTTCCGATTTTGATGGACACTGGACGTGATGCTGTACGAAGTTATGGTATTTCTCCGCTGCCAACTACCTTATTCATTAATTCCAAGGGTAAAATTGACAACATTCATATCGGCCAGCTTGATTTGAATTCACTTGATGATCAAATTGGGAAGCTGGTGGATTGATGAGTGAACGCGAGGCATTTATAACCAATACCAAATGTGAATGTGGCCACCAGAACCCTGTAGGCACTGTTTTATGCGAAGCATGCGGGAAGCCGTTGGGTAAAGAATCAGACTGGGGCGAGAATTTGGAAATGCGTTACGATGGCGTAGCTCGCCGTTCTCAGCGCGTTAACCCGGGGATTATTGATCGGGTGTGGAACTTTTTCTCTTCCGTCAAAATAGCGATCTATCTGATCGTGTTGACACTTATAGGCTCTATGTTAGGGACGATTTTCCCGCAGGAGAGTACTTTTCTTAATATCGATGCCTCAATTTATTACAAGCAAGAGTACGGAACAGCCGGATATATTTATCACAAACTTGGACTTTCACATACATACGAATCCTGGTGGTTTGTAACTCTACTCGTAATGATCGGCGCTTCACTTGTGATCTGTAGCTTGGACCGAGTACTTCCGCTCTATAAGGCCTTAACCAGGCAGAAGATTCGGAAACATCGTCAGTTCTTAACTCGGCAAAAAGCTGTGTTAGTAACTGAAGTACAAGAGGAACCAGAAGCTTGGGTAGCCCGGGTAATTCAGCCAATGCGTAAAAAGGGCTATCGCGTGAAGACGGATGGAGGAGCTCTGCTGGCAGAGAAACATCGCTTCAGCCGCTGGGGACCTTATGTAATACATATTGGCTTAATTATTTTTTTACTTGCTGTATTAGCAAGAGGATTGCCGGGACTGAACATGGATCAGCATCTTGCTTTCCCGCAAGGGGAGATCACACAGATTCCGGACACCACCTATTATTTGAAAAATGAGAAATTCACCGTGGAGTTTTATACGGAGGAAGAGATGCCTGAGGAATTTCGAGGCAAAAAAATACTTCCAAAGCTATTCCAGACCCAAGCTGTGCTTTATGAATGCACCGCGGATTGTGGAGACCCTTCGAAGGAACCACAGCTATCCGAGGTGACGAAACATGATATCCAAGTAAATTCACCTTTGGATTATAAAGGATTGAAAGCGTATCAGTTTGATTATGATCTGACCCCGGTGCTGCGTTCGGTACAGCCTGAGCTTAAGAATTCCACCACTGGCGAGGCGTTCGGCAAATTTAAGCTGGACATGAAGAATCCTCCGCGGGCAATTCAGGCGGGTCCTTATACTTTAACTTTGAAAGAAAAGTATATGGATTTTGGTCTAAATGAGGATGGACAGCCGATTTCCAAATCACCTTATCCGAATGCACCTGCTTTTTTGTTCCTGATACAAGGTCCGGATCTCCCGGCGGAAGGGCAGCAGTATTTCTATTTTCCTAAACAGGTGGATAAGGCGCAGTTTCAACAGGCTGCCATTAACGATAAGCTTGGCGGGAGCAATAGATTTCTTGAGCTTGAAGTGGACAACATGAGCGACGTTGATTTTTCGGAATCGACTACTTACTTGAATATACGTATTGATCGTGCAATGCCGTTTGTATGGCTAGGTGCAGCAATCGTGATGCTGGGTTTAGTGCTTGGCTTCTACTGGCAGCATAGACGTATCTGGCTTACCGTTGCTAACGGGGAGCTCATCCTCGGAGGACATACGAACAAGAACTGGTTCGGTTTCCGCCGTGAGATCGTTTCTATTTTAGAAAAAGTAGATCTGGTAGTCGATGAAAAATCATTAGATAATGGAGGAGGCCTTTCATGAGCTTGCTCGACATCAGCAGCGCTGTCTTTATTGCCGCATTTTTATTATACAGCGGTTCGTTTATGTTATTCACTATCGCCATCATGGGTCGCAAGTGGTCAGGCCGCAAGCCGGAGGAACATACCGCACGTTGGGGCAAAATTGCTTTTATTTTCTCTTCAATAGGTCTTATCTTTCATCTTATTTATTTCTTTACACGTTGGGCGGGCTCAGGGCATATTCCGGTCAGCAACATGTACGAGTTCATGACTTTTTTATCGATGATGGTCATGGTTGCCTTTACCGTGATGTACGCTATTTATCGTAAGGTAATCCTGGGTCTCTTTGCAGTTCCAATCAGTATTATTGTGATGGCTTATGCTGCAGTGTTTCCACAGGAAGTACAGCCGCTGATTCCATCTCTTCAATCGAACTATTTAAAGATACACGTAACACTGGCTGCACTAGGTGAATCCTTCTTCGCAGTAGGGTTTGCGGCGGGACTGATGTATCTGCTGCGAACAGTCAATTTTTCCAGTAAAGAGAAGGCGGATCGCAAGCAACAGAGGCTGGTCGAATTTACTCTCTTTTCAATCATTGTTATAATTGGGTTTCTGGGTTCTGTTTTTGCATTCCGCGGAGCAGGCTACGAAACTGTTTTTGTCCGTCCGAACGTTACGATTGACAGCCCCGGGCAGGAAAATAGTACAATAGAGAAAGTGAGTTATCGAATGCCGCCGATTGTGGCACCTCACAATAGCGAAATTGAGAGCTTCCAGTCGTTTCTTGGCATAAAAGAACCACTCTTTGAGGCACCATCTTGGATGAATGGTGTAAATGCTGGACGGAAGTTTAATACTGTAATTTGGTCACTCCTTTCCGGATTAATCCTCTACGGAGTTCTTCGCTTGATCGTACGTAAACCGCTGGGCACTGCTTTACACCCAGTGATGGACGGAATTGATGAGGGCGATCTAGATGAGATTACGTATAGGGCGATAGCCATTGGCTTTCCTATTTTCACATTAGGCGCTTTGATCTTTGCAATGATATGGGCGCAAATCGCTTGGGGAAGATTCTGGGGATGGGATCCTAAGGAAGTCTGGGCGCTTGTCACTTGGCTCTTCTATAGCGCTTATCTTCATTTACGTTTGGCTCGTGGATGGCAAGGAAGAAAATCTGCCTGGCTGGCTGTGCTTGGCTTCCTGGTCGTAATGTTTACTCTGGTTGGCGTTAATTTAGTCATCGCCGGACTTCATTCTTACGCGGGGACGGACTGAGCATAGTTTACCTGTTAACGTTGCACAATGGTTTAAAGATTACGTTCTACTGTATTGATGAAGGGGTTGTAGTGAAATGGCAGATCATTTAAACAGAATTCTGGTAGTGGATGATGAGGAACGTATTCGCCGCCTGCTAAAGATGTATCTTGAAAAAGAAGGTTATGAAATCGATGAAGCGGAAGACGGAGAAATCGCTCTTCGTAAAGCAACAGCAAATGACTACGGTCTAATATTGCTGGATGTTATGCTGCCTGGCATCGATGGGATGGAAGTGCTGACAAGACTCAGAGGAGTGAAGTCAACACCGGTGTTAATGCTTACAGCTAAAGGCGAAGAGATCAACCGTGTTCAGGGCTTTGAGATGGGCGCAGACGATTACGTTGTGAAGCCCTTCAGTCCACGTGAAGTCATTTACCGGGTGAAGGCTATTATGCGCCGTTCTTCGGCAACTGCTTTCTTGTCCAAGGAGAGCAATTCCAGCAATAACATTGTATTTACTCATCTTATTATTGAGCATGATGCTCACCGTGTGACTGCTGGTGGTGAAGAAGTGAGTTTGACACCTAAAGAATATGAACTTCTGCATTATTTGGCTATTTCGCCGGATAAAGTATTTTCTCGTGAAGAACTGCTTAAGGATGTCTGGAATTATGAATTTTTCGGAGATTTGCGTACTGTAGATACTCACGTAAAACGCCTTCGTGAAAAACTGAATAAAGTATCACCGGAATCCGCAGCGATGATTACGACCGTATGGGGCGTAGGCTACAAACTAGAGGTACCTAAATAAGTGAACTTCTGGAGAAGTCTTGTCGGCAAACTGTGGGTTACGATCATCTGCCTGGTCGCTGTCGTACTTATTACCTTGGGGTTATTTTTGCTTCCCTACATAGACAGTAACTTTGCCAATTCCGGAGATATCAAACGTTTATTTATGTATACTTGTATGATCGGATTTTCTTTGACTACATTTTTTGCGTTATTTTTGTTTACCAAAATCACCCAGCCGATGCAGCGTGTCATTGAAGCTGCGAATAACATTCGCCGGGGAGAATACGGAACAAGGCTTACGCTGGTCACAAGTGATGAAATTGGCCAGTTGGCGACTTCCTTTAACCATATGGCTGAGGAGCTTGAAGAGAATATTCGCAGTCTGCATCATGAGAAGGGGCATTTATCTAGCGTACTGCGCAGTATGAGCGATGCTGTGATCACCTTTGATATTGAAGGGCAGATTATTTTGACCAATCCGCACGGCCAAGCTCTGCTAGAGAGCTGGAGCGATTTGCAGTGGGAACATGCGAGTGATGCTGAGCTCCATCCCGAAACGGCTGAGAGCAGTGTTCCGCCTCCCCTGCGTCCTTTATTTTTAAGCACCCTGAAACAAGGTGGCGATGACCGCTCCAATGTACATGTGCGGCAGGGCGTCTGGTCTGTTCATATGGCACCATTATATTCTGAAGGCAGCATCCGGGGAGTAGTTGCTGTACTGCGGGATGTGACGGAAGAGGTGCGTCTGGAAAAGATGCGCAGAGACTTCGTTGCTAACGTCTCCCATGAAATACGCACTCCGTTGTCGATGATGCAAGGGTACAGTGAGGCTTTATTGGACGGGATGGCTTCATCCCCCGAAGAAAGCAGTGAGCTGATCCAGGTCATTCATGACGAATCACTGCGTATGGGGCGTCTGGTTAAGGATTTGCTTGATCTTGCCCGAATGGAAGCCGGACATACGGATATGATGAAAGCTCAGGTGGACATGAATGAACTGCTGGAACGAGTCTACCGTAAATTTTCTGTACGTGCCAAAGAGCGCGATATCCATCTTCACTTGCAGCAACAGAGCGATATTGCTGTTCTGAAGGCAGCGGATGAGGATAAACTGGAACAAGTCCTAACCAATTTACTCGATAATGCTTTCCGCCACACACAGGGTGGCAAAAAAATCACAGTTCATACAGGAACTTGTGTATTAGAAGGTCGTCGTTATCTTGAGATTAAAATTCAGGATGAAGGGGTGGGAATTCCACCAGAGGATCTGCCGTATATATTCGACCGCTTCTACAAAGCTGATAAGGCGCGTGTACGGGGAGAATCAGGTGGAACAGGACTTGGGCTTGCGATTGTTAAAAATATTGTAGAGTCGCATCACGGGACCATCTCCGCTTCAAGCAAACTAGGCGAAAGTACAACCTTTACGCTAAGACTTCCTGTCGAAAAACAGTAATTCCAAACACAATGTGTGATAGCGCCTCTGACAGCAGAGGTGCTTTTTGTTGAAACAAACACATTAATCTTGTTCATCGTGGAACATATCTTGTAGGTTTTGCTTGGGAGGGCATAGAATGATTTTATCTTTAGACCAAGGTACTACCAGCTCACGAGCCATATTGTTCGATACGGAGGCTAAATGGGTCTCACAAGGTCAATATGATGTTAAGCAATCCTTCCCCCATCCAGGCTGGGTAGAGCATGACCCTGAGCAAATCTGGGAGTCACAGCTCGCAGCGGCAAGAGACGCGATTGCGCGGGGTGGCATAGCGGTTGAGGAGATCTCTGCCATCGGAATAACCAATCAGAGAGAAACGGCTTTAATCTGGGATAAAACAACGGGCAAACCGATATACCCTGCGATCGTGTGGCAGGACAGGCGTACTGCAGAGCAATGTGAAGAACTTAAAAGTAAAGGGCTGGAGCAAGTTATTGCGAGCAAGACGGGCCTTGTTGTAGATGCTTATTTCTCAGCTACCAAAATCTCCTGGATACTGGATCACGTGGATGGTGCCCGAGAGCGGGCGAATCGAGGGGAGCTTCTGGCAGGTACGATCGACAGCTGGCTAATTTGGAGACTTACTTGCGGAGCCGTACATGTCACTGATGTTACCAATGCCTCACGTACGATGCTGTTCAATCTTCATGAACGGTGCTGGGATGAAGAGCTAATGCAAGAGCTTCGTATTCCGCGTACCATTCTGCCAGAAGTAAGAATGTCTGGCGGCGAATTTGGAATAGCAGACAAACAGTGGTTTGGGGCGGATATTCCAATTCGCTCTGTACTTGGAGATCAACAGGCTGCATTGTTTGGACATACTTGTCTAGAACCCGGCAGTGCCAAAAACACCTATGGTACAGGCTGCTTTATACTTATGAACACAGGCACAGAAGCTGTAGCCTCCAGCCATGGCTTGTTGACCACTGTAGCTTGGGGTATGGGAGATGAACTCTATTATGCCCTCGAGGGCAGTGTGTTCGTAGCCGGAGCGGCTGTTCAGTGGCTGCAGGAGGGGCTTGGTCTTATAGAGGAGCCAGCAGGCTCAGAAGTTAAAGCAAGGGAAGTAGAGGACAGCGAAGGGGTTATCGTTGTGCCTGCGTTTACCGGACTGGGGGCACCCTATTGGGATATGTACGCCCGTGGAGCCATATTTGGCCTCACCAGGGGCACTACCTCAGGACATCTGGTACGAGCTACATTGGAGTCCTTAGCCTTTCAATCTAGAGATGTAATAGGAGCTATGGAAAAAGACGCAGGCATGCCATTGACCGGCCTTCGTGTGGATGGCGGAGCTGTGCGTAACGATTTGCTGATGCAGTTCCAGTCTGATATCCTGGGCAGTGAGGTTACTAGAACCACATATGCGGAGACAACAGCGCTAGGTGCAGCGCTTCTGGCCGGGTTAACGTCCGGAGTCTGGACACGTGCCCAGCTAGAGAGCTTCAACAAGGCTGAGAGGGTCTTCTCGCCTGAGATGGGTATTACTGAGCGGGAAGGTCGTTACAACGCCTGGAAGGACGCTGTAGCGCGTACCATGGGTTGGGAGAAGCATGAAGGATATCAGTGATAAAGGGGCTGTATATGTCTATGGTTAACGGAAACGAATCTGATCTGCCGGGCGGACTATCTAAGCCGGCGCTTCGAGCCCTGCATGGGGCTGGATATGTTCAGCTTCAACAATTCAGCAAGCTTACGGAGGCAGAGCTTCTGCAGCTACATGGATTGGGGCCAAAGGCGATCGTTCTACTGCGGAGTGCTCTCGCGGAAAAGGGGCTCACCTTTGCAAGTAAGTCCTGATGTTGCGTTCATATTTATAACAAAAAGCGGCAAGCTTAGGTGAATCCCTAGCTTGCCGCTTTTTGTTATATAGCTCCTAATATTCAATAACAAATGCTACATTTTGCCAACCGGCGCCCACTGTCCAGAACAGGACTTTATCACCACGTTCGATCTTTCCAGTAGTTACAGCTTTATGTAGAGCAATAAATGGGCTGCTGGTAGAGGTATATCCGAATTCATCCCCTATGTATACCGCTACATTGCGATCAATACCGACTTTCTCACACATCTCTAAGATATTAGGCAATGAAAACTGTGAGAAGCAGGCTGCTTTAATGGCTTCAGGCGCGATATTGTTGTTAGATAGTAGAGTACGAATAGACTCAGAAGCAGCATCTATGCAAATGGAATCATCAAAAGGAATAAACTTCACATTAAACTCTCCAGCCGCTACACCTTGTTTACCCAGTTTAGCCAGGCCTGCGCACGGGAACTTGGATTTATCGCAAACACAAGGATCCGTTTGGTAGATAGAGTCAATGAAACCGACTACATCCTCAGCTTGTTCAAGAATGACTGCCGCCGCTGCATCACCGAAGTTAGCGTAGTAGACTGGATCATTCTTATCGGCATGAGGGGTAACATAATCGGAGCCGATTACCAACGCTCGTTTAATCCTAGGATTCGCTTGCATCTGACGGCTAACCTGTTCCACTGAAGCCGTCATACCCGCACAATTAGCATTGCTGTCAATGCAGATCGTATGGGATGCGCCTTTGATCAAACGGTGAATCATTAATGAGTTGGTAGGAAAGATATACTCAGGAGTTTGACTTGCATAGGCAATAAGGTCGATATCGGCACCTGTGAGACCACTTTTCTCCAGAACATTCCGGGCAGCCTCAAAAGCCATCGTAAGGGAATTCTCCTCCGCATCCTTAATACTATACCGTGCATTACGACCTAATGCGGATAATAGACCTCGAATATCAATGCCTCTTTCGTCAAAATGCTTAATGAAAAAGTCGTTACCAACTATATTGCTGGGATGATAGATATCAATGCCTTTAATACGAATTCCGGTCATAATACGCCTCCAGGAAAGCAGTAAAATGTGGCCTACATATTAAGATTAAAAGATCTAGACTGTAACCGCAGAAATGATCTCGATGTTATCGAGTCCAGCTTTACGGCCAAGACGGGAAAGCTGCATTTTGAGGATCGGGTTATTTTCAAGCGTTAGATTTACTTTTACAAATCCATCATTCTTAAACATTACAAAGCAGCTTTCTAAAAGAGGTACAACATCTGGTGCAGTTACATTTAGCTTTCTGCAGTCGATTTTTAGTTCATAGTCAGCTGGAGTAATTGGATTGATAGTTTGTTGATAAGCTTGAATAGATTTTAGACCATCTTCTTCAGAAAATGTTCCATCCAACTCAATGTTAATAACCTTGTTTGCAGTGTCTGTCTTCAAAACGAAACTTCCCATGCCTAAATCTCTCCCATAGATTGAATTTGTCCAAAACAGTTCGACTGCAATATCCAGCCCTTTATATATCCACTTAGCTGTTTTATAAAAGTCAAAATTCGACACTATACAGCAAGTATTGGGATATTCCGACTCTATTATAGGCATATTTTTCAAGTGCATGCAATAATAAAGTCGAATTTTGTATATTGTTGTCGAACTGTTGGGTTATTGGATTTCTTCTATGGTTGCAAGCAGGATATTAAAAGCTGTGATGATTCTAGGTGCCCCTATAACGGGTACTAAGTGTAATAGAATGCCTTTAAGCTGTTCTACGGTGACTCCAACACGAAGGGCCATAACATAATGAACACCCAGCTGTTCGAATTGACCCATTGAAATTAAAGATGAAATGACTGCGATTTCCTTCCAGTCAGGGGCTATAGTATTACGTTGAAAAATATCGCCATAGGCATTCCCCATAATAAATTCAGCCAAGTCAGGGAAGTGGTCTTTAATTGGAGCTAGTGCTTTTGCGCCATAGTCTCCTGATAGATTCGTGAAGTGGTTGAGACCACTGTTGATATTTTCCTTCATGGTTAGCCTCCTAGTTTAGGTTCAAAGTACGGTGTGCAGTCGGAGGGACTTCATCACGGTCTGTTAGTAGTTCAATAACGGCAACATGGTTTAGAGCTACCGCATCTTTAATTGCAGCTGTGAATTCATCCGCAGTCTCACATTTGTAGCCTTTAGCACCTAGAGATTCAGCGAATTTCACGGCGTCCATTGGTACTTCATATAGAGTTCCATCGATACGACCTGTGGTTTTCTCCATACCCTTAAGAGCCATATCTAGTTGCTTATTATTGACCACGATAAAGATGACAGGGATATCTTTGCAGACAGCGGTGTTAATCTCAGCGCCGAGCATCATGAAACAACCATCACCTGTAATGCAGAGGACAGTTTCTTCAGGAGCTGCAACTTTTGCACCAATAGCCATGCCGATCGAATTACCCATGCAAGCAAAATAAGCATCAAAAACAAAGCTGCCCGGTTTCTTAACCTTGTACCATTTTGCAGCGTGGAATCCATGGCTTCCATCATCAACGAAAATTGAATTATTATAAGGGATCAAATCACTTAAAGTGCTCATTACTGAAGCCAGTGAAAGATTCTTGAGGGTTGGAAGCTCTTCTGAATAATCAGCATCGGCCAAAGCCTCGCGTTTGGTGATTGTGCTTGGGTCAATATGATTTAGGCAGTGCACCAAATTATCGCGCAGGTCCCCAGTGACCGGTATCGTTTTGGACAATAGGATTTTTCCGACAAAGCTTGGATCAATATCAAATTGAATTAAAGTTGCTGGATGATTCTCCCGTTTAAGATTACAGATGGTCATATCACTTAAACGTGATCCAAGCACTATAAACAGATCGCTTTTATTCAATAAATCATCCCCGTGGGTCGAACCGCCAACGCCAATAGGACCATGATAGAGCGGGTGATCCCAGACTATAGCCCCTTTTCCACCAGGAGATGTTACTACAGGAATATTAAAAGTTTCTGCGAGTTGAACAAGCTCTTTATGTGCTCCGGAGCGGTTAATTCCTTTACCCGCAATAATCAAAGGATTCTTAGCAGCTTGAATAGCATCGATGACTCTATCGATATTTGCTTGACTAATTAGAGACTCTCTTTCAGGGATTACAATATTGCATTCTTCCAATACTTCAGTTTGTACATCAAAAGGAATACAAAGATGAACAGGACCCCGTTTGGCCAGGGCCACAGAAATCGCATGATTAAAAATAGTACCAAAGTGATCCCCACGTTCAACCAATTTACTGAACAAGGTGGCAGGTCTGAACATATCAGCTAAATCAGCCAGAAAAGAGGTGGAGTCCTGACATTGAGGAATTCCAAGCTCTGTAATGGATTGGTGGCCGGTAATAAACAGGACAGGTAGGTTGTTAGCTTTCGCATGAGCTGCTGCTGTGAGCAGGTTAGTTCCACCAGGACCAGAAGTACCAAATGCTACGCCTAGGTTACCCGTTTTCAGCGCATACCCTGCTGCTTCGAATCCGGAGCTTGCTTCATGTCTGCCGGGAATAAATTCAATACCGTAATCGACCATCTTTAGAACTATTGGACAAATCGATTTGCCAATGATCCCAAAAGAATGGGTGACTCCTAGGTTACGTAGTGCTTCCGCCATGTAATCTGCGACTGTCTTCAAAAGAAACACCTCACAAGTTTTTTGATATATATTAGTTATTAATCTACCGAATAGATACGATAGATCAATATACTCAAAAAGTAAAAACCTGTGCTCTATAGTAAGCACAGGTTGGTGGCATAAGGCGCCGCTAAGACTGAACAATAGTTCAGCCGTCCTGGTTCCTCTGCAACCTGGCAATCATGGCCTCAAACGAAAAAATGAGGCTGTAGATCCATGGTTTTGCGTCATCCTCTTTCGAGGATTTTGCCAATATTAATTTATAGTTGATAAGAATAATTTTCCTTTACAATATATTCCTCATTAATTTTTGTCAACATAATCCGCTAAAAAAACTCGAAATTTGACGAAAGTCTTGTCCAAGAGATGAAGTTTTGCCTCGCGAAAAAAACTGCCACCTAAGACTCAGCTTAGGTGGCAGTTGATAGTTTTGAACTAGAATTTAAAGATATGAATGGTTTTTTGCAGATTAAATACGGCCTGGGTCATTTTTTCCGTTTCTTCTGCAACAGACTGCAGGGCATTAATCTGTTCATTCATAGCCGCCGATACCTCTTCAGTGCCTGCAGCGGTTTCTTCGGTGATTGCTGAGATATTCTCAATTGCACTGGAAATTTTCAAGGCACTTTCTAGCATAAGATCACTCTCCGCAGAGAATGAAGAGATTTGCTCGGTAATGTACTGCACGCTTTGTACAATTTGTGCGAAAATATGGGCAGATTGAGTGATCATTTCATTCTGAACCTGCACAACCTCTTCATTGATGGCGATATTATCGATGGCTTGTTTAATATCTGACTCAATGCTGCGGACCAAACCGAATACTTCTTTTGTGGAAGCCGTAGATTCCTCAGCAAGCTTGCGAACCTCTTGAGCGACAACGGCAAAACCCCGACCATGCTCTCCGGCACGAGCAGCTTCGATGGAGGCATTGAGTGACAGCAGGTTGGTCTGCTCAGCGATCTCTGTGATGGTCTTGGTGATCATCGTAATCCCGCGGGCATTTTGTGAGAGAGCTTCAATAGTATCAGCCACTTTTTGTGTAGCCTCTATGTTTTTACGCATGCCTTCAGCCTGTGTATCTACGGATTGGCGCCCTTGCTCAACAAGTTCTAAGGTATGTATTGAACGTCTGTTCATTTCTTTGGTGGAGTTCGTATAATTGGATACTTTGGTCTCAATGTCTTTAATGGATTCTGTCATATCAGCGATATCCGTAGATATTTCATTTGCACCAAGAGCGAGCTCGGTAGAAGAAGAGGCTACTTGTGCCATAACAATTTTCAGGTTCTGGTTCTTATCTTCGATTCCGCGGCTTGCATCCATTACTTGACGGGTGATCTGCGATGCATCGGTCAGAATCTTCTTGAGCTTATCAATCATTGTGTTAAAGGAGCGGCTTACGTCACCCATTGAACCATTTTCGTCCGCTCTGCTAGTGAAATCCCCCTTCGAAATACTGTGAGATACATTAGCAATATCATCAAAAGATGATGTAAGCGTTCTCTCCACGAAGCGAGCAACAGGTAAAGTCAGACCTGCAAGAACAACTACTAGTATAATTCCTACGAGAAATTGACCTAGAATCATTAACGTAACTAAGACAGGAATAGCAAACAGTGCGGCAACGAGGTAACATCCGGCAACAATTCTTTGTTTTAACGGAAGTTTGTGCATCCAGCTCATTGGTAAAATGTCCCCCTTATTAAATTTTATGTAATGGTGTTATTATAGGGGATTTATAGGTCATTGGTCTATAGAGAAGTGTCATAAATCTTCTTTAAGTAGTAGATATTTAGAATTCATGTCAAAATTCCTCATATATTGTGGAAATTGTTTTAATAGCAGACTTTACCATCCCTACTAGTTCGGTAGGAGCTAAAACAATAACTGAAGGAGAAAAAGAGAGTACGATACGACAGGCAGATTCTATAGTATTAAACTCGGCCTCTACGTTCATCCACCCAGTATTAGCAGAGGGTTCTACTAAAGTTATAGTTACATATCTTTCACGTTGTAATTCTTTAAGAATAGACTCATTCACCTTTAATTTCACTACATATTTTGGCAGAGCTGCTTTAAAAGCTAAAGTCGACTGTTCCCAGTAGCTTTTTAAATCAAAAGTCTCAGGTCTGACAAATGATTCATTAGTTGCTTCAGCTTGTATTAATCTTGACACGCGAAAAGTCCGCATTTCATCCTCGGTTCGTGCCACTACATACCAAACTCCACGTTTTGCGACTAACCCAAGAGGTTCAATAAAACGTTCCTTCGTC
The DNA here is from genome assembly GCF_037963285.1 of Paenibacillus sp. FSL H3-0329. NCBI lineage: Bacteria > Bacillati > Bacillota > Bacilli > Caryophanales > Paenibacillaceae > Paenibacillus > Paenibacillus sp. FSL H3-0329. The sequence goes on along the minus strand of NZ_CP150150.1, from coordinate 4,632,216 downwards.
TCGTCATTCCGTGGGTAAGTGATCTTTACTTTACGATCTTCCCAAACAGCTTCCTGCAGGATAGATAGGAACGGATAGGTCTCGTCGGAAGGGTGCCAGCTGGCACCATCAATATGGATGCGCTGGCTTAGGTAACTGGCTGGATTATTCGTCCTAGATGGCGAAGCAGCCTCCAGCTTGAGTACGGCAGAAGAAAAGTCGTTTTGTATACCCAGATCTTTTAAAATCGAGGAGTCTGCGGACAGCAGCAGAGTAGCAATCTCTGAGGGCTTCATACCCGTTAACGAGGTTCGGTATCCTTCCGTGAGCATCCAGCCCCCTTCGCGTCCCCGTTCGGCAAGAATCGGTATTCCTGCTGTACATAAGGCTTCCATATCTCTAAACACAGTTCGTTCAGACACTTCTAAGGTCTGGGCTAGCTCACGGGACGTCATCTTTCCACGATTTTGCAGCAAAAGTAAGATGGATAACAAACGATCGGCTCTCATTAAGGGAACATTCCTCCTCCTAATAAATGTTAGTCAGTTCTTAATTAATTATTATATTATATATGTCAGTTGATGTCATATTAAAGAATTATACTTATATAAGGTAAGGATTAAATATAGAACATTTAGAGAAAAACAAATGTAGAAAGGATTGAGAACATGACTTTAAAAGGAAAAGTAGCATTGGTCACCGGAGGCAGCAGAGGTGCTGGTAGAGGAATTGCATTGGAGCTGGCAAGGAAAGGTGCATTCGTTTATATTACGGGCAGAACGACAGAGGCCTCTGGCACAGGGCAAAGCAAGCGGAGCATTGATAACGTGCTTAGGGAAATAAAAGCGGAGGGAGGGTCCGGCAGCGCCATACGATGTGATCATACAAAAGATCAGGAGACAGAGACGGTCATTCGCCAGATTGCTTCAGAGCAAGGGCGGCTTGATATTTTAGTCAACAATGTATGGGGCGGCAACGATTTACTTATTGAGCAGAAGTCTTTCTGGGAGCTTCCAACAGCGCATTGGGACAATATGTTTAATGCGGGTGTGAGGGCACAGTTGGTAACAAATTATTACGCAATACCTTTAATGCGCGAGGCAAAAGCTGGCGGTCTAATCATCCACACAACCTTTTGGGATCATTACAAATATCTCGGAAACTTCTATTATGATCTTTCTAAAAATACACTTGTGCGCATGGCCTACGGGTTATCGATTGAGCTTAAAGAGGACAACATTGCAGTTATTCCTCTTACTCCGGGCTGGATGAGGACAGAGGCGGTGTTGGAGAGCATGAACACGGATGAGGAGCATTGGCATGAGGTTGAAGAATTGCAGATGACTGAATCCACAACCTATATCGGTAGGGCAGCCGCTGCTCTCGCAACCGATCCTGAGGTTATGTCTATGACCGGTCAACCGCAGCAGGTTGCTAAGCTCGCTGAAAAGTATGGATTTACCGACATCGATGGGCGGACTGTTCCCGCATTCTTAGTCTAAACAGCAAACTTGATCTGTTTGATCCCATTTCTGTGTACGAAGCAGTAAAGGACAGAGCTGATCTTAAATGCAGCATTTTCGTATATTTAGGACGCTATCGGTCCCCATAGACGCTATTGATAGGCAAAACACCTGATTTAGCTCTCTTTTTGAGGAATAGCGGCACTGGAGTCCGAAACACTGCTTCAAAGGTGAAGTTATTGCTTATAAGGCCATCTGGGTCCGTAAGTCTCCAGGGGAACTCGATTCGGTGTTGTAAATGAAGCCGAAATAGGTCGACGATCAACAACAAAAGCAGCGAAACTCCTATAAGGGGAGAGTCGCTGCTCTGTTGTTTGATTTCTATCTTATTGCTTACAGAAGAATGATTTCTTCGGCAGTGTTGATTTCTGGCAGGCCAGCAAGCTTCACAAGCACATGAGTAGGTACAGCTTTATCAACGGTCAGCAGCATGATTGCTTCGCCACCAACGATTTTACGTCCCACTTGCATGGAGGCGATATTGACATCATTTTCACCCAGCAATGTGCCCACAAGTCCGATAATCCCTGGTTTGTCGTTATGGGATACGACGATTTGATGTCCTTCAGGAGCGATATCAACTGGGAACTTGTTCACTTGAACAATTCTTTCTCCATAACCTTGCAGCAATGTTCCGGCTACGAGACGTTCTTGGTCGTGATCTGTTTTAAGGGTCACGGTAATCAGATTAGTGAACCCTTTAGTTTTGGAAGCTTTAGTTATTACTACATTAACGTCGCGTGTTTTTGCCAAGTGCATGGAGTTAACGATGTTAACATCCTCAGCGAAGTGGCGGGAGAGCACGCCTTTCACAATATAACGAGTAAGTGGTTGGGTATCGACATCTGACAGATCACCCGCATACTCAACATGGATTTCACGAATAGCACTATCTGTAATTTGGGTAACAAAGCTGCCCAGCTTCTCACCAAGTGTGAAGTAAGGCTGGAGTTTGTTCATTACGCTTGGAGCAACTGGAGGAATATTTACAGCATTGATGAACGGTTCATTACGCAGAATATGCAGTACTTGTTCCGATACATCGATCGCTACATTCTCCTGAGCTTCAATTGTAGAAGCGCCCAAGTGAGGAGTCACGATAATTTTTGGATGCGACAAGAATGGGTGATCTGCTTGTGGCGGCTCTTTTTCGAATACGTCAAATGCAGCGCCAGCAACAATACCGCTATCAATAGCTTCTACTAACGCCATTTCATCAATTACACCACCACGGGCACAGTTGATGATGCGCATTCCCTTTTTCATCACTTCAAATTGCGGGCGGGAAATCATATGGCGTGTTTCCGGTGTAAGTGGAGTGTGTACAGTAATGAAGTCTGCTCCGCGGACTACATCGTCAACGGAAGCTAATTTTACTTCCAGTTTCTCAGCACGCTCAGCAGTTAAGAAAGGATCAAAAGCAAGGATTTCCATGCCGAAAGCTTTGGCACGTTTAGCCACTTCGCTACCGATTCTGCCCATTCCCAGTACACCTAAAGTTTTGCCGCGAAGCTCTACACCCACGAAGGTTTTTCTATCCCAGGTTCCACCAATTGTTTTTGCATAAGCTTGTGGAATGTGACGGGCCAGTGCCATCATCATTGCAAAAGCATGCTCACAAGTTGTAATGGTATTTCCATCAGGAGCGTTGATAACAACAACCCCACGTTGAGTAGCAGCTTCCAGCTTGATATTATCTACACCCACACCTGCACGACCAATGACCTTTAAGTTTTTTCCAGCTTCGATAATTTTTTCAGTTACTGTAGTTTGACTGCGGACGAGTAGACCATCATATTCACCGATGATTGCAACGAGCTCATCTTCACTGAGACCTGTTTTTTTGTCTACAACTACATCTGTTGCGTCCATCAATTGCTGAATGCCCAAATCACTGATTGGATCCGATACTAATACTTTAAACATGGTTTCTTATCCCCCTTAAAGTTGAAAAGCTTTATATGTCGAGGACGCCCTGATGGACTGTCCACAATACCAGAAGGTTCACGAACTAGTAGAGAAAAACATGTAATAATAGTAGATCAACGCGGTGTCGCGCAAAAGAAACAGCGTGCAAGAGTACCGCGAAATCGGTAACTTTGGGCATAAGGTAGTATTTATGGGGGATTAGGGAATTAAAAAAACTCCCAACCCCATACTACTGCCGTAGTAAGGGACGAGAGTTATCTTCGTGGTACCACCCTAATTCACTGCAACTTGGAAGAAGCAGCCTCATTGGCCTGCATAGGCCACACTGTTAACGGAGTTGATCCGATTGTACCTACTTTAAGGTTCGATACAATATCTCAGGAGCGCTAAAGATAGCTGTTCGTCACCGGTTTGCACCAACCACCGGCTCTCTGAAGACTTCCAGGATCTTTGTTCCATCATCGGTTTTGAATGATTAATTTTTTCATAATGTAACACGGTATGCAAGTTGTGTCAATAGGCTTTACAAGTAGCGTTTCTTGAAGTGAACTTCATTTTTCGTTATGATTCAATAACTGGTTCTATTCAAAAAAGAACGGAAGCTGTGGAAGTGTCTCCCTGTTATAATACTGTTCCCGCCATTTTACAAAATCCTGTTCCTGCACAGCACCTGTAGAAATCAACAAGGTTACTGAGGACTGGATATCCGAAAGATTTAATGAGTTTGCAGTGCCTGAGTAAATCATATCGTCTATTTTAGCAGTGATGTCCTGAGGATCATAACCTGCAAAAATTCCGCGATTCAACATCATGTCAGCGATAGAAGCATTCTTCAAAAGAAGGGGCATTTTTTTCCACTGAATGAAAGACATCGTTTTTAGTTCGCCAGGTGCAGAAGGTATTTTCTGGTTTGTCTTAGAGCCCCATTTTAGCATAGAATCATAGAAGTTCTTTTGTGCTAACAGACCGTACTTCACGGCGCCAGTTGTAAATTCATCATTTTTCAATAACTTTGCGGTCTCTGCACCAGATGCACTAGTAGAGACTTTGCCGGAGGCCTTAGAAAATAAAGTTAAGCTTTTGAGCACATTGACCTGTGACTGATGTAATAGAGGAGAGTTAGTGAAAATAGAATCTTGATTAACTCTCTCATATTGCTGGTCTGCTAGAATACTTAGATTCTTCATTACTGCCGCATTCATACGAGCGTCTGTGCTGCGCGCTAACTTATCTACTTGAATGTTCCAATTCCGCTTGAATTCCCGATAGGGCAAAAATACGTTATGATAGAAAGTAACCAGATCCTGCTGTTGATAAGAGCCCGTGAATTCTACTAAACCATTCATACTTGATTGATTGTCATATTTGGCTTCAGTTTTGTCTGCGCCAACCTTGACACCAGTAAAAAATGCGGCGAAGGCGCAAACTAGGAAAAACAAAAAAACTAGCGTGTATAACATTTGATTGCGGGACTTACGTTTGCTCATAATAAATGCTCCTTTTTCTGGGGGGATTATCCTATGTATTATGTATTGATAGCAACACTATGGACGGTTTCTCTCTCGGAGCTGCCCGAAAAAAATAAAGAACAGGCAGGTCACGATGAAAAAATTCAAATTTGGCGAGATTAAGGTTAAAAAGGTAGAACCAGGCCAGTTGACAGACCGTCTTCTGCTGCTCAATCTCTATATCACTCAGGGGCTCACATTAATTATCGGTTTGATATGGATATTATTTCAGAAAAGAAATCCTTTTCAGCTATTAATTATTCCAGAAAAAGTACATTTTGTGGCATGGGGCCTCGGACTTGCTGCTGCAATGCTAATTGTTGACTATTTATTGACACATATTGTCCCTGAGGAGAGCATGGATGATGGTGGAATAAACGACCTTTTATTTCGAAATCGCCCTGTGTGGCATATTATCGTCATAGCAGCAATTGTATCGGTATGTGAGGAGCTCTTATTCCGCGGAGCCATCCAATATTCCATTGGCCCTTATTGGACGAGTATAGTATTTGCTCTTATTCATGTCCGTTATTTACGTCACTTTGTACCTACCGGCTGGGTGTTCTTAAGCAGTTATGGTCTTGGATATATTTACATTCAATCGGGCAGCCTCTGGGCCCCTATACTATGTCACTTCTTCATCGACCTGATCTCAGGTCTGGTGATCCGCTATAGGAGGGAATCATGAGTGAGGAATTAAGCCGGGTAAAGTCTCGACAAAAACAACACAAAAGTGAAAGCAAACATCCTGGCAAAAGTAAAAAAGAGAAGCGGACTTCGGAGGCTGTAAAAAAGGCTACTCCTGAAAAGAAGTCTGCTCCTATAAAGAAAAATGCTACCGCTCGGGTCTCTACGGCAACTTTATCAAGAAAAGCTCGCCGCCCAGCAGGTTCTGCAAAGCGCTCTTCCACAGGAAGTAAAGAGAAGGACGAAGAATCTGTTCCTTCTCGTTCAGATACTTATTCTTCAGAAAAAGTTCGTCTAAGCAAGATGTTTGTGAACTCTTTGATTTTTATCTTTGTTATTTTGCTAATAGGGCTGCTTTGGTGGGGAATTGAAGGAGCGCCTCCGCTGAGTACATTATGGTGAGTACATGGGCATGGGGAGTGGTCTTGGCCATTCTATTGATAGCTGCGGCTGTTGTTATAATCATGGTGATCAACGCGTTTAGAAACAGAATTATTACCGAGGAAATAATGCTAGATTCGCTACCTGAAGAGTTCGATGGATTTCGTATCTTGTTTATAACAGATATCCATCGCCGCCGCCTTCCGTCCTCGCTTCTGATGCCATTAAAGGGTGGAGTAGATGTTGTCTTTCTGGGAGGAGATCTAACGGAAAAAGATAGCCCTTTAAATCGTCTTGTCGATAATATGACTCTAGTTACTTCTATTGCATCTACCTATGTAGTGCATGGAAATCATGATTATCGGGCTAATATTACAAGGGTGGATGAGATTATTCAGGACAGTGGTGCAAAACTGTTAATGGATGAAAATGTGGCTTTTGAACGTGAGGGAGCTAAACTTTGGTTAACCGGAATTGATTTTCCGAAAAATGGGGGCAAAACTCCATACCGTCCTTTTCCGCAATTAACCACAAACACTTCTGCTGAAGATACCTGTCGTATAATTCTTGTACATGATCCGCTTTGGTTATCCAAGCGCCAAAGTGTGCCAGCGGACCTGATTCTGGCAGGTCATACGCATGGGGGCCAGGTGATCCTTCCGTTTGTGGGTCAAAGACATGTTGAGCATTTCTATCATAAATATGACGCTGGAAAGTTTAGTTGGCCAAGAGGTGACGGTTCCGCAAAAAATGCGCTGCTGCTGATCAGCAGAGGGTTTGGAACAGCACATCTGCCAATTCGCTGGGGCAGTCCTGCTGAAATGCATGTGCTGACACTGCGTAAATCAACCCAATAGTGCTTACTCTTTCCAGTAAGAAAAATAGGTAGCGTAAAAAAGGGGGGTCCAAAGCCATGCAAATGGCTTTGGACCCCCCTTCTATTTTTCGTTTGATGAGATCAACGCATTTTTAGCTCAATGCTGCGCGGATCAACAAAGCTATATCCTTTGCCCTCAAGTGTAGTGAGCAGGGTATCCAGACCTTCAACGGTCCATGGTAGCTCATGCATCAGGATATTACTGCCAGAATGCAGCTGATCGGTAACATTGCTGATCAATTTTTCTGTCTTACCCGTTTCTTTTTCTTTCATTTCCCAGTCAAGAGAGCCTACAGACCAGGTCATGTATAACATTCCATTCTCGGCAGCGACCTTCTTGCCAACATCCCCGCCAGCACCATGTGGCGGACGGAAAAAGTGAGGAGCTTCTCCCAGCGTTTCTTTGACAATATTTTGAACATCTTCGATTTGCTTTTTAACCTCAGTATAGGACTTGTCTTTCAATACAATATGATCCCAGCTGTGGTTGCCGATAATTCCACCGCGGTTATGTATTAACTCCAGAAGCTCAGGATGCTCCTTAACACGATAACCATTCACGAAAAAGATGGCTTTAGCTTGATGTTTGTCCAGAACATCCATCAAAGGGTTAATCATTGCCGCATCTTTAGGACCGTCGTCAAAGGTGAGCAAAACCACTTTTTTATTTGTAGCTTCCTCATTAGGGACGATATCGTAATTTTTGTTCATATGGTACAGCAGTGGAATTTCAGCGGATGCTTCGCCCTTACTGGCTGTACTATTTCCTGTAGTACCTCCATCTGCTGTTGCTTCAGGGGTAGGACTGGCTGTTGCTTCAGGTGATGGCGCCGTAGTTTCTGCGCTTTGTGTAGCTGCCGCCGTGGGCGGATTGTTTGAGGCATTTGTTTCCTTAGCTGTATTTCCATTTGCACCGCTGTTGCCACAGGCAGTAAGCAACAAGGTAGCCAATAGGAGCACTGATGTCATTTTACCCACTTTTTTCAACTCGCTTTCTTGTTATTAGGTTGTATGAGCCGGAATCTTTCCGCGAACACTAAACATGATTTTACCATACAAGGAGGCTGGAAATATGAATACTTCGTCATTTTTATGCGGGGTGCTGATGGGCGCCGCAGCCAGTATGATTATGTCCAAAAAGCGGAATTCTTTAATGTCTTCGCTAGGGCAATCGGGTGGTTCCATGAGTGGGGCTGCAGATAAAGCAAAAGAAAAAATAATCGGTATGGCCACGACTGGTTTTGGTAACACTGCTGTTTCAAGCAGTAATGCTCAAAGTAACGGTTCAAGCAGCGCAACCTCTGAGCATAAGACTGAATCACCAGTGAAGTCGAAGGAATCCAATCTTAAATTGTTAAAGGAATTCATTCGCAGCAATCCTGAAGTAAAGAGCGAAGTAGAGCAGATTCTTAAAGAAACGCATACAACCATACCGGGATTGTAACCGTAAAGGACTCCATCAGAATCATTTTGGGGATGAAATATTCCGCAGAATGATTCTTTTTTATTATTCAGGGCCTTGAAAATGGTTTATTCAATAGAGAGGATTTTATATATTTATTTACGTGCATTTATCTCGGCAAAATGATAACATACTTACATAGTAACCATTTTTGGCTCATTACTCGGGACTCATCATACATTATAATAAATGAGCTTGCAAAAGGAGGATCCTGTCATGAGAATAGAGCGATTAAGTCAAGATAAGATACGGATTTTCCTCACTTTTGACGACCTGAGCGAGCGGGGCATCCAGAAGGAAGACATGTGGCAGGAAGTTCCTAAGGTTCATGACCTGTTTACGGAGATGATGGATCAAGCATATAGTGAACTAGGTTTTGATGCCACGGGTCCGCTTGCCGTAGAAGTTTTCGCATTGCCCGCGCAAGGCATGGTCGTTATAGTGACCCGAGGAAAATATGATCACCATCAGTACGGTGCGTCCGGGGAAGAAGAATTGCCAGAAGAGATTTATGAAATGGAAGTTACTCTTGAACAAAGCGACTCCATTGTATATGCATTCCGCGATTTCGAGGTTCTGGTTGAAGCGGCTCATGTGCTCATCGGTAATATTACTTCCCAGGGGAAACTGTATTCTTATAACAATAAATGGTATCTGTATTTCGATCCAAAGGAATTTGAAGAAACGGCGTTGTCAGGTCTTGTTGGCGTACTTGCTGAGTTTGGAGATTCCTCACCGGTCACAGAAGCTGTTCTCGATGAATACGGGAAAACAGTGATGCCGGAGAATGCGGTCCAGTTATTGTGCACTCATTTTAAGCGTCAGGAGTAATTAAGCAAGATCTAGGGGCTGATGACCATTGTTTAGGCCGATCAGCCCTAGTCTTGTTGTTGGTGATATGTCGGTCATTCTTGTATCAAAGTTATCATCTACCTTGCTGTGTAACGGCAGTAATAGGGTTTAGGGGTGTAGGGAGGTTATTCGGTGCTCGTGTTATCGGTTATTTCGTCGGCAGTGGCGCCGGGACTTGCTCTGTTGACCTTTTTTTATCTGAAAGACAAGTATGATCAAGAACCGCTTCATGTAGTCATTAAAGTATTCTTGCTCGGCCTTCTGATTGTGTTTCCTGTCATGATCATTCAGAGAGGGCTGATGCTGGGACTAAATGGCGGTCCGTATGTGGAGTCGTTTCTCATATCCGCTGGCGTGGAAGAATGTCTAAAGTGGTTTGTGCTTTACCATATGATTTACAATCATACCGAATTTGACGAGCCATATGATGGGATACTATACGCTGTGGCGATTTCGCTCGGCTTCGCAACAATAGAAAATGTAATGTACGCTTGGTATAGCAACGCTTCAATCGGATCAATGTTTCTGAGAGCACTTCTTCCGGTTTCTGGACACGCTATGTTTGGTGTGATCATGGGCTACCATATGGGGAGGGCGAAGTTCTCAAAAGGTGTTAAGACCCGGAGAATTCTGGTTTTTTCGCTACTGTTGCCATGGATGTGGCATGGGATATATGACTTTATTTTGAGTACGACAGCTAACTATTGGATATGGTTTATTGTGCCTCTGATGGCTATCCTATGGTATGGAGGTATGGGAAAGGTAGCTAGGGCCAACAGCCGTTCTCCTTTCCGCTTTCTGAAACGTGAAGAAGAGGTTAACCTATAATCGAGATGGACACACTTATATTCGAAGGGCAGTTCCTAGTAAGGAATTCCAGAGAGGAGAGAGGTGTCTTTTTTTGCGTATAAAAGTACGTATCGTTTGCAAACAGTGCGGTGAGACCTACATATTAAGAGGGATTAAAGAGCATGGTATCATTCAAACCGGCTTTAAACAATGCCTTTGCAGTAATAGCAGTGGCTTTGAGATTGAAGAAAGAGCATGAGCGGACGTTATAGTCACATGGTGTAGCAACTTCAGTGCATAAGACTCCTAGTTTATTGTCAAACTAACGCCAATAAGCTATCGAAAGGAGTCTTGTAGCCCTATGTACAAAAGATTAAGTGCTGTAATGTTCCCGCTGACCGCGCTGCTGCTGATTGGTGCGCTTGTGTGGGGTTATCAGGAGAACCAGGAGAAGAATTCAATACTAATTAAGGCGGAAAACCAATATCAACGCGCCTTTCACGATTTGTCCTATCATGTGGACCGTCTTCATGGTGAGCTTGGAAATACGCTTGCGGTTAATTCTGCTTCTAACGGGATGCACCGCAAAGGACTCGTCAATGTGTGGCGGATGACCAGTGAGGCCCAAAATGAGATTAATCAGCTGCCGCTGACCTTGCTGCCATTTAGCAAAACAGAGGAGTTTCTGTCCAAAATCTCCAACTTTTCTTATAAAGCCGGGATTCGTGACTTCACTAAAAAACCTCTGACAGATGGAGAATTGAGTAATCTAAAAGCATTATATAAGAACTCGGGAGAAATCTCTAAGGATTTGCAAGAGGTACAGAATAAAGTCATTGGCAACCGGCTGCGCTGGATGGATGTTGAAACGGCATTGGCAACAGAAAATAAAGCGGAGGACAACACGATTATTGACGGTTTCAAAACGGTGGATAAACGTGTTGGCGCATACCCTGAGCTAGACTGGGGCCCTTCAGTAGCAAGCATCTACGATAAACGTTCCGTCAAAATGCTCGGAGGTAACCCCGTGACTGCCGAAGACATCAAACGTAAGGCATTGAAGTTCGCGGATGCGGGCTCCAACGCTAAAGTCGATGTTAAAGAAAATGGGAAGAACACCGAATGGCCATCCTATACGGCAACAGTTAGTGGTTCGAATGAGAAGCACACCATCAGTATGGATTTCACAAAAAATGGCGGATTGCTGATCTCTTATTATGATAACCGTGAGATTGGACCTGCCAAGGTATCTATTAAAGAAGCAGTTACCAAAGCCGAGAAGTTTCTTGAGAAAAAAGGATATCCCCATATGACTGCAGTCAGCGCTGATCGTTATGATAATATCGGGAATTTGACCTTTGTGACCAAACAGAATGATGTATTGATTTATCCTGAAAAAATGACTATTCGTATGGGGCTGGATACAGGTGATACCATCGGTTTTGAGGCCAGCGAATATGTTAAAGAGCATAAGGACAACCGTCAGCTTCCAAAACCAAAGCTTACTCTTGCTGAGGCGAGAAAATTTCTGAATTCTGATTTCAAGGAGCAATACAATCGCTTGTCCTGGATTAAAAATGATGATTCCGTCGAGGTCTTGACTTACGAGTTCGGTGGAGGGGTCAATGGCTCAAAGTATCGTATTTATATTAACGCTGAGGATGGAATTGAAGAGTCTGTGGAAGAAATCAGACCTTCTTCGGGGTCTGAGGCAAAATAAAAGGGAGGGCGCATCCAGCAGTTGGGTGCGTCCCTTTTTTTTGCAATATCTATAAAATATATCTGACTGGCTGATATTCCCATGCTATAATCAGGCTTAGTGATAATTACTAAACTGATGTGGCGGTGACATCTTTGTATCCTAAAATTAACGAATATCTATACATACAGGTTGCTTCCAGTGACGCTGCTGAAGCAGAAGTTGAATATAGATCAAGAATTGCAGAGACGGAAGAAGACGCATTTCTGATTGAAATTCCTATGCAGGAGAGCAATGGTCGTCTAAAAAGGCTCTTTATGGGGGACGAGCTTTCGGTCTATTTTTTAACTGAGGGTGGCATTAAAAATTACTTTAATACTTATGTGCTGGGCTTTAAAGAAGATGTAATTCGTATGGTCAGGATTCAAAAGCCGGAGACAGATTCGATATTTAAGATCCAGAGAAGAAGCTTTTTCCGAGTGAATGCTGATCTAGAGCTTGCTGTGAAGGATAGCCTTGGCAAACGGTTCCTGGTTCGTACAGATGATATTGGTGGCGGAGGAATCTCCTTTTTGGTGGATAACCAGGTTAAGCTGGAGGTTGGTAATAAATTGTCCTGCTGGGTACTGGTTCCTTATCGAAACGGAAGCACGGAGCATGTCAATTTTGAAGGTGAAGTAGTGCGCATTAAAAAGCTTGAGAATGGACGTCTTTTAGCCATGTTGAAATTTGTCGCTATTTCAGATTTGGAACGCCAGAAAATTATCCGTTATTGCTTCGAACGTCAGTTTGATTTCCGCAACAGATAAGCATTTTTAACAGCTCTATTAAGCTGTCTGATTTTGCACTGAAGTATAAACTGTGGTATAATTTTATAAGTCGCAGGCAATGCCTGCTTTTTTCTTGATAATATCATCAAGCATAACAATTTATGTGTGCTCCTTGATATTGCAGGAATAGTTTTCGTAACGCTAGATGTTTTTTTATGAAAGAGTGTTTGAGGAGGAATGCCCCGTTGGATAGGCAGGGTACACATACTTATGACAGAATAAACGTCGCCATCGACGGACCTGCCGGGGCAGGCAAGAGCACTGTAGCCCGATTGGTAGCCCAGAAGTTGTCTTATATCTATGTTGATACTGGTGCAATGTACCGGGCAATCACCTGGTATATGATCCAAGAAGACATTGAACCGGAAGATCAGCAGCGAGTGAACGAGAAGGTTCGCGACATGGTGATTGAACTTATTCCGGAACGAGACATTCAGAAGGTGCTGATTAATGGGGAAGACGTGACCCCACATATTCGGAGCCTTCAGGTTAGCGGCCTTGTGTCGCAGTATGCGAAGATCGAGGATGTAAGATCCAGACTGAGTCAATTGCAGCGTCAGATGGCGTTTCGCAAAGGCGTGGTAATGGATGGCCGCGATATCGGTACAACCGTGCTGCCGGATGCCGAGGTAAAGATTTTTATGACGGCAAGTGTGGAAGAACGAGCTCTCCGTCGTTATAAGGAACTGAGAGACGCGGAATCGGTGACGCTTCAGCAGCTTGAACACGATATTGCAAAGCGGGACCGTCTGGATGAAGGACGGGAGATTTCACCGCTGCGCCGTGCAGAGGATGCTATTCTTCTGGATACGACCTTAATGAATATCGATCAAGTTGTGGAGGCCATTGTATCCCACTGTAGATCTCATGTTGACGGGGAGAGAAATCATTTATGATTTATGCAATTTGTGTTGGATTGCTTCGCTTGATTTACGCAATCCTTTTCCCGCTTAAGATTGTGGGGAAAGAAAATGTGCCAAAGGAGGGCGGGGTACTGCTCTGCGCTAACCACATTAGTCTGCTTGATCCAATGACTATTGGAATTAAGCTGGACCGTCAGGTAAAGTATATGGCTAAGGCTGAACTGTTTGAGGTTCCGGTGCTCGGCTGGCTCATTAATAAATTGGGTGCTTTTCCGGTGAAACGTGGCGGCGTAAGCAAAGAATCCATAAAAACGGCCCTTAACACACTTCGTAATGGTAATGTCATGGGTATCTTCCCGGAGGGTACGCGTAACTCTGATGCCGGAGTGGCCAAGAAGGGTGCTGCTAGCTTTGCACTTCGAAGTGGCGCAGCAGTTATTCCAGCGGCTATTATCGGCCAGTATAAACCTTTTCGACGCATGGTCGTTGTCTACGGTGCTCCTGTAGACCTTAGTCAATTTGCCGGTGCGGGGAGCGAATCTCTCGAGGCTGTTACCGATGTCATTATGGATCGCATCCGTGAGATGAAAGAGACAGGTAAACCAAGTGCTAGTTAAGGGATGAGCAGAGCAATAAATTTTGCTCAATGTTTTGATTAAATAACGGCATAGCCGCTATTTTTTGGAACATACTATCATCAAGTGTAAGTGGCAATATCAAGCATTGCTTGTTTTGAACTCTGCTATACGCAGGTTTAAATAAATGGGGTTTTGAATCGAGGAGGCTAATCACATGTCTGAAGAAATTAAAAATCAGGAAGCTGCGGAAAAGAATGAATCCGTAGAAGCGGTGGATTCCGCTGTGACAGAAAATAACGGAGCTGTAGAAGAAGTTGCTGCCGTTAACGAAGAAGAAGTGACTAACCAAGCTGACTTGGAAATCATTTCTCTGAAAAAAGGCGATACCGTGAAAGGAACAATCGTCAAAATCGAAGATAACCAAGCTTATGTAAGCATTGGATATAAATACGACGGTGTGATTCCAATTCGCGAATTGTCCGCAGTACAACTGGACAACGCTGCTGCAGCAGTAGAAGTTGGACAGGAAGTAGAATGTAAAGTTGTCAGCATCAACGACAACAAGGAAAGCCTTGTTCTTTCCAAACGTGCAGTTGATAGTGAAAAATCATGGGAAGATCTTGAGAAATACTTCGCTTCCCAAGAAGCTTTCGAAGTTACTGTGGCTGACGTTGTTAAAGGCGGCCTAGTAGCTGATGTTGGAGCTCGTGGATTTATTCCAGCTTCCATGGTAGAGCGTCATTTCGTTGAAGATTTCAGCGATTACAAAGGCCGTACCTTGCGTGTTAAAGTGAAAGAACTTGACCGTGAGAACAGCAAAGTAATCTTGTCTGCTAAAGAAGTTCTTGAAGAAGAATTCGAAGCTAACAAGCTGAAAATTATGGCTGAGCTATCTGAAGGCCAAATCATCGAAGGTACAGTACAACGTCTGACTCAATTCGGCGCATTTGTTGATGTGGGCGGAGTTGACGGTCTTGTACACGTATCTGAAATCGCTTGGAGTCACGTAGAGAAACCTTCTGATGTAGTATCCGAAGGTGATAAAGTACGTGTTAAAGTATTGAAGGTTGATCCTGAAAAAGGAAAAATCAGCCTGAGCATCAAAGCTGCTGCTCCAGGTCCTTGGGACTCTGCTGCTGGCGAAATCAACATCGGTGATGTTGTAACAGGCGTTGTAAAACGTCTTGTGAACTTCGGAGCGTTCGTAGAATTGCTTCCGGGTGTGGAAGGTCTTGTGCACATCTCACAAATCTCCCACAAACACATCGCTACTCCACACGAAGTATTGAAAGAAGGACAAGAAGTTCAAGTGAAAGTTCTGGACTTCAATCCATCCGAGAAACGTGTTAGCCTGAGCATCAAAGAAACTGAAGAAGCTCCAGCTCCATCTGCTAGACCTGAACGCAGCAATAGCAGAGACAGAGCTCCTAAAGAAGTTCTGAACAACCCTAACGTTTCCCTTAGCAACGAAGGCCTTAGCTTTACGCTTGCTGAACGTTTTGGTGATAAGCTGGACAAATTTAAGGGTAATAACTAATCCCTAAACGAGCTTTTGAATATACGGGTAAAGTAATCGGCGAGCCCTCGATACGGGGGTTCGCCGATTGTCTTTTTTTCGGAACCGGCAGGATTGATGAGAGTTAACATGATTGTTAGCCAATTTAAATGTTTTTTGCTATGATGAGTAACGTAAGGATGACAGGAGGAATGAATATGGCAAGACCCGTTGTGGCAATCGTTGGGAGGCCTAACGTCGGGAAATCGACGATATTTAATCGGCTGATTGGCGATAGATTAGCCATTGTAGAAGATAAACCGGGGATTACACGTGACCGGATTTATGGTATTTCAGATTGGAACGGTAAGTCGTTCAGTGTGATTGATACCGGAGGTATTGAAATTGATGGAGAAGACACAATTCTGAAATCAATCCGCGTTCAAGCGGAGCTGGCGATTGAAGAAGCGGATGTTATTGTATTTATGTGTGAGGCAAAGAGTGGTGTGACGAATTCAGATGAAGAGGTAGCTCAGATTCTGTTCCGTTCAGGTAAACCGGTCGTTCTTGCCATCAACAAAGTGGATAATATGAAGCGTGCGGATGATATTTATGAGTTCTATAGCCTTGGTTTTGGGGATCCAATCGGAATTTCTGGTAGTCACGGAACCGGACTCGGCGATTTGCTAGATGCTGTAGTTGAGCGCCTACCTGAGAAAATAGATGATGAATACGATGAGGATGTCATTCGTGTAGCTTTGATTGGCCGTCCGAATGTAGGGAAATCCTCTTTGGTCAACGCGATTTTGGGCGAAGAACGTGTTATCGTCAGTGATATTGCAGGGACAACAAGAGATGCTATCGATACTCCTTTTGAACGTGATGGGCAACGTTATGTGCTTATCGATACGGCAGGTATGCGTAAAAAAGGCAAGGTATACGAGAACATTGAGAAATACAGTGTTATGCGTGCTATGCGTGCGATTGAACGGGCTGATGTGGTCCTCGTTGTAATTAACGGCGAAGAGGGCATCATCGATCAGGACAAGCATATTGCTGGTTATGCACATGAAGCTGGTAAAGCATCTATTTTTGTTGTGAACAAATGGGATGCCATTGTGAAAGACGATAAGACTATGCAAAACTTTGAGACTAAGATTCGTGACCATTTCTTGTTTATGAGTTACGCACCGGTTGTCTTTTTGTCGGCCTTAACCAAACAGCGTTTGCAAAAACTGCTGCCTGTTGTACAGCATGTATCTCAACAGCACGCACTGCGCATTACTACACATTTGGTGAACGACGTTGTATCTGATGCAATCGCGATTAACCCTCCACCAACTGACAAAGGCCGTCGCTTGCGTATTAACTACGTAACGCAGGTTGCGGTGAAGCCGCCTACGATTGTGGTGTTCGTGAATGATCCATCGCTGATGCACTTCTCCTATGAACGTTATCTGGAGAATAAAATTCGCGCAGCGTTTAATTTCGAAGGAACACCAATCCGTCTCTTTACACGGCGCAAATCCGAAAACGAAGGTTAGGGGAGAAGAAGTGTGGCGCTTGAACTTCTGGTTATCGTTGTAAGCTATTTGCTTGGTTCTGTCAGCTTTAGTGTACTGCTTGCAAAGTTGCTAAAGGGAATTGATATCCGTCAATACGGAAGCGGAAATGCGGGGGCTACCAATACACTGCGTGTATTGGGTAAAGGTCCTGCAATATTAGTGCTGTTGCTGGATGTGCTGAAAGGGGTTGCCGCTGTATGGTTAGGAACCTGGGTCGGCGGATGGGGAACCTGGGTTCCGGCTCTTTGCGGAATCGCTGCCATCATCGGACATAATTGGCCGCTCTATTTTCGTTTTCGTGGGGGGAAAGGCATTGCTACTACGATCGGTGTTATGGCTACGCTTTGTTTATGGCCAGCGCTGCTCGCCGGTATCATCGCCATCCTGTCTATCTTTATCACACGTTACGTGTCCCTTGGCTCATTAATTTTTGTAGCACTGACACCAGTGGCTTTATTGTTGACAGGATTTACACAACCTGTGCTCTGGACCAGTATTATTATTGCGGTCTTCGCCTTCTGGCGGCACCGGACGAATATTGTAAAGATCGTAGAAGGCCGTGAGAACAAGATAGGCTCAAAAGTTAAAGGAGGGAATCGTGTTGTCTGATAAAGTTACCGTACTTGTAGCGGGGAGCTGGGGAACTGCGCTGGCTAGTGTGCTGGCTGCAAACCACTCGGAAGTTTATCTGTGGACACGCAACTCTGATCAAGCTGCCGAGATCAATGGCTCTCATACGAATAATAAGTATCTGCCTGGCATCGCTCTGCCAGCTAACATTATTGCAACTACGGATATGGAAACGGCAGTGTCCGGTTCTAAGGCGGTTGTAATTGTGGCTCCGTCTTCAGGAATGCGGCAGGTTGCTCGCAGTCTGAAGCCATTCTGGAAGGATGACATGTTATGTGTTCATGCTACGAAGGGCTTTGAGTCGGAAAGCAATAAGCGGATGTCCATCGTAATTGCAGAGGAACTAGGCTGTGACGAAGGGCAGATCGTCGTCCTCTCCGGTCCAAGTCATGCAGAGGAAGTTGTACGCCGGTGTCCTACAACCGTTGTAGTTGCTTCACCTGATGACAAACGTAGCGCCGAAGCGCAGGAATTGTTCATCAACAACGATTTCCGTGTATATACGAATCGTGATCAGGTAGGGGTAGAGCTTGCCGGAGCTCTTAAGAATATTATTGCCCTTGGTGCAGGTCTATCCGATGGCCTTGGATATGGGGACAATGCTAAAGCAGCCCTTTTGACCCGTGGACTCGCCGAGATATCTCGGGTGGGAGTTGAGCTTGGAGCCAATCCTTTGACCTTTGCCGGCCTTGCCGGAATTGGCGACCTTGTTGTGACGGCTACTAGTCAGCACAGCCGTAACTGGCGCGCTGGGTCCATGCTTGGTCAAGGCAAGCCGCTGGCCGAGGTGCTGGAATCCATGGGGATGGTAGTCGAAGGTATTCGTACTACCGAAGCAGCTTATGCAATTTCGCTCAAGCTGGGTGTGCAGATGCCGATTACGGATCAGATTTATCATGTGCTCTTTCAAGGAAGAAGCCCACGCAGTGCGGTTGAAGCCTTGATGGGGCGTGATCGTAAGCCTGAGCTTGAGTCGATCTCCCAGGAAACTTGGGAGCAGTGGCATTCCTGATCCTGTTCACCTTTTTCCGCAAATTCTCATATGTTGTAATGGGGATTGACGGAGGAGGGATGAAAAGTGAGCAGAGATTTTTCCAAGGATGCATTGAACGCCATTAACAAAAAGGCGGGCAAGAACATTACGGAAAGTGCCGTCAAAAAGCTAGCCAGTACGGTAAAGCCAGGAACTA
This sequence comes from Paenibacillus sp. FSL H3-0329, assembly GCF_037963285.1. Lineage (NCBI taxonomy): Bacteria > Bacillati > Bacillota > Bacilli > Caryophanales > Paenibacillaceae > Paenibacillus > Paenibacillus sp. FSL H3-0329. The sequence continues at coordinate 4,613,379 of NZ_CP150150.1, read as the reverse complement.
CGCAGAATGAAGCCCAGCTCCGCCAGTTAATTAAGCAGGTGTCATCAATGGCGAAAGTGCCGGTCAGTGAAGCTACTGTGCAGGAGATTATCAATGCCGTTAAAAAAGGCGGCGCAGGTTCCAGCACAATGGAGTCTTTAATGAAAATGATGCTTAAAAAATAGCTTTATGTTGGGTGAGCAAAAGAAAACGGATCAATGAATGATTCCGTCGTCTTTTGCTTTTTTTTTTATATTCCTGATAATTTTCACGAAGCGTAATCTATTTAAAATAATACATAAAAAATGATGTTTTTTTACAGAAAAGGATAAGGTCATGATATAATAGTCCCTAATAAATTACAGGCGAATGGGGGCTTTGACCATGGATCCGATGACAAAAATGTGGTTATCCCTGATTGCGATGCTGATTATGGGATTATCAGTATTTCTTATAACTTTTGCTCGGAGCAAAACCAAGGGATTGCTTAAGGCTGTACTGTCTATACTTGCTTTTGTCATTATGTTAGTGGGCCTATTGGGCGGAGTTGTTTCAATTATGTAAGCAGTTACATAGTGTTGAGGAAGGAAGTAACATCATGAAATCACAAAAAGGAGTTACCGTTGTATTTCAACCAGAAGGTCGTAAAGCTGTTGTGAACCGTGGCATTTCGTTATTAGAGGCTGCTCGTAAAGCAGGAGTGCCAATAACAACTAGATGCGGAGGCAAAGCAGGCTGTCTGATGTGCAAGGTTACAGTCGCGAAGGAAGAGGCTGCTGCAGTAAGGCCTCCCGGTGATATTGAGCGGCGTAAGCTTGGATCGGCCTTAGAAGAAGGAACGCGTTTGGCCTGTCAGGCTGCCGTATGGAGCGACGTAACCGTTCAGGTGCCGGAAGATCCACTGAAGGCTGCGGTGCGCCGTAAGCTTGAAGCAGCGCGGCGTGGGGAAGAAGATGAGCTGTGGTAGCGTAAGAATGTCACCGTGGGAGGGACTCGGTTGGAGTTTATAGGATATAAAATGAAACTGAAGGCAGAGGCCAAGATTTTGCTAGGGATGGTATCGCTCGCGCTTACGCTTTCGGGCTGTCTATACCCAGGTGAAGAGAAGCGGGCTAGTGTTAATTATCGGGAAAGTGTTAAACGGATACAAGCAGCCGTTGATGATTATCAACAGGAGGAAGAGGTACTGCCCATTCTTAATGCGGATGAAACTACTCCAAGGTATGAGAAGTTTCGTATCGACTTGGGGAAGCTGAATAATAAGGGATATTTGGATGATATACCGGCTACCGCTTTTGAGCAGGGTGGAAGTGCTTATTTTCTTATTTTGAATGAGGAAATTGATCCTGTGGTGAAGGTGATGGACCTTGTTACGGTTCAAAAGGTGAATGACGTGCAACGACAGGTTAACCGCTATAAATCAGCTCATGGCGGCAACCTGCCTGTGCTTGATGAGCTATACCCCGGATTGTATACTATTGATCATAAGCAGGCGGGTACAAGCTCTATAACGTTAACTAGTGTCTATTCCGGTCAAGTTCTTGACTTTATCATGGATAAGGATGGAACTGTCTACGTAGATTATGTTTTTGATATCATGGCTGCCGTCGATAAGAAGGGTGGAGAGCGCGACAAGAATCAGGACTTGCGACTGGATCTGGAGGAAGCTTCATATTACGTTCCCGTAAAGTCTTTGCCGTATCTATGGATTAATAATCAGCCGATCCCACAGCCTCCAAGTTAGAGTTATAGTTTAAAAGCGTCTAAGCTTCGGTTTTATCCGGGGCATTAGGCGTTTTTTGTTTATAACCTTTTAATCTCAGCATCCACTAAAAATAGTTCTATCAAAGAATCCTAGCTCATAAGATGGATGAGTAAGCTTCCGGGCGTCAGACGCCTTGCGGCGCGCAGACTTAACTTTTTTGAAATTACATTGGGAAATGCGCGAATACGGGTCATAAATTCGTTCCGGATACATATGATGATACTAGTCCAAATGCATGTCCGAGCATTCGGAGTTTAGCGCGGGGCAAGTACGTCCCGGTCGAAAGCAGCTAGGCTTCGGGCGGGCATACGATAAGTCCGGTTGATGTCCTGCAAGGGTCAGATTACCGGCGGAACGCGAAGTCGATGCTCTTCAGGCATTTTTTCTTCGGAGTAATATGAGGAGGGGATCTCTTTTGGAAAAAGTGGATATTTTCAAGGACATTGCCGAGCGTACCGGCGGAGACATTTATCTTGGCGTCGTCGGCGCGGTTCGCACGGGGAAATCGACATTTATCAAGCGCTTCATGGAAACAATTGTCCTGCCAAACATCACGAATGAGGCTGATCGAGTAAGAGCTGTGGATGAGCTTCCGCAAAGCGCAGCAGGCAAAACGATTATGACGACAGAACCGAAGTTTGTGCCTAACAACGCAGTCCAAATCAAGGTTGCGGAAGGGCTTGAGGTTAATGTTCGTCTGGTAGACTGTGTGGGTTACGCTGTAGAAGGTGCAAAAGGCTACGAGGATGAAAATGGACCACGAATGATCTCTACACCTTGGTTTGAAGAGCCTATTCCTTTTCAGGAAGCGGCAGAAATCGGGACACGTAAGGTTATTCAGGAGCATTCAACGCTAGGTGTAGTGGTAACAACAGATGGTACGATTGCAGAAATTCCGCGGAACTCGTACGTGGACTCTGAAGAGCGCGTCATTGCAGAGCTGAAGGAAGTGGGTAAGCCATTTGTGCTTGTCATTAACTCCACCCGGCCACGCAGTGAGGAAGCGCAGCAGCTCCGTAACGAGCTAGCCATCAAATACGATATCCCAGTTATGACGCTAAGCGCCGCAAACATGAGCGAAGATGACGTAACTGGTGTGCTGCGGGAAGTGCTTTATGAATTCCCAGTGCATGAAGTAAATGTAAACCTGCCAAGCTGGGTTATGGTGCTTGGAGAAAACCACTGGCTGCGTAGTAGTTATGAGAACTCCGTTCGCGATACGGTAAAAGACATTCGCCGCTTGCGGGATGTTGACCGCCTCGTATCTCAGTTCACCGAATATGACTTTATTGATAAAGCTGGCCTAAGTGGTATGAACATGGGTCAGGGCGTAGCAGAGATCGACCTGTATGCTCCAGAAGAGCTGTACGATCAAGTTCTGATGGAAGTGGTCGGGGTTGAGATCCGCGGTAAAGATCATTTGCTCCAGCTTATGCAGGAGTTCTCGCATGCGAAACGAGAATACGACCGATTCTCAGAAGCATTGGAAATGGTCAAGACTACAGGTTATGGTATCGCGGCTCCATCCTTAGCCGAAATGGCGCTCGACGAGCCAGAACTGATACGTCAGGGCTCTCGCTTCGGGGTTCGCTTAAAGGCTACTGCACCGTCCATTCATATGATTCGGGTGGATGTGGAGTCTGAATTCTCGCCAATCATCGGAACGGAAAAGCAAAGCGAAGAGCTGGTTCGTTATCTGATGCAGGACTTTGAGAATGATCCTATTAAGATTTGGGAATCCGATATTTTTGGCCGCTCCCTGCACTCCATTGTTAGAGAAGGCATTCAAGGCAAGATAGCTATGATGCCGGATAATGCACGCTACAAGCTGCAAGAAACGCTTGGCCGCATTATTAACGAGGGTTCCGGCGGACTTATTGCAATTATTCTCTAAGCTGAATATAAATAAATTCAAAGAGTGGGAGAAATCCTGCTCTTTTTATTTGTATATATCCTAAAACTTGATTCCTAGTTCCTATAATAACGGTGAATCTGACTCAATTATTCTGATGAAATAAAGACCTAAACTGCTCCTATAGGTCTAACAAATTAGATCGAATTTAGATAAATATGCACGGATAGATGATAATTTCTGCTCCTTTTTTGAGTAACAGCTTGAATTTATGGATGGGCTGTATTACTATAAGTTTGTTGCGCTTCAAGGTCTAAGGGCGCCAAAGTTAAGTTTTAAACGGGATTATCACGTATATTTTACGTTGAAACGGAAACAGTGTATGATACCGGAGAATTTACTCAGGGAGGTGAGAAAACATGAATAAATCAGATTTGATCAATGTAGTTACAGAAGCAACTGAACTTCCCAAGAAGGATGCTACTAAAGCTGTAGATGCGGTTTTCGAAGCAATTACAGAAGCACTGCAAAGCGGTGATAAAGTACAACTGGTTGGATTCGGAAACTTTGAAGTGCGTGAGCGTTCTGCACGTAAAGGCCGTAACCCGCAAACTGGTGAAGAAATCGAAATTCCTGCAAGCAAGGTACCGGCATTCAAACCCGGTAAGGCGCTGAAAGACGGAATCAAATAAAGATTTCTACATACCTATCCCATAGTCTTTTAAGAACAACTATGCCGCCCTCCAAGGCGGCATTTGTTTTTTGAAATACTATGAACTGTATAATAGGTTTAGAGGAGGATGAGTGATGATGGATAAAAATACGGGTACTACTCCGCTTCCAACGGGCAGCGACTATATTGTGGTTAAAGCTAAAGATAATGGCGTTCAGGTCATTGGGCTAACCAGAGGTACAGATACACGTTTTCATCATACAGAGAAGCTGGATAAGGGCGAGGTATTGATTGCCCAGTTTACTGATCATACCTCAGCGATGAAGATTCGCGGTAAGGCTGAAATATGGACAAAGCACGGACAATTGGAAAGTGAAAGCTGAAAAGCAGGCATAGCCTGCTTTTTTTCAAAATATAGTAAAGATAAATGATCGTATTAGCTAAGAGTGGGAATTATGGATAAGGAGGCGTGTTCATGAACAAGGTCTGGTGGGTCGGAGCCGTATTACTCTTGACTGCAACCTCTGCTGTAATATTGCCCAAAGTGGCAGATATGGATTCTACCTTACAGCAACGCAATGGTGCAGTAGAGACTTTTACTGGCGGCCATAACACAGTGCTAGACAATGATAATCTTGTTGATGTTCTTGGCGCACTTCCATTGACCTTATCCATTGATAGCGTAGGCTGGGAGGATCACGTTCTGTCACTGGATTTAAAAGTGAGCGGAAATGATCATGAACCCCAGGAGCTTTATCGAAATATGGCGCAGGCTATTTCTTTTGCTTTTCAAGAAACCTCGAATGTGGATCAGCTTTTGCTGCGCATCGTGGTCATGGATAAATGGCTGGATAGCCGCCGGCTGCTGCTAGCAGGGGATATCAGACGCACGGAGTGGTCGGCTGAACTCCAGAATGAACTTCAGTCTGCGGGTAATCTCCCCATATCCGAGCGACTCAAGACGGGCTTCCGTATTAGTGAGACTGAGCTCTGGAAGAAGCAGTTCATTTATCCTTGAGAAGAATAAAAGAAACTCAGTCGTACCACAGTGCGTGACAAAAAAACATGTGATATAATAGACAAGATTGTGAACAAAGGAATTATTATTAATGTCAATGGCTTCGGAGGCTGAAATGAAACCGTACTGCATACCGCAACTGGCAAAACCCTACACCGACTACGACATGATTCAGAAGCATACGGATTTGCCACCGTTTTCTGATGGCCGGGGTCATTTGTTATATATTTTTCTAAACCATGGATCTTCTGTTAAAGGAAATGCTGGTGAGTTGTATACGCTCGTAACAGCACTTATTCAACTTGGACTAGATACACATGAGGTAATTGACCGCTCGAATGATAGACGCGGTGGAGATCCTATGCGTTCCCGTCAATTAAAGGTATTGGCTGGCGATTATTTCAGTAGCTGGTTTTACCATCTGCTTGCAAAGAGTGATCAAATTGAGATGGTTGGAATCTTGAGTAAGGCGATTGCTGATTTCAATGTCTTGAAAGCGAACCTCTATGTGAAGATGAGAGGAATCCGTCTTTCGGCTGAACAATACTTGCGGCACATGGTACAGCTCAATATGCGGCTGTTCCTTTCTTTTACGCCCATGATCGAGAATTCCTTAGTGGAGTTGTGGGAGAAGTTATTGACAGAATTCAGTCAGTGCGAAACTGTTGCCATAGAGCTTCAGCGTTGTGATAACCTTGAGAATGCTAGCAATGGTTATTGCTACTGGAAGATGCTGGAGTCAGCGACAGAGGAAGAACGCAAACAGCTTCAAGACCAGAACCTTGATCAGAAGGACTGGAAGATGCTGAAGATGAAATATAAATGTGATTCTCTGCTGACGGACAAGCTCCATCAGTCGATTCAGTCGATTCAGGGACTATTACAAAGCGTTAAAGACGAAAGCCTGCTTAGAGAGCTTGAGATAGCGCTGGATCGTATTCTCCTGCAGATGAAAGTCTCAGGACAAGCAGCCGTGGAGGGTTAGTGGATGACTATGGACAAAACTACAACTGCTGTGGGTGATAACAGCAAGCCGAAGGAACAGTTTGTGCACTCGGTGTTTGAGAGTATTGCAGGTAAATATGATTTGATGAATGATATCTTAAGCTTTCGCCGCCATAAGGCTTGGCGCAAGTTCACGATGAAGAAGATGGGCATGAAGCGCGGGGATTCAGCTGTAGACTTATGCTGCGGCACTTGCGATTGGAGCATTGCCTTGGCAGAAGCCACACAGACAGGGAATGTGATAGGACTTGACTTTAGTGCTGGCATGCTTGAAGTGGGGCGCCGTAAGGTGGAGGAGCGCAAGCTTCAGGACCGGATCTCTCTCGTACAGGGCAATGCTATGGAGTTGCCTTTTGAAGACAACGCATTCGATTATGCAACGATTGGTTTTGGACTCCGCAACGTACCGGATCTTGTTCAAGTGCTGAACGAGATGAAACGCGTGGTAAAACCCGGAGGAATGGTGGTCTGCCTGGAGCTTTCCAAGCCGATGAAACAACCGTTTAAAGGTATCTATTTCTTTTATTTTCAGCGTGTACTTCCATTGCTGGGCAAGTTATTCGCTAAAAGGTATGAGCAATACAAATGGCTGCCAGAATCGCTGGCGCTGTTCCCTGACCGGGAGCAATTAGCTGCTATTTTCCGTGAAACCGGACTGCAAAAAGTGGAATCCTTCCCCTTGACCGGAGGCATCGCGGCATTACATATTGGGCTCAAGGAGAACGGGAATGTTTAAGAAAATCGGTATCTTTTTACAAATGATCAAGTTTGAACATACGGTATTTGCTTTACCTTTTGCTTTTATGGGCGCTTTACTTGGTTCCGTTGTCATGTCTGGCACGCTACCTTCCTGGAGCCAGATTGGTTGGATCGTAGTGGCTATGTTTGGGGCACGGAGCGCTGCTATGGGGCTGAATCGACTGATTGACCGGATAAGTGATGCTAAGAATCCTCGCACAGCGGGAAGGGCTATTCCTGCAGGATTATTGAAGATCGGTGAAGTCGTCATTTTTATCGGCATTTCGTTTTTCTTACTCTTTTGGGCAGCCTTTAAGCTGAATCCTTTGTCGGCCAAGCTCTTGCCAATCGCAGTTTTCCTTCTTGTTATTTATTCATTTACGAAGCGCTTTACATGGGCTTGCCATCTTATCCTCGGTCTGACCATTGCGCTTGCACCTTTAGGCGGTTGGGTAGCTGTGACCGGTAGCGTGAATTGGACTTCAATGGTATTTTACTTCACTATTGTGTTTTGGACTGCAGGTTTTGATGTAATTTATTCTTGTCAGGATGTTGAGTTTGATCTAAAAGAGGGCTTGAAGTCCATTCCGGTTCGGTTCGGGGTTCAAGGTGCACTCATTATTGCCCGCGTATTTCACATTCTCACGGCGATTGGATTCGTATCGTTGCTGTTTATGACGGATTTAAGCTGGTGGTATGTAGCAGGCATGATCATCGCATATATTATTCTCTTTTATGAGCATTACATTGTATCTCCGAGTGACCTGAGCCGTCTGCAGACTGCTTTTTTCACTATGAACGGCGTATTGAGCATCGTAGTGTTCTCTTTCACTTTGATTGACTTGGTGGTGCAGTTCTACTAATGACGCTTACTAAACCGAAAAACATCGTGGTTGGAATTACAGGAGCAAGCGGTGCGATATATGGTGTTCGTCTAACTGAAACCTTGCTGTCACTAGGCTACTCCGTGCATTTGGTAGTTAGCAATGCGGGCTGGCGCGTATTTAAAGAAGAACTTGGCTATATCGCATCAGACCGGGAGGGCTTTTTGAACGAAAGGTTCAAAGGCTATCCCGGTTCTCTGCTTTATCATCCTGTTGCGGATATCGGCGCATCCATTGCAAGTGGTTCGTTTCGTGTGGAAGGGATGATTATTATGCCTTGCTCTATGGGAACATTGTCCGCGGTAGCGAATGGGACCTCTGATAATCTGATGACACGTGCTGCTGACGTTATGCTCAAGGAAGGACGCCCACTGGTGCTTGTTCCTCGTGAGACTCCACTGCATGCCATTCATCTAGAGAATATGTTGAAGCTGTCCCGTCTGGGAGTTCGGATGATTCCCGCAATGCCGGCTTTTTATTTCGGGCCGCAAAGTATGGATGATCTGATTAATTTCATGGTGGGCAAAGTGCTTGACAGCTTTAATATTGAACACAATTTATTTCGAAGATGGGGGGATTGAAAGGATGGACAATAACAGCCACACCATCATCGGCAAAATCAGCTATACCAACTCATGGCCGGTATTTCACAATTTTCATCCCTCTGCATTAAAATATCCTGCAGAGATGGTGAGTGAGGTACCTGCCATTCTTAATCAGGGGATGAGCCGTGGAACTATTCATGTAGGTGCTTTATCCTCTTTTGCTTATGCTGAGGCCAGTGACAAATTATTACTACTACCTGATTTATCGGTTAGCGCGGACGGTCCTGTGAGATCAATATTCCTTTTTTCCAGGGTGCCATTTGCTCAGATTGGTAGCGGTAAGATTGCTGTTACGAATACTTCTGCAACCTCGGTAAATTTGCTGAAAATTTTAATGGAAAAAGCTTTTGGCAATAAACCGGAATATATTAGCGCTAATCCTGATTTGGATGCCATGATGCATGAAGCGGATGCCTGCTTATTAATTGGTGATAATGCTATTAAAGCCTCATGGCAGGATCAAGGTTATATCGTTACAGATCTAGCTGAGGTTTGGAAGAAATGGACGGGCTTAGGGATGACCTTTGCGGTCTGGGCAGTGAACCGAAAGGCTGCTGAGGACAAACCGGAGGCTATTTCTGAGATTGCAGAGGCTTTTGCCGAGAGTAAAATGCGGGGATTGAGAGATTTAGATCCTATTGTACAAGCAGCTTGTTCTAACATTGGAGGAACAAAGTCTTATTGGGAAGGGTACTTCCGCAATTTATGTTATGATTTTGGAGAAAGGCAGCAGCAAGGTTTGAACCTCTATTTCCGCTATGCCTATGAGATGGGCCTGCTGCCGCAGGAAGTGAAGATGGAGATTTGGAGCCATAAACTGTTGACACGGGTGAAAGAATGAAACGACTGCAAATATTCGGATTACTGAACAGAGATATGGATCAGATTGAAAAAGAGCTGTACCGTAGTGTACAGGGGGATGACGATCTGCTTACAGAAACCTCCCTGCATTTATTAAAGGCAGGCGGCAAAAGATTACGTCCCGTATTTGTCCTGATGGGCGGGAAATTCGGTAAGTATGATCTGGAAAAGCTGAAACGGGTGGCGATACCGTTAGAGTTGATCCATAGCGCTTCACTGGTCCATGATGATGTGATCGACGATGCAGAATTGCGCCGTGGTGAACTCACCGTGAAAGCAAAATGGGGCGATAAAATTGCCATGTACACTGGTGACTACATATATGCAAAAGCGCTGGTTATGACTACGGAGCTGAAGAATCCACGAATTCATCAAATTCTGTCTAAGGCGATGATCGAAATGTCGATCGGAGAGATGGAGCAGATTCGTGACTTTTTCAACAGTGAGCAAAGTGTACGTCATTATCTACGGCGTATCCGCCGCAAAACAGCCCTGCTGATTGCAGTTAGCTGCCAACTCGGCGCACTTGCTGCTGAGGCAGATCCAGAAGTAGCTCGCCTGCTTTATAATTATGGATATAACGTGGGTATGGCGTTCCAGATTCGTGATGATTTACTGGATCTCTCAGGCACAGAGAAACAGATCGGTAAACCTCCGGGCAGTGATATGCGTCAAGGAAACATTACACTTCCAGTGATTTATAGTCTTGAGGATGAGCGGCTGCGCGAGTCATTGCTTGAGGAACTGAAGTCTATACGTGAGGGCCATAGCACGGTAGGACGTGCGATTGATCTTATACTTTCCGGAGACGGAATCGCCCGCTCTGAGGAGCTCGCTTCACGTTATATTGACAAGGCGCTGGCGGCGCTGGAACAATTGCCTAATAATAAGACTAAGCGCAATCTGCGTGATATTGCTTATTTTATAACAGGAAGAAGTTATTGATCTTCTGGTGAGATTGAAATTAAACGTTTCCAGAAAGCAATGTTTCTGTTAAGATAGCGTCAAAACAACCCTTCAAATGGGAAAATGGAGAGTGCTTCTATGGAAAAGACGTATCTGATGGTCAAGCCTGATGGAGTTCAACGTGGATTAATAGGGCGTATTGTTACCCGCTTTGAGGATAAGGGGTTTAAATTGGTCGCTGCTAAGCTGATTACAGTTAGTGAGGATCAAGCGAAAAGACATTATGCTGAGCATGCAGGCAAAGACTTTTTTTCGGAGCTGGTCTCTTTCATCACTTCAGGTCCAGTGTTTGCAATGGTATGGGAAGGCGATGATGTTGTTACGTTATCCCGGACACTCATAGGCAAGACAAAAGTTGGAGAAGCTCTGCCAGGCACGATTCGTGGCGACTTTGCCAGCCATACACCACTTAATCTAATTCATGGATCAGACTCGCCTGAAAGTGCAGAACGGGAAATTGCTAATTTCTTTGCTCCAGATGAACTGAATCAGTATAACAAAGACATCGCAGTCTGGATGTAAGGTCCAGGTGGGAGGCAGGGGATTAACATGTCTGATCGTAATGTTGCAGCATTAACAACAGATCCGGATTATAGCGGATTTATTCACAACGTTAAACAAAGCACCGGAATTGATCTGGCTCAATATAAAGAAGCGCAGATGAAGCGGCGTTTGACGACTCTTCGGATGAAGAATGGGTATCATACCTTCAGTGATTTTTTTGCAGCGATGATGAAAAATAAGGACTTATTTTATGAATTTTTAGATCGAATGACGATCAATGTCTCTGAGTTCTGGCGGAATCCGAATCGCTGGGAAGTTTTGCGGGATATTATCCTTCCTGACCTCCAGCAGTCAGGCCGCAAATTAAAGCTGTGGAGCGCGGCGTGTTCCACTGGCGAAGAGCCTTACACGCTGGCTATGATTTTGTCGGACAAGAATATATTGGCGCAGACAGGCATTCTTGCCACTGACATTGATGATGGCGCTTTATCTAAAGCAAAGCAAGGTCTTTATTTGGAACGTTCTTTAAAGGATGTGCCGAAAGACGTGGCAGCACGTTACTTTACACCGGAAGGCCCTGTTTTCAAGGTCAGCGATTCACTTAAGAAAAACATAGATTTCCGCAAACAGAATCTGCTCTTGGACAAGTTCGACGAAGGTTTTGATCTTATTATTTGTCGCAATGTAATGATCTATTTTACTGAAGAGGCGAAGAACAAGCTCTATCATAAGTTTTCGGCTAGCTTACGTCCGGGTGGTTATTTGTTTGTGGGTAGCACAGAGCAAATCTTTACACCGGCTCAATACGGTTTTGAATCGACGGAAACTTTTTTCTATCGTAAAAAATAAATATTTTTTGCTCCTTCGCCATTAACTTCAAAGGTATACTTTCGCAAAAGTTCAGTGATACTGGATAGTAGAATCTGTACGCTAAGTGAAAGGAAAGTTAAACCGATGGACAAAAGCAAGGTCATTGCCGCGTACAAACGAGGCTTTATCACCGTTCGTGAGTGCGGGCAAATTCTCGGTGTGGAAGAAATGCAATTGGAGCGCCTTCTGCAGCTGGAAGAGCGTAAGTCTACATTCCCTCCACCAAGTCAGCGGCTCGGCAGCTAACAAGCTGAGGACCCAGCCGAGGAGCGCCATTCATACTCTTAAGGGTATGGATGGCGCTTTTTATTTCGATATACATAGAGTGTTTCTAGGGAGAGCCCTTTCTTGTCAAAGCGGATTCCCTATACTATAATGAGCAAAGATCATAGGATTTTAGCGGTTTACAGTTTAAAAGTATAAAAGGGGGAAGACATCATGAGTTTACGCTATTTAACAGCGGGGGAAACGCACGGCCCCCAGCTAACGGCTATTATTGAGGGATTGCCAAGTAATTTAACTTTGGATTTTGAAGAGCTTAACTTTCAATTGCATCGTCGACAAAAGGGATACGGACGTGGACGCCGCATGCAGATTGAGAAAGATACGGCACAAATAGTCGGTGGAGTACGTCACGGCTATACTACAGGTGCTCCGGTAGCCTTGGTAGTAGAGAACAAGGATTGGACTCACTGGAAGAACATAATGAATATTGAACCTATTCCAGGCAGTGATGAAGAAAAACGCCGGGTAAATCGGCCGCGTCCTGGACATGCAGATTTGAATGGTGGATTGAAGTACAATCATACGGATCTTCGCAATGTTCTGGAGCGCTCCAGTGCCCGCGAAACAGCAGCCAGAGTTGCATGTGGCGCTGTAGCCAGACAGCTGCTGGCAGCTTTTGGTGTGAAAGTAGCAGGTCAAGTCATTCGTATTGGTGAAATTGAGGCACCTGCTAATGATCTGCCTATCGATGAGCTGATTGAACGCACAGAACAGTCCTCTGTCAGAGTTGTCGACAAAGAAACGGAACAGAAAATGGAGGCTTACATAGATCAAATCAAGGAAGAGGGCGACTCCATCGGTGGAATCGTTGAATGTATCGTCGAAGGACTGCCCATCGGACTTGGCAGCTATGTACAGTCAGACCGGAAGCTGGACGGGGCGATCGCTGGGGCAGTGATGTCGATTAATGCCTTCAAAGGCGTTGAAATCGGCATTGGGTTTGAAGCAGGTAAATTGCGTGGATCGCAAGTCCATGATGAAATTATGTATGAAGCTTCTAAAGGATACTATCGCGCAAGCAATCGTTTAGGCGGTTTTGAAGGCGGGATGACGAATGGTATGCCGATAGTGGTTCGTGGTGTTATGAAGCCTATTCCTACCTTGTATAAGCCACTTCAAAGTGTAGATATCGATATGAAAGAACCTTTTACAGCTCAAGTAGAACGTTCGGATGCATGTGCAGTTCCAGCGGCATGTGTGGTTCTGGAAAGCGTAGTGGCATGGGAAGTTGCCAAAGCTTTTCTTGATAAATTCGGCGGGGATTCTCTCGAAGAAATTAAAGCGAACTATGAAAACTATCTTGCACAATTGGAGAGTTATTAATCATGCGTACGATCAATGTAGATTTAGGAGATCGTTCTTATCCAATTCACATCGGTAGTGGTCTGCTGCAGAACATTGGCCAGTACTGTGCTGAGGCTGGACTGTCCACTCGCAGCCCAATACTGGTTGTGAGTGATAGTGAAGTAGCTCCACTGTATTTACCGTCGCTTGAAGAAGCTCTACGTCAGCAAGGCTATACCGTAGTCAGCCACATTATGCCGGCAGGGGAAGCATCCAAATCATTAACCGTGTATGAAGAGGTTATGACGACCGCGATTCAAGCGGGACTGGATCGCAACTCAGCGGTGTTGGCTTTAGGTGGCGGGGTTGTTGGTGATTTAGCTGGTTTTGTAGCAGCTACCTACATGCGCGGAATAGGATTTCTACAAATTCCAACGACGATTCTAGCCCATGACAGCAGCGTAGGCGGCAAAGTGGCTGTCAATCATCCACTAGCCAAAAATATGGTTGGTGCGTTCTATCAACCTTCGCTGGTGCTTTACGATTTGGATACCCTTCGCACGCTTCCGCCACGCCAAGTCTCTTCTGGCCTGGCTGAAGTAGTGAAGCATGGTCTGATTATGGACAAAGAATTCGCATATTGGTGCCGTGAACATGCTGATGAGCTGCTTGCTCTGAATGCTGAAGCACTCGGCTATGCCCTTGAGCGCGGTTGTGCAATCAAGGCTCATGTCGTAGCGAACGATGAACGTGAGCATGGACTTCGGGCGATTCTGAATTTAGGACATACGATCGGACATGCTATTGAAGCGGTTGGCGGATATGGCGTATTTTTGCACGGTGAAGCGATTGCGATTGGTATGGCGGGTTCGGCGCTGCTGGCTGTAAAGCTTGGACATGATCGATCCATTTATGAGGATACAGTATCTATGTTATCTGCACTTTCATTGCCTATACAGCTTCCTTCTGAATATGATGAAGAGGAGCTAATGGAAGCAATGATGCATGATAAGAAATTCAAAGAAGGCAGAATGACTTTTATTGTGCCTGATGCCATAGGAGCCGTAAGCATTGTAAACGATGTACAGGAATCGCTTGTGCGAGAGGTTCTCGCAGAGCTTAAAAAGGAGGGGAAACCGTGGTAAATCGAGGGATTCGCGGAGCAACTACCGTGATTAATAACGAAGAAACAGAGATTTTGCGTGAAACCGTTGTGCTGCTGCGGGAGATCGTAGAACGTAATGATGTTATAGCTGAGGATATTAGCAATGTATGGATTACGATGACCAATGATCTGGATGCTACTTTTCCGGCAAGAGCCATTCGTGAGATTGAGGGCTGGGAAATGGTGCCACTTATGTGTTCAACGGAGATCCCTGTTAAAGGCAGTCTGCCGATGTGTATCCGGTTAATGGTGCAGTTTAATACGGATAAATCACAGCGTGAGATCCGCCATGTATATCTGAATGAAGCTCAGAAGCTTCGTCCGGATTTGTCGCAGAGTAAGTCTTAAATTTGAGTTGTGGGTTGTCAATGACCCTTGTCATCATGTATAGTGTAATTAGCCGAGTATAGAAGAGTTTAGTTGAGTTGAGATGAGTATAGTTGAGCAGAGTGCAAGAAATTTTTGCGAATATAAGAAAGTATAAGCTTTGTTCTATACATTCTTATATTTCACGCATATACGCTTACCGTCCTTATAAGGACGCTGAAGACGTTTATGCCTGATTAGCAGTTTTTGTGTACGCAGAGTCTTTATTTTGATATGTACTGGAGTGTTATTTCACATCCGTGATGTATCTTATTTAGAGATAAGTCTGTAGGCACAACATAACGATGCTGATCATTGCTCAAAAACATATACTTACTTACACAAACCCTCTACTTTGGTAGAGGGTTTTTCTGTTTTTCGGAAAGATTTATATAACTAAGGGGGCATCTAAAAATGACGAATCCGAGTGTTCAAGAGGTGGTAAAGCTGTCGCAGGATTATAATCTGATTCCTGTTGTGAAGCGGCTGCTGGCTGATATGGAAACACCTATCCGGTTATTCCAACGTTTTGCTGAACGTGACCGCGCGTTCTTACTAGAAAGTGTAGAGGGCGGCAAACAATGGGCCCGGTACTCGTTCATCGGCAGCGATCCCTTTTTAATGATATCGGGAAAAAAGGGTGCAATTAACGTAGAGATCGACGGTAAGAAAAAACAGCTGCATGGAAAGCCGATTGAGGAGCTTAAAGCACTGCTTCGTTCATACCGTAGCCCTAAGCTGGATGAGATGCCGCCATTTACTGGAGGAGCTATCGGATTTTTTGGATATGATCTGCTGCAATATTATGAGAAGCTGCCTGAGCATCCAGTAGATGATCTCCAAATGGATGATATCCGGTTTATGTTCTGTGATCGCATCATTGTTTTTGATCATGTGAAACAACAAATTCTCCTAGTTGGCAACCTGCATGTTAAAGACGGTGATACGGACTCAGATATCAAATCCAATTACGAAAGCTTAAGTCGTAAGCTTGAGGATATGGCCGAAGAGCTGCAAAAGGAAGGGCCAAAGGAAAATGTGAACCGCCGCAGCATTCCGCAGGATATTGAGCTGGGTGAGATTCATTCCAACCTGACTAAAGAACAATATATCAACAACGTAGAACAAGCGAAGGAATACATTCGGGCTGGCGATATTTTTCAAGTGGTGTTGTCGCAGCGCCTGCATATTGAAACGGAGGTTTCTCCACTGCATGTATACCGGATGCTCAGGACGCTTAACCCATCTCCATATATGTATTATTTGAAAATGGATGAAGAGATTATTGTTGGAACCTCACCGGAAGCGCTCGTAAAGGTAGATGGAAACCGTGTGGAGACACGGCCGATTGCCGGAACAAGACCAAGAGGTGAAAGTGAAGCTTCGGATCGTGCTTACGCCGCGGAGCTGCTGGAGGATGAAAAAGAACGTGCAGAGCATTTGATGCTAGTTGATCTAGGTCGTAATGATTTAGGAAGAGTGTCCAAATTCGGTTCTGTAAAATGTGATTCCTTTATGGAAATTGAAAGATACTCTCATGTCATGCATATGGTATCGAATGTGTCAGGCACGCTTAGCGAGGATAAAGATTTCTTTGATGCCTTTCTCTCCTGTCTGCCAGCCGGTACTGTCTCAGGAGCACCTAAGCTACGGGCAATGGAGATTATTGCTGAATTGGAGCGAGAAGCCCGTGGTGCTTATGCGGGGGCGATTGGATATTTGGGATTCTCGGGAAATATGGATTCATGTATCACCATCCGTACAATCATCTTCCGTAAGGGCAGAGCATATGTGCAGGCTGGGGCGGGTATCGTTTGGGACTCGGTTCCGGAGAAAGAGTATGAAGAGACGGTGAATAAAGCGAAGGGCATGCTAAAAGCTATTCGTATGGCAGAGGCTATGTTCCCACCCGAGATAAAAGAGAAACAAGTCATCAATCAAGATTACATGTACACATATACCCCTGAACAGGTGGTTTGATTAATATAAAAGATTACATTAAGGCTAGGAGGATGAACATTATGGATGCAACAAAATTGATACAATCAGGAATCGCTGGACTAATCGAAGGCAAAAGTCTGACACGTGGAGAAGCACGGGATATAATGGGTGCAATCATGCTGGGAGATGCTTCTCAGGCGCAAATCGGATCACTGCTGACCGCTTTACGGATTAAGGGAGAGACCGTGGAGGAAATTACGGGGTTTGCGGAAGCCATGAGAGGTTTCGGCACACCTGTCCTTACTGAAAAAGCGCGTCTGCTAGATACATGTGGTACGGGCGGTTCCGGCATCCATAAGTTTAATATTTCTACCGCCTCAGCGATTATTTCATCAGCGGCTTCTGTACGAGTTGCCAAACATGGCAACCGCTCAGCTTCCGGTAGAGCAGGAAGTGCAGATGTACTTGAAGCTTTGGGCGTCAACATTCATCTGAATGCGGATCAGGCTCGGGAATGCTTGGATCGAATCGGCATTTGTTTTTTATTCGCGCAAATCTATCATCCTTCGATGCGGCATGCGGCGGCACCGCGTAAAGAGCTTGGAGTGCGGACGATTTTTAATATGCTTGGTCCGCTTACGAATCCCGCGGGTGCTGACCGTCAGCTGCTGGGGATTTATGATCGGAATAAGACAGAGACGGTGGCTAATGTACTGAAGGAGCTGGGGTCCAAGCGTGCGATGGTTGTCAGCAGCTTGGATGGTCTGGATGAAATCAGCATCTCGGCCCCTACATTAGTGTCTGAGCTAAAAGAGGGCACCGTAACCACGTATGAGGTAACGCCAGAGGCATTAGGTCTTAACAGACATCCACTGGAAGCTGTGCTGGGTGGAGATGCAGCTGAAAATGCGGCGATTATTACCTCGGTCCTTCAAGGGCAGATTAATCCTTATCGTGATATCGTTCTTGCTAACGCCGGAGCCTGTATATATGTTGCTGGTCTGGCAGATACCATGGCCGGAGGCGTAGAGAGAGCAAAAGATGTAGTGGATTCAGGCAAGGCACTATCCAAGCTTAATCAGCTTGTAGCTATGACGGAGGAACTTAATTATGTATCTTGATAAAATTGTCGCGACTAAGATTAAAGAGGTTGAATTGCTCAGTAAAAACTTTTCGTTGGCACAAGCAGAGCGTGATATTGCGCTTCTTTCGGCAACAAGAGGCTTTCGTAAGGCTCTGACCCAAGGGAAGAACAGAGATATGGGCTTGATCGCTGAGGTGAAGAAGGCTTCTCCTTCCAAAGGGTTGATCCGTGAAGATTTTGATCCTGTTTCCATTGCAAAAGGATATGAAGCTGGAGGCGCTGATTGTTTATCTGTTCTGACGGACACAGAATATTTCCAGGGCAGCGCAGCTTATCTGCAGCAAGTGAAGGAAGCTGTAAATCTGCCGCTGCTTCGCAAAGATTTTATTATCGATGAGAAGCAAATCTACGAAGCACGTCTTCTCGGAGCGGATGCCGTGTTGTTGATCGTCGCTATTTTGACACCGGCACAACTGTCTCATTTTATAGATATAGCTTCAGGGCTTGGATTGGATATCTTGATTGAGGTGCATGACCGAAATGAACTGGCGGTTGTACTGAGCACAGAAAAGATAACCCAACCTAACGTCCTGCTAGGAATTAATAACCGTAATCTACGTACCTTCGAGACCTCTTTGGAGACAACAGCCGAGCTGGCAGCTCTTGTGCCGCAAGGTGTTCCAGTGATCAGCGAAAGTGGAATTTCCGGGTCAAAAGACATCGGCTACCTAAGAACTACTGGTGCTCACGGAGTGCTCGTTGGGGAGTATCTAATGCGTCAAGCTAACGTAGAGGATGCGGTTAACGGTTTGCTCGGTGAGCTTCCTAACGGAAAGGACCGTGTCCGGCATGGCTGAGACATTAGTAAAAATCTGTGGACTTCAGGACGTTGAAGTGCTAAAATCTATGTTACACTTACCACTAGATTATATCGGATTTGTTTTTGCACCTAGCCGCCGGAAGGTATCCATAGAGCGTGCTGCCGAACTGATTGCAGAACTTCCAAATTGGAAGACTGGTGAAATTCCTAAGGCTGCAGGAGTTTTTGTTAATCCGGAGCTGGATGAGTTGAACGAATTGTTGTCTGTGGTGCATTTAGATGTAATTCAGCTCCATGGACAGGAGAGCCCGGCTTTTTGCCAGCAGGTTCGCCAAGCTTATCCACAGGTTCAGGTATGGAAGGCACTGTCCGTTGCTGATCAAGAGCGGGATAAAGCTGAAAATGAATATACCTTGGAAGATTACGCAGCTGCAGTAGATGCGGTTTTATTAGATACGTATGATCCATTGCAGAGCGGCGGCTCTGGCCGAACCTTCGCATGGAACAAATTACCTGAGTACCAAGAAATTGCAGTACGACATGGCTTGCCCTTGTTTGTGGCTGGAGGGCTTCATTCAGATAATGTTGGTGAATTGCTTGATACCTATGTCCCGTATGGGGTAGACGTATCGAGTGGAGTAGAGACTGACGGCATTAAGGATATTCAAAAAATGACAGCTTTTGTGGAAAGGGTGAAGCAATCATGATACAAGTACCGGACCAGCATGGACGTTTCGGTTCATTCGGAGGCCGCTTCGTGCCCGAGACTTTGATGAATGCATTGATTGAGTTGGAGGAGGCCTACCGTAAGTTTTCGGCAGATCCAGCTTTTCAGGAAGAAATAGATTATCTATTAAAGCAGTATTCCGGACGGGAGACCCCGCTGTATTATGCGGAACGTCTGAGCAAACATCTGGGAGAAGCTAAAATATATTTGAAGCGTGAAGATTTGAATCATACAGGTGCCCATAAGATTAACAACGCGATTGGTCAAGGGATTTTGGCCAAAATGATGGGAAAAACGAAGGTGATCGCTGAGACTGGCGCGGGTCAACATGGTGTAGCCACAGCTACAGTTGCAGCTCTGCTAGGTATGGAATGTAAGGTGTTTATGGGGGAAGAGGATACGCGCCGCCAGGCCCTTAATGTATTCCGGATGAAGCTGCTTGGTGCAGAAGTGATTCCCGTTACTTCCGGATCGCGCACTTTAAAAGATGCCGGCAACGAAGCGCTTCGCTACTGGGTTAGCAATGTAGACGATACCTTCTATATATTGGGTTCAGCTGTAGGACCGCATCCTTATCCGATGATGGTCCGTAACTTTCAGCGGGTTATTGGGGATGAAACACGGCGCCAGATTCTGGAGGCTGAAGGAAGGCTGCCGGATCTGCTCGTAGCTGCTGTAGGCGGTGGCAGTAATGCCATCGGTATGTTCTATCCATTCGTTGAGGATGAAAGTGTCGGTATGATTGGTGTAGAGGCGGCTGGTAAAGGCATTGATACCCCTTTTCATGCGGCAACAATGAGTAAAGGAACTCATGGCGTATTCCAGGGTTCGATGAGTTATCTCCTGCAGGATGAGCATGGACAAGTAACAGAAGCACATTCCATCTCCGCAGGCCTGGATTATCCTGGTGTGGGTCCTGAACACTCCTATCTAAAAGATATCGAACGCGCAAAATATGTACCGATTACAGATGCAGAGGCGCTAGATGCATTGAAGCTGCTATGCGTAACGGAAGGCATTATTCCAGCGTTAGAATCGGCGCATGCGATAGCACATGTTGTAAAAATGGGTCCAACCCTTACTAAGGATGATATTGTTGTCATCTGCCTGTCAGGCCGGGGAGACAAAGATGTAGAATCCATTATGGCGTATACAGAAGGGAAGGGAACTGAATGACAACCCAAACTACAAACCGGATGGATTTGGTATTCCGGAAGCTTAAAGCTGAGAACCGAACCGCATTGATTCCTTTTCTGACTGTTGGAGATCCAGATTTGGAGACTACTCTTGCCATCATTACTGAACTGGAGACAGCAGGTGCAGATATTCTGGAGCTGGGAGTACCTTACTCTGATCCGCTTGCAGACGGCCCTGTAATTCAGAGAGCATCTGCCCGGGCACTGCGGGGTGAAGTTCACCTGCGCACTTGCATGGAGACCGCGCTAAAGGCTCGTCAAGCCGGCAGCAGTTTGCCATTTATCTTGTTTTCTTATTACAATCCTATCCTGCAAATGGGTCTTGATACGTTTTTTGCTGATCTGAACAAGCATGAAATTAGCGGACTTATTATCCCGGATCTTCCCGTTGAGGAATCAGCGGAGATGCGGCGCCGTAGTGATGAAGTTGGAGTCAACCTCATTCCTTTAGTTGCACCAACCTCAAGCGAACGTATTGCAAAGATTGTATCCGGTGCGAGCGGGTTTATCTATTGTGTATCTTCATTAGGGGTGACTGGAGAAAGATCCTCTTTCCATGCGGATGTAGAAGCCTTTATTGCTTCCGTTCGTCAAGCTACGGATCTGCCAGTGGCTGTAGGATTTGGGATCTCTACTGGCGAACAGGTTGCCCGTTTTGCTCAGATTTGCGATGGTGTTGTAGTAGGGAGTGCCATTGTCCGCAAAATAGAAGAAGTAATTCCGCTGCTCGGTCATCCTGCTACGCGGAATGAGGGGCTGTTGCAAATTCGAGAATTTGTGGCACAATTAAAAAGACCATAACAGTGTCATTCTGACCTGTGTATAGTGGAGTAATCAACTATGGAGAGCGAGGACTATTCAATGAATCCAAAACCGAATATAGTTAATCTCCCTGTCTACAAACCAGGGAAACCTATAGACGAAGTCAAGAAGGAGCTTGGCTTAAGTGAGGTTATTAAGCTTGCATCCAATGAGAACCCGTATGGAGCTTCACCGAGTGCAAAAGAGGCAATTCTAGCAGAACTTGAGAATCTTTATCTTTATCCGGACGGCTCAGCCGTTGAATTGACTTCAGCACTTTCCAGCCGTCTTGGCGTGAATAACGACAATATTATTTTTGGCTGTGGCTCAGATGAGATTATTGCACTTATTGCTCGTGCCTTTTTCTTGCCAGGTGATGAGACCATCATGGCGGACCAGACCTTCTCCGTGTATAAGAGTAACGCAGACATCGAAAGTGCGGTATCTATTGAGGTGCCACTTGTAAAAGGGACACATGATCTGGATGGAATGCTGGCCCGTATAACAGACCGTACTAAGGTTATCTGGATCTGTAATCCGAATAACCCAACAGGTACGATTGTACCAGAGGAAGCTTTGGTTTCTTTCCTGGATGCTGTGCCTTCCAATGTAATGGTTGTCCTTGATGAGGCATACTGTGAGTATGTAACAGATCTTTCATACTCCAATGGCATCCAGTTACTGACTCGTTACAAGAATTTGGTTGTGCTTCGCACATTCTCCAAAATTTATGGCTTAGCTGCATTGCGTATTGGATACGGTGTTGCGAGTCCTGAGATCATTTCGTTGATCAACAAGGTACGCGAGCCATTTAATACCTCTCGTCTTGCTCAAGCTGCAGCTCTTGCTGCTTTGATTGACCAAGATTATGTGCAGGAATGCCGTCGTCTTAATAGCGCGGGTATTGTCCAATTGCAAGGTGAATTCAAACGCCTGGGCCTAGAATCCTTCCCGGCACACGGTAACTTCATTATGGTAGATGTTCGTAAGCCTGCTGCAGAGGTCTTTGATGCTTTGATGCGTAAAGGAATCATCGTAAGAGCAGGTCATCAGGTTTATCCGACTTATATTCGGGTTACTGTGGGCTCGGCTGAGCAGAATACAGCTTTTATCACCGCGCTGGAACAAACTCTTATAGAGAGTGGAGTACGCGCCTAGTAATAACAGCAAGTCAAGACTAAAGAAGGCAGGTAGTTCAAAGAACATGACGACAAAAATAGCAATATTCGGTGTCGGTCTGATCGGAGGCTCACTGGCCCTTTGCTTTAAAGGCAAGGAGGGCCTGACCGTCGTTGGCCATGCCCACCGTCCTGAATCCGCGAGTAAGTATATTAGCAGAGGTGTGGTCGATAGTGCCACATTGTCTGTGGAGGAAGCGGCAATCGATGCCGATTTCATTTTTTTATGTGTGCCGGTGGGTATGCTAGAGGATTATTTGCAGCAGTTAAGCAAATTGCCGCTCAAGCCCGGCTGCATCATTACAGATGTTGGAAGTACGAAGGCTAGTATAGCCGCATGCGCGGTCTCTTTGGATATTCCTGGAGTACATTTTATCGGCGGTCACCCTATGGCAGGATCAGAGCGTTCAGGTGTTGAGGCAGCTTCATCGCTGTTGTTTGAGAATGCCTATTACGTATTAACGCCTCCACCGGGAGTGCCAGACGAGGCTTATCACGCGTTGGAGTCCTTACTCCACCTTACTAGAGCGCAGATTGTACGCCTTAATCCAGAACGTCATGATGAGATTGTAGGTGCCATTAGTCATTTGCCACATATTATTGCGGTTGCGCTGGTAAATCAGATTAAAGCTTATGATGATACTGACTCCTTGTATAGTACGTTAGCTGCAGGGGGCTTTCGGGATATTACACGGATTGCGTCCAGTGATCCAATTATTTGGCGTGATATCTTGTTAAACAATCGTTCAGTGATGCTTCGTTTGTTGAAGGATTGGAACGAGGAAGTTTCTTCTTTTGTTCGTTTGCTGGAAAGTGAAGATGGTGTAGGGATTGAAGAGGCATTTCATGAAGCCAATGGCTTCCGTAGTCAATTGCCTGAACGGCGTAAAGGTATGATAGCACCTTTATTTGACCTACATATTGATGTACCCGATCATCCGGGGATTATCGGTCGTATTGCTACAGAGCTGGGGGATCAAGGAATTAACCTTAGCAACGTACAAATTATCGAAAGCCGTGAAGATGTTCCGGGGATTATGCGTCTCTCTTTCCGTCAGGAGAACGATATGGAGCGGGCGAAGATCCTGTTGCAGCATCATGATTATACGGTATACGTGTAGTATTAAGGTTCGCTCAGGTTCATTTTCAAATCGTAATAAACAGCAAAACAGCGATTCTCATGTTGATAGAGAATCGCTGTTTTTTTGTTGGCTGCTTACTTCAACATGCCGCCGTCAGTATCGTCATCGGTATCGCCATCGCCATCGGTATCACTATAAGTACCAGTATAAGTACCACTATAAGTACCACCTAGTACTTACGGACCCTAATGACGTTATTTGCTCGTTTTTTGCCTTTGAAGCAGTCTTTCGGACTCCACTGACACTATTTCATATGAAGAGGCTTATATTGTGTGTTTTTCGTGACAATAGCTGCTATGGGGTCCGTTAGCATCCCAAATGTGGATTAATGCTGCATTTAAGGTCAACTGTGTCCGATAGCGTCTTCGTACAAGCTAAATGTTTATTGGATCAACGAAGAAAAGAAAGGAGTGCCGCAAAATGCTTCCGGATTTATACCCGCAGACTCTAATTTAGGTTTGGTTTGTTGCAACTGTTCCCAAACTCGCTTTCTTCATTTCGATCAGTATTTCCATGAAATTCTCTGGTACTTGAGTTTTCTTCGTCGTAACTAGCTTGGCTACCTACAAAACGATTTCTTGCTGCTCCTAGACCGACAATAAAGAGTAAAACCGAAGCGCCAAGCAGTATGAAAAGTGGCAGGTTCCAACTATTTGTCGTGTCATGCAAATATCCTATAAGGGCAGGACCAATTGCGGCAAGCAGATATCCGATCGATTGCGCCATACCAGATAGTTCCGCTGCTTGATGCGCACTTTTAGTACGTAAACCGAAAAACATCATGGACAAGCTAAAGGCGCAGCCTCCACCAATTCCGAGTATGATAATCCACAACAGAATGATATTGGAGCTTCCGTAAAGCAGTCCGAGCGTTCCCGTCAAAAGCAAAATGGTTGTGATGAACACTAACGAACGTTGATTTGACATTCGCCCTGCAATAACGGGGACAATAAAGGTAAATGGAAGCAGCGCTAACTGCATTATTGAGAGGTACCATCCTGATTGGCTTGAGTCAATGCCTTGCTGTTTTAAAATTTCAGGCAACCATGCGATTAGCACATAGAAAATCATGGACTGCATCCCCATAAACAAGGTTACTTGCCAGGCAAGAGGGGAACGCCAAACATTCACATCATTGCCGGCCATCTGTTGACTCGTCGAGGCTGTTTGCTTCGTATGCTTTCTTAATTGAGGCAACCAGCAGAGGATCGATACAAAGCTTAGGATCGCCCAAATTCCCAATGCACCCTGCCATTTTAAACCTGCGTTTGCAGCTAGCGGTACACTGATTCCCGATGCGATCGCTCCAGATAAACTCATTGAAATTGCAAATACACCAGTCATGGCACCGATTTTATTAGGGAAATCACGTTTGATTAAACTTGGCATTAATACATTACAAACGGCAATTGCAAATCCAAGAATTGCAGTTCCAATATACAGATTTGCAGCCCCAGATAAAGAACGTATTACAATACCAACAGTCAAAAAGATCAGAGCGAACAAAATTAAAAGTTCAACTCCATACCTACGTCCTAGTTTTGGTACTAGAGGCGATAATAAAGCAAAGGTAAGTAAAGGTACCGTTGTGATCAAGCCTGCTAAAGTATTGGAAATATGAACGTCATCCCTTATGAGACCCACTAAAGGACCGACCGAGGTTAAGGGAGCACGTAAATTTGCGGCAATAATAATAATGCCGAGTAGTAGCAGCCCTAAAGATGATGGTACGAATTTTTTATTCGGCATTCTTCATTTTCCCTCCCAGAATTAATGCGTACTAATATCCGCGCGGACAATGAAAGTATAGTATAATATATTAAATTTAACAATAAGTATTTTAAAGTTTACTTTATTGAGATTGTTCTATATCTTGAAATGCTTAAATTAGTTAAAAAAATACAACTCAGAGTTTCCATATAGAATGGAATACTGAGTTGCATTTTATAGGTGAAATTTTCGACTTTTAGAAACCATATTTTAAGGAGATATGGAGCACTGTTTCGCTATTTGTATGATTGGTATAAGAGTGAGGGCGATCTGCACGAAAACTGATCGTATCATATTGATTCAATGTGTACATTTCTCCATCGACTCGAATTTCAATGGAACCAGTCATTACTGTCGCAATTTCAGTTGTATTCACATGATGACCTTCAGGGTGATATGAACTATTTGGCTGTAAGTAAGCCCGACACATTTCAATATCGTTGCTTACGTTTTTAAAGACGGGTTCAATGATCCAATTCTTTTGATCATTAGAAAACCGGAGACCTTCACCTGCTCGATACAGACTAACAGGGTCTTCAGATTTGAACAAAGCTAATAGGGGCAAAGATATGCCTTTTGAAATTTTCCATATTATCGCCAAAGTTGGATTTGTCTCGCCACGTTCGATATTCCCCAGAGTAAGTTTGCTTACGCCTGTTAATTCCGCTAAGTCATCTAAGCTCATGTTTTTTTCTTTTCTGTACTTTTTCAAGGCACCGCCGATTTGTAGTACCAGTTGTTTTGATTCATCGATTTCATCCATTTCAAATTCACCTCAATAAATAACTTTATAGCTAGTATATTGTTTATTTTGACTCTTTTCCATACGATTAGGATTAGAGGGTGGATAACACACGCAGCTAAACAAAATCTGACGTCTATGTAACGAACCTGCCCGTAAGCTTATCACCGTCCCCGGTTTAATCCTTTATTTTTGAAAAAGGAAGGATACCAATGGGGTGAGCGCAGAGGAGGCTATATTTGTAGGTGATCATCCAATGAATGACGTACAAGCGAGCCGTAACGCAGGGCTGCAAGGCATTTGGAAACGTAATGAGCATATACCTCTTCAAGTGGACGCAGACGGGGTAATAGATGATTGTGGGGATTTGTGGAGGCTAATTCGCTCGCTATAGTAAAATAATCTGATATTGACCATCTAAAAAAGGTAGAGCGCTTTCAGGACAAAAAAAGACCGCTTACAAAGTAAGCGGCTACAGTTCACAATAAATTGGAACCGTTAAGTATTGGATAGGAGTGGAGAGAAACCATACTGTACTTTTATTATATGTATACGTTTACATTTTGTCAACAGTTTTTAAAAATTGATAAATGTGTTATTTTTAAAGCCGGAATCTATGTCAGAAATCCAATGTCGGGTCTTGTTGGCGAGAGGACCTATCTTAAGTCTATTAATGTCATCCTATGAGAATATGTGGTACAATAGAGCAGGTATGTTTCTAGATTCGTTTCTATATTTATGTAAAATTAGAAGTATGCCTTATTTCTTTTTGTCTTCTTCATATACATCATGCCTTAATTATCGGGTAGTTGAATATACATAGGTGTATTTCATAAAAAAACTAAAAATTTGCAGTAACACCGCAACTTTTAAAGCCCAAACCGGTATAATAAGTACGGACCGGATGGGAAAAGACGTGCAAGGGCGAGGAGGGCCAATCTCACCATGACGGATTCCCAGTTGATCCAGCAAATCAAACAAGGAAACACAGAATTATATTCAGAATTAATGCGTCGTTATCAACGTAAAATACTAGCATTTGTATATCATATGCTTAGAAATTCACATATGGAGCTTATCGCAGAGGACCTTTGTTCGGAGACCTTCTACAAGGCATTTCGTAGCTTGCATTCCTTTCGAGAGGTAGATGCTTCATTCTCAACATGGCTGTACACTATCGCCCGCAACACTGTGCTAAGTGAGCTTCGCAAGAACCGTGCCGGTAATGTATCTCTGGAAGAGAGTGGATATACACCAGTAGCACCGTTTGAAGTTGCACCCGAGCAGGCTGCATTGCGCAATGAACGGATGAATTTGGTCCGTGAGGCGATAAATAATCTTCCCGAAAAACAACGCTCTGCACTTATCCTACGTGAATATGATCAAATGGACTATCAAGAAATCGCAGAAATTTTAGATCAGAGTGTAAGCTCAGTGAAATCATTATTGTTTCGTGCCAGGAGTAGTGTGAAGCTTCAACTCGAATCCTATTTCAATGAGCCTGAAGTTGAAGAGCAGGTTGAGAGGGTGTAAGGCGAATGAATTGCAGGGAAGCGCAAGAATGTATTCCGCTCTTGTGGGACGCTCCCCCCACACATCCTAGGCGGATTTTACTTGAAAGACATATTGAAACTTGTCCTTACTGCGCTGCAGAATGGGCTCTATGGCAAGAGAGCAGCCTGCTTATGCAAGATTTGAGGGAAGAGATCAGTGAAGAGCGTGCTGAAGCCATAAATGTTAAAGTCATGGAGCGGATTTATTTAGAGAGTCCATGGTTGATGCCCGGTGACGGGAAATCTGCTGGGACCTCTGCTATTGTTCGCCATCGGCTTAGCTTATGGATCGCATGCTTTCTGGCAATATTTCTGTCCAGCGTTCTTTATTTTACGATGTTCAGAACTCCAGGTGATGCAGTTGTTGCTCAGAGTGGAATTGTGGAGACAGGTGTCGCTGGATCCTCGATGGAATGGCAATCAACGTATCCAATTTTGGGCTCTGAAGGTGGGATCATTGAACCCCTTGTAGTAAGTATGGGACCCACTCATCCTCAATACTGGATGATGTTATCGATGTTAGGTGTAGGCTTTGCAGTATTTTCATTAACTAGGCTGAATCGTTATCGCCGATCATAGAGGGTTATTAGACGTATGTCTTTGCTTCCGTTGTTTATAATATTCAGAACATTGAAGGAGTCCCTTTACTTAATGTAATGAGGGGCTTTTTGCATTGTAAAACTCATAAAAAGAAGACTTTTTATTTCATCCATGTTACATTAAGAGACAAATACTTTGCTGAAAAGGGGGAGGCAACATGCTAATCGGCTTGATACGCCATGGATTGACGGACTGGAACGCGATAGGGAAAATACAGGGACAAAGTGATATTCCACTTAATGATGAAGGACGGATGCAAGCTGCAATGCTTGCTGACCGCTTATTACAGGAACCGTACAGCTGGGACTACTGCGTTACTAGTAATCTTTCCCGCGCTGCTGAGACCGGTAAGATTATTGCTGACAAGTTAGGAATTCCGCTATTAGAACCTGATCAGCGTATCCGGGAACGTGCTTATGGGCAGGTAGAAGGGCTTACTGCCGCAGAACGTGAAGAGAAGTGGGGTAAGGAATGGAGCCAGCTCTCCCTCGGTCAAGAAACCGACGAACAGCTTCAGGCTCGGGCTCTTGCTTTTATGGAAGATATTTCTGCACTGCATCCCAATCGGAATATACTCGTCATATCCCATGGAGGATTTCTTGCTCAGCTGTATACTGCTCTTTACAAGGATAAGTATTCTGAACGAATTGGCAATCTATCCTTGACGATTCTGGAGAAGAAAGAGCGGGAATGGAATCCTATTTTATATAATTGTACTCGCCATATCCTGCAAAATCAGCATTAACCCGGGCTTCGGGTTATTTTTTTTGCAATAAAGGGAATAAAATAGGCAGTATTCCCCATAATGGTAGTAAAACGGTGAGGCGATAAAACATGAATCTGGCGGATATGCTTACTTATGCAGATATTGGACAGCTGACCGCCATAGCGGGCCGCTACCGGTGTGAATGCAAACAGAATTCCAAACACGACTTGATCCAAAGTATTTTGATTATGCTTGGAAGCAGAAGTTTTATGGAGTCTCATATCCGGGAATGCGCTCCGGAGGATTTACGGTTTTTGAATACATTGCTTTTTGATGAACGCACATACTTTAGTCTTGAGGATTTGTTGGCTGTGGCAAGGCAAGCGTCCTTTGATGCACCTGAAGGGAAAACTGGAGGTTTCCGGGAGATGGTCTCTCGTTTCAAAAGTGGAGGCTGGCTTTTTAGTGGTTCCTCACAGCAGACCAGATATTTGTACCAGGTACCCAAGGATTTAAAAGAACGTTTTCGGGAGACGATGAGTGCACATATCAAAGAGAGCATCGCAACTAGCCCTGAACCTGTTATGTATCGCAGTGAAGGAGAATTAATGATCAGTGATCTGGTAATGCTGCTGAGATATATTAAGGACAATGAGCCAGAACTGAATCAGGAAGGGGCAATGTATAGGCGGTACCAGCAAGGTGTGATGAACGCGCTTCATATTCCGGAGGAGCTTCTTAGCAAAGGCGGTTGGAGATTTGGTTATGGGAGAGCTTGTGAGCATTATCCTCCAAGATTTGCGCTTTTGTATGACTATATTCGTCACCGCCGCTGGATCTCTGAGGAAGGCTTCCGGCTAAGGCTTACTGCGACCGGTGAGGCTGTGTTAAACGATGGAAAATGTGATTCGTTGATGCAGATATTCTCTTTTTGGTTAAGACTATATAAAGGGGCTGTGCCAAATCTACCTTCACTTGTGTATTGGATAAGCATCAGCGCCAGTAATTGGGTGACAGTACCTTCTTTAGTGGATGGTGTGGGGTGGCTAATTAAACCGTTTTATTATGACAGTGCTGCTTCTATTCTAGAGCAACGAATAATACGGATGATGGTGCACCTAGGGATGCTTAAATTGGGCGAGACTTCTGGTGGACTCGCTGTGATGATGACGCCATGGGGGATAGAGACAGCCGTACCTAAGTATCTTCGGTAGAGGTGCGCATGCGAAAAGGCTTATGGGGATTACATACGCAGATGTAGGAATCCGTTAATGCTGCTGATGGGTACAATAGAGGAAGTATTGAGCGTAATGGGCAAATATGTAGAACGAAGACAGGATTGATGAATATGCTTTAGTAGGTGCCGCTTCTCTTGAAACCGAAAACATAATCATCTTGATGGATATCAAAATATCAAATAACAAGAAAAAAGGATCTCTTAAACAGCGGAGGTGTATCGAATGGACAAAATGAAGGCTACGTATGAAGTGATGCTAGGACTTGCGGCAGAAATGGTGTGGGATGAAGCGCTGCGAAAGCGTCGCTCCGACATCTTGCACCGTGAGATTGACACGGCGCTGGCTACCGGAGATGAGATGGCTTTCCGAAATCTTACTGAGGAACTTAAAAGTTTGGCATAAAGAAATGCGCTTAGCGCATTTCTTTTTTTGCTTATAATCTACTCACTTTGCTTAATCGGACGAAAATAAAAAATCTAAATCTGGACGTTCCTCCTCCTCCTTCAATATAATGGGTTCTATAACTTCAGGAAGATCTGCGAAAGATCAAAAAGATTAACAATTATACATAGGGAGATGAATGGGAATGAAATTCAGCGATTTTGAAGTGGACACTTGGGAAGAAAATCGAAAATTCTATGATACATGTCTCATACCTTTTACAGGATTAACTGGACTTGAGAGTCCTCCTGAGACCGTTCAGGCACTCGAAAGATTACGTAATTTCATGGATATGGTGGAAATACCGTTCAAGGGGCGGATCGTGACTTACCCAGCCATTCAGTATGCTGGAGAGGGTTATGTGAATTTAATTAATGAGATTTGTCAAAAAGTCAAATCCAGTGGTTTCCAGCATGTTGTGGTGTTGACAGCGGATGTACCTCTCCAAGAAAGCCAAATCTATGAAAGCGATTTAGTTCTCTCTCTGCCTATCATTGAGGCTTCTCCAGAAGGGAAGAATAACAGTGAAATTAGTATCAAAATTCAAGAGATGTGGCGGAGATGAACTCCTTATAAATGTGACAGAAAATCAACAATTACAGGTTGAAACCGCTTTTTAGCCTGTCACAAATTAGACAATATTCTTGACGGGTTTTGGAGCCTAAGCTATTATTAGGTTGAATCCAAATGGTATGTGATGTATTTCATTGAAAAGATTTGAAAACGGATTATTTATATTGAGACATCTCTGATCGGACACCACAGATACTTTCTTATATCTTGAGAAGGGGGTTATATAACAGTATGAGCAGCCATAATGAACAACAGGAGACATGGCCTGAACAACCACCCAGCCGTAAAGAGATGTCGCGCAGGCAATTTTTGACCTACACGCTTGGTGGCGCCACTGCTTTTATGGGGGCGGGTACAATTCTTCCAATGGTCCGTTTTGTCGTAGATCCGATATTACATAAGAAGGGTGCTGGAGATTTTATCAAGGTTGCTGAGATAAGCAAAATCACCGAAGAGCCCCAGGAATTTACTTTTGAATTGAAACAGAAGGACGGATGGTACGACAGTACAGCGACACTCACTGCGTGGATCCGGAAAGACGCGAAGGGTGATATTTATGCGCTTTCACCGATTTGTAAACATTTGGGATGTACGGTCGGGTGGAACAACAATAAAGCTCATCCGGACGAATATCACTGCCCTTGCCATGGTGCACGTTATACAAAGCTTGGCAAAAATCTCGAGGTTGCTCCTAAGCCGCTTGATCAGTATAAAACGAAATTCGATAACGGGTGGGTGCTTTTGGGAGACATTGTGCCAAATACAGTAGCTCGTGAGGAGGCGTAGTTCTGATGTTTAAAAATGTCTATAACTGGATTGACGAACGTCTGGATGTTACGCCAATTTGGAGAGACGTGGCCGATCACGAGGTTCCTGAGCATGTTAATCCGGCCCATCATTTCTCTGCGTTCGTGTATTGCTTTGGCGGACTGACCTTTTTTATTACAGTCATTCAGATTTTATCAGGTATGTTCTTAACGATGTATTATGTTCCGGACATTATTAATGCTTATGCTAGTGTTGAGTATTTACAGACAAGTGTTGCATTTGGACAGATTGTCCGCGGGATGCATCACTGGGGTGCAAGTCTAGTAATTGTTATGATGTTCCTTCATACGATGCGCGTCTTCTTTACAGGCTCTTACAAAGCGCCGCGTGAGATGAACTGGGTAGTTGGAATGCTGATTTTCTTCGTAATGTTGGGACTTGGTTTAACAGGTTACTTGTTGCCTTGGGATAATAAAGCTTATTTCGCAACAAAGGTAACTCTTGAAATAGCTAATTCTGTTCCAGTAATGGGGCCGGTGCTGAAGGAACTGATGCAAGGCGGAACGATTGTTGGCGCCGAAACCTTAACTCGGTTTTTCGCACTACATGTATTCTTCCTCCCAGCGGTGCTTCTTAGTCTGCTCGTAGGACACTTTATTATGATCCGCAGACAAGGGATTTCCGGACCGCTGTAAGTTAATCTGAGAGAGGAGGAATACGGATGGCACATGGAAACAATTCTAAGGAAAAGGTTGTATATGTCGGTGATTCCAGAGTTCGCAAAGGGAACGGATTTATCACACCTCCGGACTACACGGCTTACCCCGGCAAATCGGAAGCCTTTATCCCTAACTTTCTATTGAAGGAATGGATGGTCGGAGTCGTTGTACTTGTAGGAATATTAGTACTTACTATTTCAGAGCCAGCTCCGCTAGGGTTTCCAGCAAATGCTAGTGCTACGGTTATCCCGATTCCTGACTGGTATTTCTTGTTTCTCTATCAGTATTTGAAGCTCCCTTATGCTTCGGGCGATTATATCGTTCTGGGTACACTAGGAGTTACTGGTGTGGCTTTTGGTTCACTTCTGTTGGCTCCTTTTCTGGATACGGGTAGAGAGCGTCGCTTTTACCGTAGGCCGATTGCTTCATCTTTGATGTTCTTGTCCCTAGCAGCAATTGTTTATTTGACCAATACAGCCTGGACTGAATATAAACATGAAATGGCTGAAACGGGTCAGATTCCTGAAGATGTTCAACGGGAAGAAAAGGCGGCGGAGAACAGGGCAAAAGGTCTTCCAACCTCCAGCGCCGTTAAGGCAAAAGAAGTAGCGATTGTGGACAAGGATGATCCAGCTATGGGGCTCTACAAACAAGCCACTTGTATCACCTGTCACGCAGCGGATTTGAAAGGGGCAGGCGGACCTTCGCTTCGCGGAGTTGGGGACACTCATGACAAAGAAGCAATCCTTACTATTATAAAAGAGGGTCAAGGGCAGATGCCAAAAATGTACGATACCGCGTTGGGAGCAGGTCTGTCAGAAGCGGATATCGATACCTTGGCCGGCTGGCTTGCCAAACAAAAAAGCGAACAGTAAAATAATGATAACGCAACCTGATCGTGCATGCGGTCAGGTTTTTGTATGTCTAAATGTAAAGTGCCACTACTTGGGGAGGTTAATAATCTGTATGCCAGTTCATTGGTTTAACAAACTGTTTAAGAACCGGGGAATTATTTGGTTGTTATTTATCGTAAATTTCCTGGGCACAATTTATGGCTACATATGGTATGGCAATCAACTGGAGTTCACTGCGGCTAATTATCCACACTGGCTGCTTCCATTTGTTCCGGATAGCCCAACCGCAAGTTTGTTTTTTACCTTAGCTCTGTTGCTGATGCTCTTCCCTCCAAAAAGCTACACAGGAAACAATGTAAGGGAACTTATTGAGGCTTTGGCGGTCGTTACGTCAGTGAAGTACGGGATATGGGCAGTGAGCATTATTTTTGCCGGGGGTTATCACGGTGATGTTTTGGTTTGGAAAGATTGGATGCTGGTAATCTCCCATACGGGGATGGCAGTTGAAGCGTTGATTTATGCAAGGTTTTTTTCTTTCCGCAAAATGATTCCATTAGCCTTACTATGGACACTCGCCAACGATATGCTGGATTATTCTTACGGAATCTATCCGTGGTTACCTTCTGTTTTGAACGATTATGTAATTCAGGTACAGTACTTTACTATGGCGCTTACGCTGCTTAGTGTTGCAGCTGCTTGGTTGTTTAGTAGAAGACAAAGACCGGTAGAGTCAATCTATCAGTTCAAGAATAGACGTTAGTAAGCAGTTCTATCCCTTGTCCCCCTGCCATACATTTAGAATTATAAGAAGTATAAGTTTTATACTATACTTTATCCTTATAATTTTACGAGAAACGAATATCGTCTTTAAAAGACGACAACGTCGTTTCTTCTTGGGTAGGAGGGGGAGTCTCATGCTCCGCGGGAGATATTATGTAGTGGTTGTGCTAGTATTCTGCTGGCTACTGACCAGTATGGATGTTGTAAAGGCTTCAGCGGCGCTAGGGGATGATGGCGAAGGGTCTGGCAATGCTTCGAAGCAAAGCGCCGACGTTAGTTCGGGCAACGGTTTGGCAGTAATGAGCGGAAAGACTGGAGCACAGCAGCTGGAACAAGCCGCTGAGGCGTTGTATGGGTATGTTTTGGAAGGGGATGTAATGAAGGTTCGACAGGAGACCGAAGCGATCTCCAAGATCTTTGTGTCCACATCCTTTGAGGGAATGACCTCTGTGGAGGGGATTAATGCGTTGTCAGGGGTCATTATGGACCTGAAGGCTACAGTGGCAGGCGCGAAAATAAATCCACAGCAATGGGAAGCGTCAGCCGCCAAGCTACGTTTAGCTGCCAACAGTCTTAATCATCCGCGTCAGCCTATCTGGCTTCAGTACTACAAGCTGATTCGTGAGGATCTAAATGCGATGGAGCAAAGTGCGGTTGCAAATGATTTGGCGGGCTGGAAAACAGCTCTGGAAAGACTGCAGGGCAGGTATGATAACATCCGTCCGGCAGTGATTGTCTCCCGCCAGCCTGAAGTTGTGAGTGCTTTTGATTCTTGGCTCTCATATGCGGCCGGCATTCCTTCGTCCTCACAAAAAGTTGAACGTGCCCGCCTGCTTGAAATTGTATCTTATGGTCAGGATGCGGTAATAGTGATGTTCGGAAAAGAGAAGGATGAACCCGCATTGTCCTTGCCGCTGGCATCGCAAGAATTTGGGATTTGGGGAGGGTTAGCAGCAAGCTTCATTATAGCTGCGTTAGCCTATGTAGCTTATCGCAAGTACCGTGGTCAGAATCAGAATTGGAAGCCGATTCCGTAGGGTGAAATTATAAACAGCAAAAAGGAGTGTGGGCTTGAAATGGCCTACACTCCTTTTTATTTAGGTTTCTCGAAAGCCTTCTCCATGTACGTCGTGTACATCGCTAATAATTACGAAGGCGCGTGGATCAACGGATTTGACCAGCAGACTTAGCCGGCGAATTTCTTGCCTTGAGACTACACAGTACACCATATATTTAGCTTGCTTGGAATAAGCACCAATGGCAGGGATGAGGGTTACACCACGATCCATTTCCGCTGTAATCAGATCGGCAATTTGCGGTGCATCATCACTGATAATTGTAAATGCCTTGGCGGCATAGGCACCTTCTTGGATAAAATCTATAACTCGTGATGAGATGAAAACTGCGACAAGTGTGTAAAGTATTTTTTCTTTAGGAATGTAGAGGATGGAAGAGCCAATAATAATAATGTCGATGGCCAAAATAATCTGCCCCATGCTCCAGCCAAAATTCCGTCCCAGAATTCTTGCGACAATATCAACACCACCTGTTGTACCCCCAAAACGGAATACTAGCCCAAGCCCCGTTCCAAGCGTTACTCCTGCGTACAGTGCCGCAAGAATAAAGTCGTGTTCGGTACTGAAGGGGATAATCCATCCCGCAGTAATCATTCGTTCGAAAACCCACAGGAAAAAGGTCAACGCCCCGATCCCTACACCTGTATACACAATTTGCCGCCCGCCTAGGACTTTCCAGCCCAGCAGAAACAAAGGAAGGTTGATCAGCAGTGTGGATAAAAAGATGGGAATACTAAAGGCATAATTAAGGAGAAGTGTGATCCCGGTTACGCCGCCTTCCATCAACTGATTTGGAATGATGAAATACAGTAGCCCGAAGGCATATACTGCGGCTCCGAGCAAGATGGGAGCGACTGTCTTGCTGATTGTAATTACCTTTTTTGAATTCATGAAATCCCTCGTTAGGCCTTTTGTAGGCAGTTTTTCTTTTCCTATAATAAGTATACCTTTTCTTGCGTGTGTTAAAATATTCAAAAAAGATTGTCTTCAAAACGTCTTTACGATAACATAGGGGCAAACAGAAGGCAAGATATACAGAGGGGGAGAAGTTACATTTTATGGACAAAAGTCTTGGTGACATACAGCGTGAAGTAGACGCTTATATATCGCAGTTTAAGGAAGGGTACTTCAGTCCACTCTCTATGCTGGCCCGCATGTCCGAGGAAGTCGGAGAACTGGCTAGAGAGGTCAATCATGAGTTCGGTGAGAAGCCTAAGAAGTCTGATGAAGCTGAGAATTCCATTGAACTTGAACTGGGAGATATTCTGTTTATTACCGTTTGTTTTGCAAATTCTCTCGGGATAGACCTGACGGAAGCGCATAATAAGGTAATGCATAAATTTAATACCCGTGATGCGGGACGTTGGACACCGAAAGACACCGATTAGGCCTCTATAACATATGCTGTACCAAACGAACGGGATTTAGCCGTGAGGATGGTGAGTATATGGATCATAAGGATTATGTAAGAGAGGCTTACCGCTCGATATTGCGCAGTGACTTTGCCGAAGCTATTGTTTGCTTCGAGTCTGCAATTGCGGCAAGCCCTGCTGATGCCGAGGTTAGATATCGTTGTTCCATAACGTATGCCCGCAGTGGTATGCTAGATAAAGCTTTAGTTCATGCTCAGGCTGCTGTAAAGCTGGACACCAGCAAACCTGAGTATAGTCTGCATCTGCAGCATTTGCAGGCTATGATGCATGTACAGGAAGCCAAACGGTTGATAGAAGATGAAGACAACAAAACTCGCAACCCTTATCATCCGATTACACTGCTCAAAGAGGCGATTACCCTTGATCCATTATATGGGGATGCTTATGTATGGCTTGCTATCGCGCATAGTCGAGTGAATGAACATTTACAGGCTATGACTGCCTTAAAAGAAGTGATTTCGTTACATCCGGATGATTCTGGCTTGCGGGAATTGATGAGAGACCTTCAGAAATCCATACAATCGTATATGCAATAACTATATAACTAGTGAGAGCGAGGATGGAAAAAATATGAATAACAAGATCAGGGTCGTTGTATCCGGCGCAGGCGGAAGAATGGGTAAAGAGGTTGTTAAACTTGTATTGCAGGACGAAGAGCTGGAGTTAGCAGCAGCAGTAGATCGTTCTTCGGGCGATATTGATGCAGGGCGTCTGGTAGGTCTGGAAGACTCAGGCGTTATTGTAACTTCTGATCTTGAGGCCGCCCTCGCGGGAAGCAACGGAGATGTCCTTGTGGATTTCACTACACCACAGTCAGCGTATACGAATACAGCGCTAGCTATTAAGTACGGAGTGCGTCCGGTTATCGGTACAACCGGATTCACACCGGAGCAGATGGTGGAACTGGACAAGCAGTGTCAAGAACAGGGGATAGGCGGACTTATTGCTCCGAATTTCTCCATTGGGGCTATTCTATTGATGAAATTTGCGGCGCAAGCTTCAAAGTACTTCCCGCATCTGGAAATTATAGAGTATCATGGTGACCAGAAACTGGATGCTCCATCCGGAACTGCGGTCAAAACCGCAGAGATGATTTCGGAAGTTCGTGAGGAACTTCGTCAAGGTAATCCTAAAGAGGAAGAAACCATTGAAGGTGCCCGTGGTGGTTACTATAACGGATTCCGGATACATAGTGTCCGTCTTCCTGGTGTGTTTGCTCAAGAAGAAGTGATTTTTGGCGGATTCGGACAATCCTTGAAGATTCGCCATGATTCTTATGAGCGTGCGGGATATATGCCAGGCGTTAAGATGGGTATTGAAAAGGTAATGGGATATACAGGCTTGATCTATGGATTCGAGCACTTTATAGAATAGACAGGAGAGAACACCATGTTAAAGATCGCATTTATTGCCCACGATCGTAAAAAAGATGAAATCGTAAATTTTGTATTAGCTTATGAACATGTATTTGAAGGTCATGAACTTTTTTCTACAGGGACTACTGGCCAACGGATTATGGATGTAACTAACTTAAAAATTCATCGTTACATGTCTGGTCCATTAGGTGGAGATCAGCAAATCGGTGCAATGGTAGCACAGGATGAACTGGATCTTATTATTTTCATGCGTGATCCATTAATGGCGCAGCCACATGAACCTGATATTTCAGCTCTACTTCGTCTATGTGACGTATACGGGATACCGGTAGCTACGAATATTGCCACAGCGGAGGTTCTTGTGAAGGCGATTGATCGTGGTGATTTTGCTTGGCGTGCACTGGTTCATAAATACAAACCAGGTGTTGATGAATGAAGCTGGACATTCTTGTATTTGGTGCGCATGCAGATGATGCGGAGATCGGTATGGCAGGAACAATTGCAAAACATACCGCTGCGGGACTTAAGGTGGGACTTTGCGATTTAACAGCCGCGGAAATGTCATCGAACGGTACAGTAGAACTTCGCAAGCAAGAAGCGCAGCAAGCTGCAGACCTTCTCGGAGCATCCGTGCGGACAAACCTGGGTCTGCCAGATAGAGGGCTTTTTATTACAGCAGAGCATGTGGCGGCTGTGACTGCTGAAATTCGCCGCTTTTCTCCTACGATAGTTTTTGCTCCTTATTGGGAGGATCGTCATCCCGATCATATCGCCTGTAGCAAGCTGGTGGAAGAGGCTGTTTTTAATGCCAAGCTACGTAAATATATGCCGGACAAGCCGGCAATTCCTGCTCCACAGCTGTACTTCTATTTTATCAATGATTTAGGACGTACCGATCTTATTGTTGATGTTACTGAGCAATATGGCTTGAAGGAGCAGGCGTTGTCCTGCTATCGCTCCCAGTTCACCAAACCTCCGGGTGAGGATGCTGTATCCACACCGTTAACGGAAGGCTACATTGAACGAGTCCGTTCGAGAGATATGCTGCTTGGCCAGCGCAGGCTGATTCCTTATGCAGAAGGGTTTGCAACCAAGGTACCTCATACGGTGGAATTGTTTACTTAAGGAACGGATATAACGAAGTTTGTATGATAATATAATAAGCTGATTATGATTGATCCAGGAGTGCTTGGAATTAATACGCCATTGCGCTCCTGAGAGCTTTTTTTGAACAGCTTAGAGAAATAAAGTCCTGTGATTTTGAAAGAAACGGTGTTCGCTTCGCTTTTTTGAAAGCGGCCGACAAACAATAGATGATTCATTACACGAATCAATACTGGAGAAGAAGGAGACAGGAAGATGGATCGTATGCTGAAAATAGGAATTACCTGTTATCCGTCTCTTGGCGGTTCAGGCGTAGTTGCGACTGAATTAGGTAAACTCTTGGCCGAGAAGGGTCATGAAGTTCATTTTATTACACATAGTATCCCGTTCCGGTTGGGAACGTTTCAGAAAAATATTTTTTACCATGAGGTAGAAGTAAACGATTATTATGTATTCCGCTATCCCCCGTACGATCTAGCGCTTGCTACGAAGATGGCTCAGGTTGCCAAAATGCAAAATCTGGATCTTCTCCATGTTCACTATGCAGTGCCACACGCAGTGTGTGCTTTCCTTGCAAAGCAAATGCTTGGGAACGATATGAAGGTTGTAACGACTTTGCATGGCACGGATATAACGGTGCTTGGTCAGGATGAATCGCTTAAAGATTTGATTCGCCTGGGGATTAATGAAAGTGATGCCGTTACGGCGGTCTCTCAGGATCTTATTAGAGAAACAAGGGATGTCCTCGATATTACCCGCGACATTGATCTCACTTATAACTTCGTGGATCATCGGGTCTATTATCCGCGTGATGTAACGGATCTGCGGGGAGATTTCGCAGCGCCTGATGAGAAGATTCTGATGCATATCAGTAATTTCCGTCCTGTAAAAAGAGTCAGCGATGTTGTTGACGTTTTTGCCAAAGTGAATCGTGAACTGCCTTCCCGCCTGCTGCTTGTAGGGGAAGGTCCGGATCTTCCCAAAATTCAAGCCAAAATTAGCGAAATGGGTCTGGAAGATAAAGTTCGTTTTCTGGGAAGGCAGGATGAAATCGCTCAGGTGATCTCTTTAGCTGATCTGCTTCTGCTTCCTTCCGAGAAGGAAAGCTTTGGTCTGGTTGCTCTGGAAGCAATGGCTTGCGGCGTACCGACGATTGGCTCGCAAACCGGAGGCATTCCTGAGCTTATAGAGCATGGAAAGACTGGATTCCTTGCACCGATTGGCGATACAACGACTATGGCTAAATATGCAGTTAAGCTCCTGTCGGATGAACGTATGGTGCAACAGTTTAGAGAAGCTTGTTTACAAACAGCCTGCAAAGATTTCTGTAAGGATTCGATAACGAAACAATATGAAGATATTTATTACCGGGTGCTGGGGCGCAAGGTACTTGGACTGGACCCAGTTCGGGGGTAAGGAGTCACATATGGAATGGACAATGGCACCTTCTGCGATGGCAATTGCAGCGGAGATTGTAATTTCCGAGTTAACCCAAAATGGCCACGAGGCTTATTGGGTTGGAGGATGTATTCGCGATGAGCTATTAGGTAGGCCAGTGCACGATATGGATATTACAACCTCAGCACTGCCGGAGGAAGTGATAGCTATCTTTGCGCGCAGTGTGCCAACAGGATTAGCTCATGGTACGGTCACCGTGATACAGGATGGTTGCGGGTTTGAAGTGACGACATACCGGACAGAAAGTGGTTATGTAGACCATCGTCGTCCTGAACATGTTTTTTTCGTGAACGATGTGAAGGAGGATCTTCGTCGTCGTGATTTCACGATCAACGCGATTTGCTGTGGATTAAATGGGGAACTTATTGATCCATTCGCAGGTGAGAAGGATCTACAGCTGCAGGTGATTCGCTGTGTAGGCGATGCGGAGGAGCGGTTTGACGAAGATGCGCTTCGCATGCTTCGCTGCATTCGTTTTGCATCGGTGCTGGATTTCTCCATCGCGAAGAACACGTGGAGGGGCCTGATGCGCCAGCGGGATAAGCTGGCGCATATTGCTGTGGAGCGTGTCCGCGCGGAGCTGGACCGCATCGTCGAGGGGCCGCATCCTCTGCGCGGCCTAGGCATGCTAGCGCGCTGCGAGCTGCTGGCGCGCGGCAAAGCCCCGTTCCCCTGGACCGGAACCGATATGGCGGCTGCTGCCGCCTTAACGGCCGGGATCGGGGAACTGGAGAGCGCCCGCCTGCGGTGGGCGCTTCTCCTCCATGCCCTGAAGCAGTCGGCCCAAGAGGCCGATGTGCTGCTGCGGGCATGGACGTTCTCGGGGACGATGCGGACCGGCATCGTCCAGGTGCTGCGGGTCCGCGAAGCTTGGACCGCTGCGCTAGAGGCCATGCCGCCGGATATGGGCGGCATGGAAGGTCTGCGGCGGCAATGGATCGCCGCTGTGCTGGCCTTCGGCGTGGAAGCCGCCGAAGGGTGGCTCTCGCTGCTGGCGATCCTGCCAGCAGCCGCACCTACTCTTCCCACTGCGGCCTCTTCTGTCTTTTCCGTCGTGGAATCGTCAGAGGCCTCAACCTCACCTGCCGCTGTAAATGTACAAGCGGCAAGAGAATGGATCGCGCAAATGCCGCTAACCAGCCTTTCGGAGCTTGAGATTACAGGCAATGAGCTGCTGGAGTCTTTGGACAAACGTCCGGGGCCATGGCTCGGCAAAATGTTAAATGGACTCCTGCAAGCGGTCGCTTCAGGTGATTTACCTAATGATAAACAATTATTGCTGCTTGAAGCAAAAAGGATGGATGGACATGAGCGATGATAAAGCGCTGTCGCTAACTGAGCTGAAGCGAGAGACCTCCGCTTCGAATTGGATAGGCAACGTTCAGTTGCTGGAATCTGTGGTGTCCACACAAGAAGAAGCTAAGTTTTTAGCGGAAAACGGCGCGCCGGAAGGAACAACCGTCATCGCAGAAGAACAGACGGGTGCCCGAGGCCGAATGGGAAGAAAGTGGTTCTCTCCCCGTGGCAAGGGCATTTGGATGAGTATTGTGTTACGGCCCCAATTACCCTTGTCGGAGACTCCGCAGCTGACATTGCTGGCTGGAGTTGCCGTCTGCAAGGCAATTCGACGGGTGACCGGTGTAGATGCCGGCATCAAATGGCCGAATGATCTGCTCGCAGGCGGTCGTAAGATTTGTGGGATTTTACTCGAATCTTCTCTAAGAGAAGGGGAGCTTCATTATTGCATTGCTGGAATTGGCATTTCCGCGAACATGACAGAGGAAGATTATCCTGATCATCTGCAGGAGGTCGCCACTTCACTTCGGATTGAGCGGGGGGGTGCTCCAGTTGACCGTTCTGAGCTGGTAAGGGCGGTTTTGGACGAACTGGATATGCATTACAATCTGTACATGAAGCAAGGTTTTAAACCTATAAAGGAGCTTTGGGAGTCCATGTCTGTGACTTTGGGGCGCCAGATCGCACTGAACAGCCCTCAGGGGCGTTCTGAAGGTGTGGTAGTGGGTTTGGATGAAATAGGTGGTCTACTGCTTAAAAACAGCTCAGGAGAGATCTCTAACGTATGCTCAGGTGAAATTGAACTTTTATAAGATTTATTTATATGACAGGGGTATCATCCCTTGTCATATTTTTTTCGTGTAATTCCGCGCTCTTTTTGATATACTATGGGTCGGAGGCGGTATCGTTTATCGAACTGTACTCTTGAATTGTAGAACTTTTTATATTTTTTATTACTGAAAGTACCTTCATAACTGCGTTTGACGGTTACGTTGGATTCTGCTCTGAGCCGTAAGGACCGAGACAGAAGGGACGATCGCAAGTGACTCTTTTTTGCCCTTCGGACCTTTTTAGCAAATGATTGCTAAAAGGTTTTTTTGTTGCGATTTTTACGGGCAGGTTACTTAAAAAAGGAGGACGAAAAGAGAAATGGCAAACAAACAAGCACTAAATATTGTAAAAATGAAAA
Source organism: Paenibacillus sp. FSL H3-0329 (assembly GCF_037963285.1). NCBI lineage: Bacteria > Bacillati > Bacillota > Bacilli > Caryophanales > Paenibacillaceae > Paenibacillus > Paenibacillus sp. FSL H3-0329. Next base: position 4,569,994 of record NZ_CP150150.1, on the reverse strand, counting down.
AAATGAAAGCAGAAGGTGTGCCACTGAGCATGCTGACCGCTTATGATTATCCATCTGCAGTTCTTGCAGAAGAAGCAGGTATCGACCTTATTTTGGTTGGTGACTCTCTTGGGAATGTAGTCCTTGGATACAATACAACTTTACCGGTAACGATTGAAGATATGGTGTACCATACCCGCTCGGTAACTCGAGGAGCACAAAGTACATTTATCGTGGCTGATATGCCATTTATGACGTATCACGGGAGTATAGATGAAACCCTGCGGGGTGTGCGCAGATTGATGCAGGAAGGGCGGGCTCATGCCGTCAAAATGGAAGGTGGACTTGAGATTTGTGAGACTGTAGCTACGGTTGTGGCTGCGGGAGTCCCTGTGCTGGGACACATCGGGCTTACTCCTCAATCCGTGAATATGATTGGTGGCTACCGGATTCAAGGCAAAGACGCCAAGGATGCCCAACGCCTGATGGATGAAGCTAAGGCGCTTGAGGCAGCAGGTGCTTTTGCAATCGTTTTGGAGCTGGTAACGGAAGAAGTAGCCCAGGCAATCTCTGAAGCGCTTAGCATCCCAACCATTGGGATTGGTGCAGGCCGTTACTGTGATGGACAGGTATTGGTTTTCCATGATTTGCTGCGTTATGCCTCACCTTATCGTGAGAAACGTTTTGTCAAAACCTATGCGGATGTGGGTAATGTGATCCGTGAGGGCATAAGCCAGTATGTGAAGGAAGTGAAGGAACGTTCCTTCCCAGATGAAGGCCACGTTTTTAATGCAGATGAAACAGTCTTGGAATCTTTATATGGCGCTGCCAGAAAGGAAGGGAAATAAATGAGAGTCGTCAGAAGCATTGAGCAGCTGCGCGAAGCTTTGGAGTATATGAGACAAGGCGGGCACGCCCCGATTGGGTTCGTTCCTACGATGGGATACTTGCATGACGGACATGCCAGTCTGCTTCGCCGGGCTGGAGAAATGAGCAACACAGTGGTAATGAGCATTTTTGTGAATCCTTTGCAATTCGGGCCAAACGAGGATTATGATTCCTATCCGCGTGACGAGCGTCGTGATTTGGAACTCGCTGAACGTGAGGGAGTAGATATTGTATTTATCCCCAGTGTGGAAGAAATGTATCCGCAGCCTACTCGGACTACTGTCTCGGTATCGGAGCTTACTACCCGGCTATGTGGGGCTTCCCGCCCTGGGCATTTTGATGGTGTAACCACAGTGGTTAATAAATTCTTCAATATTGTACAGCCGGATTATGCTTTCTTTGGGCTGAAGGATGCTCAACAAGTTGCTGTCCTTCGCCGAATGGTGTCCGATCTTAATATGAATGTCGAAATTATCCCTTGTCCGATCGTTCGTGAAGGGGATGGACTTGCGCTCAGCTCACGTAACGTATTCTTGTCTCCAGAGGAGCGTAGTCAGGCATTGGTGTTATCTCGTTCCTTACGTGAAGCACGTCAGTCTATTGAAGAAGGAAAAGTAAGAACCGTTGCTGAAGTGCGGGAATTGTTGACATCGGTTATTTCCAGCTCTCCTCTAGCGGTGATTGATTATGCGGAGATCCTAACATTCCCTGATCTTGAAGGATTAGAGGATGAAGCTCTTTTATCAGAAGTGGATGGGGAAATTATTATAGCGCTTGCCGTGAAGTTTGGCAGAACACGCTTGATTGATAATAATGTATTTATTCCAAAGGAGGTTGCTGCACTTGTTTAGACATATGATGAAATCCAAAATTCACCGCGCAACAGTAACGGAAGCGAATTTAAACTATGTGGGCAGTATTACCATTGATGAGAGCTTGATGGAAGCCGCGGACATTCTTGAGAATGAAAAAGTTCAAATTGTGGATAACAATAATGGTTCGCGACTGGAGACCTATGTAATCCCTGGACCGCGTGGAAGCGGAGTGATCTGTCTTAATGGTGCCGCAGCTCGTCTTGTTCAGCCGGGCGATACAGTAATTATCATTTCGTATGCGATGTTGTCCTCGGAAGAACTGGAGTCACATAAGCCAACGGTGGTATTCGTGGATGAGAATAACAAACCAGTGAAGCTGGCTGATCATGAATTGCATGCTACAATCGCTTAATGTATGGACTTACGCCATGTAATGAATGGCAGGGATGAAAGACCCCGATCTCGCAGAAAATGAAGTCAGGCAAGCTGAACTGATTTCATCTTCAGTAAGGGGGGATAGCCCATGTTTCAACATTTGTTTGCTGAAATGAACAAGGTGCTTCAGGAGATCATAACAGATTACCCTACAGCGGAGGGTGCCCGCCGGAACGAGCTTTTATGCAATTATAATATGCTGCATAGACTGAGCGATAAAGTGATGGATGAATGGCTCGCTTTTGCTGAGAAGCTAAGTCACTTTCGCGAAAGTGCGGATTTTACAGCAGTGGTCGAAGAGGAAGTGCCGGAACAGGAAGCACCAGAGCTGTGTATGGATTCCTTTGTAAGAGGTCAGGGATATTATAAGCTGCTGATGTATGGAAAGTGTATTGATCAGTTTAAAGAAGTTATTGCGCAATACCCGGATAGCTTGGCTGCTCGATTATATTTAGCCATCTCTTATCTGCAGGAAGGTGACGGTGAAGCCGCTTGGAGTCATCTGAACCATATGCTGGGCTTGATACGGGAGACCAAGCTGAAAGCCATGGTATATAATGCTTTAGGCTGCATACGAGCCTCACAGGAACGTTTTAATGAAGCGCAGGAATTGTTTGACCTTGCCTTGCAGCATGACCCGGCGCTTCCGGAGCCAAACGTTAACTTAGAGGTATGCCGCCGTCGTGGAGGGAAGCTGCATTTTGGAAATCAGCTGGTTTCCCTTTTGTAAAAGAATAACGGTTTTGGAAATTTCTATTCAAGCGATGCATCCCCTGAACCAGTGGTGTGCATCGCCTTTTTTCGCAACTTCTGTTATGCTGATTAAGAGTCTCAATTGAAAGGGAATAGAATTATAATGAAATTTGCCGTGCTTGATTTTGAAACAACAGGAACCCAATCCGTGGGTGAAATTATCCAGGTTGGCCTTGCAATTATAGAAGAAGACCGGTCCATCTCCCGGGTATATGGTTCCTATGTCAAGCCCGGAACGCCGATTCCTCCTTTTATAACAGGTCTGACGGGGATTACCGATGATGATGTGAAGGATGCGCCTGAGCTGGATGAGATGATGATGGAGCTTGTTCCGCTCTTGGATGATGTTGTGCTTGTAGGGCATAATGTCGCTTTCGACTTCCATTTTTTACAAAATGCTTTAGATCGTTGTGGTTATTTGCCATTTCAAGGGCGGATTTTGGATACGATTGATTTTCTGAAAATTTGCTTTCCTTCGCTCACATCTTATCAGCTAGGCTCTGTCAGTGCTCATTTTGGAGTGACACATGATCGTCCGCATCAGGCAGATAGTGATGCACTTGCGACTGCTTTAGTGCTGTTGAAATGTCTGGAGGAGCTCTACGAGCTGCCGCTGCTTACGATCCAGAGACTCTGTGAGCTGTTTACCGAAGAGGATAGTGATCTGGGCTGGTACTTTGATGGTCTGCTGCGAGAGCGGGAAGCGGAGACGCTACAGCCCGAAGGTGATCTGACTTTCTATCGTCAATTAGCGCTTGCAGTAGGAGACTGGACGGAGTTAGCGCCACCTAGAGATGAGCATGCTGAGAATCCGCTAGCGAATTTATCTTTTACTGATTATATGGACGAAGTAACCAAACGACTTAAAGACACATTACCGCAGTATGAAAGCCGGGAAGCTCAGGATATTATGATCAATGAGGTGATGACGGCACTTGCCGAAGACAAACACCTACTGATCGAAGCGGGCACAGGAACCGGTAAATCGCTCGGTTATTTGTTGCCTGCCATTTATCAAAGCGTTCGCACCAATGAAAAAGTCATGGTCAGCACTCATACCATTAATCTGCAGGACCAATTGCGCGAGCGGGATATCCCTTTGTTAACGCAGGTAGTTCCTTTTCCGTTTAAAGCTGCTATTTTTAAGGGAAGAGGACATTATTTGTGTCTGCGTAAGTTTGAGCATAAAATTAATAAAAAGGACTTTATAAGCCCAAGGGAAGATGCGCTTACTGCAGCTCAGATGATCGTATGGCTCACTCAAAGTGAATCAGGGGATGATGAAGAGCTGAATTTAAGCGGCCGGGGCGGTGATTTCTGGGAGACGGTGGCAAGCGATACCGATTCCTGTCTGGGCCGTTCCTGTCCTTGGTTCCGCAAATGCTATTATCATAGGGCCAAGCATGAAGCTGGGATTGCTGACGTGGTCATTACGAACCACTCCAAGCTATTCGCAGATGTTAAAGCTGGGCACCAGCTGCTTCCAGCTTACGAGCATCTTGTAATTGATGAAGCACATCATTTAGAAGATGTGGCTGGTAAACATCTTGGCATGCATATGAAGCATTTCACTGTGGCACACACGTTATCGCGACTGTATAAAGATAGCCGAAACGGACAGCTTCCTGCTCTGCGCCAGATCTTACAGTCGTCAGGCAGTGAAGAGGCTTCAGAATGGAGCGGAGTCATCGATCGGATCTACCCGGATCTGCTTACTGTCAAAGAAACCTGGGATGCACTCAGCGACAAGCTGTTCAGCCTTTTGCCGGAACGCAGTGATGCGGCAGCAGGGGAAGCGGGACAACTGGTTATGCGTTTGCTTCCCGCCCGTAAGCCGAAGGATTGGGATGAATTAGTTGCGCTTGAGAACACTATGAATCTGACGTTAAGCGACATCATCCGTAAGGGTGATAAAATGCTTAATGAGATGCGTGACCAGGAAAGCCAATCCTCAGCAGACAGTCTTGTTACTGATATTAGCGGTTTATTTAAGGATTTGGCTTCCATACGTGAGCAAGTAAGATTCTTTATGGGGCTGAATGACGATAATGTAGTATATTGGCTGGAGGCAAATGGAAATTACCGCAGCAAATCACTGCAGATGTATGCCGTCCCTGTGGATGTTAGCAGCCAGCTTAAAGAGTTGTTCTTCGATAAGAAAAAAAGCATCGTGCTTACCTCGGCGACGCTGTCTGTAGATAAATCTTTTCAGTTTATGATTGATAATCTCGGACTTAACGAAGCTGCGGAAGAGGGACGTCTAATGACCTCACTCCTTCCATCTCCCTTTAAGTATCGCGAGCAGGCGCTGCTAGTTATACCGCGTGATTTTCCTAGTGTGAAGGGCAGTGTGGGCGATGCTCGATTTGTCGATACACTCGTACAGTCGTTAGCAGAAGCTGCCAAAACAACACGTGGGCGGATGCTGGTTCTGTTTACTTCTTATAAAATGCTGCGTCAGGTATATGATCCGCTTAAAGAGGCTTTGGCCTCACAAGAGATTACGGTGCTTGGTCAAGGCGTGGAAGGTGGCAGCCGGAGCAAGCTGATCCGCCGCTTTCAGGACAGTGCAGCATCCGTTCTGCTGGGGACGAGCAGCTTCTGGGAAGGTGTAGATATTCCAGGTGAAGCACTGACTTGCCTGGCCATCGTGAGACTTCCGTTTCAACCACCGAATCACCCGTTGGCGGAAGCGAAGTCGGAGTTATTGCAGGCCCAGAAGAAGAATCCGTTCATGAAATTATCTGTTCCTCAAGCGGTTATTCGTTTTAAGCAGGGATTCGGAAGACTGGTTCGCACGGCGCAGGATCGCGGAATAGTTATTGTTTATGATACAAGGGTTATTGAATCTCATTACGGGAAGTATTTCCTTTATTCATTGCCTGGTCCCAAAATGGAGCATATGCTGACTGATCAAATGGTCCCCCGCATAGCGGAATGGCTAGAGGATGGCGGCGCTTCTTAAAATGCTCGTCTTCAGTTTAGCTCCTCCTTATCCTTAAGGGCGGTAAGTTACAGTACCGCCCTTAATAAGGAGAGGTATACGTTTGAATATGGATTTTCACAAGAACATTACTATTTTTAGGAGGAAAAATATGAAATCGGATAAAATATCAGAAGCCGTTGTTCGCAGACTACCTGTGTATTTGCGTTTTTTGAATGATCTCCAGAATCGCGAAATATTAACAGTTTCCTCTCAGGAACTTGGACAAAAGCTTGATCTTAATCCCGCACAGATTCGTAAGGATTTAGCGTATTTTGGTGACTTCGGCAGAAAAGGTATCGGCTATGATGTAACGTATCTTATTGAGAAAATCCGTCATATTCTGAAGCTGGATCAACAGCTTAATGTAGCTTTAGTAGGGGCAGGTAATCTCGGACATGCCTTGTCTAATTACAATGCATATCTCAAAGATACTATGAAAATCACGGCTATATTTGATTCGTACGCTCCTAAGGTTGGACGTAAGATCAACTCCCTTACTGTGCAACCAATGGATGAACTAGGCAGCACGATTCGTGAGCAAGGTATTCGCATTGCCATTATTACCGTACCTGATTCAGAAGCTCAAAATGTAGCAGATATTCTCATTTCTTCTGGGATTGAAGCGATTTTGAACTTTGCCCCTGTGATTCTGAAGACACCACCGAATATCCGGGTGCATGCAGCTGATTTTACAACTGATCTGCAAAGTCTTGCTTATTACTTGCGGGATGGAAAGGAAGAAAGCGAACATGAACAGCAATAAAACGATAATTAAGGGCGGGTATTTTCTGACTCCGGGAACGGATGAGCCGGTTCTGAGTGGATATATGACTATTGAAGATGATTTAATCACTTACATAGGAAAAGAAGAGCCTCAGATGGAAGCTGGAGTGCAAGTGGTTGATGGCAGTCGTCTGCTGTTCATGCCTGGACTTGTAAACACACATGGTCATGCGGCGATGTCTTTGCTGCGTGGATATGGAGATGATTTAGCGCTACAAGTGTGGCTTCAGGAGAAAATGTGGCCGATGGAGGAAAAGTTCACCGGTGATGATGTATACTGGGGAACCTCCTTATCTGTATTGGAAATGCTGAAGGGTGGAACTACGACCTTCCTCGATATGTATGATCATATGGACCGAGTAGCTGAGGTAGCTGAGTTATCAGGTATCCGTTCCGTATTGATGCGTGGTGTGATCGGGTTATGTCCAGAGGATGTACAGAATCACAAGCTTGCGGAAGCGATTTCTTTTGCCCGTAACTGGCATGGAAAGGCGGACGGTAGAATTACTACTATGATCTCGCCGCACGCCCCTTATACTTGCCCTCCGGACTTCCTGGTTAAGTTCGTGCAGGCAGCGCATGATCTGGATTTACCGATGCATACGCATATGTCCGAAACGAAACGTGAAGTGGAACAAAATGTGGCGGATTACGGGTTGCGTCCTGTAGCTCACTTAGAGAAGCTTGGAATGTTCACACGTCCCTCGATAGTTGCACATGGTGTTCATTTAAATGATGAAGAGATTGAGATCTTGGCTCGCCATAATGTGGGTGTCTCTCATAATCCGGGCAGTAATTTGAAGCTGGCTAGCGGAGTGGCTCGGGTTACTGATCTTCTAAAAGCTGGTGTGAAGGTGTCTCTTGGCACGGATGGCGCGGCCAGCAACAATAACTTGGATATGTTTGAAGAGATGCGGCTTGCAGCTCTCATTCATAAGGGTGTCAGCGGTGATCCAACGGCTGTTCCAGCTCCAGAAGCTCTACGTATGGCTACAGAATATGGCGCCCAGTCCATCTTTTTAAATAATGTAGGTAGACTTGCTGTTGGGATGAAAGCTGATTTCATTGCAATTGATATAGATCAGCCGCATTTGCTGCCACACACAGATCTGTTGTCTCATGCAGTTTACTCTGCTAGCGCTAAGGATGTTGAGCATGTGTGGGTGAATGGTAAACAGGTCATCAAGCATGGGCAATGCTTAACCCTGGATGAGGAAGCTATCCGGCGTAAAGCGCAAGAAGCCTTCGAAGGTTTATTGAAGCGTTAAGTCTGGATAATAACGAATAAATAATAGGCTGCGACTTTTTGCTTTTAGCAAAAGTTGCGGCCTTTTGTACATTTTAAAGGCTGGGAAAGCTAGAAAATTATGAAATTTTGGATAAACACGCGGGTGTGTTATATAATCAAAAAAGATATATTACTAGAAAGGGAGCTGTACCTTGAAGAAAAGGAAAAAATGGATCCTCCTGGGGTCAGTTCTGATTCTGCTCCTGGGGTTTGGACTTATCCAGTTCTATGCCTATATTATGAAAGATCAATGGAACGAGCAGGATATCGCCAAGGATGTTGCCAAAACCAGAGCGGGTCTAACAGAGGTAACCAAAGCACAAAAATCGGTTTGGGATGAAAATGCAGTGTACTGGGTTTTAACAGGAAAAAATGAAGCCGGGACTGCTCTTATGGTCTGGGTCCGCTTTACGGTAGATGGAAAATTTGCTGAAGGCGACGACGCAGTGTTTGCTGAGGAACTAAGTAAAGGAACCTCAGAAGCCCAAATACGCGGCATTATCAAAGCTGATCTTCCGGACATAACGATTGAACGCTTGCTGCCGGGAGTATATAACGGAGAGTATGCTTGGCAGCTTTTTTATAAACAGAGCGGTCGGTATTATTATCAATTTTATCGGTTTTCGGATGGGTCCCGAATGGGTGAAGGTTACAGTTTACCTAAAAGTTAAGCCGAACATAAGGAAATTAAGGGTGGCAATGTAAACAAGCGAACTTATTATAAGTTCGCTTGTTTACATTTATTTGATGTACAAAAGTGATATACTAAGTGATATACTGAATGGGTGGTTATCACCGAATATTCTCTTAAATTCACATACAAAAATAGGCCGATTGATTAAAAATCAAGGCCGATTTTGTCGAAAACGAGGAATATATTTGGTATTGATGGAAATATTTAAAAAATTAAATTTTAAATATATTCACATTTATTTTGAAATTAGTATATACACCTGTGATATACTACTACTTGTAATTAGAACAGCAATAAGAGACTTCAGTCTCTCTGATGAGCTCTCAAGTAGCTATAAATTATTATACTGAGCTTTATATTTTGTCATCTTTGAGAGGAGGACGTTTCTTGAAATTACGTCTTGTACCTGTGCTGATAACGTCTCTACTGTCGGCTACTCTATTGTTTGGTGGCTTCTTTTTGTATCGTCAGTTTGCAATGCAGGAACCACTTCAGAAGATTGTATCTCAATATGAGGGCGTCAATGATTCTCATATCAGTATTAACCGCAATGAGGTCACTTTGAAACTTGATCTCCAGCCAGGCACGAAATTACGTGAACTGGTTCAGTACGTCTCTAAAGAAGGAAAATCGATGATTGATGGACGTACACTGAAACTTGATGTAGAACAGAACTCCAGTGAACTGCTGGATGAATACTGGGATAAAGCGATGTTCTCTGTAGCTGAAGCCATGGAGAGCCGTAAATATACACTTATACCCACAGAACTTGATGGACTCAAAGCGCAATATCCGCAATATAAAAATGTGATAGCCTCAACAGAAATTGACGACAATAATGTCTATGTAAGCTTGAGTAATGGAAAAGAAAGCAAATTTATTATTTTGCCGCGCAAACCTGCGACATTGGGGGTATGGAATAATGCCTAAATACCTTAAAGAAATTCTAATCGGATTTGTTCCTGTCTTGTTTATTTTTATGGCTTTTCTAGGCATTAATATATTCCCGATCGTTATTGCTGCTGGGATGCTCACGGCTTTACTTATCATTGCTCATTTAAGAGGCGGACTTGCGGTAAATGCAGGTGCCGGGAAGAAACGCAAGAAGGATGGACCTTCAAAGCTTACTTTTGAAGAAATTGGCGGGCAAGACAATGCAAAGCAGGAGCTTCGTGAAGCGTTGGATTTTTTGATCCGGCATGAGGAAATCAGCAAATTCGGGATTCGGCCTTTGAAAGGGATTCTGCTTACAGGCCCTCCAGGAACAGGTAAGACCCTTATGGCTAGAGCAGCAGCACATTATACGAACTCTGTATTTGTGGCAGCATCAGGCAGTGAGTTTGTAGAAATGTACGTAGGTGTCGGTGCCGGCCGTATCCGCGATTTGTTTAAGGATGCCCGTACCCGCGCCCTTAAGGAAAACAAGCAAAGCGCTATTATTTTCATAGATGAAATTGACGTAATTGGCGGTAAGCGTGAAGGCGGACAGCAGCGAGAATATGATCAGACCTTGAATCAGCTGTTGACTGAGATGGACGGGATCTATAACAACGAAACGCCGCGCATTCTGCTGGTAGCAGCCACTAACCGTAAAGAAATGCTTGATTCAGCATTGCTGCGTCCTGGCCGGTTTGACCGTCATATTCAAGTGGACATGCCTGATAAAAAAGGCCGCAAATCGATTCTCGAATTGCATGCCAAAAATAAGCCACTTCATGCAAATGTGAACCTCGACAAAATTTCCGAAGAAGCCTATGGTTTTTCCGGTGCTCAGCTCGAAAGTGTTATGAATGAGGCAGCAATTTATATGATGCGTGAGGAATTGACAGAGGTTGAGCAGCGGCATCTGTCGATGGCGATTGACAAGGTTATGATGGGGGAAAAAACGGACAGAGAAACTAACCACGAAGAGAAAAAACGGGTGGCGATCCACGAATTGGGACATGCCATTATGGCAGAGCTGCTGCGTCCGGGAAGTGTTAGTCAGGTTACGCTGACTCCGCGGGGGCAAGCCCTTGGTTATGTACGTCACAATCCTCAGCAAGAGCAGTATTTGTACACCAAAGATTATCTCGAAGATCAGATTATGATCGCACTTGGTGGAGCGGCTGCAGAAGAAATGTATTATGGCGGACGAAGCACAGGTTCGCGTGGCGATTTTGATCAGGCCCTGAATATTGTCGAAACCATGATGAAATCCGGATTGACTTCGTTGGGTATCGCCAAGCTGGAAATGGTTACCACTGAAGAGCTTATGAAGGAAAACAGTAAAATTTTGGATGAACTGATGGTTCGTACTCACGACCACCTTGAAAAGCAACGAAATGTATTTGATTACTCCCTTGACATTTTAATGAAGGAAGAAGTGCTCTCTGGAGAGCAATTTCGATGTCAATTTCGTGACAGCGTGCGTTTACCAGCATAAATATTTATGCTGGTTATTTTTTTTTACTTTTCAGGCATGCTAAGATATCATTATATGTCGGGCTTTATAAATTTTTGCGACAGACAAGGTACAATACAAAAGTATAGATACCTGAAAGGATGGAGACTTTTTTATGAATTTCAAGAAAATTGGTGTCATCGGCGGTGGCACAATGGGACAAGGGATTGCCGAAATGCTGGCAGCCAAGGGCCTGGATGTATTGCTGGTGGAGAAAACCCCTGAGAAACTGGACTACTCCTACGAAATGATCGAGACAAGTCTAGATAAGCAACTGGAGAAATGGGCGATCACTCAAGCTGAGAAGAAGCTGATTCTTAGCCGCATTCAAAAAGTGACACATTTCGCAGAGCTGAGCTCTTGTGACATGGTTATCGAAACAATCGTTGAGGATTTAGAAGAAAAGAAAAAAATATTAAATCAACTGGATCAAGTATGTCCAAACCACATTATTCTTGCCAGCAATACGTCAACACTTAGCTTGACTGAACTTGCAAGTTCTACAATGTATCCGGAACGCGTGATCGGAATGCATTTCATATACCCTGTAGCTAAAGTGGATCTTGTTGAAATTGTACGCGGTCTGAAAACTTCAGATGCAACTTTTGAAGATACAAAATCCTTTGTTGATGAAATTGTTGAGAAAAAAGGTGTAATGATTTATGAATCCCCAGGATTTGTAACATCACGCCTCATTTGCTTGTTTATCAATGAAGCTATGCACGTGCTGCAAGAAGGCGTTGCCTCCGCACAGGATATTGACGATGCTATGCGTATTGGTTATCAATTCCAATATGGACCGCTTGAAATGGCTGACAGATTCGGTCTGGATTCGGTTCTTGCTGCACTTGAAAATATGTTCCGTGAATATGGTGAGCTGAAATATCGTCCTTCCACGATCCTTAAGAAGATGGTGCGTGCAGGACAATTGGGTATGAAATCAGGCGAAGGCTTCTTCCAGTACGACAAGGATGGTGACCGTATATGAATATTCTAGTAATTAACTCCGGTAGTTCTTCTTTAAAATATCAATTGTACAATATGGCTGATGAATCCGTTTTGGCTAAAGGTTTGGTGGAACGTATCGGGATGGATTCCTCCATTCTGAACCATAAACCTACTGGTAAAGCTGAAGTAACAGAAGTAAGTGAAATTTTGGAGCATAACACAGCGATTCGTAAAGTTCTAGCTTGCCTAACGGATAAAGAGCATGGCGTTATTGAATCCATTAAAGAAATCAATGCTGTGGGTCACCGTGTAGTACATGGTGGTGAATTCTTCAAAGCTTCCGCACTTGTGGACGCTGATGCCAAGACTAAAATTCGTCAATTGTTTGACCTTGCACCACTGCATAACCCAGCAGCAATGATGGGGATTACGGCTTCTGAAGTAAATATGCCGGGTGTACCGCAGGTTGTTGTATTCGATACTGCATTCCACCAAACAATGCCTGAAAAAGCTTATATGTACGCGATTCCTAGAGTACTGTACAATAAATATAAAGTTCGTCGGTATGGCGCACACGGTACATCACACGACTTCGTAAGCAAAGCTGCTGCGGAGTACTTGGAGCGTCCGTTGGAAGATCTGAAGATCATTACTTGTCATATCGGTAACGGAGGTAGCGTAACTGCAGTTCAAGATGGAGTGTCTGTGGATACTTCCATGGGTATGACTCCTCTGGAAGGTTTGATGATGGGTACTCGCAGTGGTGATCTTGATCCAGCAATTGTTCCTTACGTGATGAACAAGGAAGAATTGTCCGTAGGCGAAGTTAACTCCATGTTGAACAAACATAGTGGACTCCTAGCAATTTCGGGCGTAAGCAGTGATATGCGTGATATTATTGAGGGTATGGAAAAAGGTGAGCCTAATTCCACGCTAGCTTTTGAAATGTATGAGTACCGCTTGCGCAAGTATATCGGTTCTTATGCGGCTGCTATGAACGGTGTAGATGCTATCGTATTCACTGCTGGTGTTGGTGAAAATGCTTCATTGCTACGTGAGAAACTGCTAAATAACCTTACGTTCCTGGGTATTGAGTTGGATGTTGAAGCTAACAAAGTTCGCTCCGGCGACCCGCGTCGTATCTCTACGGTAGATTCCAAAGTGCAGGTGCTTGTAGTTCCGACTAACGAAGAACTTGTCATCGCACGTGATACAAACCGTATTGTGCAAGGAATTAACGGCTAAATTAGAGGAGAGATTGAAGGCATGGCTAACAAGAGTGTAATCAAGAACGTGAATGAACATGTTGGAGAAAGTGTTGTTATCGGTTGTTGGGTAAACAACAAGCGCTCCAGTGGTAAAATTCAGTTCCTGCAGCTTCGCGATGGTACAGGTTATATTCAGGGAGTTGTAGTGAAATCAGAAGTGCCTGAAGAGGTATGGGATGCAGCTAAGAGCCTCACACAGGAAAGCTCATTGTATGTGACCGGTATTATTCGTGAGGAGCCTCGCAGTCAATCCGGTTTTGAAATGACTGTTACCGGAATTGAAGTTCTGCACCTTACAGAGAATTATCCAATTACTCCGAAAGAGCATGGCGTTGATTTCTTGATGGATCACCGTCACCTCTGGCTCCGTGCCTCGAAGCAGCGGGCTGTTCTGGTTATTCGTGCGGAGATTATCCGGGCAATCCAACAGTTCTTCAACGAGAGCGGATTTACAAAGGTGGATCCTCCGATTCTGACGCCAACGTCAGCAGAGGGAACTACTAACTTGTTCCACACGAAATACTTCGATGAGGATGCTTACCTGACCCAAAGCGGACAGTTATACATGGAAGCTGCAGCTATGGCACTGGGCCGTGTATATTCCTTTGGACCAACCTTCCGTGCGGAGAAATCTAAGACTCGTCGCCACTTGATCGAGTTCTGGATGATCGAGCCTGAAATGGCCTTCACAGATCATGAAGAAAGCTTGAAGGTTCAGGAAGAGTTTATTAGCTTCGTAGTGCAATCCGTATTGAAGAATTGCCGTGCGGAGTTGGAAGCGGTAGGCCGCGATATTTCCAAGCTGGAGAATATTAAAGCACCATTCCCACGCATTACTTATGACGATGCGATCAAGTTCTTGAATGATAAAGGCTTTGAAGATATTGCTTGGGGTGATGATTTTGGTGCACCTCATGAAACAGCAATCGCTGAAGCCTACGATAAACCTGTATTTATTACTCATTATCCTGCTTCATTCAAAGCGTTCTACATGAAGCCGGATCCAAATCGTCCTGAAGTCGTACTGTGTGCTGATATGATCGCTCCTGAAGGTTATGGAGAGATTATTGGGGGTTCACAGCGGATCGATGATCCTGCGCTGCTTGAAGAGCGTTATAAAGAGCACAATCTTTCGATGGATTCTTATAAATGGTACATGGATCTGCGTACTTACGGATCTGTACCTCACTCCGGTTTTGGACTTGGGCTTGAGCGTACTGTAGCTTGGATCTGTGGTCTTGACCATGTACGTGAGACTATTCCATTCCCACGTACACTGTACCGCCTCTACCCATAAGTTCTTAGGATTTGAACAAAGGGGGAAGCACATGGACGGCAAGACATGGAGTACCTGGAGCGAAGGCGTCTCCTTCGGTCTGGAGAACGGAATGGCCGTCATACCTTACGCTTTACTGAAGTATTACCGGAAGCTGAATTTAAGCGGAAGTGAAGCCATGCTGCTGATTCATCTGCTCTCCTTCAGGCAAGTAGAAGGGATTGAGTTCCCTTCTCTGGAGGAGCTTCAGGTTGTAACTGGTCGTAGCATTTCCGTTCTCGCCGGAGAATTGCAGAAGCTCATGAAGGAAGGTTTCATTAGCATCGATGGAGACAACGATGAACTAAGAGATATCCATTATGAACGCTACAATTTCTCAGGGCTATATGGAAAGCTAGGTGCTTATCTTGCGACAGCTGTACAAGAAAATGAGCAAGATAAGGACAAGGGAGCATATGGAACATCAGCTCCCCGGGCTGCTGCGTCAGGTGGAGGATTCGGAACTCCCCCCACATCTCCTTCTTCACTTGGAGATAAAGAGGAGAGCCGGAATCTATTCAGTATTTTCGAGAAGGAATTCGGGCGCCCGCTGTCTCCAATGGAATGTGAGACGATTTCCAGCTGGGTGGATCAAGACCGATATCCTGAGGAGCTGATTCTGTTAGCACTCAAGGAATCCGTATTTGCGGGGAAGGTTCATTTTCGTTATATCGACCGGATATTGCTGGAATGGGCCCGTAACCGGGTCAAGAACGCTCAGGATGTTAAGACGTATACACAAAAATTCCGCAATGGTGGAAGATAGATCGTTTAGGAGAGAACCGTATTGCTTTAGCTATTGCTAGAGTCTGTACGGTTCTTTTTTTATTTTTTTAGATAAGTGCAGGGGTAGGCGAAGAACTCAGCGTCTATTGCTGTGGGAAGGAGGGGAGAGTCATTGAGGAAGAGCTATTAATCAAGCGGATTTGCCAAGGAGACGAAGATGCGTTTCGCCAGTTTGTAAATACATACAGTCAGCATATATACAAAATCACCTATTCTGTATTACGTGAAGTCAAAGGGGCTGAAGACGCTGCTCAGGAATCTTTTCTCCAGATGTATAAATCTCTCCCTGACTACCGTTATCAAGGCTTAAAATCATGGATTACGCGGATCGCCTTAAATAAGGCTATTGATGCCAAACGTAAACGTGATCGGCTACGAGAGTTACCTGTTGACTATGAGCTTGTGCTGAGCCAGACACCTTCTAATGAGGAGGATGTACTAGCCACTGTTGTCCGTCGTGACCGGATGAATCGTCTGTCGGGTGAGATCAACAATTTACCGGAGGGTCATCGGGAAATTATGGTGGCTTATTATCTGGAAAATAAAAAATATGAGCAAATTGCTGCTGAAAATGAAATTACTCTGAAGACGGTAGAGTCCAGACTATATAGGGCGAGACAATGGATGCGAAAACATTGGAAGGAGGACGAATGGCTATGATGAAGAGTGGAGAAAACCTAAATCGCCGCGAGCAGGCAAAAGCTTATCTTGAAGGGCAAGAAGATAGTATAGAGCGAGATGAATGGGAACAATTGCTGCTCAAGGATGAAGACACATTTGTTTCGTACATGGAGATGCTGGATGAGCTAAAGGAGGATCTGCCTTCATTGGAGAATTCGTCTGCTTTTACAGAGAGAGTTATGGGAGATTGGGTTGCTACGGTGAGATCTTCAGTAGTCATAGAAGAAGTAGCGGGGAAAGAAGAAGGATCACGGCGTTATCGCTGGTATGAAAAAACAATCTTTCATTATGCCGTTGCTGCTTCGTTAACGCTGTTGATTATGTCTTCCGGGATGTTTGATAAGTTACTCACGGGTGAAATGGAGCTTATTGTCCCTAAGAAAGATAATTCGCCATCTTATAGCGAACAATTCATGCAAGCCACCAGCGGATGGTTGAGCCGGATTATGGACGGAAGACAGAAATGAGAGGAGAAATGAACAATGCAACAGCAGCGTAATAAAATTAAGGGTCTTTTTCTTAATATGATTCCTGGAGCAGGTCATTATTATATGGGAAGACGCCCACAAGGGATTGTTTATTTTTTGCTAAGCTTTGGTGTGTTATTTATGTCATTCTTAATCGCTATGGCTGAAGGGGATGAGGGAATTCTGGCATTGGGAGTGATCGGATTCTTACTTCTATGGATCCTTTCGATGATTCATCTGGTAATTAAATTACTGCAAATGCCCACTCCAATTGTAGCGCCTGATGGATCAATGCTGGATTTTAGTTCTACTATGCCCGTAAAGACGGAGGATAATGAACGTGTGCATGTCATCTTATTGTCTTTCATTCCTGGATTGGGTCATTTTCATATGGGGCTGATGCAGCGTGGACTATCCTTTCTGATTTCTTTTTTCGGATTCATGACCGTTATGTTGTTCTTGGCCGGAATTACTTCGAGTGATGCATTTTTGCTGCTGTTTGGAGTATTGCCAGTAATTTGGCTGTATTGCATGTTTGATGCAGTTCAGTTGATCCATCGTAAACAAGCAGGAGAAATGCTTGTTGACCGCACATTATTCGAAGAGATGGAGGCTGGACGTGAGGAAGGACGACGCAGCAAAGTATTAGCGACATTACTATCCGCATTTCCTGGTGCTGGACAGATGTATCTGGGACTGCAAAAAAGAGGGCTCCAGCTCATGCTTCTTTTCTTAGGAAGTATTTATGTCATGGATCTATTGCGGTTAACATTGCTCTTTTTCCTTATCCCGGTCATTTGGTTCTATAGCTTATTCGATGGCTTACAGTTAGTTAGCCGATATGGACGTGAACCTTTGCAGGATAAGCCGGTTATCGAAGGTTTCTTAAATCATCAAGGCTGGCTCGGAGCAGTCCTGATGTGTCTCGGATTATACTTTATTGTTGTGAATGTCGCAGTTCCTGCCATCGATATCAGATTTCCAGAATGGCGGCTGGAATATCGCGTAAATGAATATTTTAAGACCATTGTCGTCTCCGTGTTATTGATCGGTGGTGGGGTGAAGCTGATGACTGGAAGTAAGAATAATAAGAGTAGAAAAGGGGCGGGGGGTCAATCTTGAATAATCCAGTAGAAGTAGAGCCGGGAGTCATGGTAACTAGCGAGTTTCCAGTGAACGAAGGGAAATCTAGAAGTTGGCGTGTAGGTACGTTGTCGATGGGACTGAGCCTTTTATTTCTCGGGGCATTAATAATGGTCTCTCAGTGGAAAGGAGCGGATGTGTTCGAGACAACGCTTGCTTGGTGGCCGCTCATTTTTATCTTACTTGGTTTAGAAATTGTAATTTACACCTTATGGTTCCGTGGTAAAGGGAAAATGTACTATGATGTGCTAAGTGTTCTGTTCGTCGGATTTCTGGCATTGTGCTGTTTAGTATTCGCAGGAGTCAGCTCTTTAGGATTAACACAAGAACTTAGACATGTGATCTCATCTACGGAGGAGAATTATTCCTTGCCGGAATGGAAGGGGAATGTTCCACAGGGTGTAGGCACACTTATAATCCAGGCTGCCGAACCTTATGGAATTATGGTTGATCGAACGGCTGGGAACGAGTTGAATGTATTTGGGAGTTATTCCACGGCTGAAGGGCAACTCAAGCAAGAGCAAGAGAAGCGGCTGTTGCAAACTAAACAAGTTGGAGACACATTTTACGTCATCTTAGGAGACATACCTAGACATTTAGTATTCGATAACTCCAGGAATGCATTGAACGTGACCATTGCGGCTCCTGTAAATCTAAAGGTAATCGTAAGAGATAATTATGGAAATGTTGTAACAAGATAAAAAAAAGATCGCTTCCCACCCGATGAGGGGATGGGCTGCGATCTTTTTTGGTTAAGAACGAAGCTCTTTCTCTAGGGCAGCACCCATTTCACGTGAGCGCTCGGCACATCGGTTAACTGCAGCAATCACAGTTTCAAAGAATTCCCCTCGTTCAAGCACTTCTATAGCTGCTTGTGTTGAACCGTTAGGGGAAGTAACCTTCTTACGGAGTGCTGCGGGTTCTTCTCCCGTCTGTTGTACCATTCGGGCAGCACCCAGCACTGTTTGAACAGTTAATTCGGTGCTTTGATCAAGTGGCAGCCCACCACGGATGCCAGCGGCGATCATGGCTTCCATCATGTAATAGATATACGCAGGCCCGCTGCCTGAAATTCCGGTCAAGGTTTCCATACGTTCCTCATCAATGACTGTTGTAAGCCCGACAGCCTCAAAGATATTAAGAGCAAGGCGACGGCCTCTTTCGTCTACTTCTTTGGAGAAGGCTAGACCAGTGGCACCCAGACCGATGGAACTGGAAGTGTTAGGCATTGTGCGAACAATAGGCTGGGCTTTGCCAAGTAGACCTTGCATGGTGCGAATAGATAGACCTGCAATGACAGAAACTACGATCTGATCCGGAGAAAGAATTGGACCTAGTCCGCGTAAGGATTCTGCAGCATCTTTAGGTTTCATTGCCAGTACTATTACTGGTGCGTTCCGTAAGTATTCTATTTTTTGTTCGGGATCATTTGTGCCTATTACACCATAACGGCTTTTTAGTTCTGCCAGACGTTCACTGCTGCTGCGATTGAGCATGATGACATTATCGGACTTCACGATATTGCGGCTAATCATCCCGCGAACGATGGCTTCTGCCATGGAGCCTGCGCCATAAAAAACAATATTATGATTCATGAGTGGAACTGAAGGTTGCTGACACATGGCTAAAATCCTCCTAAAAGTTGTGTGATAGAATACTTAAACGTGCATACTAACCCCGAATTTGTCCCGTTCCGTAGATCTTATATTTGGTTGAAGTTAGTGCAGGCAGACCCATCGGGCCACGAGCATGGAGTTTCTGGGTACTAATACCAATCTCTGCACCGAATCCAAATTCAAAGCCATCCGTGAAGCGGGTTGAGGCATTGTGATAAACAGCGGCAGCATCCACTTCTTGTAAAAAGCGTGTGGCGTTCTCCTGATCTTCTGTTACGATACATTCCGAATGTTTCGTACCATACTGCGCGATATGCTGCATAGCTTCTTCCAAATCACTGACGATTCTAATATTAAGGATATAATCGTTGTATTCTGTAGCATAGTCTTCTACGGTTGCAGGTAATACCCATGGGACAAGAGAGATGGTTTGTTGACAGCCGCGAAGTTCTACATGAACCTCACGAAATGCTTCGGCTAAGGATAACAGATATTTGCTCGCGTAATCCTGATGAACGAGTAGTGTTTCCATAGAGTTACATACCGAAGGGCGCTGAGCTTTGGCATTTAAACTAATGTCCCGTGCCATTTCTGGCAAGGCAGTTGTGTCGAGATAAGTATGGCAGATGCCTGCTCCAGTTTCAATTACGGGAACGGTTGCGTTAAGGACTACATTTTGAATAAGAGAGCTGCCTCCGCGCGGGATGATCACATCTAAAAGTCCGTTCAGCTTTAGCATTTCATCAACTGAAGAACGATTTGGGTCTTCAATCAGCTGAAGCGCGTTAGGCGGCATTGAGGTTTCAGCAAGAGCATTGTGCAGAACCTCGACAATTTTACGGTTGGAGGACAGGGCAGAAGAGCCACCGCGCAGCACAACAGCGTTGCCGGTTTTGAGACATAGACCTGCAGCATCAACAGTTACATTGGGACGTGCCTCGTAGATGATGCCGATCACACCAAGCGGAACACGCAGCTTCTGGATGTTGAGGCCGTTAGGACGTTCAATGCTTTCTAGCGTGTCACCGATAGGATCCGGTAATATAGCGATTTGTTGCAGGCCTTCGGCAATGCTGTTAATCCGGCCCACATCTAACGCCAACCGGTCGAGCATGGATTCCGGAGTTCCATTAAGTCTTCCTCGTTCCAAATCCTCCGCGTTGGCGGCGATAATGGCGGGAGCTTCGCGGCGAAGCGCATCGGCCATGACCAGCAGTGCTTCATTCTTCTGGCCAGTTGTTAAGCTTGCTAGAACTCCTGTAGTCTCCTTGGCTAATTTACTCTTATTAATTACTTCACTCATGACGATTCCTCCCTATATTTGAATTGAAAAAAAATTGTTTATCTCAGTGTAATCCATTCGTCACGGTGAATGACCTCAAGCCGGTGTACTTCTCCCAGTTTTGGTACAATCTCACGGCTTGGCAGACCTTGAATGCTGCGCAGCTGAGCATCATCGTAATTTACAATCCCACGTCCAAGCAATTTGGAGTCGGGTCCAAGTACTTCTACAACATCTCCTGCGTGAAAGCTACCCTCTGTCTGTTTGACGCCTACAGGCAACAGGCTGTGACCGCCATGAAGCAAAGCTTCTACAGCCCCTTCGTCCACGTATAGGGAGCCGAGAGGGGTAGACATAAAGCCAAGCCATTGCTTTTTGACGGGAAGAGAGGATAGCTTCGTTGCAAAATAAGTGCCCCTGCCTTCTCCTGTTGCAGCAAGCTGTAAATCTCCAGGTTCGGTGGCTCTTCCGACAAAGACAGGAACACCACCCCGAGTAGCGATCTTGGCCGCATCGATTTTTGATCGCATACCGCCTGTTCCAACACTAGAGCCAGCTCCACCAGCAATAGCATATATCTCCGGTGTAATGTCATCTACGAACTGATAGCGGACAGCATCCGGATGCTTGCGGGGATCTCCACTGTATAAACCATCCATGTCGGTTAAGACAAGTAGTCTAGAGGCTTTTAACAGGTTGGCTACTAGCGCAGAGAGGGTATCGTTATCGCCAAATTTCAGTTCATCTACGGAGACAGTGTCATTTTCGTTAAATACGGGCACCGCTCCTTGGCGAAGTAGCTCTTCTACAGTCATCATAGCGTTATTCATGGCTCTGCGGCTGCAGAAATCGGTGCGAGTCAGCAATATTTGCGCGGTAGTAATTCCATGCTGGGCAAAAGCTTCCTGATAGGCTTGCATCAGCAGTACCTGACCCACAGCCGCAGCGGCCTGCTTCTCATGCAGCAGCTTCGGACGTGCTGGATAACCGATACTGCGGAAGCCGGCGGCTACCGCACCAGAGGTTACTAACAACACCTCACAGCCGTTTCTCTTCAAATCGGCAATCTCTGAGGCAAAAAAGGAGACTGCTTCACGATTCAAACCGCCCTCGGGTCCGGTCAGCGAGCTGCTGCCTATTTTGACCACGATTCGCGTCGTCATTTCTGTCCACATCCTCTTCGTTTATTAAGTCCTGAAAACAACAAAAAGCCCCCATCCTTAGACTTAGCAAAGGACGAAAGCTTATAAACTTCCGCGGTACCACCTTCATTGATGAGGGATCATCCGACTTCATTCTCATAACGGGAGGATCCGTCCTGTTAGACACAGGCCGCTCGGGGGTAGGATTCGGAACGAAAACCGCGGTAAATTCTTTCAGCCTGTCGGAATCTACTCTCTAGGCGCGGTTAGACTCATTCTTACTGGTCCCGTCTGCACGTTTCACTTATTTTCAATAGAATACCATGGAGCTGGTTGCATTGCAAAGGGAAAACGTAGGATATATTTCTTCATGCAGAAAGCTCTATATATTATGTTTAACCTCAAAGAGAAGGGGTAAAGAACTTATAATCTGTTACCAGGAGGTGGATTAAATTGACTAAAGACAACAATGCCGAGCAGGGACAGAATCAAGATTCAAACGAAGTAGCAGAGCTTCAGAATAGTGTGACTCGTGAATTTGTGGAAGAGCACACCGGGGCTCCAGTTGATAAGGGATTGGCTGATTCAAGTAAAGCACATGTGTCGGATGATCAGAACCGCCTGATTACACAGCGTAATTTGCGTAAATAATCTAGTACAGTTAAAAGAGGTTTACCTGAAAAAGTGCCCCGATAACCACGCGAATGGTTACTGGGGCACTTTATTTGTATATATTCTATTCTTCCGTTAATTCAGACACTGTTGATTTGAATGTTTCTACAAAAGCCTTTGCGGCCTTGGATAAATATCGTCCGCGTCGATATGC
This sequence comes from Paenibacillus sp. FSL H3-0329, assembly GCF_037963285.1. NCBI lineage: Bacteria > Bacillati > Bacillota > Bacilli > Caryophanales > Paenibacillaceae > Paenibacillus > Paenibacillus sp. FSL H3-0329. The sequence continues at coordinate 4,547,456 of NZ_CP150150.1, read as the reverse complement.
TACAACTAGCGTACGACTAGGCACTGGATCAGCGAGCGGTAAGTAGACTGGAACAAATTCACTCCGCGGTGCACGAGCGATAAAACGAGGAACAAGAGTCACGCCCATGCCTGTTGCCACTAGGGATTGAACGGTTTCCATATTATTGCTCTCAAAAACGATTCGTGGTTCGAATCCGGCTTTCCGGCATAGTTCCACAGTCATTTTGCGGAAGCCCTGACCTTCCTTAAGTACGATAAAAGGTTCGTCCTTAAGCTCTTTAAGTGAGGTCCGTGTTCCATCTAGGATTCGTTTAGCCAGCGGATGTTCAGGAGGGACGGCAAGATCAATTCTTTCCTCTCCAAGCTCTTCATAAGCTAAAGCAGGAATTTCGAGGGGTAAGGAGAGCAGGCTTAAATCGGTCTGGCCACTTGCCGTGAGTTTCTCTAGGTTCATCGACGAGTCTTCGAGCAGCGTAATTTCTACCTCAGGATAATTTTGTTTGAAAACTGGAAGCACATGCGGCAGAAGATGTGCACCTGTAATTGGCATACTGCCCACAACTACACGTCCAGTGCGCAGTTCTGATATGTCGGACATTTCTTGCCGCAGCAGCTCCACTGCGTCAATGATAATCTGGGCTTGTTCAACGAATTTAGAACCTGCGTAGGTCAGCTCAACTGAGCTGGTATTACGCTGAAACAGCATTACGCCGAGCTCTTTTTCCAGTTTGGAAAGCTGCTGGCTGAGCGAGGGCTGGGCAATATGCAGCTTGTCCGCTGCACGTGAGAAGTTTTTTTCGGCTGCGATTTGCAGCACATACTGCAGTTGTCTCAGTTCCATGTATGAACTCCTTAGGAAAATGATTTACTTATAAGTATATCCTATTGGATTATAGTTTTGTATAGGCAACCCGAAAGAGCTTTCACTTCATCGCTCCTCAGGATTTGCGGGCCTGATTTCAAGAGATTAACCCTCCAACACTGACCGAAGTATCCGATATCCTCTAACAGTATATTTTTAGCGCCGGATCTTGAGAGTATCTATGAAATAACTGTATTTTGTACAGCTATTTCGTATGCAAAAGGGATCATTTTGGTTTTAAGTGTATTCTATACAACTAAAAACTAGAGTTCCCAGCTATAAGGCGATAAATCATGAAAATAGCTGTACAAAATGCAGCTATATTCATTAACGAATGATTCACAGGAATATAGCTGTACAAAATACAACTAAACGCACCTACACACTACGCTTGCGCATCGCACCTACACATCACACTTGCGCAACGCTGCTACACATCACACTTGCGCAACGCTGCTACACATCCCGTTTGTGCAACGCTGCTACACACCCCGCTTGCGCAACGCTGCTACATACCCCGCTTGCTCATCGCTCCTACATATTGTGCCTCAACATACCCTAACTCAGCTTATAGGTTCAGGCTATCACTTTTATAGATATCATATCTTGGAATTATAAAGACAGGGGTGTTATATTTAGATCATTCAAGAGAGACTCCACGCTCTCTTCCAATGAACGATTCTATTAATGAGGTGAAATTATGAGCAACAAGACAATGTTTGAGAAGATTTGGGAGAATCACGTTATTCATCAAGAGGAAGGTAAACCTAGCATTATTTATATTGATCTGCATTTGGTTCATGAAGTAACTTCTCCACAGGCTTTTGAAGGGCTTCGTCTCAGCAACCGGAAGGTTCGCCGTCCTGAGCTGACCTTCGCAACGATGGATCATAACGTACCAACTAAAGATCGTTTTAACATTAAAGATCCAATCTCCAAGCAACAAATTGATACCCTTTCTAAGAACTGTGCTGATTTTGGTGTAAGACTGTTCGATCTGAATGATATTGATCAAGGCGTTGTACACGTAATGGGTCCTGAAATCGGCTTGACACATCCTGGCAAAACTATCGTTTGCGGCGACAGCCATACCTCCACGCATGGTGCATTCGGCGCGCTGGCATTCGGTATCGGAACTAGTGAAGTTGAGCATGTAATGGCTACGCAATGTTTGCAGCAATCCAAAGCTAAGACTATGGAAGTACGCTTTACAGGCAAACGGAACCCTGGCGTAACAGCAAAGGATATGATCCTAGGTGTTATTGCTAAGTACGGTACTGATTTTGCTACAGGTTATGTAATTGAGTACACAGGCGAAGCTATTCGTGAATTGTCGATGGAAGAACGTATGACTGTCTGCAATATGTCGATCGAAGGCGGAGCAAGAGCTGGCTTGATCGCCCCTGATGAAACTACTTTTAATTATCTGCGTGGACGTCAATACGTACCGCAAGGTGAGGCTTATGATGCTGCTGTAGAAGCATGGAAGAGTCTTGTAAGCGACGAGGGCGCTCAGTACGATACGGTTGTTGAATTTGATGTGGAAACATTGATTCCACAAGTGACCTGGGGTACTAGCCCGGGCATGGGTACTGACATCAACTCCAGCGTACCGAATCCGGCTGACTTCACCACTGAAAATGAACGTAAAGCTGCTGAAAAAGCGCTTGAATATATGGATTTGACTCCTGGAACACCTATTTCTGAAATTCCGATTGATTATGTATTTATTGGTTCCTGCACTAACGGACGGATCGAAGATTTGAGAGCTGCAGCAGTGGTAGCTAAAGGTCATAAGGTGTCTGAAAAGGTTACTGCCATTGTTGTTCCAGGCTCGGGCCGTGTTAAGATGCAGGCTGAGAAAGAAGGACTTGATAAAGTCTTTACTGAAGCTGGCTTTGAATGGCGTGAAGCGGGATGCAGCATGTGCTTGGCCATGAACCCGGATGTTCTGCAGCCTGGACAACGCTGTGCATCTACCTCGAACCGTAACTTTGAAGGACGCCAAGGACGCGGAGGACGTACACATCTGGTATCTCCAGCTATGGCAGCCGCAGCTGCGATCAAAGGTCGTTTCACTGATGTACGTGATTGGAATTATAAGACGGAAGCCGTCAGCTCATAGAACTAGAGAGAACACGGGAGGATAAAACTATGGATGCTTTTAAAAAATTAACAGGAATTGTTGCACCAGTTGACCGGGTAAATGTAGATACGGATGCGATTATTCCGAAACAGTTTTTGAAACGGATTGAACGGACGGGATTTGGACAGTTTTTGTTCTATGAATGGCGTTTTGATGAAGAAGGTAACGATAATCCAGCCTTCGAAATGAATAAACCACGTTATCAAGGGGCTTCTGTTCTGATCTCACGCGCTAACTTTGGTTGTGGATCCTCTCGGGAGCATGCACCATGGGCGATTATGGATTACGGGTTCAGAGTTGTAATTGCACCTTCTTATGCGGATATCTTCTACAATAACTGCTTTAAGAACGGCATTCTGCCGATTAAGCTTTCGGAAGAGCAAGTGGATGAATTGTTCAAACGGACAGCTGAGCATGAGGACTACAAGCTGACAGTTGATCTTGAGAACAACGCTTTACAAGATGAATTCGGACTGAGCATCAACTTTGATCTGGATGAGCACCGTCGTCAATTCCTGCTGCAAGGCTTGGATGATATCGGTTTGACCCTTCAACATGCGGATGAAATTGCTGCTTATGAAGAGCGTCATGCTGCAAAGCTATTCTCTTAAAAAGAGGATATAACTGGTCTGATTCTTAAACTTTACAAAAAATACGCAAAACTTCTATTTCCGGGTGTCGGAAATGGAAGTTTTTTTGCTATAATCGATATATTCATTGGTCATTAAGGAAACATTTGGTGATTTCTGTCGTCTAAATACTTATCTAGGATCTATTACTTGCAGAAGGAGCGGAAAATGAGAATGAGAAGAGCTGGGCTTCGTATATTGCTGCTTTTGTTACTGCCATTATTATTATTATCATCCACCGGACAAGAAGCTGCCGCAGCTGGTAGCAGCGCAGGCAGAATTATTATGGACAATCAGGAACTTGCTTTGCCAAAAGGAATTAAGCTCGAAAACGTAAATGGTAGCGTTATGATTCCGGTCAGAGTGGTAGTAGAGAATCTTGGATTCGAGGTGTTATGGGAGCAGCAGACCCGGAAAGTAACCGTTCACCAGGATGGTAAAAGCATTGAGCTGGCGGTAGGACGGAAAACAGCTGATGCAGATGGGGTGACGTTTGATTTAAATGCAGCTCCTAAGCAGAGTGGCGGCACAGTACTCGTTCCAATTCGTTTCGTAAGCGAGCAGTTCGGCTTAAAGGTGGGCTGGGATAATGTTGATAAAACCGTCTATTTGACAGGTGGACAAGTTAGCAATTCTGCAATGACACCTGAGGGGAATACTACCAATCCAACAGCAACTATTACACCTGTCCCAACTCCAAGTGCTACGCCGGGAAGTGACAACGGGACAACTGCTGGCAGTGTAGTAACTTCACCCAGCCCGACACCAGTTCCACAAACAACTACGGCACCGGGAAGCACAGCAGGAATTCCAACAGGCCCTCTAGTAAACGGGGCAGTATTCACTGAGAACCGACTTATTATCGCTGTGTCGGGGGCTACTAAGCCAAACGTTACAAAAATGAGCAACCCTGATCGAATCGTCGTAGATTTTCCGGGTGCTGCGTTCGATCCGGATTTCATTGGAAGTCTTACGGGTGTTACCACCACTGGCGGTCCACAAGGTAAGCTGGACGTTGCCGGCTACCCGCTCGTTTCTGAGATCCGTTATGCACTGTTCAGTGTGAGTCCGTCCACTGTCAGATTCGTAATTCAAACGGTTGGAAATCAACCGTACCAGCTTAGTACGGATGAAAGCACCGGGCTGGTTACGATTGATTTGAATGTAACTAGCAGCGGAGGCAACACCCCAGGGGCTAATGGAACGTTAGGTAAACCCATTGTAGTTCTAGATGCGGGGCATGGCGGAACTCAATCTGGAGCTGTCAGTCTCACAGGCAAGCTGGAAAAAGACTTCAATCTGGCCGTCATCCGCAAAGTACAAACGCTATTAACGCAGGAAGCATTAGTTGACGTGGTCTTTACTCGAACGGATGATGCTACCTTGGGGCTTCAGGATCGCGTGAAAATTGCGGAGGCTGCTAAAGCGAATCTCTTTATTTCAGTGCACGCGAATTCGCTAGATGTTGGATATCCAAATAGAGATAAAATAAATGGCAGTGAAACCTATTATTCTCGCAGTGATAGTCTGCCTCTTGCTCAGATTATGCATAAGCATTTATTAGCCGCTACTGGTTTTAAAGACAACGGGATTCGTACGAAAAGCCTACATGTTACACGAGAAACTACTATGCCGGCAGTCTTGCTGGAGGTAGGATATCTTACAAATTCAGGGAATGAGTCGGCGATGTATAGTGAGCAGCTTCAAGAGAAATTAGCGAGAGAAATTGTTGCCGGGATTAAGGAATATCTGGGGCTTTAAGACTTGAGGTTGGTGAGATTTCTCAATTTTTATGGAATATATTCGCAACCTTTATAGATTACCAGCGTCTAATAGAGGTCTGAGGTTGACGGAGACAGGGCACCACGATCGCCATTCACAGGCGAATACTAGATTCTTAGAGGTGAAGAATGAAGAAATTCAGTTTGATGTTGTTTTTGTTGCTCTTTGTGTTGGTTTTGCCTGAGCATGGACATGCTGCTGCCGCGAATAGCAAGATTTATCTGGACGGCAAAGAGATTACTGCAGGGCAAAAAGTACCGGTTGAAAATGTGAATGATACTATCATGGTACCGTTGAGATTGATCTCCGAGAGTCTTGGTTATACCGTGGGCTGGGATCAAAAAAGCAAAACGGTGACGATTGAACAGCAAGGTAAGGTCATCAAACTTATTGTTAATCAAAAGACAGCTTCGGTTGATGACAAAACAGTACAGCTTACCACTGCACCTGTCCTGCGGAGTGATACGACACTTGTACCTATACGGTTCATAAGTGAGCAGTTTGGTCTCACCGTCACTTGGGATAATGCAAAGAAGATCGTGTACCTTATTACCCCAGGATCCTCAAATGAAAACGGAAGTTCAGATGGAAACTCTGGAAATGGTGGATCTGAGGTTGTTCCGCCGGTAGATCCTACTAAGAATTTAACCATGATAAATGGTTTGAGCTTTAGTGAGAATCGTTTGAGCATTGCGATGGAAGGTAATTCAGCGCCAAAAGTAAGTGTAATGACAGGGCCGGATCGGTTAGTTATTGATTTTCCTAATGCCACTTTCTCAGATCTGTTTGGTACGGGACAAGTTCTTGATCCTGATCTGAATGGCAAACTGGAAGTGAAGGATTATCCTGATGTATCAGGCGTACGGTATTCGCTTTATAGCTCCAACCCTTATACTGTACGTTTTGTAATTGATTTGAATTATCCTAAGAATTATAACATCAGCGTATCTGGAACTGATTCTAAGTTGGTCATCATTGACCTGAATGCAGAAAGTACGGATGATACTTCAACACAGCCAGGTAATGATGGCAAGAAGCTCGTAGTACTGGATGCAGGGCACGGAGCTAAAGATTCTGGTGCAGTAGGAGTAACAGGAAAATACGAAAAGAATTTTAATTTAGCTATAGTACTTAAGACAGCAGCATTGCTGAAAAAAGAAAGTAATATCGACGTCGTACTGACACGCAGTGACGATACATTCTTGGAGCTCAAGGATAGGGCGGCTATGGCTAATAATTTAAAAGCAGATCTATTCATTTCTGTACATGCCAACAGTTCCGCATCTTCTGCGGCAAGCGGGACAGAAACGTATTATCAGCGGGAAGCCAGTAAGGCCTTAGCGAAAGTGATGCATAAGTATCTAGTTGAGGCTACAGGGCTTAGTGATCGCGGTGTACGATACGGGAATTTCCATGTCATTCGTGAAACGAAAATGCCTGCTGTTCTACTTGAAGTAGGATACCTTAGCAATAAGAAGGATGAGACATTGCTATTTACGGAAGCATTACAAAACAAAGTTGCTGCTTCAATAGTGAGTGGAATCAAGGAATATTTGGGTATAAAATAACAGACCAGTGGCAGACGAGCGCCGCAAAGTCAGCTTTCTGCTTTTATCTATAAAAAGGCAAGAAGTGGTTTTGCGGTACCTGTCTGCCCGTATTCATCTAGAGGAGGCGTTTATTAATGTTTAAACAAAAATGGACTATGGTTGGGGTTGCTGCGCTGCTTCTACTAGTGATTGCTGGCTGTGGAGATAAGCCTACTGCAGCTCCTGCTAATGGAGTGGAGCAAGATACTACAAACGTTGTAAGTGGTGCGGGAGAAAGTACCCCAGCTCCGTCTGATGATCAGGAAAGCGAAGTGGCTAGCACTCCGCAACCGACAGCAGATAATACTAATGCAGAAACACAGCCGTCATCGAAGCCGGTAGAAAATGAGACACAAAAGCAAAGCCAGAGTATTGAAGTTTATTACACAGATTCGCAAATTATGGATTTAGTGCCTGCTAAGACTACGATTAACTACTCTGACGATGCTGAGAAATATACAGAGACGTTCAAAGCACTGCAAAGTAATGAGAATACAGATCTTGTCCCTTTATGGGGGAAAATTGAACTCAAATCATTGAAATTCGTTGAAGGTCAAATCGTAATGGATATTCATAAACCAGATGAGGCTCAGCTTGGTGCGGGTGGAGAATCCTTTGCCATTACTTCACTTGCCAAAACTTATTTTCAATTTGCGGAAGTAAAGAGTATCGAAGTTTTAGTTGATGGTGAAAAGGTAGAAAGTCTAATGGGCCATGTGGATCTATTGCATCCTATGACTAGAGATAATTCTTAATTGATTATGCAACAAAGGAATTAGGCATCTAGCTGACGAATTTTTAAACATACTATTTATTTGAGTCATAGAGAGGGGAATAATCTATTGTCCGCGCAAAAAAGGTCAAAACGTCCATTGAAGGCTTATTCTAATAAAGCAGTGTCGGCTGTTATGGCTGGTGTTATGGTTTTTGGTGGTGCAAGTGCAGTGTTTGCAGACACAGCTGCCACTACACCGACATCAACCACTACACAATCTGTAGGGATTTTTAGCGATGTGAAGACAGGCTTCTGGGCTGAAAAACATATTTACAAACTCGCTTCACAAGGAATTGTGGTTGGGAATAATGGATTGTTCCGTCCTGGAGATTCTGTAACTCAACAGGAAGCAGTGCTTATGGCCCTGCGGTTTATGAAGTTGCAGGATAAAGTGGATGCTTCTTCTGCGGTAGCATTGCCTACCGATTTTAAGGTTACGAATTATTACAAGGATTATGTTGTGTTGGCTTTTCAACAAGGATTACTCGATAAAGCAACCGAAATGGCTCCAGATAATCTGAAGACTTCTTGGGGAGAGCGTAAAGCATCCCGGGAATGGATTGCGGAGCTGTTAATCCGCTCCCTTGGAAAAAGCGCAGATGCAGCAGGGGCTGCTAGTGAGCCAACTGGCTTTGCAGATGATACCAAAGTGTCTGCCAACAAACGTGGTTACATCAACGTTGCCGTTGATTTAGGCCTAGCCAATGGACTTGATGGCAATCGTTTTGATCCGCAAGGCGCTGTAACACGTGCGCAATTGGCGACTTTTTTCAGTCGCGCTGAAGCTCACAATACGGTTGAATACGACAACACGGTATCAGGAACGATCAGTCAATTAGCAGATGGGAAACTATCCGTCTATAACAACGGAAAGACTTCTACATATACCCTGGGACCAAGTACTGCTTATTACACAAGTGCTTCTGAAAGCAGAATCAATCTAAGTGATGTCCAACCCTACACTAAGGTTACTGTAATTGGCGCGACATATAACGCGGCTTATGTTGAAGTGACTGACCCTACACAACAAGTAGAGACTCTGTCAGGAAACTTCGCCATGGTAGCTCCAGGTAATAAGCTTTGGTTAAAGTCACCAACAGGGTTCACAGAATACTACTACGATGAGACTACTTCCTTTGTGGATGTAAATGGAGCTGGAATTGAACCTGCTTCGCTGGTAACAGATAGTGTAGTTTCACTGCAACGTGAAACGTATAGTGGTTCACATAAAGTAGTAAAGGTTCAAGTGACTTCAGGGGTTGTTAACAAAACAACAACAGGCACTATTCAAAGTGTAGATCTTACTGGTAAAAGCATTACTTTCAAAAATACTGCGGGTACTGTAGAAACTTTTAAATGGGAAGATGGGACTTCATTATTCAGCTCTCAAGCATCAGTGTTGCAACCTGCAGATTTGAAGACAGGTAATGCGGTCAAATATACGATTCAAGATAATGTGATCCGCACTGTAGAAGTGACAGAAGGTGTTGAACGGACAGTTGACGGGGTACTTACCGAGCTGACTAGTTCCACAGTTGTTTACAAAAAAGCAGACGGAAATCGTGAGGTTAAACTGCTTGGCACTAAACCGACGATTGTTATTCCGAACATGAGTGGAGCAGTAGCTGATGATCTTATTGCTGATGCAGTAGGTGGGGACAAGATTCAGGTTACCTTAAACAGCAGCGATCAAGTCACCAAAATTGAAGTGTTAAGCCGCCAAATTGAGCAGTATAGTGGAGCAACAATTGTGGATTATAATAGCAAAACACAGCTCCTTACAGTTATGGATAGCAGCAAAAAAGCCCATGTGGTTCAGTTGGATGAGAAAACAAAGCTGATTTATGAAGGTGCATTGCCTAACTTAACTAATATGGGTGCGAAACTTATCGAGAACCGCAAAGTTAATCTGAAGGCAATAGGACAGCGGGCTTTGTCTTTGGAAATTGTCACAAAGTACGAAGGAACTTTAACAGCTGTTAATTCTACGTCGAAAACTCTTGTTTTGAAGCTTAATGATGGACAAAGTTTAACGATGCCTTATCCGCAACTTGTTGATCTCTTTGGTAAGACTAGTCCTTCCCTAAGTGATATTCCTATTGGAAGCAATGTAACGGCTTCACTGACTACAGGTCAGGATCTGATAGCGGTATTGAAAGTGAAGACTGTGCTGCAAGTTGAAGCGGCAACCGTGAATTCTGGAACCAACCGTTTGGGCATCAAATGGAATGGGGGAACCAGTGATATTAATACTTTGGCAATCCCGTTGACCAATGAAGCTGGTGAGAGCATTAAGCTAACGGATTTAAAAGCGGGAGATTACCTTAATGTGACTTTTGATGGTAGCTCACCGCTGGCTATTCAAGCAGTTAAGCTCACAACAGGCCAGGTAAGTTCTGTAGATGCCGCGGGGAATAGTGTAGTCGTGAAGGATTATGCTGGAGCTGCACAGACCTTAGCGGTAAGTGGAGGAGTCAAAATCATTCGTGACGGCTCGACAACGACTGCTCTTAGCAACTTGACGGCAGGGGACAGAGTAGAGATTCGCAAGGATCCGGATGGATCTACAACGATTCGTATTATGTCTCAGCTCAGTAGAACATTCTCACGTTATGAGAGTGCAACAAACTCATTGGTGACGAAGAGACCTAATTTGAACGATAAATATCAATTCTTTGTTCCTGCTAATGTTTATATTCATCAGGGAGATTCGACTTTATCCGTGCAATCTTTGAAAGAAAATGATAATATTATAATGTATTTCAATAATGATATTTTGGTTGAAATTGTGAAACAATAGTTGCAATGGTGGATTTCTGAGTGAATCACCGTCTTGACACAGGGGGCTTTACCTGCGTCAAGACGTTTTTTTTGAAATATAAGAAAGTATAAGTATTGCTCTTATACTGTATGTCTTATATTTCTCTCTTAAACGCTTACTGTTCTTATTAGGACAATCAAGGCGTTAATACTTGAAATATAATGCCAGTATCGTATGTGTTGAAATGTATGAATCCATACGTTATAATACATACTTTGCTTATATTTCTAACATTTGAGGTGAGACGCTCGATAGAATTTTCTGAGCGTTTTTGCTCCGTGGAGGGGACACTATGAAAGCTGCAGACGTCCGCCACATTTTGGATACGATTGGAGATTTGTTTCCGGATGCACATTGCGAGCTGAATCACAGTAACGCTTTTGAATTGACAATAGCGGTGCTGCTGTCAGCCCAATGTACGGATGCAACGGTGAACAAAGTGACCGAGGACCTGTTCCAAAAGTACAAAGCCCCCATCGATTATATTTCTGTGCCGCTGGAGGAATTGGAGGGGGATATCCGGCGCATCGGCTTATATCGTAACAAAGCTAAGCATATCCAAAGCCTGTGCTCTATACTCATAGAACAGTATGGCGGAGAAGTGCCTGAGGCACATGACTTACTTGTAACGTTGCCAGGAGTAGGTCGTAAAACCGCTAACGTAGTAGTGTCCAACGCATTTGGAGTTCCTGCCATTGCTGTGGACACTCATGTGGAGCGGGTTGCTAAACGACTTGCATTGGCAGGCTGGAAAGATTCTGTGCTGGAAGTGGAGAAAAAGCTGATGAAGGCTGTGCCACGTGATGAATGGACGCTCACGCATCACCGGCTAATCTTTTTTGGACGATATCACTGTAAGGCTCAGAATCCAAAATGTCAGGTTTGTCCGCTCCTTGATGTATGTCGAGAGGGCAAAAAACGTATGAAAACGGCTGTCGTCAGGAAAGCTAAAGATCATACGCCAAAAAGTTAAAAGTTAGAGTTGAAGAAGAGGATGGGATAGAGATGAAATGCATTTCTGTATACACAGATAATTTTGAGGTATTCTCGGATATTTTTGACCGCGTAGTGGAAAGCCCGCTGGAAGAAAATGAAGAGCAAGAAGTAGAGGGCATTACGATCAGTCATTCCGGTGATGTGCCTGAGCACTATCTGGAGCGTATGTCTGTAAAACCAGAGGTTGTCGTAATGAGAGACAAATCTCGTGGATTGACTATTCTGCAGCACGGAAAAGTATTCGAAATTCTGTTGCCTGTTTTGGAAACTGCATAATTGAGAAGTGACCTGAAATGGAGTCAGCCCTTGGGGCTGGCTCCTTTTTTTATTGAATATCCTTATATTTCTACGAGAAACGACTGTTGGCTTTACAGGACGACAACGTCGCTTCTTTTTTTGGTATCATTTCGTAGGAGATGATAGGTTATTTTGTAAGTAGTGTGTATTTAATTTGTGTCAAACTGGTGATAAACTGTAATTATTATTTATAAAAATGTTCCGCGCTAAAGTTCAGAAATTGCACCTATATAAGTTTTGCATAAAAAAGAGCTTAAATCAGTATTCATGAATGGATTAAGATAAGTGCATGATTAAAAGGTAACTGTGGAGGTGGAATGTCTGTGGGAGCGGAACGGGTTAGAATTCAGAGAGAGACATTAAGTGAAACAGCATCGCTGCTTTCCCAACTGAAAGATTTAATGCGCCACTGGCGCGATGAGAGTGCTGAACGAATATATGAAGATTTACAAAATAAAGAGGGTGGGAATGAACTGACCCTTGCTTTTTGTGGGCATTTTTCGGCAGGGAAATCCAGCATGATTAATCTTTTATGCGGCAGCTCAGTGTTGCCCTCCGGACCTGTGCCGACTAGTGCCAATATTGTTTCAATCCGCAGCGGGGCTCCACGAGTGCTTATCTATCCAAGGGTTGAGGGAAGTGAAAATGAATCTGCCCCTGTAGAGACAATACCAGAAAGATTACAGGAATATTGTCGAAATGGCGGAGAATATTCCGCTATTGAAGTCTGGAATGAGATTCCTCTTCTAGGGAAGCATGGTGTTCTATTGGATACACCTGGCGTGGATTCGACGGATGATGGCCACCAGGCGGCCACTCGTTCCGCGCTGCATTTAGCTGATGTCGTCTTTTATGTTATGGATTATAACCATGTACAGTCAGAGAATAATTTGGCATTTGCCAAAAATCTTAGTGACTGGGGCAAACCGCTCTATCTTATTGTTAATCAGATAGACAAGCACAGAGAACAAGAAATTTCCATTGAAGAATATAAACGCCAGCTTGAAAATGCTTTTGAGCAGTGGGGGATTCATTGTGCGGGGATTCTGTTTACCTCACTCAAAATGAAAGAGCACCCATTGAATCATTGGGATAATCTGCTGAACCTTATAACAGAGCTGTTGGAGCACAGGGAACAATTGCTTCAATATAGCTTGTCACGTTCCATTCATCATACAGCAGATTCTTCGCTGACCGCGTTCCGTGAAGACCAGCAGGAGGAACGGGAAACTCTTTTAGCTGAGCTAGAGGGTGTAGAGGTTACAGTTGTGATGGAAGAGCTGAAATCGCTGGAGGAAGAGAAGGCACTGCTTGAGGAGCTGCCTCAGCAATCACGAGCGAGCCTGCGAAGTGATCTTGATGCCTTACTCAATAATGCTAACTTAATGCCTGCGGATATTAGAGAGGCGGCAGGGAGCTATGTGGAGAGTGTCAGCCCAGGCTTCCGCTTAGGTTTGTTCTCTACAGCCGGACGGCGGGAGAAGGAACAAGACAAACGACTGGATGCCTGGCAAGGATTACTGGTCCGAGAGGTTTCCGCACAGCTGGAATGGCATCTGATTCAGCTGGTACGTCAATGGGCGGAGAATCTCGGACTGTGGGCAGAGGAGGCAGAGACGACTCTGAAGCAAGGGTTCCCGGCGGTGAGCCAGGAATGGCTGGCGGCTGCAGTTAAGCCGGGAACGGGGTATAGCGGCGAGGCGCTGCTCAATTTCTGCCGCACACTTGCGGCAGATCTGAAGAGCCAATTCCGCCGCGCTGCGCTGTTAGTTGGCGATGAGCTGCTGGCGAAGCTGCCATCGCTTATCGAGGAGCAGCGCGCGGAACTCCAGCGCCGCGAACAGGCCCTTACGCGGCAGGCGAGTGCTGCCCGCGCGCTAGCCGCCCTGGACCGCGCGGCTGACGCCCGCGCGCACGAGCTAGCGGCGCTGCTGCCGCCGCGCCGGACCCTCACCCCCGGCATCCTGCCGGAGGTGAAGGTCACCCTGCGTGCGGCTGCGCAGAGCGCCGCACCGCGGGAGACCCAGCCGCGCGAACGCGCCGCGGCTGGAAGTGCCGCCGCCGCAAGCTGGGCGGCGGGAACGGCTTCGCCGGCGGGCGGACGCCGCCGGCTCTCGGCAGCCGCTGACGCGCTGGCGGCTGCGGCAGAGCTGCTGCGCCGCGAGCCAGCGATGGCATCTGCGGCGCGCAGTCTGGCTGCACGGGCGGAGGATCTCGCCGGCGGCCGCTTTACCCTTGCGCTGTTCGGTGCGTTCAGCGCAGGCAAATCTTCCTTCGCCAATGCTTTGCTCGGCGAAGAAGTGCTGCCCGTGTCGCCACACCCTGCCACGGCCGCAGTTAACCGCATATTGGCGCCGGAAGGAGACTTCCGCCATGCCAGCGCGGTTGTAACGATGAAGAGCATGGCGGATTTCTGGGATGACATCTGCCATTCCTTCAGCGTGCTGCAGCTTGGAGAGCCGCAACAGGATACGTGGACAGCAGTACTTGCGAACCTGCCAAAACGGGGAATCCACCCCTCTGCGCTGCCGCATGCAGGATTTCTAAGAGCCGCAGCATCCGGTTGGGCTGAAGCGGAGCCGTTGCTAGGAACGGTGCGGACGGTTGATTTGGAAGAATATCGAAACCTAGTTGCGGAAGAGACCCGAGCTTGCTTTGTGCAAGGGATTGACCTCTATTATGCCTGTCCTTTGACTGAGAGCGGGATTGTGCTCGTAGATACACCAGGAGCAGATTCACTGCATGCACGTCACACTGGCGTAACCTTTAGTTACATGAAAAATGCGGATGCGATCTGTTTTGTGACCTATTATAACCACGCTTTTTCGAAGGCGGATCGCGGCCTCTTGGCCCAGCTGGGCCGCATTAAAGACAGCTTTGCTCTCGATAAAATGTTCTTTATTATTAATGCCTCCGATCTCGCTTCAAGCGAAGAAGAACTAGATGAGGTTAAAGCACATGTCGTTCAAAATCTGCGTGCCGGAGGTTTGCGGTCTCCGAGAATCTATGCTTTGTCCAGCTTGCTTGCTCTAGAAGCTAAAACTCAACATAATCACGATCTTTATGGAACCTCCCGCTTCAATGAATTTGAGCAAGCATTATCCAGCTTTGCTGGTGATGAGCTTCCTCAGCTTTCACTTAACGCAGCTGCTGAGAGTATCGCATCGGTTCGGCACCGGGCTGAGGAATGGCAGAATCTGGCTTCCAAGGCGGCGGGCGAGCGTGAAGCCGGGTTAAAAGAACTGCAGGAACGGCGTCAGTTCGCCATGAAGCGGTTGTCTCTTTTGGAGACTGAGGAACGTCCTAGCAGAGATCTTATTCACGAAAGTGAAGAACTGATCTATCATGTGTGCCAGCGGATTAGCTTCTCCTTCAATAGAAATTTTCAGGAATCTTTTCATCCCTCCTTACTGCGTGAGGATGCAGGGAATTTAAAAGCCATTTTCTCTGCCTGTGGTGCCGAACTAATGCGTACTACTCAGCGCGAGCTTGAGCAAGAGCTATGGGCAACAACGCTGCGGCTAGAGAGCACGGGACGCAGGCTTGTTCATGAAGCTGCTGAAGCGGCAGCTACAGAGCTACTCTTTTCCACGGAGGAATTTCATCTTATGGAGAATGAGGAGCAGGCTTGGCCATCTCCTAAGGATCTGGAATGCCAGCTTCAGCCTGTGCAGTGGTCCGCTTTATGGGGCCATTTCAAATCCCCGCGTTATTTCTTTGAGGGAACTGGGCGGGAATTGGTCAAAGGTGCGGCAGAGCCGCTTTTGAAAGAAGCGGTTAATCTTGCAGCGGCAGTGCAGAAGGAAAAATTAATTGCTCATTACGTCGAGAATATCAGCAGAGAATTAAAATCTGCTGCCGAAAGCCTGCAAGAAGGGCTTGCGGAGCAAGAGAAAGCGATGTTAGATCTCCTTAAAGGGGGTGAGACTGCAGATCATTGGGGCCAAATAAGCCACCAATTATCACGTCTAGAACAAACTTTCGTTGATAAAGTCGACAAAGTTCTGTGAAGTTTGTAGGAAAATGTCGAAGAACACTTGCAATCTGGCGTATGATGGATGAAAATAAAGAAGCCTGAAAATATACAATGAAACTGTTACGTTTTCTGAAATTCATAAAAACGAGACAGTCAATTTGCCGAAAGAGGTTGGAATCGACAATGTGGGGAGCTCCTTTTTCAGCTCAAAGCCGCAAGCTGTTGCTGCTGGGCAGCGGGGAACTGGGTAAGGAAGTCATAATTGAAGCTCAACGCCTTGGCGTAGAGACCGTAGCTGTAGACCGTTATACCGATGCACCGGCGATGGGTGTAGCTCATCGTTCACATGTAATTGATATGCTGGATGCAGAGGCGCTGAAAGCGCTGATTCGCTCTGAGAAACCGGATGTCATTGTTCCGGAGATTGAGGCAATTGCCACTCATGCTCTTCAAGAGCTTGAAGAAGAAGGCTTTTTCGTTGTTCCGACGGCGCGGGCGGCTCGGCTGACCATGGACAGAGAAGGGATTCGTCGTCTTGCGGCTGAAGACCTTAGACTGCCAACCGCTGATTACCGTTTTGCGGATAGTCTGGAAGAGCTGCAACAAGCTATAGCCGAGCTAGGCACTCCTTGTGTCATTAAGCCGATTATGAGTTCTTCTGGCAAGGGTCAGAGCGTATGCAAAAGCCCTGAGGATGCAGAAAACTGCTGGAACACTGCTTTGGATGGAGCGAGAGCTAAAGGAACGCGAGTTATCGTGGAGGCTTTTGTTACTTTTGAGAGCGAGATTACTCTTTTGACGGTGCGTTCTGTATCTGGAACGGTATTTTGTCCACCTATTGGACATATTCAGAAGGATGGAGATTACGTGGAATCCTGGCAGCCTCACTTTATGAAGCCAGAGCTGCTTGAAGAAGCGCAATCTATTGCAAAAGCAGTAACGGATCAGCTCGGAGGTTTCGGTATTTTTGGAGTGGAACTTTTTTTGACAGATCGAGGCGTATTGTTCAGTGAAGTGTCACCTAGACCCCATGATACGGGGATGGTCACGATGGTGACGCAGGATTTATCTCAATTTGCAGTGCATGTCAGAGCTATTCTTGGTTTTCCTGTCCAGTCAGTACAATTGCTGACACCTGGTGCCTCAGCTACGCTGAAGGCTGATGGAGAAGGACGAGCCTTTGCTGTGACCGGAATTGGAGGAGCTTTGGAACTGCCCAGGACTCAGGTTCGCGTATTTGGTAAACCGGAAGTTCGTCCTGGCCGGCGGATGGCAGTAGCGTTAAGTGCGGCGGAAGATGTGGAAATCGCGCGGACGATAGCCAAGCAGGCGGCGTCTATGCTAAAAGTGGAGGTATATGAGGATGAACAGTAGTACCATGGCACCTGTACTGGAAATTCGCAAATGCGGCTTGAATGATCTGGAGAGAGTTACAGCGCTTCTGCGGGAATTCGGCTATCCAACAACGCTAAGCGTGATGAAAGAGAGACTGGAAAGCATGGAGAACAGCAATCTCCAATGCACACTTGTAGCAGAGCTGAACAATGAAGTTGTGGGTATGATCGGCCTTAGACAGGTAAGCTCGTATTACAAACAGACAGATTGTATCACTGAGATTACTGCACTTATCGTATCAGAAGAACTCAGAGGAAACGGACTCGGTAAAAGACTTGTGGCCGCAGCAGAAGAATGGGCACGTGAGCAAGGTTGCTGTCAGCTTTTCCTTAGAAGTGGCAACCGCGTAGAACGCGCACCGGCACATGCTTTTTATCGTCATATCGGTTTCGAAAAGACAGCAGGCTATCGCTTTAACAAAGCGTTGCTATAATACTTATAGGTTACCGATCATCCCCATCCCAGCTACGGCGGGATGGTTTTTTTTTGCTCTGGAACTCTTTTTTTATATGTATTTAATATATTAATACCTAAAACTATTTAAATAACTTAACCATAGATGGATTGGTTTGAATCATATACAATAAAATTTATGACATCTAAAACGTTTCCAAAGAGGGATGAGACATGTATAAGCTAGTTCTTGCTGAAGATGAAGAAGACGTTAGGGAAGGCGTTATCGGGCAGATTGACTGGGAGCGTTACGGATTTGAGATTGTTGAGCAGGCGGAGAATGGACGGGAAGCTGCGGATGCCATAGACCGTTTGCTGCCGGATGTGGTAGTTACCGATATCCAAATGCCTTTTATGAATGGACTTCAGCTGGCTGAATGGATTCGTAGTCATCATCCTAACACTAAGATTATCATTTTGACTGGGTATGATGAATTTGAATATGCTCAGAAGGCGATAAAATTGCAAATTGACGAGTATATTTTGAAACCGTTCTCTTCGCAGGAATTAATTGATGTACTGCTTAAGGTTAGGGTCACTATTGAGGCTGAAATTGCAGAAAAGGAAAATGTATTTGTACTCAGTGAGCATTACCGGAAAAGTCTGCCTGTGTTAAGGGAGCAATTTTTATCGTCCCTTATTTCGCGTAGACTGCGTACGGATGAAATTGCTGAGAAGAGCTCTGAATATGGCATAAAATTAACGGGACGGTGGTTTCAGGCTTCGGTAATTAGTGTGGATTATATTCGTCCTGAGCGGGAATCTGCTGGGGGTGCAACAGGCAGGCAAATTTCTTTACGAGACACTGGTGAAAAGAATTTACAGCTATTCGCTGTGCTGAATATTGCTGAAGAAATATGCTCGAAGCATGGTTTTGGAAGGGTGTTTATTCATCGTGATGAGGTCGTATTGCTCACAATCCATGAAGAAGGGGAAGAAACTGATATCACTGGAAAGACTTTTGAGCTTTTTGAAGAAATCCGCCAGAACGTACAGCGTTTTCTGAAGCTGACGGTAACGGCAGGCTCCGGAACGGTCTGTTCATCGCCTGCTTTGTTATTTAATTCATTTGGGGATGCCATGCAGGCATTAGATTATCGGCTTATTCTCGGCAATAACCGGGTGATCTGGATTGAGGACGTTGAGTCACGTTCCAGCACACTGCTAACCTATGATGAACTAACCCAGCAATCCTTAATCCGGACGATTAAACTAGGTACGGTGCAAGAACTTAAAGAGGTTGTTGAGGAGTTATTTGCTGGTCTTGACGCAGAGCAGGTGTCTACACAGGATTATCAGATTTTTTTGCTGGAGATTTTTACATCTATCCTGCGAGTGGCTAAAGAATCCGGCAGTGAGGCTGCAAAGTATATTGGTTCTGGCATTTCGTCGCTAACTGCCATTAATAAATTTAATAGTATGGCCGAAGCCAAGCAATGGATTATTGCAGTCTGTAGCGGTTTAATGGATACGATTGCATTAGAACGTCAATCTTCCTATAAGCTGCTTATTGATGAAGCTAAAGAATATATACGCAGCCACTATGTTGAATCTGATATTTCCATCGGCAAGGTTTGTCAGCATTTACATATAAGTACCGGCTATTTTAGCAGTATTTTTAAGAAGGAAATGAAAATGACGTTCGTTAGTTATCTTTTGCAAATTAGGTTAGAAGCAGCCAAGGAACTTTTGCGATCCACGGAGCTGAAGGCTTTTGAAATTGCAGAAAAAATAGGTTTTGCCGATCCTAACTATTTCAGCTTTTGTTTCCGCAAAAAATATGGCCAATCTCCTAAAGAGTATAAAAACAGCTCCAGAGGAGGGTAAAGATGCTGAAGGATAAACCATATTCCTTTCCTCTAAGACCGCAGCATCCCAAAGGCGGAAAACGTCGGTTGTCCTCCAAGCTCCGAAGCATTCAAGTTACGATTACACTCACTTTTACATCTGTTGCCGTGCTGGTAGCTGTCGTTGTCAGTCTTATGCTGTACAACAAGTTTGCCAAGACCGCAGAAGAGAATGCCAATATGAATATGCAGCAGATCATTGAGCAAGTGAATTACAATCTGGGTCTTTATGTTAAGGGAATGCGCAATATTTTTGAGACAGCGGAGGAGCAGATTACGAATAGCCCTTCCGTGGATTCCGCTTTATTGACGGAAAGAATGGCTATGCTAATGGGGAGCAGAGAGGATCTGGTCTCGGCGGCTGTTTTTACACCACAGGGGAAATATGTCGTGGGTACACCCGGTCAGAAGCTGCGCAGCAACACACAGCTGGAGACTCAGAGCTGGTTTACGACGGCGCAAAGAACATCAGAGCTCTCCTATTCCGCACCTCATATTCAGAATTTATTCAAAGGTCAATATATCTGGGTCGTGTCTATCAGCAAATTAATTCAATATAAGGAGAACGGAGTCTTAAAAACCGGCATCCTGCTGATGGATTTTAACTTTCGAACCATTGATGAGCTGAGCAAGCAGGTTAAGCTTGGCAAAAGAGGATACGCTTACATCCTCGATCAGCTAGGAAATATTGTGTACCATCCCCAGCAGCAGCTGATTTACGCTGGCTTAAAATATGAGAATGTGGAGCCAGTACTGGAATATGCTTTTCGTAGCTATTTGGATGAGTCTACGGGTGAAAAACGTTTTATCACCGTAAGGACACTGGAACAGACAGGCTGGAAGATCGTGGGCGTGGCTTATTACGATGAGATTGTAACCACCAAACGTGATCTAAACACTTTTTTATCCTGGTTTTTAGCGGTAGTCATTTTATGCGTAATTATTGTATCCGTCTTTTTGTCTGCACGTATTGCCCGCCCTATCCGCAAGCTGGAACGGACGCTTCAGCAGGTGGGCGAAGGGGACCTCAACACCCGAATAGATGTCAGCGGCGCGTATGAGGTGGAACAGCTGTCCAAACGGTTTAACCTTATGCTGCAACGTATCCGCCAACTGATGGATCAGATTATTTATGAACAGGAAACCAAACGTAAAGGTGAGCTTGAAGTGCTGCAATCCCAGATCAATCCGCACTTTCTGTACAATACCCTGAATTCTGTGATCCGGCTCGCTGAACGCGGCAAGACTGAGGAGGTAGTCACGATGATTCAGTCCTTATCGAAGTTTTTCCGGATTAGCCTTAGTAAAGGGAATAATATGATTACCGTGCAGGAAGAGCTTGATCATGTTCGTCATTACCTTGTGATTCAGAGCTTTCGGTTCAAAAATAAGTTCCGCTACGAGATCGAGGCTCAGGATGAAGTGCTGCAGTGTCAGACTATTAAGCTAATTTTACAACCTATTGTGGAGAATGCCCTGTATCACGGGATTGAAATGATGCCTGATGAAGGTTTTATTTCGATCCAAGCGGAGCTGAAGGATGATCTTGTCATCATCCGCATTCGTGATAATGGACTGGGTATGTCCGAGGAGACTATGAAGGTTCTTTTAACTGGCGGCAGTAAGAGTATGCATGGCTCCGGGGTAGGCGTTAGAAATGTAAACGAGCGTATTGAGTTGTATTATGGGCGTGATTATGGTCTTTCTTTTGAAAGTGAAATTGAAGAAGGCACTACGGTTACTCTTATCTTCCCGGCACTCGCAGCAGGCGAGGGCAAGCCTGGACATGAGGAGGATGAGACATCGGTATGAGAATCGTTCGTTTTTGGCTAACCCTGCTGGTATGTGTGGTGTTATGGACCACGATCACGTCTTGTTTTAATTCGGCACCTAATTATATCAACACGAACAAAACCCGCAATATTCATCTTATTGTGAAAATGAACAAAGGCGACTATTGGAATACAGTTAGATTGGGTGCAGAAGCCGCGGCACAGGAATTTAATGTGAAACTAACGTTCAAAGCTCCGAATGCTGAGAGTGATATTGCGGAACAGGTCAGAATGGTTGAAGACTCCATTAAAGAGAAGGCGGACGTAATTATTTTAGCTGCCAGCAGCTACATGGGACTTGCACAAGTAGTCGATCGGGCGGCATATTCCAAGATTCCCGTATTGTCTGTGGATGCAGAAGTCGGTTCGGCCAGAGTAAGAGCCTATGTGGGTTCAAACGGCTATGAAGCAGGACAAAAGTCTGCAGAAAGACTCATTCAGCTGCTAAATGGATACGGGGAGGTCGGCATCATTAACTTCACAAATTCATCTTTGGGGGCGGAGCAGGAGTCTTCAAACGGCATTGAATATGGTGCAAGAGATGCAGAGGAACGGGAAAAGGGATTTTTAAATTACGCTGCCCGATATCCGAACATACAGGTAGTAGAGATTTCGTATACCACTTCGAGTATTAGTGATGCTGAAGAGCTGACACGGTTAATGCTGCTGAAACATCCAAATCTTCGCGGGATCGCCAGCTTGAATGAGACAGCTTCACAAGGGGCGGCAAAAGCTATCCAGAGCCGAGGGCTGCATAATATTAAAATGGTTGCGTTCGACAGCTCCCCGTCAATGATGGAGTTGCTGCAGGAGGGTACGGTTCAAGCGACCGTAATCCAAAATCCTTTTAGTAACGGGTATTTAGCCGTAAAACATGCCGTTGAGGTAATCGAAGGAATGGATGTTCCTGATCGTGTCGATACGGGCACTAAACTCATTGATTTGGACAATATGCTGTGGCCCGAGAATCAGAAATTGTTATTTCCCTTCGTCAGATAGTGGACGGTTTATTTTTGAAAAGACGAATGCCATCCTTAAAATGGGAGGTATTCGTTTTTTGGGTTCAGTAGAATTTTTATAA
Organism: Paenibacillus sp. FSL H3-0329; assembly: GCF_037963285.1. Taxonomy (NCBI): domain Bacteria; kingdom Bacillati; phylum Bacillota; class Bacilli; order Caryophanales; family Paenibacillaceae; genus Paenibacillus; species Paenibacillus sp. FSL H3-0329. The sequence goes on along the minus strand of NZ_CP150150.1, from coordinate 4,524,994 downwards.
AAGTGAGTAGGATTTTATATTCGAAACCGTTTTCACCTAAGGCATAATATGGATGTGCCCGAGAGAATTCGGGGTTAAACCAAAAAAAAGAAGTATAAACAGGAGGTCAATGAATAATGAAAAAAATCACTTCCGTTCTTTTAGCAAGCGCAATACTGGGTGCCGTTCTGGCAGGCTGTGGCAATAGCAACAATAATGCAGACAGTGGTAAAGCTACCAATGCTCCAAAAACTGAAAATGCGGGTTCTTCCACTGAATCGCCAAAAGTAGGGGTAGCCATTTACAAATTTGACGATACCTTCATGACAGGTGTTCGGAACGCAATCGACACTGCTGCCAAAGGCATTGCTACTGTAGATATCGTAGATAGCCAAAATTCTCAACCCACACAAAATGACAAAGTTGACTTGTTCATCACCAAAAAATATAAAGGCATGCTGATCAATCCGGTTGACCGTACTGCGGCTGGCGTTATTATCGAAAAAGCAAAAGCGGCAAATATTCCGGTGGTCTTCCTGAACCGCGAGCCGCTGCCAGAAGATATGAAGAAATGGGATAAGGTTTATTATGTAGGCGCTAAAGCGGAAGAATCCGGAACTATGTCCGGTCAACTGATCGTGGACTACTGGAAGGCACATCCTGAAGCGGATAAAAACGGCGACGGTGTCCTCCAATACGTAATGCTAAAAGGCGAACCGGGGCACCAAGACGCTGAGCTTCGTACTACGTACTCCATCCAAGCAATTGAAGATGCCGGCATCAAGGTAGAAAAGCTGGCTGAAGATACTGCGATGTGGGACCGCGTAAAAGGGCAAGAAAAAATGGCAGCCTTCCTTGGCTCCCATGGCGACAAAATTGAAGCTGTGCTTGCGAACAACGACGATATGGCTCTCGGTGCAATCGAAGCTCTGAAAGCTTCAGGTTACTTCACGGGTGATAAATTTATGCCGGTAGTAGGTGTAGATGCTACTGCTCCTGCGATTCAAGCGCTGCAAGATGGAACGATGCTTGGTACCGTGCTGAATGATGCGAACAACCAAGGTAAAGCTGCGATCACAGTTGCTGCTCTGCTTGCTAAAGGAGAAGCACCTACAAAAGATAACGTAGGCTTTGATATCACAGACAACCAATACGTGTGGATTTCCTATAAAAAGATCACCAAAGATAATATCGATGACGCCAAATAATAACGCTCTAATCTAGATGGAATTCATGATCATATAGCAGCAACGGGGAGCGGATATTCGCTCCTCGGATTTCTTTCAGGCAGGGAACAGGATGAAACCGCTGTGCCTCTCATGAAAAAAGAAAAAAGCGTAGGGGGCGTAACAACATGGAAAAAGCTGAGTTTTTGCTAGAAATGAATGACATTACTAAAGAATTCCCCGGCGTCAAAGCGCTGGATGCAGTTAGTTTAAAGGTCAGACCAGGTTCGGTGCATGCCCTTATGGGCGAGAATGGTGCGGGTAAGTCCACTTTAATGAAATGTCTCTTTGGTATTTATTCACCGGATGCCGGTGAGATTTTTTTGGAGGGTGAGAAGACCTCTATCGGAAGCTCAAATGACGCTTTGAAAAATGGGATATCCATGATTCACCAGGAGCTGCATCCCGTGCCGTTCCGAAGTGTGATGGAGAATATCTGGTTAGGACGTTTCCCAACCAAAGGGATTGGACCTTTTCAGTTTATTGACCATAAGAAAATGTACACTGACACGGAGAATTTGTTTAAAGATCTGGATATCGATCTGAATCCCGAGACATTAGTGGGTAAGCTGTCTGTATCCAAAATCCAATCCATTGAAATTGCGAAGGCTGTCTCTTTTCACTCCCGCGTTATTGTAATGGATGAACCTACTTCCTCCCTGACCAGTGTGGAGGTGGAGCATTTATTTCGGATCATACGGGATCTTAGGAGTAGAGGCGTAGCTATTATTTATATATCTCACAAAATGGAAGAGATTCTCGAAATTTCTGACGAGGTTACCATTATGCGGGACGGTAAAAAAATCGGAACCTGGCCAGCGGCGGAATTGACTACAGATCTTATCATTTCCAAAATGGTCGGCCGCGACTTGACCAATCGATTCCCAGAACGCTTTAACGTGCCTGGAGAAGTATATATGAAGGTGGAAGGATTAACCTCCCCTGAGGAAAGATCGTTTAAAGATGTTTCTTTTGAATTAAGACGAGGTGAGGTTTTAGGGATTGGTGGTCTGGTAGGCGCTCAGAGAACAGAGGTTATTGAAGCATTATTCGGCCTGAGGGCTATCAAATCGGGGACGATTTCTATCGATGGTAAGCGCATTCATATCCAATCTCCCAAGGATGCTAAGAAACACGGAATGGCCTTGCTTACCGAGGAACGGCGTGTCACCGGTATTTTTCCAGTTTTGTCTGTTCATGAGAATGGCGCAATCGCTAACCTGCATCGATACCAGAAACTACTACTTTTACTAGATGGAAAAAAGAAAAAAGAAGAAGTCGATAAAATGATTGAAAAATTACGGACCAAAACTCCAACAACCAAAACGCTGATCATGAATCTTTCTGGTGGTAATCAGCAAAAGGTGCTGCTCGCCAGATGGCTTCTAACCGAGCCCGAAATCCTGCTTCTGGACGAGCCGACTCGCGGTATCGACGTAGGGGCTAAATTCGAGATTTATTCGATTATTGCCGACTTGGCGCAGCAAGGGAAAAGCATCATTATGATCTCCTCAGAAATGCCGGAGCTGCTCGGAATGTCTGACCGTGTAATGGTCATGTCGGAAGGTAAGCTTACCGGAATACTAGAAGGCGGGCAAGCTACGGAAACCGAAGTTATGCGGCTCGCTGCACAGCATTAGGATAGGATTTCAATGATAGTTTTGCTGGGCGAAACTAGATTGGTTTACGAAGAGAATTACTCTTCGCGTAACTTTAAGGAGGAACACTACTAATGAACGCTAAAAGAGCCCAATCTTTTATTACTCAAAATGCCATTTATATTGTCTTGGTAATTCTGATTATGGGTATTGCCTTATATGAGCCGGCCTTTATCTCTGTAAATACTTTACGGGACATTCTTATTCAATCGTCAACACGGATTATCATCGCGCTTGGTGTTGCCTTCATCCTTATCACAGCTGGGACGGACTTGTCTGCTGGACGTGTGGTTGGTTTTACGGCGGTAATCTCTGCTTCGATGCTGCAAATTCCGGATTATTCCCGGCGGTTTTTTCCTGATCTGCCGCAGGTGCAAGTGTGGCTTCCGATCCTTATAGCTATCATCGCTGGTCTTCTCTGCGGACTCGTCAATGGTATTGTCGTCTCCAAGCTGAACGTCCCGCCGTTTATCGCAACACTGGGTACGATGGTTATCGTCTACGGCTTGAATTCCTTGTACTTTGACATGGATCCGAACCAATCGCAGCCGATTGGCGGTCTGCGTCCAGATTTCACTACAATCGGTTCCGGGTTTATTGGCAAGGGGCAATATTCAATCCCGTATATTGTGCTGATAGCCTTGGGTGTCGCCGCCATCGTATGGGTGGTGTTCAATAAAACCAAGCTGGGTAAGAACATGTACGCTATCGGCGGTAACATACAGGCAGCTAAAGTATCTGGCATCGATGTTTCCAAGAACTTGATCTACATCTATGCGATTGCTGGAGCCCTTTATGGTCTGGCGGGTGTGCTAGAGGCTGCAAGAACAGGTGGCGCAACCAATAACTACGGGAACATGTATGAGCTTGATGCGATTGCTGCTTGTGTAGTGGGCGGGGTGTCTACAACCGGTGGTATCGGAACGGTGCCAGGTGTCCTGGTCGGTGTTATTATCTTTACCTTAATCAACTACGGCCTGACCTTCATTGGCATCAGCCCTTACTATCAGTTGATTATCAAAGGTCTGATCATCATCGCCGCCGTCGCGTTTGATATGCGGAAGTATTCTTCGAAGAAATAGTTGCGTGTTGGATGTATGGTGATCATAGCGTTTGCTATTTATGGCAAACGCTTTTTGGTTTGTCCATTTCGCTTGCTGAGATTAAGCAATTCATAAGAAGCAATTCATAAGAAGCAATTCATAAGAAGCAATTCATAAGATGCAATTCATATGAACCAATTTAAAGTACCAATTCATAAGATGCAATTTAAAAGTACCGATTCATAAAAAGCAATTTAAAAGTACCAATTCACAAGTACCAATTCACAACTACCAATTCACAAGTACTTAACGTCGCCCCCTTGCTCCTCGCATAGAAAAACTACGCACGAGCACGAAAACTACCCACCATAACTATGTATGAAAAACTACCCACAAAAACTGGTTTAATTAGTTGGGGATAAACCACTTCCGCTCCCACTAGTACCATTGGCACCACCATCAACTACGCCAATAATATCAACTACACCAATAATATCAATTACACCAATAATGCCACTAGCAGCACTGCTAACTACAGCGCTGCTAACTAAAGTAATACTAACTACGGTACTGCCAACCACAGCACTGTCAACCACAGGACTGTCAACCAAAACACCACTAACTACAGTACTACCAACTACACACAACACCAAAACTACCCACTAAGATGCCACCACGACCAAATAGCGTCAACACCACCAACACACAGATCAACAATGGCTACTACCAACATGAAACAAACACACCACAAAAACTACCCGCGAAAATGTAACCACAACTAAACAGCGCCAGCAACTCTAAAATCAACATCAACATTATTTACCACCACAAACTTCAATCAACATTGCCACCCTTGCTCCATCAAATCTAATATTCCACCAATAGGATTTACTCGACCCAATAGTTGCACCTTCACCGCCACGGAACATCTACAGCATCATTACCATCACCAATTAATGTCATCAACACAAATACGGCTATCACACTCCACTCAATATTATCAGCATGAACACAGCAATCACGGCCACAAATCAATATCAGCAGCAATAACACGACCATCGCCATCAGGAGCACCACGAAAACACATCATATTCATCATAGCTCCCCAACAATATCAACAAACTAATATTAGTAACAGAACAGAAGCACCATGAGGCTAAAGAACGGTATAAATCCCGTACAATTAGCCGCCCTGAGCTATGTGAGGAAAAAGAACGGTATAAATCCCGTAGGATTGGCTGAAACGAGCTATGTGGGACGATAGAACGGTAAAAATCCCGCAGAATTGACTAAAACGAGCGACGTGGGGTGAAAGAACGGTAAAAATCCCGTAGGATTGGCTGAACCGAGCTATGTGGGACGAAAGAACGGTATAAATCCCGCAGAATTGACTGAAACGAGCTATGTGAGGCGAATGAACGGTATAAATCCCGTAGAATTGGCTGAAACGAGCTACGTGAGGCGAAAGAACGGTAAAAATCCCGTAGGATTGGCTGAAACGAGCTACGTGAGGCGAATGAACGGTAAAAATCCCGTAGGATTGGCTGAAACGAGCTATGTGGGACGATAGAACGGTAAAAATCCCGCAGAATTGACTGAAACGAGCTATGTGAGGCGAATGAACGGTATAAATCCCGTAGAATTGGCTGAAACGAGCTATGTGTGGCGAATGAACGGTATAAATCCCGCAGAATTGGCTGAAACGAGCTATGTATGGCGAATGAACGGTAAAAATCCCGTAGAATTGGCTGAAACGAGCTACGTGAGGCGAATGAAAGGTACAAATCCCGCAGAATTAGCTGAAATGATATACAGAGGACGAAAGAGAGGCGAAAATGCCCTAGAATACGCCTACCCCCTCTGCGGATTCCCCACCAAAGCTCCTCTCCCCCCAACCCCAAAGATCAAAAAGCACATAAACCAACGTTCTCCCATATTCTATAGGCAAATGCCTTTGTTAAAGGGGAGCGACTGGATGTTAAGGATTAGGTTGAATGAGCTAGGGAAAGGGAATGACAATGGTCTGATACAGGCGGATGTATGGAAATGGGATGGCATTGGCTGGAACGAATATATTACTCAGCAGGATGAGGATTTCATACGCACGGAAGAGGAGTTATTTGTCACGATTCCGGCAGAAGCGGGATTATATCGTGTAGATTACTCTAATAAGCCTTTTGAGGCGCCATACTTATTGCCGGAGTGGGTGGGGGACGATCTGCGGACCACGGGTCTGCATCCGGCGCCGTTTAATCTCAAAGAGGGCACACTTTGGGGATATATTAATGACGAAGGCCGTGTTCAGATTGAACCTCGGTACGAATATGCTGAGGATTTTCAAAAGAACGGTCTTGCCGTAGTTCAGCGAAAAAATAGCAGCGGGCTCATTGACAGCACTGGAAGAGAACGAGTGAAGCCGATCTATTCTTTTATTGCGCCTTTTTCGGAAGAGCGCGCGGTAGTGTCGGATGCCAAGGGGTACACTTTTATTGATGAAAAAGGCAAAGAAGTGACGTCCGCCCGGTATGATTATCTGAACTCATTACATGAGGGGCGTGCACTATTTTCAAAACAAAATACAACCGGTGGCCAATCGCTATATGGATATGTGGACGCGCAAGGTAAAGAGGTGCTGCCCGCGATTTATGTGGATGCCAATGATTTTATGAACGGCGTGGCTTTGGTTAAAATCAAAGAAGAAGAGTATGCGCTCATCGATCCGGCTGGGAACATCCTGCATACTTATAACCATCCTTTTGTAGGAAGTCCGGGAGAGGGTTTACTCGCCTATCAAGCGACTGAAAACGGTAAATATGGCTATTTAAATACGGATGGTTCTGTAGCTATTCAGCCGCAATTCACCTCTGCTTTACCTTTTTCAGAGGGACGTGCGGTGGTGAATACCGCTGAGAATTATGGCAACGCCTACGGGCTGATTGATAAACAAGGGAAAATGATCATCCCGGCAAAATATTATGAAGTATTGCAGCTAGGTGAAGGCAGAGTAGCCATAGGAACGCCTGTATTCCCCAGCCAGCCTTATCGCGGATCACGTTATGTAATTGCAGATGCGGAAACGGGAGCGGTCCTGAGCAATCACACCCTGCTTGGCGTGAACAATTATCAGGAAGGCTTGGCGTCTGTATTTGATGCTAAAGATACCTATTTTATCGATAGAAGTGGAAAAAAGGCAGCCCAGCCTCCAGTTATTCCAGGTACAGGAACACTCACCCTTAGCGGACGTTTGATAAGAGCAGATGTAGATCAGCGCACCTCTTATTATGATCGGCAGGGAAAGCAGGTTTGGCGCCAAAATGGAGTCATTCCGCTGAGACCTCCCTATTCCGTAGTGGAGAAGAAATACAAACCGAACAGGGATTATCTGGTGTATTATCCGGTCGTTGAAGGGATTGCCAGTGCGGAAGTTTCGCGAGAGGTTAACGATAAGCTGCGCAAGCTATCCCTTGCTGAAGACGTTGGGAGTGGAGGGGTTTCCCAGGACTTTAGTTATAATGGTGATTTTTCAGTCTCTTTCTTCCGTAAAAACCTGCTGGTGCTGGAGCTGACCGGATATCGTTTTCCTTTTGGAGCAGCACATGGAATGCCTACCAAAATCTATCCGCATATTAATTTGCGCAGCGGCAGGTTCTATAAGCTGGGAGATTTGTTCAAGCCGGGCAGCAGATATGTGGAGAAGCTCAGTAAAATTGTGGGCAAACAGATCGAGAACGATCCACAATATTCATATGTTTTTCCGGATACGTATAAAGGAATTACCTCGGATCAACCCTTCTTTGTGGATAATGAAGCGTTGTATCTGTATTTCGCACCTTATGAGATCGCTCCGTATTCTGCAGGTTTTCCAACCTTCCGGATTCCTTATGCGGAGATCATGGGATTGATCTCTACGGAGGGCGAGTTCTGGCAGTCGTTTCATTAATTGACAGGTATCCATAGGTTTGCTGAAGTTGCCGTCCTTTCGGGGAGGGCGACTTTTTTTGTGCTTTCTTTCGCGAATAATAGATGAATTGGTATTTTTAGGCAGGAAAACAGCGAAAGAAAGCGAATGTATCTAGGAATCAGAAATCTTACAGTCAAGACTATTATATGTAAAAAATTAGAAGCGCACATTTGAGAGATTTATGCTACAATGACTGAGGAACAAATTACAACTTTGTAACATTTGTAGATGGTCACTCTAGGCACAAGCATATATTACACGCAAGAAAAAAGGAGATGGCAGATTGAAGAACAAGACATTAAAAGCAATCATCGGTGGTAGTGTGGCAGCTGTTATGGCACTTAGTATTTCTCTTCCATTGGAAGCAAATGCGGCATCGAATGAATCGACAGTAACAATAAAAGGCACAAGTTATGAGCAAATATTACAATATTTTAAACAAGCTAATCTTGAGGGATTCCCTTTTTCGAATAGCACAATCGTGGTGACTAAGCCGCAAACTGGAACAGTACCAAACAAAGACAACACGACCACAACTACAACTACAAAACCGGTTACAAAGCCAGCAGACACAACTACTGTAACTAAGCCGACAGATAATACAACTACAACAGGTGCTGTGAGCAATAAAGGAACCTATGTTCAGCAAATCGTAACGCTGGTAAACAAAGAACGTGCAGCAGCTGGTTTGTCACCTGTAGCTGGATTGGACAGCCTGCACAAAGTTGCCGCTACAAAAGCTACGGATATGCGTTCGAATAACTATTTTTCACATACTTCACCTACGTATGGTTCACCATTTGATATGATGAAATCCTTTGGCATCACTTATAAAGCCGCAGGCGAGAACATCGCAATGGGACAAAAAACACCAGAAGAAGTTATGAAGGCATGGATGAATAGTCCAGGTCACCGCGCTAATATTTTGAATGCTAACTTCAATTATATCGGTGTAGGTTATGATAATAATTACTGGGTTCAAGAGTTTATTGGTAAATAATACGAGTAGATGCTTCAGGAAGAAATCGTTCTCCGATGTAAGTCGGGGAGCGGTTTTTTTTGTGTGGTGAAGATCAAAAATGCAACAAAAAAAGAAGCAAGGAACTTGTCCTTACTTCTTCTGTCTAGCTCTATGGGTTATGCAGGGGTCGAACCTGCGACCTGCCGATTAAGAGTCGGCTGCTCTACCAGCTAAGCTAATAACCCGTAATGTCTAAAGAGTCAACGGGAAATATTATATAATGGCATTAATTAAAAAGCCAGTATTTTTTTATTTTCAAAAAAGTCCACACTCGCTCCTCGGCATAAACACTGTAACAGCGGGATTTATTTCTTTGCTAGACATTTGCAAAACTTCTATGGAAGAATTATGTTTATGTAACATAGTTAAGATCTTTGTAAATTGTGCAACAATACATAATAGAACGGCATACGGAGGGATAGCTTTGAAGGATTCGAAATGGACATGGCGCAGCGTCAGCTTGATTTCCATAGTAACAACTATAGTTTTGATGGTTGGTTTAGTTTATGCGGTTAAAGATATTATCTATCCGGTCGGAGAGGTTACCGAGAGCAGCTTGCCTCAGCAAACAGCCGCACCGGTGACGGAGACTGTCAAGCTCCTCAAAATTGTTGCGCTCGGGGATTCGCTTACCAAGGGGACTGGTGATAACACCGGAGAAGGGTTTGTTAAGCGTACGGTTACTGGTTTATCTGCAAAAGGTGTCACAGTAGACTTTTTAGGTAATATGGGGATTAACGGGTTGACTACTGCCGGGCTGTTAAGCAAACTGAACGAAGATGGTGTGGAGTATGCCTTGCGCATGTCGAATGTTGTTTTGCTATCCGTCGGAGGAAATGATCTGTTTAAGGATTCGGATATTCTTGAGAATAATGGGGCGCAGCAAGGAAACACAACTTCATCAACCTCTGAGCAGGAGCTGACTCCAGAGTCTTTATTAGCCGCTCTGCCAGAAGCAGCAGCTAGGCTGGAGAAGATTCTCGATAAAATCTCACAGATCAATCCAAATGCGCAAATTTACTATATGGGGCTGTATAATCCCTTTGGCGATATTCCAGAATTACTGGTACCAGGCAATCAAGCGGTAACGAAGTGGAATAATACGGCAATGGATATTATTAATAAGCATAGCAACATGACCTTGGTTCCTACGTTTGACTTGTTTAACAGACATTTGGACAAGTATCTATCCACCGATCATTTTCATCCTAATGGTGATGGCTATCAGCGAATCGGAGAACGGTTCATACAGGCTGTGCAGTAGTATATAGGTGAGTGTTAAATTTTGCAGTAAGATCATGTAGGTAAATGCCCTTTGAGCAAGTACAAACCGAGAAAATGACAGTCACAAGGAGCTAAATTAAATATGACAAAAGCGAATAGTGAAGACTCCGGCACAGTCGTCTTGTCTGTGGACGGGGTACGTAAAAAAATAGGACGGAAATGGATAATAGATGATGTTACTTTCGATGTGAGAAAAGGGGAGATTTTCGGCTTTCTCGGCCCTAACGGCGCTGGGAAGACGACCACGATCCGCATGCTTGTGGATTTGATTCGTCCTACTGAGGGCAAGATTACAGTATGTGGGTACAATGTGAACCGAAATCCGGAAAAAGCATTGCAATATGTAGGCTCTATCGTTGAGAATCCTGAGGTATATACCTATTTGACCGGGTGGGAGAATTTGCAGCATTTTGCCCGGATGCAGCCTGGTGTAGACAATGAACGTATTAGCGAAGTGGTAGATATTGTTCGATTAGATCAGCGGATACATGATAAGGTAAGTACATACTCGCTTGGGATGAGACAACGATTAGGCATTGCGCAGGCACTGTTGGGACGTCCACGGCTGCTTATTTTGGACGAGCCGACGAATGGACTTGACCCTAAAGGTATTAAGGAGCTGCGAGAATTCATTCGCAAGCTGGCGGATGAAGGGCTGGCGGTGTTCGTATCGAGCCATTTGCTAAGCGAAATTCAACTTCTTTGCGACCGTGTAGCGATAATTAGTAAAGGGCGTGTATTGGCTGTTGGTGCGGTAGATGAGCTGATCGCTCGTAATTCGCCGTATGTACTTTGGGAGCTGGAGCCTTTTGCTGAGGCTCGGGAAATGCTGGCTGATCGTTCAGATATTCAGATTCAAAAACTGGAAGACGTCACATTAGATGACTCAATTATTGCAGGGATGGGCCCCAATTCTTTAATAACGATCATGGATCAGGATCTGATCCCCGAGATTGTGGCCGTAATGGTTACTGCTGAAATCGAGGTGAGGGCTGTGCATAAAATTAATCCGACACTGGAACAGCTATTCTTGAAACTAACGGAGGGTGAGAATGTTGAGTAACTTGCTTCCGCTAATCCGTAATGAGTGCTTGAAGATTATAAAAAAGAAACGGTTTTATGTTATACTGCTGATTCTGATTGTACTGGTGCCTATGTTCACCTATGCACAGATGCGTTCAGCCGAACGGAGCCGGGAGAAGTTTAATTCCGATTGGCGGCTTGAGATCCAGCAGCAGATTATCGATAATCAAAATTCACTGGGAAGTGACCGGATTCCAGAGGAATGGAAGACTTATCGGCGAATATTTGTACAACAGCTTCAGTATTATCTTCACCATGACGTTAATCCGAATGAACCTAGCGGGGTTACCTTTACCCGTGAATTTATGGATAATTCGGTTACATTATTTATTCCGTTGCTTATTATGGCGGTGGCCTCAGATTTGGTCTCGGCCGAAAGGACAACTGGAACTATCAAAATGCTGTTGACTAGGCCGGTCAAGCGCTGGAAGGTGCTTTTTAGCAAAATGACAGCACTGCTAATGTTTGTCTCGCTTATCGTACTTTCCACATTTGCAATCAGCTACTTTATCTCTGGTCTCGCCTTTGGTTTTAAAGGCTTTAACATTCCTGTTTTCACAGGCTTTAAAATAAGTGGTGATTCGCTAGATATGTCTACTGTACATGCAGTGCCTCAGTGGAAATATATGCTTATGCAAGGTGGTTTGATTTGGTTCGTCAGCGTAGTGGTTGCACTGCTCGCATTCATGATCTCGGTGCTTGTTCGCAGTACTGCCGCGAGTATAGTAGTTATGATGGCCGCTCTGATTGCAGGTAGTATACTGACCAATATGGCCTCTGCCTGGACAACAGCGAAATATTTATTTATGGTAAATCTTGGACTGACCAGCTATTTGTCTGGTACTCCCGCCCCCATTGAAGGGATGTCCTTGTCATTTTCCATGGCTGTGCTGGCTGTATGGGGAGCCGCTTCGGTGATCATTTCATTCGCCGTCTTTACGAAAAGGGATATTTTGAATTAGAATGAACAAAGTGACCAAAACGTTTGTTTGCATTTCTTAGAAATATAGGAGAGTATAATTTCACGTTATATTCTATCCTTAGGTTTTTGGCAGTAACGGATACCGTTCTTAACAAAAAGGACGGCCAAGCCGTTTCTTCTTAGTATAGAGAAAAGAAGGAGGAGCATGAATGCTCGAACAGATCGATATGTTTGCTGAAGTTTCTAATAACGGCGAGAATGGCCGTACTGGATACGATGCTGACGACATTCAAGTGCTCGAGGGTCTGGTTGCAGTACGCAAACGACCTGGCATGTATATCGGCAGTACGAGTTCTTCAGGACTACATCATTTAGTATGGGAAATCGTAGATAATGCCGTAGATGAGCATTTAGCCAAGTATTGTACAAAGATTGACATACTGCTTCGCAAGGATGGCTCGGTAACCGTTAGCGATAATGGACGGGGGATCCCGACTGGAATGCATAAGACAGGGGTACCTACACCGCAAGTTGTATTTACAATTTTGCATGCGGGCGGTAAGTTCGGTGGATCGGGTTATAAAAAATCAGGCGGTTTGCATGGCGTAGGGGCTTCTGTCACAAACGCTTTGTCTGAATGGCTCGAAGTAGAAATTTATCGTGAGGGCAAAATCCATCGTCAGCGGTTTGAGTACTGGGTGGACAAGAAGGGCAAAGAGCATGTCGGCGAACCTGTAACTGGTCTTGAAATCTTGGGTAACACCAATAAAACTGGTTCGAAAATTACTTTCAAGCCAGATATTCGTGTCTTCCCAAATGGAATTGCTCTGAATTATGACACGCTGGCAGAGCGGGTTCAGGAGATTGCTTTTCTGAATTCCGGTCTGCGTATTACACTGCAAGATGAGCGGAGCAACCGTCAGGATGAATTCTTTTATGAAGGTGGAGCCAGTCAATTTGTGCAGTTCCTCAACGAAGGTAAGGATGTTCTCCATGATGTTATTCATTTCAGTGCAGAAAAGGATGATATCGAGGTAGAAGTAGCTCTTCAATACAACGGAGGCTACACAGAAACCTTGGCTTCCTTCGTAAACTCCATTCCAACTCGCAGCGGGGGCACACATGAGACCGGCTTTAAAACTGCGTACACTCGTGTATTAAATGAATATGCCCGCCGCACGCAATTGCTTAAAGAAAAGGATAAAAACCTGGAAGGTAATGATCTGCGGGAAGGCATGATGGCTGTCATTAGTGTAAAAATGTCCGAGGTTGAATTTGTTGGACAGACAAAGGATCAGCTTGGCAGTGCTTCCGCCCGTAGTGCAGTAGATTATATTGTTTCTGAAAATATGGCGCGTTTCTTGGAAGAAAATCCACAAGTTGCGCAGAGCCTGCTGAAGAAATCGATTCAAGCGTCGAAAGCCCGGGAAGCGGCACGTAAAGCCCGCGATGAGATCCGCACAGGCAAGAAACGCAGCGAAAGCTCGAATCTTGGCGGTAAGCTGTCTCCTGCACAATCAAAGGACGTTACACGTACGGAGCTGTTCATCGTGGAAGGTGATTCCGCGGGTGGTTCGGCTAAGCAAGGCCGTGACTCTAAGATTCAAGCGATATTGCCGCTAAAAGGTAAACCGATGAATCCGGAGAAGGCTAAGCTGCTGGACATCCTGAAGAACGACGAGTATAAAGCAATTATTTCTACGATAGGCGCTGGAATTGGTCCGGATTTCACTGTCGAAGACAGCAATTATTCCAAAATTATCATTATGACCGATGCCGATACCGATGGAGCGCATATTCAGGTGCTGCTGCTGACATTTTTCTATCGTTATATGAAGCCTTTATTAGATGCAGGTAAGGTCTTTATTGCTCAGCCTCCACTTTATAAGTTGACCCGCAAAACGGGTAAGCTGGAGACCGTAAGGTATGCATGGAGTGATGAAGAGCTGCAAAATTACTTAAAGGAATTCGGCAAAAACTTCGAGCTTCAGCGTTATAAAGGGTTGGGTGAGATGAACCCCGATCAGCTGTGGGAGACAACGATGAATCCAGAGTCGCGTACGCTGCTTCAGGTACAGATTGAGGATGCCGCTAAGGCGGAGCGCCGTGTTTCAACACTTATGGGTGACAAAGTCGATCCACGTAAACGCTGGATTGTTGAAAATGTCGATTTCACCGAAATTGTAGAGTAATGTCAGTGCTGCAAGTGACGATAATCCCGATTTTCTAAGAGTTTGGTGATTTATGGGACCTAGAAGATTTTTGGAACTGTAGGAGCGATAGTGCCCGGAATTCCAAAAATCCCTGAAGTACCCGAGAATCACCACACTATTTTAAAACGGGCAGTTTGAGGAACAGAAGGTGAGCAAAGTGAGTAGTTTATCAGAACAATTTTTGCCGGCATTTCTGGAAGAGGTCGTCGGTGACCGCTTTGGTCGGTATTCCAAATATATTATTCAGGACCGGGCAATCCCCGATGTCCGTGATGGACTTAAACCCGTGCAGCGCCGGATTCTTTACGCGATGTACGACTCCGGCAACACACCTGACAAGCCATACCGCAAGTCAGCCAAAACCGTCGGAGATGTAATGGGTAATTACCATCCACATGGTGACTCCTCTATTTACGATGGTATGGTACGTATGGCACAGCCTTGGAAGATGGGGCATGTGCTAGTTGACGGTCACGGCAACTGGGGCTCCATGGACGATGACCCAGCTGCGGCAATGCGTTATACAGAAGCACGGCTGTCTCCCATTGCAATGGAGATGATGCGTGATATCGAGAAGCGGACCGTCTTGTTTAAAGATAACTTTGACAATACCGCCAAAGAGCCTGTTGTGGTTCCTTCCCGGTATCCGAATCTGCTCGTAAATGGCACGAGTGGGATTTCTGCGGGTTTTGCTACTGAAATTCCGCCACATAATCTGCGTGAAGTAATTGACGCTTGTATCGCAGTGATGCAGAAGCCAAATATTGAGCTGGAGGAAATTATGACCTTTATGAAAGGTCCGGATTTCCCTACAGGCGGCACGATCATGGGCGGAGACGGCATCATGGATGCTTACCGCACAGGTAAAGGGCGTATTTACCTGCGCTCCAAGACAGAGATTGAGAATATGCGGGGCGGCAAGCAGCAAATCGTGATTACGGAAGTTCCATTCCAGATTGTAAAATCACGGCTGGTTACTTCCATGGAGAATATTCGGCTGGAGAAAAAGATCGATGGCATTGCCGAGGTTCGTGATGAGAGCGGCCGTGAGGGATTGCGGATTGTAGTCGAACTCAAAAAAGAGGCTGATGCTCAAGGCGTGTTGGCCTATCTGCTCAAAAAAACCGATCTTCAAATCACCTATAACTTCAATATGGTTGCTATTGTTAACAAAGCGCCTCAGCAGCTTGGTCTAAAAGCCATCCTAGAAGCTTATATCGCGCATCAGCGTGAAGTTGTGACTCATCGCACCCAGTTCGATCTGGAACGCGCTGAAGACCGTGCTCATGTCTTAGAGGGTTTAGTTAAAGCACTAAATATCCTGGATGAGGTTATCGCTGCGATCAAAGCGTCGAAAAACCGTCAGGATGCTCAGAACAATCTCGTATGGATGTTCGGCTTCAGTGAACGCCAAGCCGATTCGATCCTTACTTTGCAATTGTATCGTCTGACCAATCTGGAGATCACTTCACTCCAGAAAGAGTTAGATGAAATGATGGCAAAGATTACACATCTGCGCGGCATTTTGGAAAGCGACAAAAAGCTAGTTTCTGTAATCCGTAAGGAACTGCTGGAGATTCGCGACAAATACGGCATTGATCGCCGTTCTCTGATCCAAGGCGAAGTAGAGGAGCTCAAGGTTAGCCTTGAAGCGCTGGTCAACGCGGAGGATGTGCTAGTTGCTCTTTCAGCAGATGGTTATATTAAGCGGACTGGTATGCTTTCCTTCACCCGTTCAGGTGGGGAGCGTCATACCTCAGGCGTCAAAGAAGGTGACCATATCGTCAGGCTGCTGGATGTGAATACCCGTGACAGTCTGCTGGTATTTACCCGCAAGGGGCAATACTTCTTGCTTCCTGTGCACCAGATTCCGGAGTTTAAATGGAAAGAGCCTGGTACAGCGATTGTGAATGTCATTGGATTGTCTAAAGGAGATGGAATCGTTAGTGTGATTCCGGTTAATAATCTAGATGATCCGCAGCAAAGTCTTGTGTTCGTCACCCGTCGGGGTCAGGTGAAGCGTACAGAGCTCAAGGAATACTCTACAAGCCGTTCTGGAGCGGTAGCGGCCTGTAAGGTAGCCGAGGGTGATGAGATCATTACAGTGGCTTCCAGTACGAATGACAAGGACATTGTGCTGGTTACCCGTGAGGGAATGAGTATCCGATTCCATGAGAATGAGGTTAACCCTATGGGTCGCGTTGCATCTGGTGTAAGAGGAATTCAGCTGCGCGAGGGCGACGAGGTGATTTCCTGCTTCTGGGTCAGCGAAGATGAAGGCGAAATCCTTGCTATTTCTGATATTGGTTATGCGAAACGTTCATTACTTGTGGATTATCCATCACAAAGCCGTGGTGGCAAAGGAATGCCAACCTTCGAATTCAAGGAAGGCAAACGAATACGTCCAAATGGCAGCAGGTTAGCAGGGGCTTTCTATTGCAAGGAGCCATTAGAACTGAATGCCGTTACTCGTGAGAATGCCCACCATACGTTCTCCTCTGAATCAGCGCCGCTGGGCGAGCGTCGTTCTACAGGCAAACAGATTGTAGCTGTGGAGAAAAAGGATGAGATCATAAATCTTTTCCCATCAGTTCATTAAAACTAGCGATTAACAAGTGATTTTATAACGGCGTTTAGTCCGCTCTTTTGGAGGGTTGACTAAGCGTCGTTTTTTATTTTTTTATGCTGAAGGTCCGGCAGATTTATTTTTTCTTCTTTTGCAGGAAATGGAAGTTGTTTCGCGAAAATGTAGATATACCGGATAGAACCGCGAGGAAAGGAAGGAATAAGTGTGCATGCTTCTGAATTCAGTAAAATTTGGCATAAGATTTTAAAAGATTATAAATTACATATGGACAGTAATCTTGCTCCAACGCTGACGGATGCCCAACTTACTGTACTTGAACTGCTTCAGGAACGCGACGCGATGAAGCCTTCTGATCTGGCTCCACATTTGGCGACCAGTCCTGCAGCGGTTACGATGTTACTTGATCGGATGGAGAAGCATGAGCTTATTGTGCGGGAAAGAGATGCTTCGGACCGGCGGATTGTATGGGTGAGCATAACGGAGACTGGAAAGGAAGAAACTGCACGTGGTCTAAAGATCCGCAGTGATTTTTTTGCGGAAGCGCTTGATCCGATCTCCTCTCATAACCAACAGTTACTGCTCTACTTAATGGGCAAAATGGTTGTTACAACCACACCGGAGGGCTCAACACCTTGAAGCAAATAGCTTTGCTGTATCACTAGTGCATTTAGAGGATGTAGAAGCATTTAGAGTGTTTTAGAGCAATTAGAGGCACCTAGATGCATTTAGTTGTATTTTGTACAGCTATTATTTGCTAATTACTCGATTGATGAAATTTAACTGTATTTTATACAACTATTTTCTTGATTTACTTCTCTTTTTGCAGTTTCCCTGATTTTTAATTGTAAAAAGTACACTTAAAATCCGATCTACTGCTTTTTTATTCGGAATAAGTGTATAGAATGCAGTTATCTTACTTTTCATTTCAGATTCCATCTAGGATCCACTGCTGAACCACTGCTGAACCACTACTGATCCTCAGCTAAACTGAGCGGGTTACCGTTAGCTAAGTTCAGGCTGGAAGGGATGTTTAATCTCGAAAGGATGTTTAATCTCAAAGGGATATTCAATGCCCGGCTGGAATAATCGGACTAAGCATATCCTGCGGAGCTAGGAAGAACACTTCAGCGTGCGTGGACCCTCTTCCCATAGTCTGTTCAAGTAGCAGACGCAGAACCAAAAACGAGGCAGTGATTCTCCACTAACCGGAGAATCACTGCCTCGTTTTTTATCGTTTCAATGCCTAGAAACGGCTGCTTTAGAACAGCCCTTTTTTTAGTGTTTCCCGCGGCCACAGATCCCAAGGATGGGTTTGTGGGGGCAGAGAGATGAGTTCCACTTCTTCTTTAGTAACAGGGTGAGGGAATCCTACAAGTGCTGACCATAACGCAATTTGTTGCCCCGGTTTGTTCACTGAAGCCCCGTACTTCTGATCACCGTATAATGGGCAGCCGATCGAACTTAGCTGCACCCGAATTTGGTGGGAACGCCCTGTAAGTAAATCAATCTTAAGCAGGCTGTATCCTTCTGCACTGTCAAGCACTGTGTAATCCAGAATTGCTTCCTTGCCGCCGGGAGTTCCTTTTCGAACCACAGTGACGGTGTTACTCTTTGCGTCTTTAAGCAGCGTATCTGTAAGACGGCCACGAGTGGCTGGCGGTTTACCATGCACGACTGTTAAATACACCTTATGAAAGCCGTGAGTACGGACACTCTCGGATAGTCTTGAAGCCGCTTTTGAAGTCTTGGCAAAAATCATTGCTCCCCCAACCGGTCGGTCCAAACGGTGGACCAGACCTATATAGACGTTGCCGGGTTTGTTGAAACGTTCCTTCACATCTTCTTTCAGCAGGTTCAGCAGGTCAGGATCGCCTGTTGCATCCTCCTGAACAGGAATATTCACGGGTTTTACAATCCCCAGAAGATGGTTGTCTTCGTACAACACTTCAAAGCGTTGCGATCCGCCGCTTACAGCCTCATTGTTGCCGGAACTATGCTGTGTCATGGCTTACGCCTCCCAGCGACCCAGGATACCACATGGCAGATTCATGCCGGAGGAGGTGATCGGAAGACCGATTTCGCCGGAGGTAAGCTTTCCGCCATAACGTTTGCCCATGGTCATGGACAACATGTTGCGCAGTACAGTTGGAGAAATTCCTGTGGTGTAGGAATTAATGAGCATGAACAAAGGGTTGTCGCTCATAATCTCCATACAGCTCTCAAGGAAAGGGTACAAGCTTGATTCAAGCTTCCACATTTCTCCACCAGGTCCTCTTCCGTAAGAAGGAGGGTCCATAATAATCGCGTCATATTTACTGCCGCGGCGTTGTTCACGTTGTACGAACTTGAATACATCATCCGTGATAAAGCGGACTGGACGTTCTCCAAGACCAGACAGCTGAACGTTTTCTTTCGCCCACTGCACCATACCTTTGGCTGCATCCACGTGAACGACAGACGCACCGGCACTCGCCGCTGCCACAGTAGCTCCACCTGTGTAAGCAAAAAGATTCAGCACTGAGATTGGACGGTTAGCCGCTGCAATCTTGTCCATCATCCAGCTCCAGTTGGCTGCTTGTTCCGGGAATAGTCCTGTATGCTTGAAGTTTGTAGGACGTAAGTGGAATTTTAATTTACCATAGCTAATCTTCCAATCGTCCGGAATGGTTTTTTTCATTTCCCATTGTCCGCCACCAGCGGAGGAACGGTGATAATGTCCGTGCACATCACGCCATTTAGCGGTCTCATTATTTAGAGGCCAAATAATCTGTGGATCAGGACGACGCAAGATAATATCGCCCCAGCGTTCGAGCTTTTCTCCACCGCCTGTATCAATTACTTCATAGTCTTTCCAATCGCTCGCTATATACATGATTTAATCCATCCTTCAAAAAAATTCATTTAGCCTTTATTGTACAACATTTCAACTGATTGCTACAAACAAATTACGCCTCAGCCAGCTTCACCAATTATTTTGTCCAATGCTAATGAGGTGTATAATATTCCCATGCTTATGCGGCTATTCAACTGGTGCTGCAAGACTTGATTGTGTATGATCAGATAGTAGAGTCCTTACCCTATTTACGATCGGAGAACTAAAGCTATGTTCAATCTCTCACCGCTGTATTTCCCTATAACTGCAAAACCCAACCACACTAGTGAGTTTCTGCCCAGCCATGCCTTGCAGCCGTTTATTCGCTGTTTTTGGGGTTCTGTAGATGTGGAGTCTATACAACAACCTGAGACGGAGACAATAATTCCGGACACCTGTATGGATATTATTTGGGATTTGGATAGGGTATCAGGCAATACAAATACTTTTTTCTTCGGCATCAATGACACTCCATTTGAAGTCTCTTCAGACAGAAAACCAGGGGGGAGTACAACCTTTGGGATCCGATTTCATTTCTGGGCAGTTCATTTTTTTGCAGATGATCATCTGCGGAATGTCTTGAATGCACATGTCGATGTAGAACATTATTTTGGCACTTTTAAAAAAGAGCTTGGTCATCTATTGGAGAAAGTAAACTCGATGGACGAAAGGATTGCAGCCGCTGAAGCCTATCTGCTTCGTCGTCTTGAGCGTAGAGGGCGGACTAACGATCGGATGATGAACGCAGTCTATACAATGGTTAAACAATAAGGGATTGTGACCTCTGAGGATTTGGAGACCAGTTCTAATTTAAGCAGACGACAACTTGAACGGCTTTTTCAAGAATATATAGGTGTATCGCCCAAAAAAACAGCAGATCTCGTGCGGTTTCAGAATGTATGGCGGGAGATGTGTCATTTACCTGGGCAGACAAAGAATATGCAGGATCTTATTTTCGCGTATGGTTACAGTCATCAGTCCCATTTTATCAATAATTTCAAAAAATATGCAGGAAGAACCCCACTTGAAGCCTTGGTCTATGCAGGCCGAAGAATGTCGTAATTTTGCAATACAAAGCGTGTTAACCTTGTTAGACTAAATGAGACATATTATGAAAATGAGAGGGGACAAGTTATGATTTCGTCTTTTGAAGGGACTAACATTTACACTAAAGATACTGCGGCGTCAGCTAAATTTTATACGGAGGTACTGGGAATTCCTATGCCTTTCGAAGGCTACGGTAATTTCGACGGGGCAAAGCTTGGTTTTGACAAGAAAAAGCCGGGAATTATTATTTGGGATGCTGCAAAGTGGGAAAATCTTACGACAGGTTTTGTTAATTTAGTATTCGGCTGTGATAATCTTGATGAGACATACGAGCAGTTGAAAGCTAAGGGACTGGATTGTCAGCCACCTGTTACGATGGAATATGGCGGTAAAGAAATGAATTTTCGTGATCCTGATGGGAATCACATAACCTTGCTGGAAGGTGCTTATTAAGCTTCTTTTTAAGAAAAATGAGACGGAGCGCAAACTTCAACCGTGTGTAATAACGGGGAGTTTGCGTTTTTTTAACTTTATTTATTGACAATGATAATCATTATCAAATAGAATGAGGTGAAGCGTATATGATTTAAATTTAAGGTGTTAGTAGGGGAGGAACAGGAGTTTATGGCTAAAGTGCTTGTGGCATATGCTAGTTTAACTGGCAACACTGAAGAAATGGCTGAATTGATTGTAGAAGGAATACGCCAAGCAGGCGGTGAGGCTGTTTTGAAGTCGGTCACTGAATGTAATGCGATTGAGATAAAATCATATGAAGGCGTTCTGCTAGGGGCATATACTTGGGGTGACGGAGAGTTGCCCGATGAATCTCTTGATTTCTATGAGGAGATGGATGAACTTGATTTGACTGCCATGAAGTCAGCAGTTTTTGGTAGTGGGGATACAGGCTACGCCATTTATTGTGGGGCAGTGGATGTTATCGAGGAGAAGTTAAAGGCGCGTGGAGCAGTCATTTTGCAAGATAGCCTAAAGATTGAGTATGGCCCTAATGCTGTAGAAAAAGAAGCCTGCCGTCAATTCGGACGTCAATTCATCGAAGCCTGTATGGCGGTAACCTAAGATGGGGGGGCCAGTGGGAAGTTGGTTTAACAAAGCAAGGGCTGTACATACCCCTCCGTATAAACGGCTGCACGATTATCGCATGGAGCATATTATGCTGGGCGGGACTGAGAATTTAGCTAGCGGAGCTCCAGCGACGGGGCTCCCACGCTGGCGCCAGCAGGTTCAATATGCTGTGGGGCATACGCTTAATGACTTCTATAGTCTGCTGCCGGAAGTGCGGAGAGAGACACCTATACAATTTCTGTTAGAGCGACGGTGGCCTCCTAGGGGAGATGCTTTTCCCTCCCTTTTGCAATATTGGGATATCAAAACGAGTGTAGCTGATGAGCTTATGCGTATCGTTTCAAGCAATCATCTACAGGAGATTCCAGTGATGTTATATGAACAGTGGCATGTCCCAGTTCCAGCGTTGAATTTGGAGTTATCGATGATTACACAACTGGCTTGGAACTCTTCAAAAAGTGGCCGGAGCGTGAACATTCAGAAGTTTATGGTTAATGGCAATGAGGATATCATCACTGGATTTATGCATATGGCCAATGTTTTTTGCCATCATGCTTATGGTGAGCCAGCGGAGACCGTGGAAGTTTTCTCGCTGCTGGATGGACGTAAATACTGCTTTGCTGGAGAGGCAATCTCGCTTATGGAGTCACTGGATTATGTGCGTTTGTTATCCGTATTTCTTGAGCGTGAAGTGTTAGCTGACGGTTCCTTAAGCTGCAGCGATCGTAGAAATGAGAGAGGCGAAGCGAATTATTTACTATAATAAATATAGACCTCCTTATCTGCAGGTTAGAACACCAGCAAGTAAGGAGGTCTTATTGTTACTGCTTTATTAAAATCTCAAGAGTTAGGTCGGGGGATTAGCCGATAAATCGGTAATAATCCTGTTTATTCTGAATGACAAAGCCGCAGCTCTCATACAGCTTAAGTGCATTGGGATTATCCAGTGCGACCTCCAGATTTACACCATTATAATTTTGGCGCTCTCGTTCGATGGTCTGAAGAAGGGCGCTGCGGCCAATGCCAAGCCCACGTAGCTTTTTGTCGACTGTAAATCCATAGATCCAGGATTCATTATCTTCAGTCCACACTCGCATTTTCCCAACAGGCCTGCCGTCCATCTCGATCATAATATTCTCTTGCATATCTTCCTGTTTGTGCAACTCATACTGCTCGGCAGCATCTTCTGTCTTCATATCAAAACCTCCACAATCCAGTTCGACCAGAATGTGTGCCTCTTCTTCACGAGCTGGCCGTAAGACCACAGTCCCTGTTGCTGAGCTAACATCAGAAGAAACCATGGAATTGCCATCCCATTTCATTTGATATTCAGCGTGATTGAACTGTAGAGGCAAGGTTTGCAGGAAAGCAGTTCCAGATGAAGAAGCGGCGGGTGCATTTAGAAGAAGAGTAGAGACTTTATTGCGTTTGATTATGGTTTGTGCTCGGTTCCACAGAGAGGTGAAGATTCCGCGTCGACGGTAGCCTGGCCGAACCATGCCACAGACCTCCATATCGCTTCCAAAACCATAGAGTCCCAAGAAACCGACCAGTAATTCGTCCTCATAAGTCACAAGCCATTCCGTATCACCTGCGCTTGATGGCTGGCGGAGCATATCCCAATTCAGTTTTAATGAGATTCCTTCATATTGCTCACAGCGTTGTTGCAATTCCTCAATATTCTTAAAAGTGTCGGCAGACGTCAAACCCGTTTCCCCCTAAAGTGTATTTGAACTATTATAAGTTCGCATAGTTACTAAAAAAGCTTCGCGGAAACGGGAGCAGGTTTTAAGCTCTCCCGCCAGTATTCCCGCTCAGCACGTCTTTGTACTCCGGGTGCTTCTCGAATTGATGCGCAGCATAGGAGCACACGGGTACAATTTTTAAATTCTCATTCCGAGCCTTGTCCACAACAGCACGTACAAGCTTTTGTCCAGTACCTTGCCCGCGCAGTTCTTCGGAGACACGAGTGTGGTCAATGACCAATTCCCCGGTTTCTTTATCCAAACTGTATGTGATTTCGGCAACGACCTTACCGTCATTAGCAACAAAAAAACGTCCGTTTTCATTTTGAATTTGCATCTTATGGCTTCACTCCTAATTAGTTATTGCCTATATTTTACTACCATGAATTGCAAAAAGCGAGGAGCGAACCAGATTGATTGTTCTTCGGGCTGAATGTTGCTTTCCTTGTTACCCGTGGATCGCTGCGCTGTATTTTTTGTTCATGTGGGCAACTTGGTCAAGCAGAATATAGCAAGTGAGAGTTAACTAACCTCGAGTATTTGTTTTGGTAAGCTGAAAACTGGGAACGCTGGGAACGCTGGGAACGCTGGGAACGCTGGGAACCCCCGGAACCCCCGGAACCCCCGGAACCCCCGGAACCCCGAAATGCCAGAACCCCGTAACCCCGTAACCCCGTAACCCCGTAACCCCGTAACCCCGTAACCCCGTAACCCCGTAACCCCGTAACCCCGTAACCCCGTAACCCCGTAACCCCGTAACCCCGTAACCCCGTAACCCCGTAACCCCGTAACCCCGTAACCCCGTAACCACGAACTTCCGAACCCTTGGTTTTCCTATCAGCAGAACCTTTCGGACCCAGCAGACGCTATTTGCACATATTTAGCCGTTTGAGCAAAGTTTCGGACACCAGTGCAGCTATTCCTTATGAATAGGCACGAAATAGGCATTTATAGTGTCAATAGCGCCTATGGAGTCCGATTGCACACAAAAAATGGGATAATACTGCGAATAACGTCAACTGTGTCCGAGAGCGTAGGATACTAATCCTCAGCAGAAGCTTACGGACCAGAGTCCTAATTCCCCACTGATGCTTTCGGACCCAGCAGACGCTATTTGCACATTTTTAGCCTTTTGAGCAAATTTTCGGACCCCAGTGCAGCTATTCCTTTGGAATAGGAGCGAAATAGGCATTTTTAATGCCCATAGAGCCTATGGAGTCCGATCGCACACAAAAAATGGGATAATACTGCGAATAACGTCAACTGTGTCCGATAGCGTAGGATCCTAATTCTCCGCAAAAGCTTACGGACCAGAATCCTAATTCCTCACTGATGCTTTCGGACCCAGCTGACGCTATTTGCACATTTTTAGTCTTTTGAGTAAATTTTCGGACATCATAGCAGCTAATCCTTTGGAATAGGCACGAAATAGGCATTTATAGTGTCAATAGCGCCTATGGAGTCCGATAGCATGCTGAAAAGGGGATAATACTGCGAATAAGGAAAACTGAGTCCGATAGCGTAGGATCCTAATCCTCCGTAGAACCTTTCGGACCAGAGTTCTAATTTCCCACTGATGCTTTCGGACCCAGCTGACGCTATCTGCACATATTTAGCCGTTTGAGCAAAGTTTCGGACACCAGTGCAGCTATTCCTGTGGAATAGGCACGAAATAGGCATTTATAGTGTCAATAGCGCCTATGGAGTCCGATCGCACACAAAAAATGGGATAATACTACGAATAACGTCAACTGTGTCCGATAGCGTAGGATACTAATCCTCAGCAGAAGCTTACTGACCAGAGTCCTAATTCCCCACTGATGCTTTCGGACTCAGCAGACGCTATTTGCACATTTTTAGCCGTTTTAGCAAATTTTCGGACCCCAGTGCAGCTATTCCTTTGGAATAGGAGCGAAATAGGCAGCCTATGGAGTCCGATAGCATGCTGAAAAGGAGATAATACTGCGAATTAGGTCAACTGAGTCCGATAGAGCTGAGTCCTGATCTCCCGCTGAAGCCTGCGGACCCAGCAGACGCTATTAGCACAAGGTCAACTGAGTCCGATAGAGCTGAGTCCTGATCTTCCGCTGAAGCCTGCGGATCGAGCAGACGCTATTAGAATAAGGTCAACTATGTCCGATAGCGCAGAGTCCTGATCTCCCGCTGAAGCCTGCGGATCGAGCAAACGCTATTAGCACAAGCTCAGCTGTATCCGATAGCGCCCACGCTCGCGGAAATGTCAGCTAAATCAACGTGAAATGCAGAAAATTCGGTGCTGAAACAGCAGCTAATGAATTTTTATACACTCCCGTTTATAGAGTAGCTTGCGTATTCTCAGGATAATACAATAAGATTAAGAGAATATCTCACTACTGAAAAGAACCGCTAGCAGGAGGAATCATTGTGGAATACAAGGTTGAGGTTGAATTTGGATCGATTTATGAATTGTTGAACAGCTTACATACTTATCTCTGCAAAAAATCCTATAAGAAGATTGATTTAGGGGTAGCGTGGGCTAATGAAATTGAAAGCACGCTCAGTGAAGAGCTGTTATCCCGTCTGAAAGAAACCGAACTAAACAATGAGTGGAAAATGTTGAATCTGCTCATTTACTGTTGTCCATTTAAGGATGATGTAGACAGTGTGTTGAACTGGATTGAACGGTTATCGGTTGGTGAGTTATATGAGACCTTATCAAAATATGTAAAGGTATTTCCAAGCCATATGGAGGATTACCGTAACCGCGTAGTATTTTTACTTTCCGAGTGGAACCGCCAGTACTTTAGCCAATGCAATCCTGCGATTTTGAGCAAACTGCAGCAGCATGCGGATTCGAAGAACACGGAGCTTAATGAACTGGACACTGCGGATTTCGTGAACAAGACGACCAACGGATTTTACTTCATGCCTACGGATGGGCTTAAGAAGCTCGTACTGATTCCACAGTATCATTTTCAGCCTGCTAATATTATCTATTGCTATGGGGAATTAACGATCTGCCATTATGCGGCGTGGATATCGATGGAGAATGAGGAAATCTCCCCTTTTATGTACAGAGCGATCCGTAGTCTGAGTGAAAAAAGCCGGCTAAAAATCCTCCAAGCCCTTAGTGATGGCCGTAAGACGTTTACCGAAATTGTTAAGCATGCGGGGATCTCGAAGGGGATTGTGCATGATCATATTTTTAATCTTCGTTGTGCAGGTTTGCTTCATGCCTATATTGAAGGAGAGAATGTCACCGGATACAGTCTGCGTCTTGAAGGTATTCATCGGATGAACGAGCAGCTATTCGAGTATTTGAAATAATGATTTCGAAAAAAAATAACCGTCTGAAAGCCAGGGCTTCTCTTATGCAGAGAGGGGTTTTGGCTTTTTTATTTGTTTTAATTATCGCCTAATTCTGTTTATGGAGAATTTTTTTGAAGTTCTCTCTTTACAGAACTCGAAAACCTTTCTATAATGAACATCAGATGTTATTCATACTTAACGGGTAGGAATTATAGTTATTATTCTATCAGAGAGAAAAGGGAGATAGGTACATGAGAAAAAATGCGATTGTAATCACTTCATTACTGCTTACGGGGTCACTGTTACTTTCTGCTTGCGCTAACAACAGTAATAACGAATCCTCATCCGCAAATAATGCGGCTGCAGGCTCCAATTCAACCAATGTGGAAGCAACCACTGCACCAGAGATTGTTCCTGTGGGTGCTCTAAGCGAACCTTTTACTGCCACGGATTTATCCAAACTTCCAGCGGTGGCCCAGAAACGTACAGATACCATTATCGTCGGGCTTACGGACCCAAGCGGAGCGTTCACTCCTTATTTTCAACAAAGTGGTTATGATGGCAATGTCTCTTCACTGCTATACGCTTCTCTCGTAACTGTTGATGACAAAGGCGTTCCAACGCCGGAGCTTGCGGAGAGCTGGGATGTTTCAGATGATCAGCTTACATACACGTTCCACTTGAGAAAAGATTTGAAATTCAGCGACGGTTCACCGTTAACAGCGGATGATGTGGCATTTACATGGACGATCCAATACGACAAATCGTATGACGGTAGCTCCCAGCTTCCATCGCTAAATGTTAAAGGCGGCAAAGCCTATAAGGAAGGTACATCCCCTACAGTTGAGGGCATTAAAGTAATTGATCCACAGACGATCTCAGCAACCCTTGAGCAACCAAACGCAACGGCGCTGGTACAGCTCGGCTCGAATGTACTATCGAAAGCTTACTATGGCAAGGACTATAAAATTGGAAATCTTGAATACATTAAAAAGCTGCATGAGAAGCCACTTGGCGATGGACCTTACAAGCTGGAGAAATTTATTCCAGGTCAAGAAGTGCGTTTTGTAGCGAATGAGAATTATTTCAAAGGTAAACCAAAGACGGAGCATTTCATCTACAAAACTACGGAAGGCGACGTATGGCAGTTCGTAGAAACTGGTGAAGTGGACTACGCTTCCTTTAGTGCGACAGACGAGAATATCGAGAAGCTGAAAGCACTTGGTTTTGTGAATATTATTCCATACACTCCAAGTACCTATGGTTACTTGCAAGTTAACCTCAAGCATGAGCAGCTCAAGGATAAGCTTGTACGTCAAGCTATTGTGTACGGTTTGGATCGTCAGAGTATTTATGTGGATGCAGCACAAGGTGCAGGTTCTATTGCCAACATCCCGGCATCGCCGATTTCCTGGTCTTACACTGAGGAAGGTATTAATCCTTACAAATATGATCCGGAAAAAGCAAAACAATTGCTCGATGAAGCTGGCTGGACGGTAGGCGCGGGGGGGATCCGTGAAAAAGATGGCAAACCGCTGAGCATCCATTACCTCGGTTCGAAGAGCAAAAACACAGATATTTTCATCGCTGTAGCTAAAGAGAATTTTGAAGCGCTGGGTATCGAATTCCAGCCTGAGGTTTTCGCAGACTTTAACTCACTGGTATCGAAAGTAGAAGGTGGGGACTACGATCTCGTATCCTTCTCCACAAGCATGTTGACTGATCCGTCTGACGGGTTCATGCAATTCTTCGATGGAGAAATCACGGATTATGACAATCCGAAATTCCTAGAGCTGTACAACAAAGCCTTGGCCACTACTGATATTGAGGCACGCAAAGCGGTATATAAAGAGCTGTATCAGCTTTTCAATGATGAACTGCCTATTATTTTCACAAGTTACAAAAAGACGGTATACGCCTATAACGGACGTATTGAGAATCTCTCGGTCAGCCCGTTCATCGGTCTTGCTGGCAGTCTGCCAACTTGGAGCCTGAAATAAATAAACCAGTGTCCCCTGCCCTGACTGGATTCAAGGGCAGGGGACGAATCATAAGGAGTCTGTCATGAGCGCTTATTTATCGAAAAGACTGTTGTACATGGTCATCATCTTATTTGCGGCATCATTATTGATCTTCTGTCTGTATGCTTCAACTCCCGGTGATTTCATAACCGGAAATATTAAATTGACCGCTGAACGCAAAGCTGAGCTTCGTGAAATCTACGGCTTAAACAAGCCTGTGCTTGAACGTTATGGGATCTGGATGAAGAATGCGCTGCATGGTGATTTCGGGTATTCCTTAGCCCAACAAAAGCCTGTGCTGCAGCTTTTTAATGATTATATTTGGAATTCCTTTTTGCTGGCTGCCGTATCTACGTTTCTAACGTGGGTGATTGCGGTCATTATTGGCGTCATCTCTGCCTATAAGCAATATTCCTGGTTCGATACACTCGTGATGATCGCTATATTTGCAGCAATGTCGCTGCCGTCATTTTTTATAGGCTTATTCCTGATCAAAATCCTGGCCGTCGATCTCAAGTGGCTGCCTCCAGGTGGAATAATCACTACGGGGAGTAATGCTACGGGTTTGGCTTACTTTAAGGAGATCGTAATGCATATGACCCTTCCGGTTGTAGTTATGACCCTTCTGGGATTAGGTTCGCTCACCCGTTATTTCCGCAGCAATATGATTGATGTCTTAAAACAGGATTATATCCGTACGGCACGCGCCAAAGGCCTAAAAGAACGCAAGGTGCTCTTTACACACGCCTTACGTAATGCCTTGCTGCCCGCAATTACACTGGTTGGTTTTGAGCTTCCAGCACTATTTGGCGGATCACTTATTATTGAGAAAATATTCAATTGGCCTGGGATTGGCCAACTGTATATGCAGTCCTTCGGACTAAGGGATTATCCTTTGCTGATGGGCTTTACGATGTTTATTGCCATACTTACCGTCATAGGAACGTTGCTTTCGGATGTTTTGTACCGGATTGCCGATCCTAGAGTTCGGCTATAGAGAGGAGGAAGCTGACGTGGCAGTTCAAAGTAATGTAGCTGGGATCGCGAAGCCGCAGACCACCAAAGGAAAATCCTCTTTATTCCGGCAATCCATGCGGAGGTTGCTGAAGAACAAGCTGGCGGTATCCGGATTTGTGGTGGTGATCTTTATGTTTGCGCTTTGTTTTATTGGTCCGCTGTTCTCACCTTATACGGATAACAAAATTAATATGGCTATGATGAACAAGGCACCCAATATGAAGCATTGGCTGGGCACTGATGCATTGGGCAGAGATATTCTGACCCGGGTAATGCAGGCGGGGCGCATTTCACTGACCGTAGGACTAGCATCAATGGTTCTTTCGGTGTTTATCGGTGCTCTTTTGGGGGCTATTGCTGGGTATTACCGCGGTATTGCTGATCAAATCATTATGCGGATTGCGGATCTTTTATTGACGGTCCCGAGTCTGCCACTGCTCTTTATTTTTGGTGCGTTATTATCGGAGTGGAAGATTCCAACGGATTATCGGATGTATATCGTTATGCTGATGCTTAGTATTGTGAGCTGGCCGGGTATGGCACGTATGGTACGGGGTCAAATGCTTAGTCTGCGAGAACGTGAGTTTATGCAGGCGGCGGTAGTATTAGGCCTCCGTGACCGACGTAAATTATTTAATCATTTGCTGCCGAATATCGTTCCGTTGCTGATCGTTATGGCTACCCTTAACATCGGTGGCGCTATATTGAGTGAATCGGTTCTTAGCTTTTTTGGGCTAGGTGTTATGCCGCCAACTCCAACCTGGGGCAATATGATTGATGCTGCGAATAATATGATCGACTTTCAGGATCGGCCGTGGCTGTGGATTCCACCAGGGTTATCGATTTTTGCGACAGTGATCGCGATCAATATCTTTGGAGACGGACTCCGGGACGTGCTTGATCCTAAACAGAAGAGGTAGGTGACCCTCAGATGAGTGATTTAATGAATATAGACGGTCTAAGTACATACTTCTTCACGGAAGAAGGAAAAGTGAAAGCCGTTGATGATGTAAGCTTCCGTGTTCGCGAGGGAGAGACGGTATGTATCGTTGGAGAATCGGGCTGCGGCAAAAGCGTGACCGCGATGTCCATCATGGGGCTTGTTGAGGAACCCGGGGGCAAGGTAGCCCAAGGGAAAATTGATTTTCAGGGTGAGGATTTGTTGAAAATGGACAAAAACACACTGCGAACCATCCGCGGGAATGAAATCGCGATGATCTTCCAGGAGCCCATGTCCTCCCTTAATCCTGTAATCAAGATCGGTGAGCAAATCATGGAGCCGCTGATTGTACATTTGAAGATGAACAAGAAACAGGCGCGTATCCGGGCGATTGAACTGATTAAGCAGGTAGGCATATCACGACCAGAGCAAATTGCTGATAGTTACCCGCATGAATTAAGTGGAGGTATGCTGCAGCGGATTATGATTGCTATTGCCATTGCCTGCAGTCCAAAGCTATTGATTGCTGATGAACCGACCACGGCGCTGGATGTAACGATTCAAGCGCAAATTCTGGATATGCTGCGTGAAATTAAAGATAGCTCGGGCATGTCCATTCTACTAATCACCCATGATCTTGGTGTAGTGGCAGAGATGGCCGATTATGTGATTGTTATGTATTCCGGAAAGATTGTGGAGGAGGGGGAGGTTGTTGAATTGTTCAACAACCCCAAACATCCCTATACAAAAGGGCTGCTCAAATCGAAGCCGGTAATCAATCAGCGACAGGATGAGCTGTATTCCATACCAGGTCAAGTGCCAAATCCGCTTGAGCTGGTGCCCTCTTGTTATTTTCATGACCGCTGTGAGCATTGCATGCCTGTATGTGTCAGCCAGCAGCCCCGGCTTAAAGAGGTAGCTAGCAGACAAAAGGTAGCTTGCTGGTTGTATGAGGAGGCGGTTGTTCATGCCTGAGGCACTGCTTGAGGTCAATCATTTAAAGAAATATTTCCCTGTTACTAAGGGGCTGCTTAATCGAACCGTTGGGCATGTGAAGGCTGTTGATGATATTAGCATCACACTTCAACCTGGGGAGACGTTTGGGCTTGTAGGGGAATCTGGGAGCGGCAAAAGTACAGTCGGACGGACGATTTTACGGCTAACGGATAAAACGGCAGGTGAGATCAAATTCAAAGGGATAGACATTCACTCCCTGTCGCCCGCTGAATTGCGCAATATTAGACCCCAAATGCAGTTGATCTTCCAAGATCCTTATAGCTCTCTTAACCCACGGGTTCGTATAGGTGATGCCATTGGTGAAGCTTTACTGGATCATGGTTTATGCTCAAGGTCCGAGGTGCGAGATCTGGTGCTTGAAGCGCTAGCGGCTTGCGGTTTATCTTCTTATCATATTGATCGCTTTCCGCATGAATTCTCCGGGGGGCAGCGGCAGCGGATCGGGATCGCCCGTGCGCTTGTTTTGAATCCTGAGCTGATTATTGCAGACGAACCAGTTTCAGCACTGGATGTTTCCATCCAAGCACAGATTATTAATTTATTCAGTAAGCTCCAGCAGAGTCGAGGGTTAACGTATTTGTTCATCTCCCATGACCTGAGTGTTGTGGAGCATTTGTGTTCAAGAATCGGTGTCATGTACCTGGGCTCTATGATGGAGACGGCATCAAGAGATGAACTGTTTAAGAATGCGCTCCACCCGTATACCAAAGCGCTGCTGTCGGCTGTTCCGATTCCTATTCCAAAGCTGAAAAGGGAAAGGATTGTACTTAAGGGAGATATTCCGAGTCCGGTGAACCCGCCTTCTGGCTGTAAATTCCATACCCGTTGTCCCTTTGCGCAAGAGGTTTGCAGATCTGAAATCCCGGTATTTCGTGATGTTGGCAGTAACCATTTTGTAGCTTGTCATTTAGTTTGATAGTTGTCACAAATATAGCAATGATTTACTCCTAAGACATGAATAATTAATGTTGAATTGTATAATAATACAATTTGACCTTATTTTTGCCTGGGCTCAAAAGTCTTGAGAGGTTTCAAAGCCAGGTCAATGGGGTAATTAGAGAGTGGTTAGGTTAGGCGTACATATCTAATCGGTCTAGTATAAAATCCCTACTTAGGAGGAATCATCGTGAATACAACAGTACGTTTGACAGAAAGATCCGGCTCGACTTCTTCACAGCGCAGAAAAGGCTTTGTACCGGTAGTCGTGTACGGTGCAGGTTCAGATAGCCAGTCCTTTACAGCGGATGCTAAGACAATTTCAGGTATTTTAGCCAGCAACCCACGGGCTGTTCTTACTTTGGAATTGCCAGACTCGGGCAAAAAGAACGTGGTTATTCAAGAAATCCAACGTCAGCCAATATCCAAACAACTGCTGCACATTGATTTTCAGCAGATTGATATGAAGGCCAAATTGGATACCAAAGTAGCGTTCCACTTTACAGGTGAACCAGTAGGTGTGAAGAGCGGCGGCGTGCAACAAATTGAATTGCATGAGCTGGATATTCGCACACTTCCAGATAAAATAGCTGCATCCTTTGAAGTGGATATCAGTGGACTAGATATTGGTGATCAATTGCTGGTATCTGATTTGCCGAAGCATGAAGGCTGGGAAGTATTGACGCCTGAGGACACTTTGATTGTCCGTATTTCACCTCCAGCAGCGCAAGAGCCAACAGAAGAAGATACTGCTGAACCCGCTGCAGCTGAAACTGCTGGCGAAGATAAAGCAGAATAGTATAGAGATAAATAGTAAAGAGCAGATAGAATCCTTATAAAGGAGCTGTCTGCTCTTTTTGTTTTGCCTTCATAAATATGAATTCATAAAAAATATGCTGGTCTTTCGTATGGTTTCTCAAATGGCAATTTTGGTTGTTTCGCCTCATTTAGTTAAAAATTTACATAAAATCGTTGACGAACGGGTTTCTAAGCCTGAAAATGAGGACAATTACCATGGTGAAATATTCAAAAGTCCCTGTTGTTGCTGTTTGAAAACGCTTTAGTTTTTATGCTTCAAAGAACTCTCATTGCCTAGTTCATCATGATTAAGAGGAGGAAAGTTATGAAGATGAGGAAGCTGTTTTCGATCTTAATGACAAGTTTGCTGGTGCTTGGGGTAGCTCTACCCTTTGGTGGAAAAGCGAATGCAGATGCTGCAAGTGACGCTTCAAATCGTGCTTTAATCTGGTTGAAAGCCCAGCAGGATGCAACAGCGGGGTATGCTTTTGAGGGACTGGTAGATAGCTTTGAAGATTTCTGGGGACCAAACAACCCCAAACAGATTGTATACACGTATGATCAAGCGGTTGCAGCTATCGCCTTTATTGTAAAGGGTGAACGGACGCGGGCAGAGCAGGTTTTGAACAAAATGCGGGACATTCAAGATCCTTCCGGCTTCTGGCTGAATTCTTATTGGTATAACAACGGCTTCGGAGAAGAAATCCGTAAACATGTGGGACCCGTTGTATGGATGGCAATGGCTGCTATGGCTTATGAGAAGCAATATAATGATTCACGGTATCGTCCGATGGCACTTAAAGCACTCGATTGGAGTTTACAGTATAAAAAGGCTAATGGCAGTATTGCAGGAGGATGGAGTGGTTGGAGTAATTCCGATGAGCCTTGGAGCTCAACCGAGCACAATATCGATATTTACCGGGTATTGCAGTATTATGCTTCGGTGGATTCCTCAAAGGCAGCCACTTATAACAGTGCGGCTTCTGGAGTCAAAACCTTCCTGGATAATTATGTGTGGGATGACACTGTCAAACGTTTCAAGGGGGGCTGGAAAAACGATACAAATCTGATCGACCCCAAAATACCTTTAGACGTGAACCCTTGGGGAGTGTTAGCTTTAGGCGTATCCGGGGCCCATAACTACGGCGCAAGCTTAACCTATGTGGAAAATGCCTCCGGCACCCCGGGAACACTAGCAAATCCGCGTTACAAGCAGACGCTTACTTACAATGATGCTGGGAATACGCTCACCGGATACGATTTTGACTGGACAGACGAAGTATTGCCGGCGTATGACGATAACGGAAATCAAATTGGCAATACGGGTGCTGACGTATGGTTTGAAGGAAGCGCATTCATGTCACTCGCTTATTATCTGCAAGGCAATGCCTCAAAGGCAGACGCCATTAATACAGAGATTATTAAAAAACAAGGCACAAGCGGTGCTTCGCTCGGGGGTATTCCCTACTCGCTGAAAGGGTCCAGCAACAGTTATTGGGTGATGGCGCAGCAAAACTGTGTTTCCAGCACAGGCTGGTTAATAATGTCCCTGCACCGGTTTAATCCATTCACAGGTCAATATTTGACGGGTGGTGGTAATACTGGGGATACAACCGCGCCAACCGCTCCCGCTAATCTAACGGTAACCAGTAAGACGGATACAGGAGTTAGCTTAACCTGGTCCGCTTCTACCGATAATGTTGGCGTTACAGGTTATATTGTTTATCGCGGAACACAGCAGGTGTCCACTGTGGGGGGAACTACAGCTACTGTTAGTGGACTTACTCCAAGCACAGCCTATACGTTTACAGTAAAAGCTACGGATGCAGCAGGTAATTTATCCTCCGCTAGTAATACCGCAACAGTTACTACTAATTCCACTGGAGGCAGCGGTGGCGGTGATCATGTGACGGCTGACTTTACAGCAGGGGTAACGAGACTTTCTGCTACAGAGGCGAGTATCTATATTACACCTGTAACCAGTGCTCTTTATGTAGATGTACATTACAAGATTAGCGGTGGTTCCCAGCTTAATTACCGGATGACTAATAACTCAGGAACATGGAAGCAGACGGTGAGTGGATTAAGCGCTGGCAGCAGTATTGAGTACTGGTTCACTTATGAGAAATCCGGCCCGCAATATGATTCAGCACATTATACTTTTGTTCAGTAAGATTAGCAGTTCGTAAAAATCATTCTAAGAGAAGGCTGTTCCATGCTGCCATTTATAAGCGGCGGGGGCAGTCTTTTTTTGTGGGAAAAATAGTGAATAACCGTTAAATCATCCTTCTCAAGACGGAGGTCTGCTCTTAAGGTATGCTTTAAAATCTTTGGGGGAGAAGTTAGGACTCGATGGTTACTAGCGTAGGTAGGTATGAGGTGAGTTTATTTTATTGGTTTTACAACGTAACAGTGTTATGTTACGATGGCTTCAAGGAGTGATAAGCATGGAAGAGGATTTGATCTCGAAGAAGCAGCTATTAGAATTAACCGGTATATCCTATGGGCAATTGTACCGCTGGAAGCGGAAGCAGTTGATTCCAGAGGAATGGTTTATCCGTAAATCTACGTTTACTGGACAGGAGACTTTTTTTCCAAAAGACATGATCTTGTCCCGTATCGATAATATTGTGAATATGAAAGATGGACTTTCTTTGGATGAAATGGCTGATAAGCTATCAGATAAGGCTTCTTTTGACAGAGTAAGTGTATCTGCTGCGGAAATTATAGAACGTAACATTGTTTCGTCAGTGACACTGGGGAAATTTGGAGAGAGGCTTGGTGTCAAGAATGGATATAGCTTCGATCAGCTCACTTATTTATTGGCTGTAGACCGCCTGCTTAGTGCAGGGGAGATGAATATGGAGGAAGCAGAGCTCCTGTTTCGAACCTTAATGAATAAAGCCTCCAATCTTGAGAGTGACAGCTGGGAGTTGTTTTTTATCCGCAAAATGGGGGTGTCATCCTTTATTCTGGCTCAGGCACCAGCGGAGTTATGGTTCGATGAAGGGGTAAAGCTGGTCAGTAAAATACTCAGTGCAGATGTAATAGAACAATTGAAAGGTAAGCTTGCTTTTAAGCTTGTTGAATAGGGGGTTACTGTAATGGATAAACGACAGCTGCCGGATCTGATTATAAACGGAGTCAGCGGGGGGGCAGGAGGTACTTATAACAGTGTGCAAATCGATGGTGTAGGCAAAGTAACGGGACCCATCGTGACGCGAATTTTTAAAGGAAATGGGCATATGAATTTGAAGAATGATCTCTCGGCGGAAGAAGCGGAATGCAATGGGACGATGAAAGTGCTGGGACATTTGCGTTTTAACTCCCTAAAGGTGGATGGAATGATTACTGTCGGTGAGAGCTTTCGGGGAGAAAGTTGCACTCTTCATGGAATGCTGAATATCAAGGGTGATTGTGAGCTTGAGGATTTTGCGGGGGAAGGAAGCTTTAGTGTCGGAGGTTTACTTAGTGCAGGACATGTAGACTTCAAACTGCAAGGGCAGGGAAAGGCGCATGAAATTGGTGTGGAGAGTCTAGTGATCCGGCAAACGAATAGTGGAGTCTGGAGCAAAATGTTAAGTGGAATCATCCCTAAATTAAGATCGGAGCTGCGGGCTCGGACTATTGAAGGAGATTTTATTGATTTAGAGTATACAATAGCGGATGTTATCAGGGGCAATATTGTGATTGTAGGGCCAGGCTGTACTATCGAACGGATAGAGTATCGTGATCAGATCACAGTACATCCAGAAGCAAAGGTTGGAAAGGTGGAGAAGATCGGTGAGTGAAGAAACAACTCGGAGTAATTTGAAAATAATAGGCACAACGACCTCAGCGGGAGGCTTCTTTCGGGACATTAAAGTTACTGGGGAAGGTCATTTTGCAGGTGATGTAGATTGTGAGAAGCTGAGCCTGACTGGAAATGCCAGAGTAGATGGAAACCTGCTAATGACCAAAATGAAAATAACCGGTGAGATGACACTTTTGGGTAATCTTGAAGGGGATTCCTTGCGGGGTCAGGGTGAAATTAAAGCAACCTCCGTAAAAATCGACGATATTCATCTTAATGGTAATTTGGAGGTCAATGGTGATTGTGAAGGTGAACATCTGCGTATTTCGGGCGCTCTCAATGTGGCAGGACTGCTAAGTGCGGAGCAACTGGAGATCAATTTATATGGAATAAGTAGAGCGAAAGAGGTTGGAGGCAGTGCTTTAACGATCAAAAAAAGCAAGACCGGAAAATTCCTGCATTTGATGAAGCAGAATCCTAAAGTGCTTTTTGAGGCTGGGCTCATTGAAGGCGATACGATAGAGCTGAATAATACAAAAGCAAATATTGTCAGAGGAGATCGGGTAATCATCGGTGTGGACTGTGAGATTGATACTGTGGAATACCGTAGTGTTTTGGAGATTCACAAGAATGCAATAGTGAGGCATCAAGTGAAGTTGTAACACATAGTTATAGATCTTTTGACAATGGGGAGTGGAATAAATGAGTGCTGCCAAAGCGCCCAATCTGGGCATTGTTATCGCAGGTCTGCTGTTAGGAATACTGATGGCCTCCATGGACAGCACCATCGTTGCTACAGCAATGGGCAATATTGTTGGGGAACTAGGCGGTATGGACAAATTTGTCTGGGTAACATCAGCTTATCTTGTAGCTGAGATGGCGGGGATGCCTATCTTTGGCAAGCTGTCTGATATGTATGGGCGTAAAAAGTTTTTTATTTTTGGGATTATTGTATTTATGGCAGGTTCGGCGCTTTGCGGGACGGCAGATACAATTACTCAGTTGGCTGCTTATCGGGCGGTTCAGGGAATTGGAGGCGGCGCGCTAGTGCCGATTGCTTTTGCCATAATGTTCGACGCCGTACCACTGGAGACACGGGGCAAGCTGGGCGGTGCATTTGGTGCGGTGTTTGGATTATCAAGTATTTTTGGTCCATTGCTAGGCGCATATATCACCGATCATATTGCTTGGCAGTGGATATTTTATATTAACTTGCCGCTTGGACTGTTGGCTTTTGTGATGGTCGTATTCTTTTATAAAGAATCACACGAGCATTCTAAACAACCTATTGATTGGCTGGGTGCGGGCACACTGCTGGGCTCTGTCATCTGCTTAATGTTTGCGTTGGAGCTGGGTGGAAAAGAGTACGCTTGGGGCTCATCGATGATCCTCGGCTTATTTGCAGCTTTTGCTATATTGGCGGCAGTGTTCCTTTTTGTAGAGACGAGAGCGAAAGAGCCGATCATTTCCTTTGCTTTATTCAAAAAAAGACTGTACGCCGTCAGCATTCTGTGCGCGCTATTTAGCGGTGCTGCATTTATCGTGGCCTCCGTATACATTCCTATTTTTATTCAAGGTGTATTGGGGGGTTCGGCTACCAATTCAGGACTTGTCCTGCTGCCGATGATGGTCGGCTCAGTAATTACCGCCACAACGGGAGGATTCCTGATGGCAAAAACCAGTTACCGCAATCTGCTGATACCTACGTTTGTACTTTTGGTGATCGGCACAGGACTGGTAGCAACGCTTACTCCGGAAGCTTCACGTCTCTTGGTTACCTTGTACATGATTTTAATCGGATTGGGCATCGGCGCTTCCTTCTCTGTGTTAAGCACAGCAGCTATTCATGGTCTGACAGCGCAGCAACGCGGCTCCGCCAGCGCAACACTAAATTTCATTCGTTCGCTTGGCATGACCATCGGAATTACCACATTTGGCATTATTCAAAGCCATTATTTCTCGGGCAGTCTAACTAAGTTGCTCACAGCAAATGGAGGAGGAGCTGCTTCTGCGGGGGCTGTGGGGGCTATGGATTTTAAAGATCCGCATTCCCTGCTGTCGCCTGAGACTAGAGCACTCATTCCACCGGAAATTTTGAGCAAAATTACAGAGGGACTTTCCTCTTCCATTGCGAACACCTTCGCTTGGGCGGTTATTCCAGCTGCATTAGCTTTGCTGGCTTCCTTTTTTATGGGGCGTCAGAAAATGGATGCCTCCGCGGAGGGGGAAGTTAAGACGCCCGGGCATTAGGTTTTGCGGAAGACGTTGGGCATTCGAATAATGAGCGGAAAATAGTGCGTATTATACGGAATGCAGTGATTTGGTGTAAACAAACTATGGTTGTAAAGTGATGGAGCAGCTTCTCATTTGAGAGGCTGCTTTTTTATGTGTGGTTGGGAGTACAAATGAGCATGAACCCTCGAAGTAAGGGAGCTGCGTTGAAGGATGAGTAAATGCGATGAATCCTGGAAATAAGTGCATCTGAGTCCGATAGATGAGGGAATGCGATGGATTCAAGAATGAGTCCGATAGCATGAGCAAATGTCATGGATTCAAGAATGAGTCCGATAGCTTGAGCAAATGTGATGGATTCTTGATAGAAGTGCGCCTAAGAATGATGCGTGGAGTGTTGCGGACCGTATAGTCGCTATTGCTGATTTTTTAGCTACTTTGCGGTAGTTTCGGACTGTATTGTTCTTATGGGCATGAATTTGCTCATATTTGGACTATATTTGTG
The DNA here is from genome assembly GCF_037963285.1 of Paenibacillus sp. FSL H3-0329. Classification (NCBI taxonomy): domain Bacteria; kingdom Bacillati; phylum Bacillota; class Bacilli; order Caryophanales; family Paenibacillaceae; genus Paenibacillus; species Paenibacillus sp. FSL H3-0329. Next base: position 4,484,723 of record NZ_CP150150.1, on the reverse strand, counting down.
TGAATAGCTGCACCTGAGTCCGATAGCACGAGGAAAAACGCTGAATCCCGGAAATAAGTGCATCTGGGTCCGATAGCATGAGGGAATGCGGTGGATTCTAGAATGAGTCCGATAGTACAAGAAAATGTGATGGATTCTAGAATGAGTCCGATAGTACAAGAAAATGTGATGGATTCTAGATAGAAGTGTGCCAAAAAATGATGGGTGGAGTGTTGCGGACCGTATAGTCGCTATTGCTGATTTTTGAGCTACTTTGCCGTAGTTTCGGACTGTATTGCTCTTATGGGCATGAATTTGCTCATATTTGAACTATATTTGTGTGAATAGCTGCACCTGAGTCCAATAGCACGAGGAAAAACGCTGAATCCCGGAAATAAGTGCATCTGTGTCCGATAGCATGAGGGAATGCGGTGGATCCAAGAATGAGTCAGACTGTATGAGTGAATGCGATGAATTCTCGATAGAAGTGTGCCTGATTTCGCTGCATGAAGTATGTTGCGGACCGTATAGTCGCTATTGCTGATTTTTGAGCTACTTTGCCGTAGTTTCGGACTGTATTGCTCTTATGGGCATGAATTTGCTCATATTTGGACTATATTTGTGTGAATAGCTGCACCTGAGTCCGATAGCACGAGGAAAAGCACTGAATTCCGGAAATAAGTGCATCTGGGTCCGATAGCATGAGGGAATGCGGTGGATCCAAGAATGAGTCAGACTGTATGAGTGAATGCGATGAATTCTCGATAGAAGTGTGCCTGATTTCGCAGCATGAAGTGTGTTTCGGACCGTATAGTCGCTATTGCTGATTTTTAAGCTACTTTGCGGTAGTTTCGGACTGTATTGCTCTTATGGGCATGAATTTGCTTATATTTGGACTATATTTGTGTGAATAGCTGCACCTGAGTCCGATAGTACGAGAAAATGTGTTGAATCCCGGAAATAAGTGCATCTGGGTCCGATGCAAGATCTATGAAGTGTGAAAGACCATAACGGATGAAGAGGACAAAGCGCACCATAGTTGATGTAGCGGACGAAGAGGACAAAGCGCACCATAGTTGATGGAGCGGACGAAGAGGACAAAGCGCACCGTAGTTGATGTATCGGACGAAGAGGACAAAGCGCACCATAGTTGATGTAGCAGATGAAGAGGACAAAACGCACCATAGTTGATGTAGTGAACGAGGAGGGTCTAGTTGCCCATAGCTCCCAAGCGTCCCTTAGAAACCATTTCTTTCAGCGGCAGGATGAGGGGAATTCCCGTCATCCTGCCGCTTTTTATAAGCCAAAAGGCATGTAGGCTCTACATCACTAGACCCACAGTGATTAGGTAGAAAATGGTCGAAATAGATGCGAATTTGGTTCACAAGCATCAGACGGTTCTCCAGTGAGGCCGTTCTGTGTTCTATCTCGCCATACATAATGGTTCTGATACTATGAAAACGTAATCAAAATCTGGGTATAGGAGATTCCGACATGGGGGTACCTTCTGGTGAATTACTTCCCAGCGTCGATCCGGTTCATCGATCCCGCTGGAAGATGAAGAACAAACATAAATTGTTCTTCATGGCTTTTCCGTTTCTTATTGTCACCTTTATTTTCTATTATCTGCCGATCAGCGGATGGATTTATGCATTTTATGATTTCATTCCCGGAATACCGTTGTCTGACACGCCATATGTCGGGTTGAAATGGTTCAAGACGATTGTATCCAATCCAACACAGACCGCAGAGGTTGTGCGCGTGCTGAAGAACACTCTTGCCATGAGTTCACTTGGACTAATTACCTCGATATTTCCAGTGATCTTTGCGATTTTTCTGACCGAGATTAAGTCAGGCTGGTATCGCAAGATGGTGCAGACGCTAACCACGATTCCGAACTTTATCAGCTGGATTCTGGTATATGCATTGGCTTTCTCGTTGTTCTCCGTTGATAACGGGGTCATCACGCACATTTTAGTGCAGCTTGGAATCGTTGATGAAGGTTATAACTTTTTAGCCTCCAGCTCGAATATTTGGGTCACGATGATCATTTGGTATTGGTGGAAATCGTTAGGCTGGGGTGCCATTCTCTATCTTGCTGCAATCGCAGGCATTGATCAAGAATTGTACGAGGCCGTTGAGGTGGATGGTGCAAGCCGGTTCCGTAAAATCTGGCATATTACCATTCCGGGTCTTGTCCCAACCTTCTTTGTCCTACTGCTGCTCTCCATAGGTAACCTAGTCAATAACGGGATGGAGCAGTACTTTGCCTTTCAAAATGCGATGAATAAAGATTCCATAGAAGTGCTGGATCTTTATGTATACAATATTGCGTTCGCTAACAACTTTCCGTTTGCCACAGCTGTCAGTATGCTGAAGTCGGTCGTCAGTGTAATTCTACTGTTCGCGGCAAACACATTATCCAAGATGGTGCGTGACGAATCTATCATTTAAGGCGGGGGTGATCCCATTTGAGAAAGAAAAAACTAACTTCTGGAGAATTAATCTTTCAAATTATTATCTACACACTCTTTGGATTGTTCACCCTGTCATGCATTTATCCATTCTACTATTTGTTCATTAATACGATCAGTTCGAATGATCTTAGCGCAGCGGGGTATATCAAATTTTATCCAAGGCAGATCCATTTTGATAACTATAGTAAGGTTCTAAGAATCAGTGGTTTAGGTCATGCGGCGACAGTCTCTATTTATAGAACAGTTGTTGGTACTTTGCTCACCGTTGGATCTTCGGCATTTCTTGGGTACTTGTTCACCAAAAAGGAAATGTGGGGCCGGAGTATTTGGTACCGCAGTGTTGTAGTCACGATGTATTTCAGCGCAGGGCTGATCCCATGGTATATCACCATGCATAACTTGCATCTGACTAATAATTACCTGGCTTATATTTTGCCAACTATTATTACTCCTTTTAATATCATTTTGGTCAAAACCTTCGTCGAGGCTATTCCGCCCTCACTTGAGGAGTCGGCGTCAATGGATGGAGCAGGTTACTTCCGGGTGTTCTGGAGTATCATTGTTCCTCTTACAACACCTATCTTGGCTACGATTACGATTTTCTCAGCGGTGAATCAGTGGAATGCCTTTATTGATACGGCGTTTCTAATGACAGATACGAAATACTTTACGCTCCAGTTCTTATTATGGCGTTATTTGAACGAATCCAGCTCGCTCGCGGCCTTAATTCGTAATTCGCCAGATATGGCCGCTAGTGCAGCGAATATGCAGACTCCAACCTCTGTGCGGATGACTGTCACGATGATCGTCGTATTGCCGATTTTGATCGTGTATCCGTTCTTCCAACGCTTTTTCGTCAAAGGAATTATGATCGGTGCGGTTAAAGGCTGATGGGTGGCCGCTCTGGATCAGAACTGGGTTTTCCTCTGCTATAAGCAGAGTTGAACTATAAGTGAAGAGATGAAAGGGAGGGTATAAAGCAATGAGATTAAGAAGAGCATCGCTTGTCATGCTATCCGTAATCCTGGTCTTCGTTCTTGCAGCATGTGGCGGGGGGAATAATACGGCTAATTCGGGCAAAAACACGAGCACAGAGAAACCTACGTCGGCTGCCACAAATGCCCCGGCGGAGGAGACAGCAGCACCGGATGACGGAGCGCTTGATCATTCCAAGCCGCTGAAGCTGACTGTATTCTCAACAACCGCTAACTATGCCGGTCCACAGACCGGATGGTTTGCAAAAATCATCAAGGATAAGTTCAACATTGAAATGGACATTGTAGCTTCAAACCTGACTGGTGGAGATACCAAAATCTCTGCAATGATGGCTTCCGGTGATCTTGGAGATATCATTATTTTCGGTGACGACAAGAACCACTATCCAAATGCCATCAAAGGAAAGCTGCTCTTGGACTGGACACAGGACGGTCTTTTGGACAAATACGGAAAAGACATTTCTAGCACTTTCCCAAAAGCTATTGAGAAAGCAAAGGTAGCTTTTGGCGGTGGATCATCAGTCTTTGGTATGGGGAACAGCGTAGCTTCTAACCCATCCGGACCTTCTGAAGGAAAAGATATGACTTGGGGTCCAGACCTGCGCTTTGATCTTTACCAACAAATTGGAGCGCCAGAAATTACAAAGATTGAAGATTATCTGCCTGTGCTGAAAAAAATGCAAGAGCTCGAGCCTAAGAACGAACAAGGCAAAAAAAACTATGCTTTCTCGATGTGGTCTGATTGGGATGGCAACTATAAAATGACATTGGCTAAACAGTTCGCAAACATGATGGGCTATGACGAAATTCCTGATACTGCTGTGTATGTTAAGGCAGATGAAGAAAAGTATTATGACTTTTTATCCGAAGATAGCTGGTACATGAAATCGCTCAAACTGTATTTTGAAGCTAACCAAATGGGGCTGGTTGATCCGGACTCTATGACGCAAAAATTCGACGATGTTGTAGCGAAATACAAAGATGGTCGTCTATTGTTCTCTTGGTTCCCATGGCTAGGAGCTGCTAACTACAATACACCAGAAAGAACAGCCGAAGGTAAAGGTTTTGCGCTAGTTCCGTTCAAAGATGAATTGATGTATTCCACAGGCTTCAATGTTTACGGTGGTAACGGTATTATTGCAATCGGCGCAAAAGCTAAGGAACCTGCTAGAATTATGGAATTCATTAACTGGATGTACACACCGGAAGGTGCAATGATTTCTGCAGGAAGTGGTACAGCAGTACCTAACGGACCTCAAGGTCTGACCTGGGATATTGATGCAAACGGCAAACCTGCAGTGACTGATTTTGGTTGGAAAGCTTATACTGATCAACAGAATACTCAAGTTCCTGCTGAATACGGCGGTGGTGACTACTACTATGGCTCCAATCAAATGAACTTCTCGTTTGTGGTTCCGGCGATGGTGAATCCAGAGAATAGTGAGCCATTCGATCATAATCTGTGGACAACAACCCTGGAACGTAACCCTTCCAAGCTTGATAGTGACTGGAGAGCGAAGATGGGCGTTCTGACTCCTAAGGAGTATTTTGAGAAAAACAATCTATTGGCTGTAGCACCACAAGGCTTCACTGGCAAAGAGCCGTTAACCATGGATAAAACAGTGGAACAAAAGAATAAACAAATCGGTACGGTTATTCAACAGATTTCCTGGAAAATGGTCTTTGCTAAAGATCAAGCGGAATATGATAAGTTGAATAAAGAAATGCATGATAAGGTAAATGGTCTTGGTTATTCCGAAGTTATGGATTTCTCGATTAAAAAGGCTGAGGAATTGTTCGAGGCCCGTAAAAGCGTTAAATAAACACGGCTAGTAACTATAAAATAAGGCGGGGCGGCGTGGAGGCTGTTCTGCCTTATTCTATTCAATTAAGGATAAATGTGGTATTCTCACATTAATATAAAACGCTTTCAGATAGAAAGAAGAGGATGATCCAGATGGTAAGAGTACCCCTGCGGAGTCATACTCCAGCTGTCAAATCCTTACGCAATACCTTATTTATCTATCTGGTAATCGGAACACTACTTCCGCTTCTCTTAGTAGGATTCGTAACCTACACCTCTACTTACTCCATCCTTTCAGGTAAAATTGGCAACGGGATCAGCGCTAGTCTGAGACAGGAAGCCTCAAGCCTGGAGAATGCCATCGACAATATGGATTTTGCCTCCAAGCAGTTTGCTCTGGACGGGCAGATTGTGCAGGAGATGTCCTCATTTATTCAGGAAAAACAAATTTTTCGCAAATCGCAAATGATGAATTCCATCAACCAGAAGATCAATCTAGTCAATTTTACGAACCCTTATATTGGACTTACAGCCTACATTATGCCGGACAGCGATGATCCCGTTCTGTTCACCAACATGAGCGCACGCAGAAATTTTGATATCAGTACATTGCCGTCTTTTATGCGATATAACGGGGCTGATTATTATGGACCACATCCCACTATGTACGCTGTTGGTGATAATCTCGTGTTCTCGGAGCAGCGGATTGTCCGTGTGCCGGGCCAGCATAAGCTTTATATTTATTTGGAGACGAATTATAGTTTGTTTCGCAAAATCTTCAATCAGGAGTCCTACGGGATGAAAGTAAATCATCTGCTGGTCAATCAGCAAGGTAATAGTACAAAAGTGATCGACGGCAAACTTCCGCTAAGTATTATTAAAGCTGCGGGAAGCAACTCCAATCTCACCCATGAAACGCTAAGTGGATATCATCTGTTTCGTTACGCGAGTCCTCAGGGCTGGAAGCTTATTGCCGTTGTGAAAAAATCAGAATTCAACAGTGAAATTTATTCTTGGTTTTATAAAATGATCTTACTTGCCTTCTCCACCCTTCTTTTTGCCGGATTTCTGGCTTGGATCATCTGGAGGAAAATTTATGGTCCGTTGCGTAAGGTCAACCTTGAAATCAACCGAATGGCGGAAAATGTTACCGCTCCGGTAGCCTATACGAATGTGGAAGAATTTGATTTTGTGCTTACCAACTTTCAGCAGATGAAAAAACAGGTGAATGAGCTGATTGTTGCGGTTGCCCATAATGAGAAGCAGAAAAGCCAATTTGAGATTGAGAAGTTGCTCAGCCAGATCAATCCTCATTTTTTGCATAATACCTTAAATACGGTACAGTGGATGGCCCGGTTAAACGGCCAGAAGGAGATCGACAAGCTGGTCACTCTTCTTGTAAAGGTGCTGCATTATAATCTGGGCAAGCAAAGCATCATTGTTACCATTGGCGAGGAAATTGAAGCGATTCGAAATTATATGGAGCTGCAGCGTATTCGTTATGATTATGAATTTGAATTTAACGTTGAAGCTGATGAGGATGTATTGTCTGTGGCTGTCCCGAGATTTTTGCTTCAGCCTCTGGTGGAGAACTCGATTTATCATGGATTAAGCGATAATGGCAAGGTAGATGTTGAGATAATGAAACATGGTGAAGGAGAAGTTCAGTTATGTGTAAAAGATAACGGAGCTGGGATGGATGCAGATACATTAGATCAGCTGTTGTCTGATGATGGAGCGAAAAAACGGGGACTTGGAATTGGTTTTTCATATGTGAACCGGATGCTTAGAACCTATTATGGAGAACAAATGAAGCTAGAGATGTTCAGTAAGCCAGGAGAAGGTACGGTTGTATCCATTGTGATTCCGAGGAAAGGTAAGGAGGACTTCGATGATTAAGGCTGTAGTTGTCGATGACGAGAGACTCGTGCGAAAAGGCTTCATATCCCTGATTGATTGGTCATCCTTAGGGATTGTTATAGTTGGGGAGGCAGGTGATGGTAAATCTGCTTTGGAGCTGCTTCAACAGCAGGAAGTAGATTTATTATTTGTGGATTTGACCATGCCTGGCATTTCAGGCTTCGAGCTTATTAAAATGGTTAGACAACGGTTCACAGGTATTCGCTGTGTTGTCCTTACTTGTCATCATGAATTTGACTATGTTCAGGAGGCTATGCGTTTAGGTGCCGTTGACTATATTGTAAAAACACTGCTTGAGATGGAAAATGCGGATGAAACTATCAGACGTCTTGTCGATCGTATTAAATGGGAGGACAATACGCGGGATGCTCTGGTTCGTGGGGAGAGTAAACGTATGGCTGCTGATAAGGCTCTGCTATATTTGCCATTAAATCATCAATGCAATGAAGAAGAATTATTTCAGCTGTCCAGCGTGAAAAATAATCCGCTTATTACTTTTCATGAGATGTGGATGTCTCCCTTATTGCATCGTTTCTCAATAGATGAGAGCAAACGTGAACTAAAGATCCAGCTATCCGGACGATGGCAGACCGCGCTGATCAGTGGATTGAGAGATCAACCGTTACAGGAATTAGAGGAACAGCTCACTGCGAAATTACGCCGTATTCTATTTTATCATCCTGAACCTGAGGATTTGACCTCATTGAAATATGAAGACATAAAGAAGGAACCAGGGGCTCCCTATTCAAAACAAGAGGCGGATAATTTGCTGGAGCAAGCACAGAATTTGAAGTGGACAATTGATGGAAATGAGTGGGAGAAATTTGTAGCAAACATACTTCAGCAGAAACCCCGTTCTGATCAGTTTCTGGCGTTTGCACACTCTCTAATACAAAGCTGGAGTTCTTTACTTTTAAAGCCTGAAGATGCTGCTCAACTGGAAAAGGACATTTCCCATAATCTGAACTGGTGTCATTGGAAGAACTGGCTGCGGCGATTTTCTGATCATGTGGGACGAAGAATGCTGGAGCTTGGATTAACTAAAGAGGTTATGTCCTGTCTTATTCGCGCAGTTCGTTATATGCAGAGCCATGCAGGTGACAAAATCAATCAGAGCGACGTTGCAGCCGTCATTAATATGAGCCGTGGTTATTTCAGCCAGTGTTTCGCTCGTTTTGCCGGAGAGACATTTGGTGAATGTTTACGGGGAATGCGGCTGGAGCTTGCCAAATCACTGCTGCTGGAGACTACACTTCCCGTCTGTGAGATTGCTTCGCGGTCCGGTTTTGAGGATGATCGTTATTTCAGCAGATTGTTTAGAGAACGTATTGGTAAATTACCAAGTGAATTCCGTGCGGAGGGGAAAAACCAAATATGAAATTTTGGAAATCTATCCTCCTAGTGTTTATGGTCATTGGAATGACATCATGTCGTGACAATATCGGTACAGTAGATTCAGTTGCAAGCCCTCAGGCAGGGGATGAAGATACTTCTATCGCTTATAGTAAATATGAGGATCCGATTGTGATCCGGGTGGGATTTAAGGTTCCCGACTCGCGACTTAATACAGGTGACAGCAACGATAACAATCCAATCACCCGTTATTTAGAGAGCATTACGAATATCAAAGTGGTTCACTCCTGGGAAGCGAAGGGTGAGGATGCTTTTACGCAAAAGGTGCAGCTTGCCATTGATAGCAACGATTTGCCTGATGCCATGGTTGTGGATCGGGATCAATTGAAGAAATTAATTGATAATGACATGATTGAAGATTTGACAGAGACATATAAAATATATGGATCTGAACTTATCAAGGATATGTACAATTCTACAAAGGGAGAGGCATTAGAGGACGCTTCCCGCGACGGTAAATTATATGGATTGCCGAATGTAGCTATTGATGCAGACTCTCCCGTGCTGCTCTGGGTACGTCAGGATTGGCTGGAGAAGCTGGAGCTGCGACCTCCACAAACTTTTGAAGACATCGAGAAAATTGCCAAAGCTTTTATTGAAAAAGACCCTGACGGGAATGGAAAAAGAGATACCGTCGGTCTAAGCGGCTACAAAAATATCGTATATGGAACTAAACCATTAGTTAATGGTCTGGATGCTGTTTTTAGTGCATTTCATGCTTTCCCCACGAATTGGATTAAGGATAAAAACGGAAATATCGTGTATGGCTCCATTACACCAGAAACCAAACAAGCGCTTGCTAAACTTGCTGATTGGTATAAACACGGGTTGCTGGATCCGGACTTTGCACTATATAAGGAAACTCAGGAGCCTATTATTACAGGTAAATCAGGGATGTTTTTTGGTCCTTGGTGGATGCCTTATTATCCTTTGTCAGAGGCAGTGGCTTTGGATACGAAGGCAGAATGGAGAGCATATGCAGCTCCAGTTGATGATTCCGGTAAGTTTGTCGCTCATTTGGCTCCGGTAACAGATCGATATCTTGTTGTGCGTAAAGGGTTTGAACATCCAGAGGCTGTAATCAAGCAATTGAACGTGTTTACAAGACTCGAAAGAAGACAGGATCCTAATCAAGAGGAGGTAAAAAAGCTGGGTGATTTCTCTGCGCAGACAGGCATTCAGCTGCGTGCTTATTATCCGTTCGATCTTTTGATAGATTATAGGGATGCGATTGAGAAACATTATGCTGATATCCAGCAGGCTTTGCACGGAAAGATAGACCCGGATACATTAAATTCTGATACCCGGCTCATTTATGATCAATGGGTAGCGGAAACAGAGCAGCCCAAAAAAGATCTTGAAGGCTGGAAAGCAGCGAATGCGTATAAATATGGAGTAGCTGTGTTAACCTCAACTGCTATAGAGGGAGTGCGTGGGATCTTTTATGGGAACACCCGACTTATGAAGACCAAATGGCCGGAACTGCAGAATCTGGAGAATGAGACGTTCTTAAATATTATTGTGGGTGATTCACCGCTTAGTGATTTTGATGTGTTTGTAGCTAAATGGAAGAGTATGGGCGGGGAAGAGATTACGGAAGAAGTTGCTGAAATTGTAAAGCAAAAGTAAACGTAAAAGTGGGATGCCTCAACAGCCGAGTGGCTTTGGGACATCCTTTTTCTTATGTTCTATTCTTCGTTTGTACTGATTTTTTGCAGCAGGAAATGTAGTTGCTCTACTTCTTCATCGGTTAAATGGCCCACAAGGCTTTTATTAAATTCATCTAAGATGGACTGTAAAACTGGGAAGAAATCGATGGCTTTCGGGGTAGGATATAGAAGGTGGGAGCGTCGATCATTAGGATCGTCTTTGCGCTCGATATACCCCGAATTCTCTAATTGCTTCACAGAACGTGCTGTAGTTGCTTTATCGAACTTCAATTCGGCAGTTAACTGATCCTGTGTAATGCCTGGCCGAGAAAGAATTAATTTAAGAAAGCTATGCTGTCCACCACTACCGATTCCATAGGGGACAAATTGCTTAACCAGTTTCTTTTGATTTTGACGGTGAAGATGGGAAATTAGCTTCCCGATAGGCTCTCTTGCCAATATAGACACCTCTTTGGGTTATATGTTCGCTCATTTGTTGCCTTGAAATAAAGTGTACAATAAAGTCGTTGCGCACGCAACTAAATTGTTGTACACTGGGTATGGCGAGTTTGGTTGCGTGCGCAACTAAACGGTGATTATTAATATTTAATGAGGTGTTAGTTATGAGTTCTGTAAGTGCAACCTACCAAGAGGATAAAGAAATTCAGAAGAAGCGCTGGATGATTTTAATTGTTCTGAATATTTTTACGTTTATGTCCACCCTTGATGGTAGTATTGTCAATATTGCTCTGCCTGAGCTATCCAAACAACTGAAGCTGCCCATGGCGCAAATCGAATGGGTAACTACAGGTTATTTAATGGCGATCTGTGCAGCGATACTTTTCTTCGGCAAGCTTGGAGATATCGTAGGAAAGATTCGAATCTTTAAGATTGGCACCATTATATTTGTTATTGGATCTATGCTGTGTGGGCTTAGTGTAAGTTTACCAGCCTTGATCGCTTCACGTGTTATTCAAGCCTTGGGTGCTTCGATGACCATGGCGAACAGTCAGGGAATTGTTACGGATATCTTTCCTGCCACGGAGCGTGGTAAAGCCCTTGGTTTCATTGGTACATTCGTGTCTCTGGGAAGTATAGCTGGTCCAAGTTTAGGCGGGATTATGGTTTCCACCTTAGGCTGGGAGTATATCTTTTGGGTTAACGTGCCTATTGGTCTGATCGCTATATTTTTTGGCTGGAAGGTATTGCCTAAGGATTTAACGAGAGTGAAATCTTCGATTGATGTGCCGGGCAGTTTACTGTTCGCTGTTTTTATTATTACTTTGTTCGCAGGATTATTACTAGGACAACAGCTAGGGTATGGTAACAGCTTAATTGTTACATCAATAATTGTTGCTGTCGTCAGCTTCATTGCTTTCATATGGACGGAGCTTCGTAGAAAAGAACCGTTGTTGCAGCTGTCATTATTTAAGAATCCGTTGTTTTCTTTAAGTATATTATGTGGTTTTCTCGTATTTACAGCGAATTTCTGCTTCAATATTATCGCGCCGTTTTATGCACAGAACATGCTTAATTTATCGCCATTCTATGCAGGCTTCTTGTTAATGTTGTTGCCGATATGTATGGTAGTCGTGGCTCCAATGAGTGGTGCGCTATCGGATAAAATAGGCTCTGAATTTTTGACTTTTGCGGGGCTGGTGGTCATGGTTATTGCACAGTTCGGATTAGCACAGCTTCATGTAGGAAGTTCTGTTGTGCTGGTAGGTGTGTGGATCGCTATGCTGGGTATAGGAAGTGGCCTGTTTCAATCGCCGAACAACTCGCTTGTTATGTCTAAGGTACCAAGAACACAGCTTGGTTCTGCGGGTAGTGTCAATTCGTTAGTTCGTAATGTCGGTATGGTTGTCGGCATTACAATTGCTACTACAATTCTTTTTCAAGTGATGAGCAGTAAAGCCGGCTATAGAGTGACAGGGTTAGTTCCCGGCCGACCAGAGTTATTTATCGAGGGTATGCATGTAGTGTTTGTAACCTCGGCATCCATATGTCTAGTGGCTGCTTTATTAACTGGCTGGAGATTGGTGAGTGCAAGAAGCGCCAGAGTGCAGTCATCGGAAAGATAACATAAAATGAAAAAGATCCTTCTGGCGCTACGGCTAAGAAGGATCTTTTTTGTGATGAAATTGTAGGGCTTCCTTAACGGCTTGCAAGTATTGATATTGATAACGCTCATCCGGTTCCAGATAGGCGCCTTCAGCCCATTCATTCCAGGCGTTGATATAAATATATTCACTTTTGAACATTTTTTTGGCGCGCTCAATTTGTCGTGAAAGGTATTGGCCGAATTTTTGAGGATTAGCACCTAAGGTGCTTTGTCCGGCAGGGCCTTTCCGTGGTGTGTTATCCCAGTTGACAAAGGCTCCCGGATATATGATTTCTCCGTCCCTATGGGGTGTCCGCTCCAACATGGATTCCCATAACTCATCATAATCAATTACGATATGCCTCTGATCCTCCACCTGCTTTGAGCTCCATAAATGCTTAACCCCGCCATGTGCGAATGTGTAATGCGGCTCAAATTCCAGACTGGCATCGAATCCTTGCTCTTTCTGTAGGGGGAAACCGCCCAGTGTCCGGACCAGATGAAGTCCTTTAAGTCCGTTCTGCAGAGCCAATTCGCGCCAATATTGAAGCATTTCTTCACAGCGCGGGATACTAGCAGATCTATAAATGATAAAGACAGGCTTATCTTCCACTCGGATATAACGATCATCTTTGAAGGCTTCCAGCAATGCAAAAAAGTGCATTCGCCAATCCCGTTCTTCTCCGTATTCCTGTGGCATCAGTACATCCTCTTCGGTGCCATCTCAGCTACGTGTCCATGGTTCGTTAGCCCAAGAAAGGCAAAAGGGGAAGTCAGGCTCTTTGCTCGCAAGAATCTGCTGAACCGGTTGTTCCAGTAGTCGCCTGCCATTAAACCAATAGTGATAATAACAAAAACCGTAAATGCCATGAGCCCTTGCAGTCTCTGCCTGCCATTGTTTCACTTTAGGATCCGTTAAATCATAGTAATTATTATTTAATGGCTTCTTGGGCTGATCATGTTCAGGATAAAGGGCTGCAGCCTTCCTGACATTTGTCCATTCTGTAAAACCCTCACCCCACCAGGAATCGTTCTCTGTGATCTGATGAAACTGAGGCAATACAAAAGCAATACATCTCAAGTCATGCCACCCCCTATGGTTCCTTGAATATTTTGCTCAGCAGTAACTTTCCTTGCTGGATATAAGAATGGTTATATTTAAGTTCCTTTAGAGCACGAGAGGCAGAAATTCTCCTTTCTTCACTATGTGAAAAATAGTGCTTAAAGCTATCGGAGAGCTCTTTGAAGTTCTGGAAACGAATGAGATCTTCTTCTGCAATTCGGTAATTATGAAGATGGGGATGATCCTCCACTAACTGAAATACACCGCAAGCGGTGACCTCCATAATCTGCTGCATAGAACCAGTGCAATTGATGATGATTTTTGCTCCATTATAATAACTGGACATATCTTTACTATGGGTGATATCCAGGAAATTTATGGGGGGTCCCAACCACGCCCGGCGATCATTACCTTAAGGCCTTGAAGCAGGTCTGAATACGCCAACGTGTAAAGCACACTATCGATTTGAAAATCGCCGAGAATGAGTACGTCACTCTGATAACAGTCCTCCACACGTCTTGGATAATAGAGATCCGTATCCGCAGCATATGGGAGATAGCTGGAATGTTTGCCCCATAAACCCTGATAATAGATCAGATTAGCTATGTTCTGTGTGAAAATATAATCGAATAACAATGCCAGATTACGTTCTGTTGGAGTAAGACAAGCTGCATCTGCCATCCATACCGCTTTGGGAACGTTGGAAGTTTTCAGAGCAGGGAGGTTCTCCTCCGGAAATAGGGTCTCCGATCCTAGAGCTAATATTAGATCAGGTTGAAAATGGGCTAAATATTCCTCCAGATTATGCTGGAATTTAATAGCAAGTACTTCTTTGACCAAATGCCTTAGTTGATCCTTAAAAAGTCGTACATTAGGCATTTTATCGCTTGCCTCTGTTGGAACCAGCAGCAATATTCTTAATTGCTTGAGTTCCCGTTGCAGCGGCTCTGCTCTATAAGAGTTCATCTCAAGGATGAGGTTATGGTGTTGCGATGGATTTACTTGGCTGATGGTGACTTCGTGACTTGAAGGCCTTTCAGGAGTGAGCCTATTAGCTGTCTTCTTCATAATTCCTCCTGTATTCTGTGGAGCCAGTCGTCCGCTCTAGCACCGAGTCTTGCTAATCATTATATGTGTAGGGGGTTATTTTGACTTTAGGTATAAGACCATTAATCAGAGCCCTGAAGATAAAAAGCGGATTTAGTGAAAGCTGTATATCTATCTATGACAGGGCTGGCTTGTTTAACATAAGATATGCTATAAAACCTGAAAGGGATGATCGCCTTGCCAACCTTCGATAACGTTCTAGTTACAGGAAGTCAGACCATTCAAAATGATCTGCACGTTAATGGAAATGAGACTATCGATTCGAATCTGCATTTGAATGGTAGTCAGACCATAATGGGAAGCCTAAATGTGAACGGCAGTGAATCCATACTTGGTCATCTGGGGGTAACCGGTGAAATTAGCGGGGCAGGCACCATTAGAGCTGCAACCCGGTTGATCGCTACGAACCAAGCAACATTGCCACCAGGCGCTCCTACCAGCCTGCAACAAGTTCGATACTTTTCTGTAGGTGCTGTAGGTCAGACTGGTCTCGTGCTGAAGGGCACAGATGGAAATGATTATGTATTATTTATCGATTTGACTGGCGGAACACCTAATATTGGCATCCAACGGGCTTAATCAAGGTAAACTAACATTCTCAGCATCAGATTAATAAAAAACAGCAAGTCTCCTAAGTACAAATAGGGACTTGCTGTTTGAGGTTTCTATTAATTCTTAAAGCTATGAATTGGAGCTGGGATTCGTCCGCCACGATTAATGAAGTTCGCGCAGTTGAAGCCGTTCACTGCCATGACTGGTGCATATCCGAGCAGGCCGCCAAATTCGACCATTTCACCTACGTCCTTGCCGATTACTGGAATCACGCGAACCGCAGTGGTTTTGTTATTCACCATGCCAATTGCAGCTTCATCCGCGATGATACCGGAAATGGTCTCCTTGGTGGTGCTTCCTGGGATAGCTATCATATCCAGTCCCACGGAACAAACACAGGTCATAGCTTCCAGTTTCTCTAGTGTAAGGGCACCCCGCTGAACGGCTTGAATCATGCCGTGATCTTCACTGACTGGAATAAAGGCTCCACTAAGGCCACCTACATAGGAGGAGGCCATCACGCCACCTTTTTTAACATTGTCATTTAGGATCGCCAGAGCAGCGGTTGTTCCCGGTGCGCCAGCTTCCTCCAGACCCATGACTTGAAAGATTTCGGCAATGGAATCTCCGATTTCTGGAGTAGGGGCTAAGGATAGATCGATAATCCCAAAAGGAACATTCATCCGTTTGGAAGCCTCTTGAGCAACTAGCTGACCGACACGTGTGACTTTGAAGGCTGTCCGTTTAATGGTTTCACATAAGGTTTCAAAATCCTGCCCTCGAACCTCTTCAAGCGCACGTTTGATTACACCAGGACCGCTGACGCCAACGTTGATGACACATTCCCGCTCCCCAACCCCGTGAAATGCTCCGGCCATAAAAGGGTTGTCCTCGACTGCATTACAGAAGACTACCAGCTTGGCGCAGCCGATGGAATCCCGATCCTTGGTGCGTTCTGCAGTTTGGATAATAATGTCGCCCATTAATTTCACAGCATCCATGTTGATTCCACTTCTGGAGGAACCGACATTGACCGAGGAGCAGACTCTTTCAGTGACTGCCAATGCTTCAGGAATACTGTCGATCAGAATACGATCGCCTTTGGTGCAACCTTTTTGTACAAGTGCAGAGAAACCGCCAATAAAGTTAACGCCTACCTCTTTTGCAGCCTTGTCCAGGATTTCAGCAACAGGTACATAGGTATCTGTCTTCACCGCACCAGCGGCAATAGCGATGGGTGTGACAGAAATCCGTTTGTTAACGATAGGAACCCCAAATTGTCTTTCCAGATCTTCACCCGTCTTTACGAGCTTTTCAGCGGATCTGGTGATCTTGTCATATACATTTTGATTAAAGGTGCGCATATCCGTGTGGGCACAATCCATGAGGCTGATCCCCATTGTTATGGTACGCACATCCAGATTCATTTCACGAATCATCTTATTCGTTTCTTGTACTTCCACTAGTGATATCATGGTCAGCCATCCTCCTAGATTCGGTGCATAATATTAAAAATATCCTCATGCTGAAGCTTGATTTCCACGCCAATCGATTCGCCAAGCAAATGTAATTCCTCTACAATATTCTCAAAAGCTTTAGTTGAGCTAGAAATGTCTACAATCATCATCATGTTAAAATAATCCTGAACGATCGTCTGCGAAATATCCAGAATGTTCAAATTGTGTTCGGCTAGATATGTACATACTTTAGCAATAATCCCTACTTTATCTTTTCCTAATACAGTAATAATTCCCTTCATGAATACAGCCTCCCTTTATATTTATTGATTTCACCGTGTATACGGAATGAACCATTCCAACTATTATTGCAAATGATGAAACAAGCTTCAACCAAAGGTTTTTTGTCAGTTTGATTAAATATTTATTTTGACAGCTGAAATTATAGAAAATTCATTTGACAGCCTATAAAAAATGTGATGAACTGAGAGTTTGATATGATAGTCTGAAGGAGTAAATATGACTACACAAAAATATAAAGACATGGTTGAGCAAAGAACGAAGATGACCCTCCAGGAATGGACGGAACAGGCGGAAGTGAAGGAAAAGGACATTTATCGTTTTTTGCATAATTTAAAAGGCACTGCTGGAACTGTCGGATTACCAGATGTCGAACAATTTGCCGAGGATACGCTGCCCTATTTCATGGAAAGCAGTCTTAAGAGTTGGTCGGTTGAGGAATGGGGGGATTATTTATATCCACTGATTCCATTGTTTAATGTCCATTCATTGGCAGCTTCAAGCTCTGTTAAAGCATTGGATAAAAAGGGACCTGCTGAGACGCTCACGCAGAATGATATTCTTCTTATCGACGACGATGTAGAGTTAGTTGCTTATCTGAAAGAGTCATTGGAGAAGCAGAATTACTATGTAAGCATAGCCTTATCTGCTGAACGGGGACTCAAAATCTTTTATGAAACGAAACCAGATCTCATTCTGCTGGATATTCTTTTACCGGATAAAAGTGGGATTGAGGTGTTGAACCAAATTATCGGCAAGGCTAAAAAAGAACGAATTCCCATTATCATTATAAGTGGGGAGTACTCCAAAGCGACGCAAATGCATGCGTATTCGCTGGGGGTGATGGATTTTTTACCGAAGCCTGTAGATATTGATTTATTTCTGGTATTGATCAAAAATCGCTTTCAGCTTAAGAGAGAATGGCAGGAGTCCATCATCGTGGATGATTTGACCGGCGCATTCAATCGCAAACACTTTAATCAAGTCATGAAGCAGTTGATTGGTGATTTTAAGCGGACTAACCGCGTATTTTCGTTAGCGCTGATTGATTTGGATTATTTTAAAAACGTTAATGATACATATGGTCACCTAATTGGAGACGAAGTTCTGCAGGGCTTTTCCGAGCTTGTGAAGAATTCCATCCGTCTGGAGGATACCTTTTGCCGTTATGGGGGAGAAGAGTTTGCAGTGTTCTTACCTCACACGGATGCGGAATCTGCAATGTTGGTTATACAGCGTATTCAAGAGCGGTTTGCGGCTACTGACTTTTTTGCGAAAAATGAAATCTTTCATGTGACCATCTCTAGCGGGATTTCTGAGGTAACAGATGCCGAGAATATAGCCGATAAATTGATTGAGGAAGCAGATCAGGCTCTTTATGCCAGTAAGCATGCTGGAAGGAATCAGACAACGCTTTATTCGGACCATTTATCCACTACTAAAAAGCATTCGGTTCTGAATGTGATTGTTGTAGATGATGATACGCTAATTCGTAGAATTGTGACCAGTCAGTTCGCCATTTGGGAGCCGGATAATATTGCTGAGGTGAAGGTTAGCAGCTATGCGAATGGGCTTGATTTCCTGCAATCGGATTGGTATGCCGTGGATGAGAAGTATATTATTTTGCTGGATGGTGTGATGCCTGATCTGGATGGAGTAGAAGTTCTGGAAAGAATCCGCAAAACGTATCCGGAAGTAAATATATTAGTGATCATGCTGACGGGAAGAAATAATCAGGCGGATATTGTACATGCCCTGCAGATGGGTGCCGATGATTATGTAGTGAAACCGGTTCATATGCCTGAGTTATTGTCGAGAATAGAGCGGTTGGCTCATAGATTTTTGTTCTAATTGGTTTCTGAATATGTTGTGAGCACCAGGAGAGATCTAAAGCGGAGGGAATTAGGCAGCTATGCAAAAGGTAATGGTAGTGGATGATGAAGAAGTATTACGGATGTTAATTGTAGACACCTTAGAAGATTTGGAAGACGTGGAGATCCATACTGCCGAGAACGGATTAGAGGCGCTTTCAAAATTGTCACAGGATCATTATGATTTGGTGATATTGGATTATATGATGCCTGAAATGACAGGGATTGAAGTCCTAGGCCAACTGGATGATGAGAAAAAGAAGGCTACAGCTATTTTAATGTTAACAGCCAAAGCCCAAGATGTAGATCGTCTTCGAGCGGTAGATGCAGGCGCACGTTATTTTATGCCAAAACCTTTTAGTCCGATGGAACTCTTGCAGATTGTGGAGGGGATCCTAAGTGACAAAGGGAAGCAGCTCTAATCACAGTATTAAAAATAGATATTTTCGTATCATTGCCTTGGTTTTTTCGTTAATCATTATTATGGGATCTGTATTTTTATTTTTCATAAATAATGAGCAGAACAAATTAAGTAGAGACCGTGAAGTTCTGCAGAATAAGGCGGACACGATTAACGAATTGGCGACTGCATTAAATGAGGTTTTTTTCCGAGCGAGGGGATTCAGCGCACTTAAGAGTGACAATGAATTAGATCTCCTAAACTTAGGACTTGTTAACTTTGATAAGATTCTGGATACCTATTCTAATCTCAATTTATCTCCGGAAGAAGCCTTGTTTAGAGATGGTTTGAAAGCATTTTATGTTCAGTACAAAACTAAAGTTTTACCTGAAGCGATTCGGTTTGTCGAGGCAGACGATTATGTGTCTTTGAGAGCTCTATCCGCAGATGGCAACACGAAATCAGTGAATGATTTTTTAATGTATACAAAAGAGTACAAGCAACGATCCGATGCCGCATTAAATACTATGGCTATGGATTACATCAAACGTGCCAATGAATTTACCTTTATCGCATTCTTTTTCAGCACGATTATTCTGCTAATCTTCACCTTTATGATCTGGCGGATTCTGAAGAACCTTATAGATCCTATTCTGAAGCTGGAAGGGGCAACCCATTCCCTGGCTGCAGGAGAAGAAATTCTTCTGGGCAAGCTTAAGAATCAAGATGAAATTGGCCGACTTTATGATGCTTTTCTTAATATGGCTAGAAGTATTCAAGATAAAGAAGAAGAATTAATGATGCAGAATGAAGAGCTGCATGCGCAGCAGGATGAACTTCAGGATCAGCAATATAGGCTGCAACGCTCGCTTAGTGAAATTGAAAGTATGATGAAAGCTTTGGATCAATCGTCTGCGGTCGGGATCCTTACTGCTAAAGGTGTCTTTACCTACGCGAATGATAATTTAAGTGGATATACCCGCTATAAAAAGTCTGAGATTATCGGTTACACCTATAAGTTATTTGAACTTTATAATATCTCTGACGAGGGTTATCAGAAAATCTTTAACAAATTAAATACAGGCGGAGTGTGGAACAATGAGCTGCAGATTCTAGCCAAAGACGGATTGCCCATCTGGCTGCATCTGACGATTGTGCCGTACCTGAATGAAGAGGGTGTGATTTATCAATACATCCTTATTGCGAACGATATCACCTCAATGAAAAGCGTGCAGCAGGAGCTAGCCGAAACGTTAAAAAATACAGAACAGACCAAGATGATGCTTGAGCTTAATAATCAGCTGAATCATGATATTACTTATACCTTGGATAAGCATGAATTTGCCGATAAGTTTATTGAGTTTATGCATCGCCTGTATGCCTTTGATTCGAGTTTCTTCCTGCTTGTGAAAGATAATATCGCGGCTGTGAAAGGCATTCCGCAGGAGAATGTGGAGCGTTATCTTGATCATGAGAACAATGAGATATTATATCGCTTGCAAGCGGAAAAAACGTACCTAATCAAGCGTTTGGCCACACAACCAGAGCAAGGGATTTCTGCGAGTGAGGTCTATGTTTACGACTTCTACACTACTGTTGTGAACGCAGAGGATGAGATTCTTGCAGTGTTCTGTGGCAGCCGGATTGGTCATTCCTTCAGCAAAGAAGAGATTAATGAGGTTCAGGGGATGATGAACCGCGTAGCGCTGGCGATTGAACGTTTATTCATGTATGAAGAGATTGAACATGGACGAAAGCTGAATCGGGACATCGTAAATAATGTGAACGAGGGCATACAATTTGTGAATACAGAAGGTATGCTCCTGCAGATGAATAAAGCGTTGAGCAACATTTTTAATTATGAGTGGACAGAAGGAACTTTGATTCCCCGACAGAAATGGATGGATTATTTCATCGAGCACTCGAATGAGAACCATGAACTTCGGATGTTTTTTGAAAAAGCGATTGCTGAGGATGCTCTGGAATCCAGCAGCATGCAATACTCCATTGGAACTGAATCGATGAAGCATATTGATGTGTATGCGATCCCTGTATTCCGTCGCGAGCTGCGTATTGGTACATTGTTTGTCTACAGAGATATCACTAGAGAATATGAGCTGGACCTTATGAAATCTGATCTTGTCAGTACGGTAAGTCATGAGCTAAGAACACCGCTATCGAGTGTGCTTGGTTTCACAGAACTGCTATTGTCTAAGACCATGAAGCCTGAGAAGCAGCTTAAATATCTGGAGACGATTCATAAAGAAGCTAAACGACTGACGGAGCTCATAAATGATTTTCTTGATTTGCAGAGAATGGAGTCAGGTAAGCAGCAATATATCACGGAGCATTTGAATCTCAGTGAAATTGTATTAGGCGTAATTGATCAATATAAACTGAGCAGTACCCATCATGTGCTCCTAGTGGATGAGGCTTTGAATGCGGATGTTGATGTGGACAAGGATAAGATTGTCCAAGTTCTGACGAATCTGTTAAGTAATGCGATTAAGTTCTCGCCTGATAACAATGAAGTTAAAGTACTGCTGCATAACGAGTCGGATAGGATTATTGTACGTATCCAGGATAATGGTCTTGGCATTCCTAAGGATCAAATAGGACAGCTATTCCAAAAATTCAGAAGAGTGGATAATAGCGCCTCTAAAAGAATTGGAGGAACAGGACTTGGACTTGCTATCTGTAAGGAGATCATTGAGAAGCAAAAGGGAAATATCGGTATAGATTCCGTAGAAGGAGAAGGCACTACCGTCTGGTTTAGCCTCCCTATCCTCCATGCGGAAGCGAGCCGGCAACAGGATGAGCTTAATAAATGGAGCACCGATAAAGAGCTCAAGCCTAATGTAATGATCGTTGAAGATGATTACAGTCTTTCGTTGCTTTTATCAGAAGAGCTTAAAGGGAAGGGCTTCCGTGTTACCCATCATTACCATCCACAGCAAGCTTTTGATCAGGCCTTGAAAACACCATTTGTGGCGATAGTGGTAGATTTGATGTTGGGTGAAGAGCTGGATGGCTGGGATTTGATCCGCATGCTTAAAGAAGATCCAAGAACTGAAAATATCCCTATCGTTATTTCTTCTGCTCTGGATCAATCGGATAAGAATCAATTAAACGATGTAATTCAAAAATATTTAACTAAACCTTATCCGCCCGGCGAGCTATCGAATACGCTTGAGGAGATAGTGAAGATTAAGACGGGGATCGGCGAGGTGTTATTTCCCGAAAGTAAGCAAAAATTATAGCTTTTATTTATCACAATATTTTATAAATAGTATCACTTTTTATAATGAAACCGATCAAAACAGGTTAAATCATACTGTTTTGATCGGTTTTTACGTACTATATAGATACTTTTTCAATAAATTACAATTATTAGGTTAAATCGACATCATTGATCGTTTACAATTATTGTGATAGCCTGATTTCATGAGGTACGGATCATCAGAAGATTTCATGTTTAGGAGAGGTGGATATTGTTGCAACTACAGGTAACGAACAGTCCTTTTAACGAGAGCCAAGTCGAGCTACTCAATCGTCTTCTACCATCCTTAACGGAGACACAGCAAATATGGCTTAGCGGTTATTTGTCGGCCATGGGCCTTACTACTGCACCATCGGCAGGTGCCGGGGTTCAAGCAGTGCAATCAAATACGATAGGAAATGCGGAAGGTAGTGCAGTTAGTCAACCTGTAGCTTCACGTGAAGTGACCGTGTTGTTTGGGTCCCAGACAGGGAATTGCCAACGGCTGGCTGGGAGCTTGTCCCGCAAGCTGGAGGAGCAAGGATTTCAGGTCACGCTCACTGCGATGAACAGCTTTAAGCCCAATGCACTTAAGAAGGTTGAGAACCTCCTATTGCTGGTCAGTACTCACGGTGAAGGCGAGCCGCCAGATAATGCACGGATGTTCCATGAATTTCTCTATAGCAAAAGAGCCCCTCAATTAGAGAATCTGAAGTTCTCAGTGTTGGCACTGGGGGATACCTCTTACGAATTCTTTTGTCAGACCGGCAAGGACTTCGATCAGCGGCTTGAGGAACTTGGCGGCAAGCGGTTAAGTCCGCGTATTGATTGTGATCTTGATTATGATGATTCGGTTACCGAGTGGTTTGAAGGCGTGATTGGTGCCTTAAATGCACATTTAAATGCTCCGGCCATTGCGGCAAAAGCGGTTCAAGCTGCGGAAGACACAGATTCTCAGGAGCCTTTGTATACCCGCAACAATCCTTTTAAAGCGGAAGTATTAGAAAATCTAAATCTGAACGGACGTGGTTCCGACCGGGAGACCCGCCATTTGGAGCTATCACTAGAAGGCTCTAACATACAATTTGAGCCAGGGGATGCGCTGGGTGTCTACCCGGAGAATCATCCTGAATTGGTAGACGCTATTATTCATACTATGGGCTGGAATCCTAATGATATTGTTCCATTTAATAAAAAAGGGGAAGAAGGTTCCTTACGTGAGGCACTTCTTCACCACTATGAAATCACTGTATTAACCAAACCGTTGCTTGAGCAAGCGGCGAAGTTATCTTCTTCTAACAAACTAAAGGATTTATTGGCGCCAGAACGTGCGCAACAGCTTAAGGAATATATTCAAGGCCGCGATCTGCTCGATTTGGTTCAGGACTTCTCTCCATGGGAAGGCTCAGCCAGTAACTTTGTGACTATTTTGCGCAAGCTTCCAGCACGACTCTATTCAATTGCTAGCAGCTATAAAGCTAATCCAGATGAGGTTCATTTAACGGTTAGAGCTGTACGTTATGAGGCACATGGCCGTGAGCGTTATGGGGTCTGCTCGGTACATTGTGCTGAAAGAGTCCAGCCGGGAGATACGTTGCCCATCTACATTCAACATAATCCTAACTTTAAGCTTCCAACAAATCCTGATGCGCCGATCATTATGATTGGACCGGGGACAGGCGTTGCACCCTTCCGCTCTTTCTTGGAGGAACGTGGCGAGCTTGGGGCGGAAGGTAAATCATGGCTGTTCTACGGAGATCGGCATTTCGTGACGGACTTCCTCTATCAGACGGACTGGCAGAGAATGCTAAAAGACGGCTTGTTAACTAAGCTGGATGTTGCTTTCTCCCGTGATACCGAAGAGAAAGTATATGTTCAGCATCGCATTCTGGAAAAGAGCCGCGAGGTCTACGAATGGCTGCAAGCGGGAGCTCATATTTACATTTGCGGTGACGAGAAGCATATGGCACATGATGTTCATTCTGCTCTGATTACTGTCATCCAGCATGAGGGTGGGCTGAGTCCTGAAGAAGCAGCAGCTTATTTGGATAATATGCAGCAGGCGCAGCGCTACCAACGTGATGTTTACTAATGGATAGAGGAAAGTTATCGAATGACTTCGGGGGGAGATAACAACAATGGCAAACAATGAAAAGGTTAAGCCGATCGGCGGGCCTCCAAGTGATGTTGAACACATTAAGCAAGAGAGTAACTATCTGCGGGGCGCGCTTGTTGAGACATTAAGCAATCCGATTACCGGAGGTTTGCCGGAAGATGATAATCGGCTGCTGAAATTTCACGGAAGTTATATGCAGGACGATCGGGATTTACGCAACGAGCGTGAACGGCAAAAGCTGGAGCCTGCATTTCAGTTCATGCTTCGTGTAGTTGCCCCAGGCGGGGTAGCGACACCAGAGCAGTGGCTAGTGATGGATGATTTGGCACAAAAATACGGTAATGGGACCTTACGTCTGACTACCAGACAGGCGTTTCAAATGCATGGGGTACTCAAATGGAATCTTAAGAAAACCATTCGCAGCATTAATGATACGCTGATGACGACGCTGGCAGCTTGCGGCGATGTTAACCGTAACGTAATGAGTAATCCGAATCCTTACCAGTCAGAGGTGCATGCAGAGGTCTATGAATGGGCGCGCAAAGTGAGTGATCACTTATCCCCACGTACTCCCGCCTACCATGAGATTTGGCTAGACGGTGAAAAGGTAGTAGATAGCTTAGGCGAACGTGCGGAAGTAGAACCAATCTATGGTCCGGTATATTTACCGCGTAAATTCAAGATTGGCTTAGCGGTGCCACCTTCTAATGATGTGGATGTATTCTCGCAAGATCTGGGTTTTATCGCTATTCTGGAAAATGAGAAGCTAGTCGGCTTTAACGTTTCTGTAGGCGGCGGTATGGGGATGACTCATGGCGATACCAGTACTTATCCTCAGTTGGGACGTATTATTGGTTTTTGCCGTCCCGAACAGTTGATTGATGTGGCAGAAAAGACCGTAACGATCCAGCGGGATTATGGCAATCGCTCTGTCCGCAAAAATGCACGGTTCAAATATACGATTGACCGCCACGGTCTGGAATGGTTCGTTGACGAACTGCATGAAAGACTCGGATGGCAGCTTGAAGCGGCACATGATTATCATTTTGATCACAACGGAGACCGTTACGGCTGGGTGAAGGGTACCAATGGAAAATGGAATCTGACACTTTATATCCAAAGCGGACGGATTCATGACCAAGAAGGATACACCTTGATGACTGGCTTGCGGGAGATTGCTAAAATCCATACTGGAGATTTCCGGCTAACGCCGAATCAGAATCTAACGATTGCCAACGTCACTACTGCCAAAAAACGCAAAGTAGCTGAGCTGGCTAAACAGCATGGACTAACAGATGGAGCACATCTTTCTGCATTGCGGCGCAGCTCCATGTCCTGTGTAGCACTGCCAACCTGCGGACTTGCGATGGCTGAAGCGGAACGCTACCTGCCTTCATTGATAGATAAGCTGGAGCTTGTTATAGATAAAGCTGGTTTGCGTGACGAGGAAATTGTGATCCGAATGACCGGCTGCCCTAATGGATGTGCTAGACCGGCGCTGGGTGAAATCTCGTTTATCGGCAAGGCTCCTGGCAGATACAATATGTATTTAGGAGCAGGCTTTACGGGTGATCGCCTGAATAAAATGTATAAAGAAAACATAGATGAGAAGGAGATCCTAGAGACGCTTGAACCTATTCTTCACCGATATGCCAAAGAACGTCAACAAGGCGAGCATTTTGGAGATTTTGTGATCCGTGCAGATTATGTTAAAGCCGTTACCTCTGGACTTAATTTCCATGACTAAATGAAAGTAGATTTAAAAATGTCCCGGGGCCAGTTGATGGCTGCCGGGATTTTTGTGGTTTGGGCGTAGTTAGATGCGCGGGGTGTCGTGTCGTACACAAAATGCTCTAGAGGTAAAGACGGTAGACAAGAGTAAATGAGCAGCAGATAAGCAGCAGATAAGCGCATACGAGTAGTAGATGAGTAGCAGATAAGCAGTAGATGTTCGATAGTAGAGCGGCAGTAGACTAACAAGGTGACGGACTCAGGAGCCCTTATTTCCTGAAATCTTGCCTAATTGCAGAGTATTCGGACCCCAGCGCCGTTATGGGGATGAAAAGAGGCAGGAACAGGCCTTTTTCAGAAGAATAGCGTCTCTCCAGTCCGAAAGTTGCTCAAAACGGCTTAAATCGCACAAATAGCGTCATCTGAGTCCGAAAACCACAACCGAGTGTTCAAAAAGTAAAGAACGGCAGATGAGCAGCAGATGAACGGCAGATGAGCGATAGTAGATTAACGTCAGAGTAATGAAAGAGTCGAATTAGATAGTGTGAAAGAGTGAAATCAGATCAGTAGGAGCAACAGTAGAGTAGTACGCAGAATAGCCAAACAAAAGAGCAGCAATCGACTAGCGGAACAATAGACGAGCAATAGTAAACTAACATCAAAGTAGTAACAGTCCAGCAGCAGACTAATCCAGCAGTAGACTAACAGCAGTAAATCACTGTTGACTGACAAATCTAACAACAGTCATCTTTTGAGCTACTATAAGTAAGCATTATCCTAACATCTGCGCTACAACAGATCTAATTTTAAAAACCAGCAAGTCTCCAATCTTGGGAGGCTCGCTGGTTTATGTTTTTAAGGAGCGATGCCGGAGATCAGTATCTCGTTTTGATACAAGGTTACTTTGTTCCAAGTGCTGAAGGAAACTTTGGTTGGGTCGAACGAATAGTCATTTGCTTCATTGAAGTTAGACCAGTCGCTTTTATGCACTCGTAATTGGATTTCTCCTGACTGTCCACCGGCAGGTATGGAGCCCGCGCTAGCGTTGAAAGTAAGCTCAACATAAGAGTCGGCGTTCGTTCCACTAGTGGACCCAAGGGCAACCGATATATTAGAAGCACCGATCTGCGCCCAATCGATCACACCATTGAGGGAGGCGCTTCCATCTTTAGTAAAGTAATAACGAATTTTCAGTCCATTTAGATTGACTGCCGTTGTTCCGTTGTTATAAATGTTGAAGTAAGGTTTGATTGAGTTATCTGTAGCATTGGTATCTGCTGCACGGTAGTAAAGTGCCAGATTACTGGATGGCGAGCCGGTAGGAGTGGCTGTAGGTGTTACTGTTGCTGTTGGCGTAGCTGTTGGCGTTGGCGTTGGCGTTGGCGTAGCTGTTGGCGTTGGTGTTGGTGTAGGTGTAGGTGTAGGTGTAGGAGTTGTGCCACCATCCGGCACAGGTTGGTAACCAGGCGTTGTATAAATTTTATTAAGCACGGAGGTTGCTAAGGTTCCGTTTGCTCCATTAACGACTGTATTTCCCCAGTTGCTGAGTGTTCCTGCTGGACCGCTGGCTAGATCCAGATATTCGACGCCTCCGCCATTACCATACCAGGACCAGGCGAGCCATCCTACCTTTTTTTCCTTAGTGTAGCTCATAATGGTGGCTTCATCGACATCTCCACCCGTGTGCTTGTCACCGAATTCGCCGATAATCACGGGGGCTCCAATGGCCAAGGCACTATCGATATTGCTCTTAACGGTAGCAGCATTACCTCCGGCATATTCGTACATATGAATCGAGAAAATAGTATTTTTTAAGGTATCTGAATTAAATACAGCCTGACCACTAGTGAAAATGGATTGTGGGTATTGACCCCATCCCGCTGCATCTACAACTAAAGTGTTCTTAATGCCCGCATTTCTTAACGCAGGAATTGCCGCTTGGTAACCACTGGCCCATGTTGCAGTGTTCCAAGAACCGTACCATTCATTAGCAATATTCACAATGACACGATCTTCTTTACCAATCAAAGCATCCTTGATGCTGATCCAATAGTTGACTGCAGCGTTAAGATCAGATGTGTTGTCTGAGCCAGTAGCATCATGCACTTCCAGCATGGCAATCAATTTATACTGATCACAAAGCTTAAGAATATTTTGGACATCCGCCAAGGTATCGAGAGACCACTTGCTGCCATTAGAAAGTACAATTCTGACGGTATTGGAGCCAGTGGCTGCAATGGCCGGTATTGCAGTAGCCAGATCGTTTTTGTACCAAGTGTGTGCATGATTAACCCCACGCATTACAAAAGGACTGCCGGTGGCATCATACAAAGTGGTACCGCTTACATAAAAGCCCTTAACAGAAATGTTTGCTGCCGCTGCCTGCTGTTGAGGTAAAGAAATAGAAAGAGTAAGGATACTGATTAATACTAACAAACTGATTTTCCGGAACGAAAAATGCTTACTGAATTTCATCAACATTTCCTCCTTAATCAAATAGGGTTGCTTCTTAGATTATGCGTATCCTTCAGGTGGTTGCAGTAAATGCACTCAATTACAGGCATGTATCACCTCCTCAGTTATTTTGAATATAACATATAAAGGAATTTTTAGGAATAATAAATAATTTAACGATAACAATAACTTTATGTTTTATTAGAAAATAAGACGAAGTGCTGATCAGGCACTCGTCTTTCATCTAACATTATCATAAAAAAATGATGTTATTTTTAGATTCAGGAAGGAAAATATAATTTTTTTTGACTAATGATTTGGATTTCTCGCGATTTTCTTTCATAATATAAAGGGTAAACTAAATACAAAAGAAGAACCGTTGCCCGAGAGCGATGAGTTCTGTACAGAAGAGGCGATATTATGATTATCATGAAAACGATGGAAGAGATCGAAAAAATGCGTGCGGCGGGAAAAATTCTCGCTGAATGTCATCGTCAAATTGCGCAAATTTTGCAGCCTGGTATTACGACCTGGGAAATTGATGAATTTGCAGAAAAATTTATATTGTCTCAAGGAGCTACTCCTGAGCAAAAAGGATATAATGGGTACCCGTACGCAACCTGTGCATCTGTAAATGATGTAATATGCCACGGATTCCCGAAAAAAGAGCCGCTAAAAGACGGGGATATCGTAACCATTGACATGGTTGTTAACTTAAACGGCTGGTTGGCAGATTCGGCCTGGTCTTACGGCATTGGCAATATTAGTGAACAGGCGACCAAACTTCTAGACACTACTAAGGAATCGTTATTCCGTGGAATCGAGCAGGCGGTTGCAGGCAACCGTATCGGGGATGTTGCGCATGCCATCCAAGTTTATGCAGAGTCTAACGGATTTTCTGTAGTACGTGATTTTATTGGCCACGGGATCGGTTCAGAAATGCATGAAGCTCCGGAAGTGCCTCACTATGGTCCAGCAGGGAGAGGGCCTCGTCTTAAAGAGGGGATGGTATTTACCATTGAGCCCATGCTGAACACAGGCAGTTACAGAACAAAAATTGATGCGGATGGTTGGACTGCGCGTACCATTGACGGCGGATTGTCAGCACAATATGAGCATACTTTAGCGATTACCCCACAAGGAACGATTATCCTGACTGAACTGTAATTTTGATGAAAAATAAAATGACCAGTCTCCGTAATGGAGATTGGTCATTTTTTATTAATCTGTAATGTTGCGAGTGTAATATTCAATGATATCTTTTCTCCTAATAATTCCAACAAATACACCCTCATTATCAATCACAGGAACGAAATTCTGATCCGCAGCAAGCGTCAGCATATCCTCCATTTCTGCATTAATGAGAACACTTTCGTTATGAACATGCTTTTGGATGTCGCTTACTGGAACTTCCCCTATATTGTCAAAGGTTAAATCTGCTGTGTTTTTCAGCTTCCACAATAGATCACCCTCCGAAAGTGTTCCTACATATTTTCCTTCATTATCAATAATAGGGATAGCCGTGTAATGGTGCTGTTCTAATTGTTCTAAGGCTTCCAGCATGGATAGTGAGTTAGTGATATAGGCAACTTGATCTTTTGGCAACAAAAAAGAGGATATTTCCATCGGCATGAACTCCTTTGTATTATGTTTTTTTGATTAGGCTACTTTTATTTAAACATACTTTTGGAATGGATAGAATTTTAAATTTTCATCCCTTAAATTATAGGGAATAAGTCCTATTGAATAGAGGTCGTATTTTGTCGATTAAAGATATATTATCCTAGAGTGGAGTTGTTCAGATGGCATTGTATCGAAGGCTTTCTTTAACGTTTAAGTTTGTTATGGTGGTAAGTTTAGTAATTATTGTGATCTTTTTCTTTAGTTTAGTCGCAAACCTGGCTAATCTGCGTAGTGTGAGCATATCCAACGGTGAACTTCAGGCAGAGATCGCAGGGAAAAGTTATGCGGAGACCATTCAGAATAGAATGATAGACATTCAGTCGACGGGTGAAGCGCTCGCTGAGGTACTGATTGAATCAAGAGAACGTCAAACCTTGGACCGTGAAGATGTTGTTTCTACAATGAAAACTATGCTGGAGCACAGACCAGAAATTTTTGGGATGAGCATATTATGGGAACCCAATGCTTTTGATCAGAACGATCAGGCTAATATAAATAAGATGCCATATGATGACGGTACGGGGCGTTTTATTCCTTATGTCTTTAGAAATCAAGGTGCAATTAAGGTTGAACCCTTAAAAAATTACGATGTAGAAGGTGCGGGTGATTATTACCTTTTACCTAAAAAAGAGAAAAAACCGGTCTATATTGAACCCTATTCCTATGAGACGACTGGTGGAGCAATAGAGATGATTTCGGTCATGCTGCCGATTTTGGATAAAACGGGTGCATTTCTTGGGACTGTAGGGTTCGATGTTTCGTTAACCCAATTGCAGGAAGAAGCTGTTAACTATAAACCTCTGGGAGGTTATGTTTCTTTAATCACTGGTAATGGCAAATATGCAGCCAATCCAAATGATCCTCAAAGTGTACTCAAAGAGTTCGGTGATACAGAAGATAAAACATTACTGTGGAAGCGTGTGAAGAATGGGGAGGCCACACTGGGATACACGATAAATTCCAAGGGAGAAGACGTGCTGCGGACTTTTGTTCCGATACCAATGCCTGGAAGTGACCAGGTCTGGTACACACAGACAGCGATTTCTAAGGATGTTATCATGGCTGATTATGAACAAGCCAAAACAGAATTTTTTATCATTATGATTATTGGTATTTTGATTTTAGCTGTTATTGTTGGTCTTCAGCTATGGTTGATGGTAGTTAAACCGCTTCGCTTGTTATCTGATAAATTGCAGCTGATGTCTCAGGGTGATTTGACTCAAACCCTGCAGGTTCGAAATGATGATGAATTCGGCAAGATGGCTACACATTTTAATCATATGACCCATAAGCTTCGAGAAATGTTTGGACTTGTTGCTGATTTATCAATGTCTGTGGGAGCTACCTCTGAAGAGCTGACAGCTAACGCTGAGCAGACTGGGAAAGCTGCTGAACAAATTGCTGTGGCAATTGGACGAGTAGCCGAAGGAGCGCAGCTGCAGAGTGATTATGCGGGTGATTCTTCAATGGCGATGAGCGAGCTGAATGTTGGAGTGCAACGGATCGCTGACTCTTCGTCATCGGTGTCTGCGTCTGCAGATGAGGTTACCGATCAGACGAAAAAGGGCAGTGCGCAGCTTCAAATGGCAGTGAACCAAATGTCAGAGTTAAAGCTGTCTGTGGATGAGACGAGTCTGGCAATCGAACGTTTAGGCGAACGATCTGCTCAGATCAGCGGGATTATAGGCCTGATTTCGAACATAAGTAAACAGACCAATCTGTTGGCACTAAATGCGGCTATTGAGGCGTCCAGAGTGGGTGAACATGGCCGAGGTTTTGCTGTAGTGGCCTCAGAAATTCGTATGCTGGCAGATCAGACTAAAAAAGCTGCCGAACAAGTTACTGCTTTGGTTGAAGATGTGGTGCAAGATACTAATCAAGCTTCACAAGCAATGGCTGTCGGCAATGAAAAAGTAATTCTTGGTGTGCAAAGTGTATCTGATAGTGATCTTTTATTTACTTCGATTCTGACAGAGATGACGCAGGTGACTGATCAAATCCAAGAGGTGTCCGCAGCTGCACAGCAGATGACCGCGGGTACGGAGCAAATTTCAGTTACAGTTAAACAATTAGCCGATCTTGCTTCGGAAGCTTCATCTGACTCCCAAAGTGTGGCAGCAGCCTCAGAGGAGCAGCTTGCTTCTATGGAAGAGATCTCAGCTTCGTCGGAGTCACTTAGCTCAATGGTGCAAGATCTGTTGGATAAATTGTCCTATTTTAAAATTTAAATTCCCTTTTCAAATTTTAGAAAAAGGGCTATCCCCTAAGCTATGAAAATGACTGCTGTGTCGAAAGCACATGCTTAGTCACTGGAAAATACGCTTAGTAACCTGCTAAGGGACACAGTGGTCCTTAAACGTAGGATTATCCGATATTTGGAATGTTATCGGACTCCAGTGCAGCTATTGGCCCAAAAAATGCTTAATATGAGCCTCTTTCCAAGGAATAACGTCGCTGGTGTCCGAATTCTAGCTGTAAAGGATAAAAACATGTAAATAACGTCAACTGAGTCCGAAAGCCCCGAAGGATAATGAAAGTGTAGTTGAAGCAGACCGCGAATGACCAAAAAACGCCGAACAGCGATTCTTCGAGAACAGAAGAATCGCTGTTTTGTTGATTTTAAGATTTTGAAAGTGAGGAGGTCAGTCTCCACTCGTAGAATCACTTATGACACAGCTCCTTCTTTCTTCCCATTTTGTTCATAATGCAGAAGAGTATCTATTTGGTGTTAGCTGTGCTATAATCAATCTATCGAAAGTATTTACCTGGCGAATTCACATAGCGTAGAGGGTTATTCTTTAGACGTTAATAACCTTGTACCATATGTGAATTTTTATTTTTTTAGAGATTTTGTAAGAGATTTTTTGAGGATAAGAATAACATGTAAATAAAAATAAGGTGGTAATTATATTATGCAAACAGGAACAGTGAAATGGTTTAACGCAGACAAAGGTTTTGGTTTTATCGAGGTTGAAGGTGGAGAAGATGTATTCGTACATTTCAGCGCAATTACTGGTGACGGATTCAAGTCCCTGGATGAAGGACAACGTGTAGAATTTAACGTAGTTCAAGGCAATCGTGGTCAACAAGCTGAGAATGTTGTAAAACTGTAAGTAGTAAAATGAATCCCCAAACGTATCGTTTGGGGATTTTTTTATAGAAAGGTGGCGGATGTAAATGCAGGTGTTTGAAGACTGGAATTTAAAAGTTAAGAAAACCTTTAACGCTACAAGTAACAAGGAAGTATTGACGGTATCTGAAGCGGGAAGCTTGCTTGGGCTGTCTAAAGATCAAATGAAAAGTTATGTAGATCAGCATAAGTTGACTAAAGTTCCGATCATGAGAAGTGTCGTCAGATATCTTTTACTGAAGAGCGAGATCGATATGATTGTGAAAAAAACCTAAGATCATCATTAATAAATAGGGTAGACCAATCCTTGATAGGATATGGTCTTTTTTTGTCTCACAAATTTCTTATAAATAGAAACTTATCGACCCGAAGATCGTCTATAATAATGGGATATTTTAGGTAACGGTGTCATCCAGTAAAAAAATATTCTCACAAGCTGGTGGTTATCTATCAAAACATTACGTGATATCTAAGGAGAAAATTATGAAACGACTAGAGTGTAAAGATTATTACAAAGCAATTGAGCCTTTAGAAAATGTGAAAATAAATATGATGTTTGCTGAGTCAGTGGTGAAGCAAGTCATTGCTGGCAGCGTATATGTTGACGATATCGTTAACCCGCGTGCTTTTTACATTGCACACCCTTGTGGAATGTCTTTATTAATTGGAGAGTCGGATAATGAAGAGTTTAAGCGCGACCTTTTTGATTACATAACCAATAAAAATATGATTCGGCATCATCAAGAGTTGCTGCAGGCTGATCCAGCGGGAGGTTGGCCGGAAGTTATCGCTCATTGGAGTGAACAGGAAATGCTCCATAGAAATACAAGGGTCAACTTCAGCTTTAACCGCGAGAGATATCTGAACCAGAAAGCTTCTTATCTTAACCAAGACCTTGAAGTGGTGCGAATGAACAAAGAACGGTTTATGGCGGCAACAGGAGGTGTCAATCCTAAGGATTTTTGGAGGAATGAAGAGCAATTTCTTGCTGAGGGGCTGGGCTTCAATATTCTTGATGCTGGGGAAATTGCCTCTACGGCATTTTCGGGTTTTGTTAATGAGCATCAACTGGAAATTGGCATAGAAACCTCAGAAGCACATCGGGGGAAGGGCTATGCCTACGCTGTCTGTTCAGCCTTAATCGAATACTGTCTAGAACATCAGCTTGAGCCGGTGTGGGCGTGTCGTCTGGATAACGAAGGTTCTTTCAACTTAGCGCATAGATTAGGCTTTGAGACAACCTACATGATTCCCTATTATCGGCTGGTAGAATCCGTCATCAGGAAGGGTTAAGGATCCGAATGAAAAATAAACAGATTACCCATTCAGCTTCTTCTTTTTCTTTAAGTAGAATTGAGAAAAAGAAGGTGAAGAAGAAAACTAAGACCAGCAGGAAAAAAAAGATCTGGCTATTTATGCTTGCTATCGTACTTATTGCTGGGCTAGGATCTTATGTTTTTCGTAAAGAACTGCTGATTTTCGGATTTAATAATGTTGTGGCTCCAACTATTGAACACACGCTTGATGGGTCATACGTTCCTTTAAAAAATAATGAAAATGCTGAAGCTCCTGGATTCCAACCCACGACGGATAATAAGGATCGTCCATTTTCTATCCTCCTATTGGGTACTGATCAGCGGGGAAAAGAGAACGGGCTTTCTGATTCGATTATATATACTGTGATTCGGCCAGTTGATCATAAAGTATTGTTCGTGTCGATCCCTCGTGATTCCTATGCAGAAATTATCGGAGCGGAAAATGTTAAAGGAGCTAGGAAAGAAACCAAGATTAATGCAGCACATTCCTATGGCGGTCCTCAGATGAGTGTAGACACCGTTAAAAATTTATTAAACGCGCCTATCGAATATTACGCTACTATTAATTTCAACGGTCTTGTGGGCGTTACAGATGCTCTAGGGGGTGTTGAACTTCCGATTACTAAGGTGATTGAGAACAAGAGCCCGGATCATGAGAAATTAAGAATTGAACCGAACAAACCGATTTATTCTGGCGCTGAAGCATTAATGTATGTAAGATACCGTGAGGATTCTGATTTTAAACGAACGGAGCGGCAGCGGATCTTTTTGAAATCTGCGCTTGAACGGATGAAGAGAGTAGATAATATCCTTAATATACAGAAAATCATCGAAATAGCAGGCAGTAATTTCCAAACCAATATGAAGTCAGACTTTATTCTTGATTTGGCGAAAAGAGTAATTCTCGAGGGGGGTACTCCTGAGATCACAAGCCATATGTTGCAGGGTGAAGGCAGACGGAAGGATCAATGGTATTATATGCTTGACGAAAATGATGTGAAGCGTACCCATGAGTTGATTGAGATTTGGCTGAATCCTGACTCTACCGATATGGATCTGGCCGCAGCTTCTGCGGATGACGCAGCATAGATGTTGTGACTGAATTATTTTATTTTTCATGTGGAGGTTGATCTCTCTGGCTGCAAAAACAAATGAGCAAATGTTACTCGAATTTAAGTCCCTCATCCCGTTCGTAGAATCTTTAGGGGAAGTATCAGACAAACATTGGAATCAGCCTATTGCAGCTGGTAAATGGACTGTAAAGGATATCATCTGTCATCTCATGTTATGGGATAAATATTTTTATGAAGGTGCGATTAAGAAAATAATTCTCCGGGAACCGATCACAACTAAGCATTTGGATTTTAACGAGTTTAATGCTAACGCTGTAGAATATGCTAAATTATTATCTGAACAAACATTAATTGAACAATTTGTACGTTATAGAACTAAAATCATAGATGCAGCTGCAGGGTTAACGGAAGATGAATTCAATCAGGAATATAAGGACGGAGATCGCAAAAAATTCAGCGTTCGCAAGTATTTGAGAAGTTTTATCCCACATGATAAGCATCATAAAAAACAGATTGAGCAGTTCTTGAAACCTTAAACCTTGGCGCGATTTTGAACTAACTTCATGGATTGGCGTATGAGGATAGGACCAAACATGCTTCCGGCAGAGGCGGCAATTAAAGAATGGAAGGGGAATTTTATAGCAAAATAAAAGACCCATCCAGCAACAATATCAATAAGGATGAACTTCTTGATCTCGGATAATGGAATGGTCACGAAGACAATGGATTGTTTGTTTCTCACAGCAATGACCTCCTAATTTTAAGAAAACATCTTATAAATCCACTGTTCATTCTATTTTGGAACTAAGATGTCCCATTCCGTCTAAATCTACAATCGAATCGTAAAAAAAGGAAGTATGCCTTGCGGATCTTTTTCGCAAAGTGTACTTCCTTTTTTGTATGTGAGGATATTATCTGACTAATATTTGGCAGGGTATGGAAAGTCACAGAAGATATATTCAATCACTAGTACAATGTAAGCGTTGTCTTTTGTGAAAATATATCCTAAAGGAGCTAAGCTATGAGAGTGAAGAGACTATCTTTTAACCAGCTTGTGTTTATCTGTTTAGGTTTTCAATACTTGTTAATGCGTTTGTTCTCTGCCGGCGAGGCGATCGTTATCACATCGATAGAGCTAGTAATATATATTGTTTATACTGTCGCCACCCTTGCCGGATTGTTTCTCCGGAGCAGACGAATTGATAGTGAAGCTGTATCTGGGTTGTCGTCGTTATTTTTCAGCGTGTTATGGACGGTATCTTTGTTCTCACAGTTTCGGAAAGAAAGTTATCCAAATGCTTTAACAATCATTAATTCGCTGGGGGTGTCTTCAGCGGTAATCGTGATGCTCACACAATTTATTATTTTGGCCAAGGCTTAGGCTTTAGCTGAAAAAAAAGGCGGGTGCCCCAGCAGCCATTTCATGGCTTATGCGGCACTCGTTTGTTTTTTTTCATCCCCAGAAATGAAAGCTCACCCTGTTCATTCCGTTTAAATTCAAATTCACTGTCATGCTTGGTATGATGGAATCTTGTTTCTGAGATAGGATAGAACGGTGTAACCTCTTCATCATTCCAGACAAAATAATAGTCCTGGCCCCTACGCTCTACGCTCGCTTTGCAGCCAAATCCCTCATAGGTCCCCATATATTCAGCATACATGCTATCATCAAGTGGGAAGGCTTGCGGGAATATCGGCATCTCGACAGGCTCACCGAATACTAATCCAGATAGAGATTCCGTTAACTTGGTAATGGGGACACAATCATAATTGGTCAACATGATGACGGTCGTCTGCTCTTCTGGATATCTGTGCATTTCACTTCGGAAGCCACGATAAGCGCCGCCGTGATACATTCTTTTGCGATCATAACGTTCGTCCAAAAACCAACCAAAACGATATTTGAGATTACTTGAATGAAAAGCCATCTCCAAAGTATCGTGGGATACTAATTGATCGGAGTATAACGCTTGATCCCACAGGAAAAGATCAGCAGCCGTCGAATACATAGCACCCGCTGATAGGATAGAGCTCATATTTATGTATTCACCCTGAGTATACTCACCCCATGAGGAATGATAAGGTGAGGCTAATTTTGAAATGATTTGCTGATTGTTATAAACTCCTGTATTTACCATGCCAAGAGGCTGTAATATAAAAGTAGTGATATAATCTTCAAATGTCATGCCTGTAATCTTCTCAATAATCATTCCTAATAAATAATAACCTGAATTATTATAGGAAAACGATGTGCCAGGCATAAATGCAGGCGGTTGACTCACAAATAGCTGTAACATCTCCAGTGGAGTCAGCTTCAGCTTATTTAATTTTTGATTATATTCGGGTAGAGAAGTGTAGTTGGCTATACCCGAGGTATGTCCCAGCAGATGAAGGACGGTAATCCCCTCGAATGCATGCTGTTCAGGAAGATACTTAAGGATCGGATCTTCCAGTCGCAGACGTTTTTGTTCTTTTAGCATCAGAATTGCCATGCCAGTGAATGACTTGGTTAATGACCAGATCCGGAATTTGGTATCTATAGTGTTCGGAACCTGATGTTCAAGATTCGCATATCCGTATGCTTTTTGTAGCTTGATTTCTCCATGCTGAGCTATTAAGACTGTGCCGCTCAGTGGCCAGCTTTGTTCGTATTTTTCTAAATATTGCTCCAGACGCTGGGATTGTTTATCCACAGGTAACCCCTCCTTAAAGGCATATTCTAACATAATACTAAATTCTGTTGAAGCGGAGAGAAATCCATGAGATATGATTGTTTAATTATTGATGATGAAACTGAACTTGCGGAGAGCACCTGCGAATATTTTAATTTGTTTGATGTTCAAACCGCGTTTGTTACAAGCGCTGCTGCCTGCCGGAGCTTTTTGCGTGAGCATCAAGTCTCAATGTTACTGCTTGATATTAATTTAGGCGGTGAATCCGGCTTCCAGTTATGCAAAGAGCTGCGTCAGACGATGGGGATTCCTATCTTGTTTATTAGTGCCCGCTCCAGTGAAGATGATGTATTGATTGCTCTTGATATCGGAGGAGATGACTATATTCATAAGCCGTATACCCTGAGAGTGCTGCTCGCAAAAGTGAAGGCAGTGCTTAAACGCCACAATAACGAAGTTATAGCTGAGGCAGCGGTCCTTCAAGCCGGCTCTATCCAGATAGACCCTGAACTTAGGAGGGCAAGCCTTAATGGCGTAGCTCTCAAGCTGAAAACGATGGAATATAAACTGCTCAGCTATTTGATTCAGCATAAAAATAGGGTAATTCCCAAAGAGGAGTTATTTACAGAGGTATGGGGAGATGTTTTTGCGGGGGATGGCACCTTAAATGTACATATTCGCCATCTACGCGAGAAGATTGAGCAGAATCCTAATGATCCTCAGTACATCCGTACAGTATGGGGCATCGGTTATGCTTTTGAGGACAAATAGTTATGACTAAAAAACTGCTGTTGGCTCTTCTACTTACTATATTTGCCGCAAGTTTAACGCTCACATTCCTAATTCTTAATTTGCAGGAGGAGACAGGAACAGATAGAGTGGCTATCAATACCATTGTGAAGCTCACGGAACAGAACTGGGACAGGCTTGATCCGAAGCTGTACAAGGAAGGTCCTTATGAATTTGCCATTATCGATACCGCGGGAGTACTTAAATATCAGACGGGAAATGCGATTTCCGTTACCGTTAACGAAGCCATCAACAATCGGGATACTCTAGTGGACGTTTTTGTTCAGGATAAGATGGTGGGTAAGGTGATTATTAATAATGATTACCGTGCGATTTTTATACATATGAAAAAACAATTTATACAAGTTTCTATTGTGATGCTGCTACTGCTTACGGTTTTAGGCATTCTCTATATTTGGTTCCTGAATCGATCGGTTCTCCGTCCATTTCGCAAAATGCAGCTATTCGCGAAGCATATCGCGAGAGGTGATCTGGAAGTTCCGCTGGAGATGGATCGTAATCATCTGTTTGGTGCTTTTACCGAAAGCTTTGATATGATGCGGGAAGAGCTTGCAGCGGCTAGACACAGCGAATATTTGGCGAATAAAAGTAAAAAGGAACTGGTTGCTAGTCTCAGTCATGATATTAAAACACCAGTTGCTTCGTTAAAGGCGATTACGGAACTGATGTTATTAAGCGCAAGGGATGAGAAGACCAGCAGACAGCTTAACACTTTGTATTCCAAAGCGGATCAGATTGATCGTCTGGTGACCGATATGTTCCATTCGACCTTAGAGGAACTAAATGAACTTAAAGTCAGTTTAACGGAGGAGCAAAGCCACCTGCTGATCCAAATTATAAATAATGTAAATTTCTATGAACGGATTTCAGCAGCAGCAGTGCCTGACTGTATCATTACGGTGGACTCCTTGCGGCTGCAGCAGGTGATTGATAATGTTGTGAATAATTCCTACAAATATGCCTACATAGACACACCTATTGATATTAGGTTCGAGATTACGGATCATTATCTGGAGGTAGATATTCTGGATTATGGCCCCGGGGTTCCGGAGGAGGAGCTGCCTTTAGTATTTAATAAATTTTTTCGGGGCAGTCTGGCCGTGAGCCAGAATGGTGCGGGTCTAGGCCTGTACATTTCCCGTTATATGATGCAAAAAATGCAAGGCGACATTGTGTGCTCCAATCGGGAGGATGGATTTACAGTCAAACTGCTAATTCCTTTAGCAGGACAGAATTAAGAATTAGCTAAGGATTGCACAAAGACATGTTAAGAACATTTAACGTACGATAAGGTTGCAATTACGAATGAGCTTGTGATTGCAGCCATTATATTTCGCGTAGAGCAATGATTTTCTTTTAGCGCAATTAATGAGCATGAATGTAAATGGAGTGTTCAACATGAGCGAAGTGAATAATAAAGTGCTGATGCAGACTAATAAGCTTGGAAAAACCTTCTCCCATGGAGGAACTCAGCAGCATGTTTTGAAAAATCTGGATCTGACCTTATATCATGGTGATTTCACGATTATCATGGGCAGCTCTGGTTCTGGTAAATCAACACTGCTGTATGCCATTTCGGGTATGGATAAGCCAACGCTTGGAGAGGTTCTATTTGAAGGTCAGGATATCACAGCCATGAGTAATGATCAGCTTGCGATATTCCGGCGGAAGAATTGTGGGTTCGTGTTTCAGCAGATTCATCTGCTGGATACGATGAGTGTCCTCGACAATGTATTATCTAGTGCTTTTCTTGTACAAAAGGATAGAGCAGGGGCTGTGAAAAAAGCCAAAAAGCTACTCTCAGATGTAGGTCTGGATGACTCTGTCTGGGGCAAGTTTCCGGCGCAAATCTCAGGTGGCGAAGCTCAGCGGGCGGGTATTATCCGGGCATTGATCAACAGTCCAAAAGCGGTTTTCGCTGATGAGCCGACAGGTGCGTTAAACAGTTCAG
Organism: Paenibacillus sp. FSL H3-0329; assembly: GCF_037963285.1. Lineage (NCBI taxonomy): Bacteria > Bacillati > Bacillota > Bacilli > Caryophanales > Paenibacillaceae > Paenibacillus > Paenibacillus sp. FSL H3-0329. Next base: position 4,443,437 of record NZ_CP150150.1, on the reverse strand, counting down.
CAGGAATAGGTGTATTGCGCGTCCTCACTGAGGTGAATAGGCAAGGGCAAAGCATAATTATGGTTACACATGATCTTAAAACCGCGTTGCGTGGTAATCGGATATTGTATCTGCGGGACGGAGTCATCGTTGGTGATTTGCGTCTTACCCCTTATAGCGAAGATAACGGACCTGAACGGCAGCAGCAAGTACAGTCCTTTCTAACCGAATTGGGGTGGTAGGGATGAGCAGCCTAATAGGAAAACTAGCTTGGTCAAATATTCGTAAAAGAAAAAGCGCCACGCTTACACTCTTCATTTTGATCATGATAGCTGTGCTGCTGCTGAACATTGGCCTTACGGTCAGTTTAAAGCTAAATTCTTTTCAGCAAGAAAAAATGACTGAATTAAGGACTCCAGAAATAAGTGCATTTTTCCCAAAAGATGATCATCTAGAAGAGTATGAGGAGCTTGTGGATAGTTATTCATATACAGAAACCTGGGAGAATGAAGCAGCAATTCTGTTAGCAGACGCTAAAATGAAGTACGGACAAACGGACACTACGGTAGCTTTTATAATTCTTAACATGGATACACCGCGGACCAAGGGACTATTCAAGACAACGACTCCGCTAGGATCTAAGGATGCGGATATGATCTATTTGCCTTATTTGTTCCATGTTGGATCGGGGTATAACCTTGGCGATACCTTTTCTTTTGTATACGATAATAAGCCATTCTCTTATACCATAGGTGGCTTTATTGAGGAGCCGTTGCTAGGGACGTTAACTAATGGAGCTTTAAAAGTATTTTTGAATGATGAAGGTTATAAGCAGTTGGAGAAACGTCTTGAAACAGAAGCTCAGTACAGCTTTCTATCAGCAGATTTAACCGATCCTTCAAAGGATGTAAAGCTGGAACAAATGCTAAGTGAGCGGATTTTTGCCTCAGGAAATACGGATCAATTTCAAGTCATGCGGGCAGAGGTTGGTCTCCAAGGGAACCGTGTTTTTGTTAATCTTTTAGCGGCCATTCTGATCGTATTTGCCCTGATTATGGTTCTAATCTCGCTTATTGTCATCAGGTTTCAAATATTGGGACATATTGAAGACAATTTGACGAATATCGGTATTTTAAAAGCCAACGGTTATACTTCATGGCAGATTAAAAACGCGCTTCTGCTACAGTTCACCTCAGTGTCAATCATCGCAGCTATACCGGGAGGTGGGTTATCTGGGCTGGTTATGCCGTTGGTAGGGAATATGATTTCGTCTTCAATCGGACTTCTGTGGCCAATATCCTTTGAAGGGGTCAGTGCAGTACTTAGTTTGGTTATTGTCTCTGGACTAGTGCTACTTGTTACCTATCTGTCGAGCCGGCGAATTCGGAACATTACTCCAATTACAGCTCTGCAGAGCGGAATCCTCACTCACAATTTTAAGAGGAACCCAATTCCACTCGAAACATCCCGAATGAATCTGCAATTCAGCTTAAGCCTTAAAGCTTTAGTAAGGCAAATGAAGCAGAATATGATGATCGTATTGATCGTTGCCGGATTAACCTTTTCTAGTATTTTTTGCTCTATATTGAATTTCAACTTTAAGGGAGACACCTCAGCAGTTATAAAACTGGTAGGTATAGAACGCAGCGACTTTTTGTTGTTGCCGAAAAACGGTGACCTACAGCAGGGGAAGTTTACAGAATTAGAAGCCATGCCAGGGGTTGAAAAGTTGAATGTATTGGATAGCATGGTCGCTTCGATTAAAAATACCAGCTTTATGCTCCGGGTATCTGACGATTATAGCAAGCTGGAGACACAAACCATATACAAAGGGCGAGAGCCTATTTATGATAATGAAATTGTGATTTCCGGTGTTATTGCAAAGTTGAAAAATACAGAAATAGGGGACGAGGTACCTATCACTTTTAATGGTGTGACGGAGAATTATTTGGTCACTGGCTTAAGCCAGCAGATTAGCCAACTTGGAATGGTGGCGAGTATGACCGGTGATGGAATGAGAAGACTTCAACCGGAGTACACCCCTCTGTCCATCAATGTGTATCTGAAAGAGGGGGGAGATGCGCAAGCTTTTGTGAAGGATCTGGAAGCACGTTTCCCCGGAAAATGGAACATTACTAACATTCGAGAAACGGTTGATAGTACGCTCAGTACATTCACTGCCGCAGTATCTTCTATGACAGCAGTCATCACTGTGGTGACGATTATAGTAGTCAGTCTGATTTTATATTTAGTGATTAAGACTTTGATTCTGAAGCGGAAGCGTGAGTTCGGCATTCTTAAAGGAATGGGTTATACCACTTTTAATCTGATGACGCAGATTACCTTTAGTCTGTTTCCGGTGATTTCGGTGGGAGTAGCTTTGGGGAGTATAGGCGGTTATTTTTTCTCGGACTCTGCGTTTGTACTATTGCTCTCGAGTTTAGGGATTTATAACGTCCAACTGGCGGTTAGTTTGCCACAAGTATTGCTATTGTGTGCAGCCATTCTAGTAGTCGCTTATGCGGTGTCTATGCTTGTTGCCCGGCGAATTCGGAAGGTTAGTGTGTACGATTTGATTATGGACTAAGCAAAAGACAAAAAACAACGAGCAGGAGGTTACTCCATACTCGTTGTTTTTTTTACATATTCATTCGTCCATCATCATAATTGAATTGCCAATCGATGCCGAATTTATCTTTTAGACTACCATAACAAGAGCTCCAGAAGGTTTCTTGCAGTTCCATAACTACTTTACCGCCCTCTTGAAGTTTATTGAAATATTTCTTTATGTTATCTAAATCCTTACTAACTACGGAAAGACTAATATTGTTTCCTTCGATAAAAGGCATGCCTGGAAAAACATCAGAAAACATTACATTACTGCCTTCGATATTCAAGCGGGTGTGCATAACCAAATCTTTAGCTTCCTCAGGAAGAGTGAAATTGGGATCGGGTGGTGTTTCACCAAAGGTCATGATTTGTGGACGTTCAGTGCCAAACACCTCTGCGTAAAACTCTGCTGCGTCACGACAATTCCCGTTGAAATTAAGATAAACATCGATAGACATTTTTTTCACTCCTTAAAGGTTTGTTAGCGGCACATCAAAAGTTCTTAAAATTCAAAATACCTTATCACATCCACATTGTATCATTTACCAGTTTATAAACAAATATACTTTTAGTCTCATTATTAAACTTTTATTTCATCTACTATCTTCTAATTAAAAATAGGATATGGTAGTATTCAAGAAAAGGGATAATTTTCTATAAATTAAATAAAATTATATTTATGTTAAATAGTTGGGGTGGATTTGGGCTCGTGTTTGATCTTTACCACTGAGAGGAGGTGATGGTGAGTGCGGGTAAGGCATAGAGGAGGTGACAATTCTTTAAAGGAGTGAATACTGCAATTGTAGCATCGCGTGGCTATTAATAAATTATTTACGAATTTATTTAATTGTCGAAAGGAGAATAATAAATGACAAAAGCACTAAGGAAGCAAATGTTGTTATTGCTTACGATCATGGCTTTAGTTATCACCGGATATGCTCCTTCTACCACGTATGCCAGTGAGGCACATGTTGACAATCCGTTTGTAGGAGCTACAGCATATGTAAATCCTGATTATGCCGCACTGATTGATACCTCTATTGCTCAGGTTACCGATAGTACTTTAGTTTCCAAGATGGAGACCATTAAAAAATATCCGACAGCCGTATGGCTGGATCGAATTGCTGCAATTTATGGCGGAGAGGACAATGGAGGTAGAAAAAGTCTGGAACAGACTTTAGATGCCGTACTCGCGCAAAAGCAACCCAATACGCCGATTACAGCCACGTTCGTAATTTATGACATGCCTGGGCGGGATTGCCACGCTCTTGCCTCCAATGGCGAGCTGCCACTGACAGCTGCGGGTCTTACAACCTATAAGTCAGATTATGTTGACGTAATCGCCAGTATTTTTGCAAAGCCCAAATATAGTGACATTCGTATAGTGACTATCGTAGAGCCGGACTCGCTTCCGAATCTAGTCACCAATCTCAGCACACCACAGTGTGCTCAAGCTAACTCCACGAATATTTACCGTGATGCTACGCGTTACACTTTAAATGCTCTCCATGCCATTCCGAATGTATATACTTACATGGATATTGGCCACTCCGGCTGGCTCGGATGGGATACTAACCGTGGCCCCGCTATCGACCTCTTTACTTCGGTTGTGTCAGGCACTACAGCTGGACTTGCTAGTGTCGATGGATTTATTACGAATACAGCCAATACCACTCCACTAGTAGAACCTAATCTTCCAGATCCGAATCTTACGATAGGCAGCCAGCAGCTTCGCTCCGCAAGTTATTATGAATGGAATCCGTATTTTGATGAAGCCGATTTCACAGCAGCTTTGTATTCAGGTTTTGTAGCAAAAGGTTGGCCTTCCACGATCGGCTTCCTTATTGATACCTCCCGTAACGGGTGGGGTGGACCTAATCGCCCGACTAGTGCAAGCGGAACAACCGTTAACGCTTATGCAGATTCCGGTCGGATTGATAAACGTCTCCATCGCGGCAATTGGTGTAATGCCAGCGGCGCTGGAATTGGAGAAGTTCCACAAGCAGCCCCTGCAGGTTATGCAGCCTCACATTTGGACGCATTTGTCTGGGTGAAACCTCCGGGAGAATCTGATGGTTCCAGCAGTGCCATTCCAAATAATGAAGGCAAGGGCTTTGACAGAATGTGTGATCCGACTTATACCAGCTCAAGCGGCACACTGACCGGTGCATTACCTAATGCGCCTGTATCAGGTCACTGGTTCCATGATCAATTTGTTCAGCTGGTACAGAATGCTTACCCTGTAATTCCTCTAAGTAACGGAGGGGGCACTGTAGTTCCAGCGGCACCCACTAACTTGGTAGCGACAGGGGAAGATGCAAAGGTAAGCCTGAGCTGGAGCGCATCCAGTGGTGCGACTAGTTACACGGTAAAACGAGCGACCACAAGCGGAGGGCCGTATACCACAGTAGCGACAGGATTAACAGCTACGAGCTACTCCAACACCGCCTTAACGAACGGAACAACTTATTACTATGTTGTAAGCGCAACCAATAGTGTGGGAGAGAGTGTGGATTCTACACAAGCGAGTGCGACTCCAGCAGCAGTGGCGACTGTTCCCGCGGCACCAACCAATTTGGTAGCGACAGCAGGTGAGGCGAAAGTAAGCCTGAGCTGGAGCGCATCCAGTGGAGCGACTAGTTACACTGTGAAAAGTGCAACCACAAGCGGAGGACCGTACACTACTGTAGCGACAGGGCTAACGGCAACGAGCTACACCAACACGGGCCTAACGAACGGAACAACCTATTACTATGTTGTAAGCGCAAACAATAGTGTAGGAGAGAGTGTGAATTCGGGACAAGCAAGTGCGATCCCAGCAGCGGTGGCAACTGTTCCAGTGGCACCAACTAACTTGGTAGCGACAGCAGGAGATGCGAAAGTGAGCCTGAGCTGGAGCGCATCCAGTGGTGCGACGAGTTACACTGTGAAAAGTGCAACCACAAGCGGAGGACCGTACACCACTGTAGCAACAGGGCTAACGGCAACGAGCTACATCAACACGGGCTTAACGAACGGAACAACCTATTACTATGTTGTAAGCGCAACCAATAGTGCGGGAGAGAGTGTGAATTCGGCACAAGCGAGTGCTGTTCCACAAGTTCCGGCAGCAACTAGTCTGACGTTGCAGTATCGGGCGGGAGATACTAATGCGACAGACAATCAGATCAAACCTTATTTTAATATTAAAAATAACGGCACAGCCGCAGTGAACTTAAGCGATCTTAAAATCCGTTATTATTTCACTAAAGATAGTAATCAGACGTTAAACAGCGCAATTGACTGGGCACAAGTTGGCAACAATAATATTCAAGTCGCCTTTGCAGACTACACAGGCACGAATGCAGACACTTACGTTGAACTTTCGTTTACTTCTGCAGCTGGTTCCATTCCAGCTGGAGGCCAGTCCGGAGATATTCAGCTCAGAATATATAAATCCGATTGGACTAATTTTAACGAAGCCAATGACTACTCCTTTGATGCTACTAAAACTGCTTATACTAACTGGGATAAAGTGACACTTTATCAAAGTGATGCTCTCGTATGGGGGATTGCTCCGTAACGGAAAGCAGGGGATATTTAAAAGAGCCGCTGGAGTGTGAAGTGCTCCCTGTCAAGTGGACAGTGTAAAAAACAAAAATAGTTAGTTTAGATACCTCAGTTCGTATTGCCAGAACTGAGGTATCTTCGTTATGCAGCTCGTCGGTATTCGCTAGGTGACAAGCCATCCAAACACTCTGTGTAGCGGTAATTATTGTAGTAGTGAATATATTTGCTAACCTCTGTAAGGACATCATCATAGGTGTCATACTTTGTAAGATAATAGCTTTCTGACTTGTATGTACCCCAAAAACGCTCAATAGGTTGGTTGTCCAAACACCGACTCACACGAGACATGCTTTTCTTAAATCCGTATTTTATATGAAGTCGGTTGTACTCATGAGACGTGTACTGGAAGCCTCTGTCGCTTTGTAAAAGAGGGGATACGCCAGGATTCTTTGCGTAAGCCCTCTTCAACGTATCCATCACGAGTTTATTGTTGTTAGAATGGCTTAATACCCATGAGACAATGGAATTATCATAGACATCAATAATAGCGCTCAAATAGGCTTTGCGCCCATTCCCGTACTTCAGTTCAGTCACATCTGTACACCATTTTGAATTAGGAGAATTGGCATCAAAGTTACGGTTCATTACATTTTCAGCTACATGGATCTCCGTAGCTTTCACATAACTTGCTCGTTTTCTGCGAATGACCGCTTTAAGCCCAAGAGCACACATGATTCGGTAATAACGCTTTTTGTTGTACTTCTTTTTGAGCTTTCGGTTTAATTGCGTGCGCATTTGACGATAGCCAAGAATCCCTTTTCGCTTGTCATATCGTAGCTTTACTTCTTTCGCTAACGCACGAGTTTCAAGTTCTATGCAAGAGGGTTTCCATTTTAACCACTTGTAATAGGCAGATCGAGCAACCCCAGCTAACGCACACAACTTCGTAATTGCGTGACCTTTTTCTTTGTTCAGTTCTTGAATCGCTTGATACAAGTTTACTTGTCGAACGAGGGTTAGCGTGTATTTCGTCGCTTGATCTCCGCCAACTTTTTTGCGAAGTCATTCTCCATCTCTAGGTATTCATTTCGCGCTTCTAGCTCTTTAATCCGTAGTTTAAGGCGGTCATGCTCATCTAGTTCTTCTACAGGCTTTTTGCGACCGCGATTGTCCTGAAGAGCCTCCTCGCGGCCAACTTGATATTTCCGGACCCATGCGTAAACTTGCTGATAAGATACTCCGTACTTTTCAATCGCTTTCTGATAATCCAATCCATTAGCGATGGTATATTGTGCAATTTCAATGCGTTCTTCGAAAGTTGTTTTACGTCCTTGGTTCATATGAGATAGTCCTTTTCCTGTATGTGTAGGTTTCAATTCTATCTCATTAGTATACTTGGTAATCCATTTTGTCAAAACACTTCTGCTTGAAATATAATGCTTGTTTGTCACCTCTTCAACGGAGCAACGACCAGACAACACTTCGTTAACAGCAGCAAGCTTCAATTCCTTTGGGTATGATTTCCATGTTCTCGATTCCCTCAACCCGTCCAAACCATCTGCTTTATATTTCCTAATCCATTCTCTAACTGTGTGTGAACTAAGACCTAGCTGCTTTGCCTCATAGTTTGGATTTGACTTGTGCTCAAGGCACAGCCCTACGACATGTAATTTTACTTTTAAAGATGTTGGACTTCTATTAGACATTAGAAAAACTCCCATCATTGTAGCAGTAGAAGTTTTTGTTTTTTCTACTGTCTACTATGATGGGAGCTTATCAGTGATCCTGGCGGCTCTTTCTGTATTATTTAATTCGTTTACCGAGTAGCACAAGCAGCCAGATGATTCCAGCCCCAACAATGGCGTGACCAAGCCCCGCAATATGGGGCAGGAAGCTAATATCACTGCCGTTAATTTGCAGCATTCCACGTGTAGCCATTGCACCAATCGTGATTAGAAGACCAATGTTATAGACAATGTACCATGCACCAAAAGATTTAGCCTCATGGATATTAAATAACTTATCTAAGATCATAGCAATAATAAAGAAAAAGAATCCTAAGATTAGAATGTGGGTGTGAAGCGCAACTAATATAGTATCTCCTGTGAAATCATTCATTTTAGTAATTTCGCGATAGGCCACTCCGGCTATCAAACCAAGAATTGCATAGAAAAAAGACGTGTAATACAATTTTTTCATAAGAATATCTCCTTTGTAGTTATCGTTATGATTGAAGTGTATCAAGCAATTAAGAACGCAATATGAACAAATGATTACAAGGTGAAAAAAATCACTAGTTTATAAATACATTATATCCTAAAGGAAGTTTCACTTTCCACGACGAACTGTACTACTAGAGAAATGAGAGGAGACTTAAGGAAAATATGAATGATAACATTGAAGTATTTCCGGTGCTCGAAACTGACCGCTTTATTTTGAGAAGAATTACACTGGATGATGCTAAAGAAATATATGATTATTTTTCAAAAGATGAAGTGACCCAGTATTATGATCTGGATAGCTTCACCGATATACAGCAAGCGATCAACCTTATCGAAAGATGGGATGAACGTTTCAAAGGCAAACAAAGCATTCGCTGGGGAATAGCCAGGCGTGAGGATAATATAATGATTGGTTCATGCGGATATCATAACTGGGCGCACAGAAATTTCAAAGCAGAGATTGGGTATGAATTATCTCCACTTTATTGGTGGCAGGGTGTGATGACGGAAGTTCTGACAGCTATTATTGCGTATGGCTTTGAGCATATGAAGCTCCATCGAATTGAGGCGTTTTATGATCCGGCTAATATTGCCTCCAAGAAGTCGCTTTTGAAAGCGGGCTTTAAGTATGAGGGGTTGTTACGCGAATCTTTTTTTGAAAAAGGTAGATTTGTAGATGCGGAGATTTGCTCTTTGTTAGCTTCCGATACGAACTAAGAAGTGTAAAATTAATAAAAGCAAGTTAACCATAATGCGAGAGGACGTATTATGGTTTTTTGTTTGTGATACAATAAATAGATTATCGAATTTATCCTACATGGTACTAATCCAACATACATATCATGATGAAAGAAGGTGAAGGTATGGAGTTTGAGTATTTGCTTCGTGTAATTGGCGCGGGAATTTGTGGCGTATTAGTTGGATATGAACGCAAAAGCCGGATGAAAGAAGCTGGAGTTAGAACACATTTTGTTGTAGCCTTAGGTGCTGCACTCATGATGGTCATCTCCAAATATGGGTTTCAGGACCAAGCGGATTGGCCTAATCTTTCTCTTGATCCCGCTCGGATAGCTGCTCAGGTAGTAAGCGGAGTAGGTTTTTTGGGAGCAGGGATGATTTTTATGCAAAGACACACAGTCAAAGGGCTCACTACTGCTGCAGGGATTTGGGCAACAGCCGGAGTGGGCATGGCTATAGGGTCTGGTCTTTATATTCTTGGCGTAGGAGCAACGATAATCATTTTACTTGGGCAAAAGATCTTACACAGTCGTAACAGCTGGCTGGCCGCACCAAAAACCCAACAGCTCGTTATAAGTCTAGCTAACACAGAAGGCGCTATGGGCCGAATTCAAGAGTTACTTAAAGAACACAAAATTGCTGTTCTAAGTTTTCATGCTGAAAATAACAGTGTAGAATCCGAATTAAACGTAGAAATCGTTGTAAGATTGCCTGAATCATTTAATCCAGTGCAATTGTTATCGATGATCCAAGAGGACGCAGCCGTTAAGACCGTTGAGTTTCAATGATTTTTTAGCACCCTCGATGTAACTAACTCACTTCGCATCAAAGGTTACCTCCCTTTAGAGCGCTTCCTTTTGATGCGAGTGTTACCTTCCATTTTACAATCGATTCACACACCTCACATTAATCCAAACAAAATACTTCTTTCAGTCTTTCTATCCCAATTAATAGGTTCAAGATTCAAATTAAATGCTAATTCATGGGTATGTGTGTTATGTCTGTGTTATATATTTAACGGTTTTTGTGTCGGTTATCTTTCGTTAACCGCTTACATTTATTTTTAAATAAAAAATATGTCATTTATATTGACACATAAACCATGACCCTTTATTATTAATCCCATCACTGGAGAAACTAAATTAAAATTTAAATCAAACAATACATTATCAGCGCTTTATTTGCAAATATTTTCTTGTTTTTGTGGTTTGTTAATCCAATTAATGCACTGGAGAAAATAATTAGGAGAATGCCCGTGAAAAAGCACGATCAGGATTTCATGAAGCGACAAAATCGTTTAACGGTTTTCGAAATTATAAAAAATCAACAACCGATTTCTCGCGCTTCTATTGCTAAACAGACTGGTATGAGTCCTACGACTGTAAGTCGAATCGTCGGAGAGTTGACGGAGGAAGGATATTTACTCGACTCTGAGCAAGTATCATCAGGATTAGGTCGGAAATCAACGTTAATAGGTATGATTGACACTTCTGTATTATCGGTTGGCGTTGAACTGGATCGCAGTCTTATGTCTATTGGAATTGTGGACTTACAAGGACAGCTTATCTGCAGTAGTCAATTTCCCCGTACACCAGACGAAAGTCCAGATCGAACGCTGGAACGAATTAAGGATGCCATCGATCAATTGTTCCAGCAGCATGTGATTGACAGAACACGTATCGTGGGTATTGGCGTTGGACTTCCCGGCATTGTGAATAACGAAGAAGGAATTGTTGTCTTCTCTGTTCAGCTAGGATGGAAAAATGTGCCGTTAGCCAAACGCTTGAAGGAACTGACAGGTTTTGAAATCGCTGTGGACAATGAGCTGAAAGTAAGGGCTCTTGCTGAACATCTTAAAGGAGCCGCAGTCGGCTCCCGCCGTACAGCATTATTGGGTTTCGGTCAAGGCGTGGGTTCTGCGATGATTCTTGAGGGAGAGATTTATCGAGGGGTGATGAACAGTGCGGGTGAAATTGGGCATACGACAGTGGATCCTAACGGAATGATGTGTGAGTGCGGCAAAGCGGGCTGTTTACAGACCTATATAAATATCAGTTCTTTATTATCTGAAGCTAATCGGATTCGCCCGATCCGTACGATTGAGGAGTTATTCGCAGCAAAACATGCAGGAGAACAATGGGCGATTCACTTGATCGACCGTGCACTCATGTATATGGCCATCACCATTAATAATGTCGTATGCATGTATAACCCCGACAGCGTGATTTTAAGTGGAGAACTCGTGGACAAATTCCCGGATATATACGAAGAAGTTGAGCAGCTGTACCTCTCGCGCTTTACATGGGAGCCGCTTCGTGGTTCCTTTACGATTCATCGTTCGTTGCTGAATGAGAAGGGTGTAATTATCGGATCGGGACTTTTATCACAGAATCGATTTTTTGCCTTAGATTAAATTAACTACTGCTGGGGAGGTTGTACAGATGGGATTTACAACATTGGTAGAAGAATATCGTGCTGGCCTGCTGGAGAATGTGCATTATGGTGCAGTTAGTGTAGTCGATGAGAAGGGCAACATTTTGTACAAAGCAGGCGATCCGGAGCATATGACTTATCTTCGCTCTGCTGCTAAGCCATTCCAAGCTTTGCCGGTAATGAAACGCCGGATCGATGAAGTATATGGTTTGACAAGTAAAGAAGCCTCGCTGTTTACCGCTTCACACCGGGGAGAAGCCTTCCATATTGAAGCGCTTGAAGCTCTTTTTCAGAAAATGGGATTAAAAGAAGAGTCACTTCATTGCTGCTCTACATACCCGCTGAATGAAGAAGCCAAAGCAGAACGTCACCGGGCAAATGAGCCAACTCGTAAAATCTTTCATAACTGCTCAGGCAAACATGCAGGTTTAATGGGCCTTAGCAAATATATGGGTTGGGATATAGACACTTATTACGATCCTAACCATCCTGTACAACAGGAGATTCTTGAGATGATGGCTTATATCGCTGAAGTTCCCAAAGCGTCCATCCCGCAAGGTATTGATGGCTGTGGACTTCCTATCTTCGCACTTCCGCTTCATAAAATCGCTTATTCCTATCTAAAGCTAGCGTGTCCCGATTTGATTGAGGATACGGATATACGTAACGCAGCCGCTGTCATTGCAAAACTTATGAACGATAACCCGGTTATGATTGCTGACACGAAATTTGTATGCTCAGAGCTCCTGAAGGATGACAATCTGACGGCTAAAGGTGGAGCAAAAGGGGTATACGGTATCGGACTCCGTAAGGAACGAATGGGTATATCACTGAAAGTATCCGACGGATCAGAACAAGTCTGGCCATGTATTATCGCATCGATTCTAGAACGTATTGGTTACAGCAATCAAGACACAATTGATCGCCTATATGCACTCGTGCCTAACACGATTGTTAATGATGGCGGTACTGTAGTCGGCGAACGCCGTGCTGTATTTCAATGGGAGATCTAGAGCATAAGGTCAAGAATAATCTTCAAGTTTGGTGATTAATCGGACTAGAAGCTTTTCTAATACATCGTTTGAATAGGGGAGTGTAAAAAATGAAAGCAAAAGGAAAAGTATGGTCAATGTTCATGCTGCTGCTTATTACAGTAGTAGTGACTGCAGGGTGCGGCAACAAAGCGAGCAACGAGGGACAAAACGGCAATACTGCTGGTGGAACTGAAACTAGCACCCCAACTACAAAGAATGATAAAGACATTGTAATTGCCATCAATTCTAACTTTATTACGCTGGACCCTCATAACGCAAGCGATACGCATTCAATCAGCGCTGCCAGAACGATGTACGAAGGTCTGATGGGTTTTGACGAGAATATGAACGTGGTTCCTGTTCTTGCCGCAAGCCATTCCATAAGTGAAGACGGGTTGGTCTACACGTTCACGCTGCAAGAGAATGTTAAATTCCAAGACGGTACTGACTTTAATGCTGAAGCGGTTAAAGTAAACATCGCCCGTATTCAAGATGAGAAGAACAATCTGAGACTGCGCAAAAGCTTCGCAAAGGTAGCGAAAGTGGAGACTCCTGATGCTAAAACCGTGGTTATTACACTCAGTGAGCCGTACAACGCATTTTTAAATAAAGTAGCTATGGCACCTATTATTAGTCCGAAAGCTTTAGAAGAAAATGGCACCGATATTTCGAAAAATCCTGTAGGGACGGGACCCTTTAAGTTCAAAGAATGGGTGCAAGGCGACCGCTTGGTTGTCGTTAAGAACCCTGATTACTGGCAAGCGGGCTTGCCAAAAGTGGATAGTGTGACCTTTAGACCTGTGCCAGAGAATGGATCACGGATAGCCATGCTAAAAACCGGCGAGGCAGATTTTATTTATCCAATGCCAACGGAGCAAGTATCTGAGGTTGAAGGTCTTGAAGGAATTACTGTAGATACCATCGATTCGACAATTGTCCGTTATGTAACGTTAAATACGATGAAAAAACCTTTTGATGATGTGAAGGTACGTCAAGCCATTAACTATGCTATCAATAAAGAAGCTTATATCAAAGTTGTGAAATCGGGTCTTGGTGCTAAGCTTGATTCCACGATGTCTTCCAAAACACAATACTATTCCCCGCAAACAGGTTATGACTATGACATTGAAAAAGCTAAACAATTGCTTGCTGAAGCAGGATATCCTGATGGATTCGAAACCGAAATTTGGGGTGAAAATGAATCCGAAACTATGAAGGGTATGCAATTTATTCAGCAACAGCTAGCACTTGTAGGGATTAAGGTAGACGTGAAATCCATGGAAGGCGGCACATTGTCCGACCAAATTAACTCTGCTAAGACACCAGAAGAAGCAAAAATTCAAATGTGGTATGTCAGCTGGTCTCCGTCTTCAGGTGATGCAGATGGTGCAACCAGAGGGTTGTTCAGTAGTGAAATGTTCCCGCCTGCTGGCTCAAATACAGCCTATTACAAAAATGAAAATGTAGACAAATGGATCGCTGAGGCGAATAAATCTGTTGATCCAGAAGCGGCTAAATCCATCTATGGCAATATTCAAAAAACAATTTGGGAAGATGCTCCATGGGCATTCATGGGCGTCGACCAAATCATCTCAGGCAAAAGATCGTATCTGGAAGGAGTTAAGGTCTTCCCGGATGGTTCCATTAATGTCCTGAATGCAGAAGTGAAATAATGCTAAACAAACGTTAGGTTTAATATCCCAAGAAATGAACGAGGCCGCTTCTGTAGTATGGTGGGAAGCGGCCTCACTAAATCATTTGTCGATACTGAAGGGGGCTTATGAGTTGGGTAGATATGCTTTACAAAGACTCCTCGGGGTTATTCCGCTGTTGTTCATTGTATCGGTGCTTGTCTTTTTGTTTATTCACTTAATCCCAGGCGATCCAGCCCGACTTATTGCCGGTAAAGATGCCACACTTGAAGAGATTCGTGGAATTCAGGAGCAGCTGGGTCTCAATCTGCCTTTGTGGAAGCAATACATAAACTACATGGGTGATCTGCTAAGTGGGAATCTGGGCAATTCGATCCGTTCAGGGATCCCGGTTACCGACATGCTAGAAAGCAGAGTAATGCCAACGTTGTGGCTGACTTTTCTCAGTATGGCCTGGGCTCTAATTATTGGTCTTCTAATTGGCGTGGTTTCAGCCGTTTATCGCAATCGGTGGCCAGATCATTTAGGGACGTTGACAGCTATTTCAGGGATGTCTATTCCTGGATTTTGGTTAGGCTTGGTACTCATTCAAATTTTCTCGGTAGAGCTTGGTTGGTTTCCAACAGGTGGTGTTGATTCCTGGAAGTCCTATATTCTTCCTTCCATTACACTTGGGATGGGAATTATGTCTATGTTGGCCCGTTATTCTAGGTCATCTATGCTGGAGACCCTTCGGGAGGATTATATCCGTACAGGACGTGCAAAAGGCTTACGCGAGTATGTTGTTATCGGCAGGCATGCGCTGCGCAACTCTTTGATTCAGGTGGTTACCGTAGCTGGACTTCAGTTTGGGTTCCTGCTCGGCGGCTCTGTAATGGTTGAGACGGTATTCAGTATTCCGGGTCTTGGTAGGCTGCTAGTAGACTCCATTTTGTTCCGGGATTATACAGTCATTCAAGCCTTACTGCTTCTGTTTGCTACACAATTTATTCTTATCAATCTATTAGTAGATTTATTGTATGGCGTACTTAATCCGAAAATAAGGTTTTCTCAGTAGCTAATGCGACTAAGAAGCAGAATTTCAATAGATTTATAGGGTGAATTTAGGATCAGGAGGGATATCATGAGTGACAATTCGGCGGTGATGGGAGCAAAATCTCCATTACCCGGAGAGGTACTGGCCCCGGAGAAAACAAAAGGCCGTATGGGTGTTTTTTTACGTAAGTTCAGTAAACAAAAGATGCCCCTTGTGGCCGCATTTTTTATTATATTGCTATTCCTAATTGCAATTTTCGGGCCATTTCTGACCCCGTATAATCCTGATGAACCAAACTACGATGCCCTTATGGCGGGTCCTTCTGCTGCACATTGGGCCGGGACAGACGAATATGGCCGTGATATTCTAAGCCGTTTGATTGATGGTACTCGCTTAACCTTAGCTGTCAGTCTCAGTTCCGTCTTAATCGCAGGCGTACTTGGAACCATCCTAGGTCTGTTAAGTGGATATTATGGCGGTTGGCTAGATCGGATTATTATGCGTGGCAGTGATGTACTATTTTCATTTCCTGACTTGCTGCTTGCCATTGGGATCGTCGCCATCCTCGGTCCGGGTCTATCCAATGTTGTTATCGCAGTTGCAGTCTTTGGTACTCCATCGTTCGCCCGAATTATTCGGAGCGTAACGCTGTCTGCGAAAGAAACATTGTTTGTGGAAGCTGCTCGTTCCATGGGAGCGAAGCATCGCCGGATTATTTGGCGTCATATTTTTCCTGAGACCGTGCCCAGCATTATCGTTAATCTATCCATGAAGATTGGCGGAGCGATCTTGGCCGCTGCATCACTAAGCTTTCTCGGGATGGGTGCAAAAACAACGGAGCCTGATTGGGGCGCAATGTTAAGTATGGGACGTGATTATTTAAGTATTGCTCCACATATCGTTTATTTTCCGGGGATAGCCATCTTTTTAACTGTACTTGCATTTAACCTGGTCGGGGACGGACTGCGTGATGCTCTTGATCCCAAAATGAAAAACTAAGGAGGGACAAGACATGACTCAACATTTGCTGGATGTACAAGGGCTGAAAACGGAGTTCAAACGCGGCGATGGAAGTATTACTGCGGTTGCGGGGGTAGACTTTGCTATTAAAAAAGGTGAAGTGCTAGGCCTGGTTGGTGAATCTGGTTGTGGCAAAAGTGTAACCTCATTATCGATCATGCGGTTGCTTAAAGATACGCCGGGTAGAATTTCTGAAGGTTCTGTGCGTTTTGAAGGAAAGGATTTGACGAAGATTTCTGAGAAGGAGATGCGCCAAATCCGGGGAAATGATCTGGCAATGATTTTTCAGGAGCCGATGACCTCTCTTAATCCAGTGCTGCGGATTGGGCTGCAATTAACAGAGCCGATTAGACTGCATTTGGGTTATGGACGCAAGAAGGCTCGTGAGCATGCGATTCATATGTTGCGGCTTGTAGGTATCCCTCGCGCAGAGGAATTAATCGATGAATATCCGCATCAACTATCCGGCGGAATGAGACAGCGGGTCATGATTGCAATGGCCATGTCTTGTCATCCTAAGCTGTTGATTGCCGATGAACCCACGACCGCACTCGATGTAACGATTCAAGCGCAAATTCTTGATCTGATGAAGCAGTTGAAAGATGAACAGGATATGGGAATGCTGCTCATTACCCATGATCTTGGAGTAGTTGCCGAATTATGTGACCGGGTTGTTGTTATGTATGCAGGTCGTGTGGTGGAGGAAGCCTCTGTTCAGGAGCTGTTTGCCAGACCGCAGCATCCGTATACCAAGGGATTGATTCAATCGGTACCTAAGCTGCGCCAGAATGTACATCGCTTGGAGTCTATAAAAGGGAATGTGCCAGACCTTTCACAAATGCCTGCCGGCTGTAAGTTTGCGCCTCGCTGCGACTTTGCCATGGAGCGTTGTCTGTCGCACGAACCTGAGCTACTTCCGATTGAGGGACTAGAGCGCAAAAGCCGTTGTTGGCTTACACAGCAGGAGGACACGGAAGGAGCGGGATGTTTATGAAAGAGACTCCACTAATTGAAGTTAAGGGTTTGAAGAAGTTGTTTTCTGTGAAGAAGGGCTTCTTCGGAACGACTAAATATTTGCACGCCGTTGATGGGATTTCATTCGCCATTCGTAAAGGAGAAACGTTCAGCCTTGTAGGTGAAAGTGGCTGTGGGAAATCGACTACGGGCAGACTAGTGACTCGCTTACTGGAACCCAATCATGGAGAAGTGTGGTTTAAGGGGCAAAATATTAGTCATATCTCAGATAACCAAATGCGGCCTCTGCGCAAAGATATGCAGATGGTGTTTCAAGACCCTTACGCTTCACTTAATCCACGCATGAAGGTGAAGGATCTTGTCGCCGAACCCCTGCTTATTCATACAAAGCTGTCCTCCAAAGAGCGGGATAAGCTAGCTTGCGAACTGCTGGAGACCGTTGGATTGAACAGTTTGCACGCTGAGCGATTTGCGTTTGAGTTCAGCGGTGGACAGCGGCAACGGATTGGGATTGCCCGGGCTTTGTCAGTGCGCCCTAGTCTAATCGTGGCGGATGAACCCGTGTCAGCACTGGATGTATCGATTCAGTCCCAAGTGTTGAATCTGTTACAGGACTTGCAGGAGGAATATGGCCTGACCTATTTATTCATCTCTCATGATCTTAGTGTGGTCGAGCATATTAGTGATCGAATTGGGGTCATGTATCTGGGTTCCCTTGTGGAGACGGCTGATAAGGATACATTGTATGACCGTCCCTTGCATCCTTACACCCAAGCGCTGCTATCTTCAGTTCCCGTGCCCGATCCAAGCTTGAAGAAGGAACGCATTATTCTAAAAGGTGACCTTCCAAGTCCCGTTGATCCGCCGACGGGCTGTCGCTTTCATACAAGATGCCCTTCCTGTATGGAGATCTGTAAGCAACATGTGCCTGTATTCCGGGAAGTTGAACCAGGTCATGAGCTCGCTTGTCATCTGTTTGATGAAGAAATGTTGAAACTAGAACGATAATTTTAAATGTGAGTACACTTTACGGAAAAGAAGGGACAGCTATGAATATCTTGTTCGATTCTGCTAATGTGGCGGATATGCTTATCTACTTAGCCTATGAAGAGGAGCCTTTTCCTCTTCGACTGGGAGAAGCTCACAAACAGAGTGGCAGTGTGACATGGTTATATGCTCGTTCTGAGGAAGAGTCCGATGTGTTAGCTGTTGGAATGGGAAAACGCAAGGCTCTTACGCTTGAGAAAATTCGTCGAGCAGCGGGATCTGCCGCCCGCTTAGCTCTAAGAGAAGGGCTGAATTTCGCTTCATTTGTTCGTAGGACAGCAGAAAGTGATATTTCCGCTGCGGATGAGCTGCAAGCATGGATTGAAGGCTGGCTTCTCGGATTATATCGTTTCCAAACCTATCGTGGCGTTACTAAAATAGACAATTCAGTTGATTTGCTGCTCCAGACAGCCGATTGGCCTGAGCTGACTAAGCTTGAACTGGAAGTTGTACTAAGTACTGGCCGCATACGCGCTGAAGGAGCAGTGGTTGCTCGCGATCTGGTGAATGAGGTGCCCGGGACTCTAAATCCGGATCGGTTCGCAGAATGGATGGTCGAATATTTCGAGCGTGATAACGCAGCAGTGAAAGTTCATGTTTACCGGGGGCAGGAGCTGGTTGACCTACAGATGAATGGGTTGCTGGCGGTTGGAGCAGGCAGTAAACACTCCCCAGCCCTCGTTGAAATTCGCTATGAGAGTAACCCTGAATTGCCAATGCTGGCATTGGTGGGTAAAGGTGTTACCTTCGATTTAGGTGGGATGAATGTTAAGACCGCAAGTGATATCAGCGATGCACGTATGGATATGGGTGGTGCAGCAGCTGTTATTGGGGCGCTGGATATTTTAGTACGGAATCAAGCTCATGTAAATGTGACCGTATTGATCCCAGTTGTTGATAACGTACCAGATGCTGAAGCGATGCTGCCATCGTCTGTTATACGCTATCCTAATGGGCTGACGGTTCAGGTTGCAAATACGGATGGCGAGGGGCGGCTTATTATCGCGGATGCGCTTATTCATGCAGCAAATATCGGGGCAACTAAGGTCATCGATATTGCAACACTTACTGGAAATGTTGGCGCAGCGCTAGGATTAGGTATCGCCGGCATATGGGGTGATGGAGAGATGACGCAGAACCTCGTCGAAATCGGTGAGCGCAATGGTGAGCGACTGTGGCCCATGCCGCTTATGGATGAATATGAAGTCGATCTTCGAAGCAATTACGCTGATCTACGTAATGTTAGTACTTCACCTTTTGCAGGTGCGATTACAGCAGCGCTTTTTATACGGCGTTTTGTAGCGGAATCGCTGAGCTGGGTTCATATTGATATGGCTGGGACGGTTCAGTACAAGCAGGATGTGGGGTATTCAGAAGCTGGAGCAACGGGCTATGGTGCTCGACTGCTCGCTGATTATGTCATGAAACAGGCACAACAATAACAACCGGAAGAGTGGGGGAAAGTTATGAGATTGGAAGTCATCGCTACCTGTATGGACGATGCTCTTACAGCCGAAGCGAACGGGGCTGACCGCCTGGAGCTCATTACTGCGATTACGGAAGGCGGTCTAACACCAGGGATAGGATTGGTGCAACAAGTTGCTAAATCGGTTAGCATTCCTGCGTTTGTTATGGTTCGCCCGCACAGCCGTTCTTTTTGCTATTCAAAGTATGACATTTTGACCATGGCAGCAGAGATAAAGCAAATTGCAGCCAGCGGAGCGGCGGGGATTGTGATTGGTGCGTTAACACCGGAAGGGACTATCGACGAGCGAGCGCTTGAAACATTATTGCCGTTGACCGATGGATTGCAAGTAACCTTCCACCGTGCTTTTGATGAGTTGAAGGATCAAATAGAAGGTTATCGAACGCTTTGTAAGTATCCGCAAATTACGCGTGTACTCACTTCTGCTGGGCCAGGTCCGGCACCAGAAGCTATTCCTGCTATGCGGAAGCTAGTCGAGGAATCAAGAGGTAAAACGGTAAGTATACTGGCTGGAAGCGGTTTGAAGCCGGAAGGTATTACTTCATTTATACATCAGACTGGAGTAACAGAAGTGCATTTTGGGTCGGCTGTTCGTTATGATAAAGACGCTTTGTCGCCAATCGATCCAGCAGCCTTACGGGCGTTAGCAGAGAGTATTCATTCTAACGGCTAATAATAGATAGTGAAAAGGTGAATGGGTTATGCAGAAGGTTGAGAGCTACGTAGTTGGAATCGATTTAGGAGGCACAAAAATTGCCGCAGCATTGTTCGATTCAAAGGGGACCGTGTTGAAACGGGAACTGATGGAAACGGCTGGGGCACGTACCGCTAAAGAAGTGGTGCAGCGAATGATCGATATGATCCGCTCCGTATCCGAAGGACGACCACTCACTGGAGTGGGGCTGGCTTCTCCCGGAGCTGTAAATAGCCAGGACGGGATCGTTATTCACGGCACCAATCTTCCGGAATGGGATAATGTTCCGCTGAAGCACTGGATGGAGTCGGAGCTAGGCGTTGAAGTAAAGGTAGTGAATGATGCGAACGCTGCGGCTTGGGGTGAGTATGTCCGAGGAGCTGGCAAAGGTGCAGACAACATGGTTTATGTTACCTTTAGCACAGGGATTGGAGCAGGTATCGTCATTGACGGCAAGCTGCTTCTTGGCAAAAATTCATTTGCTGGTGAACTAGGTCATAATATTATTGACCCGAACGGAACGGAATGTAGCTGTGGAAGATTCGGCTGCTGGGAAGTTTTCGCTTCGGGCACAGCGATTCGGGATATGGCGCTGCGAAGTATGGAGAGCAGACCGTCGATGATTACGGAACTGGCTAATATAAATGGAGAAAAAATTACTTCGCGGCACGTATTTGAAGCCATGGCACTTAACGATGCCGTGGCCGTCGAGGTTATTGACCGCAGTATTCATTATATGGCACTAGGTCTAGCCAATGCAGTTCATACGTTCAATCCTGATCGGATCGTGATCGGTGGAGGCGTGAGTAAGGCTGGAGATTTGTTATTCCCTGCACTGGTGGAGAAGACGGAGCAATTTGTCATGGATCCATATAAGGGTACTTTTACAATTGAACCTGCCGCTCTCAAAGACGATGTAGGTTTAATTGGAGCCGCAGCATTATTTCATACCGCTTAGGTGGAGTGAAAGATTGATTATAGCTTTCATTAACGAGGAGTTGGAGAGATGGGTGCAAGAGAAGAAAGAACGAAATGGTTCTTACAGGATAGGTTCGGGATGTTTATCCATTGGGGATTATATTCAATTCCTGCTAGAGGGGAATGGATACGCGGTAACGAGCGGATGAGTAGAGAGCATTACATGACGTATTTCGATGAATTTGACGCCTCTCGATATGATCCGAAGAAATGGGCAAGTGCAGCAAAAGCTGCGGGTCAGAAATACGCTGTTCTTACGACCAAACATCATGACGGGTTCTGTCTGTTCGATAGTAAGCTGACTGATTTCAAAGCCACTAATACGCCCGCTGGGCGTGATCTAGTGCGGGAATATGTAGACGCTTTCCGGGCTGAAGGGATTGCAGTAGGTCTATATTACTCTATCATAGACTGGCACCATGAGGATTATCCCGGATATGGAGATAAGGCACATCCTGATCGGGATAACGAAGCGGCTAAAGATAAGCCGATTGATTTCGATAGATACTTGGAGTATATGCATGGGCAAGTAAAGGAACTGCTCACCAATTACGGTAAAATCGACATTATGTGGTTTGACTTCTCCTACGATAATATGACAGGGGAGAAGTGGAAGGCGACGGAGCTTATCCGGATGATTCGTTCCATACAACCTGATATTATTATCGACAATCGATTAGGTGGCAATATTCGTGCGGCAGAACCTGAGGAATATGCTGGAGATTTCTTCTCCCCCGAGCAGATCATTCCACCTGGCGGCATTGTTGACGTAAACGGCCAATCCATCCCTTGGGAAGCCTGCATTACCCTTAATGACAACTGGGGTTATCATTCCGAGGATAAGAATTATAAATCAACCAAGCAAGTCATCCGTACGATGGTCGAATGTATCAGTAAGAATGGTAACCTGCTCCTCAATGTTGGACCAGATGCTAAAGGTGAAATGACACGGGAATCACTGGTTATCCTTGACGAAGTTGGGGAGTGGATGCGCCTTAATGGAGACAGTATTTATGGATGCGGGAAGTCTTTGTTACCTAAGCCAGAGTGGGGACGTTATACGCAAAAGGGCAATAAGTTATATGCGCACGTTTACGACCGTGGAATTGGCCCGATCTATTTCCAAGGCTTGAAAGGGAAGATTAAAAAGGCCAGATTACTACGTGATGGTACCGAGCTAAAGGTGGAGGCGCCGTGGATGGCTGAGGAATATTCGGATGTTGACGGTGGAGCGTTTATTACATTAAAAGGCGCGATGTTACCTGATGAGATGGATACGGTTATCGAGCTTGAACTATTTAATTAAATCAGAAGGAGTTGTCCTAGCAGCCATTCATGGCTTATGGGACAACTCCTTTTTTTCGTATTCTTCGCTAACATTTGCACATACGAAACACCTATCGGACACAGATGACACTAAACCCAGAAATATCGCACGTTTGGGATGCCAACGGACCGCATAGCCGCTATTGCCTTGAAACACCCCCGATATGGAGCTGATTCTAGGGAATAACGTCATTGGAGTCCGAAGCCCTGTTCTAAAGGCAGAAAATGTGCAAATTACGTCATCTGGGTCCGTAACTCTTAGAGGGTGACAAAACTGTTGAAGCTGTTGAATTTGTTGAAGCATTTGAAGCAGGCATTCAACGAGTCAGAAAACAAAGCGGCAATTCTCCAAATAACAGGAGAATCACCGCTCTGCGAATACTAGAGGCGAGCCTTGCGGAAGCCTTCATATATATTGAGGACCGCAACTAAAATCAAGACTGCTATACCTCCACCTACTAGCCCCGTTTCAAATTGGTTAGCTGTAGTAGTTAATAAATTAGACATGTAGTTAATGAATTCTTGGTTAAATACATTCGGATTTATAAGGATAACAGCGAATACAATAAGTACAATGAGCTCGAGGACCGTATTACATAATGCTAATTCTCTAGTCCATTGTCTCTTGATTAATTTATATATAGTTAATGCGACTTCTAATCCGATCACAATAAGAATAATAGGCCAATAATCAAGTAACACATGCTGATTAAAAGCTGGGGCTACGAAGTTAAGTGCGCCTTCACCGCCTCTATAGACTCTGATCAGGTGTTCAGCATTAAAATAAACAGTAGCCCAAATGGCAGTCCACAGTAAACTTCCGAACACTTCGAAGCTTGTAATTGCTTTTTTCTTATGGACAAGCGCGATATCCTTCAAATCATCAGGAGTCCATTTCCTTAATTTTGTAGTAAGCGGATGCCCTTCCTTTCCTTTATCCGCCCGTTCGATAATAGCGAACACAACAGTTATCCAAAAAAAGACTTGGATTCCTACTTCAAGGAAGGTTCCAATTCCTGTACTTATAACTGCAGTAACAATATCCGCAACTGTTTTATCGCCGCTGTAGCCAATCAAGTAATCAGCAACCAGAGCGATTAAAGAAACAACTACAGCGATTGGTATAATCATTTTTAATAACGTAACATATAAATCGAAATAGCGTGGGCCGATGAGATACATGGGCTGATCGCGGTACTCACTAGCTAAAATAGCTGGATTGCCCAATTTTTCAAGGACGGCCTTTACCTCTTTTTCGTCATAATCATCCGGTAACATATCCTCGATGGTTGATCGTAATTCTAATGCGATGTCTTCCCGATTTTGTTCCGGTAACCTCCGAGTAACTTCATGAATGTAAATCTCAATTAGCTTCATGGTCATCCTCCCCTTGTAATAGGCCGTAGAGTTCTTTCGAATTCTTAAGCCATTCTTCCTTTAGCTGTAAAAAAATCTCTACGCCATAGTCACTTAGAACATAATACTTACGGGGTCTGCTCTCGGATGTGTCCCAGCTGCTCGTCACTAATTCCTGTTTCTCTAATCGGCGAAGTAACGGATATAAGGTGCTTTGATCGATGATGATGCTGGATTCCTCCAACAATTGAACGAGCGAATATCCATACTGGGGTGTTCGTAATTGACTTAAAACGGCTAGCGTTAACGTACCTCTTCTAAGCTCTGTGATTAAAGAATTTAATAAAGTACTCATTCACCCACCTCATTATTTAAAATATAAGGATTTATAATCTCTTATAAATTGTTCTTATATTTTTGGTTTAAACGCTTGTTGTCCTTGAGAGGACGTCGAAGCCGCTTATACTTACTATGTGTCATACAGTATTCGATCTATACTATGCATCATACACTATTGTTGTTCCAACATCAATTGAATAAAATAATCTTCTAAGAAATAAATAAGAAAATTTTTCTATTTTGTGAAGCGGTTTGATTAAAAGGAGGTTGTGAAATGACCTCTTCAGTTTGGGGTGGAAGATCGATAAGTACATCACGAAATATCAAACATTCGGCATTGTTCTAAAGGGAGCAGAGCAGGTCATTGAGTTTGTGGAGGCGAATCGTTACTTATTGGAGGGGCGGCCGCAGACTTTTCAACACGGCGACTATCATGTAGGGAATATGATCATTACGAAGTCGAGGGAACTTGGAATTATTGATCTTAATAGATTTGATTATGGTGATCCTTGGGAGGAATTTAATCGCATTTCTTGGTGTGCACTAACGAGTCCAGAGTTCGCATCGGGCCGAATCCATGGGTATTTTAATCATGATGTTCCAGATGTATTCTTTAGGTTTTATATACCGAAGTGGTATTTGGCAAGGTATACTGAGTGAAAAGACTCAGCTATTTGAGATTAGTTAGGGGAATTGAGCGATGAATATACTGATTGCTGAAGATGAAACTGATATAAGAAAACTAGTGAAAATACATTTAGAAGATCGATCCTATCGAGTATTCGAAGCCAAGGATGGCATTGAGGCTTTAGAGGTTGTTAATCAACATGAAATAAATCTTGCCATTCTGGATATTGTAATGCCCAAGCTTGATGGGCTTAATCTGTTGCGACAGATAAGAGAGAAAAGCCATATTCCGGTTATCTTGTTAACTGCCCGCGGTGAAGAAATTGATAAGATAGTGGGCTTAGGTCTTGGAGCGGACGATTATATGGTGAAGCCATTTAGTGCTTCAGAGCTTGTGGCTAGGGTTGAGGCGCAGCTGAGACGAAGAAATGTATACGATCTTAGCCAATCGATAACTGAAGAAACAATCCAACATAGAGAATTGAAGCTGAATTTAAAGGAATGTATGTTGTACATAAATGAAAGTCCGGTTCTTTTAAATGCCAAGGAATATAAGGTGTTACAATGTCTGATGCAGAGTCCTAATCAAATTTTTACGCCCAAAAAGTTATATGCAGCAGCGTGGGAAGAAGATTTCTATAGTGATAATAATACGATTATGGTTACCATCAGCCGTCTAAGGAATAAGATCGAACGGGACCCACACCATCCCGAATATATCGTTACAGTGCGTGGACTAGGTTACAAATTCTACAACCCAGGTAAATAAGATGAGAAAACAAAATATATCCTATCAATTGTTAAAAAACTATATCGCGATCTTTCTTATAACAACGGTTATAACGATATTGGTGATTGTTGCTTTATTTTGCATGAACAGGCTGGGATCTAAAGATATTATTTATAATCAGTTAACGGCTGCTAAGCTTATGCAAAATGACTATCAAAGAATTGACACTAGTGTTATTAATGATGTCGGGGGCAGTTTACAGGTTGTGAATTCCAATTACGAAGTCATAGACTCCATTGGCAACAATCCATTTACGTCCGAGCAGATTAGTGTCAAAGAATTTACGGATTTTCTAATGAATACTGGCGCTAACAAAAATATGATCACTGTTGAATATAATGAGCAGGAACAATTTTGGCTGATCGTCTCTTTACCTATACAAGTGAAAATGACAGGCAGTTTCCATTGGAATTCAGATTCACCTATGCAGGATCATACCCTTCGAATGCTTGGGTTTATTGGGTTAGGTTATTTGTTGATTCTGATTCTAAGCACGATGATTTATGCGAGAATTACGGCGGTTAGTTTCATTAAACCCTTAGACCAGTTGTCCGCTGCTGTTGAAAAAGTTAAGAATGGGGATTATTCAGCAAGAGTGCAGGTAGGCGGGAATCGGGAGTTTAGTCAACTGGAGCAGGCTTTTAATCATATGGCAGAAGTGATTCAGATCCAGACCTCGTTAAAAGAACAGAGTGAAAACAATCGAAAAAATCTAATATTAGATATATCCCATGATTTAAAAAATCCATTAACAAGTATTATGGGTTACGCAGAGCTTGAACTAAAAGAACAGGTGAGCGGTCGGATAGAACATTTGGAATTTGCCAAAATAATATACGAAAATAGTATCCGTGCCAATGTATTAATTCAGGATTTGTTTGAATTATCGAGAATGGAAAGTCCCGAATTCCGCTTGGATGTTACACCAGATGATTTCTCAGAATACTTGAGAGAAGAAATGATACATATGTTGCCCGAGCTTGAGGCTGCGGGTCTGATCCCTGATTTTGTAATCGAGCCAGAAGAAATAATTCTACAGTTTGATAAAAAAAGAATGAATCGAGTATTCTCAAACCTGCTTTATAATGCCATCGCTTATCAGGAGCAAGGTTCTACGTTTCAAGTTGTGCTGGAAAAGGTGAATGATGGAGCCAAGCTTACTTTTATTAATTACGGCGAACCATCAGCCTTGAACCCGGCAGGTTCTGGATTAGGGCTACTCATTGTTCAAAAAATAATAGCTGCTCATGGAGGGACTGTTCAGCTGAATACGCAAGATAACCAGTTTGAAATTATAATTGAGCTGAACCGGCAAATTTAAGGTCTATGTAAGATTACATTAAGTCGTATGAAATTTCCTAATGCTAAAATGGTTGATATTCAGTCTATTAACAATTTTACTTGGGGGAATAGATTATAATGATTGATGAAAAATTAAGTAAAAGGCAATTGATCTTGGGCGTTATATTAGCAGTAATGTACTTTTTAGGATTGTTCTCTATTCTCTTGATCAGGCCGGTTATGGAGATTCTTAACCATGTTTTTATTTGGCGGCCAGAACAACAAAATCGAATGGCCTTACTGTTGAATGGTCTGATCTACATAGGAGTGATTATAGGTTTTAGGGGGTTCTATAAACAAGCTATCCATGATTTCAGACAATACTGGGTCCGTAATATGTTATGGATGGTTTGGGGACTTTGTTTGATTATTATCATCGGAAGTATGTTGATTCCTACACTAATTTCCATCTTTCATCCTATTGCAAAGTCTGTGAATGAGGTGAATTTACGGACTATGTTGTCCTCGTATCCATTTATTTTTACAGTGAATGTCGTCTGGATTGGCCCCTTGATTGAAGAATTAGTATATCGGGTTACCATCTATAGCACGATCCGCAGGAAGAGTCGTCTTCTGGCTTATCTGATATCTTCCTTTTTATTTGGCTTCCAGCATGTCTATAGAGCTGTGGTTTTTCAGGGGAACTATAACGAAATCTGGAATATCTTCTCCTATATGACTGCTGGATTAATCTTTGCCTACCTATATGAGAAAAGAAAAAATATATTAGTGCCAATAGGTGCACACATGTTTAGTAATGGTTTGTCTGTGCTTCTCTATTTCTTAAGTTAATACGAAACTTGACTCCACATCAGATTACTAGTAAACTGATAATCAAATAGATCCAATTCCAAAACAATGGATGTGGCATAATGCGAAACAATGGATTCACTGAAGACAACAAATTAAGCTTATTGATCTGGTTGCGGCTGGTAAGAGTTTATGACAATAGTAACGATCTTTCCAATGAGTTCTTGAAGAAGTTTGATTTAACGGTTAGCCAGTTTGATGCGTTAGTACAGATACTATTACATCAGCCTGTGACACAGATGGAAATTGCCGAGCATTTAACCATTACTAAAGGCGGAGTATCACATATGCTTGGCAGATTAGAAAAGGAAGGATGGATTGAACGCAAGCAGGATTGGAAGGTGAAGTATATTTCTTTAACTGAAAAGGGCCAAGCGCTTATCGAGAAGGTTCTTCCTTTGCAATCGGATTTCCAAGCTTCGTTATTCGATCCACTGACGGACGACGAGAAGAAAGTATTTTACAGCATGCTTAAGAAGATTCACCGCCATAGCCAGAATGAGAATCGAATTCCCCGAGGAGTTCAGTAGTATTGTAAAAGCTTTATTGTGAATAAAGCTTCCTTTTTTCAACATCAGTTTACTAGTAAACCATAATCATATTAGGAGGAAATTTAAAATGAGCCAACCACAAATAACCGGACAACATCATGTATCAATGATTACTAAAGACGCTAAACAAAACCTATGGTTTTATACAAAAGTTCTGGGACTAAGACTTGTCAAAAAAACCGTAAATCAGGACGATCCAACCATGTACCATTTATTCTATGGCAACCCTAATGGCGCTCCAGGCACCGAGGTATCCTTTTTTGAAATGCCAAATGCAGGCCAGACCCGGAAAGGAACGAACAGCATTTCTGCAATCTCTCTTCTCGTTCCTAGCGATGAGGCCTTAGTATATTGGGCTAACAGATTAGATACATTTGAAATCGCTCATGAAGCTATCGTAAGTATAGAGGAGCGCAATTCGCTTACTTTTCAGGATAGTGATGAATTAACGGTTCATCTGGTGTCCGCAGAAAAAGATAATGTGACTCAACTGGTAGAACCTTGGATTACTGATGATATTCCACCACAATATGCCATTGTTGGTTTGGGTCCCGTTGAATTGACTGTCCGTGAGGCTAGCCGTACAAAGGCTGTTTTGGAGGATATTTTAGGCTATACACAAGTTCGTAGAGTGCCATCCATGGGTGACCCGAAGGTAATGGTGGATATTTATGAAACAGCTAAAGGCGGCTTGTACACTGAACTTCAGCTCAAAGAAGTTAATGATCAAGACCGGGAAAGACCGGGAAAAGGCAGTATTCATCATGTGGCTATAAGAGTGAAGGATCTGGAAGAGTTAACCGCATGGGCTGCTAAAATCACAGCTGCAGGGTTCAAGAACACAGGGGTCATTGATCGTTATTACTTCCATTCTTTGTATTTCCGTGATCCGAACCATATTCTTTTTGAGCTTGCTACAGATGGTCCAGGGTTTGAGATTGATGAATCTTTTGATGCGCTGGGCGAGAATTTGACCTTACCTTCTTTTCTGGAAGAACGCCGGGAAGAGATTGAATCGAAACTTCATCCTATCCAATAATATAGCTAAGAAATAAGAAAAACTATGAGATTGGAAAAAATTATATTAAAATCATTCCTATAAGGTTAGACGATGGTTTGATAAGGTTCACTTAAGGAGGTAAAGTGTGACGAATAAAATGATAGCTGCTCAGCGTTTATATAATCAGAAGATCGTTGATTCCAAGCTAATCAAGCCCGAACAGGTCGTTAAAGAATTAGGGGCAATACAGGCGCAGGATTACATGCAGGCGATGTGGGCGATCGGATTACGTACTCCATCTTCGAATTTAGCTGATATAGAGTGTGCTATCGTTGATCGCAAGATGATTCTGAATTGGACGCTGCGTGGTACGCTTCATTTTGTCCCACCGGAAGATGTAAAGTGGATGCATCAGCTATCTGTGCCGCGTTTAACGGGACAAACAAAGCGACGAAATGCAGAGCTTGGGCTAGATGATCAGACACTAGAACGTTGTAGACATATTATAGTTAATGCTTTACAAGGTGGAAAGCAGCTAGATCGTGCTCTTTTACTTCAGCTAATAGAAGAAGAAGGTATTCACACAGGGAACCAGCGTGGTTACCATATGTTGTGGAATGTTGCGTACCAAGGGCTGATTTGTTTCGGGCCGATGAATGGTAAGCAGCAAACGATTGTTTTGCTAGAGGAATGGGTGCCTCATTTTCGCGATCTTACTTACGAAGAGTCATTGTATGAACTCGCTCGGAGATATTTCACTGGACATGGTTTAGCAACTGTTCAAGATTTTGCTTGGTGGGCAGGCATAACCCTTACAGATGCCAGACGAGGACTGGAAGCGGCCAAAAGTCAACTGCAATCAGAGGTTATTGATGGCAGTGAGTATTGGATGTCTGCTCATCGGCTAGAGCCAACTGCTGAGGACTCGGGCGTTCATCTGCTTCCGGGTTTTGATGAGTACATTCTTGGTTATAAAGACCGAAGTGCCGTTCTAGAGCCCGACGTTGCTCCTTTGATAGTTCCGGGGAATAATGGTGTTTTTCTTCCAACGATTGTTGTGGAGGGTCAGGTTGTGGGTACATGGAAAAGAACTCTAAAGACCAAGGGGATCGAGATTGTGATCCATCCTTTTGCCGAGCTGGGCGATACGGAAAAGTTGGTACTTAAAGAAGCAGAGCGATATGCGGCATTTATCGGGCTGCCGATACTCAAAATGAATGTGAGTGGTTCATTGACATGAGTATTTCACTATTCTCATCATTCTCACCGTTTTCATCATTCTTACCATACTTTTGTGCGCACCTTTAACGCTAACGGACACCAGTGCACTTATTAGCTCCTAAATGCTGATTTGCTGAGCTTTTCGGACTCCAATGCAGTTATTCCCGTCGCAGCACCACTTTTGCCCCCTGTTTTTGCGGAATAGCGGCATCTGGGTCCGATAGATTCGTAAAAAGACTACTTTTAGCTCAATAGCGCCTCCTGAGTCCGAAAGACAGAACGGCATAATGGGTGAATGGTTGAATGGATACCGATTACCGGATAACCGCTCACGAATGCACTCTGAGTAAAAAATAACCCGGCAGGGCGACCTGCCGGGTTTGTTTCATAAATCTTATAGCTAGCTTAATTAGATTCGTCTAGCTAATTCAGCGCCTTCCCAAATCGCATTAAGCGCTCTACGCGCTTGCACCGCATCGCCAATTACATGATAAGGGATGGAGCTTTCCTCCAAGAAATCCTGAAGAGGTTGTTTGTTGAGGGCGCGTGAACCTACGGCGATTACTACATAATCAGCAGGTAGGCTGTGAGATTCGCCGTCTTTTTCAACAATTACGCTATCCCCTTGAATCGCCATACATTTGCTGTTGGTTATTAATTCAACGCCATGTCCATATAGACTTTCCATGACACAGATTTTACGCAAAAGTCCTAGATCATTAGCAACATCGGCTTGCATTTCAACTACAGTGATTTGATGTCCGCGTTCTACAAGCAGCTCTGCGACCTCAAGCCCCACTAAACCGCCACCGATAATAACGACTCTTCCTTCTGGATGAACCGTTCCCCACAACACATCATGTGAATTGACCACATGTGAACTGTCGACGCCTTCCACAGGCGGAATAATAGGAGAAGATCCGATTGCAAGAATGACCTCATCTGGACCAATTTCTTGGATTAATTCAGGTGTAACCTCTGTATTCAATCGAATGTCTACACCTTCACGTTTAGCGGTTTCTCCCATATTCAGAGCGGCTGCAGCCATTTCCTCTTTACGTGGTGCGGCGCCGGCAATATAAAGCTGTCCGCCTAGAATGTCATTTTTTTCGCATAATATTGGATGATGCCCACGTCGTTTCAGTGTGACAGCTGCTTCTAATCCACCAGGGCCACCACCAGCAATAAGTATTTTCTTAGGGATATTCGTTTGCTGCAATTCATATTCACTTTCACGGCCGGTTGCAGGATTAAACACACAGCTGATAAATGGCACATTAGGATTCACGAATCCATCGAAGCAGCCTTGGTCGCAACCCACACATTTAACGATGGTGTCTGCACGTCCGGCTAAAGCTTTATTGCAGAATTCCGGATCAGCCAGCTGCGCACGCCCAATGGCTACAAAATCAGCCAAACCCTCCGCGATTATCCGGTCTGCAATTGCTGGATCATTAATACGGCCTACGGCAATAACAGGGATGTTAACCACAGATTTAATTTGTGCTGCGTTATCTACATTGAAGCCCACAGGTAAATCGATTGGCGGAACTTCATATTTAATTGCAGCGCCAGCAGGGACCCCACGAGATACATTAATAGCATCAATTCCAGCTTCTTCAGCGAGCTTCGAGAAGAGCTTCATATCTTCCAGCGTAAGTCCGCCCGGTAGATCCTCAATTGCAGAAATTCTCATCAAGATAGGGAACCCAGGTCCAACCGCTTCCCGGATAGCGCGGATACAAGCCAACGGGAAGCGGCAACGATTCTCCCAAGAACCGCCGTATTCATCCTGACGAAAATTCATTGCAGGACTTAGAAATTGTTGGGGCAAATAACCATGGCCGGCATGGAATTCCACGCTGTCAAATCCGGCTTTCTTCGCACGTGAGGCTGTATCTGCGTAAGCTTGAACCATCTCGCCGACTTCATGATGCGCAAGTTCACGTGGTATATGACTTACGCCTTCAAATGGAACAGGTGAAGAGGAGACCTGAATTAGGTTGGGAGTTACTTTACCTCCATGCCATAACTGTAGACAGCTTTTGCTGCCTGCCTCTCGAATAGCTAATGCTAATTGAGCCATACCTGGAATGAATTTATCATCATAAAGGGCTGGAGCATCATCGGAGGCCGCCGTTGGGTGAATAGTTGTTACTTCTACAGTATTTAAGCCGTTGCCACCTTTAGCTCGTGCTACATGGTAATCAATCAGACGATCACTGACGTATCCACCCGGCGCATTCATTTTCGTGCCCATCGCTGGTAAAATGACCCGGTTCTTAAGCTCCATATTTCCGATTGTGCCCTTGCTGAATAAATGTGTGAATTCCATATGATAACTTCCTCTCTACATATAGGTTAAAAATAAATAGGTTATTTTAACCTATATTAGCGAAAGGGAGGGCTGAAAGTATGTGCAAAAAATCACGAGTGATTTGGCAGGATTGTAGTAATTGAGGTAATATAAGAAAATGATGAACCGGATACGTATTCCGGAAGCCCGGAGGATGATTATGGATATTGAAGTTTTGATTCTGGCCCAATTAATGAAAGGGGCCAAACATGGTTATGAAATTAAAAAAAACATTATTTTTGTAATGGGCAATGATAAAATCGTAAACAATAACTCGCTTTATCCAAAGCTGAAATTATTTGAAAAGCGAAAATGGGTAATCAAAAAAACGGAAATTCAGGAACGCCGGCCTAAACGTTATGTATATTCAATAACTACTGAGGGTGAGGAGCGGTTTCACACTTGCTTAACAGAATTTACGCTGGAGACGATTCGAATTGATAATGAATGGTCTATTCGTCTTGCTTATTATGAGCTTTTGGATCAGGAGACACGTAGAAGATTGCTTGATTACAGAGAGACTTATATGAACGAAAAGCTGGACCATTTACAGCAGTTATCCAAAGTAGTAGGCAATAGTGAGGATATGGATTACTCTGAGGAGCTCTATTTTTACACCCGAAGTATGGTTTTACGAGAGATCGAGTTAATTAAGGAGCTGTCACGTAAATTAGAAGCATAAGC
Source organism: Paenibacillus sp. FSL H3-0329 (assembly GCF_037963285.1). Taxonomy (NCBI): domain Bacteria; kingdom Bacillati; phylum Bacillota; class Bacilli; order Caryophanales; family Paenibacillaceae; genus Paenibacillus; species Paenibacillus sp. FSL H3-0329. The sequence continues at coordinate 4,409,583 of NZ_CP150150.1, read as the reverse complement.
ACACAGTTTAGCACCCTTTGAGGCAATCAATTTTTAAAAATATGAGGAGGTACAATAGAATATAAGATTGAAGAGTCAAGCTTATGACTGTGAAGAAATACTTAAGTATGATACAAAAGTAGAAAACGATAATGAGTATAATTTGATGATTACTAACAACAGTCCGTTATTTTTGAAAAGCGTAGTTGTAACAGAAGAAGAAGAAGAAGAAGAAGATAACAAGCACAAAAATGCTTTAATTGATGCTAATATCAACCGAGGTAATCAGAAGTGAGGATGCCCCCTGCTCAATAGAGAGCAGGGGGCATCCTCCTTAATTTGGCTAGTCTTTTATTGTTCGCCTTTATTTTTTGGCTTTAAAACCTGATGCTTGCATAAGTTTGGTGAATACTTCGGTGTTTTCGTAGATTCCAGTAAATAATTGTGCATTTTTGCCCATAGCTGTGATTGGAATATCAACCGCAGTATGGCCTGAGGTCGTCCAGTCCACTACAAAATTGTGTTTGGAATTGGCGATGGCGAATGGACCGTCTTCTTTGGATATGCCGTCACCGGACTCATCATCTGCGTCAACTGCTTCAATAGAAAATCCGCCGGTCTCATGATCGGCAAGAACTAGAACCAGTGTATCTGGATTCTTTTTGGCGAAGTCTTTGGCTACTTGCACGGATTTGTCCAGTTCTTGACCTGATTTAATCGTCATTTTAGCGTTGTTTTGGTGTGCAAATTCGTCAGTGCCTTCTTCTTCCACCATAAGGAAAAATCCCTTTTTATTTGTTGCTAGCGTATCTATAGCTTTCTTAGTCATCTCGGGCAGCGATACCACCGGATTATAAATATCCCCTTCACCCTCAGGATTTTGCTGGAACATTTCCTCGTTTGCGAATATTCCCAGTAGCTTGCCGTCTTTTGCTTTTTGCATATCCGCTTTGTTCGTTACATAGGTGTAGCCCAATTGTTTAGCTTTATCAACAAGGTTACCTTGTGTTCCTTTGCTTTTCTCTGAAGGATCTTCAGCGGGTTCATCTGGGAATTTCCCGGGATTGCCTGCAGGGTACCAGAAATCCTCACCCCCACCAAGCAGAACATCAACCTTGCTCTTAGTCAGAAGCTGGAGGGCGATATCACTTTGCTTTGAGCGGTCTTCGACGTGAGCACCAAATGCGGCGCCAGTCGCGTCTGTAATCTGACTAGTAGTAACGACACCTGTTGATTTTCCGGCATCTTTAGCATATTCCATAATGGTTTTAACACTTTTTTTATCGGCATCCATTCCGATAGCTCCATTATAAGTTTTCACACCGCTGGCATAGGCTGAAGCAGAAGCAGCCGAATCTGTAACAGGGACAGTGGAGCTTGTATGAATTAATCCAACGTATGGCATCGAATCCATTGCTAGATTTCCTTTTTCACCTACGGTGGCAAGCCGGATGGCATCACGCTGAGCAGCACCCATTCCGTCTCCAATAAACAGAATTACATTTCTTGTGTTCGAAGATGCTGCGTCTGCTTGATTAGGTGCATGAGTAGTGACTATGCTGGATACAAAAAGAGCCGTTGCCGCTGTCGCTACAATTGCTGTTTTGACGCCATGCTTTTTCGGTGATTTCATAATTTCCCTCCTAATGTATGTTTACAGTCTCATATTATAGTAGTTACATTAAGAGAATGTTTTCTTGTCTTGTAAAAAATGTAAAATGATATAGCGAATATAAATTATCCGAGCTGTGATAAAAGATTTTAAAATAGAAAATATCTAGGTGTATTATTGGCATATTGGATATATTCATCTCTGAATACGGACTTTAAATGTTGCTCTTCTTGAAGAATTAGTAAATGAATCGCGGCAATGTTAAGAAAGAATATTAGGAGTGTTAACAGATTGGGGTACATCAGATACAATCCCAGAAACATGAGATCAAACCCGACAAATGCAGCGTTTCTACTATATTTATAAATACCGTGTGTGATGAGTTTGGTTAAAGTAGTCTTATCAATCCCAACTCTCCATGAAGTGCGCATAGCAATCATAGCTTGAATGAAAATGAAACATCCGAGCGCAGCTATAACAACACCGCTAAAGTGCAGTACAGGAATATCAAACGTTTTGCCTACAAGTGTAACCATAAAAGACTCTGCTAAGGAAAAAACAAACCATGCTGCGCCCCATAAAAAAGTAGAGGTTTTTACCAATAGCTCGGTATAATAGATTTTAGATAGTTTAGAGCCTTTAGCCAGAACGTTTCCTTTAATGTGGTTTTTCTTGTAAAGTATAAGGAGCTTTAATAGATAAGAAATTAGGAAGATGCAGAAAAGAAGTAGAGATAGGATATTTTTAAGATCGCTCATTATAATTTCCTCCTCAGCAATACATATGAATGATTGCTCATATGTTTGTTTATATCTTATTTCCTAATATTGTACATGTCAACTAATTATTGATTTAGGGGGATATCGTGAAAACAAATGTATACAAAAAACGGTGGCTTTGGGTGTTGGTTATCGTGGTTATTGCACTTGCAGGTACTGTAATCGGTATGCTGCTTACGCAAACTGGGCTTGCAACCTTTACTTCCAATGCTTATGGAGTCTCTTTGAAGTATCCAACGGAATGGGTCGTCGATTCAGCAGATGATGAGAAGGGTCAGGGGGAGGATGGTTTTTTTCAATTATCCGCTATGTCTGGAGAGGGACAATCAATAGATGAAGTAGCTGAAATTATTGCCTCCCATCAGCTGAAGCCTTATGGCTCCAATCCGCAAATCACTGAACTGACATTAGAGAGGTTAAAAGAGGAAGAGAAGGCAAAGTTGATTATGCCTTCTGCTGACCAAGGGGAGGAATGGAATCATCAAGCGGCGCTTATAATTAAATATCCCGAAGCGGTGAAAATAGGAGATGATGTATACTATTATTTTATTTTGCAGGGCGATAAGGAACATGTGGAGGAGATAGGTCAGACCGTAAGATTTACAGGTAAACCGTAAAGTGCTTGTGCACGAAGGTAGTCTACGGGTTTATTTACAGGGATATCCAAGAAATATTCCGACTGCCATGTTTGCGTTTTTTGAGCTTGGCGACTCGTGGGATTGTCCCAAGGCGGGTAGACTCGAAAAGCTCTTTTTCCACCTTCACCTTTAGCAGATAGAATATCTTGTTCTCCTAGGACAGCTTTTGGAAAAATAAATTGGCCAAAGTGATTCCCATTTCGTGTACTTATAACGAAGAGATCAGCAGGATTTGAGATGTCATAGGGTTGGATGGGATGATCTCCAATTCGCTCCCATAGTGTCACAAATTGCCCGACTTTAGTGGGTGTGATTTTAGCCACCCGGAATCTAATGGCCAGCGCATTTAAGGTAAAGATATATGCTCCGTATTCCGCATTTTGCGGTTCAAGAATTGGTTCGGAGCAATCAAACCTGCAAGGATTATATACTTCTTCCATGGTAGCAAGTAAGTCACTATGTAGGGTATCTAAAAAGCTCATCTTCTTATCATTCATCTGTTATTCTCCCATTTGAGTTCGTAATGTTCACTATCTTAATGCAAGTGAACCGAGTTCACAAGTCTAGGAATAATAGAGAAATTGGGCTTATACTAAACTAGGGATCTTCAGAAGTGGTTATGGCGGAAACCTATTCGGGGAGTTGTTTGTTTTACTTACTGACGTATTGTCATTTGTTGGATTTTTTTATTAATATGGTTTTCCAAAGAAAAATAGTTTGTGATTTTTGGGGGAGTAGAAATTTTGGATATGATGAACATACTGGTTGAAGAACGCCATTGTCCTTTATGTAAAGAATTGAATCGTTGTGGCGCTGAAAGCGGTGTATGTTGGTGTTTCCATACAGAAATTCCACTCGAATTGCAGGAACAGATCCCGGAAGAACTGAGAGGGAAAGCTTGTATCTGCCAAAAATGCGTAGAAGCATTTAATAAACATTAACCGGGATATTAATTAACTCTCGACGAAAACCGTAATTTCATTGTATATAATTAAAGTGTAATCTAAAAAAATAATGGAGGCGCAGATGAGGAAGCCAATAATTGCAGTAGATATGGATGATACAATTTGCCATCTAGTGAAGCGAGCCATATACCATAATAATAATGATTTTCCCACGCATCTGCTACGGTATGAGGAAATGCTTGATTGGAATACGGATCATTTACGTCATCCGGATTGTACACAAGAGATTTTCTATGGGCGGCCCGGTCTGTATGAAGAGCTTGAACTGTTTGACGAACATGTCGTAGGAGAAATGGAGAAGTTGCATAACGCTTATGATGTAATTATTGTTACGGCAGCCCAACCCCAGTCGGTGGTGGAAAAATGGAACTGGCTGCAGAAGCATATGCCGTTTATTCCGATTGAAAATTTCTTTACCTGTAAGCGAAAAAATCTTATTAACTACGATCTATTGATCGATGACGGGGTGCATAACCTGGTTCCGGCATTGCAGGGGGGAAGAAAAGTGCTTTGTATTCCGCATCCATGGAATTTGCGGGCCCGTGAACAATATGCTTTTCCATTATTGACCTCATGGGAAGGTGCAAAAGAGAAGATAGATCAGATGTTAAGACGTCCAGAGAATGAATGAGACTGTTTTTTATAGATGATGTACAGAAAAATATCCTCCGCCAATAAATGAAGGTATCCCATTAGCCATTGTGGCTTTTGAGATATCTTTTTTATGTCTATTGCAGAAGGACAATTTCATTTTTATGCTCTGGATGTAAATATGTTGAATTAGTGACATTTCGATTCTTGGACTCTTTTCTTTGTATATTATTGTATATAAAAGGAGTGGAGATAGTAGTGAGAACAATCGGAATTGATTTAGGAACGACCTATAGTCTTGCTGCTTATTGGGACGGCAGTCAGGCTGTAATTATTCCCAATGTACTTGGGGAGCATGTAACACCCTCGATTGTTAGTGTAGATGCAGAGGGAGAAGTATTAGTTGGAAGAATCGCACAAGAACGACTGATTACACATCCACAGTTAACCGCCTCGACTTTTAAGCGCTTTATGGGATCAGCAAAAAAATACAAACTAGGTACGATGACTTTTACTCCTGAAGAGTTATCTTCTTTTGTTCTGCGGTCACTGAAAGAGGATGCGGAAAATCATCTAGGTGAGTCCGTAACGAAAGCTATAATCAGTGTTCCGGCTTATTTCAATGATGTTCAGCGGAAAGCAACTAAGAAAGCGGCTGAGCTGGCTGGTTTACAAGTAGAACGGCTTATTAGTGAACCTACGGCGGCAGCACTCGCTTATGGCCTGCATCAGAATCAGGAGACTTCATTTCTTGTTTTTGATCTGGGTGGAGGAACCTTTGATGTGTCAATTCTGGAGCTTTTCGAAGGGGTAATGGATGTTAAGTCGATTGCCGGAGATAACTATCTTGGCGGGGAAGATTTCACAGAGATACTAGTGGCCTACTTTATCCAAAAGAATAAGCTGGACGCGGAATCGTTAACACCAATAACGAGGTCGATGTTGTATAAGCAGGCAGAGCAGAGTAAACGAATTCTTGGTACAGAGTCTGCTGCGACTATGCGGATAGTTATTAAAGAGGAAGAATACGTGCTGACTATAGATCGCTTAGAGCTTGAGCAATTGGTGCAACCGTTACTAATACGTCTAAGGCAGCCGATAGAAAGAGCATTGCGGGATGCTTCTTTGCAGCCTTCCGATCTGGATGGGATTGTGATGATTGGGGGTGCGACTAAAATGCCTCTGATTAAGCAAATTATCAGCCGTATGTTCGGGAAAATGCCTTATGCGAATATCAGCCCAGATGAGACCGTCGCACTTGGAGCTGCGGTTCAGGTAGCTCTGAAGCAGCGTGATCAAGCGCTGGATGAAATGATTTTGACGGACGTTTGCCCCTATACATTAGGGACCAGTGTTTTGCGTAGAGGTTCAAGCGGACAAACGTCATCTGGACATTACTTTCCGATCATTGAACGTAACACTCCGATTCCTGTTAGCCGGGTAGAACGTCTATATACAGCCGCAGATAATCAGAAGATCATAAGTGTGGATGTGTATCAGGGGGAGAGTCCTCGCGTTGAAAATAATCTTTTCCTAGGAGAAATGGAGTTTCAGATTCCGCAAGCACCTCGGGGAGAAGAAAGTATTGATGTCAGATATACATATGATGTGAATGGGATTCTTGAGGTGGAGGTTACAACAGTTTCAACAGGTCAGAAGCATCAGATGATCATCGAGCAAAATGCTGGTGCAATGACGAAAAAGCAAATTGAAGCTCGTTTACTGGAACTGCGGAGTATCAAAATTCATCCGCGTGAGCGTACCGAGAACAGGCTTCTGCTTGCTAGAGGTGAGCGTTTATATGAAGAGGTGCTTGGGGACCAACGGAAGTTTATCGCACAGTGTCTGAAAGTATTCGAAGATGCTTTATATACTCAGAACGAGAAAGTGATTGAAAAAGCGGCACAAGCTTTCAATGAGCAATTGGCGGAAATTGAAGGGTGGTCATACTTCACATGACAATCTGGAGTATGTTGGAGATTGAACCCACAGATGAACTAGCTATCATCAAAAAGGCCTATGCCAAAAAACTGAAATCGCATCACCCCGAAGATGACCCTGAAGGATACCAGCAGCTTAGAGAAGCTTATGATACAGCTGTGAAATGGGCCCGCTCCGGGCAGCGTATAGCAAGCACTGTCCCTTCATTTGTAGGTGAGGATAAGAAAGAAATAGCGGAAGCAATATCAAAAGAAATAGAAGAAATGGTGATACAAGCAGAAAAAGTAATACGAGTAGATGAAGCTGAGGAGGAAGAAGGCGAGGAAAAAGCAGAAGGGGCTACTTTTATACCGCATGAAAACGAGTGGACGCTGTTTCGCCCTCATCCCATTCAACTTGATGCTGATCTTCAAGAACAACCAGCAGCTATTTTTGACAGACAAATTAGGGAGCTGTATGCGGACTTCTCGCGCCGGATTAAACAAGCTTCGTGGCATTCACTTTTGAATGAAGATTTCATGTGGAGTATAGAGCATCGTGATCGGCTAAGGGACAAGCTTATGTTGTTCCTTGATCAGCATCGGAATTTGCCTTATGCCGTATGGGAGGCGTTAGATTCATTTTTTCATTTTCGTGAGGACAAGGAAATATTTCTTCAACGTTATGATAATAAGTTAGTCGAGTACATACTAGGGCAGGTCGACGGAAGTTTGGAGATGCGTTATGAGTGTTTCCTTTTGCAGGAGTCTCTTGAGTTCGACATAGAACACTATCTAAATCTGAGGCAATCCGCTCAATTCATGCTGATGGAGGATAAACATACTGAAGCTGGCCAACTGCTCGATGAAGCAAATAAGCTGTTTCAGAATGATCCGGATCTGCAATTAATGCGAGCTAAGTATTGTCTGGATACTGCTGATTATATGGAAGCGCTGGTGTGCTTGGACCGAGTAACCACTATGTGGCCTAACGAAAGAGACGGTTACTTATTAAGAGGGCGGCTTCTCTACTATTTGCAGCGTTATGAGGAAGCGATGAAGGATTGTGAATATTTGTTGCAAGAGGATGCTGGAAATAGAGATGTGCAATGTTTAATTCTGGAATGTAAGATTGCATGTTCTCAAATTGAGGAAGCTCTTACACAAACGGAGACTAATGAGCCTAAAAAGGACGAGTTCATTCATTTTCGTTACCTTGCGAATAAGTCCATGTTGAACAACAAAAAACTGTATCCACAACGTCTTCGTATCTCTTCGCTCGTAACCATTGGAAAGAACATTATAGGGCCTATATTATTCTATCTATTGGTTTTCCTGAAATTAAGCTGGTTCTATATGTTGGTATATACCATATGTTATTTTTCAGTATCTGAGCTTCCCCCGCTTGTCAATGCGGTGTTCATTCTTATTATTCTATGGAAAATCAGGAACATTTGCAAAACAGCATACCTATTCTCGAACTAATATCAGGAGGCTCTATATGCTGAAGGAATACAATGTTAAGCAAAGAAAACGATTGGAAATGTATTTCCGCTGTCTTTCCTCTACCTGCATACGTGGTCTCTTAGGGAGATACTATGTGGTTTATGAGTTTGATTTCAGTAACGTCTTCTTCAAAAGAGGATTAATCAAAAATGCTTGTGAAAGATGGAATATCGAGGATGCTAACTCCTTTCATCGCCAGATTCGCTGGCTTCTAGAAGATGGCAACCGTGCAGAATATAGATCTTTACATGCTCGTTTAGCCACACTTTCCGAAACCTCACGCAGTAAATATCTTGAGGCACATAAGGATCATGAGGATTTTGTTAATCTGAAGGTTGTTGCACAAGGAATACATCAGTTGCCTTCTGGTGACATTTCTGCTTTTGGGTTAGCTTGGGTAATTTATCTGAGCCGGATTGGTTATGTTGAGGATTATTTGAAGAAGGAAGAAGCCTGGGAATACAAAATAGAAGCAGCAAGGCAGCTACAAGAACGTTATAGCAGTTGGGCGGATTATTATATAGCCTATTCCTTGGGCAGCAAATTTTCATTAGTACAATCCGGCGGATTAGTTAATCTATTTGAGACGGGATTGCAGAAGCTCATGCGAAATAGCAGCATTCTATACAGGGAAGCCGTTTGGGGGCAAAATCTGCAGCCGGAAGCCACTTAGTCCGTACTTAGGTAATTAATACCTATTGAATACCTATAGAATACCTATCCCGTGTTGCTTAAGGACCCAGAGGACGCTATTTGCAGATTTATAGCCCTTTGAGCCGGTTTTCGGACTCCAGTGCAGCTATTCCTTGAGGAAGGGGTCTTTTGTGGTGTTTTTCATGTCAATAGTGGCTATGCGGTCCGTTAGGATTCCAAATGGGGGATAATGCAGCATATAAGGTCAGCTGTGTCCGATAGGCTATGTCGTAAGTGTAAATGTGATATAAGCAAACGAAGTTTAGTGTTACAACACGAGCAAAGGTTTCGCTCAACGGATCAGATCAAAGAGCAAGCTAAAAGTAAAACGCAGCAGTAAGACCAAACAGTAAAACCAAACAGTAAAACCAAACAGTAAAACCAAACAGTAAAATCCAACAATAAACAATAAGACCCAACAGTAAAACCTAACAGTAAAATCCAACAGTAAACAATTAGACTAAACAGAAAATAGTAAGACTAAAACCCAACAGTAAAACTCAAAAGTGAATCACAAAAAAAGAGGGAGTTCCAGCTGCTATAACATAGCTTTTGGAATTCTCTCTTTTTGTGATGCCGGATTAATCTTGACAGGATCTGATATTTGTATATAATTGGAATAGACCGACGGTCGGTCGGTAGAATGGAGGACGTTTCAGATGAGAATTTCCAAAGAAGCGGAAGAACGTAGAAATGAAATATTGGATACAGCAGAAATGCTGTTTTTTACGAAAGGGTATACCAAAACGACAGTGAATGATGTCTTGCAGGCTATAGGTATTGCGAAGGGAACCTTTTACTATTATTTTAAATCGAAGGAAGAGGTCATGGATGCTGTAGTGCTGCGATTTATTGATGTTGGTGTAGCAACCGCTAAGCAAATTGCTGCAGATCCTAAGCTGACCGTTCATGAAAAGCTGCTGCAAATCATTATGGCGCAAAAGCCGGATACGGACAGAAAAAGCCAAATGATTGAGCAGTTCCATCAGGCTGATGATGCACAGCTGCACCAGAAAAGCTTGGTGGAAACCATTTTGCGGCTAACTCCTGTTTTGACGGAGGTCATTGAGCAGGGCATAGAGGAGGGACTGTTTCACAATCCGTATCCCCGGGAGACGATGGAATTTCTATTGATCACCTCTCAATTTCTTTTTGATGAAGGTATATTCAAGTGGCAGCCTGAGGAAATCATCCAGAAGATAAGAGCTTTTATCTATACGATGGAAATTACGCTGGGGGCGGAGAAGGGCAGCTTCGACTATGTGTTTCAAATGTTTGAGTAGGGGAGAGGGAATATTCTGAACAACAAATCCTTCGGAAATTTTATGATCATTTGGATGGGGGAGTGGATATCCAGTATTGGCAGCGGGTTGACGGCTTTCACCTTAGGGGTTTATGTGTTCCAGATGACGCAGACTGCCTCTAGCGTGGCACTTTTAACCTTATGTGCTTTTCTCCCTTCCATTGTGCTCAGTCCTTTTGGCGGCGTGTTAGCGGATCGGTTTGATCGTCGATTGATGATGATAGCAGGGGATTTGTTATCTGCTTTTGGACTAGTATATGTTCTCATCATCATGCTGCTGGGTGAACCTCATTTATGGCAGATTTGTCTAGGCGTGACGTTTAGTTCGATTTTTGTATCCTTGCTTGAACCTGCCTACAAGGCTACCATTACAGATTTATTAACAGAGAAGCAATTTGCCAAGGCCAGTGGTTTAGTTCAGCTTGCTGCGTCCTCAAAATATCTTCTTTCCCCTATCCTTGCCGGGATTTTGCTTAGCTTTATGGATATAACAACTATCCTGCTTATAGATATCTCAACCTTTCTAGTTACAGTTCTTGCAGTGATGGCTGTTCGCAGGAATCTACAGACTGAACACAGAGTCCCAATGAATCAGTCGTTTGTAAAAGATTTGAAGGAGGGCTGGGATGCTCTTATTTACACGAAAGGTGTACTGCAGCTTACGATCATTTTGTCTGTCATTACTTTTTATGTGGGTTTTCTCCAAACCTTATATACGCCTATGCTTCTACCCTTTACGGATACGAAAACTCTAGGCACGGTATTGTCTGTAAGTGCTATAGGGATGTTGCTCGGCAGTCTGATTATTGGAGTTTTTAGCATCGATCGTAAATATATTAAAGTATTAGCGCTCGGCCTAGGATTCGCCGGTTTGTTTTTTTCTTTGGTGGGTCTGACCACGAATGTTGCTTTTATTACAGCTGCTGGCTTTTTATTTTTTGCAACGTTGCCTTTTGTTAATACCAGTGCTGACGTTATGATTCGCAACCATATCCCAAATGACACACAGGGGCGGGCATGGGGGATCATTGGCATTTTATCACAACTCGGTTATGTGGCTGCGTATGCTTTTGCTGGCATATTGGCTGATCAAGTGTTTAATCCTCTTTTGCGAGAGGGAGGTCTGCTTACTTCATCAGTAGGTAAGGTGATAGGCACAGGGGAAGGACGGGGAATCGGCTTATTATTTATCATCTCTGGTTTGCTCATCATTATTATGGCATTTGTGATCCCCCGAATGAAATCAATCCGTAACCTTGAACGTGGATAATTGAATTCTGTATTAGAGAGGAGAAGGCCCGTCAATGCTGCTACGAATTGTAAAAAGAGACCTTCAACGCAATAAAATCATTACCTTCGGATTATTTGTGTTTATCATGTTATCGGCTTTGCTTGTTGCTTCTGCGTCGCAAGTGATTATGGAATTGTCGGGGTCCTTGAATCAGCTATTGATTAAATCCAAAGCCCCTCATTTCGTGCAGATGCACGCAGGACAAATCGACAGCTCAGCAATCGAGAGCTTTACAGCTACTAATCCACTGGTGAAAGATCAACAAACCGTAGAGATGCTTAACTTGGATGGATCTAACGTTTATCTAGGCAGTAACCAAGGCTCGGAAGCAAACAGCGTGATGGATATCGGCTTTGTAGAGCAGAATCCTTCGTTTGATTTGCTGCTGAATTTAGAGAACAAGGTGATTGAGGTATCGGCAGGAGAAATCGCTGTCCCCATTTATTATATGAAGCAAAAGAATTTGAAAATCGGCGACGTAGTTAGCATTCTAGGTGAACAGTTCGATAAAAAGTTTGTGATTACTGATTTTGTAAGGGATGTCCAAATGAATCCAGCCATGGTCAGCTCCAAACGATTTGTCGTAAATACTGCTGACTTCATAGCGCTGAGACAGAATCTGGGTGAACCTGAATACCTGATTGAATTTCAGCTTACGGATCTATCCAAGCTCAATGATTTCCGCAATGAGTATCAATCCTCAAATCTGCCCAATAAAGGCCCCTCTATTGACTATCCTTTATTTAAAACGCTGAATGCACTGACGGATGGGATTATCGCAGTTGTTATTATTTTGGTAAGTGTTCTGCTGATGCTGATTGCTATTTTATGTCTCAGATTTACGATGATCGCTACCTTGGAAGAGGATTACAGAGAGATAGGTGTCATGAAAGCGATTGGGATCACGCAGCAAGATATTCGCAGCATTTATTTAGCAAAATATATCGTGATGGCAGCCGTCGCCTCTGTATGTGGATATTTACTATCTTTAGGTGTGGTGCGTTTGTTTACAGCCAATATTACTTTGTATTTGGGCGTTGCTCCTGCCAGTATACTTCAATATTTTGTTCCTGTCCTGGCGGTAGGTTTGATCTTTGGAGTTGTTGTATTCTTTTGCCGGATGATTCTTAGACGCTTTAATCGCATCACGGTTGTAGAAGCTTTACGGTCAGGTACGAGGGGTGAAGCAAGGATTAACACAAGCAGATTTTCACTTAGTAAGCGTAAATTTGTTAACGTGAATGCTTTTCTCGGGGTAAAAGATGTTTACGGGCGCTTCACCATGTACGGATTATTGTTCTTCGTATTTGTGATCAGTTTGTTTATCGTTCTAGTGCCAGTGAATATATTGAATACCCTTCAGTCTCCCCGGTTTGTTTCTTATATGGGCGTCGGTCAGAGCGATATTCGTATAGATTTGCAGCAATCGAACCAAATAGAGAAGCGTTTTAATGAGATGATAACCAAGCTTGAAAATGACCCGGACATCTCTAAATTATCTCCACTGATTACTTCTAGATTTAAGGTATTAGGTAGTGATGGTGTATGGGAATCGCTAAATGTTGAAACCGGTGACTTTACTATTTTTCCGCTCTCGTATGTTAATGGAGGAACTCCTAGCAGTGCAAGTGAGATCGCTCTTTCTGACCTGAACGCCAAGGAACTGAATAAAAAGGTGGGGGATACCGTTCTTTTAGAGGTTGCTGGGGTGGCAAAAAAATTGACTGTTAGCGGGATCTATCAGGATATAACTAATGGTGGCCGAACCGCAAAATCGCAATTGCCATATGATCCGAAGACGGTTCTCTGGTATGTAGTAGCTTTGGATGTGAACCCGGGAATTTCCGTCCAGGCAAAAATGGATCAGTACACCAATTTATTTTATCCAGCAAAAATCACTCATCTGCAAAGCTATTTAGCTCAGACATTAGGAAATACAATTCGCCAATTGAAGCTAGTTACAGGCTTATCCATCGTTATCGCATTTTCGATTTCGGTATTGATTACCTCTTTATTTTTGAAAATGCTGCTTGCCAAGGATTCTTCGCAAACCGCTATTTTGAGAAGTGTTGGCTTTACGTTAGGAGATATTCGTAGGCAGTATCTGGTAAGGATGCTGATAATATCAGGGCTGGGCGTCATTCTTGGTACTTTTGCGGCTAACACTCTCGGGCAAAAAATTGCTCAAATGCTAGGCTCTTTTATGGGTGCTTCTAAGATACAGTTTGTAATCAATCCGGCGGTAGCCTATCTTATTCTTCCGCTACTTTTCATGCTGATTGTAGCGCTCACCACCGTAACAAGCACGATCTCAATGAGAAAATCCAGTATAGCCAAACTAATTGTCGAATGATAGGAGGTGACAGAATGTTCATATTAGAGACGAAGGGGTTAAAAAAAAGTTATTCAACAGGGCAAGGAACTCCGCAGTCGATATTAAAGGATGTTCAGCTTCAGGTGTCACAGGGGGAATTCATAGCTGTCATGGGACCTTCTGGTTCAGGAAAATCAACATTGCTGTATACGATCAGCGGGATGGATAAGTTGACAGCGGGAAGTGTTGTTTTTAAAGGGCAGGAGATCAGCGGAGTTTCAGAGAACGAATTAGCCGGACTGCGCTTAAAGCATATGGGCTTTATTTTTCAGCAAATGCATCTGTTAAAAAACTTGAATATCCGCGACAATATCATCCTGTCTGCTTATCGGGCGAGAACCAGCAGCCGTAGAACTATCAATAAAAGAGCAGCCGAGTTAATGAACAAAACAGGAATTGCTACGCTGGCTGAACGTGATATTACACAGGTCTCAGGAGGACAATTGCAAAGAGCAGCAATCTGCAGAGCACTCATTAATCAGCCAGATATATTGATTGGCGATGAGCCAACCGGGGCGCTTAACTCAAAAGCAGCTAGTGAAATCATGGACATATTAGCAGATATTAATCAATCAGGAACAACGCTTATAATCGCCACACATGATGCCAAAGTCGCTGCTCAAGCTGAGCGTGTCTTATATATGCTAGATGGCAGCATTGCAGCTGAGCAACGGCTTGGAAAATATAATCGCGTAGATGGTGAATTGAAAAGGCGGGAGGAGAAGCTTGCGGCCTGGCTATTAAAGCTGGGATTCTGATTGGGGATCTAGCGCTGTACGAATGTCAAACAACGTTTTACAGTTTAATATCTGCCCAGCACTAAAACCTATTTTATATGCAATAATAACCACTCAATGCGAAGGCATTAAACAATTAAAAAAACTATTAACGCACCTCGATCATTGCTGATATAAACCGATCAAAAAAGCAATTGCCCCGGCACATCCGGATAACAGCAATTGCTTTTTTATTCACTTACTAATTCTTTAGAAAGCTTACGGCACTACGTAGATATTGGGTTTAGACACAGTGGGCATACCGTTGCCTAGGAAAAATCCTGTGTGCGGAGGTTGATTGTAAGCTGTATTCTGCCAGGCAATGCTCAACCGATATACTGGATCATGCATTAAGGTATATATTTTATTAGTGGTGATGTTCGTAGTTGTATAGATTCGTAGAGCCGAGTTATCGGACTTTCTCCAGATAGCCTCTTCGCGCCAGTCTCCAAGCAGGTCGGCCTGTAGGCTTGGCGTTGCTTTGGTACTATTGTTGGATGCTACGCTCGCTCCGGTTAATAAATTGGTAACGGAGTTACTTGCAGGGTTCCATTTATCAATCTTGACACCATCCAGCAGTTCGCGGGACAAGTCGCCATCCCACCAGATTCCAAAATTCACAGAAGGCATTGTGCTGCTTATTTTGGTGCCTGTAATGGAGTATAGGCCAACACCGTGAGCCCATACCTCTTCCCCGGGATAATTGGGATCAATATCGGCAGCCATCCCCCGGCCGGTATCTTTTCCCGTGTATACACCCCATAAGACCGTCCCGTTTGCAGCATCCCATACCGCAGCGCCATAGGGAGAACTAGTATTTTCCATGACTTTAAAAACTTCGAGACCGGGGCGGTTCGGATTTAAATCGCCTACATGCAGCGCGTCTCCATGACCCAGCCCTGTATTGTATAAGGTCGCACCGTTATTATCAATGGTTAAGGCACCATAAATGATCTCATCCTTACCATCGTTATCCACATCGGCTACACTTAAGCTATGATTACCTTGACCGGCGGTTCCAGCATTGGTGGAGCTATTGCTATCAAAGGTCCATTTACGAGTCAAAGCACTGCCATTCCAGTCAAAAGCTACAACGACTGTGCGTGTATAATAACCACGTGCCATAATGATGCTTGGATGTACTCCATCCAGATAGGCTACTCCTGCTAAAAAGCGGTCTACTCGATTGCCGTAATTGTCACCCCAACTGGATACCGTTCCTCTGGCAGGAACATAATCAATTGTGGTTAAGGCTTTCCCCGTTTGTCCGGAAAATACACTCAGATATTCAGGTCCGGTCAGGATATATCCACTGGAATTGCGATAATCTGCACTTGCGTTTCCAATGGTTACGCCAACTCCGTCAACCGTACCGTCTGCTGTTTTGCAGACTACTTCGGCTTTACCATCACCATTGAAATCATAGACTAGAAATTGAGTGTAATGTGCGCCAGCCCGAATATTTTTGCCCAGATCAATTCGCCATAGCCGAGTTCCATTAAGCTTATAGGCATCCAGATAGACGTTGCCAGTATAGCCACTTTGCGAGTTGTCTTTGGAATTGGAAGGATCCCACTTCAATACGATTTCATATTCCCCGTCACCGTCTAGGTCACCCACGCTGGCATCATTGGCACTATAGGTATAACTTACGCCATCTGGCGTAGTGCCGCCAGCCGGAATCTGAATTGGAACGTCCAAATAATTGTTGGCCCATACATTTGCTGCTGGAGAATCAGATTGCTCAATACCGCCAACGATTGCTCGAACTGTATAGCTAGACGAAGCTGTGCCGGCGTTATCCTGATAATTCGTGCTGTCCGTGATTGGGGTAACGTTTACTTTTGTGCCATTGCGGTATAAATTAAAAGAAACCGACAGTTCTTCTGTTCCGAGTAGCCGCCAGCTCACAAATACACCGCTGGATACCTTCACTGCTACTAGTCCCCGATTTAGCTTTTCCGCTTGCCGGGCAGCTGCTGCCGACACAGAGGAAAGAGAGCCAAAAGCTGCCGTCCCTAAGGTAAAGACTAAAAACCAAATGATTACAAGATACCCTGATTGATGTAACCGCTTACTCATTAACGAAGCCTCCTTTTCATTTTTGGTTCACGAGGGTTACACAGGATGTCATAGTGAACAGTACATAATATTTCATAAAGATAAAAATATGTTTTAAATTTACTTGAACCATTTTATATGAGTACGGCTTCACTCACACGGAAAGGAATACATAACATGGAAAATATGAGCTATAATTTAAAATTCGCAACACTTTGTGCCAAATATAATCTGGGTCTGTTGATGAATGAACCTGAACCGATAACAGGTGGACTCTTGCACAGAATGTATCGCCTGCAAACGGATAAAGCGCAATACGCAGTAAAGGCCTTAAATCCTCAAATTATGCAACGAGATACAGCTATGTCCAATTATATTTTTTCTGAAATGGTTGCGAATCTGGCTTATCAAAAGGGGATCCATGCTGTTCCGGCAATCGTATCTAATGGCAGTAGTATGCACGAGGTTGAGGGGCAATTTTATTTATTGTTTCCATGGGTTCAGGGGAAGGCATTACCTTTAGGTGAAATAGATTTAGATTGTTGTAAAAAGATTGGGGCAATTCTCGCGCAGTTCCACATCATCGATTTCTCACAGGGAACGGATGATCATCACTTTGAAACGCTTATAGCGTCTAATGCTGCAGTTGCCAATTGGAAAGAGCTTGCTCTCAAAGGAGAGCAGCAGCGTGCAGAATGGTCAAGCTTGCTGGCAGATCACCTGCATAAGATAGAGAATTGGGAGGCATTGATTTATTCTTCAGCGAGTCTATTGACGAATCATTATGTTATCAGCCATCGGGATTTAGACCCCAAAAATGTCTTGTGGGATGAGCAGAAAGTTCCGATAATAATCGATTGGGAAGCAGCAGGACCTATTCATCCGACAGTAGAGCTGATAGATGTAGCTTTATATTGGTCAGGTTCTGAATCGGGAGATTTAAGCAAAAAGGCATTCTCAAATTTGATTAACAGCTATCTGGAGCATGGCGGAGAGATTTATGCGGATTGGCAGGTTGTGCTCAACTATGGCTTTTTGGGAAAATTAGAATGGTTAGCTTACAATATCAGACGTTCGCTAGGACTGGAGAGCTCGGATGACGCAGAACGGGAGCTGGGTACTTGTGAGGTAATCCGTACGATTAATGCATTACAGAACTATGCAGATTTTATTCCACAATGTTTATTATGGTTGGGAGATTTAGATAACCGTCACTACCTTTGGTGAGGATCATTTAGCAGGCCAACCTGCCAGGGAGTTTTATCGGAAATTTGGATTTAGTCCTTTGCAGGAATATGTTCCCGATGGACCGGAAGGGGGTTCACGCCAAAAGTTTAAACTGACTGTAAGTTAAAAAGGAGGACTTATGAAGAAGTTTATAGTTATATCTGGCGTCTCGCTATTTTTGCTGGCGATTTCTTTTAACCCATTGTTCAACTATATACGTGAGTATATAATTTCTGATCAAATAAATCAGCGTTATGAGATAAAGCATGCTGAAAAAGAATATAACCCAATAAACGTACAAGAGATAACGGTTGCTCATAAGAATATTAAAATCAGGGAAGAAAAAACAGGCAGGAAAGCAGATATGACTCCATGGGATGAAGAGGAGAAGGCCCCGCCTGGTGATATTGTCAAAGTTCAGTTCTTATTAAATGATCAAAAAATCTCCACCCCTGATGAAATATGGCTATCCAATCGGGACAGAGGCAGCAGATATTTTTCGTGGATAGATATTCTCACAGTAAAGGACCGAAAGACTGGTGAGGAACAAGTAAGTATAGTCCAAAGACTGACCGATGATAGTCAACCCATGGAAACAAGAAAATGGAAAATCATCACGATTGCACAAAACGGAGATGTAGACGAAGAGGTTCTCAGCTATGCGCAAAGAAGCAACAATCATTTAGGTGTCAAGCTAATCGAGTTCTCCGGTACCTCCCTTATGGGTATGGGGTATTATTCAGATGTTACTAAGGCCTATCCTAGTATTTTCTTCCCACTCCTATTTCCGTTTTTAACTGGAATAGCGGGTCTCCTGTTATTGATTTTTCTGGTTGTTCTATTACTGTTTGAGCTTCATCTTAGACGCGTTATTAGAAAAAGAGGGCGATAAAGAACACAGGATACATTCTGAAATTACTTGTAGTTTCGAATTACCTTTAATTTAGTGATAGTTGATAAGGCAAACAGCAGCAGTAAGACTCCGATTGAACCCATGACAGGACCAGGGCTGAAGAGATCAGACAAGAACGAGACAGCAGTAAGACCAATGGATGGGGCTACACTCATGATAGAACCTAATACACCGAACACCCTACCCTGGATGTCTTCTGAAACTTCCAGCCTTAGGATTGTATTAATCAGCAACGTGGAGAATGAGAACATGAAGCCAATCACAAGAATGATAGGAATGGCAATCGCAGCGGAAGTGACGAATGATAACAGGAGGTACAGGGGACCGAGACATAGCAGTCCAGTCATAATAAGGAAACCTCTGTTTTTCAATTTGGAGCCAAGCAGCAAGATCAGTCCGGACCCGATCATATAACCAAGTGGAATACAGGCTTCAATAAGTCCAAACTGAAAGGGAGTGGAATCCCACACTTTGACGGCCATAACCTGGGTCAACATCAGGGAGGGGACAAAAAATAAGGTTAAGGTAGGAAGCATAATCATAACGGCGCGTGCAAAAGGGTACCTCCAAATATAGCGAATTCCATCGATCAAATCCTGTGTGAATTTCCGTTCTTTCTTGGGCACGTTATTCAATTGAGTTGGCAAAGGAAGGGAGCGGACCGCTAAAACGAGCAGAAAGGAGAGAAAGAACGTAGCTCCATCAAATAAAATAGCGTCGGCGGCTCCAAAACTCGCTACGTAAATCCCACCGGCTGAATAACCAATAGTCCGGCAGATGTTTTCAGACAAGTTCAACAATCCTACCGCTTTTTGTAGATGTTCTTTACCAACAACAGTAGTGATAGAAGCTTGGTATGCCGGGGACTGGAATAAAGCTGAAACGGTCGTAAGACCCGTCAGTATAGCGACGACAATGAACGAAGTAGAAGGCAGGGAAATGGCTAAAGCATGTGTCACTACGAGTCCGCAACTTATCAGATCTGTGATCAGCATGAGGGTTCGACGATTGACCCTATCCGCAAAAGTTCCCCCTATTGATCCAAGTAAAGAACTGAGCACTAAATTGATTATCGTGATGATGGCAATCATTTTGGCGCTGCCGGTCGTTTGCAGTACCCATAAACTTAAAGCAATACTATGAAAAGTGTTACCGAATAAGGAAATGGAGTACGAACTGAGTAGCAGCAGGAATCTCCGATTTCCCCAAAGAGAGGGATGAGCTTGAACAGCAGGGGGAACTTGTTTCACTAATACAGGATCAGGCATAAGTTATGCTCCCTTCAACTTAAACGCTTAAGTGAATAGACAAAAAAATTATTCTACAAAATAACAATTATTTTCTTGTGCGGAGTAGTCAGAATGATGCAATAATTTGTCCATGAGTTCAAATGCAGTAGCCGCTTTATCCCCTGTGAAAATGAATTTATGAACGTCATCGCCTAATATTTCCGGACAATTGCAGGTGCAAAGCACAGAGAGTTGTTCGAACCTCCCGTTTTTTTCAACGTAACTTCCAATAAACTCATTAATGACAATGGCCTCTTTATAGTCCCCCTCCTGTAAGAATGTATTTAATTCCTCCAAATTGACAACGGTGAATATCGCTTCTTCAGGTAATGGAATACTGTCCTGAATAAAGCGGGTGAGGAAAGAGTTATTGAAGCTCTCCATAATTAAACATACCTGTGAAAGGTCCTGTGGTTTTACCTTTTGCAGAGCTGTTCGATAGTTGAAAAGGACCTGCTTAAAGAGTTTATCTTCAATCATGCTGTCGATCAGAATCAAAGGAATTCCTTCTACAAAATGCTTGGAGATCGAATAAAAGGCTTCCTCGCGCACATCGATCAGAAATACAGCCTCCAGCTTTCTTTCTACGATAATATCCAAAGAAGGCTGATCAACATCAAGTGAATATAGCAGCGTATGGTAACCAGCATTTGTTAACCGTTGTTCCAAGGCATGTATAAATGAGAACTGGGCATGGAGCTTCCAGTGTGGTGTATGGGCTGAGGTGTTAACAAGCACACCTACCAATCCTGTTTTCTGATTCGCAAGTGAACGTGCCGCCAGATTGGGTATGTAGTGTAGTTCCTCGGCAAGCTGAAGAATCTGCTGGCGCGTTTTCTCAGGAATGGTTTGGTTGCCGACACGATTCAGAACATAGCTCACTGTTGCGACGGAGACATTGGCACGAAGTGCGATGTCCTTCATGGTTGTCTTTTTCACCAGTAAATAGCTCCCTTATCCTTGTGATATTTTCTAAAGATTAACATTCTGATCCCAAAGCGTCAATGGGAAGTGAGTGTGCAGTTAGATGACCCTGCTAGGTTCTAGAAATGGAAGAATTACGGTGAAATTAATCTATCGGAATCAATAGATTCCATGTTATTCTAGTTAATAAAAATAATAGAAATAGGGGAAGTGTCGATGAAAAAATTGCTCCATGTTCTCTTTGTTTTAGTATTACTAATAGGTTTAAATGTAAGTGAAGGGAACACTGCATCTGCTGTACAGGCTAAACAGGTGTTGCGTATTGGTTTTGATTATATTCCTGTAGATCTAGATCCTGCCACTTCCACAGATAGTAGTACGACTACGGTCTTTAAAGGGATATTTGAGGGATTGGTGCGTTTGAATGATGCGGGAGAGGCGGTTCCCGGGATAGCCAAGTCGTGGACAGTCTCCAAGGATGGGAAAACATACACGTTCTCCTTGCGGCCGAGCGCAAAATGGAGTAATCAGCAGCAGGTTAAGGCTTCAGATTTTGAGTATGCATGGAAACAAGCGCTTGCACCTCAGTCTATGAATAGCTATGCATTCAAAATGTTCATAATTGCTAACGCAGAGAATTATCATAAAGGGAAGCTAAAGGAGTCTTCGAAAGTGGGTGTGAAAGCGTTAAATAACGATACACTCCAAGTGACTTTGAATGAAAAAACTTCACATTTCCCGCAGCTTCTCGCGGAAAGTATTTACATGCCAATTAATGCGCAAGTCGCGAAAGCAGATAAGAATTGGGCGTACAATATTAAAACTATGGTTACTAATGGCCCTTTTAAACTGCAACAGTGGGATGAAAATTCGATTCATCTAATTAAAAATCCAAACTATTATGCGGCGCAAGAAATTCGTTTCTCAGAGGTGCATCTACTTCGGCCTAAAGCTGGAACACCTTCGCCAACTATGGCCTACTTAAACAATGAAGTTGACTGGGTAGGGGCAAAAGATGAGCTGATAGATAAGGCTTCTTTAAATTCTGTATTCCCTCAGGAGTTATATGCTTTGCCGTATGCTTCTACATATTATTATCAGTACAATCTAAGCAAAGCACCTTTCAAAAATCTGAAGATACGTAAAGCATTAGCCATGGCAGCTAACCGAGAATCTATCGGCTATGGTACACCTGCTTACGGTTTTATTCCTCGGAGTATTCGTGGTTCCAAGTTGAATTTTAGATCAGAGATTATTGATACACGGTATTTCAAAGAGGATGTAATACAGGCTAAGAAATTACTTCAGGAAGGTTTGAAGGAAGAGGGCTTAACTCAGCTTCCTAGTTTTTCGATTATTATAAATGAAGGGCATGAAGAAATTGCAGAAGCCGTTATTAACAGCTGGAACAAAAATCTGGGCATTACAGTAGGCTTTGAGGTTCAACCCTGGGAAGATCTGCTTGATAATCGTCTTAAGCAGAATTATACAATGGCAAAAGCGGCTTGGGCAGCCGACTATAACGATCCATCGACTTTTTTAGATTATTTCACATCTTGGAGCAGCGATAATGATTCGGGCTGGAGCAGTGCACTTTATGATAGTTATATTAAACAAGCTAGGCTTACATTAGACACTAGCGAACGAAACAAGCTTTATGCAAAAGCTGAAAAAATGCTCATTGACCAAATGGTCATCCTTCCGCTGTATTATTTTTATGCTGATGTTTTGCATAAACCTAACATTAAAAAAGTAAGTGTAGAGTATGATGGTTCCATATCTTTTTCAAGAGGGTATTTAATCTAAAAAATTATAGTAATAAAGACTATGAGGATACTTCCGCAGTTATTGGGAGTGTCCTTTTTGTATGGAATTAATCACCTTTGTGAAACCGCTTCAGATAACGACACAATATTGTGAAATTTTTCACCTGTTTATTAAAAATTTTAATATATAATTAATTTATAATCAAAAACAAGGGGGATTTAAAATGAAGTTATTTAAAATGATGTTAGTAGCAGGCGTCTCGGTTGCAGTCTTGTCTGGTTGTGGTGCGAATAATAATAATGCAACTAATTCAGCGGCTACTACGGCTCCAGCTACAGAGCAAACGGATGCAGTTACTACAGCTTCAATCGTAAATCAAGCAGATGCGTTTACCAAGGCTGTAAGTAAAGATGGAAACTGGATTATTGCCATTCTAAATGATGTGACCATTGCCCAAGATGTTGTTGTTGAAGGCGAATTCCATGATAAAGGGGCCGCAGACGGCGACATCTACCGTAAGATTGCTCTTTATGCCCAAGACGCTGATCACAAAGTTACTGCCAATTACACACTCACTGTACCTAAGTTAACCGTACAAAGTGAAAATTTGCGAGTTCAAGGCGGAACCATTAAAGGTGATGTTTATGTAGAAGCGAACGGATTTAACCTGCATGAAACCTCGACTATTGATGGAAATCTTTACTTCGCAAACGAAGATGTGAAAGCAACTGCAGGGATTGAAGGTAAAGTGACTGGGGCAACTGAAGTTAAATAAGTTAGTGATGATTTCGATTAGGTAGAAGTAGAAGGACTAAATAGATAGAATTATCCGGATAGGATAGGCAAAAGGAATCAGTAATGAATGGGCTGACTCATAATGGACTACACCCCATCTAGTTACCATATGAGAGCCAACGGCTTCGAAGTAACAAGTAATGGAGTATTGAAGCAGTGAATTATTGGAGTATGAAGTAATGGAGTATGAAACATTGAAGTGTACAGTAGATGGTTTTAACTGTATTTTGTACAACTAAAATGCTCAAAACGCCCGGCCAATGAAAATAGCTGTATTTTGTACATCTATTTTCCTGATTTAATACTCTATAGGCTATTTCTCTAGTTTTTAATTGTATAGAATACACTTAAAGTTAGAATTAGCCCTTGTGGATATCGAATAAGTGTATAGATTGCAGTTATCTTACAGATATATCAAGATAGTGCGCTACAACGGAGTGGTTATCCGAAAGCTACGAATGATTAAGCTTAGCTCATAACCTATCAAGCAAATCACAACAGACCCAAAACACCAGTCAGCGAACCTCCAATAACGGAGAATCGCTGCCTGGTTGTTTTTTTGTGGAAGAATATATCAACTGTTGTTGATTTTCTTCATATTGACTTATACTATTACTACCACTACTAGGAGGAACACATATGTCTAAGGAGTATTCGCGCACATATATTGAGAGCGTAAAGCTTGAAATGTTAAATAGGTTGGGATTAAAGCAAGTGTTCTTCAAGGAGCAAATAGGGGACAGCCTAATTTTTGAAGCTGTGGGCTTTGATAAAGGGGCAAAACACCGTTTTTGCGTTAGACCAAAGACGAAAACGATTGATGAATTCATTTCAGGCAAATGGATGAAGGTACGCAGTTTTATAATCAAAAGTGTGGATATTTAATGTTGAACGCTAAAAAGGTAGCCCCGTTAATCGGAGTTACCTTTTTATTTTTTTAATACATAGTCATTGATAATGTGAAGTATCTCCATACAGATCGATGGTTGTATTGTTATCAGTTAGGGTTACTTTACATAATGCAGTAGAGAGAATATCCGGTAACTCCCCTATTTCCTGCAATGATTTATTAAGAAAATAAGCCATAATGACTTTTAAAGTCATCCGATGGGTGACGATGAGCACCTCTAGCCCTACGTTATCGTTAATGATGCGCTCCATTGTCGGCACTACTCTTTCTTCAAGCTGCTTATAAGTTTCACCTGAGGTTAGAGGAATATATAGATCGGGTCTGGTGAAAAAATGGGAATATTGTAAAGGGGATTCTAGTTGTATCTGATCCGTATTCATTCCTTCCCAGCTCCCCATGTTAATTTCCATTAAAGAAACTTGCTGATGAATAGGTAAACTCCGCTTTCCCCGTAAAATCTGTGCAGTATGCAATGCTCTTGGACTAGTACTAGAATAAATTGCGCCTAAGTTTTCTACTTGCAAACGATCTCTCAACCATTCCGCCTGCTGTTCGCCCAAGGCTGTAAGCGCAGAATTTTGATGGCCTTGCATTCGTTTTTGTAAATTCCATTCTGTTTGCCCGTGGCGGGTTAAGTATAATACTGTCTTTGTCATTAACAAAACCTCCCTTATGAATAGTTGTAAGTATAAAAGAAATAAATATAAATAAACAATATATAATAGTTAACATCCATAATGTATAGTTATAGTAAAATGACTGAGGATAAGCGGCGAATACAGATATTATTTTATGAAGTGAGGAAGAGATCACGATGAACTATCATGTATTAAAATTGTTTTATTACGTTGCGATCACAGGTAGTGTGACCAAAGCCTCTGAACGTTTGCATATCAGTCAACCCGCTATATCAGCGCAAATCCGTAAGTTTGAACGGGAGAATCATATTTTATTATTTGAAATTAAAGGAAAGAGGATGGTGCCCACCCCTTTAGGAAAAAGGTTAATCGAACCTCTTGAGAAGTTTTTTGCCATGGGTGATCAAGTCCAGCAAATCATTGAAGACTATCACAAATTTCCTGAGGGGAATCTGCGGATTGCAGGTAATTATTTGGCGACAAGCATCCTCATTCCCCGGTGGGCGTCATTATTTAAACAATCTTTTCCGGAAGTTAACATTCAGATCACTACTACTAATTCTCATGGAGTCATGGAAAAATTGAATAATTTTGAAGCAGACGTGGCGATTTACAGTGATATGGAGTTTCCTTCGCATAATACAGGAGTGTTCGAACATTGGGAGTTATATAGGGACGAGTATGTATTCGTGGTTTCTTCCCATCACCCTTTTGCGAAACAGCAGGTAAGTTTTGAAGAAGTGATGTCTGAAGCATTTATTATGAGAGAAGAGGGCAGTGCAGCCAGAGAGCGGCTTGTCCGGTTGTGTGAAGAAAGAAGTGTACAGCAACCAACGATTGGGCTTCAATTTAATGGAGTGAATGAAGTTATTCAAGCTGTGATTGCCGGTTATGGAATTAGTTATGTATCCGCTTTGTTGGCGAAACCTTATCTTGATCAGGGAACATTAGCTAATGTAGCAGTAGAAAATGTAGTCTCCAAGCATTCGATATGGATGGGTTACAGAAAGAAGGAACTTCAAGAAAGCTATATGCAGTCGTTTATTACGCTCGTTATGAAACAATTAAGTTTAAAATAATATTAGGAAATTAAAGATAAGCTTATGGTAAACTATGGATAAAAGTTAGGAGGGGTCATAATGGATCAAATCATATTCAAACAACTTAAGTTTGTGCGTAGTGTTACTGTGCGTGCTGTCGAGGGACTATCTGAGGGAATTTTAGATAGTATTCCAGAAGGTTTTAATAACAATATCCGCTGGAACTTGGGACATATTTATTTGGTGCAAGAGAAGTTTGCCTTTCATTCTGCTAGGGAGCTTATGCAATTGCCGGCAAGCTTTGAACGCTTATTTGCGAAAGGGACTAAACCAGCCGAGTGGAATGAGGAACCGCCAACGCTTGAAGTTTTACTTGAGATGCTTACGGAGCAACCCAAACGGATCCAGGAAGCTTTTCACAATCGCTTAAGTGAGCAAGTAACCCCTCTTACAACAGGAAGTGGATTAACCTTAAATTCAATCGGTGAATTCATAAATTTCACACTTTACCATGAAGGTATGCACTTCAATACAATAAAATTATTAAATCGCTTTGCAGATGAATAAATTCAAATAACAAAAGATATCGATATATAATTGGTATCTTTTGTTAGCTTTATGATCAAAAAAAAGATTTGTAAATGAAAAGGTTATGTGATAATCTAATTTATGTAATACATGTAACCGGTTACACATTGGGGGATGAATTAAAGAATGATGACGATCAAAGATGTCGCAAAAATAGCTGGAGTTTCGGTAGCAACAGTCTCACGGGTTATAAATGAATCTGGATATGTGAATATCGATACTCGCAAAAAGGTTGAGGCAGCGATCAAAGAAATGAATTATACCCCTAATGAGGTTGCAAGATCATTGTACAAGCGGAAATCTAAATTAATTGGGCTGCTCTTGCCTGATATTACCAACCCCTTCTTCCCGCAGTTAGCGCGGGGGATAGAGGATCGGATGCAGGAGCAAGGTTATCGGATCATCTTTGGCAATAGTGATGAGAACGAGGACAAAGAGATGGATTATATTCAAACCTTTATCCAAAATAATGTCATTGGTATGATATCGTCAACCAACTTCCCTGAGAGCGACGTTTATTCTAACTTGAAAATTCCGGTCGTATTTCTGGACCGTACTTCTAACGATAGCCCTTCCGTATACGCAGATGGCAAAAAGGGCGGACGTCTTGCAGCACAAGAGATTATCGCACGGGGAAGCAAAAAAATCACAGTAATACAAGGACCGGCGCATATCAAACCTGCACAAGATCGATTTCTTGGGGCGATTGAAGTACTTAATGAAATGGGAATCAGCTATAATGTGATCCAAACTTCATCCTTCTCCCATACAGTAGCAGAACAATGGGCTGTGGAGTTATTTGCTAAATATATAGATACAGATGGCGTAATTGCCAGTAATGATATTGTCGCGACGGCAGTCATTCATGAAGCACATCGTTTAGGTAAAAGAGTGCCGCAGGATCTGCAAATCATCGGATTCGATGATATCCCGCTTAGCAGCTTGTTGTCACCTGCTTTATCCACCATTCGCCAGCCGGCACATGATATGGGTAGAGAAGCGGCGGGTTTACTTATTAAGCTAATTGAGCAAGATAAGGTGGAAGAGAAGATTATTCAACTACCCGTTAGCTTTGTGGAGCGGGAAACTACAAGAAGTAAAGAATAGATGACAACATGAGAAAGGTTGATGAAAATGGCTAAGATTTGTGTAATTGGCAGCTGTTCAATGGATTTAGTAGTGACTTCGAATAAGCGACCTCACGCGGGTGAGACTGTGCTTGGAGAACAATTCTCCACCGTTCCGGGCGGTAAGGGCGCGAACCAAGCAGTCGCTGCTGCCCGTCTTGGAGCAGAAGTTACGATGGTTGGTTGTGTAGGTGATGATTTCTATGGTACCGCTATCATGGATAATCTGAAAAAGAATCGCGTTTTTACCGCCAATGTGGAACCGGTTACACATGCCGAAAGTGGCACAGCCCACATCATTTTAGCGGAAGGTGATAATAGCATTATCGTTGTAAAAGGTGCCAATGATTTAGTTACTCCTGCTTTGGTTGAACGGGCACTTGAGAATATTAAAGGCTCTGACATGGTATTAATCCAACAAGAAATTCCGGAAGAAACGGTGTCTTTTGTAAGTGAGATTTGCCACAAATTCAATGTGCCTATGTTGCTTAACCCAGCACCTGCTCGTCCTATCAGTGAAACGATTATAAACAATGCCACCTATTTAACACCCAATGAACATGAATGTGCAATATTATTTCCTGAGATGAGTACTGCTGAAGCTTTACGCAAATATCCCAATAAGTTATTTATAACCGAGGGCAGCAATGGTGTGCGTTATTACGATGGTAAACAGGAAGTTTTAGTTCCCACCTATAAAGTAAATGCTATAGATACCACTGGAGCAGGAGATACTTTTAATGCGGCATTTGCTGTTGCTCTAGCTGAAGGCAAGTCTATTCGAACTAGTGTAAAGTTTGCCAATCGCGCGGCTTCTTTATCCGTCACAAAATTTGGTGCCCAAGGTGGCATGCCAACAAGAGTAGAGGTGGAGGTGAGTCTTTAATTATGAAAAAACAAGGAATCTTAAACAGTCATATTTCCAAAGTGCTTACTGATTTAGGCCACACCGATACGATTGTCATTGCTGATATTGGATTACCCGTTCCACCTGGTGTTCCAAAGATTGATTTAGCACTTAAATTGGGAGTTCCCAGCTTCCAAGAGCTTGTCGAAATCATTTCAGAGGATATGGTCATTGAGAAAGTTATCGTAGCAGAGGAATTAGCTGCAAAAAATAAAGATACCTCTGAATACTTGAATGGCAAATTTAAGGAAATACCTATAGAGGCGATTTCACATGAACAATTTAAATGGTTAACCCAGCATGCGAAGGTCATCATTCGTACGGGGGAAGCTAAGCCTTATGCAAATTGTATTTTACAAGCCGGGGTCTATTTTTGATAAAAAGGGGGTTCAAAGCGTATGCACATTACGATGAAAGATATTTATAAATCTTTTGGGGCTAACCGTGTGTTGACGGGTGTGGATTTTGAACTGAAGGATGGCGAAGTTCATGCCCTAATGGGAGAAAATGGCGCAGGCAAGTCTACTCTGATGAACATTCTGATTGGACTGCATCAGCGTGATCAAGGGACCATTACTATAGATGGTCAGGAAACATACTTTAATAATCCCAAAGAGGCTGAACGTTATGGGATCGCTTTTATTCATCAGGAGCTGAACGTGTGGCCGGATATGACGGTTCTAGATAATCTGTTTATTGGTAAGGAACGAACCTCCAAACTAGGGATCTTAAATATGAAAGAGATGAAAGCGTTAGCAAATGAACAATTTCGTAAGCTCTCCGTAACGATTCCCTTAAATCAAGAGGCGGGGGAATGTTCGGTAGGTGAGAAACAGATGATTGAGATTGCAAAAGCGCTTATGACTCATGCAAAAGTTATCGTCATGGACGAACCGACAGCGGCATTAACCGAACGGGAAATCCAAAAATTGTTCGAAGTCATAACTTCCCTTAAAAAGGAAGGCGTCTCCATCGTGTATATTTCGCACCGGATGGAAGAGATCTTTACGATATGTGACCGAATAACGGTCATGCGAGATGGGAAAACAGTAGACACGAAGCCTATTCCAGAGACTAACTTCGATGATGTAGTTCGGAAGATGGTAGGGCGTGAATTAACTGACCGGTTTCCTGAGCGTACCTCCAAACCCGGAGAGGTTGTTCTTGAAGTCAAAAATGCCACGAAAAAAGGGCAATTTAAAGATGTTAATTTCTCCGTTCATTCTGGTGAGATCTTAGGCTTCTCAGGATTAATGGGATCTGGACGAACAGAAATGATGAGAACCTTATTCGGATTGGAATCGTTAGACCGTGGTGAGATTATGGTACGGGGAGAAAAGGTCACGATTCGAAATCCCAATGATGCGATGAAGGTGGGGATAGGATTCGTTACGGAGGATCGGAAAGATGAAGGGTTAGTGCTTGATTTCTCTATTCGAGACAATATGGTCCTTACAAATTTATATAGCTTCGCTCCTAAGGGTGTAATCATTGATAAAAAAGAACAAGAATTTGTAGACATACTTATCAAACGGCTGCACATCAAGACACAGTCTTCCTCCACTTTGGTCCGGAATTTATCCGGGGGGAATCAACAAAAAGTGGTCATCGCCAAATGGATTGGGATTGGCTTAAGTGTGCTTATCCTCGATGAACCTACCCGTGGAGTGGACGTAGGAGCTAAACGGGAGATCTACCAGCTCATGAACGAATTAACGGAACGTGGAGTCGCCATTATCATGGTATCGTCAGAGCTTCCTGAAGTTTTAGGAATGAGCGACCGGATCGTAGTGGTTCATGAAGGGGAAATTAGTGGAGAGCTATCACAACAAGAAGCTACGCAAGAAAAAATCATGACGTTAGCTACAGGGGGGCAATAGTAATGACAACTATCAAAGGTGAGAGAGAAAATAAAGGTTTTCAAATCGGGCAAATTACACAGAAGCTAGGTCCATTACTAGGGCTGATTATTCTAATTGTTATCGTTACGGTGTTGAACCCAAGCTTTATGGAGCCCCTTAATATCCTGAACTTGCTTAGACAAGTTGCCATAAATGCGCTTATCGCTTTTGGGATGACCTTTGTTATTCTAACGGGTGGTATCGATTTATCGGTGGGTTCTATTCTAGCCCTATCCAGTGCCTTCACAGCTAACCTGATGTTGTCAGGTTGGGATCCTGTCTTAGCTATTATTGTAGGTTGTTTAGCGGGTGGTGTGATGGGGATGGTCAACGGACTGATGATTACCAAAGGTAAAATGGCACCATTTATCGCTACGTTGGCGACCATGACGATTTTCCGGGGATTAACTCTTGTATACACAGACGGTAATCCAATCACAGGTCTTGGAGACAGCATGACCTTCCAATTGTTTGGTCGTGGATATTTACTGGGAATACCTGTACCTGCTATAACAATGCTCATCGTCTTCGCAGTCTTATGGGTTGTATTGCACAAAACTCCATTTGGTCGTAAAACCTATGCCATTGGTGGTAATGAAAAAGCATCAATTATTTCAGGGATTAAAGTAGACCGCATTAAAATTATGATCTATTCATTGACCGGTATGTTGTCCGCATTGGCAGGAGCTATCCTGACTTCCAGATTGAACTCAGCACAACCCACAGCAGGCACATCCTATGAGCTGGATGCTATCGCAGCTGTAGTATTAGGCGGTACGAGCTTAACTGGTGGTCGTGGACGTATCGTAGGCACATTGATTGGTGCACTGATTATCGGGATTTTGAACAATGGTTTGAACTTGCTCGGCGTATCCTCTTTTTACCAAATGGTGGTCAAAGGGATCGTTATTGCCATTGCCGTACTCATAGACCGTAAGAAAGCCGTATAAGGGGGATTCCAACATGAAAAAGTTAACTTTGATTCTTACTTCCTTACTATTAATTCTCATGACAGGTTGTTCCTTGGAGCCTCCAGAGTGGGCTAAGCCTAGCAGTGGTGGAAGCATGGAGAATATGAAGATTGGATTATCCATATCTACTTTAAATAACCCCTTCTTTGTATCCGTTAAAGATGGTGTTTTGGCCGAGGCTAAGAAGCAAGGCTTGGAAGTCCTTGTCATTGATGCCCAAAATGATTCTGCTAAACAAAGTAATGACGTCGAAGATTTGATGCAAAAAGGTGTGAATGCGTTATTGATCAATCCTGTAGATTCATCAGCGATCTCGACGGTAGTGCAAACAGCTAACAGTTTAAATATTCCCGTCGTTACTTTGGACCGTTCCGCAGATCAAGGGGATATCAAAGCTCTTGTTGCCTCTGACAATGTAAAGGGTGGCTCTATGGCGGCAGAATATATTGTAGAGCAGCTTGGGAAAGGTGCAAAGGTCATCGAGCTAGAAGGATCCCCAGGAGCGTCAGCGACTCGGGAACGCGGTAAGGGATTCCATGAAATTGCGGACAGCCAGCTAGATGTCATTGCTAAGCAAACGGCTGATTTCGACCGTACGAAAGGCCTGACCGTTATGGAGAACCTTCTACAAGGAAATCCTGGTGTACAAGCAGTTTTCGCTCATAATGATGAAATGGCGCTAGGTGCCATTGAAGCCATTCAAAGTTCAGGCAAGAATATCCCTGTGATTGGTTTTGATGGAAATGAAGATGCACTTAAATCCATCGAAGCTGGTAAATTAACAGGAACCGTTGCTCAGCAGCCTGAATTAATTGGCCAGCTAGCCATTCAAGCCGCTAAGGATGTATTAGAAGGCAAAACCGTAGAAAAGCTGATTGCGGCACCGCTTAAACTAGTTGTTAAAGAGTCAAAATAATAACCATTATAGAAAAAGACTGCGCTCGCCGATTTGGCGAGCACAGTCTTTTTTGCTGTACATTGCAGCTTATTCTTCAATAACTCTATCCGGTAGCTGTGTAACATAGCTGTCTGACAAATGGAGCAGTTGTAAGGCACGCTCGAATTCGTCTTCTGTGGATTGCAGAGGTTGATCGCCGTTACCAGATAAAGTATAATGCTGGCCATCCTCGAAGCCACTGCCGGATAAGAAGAGCTCTTCGTTATTTACGAAAGATCCTGTAGGCAAATAATACCGTTGTGGAAGTAAGTTATATGATGATTGATTCAAGAGATCTTGTCCGAAATGAATATGATCTGTAAGTGAGACACCCAATAAATTAGATACGGTAGGTAAAATATCCACTTGCCCGCCCAGCTGTTCTTTTACACTAGGTGTTGTAATCCCTGTCGCTGACATGATCAACGGAATATTAATCAATTCACGTTCCGAATATTCATGGCCGAGAATCTCTTCCAGTAGGAGATGATCATCCTCTTTTAGAGAGAAGATAGGCAGCCCACGATGATCCCCGTACAATACGATCAAGCTGTTATCCCACACTCCGTTTTGTTTGAGCTCATCAATAAAAAGTCCTAGCGCATAATCAGCATAATTCTGAGCCCGAATATAATCGCCAACAAGCGTTCCTTCGAATCGCACTGGAAGTGTCATTTTGTATTTATCCTCTGGGATGGAGAACGGGTTATGAGATGACATCGAAATTACATGGGAGTAGAAGGGCTGGTCATCCTGATCCATTCTTGCCAGCTCTGCAGCGGTTTTTTCATACAAAACTTCATCAGAAGCGCCATAAAATACTGTGTCTTCTTCCCCGAAGTAAGTTTTATCATAATAACGATTGAATCCCAAAGCACTATAAAGCTCACCACGGTTCCAAAAGTCGACTTCGTTCGTATGGAATGTTGCCGTATCGTAACCTTGTGCTTGCAGCAGCTTGGGTAAGCTTGGAAGCTCTTTAGGAGCGTACATTTGGGTAGCTGGACCATCAGGTGGTACATAAAAAGAAGTGTTCACAATAAACTCTGCGTCAGAAGTGTTGCCTTGTCCAACCTGCTGGTAGAAACGCGGGAAGTAGAAGCTGCTGGCCGCAAGCTTGTTCATATTTGGTGTGATTTCTTGTCCATCAATCTTTAGATTGATTAAGAAGTTCTGGAAAGACTCCATTTGCAGAATGATTAGATTTTTTCCTTTGGCGGCTCCAAATAAAACTGGGTTAGAGATTGCTTGAATTCCTTTGGTTTTATCAATAGTGGATTGCGTAATCTCAGAGACGTCAATTTGTTCTTCCTCTTGATCAGCTAGCAGAGAGTAGGCTTCATAATTAAGAATGCCCATTTGCTCCGCTTTAATCGTTTCGTTCATACTGGCACGGTTTGGAAAAATATTCATTGCACAAATGATGATGGAAATACAGAACAGGACTGCCACCGCTTTACGGTTACTTTTGCGCGACATGGCTTTTTTCCAATCCAGTGCTTTCTGTTTTCTAAACATCACCAAGCTGATGACAATGATATCCACAAAGATAAGCATATATTGAGGACGAAGGACCGAAAATATACTTTTCTTTACGGCTCCCACTTGTTTGACCTGATCTAATACTTGCGAAGTAGCAATGATGCCAAAATGATTATGATATACAATTAATGAGAAAAATAGAGTAGTAATCAACACATTGACAAGCATGTAAATTGCAATTTTTCGTTTCGTAGCGAACCATTCAATCAAGCAAAAGACTAGAAGTACAAAAGGGATTTCTTTAAGCCAAGTGGTCCAAGTAGGGCCATCTTCAAATAGAAAATACCAGGCAAAATAGCTTTTTACAAGCATAATGAGAGAGAAGAATAGCAGGGATCTTTTACTGAGGGTACGAGGTTCTTTAAACGGCATTGCTTATGCCCATCCTTTTCTTTTTAGATTAGTTCATTCTATTACATTGAAGCGTTTAAAATCAACTAGATTTGGGTATGTCTGAGTGAAATTTTCCTGAATATTACAGTTTAGGTGGATTGAATAGTTCGCGATATATAAAAATTTTTTATGAAGATGAACTTTTTACAGTGCTCCTGACTCATATAGGGGAGAGAGGTGAAGGCATGGATGTTATGCGATTGGTGAAAAAAGCCAAAAAAGGAAAAAAAGAAGTTTTGCTGCAATTAATTATGTCTGAAAAAGATGTTTTTTATAGGCTTGCGTACAGCTATATGGGAAATGCGCAAGATGCAATGGATGCCATGGAGGAAATGATAGTTACGTTATACGAGAAGATTGATCAACTTAAGAAAGAGGAGTCTTTTTACAGCTGGAGTAAAACGATTTTGGTAAATGGCTGCAAAAGGCAGCTTCATAAGCGAAGCAAACTGGTGTTATTAGAGGATTGGAGCTCCAATGATAAGATGGAAAGCGTCCATGTTGCACCAGGCGATCCTTATCATAAAAGTGAACAGCAAATGGATATGCAGACGTTATTGTTACATGTGAACGAGCAGCAAAGAGAAGCAATTCAATTAAAGTATTTTCATGATCTCGATTATCAAACGATAGCTGACATTACACAGGTCTCGATCGGAACTGTTAAATCAAGAATCTACAATGGATTACAAACGCTAAAAAATCATTACAGAGGTGATGTTGATGAACGATAACGTCGAACAACGATTAGTGGATGAGAAGAGGAATTTAGAGTCCATAACTGCACCTGTGGGTTTAGAAATGAGATTAAGAAATGCTTTAGACTCGGCACCCCCAAAAAGAATAAAAAGAAAAAGCTCCCCCCTCTGGAAGATTGCAGTCGTCATCTTATTAGTGATAGTGGTTTCTGGAAACAGCTATAATGCCTTCGCTTATTATGGAAAAAAGTTATTTGGTTTTGATGAGGTGTTAGAGGGAACTTTGCAACAACTCAATGAACAAGGAATGGGACAAAGCATAGACAAAAAGACGACGTTAGCAGATGGCACAGAACTTACGATTAACGGAATTATGGCTGATGCCAATCAATTTATTGTGTATTATACGTTAATCAATCCTAAGGGACTAGAGGAGACGGGAGATCATTTTAGTCCTTCTAAAATAGAAGGGTTTCTCACGAATTCTAACATAAGAAGTGGCGTATCTTTAATCAACGACGAACATACAGAAATAAAAGGCACGATGACATTTGATAGCGTAAACCCATTTTCGAAAAAACTATCACTTCGTTACTGGGAACCTCTACAGAAAGGGCAGATGAGTGAAGGGAGCATAACGTTTTCTTATAATCCAAATCAAGCGATGGGGACTCAGATCAAGCAATCGATTAATAAAAAGGTCAAAGCCGACAGAGGATCAATTACCTTCAAGTCGATCACGGCCACACCAACCATGACTGTGATTAAAGGGAGTATGAATGTCGAGAATTTCGATCGAATAAGATTAGGGCTAGAAGGCATTCAATTAATTGCCAATGGAAAGCCTGTAGAAATATTAGGTAGTAGCAATAAAACCTCGCTGGGTGGGAGATCATTTGATATTCGTTATGACACCTTGCCAAAAGAACTACATTCATTGCAGCTGGTTGTTAAAGAGTTTGTTGGATATCAGAAGCTGGAAGAGAAGTATCCTCTAAATGCTGATAGTAATGAGCCGATTCTACTGGGGGATAAAGAATTATGGATTAAGGATGTGTCCAATACCGCTCAAGGGATTGAAGTAACTATTGCTACAGATGAGGATGTAATGCTGGATGGTGTGTCTATAGAAAATGCTGGCGAAAACACGGCTTTAAAAACAACAATTAATCAAAAAGAGTCAGAACAAACGAACGGTAAACTCATGAAGGAACGCACCTTATTATTTGATACACAAACGAAACCTGAAAATATTCTGATAGAAGGAATACATTATATGAAGGAATATAACAAGGTGATTGAGATTCCAGTGGATTAAAAAGAGGTGCCATATCCATAATTTATGAAATATAGTAAGCTATAATAGTCTGAGAAAGTGAGGGGGTTATGGAAAATATAGGAGCTTATAAAGTGAGTCGTCCATCGTTAATGTCGCTTCTGTTTTCTATGATTTTTTCAAGTAGCATACTACTGTTAAATGCCAGAAATAATATGGATTATAAAGTATTACTTTATTTTGGTTATATATGGTTGACCTTCTGTCTGATTGTTGTAATCATATTGCTCTATAGGATCATTACGATTAGAAAGTTCATTGAGGTTCGGATTCTTCCAGACTCTATATTAGTAGATAACAAAGAAATTCAAGCGAAACAAATTGAGAATATTTATGTAAAGGGCTATTTCATACCCGTAATAGGCATTAAACCTGTAGATCACAAATTTCCTCCCTATAGATTATGTTTTAGTTTTCTTGACGAAGAATACAAAGGTATGAAAGAACTAACCGCATGGGCCGAACATAATCAGATTAAACTATCTAAAAAAAGATTTATGAGATGGCTTTAACCGGGCTCTGACCAGTCCACCATACCGCGCTATATGCGCACTGCGGAGAGGATGGGTGTCCCAAAAGCCGAAAATGGCTACTGGGGCACCTCATTTTTTTTTGCTCCATCATCGAACCCCAAACGTCGCTCGTTTCCTCTATCCCCAAGCCGCACATTCTTCGATCAAATTTGCGTGCCCAGAAGTAGCTATCGGACTCAGATGACCCTTAGACGCGTCATATCCCACTTTTGGAATCCTAACGGACCGCATAGTCGCTATTGGCCTGAAAAACACCCCAAATGATGCCTTTTCGACGGAATAACTGCGCTGGAGTCCGAAACCTTGCTCCAAAGCCGAAATATTCGCAAATAACGTCATCTGGGTCCGAAAGTAACCGCCATCCATCATCGAACCCCAAAAACCTCGTTCGCTTCCACTTTTGGAGTCCTGACTGCCGCATAGAGACTGATTACGCCATACGCTAATAGGTGGGATGAATGGAAAACACTTAGTTTTTGTTGCAGATACAACAATTATGGTATACTATTTTCCTGTCACATCTGCATAACACCATATAAATGGAGCTCAAAATAAGAGTTTATTTGTAAATTGATATTTTAAAAGGAGAAAACAATATGGCTATCAATATAAAAAAGTGCACGGTCGAAGATCTAGGTTCACTTCAAGGAATTAGTGTTGAAACATTTAATGAGACATTTAGTAATCAAAATTCAACT
This sequence comes from Paenibacillus sp. FSL H3-0329, assembly GCF_037963285.1. Lineage (NCBI taxonomy): Bacteria > Bacillati > Bacillota > Bacilli > Caryophanales > Paenibacillaceae > Paenibacillus > Paenibacillus sp. FSL H3-0329. The sequence continues at coordinate 4,371,962 of NZ_CP150150.1, read as the reverse complement.
GAAAATATGAAAGCCTACTTGGATAGAGCATTTAACTTAAAACAATTAGAAAAAGAATTGTCGGATAGCTCATCGGAATTCTATTTTATTTATTTTAATGAAGAAATAGCTGGGTATTTAAAGGTTAACACCGATGATGCTCAATCTGAAGTAATGGGCAATGATTCGCTTGAAATCGAGAGGATTTATATTAGGAAAAAATTTCATAAACAGGGGCTTGGGCAATATCTAATAAATAAAGCTATAGAAATAGCGATACAATGTAATAAAGAGAAGATTTGGCTGGGGGTTTGGGAAAAAAATAAGAACGCCATTAGCTTTTATGAAAAAATGAAGTTTGTTCATACAGGAACTCATTCTTTTTATATGGGTGATGAGGAACAAATAGACTTTATTATGACAAAACAACTATAACATTTCTCTTAAATGATGTTAACTAAGGAGCGATAGGAGGCTTAGAATGAAGCAACTTTATATAAAACAAAAGGTATTCAGTCTAAGTGGTAAATTCACGGTAAAGAATCAGCAGGAGCAAGATGTCTATTACGTAGAGAGCAGTTTTATGCAAATTCCCAAGACTTTCTCTATTATGAATACAACAAGAGATGAAGTCGCACTAATTACAAAAAAGGTGTTCAGTTTTTTACCAAAGTTTTTTGTTGAAGTAGATGGTCGAGAGGTGTTAACGATTAAGAAGGAGTTTTCTTTCTTTAAAGCACGTTATACGATTGATGCGGCTGACATTGAGGTACATGGTAACTGGTGGGACATGGATTTTCAGGTTTTACAGCATGGTGTAGTCATCGGTAAAGTGAACAAGGAGTGGTTCACTTGGGGTGATAGCTATAAGGTTCAAATATTGAATGATGAGATGGAGACGCTCATGATTGCCTTCGTTGTCGCTATTGATTGTGTGAAGGCTGACCAAGCTTCTGCATCTAATCAGTGACGATTTAACGTTAAAGTTGAAAACTTAACAAGGTGACGTGGAAGGAATTAATTCAGCAGGTGCTGATGAGTGTAATTGGCTTAGTTTATTTATGATGCGTTGAACCGTACTATAAGTAGGAGCAAGTTTAGTTTTTTGATATTGCCTATGTTAGATCTTATTGTTGATTTTCATTTTTTGAAAAAATGCCCATTGCGCCCAAGCGCCCTTTCCACGAATGCATATGATGATTATGCCTACTCATTGAAAGGAGCGATCACATATGGGATTTTTTCCAACACCGGGAGCCGGCGGAGGATTTCCAGGATTCCCGGGCGGACCTGGCGGACCTGGCGGACCTGGCATACCGGGAGGACCCGGAGGACCTGGAGGACCCGGGGGACCAGGGTTTCCGGGAACCCCCGGACAATTTCCGGGGGGTGCACCAGGAGGCGTTCAAGCGCCGACGGCTCCTCCACCGCAATTCGTGCCGCAAATGTCGACTACCACATTTGCCATTGATCCCGGCGGGATCAGACGCTGCCTGTTCCGCAACACATACATTTGGCTGAACAACGGCGAGCAATTCTGGTTCTTTCCAGTATTCGTCGGGCGTAATTCTATTGCAGGGTTCAGATGGAACGGTTTTTTCTGGTCGTACTTTGGTATTGATTTGAATCGGATCGCTTCGTTCACGTGCTTCTAAAGCAGACAGCGATAGAGAACAGCCAGCAGGCTGTTCTCTATGTTATGCGAATTTTCGTGTTCCGGGAGTAGTGAATTACGCAAAAGATACATAGACAAGGTTCATTTTTCCCTGACGCTGACGTTAATACTAGATTCAAAAAAGGACTACTCTGCGAAGGATAACCTTAAAGCTTGCCGTTACAGACAGCGCGTTGAGCCGTATCATTAATCACGGTAATGCGGAGGGTTGGGCACGTTGGGTGATCCATTCTGTTATGAATTCAATTAGTTTTTTTGCCGCTGGAGAGGCATTTTTAATGGAGGCGGCTGCAATGCCAATAGAACGATAATGCTCTCCTTCTAATGGGCGATAACATACATTGTCGGGGAGATGTGACAGAATCATTTCGGGGAGTATACTTACTAGGCAGATTTACAAATCCCAAGTCAGCGGTTCCATCGGCAATCCATTCTTCTATTTCAGAGTAGTTACCATCAAGTAGTTTTATTTCAATATGTGGAAACTGATTTTGAAATTGTTTAATGATTTGGGGCATCCATTGGATCGATACACTAGAGAAAGTACCTATTTTCACAGTGCCAATCTCAACTACCTTACTGAAAATCTGATATTTTAAAAGATTCATAATGATTTCTCTCCTCAATAATATATGAAAAAAATTCATTAAACTAATAATTAATATTCATTATTTTTATCTTAATTATAATAGTATAATCTGTTTTATATAAAAACATCTACGATTAAAGGGGAGTTTGAGCGGAATGGTTCATGAATCAAACGGATCTTATTATGCAGTCATATTTTCAAGTCAACGTACGGAGGGGGATAACGGATATAACATTATGGCTGAAAAAATGGAGCAGCTTGCGTCCGGGCAACCAGGGTTTTTAGGAGTGGAAAGTGTCCGGAATTCTTCAGGAGCGGGTATTACGATTTCTTATTGGGAGAGCTTAGAGGCGATTAGTAACTGGAAACAGCATCAATCTCACAAAGTTGCTCAGGAGAAAGGTAAGAAAGAATGGTACCAAAATTACAAAGTAAAAATTTGTAAAGTTGAAAGAGAGTATTCTTGAGTGGTAACATATCACTGCAAAGTAATTGGGAATCAATCCATTGAAGCGTACAACAACAATCATTTTATTTCAAAAGGATGCGAAGAAACTTATCCGAGAAAATAGAAGATTCCGTTACTAATTAGATAAAATATAGATATGGGATGATTATTAAATGAACTATCAAATTAAAAGGGCGACCCTTGAAGAAAAAGAAATCCTCAACAACCTAATGCAATTTTATATGTATGATTTCTCCGAGTATATGGATTTGCACCTTGAAGAAAACGGAAAATTTAATGATTATCCTCTCAACGATTACTGGACAGAAGCCTCGAATTTCCCATATCTGTTAACTCTGAATGAGAAAAATGCTGGATTCGTTTTAGTCAAATTAAAAAATAGAGATGATGATTTATACTTTTCCATTGCAGAGTTTTTTATTATAAAAAAGTATCGGAGAGTAGGATTAGGTAGACTAGTTGCAAAAGATATTTTTAATTTACATAAGGGGCAATGGGAAGTTTATCAAAAAGATAATAATGAGCCCGCACAACGCTTTTGGAAAAAGGTAATAGAGGAATACACTGGCGGAAAATTCACTGAACGAATTGAAGCAGGGAGAAAGACACAGGTGTTTGTTAATTGAGTTTGAATCTTAAGCTAACAGGATACAGTAGATCAATAAAAAGCGGCAGTCGTGGACTTTATTTACTAGTTCAGGGCTGCCGTTGTTTTTTAGGTTCTCCAGAAGTGATGTTATAAGCCAGTTGCTTTGGTATTTTTGAGTAGTACAAAATCTCTTCTGGTGTTAAAATTACCCAAAAAGTATTTTAGGAGGCTAAGACGGGAATTATGCTAAATATACAGCAGATTGTAGAACTTATTCCTCATCGGTATCCGTTTATTTTAGTGGACAGAATTATAGAGTTGGAGGAGAACAAGAGAGCAGTAGGTATAAAAAAAGTATCCATTAATGAACCGTTTTTTAGCGGCCATTTTCCTGAGCATCCTGTAATGCCAGGTGTTTTAATTGTGGAGGCATTAGCCCAGGTAGGAGGAATCACAATGTGCAAAAACGAAAAGCTGATGGGCAAGATAGGGTTATTAGTTGGCATTGATAATGCCCGTTTTAAGCGCCAAGTAACGCCTGGGGATCAGCTTCTTCTCGAATTCGAAGTCAATCGGATGAAAGGTGAGATTGTAAAAGGCAAAGGCATCGCAACAGTAAATAGTGAGCTGGTATGTGAAGCTGAGATTTCTTTTGCATTTGTGCAAAAAGGAGGTTCAAAATGAAAAGGATGCCGTTTGTACGACCAACTGAACATTACGATCTGCAAATTAAGGATATCGACGAGCAAATATGTGCATTGATCAAGCAACGAAAGGAAATCTCGAATAATAATCCAGGATTCCCACCGTTTGAATCTATCTCTAAATGGGCAGAAAATTATGAGCTCTATGAGGATTTTTTGAAAGCGGTATTTGGGACATTGCTAAGTGAAGAGCATTTTAAACCGATGGTTGAGCCAATTGATTTTAGAAAACATATTGCAGTTCTTAAATCAATTGAGAAAGATGAATTATTTTATACACTGACCTCTATACGTCAATACAGTAATGCTAGTGTGGTCACCCTTAATATAGATTGGGACATGACAACTGAGCTTCCAGCAAATTCTCATAGCCATAGCTTTTTCGAGCTGTTTATAGGAGAAGAATATGATAGTCGAATGACGAATGGCGGAAGTTCAACCGGACAAGCTTCTTATAATTACGTGATTTCTCCACCGCTTTCTGACGATCCTTCTGGCGTTACATTAGAGTTCAGGAAATATGGTAAACCCTTCAAGAACAATGAGACAGGAGATCAAATTGTTTTTAGGCTGTAGTACTTATTTATTCATCGGAAAATATTGCTTATAGCTGTCTCCATTGCTATGATCAAAAGTGGAGATCCGAGCGAAGTTAAATTAGGCGCCGCTCCATATCACAGTTAACGGATTTTTAGTGAAATAAAAACCGGCCATCCTGAGGGGATGGCTGTTTTCTGTGTAAAACAAATTCAATGATTCATTTCCAGCCATAAAAACTACGAAGGTACAGTTTATAATGTGGATATTCAGGAATACGAAAATTGATGACCCCATACAGACTTCAGATGTCTGTATTTTTTTGCTAATTGTGGTTCTATAGTATGATTTTTTGGGATTATTTGAAAAATGGTTGAGAAATACTTAGTGTATAGTCAATACTGTGACTTATAATGTTAGCTTAGGTAATTATCTAAAACCCTTAATATAACCTTGAATATATTCATTTACGCAGCAAAAGGCTGAAAGGAAGTCATCTCTTGTTTGAAACCCTACTTTTGAATTTTTTGTTTTTGCTTTTTCCAGTATTAACATTTCTGATATTTTTTGAGAATCGGGCCTATTCCTACAATAGATTGATTCTCGTTTTTATGTCAGCAGTGACCATGAGTCTCTGTATCGCTAAACCTATCAGACTAGAAATTGGCTATATTTTTGATTTAAGGTACATTCCGTTTATTATTGTGGCACTCTTTGGAGGATATAGGAATGTTTTTCCTCTATATATTATTTTGAATGCGTACAGATTCTATGTGGGTGGAGATGGCGTATTTTATTCGTTTCTATTTGCGACGGCGATTCTGATTTTGGTGCCGTTATATAAAAACAGATTTTTAAAATTACCATCGAAAGGTCGTGTGATTGCGGCAAATCTGATTGCTTTGCTAATTATGGGGGTTTATCTGTTTATTTTAGGTTTGGTTCAGGATTCTTTAGACAGGCAATTTTGGATTCTTTCATTAAATGCTTTGACGACTCATGTTGGGGTGATGAGTGTCATTATGATTTTGATTGAAAAAATTATATCTAATATTAAAAATCGGGAACGGATTGTCCAATCGGAAAGATTAAATGTCGTCAGCGAGCTAGCGGCAAGTGTATCCCATGAAATCAGAAATCCACTTACAGTGACTAGTGGTTTTTTGCAGCTATTAAATAAATCTAAAACAATGACGCCAGAGGAAAAGGGATTTGTAGAGTTGTCTTTACAAGAGCTACAGCGAGCAGAAAAAATTGTAAGTGATTATCTCTCCTTTGCCAAGCCACAATCTGAAAACATGGTTTACTCCAATATGAAGGCAGAATCAGAATATACTAAAAATATCATAATGCCTTATGCCACCATGCACAAAGTAGATGTTCAATTCAATTTTAATAATTCCTTAAATAAAAATTATGACCGGAACCAGATTCAGCAGTGTCTAATTAATTTATATAAAAACGGTATAGAAGCGATGAAGGAAACCGATGGCGGAACGCTATTTATCGATATATTTGAAAAAAAGCAAAATATTATGATCAGTATCAAAGATAACGGAGTCGGCATGACTAAAGATGAAATATCGCGACTCGGTAAACCGTATTATTCTACTAAAGCAGAAGGGACGGGGCTGGGTATGCTTATGGTCTACAGTACCGTCGATAAAGTGAAAGGAAATATTGAAGTCGATAGTGAAAAAGGCAAAGGGACAACATTCCTTATAACCATCCCAACATAGGCAAGTTGCAGAGAGTATCTTTTGCTGTTTATACCCCACTAGGAGTGTGTAATACCTTTCATGAATGGATTTCGTGTAAAAAGGGCAACGTGCCTGCGCGAGTCCCATCTGGAGGTGCAGCAATGGAGATATTTGTAACTATAGGCGTCAAATTGGTCATCAGCTTTTTTGGTTTGTGGATCATTACCTTTATTACCGGCCGCAAGACGCTTAGTCAATTGACACCACTTGATTTTCTGTCTTCATTGATTTTAAGTGAAATTGTCGGCAATACGATATATGATGATGAGGTGAAGATCTGGCATCTGCTGTTTGCTCTTTTTATTTGGACCGCATTATCTTATCTGTTCGAAAAGGTGACTACCCATTTTGTGAAATTCGGGAACATGGCGGAAGGCCGGACAGTGCTGCTAATTGACGATGGCATAGTGAATCAGGATTTGTTGGAGAAATATGATATTGAGTATACCCAACTGCTGTTCATGCTGAGGCAACAAAATATCTTTTCCCTAAGTGAAGTACGGTATGCTCTGCTCGAAACGAACGGTTCTCTATCGGTAATGCGCAAGTCTGAAGATGAGCAATCTTCTGCTTTTTCCGTTACAGTTATTGATAAAGGCAGGGTACTGGAAGAGTCTATGCGTGGCAGAGCGATGAACAAGGAGCAGATTAAGGAACGCGTCAGAGAGCAGGGCTATAATTGCATTGAGGATATTGCCTATGCTGAATATAAAGAAGACGGAACGCTCTATATCCTTCCCAAAAACAAACCATAAATCCACATGATGAGACGCTGGAGCCGGGAGGCTCAAGTGTCTTTTTTCAAATCAGGAGTGCCTAGTGAATAATAAATCTTAATGGAGGTAAGGATGATTAGTTTAGGATTATGGATCTTAACCGCTCTAATTGTGCTAGTTGTTGTAATGTTTCACGCAGGAGCATTATTAGATTTTATCCGGCCTAGTGTCCTACAAACTCAGCTTTTTGGTCTTCACATTACATTGTTTGGAGTAGTTGTGATATTAGCCTATGAGGGTGGCCGCGGGATAGGCGTTTTTATTGGATTAATTGGGCTGTTTACGGGTATCTTGGGCTCTTTTAGAGATTCCTCTAAATCGGAGGATAAAAAGAATATCTGACAGCTTATATATTTACTAACTTTCGGAGGGGTATAACTTTATGGAGATTTCTATATGTAAAGCAGACGCGAGTGACGCAGCGTTTATTCATGAAATGCAAGTCAAAGCCTTTATGCCATTGCTGGAGAAATATAAAGATTATGAAACCAGCCCAGCCAATGAATCTGTGGAACAAATAAGGGATCGAATTAATCAGTCTTTTGCAGATTATTACATGATTAAGAGTTTTGATATTGTTGTGGGTGGTGTCCGCATCGTTAAAAAGGAAAATAAAACTTATCGGGTCAGTATCAAAGAAATGGGAGCTGGATAGTATTATACAAGAGCAAAGGAATTGCTATTTATATGAAAAGTTAGGGTATAGAAGCACGGGGGAAACCAAAAAAATAAATGACAACTTAATATTAGTTTTTTATGAAAAACATATGAGTTAAAGCCTTAGGATTATACTTGAAAAAAAAGACAGCGGGCAGTTCATGTCCACTGTCTTTTTAACATACAAATCAATACACTCGAATACGCTTCACAAATAACGATATAATCAATCCTATACCTGCAATTGCTGCGATAAATAAGTAAGCATGTGTAATTCCAGCGGTTAATATTTCAGGCTGTGCAGCGGTTGGATGTGTGTTTGCGAATCGTGTTTGTCCACTAGACATTAGCGTAACAGCGAACGTTGTACCAAGAGCACCTGCAATTTGCTGAAGTGTACTCATAACAGCAGCCCCATCCGGATAGTATTTCACAGGTAATTGATTTAACCCATTGGTTTGAGCGGGCATAATGACCATTGCTAATCCGATAAACATTGCGCAGTGTATTAAAATAAAGGTTAGGCTACTGGTTTCAGTTGAGTTTCTTGTAAATAGAAAACCAGCAATGGTTGTGATGGAAAATCCAAGCGGCAGCAATAATTTCGGACCGTATTTATCGAATACTCTACCCGTAACTGGAGCCATAGCCCCGTTAATAACACTGCCTGGAAGAAGTAGAGAACCAGCCATTGTGGCCGATAACAACAAACCTCCTTTTAAATATAAAGGTAATAAAATTGCAGAAGATAAAATGATCATCATTCCTAAAAAGAGCATTATAAGACCTATCGTAAACATGGGATATTTAAATACCCGTAAATTCAACATTGGGGTTTCCAATTTAAATTGCCGTAATACAAACAAGATTAAGCTGATGAAACCAATAATAAGAGGCAACAAAACAATGATTTCACTCAAAGAATGATCAGCAAAGTTACTAAAACCAAAGACGATTCCACCAAATCCAAGCGTAGAAAGCAAGATGGATAAAATATCTATTTTAGGTTTTGTGATGTTGGCTACATTTTTGATGAATGTTAATCCGAAACCTAATGTAAATAACAATAAAGGTAAGCTTATCCAAAAGATATACTCCCAGCCAAAATGATCTACAATTAAACCAGATAGAGTAGGTCCAAGGGCCGGTGCACACATAATAACGAGCCCCATCATTCCCATGACAGTTCCGCGTTTATGTGCAGGGAAAATAATAAGAATAATATTGGTCATTAATGGAAGCAATAAGCCTGTCCCTAAGGCTTGCACTAAACGTGCAATTAATAATGAGCTGAAATTAGGGGAGAGGGCAGCAATTAAAGTACCGATAATAGAAAATAGCAAGGAAGCTGTGAATAATTGTCTAGTGGTAAACCATTGCATTAATAGGGCGGATATTGGAACGAGGATTCCTAATACAAGTAAATATCCTGTGGTTAGCCATTGAACCGTTGAGGCGTTGATTGAAAATTCATCCATTAAATTTGTAAAAGCCATGTTTAAGGCGGTTTCACTAAATAGCCCGACGAATGCACCTAGCATAAGCGAGAAGGCCATAAGGGCGGGACGTTTAACTTGAACAGTTGATGTTGATTCCATGATTATGATGAACCTCTTTTCAGAATTGTGATTCGGATTATTTATGCTGGATAGATGATATATCAACTATGAGGAGGAGAGAAATGCTCTAAGCACCTCTTACATTATCCTGCACACGAGTTAACAAAGTCTTAAGTGTTGAGTAATCTGAAGCAGATAATCCTGACTCGATAATTTCGTTTAAATTGACCGTCACCTCATTTATAGTATTCTCTAATTTCCGTCCTTCTTCTGTTACATATACATTTACCGCTCGGCGATCTTGCGCACTTGTTACTTTGCGTATGTAACCTTTGCTCTCTAAGCTGGCGATCATTCTGGCAACACTGGCTTTGTCCTTACCAAGATTAGCAGCAATCTCGTTCTGAGATAGACCTTCTTTCTCAAGCATCAGAGCCATAAGTAGATGCTGTTCAGGTGCAAGTCGAAAAGGAGCAAGTAACTTTGTTAAATAATTTGCTATTTCTAAATGCAAATCTCGAATGACCAAACCTAAAGGTTCTCTTGAATCCATATGATCTCTCCTAATTGAAGAATAGATGATATATCAACGTTATTGATTTGTCTATATTAGCATAAAGTTATGGATGCTTGTCAAGTTAAAGAAAATGAATAGAATCATAGAATTAAATACAAGCGGTAAAGTTGTTTAATGCCCAATCACTTGATGATACATAGTCATATGCTGTTGTGAAATTAAAATAAAATAATTAGGGAGGGATTTAAATGGGGTATAACTGTGTTGGGGGCGTTCAAGAACAAAAAAAGGCTCCAGTTTGTATTAATCCTTGGACATCAACGGGTACGATTCTTGTGCTTTACATTCTCCTCGTCATTATCCTTAAAACTTGTTGGATCTAGAATTTATGTAAATTGACGCCCCGAAGTTTTTTTCTTCGGGGCGTTTCTTTGTTTTCTTTAGCAGGATAGACTTAACGGGAATAATCGGGTTGTGTCATAGAAATGGGCTGAGGATTGGCAAGTACCCATTGCACCGCCAGCTCGCATAATCTGGCTGGTTGCTCATTGCCAGCAATGTTGCGGAACCGCTTGGCGAGTGCAGCTGCCTCTTGAAGAAGGGCGGGCGTTAAAGGCGTGCCCGTGCTAAAATGCCGTATCAGTGCATCCAGCATTTTACGGTAATCGGCATCCCAGTTTCCTCCGCCATTATTAAGTATTTCATGAGACACCCGCCCTGTGATGCGGATAACCTCACCCTGCACCGTTGTCGCATGTCCTGAAGCAGGGACAAGAAAATCCCACAGCTCTTGGTGCTGTGCGGGCCATGCGGCTGCCGTTACCTTGATGGGAGAAATTCCGTCATGTCTCTCCAGTTTCGCTATAGGCTCGACATCAAATTGCCGGTACAGCTCCAGGAGAGCATTTGCAGTTTCATCCAGTCGATCTTTATTGTAATTTGTTCTGACGAATTCAAAATCCTTGCCGATACGCCGCACGGATTCCTTCATCTCCGGCGTAATTGCTGCACCTGCATCCAGCATAATTCGCGAGATTTCTGCCATGTGAACTATATCGATATTCCGGCATTGTAATAATCCTTTGGCGAGAGGTGTGTTTTTTCGCTTATTTTCTGCATGGACATTTGCACCGCGTTCCACCAGATCCCGCACTACTTTTGTTTTGTAAGAAGCTGCTGCTGAGTGCAGCGGTGTCTCATTCTGGTAATCCAGAGCTTCCATATCTGCACCTAGCTCAAGGAGTAAGGGGACATTTCCGGACCAGGTTGCAGCCTGAGCATGAAGAGGGGTACGCTTATAGTTGTCGGCAGCGTTGATGTCAGCACCCTGCTCCACAAGCCAGGAAACCATTTCATCCGGTATTTGCCGGAAGCTGAGGGCGGTACCTTTGCTGTAACCCCCACGGGCATCCCATTCGCATAGCTCAAATACCTCTTTTAAGGCAGATATATCATTCGTTTTAACCAGCTCGGCAAAATTGGCGGGTAATGTTTTTTTCTTTTTGCCCATCTCATTTTTCCGCTCCTTTATTAATAGATAAATAGCAGATAACTTCTTGCAAGTTTATCATATAGGAGAATTGAACACTAATTCATGCAGGACGAAAAGGTTGAAGATATAAACGTAACTTTATTGGAAAAGAGTGGAATATCGTTTATATGTCGATTTCGAATCATAGACTAATAGAAAATAAAAACATTAAGCTTGTGTCTTGGAAATATATTCGAGATTTACGAAGGACATCGAAATTACGCTAACACTAGGCAGTCAGACAAAGCGATCGACTCTGCTTTTGTTGTTTTTTAAGTTCGTTCATTTCTAATTTTTCTGAACTCCTTAGGAGTTATGTTTAAGTGTTTTTTAAAAGACTGGATAAAGTGATTGGCGTTATTGAAACCAACTCGCTGTGCGATTTCAGTTATCGTGTAGTCAGTTGCTATTAACAAATCACAGCTTTTATTAATGCGATATTTAATTAAGTAGAAATACGGAGTCATAAGGATACCTTTCTTAAAACCTCGAGTGCACTCCGATACACTTAGATGTGCTGTGTCTGCTATTTCCTTCAATGTCAAATTATTAGAATAGTTTTTGTGAATAAAACTAAGCATTAATTGTAGTCTCTCTTGCTGGAGTCTGTTATATTTAGACGATTCCTCAGAGGATAGAGAAAAATTTGATATAAGGATTAACCATAACTGGACAGTTTTGATAGAAACTTCGTACTCCCATCCCCATTTTTTTTTCGATTCAAATTCTTTTTTCATATCCCAAAGAATTTGTAGGATTTGATTATGCCAGTCCTTATCTCCTTTGATTTCTAAACTTAACAAGAATGAATTGGTATACGGAAGTACATACTTTTTTTCCATTGCACTTTCAGAATAAAAAGCGAGTAACTTCTCTGGGAAGTTAAAACTAACATATTCACCCTCTTGGTTAAGGTACGTAACAATATGAAGTACGCTCTTATTAATAAAGATGGCCTGACCTGCTTCTAAATCATAATTGATTCCGTTGACTTGTATGGTTAGTTTCCCTTTGGTCACTAAAGTAATTTGTAGTTCTTGGTGCCAATGTAGATCGTTAACCCCTCTGCCATTAGGAATAGATTCATAATTGGTATGAGTGTACATGATGTATGGAAATGCATCATCAGGAAATTGAATGGCTTCGTGCAATTGCTTTTTCAAAGTGCTTATTCTCCTTATTTGACGATATTTCTATATAAATTAAAGATATAGTTGCACAATATAGACCCTGACGGTGATATTATTATATCCAGCCTAGACTTATCATACAATTCTGTGCACAGGGATTGTCACACATTTTGGAGGAACTATGGTTAGTTCAAATAAACCGCCTATACTATTTCATCCGTTTATTCTGTTATTTATCAGTATTTTGTCCGTTTCTATCTCTTCAATCATGATTAAACTATCAGATACACCTACTTCAGTGGCCGGGATGTATAGATTGTTTATTTCTGTAATCATCATGCTCTGTTTTACATCTGGGAAAATGGCTCGTTCTGCTGAGATGAATAAAAAAGATTGGGCCATCGTTGTTTTATCCGGCCTATTTCTAGGGTTACACTTTTTATTCTGGATGGAATCATTGGTCTATACTTCAGTTGCAAGCTCCATGGTGATCTTATCGTTACAGCCGCTATTTGTTATGATGGGGTCTTACTTTTTATTCAAAGAACATGTTAACCTGCTAACCGTTTTTTGCCTGATTGTTGCTCTTTTAGGTTCGATTGTTATTGCATGGGGAGACATATGGGTTTCGAAAGATGCACTAATCGGCGATGCTTTATCGTTAATTGGCACATTCTGCGCTTCAGTCTATCTGTTGGCCGGGCAAAAAGTAAGCGGCAAAATCAATGCAAATATATACAGCATTTTCGTCTTTTTTATTGGTGGTACTGTTATGCTCGTGTACAATTTGATAGATAATGTCTCATTAATTAATTATGCTTCATCAGATTGGATTTATTTTTTGCTTCTTGCAATAATTCCAACTATTTTTGGTCAATACATCTTTAACCTTTTGTTAAAGTCGATTGGAGCAACTACTGTCTCGGTTGGGATTATTGGTGAGCCTGTTCTTGCCATTGTCCTTGCATACCTATTATTAGGGGAAACTATGTCATTATTCCAGCTTTTAGGCGGCATAATAACCTTACTCGGTATGGGAATGTATTTTTGGTCGAAATCTTTAAAGTACAACATTCAAAATAAGTAAATGAGTAGTCGGAAATATGTATAGGGGGATGGAAAATGGTAACTATTGATGATTTTTTGAAACTTGATGTTCGTGTTGGAACGATTATTAAAGCGGAGTTTTTTGCAAAAGCAAAAATACCTGCGATTAAACTCCAAATTGATTTTGGACCAGATATCGGAAGCAAAACATCAAGTGCACAGATTACTAAACGATATAGGCCTGAAGAGATTGTAGGGCAACAAATCATTGGGGTAGTTAACTTCCCTGCTCGAAATATAGCGGGTTTCCTATCAGAAGTATTAGTTCTTGGAGGAATACCGGATAAAGGGGATGTGGTTCTCTTGAAGCCAGATATTAAATTACCTAATGGGACACCTATTGGGTAATATAGGGTAATTGTAGTATACAAAAATTGATAGTAATCGGAGAGAAGACCATGGAAGAATTAACAAGCTTAGTATCTGAAAGTATTGAGGCAAGTAAAACGGCGCTAGTCGTGATCGACCTGCAACAAGGAATTGTCCTCAGTCCAAAGCAGGGGCCGCATACAAGTGCTCAGGTGGTTGAGAATGCCTGCAAATTAGCTCAATCCTTTACGGAGAAAGGAGGATTTGTTGTTCTAGTGAGGGTGTCATGGCTAGATGGGCAAGATATGCTTAAACCTAAAACTGATTTACAAATGAATTCTGTCACCTATCCAGAAGGTTGGGACAACATCGTGCCAGAATTAGCGAATATCAAAAATGCACATCTGATTTCCAAACGTCAGTGGGGGGCATTTTTCGGTACAGATCTTGATTTGCAGTTACGGCGCCGCGGAATAGATACGATCGTATTATGTGGTATTTCTACCTCGATTGGTGTGGATACTACTGCTAGAGAAGCTTATCAGCTTGGTTATCATCAAGTTTTAGTAGAAGACGCTATGACCGCGATGACTAAAGAAGAGCATGATTATGTATGCAAAACTATCTTCCCTCGTATAGGTAAGATCCGGTCGAGCGATGAAGTAATATCCATGTTGAAATAGTATGAAAAAAACCTCAGGCTTTCTCTGTAATCTCAGAGATTGTCATGAGGTTTTTTGCTTGAAATTATGTGCTTACATAAAGATGAGGAGAAGTATCCCAGCTAAGAAGCAGTAATAAGAGAAATACTTCAAATTACCTTTAGCCATAATCCCCATAAACCAGCGCATGGAGAAATAAGTAACGATAAGTGTAGTAATAAATGCAATCAAGTATGGAATTGCTAGCTGCGAGCGGTTAGGATCGTGGGCAATATCAGATGCGCCCATAACAAGTCCGCCCAAACTGACAGGAATATAAAGCATAAAAGAAAAGCGTAAAGCAGTTTCTTGCTTCATTCCCACAGCGATGGAAGAGATGACAGTTGCACCAGAGCGGCTTATCCCAGGAATAAGGGCGACTGCTTGGGCAAGTCCGACTATAACTGCATCCTTCGCTTTTAAGTCACCATCTTGTTTACGGCCGCGAAGGTTACGGATCAACCATAAAGCTACCCCCGTAACCAGCAAGGCGATGGATACGGTATGAACTGACGAGAAGATATCCTCAATCTGATCCTTGAAGAGTAAAGCAACGATTACCGCAGGCAAGGTACCGATGATGATGTACAAAGAGAACAGGAAATCTGACTTATATTCCTCTTTGCGGGTCAGAATAAATTGAACGAATCCAGTGATCAATCTTCCGATATCTTTACGGAAAATAAAACAAATCGCGATTAGTGAAGCCGTATTTGTTAAGATTTCAAATGATAGCCCATTTTGTTTTAAGCCTAGCAATTTCTGTGCGATGATCAAATGGCCGCTCGAAGAGACGGGGATTGGCTCAGTTGCCCCTTGAACAAACCCTAGAAACAAGTATTTAAGCCACAGTATAATATCTTCCATTTTACCTCCCAGTATTTTTGTAATCTTTTCAATCATATCGTATTCAATAAAGAAATGACAATAGAACCATCGTGCCATATTCAATTGGACGAGTTATACTAATTCGTAAGACTATTAAATGAGGTGGAACTATTTGTAGTACATTACTAAAAATTCAGAAGCATGATATTCCGAGAGCAGCCAGTGTTCTGGCCGAAGCATTTGCTAAAAATGATCCTTTATATCAGCATATCTTGCCTGATGAATCAACCAGATTACGCGTGTTGAATATTTTTTTTCATCGTTACATTGAGATGTTGTATCCATATTCGGATTTACTAACGACTTCTACTAACTTTGAAGCAGTGGCTTTAGTGTTCCATTTGGAGCGTCAGACAGGGACATTGATTTCGAACGTCAGGTATATGAAACAGATAGTCCTTGCGATCATCAAGTCATTACCGATCTGCCGAATCATTGGGGTGCGAGGATTTATACGTGGTTTATCTATTTTGCGTAGTATGAGTTCTTTATGGTTATCAATGTTTGGGGATCAGAAGGTTAAACATTTGGATATGCTTGCAGTGCAAGAACAATATCGAGGCCAAGGATATGTATCAAAAATCATGACACCGCTGCTCGCGGAATGTCGTGTGAACAATACATTATGCACGTTAGAGACACAGACGCCGAGCAACTTGCCCATTTATGAGCATTATCATTTCCGTACGGTTAAAGTCATTCCTCTACCTAATAGCCCACTTGAGCAGTATTGTATGGCGTTTACGCAAGGAGTTGCTGAGTAGTTAATAAAAAAGGGCCGTCTCATTCAGCCAATTCATGGTTTTTGGGGCAGCCTTTTTTTGCTTAGTCCATAAGGGTTAATGAAGCTTCAAGAGAAAAATCAGGGGATTTCTCCCTGTAATTCTGCGATCTTTTGTCATCCGGCTAGAATCTATTATTTTGTTTAACAAAAATAGCATAAGCTTCGAAGGATTGTTATAATAGAAACATATATTCCCGTGTTTCAGAACCCTATACAGGATGTATAGGGGTTTTATTTCTTTTAGTGAGGGTGATCGAGAATAAGTATGGCGTTGTCCGTACAGGGAGAAGAGGACCGGAGAGTTCCGCAGGAAATTTTAAATTATGAAGTGATGGCGAGGTTAGCAGAAAGATGAATTGGTCGGATTTTGGCGAACGAAACAAACGATTGAATCCCCTGTGGAATTTGGGGGCTGGCATGAACCTTGGCGAAATCCAACCTTACAAAGAAATGGTATCTTTAAGCGTTCTGCTGCAAGTCTATTATCTGGAGTTAGAATCGAATGAGAGAAGATCCAAAGAGGATATTATAGAACTTACTTGGACTGCACTGGAACGTTTTAATATCGCCAATCTTGGGACTACCGAATCCGTAGAGCGTCTCGTGGACGGTTTATTGTGGAGCGGGAATGGTGGAGATTTCGAATCCTTTTTCTATGATGATGTGACCCGGCAAATGTCCGTGCAGAAATATAAGTATTTCACGGTGGACGAGGATGCGACCCGCAGCAGTTGGGAAGAGAATGGAAGAACCATCTATCGTCTCTCCGAATATGCAATGGAGCTTATTTTTATGAGCCATGAGATTATTGATGAATTTCAGATCAGCATCAAACTGCTCGAGATTCAAATGCATATTAAACATGGGCGCGTAACTCGGGCTCTTCAGGATGTTAATGAACTGATCTCCCGTGTCCGTAAGATGACCCAGCAACAGCAAGAATACCGCAATGCGTTACGCCGCAATCCGAAGCATATTTTTAGTGAATTCGGAGTGGCTCGGCATCAGCGACTCGAAGAGATTCATCATCAGTTCGAGGAGGAACGCAAACATTTTGATAGTATTCACCGTTCTCTGGCCAGGCTGGCCAATGATGAGAAAGACGTAATCGACTTCAATGAGATCCGTATTCTCTCTGAACGAGTCGAGCTTTCTAGGCGTGTACACGATGAGCTGGCTGAGGTAGTGTTGAATATTTTTGAGATGGAGACCAATTTAAGATTGAACTTTCCTGAATTATTCTGGGGAGCAGCCGGGTTTAACTTCCGTACTCACGTATGGGAGGAATGGGTGAAAGAAGAGGGTCTGCCAAGTGGTGACAGTCTTGAACTGCTGCTCAGCGGATTATTCGCTCCGAATCAGGACTTCGTTTATCCGCTTCCTTGGGCTTGGGAGGAACAAGAGGTAGGGTTTATCCCTGACTTAGTGATGGATGATTTCGAAGATGAGGTGGACGCAGAGCCTGTTCAATATATTCCTAAAGGTATCCCATGGGCAAAAGTAGTGGATCTGTGGAAGCCGGTTTTTACTGCCTTGGCTGAGCAGGGAAGCTTTACCTTTACTGCAGACGCTTTTTCCGCCGAAGAACTGACAGGGTGGGCAAACACACCGGATGCTGTTGATCTGTGGGTGCAGTTTTTTCATACAGATTTTTTAGTGCAGGAACAGGCACCAGAAGGTGGTAGCGGCGTTTCTGATGAATGCCAACAGCTAATCCAATATGTGCTTGCAGAAGATCTTCTGTTGGAGAGTTTACGCGGCAAAACGCTGCGGACGAGCATTGCTCCAGAACCAGCCTCAAGGGTACGGTGTCCTGGTCTGGATATGAGTCCATATATGATTACGATTGTGGAGAGGTGAGAAGTTACTAACATGAGTTATACATTAGAACAGGTACAGCAAGCTTCGCGGCTATTTTTTGAATTGCTCCGTAAAAAAGTAATTCCTCTTGATGACCCTGCAGCGGCAGAATGCCTTCAGGATGCAGGAACTTATGATGCACTTCAGTATGTTGCCAAAGAAGGGGGCTGTCGGGTGATGAATTCCGGGCACCGTCTCCATCTGCTAGTTAATCCGCTGGGGTCAGTGTTTGCAACCAATTTCACCCAGTTAAAGAACAAATATTCACGTGTTGAGCGTAAAACACACTTACATATTATCAATATTATTATTCTGGTTTTTCTGGCCGAAATGGATCAGGATGAGACTCATTTTAAGTCGGGGCAGGACAGTATGTCCTATATTCAAATTGCTGATCAGGTGTCCTCGCTCTTTCAGACGTGGATTCAGATGGATGAGGATGGGCGATTTAGCCAGCAGTGGCAGCTTGATATCCAAGCGATGTCTAAGGTATGGACCAGTCTGTACATGCAGACTAAGAGTCAGGAAGAAAGCGATCTTCTGACCAGAGGCGCAGGCTCACGAATTGGACTGATCCATGAAGGCATGAAACTTCTGGAAGAGGAGAAGCTCGTATTCATCTCTGAGACAGAGAAGCGTATCTTTCCTCGGGAAGAGCTGTATGAGAGAATGCGTTATTTATATCATGATGTCGATCGATACCAGGAATTAAAGAGCCTCATTGGAAGAACTTTAGCTGAGAAAGACGGTGCTACCTATGCCGCGGATTGAACGCATACGAATTACAGGACTTAAATACGAGAAGATGCTCAAGAAATACGACGATATGATTCTGGACCTCTGCAACGAAGAGGGACCCGCTAATACGCTTATTACGCTCATGAATGGCGGTGGAAAGGGAGTACTGCTGCAATCCATTTTTCAGCTGTTAATGCCCAAAACACCATGGGGCAAAGACAGTGAGAACCAGGTTGAGGCTTTTTTTCATAATCATAAAAAACAACTTAAACCGTACACTTTTCACGTAGCTATCGAATGGCATCTCGACAACAATGAGCGCAATGAGTATATGACTACGGGAATCGCTATGACGGCACATAATTCGCTTGATCAGCAGGATATCAAAGTGGATTACTTGCTGTACGCGCTTACAGATTACGGTGAAGCGGCTGAACTTACGCTATCAACGTTGCCGTTATTTGACGAAGTGACTGCTGAACCTACGAGTTTTGAAACGATCCAGCAATTTGTACGCGATCGGCGGGGGGAGATTGTACCTTTTGGCAGCCATAGCTCGGATTTGAAAAGATATTATGACTTCCTGGCTATCCGGGATATCCATATCGCCGAGTGGCGTAATATGCGGCGGATCAATGGTGAAGAGGGCGGTATCAAAGGTTATTTTAAAAAGAATGATGCCTTCACCAATCATAACTTGTTCGAAAAGCTGATTATTCCTGAAATCGGATCTAGTCTGAATGAAGGATTAAAGGAAGACGACAATACGCTGCAGCGGATGTTTATCGATACAGCAACAGTGGCTCAGCGCTTGCCGATGCTTGAACAGCGGGAGCAGGTCTATTCAGAGTTTCTTGGTATGGCCGCACCGCTTTA
The DNA here is from genome assembly GCF_037963285.1 of Paenibacillus sp. FSL H3-0329. NCBI lineage: Bacteria > Bacillati > Bacillota > Bacilli > Caryophanales > Paenibacillaceae > Paenibacillus > Paenibacillus sp. FSL H3-0329. Next base: position 4,352,227 of record NZ_CP150150.1, on the reverse strand, counting down.
TGAGCTGGTGAAACTTGGCGTGGAGGCGGAAAACGTAGTACAAGAAACTGAACTACGTGGACGCCAAATCTATACGGTTATCTATGAAGAGCAGAGAAATGCAGAAGTTGAGCGAAGTAAGATTGCTGATGAACTGGCTGGACGTTATCAGGATGCGAAGCAACTGCGCTTTGAGACAGACAATCTTAAATACTTACGCAGCAAGGAAGAAACGGAACTGAAGCAAGAAGAGTTTAAGAAGCTCAGTGATGATCAGAGCCGTGCGCGTGGTCGGTTGGAGGATTCCAAAGCGCAAGAGAAGAAGCTTGAAGTAGCTTATTTTCTGGCTAAACGTTTGCTCCATACCCGGCAAATTGAGCAGTGGCAAAAAGAAATTCAAGCTATCGAAGGTTCTCTGGAGATGAAAGAACGGCAAGAGGTCATTCAGGCAGCCAAGGAACAGCTGCGGAAACAGTGGGATGTGGTGTTTAATCTCTGGCAGCAAACGATTAGAGAGTTTGAGACAGCGCAGCAAGACCTGACGGCGGAAGAAAGGGAATTGCGCAAGGAAAGGGAAAGTTTCTTGGTAGAGCTGGCGGGGCTGGATAATCAGATCAATGAATTGACCTTATCTATTCGGCAATATACGGAAGAACTCGGAGCATTCGCAGCCCAATATGGGCAGGATGCCGCCCATTCTCCGGCAGCTGCGCTGCAGCGTACGGTCTCAGCGGCCAAAACGATTCTTCAAGACATTGGAGACTTGGAAGAACAGCACAAGCAGGAAGAGATTCGGAAGCTGGCACTGCATAAGAGTCATGCTGAGCTGAGTGAGAAACGGCGTTCTTATGAGCGTGAAGCGGACGAGCTTGGGGTTCTGCTTGAGTCACAGACTCAGAAAGAATCCCAATTATGGTCACAGCTCGTTGTACTGCTGGAAATGTATGAAGAGCATAATCGTTTAGGAGCTACTGGCCTTTTTGAAGAACAAGATGTTATCCCGGCACGTTTTATCCGAAAAATAGATGAAGTAGAGCAACAGACTAAACGTTCCAGAAGGGATTACTATAATCAGCTCATGGATGTGGAACTACAGAACCAATCCTACTGGCTACCCAATTCAGATATTCTGACGGTCAAAGATACACTCGATTCGTTAAAGATTCAATCAACGCTAGGTAGTTCCTACTTAAATGACCGTCCGTATCTTGAACGTGAGGAAGAACTGGAGCAATATCCGTTACTTCCATATAGTTTGATTTTGACCCGGCGCGAAGCTGATAAAATTCAGCCGGAACTGATGAAGGACACCTTGCTGAAATCAGCGGTGCCGATCTTTATCCGTGAAGAGATGGCAGCTTCGCATCAAGCATCCTTCATGCTTTTTGCGAATCAAGGGCCGCAAATGGTCTTGCAGCCGGATCGTTTCCAGGATTGGAAGAGTAGTATTCAGGGGAAGCTCAAAGAACAGGAGCAGATCCTTCAGGACTCTGAAGCTTATTTATCTAAGTTAAAATCGGTGCGTCAGGAATATGAACGTTTATTCCAAAACGAGAATACCATGACGCTTACAACCAAGCATGAGGCCCTTATTAAACTGCAGGCTGAACTTCAGCAGAGCATTATCAATCTGAGCAATGAGATGAATGAGAACGAAGGGACGCTTACCCGGATCGGACGGGAGCTCGCGGAGAACAAAGCTCTAAGTGTGGAGCATGAGCAGAGAGCGGGGGTTCTGCAAGCTTGGATTGAACGGACGAAGAAACAGGAACAAGATTATAAGGAAAAACAAAAAATAATCGAACGAAAGAATCTGGTGAGTAAAGAGTTAGCAGGTAAAGATCAGCAGCTTGAACACCTAAAGGTGCAAATGGAAAGCTTGAGCGGACAACGCAATAAATGGACGAGAGAAACCGAATATGCGATGTTCCCTAGACTGCAACGATGGTTTCCTGAGATTGTTTTCCCAACAGATCGCCAGCTTTCTGATGAAGGAGAAGTCATACCTGTAGATCCTGTAGAGCAGAATCTTCTCTTGCAGCAGCTCAGTACCGTTGAAAGCCTGCAGCAATCACTTACCGAAAATGAGCTGGAAGTTCGGACAAGAGCTGCACAGATTAAGGCAGCAAGCGAGAATCTGGCTGAGCTTGAATCCAGCCTGAATCAAGTAGATGTGAATTGGCGGAAGGCGACTGAACCTACGGAAACGTCCGAGTCTATTATGGCTGCAAGAAATCGCCAAAAGACGGATACTACTTCGTTAGAGGAAGACTATCAGATTGTTCACGACGGTTACATCCGCTGCCAGACTGAATTGGAGAACTTGCAGAAAGAGTTGCGCAAAGTAGAGAAGGGTATCAAGGAGAAACATGAACGTGCCGTGGAGCTTTGGAATGAGGCGCTAGAGGATAAGGAGACAGAAATTCAGGAGCGCTGCCAAGCGAATGAGCTTATGCTTAACCAGTGTAAAAGATCCTTGGATCGAATGGATGTCCTCATCCAGACTTTATCCAATCAAATCAAAATAATGAATGCGCATATTGAGGATCGCGTCAACCTACGGAGTGTACCAGAAGAAATAACGCTGAGGGTTAGAGAAAGCTGCGAGCCTCTAGTAGCCGACTGGCTTCTCCGCATCAAGGATAGCCGGATTAGACAGGATGAAATCTCCAAAAAGGTGAAGGAAGAGAAAAATTCATTAACCGAAAAACTTGCGAAAAATGAACGGAACTCCGAACTGGAGACCAAGATTCTAGATCGATTGAATACGGTCCATTGGGATAATTTCGCTATTGCACTGCAAGTCCTAGATTCCATGCTACGCAGTTCGCGTGATCAGATCGAGAGCATTCAAAGCGATAAGGAAGGCATGGATCTCTCCCGCAAGATGTGGGTAGGCCGGGCTTCTCTACGTGTGGTACAAATCATTGATATTATGAAGCGAATGGAACGCCGGATGATTATTCATAACGAGAATAATTATGCCTTCCCGCTGGTACGTCTGAATTACAAGAATATCAATGTGCCAAGAACAAGCGATGAGGTAGAGCCGATGGTGAGTGACTACTTCAATCAATGTATCAATGAATTGCTCAAAAAGTATCCAAAGATAGAACAAGTGCCGGCACTGGTAATCAAAGAGGTTATTAATGACGGACGAATTGTCTATGCGGCGCTGCAGAACCGCTTTCCAGTTCTTCAGGTGTATAAACCGGTAACGGAGAATTATTTCCTCTACGCCGCACCGGAAGATTATCATTATTCGGACTGGGAGATTATTAATCGCGGCGCACTGGATGAAGCTGTCGGCAGTGGGGGGCAACGTCAATCTGTACAGCTGCTGGTCGCAATGATGATCATGACGCATAAACGGGTGAATCGTGAGAATAAAGGCTGGACGGTCTTTTTATATGACAATCCTTTCGGAGAAATGGTCTCCAATAACGTGCTTGACCCCGTCTTCGAAATTTCCAAGGCACTCAAATTCCAATGGCTGATTGTTACGCCGCCGGAGCTTGTCAAGAATGATGTCAGCGTGCGTTTTGGCGTGTATTGGCAGCTTTATTTTGGAGGCGTCAAAGGGGACATGCTGGAATCAACCCTGATCAAGGGAGGAAGAAAGCTTATTCCTGTCTCGTTGTTCTGAGTATGGAATGAAACTTAAAGAAGCTCCAGTATGCATCACGCTGCTGGGGCTTCTTTTTATTAAATGTTAAAGATATTTTGTTTATTTAGGTTTGCGTTCGGAAATATAAGAACCGGTGAGCGTTAAAAAAGTTCCCGTTAGGATTGCCCAGGTGATCTTTTCATTCAGAACAAGGGCGGAAGCTGCCACTGTAATTACAGGAACAATATAGATATATACACTTGTTTTTACAGCCCCTAGAATCCCTACAGCTTTATTCCAAGTCAAAAAACACAGTGCCGAGGCACCCAGACCTAAGAAAAGCAGGTGAGCTACATTTGAAATTTCTTTAAATCTACTCGGACCTAGCTGAAAATCAAACAGAAACAGAGTAGGCAGCATAAACAGCAGACCATAGAAAAATACTCTGCGGGTAGCCCCTATAGTATGAACCTTTAATACGCTTATTTTTCTCATCAACACTGAATAAATTGCCCAAACCACAGGTGCCAGCAATGCCAGCAAGTCACCGATGGGGTTCAGCTGCAGAAGAAAACTCCCGTTCAGCCCAATTAATATAATTCCTGCCAAGGCTATCAAAAATCCTATAATAAACTGCCTATGAAATTTCTCTTGTTCTAAAAAGAAATGAGCGATCACCGCCGTGAAAAATGGAGCGATGGAGACAATCACACCTACATTGGATGCAAGGGTATAGATTAGGGCAATATTTTCTATAAGAAAATATAACGTGACCCCACAAAGACCTGCTGAGATAAAGAGTAATTCCTCTTTAAAAGATGTAGTTCGGATTGGACGTGAATAGATCAGTAACAGTACAAAGTACCCAATAAGAAAACGGAAGAACAGAATTTCCACAGGCGTAAAGTCTTTTAACAGTATTTTAGTGGAGATAAAGGTGGTTCCCCAGATTAAAATCGTAAGTAATGCCAGCAGATGTCCTGTGTTAATCTTGCGTTGATTTATCATTTCGTAAGTTCCATTGATGACTTTACTCCCGTTTGCTGAACAAATATACGCATATATTGCTTAGGGGTTAAGCCTATGAGTCTTTTGAAAAAATTTGTGAAATGGCTCTGATCACTGAATCCGGTTAAAGAGGCCACTTCTATTGGCAATATTCCTTGTTCTAAAAGCTTTTTGGCGTGGTTGATGCGAATAGTTTCCAAGTAACGGTAAGGTGATATTCCTTTCTGTCTGGTAAATAAACGCAGCAAGTGATATTTACTTAAGCCGCTCAATTCACTTAGCTGGTTCAGCGTAATGTTCTGCGCATAATGTAACTCTATGTAATCGCAAATGATTTTAATTTCAGAAGTAGGCTCTTGAGCTGGATAGGGGGTTTCTGTCTCCGTGTATTCTCTCAGAAGCTGCTCCAGGAGAAATAGAAACAATTCTTCTTTTTGAAAATCGGATTGATCCTCTAATATCATTTGGTGCAGGTCGTGTAAAGGGTTCGACAGTTCACTTTGGTAGAGAACGTTGTGTGTGAACCGCGGTAAGTAGCCTATGCCGGTAATTTCTAGCACATACTCACGCATGACTTCCGGCTGAATATTGATGCAGCGATAGTCAAGCGTTCTCCCGTCTATCTGTTCACAGGCATGGGGATCCGCCGGATTAAAGATGACCACATCTCCGCTGTTAAGAATATGCTCTTCTTGGTTACATAGCAGATGTCTCTTTCCTTGTTCAATAAAACCTATGACATAATAGTCATGAAAATGGTTGGGAAACTTCTGCATAATACCTTCGAATCGATAGGCCTCAAATTTTAAGTCATGATCGAAAACTACTGTTCGAACTTCACGAGTCATTGCTGCACCTTCTTTTCCAATTATGTATAACCATTATAATGTGAAAATTAGGGGCATTCTTGCATGATGTTGCGATACCTCATCTTCTACATGATAGGTTCCTCAGGTGTAATGATCGTTGGAATACTCACAGTAAAAGTTGTTCCTTGCTCCAGAATACTTTCTATAGAGATCGCTCCGCCATGATTATGTATAATATTTTGTGTGATCATATAACCTAAGCCTGTTCCTGTTTCTTTGGTCGTATAAAATGGTTTGCCGAGGGCATTGATCTGTTCCTCTGTCATCCCACAGCCTTCATCCTGCACACTGATTCGGGCTTCTCTGTCATAGGTTTGCACATGAATATAGATGTTTCCCCCATGATTCATTGCTTCCATCGCATTTTTAAGTAAGTTAATAAATACCTGCTTCATCTGATAAGCCTCACCATTAATCCAAATGGATTGATCAGTACAGACAGGGAGGATCTTGAGATTTTTTAGGGCAGCTTGTCCATTCATTAGTGTGGTGACTTGTTCCAGCAAAGACAATAAATCCACTGGTTTACTAATATGAGTGGTTTGGGGTTTAGATAAGACAAGCAGTTCGTTGACGATGAACTCGATGCGTTTCAATTCTGACTCAATAATGGAAATATATTTATCATTCATCCGCTCGGAAGAGCGCAGTAGCTTCATAAAGCCATTAATGGCTGTAAGAGGATTCCGTATTTCATGAGCGATTCCAGCGGCTAACTGTCCTGCTGTAGATAATTTCTCGGACTGTATCAGTCGTTCATCTTCCAATACTTGCTCGGATATATCTTTGAATATGCCAATGTACGCTTCGTTTCCCTCATAAATGATTGGCAATGTAATTCCATCCACATATTTCTGCTGGTTATTTAAACAATTAATCAGGTAGCAGACAGAACCTGTTGTTCTATCAGTGTTGAATTTCTTTCTTCGTTCTGAGAGAATTTCATAATTAGAGTAGTCTACAATATCCATAGTCGATAGACCAAGCACTTGATCTAGGCTTTCTGCATGGATTAATTGTAAACCTGCCGAATTTGCATATAGAACAATCCCTCCCCTAGTGATAAGCACGGGCTGAGGCAGTTCCTCCAGCAGCTGTAGAAAAGAGCTCTCTTTTTCAAGTAGATGGGTCTTCACAACCTGAAGCTGAGTCTCCATCTCCCTGATCAGGGTCTTATTCTCGAATTGAGTAAGATAAAATATGGGTTCACCATTGTCATCCGGAAGGATAGATATGGAGACGTTTAAAGATAACCGGTGTCCGGTTGGATGGAAATAATCTAATTCGAGTCTCTGCGGATCAGTACTCGTAGATGGAAGAGAGCTTCCTAATGAAATGAATTTATGAATCTGATCTAGAAGGGTACGGACGGTTGGAGAGGGTGTCGTTAACTCGTTTTCATCATACCCCAAGAGGTCGCATAATGCTGAATTCAGTTTTAGGAACGTTCCATCAAGCGAAATAAGGGCCATACCCATCACGGCTTGGGTAAAAACAAAGTCAAAACCTTGAAAATCATTTGTCCGCACAGCAGGTTACCTCTCTTCTTTATAGGGGAGTGAGTGTTATCTCAAAATGCAATATATCCAACAGTCATAGTATAAAACATATAACTCAATAAAACATATAAAATTTCTGGGTTATTAGATATTCATACAACAGTTAAATAAAATCAGGTAGAATGGGAAGATACGTTGCATTTTAAGACAAGTGGAGGCGTTGTATCATGTTATCAGTTGTTGGTGAAATTCAAGGAATTAATCGTTACCCGGTCAAGTCATTTGCGGGTGAGAATTTAGAAAGCTGTATGATTGAACCGTATGGAATGCTTGGTGACCGTTTTTGCTCCTTTTACGATGAGTCAAAAGAGGGCTGGCGAAAATATATCACCGCTAGAAATATTCCGAATATGCTTACCTATCAAGCGCAATTTATAGATGGACAAATCCATGTAACGGCATCAGACGGGCGAACCTTTGGATGGGATGATAATCTATTGGAAGAAATCCAAAGCCAAACCAAAACTCCAATCACTATGTCTGGTCTAAAAGCTGTACATCCTCAGCTAGAACATCCGCAGCTCCTATCCGTGGATGGCGCTAGTATTCTACTCATTACGGATGCCAGCTTAAAAAAACTGGAGGCAACCTGGGGGCATTCCTTGGACCCACGGCGTTTTCGCGGGAATTTTGTTATTGCGCTGAATGATGATTCTCTTTTTGAAGGAGATTGGATTGGACGCCGGCTCAACATTGGGGATGCACAGCTACAGGTAGATAGTTTTTGCGAGAGATGTGTTGTGATTACGATGGATCCGGATAGTCTCCAGAAGGACCCAGTACTTTTGAAAAAACTGCATAAAGAGTTTGATTTGCATTTTGGAGTTTATGCTTCAGTAATCAAAACTGGGCAAATTCGAATCGGAGATAAAGTAGAATTAGTAGATTAGATACATGGTCCCAAAATTGCAAACTTCCTTTACATTACTCCATGGATAAATTATCCTTTAAAGGATGACGATTTCATATCGGGAGGTTATGTATGAAGAAGAATTTGGCATCCCTATTAGTTGCTTTGCTTCTACTGGTAATGTATGTCCCTACGAGTGCATTAGCAGCAGATAGCGGCAAAGGGCAAACGTATGTGAACACTCAGAAGGTGGCAGCAGAGAAGGCAGCATTCTTAACGGAAAAGCTGGGAACGACTAGTCTCCAATATGCTCTTATTGATGGCGATAATATCGTTGTGAGCGGTCAATCTGGATATAGTCATGTGGAGAGTAAGACAGCACCAAGCGCTACAACGATGTATGGAATTGGCTCAACGAGTAAAATGTATACAACAGCTTCTATTATGAAGCTTGTTGAGCAAGGGAAAGTAGACTTGGACGGTTCAGTCGTATCTTATTTGAATAATTTTACGATGGAAGATCCTCGTTATAAGCAAATCACTGTACGGATGCTGTTGAATCATTCCTCAGGTCTTGCTGGCTCCAACTTATCCAATTCTTTCTTATTTAATGATTCTGATCCTATTGCAAAAGATAGTTTACTAGAAACGTTGTCAACACAACGTCTGAAGGCCGATCCAGGTGCCTACTCAGTATATTGTAATGATGGATTTACGCTGGCTGAGTTGATTGTTGAAAAGGTCAGCGGTACGGACTTTACCACATTCATTCATCAAAATTTCACAGAACCTCTAGGGCTTGAACATACGAAAACGCCTGTAGATTCTGTAGCTTCTTCTCAGCTGGCTAGTGTCTACAATGCTACCTACTCAGCAGCTTTACCCAAAGAAACCATTAACGTGATTGGAACAGGTGGTATCTATTCCACTGCAGAGGACTTGGTGCGCTTTGCAACTATTTTTACGGGCCAATCGACTGGCATTTTGTCAGAAAAGTCTGTGAAAGCGATGGAACAAGAGGAATATAAGCGTGGAATATGGCCTAAGGGAACAGATAATTCGTTAGCTTATGGATTAGGCTGGGACAGTGTGAACTTATATCCATTTAACCAGTACGAAATCAAGGCTTTGACAAAGGGGGGAGATACGGGTCTGTATCATACCTCATTAGTTGTATTGCCCGAACAACGGATGGCAGCAGCAGTAATATCTTCTGGCGGAGCAAGTACAACGGACCAGATGCTTGCCAACGAAATTTTACTCAGTGCCTTACAGGAAAAGGGAGTTATTAAGGAACTGAAAGCTACACCTACCTTTAAAGCTTCGAACAAAGAGGATATGCCGCAAGAATTGGTAAACTATGCGGGTGTCTATGGTGATTCTACGCAACTAATGAAGATAGAAGTTAGTAAAGCTGGGGAATTGAGTATATCTTCGATTATAGCTCCTACAATGCCAGCGCAGAAATTTTCATATAATTCGAACGGTGAATTTTTAGATGCCGAGGGTACAAGTAAAGTTAGCTTTGTGAAGGAGAGCAATGGCCGTATCTATCTTTGGAGTCAAGGGTATGGGGTAATTCCAGGACTTGGTGAAACTGCCGTTATCCAATATGCAGCTGAGAAGCTTGAACCTAATGCCCTATCTCAAGAGGTCACTACTGCTTGGCAGCAGCGTCAAGGGAAATTGTATTTTGATGTCAGCGAGAAGTACAGCTCCCAATATTACATGAGTATGCCGGTAGCTGGAATCGCTATGTTCCCTGACGCACCTGGTTATATGGGCTCGAATAAAATAACTGGGCCTAATAAAGCAGAAATGACCGTGCAAATTCCAACCATCGCTGGACGCGATCTTGCGGATCTTATTTTTGAAGAGAAAAATGGTGTGGAGTATTTAAAGATTGGCAATCAATTGTTTATACATCAAGATGCAGTTAAACCTATTTATGCAGGCCCGCAATCTATGGTAACTATCCAATCAGATGGATACGCTAGATGGTATGGAGTTCCTGAAACGGCAACAGGTAAGATAATGACAGTAGAGCTGCCAACCAAGAGTTCCTTTGCCGTCTATGATGAGAATGGTGTATGTGTGAATTACTTTACCATTAGCGGTCTTAAGCAAGTCAAACTTCCTAGCAACGGCAAAATTGTATTTGTAGGTGATGTCGGTGCGAAGTTTGAAGTGACCCTCAAGGCGCAATAAACGTATATAAAAAAAGAATCCTGTTATCAAGATTTTCGTCTTGGTAACAGGATTTTTTATTTGAAATTTTGTGAGAATTCTTTTATTTTATCTACCAATATCCCTTTGAGCTGATTAGTACCTTCCTTTGGAGCCTTATAGGCCTTATAACCTCCAAAAGATTCAATACAAATCGCAGCTTCTTTCAGATCATCAGGGAAATTTTTCTCTATTAATTCTTCGGTTTTCTTGGGTTTCTCGTTGCAAATGTAGTAGCCCATCTTCTTAGTCAGTAACTCATCTTTATTTTTTTTGATAAAGTCACGAATGGCTTTATATATTTTTTCATCTCTTACTCCTGCCCCTAAAATAATGCTATCAAATGCCTCGATATTTGGCTTCTCTAATTCTATATTGCAAATTTTGCTCTGAGGTAGCTCTTCTGATAATACTTTTGCACATTGTTCTGTTGCTCCAGATTTTGTAGCGTATAGAATAAGTACTGCCATTGTGTTCCCTCTTTTCAGTTAAGATTAATCGCGTTCCCGCATTGTAAAAAATCTTGGAAATCCATTATCTCGACAATCAAGATATAATATATTTTATCGAATATACTGATCATTTGTCAAGCCAACGGCAAGCTCCTGAGTGTTAATTAGATATCCTTATTATGGTATCATGGGAATAATATTAATCTAATGCTAACTATATCTTTAATGAAATATACAAAAAAAGAGGAGTGAACGTAAATTGGGGATCATCGTAATGCTAATCATCTATTTGTTGCTTGGAATATTTGTGATTAAAGTAGGCATCGATAACTCTAGAAGTACGCAACTATCAAAAGAAATATTAAATGAGTTAAAAGAAATCAAAGAACTAATGATCAGAAATAAATACGAATGAATTCTATATAAGGGTGGAGGTGAACGAAAGTGAAAATTGGACTTATACTTATAATACTTGCTTTTTCTAATCTATTTCTAAGGATATGGATTGTTGGCCCGGACAAAGAAAAACTTCCTGAAGACGGTTATGAGCTTAATATAAAAGGGAAGCTTATACTTGCACTTGTGGGATTAATTACGGGGATTGTGATAATAATTGCCGATGGCCCAGAGGGTACGGTTATAAAATGGTTTTGGATTGTAGTTATAGTAGTAGTAATAGGGTTTCAGTCGTTCATCGACTGGAAATTTCTAAAACATACGAAACAGCACATAGTTTCACTTATTCTGTTAGTCCTGGGTGTGGTATTAGTTTATTTTATATTCTGATCTAGTTTCATTCGTACCGGCTTCGGACCCAGATGACGTTAATTGCTGAATAATCGCCTTTTGGGCAGCGTTTCGGACTCCAGTGCAGCTATTCGTTAGAAAGTGACTTATATTAGGTGTTTTTTATGCCAATAGTGGCCATGGAGTCCGATGGAATTCTTAAAGTGGAAATATACTGCTGTTAGTGTCAATGGAGTCCGTTAGTGACTTTGTAACTGCTGATGGCATCGAATCATACGAAGAAAAGAGGTGTTTCGGCAGCCAGCTTATGGCTTGTTGGGCACCTCCTTTTTGTGTTCACATTATACTTCTGCTTTCGTAGCCACGAGTGGACAGAATCCTGGGTTCGTTATACATAATTCTTGAGCGAATTTCGGTTGGAGCTTGGAGAGCTCGGCGAAATAGCTGCTGATTACGTGATTACCACTTGTAGATCCATTTTGGAAAGACAGTGAGTTAAAAGTGTGGACATGATTGTAATAATACTTTTTTTCCCGTTTGGGGAGCTTATAGACATGTGGAGGTGCGTAGGTTACAACATCAAAAAGATTGGCATACCGGTAACTCTTCCGCACATATTGTTTGAAAATATTAACGAAGTCCGGATCGCCTACCCGTGGGGAACCATAAGTATAGAGGTTAGGTGTGGTGTAAGAGGTATTTGCCGCAATATCTAAGGTACATAAGGTGGCGAGCGCTGCACCGAGGCTGTGGCCCGTAATGTATAAGGTCTTGTCGGGAGATAGCTTGGAGAGCGTAGAGAAGATGCCATCCCGAGCTGAAGAATAAATGTTGGTGAAGCCACGATGGGTGAGAGAGTCTTCTTTAAGATATTTGAACCGTTCCTGTGAAGCGAGGACGTTGGATATCCAATTGGTCGTCGTACTGGTTCCCCGAAAGGCAATAATAATCTCTTGTGGAGACTCCAAAATAAAGCCGAAACGTTCCCATACATTATTGAAGGATTGTGCTTCAATGGGATGACATAGCTGATAATCTAATGGAATGACGAAAACTCCATCTATATTTGAAAATTGTGTATAGGTCTGCCCGCAGACTGCAGCTAGAAAGATCGCCCTTTGCTCTTGCTCATTCCTCTTACTCACGTGCATCCCGCCTTTCTTTCCTACACTATATTAGGGGGATGAAGGAGTGATTCCTAAGAAAAAGGATTCCCTGAAACTTCTCTCTGAGTTACTATATATAAATAACTCCAACAGGAGAGAGAAGGGGGAAATGCATACATGAGCAACTTATTGGAAATTTTACACAAGGAAGTCGTACCGGCAGAAGGCTGTACGGAGCCGATTGCAGTTGCGTATGCCGTCTCCTTGGCGGCAGAGCTTCTCGAGGAAGAAATTACGGGGATTCAGCTGCATCTCAGCGGTAATATTATCAAAAATGCAATGGGAGTGGGCATTCCCGGGACAGGCCAGACAGGCCTGCCCATCGCAGCAGCCCTTGGAGCGGTGGTCGGCCGTTCTCACAAGGAACTGGAAATTCTGTCAGGCCTGACGCAGGCTGAGTTGAAGATGGCAAATGACCTGCTGGATAGAAAGCTGCTAAAAGTGGAGATAAAGGACACTCCTGAGAAATTATATATTGAAGCCCAGTTGTTTACGCAGAACCATACGGCGACTGCCATTATTGCCAGAGAGCACACCCATATAGAATATTTGGCTCTGGACGGGGAGAAAATAACACCCCGGAATTCAAAAGCCGACTGTGGCAAGCCTAGTCTTTCCGACACGGAAGAGTATGCGGGCTCAGTTGATCAGATATTCGAGTTTATCTGTACCGCTCCTTTTTCAGAGCTTAGCTTTCTCTTGGAAGGAGCGCGGATGAACAAAGCGATCTCTGATGAGGGATTGCGAGGCGATTATGGCTTGCAGGTAGGTAAGAAAATGAATCAGCAATCTGCGGTGAATCTGTTCGGCAATGATGTAGCGAACAGAATTATCGCGGCTACCGCAGCGGCTTCAGATGCTCGAATGGATGGCAGTGCAATGCCTGTGATGACAACTGCGGGCAGTGGTAATCAAGGCATCGCCTGTACGCTTCCCGTTATAGCTCTGGCGGAATTGCTGGGCAAAGATGAAGAAATGCTAGCTCGGGCGCTTGCACTGAGCAATCTGGTCACTGTGCACATCAAACATTATATCGGGCGGTTGTCCCCATTATGTGGTTCAGGGATTGCAGGGGGAGTAGGAGCAAATAGCGGGATCATTTATCTCATGGGCGGCAGTCTTGAGCAGATCAAGCATGGGATACAGAATACGATAGCTTCTTTGTCAGGTATGATCTGTGACGGTGCGAATTCTACCTGTGCGCTGAAGATTTCCACCTCCACCAATACGGCGATCCAGGCAGCCACACTAGCTATGAACAACATTGCTCCTACAACCAAGGATGGTGTGATTTTCGAAGAGGTGGAAGATACCATCCGCAACATGGAGCGTTTGGTTCAGGAAGGGCTGGCGGATACTGACAAGACCATTCTCAATATTATGCTCTCCAAAGGCGGAGCGAATTAGCTTCCAAATAAGTTGAAAACAAGATAGAACATCATAATTAAGACCGCCCGGTTTCCTGCATAAAATGGCAGGAAGCCGGGCGGTCTTTGTAACACTTCGGCAAAACATAGGTCTGCGAGAAGATTTGCATTAAATTTTAACATAACTTATTCTGAGTTAATAAAGGCATAGAGACTGAGGGTATAAAAAGGAGATAATATGACAGAGAAAATAGATATAGGCTGGAATTTTGCGAATAGTTATATTCATCTGCCGGAATCAATGTTTACAAGAATTAAGCCAACGCCTGTGCGTAAACCGGAACTGATTATTTTTAATGAACCATTGGCTGCTACTCTAGGGCTGAATAGCACAGCACTACAGAGCAAGGAGGGTCTTGGAATTCTTGCCGGCAACGAAGTTCCTGAAGGTACCGTGTCGCTTGCGCAAGCTTATGCTGGACATCAATTCGGACATTTTACCATGTTGGGAGACGGTCGAGCAGTGCTGCTGGGCGAACAGATCACCCCTCAAGGTGATCGTGTAGATATTCAGTTGAAGGGTGCGGGAAGAACCCCATACTCTCGTGGTGGCGATGGCCGGGCAGCGCTTGGACCGATGTTACGCGAATATATCATCAGTGAAGCTATGAATGGACTCGGGATTCCTACGACTCGCAGCTTGGCGGTGGTAGCTACAGGGGAGTCGCTAATCCGGGAAACGGAACAGCCGGGGGCGGTTTTGACCCGGATCGCGGCGAGTCATTTGCGTGTTGGAACTTTCCAATATGCTGCTGCATGGGGGACTGTGGAGGATCTGCGTATTCTGGCTGATTACACATTGCAAAGACATTATCCAGAAGCTCCTGTGGAAGATAATCCATATCTTGTTCTGCTTCGGGAAGTAATGGAACGTCAAGCAGCGCTAATTGCCAAATGGCAGCTTGTAGGTTTTATTCACGGAGTGATGAATACCGATAATATGGCCCTTAGCGGAGAAACGATTGATTATGGTCCATGTGCCTTCATGGATGTGTACAATCCTGAGACAGTATTTAGTTCCATAGACCAGCAAGGTCGTTATGCCTACCACAATCAACCCGGGATTGGCGCATGGAATCTCGCCAGATTTGCCGAGACTCTCTTGCCATTGCTGGCTGACGATCAGGCACAGGCAATTAAGCTGGCTGAGGAGGCAATTTCAGATTTTTCGGAGCGGTCCTATCAATATTGGCTAACGGGAATGAGAGCGAAGCTGGGAATCTTTAACGAAGAGTTAGAGGATGTTGCTCTGATTGATACCCTCCTTGAACTGATGCAAAAATATCGGTCTGACTACACTAATACATTTCGGTCTTTAACTTTAGGCGTAATGGAAGATGCTGATCTGTTTGGCACTCCTGAATTTAAGCAATGGAATGAGCTGTGGCAGGCGCGCCTTAGCAGGCAGCAGGAATCACAATCCTCTTCACAGGAGCTGATGCGTACCAGTAATCCTGCGATTATTCCGCGGAATCATCGTGTGGAAGAAGCGCTTGAGGCGGCGGTAGAGCGGAAAGATTACGATGTGATGGAGAGGTTACTTCAAGCATTGTCTAACCCATACGCCTACTCCCCTGAACAAGAGGAATACTCGGCACTTCCTGAGGAATCCGCATGTCCATATCGTACATTCTGCGGTACTTAAATTGCTTATAATCTATCTGGAAAATGGGGGAAGGAAGAATGTTTCATGCTTATGATGTTCTAGCCAACCAGTTGCTGGCCAATGCAAATGATCCGAGTTGGTATGTGCCCTTTGAAGTGGCGGTTAAAGACTTAAGTGAAGAAGAAGCTTTTTGGAAGGTAACGGAAGAAAGCAATAGTATTGCTGAGATTGTGCAGCATCTGCTTTACTGGAATGAAACTTGGCAAACAAGGTATAAAGAAGCCAGTGTTCATGCGGTTCCTTCAGTGGATAATAATAATACCTTTGTCGTTGCAGAAGGGAAAACGTTCGAAGCGTTGCAAAAACAACTTTTAGAGGTTCTTTTACATTGGCAGGAATTGATTAAGAAAGAACAATTGGAAGCTGATGTTCAAGGATTCCCAGACAGTAAATGGTGGGAAGTACTCGGAAATGTAACAACCCATAATGCTTATCATGTGGGCCAGATTGTTTTTATTCGAAAAATACAAAAAAGCTGGAACCGCAAGGTGAAGTGACATTGTGAAGTAAATCCTAAAAAAATAAAATTAAAAAGGCGTTAGCGGATGCACATTCATCTGGCTTTCGTCTTTTTTTACGTATTAATACTTACATATGCTTAATCATATACTCATAAACGCTTGTAAATACTTATTAAATGACTTATGATGACTTTAGGAGGTGGATTACCTTATGTATCAAGAGGAACGATTATTAAAAATACTCGAATATTTGAAACAACACCAAGCAATGAGTGTTCAAGATATCTGTACGCAATTTGAAGTCTCAAGAGATACTGCCCGACGGGATATTGTTAGGTTAGTACAAGAGGGCGTCGTTGTTCGGACGCATGGCGGTCTAGCGTTACCAGAATTACAAAAAGAATTATTATCTTACCAGGATCGTTTGATCGATGAATCCGAGAGTAAGCAGAGAATAGGGAAGATCGGAGCCGCGCTTATCCAAGATCGTGAGACTGTGATTTTAGACGTATCGACCACTGTACAGTTTGTTGCTGAACAAATTAGTGCACAGGATATTACGGTTGTCACGCATTCAATAGATAATGTAGGGATTTTATCCCATCGTGAGGATCTGCAAATTTATGTACTTGGTGGTTACTTGAATGTGAAAAACCGCTTGTTATATGGTTCTTCCATTATCGATAAACTTAGTGAAATTCGTGCGGATAAAGCCTTTATTGGAGCGTCGGCGATCTGTGCTGATGGGCTCTATTATCCTTATGAAGAAGATGCGCGGGTAAAAAGAGAAATGGCTCGAAGATCTGATCAAGTGATTTTAGTAGCCGATCACACCAAATTTAATGCCAAATCCTTTTATCGGCTAGACTTTGACTTCATTGATATTTTAATTACAAATCGAGAGCTTCCAATCGAGATCAGAGAAGTTCTAGATCAGAAGAACATCACAGTTATTGAGTGTCAAGATGAAGCTGAAGAGGTTCGAAATCAAGAGTGATAACGAAATGGAGGAGAACGTTTATGACTTATATTTTGCAAAATGTACAAGTAGTGCTTCAGAATAGTATAGTTTCAGCGGCCAATGTATGGATTTCTGAAGGAAAAGTGATGAGGATAGACTCAGGAGATACCTCTATTCCAGAGGGTGAGTATGAACGGATTGATGGCGGAGGGCATTTGTTAGTGCCCGGAATGATAGATGTGCATATTCATGGTGCTAACGGGTTTGATATGATGGACGGTACTGCAGAGAGTATTCAAGAAGTATCGAAGGCTTGCGCAGCATCTGGTTGCACCTCATTTCTGGCTACCTCTGTGAGTTCTACGATGGAAGATCTTTTAGAGATGATTCGTAGTGTCAAACGTGTAATTGGGCATGAAGTGGGAGCAAAGATCGCAGGCATTCACTTAGAGGGACCTTATCTAAACCCCAAGAGAAAAGGAATGCAAAATGAAAAGTATCTGCGGCATCCTAACTTAGAAGAAATGAAGCTCATTTTCCAAGAAGCTGGATCACTCATTAAAATGGTTACGATTGCTCCTGAGCTGCCGGGAGGCATGGAGCTTCTTTCCTTTTTGAAGGAACGGGGAGTGGTGATAGCAATTGCTCATTCGGATGCCACATATGAGGAAGCCAAACAAGCTTTTGCCGCTGGGGCAAGTCATGTTACGCATTGTTTTAATGGCATGCGGCCGATCCATCATCGAGATCCGGGGATTGTGGTTGCCGCTTTCGAAGAGAAACATGTAAGCCTGCAAGCTATTGTGGATAATGTCCATCTGCATCCTGCAATTATCCGATTGATGCATACCATGAAAGGACCAGAAGGAATGGTCTTGATCACAGATGCGTTACAAGCAATGGGGTTAGGGGATGGGAACTATATATTTGGAGGACATCAGGTTACGGTATCTGGGGGCATAGCGCGATTGGAAGATGGCACGCTGGCCTCCAGTACAGTTACCATGAATGAAGCCTTACGTTATACTGTCGAAACTGGAATTTCGCTGACAGATGCCGTACAAATGGCTTCAACTACACCTGCTAATATTCTTGAACTTCAACAAAAGGGGACGATAACCACTGGCTTAGATGCTGACCTGGTCCTCTTGGATGATGAATTTAAAGTGCTCTGGACAATGGTAGGAGGGCAAATCTTACAGCTGTGACCGATATTCATGTGCGGTTATTCCGAACACGCTCTTAAAATGCCTGTTCAGATGAGTTAGATCCACAAATCCGCAATCTACAACAGCTGCATAGATATCCTTGGTTCTCTCAATGGACTGCTTGGCACGCTCTACCTTGCAATTTAAGAAAAATTGATAGGGCGATATTCCTGTTTGTGTCTTAAACTCGCGAATAAACTGATATTTGGACAGACCAAATTCTGTGCAGAGATCGTCCAGCTTCAGCACATGGTCTAAACTGCAGTACATCATTTCCTTTGCTTTTTTGAGAAATTTATTATTCGTTCTACGATCGGTAACTATTTCAGTATTAGATACTAAATGAACCAGAGTGAATAACAGTTCACTGCACAAAGACTCCTCTTTGCCATTCTGGATGGCATGGTTTAGGGCTAATATGCACTGCGCCAATTTGTCATCGTATAAGATAGGAGTGGCGAAGCGGAGTTCTTTTTTATCTAGTATCTCTCGCATTAGGGTTGGCTTAATATAAAGCATGACATAATCAATGCCACCTTTATCATACGCATTGCCATCATGCGTTTGTTCTGGATTAAACAACATTACGCCATTTTTATGAGAGGATTGCAAACTACCGTCAAGATTATATTGCTGAATGCCACGAAGGGTCACACCGAGTGCATATTCCTCATGGCAATGTTTTTTATAGGTGAAATCAGTAAGGCTGGCGGATAAGGACAGGATCTCTGCTGACTTTTTATAGTTAAATCTCTCCACGTTCTTAACCTCCGCGACTTTATAGGATTCCCGATATCATAATGGCTGAGTATACTAAAAACAGTGCCATCACGGTATTTAGAACTTTTTGATGATTTTTCATAAATGTTCTGAAGATTGTCCCAAAAACAACCCATGTCGTAAATGCAAAAAATCCGATCACAGTTATAATTATAACAAACATAAACAAGGCAAGCGAAGAGGTATAGAATGGCATTACGTAGTTGGGAATGACCGTTAGTGTAAATACTAGCACTTTAGGATTCACAAGCTGCATAAGCACGCCTGAGCGGAAATTGGCATTGGGGTCAGGCTGGTCTTCCATTGAACCCATTTTAAAGATTTTATAAGCAAGGTAGAGCATATATAAACTCCCAATGACTTGCATAATGATCAGGATATTTGGGATGATTTCTACTAGAACACGGTTCAGCAGAGTAGAAATGATAAGTAATAAGCCAAAAGCCAGCGTGGATCCGTATACATACCCCATTGATTTTTTAGCCCCGGAATGTTGCACGGAAGAAAGAATAACAATATTGGTAGGACCGGGTGTAAATGTAGCGACAACGCAATAGATCAGAAAGGACAATATATTCATGATGACCTCCAGTAAAGTAGTTCTATGAATATAAACCTTTCAGTCTGAATGCTGATAGTATATTATTGCAGGATTTTTAAGAATTCCGGCCGGGAATAGAAGAGGTGTACGAATCAATGAATAAGAGTAATCAAATGGCCATAAGCACACTTTCTCCAGATGATTTTGAATCCACATGCTCTGTTTTTGAAATTTCAATCCCAGATGCTTTTGAAAAAGAAGGGCTTGATCATTTACAAGACGATATCCAAAGTGAAATAGATCATAAAAAGAAAATGGTGATGACTTCACTGGATACTACAACTGCGGAGCCTTACTTCCTTCTTGCAAAAATAGAAGAGCAGGTGGTCGGTACGATTTCCTTTGGAGCTTGTGGCGAAGATATTCAAACCTGCACGGATCATCAGTTAGATGAAATAGGGGAATTGGGCAGTCTATACATTATGCCAAGTTATCAGGGTCAAGGTGTGGGTTCAGCCTTAATTAAGGAAATGATGATATTTCTAAAAAAGCAAGGGGTAGAGCGGTTTTGTCTGGACAGCGGTTATAAACGTGCACAAATCAGGTGGCAACGTAAATTTGGGAAACCTTATAAAGTAGTGGAAGACTATTGGGGACCTGATTCCGTCCATATGGTTTGGTTGTGTAATGTGAGTGATCATTTAAGCTAGAGATATATTTTTCATAAAAATAACAGTCCCTTTGCTGCGCGCAGAGGGATTTTTTGTTTTGTTGGATAAAACGGGTGTAATGTCGTTTGACAGATGATCTTTTGCCGGGTAATATGAATCTTAGATTTAGTAAATTAGTAATTTAGTAAATGAGTAAATTAGTAAATCATAAAATGGAGAGTGACTAATCATGAAAATTCCAACAACTCTAAAACATAAACCTGTAATCGTGTCAGAAAATTACGAGCAGGTTGATGGCCGCTACGCCGGGGACACAGATGCAAAAGGTCTGTCCCTAGGATTAGCACAATGGAACGATAGAGGAAAAGTCGACATCTCAGCAAAGGTATGGAGACATACAGGGGACAAATGGTCGAGACAGTCCGAAGAGCTGCCAATGCACAGAGTGCTTGACCTGGCAATTTTGATTTGCAGAAGTAGTTTGTATTTTCAAGAGGCCTATCGTTTTCCGAAAATGTATGATCCCGAGAGCCCTATGATTGATCGTGTTGGGCTGCAAGGAGATGCAATGAGTGTATCTGTCTGTGCAGACAATCCCATGATTGATAATGATATTAAGCTGTTCGCCCAGGCGCTTAGTGATGATGGTGAAATGATTGGAGAACGACTTTCGGTATTGTCCCGTTTATTAAAAGAAATGGGGTACTGAAATTTAGCAGAATTGTTTGTGGAAGGAGAATCATGAATCATAATGGACAAAAGCAAACGTAAAGAACTTCAGGAGCAATATAAGCAGCTCAAGACTTACATGGGTGCTATTCAAATTACAAACAAAATAAGCGGAAAAATATTCGTTGACAGCTATCCCAACCTGAAGAATAAATGGATGACTATACAGATGCAATTAGATATGGGCAGATTTGCGAATGCAGAGCTGCAAAAGGACTGGAAGGAACTTGGAGCAGAAGCTTTCAGCTATGAGGTATTAGAGCAGAAGGAGTCAGAAGACTTAACCGACGTGCGCTGGGAGCTTAAACTATTGAAAAAGAAGTGGTTTGAGAAATTGCAACCCTTTGATGACAAAGGATATAATAAGCCACTTACCCATTAAGCCAAGTATAAAGAAACCTTTAGCTTTCATAGCAAGGGTTTCTTTTTTTTGGATCGTATTTCACTCCGGATTTTATGTGTCGTAATATTATATATGTTTTGTCGCATTTTCCTACTAAAAAAGCTGTTTATTATGTGTTATTTTTATAGCAGATGTCAGAATAACATATATACGGGAGGCACAAGTAAATGACCATTAGAATTGGTAAGCTCAGCTATTGGCATGTGCATGCATGGGATTATACCAAGCAAGCTCAGGAGCATGAAGATACCGTATTAGCTGCAGTTTGGGACGAAAACGTAGAGCGTGGGAACAAAGCTGCGGAAAGCTTGAATATTCCTTATTTTGAATCACTGGATGATCTGCTTGCGCAAGAGGATATAGATGCCGTTATCGTGGATGCACCAACGAATATGCATAGAGACGTAATCATGGCTGCGGCCAAAGCGGGTAAACATATTTTCACAGAAAAAGTTATTGCCCCAACGTTAAAAGAAGTTAACGCAATCATCGCAGAAGTTAACGAGAACAAAGTGAAGCTAACGGTCTCCTTGCCTCGTTTAAATGACGGCTATACATTAACTATTCAAGAGATTCTAAGTCAGGAACTGCTCGGCAAGATTACTTACGTTAGAGTTCGCTTATCCCATAACGGAGCAACGGAAAGCTGGCTTCCTGATCATTTCTTTAGCTTGGAGCAATGTGGAGGCGGAGCTTTGATTGATCTGGGCTGTCATCCCATGTATTTGGCGAAGCTTTTCTTAGATCAAGATGTGACTGGGGTTAGTGCTAATTTTGGGTATGTAACCGGTAAAGAAGTGGAAGATAATGCCGTAGTGACACTATTTACGGATTCAGGAGCAATTGGTGTGGTGGAGGCTGGTTTCGTGAATAGTCATTCGCCGTTTACTATCGAGGTGCATGGAACTGAAGGAACGCTGCTTTACGGAACACCAGAGAATAAGCTTCTTCTTAGAACGAACAAATCCACGGATAAAGAAGAAGGCTGGAAAGAAGTAGCCCTGCAAAGCAATCGTGAAAGCGCCTTCCATCAATGGGTTGATCATATTCAAAATAATACACTTGCCACTCAAAATGTTGAAATGGCAGTTGAGCTTACCAGATTAATGGAGGCGGCGAACCGCTCGGCTAAAGAAGGCTGTGTAATTCCGATTGGGAGGACTTAACGTTGAGCAGCTTTCCCTATGAGATGATGTTTGAGAAGCAGGACATGCTTGAAAGATTGGATATCACGATTCTATGGGGACATTACGAGATTACAGTGTTTAGATTTCATTTGACATCTTTTCCACCGGGCAGAGTAGTCGAGTTCCATAATCATTCTGAATTTGAATTTCATTTCATTCCGCGCGGGAAGGGAGAAGTCATTCTTGGGGATCAAAAATATCCTCTTTCAGAAGGAATGTTCTATCTAACCGGACCAGGTGTTATGCATCGTCAAGAGGCAGATGCTTATGAATCCATGGAAGAGCTATGTCTGCATGTTGACATCAAAAAGAGGATCAGGGATGATGCTGATCTTTGGGAGGTTGCGGAAGCTGAGACCTGTGTGGAGAAGCTGAAGTGTTTACCCTTGGTTCCAGCACAAGACTATCACGGGGCTATGAAGTGTTTTCGAGAAGCGTACGAAGCATGCGATGGGAAGTTGACCGGATATTATACTTCAATTAAGCATCTTGTGATCAGTATTTTACTAAAGGCCGTTAGAGCGTATGATTCAGGCGGGATCCGCACGGAGGCGCCGGTTAGAGATATGCTGACTTACCGGTATCAATACGCAATGCAATATATGGAAGCGAATTATTCAGGAACGGTTACCTTAGAAAATGTTGCGGAAAAGCTAAATATTAGTTCAAGGCAGCTGCAGCGGGTGTTTAAGCAAGTAAATGCAGAACAATCATTCAGTAGGGCGCTTGAGGATATTCGATTGCAAGCGGTCTGCCGCAAGCTTGAAGAAAGCAATTATCCGATAGAACAAATCGCACAGTCGGAAGGGTTTACCAATGCTACCTATTTGCATATTGTCTTCCGCAAGCGGTTAGGTATGACACCGGCAACTTATCGAAACAGCAAACAAATCCATTAGAGGTGAGGGTGAAGGATATGAGTAAGGTTTTTCGTGTAGGGATTATTGGATGTGGTGGTATTGCGAATGGCAAACATCTTCCAAGCTTGAGCAGACAAAGTAAGGTTGAGATCGTGGCTTTCTGTGACATTATTAAAGAACGTGCTGATGAGGCAGCGGAGAAATACGGAAATAATGAAGCTACTGTCTATACGGATTACACTGAACTATTAAAAGATCAATCCATTGATATTATTCATGTGCTTACGCCTAATGATGTCCATGCGGAAATATCAATCGCTGCTCTAGAAGCCGGAAAACATGTGATGTGCGAAAAACCAATGGCTAAGACGGCGGCAGATGCCAAACGAATGGTTGAAGCAGCGAAACGTACAGGCAAGAAGCTGACCATTGGATATGACAACCGGTACAGAGAAGACAGCTTATATTTGAAAAAAGCTTGTGAGTCCGGAGAGCTTGGTCATATTTATTTTGCAAAAGCACATGCCATCAGACGGAGAGCCGTACCGACCTGGGGAGTATTTCTTGATGAAGAGAAACAAGGCGGCGGTCCGCTTATCGATATCGGAACCCATGCGCTGGATCTAACCCTTTGGATGATGGATAACTATAAACCAAAAGTTGTGCTGGGCACTAAATATCATGAACTTTCACAAAAAGAAGAAGCCGCCAACGCCTGGGGACCGTGGGACCCTAAAAAGTTCACCGTAGAGGATTCAGCCTTTGGAATGGTCGTAATGGAGAATGGTGCAACAATCATGCTGGAAGCGAGCTGGGCTCTGAATTCACTAGACGTACATGAAGCGAAATGCAGCTTAAGTGGGACGGAAGCAGGTGCAGATATGAAGGACGGACTTAGAATTAACGGAGAGAAATTCAGCAAGCTGTACACCAATAAAATTGAGCTTGGGGCAGGCGGTGTTGCCTATTATGAAGGAAAAGCTGAAAGTGCTCCGGATATAGAATTAAGAAAGTGGATTGAAGCGATTGAACAGGATAAAGACCCGGTTGTAACTCCTGAACAGGCTTTTGTCGTTTCGCAAATATTGGAAGCTATTTATGAATCGGCGCAGACCGGCAAGGCTGTGTATCTGGATTAGATTTTTGACAACTATAGCGATTTAGAGTAATATCCACTTGTGATTTAATTATAGGGATCCGAGACAAGACTCTCTCTTTACCGGGAGAGTTTTTTTGTTTTTTTACTTGTTTAGACTCTGGGTAATAGGGGTGGAAATCGTGGATACTGTTGATCGCAATCATGTGCTTATTGTGGAAGATGACGATAATATTAGACGTTTTATATCTATAAATTTAACGAATAATGGGTTTGTGGTTAGTGAAGCTGCTTGTGGAGAAGAAGCATTGCAGAGCTTTGAGGTGAGCCGTCCAGATGTTATGGTTCTGGATATCATGTTGCCTGATTCTAATGGGTTCGAAATATGCCGAAAGCTAAGAGAGAAAGACGCTGGGGTCATCATCATTTTCTTAACCGCACGTGGACAGGATTTGGACAAAATCAATGGCCTTGAAATGGGTGCTGACGATTACATTGTTAAACCTTTTAATCCATTAGAATTGGTAGCACGTATTAAAGCTATTTTGCGCCGTACAGAATCCGCTCTAAAGCCGCAAAGAACTATACTTCAAGCTGGACCGATCCGGCTGGATTTGAACGCGAACAAGATGTTTAAGCAGGATGACAGCATTGAATTAACTCCGAAGGAATTTCAGTTGATGAAAACCTTTCTGGAGCATCCGGATACAGCACTCTCTAGAAATGAATTAATGAATCTTGTCTGGGGAGAGGATTATATTGGAGATCCCAAAACGGTGGATGTTCATGTGCGTAAGTTAAGAGAGAAAATTGAGGTTGATGCTTCTAATCCGCATTGGCTTGAGACGGTATGGGGGCTCGGTTACCGCTTTAGAAAGGATGGTTGAAGAATGGGGATTCAGAAAAGATTAGTAGGAAGCTATTTTATACTCATTTGTCTTACTGTGCTCATTCTTGAAATCATTCTTAATGTATCTGTGCGATATTATTATTTTCATAACATAGAGGAAACCTTGATGAATCAAGCAGAGCTATCGGCTTCTTTTTTTCAGCAATACTTTGGGGACCAGGATCTGGAGGAACAATCGGATAGGTTACTGAAGGGTTTTGCGAGTCATTCTGATGCACAGGTGC
Organism: Paenibacillus sp. FSL H3-0329; assembly: GCF_037963285.1. Classification (NCBI taxonomy): domain Bacteria; kingdom Bacillati; phylum Bacillota; class Bacilli; order Caryophanales; family Paenibacillaceae; genus Paenibacillus; species Paenibacillus sp. FSL H3-0329. The sequence continues at coordinate 4,326,640 of NZ_CP150150.1, read as the reverse complement.
AGATTATTAATGTTGAAGGCTGGCTGTTGCAGGACTCAAATGGACTTCAAGGCGATCTAACTATGACTGAGTACATAGATGTACAAGCAGCAATAAAAGGGCAGCCCGGCAGTTGGAAAGGTGCGGACCCTAACACTGAGGAAGCAATTTACGCGGTATCTTATCCCTTGCAGGCTAATGGAAACATCGTGGGGGGAGTCAGATTTATCACGTCCTTAACGGAAACTATACATACAGTTAAACATATTACGGTTTTACTGATCGGGGTGGGGATCATCGTTATTGGCATTGTCACCTTACTTGGATTATTGCTGTCTTGGACCATAACCAGATCAATTAAAGATCTGAAGCAGGCAGCAGACCAGATGACCGAAGGAGATTTCAGCATCAGAGTGCATAAGCGCTATCAAGATGAGCTTGGTTCATTGGCGGATACGTTAAATATGATGGCAAGCCGAATCTCCAAGAGTGAACAGCTTAAGAATGATTTTATCGCTTCCGTGTCCCATGAACTGCGAACACCCTTGACCTCGATCAAAGGTTGGGCAATTACTTTAAAGGCGAGTGAGGTGAGTAATCTACCTCTATTTTATGATGGGCTTGATATTATTGAATCCGAAAGTGACAGGTTAACTCATATGGTGGATGAATTGTTGGATTTCTCCAAGTTGGATAACGGAAGAATCGCCGTTCACTTCACATCAGTGGATCTAACAGAACTGCTGCAGCATATCGGCAGACAACTTACCCCTAGAGCGACCCGACAAGGCATCTCACTAGAAGTGAAAATAGAAGAACATCTGCCAGTAATTCAAGCTGACGAGAATCGTTTGAAGCAAGTCATGATTAATCTCATTGATAATTCAATCAAATTTACTGGTTCATCAGATCGGATTTTAATCAGCGCCCAAACGGTTCCAGGGAAAGTCGTGATTTCTGTAGAGGATACAGGCTCAGGTATCGCAGAGACGGATTTAGAGAATGTGCGGCAAAAATTTTACAAAGGGGATCAACAGGCTTCGGGCAGCGGCTTGGGATTATCCATCTCGGAACAGATCATTAAATTGCATCATGGAGAGCTACGAATAAGCAGCACTTTAGGCAAAGGAACGATTGTCCAATTTGACTTACCGATAGAATAAGAATTCAAATTTAACTATTTCATAACCACTTTCATCTCTTTCACAGATAAAATACTATATATGCGGACAAGCGAGGAGTCGATGATCCAAATGCCGGGCAAATTCATAAAAATTGGTACCCTGTTTACAACTTTATTTTTGCTCGGAGGATGCGGAGTCCCGGCAACACCCGGAGAGCTGATTAAACCTCCATCATCAGAAGCAAGCCTGGAGCGAGACAAAACGAGCCAGGAATTTATTAAGTGGCTTCCAGACAAAGCTCAATTGATAACTCCGATGAAGGGACAAGAGGATAATGCCATCTCTTTTGGCGATATGGATGGAGACGGAATTGACGAAGCCGTAGTTGTGTATGAGTACAGTAAAAACAAAGGATATACTATAAAAGCAATGTTGTTGAGGCAGGAAAATGAAGCTTGGCAGAAGATTTCCGAGGTTGAGGGGTTTGGGTATGGTCTAGATTATGCCGGATTCTTTGATGTTGATGAAGATGGCCATAAGGAGCTCGCGCTGGGCTGGTCATTGGGTGAGGCTGGGAATGGTCTGGATATCTATACGCTAAGTGAAGATAAACTGAAGCTGTTATCGAAGAAAGCGTATCAGGGCAAATTTGATCTGAGGTAATCATTCAATCTAGTCATCCGTAGCGCTTCAATGTGAAAAAAAGAAGTAAAAGTGCTCAGCACAACAAGAAAACTACAGAAATTAAATAGAGGTTGTTTTATGCTCATCTCTACCAAAATTGCAAAGCTGGACAGATCCGTACTTTTTCTCACCACCTGCTTAGTTGGCATGGGTACTGTTGCTATTTATGAAGCGACTACGGATACGCGGTTAGACGGTCTTTACATAAGTTATTTGTATTTATTTGCTTTATTTTGCCTACCCATGTTATTCATTGCTTTGGTAGATTATAAGATTCTATTAGGCAGGTTAGCGTATCTCTTTTATGGCGTGGGCATAGGTTTACTCGTACTAGTCAAGCTGGTTGGAGAAAATCTCAATGGTGCCGTGCGTTGGTTAAGCATTGGGAGCTTTCAGCTTCAGCCCTCCGAGCTGGCTAAAATAAGTACGGTGCTGCTCATTGCTCATCTATTAGGTACACGAGAGGGCCAGCAGCTGCGGTTTTTTCAAGATTTAGTACCGGTTTGTTTCGTTTTTTTAATTCCTTTCATTTTAATAATGGATCAGCCCGATTTGGGTACAGCGCTCGTTTTTGCTGGCATATTACTTAGTATGCTGTGGATTGGTAACATCCGTGCTCTATATATGATTCTGATCCTTGGTGTTGTGATTATTTCGATCGGCACGATACTATGGCTGTATTATGCCAACTTCGACTTGTTATCCAAGATTGTCGAACCCCATCAATTGTCACGAATCCAAGCTTTTTTGGACCCGCAAAGCGATCCTGATAAATCTTGGCATGTAAAAAACGCAATGATAGCCATTGGCTCCGGAGGATTATCGGGCAGTGAAGGTATTTTTTTGCGAAAAGGATATATTCCATATGCGTATTCCGATTCGATCTATGTAGTCATCGGGGGGAAATACGGTTTTATAGGTTCATCCGTGCTGCTGATGCTTTATTTACTGCTCGTGTACCGAATGATCTTTATTGCGCTGGATAGTAGGGACCGTGCGGGTACCTATATTGTCACCGGGTTTATCGCCATGTTCATCTTTCAAGTTTCCGTTAATCTTGGGATGCATATTGGGTTGCTGCCCCTGACGGGGATTTCATTGCCTTTTATTAGTTATGGAGGCAGCTCATTGCTAACTAATATGATTACGATTGGCATGGTGTTAAGTGTTAAAGTTCATAAGGATGAAAGCACTGATTGAATTAGCTATTGGAACTGAGTGGAGGAAATTATGTCTAACAAACGCAAGTGGACAACAACCCGTAAAATTCTGACGAGCATTGGTCTTGTCTTAGGCGCAGCTATTATAGGGATTGGAGTATATGCAGGGTATTTATATAAAAAGACGGATGATGCGATACAGCGTATGGCAGCTCCAGTCACCATCCAGCCCACAGCTGCTCCAGAGGAAAAAAAGGAGACGGTATCGGTTGAACCTATGATTTTTCTGCTAGCCGGGGTAGATAGTCGGGATGGCGGTGGTGGAGTAATGAATACCGATGTTCTGATGCTTGTCAGCTTCAATCCGGACACGAAGTCGACGAGTTTCTTATCTTTACCACGGGATTTGTTGCTAAAACCTAAATCGTTGCCTTCCCGCAAAGCCAATTATTATTATGCTTATCATTACATAAAAGACAAAACAGAGGCTATTCCAAATACAAAAGAGTTCTTCAGCAATTTGCTCGGTCTGCCGATAGAGCACATGGTTGTGGTGAATTTTGATGTGTTGCAGAAGACCGTGGATTTGCTTGGCGGACTGACTATAGATGTCGATATGGATATGAAATATACCGATACGGCAGATGGTACACACATCGATTTAAAGAAAGGCTTGCAGAAGCTGGATGGCAAACAAGTTCTTGATTTTGTACGGTACCGTAAATCGAATCAAGGAACGGCTGAATCCTCCGATTTCCAGCGCAATGATCGGCAGCAGCAAGTAATCAAGCAGATTCTGGATAAGCTAGGAAATTTCCAAGGCGTGTCCCAATGGGGAAATGTATTGGATATCATTGGTGAAAATGTGAAGACGGATATTCCTCAAGCAGATCTGCAGCAGTGGTTATTCAACTTCCCTAAACTTAAACCAGAGCATATTAATTCCTTACATGTGGAATCTCTTTGGAAGAGTCCGTATGTCTATGTGAATAAAGAGGATCTAAAACAAGCACTTACTACTCTGAGTACGGAAGCAGGCGTCAGCTCCGAAAGCTCATTACACTTGGAGAATGTTGGGACGGTGGATTAACATCAAAAAACTGCTCTTAGGAGCAGTTTTTTTGTAGCTTTCTGCCGGCTGTGAGTTTATGTAGAAAATAAGGTGAAAGAGTTTTTTACCTCGTATTGAGCTTCCAATTAATAGTATAATAAGAACTCGTAGGAGTTATTTCAATATGTTGTAGAGAGCTTATCCACAATAACTTTATGCGAATACATACTCATATTTTTTTGAGGAATAAGGAGATGAGAGCATGACTGTAAAAACTACAGCGGAACAAATCCGCATTATCGAATACGATTCTTCTTATGCTGGGGCGGTCGCAGAAATGTGGAACCGCAGCAACGAAAGCTGGGGCGGAGGCACTAATCAGAGAACTGAGGACAGTGTGCGCCGTGAGATGGAGATCTCGTCCAATCTTAATGCCTTTCTTGCCGTTGATGGCAAAGAGGTAGTCGGCTTCTGCAGCTTCGCCCACTACCGTCAAGATGAAGGGGCATTGTATGTCCCGCTATTGAATGTACGGCCTGATTATCACGGATACAAGGTTGGCCGCAATCTGATTCTGAACACTGTTCGCCAAACAATAGAAGCGGGCTGGCCACGTCTTGATCTGTTCACTTGGGCAGGTAATACGAAAGCCGTACCGATGTATAAGAAATGCGGATTTTTTTGGGAGAAAAATGAAGATTACGTCCATCTGATGAACTTCATTCCAACTGTATTGCAAACGGAAGCACTTGCTCCTTATTTTGAAGAACTGGATTGGTATGCAGACAGTACACGTGAACTTCCCATCCAGCCAGATGGCCGCCAGGAGCGTGGCTTTGATTTCTTTGATTATACTTGGCAAAAGGGAGAACTCTCCTTGCGGGCGGAATTCGAGAAGACTGGCCGCGGTCTGACCGCTCTTGATACACCAGACTATGAAATCTCCACGGAGATTGATGATCATGATCTTGTGTTCGGTTCGACCTACAAGATTCGCTATCGCATCAAGAATCGTTCGGCGTCTGAGCTGGCCATTGAGATCGAAGGCCAGAACGATAAAAATATCCGTTTTGCTCTATCTGCTGCGCGAATACTCGCTCCAGGTGAAACGGTTATCGTGGAAGGTGATTTTGAGCTTGATTCAGTTCGGGAAGAACAGAACGATAAGAAGACACACCCCGTTGTTATGAGCAAGTGGATCATCGGTGGCAAGCGTGCGGAATTCCGCATTGGCGTTGCTCCTAAATTTCCACTCAAAATGAAGATAGCGCTGCCACACCGGGAATTGTATCTGGGTCTTCCTTCGGAACTGTACCTTAATGTGGAGAATAATTTTGCTGCAGAAGCAGAATTTTCTTTTGATTTGCCCGAAGACGAATTCCTGATGTGGGCGGACCGTACAGTAAGCTTTACTGTTCCAGCTAAGAGTAAGGCTTCTATTCAAGTACCCTTTACCCTAAAGTCATACGGTCTTTATTCACAGGCTATTGAGGTAACGGCCGTTCCGGTTGGAGAGAAGGCAGTCACCTTTATCAGCAAGCTATCCGTTCTAATGAAGGGAACGCATGGCCGCTTTGGTGGGGAAAACGGGGATCAGTGGGTGGCTGTAAATGGCGCCTACTCCATTCATCTTAATAATACCGACAATGGAATGTGGATTGAATATCCCGGCTCGAGCCATAATTTCTGGTTGACCCATCCGAAGTTAGGCAAGCCATTCGCAGAAGAATTCTCTAAGAAACAGGCCAAAGAAGTAAAGATCTATTCTGAAGGGGAGAGTCAGGTGCTCGAAGCTCTTTACGAGTCGGAAGAATTTCCGGGTCTTGAGATAAAAAGAGTGGCTAAGCTATTTGCTAACGGAATCGCTGAGTTTTATAGCGAGGTCTGCAATACCAATAGTGACATCATGGAAGAAGACATGTATCTGTTGACGAATTTCGGCTTTTTCGGTAAACAGCTTATCTTGCCATATCAGGGCCAATACGTGGACATGGGCGATGCTTACTCAGGCGATCCAAGTCTTTGGGACAGTGCACAAATTACGGAGAACTGGTTGTTCTGCAAGGAAGAGAACGTCACATGCGGAATCTGCTGGGATCCTTCGCTAAAATTACTTCGCCCGGAATACCCGCTTGGGCTGGAGCATAATCTTGGCCGAATCTCTGCTGGAGATGTCGTACGGACAAAAACTATGATGTTTGCTCTTAACACCTTCCTTAAGTGGTCGGAATTTCGCGCCTTTGCCCTAAAACAGCAGAATTCGGTCATACCGGTGTTGGATGACCATCTTGAGCTAACGCTCGGCGGTGGAAATCCGTTTGCGGCAGGGGCACTTCATGCCGAGCTAATCGAACGAAAGATGACACCGCTTGATGGAAGCCTTGAATTGTATGTACAGGCTGATGGAGAAGAGGAGCGAAGTGTCGCTGAGATGGAGTTGCAAAGAGGACAAAATTTGCACTCCGCAGGTTTTGAGCTCTCTACTGAGGATACAGAATCACCAGAACACAACGAATCTGGCCGTAAGGTCCGGGTCGTCTATCGCGGTGAGGACCGCATTCAAGAGCGAACAGGCCTCTGGTTTCCACAAACGGAAACAAGCGTTGTTTGTGGGATAGAAGAAGGACCTGCGGGTCCCATTTACACAGTGACCAACGGAGTTCTATCTATTGCAGCTGCTCCTGATTTCGGCAGTGTTGTGCATTCCTTGAAGCACCGAGGAGAAGAGTGGTTGGACAGCACCTTTCCGAAAGCAGAACCACGTTCCTGGTGGAATCCTTGGCATGGTGGACTCGGTGTGGGTATTTCTGGCATAGGCGGATTTAGCCGGTTGCAGGAGCCAAGAAGCGCAGCTTGGACGGAGCAGATGGATGATCACGGCAACGTCTGGAAGGGATTGAGACTGACCACTTCGATGGAGAAGCAGGAAGCAAACCGGGGGATCATGATCAATCAGCATTACCTTATGCTGCCCGGAGTTCCTGTGCTCTGTGTGTTGATTTCAGTAACCAATGAAAGTGGAATGACGCTACCGCATTATTCGCTATCCGAGGATAGTTACTTTAAGCCTTCACCAATCTATTCGGAAGGCTGGATGGAGCTCCCAGAGGAAGGCAACTTCCCTATCGGGAAGGTCGAAGCCCATCTGGAATCCAAGGGGCTTATCCGAATCGGTGCAACTTCGCGTAAAGACATGCTGCATGTGGTGCATAGTTATCCTAATCAGAGAGCTATGTCTTACGTGAACAATAAGGTATTCACATATGGTGTGAATCACCATCTACTACTTCTGAACGGAGAAACCGCTTGGACACAGCCGACCTTCATGATCATGGGAGAGCTCGCTCTGGATCCAGAGGCAGTTCGTAATCTTATGAATGTGACCTTTGCTAGTGCTTCTGACAAAAAGGAGACTATAAATGCCAATCATTGATATTCACATTCATCTGTCGGACATCGATAGCTTTCATCAGACAGCACTGGACCTCTCCAAAGTTGATTACACAGCTGCTGGGCTCAAAGCGGAGTTTGACAAGAACGACGTTGTTCTCGGCATTGGAATGGGGGTCACGGAGCAGACGAAGGGAGCCTTTCCTGACTCTGCCTCTCCCAATCCGATGGGTCTCGACTTGGAAGCCAGTGTACCGCCGTTCTTAATGGAATGCGTGGGCATTAATCCGAATATGCTCGGAGGAAAGGATGCTTTGGATGAGCTGGACCGAATTGAGGCACGGCTGCAAGCTCCTGAGGTAGCTGGTATTAAGCTCTATGCCGGGTACTATCATCATTACGTTTATGACAAAATCTACTCGCCGATCTATGAGCTGGCAGCCAAGTACGGCACGCCTGTGGTTATTCATACCGGTGATACGTATTCGATGAATGGATTGCTTAAGTATGCGCATCCGCTTACCGTGGACGAACTAGCGTTCCAACGGCGCGACGTGAACTTTATGATCTGCCATCTAGGCGATCCCTGGGTGATGGATGCTGCCGAAGTGGTCGCCAAGAATCCAAACGTCTATGCCGATTTGTCCGGTCTCGTTGTTGGTGACCGGCCTCATTTTGAGCGGTTCATGAATGAACCCCTGTTTATGGATCATTTTCGCCGGGCGTTGGTGTACTCTGATCACTATGAAAAAATGCTGTTCGGTACCGATTGGCCACTCGCGCCTATTGACCTGTATGCGGAGTTCGTCCGCCGACTTGTGCCTGAGCAGCACCACGAGAAAGTATTTTATGAGAATGCCTTTGCATTATTCCCACGCATCCAGCAGAGAATTGCAGCGCTCTGAGCGGAGCGGGACAGTATATCTGAAGCGCAGGAAAATAATATAATTACGAACAAGCCATCCTTAGTTAGTACTAAAGGATGGCTTGTTTTTACATTTGTATGATGACCATGCCTATTTTTAGATTGAGTTTCCAAATTTTAATCTTCCTTTTCTTTACTTAACAGATCAGCTAGCTCAACCGAATTCTTATTTCTTAAATCCAGCATCTTTTCGCTATTGCTAGCTTTAATCAGGAAACCATCTTTCGTTTTAAAATCCATATAAAGGCTGAATCCGGCCACCTTTGAATTAGCGTAAGTAACAGTCATTCGATAAGTCGGTTCACCCACATCAACAGACCCGCGTACTTTTTTTACAGTTCTTATAGCATCTTCGAAGATTTGAAGGCTTTCACGGTCAGTATAAGTAATTTCTGTTGTTTCGGATGCAAGATTGACACTTAAGATCTTTTGCGTGGGTCTGACTAATACAAATAATAAAATCAGTAAAATTATCAGTGAAAATGATAGAATACTAAATTTTTTCATAACCGACCTCCTTACTTAAGAATAATGCAGACCAATCACTTAGTTTCCAAAATAGTTATAAATTTCAGCTGAGTGTGCGTTGGTTATCATTGTTGGAATCTTATAAAAATTCCTAGGGTTCTATTTATTATTTGCTACTGGACTTGTGAAACCTTTATTAAAACAATAAACGTCTAAGAATGTATACATATTTTAGAAATAATGTGCTTGCTTTTTAATTACACGTTTGTATAATGAATGTATTACACAAATGTATAACAAGGAGAAATAGGGATGAATAACAAAATCAAACGCTTGCCAGATGCTGAACTGGAAATTATGCTGGTGATTTGGAGAGCCGAGAGTTGGGTTAGCTCCTCTTATATTTTGAATCAACTGGGGGATAAACGTAAGTGGGCGCTTGCTACTTTGATGACAGTGCTGTCACGGCTGGTTGAAAAAGGCTTTCTATCTTGCGAAAAAGAAGGGCGGAGCAACCGTTATCTCGCTGCAATTTCTGAGACAGATTATAAAGAGAGCGAAGGGAAGTCTACGCTTGAAAAGCTTTTTGGCAACTCTGTGCAGGATATGGTAATGTCCTTATACAACGGAAAGGCGATTGATAAAAGCGATCTTGCTGAGTTGCGGGAAATGCTCGATAGAGTAGATAAGGAGGAATCCTGATGATAACAGGTCTTTTTACAGATTTTCTGGTTATCTCTGTGACCATAAGTTTAGTTATTATCGGCTTAATCACATTAACTCCCTTGTTAAGAAAACATTATTCGGCTAAGTTGAGCTATTGGATATGGTTGATCCTAACCCTGCGATTATTGTTGCCATTCAACTTTTCCTTTACCAATCCTCCTGTGGCGATTCAGCTACCCGAAGGTCAGGCCATAGCAACTGTCTTTCAAAGCTCAGTGTCCCAGAATTTGCAGGCGGATACGTCAGTAATCTCTCAGCCGGTCCAGACAGGGGATGTAAGCCATATCCCTTCTATAACTAATATCTTAGCGTACATCTGGGTTACTGGAGCTGTGCTTTTTTTAGGGTATCATTTGCTTAGTTATTTCTTTTTCAGAAAACAGGTATTACGTTGGAGCAGCCCTCTTCAGAGAGAGGATATGTTCGCCAAGCTCAAACAAGTCGCTAAAGAAATGCATGTAACACCCGCCATTCCGGTTCTGATAAGCAGTAAAGTTCCGAATCCGATGCTAATGGGTTTTTACAAGCCAACACTATTCTTGCCGCATGATCAATATAGTGAGGAAGAGCTGGAGTTTATCTTAAAACATGAGCTGGTCCATTACAAAAGGCATGACATCATATATAAGCTGTTGCTACTGATTGTGCAGGCACTGCATTGGTTTAATCCATTGGTCTGGTTCATGGCACGCGAAGCTGTCCGCGAAATTGAAATTTATTGTGATGACACCGTTGTACGTAAGCAAAATGCAGCATATCGAAAGAAATACTGCGAAGCCATTTTATCGGTTATGCAAAGTAATGCTACTCGGCATGTAGCTTTATCAACGAATTTTGCAGGAGGAAAACACTCGATGAAGCAGCGATTCGGCAGTATTTTAAATATGAAAGAAAAACGAAATGGAGTAGGTGCATTTCTTGCGGTCTTAATGGTGGTTGGTATAACTGCAGTGCTAGCAGCCTGTACGAACCTAACCGGACAATCTACAGATACGGCGCTCAAACCAGGTACTATTTATTCCTACAGCTCTAGTGGTGAACAAGTTGTTGTGCGTGACGCTGGGAATACGTATTCCATGGACGAGGATGGTAATGTCTCTGTCTCCTATCGGAAAGGGGAGATCCAAGCGCAAACGCCTTTAAAACTTGATACGACTGGAACTGAAATGGGGATGGGGAGAGCGGATACCGGATTTTATATCTCCGAGGACAAAACCGCAATTGTATATGGATTTGCGGATGGTAAAGAATCCCCTCTACATGTATTAATCAGCGATGACATGGGGAAATCGTGGAATAACTACAACATTGAAGGTGCTAAGGGTTATGATGCCAAGTTCATCGGGTTTACTGACAAGCAAAATGGTTGGATCGTCTCCGGAGGTTCTGTAGGTGTGGGACGTTCGCTAAATTATGTATATCAGACCTCTGACGGCGGGAAGACATGGACGGAGCTTGGAAATCCTAACGATTTATACGCGGAAAGTTTAGCCGGGGCAGGGTTTTCTAACAAGGATATCGGATTCTTGGGGTTCAGATATTATGAAGATAATGGGCCTGTTATTTATTGGACTAAAGATAAGGGTAAGTCATGGGAAAAGCTCGTGGTATCCCTGCCGGAAACCTTTGATGAATATCAAAAAACGCCGCTTTCACCTATTTTTAATGGAAAAGAGGGATTGTATCCTATTCTGCTCAGCAAAGAGGGCAACACTGTAGGTACCATCTATCTGTCGAGTAAGGACAACGGCCTGAAGTGGACGTATGATTCAGCATATGATCAAATGGGCGATTCTAAATAGGAGCAAGTGGAGCAGGGGGGGGGTCTACAAAGATCCCGCCCCTTTTTTATATGGAGGGCTGACGATTTTAATATGTAGTGGCTTTTAATTGTATTTCGTACAGCTATTTTCGCTCGAAAAACTCGCTCCTGAAGATAGTTGTATTTTGTACACCTAATTTTTAGTTTTTTGCCACTAAAGCTGATAACTGTGGTTTTTAATTGTATAGAATACAGTTAAAGTGAGAAGTTAGCCTTTTACAGACGAAATAAGTGTATAGAGTGCAGTTATCTCATAGGTTGCATAAAGTTACAGCGATTTTTCTCCGAGGGTTGCCCAAAGAAGACCTTAAAGTCGGATAGCTACGATTTATCATTATCTGCTTAAACTTCCGCTACAAACCAAAAACACCAGGCAGAGCTTCTCCAATAATCGGATAATCAATGCCTGGTTGTCTTTTTACTATTTTTTTAATAACGAGACTTTATTTGAATCTATCATCATCTGCTTTAGTATAACGCCTCGTCACCGATAAAAGAGGAATAAATTACTTTTTCCAGCCTCCACCGCTATGTGAGGAGGACTCTACATAGTCTACGTTGATTTTGCCAGTGCTCGTTCCTACCTCAGTGTTGAAATTATATTGTCGCAGGTTCCAATCATCGAAGGTTCCCTGCCAGTCATTATCTACGATGAAGGTGTAACGTGTTGTGGCGGAATTAGTGCCTCGAATATGAGAGCAGACTGCTCGTGATCCGTAGATACCCATTTTATAGCCTTTGGAATTTTTAGTACTGCTGTCTAGCACTGATTTTATGCCTTGAAAATAAGGTACTATATTGTTTGTGATTTCGGTAGAGGTCATATCGCGGTCTATGGCAAAATAAATCGGAGTGCTGCTGGTTTGTCCCAAATCACTTGCTAAGCCTACAGCCGTTTCAGCATCTTTAACACCATTGGCTTTCGTAAAATGATCGAGCGATTTGCTGATTTGATAAAGGGATATGATATATAATCCCCCATCTGAAATCCGTGTAATCTCAGCTGAGGTGAGACCATCCTGATATCCTTCGACGCGATTCAAATATCGGCAAACGAATGTGAATTTATTATTTTTAAGTGTAGTTAATCTTGCTGCTGTTACATTTGTAGCTGTATCACAACCTAAAGCCATTGTAATTGCCTTCTTTCAATTATTTTGTTTAAGGTTTGGCGCCAACCTCCCTATCAATATATGAGAAAACTTTCACAGATTCTTGGGGGAACCACGAAATGAGAGAAAAAGAGGCAGATTGAGAGGATTAATAGAAGGAGAGACTTTGATCACTTATTTTACTTTCATTATGGATGGAGGCGGGAAAGGTACGAGCGCTGCACTAGTAAAGGATGGGATTACTTATGTTTCAGCCAGTCACTGGGAAGCGGCAGGGTTGAAGGTTGTATGGGATAAATCGCATCAAAGAGCGAAGTTTACTGGATGGGGAAAAAAGATAGCCGTTCGTATTGGAAGTAAACAGGGAGTTTATATCTAACAGATTCCGCAGGACAAACTCGCTTGCTAACGAACCTTGGTTCGCAGTTATTCGATGCTGTTCAATTCGATTTTCAGAAGACGCCGAAAGGTCTAATCTATCTAACCGTAACAGATGTTTACGGAGAACCACATATCAATAATAAATGGTATACCATGATTATTAAGGATGGAATGGTCATTCGCCAGGAATGGACAAGGATTTTCTGCTGATTAGGTCCAATCAACAAGGTTTCCTCATGATGATAGATCGCAAAACAAGTGCCAAAACATTGTTGTACAAGGCACTTCTTGACGTAGAGCAGCAAAAATATGCCGAAACAAACGACCTTCCTTTTTTTGGAGATAACCTGAAGTTCCTGAAAAGAGAAGGGGATGCCCTGCTTTTTAATAATGAATATGTATAAGACGGTAAGGTTTATAAGTTTATGCTGGACGGTTCATAATGGGGAGGCTGAGTGGCGTCTCCGCAGGTTATCATAGTAAGATTTGATCCCAAGGTTTAAGAACCTTGGTTTTTTTGCTAACTAGAATAGTATAAGATCATGCTTAAACGGGTCAATGATTCTCCTGGATTATAATATACATGGGGTTTGTCTGCGTTAAACGTGATAGAATCACCAGATTTTAATAGATATTCATTATCATTGACACGCAAAGACAATTCACCATCAAATACAGTGATTAATTCTTCAGTTCCTTCCATATGTGGATTGGCATCAAGGTATCCACCTTCGTCTATCTCGACTGTATAACCCTCAAATCGTTTGCTTTCATCAAATGGGAAAGATGGATACACTCGATATTTTCCGTTGTCTTCAAGCAGTGGTTGAATTTCATTTCTTAATATCACTCTTGTGTCAGGCTTTGGGTAATCTATTAGCGTAGAAAATGAAGTTTTTAATCCATTAGCGATCTTCCAAATGGTTGTAATGGTAGGTGCTGATTCGCCTCTTTCGATTTGACCAATCATTGTTTTGCTTACTCCTGTTAATTCTGCCACTTTTTCCAGGCTTAAATCTTTACTTCTTCTAATCTTTTTTATATTCTCCGCAATGATTTGATTTATCTCTTCCACGGTAATTCTCCACTCCCTATTTACTTTATAACGACCAAGATATACAATAAAACGCACATGAGGACGTTATAACGTTCGATAAATACATTATAACATACAAAAAGGGAAGGGGAGAAATAAGTTAGTGATTGTTTCTTTGTTTTTATATGCATTTGTTGCAAGCTTTACTCCGGGACCTAATAACATTATGGCAATGACTTTTGCTAACCAGTTTGGTTTACGAAAAACAATGAGATTCTGTTTAGGAGTGGGTACAGGTTTTTTCGTGATCATATTGTTATGTTGCTATTTTAATATACTTCTGATTAATTTTATCCCTAAGATTGAATCTATTATGGCTGTGATAGGCGGAGTCTACATGTTTTATTTAGCATTTAAAATTATTACAAGTAAACATCAAGAAAATGATGGAAGTGGCGATAAACACAACAGCTTTATTGCGGGTATGCTTTTACAATTTATTAATCCAAAAGGGATATTATATGGAATCACAGTTACATCTACATTTATTCTTACCTCTCATTCTTCCTATTTTAGTTTATTGAGTTACTCTATAGTCTTAGCTCTCATAGGTTTTATGGGCACTTTTAGTTGGTGTTTATGTGGTTCTCTTTTCAAAAAAATGATATCTAAATATAGAAGTCAATTTAATATACTGATGGGATTGTTGTTAGTGTATTGTGGAGTTTCGATAGTGATAGGATGAATAAATGAAGCCTCATGTCAATAACGCCATAACATTGAACCGGCTTGATAACCTGATCCCAATGTCCAAAATAACAAGTTATCGCCACGTTTGATCAAACCATGTTCAATTGCACAATATAAGGCCAGAAAGGGACTGCTTGTGCCAGTATAGCCATATTCGTCGGCTACATAAATAATTTTATGCTGATCCAGGTTCAGCTTAGCCTGAAGTAATTTAATATTAGCCAATGTAAATTGTGAAAAACAAAAAACTTGTATATCCTCGAATGTTAGGTGATGTTTGTTCAATAATTCAACAATAGATGTTTCCGCAAATCGTACACTGTCTATTCCGCTGAATCTCCCCCAGTGTAAGTAGCGGTGTTCAGCCCCATCACGCAAAGACTTAGCCAATCCTTGAGCGGGGTACACAATTTCTTCTGTAAAACGGCTGTCCGAAAGATACCTTACGTCAATTAATCCACTCTCTGAATGGTCTTTTTCTAAAATGAGGGCTACGGCGGCATCGCCAAAAATTGAATATGTTATTGGATGTGATGGATCAGCCCATAAATTTAAAAAATCCGAACCGATAACCAACGCTCTATCTCTATCAGGATCATCGTATAAAGTACGAGCAGCCTGTTCAACCGCAATAAACATTCCTATACAATTCCCATTCAAGTCATAGCAAAGCGTATCATCTTTACCTTTGATAGCTTTGTGAATAAGCAATGAATTCGTTGGTGATAGATATTCCGGAGTTGAGCTGGAAAAAAGAATCAGGTCTATATCTGCAGATTTCAATGAAGCACCATCAATTGCTTGTTGAGCGGCATTAATCGCCATCGTCAACGAGTTCTCCTTCGTTCCTTCAATAACATGGCGGTTTTTTCTGCCTGTCTTTTTAAGAATCCGCTTAATATCTATGCCTTGCTTTTGAAAATGGTCAATAAAATATTGGTTGTTAATCACTCTTTCAGGACAATAAATGGAGACTTGTTTTATCGAGATACCTTCTAACATAGCATGATCACCCCTGTAATAATTTTGCAATCACATTACATTAAGTAATCTAAAAGTATCTGTTTACCTAACAACGCCTGCTCATTTCTATAAGCTTGTTTGTCCAAAAAAATTTGTGATGTTATAGTTTATTATCTTAATAAAGCATAACACTAATTAGTAAAAAATTCTATAAATTCCTAAAAGTGTAACAAAATCAACGAATCTAATATATCCACTAAAATTAAGTCCACAGCAACCATGTTGCGGGTGGACTTTTTTGCTTTTTATATTTTTGAATTAGGGATGAATAAATCAGTGGTACTTTACAAAAACTTTATTCGATTAAGTCACTACTTTGCCAAATCAGGAGGGGTTCTTATTAAACCATTTATCGTTATAGTAGCGCTATTACTCGTTACTGCTTGTTCGGGTAATAACTCGGCCAACAACCAAATGACTACTCAACAAACGAAGGTTGACAATCATGCTCGTAAAACTACTTCAACGTCAACTTTAACGCAAGCATCTTCCATTTCCACGGAGAATGCAGGGAATTCAACAATTAAGACTAAACAAGTTCCTGGCGATGTAACGAAATGGCTGGATGGGTTCATCCGCACCAATCCACCTACAGGAGGCACAACAGACCAAACAACGTATCCGCAGCAGTCGGCCAAACCACAATATTCTGCAAATCCGCAACATTCTGCTGTCCCGCAGAAGTCTGCAAATCCACAACCATCCGCCAATACATCCCAATCAGTACAGCAAGTATTGGATCTGGTGAATAAAGAAAGAACGAATGCAGGCTTGAAGCCCCTTAGTTTAAATAGCGAACTTTCGAAAATGGCTTTGGCTAAAGCGCAGGATATGTATGACAACAATTATTTTGACCATCAGTCTCCTACGTATGGATCTCCGTTTGATATGATGAAAGCCTTCGGGATCTCATACAATTCAGCAGGGGAAAACATCGCCAAAGGTCAGTCGAGTGCAGAAGAAGTAATGAACCAATGGATGAACAGTCCTGGCCATCGTGCCAACATCCTGAATAGCAGCTTCACAGAAATTGGAATAGGTTACTATAACAGCGAGTGGGTTCAAGAATTTATTGGTTAGTGCGATTAAAGTAATAAACTTAACAGGGGTGTCCTAATAAGCTAAAAGTGGCTGTAGGGCATCCCTACTTTTCTGAAGTCTGCAAAATGAGATAGGGGATATTGAATCCGTATAGAACGGGTTATTTTTTGTGTTTTTTTATATGATAACGAATGAAAGTGACCAATAGAATCAGAAGAAATGGCAGGGTGTAAGCTAGGTTAGTGATCAAGGGCCATGTAATATTCACGATTTCCTCAAGCTCAGACTCTTGTGTGTAAGTCGTTACAGATAACAGCAGGCAAACAAAAGCAAGAGGGAAAACAATTAAACGTTCATCCTTCAATCTCAGAAGCTCCTTTAGTACTTTAATAAGAATAAGCAGCAGGATAGAAGCCTTGAAATAGAAGCCGATAATGAGTGAAAAACCAATCACGGATTCGATTCTTTCAATGGTTTCCTGAAAATAAATGAGTCTCGCCAACTGATATAATGAATATTTTAAGCTGCCGGACAGTGGTCCCAGTACCATAATACTGCTAATGACAGAAGCAATTAACGTCAGGGCATTGATGATGAGTGCAAGATACATTTGTTTTCCCAGTTTAGAATTGTCTTCTTTACGTACGAACGGTAAAATCATCGAAAAAACGATAAGCTCGGAATAGGGAAAGCCATAGACTACATATGCAGCGCTTAGGATAGGCCTAAATCCATCAGGCATGATGGGCAGTAGGTATTCGGGATGATATAACCCTGCTACGAGTATCCAGACTAAGATGATAAATCCGAACATTAGTGACATTAGGACGGCTGCCATGCGGGCAATCACTTCGATTCCAGCCAGAGCTGTCATCGCAATCGTTATAAAAAACATGGTATTTACCGCGTAAGTGGGCGTTTCTTTTAACATCGTACTTTTGAAAAAGGTTCCGATCTCAATTACAATTCCTGCGACATTCCAAAACAGCACACAAGTGAAAGGAATTAGGAGGACAAGGGTCAGTCCGTTTCCAAGTACGGAGCGGCTTTGTTCCACAAGCGAAAGATCTGGCGCTCGTCGGTTCAAATATAGAATGCCGGAAAGCAGAAGCATTCCTATGGCCGAGGCGATTAAGAGAGATATCCAGGCTCCGTTGCCGGCAAAGTTAGTTAATGATGCAGGGACGATGACGATTGAGGAACCGGTCATAAAGAAGAGAAACAGCATGGACATTTGGATCGAGCTAACACGTTCTTGCTTATTCATACGTTCCTCCTCATTCTTTAAGCTTATGAAATGGTTGGGTTGATCCAATGGACGATGTGCTCAGCTGGAGCCGTAAGTAAATTGAAGATGGAGTCTAAATTGGGCCATGGCTTAGCTGCAATAAAGATAAATCCGAGATAAAGTACGGGTAGTAATAATACTCCATAAACTACTCGATCGCGGATGGAGGCTTGCCTAAACCTTGGGATGTCATGGGCTAGCATAGCGGAAGCTAATAAGAGGACGCAGATTATTTTTCCCACCATAGCTACTTCTCCTTTGTTCCGAATATTGTGCCTGAGTTCATTCCAGTGCTTAACACTTTGACATCAACGTTGATATCGAACTGAGTCTGGGCGAATGTATCCTTCCATTGAGGCTCTAGTTGTTTCCACAGCTGCGGATTTTTCCGGTAAATCTGATTGCCAATTCCGAGTGCGTCGATCTTTTTTGTTTTCAAAAACTTGGTTGCATGCTCAACCTGTTGTTCAACCTGAGTTATGACACGCTGCTCAAAAAGCTTCATGTCCTTATTGTTTTTTAAATGTGAGCAACGTAATTCTCCGATCATCCCTTCAATAGCAATTTTTACACCGACGGATACAGAACCATTTTTCACGGTTGGAGTAAGCGTACTGTTGAAGGTAAGCACTTCAAGCGTTTCTTTTTTTCGCAGCGGTTCTTCGGTTTCATCCGGGCAAGGAAATTCTAGTACTCCATAGATATATCTATCCGTCAGCATCATGAATGCTTCTGTATCCTTTTCCTTTAGGATGTCAATCATTTTCCCGTCATGGATTACAGCCAGCCCAGATATCAATGGTTTATGATCCAAACTGGTCTTATGCAGGTAAGGGATGATGGAAGTATTGGAGGGGCTACACATTTGTATAGCCAGCTCATAGAGAGGAATCTTGGAAGTTTTTGCGGCATATAGAGCACCGCTCGTCTCCATTCTCTTATACTGTTGACCAATGGTCTGCTCGATAAACGGGTTGATATCTAAAAATGGTGCCGCAGATTGCTCAGCGATGAGAGGAAGAACGGTACCACGTGGTTCTTGATCTCTGGAGAAAAAATCAAGCACCTCCCGGATGTTCGAGGTTCTGGCTAGTTGCTCCCCGATTAATATGACACGCATATGATCCCATTTGGCTTTTCGACCAAATTTTGCCGGGATCTCCCTTATTGCTTCAAAAAAGGTTTCTCCACTTGTAACAATATTAATTCCCTTCGACGCTGGATCCCCTGCTTGTCCCATTTCTATTTTGGTGGAAGGATTATAGAAATGTGTCGTGATCACAATCCGATTGTCTTCGCTTTGGTCAATGGCGACCGCCTGCACATACCCATACTCGTCCAATTCTTTATTATCCCAGCATCCGCTAGTTAGAGTGAGTACAAGAAGGGAAATTAGTATGGTAGTAAGTCGCTTCACTATATCTACTTCCTTCCTGAAGTCTTTTTATATAGGTGTCGATTCCGTGGTGAATGAAGCAGCAGTCTTCTCGGAAGTAGAAAAATAGAATCACGTACTCTTTTGAGATCTAGCGGAGCTAACGAGTCTAAATACGGTTCTCCTAAAGAGCGCAAGGTAGCCAGATGGAGGTAAATTAGAATAAAACCGACCATGATGCCAAGTCCTCCGAACGTTGCCGCGAGAATCATTAAGGGAAACCGTAAAATCCGCAGCGCAATTGCCATATTGTATTGAGGTAGCGCAAATGAGGCAATGCCCGTCAAAGCGACGACAATGACCATGACCGGAGAGGCAATCTGCGATTGAATAGCCGCTTGTCCAATGACCAATGCCCCAACAATACTGACGGCCGATCCAATCGGTCTGGGTAAGCGTATGCCCGCCTCTCTCAAAAGCTCAAAGAAAAACTCCATGATCAAAGCTTCAACCATAGCCGGAAAGGGGATTCCTTCGCGTGTGTTTAGAATGGCAAGCAGCAGAACCGTGGGAATTAGTTCGGAATGGAAGTTGGATAAGGCAATATAGGTACTGGGTAACAGCAGGGCGATGATGAAGGCAGCGACCCTAATCAATCTTATCAATGATGAAAAAATGGTTCGGTAGTAATAATCTTCGCTATTCGTAAAAAACTCC
Source organism: Paenibacillus sp. FSL H3-0329 (assembly GCF_037963285.1). NCBI lineage: Bacteria > Bacillati > Bacillota > Bacilli > Caryophanales > Paenibacillaceae > Paenibacillus > Paenibacillus sp. FSL H3-0329. Next base: position 4,306,588 of record NZ_CP150150.1, on the reverse strand, counting down.
ATGAAATTCCCGGGACAGATCAGAATGGAAGGACTTCCGTTAACCATAGCAATAATCTTCCCGTCTAGCAGAGCTGTTATAGCTGTATCCGGTCGTTCTGTGTAGCGGACTTGTGGAAATGGTGAGTAGAGAGAATCACCGATCCACTCTTCGAGATAGGAGACGTCAAGAATTTCTTCCTGATCAATACTTGCTATACGTTGTTTGAATTGATTTAATGCTTCTGGTTTCACCACTCCATCCAGATAACCATAGGACAACGTTCTTTGAACCTGCTTACCAGAGGTAAAGAACTCGAACTTAAGATTAGTAGATTTTAGCAAACTACGAATAACACCTATATTACGCTCTAAGCTTTCTATAAAGCTGACGTGGGGACCTTGAACAGTAGGCTCTGAAATGGGCTCAGAGGTTTGGCGCTGTTCTACATCAAAGGCATAATAGGCAACGGCTTTTTGCCAACCTGTAAAGAAAAGGACAACTTTCCCATCAAGAATCCCCTTAATGGCTTGACCGATATTGTCCATTAATTCAAGCAGCGGTGATGAAACACCATTTTTTTCAAAATAAGAGATGACATCTTCAACGGTTACGTCCAAGGTGGGCCCCAGCTCATGCGGAACTATATTTTGCAAGACATCTTTAAAATAATTTGTAGGGTCAGACTTAGTAAGTGTATTGAAATAGACGGATGAGGCTTCATACTTAAGATCCGGGCCATAATGCCATGGAATAACCTTTAGGTCTGAGCAATTGGCAAAACAGTCATTAATAATCTGCAAGTTGTCTTCGAGAGACGCAGAGATAGCATGGGAAGAAAGATCCTTCATTGAAAGCTCATTTTCGGCTTCGATTTGAGGGGGCACCTTAGGATTAGACGGAGGCGTCTTGGCGATAAAAAATTTCCGCATGCAATTCTCCTTAAATAAATTAGATGTTAAGTGTGATTTTTATCTTCTCCCTTATTTAGGAATTTATTCGGAAGATAGAGATAGATCAAATTCTTCGCAAAATGAACAATTGGAACTGGCTCATGGAGGAGTTGCGATGTTATAATGAACATAATTTTTTCAGGAGGTGCTCCTTGTGACCCATTCCATTCGTTTATGGTAGTCCGTGGTGCAAGACAAGTGGACTCATTCATTTTTTTGAGATAAGGAAATGAGTTTATTTGTGATGTGCCTGTTTCAGTGTGCCTATGCTCATGGAATGAGTTTATCTAAGTTTTTAATCAAAGGAGATGACCTTATGCAAATACAATGGAAAAAAGCCTTCGCCCTTATTTTTAGCGGACAGATTTTCTCGATTCTCACGAGTTCGATGGTTCAATTCGCGGTGATCTGGCACTTGACGGAATCGACAGGGTCAGCGGCAGTTCTGATGATTGCTGGGTTGGCAGCGTTTTTGCCGCAAGCGGTCTTGGGTCCTTTCGTAGGGGTTTGGCTGGATCGTTGGAATCGTAAAATAACAATGATTATTGCTGATAGCGCAATAGCGCTTTTCAGTCTGATATTAGGTATTTATTTCATGTGGGGGGAACCGGGACTTGGTTTTGTGTATGTCATTCTGAGCTTGCGTTCGGCGGCTTCGGCCTTTCATGCCCCGGCTTTTCAGGCGGCTGTTCCGTTGATTGCACCTGAAGAAGAATTGACAAGAGTCGCGGGCTGGCAGCAGATGGTGTTCTCTTTCTCGAATGTAATTGGTCCTGCAATTGGGATAGCGGTTTACTCGGCAACTTCGCTTGGGGCGGTATTGCTACTCGATGTGGCCGGGGCTTTGATTGCGAATCTGATGCTGTTCATGGTGAAGATCCATCAGCCTAAAGTGCAGGCTACAGCTGCGCCGTCTTTCGTTCAAGAATTCCGTTTGGGTTGGAACGCACTCATTCAAGCGAAACCCATTGTGTTGATTACGGGGGCTACTGCGGTGTTTAGTATCGCATTTATGCCGCTGGCGACACTGTTTCCTTATATGACTTTGTCTCATTTTGGCCGTGGAGGATACAGTGCCAGCCTGGTGGAAGCGGTGTTCAGCATCGGGATGATTTTAGGTGGTCTGCTATTGTCGATGTTCTCATCAAAATGGAGCGACATTAGCTATATGAGCGTAGGTCTGCTAGTCATCGGTCTTACCTGTGTGATCAGTGGTTTGATTGGTCCGAATGCATTTGTGATCTTTGCCATTCTCTCGTTCTTCATGGGCAGTGCGGCACCCTTCTTCAATGGTCCCTTCATGGCGATGATCCAGCGTTCTTTTGAACCCGAGATGCTTGGGCGTGTCATTTCACTTGTGACCAGCATTATGATGTTGTCTTCGCCAATTGGACTGCTGTTGGCAGGACCTGTAGTGGATCGATACGGAGTGCAGCTATGGTTCCTTGGTTCAGGAATTGTGGTGATGCTGACCGCTCTGTTTATTTTCATCCAGTTTCGGCGGCTGGCGTCCGCGATTCCGATGAATTGATTAGGGTAAAAAACTTTCCTATGAAAAGAGTTTATTGGCCGGTCCGAAAGGATCGGCTTTTTGGCGGTTCTTCATATTTTTCCAAATTATAATATGATAGAATTACGTTCACTTGGAGGGATACATAATATGAATCTTAACATTGCTATCTGTGACGATCAGAGGCAAGATGCCTCGCGGTTGGAAGAATTACTCAAGAAGCAGATGACTAGCCTGCAAGGGATGACCGCCTCTATTGAGATTTATGAATCAGGCCAAACCCTGCTTCAGACAATGACGTCTACCGCATACGATATAGTTTATCTGGATATGGAGATGCCCGAGTATAACGGTATAGAAGTTGCAGAGAAGATCCGGCTCAAAGATGCCAGGGTATTAATTATTTATGTCACCAGCCATACAAGTTATATGAGAAGAAGCTTTGCGGTTCATCCCTTTCGCTATTTGCTGAAACCTATTGATGAACATGAATTGCAGACCGCCACAGTCAAAGCCATTCAGCAATGCTTGCAAAGAAACAATGTGCTGACATTCTCAATCCATCATATGAGCTATAATTTAAGGGTAGATGATATTATGTATATCACGGTAGAACGAGGTAAAAAGTTGGTCCTTTATACTGAACAAGAGACTTACTCGTATTATGGCAAACTGGGAGAGTTGGAAGGACAGCTGGGATCACATGATTTCTGTCGCGTACATACGGGATTCCTAGTAAATTGGCTGCATGTTCGTTCTTTAAGCAAGGAACTTATTCAGCTGAAGAACGGGGTGGAACTTCCAGTCAGCCGCAGTAAAAGCTCTGATTCTTTACGGTCTTACCATGCCTTTATAGAAAAGAGGCTCTTAAGATAAATGTCTTTCATCCGGGAGATTAGTCCTTACTTTTTTGGTGTATTTATGCTCATCCTTATATATGTTCCGCAAGGGGTCACATTTTATATTTTTCTCAAGAAATTTCTAATCCTGAACAGGAGCAAAAAGTCATTTATAGGCTGTCTTATTATCTTTTATATGGTTAAATCGCTTACTGCTGCTAGCTTATCTCTAGTTGATTCGGTCATCCTTCACCTGATTGTGTATAGTCTGATTACTATTGTTTATTTCCGCGGCAGTGTGCTACAAAAGCTGTTCTTTAGCAGTTTCTATACAGTGTTTACGGTTGTTATTGAAATGCTGGTATGGTATGGGATTCAGCATATCCCGCTCAATACCGGTGGAATAAATGAAGCTAATTTTTGGTGGTTATCTTTTTCTTTCCTATTTGTTATCTTGCTAAGCATCATGTTATGTCTGCTATTGTTGCGGTTATTCAAAGTGGACACCACTACGTTATTGTCGAATCAGGATTGGGCTGTGTTGAATCTTGTTTCGGCGGGTTCTTTGCTTATTATTATTGTGAATCTGAGACATTCCAGTGATAAACCTTTTAATATTCCGCTTGATTTTGTATTCATCCTGCTTGGGATTCTTGTAATTAATGTGGCTGTAATGTTTATATATCAAAAGTTAATGAAACGGATGCAGATCGAATTCCATAATCATGTGCTTCAGCAGCAAGTGAAGGATTACACGAGTAAACTGAAAGATAATCAGGAAGCACAGCGTTTGCGGCATGATCTGAATCATGTGCTGATCCTTATTCATTCTCTGCTGGATGAAGGCGCTTTAGAAGAAGCCAAGCGATATATTGCAGAGGTTGCTTCGACACAGGAGGCGGGAGAAAAGTTTATTTCTTCTGGAAATATTGCTATTGATGCCATTTATAATGAGAAATTCGCAAAAGCTGAGCTACATCAAGTTACAATGCAATCTCATTTTCGCATCCCGCAGGACCTGTCACTTGCAGGCAAAGAGGTTGATATTGCAATTATTCTAGGCAATGCATTAGATAATGCAATTGAAGGGGTTCAGAGATTACCAGAGTCAGAGCAGAATGTTATTGAGCTGGAAGTAATTTATACCGAAGGGTTATTGGTGATTTCTTTAAAGAATCCTGCATCTCTGCTTACAGAGGACGGGCAGGGCTCTTTTTTGTCCAGCAAGCGGAACTTTGGGAGTAGAGGGTTCGGAATCGAAAGCATTGAGTATGCGGTTCAACAGCTTCAAGGAAGCGTCAGTTTCAGATATGAGAATGGGCAGTTCATGATGTTGGCGGTATTACCACTGCCTGAGTAGCAATCCGAAACCAACTACTCCACCTAACCTGCAAGTTACGGTCTCTTCCCGCGGGCAAGCAGCGGTCCATGATATATTGAGGCTGTTCTTATTAAAGGGAGGGTATTCCGTTGACATTGTCATTGCTCATCAGTGCAGTCCTTCAGCTCATCTTATTCAGCATCATTCCCTATACATACTGGTTTTTTACAAGCAGAACAACATCATCCTTTGCCATGTGGATTGGCTGGAAGAAACCCCAATTGATTTCTAGGAAGCAGTTCATACTATGTTTTATACTTACGATGACTATATTCACCAGTCTGGGAATGCTTACAGCAATCTACATGCTGGATAGGAATACTTTGGCCAGCTCACAGTTTTATGGTACAGGTCTTAAAGGTTTGATTCCGGCATTGATTTATTCTTGGTTGCAGACTAGCTTGTCCGAAGAGATTCTGTTCCGCGGCTTCATTGGAAAACGGTTAAGTTCGAAATTCGGATTCGGAATTGGAAACTGTGCTCAAGCTTTATTATTTGGTGTCGTACATGCTGTGCTGTTATACAGTAGTGCCGGATTTTTGAATTCTGCTGTTGTAATGCTTCTTACGGGTCTTGTGGGTTGGAGTATCGGAATATTGAATGAGAAGTTATCCGGCGGTTCGATCATTCCAGGTTGGGTCCTGCACGGGCTGACTAATCTGATTTCCTCCATTTTTATGATGTATCAATGGATGTAGCGATCAAAGTTTTTAGAGAGTACATTTTAAAAATATGGTAAACTAAAAAAGTCTTAAATTATAAGATTAAAGTTTATATACCATTTTTATTGGGAGGTAGATATTATGAAAAACAATGTCAGCTTGCAAAATTATATGGGGAAAACGTTTAACTGATCAAGCGTGTTAGCGTTCCCCACCATTCGAAAGGGGAAAATCATTTGAATCAGGTATTATTAATCATCGATGCACAACAAGAATTAATGGATGGAAACGAAAAGGAAAGTGCGGTATTCAATAAAGAGCAGCTTATCCGGAATATTAATAAAGTGATTGAACAAGCAAAAGAAGCCAATGTCGAAGTTGTGTTTGTTAGGGATCTTGATGTCGCTGAAGGAACAGGTGCAGGCTTTCAAGTGCACAATGAAATCAATAGGTCTGCAAATGCCAAAATCTTTGATAAGCTGGCAACGAATTCTTTTCACGGAACTGAACTGCTACAATATCTGAAAGATCAGCAGATTGAGCATGTGGTCATTATGGGATGTAAAACTCAACACTGCATCGATACTGCGGTTCGGACGGCTACGGTTAGCGGCATGGATGTTACATTGGTCGGAGATGGTCATTCTACAACGGACAATGATGTTTTAAGTGCAGAACAAATCATCAAGCATCACAATAAAACATTACATGGGCACTACAATGTCGAACATTTTTCTATGGTCAGAAGTTCCGAAGAAGATTTGTTTCGCCCAACGCATGACTCTTATAGATAATAATTCAGAGGCGGCACTTAAATGTGCCGCTTTTTGCTGTTTTGCATTACCTCTGATTTTCCTCACCTATTCTGATAGACATATTCGCCTAAACCATTTCCATCCCATCTTTATGGGATTGTTCTTGCAAGGGATCTACTTATAATTGTTAGTAATTCTTAAACAATATGAGTAGGGACGGGATCAACATGATAGCAGCAAAAGATATAGAGTTTAAAAGCAGACACGGGCAGCGGCTGGGGATGATGGCGGCTATTTGTATGGGGGCGTTTATTTCCCATTTTACAGCCGGAATTGTGAATGTGTCGCTTCCTTTTATTGTGGATTATTTTCAGACAGAGCTTGGGAAGGGATTATGGATCACAACAGGGTATCTGCTAGTGATTACGGCACTTCTTCCTGTTATGGGGAAACTGGGCGACCGTTATGGTTTTCGCCGGATTCACAATCTTGGATTTGTGATCTTTACTGTGGGTTCCATCCTGGTCGCTTTTTCACCTAATTTACCAATATTGCTAACGCTCAGAGTTATACAGGGAGTAGGAGCTGCGATGTTCCAAGCAACTAATATTGCGCTCATCACCATTCATATGCCGAAAGAGCAAAGAGGACGTGCACTCGGAATTTTAAGTACAGCTGTCGCACTGGGCGGGATGACGGGACCTATAGCGGGAGGTTTGATTGCAGAGTGGCTGAGCTGGAAATGGTTATTTTTAATCCATGTTCCTGTGGCGATTGTGGCTACAATTATGGCATATCGGTACATACCCAACCGTGTGCAAGAGCGCAAACCGGGTGCTATCAGCTTCGTGGGGGCCAGCTTGTTTATGGCATTCATCACCTTGGTTCTTCTCGTAATAACAAATGGGAGCAAATGGGGCTGGGTGTCCGTGTGGACGATGACAAGTTTGGTGGGGGGGTTCTTGTTACTGATTACTTTTCTATTCTGGGAACGGAAGCAAAAGAATCCTTTTCTACCCTTACAAGCTTTGAAAATTCCAACTGTAGCGGGAGGCTTGATCGTTAGCTGTGCCTCTTTTATTCTGTCTAATACATTGCTTGTCCTTCTTCCATTTTATTTGATGGGGGCGGCGGCTCCGTTCTCGTCATCTACGACAGGATATATTATGGCGGCTTATCCCATTGCCTTGGCGTTTGCAGGTCCTCTCGCAGGCTACTGTTCCGACCGTTATGGCTCTCATCGTCTGATGCTTATGGGACTGAGCTGTATGGGAAGCGGGTTTATCTTGTTGCTGGTGTATTTAGACCATATACCGGTTTATGGAATCGCGGCGATTCTATCTCTTATAGGCCTTGGTATGGGGCTCATTGCCTCTCCTAATAATAGCTTCATTATGCAGCAGACACCTTGGGAATATGTGGGTTCGATTGGCGGATTAATTGCTTTAACAAGAAATGCGGGGATGGTCTTTGGCTCAGCACTTGGACTTGGTGTGATGAGTGGAGAGACAGGACAAGGGAGTCAGTTACAGGCGTTCAAATTGGTTTTTGAGAATAATATTTTCATTTGTTTAGGCGTTATTGTATTAATGATTGTTATAAATAGAAGGTCATTTAAATCTGCTTGATCTAAAAAAATGTGTGTGTAATCACAACTCAAGGTTTGGTGTTCTGTTACGTTGGAAGTAACGAATGATTATCTAGATATGGAGGATAACAATATGTTTTGTTACCAATGTGAACAGACACCGAATGGCGGATGCACCGTTGTAGGGGTATGTGGCAAAAATGAAACCATTGCGAGTTTACAAGATACGATGATTTTTGCATTAAAAGGAATTGCAGCTTATGCGACACATGCCCGGCAGCTAGGATATAGCGACCCCGAGGTGGATCGTATCACCCACGAAGCTTTGTATATGACGTTGACCAATTCCAACTTTAATACGCAGGAACATTTGGAGATGGCGATGAAGGTCGGAGATGCGGCGGTGCGCATCATGGATGTACTGGATCGTGCGCATACGGACCGCTTTGGCATTCCGCAACCAATCACAGTCAGTCAGAACAAAATTGAAGGTCAATGTATTGTTGTGACTGGACATAATTTATATGCGTTGGAGGAATTACTGCGGCAGACAGAGGGGAAAGGCATCAACATTTATACTCACTCAGAAATGCTGCCTGCGCATGGATATCCTGCACTCAAAAAGTATAAGCATCTTAAAGGCAACATCGGCAAAGCGTGGTATGATCAGCGTAGATTGTTTGAGCAGTTTCCCGGTGCAATTCTTGCTACCACAAACTGTGTAATGCCGATTAAAGGCACTTATGCAGACCGCTTTTTCTCATATGAAGTAGCGGGGCTGGAAGGTGTAGAGAAAATAACGGGCGACGACTTCTCCCCACTAATTAATCGAGCGTTGTCCCTACCTGCGGCTGATGTAGAGTCAGATCTGGTACTCACGACCGGATATCATCATGAAACTGTAATCGGGTTAGCACCAGAGATCATTCAAGCAGTCAAAGACGGGCATATCCGCCGGTTTTTCGTCATTGCAGGCTGTGATGCGCCAGGTACGGGCGGGAATTACTACCGTGAGTTGGCGACTTCCTTACCGAACGATACCGTCATTTTAACTACTTCTTGCGGAAAGTTCCGCTTTAATGACGTAGATTATGGCACCGTTGGAGACACCGGTATTCCGCGTTACATTGACCTTGGGCAATGTAATAATTCCGGTTCTACAGTGAAGATTGCCATGGCTCTGGCTGAGGCATTTGAGTGTACGGTGAACGAGCTGCCTGTCAGCATCGTGCTGTCTTGGTTTGAGCAAAAAGCAGTGGCTATTCTGCTAGGCTTGTTCAGTCTCGGCATTCAGGACATCCGCATCGGACCAAAGCCACCCGAGTTCATCTCGCCAGGTGTACTGGATGTGTTGGTAGAGCTTTTTGGGTTGAAGCTAATTACTACTGCTGAGGAAGATATGAACGCGATGTTGGCGTTGTCGTAGAGTAAAAATCAAAGGTTGCCGCCCATAAGGGATTGGCAGCCTTTTTTTGATAGGGGATTTAGGAGTTACATCATTGTCGAAGCACGGCGATCCGTAAAGGATGATCATGCTTCTTAACTTGCCATTACGAGATGAACTTATCGCGTGCTCGCCACATAATTATAGAGGGTATCTCTCAACTCGAACTCGTACGTCAAACCATTAACAATCCCCACAACATGATCGTTGTCATACAGATCAAGCATGAATACAGCCATTTCCTTCGCGGTATGATATTTCGGCACAGTCCCATGATATTCGAATTCGGGGACATCGAAAGAAAGCTTCGCGAATTCTGTTTCTGTTGCGGCAGGTGCCAGCACTTTAGCCTGCATAAGTGCACCTTGACTCTTCAACTCATGAGAGAGTCCTTCAGTAAAGGCACTCACATAGAACTTAGTCGCACAGTACGTAATGGCATTTCCCACAATCGTATAGCCGCCACCGGATGAAACGTTGATTAATTGTGTTCCTTCAACATTGGAGTAATCACGAACGAATAGAGAGGAAAGGATCGTCAACGATTCAATGTTCAGATGCAGCATTGCAGAAATTTTATCTAAATCTTGCTTGGCCACTGAAGCGAAATTTCCAAATCCCGCATTGTTGATCCAAGTTTCGATTTCGAACCCTTGTAGATCCTCATAAAGCTTATAAGCATTACTAGAAACGGATAAGTCAGTCACTCGAATAACGACAACTACATCGGGGTAGTTATGATTGATTTCAGATTTTAGCTCCTCCAGTTGCTCCCTTCTGCGGGCTGTAACAATTAAGTTTTTACCGCGAGCCGCAAAGGCTAGAGCGGTTTCATAACCTATACCTGAACTGGCGCCTGTAACTACAGTATATTTCATGTGAATTCCTCCGTTTTTACAAGAATATTTAGTGTTTCAACAACGATGTAATCATAAAGCTTAGAGTTTACTCTAAGTCAAATGTTTTTTATAATTATGGGGACTCTTAAAATCAACATAGATTCGGGGGCTTGTATGTATACGATCAGCGATGTAGCCAAATTACTAGGGATTACCGCATATACACTGAGATATTATGAAAAGGAAAAGATTATTGCTCCGATACGGAATGCGAATGGAGAAAGAATATATGATGACTCCAATCTTGCTTGGCTGCGATTTGTGATGAGGTTGAAACAAACCCAAATGCCGATCTCACAAATTAGAGAATATGCGCAGTTATATTTAGAAGGAGAGCATACGGCCCAAGCCCGCTTGAACCTTCTTGAGAATCATAGTAACTCTATACAGAGCCAAATCAGAAACTTAACAGCCACAGAGAAGATGTTGAAAGACAAAATTGCAGCCTACAAAAATTCCCTTACGAAAGAGACAGGCATTCACTAAGCAGGCAACATAAAAGTATGCTAATGATTAAGATAATTGAGAGTTCAAAGAAAGGGCCCTCACGATTCATTGATAGACGCTAGTTCCGCACGTATGTTTGCGGAACTAGCGTCTTTTGCTTTTGGGCTAGACTCCGGAAAAATAGCCGTATGCCTAGCTATTCGCATCCTCGTCTCATTCGGCAATACCTTATTGACAGCGCTAGATGTATTCGTTATTGTGTTTAGAAACATGATTCAATTGAGAATGATTATCTCTTGAGAATTTAAAGGGAGTTTGCGAATCAGCTATGGACGTTCTGAAACTTATACAAATATGGAACCAGGTGATTATGAGTGTGCTGGACGTAAGGCTAAAGCAGGCCGGAACCGAGAACGATTTGAATCAATACCGTTTGCCAGCAAGCGCATTTATATTCGCTTTCCAAGGACAAGGCGAGTTGTGGGTTGATGATGAGGTGTGGCTGTGCGATCGTTTTCATGTACTGCACGCCGGCAAAGGCTCTTTGGTGACGGTTCGGAGCCGAGAAGCGCTGAATGTATATATCGTACTCTACAAAGCGTCTCTCCCCGCTTCGGCCTCGCGCGAATTTCATATGATGATGGAGGAATCCGACCCGTTTCTGGAAAGCTGGGGGTTCCCGCCTGGCGAACCGCTGGCCATGCTCGAGCTGCTTCAAACGATACGCGACGGTTGGCTTAATTCTGACGACGGATTGACCCGGCTGTCGGCCAAGGGAGACTTTATCCGCTTCGTTCACGCTGTCCTGAGGGAGCGTCTGTTCGGAGCCGGTGAGCCATCTTTATCGGAGCAAGTTATTCGGCATTTGTCCAGGAATTACCGCCAGCCGATCTCGTTTGAGGAGCTTGCTCGGCAATTGAATTACAGCCAACAATACATTTCGCGAAAATTTAAAGAACAGACGGGGCTCAGTCCGCTGGACTACGTCATTCGTTTCCGAATGGAAGATGCGAAGGCTCTGCTGGCCGGCACGATAGCAACGCAACAGGAAATAGCATCACATGTCGGTTATCCGGACCTCATTTATTTCAGCCGCATGTTCAAAAAGTATGCCGGCATGACGCCAGGCCAATATCGTAAACGATACGGCCAGTTCGTTTCAGATTATGCAAGGAATATGTCACAATCGTCCGTTGTTCTAAGCCGGTCATTAAGCTATCCTTTTTATGTGAGTGATATTGATTATCAATTTCAACAGGATGGGGCGAATAAAATGACTAGAGCAACCAGAAGTTTTTATGCAGTGATGCTGTTATGTTTGACCGTGATGTTAACAGCTTGTGGTGGGGCGGTGAACAACGGAGGCGCAACGAACAGCCAGGTTGCCGTCAGCGCTTCTCCAACCATGGTCACCCAAGAGTCAGAGGTTTTGACATCTTCGGAGATCAAGGTAGTTAAGACTGCTTTCGGCGATGTCGAGGTTCCTGCACATCCTCAGCGCGTAGCGGCAATTTCTTATCTCGGCACCGTACTTGCGCTGGAAGTCCAGCCGATCGCAGCCGAATCGTTCTTGATGTCGAGTCCTTATCTTGAGGGAATGCTGGACGTCGTGACGGATGTTGGTGACTCATTAGAGAAGCTGCTGGAGCTCAATCCGGATTTAATCATAACGCATAATCCACAGCCTGAGGTAGTCGATAAATATCAGATGATCGCACCTACGGTATCTGTTCCTTACAATCAGTTTGCATCCATTCAGGAGGAAATGATGTATTTCGGCGACTTGCTGGATAAACGCGAGGAAGCGGAGAAATGGAACGAACAATTCGAGAAGGACATTGCAGACATTCGGGAGAAAGTCCAACAAGCCGTTCCCGAAGGAGAGACGCTTTCAATTATGCAAGAGTACGATGGAAACGTGAGCCTTTTTGGTCCGAAGTCGGGACGAGGCGGCCGGCTAATGTATGAAATAATGGGGCTGAAACCGCCGACGACGGTTCCAGAATTTATGCTGAAAGAATCCTACTATGAATTTTCGCTGGAGAAACTTTCGGAGTACATGGGTGATTATTTGATTCTGACGACAGAAGCCAGCTTGGAATCGCTGCAGGCTGATCCGATCTGGGGGACGCTCGAGCCGATTCGCAACAATCGGGTATTTTTATGGACGGAGAACCAATCCTGGTACCGCGACCCAATCGCCGTGAAAAGACAAATCAACGAATTGACCGACTGGATCATGGAGGCAGCGAGTCGGTAACTGCCCAAAGTATGGATTGATCGAACAACGGTAAGTTAAAATCAGAACTTGCCGTTACAGCCAGCGCGCTGATCCGTACCATTAGGGACGACAGGGAATTTTTGAGCGGAAAGTTGGAGAGTGCTGTAATAAGGATGTGGAATAGTTCGACAGAGGGTGTCCCAAACGTCATAAATTGACGTAGGGATACCCTCCTTTTTTAATGAGTGAGCGAAGCGAGAAGGAGGGAAGGAGCTAGAGATTGTGCTGAACGGGCAAGGTTATATCTCTTCCTTTGCGAAGGTTATTTCCAAAATTCAGGTGAAAAGTAGGTAGACTCAGGACAAGCGATCACTATAATGGAAATATGAGACATTCATAGAACCGATCAATAGGATATAAATAGAATCTGGCTGAGTAAAAAAAGCGATTAGAGGAGGCCATCTCGTGGGAAGATCATTCGCAAATTTGCATATCAAGTCGAACAACCTTGAGAAGACTGTCGAAGCATTAAGAGAGCTAAGCGAAGGGCATGCCAAAGTATTAGGCAAGTCCAATCATGAGGCTCCAGAGAGCAAAGTTGTCATGTACGTAAGCAAAAGCAACGAGAACTGGATCAGCGTGCTCCACGATTACTTTGTATGGGGTACGGTGAAGGAGGCCGGCAAAACGTTGTCCCAGCTTATCGGGGAGCCAGTGATGACCGCCGGATATATGAATGAGGAAATATTCGAGTTGTCGTTGTTCGAGAATGGAGACATTCAAGCCGAAAAGATCTTTTGTGAACAGTGGACGAGGGATGAATATGAACAACTCCGGGAAGAGCGTCTCAATGATGACTACCTGCGAAAAGCGTTGGATATCCGTAATGAGGATTTTGACGGCTTCATTGACATAACGAGTCCGGGACAAGCCGTAGATAAGCTGTCAGAACTCGTAAGTATGTCTTTATGGAGTGATTGGGAGTGGATCCCGTACGAAGAAACTCTCAGAAAACGATTTGTGAAATATGAATTTTGAAAATACACGAGCAAATGGCTAAGGACAGCTGAGATGACATTTTAGTACATGGCGGTGAGCGAAAAGAAATGGATAGATTAAAGAACAGCGGATTTTATAAGCTTAGATTCTTCATAAGGCCGGAAGAGTTTGAAAGCGTTTTGAAGCTTTTTGAACATAAGCAAGCGCAATTTCATCTAACCAATTATGCCCAGACAGAGCATGATCTGAATCAGGTGTATGAGGCGTATAAGACCTTTTATGATTATTTTAGGGCAGAAGAAAAAAGGAATGAGGGTTTCCCTTTCTTTGTTTATTCTATTTCTGTTGCGTCTGATAATGAAAGCTCTGGATTTTTCGCGAGAAATGAAGGTGTCTATTTTCCATATTACGGACAATGGGCAGAGGATGAACTGCCGTGTATCTTGCTATCATTTCCTAAAGGCTTTCAAATAGATTTGGAAGATGAAAAAGGGAAGTATTATATCTATGAGGATATTCGGGACCATAAGCCATTAACATATACGTTTTTCGATGAAATAACGGGTACTATTAAAAAAATGACAAGGCCGCTTCGCTTCTCGGCGCATGATGCAGATGCTATGAAGGAGCAAAAGCCTTCTGTGCGTATAAGCCATGGTGCGATGCAAGATTTGAGCAAATCGTGGATTTTCAATAAATATGGGCTTGTGATGGGTGGAAAATAGTTCAGGGCAAATGACACCGAAGCACTGGCCAAGCTGGAGAATTCAAAAATTGGGGATTGATATGTTGCACTCTCTAAAATTTCAGTATTATCTTGGATAAAAAAGCTCCTCAACCTGCAATATTTTAAAGAATTCTCTTATTTGGAAGAGTTGCATGTTGGGGGCAGCAGGAGGAGTATTTATGTACATCGTATCTCGGCCAAAACCGCTGTCTGATGACCAAAACCAAGCACTTGCGAAGGAAGATGCCGCTGTTTATCCACCGGGCTACCTCCGGTTTTTGCGGCGATTCGGCGAAGGAACTTACAGAGGGTGGTTGAATGTTCAGCTTCCGGATGCGGAGGTGCTCAAACCTTTTGCAGAGTACGGATTATGGGAGCATGACGAAAACAGCCCCATTACTGAGCAACAGATCGGGGAGTGTATCGTTATAGGTACAACGGTTGACGGTGATTTTCTGGCAGTGTATCCACAGACAGCTGGGCTGCTCTGGCTACCTCGGCATGCGGAGCACGTGAAGGCGATTTTCCTGCAGGTACCGGAGCAGGAAGACGAGGGGATGTACGCTTTGGTGCTGGACGAAATATATCGTCAGGTGTATGGAATCATTCAAGGGGAGAGCGTCTATTATGAACCGTGGACGGGCACTCGCAGCCATCGCTTTTTGCGTTTGCCACAAGGGCAGGACCAGCTTACGCTACCCGAACTGGCTGGATTGTGCCAACATGAATTTCCGCCGGATTTGTTTTATGAGAATGCCTATGCTTGTTTCCTGTTCTACCGGCAGCTGGGAGGCTATGTACGATTGAATTATGCCTACCAGCAAGAGGTGGCCGTCTTCTATGAACAGGATACGGGGCAGGCGTTTGCCGATATGGAGCAGTGGCTCTTGTCGAAAGGCTGCGAAGCGATTTCAGAAAATAACAGCTGATCTGGGTGCTCCTTACGTATGGGAGAGGGAGGTAGGCATGAAACTAGTTTTTACTTTGGATACACATGGAACGTGTGTGGGTCAATTTGTCAGAGTCAGTTGCTAAATATAATAAGCATGCAGATAAGGAAACCCAAAATCAACTACTGGACCTAGTGAAAAAATGGATGCTCGAAAACAATTGGCTAAATGGAAAGTTAAATCAAGCACGGAAACTACTTTCGCAAGACATGGAGCTTTATGAAGTCAGCCAGAAATTGCAGATGCCATTAGAAGAGATTGAGTATATCCTTCTCCGTATGAATGACTATGAGCCAACTGATATTCATCCTGATAACCTTGTAGTAGAAAAAGCGCCGCCATATCATTTGTAGAAGGCTGGAGCTAATAGAAGACATCCTGCCTGAGCGGATCCACTAACGGAAAGGAGGAAGCCGATGCAAGAAATAGAGACGCTGGCGATAGAGATCGCCGATGCTGCTAGAACGTCTTTTCGCACTCTTTTTGAAAATGGCGAACGTTACTATTACTGTACTCTATACACTACTGGCGAGGGACATGCGCCAAGTATCTCCGCCTGGTCGTGGGAAGCTTTGGAGATGGAAGCAGCCAGGCAAGGAGTGGAAAGTGACACACCGGCATCGACGATTGCGGAACTTATCAAATGGTCTTATGCGGATTCGCCCTATTGTTGTTTCGGCGATGAGAACTTCGATAACGTTAAACAACGATTTACCGAGCGTCCTTTCATTGCGGATCTTGAGAATGACGAAGGGAATCGTGAGTTTGATTTGAGGCTGAAGGCCATGGAGCTGGCGATGAAAATGCTCGATGATGAAGGTGTGTTTGCCTTGAATCAACTGCGAGAGTCAGTATGCGTCCTTGTCGAAGTCATGCCGCCGGATGAGATCAATACTGAGATCGCCCTCCGTTTGAATCGGGCAGAATCTTCGGCTATGCAAGTATGGTTGGCGGAAGCGGCGGAGTAGAAGCATCCGCTTTCGGGAACCGTCTACTATATTCGGATTTAATAAAATGGTCGAGATTAAGCAGGGCGTAAGCCTTGGGGCATGTGAGGAAATAATGGAAATTTCAAAATGAAGGGAAAATAATGTATGAGCAATCTTTTCCGATTCATTCCTATTAGCCAGCTAGCAGATAAATTTCCCGAAGGATCTTGGTGGGCGAAGTTTTACCAAGATTTTAGTGACGAGCAACTTGCCGCTTACTATGAAGGGGATTTGACGCTGCCTTCTCTTAATCTAGATTGGGAGCAACCTTTCCCGCAACAAAAAGAGGTAATCATCATTTTTATAGAAGGAAATTTTACTGTAGACAATCTTTATAATAAAGAAACTGATGGCGCCATAGGGCTTTTGGTGACCGGTAATTTGAGTGCAAAAAATATAGCTGTAGGAGGTCAGGAAATTTATGTTTCGGGCAACCTGATGATTGAGGAAATATTATGCGGCTCCTACAATCATGGGGAAACGATTGTTAAAGGTGATCTCAGCGCTGCGGTTTTAGTTCAGGATGACGAGTACAGTTTCAAAGTGGTCGGACATAAATCGATCGCCTGCTTAGTAAATGTGTGGGAGGGGGACGGCGTATTTCAGGAGCTTCCGGTGGACATTCATGAGGTGTTGATTGATGAAGTTTTTTTGGATATGGATGAGGATGAGGAGGACTTTTCCTTTGCCACACTGGTGAACGTAATTAAAGAAGGCCGTTCTGCTCTAAAAAAAATAAATGAATCCCCCGCTAGCAAGAACGCAGTTCATTTATATTTCACCCATAACACGATCAATGAAGAAAATATATTGAAGTTGACGCAGTGTATTTTAATGCCAAGTGACAAGCCTTCTTTTAATTTTCGCGAGCAAGACGTTTTTTTCAAAGTTCAACTGGAGCATATTGATGCTGACGGGGATGAGCGGGATCTTAGCGTTTATATGAATGATAACCGGCATCACTATTATATTTGGCTGGAGCAAGATCATTCTGTCGGTTTGTTGAAGAGAACCATAGAAGAAGGGTCTGAGTGGGAGGACATTACAGAAGAGACTCAGGAACAACTAGCAGAGATTAGCGATTGCTGGACGATGTTGCTGACCTGCGTTAATATGGCTGAGCTTTATTTACCAAACATTGAGGTACAGTATGTGCAAGACATTTTGCAACACACTGTAATTCAGGAATTAAATTCGGAAGTGGAGGAGAATGGCGGGTTCTGGGACGGCTCCAAATGTTACAGCTTCCGTCAAACGCATACGGACGAGGACGGAGACCTCCTACATGGTCGGATTGAAATCAGGACTCCAGATGAAACGTATTATTTTTATACACTGGACAATGGAACTTATGTTTCCCGGCATTATCAGCCGCCCGATCAATATGGCAAGCAGGACATGCCCTATTTGGATCTTAGGCGCTGGGAAGCATCAGAGCGGTATTTTACAAGATTTAAACAATTTATTACTGAGAAGATAGAGTCAGGTGTGAATAGTTAGATCTTGATATGCTTTAGAGGAAAGGATGATAGAAATGCCAAATGATAGCCAAGCTGGTCCTTCAGCTGGTTCTGTTAGAGAAGTTGGTAGTTATCCTATCAACCTGACAGGTCCACGTAGTCATACTCTTGTCCTTAAGCCCGGTGTGGGCAGTCTATCAATGGGTCCGTCGCAATTGGGGAAAAAGGTTGACCTTCATGTCGCGTCTGATGCGCCTATCGATTGGACCGTATTCGATGTCTTTGCCACACCGGCCGGCTCTCCCTGGCCGAGATTTCTGCATTATACAGGCAGTGATTTAGGCTTCTTTGACTGGGCACAGAAACGTCCCATTGAAGAGATGACATGGACTCCGATCCTGTCTGCAGACACGGTGGCGGACGCCAGTCAGTCCAATTTGCATGGCTTGCATGTCAAGTTGGAACCATCCGGGAGGTCCCTTAGCCTAATACTTCCGAAGCAGCCTTTCCGCCTGAGTGTGTCTGGCGATCTATCACGCTTCTCGGCCACAGGTGATATGCCATCTTCTCTTACACTAGCACCGCGCACCGGCCGACGTAAGAATGATTCCCCTTTTTTGCTGCCCGATATGGGGGAGCTGCACCAGGTAACGAGCTTGACGCTACATAACGCACCGCTGGGACAGCCCATCTCGCTAGAGTGTCTAAACCGGTACCCAAACCTTAAATCACTGAGTTTGTGGGGAAACTTCTGCGATTTGAATCTATTGGCTCATCATACCGAGTTAACGAATCTGGAGCTGCGCTTCATGCCTGATCTGGAGGATTTGCCGACCTTGAACGCGTGGCCGTTGCTTGACAGATTTATCGCCTACAATGTGGAAGAGAGCGCTGGCAAGCATCTAAAAAAGCAAATGAAAACTCGCGCTGAAACCCGTCCTTGGACCGACCATGCTTCAGTGAGCCAATTACGAAAGCCAGAGTGGTGGACGACCGAGTTTGGCCGCCCATTCTCCTCCTGGACTAAACGTCTAGCCAAGCTGGCTAATGAAGCTTACAACGTTGCACAGGTAACCTTGTCCGAGGCCCATAGCTTTGCTGAAGCAGAGGCCGCCATTACCGCTTTCACCGTGCGCTTCAACAATCTTAAGGGCATCGAAACCACCGAACGAGAAGATCTTGGTGAAGCGGTATGGCAACTTAGCCAGTCTGACCACCTGATTGGCCAGCCTATCACAGAGGAGATGGCTCAACGCTGGTTCGATGCAGCGCGCGATTACTAAATGAATTGAAAGTCACACCCCTAGAATAGAAATCGGATTGACCCAGGGGTTTATCCAATGTCTATTCTAAGGGGTGCACTTTACTATACTGGCGGGGTTTTTTTATACGATCATCCCCATTTCTCGGAGTCTATCTTTAATTTTCTTTAAACGAGCTTCTTTTTCGCTGTCTTCAGTTAATACCTCTACAGATGTTTCGTTATACTTCTTAATGATCCTCTTTAAAGTTAATTCTTTCATTTCCTTTTTACTGTGGATGGTAACAGGAGGGACAGTTGTATAGTTTTCTATGGTCTTGGGATCTGCAGAAATTCGTTCTAGTAAACTAAGTAGAAGCACCAGTCTTTGCTGGCCCAACCTCGGAACTTGGTATAGTTTTTTCCATGTGGAATTTAATAGATGATCAAGGTCTGTATATCCCTTTGAGTATAAAGCGTTTATGAGGCCTGTTAAATTTGGACCCCGTTCTTCTTCATGAGCCACAGCAACAATACAAGCAATATTCTTAGAATAAAGATGCGCCGGAAGTGGAAAAAAATGTATTAATGCCGCATTTCCGTCGATGATGTCAATCATGATGATATACCTCCATTAAAATATGTGTTCACTATACATGTTTAGTATTCTGGCAAGGTTGTAAGTCAGTAGGGTGAATTTCCCTGACTTGGTACAATAGATTGATACACTCTGCATTATTAAACCCCAAGCTACTGATCATTTTCTGAACACCAGCAAAACCCATTACATAAGCTCTTAGAATATGTAGCAGATATGATTCGTTGCGCTTCATAATCATTGCTAAGTAATGATATGATATAGGCATCAATTTTGTGGGGTGCACTGATATGGATTTCCGAATCAAAGAACTAGTTAATGCTACACAGCAAACCTATGGATTGGACAACTACTACTTACATACAAATGAAATTTATCGCGAAGTTACGATGCTGGGAGAAACCGACTATTTGCTTAGTATGGAATGGTTTCCTTCTCACATTAAGGAATGGAAGGAGGATTATAATCCGGAAGGAACTGCAGTCATTACGCTTGACTTACTATCCCGCAACTATAAAAGTGTTATTTTTGTTGGAGGGAAATCTTATGCAAATCGAACACCATTCCAAAACATTGAAATAAACGGCGTTATTCAGTGGATGGAAGCTGAAGTAGGGCTTGAATATGGTAAACAATTCTACCTATTGAAGGAAGAAAGAGGAGAATATCATTTTGCCGAATGTATAGACGGTATCCCCATCTCCCCCGGCGGGCGAATGGAATTACGCTTCGATGCGGAAGGTAGGATTATTTTTTATAGTGTATATGGCCAGTTTCCTTCTAGCTCCCTTGTGCACAAAGAGCATTATTCTCTCACGCTTCAAGCGGTAGAGCCACTGGCGAAAAAACAACTACAGCTTATCGAATATCCAGTGTACGAGATGAAGCATCTCCTGCCGATCTATGGGATAGAAGAAATCTACATTACAAATGATGGAACAACCACAATTCCATTTGAGATGATATCAGGTACGAGAGCACGACTGAATATTGATCAAGTAATACATTGGGAGCAAGTGGACACGGAACAGTTCGCAAGGACGGAGATCCGTCTGCAAGAAGTAGTTACAATCGAACAGGCAGTAGCACGTGAGCCGCATCCAGATTCATTTTCAATCACAGACGTAGAACAAGCCCAATGTATAGCCGCAGTCGAAGCTGGTTTAAGCCAGCTCTATCCGGATGAATCCGGACAATGGATTCTGAAGACTTTACATCGGGAAAGAGGACATATTCAAGCGACATTGAGGAGGAATGCGCCAAGTAATCGTATTTTTCAGCGTAAGATCCTCCTGTTTATCGATACGAAAAATTATAAGGTTATAGATTATATGGATAACAAGTTAATGCTCGATACGTTTGATGAGTTCCAGAGCGAAGGGGAAATTGCTGTGAGCCATGACGAAGCTTATGACAAGCTCAGGGGATGGTTCGAATTAACACCCGTCTATGTGTATAATCCTGGGCAGAAGAAGTATGTGCTGTGCGGGAAGCTGGATTGTGATTTTGCAGTGAAGGCTACTAGCGGAGATGTGGTGGAGTTGGGTAGTTTGGATTGATAGTGAAACCAGATTGATTTAGTCAAAAAGATAACTTCCGAAACTCATGTCCAAGAGACATGGGTTTTTCTTTATGTAGTTGGATGCCAAAAATTTAGACTTAATGAAAATAATTGTATAAAAATTTGATTTACTCGCAGAGAAATTCTAGTGTATAGCGTCAAATATAAGTAGACGTTAGAAAAAAAGAAAGTTCCGTTAGGTACAAGTATGAAATGAGAGACAATAACCGTTTTAAGGATGGTGAATGAGTTGGGTTTCAAAATACGTAAAAACACGGTGCAGTCCGTCTGGATGATGTGGGAAAAAGCTTTTGCGTTGCTTTCACATTTTCGCGGATCGCATAAGTCACGCTTTGGAATATGTACCGTGATGCTAAAAAAGCATCGGGGACAGCCTATTGTATGCCAAGACGCCACGGTCATCAATCAGGGAGAGTGGGTGGGAGAACTCCACCTCGACAATGAAAGAATCCTGAAGTTGATCCGGTCCGAAGGATCGGATCGTGCCGCATTGCAAACGGCTCGCATGCTGCGCAAATCAATGCAGCAAATCAACGAAGCCTTCGAATCGCAGTCCGAGTTCAGGCAGGTCAAGGCTTTATTGGGGATTACACTGCTCCATCGGGGATTAACACACGGTCTTGGCTTTGAACAACAAAATATAAAGTCCGGCGTTTTCGAACGCATCACCACCATCTATCTTCGATTGCTGCTGTCTGCCATGCATCCTGAAGGGAGACAAAGAATCAATCGGCGAACAGAGCAACTGGTCCCGATGTTACTGATCCATTCACGCGCCTCACTGAAAAATCGATTCTCACCCGGACAGAACTACTCTGGATAGGTCTAAAGCTTGTTATATGGAGGTGTAATCATGCTTACATATCTGATAGGAGGAATACTATGTGCCGCCACTCTTTACATGTTTATTCCGAGTTTGATTACGCGAGTGAGCGGCTTTGGTGTCTTTCGCAAAGGAACGGTGAAAAAACAGGTGGCATTCACTTTTGATGATGGGCCACATCCGAAATATACGCCGGAATTGCTGGATTTATTGAAGTTACATCAAGTGAAGGCTACTTTTTTCGTGCTTGGATCGCGAGCGGAGCAGTATCCAGATCTGATCAGAAGAATGGATCGGGAAGGCCATCAGATTGGCATCCATAATTATTGCCATACATCTAACTGGCTGATGCTGCCCAGTACTGTTAGGCGAGAACATCTGGACCGCTCCGCTGATATTATAGAGTCTATTGTCGGAATCAGACCCAATCATTACCGTCCACCCTGGGGATTAATCAATCTATTTGATTTCTTTCGGCACAAGCAGTATCGAATTGTTTTATGGTCCCTGAAGGCGGGCGACTGGAACATCCGGGCCTGTCAAACCCGGATGCAGGCCATTCTATTAGGTGGAATCACCGATGGCTCCGTTGTTTTACTTCACGACAGCGGTGAGACTGCGGGCGCGGACCGGCATGCTCCTTATTTTATGCTGCAAGCTCTAGAAGAAGTGCTAAACCAACTGCAGGCAAGAAACCTGCAATTTGTTCGGCTTGACGAAATGTCTTGACGTTGCTATTTAGACTTAAATTGTTTGCGGAAGCAGAGCGGCGAGATGCCCATTATTAATTTGAAGGTTCGTCCAAAATGGGAGGTGTTATCAAACCCAACCATTCCCGCAATTTCAGTAACATTAAACGAAGAGCCAACCAGCAAATCACGCGCTTTTTTGATGCGGATATTATTGATATATTCAATGAAGCTGAACCCGGTGGATTCTTTAAAAGTTCGGCAAAGGTAGGAGGAGCTTATGTCGAATTGCCGTGAAATCTCACAGAGCTTAAGTGGTTCCATATAATGTTGATTTACATAATTAACGATGTCCAGGACTTTCTTATGTGTACGATTGGATTCCACAAATGAAGCTGTGCGGCTGTCAAATAGTTTACGATTAAGATAGAGGAGCAGCTCCACCAATAATATTTGTTGGTACTGTTCGTATCCGCGGGCTTGCTTCTTTCCCTCCTGGATCATCTTCTGAAAAAGCTGTTCGATGAAATATTGATCCATCCCGGTCATCTTCAAAGCGCGGTAATCACTTTTGAACAATTCGAGCAGTTCCTCACATTGACTGCCGGTGCAGAAATGCTGCAGGAATTCTTTTTTAAACAGGAGTGTTACCCGCTCATACATATTGCAGCCTGAATTGACCAGTTTGTGCATTTCGTGAATATCCATAAATAGCAGTGTTCCGCCCGCAACCTGATAGGTTCTGTCCCCTATAAAATAATAAAAATCCCCGGATATTAAATACAGAATCTCATATGCATCATGATAGTGTCTTGCAGGCATGCTGGTGTATACCTGTTTCTTGCGGCTGATGTCAAAAAGAGTAGACTCATAAAATACCGGCTTCATTCAGCACCTCCTAAGAGGATTGTAGACTTAATCTATGGTTTGTAGCAACATATGTATAAAAATTAATAAATACAAGAAAATACGTGCTGTTTGGACAAACTTTTTGAGATAAGCTTGAACTGAATTACCAAGTGTTGGTAAAAGGAGGGCTGTCATGCTCAGATGGGTTGGGGATAAGGTTCACTGCCGCTAAAAGTTAAAGCGCTTAAACTATTCAATTAAAGGAGAGATTGCGGTGCTAAATTCAACGAAGAGTAAGGTTTCCAAGAAGATGAAATTTTCATTGATGATTCTGCTCAGTTTTTCAATGATTTTTTCTTATGGCTGTCTGTCCAAAACATCTCAACAGAAAAGTTATGCGGCAGGGAACCCTGATTCTAACTTCTCACCGGCAACACTTCAATTCTTGCGTGACAACACAGGACTGGATGGTGAGCAGTGGAACAATATTATGATGCTTGTCAACAAACCGGAGCAGGACGATCTGAACTGGATCGATTTTTACGGATATTGTGAAGATATTGATGATGACCGCGGGTATACGATTGGAATATTTGGTGCAACTACAGGCGGCTCAAATGATACCGGTCCTGACGGTCCGGATCTGTTCAAGGCATATGACGCTGCTAAAGGCGCGAGTAATCCTTCGGTTAAAGGTGCATTGGCCCGGATCGGTGTTAAGGGTTCGATGAAAGGGAAGATCCTCGAGATCAATGAAAGCGAAGAGAGCTTCTGTAGAAAAATCGGCAATTTGCAAGATGATCCCGAGTGGAGAGAGGCTATGTGGAAAACGTTCTACAATATCTATATTAAATACAGTGTGGAGCAGGCCCGCAAACGCGGCTTTAACTCGGCATTAACTATTGGTTCCTTCGTGGATGCAGCGCTGAACCATGGAGCTACCGGCGGCTCCGAGACCCTTCAAGGGCTTTTGGGTAAATCCGGAAGCAGCACGGATGAGAAGACTTTCATGACCAAATTTTATAAAGAACGGACCAAGATTGTGGATACTAATGAGTACAACTCTCCGCCTAACGGCAAGAACCGTGTGAAGCAGTGGAGCAATTTGCTGAACATGGGAGAGACAGACCTGAAAGGTGCAGATTCGGCAATTCTTCAAGTCACCGACTGGGAACTCCAATAACAGGAATGTAAGGGCAGTAGAACCACCGTTCTTCTCGGTGACTGCGGTTCGATGATAAGTGAGATTAAGGAAGAGGGAGATGGGCTGAATGGATAACAACCAATCTTATCTCAAAAATAGATTTTACAAGGTAATCAGTCTAATGGTTATAGGTTTGCTGCTTGCCATGGAGTTGACCGGGTTTGTCTCAGCAGGAAGAGAGGGAAATGAGGAAGATCTTGCAAGCGAAGCAACTGCAGTTCAGGAAACGATTGCCCAGTGGATTTTTAAAGACAAAGGCGAGAACGGTGTATTTCCGGCTACAGGCGGGGTATATCAGACGGCTTCATCCATTCGTGATGTAGGAACTAATACGAATGCGTACACCTATGAGTCAGGTGAGAACAGCGTACGCAACCAGGGGTGGCATGAAGGAACGGGCCTGAAATACTGGCTTGCCACGCTTTCTACCAAAGGTTTCGAAGGTATCTTCCTCTCTTCACAGCAAACTTCTTCAAGTACAGGACCCAGGGATTTTAAGGTGCAATACAGTATAGATCAACAGGAATGGACAGATGTTACGGGCGGCAACCTTGTTTTAGCCCAGAACAATTTTAATTGTTCCAATAATTCCTGCAAATTAACTAACCTCGCTTTGCCTGCGGGAACAAACAATCAAGATGTACTCTATATCCGCTGGGTGGTAAACTCTGCGAAAAGTGTAAGCGGGGGAACGGTGTCCAGCTCAGGCTCAAGCAGAATCAAAGATGTGATAATTAAAGGAACACGCAGCAGCGGCGAACCTGGGGACACTCCCACACTTGAGGTAAGCAAAACTCCCGCTTCAGGGGCTGCAGATGTTTCCCTTAACGCAGAGATCACAGTGAAGTTTAACAAAGCGATCAGTCTCGACAGTGGTTATCAAGTTGTAATCACGGAAAACAATCTCCCTCTTAATAACATTTCTGCTTCGCTCCTCGGTCAAGACACAGTCAGAGTCAGCCACCCTAATTTTACTGCCGGCAAAACTTACAACGTGACCGTCCCTAAAGAGCTTGTTAAGGGGACTGCGGATGGCCGGACACCTGAGAACGATATTACCTGGAGCTTTAAGACAAAGTCTCCGGATACCGGCATCAAAACACCAACGCTGCTGAACATGACTTTTAACGGGGACCCAAAGACAAGTATCGCCTTTGACTGGTATACAGCCGA
Organism: Paenibacillus sp. FSL H3-0329; assembly: GCF_037963285.1. Taxonomy (NCBI): domain Bacteria; kingdom Bacillati; phylum Bacillota; class Bacilli; order Caryophanales; family Paenibacillaceae; genus Paenibacillus; species Paenibacillus sp. FSL H3-0329. Next base: position 4,280,627 of record NZ_CP150150.1, on the reverse strand, counting down.
AACCGTCAGAGGTACAGTAGTGCAAGTAGTGGAGGCCTCCAATGCGGGAGGAAGCGAGTTTCCGGAACAACTGGCAGCTTCTTATGAGGGCAGCTCAACAGTTATTGAAACCTTAATGACATCAGGAGACAGAAGTTCTCAAAAGTATAAAAAGTTCGCCAGCCACAAGGTTATTGCAAGCGGTCTTAAGCCTGGAACCCAATATATCTACCGGGCCGGTAACGGTGATGCGGACGGCTGGAGCGAGGCGGGTTCTTTTACCACGGACAAGGCGGATAATCAGGATTTCCATTTCCTCTATGTAACCGACACCCAAGGCTCAAGTAAATCGAATTTTGATCTGTGGCAGGATACTTTTAAGAGAGCTATTGAGAAAACGGTAGATCCCAAGTTTGTTCTTCTTACAGGGGATCTAACGGATGACGGTGATCTGGAGCAGCTGTGGCAGTGGTTCTTGGGTGTGCCGAAAAAGGAATTTGCCAATGTGCCATTTGCACCGATTATCGGCAACCATGAGATAGAAGATTATCCGAATAACAACTTCTATAACCATTTTAATCTTCCAAAAGATGTCGGGACGGGTGCTCATGACGGTTCGGTATATGCTTTCGAATACGGCGATGCCCTGTTTATGCAGATCAATTCCCAGTACGAAGGGGAGGTCAAGCCATACAAAGCGGATATTCAGTTCACCAAACAATTGGAATGGATGCGGAATCAGGTGGCAAAGACCGATAAAAAGTGGAAATTCGTCTCGATGCATAAGGGAGCGTATTCTTCAGGGGATAATGCTTCGGCAGAAAGCGACCGGGTAGAATTTTACCGGAAATATCTGATTCCTGTATTGGATGAGCTGGGTGTGGACATGGTTTTTGAAGGTCATGACCATATGTATATGAGGTCTTTTCAAATGCTGAACAACGTTCCGATTAAGAATGTCATTACCGATGAGCAAGGAAATGTGCTGAATCCCAAAGGGACCGTATATCTAATGGGCAACTCGGCAGCTTCGAAATTCTATGCTATTAATCCAGATGCAGACACTTTTTTTGCAGCAAAAAACGATCAGCCCAACAAGAAAATGTTCGTGGATGTTTCCATTACAAGCGACGTGCTGAAATTCACATCCTACACAGCAGTTAAAGATAAACCCCTTGCCGTCTATGATGCTTACAGTATTAAACGGACTGATGTCAAACCCGGCATTGTCCAAAATCCAAGCGCAGTAAGACAGTCAGGGAACCGTGCAGTTCTTTCTTGGAAAGCGCCAGCAAATAGTTCTGAGCCGGTGCGAGGTTACCGGATTTACGAGAAAAATGATAAAGTCAGCACAAACTGGAGCGTGTATGTACCGACGGTAAGCGGTCAGACGAGTTACAGCTATACATTAAACGGCATAGATTCTGCTAAAGCCTACAATTTCGTTATTAAAGCAGTGGGGACAAGAAATAACTCGCTTCCAGCAGAGGCAGGAATACAATGAAAGGATAGAGGAAGCGTTGACGGAGCTTAGGCATCCGTTAACGCCTTTTTTTAGTTGTTGAAGCTGTCCATTCCTCCTACGGTAACTCCTCAGAAAGATAGCCTCACTTTTTACCAGATCATGATTCATTGCGCATTGGCGTGACTTTTGTTCCTTTTAACGGCATAACCTCTGCATTGGTACCTTCAAAATATAACGGCAGTCCTTCTGCCAGGATAGTCAAGAGGGTTTGGGTTGGGTCCTACGAAACCTAGAATGGGGATGATAAATTTAAGTGCCATCCATTCATAGACACCAGGTAAGCCGTGAATCAAAAATACGCAGATCCATGACAGTAAAGCTGCAGCCAAAATTGTACTACCTAAATACCCGAATGCTTGAATTATTCTTTTCATATTCGCACCTAACGTATAAGAAAGTGTCTAATAGTTAGAAGAATATAACTGTAAAAATCACTTCAATTGCTAACATATCCGAGGCTCGATACGGTTATTTGGATAATACCACCATAGGGAAATCTGAAAAACAAACATTTGTACAACTGTATTTGTCTTGTACCGTTCTTTGAAGTTAGTAATAAACTATATCAATCTCAGAAAAGGAGTTGATTTAGTTGGCTAACAGTGATATACGTCTTACTCTTTGGTCGGGTACTAATTTTACCAATCGTCGGATTCGATTCAGACGTGGAGGAGTTGCGGTTCGTGATCTTGGAGCGTTTCGGTTTAACAACGTTCTCTCGAGTTTCCGTCTCAGAAATGTTGTGGAAAGCTCTCAAGTAACGCTTGTGCTTTTTTCGCGAATTAACTTTCAGGGATCGTTCCGTGTGTTCCGTGGCAGCCAAAACGTAGCGAACTTGAATAATTTTAACTTTAACAATGTCACATCTTCGTTGATATTGGTAGGACGTATCCTTACAAGCTCCGAAATTTCCCAAATTCAAAGTACCGGTAGAGCGCCTCGAGATGTCCTCGTAATAAGACAATAATAATGCAAAGGGGGCCCCTAGGGCGCCCCTTTTTTACAAATATCAGTAGCACAGGTCAAGACAAAATATGCATAGAATTTAATATAAAATAAGAGAATAGGTGCTGCTCCCGCAAACAATCCTCCTTTAAACTAGTAACGTACTTAACAAAATCTGCTAGAGGAGGATTCAAATGCGCAAAAAGGTTATCGGGAGAATTTGCAGTACAGTTATGATTTGCAGTCTGCTTGCAGCAGGCAACGGAACGACCTACGCCGATGGCGCCAATAACTCTGATGCTCCTACCAACAAATCGGTCAAAAACGTAATCCTGTTTATTACGGATGGGATGAGCTTATCCGATGTGAACTTGGCCAGATGGTATCAGGGAGGGCAGGCGCTTGCGATGGATAAGTATTTCAGCGGGCTGGTGAGAACATATTCTACGGATTCACTGACCACAGATTCCGCTGCGGGAGCTACGGCTTATGCTACAGGCCATAAGGTTAAGAGTGAGACGGTATCCATACTTCCAGACCGAATAACGATGCCTTTCATAAGCGCAGTTAAGCCAGAGGACGTGAACAAACCTCTGCCTACCCTTATGGATGCAGCGAGAATGGCAGGGAAAAGTACAGGAACGGTATTCACTTGTGAATTAACGGATGCGACGCCGGCTACATTTTTAAGTCATGCATACACGCGTGACAATGCGCAGTCTATTGCAGAACAGATGGTCTATAGTGGTGTAGATGTTCTACTTGGGGGTGGTTCCGGGTATTTGGTACCCGGCAAAGAAGACATTAACCGCAAGGACGGAGAAGATTTAACCAAAGTTCTGAAATCAAATGGGTATGAATACGTAACGGATAAAGCAGGGTTAATGAATTCTAAAACGAATAAAATCTGGGGTCTCTTCAACCCCGAAGCACTGGATGCTGATTTTGACCTGAACCCGCAAAAGCAACCGAGCCTTGCTGAAATGACCAAAGTAGCGATAGAGAAGTTGTCGCAGAACGAGAACGGTTTTATTCTGATGGTCGAAGCAAGCCAGATTGACTGGTATGGTCATGATAACGATCCAGTGGGTATTATGAGTGAGACCTTAGCGTTTGATAAAGCCTTTAAAGCCGCTGTTGACTTTGCAGAAAAAGATGGCAATACAGCAGTCTTATCGGTTTCGGATCATGCTACCGGCGGGCTCAATATGACGAACTATGATTCTACCAAAGACCTAATCTCCGTGCTGAAGAAAGCGAAGCATACCAGTTATTACATTGAAGGCAGTATTAATGAGAGCAATTTCAAAAAGGTCCTTGCAGATCATTATGGACTTAGTGATCTAACCAAAGAAGAAGCAGATCAAGTCAGATTGGGAATGCAGGATAACCTTTCGCCGGTCATCGGTAAAATTTTGGGGGATAAAATAGGTGTAACCTTCTCTACGGATGATCACACATCGGAAGAAGTTGGCTTATTCGCGTACCATCCGGCTAATTTTAAACCGACTGATTTCGTGAACAGCGGTGTAATCCAGAATACGGATGTGAATAAGTATATTCAAGAAGTGACCGGACTCAATCTGGCGCAGCTTCAGGATACACTGTACGTATCCAGTGATAAATTCAAGGCCAAAGGAGCTACGATTACCCTAGATAAGACTGATAAGAATAATCCGGTGGTTGTAGTGAAAAAAGCAGGCCAAGTTCTCAAGCTGCCTATAGATAAAAATATCGCCATACAGGATGGCAAAACAACGAAACTAAATGTGCTGACGGTAATGATTAAAGATAAAGTGTGGATTTCGCAGGATGCTTTGGACTTGATTCTCTGATTCTTAATGTTCATGTTGTGATCTGTCGGATAAAAGTTAAAGCGCTTAAACTTGAGAACCCCTTTTTATAAGGGGTTTTTGGGTTGGAAAAATAAATTCCGACTTGCATTAAGAGGAGGAAAGTGAAGTTTTTATCGTTTTGTTGCAGGCTTTTTTCCATAGGTCATCAAGCGCCAAACCTTTTCTAAGGGTCCCATGGAAAAGAACTTGAACCAGATGGTACTAAAAATGATTTGAATAAAATAAATCAGAACTGCGATGTAGAGAATATCTTTCGGTGAAACGACTTCGAGACCTATCATTGAAATGATTGCCGTCCCTATAATGCTTTGTGCTACATAATTTGTAAACGCCATTTGACCCACCCGTGATATGGGTTTCAGGAATTTCACCATTTGTTTATTTTCTAATAGTAGAAATAATGTTGTTAAGTAGAACAAAGTGGTTGGGAGAGATCCTAAGCCCGTAACTGAATCTACATTGCTGCTCCCACTTTGAGAAGCGTTCCAAATCCATAGTGAAAAACCAATGAACAACAGAAATGATACCATTTGAATTCCTCTAATTGGTTTAGACAATTCTTGTATGTGTGTCAGCCAACCTGACTTTGCGGTTAAAAAACCAGCTAAAAACATAATAAAGATTTGTATAGCATCATTAGAAAAAATATCAAGGATAGATGATATAACCCCTAGAGTGGGTAGAAATATTTTTGCCACCAAGGAAATGATGTAAATGGATGTCATACCTATCAGCCATTTTTTAAGTGTAGAAACCGTTGAGTGATAAAAAGGGATCAGAAACAATCCGATAATGGCGTATGCGGGCAGAATGGTTCCCCAAAAGATAAATACATGAATGATTCCCAGCAGCAAAAGGATTAGTAAACGTCTAGCCATACGCCATCTGGGTTTATCTCCCCGGCTTTCGGCTCTTGAGGCGAAAATGTATAGACCTACACCAAATAGAAAGGAAAAAATAGAAAAGAACTTTTTTTGTACGAAGATGATTATCAAGCTATGGATGATTCCATTAATGCCACTATAGTCTGGTAAGGGATCTCCTTCCATAATAACTTTAAAGGCTCCAACATTTATAAGCAGAATGCCGAAAAGAGCAAGTCCGCGAATGATGTCGAGTGAAATGATTCTTTCTTTTTGCGAAATGGAGGGATTCATTAATAGTGCTCCTTTGAAAATATTTTTATTTGCTTAGGAGTTAGTATAAGTTGCGAACCTTACATTAAATTGATGCCAACATTACAGGATCCTTAAATTTGATAAAATGTTCCAACTCCAGTTGAATTAGAATCAGTTTTATGGTTAATATGAATACTAAATCATTTTGGGGTGTGAACTAGAAATGTCAGCATATACTCAACCGATCTTTGTGGCAGCGATCTTTTTTGTGGTTTTAGCATTTGCCTTATTTATCCCATGGCTCATTTATACCTATAGAAAATATAATTACCTTCCCTTTTCTACCACGTTAGTTTCGTTTTCGTTTATCTTTTACTTTCTAGCAGCGTTATTTTTAGTATTGTTGCCGTTGCCGGAAATACGTAATACTTGTTCTCTTCAAAAACCGGGCACACAACATTATTCACTTATGCCATTTCAATTTATAGTGGGCACCTTTGGCAATAGTGGCATCGTGTTATCACAGCCAGCTACTTATAGACTGTTATTTAGCCAACCCTCATTCTATCAAGCTTTTTTTAATTTCTTGCTATTATTACCTTTTGGTGTTTATCTGCGTTACTTTTTTCATGATAAAAAATATTGGAAGAAAGCTCTAGGCTTCACGTTCCTATTAACTTTATTTTATGAGATAACACAGGTAACCGGTATTTACGGGATTTATAATTGCCCTTATCGTATTTTTGATGTGGATGATTTATTGTTAAATACTTCTGGCGGAGTACTGGGGTTCTTTATTGCTCCAGCCGTGTTGGCGTTATTCCCATCAAAAAAGAAAATTAAGGAGAAAGCAGAAAGATTATTAGCTCTTGATGAAGTAAGAGGGATGTCTGTGTTACTGGCTGTTATTATTGATCTATTTATCAGCAACCTAGTAGTTAAAGTTGTGTTGAGTATGACCAACGTTAATATGGTTAGTGAATTTATTGCGAGCACAATTACACTTTCTGTAACCTTTTTTATTATTCCGATAATTTGGAATGGATCGACAATCGGTACGAAAATAATGCGTTATCGCTATGACAGTAAAATAAGTCGAGTGGAAACTAACAAGCGATTATTTAAACGCTTTGGTGCCATTTACGCGATGTACTTCATAACAGTCATTGCGAATATTTTGAATAATGTGGAACTATCAATGGATTCTCCATTTTATAAGGCATCTATATTCTTAACGCTAGGTGCTGGATTGACCTCCATTATTTTAACGATCGTGTTGTTCATCCATATTGTCTTAGTCGTGTTTGGCAAACAAAAACGCCGCTTTTACTTTGATGAAGCTTCTGATTTATATACAACCAGAAAAAAATGAATGCTATTCAATAGCAAAGGGATACTCCGTAGTCTTAAATGGCTACAGGGTATCCCTTTTTTTGTAGATTTAAGCTTGTTGTAAGGTTGGCATGAATTTGCTGTAAGGTTCGGTGCCTATAGTATAAGTATCAGCAAATTATGAGGTGAAATGAATGGAACCATTATTAAAAGTAGAAAACGTAAAAAAAGTGTACGGGAAGTTAAGTGCTGCTTACACAGCGTTGGAAAACGTGTCTTTTGACATTCATGAAGGTGAGTTTGTAGGGATTATGGGACCTTCCGGAGCGGGAAAATCAACCTTGCTAAATTTGTTAGCAACCATAGATTCTCCAACAGAAGGAAAGATATATATGAAGAACAAGAGTATTCATGATCTGAAGGAAGCAGCTTTGTCAGACTTCCGGCGTGAACATCTCGGGTTCATCTTTCAAGATTACAATTTACTCGATTCCTTGACGGTAAAGGAGAACATATTGCTTCCCCTGGCGATTGCTAAAATTCCAGCGAAGAAAATTAATCACCTCGTGACTCAGATCTCTAAAGTATTTGGGATTGAAGATTTACTGGGGAAATATCCTTACCAAATCTCTGGGGGTCAAAAGCAAAGAACCGCTGCGGCTAGAGCGCTCGTGACAGAGCCAGCACTGATTTTGGCTGATGAACCAACAGGTGCACTTGACTCTAAATCAGCAACAGATTTATTGGAAAGCTTAAGTACTTTAAATGAAAATAACAATTCGACCATTATGATGGTAACCCATGATGCCTTTGCCGCAAGCTTCTGCCGCCGGATTATTTTCATCAAAGATGGTTCGTTTTCAACAGAAATCTATCGTCGTGATCAGACACGCAAAGCCTTCTTCCAAGAGATCTTAGATGTTCATGCGGCCATTGGGGGTGAGGTAGATGACGTTATTTAGTCTAGCAAGAAAAAATATAGCCAGAAATTTCTCGCAATATTTTTTATACATTGCATCGATGGTGTTTAGTATCATCATTTACTTTACATTTGTGACCTTAAAATATAGTGATACGATAGCAGAACAGACGGCTTCATCCCAAAAACTGGGTTCCCTAATGAGTGGCGCGGCAGTCATTCTTATCTTTTTCGTGTTCATATTTATAGCTTATTCCAATTCATTTTTTATGAAAAAACGTAAAAAAGAAGTCGCACTGTATGCGTTGCTGGGGGTACGTAATCGTCAAATAGGTTTTATGCTCTTTTTTGAAAATTTGTTATTAGGATTATTCTCTTTAATAGTAGGGATTGTATTTGGCTTCCTCTGTTCAAAAGGATTTATGACGATTTTGATTCATTTAATGGGTTATGACGTTGTAGCACCCTTTACATTTTCAATGGCGGCAGCGATGAACACGGCTATCGTATTTCTAGTTATATTCTTAGTGACATCATTTCAAGGCTACCGCTTGATCTATCAATTTAAGCTGATTGATTTATTTCATGCTTCCAAAAAGGGAGAAGTGGCGCCTAAACCATCTATGATAGTAGCTGTTCTTGGAGTGTTACTTATTGTCTTGGGCTATTGGCTTGCAATGCAGGACCTTTTCACTTCTAAGGTATGGGCAAAAATCGGATTTCTCATGACCGTATTAATTATTTTAACAACGGTAATTGTGGGTACATTTTTATTGTTCCACAGTGTGACTGGCTTTGTGTTAGCAATGATTAAGAAAAATGAAAAGTGGCTGTGGAAAGGCCTTCATGTAATAACCATATCGCAGCTGCTCTATCGTATCCGTGGGAATGCACGTACATTAACTGTGATTGCTGTGTTGAGTGCTACAACAGTAACTGCCGGTGGAGCGGTCTATAGCCTGTATTACAATACGAATGACTCGGCAAAAACGATTAATCCGAATACCTTTATGTATCAATCAACAGATGCAGAAATGGATAAACAAGTAAATGCTGTACTGCCAGCTACAAAATATGATGAAAATATCGATGCGCTATCCATTACGTTTCATACAAAAGAATTAAACTCACCATCCTCGTTCGATAGCTCTGATAAAAGAGGGTATACAGTTATCGATGAAAAAACATACAACAACTTAGCAAATGTACAGCATAGAGAAAAATTAAATGTAAAGGATGGTTACGCGGTTATTTTAGATATCGGATATGACAAAAGGTTCTCACCTATGTATACAGGAAAAACTATAACAACAGGCAACGGCCATCCACTCACATTCCAAAGCTTTAAAACACAAACCGTATTGAATGCAGGCACAGCAGGTATAACAGTTGTAGTCTCGGATGAACAGTATAAAGTATTACGGAATGATGGAGAAGTGCTACGCTATCGTGTTCTTGGGATAGAGGATGCCTCTGTGGATTTATCTGCAAAAATCGCAAACCATTTGCCTGAAGAAGCGCCATTTTCCAGTAGGCCTCAAGATTACCAAACAAGCTTGGAAAGTGTGGGTTCTCTACTTTTTATAGGAAGTTTCCTTGGGCTCGTATTTCTGGCTGCAACAGGCAGTATCATTTACTTTAAAGTTTTAACAGAGGCAGAAGAGGATAAAGCACAGTACAATATGCTGCATAAAATGGGTGTCAGTGCAAAAGAAATGCAGAAATCCATTGCGTCACAGGTATTCGTTATCTTTGTTGTACCGCTTATAGTAGGGTTATTGCATAGTGTAGTGGCTTTAAAAGCATTCTCTAGTCTACTGATGATAGATTTAGCAAAGCCAGTGTTGCTCTGGATGATTGCTTATACCGTAATTTACGGGTTGTATTATTTCTTAACCGTAGCTTCATACAATCGTATTATCACACTAAATAATAGAACAGAAGGATGATTGAGATGAAAAAATTTCTAACCACTATGGGTATTTTGTTTGTTATTGGGGTTGTAGGTGTCTTTGCTCTAGCAAAGATTGATTTCAATCGCATGAATGCCGAAAATTACTATTTACAAATTACAGAGGATGGGGAACCCCATGAATATAAACTGAGTGATGGTACAGTGATGACTTCCTATTCGTATACACTAGAGGCTACAAATGCTAAAGGTAATACAATTCCACTGGAATTTAATGCACAAAAAAATCTTCGTAAAGGCGCCTACTTAAAAATGTATGTAAAAAAAGGTGATCAAGTCTCCTCATATGATGAAGTGAAAGTAGAGGATATTCCGCTAAAAGCAATAAAAAACTAATAAATTGAAGAAGGGCTGTCTCCAATAAAGGTAATGGAGCACAGCCCTTTTCTCTGCCTAATGAGTAAGTAAGGCATTTGTATTATAAAAGTATAGTAATGGTGGTTCCGGTATTTTCAATGCTCGTCATATCGAGGTTCCCCTCATGAGCCCAAATAATGTCTCTTGCGATGGCCATTCCTAAACCAGTACCATGCTTGCTGGTTGTATTTGTACCCCGATAGTAGCGTTCGAAAACCTGTTCCAGATCTTTAGTTGGAATACCCTGACCATTATCAGAAATCGAAATTTGGGTATGACATTCGGGACCTGTATCCACTCGAATCTTCACCACGACATTTTCATCGTTATGCACCAGCGCGTTGTAGATCAAGTTAAGGATCGCTCGTTTTAGTAACTTTTTATCTACTTTATGCATTGCTTTAGCCACATTCGCCTCAAACTCTATCTGCCGTTCACCAAAGGTCGGGTCATTTAAAAGTTCAATCGTCATTTCTCGTAGAAACTGAACGAGATTCACCTCTTCAAATTGCAGGGATAGCTGGTGATTACGTAAACGTGTTGTTAAATTGAGGTCATCTAACAGATCTTTCATATACATCGATTTACTTTTGATAATTGACGTGTATTCCTGTAATTCTTGGGCTGTTAAATCTGTGGCACTGTCGTTAATAAATTCTGCATAACCTTGAATAGAAGCAAGTGGTGTTTTCATGTCATGTGAAACATTGCTAATCCATTCCTCACGCATTTGATCGAGACGTTTACGCTCCTCTTCATGCCGATCGAGCTTTTCAGATAGTTCATTCATATTACGAAAAACATCTTCATAAACACCTTTGGGAGTAGGCATTTTCTTAAAACGTCGTTCCCTGAGCTGTTGAATACCCTCTATTAATGTATGAAGGGGTGCAGTTAACTTTTTCCCAAATAGAAATCCAATGATGATTACAATAAGCACATCAACGATTAAAAAAATGGAAAGAAAAACATTAACATCTTTGAAAATTTTAGCGTAGTCATAGGTCATTACGTAGCGGCCTATTTTAGGATTATTAATCCCTAAAAAGTAACTGAAATTTTGGGCTTCGCTGACAAAAACCGTCGTGCGTGCATCTAATTCTTTATATTTATACATTTGGACAATTTCAATAGGAGAATACTCTGTTTTCAATTCTTCAGGGGTATAAAAGGCTGCTGCTTGCTCCCCTTGGTCATTCAAGAATTGTACCCAGGCGCTCATTTCTTGTAGTTTTTTGAGACCTTCTTCGTTCACAACAGGTTTGCCAGCCTGTAGTTCTACGTATTGTGAAAAGGTTCGGCTAAAGGTTTCTGCAGATGCTTCTTCAGTGCCAAAGTTATTATTATTTACCTTTATAAAGAATAGGGAAAGGAACAAAATCGCGTTTACAATACCAACGATCACAACAATAGTCATAACCGATCTTAGAAAGCGGAGTGTCAATTTCCATTTCAACTAGGCTCACTCCTTGGTATTTAATTTATAACCTAACCCTTTAACCGTCAAAATAAAGGTAGGATTTGAAGGGTCGGCCTCAATTTTTTCGCGTAATCGCCGAATATGTACCATCACTGTATTATCGGAACCAAAAAAGTCCTCACCCCACACCTGTCCAAACAAGGTTTCTTTGCTTAGAATCTGATTGGGATGATGCATAAAACAGCTCATTAAACCGACTTCTTTGGCGGTTAGCACGAGGACCTCGCCATTCTTTTTTAATTCTGTCTCATTGGCACTAAGCTCAAAGGGGCCAGCTTGTAAGCTTTTCGGAGCCTTTTTTTCTTCTGTAAAGCCAGCTCTTCTCAGTTGTGCCTTTACCCGATAAGCGACTTCTTTCGGACTGAACGGTTTAGTAATATAATCATCGCCACCTATCGCCAGTCCTAACAGCTTATTAATTTCCTCGTCTTTTGCAGACATAAATAAGATGGGTGCATTTGATGTTTCCCGAATTTTTCTGCATAAGTCATATCCTTCTCCATCTGGGAGCATAATATCTAGCAATATAAGCTCAGGATTATACTCCTGGAACTTGTCCCAACCCTCTGCAACGGTCCCGGCAGTTACAACGTCTGGAACACCTTCTTTATGTAAAACAGCCTTCATTAGACGCGCTAAATCATCTTCATCGTCTATGATTAATACCCATTTACGACTTGCCATTTATTTCCCTCCAAATCCGTCTTTATGTACATTATTACATTATAAAGGACTCTTTATTTCTTGCGCAAAAAAATCGCAAAAGAAAGGCTTGCATGAAGATGGGGATTACATAGACGAACATAGCAAAGCAATATTCGGTGATTTATTAAAAATTCATTCTAGATATAGCCAAATCAGGTAAGGAGGAGAAATTGTTACGCCCCCTGCCTTCCATGGCATTGATCTGCACTGTATATAGCCCTTTGAAGAAGTTCGCTAAAATGATGGAAGAAGGTGAGTTACTGTATTCGCTTGAGCTCGAAGAAGAACTTGCAGACAGCTTTTGGAATGCCATTAGATGGCAGCGACTTGCAGGTGCAAGCAGCCTTAACAGGAACAACTGCAACCAATGCTGATTTGCAGAATATTTCACAGGATGACTTTGTACGTACAGCCGTGATTATGCTGGTCGGAATCATAATTGTGCCAATAGTCATTACGCGCTCTGTGTCCAGCTCTCTGTTCATTATTGCTTCCTTGGTGCTAGAGTACTTACTTCTCTTGGAATCAGTGAAATCTTGAGCTGGATCGTTCCATTTTTCAGCTTCATTATGATTACAGCCCTAGGCGTTGATTACAGCATATTCCTGATGATGCGGTATAACGAACTTGAAGGGGATGTTGGATCGAGAATTGAGTGGCATCACGTTATATGGTTGGTGTAGTATTGTCTGCTGCCTTTATTCTAGGAGGTACCTGCGCCGCGTTGATTCCTTCGGGCGTAATGACACTTTTACAGGTAGCATTCGTAATAATCATTGCACTATGATTACTAAGTGTAGCGGCCATGCCGGTGTTCTTGACTGCATTAAAGCAGCTTGCTAGCAAATTAAATGGTTCAAGCAACGGTGCTACATCAAAGAATGTAGTTGACAAATCGAGTCATATTTAGAGGGCAGTAAAATTTAAAAATACATGCGTATTACGTATGCTGAGAACAATAGAAAGAATCTTCGGGGACCTTTGTGGTCCCTTGTTTCACCATATCAGAAAGTATATAATTATCGACTATACCTTACAACTTTATTACGCTATAATCAACGTAAAGTCACCAGATGACCTAAGAGTAGGATGATTTTAATAGATTAATTAATATTAGCTTTTGATATGCCGAAACGTATTTTGTTATTGTAATAGGTTGTTTATATTGTTTATGATATTAATAAAGGTGTTAATTAAATCTAGAGTAGGTAGATTATGAGTCTAAATGACAACGTATTAATTAAAATTCGTGATATGCGAGAGAGTTATACACCAGTTGAACGATTGGTCGGAGATTACATTTTAGAAAATACGGAAGAGATCCCTCATTTGTCGATTAAGGAATTGGCTCAATCGAGTAAGACAAGTGATGCATCTGTCCTTCGTTTCTGTAAGACGATGGGTTACAGCGGATACCGCAATTTTATTGTGAGTATATCGGCATCTTTGGGTTCTCGTGATGAGGATTCAAAGGCTCAATATACTGATATTCAGCCAGGTGATGATCTCTCGACAATTATATCAAATATTTCATTGAATAATTGCAAGTCCATTGAGGATACGCTTAGCGTTATTGATCGAAAAGAAATTACAAGAGCTGTAGAATTACTATGTCATAGTAAGCGAATTGTTTTCTTTGGAATAGGTGCTTCGGGACTCGTTTGTATGGACGGGGAACAGAAGTTCTCGCGAATTAATAAGATGTGTCATGCCTATACAGATGGTCATAGTCAGCTCACGGCAGCAACTTTACTTGAGAAAGATGATGTTGCCATTTTCATTTCTAACTCTGGAGCAACTAGTGATATTATTGATGCACTGGAAATTGCCCAAAAGAATAGAGCGAAATGTATTGCGATTACGAAGTACAATAAAAGTGAGCTTGCGGAGCGGGCGGATATTGTATTGAGCATATCCACACCTGAAATAACAATCCGCAGTGGGGCTATGGGCTCGCGTATTGCGATGCTTACGATCATCGACATATTATTTGCTGGTGTCGCAAGTGCTGAATATGAAGAAGTAAAAACCTACTTAACAAAAACGCATAATATATTAAAGAAAAAACTTAGAAATTAGGTTCTGATAGAATGAATGTGGAGGAAAGCATTGATCATGGATCAATGCTTTCTTTTTTTGTATTTCATTCACTTATTCGTGTACTAAAATGTACTACTTATCAATCTATGTCAGATTATCTACATGATGAATACGTTGATCTAATGAATATAATAAGTAGTTTAATTCAATAATTAATAGCTTGGCACACAATTATGAGGAAGAAAATGAATGGAATCGAAGACGAAACATCATCCGGTTGAACACGGATGATGTAACTTTATGTTTCGTTTGGAGCAATAATCAGCAAATAATACATTTTTTTAAATCGCTTTAACCTTAGAGCCATAGCGATCAAAGCAATTGTTAAAAATTTAAATTGCATCTTGTAAGCGCTTTATAAATGTGGTATAACATAGTATGTAAGAAATGAAATAAAACATCAGAAATTAATTTCTTAGTGAAATTATATTTCAAAATCTATTGACGAAGCGATGGTGTTGTATTAGTATAAGAACATAATAATTGTAAGTTAATCTAACACGTTTTGTTAATTAAATGACAGATTAAGGCTGGGAAGAAGGAGGATGGCTATGAATGACTACCTTGCGGGATTGACAACAGAGGCTGTGAATCCAGACACATTAATGATTGATGAATGTACTACGGAAGAAATGATCCAGTTAATGAATCAACAAGATGCACTGGTCCCCAGAGCTATAGCTGAGGAGATTCCGCAGATTGCAAAGGCGGTAGATATTCTACATCATAGGTTGTCTAATGGTGGAAGAATGTTTTACATAGGAGCTGGCTCATCAGGAAGATTAGGTGTTCTGGATGCTTCCGAATGTCCTCCTACCTTTGGTACAGATCCTTCCTTGGTGCAGGGCTATATTGCTGGTGGTGATATTGCTTTGCGTACTGCGGTTGAAGGCTGTGAAGACGATATGGATGAAGGGATCGCATTAATCGAAAGCATTGGTGTAACAAACAAAGATGTACTTATTGGGATTTCGGCAAGCGGTAGTGCAAACTACGTTATTGCAGCTTTAGCGAAAGCAAAGGAACTTGGAGCAGCCACTATCGGTGTTTGTAACAACAGAGGCTCAAAGTTCGAACCCATTGTAGATGTTTGTATAACACCTGTTGTAGGACCTGAGGTCATTAGCGGTTCGACTCGATTAAAGGCAGGAACTGCTCAAAAGTTGGTGCTTAATATGCTGACAACATGCACAATGGTCAAGTTAGGAAAAACGTACAACAACTTGATGGTTGATCTGAAGGCTAGTAATTTTAAGCTCGTAGATCGCTCGATTCGTATCATCATGAACACGACTGGTGTAGATACATCAACCGCCGAAGAAACACTTGAAAAAGCATCTATGAACTGTAAGCTGGCAATTATGATGATTAAATCGGGGTTAGATGCAAAAGAAGCAGAACAAGTACTTAACGCAAACGGAGGACGCTTGAAACAGGCAATCGCATCATTGGTCTAGGTGAGAAAAGTGAAATAACAGGATGGATGCTATTAATAATTGAGGAGGCTGTTTTCGATGAAAAAAAGATCACGTGGATTAACTCTGTTTTTGTCAGGAATCATGATGGTATCACTATTATCGGCTTGCGGAGGAAACGGAAATAACGCTCCAGCTTCTACAGATTCCGGTAACACAGGAACTAGTAACGGTGGTTCTGAGCCTAAAAAGGATACGATTACAGCGCTTTTACCTCCGATATCAGCGAACTATCAAACACGTTTTGCTGATATGGAAAAAGAATTTAATACACTACATCCTAACTTGACTTTGAAAATCGAGCCAGCGAGCTGGGAAGATATGACGCAAAAACTTGATACTCAAGTAAATGCAGGTTCTCCTCCAGATATTGCTTTTATCGGTGCTTCAGGAATTTCGAAATATGCAGCACTTAATGTACTAATCGACCTTAACGGTGCCCTTTCTGATGAAGCCAAGGCAGATTATGACGAAGTTCCATTGAAATATTTCCAACTAGGTGACGCTCAATACGGCCTACCAGCGTATATGGAAATCCACACTATCGGTGGTAACAAACAATTCCTTGAAGAAGCCGGAATTGATTGGAAAAGCATTCAACAAAACGGTTGGACTTATGAAGAGTTCCGTAATGCAATTTCTAAAGGCGTAGTGAAAAATGATAAAGGTGAAACTACTCGTTATGGTTTCGTGTTCGCAACATCTGGTGTAGCATCTAAAGACTATCTAGCTATTCTTGCTAAAACTGCTGGTTTACCAGATTACTTCGATAAAGATCTTAAATATACGTATACAAGCAAAAACTTCTTGGGGCTACTTACATCTATTCGCGAAATGATCAACGATGGTTCTATGCCTAAAGAGCTAAGCTCTATCGATGCTGGTAAACGGTGGAACATGTTCCTAACGGGTCAAACGATGATTACAGGTAAAGGTTTATCTGCATTTGAAAACTCTGCTCGTCTAAACAATGAGAAGATTAAAGCGAACGATGGTTCAGCTGTTGCAGATTCTATTGAAGTTGATTATATTTCACTTCCAGTCCCAACATTCAACGGTGCCGATTATGTCCCTACTTCAATCGTTGATGGTTATATCGCACTTCGTGGTAAAAAAGCTCCATCTGAAGAGCACATCAAAAATATTGCCCTAGCAACGAATTTCTTGTCTTCTGGTTCAATTGCTGCTAACTACAGTAATGAGCTGTTCTTATCACCAATTACTGAATCTGCACGTAATGCAGAAGTACTTGAAAAATTCCCTCGTAACGAAGATAACGTTGCTGCAGGTAAAGCTATGATGGCAAAAGCGCTTCCGGCTCGTACAGATATTCCTACTGATCTGGCTGCTGAAGCATTAAAAATTGAAACAGAAGTTATTATTCCTAAACTACAAGCCTTACTTGCAAATGAGATTGCTCCACAAGAAATGTATGATGCAGTTAAAGCAGCTGCAATTAAATCTTTCGGTAAAGATGGTATTGTAGTTGACTAGTCTGTCGTAGGCTGACATGTGAAAGCTGTGCGTAGCTAGAACGTACAGCTTTCCTTCTAAATTAGCTAGAGCTTGTACTGTTTTTAGAAGAGAGGTGCGACCCAATGAATCAAACGTTGACTAAAAGAAAAAAATTGAAACTCGAAAGTGACTCAGGTTGGGGATACGCGTTTATCGCAGTAGCACTTATTGCGTTTTCTTTATTTACCGCATATCCAGTCATCAATGCTTTTATTATCAGCTTACAAAAATATGGTCCATTAGGATCCACTTTTGTCGGCGTGGATAACTTCGTTAACTCTTTTTCAGATGAACTTTTCTGGAAAGCGCTGAAAAATACGTTAGTATATACGCTATTAACTGTTCCGTTTAATATTCTTCTATCATTTTTAATTTCAATTTTGATTATTCCTTTCAAGAAAAAAACACAAACGATCTTTAAAGCACTATATTACTTGCCAGCCGTAGCATCTGGTGTAGCGCTTTCTGTTGTGTGGCTGTGGATCTTCGATCCGTTAAAATCAGGTATTGCCAATAAGCTCGTGAGTTTTTTAGGTATTGAAAATCAAAACTGGCTTGGTTCCAGTGCAACTGCAATGTTCTCACTTGTATTAATGTCATGGTTATCAAGTCATGGTACAGCAATTATTATTTATATAGCCGCATTACTCGCTATTGATAACAGCTATTATGAAGCAGCTGAAATTGATGGCGCGTCTTTCCTGCAAAAGCTTTGGTTTATCGTTGTCCCTTTCCTTAAGCCAACAACGCTATTCCTACTTGTTACTGGTGTTATCGGTTCCTTCCAAGTATTCCAAAACGCTTATCTTATGACAGGCGGTGGACCAGACCATGCAACAACAATGGTAGGTTTGTTAATCTTTAACAATGCGTTCACATATTTTGAGTTTGGTGAGGCAGCGGCACAATCATTAGTTCTAGCAGCGATTATCGGATTTATCTCATTCCTTCAATTCAAGTTTATAGGTAAAGATGTAGAATACTAGGAAAAGGAGCAGAATACTATGGGTTTGTACAACAATAGCTTAAGAAGCAAAGGGTATCTGTTTATACGTAATGGTGCAAACATTACGTTCCTTATCCTATTTGCCGCAGCTACCATATTCCCGATATACTTTATGGTCATCTCCTCGTTCGGTGATCCGGTAGAAGCTGGTGCAATGAGCTATTCTATCCTACCATCGAAGATTTCATTTGAATCTTATAAATTCTTCTTTAACTTCAGCCCACATACATGGGACTGGTTATTGAACTCCTTTATAGTGGCAGCGTGTATCACGGTATCTAACGTATTTTTTGCTACACTTGCTGGATATGCTTTTGCAAAAATGAAATTTAAAGGGAAAAACATTTTGTTCGCTATTTTGCTGGGATCTATGATGATTCCTGTTCAAGTCACTCAGGTTCCACTATATATTTTGATCGTAAACATTTTTGAATTACAAAATACGTACACAGCGTTGATTATGCCGAGCATAGTAACGGTATACAATATCTTCTTGGTTAAGCAGTTCATGTCCTCCATTCCAGGTGAAATTATTGAATCTGCTAAAATCGAAGGTTGTTCCCAGCCTAAAATCTTCTGGTATATCATTATGCCTCTATCTAAAACAATTATGGCAGTACTAGCAATCCTAACGTTCATGGCGGCATGGAATGACTTTTTCTGGCCGTTCCTAGTAACGAATACGATGGATATGCAAACCATTCAGGTCGGCTTGAAAAACTTTCGCTTTGCGAATACAACTTACTTTGCACCGATGATGGCGGGGGCAACCATTTCAGCAGTTCCAATGTTTATTTTGTTCTTCAGTTTACAAAAATACTTCCTTGAAGGGGTAACAGTTGGAGCGGTGAAAGGTTAATGGACAAACAATCAAAAGTTGATGCAACATACTTAGTTGGCTTGATGTCAGGTACATCAGTAGATGGTATTGATGCAGCAGTAGTTAAGCTTTTCCCATCAGCCGAAAAAGAGCATGGAGTAGAGATTGAATTACTGGCTTTTGAAAACACACCTTTTGAGGTGCAAGTTAGAAACTCCATATTTGAGCTTTTTGATCCCGCTAGCGCTACGATTGATAAGGTTGGCGCAATGAATATGTGGCTTGGCGAATTATACGCCCAAGCCACATTATCCGTTATAGGGAAATGCGGCCTTTCGCACTCGCAAATATTCGCAGTAGGATCACATGGTCAAACAATCTATCATGCTCCGGAAGAGAATGTTATGGGCGGCTATAATCTGCATTGTACTGTTCAGATTGGGGATGGTGCAGTTATCGCCAATCGCACAGGAATTCCTTGCGTATCAGACTTTCGAGTTGCTGACATGGCAATGGGTGGACAAGGAGCTCCGTTAGTACCATTTACCGAATACTTATTGTTTAACAATCCAGAGAAAACAATTCTGATGCAAAATATTGGCGGAATAGGCAATGTGACTGTTTTGCCTGTAAATGCCTCACCGGATGAGGTATTTGCTTTTGATACGGGTCCTGGAAATATGATTATCGATGGCCTTGTATCGCAATTATTTGCACCAATGACCATGGATGTTGATGGCGAAATTGGTGCGGGCGGTCAAGTGATTGATGAGCTATTGAAATGGATGCAGCAGGATAAATATTATACGATGCCGTTACCAAAATCGACAGGCAGAGAACGGTTTGGCCAACAATACGTGGCACAAATTATTGAAATGATGAAGGTTAATCACTGGAAAGCGGAAGATGTTGTTGCAACAGCTACGTACTTAACTGCCTGGAGCATCGTCGATAGCTATGAACGGTATATTGCACCGCAGCATCAGGCTGAGCAATTGTTAATTGGCGGCGGTGGAAGCTATAACAAGACGCTTTTGCGTGATTTACAACACTTATTTGCACCGCATAACGTGCAGGTGCTGACGCAGGAGGATATCGGTGGTAATAGTGATGCTAAGGAAGCAATTGCTTTTGCTCTGCTAGCGTATTACACGATGGAGCGCTTACCAAACAATATCCCGCTAGTAACTGGAGCTTCACAGCCAGTAGTAATGGGCAAAATTTCCTGGCCCTATATTGGACGTTCACAGGAGGCTTAAATGATGCAAATCAGAACCTTTTCAATTGAAGATCACTCTGCAGTTGTAGAGCTTTGGAATCGTGAGGCTACAAAATATGATTATAAGCCATTTACAGAGCGAGAGTTTCAAGATACATTCATCGACCATCCTTATTTTGACGCTGACTGTATATGGGTAGGCTGTGACGAAAAAGGGATTGTTGGTTTTGCAGCTGGCTGCTGCGGTGACGATCTCCCTCTTGGAGATGTGGCGGGTTATATTACGAGTGTTATTATAGATACCCATGTGGCTTCTCTGGAGTTTTACGATGCTTTTCTATTGCGTTTAGAAAAAAGATTCCAAGAACTTGGGAAAAGACAAGCGGATGTATTGTTTTTCAACCCTGTTAAGCTGAAGTGGAGTATACCAAGTGCACCTCAGCATGAGCATAATAATGCCCCGGGCATCAGTAAGGACCAGCCATTATATGAAGCTTTAATTGCTAGAGGCTACGAAGATCGAGCGAGGCAATGCGGCATGTATTTAAGACTCGGAAGCTTTATAGTTCCCGAAGATATTTTAGATAAGGAAACCAATGCAAATAGCAAGGACTATTACATTACTTCCTATGTCCCTGATTTACATACAGGGCTTGAAGCAACGCTTGCTGCCCTGCAAAATCCGCAGTGGAAGAAGGATGTTGTTACTTATGTGAAGGTTGGCGCACCACTTGTAGTAGCTGTGTACGGCAACGAGGTTGTGGGCTTTGCGGGTCCAATTATTTCGCAGCCTGATGGAAGAGCATTTTTTTGCGGTATCGGAGTGCACCCAGAGCATGAGGGTCATGGCCTTGGCAGTGTATTATTTTTCAGAATGGTTGAAGCTTTTCAAAATGTGGGCTGTCAATATATCTCTCTATTCACTGGAAATAATAATCCGGCTCTTCGAATCTATCAAAAAGCGGGCTTTACTATTGAAAAACAATTTTCTATATTGCGGAGGGAACTTTAAAGATGAGCGAAAAATTCACAGTATTAGCAATTGGAGCGCATGTTGGTGATGTGGAGCTAGCTTCTGGTGGTGTGCTCGCTAGTCATAGTTTAAAGGGAGATCGCATTGTGACACTAGCGTTAACTGCGGGTGAACGAGGGGTCCCGGCAGGACAGGATATGAAGGAATATCGTCAGCAAAAAGTGAAAGAGGCACAGGTTTTTGCGGATATGCTAGGCGGTGAAGCCATTGTATTCGATGATTATTGTGACGGAGAGTTGGCTGACAATCAAGAAATTCGTATGGAGGTTTGTGATGTAATTCGTCGCGTGAAGCCTAATATTATTATTACACACTGGAAAAACAGTATGCATAAGGATCACGCGCTAACGCATCATATCGTAAATGATGCCCGTTTCTTCGCAAGTCTATCATCCTTTGAACGAGCGCTCCCCGCGCACTTTGCAGCAAGATTATATTACTCCGAAAACTGGGAGGATGCGGTTGATTATGTCCCTTACGTATATGTGGATTTCGATCAAGCGGCATTTGATCTATGGATAGATGCATTAAGCAAGCATTGGTTTGTGACGAATAGCAAATCTTTCAAATACATGGATTATTATAAAGCACTAGCAGTTGTTCGCGGCTGTGAAGCAAGAAAGACATATGCAGAAGCATTTATGGTGCCTGCTGAAACGGTGAAGGTTAGGCAGTCTAGTCTTTGGTAACTATTAAACTAGCTAAGAGGGAGTGTTTCTATGTATAGCAGGAAACATTCCCTTGTTCTATCCATTTATGCGAAAAAGCAGCTAGGAGGCAGCTTCATATGGTGTTAAATGGGATTGATTCTATAACGAATTATCGTTATTTGTTCGAAGGTAAGCGCGTAGGATTGATTACAGCGCCGACAGGTCTTACGAAGGATTTTGCATCAACGATTACTATATTACATGAAAATTTTAATCTTGCTGCGATGTTTTCACCTGAGCATGGCGTTCGCGGAGATTTGGATGCAGGGGCAGTAGTAGACACTTACATGGATCCTTTTACGAATGTTCCAGTCTATAGCTTGTACCGTAAAGACTCCAAGCGTTTAACAAAAGAAATGCTGAATGAAGTAGACATCATTGTATACGATATTCAAGATGTTGGTGTACGCTATTACACATTTATTTATACGATGCTTTATGCACTTGAAGATTGTGCAAATGCAGGTGTAGAATTTGTTGTTCTTGATCGTGTTAATCCGCTTAACGGGGTAACGGTAGAAGGGAATGTCTTGAAGCCCGGCTTCAAATCATTTGTTGGAAATTACGAGCTAGCCGTGCGATACGGCTTAACAGCAGGTGAGGTAGCAACGATGGCAAATGATCAAATGAATTGGAATGCATCGCTGCATGTCGTTCGTTTGGAAGGCTGGGAACGGAGCATGTCCTTCCCGGATACAGGATTAACTTGGGTTCATCCTTCACTTGGAATGCCACGATATGAAACAGCGTTATTATATACAGGAACATGTTTATTTGAAGGCACGAACTGCTCGGAAGGACGAGGCACAACGTTCCCGTTTGAAATGATTGGTGCTCCGTTCATTCAAGCGCAGCAATTGGCAGATGAGATGAATGCAAAAGGTATCCCGGGTGTGCTTTTTCGTCCAGTTCATTTCAAGCCAACGTCATCTAAACATTGTGGCGAGCTATGCGGCGGGGTACAAATTTACATTACAGATCTCCAAGTGCTGAGGCCTTTAGAAGTTGGGGTAACCTTATTATTTACGATAAGAGATTTGTACGAGCAATTTTCATTCCTGCCTCCTGTGAAGGAGGGCTCTCGTCCATTTATCGATTTGCTGGGGGGAGACAACATGTATCGTACGGAAAATATGCAAGCCAAGCAGCTGCTTGAACAGTTTGCAGCGGAAAGCAAGCAATTTGCAGAAATAACACAGCAGTATCATTTGTATCGCTAGAGGAAGGTGAATAATTGATGAGAACAATAGAACATATGAGCTTGCGCGAAAAGATTGGACAAATGTTCGTAACAGGCTTCCCTTCAACCGAGATCACTCCTGAGCTGAAGGAAGTTATTGAGCATTATAAAGTCGGCAATATTATTTTATTCTCACATAATATCGACAATAAATATCAATTAGGCGAGCTTGTTACTGAGCTGCAGCAATGGTACACGACACATACTGGTATCCCGGGTTTTATTACGATCGACCAAGAAGGAGGTCGAGTCACTCGTATGCCTAAAGACGCGACCAATGTTGCTGGAGCCATGGCAATTGCTTCTTCAGGAAGACCTGAAAATGCGTATGCAGCAGGCAGAATGACTGCCAGAGAATTGAAAGCATTAGGTATTAATTTTAATCTAGCTCCAGTTATGGACGTTAACAATAATGCATTGAATCCAGTCATAAATGTTCGTTCATATGGTGATTCTGTTGCAACAGTATCCCAGTATGGAATTCAAATGATGAAGGGATTGCTCGATGGAGGCGTCATGTCCTCACTTAAGCATTTTCCAGGTCATGGTGATACAAATGTCGATTCACATATTGGCTTGCCTACCATTGAAAAAACACTTGAGGAATTAGAGCAGCTTGAGCTGCTGCCGTTTAAGGCCGCAATTGAGCAAGGCGCTCAAGCGATTATGAGTGCACATATTTTATTTCCGAAAATTGAAAAATCCGGTGTGCCCGGAACTATGTCTCATACCATTATTACAGAGATATTAAAAGGAAAATTAGGATATAAAGGGTTAGTTGTATCGGATTGTTTAGAAATGGACGCGATCAAACGATACTATGGTACGGCAAAAGGAGCGTTAGGAGCTGTTAAAGCAGGTATTGATTTGGTATTCATTAGTCATACTCCTGAGACAGTGAAGGAAGCGATTCATTTGATCGAAGAAGCTGTAGCCACCGGTGATTTGGATGAAGCGCTGATTGATGCAGCTGTTACAAAAATTTTAGCTTATAAAGCACAATATGCGACGATTGAGGAGCTAGATTATGAACTAGTTGGCTGCGATGTACATCGCCGAGCAAATGAGCTAATGCGTACGGAAACGATCTGCCTCATTAAAGGTGAGCTCCAGCCCATTCATACCGGTGACGAGCAAGTGTTATTTATGGGTTCCTATTCATACCGCACCGATCTTGCGTCCAGCAGCTTGAATCAAGCTCTTAGCTTTCCGCAATATATGGGGGAGCATTTTAATACAGCTTATGAGATTATCGACATTGACCCGAGCGAGGAGCAAAACAACGCTGCGCTGCCAAAGGTACAAGGCTACAAGCATATTGTTATCGGCTTGTTCAATGCGCGTGAAAACAAAGGTCAGCTTGCGCTTGTTCAGAAGCTGCTGGCAGCAGGCTGCAAAGTAACGGCCATTACATTAGGTCGCCCGTATGATTTACCGTTAATCGAAGGCGAGTTCTGCGGAATTGCGGCATTTGAGTATACACTTGATGCATTCAAATCACTCCTTCCAATCCTAAATGGTGAGGTTGTACCCACCGCCAAGATTACGATACAGATGTAGATAAAAAGTACAACAAGGGGACATAGGTATGGCATTTATCGTTGGAATTGATGGGGGTGGCACGAAAACAGCTGTCACCATTACGCATGACCAGGAAGACTCTTTATTCACCTTTACTGTAGGGCCTATTAATTATAACGGTGGTGATGCTGATGCTATTGCCGCCTCCTTTGAGGAAATTTTTAGTCAAACGAAGCTCTACTGCGGTAATTTACAAGAAGTTGCTCATATATGTATAGGTGCGGCAGGAATAAGTAATCCGCTGGTCATCAATTTTTTGGAGCAGCATGTGAGAAATAACGGTTATATCGGGCCATTAACGATTACAGGCGATCAAGAAACCGCATTATACGGGGCACAAAATGCGATGCAAGGCATCATTCTCATTGCCGGTACAGGATCGATTTGCTTTGGGGTCAATGAAAAAGGAGAGCAGCATCGCACAGGAGGTTTTGGTCATCTGATTGATGACGAGGGAAGCGGTTATAGTATTGGGCGCGATCTATTATCCGGATTAGTTCAAGTGGAGGACGGAAGAATAACCGATACGGTCATCCCAGCGATGGTATATGAGCAGCTTGGATTAAGCACTGTGAAAGAGATTATTGGCTTTGTTTATGATAAAAATACGACGAAAAAAGATATTGCGCAGCTCGCACCGATTATGACGACCGCATGCGAGAAGGGCGATGCACATGCAATAGCGTTAGCGGAGAAATGTGCAGCCAATCTATATGAGCTTGTTGTGCCTGTTATTGAACGGCTTAAGCTATATGAAAGTCCGATTGCGATTGCAGGAAGTGTGCTGCAAAAGTCTCGCTTTGTGAAAGAAGCCTTGGAGCGAAAGCTCGCACAGAGCTACCCGCAAACAAAGTTGATTTTGCCGATTAAGGATGCAGCCTACGGTGCTGTCCTGTTAGGAAGATCAAAAAAGAACAACGACTAGTTTTTGTCGCTATGGAAAAATAAGGGTGTGTCATAAGTCCGAGCAGTTGGACTTGCGACACACCCTTATTTTAAAATGGTAGGAATCAAAAATGGCTTAAAATTTATCAGTCAAATAAAACACGGCTTGTTGTTTCGGAAATAGAGCTTGAAGGATGTTAGCGTGCTCAGTACTGTCCTTTGCTGCGCCTGCTTCATTATAGCCGAACATGATATAAGTCATTAGCTCGCGTTCATCTACTTCTATTGAAGTATAGGGATTGGTATGATTACTAGCATCGGAAACAGAAAGCTGCTTTTGCTTATAATCCAAGTAGATACAGTCCTCATTACTGCGAAGTGCAATATGCAGCTCCTGGTCTGCAATTATGTTGCTACGGTTTAGGCGATCTTCTAATTCAGGCTGAAGCTTATGGAAAGTTGAACTGAGATTGATCATTTTCCACATCGCCATATTGATTTGAATTGAATTAGCTTGATGCTGTTGGTAATAGGAATATAGCTTATGGTCCTCTGGGAGCATCGCTAATATTTGCTTTGCATTTTGACGCAGCTGACATAAGGCATGAAACAAAGCTTCAACGCCGTTTTCGGCTTCGTTCAAATACAATAATTCATTAATAAATACTTGTTCAGTATCTTTCTTTTCAATGATGCCATAAGCGACGATTTTTCCATTTCTGCGAAGGAGCAAGCAGTCAACTTTCTTCCATTCCGGCCAGGTCAATAAATCATTCCAATACGTTCTACTTCGGATCACGGTGTAGGTACGATTCTTATTGAATTGTTCATAGATGAAACGGATATCATCGAGATAACAGGCTTCAAAAGGAATGATTTCATCACTGTTTTGCTGCTGCTCCAAACTTGCTGGTTTTTCAATTGCGAAAGCAGTCTCCGGAATAAGTCTCCAGCCAGCCTTTTCATAAAACGCATGCTTGCTAGCCAAAAGCAAGCTTATATCATAATCGGTTTCTTTCATATAGTTGGTCTGCGCATGAAGAATTTTGTGTGCAAGCCCCAGCCCGCGGTAATTTAGATCTGTTCCGACACTCCCCATTGCACCTGTTTTCAAGATCGCTTGACCGACTCTAATATGAAACGGGAAAATTTGTACATTGGATGCAATCTTACCGTCTACCATCGCAAACCATGTTGTATCTGGATCATATGTGGTGTCGAGGTCTAATCTTTCTTGGAAAAAAGCTCGGCCTACGGAAAAGCATTCATCTAAAATATCGTAAATCTTTTCAAGCTGCTCTCTAGTTGGATGGTTCATTACGATGATGTTTGGTGTCGTCGTCATCTTTCATTTCCTCCTGCGCCGTAATGTTGGGATAAATTTAATAAATGAAAAAAAACGGTTTTTTTTGAAATTTAATTTCTTAACTTATAGTTTAATGTTGAAAAAAAAATTCGTCAATAATGGAACGTGTGGAATCATAGATAAACCGTTCAAGAAATTTTTGCGAAAAATCGGAAATATTTTCATACCATTGATTCCTGCATTTGTTGGAGCGGGTTTAATTGCGGGGAAGTATGATTTCGCAAATTGAGCTAGACTTAAATGAATTGCCAGAATCAGAGAAAAAGTAGCGGAGTACATTCTTGCAAATGCTAAAGAAGTGCTGCATATGACCATACATGAGTTAGCGACAAAAGCGGAGGCAAGCAGTGCGGCGGTTGTTCGTTTTTGCAGGTCGCTAGGAATAGATGGTTTCCCTGCACTGAAAATCCGATTATCAGCGGAAGTAGAAAATACGCCGTATGTTGGCTATTTTGATGTTGAATCGAATGAAACGGTGCATTCTATCATTGATAGTGGATGAAATGAAGCGTCCGATTTATCGAGCGATTGTAGAGAAATATCTTAATGGAACAAACCTGAGCAAGTACTATATTAAGCATGGAAGGACTTATTTATACTCTGACGAAGTAATCCGCACCATTGCAGATACGAGGCGAGTCCTTTACCTACACAGAATTTCAAACAGATGTACTTGCCATAATTCAGTTGTCAGATGAGTAGCTCTGCGTAGCAAAAAAACTGGATAAATTGTTAATTTTACCCCTATATTCACTAAAATCGATTATAATAAAATTTATGTTCAAGCCGATTACCTATCCTAAGTTAATAGGATAATCATACGCAAAAAGGCATAGTGATGAATCGCCTATGCTATAAGGGTTATAGAGTTTTCAAATACACACTTATGTATAAGAGGAGGCGAATGATATGACGATAATGCCTGTTATAGTAATGATCTTAGTATTTGTACCTGCCATTGTACTCATGGTAAGCATGCCTTATTTAACAAGAGAGACGATTAGTTTTGGGGTCACCGTCAGCCCTGTACAATTCCATAGTGAGCCTCTGCGCCAGATGCGGAAGTCATATGCTAGGATTAGTGCTACCTTACATACCATCCTATTCATTATTTGTATCCTCTGTCTAATATACGGTGATGAACATTCCAAGCAACCAAGTTGGATCATTGTCACTTATTCACTCGCCATGGTCGTAATCTCCCTAGTCATAAACATTAGCTATTATTTCAAAATGAAAAGTTTACTACCTATGCTGCCTATTGCTCTGGAACCATCGATCATGGCAGTGGACACTGGATTTCGGAAAAGAAACATTGGCTTGTCTAATAAATGGTTCCTCATTCATGTTTTGATTATTGTTGTTACTATTGTAAATGTGCTACGCAACTACGATCTGATTCCTGATCAGATTCCGATCCATTACAACAGCAGTTGGAACGTAGACGGCTATGCAGCTAAATCTTATAGTTCTGTGTTTATGCCTACGATCATGCAAGTGTTCATAACACTTTTGTTCATATTTGAGAATTGGAGTATTCGCAGAGTGAAGCAGCAGGTTCAACCCAATGATCCTAACCGTTCCATCAGACAAGACGCAACTTACCGCCGTACTTGGTCATATTTTATGCTTACAGCAAGCTTCTTAATAGTTATCCTGTTTTCCGTCGTGCAACTAAATATGATATCTCAGCTTAACATGAATTTCGCTATCCCTATTATCCTAATCATAATAGCCCTTATCATCCTATACGCCTTGGCCTTAACGTTCTGGGCTGGTCAGGGTGAAAGCCGCTTGGAGCGATCTGCCGATAGCTCCAATGTCAGACCTGTCCATGATGATGAAAAATGGCTATTAGGTATGGTTTATTTCAATCGCAAAGATCCAAACCTAATCGTCAAGAAAAGGCTCGGAGTCGGCTGGGGATTAAATTTCGGTCACCCAGTAAGCTGGCTGTTTTGGCTCGGAATTATTGTACTGTTAGTTGTGGTGCGGTAACAAAGCTTGGAGGTTAATACTCACCGGAGTATAGGCGAAGTTAGAGTTTCGAAACAGAATATTTACCGAAAAAAACGCCTAAAGGGCGTTTTTTTATTATCTTTAAGTGTCTCAGTAATATCTATTTTGAATTAAACTGCATATTAAAGAGTATTTCTCGTATTAATATCTCTTTGTTACAATCAGATTGTTATCTAAAGGAGGGTATAAAATGAACTATCGCAAATTAGGAACTAGTGGCTTACATCTAAGTGAGATTGCTTATGGTAATTGGATTACACATGGTGCTCAAGTGGACAATGATACTGCCCATGCTTGTGTTCGCGCTGCATTGGATGTAGGGATCACAACATTTGATACTGCAGATGTATATTCCGATACGAAAGCTGAGATGGTGCTGGGCCAAGCATTAAAAGGAGTGCACAGAGCTGATATCGAATTGTGTACCAAGGTGTGCCATCCCACAGGGACGGGACGTAACGCAAGAGGTCTGTCTCGCAAGCATATTATGGAGGCGTGCCATGCTTCACTGAACAGATTACAGACCGATTATATTGATATCTATTATGCGCATCGCTTTGACGCAACAGTATCCCTTGAAGAGACCTTTTTGGCTTTTTCGGATCTGGTGCGTCAAGGTAAGGTTCTCTATGTCGGGATAAGTGAGTGGACGGCGGATCAGATAGCAGAAGGTGCTAGTTTGGCGAGGGAATTGAAGGTGCCATTGGTGGCTAGTCAACCTCAATATTCGATGTTATGGCGCGTGATGGAGACGGAGGTAGTTCAAGCTTGTGAGCGGGAAGGGATTGGACAGGTGGTCTGGTCACCGCTTGCTCAAGGGATTCTTTCAGGTAAATATATGCCAGGGCAACCATTGCCAGAGGGTTCTCGTGCTTCAACCGCTGCGGGCTCACCATTTATGAATAAATTGGCGGGTCAGTGGCTTCGGACTGAGGTGCTTGAGGCGGTCTCGAATCTCTCTTCCATCGCCAGTGAAGTTGGGTTGACGCTTCCGCAGTTGGCTATAGCATGGGTGTTGCAAAATACACAAGTCTCCTCTGCAATTATTGGGGCATCCAAGCCTGAGCAGGTTATAGAAAATGCCAAAGCTGCGGGAGTTCGTCTGGATAGGGAAGTGATGTTGGAAATCGATAGGGTGCTAGAAGGACTCGTTGAACGTGATCCTAGAAAAACGGGCTGAATATTATATTATTCACCATTAATAGCTTCTGAACTCATTTGTCCTATGATCTCTAGTAACGCGGATAAGGAGGCACGATCGCAATCGGTTCTCCAAGCGGCATAAAGGGGAATCGATGGTGTGCTTTCTTCAAAGGGACGAAATGCGACACCTTCACGCTGAAAAATAGCAACTGAAGAGGGCACAATGGAAACTCCAAGATTAGCAGCTACCAAATTTACAATGGTGTACATCTGAATGGCTTCCTGTACAACATTCGGATACATGTCGTGTTGGGCGCAGAAGCTCATAATGAGGTCATGAAAAGGAGCTCCTAAATGACGCGGGAACGATATAAACGGCTCTAAAGCTAAAGAGCGAATGGATAACACCGGTAATTGAGATAGGTGATGCTGCTCTGGCAAAACGGCAATAAGCGATTCATTGACTAAGGGACGATGGTCGATATGTTTGCCCGACTCTGTATAACGTACAAATCCAATGTGAATCGTTCCTTCATGTAAAGCCTGCCATTGCTGAGCAGACGTCATCTCATGTAATCTGAGTTGTACTTGTGGATAACGTTCCCGAAACATTTTTAACATATTAACCAATACTCCACCAGCTGCAGAATCTATAAATCCAATGTTCAAATGTCCGATAATTCCTTGATCGACTAATTGTGTTGTTTTAATAGAGCGTTCCAGTTGAGATAAAATGGATTTAGCCTCTTCTAGAAATACCGCCCCCGCTGGCGTGAGACGAACTTGTCTTTTGTTCCGTTCTAATAGTTTCACACCAATCTCATTCTCCAGAGCTTGAATTTGCTGGCTTAAGGGAGGCTGTGTCATATTTAGCTTCTCTGCTGCACGGTTAAAATGCAGTTCCTCTGCTACTGCGATAAAGTATTGCAATTTTTTTATGTCCATACTTTTCATTCTCCCTTGAAATGCTTCTTCAAGCAAGTATAAGGATCTTTGAAGAAAAATGAAAGGAATGACATGTCCTTTGAGGTGTTTTATTCGAGTGCCAAATGCGCTAGACTTGGAATGGGTACCCAGAACAATGATGTACTGTTTGATTGGTCATAAAGGGGGAGATCTACGATGATAAGAGGATTAACAACAGCAGGTTTGGGTGAGATTAGTTCCAATGAAGAATACATCAGACTTGCGAGCCAATTCGGGTTTCGGTCCATAGACGTCAATCCATTAGAGTTGGTACAGCAATATGGCAAGGATGGGGCAGTTCAATTGTTGGAAAGTCATGGCGTCATGCTAGGATCTTTTGGTTTAGAGGTAGATTGGCGCACGACAGAGGATAGCTTTAGGGAGAGTCTGAAATCGCTTACCCAGATGGCTGAGGCCGCTGCTGACTTAAAGTGCACCACATGCTGCACATATATTTTACCTTCGACTGATCTTCCGGTCGCACCGTTTATGATTGCAGCCACTAGACGTTTAAGACTATGTGCAGAAATATTAGGCGCTTATGGTATTTCGCTAGCCTTAGAGTTCGTTGGCCCTCATCACTTACGTAAACAATGGGCAAATCCGCTGATCTGGACGATGCATGATACGTTGAACTGGATAGACACCATTCAAGTGAGAAATATCGGCTTGTTGCTGGATTCCTATCATTGGCATACAAATGGATTAACAAGTGAGGATCTGCTGAAATTACAACCGCATCAAATCGCGTATGTCCATATCAATGATGCTAAACCTCTGCCCATAGAAGAATTGCTTGATTTTGATCGATTGTATCCAGGGGAAGGGGCTATTGATCTTACAGGCTTCCTGGGAAGCCTTACAAAGATCGGGTATACCGGCGTTATCGCCCAAGAAGTGCTGGCACCAGCCTCCGCACACAGTTCATCTGAATTATTTTCCCGTTCCAAAGCAGGTTTCGATAAAGTATTCTCATTGCTAGAAATCTAAACACATCGAACTCTACATTAGAAGAAGCGTTAAGGAAGGAATCAACTATCTGCTCTATGGGATAGTTGATTTTTTTCCTCTAAACATAGGATTACATACGTCTATAGGCCTCTTAATATAGTATAATCATACTGTATTGCTCAAAGTTGGAGATAGGGATATAGCACTATTAAATACTATTGACGAATGAGGAGTCTATGAGAACTTCGGAGAATAAAATTAAGTTAAGTCATATGTTGTACATAGTAGTATTCATCTGCCTGCTGATTGCAATACGCTGGAGCTGGTACAATCATTTTACTCTGTCTAATCCTCCTGTAGTGGAGCAAGGTGTGCTCGATTTGCGGGGAGTGGACCTTGAATCACTAAGCTCTTTTCCATTGGATGGAGAATGGGAGTTTTATCCTCAACAATGGGTGAATGCCGCCAATGTGGATAGCGTTTTAAAAGGCCAAATGCTTCAGGTGCCGGGTAACTGGAGTACCGCATTTAATCCTTCAGAGCAAAAAAAGGCATATGGATACGGAACTTATCATATGCGTATTTTGCTAGATCAACCCTTGTCTGAGCCGCTAAGCTTTTGGTTCCAGTCCATCTATACTTCTTCTGAAGTGGAGATCAATGGAACAGTGCTCGCACGGTTTGGTGTGTTATCTGACGAGAAGGAAGAGCATGTTTATGTGACGAAAGCATTCTTAATCAGTTATACACCTACAGATCAGAAGCATCTGGATCTATTTGTTCGGACGTCAAACTATGAGTCTCCACTAAAAGGGGGCATAATTCGGTCCGTGGAGTTTGGCATTCAACATGAAGTAGACACTATATACTGGAATTCCATTGGCTTGCAGCTAGTCGTAGGGGTCATGCTTCTTCTACATGGGTTGTATTTATTGATTATCTATCTGATGGATGTACGAAAAACAGAGCTGATTATTTTTTTCCTCATGATGGTCGCTGCGGCTGTATCCATTGGGGTTGAACATAATGGACTAATGTTCCGGTTTCTTCATGTTGATTTTGCCTGGATGTTGAGGTTAAAGGTTCTTTCGTATATAGGGTTTTGTCTATTCCTTTTATTGATGGGAAGAGAACTATTGGGGAATCGACGGAAAGGCAAGGCGTTTTATAGTTACATCCTGTCAGTTCTCATTTTTACTTTATTTATTATTGTAGGTCCTGAAGAGGCAGTGTTATATATCATCGGAAAAGGGTATTACATGATCCTGTATTACGTTCCAGTGTGTTGGACGGTATATTATTTTTGGAAGATGGTATCCTTACGAGCTGAAGGTGCTCTATTTTTATTGTTTTCAGTGTTAGCAGTACTAAATAATATGTTGTGGGGGGCTGTCTACTATGCCAGTAGCTCACAATTTATGTTTTATCCCGTAGATTTAATAGCTGCCCTTGCCGCATTTTCCGCCTATTGGTTTAGGAGATATTTTCATCAATCCCATCAAAATGTGTTACTGAACGCTCAATTGGCGGAATCCAATAAATTAAAGGACCGTTTTCTAGCCAATACATCACATGAGCTGCGCACTCCACTGCATGGGATTATGAATATTGCCCAAAGTGTGTTAACAAGAAAAAAACATGTGCTGGATGAAGAGAGCCAGCGTGACATGGAATTGCTAATTATGGTCAGTCGCCGGATGTCGCTTATGCTGAATGACTTGCTTGATGTTGTGCGATTGCAGGATAAGCGGATTGTGATGAATATAAAGGTCTTGCAAGTGAGGTCATTGGCTGAAGGTGTACTGGATATGTTACGCTTCTTAACCGGTGGGACGAAGGTAGAGCTTCGAATGTCTATAGATGAGAAACTGCCTCGTGTTTATGCGGATGAGGAGCGATTGGTGCAGATTCTGATTAATTTAGTTCATAACGCACTAAAGTACACCGAACAGGGAAGTGTTGAACTGGCCGCAGAACAAGTAGGTGGGGATGTATGGATACATGTTACGGATACAGGAGTAGGTATGGATGAAGCTTTGAAAAAGC
Source organism: Paenibacillus sp. FSL H3-0329 (assembly GCF_037963285.1). NCBI lineage: Bacteria > Bacillati > Bacillota > Bacilli > Caryophanales > Paenibacillaceae > Paenibacillus > Paenibacillus sp. FSL H3-0329. The sequence goes on along the minus strand of NZ_CP150150.1, from coordinate 4,246,364 downwards.
GTGTTTTTATGCGCTATGAACAAGGGGCTTACGGTCAAGGCGGCATTGGGCTGGGACTTAGCATCTGTAAGGAGCTGGTCGAACTGCATGGCAGTGAATTATTGCTGCAATCGCAGCCGGGTCAGGGAAGTAAGTTCAGCTTCAAATTACCTGTAGCCAAAGGGAGCTTGCAGTCATCCATTCCGGATGTCTATGCAGAAAAAGATTCGGATCCATTGTCACCATTCAGCACGTGGATAACTGCTGAGAAATCAGCTATGGTGGCTGCCACCTATAATACAAAGGAAGTAGAGCCACTCTCGAAGCTCGATACAGACGCTGATATCATACATGTGCTGGCAGTTGATGATGATTCGGTCAATTTAAAAGTTTTGCAAAATATTTTATCAGATGGAGCTTATCGGATTGATACAACGACTTCAGCCCGTGAGGCGCTGGATATGTTGCATCATGAGCAGTTTGATTTGGTTATCGCTGATGTGATGATGCCGGGCATGTCTGGTTATGAATTGACAAGATTGATACGCGAGCGGTTTACGATGTATGAACTTCCTATTATTCTATTGACCGCTCGCAGTGAGCAGGAGGATGTCTACGCAGGTTTCTTGGCTGGCGCTAATGACTATGTAACCAAGCCAGTAGATGCCATAGAATTGAAGTATCGTGCTTCGTCGCTCACTTCTATGAAGCAAGCAGTCAATGATCGTTTGAGAATGGAGGCTGCTTATTTACAAGCGCAGATCCATCCACATTTTCTCTTTAATACATTAAATTCGATTATGTCCTTGAGTGATTTTGACACTGTCAAAATGAAAGATCTTTCAGATGCGTTCACTACTTATCTGCGGATCAGCTTTGACTTCTTAAATGCAGGCAAACTTGTTTCGCTGTCGCAAGAGCTGGAGCTGGTCGAGAATTATGTATATATCCAGCAGCAGCGTTTTGAGGAGAGGCTGCAAGTTGAATGGGAAGTAGACGCGAATCTCCAGCTTCTAATTCCTCCGCTGACGATTCAGCCACTGGTCGAGAACGCCGTCCGGCATGGGATCTTAAGTCGGGCAAAAGGTGGAACCTTGCGCATTCACATCGAGACACATGCGGAGGCTGTTCATTTTATCATTGCAGATACGGGGATTGGAATGGATGAAGCTCAAGTCAGTAAGTTATTGCAGCCAAAAAGCCTTAAGGATCAAGGAATTGGGCTCCTTAATACAGATCGGAGATTAACACAATTATATGGACAAGGCTTGAAGATTCAAAGTATTCCTGGGGTGGGAACTACAGTGTCTTTCATTATTCCTGATTAGGATGGTTGTAAAACCATCCTTTTCTGTCCAGCTGTAATTGAGTGGATGTGATTTGGATGATCAATTCTTCCACGGCGGATAAGGTTGCAATTATACAGACAATGGTTGTCCAAATGGTGTGGGTACTATGGGAAAGCCATAAAGGAGTTATAAATAAGAGGAGCCCGGTGAGTTTATTGCCGTAGGTATGGATGCTTGCGTAAGTTTTGAATCTCCGGAGGGCGATCCCTATCGATGTTATGCGGATGACCGCGATCAAGAAGATCCATAAGATGAATTCGAGTGTAAGACCCAGAAACGGATACAAAGTAAATAAGCAGATCCCGATTAGTATCGTGTCGGCAGCAGAATCCAGCTTTGCTCCGAGATGACTTGTTGTGCCTGATTTTCGGGCAATTGGACCATCTATCAGATCGGTGACTCCGCAAAGGATATAAATTGCAAGAAAGGGCGAACTTAGGGGCTCGAAGAATAACAGCATGATTGCCAAAATAATTCTGCCAAGTGTAATACAGTTAGGTATAACTTTCAACTTCAATCCCACCTTTGTTCATGACCTCATTTAATTCTATTGTACCAGAGGCAGAGTATATGCTATATGCTATATGCTATATGCTATTTGGAAAAGGATTATAAGATAGTATTGAAGAAGTAGTGAAGTAGAAGTATAGATTAGGATTCTAGTAGTAATTCAGGAGGGATTTTATGAAGCAGAATACAAACTTAAAGGTACATACATTAGCTGATATCGAACATCTGAAAATTCACGGCAGAACAACAGGTTTACTTTCTCCACTAACGTTATTTTGGACAGGCAGTGCGGTCGAATTAAATGTTAAAAGTTCTGAGCTATGGCTTGAAGTAGAAGCAGATTATGATGTTTATGAACCTTGGATTAGCATCCTGATCAACTCCGTTCCTGTAAGCAGACAAATGTTAGTAGCAGGCCGGTATTGGATTTGTGTATTTAGAGGCATGAATGATCGTGTTGTGAAAAATGTCCGTATTGTAAAAGATGTGCAGGCAATGAGTGGAGACTCTGGCTGCTCTTTGCAGATACATGCGGTGAAGATGGATGGGGAATTTCTGCCCGTTGCGGACAAACCCCACAAGATAGAGTTCATAGGTGACAGTATAACATCCGGAGAAGGAAGTATAGGTGCCAAGGCTGAAGAAGACTGGATTCCAATGTGGTTTAGTGCCATTAACAACTATACTAGTATGACGGCAGATGCTTTAAATGCAGAATATAGAGTTATTTCTCAAAGTGGCTGGGGCGTCCTTACTAGCTGGGATAATAATCCGTACGGTAATATCCCTGATTGTTATGAACAGGTTTGTGGTCTTCTAACTGGAGCAAAAAACGAAGCTTTAGGAGCTTTTCAAGCACATTCTTTTGAATCCTGGCAGCCAGATGTTGTGGTAGTTAATCTAGGAACAAATGATGGGGGCGCTTTTCATTCGCCAGAATGGAAAGATGAGGTAACAGGGGAAAGCCATAAACAACGCTTAAATGAAGACGGGACCTATCATGAGGATGATATACAAGCTTTTGTCGATGCCGCCGAGAAATTTCTGATGAAGCTTAGAAAAAATAATCAACATGCACATCTCGTATGGGCATACGGGATGCTTGGTATCCCCATGATGCCGGCGATCTACCGAGCGGTCGATGCTTATAGCAAGAAAACAGGGGACAAGCAGGTTTCTGTGTTGCAGCTTCCGAATATGACAGATGAGACCATAGGGGCAAGAAGTCATCCGGGAGCATTAGCTCATGAACAAGCGGCAAAAGAGTTGACGGGGTATTTGAAACGGATTCTAGCGGGCGAAAGTTAAGGAGGAATTCATAAAAAAACAAGCCGGAGCGAAAGGATCACGCGCCGGCTTGTTTTTATTTACTTTAGTCTATTTGGTGGATACAGACTTGAACCATTCGTTAACTTCTTTGGTAATTTGATCCCCACCATTTGCTTTCCAGTTGGAAACAAAGGAGTCAAAGGCATCTACAGGAAGCTTACCGTAAATGATTTTGTTGAAGGTTTCCATTTCGGATTGACGAAGCAGATTCCATTTGGATACCATCGTTGGTGTCGCAGCACCAGTGAAATAGTTCTGTCTACGAATGTCTATTTGCGACATAACAACTTTTGCAGCGGCCCAGTTTTCCGGTTTACGGAACTCAGCCATTTGTTTTTCATAAGGAGTTACAGGTGTTTCACCATCAGCAAGTTTAACCAATGTCTTCATGAACAGATCAGGAATACGAGCCGGTCCAGTTAAGAAAGGAAACTCATTGGAGAAGTCTTTAATCTTCTCTTTATCACTAGTAGGCTTTCCATCAATCATGTCCCAATCGTAGCCTTTAGCAAAGCCGTATTCAAATTCACTACCAGCTGCAGGATTAGCTAGGTTATCAAGCAAGTAGTTGTAGTATAAGAAAATTGCTTCAGGGTGCTTAGCATCTTTGTTAATCATGATACTAGCGTTTACCCCAGAGTTCTGCCATTTGGTACCGATGAGTCCGTCTGGACCTGCTGGAACCGGATAAGCTTTGATCTTCGCTCCAGGTACATTTTTCATAAGATCGGGAGCCGGCCAGTCTGGAACCCAGTTTGCCCCTGGTAGAATACCTGCGGCGCCTTTTGTCCAGCTTTCAGCAGATTTACCTTCATCCCAAAGTGCGGAGTCTGTGTGAATATAACCTTTTTCCATCCACTCACTAAGCTTAGCAAGGGCTTGTTTAGCTCCAGGATTTATGGAACCGTATTCTAGATTGCCGTCGGCATCTTTATTCCATTGTTCTTCAATCGTACCGTAAGCACCGAATAACCAGTCTAGTTGGCCCATCCAGGTGTTTGTATTGTTTTTCAAAGAAATCGCAAGTGGGAAAACATCTTTAGGTGCTAGACCGTCAGGGTTTTCGTTCTTGAATTTGTCCATAATGATCTCAAGATCGGCGATTGTTTTTGGAGCTTGAAGGTTCAGCTTTTCCATCCAATCTTCCCGTAACCAGAGAAGGGTATCGTCATTATCGGTATATTCAAGGATCGGCATATTGTATTTCTTACCGTCTTTTGTGAATGGATACCAAAGTTCTGGGTGTGCTGCAGCATGATCTTTTAGAATTTTATTAGCATACTTGTCAAACAACTCATCGATAGCAATGAACTGACCGGAATCAATCAGTTGATTGGTCAACACTGCATTGGTTGGTACAGAAACGAAGTCAGGCAGCTTTTCGCCAGAAGCAATGGCAAGCTGAAGCTTTTGTCTGTATTGATCGTCATTGGCTGGATACCAAGTATCTTTATGCTTCATGCCCAGTGTTTCCAGCATCCAGCGATCGTGAACATTGTTTTCTTTTGTATCGCCTTGAACATATTTCTTCGGCATCAATACCGAACTGAACTCGATGGGTGGATCGTATTTACCTTTTTCAAAAGCAGCATCTGCTTCAGATAAACTAGTCTCAGACGATGTGGTATTGTTTTGTTTGGCGTTTTCATTATTTCCGCCGCCACTGCCACAGGCTGTGAGTGTGATAAGTGCTGTGACCGTTAACAACGACCACATTTTTTTGAACTTGATCATTCTTTAATTCCCCCTACTGTGTATGATCTTTACAAGTGTAACTTTAACAACTAGTCGGGGATGGCATCTATATGAGATTTTTAGTTTCGATAGGACTCTATCATGCTATTTATTATTGTCTCGATATTCCTGCGGTGTTACTCCGAACTGTCGTTTGAACACTTTTATAAAATAAGCAGGGTCCATATAGCCAATCTCCATGCTGATTTCATAGACTTTTTTAGAAGTGGTTTTCAGCTTATGGCAGGCCCGATCCATGCGCAGGCGCGAGATATAATCGCTTATTCCTTCACCCGTTTCAATCTTATAAATTTTTGATAAATGAGTCGGATGGAGGTTTACATGGTCAGCCAGAACCCGTAATGAAACATCTAAATGCAGGTTTTTGTCTGTGAAATCTTGAATCTTTTTCACATATTCAGACCTGATGTCCTTAATTTCGTTAGACGTTCCTTCTTTCAATTTGCTCAGGATGCTGAGGGACCATTTTCTAAGTTTGCCGATGGTCGAGAACGCTTCACCGCTTTGCAACCAACCGAGATCGTCTCCCACTAAGTTAGCTAGAGTATGTCCATTTCGGTGTGCGAGATTCGTGAAGGATGCAGTGATTAAAAAACCTGCCTCCATGCAATGCTCCCACGATTCAGACCATTTCTCATCCAGCTCCGCGCAGACAGCGAGTAGTTTCTCTTCCGCAGCATCCCAATGCCCACTTTCAAGCAGGTGAATTAGTGTCGGCGGGGTGTAAAGGGCATCCAAAGGTCCTTGGGTGGTGGAAGGTTCAAATTCGCTGACCCGCATTACGAATTCGCGCTCGTCTCCCACGATCTGCCGGAAATAAGCTGTAGCCTGACGGAAACGGCTCGACACCTTCTCGGGAAACTGGAACCACTCGGTGATTACTATGGACAGGGAACCTTTCAGAAATTGCTTAACCTTATACTGAAGCTGTAAAGAAAGCTTTTCTAGGATGGTTTCTTTGCCGATGTCGGATCCTTTCTCTTTAAGCTGAAGCAGAAACACAAGATATCCATGTTCTTCTTTAACGCCCCAGACCTGCATGAATTCACCCATAATCTCTTCAGCCATATTGATGATGGCATATTCAATTAAGGTTTGATCATTATTGTTATAATGGCTAAATTCTTCTTCCATGCGTACAAGCATCAAAGCGCAATCGCCAGAATGGAAGGGCAAATCATAATTTACGAGCTTCCGTTCCCATTCGCCAGCTTGAAATTGATGACCTTGCAAGGCATCAAGCAGCAGTTGACCACGTAAAAGCGGCAGATTTTCCCGTAGGGTAAACTGGGTTCGTTTAAGCGAACTGATAAGTTCCCATTCTGTGTTCAATTGCTCGATGGCAGTTTTGACTGCACCGATGATTTCATCATCGGTAGGTGGCTTAAGCAAATAATCGACAGCATTATGCTGGAGTGCTTTTTTGGCGTAATCGAACTCCGAATGGCCTGATAAAATAATGCATTTAATCTTTTTATCACGTTTTCTTATCCGCTCTATTAATTCAATTCCCGTCATTTCGGGCATTTGGATATCCGAGATCACAATATCAATCGGGTTGGTATCGATAATTTGTAGCGCCTCACGTGCCGAATACGCTTTATGCACCTGTTCAATTCCTAGCGTATGCCAGGGTTTAGTCATGGCAAGATTATCTACCCAGTGCGCTTCATCGTCTACTATAATCATTTGCATGTTGTTATTCTCCTTGATGATTCTTAAATTTAGAATATTCATCCTCAGTAGGGATTTCCCAGATAATCTCTGTTCGGAAACCTCCAAGAGGGGATGGTTTAAAGGTTAGACAGGATTGATTACCGAACAGGTGCATGATCCGCTGATTCGTATTCCAGAGCCCACAGCCCATTTCTTCCTGCAATGGCTCCTGCATTTTACGATTCAAAGCTTCTAACTGCTCCGGATTCAAGCCAGGCCCGTCGTCATCAATATAAATCTTGCAGAAGCCGTTCGAAATCTCACCACTAATGCTAATCTCACCCGATGAATACGATTTGGCCACTCCGTGAATGACTGAGTTCTCCACAATAGGCTGAAGCATTAGACGTGGCACAGACTGGCTTAACATGTTCTCAGGGATTTCGATATGATAATCAATTCTGGCATTGCGCAGCTTTTGAATATCCAAATAGTTGACGAGCAGCTTGATTTCTTCATCCAGTGACGCGGTTTCCCGTTCCATTCGGGTAGTATAACGATAGTAAGCACTTAAATTATAAGCCATTGAGACGACAGCGTCCTCATCCTTCATTTGGGCCATATTGATAATATAACCAAGGCAGTTATAGAGAAAATGTGGATTGATTTGCGCCTGCAGTTGCTTAAGTGTAGCTTCGCGGGCACGGATTTTCTCATTGAACACATTCTCTATCAGGTCTTGAATTTGATGGGACATATCATTAAAGCGATGGAATAGAAACGAAAACTCGTTCCGGCCCTCGTTATGAAGACGTACAGAATAATCTCCACGCTGCACGCGCCGTAAGCCTTTAATTAGCTTTTTGATAGGATATTGAACATTTCTGTATAGTAATATGGAAGCGGAAATTCCCATAACAAACAGCAAAATCATCGAGATATAGAACAAATCCTGACTGAGCGAAATGGGTTTTAGGATTTGATATAGAGGGACAACATCTATTAAATTCCAATCCAAATAGGAGGACTTCACAGAGCTGACCAGGTAGTTCTTGCCATTGAGTTTGACTACATCCTGGGTAGTGTTCTCAGGTGAGTGTTTATCCAGGTAAAGAATGAGTTCTTCAGATAACTGCTTGTCCGCACTGCGATTCAGAATTGGCGAGTTCCCTTTATGATAGAAAAAAGGATCACCTTGTCCACCTTCCTTGTACGTATCCAGCATGTTCTGAATATTCTCATAACTGAAGCTGGCTTCAATCACCAAGTTGCTTCCCGTCAACATCCCCGGCTGAGCTAAGGAATCCGTATAGAACCAGTAAAAGGATTTTAGCTCGTCTTTAGATTCCAAGCTATGATCGCCATACGTCCATTTTCCACTCATATTTCTTTTTAAGTAATCCTCATCATACCCAAATGTCCGGTTGTAGTTGGAGATGACATCTTTATTTTGCTGTGAATGTACGGCATATCTGGCAGGCCAAATATCTGCAACCCCGGATTGAAGCACCATCTTTTCCTGAATGACATACCGGGTCTGCATCTGATCATATCGATCCGCCCAAATGTTTAATCCGTTGAAGGCTCTGACATTGGGATCTCTAGAAAGGATAAGGGCGAAGTCCATCATCTGATTAATACGCGAATCAATTTGACTGGACAGAAAAGTGAGCTGCTTCGTATTGGACACCTGCAGCTCTTTGCTTACAACATCGTATGTGACGTTATTTGAAAAGGTATACATGATAATGATGGGGATGAACAAGAGTATGATCAGGCAGTTTATTTTGGCAAACAAACTAAACCGGGATTGTGTTAATTCTCTCAGGGATGTAAAGCGCTTCCAAATATTCATAAATGTACCCTCCAGATGATGTCCTAATAAAACCATATCAAGCCTAACAATGTTATATAGTCAAACCTGAGAAACGCCTGATACTATTTATAGCAGAGATCCCCATCACACACAAAATATTTTTTTTGGGAACAGGAGAGAGCTATGGAGGCTAATTCAATACAGCAGGTAGGCCTGGAAAATAAACCAAGTATAAAAAGAAAAAGAAAAAAAGGCTATAAACAACCATGGGTGCTCCACTTCATGGTATTACCAGCGGCAATTATGGTTTTTATTTTTTCTTATATCCCCATGTCAGGAATACTCATGGCATTTCAGGATTATAAGCCTGCATTAGGATTTTTTGATTCCGAATGGGTCGGACTTAAGCATTTTAGGTACATGTGGGAGAACGATTATTTCCTGCAAATCACCTGGAATACACTGTTTTTTGCTTGCTCCAAAATTGTTTTGAACCTGATTATTCCTTTTATATTCGCTTTGTTGCTCAATGAGGTAAGGAATATGGGTCTTAAAAGATCTATTCAAACACTCGTCTATCTACCGCATTTCTTGTCTTGGGTTACCCTTTCAGGAATTCTGATCGATATCCTAGCACAAACAGGGATCGTCAATCAGTTTATTTCGTCCGTTTTCGGCATAAAACCGATCTTTTTTCTAGGGGACGGCAATTGGTTCCGATTTACCATCATAGCCAGTGATGTTTGGAAAGAATTTGGTTTCAACACGATCATTTTCCTAGCTGCGCTATCCGGCATTAATCCATCACTTTATGAAGCTGCTGAAGTGGATGGGGCAGGTCGCTGGAAGCAAACGATGTATATTACCATACCAGCACTTATTCCAATTGCTATTGTAATTGCGACCTTGGCACTGGGCAATGTATTGAACGCCAACTTTGACCAGGTATTTAATCTATATAGTCCTTTGATCTATCAACAAGGGGATATCATTGATACCTTTGTGTACAGAGAAGGTCTTCTCAGCGGACAATTCAGCTTTGCGACCGCAGTTAATCTTTTTAAATCGGCAATTAGTTTAATTCTAATCGTTATTTCATACCGACTTGCCTATAGATTTGCAGGGTACAGAATTTTCTAGAAAGGATGACAACAAATGTACCATAAAACCCTTCCATATCGAATATTTAGCATATTCAACAATGTGCTCCTAACTATCCTTTCGGTGCTCTGCTTGCTGCCATTGTATCACTTACTCATGGTATCTCTTAGTGCGTCCGCCCCAGCCAATGCTGGTTTGGTCACCTTTTGGCCAATTGGCTTCACTTTGGAGGCCTATGCAAAAACTTTTAACAACACTAATTTTCTTACATCCCTGTGGGTGTCGGTAGAGCGGACAATCCTAGGAACAGCACTTGCACTGGTAGTAAATACGGTTGCAGCCTATGCTCTTTCTAAGGAAACTAGAGTTTTCCGGGCGCGTAATATCTACCTTTGGTATTTTGTCGTAACCATGCTGTTCAGTGGGGGTCTGATTCCGGGATATATCCTGATTCTAAAGCTCGGGCTGATGAATTCTTTGATGGCACTTATCCTACCTGGATTGGTAGCCGTATTTAACATCATTTTGCTGCTGAACTTCTTCCGTGGTGTACCTAAGGACCTTGAGGAAGCGGCCTTTATTGATGGGGCAGGACATTTTAAGACCTTTTTGAAAATATATTTACCAGTCTCCTTACCAGTCATTGCAACGGTTTCTCTATTCATGATGGTGGGTCATTGGAACTCTTATTTTGACGGTATAATCTATATCAGAGATTCGGATAAGCTGCCGCTGGCGACGTTTATGCAGACCATTATCGTTCAGGCAGATATGTCCAAGCTTGATCCGTCAGCCGTAGCTAACTTGTCTCAACGGACCATACGGGCTTCACAGATTTTCATAAGTGCGCTACCGATATTGTTGGTTTATCCATTCCTGCAACGTTATTTTGTGACAGGGATCGTAGTCGGCGCTGTAAAAGAATAGTCAAAAAAGAGGGAGTTACTGGACTAGTCCATGTAGCTCCCTTTTTTTGTAGGTATGGCATGAAAAATAGACACCCGAGATGAATTGCGCCTTCTAAAATACGGTGCTATACTTTTGGCATGAAATATGCTCGGAGGTGGTACAGTGCTAATGTTGAAATGCCCATTAGCTAGAAGTTCCTCACGCAAAGCCTAATATAGGGCGATACTTTGCGTGAGGTGCGATGGATGGATATATCGCCCAACTTAATTTTATCGTTTCTATAAATGGGCTTTGCACCTTATGAACTTTTAATATAAATAAGGGGCTGAAAAGCGATGTGTACACCATTTATTAGAAACCATCAATATAACTTAATTAAGAAACAAACGAAATTTGTTCTGCATACCCTGCGAACCGTTGCGGATCGCAGAGTCTTGGAGACTGTAAGATATAGTGCTGCTACGAACATTATTGAGGCATTTCCTTCTCTTACGGAGAATCACAAGCAGATGCTGGAACAAATATCGACCTTCGAAACTGCAGAAGATTTCCAGAGATATCTTAGTGAATTAGAACCATACCTAGAGTCATATCCGACGATTACGCTGAAGCAGATTCAGAAGCTATTCCCTAAGAATAAGAAACTGAAAGTACCTGATCTACAACTCATCGACTATCGCAACATAACGTATTTGAGTTGGATAGATATTGCCAGTAATAAATTATTCATTATCTATCCGTACGAAGGACAGTTCATTGGTATAGAGGGTAGAATTACACCAACGCACAAAAAAGGGTACTGCATGTTCTGCAATCGGCATCAAGAGCTTGCATTCTTTTATGTTAAGACCAAGAATGTGAACGTTTCGCCGGATAATATTTCTGCTGTGGGTCAATACGTATGTTTGGATAATCAGGAATGTAATCGGAGCATAACCGATACAGCTAAGCTTGAGAGGTTCATTCTCTCTGTCCGCAAATAATGTTTAGAAAAGGCTCCCTTAGTGGGAGCCTTTTTTGTTAAAAGATATCGTCAGGATATAGACAATTCGTTTCATTGAAGCAATGAGGCACGACATTAGTGGATATAATGAGAAAGGGGAGTTAGTAGTATAATTCTTCGTAAGATTCAGTGACTGAATAAACAATATAAGCGTTTACAAACAGAAAATTTGAGTAGTTATAAGAATAGTCAGAAAATTTCCATATGACGTGCTTTGTTACTTAAGCTATAATGAGGTCTAAAAAAGAAAACGGGGCGTTATAATGAATCAAATTAAGGGTAACAAAAATCTTCTCTCGGAGAAGGAGGAACGCTTCTCTTCCGCGGGCTTTATTTTTGCCGCCATTGGCAGCTCGGTTGGGCTAGGGAATATGTGGAAGTTTCCTTATATTACAGGGGAAAATGGGGGGGCAGCTTTTTTCCTTCTTTTCATCGTCTGTTTGGTGCTGATAGGGTTACCGGTGCTGTTGGCAGAACTGGCTATCGGACGCAGTGGGCGTGGTAGTGCGGCGACCTCTTTTATGCGGGCTGGAGGCGGGAAGAGTTGGTTTGCAGCTGGAATGTTGCAGGTGCTTGCGCCGTTTCTAATTCTCTCCTTTTATATTATTGTTGCTGGCTGGACGCTGAACTATTCGATGATTGCTTTTAATGGACAACTATTCAGCACTACTGATTATGCAGGCGAATTCAATTCGTTTGTCTCTGGATATATGCCAATCGTTTGGCAGGGGATAGCCATTCTGATTACGGCGGGTGTAGTCATCCTTGGTGTATCAGGCGGGATTGAGAAATTTAACAAAGTATTAATTCCTGGTATGGTCGTACTCCTTGTAGTGTTAATGATTCGCGCGGTAACCTTACCGGGTGCATCCGCAGGGGTATCCTTTTTCCTAAAACCGGACTTTTCAGTGTTGACAGCGGAATCTGCGCTAGTTGCATTGGGACATGCCTTCTTTTCATTATCGCTCGGGATGGGGATTCTCCTGACTTACGGATCTTATGTTGATAAAAAACAATCGCTGGGTACCGCTGCCATCGCAATCGGTGCAGGAGATTTGTTATATGCTTTTATCGCAGGCTTGATTATTTTTCCGACGACGTTCTCATTTGGTATTGCTCCTGATCAGGGGCCTTCGCTGATTTTTATCGCTTTGCCAGCCGCTTTCTCGGCTATGCCTTTTGGTGCGCTCTTCGGCGGTTTGTTCTTTATCTTGCTGGCGATTGCTGCTCTAACCTCAGCTGTATCGCTGCTTGAAGTGCCTGTATCCTTCACAATGGAGCGCTGGAATTGGAGCCGGAAACGTTCGGTTTGGATTTTGACGCTGATCTGTTTCCTTCTTAGTATTCCTTTAGCGATGTCACTGGGAATGTTCCCGGAGCTAACGATTGGTGGCAAATCTCTATTTGATGGGCTGGATTTTATCACCTCTAACATTATGCTGCCGCTTGGAGGTCTGCTGATTACCATCTTCGCCGGTTATTTCTGGAAAGGTGCAGCGGAAGCCGCTGGACTACAGGCGCGCTGGTTCCGTGTTTGGCTGTTTATGCTCCGTTATGTGGCGCCGATCCTAGTGTTCCTAGTGCTGCTCCATACCTCGGGAATTATTTCTTTCTAATTCTGAAATTTATTTATTCAAAAATAGCTCTACGACCCTTGTTGGTTGTAGGGTTTTTTTGTGTTGAAAAGAGGGGATTAGATTGATTTTTAATTCCTACTTGACTAGGTGGAATAATTGGAATATAGTATAAAAAAGCTTGAACGGTATGGAAGGGAATGTAACTAACTAATCAATCCTTAACTAATAATTGTATACAATTATACAAATATATTATTGGGGTTCGGACCCCATAGATTATCGATGAGGAGCAGTATAGAAATGGCGATACGATCACGAAGGTTATCAAAGGATAATACCTACTATGAATTAAAACAAAAAATTATTGATAGCGAGTTTGAACCGAATCAACCTGTAAATGAAGAAAATTTGGCGGCCTTGCTCGGAGTCAGCCGCACACCTCTAAGAGAGGCGATACAGAGACTGGAGAACGAGGATTTTCTGGTTCGACAGCCAAATGGAAGACTGCGGGTAGCTTCAGTAACCCGTAAAGAGGTTGAAGAAATATTTCTTATTCGCAGCATGCTTGAAGGCTATATTGCAAGAAGTGCAGCTAAGCATGCCACAGAGAAAGATATTGTTAACTTAACGACGATGATTACAAAAATGAAACACTCGTTCCAGCTTGGTGATAATCAGAATTTTGTTACTTATGGATTTGAGTTCCATGATTATTTATCAGAAATCAGTGAACTTAAAACCTTCGAGAAGGTTCTGAATCAATTAAGAGATCATTCGCTTCGTTATTGTCGATTCGTCTCTATGCATGGGGATTGGAACACACAAGCGGATGAAGAACATGATCTTATTTTACAAATGATCGCTGCTAAAAATGAAGATGGTGCTGAAAAAGCCATGCAAGATCATATTTTAAGCAGTCTATCGACTGCGCTTGATCGCATCAAAGGGATTGAAGAAAAGCTGGAAGCATAACGAAAGGGGAGTACATCAGCTATGAAACCACTAAATGAGGTTGAGCAAGCTTTAGCTAATCAATTAATAGAGGTTCGCAGAAACCTGCATCGTGAGCCTGAATTAGCGTATGAAGAGTTTAAAACCACAACAAAATTACGGGAATGGCTGACCCAAGCCAATATTCACATCCTTGACTTGCCTTTACAAACAGGACTCATCGCAGAGATCGGGCAGGGTCACGGACCCATAGTGGCCATTCGTTGTGATATTGATGCACTTCCCATAGAGGAACAAACTGAATTGTCCTTTGCCTCAGAGATCCCAGGAAAGATGCATGCCTGTGGTCACGATTTTCACACGGCTACTATTTTAGGTGCTGCATTATTATTAAAGGCTCGTGAAAGTGAATTACCTGGAAAGGTTAGAGTATTGTTTCAACCCGCGGAAGAAACAGGGCATGGGGCGGAAAGTGTCTTAGCCTCGGGAGGACTCCAGGATGTGGCGGCTATATTTGGTCTCCATAATTCACCTGACTTGCCTACAGGAGCTTTTGGAACAAGAACAGGAGCTTTAACAGCCGGTGTTGACCGGTTTGAAATTACAATAAAAGGTGTCGGCGCTCATGCTGCTTATCCTGAAAAAGGTGTGGATACGATTGTAACTGCGGCTCAAATCATTACCGCTCTACAAACCATCGTAAGTCGTCAAAACAGCACCACGGAACCAGTAGTGTTAAGTGTTACCCGAATTAATGGAGGCTTCACATGGAATGTATTGCCGGAAAAAGTCGAATTAGAAGGTACAGTAAGAACTTACAATGAAGAGATTCGCCGCAATATTCCGATACAAATGACTCGTCTTATCGAAGGGATTGCTGCGGGAGCTGGGGCAGAGGCACAGTTACATTGGTATCCAGGTCCACCCGCAACGATAAATCATGGGGAATGGGCGGACTTTACCAAAAAGATCGCCTCAGATTTCGGCTATGAAGTACATGATATTCCTCCACAGATGGGTGGAGAAGATTTCTCTTTTTATTTACAACAGATACCGGGTGCTTTTGTGAATATAGGATCAGGTCCAGCCTATCCCTTACATCACCCTCGTTTCGATGTTGATGAAGCTGCGATATTACCAGCTGCTAAGTATTTCGCTTTATTGGCAGAACAAGCGCTGGTGAAGCAGCAAGAGGAAGCTTAATCCTATATATGATTGAGGGGAATGGAAATGATTGAATTAAAGAATGTTTACAAATCGTTCACTCGGAAAGGGACCACTATTGATGCTCTTAAAGGGATTGATTTAAAGGTCGAAAAAGGCGATATATTTGGGGTTATCGGCTATAGCGGTGCTGGGAAAAGTACATTAATTCGTTTAGTCAATTATTTGGAAAGACCCACCAAAGGACAAGTTATGGTCGCTGGACGTGATTTGGGAACATACAACGATAAAGAGTTGCGTACCGCTAAGAAAAATATCGGAATGATTTTTCAACATTTTAATCTATTAGAATCTAAAAAAGTTTTTGATAATGTGGCGATCCCTCTAGTTCTCCTAAAAAAGAATAAAAATGAAATCCGCCAACGGGTAATGGAGCTGCTAGAGTTTGTTGGATTAAGTGACAAAGCGGGGAGTTACCCGAGTGAGTTATCAGGTGGTCAGAAGCAACGTGTCGGGATTGCCAGAGCGCTTGCCTCGAATCCGTCTATCCTTTTATGTGACGAAGCGACCTCTGCCTTAGATCCACAGACCACACATTCTATCTTACAGCTATTAAAAAAAATCAATGCTGAATACAACATTACCGTGATGATCATTACACATGAAATGTCCGTGATTCAAGAGATTTGTAACAAGGTAGCGGTCATGGAAGAAGGCCGGATTATTGAGCAAGGAAGCGTTCTAGATGTATTCGGAAGTCCAAAACATCTGACCACGCAAAATTTCGTGAAGACGGTTATTCAAAATAGCATGACCTCTAGCGTGCGGAAATCTATCAAAACAGAACCCGGAAGTCAGCTGTACAAGCTTAATTTTGTGGGAGCAAGTGCCTCCGAGCCTATCCTGTTTGAAATGATTCGCTCCTGCGATATAAAGGTCAATATTTTATTTGCGAATACGACGGAAATTCAAGAAACAACACTGGGAACAGTGATCATTCAATTCGATGGTGAGGCAGCAGAGATTAACAATGCATTATCTTTCTTAACAAGAAATGGAGTCGGTGTAGAGGAGGTAGAATCTAATGTTTTCGACCACAGTAACAGGTGATCAATTTCTGCAGGCGATTATAGAAACCATTCAAATGGTAGGGTTCTCCTTGTTTGTTGGCTCCCTGATTGGGATCCCATTTGGGATATTGCTTGTCATCACTCGTCCGGGTGGGGTTTTGGAGAACAAAGCGCTTTACGCCGTACTAAATCCGATTATCAACATCATTCGCTCATTGCCTTTTATTATTTTACTGGTTGCGATTGTGCCTTTCACACGATTGATTGTTCATACTTCAATTGGGACAAGCGCAGCGATCGTACCCTTGATTATCTATATCGCACCTTATATAGGGCGGTTGGTAGAGAACTCACTGCTTGAAGTGAATCCGGGAATCCTTGAAGCCGCTGAGGCGATGGGAGCCACTCCTTTTCAAGTCATTTGGTACTTTTTATTGCCAGAGGCGGTTGGATCCTTAATCCTGTCTCTTACAACAGCGACGATTGGTCTGATAGGTGCAACTGCAATGGCTGGAACGGTAGGGGGAGGCGGCGTGGGAGACTTGGCGATCGTATATGGATACCAACGCTTTGACACTGTTGTCGTAGTAGCCACCGTGATTATCCTCATTATTTTAGTGCAAGGGATTCAATCTTTAGGCAACACGCTAGCAAGAAAAATTCGCCGTTACTAGTTACTACATATTCTGGGAGGGACTCGACAGATGAGTGAATGGAGTAAGCAAGATCGTTTTAACGCATTATTATCAGGAGAACGGGCGGATCGTCCAATCGGAAGTGGTTGGCGCCATTTTATCGACAAAGAACAAACTGCGGATGATTTAGCAGAAACTACGATTTCTTTTACGAAAAAATATGATTGGGATTGGGTCAAGATTAATCCAAGAGCGACTTATCTGGCGGAAGCTTGGGGGAATCAATACGATTTTACGGATTATCAGACCGTATTTCCGAGACAGCAAACGACGGCTATTCCAACAGCGGCTAGTCTGTGGGATATCGATGTTAAAAAGGCAGTCCAGTCAGCCCCTTTGGCAGAGCATTTAGATGCGGTTAGAAAAATTCGCCAAGGGTTACCAGATACCCCACTAATCCAGACGGTATTTTCACCATTAACAGTGCTGCTATTTATTGTAGGACGTTCTGCTTACGTTACTAAAACGGTGTTTGGTATTGAGCACCCGGTAACTTTGGAATCCTTGTTTAAAGAACATCGAGCGGCAGCACACCATGCGCTACATGCGATTTCCTTAACTTTAGCCGATTATGTACAAGAGTTACAGCAAGCGGGCTCTGACGGTTTGTTCTACGCAGTGACGGGCACAGCTCACCCAGGATTATTTGATGAAGCAATGTTTGATGAGCTGTCCAGACCTTATGATTCTATTGTGTTAGAAGCAGCAAGCTATGGAAAAAACATTCTTCATACTTGTGGAGCTTACGCCCAGCCTGAGAAGTTCAACGATTATCGGATTGATGGGATCAGTTGGGATACGATAGCCGAGGGGAATCCAGGGTTAGAGGCAAATCTCAAAGCTACTAAAGTGGGGGGAGTCGATCATGGGTTGTTTGCGGTAAACGATATTGCCCAAATCAAGCAGCAGGCTGAAGATGCATTAAAGTTAATGAAAGACCAGCCGTTTATTCTATCTCCAAACTGCGCAATCCCACTCAATGTGACGGATGAGGCGTTGGCACAATTTAAAAAATCTATATTGGAATAGGGGAAGTAAGTATGAAAAAGTTAATGTTAGTGATGATGATAGGTGTTCTTGCAGTGTTGACGGCTTGTGGCAATAAAGAGGCGGGGGATTCTGGAGATAAGAAAAAGCTTACCGTTGGATTTGGTGTTGGAACCTATGAGGAACAATTCCGCCAATCGATTCTACCGATTTTAGAGAAACAAGGGTATTCCGTTGACATTAAAACCTTCTCGCAAAATATGCAGGTCAATCCAGCAATGAAAGAAGGCTCCATTGACGCAAGTATATTCCAAAGTACAGCCTATATGGAGGCCATTAACGAAGAAATCAATGCAGATATGGTCGGAATTGCTTATGTTCCAGGTGCTCCACAAGGTCTTTATTCTGTAAATCATACCACGCTAGACGATGTTAAAGACGGTACAACCGTAGCTGTTCCGAACGATCCGGTAAACCAAGAGCGTGCACTACGTATTCTGGAAGAATTGGGTTGGGTCAAAATTAAAGAAGGGGCGGGCGTAGCGGATTTCAATATTAATAGTATGGAACCGGATAAATATAATATTGATATTAAAATACTGGACCCCGCTCAAATCCTTGTCTCCCTTCAAGATGTTGATTATGGCGTTGTAAACGGTAATTATATTGCCAATTCGGACAGAAAGATTACGGATGCTTTGAAAATAGAAAACACACCTATGGAACACAGAATTATCGTATCGGTTAATAAAAAGGATGAAAATTCTCAGTGGGCTAAAGATTTGAAAGCTGCTTATGAATCCAAAGAGTTTGAAGAATATATTCTTGGATTAGAAAAATATGATGGTTTCATTCTACCTGAAGCTTGGGACAACAATTAATTAAGGAAGTGAACGGAGTGACCAAAGAAAAGATTCATTTTATTGGTGGCGGACAGATGGCGGAAGCGATCATCCGCGCATGTATAGCGAATAACACCTTGTCTGTAAATCAAATTAGTGTATCGGATATTAATGAAGCGCGTCTGCAGTTTTTGAATACCAAATACGGTGTGGATACGGAGAGTTCGCAAGAGCATAACCTGTCTACAGCAGATGTGATTGTAGTGGCAGTTCGCCCACAGGATGATTTAACTACACTTGGTCAAAACGTACAACAATTCGCTACAGCTTCTGCCGCAATCGTATCGATTGTGGCGGGTGTGACAAATGATCAATTAGCTGGGTATTTTGGAGCTGAACGGTCCATTATCCGGGTTATCCCCAATACTTTAACCGATACAGGATATGGCTATAGTGGTGTAGCGTTAAATGCTTATGCTACTCGTGATCAAGTGGAGCATTTTTTACTTGGCTTTGGAAAAGTACAATATCTGGATGAGGCGTTAATGGATGTTTTCACTGGATTTGGTGTGGCGGGTCCTAACTATATCTATTATTTCATTGAATCTCTCGTGGATGCAGGTGTACTTGCCGGACTGCCGCGTGAGCAAGCCTGGAAGGTTGCATTGGAGAATCTGATGGGATCGGTAGCAATGCTGCAACAGACAGGGCTGCATCCACGACAGCTGCTGGATATTAATAATTCACCTGGCGGTGTCGGCATGCATGGCTTGTACGAATTAAACAACAGTGATTTCGCAGCGGGCCTGCAAAGAAGTGTTCTGGCAGCCGTAAAACGTACTACTGAGCTGGGAGTGAAGTAATCATGACAACGATGAAATGGGATCATTTAGTTCACTATGTCAATGATTTGGCCAAACCGGTTGAGATCTTTGGAGCTCATGGATTGGTTGCTTTTAAAGGAGGATCTCATAAAGATTGGGGAACCTATAATGCCTTAAGTTACTTTGGGCTAACCTATCTCGAGTTTCTGGGCATTGAGAATCTTGAGCTGGCAAAGGCAACTGAACATAATCTAGTGGTGAAAGATGCAGTTGAACTTTTACCAGAACATGAAGTTCTAAGTAGAGTAGTCATCCGGACGGATGATATTGAAGAAGTAGCGGCTTCCCTGAAAGCAGCAGGCTTATCATTATCTCCAATTATCGATGGTAAGCGACTAGATAACGAGGGCAGATTAATAGAGTGGCGGATGATGACCATTGCTGGTGACTTTGGGGGACTGGTCTATCCGTTCATCATTCAATGGAGCGGAACGGATACAGAGCGAGTGGAAAGATTAACATCATCTGGAGTCATTAAGCCTCATCCTGCGGGAGAAGTCGAAATCGTCCGTGCTGTATTTCATGTCTCCGATCCTGAAGCTGCAGCCAACCATTGGGGAACCATATTCGGACTGCCTGTTACGAAGTCAGAGGATGATACCTTCAGCCTTAAGATTGGCGATAGATCATTTGCTTTCGTGCAAGGAGACGAGAACCAATTCAAGCAGGTGGTTTTTGAAACGGATTCGTTAGAGCTGAAAGGGAAGACGATTCGGATTGGTGATGGGGAGTATGTTTTCGTTTAAGGGACTAGTATCTTTATAACTTTAGAAATAAAGACTTACTTGAAGGGATCGATACCTCGAGTAAGTCTTTTTGCTATTCACCGAAGGTACTAATGATGCTGGCATTTTTTTGTTTTAATCAATTTGTAAGATTTATTGAATTCCATTATATGGTACGATATCCATGGTATAAAAGGAATGAAGATAATTTCTCTTGCTTGGCACTATGGATTTTGATAAACATAATGGATAATTTAAATATTACATATGGAGGTAATTACGGATGAAAACTCACTATTACTTGGATTGGTTTTATGATAAGGGTTTTTCTGAGAAGTTAGTCAATGTGTTGCATGAGGATATAACAGACAGAAAATCGCTGGTTATGATTAGCGCTGAATCGTCTGATTTTAGTGATGAACAAGTTAATATTGATAGTGTTTTTGAAAGGACATGGTTTAATCAGGCTAACATTTATTTTGATGAATATCATTTCATTGATGACCGCACGCAGAAGGAAGATGCCCAGCGATTAATTCAAAACGCCTCTGTCGTTTTTTTATGTGGTGGAACCGCTCGGAACCAAAAGCACCTTTTGACGGAATATGAATTATCGGATTTGATTAAAAAAAGCAATGCTGTTGTAATGGGAACAAGTGCTGGTGGGATGAACATGTCTGATGAATATGTGGATGAATGCACTGTTTGTGAAGGTATGGCTCTTAATCACTTTTCTTTTGAAGCTCATTTTGATCATGATAACACCGCGATGATTGAGGAGCGTTTCCCTTTATCGAATAAAATGGATATTTATGTGGCGGCAGACAAAGATGGTGCTGTACGTGTGAAGGGCAGCAAAATCGACATTATAGGCAATGTATATTTAATTTCCCACTCAAAGATTCAGAAATTGGCTGAGACGCTCTAATAATGGTTGAGTGGTTGTGACACTGACGGTTAACTGAATGGTATTTGTTTTGAGTCCCTATTTGACAGCACCTTACGAGCAAATCGAGTTGATTACTATTTTGAATTTATATCATTCCAGATCCACGTAAAGTTATCGGATTCCGCGATTGTAAGGATATGAAGTTTCAAGTGAAGAAGCGTTTGATACAGTGAGAGGAGAACTCAAGTCTCTTTTCTTATGGACTGGGTCTAGAAAGGAGTGAATAAGCAATGGAGTGGAAAGGCGATGCAAATGCCAATAAAATAAGAGAGTCTCAGTTCACTGAGGAACTATCGGAGTCACAATTATCGGCTTTAGAATATGTTACGAATTACGCGCGAACTCGAAAAAGTGAAGCAGTTCAGACTATCCATGAAATTCTTCAAATGTCTAATGTGGATCGGGAAGAGTTTGAAGATGCTGTGGTCAAAATAAAGTCACAGGCGAAGATTGCTCTACATTTCCATCCAGATCGACTAGATCCGGTAAAGAAAAGTGTTGCAGAGGCGCTATTGGAGCAAGGCGTGTACAAGAGCCAATTTGAGACCTTGTTATCCAGTGGTAGTGTATCAGCCTATTCTGGCGGTCCACGTGATTTGTGGGAGGAAAGACTATTTGGAGGGGCATACCAACAAGAGGGTGCTTCGAATAGCGAACGCCCTAAATATGGCGCTCTTGATTTGATGCTTCATTCGGATGGGCCAGCTCCGCGCTTTGGCTCCTGCTATTTCCTCCTGTCCCCTGAGGTTTCTTATCGCAGTACATACACCTATATGGATTCGCATCAAAACCCTGTACAGAAAGGGACATATGCAGAATTTGATGATATGATGGCGGCATTACTAGAGGAGATTTTCTTAAGAGATTCCGCTCTAGGGGAAAAAGATCTTCGATCACAAAAATTAGTTGACCATCTTCGGGACAACCTCACAATGCCGTTTTCAGACTCTTCAAAATGTGAAGCTAAACGTAATCTTAACCACTATATTGAAGCGCAAGTTCATGGAAACATCCGTCTAAAGGAAGATGTGGAAATCTTAGTAGCCGATCCTTCATTCAAGGGTACTCCAACAGGGCAAGTCCTGGAGCAAATATGTTTACAGTATGCCATCCAACTCTATTGGCACATGGGATTCGCGATGTGGGTAGACGAAGTGCCTTCGGATTTTAGAGGGCCTACGATGCCCTCCTTGGCTAAGCGTATTGCTCATCACGGTTATATCGATACGAGCATGATTGGATCTGCTGCTATGCACTTAAAGCATGATCCTGCAGCATGGCGGGACCGAGGAACCGAAAAAGAAGTACTTCAAGAATTAAAACTCTTATGGCATGTTTTGGTACGGTACGGAAAGCCGCTCCGAAACTTTAAGTTGTAAGAAGCCTTGGTACGCTTGAAGTTAAGGCATTTAAGTAAACAAACAAACAAATAAATAAATAAATAAGCAAGCGAATTTCCCTCCGTATGGGATATTTGACTTGTCATTGATGGGATGTTCGCGTGAATCAATGTTATTTAACTCCTCCTAATAAATATTGGTGGGAGTTTTTTTTGCATGTGGAAATTTTCTCGATTAGGTAGATTTACAAAATATGGAATATATGCTATCTTATCTATGAAAGCGCATCCAAGAGATGGTATATTGAACTTTTATTTACCATATTTAACATAGGGAGGAAAGGTGGAAATGAAAAATTTGCTCAAGAAGGCAATCACAATGATGCTGGCATTTACTCTGCTACTTGGATTGATGACAGCGCCGCCCGTTCATGCAGACAACGCACTTTTCACAATTGAAAGCGAAAACGCTCAGCTCACCTCCGATCTTCAAGTGACGACCCAAATTTACGGACAGCCCAAACCCGGATACTCTGGAAGCGGATTTGTCTGGATGCAGAATTCCGGTACAATTTCCTTCACAGTGACTGTCCCAGAAACCGGCATGTATACGATCTCCACACGTTATATGCAGGAGCTCAGTGCTGACGGCAGGCTTCAATCTTTAGCCGTTAACGGCGTTACGAAAGGGTCGTATATGCTGCCCTATACGACCACATGGTCGAATTTCGATTTTGGCTATCACAAGCTGAATCAAGGCAGCAACACTATTCAACTGAAGGCTGGCTGGGGTTTCGCTTATTTTGATACCTTCACTGTGGATTATGCCGATCTTGATCCCCTGGATGTGCAACCTGTCCTCAGCGATACTCAAGCGACTCCGGAAACTCAGCTTCTGATGAATTATTTAACGGAGGTTTACGGCAATCATATGATCTCCGGCCAGCAGGAGATTTACGGAGGCGGAAATGACGGCAATTCCGAGCTGGAGTTTGATTGGATTCACAATTTAACGGGAAAGTATCCGGCGATCCGCGGATTTGATCTGATGAATTACAATCCGCTTTACGGCTGGGAGGATGGTACGACCGCCCGGATGATCGATTGGGTGAATAACCGGGGCGGGATCGCGACAAACAGCTGGCATATCACTGTGCCCCGAGATTTCACCGCCTATCAGCTCGGGGAATTTGTAGATTGGAAGAAAGCCACCTACAAGCCGACAGAAACCAATTTTAATACAGCCAATGCGGTAGTTCCAGGTACGAAAGAATACCAATATGTACAACTGGCCATTGGGGATTTGGCGGAGCAACTGCAGATTCTGCAAAATAACAATGTGCCGGTTATCTTCAGACCCTTCCATGAGGCGGAGGGCAACGGCGGATTGAATGGAGAAGGTGCATGGTTCTGGTGGGCTTCGGCAGGCTCGGAGGTATACAAGCAGTTGTGGGATCTGCTCTATACTGAACTTACAGAAACGTACGGTCTGCACAATTTGATCTGGACCTACAACAGCTATGTCTACAGCACTTCTCCCGCATGGTATCCCGGCGATGATCAGGTGGATATTGTAGGCTATGATAAATACAACACGATCTATAACCGCTATGACGGTTTGTCTGGTGTTCCCAATGAGGACGCGATTACCTCGATTTTCTATCAGCTTGTTGATTTAACCGGCGGTAAGAAAATGGTAGCCATGACGGAGAACGACACCGTTCCAAGCGTTCAGAATCTGACAGAGGAAAAATCGGGCTGGCTCTATTTCTTACCGTGGTATGGTGAGCATCTCATGAGTTCCGCCTTTAATTATCCGGCCACCTTAACAACGCTGTACCAAAGCAATTATGTAATCACGCTCGATGAGCTGCCTGATTTGAAGGTTAACAATCCAATTCCAAGTGCGTCTATCACACCTGCGAACGTCGAATTTGATAAAAATGCCTCCAATGAGAATGACAAAGCCATCACCGTGAATTCAAACGGCAATACGTTAACCGCTCTCCGGGCAGGCGCAAATACATTAATAGAGACTCAGAATTATACCTTGAGTGGAAATACGCTGCTGCTCAAAAAAGCATTTCTGGCGACACTGCCGGTTGGCGAGCATTCGATCATCTTTGATTTTAATAAAGGACAAGATCCCGTGTTAAAAGTGAAAATTGTCGATTCCACGCCAAGCGCATCCATTGCGCCCGTGAGCGCTGCATTTGATAAAGCGGCGAATCTAACCCAGGATATTTCCGTAGTCCTTACCTTAAATGGACACCAGCTTGCAAGTATCACAAATGGAAATTCCACACTTTTAGCGAGTCAGGATTATACGGCATCAAGCGCTGCTGTTGTTCTGAAAAAATCCTATCTTTCCACGCTTCCGCTGGGACAGAATACCATAACCTTTCATTTTAATGGAGGAAATAATGCTGTTCTTACAGTGAACGTAGCGGATAGCAGTGTTCCAGTACCCACTGGAGATTTGACGGTCCAAGCTTTTAATGGCAACACAAGTGCCTCCACCAACGGGATTTCACCCAAAATCAAAGTTGTCAATACCGGTGATTCAGCGATTCAACTAAGTGATGTGAAGGTCCGGTATTACTATACGATTGATGGCGAGAAAGATCAGAGTTTCTGGATCGACTGGGCCAGCATCGGAAATGCGAATGTAACCGGAAATTTCGTTAAGCTGGCGACTCCTGTTGCCAGTGCCGATTATGTTTTGGAAATTGGTTTCACGAGTTCGGCTGGAACACTTAATCCAGGTCAGAGCGCAGAAATTCAAACCCGTTTCTCCAAAAACGACTGGTCCAATTACAACCAGGCTAATGATTATTCGTTCAAGGCATCCAGCAGTCAGTTCATCAACAATGAACAGGTCACCGGGTATATGAATGGTCAGCTTGTGTGGGGGATTGAGCCGTAAGCTTTTAATGAAAAAAGGTATCTTTGTGTAATACAAAGATACCTTTTTTCATTTGGGAAGAAGCAGGGACTGCAATGGGAGAACCATTTCTGAAGTAGCCAGATTGCTCGATGATCAGTTTCTGGAGAAGGAAAAGCTTGAATTGAGCAATGTTACCATCGATTGTGTTGACATATTTGCAGAGCTGGAGCAAAGAAATTTTGTTGAAATTAGGGAATTGGGTGCTTGTGTGGAATTTTTGTAGTCAGTCACGATTCTCCTGAGTCGTTCCTATGGTGTGCAATGTCGCATTAATCCGGCTGTAATGTCGCAAAAGTACATGGAAATAGAGTATGAAGATAGATTATACTCGCTTTATTGATCTGATAATGAAAATCATTATCATACATAAGGGGGAGTCAGCATGAAAAGAACAAAGAAGAGGCAAGCAACCGGTAGAAAGGTAGATGCTGCCCAAAAAGCAGGACTATTAATGATATGGATGATGGCGCTGGTACTTGTGCTAACGGCTTGCGGTACTGGAGGGGGAGCAAATGCGGGCACTGCCGCACTGCCATCTGCTTCAGCCGAGCCGTCACCTACATCTGAGACACAGGCTCAGACTGCAGCCTTCCCGGTTACCATCTCGCATATGAAGGGCGAATATACGCTGACTGAGAAGCCGAAGGTCATCGCCGCGCTTGATGTGAAATTCATCGATCAATTGTTAGCGATAGGCGAGCATCCGGCAGGCAGCGTTGTAGCTGGAGCGAAAGATGCAAAGTTTCCAGAATATTTAAGTGAACAATTGGGTGATGTGAAGGTCCTGGGCACACGCGATGAGCCCAATCTTGAAGCTATTGTAGCGATGAATCCGGATCTTATATTGATGACCGACTTTCAGGAGCAGGTGTATGACAGCGTCAGTAAAATAGCGCCCACAATAGTACTCGACTTCTATGAAGATTGGCGGGATACATCGGCTACCATCGGTATGATAACGGGCAAGCAGGCGGAGGCGAAGGTAGTGCGTCAAGCCTACGAGGACAAAATCGTCGGACTGCGGGAACAGCTGTCGGCGAAGCTGGGTGACGAAACGGTAGCTCTGATTCGCCCAAGACCGGAAGGTATTCGCGTACACGGTCCCGAACATCGGACCGGAAGCATTCTTTATGAGGATTTGGGATTGAATATCCCTGCATTCGTTCAGGAGATCAAAGATGATACCTCCGTTGAAATTTCGATGGAGACCATCGCTGATATCGGAGCAGATCACTATTTCCTGTTATCGGATGAATTGTTTGCCAAAGAGGCAGAGGCAATGGCGAACAGTCCGGTCTGGAAATCTCATGATGCCGTTAAAAATAACCGCGTATACAATGTGAATTCAACGCTATGGATCGCTTATTATGGGCCAATTGCCCTCAACATTATTGTAGATCAAACCGCGGAAGCGCTGTTGGGATCGCATTAAAATGGACAACTATCTGTCGTCGGCCACCTGGAAACAAATGGCGGAGGAATACCGTCTGTGGGTAGGTGAACCGCCTGAAGGCAACGTTCGTACAATTGCCCTTAGCCATTTGCACGAAGAAGCTGCATGCCGCGAATATGTAAGCTGGCTTAAGGGTTATATCGGTGCGCCTGATATGCAGGTTGCCGCTTCCATGCTGGCCAAGCGGATCGGTTATCTGTGGATCGCACCGATGCTGACCGCTATGACCCTTCATAACCGGGAAGTCTCCATCCCGCTGGAGAACTGCTTCCTCTATCATCCGGCTTCCCCAGCTTTTAAAGGGGATACGCGTTTTCCTTTCCTTGCGCTGAACGGGCTTCGAGCGACGGCGGCACCGGAAGACAGGGAAGCCTGGCGAGAAGAGATCGTAGAGGAAATTTTCGCGGTACGTCTTGCGCCGATGCTGCACACGCTTGCTGCAATTGGTCCCGTCTCCATGGCAGTACTTTGGGAGAATATTATGGTACGCATTGCCCCGTTGTATTCTCCTGGAACAGATGAATTTGGGCAAGAAAGGCAACGAATGCAAGCCGATTTTGCCTTCCTGACCCGGATAGCTCCCGGACAATTGTTCGGCGCAAGACGCAATCCGTTTACCCGGTTCACAGAGAACAATGACCTGGCTCCGGTTGCAAAAAACAAGCGTATCACCTGCTGTTTTTATTACAGGATGTCGGCGGAATATTGCGGAAAATGTCCGAAAATTGACAATGAGAATGAATCTCAATTAAAATGACAACAGCAACGCACTCACTTATGTTGCGGACGCGCTTTCACTAAAGCATGTAATCCTATTCAGTGCGCCCGTTAAACAGAGGATGCTATTGTCAGGAGATGAGAGAAATGCCGCTCAAAGAACAGGCAAGTTTATGGAGTGATACAACGATCAAGATGCTTGATGTGCGCAGCGGTACTTTGCCACCCGGCGGCGTTATGAGCGAAACCGGATTAACAGCCAATGTGTTGCTGCTGGCAGGCGGCGGGGAAGGTAGGCTTGTGATGAATGGCGAAATTTGCCATATCCAGGCCTATTTCGCTTGTCACGCAGTCAAGGGATCAGCATTTACTTTGACTGCTGGATCAGAAACCATTCATTATACCGTTATTATGTACAAGGCTTTTCCAATGTTGGGGGCTGCCCATGTTCTGTTTCCGCAGCGCAATCACCCATTACGAACTTCATTTGTTCACCGTCCTGTGCTCCTGGCTGAACTGCATCAGACTGCGGAACAAATCGAAGCCAAATGGAGCCGGGGCGAAGGGCTGGAGCGTTTCCATGCGAATGCGCTACTGCAAGGAATGCTTTACGAGCTTATTATGGAGTATGAATGTGGTCAGAAAGGCACAGAGGCGGATATGGTGGATGTTGTCGCTGCCTATATAGCGGGGCATTATCGTCAGGAGCTGGAGCTTAAGGAGCTGGCAGCGCTTGCCGGATGCAGTACAAGACAGTTACAGCGGCGATTCAAACAGGAGAAGTTACTAGGACCGATGGAATATGTAATCCAGCTGCGGATGGAGAGTGCCGAGCGGATGTTGCGTCATACGGATGCTCCCATCGGCGAAATTGCAGAAAAAACGGGCTATCGCGACATGTATTACTTTAGCAGGGCATTTAAGAAATATCATGGAGTTCCCCCGCAGATCTACAGGCGCACTGCCGCTTCAGGGATCGGTGCTCTCTCAGCATATTCTGGGCTGCCGGATCGCCTGGCCTCATCGTACGAGTCGCTGCAAGGCCCGGTAATTTGTCATATGCGAGGCGAATATTGCGTCACCGCTATTCCGAGGCGTATCGCCGTACTCGACGTTCAATATGCAGACCATTTGCTTGCGCTTGAGATATCCCCGGCAGGAAGTGTAGGAACGGGCAGTGCAGCGTTAAAATTCCCTCAATATATCAGGGAAAGGCTTAAGACAACGGAAATGCTCGGAACTTATGAGTACCCGGACCTGCAAGCTGTCGAACGGCTGCGGCCGGATTTGATTGTCTGTACTGAGGTGCATGCCCAGCATTATGAACGGTTAAACCGGATTGCGCCAACCCTAATGTTTCAACGGAATGAGAGCTGGCAGACGATTTTGAGCCTGTTCGGTGAATTGACGGACAAGCGGACAGAGGTGGAGCGTATTATTGCGGATTACCTGCGCCGAACAGCATTGCTGTCTGAGCAGCTTGCAACGGCGCTGGCGGGTCAGAGCGTGGCCTTGATCCGTCCGCGTGAGTCGCTGGTACGGGTACATACTGCCTCCCATCGCACAGGTGCCGTGCTGTACCGGGATCTTGGTCTGCCAGCTCCTCTATTTGTCGCAGACACTTCCGACACGGCTTATCATATTACAGTTGATAGACTGCCGGCTGTGCATGCCAGCCATTATTTTTTACTTAGTAATGAGATGATGCAGGAGGGGATATCTGCGACAGAGCAAAGCGTGCGAGGGATGTTGGATTCCGATGAGCGGCCGTATATATACCCGGTAGATGCCGCTACATGGATCGGCTGCTACGGACCGACAGGTATCAATTACATTGTGGATCAGGTAGCCCGTACCTTGCTGGCCTGAGCGGTATCTAAGAGCATCCGCTAATTTTAGGCTAAGTTTTAGCCTAAACGTGAACAAGCTCCGGTGATTATCACAGGAGCTTGTTTGTGCTGCGGATTATTTTTTGTTGGGATAGCGCTTAGAACTATCTGTTGGCTCATGCAGGTGCTAAGGGCAGGGCTTTCTTTACGTTATTCCAGATCATTGACAATTATTGTAATGATGGTGTATTGTAAGTGATAAGTAGTAAGTAGTAAGTAGTAAGTAAATCAAACGCTCACCATACGGAATAAATATCATCCTGTAAATACGAATTAATGGATAGGGGTGGATGGTTATGATGGATCTTAAATTAGTACCAAGTTTTTCATTGATTGCGCTTAATGCACAGAGAAGTCTTCAGATGACTACTGTCAAGAAAGTGTCTTTGCGCTGCATGGCAGCAGCGGTTATATTGGAGCTTTACTTAGAGGGATGTTTTACACAATCTGAGAACAAGTTAACTTTGCACAAGGAAGCACTTGATCAATCTCATTCAACACTCTATAGAGAAACTGTTCTACAATCCTTACTTCATAATAGTGCTGAGGTGAAGGGTGACCTAAATTGGTGGTTAAAGAAGGCTTCGAGGAAGTCTAACCATCAATTAAAAAAGTTCGAAACCGCGATTTCAGATGATCTTCAAGCCATGAATTTGCTTGAAGATATACCAAGCCTGATAGGGAGCGACATGTATTTTGATTCTGCTGAAGTTGAAATTAGAGCCTATCGCAGTAATATGGAGGCGTACACGAGCATTACAGAGAATATGCGGGCAGAGATTTTGGAAGAGGGCCCAGTTACGGATGAGGTCATTTGTATGCTATGGCTACTTCGTGAAAGTGGATGTATGCAAGATTTCTTCTCGCTGAACGAATTAGAACAGGTGAATATCAAATTACATGATCTATACCAAAGTAACTTATGGGCAAAGGCATTGTTTCCTATACAAATCCGCCAGGGAATTGAGTTAGGCATCAAACGTTTTTTAGCATTGAAGACAAAGTTTGCGAAGACATTTATCGGCAGTAGTCTCAATCTTATCTTCCCTGCCCTAGAGCGATCACGAGCTGTCTTTATAGAAACAGAGTCTTGGTTTGATAATTCTAATCAAAGGTTAGACGCAGTTATTACAAGATTAATGTCCTATGGACATGAAGTTAAGGTGCTGGAGAGAGGATCAATTGCGACCCTTAAAATTGATAATTTGCTCTACGATGCGATCCCACATTTTGTAATGATGAAAGTGCCAATTCAAGGTGTGCGTCTTATTCCGAAGCGCCCGCTGTAAAGGAGTTGGTTATCAATGTCTAGACAACGATCCATGGAGAATATTATGGCGTCAGAATATGTATCGATAGGGGAATTAGTAAGAATCACAAATGCTCGTTATAGTACACTCAAACATTACACAGAAGAAGGCATGCTGCCCTTTGAACAGGCAGAGGAGAACTTAACACGCAGATATAAAAGAGAAGAAACCGTCGCGCGCATTCTTTGGATCAAAGAAATGAAAGCAAACGGTTTATCTATCCCACAAATTAAAGAAGCTTTAGGAATGAATTAAATATTTCTTCACCTTGCAGTCAAATCTAAACCTAACTCCGCGGGAGCTTCCCCCCATACTGCGCGCGCAATTGCTGCAATTTATCCAGCTTGCTTAGACTACTGTCCCTGTTTGCTAATCCCACTCCAAGGATCAGATTCTCAATAATATAGGTGGGGCCAACCATGGAGTGGAACTCCCAAACCTCACCTCTCCCGGCATAAAGCACGATATCTGCATCTTGCGATCGCGGGTAGACGAGTCTATCTGTGATCAGGATGACTTGGTAATTTACTTCACGTGCATGGTTCAGTATGACTTCAATCTCAGGCAGTATTTGCACAAATCCAAAGACAAGCAAGACATCTTGTTTGTCAGCATGCATTAAGGTCTCTAGCAGCTCATGGCCGCTGGGGGCCATTTTTTTCATTTGAAGACCAAAACGCGCCATTCGATAGATCATTAGCTCGGCTAATCCGGCGCAAGGGCCAGGGCTGTATACATAAATAATCCGAGCTGTTGATATTGCATCTACTGCACGCTTTAGTACATCGTCACTTAAATAGCGGCGTGTTTCTTGCAAATGATGTGAACAATTGTCCAGCAGCAGTTGAGGGAGTGAGGTATCGTCTGATCGCTGCATGGCATCACGCATTTTTACAGAAGGTGTGGATTCAAAGCGGAAACGGAGCCGGTTTTTAAAATCTTTGGCATGTTTATACCCCGCAGCTTTCCAGAACCGTGAAACGGAGGCAATGCTCAAATGCAGCTCGTCTGCCATTTCTTGTTCGGTCATATAGACCACACGTTGCTCATTTTTCTGAATAAAGTCGGCAATTATCCGTTGATTAGGCGAAAAAGCGCGATGGTTCCAATCTTTATACAATCTCTCAATCCTCCTATGATGATGCGATAGATAGAATATAACGTGCGAATATGTTGTAAATATTTTTACAACGTTAAAAATATTGAAAAAAATATTACTCTCATTTAACAAATGAAAAAAGCTGTGATGACATGGCCTTCTTATAATGAAGATAAATTCTTATTGGGAGGCCAAATATTTCATGAGCACGATAAAAACGCGTTACACACTGACTCAGTCACAAAAAATGATGATTTTTGTACTGTCGATGTCGCTTTACGGGTTGTCCAATATGTTTACCGAGCTAGTGCCTGGGATCAAACTGGGCCCGATTGAATTATCCATTGAATATTTCGCTTTCATTCCTTTGACATTATGTATGTTGTTTCACCCCTTATATGCGGCGGTCGGAGCAGCTGTTGGTGAGGTAATCTTCGGGGAATTGATGTTAGGTCAATTTGGTGGTTTAGGGGAGCTGGAGAAATTTATTACCTTCTCACTGGCGATGTATACCGCAGGCCGCATGGTATCTGATCCGAAGAATCGTAGACAGGTTGGAGTGGCTGCGATTACCGGCGTGGTGATTCACCAGTTTTTTAGCTCCGTTATAGATATTGTGAAGGTATGGGTAGGGGTAGAAGAGCTAGAGGCTGTTAAAGGGCTGGCAGAAAGTATCGTTGTAATTGAGGGAGTAGGGTTCCTGAATGATGTACTCTTCTCCGGCATTTTGTTCGCGCTGATTCCTACTATGTATCTGGTTCCGCGTTTATATGGAAAAATTGAACCATTGATCGGCATGAAGCCACGTGAGCGGAATATGAAATATGCAACAGGAGCATGGCTATCTCCTAAGCTGGTCATTGCCGGAACCTTTCTAGTGATGGTAGCGGTGGGTTCGGAATTGTTATCGGAATCGGGCTGGAACTTCGGTGATTTTGAGCTTGCAGGAGCGGAATCGAATGAAAAGACCTTGATTTGGCTCAGTATGTTGGTAGCGGCTGTAGTAGCGGCAACGGCGATTATTACACTGCTTCGGCGTTCGGCACGAAAAAGACAGGAAGCGGGTCAAGCAGATGCGTAATACAATTCTTGAATTGAACAAAATTAACTTTACGTATCCGGGAGCTGAACAACCAGTACTGCAAGACGTAGACTTACGACTGGGAGAAGGAGATTTTATTGCGATCATCGGCAGTAATGGCTCCGGGAAATCTACTCTCTGCAAATGCTTTAACGGCTTAATTCCTCATTATTACACTGGTGATTTCAGTGGAGAGGTGACAGTTTGCAGCCAATCTGCGGATGGAAAAAGTGTAGCAGAGCTGTCCAAACGTATCGGTTATGTTTATCAGGATTTCGAGAATCAATTGGTACGGCCGACGGTACTTGATGATGTGTCTTTTACACCTCTGAATTATGGGTTTACGGATTACAAGGAACGGGGAGAGCGTGCGCTGGCGTTAACCGGACTTAGTGACTTGAGGCATGAATTTATTTGGCAGTTAAGTGGTGGGCAAAAACACCTGCTCGCTCTGGCCGGAGCATTAGCTATGGATCCGGAAATTCTGGTTATCGACGAACCCGTAGCCCAGCTGGATCCGCAGCATGCCCGTCATATCTATGATATTTTGCAGCGTTTGAATGAAGAGCATGGAAAGACCATTGTAGTGATTGAGCATCATGCGGAATTTATTGCGGATTATTGTAAAAATGTTGTCCTGATGGATCAGGGTAAAATGCGCTGGCAGAAGCCTGTGCGTGAAGCTTTGTCATCTGTAGAAGAATTGCTAGAGCTGGGCATTTACCCACCGGATGTGACCCGGGCGGCTTGGCTGCTACAGCCTGATGATCAGAAGTCAAAGCTGCTTCCCTTAAATGCTGAGGAAGGCAGTACCCGCATGATGCTTCGTCAAGGTGCCAATGTGGAGACACTTCCAATCGGACGTATTCAAGATCAGCTCCCCATAGCTGCAAAAGAAGAAAATTCTATTGCTCAGCTGGAGAATGTTCACCTCTCTTACCGTACGATTCATAAGGTGCTGCATCCTGTACTGAATGGAATTCAGCTAGAACTGCGGCAGGGAGAGTCCATTGCTCTTATTGGCAACAACGGAGCAGGTAAATCTTCATTAATGAAGCTGATTGCTGGTATTGTCAGACCTACAGCTGGAACCGTAAAGGTTAAAGAAATGACGGTGAACGGGTTGCCGCCTGAACGTCTCTCCGGTACGGTAGCTTACGTATTCCAGAATCCGGAGGAAATGTTTATCGAGGATTCTGTGCGTAAGGAAATCGCTTATTATCTGAAGGCGCGGAAATTACCAGATACGGATGAAAGAGTGGATGAGATGCTAAAGGCGTTTCGCTTAAGCGAGCTGGCTGAACGGGATGCCCGACTGCTAAGTGGCGGGCAGCAGCGCCGGGTATCCTTGGCGATTGGTGCCGCGGTTAAACCCGCCATCATGCTGCTTGATGAACCGACAGCTAATCTGGACATTTCGACCAAACAAGAAATGGTACATGTGCTGGAGACGCTTCGTAATCATGTGAAGACGGTCGTCATCGCAACTCATGATATGCAGCTTGTCTCAGAATGGGCCAGCAGAATAATTGTAATGCATCAAGGGCGGATAATCGCGGATGGGACGAAGGATGAAATTTTCGCTGACGGCCCTCTTTTACGGCGTGCGGGTCTGGCTCAGACCCAATTGATGGAGCTAAGTCGTATGCTCGGTCTCCCTAGAATTTGCAGTAGCTTAGAAGAGTTTGTGAGTTTAGTGGAAAAGAAGGAGGTAGCTGCAATCCATGGAAGCCGTTAAACGGGCACTTGACCGTATATCTGTAGAACAAATCAAATTGGAGTTACTAGGAACCGCATATAACAGCAGCAGTACTTTTCTGGGCAGGCTGGACCCGCGAACCCTGCTGCTCTGGTATCTCTTTTTTGCCATCGTGCCTTGGTTTGTACATAACCGGACAATCCTGTTAGGGATGTTCGTGCTTATGGTTTTAACGACCGTCCTCTCCCGAGTCAGCCCTTATATTATTTTTATATTATGTCTCGGCTTAATCAGCCAGATTGGCTGGATGTTTATATTGTCGCTCTTTTTCGGCGGGGGGATTGAATCCTTGCTGCCTATGCTGACACTGACGCTTAAGCTTTCGGTGATTTCGCTGGCAAGTATTACGGTTTTCTCAAGTCTTGATCCGGAACGACTTAGTGACGGCTTACTATCTTTAGGAATCCCTGATACCTTTGCGTTCAGCTTATCTTATGGCTATCGTATTTTGCCTACTTTACTGGAGGAATTCCATCAAATTCTACTTTCCTTTAGATTGAGAGGGCAACGACCGCTTCAACATGGAATTTTCTACTGGCGAACAATAACGTATTATTTGCGAATCGTCATTCTGGTATTTTACCCGCTCATGTTGAACACAGCTAAACGTTCTCGAACAACGATTGAAGCTCTTGAGACTCGGGGATTTAGCTACGGGCTTAATAATAAGAAAGTGAAGAAGATCAAGTTATCTTATTTGAAAATGAAGCGGTCCGACTGGTACTTTTTATCCGGATCCATTGCTTATGTCATCTTGATATTCTGTATTGGTTATCTCTACCCTGAACTGGTGTATTAACATAACTTACAAGCTCAAAGGAGACGAATTAGACATGATGAATATTGATCTGCATACCCATGGTAAATTATCTAAGAAATCTACGTTTTCCCCCGAATATTTTGCGGAGATGATGTTCGAAGCCAAGGCAAATGGATTACAGGCTGTAGCATTGACCGAGCATTTTAATACTTCTAATTTCTTTGCGATGTATGATGCGCTGGATCAGACTTATCCCTATAACGGGCATTATTACGATGTGAACGGACTTAAACTGTTTCCAGGCATGGAAGTGGATATCGCGGAGACAGGTCACATCCTGTTGATCGGACTAAAGGAGAATGTTCTAGCTGTCCGCGCTTTACTAGATGAGCATACACAGGAGGGGAATTTCATACCTTTTAAGCAGTTGCTTGATATGGCCGACGAACATAATCTTTGGAAAATCGGAGCCCACCCCTTCCGAACTTCTACGCCTTTACATCAACTGGATCCGGCATTGCTTCAGCGATTAGACGCTTTTGATTTCAACGCTAAGGATATTTACATGCAGGGTGTGGAGACTTATAAAAACTTGATCACGCCCTTTGCTGAGAAGCTGGGTGTGCCTGTGATTGCTGGCAGTGACAGTCATCAGTGTTTGCAGTATGGCAGTGTTGTGAATCGTCTGCAAGACTCCTGCTCAACTGTGGAAGAATTGAAGGAAGCTATCAAACAAGGAAACTATGTAATAGAGGTTTCTCCGTGTCTTCATACCAAAGTAAAAGCTTCGGTAATGATGAAAAAACTATTGAAGCAGTTAATTGGCGAAGCCCCCTCCAGAGATGAAGCGGAGTTAGGATATATGGCGTAGAAAGTAGAAGAGGGTTGTTCCATAAGCCATGAAATGATGAAATGGCTTATGGAACAACCCTTTTTGTTGTTCGCTGGATTTCATTACTTTTGCATGTACAAAGATAACTATCGGACACAGATGACCTTAAACGCAGTTTTATTCCGTATTTGGGATGCTAACGGACCGCATAGCCACTAATGGCACGAATAACACCGTATATGAACCTCATTCTACAGAATAACGGCTCTGGAGTCCGAAACTCTGCTCAAAAGGCTGGAAATTTGCCAATAACGTCATCTGGGTCCTCAAATCTTAGAATGTATGAATTATCGTTTGTCTTTCGAATCTTTATTGCTGACACGGGTGGGTCTGGTCACCCAATTCGTGCGATTCATCGGTTTTACAGTATCAATTCTTGAATTGGAAGGTTCATTCGAAGGTTCTGTGGATTCAGTTTCAGCAGAAGCTGTACCCTCTTGATCTCCGGTTTTTTTCCTCGATAGTCCTGTACCATCATGTTTGCCTCTGTTCCATACTCTTCCCTTACTCATACATACACTCCATTTCTATACGCTTATTCATAAACCATATCATATAAGGACAAGTTAAGGAAGAAAGACATAGCACAGATCGAAGAATTTTTCAAGTTATAAAGGTTACTGGAGATTTCATTTTATGGTGGCTATAATAGTACTGATATTGAAAGGAGAGTACTTATATTATGGCAATCAAGATCATAACAGACAGCGGTTCAGACCTGCCCCTTGACTACATGGAGAAGTATAATGTTTCCGTGATCCACCTACCGGTTCATTTTGGGCATGAGTTAATGCCGGCAGATACGGACACGAAAAGCTTTTATGCTCAAATGCGCGAATCCAAGGAGCTGCCTACCACAGCTAGTCCAAGTCCCAACGAATTCCTTGAGAAGTTCAAGCAAGTGGAGGAGGGAACTGACATTATGGTCATTTGTATGTCCTCTAATATTAGTAGCACTTATCAGACGGCTATGATTGCTATGGAAATGTATAAGGATGAAGGACATACCAATGCAATAGAGGTTATAGATTCCAAAAACTTCTCAGGCGGGCTGTCATTGATTGTCGGCCTGGCGGCGCAGTGGTCTTTAACTTGTTCAAGCTTGCAAGAGCTTAAGGAAAAGGTACTTCAGCAGATAGAGGAAGTTAACGCTTATTTTACGCTGGACACTCTGGAGAATGTAATGAAAGGCGGACGTCTAAGTCGGCTTTCGGGAGCCGTAGCGTCTGTACTCAATATAAAGTTGCTGCTCAAAATCAGCGAAGAAGGCACTGTCGAAGTAGTGGAGAAGACCCGGGGTCTTCCAAAAGCACTGAATCGTCTGCTTGCGCATTTGGATGAGAAGCAGCATGATTACGAGAAAGCGGTTATCGCTATTGTACACAGTAATTGTGAGAAGCTGGCACTCGAGATTAAAGAACGCATTTTACTAAAGCATCCCTTCAAAGAAGTCTTACTCTCAAGCATGGGTCCGGTTATGGGAACCTATGCTGGGGAAGGCGGAATTGGCGTAGCTTTTTAAAGTAGTGATCCTCACAATCCAGACAAATTACGATCGTACATGGGACGGTTTCCCGTGTGCGATTTTTATTTTATTACTATGTGATAATTTAGCTATTCTTTAGATTGTGTTTAGGCTCTGTTAATAATCACAGAATATAGTTAGATGGGGGGATTATCATGTATACAATATTGATCGCTGATGATGAAGCAGAAATTGTGGAATTGCTAAGATTGTATTTAGAGAAAGAGTACAACATTTTGGAAGCGAACAGTGGGACTGAAGCCTTAACGCAGGTACAGAACCATAAAGTTGATTTGGCAATTCTGGATATTATGATGCCGGGTCTGGATGGACTGCAATTATTGAAAAAGATACGCGAGGTGCATCATTTTCCAGTGTTATTTTTATCCGCCAAAAGTGAACATCATGACAAGATTCTGGGTCTTGAACTAGGAGCTGACGATTATATTTCGAAACCGTTTAATCCATTAGAAATAGTAGCCCGTGTTGGAGCACTGCTGCGGCGTGTACATCATTTCGATGCGCAAGTCGTTGAGGAAAAAGAAGCTGAACAGATCGTATTAGGTGAATTAATGCTGGATCAAAGCCAGTGTCTGCTCTATCGATCAGGTGAACCTGTGGTGCTTACTTCTACCGAGTACAAAATTTTGGAACTAATGATGAAGCAGCCTGGACGAGTCTTTACACGCAAAAAAATATATGAGGCCGTGTGGGAAGATTTCTATGTGTACGAAGATAATAGTATCATGGTACATATCAGCAATATCCGGGAAAAAATTGAGGAAGACTCCAAAAAGCCAGTATATTTAAAGACTATTAGAGGGCTGGGATACAAAATTGAAGCGCCTATGGAGCAATAGAGATCAACGACCTTTACAATCATCGCTGACGCTGGATTTTTTGTTGTTTATCTGTATTTTGTTTTTTCTCGTGATTGTATATTATTTGTTTATTAATCTTGATGTGACCCATATTTTTGAAAAAAATAAAATCGCTGATCCTGATTTGAAGGTGGAAGCTAGTGCTTATCGAGATAATCTGGAGCATGGGATAGAAACCAAACGTCTTCTGCGTAGCGGGGGATGGATCGAGGTCTTGGATCAAGACATGAAGGTCACCAAGGTTGTTGGAGAAAAAAAAGACGGTGTAACCCAATATACCAGTAACCAGCTTTTAAAAAGTTTGGAAAATGGAGAAGATCAAGCTTACTATTACTCGTTGACCACGCTAAATGCTCAGAGCGAATCGGAGTGGCTGCTGCTGAAGCTGCCGCGGGAAGCTATCACCATCACCATAAATAGTGATCCCTTCGTCGCCTACTTTAATCATTCGCTTTCATACTATGTCTTTTTGGGTGTGGGAATGATTCTTTTGCTAATTATCGTGTACAGCTATTGGGTGGCGCGGCGAATCAGGAAACCACTGCGTATCATCACGCTTGGATTGAAGCAGATGATTCAGGGGAATTATGATACTCGAATCGCTTTATATGCAGAGAAGGAATTTTCGCAAATTGGAGAGACTTTTAATTATATGGCAGATGTAATTGAAAAGACGACCAAAGAAAAACGCCAGGCAGAAGAAAGTAAGAAACGGATGATGGTTGATCTGTCCCATGATCTAAAGACGCCGATAACGAGTATACAGGGCTTTGCACAGGCGCTTGTAGAGGGCAGAGGCGAGGATGAAGAACGCCAAAAAAGATATTTAAGCTATATTTATAATAAATCCTCACAAGTTACTAAGCTGATTCAGAACATGCTGGAGCTGTTAAAAATAGATTCACCGGATTTCTTGCTACGAATGGAGCGTCAAGAACTGGGCGAATTTATTCGTGAAATCATTGCAGATACCTACGGAGAGATTGAACAAAAGAATTTTGTTTTGCATCTAAATGTTCCCGAAGAGGATGTGTTCTTGAACTTTGATGCGGAGCTGCTCTCGAGTGTGGTTCATAATTTGATCTCCAATGCACTGATCTATAATCCTCCAGGTACACATTTGCGTGTGGAGGTGATCCCTTTGGAGAAAGAAGTCACGATTGAAATCGCTGATACTGGAGTGGGTATTCCAGAAGAGCTGTGGTCCACAATGTTTGATCCGTTTGTTCGGGGAGATAAAGCGCGGACAGCTTCGGGAGGAACAGGGCTAGGTCTCTCGATAGCTATGAAAAATACAGAGAAAATGGGGGGTACGCTTCATCTCAGTCGCCGAAAGAAGGAACCTACGGTGTTCACCATCCGGATTCCGAAATAACGAGCTGGAAGACATCCAAATCAGAAGACGGGAGAGAAACTATGGCTAAACTGAACAATTTCATCAGAGTTTGTCTAGCGATCCTTTTAGTGTTAGGCATTGTATTTTTAGGCTCACGCGTAGATTTTTTATTCACACCGATCCTGTCTTTGTTCAGTGTCATTATAGTGCCTTTAATGCTGGCGGGTTTCTTTTATTACCTGCTGCGGCCACTGATCGATACCTTGGAGAAATATAAGCTGAATCGTTCTTTGGCGATTATCATCGTATATGTAGTTATTTTAGTGCTTCTGTTTGCTTTTATTATCGGTGTTTGGCCTTCACTTCGCACACAATTAGTTAATTTCGTCGATAATATGCCGAATCTCATTGCCTCCTTGAATCAACAGCTGTTGAAACTAGAAGATAATGAATTTCTGTCTGCGTTGATCCCTGCTGATGCGAATCCAGCCTCCACATTGACGGATTATTTGAATAAAGGGTTTACGCTGTTAACGAATTACGTTTCAGGACTGTTCTCTTTTGTTTCGAATTTCGCGATCATTTTGTTCACCTTTCCGATTATGTTATTCTACATGCTTAAGGAAGGTGGGAAATTCGGACGTAAGATTGTAAGTTTCTTCCCAAAGAAGTATCGTGAAGAAGGAACTACAATGATGACTGAAATCGACAGTGCGCTTAGTGGCTTTATCGTGGGCCGGGTGCTTGTTAATTTAGCCTTAGGCGTTCTGATGTATATTGGTTTCCTTATTATCGGCCTGCAATATGCATTGCTGTTGACTGTAATCGCAGTTGTGATGAACTTCGTGCCTTTTATTGGTGCGATACTGTCTAGTATCCCTATTTTCATCATCGGATTCATTCAATCGCCGTCTATAGCCGTCTGGTCCATCATCATTGTTCTGGTAGCGCAGCAGATACAGGATAATTTAATCGCTCCCTACATCTTTGGGAAAAAGCTCGATATTCATCCACTGACAACGATTATCCTGGTATTGGTTGGCGGGGATTTAGGCGGGATCATAGCGATATTGCTGATTATTCCGCTGTATATGATTGTTAAAATCGTCTTGACCAAGGCCTATTATTTGTTTGTCAAGCAACGACGGGTAGAGATAGAGGTAGAGGAGAGTCCTGATATCTCTTAAGGTAATAAAACATTATGGAGGGATTTCTATGAATGAAGGAACGGAGCAAGGACTAATTCATATTTCAGATGATGTGGTGACTTCGATCGTCGGGCAAGTGGTTCTGGACACACCGGGTATTGCCGGCATGTCAGGAAGCAGTATCTCGGACAACTGGGCTAAACGTCTAAGCGGTAAAAATGTAAAAAAAGGAATGTCCGTTGAAGTAAAAGAAGTGGATGTTGCCATCGATCTTCAGGTCATAGTTAATTACGGATGTGTGATTCAAGAGGTCTGCTATATGCTGCAGCAAAATGTAAGAAATGCTGTTGAAAATATGATGGGACTGTCTCTAGTTTCCGTAAATGTTAAGGTTGAGAAGGTCGCACTGCCATTCTAAGAATAGCCCATTTAATAGGCACCGTAATCTAGGCTTCTACATAGAATGGAGCAAATCCATTTACGGAGGTCAGAACATCCATGTCGACATTTAACACTGGGCAGCAACAGAATGTGATTTATCAGGCCGATCCTGCTGTGATCCGGCACCTGCACGGTGTCCGTGATTCCCTACATCAATCTTGCAAGCCATACCTTAACCATAAGGTGAACGTACAGACAATAGATGGCTTTGTACATGAAGGCGTTATAGCCGGAGTAGATAATAAACACTTGTATCTGAATGTTGCAGCTAATGGGCAAATGCCCCGCGGGTTTTACAACCCTCATCAGCCTTATCATCCTCATCCGGGCCCGGGACCTGGCCCATATCCAGGACCTTATCCAGGTCCCCCATACAATAATAATGTGATTTTACCGCTTGTGTTGTTTGAACTGCTTGCTATCTCTTTAATCTAGTGCTTGGGTTTAATTGAAGAAGGACATGTGCAGGATTTGTGGTCATACGTTGACGCATCCCGCCAGGTCCTTTTTTTGTAGGCGTAAAGTATGTGTTAGAAGGAGGTGTTCTCATTATCACTTTAGGGATATAATGGGTACAAACTCTGGGAGGTGGCATATGATTAGATACCCTTTTTTGAAAAAAAATGCGACGATAGGCGTTACAGCACCTTCATCTGGAGTAGGCATTCAAAATGCAGAACTTCTTACACTGGCCTCCAGCCGGTTGAAGTCGCAAGGATTTAATGTCATTATCGGCGAAACGGCATGGAAGCAAGATAAGGCTAAATCTGCACCAGCCAATGTTCGTGGTCATGAGTTTAATGAGATGATCAATGATGACGGAATCGATGCCCTTATTCCGCCTTGGGGCGGGGAATTGTTAATTGAAGCTCTGGAATATATTGATTTTGATGCTTTGCAGGACAAATGGATCGTGGGATATTCAGATATAAGCGTCTTGCTGCTTGCGGTCACGCTGACAACCGGTCTGGCTACTGCTCACGGAGCGAATCTCATTGATTTACGGGGAGAGTATTCAGATGATACTACAGCCCTCTGGCAGGCGGTTCTAGAGACATCAGTGGGTGAGTCCATTGTCCAGCATTCATCTCTTAAATATCAGCGGGAATGGCAGCATGATGTGCCTTCGCCATGCGTTTTTCATTTGACAGAGGAGACCTATTGGAAGTCTCTAACTACAGATGCTGTAACGATGAAAGGACGTCTGTTGGGTGGTTGTATAGATGTAATTAGGCATTTAATCGGCACGCCCTATGGAAAGCTCCAGCATTTTCAGCAAGAAATGATTCATGACGAACCTATAGTTTGGTATTTGGAAAATTGTGAATTGAACACAGCGGATTTACGCAGATCTTTAGTGCAGATGAAGCTGGCAGGGTGGTTTGAGAATTGTTCGGGGATTATGTTTGGCAGAAGTCCAGCTAATCGGCCTGTGGATAACTATACTGCCGAGGATATCTATGCTGAACTTTCTGAAGAGCTTAAGGTACCGATCGTTTATGATATCGATTGTGGTCATGTCCCGCCGCAGGTTACTTTTATTAATGGAGCTTATGCAGAAATTGAAGTGGCAGATGGAGTAGGGACGGTAAAGCAATATTTCTATGAA
This sequence comes from Paenibacillus sp. FSL H3-0329, assembly GCF_037963285.1. NCBI lineage: Bacteria > Bacillati > Bacillota > Bacilli > Caryophanales > Paenibacillaceae > Paenibacillus > Paenibacillus sp. FSL H3-0329. The sequence continues at coordinate 4,202,927 of NZ_CP150150.1, read as the reverse complement.
TAGCGTTATATCAAAAAGGACAACCCCTTGGGTTGTCCCTTTTACTATCATTAGTTCCCTGTATTTACAATCGCTGTGATTTCCTCATCCAGGTCCAGTCTTACATCTTCACGATAGGCGCGAACACCATATTCGCTGAGCATGTAACGCAGGATCGCTTCAATCATATTGGACTCCACTAGAAATTGACTGCGGCCCTGTACCCAAACCTCTGCAGAGTAACCGGTATCTTCTTCCCAGCTCAGTTCCACCTGAACATCCTCTGGGCGAACAGCCTTTCGTTCCGCCATGTGCAGACAGAGGGCATTGATGATCTCATCCATGCTTAGAACGATTGTAGACATTAGTAACGACCATTCTGTTCTTCTAAGCGGCGACGTTCTTTTCTACGACGGAAGAAGGACATCACGAGCATAACCAGTACATAGATAGCTAGCATATTAACGGCAAAGCCTAGGAAGTCACCAAAAGCTCCCATTCCACCAAACATTCCACCGAATAATAATCCGGCCAAACCACCGATCATCATGCCCTTCATTAAGCTGCCGCCGCTGAAGAATCCACGTTTCGTATTAGCGGCAGATCCTGCTGTGGAGCTTTTAGTGCTGTCACTTTTTTTGATGTTATTTGTTGTTGTTGATTTTTTTGGAGTTGTTGAATAGCTGCGAGTGCCGGATTTGAAACCGCCGCCACCTCGACGTGCATCGGCAAAGTCTGGAGCAGCCACTGCAAAAAATAGAGTGAAGGCCATTAGAATCATCATTACGCGTTTCATTGGTTTCATTTAGTACGAAAACCCTCCTGTGAGCATGAATTTTTGTGTATGGTCGGTAATACGCAGACATGCCCCACAAGGTTTCAATTTTATTTATCATAATTTATACTTTTATGCACAAAAAAAGCGTGGATCCAGGATCCACGCAAACAGCAGTTAGAGAGTCGTCATTCGTTACTTATACCCATCAGCGACAAGCTCAAGCGCTCCGGTTGCCGGATCGATGATCATGCCATGGATAGGTACATTAGGGGGAAGCAGTGGATGACGTTTAATCAGGTCCACAGTCTGAATTACCCCTTCTTCGACATTGTCAAACCCACGCAGCCATTTTGTTAGTTTGATTCCGGAATTCTCCAGTGTAGACAGCACTTCTTCAGATACGCCACGTTCTTTAATGGAATTGATCATATGGTCTGCATTGAGGGAGGCCATACCGCATTCATAGTGTCCAACCACGATTACTTCTTCAGCATCTAGTTCATATAGAGCTACCATTACACTACGCATAACACTACCGAAAGGCTGAGAAATAACCGCACCAGCATTTTTGATAATTTTGACATCACCGTTTTTGAAATTCATGGCTTTCGGCAATAATTCAACGAGTCTAGTGTCCATACAGGTGATGATCAGCATTTTTTTGTCAGGATAACGACTGGTTAAATAAGCTTCATAGTCCTTATTCTCTACAAAACTTTTATTAAAGTTAATAATTTCTGATACGTGGCTCATATTAGCTTCCTCCCTTAAAATCCTTGAATTGTACTTACGTTGCGCATATCTCTTACCATGATATTGTTGCCATAAATCTGAGAATCACTGACCAGCTTATAGGAAGAGAAACGTTCCTCTGCATCGAGTCGCATCTTGTCTTCATAAAAGATTTCCTGTTGCCGGCTTACGATAAAGGGAAGAGAATTCGTCTCTATCCTAGAATCGCCTTGCTCCACTTCTGAAACAATCAGTAACACATTAATTCCGTCACACCCGCAGCCTACCGTATCATAAAAGAGCTTGAAAAATCCTGGCTGATCTCCAAGCCTTTCCTTCAACTTCCTTTCTGCGAGAGGTGTAACTTGAATCATCATAGCCCTGTTCACGCTCCTTGATTTTTGTTCGAAGCATGCTCTGCTTCTTATGTAACTCATTAAATATTTAAAATTAGAGATGTAATCTCTGAAGTTGATTATACTCATTCAAAAAAGTATCATCAAGAGGAGTCTGTAAAACAGAGAAAGCAGGTGGAGTAGAATGGAACAACAAGTAAAGGAACGATGGGAACAATTCAGCGAGTTATTGGCAAAAATTAGTGGATATTCAGAGGCCATAGAATTAATGCACTGGGATTTGCGCACAGGTGCACCGCGTAAGGGAGTAGAAGTTCGTTCCGGTACGATTGGGATGCTGAGTGGAGAATTGTTCAGACTCGAGATTTCACAGGAGATGGGTGACTTCACAGCATTTTTCAGTCGTCCAGAAGTGTTGAGCCAGCTTACAGCTAATCAACAAAAGATCGTCAACGATTGCCGCAAAGAGTATGAGCGCAGTAAGAGTATTCCTTCCAAAAGATTTGAAGAGTACGCTGTCCTGTCTGCTCATTCCCAAACGATCTGGGAAGAAGCTAAGGAGAACAATGACTTTGCTACATTTGAACCTTATTTGAGCAAAATCGTAGCTCTGAAACAAGAGTTCATCGATTATTGGGGTGTAAATGGCACACGTTACGATACGCTACTAGATATGTATGAGCCTGATCTCACGGTAGAGAAGGTGGATGAAGTGTTCAGTCGCCTCCGCAGCCGCTTGGTTCCGTTAGTGGAAGCTATCGCTGCTTCACCTAATAAACCTGATACCAGCTTCTTGCAGCAGATTTTCCCTAAAGAGCAGCAACAAAAGTTTGGTAACTTTATTCTGAAGCAAATGGGCTATGACTTCGACGCAGGCCGCTTGGATGAGAGTGTGCATCCTTTTGCTACAGGGCTGAATCCAGGTGACGTTCGTATTACGACCGCTTATTTACTTGATAACGTGACTAGTGCCGTCTTCAGTTCACTGCATGAAGGTGGACATGCGCTTTACGAACAAAATATCAGCCAAGATTTAGTGGGAACACCACTGGCTCAAGGCGCATCGATGGGGATTCATGAATCTCAGTCGAGACTATGGGAGAATATGATCGGCCGCAGCCGTGCGTTCTGGCAACGTTATTACGGTGATCTACAGCAGCATTTCCCAGAGCAGCTTGCTAATGTAGATGTAGAGGATTTCTACCGGGCTATTAACAGTGTGGAAAATTCATTCATCCGAATTGAAGCAGATGAGCTTACATACAATCTGCACATTATTGTGCGTTACGAGATCGAAAAGCTTATTTTTAATGAAGGTCTATCTGTCAAAGATCTGCCTCAGGTATGGAATGCTAAATATCAAGAATATTTAGGTATTACACCGCCTAATGATGCACTTGGTGTATTGCAGGATGTGCACTGGTCCGGTGGAGACTTCGGATATTTTGCATCCTACTCTTTGGGGAATATGTACGCTGCCCAAATCTTGAATACACTCCGCAAGGAGCTGCCGAACTACGATGAATTGATTGCTGCGGGAAATCTTTTGCCGATTAAAGAATGGTTAACAGAAAAAATCTACCGTTTCGGAAAAAGCCTGACCCCTTCGCAAATTATCGAACAAGTAACAGGTGAGCCGCTGAGCCCAGATTATCTGGCTGATTATTTGGAGGAGAAATACACGGAGATTTACAAACTGTGATCCAGTGAGGTCCGCGTGGTATAATAGAAAGAAAGCTTAGACGGAAGGATATGGATATGGCAAATACTCACACCTACACCCGGAGAGAAGAAGTCGCGAATGCGATTACGCACGGGATCGGAGCTGTATTAAGCGTCGCTGCACTTGTCCTGCTTGTTGTTTTTGCAAGTCTGAAAGGAACGGCATGGCATGTGGTCAGCTTCTCCATTTATGGAACGACAATGCTGCTTCTGTATCTCAATTCAACACTTGTGCATAGTCTCAAAGAGGGCAAGGCGAAGGATTTGTTCGAATTTTTCGATCACTCCTCTATTTATCTGTTTATCGCAGGCACGTACACTCCCTTTTTGCTAGTAACTATTCGGGGAACACTTGGCTGGAGTTTATTTGGAGTCATTTGGGGGATCGCAGTATTTGGCGTTTTCTTCAAAGCATTTTTTGTTAAAAAGTTTCTGTTCATGTCTACGGTATTCTACATTGCTATGGGGTGGCTGATTGTTATCGCCTGGAATCCTCTTTCGGCAGTTGTAGCGGACGGTGGTATGATTCTGCTGATGGCTGGCGGAGTGCTTTATACTTTAGGTACAGTTTTTTATGTATGGAGAGGGTTTCCGTTCCATCACGCGATCTGGCATGTATTTGTTCTTGCAGGCAGTGTCACACATTTCTTCGCCATATTGATTTATGTACTGCCAATCCAATAATTTCAAGCGGATTTATCGCGGAAAATATGGATTTTTAATAAAGAAAGAGATGACAAGCAAAAGTGCTTGACATCTCTCTTTCTTTTAGGTATCATAAGGGACGTTGTGAAGGTGTAAAGTGTTTTTCCTTGACGAAGGGGTTGTCCTTAATGAGTCAGGAGAATAGGCTCGAGAAAACGAATCGTATCAATTTGCTTTTTGCCTTCTATGAACGACTGCTTACAGATAAGCAGCAAACGTTTCTTAAATATTATTTTCACGATGATTTTTCCTTGGGAGAAATCGCCGCTGAATTTGAAATCAGCCGCCAAGCTGTTTATGAGCATATTAAACGGGCTGAGCAAGTCCTTGAGAATTATGAAGAAAAACTTGGACTATTAGTGAAACATGAGAGTCGTACTAAATATTTAGAAGAGCTGCGCAGACTGCCGGAGAATGGGATGCTGCCTGAGCAATATAAACTTCGGTTCGCGGAGATCGTGGATCGCTTGCAGAGGTTAGAGTAGCACGAAGGGAGAAATCTGCATATGGCGTTTGAGGGTTTAACCGGAAGATTGCAGAATGTGTTCAGCAAGCTACGCGGTAAAGGTAAGGTATCCGAAGAAGACGTAAACGAAGCTATGCGTGAAGTGCGGTTAGCCCTTCTGGAAGCCGATGTTAACTTCAAGGTAGTTAAAGAATTCGTAGCTAAGGTGAAAGAAAAGTCCATCGGCAAGGAAGTCATGGACAGCTTTACGCCTGGCATGGTAATTATCGACATCGTCAACAAGGAACTAACCGAGCTGATGGGCGGAAGCCAAGCGAAGCTGGCCAAGTCGAACAAGCCACCGACCGTCATTATGATGGCGGGTCTACAAGGGGCTGGTAAGACAACCACTTCGGGTAAGCTAGCTAAGCTGTTACAGAAGGGCAATCATCGTCCGCTCCTCGTTGCGGGAGATATTTACCGGCCTGCTGCTATCAAGCAGCTGCAAGTGCTGGGAGAACAGATCAAGGTTCCTGTATTCTCGCTGGGTGATCAGACTAGTCCGGTAGAAATTGCCAGACAAGCTGTACAACATGCGAAAGATAACGGACTGGATTATGTTATTATCGATACTGCAGGCCGCCTGCATATTGATGAAGAACTAATGGAAGAACTCAAGCAGATTCACAATGTTGTAAATCCTGATGAAGTACTTCTTGTAGTAGATGCTATGACGGGTCAAGACGCCGTGAATGTAGCCGAGAGCTTTAATAAGCAGCTTGAGCTTACAGGGGTCGTATTGACGAAACTCGACGGCGACAGCCGTGGTGGTGCTGCACTGTCAGTAAAAGCTGTTACCGGTTGCCCGATCAAATTCGCCGCTTTAGGGGAGAAGATCGACGCGCTGGAGCCGTTCCATCCGGAACGTATGGCTTCGCGGATTCTGGGTATGGGCGACATGCTGTCGCTGATTGAGAAAGCCCAGGCGAACATTGATACTGACAAGGCTAAAGAAATGGAACGTAAGATGCGTAATGCAGAGTTTACGTTCGATGATTTCCTTGAGCAAATGGATCAGGTGAAGAAGCTAGGCCCTATCGATCAAATTCTTGATATGCTTCCGGGTATGAACAAAGCCAAGGGTATTAAAGATTTAAAGGTCGACGATAAGCAAATGGGACGCGTTGAAGCCATAGTTCATTCTATGACTAAGGCGGAGAAGCAACAGCCTGAGATCATTAACCATAACCGCCGCAAGCGTATCGCAACCGGCAGCGGAACCTCAGTCGCTGAGGTCAACCGCCTCATCAAACAATTTGATGAGATGCGTAAGATGATGAAGCAATTCTCCGGCATGATGGGCGGAGGCGGCAAAGCCTCCAAGAAAAATGCCATGAAGCAGCTTAAAGGTCTTGGTGGTGGAAAAGGGCTGAAATTCCCTTTTAAATGATCTTGAATGTCTGTCCAACTAATGTTGGAAACTATTATAAGGAGGTGATTTTTCGTGGCAGTACGTATTCGTCTAAAAAGAATGGGAGCGCATAAAGCGCCTTTCTATCGTGTAGTGGTTTCCGATTCCCGGTCCCCTCGTGACGGTCGTTTTATCGAGGAAATCGGTTATTATAATCCGATTGAACAACCGGCAGTAGTTAAGATCGATGAGGAAAAAGCTCTTAAATGGCTTCAAACAGGTGCGCAAGCATCTGATACCGTCCGCAACTTGCTTTCCAAAGCAGGCGTGATGAAGAAGTTTCATGAGCTTAAGCAACAGAAATAATGACTGATTGCGAGGGTCCTCTATGGAAGAATTAGTTGGAGTAATTGCTAAGGCTTTAGTGGATCATCCAGAAGATGTGACGGTACGGGCTGTGGAGAAAGAACACTTGATTGTCTATGAGCTGTCCGTACATCCAGATGATGTAGGAAAGGTCATCGGCAAGCAAGGCAGGATCGCCAAGGCGCTCCGTACAGTAGTCACATCTGCAGCAGTCAAGAGCGATAAACGCGTAACTGTAGATATTTTATCTTAAATAATGCGTACAATGAGGGGCTAGGGATAGTATATCCCGGCTCCTTTTTGTTCAAATATATAGATGAAGCTTGTAAAGGAGAGGGTTATATGACGGAAGAATTAACCGTAGGCCGGCTTGTGAATACGCATGGAATTCGCGGGGAGATTAAAGTATTATCCCATACCGATTTTCCTGAGGTTCGTTTCGCTAAAGACAAGAAACTGTTCGTCATCCCTGCGGATGGCAGTGCAAAATTTGAAGTGACTGTAGAATCCGCTCGAGAGCATAAGGGTATGTTTATCGTTAAGCTTAAGGGATATACCAATATTAACGAAGTGGAAAAGTATAAGGGAAGTTTGCTTAAGGTACCAAGTAATGATCTGGTTGATCTGCCAGAGAACGAATATTACTTCCACCAAATCGTTGGCTGTGAAGTTTATACGGATGATGCTGGAAATGAACCGCTTGGCACAATTACGGAAATTTTACAGCCAGGTGCAAATGACGTGTGGGTTGTTAAGCCTGCTAAAGGGCAAGACATCCTTATCCCTGTAATTAACGATGTAGTGCTGAACGTGGACATTGAGGCCAAACGAATTACGGTTCACTTAATGGAAGGACTATTGCCATGATCAGAATTGATGTGCTAACGCTCTTTCCGGAGATGTGCGAAGGCGTATTTAGCACAAGCATTCTTGGTAAGGCACGCGAAAAAGGGATTGTATCTTTGAATGCTGTGAACTTTCGTGATTTCTCAGGAAATAAGCACAACAGTGTAGATGATACACCGTATGGCGGGGGCGGGGGCATGGTACTGAAGCCTGACCCGATCTTTGCAGCGGTAGAACATGTATTGGGGATCGAGGCTAGTCCTTTGGAGAATGGTTCTGAATCTGCAGTCCCGACGCCTTCCTCTGTGAAGCCGCGCATCATTCTTATGTGCCCGCAAGGAAAGACGTATAATCAGAAGATTGCTGAGGAACTGGCACAAGAGCAGCATCTAATCTTTATATGTGGTCATTATGAGGGCTACGATGAGCGGATACGGGAGCATCTGGTTACAGATGAACTGTCGATTGGCGATTACGTGTTAACGGGTGGAGAACTACCGGCACTGACGGTTATTGATTCAGTAGTTCGGCTACAGCCAGGAGCGCTTGGAAATGAAACCTCTGCGATCACGGATTCGTTCAGTACAGGGCTGTTGGAATATCCCCACTACACTCGGCCAGCTGAATTTCGGGGCTGGAAGGTACCAGATATGTTGCTGAGTGGCCATCATGCCAACATCGAAGTATGGCGAAGAGAGCAAGCGTTACAGCGTACATTTGAACGTAGACCTGATTTGCTCGAAAGTGCAGAACTAACGTTGAAAGACAAGAAAACACTGGAACGTCTGAAAAATGAAATCAAGCCGGAGTAAAATTTTAATAAAACAGGCATATTTTACGTCTTTTTAACGTATCTTACGTTAAGGAGGCGTTTTTGTTATGTTTACTTAAATATAAGAAGGGCTATAATCTCGTATTTTTTTTTGCGTAATTTCCAAAACAAATGAGCATATGTGCGTTGAACTCTTCTATTTGGGGTAATAGATAGAGGTGGCGTAATACTATATGCAGCTTACGATGCAGCAAGCTTAACTATTGAAAGGAATGAACTGAAGTGACTACGAAGACGCGTGAAGAATTCAAGCCTAGCGTGGACACGATCCACAAAGAAGCGGAGCCGCTCCGCACCGTGAATGATATTATCGATTATTATACAAATCGCAAATCGTAATTCCCATTCGCCCTTTAAAGCTTGAACATATAAGATTAATAATTAAGTATGAATAAGCAAGTCCAATAAAACCATTAGAGTATAGCGAACGAAAGTTCACTACATCTAATGGTTTTATTGTTCCTGCTAAGAGAGGTCAAACCCTGTGACTCTGATCAGAATGTAAACACCCCCTCTTCAAGGAAAATTAAAAACTCTTTGGAAAGGGGGTGTTTGGTTAACTATAAAAATTCGTGGAGGCGCATTCTACTCTTTGCGAAAGAGGCGATATACTCCTGTAAGTAGAGCGTAAAGCGCAAAACATACGAGAACAGTAACTGCCCATGCATAGTTGCGAACGGTATAGGTAAGCGATGATAAAATAATAAAGATGGTAATACGCAGTACGCCTTCCTTAATAAACTGTTTACGTGCTACATTCATTCGATTGGCCTCCTTGAATGGATAGGATGGTACGGATAACAAGCCGAAAATATGTCTTTCCTTATATATAACCTTTGGGAATACAAAAAATGCAGAGAACGGAAAGTAAATATCGATGCAAACAAATGACCTATGTAACTTAGCCGTTACCGACCTGTACTCCTCACCATAGAGTATATCATTACGAATGAGGAGGAGTACACTAGTGGAGGCTTATTATAATTGCTTACGTTGTAAGAATAGAAGGGTACGTATCCTGACTACTGATGGCAGACAGCATGAAGGTGTGATTACAGATGTGGACAGATATAATGTTTACTTAAGAACAGGATCAAATGGACCTGTGCAGACTTCTGCATTTTTTGGTTACCCTTATGCTGCAGACAATATTTTAACTCTCAGCTTGTTCACGCTGTTGGCTATTGCATTAATTTAATCATGATGATGCAAAAACAGACCGTCCGCTCATCCGGACGGTCTGTTTATTAGTGGTTGGTTACTCTACTGTAATTGCGCCTATATCAGAGCTTAAGGACAACAATGGACCTCCTCCGTTAACATCACGTTTGCCACCCTCAACCCCGGTGATCTGGCCTAGATCACTTTTAGCCACCAAGCTACATTTCACGCCATCGGCTAGAACAGCATTGAGGCTACCCACATTTGTTGTCGCTTTAAGGCGGCTATCACTCTTCATTCCGGCTATATCCATGCGTATGCTTCCTGTATTAGACTCTAGAGTGGACTTACCGGTGATGTTCGCTCCTTCGATATCAATAGCTCCAACGTTGCTGACGATGCGGTAGTTTCCGTCCAGATTGCGGAGATGAATTTGTCCGACATTATTGGTGATTTGATATTCATCCATACTGGTGGGGATCTCTATAGTATAGTTAATACTAAAATCCGAATAGCCGTATTTATCTTGAGCCCAAGTCCATAAATCCTTCTTCGGATTTGATTTGGAATTTGTAGATACCTTCAAAGTATCGCCACTAACGTCTATTGAAATCTCAGCGTCATCCAAGATTTTCTGACGGTCAGCTTTATGGGCAGAGCCGTTATGCGCTAAGATTGTTGCACTTACATTAATTTGATCACCCGTAGTTGATGTAACTTCAATTTCTCCCACTGCATTGTTCATGCTAAGCACTGAAGCAGAGCCGATCTCTTTTGATAAGGATAGTTCTTTGCTAATGCTGTTTGCTTTAACTTCGTCGACCACCTTGGTAGCTGTATCCTGAACGGCTTGCTCCACGCTTGCAGCGGCTTTACCTAACTCTTGCTTCACAGCCTCACCAATATTTTGCTGCACATCTTCAGTAATATTCTTTCCTAGTTCGTTATTAGCGGATTGCCTACCCGGTAACTCTGTGCATCCTGCCAGAAGTACGATGGACAAGACGGCTACAGCTGCCATTACGCTAGTTGTATTACTCTTTTTCATTGAATAAAATCCTCCTTATTTTAGGGTATATGTGTTTTTCCCTAAGCGCTACGTTATGTACGTACTTCTGTAAGTATAGCCTACGGGGATTTATTGTAAAAACGGCTGTAGACGGGTTAATATACTGGACCAAAGACTAGGTATTTAAAAAGTGTTCACTACACTTCAAATTTCAATTGTGCTAAAATGTAATATAGATCTTACGCTGACATTAAAATGGGTAAGGATACATATAAAAAGAGCGAAGATGCTCTCATATATAATCTTCAGCAGCTACTGAAAAGCGCTTTTTAAAGTGAGATGTGCTAGGGCTAGTTTGCGAATACGATATAGACCGTTGCCTTACTTGCATCACAGGGCGGTCTTTTTATTTTCTTACCTCAATTAAATCATGAAGAGCGGAGGGAGCCAGATGCAATATGTAGTTATTTTGCTTGCCTTGCTAGCGCTGGGTGTTGTGTATTATATAGCTCAGAAAAAGAAAACAAGCAGCTCAAGCAATCCTTTGCGCACCACTAGCAGTAATGTGATCTCAATGGATAGTCATCGCAAAGCCAAACAGAGTCCAGGGGAGCAGCCTTGCTCTTCTTGCAAGAAGAAGAATGGAAAGTTGATCTTCTATGCTCAAGACAACGGAACCGTGGTCGGCTTGTGTAAAGACTGCCAGTCTAAGGCAAAAAAAAGAGATATGTTGCCGTTATAAAATAGAAAAATAAGTTGTATTAGCCCGTCCTTTATGATATTATTAACTCTGTTGTGTGGAATACGGTGGTCCGCTGCGGATAATGAGGGAGAGCTTAGATCTCTCCGGAAGAGGCAAGAACACCTGTACGGAAGGAGGAAGTCCTTAATGAATATCCTACAAGCTATTACGCAAGAGCAACTTCGTAAAGATATCCCTAGTTTTCGTCCGGGTGACACTTTGAAGGTGCATGTAAAAGTTATCGAGGGAACTCGTGAGCGTATCCAGTTGTTCGAAGGCGTTGTAATCAAACGTCGTGGCGGTGGAATCAGTGAGACTTTTACGGTTCGTAAAATTTCTTACGGTGTTGGTGTGGAAAGAACATTCCCAATCAACTCGCCTAAACTCGAAAAAATCGAAGTGGCTCGTCGTGGTAAAGTGCGTCGTGCTAAGCTTTATTACCTTCGTGAACTACGTGGTAAAGCAGCGAGAATTAAAGAAATTCGTCGCTAGAATAGTGACAGAGGAGAGGGGCTTGAGTTCAAGCCCCTTTCGCTTTATTTTTTTTTGAAAATATAAGAAAAGCATAAGTTTTACGTTATACATTATTCTTAAATTTCTCGCATAAACGCTTACCGTCCTTAAAAGGACGCTGAGGGCGTTTTAGCTTGGTATACAATGCGTGTGACATATACGCTTGGGGATAAGCTTCTCCGAAAAGGCCTCCTGAAGGAGTATCTGTGGAGGGGTTTTTGGCAGGAGTTTTTTTGTGTTGTATAGTAAGAGTAGTATTAAGAGAGGACGGTGAACTATGCAGCAGGAACAAAGCGAAACTTTGGAATCAAGCGAGCAGAACCCACGTAAACAGAAAAATGAAGTGCTGGAATGGGTCAAGGCCATTGCGATTGCTTTAGTTCTGGTTATACTGATTCGCTGGCTTTTATTCAAGCCTTTTATTGTAGATGGACCTTCCATGCAGCCTAATTTCCATACGGGAGAACGTGTTATCGTTAATGAAATTTTATACGATATAAGATCACCGCAGCGGGGTGAGGTTATTGTATTCCACGTGCCATCTGAAGGCAGAGATTTTATTAAACGTGTAATTGGTGTGGCTGGAGATACTGTGAAAGTAGAAGGAGATGTAGTTACAGTTAACGGTGAGGTTGTTAACGAGACTTACATCCAAGGCGCTATTGATGCTGCGCATAGTAACAACGCTCTGTATAATAATAAAGATTTCCCAAATGAAAAATTCACGGATGGTACTGTACCAGAAGGACATATTTTCGTTATGGGGGATAATCGCTCGGATAGTACAGACAGCCGGATGATTGGCTATGTGCCGCTGGGTGATATTGTGGGTCGTGCAGATTTAATCTTCTGGCCGATAAAAGATATTACACTGATTAACCATTAAGTTGACAGAAGTCAAAGGAGGTGACGGCAATGGCCATTCATTGGTTTCCTGGTCATATGACGAAGGCTAGGCGGCAAATCGAGGATAAGCTGAAGCTGATTGATGTTGTTATAGAGTTGCTCGATTCCCGTCTGCCGCTTTCCAGCCGCAATCCGATGATTGACGATATTTTGCGGGACAAGCCGAGATTAATTATTTTGAACAAAGCGGATCTGGCGGATCCGGAAATTACTCGGAAGTGGCTGGCTTACTTTAAGGAACAAGGGCATGTTGCCCATCCTGTGGATGCATCTACTGGAACAGGCGTCAAGGAGATTCCGGAGCAGGTCAAGCTGCTGCTGAAGGAAAAAATTGATCGGCAGATCGCAAGAGGAATGAACCCACGAGCTATGCGCGCATTGATCGTCGGTATTCCTAACGTCGGTAAATCAACGCTGATTAATCGAATGGCTGGTAAGAGTATCGCTGCTACGGGTGACCGCCCGGGGGTTACTAAGGGCCAGCAGTGGATTAAAACAGGAGGTAATCTGGAGCTTCTGGATACTCCTGGTATCTTATGGCCGAAGTTTGAGGATCAAGACGTGGGTTACCGCTTGGCAGTGACGGGTGCGATCAAAGAAGAAATCCTGAACATTGAGGACATTGCTTTTTATGCAGTGAAGTATTTGGTGAAGGATTATGGTTCCAGATTTCAAGAACGCTTTGGTATTGAGAAGCTTCCTGAGGATCTTGAGAACCCTGATGAGATCGTCGCAGTTATGGAAGCCGTGGGCCGCAAACGCGGTTGTCTGATTAGCGGTGGACGTGTTGATCTGGAAAAAGCTTCACGTGCTTTGCTGCATGAGCTGCGGGCAGGTAAGCTTGGTCGTTTTACGCTGGAAACACCTTAAAGGCGTTTAAATGAATGGGTATGGAAGAGCCATCCGGAATTTTTCGGGGGCTCTTTTTTTTGCCGATTTGGATCAAATTGGAGTGGTTATTTGTACATGACCATGTGAGCTTTACTATGGTAAGCTGACTTATGTAGTTTATAGAATAAATTATAATTGGCGGTGACAGATTCGTGAGTACGATAGATATGTTGAGCTATGAAAAAGAGGGCTGGGAACAGTCTTATCGCCGTATAGCCGGCGTAGATGAAGTAGGCAGAGGTTGTTTGTTTGGGGATGTTGTTGCAGCAGCGGTGATTTTGCCGGAAGGGCTTATTATTGATGGCGTCAACGACTCTAAGAAGCTTACAGCGAAAAAAAGAGATGCCTTATTCGAGATTATTATGGAGCAGGCGATAGCTATTGGTGTAGGTTATGTGGATTCCCGCATGATTGATGAAATTAATATTAAGCAGGCTTCTCGTCTGGCGATGAAAAAAGCGGTAGAAGGTCTTAGTCATACCCCGGACTATATGTTAATCGATGCTGAAAAAGTAGATCTTCCGTTGCCGCAGCAGGCGATCATAAAAGGGGATGCTAACAGCCAGTCCATTGCGGCAGCTTCGATTATAGCTAAAGTAACAAGAGATAGACTGTGTGAAGGGGTGTGGGAGGAATTATACCCTGATTATGGGATTGCGATACATAAAGGTTATGCGACCAAGCTTCACAGGGAACAAATTACGGCGTTAGGTCCGACACCTATGCATCGGCGCAGCTTTATTGGGAAGATTCTTGCTGAACAGCAAACCCTTTTTTAAAATATCAGAATATAAAAGACGCCAAAGGCGCTTGAGCTTGGATAAATTCACCGCTCAAAAAAGTCGGATTAATACCGATATAGTAAGAAGAGAGAAAATGGAGGGAGGAGAAACGGTATGAATATCGGAACATTGATCCGCGGATTGCTCGGGGATAATAAACCGGGAGCGGCCAAGTCTTTGGAATTAAAAGAAGGGCAAGTTGTACGTGGTGTTGTTTTGTCTGTATCGGATTCGGGAAAAGAAGCCGTTGTGCAGATTCAAGGTACACCTGTTCGTGCGGAGTTGGAAACACCACTACTGCCAGGAGAGACCCTGAACTTGCAGGTTGGAGCACCCGGAGAAGGCGGATTGCCCGTATTGAAGCCGGTCTCCCTCGGCGAAATGGTGTTAGCTACGCCGCAAAACATGGGCGAGGCGTTGGAATCGCTTGGGCTTACTGACTCCAAAGCGGGTCGGGAAATTGTGTTGGCGATGCAGTCGGGTGGTATTCCGCTTACCAAAGAGACAGCGGCGATTCTGGATGCTGTAATGAGTGCGAAACCTGCGGGCGTGCCGACCTCAGAGTGGCTTGATGCAGCTGTCATTTCTGTAAAGCGGGGCCTGCCGGTTACCCCTGAAAGTGTGAAAGGATTGCAGCAGGCGGTTTTTGGTCCGCAGCTTCATCAGCTTTTGTCAGCGCTCGAAGAACAGATTACGATTTGGGCAGGTCAAGTCGCCGGTGAAGAAACAACAACAGCTGAAGCTAAAGCTGAAATGGGTACCCAAACCGGAAAGCTGAATGCTCCTGTAACGACAGGTACAGGCGCTGTGATTAACGGGGAAGCGGTATCAGCAGGTGATGCTGATGCGGAAATGGACCAGGTGGCGGTTAAAGGGACTGGACAACCTGTAAGTAAACCTGCTGAAGGTAGCACTGGTGTTACTACTACAAGCGGAAGTGCTGCTGCAACGGGAGGGGCAATGGGAGCCGGAGTTATTTCTGACGAACCTGCAATTCCTTTGAATTCAGTGAAATCAGAAATATCGGGAAGTGCAGCTGCGAGTACAGCTGAAGCTCCTGAGAATGAAACCGGTATTGTAACTGCCAAGCCACTGGTGCCCGAAGAGGCTGGTGAGGTTGTTCAGCTCTTGAAGAGTGGAAATACTGGTGAACCTTTGGCTGGGAAGACAACTTCTACGATTGCTGCCGGGACTCAGAGTAGTGCCGCTAACACGCAAGGGGACGGGATTGTAAACAATCAAAATAGTTCTAATGGGAGCGAAACTCATGGCAATGAAATGAGTCTAAATAAAGATAGAGCGCAGGGCAGTGTCAGTGGCGCGAATACAAGCGCCACTGGATCAGCTGGTGCAGATAGCCAAGCTGCTGCGGCAAACCAAGCTGGTGCAGCAAGCCAAGCTGCTGCGCCTAGCGGGGCTGCCCTGCTCGCGAAGCTGCAGGGCGTGCTCACCGAGCTGCGCGGCAGCATGCCGCAGCTCGCGAACGTCCCGCCCGCTGACGCGGCGGGACAAGATCCTGCCCCCGCGCCGGCAGCGCCGCGCGGGGAGACCACGGCTGCTGCGGCTTCGCCGGTGCAGCCAGACACCGCCCCACCCGCGGATGCGGAGTCGTGGGTGGGGCGGGTGTTGAAGCTGCTCGGTGCGGAGCACGAGCAGCAGGCCGTGCGCGGCGGCGCTTTGCCGGCCGCGGAGACGGCGCGAGCGGCAGCGGGGACAGCTGCAGCCGCGCTAGGCAGTGTCGGCGGGGAGCAAGCTGCCGACACGTTGAAGGGCGTGCTGCTGCAGCTTATGAGCAGCAGCGAGGTGCCGCCCGCGGTAAAAGATGCCGCGAGCGGGCTAGTGCAGCAGCTGACAGGCCAACAGCTGCTGCTGAATACAGACCGGACTGCTCCCTTCGCGCAGGTTACACTGTTCTTGCCGCTGCAAGGTCCAGATGGGCAGGAAACTGCATCGGTTCATATCCAGTCCAGGCGGGGCCGCAAAGGGGAGTTGGATGCAGCTAACTGTCGATTATGGTTCGATTTGGACATGAAGCAGCTAGGGCAGACATTGGTAGACGTGCAGGTTGTAGATCGAATCGTTAGTCTTAAGCTTCATAATGATCATCCGTGGGTGCTTGAGCTGCTGGAGACGCGGCGTGATGATATAAAAACTGCAGTAGAATCCATCGGTTATCAATTATCAGGTTTAAGAACCGAACCCTTGCCAGAATTGAATTTACCTAAAGAGCTTGCTGGTTCCAATACTAATAAGTTTGTTGATTATGTTCCTGAGGCTTACAAAGGAGTGGATTACCGTATATGAATGAGCCTGTACAGCCAATTTCACAAGGGCTCAAAAAAGCGGTCGCTCTCAAATATAGTCCCGGACAAAACGAGGCTCCTGTCGTAGTAGCCAAGGGACAAGGCGCGATAGCAGACCTTATTCTGCAAAAGGCTAAGGAGAGCGGGGTTGCTGTTCAGGAAGATGCAGCCCTCGTGGAGGTTCTTTCAAAGCTTGATCTGGACCAACAGATTCCGTCTGAGCTCTATCAGCTGGTGGCAGAAATCCTTAGCTTTGTGTATCAGAGCGATCGTTCCGCTGGTGAACGGGGGCGAGAATGAAAGAGCCATATGTAAGAAAACACTATAACCGCAAAGAGAAAGGAACTGCTGCAGAGAACGGAGCTGTGCAGTACCTATCTTCTAGCGGGTATATGATATTGGAACGGAATTGGCGTTGTCGTACTGGAGAGCTTGATATCATTGCGGAGCGTGAAGACTGTATTGTTGTTGTCGAAGTTCGTAGCCGCAGTGGAGAGCTGCTTCAGGGAACTCCAGAAGAATCGGTGAATGCTCGCAAAATAAACCAGGTTCGGAATACAACACAGGTTTATTTGCATATGAAGGGTTATGAGGAACGGCGGGTTTCTTTTGATGTAATTAGCGTCTTGTTAAATGACGATCTTAGCCTAGCTTCACTTAGTCATATTCGCGAGGCGTTTTAAGAGTAACTCACTTTTCTCATGCGATTCTTTATGAATTTACTGCTGATCTGATAAAAAAGTCTTTACATACCTTCCGCACTGTGGGTCATTTCTCAAAAGAAATGGGTAAACATTAGGAGTAACTTTTTAATGTCATCATGAGGAGGGCTGTCTAGTGAAGAATAAACCTTCTGAAATGCAGGTTAGTTTTACATGCCAATATTGCCAGCAGAAGATTGAAGTGAAATTTAAAGCAGAGCCAATATCTGTCGTCTGTTGCGATAATTGCAATAAGACCTTCACGGTAATGCGGCCCACTATAGCGGAGGAAATATTAATAGATTGGGAAAATGAAGCGTTATTTCAAAAAATCCGGGCTGAAAAGTCGCAAAACAGCAATAGCAGTCTCTTAGCGCTTGTAATTAGAGTTATTGAACTGCTTACATGGCGTGACAAAGGCAATGGACAGGTGGAAGCGATCAAGGAGATGCGTGGCTGGCTTATTGACAATGAGGAGGCGCCTCCTTTAGCTGAACTGATTCAGAGTGATGTTAATAAACGTTCGAGTAAGCGGCGCGACTGGGAAAAGTAACATTAACAATAAAGAGGTATTCCGTCATCGCCTCATGACATAGAATGATACGTATAATTTCGTGAGAAATTAGGCGGAAAAGTCCTCGGGGCTCCGAATTTCCTAGGGTTTATGGGTAGTCGGAGCTTTTTTCATACATACTGTCATTAGAATAGGAACAAAGGGAGGGTGCAAATGGCTAAGGTTTTTTTCACATCAGATCATCATTTTGGGCATAAGTTGATCATTGATTTTGAATCCAGACCCTTCAACGATGTAGAGCAAATGAATGAAGTTATGATTGAAAGTTGGAATTCGGTAGTGAATCCGGACGATAAAGTATTTCATTTGGGAGACTTTTCTTTTTTTAATAAGGAGGCGACTCGTGCGATTGTGGCCAGGCTGCATGGATACAAAATCCTGATCCTTGGCAATCATGATCGCGGCCGCAGCCGAAGCTGGTGGCTTGAGGCAGGTTTTGATGAGGTTAGTGAATATCCTTTGATTTATAAGGATTTCTTTTTCCTCTCACATGAGCCTATGTACATGAATAAACATATGCCTTACGTAAATGTGCACGGCCATATTCATGGGCAAAAATATGAGGGAAACAATCATTTTAACATTTGTGTAGAGCATTGGAACTATAAACCGTTGACTTTTGAGCAGATTAGGGACTCGGTCGTAGTTAAAGAAGGAGATTGATGTAGGTCTTTAGAGATGCGCTTTCGCTTTTATGTAAAACTTGAATTTCTTATTCTAGAGATAAATTGCTCACAGATTGCGTTAGGACACAACTTCTATAATGTACTTAACAGCTAATATATATTTGGAAAATAAGGAAGCACCTTTTTTCTTGAAGCTATGACACCCCAAATTAGGGTGTATTTCAGGAGATGAGGTGTTTTTATTATGTATGGGAAAATGTTTAGCGCGTGTCTGTATGGGATTGAAGGGGTAATGATTGGTGTGGAAATCGATCTTGCAAATGGATTGCCGCAGACGAATATCATTGGCTTACCAGATTCAGCAATTCGCGAGGCTGTTGAACGAGTTAGGGCTGCCGTTAAAAATTGCGGTTACCGCTATCCACAGCAGCGTATTACGATCAATCTTGCCCCAGCTGACCTGCGTAAAGAAGGTTCCGCTTTTGATCTAGCGATTGCTTTAGGCATACTGATAACTAGTGGCCAGTTGATTATGCCTTCAGCTCAAGAGATGCTTTTAATTGGAGAGCTTGCGCTCGACGGCAGTCTGCGTCCGGTATCGGGTGTGCTGCCGATGGTTGAAGCAGCGCGTAAAAGCGGGTTTAAAGCCGTTCTGCTCCCGCAGGGCAATGCGGCAGAAGCCGCTTTAATCAGTGGCATGAATGTTTACACCCTCAACCATTTGCAAGCGTTAGTGAATGCTGCTGAACCTGTGGCCAGCTTTGGTCCGATTATAGATAAGCTAGTTCCTAAAGAAGAATCTGAAGGATCACCACTTCCTTTTCCTGTATCCGTGAGTATGGGGGCGGGGGCAAAAGAACAACCTCCGGTGCTTGTTCTTTCTGTAGAGCATCTCAAATATAACCCTATATATTCTGATTCTGAGGCTGCTTCTTCCGAAGCTAATGAGATTATGGATGATTACAGTGATGTGCTTGGACAGCAACATGTGAAAAGAGCACTAACTATCGCGGCTGCAGGAATGCATAATATTATGCTCATCGGTCCACCTGGCACAGGCAAGACGATGCTGATCAAACGCCTTCCCAGTATCCTTCCGCAATTGTCGGACAGTGAGGCGCTGGAGGTAACCAAAATTTTTAGTGCGGCTGGAAATTTGAAGGATGCACACAACGGTTTGCTGCGAAGTCGTCCATTTCGTTCTCCACACCACACGATATCTTCTGCCGGATTAATTGGAGGGGGCGGTATTCCCAAGCCAGGTGAGGTAAGTCTTGCACATCGAGGTATTCTGTTTCTGGATGAATTGCCAGAATTCTCTCGGAATGTACTTGAAGTGCTGCGACAGCCCCTCGAAGATGGGGTGGTTACTATAAGTCGTGCCCGAGCTTCCTTTACTTTTCCTGCCAAATTCATGCTCGCTGCATCGATGAATCCGTGCAGCTGCGGCTTTTTTGGAAGCGGTATCTCCCAGCAAAATTGTACCTGTAGTCCTGCCAGGATTGCCCAATATCGGGCAAAAATATCTGGTCCTTTATTGGATCGGATCGACTTACAGGTTGATGTTCCCCGCCCGAAGGAATGGGATCGGCAGGGGCATGTTTTATCGTCAGCAGATATGCGTGCGGAGGTGTTGGCTGCTCAGGCCATCCAAGCTAAACGTTACAAACGACTGGCGATTTCATGGAACAGTGAACTTTCCGGTGCTTCCCTTCGGAAATATGCGAGCCTAAACCGAGAGAGTGCTCAAATGCTGTATGACATTTTGGAGAATTTAGGTCTAAGCATGCGAGCGCATGATCGGATTATTAAGCTATCCCGTACCATAGCTGATCTAGAGGGTGCACAGGATATTTCTTCTGCACATCTCGCGGAAGCTGTGCAATACCGTAATCTGGATCGGCAGGTAATAGCGGAGGAATAAAGATAAAAGAGCAGCGATTCCCGTTATGGGAGAATCGCTGCTCTATATTATGGACCGTTAGTTACGAACACCGCCGAATCATTATTATCCTCTGATGTTTACGGAACGGACCTAGAGGACGTTATTTGCAAGTTTTTAGCCCTTGGAGCGTAGGTTCGGACTCTGGAGACGCTATTCCTTCGGAAGAAGGTTATATTGGGTGATTTTCATTCCAATAGCTTCCATGAGGTCCGATAGCATTCCAAATATGGGATTAAGTTGCGTTTAAGATCAACTGTGTCCGTTAGCTACTTCGAATGCGAAATGCCACGTATTCAAACGAAGGTTAGATCGTTTAGTGAATTTCACATACATTTTTCTCTATAATTTCTTACAGTACATTCAATTCTACTTCGATATTGCCACGAGTAGCACGGGAGTAAGGACATGCGCCATGGGCAGCTTCTACCAAAGATGCTGCGGTTTCTCTGTCAACGCCTTTAACCAGCACGTCAAGCTTAACCGCAATGCCGAACCCGCCATCTTCAACTTTACCAAAGCTAACAGTAGCCGTAACTTCACTGCCTTCAATCTTCACTTTGCCAAGTCGAGCAACCATGTTTAGGGCACTGTCAAAACAAGCGGAGTAGCCAGCTGCAAATAATTGTTCAGGATTAGTACCTTCACCACCGGCACCACCCATTTCGCGTGGTGTACTGATCGTAAGGTTGAGTTTAGGACTTTCTGATTCTATATAACCGTTTCTTCCCCCAACCGCTTTAACTGTTGTTTCATACATCTTTTGTTGAATTGTCATCATAATAAATCTCTCCTATTCATTAATTAGTTTGTGTACAATCTAATTTATCACAATTAATATAAAAGTCAAATTAATTTTTTGCTATTATTATGATGTGTGAGTGAATTATGATAAAATAAAGAGATAAGGCAGGTGAATAAATATGAAAATGAGTGAAGAAGATATGCAGAAAATGACTACAACCCCAGAGCTGCTGATCGAGAATCAGCTCTGTTTTACCATTTATGCTTGCTCGCGTGAGATTACAAAGCTGTACCAACCGTATTTGGATAAGATCGGTTTAACTTACTCCCAATACCTAGTAATGCTTGTGTTATGGGAACGGCAGCAATGTACAGTGAAAGAGATTGGTGAGGCGTTATTTTTGGATTCAGGAACGCTGACTCCGCTATTGAAGCGCTTGCAAGCCGCAGGCCTGATTATACGTGAACGCTCGATGCAGGATGAGCGAAAAGTATTAATCTCACTAACGAAACAAGGCTGGGCACTCCAAAGTGATGCCGTGTGTATTCCCGGCAAAATGATGGAAGAAACGACACTGACTAATAATGAATCCATAGAGCTACTTGATCAGTTTAAAGACTTATTGAATCGTGTTCACGAAGCTAATATCCAAGATAGTAAAAAGTAAGCGTAGTAAGGAGTCAATGCGATCGTTCGCATTTCGGCATGAAATCAAGCGAAAAAATGTGTACAAATCATGAATATATTTAAGGTAAGCGTTTTAAAAACATGTTACACTATTCTGGGTTCCTTTGTATGGCATATAGGTAAATATAAGCTTAGTCTTATAGATTTACACAATGTCTCTTGCAGAAATAGTGCCATTCTTTTTACGAGTGGTAGATCAGTTTCTGCTGGTTCCGGAATAGTGCTGCATGTATAACATCAGCCTATCCCTAACCCCGCGGCAATCAAAACGGAAAGCGAGATGACGACAGGCTGCCTGTTTAGTCACCACGCTACTTTAGGAGGCTACCGCTATGAATATCCACGAGTATCAGGGAAAAGAAGTGCTTAAGAAGTACGGTGTAGCCGTACCGAATGGAAAAGTAGCTTATACAGTGGAGGAAGCGGTAGAAGCCGCAGAGTCACTGAGCACACCAGTTGTTGTAGTTAAAGCTCAGATTCACGCAGGTGGACGCGGTAAAGCTGGAGGAGTAAAGGTTGCTAAGAATATCGATGAGGTGCGTAGTTACGCAACTGAGATTCTTGGAAAGACTCTAGTAACTCACCAGACTGGACCGGAGGGTAAGGTAGTAAAAAGACTGCTCATTGAAGAGGGTTGTCAAATTGTTAAGGAGTATTACATTGGTATCGTAGTTGACAGAGGAACTGGCCGAGTGGTCATGATGGCTTCTGAAGAAGGCGGTACTGAGATTGAAGAAGTAGCTGCAACACATCCGGAGAAAATTTTTAAAGAGATCATTGATCCGGCAGTGGGTTTGCAGACTTTCCAGGCGCGCAAGCTGGCTTACAGCATCTCTATTCCCAATGAGCTGGTAGGCAAAACTGTGAAATTCATGCAAGCGCTATATTTAGCTTTCGTGGATAAAGATTGCTCTATTGCCGAAATTAACCCATTGGTAGTGACTGCGGATGGGAATGTGATGGCACTGGATGCCAAACTGAATTTTGATTCCAATGCCTTGTTCCGTCATAAGGATATTCTAGAGCTGCGGGATTTGGATGAAGAGGATTTAAAGGAAATCGAAGCCTCGAAGTATGACCTTAGCTATATTGCGCTTGATGGCAATATTGGGTGCATGGTAAACGGTGCAGGTCTCGCGATGGCGACTATGGATATTATTAAGTATTATGGGGGCGAACCCGCCAACTTCCTGGATGTAGGGGGCGGTGCAACGACCGAGAAGGTAACAGAAGCCTTTAAAATCATTTTATCGGATGAAAAGGTGAACGGGATTTTTGTTAATATTTTCGGCGGTATTATGCGCTGTGATGTTATCGCTAACGGTGTTGTAGAAGCGGCTAGTCAACTGGGTTTGACCAAACCGCTGGTTGTGCGTCTTGAGGGAACAAATGTTGGATTAGGCAAGCAGATTTTGGCTGGATCGGGACTTAATATTGTTGCTGCTGATTCTATGGCGGACGGTGCCCGTAAGATTGTGTCTCTTGTGCAATAATGGCCTGATTTAGGAAGCCAGTTATCGTATTTGACAATATAAGTAGGGATGTGACTTAAGGCATGAGCATTCTTGTAGATAAAAATACGAAAGTTATCACGCAAGGAATTACAGGATCAACGGGTTTGTTCCATACTAAAGGTGCGCTGGATTATGGAACACAGATGGTTGGAGGGGTAACACCGGGTAAAGGTGGAACATCTGTCAATATCACGCTTGAAAATGGCAGTGAGGTTAGCCTTCCGGTATTCGATACTGTTGTAGCTGCTAAGGCGGCTACAGGCGCAACCGCTAGTGTAATCTATGTACCGCCAGCATTCGCAGCAGACTCCATAATGGAAGCCGTGGACGCAGAACTCGACTTGGTGATTTGTATTACCGAAGGGATTCCAGTGCTTGATATGGTAAAGGTGTCCCGTTATATGGAGGGGCGCTCTACTGTATTGATCGGACCCAACTGTCCGGGAGTTATCACTCCTGGGGAATGCAAAATAGGAATTATGCCGGGTTATATTCATATGCCAGGGTATGTAGGTGTTGTCTCGCGCAGCGGAACTCTAACCTATGAGGCTGTTCATCAGCTGACCACGCGTGGAATCGGGCAATCTTCAGCTGTAGGTATTGGCGGAGACCCTGTTAAAGGCTCGGAGTTTATTGATATTCTGAAGCTTTTTAATGAGGATCCGGGTACAAAGGCAGTCATCATGATTGGTGAAATTGGCGGAACCGCAGAGGAAGAAGCAGCAGAGTGGATTCGTGAGCATATGACTAAGCCGGTTGTAGGGTTTATTGGCGGTGCTACTGCCCCTCCTGGCAAACGTATGGGGCATGCGGGTGCTATTATTTCCGGAGGCAAAGGAACAGCGAGTGAGAAAATTGCCGTACTTGAATCGTGCGGAATCAAGGTCGCTCCTACACCTGCCGAAATGGGCTCAACGCTTGTGAGTGTGCTTGAAGAACGCGGTATTCTTAGCGCATTTACAACGCATTAATTATTTTATATAATTGAAGGAATTCACTCTACGCGAGTGGGCTTCTTTCGTGTATAATTATTTCAGAGGTAAGCAACCTTTTGTTCCTATCCAAGGGATGAAAGGTTGCTTTTTTTGTTTTTTAATATAGAAAAATATTGAATTAAAAGAAAATATTGCATTCGTCAAATTCATGTTACAAATAGGGAAGGCTAACCCTTCCATTAAAGGAGAGTAAACTTATATGGAAGAAAAAGATCTGCTGTTTGGTTTTAATGAAGTGGAGGGGATTGGCTGGAAGAGTATCGACAAGATCCGCAGAGCCGGCTTAATGTCAGAACGAGCATTTTCCTGTAGTGCAAAAGATTGGGAAACGATCGGATTGAACAGAAAGCTGTCGAATTATCTTGCTTCCATATATACGTTAGAGTGGATCGCCAAAAGGCGCTTATTAATGGAAGAATGTGCAGTGAAGATGGTAACTGTGTTTGATGCGGCTTATCCTGTTTTGTTGAAGGAGACGACACAGCCACCGTGGATCCTTTATTATCGAGGTCGATTGGAACTGTTATCAACTCCTAGTGTGGCGATGGTTGGCACTCGTGTGCCAACAGCATATGGACGAAAGGTAGGGGAGATTCTCGCGGAGGAGCTTAGTGCAGCAGGTCTAACGGTGGTTAGCGGACTTGCGAGGGGGATCGATAGCATTTGTCATGAAGCGGCGCTAAGAAGCGGTGGAGGGACGATAGCGGTAGTGGCAACAGGGTTGGACAAAGTCTATCCAACTGAGAATATTGAGCTGGAGCGGCGTATCTCTCAAAAAGGGCTTGTCATCACAGAGTATCCTCTTGGAACTAAAAGTCATCCTGGATTATTTCCACAGCGTAATCGGATCATAGCAGGTTTATCACGGGGGACAGTGGTCGTGGAGGCTGACAGTCGCAGTGGATCACTTATTACAGCCGATGCTGCCTTGGAAGCTGGAAGGGATGTCTTCGCAGTTCCCGGACCTATCACATCACCTAAGAGCAGAGGGGCGTTAGAGCTTATCAAACAGGGTGCAAAGCTGGTAACCAGTGGATTAGATATTATAGAAGAATATACTTCTTATTTGCCGACAAACGTAATAAAAACAGGGAATAATAGCACTACCGAACAGACAGCAGACGACTTTATGATTGAAAAGAAATTGACAAATGAGGAGTCTCACCTATACCATATACTGCATCAAGGCCCTTTTATATTGGACGATCTGCTTGTAAGAACAGGATGGGATTTTGGACATTTGCATTCAGTTCTGTTATCTTTAATCATAAAAAAAGCGGTAACACAATTACCAGGAGCTATTTATAAGGTAATTTAATATAGAGGTGCGAGTGTTAACGAGGAGGAAGAGTCTATGGCAGATGCATTAGTTATTGTCGAGTCGCCTGCAAAAGCGAAGACAATTGGCAAATATCTAGGTAGTAAATATATTGTAAAGGCATCAATGGGACATATTAGAGATCTACCGAAGAGTCAAATTGGTGTTGAGGTGGAGAATGATTTCAGTCCCAAATATATTACTATCCGCGGTAAAGGATCTATATTGAAGGAATTGAAAGACGCTAGTAAAAAAGTTAAAAAAGTTTATCTCGCAGCTGACCCCGACCGCGAAGGGGAAGCAATTGCTTGGCATTTGGCGCATGCGCTGGATTTAGATAATACACAAGAATGCAGAGTTGTTTTTAATGAGATCACCAAACAAGCGGTAAAAGATGCTTTTAAGACACCGCGTAAGATTAATATGGATCTCGTGAATGCACAGCAGGCTAGACGTATTCTGGATCGACTGGTAGGGTACAAGATTAGCCCTCTATTATGGAAGAAAGTCAAAAAAGGTTTATCTGCTGGACGTGTACAATCCGTTGCCGTGAAGATCATTATGGATCGTGAGAATGAAATCTCCGCTTTTGTACCCACCGAATATTGGAGCATAACAGCCAAGCTTGGAATACGGGATTCCGTCTTTGAAGCTAAGTTTCATAAGCTGAATGGTGTGAAAAAAGAACTGAACCAGGAAAGTGATGTTCAGGAGGTTCTTGAAGCCATTAAGAACGCATCTTTTAAGGTGAGTGATGTGAAGGAGAAGGAAAGACAACGTCATCCTTCGGCTCCTTTTACCACCAGCTCCCTACAACAGGAAGCAGCCCGTAAGCTTGGATTCCGTGCCGCTAAGACAATGTCTGTTGCACAGCAGCTATACGAAGGTGTGGAACTCGGTAAAGAAGGTACCGTAGGTTTGATCACTTATATGCGTACAGACTCCACGCGTCTCTCTGTCACCGCTCAGGATGAAGCTAAAGAGCTTATAACAGCTAAGTATGGTGAGAAGTTCTTGCCAGAATCCCCACGGCAGTATTCTAAAAAGGCAGCTGGAGCACAGGAAGCGCATGAAGCGATTCGTCCTACCTCGGCATTACGCGAACCTGAAATGGTCAAAGAGTTCTTGAGCCGTGATCAATTCCGTCTCTACAAGCTAGTGTGGGAGCGGTTCGTATCAAGTCAGATGTCTTCTGCCCTGCTGGATACGCTTTCGGTCGATATTGCTGCAGGTACTGCTACATTCAGAGCTGTTGGTTCGAAGGTTTCATTCCCCGGGTTCATGAAGGTTTATGTAGAAGGCAACGATGACGGAACTACAGATGAAGACAAGTATTTGCCGCCGCTTCAAGCGGGAGATGCTTTAAATAAGCAGGAGATCGAGCCTAAGCAGCACTTTACACAACCGCCTCCACGATATACGGAAGCAAGACTTGTAAAGACGCTTGAGGAGCTGGGTATAGGCCGTCCAAGTACATATGCCCCAACGCTGGAAACCATCCAGAAGCGTGGGTATGTGGCTATTGAAGAGAAAAAATTCATGCCAACCGAACTTGGCGAGCTTGTTATAGAGCAGATGGAGCAATTTTTCCCGGAAATCCTAAACGTTGAGTTCACGGCGAACATGGAAGGGGATCTTGACCATGTGGAAGAGGGCTCAGAAGACTGGGTAAAGGTTCTTGCAGAGTTTTACGAATCGTTTGAGAAGCGTTTGGTGTTCGCGGAAGAAGAGATGAAAGAAATTGAGATTGAAGATGAAGTCTCTGATGAGATCTGTGAGAAATGCGGCAAACCTCTCGTGTATAAGCTGGGTCGCTTTGGAAAATTCCTAGCATGCTCTGGCTTTCCTGATTGCCGAAACACAAAACCGATTATCAAGGATATTGGCGTAACTTGTCCTAAATGTCATGAAGGTAAGGTTGTGGAGCGACGCAGTAAAAAAGGGCGTGTTTTCTATGGCTGCGATCAGTACCCTGGTTGTGATTTCGTTTCATGGGATAGACCTTCTATAAAACCATGTCCATCATGTGGATCTTGGATGATTGAGAAACGTAATAAGCAAGGAACCAAGCTACAATGTACGTCTTGTGATCATACAGAGGCGGTTCTAGACAACGAAGAAGAATTAGCAGATTAATAGTCTCTATGGGAGGAAAAAAGACAGTGTCAGATACAGCAAAAGTAACAGTAATTGGAGCGGGTCTCGCAGGAAGCGAAGCCGCTTGGCAAATAGCATCACTAGGAGTACCGGTAAGATTATATGAGATGAGACCCGTAGTAAAGACACCAGCCCATCACACGAATCAATTTGCTGAACTGGTATGCAGCAACTCCTTGCGTGCGAATGGACTAGGAAATGCTGTAGGTGTATTGAAGGAAGAAATGCGGCGTTTGAACTCTCTTGTATTAGGTGCTGCTGACCGACACGCGGTACCCGCAGGAGGAGCACTCGCCGTAGATCGTGACGGATTCTCAGGTGAGATCACCCATACTTTGCATAATCATCCGCTCGTTGAAGTCATAAATGAAGAACTTACGCATATACCGGAGGAAGGGATTGTTGTTATTGCAACGGGCCCTCTAACTTCACCGGCATTATCTGCTGAAATAAAAGGGCTGCTGGGTGAAGAGTATTTCTACTTCTATGATGCAGCAGCACCGATTGTTGAGAAAGACACCATTGATATGAACAAGGTGTATTTGGCTTCCCGTTATGATAAGGGAGAAGCGGCTTATCTGAACTGTCCGATGACAGAAGAGGAGTTCGACGTGTTTTATGATGCGTTGATTTCTGCTGAAACAGCAGCTCTCAAGGATTTTGAGAAAGAGATATACTTTGAAGGCTGTATGCCTATTGAAATCATGATGAAACGCGGTAAGCAAACAGCGTTATTTGGCCCAATGAAGCCAGTAGGACTTATCAATCCGCATACAGGTAAACTTCCTTACGCGGTTGTGCAACTCCGTCAGGATAACGCTGCCGGCACACTTTACAATCTTGTTGGTTTTCAGACCCATTTGAAATGGGGCGAGCAGAAGCGTGTATTCTCGCTGATCCCAGGTCTTGAGAATGCTGAATATGTTCGTTATGGTGTGATGCACAGAAATACATTTATTAATTCTCCTAAACTTCTGCACCCTACCTATCAGATGAAAGGCAAGGAAAGACTCTTTTTTGCTGGACAGATGACAGGTGTAGAAGGTTATGTTGAATCAGCTGCTTCCGGGCTCATAGCTGGTATTAATGCTGCACGGGCAGCACTCGGACAGGAAGGACTGATCTTCCCGCAGGATACTGTTCTAGGCAGCATGCCAGCTTATATTACTTCAGCCGATCCAGAGCATTTTCAGCCTATGAATGCCAATTTCGGTCTGTTGCCGAAGGTAGAGAAGAAGATCCGCAATAAGAAGGAAAAGAATGAAATGTTAGCTCATCGCGCTCTGGACAGTCTTGCCGAGTATGCCAACCGTACAGGACTCGCTTATTCGGAGCCGGAGGTTGTCGATATCGAACAAAGCCCATCTTAAGGAGGTAACTTACAATCATGGTACCCAGCTTTCATGCGACTACAATTTGTGCTGTAAGACATAACGGACAGGCAGCTATAGCAGGTGATGGACAGGTTACATTCGGAGAGAGTGTTATTATGAAGACGACGGCCAGAAAAGTCCGTCGCCTGTACAGAGGACAAGTAATAGCAGGTTTTGCGGGGTCCGTTGCGGATGCTATTACCCTATTCGAAAAATTCGAGGGCAAGCTGGAGGAGCATCATGGGAACCTGCAGCGGGCTGCAGTTGAATTAGCGAAGGACTGGCGTCAAGATCGTATTCTTCGGAAGCTTGAAGCTTTGATGATTGTTATGGATAAGGAAGGAATGCTCCTGATCTCCGGAAATGGTGAAATTATCGAACCGGATGATGACGTTCTTGCGATTGGTTCCGGTGGTAATTTTGCGCTGGCTTCAGGTCGAGCACTCAAACGTCATGCACCCAATCTTTCCGCTGCGGATATTGCTAGAGAATCGCTTCAGGTAGCATCTGAAATTTGTGTGTACACTAATTCCAACATTATTGTTGAACAATTATAGACTCAGTGCCATAGAGACAAGGAGGAATTCACGATGGTGAATCAATCGCTTACACCCCGTCAAATTGTAGCCGAATTGGATAAATATATCGTAGGTCAGAAGCAAGCCAAGAAATCGGTAGCTGTTGCGCTCCGTAATCGGTATCGGCGCAGTCTGCTAACAGAGGAACTGCGTGATGAAGTCGTCCCTAAGAACATCCTGATGATCGGACCTACAGGTGTGGGTAAGACAGAGATCGCCCGGCGTCTAGCAAAGCTTGTTAATGCACCGTTCATCAAAGTGGAGGCTACTAAATTCACTGAGGTCGGTTATGTAGGTCGAGATGTGGAATCTATGGTTCGTGATCTGGTAGAGACTTCTATTCGTATGGTCAAGCTTGAGCGTACGGAGAAGGTTAAGGATCGTGCGGAAGAACTGGCTAATGAGCGGATCGTTTCTATATTGGTCCCTTCCTCTTCCAAAAATAAATCACAAAAGAATCCTTTCGAGATGATTTTTGGAGGGAATTCTGCACAAGAGGACTCTAAAGAAGACACTGAGCAGGATGGAAGTTTAAGTGAACGCCGCCGTGGGGTTAGATTTAAGCTGTTAGCTGGTCAGCTGGAAGATGACATCATTGAAATTGATGTTGAGGATACAGCGCCAACTATGATGGATATGTTTGCAGGTCAAGGTAACGACCAAATGGGTATGAATATGCAAGAGATGTTCGGCAGTTTGCTGCCTAAGCGGACGAAGAAACGTAAGCTTCCTATTCGCGAAGCGCGCAAGGTACTCATTCAGGATGAGGCGGCTAAGCTGATTGATATGGATGATGTGATCCAGGAATCCGTGACTCGGGCTGAACAATCAGGCATTATTTTTATCGATGAAATCGATAAAGTAGCAAGTCAGGGAAAAGGGTCTGGACCGGATGTGTCGCGTGAAGGCGTGCAACGGGATATTTTGCCGATTGTAGAGGGTTCAACCATTATGACGAAATACGGTCCTGTGAAGACGGACTATGTACTCTTTATGGCTGCCGGAGCTTTCCATATTGCTAAGCCTTCAGATTTGATTCCAGAACTTCAAGGCCGTTTTCCGATTCGCGTAGAGCTGAGCAGTCTAACGTTAGAGGATTTCGTTTCTATTTTGACGGAACCAGAGAATGCTTTAACTAAACAATATGTGAATCTGCTTAAAACAGAAAATTTAGAAGTGGAATTCCAGAAGGATGCTATACATGAGATCGCCAAAATAGCGGCTTCAGTGAATCAAAATATGGAGAATATAGGTGCACGGCGTCTTCATACTATTTTGGAGAAGCTGTTAGAGGATCTTTCTTTTGAAGCCCCTGAGCTGACTTTGGAGAAAATGGTTATTACCCCAGAGTATGTGCGCGAGAAATTGGCAAGTATAGCTCAGGATCGTGATTTAAGTCAGTATATTCTTTAAAGCGACAAAAAAACAAAAAATCTATGTATTTTGAATTTGGGCATAACGGATTAGATAAATTACAAATTGGTGTCGTGGAAACGTAAAAATATGTCAAAACATGCAATTAAAAAGAAAATAATGAGTTAAAAATGTAAATAAATAGTAATAAAGTGCTAAAAGCCCTGTCTTTTCTAAAAAGATAGGGCTTATTTCTTATTGTAATAATATACAAATTAAATGAAAATCAATGTATGTGAAAATGCTAAGTGTTGTTCATTGCGACAGCGTTCGACGGAATACCGTAAATTTTGAGTATTTTTCTTCTTTATTTGTCGAAAGCAAGCAGGTTTTTTGATGGAAGTTGTGGAATTCTTTTCATTATGATAGCTTTGAAAGGAGGAATTGTCTTGGGATTGCTGAATAGTGTCAGTTTTCAACGATTGCAGGGAGGCATTGATGCTGCCTATAAACGACAAAGTGCTCTAGCAAATAACGTGGCTAATCAAGATACGCCCAATTTCAAACGTTCTGATGTTTCATTCGAAAGTATCCTGCAACAACAGGAAAGTGGAATCCAATCTACACTTAGAGCGAAAGTTTCGGATACCCGGCATTATCAATTTGGCAGCAACACAATTGTTCCCGCTGCTGTTGAAAATACTGATGAAACTACCTCTATGAACAATAACGACAATAATGTGGATGTAGATCGCGAAATGGCGTTAAGCGCAGAGAACCAGCTTAGGTATAGTTCTTATGTTGAACAGATTAACAGCCAGATTTCGATGATGCGAGCCGTAATTCAAGGAGGATAAGAGAGTATGAACTTTGGTAGTAGTTTTGGGATCAGCGCATCTGCATTAACGGCTCAACGGTTGCGGATGGATGTAATTTCTTCCAACGTAGCCAACGCTGAAACTACAAGAGCATCCGTGGTTGATGGCAAGGCTGTTCCTTACCGACGTAAGTTGGTGGTTTTGGAAACGAACGAAAGTAATAAATTCTCGAATATACTAAATTCGAAAATGAACAATAGCAATGAAGGGGTTAAGGTGCAGTCGATCATAGAAGACACTTCACCATTGAAACCGGTATACAATCCGAGCCATCCTGATGCGGATGCTGAAGGATATGTCTATATGCCAAACGTAGACATTACCAAAGAAATGGTTGATATGTTATCTGCATCTCGTTCTTATGATGCCAATGTCACGATGCTTAATGCATCCAAGGCTATGGTAAGCAAGGCACTCGAAATTGGTAGATAAATGAATGTTAATTAACTTAAGGGGGGGGAAACAGTTGATACAGAATATATCTAATGGGGTTCAGGCTGTACAGCAGCTTGCTATGAAACCGACATCTTCCGAAGTTTCATCCACTCCTGCTAATTCGATGGAGAGCTTTGGCTCTTATCTTGAGGATGCGCTCAATAAAGTGGCTGATCAGGAACAACAAGCTAAGGATATGAGTAATAAATTTGTATTGGGAGAAGTGAACATTGACGAAGTGATGATTTCTTCCCAACAGGCTCTACTGAGTTTACAGTTGACTACACAAGTCCGGAACAAAGTGATTGAAGCCTATCAAGAAATTATGAGAACTCAAATATAATAAATCCTAGCTTAGTTTCGGATGGGGTGACACTGTGAATGAAAGATTTGCCCAATATCGGGAGAAGGTTCTCTTGTATTGGAACAGATTTAGTGGTAAACAGAAGATTTTATTCTTTTCAACATTGTTTATCATTCTAATAATAATCGTAGTTATGACCATGCAGCTTTCAAAAACAGAATATGAAGTAGCATTTCAAGATTTGGACAGTACGGATTCGGCTGGAGTAATGAAAGCCTTAGATTCAGCAGGTGTTTCATACCGATTAAGTCAAGATGGAAAGAGTATTTCTGTACCAAGTACAGAAGCAGCTCGGGTCAAGGTGGATATCGGTTCTCAGGGGATTGTTCAAGGTGGTTCTATCGGATATAAAGTCTTTGATGAAAACTCATCGATGATTGGTACAACAGATAGCGAGTTTAACGTGAAGTACAATAATGCATTAAACGGTGAAGTTGAACAGTTAATGAGACGCATGCAAGGGATTAAAGATGCAAAAGTGCTGATTAATTTGCCTAAAGAGACAGTTTTTGCCTCACAGGCTGATCAGGAGCAGGCATCTGCATCCGTTGTGCTTTCATTTGATCCAGGATTTAGACCTACTCAAGACAATATTGACGGGTATTTCAATCTTGTGAAAACTGCTGTGCCCAATTTGCCAATTGACAACATTACCATTGCAAATAATGAAATTGAATTAATGCCAACAGCTAAAGGTGGACAGGCTGGAGTCACAAACCAAGTTGAAGAAAACTTCGCTCTTCAGAAAAAATTCGAAGAAGAAGTAAAGAAAAATGTGAAACAATTCCTTAGCACTCTTACCGGTCCTGATAAAGTGGATGTTCTTGTGTTCTCAAAGTTGAACTTTGACAAGGAAAACCGGAAGGAAGATCTTGTTACCCCTGTGGATACAGAGAACATGAAGGGGATTGAGATCAGTTCACAGATAATTAGTAATTCGTATTCGGGTCAAGGAAACACGACTGGCGGAGTGGCTGGCACTGGTTCTCAAGATGTTACGGGCTATCCTTCTGATGCGGGTGCGGATACTTCTACCTCGGAGGAATCTTCTGAAACGAGGAACTACGAAGTTAACCGAATTACTAAAGATGTTATTGCTAGTCCGTATACTGTTAAAGACTTAACCATAAATGTTGCAGTTGAACCACCTTCAGGAGAAAAAACTTTAGATGATGCAACATCAGCTGCAATTCAAAATATTTTGGTGAATATTGTTCGCGCTTCTCTTGCAGATTCAGGTACTACATATACAGACGCTGATTTGACCAAAAAGGTTTCGGTCTACTCGCAACAATTTGGTGGCACCGATGCCAACACCGTTAAAGGTGGTCTCGCTTCTTGGATGATATGGGCTATCGGAGCAGCAGCATTGCTGGTTGGAGCAGGTGGAGGATATCTAATCTACCGGAGTCGTAAACAGACTGTGGAAGAGGAAGATGAAGACATTCCATTGCAGGTTCCTACTGAATTTCCTTCTATTAACTTGGAGAGCGTGACGAATGAAAGTCAAGTTCGTAAGCAATTGGAAAGTTTGGCCAAGAAGAAGCCAGACGAATTCGTAAATCTGCTGCGTACATGGCTTGCAGACGAACAGAGGTGAACTAATGGCAAAGGCTAGCCAGCAGGGACTTAGTGGCCGTCAAAAAGCTGCGATCCTGCTTATCACACTAGGGCCCGAGGTATCGGCGCAAATTTTCAAACATTTAAGAGACGAGGAAATTGAACAGCTGACTCTTGAAATTGCCAATGTTCGCAAAGTGGACAGCAGTGAAAAAGAGTCGATCATGTCTGAATTCCATCAGATATGCCTCGCCCAGGAATATATATCACAAGGCGGTATTAACTACGCTAAAGAAATTCTGGAGAAAGCGCTTGGGTCAACAAAAGCAATGGAGGTCATTAATCGTCTGACTGCAACATTGCAAGTAAGACCTTTCGATTTTGCACGAAAAGCGGATCCTAATCAGATTCTCAACTTTATCCAGAATGAAAATGTACAGACTATTGCACTTGTATTGTCTTATCTGCAATTTGAACAAGCTGCCGCAATCCTCTCCTCGCTTCCTCAAGAGAAGCAGGCAGAGGTGGCGAGAAGAATTGCTGTTATGGACAGCACCTCTCCGGAGGTAATTACGCAAATTGAACGTGTGCTGGAGCAGAAGCTTTCCGCTACAGTAACTCAGGATTATACAAATGCTGGTGGTATCGAATCGATTGTACAAATCTTGAATGGGGTTGACCGGGGGACAGAACGTACGATTCTGGATTCTCTCGAAATTCAAGATCCAGAACTTGCCGAAGAGATCAAGAAACGGATGTTCGTATTCGAAGATATTGTCAATGTGGACAATCGTTCGATCCAACGCATTATCCGTGATATTGATAATGCGGATCTACAGCTTGCTCTCAAGGTTGCCAGCGAAGAAGTACGGGATGTTATTTTCAGAAATATGTCCAAGCGTATGGCAGAAACGTTCCGAGAAGAAATGGAATACATGGGTCCTGTGCGGCTGCGTGATGTTGAAGAAGCACAGACTCGTATTGTAGGCACGATCCGCAGACTCGAAGAGTCTGGTGAAATTATCATCGCTCGTGGCGGAGGAGATGACATCATTGTCTAAGCTGATCAAACACTCCCAGTATGTTCCGGTTGATGTCTTTAAAAGATTGGAACAGGCCCGGCAATATGCGGGCCTAACTGAGGAGCCCGTTCCCGAGGAGACTTTAAGCGAGACTGACTATCATGATCCCGCACGTGAAGAGGCAGAAGAGACGCGTAAGCAAATGCTTAAGGACGCTCAGGATTTTGCTGAAGAGCAGGTTCGGAATGCATCTCTTGAAGCGGAACAGATTGTAGAGTCCTCGAAAGCGGAGGCTGAAGAGTGGTGGAAACAACGGCGTGAGCAGGATGAACATCTGATCGAAGCTATCAAAGCTGAAGCTCATCAGCAAGGTTATGAGGAAGGTGTTTCTCAGGCTGAGGAAGAGATGAAGCATAAGATTGCAGAGATGATGGAAGAAGCGCGTGCTGTTTTGACTGAGGCTTATAAAGCTAGAGAAGTTATTATTCAGGAAGCGGAGCCTTTTTTAGTAGAGTTAAGCTGTGATATTGCAGAAAAAATTGTGGACAAGCAATTAACAGTAGAGCCACAATTCGCAATGGACTTAATTCGCAAAAATCTGGCTCGTAAGCGAGAACAGGGTTTGATCTCACTTTGTGTATCCCCAGCGCAGTTCGCTTTTGTGAATGCTGCTCGGGAAGAATTATCACTAGCTGTTGATTCACAGGCTGAACTGCAAATCTTGCCCGACTCAACGGTAAAAGACCAAGGATGTGTTATCCGCTCTTCCTTTGGCAGCATAGATGCTCGAATCGACACTCAGCTCGCAGAGATCAAAAAAGAGCTGGTAAGAATTGCGCTGGACACCGATGAGCAGAGAAATGGGGAAGACGATGCTTAATAGCAACCGTTATAAGGAGCAACTTCGTAATCTCGATCCGGTGAGGATCAATGGGAAAGTGACGCAGGTAATCGGTCTAATGGTTGAATCGGAAGGTCCTGACGCAAGTATAGGTGATGTATGCTACATCTACCCTTCTAAAGGAAACAAACCGCTGCAAGCTGAGGTCGTTGGTTTCCGTGATAACAAGGTACTATTGATGCCACTTGGTGAACTGCAGGCGATTGGACCTGGTTGTGATGTAGTGGGCACTGGTAAGCCGCTTAGCGTGCAAGTAGGTTCTGAATTATTAGGAAAAGTACTGGATGGTCTGGGGCAGCCGCTTGATGGCTCTCTCATTCCAGCACGAATGCCACATAGCTCTACCTTTAATATTCCTTCCAATCCACTTAATAGACCGCGGGTGCAGGAGCCCATTAGTATCGGTGTGAGAGCGATTGACGGTTTGCTAACGATTGGCAAGGGACAACGGGTCGGTATTTTTGCTGGCTCGGGGGTCGGTAAGAGTACTTTGATGGGGATGATTGCCCGGAATACATCAGCTGACGTAAATGTTATTGCTCTGATTGGTGAGCGTGGCAGAGAAGTATTGGATTTCATTGAACGAGATTTGGGACCAGAGGGCTTGCAGCGATCCGTAGTAATTGTTGCTACCTCAGACCAACCTGCATTGATTCGCATAAAAGGTGCGCTTATCGCTACAACGATTGCCGAGTATTTCCGCGATCGAGGCCTTAATGTAATGCTGATGATGGATTCGGTCACCCGTTATGCTATGGCCCAACGTGAAGTTGGACTTGCAGTTGGAGAGCCGCCAGCCATGCGGGGATATACACCTTCGGTGTTTGCAAGCTTACCCAAACTGCTGGAACGTGCTGGTACAGGTCCTACAGGCTCTATAACAGCCTTCTACACGGTACTAGTTGATGGTGATGACATGAACGAGCCAATCGCAGATGCAGTCAGAGGAATACTTGACGGACATATCGTACTCAATCGAAACATTGCTAACAAAGGACACTTTCCAGCAATAGATGTTCTTTCCAGCATAAGTCGAGTAATGAAGGATATTGCTCCAGAAGAACAGATTGCAGCAGCGGAGAATGTGAAGCGCCTTATGGCCGTTTACAAGGATTCAGAGGATTTGATTAATATTGGAGCTTATCAGAGAGGCTCTAATGCTCAAATCGACGAGTCGATGGAATTTATCGACAGTATATGGGATTTCACCAAACAAAAGGTGAATGAAAAAGTTACGCTGGCTGAAGTTCAACAGTCTTTAATTTCACAGTTCTCAAGGAGTTGATTCGGTATTATGAGGTTTCATTATACTTTTCAAAAAGTCGTTGACTTGAAGGGCAATGAGAAGACACAGGCAGAATGGATGCTCTCAAGCGCGCTTGGAGAATTGCAGGCACAGGAAAGAAGCCTGGATGAACTCATCTTTCAGCGGAGTGCTATCATGCTATCCTTACAAAATGCCGCAGAGCAAAAGACACCTATGGTTAAGATTCGTGAAATGCAGGAGTATGTGGAATATCTGGATAAATGCATTGCCCGTAAGCATACGGACATTAGCCGTGCACATCAAGAAGTCCAGAAGAAACAAGATCAGTTAAGCACTAAGGTTTTAGATGAAAAAGTATGGTTGAAGGCAAAAGACAAGGCTGAGACATTGTTTCAGCAAAGTATGATTTTACGGGAACAAAACGAACTGGATGAGATGGCAACCGTCCGCTTCGCGATGAAATCCCTCTAACCCGGGAGGTTTCCGCTAGTGGCTAATATTGATAATGATATGGAACTTGAAAATGAAGGGTCAGCGGGGAAATTTGAGCGGTTCTTATTCTTAATGATACCGATTATATTCACGCTAGTACTGCTTGGAGTACTGTTGACGCTTTTTAATATGGACATTCGTAATAATGTACTTGAAGTTGCGAATAAAATTCCTATCCTGGAAAAATGGGTTCCTGATCCGCCTGCAGATCCTTCTAAACCGAAGGAAGAAAGCAAAAAGCAGGAAGTGAGCTCAGCGACAACGATTAAGGAGCTTAAAGCTCAGCTCGCCCAGCAGGAAGAAAACCTGAAGAAGGTTACAGATGAAAAAACTGCCCAGGATACCAAGGTTCAGGCGCTAGAGTCACAGATTGAAGGAATGAAGAAGGAAGCTGAAACCGCAGAGGCAAGCACAGAAGAAGCTGAGGATCCTTATCAGAAACAGGTTTCTGATTTGGCTAAGCTGTATGCGGGCATGAAAGCTTCAAAGGCTGCACCGATCATGGAGAATTTAACTACAGAAGAAATGGTGCAGATCTTCAGTGTCATGAGTAAAGCGAGTAAAACTGCGATTTTGGAAAAAATGGATCCGCAAAAAGCTGCAGATGTAACGATAAAGTTAAAAGAAACTACATCTTCGAGTGACATGGCGATTGCAGCTCTTCAATCTAGATTGAAGAAAGACGCCGGTACAACAGCAACTGCGACAACTAGTACGAATTTGGATAAGGAAAAGTTGAATCAGACCTTCAGTTCAATGACTCCTGCTAATGCAGCATCGTTACTAGGAGAAATGTACAAGATTAGCCCTGATAAGGTTGTGACGATTATGAATACCGTAAGTGATAGTGTTCGTTCATCTATTTTGGGAGAAATGACTAAAAATGATAGCGCGCAAACTGCGAAAATTGTTAATCGTCTGATGGGTGCTAAATAGATAGGGAAAGGAGGTGAAAAATAAATGAGTTTAGTCGTTCAATCGCTTGTGAGTGCAAACACAACTGCAGTAAATGGGAGTACATCGACTACAACGGGCACAACAACGACAGCTGCACCATTTGCTCAAACCCTGGTACAAACCATGGGAGGCAATGCCAACACCTCGTCGACTCCAGCTGAACCCCTATTGGCAAATCTAGCTTCTTTGCTGCAAGGCCTGTTAAAGGAAGTGCAGCCGACTGGAGAAGAGCAAGCAGGGCAAGACACTCAGAAGGGTGATCTCCTTGAAAAACTTGCTGCTGATGTTGAGAAGCTGGATGAAAGTATCAGTAGTGATCCTGCTCTGTTGGTAGCCTTACAGGCTTGGATTCTTCAGGTATCTGCACTTTTATCTGGAAGCCATGCCACAGAGGATGGCACTGCTACAACGGAAGCAGAAGTGGCTGGAAGCTTGTCCCCATTGGCACAGAATGCTGATACATTGAGATTTGCAGTTCAAGACGACCTGCAAAGTTTAGTTTCTATGATTCAGGAAGCTGCAGTGAGTGGCAATGAGGAAGTAGCAACTAAGGGAATCAGTTTATTGAATAATTTCACAGCGCTTTTAGAAGAGTCCTCCTCTAACACTAATAAAGGGAAGGGAAAGACGAGCAATGTGAATGCTGCTTCTGTTTCTTCCGTAGAACAGCCCGCTATCACTGAAAGCAAAAATAATCCAACGGATAAAACACTTCAGAATGTGAGCAATCGTTCCGGAGAAGCTGTTGTAGTGAAAAATGATACGGTTGTCAGCTCGCCAGTGACCTCAGGAACTGTGCAAGAAGCTGAAGCAGAGACTGCGAACACGCCGTTAATCAAGACAGGTGTAACCGGGGAAACGAAGTCAACAGAATCCACTCTAGATTCCACGCTAGGAATTACAGCTAACGAAGGGGATCATGAGGTTGTTACTGCGGGTCAGTTATCTCTGCGCGGAGGAATTACAGCACCGCTGAAGGCTGAAGTGCCAGCAGCGCCTGTTCCGGTTCAGCAATTTGCTCAAGAAATGACAGGTTTCATTACAGGCAAATTAGAGATTGTGCAAAAAGGTGGGATCGCTGAAGCGACTATATCCCTTTTTCCAGAAAATCTCGGACAAGTTGATGTTAAGATCACAATGCAAAATGGTCATTTAGTTGCCCAGTTCATGACTGAACATACCGGTGCTAAAGATATGCTGGAGCAACAAATGAACCAGCTTCGCGCTGCATTGCAATCTCAGGGTCTTCAAGTGGAGAAGCTGGAAGTTACGCAAAATAATACCCCACTTAATTCGCAATGGGGGCAGGAAGGACGCCAACCTAATTCCGGAAGTGGACAGCAGGGTAGACGTTCCAAAGAAAGCAGAGAGGAAGCCAGTGATGCCGTTCTTGCCGCAGAGCTGAATGGTGAATGGAAGGACTGGGTTTCAAATGCGGGACAAGAAGATCAGTCCCAAGGTGGATCTTTTTCTGCTAAGGCTTAACTCTAATAACAAACGAAAGAGAGGTGAGTGGTTATGGCGACAACAGTTCCGGTCTCTACTAAAGATCAGTGGAATTATACAACTCCCGACTCTAGTGCACGGACAACGGGTAATTCTACTTTAGGTAAGGATCAGTTTTTGAAGATTTTGATTACTCAGCTGCAAAATCAAGATCCGATGCAACCGATGGAAGATAAAGAATTTATTGCGCAAATGGCCCAGTTTACATCCGTGGAGCAATTGATGAATATCTCTACTCAGCTTAATGCTATGAATCAGTCCCTTGGATCTGTATCCGGGTTGATTGGTAAAGATATTACTTGGACAGACACCGCCACAAAGCTGCCTAAGACAGGTAATGTTGAATCTATCGTTGTTAGCAATGGTATTCAATATGCGGTTGTGGGAAAAGACAGAATTGCTTTAACCGATATTACACAAATTCAGAATGCCGCAGCAACGCCAGAAAGCGGTTCTGGTACAGATAGTAATACTCCGGAGAATAGCGGAGGAAGCGGGGCGAGCATATGAGTGACAGGCTTACTATAGGCCAGCTGTATCCTGCGTCCCTGCATTCTACAACGTTACAACGATCTTCGCTGCCTAAGCAGTCTGTGGCGGGGGAAGCTTCTTTTGAGAGTTTGCTGCAACAGAAACTATTAAAATTCAGCAATCATGCTGCTAAGCGCCTAGAACAAAGAGGGATAGAGCTTGGTAGCGGTCAGCTGGATCAAATTTCATCTGCTGTGGACAAAGCTGCTGCTAAAGGAAGTAAAGAATCCTTGATATTAATGAAGGATTTGGCGTTTATCGTTAGCGTTCCTAATCGCACAGTAGTTACTGCTATGGATGGTAACTCGATCAAAGATAATGTATTTACACAAATCGATAGTGCAATAGTGATTTCATAATAGGCTGGTCCTAACGGAAAGCCGAGGCGGCCGCTGACCGACTGACGCGGTCCCAATTCACTTGGAAAGTTATTAGGACTCTATAATCTGGGAGGACATTAAACATGTTAAGATCAATGTATTCAGGGGTTTCAGGAATGAGAGGCTTTCAAACTAAGCTTGATGTAATCGGTAATAATATTGCTAACGTCAACACTATCGGGTTTAAATCCGGACGTGTTATGTTCAAGGATATTATGAGCCAAACCGTTTCTGGTGTTACTGCACCGGGTGAGGATGGTCAAGGTGGGGTAAATGCGAAACAAGTTGGACTAGGTGTTAGTATTGCTTCTATAGATACCCTACATTTGGCTGGTAGTGCTCAAACCACCAACAACCCAACAGATTTACGTATCGATGGAGATGGTTTTTTTCTGGTTAAGCTTACTGAGGATCAAGATACTGCATTTTTGACCCGCGCCGGAGATTTCCACATTGACGCTGCGCGTAATCTTGTTACCGCTGACGGACTTCATGTTTTAGATTCCGACGGTGGGATCATTCAATTAGGTGACGATGTAACGGCGTTTTCTATCTCTAATGATGGAACAATTGTTCAGACCATGGAAGATGGAACGACTGGAGCTGGGGTGAAGATTGGTGTAGCCAAGGTTACTAACCCATCTGGTCTGGAGAAAATCGGAGGCAATCTGTATCGTATGACACTTAATGCGAATGCAGAAGGCGAACTAGTTCCGACTACAGCGAACAATACAGAAGATGGCACCGGGGCAATCATCTCTGGACAGCTGGAAATGTCCAATGTGGATCTTACCAATGAATTTACAGAAATGATCGTATCACAGCGTGGATTCCAGGCGAATTCCCGTATCATCACAACTTCTGATGAAGTGCTGCAGGAAGTAGTAAACCTGAAGCGTTAATTTAATCAATAAATTCTATATTTTCTTAAATGGTTCATGCGGAGTCGTGGGGGAGTTACTCCTCCCCCTATTTTGTTAGGAGGCCTGTTATGATATCGGTAACAAGATTAAATGGAACACCGATGTGGATCAATGCCCTACTGGTCGAAATGGTAGAAGAAAGCCCGGATACATACATTACGCTCGTAACCGGAAAAAGACTGATCGTTCTCGAAAAAGCCGATGAGGTTATTACGAAGATCCGGGATTATAACAGGGACATAGGCACATATGCTGCCACCATTAAAATCCAGTCAATGGAGGAGCTAACATGAAAAAGATGATGCCGTGGCTCATCACGATATTACTAGCGATTACTCTGATCGTGGTCGCCGCATTTTTACTATTGGACAGGATCTTTCCGAAAGATACGAACGAGGTAAGTGCTG
Organism: Paenibacillus sp. FSL H3-0329; assembly: GCF_037963285.1. Taxonomy (NCBI): domain Bacteria; kingdom Bacillati; phylum Bacillota; class Bacilli; order Caryophanales; family Paenibacillaceae; genus Paenibacillus; species Paenibacillus sp. FSL H3-0329. The sequence goes on along the minus strand of NZ_CP150150.1, from coordinate 4,160,262 downwards.
CTGTTCAAAATGTGGAAACAAAACATTTAACTGCAGATGAAATCGTCGAATTGACGGCAGAGATCATTGATATCAAAACAAATCTTGCTGATCCCGATTTTATCCTTCAAGTAGATTTCGCCTTCCAACTGAGTTCTGCGAAATCAAAGGAAGAATTCGAAAAAATAAAAGAGATCAAAATCAAACCAATAATTATCAAGACGCTTGCAGATACCAAACCTGAGGACCTTAATGGAGCGAATGGAAAAGATCAGCTTAGCAGTAAGCTTATTAATCTGATCAATAAGACATTGACTGAGGGCCAAATTACTCAGATCGAAATCACCAAATTCCTTTTGGCTTCTGTGTAGCTTTATTCCTGATAATTCTTTGATAGGGGGGTGATTGAATTGGTTGATGTACTATCACAAAACGAAATTGATGCTCTGCTTGCTGCACTTTCTTCAGGTGAGATGGACGCCGATGAACTTAAAAAGGAAGAAACTCAGAAGAAAATCCGCTCTTATGACTTTAAACGGGCTGTCCGCTTTTCCAAAGATCATATCCGCAGTCTTACACGGATACATGACAATTTCGCCCGTTATCTTACAACGTATTTTTCAGCCCAATTGCGCACCTTCGTTCAGATTAATGTCGTTCAAGTAGAGCAGCTCCCTTATGATGAATTTATTCGCTCCATACCGAAAATGACGATATTGAACATTTTTGAAGCTGAACCTTTAGAGGGCCGCATGGTAATGGAAGTTCATCCAAACATTGCTTTTGCTATGCTGGACAGGTTGCTTGGGGGCTTTGGAACTGCACCTTCTAAGATTAATGCTCTAACTGAGATCGAAACAACGATTATGGAGCGTATCTTTAGTAGATGTTTTGAGAGTCTGCAGGAGGCTTGGAAAACGGTGCTGGATATTCATCCGCGGATGGAAGCTCTTGAGACGAACCCGCAGTTCATGCAGATTGTATCGCCCAATGAGACCATTGCATTAATCTCTCTAAGTACCAAAATTGGAGATACAACAGGCATGATCAATCTTTGTATACCGCATGTCGTTCTAGAGCCTATCATGTCCAGACTTTCTGTTCACCAATGGTTTGTGACAGAGAAGAAGACGCGGGATGAAGATGAGCTACTGGCCATTAGAGCTAGAGTTCATAAAGCGAAGCTGCCGATTGTTGCTGAACTTGGAGAATCGAGCTTATCCATATCTGAATTCCTAGGGCTTAGTGTCGGTGACGTGATTTCTCTCAACAGAAACGTAGATTCTGGACTGTCAATTAAGGTAGGGGAGAAGCTTAAGTTCATCGGAAGTCCCGGAATGGTTAAAGATCGGGTAGCCGTGCAAATAGACGAAATTGTCAATGAAGGAGTTGAAGAATTTGACGAGTAAAGATTATTTATCCCAAGAAGAAATCGACGCCCTTCTGAGACAATCTGCGGAGGGCTCATTAGCTCCTACGGAGAAAACGGTAGATGACTATCTAACACCGTTTGAACAGGATGCTTTGGGCGAAATTGGTAATATAACGTTTGGCAGTGCAGCAACAGCACTTTCCACTTTACTAGGGAAAAAAGTAGATATTACAACCCCTCAAGTTTCGATCATTACACGCGGGGAGTTTGAAATTGCTTTTCCTAAACCGCATGTAGCTGTTCACGTTCAATATGTGGATGGGTTTCAAGGGATTAACTCACTTGTTATTAAGATTAGGGATGCACAGGTCATTGCCGATCTGATGCTTGGCGGTGCCGGCGAACCTAAGGATGAAGAGTTGAATGAAATTCATATTAGCGCTGTGCAAGAAGCTATGAATCAAATGATGGGTTCTTCTGCTACATCGATGTCTACGATTTTTAATCGTTTTGTTAATATCTCGCCTCCGGGTATCGACATTTTGAATATGTCCAGCGGAGAAGGAGTAGGCAGTCTGCCAGACGATGAAACCCTAATTCGTATTTCGTTCCGGCTTAAAATTGGTGATTTGATAGATTCTACTATTATGCAGCTCTTGCCTGTTCAGTTCGCAAAAGATATGGTATCCATGCTACTTGGTGATGTTAGTCCGGCAGAGGAGGAGGCAGCGGTCACAATGGCTGAAACACCTGCTATGACTAATTCTGCGGAGACACCACCTCCAGCACCTCCGGTGCAACAGGCGCCCTCACAGCCCGCAGGAGGAACGCAACCACCATATCCACCGCAGGGTATGCCAGCGTATCCAGGGATGCCAGAAGGCGGGTATTATTATCCTCCAGCGGGTATGCCAGCGTACGGAATGCCTGGGATGCCACCATACGGTATGCCACCGCAAGGGATGCCATATGGACAGACACCACCGCTTAATTCTGAGGCAAATCGCAATGTAAATGTACAGCCTGTGCAATTTGCAAATCTGAATGGTGGGGCCTTTGGTCATATTGATGAAAATAATTTAAATTTATTGATGGACATACCGCTTAGAGTAACCGTAGAATTAGGAAGGACCCAGAAGCAGATCAAAGATATTTTAGAAATGTCACAAGGCTCAATTATTGAGCTGGACAAGCTCGCAGGTGAGCCTGTAGATATTTTGGTTAACAACAAGCTTATTGCCAAAGGTGAAGTCGTTGTTATCGACGAAAACTTTGGCGTACGCGTTACGGATATCGTCAGCCAGTGGGACCGAATTCAGAAATTACAATAAGCATACTTAGGGAGGATTTTGTAAAAATGGCTAACCGAATTCTAATCGTGGACGATGCAGCATTTATGAGAATGATGATCCGTGACATTTTGTCGAAAAACGGATTTGAAGTAGTGGGCGAAGCTCAGGACGGTTCTCAAGCGATAGAAAAATTCAAGGAACTGCGTCCGGACCTCATCACGATGGATATTACTATGCCTGAGATGGACGGAATCGCCGCCCTGAAAGAAATCAAAAAAGTAGATCCGGCTGCAAAGGTTATTATGTGTTCAGCCATGGGCCAGCAGGCTATGGTTATCGATGCAATCCAAGCAGGAGCTAAAGACTTTATAGTGAAGCCTTTCCAAGCTGACCGGGTTATCGAAGCTATTAACAAAACGTTGGGCGTGTAGGATAAAGTCATGTTATATTCCGAAACGCTCGGAAGCAGTAACACCCTGCTGAATTTGTTTAAAGTTATTATTGTCCTGGCGATAATCATTGTACTTATAGTGGTACTGATTCGTTTTCTTGGACGACGTAATCAGACCTTTATGAGCAACCGTTCTATAAGAACGCTTGGTGCAATAGGGCTTGGACCTAATAAGTCGATGCAGGTTATCGAACTGGGAAGCAGTCTTTACTTAATCGGGATTGGTGAAAATATATCCATTTTGGATAAAGTCACCGATCCGGATGAGGTAGCATTGATCATTGCGGCATTTGAGGATCAGTCCTCTAACCAGAATAATTTCCTCGCACCGCTTATTGCCAAGGTAAAGGTAAAGCTGCGTGGGGAGGTTCCATCTCAGGAAATTGAACTTAGTGAAACATCATCTTTTTACGAGACTCTGCAATCCAAGCTTCGTTCTGCACCAGAGCGTAAAGAGAAAATGGAAGAGCTGCTTCGGGATGATGTTACTAAGGATGAGTCGAGGAATATATGAAAAAGAAGCTAATTCTTGCTATTCTGCTGTTCGGTATTATCAGTGTGGTTATGATGACGCCGATACATGCTGATCCTATACCTAATGTTAATATTCAGGTCGGTAATGAAGGTTCAAGCAGTGGTACCAGTTCCATATCAATTCTTCTTCTTGTAACGGTTCTGAGTATTGCTCCGGCGTTTCTGGTTCTTATGACTAGCTTTACTAGAATTGTAATCGTATTAGGCTTTGTGAGAACCTCGCTGGGTACTCAGGCTATGCCTCCAAACCAGGTGCTGGTAGGACTTGCTCTGTTTCTGACCCTGTTCATTATGTCACCAACGCTGGCCACAGTGAATGAAAATGCGTTGCAGCCGTATATGAAGGGGACAATCACACAAACTGAGGCTTTTGATAAAGCTGCTGATCCGATGAAAGAATTTATGTTTAAACAGACGAACACCAAAGATCTTCTGTTATTTATGAAATACACCGGTTATACCGGATCTACTAAACCGGCTACATACAGTGATATTCCACTGACGGTGATGGTGCCAGCTTTTGCAATTGGCGAATTGAAAAAGGCTTTTACAATGGGCTTCTTAATTTTCATACCATTCCTGATTATTGATATTGTTGTGGCGAGCACACTGATGGCCATGGGGATGATGATGCTTCCCCCGGTTATGATTTCATTACCTTTTAAAATAATGCTCTTCGTACTGGTAGACGGCTGGTACTTAGTCATTAAATCACTACTTCTTAGTTTTAACACCTGACCTAAAGAGGAGGCATGAGGGATGAGTACGGAGTTTATAATCGGGCTAGCAAGCCAAGCCGTATATTTAGTGCTGGAAGTCAGCGCACCCATGCTGATTCTTGGTCTGGTGGTAGGGCTAATAATCAGTATTTTTCAGGCTACGACACAGATTCAGGAACAGACGCTAGCGTTTGTTCCCAAAATCGTCGCAGTGCTATTGGCTTTATTGCTATTTGGTCCGTGGATCATCACGAAGCTGATTGACTTTACAAGCCAAATTTTGGGTAATCTCTATATGTATATTGGTTAATCAATGAACATGGAGACCATACTGCAAAGTTTACCCGTCTTTTTGCTTATTTTTTGTCGAATAACCGCTTTTTTTGTTGTCGTTCCTGTATTTTCTTCACAAGGAGTCCCGACAACCTTTAAGATTGGCATTTCTTTTTTTGTAGCATTGGTTGTCTTTAGTGCTAACGGAACAGGGCTTACGATCCCGCAGGATTTCAGTTATATTTTGCTGATTGCCAGAGAGGTATTAATAGGATTATTGCTAGGTTTCGTTGGATATTTGATGTTTATGGCGATTCAGACAGCAGGTTCATTTATTGATATTCAGATTGGCTTCGGTATTGCTAATGTTATCGATCCTATGACTGGAACGTCTGCACCAATTCTTGGTAATTTCAAATATATGATAGCCCTGCTAATGTTTCTGAGCATGAATGGTCATCACCATCTGCTAGATGCTATTGTGTACAGTTATAAATGGGTTCCTATGAATAACGATTTATTTCTAGGCATGATTGACGGTAGTTTATCAGAGTTTCTGGTTCGAACATTTGCTCAGTCCTTTGTACTCGCTTTTCAAATGTCGGCTCCTTTAGTAACTGCGCTGTTTCTGACTGATGTTGGCCTTGCTTTCTTGGCGAGAACGGCTCCGCAATATAATGTATTTGTTATTGGGGTTCCGCTCAAAATCATTATAGGTCTTGCACTGCTTTTAGTGCTGATGCCTGGTCTGGCTGTGCTGTTTCAGAATCTCTTCGATATCATGTTCGAATCCATGGAGAATTTATTGAATCTCATGGGGAAGAGTCCGTAGGTGACCGTAAGGGGAGCGTATTATGCCTAAGACGAAGCGGTATAGACTGGATCTTCAACAATTCGCCGGTGAAAAGACGGAAAAAGCAACCCCGAAGAAACGGCAAGATGCTCGTAAAAAGGGTCAAGTAGCCAAAAGTGCTGAGCTATCCGGTGCAGTTGTATTGTTATCAGCAGTAGTTAGCTTGATGATGTTTGGTGGTTTTATGAAAGAACGCTTCATGAAGCTATATATGGATGTATTTCAGAATCAAATGACACTGGAGGTTACTCCTGAGAATATAACGCTGCTATTTAATCAATATGGACTACAAATACTGATTTTGCTAGCTCCATTACTTGGAATAGTTTTTGTTATGGCGCTGGTAAGCAATCTGGCGCAGGTGGGCTTTATGACCACGGGAGAGGGGATCACCCCTAAATTCAGCAAGCTTAATCCGATAAAAGGGTTCAAAAATATTTTCTCCATGCGTTCGTTTGTCGAGTTCCTGAAATCCATATTTAAGCTTCTAATTATTGCTTATCTGGTATATAGCACTTTATGGGGAGAAAAGAAGAACTTTGCATCCCTGTCGCATATCAGTGCGGAGGGGATTTTTAAATTTGCGGCCAAGCTGACGATGAGTCTTGGTTTGAAAATCGGGGCTGCCCTATTGGCTATGGCTTTTCTGGACTACATGTATCAGAAGTACGAGCATGAAAAAAGCCTGAAAATGTCCAAGCAGGATATCAAGGATGAATACAAAAAAATGGAGGGTGACCCTCTAATCAAAGGTAAGATCAGGGAACGCCAACGTAGAATGGCCATGCAGCGTATGATGCAGGAAGTTCCAAATGCGGATGTAATCATTACGAATCCTACGCACTTTGCTGTTGCGCTTAAATATGACGGTACCAAGATGGAAGCGCCGCAGATTATAGCAAAGGGTCAGGATTATGTAGCACTTCGCATCCGGGAGCTGGCTAAAGAGCACGGCGTCGTGACTATGGAAAACAAACCGCTGGCACGGGCATTATTCCAAAGGGCAGAGATTGGAGATGTCGTTCCAAATGATCTGTTCCAGGCTGTGGCTGAAGTGCTGGCATATGTATATAAGCTTAAAGGTAAGAGGAGATAAGGCGGGGGGGTTAGGACATTGAAAGCTAAAGATTTAACAGTTTTGCTAGGCATCATCGGGATCGTGCTTATGATGATTCTGCCTATCCCGTCCTGGCTATTGGACGTTTTGCTTGTTATTAACATCTCAATCGCATTAATTATCATTCTGGTTGCTATGAATACGAAAAATGCACTCGAATTTTCAATTTTTCCTTCACTGCTCCTAGTAACCACACTTTTTCGTCTGTCACTTAACATCTCGACTACAAAACTGATCCTGACTTACGGAGATGCCGGTTCAGTGGTATCTACTTTCGGTAGCTGGATCGCTGGCGGACAGATTGCGGTTGGATTTATCGTGTTTCTGATTTTGGTAGTAGTACAGTTTATTGTTATTACCAAAGGTTCAGAGCGCGTAGCTGAGGTAGGCGCTAGATTTACCTTGGATGCGATGCCCGGTAAACAAATGAGTATTGATGCCGATCTTAACGCAGGCATGATTAACGAAACCCAGGCACGTGAGCGCCGGCGTAACGTAGAACGCGAAGCGGATTTTTTCGGAGCCATGGACGGTGCAAGTAAATTCGTTAAAGGAGACGCGATTGCGAGTATTATCATCTTGCTGATCAATCTCATCGGTGGATTTATTATCGGTATGATGGTTCACGGGATGGACTTTGCTACTGCGTTATCCACTTATTCTGTATTGACCATCGGGGACGGTCTTGTCAGTCAAATTCCAGCTTTGCTTATTTCGACAGCAGCCGGCTTGATTGTTACTAGAGCTTCTTCGGAAGGTAATCTTGCAGAAGAGCTGACAGGACAGTTGTTGTCCTATCCGAAATTGTTGTATATTGTCGCAGTTACGGTAGCTTTTCTTGGACTCTTTACACCCATACATATGATTACAACGCTCCCATTGGCCGGATTGCTGGCTTTTGCAGCCTACCGTATGGGACAAAATTTAAATAAGAAACAGATTGCCGAAGAGCAACTTGTTGAAGAGAAGCAGATTGAAGAGGTACGAAGTCCGGAAAGTGTCATTAATTTGCTGTCAGTTGATCCCATTGAATTCGAGTTTGGTTATGGTCTTATTCCTTTGGCGGATACAGGTCAGGGAGGCGATCTGCTAGATCGTATCATCATGATTCGACGGCAATGTGCCCTAGAAATGGGTCTTGTAGTACCTGTTATTCGCATTCGCGACAATATTCAACTAAAACCGAATGAATATGTCATAAAAATTAAAGGAAATACAGTTGGCGGTGGTGAATTATTACTTAATCATTACCTTGCAATGAGTCCAGGATATGATGATGAATCTATAAACGGTATTGAGACCATCGAACCATCCTTTGGGCTTCCAGCATTATGGATTGATGAATCGGTTAAAGAGCGGGCTGAATTGTCCGGCTATACTGTAGTAGACCCTCCATCTGTTGTCGCAACACATCTGACGGAGTTAATCAAACGTCATGGACATGAGCTGATAGGAAGACAAGAAACTAAGATGCTGGTGGACAACCTTAGGGATAATTATCCAGTGCTCGTCGACGATCTTATTCCTTCCGTATTGGCGATTGGGGATGTGCAGAAGGTTCTTGCTAAGCTGCTTCGTGAAAAAATATCGATCAGAGATTTGGTTACGATTTTTGAGACATTGGCGGATTATGGGACATACACCAAGGATCCTGATATTCTCACTGAATATGTTCGTCAGTCCTTGTCCAGACAGATTACCCAGCAATTCTCACAAGTAGGAGAGACGCTGAAAGTCATCACGGTGGGGCCTAATCTTGAAAAGAAAATTTCCGAGAGTGTGCAGCAATCTGAACAGGGAAGTTATTTGGCACTAGATCCAACTTCGACACAAACGATCTATCAGCGGTTAAGTGAACAGATTAATCGATTGCTGCAGACAGGGCAACAGCCAATAGTGCTCACATCACCAACCATTCGTATGTATTTGCGGCAGGTGATTGAACGAACGATGCAGGATATTCCTGTACTGTCTTATAGCGAGCTAGAGCCTAACATTGAAATACAAAGCGTCGGAGTGGTGAATTTATGAGAGTGAAGCGTTACGTGGTCGATTCGATGCCTGACGCCATGCTTTCCATTCGCAACGAGCTTGGGAGCGAGGCCGTCATTTTAAGTACAAAGGAAATCAAAATCGGCGGATTTTTAGGGTTATTTAAGAAGAAAAAAATAGAAGTTGTAGCAGCAGTAGAAAAGGCAGAGAAGAATAATGTTCCAAAAAAGCCGGCTGCGCCAGCGATGAACATTCCACGGAGTGCAGTACCACAGGCTTATCAAAAAGCTTCATCTGCTTCCACTACACCTTCTATACCTTCCGTACCTTCTGTTTCATTAGAAAAGCCAGAAGAGTCACGGACGTTTGCAGAGATTGCTGCAGCCTTATCGGAAGCTATCAATGTACAAGAATCGATAGCCAAGCATCCGGAGCCAGAACCTGAGCAAAAACTTCCTGAATTAAATCTGGAAGATGCACCTTCTATATCAGCGTTGTATGAATCATTAGGATTAGAACAATCGCCAGAGGTTGCCACTGCTCTCGAAAATGATGTTCTTCGTGAGATTAGAGATATGAAGCTCTGGATGGAGCGAATTGCCAGACAATCCTCAGGTGGAAGAGAACTGCCAGACAGTCTGCAGGAGCTACGGGATCTTTTATTAGAGCAAGAAATGGATGCTGTGCTTGTTGAGGAATGGATCAGTAACATCTCGGAACGTTGGGTGGATGAAGGGCGTACTTGGGGACCAGAGAAATTTATGGGATCTCTTAAAGAACAGATTGATGGTTTCCTGACGGGACGAATTGCTGATGGAATTGCCCGGGATACTCAAATTGTATATATTGCCGGACCCACTGGAGTTGGAAAGACCACAACCATAGCTAAGCTTGCGGCAGAACAGCTATTTAAGCACGGACGCAAGGTAGGTTTTATCACCTCCGATACGTATAGAATCTCAGCTGTGGAACAGTTGCGAACCTACGCTGCTATTCTCAATGTTCCATTGGAGGTTGTCCAATCGCCAGGAGATTTGCAAAGAGCACTCTTTCGCTTGGAGAGTTGTGATCTAGTATTAATGGATACAGCTGGCCGAAATTATCGTAATGATATGCTAGTAGCCGAACTGCAAAGCTTGCTTGCGAAGGAATTGAGAAGTGAAACTTATCTTGTGCTTAGCTTGACCTCGAAAAGCCGTGATATGAAACTTATTGCAGAGCATTTCGGCAGATATAGGCTGGATAAGGTTATTTTCACAAAGCTGGATGAGACGGGGAGTTACGGCCCGCTCTTTAATGTCCTGAATGACTTCCCGCTTACCTTGTCTTATATGACCGATGGTCAAAATGTTCCTGATGACCTGCTTATGGCTACCAAAGGACAGCTGAGTGAGTTGCTTCTTGGAACAGGTGAAACATGATGGATCAGGCACAATCCTTAAGACAGCTTGTATCCAGTCAGGATTCTAAAGTAGCTGTAAGAGGGGGATCATCCGCCAGGATCATTACGGTGTGTAGTGGTAAAGGGGGCGTTGGTAAGTCGAATTTTACACTTAACTTCGCTCTAACTTTAAAGGCTATGGGCAAACGGGTTTTGCTGTTCGATGCAGATATCGGCATGGCTAATATAGACGTGTTGATGGGCGTATCGGCGAGATATAATCTTTATCATTTGTTAAAAAGAGAAGCGGATATCGAGCAGATTATTCAATACGGTCCGAATTCGCTCCCTTTTATAGCAGGTGGCTCTGGAATGGATGAGCTATTCACGCTTTCAGAGTCTGATCTTGATTATTTCACAAATCAGATAACACTTATCGCGGACAGCATGGATTTTATTTTGTTCGATACAGGCGCTGGTTTATCTAAGGAAACGATGAAGTTTATAACTTCTGCCGACGATTGCCTAGTGGTTACTACACCAGAACCAACAGCTATCACAGATGCATACGCATTAATGAAGGTTGTGAATCGTTCCTATCCTGAGACTTCCTTTAAATTGATTGTGAACCAGGCAGGTGATGAAAGGGAAGCCATAGCGACAAGCGACAAGATCCGAATGGCCGCCAGTCGTTTTTTGCAATTAGATATTTCTTATCTTGGTCATATAAGCTCAGATGCCCATGTAGTGCAAGCTGTCAAAAGGCAAACGCCATTCACATTGGCTTTTCCAAACAGTATTGCTGCAAAAGATATACATCGGCTTGCCCTAAGTTATTTGACCATTGATTCTAAAAAGAGCACAAAAGTCCAAGGGATTAAAGGCTTTATCCATAAATGGTTAAAGCGGAGTAAATAGTTGTTCTGAATTTGGGACAGAGGTGGAAATGATATGAAGCCATATAAAGTATTGGTTGTTGATGATTCGGCATTTATGCGCAAGATCATTTCCGATTTAATTGAAAATGACGCTGACTTTCAGGTGACGGCAACAGCAAAAAACGGTCGTGAGGCTATCGAAAAAATCAATGAGCTTCGTCCAGATCTGGTTACTATGGATGTAGAAATGCCAGAAATGAACGGCCTGGAAGCGCTGAAAATAATAATGGCCTCAGACCCTCTGCCAGTGATTATGCTGTCAGGGATCAATGAAGAGGGTATGAAGGAAACCATTCTTGCACTGGAATGGGGCGCTTTTGACTTTATTCGTAAACCTTCGATTACCAACTCTCAGGATATCATGGGAGTGGGAGAATCCTTAAGGGAACAAATGAAAGAGGCTATGATGGCCCGGGAGCAGCGCGAAGCACGTGCTTCTGCATTTAAGTTGCCAGACATACCGCCAGTAGAAGTCGCACCGCCAACTGTACCGAGAGTGATGCCCGGCAAACCCAAGGTAGAACCTAAAGCTTCACTCAAAAATGAAGTGATCAAAAAACCGCGGGTGAAGCAGCCGTTAGATCATACTGTTCCTAAAAGAGCAGCCAAACCATTAATCTCTACTCCACCACCTTTATCAGAAAAGAGTAATGCAAGGTCAAGAGTAGAGAATAACGCTACCCCACCAAAACCGTTGCCTAAACCTAAAGTGGAAGTGTCTTCTGACGCTCCTGCAAATCCTCAGGTCCGGAAGTATGGGAGTAATGATCTGCAAAAGTTGGTTGCCGTGGGGTGCTCTACAGGTGGACCACGTGCTCTAAAGGTATTTCTGGAGAAGATTCCTGCGGATTTTCCAGCGCCTATTGTTATCGTGCAGCATATGCCGCCTAACTTTACCAAATCACTAGCCCAGCGACTGAATACCTTTAGCCCGCTAGAAGTGATTGAAGCTGAGCAGGGGATGATATTGCAAAAAGGAACTGCTTATATAGCACCTGGAGGCTATCATTTACAAGTTGTCCCATCCTCTAGAGGGCAATATGTGGTTGTACTCACAAAGGAGGAGGCACGTAATGGCCATCGACCTTCTGTGGATGTTTTATTTGAATCATTGCTGCCGCTCACATCGTTAGAACGTCATTTGTTACTAATGACAGGGATGGGTAGTGATGGGGCAAGAATGATGAAAACCTTATACGACTCTGGGGTAACCTCAACCTTTGCTGAAAGCGAAGAAACATGTGTCGTATATGGAATGCCGCGATCTGCGGTGGAATTACAGTGCGTCCAGCACGTACTGCCTTTGCAAGAAATTGCTCCAAGGCTGGTGCAAGCTGTTAAATAACAGAAAAGCGAACTCAAAGGGGAGGTGCTCACTGATGGACATGAACCAATATTTATCCATGTTTATTGATGAGTCGAACGATCATCTGCAGTCATTGAACGAGAGCATGATGGGGCTGGAAGCGAATCCTGAGGACATTAGTATTGTACAGGTAATATTCCGCTCTGCGCATACCTTAAAAGGTATGGCAGCAACTATGGGCTTTGAAGATTTGGCTTCACTCACACACCAAATGGAAAATGTTCTTGATTTGGTACGCAACAACAAACTGCGCATGCAGGATTTCATTTTTGATACGTTGTTCAAAAGTTTGGATGCCTTGGAGTCTATGGTTGAGGATATTACGGGAGGAGGCGAGGGTAAAGCGGATGTTTCGTCTATCGTCTCCTCCTTACAGGCTATAGTCCGGGGAGAGATTCCTGTTGCGGGTGGTGAGGCAGCTTCTGTCTCAGGACCTGCTGCACAAGCGGTTGAAACCCCGATTCATTTAGATGAGTTTCAATTTTCTGTTCTAGAACAGTCGATTCAAGAAGGACATCAAGTATTATATGTGGACGTAACCATTCGCAAGGATTGTCAGCTTAAGGCAGTACGTGCATATATGGTGTTTGATCTTTTGGAGCGTTCAGGTGAAGTGGTTAAATCCTTCCCATCCGTTCAGGATATTGAACAAGAGAAATTTGATCAAAGCTTCTCTCTATATTACATAACTCAAAAAAGTGCTGATCAAATTCAGGCTATGATACTAAATCTGTCTGAGATTGATAAGGTATCGGCAGTAGCGTTGGATCAAGACTCTCTGCAACAGCTAGGTCAAGAAACAGCAGCAGCCTCTGAAGTGGCAGCCACGACTACTGAGGCGCCAGCAGCAGCTGCACCTGCGGCTTCTGCCGCTAAACCCCTGCCAACCAAAGAAGAGGGCAACAAACCGGCAGCTCACAAAACAGGTGGTGCACCATCACGTACCATTCGTGTAGATATTGAACGTTTGGACGTGTTGATGAATTTATTCAGTGAACTTCTTATCGACCGTGTCCGATTGGAACAGCTGGCTTCTGAGGTTCAAAATGGTGATCTTACAGAAACGGTTGAGCATATGGGCCGGGTAAGCGGAGATCTCCAGAATATTGTAATGAAGCTGCGGATGGTTCCAGTAGATACAGTATTTAACCGATTCCCACGTATGATTCGTGATCTAGCCAAGTCACTAGACAAAAAAGTAGATCTTATCATCACAGGAGCAGAAACTGAGCTAGACCGAACGGTCATTGACGAAATCGGGGATCCGCTGGTGCATTTATTGCGTAATGCAGTTGACCATGGTATCGAATCCATTGCGGATCGTGTTGCTGCTGGTAAGCCGGAGACCGGAACGGTCTATTTGCGGGCTTTCCACAGTGGTAATCACGTCTTCATTGAGATCGAAGAAGATGGAACAGGGATTTATCCAGAGAAGGTTCTGAAATCTGCTGTGAAGAAGGGTGTTATAACACAAGAGCAGGCAGCCAGTATGTCGGACGATGAAGCTTTTCAGTTGTTATTTGCCCCAGGCTTCAGTACAGCAGAGGTCATTTCTGATGTTTCAGGGCGCGGGGTAGGGCTAGATGTTGTGAAATCTAAGATTTCTTCTTTGGGCGGCAATGTAACGATTTATTCTGCTCCAGGTAAAGGAACAAATTTCTCAGTACAACTGCCTCTAACTCTATCTATCATTGCTGCAATGCTTATCCGTTTAGGTTCTGAGAAGTATGCCATTCCTTTGACCTCTATAGTGGAAACCGGAATCGTGAAGCAATCTCAGATCCGTACAATCCATGGCAATAAAATGGTAGAATTCCGTGATTCACATATTCCTCTGGTTTCGCTAAGTCGTCTCTTTTCAGTACCAGATTATGATGAGAGTACCGAAGAAGAAACAGAAATCGTAGTTGTGCGCAAGGGAGAAAGATTAGTTGCCTTAGCAGTACAGGATTTTATTGGCCAGAACGAGGTTGTGATTAAGAATCTGGGTAAATATTTGCCTGATGTACAAGGAATATCTGGCGCAACCATTCTTGGTGATGGTCAAGTAGCACTTATTATTGATCCCAACGCTTTTATTAAATAACTAGGATAGAACAGGGAGGTTCATTCCATGGCTGAAGATATTAAAGTGATAGTGTTCAAATTAGGCGTAGAGGAATATGGAATTGAAGTTGAGAAGGTACAAACTATTGAGCGCATGATGCCCATTACTCGTGTACCTAAGACCTATTCATTTATCAAAGGTGTAATTAATTTACGTGGTGTTGTTATTCCTGTAATTGATTTACGGGGCCGTTTCGGCATCGAAGAGGCTGAACACACCGATCAGACAAGAATCATCATCGTATCTGTTAATGAAATGGAAGTAGGCTTCATTGTAGACTCTGCAAATGATGTTATAGATCTGAACAGAGATTCTATTGATACACCTCCTGATGTTGTTGGCGGCATCAAGGCGAAGTATTTGGATGGGGTGGCCAAGATTGGAGACGAGCGCTTACTGATTATGCTCAACTTGTCAGAAGTGCTTAACAAAAGCGAAATCGTTCAATTAGAAAGCCTAGAGGGCTAACCTGTGGAACTATTTAAGCACTATAAGGATTTCAAAATGGATGTGCTTAAGGAAGTTGGGAACATTGGAGCTGGAAATGCAGCCACCGCATTATCACAGCTCTTGAACAAGCCGATAGATATGGCTGTTCCTAAGGTACAGCTCCTTAACTTTGAAGAAATTACTGATAAAGTTGGCGGAGCCGAAGAACTAGTATATGCGGTGTTTCTACGTGTGGAGGGTGAAGCTCCAGGTAACCTGTTTTTCATTCTGTCACCAGAAGCGGCAATGAACTTGCTTAGTCGTATTGCAGGCATTGAGCTGTCGAGTGATGAAGAGCTTGGAGAAATGGAACTTTCTGCGCTAAGCGAAATTGGCAATATTTTGGCAGGTTCGTATCTTTCTTCTCTAGCAGACTTCACCTCACTTTCTATGTATCCAACGGTTCCGGCCCTTGCTATGGACATGGCTGGCGCCATCCTTAGCTACGGTCTGCTGCAATTCGGGCAGATGGGGGACGATGCATTGTTGATCGACACTACCTTCTTTGAGGGGAAAAACGAAATTGAAGGGCAATTTTTCCTTATTCCCGATCCGGAATCATTCCCGAAAATCTTCAAATCGCTAGGAGTTCCTTTTGAAAATGATTGAAGAACAAAGCATTATTAAAGTAGGGATGGCGGATCTTAACGTTGGCAGCCAAGATAGTTTAATTCGTACCACAGGTCTTGGCTCCTGCGTGGGATTAACATTGTTTGACCCTGGAAAAAAGCTCGCAGGGATGGCGCATGTGATGCTCCCATCATCTGAGATTGCTAGGGAAGGGCAGTTAAACATCGCTAAGTTTGCAGATACCGCAGTGCCGGAGCTCTTATCCCGTCTGCTAGAGCTTGGGGCGGTTCGGAGCCGGATCGTAGCCAAGATGGCCGGAGGTTCACAAATGTTTGCCTTTGCCGGGGGGAGCGACACCATGAGGATCGGGCCTCGTAATGTTGAATCTTGTAAACTAGCACTTGAAAATTTAAAAATTCCGTTAATCGCAGAAGACACAGGCGGCAATTATGGCCGTACGATAGAAATAGCCTGCAACACTGGTATATTGTTTATTCGCAGTGTGCAAAAAGGCGCTAAGGAACTATAATTATGAATATGATTGGAAACATTTTGATAAACTTGGTGTCGGGTTTGGTAGGTTTCATATTTACCTTTTTTGTAACCTACAGTAACAATGTATTGGGTACTAGTTTATTAAGAAGCCTAATTGCATTTATCATCTGGTTTCTGCTTGCTTTTCTCTTAAGATGGGTATTGGGTTTTATTATGATTCAAACATCGCCTCCGGATGAAGTGGACACTGGCGGTGAAGAACTTGGGGCGAAGCTGGACATCAGCACCCCTAATGAGGATGAAGAATTAATCAATCTACTAAAACCGAAGCCAGGACAAGGAAACGAAAATAGCGAGGGATTTAAGCCTCTTACACCTCCTAAGCTAGTTTCGATGAAGGATCCTGAAGAATTGGCCAAGGCCGTTCGTCACCTGAAAGAAGAATAAGTGAGGGCTGAGGCGGAATCGGTGATCTTATTGGAAGGTACATTTCGCCGCGAATGCTCGCTGACTAAACTTTGGGAAGGGTGAAAGCTATTGAACGAGCGTAAAGCTTCTCAATTGGAAACTGACGAGCTATGGGAACAGTGGAAAGAACACAGAGACCCTGAAGCCAAAAAGAAGCTGATAGAGAGTTATCTCCATATTGTTGATTATGTATCCAGTCGTTTGGCTGTGGGATTACCCAAAAATGTATCCAAAGATGATTTAGCCAGCAATGGGGTTATGGGACTAATTGATGCGATTGAGAAATTCGACTACAAACGAGGATTGCAATTTCAGACCTATGCGTCCTGGCGTGTGCGTGGTGCGATATTAGATTCATTACGCCAAAGTGATTGGGTACCTAGATCCGTTAGGGAAAAAGCTAAAAAAATTGAGGACGCTTATCAGCAGCTGGAGCAGAAGCACTTAAGGTCAGTTAGTGACGAGGAAATGAGCCAATACCTTAATATTAGTGAACTGGAATTTCAAAATATGTTGCAGGATGTGGCTGTGATGTCACTTTGCTCACTGGAAGACCCGATTCGTGAAGAGGAATCAGAGACCCGAATGTCCATACTGGTGGACGATAAAGCTAAGAATCCGGATAGCAAGGTAAATGAATTCTACTTGCGCGAAGCGCTCACCAAAGGTATTGAGAAATTAACGGTGAAAGAAAGGACCGTTGTGTCCCTTTTATATTATGAAGATTTATCTTTAAGTGAGATTGCTGAGGTCATGTCGTTATCTCCTTCAAGAATTTCGCAGTTGCATTCCAAAGCTATTTTGCGGCTGAGGGGAACGCTCGAGAAGAACCGTGATCTCCTTATGCAGAACGATTAACCGTTAGCGGTGACAAGGGGGAGCAAAATTTGATCGGTCAATATGCTTTGAATCAGTACTTGAGTATAACTTTTTCGGAGGACAAAGGAATCGCGTATTTGCAGTTCTCCAAAAAGGATGAGAATTTTTCCTGCTCATCTACAGAACTGGAAGCCTTCCTGCACAGTCACAATATTCGCTACGGTATCAAGAGTGATGTTGTCGAACGTATTAGTAGTCATCCTGAGGAGTTTTTTTGGAGTAAAGTTCCGATTGCTGCAGGTTATCCTGCTGTGCATGGCACGGATGGACGAGTTATGCTTACAGTTGATCTGGAAGAGGACCGCAAACCGCTTGAGAAAGCGGATGGTAAGGTCGACTACAAGGACTTGGTCCGGCTTCGTAATGTGCTTAAAGGAAAGTTAATAGCTAAAATTATCCCTGCCCAGCCTGGAAAGCTAGGGATGACTGTAACTGGTGATGAGCTTGCTTTCAAGGCTGGAAAGGAAGCTCATTTTAAAATCGGGAAAAATGTACTCATTGATAACGATGGCACTTCGATGTACGCAGCGATTGATGGACTGGTCACGTTAACTGATAACGGGAAAATCAATGTGTTTCCTGTATATGAAGTGAATGGTGATGTCGATTACGGCACTGGAAATATTGATTTTGTAGGTACAGTCGTCATACGTGGGAATGTCCTTTCAGGCTTTACGGTAAAGTCTGCCGGTGATATTCGGGTTGTAGGCGGCGTTGAAGGTGCAGAGTTAATCTCTGGGGGCTCCATTGAAATTACTGGTGGAATTATCGGATATAACAAAGGTCAAGTTACCGCTGGAAAAAGTGTGAAGGTTTCTTTCATTCAAGATGGAAACGTAACCGCTGGGGAAGATGTAATTGTTTCTCAGAGTATTATGCACTCCAATATACGTGCTGGTAGAGATGTTATCTGTAACGGCTCTAAAGGTTTGATAGTGGGTGGAATCGTTCAGTCTGGAGAAAGAGTTGTAGCAAGAACTATAGGTAACACCATGTCCACTGCGACTGTGATTGAGGTAGGCGTGGTTCCAGAGCTTAGAAATGAGATTAACGAACTTCGTCAAGAGCTGCGGCAGCTGCTGGAGAACGAGGATAAAACCTCTAAAGCTTTGTATCTATTAAATCAATTGGCTACTAACGGTCAGCTCCCTGCGGATAAAGTGGCGCTTCGCGTCAAATTAAATGCTACTAAACAATCCCATCAACGTGAAGAAAAAAGAATTAAAGAACGAGTGCTAGAGATAGAAAGAATGTTAGAAGATACAGGTAGAGCGAGAGTTGAGGTTATCAAAACCATTTATGGCGGTTCAAAGATCATGATCGGCAGATATACCCGATTTGTTAAGGATGCTACGGAGCGGGTTGTGTTTATTTACAGTGATGGGGATATATCTTTAACGCCGTACAATTAATCGGGCGGGCAGCATTTGCGGCCGGCCATTACTTGTGAGAGAAGGGTTAAGATGAGCCTAAAACCGGTGGAACTGCAAATTGCTTTGCCTCGCACCACGGAGGCGGGCAAGCTTCAGAATGAATCTCAGCAACGTCCTGCTATCGACCAACATCAATTGGCTGGGCAAAATGTAAAACAAAGTCAGGAATTGGCCATGCGGAGCACTGAAGTGGATGAGTCTTCTGAATCAGCTTTACGGGATGGCGGTGGAAAAGGCAATCCACATTCAGGTGGAAATTCTTCTTCAGATAAACACTCGAACTCGCCTGCAACCCGTGATGCCGAGCATCCTTACAAAGGCCAACGCATTGATCTAAGTCTTTAATAAGAATCCACATGAATCTACATCTGAAATGCAAAAGGAGATAAGGCACTTGCAACCATGGGTTTATATTGTGCTAGTAGGTGTCGCCGCTATTCTTTATGCCCTTTTACTTCCCGCACGTGTAAAGGAAGGAAAAGCTAATCAGCAAAGCCTCAAGGAAACAGAGGCTGCGCTTGAGCTATATATGGCAGACATAGAGCGCGAGAATGAGGAACTGGTACAATTAGTTAGTAGTATTAAACAACAATCGCAAACTAATCATAATTTACTGCAGGGACAGGTTAATGAATTACAGAGTCAAGTGGTAGAGTTGCAGAACAGCTCTTTAAAGCTAGAAGCACGAGTGGCCGAGGAAGAGAAGGGTTTGAAAGAACTTGCAGTGACGGTTGAACAAGGTTCGAAGGTTAAAGTTGGTGTTAACGAAGATACGTCTCTGCCAGCAGAGATGAGTTCAGTGTCGCCAGATGTGAAAGCGAAACCTATTAGTTCGATAAAATTACGTTACCCAAGATTGTTTGAACTGCATGAGCAGGGCAAATCGATAGACTCCATTGCCAAGACGGCTGGACTTCAGCGAGGGGAAGTGCAACTGATTCTGCAACTTGCCAAACAGGAGGAATCGGTATGATTAAGAACCGTTCATTCTTGTTCGGACTAGGCACAGGACTAATTACTGGCGCTTTATTACTTCAGTTAATGATCTCCGGTGGAGCGGCTCCACTTACCAAAGAACAAGTTCTACAGGGTGCTGAAAAATTGAATATGAAAGTCATCGATGAAGCTGCAGAATCTGCCTCGGGGGAAGCTGAGAATGATAATAAAGAGGAAATCACAGAGACTGAGGGATCGACAGTAGTAAGCAAGGAGAACGTCAGCCCCTCTGCGCCGGCTGCTGCAGCCTCCCCCACTCCGGTAGTGTCACCTACAGTACCTGAGAGCTCTGATAAAGCCGTTGCGCCGAAGAAGCCATCTACGCCTACTGACGGCAAGGTTGAGCAGCCACAGGTCACTCCAAAGGCCAGTGCCGCTCCAACCGCTGTAGCTCCTGTAACGCCTAAAGTCACAGCAAATGCTAGTGTTTCCGTTCGAATTCCATCTGGAAGCACATTGACAGCAACAACAGATATTTTGGCAAAGGCTGGAGTCATTAAGGATAAGTCTACTTTTCTAGAGGCTGCAAACAAACGAAAGATTAATACGAAAATTCAATCCGGTTCTTATAGCTTTAATAAGGGAGAGAGTATTGACTCTATAATAGAGAAATTAATAACTTTAAAGTGATCGTTGCATACACTGAGATAATATGGTATAGTAATTGACGGTGTTAAAACACACGCCGGTTGATTTCGACAAGGGGTGCTTTCTTCTGAAGAAAGTCTTGCTGAAAGATGACGCATGGCGGAGGAGACACACAATAAACCAAACTTAGGAGGTGTGTGAAGATGGCAGTAATCTCCATGAAACAGCTTCTAGAAGCTGGGGTACACTTCGGTCACCAGACTCGTCGTTGGAACCCAAAGATGGATCGTTATATCTTCACTGAAAGAAACGGAATTTACATTATTGACTTGCAAAAAACAGTCAAAAAGGTAGAGGAAGCTTACAACTTTGTGAAAAGCGTCGCTGGTGACAACGGCACAATCCTATTCGTAGGAACAAAGAAACAAGCTCAAGATTCCGTAAAAGAAGAAGCAGAACGTTCCGGTATGTTCTTCATTAACCAACGTTGGTTGGGCGGAACGCTTACTAACTTCCAAACTATCCAAAAGCGTATTGATCGCTTGAAGAAATTGGAATCTTGGGAAGAAGACGGTACTTTTGAAGTACTACCTAAGAAAGAAGTTATCCTTCTTCGCAAAGAGAAAGATCGTCTTGAAAAATTCTTGGGCGGTATCAAGAACATGAAAGGTCTTCCAAGCGCGTTGTTCATCATTGACCCGCGTAAAGAGCGTATTGCAGTTGCAGAAGCTCGCAAATTGGGTATTCCAATCGTAGCTATCGTTGATACTAACTGTGATCCAGACGAAATCGACTACGTAATTCCAGGTAACGACGACGCTATCCGCGCTGTTAAATTGTTGACTGGTAAAATGGCAGACGCTGTTGTTGAAGCTCACCAAGGCGAAGACACAACTACTGCTTAAGTAGCGACTAGCACATACAAGAACTTAAATGAAAAGGGTGGTTGGCAGGTGGATAACCTCTCACTGCCCTTTTTTTAGGATAAAGGCCTTGAATAATGTAAGAAAACGACAATTACCTGGAGGGAATAAACAATGGCAGTTGATGCAAAAGCAGTAAAAGAACTTCGTGAAAGAACAGGCGCTGGTATGCTTGATTGTAAAAAAGCGCTTGAAGAAGCTAATAACGATATTACTAAAGCAGCAGAATTGCTTCGTGAAAAAGGTCTGTCCGCAGCAGCAAACAAAGCAGGACGTATTGCTACTGAAGGCGTTGTAGAATCTTACATCCACGCTGGCGGCCGCATTGGTGTACTTGTAGAAATCAACTGCGAAACTGACTTTGTTGGTAAAACAGATTCCTTCAAGGAATTTGCTCGCGATATCGCTATGCAAATCGCTGCAGCAAACCCTCGTTATGTTCGTCGTGAAGAAGTGCCACAAGAAGATGTTGAAAAAGAAAAAGAAATCCTGAAAGCTCAAGCTTTGAACGAAGGTAAGCCTGAGAAAATCATTGAAAAAATGGTTGAAGGACGTATTGGTAAATATTACGAAGAATATTGCTTGCTTGAGCAAACTTTCGTTAAAGACCCAGACAAAACAATCTCCCAATTGTTGAATGAAAAAATCAGCACAATCGGAGAAAACATCTCGATCCGTCGTTTTGCTCGTTTTGAACTAGGCGAAGGTTTGGAAAAGAAAGTGGATAACTTTGTTGAAGAAGTTATGGCACAAGTTAATCAATAATAGCTTCATCATAAATATGAAGAATTGAATAAAGGCAAGCATCAGAAGAGCGGAACACGTACACGTAGTGTTCCGTCTTTTGCAGAAAGTGAGGGTATACATTTGGAACAGCCGGTATTTAAGAGAGTAGTCCTTAAGGTAAGTGGAGAGTCTTTGGCAGGACAAAACGGATATGGTATTGATGCCGACATGATTATTTCCATCGCTGAACAGATCAAGGAAGTTGTAGAACTTGGCGTTCAGGTTGCAATTGTTTGTGGCGGGGGTAACATTTGGCGCGGGATCGCGGGCAGCGCAAGCGGCATAGATCGCGCTACTGCAGATTATATGGGCATGCTGGCAACAGTAATGAACTCACTTGCTCTTCAGGACGCATTAGAGCAAATTGATGTGCCAACAAGAGTGCAGACTTCGATCTCGATGCAGCAAATTGCTGAACCATATATTCGTCGTCGTGCGATTCGCCACTTGGAGAAGGGCCGGGTTGTTATTTTTGCAGCAGGCACAGGTAACCCATTCTTCTCAACAGATACTACTGCAGCACTTAGAGCGGCAGAGATCGAAGCAGAAGTTATTCTGATGGCGAAAAATAAGGTTGACGGAGTATATTCTGCTGATCCGTTCAAAGATAGTACAGCTGAGAAATTCGAACAGCTTACTTATATGGATGTTCTGAATAAAAACCTCGGTGTTATGGATTCAACAGCTTCATCTTTATGCATGGATAACAATATACCGCTCATTGTATTCGCCATTACAGAACAAGGCAATATCAAACGTGTCGTTCTCGGTGAGAAGATCGGAACGATTGTTAAAGGGAGTGTAGATTAATGCCACAATCGGTCAAAAAAAATGCTGAAGAGCGTATGGACAAAGCGATTTCATCGCTGAAACGTGACTTGGCAACATTACGTGCAGGACGTGCAACAACATCGCTTCTCGATCGTATTCAAGTTGAATATTACGGAGCACCTACTCCAATTAATCAGCTGGCCAACATAAGTACTCCGGATTCCCGGACACTGTTGATTCAGCCGTGGGACAAAACATCGATGTCTGATATTGAACGGGCGATCATGAAATCCGATATCGGATTGACGCCAGCCAATGACGGCACCATTATTCGTCTTTCTATCCCTCCGCTGACTGAAGAGCGTCGGACGGACTTGGTTAAGCTGACTAAGAAGTTTGGTGAAGAAGCGAAAGTAGCGATCCGCAACATTCGCCGTGATGCCAACGATGATATTAAAAAGATGGAGAAAAACGGTATCTCTGAAGATGAGTCCCGTGGCCATCAGGAAGACATTCAAAAAACAACGGATAAGTTCATAGCCGAAGTTGACAAAGTGCTTGTCTCCAAAGAAAAAGAGATTATGGAAGTTTAATGATATTCAAGAGACTTAAGGCCCCTCCGTTAATGGTGGGGTTTGTCTCTTTCTGATAAGAGCTTGGAGGAAACGGAAATGATCAAACGGATTCAAGCGTGGCTGAGCCGTAAAGACAGGCAACAGTCAGTCGAGATTTCACCGGATAACATTCCCCGGCATGTGGCTGTGATTATGGATGGTAATGGACGCTGGGCTAAACGGCGCGGCTTACCGCGCGTTATGGGTCATCAGAACGGCATGAAGGCTGTCAAACGTGCTACGATCGCTGCAGACGAATTAGGTATTAAATACTTAACGATGTATGCGTTCTCGACAGAAAACTGGATACGCCCGAAAGAAGAAGTCGATTACTTGATGCGTTTGCCTGGGGAGTTTCTGGCGATTGAGCTTGATGAGCTAATCGAGAAGAATGTTCAAGTACGCATGATGGGTGACGCTGACGCTTTACCTTCATATACCCGTAAGGCTATGGAAGAGGCGGTAGCTCGAACAAAAGAGAATACTGGATTGATCTTAAATTTTGCTCTTAACTATGGTGGACGCAATGAAATAGAAGGCTGTATGCGCAGTTTAGGGAAAGATATCCAAGCTGGTATATTGTCGCCAGAAGAAATTACATCAGAGTTGATTAACAACAGACTATTAACTGCTGGTTTACCCGATCCTGATTTGTTGATACGAACAAGTGGAGAAATTCGGCTTAGCAATTTTATGTTATGGCAGATTGCCTATAGTGAATTGTGGTTTACTGATGTGTACTGGCCTGAGTTCGACAAAGAGCATTTGCATCAGGCCGTTGCTGAATATCAACGACGAACACGCCGTTATGGTGGACTGAAGTAGCTTGTTAGGAGATGGAACCTTTGAAGCAGCGATTGATTACCGGAATTGTTGCCGGAGTATTATTTTTAGGGTTATGTGTACTGGGAAACTGGCCGTATCAGGTTCTGCTTATTGCTATGGCTCTTATAGGTTTTTATGAATTTGTCAAAATGATAGGTATTCCTACGCTTTCCGGTACTACTGTTCTGGGTTACGCAGCTATTCTAAGCTTCATGATCCCATGGAATTTGCTTGGTGTTACTGCGCCGTTGTCCTGGGAGCAAGGGATTTGGATTCTGCTGTTATTGTTCCTTCTGGTCACCGTTTTTACTAAAAATAAATTAGATATTCGAGTAACAGCCTTGCTGTTTACTGGTATAGTATACATTGGAATGGGCTTCTCTTATATGGCCGTGGCTCGTGCATCGGATGACGGACATGGTTTGTTCTGGACTTTTTTGCTCCTGTTCTGCATTTGGGGCAGTGATGCGGGAGCATATTTTGTAGGCAGAAGCTTTGGCAAGAACAAGCTCTGGCCGGCCATCAGTCCTAACAAAACGGTGGAAGGTGCTGTTGGCGGGGTACTGATCTCGATGCTTATTTCTATCGTGTTTGCGCTGCTTGCTCCTGAACACTTGGCGATAGGACGAGCATTGCTTATTGGGCTTTCTTGTGCGATATTAGGACAGCTTGGAGATCTTGTGCAGTCAGCTTATAAACGTGCGTATGGCATTAAAGACTCAGGTACACTTTTGCCAGGGCATGGCGGTATTCTTGATCGATGTGACAGCTGGATTATCGTATTTCCATTCGTACATATTGTAATGCTTATGCCTTACTATTAAACGAAGGGAGAGAGAGTATAACTATGAAAAAAATAAGTGTTCTAGGTTCGACGGGTTCGATCGGCACTCAGACTCTAGATGTCATCGCAATGCACCCAGACTCTTTTGAAGTAGATGGCTTGGCGGCCGGAACAAATACAGCATTATTACTGGAACAAGTTCGTCGTTTTAACCCGCGTAGAGTCTCTGTGGCAACGAAAGAGCTGGCAGATGAGATTAGATCCAGCCTACCTTCTGGTATAGAGCTTTACAGCGGGAATGAAGGGCTTGTTGAAGTGGCGGCTGGCGGCGATGCCGAAATGGTCGTAACGGCTGTTATGGGAAGCGTAGGGCTTCAATCAACACTAGCGGCAATTGAAGCCGGCAAACATATTGGACTCGCCAATAAGGAGACATTAGTAACGGCCGGACATTTGGTCACTGATCTTGCTAATCGTAAGGGAGTTAAGCTGTTGCCGATTGATAGTGAGCATTCAGCTATATATCAATGTCTCAATGGCGAGAATATCTCAGATATTGCCTACATCACTTTAACAGCATCCGGCGGCTCATTCCGTGACTTTACGCGTGATCAGCTTAAGGATGTGACGGTAGAAGATGCGCTTCGTCATCCGAATTGGAGCATGGGCGCGAAAATAACGATAGATTCTGCTACAATGGTGAACAAGGGCTTAGAGGTTATTGAAGCGCATTGGTTATTCGGTCTTCCGTATGAACAAGTGAATGTGCTGCTGCACCCGGAGAGCATCATTCACTCTTATGTTGAATTCCGTGACAGCAGTATTATTGCCCAGCTTGGCAATCCCGATATGCGTGTCCCGATTCAATATGCACTTACTTATCCAGATCGTTGGGAATCTCCGGCACAGCGTTTGTCGTTAGCTGAGATAGGACGTTTGACCTTTCGTGAAATGGACTTTGAACGTTACCCTGCACTGAAGCTAGCGATAGATTGCGGAAAAGCTGGTGGAACGGCGACTACTGCTTTCAACGCTGCGAACGAAATAGCAGTTGCTCGATTCTTAAGTCATGAGATCTCGTTCCTGCGTATTGAGGAGATTATCGGAGAAGTGCTAGATTGTCATAATAACGAGCATAATCCGAATCTGGAACAAATTGAATCCTGTGATAGACGTGTTCGAGAGCTGGCAGCTACGCTGTAGAACGTAGAAAGATCTCCTTTTAAAAATATAAGAAAGTATAAGTTTCACTTTATACATTATCCTTATATTTCTCGCGTAAACGCGTACCGTCTCCTTAAGGAACACTGATGGCGTTATTGCTTGACTGGAAATACTTACTTTGCCCTAAAAATAGGTTGGGACAGTTGATTCTCTTGTGCCTGATCGGAGAATAATGATAAATTAAGAGGACATACTTCGGTCTTACACCTAAAGGGGGATGATACGTTTGGAAATGGTTCAGGTCGTTTTTTTAACGGTGCTCATGTTTTTTGTACTTGTGACTGTACACGAATGGGGTCACTATTATTTTGCCAAACGCGCCGGTATTCTCGTGAGGGAATTTGCTATCGGTTTCGGTCCGAAACTGTTTTCTTATAAACGGAATGAGACACAGTTCACTCTTCGCTTACTGCCTTTTGGCGGTTATGCCCGCATGGCTGGTGAAGATCCTGAGATTGTCGAGATTGGTTCTGGACAGACCATTGCGGTAAGGCTCGGACAAGACAATAAAGTTAAAAACATTTATCTGGATGCACTAGACACCCGTAGAAATGTTATCCGTGGTGAGGCGCTGAGTACCGATCTCGAAGATAAATTGCAGATTACCTTAGATGTGGACGGAGAAGTTACTACTTATGATGTTCATCCGCAAGCGATGATGATTAAAGGGACGCAACAGACACAAATTGCACCTAAAGATCGTCAATTCGGCAGCAAGACCGTGGGTCAGCGTGCGTTGGCTATCGTTGCGGGTCCTGTGATGAACTTTCTGTTAGCCTTTGTACTCTTCGCCATTCATTTGCAAATGGTCGGGATTCAAGTTGAAAATCCTACTTTTGTTAAGATTGGCGACGTCTCCGAAGGAATGCCAGCGCAAGAAGCAGGACTCAAAAAGGGCGATATCATTGTCTCCATCAATGGTGAGAAAATCGGTGCTGATTACAAAAAAATGATTAGCTTGACCTCGGAGTCCAAAGGTAAAGAAATGAACTGGACGCTGCAACGGGGAGAAGAAACCCTTAACGTTAAGCTAGTTCCTCGTAGTATGGAAGGACAAGAAGGCGGTAAAATAGGCATCACTCCTGAGCTACCTACTCGTAAAGCTGGTTTTGGCGAGACGATAACAGGTTCAGGAAAAGCTATGGTCGATACGACAGAAGCTATCTTTTTGGGCTTTAAACAATTGATCAATAAATTCAATATGGATGATATTGGAGGTCCGGTTCGTACGTTTGAGGTAACCGGTCAAATTGCTCAACAAGGTATTCAGTATCTTACATACTGGGCCGCTATTTTGAGTCTATATCTGGGGATATTTAACCTCTTGCCGATTCCGGCACTCGATGGAAGCCGTCTGGCATTCCTAGGTGTTGAGGCACTGCGTGGCAAACCTGTGGATCCGGGTCATGAAGGCATGGTTCACTTTGTAGGTTTTGCACTGCTATTTTTATTAATGATTGCTGTTACGTATAATGATATTTTACGTTTGATCAGCGGCTAATTTTCTTCGGGAGGCATTCCATTACATGGCTAAAGATAAACAATTCGTTACGGAAATCACGCCGCAAAGCGAGGATTTCTCACGCTGGTATATTGATGTTATTAAAAAAGGAGACTTGATGGATTACTCTCCTGTTCGTGGCTGTATTGTATTTAAGCCAGAAGGCTATGAAATATGGGAGCATATTCAGGAGGAAATGAACCGTCGCCTCAAGGAAACTGGACATCGAAACGCTTATTTTCCAGTGTTCATTCCAGAGAGTTTCTTTCAGAAGGAAAAGGATCATATTGAAGGCTTTAATCCAGAGCTGCCATGGGTAACAGAAGCGGGTGGTGACGTACTTGAGGAACGTCTCGCAGTTCGTCCTACTTCAGAGACCATGTTCGGCCACATGTACTCTAAATGGATTCAATCTTATCGTGACCTTCCTGTACTTATCAATCAATGGGCGAACGTGGTTCGTTGGGAGAAACGTACATTACCATTTATCCGCACGACTGAGTTTCTTTGGCAAGAAGGGCATACCGCGCATGAGAATGAAGCGGAAGCTCGTGAAGAAACTATGCGGATGCTGGATAACTACCGTGATTTTGTCGAGACCTATCTTGCCATTCCGGTTATTACTGGACAAAAGACACCTTCCGAGCGTTTTGCCGGTGCGGTAGATACGTATTCTATTGAAGCGATGATGAAGGATGGACGCGCTGTTCAGGCTGCTACTTCACATTACCTCGGCACCAAGTTTGCCACAGCTTTTGAGATTCAATATTTAAGCCGTGACAATAATTTGGAGTATGTACACACTACTTCATGGGGCTCAACCACTCGCTTGATTGGCTCCTTGATTATGGTACATGGAGATGACCGCGGTCTTGTTCTGCCGCCTAAGGTAGCTCCAACGCAAGTTATTATGATTCCTATCGGACCTCCTAAGACCCGCGAAGCTGTGATTGGGCGGACGGACGAGCTGTTCAAGGAATTGAAGAATGCTGGCGTTCGTGTACGTGTGGATGATCGTTCAGATGTTACTCCAGGCTGGAAGTTTAATGAATATGAAATGCGTGGAGTGCCAGTACGTTTGGAGCTTGGACCACGCGACATGGAGAATGGCGTCTGCGTTCTCGTCTCACGTGTCACCGGTGAGAAGAAGGTTATTCAACAGGAAAACCTCGTAGAAGAGGTTCAAACAATGCTTGAACAGGTTCACAACGAAATGTTCGAACGTGCCCTGAAATTCCGCGAGGACCACTTCTATTCTGTGGATTCCTTGGAGGAAATGAAGGCTTCGATGGATGAAAAACGTGGATTTGCTCTAGCTGGATGGTGTGGTTCCGAAGAATGCGAGTCCAAAGTTAAGGAAGAGACAGGTGCGGGTAGCCGCAATATTCCTTTTGATCCAGCGGAGACTAAGCAAGTCTGCATTTGCTGTGGCCAACCAGCCAAGCATACTGTGGTTTTTGCAAAGGCATATTAATCTTTAGGCACCGATCAACAGTCTTGTAGTATTTTAATTTAGCTTCTGGAGAGAGGAGTCGGCGGGCCGTAAGAACCCAATGCTTTTTGAAACCAGAAGCTTTTTAAAATATAAGAATTTATAGGAATTCGCTATAAATTATCCTTATATTTTTACGAGAAACAGTTATCGTCTTTAAAAGGCGACAACATCGTTTCTTCTTATCATATTGTACTTTCACTGTATATCATGGATAGTTTTAACTGGGTTATTAAAGGTGGGAGGAAAGCATGGAACAAAACCAGGAGAGAAGAAAAAGGTTCGAGCTCTTGATGAAGCAGGGTGAAATTCCGCCTGCAATCATGGATCCCTACTTTTTAGACGGGTATATAGAACGTGTTGAGATCAGTCGCGGCAACCGGGACTGGCAAATCGTTATTACGAAAGAAAGTCTGGTTCCAGCACAGGTATATCGGACATTTAGCCTTAGAATGCGGGAGAAGCTACAGCATATAGCTAAAGTAAGCTTTTTGTTCCTATATGATGAGAAGGTTAGTAGAGCGGAGCTTGTCCAAGAATATTGGGGACTGTTTCTGGAGTGGGTGCATCGGGAGATTCCATCGGTAAACGGCTGGCTGACCCGCTCCGCACAGGAGCTTAAAGAGGATACTTTAATGTTAACGATGAGTGATTCCACTTCGATGGAGCTGGCTCGCAAAAAAGGCATCGATGGAGCAATTATTAAATTTTATGATAAGTATTTCGGTCTCTCCTTAAAAGTTAAATTACTAATGGCGGAGAACGAAAATAATAATGTTGAAGCATTCGAAGAATTTCAGCAAAAGCTTCAGCAAGAACAACGCGAGATTGTTGAGCAGATGATGACTGCTGTGGAAACAGAAGCTCCTGCTGATGATAGCGATCCTAATGAAGTAATTAAGCTTCAAGTGGGGTATGAAATTAAGGAACAGGCTGTGCCGATTCTTGAAATTCAAGATGAAGAGAAGAAAATTACAATTCAGGGTACCATTTTTGGTCTGGATCGTAAGGAGCTTCGCAATGGCAGTACCTTGTTCACTTTCAGTCTGACCGATTTTACGGATTCTCTACAAATGAAGATGTTCGCGAAGACTAAAGATGATCTGAAGGTTATGAGTCAGCTAGCTAATGGCAAATGGGTAAGAGCACGCGGAAAAGTAGAATATGACCGTTTTATGCAGATTCCTGAGCTCGTGATGATCCCTTCGGATTTAACGGAAGTTAAGGCACCGCCTGCACGTAAAGATACTGCTCCTAAGAAACGGGTGGAATTCCACCTTCACACTACGATGAGTACGATGGATGCGGTCACTCCGATCACTACCTATGTCAAAACAGCTGCCCAGTGGGGTCATCCTGCGATTGCTATTTCTGATCATGGTGGCGTTCAGGCTTTTCCTGATGCAAACCATGCAGCTCATAAGCATAAGATAAAAATGATTTATGGTGTGGAAGCTAATGTTGTGAATGACTCTGTGAATATTGTCGAGAATGCTCAGCCTTTGGACTTGAAGACAGCTACCTATGTAGTGTTTGATATAGAAACCACGGGTTTATCGATTACCCGCAATAATATTACGGAGCTGGCGGCCATTAAAATGTGCGAAGGCAAAGAAGTAGACCGTTATTCTACTTTTGTTAATCCGCATGAGAAAATCCCTTATCATATTCAGCAATTGACCAATATTACGGATGAAATGGTTAAGGATGCTCCTGATCTTGAACCAGTACTGCGTAAGTTTGTTGAATTTGTGGGTGACAGTATCCTTGTAGCTCATAACGCCAGATTTGATATGGGTTTTATTCAGGCCTCGTTACGTAAAATAGGTGAACCTGATCTTCCGAATCCATCTCTTGATACGCTTGAGCTCGCTCGCTTACTATATCCAAGCATGAAGAATCACAGGCTGAACACATTAGCCGATAAATATAAAGTTCTTCTGGAGAGCCATCACCGTGCGATTGATGATACCATAGCACTCGGCGGTATATTAACAGGATTGCTCGCAGATGCTGAAAAGATGAAGGGCATGACCCGCCTTGATCGGCTAAACGATTATGTGGGTAATGATCTTTCGAACACAAGACCGTTCCACTGTAATATTTATGCACTTAATCAAATAGGCAAAAAAAATCTCTATAAGCTCATTTCCATGTCACATACGGAATATTTCAAACGTGTACCTTGTATTCCAAAATCCAAGCTGGAAGAGCATAGAGATGGACTGCTAGTCATTTCCGGTTGTGAACGTGGAGAGTTTTTTGAAGCAGTACTCAACAAAACGACTGAGGAAGCCATGGAGGTTGCTCATTTTTATGATGTGCTGGAGATTCAGCCATTGACCATGTACATGCACTTGGTGGACAAGGGTTTTGTAGCAGGCCCTGATGAGCTTCGCGATGTAGTCCGCAAGGTTTGCGAAATAGGGGAACAGTTAAATAAACCTGTTATCGCAACGGGGAATGTGCATTATCTTGAACCCCGGGACAAGCTGTATCGTGATATTACGATTAATGGGATCACAGGCTTTAGTCCGCTTAAAGACCAACGCAAACCGGATGCACACTTCCGCACAACAGATGAAATGCTGTCTGAATTCGAATTTCTCGGTGCTGAAAAAGCGATGGAAGTCGTTGTCACAAATACAGTTGAGCTGGCGGAGCGTTTTGAAGAACTGGAGCTATTTCCAGATAAGCTATTTACACCAATTATTGACGGGGCGGACGAAGAAATTCGCGAGACCTGCTACAATACAGCCAAATCCATTTACGGTGAAGAGCTGCCTGAAGTAGTTATTGCCCGTTTGGAGAAAGAGCTTGCACCGATTATTAAATACGGGTTCTCTGCCAACTATTTGATTTCTGAACGTCTCGTAAAAAAATCAAATCAGGATGGGTATCTCGTAGGCTCGCGGGGTTCCGTAGGTTCTTCTGTAGTCGCTACATTTCTTGGGATTTCAGAAGTTAATCCGTTGCCTGCGCATTATATTTGCCTAGATCCCGAGTGTCGCCATAGTGAATGGTTCCTGGACGGTAGTGTGCGGAGCGGATTCGATTTACCAGATAAAGTCTGTCCGGATTGCGGTCAGAAGCTCAAAGGTGAAGGCCAGGATATTCCGTTCGAGACCTTTCTTGGATTTAAAGGGGATAAAGTTCCCGATATCGACTTGAACTTCTCAGGGGAATATCAGCCGAATGCACATAACTTTACCAAAGAAATGTTTGGTGAGAAAAATGTATTCCGTGCCGGAACGATTGGTACCGTAGCTGAGAAGACAGCCTTCGGATTTGCAAAAAAATACGAAGAACTTCACCAGAAACGTTGGCGTGGAGCTGAAGTTGGCCGTCTGGCGGCTGGCTGTACAGGTGTTAAACGTAGTACGGGACAGCATCCGGGTGGTATAGTCGTTGTTCCAGACTATATGGAGGTAGAAGATATTACGCCAGTACAATTCCCGGCGGATGATGTCAATGCTGAATGGAAGACCACGCACTTTGATTATCACGCCTTTGACGCGAATTTGCTGAAGCTTGATATTCTGGGTCATGATGATCCGACGATGATGCGGATGCTTCAGGATTTGACAGGTGTGGATCCAACTTCTATCCCGATGAATGATCCGAAAGTTATGAGCATGTTTAACTCTACAGATGCACTTGGAGTGAGACCTGACGAAATCAGATCACCGGTTGCGACCTATGGTGTGCCCGAAATGGGGACCAAGTTCGTACGTCAAATGCTTATTGAGTCGAAACCGTCCAGCTTTGCTGACTTACTGCAAATATCAGGTTTGTCTCATGGTACTGGAGTTTGGCTTGGTAACGCTCAAGAGCTTATAAAGAATAACACGTGTAACATTAAGACCGTTATCGGTTGTCGTGATGACATCATGCTCTTCTTAATTTATAAAGCGGGAATGGATGCGAGCTTGGCCTTTAAAATTACCGAGAGTGTTCGTAAAGGTAAAGGTTTGTCTGACGAATGGATCGAGGAAATGAAAAAGTGCAAGGTCCCACAATGGTATATTGATTCTTGTCTGAAGATTCAATACATGTTCCCGAAGGCGCATGCTGCTGCATACGTAATTTCTGCAGTACGTACCGCCTACTTCAAGCTGTATCATCCTATTGAATATTATGCGACTTATTTCTCTGTACGTGCAGCAGATTTTGATATTGAATTGTGCTGTAAGGGGTATGAAGCCATCAACCGTCAGATCGTAGAAATCGAGCAAAAAGGATTTCAGGCTTTGCCTAAGGAAAAGGCTATGTTGCCTGTCCTTGAGATGGCTTTGGAGATGACGGCACGTGGGTTTACATTCAAAAACATTGATCTTTACCGCTCAGAAGCGAATAAGTTTATTGTTGATGACAAGAGTTTGATTCCTCCGTTTTCCGCATTAGCGGGAATTGGTGAGAATGCTGCTATCAACATAGCTGCTGCGAAAGATGCTGGAGAGTTCCTGTCTATTGAAGATTTCCAGCAGAAATCAAAGGCAAGTAAGACGGTTATTGAGCTGCTGACTGGCATGGGCTGCTTCCGCGGCTTACCGGAAAGCAATCAACTTTCCCTATTTTAAAGGCTTTAACAACACTTATTTCATGGCTAGAAAAGAGTGCTCCAAAGGGGGAGTCAAGGGCTAGCACTTGTCAGTCCAGTTTCCCTATGGTATAATTTCTTTGGTAATAATGAGATAAGTCCGTTGTGTAAAGAGTGGGGAAACCCACTCTTTATCTTTGGTATATAGCAAAAGACAAGTTCGTGGAGGTAATTTTCTTTTGAGCACACCCAAATCTAAAATTAAACAAACGGTAGAGCAGATGCTCGGGCCCTATCTCGACGACAATGGTTTCGAACTGGTGGACGTTGAATACGTGAAGGAAGGCTCCAATTGGTTTCTGCGTATATTCGTAGATAAAGAAGGCGGCATTGATATTGATGACTGCGGGATCATTAGCGAATATTTCAGTCAGAAGTTAGATGAGAATGATCCTATTCCTGAGGCATATTTCCTTGAGGTTTCCTCGCCGGGAGCAGAGCGTCCTCTCAAAAAAGCTGCGGATGTAGCTAAAGCGGTAGGTAAGGACGTGTATGTGACTGTTTATGAGCCGATTCAAGGACTCAAAGAATTTGAAGGTCGTTTGCTCTCGTTCGAGAACGAGGAACTGCTCATCTCCGCGGGCAAAAAAGAACATGCAGTACCGTACGCCAAGGTCGCAAGTGCGAGATTGGCCATTATTTTTTAACGTCTTGAAAGGGGGGCCGGAAATTCATGAGTATGGAGTTTATTGAAGCAATGAATGAGCTGGAGAGGGAGAGAGGCATCAGTAAAGATGTGCTGTTTGAAGCGATTGAAGCGGCGCTGATCTCTAGTTATAAACGTAATTTCAATGCAGCACAGAACGTGCGTGTTGACATGAATCGCAATACAGGTGTCATTAAAGTGTTTGCCCGCAAGTTAATTGTTGAGGAGGTCCTGGATACAAGGACTGAAATCTCATTGCCGGCAGCCAGAGAAATTAACCCGCATTTTCAGCTGGAAGATATCGCTGAGCTTGAAGTGACACCACGTGATTTTGGACGTATTGCCGCACAGACTGCTAAGCAGGTTGTAACTCAACGGATTCGCGAAGCAGAGCGTGGACTTATCTATAATGCTTTTATCGACAAAGAAGATGATATCGTTACTGGACTAGTTCAACGTCAAGATATGCGGAACATTTACATTGATCTTGGTAAAATCGAAGCGGTTCTTCCGCTTAGCGAATTGATGCCAGGTGAAAAGTTCAAACAAAGCGAACGCATCAAGGCTTATATCACAAAAGTTGAGAATACAACAAAAGGTCCGCAGATTATGCTCTCCCGCAGTCATCCTGGATTACTGAAGCGTCTGTTCGAGCTTGAAGTTCCTGAAATATTTGACGGTGTAGTTGAGATTCGTTCTGTAGCTCGTGAAGCTGGCTTCCGCTCGAAGATTGCTGTGTATTCCCGCAATCCAGAAGTAGATCCCGTTGGTTCTTGCGTAGGTCCAAGAGGCACACGCGTTCAGACCATCGTTACTGAGCTTCGCGGTGAGAAGATCGATATCGTCCGTTATTCTGATCTGGTGCAGGAATATGTTGCGAATGCACTAAGCCCTTCCAAGGTTCTTGAAGTTCAAGTCTTTGAAGCGGAGAAGATGGCGAGAGTTATCGTTCCTGACTATCAATTATCACTGGCTATCGGTATTAAAGGGCAAAATGCACGTCTTGCCGCTAAACTTACCGGCTGGAAAATTGATATCAAGAGTGAAACTCAAGCGGAGCAGGAATACGGCAGACCGAAATCTTCTATTGATGAAATGCATCAGGATTCCGTCTCCATAGATTAATTAACCTGCTTGACGGGAGGCGTTTGGTATGAAACAAAAAAAGGTGCCGCTGCGTAAATGCGTTGCTACCCAAGAGATGATGCCTAAAAAAGAGCTGATTCGTGTGGTAAGAACGCCTGAAGGTGAAGTGCTGATTGATCTGACGGGTAAGAAGTCAGGCCGTGGTGCTTACATATGCGGCAAGCTTGAATGCTTTCAGCTGGCACAAAAGAACAAAGCACTTGACCGTGCATTGAAATGTCAAGTGAGTCCTGAAATCTACGCCCAGCTAGCCCGGGAGTTTACATCCGTGGAAGAGCAGTTTCTAGCAGCAAAGGATAGTGAGGATAATGAGTAAGGCGCTTTCTTATTTAGGGCTTGCCATGAGAGCAGGCAAGATAGTCACCGGTGACGAGGCTGTACTCAAAGCTGTACGGTCTTCAGAGGCGAAGCTGGTCGTTCTGGCAGGTGACGCTTCAGATAATACCCAAAAAAAGTTCCGTGATAAATGCGGAACTTACGATATTCCACTAGTAATCGCATTTCACCGGGATGAACTCGGTGCAAGTATTGGTAAAGACCAGCGTGTAGTACTGGCCATTACGGATAAAGGATTCGCGGAAATGATCTCCAAGCAACTCGGAGATACTGTCGGAGGTGGATTTATTGACTAAAGAAGAGAACAAAGATAAATTGCGCGTGTACGAATACGCAAAGTCACTAAACATGAGCAGTAAAGAAATTATTACTATTCTGAAGCGTTTGAATGTCCCCGTGAATAATCATATGAGTGTCATGGAGAATGGATCCGTGAACAAAGTTGAACAGTTCTTTAAGGATATCAAATCAAACGCTGCAGCCAAGCGGGATACCGGCACCAGCAGCCGGCCGGTAACAACCGGTGCGGTAACAGCCGAACCTCAAAGTGCTCAGAATGCCAACAAAAATCAACAGGAAAAGCAGGTAGGTATGAACAGTAACCAAAACAACAACCAATCGACGACGTCCCCAAGGCCCCAAAGCGGACAAGATTCCCGCAGAACACAAACAGGTTCAACGCAGAATGCACGTCCGCAACAAAGCGGTGCTCCACGTACTAACAGTACTAGCAGTACTAGTAGCGGCCGCCCGCAAAGCAGCACTACCGGCGGCAATCGCCCACAAGGTAGCAATACCGGTGGCAGCCGTCCGCAAGGCAGTAATACTGGCGGCAACCGTCCACAAGGTAGCAATACCGGTGGCAGCCGTCCGCAAGGCAGCAATACTGGTGGTAGCCGCCCACAAGGCAGCAACACTGGTGGAAGCCGTCCACAAGGAAGCAACACAAGTGGCAGCCGTCCGCAAGGACAAAACAGTGCACCACGCACTGACAGCCGTCCACAAGGTCAATCTGGCACAGGCGGAGGTTTCACACGCGGTGATGACAGAGGTCCTAAAAAGAACACAACTGGTGGCAGACCAAATAATAATCAAAGACGTTTTGATGATGGTAAAGGTGGTAACTACCGCGGTCGTGGTGGTAAGAATGGTCGTGGCAAGAACCAGCCAATGGTACACCGCGAGAAGATCGATAACACACCTAAGAAAATCATCGTTCGTGGCAGCATGACCGTTGGTGAAACAGCGAAATTGCTTCACAAGGATGCTTCTGAAGTAATCAAAAAGCTGATTTCAATGGGTGTTATGGCTACCATCAACCAAGAACTTGATATCGACACCATTTTGCTACTCGCTGCTGAATTTGGCGTAGAAGTAGAAGTGAAGATTCCTGTTGATGAGGACAGCTTCGAAACAGTGGAAGAGAATGACAATGAAGAGGATCTTCAGACTCGTCCTCCAGTAGTTACTATTATGGGTCACGTTGACCATGGTAAAACTACACTGCTTGATGCTATTCGTTCGACAAATGTGACTCTAGGCGAAGCCGGCGGAATCACTCAGCACATCGGTGCTTATCAAGTCGAAATTAATCAAAAGAAAATCACGTTCCTTGATACACCTGGTCACGAAGCATTTACTGCTATGCGTGCTCGTGGTGCACAGGTTACGGATATGACAATTATCGTAGTTGCTGCTGATGACGGTGTTATGCCTCAGACCGTTGAAGCTATTGCGCACGCTAAGGCTGCTGGACTTCCGATTATTGTCGCTGTTAATAAAATCGACAAGCCGGGCGCAGATCCTGACAAGGTGAAGCAAGAGCTTACAAGTTATGAACTTGTTCCTGAAGAGTGGGGTGGAGATACCATCTTCGTTAACCTCTCTGCGAAACAACGTATTAACTTGGAAGAACTGCTGGAAATGATCCTGCTCGTAGCTGAAGTTAATGAGTACAAAGCGAACCCTGACAAACGGGCACGCGGTACTGTTATAGAAGCTGAGCTTGATAAATCCCGTGGACCAGTTGCTCGTATACTCGTTCAGAACGGTACGTTGAAAGTCGGCGATGCCTTTGTAGCAGGTAACTGCTTCGGACGTGTACGTGCGATGGTCAATGATAAAGGTCGTAAGATTAAAGAAGCTGGACCATCTACTCCAGTAGAAATTACTGGTTTGACTGAGGTGCCACAAGCTGGCGATCCGTTTATGGCATTCGAAGACGAGCGTAAAGCCCGTGCGATTGCTGATAGACGTTCCACTTCCCAACGTCAATCTGAGCTGAATACGAACACCCGTGTAACTTTGGATGATCTGTTCCAGCACATTAAAGATGGCGAGATCAAAGACCTTAACGTGATTATCAAAGCTGACGTACAAGGTTCAGTCGAGGCGCTTAAAGGTTCCTTGGCTAAGATCGAAGTAGAAGGCGTACGCGTGAAGATCATTCACAGCGGTGCTGGTGCGATTACTGAATCCGATATTACGCTTGCAGCAGCATCTAATGCTATCGTTATCGGCTTTAACGTTCGTCCAGACGCACAGACCAAAGCAGCTGCTGAGCAAGAAAAAGTAGATGTTCGTCTGCACAACATTATCTACAACGTAATTGAAGAAATCGAAAGTGCCATGAAAGGCATGCTCGATCCTATCTATAAAGAGAATGTTATCGGTCACGCCGAAGTTCGCAGCGTGTTCAAAATCAGCAAAGTGGGTACCATTGCAGGATGTATGGTTACTTCTGGTAAAATTACCCGTAATGCTGAAATGCGCTTGATCCGTAGCGGAATCGTAGTGTTCACAGGTAAGGTTGATACTTTGAAACGTTTCAAAGATGATGCCAAAGAAGTGGCGCAAGGTTATGAATGTGGCATAACTTTGGAACGCTATAATGACGTCCAAGAGGGCGACATTATCGAAGCGTTTCTTATGGAAACTGTAGAGCGCTAAGCGAAGAGGTGAATATAGATGTCTAAAATTAGAGCAGGACGAGTCGGCGAGCAGATCAAGAAAGAGCTTAGTCAACTTATCCAAAGCGGTCTGAAAGACCCTCGAATCGGTTTTGTAACTGTAACTGGCGTAGATGTGACTAACGATCTATCGCAAGCCAAGGTATACTTAAGCGTGTTCGGGGATGAAGAGCAGAAGGCAGACTCGCTTAAAGCGATTGAGAAAGCCAATGGTTTTCTTCGCTCAGAGCTTGGCAAGGCCATTCGCCTTCGGCATACACCGGAGCTGATCTTCAAGATCGACGAATCTGTCGCTTATGGCAGTCATATTGAGAAGCTTCTTGGAGAGCTTCATAAGAACGATTAGAAATAAGTGATTAAAGTGGGGTTCAAAATAGCGTTATGCTATTTTGAACAACCTTTAAAAAGGAGACGGCGAATGCAGAGCTATGAACAAAGTCTCCAGCAGACCCGTGAGTTTCTGCTGGAACACGACGATTACCTTGTAGTGTCGCATGTTCAGCCGGACGGAGATGCAGTCAGCTCCACCCTTGCGGTGGGCTGGCTTCTCTCATGTCTGGGCAAAAAATACACTATGCTGAATGAAGGACCGATCCCGAAGCGAATGGAATACCTATGGCATTCGGATGAAATCATCAATATGGCCTCTAGTGAACCGCCCCGTCAATACAGCAACGTCATCTGTGTGGATTGTGCGGATTTTCAGCGAGTAGGGCTGACAAACTGCTATTTTGCGAATGAGGCTCTTATCCTGAACATTGATCACCATCCAACAAATAACGGTTATGGATTCGTTAATTTAATCAAACCGGATGCAGCTGCGACAGCGGAAATATTGTTCGACCTGCTGAAGACATTCGAGATCGAATGGGATATTGATATCGCCACAGCTATATATACGGGTCTGTTAACAGATACCGGTGGTTTTCGTTATACCAACACATCACCAAAAGTAATGGCAGCTGTATCTGAGCTATTATCCCTTGGAGTTAACGGTCCTGAACTCGCTGAGACATTGCTTGAAGAAATGACGCTGCCACAGGTTAAAATATTAAATAAAGCCTTAAATACGCTGGAATTATCTCCTGAAGGGGATATTGCCTGGCTATATGTTACACCCGAGCATATGATCGAATGTGCTGCTGCTAATGAAGATTTGGAAGGAATCGTAAACTACCCTCGTAATATACGGGGCGTGGAAGTAGGCATTCTTTTTAAAGTTATTCATGAACATGCGGTCAAGGTTAGCCTACGTTCTGCCGGTAAAGTAGACGTGGCTGCATTGGCGCAAACGTTTGGCGGCGGCGGTCATACCCGTGCTGCAGGTGCGCG
Source organism: Paenibacillus sp. FSL H3-0329 (assembly GCF_037963285.1). Classification (NCBI taxonomy): domain Bacteria; kingdom Bacillati; phylum Bacillota; class Bacilli; order Caryophanales; family Paenibacillaceae; genus Paenibacillus; species Paenibacillus sp. FSL H3-0329. The sequence goes on along the minus strand of NZ_CP150150.1, from coordinate 4,120,021 downwards.
TATAGAAGCTACGCTTGAAGAGGCAATAACTCAGGTGCTTGAGGAGGTAAGACGTCATTTATGAGTGAATTAGAAGGTGTTCTGGCGGTTTATAAACCGGCAGGCTTCACTTCACATGATGTTGTAGCCAAGGCACGCCGTATTCTCGGCATGAAACGGATTGGTCATACGGGGACACTAGATCCCCAAGTGACTGGTGTATTGCCGCTTTGTCTGGGACGTGCGACTCGCGTTGTGGAGTATATTCAGGAGCTGCCCAAAGAATATGTGGCAACACTGAGACTGGGGATGTCCAGTGATACTGAAGACTTAACTGGAACCATTACGGAAACTGTAGATGAGGTTCATGTATCTGAGGAAGAGATTCTTGCAGTGCTTGCCTCTTTCAAAGGTGTAATTTCTCAGGTTCCTCCCATGTACTCTGCGGTGAAAGTGGATGGCAAACGTCTTTATGAATTGGCTAGAGAAGGCAAGACCGTTGAACGAAAAAGTCGTGAAGTAGAGATTTATGAAATCGAAATGACGGATATGACTTGGGAAGGTAATCATCCCGACATCACTTTCCGGGTATTATGCTCCAAAGGCACGTATATTCGAACACTTTGTGTTGATATCGGTCGTGCGCTTGGACTGCCGGGTGTAATGGTGAAGCTGGAGAGAACAATGTCGGCAGGAATTTCTGCCAGCCATTGTTTATCCCTTGAGGATATTGCCGCGCACAAGGAAGCCGGAACATTAGAAGATCATTTAATCGCTGCTGATGAGGCAATTTCGCATTTGCCTAAGCATACCGTTATGGATGAGAAGAAGAAGGCAGCACTGCAGGGTCAACGTTTGTCTTCGCGGTTCATTGCTCCAGAAGTGAAGACAGCAGGTCAAATTCGGCTATACGATCTTCAGGGATTGTTTCTTGGCATTTATGAGCTGGAAGAGACAGGTGCTATTGCCCCAGTAAAAGTGTTTGCACAAGCTTAAATCAATTTTACCAAGTGAATTGTAGGTGAGAAACAGCGTGAGAACCGTAACGTTAACCTATCCGATGTCGCCGGAGACTGCTGCCGAATGGGCACAACCTCAAGTGGCTGCTCTAGGGCAGTTTGACGGCCTGCATCGTGGACATGCCAGTGTCATTACATCCGCTGTGGCCTTAGCCCGTAAACAAGGTGTGCCGGCTGCAGTCCTTACATTTCATCCTCATCCCAAAGATGTTATGGGTAAGGGGGATTATGAAGGGTACTTGACGCCACCCTTTGAAAAGCAAGAGATTCTTGCCAGCATGGGTGTAGATATCCTGTATGTTATTGAATTTAATGAGCAGCTTTCCCGGGTTAGTCCACAGAATTTTGTCTCTGTTATGCTTTTGCCGCTACATATTGTAACTGCAGTTGTTGGCTTTGACTTTCGCTTTGGCTACCAAGGTGAAGGCGATGTTGAGATGCTTCGTAAGCTGGGTGAAGGTGTTATGAATGTGGAAGTTGCTCCTCCTTTTCTGCTTGAAGGCGAAAAGGTTAGCAGCTCCGGCATTCGCAAAAGTCTCCAAAATGGAGATCTGGGACTGGCAAACTCCTGGTTCGGACGTTGCTATCATCTGCGTGGTGAAGTGGGGCATGGTGAGAAGAGAGGCCGCACAATTGGTTTTCCAACTGCCAATTTGAAGCTCAGTGATCATTTTGTCATTCCGACCAAAGGTGTATATGCGGTTCGAGTCTTTTATAAGGATAAAGTTCTGTACGGGGTTATGAATGTGGGCGTTAAACCAACCTTTCATGAGGGTGTGTTGACTCCGAGCTTTGAGGTACATCTGTTTGACTTCGAGGGTGACCTGTATGATCAAGAGCTTAAGGTAGAATTGGTATCTTACATTCGTCCAGAACGGAAGTTTGACTCCATTGGGGCATTGATTACTCAGATTGGCGAGGATGCAGAAACCGCGAAGAAGATTCTGGAGTATAATTTATAGTCATCCCGGACAAGCCGTTTACTTTTGTTAATGGAGATGCTATACTAAGTAACGTTGCTGGCTTACAGCATCATAACCTTAGCTTGGTTGCACGTTCTCACCGACGGTGACGAGGCTAGTGGCGATTATATTGAAGGAGGTGAACAGGATGGCATTAACTCAAGAACGTAAACATCAATTGATCGACGAGCACAAAACTCACGAATCCGATACTGGATCCCCTGAGGTGCAAGTTGCTATCCTAACGGAGAACATCGTTAATTTGACTGACCACTTGCGTACGCACAAGAAAGATCATCACTCCCGTCGCGGATTGTTGAAAATGGTTGGACAACGTCGTAAACTTCTGGCGTATTTGAAAAACAAAGACATCAGACGTTACAGCGCCCTGATCGAAAGACTGGGATTGCGTCGTTAATTTTCCATAAGATTACTCTTAAAGCAGCCTGGTTGTATACCGTATGTCCTTCTCGGAGCGACAGCGGGACAGCTGGGTTGCTTTTTGAAAATTTAGGGAAAACTTAATATTAGGATCGATGAGATTATTCGCAAAAACGGCGGCTTTACTTTTCAGTAAGGCCCAGCCGTTTCTTCTTATATGCATACAGAATAGGTAGCCTCCCTTTGGGACAAGCCTTTCCAATTCATTTAGATCGATATGTGAACCTGCTATTTTAGACTGCGGGTCTACTACTATTCAAGGAGGTATTTATGGAAAAACGTGTAGAAATGCAGCTGGGTGGAAGACGCCTTGTACTGGAAACGGGCCGCCTGGCTAAACAAGCAAATGCAGCTGTTATGGTGCGTTACGGGGATACTTCGGTATTATGTACCGTTACGGCTTCGAAAGAGCCTAAGGATCTGGATTTTTTCCCGCTTACAGTCAACTATGAGGAAAGATTATATGCGGTAGGTAAAATTCCTGGCGGATTTATTAAACGGGAAGGTAGACCGAGTGAGAAAGCGATTCTGTCAAGCCGTTTGACAGACCGTCCAATCAGACCACTGTTCCCTGAAGGATTTCGTAACGATGTTCAGGTATTGAACATGGTAATGAGTGTGGATCAGGACTGCGCACCAGATATTGCTGCTATGATCGGTACTTCAGCTGCACTTAGTATTTCCGATGTGCCTTTTGATGGACCAATCGGCGGCGTTGCTGTAGGTCGGATTAATGGAGAGTTTGTGATCAATCCGGATATGTCTCAGCAAGCAATCAGTGATGTTTATGTAGTGGTTGCTGGAACGAAGGATGCAATCATGATGGTTGAAGCAGAAGCGAACGAAGTGACGGAAGATGTGATGCTCGAAGCGATTATGTTCGGTCATGATGAAATCCGCAAGATCGTTGCAACCATTGAAGAACTGGTTAAAGTGGCTGGTAAAGAAAAAATGGCTGTGAAGCTGCATACAGTGAATGCTGACGTGAATACTGAGGTCCGTGCATTTGCTGAGGCTCGTCTGGTGGAAGCCGTTAAAATAGCTGAAAAACATGCGCGTCAGGAAGCGATTGATGTCGTTAATGATGAAGCGGTTGCGTATTTCGTAGAGAAGTACATAGAAGCACCGGAGCTTCTGAAAGATGTTAAAGAAGTCCTACATGATATCGTGAAGGATGAAGTAAGACGTCTAATCACACATGATAAGGTTCGTCCAGATGGACGTAAACTTGATGAAATCCGTCCGATTGAATGTGATACAAGTCTGTTACCGCGTACACACGGTTCCGGTCTGTTTACACGTGGACAAACACAAATCCTTAGCGTTTGTACCCTTGGAGCACTAGGTGATGTGCAAATTCTCGACGGAATCGATCCTACTGAAACGAAACGTTTCATGCACCATTACAACTTCCCGCCGTTCAGCGTAGGGGAAGCTCGTCCGCTTAGAGCACCAGGACGCCGTGAAATCGGTCATGGAGCACTTGGAGAACGTGCATTATCCAAGGTTATACCTAGTGAAACTGAATTCCCGTACACGATTCGTCTAGTATCAGAAGCGATTGAATCTAACGGTTCTACTTCCCAGGCAAGTATCTGTGCCAGCATTCTGGCTATGATGGACGCTGGTGTGCCAATCAAAGCACCGGTAGCCGGAGTAGCAATGGGTCTGATCAAAGACGGAGAGCATGTCTCCATCCTGACGGATATTCAAGGTATGGAAGATCATCTCGGAGATATGGACTTCAAGGTAGCTGGTACAGCAGAAGGTGTTACAGCTATTCAAATGGACATTAAAATTGCCGGTATCGACCGCAACATTCTTCAGGATGCACTTCAGCAGGCTAAAGAAGGCCGTCTGTTCATCTTGGACAAAATGAATGAAGCGATCTCTGCGCCAAGACCTAATCTGTCCAAATATGCTCCAAAAATCATTATTATCAACATCAATCCGGACAAAATCCGTGATGTTATCGGTGCTGGTGGTAAGATTATCAATAAAATTATTGAAGAAACCGGCGTAAAAATCGACATCGAACAAGATGGCCGTGTCTTTATCGGTTCTTCAGATGAAGAGATGATCCAAAAGGCACGTTCGATTATCGAAGGACTAGTGCGTGAAGTACAAGTCGGAGAAATCTATGTGGGTACAGTTAGACGTATTGAGAAATTCGGAGCATTTGTTGAACTAATTCCGGGTAAAGACGGATTGGTACACATTTCCCAATTGTCCACTGAGCGCGTAGCTAAGGTTGAAGATGTTGTAGCTGTCGGGGATACAATTACCGTTAAAGTTACGGAAATCGACCAACAAGGCCGGGTTAACCTGTCGCGTAAAGCGGTATTGACTTCGGAAACTGGAGCTAAAGCTTAAGTTTCAATTGTAGAGGTACCTTTTCTAAGGTACCTAATAGCATAATAAAAGGAGACAGAAGCGATTGCGTTCTGGCTCTTTTTTTATATGAAATAAAGTAAAGTGCATCACTATCACGCCTCTTGCCTCTGTTCTTATGACATAAATTCCTCTCTTGTCTCATAGATTGGGACAAAGTGTCTTTGTATTCGTGTGGAACGGACTACAAGTCGTTTCTGCCGGGGAGGAAGTCGTCATGAAGACGGAAAAAGTGGCTTTAGTGGTTGCTTGTATTGCGATCGTGATAGGAATTGGCAGCACTCAGGGACCGGTAAAGGACATGCTTGCGCAATTGAAGCCGCAGGATGACCTAGCTGTGTGGAAGGATATTTCTAAGCCGGAGAACAATGATCTTCGGACACGGATTGAGACCGCCGCAGCCAAACTTAATGCCCCTCCAGTGAATGCCGTGGTTGATCGGGTATGGAAGGCGATTCCGGGTTATAACGGACTTGAGATTGATGTAGAGAGTACATATCGGAATGCTCTTTTGGCGCCAAAAGAACCTATAAAATTTGTGTATCGGCAGATTGAACCACAGATATCACTGAATCAACTGGGAGCTGAACCCATATATCGTGGGAATCCGGCCAAACCGATGGTATCGTTGATGATTAATGTGGCGTGGGGAAATGAGTACATTGTGCCAATGTTGGATGTTTTGGATGAAGAGAACGTTAAAGTTACGTTTTTTCTGGATGGGAGCTGGCTGAGTAAAAATCCGGAGCTGGCTAAAGAAATGCTAAAACGTGGTCATGAGATGGAGAATCATGCTTATACCCACCCTAATATGAGTACTTTAAGTCGTGCGCGAGCTACTGTAGAAATTGAGAAGACACAAAAGCTGTTAAAGGAATCGCTTGGAGTCACTAATAAATGGTTCGCACCCCCTTCTGGTGATTTCGATCAGGAGACAGTAGAAATTGCCAGCAGTTTAGGGCTCAAGACCGTACTATGGACCGTGGATACCGTGGATTGGCGTAATCCTTCTCCTGAATCTGTAGTTGCCAAAATCACAAGCAAAGCGGAACCAGGCACTCTAGTCTTAATGCATCCCACAGCCTCATCCTCCAAAGCTCTGAGGGCCATGATACGTGGAATCAAAGCAAAAGGGTTGCAGTTAGGCACAGTTACTCAAACGCTCTCAGCAGAGCGGCTGATCCCCTCTAATGTTGAGTGAGAGCTGTATTTCTGGTAGGATTATAGGCACGTGTAATTAAATTAGATAGAACATGGCTATTTGCCAGGAGGACTTGAAGTGGAAAAAATAGTGTTATCCAATGGTTTACGAGTGGTAATGGAGAAAATCCCGACTGGCCGGTCCGTTTCTTTCGGAATCTGGGTAAAGACAGGCTCTCGGAATGAACACCCTGGAAACAACGGGATATCCCATTTTGTAGAACATATGCTTTTTAAAGGTACGGATCGGTACAGCGCCAAGGATATTGCTGAGCAGTTTGACGCCATCGGGGGCAATGTAAATGCGTTTACCTCAAAGGAATATACATGTTATTATGCTAAAGTACTGGATGAGCATCTGCCCATCGCTGTAGATGTATTAGCGGATATGTTCTTCCGTTCACGGATGGACGCTGAAGAGCTGGAGAAAGAAAAGAATGTCATCCTTGAGGAAATCTCCATGTGCGAAGACACGCCGGATGATCTTGTACATGATTTAATGTGTGCTGCTGCCTACAAGGACCATCCGCTAGCGTATTCCATCCTTGGCTTGAAGGAACGGCTGATGGAGATGAAGCCGGATGATCTTCGGGCGTACATGAAGGAACAATACACGATTGAGAATACGGTTATAAGTGTAGCCGGCAACATTAGTGATGGATTGATCGAACTGCTGGAACAGCATTTTGGTTCTTTTGATAATCATGGTACAAGTGCGCCGCTGACTCCACCAGATTACTATGGAGAACTCTTATTTCACCGCAAGAAAACAGAGCAGAATCACATCTGTCTTTCCTTGCCTGGCGTACGTTCTGGCGATCCCTTGCAATATGCTATGGTGCTGATCAATAATGCCGTAGGCGGAGGGATGAGCTCCCGTATGTTCCAGGAAATTCGTGAAAAACGCGGATTAGCTTATTCGGTGTATTCCTATCACAGCTCCCAGGCAGATTCTGGTCTGTTTACGGTCTATGCTGGTACAGCGCCCAAGCAAACAAAAGATGTCATGGAGTTAATCAAGGAAATGATGTACGAACTTGCTACTAACGGCCTCAGTGAAGATGAGCTGAGAAAAGGCAAGGAGCAGCTTAAAGGCAGTCTCATTCTTAGTCTCGAAAGCACTAGCAGCCGAATGAACCGTATCGGAAAAAATGAACTTATGCTCGGAAGACATAATACATTGGACGATATGATCGCCAAAATTCAGCTAGTGACGATGGACAATATCAACAGTGTGCTGGACCATATGTTCGCGGAGCCGCTTTCTTTAGCGATGGTAGGCTCATCAGATAAAGCTATTGCAAATGTTAGGAGAGATGATCTTGTCTTATTACGTACAAATCAATAAACTTACTGGAAACGAGGATGTAAATCTTCCTTGTAAAATGTCGGAGCAAGCTTCCGGTTATGATCTTTATGCTGCAGTTGCGGGTGAAATTGTACTTGCACCAGGAGAGCGTGCTTTAATTCCAACAGGGATTTCACTGGCTATGCCAGAGGGGCTTGAAGCGCAGATCCGTCCGCGTAGTGGACTGGCCTTGAAGCACGGGATTACCTGCTTAAATACACCTGGAACTATAGACGCTGATTACCGCGGAGAGATCAAAGTACTCTTGATCAATCTGGGGCAGGAGCCGTTTGCTATCGCTCGCAATGAGCGGATTGCCCAAATGGTATTTCAAGCTGTTCCAGTGGTTAATTTGGTGGAAGTGGAAGAGTTGTCCGAAACACAACGCGGAGCCGGAGGCTTTGGTCATACTGGCAAATAAGATTGTTGATATAATTCATTTAAAAAGCTTACGAATTCATGCCCAAGGCATGATTCGTGAGCTTTTTTTGTTATGCAGAGTTAATTATCATTAAACATTATTTTCTTCGATTGTTATGCAGATAGCATTTTATAAAGTGCTATCTGCTACTCCAACTACATCCGATTTCCCCATCGAATAAACTCAGCATTTTCATTGGCGCTCTGCCACAACTCTAACCCTACTGTCAAATTAAAAACGAAGCCCCTATCGGACCTCAGCGCTCTTATTTACAACAATTCTGCTTAATTCGGCTGTTTTCGGACCCCAGTGTCACTATTGGATCAAAAACACCTGATATCGAACCTGTTTATGTCGAATAAGAGCTCTCCAGTCCGAAACTCCTCCTAAAAGACAAAAAATACACAAATAGTTGCATCTCGGTCCGTAACTCATCAGCCGTAAGCCATCTGCTCATCAGCCATCAGCCATGCGTGCCGGGGATTTCATTTCCGCTCTTCACCCATTAACTATGCCCAGCATAAGATGCTTTATAGTCGATAGTGTATGTTGAAAGGAGCGTCATCCCTATGCTTACTGGCGTCAGGATCGTGTTCCTGGGCGGGGACGCGAGACAGCTTGAAGTGATTCGGAAATGTGTGGAATTGGATGCGACGGTAAGCGCTGCCGGGTTCGATAAGTGGGAGACCCCTAGCCCAGGGGTGAGCCTGGAACAATTGACGGTAGAGCTGCTAAGTAATGCAGATGTATTAGTGTTGCCTACGGTAGGCTGTGATGATGAAGGAAATATTAGTGCTCTATTTTCTTCTGAGCGTTTAACGATTCTGGAGGAGCATTTCACTGCGCTGCCATCCGATTGTTTAGTGTATACCGGTATGGCTAAAAGTTACTTGCGCGGGATGTGTACCAAGCACTCACTAAAGTTAATCGAACTGCTTAATCGTGATGATGTGGCTATTTACAACTCTATCCCGACAGCGGAGGGAGCGCTGGTAATGGCCATTCAGAACACGGATTTTACGATTCACAGCTCGAAATCAATGGTGCTTGGTTTAGGTAGAACTGGATTTACAATGGCTCGAAGTCTACAGGGACTGGGGGCTAGTGTAAAGGTTGGTGTCAGAAAACAAGAACATTATGCACGTGCTGAGGAAATGGGCTGGAAGCCTTTTATGACCAGTGAGCTGCTGCTTCACGTACCGGATGTGGATCTTATATTTAATACGATACCAAGTATGATCATCACCGCTCAGGTGCTCTCGCGGCTTGCGCCGCATTGCGTAATTATTGATCTGGCATCTGCACCAGGCGGTTGTGACTTTCGTTATGCTGAAAAACGTGGGATTAAGGCGATGCTGGCTCCAGGACTCCCTGGCATTGTAGCTCCAAAAAGCGCTGGGATTATTATGGCAAATGCGCTGGTACAGTCGATTTCGGACGAGGCTTTAATCAAGGGGGACGAATAAAATGGATTGGCACGGAAAAACAGTAGGGTATGCGATCACTGGATCTCATTGCACTTTTGCTGAGGTAATGCCACAAATTCAGCGCTTCGTAGACGGGGGAGCAAACGTAGTACCTATAGTTTCAGCATCTGTACTAGGAACAGACACCCGCTTTGGGACATCGCAAAATTGGTTAAAACAGTTGAAAGATATAACAGGGAATGATATCATTTCTACAATTGTTGAAGCGGAGCCGCTGGGTCCTTCCAAGCTGCTGGATGTGCTGACAATAGCACCTTGCACAGGAAATACAACGAGTAAACTGGCTAATGCCATGACGGATAGTCCCGTGCTAATGGCCGCTAAATCGCAGATGCGCAACGGACGTCCACTAGTTCTAGCGATATCTACAAATGATGGATTGGGCCTAAATGCCGCAAATATTGCTAAGCTTCTGGTGGCTAAACATATTTATTTTGTACCATTCGGTCAAGATAACCCTGAGGGTAAACCTAACTCGCTCGTGGCACGCATGGATCTTATCCCGGAAGCTTGCTATGCCGCTTTGCAAGGTAAACAACTACAGCCGATGATCATCGAACGGTTTCATTCAGCATAGAAAATTAACAGAGCTCGGCTGATTTTGTTGTGGACAATAAAAGGGGAGATGCACCAAATGAGCAATGAGAAGTGCCAAGATAACGTAGTGGAAACAGCTAAGTTCATTGCTATCAAAAAAATATAAGCAATATTGCTACCGTCCTCAGGTTCGAGGGCGGTACAGCCATTTAACAACTTACTTAACGAATAAGCTCACGTACCGTAATCTTTTCACGAATGATTAGTGTGTTTGCTTTGATAATAATGGGGGAATTATACATGGGTATTCTGGTACAAAAATTCGGAGGAACATCGCTATCCACACCGCAAGCTAGAGAACACGTAATCCGCAATGTCAAAAGAGAGCTGGCAAGTGGCTACAGTCTTGTTATTGTTGTATCGGCCATGGGCCGTCGCGGAGAGCCTTACGCAACAGACACTTTGCTGGATTGGGCCGTGCAGAACGGAGATGCACTTCCTGACCGGGAAAAAGATCTCCTGATGTGCTGCGGTGAAATTATTTCAGCTACTACTCTATGTGGGCTGTTGGAGAATGAAGGTATCGCTTCTACAGTATTAACGGGAGCTCAGGCAGGATTTCTGACAGACAGCAACTATGGCAATGCCAGAATTCTGGATGTACGTCCGGAACGCATTCTCCGTGAGCTGCGTGAGGATAAAGTGGTTATTGTTACCGGGTTCCAGGGCCAGACTGAAGCGGGTGATTTAACAACTTTAGGCCGTGGCGGTAGTGATACCTCTGCTACAGCACTGGGTGCTGCTCTTCATGCTGATATGGTGGATATTTATACGGATGTTAACGGGATACTTACAGCTGATCCACGGATCGTTGAAGATGCTAAGCCATTAACTTACGTTAGTTATACAGAAATTTGCAATATGGCTCATCAGGGAGCAAAAGTCATTCATCCACGTGCGGTTGAGATTGCTATGCAGGCACAGATTCCAGTTCGTGTTCGTTCAACCTTTTCAGAAGCTGAAGGTACGCTGGTTACGAATCCAGAAGGATTTAACGATATCCAAGCAGGGGGTATTGTGGATCGATTCGTTACAGGGATTGCTTATGTCAGCAATGTTACACAGATTTCTGTGGAATGCCCGGACGGTAACGGAACCGGAGTGCAATTGCAAATCTTTAAGAGTATGGCAGATAACGGGATAAGCGTTGATTTTATTAATGTAACACCTACGGAAGCTCTTTATACGGTTTTTGATGACAAATCAGAGAAGGCTATTTCTGCTCTGCAACAGCTGGGTTTGCGACCTAAGAGTTTATCGGGTTGTGCCAAAGTTTCTGTTATCGGGGGAGGAATTAACGGTGTGCCTGGTATTATGGCGCGCATCGTTGAGGCGCTTAGCTCGCAAAACATTCAAATTCTACAATCCGCAGATTCGAATACAACGATATGGGTGCTTGTGAAAAAAGAAGATATGGTGCAGTCCTTGCGTTCGCTGCATGCTATGTTTGAATTGCACCGCTGACAAGGAGGAATTCAAAGTGGATTTCGGAAGATTAATAACAGCCATGGTAACCCCTTTTGATGGGGATGGAGAAATCAACTGGGATGTAACTTCACAGCTTGTCGATTATTTAATTGAGGTACAGAAATCAGAGGCTTTGGTTGTCTGCGGAACGACAGGGGAATCGCCTACGTTAAGCGATGAGGAAAAGCTGCAGCTGTTTTCTTTTGTGCTGGAAAAGGCGAATGGACGTTGTAAAGTTATTGCTGGAACTGGCAGCAATAACACGAAACATTCCATTCATCTGACGAAGGAAGCAGAGAAAATAGGTGTAGATGGAGTGCTTTTGGTCGTTCCTTATTATAATAAACCGAATCAGGAAGGTCTTTATCAGCATTTTTCCACGATTGCTTCAGAGACTTCATTACCAGTGATTCTATATAATGTTCCAGGTCGAACAGGTGTAAGTATGAGCGTGGCCACTACCCTGCGACTTGCTGAGATTCCGAACATCATTGCTACGAAAGAATGCGCGTCTGTGGATCAGGTAACACTTATTGCCTCTGCTTGTTCAGATGATTTCCGTGTATATACAGGTGATGATGCCTCGGGTCTTGCCAGTCTGGCTGTTGGTGGATACGGAATTATAAGTGTATCTAGCCATGTGGTTGGTGCGCAGATGTCAGAAATGATTTACGCTTATACCTCCGGCAATGTTCAGCTTGCTGGAGAGATTCATCGCCAGCTGTTCCCGATTTTTAAAGGAATGTTTGAATGCCCACAACCGCTGCCCAATCCATCAGCAGTAAAATATGCTTTAGGACTCAAGGGGATCCCTGTGGGCGGAGTCAGATTGCCACTTATTTCGCCAACGGAAGCGGAAGCGGCTTTTATTGAAGGTCTATTTCACTAAGAATTAATCATTGATGATGAACGTTCTAAACCGGCTACTCTATTGGGGGGCCGGTTTTTGCATTTATATTTTTTTTCTGAAATATTGAGGCGAATTTAAGGAAAGAATTTGGATACGAGGCGGATGACTTGTCTTTTGCCAAAAAAATCATGTATAATGATCTTAAGTGACTGGGTGCGGTTAAAATTAAATATGCGGTAATCTTCCGTCAATGTAATACATTGTGAGACAGGATAGGTCCCAAGATGAGTCTGTTTAAATAAATGACATGTCTTCGCGCGAGGGGCGCGACGGTGAATTTTGACGGCGTTTGTCCGCTTCAATATGAACTTTACTGCCCGGAATCGGGAGCTTTCGCATTGCGCATTTTACAGATTTCAGGAATTTCCTTGTTGATTGGAAGTTATTAGCTGTTTGAAGAATGTGTTCAGCGCCGCTGAAATAATCGAAGTTCGATATTTACCAATAAAAGTATGACGTCCAACATCATAGGAGGGTTAGATTCATTTGTCCAAAAAAAACAACAACGATAAATTGACGATTTTCGCATTGGGCGGAGTCGGAGAAATCGGGAAAAACATGTATGTTATTCAATACGGAGCTGACATTGTAGTCGTGGATTCGGGACTCAAGTTTCCGGAAGAGGATATGCTCGGTATTGACATCGTAATTCCTGATATCTCGTATTTGACAGAGAACCGTGACAAGGTAAGAGGTATTGTGCTTACTCACGGACACGAGGATCACATCGGTGGTTTGCCTTATGTCCTGAAGAATTTGAATGTTCCAGTCTATGGAACAAGATTAACTTTAGGTCTTGTAGAGAACAAATTGAAGGAAGCGAACCTGCTGGGTGACACCAAACGGATTCTGATCAACGAAGATTCAGAAATTCAATTGGGGAACTCACTTAAGGTAACTTTCTTTAGAACCAACCACAGTATTCCTGATTCCGTGGGTGTATGCATTGAGACTCCGGAAGGAAATGTTGTTCATACGGGCGATTTCAAATTTGACCACACCCCAGTCAACGGTCAATTTGCAAATCTGCATCGGATGGCAGAGATTGGCCAAAAGGGCGTACTTGCTCTTTTATCGGATAGTACGAATGCTGAGAAACCAGGCTTTACCCCATCTGAGAAGAATGTCGGTATTGTGCTGGAAGATATTTTCCGCAAGGCTGAGCAACGTGTCGTTGTAGCAACTTTTGCTTCCAATGTGCACCGTATTCAGCAAGTGGTTAATGCAGCAGAATCTACGGGTCGTAAGATTACAGTAATTGGCCGTAGTATGGTCAACGTTGTATCCATCGCTTCAGAGCTTGGATATTTGAACGTACCTGACGGAATGCTGATCGAACCAGAAGAAATGAATAGAATGGCAGCAAATCGTGTCGTTGTTCTTTGCACAGGCAGCCAAGGCGAGCCAATGTCTGCATTGACACGTATGGCGCGTTCCAGTCATCGTAAAGTAGATATCCTGCCAGGCGATACCGTTATTATTGCAGCAACACCTGTACCAGGTAATGAAAAATATGTAGGCCGTACCATCGATGAATTGTTCCGTCTTGGCGCTGATGTGATTTACAGCGGTTCCAACTCCGGCGTTCACGTATCCGGTCACGGTAGCCAAGAAGAACTTAAGCTTATGCTCAACCTCATGAAGCCGAAATTCTTCATTCCGATCCACGGTGAATTCCGCATGCAACGCAAACATGCTTTGCTGGCAGAATCCGTTGGCGTAGATCCACAGAACATTTTCATCACTGAAATCGGTGAAATTGTTGAGATCCAAGGCGGTGCCGCTCGTAAAGCTGGTAAAGTAACGGCTGGTAACGTATTGATTGACGGACTAGGTGTAGGCGATGTGGGTAACATTGTATTGCGTGACCGTAAGCTGCTGTCTCAAGACGGTATCTTGGTTGTCGTGGTTACACTTAGCAAACAGAATGGTGCCATTGTTTCTGGACCTGACATCATTTCACGTGGTTTCGTTTATGTTCGGGAGTCCGAAGGACTGCTCGACGAAGCTAACCGAATTGTATCCAGTACATTGCAACGCCTGATGAGTGAAAAAGTAAATGAGTGGGCTTCCCTTAAAACAAGCGTAAAAGATTCGCTGGGCCGTTTCTTATATGAACAAACGCGCCGCAGACCGATGATTTTGCCAATTATCATGGAAGTGTAAGGAGAGTTTCTCCTTCAAAGAATATATAGCTAGGGCTGAGCCCCTTTTCCCCGGAAATATTGGACGGTTTCCTCGGGAGAAGGGGTTTTTGCATGTCATAATTACTTCATAAGCTGAAAATTGCATAAGGCAGCACCCTGAAATGTCATACTAAGGATTGTTAGTAAGGCAACAGCAGACTAGAGCTGCATATGACAAGGGAGAGCTGCGAAGATGAACTACATCGAAGGATCAAATGGAGCAAAAAATGAGGAAGTTGTCCCAGGAGAAACTAATCCGAATCCTAATGAAAATATGCCGCCCACTGCAATGGGAGCGATTAAGGAGCTTGGACAAACGGTAGTCCCAAGTGGAGAGCCTGATATTTTTTGCTTAACGATTATTGGTCAGATTGAAGGACATATTGTAATGCCTCCACAGAACAAAACAACAAAGTATGAGCATATCATTCCACAGCTGGTGGCTGCTGAGCAGAATAAAAACATCAAAGGTCTGCTTATCATTTTAAATACGGTAGGTGGAGATGTAGAAGCGGGATTAGCAATTGCGGAAATGATTGCATCCCTCTCCAAGCCAACGGTAACCGTGGTCATTGGGGGCGGGCATAGTATCGGGGTGCCGATTGCAGTTTCCTCCACTTATTCGATTATTGCCGAAAGTGCAACGATGACGATTCATCCGATTCGTATGAATGGTTTAGTGATCGGAGTGCCGCAAACGTTCGAGTATATGGAGAAAATGCAGGAACGTGTCGTTAAATTTGTGACTTCCCATTCGCGTATTTCTGAAGAACAGTTCCGTGATCTCATGTTTAAGACAGGTGAGCTCAATCGTGATATCGGGACGGCTGTGGGGGGCTTGGATGCCGTTAAATATGGCCTTATGGATGAGGTCGGCGGGATCGGAGCGGCTCTAGCGCATCTCAACCGAATGATCGGCGGGGATTTCTCTGCATCGACTCCAGGAGGGATTACGCAATGACACTGTACACAGTAGTTGCAATGGAACAGGTGTGGGAGGGGGCATTTAACAATTATGCAACAACCCGAGAAGTGAGTGTGCAGGGCATGCTGATGCAGGTTGAACCGATGGAGGAAGGGCGTGCGCGGATCGTGAGATTATTGGATTGTCCACTGAACCGTTATCTAGATCCGGCGTTCTCTCCAGGTTCGATAATTACATTAACATAAAGATTCAATTTCTGACAAAAGAGAACATAGGTACGCCACGCCATTATATGGTATAATGTTGTTCCGGGGGTGGCTGGCGTGGCTAAACGAAAAAAGAAGAAGAAAAAAGCGCTGCTCGGCAGCGTTTTAAAATATGAAATATATGGAATTTTATTAATAACTATTTCCGTCATTGCACTGTCTGGTGAAGCAGCCGTAGGGCGCTCACTTTCAAGTATGGCGGGTTACTTATTAGGGAGATTTTATTTTGTGTTGCCGCTTGTCGGCATTTTTTATGGACTCATGGTTATGATCCATCGAAGATGGCCTTCCTCGTGGAACAGCAGGCATACTGGCGTGCTTCTGCTTCTGTTGTCAATGTGCCTTATGAGCACAATATCTGCAATGGAGCAGAAGCTTGGCCCGTTGTCTTTGTTACATCCTGGCAATGTAATGACACAAATACATAATGATCTTTCGGGATCACTTTCACCTGGCTCGAACGACAGCAATGTCTATATGCTGGGTAAGGATATAAGCGGAGGTTACATCGGCGGGTTGGAGTATGCAGCGCTGTTATGGCTTTTTGGCAGTCTGGGCGCTAAGCTGCTTATGATCGTCATGCTGGCGATCAGCTTTATGCTAATTACCAACTTGTCATATGTAGAGATTTTTACGCTTTTGCGAGTGCGCTCGGTTAAGTTTGTGGAGGGGATTCGTCTCCATGCTGCAAATCGCCCGAAGGCGGTCCCAGTAGCGGCGAGACCATCTAGAGCGTCTGCTCCAGCTAAAGCTCGGCAGGTGAAGCAGCCTGTCTATGATGACGAGGATGAAGAAGACGAAGACGATCGGTATCTGCCTAATCGCAAACAACCTGTCCTTTTGAAAAAAATATCTGGCTGGTTCTCAGGTTCCACGCGTTCACAGGTGGAAGCAGATCCTGAGGATGACGATCAGGGTCCAATTGTGACAAGTGCTTCGAGCGGTCCGATTATTTCGGGATTAACACCAGATAGCCGTGTAATTCCATTAGAGGATATCGATCATGATTTTGACGATGCGGATCTGGATATTGAACCTGTGACGCCTATTATTCGAGATTTCTTTGAACATATCCGTTCAGAAGGTTTAAACGAAGAAGATCGGGAAGAGTGGAGTGAATTCTCACCCGCAGCTCGTGGTGAAGCAGCTAAACCTGCTGTAGCCGGAGCTAATGCCGTTAAGCAGCAGCCTACGGATGAGTCTGAGGAGAATGTAAGTATTGACTTGGAAGGCCTGCAAGGTGCTTCTCCAGATGGAGAGATTATTCCCGCTCCTCCAGCACCACCGCCACCGAAGCCATATAAGCTGCCATCGTTCCGTCTTTTAGCCAAACCTAACAATGGTGGCAAAGCTGGAGATCAGAATGATTATATGCAGACAGCCCGTAAATTAGAAGCAACACTTGAAAGCTTTGGGGTACGAGCTAAAGTGCTGGAGGTAGTAAGAGGTCCAGCTGTTACAAGATATGAGATACAACCGGATATTGGCGTTAAGGTTAGCCGTATTGTAAATCTGACGGATGACATTGCCCTTGCACTTGCAGCCAAAGACATTCGGATGGAAGCACCGATTCCGGGTAAATCTGCGATCGGGATAGAAGTTCCGAACTCTGAAGTGTCTATTGTTACCATGCGCGAAGTTATGGAGACACAGATTTTTCAGGAGGCTGAATCCAGATTATCGATTGCTTTTGGCCGTGATATTTCCGGCCAGACCATTATCGGCAATCTGGCTAAGATGCCCCATTTATTGGTGGCCGGTGCAACTGGCTCCGGTAAATCAGTCTGTATCAACGGGATTATAACAAGCATCTTATACAAAGCTAAACCTGATGAGGTCAAATTCCTCATGGTCGATCCTAAGATGGTCGAGCTGAATGTGTATAACGGAATTCCCCATCTTTTGGCTCCGGTTGTCACAGATCCAAAGCGGGCAAGCCTAGCCTTGAAGAAGATCGTAGTCGAAATGGAGAAGCGTTATGAGCTATTCTCCAAATCGGGAACACGGAATATGGAAGGTTATAATAAGCTAATGGCTGAGAATCCAGCGGCTATTCTACCGTATATCGTTGTTATTGTGGACGAGCTTGCGGATTTGATGATGGTTGCAGCCAATGATGTTGAGGATGCGATTTGCCGACTTGCACAAATGGCGCGGGCGGCAGGGATTCATCTAATTATCGCTACACAACGTCCTTCAGTAGATGTCATCACAGGTTTAATTAAAGCTAATATTCCATCCCGGATCGCTTTTGGCGTATCGTCCAATGTGGATTCACGTACCATTCTGGATATGCCCGGTGCAGAGAAGTTGTTAGGCCGAGGTGATATGTTGTTCTTACCAATGGGCGCATCTAAGCCTATTCGTGTACAGGGAGCTTTTATGAGTGACCAAGAAGTAGAGACTATTGTTCAATATGTCAGCAGTCAAGGTGAAGCCGAATACGATGAGTCCATCGTTCCTGAAGTGGATGATACAATCACTGAGGATCAGGAGCCACAGGATGAATTATACGAGCAAGCCGTACAAATTGTACTAGAGGCTAAGCAGGCTTCAGTGTCGCTGCTGCAGCGTCGTATGCGGGTCGGTTATACCCGTGCAGCCCGGTTGATTGACTCTATGGAGGCTCGTGGGGTCATCGGTCCTTACGAGGGCAGTAAGCCGCGTGAGGTGCTGATGTCACTTGAGCAATATCAACATAACAAGATCAGCTCCTAAGCTGGAGAAGCCCGTCGAAACCTTCAATAGACAAAAAAAGAGATGGCCACTTTATGAAGTGGACCATCTCTTTTTTTGTATCCTGAGTACTTATTTGACTCTTGGCGCAGCAAGCAAAGCTTCAACAATATAATCCAGTTGCACATTTAGAGAATAGATATCACTGTAATAACCTAAGCCAAAATCGATCTCCATCAAACGGCCTTCTTTCACGGCAGGGATATTGTTCCAAATTGGGTTTTGGGTCAGATCAGCCATACCATCATAAGAGGAGCGGAAGATATAGTCACCACTGTATTTGCCAAGGACTTCAAAGGATACGGATTCCCCATCCGCACCAGTCGCCGTATCTATTTTCTGTTGAATGATGTCCGGCGCCTTCATGCCTAAATATTCATAAATGATTTGTGAACCACGTCCGAATTGTTTGCTCGCCACAACAGCCATGCTGTTGTCTTTTCCACCTTCCATGATGGATATTGTGTGATCAAGAATACCAGCTTCTTGCAGCTTTTGTTTGCTGACCTCAACTTTTTTATGGAAATCAGTAAATAATTCTTTTGCTTGATCTTCTTTGCCTACGACTTGTCCAATAAAGGACACCCGTTCTTCTGTTGACATTTTTTCATACGGAACTAAGACTGTTGGCGTAATTTGGTGAAGGGCTTCATAAGTTTCCTCTGACGGCACGATGATAAGATCGGGATTTAGAGCAAGGATTGCTTCAGGGCTAGCCTCAAACCAGGTGCCAAGCTTTTGCACATCTTTTAGCTCATCTTCAAATGCAGCACCCTCGGATACATCGGATACACCTATAGGTTTAATGCCGAGAGCCAGTACATCACCGAGCAAATAAAGAACTACAACTCTTTGTGGACTAGTGGGAACGGCAATGTCTCCTTTAACTGTGGAAATTATCCGGGTTTGTGCTTCGACAGCAGCTTTGTCTGTATTTGCCCCTGTACTTGTTTCTGCTGAGGGGGTGGGTTTCCCATTGCTTGATGCATTTGAATTTGTGGTTCCCGTGGAACAAGCGCTTAACACTATGGTAAAGCATAATAACAGGGTGAGCAGTAATGATGGTTTGGCATTTCTAAACATTGGTAATTCCCCTTCTCCGTTATATTGATAATGATTATCATAATCAATATAACGGAGAGGTTGCGTTCGGGCAATGTCAATTTGTGCACCTTGAGATGGCATATCACGCCAACTGGAGTGGGTGATAACTTTATTTTTGTATCGGACAGGGGAGATTCCGTAATATTTTTTAAACATTTTTCCTAGATAATAGCCATCAGGATAACCTACTGCAATTGCGATGTCATGCAAGCTAGCCTCTGTGTTCAGGAGCAATATTTTCGATTTTTCCATGCGGATGTTGATTAAGTACTGAGCAGGGCTAGTCTGCAGCTGTGTTCTGAATAATCTGGATAATGTTCTAGGGCTGCTGTTTACCGCTTTAGCTAATTTTTCAAGAGAGAAGGTTTCCTTATAATAAGTCTGCATATAGCGAATTGCTTGATCTAGCGGATCAGGTTGAATTAACTGTGTTTCCAGCGTATGCAGCTGCCTAAGCATCTCATAAATCCATTGATAAAAAAGTGTTTTGACATACAGCCGATCCAAAATCCCTGTTTTGCTCCAATCAGTAAACATGTTCTCCATCTTATCAAATAAGGGCAGTGGACTAGTAGGCGTAAATCCATATTGGAGATTAAAGGGATTATTGTGTTCCATGATTGCTTTTAGATTGTTGCGTGAGGCGAGTGAAAGGTTTGCTTTATATAAAATTAAGTAATACTCCAGTAGTTCATCCATGCGTAAAAATTGAATGTTCATTCCTTTTCCACCATGAAGGATATGAAAGTTGCTGATCTCGTGCGGGACCTCGTCAATTAGTATTTCGGCCTTGCCGTTTATGATCAACAAGAATGCACTTGAGGGCAGCTGATAATGTGAATTCAGATCACCTGATCGTTGAAAAGTATGGCGTATATCAATAATTTCTATTAATGCGTGGTTCCACAATAACATGTGGTCCTTTAAATTCATGATTAATATCAACTCCAACGTTTTCTTATTTCGATTATAGTTGATAATCATTCTCAATTACAATGAAATGCTATTACTTCTTTTTTAGTAATGCATAGGATGTCCTGACAGTCGTCATAATAACTTTAGCCATTCATGCAGAACTCACAAAAGAAAGGTAGAGCGAACCCCTATGAAGAAACATAAGTTGTGGATCTTTGCTTCTTTAACCCTTGCACTTGCTGCCGCACCGTTTGCAGGAATGTTGCTCCAGGGTAATGGCATAGTACAGACCAAGCAAAGTGCTGCTGCGTCATTTGTCCATGAACTAAATCATCCTGAAGAAGAGGCCTTGCCTGCCTTCAGCACGACTCCGATTAAACTCGGTTCTTCTGGTCAGGATGTTTATGAGTTGCAAGGACGTTTAAAACATCTGGGCTTTTATGAAGGGAAAATAGACAGTCAGTTTGGTCCGAAAACGAAAAATTCAGTAACGTGGTTTCAATGGAAGTTTGGAATGAAGTCTGATGGCATCGTAGGCGCTAAGACTAAGCTGAAATTGTATAACGCAACTAAGAACTGGAAGCCGACAGAGTCTGCTTCAGCAACCGGAAATAATACAGCAAACAACAACACCGGTAACAAAACAAATACAACCAATAATTCGGATTCAGCGTCTCTGTCTTCAGGGAATACGATGGGATTATCAGAAAATGATCTCAAAATCATGGCTAATGCCGTCTATGGTGAGTCGAGAGGCGAACCTTTCGAAGGTCAAGTTGCTGTTGCTGCAGTAATCTTGAACAGGGTAAAATCTCCGAGCTTTCCTAATACACCGTCTGGCGTTATTTTTCAGCCGGGAGCTTTTACAGCTGTAGCTGACGGGCAGATTTATTTGGAGCCAAATGAGCAGGCACGAAAAGCAGTGCAGCAAGCGCTGAATGGCTGGGACCCTTCGGGTGGATGTTTGTATTATTTCAACCCTAAAACGGCGACCTCCAAATGGATTTGGACTCGTCCACAGGTCAAGACTATCGGCCAGCATATTTTCTGTATGTAGATAAGTAAAGAAGTAAATCCAGAGAGCAACCGGGAAGAGGCATCCGGTTGCTTCCTTACTTTGGAATGGTTTAGAATGGTTATTAATTCATAAACATGTTAATGAGCAACTATCCACGCGGTAAAGGAGTTTTGGACTTGACTAATAATGTATTTCAGCATGGCAACGTTGCAGGTATGCGTATTCACGTGATGCCTACCAAGGCGTTCAAGACCTACGCCATCTCACTTTATGCCGGCGTCCCACTTAATGAGGATATGGTCACCCCTACAGCACTTGCTCCATTTGTGCTCCGCAGAGGTACCGCTTCTTATCCAGAGACTACTCAATTCCGCGAGCGTTTGGAGGAGCTGTATGGCGCTGGATTTGGTTTTGATATTTATAAAAGAGGCGATTATCAGATTGTTCAGTTTCGCATGGACACCATTAATGACTCCTTCGTGCAGAGTCAGGAGAGCTTGCTTGAACAATCCTTTGCTTTTCTAGGAGAAGTCCTGACCCGTCCATTGGTCGAGGATGGAAGCTTCCGTCCTTCCTATGTTGCAACAGAGCGTGAAACAGTGCGCAAGAAGCTGGAATCTATCGTAAATGATAAGATTCGTTATGCAGCGGAGCGCTGTATCGAAGAAATGTGCCGTAACGAGCCCTATCGTCTTCATCCACTGGGTCAAAGAGCGGATTTGGACCGGATTACCCCAAAAAGTTTGTACGAATCCTATAATTCATGGCTGGATGGAGCTATTTTGGATCTCTATGTAGTGGGAGATACGACTACTGAGGAAGTTGAAAAGCTTGTGCAGCATCACTTCGGACGCATTCAGTCGGAGGTGGGCTTATATAGCTCCAAGTTTGTCCCAGTATCCGTCAGCGAGGTAAGGACGGTAGAGGAGAAGCTGGATGTCAGTCAGGGCAAGTTGAACATGGGTCTGCGCACATCAATTACGTATAAGGACGATACATATGCGTCCGCACTTATGTACAACGGAATATTAGGAGGGTATCCACACTCCAAACTCTTCGTCAATGTACGAGAGAAGGCCAGTCTTGCATATTATGCTTCTTCACGCTATGACGGTCACAAGGGGATTGGAACGATACAATCAGGCATCGAAACGCAAAATTACAACAAAGCTGTTGAAATTATAGAGAAACAATTGGAAGAGATGAAAGCTGGCAACATCAGTGATCTGGAGTTAAGCCAGACCAAAGCCATGATCCGCAATCAGCTTTCCGAGATTCCGGATTCTGCTTTTGAGATGATCTCTTACGACTTCAACCGCCAGTTGTCAGGAAAAGAACGGACAGCGGATCAGCTGCTAGAAGAGGTGGAACAAATCGGTGCAGGGGAAGTAAAAGCCGCAGCGGAGACCTTTCAGCTGGATACGATTTATTTCTTGACAGGGAAGGAGGAATAGAGATGGAACAGATTCAATACGACAGACTTCAAGAGACCCTTTATCATGAGGTGATGGATAATGGGCTTCAGGTTTATGTATTGCCAAAACCAACATTCAAAAAAACTTACGCCACATTTGCAACTAAATACGGTTCTGTAGATAACCATTTTCATGTCGCAGGTGGAGAAGAGACCACTGTTCCTGATGGTATAGCTCACTTTTTGGAGCACAAAATGTTTGAAGAGCCAGAAGGCGATATTTTTGCCACTTTTGCCTCAAATGGAGCTTCAGCTAACGCTTTTACAAGTTTCGATCAGACGGTTTATCTTTTCTCGGCAACAGAAAACATAGAGACCAACCTTAGTACACTCGTTGATTTTGTGCAACGACCTTATTTTACGGATGAGAATGTAGAAAAGGAAAAAGGGATCATTGGTCAAGAAATCAATATGTATGCAGATAATCCAGACTGGCGTGTGTACTTTGGCCTTATTGAGGCGATGTATTCGAAACATCCGGTTCGGATTGATATTGCCGGAACTATAGAATCAATTAGTACGATTACGAAAGAAACACTGTACACTTGTTACAACTCTTTTTATCATCCCAGCAATATGCTGTTGTTCGTAGTAGGTGGTGTGGATCCGGAGAAGGTATTCTCCTTGATTCGCAGCAATCAGCAGGGTAAATCTTATGGTAAACAAGGTGAGATTAAGCGTATTTTTGAAGATGAGCCGGAACAAGTCGCTACGAAGCGCTTGGAAAGTAAACTCGCCGTTTCGATGCCTAAGATTATGTTTGGATTTAAGGAAAAAGTTGATGGTCTTACAGGTGAAGCTGCGCTTAAGCGTGATTTGGCCACTAAGCTTATGCTTGATTTGCTGGTTGGCAGCAGCACAGCGTTGTACCAAAAGCTCTATGATGAAGAACTGATCTCAGACAGCTTTGGCCATGAATTTAATAGTTCAGAACAATATGCTTTTTCAGCTATGGGTGGAGATACCAAGGACCCTGATTTGCTTCTAAAACGAATAAAAGAAGAAGTGGATCAGATCTTAAAGTCTGGCTTTGCTGAGAAGGATTTCGAGCGGGCACGAAAAAAGAAAATAGGCGGATATTTGCGCATGCTGAACTCCCCTGAAAGTATCGCACATGAATTTACACGTTACCAATTCCGCGGTGGTGACCTGTTTGAAGTTCTGCCTATTTACGAATCGATTACTTTAGCTGAAGTGAATGAGCGTTTACATGCCCATGTAAATTGGGAGCAGCTCGCTGTTTCACTAGTGGTGAGTCCTTAAATGTCGCTTTTGGGAGAGAGCAACAAACCATTAGGAGAAATGACAGTTCTGGTGACAGGGGGCAGCGGGGGAATCGGTGGCGCCATTGCAGAACGGTTTGCCTCTGTGGGCATGAATATTGTTATACACTACAAGCACTCACATGAAGCTGCTAATGATGTCGCTCGGCGTTGTATGGCCCTTGGAGCAAAGGTAATGACTGTAAATGCGGATATGAAGGATCGCAGTCAGATTGTACGAATGGCGGAGAAGCTTGAAAGCAATGGAATGCAGCCGGATATCCTTGTTAACAATGCCGGTAAATCTCATTACGGGATGCTCGCTGATGTGAGCGAAGAGGAATGGGACGATATTATGGCCATTAACTTGAAAGGTACCTTTATGTGCAGCCAGATTTTTATGCCGTACATGGTATCCCAGCGTTATGGCCGAATCATCAACGTTTCTTCCGTGTGGGGAATATCGGGAGCCTCTTGTGAGGTCGCTTATTCAGCCAGTAAAGGCGGAGTAAATGCTTTTACTAAGGCGTTAGCCAAAGAATTAGCACCTTCTGGTGTAACTGTGAACGCGGTAGCTCCAGGAGCGGTTAATACGAATATGTTGTCTAACCTACAGGAGGATGAGGTCCGGATGCTGGAGGATGAGATTCCGGCGGGACGTTTGGCTACTCCGAACGAAATCTCCTCATTGATTTACTTTTTGGCACTGCCAGAATCCGGGTATATTACTGGGCAGATCATTAGCCCTAACGGTGGCTGGATTACGTAATGCTTAACTTGGAGAAAAGCTCCAGCATAATAAGCTATCGTCTGAGACATATTATAAGTGTTGTTTTTTAATCTCTCGTAAGGCGGCTTACAGCCTGTATGCAGGTGTTCGACCGTAAACATGAAGGAGGATTTAAGATGACACAAGACGATAGCGTAATCAAAAATTTTGACACCTGGAAGAAATTCCTAGGTAAACGGGTTGTACAGGCAGAGAAACTTGGGATGAGTCAAGACACAATCTCAAAGCTGGCTTTTGAAATCGGGGAATTCCTTGATGAAAAAGTGGATCCAGCAAACACTCAAAACCGTGCGATCAAAGAGCTATGGGATGTCGGCAACGATGAAGAAAAGCAAACGATTGCTAAACTCATGGTCAAGTTGGCGAAAGACAACGCCTAAGCTTGCGGAAAAGCTCCCCCTGTGGGAGCTTTTCTGCAATTATTACAGGACTGACCTTGCCTTTCATTTTTATTTTATATATCATTAACATGACCCGTGTAAAAGACCGCTTTGCCGGGGCAGCTTTTTTTGCTGTATTGGCAAAGGGTAGGGAAAAGGAATCTATGAGGTGTACAAGTGGAATATAAACAGTGGTATATGGAATACAAGATTCACAAGAACAGACCCGGTCTGCTTGGTGATATCGCTTCAATGTTAGGGATGCTGGAAGTTAACATTCTGACGATTAATGGAGTTGAAGGAAAAACTCGCGGAATGTTGCTGGAGACCAATGATGATGAGAAAATTATGCTGATGGGCGAAATGCTCAAAAAAGTTGATAATATTACAGTTTCAGCTCTGCGGTCTCCTAGGCTCGTGGACAAGCTGGCTGTGCGCCATGGGCGATATATTGAACGGGATTCAGATGATCGGAAGACGTTTCGTTTCACCCGTGATGAGTTAGGTCTATTGGTTGATTTTCTCGGTGAGCTGTTTAAAAAAGATGGGAATCAGGTTATAGGACTGCGTGGTATGCCCCGTGTAGGAAAGACGGAATCCATTATAGCTGGCAGTGTCTGTGCTATGAAACGCTGGACATTTGTCTCGTCCACACTGTTGCGGCAGACGGTGCGGAGTCAATTGGCTGAAGATGAGATGAACCCACATAATGTATTTATTATTGATGGTATAGTTAGTACGATCCGCTCTAATGAGAAACATTATAATTTATTACAAAATGTTATGAGCATGCCAAGCACAAAGGTTATAGAGCATCCAGATATTTTCGTACGCGAATCTGAGTACAGTTATGATGACTTTGATATTATTATTGAGCTGCGGAATAATCCAACTGAAGAAATCTTGTACGAGTCGTTTACGACGAGCTACAGTGATGATTTATAGAACACAAACAATGAAGAATACACTTCCGAGCATGTTTATTTATAAAGCTGGTTAAGGAAGTTTACATTCATAGAACTTACAGGAGGTGATGGTATGTCGGAACTGGGCCGGCAATTGAAAGAGGCACGTCTGCAAAAAGGGATGAGTCTTGACGATGTCCAGGAAGTAACAAAAATTCGCAAAAAGTATTTGGAAGCCATCGAGTCTGGAGACTACAAGGTGCTTCCAGGAAGTTTTTATGTGAGGGCGTTTATCAAAACGTATGCAGAAGCAGTAGGCATGAGTCCTGACGAACTGCTCGAGGAGCATGGGAACGTACCTGCACCACCCGCAGACACGACCATGGAGACGGTGATTCAAAAGCGCAGCCGTAGACCCGAAACCGAACGGAATGCAAAATGGCTGCCAACGGTGCTAATGTGGACATTCCCTATATTGATTATTGTAGTGATTTACATTTATGCTTCTAGTTTAAACAAAGCAGACCCTGATCAAGTTGATCAAACAAATATCACCAATAATGTGCAGGATCCTAATACAGCACAAACTTCTCCACCCGCATCAGGAGGCGGTGTTGTAGCGCCTACTTCCTCGGCAGGTGCTGAAGCAACTACAGAGCCAACTACGGAGCCTACGCCAACACCGACGCCAACGCCGACTCCTCAATCTATCACGGTTACACCAGATGGGAAGTCAGGCAAAACAACGAAATTTAAGGTCACAGCTCCTGCCGGAAGCGAAGTTAAGGTTGAGATTGTTGCATCCGGAGTAAGCTGGCTTGAAGTTTACAAAGGCGAGAACTCTAAAGGTGAAAAACTCTCCTTCGGAAATACAGCTGCAGGAGAAACTATGAGCTTCGTTCTTGGTAGTGAGGGCATGTATATTAAGTCTGGGTATTCCCCAGCAACTGAGATTACCGTAAATGGTCAAGTAATCACGGATGAGAAGACTTCTTCACGTCTCCTGCTTAATCTTGACGACGGTTCTGGAAGTGAAGGTACCCAAAGTGAAGGGACAGGCGAATAACAAATAAGATGTATAGACTTTGGCTTTAGGGAGAACATAAGACTGTTTTCAGTTTTAGCCAAAGTGAGGTGTACATCTTATGACAGTTAGCTGGATTGTAGCTGGCCTTGGGGTTGTTGTCAGTCTCATCGGATACTATTTGACACCAGGTGCTTGGGGATACGGAATTCTCGGATTCGGTATTGCACATATTGTGCTAGGAATTCTGGATATGTTTCGTAATCCGGTCCGAAGCAGATAGAAGCTGTAGAAATGAACGTCTCCAACGGCGTACTTCCGGTGGAGACGTGTTTCTACCCTTTGAACCAAACTCACTCGAAGGAAAAGCTCCACTTAGTGGGGCTGTTTTCTATGTCGGGTGAGCTACATAATGATTTATCCAAAATTAGACTTAATAGTACCATTCTCTTATAATAGTAGCAGACTAATTGTATAAAGGACGTGGAGTTTAATGAGTTCAGAATGTTCATTTGATATTGTATCCAAAATGGATATGCAGGAGTTAACGAATGCTATTCACCAAACAGAGAAAGAGATCGACAACCGCTTTGATTTTAAGAACAGCAAAAGCAGTCTGAAGATGGAGAAAGACGCACTTATAATCGCCTCTGAAGACGAATATAAGCTAAACGCTGTTATTGATATTTTACAATCAAAGATGGTGAAAAGAGGCATTACCCTAAAGAATCTGGACTTCGGTAAAGTAGAACCGGCTTCCCTGGGATCTGTACGTCAACGTTTAGGGCTTAAGCAAGGCATTGATCAGGAGAATGCGAAAAAGATTAATATTCTGATCCGTGATTCAAAATTAAAGGTGAAGAGCCAGATCCAAGGGGATCAAATTCGTGTAACCGGCAAGAGCCGCGATGATTTGCAGCAGATTATTCAGATTTTGCGTAAAGCTGATTTGCCGCTGGATCTACAATTCATGAACATGAAATAGAATTTTGTGCCCCGCAGTGCTTATTAGCGCTAACAACGCGGGGTGCTTTCTGTTTTTTTGACACCTATTTATTGCTATAATATACTTGCTTAAGTAGAAATGGATTAGCCTGTTTTAGGCAATTTGTATGAACGATTTAGGGGAGGAAAACTTCAGTGAATTTGCCCAACCGCATCACGCTAGCTCGTATTTGCCTGATCCCGATTATGATGTTTTTTTTACTGGTGGATTTCAGTTTTTATCCAGAACCGATACATTGGGGCTCGTTTCAGCTATCTGTTAATCATTTGGTAGCAGCTGTAATCTTTTTGCTTGCGGCCAGCACGGATGGAATAGACGGCTACATTGCTAGGAAATATAATATGGTCACCAATCTCGGTAAACTCCTTGATCCGCTTGCGGACAAACTGCTGGTATCTGCAGTTCTGATTTCACTTGTGGAGCTGGGCAGATGCGATTCATGGATTGCTATTGTAATCATCAGTCGTGAGTTTGCAGTCACCGGACTTCGCCAGATTGCATTGCTAGAGGGAAAAGTGGTTGCCGCCAGCAAATGGGGCAAGATAAAGACGGTTGTACAAATTGTTGCGATCTCACTGCTGTTGTTGAATAATTTCCCATTTCAATTTGTCAGTATTCCTGTAGACGATATTGCTATTTGGGCCGCAGCGCTGATCACTATTTATTCTGGAATTGATTATTTTGTGAAGAATAAGGATCTGCTACAGCTGCATAATGCGTAAGAATGTAAGCTGGACATACAAGGAAGGGTAATAGGTGAAGCACCTATTACCTTTTTTGAAATCTAAAAGCAGTGTACCTACATTATAACTAGGAGGCGAAAGCCAGGTATGAAAGCGGAGATTATTGCAGTAGGGACAGAGCTTTTGCTCGGTCAAATCGTGAATAGTAATGCCCAGTTTTTGTCTATAGAGCTAGCTGCCATCGGGATCGATGTATACTTTCAAACTGTTGTCGGTGATAACAGCAGCCGCCTGCAGCAAGCCATCGAGATCGCTCAGAGTCGGGCCGACGTTATTATCTTTACAGGCGGAATTGGCCCCACTGAGGATGATCTGACTAAAGACGCACTGGCTGCATCGCTAGGTAGAACGCTCCATATTGATCGTTTGGCGATGGATCATGTACAACGTTTCTTTGATGATCGTAAGATCGTTATGACCGAAAATAACCGCAAACAGGCACTTATAATTGAAGGAACTACACCGTTGCCGAATGAAATCGGTCTTGCGGTTGGGATTGCTTTTGAGCATGAGAAGAAATATTATATTGTGCTTCCAGGTCCACCTCGTGAGATGAAACCGATGTTCGTAGATAAAGCAGTACCGTGGCTACAGCAGCACGCCTTGACGAACGAAACACCGCTTTATTCAAAAATGCTCAAATTTGCCGGCATCGGAGAATCACTGCTGGAGGACAAGCTCATTGAGCTGATTCGCAGTCAGACTGATCCAACGATTGCTCCGTATGCCAAAGAGGGAGAGGTAACTGTTCGTATTTCGACAAAGGCCCCTTCTGAGCATGAAGCTACAAAAAAGCTGGAGATACTGGAACAACAAATCAAGGAGATTTTGCCGGAACATTTGTATGCGAACATTGATGTGCCGCTAGAGCAATTGATAGTGGATTGGATGGCGGATGCCGGCCTGACCTTAAGTGCGGCAGAGAGCTGCACCGGAGGTTTGCTGATGGAGAGTATAACAAATATTCCAGGCAGTGCTTCGATGTTTGCCGGCGGAATCGTCTGCTATTCAAATGACTTAAAGAAAAAGCTGCTGAATGTGCCAAGTGCTTATTTGGAGGGACCCAATGCCCCTGGAGCCGTAAGCCGAGAAGTTGCCGAGGTGTTGGCTGACCAAGTGAGAATGATTGCAGACAGCGATTTCGGCTTATCTGTTACAGGTGTAGCTGGACCGGGTTATTCTGAACGAAAGCCTGTTGGACTTGTATTTATCGGCTTGGCTGAACGGGGACGTAAGACAGAGGTTTATGAGCTTAATCTTAAAGGTACGCGGGAAAATATCCGCTTACGAACAGTTAAGGCTTTGCTGTATCGTCTCTGGCGGAGACTTGAGGAACGCAAGGTGGAGACACCTCTTGAGGGTTCAGACTTGTAATGGGAGATTAGCCCAGTTATAATAAACACATACGGAAGAACCGTGGCACTGAGATTTCTTTGCTGCGGTTTTTTGTATATTTGCAGAGATTTTGATCACGATGCTTTCTCATGATCATAAGTCGTTGATGTCCGGTGAAGTGGAGAATTTAATTAACTTCTATCTCCGGAGGGAGGCTTACAATAAAAGGGATAAATAACGCCCAAGACAAAAAAAACGAATGTATGTTCGAAAAAAGCTTGGCAAGACCTTAAAAACACGTTATTATATTACTATAAACAGTGAAGGAAGTGGTCTGATTGTCAGATCGTCGTGCAGCGCTTGATATGGCGCTTCGTCAAATAGAAAAACAATTTGGTAAAGGTTCGGTAATGAAACTGGGAGAATCCACGCATATGCAAGTGGAAGTTGTACCTAGCGGATCTTTGGCACTTGATATTGCGTTAGGTATAGGCGGACTTCCAAAGGGACGTATTATTGAAGTATACGGACCGGAATCTTCAGGTAAAACAACAGTTGCTCTTCATGCTATTGCAGAAGTGCAAAGACAAGGCGGACAAGCTGCTTTTATCGATGCCGAGCATGCGCTTGATCCGAAATATGCACGTAACTTGGGCGTAAACATCGATGAATTGCTGCTTTCTCAGCCAGATACGGGTGAACAAGCGCTGGAAATCGCCGAAGCACTTGTTCGTAGTGGAGCCGTTGACATTATTGTCGTTGACTCCGTTGCTGCTTTGGTACCTAAGGCTGAAATTGAAGGCGATATGGGTGACTCCCACGTCGGACTGCAAGCTCGTTTGATGTCTCAAGCACTTCGTAAGCTTTCTGGTGCCATTAGCAAATCGAATACGATTGCTATCTTTATCAACCAGCTTCGTGAGAAGATCGGTGTTATGTTCGGTAACCCTGAGACAACTCCGGGTGGTCGTGCATTGAAATTCTACTCCTCTGTACGTTTAGATGTACGTCGCGTAGAGAGCATCAAGATGGGCAACGATGTGGTTGGTAACCGTACTAAGATCAAGATTGTGAAGAATAAAGTAGCCCCTCCATTTAAACAGGCTGATGTTGATATCATGTATGGTGAAGGGATTTCCAAAGAGGGAAGTCTTGTAGATATCGGTACTGAAATGGATATCGTGAATAAGAGTGGTGCATGGTATTCCTACGAAGGCGAGCGTCTCGGCCAAGGTCGTGAGAATGCTAAGCAGTTTTTGAAGGAACATCAGGATATTGCCCTTATTATTGAGAATAAGATCCGTGAAGCAAGTAATTTATCCACTATTGTTGCTGCGCCGAATAATGATGAGATTGTTGCAGAGCAAGAGGAAGAAGAAAAATTGCTCCTCGAAATCGAATAGTATATTAAACAATAGGACGCCCTGTGATTGATTGTTGCAGGGTGTCTTTTCTTAACAAGTATTGAAAGTAAGACGATAACTGATCTATTGCTATGAGGTGACAAACAACTATGGTAATACAACTGGATTTTGAAGCAGAAGAACAAGATGAGCAGGTGTTATCTGATTTTCCTGAAGGAGAACTCTTAGAGATCACTAAAGTAGAACGTCAAAAGAAATCTGACCACCGTTATATCATACATTTCGGAGCATATAACATGACTGTGCACGAGGACGTCATGATTAAATATCGAATGATTACTGGTAATTCTTTTATGAAGGCTGATTTGGAAGAAATTGTTGTAGCTGATGAGCGTCAACGAGCTTATGTGGAAGGCCTCCGTTATCTTGAACGTAAACCACGCACCGCTATGGAAATGACTCGCCGTTTACGCCAGAAGGAAATAGGAGAGACTATTATTGCGGAAGTGGTGCAGCGGCTACAGCAGGAAAGATTTCTTGATGACCCTTTATATGCTAAGCAATGGGCGGAGCAACGAATAGCGAACCAGCGGAAAGGGAAGATGTGGATTCGACAAGAGCTACGTGAGAAGGGGATTGACAAAACCCTTATATCGGAAGCTTTGGAGAATATTACTCCTGAACAAGAGCTGGAGAGTGCACTCGAAACAGGGCGCAAGAAATGGAATCTCATCCGTGGAGACGCTTCAGATAAGCGAAGAAAGACTGGAGCCTTCCTTATGCGCCGTGGATTCTCGGGCGATATGGTTCGCCAAGTGATCAATACTTTACTTGCGGAAGACAATTATGAAGGTGAAGATGAGGAGTTTTACTAGAATCACTGATTCTCTTGACATTAATGCGTATATCGACTCTCTTGACAATGTCTTTTTATAAATAATAAAATATAACATGAATCGGCATAAAATTAGAATCCTTTTTCCTTCCCAAAAAGGAGACTGTTTTAAACGGTTCACGTACAACTCATATGAAATGTAATCGCCGGATAAGGCGGGCAGTGTGCATGTGCAGCATGTGCAGTATGGCAATCGGTTGTTTACCGGTTTTTTGTATGGTGATGAACGGATAGTTAAACAACTGCACAATTCCCAGGGATATACCTTGGAGAGGAACCAACGAGGAGGTGAACAGATGCTGGAATCATGGATCTGGGTCATTATCGTTCTCGTTGTAGCTGCAATATTCTTTGGGTTCGGTTATTTTATTCGTAAATCCCTTGCAGAAGCTAAAATCCAAAGCGCAGAAAGAGAAGCCGTTGTCATCGTTGAGAATGCGAAGAAGGACGCTGAGGCGCTGAAGAAAGAAACAGTATTGGAAGCTAAGGACGAAGTCCATAGAATCCGTACTGAAGCTGAGAAAGAAACTCGTGAACGTCGGAATGAAATCCAACGGCAAGAGAGACGTTTGCTGCAAAAGGAAGAATCTCTGGATAAAAAAATGGAATCGCTTGAAAGAAAAGAAGAACAAGTAGCTAACAAAGAGAAACGAATTGATGAAACCCAACAGCAAATTGATGTTATTTACAAAAACCAAGTCACTGAATTGGAACGTATCTCCAATTTAAGCATCGAAGATGCAAGAAGTATCATTCTTAGCAATGTTGAGCAAGAAGTTCGCCATGAAACGGCACAAATGATCAAAGAAATTGAACAGCAGGCGAAAGAAGAAGCGGATAAGAAATCCCGTGAAATCATTACACTCGCTATCCAACGCTGTGCAGCTGATCACGTGGCGGAAACAACGGTTTCAGTTGTTACGTTGCCGAATGAAGAGATGAAGGGTCGGATTATTGGTCGTGAAGGCCGTAATATTCGTGCGTTGGAAACTCTTACAGGTATCGACCTCATTATTGATGATACGCCGGAAGCAGTTATTTTGTCGGGATTTGATCCAATCCGCCGTGAAGTGGCCCGTACGGCACTTGAGAAATTGGTGGCTGATGGACGTATTCACCCCGCTCGTATTGAAGAGATGGTGGAGAAATCCCGCAAAGAAGTGGACGAACGGATTCGG
Organism: Paenibacillus sp. FSL H3-0329; assembly: GCF_037963285.1. Taxonomy (NCBI): domain Bacteria; kingdom Bacillati; phylum Bacillota; class Bacilli; order Caryophanales; family Paenibacillaceae; genus Paenibacillus; species Paenibacillus sp. FSL H3-0329. The sequence continues at coordinate 4,086,293 of NZ_CP150150.1, read as the reverse complement.
GAATATGGTGAGCAAGCTACTTTCGAAGTGGGCGTTCACGGTTTGCATCCAGATTTGATCAAGATTCTGGGGCGTCTGAAATTCCGTACAAGCTATGGTCAAAATGTATTGAAGCACTCCATGGAGGTTGCTTATTTAACAGGACTGATGGCCGGTGAGCTTGGGGAAGACATCGTGCTTGCAAAACGTGCAGGATTACTCCATGATATCGGCAAAGCGCTGGATCATGAAGTGGAAGGTTCGCACGTTGAGATCGGCGTTGAACTAGCGAAGAAATATAAGGAACATCCGGTTGTTATCAACAGTATCGCATCTCATCATGGAGACTGCGAAGCTACCTCGGTTATTGCTATGTTGGTTGGCGCCGCTGACGCATTGTCGGCTGCTAGACCTGGTGCTCGCCGTGAAACACTGGAAACGTATATTAAACGTCTAGAGAAACTGGAAGAAATCTCAGAGTCATTCGAAGGCGTTGAGAAATCATTTGCTATTCAAGCGGGCCGTGAGGTGCGCGTGATGGTACAGCCAGAGAAGATTGACGATGCAGAGGCATTCCGTCTTGCTCGCGATATTACGAAGATGATTGAAAGTGAACTGGATTATCCAGGACATATCAAGGTTACCGTTATTCGTGAGACACGGGCTGTTGAATACGCTAAATAGGCAATAAGTAGATAACATACGCTTCGGAAATAACGATATTTATGATTGTTTCCTGGTACATGTTTCTGCTAGGAATATAAGGTTAAAGGATAAGATATAACTTATACTTTCTTATATTTGATGAAAATTGGCCCCTAAGCGGGGCCTTTTTTCTTTTAAATATGAAGACTTATCCGTTAGATGAAGAGGTTAAGATTAGGAGGAGAGAAACATTAAAGTACTATTCATTGGAGATATCGTAGGTAGTGTAGGTAGGAAGGCACTTCGGGAGATGTTGCCCTCATTAAAAAGCAAATATCAACCACATATAATCATAGTTAACGGTGAAAATTCTGCTGCCGGTAGAGGGATTACTAAAGCGATCGCAAATGAATTTTTTAACTGGGGCGTTCACGGAATCACCATGGGTAATCACACATGGGACAACAAGGATATCTTCGAGTTTATCGACGATGAGGCCCGGATTATCCGTCCTGCTAATTTTCCTCCAGGAACACCAGGAAGAGGATATACGGTTGTTAAAGGTAACGGGAAAGAGCTGGCTATAGTTAACCTGCAAGGCCGTACATTTTTGCCTGCGATTGATTGCCCTTTCCGTGTGGGTGAAGAAATTGTGGAAGAGCTACGTAGAGATCATAAATGCATTCTCGTTGATTTCCATGCAGAGGTTACCTCTGAAAAAATCGCCATGGGCTATTTCATGGATGGTCGCGCATCAATTGTAGTTGGGACCCACACTCACGTGCAGACGAATGATGATGTGATTTTGCCAGGTGGAACGGCTTACTTGACCGATGCGGGTATGGTTGGTTCAAGCGAAGGGATTCTGGGTATGGAAAGAGATGCAGTACTTTATAAGTTCACTACACAGCTTCCAGCACGATTTGTTGTTGATGAAGGCAAATGGCAGCTTCACGGTTTATTTGCAGAATTAGACGAGAATACTGGCGCGGCTACCCGTCTGGAGAAAATACGGCTACGTGAAGATGAATGGGTAATGAGCTAGTAGTAGGATAAGATAAGTGATTTTCTGGGTAATTTCGCCGAATAAGGGTAAAGTGTGATATTTATTATATCGAAAAAGAGTATCTATTGTACCATTTTCTCCAGAGTAGTCCGCAAAAAGAAGGAATTATTTCTTCTCTCGCGAATAACATCTAAAGTAGTGGAAGAACACCATTATTTTCCCAGGGGAGGTACTTACTATGGATGTATTAAAAGTATCAGCTAAATCCAATCCAAATTCCGTCGCCGGCGCTTTAGCAGGTGTTCTTCGTGAACGTGGATCGGCCGAATTACAAGCTATTGGAGCTGGAGCACTGAATCAAGCAGTCAAAGCAGTTGCCATTGCCCGGGGATTTGTTGCACCAAGCGGAGTAGATTTGATCTGCATTCCGGCATTTACAGACATTGTGATTGATGGAGAGGATCGAACCGCGATTAAATTGATTGTAGAACCCAGATAATAGAAGCATAGAACGGATGAACCTGTTTACTTATGTAAACAGGTTTTTTGCTTTTGGTATATAGTCTGGCGTTTTTAAGCATAGAATCTGGAATAGGGCTGCATGAAAGCGAGGGCTTGGGATGAGAACCGATAAGCTACAGGTTGCGGATTTTCATTGTGATGTGCTGAGTAAAATGCAAGCATCACCGGATATGGATTTTAAGAATGATCCCCGGTTGGATGTTACCGGAGAGCGGTTGGTAGCGGGCGGTGTAGAATTGCAGATTTTTGCGATATACCTTTCGGCAAGGAGAGGCAGACCTAGCTTTGAGAATGTTTTAGGACAAATTGATTTGTTCCGGCAAAAAATATTAGGCGCAGAGAGCCTTCAGTGGCTGCGTTGGAAGGAGGAGGTATGTAAACGAGCAGTTGGAGCACCTCCATGGGGAATGCTCTCTCTGGAGGGTGTAGACGGTCTAGAAGGGAACCTATTTTATGCACAGCTCTGCTTTGAGCTTGGCGTGCGGTTTTTGGGGATCACTTGGAATTATGCCAATTGGGCAGCGGACGGAGTATTGGAGCAGCGAAACGGCGGATTTACGGAAAAAGGGCGAAAGCTGATCGAATGGTGCAACGACAGTGGAATGCTGCTTGATGTGTCACATTTGTCTCAAGCAGGTTTTTGGGAGCTAGCCGACTTAAGCACACGTCCGTTTATAGCTTCCCATTCGAACGCCGCAAAGATCTGCGGGCATGTTAGAAATTTAAATGATGAACAGATTAAAGCATTAATTGCAATGGACGGAAGAATGGGCCTGACCTTTTATCCGTGGTTTGTATGTGATGATGGAAAAGCTCGTATAGATGATTTGTTTAAGCATATTGATCATGTATGTAGTCTGGGTGGGGAGAAACATATGATGTTTGGTTCGGACTTTGACGGCATTGACACTTGGGTAGAGAATATGGAACATCCGGGAAAATACCCTGAGCTTGCCGAGCACCTGCTTCGTTACTATCCAGAAGCTTCCGTTAAAGGTTGGTTATATGAGAATGCGGTCTCCTACTTGCGTACAAACTTACCTTCACAGGTGTCTAAATCATGACAATCCTGTTCTAAAAGTATGAATTGTCGAAAAAAAGGCCCTCGTTATGATGTGGGGCTTTTTATTTTTGGTTAAGAAGATGTATAATGGTTAATGGCTTGTACAGATACTAGAGAAAATACAAGGAGTGACTTTACTATGAGTAAGACTGTACCCGTAGGTGTGTCGGCTAGACATATTCACCTTACGCAAGAGCATGTGGAGGCTTTGTTTGGCCCAGGATATCAACTAACGGAGTTCAAACCCCTCTCTCAACCAGGACAGTTTGCAGCAAATGAGCAAGTAGCAGTTATCGGCAGCAAAGGTAAATTTGACAAAGTAAGAATTTTGGGACCTGCTCGTCCGGCTTCCCAATTAGAAATTTCCCGTACTGACTCCTTCGCACTTGGCGTGAAAGCTCCAGTTCGCGAATCTGGAAATATTGATGGAACACCTGGCATTACGCTTAAAGGACCTGCTGGCGAAGTAGAATTGGAACAAGGCGTTATCATCGCCGCTCGTCACATTCACTTCCATACTTCTGAAGCTGAAGCTTGGGGCATTGCTGATAAGCAATTGCTTAAAGTTCGTCTCGGAGGCGATCGTGGTCTCGTATTGGAGAACGTAATTGCACGCGTATCAGACAGCTTTAAACTGGATATGCATATTGACACTGACGAAGCTAACGCTGCAGGTGCCAACAACGGCGATACTGCTGAAATCGTAGAATAGTCATCATAGTTATAGCAAAGATAAGAAGCGGGGGAGAAATCCTCCGCTTTTTTGTGCGTGTCTGATCCGCGTGCTGTAAGGATTGCGTGTCTGATCCGCGTGCTGTAAGGATTGCGTGTCTGATCCGCGTGCTGTAAGGATTGTGTGTCTGATCTGCGTGCTGTAAGGATTGTGTGTCTGATCCGCGTGCTGTAAAGTTTGCGTGGTTTACCCGACCGCTTGTACATATCGGACTGTATCGCAGCTATTTCAGCATTTTGATCTATTTTGCCAAGGTATCGGACCGCATAGCTCTTATTGCCTTATATTTGTACTGAACTGGGCTTCGAAGGTGTGAATAACTGCATCTGAGTCCGATAGCATCGCCAAAAACCATGAATCCTCAAAATAAGGGCGTCTGAGTCCGATTGCTCAACAGGATCAACAGGATCAACAGGATCAACAAAAGATACGCCCCAGGATAAATTGAGGAGGAGTATTTTACGGTTAGCAAAATATTTCTGTAAGAGCAGAACGAATAGTATCCTGAAATGGATTTTTAATGAAAATTGGTGTGATGATAAAGAAAATCTATTATTATGTAACTTATTGTGTTATGATTATGGTTTATGACGTGACAAAAGGATTTATTGTTAAGAATATATGTATTAGAAATTAAGGAGACCCAATGACATTTAATGAACTGAATATTGTGCCTGCAATTTTGAAGGCTTTAAGCAAAGAAAACTATACATCACCTACACCAATACAGGAGCAGTCGATTCCAGCTGTATTAGCGGGTAGAGATTTACTTGGATGCGCGCAAACGGGAACAGGAAAAACAGCTGCATTTTCCGTGCCTATTATTCAATTGTTAAGCGAACAATCCAACCCAAACAAATCCAATAATGTGCGACGCATTCGCTCGTTGATTTTAACACCGACAAGAGAACTAGCGATTCAAATTGCTGATAACATAAAAGCGTATAGCCAATATACAGATATCCGCTCTGCTGCCATTGTTGGCGGTGTGTCACAGAAAGTGCAAGAGCGCGCACTGAATCAAGGTGCCGATATTCTTATTGCTACCCCTGGCAGACTTATCGACCTGATCAATCAGAAACGTGTAGATCTGCAATATGTACAAATTTTAGTTCTAGATGAAGCTGACCGGATGCTGGATATGGGCTTTATCCATGATGTGAAACGAATCATCGCCAAAATGCCTACGAAGAAGCAAACTCTGTTTTTCTCGGCAACGATGCCAACTGAAATCTCCAAATTGATCAAAACATTGCTTGTGAATCCAGTGAAGGTAGAGATCACACCCGTGTCATCTACTGCGGATAGAATCAATCAATCGATCTATTTATTAGAGAACGGTAATAAGCAAAACCAATTGAACCTACTGTTACAAGATAAATCCATCGTCTCAGCTTTGGTGTTTACTCGTACCAAACGTGGTGCAGACCGTGTTACCCGCGATCTGGCTAAAGTGAACATTTCTGCTCAAGCCATACACGGCAATAAATCACAAAATGATCGCCAGAACGCCTTGCGGAATTTTAAAAGCGGTGCGACTCGTGTTCTCGTAGCTACGGATATAGCTGCCCGGGGAATTGATATTGATGAGCTGTCTCACGTAATCAACTTCAATTTACCGAACATTCCGGAAACCTATGTGCACCGGATCGGTCGTACAGGCAGAGCGGGATTGAGCGGAACGGCAATTTCTTTTTGCGAAGCTGAAGAGCTTCCTTTCCTTAAAGATATTGAAAAATTGATTGGAAAATCGATTCCGGAAGTTAAGGATCATCCTTATCCGATGTCTCGTAAAACGCAAATGAAGACAGATCGTTCTGCGAAACCGTCAGGTTCGAAAGCAGCAGCTTCGAGACCATCGTCTTCCAGACCGTCGAACTCTAAACCAGCAACTGCTAAACCTGCGGCAACAAAACCGGCAGCAACAAAATCAGCGGCATCCAAACCAGCTAAAGCAAAACCTAAGTCTAACCCTCCATTGAAGCCAAAGTCCGAGTGGTTCACAAAAGGAAGACAAAAAACGAGCAGCAGATAAGTAAGTTTGAATGCGTATCGTTTTCTATAGCATTATAAAAAACCGTCAGAGTAAATTGAACTGCACCCCAATTGTTAGACACAACTAACATTTGGAGGTGCAGTTTTTTATGTTTTATGTCCTGATGATTTACAACAAAAAACAGCCGCTAAACAGTTCCTCACTGTACAACGGCTGTTGTTATTTCATTTATGCGGTTGCTTCAATTGTATTGTCCTGAACATAGGGGCTCAGTTCTTGCTGAAGTCCTGTGCTGATGGAAGTCATAGGGAGGCGAAGCGTATCCGAGGATAGTAGGCCGTTTTGGTTAAGCATCCATTTAATTGGAGCGGGATTCGATTCCTTGAACAATAGGCGGATGATCGGCAGTAGTTGTTCAAAGCTTTCTTTAGCGAAGTCCACTTGACCAGATGTAAAGGCTTCAAAGATACGAAGGCATTCTGCCGGATAAACGTTGGCAGTAGCGAGCATACCCCCAGCTGCTCCGCAGCTAAGCATTTCATAAAAGAGGGAATCATCGCCGCCAAGCACAGGTTTGGCACCTGTACGGACTAACTCTGTAACCATTTTTGTACTGCCTGAGCAGTCTTTTAAACCGACAACATTATTCATTTCTAGGATTGTACGTGCAGTATCTACCGTCATGGCGGTACCTGTACGACTTGGAATATCATAAGCCATGATTGGTATGCCTACTTCTGCAGCTTTGCGGAAATGGGCAATGATACCCTCTTGTGAAGGACGACTATAATAAGGTACGACTACTAGTGCACAATCAGCACCAAGGTTTGCAGCAATTTCCGTGCGTGCAACCGTAGAGGCTGTATCATTGGTACCTGTACCAACTACTAAGGGGATTGATGTGGATTGTAGAAGCTCACGGGAAGTGTTTACTAGAAGCTGCATTTCATTTACGGTTACAGTGGGCGATTCTCCGGTGGTTCCATTAACGACCAGACCTTGTATGCTGTTGTTAATAATGTTCTTTACATAACGCTGATACGAATCCAAATCAACTTCACCAGCAGCATTGAACGGGGTGACCACGGGGACATAAACTCCATAAATCTGTTGTTCTGTAAGCATAAATTATCGGCCTCCAAAATATTTTAATTCCTCTACATACACTTTACCATGGAAAGTAGCATCGTCGTTAGCTATAATAAATGATATGGATCATCAAAAATATTGATGTTAGGGTGAGGTAATGGATTTAACCTATTTACGAACCTTCCGCGAGGTGGCTAAACGTCAGAGCTTTACGCGAGCTGCTGAAGAATTGGGATATGCACAATCAAGTGTGACGATGCAGATACAGAAGATAGAGAAGGAATATGGAGTACCTTTAATAGAGAGGCATGGCCGTCAGCTGCGGCTTACCCCGCCAGGAGAAGAGTTATTGAAGCTGTTCGTGGAGATTTTGGATTTGTATGATCGTTCAAAAGAAACCATCGCCCAGCAAATCGGAGGAACGATAACTATTGGGACGATAGATTCTTTAGCGGCCTTTTATTTACCTCCTTACCTGCAGCAGCTAAGGACTAAATTTCCGAAGCTGGATATTCATCTGCAAACGATGCAGGAAGCTAATCTTCTTGCCAAAATAAAAGATGGCGAAGTAGATCTAGGCTTAATGTTGGATCGCACCACTGCGGATTCCATCCTTGAGCGTACGATCGTCAGAGATGAGCCGCTTGTATTGATAGCCCCCATTCATCATCCGCTTGCCCAGATGGATACGGTAACCCTACACGATTTGAATAACTGTGAACTAATAGTCTCGGAGGAAAGCTGTATTTACCGCAGTCTGTTCGAGAATTTGTTAAAAGAGCACGGGATCATATTCCGCATAGGTTTTGAGCTTTCGAATCTGGAGGCCATCAAACGTTGTGTAATGAATGGCCTTGGAATTGCTTTGTTACCAAAAATCGTGGCAGAGGAAGAAATTGAACGAGGAAGCTTGGCGGAGCTGTCCTTTATTCATCCCGAAATTCACTTTGATCTGCAGCTTCTGATGCACCCTAAGAAGTGGAAATCACAACCGCTGCAATTTTTAATCCAAATGTTGCTTGCAAATCATTAATTTATTCCCATCAGGATCTTTCACAACAAACCAATGCTCATCTTGAATTTCAGTTACTAGCTCTACACCGAGAGCCTTCACATAATTGAAAGAGGCTTGCAAATCATCGGTCAGTAACAAAAAAGCTGGTGTTGTAATGGGCGGTGTTCCTTCAGGTTCTAAGCCGCCCCACAACAACGGCATGGTATCCAGGATGATTCCAGTGTTTCCCTGCATAGGCAGCGGGCATAAATGACCGTTCATGATCTTACAATCTGTCTCTGGAAGCCCCAGGACTTGGCAATACCAGCGACGGGATTTTTCAATATCATGTACGGGAATGAATACACTGCCAATTAAGTTCTTTACGGGGCTTTTTATTGTGGAATTTAAAGCGGACATTGCTTGTTCATTCATTTAAAGACCTCCCAAATCCGAAATGTATAAACCTTTATTTGGAAATTATGTATCTAATCTATTTAAATCATACAATCAATAGGATTGCAAGGGAATTGTAAATGGTTATATTTTCATATGAAAGTAGCCAAAAAATTTGACATTGAAAATCAGTTTATGTTATATAAAAAGAAGAATTAGCACTCATCTAAGAAGAGTGCTAATCACGGAATGATGAATAATAAGGTTATTTTGAAAGGAGATTTATTTATTCATGGCCAAAAAAGAGTTTAAAGCCGAATCGAAAAGATTGCTGGAAATGATGATTAACTCCATTTATACTCAACGGGAAATTTTCCTGCGTGAACTGATTTCCAATGCAAGTGATGCGATTGATAAGATCTATTACAAAGCCTTAGCTGATGAAGGCCTGGTCTTCAATAAAGAGGATTATTATATTAAAGTGACCGCCGATAAGGCGAACAGAACCTTGACGATTTCCGATACAGGTATCGGGATGACACAAGAGGAGCTGGAGAATAACTTAGGTACAATCGCGAAGAGTGGATCTCTTGCTTTTAAGAAAGAGAACGAAGCTAAAGATGGCCACAATATCATCGGACAGTTCGGAGTGGGCTTCTACGCTGCGTTTATGGTGGCTGATGACGTTATAGTGATCAGTAAGGCATTAGGCAGCGACGAGGCCTTTAAATGGGAGTCTAAGGGCGCTGACGGCTATACCATCGAGACTGTTGAGAAGGATTCTGTCGGCACTGATGTGATTTTGAAGATTAAAGAGAATACTGAAGAAGATCAATATGATGAATATTTGGAAGAATATCGCCTGAAATCCATCATTAAAAAATACTCCGACTTCATCCGTTTCCCAATCAAAATGGACTTGAAGGAACAAAAGCCAAAAGAAGGCACGGAGAATGAGTTCGAAGAAGTTGTTCAAGAACAAACCGTAAACAGCATGGTGCCAATCTGGCGCAAGAACAAAAGCGAGCTGACTACAGAAGATTACGATAACTTCTATGCAGAGAAACGTTACGGCTTCGATAAGCCGCTTAAACATATTCATATCAGTGCTGATGGTGCTGTAGTGTACAATGCGATTTTGTTCATCCCAGAAAATACACCGTTTGACTATTACACAAAGGAATATGAAAAAGGTCTTGAGCTCTATTCCAACGGTGTGTTGATCATGAACAAATGTGCGGATCTGCTGCCTGATTACTTCAGTTTTGTAAAAGGTATGGTGGACTCAGAGGATCTTTCCTTGAACATTTCCAGAGAGATGCTCCAGCATGACCGTCAGCTGACTTTGATCGCTAAGAATATTAAGAATAAAGTGAAAAGCCAACTGCAAAGCCTGCTGAAGGATGAAAGAGAGAAATATGAGCAGTTCTATAATGCTTTTGGCAGACAGCTTAAGTTTGGTGTTTATAACGATTATGGGATGCACAAAGACACCCTTCAAGATTTGCTGATGTTCTACTCCTCCAAGGAGAAGAAGCTGGTTACACTGGACGAATACGTCTCAAGAATGCCAGAAGATCAGAAGTATATCTACTATGCTTCCGGAGAGTCGATCGACAGAATCGAAAAGCTCCCGCAAACCGAGCTTGTATCGGATAAAGGGTATGAAATTCTCTACTTCACTGATGATATTGATGAATTTGCGATCAAGATGATTCAGTCTTATAAGGAAAAAGAATTTAAATCCGTATCCAGCGGAGATCTGGGGATCGAAGCCGACGAAGCGGACAAGCCAACGGAAGCGGAAGAGAACGAAAACAAGGAGCTTTTTGAAGCGATGAAGGACATCCTGTCCGGCAAAGTGAAAAATGTTAAAGCTTCCAAACGTTTGAAGACTCATCCGGTATGTCTCTCTGCAGAAGGTGAGCTGACGATCGAGATGGAGAAAATTCTGAAATCGATGCCGAATGGCCAAGAGGTGCAAGCGGATAAGGTACTTGAAATCAACATCCATCACGAAGTATTCCAGTCCTTGAAGGCGGCAGCAGAGAACGACAAAGAAAAGCTCGGTTTATACACGAACCTACTGTACAACCAAGCCCTGTTGATCGAAGGTCTACAGGTTAGTGATCCAGTTCAATTCACCAATGATATTTGCAAAATCATGAAATAATATGAAGTAACGAGACCATCCAATTGTATTATGATTGGGTGGTCTTTTTTATTTCAGCATTTCATTTTGTTGTGCGAAAAAGGTAGTAATCAATTTCAGAGTCATTATTTGTGCAACCGCTGATCGAATAGATAATTTCACCTTGTGTGCTTTTTTTACTCGTCACTTCGGAGCAGGTATCGGTTCTGACTCCTGTGTTGCTTCCACCGAATGCATCATTAGAGGTATCATAGCTATAATTAATCACGTTACCGTCAAATTTCAAATCCTTAAATATAGGATCGCCTTCATCTGTGTAACTTGTAACGCGTATATTGTCTGCTTTTTTGCTGGAGAGATTCGTTATAAATTGCTCGAATTTATCGAGGTTGTACACTTTTTCCCAAGAAACAATATCCCCTCTACTGATGGCTTCTTTGGAAGTATAGGGCTCACTTTTAGGTACAGAATTGACTTGATTATCGGAGCAACCCCATACCCCTGCTAGTAAAAGAACAGAGAGTGTAAGCAAATTTACCTTTTTCACTGAGGGACCTCCTTGTAACGTATTTATATAAAAGACGGAGATTAACTGGAAAAGTTACAGTGAGCTTGATTTTTCACATTGACAATAAACAACAAATTGATTATTATTTTCTCTAACTTGAATATGTAAAAGCAAAGAAGAGAAAGAGTACCACGGCAATTCTTTCAACAGAGAGCTCCGGTCGCTGAAAAGGAGTAAAGAAAACCCTTGGGAATATGGTCTCAGAGCTGCGCATCGAAACCTTATGGGTTGTAGGCTGCGCCGGAACCTGCATCCGTTACAGTGCTAGGGTATAAACGTTAATTAACGTCGTACCTGAAGAGGTAAATGTCATGAGGCATTTATAAAATTAGGTGGTAACACGTGAGTAGAACTCTCGTCCTTTGTGGATGGGAGTTTTTTTGTTGTCAAAAAAAGGAGGAGAAGGTTAATGAGTAATGTGTTTATAGGTGGTGCTTGGCCGTATGCGAATGGATCTTTACATCTTGGGAGATTATCAAGTGTGTTGCCTGGGGATGTGCTGGCACGATATTTTCGCTCCAAAGGGGATAACGTATTATATGTATCAGGCAGTGATTGCCATGGCACACCCGTAGCGGTTCAGGCTGCGAATGAAGGGATTACACCCGGAGCTTTTGCAAGCAGATATCATGAGGAGTTTCTGAAGTGTTTTAAACAGCTGGGATTTAGTTATGATCTATATACTCGAACGGATCAACCGCAGCATCATAAGGTCGTGCAAGAGTTGTTTACAAAGCTACTAGAGAATGGTCATTTATATAAAAAAACCATTGCGCAATGTTACTGCGAGGTGGATCAGCGCTTTTTGCCAGACAGATATGTGGAAGGGACTTGTCCGGTATGTGGCCAGCGGGCGCGAGGGGATCAATGTGATTATTGTTCTACGATTCTAGATCCTGCCGATTTGTTAGACAGAGTCTGCAAATTATGTGGTAATACACCATCAGAAAGGCCGACAGAACATTATTATCTTAGCTTATCTAATTTTCAGTCTGAATTAACGGAATATGTAGAGGAAGCACAATTTTGGAGAGATAACGCTATAAAACTGACCAAACGTTATTTACAAGAAGAGCTGCAGGACCGCGCGGTAACAAGAGACTTGTCTTGGGGTGTAGATGTTCCTGTGGCTGGATTTGAAGATAAAAAGATTTATGTTTGGATTGAGGCGGTAAGTGGTTATTTATCAGCCAGTAAGCAGTGGGCTGCACAGTCCGGAGGAAGCTGGGAGGATTTTTGGTTAGAGGAAAAAGGGGAGATTACTGCTTATTATGTGCATGGTAAAGACAATATTCCTTTTCACACTTTAATATGGCCGGCTGTGTTATTAGGAGCTGGAGGTCTGCATTTACCGGACAGGATTATATCTAGCGAATATTTAACCCTTGAAGGGCAGAAGTTCTCCACTAGCCGAAACTGGGCGGTCTGGGTACCTGATATTTTAGAGCGGTATCAGCCAGATTCTATTCGTTATTTCTTAATTGCCAATGGACCCGAGAAGCGGGACACGGATTTTTCCTGGAGAGAGTTTATTTATAGCCATAATGGAGAGCTGCTTGGAGCATTTGGTAACTTTGTGAATCGTTCATTGGCTTTTGTAGATAAGTTTTATGAAGGGAAAGTGCCGAATGGGCAATTGGATAAGGGGTGGAATGACAACATTGACCTCTTGTATCTCGAATCAGGGCGGCTTATTGAGGCTGGGAATCTAAAAGATGCGCTGGAGTATATTTTTTCTTATGTGCGCAAGGCAAACCAGTATTTCGACCTGCAAAAACCATGGATACAGATAAAAGAGGATCAGGTTTCTTGTGATTCTGCAATATACACATGTGTGCAGATTATTGCGAACCTAGCGAATTTGTTACATCCGTTTCTGCCGTTCTCTTGTGACAAGATCAGGGGGTTCCTGTCGTTAGAACTACCGAATTGGCAGCCTTGCTCAGTACCCCCTTACCAACAGGTTACTGAATTACAATTATTGTTTGAACGAATTGATATTAACCGTATTAAAGAAGAAGAGGATAGGCTCGTTCAACAACAAGTGAATAAATAGATCTGGTATTATCCATTCTTGAAACTCTCAATAAACTTTGAAGCCAATGATGACAAGTATTTATCCTTAATCCAGACGGCGGCGACCCGCGTGCGTAGTGATTCACTACTGATTTCTTTATAGATCAAATTACTGTTACTCGTTAATTCGAAAGCGGATTTGGGGATGATTCCGATGCCAAGACCAGCGTTTGCCCAGAGCAGTGTTGTTCTAGCATCATCATTCATGCAGAAAATCAGCGGATCAAAGCCGTTCTCAAGACATGTTTCCCGGATAAGCTGCTCAAAACGGCGGTAGATAATAAGCGGCTTATCCTTTAGCTCACCGATCTCAATAAAGTTTTCATCCGTTTTCCAGTCATACTCAGGTGTCATTACGGCAATCATAGGTTCAGCTTGTGTGTAAAGACACTCTAAATTTGTACCATTAAAGGGTGTCCTTACAATTCCGACTTCGACAATGCCTTTATTCAAGAGGTCAATGATTCTAAAGGTATTTCCTTCATGAATCTCAAACTTCACACCTTTATAGGTTTTGTGAAATTCACATAGCCGATCTTGAAGCAACGTAGCTCCAGAGGAAGAAACTGTACCAATGGCTAGGGTTCCTTTTAAACCTTTAACAAAATCAGTGAGCTCACGGGCAGTGGAATCTGCCAGCTCCAGAATTTGTTGGGCACGGTCCCGCAAAATGGCTCCAGCTTCAGTGAGCTGCACGCTGCGTGGACCTCGTTCCACTAGCTTTACACCGAGTTCTTCCTCCAGGAGCTTTAGCTGCTGGCTCAGCGGAGGCTGGGCCATTTGCAGTTTTTTGGCTGCAGATGTGATCTGTCCTTCCTCAGCTATCGCCATAAAATATTTAAGCTGTCTAATATCCATATAAAAATCCTCCGAACTTGAGATATGCTAATCGTATGGGAGCGATACGAATCCAATATTATTAATATGTGAGTAGATATGCCATAATCATAACTGTTCTTATACATATTTCAAGTGGTTAAATACTTCTTATGTTGGGTGTGGATAAATTTGTTCAAAATTGCAGTATATTTAAAGCCGTACAAAAAAGAAGCGATCATTGGACCGATCTTCAAACTGATGGAAGCGATTCTGGAGCTGATTTTGCCTACCATTGTCGCATTGATCATCAACAACGGGGTTGGCAATCATGACAGCGCCTATGTTTACCGCATGGGTGGCCTAATGGTTCTGATGTCACTGCTTGGCTTCGGCTGCTCCATGGTATGCCAATACTATGCAGCCCGGGCTTCACAGGGATTCGGTACGACACTACGCAATAAGATGTTTAGACATATTACATCCTTGTCGTATGCTGAACTGGATACCTTAGGTACGCCTACACTGATTAATCGGATTACCAATGACGTAAACCAGCTGCAAATTGCTGTGGCCATGCTGATTCGTCTAGTTATTCGTGCACCGTTTATCTGCGTCGGGGCTATCCTAATGTCCATGATTTTGGATTTTAGATTATCGCTGATTCTAATAGCGGCAACACCGGTTTTTGGCATTATTTTATATTTTATTATCACCCGCAGTGCTCCTTTGTACCGAAAATACCAGCAGAAGCTGGATGCCCTTGCGCTCGTACTGAGTGAGAATTTATCGGGGATTCGAGTGATTCGTGCTTTTGCCAAAAGACGTACAGAAAAAGAACGTTTTGATGCCTCATCCGATGATTTGACTACTACAGCGATCCGGGTTTCGCGGATTTCTGCTTTGCTTGGGCCGATGACTACACTTGTAGTAAATGCGGCGATCATAGCTATTTTGTGGGTAGGCGGAATTCATATCGATGGGGGCCGATTGTCTCAAGGGGAGATCATTGCCTTCATCAATTACATCACTCAGATCTTGCTGGCGCTGATAGTAGTCTCCAACTTGGTTATTATTTTTACAAAAGCCTCATCCTCAGCGAATCGTGTGAATGAAGTGCTTGGTGTTAAGGTATCCGTGTCCGAGGAAGGAAATGCATTGATTGCTGAACCCGACCATGCTGCCCCTGCTATACAATTCGATCACGTATCCTTTGGGTATAATACGACAGGTGAATCGGCATTAGAGGATATATCTTTAGTAATTAATCGCGGAGAGACCGTGGGTCTGATTGGCAGTACGGGTTCAGGTAAGTCTACTTTTGTGAATTTGATCCCTCGTTTGTATGATGTGGTGCAAGGTGAAGTGAAAGTGGATGGTGTGGATGTCAGAGATTACAAGCTGCACCAGCTTCGTGAGAAAATAGGGATTGTACCGCAAAAAGCTGTGCTGTTTACAGGAACAATCGCTGAGAATATACGTTGGGGCAAGGAAGATGCAACTGAGGAAGAAATCATGCAGGCAGCCTCTATCGCTCAAGCGGAGGAGTTTATACGTAAATTACCCGAAGGCTTGAATACGCAAGTATCTCGTGGTGGATTAAATTTATCCGGTGGACAAAAGCAGCGCTTAACCATAGCTCGTGCAGTAGTAGGTAAGCCATCGATTCTTATTTTGGATGACTCCTCCAGTGCGCTGGATTTCTCCACAGATGCGGCACTTCGAAAGGCTCTTAAAGAGAGCAGCCAGGAAATGACCGTACTCCTTGTCTCGCAGAGGGTAAGCACTGTAAGACAAGCGGATAAAATAATGGTATTTGAGGAAGGGCGGATCGCCGGTGTCGGAACCCATGAGGAGCTGATGCGGGGTTGTGAAGAGTATAAAGAAATCTGCCTGTCCCAGCTATCAAGTGAGGAGTCGGGCCAATGAACAAAAATAACATTTGGAAAAGACTTATTGTATACACAGGGCATTATAAAAAAATAGCTATAGGTGCAGTAATCTGCGCAATACTCAGTGTGATTGCCAGTCTAATTGGCCCGCTGCTCATCGGCAGCGCCATCGATTTTATGATCGGGCCGGGAGAGGTTGATTTTGACGCCGTACTTAGACTGCTTTTGATTCTGGCAGGGGTGTATATTGTCGGCAGCTTTTTCGGATGGCTTCTTACCTACCTGACTAATCGAATTGCTTACCGGACTGTATATGACTTACGGCGGGAGCTTTTTGATAAATTAAATGTTTTGCCGTTGAAATTTCATGATAACCACCCGCAAGGGGACAGCATCAGCCGGTTTGTTAATGATATGGATGCGGTCTCTGATGGACTGCTGCAAGGCTTCTCAACACTGCTCACGGGGATCATCACCATCGTGGGGGCAATTGCACTCATGTTGTACATTAGTCCTTTAATGACCTTAGTTGTTCTTCTGTCAGCACCCGTTACATTTTTTGTGGCAAGATTTATTACGATGCGCTCCCAGAAGATGTTTAAGGAGCAGGCTAAAATTCTGGGCGGTCTCAACGGATATGTGGAGGAAATGATTGGCGGACAAAAAGTGGTCACAGCTTATCATTATGAAGACCGTGCACTGACCCAGTTTGAAGAACGAAACGAGACTTTGTACCAGACTGGCGTGAAATCACAATTTTACGGTTCCTTGTCCAATCCGACAACACGGTTAGTAAATAATATTACCTTCTCTGTTATCGCGATGATCGGAAGTGTTATGGTGATTCGCGGGTTTGTGACGGTAGGGGATTTGTCCAGCTTTTTGATCTTCTCCAACTTGTTTGCTAAGCCGTTTAATGAAATTACAGGTGTGATTACGCAGCTTCAATCGGCAACAGCATCAGCGCAGCGAATTTTCGCCATTCTAGACCTATCGCCAGAACCAGCTGATGCAACAGACGCCAAAATTATGAATACAAGTCAAGGAACGATTACTTTTGAAAAAGTATCCTTTGCTTATAATCCTGAACGTCCTCTGATTAATGATTTCAGTCTGGAAGTGAAACCAGGTACCCGGGTTGCAATTGTAGGGCAGACGGGAGCGGGGAAGACGACACTGGTTAATCTGCTTATGCGTTTTTATGATGTGGATAGGGGTTCCATCAAGATTGACGGCGTGGATATCAAGACGATTACCCGGGACAGTCTGCGGCGTAATTTCGGGATGGTGTTGCAGGACACTTGGCTGTTTGGCGGCACAATTAGAGAAAATATTGCCTACGGCAAACCTGAGGCTACCGAAGAAGAGGTCATCGCTGCTGCAAAGGCTGCTAATGCTCATAGCTTCATTAAACGCCTGCCTGAGGGATATGATACGAAGATCAGTGGCTCAGGAGATAATTTGTCGCAAGGACAAAAGCAGCTGCTAACCATAGCACGAGTGATGCTCGTAGATCCACCTATGCTCATTTTGGATGAAGCCACCAGCAGTATTGATACGCTGACTGAGGTACGGATTCAGAAGGCTTTTCTAAAAATGATCGCAGGCCGGACCAGCTTTGTAATTGCCCACCGTTTGTCAACGATTCGAGAATCGGATCTCATTCTTTTCATGAAGGACGGAGACATTGTGGAGAGTGGTACGCATGACCAACTCCTAGCCAGCGGTGGATATTACGCCAGATTATATAACAGTCAGTTCGCATCAGCGTAGACTTTGCATTTAGAAAAAAGAGCATTCAATCCCGAATTTGGGGGTGAATGCTCTTTTTGTCGGGTGGATAGTTAGTTTGGCTAAGCTTAGCTTAGCTTACCTTACCTTACCTTACCTTACCTTACCTTACCTTACCTTACCTTACCTTACCTTACCTTACCTTACCTTACTGTTGCGGACCGTATTGCAGCTAAATAGTGTTTTTGGCGCCGTTCCCCAAAGTAACGGACTGCATAGCACTTATTCGGCTGATTTTGCAGCAAAAAGGAGCGGATATGGCACAATAGCTGCATCTGAGTCCGAACGGAGTGGAAAAGGGTGGGATTTTGCGAAATAAGGGCGCCTCGGTCCAATACGTTGCAATGGCAGCCATCGCCAAAGGTAGATTGCTTCTGTTCCGGAGTAGAATGCTTAGAAATTCGATTGCCTAGCGTTCCAAAGTAGTTAGCTTAGCGTCTCCAAAGTAATTTGCTTAACGTTCCAAAGGAGCTAACTCAGCGTCCCCAAAGTAGTTTGGATAGCGTTCCAAAGTTAGTTATCTCACCGTCCCCAAAGTAATTTGCTTAGCGTTCCAAAGTAGCTATCACATCGTCAGCAAAGTAGTTTGTTTACCCTTGCGGACCGTATTGCAGCTAAATAGTGTTTTTGGCGCCTTATTTCAAAGTAACGGACTGCATAGCACTTATTCGGCTGATTTTGCAGCAAAAAGGAGCAGAAATGGCACAATAGCTGCATCTGAGTCCGAACGGAGTGGAAAAAGGCATGATTTTGTGAAATAAGGGCGCCTCGGTCCGATACGTAGGAATGGCAGCCATCGCCAAAGGTAGATTGCTTCTGTTCCAGTGTAGAATGCTTAGAAATTCGTTTGCTTAGCGTTCCAAAGTAGCTATCACATCGTCAGCAAAGTAGTTAGTTTACCCTTGCGGACCGTATTGCAGCTAAATAGTGTTTTTGGCGCCTTATTTCAAAGTAACGGACTGCATAGCACTTATTCGGCTGATTTTGCAGCAAAATGCAGTGGATATGGCACAATAGCTGCATCTGAGTCCGAACGGAGTGGAAAAAGGCATGATTTTGTGAAATAAGGGCGCCTCGGTCCTATACACCGTGGCACCAACGAAGTCGACTGTTTAGCGTTCAAAAGTAAATTGCTTACCCTTACGGACCCGGTTACTATTCACCTCGCGCGCTATAGGGTGGGAATTTCCGATAAAAATATTTGTGAATGAATGAACTATCTGGACGGGCTAAACGTATTATAAGAAACGTATATTGAAGACGACGAAACTATAGTAAATATGGCTTGTCGAGAGTGTTATGAGATTGGAAGGGGAGTGGCAAGATGTTGACAATCAAACATTTTACCAAGAGCTACAAGGGTGGCAAGAAGGCGGTAAATGATCTGAATTTGGTGGTCGAAAAAGGTGACATCTATGGCTTTATCGGTCATAACGGTGCGGGGAAAACAACAACTATCCGAGCAGTGGTCGGAGTTTTAGATTTTGAGGAGGGGGATATCGAGATTGGTGGGTACTCCATTAAAAAAGATCCCTTAGCCTGCAAAGCGATTACTGCATATATTCCAGATAATCCGGATCTATACGATCATCTGACGGGCATTCAGTACTTGAATTTTATTGGTGATCTTTTTAGTGTATCGAAAGCGGATCGGGAGTTATTGATAAAGAAGTATAGCGATGAATTTGAGATTACCTCTAATCTGGGGGATTTAATCTCCGCATATTCTCATGGTATGAAACAGAAACTCGCGATTATCTCCGCGCTTATTCATAAACCGAAGCTGCTCGTTCTGGATGAACCCTTTGTGGGACTTGATCCAAAAGCGGCACACACGCTCAAGAGAATCATGGCGGAGATTTGCAGCCAAGGCAGTGCGATCTTTTTTTCGACGCATGTACTGGATGTGGCCGAGAAGCTCTGCAATAAGATTGCCATTATCAAAGCGGGTGAATTGATCACTCATGGGAAAACAGAAGAGGTGAAGGGTGACAGCAGCCTTGAAGATGTGTTTTTGGAGTTGATTAAACATGATTAATATCTGGCGATTGACGAAAATTCAGCTGATCTCATCGTTTGGGTTAAATAAAGCTTTGCATACAAGGAATATGAAAGAAAGACGAAAAATGCTTTTGCTGAGCATCGGTATCTTAATAGGGATTGTCATGATGGCAGTAGTTTCGTTTGGATATAGCTTCATGATAGCAGAGACCCTTGAACAGATAGGCAGGCCAGAGCTGCTGCTTGCGATTATGATGGCTGTTACTTGCTTGATTGGATTTTTTACAACGATCTATAAGGCGAGTGGGGTATTATTTGGCTCCAAAGATTACGATCTCGTAATGTCGTTGCCTATCAAAACGAGCCATATCGTAGCAAGCCGTGTAGTTCAGCTCTATGTGCTGAATATACTGTTCTCATTGATGGTGATGGTGCCAGCAGGTGTAGTTTATGCTATAAAGGTAAATCCGGCAGTAGTATATTATTTATTTTTCATGATAACGCTGCTATTTATCCCATTAGTGCCGATCATTGCTGCAACAATTATAGGGGCATTGATTAGTTGGATTTCCTCACGTTTTAAAGGAAGTCGTTTAATAAGTCTCATTCTGACTTTTGCCGTAATCATTGTTATTATTTTGGGTTCAGGCCAAATGAATGGGAATGACCCGCAGTTACTTGCGGATATGAGCACACAAATTGCCGATCAAATCTTCAACTTATATCCTTTGACGGTTATGTATGTAGATGCTGTCTGCTCGTATCAGGTAGCTCCTTTACTATTATTTATAGGGATTTCGTTACTTTCTTTTATGTTGTTTACCCTTATTCTTGGCAGCAAATATAAAGCAATACACACAGGCCTTACGACTTCTTACTCAAAGAATAAGTATCAAATGAGGTCACTTGCAGTCTCTTCACCGCTTTACACATTGTATAAAAAAGAGCTGCGCCGCTATTTCAGTTCTTCTATATATGTGCTAAATACGAGTATCGGTATGGTTATGTTACTTGTCATGGCGATTACCTTACTGTTTGTTAGCTCAGAGCAATTAGGACAAATTATTGAGATACCTGAACTCTCTAACTATCTAAGCAGATTGGCGCCACTATTTGTTTCCCTCTTTGTTGCATTAAGCTGTACGACATCGAGTTCGATTTCGCTTGAAGGTAACCATATTTGGATTTTAAAAAGCGCCCCCGTTCCGACAAAAACCATATTATTAAGTAAAATCGTAGTGAATCTCACCATTACAGTACCGATTGTGATTGTTAGTAGTGTGCTTCTAATGATTTCTCTGGGCACAGGCTGGATGGAGAGCTTGTTATTGCTAATAATCCCCGTCCTATACGCTTGTCTTACTGCAATGGTAGGTGTGATCGTTAACTTGAAGCTTCCTAAACTGGAGTGGACTAACGAAGTCTCAGTAATTAAACAAAGTGCTTCGGTCCTTGTAGCGATGATTATAGGATTTATCAGCTTGCTGATTCCATTTGGTTTGAGTTTTCTTTTATCCGATCTAAATGGTAATCTCGTTATGTTAGGTATTGGTGTGGTGATATTTGTGGCATGTGGAGTGATGTATAGATATATTCAGTCCAAAGGAGAACTTTTATTTCGGGCTCTTTAAAAAAGGGCATTCCAAAAGCCGAAATCGGCTGCTGGGATGCCCTTTTTTTGTGCCAAGATTTATTTTCGTGAAAAATCCCCTAAGCTCTACTGTCGCTCATTAGCTAACTGTTCAATTCCACTCACCATTATTTTTAGACCTGTATAGAACATCTTATCGGAGCCAATTTCATTAAAGATATTGTTTTCGTACATTCGTTTTATAACATTAGGTCCATCCCCTGATAAGTGCTCAAGCGATTGTTTAAATACCTCTCTAGCACCTCCAGTAGGTTCATTTTTCATGGCTAAGTCAATTCGATCCTGCTCATATTTGTCCAATTCGAAAGAGATTACATAGTTTAACACGCAAGCAATTAGGGAGAATTTGTCACTATCGCTTAAAGGAAGATGATCCACGATCTGAAGCAAAGTATTCAGTAAAGATAGATAATTAGGTTCAGAAGGCAAGGTTCTCATCATCAGCTGAGCCGAGCAAGGATACTTATGTAAAACCCCGCGGATTCGATCTGCAAAATGAAAAAGCTGTTCTTGCCAATCACCTTCGAGATTCGCAGTTTCGAGGGCTTCTTTGGCGATCTCATTAGCCAGTGTCTGGAAAATACTCTGTTTACTCTTAAAATGCCAATAGAGAGAGGCGGCTTGTATATTTAATAGTTCTGCTAATTTACGCATACTAAATGCCTCTATGCCGATATCATCCAACAGCTCCCAAGAAGCTTTTATTATATCTTGTTCAGTGATTTGCAGATTTTTGATTCTCATCGAAACGACCTCCTGTTACTGTCTTCTTTTATCATAAGCGAAGATGGATGGCTGGTCTACCATCGTTAGATTACCGGTTTATCTTACACTGTTAGATATTTTTATTTACAAGCAAATAAACGGGTGCTATATTAATCTTACACTGTTAGTTTAACGGTGCGATTTTTTAAAAAGGAGGCAGCGGTTAGCTATTTTATTAGTAAAAATTAAAAAGGATGTGTATAGACCCATGAGTAATCTACAAGTGGAACAATCCCAACCAGTCACCAAAGAATTTTCTATAAAAGCAATACTTCCCGTAATACTGGCACTTATAACAGGAATGTTGCTGGTTATGCTCGACAGTACAATTATGAATGTAGCGATCCCGCAGCTTGAAAAAACCTTTGATGCTAGCCTAAAAACAATACAGTGGGCCATCACGGGTTATACGCTGGCTTTATCCGTAATTATCCCATTGGCCGGATGGTTCTCGGATAAGTTTACTGCCAAACGTGTTTTTTTAGCTTCGATCGTATTGTTTACCATAGGTTCTTTATTATGCTCAATGGCACAATCCACAACAGAGCTGATAATCTTTCGTATTTTGCAGGGATTAGGCGGAGGGATGATTGCTCCAATTGGTATGGCTATGTCATTCAAAATCGCACCTCCCGATAAAAGAGGTTCAATCATGGGATTGCTTGGACTACCGATGTTAATTGCGCCTGTTCTTGGTCCTGTACTGTCAGGATGGCTGTTGGAATATGCAAGCTGGCACTGGATTTTTCTGATTAATGTCCCCATTGGTATTATTGCAATGATTGTTGGAGTGAAATTTCTTCCGGTAATAGAGAAGGGGAATAAAGCTAAATTGGATATTTGGGGTGTGATTTTATCACCACTCGCTTTCTCCAGCTTGGTATTTGGGGTGCATAGAGGGGGAGTGGACGGCTGGGGGGATCGTATAACGATTATATCTCTTGCGTTCAGCTTCATTGCTTTAGCCTTGTTTATTTTCGTGGAATTGCGCCAAAAAGAACCGTTATTGGAACTTCGCTCTTTTCGATCTCTAGAATTTAGTAAAGGTATGATTTTGACCTGGATTAATCAGTTCGCCTTATTTGGTTCGATTCTGTTAATTCCAATTTTTTTGCAGCAGGTCAGAGGTTTTTCTTCCTTTGAATCGGGACTTTTAGTTATTCCTCAAGCTTTAATATCCTTTGCTGGCATGATTATTGGAGGAAAATTATTTGATAAGTATGGAGCTCGGCCCGTTGTGTTCTCTGGACTTGTGCTGCTGTCCACCGGACTCTTTCTCTTGTCACGTTTACAAAATGATACAAGTGTATACGTTATGATCAGTTATTTTGCCATTATGGGACTTGGCCAAGGATTAACTACTATGCAGCTCGGTACACATGTGCTTAAGGCCGCTCCGAAGGATTTGATCAGCCGTGTGACCCCACTTACTGCCTCTGCACAACAAATTGTGGGTTCTTTTGCTGTCGCTATAATGTCGGGCTTATTGACTTCGAATATAGCTACTCAAATGAGTCAAGGAAATCAGAAGCTACCTTTAGAGGCTATGGTTGCAGGATTCCACGACACGTTCCTAGTTTCATTGGGCTTGGCGCTGTGTGGTGTGGTTCTTAGTCTCTTTTTGCGTAATCCGAAGAGCTGATCCTATCGTATTCTACCAATATTTTAGCGATGTTTATGGATTGTATCCTTGGTATAATTCAAAGATTGATAACCAAGGGGGAATCTCTTAACCCGTGAAGAATATATTTGCTAGATTTACTATAATGACCCTCGCTGTCGTGCTATACGCCGGAGTATTTATTCAGCATATATCGGCCGATAACGGGGTTCCTTTTGAGGATATAAACACTAGTTATGCAAAAAAAGAAATCATAGATTTATATAACCGGAATATATTAACTGGCACCTCGAATACTAAATTTTCACCTACTCAATCGATTACTAGAGCTGAATTTATTACAGTTCTTGATCGTCTGTTGAAGCTTGATCCAGCGTTGAGTCCGGTATCTCCTTATACCGACGTAGCCAAAAGCGCTTGGTATTACGGCTGGATACAGGCAGCAATTCAGCTTGAACTGGCGAACGGCACTTCGGCAACTACTTTTGCACCCGCAAAAGCAGTTACTCGGCAGGAAGCGGCTGTGTGGATAGCCAAAGCGCTAAAGCAAACAAACACTGCAACTACCGCACAAACCAATTTTAAAGATCGGCAACAAATTGCTAGCTGGGCAAGTGCTGCTGTAGCCAAGGTTAATGATCGCGGATTAATGAAGGGCGATAATAGCGGAAATTTTCGACCCACGGACCCGATAACCAGGCAAGAGACGGCAGTGCTGATGGATCGGGTGCTGCAACATACAAGCTGGGCGGCAGAGCTGGAAAGTGATCCGGACAAACGTATTGTTATAGGCTGGCAGTATGGTCTCACGACGTCACAATTTGAGAATCATGTTTTGCAATCGAACGTCAACACACTCTCACCACGTTGGTATTATGTTGGAAAAACAGGGACAGTAACGGATTCGACAGATGTCTCGCTGGTAACTTGGGCAAAAAAGAATAAAAGGCAAGTCTGGGCGATGGTTGGTAATCGATCGGATCAAGAAGCGACGCATCAAATGCTGTTGAGTACAACCGCAAGGAATACGGCAGTCAAACAATTAGCTGCTTTAGTGAGTAAATATGGATTAGATGGACTAAATATAGATTTTGAAAATGTAGCGGCCGAAGATCGTGTGTATTTGACTTCGTTTATTACTTTATTGGCCGAGAAAATGCATTCGCTCAATGTTATTCTGTCGATGGATGTATCCCCTGATCTTGGAACGGATTGGACAGAAGCTTTTGACTATGCTGCCCTAGGCAAGCAAGTGAATTACATGGTGATGATGGGGTATGATGAGCATTATGACGGGAGTCAAGTTCCGGGGTCCAATGCTTCGCTTTCTTATGATCAAAAGGCTGTGAATACAATCCTAAAAGTTGTACCTAGTCAAAAAGTTATATTGGCATTGCCCTTATATAATCGGGATTGGACACTGAACCAGAAGGGAACGGTTTTATCCTCTGAATATATTACGCTTCCGGAGCAAAATCAGATCATCAGCAGCTATGCATCGAAACCTGTGTGGAATCCTACTCTGGGACAATATGTCGCGAGCTACTCGAAACAAGCTATAAAACATACGATTTGGATTGAGGATGGGCGTTCATTAATAACTAAATACAACTTAGCGGTTACTAAAAAACTAGCTGGAGTAGCTTATTGGTATATAGGTGGAGAAAGTTCTGATATATGGTCTAGCTTAAGGAATGCAGAGAAATTTTTCGATTATACTTTTTAAAAATATGAAAGACTGGATGCGAATAGCCGCTTAGCTAATTGCTGTCCAGTCTTTTTATTGGGTTACTAAGTCGCAACTGCTAGAATGAGTTTGATTAAATCAGCCTCGAGTTACGTATTTTTTGAAGTTTTTTACCTTTAGAACTTTAACATTTTGAGCTAGAAGTTTCTTGTCACTAACGATCCATGTGTGATCTTTGGAGTTTTTTCTACGAACCGCAGCGAAGTTATACTTATTTCCTGCATAAATCTTAAAGCCCTGTGCAGCGCAATCCGCACAAAACTTAACACATTCACCTTTATTCCAATCTGGAAAAGAAATCTGCTGGAAGACATTTCGTTTTACGAGTAGGGTGGCACCCTGAACATTGGTTACCTGTTTATTTTCCATATGAAGATAACGAAGCAAAAGTAGCTTCTTATCATTTAAATACATATAGTGAGCTCGTTTTCCAACGATATCAGCTTTAGTTTTATGGAGGATTTTCATACTATCCGTTAAATAGTTGGCAGAGTAATAATCGTCGTCATCAAATTTAGCGATACAACTATAATTCGCTAAGTGCACACCAAAATTCAGACAAAACCCGAGTGAACGATATTCTGGTAGTTTATAGATCCGTACGTTTTTATGTTTTTTTGCAGCATGTATATAATCTTCAATTCTCAAGCTATCATTATTTATGATGACGATAAGTTCTTTAGATTTGAAATTCTGTCGTTGATAGTTATCAAACATGGTTTTAATACAATCAAGTCGTTTCGTACAAGTTAGAATAGACACAGCAGATGAAGTAGATTCAGCATTTAACTTCATAACGGAATCTTTGGACTGCGTCCAACAAAATTCCTGTAGTTTTTAATATTCCGGATGATCTTATGGTTAGCTATTAACGTACTATCACTGATAATCCATGTATGTTTTGAAGAGTTTTTTCTACGTATGGCAACGAAGTTATTTTTACTCGCAGAATAAACCTTATAACCTTTCTTTTTGCTTCTGCTGCAAAAGAGATCATCCTCACCTACGTTTTTATTAGGAAATTTCACATGATCGAATACTTTTCGTTTGAAGACGAGCGTAGCGCCAGGGAGATGGGTAACCGTCCGGTGTTCATCATTTGCAAAACGAAGAATCAAAGTCTTTGAACCTAGTAAATACATATAGTGAGCCCGTTTTCCAAGGATATCAGCTTTAGTTCTTTGTAAGGTCAGATTACTTTCCGTCAAATAATGAGGGGCATAATAATCGTCGTCATCAAATTTGGCGATGGTATGATATTTGCATTTTGTTACGGCATAGTTTAAGCATGAACCGAGAGATTGCTGTTCAGGTTTACGAAATATCTTAATATTTTTGTGTTTTTTAGCTAAGGTTTGGTAGGGGGATAGTGGAATTTTATTATTATTGATAATAATGATAAGTTCTTTATTGGCATGTTTTTGTCTGCTGTAATTTTGAAATAGGTTGTTTAAATAATTATGGCGATTGGTACAGGTAATAATGGAAATACCTTGTTGGTTCGCCTTGTAGCGAGGTACAGCACTCATTTAACCAACCCCTCATATGCATTTTTGGGAAAAGTCTCATAATACGATATGTCCAAGTTAGGATAGAGTAACGGCATATCAACCTCTTAAAAGCAAAAATGGACTTGTTTAAAAAACACAAAACCCACAGTGATAGCTGTGGGTTTTGTAAGAGAGACACATCATATGAAACGCTTTGGATGTTTGTTCAGAAATAAGATTCAATGATGGAAACGCCATTCTCGATTCTCGCCTTACTCTGCGTTAAATAATCTTTGGTCCAATCATCTAGGTTAGACAGATCAAAACTCCGGTACATCCCCGTATAAACAATAATCTCTCTTAATCGAAGAAAAAGAGGAATTAACTTCAGCTCATTTTCTGAAATCCTGTTCTCTTTAACGTAGCCTTTTAGAAAATGCTCCATAAAACGCTGACATTGAAGCTGCCTGTCCTCCATACTATCATCCCCGTAAACGTAGACTAGATAATACAGTTGAATGGCGATATCTTCTACAAACCAGCTGTACTGAGCTTCATCAAAATCAAACAAAGTCAGCTTACCATTGTCGACCAAAAAGTTGCCTACATTGATATCCCCATGGATGAGACCATAGGTATTTATATCAGCGTCGAGATGCTTTAGCCGATCCATAAGCGCCTTACAGCTTTCTAAAACGCCACTTTGGGATGGAGGAATAAACTTCGTTACATTCTGCAGGTAGTAGTTCTGATGCCACGCATGTCTTTTGAACTGTGGTTTATAAGATTTTGCTAATCTGTGCATTTGTCCAGTGATCATGCCACACTGCTCATAGAGGTCTACATCCTTCAGGCAGTCTGGGTAACCTATTCGTTTCCCTTGGGCTTTTTCAAAGGAAGATACCCTAAAGCACGAATCACCAATCTCTATTTGCTCAACTAGATTACCCTGAAGAGAACCTACGGGTCTTGATACGGAAACGCCATGATCTGCTATGTATAGAATCCATTCAAGTTCAGCCGCCAACAATTCCATACTGCGCAGCGAGTTATGAGTAAATCTTAGAATATATTGATGATTGCTAAGTTGATATTCATAAACAAAATTTTGAAATCCGCCAATGAAGCTTAGCTCATCTATGCTGATACCATATTTCGTACAGGCGGCACTTACAATCTGGTCATTAAATAAGGACTTAATCTTTTGTTCCAAGGGTTCTACTCCGTTCTACATTACAATGATTTTATCGAAATCGTTCTGGAGCTTTCCTGGACTTCAATAAGCAGCGGCCGTTCTTGTGGGTTGAGATTTGGGGCATGAATGGCCAGCATAAGTCTGCCCGTCAAATCACGAAACAACATTCCATGTCCGCCATCTTTGGCATAAAGAGGCTCAGGATCATGTAGCCAAGGTCCACTAATGTCACCGCTGACGGATCGGGCTAAACCCATGGCATAACCACTAGCTCCACTGCTAGACCACAACATAAGCAGCTCACCACTGCTAGTCTGATGCATAAAAGGACCGTCAGTTACGTATTGCCCTTCTTTGCCACCTACCGCCCAAGGAGCTTGTGAAGCCTGGAAAAGCAGCACGGGTTCACCAATACTAGCGCTTAAATCCTCCTTCAGCCGAACAGCATACATTTCTCCATCCGTCACTTCAATCCATTCACGGCAAAAGATCATCCAAGGTTTGTCTTCTTTATCTACATATAACGTTCCGTCAAGGCACTCCCAAGAAGCAGGGGTAATCGGATGATTGCTGATAGGGAGATAAGGACCCTCAGGTGTTTCCGCGCTTAATATTTGTGTCCCCCGTGGAACGCCATGTCTTTTAAAAGAAGCGAACATATAATATTTTCCGTTGTAGCGGTGAACCTCTGGTGCCCAGAAATGATGATCAGCCCAAAAATCAGCATCTGGACGAAAGGCAGCAATGGGTCCGGACCATTCCTGAAGATCTGAGCTGATATATACATCGAAGCCGTGAGGTGTGCCACTCCAAGCTGTTAGGCCATCTGTGGTGCCCCCAATTCACAAGCTATCATCTGCTTAATTTTACAATATCTTCATTAGTCTTGGAAGCGTTACTTCATTTGCTCGCCTTGTAGCAAACGTATTTTCATTACGCCTGGTGTACAGCCGTAGTTTTTTCGGAAGACACGTATAAAATAATTAGTCTCCATGCCCAGCTGAAGCGCAATATCTTGAACGGGGATCTCCACATCCTCCGTCATTAATTGCAGCGCCCGCTCCAGCCGCAGATTCTGCAAATATTTATGCGGAGTGACCCCATATTCCTGCACGAATAAACGCTGGAAATGCTGCACGGAGTAGCCGACTGCTGCTGCAAGATTGGAGATCAGAAGCGGTTCTGTGTAATGCTCGTTGATCAGCCCGACGGCTGTAGTTAGGGCTTCATTTCGGACCGACTCGAAGGCTAGACGATTACCGGAGCCTTCTGAACTCTTGGCAGGGCGCAGCATTAAGAGCAGTCTATAGAGCGTGATAGACAACTCCTGCATCCACATCTCGTCCTGCCGATTGGGGGCAGGAGAATTCACCGTATGCCAGATTTGGCCGATTTCTTCCCAGCATTGTTCAAAACGATCCGTTCTATAAGGAACAGAAGGGAGCAGTTCAAGCGCTTCCAGCAATCCATGAGCTTGACTGCCTTGAAAGCCGATAAAGCCAACATGCCACGGTTCATGAGAGGTAGGATAATATTCATGACCTCGATCGGGCGGGAAGGCAAAAGCCATCCCCGGTTCCAGTATGATTTCTGTGCCACTTTCCAGATCACGAAATAACCCGGTTCCAGTCCGGATCAAAAAGATTTGATACACAGGAAATCCTGCTGGGCGCACATGATGGAATTGGATATGACGACCTACAGAGTAGGGGGATAGGGGCAACGTTCCAGAGTCGCGTGGTAATTCAATCAGAGAAAAAGGCAGCAGGTTTATCACCTCATCTTCATTTTGTGCTATCACTTCGAGACTATATTCCTACTGATTGAAATGACTTTTCTTATATTATAAATAGTATAAATGATGATTCCTGAATAAGATAGCTTACGCTTCTAGCCTATCATCAGAGAATAGTCCCATTCTATAAATGGGCAGAATTGAGAGGATGATCGTACACAATGAATAAAAAACATTCCCCGATAAGCAGTAAAGCTGGTGTCATGCTGCACGGTGCTGATTATAATCCTGAACAATGGCTGAAATATCCGGAAGTATTGCGTGAGGATATCCGATTAATGAAGCTGGCGGGCTGCAATGTCATGTCCGTAGGCATTTTCTCGTGGGTATCTCTTGAACCAGAAGAGGGTGTGTTCACTTTCGAATGGTTGGATGGTGTACTTGATTCTTTTGCAGAGAATGGGATTTACGCTATCTTGGCAACGCCAAGTGGTGCCCGCCCAGCATGGATGTCGCAAAAATATCCAGAAGTCTTAAGAGTGGAGCGTAACCGTGTTCACAATTTGCATGGCTTCCGTCATAACCATTGCTTTACCTCACCAGTGTACCGTGAGAAAACTGCAATTCTGAATGCAAAGCTAGCGGAACGGTACAGCCAGCATCCAGCCATTATCGGTTGGCATATTTCGAATGAGTTCGGTGGGGAGTGTCACTGCGAGCTCTGCCAGGATGCTTTTAGAGAATGGCTGAAGGTGAAATATAATAACAGTTTGGATGAGGTGAATCATGCTTGGTGGGCTACTTTTTGGAGCCATACCTACACTTCATGGTCACAGATTGAATCCCCAGCTCCACATGGTGAGACACAAGTACACGGCTTGAATCTTGATTGGCGGCGTTTTGTTAGTGAACGGACAATTGATTTCTGCCAGCACGAGATCAATACGGTTCGTCCTTACAATCCAGAGCTGCCTATCACGACGAATATGCATATGATCGATGGCATTGATTACCGCGAGCTGGCCAAAATCCTGGATGTGGTCTCATGGGACGCTTATCCAGACTGGCATTATACCGAAGACGGTGATGATACTAGATTGGCAGCATGGACGGCGATGCACTACGACTTAATGCGCTCTTTTAAAAAGAAACCGTTCCTGCTGATGGAAAGCACGCCATCCCTTACGAACTGGCAATCGGTCAGTAAGCTGAAACGTCCTGGTATGCACAAGCTGTCTTCCTTGCAAGCGGTAGCGCATGGTTCGGATTCTGTGCAGTATTTTCAATGGCGCAAAAGCCGCGGATCAAGTGAGAAGTTCCACGGTGCAGTTGTAGACCACAGTGGCCACTCCGAGACTCGAGTATTCCAAGATGTAGCGGAAGTAGGCAAGACGCTGGCGGGAATGACGGAAGTAGTGGGTACGTCCACTCCGGCGCAGACGGCGATTATTTTCGATTGGGACAACCGCTGGGCGATAAAGGATGCGCAAGGCATCCGTAATTCCGGATTACGTTATGAGGAGACGGTGCTGCAGCATTATCGTGCCCTTTGGGAGCTGGGCATTCCAGTTGATATTATAGGCTCTGGAGATGATCTGTCTGCTTACAAGCTGGTTGTTGCCCCTATGTTATATCTGATTAGTGAAGAGAATGGAAAGCGTATCGAGAAATATGTGGAGCAAGGCGGCACATTCCTCGCAACCTATTGGTCAGGCGTAGTTAACGAAACGGATTTATGTCATCTGGGAGGATTCCCTGGTCCACTGCGCAGAACACTGGGGATTTGGGCAGAGGAGACAGAAGGGCTGCACAGCCGTGATCTGAATGGGTTAGTAATGGAGGCAGGTAATAAACTTAAGCTAAGCGGTGACTACGATGCGCATGAGATTGCCGAGCTGATTCATTTGGAAGGTGCAGAGGCTTTGGGGCATTATCGCAACGATTTCTATGCGGGCCGTCCAGCGCTTACAGTCAATCGTTTTGGTGAAGGAAATGCGTACCATCTTGCTACCCGTGTGAAAGACACTTCGTTCTATGTTGAGCTATACGCAGCGATCACATCTAAGGCAGGAATTACCCGTGCGATGGAGAGTGAACTTCCAGCAGGTGTGACTGCACAACTTCGCACAGATGGCGAAAGTGATTATGTTTTTGTGCAAAATTTCAGCGGCAGTCCGCAAACGGTAGAGCTGGATGGAGCGGAATACACAGACTTGGAAACAGGTCTTTCAGCTCCGGCCCTATTGAATCTAGCGGTGAATGGACTTGCGATGTTGAAGCGTAAAGCATTAGTATAATAAAAAGGCAGGACCTGAGTTTCAGGTTCTGCCTTTTTTTTGAATAGAATCAATTCTTAACTCTTCCCATCATAATGGTGTTATACAATTTGCCGTCCGATAGAAGTTTATCTTTCTTTAAAATCCCTTCGATTTCAAAGCCAAGCTTTTGATATAGCTTAATAGCGTTGGTGTTCGTTTCCAGCACATTTAGGGTGATCTTTTGAATACCGTTAGTGTCAGCCCAGGCAATCGATTCGGCGAGAAGATTTTTTCCAATACCATATCCCCAATAATCCTGCAGCACACATACTCCAAATTCTACTTTATGAGCAAATCTTTTTAAGGAATAACCTTCGCATCTGGAGAACGCAACGATTTGATTATCAACTACTGCGACTAGAAAAAGGTTATTATTTTTCTCTGAATCGGCTTGAATAAGCTGTTCAAACCCTTTTTCGTCAATAAAGGCTTCGCCTGGTTCCCGATCTAAATTCTCGGTTTCTCCATCGATCCGCACTCTTAATTCAGATAACACTTTAGCGTCTTTAGAGGCAGCAGATCTAATGCTATATTGGATTCCATTCACTGTAAATGTTTGAGGATTAATGATCATATGTCCTCCGTGACGATGGGTGATGTTAGAATTATTGCTTCGATGCCCTCAATGATCCGAGTGAAATAAGCTGCTTCATGAGGCACAAAATGAGTCCGATCCACTCTCTGTTGAATGTTGATTTTTTGCCCGTTTGAATCGACTTTGAAACCATTGATTTGTAGACTATGTATTTCTCCCTGCCAAAAGCTTCGGAAGTCCGCAAACTTTGTGATAACTATTCCTGCAACCTCTTCTTCTTGCAGCTTAAAATCGTCCAGAGGATAAGGATTGTTATAAACAAAAACATGCGCTCGTTCTTTATCGATAAGATTTTCTTTGATCATACAGTAAGGAATTGTATCTAAGGGAATCAGCTCATCAAAAGCTAGCTCCAAACCGAGTTCTTCTTGGACCTCGCGAATCCCGTCCTCTACCGTTTCGTGTGTCAGCAAATGTCCAGCGGCCGTGATGTCCAGCAATCCTGCATAATCTTGTTTCTGCTCACTACGAAGCTGTAAATAAATATAGGGGATTTCTTGGGTTTTGCTTATAAACCAGCAGTGGAAGGTCTCGTGCCAATGTCCTAACCGATGTACTTCTGCCCGTGGAGCTGTACCGATTCGGTGACCCGCTTCATCAAATATAGTAAGTATCTCATTATGCATAGAAAAGCTCCTTTGTGAAAATATCTACTGCTTAAAGCCTATCATAAAAACGATCGAATTGCTTAATGTCCCCAAGTGATTTTTATTGACATCGTTAAGAAATATATGTATATTTTTGGATGTTAATCAAAGGAGGAGTTAAATGAATTTAGTAGCCATGAAGCGGGAAGACTTGGACACTTTAAGTGATGAAAGGTTAGGATGGGCCTGTATGGAGCCTACCTTTCAGCTGATTCGCGGAAAATCGCCATCGACCAAATCAGAAGTGATCTCGAAGCTCACAGAGGGGCAACAAGCCTTATGTATGTTCAGAGTGCTATATGGTCACAGCTGTAATTCCGAAGGAGAATATTATGCTTGGATTTCCTACATGCAAGACCTGCCAGGGTATTGGACAGGGGTGATAGGAGGCATACGATTTTTTGACGAATCACCCATGATTCTTTTGCTTCAGGAAACAAAGACATTTCTCGAGGAAAGAAATCATCGACTGGGTAAAGAGTGGGCGGATGCTGCCATCACGGATTTGGATCGAGACCCTCAGCTGTTAGAAGTAATTACTGGGTTATTCGAACGATATAAGAACCTGACACCAAATACGCATAGAATAATTGGCGAATATATTCGCACTCATCCAGAGGAGTTTGTAGAACTAGGGAGTTCATAATTATGAATATGAAGAAACGTTATATATTTCTCGTACTTATTTTTTTATTGATCGAAATCCCAGTAATCATTAATCTCTACCATAGTTATAATTCATTTGAGAATTTAGTGTTGGATCAAATCGACGAAACAGAAATCACCTCTATCGAGATTGAGAAATACTCAGTGGATGAAAAGGTAGTGATTGAAGATCCGAAGGAAATTGAAAAGATCATTTATGCTTTTTCAGATGTAAAATTGAGAAGAAGTAGTGCTTTGGACAAATCTACGGAGACCTACTGGATAAGTATTATTGTGAATAACAGCTTGAGGTTTGGCATGAATCTTACGGATACTAACTTCCTGTATGTGACGGATCTTGATAAGAAGGACAAATACAGTTCGGGAAACTTTAGAATGACTAGTGATTTTGATGTGAATTCCATTGCAAGCTTATTTAAATGACGCAGAAGGATCAACCACCACTGGTACTGTGATTTTCGGACCCAGATGCCCCTATTTGCGAATTTACCGCCTTTTGAGCAGGTTTTCGGACTCCAGCGTCGCTAATGGTCATGAAAGAGCTTATAATTGGTGTTTTTTGCGCCAATAGCGGCTATGATCCAAATAGCGGATAAAACGGTGTATAAGGTCAGCTGAGTCCTTTAGGTGCTGCATGTGCAGATCGCTCAGTTGAGTCTTTTAGCTGCTGCGTATGGAGATCGGTCAACTGTGTCCTCTAGCTGCTGCATGTGCAGATCGGTCAGCTGAGTCCTTTAGCTGCTGCGTGTGCAGATCGGTTAGTTGAATCCTTTAAGCTACTGCGTATGTAGATGGGTCAGCTGAGTCAAAAAAAATGGGTGCCCCTATGGGACACCCATTTTTGTATGGATTATCTAGCCATCCATCCGCCATCCACATTAAGAACGTGACCGTTCAAGTAGTCAGATGCTGCGGAAGCCAAGAATACGGCAGGACCTTTAACATCATCAGGCGTTCCCCAACGTGCTGCAGGGATACGGTCTAAGATAGAGTCCGAACGACTTTGGTCGGCACGGATTGGTGCGGTATTTTCAGTAGCCATATAACCTGGTGCAATTGCATTGATGTTCAGACCGGAGCCTGCCCATTCATTTGCAAAAGCTTTAGTAAGACCAGCAACCCCGTGTTTACTCGCAGTGTAACCAGGGACATTGATTCCGCCTTGATAGGAGAGCATGGAGGCGATGTTAATGATTTTGCCGGATCCTCTTTCCAGGAAGTGGCGGCCTGCAATTTGCGACAGAAGGAACACTGTGTTCAGGTTCAAATTGATTACATCAAACCAGTCTTTTTCACTATGATCTTTTGCCGGTGCACGGCGGATCATTCCGGCGCAGTTTACGAGAATGTCAACATGTCCGGTCAGCTCTAGCGCTTGGTCAAAAGTGCTTTGCAGCTTGCTATGATCACTTAAGTCAGATTCGATACTAACTGCTTTTACTCCAAAAGCTTTTGCTGCATTTACAGTTTCTTCACTCGAATTAAGGGAGACTGATGCAACATCTGCACCGGCTTCTGCAAATGCAAGCGCGATTCCTTGTCCAAGACCTTGAGCTGCGCCTGTTACAATAGCTGTTTTACCTGCCAAGCTGAATAATGATGACATATAAATTACGCCCCTTTATTGTAAATGGATTGTTATTCCGGGTTTACCCGCATTCAATTGTAACGCCTGCACTGCGGAACTGTTCTGCCGTTTCGGGGGAGAGCCCATTGTCCGTCAGGATCACGTCAACTTCTTGTAGGGAAGCGAAGGTACGCAGTGCAGTATGGCCGAATTTATGATGATCTACAACCGCGAATACCTTACGGGCTGTAGATACAAGGGCTTGCTTGAACTCAATTAAATCTCCGGTATAAATGGAGAGTCCATGCTCTATATGAATAGCAGTCGATGAAAGGAATGCTTTTTGAATATTAAGCTTTTGTACATAGGAGACGGCTTCAGGACCAGCCAACATATTACGGACACGATAACCACCGGGAACGACCAGACGGATGTTATCTTTGGGAACCAGTTCGCTGATGATGTATACATCATTGGTGACTACCGTTAGTGGCATATTGTCCAGACGCCGAGCAATTTCAAGCGTAGTGCTACCGCCGTCAAGAGCGATAATATCGTCCGGTTCAATATGAGCAAGCGCACGCAAGGCAATCTCCGTCTTTTCGTCAGAGTATTTATCCAGCGGGTCTTTGGAGGGCAAAATACCAAACTGGTCGCTTTGTGCCAGCACAGCTCCGCCATGTACACGTACGATCAGCCCTTGTTCCTCCAGCCTGCTTAAATCCTCGCGTATTGTTTTTCCAGTAACCTGAAGCTTATCGCTCAGTTCATTCACCGTTACATCTTTTTGGTTCAGCATAACTTCCATAATCATCTCGTGTCGTCGTATCGGGTTCATCCGCCTGCCTCATCTTTCCGTAGTTGATTTATCTCTATTGTAATTCTTTCATGGATACGGGGTCCATATCATCATATCTTTTATTATCGCCAGCCATACTCCAGATAAAAGTATAGTTATGAGTGCCGACACCACTGTGGATGGACCAGCTTGGAGAAATAACCGCTTGTTCGTTATGCATTACGATATGGCGGGTTTCATCAGGTTCTCCCATCAAGTGGAATACAACGGAATCGTCCGGAAGATCAAAATAGAAATAGGCTTCCATCCGGCGTGGATGGGTATGTGCTGGCATTGTGTTCCACATGCTGCCTGGTTTCAGTTGGGTCATACCCATAACCAGTTGGGCACTTTGCACACCATTTGTGTGAATGAAGCGGTGGATTGTCCGCTCGTTAGAGTTCTCCAGACCACCCATCGCACCGGATTCAGAATCGGCCAGTGTGGTTTTGGTAGTAGGGTAGGACTGATGAGCTGGAGCAGAATTCAAATAGAATTTAGCAGGCTTGGAAGCGTCTGCACTTTTGAAGACTACATCTTTAGAGCCTTGACCTACATAAAGACATTCTTTGAAATCTACTTCATATTCTGTGCCATCTACAACCACGGAGCCTTTACCACCGACATTGATGATGCCCAGTTCACGGCGTTCCAAGAAATAAGTAACCCCAAGTTCTTTAAGGTCAGTAGTTAGCGCAACCTCTTCTTTTACAGGATTAGCTCCACCAACGATCATACGATCTTCATGAGTTAGGACAAGCTTTAGCTCATCAGGTGCAAAAATAACGGGAATGTGGAATTCCTTACGGAGGCGCTCAGTGTCAAATTGTTTTACTTCATTAGGATGGGATGCGAAACGTCTTTCCATTGAATGTTCAATCTCCTTTGTGTACATATTATCGTTCGTATAGGTACACTTTAGTACATTTATGTTCATTTTACAAGTACTAATCTTTTTTATTTCGTTTATTTATGTTTATTTATTGGTTTTTCCAATTGCAAAATGAACGGAAAGTGTGCACAATAGAGCTATTATGCTCGATTTTCATGAATGCCGGAAGATGATATAAAACTGAAATGATGGAGGTTGAAAAGTAATGCCGGGGTTGAAAAATATCCAGAGTACTTATAAGGAACGTCAGAAAGAAATTATTTTTAATATAGCACTGGAAGCGGAGCAACGCTCTTTATTGGAAAGTGGACTCTGGTTCCATGATGATGTGCGAAATAACTTTTATTATGCTTCGTATCTTTTTGCAGCGGCTGTTGATGATTCTTTTGAGCTGCCTTTTGATCGTGAGCAAGCGAAACAGAAAGCACAGGATGTGCTGCTGGAGATCTTAATGCTTCAGAACCGGCAGCCTGGCACGGAGTTATACGGCCATTGGCCACTCGGATTAAATCCAGTGCCGCGAGATGCGTCACCGCATGAGTTACCAGTGGAGCTTATGGGCAACCTGCTGGCGTATTTTTGCAAAAGATACGGAGGAGCATTAAACGCTCAACTTCGCATAGTTCTGAATACAGCGTTTGGACATATTTATCGCAGTGATTTCTACCGTAAGCCGGTGGTTACTTTTGGGCATCATGAAGCTAAATATACAGCTGCTAAGCTGATTTTTGGCACCATGTTTGCGGATGAAATATTGCTTGAGGATGGCCGGCAGAGTCTGAAGGATACACTGGCTTATATTCGTACTAAAGGGATGCCGGAATACGGCAGTCTTCCGTGGTTTTGGCATTGGGTGCAGGCATTCACCTGTGCGTTGGAACTTGTCCCGCCTGAGGATACGGAGCTTACTACAAGCCTTAAAGAAATGCTTGACCATTTATGGAATGTACGAGCTGAATTCTATCTGCGTGGCGCTTGGGTTGGTGCGCATTCTAGAGGCTGGCCGCATGATGTTCCCGGCGATGCTAATGTGCTTCATGATTATGTTCAGTTTGGAGATTTCCAGCTGCCTGAGATGATGCCGCGCACGGAGTATGCCGGTTTATTATTCTATCAAGCATCCGATGAAATATTAGCCGCAGCCATGAATCACCAGTCACCAGTGGAAGTAAGGAAGATTACTCAGAAGGTTGTCCCAACGGATCCACAGCCGCAGCCTTTGCTTCATTCCTATGCTTATATTACAGAAGAGTTTGCAGCAGGCGGGATGTGGGAGCGGGTTGAGGAATTCGATAATGAGCAGCTTCGCTGGGCTTTTTCGTTACCTGTGAGTGGAGAGGGAGGCGCAAATCAGCTGTATTTCTTCCACCCGGGACAAGGCTACAATGAGGGAGATCCCCGCCATCAAAGCCGTTATATGGAGGTTCTCTATCACAAGAATGTCATCATTTCTCTATTCCCAATCCCCCAGGGTGAAAAGAATACGATCATCGGTGTACTTCCCCAAGGGGAATGGAAACAAGAGCCTAACACATTGTACGGGCAGGTTGGTGAGACGTATGTTGTTATTTATTTATCTCACTCTTATCAGCTGCAGGAACGGTCTAGATTCATAGAGGTATCAGTCGCAGGGATGCCGGGTGGTGTGATCGTTGAAGCATTGGGCATTAAGAAAGCGGCTGAATGTGGTATTATTGGTTTAGAGGCTTTTGCCGCAGCTATGGCTCATAAAGAAAGGAATTTCGAAGTGGGAGAGGGATTAGCAGCGAATTATACCAACATGGATGGTGAAAGCTTAGTTCTGAGTATTAGTAGGGAGTCAGAATTACCGCAAGCTCAGCTTAATGGAATCCAGATCTCATTAGATCATTATTCAGTATAAAAAATACACAATTGCTGTGATAAATAGTAATCCAAGTCGGCCTTTTTGGCCGGCTTCTTTAATAAGGAGGTACATGAAAGGATGTGATGCCCCATTGCACAGCCCGCAATAGATACCTAAGTATCCGTAAACGTGATTTTGTCCAAAATACTTATAATTGGGGTGAGCGACAATTTATCTGGATAAACTAGACCTAACGATTTGGTAATTCAATCCTCCCTAAGCACATTTCCCTTTAGAATAGCGGTGTTAGGTTACTAAATAGTAATTAATTACATTAAACCCTATTTTTCTGAGAGACATTTGTCACAATAAAGGTTAATATCTAAGTGAGATAGAAATGATTGCGCTTACTTATTTTCTAATAAACCTAATCATAATGAATGCGAGGGATATAACAGTGATTGAAACTGAATTTCGTGTAGAAAATGACTTTCTAGGCAGTAAACAGGTAGATAAGAACGCTTATTATGGGATTCAGACACTACGCGCAGTCGAGAACTTTCCTATTACGGGCTATCGGGTTCACAAAGAGTTAATCAAAGCGATGGGGATTGTAAAAAAAGCCGCTGCGCTTGCAAATATGGAAGTTGGCCGTCTCTATCGAGGGCTTGGAGAGGTTGTAGTGAAAGCAGCAGAAGAAATCATCGAGGGTCAATGGCATGAGCAATTTATTGTAGATCCTATTCAGGGTGGTGCGGGTACCTCGTTAAATATGAATGCGAATGAGGTTATTGCTAACCGTGCTTTAGAACTGCTTGGCCATGAAAAAGGAGACTATCGTCACTTAAGCCCCAATTCACATGTAAATATGGCGCAGTCTACAAATGATGCGTTCCCGACGGCAATTCATATTGCCACACTTTCACTGCTGGAGCAGCTGCTTGTAACGATGCACAGAATGCATGATGTGTTTGCGGTAAAAGCGGATGAATTCGATCCTGTGATAAAAATGGGTCGGACACATCTTCAAGATGCAGTGCCGATTCGTCTGGGTCAAGAATTCGAGGCTTATCGCAGAGTGCTGGAAAGAGATATCAAACGTATTGAACATACACGCCATCATCTGTATGAAGTCAATATGGGGGCAACAGCAGTAGGTACAGGATTAAATGCTGATCCTCGTTATATTGAATTGGTGGTAGAGCACTTAGCTGAGATCAGTGAATTGCCACTCGTAACGGCAGATCATCTCGTCGATGCCACCCAAAATACAGACGCCTATACAGAAGTGTCTGCTGCCCTAAAAGTATGCATGATGAACATGTCCAAGATCGCTAATGATCTGCGATTGATGGCCTCCGGTCCGCGTACTGGGTTTAATGAGATTTCATTGCCTGCACGCCAGCCTGGATCTTCAATTATGCCGGGTAAAGTTAACCCGGTTATGGCAGAGGTCATCAATCAGGTGGCTTTTCAAGTCATAGGGAACGATCATACGATCTGTCTGGCTTCCCAAGCGGGTCAACTGGAGCTGAATGTTATGGAGCCTGTGCTTGTGTTCAATCTCATTCAGTCCATCAGCATCATGAACAATTCCTTCCAAGTCTTCACAGACTTCTGTCTGGCTGGGATTGAAGCCAATAAGGAAAAGCTTGAGCGGGATGTGGAGCGGAGTGTCGGAATCATTACGGCTGTGAACCCGCATCTGGGGTATGAAGTGGTATCGCGGATCGCTAGAGAGGCGATTTTGACTGGGGAATCTGTACGGGAATTGTGCATTAAATATAATGTGCTAACCGAAGAAGAGCTTAATCTGATTCTGGATCCTTACGAAATGACACATCCGGGAATTGCAGGAGCAGCTTTATTGCATAAAGAGTAGAATGTTCCGGAGGATCGAGCTTTTTGCTAGGAAAAAGCAAACCCCCGCCACCGTTTAGGGTGACAGGGGGAGATCCTAAATATGTTTATACTTATATGAATCTACTTCGCGATTGTCTGAAGTAGGTTCTTTTTTTTACATTTCAGGCTTAAAAGAAAAATAAAGAACGTAATAGGCCGCGTTTTCTTGGCGGAGCCGTTAGCCTGGTAGTGGCAGTGGACTGGGAATTTTCATAAGAGGTGAGCGGTTTGCCGTTAGACACTTGCAACGGTTCTATGGATGCCGCTATTTGCTTGATCATTATTCGTAGATCCTCAAGCTCCTCACGCTGCTGTAGCAGTTGTATCAATACTACTTCGTCGGCTTTTTGATCGAGTGCACGTTCAACATTGTTGATGCGAGACAAGATATCCTTCATAGGCTCAGCATCTGTGTGCTGTAGTGGATTTTCCTGTTGTGATGTGGAGATTTGCTGCTCATTCGTGAGCGTGAGTTGTATACATTCCAAGGCTTCTCCGTGATTAATACGGTCTTTAATATGATTGAGCAGGTCGATTTGCTGCTCTGAGAACACATAATGGCCAAATCGGTCTTTTGGAAAAAAATCAGGGAACATGGCAGCCCAACGTTTAATTGTTGTTATACTAACTGACATCAGCTCTGCGGCATCTTTTGTTTTTAGAATATCCATTTCGATTCCTCCAGTTCACGTAGTCATGTTATGAGTAATATTCGTTGTCCAGCAGCGGCTCCCTGCACGGTTGACAAAGGTAGTGCGTATTCGCTAAACAAAGTGTAATTACGAGCAATCTCACTCTTTTGAATTTCACTATCTTGCTTTTCCATTCCAAATTGAGTACAGATGAGCCTGCTCAGGGGTATAATTGCATTAGAGGTGAAGGCGATGAACAGGATTGAAGATGAGGATCAAATGACTGAGGAACAATGGCAGGCTATTTTGCAAAACGATGTTGCTTATAACGACATATTTTTTTATGCGGTGAAGACTACAGGGATTTTTTGTCGACCCTCCTGCAAATCCAAAGCACCCAATCGGGAGAATGCGTGTGTTTTTCAGAATGCTGAACAAGCGCTGGCTGCCGGATTTCGTCCTTGCAAAAGATGTAAACCGACAGGTGAGCGTCTTCCTGATAAGGAATGGGTAGCTGTGATGACGGAATACATTGATCATAATTATATGGCCCCCCTCACCCTTGAAACGTTAGCTGAGGTATGTCATGGCAGTCCTTATCATTTACATCGAACCTTTAAGAAAGTATCAGGAATCACTCCTGTGGATTATATACAGCAAAAGAGAATCGCTAAGGCATCTGATTATTTGCTTACTACAGAGCAGGCAGTTGCTGAGATTGCATTACGCGTGGGTCTGCCCAATACGTCATATTTTATTACTTTATATAAGAAAAAAACGGGGTATACGCCCACACAGTTTCGTCAGCTTAACAAACAGAAAGTAACGTTGGCTTCTGATTTTATTTTGGAGGGACCGAATCATGGAGAATAAAACAAATGCTATTCTATACTGGACATTATTAACCGATAAGGACTGGAGTTTTTATATTGCAGCCACAGAGAATGGGTTAAGTTATGTGGGTTCGCAGCAGCAACCCTTTGAGGAATTAAGTGAATGGGTTAGACGTCGTTTTCCGGGAAGTGAACTGGTACAGGACGATGAGAAGATGGCGCCATATGTGAAGGAGCTTAGCGAATATTTGCAAGGGAATCGGCAGAGCTTCGGCATTCCTTTTGATTATCAGGGTACTCCTTTTCAGCTTGCGGTATGGAAGGCGTTATGTGAAATTCCATATGGGCAAACCTGGTCCTATTCGGATATTGCTACACATATTCAAAAACCAGCTGCGGTGCGCGCGGTAGGGACTGCCATTGGTGCGAATCCGATTCTGATTACGGTGCCCTGCCACCGGGTTATTGGTAAGAATGGGACATTAACAGGATACCGGGGTGGTTTGGATATGAAGACCAAGCTACTTCAATTGGAGAGAGGAGAGTATACAGCAGATATATGAAAATAGAGTCCAATTACACCTCCCCAAAAACCTTGCTGAATAAAGGAACAGGTTATCTGTCAGGCTACAGTCATTCCTTAAATCCATATACGGGCTGCACTTATGGCTGTTCCTATTGTTATGTACGCCAGATGCCTGTCTCGCTGTTCCGCAAAGAGGAGTGGGGGACGTGGGTAGATGTTAAACAAGAAGCGGCTGTGATTTTACAAAAAGAACTGCACAAAGCGAAGGCGAAAGGTCCCGTCTCTATTTTTATGTCGTCAAGCACAGATCCCTATCAACCGGTAGAGCACAAGGAACAGGTGACGAGATCTTTACTGGAGGTTATGGTACAAGACCCACCCGATTTTTTATTCGTGCAGACCCGTAGTCCGCTGGTTCGCAGAGATATAGATTTATTAATACGTTTAGAGGATAAGGTTCGAGTAAGTATAACTATAGAAACAGACCGTGAAGATATTCGCCAAAAATTCACACCAAGCGCTCCACCTATTGCGGCAAGACTGAAGACGTTACAGCTTCTACGTGAAGCTGGCATCCCTGTTCAAGCTACTATAGCGCCAGTACTGCCAAGCAGTCCAGCTTTTCCAGCGACCTTAAGGGCTTTGGTGGATAGAGTCTGTGTGGATGACTATTTTATGGGCGACGGCAGCGGCGGCAAACGCACACGGAGATTAGGGATTTATTCCCTATATGAAGAGCTGCAACTGGAAGATTGGTATGATCC
This sequence comes from Paenibacillus sp. FSL H3-0329, assembly GCF_037963285.1. Classification (NCBI taxonomy): domain Bacteria; kingdom Bacillati; phylum Bacillota; class Bacilli; order Caryophanales; family Paenibacillaceae; genus Paenibacillus; species Paenibacillus sp. FSL H3-0329. Next base: position 4,042,365 of record NZ_CP150150.1, on the reverse strand, counting down.
TGCAGCATATCGCAGAGTATATGAAGGACTTCAGCAAGTTTTTTCCGAAGAGGAGCTATTCTTGAGCCAGAAGGGGTTCGAGCCTTAATCTGAAACATGGTATAATAAATGAGAGCATTCATACTTAGTATTTAATATACTTAATATCCGTAATAGCTTATTGGAGGATTAGTGTGGCAAAAGCAAAGGTGGCCAAGCGGCCCACAAGAGATGAATTTGTGCTTGAGGAGTTAGGTAATCAGTTAGTTGAAGCTAAGCAAGAAGGTTCTGAGATTTTATTGACCGTATGGGGAAAAGAAGAAGAGGTACGCGGCATGATCGTGGAAATGGATTCGCGAACCGGGAAAGTACACCTCAGTAACCATGAAGAAATCATAAAAGTTCCTTTTATGGATATCATGCAGGTTAATTATCCCAGAGATTAATGGGCACGGCAGCAACAGGAGGTCCTGAAAGCTATATTAGCTTTGGGGCCTCTTTGATCATAAAGTTAAGGAATAGAGGATATTGAAAGGTAGGTCAACAATGCAAGTAACCAAAACCAACGCAATGCGAATGCTGGATGCCAAAAAAATCGGCTATAAAGTGTTCGCTTATGACAATGAAGATGGACTCATCCATGGCACGGCTGTGGCTGAGAAGATTGGAAAGGCGGCAGAGACGGTTTTTAAAACGTTGGTCGCTCATAGCGGTGCGAATCTTTATGTATTTGTTATCCCGGTTGCCGAAGAGCTGGATCTCAAAAAGGCGGCCAAAGCCGCCGGAGAGAAAAAAATTGAGATGCTGCCAGTGAAGGATCTGCAGAAATGGACAGGCTATATCCGCGGTGGTTGTTCACCTGTTGGAATGAAAAAGCTGTACCCCACGTTCATTGACAGCAGTGCAGAAGGGCTGGACACGATGGCTGTCAGCGCTGGGAAGATTGGCCAGCAAATGGACGTAGCCCCACAGTTACTCGCTGAGGTTGTGCATGCGAAGTTTACAGAACTAATCAAATAGCCGAGCAGCAAGCTGGCCTAAATATTCCTTCAATGCTAACCCTGTTGTGGAGATCGCTCCTGGGGAGGGACTGAACTTGGCGGGCTGCAGTGCAATATCAGCGCTGGCGATATAATCCGTAGGATAGGCTTGCGCTGTTAGCCCCGCATTCTTAAAGTGCAACATCGCTCGGGACATATGAAAACCTGAAGTAACTAGTATAGGTTTTTTAAGTCCGGTTTGTTGCAGGATGGCTGCGGTATTTACAGCGTTTTGCTCCGTGTTGAGGGATTGATTCTCGATCAGGATATCCTCTTCGGGTATGCCGAGACCCAGTAGTTGTCTTTGCGCGATATCCGCTTCATTACCACTGTCGGAGAATACTTGTCCGCCAGAAAATAAGATTGGCAGACCTGTCTGCCGATGGAGGCGAACAGCAGTAAGCAGGCGATTTGCTGCTGATCCGTATAAATTGCCCTCGCCATCTATATCCGGTGTGCCAGAGCTGGCGCCCCCGCCGAGTACGACGATGACATCTCCTTGCAAAGTATCCGGCTGCGGATATTTCCGTTCTAGACTGCCGATCAGCGCATCGCTGACTAAGGGTGTCATGGAGAAATACATTAATAGTGTAACCCCGAGTAGAACTAGTGCTGGCCGGCGGTTTTTTTTCCATAACCAAATGACTAAACCTAGCAGAAGCACGATAAACAGGCCGGGAGGAAGCACAAAGCTGTATACAAATTTGATGATGTAAATCAACAGTATCAACCGCCTTCTAAAAATATAAGTTCAGGTTGTATTGTAACATGAGATTGCAAGATTACATATTTACACGCGTATCCTTATACAAAACGGATATTGCCGCAGCTATTAGGATCATCCCCATAAAAGCGGGTGCAGCATGGCCAAGTGATACATATATTTGACCTCCAATGACAGGCCCAATCATTCTTGCTAAAGCCTGAATAGATTGGCTACCTCCTTGAATCCTCCCTTGTTCACTAGAATCGACAGACTTGGAAAGCATCCCATTGAATGAAGGCCCAAAGATCGAATCCCCAAAACCAAATATAAACATTCCAGCGATAAAAAGCGGATAGTATGAGAACAAAGCAGATAGTGCAATAAGACTGTAGCCTATAATCTCCGAAACCATTCCAAGAATTGCGATCTGTTTATCCCTAAATTTCAGCAAAAGCTTAGGCATGATGAAACCCTGTGAAAGGATGTCTTGGAAGCCCATAATTGAAAACATCAGTCCGATTAGTGCAGGCTTCCAGCTGAAAGTATCCATTGTGAATTGTGAAAAAACAGCCTGTAAAGATCCGTTGGGTATCCAGAGTAAGAATGCTGAGACCAGTAGTCTTTTTAAGTTTTTTATGGACAATATGCTTGCAAGCTGTGTAAATGGATTCAGTCTTACCAAGGTAATTTCTTTCAGTCTATTGTTCTTGTCAAGGCTCTCAGGCATAAAAAAGAATCCGTAAACAACATTTAATAAAGTTATTATTGCTCCAAAATACATAGGTACAGAATAACCAAACCTGGCAAGTAATCCGCCTAGCGTTGGACCAATGACGGTGCCTACACCTACAACCGCACTCACCCAGCCAAAGTATTTGGTTCTCTGTTCTGGAGGAATGATGTCAGCAAAATAGGCGAAGATAGTACCTATGCTTCCGCCGGTTATACCTTCTATTATGCGTCCAACAAAGAGAACCCATAACGCTCCTCCTATCCCAAAAACTAAGTATCCAATTGCAGAACCCAAAAGGCATACCAAAAGTAATGGACGACGCCCATATTTGTCGCTCAAAGCTCCAAGTGCAGGGGCTGCAAAAAATACGCAGACTGCATAAACAGAGGTTAGCAGCGTGACAACTATAGCCTGTTCTCCCGGATTACTTATATAAGGCTGCACTAAAAATGGGACAACGGGCATGATGATACTGAAGCCTATTCCGCACAGAAACACAGAGATCAAACCGAAGATTAGAGCGTGTTTATCTACGGATTGTTCTGTGTTCTGTTCATTATGTGATCTGAATTTGAACATTAAATTCTCTCCTCAAAAGTTGATGTTTTGATTCCTTGGAAACAAATTTGGTACATCACCATTTTTATCACGGCTTTGTTTCCGTGTCAACAAAATATTGAACATAAAAATGCAGCCTTACTCATAAGAGCCCGGCTGCATGGAGTTTCATTTTCATTATTCGAATTTATTCGGATTAAAATCTATACCCTGTTTCTTTATTTCTGCATCCAAATGTCTACTATACTTTTCTACGAAGCTAAGCATACTTTCAAATTGCTCCTCAGTTACCTGCTCAAATACGGCTTTATCCCGCTCTTGGAACTCTTTGTGCAAGTCCTCATGGACGTTATAAATTACTTTCCCTTGCTCAGTAAGCCTAAAATAGATTTCTTTTTTGTTATCCGATTTTTGGTAGCTTTCGATGAGGCCCTTTTGGATGAGCTTCTTAGTTAATTTACTTATGGCACCGCGAGTCATATAAAAGGACTCTGCAAGTTTTGTGACGTTGGAATCTGCATTTTTTTCAATGTATTCGATGCAATGTACTTCAGAAGGTTTATAACCCTTAAGACTGTCTTCCATCTTATCCTTATTAAGCCAAACCATCTTGTTATATACGTCCCTGAAACCCATCATGACCTGTTCTTCTTTATTCATGGCCTGTCCTCCCAGCGCTCTTACATTAACAAATTATATTGATTTTTTGTTTCTATTTCAACAATATTAAAGTAGAGGATAGTTTGTTTTATTGAACTTTAGATAAAAATAACAGGTGAGCAGTAACGGCGGAAGTCCAAACATTCCCCGCAGTTACGCCCGCCACCTTTTTAAGCTTAAATAAATTAATCTTAAGAAACTGCGGTTTCTTCTTAAGAAAGTTCATCCGCTTGAAGCTGCACCAAAGATTGTTTGTCTGTTATCATAAGATTAAGATGATTGGACAGCTGTGGGATGATTTCTCGAAGGTAGGAGGACTGCATAATGAAGAGTATCCGGGTACTGCTCGCAGATGATGAACCGGTGATTTTGCGAGGCCTAAAAAAACTGATTTCATGGGAGAAGCTTGGACTGACCATTGTTGGAGAGGCCAGTGATGGAATAGAGCTGAAACAACAGATCGAGGATTGTGATCCTGATCTGATTATTAGTGATATAAGCATGCCAGGATATACAGGGATTGATATCATCCGCGAGATTCATGAAGCTGGCAGAGCGGTGAAGGTTATTTTTATAAGCGCTTATCAAGAGTTTACGTATGCCCGTCAAGCACTGCAATATGGTGCGCTGGATTATTTGGTGAAGCCCGTGAACAAAAACCAGCTGGAACAGGTTGTGAGCAAAGCCGTTTCCCTTATTCGTCAAGAAACAGAAGGCGAGCGCAACAAAGAGAAGCTGAACCATTATGAACAGAGAAACCGCAGATTAACGATCGAAGAATTGCTCGACAAGCTGACGGACGGCAATAAGGGGACAGCAGACACCTTGCTTGATATGGGGATTATTGCGCTAAGTCGCTACGTCAGTATTTGTTTGGTAGAGACGGACGAATCGTCGGGGCAGCCTTCCAGATGGGAAGAACGCGAACGTAAGCTGATTGATTTTGCACTGTCTAACATTATTAAAGAAACCGTGGAGCAAAGCGATAATAGTTATATGTTCCGTAAAGGGGAACGTTTTTGTATCCTGCTCCAGCATGAGCATGCTGAGGAACCAGCGGGAATTGCCTTAGATCTACATGACAAAATCACAAGTTTTCTGAAATTAAAGGTGACCCTTGGAGTAGGCAATCCTGTTGACGGTATGGATGATGCTGATGAATCTTATCGTCAAGCTTTGAAAGCGCTAAATTATAAATATTTTACAGGGCCTAATCGTGTGATTTCTGTTAAAGAGAGCAGGTATGAGAGTGAATCATTGATTCAAACTCCGCTGCATGAAATCCAGTCCGCCCTTGGGATTGCCATGAAATCACAACATAAAGAACAAATTGAGCAGGAGTGCCTGCGATTATTTCAGACGATCCGGCAGATGGCAGACGGAAATAGAAACCAAGCCGTTTCTACCGTATACAATACATTTTTGCAGCTTGAACAGGAGCTTATTCAATTTGGTGTGGAGGCAGGGCCCTCACTTCAGGATACAAATCCGATTCTTGAACGATTGGCTAATTATTCTACCTTTCAAGAGGTGGAGGAAGATTTCCGTGTGCTTTTGAGCAAAATGTCTGGGCAAATTGCCAGTCGCATGGGCAATAAGGAACTGAAGCAGCTTTCCCAGGTGAAGGCTTATATTGAGGAGCATTATCCAGAAAATATTACACTGGAATCTATGGCAGGGATGATGTTTATGAATTCCTATTATTTCAGCAGCTTTTTCAAAAAACATACCGGACAGAACTTTAAGAATTATGTCACTGAGGTGAGGATGAATCATGCCCTTCGTTTATTGCTGCAAAGCGATATGATGGTTTATGAGATTGCCGATAGTGTAGGCTACAACAATGCCCGGCATTTTAGCGATATGTTTAAGAAGAAATATGGCAAGCTGCCACAAGAATATAAGCAATCCTTCAAAAGCCAATAGTCAGATGGATAGCAAAGGGGATGCCTTCATTCATGTTTATCTGGGGCCGAAGATCCAAAAGTATATTTGTTAAATTCTCCGCTTCCTTTTTATTAGTCGGCTTAATTCCGCTTTTTGCACTTAGTTACATTTCTGTGCAGACTTTTTCCGGATATGTCGAGCGTTACACAACAAGTAATTTGCAGCAAATGGTACTATATATGAGCTATAATCTGAATTCTGCCTTCAATCAGTACAATGAGGTCTCTAAGCTGATGTATACGGGACGATATGAAGGTTTTATCGAGAGTTATTCACAGAATCAAACCTATAATGTAAATGAGCTGGAGCAGATCAATACGATTCCTATTGAAACCTTTCTAAAAACAGTTCTCTACAGTGATTCCTACATCACCAGTGTTTATTTTCATAGGGAGTCAGACGATAAGCTCTACTATCAGGAAAAAGAAAACAGAGGGGTCAACTTTGATCTGCTGCCTTATCAAGAGTGGTTAACTAAAATGGCTCCAAATCCTTCACAAGTGGCAATTTTCCCTACCCATTCCGAAGAATATTACACAGGTTCAAAGCGCAGTGTGTTCACTATCGGCCGTACTTTAATTGATATTTCTGGGCGTGTTACCAAAGATCCCAAGATAGTAGGGACCTTGTTTATGGACGTGGATGTTTCGTTATTTAATCAGTTCTTCAGAGAATTAAATCTGGGGGGACAGGATGAATTATTTCTGCTGGATGGCGACGGAAATGTATATTTCACGAATGAGACAAGGTCAGCGAATGGAGAATCTTTTCGGGCTAAAAAGGACGAGGAGATGATTGTTCTCAGTGAAGAGATTCCTTTTCTTAAAGGCACGGTGACTGCCAGAATTCATCGGGCGAATTTATTCGATCAGCTTTTTTCAGCCCGTACGACGGTGTTTATAGCGATGTTTATTTGTGCGATTGCAATGATCATCATGGGCGTCTGGTTCTCTAGGCGGCTGGCTGCTCCGATTCGGAACTTAATTAAGCAAATGGCTATCGTAGAATCCGGTAATTTGGATACCCAGATGGTCGTGAACAGCAATGATGAAATGGGTAGACTTAGCCATGGTTTTAACCGAATGGTCGAGCGTTTACAAGCCTATATCGATGAAGCTTACGTTGCCCAGATCAAGCAGAAGCAAACGGAGTTAAATGCTCTGAAAAGCCAGATTCGTCCGCATTATTTATACAACACCCTGGAAGTCATTCGAATGAATGCGGTGGATAAAGATAATGATGAGGTCGCAGATATGATTTTATCGCTCTCTAACCAGTTGAAATATGTAATCGACTATGGAGAGGATAGGGTAAGCATACGACAGGAGCTGGAGCATCTACGGGATTATTTCTATATTATCTCTGTGCGGTATGAGAATAAATTTGAGCTTGTAGTCGATCTCTCACCCGAAGTGGATCTGAACTGGTACATTCTGAAATTGTCACTTCAGCCGATAGTTGAAAATGCTATCCAGCATGGCTTGCGCAGTCAAGGCAGAGGGACAGTTGGATTGACGATCGAAAAGAAAGATGAAATGTTGTTGGTTACGATCTATGATGATGGAATCGGTATGAGCAAGGAAAAGGTACAGCAGTTGGCTGAAACCTTGGAAGAGCCTAGTTCGCCTAGCAAAAATGTTGGACTAAAAAATGTACATGAACGAATTCGTACAGTGTACGGTGCAGAATACGGATTATCCATCAGCAGCCGGGAGCATATTGGGACATCGATTCTATTGTTGCTTCCGATTGTAGAGGACCCTTATAAAATCTCAGATTCGGTGAATGCGTAAAGGATGGACGATGAACGGAAGACTGCGGTCTTCCGTTCTTTTTTTACTTATTCTTAAATTCACCGCATATCCCGCTTAAAAAAGTTCATTCTAACTATTTATAAGGAATGCTATTCTATTAGCAACGGAAACGCTTTCGAGAGATGATGCGCACATCTTGCTTCAGTTTCCACGGTTCACTAAAAGGGGAGGCTATTATGATATGTACAAAAAAACAATGATGAAACTATCCGTATTGTTACTCGCCACTACAACAGTTTTGACTGCTTGCGGTGGAAATAATAATAATGCAGGGAGTAAGGCAACCGATACGCCAGCATCCGAAACGCCTTCAAATACACCGCAAGAGACCAAAAAAGAGGTTAGCTTTACGATAGGTTACGCCTCCGGAGATCCGGCCACCAAAAAAGCAATCTCAGATACGGTCAAAAAGTTTACAGCAGCTAATCCGAATGTCACTATTAAAGATTTGAGCGAAACTTCATCCGCTGCCTATCTTGATTGGCTTAAAACAAAGGATGCTGTGGGTGAATTCCCGGACCTGGTGGAAATGCGTGATACAGAAGTTTTTGCCGATGCGGGTAAGATTGTAGAGCTGCCTTCCGATCTGCTAGATTTGTTCGAAGCCCCACCACAAGTGGATGGTAAGGTGTGGAACGCACCGCTGCAAGTGAACGCTCCCCAAGGGATTATCTACAGCAAAAAAGCATATGCGGATGCAGGGATCACCGAGCTTCCAAAAACCTATGACGAATTCATCGCCATCCAAGAGAAATTGAAAACATCGGGCATTACTCCGATTGTAGTAGGTGGAAAAGATATTTTCCATATGGGTTTCTGGGTTAACAAATTCCTGATTGATGAGGTCTACTCGAAAGATGCAGATTGGAATTCCAAACGTACCGCTAAAACGGTCAGCTTCACAGATGCTAATGTAGTTCAAGGCATAACGGACTTCAAAGAATTGTTCAAGAATTATGTAGATAAAGGTTGGCTCAGCACGGGCGACAATCAGACCGCTTCGATTCTTGTTTCTGGCAAAGCAGCACAATTGTACTCCGGTACGTGGATGTTTACACAAATCGCTGAAGCGGACCCGAACTTTGAATTTGGCTTCTATGCTCTTCCTGACCGTGAAGGGAAAATCAATGTCATAGGTCTTCCGTCACCTGCAGGCTGGTCTTTATCGGCTGAAGCCGCTAAGGATGCAGACAAAACAGAAGCCATCAAAGACTTTATCCGTTTCTTCTTCGCCCCAGAACAGTATTCGAACTATTTAGCAACCATAAATGCGATTCCTTCAACAAAAGAGAAAGTAACCTATGACACAAGTGAACAAATGCAAGTGGCTTTGGATCTTATTGCTGACCCGAATGTAGTGAAATCCTTGGCGATCAATAACTGGTGGGGAGACAATCTAATCCCTCCACAGTTCCGTAACTGGTACTACAAGCTGTTGCAGGATCTCGTGGTAAAAGATGGAGATGTAGCGAAGTACATGAAAGATGCGGATACAGAGTATGACAACCAAGTGAAAGCTAATCAGATGTAAGAGCAGCGCCTGATCGAGCAACCTCTGCTGCTGCAGAGGTTCTCTTTTTAACAAGCGCGGTCTTTAAGGGAGGGAGAGTAGCCATGGCTACATCCGCAGTAAATGCTGACAAGTCATTGATAGGCACTGTGCAGCAGAAAAAGAAAAAGAAAAAATGGCAGTCCTACGCTCTGCTGTTCATATTACCATCATTTATTTTGTACACCTTGTTCGTTATCGTCCCAACGGTTGGGAGTGTCTATTTAAGCTTCACCTCATGGGATGGCATTAGCGAAAACGTAAGGTATATCGGCTTCGCTAACTTTGTGGAAATTTGGAATAGTCCAAGGGTGCATAACGCACTGAAAAATACGATGATCATGACCATTTCACTTGTTGTTCTAGAGAATATTGCAGCAATTGCAATGGCTATGATGGTCGATAAGGTACGCTGGTTCCGGAATTTATTCAGAAGTGTATTTTATTTCCCTACGTTGCTTAGTGGGATCGTAATGGGTTTCGTCTGGGCGATGATCCTGAATTACAACTTTGGTGTATTTAATCAGATCCTGGAGTCTGTTGGACTCGGAAGCTGGATTGTGGATTGGTTGGGCAATCCTAAATATGCGATGCTGTCGATTATTTTGTCTACCGTTTGGAAAGGCGCGGGTTATTATATGATCATTTACCTCGCTGGATTGCAAGGCATTCCGCAGGAATTAAATGAGGCGGCCAGTATTGATGGGGCAGGGGGCTGGCAACAGTTCCGGCATATTACCTTTCCGCTGCTTGCGGGGTCAATGACTGTATGTATGGTATTATCGATGATCAGCGCCTTGAAGATTTTTGATCAGATTGCCGTCATGACCGATGGTGGTCCGGGCTTTGAGACGGAGACATTAACTTATATTATTTATAAAGTCGGGTTTGGTGAATTAAGACAAGGTTTTGGTACTGCACTGGCGATGGTCTTGTTCTTAATCATACTCATCATTACAGTCTTCCAAGTGAAGGTTCTCCAGAAGCGGGAGGTGCAGCTCTAAGATGACGATGCAGACACGCAAAAGAGTTGGGCAAATCGCACTTTTCATTGTTACATTATTAGTGGCTATTATCTTTTTCTTTCCTATTTTCTTTAATTTAATGTCAGCCTTCAAGAGTAATGCAGAGATTATGAAGGATGCAATCGCTTTTCCGAAAACCCTTTATCTGGACAGCTTTAAATATCTGTTAACCGAAACAGAGTTTCCACGGGCTATTCTGAATAGTCTGATTTTGACAGCAGTTTCTATTGCGGCACAGGTCTTGATTATTCCGATGGCGGGCTACGCAATTGAACGCAGAAATGCCAGATGGACTCGGTTCATGTTCGTTTACTTTTTAGCAGGAATGATGATCCCTTTTCAGGCGTATATGATTCCTCTGTTTAAAGAGCTTAGAATGCTGGGGTTATACGGCAGCCTTGCCGGTCCAATTCTAATTTATGTAGCCGGTGCGGTGGGCTTTGGATGCCTGCTGTATACAAGCTTTGTCAAAGGCATTCCTAGAGAAATTGAAGAAGCGGCGGAGATCGACGGATGTTCTCGTTATGCGATATTCTGGAAAATTGTTTTCCCGCTGCTAGGACCCGTCACAGCCAGTATGGTGGTCTTAAACGGACTTGGAATCTGGAATGATTTCCTGATGCCGATGCTGGTATTGCCTTCAGGACAGGCTAAAACTATGGTCGTGGAAATTTACCGTTATATCGGAGAATTCTCCTCACGTTGGGATATGATTTTTGCAGGAACAGCAATGTCGGTTGTACCTGTGCTGATTGTGTTTATCGCCTTGCAGAAGTATTTTGTTAAGGGGATTGCGTCTGGTGCAACGAAGGGTTAATTCATAAAAGGGATATATCCTGTAACCACTTAGTGGGCTGCGGGGTACATCCCTTTTTTTGTAAGCGAAACAATCACTAAAGCGTATTTGGATTCGCGGTTAAACGGCGGTAGCCCATTGGCGGGAGACCTGTCCAGCGTTTGAATTGCTTGCTGAAATGGGACACATCCCGGTACCCCAGCCGGTGGGCGACCGATTCGACAGATAGGTTATTATCCATTAGCAGCAGTTTGGCGTGACGAATGATCAAGCGGGATAAATATTGTCTTGGCGACATGCCATAAATTTGGTGGAAAACACGATTGCAGTGAGTTGTACTGTATCCAAGCTTTGCCGAAATGTGCTCAATACCGCCGCCTCTTTCGCCTGTGCTTGCAGCGGTGGAGACAGATTCTTGCAGCAGTCCTTCGATCGCGTTAGCTAGAGCGACGGTATTTTCCGTAGCCTCTGTATCTGTCAGAAGGGGCATTTCCGAAAGTACCCAGCCGCTGAGCGCGGTTAGAAGTTGCAGCGAAGCATGCAATGTAATCAGACGATTTCTGTGTGTGTCCTTTGACTCTGACAGAATGGAAGAATTAATGATCACATCTAGAGCGGAACGAATGGCTCGCAGCTCCGGGGTATTCCCACTTAGACTAACAGCGTCTGCTGTTAATAATGCTCGCCGTAAAATCAGATCATCAATATCAAAATGCAGGCAGTAATAAGTCATGTCACGACTAGCATTCGAACCGAGGCTGCTATGTTCTACACCGGGACGAATGAATAAAATATCACCGCTTTGCTGGATAAAAGATTTATTGCCGACCGTCATATGTTGCTCACCCTGCAGTACAACGTTAATCTCAAACATGGGATGAGTGTGTACGGGATATTGCCAATCCGGATTTACTTTTCTCCAATGCGCGGCGAAGATATGGAAAGCCGCTTGAATGTCTGGAGCCATCTGGCCATCAATAGAATTATGAAAAGCGGGATCATTCGAGATCATTTCAATCCTCTTTTACTGTAAAGTTTGGCTTCATTATAACATAGGTTTTTGTTGATGTTTGATTTGCCCAAATAATAGAAGGCTTTAACCCTGTTGCACTTCCGGAAAGATCGATAACATGGAGATATAGCCCGGTAGTATCCGGGACCATGCTGGAAGGAGTGTTATTATTAATGTCGCATAATCAATTTTTTAATGCCCATCATTCACCGATCGGTGCATTTGCGAGTTTCACTTTAGGATTCAAAGGAGCTAGTGGAGGTTTCGATCTGGAGATTGGAAAACCACCTAGACAAAATATATTCATAGGATTAGAACGTGCTGATGGGAAGGGATATGACACACTGCCATTTCATGAGATCGGAGGAGAGGACGAGAGCAAACGCTATGATATCGAGAATCCGGATCCTAATCCTGACAAGGAGAATATTCTGTTCCCTTTTCAAGAGCGTGAGATTTCCAGAGATTTTCATGTAGCCACAGACAGCTGGAGTGCGGGTGATTTGACCTTCCGGATTCTGTCCCCCGTTCGTTCTGTACCCGATCCAGAAACTGCCTCTATAGAAGAAATGAAGGATGTACTGCTGCCTGCAGTGCTGGTTGAACTCGAAGTGGACAACACCTCATCCGCAACCTCGCGCCGTGCATTCTTTGGTTTTCAGGGAACAGATGTGTATAGCGGAATGAGAAGACTGGATGATGTATCATCGGAGATTACTGGCGTTGGCCAAGGAAGATTTATTGCAATTGCTGCGGAAAAAGGAACTGCAAAGTCCGCACTGCACTTCACAATGGAGGATATTCTAACGGAGGAGCTGCAGGAGAATTGGACCTTTGGGCTGGGACGAGTCGGTGCTTTGATCATGGATGTTCCAGCCAGAGTAAAAGAAACTTACCGCTTTGCTATCTGTTTTCACCGTTCAGGTTATGTCACCTCAGGAATTGATGCTTCCTATTATTATAATCATTTTTTCAACAATATAGAGGCAGTGGCTGCATATGCATTAGCTAGATTTGATATCCTTAAGCAAGAAGCGGAGCAAGCTAACGATAGATTTACTCATGATGACCTATCCGCAGATCAAACCTTTATGTTAGCGCATGCGATTCGTAGTTATTATGGCTCCACGCAATTGCTGGACTACAAGAATAAGCCATTTTGGATCGTCAACGAAGGCGAATACCGGATGATGAATACCTTCGATCTTACCGTCGATCAGTTATTTTATGAGCTGCGTTTGAATCCTTGGACTGTACGTAATGAACTGGATATGTTCGTGGAAAGATTCAGCTACGAAGATACGGTGCGTTTCCCGGGTGAGGATACAGAGTATCCAGGTGGAATTAGCTTCACACATGATATGGGTGTAGCCAACGTAGTTTCACGTCCGGGATATTCTGCTTATGAGGTCTATGGCATTGATGGTTGTTTCTCACATATGACACATGAACAATTGGTTAACTGGGTGCTGAGTGCAGCAACTTATGTAGAGCATACAGGCGACCGGGGCTGGATGGAACGTAATCTCAGTATTATGGAGAAATGCCTGAATAGCATGGTAAATCGCGATCATCCAGATCCTGAACAAAGAAATGGTGTCATGGGGCTTGATAGCTCACGTACGATGGGCGGAGCAGAAATTACTACGTATGACAGTCTGGATGTGTCTTTAGGTCAGGCTCGTAACAATATTTATCTGGCAGGAAAATGCTGGGCTGCTTACTTGGCTATGGAGAAAATATTTGCAGAGCTTGGGCGTGCGGAACAGTCCAAAACAGCAGGTGATCAGGCTGAAAAATGCGCCACAACAATGGTGGCAAGTGTTACAGCAGACGGGTATATTCCGGCTGTCATTGGAGAAGGCAATGACTCCAAGATCATTCCAGCTATCGAAGGTCTTGTGTTCCCTTACTTTACAGGCTGCAAAGAAGCTCTTGATCGTAATGGACGGTTCGCCGCCTATATTGGCGCACTCGACAAGCATCTGCATGCGGTGTTACAGCCGGGAGTATGCTTATTCGAAGACGGAGGTTGGAAAATCTCCTCAACTAGCAACAATAGCTGGCTCAGCAAAATCTATCTCTCCCAGTTCATCGCCCGCAGCATTCTGGGATTGGAATGGGAGGAACGGGGAGCGGCAGCGGATCGTGCTCACGTAGCTTGGCTTACCCATCCGGAGTTGTCGATTTGGAGCTGGAGCGATCAGATTATTTCCGGTGAGATCACGGGCAGTAAATATTATCCGCGTGGCGTTACAGCGATTTTGTGGTTAGATGAGAAATAAGAGTAGATAGTTTCAATAAGTAGAAACGGAATATGCAAAAATACTAAGAGGGGGCTACCCCTCTTTTTTGCTGTGTCGACGCGCCCTCCTTGATTCAATCTACCCCCTACTGAAGGATCTTCATTCAAGAATTAACTTGTCGATAGATCTAATTGCTGCTATAGTCATACTGACTTATTAAATGCGTTTAATAAGTCAGTATGACTATAGGTGGGAGAGCCATGGCGAGTGAGAAACGACTTCCTTCACTGCAAATGAAATCTGAAATTATCCGAAATATTCGAACAGCATTATTAGAACTAGGAAAAGCAACGAAGGCAGAGTTAAGCCATAAATTACAATATAGTTTCCCGACGATAAGTAAATTTCTAATGCAGATGGAAGAGGCAGGGGAAATAACGATCAGCGGTCTGGATGAGTCAAGTGGTGGAAGAAGGGCAATAAGATATGCCTACAATCCGAATTATCGGTTAGGTATGGCTATTTTTTTGGAAAAAAATGAAACGAATTATACCATCTATAATTGCATTGGTGAGGTAATCAAAGAAGGGAGTTTGCCCAGTATTCTTGAGGAAGATGTTAGTAAACTGGTCACGCTTATTGAAGATGAAAAAAAGGCCAATCCTAAAATCCATTCTGTGGCTATTGGAGTTCCAGGTGCGGTGAATCATGGGCAGATTTTTCTGATTCCGGGTTATGAGAAATATCAGAATTTAGATTTGAGAAAACACATAGAAGATCAACTATCCATTCCGACAATCGTGGAAAATGATATGAATGCGGCTGTAATCGGCTATATGACGCAACGAAATTTGAAAGAGAATACTTCTCTAATGTATCTGTATTTAGGGAAAAATGGTCCGGGAGCTGGGATCGCGGTCAATGGTGAAATTGTGCGAGGAAAGACGTTTTTTTCAGGGGAAGTTCAATTCTTGCCCCAGTATGACAATAGAAATTTCATAGAGGCATTAACTGGAGATCCTGGTGGATCAAATATGCAATCGAATCAAAGCGTGGATGCGATTAGTCGATTAGTGGCTACTATGACTTCTATTTTGAATCCGCATTATATTATTTTTTGTGAGGATGAATTAGCTCCAGCTATGCTTAATCAAATCGCTGAGCGAAGTGGCACATACGTTCCGAAGGAGCATCTTCCTGCGTTAGCGGTGAGTAACTTGAAGCGTGATTATCTGAATGGATTACAAAGTCTTGGATTAGGATTATTAGTTTCACAACAAATAGATGAGAACAATTAAGGAGATAACTATGGCAACTTTTTTTCTTATTATTATTTATTTAGCCTTTATTAGTTTAGGCTTGCCAGATTCATTGCTTGGATCCGCTTGGCCAGTGATGAGAATGGACTTAAATGCTTCATTAGGTACGGCTGGAATTCTTTCGATGGTCATTGCAGTAGGCACAATAGTGTCCAGTTTGATGAGTGGCATTATCCTTAAACGTTTTGGTACGGGGAAAGTGACTCTTGTTAGCTGCATCATGACTGCTGTAGCGTTGCTTGGTTTTGCATGGTCACCTTCGTTAGTGTGGTTAATTGTTGCTGCGATTCCACTCGGTTTAGGTGCGGGATCTGTAGATGCCGGATTAAATAGTTATGTTGCTACGCACTATAAAGCCCATCATATGAGTTGGTTACATTGTTTCTGGGGAGTGGGCGCCACGCTGGGTCCTATTATTATGGGCTCTTTTATCTCTGGTGAAGGTCTATGGCGGCAAGGTTATCTTACGGTTGCTTACATACAATTGAGCTTAGTCATTATTCTATTCGTTACACTGCCTTTATGGGATAGAGTGGCTGGGAGTAATAACCACCCGAATGCTGAAAGTGATCCCGAGTTCAATCATCCGGAGCTAGAGCATGCCGGAGAGAACACAAAACCTTGGAAATTAAGAGGGGTGAAGCTAGCGATGTTAACCTTTTTATTTTATTCTGCCATAGAAACGAGTATGGGGTTATGGGGGAGCAGCTTTCTTGTAAACATTAAAGATATTCCTGCATCAACTGCAGCGACATGGGTATCGTTTTTTTATCTAGGGATTACTTTTGGTAGAATGGTGACGGGTTTCATTACTTTTAAAATGAGTAATAAACAGCTTATTCGATATGGTCAACTCATTGCTTTAATCGGTACGGTGCTGTTAGTATTGCCGCTTCCAACTATAGTTTCACTTGTAGGATTTATGATTATAGGTTTAGGGTTAGCCCCCATTTTTCCGTGTATGCTACATGAAACCCCTGAACGATTCGGGAAGAGACATGCTCAGTCAATTATGGGCTTTCAGATGGCAACAGCTTATACCGGCACCACGCTGATGCCGCCTTTTATCGGCTTATTAGCTTCGAAATTCACGCTGGGTATTTTTCCTGCGATGATCGTTTTTTTTGCCATCGTTATGCTCTTGTGTACAGAAAAGCTTAATCATTACTCAGCAAAAGTAAATGTCGGTTAAATTTGAATTGAATATATTACGGACTAACCCTTCATATATATAGCTATAGGAGGGGGGAGCTGTACATGTGGTTGTTAATTATTATAGGTGTTGGATGTCTCTCCGGTTTTATATTGTTTAGAAAGAATATATTGGCCGCTGATCAAGAATATTTTCAAGGACCGGAGAAATTGTCCATCATCATCCCCGCAAGGAATGAAGAATATAATTTGCGTCTTCTGCTCGACTCACTCCAGCTCCAAACCATTACCCCCTATGAAATTATTGTTGTGGATGACTTCTCGGAGGATCGGACCAAGGAAATTGCCGAAAGCTGTGGAGTTAAGGTTATTGCAAATAGCAGTCTCCCTGAGGGATGGACGGGCAAGAGCTGGGCAGTATGGAATGGATATTTGCAAGCCTCGGGCGATATTTTTGCTTTTCTGGATGCAGATATCCGGTTAAAGCCTAACGCTCTGGCCTCATTATTAAAAGCAAGGGAGCTATCGAAAGGTGTCATTTCGGTAGTTCCTTTTCATCATACAGAAAAGCTGTTTGAGAAACTTGCCTTAATTATGAATATGCTGGGGATCTTCACATTCACCTCCGTTTTTGAAAAGAATAACGCCAAAAAAGGATTATACGGTTCGTGTATTCTAGCTTTAAGGCAGGATTATGAAAAGGTTAATGGCCATCAAAGCATTAGATCTGAAGTGCTGGATGATTTGTCTTTAGGAGAGAAGTTTATCGCGGCAGGTGTTCCCATTAGAAATTTTATCGGTTATGGCTTAGTATCTTTTCGTATGTATCCGAAGGGGATAAAAAGTGAAATTGAAGGCTTCAGTAAAGGGG
Organism: Paenibacillus sp. FSL H3-0329; assembly: GCF_037963285.1. NCBI lineage: Bacteria > Bacillati > Bacillota > Bacilli > Caryophanales > Paenibacillaceae > Paenibacillus > Paenibacillus sp. FSL H3-0329. The sequence goes on along the minus strand of NZ_CP150150.1, from coordinate 4,024,958 downwards.
CTGTCTTAAGCACCTCAACGTTAAGCCCGCGGACGATTATTCCAATTGCACTTTGGGTGGTCGGGCTCATCATCTCAGAAACTGTGTTTATTTTTGCGAATACTTCTTGGGGATTGCCGTTACTTTTTGGTTATCTCCTTTATATGTTCCAGCTCTTTTATTTTATTAAATATGTAGGGGTTTTTGGCATCGTCATTCCAGTATTTCACGTGGTTGCTACTCTTTTCTTTATCTTGATTATGCTTTATTCGATATATCAGGTCGTTTTTCTGAGGCATGTAAGCTGGAAAGGAAGGCATATCCAGGTGGGAGGCCATAGGGACTAATGATCATATTGTGGGTTGCGGGTTTATTTTTGTCGGGATCTCTTATGTTTTCCTATTGGCTTGGGCTGGCGCGTAAAAAGAATTTAAAGGTCATAGGCGACGGTAATCCGGGGGCTTTGAATCTCTGGAAGTCATCTGGGTATAAATTCGGAATTTTTGGGGTGTTGTTGGATTTTTTAAAAGGATATCTGCCTCTTTTATGGGTAATGGGAAGCCATTATAGTCAGGGTTATTTCATTATTCCGCTTGCCTTAGCTCCTATTGCCGGTCATGCCTTCTCTCCATTTCTTAAAGGAAAAGGAGGGAAGGCGATTGCCGTAACCTTTGGGGTATGGAGTGCATTGACAGGATTCAAAGCCTCTTTAGCGTTAGCGGTCATCCTGGCAGTGTTGAAAGTGCTCGGCAGCGGGTACAAAAGCAGAGGAAATTCACCTGTCTCGGATGGTGTGCAAGTGGTTAGCGGAATGCTGCTCCTTTTTGTCTATTTGTGCATCAGTAAGTGGTCTGCTCCTATCCTATGGGTATGGCTTGGGAGCTTTGTAATCCTTGTGTATACGCACAGGTTAGAATGGATTGCATGGGTGAAGGAATATTTAAAAAGGGAGCGGGGGCATTGAAGTTACTTTTATCTCGTATAGGTTAATAAACAGGTTTCCAGCGATTAATTTCGGGGAAGCCTGTTTTTTTCGGTTTTATAAAGATGCGTTATCTTTAAACAGAAGATTTTATAATGGCTAAAGTTGGTGCATTTTAGTATCTTTAATTATAAATGCTTTCAATTTAGAAAGTTACAGAGATAGGGTTATGAACTAAAGGGGGGCTTGTGATGAAGATCGGCGGCAGACTAAGAAATGGAGGCACATTGTTTACCCATCTGATTTTTTCATTCACATTATTAGCCGTTGTTTTAATCGGACTTGTGGGCAGTTATCTGTATGTTCAGGCTAATCGCTTAATGGTGGATGAGATTGCCAGAGACAGCAAGCAACGACTGATGACTTCAAGTGATTTTGTGGAAAATACACTGCTGCAAAAATACGAAAACAGTATCCGCAACCGAGCAGTGTCTACCTTGTCGTTAGAGAATCAATCTATGCTGAATTATTTACTGGACAGTGAATGGGAAGGTAATACGAGCAGAATATTAGCTTTTCGCAAGGATCTCGAAATTTTCAAGCTTACTAATGAAGGCGTTTACAAAATATCCACATACTTCGAGAAAGGTAATTATATCATCGATAACAGCCAGTTTTATTCGAAGCTGGACAATTCTCCAGATGCTTCCTTCTTAAAAACATCAGTTACACCAGCCTTAAACCGCTGGACTTATAGAACGTTATCGGATGAAGAAGAGGTGTTGACTTACGCAATCGCCCTTCCCTACGGTGCTTTATCAAAAACATCAACCGGAACCATGTATATTGACGTTAGCTTAGAATACATCAATAAAATGATCTCCAGCACGATGAGCTCGCCGATGGAAAAGCTATATGCTTTTGATGAAAAGGGCAGCCCTATTATCCATACGGGCTCGAACGTCGAAGAGGGGCTTAAGACTGCTAAGCAATGGATGGAGTCAGCGGGGAATAATAAGGAAATTCATTATAATAAACGCGACAAATATGTGCTGTCTTTTAAAAATGACCAAACCTCGAATAATCAATGGAAATACGTATTAATACGGCCTATGAATTCATTTGTATCCTCATCAAAGCAGCTGAAGAGTCAAATATTTGTCAGCTGTATCCTGGTATTGTTAATTGGGCTTCTATTCGCTTATTTGATCTCCAAACGTGTATATGTTCCTATGAAGAAGCTTGTAAACAATGTTCGCAGCTTTTATCATCCAGGCACCGTAAACTATTCGCAAAATGAGTTTGCTATTATTGGTAGTACAATCTCAAAGCTAGGTCAAAAAATCGAAACCTTAGAATCTAAAGCTAAAGTGAATGAACTAAAAAATCTGGTATTAGGTGCAGGTGCTGGCTCGGATTACTACGATTATTTACCTTTGCAATGTTATTACATGACTAGCTATATTCGTATAACCAAGGGAGATTGCGAGGAATTCAGGGCTTTTTATGAACAGCATGCTGCCTATAGCTTTTATAAATTCGTCAGCTTGAATACCCAGGAAGCGGCGCTTATCTATTTCAGTGAGTTGAATAAGGATCCCGAAGAGCTGGAGCTTTTATTATTGAAGGAGCTGGAGCTTATAAAAAATGGATTGCCCGAGCAACTACACTTTGGAGCAGCGCTTGGATCGAAGGTTCAGGCACCTGAAGAAATCCCCTTTTCGTATCAAAATGCCTTACATGCCTATCGTTATCGGTTTATCTATGGTTCGGAAGCTATTGTGCGGTATTCACATATCCCGCTCAACGATGTTACGCCACACTTATTCTCTTTTGATCTTTATAAAAATGCATTAAAGGCAGGCAATGACGTTACGATGAATAGGTTTATGGACGATTTCCAGAGGGTCCTGGAGAAAGGTGATGTCCAATTGGAGACGGTTGAGTTAGGCTTGCTTCAGTTGGTTACGGTTCTGTATCAGACCATTATTGAGCTTGATCTGCAACAAATCGTTTCGCCTTCCAGTCTGTTCGATGAGTTCAAAAAGGAAACGTTGGCCGAAACACTTGATTCCATTCGTGATTTATCAGCACAAATTACAGCTTATATTCAAGAGTCAGGTAATCACGCACATACGGAGATCATTCATAAATTAAAAATCTTTATCGATGATAATATTCAAGAGGATTTATCGCTAAATAAATTATCTGAGGTTGCTTCGTTGGCGCCATCGTATATTTCTACCTTGTTCGGAACCGTTATGAATGAATCATTCACTGAATATGTAACCCGAGTGCGGTTGGAGAAGGCGGCTGATTTATTAAGAGAAAAAAAGCAGCTGTCCGTGGCTGAGATTTCTGCTCAGGTGGGTTATCGTAACCCGCAATATTTTCACAACAAATTCAAAACACGTTACGGAGTTACACCGGTCCAGTATAGGAATGCAGGCAATGCAAACCATTCGAGCCATTCAAGTGCATAATTCTCTAATCCATGTGGAAAAGGCAATCGTCTCGCGATTGTCTTTTCTTTTGTTTGAAAAATTATAGCCCCAATACGAAGATAATTTACTGATTTTAATGAATTTACAATAGAAAAAGCGCTTACAATACCCTAACGTAAGGGGTGTTCAGACACAGTCTTAACGCAAAATCGTATTCGGAAGGAGAAAACAACTATGAACCCGGCAAGCACTGCTGGCATTCAAAAACAGGGAGAGAATCTTAAGCCGAAAGTCTCGAGGTGGACACATACTTGGCGCCAATACAAAAAAAACAAATATTTATTCTTATTACTAGCTCCCGTGATCATCTGGTATACCGTATTTGCTTATGGCCCGATGTATGGCATTCAACTGGCTTTTAAAGATTATTTTATTCGTGATGGAATTTGGGGAAGTCCTTGGGTCGGCTTTAAGCATTTCGAATATTTGTTCACAGCTTCACCCGACTTTTGGAAAATTATTAAGAACACGCTTATTATCAGTTTTTACCATATCATCTTTGGTTTTCCTGCACCGATTATATTGGCGCTGTTATTTAACGAACTTAGGTTTTCCTTCTTCAAGAAGGTTGCACAGACGATTTCCTATTTACCCCATTTTTTATCCTGGATCGTTATTGGGGGGATATTGATCACTCTGTTATCTCCGAATTCGGGTGTGGTCAATTATATTATTCAGTGGCTCGGCTTTGATCCCATTTACTTTTTAGGCAGCGAGAAATATTTCCGCTTTACGCTCGTTATGTCAGGAATATGGAAGGAAATCGGCTGGGGAACGATTATATACTTAGCTGCATTAGCAAGCATTGATTCCCAAATGTACGAAGCTGCAGTTCTGGACGGAGCCAATCGCTGGAAACAAACGTTATTTATCACCATTCCTTCGATCCTGCCGGTGATTGCTATTCTGCTTATTCTTCGGGTAGGGAGTGTGCTGGATGCTGGCTTCGATCAAGTCTTAACACTTTATTCACCAGCTGTATATGGGGTGGCGGATACGTTAGATACTTATGTGTACCGGATAGGTCTGCAAAACTTTCAGTTCAGTCTAACGACGGCTGTTGGATTATTTAAAAATGTGGTGGGTCTTATCCTGGTGTTATTTGCAAACTTCATAACGAAAAAAATGGGGCAGGAAGGTCTTTATTAATGAATGAATGTAAGGAAGGAGTAACTACAATTGAAGCTATCCACTGGTGAAAAAGTATTCCAAGTCTTTCTAATCCTATTTGTAATCATTCTTTGTATTACGATGATTTATCCCTTCTTGCATGTGCTCTCTATATCATTTAGCACACCTGCGGAAGCCCTTCGGCCGGGAATTCATTTCTATCCTAAAGAAGTTTCCTTCTTTGCTTGGAAGCGTGTACTGACAACTGATACGGTCTGGCAAACGATGGGAAATACGGTTTTTCGCACAGTTGTAGGAACGGCTCTGACACTGGTGTTTCTGTCACTGGGAGCATATCCGCTGTCTCGCAAATATTTGCCGCACCGGGGATTTTATACAATGTTCATTGTTGTAACGATGTTTTTTGGCGGCGGGCTTATCCCTACCTATCTGCTAATCAAAAGTCTGGGACTTATAAATTCGTTATGGGTTTATATTGTCCCCGGCCTGCTCAGCACGTTTAATCTTCTGCTCCTGCGAAATTTCTTTATGGGTATACCGGAGGAACTGGAGGATTCAGCTAAAATAGATGGGGCTAATGATATGCGGATCTTATTTACGATTGTTATTCCGCTGTCGAAGCCTGTTCTAGCAACATTAGCCCTATGGACTGCAGTAGGGCACTGGAACGCTTGGTTTGATGCAATGTTATATATGCAGGATCAATCAAAGATTGTACTGCAGCTCTTCTTAAGACGGCTTGTTATTTCAGCCGAAGGAGATCCGATGTTACCACTTCCTACTAATGAGCAGGCTCCTGAAATGGTCAAAGCAGCTATTATTATGTTTACAGCGCTGCCTATATTAATGATCTATCCATTCCTGCAACGTTTCTTCGTCAAAGGAATTATGGTTGGATCACTTAAGGGTTAGAAGACTCAGAATGGTTTAAACAGTCCGCTATATCCGCGAGCTGTCTAAATATATAGATGAACAAGAAAAGGGAGGAAATAAAAGAATATGAGGCATACATCCAAGAAATGGTTGGAAATTGCTGCGATAGCCCTATCGGCTTCACTTGTCATGAGTGGTTGTGGCGGGAATGCGGCGAATAATAGCACTAACGAAGCTAAGCCGACGAATCAAGGTCAAGGGGGGACATCAGCAGCTGAAGCTCCGATTGAAATTATTTGGGCGAACAACTTTAATACGCCAGAAGAAGACGGTAACTATGTGCAAACCGAGCTAGAGAAGAAATTTAATGTAAAAATCAAAAATATTAAATTGGAACGTGGAACTTGGAAAGAACAATTTTCGGTGCTTCTAGCTTCTGGAGATATTCCTGATATCTTCCCGGTCGATGCAAACGAAACGGATATGGTGCAATGGGCAGATCAAGGGATCATTGCGACAATTGATAAGGCTGAAATTGAATCCCTGATGCCGAAATATGCAGCAGCATTGGATTCCGTTGATTCCGGGGCATGGGGCGTAGGCTTATACAACGAAAAAAACTGGGGGATCCCGAAAATTTGGCCAGGTGGTCTTGATGGATTTATTCCGGGCTATAATGAAGCCTGGCTGAAAAATATTGGCTACTCAGAACCACCCAAGACATTGGAAGAGCTTGAAGATGTACTCACCAAATTTGTTAATGAAGATCCGGACAAAAATGGGAAGAAAGATACTTACGGCTTAATCGGCCGCGGCAAGCTTCCAGAACAATTGTTCACAAGTGTGTTCTCAGCCTATGCTGTTTCCCCTTATCAATTCAAGAAGGATGCTTCCGGGAACGTAGTTTATGGAGGCGTTACAGAAGAGACACGATCAGCATTGGCGTTATTGAGCAAATGGTACAAAGCGGGTCTGATTGATCCTGAATTCATAACTAGTGATAATAACGAAATCAATATTAAATTTGCTGATCAAAAAGTGGGTATGGTGGATAACGGGAAGTGGGGCAATTTTTATAAAGAATCTGGGTTTGTCGCAAAACCTGGTCTAGAGAAAGGTCAAATATTCGTGCCTGGCAAGCCGTTTACAGCTCCAGATGGCGTTGCTTATTCATTCGCGTATGGTGCAAGACAGGCGCCAGTATTGTTCGGTGTTCAACTCGAAAAGGATGAGAAAAAACGCCATAAAATTATGGAAATTCTTGAATATGTGTCTACGGATTCCGAAGGTTTTCTGCTGACAGGTTTCGGTCAATTGGGGGTGAGCTATGATATGGAAGGGGACCTTGCCATTCCAAAAGCGGATGAAGAGGTTAGTGCTCCGAAGATGGGAGCGGGCAATTTCTATAATCCACTTAGCTCCACAGACACTTCAATGGAAAAACATACGGTAAAACAAGAATTGCTATATTTGAGAGACAAGATCACTCCAGGTGTTACACCATTGCTTGATGTACTAGGCCCAGCGGTATTGACAAGCAAACCCAAGTATTGGGGCAATCTGAAGACGTTACAAGATACGTTTGTTATCAAGGCGATTACAGGAGAAGCGAACACGGGTAAAGATTTTGAAAATTTCAAGGATAGCTGGCTAAAAGCCGGAGGTCAGGAAGTAACGGATGAAGTAAATAAAGTGTTGGCGGATCGTAAATAGAGCGGTTGCCCGCTGATTAGTACTGGATGATAGGCTGGAGCAAAAGCTTGCTCCAGCCTATTTATTAAACCCTTAAGAGAGTTGATTCTAAGATAACGGAGGTAGAAATGAGCGAATTAATTATTTATGAGCAGCCGAATGAAGCCCTGGGGAAAGACGATTTTACAGTAAGCGTAAGAGAGCCTGGTGGGGTATGGCAATCTCTGTTTGTTTTTGAAGCAAAGGTGGATATGCATCAGGTTCGGTCGACATCGATGGTTTATTTTGATATGGATGGCACGGTGGAGGTCTCTGTTCATTGTAAAAAACAACAGATTGAACAAGCGGTTATTCGCCCTTTGGCATCCCAAATCTCCTTTCAAATCGAAGAGAATACCCTTTTGTTCACATTGGAGCACCCGTGTAAGCTTTCCATTGAAATCAATGGAGAACGTTTTAGTAACTTGCATCTTTTTGCCAACCCCTTGGAGACAGCCCCTCCTAGACATGACGATGATAATGTAGTGCTTGTCCAACCAGGAATACATCAATTTGCGGCTATCGCAGAACAAGTTCAGCGTTTGTCAGAAAGGGCTAACGGGGAGCGTCAGACGATATATTTTATGCCCGGCTATCATCAATTCGAGAATCCAATGCTGCATATCCCTTCTGGGACCACCGTTTATATTGCCGGAGGCGCGATCCTTTGCGGATCCATAATGATTGACCATGCTGAGAATGTTGTTGTTCGTGGCAGAGGTGTTCTGTACTTGGCGGATATGGAGAAAACGACTTATTTAAGAGGCGTTCAAATCCAGCATTCTGAACAGATTGAGATCGAAGGGATCATCACGCTTGATCCTCCGCATTACAGTATATGTATCGGAGCGTCTAAGCATATTCGCATTCATAACTTCAAAGCTTTTAGTACACGCGGCTGGTGTGATGGAATTGATATGATGGCTAGCTCAAATGTGGATATTAAAGATGTGTTCTTGAGAACTTCTGATGATTGCATTGCCATTTACGGCAGTCGTGGAGAGTATTATGGAGACACACGCCATATCACGGTTAAAGATTCCATACTCTGGGCGGACGTCGCTCATGCCATACATGTCGGTATTCATGGTGATCACCAACATAATGGCGATTTTATAGAAAATATTTGGTTCGAAAATATCGATGTGCTTGAACATCACGAGCCGCAGGAAAATTATTGGGGCGTTATGGCAATTTGTGCAGGGGACAACAATACCATTCGTAAGGTTACTTTCAAAAATATCCGGGTGGAGGATTTCGAACTAGGTCAGCTGTTTGATGTCCGCGTGGTGTGGAATAAAACCTATAATCCGGTGCCAGGACGCTGTATCGAAAATATTGAATTTAGCGATATCCACTACAATGGGAAGAATACCCATCCTTCCCGTATATTCGGCTATGACGAGGAAAGAGGTGTGAAGGACATTTATTTTTATAATCTCCAGATTAATGGAGAGGTTATTGTCGACCTGAATAACAAACATTTTGTAGTGAATGAATTTGTCAGCGGTATTTATTTGCATTAAATCAGAGGATGTAAATGAATGGAGGAGAACAATGAATTCACTTAGAGGGCTACTCTTTGGAAAATCGCTTAAACGTATTTTTAGGATCACAGTTTCCTTAAGTTTGTTGGTAACGCTAGTGCCTTTATCAGCAGAAGGAGCCGCAGTAGAATCGACAGAGCTGTCGATAATTACGGATTACCAACCTGCCATTAATGAGGTTATAGATGAAAGCGGATTCAAACATCCGGGTGTTGGCCTGACTAAGGATATTCTTGAGAATATTAGGACACAGGTACGGGCGCAAAAAGAACCTTGGATCACTTATTATAATCAGATGCTTCTCTCTCCGGCAGCTTCAAGAACGGTCACTTCCAACAATCAGAGTGGTGCGGATCCGTTGAAACCAGCGAGCGATGCTTTTAATAGCCAAGGCTTTAATTCAAGATTTATAGCAGATGGGTTGAAGGCTTACACACAAGCTCTATTGTATGTAATATCGGGTGATGAGGTTTACAGAGCTAATGCCATGCATATTATCCGGATTTGGTCACAGATGGACCCTGAGAAATACGTGTATTTTAATGATGCACATATTCATACAGGGATTCCGCTTAATCGAATGGTTACTGCGGCGGAAATCTTAAGGTACACAAGTACTCCAACTGAAGAGCTGAAATGGACGGAACAAGATGTCGCTGATTTTACGAATAATCTTATTAATCCGGTTATTGAAACGTTCCAACACACCAATGATCGTTTTATGAACCAGCATCTTTATCCGCTGCTTGGAGCTATGTCAGGTTATATTTTTACAGGAAATAAAGATAGGTACAATGAGGGAGTTGAATGGTTTACCGTCAATAAAACCGCTGTCGATCAGGGGCAAAATGGCGCGATAAAAGCATTATTCAGATGGGTTGATACAAATATTGTAACAGGGGAAAAAGTTAATCCTCCCGTAGTTCAGCATGTTGAAATGGGCAGAGATCAGGCGCATGGCGCTGGGGATATAACGAATGTAGAGATTTTATCACGTTTATTATTGGCTCAGGAAACAAAGGTAGATCCGGTAGAGGGGACTGTTTCTAATACGCCAAATGCGGTGGGTCCGTATGAGTTTCTAGATCAACGGATTTTAAAAGCTGCCGACTACTTTGCGCAGTATATGATTGGCTATGATACACCATGGATTCCAGTGGCGGCACATACAGATGTAAATGGAAATCCAACGATTATCTATAAACACTTGGCTGGCGGTTACAGGGGGAGAATTGGCGGTAATGTCTATGACCTTTATTATTATTATAAATATTCAGCTGGAATAAATATGGAGGTTGAAGCTCCTTACTTTAGCGAGATGTTTACTAAGCGATTGCCTTTCTATTGGGAGTCTCCGGATGGAGGCGGGGATTATTGGCTGTACATCCCTAAAGAAGCAGAGGGCGAGGGTACGCTCAATCTGCCGAAGGGGATAACGAATCCAGATTTGAGAGAACTAGAAGACCGGTATACGAAGCTTGATAGTCACTCCACCACAAAACAAGAAGGAGACACTACTTACGTTGAGATTACCGCAACAGATGAGGGCAGTAAAATTGCTTATGTGGGTGCAAGCAGCGGCGAACGAACCATTGCTTTTAAGATTCGGACTACTGGCATAGCAACCATGGAGGTGTTTGGCGATACCGTTACGCTGCCTGATACAAAGGGGCAATGGAGGTATATTCAGTATGCGTTCAATGAGTTCCAAGGCTTCAGCGATCTTGTCTATTTTAATGTGAAAGGAAATGGGACAACAGTCGATATTGACCATATTAATTTAAAAGCTGGGGCACAGCTTACCCCTCCAGTATTTACATCAGGGAAGGCACCGGTATCTTTATTTACCTATGAGGGTTCTACAGCGGCAATTCAATTTGATTTCTCTGCGACAGACGCAGGTGCAACGGATGTTGTTGCCTATCAAGCGGATCAATTACCTGAGGGCGCACTGTTCAATGAAACTTCAGGTGTGTTCTCTTGGTCTGGAGCACATGCGGGAACGTATTCCTTTGTAGTGAGTGCCTCAGACGGAACTTCGGTTACAACCAAGGATGTTACTGTTGTAGTAGCGAATGATCGGCAATCTGCCGTCAACGCCGTCATTTCTCCTTATCATGCTGATGTGCCTTACATTTCGGCAACGTTAGCTCACTATAAGCAAGTGCATGCTGAGGTAATGGATGTAATTACTAATGTCACTGACGAGGTCTTCTATCAGAAGTTATTTGACCTGAATCTTGCAGTGCAAAGTCTTAAAGAATTGACGCCTTTAATGAAAGATGGAAGTGTTAATTTTACGAATATGTTTGTCAGCTCAACCTTTGGTAATGCAGTCCCGAACCTGCTGGACAACACAAATGATAGTTTTGTGGGGTATTATACAGCGCAGGATCGGGCGCATTACATGGATTTAGGACCGGATTTTCAAATATCAGCAGAAAGCTTTGAGCTTCAGGTAAGAGCTAGTTTTCCGGAGAGAATTGGCGGCGTTGCAATGTTCGGATCGAATGACAAAGAAAATTGGACCCGCTTAACTCCCGGTTTGACAACAGTTACTGAAGAGATGCAGAGACTAGAGGTTCAAGCAGGCCTGGAGCATGAAAAATTCCGATTTTTGAAAATGGAAATGATAAAGCCTTCGAGTACTATGCTGGAAATTGCTGAATTTAGAATCTTTGGCCAGCGGTATGAGACAGTAAATCAATTAGAGTCCGTGTCCATTCACTCAGATCAAAGCTTAAAAAATCGGATTATTCCAGGGGATACGATTCAATTATCCTTTAAGTCTACAGAAATGATCCATAATGTCACGGCCAATATACAGGGTCAACCTGTTGCAGTCAGTTCTGTGGACAATATCAACTGGACAGCTAAGCTTGTGGTGAATGAAAATGTTCCATCAGGTACTGTGAAATTTAAGATCAATTATAAAACGGCAGCTGGAGAGGATGCTGTAGAGACTATTTTTACAACAGATGGTTCTACTTTATTCATTGCAGATCAGACAGGGCTTGTCGCTAATGTGCTTGAGATAGCAAATCTAATCGATTCCAGTGGAAGGAATCCGGCTGATCTTTTGGCAACAGCAAAAGTTTTATTTGATAATCATTTAGGTTCTATCACGGATTTTCGTTTAAATGGCAGTGGTTATGGTGCCTATCTAACCTTTGACTTTAAAGAAGGTGGCCAGGCATTGCTGTCTAGGGTAGAAGTAATCGGAAGGCAAGATAATTATGCGGGCAGAATTAATGGAACAGTGGTGCAAGGCTCCAACGACAATGTGACGTGGACTACGATCTCTAATGCAGCCTGGAATACGCCGGAATGGCAGACGTTGACGATTAACAGCACAGAACCCTATCGTTATATCCGCATCACCAATGGAAACAACTGGTATGGAAACATGGCTGAACTACGTTTGTATGGTGATGTTAAAATCAATTCAAAGCTTGATGCGGTGTCCATTAGCTCCGACCAAAGTATCCAGAAACGAATTGTGTCTGGGAACACGGTGAAATTGTCTTTTAAAGCAAGCGATGCAATAAACCAAGTGAATGTCAATATTCAGGGTCAAGTCGCAACCATTGCTACTGTCGATAAGATCAATTGGACGGCTGAAGCGGTGATGGGCAATAACGTACAACCTGGACCTGTGAACTTTAGTATTAAATACAAGACAAAGGAGGGAATCGAGGGGCCGGAAAAAACATCAACTACAGATGGTTCATCTCTGTACATTCCCGATGAGACCGAGTTGATTAGTAATGTGCTTGCGATTACTAATTTAAGTGATTCCAGTGGGAGAACATCCACTGATCTCAGAAATGTTGCGGGATCATTATTCGATGGAAATGCAGGCTCAATTACGGATTTTCGGGTAAATGGCAGTGGATATGGAGGATTTATAACGTTTGATTTTAAAGAAGGGAATAGGGTTCAGCTGTCCAAGGCAGAGGTGCTTTCCAGGCAAGATAATTATTTTACACGAATCAATGGGACTGTGGTTCAGGGTTCGAATGATAATACAAGCTGGACGACAATCTCCTCTCCTGCAGGAAAAACGATGGATTGGCAGACCTTAAGTATTAGTAATGCAGAAGCCTATCGTTATATCCGGATCTATAATAGTAGTAATTGGTTTGGAAACATGGCAGAATTACGCTTTTATGGTGTAGTAAAAGGGGCAGATCATACAGCTCCGGTGACAATGGATGATGCGCCACAAGGTTGGACTAACAAGGATACGTTGGTAACCTTCACAGCTACAGATGCGGGCTCTGGTGTTGCGGTAACCTATTTCACAGTAAACGATGGCGAGCAGCAAACCGGGAATTCAGTTATTTTGTCCCATGAAGGAACACATAAGTTAGTTTATTGGAGCGTTGACCGGGAAGGTAATGTGGAACAGCCGCAAAAGGTTGCTGTGGTGAAGATTGATCGAACCGCACCACAGGTGGTAATTAACGGAGAGGTTTCCTATACCATAGAGCAGACATTAAACATCACCTGTAATGCAGCTGATACTGTATCAGGCATCACTTATTCGCCATGTGATTCAACGCTCGCAGATGTAAAGGCGTATACGCTGGAACCAGGAACTCATAGTGTAACTGCGAAAGCCGAGGATGCGGCGGGCAATGTCGGGTTGGCAGAGCATTCGTTTAGTGTATATGCGACATTTGACAGCTTGTCGGCATTAACCGAAACTTTTGCAGCTGAGACGGGTGCTCCAGATTTAGAAAACGTAATCAAATCACTTAAGCAGCAGCTGGCTAACGCAAAAGAAAAAGCTGAGCAGCATGCTGGCGCAGGAGTTCACAGCTTGCTGGAAGCTTTTAATAGTGAAGTGAACTTCCAGAGCAATCAGGTGTTCACTTCTGAGCAGGCAGAGGTTCTAGTCCGTTGGTCACAATGGCTCCAGATTACAACTCCGCTTGCTGGTGGAGCCCCTGGAAAGCCAGTGTTGTCTGACAATAATGGGTATGACACCGGGCTTCGAGATGGCAACTATGCCGTCACGATGAATCTTTGGTGGGGGAACAACGGTACCGAATTTAAGCTCTATGAAAACGATGTGCTGATCAGTACCCAGATGCTGACAGACAGCTCACCGAATGCGCAGACATTGAGTACGGATATTGTGGGCAAAACAAATGGAACCTACACGTACACTTGCGAGCTGGTCAACAGCTTCGGCTCGACGATATGCGATCCGCTTATCCTTACTGTTACCGATGCAACACCGGGTAAGCCTATAGTATCCCACGACAACTGGAGCGGGGATGGAACTTATGACGTTATGATGAATATGTGGTGGGGAACCAATGGTACTGAGTACCGTTTGTATGAGAATGGAGAAGTGATCGACACCCAGACACTAAACACGGCTACCCCTGCGGCTCAGATGACAGTTACGAAACTTAAAGATAAAGCACCAGGTGTATATGAATATTACGCAGTATTAGTCAATGCATCAGGCGAGACATCTAGTGAGAAAATCACAGTAACTGTCAAGCCAAGAAACTGATCATAGAGCTGATGAAATAGGAAGGCCCTTTCTTCGGGATGACCGAGGGAGGGGCTTTTTTAGAGGGATTGAGACGTTGAATAACGAACGGAGAATTAGGGAATTCTGTAAATTGACATAACACCTATAGGTGTTATAATCAAAAGTGAACCCAAAAGGTGTTATATTAATTGAATGCTGGAGGTTATTTATTATGCAAACTCAAGAACCCTTGCAAGAAATTCGTCAAACGATTTTACTAGATGCGCCAATAGAAAAGGTTTGGAAAGCTGTTGCCACGGCAGAAGGAATGGCAGCCTGGTGGATGCCTAGTACATTCGAGCCTGTTGTTGGGCATGAATTCATCCTGCATGCTGGACAATTCGGAGATTCTCCTTGTAAAGTAACCGAAGTTGATCCTCCGAATCGTGTTGGTTTTAATTGGGGGAAGGATTGGCATCTTGCTTTTGAACTGAAAGAAATCGAAGGGAAAACTGAATTTACCTTGATTCATTCTGGATGGGACCCTGAAAAAGTTACTGAATTTGGACAACCACATCCAATCGTACGCGGCTTTATGAACAGCGGCTGGGAAAAAATCGTCCAAGAAAAACTTCCTGCTTATATCGAGGCTTAATATGCCGGTTGCTGAAGCAGGACATGATGTATTTCAGGCGATAGCAGATCCTACCCGCCGCAGTCTGCTAAAGCTGCTCGCTAATAAGGAAATGTCTATAGCATCTATTACGGATTGTTACCCGATCAGCCGAACCGCTGTTAATAAGCATTTACAGGTATTGTCCGATGCGCAGCTTGTTAGCAGTCAGAAAGTCGGACGGGAGACCCGGTATAAGCTTCAGCCAGAACCTTTGCTGGAGCTGCAAGATTGGCTTGCCTTTTTTGAAGGTTATTGGGCTAATAAATTGTTTGCGCTTAAAGAATATGTTGAGGCTGACTCAGAGGAGAAGTAATAAACCGGGAGGCGTGAGATCGCGCTCCCCGGTTTTTTGTGTTGTTTAAATTCAGTTTATAAAAGGGAGTTACCATCACAATACAAACTAAAACGTTGGAGGAATTGTAATGGTAAATGAACGCAAAAAAATAATTGAGCCCAACCCTGGAGATTGGGCCGTCGAAGCGCGTGGGCTCGTCAAAACGTTTGGTGACAATCGCGCAGTTGATGAAGTAAATCTAAACGTTAAGGCAGGCACAATTTACGGTGTTCTTGGTCCCAATGGGGCTGGAAAGACGACGGTAATTCGGATGCTGGCTACGTTACTTCGTCCGGATGTGGGGTCGGCGCGAATCTTCGGGCATGATGTGGTAAAGGAGTCGCAGATTGTTCGGCAATTGATAGGGGTTACGGGACAATATGCTTCTGTGGATGAGTCACTTAGTGCTACAGAGAATCTGATTATCTTTTCACGTCTTTTAGGGTTAGGGCGGGTAGAGGCGCGGCAAAAGGCAGCGGAGTTGTTAGAAGAGTTTGGTCTGACGGAGGCGGCGAAACGGCCACTTCGAAATTTCTCTGGCGGTATGCGCCGACGTCTGGATCTTGCAGCGAGTCTGATTGCCCAGCCTCCGCTTATCTTTTTGGATGAACCAACAACAGGCCTGGACCCACGGACACGTTCGCAAATGTGGGATACCATTCGTCGGTTGGTGAACACAGGATCAACAGTGCTGTTAACTACACAGTATCTTGAAGAAGCCGATCAGCTGGCCGATCGCATTGCAGTTATTGATCATGGCCATGTCGTTGCAGAAGGCACCGTGGATGAGCTAAAAGCTTCAGTGGGCACCACCTCGCTGCACTTAAAAGTCCAAAATCTTAAAGATATCGCTCAAGCGCGCCGGATTGTGGAACATGTGCTGCATATCCAGTCTATTGTGCCGAATGAGGCTGGGAAAATTACTGCACCGATGGCGAACGCTGATTTAGTCACTGATTTGCTTATTGCACTCCGCGAAGCGGGGATTCCACTTGCGGAGATGAGTGTGCAGAAACCGACGCTTGATGAAGTGTTTTTGACGATCACTGGCCATGGAGTTACGGATGAGGCGTCCCAAGCGTCACAAGAATCAATTAATAAGGAGGCAGCAAGAGCATGAGTATGAGAACTTCTACTATTAGTCCAGGTGCGACCCGACAATTGAAAAACCATACGAGCTTCAAACAATCTGTTCGTAACTCGTTAACGATGGCTTATCGCGGGATATTGAAAATCCGTCGCACACCCGAGCAATTGTTCGACGTAACGCTGCAGCCAATTATTTTCACACTAATGTTTACTTATATTTTTGGTGGAGCCATATCAGGAGATGTAGTGAGCTATTTGCCCGTTATTATTCCTGGTATTCTAGTGCAGACTGTAATCACGACCTCCATCGTCACTGGGGTCCAACTGCGGGAAGACATGGATAAAGGGGTGTTTGACCGCTTTAAGTCATTGCCGATTGCCCGAATAGCCCCATTAGCCGGAGCTTTGTTGGCAGATACAATTCGATATACGATCGCAACTGTGCTTACTTTTGTCATGGGCTATATTATGGGTTACCGACCTGATGGCGGTCTGGAGCATGTCGCAATTGCTGCGCTTTTGGTTATCGTCTGCTCCTGGTCGATTAGCTGGATTTTCGCTTTCTTTGGTGTGATTGCCCGAACCGCTTCCAGCGTACAAGGGATATCAATGATTGTGCTGTTCCCACTCACTTTTCTATCCAACGCCTTCGTGCCTGTAGATACGATGCCTAACTGGCTGCAATGGTTTGTCAAAGTAAATCCAATCTCGCATCTTGTGTCAGCTGTCCGGCAGCTTGCTAACTCTGGAACCGTAGGCTGGGATTTCGCTATCTCACTTATCGGAGCCGCTGTGATTGTTGCGATTTTTGCACCTATTACTGTGCGTGCATATATGCGCCGGACATAATTAGAGATGAAGAAACGGCAGAAATGCCGTTTTTTTGTGTTTTTTATTATGTTGAAAAAGCCGTGATCAAAGGATATCCCAAGATTACGGCTTAAATTTGTTGAGGAGGGACTTGCAAAGAGGCTTTTTAGAATTACTTATCTTTTTTAAAGAAGGTATGAATTAAATTAGAGACCGATCTATCATACAATATTTTAGCAGTTTCCTCATTTTGAATATGTCCACCCAAATGCAGATGAATGACGCCATGCAATGACGCCCATACCAGGTTAACAACAAGGAGAGGGTCTTTCTCATTAATAAACCCTTGTTCGATCGCTTCTGTAATAAGGGCTATCACTTGTTGTAGTGCCGTAAAGATAGCATGTAAGCTTTCCTCCTCCGGTTTGAATTCACTAAAGGCCCCTCCGAACATAACCATATAATAGCTGGTATGATTCCGTGAGAAATCCCAATAAGCTTGTCCAAGCTCGCGAAGATATAAATTTAGATTATCTTGTTTTGGAACCGCTTGAAAGGCAGCAGCTAATAATTTACACCCTTGCAAAAAAAGCTCCTTTGCTAAACCTTCCTTGTTTCCAAACAAGTTATAAATGATCTTTGTGGGACATTCCATTTTTTCAGCAACCTTGCGAATAGTTACACCTTCGGGTCCGGATTCATGCATGATGGCCGCAGCGGCTTCGATAATGTTCAGTCTTAATGTTTCCGCATGCTGTTGTTTTGCTTTTGGGTAGGTTGTAACAGATTGAGCATCTATAGAAGATATTTCGGACGATTTTTGCATGTAGTTTCACTTCCTTAGAACTTTACTTTAGCTTTTTTTAGATAGCTGTTATTTCTAAACCTTATTTTACTGATGTAGAAGAGAAATAGCCAATAATTAAATGTGTAGAACTTTATTTGACAACGAAACCTCACTTGGATACAATGATTCTTATTGAAACGGTGTTTCTAGATGGTCATTAAAGGGAGAGATGATAGCAATGATTACAATTCAAAATAAATGGGCGTTGATTACCGGAGCTTCTTCGGGTATAGGTGAAGCGTTTGCTCGAGAACTTGCAGCCAAAGGAAGTCACTTAATTTTAGTCGCCCGTTCTGAAGATAAATTGATTGCTTTAGCGGGAAAATTACAACGAGAATTTCAAATTCAAGCGGAGGTTCTAGTTGCTGATTTATCTCAAGAAGGTTCCCCTGACAGGCTCTATCAACAATGTGTAGAACGTGGCTTGAACGTTGATATTCTTATTAATAATGCAGGTTTTGCTACGCATGGGCTTTTTGAACAACTATCTGGTTCGAGACAACATGAAGAAGTGATGCTAAATGTATTGGCGGTTGTAGATCTGACCCATTTGTTTTTGCCAGAGATGTTAAAAAGAAAAAGCGGAGTGATTATAAACGTTGCATCAACAGCAGCATTTCAACCTCTTCCTAATATGGCTGTATATGGAGCGACAAAAGCTTTTGTATTATCATTTACACAAGCGCTATGGGAGGAAAATCGGAAACGGGGCGTACAATTTCTTGCGTTATGTCCGGGGTCTACGGAAACAGAATTTTTTAATGTTGTAGGAGCCGATGAAGCTTCGGTCGGGAAACGAGATACTCCAGAAAATGTGGTTCAAGTGGCTATTCGTTCGCTTCAAGCTAAAAAAGTGTTTGCTGTCCCAGGATTTACAAACTATATTTCAGCTCAAATGTCACGTTTTTTCACACGTAAACAAATGCTTTATTTTGTTGGACGCATGCTCCGTACGCGACATTAATGGGTCAACGTATTCAAGCTGGTGTATTCCTTAGCAATGATTAACTATTTTAATTATAAAAAAACAACAAAACAGCGGTTCTCCCCAATATGGGAGAACCGCTGTTTTGTGTTTTGACTTGCTGACTTTGACTCCGTTCGCTTGAATTTACATCAACATCACTAACATCACCAACATCACCAACACCAACAACAACATCAACATCAACGTCACCATCAACGTCAACGTCACCATCAACGTCACCATCACCATCACCATCAACGTCAACGTCAACATCAACGTCACCATCACCATCACCATCAACATTACCAACATCATCAACATCTACAACAACAACATCAACAAAATTACCAATCGACATCTAAATCACATCGCCGACTCATAATCGTCCACTGTGGTACGGACCCCAATGACGCTATTAGTATGTTTTTCGCAGTTCCAGCGTAGTTTCGGACTCCAGTGCAGCTATTCCCTAGAAAGAGTTCTAAATATGATGTTTTGTGCGCCAATAGGTGCATTGAGGTCCCATAGGATCAGAAAAGTGGGGGATTTCTGCGAATAAGGTCAACTGAGTCCGATTGTACCTCGTTCGTCAAAGTAAGGCGAGGTAAACACTTATGTTCTTGCAGTCAACCTTATTGTATTAAGGTTCAATAAAAAGGACAAAAAACCAGCGTTGGTTGCTTCAACAAAAATTTAGGCAAGCAAGGCTGGCTAACGGACCCCAATGACGTTATTAGCATATTTTTCGCAGTTCCAGCGCAGTTTCGGACTCCAGTGCAGCTATTCCCTAGAAAGGGTTCTAAATATGGTGATTTGTGCGCCAATAGGTGCATTGAGGTCCGATAGGATCAGAAAAGTGGGGAAGTTCTACGAATAAGGTCAACTGAGTCCGATAGTACCTCGTCCGCCAAAGTAAGGGGAGGTAAACACCCTCGCCCTCGCAAATAGCCTACTAGTAATTATCTAAGTCTACGCAAATAGCCTACTAGTAAACACCCCCGTCCTCGCAAACAACCTACTAGTAAACACCATCGTCCCCGCAAATACTACTGGCATGAACCTTCGTACACGTAACTCCGTATTGGAAGCTACGTCATGCGCAGAAAGCAATTGGATTTAATCAAAGAAGGTTCGGTCCTCAAATTATTTTGGCCTATTTTTCCATTAACTACTTCATCTGTCGTAGTAATTATGTTATACTGCAACTACTACGACAGATGAAGTAATCATGGGGGGATATTCTTGATCAGCAGTGATGTTATACGCGGCTACAATGATACGATGATCCTCTACATGCTGCTGGACGGGGAATCTTACGGGTACGAGATTTCCAAAAATATCAGGCAGTTAACGCAGGAGAAATATGTCATGAAAGAGACAACGTTATATTCTGCCTTCACCCGACTGGAGAAAAACGGGTATATAGAATCCTTTTATCTGGATGAGAGTCTTGGCAAGCGGCGTACGTATTACCGGATTACCTCGTTGGGTCTCGCCTATTACCGAGAAAAATGTGAGGAATGGAAGGTTACGCAGCAAGTTGTAAACCAATTTATCAAGGAGTGGTGATAGAGCATGGAGACGATCATAGTATATCTGGATAATATGTTTGCGGGTCTGCCAAAGACTCAGGAACTGGAACATCTGAAGCAAGAGCTGCTATCCGGGATGGAGGAGAAGTACCTAGAGCTGAAGCTTGCTGGCAAGTCGGAGAATGAGGCGATTGGTATCGTCATATCGGAATTCGGCAATATTGAAGAGCTGACAGCGGAGCTTGGCATCGATCCAGTTGCGCCGGAACAGGCTATTCCGGTGCTGACGGAAGAAGAGGTTTACGCTTATGCGGCGGCCAGACGAAGCGCTGGATTATGGACGGGTATCGGCGTTTTTCTCTGCGCATGCGGAGTGGCGTTTTTGATCACTCTGGATACAATATTTGAAAATAAGGCTGTTATGAGTGATAAAGGTTCTATGCTGGGGCTGGTCGGAATGTTCTTGCTGGTCGCTATCGCGGTCGGGATGTTTATACACAGCGGAATGAAGCTGGATCGCTTTAAGAGTCTGGAGCAAGGTTTTCAGCTGCCTTACGCTCTAAAGATGGCGCTTCAACGGAGCCAAAGTCTTTATGCTCCGACTTACCGTCTTTCTCTGATTACAGGAGTCTGCCTGTGTGTGCTGTCGCCGGCTTTTATCTTCACCACTAGCTATGTCAACGATGACTATGCTCCCTATGGAGTCGCTGCTTTTCTGTTTATTGCGGCTGTAGCGGTGTTTCTGTTCATCTATTACGGGAATATCCAGGGTACTTATACGAAGTTGCTGGAGGAGCCGAATATCATTGCAGAGAAGCAGGAAGAGAACCGATTTGTTGGAGTTGTTGGGGCTGTGTTATGGCCTTTGGCGACGGCGATTTTTCTGTTCACGGGTTTTGTCTATGGGCGCTGGGACATCAATTGGGCAGTATTCCCAATTGCGGGTATCCTGTCCGGCATGTTAAGCAATGTTAATCATGTTCTGAACCGTAAAGATATCTCCTGATGGTGTTGACTACACTTGTACATTCCTGAACTAGATAGATTATATGTAAGGTATTCTACCAGTAGATTTGGCTGGAGAATGCCTTTTTTTGTTGGATTTTAACAGGTGAGCTAAATGAGCTCTTTAATATTTTGACATTTAAATTTTAAGTACGGACTTGGACATATGTTGAGAGAAAGAGAATATGAATATACAACAATAATCTTGTTAAAGAAGCGACAATACATTAACTAGTTAGGAGAAATGATCGATGGAATTCGAACTGGGCAGCATTTTGAAACTAGTAAAACGTAGGCTGCTGTTCATTATTGTATTATGTATCGCTGCAGTCGGGCTCGCTGGTAGTGTTAGCTATTACGTTTTACAGCCGAAATACGAAGCGACAGCTTCTATACTTATTCAAGGGGACAGGCAGCAGAAAGCAATTAATGACATTATGGCCGGACAAAAGCTGGTCACTACTTACGGGGAGATCATTCGAAGCAGCAGGATAGCGGAAGAGGTCGTCAGAAAGCTGCAGCTAAAAATGACAGCAGAAGAGTTACTCAAAAATGTTAAGACAAGAACCAATAGCGAGTCACTCGTAACAACGGTAATTGTGACTGATTCAAAAGCTCAACGGGCAACAGATATCGCGAATGGCTTCGGAGAGGCCTTTAATGCGAATATTCAATCGATTATGGGAGTGGAGAATGTTGTATTTCTCGACCGTGCCAAGGTTCCTTCTGATCCTGTCTCACCTAAGCCCGTCTTCAATATGGCTGTTGCCTTCGGATTGGCGCTGATTACCGGGATTGCAATCTCTATCCTCCGGGAATTGATGGAGAAACCCGTGAGAAGTGCCAAAGATATTCAGCTTGATTTGCAGCTTCCGCTTCTGGGAACCGTGGGCAAATTAAAGCCACACAAACGACGGAATAAAGCGAAAACCAAATCAGCAGAAGGAGCCATCAGTTATGAAGAAGAAAACGCCAAAATTATATTGCCTGGAACAACCGAAGTCATCTAGCGGAGATCAATTCCGAAGCATACGCTCCAATATTCGTTATACCCGCGTTGGTGGAGAGATCCGCTCTTTATTAGTCACAAGCTCGCTTCCGGATGAAGGAAAATCAACGGTAGCCATAAACCTGGCGATTGCCATGGCGGAAGCTGGTAAGACAGTTCTACTCATTGATGGGGATCTACGTACGCCAACGGTGCATAAGGCATTTGATCTGCCTAATTGGATCGGGCTTAGCAGTATCTTAGTGGATCATACCCGCTTAGAGGATTGCATTATTTCTATTGAGGAAGCAGAAGGTTTGTCTGTATTGACCTCTGGTCCGATTTCACCAAATCCCGCTGAATTACTAGGCTCTGAAGGAATGAAGCGATTGTTTGCAGAGCTGAGCGTGCGTTTTGATACGATTGTCATCGACTCATCCTCTGTATTAATGCCATTTTCGGATGCCCTTATTTTGGCAACGATGACTGAGGGGGTATTGCTAGTTGTGAAATCCGGAAAAGTGCTCTTAAAGCACACGAGTTCTGCCAAGCACTTGTTAGAGCAGCAGGGAGCACATTTACTGGGAGCCGTATTGAATTATCGGAAAAAGAGCAGGCGTTCCAAGATTCGTGGTGAAGATTTTGCCGAGTGGGCCTCTTCTTCAGGAATGGTCTGACGTCTATGTCATTTGCTTCTCTTCGTTATTTGCTCGGGAATATCACTTACGCTGGTGCTCAGTTTGTGATTGTGATCCTGCTGAATAAATTCGGGTCTTCGGCAATCGTGGGGCAATATTCGCTAGGGCTTGCAGTTACTGCTCCGATCTTTATGCTGTCGCATCTACATCTTCGTTCCGTATTAATCGTTGATTCATCGGGGAAATACAGTTTTGGAGACTTTCTGGGCTTACGGCTGATAACAACCGCCCTTGCGTTTACGATTACCGCAGGTTTTTGCATAATGAGTGGTTTGGATTGGAATACAGCATTGGTTATTTTCTTCATCGGTCTGTATAGAATCGTTGAATCAATCAGTGATATTTTATTAGGCATCGTTCAAAAGGAGGAGAGATTAGATCAAATCTCAATCTCCAGAATGGCAAAAGGGTTATTCTCCATTCTAATCTTCATCCTCGTATTTATCCCTACACAGAGCCTTGTTCTTGCCTTGTTAGTCATGATAATCGGATGGTTAGCGATAACGATTGGATATGATGCTCGTAAAGCGAGAATATACACTTCTCTCAGGCCACTCTTCAACAAAAGAAGCCTATGGAGTTTACTGATCGTCAGTTCACCGCTAGGCGTGGTATTGGCGTTGATGTCGTTAAATACGAATATCCCATTATACGCGATTTCCTATTTTAAAGGGGAGCATGACTTAGGTATTTATGCTTCACTCTCATATATGATTGTTGCCTGCAATGTTGTCGTCACCGCACTTGGTGAAGCCATAACACCACGTCTTGCCAGGTGGCACGCAGGCGGGAGACACAAGGAGTTTGTCACTTTACTCAGCCGAATGATAGCGATGGGTTTGGGTTTTAGTGCGGTCGCTTGTTTGATAGGGTGGTTGTTTGGACACAAGCTGTTAACCGTATTATTCAGTTCAGACGTGGCAGGAGAGTTAGGGTTGTTTCATTGGCTGCTGGCGTCCACCATGCTGGTATTTATTTCATCCTACCTGTGGTACGCCATAACGGCTACCGGAAGGTACAAAGCCCAGATTCCATTGTTTTTGTGCACAGCATTCACTAATGGCTTGTGTTGTCTGATCTTCGTACCTCATTACGGGGTAGTAGGTGCTGCGATGGGAGCTAGTTCGTCGTTATTTGTACAGATGATTGGCAGTGTAGTTGTGCTGTATCGTGTCATCGGAAAGGCAAGAAATCGGGAACAGTCGGAAGCGGCAGCATAAGTTCTTGTTTTATAGGAAAGTAGGAAAGTAGGGACTTGTATGACATCTGTATCTGTTGTAGGGAAGCCCTACACCATGCACAAATTATTTCTGTTTGCGGTCATGGGGTACATCATATGCCTTCCGGCGCAGATTGATTTTGGGGGAGCCTTCCGTATCGCCCCGTCGGATCTCTTCTTAATGTTAGGTTTATTTGCCGCTGGATTCCATCTCAAATTGGACCGGAGGATATTCAGTTCATGGCATTGGGGCATGCTGTTCATTTTTGTTTTAGCTTCCTTTGTATCCATTTGGCGCAACGGCTTCATTACTCAATACGCCCTGCTGCAAAAAGATATTGGATTTATTCTCCTTTTGTTGACCTACATCATGCTTGTGCAAGCAGCAGATAGCTGGGAACGGTTATATAAAATGCTCCGATTTTTCCTGATCAGTGTGCTGCTCTTAAATGGTGTTGCCCTATTCGCTTTTTTCAGCGGAGTAAAGGTTCCGTTCATGGTGCAAGACGGGCGGTTGTCCGGCATGTTAATTGATCCCAATGCATACGGGGGATTGCTGGTGACGGCTTTTGCCATTCATATCATGACGAGTGGGGAGAAGATAAAGCTGCTGCGGGGATGGGTCAGCGTACTAGCGACGATAAGCTTAGCCGGGGGCATTATAATGACCTTCTCGCGCTCGTCTTGGATTGGTCTGTTCCTAGTATTACTTACACTTCTGATTACCAAACCGTCCAGACTGATCAAGATCGGTATGGGGTTTGGGGTGGCTTTTATAGCTCTGCTGCTGTATAAAGGCACCGCTTATCTAAATGTGCTGGAGTCTATGTCCAGCAGACCTTCCCAGATCCAGTCGCGTCTTGACATCATTGACAAAGCGGTGGATTGGATCGCACAAAGTCCGTTATTAGGCATTGGGCTTGGTTCCTATAATTACGAACTGCGCATTATTATCCACAACACCCCTATATGGTTTTTGACTGAATTCGGCTTATTGGGCTTGATTGTATATGGCGGATTTATGATTTGGTTCTTTATTGTGGGTATCCGTTCTTATCGTGCAGCAGATCCGATTCATAGACCGATTATTATGGCATTGCTGCTGTCCCATGCGGCGATGATTGGGTTATCGATGGGCATTGAGGCGT
This sequence comes from Paenibacillus sp. FSL H3-0329, assembly GCF_037963285.1. Lineage (NCBI taxonomy): Bacteria > Bacillati > Bacillota > Bacilli > Caryophanales > Paenibacillaceae > Paenibacillus > Paenibacillus sp. FSL H3-0329. The sequence continues at coordinate 3,999,467 of NZ_CP150150.1, read as the reverse complement.
TATTCCAGCGGTATTGGTGGTTCATGATGGCGATGAACGGAGCTTGCATCCGGTTAACAGACAAAAACCTGAAAGGAGAGATGCCCTATCGAACCCAACACGTTGAAAGGCCAACTGGGCGCAAGCTTCGACAACGAGCAGAGCAACCTCAATAAAAGCTCAAGTAAGGACATCGGGAGTGTTCCAGCTGAGGAAGGCTTACAAGCAAAGGTTGCTTTTGTAGCCTCCATATATGGGCATTTCGAGAGTTTTCATTTACCTTACATGGTGTTATTGCAGCAAAAAGGGTGTGAAGTCCATGCTTACGCTCAGCCGGGCGAAGCCAGACAGCGCTTGGAACAGCGGGGAATTGTATGTCACGATGTACCTATACAACGAAGTCCTTTACAGTTGAAGAATTGGACGGCTCTGCGGATCTTAACTAAAAGCTTCCAAGCGGAAAAATTTCAGTTCGTCCATGTACATACACCAGTGGCTTCGATTCTCGGACGGATTGCAGCCCATAGAACAGGTGTCCCCAGCCTATTGTATACAGCTCATGGTTTTCATTTTTTTAAAGGTGCTCCTCTTCTGAACTGGATGCTTTATTATCCGTTGGAGTATTTGATGGCCCGTTGGACGGATGTGCTGATCACTATCAATAGTGAAGATTATGAGCGCGCTCAAAAATTCCCTGTGCGAAAAAAAGTAACTTATGTGAGTGGAGTCGGGCTTGATCTTCAGGTATACGGTAGCGGTGAGAGGGATAATGAAGTTGCAAAAATGAAGGGGGAAAGTCGTCGCCAGCTATTTGATTTACCTAAGAGATACAATGATAATCCTTCATTCGTTGTTCTCTGCGTCGCTGAGTTAAATGCTAACAAGAACCAAAAACAGTTGATCCAAGCACTACATCATTTGGGTGATCAAGCAAGCGATATTCATCTAGCATTCGCAGGTACAGGTCCTTTCGAGCAAACTCTTATAGAACTTGCTACTCGGTTAGGGGTTAGGGATCAGGTGCATTTTCTGGGGTTTCGAAGAGATATACCGGATTTGCTACAAGCGTGTGATGTTGCGGCACTCGTGTCCTATCGCGAGGGGTTACCCCGGGCGATTATGGAGGCGATGGCAGCAGGTAAACCCGTGATCGGCACACATATTCGGGGCATTCGCGATTTGATTGAGCATGAGTCAACGGGCATGTTGGTTCCAGTAGATGATATTGCTGCTACGGCAAAAGCACTGGTTCAACTGCGAGCGGACGCAGCTTTGACCGCAGCAATGGGGAAAGCGAATAAGGACAGGATTATTCGCTATGGATTGCCTGCGGTGCTTTGTGAAATGGACTCGATTTATATAGAAGCGCTGAATGAACCAGGGATAAAGCCATTTCCGTCTGAATTACAACCGGGTCTGACAGCAGATAGATAATTCATTCTCGCATATAAGACAACATACGAATAAACGAATAATTAGTTAATTAGGGAGAAAGAAGTGATGAAAATGCGGATCGTACGTTTAGTCATGTTGGATGCGGGAATTATAGCGGCTTCAGTGTGGCTTGTGTTTTTACTTCGGTTTGATTTTCAAATCCCTGAGCAGTACATGTGGATGCTTCCGTGGGCGATACTCATTCACATTATGGTGTACGCAACGTTCTCATTTGGATTCAAGGTGTATAACAATATCTGGCGATACACCGGTATAGGTGAGTTATTGCAGCTGCTAAAAGTGAGTGCTTTAACACTCTGTGGAGTGGTCGCTGTCAATGTATCTACGCATGTATTCGTCCCTTCTTATCGATTGCCGATTTCGATTTATTTTGCAGCGGGATACGTATTTCTCGGCATTGCCGGCTTACGTTTAGTAAACCGTCTCATCAACGATAGATTTGAAACAGCGGGGGCAAAGGGTTCATCCGAAGGCAATCTGCTAATCGTAGGGGCAGGGAAAGCAGGCATCCTCGTTACCAAAGATATCAAGCATTCAAGATTTAAATTCATGAACCCAGTCGCCTTCATAGATGATGATATCTCAAAGCGCAAGCTGGAGCTTATGGGGTTACCGATTGTCGGTAACCGTAACTTCATTCCCCAGGCAGTCGAGCAGCTGGATATTTCGTTCATTATCATCGCTTTGCCTACGGCTCCACAAAAGGAATTACTGGAGATCATCGAAATCTGCAAATCTACCAAAGCTCAGATCAAGTTAATGCCCAGTATGACCGATATTTTGGACGGGAAAATGGCCATTAACATGATCCGTGAAGTATCCGTAAATGATTTGCTGGGGAGAAGCCCAATAGAAATTAATACGGAAGAGATTCGTGAGAATTTGGGAAGCGAGTGTATTCTCATCACCGGTGCAGGCGGTTCAATTGGTTCGGAGTTATGCCGGCAATTGGCTGCGTACCGTCCGAAGGAAATGCTGCTTTTGGGGCATGGAGAAAATAGCATTTATCTTATTGAACAAGAATTGCGGCAGTTATATCCCGATCAGATCATTCATCCCATTATAGCGGACATTCAGGATGTATCGCGGATTGATAACGTTTTTCAAAAATTCCGCCCCTCCATTGTGTATCATGCCGCTGCTCACAAGCATGTTCCTCTTATGGAGATGAATCCAGTAGAGGCAGTTAAAAATAATGTGATCGGCACAAGGAATGTAGCGGAAGCGAGTGCTAAATATGGCGCTAAACGGTTCATCCTCATCTCATCGGATAAGGCGGTTAATCCTACCAGTGTTATGGGTGCCACGAAACGAGCCGCGGAAATGATCATTAATGATCAGAATTCCTTAAGCAAGACGGTTTTTGCTGCTGTACGTTTTGGTAATGTGCTGGGCAGTAGGGGAAGTGTCATTCCGTTATTCAAAAGACAAATCGAAAACGGCGGCCCGGTGACGGTTACACATATGGATATGGTGCGTTACTTCATGACGATACCCGAAGCGGTACAGTTGGTTATTCAAGCAAGTGTGCTGGCACAAGGGGGAGAAGTGTTTGTGCTGGATATGGGTAAGCCAGTTCGTATATACGATCTAGCGAGGGATTTAATCCGCTTGTCGGGTCTCGAGCCTGACAAAGATATTCCCATTGTGGTCACTGGCATTCGTCCTGGAGAAAAATTGTTTGAGGAGCTTTTGACTGAAGAAGAAGGGTTATTGGTCACTAACAACTACCGTATTATGATTAGCCGCCCGCAAAGTGTCTCCAGATCTGAACTGAATTTGGTGTTGGGGGTTCTGGAGAACTTGTGCAAACGGTATGAACTGATGCCAAGCAGTCATCAGATCAAAAAACTGCTAAAGCAGCTAATTCCAAGCTATTCGGGTTTTCAGGAAGAAACGCAGGTGGGCACACATGATCTTGAACGCATTAAATCCGAAGTTCATGCGGGAATCTGACCTATGAAGTCGACTAAGTATTCATGGATGACAAGATTATGGGGCAAGCGCGACAAGCCAATTACAGGTAAACGTTCACGCATGCGGCGGGTGGGACGATACAGCCTGATTGTTATTCTTGTTGTGGTTGTAGTTGGGGGGATCTGGATTGGAGGGATATTGAATCCAGAGCATCGTTTTAACAAGGCGATTCTTAACCCCTTGACGATCCCTAGCTCTAATGTGGTTACGGACAATGAAGAGATGGTACAGTCGCTCAGCACACCGGCCCCACAAGCGCAAACGGATGAGCTTATCCTAACAACGCCTACACAAACTCCAGCTGCGGCGATATCCCCAGCAGACAAGAAAAGCTCATCCTTTAATGTAGTGCTAATTGGAACAGACACTTGGGGCGGAGAAAGCTCGCGGGCAGATACGATCATGGTTGCCCATGTGATGCCGGATCAACGGAAGGTTAATATCGTATCTGTGCCGCGGGACACGCGGGTTTATGTGCAGAATGTCGGCTATACCAAGATCAATCATGCACATATCGTTGGTGAGACAAAGGGTGGGAATCAGCAGGGTACGCTGACACTGATTCAAGCCGTTAGTGATTTTATGAATATTCCTATTCATTACTACATCAAGACGAACTTCTCCGGTGTTCGTGATTTCATCGATTCGATTGGCGGGATCGATATGCTAATTGATCAGGATGTGACCATCACTCCGGAGATCACCATCAAGAAAGGTGAGCAGCATCTGGATGGTGCCCACACGCTTTATTTAGCAAGGGAGCGCTACTCGACTCCGGAGGGTGACTTTAGCCGCCAACGGGAGCAATTCAATATCGTTCGGGCTGTAGCCAAAAAGCTATTAAGTCCGGAGCATATTCCTGATCTAGCTGGACTGCTACTGCGTGAAAAGAAAGACATTATTGATACGAGTTTTAGTGACAGTGATTTGATGAGCTTAGCTTGGCTATTCAAGGGAATGGATTCCGCGGATTTTGCTTACGAACAGATTCCTGGCCATAACAGCTCTGCTCTAGATCCGCTCGTCCGAACTAAAGTGTATTACTGGAGTGCTAATTCGGAAGAGGTAAAGTCACTCACAGAACGTCTTTTTACGGAATAAGAGAAAGGCGGGGGGATGACTACCATGTATCGCCATATGAAGCGGGGCTTCGATTTGGTGGGAGCGATCTTTATGTTAGGTGTGTTTAGTCCGGTCATGGCTGTAGTGGCGTTGCTGATTCGGATAAAGTTGGGAAGTCCTATTTTGTTCAAGCAGCAGCGGCCGGGCATGGGAGAAAGACCCTTCTACATCTACAAGTTTCGAACCATGGCTGAAATGTATGATGCGCAAGGCCAGCCGTTATCGGATGCTCGGCGTTATATCAAATTCGGCGGATTGATTCGAAAGCTGAGTCTGGATGAGCTGCCGCAATTAGTGAATGTTGTGAAGGGAGAAATGAGCCTGATCGGACCAAGACCTTTGCTCATCCGTTACAGCCCGCATTACTCTGAACGGGAGCGGCTGCGATTCACTGTAAGACCCGGAATCACGGGATTGGCGCAGGTATCTGGACGTAATACTTCGGAATGGAAACAGCGGCTCTCCTATGACGTTACCTATGTTGAGAAGCTGAGCTTTAGATTAGATGCGTTGATCTTATGTAAAACTGTGCTGAAGGTTATCCGCCAAGATGACGTTGTGGCCAATCCGGGTGAGCATAGTCTGCCGCTCGATGAGTACAGAATGAACCAAAAGGAGGGGTCGGCATGAATTTGCGGTTTAGTCCGCTTCAGGAAGATGATATTCACCTTGCATGCCGGCTCTTACAGAGCAACTTGCCAGAGTCGGTCTACAATCAAACCATATTCGCCTGTGGCGGTTATCCCGAATATTTGAAAGCAGCATGTAAATGCGGAAGCCATTCAGCAACACTGCTGATTGGTGCCTATTCTGAAGATCTTCTTATTGGATTCGCTGAATGGAGAAGAATGGAGCAGATGCTGGTTCTGAATAACTTGAATGTGGACGCAGCTTATCGAAAAGACGGCATCGGCGGCAAGCTTATGGCCTACGGGGAGACGTTAGCCCAAAAGGATGGCATTTCGAAGCTGGCACTTGATGTATTTTCGTGGAATGAGCAAGCTCATGCTTGGTATTTGCGGCTTGGTTTTGCAGAGGAAGGCCGGACTTACTGGTATGTAAGAGATTTGGCTCCAGCGATTGATAGGGATAGAGAAGCATTGGCGTACATCATAGATGATTACCCGATGGCAGAAGCACATCATCAAAAGTATGGATTCTCTTCTCTTAAGATTAGAACGAAGGAAGAGACTTCAGTAGTGGGCCGGTTAGGTGAACAGTATTATCGTATCCAGCTGCAAAGTGGAGGGTGGAGTGGCTGCAATCTTTTGACAGACGTATTAATGGATTTAGACCGGGAGAAAAGGCTGCTGTTGCTTTCTTCAGATGCTTATTTGCGTGAGCGAGACCCCGAGCTAATCTTAAGCACTGAAAGTATACGTATGATCAAAATATTGGAGAATCAAGAGGTGTTGTATGAGTAACTTCATCGTGCTAGGCAGCTCTAGTTCAGAGGAATGGGATGCCTATTTGAACCAGTTAGAGACGAAGGATATCTATTTCTCCTCAGCGTTTTTTCGGCTGTTTGAGGACGGAGAGCACCAGCAGGCAGAGCTGTTTGTATTCAAGCAGGGAGACCAGCTCATCATTTATCCTTACTTGCTTCGTTCCATAAGCCATCTTCCTGCTGTAATCCAACTGGGGCTTGAAGGTGATTGGTACGACATTAGTACACCTTATGGATACGGGGGACCGATATCGAATCTCCCTCCAGGAGCCGAACGAAGTGAGCTGTACCGGCAATTCAGTGAAACGTTCACGGATTACTGTAGAGAGAAAAAGATCATGACCGAGTTTGTAAGATTTCATCCCTTGATTGGCAACGCTACGGAATATCAAAGCGGTCTGACCACTGAGTGGAATAGAAATACAATATATATTGATTTGACTGTGGGTTCGGAGGCAGAGCTCATCCGGCATTATGGCAGCAATCATAAACGGAATATTCACAAAATAAAGTCTGCGCCCTTTACAATTCGGAATTCCAATCTGAAAGATCGTATTGAGTCCTTCAGTGAATTGTATTACGGAACACTAAATGATTTACAGGCGGATTCTTTTTATTATTTCCCCAAAAAATTTATAGAAGATACTAGTTATCTACTTGAAGGGAGAGTAGAGCTATTCGAAGCTATGGTTGGGGAGAAAACGGTGGCAACCAGCATCGTGTTACATGAACGACCGTGGATGCATTATCACCTATGTGGTTGGGATCGCGCCTATCTGCAGTGGTCACCTACCAAATTGCTAATTCACGCAGCAGCCAAGTGGGGGATGGAAAATGGCTTTGAACGTTTTCATCTTGGCGGGGGATATAAGGGGAATGACGACTTATTTCAATTCAAGCATAGATTCGCGACACAACTGGAACCCCTTGACTATTACTTAGGTAAACGAATTTTTTTTCCAGAGTTGTATGAGCGGATCATATCCTTTTGTGACACTAGAGTATCAGGAAGTTACTTTCCGCTCTATCGGCATCCAGATCTCGATATGATATGTATTCCATCTGGAGAAATCGGTCCAAATGGAGAAAGGAGCTTCGCATGAGCATTCGTCAAACAAGCATTCTGCCACGAATCTTGTTATCCCCGCCGCATATTAGTGGACGTGAGCAGGTCTACATGGAGGAGGCGATACACTCTGGTTGGATTGCTCCTATTGGTCCGCAAGTCGATGCGTTCGAGCGGGAGATGGCCGCCTACACAGGATCAAAGGGTGCACTAGCGTTAAGCTCTGGCACGGCGGCGATTCATCTCGCACTTCGTCTAGCCGGTGTCACACAAGGAGATTACGTGATCTGTTCAACGCTCACGTTCGTTGCTAGCGCCAATCCTATTTTATATTTGGGGGCCACCCCCGTATTTGTCGATTCAGAGCCTGAGACCTGGAACATGTGTCCGCTAGCTTTTCAGCGGGCCTGCCAAGATTTGAATGACAAAGGACTGCTGCCAAAAGCGGCTGTTGTCGTCAATTTATACGGACAAAGCGCAGATATGGAGCCCATTGTAGAAATAGCTGACCGATATGGAATTACCTTGATTGAAGATGCTGCCGAATCATTAGGTGCTTTCTATCAAGGCAAGGCCAGCGGAACCTGGGGCCAATTCGGAATCTATTCTTTCAACGGAAATAAGATTATTACAACCTCAGGTGGGGGCATGCTCGTATCCGACGATACCGAAGCCTTAAAACAGGCGCGCTTCTGGTCTACGCAAGCCCGAGACACTGCCCCTCATTATCAACATTCCGAAATGGGATACAACTATCGGTTAAGCAACCTGTTGGCAGCTATAGGACGCGGTCAATTAGAACTGCTTGAAGAGCGGGTTGAACGGCGCAGATCTATTGGCCGGCGATATAGGGAACGTTTAGGTTCCATACCGGGTCTTCATTTTATGCCGGAAGCACGCAATTGTCGCAGCACGCACTGGTTGAGTGCGCTGACCATCGATGAAGAAGTGGCGGGGTTCTCTTCACGACAACTTCTGTCATGTCTGGAACAGCACAATATCGAAGCTAGGCCTGTATGGAAACCGCTGCATTTACAACCCTTGTTCGAGAGCAATTACTACTATCCTTACAGTGAGGAATACAGTGTATCAGATAACTTATTTTCAACAGGTGTCTGCCTGCCTTCTGGAAGCTCTTTATCGGATGAGGATTTGGAACGTGTCATTTATGCGATAGAGACATGTAACCAATACCGTTGATTCATCTTATTTAGCCTTCCATCCGCTGGCAGCTGATCCGCTTTCCTTCACATACAAAGTGGCTTGTGCCGTGCCATCCGTTCGCATGGCCAGACTGCCAACTGGGGCGGTTACGACTCCCTCGGGCGAACCCTCCACTATGAACACCGCGGGCAACACTGCCCCGCCAGTGAGGCGAATGGCCCGTTTGAAGTTACCGTAGGTCGAGAACCATTCAGGAAGCGAATAAGGATTATACAAGGTACCTAGTGATGTGCCTTGCATACCGATTAGTGTTTCGAATTCTAGAATTCGCTTTACTTTCACTGCTCGGGTATCGAACACAGCTACATTATTGAGGCGCAGAGACGGTTTAGCTGCACCGTAAGAAGAGACTAGCACTACCTGATTGGTTCCGCTATTGCGGACGATCATATTGTCGACAGTAGCCATGACGTCAGACTCCGTTGTGAATAAATGCAAAGTACTGCCCGTTAAGTCCTGTGCATCCATCGTCCCCACATAAAGATCTCCCCCGTCGATTCGGACACCACTTGCTAAGGTGGAACCCGAGCCGTACATTCCTAACGAACCGATATGCAACCTTGGTTTACCTCCGGCAGCATTAAACGCTGCATAGATCGCAGGGCCTCCGATGCCATCGAACTTGGCGCTAGCGATATCAATAAATTGTGAATAGATCGTCTGTAGACCGAAGTTAGCTTTATGATCGGTGGAGCGGATAGCCAAATGATTGATTTTCAGCGTCAGTCCATAGGACAGTAAGGCTGGACTTACCGATCCGCTTACACGCATATCTAGTGAACCGATGTCGAGTGTCCAGAGTCTAGCGATAGCATCTGTAAGCCCTGCTGATAGATCGTTACCGAAACCAATGGTAGTCAAGGAGTCGAATCGCTGATAAAAGCTGCGCGTTCCTTTAAAGACGTCGGGTTCAAGATCGAGAGAGTTAGCGCCAGTAAAACCCGGTGCGCCACCGCGGCTATTATTCAGGACTGCTCTGTTGACATGAAGCTGGTCTACAAAATGGACCACAAAGTTCTTTCGTCCAGCAGTCTCACAGCGTGCATATCCGATGTGCACATTAACGGAGGGGATTTCTTCTGTCCCCCCAATGAAGATATTATCCCCATAGCAATCGTGAGAGTACACTGACTCTATCGTTATATTTTGCGAAGAAGAAATGAACAAGCCGTGAAGCTGATCGTTGACGGCTGTTTTAACAGTCGATGCACTTCCATCAATTTCAAGGGTTCCCGCGATTGTAATATTTGAGGCATTTAAGATGACTAGAACCCTAGTGTCTGAGGGTGGATTCGGGGCAAGCACAAGTTTGGAGCCGGCTTCAAAGCTTAAATTCGTTTTGGCCGGAATTCGAAGACACCACCAGTCGAGGACGGAGGGGTTACGCATGCGTCCCGAAGATACCTTATATACACCAGGAGGAAAGATTACTACTTTGTTTTTGGCGTTTCCCGCATTGATAGCATTTTGAATCGCTACTGTATCGTCCTTGATACCGTTTCCTACAGCGCCGTACGATCGGACGTTCACATAACCGTTAGTCTCAGGGTCTAATTTAATAGATGTGACCGCACCATCAGAAAGAATGGACGTAGTCACCGAGCTGTCTGGAATAGGGGCAGTAGCCATATACTTCACTCCTTTATACTTTGATTTTGTATTTTATGTGAATTTTTCGGGGAATGCACGGTACAAAGATCACTCTTAGCGGGCGAAAGGAGTTTTTTATTTTGAAGGTATTGGTAACTGGGGGGTTAGGCTTTATTGGGTCCCATGTGGTTGATCGGCTAATAAAAAAGGGCATAGAAACTGTGATTGTAGATAATGTATCCGGAGCCTCCGGTCTGACTTATATGAATCCTGCTGCGGTTTTGTATAAGTACGATATTCGGGATGAGACTTTGCATGAGGTTTTTAGCCTTGAAAAGCCAAACGCAGTCATTCATCTGGCTGCACAGATCGACGTCAGAGAATCACAGCGGAACCCGTTATTTGATGCGAATGTGAATATTGTTGGCACGCTGAATGTACTGCGCATGTGCGAGATCCATCAGGTTCAAAAGCTAGTTTATGCCTCATCGGCAGCGGTTTATGGGAACCCGGAATATTTGAGCATTGATGAGCAGCATCCCTTAAATCCCGAGTCCTGCTATGGTGTATCCAAAAGTGTACCAGAGTCATATATTCGGATGTTTGCCAGCTTACATGGGCTAAAATATACGATACTGCGTCTCGCTAATGTATATGGGCCAAGGCAAAGTTCACATGGGGAAGCTGGCGTTGTTTCCGTTTTTCTGGATCGTATAAAGCAAGGGGAGGATCTCGTTATCTATGGGGACGGTGAGCAGACTAGAGATTTCGTCTATGTGGAGGATGTGGCGCAGGCGTTCGTTGATGCGGTTCAGACCGACGGCAGAGTGAATAATGAGACGATGAATATTAGCTGCGGAATACCAACCTCGATAAATACGATGGTTCGGATATTAGGGGACATCACGGGTCGGGATTTCCTGACAACCTATGCGGATCCTCGTCCGGGGGATATTCTCCATAGCTATTTAAACAATCAAAAAGCCCAGGAATTATTGTCTTGGTTCCCTAACCATAACTTTCATACCGGGCTGGAAAAAACAATTACTGACCGCTTAAGTGTAGGAAGCGCAGTAGATCATTAAAAGCACCCATTGAAAGGGGCACTCCGCATGGAACGCAAAATGAACTCGGAAATGTTCGTTCTTCGTAGTGTAGCCTGCTTAAGTATAGCCCTGCTGCATGCTCTTTATCGGGTTTATGACGATGGAAATACACCTTGGGTAGAATCGGTGGGTTTACTGCTAACGTTTGGCACACCTGTATTCGTATTTATCTCCCAATTCGTGTTGTCATTTGCCTATCCCAATGAAATTCCAGCGAGATTTTGGGAGAAAAGAATCAAGTATATTTTATTGCCTTACTTTTTTTTCGGGACCTTGTATGCAGGACTAAAAGGATTGGAGCTGTCGAGTAGTGACGGCATTCCTTTGCTGCAGGCTTTTTGGTATTACCTCTGGCGTCATTTGCTGATTGGAGATTTCCATGGTTATTTTATACTGATTATCTTTCAGTTTTATGCTTTATTCCTCTGGTTTCAGACGTATGCGAAGCGGCTTAACCCCCGCAATGTTCTAATCGTATCGTTCCTTATTAACGTTATCTATTTGGGTTTCTTCAACTTTACTACGCCCGCAGATACGGCAGCCGCCCATTATTTCTGGGATAAAATGTACTGGATTTTCGCACCTGGTTGGATTTTTTACTTTACAGTAGCCTATTACTTGGGACGAAATGAGCTGTGGTTCCGGGAAAAATTAAAAAAGTTCCGCATAGCCGTATACACGCTCCCGGTTCTGACAGGTGCGCTAGTGCTGTTCGTGAATAGTCAAGGCTGGATAACGGCGCATAGCTCCAAAAGAATTGATATGCTTCTATTCGCCTTAAGCATGATTTTGCTGCTCTTCTCCGTGGCATCGAAAATGAAGAAAGTGCCACGTGTGCTGGAATGGAGCAGCAGATATTCTTTTGGCATATACTTGCTTCATCCTTTGCTATTGGCTATATTCGTTAAGCTTCCAGCTTCATTTGGGTTGCAAAACCTTGGACTATTTAGTGTTCTGCTGCAATTTGTCGGTTGTGTGGTAGGCTCGGCACTTATAATGAATTTAGCGAATCGAATTCCTGGCGGAGCGTTTGTATTCGGTCGGATCGGCGTTGGGATAAACCCAAGCAAACCACCGAAATCGCTGGATAAGCCGATAACTCCGAATATTGGGAATGCAAACTAGCTTGGATTTGACCGGCCGCTAATCGTCTGTGTTTAGGTGATTAGTGGTCTTTTTTGTTTTTGTATTATTGCGATTACTTCGCTATTACATTGCTATTACATCGCTATTACATCGCACTAGCAGCATCCTCTCAATTCTCATTAAAAAAGCAAAATAGTTGTAAGAAGTACAATTAAGCTCTTATGCTCGCAGCTTTGGGGCAGTTTAATTGCATATTTTACAACTATTATTCTAGAATCCCGCCATATTGAGGCAAGTGCTCGTATTTAAGTGTACAGAGTGCAACTAAATCCACAAAGGCTACCCTCAAAGCGTATATAGTTGCACAAAATGCAATTAAACAAACTTCGTCGTTACCACGCCTTAGCTGCACTGTGCGTTGGTGGTAAATGCAATTAAACTAACTTCGTCGTTACCTCACCTTAGTTACACTGTGAATTGGCGGTAGATACAATTAAACAAACTTCGTCGTTACCACGCCTTAGCTGCACTGTGCGTTGGTGGTAAATACAATTAAACAAACTTCGTCGTTACCACGCATTAGCTGCACTCTTGCACATTGGCGGTAAAGTCCCAGTATAATTGTTGTATTATGGTCAGTTCACACGAGGTCTTGTTTGTCGGACCGTATTGCAGCTATTTTCACTTTTTAGTTCATTTTGCGATAGTTTCGGACTGTATTGCGCTTATTTCCATAAAAACACACATTATGGAAGCTACTTTGCACGAATAGCTGCATCTAAGTCCGATAATTTAGCAAAATGAATGAAATTATTAAATTAACGGCTCCTCAGTCCGATCTATAGTGAGGGGGATCTAATTAGATGAACTTCGATTATAGTCGAAGGGACCTGAATTAGTTAGTCTATAATTAGGTAGTCCCTTTATGGTTTTTTACATCCAGAGAATAATGCATCGTGCAGAATATTAGGAGGAAATGAATAGTGGAACTTGGAGTAAGCACATTTGTCGAGACCACACCTGATGTCCAAACGGGTGAGACAATAAGTCATGCAGAACGACTACGTGAAGTAGTGGAGGAAATTGTACTTGCCGAAGAGGTGGGATTAGATGTATACGGAGTAGGTGAGCATCATCGGCATGATTATGCGGCATCTTCACCTGCGGTTGTACTGGCTGCAGCTGCTTCGTTGACTACTAAGATCCGGTTGAGCAGTGCTGTAATGATCCTGTCTTCAGCCGATCCGGTGCGTGTGTTTCAGGACTTTGCAACGCTGGACGGAATTTCGAACGGACGTGCGGAGATTATGATCGGCCGGGGTTCGTTTACAGAGTCTTTTCCTCTATTCGGATATGATCTGAAGGATTATGAAGAACTGTTTAATGAGAAGCTGGAATTGTTATTAGCCATCCAAAAGTCAGAAAAAGTGACCTGGAAAGGCAAACACCGAGCAGCTATAGAAAATTTGGGGATTTATCCGCGTCCGGTTCAAGATCCTTTACCGATTTGGATCGGGAGTGCAGGAAGTCCAGAGTCTGCGATCCGCACAGGATCACTAGGTTTGCCTTTTGTTTTAGCGATTATAGGGAATGTTCTACCGCTGGATTATGCGTCACATGTACAGCTTTACAAAAAAGCAGCAGCTGAAGCCGGGCATGATATTTCAAAATTTCCAATCGCTTCGCATTCACACGGGTTTATAGCGGAGACTAATCAGTTAGCGCTGGAGAAATTTTTCCCTTCAACGCATGCCCGGACCAATGTGCGGGCGAAGGAAAAAGGAACACCTCCGTACCATCGTGCAGATTATGATGCAGCGTGCAGCTTAGATGGCGCCCTTTACGTAGGTGATCCAGAAACTGTTGCTAATAAAATCATTCATCTGCGCAAGCATGTGGGAATTACGCGATTCTTTTTACATGTGCCGCACGGCACGATGCCGCATGAGGATGTTATGCAGGCGATTAGACTGCTGGGCACCGAAGTGGCCCCACGTGTTCGGGAAGAAGTAGCGCGCTGGGAAGCAAGTAATCGGTAATTTAGTAAGCTGCGTCCTTAGGACGTGGCTTTTTTTGTAAGGTATACTGAAGAAATGAATAACGTTTTATACAGGAGGGGCAATGGATAAAATTCATTATTTATCTCAATTCAATTTGCTTCAATCGTTAGGACTGGAAGATCTAATTGAAATGGAAGAATTAACGCGAATAACAGTAGTCCCCAAAAATACATATATCCAAACACCGTCAACCTTTTCTGAAGGACTGTTTTTTGTGAAAAAAGGGAAGGTTCGTTTATACCAATTAAATGCAAACGGTAAGCAATTTACATCGGATATCCTTAATGAAGGCAATGTTTTTGGTGAAATGGGTGTGATTTCTTTTGGAACGAAGGAACATTATATTGAAACGATTGAGGAAAGCCATATCTGCACAATTGATCCTGGAAGGTTTGAAGAATTCATCTCTCACCGGCCTAGGTTTATGATGTCATTATTGCAAGTATTGAGCGACCGCATAAAAAGTATGAGTCAGTTAACTCAAAATCTAGCCATTGGAAATCTGCATGATAAAATATTGTGTGTTCTTTTAAAGCTGGCGGATCAGCATGGGGTTGAGCATAAGGATAATTGTTACAAAATTAATGTTCCTCTATCGCATCAAGAAATCGCTAATTTAATTGGAGCCAGCAGAGAAGCTGTAACAGTGGCATTACAAGAATTGGTGAAAGCGGAAGTTATTCGGACAGGGTTCAGAACTATCTATATCCAGCGAGACAAGATTTTGGAAAGAAATATAACATAGCTATCGAGTTGTAAACGAGATTACAGCTTCATTTTTAGAAACAACGGTATCCTAGCTATGACATGAAGGTGATTTAAGCTTTCAAATCATAGTGAAGGGACGATTTCCATGGAACGCAGGAAGGGCGCTCGGAAGGTTACTGAAATTCCCGTTGAGATTGTAGAACTGCTGAATAAAGGATATTTACAGAGCGTGAATTTAACGGAATGGCTTGCTGTGGATCATCTTATATTGCTGGAAAATGTACTGAATGAGCTAGGTTTTGAACAGGAAGCTAAACCAATTTTACAAAGGCTGAATGCGTTATCGGAAAAGAAAATCATGAAGCTCATCCCGGTGATTTCACGTGAGTGGCAGCTTCTATTTGACTGTAAATCAGAGCTGGAACGTTCCCGACTATTTGCTGTGTTAGCTCATCATAACTCCGATAGTGTTCGCTGCTGGGCTGCTTATATCGTGGGGCAGAATCATCAATGGAGTCTAGTTCAAAAACTAACAGCAATCCGTCCTTTTGCAGCGGATGGTCATTTTGGGGTGCGTGAGATTTCTTGGATGGCTTTGAGGGAATCAGTCATTGCCGAGCTGGAAGCGTCCATTGAATCGTTAAAGGCTTGGGTTCATGACCAGGACGCGAATATTAGGAGATTTGCGGTCGAATTGACGCGCCCACATGGGGTATGGGCAAAGCATATTACAGCGCTCAAAGAAAATCCAGCGATTGCCCTACCGCTATTAGAACCGCTTAACTCTGATCCGGCAAAATACGTTCAGGATTCTGTAAGCAATTGGTTAAATGATGCTAGCAAAATCAATCCGGCATGGGTACAGCAAATTTGTGATGAATGGTTGAACCTATCAGGTACCAAGGAAACAAAGCGGATTGTAACCCGGGCTACAAGAAGTATTACTGATCAAAAATAAAATTAGTGCATCACTTTAGACTGGATAATCAAACGTCAAACACTATGGGCTAATAAGTGTTGGCGTTTTTTTATTATGGAGTTAACTTGGATAATTCAAGAGAAAGACTACTTCCTATTTATTATTTAAACCAAACTTCGTGAAAATATTTATATTGTTAATCCTCAGGTCATCTGTTATACTCAGAAACACCGAATGTTACAAAAACTAACACTAATTGGGAGGATTTTCGTATGAAAAAACAAATAATTCGTAATGTAGGCGTCACGTTATCCATGTTTTTAGTGGTGAATTCGTTATCCAGTGTCATGTATGCTAACACAACGAATGATGCGTATAAGCCAAAAACCCATGTTCTGAAGGCGAATTCGGAGACTGTTCGATGGGGGAATATTGGTAAGGGAGATCCAGCTCTGACTGTACATTCGGGAGACATCGTAACGGTTGAGGCTATTACACATCACTCTGGTGATGATTACGAGCGGATGATTAAAGGAGATGCGGGAGTGGAGGATATTTTCCACTGGATTGAAGGGGAGAAGAACGAAGCGCTCCGCGGGCCAGGCGTACATATTATGACGGGTCCCATCGCAGTAGAAGGTGCTGAACCAGGGGATGTGCTGGAAGTGAAGATTCTGGACATGAAGCTGAGACCTAATGGAAATGAACAATACGCTGGAAAAACATATGGCGTGAATGCCGCGGCGAACTGGGGTTATCTATACGGAGATATGGTGGAGGAGCCGAAAAAGCGTGAGGTAGTAACCATCTATGAGATGGATACGGAGGGTGGAACAGATTATGCAACAGCTGTATATAACTACAAATGGTCTGTGCAAACCGATCCGGATGGTCAAGTGCACCCGACAATTGACTACCCGGGTGTTATCGTTGACCATAAAACGATTGATAAGAATTTCGGTGTGCTAAAAGGTGTGAAAATTCCGGTGCGTCTCCACTTTGGTACAATGGGTGTGGCGCCGAAAGAAGCGGATGTTGTTGACTCCGTTCCACCTTCTTACAACGGCGGTAACGTAGATGATTGGCGGATTACCGAAGGTGCAACGATGTATTATCCTGTATCCGTAGCTGGTGCACTACTGTCGATCGGTGACCCGCATGCCGGTCAAGGCGATTCGGAGATTAACGGTACTGCGATTGAGACATCGGTCACTGGGGATATACAAGTTATTCTTCATAAAAAAACATCGCTTAACAACAAGCTGAAAGGTTTAAACTTCCCATTACTTGAAAATGAGAACGAGTGGGTCGTGCATGGATTCAGCTACGCTAATTATTTGGAGGAGCTGGGGGCTAGTGCTCAGACGGATATCTTTAAAAACTCATCCATCGACAAAGCAATGAAGGATGCCGCTCATAAAACAAAAGATTTTTTAATGGCTGGAATGGAATTGAGCGAAGATGAAGCATACTCTCTGATGTCGGTGTCAGCTGATTTTGGAATTACACAAGTGGTGGATGGAAACTGGGGCGTTCACGCCTTAATTGATAAAGGTCAATTCGGCGATTCCGAGCGCAAGCCCGTGGTTTTACGGAGCAGCTTTGAGAACTTTGGAGCAAAGGTTGGCTGGCAGCCAGCCACTAAGACAGTTACGCTGAGCTACAATGGCAATGTACTGGAGATGAAGGTTGGAGCGACAACGGGAATTTACAACGGAGAGACAGTGAAGCTTGTAGCCCCATTAAGTGTTGTGAATGAGAAGGTTGTGGTCAGCGAATATTTCGTGAACTTTTATAAAGCTAAGCTGGCTAAGACAGAGTAGGACGAAATAGCAATTATTTGATAATTCTAATAAAAATCCAGATGAGAAAAGAACCGTCTTTATAGGCGGTTCTTTTTCTTATATATTTAAGCCGTCTTGATTTTTGTGGCGTTTCAATAAAATTTGGTTTTCTACACGTACCAGTCCATCCAGACAATAGATTGATTCATGCATAAACCGTTCCATCTCTTCAAGATTCTCAACTAAGATGTGAATATGCAGAATACAAGGTCCTGTCATTTCGTATAATACAGCTACACGTTCGTTTTCTTTTAATACGTCGACGATATGATTCAAATGAGCAGGTTCTACTTCAAGTTCCAGGTAGGCGGAGATTTTCTTTCCTAGCTTTTCAGCACTGATGACAATCGAGAACTGTTCAATAATCCCTTGATTGACTAGCCGATCAATACGGTCTTTCACCGCGACACTTGATAAACTGACTTCTTTAGCTAGATCAGTATAGGAAATTCTGCTGTTTTGGGCCAGCCGCATCAAAATATGGTTATCGATAGGATCTAGCATGCGGATTCGTTCACCTCTTTTTTCGTAATTGTATCAGAAAAAAAGTGGAAATGCCTAGTAGCGCTTTACAGTAGAAGTGTGTGACGGCATTCTCTGCTGAAGATAGTTGACATAAAAGAATTATTTCACTATACTGGCTGTAATCTTATATACGATATACGTTGAAGGAGCCCAGTAGTAACTTAGTCCCTGTTCCAGAAAGCCGGGGGTTGATGAAACCCGGTACACACTAAGCTTGCGAATTACACTTTGGAGTATCTCGGGTAACACCGAGCGGAATGGCGAACGATATCTCGTCAAGAGTGGTATCAATGGTATGCTTGAGCATAAGCGTTTCATGGGTGCAATCTGGGTGGTAACACGGTTATTCAATCGTCCCTATGTCTACAATAGACAAGGGGACGATTTTTTTGTTTTTAAATATAAGGATTTATAGGGTTCACTTCATCAATGATCCTTATATTTCTCGCTGAAACGGTACCGTCCTAATCAGGAGGGCAAAGCCGTTTCCGCTTGGCGGACTGATGTTTCATTATAGGATAACTACTAATTTTGAGGGGTGTAAGGCAATGAATATTATCGACGAACTAGAATGGCGCGATGCCATCAATCAACAAACAGATGCCGAAGGGCTTAGAGAACTGACCAATCAAAAATCGGTATCCCTGTACTGCGGTGTAGATCCAACTGGTGACAGTATGCATATTGGCCACTTGATTCCATTCATGGTGCTCAAAAGATTCCAGCTGGCAGGACATCGTCCGGTTATTCTAATTGGTGGGGCTACGGGAACGATCGGTGATCCAAGTGGACGTCAATCCGAGCGCTCTTTGCAAACGCTGGAGCAAGTCCAAGCCAACGTTGATGCACTTACAGCACAAATGAAAAAATTGTTCGTGACTGATGGCGACAATCAAATCCGCATGGTGAACAACTACGATTGGACGCATAAAATCAATGTTATCGAATTTTTGCGTGACTATGGTAAAAACTTCAGCATCAATTCGATGCTTGCCAAGGATGTTGTAGCAAGCAGATTGGACAGCGGAATTTCCTTTACGGAATTCTCTTACCAAATCCTGCAATCCCTGGACTACCTGCACCTGTTCCAGCATGAAGATGTGCAGCTGCAAATCGGTGGTTCTGACCAATGGGGGAACATCACAAGTGGCTTAGATCTGATTCGTAAAAAAGAAGGTTCTGAAGCGGTGGCATTCGGACTTACCATCCCGCTTATGCTGAAAGCCGATGGTACAAAATTCGGTAAAACAGCTGGCGGAGCCATTTGGTTGGATCCGAACAAAACGACAGCTTTTGAATTCTACCAGTTCTGGGCAAATACAGATGACCGTGATGTTGTGAAATACCTGAAGTACTTTACATTCCTCTCTAAAGAGCAAATTGATGCACTAGCAGAAAAGGTGCAAACCGAACCGCATAAACGTGAAGCGCAAATAACACTGGCTGAAGAAATGACCAGATTCGTGCATGGTGAGGAATTGCTGGAGCAGGCTAAACGCATTACTGCCGCTCTGTTCAGTGGAGATATTAAATCTCTGACCGCTGACGAGATCGAGCAAGGCTTCAAGGAAATGCCGACCTACGAAACGACATTGGAGTCCAAAAATATCGTGGAGTGGCTGGTAGATCTAGGAATTGAGCCATCCAAACGTCAAGCGCGTGAAGACATCACCAAAGGCGCAATTTCCATGAACGGTGAAAAAGTTAGCGATGTAGCATTTGAAGTTACAGCCAGCGAAGCCATCGGCGGACGTTTTATCATTATCCGTAAGGGTAAGAAAAACTACAGCCTGGTGAAATTGTCCTAATAATAAGAAGCCTTCCTTATGAATAAGGAAGGTTTTTTGTTGTATTTTAAGTATAGAGGGAGACTATTTGCATATTAAGTGAAATTTGAAAGGTGAAATCGTCAAAATTATGGTAAGCTTAGGATTCGTGTGATTTATGGATTAACATGATATTCTACAACTATAACAGAAAATTAGGAGTGGTAATTTGAGAAGACAAAAACCAATGACCATGGAAGAATTAATGAATGAGTTACAAGGACAGAAAACGTATCAAGAAGATCCCAATCACATCTCTTTCGAGAAATTGTTTAATGAAGCGTTTATGAGTAAGTATTCCAATTACAAAAGTTTCGATGAGTTTGTAACCAAAGGGAACTTTCAAGTAAAGACAGAAGAAGATGTTGCTGACATACCTGATGAACTGTTTGATCGTCATGTTGTTAGGGAGACGAAGTTTGCGGATTGGAAATCCATGTTGGAAACAGCAAATAGAGAATACGTCCGTAATTAATAAGACTAGTCTCTAACTACCGTTAGTTAGACTCATCCACAAAGAAACTGCACACCCTTATTGCTTTGTTCCAACGGACAATGGGGAGTGCAGCTTTTTTATGCCCAGTTATTCGACCAGCTATGATGTTTTACTCATCGTTGACTTGCAGATCTATGATTTAATTGAACAAATAGGAATTAGGTTCTACAAAGATAGTATTACATAGGAGGGGCAGAATCGTATGACTGCATGTATACAAACCTCTAAGCAGGAGACCCTTCATGTCATGTGGAAAACCGTCTCAGAGGATTGTAATCTAGCCTGTGATTATTGCTATTACAGTACAGCCGGGGGACATCCTCAGCAACCGATCCGGGTGATGGATACGGAGCTTCTGGAGCGGTTTATCGCTCAGTACATGAAAAGATCATCAGGGATAGCGACTTTCTCTTGGCAGGGTGGGGAGCCATTATTGGCCGGACTTTCGTATTTTGAACAAGTGATTTCATTTCAAGCTAAGTACGCTCCGCCTCATACGATGATCAGTAATGCACTGCAGACCAATGGAACGCTTATCCATGAGAAATGGGCGAAATTTTTTAAACGGTATAACTTTTTGGTTGGGATTAGTCTGGATGGCCCAGAGCCTATTCATGATGCTCATCGTGTAACGGGTTCGGGGAAAGGCAGTTATAGTCTAGTTATGCGTGGGATTCGTCATTTACAGAATGAGGGTGTGGAGTATAGTATTCTGACGGTGATTCATGAAGATAACGTGACGAAACCAGAGGAGTTGATGGCATTTTATCTAGAACATACCTTTCCGAATATTCAGTTTATCCCCTGCATGGATTTTGTTTCTCAGAAAAGTGATGTAGCGGGACGTTTCCGAATTACACCTGAACAATACGGAGTCTTTTTATGCCGTACATTTGACCTTTGGTACAACGGTGGGTATCCAGAGCTTCCTATTCGTATTTTTGAGAATATGCTTCTTGTATTCATGCATCGTGAGGCAGAGTTATGCGTTCACAACTCATGTTGCCCGAAGATGATGGTGCTTGAAACGAACGGGGATGCCTACCCTTGCGATTTCTTTATTGATGAAGAGCATAGGTTAGGAAATATCGGCCAAACTGACCTGAAAGCGCTGCTAACCAGCCCAGTATATGATGATTTTTTGTTAATGAAGCCCAATATGAATGAATCATGCTATAAGTGTGAGTACCTTAGCTTTTGCAATGGGGGATGTCCGCGCAACCGGAATTGGCTTGATGTTAATGATCGGACTGAGGTTGATTATTTCTGCCATAGTTACAAAATGTTCTACTCACACGCCTATGAACGCATGTTATTACTGGCGAACCGACTTAGATCGGAGCGGATGCTGGAGTACAGGAAAAGTGCAAAACCACTTCCAGGTCGAAATGATCCATGTCTCTGCGGAAGCGGGAAGAAATTCAAAAATTGCTGTCAGGCATTATAGCTTTGACTAGATAAGGTTGTCCCAACAGTCATGCAAAGGATTGGGAACAACCTTTTTGTTATGCTATAGAACCATATGATTTCTCGCCATTATTGCCGCACCAGTCACCACAGCTTCTTCTTTTAATATACCTAGGGAGAAGTGAGGTTGGTATTCAGGATAACGGTAAGTGTTTCTCTGTGCCACCTCCACCGCTGTTTGGAAAAACAACTCGTGAGAGTGAATGAGCGCACCGCCTAGAATGATGGTCTCTGGATGAAACAGGTTGATAACGTTAGCGAGCCCGATCCCGAAATGGCTGGCAGCTTGGGTAAATAATTCACGCGCATGTGGATTACCGTCTCTAAAGGCTTGTACCAATACATCATAAGTCAGCTTCTCAGGCGCCACTTTATATCTTTGGAGGATCAGATCGTTGTCCATTTTCGCCTCCGAGCGTGCACTTTGTTCTATGGCCTGCACAGATACAAATGCTTCCAGAGCCCCGTAGTTCCCGTCATGATTTAATCGGGGTCCATCTGTCTGGATGATCATTTGACCAATGGCATCTTCCATATCCATTGTGCCATGAACAATACTTCCATGCGACATCATCGCATAGCGGAGTCCTGCTCCAGCATGTACATAAAGCATATGCTGAATGTTTGCGTGACGGATAGACCATCGTTCCCCAAGCAATGCGGAATTGGCACCGTTGTCCAACCAAGCTTTGAACCCCGTCCGTTCCTCCACCAATTTGCAAATCGGAAGATTGTTCCAGCCCGAAGAAGGGAAGTGCAGCGGCTTTAGGATCAAGCCATGTTCCCGATCAAGTGGCCCCACAGCCCCTATTCCTATCCCGATGATTTGACTGTCCACTAACTGATGGTCCCGAAGGAAAGCGCGTATTTGATTACTGATATGATCTATAAATCTTTCAGGTGTGAATGCCTGATCCATTCGCCAGTGAACAATTGATTTTGGGTTCATTTGCATATCAAATAAACCAAGAGAAGAATACACCCTGGAAATCTCTAAACCGATTATATAACCGTAGAAAGGATTGATCTGGTATAAAATAGGTCTTCTGCCGCCGCTAGATTCTCCAAATCCGCTTTCTATCAGCAAGCTTTCTTCGGTCATCTCATCCAATATCCGCGTCATTGTGCTTTTGGTAAGTGAAAATGTCTGTAGAAGATCTAACTTGGAAACAGTGCCTTGTTCGGCGATTCGGTCGTATAGGAGTTTTTTTGGTGATGGAATTTGTGTCGAGCGCTTTTCCACGATATACCTCCAAGCTATATATAGGATGAACTTGTAAGATCGTTTTTTATATAGTTTGTATTTATTAACATGAATATAGTATAACTCATAAACCCTTGGTTGTATTTTACCGTTCAAAAAACTTAATTCCATTTTGGGAAAAAGTGATATAATGAAATTACGACAGATTATAAAAGGGTGGATTCCATGAGAACAACTATGAAAACAAATATGATACCGAATACAGACCTGAGGATAAGTCTACTGTTTCAGTTGTTTTGGGTATTTGTTCGAATTGGTCCAGTAACCTTCGGGGGAGGTTATGCGATGATCCCTATGATCGAACGGGAAATTTCCGCTAAACGAAAATGGCTGGGTGAAGAAGAGATGGATGAAATTCTATCTTTAGCTGGTGCTGCACCTGGTGGTGTAGGTGTAAATGCAGCGGCATTCATTGGTTATCGTCTTGCTGGTGTGACGGGGGCGATTGCTGCAATCGCAGGGATAACGATTCCGACCTTTATCATTGTTTGTTTGCTTAGCGCCGTGTACTCCCAACTGGCCGACCAACCAAAAGTCATTGCCGCTATGAAAGGGATTAATGGTGCAGTTATTGCTTTGATCCTAGTAGCTGCATATCGAATGGCCAAGAACGCTATAATTGACAAGACTACCGCAGTTACGGCGTTAGTTATACCGGTTGTTTTACTGGTTTTCGGAATTAATCCCATTTACGTGATTGCAGTTGGTTTATGTATTGGGTTTGTATATCTGCAAATTAAACAGCTCTTAGGGCTCCAAGTTCGAACGGAGAAGGAGTCCTTGAAAGCTTCTGATGAAGAATCGAATTATCCGGAGTATTACATCTAGGGGGAAGCGATGTGATTTGGAATTTATTTTTCACTTTTATAAAAATAGGTCTTCTGTCTTTTGGAGGAGGGTACGCCATCATTCCGATGATTCAGCATGAAGCCATGGCTGGGGGTTGGTTATCCGAAGGGGAATTTCAAGAGGTAGTTTCCATCGCAGGGATGTCACCTGGTCCTGTTGCGACGAACAGTGCAACCTTAATCGGATATCGTATAGCCGGAATGGAAGGAGCGATTGTGTCAACATTAGGCATGGTTCTGCCCTCATTTTTAATCATCATTGTTATTTCTGTCTTCTTTTATCGGGTGAGGGATAGTCAATGGATTAAAACGTTATTTTATGGTTTGCGGCCAGTGATTACAGGCTTGATTGCCTATGCTGTGATTCGTTTTGGCTTAAATAGCGTGGAACATGCTTTTATTACTTGGCAGACCCTTGGCATGTTGATCATTGTATTCGCTGCACTTTATGGTTTAATGAAATATAAGCTGCATCCGCTCACCATTATCGTTGCTTCTGGCATTCTTGGGGTAGCTTTTTTTTAGACAGAGCCGGGACGATCCCAGATTGGAGGTAAATCATGTCAGAGAATATACGGGCTTGTTGTTCAGCTAGTCGAAATCAAGTCGCGAAACAAGAATCTATTGATGTTTGTAAGGAGAACACAACGGTTCAAGGAGTAACAGGGGTGAAAGATTTCTCGGATACTTTACTCTACCAGAAGAGTTGGCTGAGGCTAGAATAGCTATAGAGGAGGATTTTAAATGAGCTATGATTTGATGGCATTCGAGACGTCTAAAGCACCGCAAGAGAGAGCAGCGTTTATGGAGTGGTATGAACAGCAAGTGCAGTGGTCGGAAGACCATGCCTATAATGATCCATCAGTTTTATCGGAGGCGTTGCAACGCTTTTATAGTGAGTTGTCTGAGCAATTTCCTAATATGAATGTAGAGGACGAGATTTTTGAGGCGATGGAGGAAGCCGGAACGGATAACCGGTTGACTGACTACTCACTTGGCTCATCCGTCATCTATGCAGCTTTCGCTTATTCTGTAGCTGAGGAAGCTTATATGGCGATGCGGGAGTTGGCTATAAAATACAAAGTAGGATTTTTTGATGTAAGCAGCAACGAAGGCGATATTATTTTTCCATGAAGCAAAATGATTTAGAGTGTAGACAGCTGGTTGCTCTACTAGTTGTTAATAAAGTAGTGGCAACCAGCATGTTTTCTATCTTCTTTACTCTACAACAGACGGAATAATACAATCCTTAATCAGAGGCCACCGGTCACGAGGCTGAAGTGTGAATTCTGAGGCGATAGCTACGACAAGTTTTTTTTCTGGAATGCAGCAAATGACATTACCACCATCACCTAACGCTGAGTAGGTGTAAACCCCGTCTTCTTCGCGTAGCCACCACAAGTAACCGTAATGATTAGGGTTCATCGCTGTTGATTCCTCAATCCATGTCTCCGAAATGATCTGATTATTCTCCCATTGTCCACGGTTCAAATATAATAAACCAAAACGCGCCATATCGCGTGGAGACAACGTAAGTCCCCAACCTCCTGTGGTGATACGATTGGGGTCTTCCACCCACCCCTTCACATTAACCCCAAACAAATCATCGAACCCAAATGAGCTCATCTCATAATCCGGGATTTCATTCATTCCGATAGGTTTAAATAAACGTTCGTTGGCGAACTCACGGGCACTTTGTCCAGTGCTGCGCGTGATGATGGCAGAAAGCAGATGTGCTCCAGCGGTAGAATATTTGTAATCCCCAATTGTTCCTTGTTGGCCTAGCATATCCAGCGTATATTTTACCCAGTCAGGCTGCATACACATTTGCTCCAGCGGTTCGTGCCAATCTGCAAAAGCATAAGGTGCGGTCATCGTCAGGAGATGGCGTAAGGTGATTTCTTGTTTTTGCGGATCTTGAGCAGCGTTTGGAACATAGTCCGGGAAAAACTCCAGTACCTTTTGATCTGCATTGTTAATAAAGCCAGCCTCTAAGGCAATGCCTATGAGCGCGGATATGATACTTTTTGTTACAGAGGCCACATGATGTGTGTCATTCGGGCTAGCGCCATTATAATATTTTTCATAAGCGATAGTTCCACTTCTTACCACAACAATCCCATTGATATTGCTATACTCGGATTTGATCTTCGATTCTAGTTCTGAAAGCATATCAGCATCCATTCCTAAGTTTGCGGGGGCTGAGATTTGCCAATCTGAAGTTGGATAATTGTTTTTGAGCATGAAAGTTACTCCTTTATGAATTTTTTTTCTTTACTGGAAAATAGACCTCGGTAACCAGATCCTCAGGCACAGCAACCTGTGTCGGGTCCGTTAAGTAGATTTCATAAGGTGAGTTCACCCATTCATAACCTTCATTTTCTATCCATTCTCTCAGCTGAGCATAGACCGAGGTCAATTCTGAATAGGTGCCTTTAAGAACAGATCTCGCACAAAGAGCATCAGGCAAATCTCTTGTACCTTTTACACCCTCTTTTATGGGGAGAGCAAACTCTGTATCATTTCCGGCTGGATTATATTCATGGCTGTGATATATCGTTATTGGCGTACCGAGCAAAGTGAGTTTTTCCGTGGCGATTTTTTCATATAGCCTGCTAAAATAATGTCCATAACCTAGCGCATAGTCATCACTGCTCAACATCTGACGCATAAAAAGAATATTCATAGGCTGAGTTTCAACAAGCTCTACTTTTATCTCATTCAGGTAGGACATCATGGGAATACCTTTCTCCAAATTTAAAACATCACTATTGATTTGTTGTAAGGTGTATTCATAAGCGCTTATTTTCTCCTGTATTTCTTTTTTCTTGAGATTAAGGGCTGAGTAGAGCTTCTCTTCTGAATGATTCTGTTCCCATTGTAAAATGTCTTTGATTTCTTCCAGCGAGAAACAATAACCTTTCAGACGATTGATAAAAAGCATTTTTTTAAGTTGTTTAATGGAGTAATACCTATAACCGTTCTCAGGGTTAATCTCATCGGGATGAATTAATCCGATCTCATCATAATATCGAAGCGTCTTCGTAGAAACTTCGCATATCTTCGAGAATTCTCCAATCGACAGCAAAAAGTCATCTCCTTTTTTCGTTTTAATTAAGCTTCCAAGCCAAAACATCGATGTTTGGTTCTAGCTCTACTTAACACCTTACCCTAAGGTCAAAGTCAACAGCAAAATAGTGAACCGATTCTAAGGTTACGACAATATATAGGTGAATGGCCATTCAGAAAGGAGTAGCCTACTTGGAAATTGAAGAGTTGAGTGACCTAATAAAATTACATGGCAAAGCAATTTACGCATTTTGTTTTACGCTTGCGGGGAATAGGGTGGATACGGACGATCTCTATCAGGAGACTTTTTTAAAAGCTATGGAAATGCGGCATAAAATGGACCTGAACCAAAATCCGAAAGCGTTCCTTATCTCGATTGCTATCTCATTACGCAAAAACAAACGCAGAAAATGGGCATGGCGGCAAAGAATTGCACCTACAGCAGATTATAATGAAGCGGTCGATCTGGCGTGTACTTTCGATGGAGAGGTTATGCCAGAGGATGCATTGCTGTCCCAGGAGCTTCGGCACATGATTCATGCTGCCGCAGACCGGCTGAATGAGAAACTGAAAATACCGCTCTATCTGTACTATACCGCAGAAATGACCGTTGATGAGATTGCTTCAGCGCTAAGGATTCCACCGGGCACAGTTAAAAGCAGACTTTTCCAAGCCCGCAAGGCGATGAAAAAGATTTTGGAGGTTGAATCCCAATGAATGACTCCGAAAAGTTGGATCAACTGCTAAAGCAAGCGCTAGCTTCTACAGCAGAGCCGACAGAGGAATTAAACGAAAGAATCATCCAACAGTTTAAGGAGACTAAACCAATGAAACCAGCCTATAAAAAAAGAGTTTCGATTGGACTAATGGTTGCTATATTCACGCTTGTAATGTCTTTAACGGCTTATGCAGCTACACAGCTATTTAGCCCCAAGCAGGTTGCTGAGCATCTGGGCCAGCAACTGCTGGCAAAAGCATTCGAAAGCAGGGATGCTGTTGAAATCAACCAATCGGTTATATCTGGTGATTATAACGTGACGTTGAATGGAATAGTCTCGGGGGAAGGTCTTTCAGAACTGAGTAAGTCTGATCAGAATATTAACCCAAACAGATCCTATGCCGTTGTATCCATCGCCAGAATAGACGGTGGCCCCATGCCTGCTACAAGTGAACCGGAGTATGGCCAGGATCCATTCTTTGTGTCACCGCTTATAAAGGGACTAAAACCATGGCAGGTTAATATCACAACAATGAATGGTGGCTATAGCGAGGCTGTTATAGATGGAATTATGTACCGGCTGATTGAATGTGATGGAGTGGAGATGTTCGCTGACCGAGGGGTATATCTAGCTGTCAGTAATGGTAGTTCTTTTTTCAGCAAAGATGCGTTTGCTTATAATGAAAGTACGGGGGAAATTAGCGCTAATAACGATTACAAGGGAACCGCTATTCTATTTGAACTTCCGCTGGACCCAACCAAAGCTGACCCTGTCAAAGCTGAGAGCTATTTACAGGAGCTGTTGAAAGAACCCTCTGCCGACAGCAAAGTTGATTCAGCGGTTTCAACAGATGCAGCTGCCTCTATTGATGATGATGAGAAGGAACTAATTAAAAAAATAGAGGATATGAAGAAAAAAATCTCCACCGGCACGATTATCCCTGAATCTGTAAAGGAAGTGCGTGTTGATGAACAAGGGGCTTTCAATTATGAATACGATAACTGGAGTGTCAAGCTTTTTGTCCAAAATATGTTTGAGGAAGGGCAAATCGGTTACTCGGATTCCGTAAGCTTCAGTGCGGACGATAAAGAAACTAGGGCACTTCAATTTTCCAGAGATGAAAAGGGTGTAATCACGGGCAGGATTATTATTTTGAATTAGAGTATCATTCAGATAACTTTTCACAAGACTTATCTATATTCGTTTTATTTATCGTCCATGACCTTCAGATCAATTCTTTGAACGGTCAGTAAAGAATTTAACGAAGAATTTAAAGCAGGAGAGATTGTTGAATATCAAATCATAATAGAACAAAACGAAGTATCTATTCAAAAGATTAAGGCCAATAAGTAGCAGACTCAATGATTGCAATGAAAAAAGCAGGTGGACTAGCCACCTGCTTTACCGATCACCACACTTTAATATAATTTTTGCCCTTATTCAAAAGTGTAAGAGGTCCTAAAGTGCTTTTATTCTCTTTCTTGTTATCCAGAAAATCTGTATCCAGGATTATATTGCTGCCATCCGGATTCTCAAACTCGGCATCCACGATGCGCACCCGCGGCAAAGTTTCAGTTGAATGTACTTCACCTAAGAAGTTAACGAAGCTATCAGGCAGATCAATGGAAAGGAATCCCTCATCTCCTTGATCTACAATAAAGAAGTCTGGATCAAAGCTTTCCTCAACCAGCTTTACATTCTCTTTTTCGAAAGGCTCTGCACTGTTTAAGTAAGCGTTGTTATTAATGAACATAGGCTGTTCAACGAGTTCAAACTCCTCAAGATCACCGTGTAACTTATGGACATTCTCGATATACTCCGCCAAAGAGGTGGTGTAGTGATTGAAATGTGATGTTCCCACGCCTGTCCATCCGTCTTTTCCAACAATGATATTGTTATAGAACCGATCGTCCCCACCATAAATAAGTGAGAAACCGGCAATTTTTGTACTATGCGGAAGATGATATTGCGTGGACCGGTTTAGTACCTTTCGATGAACCATCCTGCCGCCGATCAGATTGTTGATATAGGCTCCACCTTGGGCTACATTCTCTAAAGCATGTTTAGCTGTCAAGATATTATGGTCAACAATGTAAGGGCCATGGCTTACTTCTATAAACAAATCCCGATGATTTTGATAGAACAGATTTTTGCTGATTCTTGTCCCTTGGGTCTGCCAATCCAGCCATAAACCTAAAGTACAATCGTGAATCCGGTTATGGTGGATGTGAGTATCGATCGGTGCGTGAAGCTTGATCCCGGCAATTTCGTGGCCCCAGAATTCCCGTTTTGTCGCAATGTTGTAAATATGGTTATGATGAATTTCGCTGAAAATACAACCTAAGTGGCCGACGATGGCATTTTGGCCGCAATCATAAATGGTATTATGGCGGATAAGATGTGAACCGATCGATTCTTTGCTCCAGCCCTGACGCTCAGCAGTAAAGACGGATTCAAGCTGATATTGATATCCGGGTTTGTCTTTTCGAAGGGTACGGTAATTATGGCCTGTGGAAGCTTCTTTGCCGATACTGATAGCGCTGCATTTGGCATCGTGAATGATATTATTTTCAATAATCCAGCCTTTGCTCCAGTTAGTGCCTAGCAGTCCGGGCTGGTCTGCCGTTGGAGGTGCCCAAGGTGTTGCCGCATGCGCCATTTCAAAACCTTTTACAGTAATATAATCAATTCCGGTTTCTTCAGGGTAGAAACAAGATCTGCGTACATTGATTTCTACCAGTTCTTTGTTCGGGTTGGCACCTTGGAAATTAGCGTAAATCGTGGTGTGGTCAGGGCTTACTTCGGCAAACCAAACGTAGGTCGTCTGTTTTGGATTTTGGACCGGAACCATCTCTTGTGTCCAGAGATCCTTGAACTCCAGCTTTTCGACAGGAGCTGCCAGTTGATCATACTGACTGACCTCATAAAAAGACATGCCATTTAGATATACATCCCCTAAGTGTCTTGTCTCCTCTATAGTGACGAGCCAATCGCCAGACACTTCCTCAACATACGGATTAAAGCTGCCAAAAAACGTGTTCGGCAAGATCACTTTCCATATTTGGTTCTCAACCTGCTGCCAATCTTGTATATGCTCAGAGCCTTTTATGACAACCTGTTCGTCTTCAGCGGCTTGATAAATAATTCTTCTTTGTTCGCTTAATCCTTTGTATCTCGGTTTTACCCACTCACGATATATCCCTTCATGAACGATAACCTTATCCCCAGCCACAGCTACTGAAGCCGCTTTATTGATGGTTAAAAAGGGATTATGTTGAGTGCCTTGACCTTGATCTGAACCAGTTTTTGATACGTGATATTCCATTGTCCTATAACCTCCGCTTGGTTGACTTTATCCAATATTATAGGAACTAACGTTGTTAGTTCTATACTTTATATAGTACACTTTAAGACAAAATTAGTGTTTTCGTGAAGGAGAATCTACTTGTGGCCCTTTTTTGAAAAACATGGTGTCGGCGAAAAAGATTACTTTAAACTCATTCCATTGAAAAACTATCATTTTCCACTTCATTTTCATCGGGCATTTGAGATTATTTATGTCAACGACGGGCAGTTATCTATCACCATTGATGGGAAAAGCTATCAGGTACAGAAAAATGATCTTGTTTTTATTTTTCCTAATCAGATGCATGAATTTGAGACGATTGATTTTTCGGAGATTATGGTAATCCTCTTCTCCACAGAATTGATAGGTGATTTTCACATGAATTATAAAAGCTTTATACCAAATGATAATGTTCTCCATGCTGTGAATGAACCTGATTGTACAAAGCTGGATTCAATTTATAGCCAGAAAAGTTTCCTGTATGGTGTATGCGCGCAGTTGATCTGTCAGACATCATTTGCTCCGGTCAAACAGTCCCCGCAAACAAAGGTGCTCTATAAAATCCTGCTTTTTGTAGAACAAAATTATTCTGCCGATTGCACATTAAAAGCTGTAGCAAAACATCTGCAATATGATTACCCGTATTTATCAAAGCTATTTGTCCAGCTGATGAAAATGCCCTTCACAGATTACTTGAATCACTATCGGATCTCACAAGCATGTTATATATTAAAAAACTCGAATCTGACTATTGGTGAAGTTGCCAACCTTTGCGGCTATAGTAACTTACGGTCATTTCATCGGAATTTCCAGAAAATCACCCATCAATCGCCGAAAGGGTATCGGGTTTCCAATCCTCCTGATAAGGAAATGAACTAGAAGACTTAAAGGGGGGAGGGAAGAGGATAAAAAGAACTCCAAAACCACGAGTATAGTGGTCTTGGAGTTCTTTTTTTATTTTTGCATCATAATTCTGTAAATCAGCATGGCGGCTTCGGCACGTGTGGAATGGGCAGTTGGTGTAAGCTGCTGCTGAGAGTCTCCTTTAATGAGACCTGCTGATACCAGCGTTGCAATATCATTTGCCGCATAATTAGAAATTTGATTATAGTCAGTGTAGCTGTCTAATGCAGAGGGGGAGGAAGCGGTCGTATTCGATTCCCATACCTCAGCAGCCTTCAATGCCCTAGCTGCCATAACAAACATTTCTTGTCTGGAGATGGAGTCATGAGGGTGGTAAAGGCCGTCGGTTTGGCCCGTAACGACCCCTAATTTCTGAGCTGTCATAAGTCCCTCATAAAAATAATCGTTAGGTGACACATCAGCAAAGCTATTTCCTTCTGCTGCAGATAGACCTAAAGCTCTAACCAATAAAAGTGCGAAATCTGCACGTGTAACAGTCTGGTCGGGCCTAAACTCTGTTTCTGTTACACCATTAATGACACCTTTTGATGTTAGTACTTCTACAATAAACTTCGCCCAATGAGAATCAGATATGTCCCTGAACGTTTTGTGATTGTAAACGGCGGCGTATTGTCCAGATAAATTTGTTGTTGAGAAAATAGCTTGCTTCTTATCTGAATCATAATTCCCGCCTACTACCGGTTGGATGACTCCGTGCTCATTGACGTTCCACACTACAATAAAGGCGTTGTTCAATGGAGGTACAGCTGCTGGATAAGGAAGCCCAATTTGTATGGCCGAATTTAAACTCTCTAATTGAACTGTTGTACCATCCAAAAGTAACTCGTAATCAATAAGCAAACTTTCACCCAATTGCTTCTTTAAACTTCCTGTTGTATCGACAGGCTTGAGGAGCAAGGTAACCGTCTTCACATTGTCCAGTGTCTTCGCCGGGAATAGATTATCCGGAAGTACAAAGGTAGCTAGTGATGTATTGATCTCCAGCTGCAATGTGGATGCTCCAACAAGAAATGCTGCAGCAGGGAGAGTGACTTCAAATGAGCCAACATTTGACGATTGTTCCTCTGCGAGCTGAATTCTTAGGATTTTGTGGCCTGCGGAATTAGGTTTGGCTAAAGCCATAATCTTTTGTAAGGAAGATTCAGTCAATATTGCGCTAGCTTTTTCTCCATTCATAGTAGTAGGTATCTCAATCCTTACGCTACCGTCCAAATGGAGTATAGTAGTGGCCGAATCTCCAACCGATGATCCGGAACTGCCTGAGCTCGCGGCAGCCGTCGGACTTGGAGAAGCGGTCGGACTCGGAGAAACAGTCGGACTCGGTGAGGCCGTCGGACTTGGAGAAGCCGTTGGGCTCGGAGAAACAGTCGGACTCGGAGAAGCCGTCGGACTTGGAGAAGCCGTCGGACTTGGAGAAGCGGTCGGACTCGGAGAAGCCGTCGGACTTGGTTCCGGTCCATCCAAAGGAATGAACTTCAAGAAATCGCCCCAGATTATATTCCCGTCAGCATCCCGAGAGTAATTGACTACAGGATTTAAGCTGACAAAGTTAGAATCGCTCAGTTCTAAACCTGATTTATTCGCCGATCGCGTACCGTCAAACATGAAATTATTGTCCGCAGCTAAAGAAGCTGGATATTGGTCTTTTGCAATGTTGGCAGTTCGGTAAGATAAGAAACCGTCAATCGTAAAGTCTGCAGTAATGTGATCATAAGTGGTGAAGCTTATATTACCACGCGTATTGTTAAATCCGATGTTGTTGATGGCGATCACACCTGGATTACTATTGCTTGTAAAACCATAAGCGCCATTACCAAAGGCGATGGAATCGCGGATGGTATGTGTGACATGAATGCCTTCGCCACCAAGCTTGAAGCCATTTTTATCACCGGCACCTATGGTTCCGTCTGTTAAGAACCCATTGTTGAAGGCGGCGCTGTGCTCAATCAGCACTGAACCTATTGCACCTGAGCCTGCTTTCGTATATAAGTCCCAGCCATCGTCGATATTGTTATGCGCCAGACAACCTCTAAAAATATTACCAACACCCGCAGTCAATTTTGCCGCAAAGCCATCGGCATTATTGTCGGATGGATCACGGTTGTCGAAGGAGGTACTGTTGAGAATTAAGTTGTAGGAAGGCCATTCATTGATTTCTATCGCGGTACCATCAGTTCGGCTGATTTGTAGACCAGTGTCACCATTCGCATAGAAACGGCTATTTTCAACGATGTTATAATTGCCTCCCACTGTAAAGCCCTTGGTATTCCCAGCTGAGCGAGTGAAATCAAGTCCCTTCACATGCCAATAGTTTCCGCTCAAGAGAACACCTTCTGTTTTTTTGTCAAAATCAAAGATAGGTCTTGCTCCTGGTGCTGCTTCTATATACTTTTTGGCGGAGGCTTTGCCATCATTGTACTTTTTAATCTCAAGTGGTGATTTCCGCACATAACGACCCTCAAGCACAATAATATGCTGACCTGGTTTAACGAAATCAATCGCAGTATCGATATCAAGTGGGAGATTGATTGTTCCATCTCCGGAGCTTGATCCGGTGGGGGATACGTAGATCTCATCATCTTCGTTATAACTTTTTAGGGTGACGGTAAAGTTGCTGATGATCTTCTCATAAGAGGTCAAATACTGAGTATCATCTGGTAAAAAAGTAATGCTGAAGTTCGTATCTCCTTGATCAAGAAGTCTCGTGGGAATAGAAAGACGTTTACCAGCTATTGCCTCGATATCCTGAGCGATGATCGTAGAACCTTGCTTCAACGTCACCGTTCCGTTGACATTAGAGCGCACAATCATTTGGTAAGCTGGATCTGAGGTTTTACTTAGTGAAAGTATATTTAAGCTAGGTGTGACGGGAGTCGCAGGTGGTTCTATTTTAGGAGAATCTGTAGCTGCTGAAGTGACTGTTAATTGAATATTGCTTACATTAATTGTGGCTAAACGAGCAGCATAGAATCCGACATACATTTTTGAATCCTGTACGCTTAGAATGTCTGGTGTGAAATGAATAGCTTGTTGGCCATTATTGAGCTGTCCTGTAAAACCACTATTCGTCTTTGCTAAGGTTAAATGGTAAGGTGCTGCTGGAACAGTATTGGCAGGTGCAGGACGTTCTTTTTGAAGCATGATGGTTTGAATCCCTTTACTGCCAGTCCCATCCGTTTTTTCAACTCCCGTACGGACAAAAAGCTGTGTGCCCAGATCGCTTTTCGTCCCGCCGCTATAACCACCGATGGCAGCTATATTGGATGCAAAGACGCTAGAATTTCCTTGTGTGCCGATGACGTCACGTGCCATAATGCCAAAAGATTCTTGCCCGTCATATGGATTTTTTGCAAAAGCCAACACTTGGATATCCGCAGACAGCACGAAATTATCTTCCGCAGCATCTAGCTCGGTGTAATAGAAGGTAATGCCGTCATGATCTTCGGTGACTTTACCGCCGCCTTCCAAAGCGATCAGTTGGGCGGATCCATCCTCGTTGACAATCGTCTGATTGTTAGCAGCTGAAGTGGACTGACCGAATTGAATGCTTTTCCAAACGGGATCCATCTTTTCTTTTACTGTAACGGAATACGTAATGGGCATAATAGAAGAATCGGTAGGGAGTATGCCAATTTCATACACTCCAGCTGCCTGATTGTTGAACTTGGAAGTGTCGAGCGTATAGCTGTTTAGCTTCTCTCTATCTGAATTATCATACACTTTGGATACGAAGAGATCTTTGCTGTCAAAGTTTTCGTTAATAAAAAAGGTAGTTTTAGGATAGCTGGTGACTTCGATGCCAAGTAGTTTTTTAACGTTGACCTTAACTTGAAAAGAGGTTGTTAAGCCTTTATGCGTAATTGTGATTTTTTTATCCCCAGATGTCGTGGTGTCGAGAAGAGAGACCTTGTATTCATTGTTCAACAGCCGAATCTGTGTACCATCACTGTAATGAGCATAAACCACAAGTCCTTCTAGTTTGAGGGAGTCACCGATATAGTAGAGTGTTTGTTTAGGTTCATTTCGAATTTCTAAAGCGGATAACGTCGCTGCTTTTACTTCCACGTTAAAGGTCGTTGTGATTGCCGGCGCCTCTGTTGAAGTAACGGATACCGCTGTGGAGCCTGATTGCGTAAATAGATACGGTAATAAATCGCTGATCGGTTGTCCGTTAATGGAGAGGGAATAAAGATCACTTGTCAGTTCTTTGGTCAGGAAGCCGTCGTTATAATTGGCAACAAGAACAAGACCTTCTGGATCGAAGGTATCCCCTGGGTAATATACGGTTTTAGCTGGATAATACTTCACTGATAATGAGGTCATAGATAATGGAACGATTTGCAAAGGAATGCTCACGAAAGCACCGTTGTAGTTAATGGTTATGATATTTTCTCCAACCTTGCTGCTATCAAAGCCTGTAATAATATAATCCGTAGAAGATAAAACGGCCTCGCTCTCATCAGAAAAAATAGCCTTAACGACTAATCCAGTCAAATCAAGGGGTTCACCAACCAGATAAGTGGTTTTCGTCATTGCGCTCGTATCAGCGGTTAAGCTGGTTACGATTTTGGATTCAAGCTGGATGTCTATGTCACTGAAAGTAACAGTTGCATCTCTAGCTACATAAATTCCGGCAAAAAGAGTATCTGTGAACGTATCGTCCAGTGTTATGATTTCGGTCTGATCACCCACACTTAATCGATAAGTATCTCCTGTTTTTTTAATACTTAGCGAATATACAGCTCCTGCGGACGGAGCCTGGATATCGCTAAAAGGATTTAACTTCACTTGGGTGTCTTTTTTATAAAAACCTTTCATTACCTGATCCAAAGCACCCACCGCCGCATAGTTAGAAGTGGTTGTGCTTGTATCTCCGTTCGTCCCAATACTGTCGCGGAGCATAAGACCGAAGGATTTCTGGTTAGGTGTGCTGACAGTGCTATTGCTATTAAAAGCAATCACTGAAGCGGTCGCTTTCAGTTCAAAGTTCGCTTCCACAGGAATCTCTTTCGAATAAAAAGATAATCCCTCATCGCTGCTGGAGATTTTGCCGCCGTAAGTCGTCATCGTTACAGAGGTTGGACTTTCAATTATAGGTTCGGGGTTCTTTGCTGGGCTAGTATTGCCTCCGAAGGCGCTGAAGCCCCAAGGTCCTAGCTCGATTTGACCTTCTTGACTGAATTGAATATTACGGAACGTAACCGTAGTATTTCTAGCGGTGTAAAGGCCCGCATATTGAATGGAGCCGTCAAAGCTTTCGATCGTTTTGGTTTCATTGCCGATGCGGACAATATACAGATTTCCGGTCTTTTTGATGCTTAATTCGTAATTCTCTCCTTGGGCAGGGCGATTAACGTTATCAAACACGTACCCAAGTTTCTGTAGGCTTGTATTTTGCAATTTGTGAAACGCTTTCATTTCTTGATCCAAAGCACCCACGCCGACGTAATCTCCAGAGTAGGCTCCGAATTGGTTATCCCACACATTGCCGCGCAGCATTATTCCGAAGGAAACTTGGTTATTGGCTGTCCAAGCATCCACGTGAGCCGTTGCCTTCAACTCAAAATTAACACTTGGATCAACCTCTTTAAAGTAATAAGCGATACCTTCCGTGCTGCCCGATACTTTGCCTCTATCGTTCGAGCTTCGCAGTGTAGCTGATCCATCCGTGTTCTCCGTAATGCCAAAGTTGGCTGCAGTAATCTTGTCTTGCCCCCCAACATCACCAAATACGCTGCCTTGCCATTCACTTTGAATGTTAATCATTCCTTCATAAGGATCAGGTGCTTCCTCTGCAAACATCGATAACGGAAAAGAGGAGCACAAAAGCAGGAAGGTTACGAGCATGGCTAACAAACGTTGTTGTTTTCTCAATGATTAAAACCTCTCCTTATATGATCGATTTTGACCAAAGCTAAGCTTGATCATCCGAAATTATACGTTATCACTAAAGCGTACAGCTATAATCAATACGCCATATAACGCTGTTTATGCAGTAGGAGAGGGAGAATCTGAGTTAATGACACCCGGTTTATGCCTTTGCTTCTGCTACTTATGTGGAGTTTTCGGAGCTTGGTGTTGGTGGTTAGCACGCTGGCGTGGTGGTTACGGGCGCCGAAACTGCCGATAAGTACGTTCGCAGTGGAAGTCCGTGACCTTTTGAGCCCAAATTACTTCCGCGGTTGTCGTTACGGACCCTAATGCAGCTATTTCTGCTAATTCGCTCATTTTCCCTGAGTTTCGGACTGCATAGCTCTTAATGAGCTGAAAAAGTGGATCAGAGCAGTGTTTTTGAGTAAATAGCTGCAACGGAGTCCGATAGCGTGGCGAAAACGAGGAAATTCAGCAAATAAGGGCTATACGGTCCGAACGTAGGGAGTGCATTGGTGATAGTCGTAGGTATTCTATAAGATACGTAGATTCTGGGGAAATCAAAGCCAAAATACGGGCTTGGCTGTGGGTAATTCCTTCCGCGGTTGCCGTTACGGACCGTAATGCAGCTATTTCAGCTAATTCGCTCATTTTCCCTGAGTTTCGGACTGTATAGCTCTTATTGAGCTGAAAAAGTGTATCTGAGGGGTGCTTTTGAGTAAATAGCTGCAACTGAGTCCGATAGCGTGGTGAAATCGAAGATAATTGGCAAATAGGGGCTATACGGTCCGAACGTAGGGAGTTCAACTGGCGAGAGTGTATTAATGGATGGCAAACAGATTAAAACTGGCTTACAAAGTGAACCAAATCATCTAAATATTGCTCAACAACAATATGTCGTGGGAAAAAGACTGCGGTCAAATATGTTCTTAATGGTGATGAGGCATTCTTTTTTGAGAGCATAGAGTGATCAGC
Source organism: Paenibacillus sp. FSL H3-0329 (assembly GCF_037963285.1). Taxonomy (NCBI): domain Bacteria; kingdom Bacillati; phylum Bacillota; class Bacilli; order Caryophanales; family Paenibacillaceae; genus Paenibacillus; species Paenibacillus sp. FSL H3-0329. The sequence continues at coordinate 3,960,554 of NZ_CP150150.1, read as the reverse complement.
ATCAGGAAGATAGAAGACGGAGAGTAGGTTTTTAGGAATTTTTTCACGGTAAATACGTTCGGTTTCCTCAACATCTACATTTATATCTTGCCCGCCAAGAACTAAGTGGACAGGAGTAGTGAAGTTTTTTAAATCCTCACTCGCATCTGACTGATAATTTTTAGAGAAAAAACCCCATTTTTCTTTGGAAATTAAATCGTCCGATTGTGCAATTCGCAAGTAACTTTCATATGACGCCTGTTCCTTAAGTAGCAGTAGGATTTGCGCGTTATAATCTTCTCTCTTTTTTATTTCCTTTTCCGAAAAACCTTCTAAAATCATCTCTTGTCTGGTATTGTATTGTCCTTGAGAAATCCATTGAATGGCGGGGGATACAAGAATACTGAAGGCGAGATCAGGCACTTTTTTAACAATCTTGGGAATCACCCAGCCCGCCTGACTTGCTCCCCACAAACCAATAGCTTGAGCATCAATCATAGGTAAGGCTTTAGCCCAGTTAATCGCATATATAGTTTCTTGTGCTCTATCCTCCATGCTTTGCTCTAGCCAGTTCCCTGAGGAACCCCCAATACCTGGTTTGTTAAGAGATAAGGAAGCATATCCGGCAGAGGCGAGCTTTTCCCACAAAGGTTTATATCCATCATCGTAAGTATCATTAACTGGGCCATCCCCATGAACAAAAACTACCAGTCCGACGGTTCCAGAGTAGCTTTCGGGCAGAACTAAGGTTCCTGTTAGTTGACCTTGAGGCGTATCAATTTCAATTTTTTGCTCAGTCATTGAGAAAGAATGTTGCTGTAGTACGAACAAGACCGCTGCAATTAACAACGAAATGGTAATCATCCAGACAGTTAGCTTAATTTTCTTTTTCATTCATTGATCCCCCAGATTGTAGCGATGTTTTTCTTGTCATGTAATGCCAAATAGGCTCTTTAAAAAGTAAATGTCTTACCGCGCTATAGTTAGATTTATGGATCTCAAAGTTCAACTGCTGGTACATATTAATGGCTCGTTTATTCTTGTTAGCAACATGTAGCGTTAATTTTTCAACCTCAGAATGACTGTTTACAAAATCCGCCGCCCAACCCAGCAACTCTTTGCCAATTCCCTTATTACGGTGACTGGACCGAACAGCCAAATGAGCCACATAACACTCTTTTGCTCTAGGTTGATAATCCAAAAAATATAACCCAAGGATTAACTTACAAACATTTAAGTATCCAAATTTCTTGAATAGCTGCAAAAAGGGAGCCCGATTCAGTGGTTTAATTGATCCTTTTTTAAGGGAGAGCGTATCCTGCCATTTTAAGTAGATAGTGCCAACCACTTCTCCGTTTTCATAAGCGATTATTTGTTTAGATGATAAGGAAGAAGAATCTTGTTCCCAAAGTCTTATAAGTAGATCAGCAATTTCATTGTCCTCGAGAGAGAGGAGAGAGTGAAATTTCCCGTGAAATGCATCTACCAATAGCCTGCTTACAGCCTCACGATCTTGTTCCTGGTAATGGGCGATGATAACCTCGTTTGTACTCATTTAGTGGTATCATCTAAGGCATGCTCGATTTGAATTTGAAGCTCATAATGAAGCTTGTCGTTGTTAAACATGGATAGGTACGATTTCTCCAGAATGATGATTGGTCCCAATACCATGTAGTGATGCCCATTTAAAAAGTGTTCCAGCTTGGCAATTTCATGATCTACATCCTGATCGTCAGCTACAAAAAATGCTTTATAGAGATAGCACCCTTTTTCTAAAAAAATGTCAGGGGCGGGAGTGGTTTCAATGGTTTCAAAGCATAAGGTTACTTGTTCAGAATCGTATACATAATGCAAATCTGTTTCAAATAAATGATGGTTCTGCGGTCTTTTTTCATATAAACTTCGTGCAGTTAGTGTTTCGTTATCCTCTAGCACCAACCACTTTTTCAGATAACGATTGTCCACATGTTTAATTTGATAATCCCCCTCCATGTTGCCATAATCTGCATGTTCTTTTAGTACCTTTTGTATAAATTGTTGCAGCATTATTAATTGGTTTATTTCTGAGTTGATTTTGTTTAGCGATTTCTCTAACAGCTGTTGGTAGTCATTCGTTGCGGATTTATTCATACTTTGGTTAATGGTACTGACAGGGATGTTTAATTTGCGGAGCAACAGGATATGTGCCAATTGATAGATCTCATCGATGCCGTACATCCGGTACTGATTATTGTCTATATAGGATGGAAACAGGATTTCTTTTTCTTCAAAATATCGAATCTGGTGGATAGATACATTCATAAGTTTTGATAGTTCTCCAATTGTAAGGTACGGATTCAAGGGCGGTGCTCCTAACTGTAAGTTATTTGATAAAATAACTATAAACCTTAGGTCAGACCTAAGGTCAAGCGTCGATTAAAATACGGGATAAGCAGAGCACTTTTTTTCTAAATAATGATTAGTAATAGTAATGGGTGGTATTGAAAAAGACTTAGATTTTGGAAGGACAATGCGGGGGTGCAACGGATTAGATTCATGATCATTTTTTTGTATGAGCCTTGCTGGTATGACCTTAGAGTTGCCATTACGGACCGTAATGCAGCTATTCGTACATTTCCGCTCGTATTCCAAAAGTTAGGGACTGCATAGCTCTTATTAGCTGCAAATCGACTCAAAATGGGGTGGTTATGAGCATATAGTTGCAACTGAGTCCGATAGCGTGGCGAAAACGAAGATAATTGGGAAATAAGAGCTATACGGTCCGAACGTAACTTTGTTAATCAAACCAAACTAATCAAATCAAATCATCACATTCTAAGCTGATAGGTTCGATTGCGTTCTTTTCCACCAACGATCTCTAGTAGCTGCTGTTCAACTAACTCATGTAAAACACGTCGGGCATGACGATTAGTGACTCTAAGATGATGGGTGAGTTCAACAGGTGTGAAAGGACGCAGAAGACGTCTTGCGAAACGAAGTGTTTCAGCTTCTAACCATGTTAATGAAGAGGGCACGTCTGAAGCCATGAATTTGCCGATGAATGCGAGTACTAGTTGTTGACATAGCTGAGGCTCGTCCGTGATTGAGGGATAGGCGATGGATAGGAAGGTCCAACCGTCTAGCGATAATAAGGAATGGCGTCTACATAAATCTTTGAATCGTCGTACATCAAGATCTCTAGCATGCGGACCGTAGCCTTGAATCTCAATTCCGCCCTTTGCTCCACCTGGCATATAGGCCAGATCAAGATAACGATAACCATTGTTGAAATCGCGCACTTCCCATTCCGGGAACAAGTAGTTGAAGTTTCCTACAGCAGGAAACCATACCGCACGTAGAAATTCGACTGTTCCATAGCCCAACCCTTTTGCAAGAAGCTCCTGTCTGCGGGGATTGTTCTCCTTATCCAAGTTGATCTGTAACCATTCCTCTAGTTGCTGTTCGAATCTGAACATTTTGTGTATCCTCCTTAAGTAATTTTTTTTGAAAAAAGAAAAAGCCGCTCCCATACAATTCCTCCTGAGCTTACCCAGGATAGAGATTGTATAAAAGCGGCGTGTTCTTCACGACCTATAGTTGCTATTATAACGAGTGCTGAGGATTTCTTCAATGAGTTACTGTGTATAAGGATGACGAATCCGATTAGGTTTTAGTTGAAGGAAGCTAGCATGGTGAACGAGCTGAATTTGCTGAAGTTACTAGTTACTCTAAAAGCGGATTCTTCCCCCGCGCGGCCGCATGGCTTTTCTAGGACGATCATCATGTGGTTACTGATCCGCAAAAATGGATTACGTGCTCTGCGCAATATCATTATTCATTTTCGAACGTTGCGGACCGTATTGCAGCTATTCGTACATTTTCGCTCGTATTCCAAAAGTTACGGACTGCAAAGCTCTTATTAGCTGCAAATCGACTCAAAATGGGGTAGTTATGAGCGAATTGTTGCAACTGAGTCCGATAGCGTGGCAAAACCCTCATTTTTCAGCAAATAAGGTCTCCTGAGTCCGCATGCGCGCGGTGTAAGTATTCAGAGTTCCCAACGACGTCAGAATTGTCTATCTAGTCCAAGTCGTCAGATTATCATTGTGTCCATGTCTTCCATGTCCCAAAGTCGTGTAACTCCAGCATGAACGGACCGTATTGCAGCTATTCGTACATTTTCGCTCGTATTCCAAAAGTTACGGACTGCAAAGCTCTTATTAGCTGCAAATCGACTCAAAATGGGGTAGTTATGAGCGAATTGTTGCAACTGAGTCCGATAGCGTGGCAAAACCCTCATTTTTCAGCAAATAAGGTCTCCTGAGTCCGCATGCGCGCGGCAGATACATTCGAGTTGCCAAAGTAGCACAAGTCGCCCAACTGGTCCTTTAATTTCGTCATTAAACTCATCAAGCTCATACCGTCGTCCTACTCATCATGCTCATACCGTCGTCCTACTCATCGTGCTCACACCGTCATCCTACTCATCATGGTCATATCAGACCATCTTTTCATACAAGTCCCGCTTTTTCAGAAAAAAATCCTAATAAAGGCCCATTACTTTGTCGAATTGTGAAGGAAATTAGAAAATTTTATAGAATTATCTATGTTCATCTAAACTTTTTACTCTTCAACACGTGTTGCAGGATGGCCCTGGTGATTGCTGCAGCTTTACTCTTCCATAAAAGGGGCCGATACGATGCTCAAAAGGACATTACTTATCTATCTGATTGGTTTAATTTTATTATCTGCGATTCCTCTATCCATTCTTATGGGTCACGATAAACAAGGGAGTCACCTGCAAGTGCAGCATGGAGTCATGGATCTCGCAAATTGGGATTACGAACAGGATAAGATTATCAAGTTAGACGGTGAATGGGAGTTTTATTGGAATCACTTATTAACTCCTGAGCATTTTAGGGCGGGTAGCGCAGATATACCTGCTTCTTCAGCTTGGATGGAGGTGCCCTCCCGGTGGAACGGCAACATCGTTAATGGAAGCCCTTTACCCGCCTTCGGTTCCGCCACCTATCGGATGGTTCTAAAAAACCTGCCCGTAAGTGGGGTATTCGCCTTGAAAAAAACAAATATCCGCTTTTCAAGCAGGATTTTTGTTAATGGACAGTCAGTTATTGAGGATGGTAATCCTGCTGCTAATGAAGCTGATTATCGGTCAGGGAATATCCCGCAGATTGGGCTTTTTTCGTCTGATAAGGGAGATGTAGAAATCATAATTCAAGTCTCCAACTTCGATTATGTAAATGGGGGCATTCCGGTTTCTTTATCCTTTGGTGAGGAAGCAGCAATGATGGAGGTTCAGCAGAAGAGTACGGCCCGTGAATTTAGCACCGTTGCTATTTTAGGCACACTTGCCCTTATCTTTTTTATCTGCTTTGGGGCAGCGTCCTTATACCGTAAGCAGGATTACTCTTTACTTGTGTTTGCGACTATTTGTTTGCTGTTTGCGATATATCATGGGTTGATCGGTGAGCGTTCACTCTTACTCTTTTTCCCTAAACTTTCGTTCATAATGCTCTACAAAGTAAAGGATATAAGCTCCATCTCCTGCTTTATTGTGCTCGCAATATTTTTTTACCAAATGCACAAAAGCATAATATCTTTAAAATTCACTCAAGCCATAACGATTGTTTTAGGCAGCTTTATAATTCTGGTCGCCATCCTGCCGATTCGTTCTTACACGGTCATTTATCCGTATGTGATTATTTTATATGAGCTGATGTTAATTTGGATGTTATGTAGAGTGGCCACCCTGTATATCAGAAGCGCAGAAGTAAATAGAATCAAATTGCTGCTGATGTTTATGGCGATTCTAGCTATTAATCTATATTCCATAGATATTATTCTGTTTGCTCTTTCTATAAAAGAGAACCTTTGGCTCGGGCAGTTTTACATTGTGGCTTTTAATATCATCATGATCGTGCTGATTGTTCTACGTTTTTTTGAAGCCTACCATACCATAGACGAGATGAAAAACCAGTTGATCGGGCTGGATAAAATTAAAGATGAATTCCTTTCCAACACCTCACATGAACTAAAAACACCTCTGAATGCCATAGTGAACATTACAGCTACGCTGCTGGATGGGGTTGAGGGTCCAGTTAATGAAAAACAAGCGCAGAATCTAGCGATCGTAATCGGGAGCGGCAGAAGATTAACACATATGGTAAATGAACTACTCGATTATTCCAAAATGAAGTACGGAGACATCACATTATACAAAAGCAAACTGGATTTGAAAGCCGTTGTTGATTCCGTCATTGGCATTCATTCTTTTCTGCTCGGAGAAAAGTCGATCCTGCTCGTTAACAGAGTCGCTTCGAATTTCCCTATGGTGAATGCAGATGGCAATCGCCTGATTCAAATTTTCCACAACTTGGTTGATAATGCGATTAAATTTACGGAACAGGGTGAAATAGAGATTAGTGCCAGAGTTATTCAGGAGTGGGTGGAAGTACGTGTGGCAGACACAGGTTTGGGAATCTCACCGGAAATGCAGGAGCGTATTTTCAAAGCTTTTGAGCAGGTGGATGAGGCGGAGATTCATAGTCATGGTGGAACAGGACTCGGATTAAGTATTACTAAGAAGCTAGTAGAACTGCATGGCGGGAACATAGCTGTGGAATCTACAGTGGGAAAAGGTTCGGTGTTTATTTTTACACTTCCACGGTGGGATAAAGCGGTTAAGCCAATCACGAGACCAACCCTTAAGGCGGCACATTCTTATAAAGAATTAAGTTTCTCCCATGGTGGTTATCCCCTTTATATCAAAGGCGAGATCGATGAGCCCATTTTAGTAGTGGACGATGATTTTGCCAATCTGCAATCTATGATCAATCTGTTTAAGCTGGAGAAATATTCTATTGTGGTCGTCAATCGCGGGCAGATGGCACTTGAGGAGCTAGCGAAAAATACAGATTTTTTTCTGGTGGTACTGGATATTACCATGCCGGACATTTCGGGTTATGAGGTTCTGCAAAAGATTAGAGAGAGATTTACTCCTTTTGAATTGCCTGTGTTAATGTTGACGGCCAAGAACAGGGTGAGCGATATGAAGATGTCCATGGATAACGGTGCAAATGACTATGTGGGAAAACCTTTTGAAGCTGAAGAGCTAATGGCACGTGTTAAAAGTCTGACCCGATTGAGAGCTTCCGTGAAGACTGCCAAAGACGCTGAAATTGCTTTTTTACGATCCCAGATCAAACCTCATTTCTTATACAATGCTCTGAATTCAATTGCTGAACTATGTGTGGAAGAACCTGAGAAGGCCGAAGAGTTGACACTGCAGCTGTCACAGTATTTGCGAAGCAGCTTTGATTTCAAACAACTGGATTCACTAACTAGTCTGGAGAATGAGATTGAGCTGGTAGAGGCTTATATCAATATTGAAAAAGCACGCTTCGGTGCCAGATTAAATGTGGAATATGATGTGAGAGTAAATACGGATTACCGGATTCCTCCGCTGATTCTACAGCCTTTGGTCGAAAATGCAATAAGGCATGGCCTAATGTCCAATTTGCGGGGTGGCACGGTAAATATATCTGTAAAGGAATTAGAGAATTCGCTGATTAGCTTTATTGTGGAGGATAATGGATCTGGAATGAGTGAGCATAAATTGAAAGAAGTAATGAAGTCAGATGTAGATAAAAGAGGGGTGGGGCTGTGGAATATCAGTCAGCGCATCAAGCTGTTATATGGAACAAATATTCATATTCAAAGTGCTGAAGGATTAGGCACAACGGTATCTTTTGAAATTCCAATACAGCAGCTTAAACGGATGGGAGGTTAAGGCATGCTGCGAGCGATTATTGTAGATGATGAGGAGTTATCGGTAAAACGCCTGAAGCGGATCTTATCGCAGAGCGGAGAGATTGAAGTCTATGAGACGTTTTTGGATCCAGCGGAAGCCTATGCTTTTGCGAAGGCCCAACCGATAGATGTAGCTTTTTTGGATATTTCTATGCCTGAGACGAATGGGATGAAGCTTTCTAGCCTTTTGCATGAATTGGATGAATCGATAGATGTGGTTTTTGTAACCGGATTTGATGAGTATGCGCTGCAGGCTTTTGACCTAAGTGCAGTGGATTATCTTTTGAAGCCTGTAACTGCGGAGCGGTTGTCTAAGACGTTAGAGAAACTCAAAAAAATGAATCGAAATACAACGGCTGAGCCTACGTTAGAAGTTTTTTTGTTAAATGGTTTAAAAGTGTACCGCAGAACGCAGAACAGAGAGCTAATCAAGCTGAGAAGTCCAAAAACAGAAGAATTATTTGCTTTTCTGGTTAGTAAAGGAACGGTTAGCCGGGAGGAAATTATCGACACGTTGTGGAGCGGATTGGAGCCTGAAAAAGCATGGAAGAATCTGAACTCGACGCTGTATTATATTCGAAAAGCAATCGGCGCCAATTATATAAAAGCAAGCAGGAACGAAATTCATGTAGTAGAGAGCAGCATTTATTGTGATCTGTATGAATTTGAGCGATTGTTAAAGCAAATCAGGCAAACCTCTGAAAGACATGTTGAATGGATGATTCAAGCAGAAGTTTTATACTCAGGAGCATTACTCAAAGGAAAAGCTTATGAATGGGCTAGTAGCAGGACCCGGAGACTCGAGCATGAATATATAGGATTGCTGGAGCTGGCTGCAAGATTTCATTTAGAGCAGAATCAGCAGCATCAAGCACTGCATTATTTTGGAGAAATATTAAAATTAGATTCCTTGCGAGAGGACATCTATCATGAAATCATCAACTTATTAATTGAATTAGGGAGAATGAATGAAGCACAGCGGAAATTTGGCCAATTGGAAGAGATGTTGCAGCAAGAGCTCGGAACAACACCCGATCCTAAACTCAAAGCGTTAATGAAACAGAAGTTATTGTAATGGAAGGAACCTTCGAATGGATGGTTATCGAGGGTTCTTATTTTGTTTATTTTTTGTTTATCTTAATTTTGTATAATACTCTCGATTATTGTCGAATTAATGACATGATTTATGCTAGAGGGGGAAATAGAGTTTGAAGCCATCATTTATGAAAATAGGCATTAGTATTTCGTTATGTACTGGACTTGTGGTGCAGGGGGTGGGTCCTATGCAAACTCCAATCATAAGTGCAAAAGCTAGTTTCGGTTGGATCGAGAATAGCCCAGCTATAATAACGTCCATCAATGAAGATGACTATTCCAACGCAGGGGTTGAGGTAGCCAGCTTTTTGACAGGAAAAGTATCGGATCCAGCGTCAACAGGGATTGCTGTAGTAGCTTTAGATAATACCAAAGGGGCCTGGCAGTATTACAACACGGTGGGAAGAATTTGGTATAATATCGAGCCGGTGTCGAACAGTAATGCTTTTCTGCTGCTGAAATCGGAGAAAATCCGTTTTGTCCCGGCTAAAGACTGGAACGGAACTGCTTCCATTAGCTTTAAGCTATGGGATACGACAGCATCAGGTTATCAAAATTATCAAAAAAATGCGAATACCACAGTATCTGCCGCGTTCAGCTCAGATCCGGGTATAGCCGTAATTACTGTAAATCCAGTGAACGATGCACCTTATCTGACAGAACTAAATGGTGGGGACTATCTTAGTTTTGACGGTAACGGGGATTATGTGACCTTCCCGGATCAACGGATTTATGGGAATTCTTTTACAGTTGAAGGATTTTTGAAGGTAGATGCTTTTCAGACCTGGATGAGATTTTTTGAATCATCGATCGCAGAGCAGAACCACAATATTTTTGTGGGTTTTAACGGCAAACGGATGAATTTCACTGCCTACACTAATAAGGGAGATATTAATGTCACTGAGGATTTCCCGATTTCTAAATGGGTTCATGTCGCGATTGTTTATGATCACAGTCAGAAAAAGGGACGGATTTATTGGGATGGTGTACTTAAGGCAGAAGGGGCTATGGATTTAAGTACTGTAGGCAACGTTGCACGTCCGAATAACTGGCTTGGAAAAAGCACGTGGAGACAGGACGGAGATTATAACGGTGGAATGAGAGACGTGAGGTTCTGGAGTAAAGCCAAGACTCAAAGTGATATTGTTCGAGAAATGAATGTCGACTTGACAGGCTCGGAGCCTAATCTGGCTTTAAACTATAAATTAGCGAATAGCAATGATGGGAATGTCGCTATTAATACTTCTGGTCTTCCCCTTAAGAACGGTACAATTACTGGGGCAACCTGGAAGCAGGACACAGGTTTTATGGGGAATACTACAACCGATAAAAACAAGTCGGTCTCACGATCCTTTAAGGTCCTCGATGTGGATGGAGATGACCTACAAGTATCAGCTACTTCCTCGAATATGCTCTTAATTCCGAATAATGGACTGAAAATAAGTGGAAGTGGTGAGCAACGAACTTTAGAAATAACACCCGCAGCGAATGCTTTTGGCACCAGTGTGATTTCAGTCAAAGTAAGTGATGGAACATTAAACAACACCTACACTTTTAATGTGACGGTAAACAATACGGGGGATGTAATTGTAACCGGAGTGTCTTTGGATAAACCATCACTGAGTTTAACACAAGGAGAAGCAGGGGACACACTTAGTGCCGTAGTAACACCTGCTGATGCCACGAACAAAACAGTAAATTGGAGCTCTAGTGATGAAACTGTTGCAACCGTTGTAAACGGAGTGGTAACTCCAGTTGGCGTTGGAACAGCGATCATCACGGTAACGACTACTGATGGAAGTTTTACTGCTTCGTCTGTAGTAAATGTGAGTGCCCCAATCCCACCCGTTGTGGACGTAACTGGAGTGAAGCTAGATCAGGAAACACTGGAATTAACAGCTGGAGAAGCTGATGGACTCCTAAAAGCAACAATAGAACCTGCCAATGCAACGGATAAAGACGTGATCTGGAGCTCCAGCGATGAGACAGTCGCGACCGTAGTGAACGGAGTAGTAACTCCGGTTGGAGAGGGTACAGCAGTTATTACGGTAACGACGAAAGATGGAAGTTTTAAGGCTTCAACCACAGTTAGTGTAAGTGCTCCAATCCCGCCGGTTGTGGACGTAACTGGAGTGAAGCTAGATCAGGAGACACTGGAATTAACAGCTGGAGAAGCTGATGGACTCCTAAAAGCAACAATAGAGCCTGCCAATGCAACGGATAAAGACGTGATCTGGAGCTCCAGCGATGAGACAGTCGCGACCGTTGTGAACGGAGTAGTAACTCCGGTTGGAGAGGGTACAGCAGTTATCACGGTAACGACTACTGATGGAAGTTTTAAGGCTTCAACCACAGTTAGTGTAAGTGCTCCAATCCCGCCGGTTGTGGACGTAACTGGAGTGAAGCTAGATCAGGAGACACTGGAATTAACAGCTGGAGAAGCTGATGGACTCCTAAAAGCAACAATAGAACCTGCCAATGCAACGGATAAAGACGTGATCTGGAGCTCCAGCGATGAGACAGTTGCGACCGTTATAAACGGAGTGGTAACTCCGGTTGGAGAGGGTACAGCTGTTATTACGGTAACGACGAAAGATGGAAGTTTTAAGGCTTCAACCACAGTAAATGTAGCCGCTCCTAAGCCACCTAGCGTTATCGTAACTGGGGTGACTTTAGACCAGACAGAACTTAACTTAACGGTGGGTGAAGGCGACGGTAATCTACAAGTTACAGTAGCACCTGCTAATGCGACAAATAAAGGTGTGATCTGGAGCTCCAGCGATGAGACAGTAGCTAAGGTTGTTTATGGAGTAGTAACTCCGATTGGTGAGGGAACAGCCATCATTACGGTAACGACGAAAGATGGAAGTTATACGGCTTCTACAACCGTCACTGTGAAGGCTACTGTTAAGCCAGTTACAGCACCAGGAATTCCAACATCTGTAACTGCAACTGCAGAGAATGGTCAAGCAATCATCACCTTTATACCGCCGGTGAACGATGGAGGCAGCGAAATCACAGGATATATTGTAACTGCTAATCCGGGAGGTTTGACGGTTACGGGAACTGGAAGTCCGCTGACAATCAGTGGTTTGACGAATGGAACAAGCTATACCTTCACGATACAGGCAATCAATAAAGCTGGCATCAGCGAATCCTCTGCTGAGTCCAATGCAGTTGTTCCTAGCACTTCATCTGGTGGTGATGTTGTTGTTCCGTGGCAACCAACCCCATCAGCAACTCCGGCACATGTGGTAAATGATGCTACCATCCTAATCAATGGTAAAGCGGAAACAGTGGGAACCGCAACGAATGGTAAACGGAATGAGCAAACGTTAACCACCATTGTGTTAGATCAGAAGAAGCTAGAGGACAAGCTCGCCACTGAAGGTAAAGGTACGGTAGTTTCTATCGCTGCAAATAGTAAATCTGATGTTATAGTTGGCGAACTAAACGGACAAATGGTTAAAAATATGCAGGGTAATCAGGCAATTCTTGAGATCAAAACAGGAAATGCGACATTTACACTGCCTGCTCAGCAAATTAATATTGACGCTTTGAACGAGCAAATCGGCAAGTCGGTAGCTTTGCAAGATATTAAGATACAGATTGAAATTAGCGCCCCTACAGCCGATAAAGTTAAAGCTTTAGAAGCAGCTGCGCAAAAAGGATCCTTTTCATTAGTTTCCTCGCCAGTTAATTTTACGGCCAGAGGTATCTACGGAGATAAGAGTATTGAACTTTCCCAATTCAATACGTATGTTAAACGTACCATAGCCATTCCTGAGGGGATGGACCCGAACAAGATTACAACTGGAGTGTATGTTGATTCCGAAGGTTCGGTACACCATGTACCTACTAAAGTGGTTGTAATTGATGGCAAATATTTTGCTACTATCAACAGCTTAAGCGGAGGTACTTACTCCGTAATCTGGCATCCGCTTGAATTTAGTGATGTGGCTAATCACTGGGCAAAAGAGGCAGTGAACGATATGGGCTCTCGATTAGTCATTGAGGGAACAGGTAATGGTCAATTTACTCCGGATCAAGCCATTACCCGTGCAGAGTTTGCGGCGATTGTTGTACGCGGTCTGGGACTTGAGATGGAACAAGCTGCAACACCATTCTCAGATGTAAAGACCACGGATTGGCATAACAGTGCGATCAACACAGCATTTGCTTATCAATTAATCAATGGTTTTGAAGATGGTATGTTCCGCCCTGATGAACATATTACCCGCGAACAAGCGATGTTAATTATCGCCAAAGCGATGAAAATTACAGCGCTACAGACTAAGCTTTCTGTTCAATCGGCTGACGTTTTGTTAGCTCCATTTACAGATAGTAGTGAGGTTTCTAACTGGGCGATCAGTGGAGTTACTGACACTTTGCAGGCAGGCATTATCATGGGAAGAAGCAGTAAAGGGCTTGCTCCAAAAGATGATATGACAAGAGCTGAGGTTGCAGAGATCGTGAAGCGGCTACTTGAAAAGTCGGATTTAATTTAATCTACTAAGCTCCAGAAATTGTGATGAAGACAGAGGATTCGTTCAAAGAACATTGAACGAGTCCTCTTTTCTTTTTATGGTTAGCCAAGCAGGAGAATGGCTAGTTATCCAGAAAAAATAACTTAGATCGTTTATACGATAATTAGAAAAGAGGCGAAATCTATGGAAATAAATCCACTCATTAATGATGTATTTCAGGCAGCAGAATCAGGCCATGTAGAACGGCTGAAAGAAATCCTGGAAGCTCATCCGTACCTTGCGAATATGGAGAATAACGAGGGTCTTACACCGCTTGGTTATGCCGCGCATTTTGGTAAAGTGGAAGCTGTTCAGGTTTTGTTAGACTATGGTGCTGACATTGATGCAGTGTCACATTCCCAAATCAGCTATATTCCATCCAACACAGCATTACATGCGGCAATTGCTGGTGAGCGAAATATGGAGGTGATCCGGGTTCTTTTGCAACATCAGGCCAAGACCAATATATTTGATAGTGATGGATATACTTCCCTACATTCTGCTGCTTTTCATACGGATAATGTAGAACTAATAGAGTTGTTAATCGAACATGACGCCGACATTTCTGCTAAAATTAAAAGTGGTGAATCTGTATGGTCGGTTGCGAATAAGCAGAGTAATCATAATGTTGCAGAATTTCTCCGCGGAAAAGGAGTAGTCTTGAATGAAAATCACAGTGGATGATAAGAATGATTCAACGGTAGCTATAATCTCTGGAGAAGAGATCATTATCAATAATGTAAGGGATGCCTTAGACTTAATGATGAATGTGAAATACCAAGGATGCGATAAAATGCTTCTGAGGAAGGAACAGATTACGGATGATTTTTTCGAGCTAAAGTCTGGAATTGCTGGTGAGATTGCTCAAAAATATACAAACTATCAGATGAGAGTTGCTATCGTAGGAGAATTTACAAGCTATAACAGCAAAAGTCTGAATGATTTTATTTACGAATGCAATCAAGGCGATAAGATGTTGTTCAAAAGTACTGAAGCTGAGGCTTTAGCAGCCCTTCATTTATGCAAATCGTGGAGATGATCCAGAGAGGAGTTATATCATGGATGAAAGTAAAATCACATATGAATCGATCGATGCCTATATTTCCGGGTTTTCGCTTGAGGTTCAGGAAATCCTTAATACGTTAAGAAAGGTGATAAAAGAGGCGGCACCGGAAGCAGAGGAAAAAATAAGCTATCAGATGCCTACTTTTGCATTACACGGAAATTTGGTGCATTTCGCTGCTTATCCCAAGCATATTGGATTCTACCCCACACCAAGTGGAATTAATGCTTTTAAAGATGAATTATCAGGCTATAAAGGTGCTAAAGGTTCCGTTCAATTTCCCATTGATAAGCCTATGCCTTATGAATTAATTAGCAAGATTGTAACCTTCAGGGTCACTGAGAATCTAAAAAAAGTTGAAGCAAAATAAGGCGTCTACTGGTATGAAATAGAGTTGTACGTCTGGCTAGGGCTGGAAGTGTGTATCCATTGTTGATCTTCTTCTTGAAGCTAGTGAACATTTGGATCCTCTTACGAGGCACTTCTTGCCTTTCTATCCTCATTGCGGACGTCGTACGAATGCCAGTATAATATCCTGGGCATAGTCCCCGAACCCACTTCCGAACAGATTTAATCCTCTTTTATTGAGTGCATCCTCCCGAATTTCAAAACGTACACGAATAGGTTCATTAAACGCCAGCTTTAAAGAGCTGATTGTAGTGGAAGATGAGAGAGAACCATTACAGCTGCTGCCCGATTTAGAGACACTCCATGTAGTAAGAGCTCCATATTCAGTTCCACTTCTCCAACGTTCAGGGGTCAGCTTCCCTTTGCGGTTACCGAAATCGGAGGGGCAAGTCCAAGTCCCGACTAACTGGTCATTGATGGATAAGCTGATATCACTGGCCCAATCCTCTCGGAACGAAGGGGCTTCTGAGCATACTTCTGCCGAAATGCGGATTTCATCCAACTCGACGCCTGGAGGCAGGGGGTTGGCAAAATAGTATTCGACATAACCCGCTTCCGCGAACCATAAGAGTGAGGCATCGACTCGTTCAGGCATGTAGAATGCTCTTGGATCATCCTGGGAGCCAATGACGCCACCATCTTTTCCAGCCATCCCACAGGACGGTTGTATGGAGCAGCGGGAGAACATGCCGATGGGCATATGTATTTCCTCGGTTTGATGCAGGCCATCCCCTAGTTTCGAAGGGAGATCGAGATGAATAGAGCGACAGGTAACCGCACAGATTTTTTCGCGATTTGCTCCTTGCGTAGACGAGATAAGTTTAACCTGTTCTAATGTCTGCACATTGATAGATATGGTTGGCTGAGCTACACCTAACGTCTCAGCTAATTGACTGACACTCATAGGCTTTTCGCCAAGGGCTTCAAGAATGCGGACGCGGACGTCACCAGACAGTGCTTTAGCTACATCTAAAATGCGTGACGCGGGATAACGTATCGTTTCTTGTGAAATATCATTCATCATATTTGTTCCTTTTCGTTTAGGATGGGTTGAGGTTATTGTACAATGAAGAGTGGATATTGTAAAATCATAATAAACATTGCGAAAATCATATACTGGTGCTAAAATGGGCTCAACTTCTTATTTTGAAAGGCTGTGCTCGCCAAATGACAACTTCTATATTAGCTTCTGAGACACTTGAGATTCCTCGATCTGAACACCCTCATCCACATTGGCAACGTCAGGAATGGATGAATTTGAATGGGCAATGGTTATTTAACTTTGATCCGAACAACGAAGGTATGAAGGCGTTATGGTACTCCAATCCTGAAATCGCTTACGATTCAATGATCACTGTACCTTTTTCTTGGGTAAGTCCCTTATCCGGAATTGGCTGCGATCAACAAGGAATCGGCTGGTATCGACGCACCGTGAATGGGCAGGCTATCGACCAACAAACACGATTGTTTTTACGTTTTGGGGCAGTAGATTATTCATGTGATGTGTGGATAAATGGAGAACATGTAGGTTCACATCAAGGTGGATATGGTTCATTTGAATTTGATGTTACACCTTACTGGGCAGCTAACAGTGAGAATAATATTGTCGTAAGAGCTGAGGATTCCGATCATGCTTATCAAGCGCGGGGCAAACAAGGATATGGAGAAATCCGTGGAATTTGGCAGCCTGTATGGCTTGAAGCACGCCCCGAAACTTATATGAAAGATGCAAAGTTTGTGACCAGTATAGATGGACAGGTGATTATAACTACAAGAATAAATTCGCATGAAACGGGTTCGGCAGATTTTACGCTGCAATTCGCTGATCATTCCGTTGTTCATACAGAGAAGCTGCAGCTTATAGCAGGGGAGAACGAATGTAAGCTGTCTATCGATATTCCCAATCCGCATTTGTGGAGTCCAGAAACTCCTTATTTATACGAAGGTGAACTGCAGCTTAGTGGATCGTTTGGTACAGATACAGTCAGCACTTATTTTGGAATTCGCGAAATTCAGACTGCCCGCTTTGACGATCGTGATTATCGGTGGATCACCTTAAATGGCAAGCCGATATATTTGAACGGCACTCTTGATCAGTCCTATCACAAGACAGGTTATTTCACCTATCCAACGGATGAAGACATGCGGGATGAAATTTATCTAATGAAACGTTTGGGACTAAACATGGTGCGAATTCATATCAAGCCCGAAGAACCCCGTAAGCTGTATTGGGCGGATAAGCTTGGCATTCTTGTTATGGAAGATATGCCTTGTTTCTGGGGTAATCCAGATGACAAAGCCAGAGCCTCCTATGAGAGTGAAGCCCTTGAGGTGATTGAACGAGATTATAATCATCCATCTATTTTTTCGTGGGTTATGTTCAATGAGACCTGGGGTTTGAAGACAGATGCTCAGAAGGCTGGCCTCACAAGTGATGTACAGCAGCAGAGTAGTTATCTTAAAGAGACACAGGAATGGGTGCGGGAGAAATATCGCTGGGCGAAGCAGCTTGATCCGACTAGAATTGTTGAGGATAACTCGCCTTGTAATTATGATCATGTGGAATCGGATATTAATACATGGCACTTTTACATTAATGGTTACGAGCAGCTGCAAGCCCACATGAATGAGGTTGTAGATAAAACATTCCCAGGGTCGGAGTTTAACTGTATTGGCGGCAACGTACAGTCAGATGCACCTCTAATGAACAGCGAATGCGGCAACGTGTGGGGGATCGAAGGTGGTGCAGGGGACAGTGATTTGGCATGGCATTACCGCTATATGATGAATGAATTCCGGCGGCATGATAAGCTATGTGGATTCGTATTTACTGAATTCCGTGATGTTACGAATGAGTTCAATGGTTATTACCGGCTAGACGGGAGCGATAAGGATTTTGGATATGGGGATTTTGTTCCGGGGATGACGATTGCGGATCTGCATTCTCCAGATTTTATCGTGATAGATGCTCCTCCATGCCAGACAGTAGAAGCAGGGCAGAGTGTTAAAGTACCTTTGCTAGGTTCCAGCTTCGCGGACAGCTATCACGGTCATAATTTGAAGCTGAAATGGGAACTGTGGTACGACAATTTGGGGACTCGGGTCACTGCGCAAAGTGGACATATGTCTGTGAAATGGGATAACTTTGGAAACACTATACTTCCTTCTTTGAACATTACAATGCCTGGTCAGGAGGCGGCTGCAATACTTGCTGTTTCTCTGATTAATGAGAAGGGTGAAGTGATCACGCGGAATTTCATTACTTTCGATGTAAGAGGCGGTAATAACACTGTATTGTTTAAAGGTGAAGGAGAATTTATAAAAATTCCAGTGGGAGCTTATACCGAACATAACTTTAAGCATCAATGGGATGCTATCCAAGGATCTAAGATTAATGGTGCTGGGCAAGGTCATTATGTATATGAGGTTACACTGCCAGATGCAGCAGATAAATCGATGATTGGTGAGATTGAGATCATGTTCGAAGCAAGTGCTAAACGATTGCTGGCGCGGCATGTTGAAGGTACGAAGCTTAATGATATGGGCTTTGATCTTATGCATGGGGCAGATGCGAGGGTGGAATATAATCCGAATACGTATTATATGACGGATGAAGAGCGTCATCCTTCCCGAGTGAACGTTCTGGTGGATGGGCAGCGGATTGGTTCTTTCTATTTACCGGATGATCCGGCTGATAGCAGAGGGATTTTGTCTTGGCATTATCAGCCAATAGCGAATAAGCTGGATGAGGCTGGATCTTACGGCTACCTATGCAAGGCAAGTGTACCGGGGCAGTTAGCAGCGAAGCTGGATCGCAATCGTGTTTTTCGTTTGGAGCTGCAAGCAGAGGACGGCGGGCTAGCTTTGTATGGCCGTAATGCAGGTCGTTATCCACTGGACTTGTTGATTCGTTATCGCTAAATAACCTCGATGTGCAAAAAAAAGCAATCCCAGCTAAGAAGCAGGGATTGCTTTTTTATCGGTACTGCAAGGTATTATTAAAGTTCTTTATCATTAATGCTGTTTAACCAGCTTTCAATCTCCCCAATGACCGAGCTAATGCAGCCATCTTCAAAAGGTGAAGTCAGGCCCGCAAGTTCAACTAGCTTGATAAAGGATTTGCTTCCTCCGGCTTGACATAACTCCAAATAATCACTCCAAGCGGATTTGAAATCTTCATTTGAGCGTTTCCAGAACTGGAAGGCACATAGCTGTGCTAGTGTATAGTCAATGTAATAGAACGGGGAAGCGAAGATATGGCCTTGCTTATGCCAAAATCCACCCTGTTCCAGATAAGCATTACCTTCATAATTGCGGTGCGGCAAATATTTTTTCTCGATTTCTCGCCATGCTTGCTTACGTTCAGCAGGGGTTGCTTCAGGATTGCTGTAAACAAAATGCTGGAATTCATCTACAGTAACTCCGTAAGGAATAAACTGAAGGCTATCTGCCAAATGATTGAAACGGTATTTGTCTGCATCCTCTTCAAAGAACAATTCCATCCATGGCCAAGCAAAAAACTCCATGCTCATGGAATGGATCTCACAGGCTTCATAAGTAGGAAAAGCATATTCGGGTACATTAATATTTCGGCTTTCATACACCTGGAAGGCATGCCCCACTTCATGGGTCAAGACATCAATATCCCCTGAGGTTCCATTGAAATTCGAGAAAATAAAAGGTGCCTGGTATTGGCTGAAGTAAGTACAATAGCCGCCGCCTTGCTTTCCTTTTTTACTTACTAAATCCACTAGATTGTTATCCAACATAAAAGTAAAAAATTCATCAGTTTCCGGAGAGAGCTCTTTGTACATCTTTGATCCGTTAGCTACAATCCAGTCAGGATCTCCTTTAGGAGTGGCGTTGCCAGTCTTGAAGCTGAAGTTCTCGTCATAAAATTTCAAGGCATCCAGGCCTAGACGTTCAGTCTGCCGTTTCTTAAGCTGTTGGGAGACGGGTACGATATGCTCCAGAACTTGTTTGCGGAAGTTGGCTACCATGTCGGCGTTATAATCGGTCCGCATCATCCGGTCATAACCTAGCTCCACAAAGTTGCTGTAACCAAGCTTTTTAGCAATGCGGTCACGGACTTTAACTAGCTCGTCATAGATTCGATCAAATTCACTTTCATGTTCAGACATAAAATCATATCTGGCTTGTGAAGCACGTTTACGCATATCACGGTCCGTGGACAATTCAAAAGGAGTAAGCTGAGTCAGTGTGCGTTCTTCGCCTTCGAATGGAATCTTAGCGGACGCGATAAGCTGAGCGTATTCTGTAGAGAGTTTGTTCTCCAATTGTAAATCTTCGATGATTTCTGGACTAAAAGTACGCAGAGCTACTTCTGCAAGCTGAAGCAGCTGTGTGCCCCATTCTTGTTCGAATTCGGCTCTGTATTTGGAATTGACGAGTGCTTTGTAATAGTCCGTTATGTATTCCTGAACGATAGGCCCAATTTCGTCCATGAATTCCTGTTCAGCCTTGTAGAATTCATCTGTTGTATTGATCGAATGGCGAACGCTAACCAATGTCTGCAGCGTGTCAAACTCATTGCGAAGCTTGTTAATAGCGGTAACGGAAGCCTTTTGCACTTCTAATGGCTCGGTGTCATTGAGATCTTTAAGCAGGTTGTTAAAATCCTGTTTGAACTTCTCTACATCCGGGCGCTCATAGCGATAATCATTAAATTTCATTAACTATTCAACTTCCTTTCTATACCAGATAGTCTCTATTATATATTCTGAACAGCAATTTACGATAGACCTGTGTTAGCTGTTTTTGAATAAAAAAAGAACAAATGGACAAAAGTGTAAAAACTTGTTAGATGAAATACGGTTTGATATTATCTAAGAATATAGTAAAAATGCAATTTATGAGCGCATCCGTACAATGTAATGAAACGAAAATAGGAGGCTCGATATAGATGAAACCCCGGATTACAGTAATAACACTAGGTGTGGACGATCTGGAGAAGGCTTTTATTTTTTACAAGGATGGATTAGGATTCCCGACCAAAGGGATCATTGGGAACGAATTTGAACATGGAGCAGTTGCCTTTCAACAGCTTATCGATTACTTAGCCTTTATTTAACCCGCATTCGCTGAATACGGGTTATCTCTGTTTATATATGAATATTTGTATTTTTCCACTTTACACCATACATCCTTCCTCCCTCTTTTTTTGCAGCAGCAGCACAAATGTCGACAAACTTAATATATCATGATATATTATTATGTATAAGATGAAAAAATTAGAGTCAGGAGATAACGAAAGTCATGAGTGAGACAACATCATCCAAACCGATGTATGAAAAAATATTTGATGAAGTGAAGCAGCTTATCGTTAATAAATCCTATGGACAAGGGGAACGGGTTCCCTCTGAGAAAGAACTGGCTGAAGCCTATAATGTTAGTCGGATTACGAGTAAAAAAGCTCTGGAAATGCTCGCCGCGGAACAATTAATTGTGAGAAAACCTGGAAGAGGTTCATTTGTGGCTGATCCAGCAGTCGATTACATGGAATCAGCAATATCTCCGGGGACGGTCTCCGACGGAACTGTTTTCAATTCCTTTAACCATGAGGAAAAGACGATCGGTCTGGTTATTACCGACTTTGGCAACAGCTATGGCACAGGCTTGATTTATGGCATGGAGCAGGCTTCACGTGATAATGATTGTTTTCTGGTTTTAAGAAGAACCTTTGGGGTCCCGGAGAACGAAGAGAAGTCTATTCAGAAGTTGCTCAGCTTAGGTGTAGATGGTCTGATCATTTTTCCGGCTCAAGGCGAATTTTTTAATGCTGAGATTCTAAAATTGGTGATAGGGCGCTTCCCGCTAGTTCTGGTAGATCGCCATTTAAAAGGAGTGGCAGCAGCATCGATCAGTACTGATAATATGCAGGCTGCACTCAAAGGTACGGAGTATTTATTTGATCTCGGGCATACTCACATCTCCTTTCTCTCTCCACCTCCAGCGGATACCACAGCTCTTGAAGAGCGGGTAGAAGGATTTATTCAAGCGCATGCAGAGCGGGGGATAGCTGTAGACAAGGGATTGTGGGTCAGCGATTTGACCTCAACACTACCGGATTCCTTCAACGATGAGAATATTGAACATGACATTTCACGGCTTATTTCTCATTTGCAAAAGAATCCAACAATAACAGCGCTTTTTGCTGTGGAATATAATATTGCGCTGCTGGCTAGAACTGCGGTCCAACGACTTGGGCTACGGATTCCAGAAGATATTTCGATCATTTGCTTTGATAGTCCGCCAACTCCACTCGGTTCGGGTTATGCATTTACCCATTTACGGCAAAATGAAGAAGAGATGGGGCGACTCGCAGTAGAAAATGTATTGCGAATTATGAACGGGCAAAGTGTGTCCAATAAGATAATGCTGGAAGCTGAGTTGATTTCTGGTGAATCAACAAGCTCTGCTAAACAATCCAGCTCTAAATAGAAATTTGGGTTATTATCCAAATTAAACATATATTAGTTGTTATGAAAACCTATCTTTATGGATGGGTTTTTTTATTTATTTTAGAAATATATTTATCTTTATAGATGTATTGATATATTATTATAATAAATAAACATATTGACATACTAATTACATGACAATATACTAATCAATGAAAGCGCTTCAAAGCTCAAAAGAAAAAGGGGGTATTATAACTGAAAGCAACTAGAGAAATACCCGAGTCGATGCAAAAACTGGCATCTAGCGTAAAAGCACAGCTGAGTGATCGTCCGAAATTAGCCGACATGTTCGAGAAATGTATGGCTAACACCTGGAACACAACCTTAAAACGAATGCCAAACGGAAGCACTTTTGTTATTACCGGGGATATTCCAGCGATGTGGCTACGGGATTCCGCCGCACAGGTCAGACCTTTCCTAATCCTTGCCTCCGAAGATGAAGAAATTGCAGACATGATTGAGGGACTTGTACGTAGACAATTTACTTACATCCAGCTTGATCCTTATGCTAACGCATTCAATGAAGAAGAAAGTGGGCATGGTCACCAAGAGGATCTGACAGAGATGAGCCCGGGAGTCTGGGAAAGAAAATATGAAATTGATTCGTTATGTTATCCAATCCAACTGAGTTATCTGCTCTGGAAGAATTCGGGCCGCACAAGTCAGTTTAATGAGTCATTTGTAACGGGCATAGAAAGAATCATAACATTATGGACTACCGAACAGAACCATGAGCGCGATTCAAAATATCTTTTTCAACGGATGAACTGTCCGCCCACGGATACGTTAGCTCGAGAAGGCAAAGGGACGTTGACGGCTTATACCGGAATGACTTGGTCTGGATTTCGTCCTAGTGACGATGCCTGTGAATATGGGTATTTGGTTCCAGCCAATATGTTCGCGGTGGTTGTTTTACGATATGTGTGTGAAATTGCCCGTGAGATTTTAGGTGATCAGGAGCTGGAAAAGAAAGCTAGAAAACTATCTGACCAGCTCAATAAGGGAATAAGTGAGTATGGAATTGTAGAACATCCAGAGTTTGGGGCGGTCTATGCCTATGAAGTAGATGGTCTGGGACAGGTGAATATTATGGATGATGCAAATGTACCGAGTCTTCTCTCCATCCCTTATTTGGGTTATGTGACTGCTAATGATCCTATCTATAAGAATACCCGTGAACTTATTTTAAGTAGCACTAATCCCTATTTTTTCGCAGGAAAAGAGGCTGCTGGCATTGGAAGTCCGCATACGCCAAATCGGTATATCTGGCCCATAGCTTTAGCGATACAGGGAATGACATCTGTCAGCATAGAGGAACAGGAGGTCTTACTTCATCTGCTGGAGAAGACGGATGCTGGAACTGGATTTATGCATGAAGGGTTTCATGTGGATAATCCTGATGAATTTACACGTCCATGGTTCTCTTGGGCAAACATGATGTTCTGTGAGCTTGTACTCATGCGCTGTGGTAGGCAAATTAAGCGCGGTTGAGACCAACAAGGTTTTTATAATCGACTCTAAAGGGGATAGAGAACATGAAAAAATGGCTGGTTACCTCCATTGTTTTGGTAATGACTACTACACTTGCTGCGGGCTGCGGTGGTAATAACGGATCTGCGGACAAAGAGACCGGAAACACAAGCAAAGCTGGGAGCAGTACCGGGAAAAAGACAGAGCTTACCTTCTGGGGAGATTGGGGCGGTGAGGGGCAGAAGCAATTCGAGACCATGGTGGATGCTTTTAATAAATCGCAGGATAAAATTCACGTAAAATATGTGCTGCAACAGGATATGATCACGAAATTCCTAACTTCTGCGACCAATGGCGGCACTCCTGATGTACTGTTTTGGGACCGTTGGAGAACTTCGCTGTATGCCCCGAAAAATGTACTGCATCCGGTGGATGAATACTTAACGCGTGACGGTATTTCCGAAGATGATTTCTACAGTGAATCCCTACGGGAGCTTTCATACGATGACAAATTATATGGGCTGCCGCTTACAGTAGATGCCCGTGCTCTTTTCTATAATAAGAAGCTGCTCGCAGAGGCAGGACTTCAGCCTCCAACAACTTGGGATGAGTTAGAGGCAGCGGCTACGAAGCTAACGAAATGGAATGGCAATAAATTGGAGACCGCAGGTTTTTCTATGGGAGATTTGGGACTTTTTAATATGTATCTCCAACAGGCTGGCGGCACCATGCTTACGGAGGATGGAAAGACCAATTTTAATAATGAGCAGGGCAAGCAGGTGCTTGAGTTCTGGGATCGCCTAATGAACAAGGACAAAGTGTATAAAGTAGGGTTCGAACTTGGACTTGGTGAAGGGCAAGATGCTTTTGTCACAGGTAAAGTGGCTATGCTGTATTCCGGTCCGTGGATGCTCAGCACCTATAACAAATATGGTAAAGACCTGGATTATGGAATCGTTCCTCCTCCAGCCGGACCAAATGGTGATAAAGGTAGTGTCATGGGTGGATTTGGGCTAGTGATTCCAGAAGGCTCCAAACATAAGGAAGAAGCATGGGAGTTCATCAAATGGTGGACAGCGAACAAAGATAACGCGTTGCTCTGGGCAAAGACGAGTCTAAACCTGCCGGGTTATAAGCCATCGATGGAAGATCCATTTTTCAAGGATGATCCAAAGTGGCAGCCGTTTCTGGAAACGTTGGAGTTCGCCAAGGTTCGTCCGAACCATCCTGGATATTCCGTGATGGAGACTGATGCTTTGGCCCCTAATTTGCAGCTTAACCAGCAAAACAAGATGAGCATTGATGAGACCTTGAGGAAATCGCAAGAAGAGGGCGACAAAATGCTGAAGGATAATGAAGTAGTGAAGTAGTGAAATAATAAGTAAGACATTTGAAGTGAAGGGAGGTTTCGCCTCCCTTTTGCTTAGGAGGGGGTAGCTGAATGGCTTCCATCAGAAAGCTAGAGAAACATCAGGCGCGGACGGCTTATCTGTTTATTACACCCACGGTATTGCTGTTTACAGTATTCACAGTCATCCCTGTGGTAATGGCGCTATATTTAAGCTTTACCAACTACGATGTACTTAGTAGAAACGATTGGATCGGTTTTGATAACTATCGCCGTTTGATAGAGGACAGTTTGTTATGGAAAACATTCCGAAATGTATTTCTGTATTCCATCATTTTCGTTCCATTTAATATTCTGATTTCGCTTCTCCTCGGGATTCTGCTTAGTCGATCCTGGCGTGGGGTAAAGTTGTTCCGCACATTGAATTATCTGCCTACCCTTACATCCGCCGTTGCTGCTGCTACCGTTTGGATCTGGCTTTTGCATCCTGAATTTGGTTTGGTTAACGGATTGTTGTCTTATGTTGGGATTACGGGTCCAGCTTGGTTATCCGAGACCCGAACGGCGATGTTGTCCATTATTATGCTTACCCTCTGGCAATCGGTAGGTTCTAATATGATTATCTACTTGGCAGGTCTGCAAGGCGTGCCTGACTATTTGTATGAATCTGCACGGTTGGACGGTGCTAATAAGCTGGCTTGTTTCCGGTTTATTACTTGGCCGCAGCTGCGACCAACAACCTTTCTTGTCAGTACGATGTCAATCATTGGTGCGTTGCAGTTGTTCGACCAAGCTTTTGTGCTGACGCAGGGTGGTCCGGCGAATATGACAAAGACCCCAGTTTATCTGATCTATCAGCAGGGCTTTAATCAATTGCAAATGGGGTATGCGTCTGCACAAGCATTTGTGCTTGCTGTGGCGATTCTCATTTTCTCACTAATAAACATGCGGATCACAAAGGCGGAGGAGTCCATTGTATAAGCCGGGCTTGCCATGCAGAAGGGGGATAGAGGTATGGATACTAGCGGAAGTTCGTTATTAAAAAGAAGCTTAAGCAAATCTATCTATTATATAGTGTGCATAGTTATTGCTATCGTAATGTTTCTACCTTTTTATTGGAGTGTTCTTACATCCTTGAAGCCTGACGAAGAGATCTTCGCCATGCCCATCCGGTGGTTTCCTTCACATTTGACCTTAGAACACTATCGTAAGGCATTTACTACGGTTCCGTTTGCGCTCTATTTCTGGAATTCGCTTGTACTTGCAGTAGCGGGTGTATTGGCGAATCTGTTCTTTGGTTCTATCAGTGGTTATGCGTTCGCAAAATTGAATTTTAAGCTCAATAAGCCGATATTCCGCGTGCTGCTTGCGGCGATGATGATACCAGGCATTGTGACGATGATCCCCACGGTTTATGTCATGCGCCATATTCCTCTTTTTGGAGGAAATGATATTTTTGGTAGCGGGGGTAACGGGCTGATGAACTCATTCTGGGGGATTATTCTTCCAGGCGCTTCTGGAACCTTTGCTGTGTTCTTCATGCGGCAATTCTTTCTCACCTTGCCTAGTGACATGATGGAAATGGCCCGGATCGAAGGCTGTGGAGAGTTTAAAATATTTTGGCGGATATATTTGCCGTTGACTAAACCAGCGCTGGCTACTTTAAGTATCTTTACCTTCCAAGCGGGCTGGAACAGTTTCTTATGGCCAATGATTGTGCTGAATGATCCCGACAAAGCAACGATTCAGATGGGACTTCAAGCTTTTTCTTATAATTTTCAAACAGACTACGGTCCAATGATGGCTGGAGCGCTAGTAGCAATCTTGCCGATATTGGTGTTGTTTTTAGCTCTTCAGCGTTATTTTGTACAGGGGATAGCCTTCAGTGGTATTAAGGGCTAATGCAATAAAAATCGAACCAGGGAGAGAGTCTATATGAACCAATTGGAGATAGGGATTTGGGAGGAACGGGCGAATCAAGCACAAGCTGCATTGGATTCATTCTTCTGGAATGAAGCGATCAAAATGTACAATATAGAAACACCTTGTCCAAATGGAGAATGCAACACGATTTTTCATTATTGGTGGATGGCCCATGCTGTGGATGTATTGGTAGATGGACTACAGCGGACTGGAGAGAACTGGTATGCCAAAAGGCTTTCCGCACTTCATGAAGGTCTGCTACAACGAAATGGTGGTGTGTGGCCAAATGAGTTGTATGATGATATGGAATGGATGGCTCTCGCGTGGCTTCGTGCTTATCAAGCAACAGGAGTGGAAGGTTATAAAGACACAGCCCTTCTTTTATGGAACGACATTCAGACAGGTTGGAATGAGCATATGGGCGGTGGAATTGCTTGGCAGAAATCACAGTTGGATTATAAAAATACACCAGCCAACGCACCGGCAGCTATACTTGCGGCACGCTTGTATCAAGCTTTTGGTGAAGCTGGCAATCTTGAATGGGCGTTAAAAATATACAGATGGCAAAAAGAGCATCTAGTAGATCCGGCAACGGGTTTTGTATGGGATGGCATGAATCGCACTGGCGATGGAAAGATCGATAAAGATTGGAAATACTCCTACAACCAAGGTGTTTTCATTGGCGCAGCAGTTGAACTGTACCGTATCACTAAAGAGCAGGAATATTTAGAGGATGCTCGTCTAACCTTTGCCGCCGCAGCCCATGAACTTGCTGACTCTGAGGGAGGTGTGCTGCCAGATGAAGGAAATGGTGATGCGGGACTGTTTAAAGGAATCCTGATTCGCTATACAGCTGAATGGGTCAAAGCTGATTCCGCAGCAGTTAAAGCTGTAGATTTCCTGCGAGCGAATGCAGAATGTCTCTGGGAACAAGGAAAGTCAGAGGATAAAGTGTTGTTTGGCACAGATTGGACTTCGTCCTCTGCTGGTGTAATTCAGCTCAGCTCCCAGCTTAGTGCGATTAAGCTGCTGGAGAAGATGGCTGAATTAACTAAGGAACAGGGTTGAGGTGAGTTCTTAATGACACAAGCAAAGGAAGCCATAGAAGCAGTCAGTTGGCAGGAAAAGTCCGAGTGGTTCCAACAATGTCTACTACGTAATTATTATAATGCTGAGACGGGGATCATGAACCAATGGTATCCAAGAGCGTACAACGTTGCGGGGGAAAACTTTTATTATTGGTGGCAGGCTCATGTCATTGATATTTTAGTAGATGGTTATGAGCGTAGTGGAGATCCTGTGTATTCCTTGAAAATTAAGGAGCTAAGTCAGAGTCTGCAAGCTTATAACGGGGGGACTTTCAGGCATAATTACTATGATGATATGGAATGGACAGCATTGGCGTTGCTCCGTGCTTATCGGGTAACAGGACATGAAGCCTATTTAAATGCTGTGCTTGATCTATGGGAGGATATTAAGACGGCTTGGAATGAACAGTTGGGTGGAGGTCTGGCGTGGAAGAAGGATCAGCTAGATTATAAAAACACACCTGCCAATGCACCTGCCGTCATCCTTGCAGCCCGGTTATATGAACTTTTTCATAAGCAAGAGGATCTGGAGTGGGCGCTCCGTATCTATGAATGGAACAAGATATATTTGATGGATTCTACGACTGGTTTTGTGTGGGATGGGATGAATAGACTCGGGGATGGCCAGATCGATTACGATTGGGAGTTTACTTACTGTCAGGGGGTGTTTCTAGGCGCTGGCCTAGAGCTTTACAAGAATACGGGTGAAGTTCATTACTTAGAAGATGCGAATCGAACGGCTAATACATGTATTGATCGGTTATGCGATCCAATTAATCTGATGTTGCCTGATGAAGGCATTGATGATACTGGATTGTTCAAGGGCATTCTGATTCGTTATTTGGTTCAGCTCTGTAAAATATCTCCTGTAAATATCCGTATTCGCGAGGTTATATTGGCCAATGCAATGCAGTTGTGGGAAAAAGGTCTGGATAAACAACTGGGTCTGTGCAGTTCATCGTGGGAAGTGAAACCGGAGCTTCCGGTTCAGCTGAGTATTCAACTCAGCGGCTTGATGCTGCTGGAGGGTGCTGCGGCACTGGTGAACGAATAGCCTGAAATATATAAAGACACCTCAAGAGAGGTGTCTTTTTGTTGTTTAAATTAACTATCTGCAATTAAAATATCCGATGTTTCCAGCCATTTAATTTAGCGATAGCCTCAATATAATAGTAGTCTCCATAGATCAGGGACACATCAATGAAGGAATTGCCACTGCCAGTTCCGTGCAATAAAATCGATTCATGCTCCGGCAGCTCCCAGGTTGCGTAATTTTCCGTCAGTGAGCGCAGAATTCGCTCCGCTGCATTTGCATATAGACTTTTTTCGCCTAAGGGTACGATAACTGCAAGCTCTAATAATCCTGAAGCGGCTATAGAGGCTGCGGAGCTATCTCGGAACATCCGGGTATCATCCTCTAGGCGGAAATCCCAATAAGGGACTTGATCCTCAGGCAAAGCAGAGATGAAATAATGTGCGATCCGCTTAGCAGTGTTCAGGAAACGTTCATCACCAGTGTGGCGATAAGTATTGATAAAGCCGTACAATCCCCAAGCTGTTCCTCGGCTCCAAGAGGATTCAGCCGAGTAGCCTTGACCGCCAAAATTCTCAAGATAAGCACCTGTCTCTGCGTCAAAAGAAATAATATGTTTGGTGGATCCATCCTCACGTATGCCATATTGCATTGTCGTTTCGGCGTGGCTAATTGCAATATGCTTATAGCGGGGATCACCTGTCACTTTGCTGGCCCAAAACAGCAGGGAGATATTTAACATACAGTCGATAATTACCCAGCCGTATTTATCTTCATTCCATGCGCGGATGAATTTGCCTACAGGATTATAGCGGGCAGCGAGGAAATTCGCTGCTTCAATCCCTCTGCGCAGGGCATCTTCGTCACCTGTAATTGTATGTTTGATTACAGCGGTCGGAAGGAATTGGAATCCCACATCGTGATGCATCTCAACCGTTGGTTTAACAAACCATTCCTCCAAGGTACCGTCCCAATGCCAAGCAGCCTCCTTGTAAAATTCTTTTCCGGTCATATCATGCATGATCCAGAGGAGTCCAGGCCAGAACCCTGTAGTCCACCAGTCTGAACCGATATCATCAAATTTGCCATCTTTCCCGGCGAAATGCGGGCACTTGTCACCGATCTGCTCTACCATACGTTCCACTTTTGTATCAAGTCTACCCATGATTTCCTGCCAATAAGGGTGTGTCATAATTATTGCCTCCAGTGTAATTAGGATGTTATGAGTATAGCTTTCTAAAGATCAGGAAAGTTGTGTTTTGATATAAGGAAATGTTTGATTATTGTCATGTTGAAGTTGGCTTATAATTTAAAACTGACAAAATACAAACATTTCTGCATAACACATTAAAACTTTATCGGTGTTGGAAACGATACAATCGAAATGAACAGGAGGATGGTAAAGTGGATGATTTACAAGTATATAAAGCACCTAAAGATATCCCGGGACGTGAGGATTATAAGGTTAGAGTACGGCAGCCTGAAGGAGAATGGCATAGCTTGTTTATTTACGAGGTTAAGGTAGATATGCATGAGGTGCGTCCTGCATCCATGGCTTATTTTGATCTGGAAGGTACAGTAGAAGTTGAAGTCACCTGTCTTTATACGGAGATTGATTGTGTGAACATTGCTCCGGCTTCGCGAGGGATCTCTTACGAATATCATGGAAATACCATTTTGTTTAAGCTAACAGGTCCGCAAAAGTTATCGATTGAGATCAACGGTGATATTTTTCGAAATCTGCATTTATTTGCTAACCCTAAGGAGAAGGATGCCCCTCAACCAGAGGATGCTAATGTTCTAGTAGTCCAACCGGGTATACACCGGAAACCTGATCTTTTACGGCTGCTGGATAATGCCGCTGCTGATCCTCGTGAAAAAAGGAAGGTGCTTTATTTCGCTCCAGGCACACATTATATAGAAGAAACAGTATTGCCGGTCCCTTCGGAAACCACGGTGTATCTTGCCGGAGGTTCAGTGCTTGTAGGTTCCTTGGTATGCGAGGGAGTTCATGATGTATCCATTCGTGGTCGCGGTATAATTTATCTTGCGGATTTTCATCGATTCTCGGCCTTTCGAGGGATACGAATTATTTTTTCGCGATCCATAAATGTGGAAGGTATTACCGTGATTGATCCGCCACATTACAGCATTTTCATCGGGCAGTCTGAGCAGATTGTGATTGATAATTTCAAATCGTTTAGCACTCGGGGGTGGTCTGATGGCATTGATATTATGTCTAGTTCCGAGGTTAGAATCCGGGATGTTTTTATGCGTAATTCGGATGATTGTATTGCTATTTACGGCTCGAGATGGGATTTTTATGGGGATACCCGTAATATTAGCGTTCGTGATTCCATTCTGTGGGCGGATGTCGCTCATCCATTAATGATTGGTACACATGGGGACCATGAACGGAACGGGGACACCATTGAGTCTATTGTTTTTGCAAATATTGATATCTTGAATCATCACGAACCGCAAGAGAACTATTGGGGGGCACTGGCGATTAATGCCGGGGATCGAAATAGGGTATGTAATGTTCTATATGAAAATATACGTGTAGAGCGTATTGAGCGGGGGCAGCTAATTGATGTGCGGGTGGTCTATAACAAGGATTACAATCCAGAGCCGGGGACAAGCATCCGGAACATTACATTTCGCGACATCAGCTATAGCGGGACGGCCAACCCTTCACGAATTTATGGATATGACGAAGAGAGAGCTGTTGAAAATGTGACCTTTGTCAATTTAAGGATCAATGGTGAACTGGTGGACGCCCCCCGCCCAGAGCTGATAGATATTAATCATTTTGCTAAAAATATACTCTTCGTTACTGAAAAAAATACGGTTGTGTAGATTGGATCTAATTACTTTTTCTATATTTTAATGGCGTCGTCCCTAGGACTCTTTTGAACAGTTGATTGAAATATGAGGCATTTGGAAAACCAACAGTGATTCCGATTTGCTCCACAGGCAGGTCTGTCGTTCCTAACAAGCGGCAGGCCTGTTTGATCCGGCGGGCAGTCAGATAATCAACAAGCCTTCCTCCGGTTTCCTGATGAAAGATTCTGGAGATATAGGATTTGGACAAGTGAATCTCCTCAGCTAACTGATCCAGATTAACCTCCTCATGATAATGCTCTTCGATAAAACTCATGATTTTCTCAGAATAGCGCAAGGTTCGCCGTTCTCCGGATTGGAATACATGCTGATCTTCAGTTCCTATATTGCTCAATAATTGAAGAATTAACAGTGAAATGTCTTCGGTATCCTCAGTCAGACTGACTTTTTTATTGTGATTATATTGCTCCAGAATCCACTCCACAGACTCAACGTGATCCTTAAGATCAAAGGCACAATGTGTATTTTTCCCTTGCCAAAGCGCTGTGAATAAAGCCTTTCTTTTCGCAAAACCCTCCAGCAGGTGTTCAGCAACATGTGGATCAATGTAGAAGATAGTTCGTTCAAAAGGACATTCGGGAGAAACCTCAGAATAGATCCGGTGCAGCTGATAGGGCTGGAAAAAGAATAACATTCCCCTGCGGATATCGTACATCTGCTGATTCACAACAACGTTTCCCTGTCCGCCATACACGAACATGACTTCACAGCATTGATGCCAGTGATAATAACCTTTGTAATAGTCGTCGGTATATATTTTATAATCCCAAATCAAGGTCTTATGTTCTTCAAAAACAACAGGTTCGAACAGCTGCTTCATAGGCCCTCCAAGATGACAAAATACAAACATTTTCTTATATCTCATTATAACTTTAATCGTTATGAAAGCGATACAATAAATACGTTAAACTATGAAAAATCCGGTAGTGGAGGGTAACATTATGACGCAAAAAATTGTTAATCCGGTGTTGGCAGGTTTTCATCCAGATCCGTCTTTTATTAGAGTAGAAGATGATTATTATATCGCAACCTCTACTTTTGAATGGTTTCCAGGTGTAGAAATTCATCATTCCAAGGATCTGGTTCATTGGCATTCCATTTCACGTGTGCTGACAGAAGCCTCACAAGTAGATCTGCGTGGTAACGTAAGCTCTGGTTCCATTTGGGCACCCGCGCTTTCTTATGACCAAGGCGTATTTTATCTGCTATTTACAGATGTGAAATCTCGCAAAAGTGTATATAAAGATCTGCATAATTATTTAATTACAGCGACGGATATCATGGGCCCGTGGAGTGAGCCGGTTAGACTTAATGGCAGCGGATTTGATCCATTTTTGTTCCATGATCTGGATGGGACCAAATGGCTGCTTAATATGCGTTGGGATTTCCGTAAAAATCACAATAACTTCTCTGGCATCATTATGCAGCAATATGACCCGGAGACTGGCAAATTAACGGGACCTATCCATGAAATTTATAAAGGGACACCTATCGGAGTGACCGAAGGTCCGCAATTGTACCAGAAGGATGGGTACTATTATTTGCTGAC
This sequence comes from Paenibacillus sp. FSL H3-0329, assembly GCF_037963285.1. Classification (NCBI taxonomy): domain Bacteria; kingdom Bacillati; phylum Bacillota; class Bacilli; order Caryophanales; family Paenibacillaceae; genus Paenibacillus; species Paenibacillus sp. FSL H3-0329. Next base: position 3,926,878 of record NZ_CP150150.1, on the reverse strand, counting down.
AGCAGAAGGGGGCACCGGCATCAACCATATGGTCACCTTAGCTAGAAGCCGAAGCCTCACAGGTCCTTATGAGACGGATCCGGATTTCCCGATTATGACCACGGCACATGATCTGACCTACCCGTTTCAGCAAGCAGGGCACGGATCGCTCGTAGAGACTCAGAATGGGGACTGGTACATGGCGCATTTATGCACACGTCCGATTCCGGGAACGTCAACGATGAATCCGTTAGGCCGGGAAACTGCTATTCAACGTTGTGAATGGACAGAGGATGGCTGGTTGCGATTGGCCCACGGAGGGAAGCTGCCTGCATTGGAGACCGTGGCTCCTGACCTGCCGATATTCACTTTTGAGGAGCTGCCAAACAGAGATGAATTTGATGGAGAGGTTCTTGGATTTCCATACCAAAGCTTGCGTGTACCTTTTGATGAATCTTGGGTTAGCTTGAAGGAACGTCCGGGTTTTCTTCGTCTGCGGGGCAGAGAGTCGTTAGCTTCACTGCATGATCAGAGTTTAATTGCCCGGCCGATTCAACATTTTGAATGCTTAGCTACAACCTGTCTGGAATTCGAGCCGGATAGCTTCCTGCAAATGGCTGGGTTAGTCCTCTATTATGATGACAGTGATTACTATTATTTGCGTGTTACCGCAGATGAGATTCGTGGAACTAGTTTGGGAGTTGTGCTGTGTAGAGGTGGCAAATACGATGAGATTTCCTCTATGCAGCTATCTGTGAAGGATTGGGATCGTTATTATCTAAAGGCGGAAATCCATGAACGTGATCTGTTGTTTTATGCTTCATCAGACGGGGTGAATTGGACAGCTGTCTGTACTCCCTTAGATTTTGGTACGCTTTCGGATGAATATGGCGGCAAGCTTGGCTTTACCGGTTCCTATGTCGGGGTATGTGCTCAGGATTTGGATCAGCAAGCGAAGCCGGCTTATTTTGACTATTTTGAATATAAAGCTTTATAGGTGTTCGGAAAAACCATAACATTCTTCATAGTCTATTTTAGGATAAAATGTTAATTTTTACTTATCTTACATAGAAAGGGATGTTTATGATTTTGAAAAAGACTTATAAAGCCGCAATAACCTGCACGCTCTTACTGAATCTGGCCCTGTCCTCTGCTGCAATGGCCGCACCTATCGACGTCGACGTCAGTAATTTGAAAGAAGTCCAAACTTCTGGACCGGAAAAGGTTTGGGTTGGAGAATGGAAGGGCGACGATACGATTATTGTGGACACACAAGGAAATGTTACTACAGTTGGAGAACTCAAAGAGTCATCAAGCTTTGTACCCCCGGCAGATGACAATCTTATTAATAATGAATTGTTAGCACCGGAGCTAATAACACCTACTTTTGAACCTGATTCTCCGCAAGCAACTCTAGCTTCCGCTTATGGTCATGCGTGGCCGTATACAGCCGAAAATAGTTATGGGATTAACTGTTATGGTTATGCCTTAAGATTTCCAGGGGCAATCAACCCTGGTGATGGAGACGGGGTCTCAAATGTCAGAGATCCTGCCTATTTTACTAACGTGTATTATACTGCTGGTCTTGTGGTTCAAGATGGCAATACGAATCCTTTATACTTTAAACCGGGTTGGCGGATACTTCCGGGCCGAACTGCAGCGATTAATTCCGATGAACATCGAATTGCACTAAGAGTGGGATGGATCGACTCAAATGGTAATGGTAAAGTCGATATTCCTGAGGATAACGTAGATTACCACTTCATGCTTCAAAATAGCTCAGGTCTATGGTCAGAGAAACATGGACATCAAGCGTCTCAAAATACGGGAATTTCAGATCCTAGCAATTTCGTCTGGAGCAATGGTTCTCTTTATGGTTTTTACAATAGCGTAACCGTTTATATTGCTGCAAAAGTATTTTAGAATTTCATAAAACATTACGTATGGAATAGCGATAGTCTTTTTTTTGAAGATTATGGCTATTCTTTTTTAGCGTCGAATTGTTTATGAGATGTTGTATACACTTTTGAGTTTTAATGTGATACAATTAAATTGTACGCAAATTAAAATAAGGTGGTTATTTTGATGGTATGGGTAGCTAATATTATGGTCGGTGTTGTTGCGTTAATACATATCTATATTGTTTATTTAGAAATGTTCGCTTGGTCAAAGCCAAAAGGGCTTCGAGTCTTTGGAATGACACAGGAAGTTGCGGATGCTTCTAAAACACTGGCAGCGAACCAAGGGTTATACAATGGATTTTTGGCGGCAGGTTTAATTTGGGGATTGGTTCATCCGAATGTAAATTTCGGCCATCAAATTGAAATCTTCTTCTTATCAACTGTTATAGTGGCGGCGTTATATGGCGGACTGACGGTGAAAAAGTCTATTTTATTTATGCAAGGACTGCCAGCTTTAATTGCATTAATCCTCGTGGTTTCGATTTAAGATAACATAGAAGTAATCGATTAGGTTTCTACCTCGCGTACTTGCGTGGTGGAAGCCTTTTTTGCGTAAGATCAAGAAATTATTGGGTAATGAAATGCGCTGGATTAAAAACAGGAGTTATGGATGGTGTACTAAGAAACAATAGAGAAGTGGTTGATTAATGTGTTTTAGGTACAGGTGTGGTCCTTAGATAAGATGTAAGGGACTTTAACAAACCTATTGCATGCTTGTGTGGGCTGAAAGAGTAGACGAAATGGCGTTTAATCTGAAAGTTCTAGACTTTAAAAGCAAATTCTCATCATAAAAAAAGAGCTGCTACCTAGCAGGGAACACCTGTCAGGGACACAGCTCTTTTTATGTGCTGGTTTAAATGAGGATCTTATTTAATAGAGGCTGCATAAATCGCTTCTACAGATTTAGAGAGGAGCGCGTTAAACTCTTCTTCTGACTGCCCAGCGCTTAGTCCCTGTGATAACGCACGTGAGAAGCTGGCGATCAGTCCTTGATTATGGGCGAGCTTATCGTTGGCCTCTGCTTGTGTGTAACCGCCGGACAAAGCGACAATTCGCAAAACATGAGGATTCTCCATTAATTCACGGTAGAAATTATTCTCCGTTGGGATGGAGAGCTTAAGCATGACCTTCACGTCTTTGCCCAGCGTAGACAATTGGGCCGATAGTTCTTCTTTTAGCAGCTTCTCTGAAGCCGTTTTATCAGCACTGTGGATATCAACTTCCGGTTCGATAATAGGTACGAGTCCCGCTGCTAAAATCTGCTTACCGATTTCAAACTGCTGTTCAACCACCTTTTTGATACCGGCAGGATTAGCCTCTTTAATCACCGAGCGCATTTTTGTACCAAAGATGTTACGTTCGTTGGCCCGCTTCAGAAGATCACTCAAGCCGGGAATAGGCTTCATTAGTTGTACTCCGTCTTCAGGGTCGGCAAGCCCTTTATCGATTTTCAGGAAAGGCACAATCCCTTTTTTCTCCCATAGAAAATCGGCAGTATATTGCCCGTCTATGGAACGATCCATTGTGTTCTCAAATAAGATTGCACCCAGTATATGCTTTGAATCAAATGCAGGGCTCTTGATAATGCGCGTTCTCATCTCGTGAACCAACCCATACATTTGATCTTCATTAGAGTAACTGTCCTCTGCAACACCATATTGCAGCAGCGCTTTTGGTGTACTGCCACCACTTTGATCCAAGGCAGCTATAAATCCCTGTCCCGTCCGAATTCGTTCCCATTGCTCCATATTCATGAAAATTCTCCTTCCTTTCGTGAACTGAATGAAAATTTATATGTTCATTAACTATAACACTTAATGTACCGGCTCTAAACAAATGGCATTGTAAACTTGGCAGGTAACTAGTCTAATGTGAGTGGTTTGAATCTGCGATATAAGGACTTCCGGATCTAATTGATCCATGGGGATGACGAGGTATCTACGTGTAGGTCTCCTGAGTCCGATCCCTAGATGGTGCAGACTTGCAATCTTAGCATACGAGAACGAATCGACGTTTGAGGTCACTTTTTGGTCGAGTAGCTGCATCTGAGTCCAATAGCATGGCGAAATGGGCTAAATCTGCGAAATAGCGTCTCCTGAGTCCGGACTATCGATGGCGAGGACTTGCAGCCTCCGTATACGAGAACGAATCGACGTATAATGTCATCTGAGTCCAAACCCATAGTTAGTGAAGACATGCAGCCTCAACTGACGAGTACGAATCGACGTTTGAGGTCACCTGAGTCCGGACTAGCCAAGATTGATGATACTACAGCATCGTTCGGACTGTATTGCAGCTATTTAGATTTTTTGGAGTATTATTCAGAAGTATCGGACTGCATAGCTCTTATTTCCAAGTATTTGCTCCAAAGAGGGGTGGATTTGGTTCAATAGCTGCATCTGAGTCCGATAGCATGGCGAAATGGGCTAAATCTGCGAAATAACGTCTCCTGAGTCCGAACTCATAGTTAGTGTGGACATCCAGTCTAGGTTGACGAGTATGAATCGATGTTTATGGTCATCTGAGTCCGGACTAGCCAAGATTGAAGATACTACATCATCGTTCGGACTGTATTGCAGCTATTTGGTGTTTTTGGAGTATTTTTCAGAATTATCGGACTGCATAGCTCTTATAGCCAAGTTTTTGCTCCAAAGAGGAGTACATTGGGTCGAATAGTTGCATCTGAGTCCGATAGCATGGCGAAATAACCTGAATCTGCGAAATAGCGTCTCCTGAGTCCGGACCATCGATGGCAAGAACATGTAGCCTCCGCAGACGAGTAAGTATCGACGTATAGCGTCACCTGAGTCCAAACCCATAGTTAGTGAAAACATGTAGCCTCAACTGACGAGAACGAATTGACGTCTGAGGTCATCTGAGTCCGGACTAGCAAGATTGAAGATACTACATTACCGTTCGGACTGTATTGCAGCTATTTGGTGTTTTTGGAGCATTATTCAGAAGTATCGGACCGCATAGCTCTTATTACCAAGTTTTTGCTCCAAAGAAGAGTGAATTTGGTGCAATAGCTACATCTGAGTCCGATAGCATGGCGAAATGACCAAAATCTGTGAAATAGCGTCTCCTGAGTCCGGACCGTCGATGGCGAGGACTCGAAGCCTCCGCAGACGAGTAAGTATCGAAGTAGAATGTCACCTGAGTCCAAACCCATAGTTAGTGAAAACATGTAGCCTCAACTGACGAGAACGAATTGACGTCTGAGGTCATCTGAGTCCGGACTAGCAAGATTGAAGATACTACATTACCGTTCGGACTGTATTGCAGCTATTTGGTGTTTTTGGAGCATTTTTCAGAATTACCGGACTGCATAGCTCTTATAGCCAAGTTTTTGCTCCAGAGAGGAGCGAATTAGGTTTAATAGCTGCATCTGGGTCCGATAGCATGGCGAAATGGGCTAAATCTGCGAAATAACGTCTCCTGAGTCCGAACCCATAGTTAGTGTGGACATAAAGCATCGGCAGACGAGAACGAATCGACGTATAAGGTCTCCAAGGTCCGATATCGCCGCATCGGAGATGCGGGTAAACATAATGTTACTCCAAGCAGAAACTAAAGACGCTCTATGCGAACTTTAAAGTGATCCCCCAAAGCGCACACCTAGCAAACTTAAGGACAATCCCAATGGTACACCTAGCAAACTCAAGACATTCACAGGGTACACCTAGCAAACTTCAAGACATTCACAGGGTACACCTAGCAAACTTCAGGACAATCCCAATGGTTCACCTAGCAAACTCAAGACATTCACAGGGTACTCTTAGCAACCTTTAACCTATCCCCAATGGTACTCTTTGCAAACGTCATCTCATCCCCAAACGTTCTTTTCACAGACTCCAAATCACTCCAATGTGCTCAGCGAAAATTCCTTCGAAGCATTCTCAAGTAATATTCCTCGAAGTAGTCACTTTTTATGCTTAATTCCCAAACTTGGAATCAAATCGCATAGTCTTCTTCGAGGCGCGCCAGACCAATCCAGTCAATTACTTAAAGTTAGTTTGAAACACAGTGGAAGGATGATCACATTTAGGCGACTGGGAATTTTGATCATGTTATAAACAGCTTTGTATGAAGAATTTTAAATCAGAGTGTGTAAAGTTAGAGCACCTAAACCCATGCTGGGAGCGGGTTGTTAACTTGCTCGCGGATTATTTCCTAGTAATTTAATATGAATAATCCAATAAGATAATTGGTGTGACATTAATCATAATTACCAATTTGAAGCTTTGTGAAAATAATAACTTTTCGTAAATGTCGAAATGAGGTTGACGAATAAAAATATCAGTCGTATGATTGATTCTACTGAGTATGCTAGTAATTAAAAGTAAGTTAATAAATAATATATAATAGCGGGAGGAATGAAAGTGGAATCATCAACATTTGTGCTTTTTGGCGCTACAGGAGATTTAGCAAAACGTAAAATCTATCCTGCACTATATAACCTCTTTTTAGATGGTCAAATTTCAGGTCCTCTCTCAGTGATTGGATTAGGAAGAAGAGAAGTTTCAACCGAAGCTTTCCGTAAGCAAGTCCTGCAATCTTTGCAGACATTTTCTAGACAACCGGCAGTAGAATCTCCACAGTTGCAGGTTTTCTTGGAAGCTTTTGAATATAGCGTTCTAGATGTAGGTAATACAGAAGATTATTTTAAGCTCCTGGAGCATGTTAAACGTCGTGAGCAATTTTTTAACATTCCGGAGAATCGGATGTTCTATTTATCGGTGGGTCCTGAGTTTTTCAAGGAAATTGCCGCCAATATTCATTCCAGTGGTCTGGGATCGACGAAGGGCTGGAAGCGTCTGATTATTGAGAAGCCTTTTGGTACAGACTTGCAAACAGCAAGAGAGTTAAATGACAGCTTGAATGCCGTATTTGCAGAAGAAGAGATTTTCCGAATTGACCATTTCTTGGGTAAACCGATGGTTCAGAATCTGGAAGTTCTAAAATATTCAAATCCTGTACTTAGAGCACTGTGGAAAAATCGTTATATCGCAAATGTGCAAATTACGGCGAGTGAGATTGTCGGCGTTGAAGAACGGGCAGGCTATTATGATAAAGCTGGGGCACTTCGTGATATGTTCCAGAACCATATGCTGCAATTGCTCATGATGATGGCGATGCAGCTTCCAAAAGGCAGTACACCTGAAGAGATCCGCGGGAAGAAAAGATATGTCATGGAGCGCCTCATTCCGTTAAGTAAAGACGAGGTTAATCAATACGTTGTCCGCGGACAATATGCTGAAGGTGAAATTAAAGGTAAATCTGTTGCAGGATACTTAGATGAACCAGGAATTAGCCAATCCTCACAAAATGAGACGTTTATTGCAGCGCGTTTGTTTATAGATGATCCATTGTGGAATGAAGTTCCGTTCTATATCCGTACCGGCAAGAGAATGAAAGAGAAATCAACAAGAATTGTTATAGAATTTAAAGAACCGTTTAATGATAACAATAACAAAAATAAAGGGAATGACGTTCCAAATCTACTCATCATCGAGATCGGTCCAAATGAAGCCATTACGCTTCAGTTGAATACGAAGGATCAGCTGCAAAAAGGGAAACTTGAACCTGTCCTCGCTACTTATGAAGCCGGAACTTCAGACGTACCAGAAGCTTACGAAAATCTGATCTTTGATGCGCTTCGTGGTGACGCCACTTTCTTCGCTCACTGGAAAGAAGTCGAGCTGTCATGGCAATGGGTTACACCAATCCAGGAAGCTATGGAGGAGGGGCTAATGCCACTTCATACCTATGCTTCAGGTTCTTATGGTCCAAATGCGGCTATGGAGCTTTTGGGTGAAGACCGCTGGTGGTTTGATGATGCAGATCAGGAGTCAGATGTTCTCGACGCTCAAGCAGAAGTTGCAGCAGCGCAGGAATCTATACGGCCAGGGGCTTAAGCCCCTGCCTGTTTTTTTTGCCAATTTAGCTAAAATACATCATAAGAATCTATAAATCGGAGGGAATTTACATGAAAGTAGGATTAGTTGGGTTAGGAAAAATGGGTTTTAATTTGGGTCAAAATTTGCTGGATCATGGACATGAGGTTGTTGCTTTTGATCTGAATGCACCTGCTGTAGAAGAAATGAAAGCTAAAGGCGCTAGTGGAGCAGTTACGCTTCCTGAATTGGTGCAGCAATTGGAAACGCCAAGAATCATTTGGATCATGGTTCCGCATCAGGTCGTTGATTCTGTAATCGCTGAACTCACTCCACAATTGTCTAAAGGTGATATCGTTATTGAAGCAGGAAACTCGCACTACAAGGAATCTATTCGCCGGTATGAGGAATTGAAGGAGCACGGAATTCACTTTATGGATGCAGGCACCTCTGGTGGTATGGAAGGGGCGCGTAATGGCGCTTGTTACATGGTTGGCGGAGATCCCGAAGCTTGGGAAGTTGTGGAGCCGATTTTCCGTGATACAGCTGTAGAAAGCGGCTTTTTATATGCTGGTAAAGCAGGTAGCGGCCATTTTCTAAAAATGGTGCATAACGGTATCGAATACGGCATGATGGCTGCGATCGGTGAAGGTTTTGAGGTTCTGGAAAAGAGTGAATTTGACTACAACTTTGAGGAAGTAGCTCGGGTGTGGAATCACGGCTCTGTAATCCGTTCATGGCTGATGGAACTTGTGGAACGCGCCTTCTCGAAGGACGCTAAACTAGATGAGATCAAGGGCATTATGCATTCGTCTGGTGAAGGCAGATGGACGCTTGAAACCGCCTTTGATCTACAAGCGGCGACTCCGGTTATCGCAATGGCGTTATTGATGCGTTACCGTTCCCTTGAGACCGACACATTCACTGGCAAAGTAGTTGCTGCACTGCGTAACGAATTCGGTGGACACGCTGTGGAAACTAAATAAGATTGGCCGACTCTGAAATGAGTGTTTACAAGCTCGAATTTCCCGCAATTTATGTTGCGGAGAAATTTGGGCTTTTTATTTTAAGGGGAATAGATAATGGGAAGTATAGATGGAGTACGAATTTAATGCAGTTTACATATTTTAGGGGTAGAAGGGGAAGTTAGGAAGCAAGGGGGAGATTTCATGCAAAGTGGAATTCGTGAGCGACTTCATTTTCTAAATAAATTTCTGCATGCGCCCCGACAATATGGTAGTGTGACTCCCAGTTCACATTGGCTGGCCCAGACGTTGCTTGATCCAGTGCCTTGGAACCAAGTGCATTCTATGGCTGAGTTGGGTGCGGGGACTGGTGCAATCACAAGGTTTATTCCGCGTGGAGAAAAGACCGGTATGAATGTTTTTCTATTTGAAATAGATCCTGATTTTCGCAGGCAATTAAGAGAGGAATTCCCCGGATGTTTCTGCAACAACGATTGTCTCCGGCTGCGTCTTGCGCTTCATAACAGCAGTCTGGAGAAGCTGGATTGTATCGTGAGTAGTTTGTCTTTGATGAATTTCTCGAAGCCAGACCGCACTAGGTTTATGGAACAGATCATTTCTTCTTTAAAAGAAGGAGGGTGGTTTATAACCTATGAATATTTTCCGCGGATGAAAACAGAGTTGAGCCAGCATTTTGAGATCCTACACACGAAGTGGGTGCTGCTGAATTTTCCACCAGCGCTTGTATATATTTGCAGGAAAAAAACCACAACGCAAGTGCAACGCGAAAATCCCAAATCAACAGTCAACGTAGTCCCAATCTCTCAGGTTTATACAAAAAGATAATCATCTTTATACAACAAATGCCGTCACCCATTACTCATTGGGGAACGGCATTTTTAATTGGGCACCGAAGGCATTTGAGCCCGATCAATAGAGAAGCTCAATATTCTCTTTGTTCAGGCGCTTCAACCAAACCTCAGAAGGCTGGCGGTCTGTGATCAAAAAGTCGATTTGGCCAAGCTCGATCAGCTTCGTAAAGGCGGTCTTATCGAATTTGGTGTGATCGGCCAGGAGTATGACCTTGTTAGCTTGACGTAGCATATATTTCTTGAGCTCACACTCCGGTTCATTAGAATCTGTGATGCCCCGCTCCATATCAATTCCTTTACAACTGATAACCGCAGTGTCCACATTGTATCTTTGAATGGTGTCATGTGCTACAGGACCCACGAGTGACATGGATCGGTAACGTAAAGAACCACCGGTAGAGATGATATCCATCCCTGAATTCGAGAACTCATGCAAAATATTAATCGAGTTCGTGATAATGGTCAGATTGTTTTTATTGCCAAGCAGTTTTAGAAACTCAAAGGCTGTGGAGCTAGGATCCACCATTAACGTATCTCCATCATTGATTAAATCGAGCGCCTTGAGGGCGATTCCCCGTTTGATATCTGTATTCAGCGCATTGCGTGTAACAAAAGGCAAATCCTCGTTCGTGTGACGATTCAGCATGGCCCCGCCATAGGTTCGGCTCAGAATGCCATCCTTCTCCAGCTTCTCCAAATCTCTGCGTATCGTCTCTTCTGTAACTTCAAACATCCGGCTTAGATCAGAGACTAATACTCGTTTATCCTGATGAACAAGATCTATTATTTTTTTGCGTCTTTCAGCTGCAAGCATAGGGATCACCTTTCCGAAATCTGTATATTCCTTAATCTTAGCTCCAAATATCTGTGTTTTGCAATAAAATCAACGTAGAATCATGTTTGTTTTCCAATAATATTCACAAAACGGATATAAAACAAATAAAAACAACACAAATAATATTTAAAATGTTGACAACAAAGATTTGCAGACATACGATGAAGGAGAAAAGAAGTCCTGTAGTGGTAATTAGATTTGAAAGATACCAGAGCCGGCCCAGTTGCGATTCAGAGGCCAGCCTGAGGCGCTGCAGCCGGAATACTACGCTCTAGCTTGCAGAGTTGTGTGTAAAACTTTGGTGTTGATAAATTAACTTTAGGAGGCTGGTCAAGCAATGAGCACGCATGTGTATTATGTTCCATCGATCAATATTATGGGCAAGGGATGCTTGCAGGAGATTGGTCCATACATCCAAGAACTTAAATTAAAAAAGGCGCTAGTAGTTACGGACAAATTCCTTATGAAAAGTGGCATTGCTGGTAAATTGCTGGCGGTATTGGACGAAGCGGGGATTGAATATGCCATCTATGATGAAGTGAAACCCAATCCGACCTGTAAAAATGTCCACGATGGCGTTGATTATCTCAAGTCGCAGAATTGTGATTATCTGATTTCCATCGGCGGTGGATCACCACAGGATACTGCCAAAGCCATTGGTATCATTGCCACAAATGGCAGTCATATCAAAGAATATGAAGGTGTACACAAGTCTAAGCATAAATCACTGCCGATTGTCGCCGTGAATACCACTGCTGGTACTTCGGCTGAAGTGACCATTAACTATGTAATCACAGACGAAGATCGCAAAGTGAAGATGGTTATGGTAGATAAAAACAGCCTTGCGACGATTTCAGTCAACGATCCTGAGCTTATGGTTGATAAACCAGCTGCACTTACCGCGGCCACGGGTATGGATGCACTGACTCATGCGATTGAAGCGTTGGTGACGCCAGGAGCTTATCCGGTAACTGATGCTACGGCACTAGCCGCAGTGGAGCTAATTTTTGCTAACCTGGCTCGTACTGTGAAGAATGGCCATGATATCGAAGCGCGTGAACAGATGGTATACGCGATATTCCTTGGCGGATTGGCTTTCAATAATGCGGGGCTTGGTTATGTGCATGCGATGGCGCATCAGCTGGGCGGCGTATACGATCTGCCGCACGGCGTATGTAACGCGATGCTGCTGCCTTTTGTGGAAGAAGAAAATGCCAAATATGTGCCTGAGAAATTCAGATCCATTGCTAAAGCGATTGGACTTAATGTAGAGAACCAAACGGATAAACAATGCGCGGATTTCGTAATTGAGTCGATCAAGGCGTTGTCTAAAGAAGTAGGGATTCCAGCCAAATTATCCGAGCTTGGTGTAGAAGAAGTAGATCTTGATCTTCTGGCTGAAAATTCGATGAAGGATGCTTGTGCACCAGGGAACCCTTTTATTCCTACTAAAGAAGAAGTTATTACACTGTTCAAAAAAATATTATAAATCACCCCTTATCATAGGAGATTGTTTATGAATAATCACATCGCCGTTGACATCGGTGCCTCAAGTGGGCGATTGGTGCGCGGAATATTGCAAGAAGGTATTCTTTCCTTAGAAGAGCTTCATCGCTTTAGCAATAGCTTTACGGAACAAGAGGGTTCCTGTTTCTGGGACATTGATTATTTAGTAGAGCAGATTATGATCGGGCTTCAGAAGGCTAAAACCGATGGAATTACTACCTGTACGCTCGGTATTGATACATGGGGTGTAGATTATGTGCTGGTAGATGCGGACGGGAATCGTGTTCAGGAAGTATACGCCTACCGGGACCGCAGAACGGATCTGGCTGTGGATCTGGTGGCAAAGCAGCTTTCACCACAAACCGTCTATGAAAAGACAGGAATCCAGCAGTTATCCATCAATACCTTGAATCAGTTATATGTTCATAATGAAGAAGAGTTAGCGCAAGCGGATCAAATTTTACTTGTACCAGATTATCTATATTACCGACTGACTGGCCGCAAGATCAATGAGGTTACTATTGCATCTACAACACAGCTGTTGAATCTGGAAAGCCGGGATTTTGACGATGACCTATTAGAATTCTTGAATATCAGGAAAGATCAATTTTCAAAATTAACTGAGCCTGGTGTAGTGGTTGGTCCTCTTGACGAAGCTTTAATCCAACAATATGACCTGCCAGAATGCCAACTGATCTGTGTGGCTTCCCATGATACGGCCTCAGCAGTGCTAGGTGCTCCACTTCAAGAAGGCTCAGCTTATATCAGCAGTGGAACTTGGTCTTTACTCGGTGTAGAAAGAACGGAGCCTCTAAATTCTCTACAAGCCATGCAGGCCAACTACACCAATGAGTGGGGAGCCTACGGAACTTATAGATTCCTCAAAAATGTAATGGGCTTATGGCTTATTCAAGAGGTTCGCAGATTACTGAACAATCGATATAGTTTTACGGAGCTTGCAGAGCTTGCACAGGGAGAAGAAGGGTTTCGCAGCCTGATCCCTTGTAATGCACCAAGGTTTCTTAATCCATCCAACATGATAGAAGAAATCCGCAGTGCCTGTATGGAGAGTGGGCAGCCCATTCCGGAGACACCTGGACAGTTAGCACGTTGTGTTTTTGACAGCTTGGCGTTATCCTATCTAACTTATTTGGAAGAGTTGGAGGAGCTGACAGAAGGTCGGATCGAGGGATTGCAAATTGTCGGCGGCGGGGCGAACAACCGGCTTTTATGCCAACTAACAGCTGATGTTATCGGCAGGGAAGTAAAGGCTGGACCAACGGAAGCGACTGCTCTAGGAAATATAGTAGTGCAGATGATTAGCACAGATTCCATTGCAGACATAACTGAGGCAAGAGCTATTATCGAACAATCTTTTGAAATAACATCATACATTCCGCAGCCGATCAAGCATTTTGATAACATTCTAAATCGCTGGAGAAGCCTTCATCTGTCCAGAGTGAATGAGCTTATCTAAGCGAAACAGACATTGCACTATTTTAGGAGGATAAACAGCATGGATCAGAGCATTATCACTAGCTATAACGAAGCCAAAAAACTATACGCCGCCCACGGTATTGATGTGGATAAAGTGCTGGAGCGACTCGCGCAAATTAAAATTTCCATACATTGCTGGCAGGGTGATGATGTAAAAGGTTTTCTTTTTAAGGAAAAAGAACTAAGCGGGGGCATTGCGGTAACGGGAAGTTATCCGGGCCGGGCGGGTACACCAGATGAACTACGTCAAGATTTAGAAAAGTCGTTATCTCTTATTCCTGGTAAACATAAGGTTAACCTGCATGCTATTTACGCAGATACAGATGAACCTGTAGATTTGGATGAACTAGAGCCACGACATTTTCAATCCTGGGTGGATTGGGCGAAGGAGCAGGGCTTAGGGCTTGATTTTAACCCTACTTGTTTCTCACATCCGAAAGCAGCCGATGGATTCACTCTCAGTCATTCGGACGCGGAGATTCGGGATTTCTGGATCAGACACTGTAAAGCTTCACGTACGATCGCTGAGCATTTTGGGCGGGAGCTGGGTCAGCCTTGTGTGACGAATTTTTGGATTCCAGACGGTTATAAAGATACGCCAGTAGATCGGCTAGCTCCAAGAGTACGTTTAAAAGAGTCGCTGGATGAGATTTTTAGTCAGGAAATAGATCCGCTTTATAATATGGATGCCTTGGAAAGTAAACTGTTTGGAATTGGCTCTGAAAGCTATGTGGTAGGTTCTCATGAATTCTATATGGGTTATGGTTTAACAAATGGAAAAGCAATCTGTCTGGATGCGGGACATTTTCATCCTACAGAAGTGATTTCGAATAAATTATCTTCGATTCTGATGTTCAGTGAGCAGCTGCTGCTGCATGTTAGCAGACCTGTCCGCTGGGACAGTGACCATGTGGTAACGATGGATGATGAGCTGCTGGAAATCGCCCGTGAATTAGTTCGTGGGGACTTACTTCCTCGTACAAATATTGGATTGGATTTCTTTGATGGCAGTATCAATCATCTCGCGGCATGGGTCATTGGCACCCGCAACACTATTAAGGCGTTGCTGCGTGCGATGCTGGAACCCGTGGAAGAACTTAAGCAAATCGAGCAGTCCGGGGATTATACTTCACGTCTTGCTCTGGTAGAAGAGTTCAAATCGTATCCGTTTGGAGCGGTCTGGGATTACTACTGTGCATCACAAGGTACACCGGTGCGTGAGCAATGGCTTACTGAAGTCAAAAATTATGAACAGGACGTTTTGTCTTTAAGATAAAAGTGGATACGGAGAGCAGCAAATACAAAGGAGAGAATAGACTATGAGTACATCCTTGTTAGAGTCAAAAGGTTATATTGCCAGCAGTGAAGCTCCATTTATTCAGGAAATGTCAGAGATCACCCGTCATATGTGGGAGCTTGGCTGGGATGAACTGAATGGTGGGAATGTCAGCTATTTGCTGGATGAGAATGAGGTGGCTAAGTATATTAATGTACTGGAGCCGTTGCGCACGATCAAACTCACCTTTCCGGTAAAAGAATTAGCAGGCAAGTATTTTATCGTAACAGGTTCGGGCAAATATTTCAGAAATGTGATTAAAGACCCTGAAGCGAATCTGGGTGTGTTAAGGGTTAGCGGCAATGGCGAAAGTGTGGAAGTATTGTGGGGATTGCGGAATGGGGCAGTTCCTACGAGTGAGCTCGCTTCGCATTTTATGAGTCATATTGAACGCTTGAAAGTAGATCCCACACACCGTATCGTGCTGCATACACATGCTACAAATGTTATCGCGATGACCTTCACGCATGATCTGGACGAACTAAAGTTTACCAAAACACTATGGGAAATGTGCACAGAGTGCCTTGTTGTTTTCCCTGATGGGGTCAGCGTTATTCCGTGGATTGTTCCGGGCAGCAGTGAGATCGGCCGTGAGACTGCCAAAAAAATGAAGGATCACCGTTTAGTCATCTGGCCGCAGCATGGGATTTTTGGCACGGGCTCCACCATGGATGCTACCTTTGGTCTAGTAGAAACGGTTGAAAAGGCTGCAACGATCTACAACTTGATTGGCGGTAGAGAAATCAAACAAAAGATCACAGACCAACAGCTATGGGATTTAGCTAAAGCATTTGGAGTTACACCTAAAGCGGGGATTCTTGAAGTCTAGAGAGTCATTATAATTTGGTGAAAACCGGGCATTCGTAGATTCTGCGAGGTCCGGTTTTTTTTGTCTTTTTCTTAAAATTTGCATTTCCCATCTTTTGGGTAGATAATAAGCTTACTTAAAGTAATCAATTAATAAATTGGAGGTAACATATGAATACAGAGCAACTATTTTCACCTTTTCAAGTGGGGAATCTTTCGCTGTCGAACCGATTTGTAATGGCGCCGATGACACGCGCGCAGTCTCCGAATGGTGTGCCGGGAAGCAATGTTGCCGCTTATTATCGTAGACGTGCAGAGGGTGGAGTGGGATTAATTGTTACTGAGGGTACTGCGGTAAATCATCCAGCGGCTGTCAGTCACCAAGATATTCCTAATATACATGAAGAAGCATCTTTAGAAGGCTGGAAGAAGGTTGTGGAAGAGGTTCATGCAGCTGGGGGCAAGATCATCCCGCAGCTTTGGCATGTGGGGATGGCGCGTACAATCGGCGAGTATCCTAACGTTGAAGCCCTTCCTGTAGGCCCTTCGGGTCTGAATTTAGCAGGTGAGCCGGTGACAGAGCCGCTGACCACAGAAGAGGTTGAAAGTTTAGTAACAGCCTTCGCTCAAGCGGCGGAAAATGCCAAAAGCGTTGGCTTTGATGGCATCGAGCTGCATGGCGCTCATGGGTATCTGATAGACCAGTTCTTCTGGGATAGAACGAATAAACGTACCGATCGTTACGGTGGCGATTTGGTAGGAAGAACAACATTCGCTGTCGAGATCATTAAAGCATGCCGTCAAGCGGTTGGACCAGACTTCCCAATCGTGCTGCGCTTTTCCCAGTGGAAGTTGGGGGCGTATGATGAGAAGCTGGCGAAGACTTCAGAAGAACTTGCGAGTTTCCTGGCACCGCTTAGCGAAGCGGGTGTAGATATTTTTCATTGCTCGACCCGACGCTTCAGTCAACCTGAATTTGCTGGCTCTGATCTTAATTTAGCTGGATGGACTAAGAAACTTACCGGGAAGCCGTGTATTACAGTGGGCTCTATTGGCCTGCAAAGCGATTTCTTCGCAGAAGATAAAGCTCAGAAGCCTGCGGATAATATCGATGAGTTAACTGAAAGGTTCGGTCGGGAGGAGTTTGATTTGGTTGCAGTGGGCAGAGCGCTTATTAGCGATCCGGCTTGGCCCGCTAAAGTACAAAGTGGAGCGATAGACGAAATCATCCCATTTACTCCTGAAGCGACGAACACTCTTTACTAAAACTAGCAGAATATACAATGACTATTTTTTTAGGTAAGAGGTTGTATAACTGTTTCAAGAGTAGTGTATCTGCTTATAATAGTAGCATACCCCCCTTAATATGATAGAACTTGACCCTGCCAAACGTTGGCGGGGTATTTTTTTGTCGATATGCAACGCTCCTTTACATCATTAATAGATCGGGCACTTCTATGTTAGGCCAGCATTATGTTATAATTTTAAATTAGCAAAGTATAAAAATAATTGTTGAACAATAGAGGACGTGAAAACAGCATGACAAAGGGGAACCACAACTCACCGGACTTAAAATCCGGCAAGGGTTCTAAGGATTATTCGAAATATTTTGATTTTAGTGATGCAAAGGTAATTAGTGAAGAAGAAGGTAAGGTTACTTACCGGATTAAAGGAAGAAATGTGCAAATTAATAGCCAGCCTGACTATAAAGAAGGAAAACGGCGCGGCAAGGAAGAAATAGAAGTGCATTATGATTTCGAGATTCCTGAAGAGATGCAGAATTTCGGAGTGGGCAAATATTATCATATAACGACTTATGGCTGCCAAATGAATGAGCATGACACGGAAACGATGAAGGGCCTATTGGAACAGATGGGCTACCGCAGTGTCGCTGACCGTAATGACGCGGATCTCATTTTGCTGAATACTTGTGCGATTCGGGAGAACGCCGAGGATAAGGTATTTGGAGAGCTAGGACATCTTAAGAACCTGAAGATCGAGAAGCCGGGTCTGTTGTTAGGGGTATGCGGTTGCATGTCCCAAGAGGAAGGCGTAGTCAACCGGATTATGTCAAAGCATGGCTTCGTGGATATGATCTTCGGTACGCATAATATTCACAGATTGCCACACCTCATTAAAGAAGCGGTATTTAGTAAAGAGCTTGTGGTTGAGGTATGGTCTAAAGAAGGCGACATTATTGAGAACTTGCCGAAGAAGCGGGAAGGCATGCGCGCTTGGGTGAACATTATGTATGGCTGTGATAAGTTCTGCACGTATTGCATCGTACCGTTTACACGCGGTAAAGAACGCAGTCGTCGTCCAGAGGACGTTATCGCTGAGGTGAGAGAGCTTGCCCGCCAAGGCTTCAAGGAAGTAACGTTGCTGGGGCAGAACGTAAATGCTTACGGTAAAGATTTTACAGACATTGATTACACTTTCGGTAACCTGATGGATGATATGCGCCTGATTGATATTCCGCGCATTCGCTTCATGACATCGCATCCGCGGGATTTTGACGATAAATTGATTGAGGTTCTAGGCAAAGGCGGCAACTTGGTGGAGCATATCCATCTGCCGGTACAATCGGGAAGTACTGCCGTTCTTAAGAAAATGAGCCGTAAATATACCCGGGAAGCTTACCTGGAATTAGTGCGTAAGATTAAGATAAGTGTGCCGAATGCTGTATTAAGTACCGATATTATCGTTGGTTTCCCTGGGGAGACTGATGAGCAATTTGAAGATACCCTATCGCTTGTGCGTGAGGTTGGGTATGATATGGCATATACGTTTATTTATTCTCCACGGGAGGGTACACCAGCAGCGGCCATGGAAGATAATGTACCGATGTCGGTGAAAAGTGAACGTCTGCAAAGATTAAATGATCTCATCAAGGAGAACAGCCGGATCATTAATGACCGGATGCTGGGTGAAGTTGTAGAGGTGCTGGTAGAAGGGGAGAGTAAGAATAACTCCGAAGTCCTTTCTGGCCGTTCCCGCGCTAACAAGCTGGTCCATTTTGAAGGTCCGAAGGAGCTTATCGGCACATTTGTAAACGTGAGAATTACAGATACCAAAACATGGTACATTAAAGGGGATATTGTGGTTGAGGCCGCAGCTGTTCATTAATCACATACGAATGGGGAGATGACTAATGAGTACAGAAGAACAACGGTTGAATAAATATGGAATGAAGACTTATAATACTCGTGATCTGATCGTTCGCGAGGATATTATGGGCAAAGCTAAAGAATTAGCATCATTAATCTCAACCAGCGAAGAGGTTCGCCATTTTCAGCAGGCGGAGCAAAAAATTCTTAATCACGAGCGTGTGCAAGGACTGATTGCAACCATTAAGAAAAAACAAAAAGAAATCGTGGCCTTCGAAAGCTTCAATAATAAAGATATGGTCGCCAAAATTGAACGTGAAATTGAAGTGCTGCAAGATGAGATCGACGGTATTCCTGTCGTCAATGAATTTCAGCAAAGCCAGAGCGATATTAATTATTTGCTCCAGCTGGTAATTTCCGTGATTAGAGATACCGTTTCGGAAAAAATAAATGTGGAAGCCGGCACCGAAGCGCCTCCGACCACATGCGGATAACCCACACTCAGTTCAGGGGGCGGATGCAGATCCGTCCCTTTATTTCAATATAAGAGGTAGAAGTAAGATTCAAGAATATACATAATCCTTATAATTCAACGACAAGGTCGTTTCTCATATAGTCTTTTTTGTAGGATAATGTAAAATAATGGAATTTAGCTGTTGATTTATGAAGAACATGTTTGGTACATTTAAAGATACGAATAAGTAAAACTACAGCTTCGGAAAAGGATGGGGCAATTATGAGCGACAATGGGGAATTAACCTATAACGCCAAAAAATATCGTACACCGGATGGTGTTCCGGCCGACATTGTAATGTTTACACTGACCAAACGCGAACGGAAGACGGTCACTAAGACGCTGCCTTTACGTGAATTGAAGGTAATGTTAATTAGACGGAAAAAATGGCCATGTGCAGGCATGTGGGCTCTACCAGGCGGATTCTGTCAGGAAGATGAGTCTATTTATGATGCTGCAACTCGTGAGCTGAAAGAAGAGACCGGTGTCGATGGAGGTCACTTAGAATATCTTGGAGTTTATAGTACACCTGGCCGCGACCCTCGGGGATGGATAATCAGCCATGCCTTTTTCGCCTTAGTAGAAGAGTGGATGCTGGAACAAAGACAAGCTTCCGACGATGCGGGTGAAGTGGGTTTATTTACGTTGCAGGAAGCGTTAGAAGAACTGGAGCTCGCTTTTGACCACCATGAAATCATCAAGGATGCATACGTACGTATCCAACAGCAAATGCTGCAGACAACGATAGCAAGACAGTTTTTGCCTAGGCATTTTACGCTAAGTGAGCTTTATCAGGTGATTCAGACAGTAGTGCCGGAATTTAAAGAGCCAAATTTTATTCGTAAAATCACGTCAACACGCAGCCGTCAGGGTATATTAAAAGAAGTGAGAGATGAAGAGGGCAATGCACTCAGCTCCAATCAATACTCACAACGCCCGGCTCAGCTGTATATGTTTACAGATCACGAGCCATTGTTGTCCATTTATACGTAGTGTCTTAAATCAGGGGAGGGACGATTCTCATGAGAGCACTAATAGTAATTGACTTTACCAATGATTTTGTCAATGGGAATTTACCGGTTGGGCAGCCTGCAATCGACATCGAGCCAAGAATCAGCCAATTAACATCTGAGTTTGTCCAAAATGGCGATTATGTTGTAATGGCTGTAGATTTACATGAAGACAATGATCCTTATCATCCTGAGAGTAAACTGTTTCCACCTCACAATGTACGAGGGACTGAGGGGCGGGAGCTTTATGGAAGTCTGAAAACTGTTTATGAAGCTGACCAGGATTCCATCTATTGGATGGACAAAACTCGATATAGCGCTTTTAGTGGAACCGATCTAGAGATCAAGCTGCGGGAACGTGGCATTACTGACCTTCATTTGATTGGTGTATGTACAGATATATGTGTTTTGCACACTGCGGTGGATGCATATAACAAAGGTTTTACTATTACTGTGCACGAAGATGCGGTCGCCAGCTTCAACGCGGATGGACATAAATGGGCACTAAATCATTTCCGGGGAAGTTTAGGAGCAGACGTTGTTAAGGCATAATACTATAAAAAACATACACATACAGCAACGTGGATATTAGGAGATGAGGACTTGAAGAGAGAACTTGCGCTACATACAGATAAATATCAGATCAATATGATGTATGCTCACTGGGTGAATGGAAGCCATAAGCGAAAAGCTGTATTTGAAGCTTATTTCCGCAAGTTACCTTTCGGAAACGGCTATGCCGTGTTCGCAGGATTAGAGCGTATCGTTGGGTACATCGGCGGTTTGCGTTTCACCGAAGATGATATCCGTTACTTGTCGGAGCAAGAAGAAAATTACGCTCCCGCTTTTTTGGAAGAATTGCTGCAATTTCATTTTCAGGGCAATGTTTATTCGATGAAAGAAGGGGCGTTGATTTTTCCGGATGAGCCACTAATCCGTGTGGAAGGGACGATCATGGAAGCGCAGCTGGTGGAGACCGCCATTCTGAACTTCATGAACTACCAGACGCTGATCGCTACGAAGGCTTCCCGAATTAAGCAGGTGGCTCCGAATGATATTCTGCTGGAGTTTGGTACCCGACGGGCACAAGAAGCGGATGCGGCGGTCTGGGGCGCTAGAGCGGCTTATATCGGCGGCTTTGATGCAACCTCTAACATGCTGGCAGGTAAAATGTTTGGCATCCCTACCAAAGGTACACATGCGCATTCTTGGGTTCAGAGCTTCAGCAGCGAGCAGGAAGCTTTTGATGCTTATGCCAAGGTGATGCCGGATGAAGTTACACTATTAGTTGATACCTTCGATACGTTGCGCAGTGGTGTGCCGAATGCGATTAGAACCGCCAAAAAGCTTGAAGCTCAAGGTAAAAAGATGATCGGTATCCGCTTAGACAGCGGTGACTTAGCCTATCTATCCCGGCAGGCGCGGAACATGCTGGATGAAGCTGGGCTCGATTATGTGAAGATTGTGGCATCCAATGATTTGGATGAGAATACAATCATGGATCTGAAGCTGCAAGGTGCAGCCATCGACACGTGGGGCGTAGGCACCCAATTGATTACGGCTTCGGATCAACCCTCTTTGGGTGGGGTCTATAAGCTAGTAGAAATTGAGTCCGCAACGGGAGAAATGGTACCGACGATCAAGATTTCTTCTAACCCTGAAAAAGTATCCACGCCAGGCAGCAAGGACGTATTCCGGATTATCGGGAAAAATGGCAAAGCGCTAGCAGATTATATCTGCTTCCCGGAAGAGGAAGCTCCGCGCAACGGCGGTCGGGTGAAGCTGTTTAATCCGCTGCATCCATACATGCACAAGTATGTGGAGCGCTATGAAGCGCTGCCTATGCTTGAGCCGATCTATGTGAACGGCTTCCAGGTCTATACTTTGCCGGATCTGAATGAAGTTCGCCGTTACCATCGGGAGCAGAAGGATCTGTTCTGGCCGGAATATCTGCGTAAGCTCAATCCTGAGGTGTACCGGGTGAATCTGAGTGAGAAGGTCTGGACCAACAAGCAACAATTGATCGCGGAGCATATTCAGCCGGAGATCGAGTAGATTTTGTAGTTTCGATGGAAAGAAGCATGGGAGGATTAGATTCCCGTGCTTTTTTGCGTTTGGGTGAAGCCGATGTTTGGGTGAAGCTTGCGTTTGTTAACTTCGAACGCCGCGAGTTTATTTTCTGAGAGTATATTAAGCCAGCTTGTCTGCGTATATCTGATTTGGATTTCGTTGCATTTTGTGCAGCAGAACACTAGTTAAAGTATATCGACAAATTACCATAAACCCAAAAGAATAAGTAATTCCCGCAGAATGGGGCGCATCCGGTGCGAGTAGGCGAATCAACGGTATAAATCCCGCAGAATGAGGCGCATCCGTTGCGAGTAGGCGAATCAACGGTATAAATCCCGTAGAATGAGGCGAATCCGGTGTGAGGAGGTAAATCAACGGTATAAATCCCGCAGAATGGGGCGAATCCGGTGCGAGTGGGCGAATCAACGGTATATCTCCCGCAGAATGAGGCGAACCCGGTGCGAGTGAGCAAATCTACGGTATAAATCCCGTAGAATGAGCCGAATCCGTGTGAGTAGGCAAATCAACGGTATAAATCCCGCAGAATGTGGCGAATCCGGTACGAGTGGGCAAATCTACGGTATAAATCCCGTAGAATGAGCCGAATCCGTTGCGAGTAGGCGAATCAACGGTATATATACCGCAGAATGTGGCGAATCCGGTGCGAGTAGGCGAATCAACGGTATAAATCCCGTAGAATGAGCCGAATCCGTTGCGAGTAGGTAAATCAACGGTATAAATCCCGTAGAATGAGGCGCATCCGGTGTGAGGAGGTAAATCAACGGTATAAATCCCGTAGAATGAGGCGCATCCGGTGTGAGGAGGTAAATCAACGGTATATATACCGCAGAACGGGACGAATCCGGTGCGAGTAGGCAAATCAACGGTCCCATAAGAAAAGGTGTATCCCCGTTCTACGCTATCGCGTGGAACAATGGATACACCTTCTTACATGTCAATGCGAGCAATTTAGTTTAGTTCTTCTTCCGGAATTTCGCGAATGACCAGATGGTAAGCATCAGCAGGAAGCCCAGACATGTGCCTATGCTGATCCGGTTCTGAGTGTCGAAAAGGAAGGAAATCGTAATAACCGACAAACAGATAAGTGTCAAAATCGTTATATAAGGAAAGCCCCAGACTTTAAAGCTTGGCTCTTTAGGATAGGTTTTCCGCAGCTTCAGCTGTGATAGACAGATGCTGATCCATACCAAGCTTACTACGAAGCCGGGAACAGCCATCAGCAGCCGGAAAAGTCCATCCTGTGCGAAGTACGCTAACATAGAACCAACAAAAAGAACTATAGCGCAAAGTTTAAGACTGTTGATCGGCACACCTTTTGCTGAGGTCTTTGCTAAGCTACGTGGAGCTTCACCCTGTGAAGCCAAAGAGTGCAACATCCGTGTGGCGCCATAGATACCGGAGTTAGCAGCAGAGAGCACAGCTGTAATCAGTATGAAGTTCATAACATGGTCAGCACCCTTAAGTCCTGTAGCTGCTAAAACCTGCACAAAGGGGCTGGTATGCTCGTTAAGCTGATTCCAAGGAATTAACCCACAGATGATCAGAATTGGAATCGTATAGAACAGAATAACGCGCAAAATGAAGCTTTTGACAACTCTAGGCAACACTTTTTCTGCATCTTGAGTTTCTGTTAAAGTTAGTCCAATCAGCTCAGATCCGCCATATGAGAACATGACGACCAGAAGGGCAGAGAAGATAGGTGTCCAGCCTTGTGGGAATAATCCGCCATAATCCGTAAAATTACTTAAATAGGGTGTCCCTTCAGACATAGGCAATAGCCCAAACAATAATGCAGCTCCCAGAATAATAAAGATGATAATCATAGCTATTTTGATTCCTGCTAACCAAAACTCCGTCTCTCCATAACCGCTTACACTCATCATATTGATGCCAATAATTAAAGCACCACTTGCTAGACTCAGTAGCCATAACGGAACATCCGGTAACCAGTATTGCAAGAAGCTTCCTGCCGCCAGCACTTCGATCACGCAGACAGTCAACCACATGAAGCAATAGAGCCAACCCACGATAAAGGAAAGCCGTTCTCCAAAAGCTTCGCGAATGAATTCCTTCATATTTTTGTTCGGGTATACCGTGGCCATTTCGGCAATTGCACCCATAACGACTAGTAGCAGCAAGCCTGCCAATACATAGGAGAGAACAACCCCTGGTCCAGCAATGCTTATCGTCTCAGAGCTTCCTTTAAAAATCCCCGTACCGATTACGCCGCCCATCGCCATAAAGCTGATATGCCGTGGAAGCAATTTTTTCTGTAATGATGCTTCGTTTGACTTCACATTTAATGCCTCCTAAGTAGGTTCAAAAAATTACACCAAGAATCAGTTTATCCTGAAATGGACTAGTTGAAAAGTATAAATGATACACATTTGTAGAAATAGAGGTGATTTTTCATCGGTGTGTGATATTTATCATGAACAATGTGATGAATTTAACATCTTAATTTTTAATTTTATTGCTAAATGAAAGTAGATAAATAAGCTTAGGCAACACTTGGAAAATGCAAGATTTGTCACTTCGCGTCTTGCGAAATCAAGTTACAATCGTTGAAAAAGTCAAAAGGATATTATACTAGATGACATTCTGAAAGGGGCTATGTCGGTGGTACAGTTACCAAAAGTGAACGAGCTCGGATTTTTTGAGATTCGTCTGGAGTCAATTGGAGGGTTGGGTGCGAACCTGGCTGGTAAAATGCTTGCGGAAGCAGGTGTTGTCGGTGCTGGAATGAATGGGGTCAGCTTTTCGTCATATGGTTCGGAGAAGAAGGGATCAGCGGTAAAAGCGCATATCCGGTTTTGTGATTTGAACACACCTATTCGTGACACGTCTCCGGTTGAGCGTCCGCATGTTGTTGGGGTATTTCACGAAGCACTAGCAAAGACAGTTAACGTAATTAGCGGAATTTATGAACATAGCACAGTATTGGTAAACTCAGCAAAATCGCCGGAGGAATTGAAATCCTCCCTGAATATGATGGCAGGAACTATTGCAGTAGTTGATGCTACAACTATCGCCTTAAATGAGAAAAACCGCGTTAATATGGCGATGCTGGGCGCGTTGTTCCGGATGTGTGATTTCTTGGACCCTGAAATTATGAAAGGCGTTATAGAGAAATCACTAGGCAAAAAGTATCCACAGGCAGTACAGTCAGCGCTGACTACTTTCGACCGTGGATTTAATGAAGTTAAGTTTATGCATTTTCCACTGCCTGCGGGCGTGACAATGCCTGAATTCGTGCGGTCTGATATTTCCGCATTGGGTTATGAAACACAGCCTATCGGCGGTACCATTACGAATCCTGGGAGCAGCTTTTTAAAGAACTTGAGCATTTCTCGCTCCGGTTTGCTGCCTCATTTTAAGCAGGAGGATTGTATTCATTGTGCGCAGTGCGATACGGTGTGTCCTGATCTGTGTTTTGTTTGGGATGAGCAGCCTGATAAGAAGGGGCGTCCACAAATGTTCCTGCAAGGTATTGATTACCAATACTGTAAAGGCTGTTTAAAATGTGTAGAAGCTTGTCCTACAACTGCCTTGTCTGGCGAACGTGAGGAAGAAGGCTACGCAGAGAGTCATACGGTCCGGCATATTTTTGATCTCGTTACTGAGGCCTAATTAACGGAGGAAAGGTGGAATACACGTGGCAATAGATTATGAAAAAGAAGTAGGCTCTGCTAAAGTAGAGCAGAAATTCCTATATGAATCCGGCAATGAAATGGCAGCTTATGCTGCTCATCAGATTAATTATCATGTAATGGGGTATTTTCCGATTTCTCCATCGACAGAAGTAGCGCAATTTCTTGATACGATGAAAGCGAACGGACAGCATGATATTATGCTGATTCCGTCAGATGGCGAGCATAGCTCTGCTGGAATCTGTTATGGCGCTTCAACGGCTGGCGGACGTGTATTTAATGCTACCAGTGCCCAAGGTTATATGTTCATGCTTGAGCAATTGCCTGTACAAGCTGGTACGCGTATGCCTATGGTTATGAATCTAATCTGCCGTTCGATCTCTGGACCGCTGAATATTCACGGGGATCATTCTGATTTGTATTTTGCCCTGAATACAGGTTGGCCAATTTTAATGTGCCGGGATCCACAATCTGTTTATGATATGAATCTAATGGCATTGAAGCTTGCTGAACATGCTAAAGTTCGTCTTCCGGTAATGGTGGCCTCAGATGGATATTTCACTTCCCACCAGAAGCGCCGCGTACAGGCCTTTACTCATCGGGAGGATGTTCATAAATTTGTTGGAGCACAACCTCCAACAGGTTTCACCGATACTTTAGACCGCAATAATCCGGTAACCGTTGGCCCTTATATGAACGAACCTGACTATATTAACAACCGTTATCAACAGTCCGTAGCTATGTACAATGCGGGTGAAGTTTTTGAAGAAATCGCGAAGGAATTTGCTGAGTTAACCGGACGTTATTATCCAATGATCGAGGAATATCGGATGGAAGATGCTGAAGTAGCCGTATTCTTGATGAATTCTGCCTCTGAGATTATTAAGGATGTTGTAGATCAGCTTCGTTTGCAAGGAATCAAAGCCGGTGCAATCTCGCCGAATATGATCCGTCCTTTCCCACAGAAGCAAATTGCTGAAGCGCTGAAAAACGTTAAAGCAATCACCGTTGGTGACCGCGCAGATTCTGTTGGCGGACACGGTGGTAACATGGTCAATGAAATTAAGGCAGCCCTGTTCACATATGGCAACACTACGACTAAAGTAATAAGCCGTATTTACGGTTTGGGTGGTAAGGACTTCTACGCAGAAGATGGTCATGCATTTTTCCAATTAGCAATTGATGCTGTTGCTGCAGATCGAGTAGACATACCATTTGATTATTACGGCCACAATCCGGGTACACCAGATAAAGCTCCACAACGTCTTCTGAAGCCAATGGACTTTGACTCACTGAAGACAGGCTTGATCACTGTGAAACAGGATGAAGCAACGGGCAAATTAAGCGTACGGATTCCGCCGCTACGTAGCTTGACGAAGAAACCTAAACGGCTCTCCCCAGGGCATGGTGCGTGTCCGGGTTGTGGGATTTTCTCAGGACTAGAGACTTTCTTCAAAGGGATTGAAGGGGATATCGTCGCACTTTATCATACAGGCTGTGCCATGGTAACGACTACGGGGTACCCGTATTCCTCCCATAAATCAACATTTATCCATAATCTTTTCCAAAATGGAGCGGCTACCTTGTCCGGTGTCGTAGAGATGTTCTGGGAACGCAAACGTCGCGGTGAGCTGGATGGACTAGGGCTTAAAGAGGACTTTACGTTTGTTATGGTAACCGGAGATGGCGGCATGGACATCGGGATGGGACCGGCAATTGGAGCTGCACTGCGTGGTCACAAAATGATTATTGTAGAGTACGATAACGAGGGTTACATGAATACTGGAGCACAGCAGTCCTATTCGACACCACTGGGTCACCGTACTTCAACCTCCAGTATCGGCAAGCAGCAGCAAGGTAAAGTGACTCAGCATAAAGATACAGCACAAATTATGGCGGCTACTAACATTCCTTATGTCTTCACGGGTTCGGAGGCTTATCCGCAGGATCTGGTGAAAAAAGCGGCAAAAGCACAGTGGTACGCACAAAACGAAGGTTTGGTGTATGGTAAAATCCTGATCGCATGTCCGCTAAACTGGATGTCTGATGATAAGGAAGGCACTAACATCGTTTCATTAGCTGTTGAGTCTTGCTTCTTCCCGTTATATGAAGTAGAGCATGGTTCTACGAATATCACATATAATCCCGAAGACAAGGGCAAACGTGTCGAGCTCTCAGCATGGCTGAAGACAATGGGTAAAACTCGTCACTTGTTGAAACCTGAGAATGAGCCAGCTTTGCACAGCTTCGAAGAAGAAGTTGAGCGCCGTTGGAATCGTCTCAAGGCAAAACACGAACATCCTGACTTATAAGATGTGTTTATCTCCAGCATATAAAATATGAAAAAACCCGGCAGATTTGTCTGCCGGGTTTTTTGTGGTTAGGGAGCATTTGCGCGTAAGAAACAGTTTTCGGACACCACTGACCTTAAACACAGTCTTCTTTCCCATTTGGAATTCTAACGGACTGCATAGCAGTTATCTGCCCTAAAAACTCCCAATATGAACCCTTTTTGAAGGAATAGTGTCACTGGAGTCCGCGAAACTTCTGAAAAAGCTAAGAACCGGCAAATAACGTCATTTAGGTCCTATGTGTTAAAGACTTGGTCATTTACAATTAGAATAAAGTCCAATTCCCTTTTACTCTTGCATGTTGTTCTGCCCTAACCAGAAGATAGCGGGTACAAATGACAAGACAAGAACTACCTACGATTAAAGCGCCGAGAGCCCACCACCAGCTAATCCCGATATTATCGTATAACGCCCCGCGCACGAGAACCAGACTATATGTGAGTGGAAACAGAAGGGATAGGCCCGTTGCCCATGCTGGGAATACCGCTGGTGGAATACGAACCCCACCAAACAGCTCCATTGGTGCTTGAAAGATGTAATAGAGTAGCCCTGAATCCCTTGAGAATAGAGATATCGCACACAGCAAAGCTCCCCATATAACCGCTGATATCATGATAAGTACTAATACAGGCAATAAGGCGCCCCAGTTAACAGTCGTTGCATCCGCAAGAAAAATGAAAGTCAGGATGGAGAAACAAGCGAACATCCATATTCCGTGAAATAGTGAATATATGGAACGTCCATACAGGAAGGCCATTTTTGACGCTGGGGTTAGGAACACTACCTCAAGTGTGCCCCCTTTGCGTTCTTGTTCGAATAACCATGCGGCTTGCACAACCGTCCAGTATAACTGAAAGACGAGATATCCGCTCAGCAGAAAAAGGGGAATCCGTCCATCTGGTATTACTTTTGAGAGTGCTGATCCTGCTCCTGTTCTAAAGGGCTGCATAGTAAAGTAGGTGGTTAAAAAGGTGAGCGCCGGCCAGAGTAGAAGTGAAAAAAACACTGCGCGTCCCTTAACTCTATTTCGATGCTGCTTAGTGATCTCCGCGCTAAGGGTAAACCATAAGCTATGTAAGTTCATGATACCCTTCCTTCCGAAAGGAGGATAATCGCATCCTCCAAATTAGGTTTTTCGGATGCGAAGCTTTTAATGCTAAGTCCATGCTCCGTAGTCCATGGCAGCAGCTCTGTAATGATCCTATCAGCCGAAGGTGTCTTTACAGAAATGCGCTGCAGTCCATCATTTCGAAGTTCAAGTTTTTCTGTTGCGCAGACACCCATTAATTCCGCAGGCTGAGTATATGTTCGTAGATGCTCTAGTAGCTTGGGACGAAGTGATTCATGCCAGCCTGTAACCTCTAAATGAGCAGTTTGCGAGCCTGCAACCTGATGGACAATCCGCTCAGGTTTGTCACAGAGCAGAAGCTCGCCTCGATTCAGTACATAAACCCGGTCACAGAGTTCTTCGACCTCCTGCAAATAATGGCTGGTCAGAAGGATACCCTTTCCACTGTCCAGTGCAAGCTTTCTTATCGTACCGCGAAGCTGCCTGGCAATGGGGGCATCAAGGCCAAGTGTGGGCTCATCTAGAAATAAGTATTGTGGATCGTTGATAAGTCCGCGGGCGATTTGCAGCCGTTGCTTCATCCCTTTAGAATATTGCTCAACGGGTTGGTCAGCAGCTTGGGTCAAACCTACTTCCTCCAGAAGACGTTCTGCTTCTCTAGCGATTTGAGGGCTGTTCATTCCATAGAGTTTACCGAAGTATTGAAGATTCTCTCTACCAGTGAGTCGCCAGTACAACATTCGTTCTCCTCCGGCGATCATATTTACTTTTTGCTGAATGGCCTGTCGATTCTTGTGCAGTGACATTCCATCGACTTCAATACTGCCTGAGGTTGGCTCTAGGAGAGTAGAGAGCATACGTATTGTAGTGGTTTTTCCAGCGCCATTTAGACCGAGAAGACCTACGATTTCCCCCGCAGCGATATCTAAAGATAGTGATTTCACTGCAGTCACTGATCTTTTTTCCGAACGGAACCAGCCCAGTCTATGTTTGCTTTCGTAAATTTTAGTAACTTCATGCATGTTTATCAATGGTTTTCACCCTCCAAGGTTTTAGAAACGTTCGAACAACCCGCGCTCTATGCGCCGATTTGTCCATTGACCAACCGTTATGTATACAACACTAAGTAGTATGATAGGCAATGCATCAATTAATCGTATTGATTCTCCAGTTAGCAGCGTGCCTCGTAGCAGTTGTAGCGCATAGGTCAATGGGAAAATCTCACCTATAGCCTGCAAGTAGTCAGGCAAGTATTGCCTTGGAAACTGAAATCCACATAGTAGAGCAGTTATCGTAAATAGAGTATTTTGAACAATGAAGGTGTCCCTTGTATAAAGCATAATGCTTCCTAGCACCAGCGCCATCGCATAACATGATAGTAAAAACAGCAAAATTCCCACGAGGAGAGATATAAAGTGAACAGAGGGGAACCGAAGTCCTGCCAAAAGGCCAAAGAAGAGAACCACCAGCAATTCCGCCCCGCTTCGATACAACTGCTGGACTGCGTTTCCTAGAAAATAACCGCTCCGGCTTGAAGGGGAGAGCAACAGTGCCTCAAGTGTACCTTCTCTCCATTCGGTAATAAGTGCCCTGGATACATTCATCATCATACTGACGGAAAATATACTGAGCATACCTCCAATAATTACATAGGTCAGATAGTCATCACTGCCACTATAGATAGCGAATTTTGAATCTATATCCCCATTGATTAGATACACATAAGAAAAATAAGAGATGATGACTAGATAAACTCCATCAATAATGTGCCCGAATGTAAAGGTCCAGGGAAAGGCTCTAAGATTAGATTTTTGGTTTCTTTTTAGGGTTGCGATAGCGATATGCCACAACTGTACTCACACCTTTCATTAACCTTATTGTTCAAGGTACTGCCTCTGCAGAACGAGAAGATTATCAAAGACTTCTTTGTTCACTGAATAAAATAAATAATTCCCTTTTCGCTGTGATTGGGTAAATCCTGCTTCACTTAGTTGTTTTAGCTGTTTAGAGACCGCAGCTTCAGAAATACCCAATATTGGCGCAAGCTGCTTGGTACAATGTGGACTTTTCCACAGTAGTTTCAGAATTCGCATCCGCGTATCATCACTTAAAGCTTTGAGTTGGCGCAACAGGTCACTCGGCGGTCCTTCACTAAAGGCAAGACCGGGAACATCCACCGTGAGTGGTAAAAATAAAGTATCTTCGTACCAGCCAACAAGCAGATGCGGAAATATGAATGTAGAGGGAAAAACGTACACTTGTCCAAACTGTTCATAAGAAAAGTAATACGTTACTGCCTTTTGAACTGTTAGAGTCCCGTTCTCTGCGAGGAGGCGTGGGTGGAGCGTATTTAGTGCCTTTTCCGGGGAACGACTGGCTAAGTCTTGAAACTGAGCGGCTGAGATGTTCATAAATGGTTCAATATAGTCCCATTCCTGCCCGAAATAATCATGTTCGTATGTAATTAATGTTGAGATTAACAGCTTGCGAACACTAGCCAGATTGTTTATCAGGTACTTCACGTTTCCACTCAACTTCATCAGCGAACGCTTGCTTTCAGATTCATTCAGCCATTCGACTAGGGTACTTAGTGCAATTTCTTGATTCATAAATAGATACACTAGCTCTGCATCCGGAAGTTTTTTGAGTAGGGTGATTCCTTGATTGCAAGAAATAGGGACACCCATACGGTCCGGTAAATCTAGCAGAGCGATCCAACGGTCTGACAACTGCCCAAGTGTGTGGATGTTCTCCTGTAGAGCAAGAGGCATCCTTTTCTTGAGCTCCAGAGCCCATTGTAATCTTGTTGGATGGTGTTCTGGTTGATGGAAGACATGCAGACTGCATAATAACTCATGAAAAGGACTGACGACCGTTTTGATCTTTCGATTTAAAGTTTGGAGTGAGCTCATCTCTTTCCTCTCCGATTAACTGTTTGGTTAATCAAAAACCACTTTCGCGTAAAGTGTTCAAAATTATAGGGGGATTGGTCAGGATTGTCAAATCTTTTATGCAGAAAAAAGCGAGAGCACATCCCCATGCGATGGACATGGATGATGTTTCTCTCACTTATAGGATTCTTTTGATAGAGTTATGAAGTAGAGTTATCTTCTGCCTCTAGGCATCATGGAGTTATCGCACATGATATCTTTAACAGAATAGGTGTAGCAATGACGAGGAACTGGGACACAGTGATGGCGTCTAACGATTTCTACCGGGTGAATAACATTCACAACTTGAGGGTGGTAGTAATCTTGATAAACCACCTTAGGTGGGTCAGTGACAGTTTGGGCCGGGCATTTTGGACATCCTTCTGACATTTCCTTCAGCTCCTTTGTGTGTGAACTTACCGTATTATACGCACAGAACAAAGGCATGCTTGGTTATTTGTCTAGTTTATAAAAAAAATGGGTGGGATTATTGTTTGTATATCTCTCGCATTACATGACGAAGCTCCGGGATAATGAGCCGTTCCATAGCCAATTTAACGGCTCCAGTGGAGCCAGGCATAGAAAAAACAGCTGTGTTGCCAATCGTACCTGCAATTGCCCGGCTAAGGATTGCCGCCGAACCAATGTCCTCTGTGTAGCTTAACATTCGAAAAATCTCACCGAAGCCCGGTAGCGTTTTATCAAGCAAGGATGAAACTGCTTCGTAGGTGGTATCACGGGGAGAGATTCCTGTTCCACCTGTCAGCAACACGGCCTCAACTTCAGTGTGATCAGCGTTTTTATAGAGTAGTTCACGAATGTCCTGATAGTTGTCTTTGATAATGGTATGACCAATAACTTCATACCCGGCAGCCTCGAGCATGGATTTGATTAATGCTCCACCGGTATCTGTTTCAGTAGTTCTGGTGTCTGAGACGGTAATGATGTAGCAGGAAACGGATTGTGGTGCTTCCTTCCGATGTTCTTCAACGGATGACAATGAGATCAGCTCCTAAATTAGAGATGTTCTCATGATAGGGTATGGGGAAGGCAAAGACAAGTTTTGTTATCAATCGCTATTCTTTTGAGGTTATAGGTGTGCCGCTTGCGTGCTTTGGCATCATGTAGTAAACTCGCTACCATACCCGTAATTTGCAAGGAGCGATGAATCATGGAACAGGTTGTACCTGTGTATATATTGTCAGGATTTCTGGGAAGCGGCAAAACTACCCTGCTGCAGCGCCTGCTGGAACATTGGAAAGATCAGGGCTTGCGCCCGGCCGTAGTGATGAATGAGCTGGGTGAAGTGAACCTGGATGGGCTGCTGGTTGAGCAAACCGTTCCTATGGCAGAGCTGCTCGGCGGCTGTATCTGTTGTTCTATCCGAGGGGATCTTAGCACAGAGCTAACTACTCTTATCAAGAAGGAATCACCTGATGTGGTTGTTATTGAGGCCACAGGTGCGGCGAACCCGTTGGAAATTGTAGATGGTGTAACCGAAACTTCACTGTATCAAAAAGTCGAGCTAAAAAGCTTGATCACCGTCGTTGACGCCGCGCATCTGCTCGAATTGTACCGTGCGCAGCAGGGGGCAACCTATCGACTGATGCAGGAGCAAATTCGCTGCGCATCTGTTTTGATTCTGAATAAAAATGACCGTGTCTCAGCAGATGAAGCGGAAGAGATCACAACTGTTCTGCGAAAATGGAATTCTTATGCACCGATTATGCCAGCGGAGCGTTGTGAGATTGACATAGAGGAGCTCCTGCGTAGCGCAGGTGGAGTTCTTACGGATACACAGCTTGAAGAGAGCGACAGCGAAAGCCATGTGCATGAGGAAGCTCTGCAACCTTCAGGAGGCACCCATGCTTCCCACGATCACGTGATGGCATACACACATTACTTCAAACGACCTGTCAACAGCGAGACCTTTGAACAGTTCGTCAAGGAGCTTCCGCGTGATGTTTATAGGGCTAAAGGCATTGTGACCTTTAATGACACCTCCAGTCGTTTTCTTTTTCAATATGCTTACCGTGAAGCTGATTTTATGAAAATCACACCTCAAGGCGAAGTCCCAGACGTAGCTGTATTTATCGGGGAACACTTCTCATCCAGTGAGTTACGCACGAAGCTGCTGGAGATGGAAGGACGTATTTTAGTTCGGCCTGGCACGATCAAAAGAAGCCTGTAATCCGTTCTGCTTCAGAAGAAGCTGTGGTTCATTCCTAATCTTGTAGGTTAATAGTAAGGCATACCCATTAAAAATGCAGGAGGTTGAAGGCTATGACCCGAATTCAATATCAGGAGTGCATTGACGCTTGTCTCGAAAGTATGAATGCCTGTAACTACAGCTATGTCTCAAGCCTAAAAGAATATGATCTTGCATCACTTCGTGAGAGCATGCGACTCGATCGTGAATGTGCGGATATTTGTTCTTATGCCATTCAAGCAATGACCCGTCAAAGTCCGTTTGTATCTGGAATTCTAAAACTATGTGCAGAAATATGTGAAGCATGCGCAGATGAGAGCAGCAAGCATATACATAATCACTGCCAAGAATGTATTAATGCCTGCCGTAAAGCTGCAGAGGCATGCCGTTTGATTAGCGATGCTGTTGAGGTATATGCGTAAGATCGTATAGCTTAACTCTCATATATGAACTAATAGCCAGACTGTTGCTGTAGAAATATAGCAATAGTCTGGTTTTTTATATTCGGGTCTGTTTGATTAATGCTACTGGTAGAAAAAAAGGGGAGGAATACTGGATAGAAAGGAAGTTTTAGAAAGGGCTGCTATAGCAGTTCTTTCATTTTTTTGATTCCTAGAAGAGGAAATTCGTAGGGAACCGGAGAATTAACAGTAGATATGAAGGGAGAATGTTAAGTGGCGAACTTAGTAGATCGTAACTTTGCCAGCGGTAGTATAGATGTTGCTATTCCCCTGATAGAATTAGAACAGATCAGTAAACAGTATGGACGCCGACCCGTATTGGAAGATGTATCGTTTACTATTGAAAAGGGGACTGCAACTGCTCTGATCGGACGGAACGGATCCGGCAAAAGTACGCTGTTGTCAATCTTAGCTGGACTGGTCCATATTTCCTCTGGAAAGCTGAGTTGTAAGGATTCAAATCTGAGAATTGGTTATGCACCTGAGATGTTTCCAGGGTTGAAGCTGACCCCAGAACAGTACTTGCGAAGTATGGGACAGATTAGCGGCCTTGCGCCAGTCCTGATCGAGCAGGAGCTAACAACGTTATTTCAACTTTTTAAGCTGGAGCACTTTCGCAAGCAGTCTATGCTAAACTTCTCCAAAGGAATGCTGCAAAAAATTAATTTGATTCAAAGCTTGCTGGGGAGTCCCTCGTTGCTGCTTCTTGATGAACCTATGTCGGGCCTTGATCTCCCCTCAATGAATAAGTTAGCTGAGCTTCTCATCGGTTTGAGAAATAAGGGTACTGCTATAGTCTTCTCTGTACATGAACCCCAATGGATTGAATTGCTTGCGGATCAGGTTCATGTGATACATGAAGGGAAAATTGTAAAGTCAATTCAGGGGTCAGAGAAGCTGAACTTTAAACCCTCTACATACATACTATTGTCTAATCTGTCGATTCAGAAACTGCAGCAATTGAAGGAAATGGCAGGTTTCATTGCAATAAATACGTTTAAGGATAGTTGTAACATAGAACGTACGGCATTGACAGTAACAAGTTCAGAATCAGATGCTTTTTTGCGGGTTATCTTGGAGTCGGGTGGTTCAATACAATCGGTAGAACCTCGCGGAGGATCGCATGACTTAGAAAAATGGATGAATCCTAGAAGTTGAACAGGGGGTCTTACGTGTATCCGTTTATCGTTTACATGCTGCGAAGTTATACTCGATCTCAGCGTTATTTCGGCCCGTTAGCAGGGATTGTGATTGCAGTCTTGATATTGTATTCTTATAAGCCCAATCCAGTTATGAATAGCTATGCCGCTACAGCAGTAATGTTCTTTATAAGCTGCGCTTGGATGAGTCTTAGTTTTTTGAATCATGAGCACGCTGTTCATCGGCAGATTGCAGTTGTTCACATGCGAAGTGCGGCAAAACATAGTGCAGGTGGTATCTTAACGCTTGCATTTCTAACGTTGCTGATAGATCTATTGATTGTCCTTTATCCTTGGGTAACAGGTCATTTCGCAGAATCACCTGGGGCATATCGGTTAATTCTAGCGCTTATAGGACATGGATTGTTGGGTATGCTTGGTGTGGCTATTGCCCTATTCTTTCAATCTTCTTGGATTCAAAAAGGCAGTCACGCAACAGGTATGTTATTAGCTATCGTTGTATTATCACTGGGTGGAGCACAAATCAGCGAAAGTTTGCCTGGTATATTTCATTTTTTGATCTGGTTGTTGCCGCCAGTAACTCCTGTAATGGAGGCCATGATGAAAGCTGATACATTGTCATTAGCGGAGTTGTTAGGTTCATTTGCACAAGCATTAGTATATATAACACTGCTTATCGGTTTTTATTTGTACAGATCAAGACAGAGGGATTACAACAAAACATAACTTGTATAGATAAAAGGAACAAGGATACAGAAGTGGGGGAAAAGATGAAGGATACATATGTACCTGAGAGTGAACAATCGAAAGAGTTATTCGCCTATTTTGGACTGGCAGTTTATTATGGACAGGCCCTCGAGCAGCAGCTTACCAACTTGCTATTGCTTACTAAGCTATCACAAGGAAAAACGCCAACAGAAGCAGATCTGACAGACCTTTATCAGCGAAAACTCAGCAATTCACTCGGCCAACTCATCAAAGAAATCCAACATCATTTTCCTTTCTCGGAGCAAGAAACCGCTCAGTTGGAGGAAGTGTGGAAACAACGTAATTACATCGTTCATGATTACTTTAAAGAGCGTATACAGGAAACCTTTACGCCTGCCGGAAGAGCTAAAATGATTCGGGAGCTGAAACGTTTTAAAAATAAAGCAAGTAGACTTGAAGTTAAACTGCAAGGCTACTGCACAGAAATGTTCACGAAGCTTGGATTAGAGGAGGAAAACTTATTGTAATAATCCTTCTAAGCCGCAAGCTGTTACAACCTCTGGTCTAAAATGAACCGAAGAAGCTCTAACACAGCGAGAGAGTGCAGTTAAAGCTTCGCCTAATGCCGGAATCATCTCCGGTGTTAGGCTTTCTCCAGGTTCCCACCACCAATTGTTAATATTCAATGTTTGCTTCTTCTTATCCATCACCGGTTCAAATCTGCCAACAAAACGATCATTATATAATATTGGCAGTACATAGTAACCATATTCTCGTTCTATTGCCGGCTTATAGACCTCCCAGCGGTAATGAAATCCGAATAATTGCCGAACCAGCTCGCGTTCCCACAACAAATTATCCAGCGGAGCCAAAACAGCCGCAAATGAATCACGTGGTTGAAGCCCAATCTCTTCAGATTCTTGCAGCATCACAGACTCCAAGGTTGGAGCATCTATACTGCGGATATAAAGCGGAACCTTAATCCCCTCGACCCAAACTTCTCTGAGACTATCCTTCTCCAGCAATCTCTGAACCGCCGCCGCACGCTCTTTGCTCTTCAGTCCGGATATGCCCAGCCATCCGTCTCCAGATTTATTCCATAACAAGCCGATACTTCCTATTCTACGTAACACATACCAATCGTGAAATTGTTCTTCCGTGACATTTGGATCGGCTGAACTCAGCAGCTCTGAGGGTAACAAACGTTCAACGAAATCATAATATCGCCGAGTATGTACACGATGGTGGACAACAATCTCTCCCCAAAAGTACATGCTTTCCATTGCAGCTCGTGATAATCTTGTCGGAGCCCAAGCCCAATCTACTTTCTCCTTTCCGTCTAAATCCAAAGAGGAGAGGGGACCGCGCTTCTGAAGCTCTTCACGAACCTGTGCTACAGCGACCATTACAGGCTCATTAGCCTGATGGTGGGAGGCAGCAGCTGTTCTTCTCCGCTTAAAATAAGGCCAATCCTCTGTACAATAAATAGACATGTTCTTGTCCCAGCCATCAACGAGCAACCTGTCTTTATACAGAAGCTCTTGGACCAGTTCTGGCGTAAATCCCGGAATCCGTGCTTGGAGGACCAGCTCATGATTATGGCCGGCAATATTAAGGGGGTCATATTGGATGCAGCCTACGTGACGAACATAGTCATAAATACTAAGTTTTCCGGAAGGGATAGCTCCGGCAGTTAACTTTTGATGAGATAGCAGAAAAAGCCTGGCTTGTTTCTTAGTCAGATTATAAGTAAGCATCGTTTACTCCTCCAAGGATATGTATTAATTTCCATAATACAGAACATCTGTTCTAAGATCAAGCAGGAAAAAAACCTGAATCACAATGAAGTGACTCAGGGTTGTAAATTACATTTTCTCAAGAGAGGGTTGCAAGTTTCCGAGTGCTGGACGGTTGCTTGCGCCAGCGTTATCGTCAGAGCTGTTAGCAGCGGCACCTACTTGCAGCTGGTACATACGGAAGTATCTTCCGCCAAGCGCCATCAGTTCATCGTGGCTGCCGCGTTCTACGATCTCTCCGTGATGCAGGACTAGAATCTGATCTGCACTGCGAATCGTGGATAAGCGGTGAGCGATGATGAAAGTGGTGCGTCCTTTTTTGAGAACTTCCAGCGCATCCTGAATGACGCTTTCCGTTTCTGTATCGATGTTGGAGGTAGCTTCATCTAGAATGAGAATAGCTGGGTCAAAGGAGAGAGCTCTCGCAAAAGAAATCAATTGCCGCTGACCCGCAGATAAAGTACTTCCTTTTTCGATGACAGGTTCATCAAATCCTTGTGGAAGATGAGCGAGTAACTTATCCGCACCAACCTCACGCAAAGCACGTTCTACCCGTTCACGGGAAATTCGTTCATCCCCTAGGCTGACGTTCGAAGCAATGGTGCCCGTGAAGAGGTACGGATCCTGCAGCACGATGCCCATGTGATTCCGCAGCCACTGCTTCGGAATATCCGTAACCTTTTGACCGTCAATCGTAATATCGCCTTTTTGTGGATCATAGAACCGGAACAGCAGATTGATGATTGAGCTTTTGCCGGAACCCGTATGACCTACAAGAGCGACAGTTTCACCCGGGCGTGCTTCAAAGGAGATATCGCGAAGGACGTAGTCTTTTTTATAAGCAAAAGATACATTCTTAAATTCCACTTTTCCTTTGTAGCGTGGCATGGAGCCGTCCGTAACATTCTCTCCAGGTTCATCCATAAGCGTAAACACACGTCCCGCAGATACCATAGAAGTATCCAGGTTCGCCAACTGGTTCACCATACCCGTGATAGGCTGGAACAAACGTCCGAGCACATCGACAAAGGCATATAGAACGCCTAAGGATACAAAGGTTGAACCAGTAATACTGCCATGTCCGAAATACCAAAGCACCATCACAAAAGAGAGAGAACGAAGTGAGTTCACCAGATTGTGGGACGTGAAAGCATTCAGATTTAACATTTTATTCTGATATTTCAAGTAATCATCGTTCAGGTTCTCAAATTCTGCACTAAGCTGCTTCTGACGGCGGAATATCCGGACGATTGACATCCCCTGAATCGATTCATTAATAATGGCGTTAATTTCACTTAGACGTGAGCGAATGATCGTATTGTATTTGGTCGCAATTTTGCGATAGAGCACGATCCACAGCACAAGAATAGGTACAATGAACAAGCTGATCAGACCCAGACGGACATCAAGTAAGAACAGAGCGATATATACGCCAGTTATATTGATAATACCGGTGCTGAAATTGGAAAGGACGGCAATGAATAGATCCTTAATCGCCTCGGTATCATTTGTAACCCGCGACACTACCTTACCAGCAGGCAAATTGTCAAAAAAATGAACGGGTAGTCGCTGGATATGTGCGTATACATCTGTCCGCAGCTTCCGGATTACCTGATTCGCCGAAGATTGCAGCCAGTAGGTTTTTCCGAATTCAGCAAAGATGGAGATTACAAGAAAAATAGCATACATTCCGACCAACTGATAGATTCCAGGAAGCTCAGGTTTGTAAAAAGCGAACAGCTCATCGGCCGATAGCTTAACCGCCGGATAGATAACTTCGTTATCACCACGGGTGATATGCATCTCTCCATCGATGAACTTTCGTTCACCGTCAGGCTGTGTTACAGCTTCGTTAATAAAATAAAAACTTCTCCCTGCTTGAAGAACACGAATTTCTTGGCCTTTAGTTTCACCAGGCTCAAAGCGATCGCCGCGTTTGTATAAACTATTGTTATATTCAGCCGCCTTATCGGGAGACGTGGTGCTGAAATAGGGCTTCTCGATGGCCAGCATGTGATTGTCGATCATGCTTTTGGCTATAAATGGACCTGCCAGCTCTGCCGCTACCCCGATTGAAAGCAGCAGAAGGGCTGCGATAAAGGTTTTCTTTGCGGTCAATGCATATTCCAGCAGGCGTTTGCCTGTACTTTGTGTCAACCGTGACACCTCCTAAAATGTTTTGCGTAGTCGTAGCTCGTTTATTTATGGTTGTAGTTTAATCATTCGACAAGTTATTTTCGACTTGCTGCCGATCATATTGTTCACGGTACCAGCCATTCAAATCCAACAGCTCCTGATGTGTACCTCGCTCAACGATTTGTCCGTTATCCAGTACAACAATCATATCGGCATGTTGGACGGCGGAGAGACGGTGAGTAGAGATTAATGTGGTTTTTCCGGCACGTTCATTCCGGATATTGTCGATAATCTGAGCTTCCGTACGAGCGTCAACGGCTGATAAGGCATCGTCCAGAATAAGAATATCAGGATTAGCGATAAAAGCTCTGGACAGAGAGACACGTTGCTTTTGTCCACCGGAGAGAGATACACCACGTTCACCCACCAGAGTATCCAGACCATCGGACAATGTGCCCAGGTCGTTCTGGAAAGCGGCAGCTGTAATGGCTTGCATAATCGTATCGTCATCGGCGTTGTCTAGACCAAATTGAATGTTTTGCCGAACGGATTTGGAGAAAAGAATTTGCTCTTGCGGAACATAACCCATCCAGCTATGCAGCTGATCCAGGGAAATCTGTTGAATAGGCACGCCAGAGATAAGGATCTCTCCATTACCTGTCGGATATTCGCGGAGCAATTGTTTGAGCAGTGTAGATTTCCCGCTTCCTGTACGCCCGACTACACCTAATGTCTGCCCTTGGTTCAGGGTTAAGTTGACATGGCTTAGATTGTCAATCGTCGAAGAAGGATAACGGAAAGTCACATCGTTAAGCTCGATTCGAGTAGGATGGGGAACTTGAACAGGATGGGCAGCATTTTGAACATCGGGTTTGGAGTTTAACGTCTCGTCGATACGTTCGAGGGAAGCTCCGCCACGCTGCATAATGTTGATCAATTCTCCAATAGCGAACATCGGCCATACAATCATACCGAGGTACATATTAAAGGAGACTAGATCACCCAGTGTGATCTGATTGCGGAATACAAGGTAAATCCCATAAGTAAGACCAATAATGTAGCTGAGTCCAACGCAGAAGCGGATAGTTGGTTCGAAGAAAGCATCGACACGAGCTACGGCCATATTTTTGTTGTAAACATCTTCAGTAATATCCGAGAAACGTTTTTCATCAAGACGCTCTTGGACATAAGCACGGATTACGCGCACACCAGAGACAGATTCGAGCACTTGGTCATTCATATCTCCGAATGCATCCTGCGCTAAGCTGTATCGATCATGAATAGCTTTACCATAAAAAATCATAGCTATTGCAATTAGGGGTAATGGTAATACTGCTGCAAGGGTCAATTTCCAACTCACGAGAAAGCCCATCGCAAACAGCACAACCGTGAGGTAGATTGTAGAATCCACCAGTGTAAGCATCCCGAATCCTACGGTAGCTGAGACGGCTCTGATATCATTGGTTGCCCGGGCCATGAGGTCACCAGTTCTATTTTTTTCGAAGAACGAGGGTGTCATAGTCATAAGATGATTCATAAATCGGGAGCGCAGCAGGCGCTCAACAAGGTTGGAACCTCCGAAAAGTTTGTGCATCCATATGTAGGTAATCCAATAAATAACTAGCAGCAAAATAAAGATCATGCCGATATATTTGGCAAGCGAAGCTGTAGTAATCGAACCGCGTACTATGTCGTCAATGGCATTGCCTAGCAGACGTGGAGGGAGTAATTCAAGAACGCCTACACCTATGAGTAATATGAGTCCAATCAGGTAACGCCTTTTTTCTCGGCGAAAAAACCAGCCGAGATCGCGAAGAACAGAGAACAAGTAAATCCCTTCCTTTCAGGTTGTAATGATTGCTTGTGATGCTGATAAAAGCGCAAGTGATTATCTCTTCAGCAAACAAAAAAGGCATATCATCCGAAAACGGACGATATGCCTGTAATTTACAGCTATCATGCGCACGGTGCGTTACAGCACCAAGCATGTGAGAGACCTTCAAGAACTAAAGTTATACGGTCCATAAGACTCGCAAAAACTTCAGGATGGCTTAATCACTTGGGCTGCTTCGGTATTCGGTTGAGTAAAAATTCCAACAATAGTAAAATAATATGGCTGTAACTTCGTAAACACCGCGCTCACCCCTTTCATTAATTTGGTAATAACTAGAAGACGTTTAGTTATGT
This sequence comes from Paenibacillus sp. FSL H3-0329, assembly GCF_037963285.1. Classification (NCBI taxonomy): domain Bacteria; kingdom Bacillati; phylum Bacillota; class Bacilli; order Caryophanales; family Paenibacillaceae; genus Paenibacillus; species Paenibacillus sp. FSL H3-0329. The sequence continues at coordinate 3,883,844 of NZ_CP150150.1, read as the reverse complement.
TCAGAGTTTATCATCCGGTTCGCGAATTTGTCAAACTTAATTTTAAATGGATTGGGAAATCATTAATTGCATAAAGTTGTTTGAATATCGACTTATTTTCGTTATGATTAGAATATACAAAGGAGCTGAGAGAAATGAACATGGAAATTAGTCAAGCAGCGGCAGCTTGGTTTAAGAGAGAATTGGACCTTAAGAATGGAGACTATATTCGTTTATTTCCCCGTTATAGCTCGGGAGGTGGACTTCACCCCGGTTTTTCGCTGGGCATTGCTACAGAAGCGCCTGGGCGTCCAGCTATTCAGGTCAAACAGGATGATATTGTGTTCTACATGGAGGAGCAGGACTTGTGGTATATGGAAGGTTATGACCTATCTATCGTATACTCTGAGTCAGAGGATGACATTGAATATAAGTACGAACCAAAGCCGGTATCCGGCGAAGTGCAGGTATTGTTGTCTTAATGATTGTTTATTTTAATCAGGAAAAGCCCTTGCCAAAAGGCAGGGGCTTTTCAAATGCTGTCTTTAAAAATGAGGGTATTCCAGTTGGAAATACATAGGTGTTATCAGTGCAAATTGCGAGAGGTTTCTTCCTCCAGAGCGAAGTCGAAGTCGTCAATATCGTACACCTGAACTGGAACTCCACCCTCGATGATCCGTTGAATCAATTCAAATTGATCCGTTAGGATAGGTACTTTCTCACGTTGTGAGGACAGCAGAAGCTCTGTTTCGATGGGATCGAACATCTCACCGTAGACAGCGGTATCCATACTGTTAATGATGGTGATTTTGGATTGCCCGCCAAGGAGAATACCTGAGCTTTTCGCCCATGGCACTGCTAAACAGCGGTTGATCTTCTTCGCGTTGAGCGGTTCTTCAAAATAAGCAATGAGCTCACTAATCTTCAACTTAACATGCTTGTCGTCGTCCGGACGGTTCATCAACGGATCATCGCTGTCTCGCAGTTCGTATAGTTCCATCACAGTAGTATAAGGCACTATATATTCTACAGGGCTGCTCGATACGAGAAGCTGGCCGTAAATCGCCATCATGACGGCTTCCGTCACAAATTGTCTAGACATCGTTATCCTCCTGAAGTTCGGTACTGCAATTGTACTTATGATCTAAAATTATAAAAACACTGTAGAGAGCAAAAGTCAACTGTACTTAGCAACTCACTAAAGAGAAGGGAAAGAATATTCCTGTGAAGCAATGGAAATCATATTTTACTTTTGTACGACCTTATATGAAATTGATTGTGTTTACGCTGTTTATCGGCATGATCAAATTCAGTATTCCGCTAACACTGCCAATGATTCTGAAATACGTGGTTGATGACCTCCTAATGAACCCGAGCATGGGGATTGAGGAACGGGTATCGCATTTGATGCTTATTCTGGGTGGTGCCTTAATTTTATTTGTTATCGTAAGAGGACCCGTGGAGTATTATCGCCAATACTTTGCTCAGCTTATCACAAGTAAAGTGTTGTTCGATATGCGAAATAAGCTTTACAGTCATTTACAGCGGCTGTCACTGCGGTATTATCAGAATACCAAGGTGGGAGAAGCCATCTCCAGATTTATTAACGATGTTGAGCAGACCAAAAATTTGGTCGAAGTCGGCATGATGAATGTATGGCTCGACACGTTTACGCTAGTTTTTGCTTTGGGATTTATGTTTTATTTAAATCCGGTGCTGGCGCTCGTGTCTATCTCGGTATTGCCTTTTTACGCAATTGCTGTTAACAAATTGTATAAGCGGCTTAAGCTTTTAACGAAAGATCGTTCCCAAGCTCTGGCTGGCATTCAAGGTTATCTCCATGAACGGATTCAAGGGATATCAATTATCCGCAGCTTTACGATGGAAAAAGTGGATCAGAAGCAGTTTGAAGACATCAACGGTAACTTTCTTAAAAAAGCGATGGCGCAAACCCGCTGGAACGCTATGACCTTCGCAATTATTAATACATTAACGGATATAGCACCTCTTTTGGTCATCGGATATGGTGGTTATCAGGTCATTCATGGCAATTTGACAGTAGGTACCTTTGTAGCTTTCTTTGGCTATCTGGACCGGATGTATTCTCCGCTGCGAAGATTGATTAATTCCTCGACGGTGCTTACACAAGCCTCTGCTTCTCTTGAACGGGTGCTTGAGCTGCTGAATGAGCCTTACGATATTGTAGACAAGCCGGGAGCAAAAGTGCTAAAGGATGCACGTGGTGAGATTGCTTTTCAGAATGTATGGTTTAAATATAACGAAGAGAATGATTGGGTCTTAAAAGATATTAATCTGAGTATTCAGCCCGGACAGACCATTGCGTTCGTCGGAATGAGCGGTGGAGGAAAGTCCTCCCTTATAAGCTTGATCCCGAGATTCTATGACATCAGTAAAGGCAGCCTCCAAATGGATGGTTATGATATACAGGAATTAACACAGGAAAGCTTGCGCAGGTCTGTCGGTATGGTCTTACAAGATAATTTCTTATTCAGCGGATCTGTGCGTGAGAATATTTTATTCGGTAATCCTAACGCCACGGAAGAAGAGGTCATTTCAGCAGCGAAAGCTGCCAATGCGCATGATTTTATTGAGCAGCTGCCACTGGGTTATGAGACAGAAGTGGGAGAACGTGGTGTTAAGCTATCCGGAGGACAGAAGCAGCGGGTTGCTATCGCAAGGGTATTTCTCAAGGATCCGAAGGTTCTTATATTAGACGAGGCTACTTCGGCGCTGGATCTGGAATCGGAGCATTTAATTCAACAAGCGCTGCAGTCCCTTTCTTCGCAACGTACTACACTAATTGTAGCGCATAGACTGTCAACGATTACTCATGCAGATCAGATTGTCGTACTTGAGAATGGTGAAATTACTGAACGGGGTACGCATGAACAGCTGATGTCGATAGAGGGTAGTTATGCGCGATTATTTAACGTACAGCATTTAGACGCTTAATATGTTTTGAATAATTAAACACTTTAGTGGTCCTCTCGAAAGAGAAGGCCACTTTTTTTGAATTCCAATCAGGCTTGTGGCACACAGTAACTTATACTATGGCAAAAATTCTACAGGGGACTTGAGTCTTTTCGGTGATCATGTGCGTCTAAAGCTTATAAACATCATGAAAGGAAGTGAGGAACGTGAATAAAACCACGCTTGAGGAAAAGGCGATAGATGGTGATGAAGACAGCTTTACTGCGCTTATTGACGGCATGCAGGAGCGTTTATACCGAATGGCCTACTCCTATGTGCGGAATCAAGAGGATGCGCTGGAGATTGTGCAGGAGACCGTCTTCAAAGCCTATATCTCCATTCATAAATTGAAGCAACCGCAATATTTTAAAACTTGGCTCACCAAGATCGCTGTCAACTGTGCGCTGGACTTTATCCGTAAATCTAAAAAAATCGTGTATATAGATCAAGAGCTAGGAGGCAGTTATGCTCCGAAATCTAGGGAAGAGGTTATGGATTTGCATGAAGCGCTCAGCGGTCTTGATGAAAAATCAAGAATGGTGATTGTGATGAGATATTTGGAGGACTTGCCCATAAAGGAAATTGCAGAGGTTCTCGATATGCCCCTGAGCAGCGTCAAAACCGTTATTTATAGAGGTTTGGAAAAATTAAAAATAAGTATGGAGGAGAGTGAGTACTTTGGATAAGCAACTAGAACGTCTACAGGAAGCCTATAATGAGATTGAAATTCCTAAAGAACTATCATTCGCTTCTCGTAAAGGAATTGAAAGAGGGAAAATCTATAAACAGAAAAACAGTTCTTCAAAACGTACTTTGAAATGGACAGGATCAGTAGCTGCTGCTGTATTGATTTCTTTTACGGTGGGTGTAAATACGGTTCCTGCTTTTGCGAGTAGTATGGATCAAATACCGGTTCTAGGTAAGCTGGTCAGTGTTCTGCAATTTACGGAGGGAAGCGCAGGAGGGGGAACTATTCAGGATGGAGTAGATGTGAATTTTATTTCGGTCAAACAACTGAAGAATAGTGATCAATTGATTTTGAATTTTGCAAATCCGGATGAAACTCAACAGATGGCAAGCTCATATAACGTAAAGTTTACGGAAAATCCGGCAACAATGACGATTACAGTAAGTGGGGCCAGGAAATTCTCAGCAGTCAAAGATCTGGAGACATTAAAACAAAGCCGATATGTTCAGGATGCTTATCCACTAATTACACTAGATGATTCGGCCATTCGGTTCAATGTCACACTTACGGACTCGGTTGCTTATGAGGTGAAAGAATATAAAGAGCCAGCACAGGTAGTGATTACGTTAAAAGAGAAAGGAGACGAAGCAAAAGGGGGCTCTGTATATTCCTTAAGAACGGTCTCACAGCCTTCTGGTGAGGCGCTGGGTATGGCTGAAGAAATGTTATATGGGTTAGAGGATATGCGGATGTTAAAGGATCAGAAAGGCTTATATCTCGTGGAAGCAGGATATTTTAATACAGAAGAAGAGGCTTTGAAGCAGTTGCAGAAAATTAAGACAGAGTATGGCGTTGAAGATTTATTAGTCGTTGAAAAAAGAGCAGTACAGCAAATTCCGCAGTCCATTTCTCAGGTGGAGGAATAGTGAAGAAGATGGTTGTATAAAAGGCACAATAAAAAAGACCGCCAAAAGCGGTCTTTTTTGTGCTGTTCTATTACATTTTGCCGATCATAAGTGATAAAATGCCGGCTGCGATCAGCGGTCCGACCGGAACGCCTTTAAATAACGCAACCCCGATCACCGTGCCAATCAGCAGACCTGCAACAACTGTGGGTTGGTTGGTCATGAGCGTAGCACCGCGGCCTCCAAGAAAAGCGACGAGAATGCCAATAGCGATAGCAAGCAAGGACTTCCAGTGCAAGAAGGATTGACCGACTGTCTGCAGCGATATTTTGCCGCTGGCTAATGGGGTCATGACCCCGATGGTCAGGATGATAATCCCGATGGTTAAACCGTATTTTTCTAGCCAAGGAAAGGTTTGCTGCAGGCCAAGTACTCTTAGCAGTAATAGGACGACCATTGCTATTGTTACAGGGGAATTGCTGCTGATAATTCCCAGCGCTGCAAGTCCAAGCAAAAGCAAAGAGGTCATGTCCATCTTAATGTTTCAACTCCTTAGGATTAGAACTTTCTTTTGACACAATGTGATCTGCGATAAGCTTACCATGCCCTCTTCCGGTCTCAATAAACACTTCGTTAGCATTGCGGCCGGAGGCGATTACTCCAGCAACATACAACCCTGGAACATTACTTTCCATGGTAGAGGTGTTAAAAGCAGGCTTATCCATGTCGTCATCCATGATCACACCCGCTGAAGTGAGGAGGGTACGGCTAGGACGGAAGCCAGTCAAGGCAAGAACGAAATCATTATCCAATGCTTTCTTGTCCCCCTTATGATCCGTAACAATTACTGAGCTTGCAGTAATTTCAGTGACACGCGAGCCTAAGTGCAGAGTGATTTTCCCTTTTTGCACCATGCCTTCAAAGATTGGCCGAACCCAAGGTTTAATATTCTCTGAGATGCTTTCACCACGATATACCATATCTACCGTAGCTCCTACACGCATAAGCTCCAGCGCTGCATCTACTGCGGAATTACTGCCGCCAATTACAGTTACCTTCATTCCCGTGTAAGGATGAGCTTCACCGAAATAATGAGTAACTTTAGGTAGTTCTTCACCTGGAATGCCAATCATATTCGGCTGATCAAAATAACCTGTTGCTATAACTACATTAGCAGTGATACGTTTCTGATGCTCACCACGCATATTTGACGTATGTACGGCAAAGGTTCCATCTTCAAGCGGCTCAATGGATAAAGCTTCTTCATAAGCGGCGATCTCTAGACCATATTGCTCAGCGGCTCGGCGATAATAGACAAGCGCTTCGTGACGGTAAGGTTTGTCGTTGGTCGAAGTGAACGGAACATCCCCGATTTCTAATAACTGAGCCGTACTGAAAAATTGCATATTTGTTGGATACAAATAAATGGAGTGTACAATAAAGCTTTTTTCAATGATAAGGCTGGACAGGCCTTGGCGTTGGCATTCGATAGCTGCCGAGAGGCCGCAAGGACCTGCACCGATAATAATGACATCTTTCATAAAGCGGGTTACCTCCTGATTGTTACTATCTTTTCTTTAAATCCTACCCTAAATTCATGAATTTTTCCATAAGAGCAGATTGAGTATAATAACCATTGCAAGAATAACGTTGATTATTATATAATTAGATATATATCTAATGTTTCAATTTATTGTGAAATTCTAGGAGCGTGAACCCAGTGCAGTTGGAGAAAATCGTGAGTTATCATAAAGCTTTAGCTGATCCAACGCGTCTTCGCTTATTGTTGCTTCTGTCCCAAGGAGAAATGCACGGGCAAGCGCTGGCTGAGAAGTTGAATTTATCGCAGCCTACAGTCACTCATCATGCGGCTAAATTACGTGAAGCGGCTCTAATAAAAGAAAGACGCGACAAAAATACAGTTTATTTTAAGTTGAATCCGGAGTTTATCAATAATGGTGCTGAGGCTTCACTGCAGTTTATTTTTTCGAAAGGAGCTGAGAATATGGAAGAGCAATTACCTGAGAATAGTCTTCAGGATACTGTAATTCGTAATTTTTTCTCTAAAGATGGCCGGCTGCGGCAAATTCCAGCACAATACAAGAAGAAATTGATAGCGCTTCAATACATGGTTGAGAAGCTGGAGCCAGGAGTTGTTTATACGGAAAAGGAAATCAATGAGTTTATTAAGCAGTTTCATGAAGATTTCGCCACTATTCGTCGTGAATTCATCATGCATCAGTTTATGTATCGTGAGAAGGACAAGTATGAACTAAATCCTCGAGAAGTATGGACTCGGTGGGAATATGTCAAATAATGATCTTTTAAATATTAACATTCTGTGTCGATTTGAAATGTACTGATTAATTATTCGAATTTCGAATAAAATGGAATTGTAAGCGTTATCTGAGACATATTTAGAAAGGAGACTTTCGTTATGTTATTTAAACGCACAAAAAAGCAACCCAAATCAGATCATGTAACCGTCACATTACCCCAAGTGAAACAGGCGATTCGAAAGTTCGAAGAAGATATGCCTGGACCTATTAATAGAACAGCATTAATCTTAGAGGACAAAAGAATCGATATGAGTCGCCTGAAACGTTATTTGGGTGGAATACCCGAACGGAATTTCTATATGTCACGAGAGACCTATGAAATTTTCGAGGAAGAAGACAAGTTAGTGCCGTATTATCTGGATTTAGTTCAGGCTGCTGTAGACAGTTATATTAGTGATACAGGCAAGCTACCGTTGCTTGAAGACACCTGGTTGCCAGAGGTTCATTATCGATTGTTATCTACAGAAAGTTATCTAAAAGAAACACCTCCTTTTCCGCTGTATATTACGGATGAAGAAATGATGCTGACCCATCGGGCAGAGCATTTCGAGTAAAGGAATGACGCAGATACGAATCTTCATAAAGACTGTTCAGTAAAAGGGAAGCCATAAATCCTTTTTGTTGAATAGTCTTTTCTTTGTCTCTTAAGGCATAGTACAATTACATTCTGTAGGTTAGGTTTGAAAATTAACAGCATGTAAGGGGAATCGCTTGATGAAGGAAGTACAAGCTATTTTATTTGATCTGGACAATACTTTAATGGATCGCGACTATACATTTCGCAGCTTTAGCACTCAGTTCGTGCAGGATTTTCTTGGGCATCTGAAACCTGCGGAAGCGCAGGCCGTGATTGAGGATATGATCCACAGAGACGCTGATGGCTATCGTGATAAAGACGGATTTTTCTTAGAACTTAGTGAGATCCTGCCTTGGGAAAAGCCTGTGACGGCTGAACATATCCGGGCGTATTATGATGCGAGCTACATCAATCATGGCGCAGTCATGGAGCATGCTTTGGAGGTTCTGGAGTATTGCGTGGAGCGTGGATATACTTTGGGGCTGGTCACCAACGGTAAAAAAGAAATCCAGAACACCAAAATCGATATTCTCGGCCTGCGAGAGTACTTCAAGGCTATAGTTATATCTGGAGAAGTTGGCATTGCGAAGCCTGATCCTGCGATTTATCAATTGGCACTAGACAAGCTGGGTGCCTCTGCGGATCAAACCTTGTTTATAGGGGATCATCCGGTAAATGATATCTGGGGTGCAGGTAAGGCTGGCCTTGAAGGAATTTGGCTGCAAAGGAAACATCCTTGGGACGATCAGCTGGACATCCGACCTTGGAAAATGATCCGTGAGCTGAAAGAATTAAAGGCTATTTTGTAATCCGGAAAATTTGGGGTTGACATTTTACTGCTGCACCAATTATGATAACAGCATCTTAAATTTCGGAAGGAGACGATGTTTTATGACAGTTTTAAATGTAATGAACTCAACTGTTGTGGATACGTGTCTTCCGGGAACAGCTGCTGCCGAATAATTGATTCGTGCAGTTTAGCAGGTAAGCTCAATTACGCTTATTAGAGCCGCCGGGAACCGTATAGGGTCCGGTGGCTTTTTTGCGTGTGTAGAAAGATTGGATTTGGTGTAATAAATCCACATGTCTATATACCGCCGCCGGAGTCTTTATTTCCGGCGGCTTTTTGTGTTCTCGGAAAACGCCAAGGGGCAAGAAAAAACATAAACATATCTTTTAGGAGGAAATGAATGAATAGCATAAAGCAATATGGTTGGAATGAAAACTGGAGTACAAAATGGAATGAAAAGTGGAGTCATGCAGAGGATAAACAATTTATACCCGGGAGAATCGTTGGTGATTTCGGCAGTAAGTACAAAGTGTTAACTGATGTAGGAGAGACGTGGGGAGAGCTTGCCGGGAAGCTGAGACACACATTTGTAGCCTCGGGTGATTTTCCTGCCATTGGAGACTGGGTAGCATTAGCAATGCAAGATGGCGGCGAGCATGGAATTATACATGGCGTATTGCCCCGGCAGAGTGTGATCTCACGCAAGGTCGCAGGAAATACACAAGATGAGCAAATTGTTGCCTCCAATGTAGACACGTTATTTCTGGTCAGCGCGTTGAATGATGACTTTAATGTTCGCCGGATGGAGAGATATCTGATCATGGCTTGGAATAGTGGGGCAAATCCAGTTATTCTACTCACTAAAGCGGATCTTTGTCCGGATGCAGACAGTAAAATCGCTGAAATGGAGAGCGCGGCTCCCGGAGTATCAGTACATGCTGTTAGTGCATTACAAGATGAAGGGCGCGAGAAGCTGCTGCCTTACATTGGTGAGGGTCAAACAGTAGCTCTAACGGGCTCCTCCGGTTGTGGGAAGTCGACAATGGTCAACTGGCTATGCGGGAAGAACCTTCAGATTACTCAGGATGTTAGAGAAGGGGATAGCCGCGGACGTCATACTACTACCCACCGTGAACTGTTTGTTTTGCCGGATGGGGGGATTATCGTAGATACACCGGGGATGCGGGAGCTGCAGTTCTGGGAAGATGAAGGTGGTCTTGATCTAGCCTTTAGTGATATCAGCGGCCTAGCTATTAAGTGCCGGTTTAGTAACTGTAGTCATGAACGCGAAGAGGGCTGTGCTGTACTTGAAGCAGTCCAAACAGGTGAACTGGAAGAGAAGAGACTAATCAACTACCGAAAAACACAACGAGAAGTATTGTACCAAAATAATAAAGAAGCCAAGCTTAAGAGAAAAAGCGCAGCTTCCACTAAAGTGAGTTCATCCAGAACCAGAGGATACGGATGGCGTAAAGAGCTGGATGAATATTAAAAAGAATTGATATAACGGCATAGACATTGGAAAAGGGCGCCCCTTAGCTTTTGACAGCTAAGGGGCGCCCTTAATTATTGAATTGAATCTAAACGGTTATGGTTTAGAAGGATGCAGCAGTTTCCTTAGCCAGTTGCAATCCGTTTTCAATGATTTCAGCGGATTGTGCTGGAAGTTGGTTGTGGCCTTCGATGATTACTTGTGTAATATCTTTAATTCCCCACAGGTTAAGGTTACCAACGATGAAGTTTACTGCCATTTCAGCACTTGCTGCAGGACCTTCAGAGTAGATACCGCCTCTTGCATTCAGAACGATTGCTTTTTTACCTGTCAAAAGACCAACTGGACCTTCAGCAGTGTAAGAGAATGTTTTACCAGCTTGGCAAAGGTAATCTACATAAGTGTGCAATACAGCAGGTACAGTCATGTTCCACAGTGGGAAACCGAATACTACCTTATCTGCAGCGATGAACTGGTTAAGATATTTATTAACGATAGCGGCACCAGCTGCTTCATCAGGTGTTGCTTCGTATCCTTGAGCGGCTTTATACATACCAGTGATCAGGGTATTGTCGTAGTATGGAAGTTGCTCTGCGAACAGATCAAGCTCAGTGATTTCATCTTCTGGGTTGTTGAGCTTGTAGCTCTCCAAGAATTCATTGTAAAGCTTAACACTTACGGATTGTTCTGCTGGACGGTTGTTTGCTTTAATAAATAGAACTTTAGACATTATGATTTCTCCCTTGCATGTGTGTATTTAATATTAACTATATTTAATATAGCATGTAATCTTTTGTTTGTAAATTATTTTTTTGTCATTGAAATTTGTTTATGCTCAAGGAGTTTGAAAAAATGAAAACAAGGTTAATAGGTGATACAAGAGAAACAGGAAATAATTTCCTGTCTCTATAAGTTCCAGAATGATCTAAAAGGAGCGATTGACATGTCCATCGATCGGTTTATCATTAAAAAATTGGACAGCTGTCACGAAGAGCATACGCGTCAGAATTTAGTGAAGCTATTTAGACTTCGAATCCAAAAAGCTGAAAAAGCAGAGCAGAAGAATTACAAGATCAGCTGATAATTGCTTAGCTCTTCCTAATAGTAGATTTTTCGCTGAATGAGACAGAGTCCTTGGGTTAAAAAAGTCCGTAAATATAGCAGAGCAGTGATCCTCCCGTTAAGGGGGGATCACTGCTCTGCGTTTTTAGTCTTGGGCAGATTGTTTCAGCTTAGAATCAGCAAAGGAAGCTGACCGACCACAAACGTTACTTTGGCAAGTGACATTGTAGCGTCAGGTAAACCGCTACCTCTAATCTGCTGACAAATGCAAAGTCATTTGTTGAGTTACACACTAAGTGACCTTCCAAGTTATCCTCAGCGGCCAACGGACTCAGATGACGTTATATGCGAAATTATGGGCATTAGAGCAGAGTTTCGGACTCCAACGCAGCTATTTAGCTTTTTGAGGTCGTTAATTAGTGTTTTTCGTGCCAATAGTGACTCTGGGGTCCGATAGGATTCTAAATGAGCCAAAAAGCTGCGATTAAGGTCAACTGAGTCCGAAAGCATCCAACAATGAGTCCAATAGCAGTCAGCTATGTGACTAGTCAGTAAACAGCAATTCAATTTTGCTATATAGCAGTCCCAAGTCGAACCAAAGCAAACCATGCAGAACTCAAGCAGAACCAGACAGAACTAAGGTCGCATACTTTAATAGTTGAAGCTATGTATGTGTAAATGGTATCTAATACAAATGATGGCTCGGATTTAGATCAAGATGCTAGAGGGAGCTCCAAAATGGTCAAGAGGTCCCAGCGGTTATTATAGTGTTAAGTGACAACTCCCTGGAATTTCATGTAACCCGCTATACATACATCTGCACCACCGAGTAATAAACATCCATCGCAGGCAACGGACTCAGATGACGTTATATGCGAAATTATGGGCATTAGAGCAGAGTTTCGGACTCCAGCGCAGCTATTCAGCTTTTTGAGGTCGATAATTAGTGTTTTTCGTACCAATAGCGACTCTGGGGTCCAATAGGATTCCAAATGAGTCAAAAAGCTGCGATTAAGGTCTTCTGGGTCCGATAGCAGTCGGCTATGGGGATGGCCGGCAAGCAGCAATCTAAAATGTGCTATGAAATAGCACAAAGCAGTACAAAATAGCACCAAGCAGAACCAAGGTCGCTGATTTTGATAGTAGAAGCTATGTATGCGCAAATGGTATCTAAATCAAACGGAGTGTCATTTTGGATCAAGTTTAGCTTCAAAAAGAAAACGAGTCTAAGCAGCAATTCTTAGTTGCTTAGGACGCTCTTTATTAGAAGCGTAGGACTGCAATGTTGTGACAAAAAAACTACCCCTCCATTAATAGAGGGATAGCGCCAATGAATCATTTTCACTGTAACTGTGCAATATAGCTTCAGAGCCTTTAATTTCGATACTAATCAGAGAATTGAGGCATTTCTGGAGGGCACTTTTGCCCTTTTGAATTTTGAGCTCCAGCGTACTGTTAAGTAATCTAAGTACTTTTTGAGTGGGCTGTTTATTTTCTGTTGTGAAATACACAGGTACAAGTTTGTTCTGAAATGTGATGAGCATTCTCATTTTGAAATCACCTCGCTACAAGTATTTCATGTTAATGATCATACCCCTTGTTTCTTAATTTTACCTTAAAATTAGCTTATGATAACATAAAGATTGCTAGTTTAATATACATTTATATGTAATACAGGAAGGATACAATAATGTGAATGAGAAAGAACGAACGGATTTAACGGATTTAACGGAATTTTTATTTCCAGATCGGGTAACCGACCAAGTAGTATTAAATGAATTGTTAAATACTGCGCCTACAGCAGAAAGGATAGGTAGATTCAAATATAGAGAGAAGGAGAAAACTAAAGATCTGTGTTTGCAAATACATAAGGATAAAATACTAGCCTACTGCAATAATACACCGGACTCTCCTCCGTGTGTGCTGAAGAGCAGAGATGAAACAGAGAGCTTTTGTCTCGAGTTGTTCGAATGTGAGAGAGCGATGGAGCCCTTTGCTCACGGGATTCCGGCGTTGCTAATGTCAAAAAAAAGGTTTGAGGAGCTGAAAAAAGGCTCAGATTCCTCTACGGTTCACAGACTCTCAGAGTGTTTAGCTGCAGAGACAGGGGATGACGTCCATTCCAACCATCTTGCACGAGTGATGAAATGCTTCGACGCAGAGGGAGAATTACGACTTTGCATTTCTAGTGATAATGGCTGGAAGTTTCAGTATGCTAGCTTCATAAGCGATCATTCAAGTGGCTGGTTGCTGCGAATGAGCAGCGATCCTTCCCAAGACTGGATTGTAGCTCTTCCTATATCGAAAGCACAATTATGTAGTTCAGTGGCAGAGTGGGTATTAGATTCCTCCTCTTTTCCTACTTCACAATAACCGTTGAATAGGGAGGAAGAGTAAGCTGATCTGAATTTAAGGTCACTTTGTCAGCAGTTGTCTTTTGGATCTTGGTGTAAGAGATACCTTCGACATTTGGATGAAGCGTAATGATTTGTTCATCTCCAGTTAGGTTATGAACAACGAGGACTTGATCCTTTGTTGTTATACGTTCGTAGGCCATTACCCCTACATTGCCAGAAGTGTAGTCTCGAATTCCGCCATCACGGAGCGCAGGGACTTCGTTTCTTAACGCAATGAATTCGCGGTATCTTTTAAGCAGTGAGCTGCTGTCGTTAGTCTGGCTTTCGACATTAATGCTAACATCATCAGCGTTATTGCTGCCGACCTCCCAAGTAGTCTGCCCCTCACCCTGATCCGCTGTCATCCATCTCATGGGCTCACGAATTCCTTCATCTGGTTTTACACCAAGCATTCCTATTTCTTCACCATAATAAATAAAAGGATTTCCAGGCAAGGTTAACAGCAGGGCTGCTGCCATTTTTGCATGATCCAGATTGCCGTCTAATTGACTCATGACTCTGTTTTGATCATGATTTGTCAAAAAAATCGCATCGGTAAAATGGCTCTCAGATATTTTGGAGTACAGATTATACGTACGTTCCAGCGTAAAGGCAGTCCCGCTGTCTTTTTCAGTTTTCACGGAATTAATAAGAGTTTCCGCTAAACCAAAGTTAAAGCTGGAGTCAAAGGCTTGATCCAAATAAGCCCCTACGGTGACTGCAGAATTCTCCCATACTTCACCAACAATATAAGCTTGAGGATTCACTTCATTCATCGCTTTGCGGAAATCCTGCCACCAAGATACATTTTTATGGGTTGTGGCTTGGCTTTTGTCGGTTAGAAGGTCTTCGTAAATATGTTTAGCAGCGTCTAAACGGAATCCATCAACCCCTTGTTCCAGCCAAAACTTGCCGATATCCTTCATTTCATTACGAACTTCCGTATGATCAAAATTTAGATCAGGCATGCCTTCCCAAAAGCCACCTAGATAATGACTACCCAGTAAAGAGTGCCATGCATTTCCACTACCAGCGGCACTGGCTCCATTCGCAGGACGTCCTTGATCTTCAGCCCATATGTACCAGTCGCGATATTTGCTGTCCTTATTTTTAGCGGAATCTACGAACCAAGGATGTTCTTTGGAGGTGTGATTCACGACCAAATCCATAATTACTTTAATCCCACGTTTATGCGCCTCCGTAACGAGCTCCTGTAAATCCTCAATCGTCCCATAATCTGGATTGATTGCACGATAATCAGTCACATCGTAACCATGATAGCTTGGTGAAGGGTTGATAGGCATAAGCCAAATCCCACCGATCCCCAGATCGTCTGTGGTGTCAGGATTTCCGTCATTTAAGTAATCTAATTTTTTGGAAATCCCTTTGAGGTCACCGATGCCATCCCCGTCAGAGTCATAGAATGAACGAACAAAAATCTCATAATAAACCGTTGAGGGTTGTTCGTCAGTAGTTATCGTTTTTGCAGCGGGAGGTGTTGTAGTATCCTGAACAGTATTTGCTTTTGGCGATGGAAAAGGGGAGGCAGAGGAAGAAATATTGTTATTATTTCCTGAACACCCGGAGAGCAGAAAGGCAGTTAAGCTAAGACCCAAAAGTCCGTTTATTGTGTGTTTTTTGGTGATAGGTGTTGCTTGTTTATCCATATAAAATAACCCCTTCTGCTGCAATTTTCCTATAAAGGAAATGGTAAGCGCTTTAATTCTTATAGTACTGTAATCATATCCTCAGGTAAAACGTTTGCACAGATATAAAAACAGCAAATCCAGTGATATTTATCCATAAATTCAATAAAAACTGCTGATATCATGGATATTCTTTTAATTCCCCACGATATTCGGGATTTTAACCTTTCAGTAGGCATGTGCATATGCTTTAAGCAAGGGCGAAGGACCCGGTAAGAAAGGAGAATGAAGAATGAAGATTCGGAAAAAGCTGTCATTGTCGCTCATGATCATTACTTTATGCTTTTCAGTACTTGCCGGTTGCGGCGGAAAGTCAGAGACGGTAAAGGTGAAGATTGGGGAGGTTACCCGCTCTGTCTTTTATGCACCCGAGTATGTTGCCTTGACTCAAGGTTTCTTCAAAGATGAAGGGCTGGATGTAGAGCTGCAGACGATTCCCGGTGGCGATAAAACGATGACCGCATTGCTTTCAGGTGCTATTGATGTGGCGTTGGTTGGTTCAGAAACCTCCATTTACGTGTATCAGCAGGGCTCGGATGATCCGGTCATTAATTTTGCACAGCTGACTCAAAGGGATGGAACTTTCCTGTTCGCCCGGAAGGCTGATGGAGATTTTAATTGGGATAAAGTGAAGGGCTCTACTTTCCTTGGTCAAAGAAAAGGCGGAATGCCACAAATGGCAGGCGCGTTTACTTTATCTAAAAAAGGAATTGATCCTGCGAAGGATATTACCTTGATCCAAAATATCGATTTTGCTAATATTGCCGGTGCATTTGCTTCAGGTACTGGTGATTATGTGCAGCTGTTTGAGCCGCAGGCCTCTATCTTCGAACGAGAAGACCGGGGAGCTGTAGTGGCATCGTTTGGGGTAGAGAGCGGTTATTTACCTTACACAGTATTTATGTCAAAGAACAGCTATATAAGCAAAAATGGGGACACCGTGCAAAAGTTCACTAATGCCATCCAGCGTGCTCAGCTTTGGGTGAAGGAACATAGTCCTGAAGAAATTACGGATGCCATAATAACTTATTTTGATAAAACGGATCGTGACATTGTGATTTCTGCTGTAAAACGTTACAAGGAGCAAGACACCTACGCCATTAATCCGGTTGTTGATAATGAAGAATGGAATAATCTGCTAGATGTTATGGATAACGCAGGTGAACTTAAAGAACGTGTTCCAGCAGAAAAAATCGTGAACAATACTTTTGCTGAAAAAGCTGAAAAGACCATAAAGAGCAGTGGCTCTAAATAAGAGAGATAAGATCCTAAAAGGATTTTGTTAACTATAAGGAGGGGATGACCTTGCTTCCAGTAGTGCAATTAAAGGGAGTAACGCATGCCTATCTCGGCGATCGGGAAGCTTCACTGGCCGTTGAGGATCTAAATCTTAATGTCGAGCAAGGAGAGTTCGTCAGCTTAGTAGGCCCAAGTGGCTGTGGCAAGACGACTCTCCTGTCGATTATTGCCGGACTGCTGCAGCCCTCTGAGGGTGAAGTATTCGTAAATGGCCAACCCATTCTAGGCCCTTCACCTGAGGTTGGATATATGCTGCAGCAGGATTATCTTTTTCCTTGGCGGAGTATTCTTGACAATGCCGTGCTTGGACTGGAGCTGACCGGAAGCTTAAACGAGGAAAGTCATAAACGGACTTTGGAGCTGCTGCGCGAGATGGGATTAGAAGGGAAAGAACAGGCCTATCCTTCTCAGCTATCCGGAGGGATGCGGCAACGGGTGGCTCTTGTACGAACATTAGCTACCAATCCAGGACTGCTGCTGCTAGACGAGCCGTTCTCGGCACTTGATTATCAGATCAAACTTCAGCTGGAGGATTTAGTCTCAGAGACCTTACGCAGCCGGGGAACCACGGCTATTTTGGTCACGCATGATCTGTCAGAAGCGATTGCGGTCAGCAGTAGGGTTATTTTATTGCAGCGAAATCCAGGGAAGATTCGTAAAGTTTTTCCTGTTCCGGAGCTAATCCGCTCAGCCCCACCGCTGTATGCGCGTGATCAGCCAGGGTTTGCGGAGCTTTTTCATGAAGTATGGACAGAGATGGAGATCGCAGGGAGGGAAAGCTAATGAAACGAACAGAGCAAGCGGGAGTTTTAGCTTCCCGTGAACTGTGGCTGCAGCAAATGCATGTGGATTTCAAAAAAAGAAAGCAGCGCCAGCGTAATCAGGTAATTGCTGTAAGAAGCAGTCTGTTGCTGCTGTTCTTTGTGCTGTGGGAAGCGGGAGCAAGAATGGGCTGGATTGATGAGTTATTGTTCAGCTACCCGACAAAAATCTTCAAGCAGATTTGGCAGGATATGATCAGTGGAAGCTTGTGGCCTCATTTGGGGATGACGGTAGGAGAGACTGCGGTAGGGTTTGTTCTGGGAACCTTGTTAGGAACGCTGCTGGCAGTGATTATTTGGTGGTCTCCGTTTTTATCAGCGGTGCTTGATCCGTTTATGGTTGTCTTTAACAGTATGCCGAAGGTGGCCTTGGGGCCGATTTTTATCGTAATGTTCGGGGCGGGTTTCACCGCTATCGTTGTAACAACCTTATCGATTACGGTGATCATTACTACACTTGTTGTTTACAATAGCTTTTGTAGTGTGGATCCTAATCTAGTGAAGGTGGTTCGTTCTTTTGGAGCTTCTAAAGTTCAGGTGTTTTTTAAAGTGATTCTTCCGGCATCTTTTCCAACGGTTGTCTCTACCCTAAAGGTGAATGTGGGTATGTCATGGGTCGGGGTTATCGTGGGAGAGTTTCTAGTAGCAAAATCCGGTCTTGGGTACCTGATCATATATGGATTCCAGGTGTTTAATTTCACGCTTGTGATGTCCAGTCTGCTGATTATCGCAACCGTAGCAACGGCAATGTATCAACTGGTAGTGTATCTGGAGAAGCGCTTGTTATACCGGCGGTAAGTCTAATGTAACGTTGTGTCCGTACACAAAATCTTGTAACATGTCTATATCTTTACCTATTAACGGTTAGTGCTTTTAAGGAGAGATAGGGTTATGGGATTTCGTGTGATTAAAACAGCTGCTGCGACGTTAATGTCCGTTCTTCTCGCGTCTGCAGTAGGCATACCCAATGCACAAAGTGCAGGGCTTTTAGCCATTTTGGGTGTGGAGGTTACCTTGAAAAGGAGTTTCCGGACGATAACGGCGCGTTTTTTGGCCTCGCTCGTGGGACTCTTTTTTGGGTGTATTTTATTTTGGATATTAGGATTTCATTACTGGGTGCTTGGACTATACGTTCTGGTTGGCTTTCCGATGATTGTGAAGTCTGGCTACAAGGAAGGGATTGTCACTAGCTCTGTTATTGTGTTTCGTGTTTTTGGACAAGCTGAGTTATCGCTTCATGTGTTGTTGCAGCAAGTAGAGCTTCTGGCCATAGGTCTCGGTTCAGCGGGGGTGGTTAACTTGATTTACATGCCACAGACCGGGGGAGTTATTTATGGAATCCGCAAGGAAGTGGATCGATACTTTTCAGTTATTTTTACTCAGATGGCCCGTACTTTGCGTGAACCTGCGTATATGTGGGATGGCAAAGAATTAATTGATGCGGATAATGCAGTGCAGCGGGGACTGACTGCCGCTACTCGTGAGATGGAGAATCATGTGATTCATCCTGATGAAGCTTGGAATGTCTATTTCTATATGCGTAAGGAGCAGCTGGAATCGATTCAAAGCATGATGCAGCTGATTTCTCAAGTATATCGCCATTTACCGCATGGAGAGATGGTAGCTGAATTGTTCGACCAGCTTAGCGGAGATGTTTTGGCTGAAGAATATACAGGCCGCACGGAACATTTGCTGGAAGAGCTTGAACAAGAATTTGAAAGCATGGATTTGCCGGAGACACGTGAGGAATTCGAAGTGCGATCAGCGATTCTGCAGCTTTGCAGAGAATTGGCACTTTATTTGAAAATTGCGAAACGCCATAAAATACCGGTCAGCTATAAGCCTGAGAAACGTTTGCTCACCCGGAAAAAAGCTTAAAATTAGGCTTTAATAAAGTGAAGTATTAACATTCGCCCCTGAAATCACGATAAAATATGTATGAACTAAAAGTTGATCTCCGAAAGGGATTAACAATTATAGGGTGAGTTCAAATTCAAGCAGGAAATTCATATACGAATTTTCCGCATTGGCAGGTGAGGCGTATGGACAAAGATATGGAATCATTTATCGGAAAACAACTTGTAGCTAACCTCTTTAATGACAAAGGAGTATTTGTTTTACCCGCATTGACTTTATTGAGTGCTGAACATATTAGATTAATTCGACAACATAAGATCACTCTGGAATCTCATGACGTCGTCCAGCTGGATAGCGCGGAATTTTTCCAGCTTGCAATTGATGATTGTACAGCTGCGATTGAGAATATTTTTGAACAGATTCGTCATAACAAAAATAAAAGAATTCCTATGCTGGAAGTTAGAAATGAAGTGATTCCGTTTATCCAGCAGGTAAGCGAAAAGAATGACTTCTACGGAGTATTGGCTGCTTTGCAGACCAAAGATGATTATACATACAGACATAATGTAGCCGTGGGCATAATATCTACCTTGCTAGGCAAATGGCTGAAGCTAAAGTCTGAGGATTTGAGCATGTTGACCATTGCAGCGACTCTTCATGATATCGGCAAAATGAGAATCCCGGATGACATATTAACCAAGCCCGGTCCATTATCCGACGAAGAGTTTCAGCTGATGAAAAAGCATACGACCTTTGGGTATGAGATGATCAGGGATACGGTAGGCACAAACCATACCCAAGCGCTAGTAGCCTTACAGCATCATGAAAGAATGGACGGCAGTGGTTATCCATTTGGTGTGCTTGGGAACCGGATTACTGATTTCAGTAAAATCGTTGCTGTGGCTGATGTGTTTCACGCGATGACCTCCGACCGTTTTTATCGCAAAGCGGCTCCTTTATACGAAGTATTACTGCAAATGGAGGAGAGTGTGTTCGGTAAGCTCGACCCTTATATTTGCAGAGTGTTTATTAATAAGTTAATGCAGTCAATGCTAGGGAACGAAGTGGAATTGACAGATGGGCGAAAAGGAAAAATTGTTATGATTCTTGCTACAGACCCTTTGCGGCCACTGGTGAATATTGATGAGGATTTTATTGACTTAAGCAAACATAGATCGCTTGGAATTGTGCGGGTAATCCCGCAATAGCTGGTGTTTTAAGGTTTTTTTAGGGGTCAGGAATGGCTCTGGAACAGGTTGGACCATTTTTGGAATCTACTCATATATGTACAAATTTTGAAATAAAATGAACTATGAGTCTCCTGAAAAAGCCTTCTTGAGGGCTTACTCAAATTTATTTATAGTCTAACAATCAACAAATGCCTAGAACCTGCATACACTTGATAGTGAATGATTGTATGGAGGAGGTTCAAAGATGTCATTAAGCCATAAACGTCAAACAAGGGAGATCATTACGAAGGCAATTTGCGGCAAAGGTCGTAAGTTCTCTACAGCAACCCATACCGTGACTCCGCCACATCATCCGACTAGTATTTTGGGGGCTTGGATTATCAACCACCAATACGAAGCGGTTGCCGCCGGGAACGGAATCGAAGTAATTGGTACTTATGATGTAAACATCTGGTACTCGTACGACAAGAACAAGCAGACCGAGGTAGCAAAGGAAACAGTCTCTTATGTGGAGCTCATCCCGCTTTCCTACCTGGACACGAGACACCGCACTTCAACAGTTGAGGTCTCTGCGGAGGCAACGCAGGAACCCAACTGTGTAGAAGCGGGCGTATCGCCAGGCGGAGGCAGTGTGACACTTCGCGTAGAGCGCGAATTCGAAGTGGAGTTGGTGGCTGAGACCAAAGTCCGTGTGTATGTCACTGAGCAAAGTGATGATCCAGAAGACAAGGATTATGATTTTGAAGGTGATAGCTTCGATTACGATGATCTGGACCCTGACAATCTGGATGATGAGCTGTAAGGAAGGATACGCCGCCGTTAACTGAGTATCAATGGGTTATGGTCCATTATATGTAGGGAGTGCGGCGGCGTAGAGGGCGAATGCCCTCCTTTTTTTTATTTATTTTTAGGATGAAAAAAGGTTCACGCTCGGATGGAGGCGCTAAAGAGTATGAATGAAGGTCTTAAGGTGTATTCAGAATTGTCTGTGGCAGAGAGAGAGTCTAGATTGCTTAGAAGCGGAGTTGAAGCAACGCTGACGCCATCTGTAAAACGTTTTGTCGATACATATGCTTTACACGCTACTGAGAAGGGGCACAGGCAGTGTTATAAGATATTGGTTTATCATTTGACTGTGCTCCACATCTCTTTGCTTGGAGCGGGTCTTGGAATGCGTGCGGCCACCGATAATTATAGCGAAGCTGTGAGCTTTGCTAATGCCGAGAGCAATACCACGGGAGGCCGAGTGCGGGGAGAGCTTCGCGGGGTGATGAAATTGCTCCAGCGGATTGCTGTCCGCACGCTGTACAGCTTGGGGCTGGATAGCGGTGAGGTACTGCTGAGGGCAATGGGGAACCGGAGGTATGTGGTGGAGGGAGTCACTCCACTAGTAAAGACCTCCGGGCAACGATTGCCCGAGCCTTATCGTTCCGCAGCGTTAGCGCTGGAACGAGAGCTGGCTCTGGAGCAGCCGGGCCGCAGCGGCTTGCTGATGGGTATGGACCCGGAGTTCATCATCCTCCGGGAATCCACCGGCCGCGTCGTGCCTGCGTCGCGGTACCTGCCCACGGACGGCGTCGCTGGCTGCGACGCCGGACCTCCGGGAACGCGCGGCGCGTTCCCGGTCGCCGAGCTGCGCCCTCAGCCGCGCGGGGAACCGCGCGCGCTGCTGGCGCAGCTGATGTCCGCCGCGGCGCTGGCGGACCGGCTCATCGCCGACCGCTCGCTGCGCTGGCGGGCGGGAGGCATGCCGCTGACGGGCTGGGCCCTCGGCGGCCATCTGCACTTCAGCGGCGTGACGCTGACGGCGCCGCTGCTGCGCGCGCTCGATAACTATCTCGCGCTGCCCATGCTTCTGCTCGAAGACGTCCGCGCAGGGGCGCGTCGTCCCCGATACGGCGTGCTCGGCGATTTCCGGACTCAGCCGCATGGCGGCTTCGAGTACCGGACCTTGCCGAGCTTCCTGGTATCCCCGGTCATCGCTAAAGGCGCGGTCTATCTGGCTCATCTGATCGTGAGCCATTATGAGGACCTGACGCAACGCCCGCTAGACCGGGAAGACCTGCATATCGCCTACTACAGCGGCGATAAACCTCCGCTGCGCGCCGCAATCCCCCCATTGCTGGCGCAGCTGCGTTCCCTAGGCGGCTACGAGATTGCCGCCCCCTATATCGAGCCTTTATTCGAATATATTGCCGCTGAGCGGACGTGGGATGAGTCGCGTGATATACGTGAGTTATGGTGCAGCAAAGTAAAAATGTGATATTTTACTATTTGGTCTACATGTTAACGATGGTCCATGAACCGATATCTTGAAAGCCAAGTCGTTTATAAATAACTCCGGCATGTGGGTTGTCATAAAAGAGGCATAATGACTTTCCTTCATGAAGCAGGTCTGCACATAGCTGTGCCATTACGCGCGAAGCAAGGCCTTGCTCTCTGAATGCTTGATGTGTGGCAACCCCGACAATCATCGCTGACATGGAATTTTCCGCTGAAGTTGAAGCGGTGACAATGACCTTATCTTCCCGTTCCATATAATACGTGCGGCCGGTGTTGCTTTCCAGCGTTTTACGCAGGCTGGTTCTTGAACCATTCCGGCTGCTTTCAAATTCTTCAATGGTATCGGTGAGTGCGCAAATCGCTTCTACATCCTGAACTGTAGCTTTTTTGATAGGCTCAGCTGAAGAGAAGGACTCACTTATTTTATTGTTCATATCTTTTAATTCAGCAAAATACAGCTGTTTTACTTGTTTGAAATTAATTTCCCCGTCAAAAGCCTTCACCACCTCTGAGGCTCCGGAGATCATATGCATGTCATTATCCTTTCGGATAATCTCAGCGAACCCCTCGACATCAAAAGGGCCATCTGCATAAGGAAGGTAGCTTCTATAGAAGCGTAGCAGAACGGCTTTTATCCGCCCGTCAGCTGGATCAATCTCTCCCCACAAATCCATGAAATCCTGTTCAAACCCAAAATTCTCCACATCGCCAATGATAAATAAATTAAGCGCCGGCTCTTTCCGCAGCAACGCCATCAGCAGCTCTTGATCATCCTTCGTTAGCTTTCGTATCATATTGTATTCTCCTTTGATTTTCATATGGGCTGACGATCTGTGTTAATATTTTACAATATTTAAAAGCAGAAGAATATACCTCCTGTAAGTGTTTGTCTGATAAGTATTCTAGTCTTTCGTTGTACTAATGTGAGGTTTCAGGGTAACTTTGTCCACCAATTTTCTGTTATAATGGGGGACAGCATTAAATAGGCATGGAGGTTGACCATGGCACAATATACGCCGATGATAGAGCAATATTTAAAGGTAAAGGAAGGGGCTAAGGATGCCTTCCTATTTTTTAGACTGGGCGATTTCTATGAAATGTTCTTTGAAGATGCCATTTTGGCTTCCAAGGAGCTTGAGATTACGTTGACAGGCCGCGAAGGCGGGGGCGAGGAGAAAATCCCTATGTGTGGAGTGCCTTACCACGCCGCCGAGGGATATATTCAACGCCTGATAGAAAAAGGATATAAAGTCGCCATTTGTGAGCAGTTAGAGGATGCTTCAGTCACGAAAGGCATGGTGAAGCGGGATATTGTACGCGTCGTGACACCAGGAACCGTGATGGATGGAAAAATCATTGCTGACAAGAGCAACAACTACCTCGTTTGCGTTACCGAAAGTGACGGAATGATGGCATTAGCTGCCTGCGATTTAACAACTGGTGAGCTATATGTTACTTCGGTATTATCTGGAGCCGAATGGCTGCGTGATGAGATTGGCATCTATGAACCGGCTGAGATCATCGGAGACGCTGCACTGTTGGAGATTCTGCGAAGCGAAACGCCGCTGTTAGCCAAACCTGTAGTTTACACCCCTTGGGAGAAACGCGAGGAGGAGCTGGCACGTCGTCAGTTCGGTGAAGCGGCATGGGTACGTCTAGAGAAGGAACGTGGACAATGTCTGGCGCTTCTGATCTCTTATCTGAATGAGACCCAGCGGCGTTCGTTAGGGCAGCTTAGTCAGATTTCTCCTTATGAACCAGGCAATTATATGATTCTAGATCCATTTACACGCCGGAACCTTGAACTAACCGAAACGGTTCGCGAACGCTCCAAAAAAGGATCCTTGCTCTGGCTGCTGGATCGAACGGAAACGTCGATGGGCGCCCGTCTGTTGCGCCGTAGAATTGATAAGCCGCTATTGCAGCGAGCTCCGATCGAACGGCGCCTAGAGGCTGTCGATTATTTGTACAATCAGTTTATCGTTCGCGAGGACCTGCGTTTAGCGCTTAAAGAAATTTATGATTTGGAGCGGTTGGTGGGTCGTATTGCTTTTGGCAGCGCCAATGGCCGTGATATGAATGCCCTGAAATTATCGCTGGCGCAAATTCCTGCATTGAAGGAATTATGTATGACCTCCGGTTCAGCTACTTTACGAGAGATCGGTGCAAGCATGGATGAATGCGCCGAGCTGCGAGAGGACATTGACCGTGCAATCGTCGAGGATGCCCCGGTGTCTGTGCGCGACGGTGGAATTATCCGTTCCGGTTATCATGAACGTTTGGACGAGCTTAGGGAAGCTAGCAGTAACGGTAAACGTTGGATCGCTGAACTGGAGGCTAAAGAAAGACAGGCCACTGGCATTAAGTCACTGAAGATCGGCTATAACAAAATCTTCGGTTATTTCATAGAGATCACCAAATCCAATCTGGCTGCATTGCCGGAAGGACGTTATGAACGCAAACAGACGCTTGCTAACGCAGAGCGTTTTGTCACACCTGAGCTTAAAGAGAAGGAAGCACTTATTCTTGAAGCTCAGGATAAAATGACGGATTTGGAATACAGCCTCTTTACCGAGCTGCGTGATCGCATCAGCGGGCAAATCCCCCGCCTGCAAAATCTTGCAGAAAAGGTTGCCGAGATTGATGTGTATCAATGCTTGGCGGCAGTTAGTGCCGAACATCGTTTTGTGAAGCCAGTCCTTTCGGATGGTTATGATCTTCGGCTTGAAGGGGGCCGTCATCCCGTTGTGGAGGCGGTGCTTAAAGATTCCGCGTTTATTGCAAATGGAAGCACGCTGAGTAAGGAAGAAGGTAACATTCTTCTAATTACAGGTCCTAATATGGCGGGCAAAAGCACCTACATGCGTCAGGTGGCGCTGATCTGCATCATGGCTCAGATTGGATGTTTTGTTCCAGCAAACAGTGCTGAAGTTCCGCTTATAGACCGGATCTTTACTCGTATTGGAGCAGCTGATGATTTGATCGGTGGTCAAAGTACATTTATGGTGGAAATGGCTGACATCCAGGTTATGACAGAGAAAGCAACAGCTCGCAGCTTGATTATTATTGATGAGCTGGGAAGAGGTACCTCGACCAGTGAAGGTATGGCCATCGCTCAGGCGGTTATTGAATATGTACATGATGTTATTTCTTGCAAAGCTCTAGTTTCGACGCATTTTCATGAATTGGCTCATTTGGAAGGGAGTCTTAAAGGACTGCGGAATTACTCTATGGCTGTTCAAGAGAGCGGCGATAAAGTAAACTTCCTGCGCAAGCTAGTTCCTGGAGCGGCTGACAGCAGCTATGGGATCTATTGTGCACGTCTTGCGGGTCTTCCTGAAGGGATTATTGACCGAGCTTATGGTCTCTTACAGAGCATTGAGCAGGCAGCCCATCCTGGTGGTACTGAACTTCATTACGGGGGAAGCCTCGAAAGACAGGCGGCTGTAAGAGAAGTTGCTAGCACATCTTCCGTGGCGCAAGCCGTAAGTGTCATCACTGAGGCACCTGTAGAAAATGAGGTTGTTCAGTTGTCTATCTTTGGTGAGGAAGAACCACGCAAGAACCGCAAAGGTAGTGCACATCAAGTAGCGGTAACTGAAATCCATGAGAATCCCGCGCTAAAAGAGTTCATTTCTTCTGTGCGTGACGCTGATCTTATGAATATGACGCCGCTGCAGGCGATGAGTCTGTTGAACGAGCTGAAGATGAAGGTTAAGGATCTGCAATAAAGATTTTATAATAATTGATTGCCTAAATAAGAGGTGAATGAAATGGCCAAAATTCATATATTGGACGAGCATATTGCCAACCAGATTGCTGCGGGTGAAGTAGTAGAGCGGCCAGCTTCTGTTGTAAAGGAGCTTGTCGAGAATGCGATTGACGCTGGCAGTACAAGAATTGAGGTATCGGTAGAAGAGGGGGGCTTGCAGAGCATCCGCGTTAAAGATAATGGCTCTGGGATTGATCCTGAAGATTGTGAGACCGCCTTTTACCGGCATGCTACAAGTAAAATTCTGAATGGCCGTGATCTATTTCAAATCACAAGCTTAGGCTTCCGCGGAGAGGCACTTCCCAGTATTGCCGCGGTATCCAAGGTATCGCTTCTAACTGCAACTGCCGATGACGGCAAAGGGCGCCTAGTAGACATTGAGGGTGGCAATCTCATACGAAATGAGGACGCTCCTTCCGGCCGGGGAAGTGATCTTGCCGTTCGTGAATTATTTTTTAATACGCCGGCAAGGCTGAAATATATGAAGAGTATTCAGACGGAGCTGGGCCATATCTCAGATGCCATGTACCGCATGGCGCTCGCTCATCCGGGGATCTCTTTTACCTTGCATCATAATGGCAATCAGCTGCTGCATACGCTCGGAAATGGTGATCTGCTGCAGGTCATCGCAGCTGTTTACGGAACCAATGCCGCCAAAGCAATGCTGCCGATTACGGCAGAAGACTTGGATTACCGGATTTCCGGATATATTAGTCGTCCAGAATGGACTCGTTCCAATCGAAATGCAATCACTACTATTGTCGGTGGACGTTATATTCGCAGTAATGGTCTGAACGCAGCAATCATGCGCGCTTATCATACCTTGCTTCCGATTAACCGTTATCCGCTATTAGTTCTTGAACTGGATATGCACCCCTCTTTGGTAGATGTCAATGTACATCCAGCAAAACTGGAGGTTCGATTTAGTAAAGAGAATGAGCTTTACACCTTTGTTGAGCAGGAGATCCGCAAAATACTGCTGGGGCAAAGTCTGATTCCACGTCCAAGCAAGGAAACAATCGGACCCAAGGGCAGCAGCTCCTTTATCCAGGAGCAATTTGCTTTTTCCAAAGGGGCCGTTCCACCGTCATCTTCGACTGGTGATGTGAAGGATACAGCTCCCACGGGATCTGCCAACTTCTTAAGTGGACTACAGTCATCGAGCCTTGACCGTAATTCCCGTGATTTTAGCAAGGAAGGTCAGGCGGATCATCAGGTGGCTCGCGAGGTGGCTCCAGCTTACGGGTCAGGCTATCCGTCTTCATCTTCGCAGGGGCGCCAAACTAGTGCGAATACTAGTTATTCCAATAGCTATCGCCCGCAAGAAACCTCAATGTCGCAGAAGCAGCTCCCTTCGGTTGAGAAGCTATGGGCTCCACCACAACAAGAAGAGCCTGGACTTCCGGCCTTTCCTGAGCTTAATTATATAGGTCAGCATCATGGGACGTATATTATTGCTCAGAATGATGGAGGGCTTTATTTAATCGATCAGCATGCGGCACATGAACGAATTAATTACGAATACTTCTATGAGAAATTTGGTCGGCCGGAGGATGCCTCACAGGAGCTGCTACTGCCGATTACGCTGGAGTTCACGCCATCTGAAAGTCGCCAGCTTAGTGAACGTCTACATTGGTTTCAGCAGGCCGGGGTATACCTTGAGCACTTTGGCGGACAGACCTTTCTCGTTCGTTCCTTGCCCTATTGGTTTCCTGAAGGGGATGAGAAGGCGGTCGTTGAAGAAATGGCGGAGTGGGTCTTAAGTGAGCGTATGATTGATCTTGCGAAGCTACGAGAAAAGTCATCGATTCTGTGTTCATGTAAAGCCTCGATTAAGGCCAACCATAAACTAACAGAACAGGAAGTGGAAGCTCTGTTATCCCGACTTGCAGAGTGCAAGCAACCGTATACTTGCCCACATGGACGGCCGATTGTGATCTCTTTTTCATCCTATGATTTAGAGAAATTGTTCAAGCGGGTTATGTAATTATACATTTTTTTGAAATTTGTTGAGAGCAAGACTGGAGGCACCATGATTATAACTACGGGGTATAGCCCGATAATGGAAATAGTAGAACGCGCGCAAAGCCTTGCGAAGAGAACGGGTTGTAGTTATGCTTCACGTGAGAAACTCTCAATTACAAGGATGGTTGAACATTACGGAGATGAGGATATTCTGATTCTATCTCAGGACGCTGTTCGACTACACCGCTTAGGAATGGAGCCTATGGAGTTTCATCCAAGCATGGGCTTCGTTCGCGCTAAACGAATCCTAAAGGGTGAGATCGAGCCGATGCTTGTTGCTGCTCGAATGCTTCCCGGAGATAGCGTATTGGATTGTACAGCCGGATTAGGAGCCGACTCCTTACTGTTTGCTGTGCATGGTGGTGAGTCCTCGGAGGTTACCGCTTTGGAGAGCTCATTACCGCTGTACGCACTGCTCAGTGAAGGGATGTCTCATTACACCTCTGGGCAAGTAAAGGTCAATGAGGCTTTACGCAGAGTTAATGTCGTGCATAGTGAACATTTGGATTATTTACGGTCTCAACCAGATCGAAGTGTGGATATTGTCTACTTCGATCCTATGTTTCGCGTGCCTCTGACGGGTTCTGCCTCGATTTCCCCGCTGCGGCAATTCGCTAACCGTGCAGCCTTATCGACAGAGAGTGTAGCAGAGGCGGTTAGGGTCGCCCGTAAGACTGTTCTTTTAAAAGAAAAGGCTTTGAGTGGCGAATTTGAACGCCTAGGGTTTACTGAGCTGCTCCGAAGCAACTCCAAAACATCGTACGGGGTGATACACATTGACAACTAAAGAAAGGCATAAGGTTCTAGTGCTGTTAGGACCAACTGCCGTAGGCAAAACCCGGTTAAGTCTGGAGCTGGCAGCAGCTTATAACGCTGAGATTATTTCCGGCGATTCGATGCAGGTTTATTGTGGTATGGATATTGGTACAGCTAAGATTACACCCGCTGAAATGAAGGGAATTCCCCATCACCTGATCGATATTCATGATCCGCAGGATGCGTATTCTGCCGCTGAATTTCAAGAGCAGGGCACTAGACTTATCGAGGAGATAAGCGCTAGAGGGAAGCTTCCCTTTATCGTAGGGGGGACTGGACTGTATATTGAGTCTTTATGTTACGGCTTTCAGTTCTCGGAAGCAGTGGCTGATGAAGCTTTCCGTAAAGAGCAGGATCAATTTGCGGAAGAATATGGAGCGCTTGCACTGCATGCCAGACTCGAGGCGGTTGATCCAGTCAGCGCAGCCAAACTTCATCCTAACGACCGTCGCAGAATTATCCGTGCACTGGAAATTCAACACCAGACAAACACTACACTTTCCGCTTCTCATGCTGCTCAAAAGAAGGAATCACCCTATGACTTATGTCTCATAGGTTTGACAATGGACCGGAAAATACTATATAAACGTATTGAGGACCGAATTGATAGCATGCTGGCGGATGGTCTCGTTGCTGAGGTGAAGGGACTGCTGGATAACGGTTACAGCAGAAGCCTTGTGTCCATGCAGGGATTGGGTTACAAGGAAATTGCCGCTTACCTGGCGGGAGAACTGACGCTGGAAGAAGCTGTGATACTGCTTAAACGCGATACTCGCCGATTCGCCAAAAGACAGTTGTCATGGTTTCGCCACATGAAGGAAATCGAGTGGATCGATGTCGAAGGTGAACAAAACTTTTCTGAGAATTTCTCAAAAATACGTGGTATAATAGCAGGAAAGTTTCTCTCAGGTCTTGAATATACTTCTGAACAATCTAATTGAACCATTGGGGGTACGTCATATGAACAAGTCCATTAACATCCAAGATACATTCTTGAACCAACTACGCAAAGAAAATATCCCTGCTACGGTATATCTGACCAACGGTTTTCAAATCCGGGGAATAATTAAAGCATTCGACAATTTTACAATCGTCATTGACAGTGATGGACGCCAGCAAATGGTGTATAAACACGCAATTTCCACGTTCACACCACAGCGTAGTGTATCACTGATGCAAGACAGCAGTAGTGAAGAATAATATTTATCAAAAATGAATTGAAACCTTTCTTGTTTATAAATCGTTTGAATAGAGTGTGAGAGAGCAACCTGTGAAGGTTGTTCTTTTCATTCATGGCAGACCATTTATGTTTATTTCCGAAAGGGAGTCAGGAGGCATTATGTCTAGAGACGATACATCCAGGACGAATCACAATAGAGATAGAGGATCGTCCAGTTCCAAATCAAAACCAAAATCAAAACCAAAAAAGAAAAAGAAATTTTTGACGAAGAAGCGTGTGCTGTGGAGCTTGTTCTTCGCTACGGCATTAGCCATTTTTTGTGCATTAGGTGGATATCTGTTCATTATGCTAAATGGTCAAAAGCTTCTGCTTGAGAACCAAGATAAGCTAACAGTGAATGAAACTACTAAGGTATATGACCGCAATGCTAATTTAATCGGCGAATTATCACTGGAGAAAAGTGATCCAGTAGAGTATGAAGAAATTCCACCGTTATTGGTTAATGCTTTTGTAGCCACAGAGGATAAACGTTTCTTCGAACATTCTGGTGTGGATTTATGGTCGATTGGCCGGGCAGCAGTAAAGGATATCGCCGCACGAAGTATGGTAGAGGGCGGTAGTACCATTACTCAACAGCTCGCCAAAAACATCTTCCTGACACGGGACAAGACGTTTTTCCGTAAAGCAACTGAAGTGTCTATTGCCGTAGCCCTTGAGAATCAGAAATCTAAAGAAGAGATCATTACGATGTATCTGAACCGGATTAACTTCGGGGGTACAATTTACGGAATTAAAGCAGCATCAGTAAGATATTTTGGTAAAAGTGATTTGAGTCAGCTTAAGGTCTGGGAAATCGCGACATTGGCGGCGATGCCAAAAGGTCCGTCTCGTTACAACCCGCTGCGTAACCCAGATCTTTCGAAGGAACGGCGCGCAGTAGTGCTTCAGCTTATGTATGAGCAAGGGTACATAACGGAGCAGGAAAGAGACGAAGCAAAAGCCGTAGATTATAACTATAAGCCGCCAGAAAAGAAACAGCGTTATCAAGCATTTATTGATTTTGCAGTAGATGAGGCGGAAGAAAAATTTGGATTGTCAGAAGATGATCTGAATATCGGCGGATACAAAATTTACACTACCATGGATAAGCATGCTCAAGAAACGGTTGAAGATGCTTTTGCAGATAGTGATAATTTTGAAAAGAGTGTAGATGAAGAGCTGGTACAAGGCTCAATGACGATTGTGAATCAGGAGAATGGCAGTATTGTCGCACTCCTTGGCGGACGGAATTATGAGAAAAAAGGCTACAGTCGTGTAACTGGCAGCCGTCGTTCTCCAGGTTCTGCTTTCAAACCAATTGTCTCTTATGCTCCAGCGCTGGAATCTGGGAAATTCACCATGAATTCAACGCTAAGCAATGAGAAGCAATGTTTCGCGAACTATTGTCCAACCAACCTGCACGGATATTCTAAGAGCATCAACATGAGTGATGCCATTCAGAAATCAGAGAATATTCCTGCTGTTTGGCTGCTCAATGAAATTGGTGTGAATACCGGATTTAAATTTGCCAAGAAACTAGGCATTGGATTGGAAGACGAGGATAAGAACCTCTCGCTGGCTCTTGGAGGCATGAGCAAAGGAACCAATACGCTGGAAATGGCGCAAGCCTACAGCGCTTTTGCAAATGGCGGCGAACTAAGAGAGGCTTATTCCATTAAATCCATCTCTGACAGCAGTGGTGAGACGGTCTACAAAGCGAATACAACGCCTGAGCGTGTGATGAGTAAGGAAACGGCTTATCAAATGACTGAGATGATGCAGAAGGTCGTGGAGAGCGGTACGGGTAGAAAAGCTAGGATTGACCGTCCTGTGGCCGGTAAGACCGGTACGACGCAAAGTGGATATTCTGGAATCAGCTCGAACCGTGATGTGTGGTTTGTAGGCTACACGCCGGAATGGACAGCAGCAGTCTGGATGGGTTATGACAAGCCAAGTAAAAAGCATCTGCTTAAGAACAGCAGTCCGCTTGCCGCTGCTTTCTGGGGTAAGGTTATGGAGGAAGCGCTGAAGGATGTTCCTAAGAAATCCTTCCCGCAGATCGATAACGAGATTGCCCCTGAGCCTACAGAAACACCAGAAACAGCTCAGACCGTTACTGGACTATCAGCAGCATATGATCCTTCTACGATGACTGTAAATCTCAATTGGGAGGCAGTTCCTATTTCCGGAGTTGAGTATCGTATTTATCGTAGAGAGACATCGGAAGCTGAGTTTGGCTCACTGTTAAATACAGTGACTACCAGCGCAGGGGATTTTAGTGCACTGCCTGGTTTGGTTTACGAGTATTATGTAACTTCTTATGACCCTGCGCTGAAAGTGGAGAGCGAACCATCCAATGTGGTTAGTGTATCCGTGCAGGATGAAATGCCAACCCCTGAACCAACCATAGATCCTAATCTTCCGACCCCGACCCCAGAGGAAGGTGGCAACAACGGAGAGAATGGAAATGGTGGCAATAACGGAGGCGGCAACGAGGGTGGCGGAAATGACGGAGGTACAGGGACGATCCCTGAAATCACCCCGCCACCGCCAACACCAGTGCCGACTCCAACTCCAGAACCCACTATCGGTGGAGAGGGTTCCGGCGATGAGAGCGGGAATGTGTCCACAAACCCTGATCCAGAGGCGGGGTTTGTGAACGGAGATTCTTCCGCTCAATAAACGAGTTTGAATTTCAAATAATAAGCTTTATCCATGGCAGCCCAGCTTCGCTTTATTTAAAAAGCGAAGCTAGGCTGCCGTTTTTGTTAGGTTTAGAAGAAAAATTTCTTGTATTTTGCGGGATGTTTTGAGTGTATCCTCTAAATGTGTTAAGCTGAATAGACCATACTGGAGAGGGTAATTTCTATGAAACGTAAATTCGGAGACCGGGCCAACTGGCGCCGGATTACGCGTCGCCATTTTGCCTGCCGCTATGTGGAGAGCCGGGAATTCAGCGGATATATTACGCTTTATACCATCTACGGGCTGAAAGAACCACTGTGGAAGAGCTATGGACGACATACATATCGTATTGCAGATAAAGGTTATTCCTGGCTGCAATATTTTCCGAAAGACAGTCACTATATTGTGACGGCTATGTTCGACGAAAAACAAAATATTGTTCAATGGTACATAGACACCTGTAAGGTGCAAGGCGTCACTGACCAAGGTGTGCCTTGGTTTGACGATTTGTATCTGGACGTGGTAGTACTTTGGAACGGCGAGGTGTTTTTGCTCGATGAGGATGAACTGGAGGAAGCACTGGAGAGGCAAGATATCTCAGAAAGCGATTATAAGCTAGCCTGGGAGACTGCCCATACTATTTTACGTGGCATCGATGCTCATGCTTTCCCTTATTTCTCTCTCTCTTTGAAACATCGTGCCGAATTATTTCATCATGGAGAATTCAGGAGGAAATAAAGATGGAATGGTACGTTTATGGAAGAGACTCTTCCCCGATTCGGATTGTTCCCAAAAAACGCCGGATTTGGTCTAAACGAACGTTGCTTATTGCTTTAATGCTTATTGTTGTAGTTGGATTGTTGTGGTGTGCGTACGCATTGAGGAATATCAATAAAGCTGCAACGACAGATCCTATGCTCAAAGCCGATACAGGGATTATTCTTGGCATGTCGATGTGGGGAGATGAACCGAGCCCGGGATTGAAGGAACGATTGGATTACGGGCTTAAGCTTTATCAAGAGGGGATGTTCTCGCATTTCATAGTTTCTGGAGGTTTGGATAAACCTGATCTTAAATATACCGAAGGTCAAGGCATGCGCAATTATTTAGTAGCTCATGGAGTTCCGGATAGCGCCATTTCTGTTGAAAATAAAGCTACCAGCACTTACGAGAATCTTCTGTATAGCAAAGCCATTATGACAAGTGAGGGATTGTCTTCAGCAATTATTATTACGCATACATATCATGGATGGCGTTCACACGAAATCGCGGACGAGCTCGGTTATGTGAATCCTGAACTGGGACTTACAGAATCCACTGTTCTGTCGATGACAAGGCATAAGTCGCGTGAAATTCTAGCCTATACGAAATGGAAAATCCAGCAGTTGTTCCTGTAATTGTTCCCGAATATCAGAATCTTCTAATAACGCCTCCTATTCCGGAAGAGACTTGATTAGAAAAGCCAGCCCCCAAATGGATTAAACTCTAACTGGGGGCTATTTGTTATTTGTATATCAAAAATAATGGGAGTGTAAAATGATAAAAAAATAAGCGTTTGCTTATGGCTTTTATGTATTTCGGTCATTCTATCCTCGTGTACCATCGTAGAAGATGCGAGAGATAGCAGGGAATCCAATGTCGAAACCCCATTCTTTAAAACAAGTGCATGATGTCATTCAGTTATTGCATATAATGCTCTAACGAGGTGATTACAATGGGTGAAGAAAATTTAAGAAAGATAACCATTAATGATTCCAGAATGAATATAACTTTCAAAAATCAAGACCCAACAAATATTACGAATGAAACATTGGAGAGCGCGCTGGCTCAAAATAATCATTTAGAATCTACAAAAGAAATCCTGCAAGAGCTTCATGAGCTTATCGGTCTTGAAAAGGTGAAGGATCTTATATATGAAATTCATGCGCTTATCCAAGTGGAAAAAATGAGACAAGAACTGGGGTTAAATGTAGTTAATCAGGTTTATCATATGTTGTTTAAAGGCAACCCCGGGACTGGAAAAACAACTGTAGCAAGGATCGTTGCCAAGCTGTTAAAGAATATGGGCATATTAAGTAAAGGTCAATTAATCGAAGTAGAGAGAGCGGATTTAGTGGGGGAATACATAGGGCATACAGCTCAAAAGACCAGAGACCTTGTTAAGAAAGCTATGGGTGGCGTATTATTCATTGACGAGGCTTATAGCTTGGCTAGAGGCGGAGATAAGGATTTTGGGAAAGAGGCAATCGACTGTCTTGTAAAGGTTATGGAGGACAGGAATGATGATCTCATCATTATCTTAGCGGGTTATCCAAATGAAATGGAGATGTTCATGGAGGCTAATACCGGGCTTCCCTCACGTTTTCCAATTCAACTTGATTTTCAGGACTATACAACAGATGAACTGATATTGATTGCACATAAAATGGCAGCTGAAAGAGACTATATAATTACTCCGGAAACAAACGGGAAACTAAAAGAGTTAATCCTTAATGAGAAAATTATTGAAGAAAATTTTAGTAATGCGCGGTATGTACGCAATATCCTCGAGCAGGCAATTCGCCATCAAGCGGTTAGATTAATAAGCAGACATGTCAAAATATCCAAGCAATCTTTGATGGAGATCTTACCGAGAGACCTTGTTCTTCCGGTCGATGATTATCCAAAAGGGGAGAGTATAATCTCTTAAATAAATTGACACCGGCTAAGTTTATACGTGCTTAGTCGGTTTATCTTTTATAAAAGATTGAAGATTATCATAATGAAAATGCTGACAGCATGGGGAGCCGTTCCATTATCAGCCTATATTACCAATGAAACTTATGATAAAATGTTTTGAAGTGCTGTGAATGAACAGTTTCATCTGTATAACATCAGCAAGAAGTGAAAAACTGATTAAATGGTACACAAAGATTCTATTACCGTCATAAGGAGCATGAATAAATGGCAATAACTACGCATGATACAGAAACGGATATTCAAGATCGGGCGATATTGGTCACTCTCGTCACAGATAAAATTAAACGTACCGGTATTGACCCAGAGCTTTCTCTGCAGGAATTAGTACAGTTAGCAGAAACAGCAGGTGTTGAAGTCCTGGATGTGTTGCGTCAGAATAAGGAAACACCGGATTCAAAATGGTTTATCGGGAAAGGTAAGGTAGAAGAGCTCCGCATGGCCGCTGATGGTCTTGGAGCTAATACGGCTATTTTTGATCAGGAATTATCTGGAGCGCAGGTACGGAACCTTGAAGAGTCTTTGGATCTGAAGATTATTGATCGGACGCAACTCATTTTGGATATTTTTGCTGGGCGGGCCAAAACGAGAGAGGGTATTATTCAAGTAGAGCTGGCACAGCTGTCCTATCTTTTGCCGCGGTTATCCGGTCAAGGCAAAAACTTATCCAGATTAGGCGGGGGTATAGGAACCAGAGGGCCAGGTGAAAGTAAGCTTGAGACCGATCGCCGGCATATTCGCAATCGGATTACGGAGTTGAAACGCCAGTTGGATGAGGTAGTTAAGACCCGTGAGCTGCACCGTGAACGCCGTCGCAAGGCAGGGGCAGTGCAGGTTGCTCTAGTCGGCTACACAAATGCTGGTAAATCGACGCTGCTTAAGCAGCTTACGGATGCGGATGTTTATATTGAAAATCAATTGTTTGCTACGCTTGACCCTACTTCACGTGTGCTTCAGCTAACGGGTGGCAAAGAGGTAGTGCTTACGGATACTGTAGGCTTCATTCAGAATCTTCCGCATGATCTTGTGGCATCTTTCCGCGCAACGCTGGAGGAAGTCAATGAGGCCAATCTGGTGTTGCATGTAGTGGATGCCTCATCTCCAATGCGTGAGGAGCAGATGGAGATTGTGCAAACTATTTTGCAGGACTTAGGGGCAGCCAGCAAACCGCAAATAGTGCTTTTTAATAAAATCGATCTATGTGAGCCTGAGCAACTGGAAATGCTGCCAACCGGCACAGGGTTTTTGAAGATCAGTGCGTTTAACCCTGAGGATTTAACCCGGATTATCGAAATTATCTCTGATGAATTGGCCGGAGATACGCTGAATTTTCGAATTCCTGGAGACCGTGGCGATATTTCTTCCCTGCTTTACAGAGTAGGTGAGGTTCTGGAAACCACCTATGACGAGAACGATGTTATCTATAACGTCCGTCTTAATAAAGAGGATTATGATAAATGGGGTTACATGCTTGCTGATTTTGTGGACCAGCCGTAATCTTCTCTGTTCCCTAAAGTGGAAATGCTTGTTGTATAGGTATAAAATAATAGCTAATGACAAAAAGCGTCAGGCAACTGTCGCTTTCTGTCATTATGATGGCAAGTAAATGTAAGGAGCGAATAAGAACTAATGGCAGTTTTTGCAGAAGATATTTTAGGAGCGGCAGAGTCCGCAGAAGTTGAAATCGAAGGTGCAGTCAAAGCCCTCGATCGAATTGTCGATAAGAATCAATGGAAGGTTATTGAAGCGTTTCAACGTCATCAGGTCAGTGATTATCATTTTGCGGGTTCAACGGGGTATGCTTACAACGACCGTGGACGCGAAGTGCTGGATCTTGTCTATGCTGATGTTTTTGGTGCGGAATCAGCTTTGGTGCGCCCGCATTTTGCTTCAGGAACACATACCATTTCAACAGCCCTCTTTGGTGTGCTGCGACCAGGAGACGAGCTTTTATACATCACAGGTCGTCCGTACGATACCTTACACAAGGTGATTGGCCAAGCAGGAGATGGGACAGGCTCACTCGCAGACTTCGGAATTACATATCGGGAGGTTGCCCTTACCGCAGAGGGTAAGATTGATTGGGAAGAGGTAACTCTCTCTATCAATGAGAAGACTAAAGTAATTGGAATTCAAAGATCGCGTGGTTATGATTGGCGTGCTTCCTTCACAGTAGCCGAAATAGGTGACATGACAGCGAGAGTGAAGTCATTGAAACCGGATGTTATTGTGTTCGTTGATAATTGCTATGGTGAGTTTACTGAAGAGCTTGAGCCTCCACAGGTTGGAGTGGATCTAGTAGCGGGTTCATTAATTAAAAATCCTGGTGGTGGAATTGCTGAGACGGGTGGATACATCTGTGGGCGCAGAGATCTAGTAGAGCTTACAGCGTACCGTCTTACAGCTCCTGGTATCGGCGGCGAAGTAGGTGCAATGTTAGGAACTACCCGCGGGTTATACCAAGGACTGTTCATGGCTCCGCATACAGTTGGACAAGCCCTTAAAGGCAGTATTTTTGCGGCAGCTGTATTTCAGCGCTGCGGGTTTGAGACGAAACCAGCGTGGAATGAACCTCGTACAGATTTGATTCAGGCGGTTTCCTTTGATGGACCGGATCACTTAATTGCCTTCGTGCAGGGAATTCAACGTGCTGCGGCGGTAGACAGCCATGTAGTTCCAGAACCATGGGATATGCCGGGATATGAACATCCTGTCATCATGGCGGCAGGTACGTTTATACAAGGTGGTAGCTTAGAGTTATCGGCAGATGCGCCTATCCGTGCGCCTTATATCGGCTATATGCAAGGGGGATTAACCTACTCCCATGTCAAATATGGCGTTTTGATGGCACTCCAAAGTATGCGTGATCGAAAATTACTGTCAGAAAATCTTACACACTATTGACACGCTGTATTAGGAAATGTACAATGAGATCAGAAAAAGATCATTGGAAGGTTGGATGAGTCATGGGTGATGAAATCCGCAGAAATATGGCATTATTTCCTATTGGAATTGTAATGAAGTTAACTGATTTATCTGCAAGACAAATTCGTTATTATGAACAGCACAGTCTAATCGTACCTGCACGTACATCTGGGAATCAACGTTTGTTCTCTTTTAATGATGTTGAGCGCCTATTAGAAATTAAGGCCTTGATTGAAAAGGGTGTTAACATTGCTGGCATCAAGCAAGTAATGAACCCAGTCTCTAAGGAATCCGAAGAAGCTACTGTGATTACCCCTGACACAGAGGTTAGACGTAGAGAGCTATCAGATTCGCAGCTTCACCGTTTGCTGAAGCAAGAACTAGTTTCCGGTAAAAGACCGGGACAGGTATCGCTTATTCAAGGTGAGTTATCCCGGTTTTTTAATAAATAATAATATACAGAGTTTTGAAAGGGAGAGGATCACGTGAGCTTTTCTAAAGAGGATATTTTACGCATTGCCAAGGAAGAGAATGTTCGTTTCATTCGTCTGCAATTTACAGATCTGTTAGGTACTATCAAGAATGTAGAGATTCCGGTTAGCCAATTGGAAAAAGCACTCGACAACAAAATGATGTTTGATGGTTCCTCCATTGAAGGTTATGTACGGATTGAAGAATCCGATATGTATCTCTTCCCAGATCTTGATACTTGGGTAATCTTCCCTTGGGTGACTGATAGCCGTGTTGCACGTCTGATTTGTGACGTGTATATGCCTGATGGTACTCCATTTGCTGGAGACCCACGTGGTATCCTGAAGCGTTGTCTGAAGGAAGCCGAAGAAATGGGCTTTACAGCGATGAATGTTGGACCTGAACCTGAATTCTTCTTGTTCAAAACAGACGAAAGAGGTAACCCAACTACAGAATTGAACGACCAAGGTGGTTATTTCGACTTAGCTCCTACGGACTTAGGAGAAAACTGCCGTCGTGAAATCGTATTGACCCTTGAAGAAATGGGCTTTGAAATCGAAGCATCCCACCATGAAGTGGCTTCCGGCCAGCATGAAATTGATTTCAAATATGCTGACGCAATCACTTCTGCTGACCAAATTCAAACCTTTAAGCTCGTTGTGAAGACGGTTGCCCGTCAACACGGCTTGCATGCAACTTTTATGCCTAAACCTTTGTTTGGTATTAACGGATCGGGTATGCACGCTCACCAATCCTTGTTTAATGGCAAAGAAAACATGTTCTACGATGAAAGTGACAAGCTAGGTCTGAGCAAAACTGCACGTTACTATATGGCTGGTATTTTGAAGCACGCTCGTGCTTTTGCAGCGATTACTAACCCAACAGTGAACTCTTACAAACGCCTTGTTCCTGGTTATGAAGCACCTTGTTACGTAGCTTGGTCTGCAAGTAACCGTAGCCCGATGATTCGTATCCCGGCTTCGAGAGGGCTTAGTACACGTGTTGAAGTTCGTAATCCGGACCCGGCAGCTAACCCATACCTCGCACTTGCTGTTATGTTGAAAGCAGGGCTAGACGGAATTAAGCGTAAGCTTGATCTTCCAGCCCCAATTGACCGTAACATCTATGTGATGTCTGAGGAAGAGCGTATTGAAGAAGGCATCCCGAGCTTGCCATCCGATTTGAAAGAAGCGCTAAGCGAAATGATCCGCAGCCATGTAATTACCGAAGCTCTCGGCGAACATGCGCTGGCTCACTTCTACGAGCTGAAAGAAATCGAATGGGATATCTATCGTACTCAGGTTCACGAGTGGGAAAGAAACCAATACATGACTTTGTACTAGAACCTTTAAACCCTTGACACCTTTGGTGTTGAGGGTTTTTTTGTTTGGGCAAAATAGTGGTTTTGTAACCATCAATGATATGTCTACGAAAAATGCCCGCGAAATGCCCACAAATAGCTGAGGTTAAGGTTATTCGAGGATGTTTTACAGGTGAATATCAAAATTGGCATATTGTTGATTAACAATTTTAACGTGTAAGAAGTTGTTCATTTATCATAAATAATGGGATATGATTTGATATAGAAGAATTAAATGCAGAGACGGAGGAGTGAATTTGGATATAGTTTGGTCAAACTTAATATTAACTTTGATAATTTTCGGGATATTAGTGGTTTTGATTTTTAAAGGTATAAGTTTATTAGTAAGAAGTTATAAATCAAAAAAATAACTCTTCAGACGAGTCTGCATAGTCATGACAGATATTGGTTATATTCCCGCATCGCTCTGACTTTAAAAGGATTTATCAAAGAGTGTTGACACAAATCTGAGTTACAGATCATTAAGGATGGCGATTTACAGAACCACCCCGCGGTTGGCTGTGAGTCGCTATTTTATTATTTTTGTATATTCTAAAAGTGTTAAAGTAAAAGTGATTGTAAATTTTTTTCACTTTAATTGATTTATCGTCTACCTTGCTCTTGCTCAGTCCAATTAACCTTATAAAACCGAGAAGAACTAAGATCTCATGGGTCACTTTATGGAATCTGGTGGCATTAATTAAGATAGTAGGTGCCCGAATCGTCCGGGAACAATTTGAATTTCGAGCACAACTCCATAGCTGTCAATAAGAGTGAGTCGATTGAATGAAATTTTTCAATCCGTAGCAATAAAAATGAAGAAAAGATTTTGAAGAATAAGAGGACACGTTAGTCATGTGGGTAATAACTATTATAGTAATAAGGAGGTGCGTAATGAAAAAAATATTATTAACTACAGCTACTAGTATTCTTCTGTCTGCCTCAATTCTCGGTGCATGTAGTAACAATAAAACAACAAACGAGGCAGAGCCTACAGCGTCAAGTGCAGCGCCTACGCCAGTTGTCGAAGCTACAACCACTCCCGAACCTTCTGCTACTCCTTCTATGGAGGCGCAGGAGTCCGCCAGTCCGGAGGCCACTGATCCTCTAGCATCCGATCGACCAAAGACCAAAGCATTTGGTGAACAGGAGGGAGGGGTCTCAGGGCAAGAAGGTACACTTGGGCAAGGTGATGGATATTCCCTGTATGTTTTTCAGGGTTTCACACTAGACTCACAGTCTGGTCGTTTATCATTAACTGAGGATCCAACCTATTATGCCGAAATTGAACACTTGCCTGCCGGTTACGATCTCACAGCTTTGAAGCAACAGGGACAAACCGAGCTTTCTGCAATTGGTAAAGCAAACGACCATAGCGGGGAACTAATTGAACATCCTCTAGGTTTTGCAGAATTATATCT
Organism: Paenibacillus sp. FSL H3-0329; assembly: GCF_037963285.1. Lineage (NCBI taxonomy): Bacteria > Bacillati > Bacillota > Bacilli > Caryophanales > Paenibacillaceae > Paenibacillus > Paenibacillus sp. FSL H3-0329. The sequence goes on along the minus strand of NZ_CP150150.1, from coordinate 3,842,039 downwards.
GCAGGCTACCAGTGATAAGGGGATAGAAGATTATATGGTCTGGAAAAATCAGGCGGGGGAAGCTTTTCTTTTTCGGATACACAATCCTAAGGGTGATTCGTCGAATAACTTTGCACCTTGGGTGATGGTTTCACTGGCAACACTTGAACTTGAAAGGAATTAAGTGTAAACAGAACCGAAGGGGTTGTATGGAGTAGAAGAAGTGTGCCATAACCATAATCAAAAAATGGTTGTTGGCACACTTCCTCTTCTTCTTCTTTTTGGTACCTTACTTCATTTGAACGCCAATTTCCGTTTGCTGAGGTTGCAAATTTCGCGTATGAGCCCGCTATAAGACCCAGCAGACCTTATATGAAGCTTTATCCCACATTTTGGATACTAAAGGACCCCATAGTCGCTATTGGCATTAAAAACACTCAATATGAGCCTCATTCTTAGGAATAACGTCACTGGAGTCCGAAACCATGCTCCAAAGGCTGAAAATAAGCAAATAGCGTCATCTGGGTCCGAAAGTCATGGCGCGTAGCAGAGGAATTTAATGTTAAAATATCTTATATATAGATAACTAATTCTTACCTGCGAAGGAGTAAGTTCATGCAAATTTTTATTTACATAGGCTTGGGATTTTTTATAATTTCAGGTATATGTGTTGGAGCCTTCACGACAGGTACACAACAAAGAGGTAACTTTTATTCGGAATCTAAGCAAGACCGTAAAGCTAAAAACAAAGTAGCGAATGGGTCCGCTTTAGGTGGTCTTATTTCATTAGCTATAGCTGGGATTCTTTATTTGTTGTAATTGAACGCAAAATATAAGGAGGAGGAGTGTGCAGATGGTAAAGATTTTTAATGAAAATACGGTCTCATTTACTCAAAAACAGTCCCCGATCCCAGAGTTTGCTTGGCATACGAGTGAAAGATTAGCTGAAATGGTGGGCTCCAAGCATTTAGTTTTTGATATCAGATCTTTAGATCCTGATAAATATTCTTATCCTTATCATTTTCATAGAAATGCTGAAGAAATATTTGTGATTTTAGCGGGAAAAGCGATGTTAAGAACACCGGAGGGTTTTACGGAGGTTACTGAAGGGGATGTAATATTTTTTGAAATGGGACCGGAAGGGGCGCACCAGCTTTATAATCATACGGATGCACCATGCAGGTATCTGGATCTCCGAACGAATCAGGGAATAGATGTTTGCGAATATCCAGACTCTGGAAAAATCAACATTTTGCCTTATCAAGAAATCTATCAAGCGGATGAACAGGCGGATTATTATAAGGGTGAAGAGCATGTAAGGGAAAAATGGAATGGGGGAGCGTAATTGATTAAAGATCGTTGGTTTACAGTAACGGAAATTGATCCGACCACCTATGCAATCAGTGAATATGGACATTGGGAAAAGGTGCATTCTTTTTTACTCTTGGGGCAAAAACAAGCCGCGTTAATTGATACGGGATTAGGTATTGATAATATAAAAAGAATAACGGATCAGTTAACGGATTTACCTATCGCTGTCATAACTACACATGTGCATGCAGATCATATTGGCAGTCACGGACAATTCGAGACAATCTATGTTCATAAAGAGGATGAGGATTGGCTGATTAACGGAATAAAAGGCTTGTCCCTTGCCCAGATTCGAAAGGATATGAGTCGAGACATCACTCTTCCTGTTCCTGAAACCTTTGATCCTAACAGCTACATACCTTTTCAAGGGAAACCAACGGCTCTTTTACAAGAGGGGGATGTGCTCGACATAGGTGGGCGCGAAATAGAAATTTACCACACACCAGGTCATTCGCCAGGTCATATCAGCCTATTTGATCATGCCAACGGATATCTGTTTACAGGTGATTTATTATATGACGTTACGCCAATCTATGCTTTTTACCCTTCGACTAGTCCGGTTGATTTAGTGGCATCCTTAGAGAAGATTACAGAAATTCCAGGGGTTACCCAAGTATATGGCTCTCATAATACGCTGGGTTTAGATCCATCTATTTTACAAGAGGTCAAAAAGGCAGTTCGTGAGTTACGTGAGCAAAAAGTAGTGGCACATGGTACGGGTATTCACCAGTTTGATGGGTTTAGTGTGCAATTTTAGGTTCTTTCTATTTCGAAATCAAATGAGAGGTATGGCGATAACAACTTAATTATTCAGATACGATTGACCTGAAGAGTGCATGCAATTGTTGTACTTGGGAGTAAGCTTCCTTGTACTGGTTGTCGGATTGTCGAATAGGCAATAAACCCGGCAAGAAGGAAATACAATACACAGGCGTTTCTTTGCTGTTCATATATATTTTAAGCGTGAGTTCTTCTATCACATTAGCTTCTTCATCAGGTTCCTTAAGGACGTTAATATCTGCACTAGTTGCAGTTGTTTTGCTGTTTTGTTGTCTTTTGGAGACTTTTGAAAGGGTAAGTGCGTTAACCACAATCTCGGATCCCATTACATTATCGAAAGAGTATAGCTTTGCTACTGCTTTTTTGTTGCTCTTCGGATTTCTGGTGCCTATTGCTAATTTTTTATTAGGTTCGTTAAGTGCGATCAAGTGAGATTGATTGGGGGGAATGAATGTTTTGGTGAAAATGATGTTAAAGGATGCAGCCGCATTAACTAGCATAGAAATATCAGATGAAGTGGATAGCGTTTTCAATTTTATAATGGCGGCACTTAGAATTAAAACAACTCCTAAAATAGCAAATAAGTACACTAAGATAATCAGCATATAATCACCTCCCAGTTATCTCATTAGACTCAAATTGTTGCTTATTGAAAGATATGCCTGAATGATCCCCACTAGTATCTTTTAAAAGGGAAATTCGTGGAATTATAGGATCGGCTTCGGAATTAGCCCAAAAAAAGCACCCGGAGAAACCTGCCGATTCTGCAAATGGCGCAAAATTGGGGGTTGCTGCAAGGGTGCTTTTTAAGGTAAGTATGTAACCTATAGAAAATTGAAGGCAGTGATATGATCGGTATAAACAATCAGCTGTTTGTATTCGATCGGAGTCCCATAACTAGCATAAGGTCTTAAAGTAACGTCATTGAGGACAACAAAGTTATAGCTGAAATTTTTATCAGGGTGTTCTGCTCCCAAATAAGATATGTATTCGTCTACTATTACATCATCCATCAAAGATTTTAAATCAAATACATCCTCTTTGTTGGAGACGGCTGGAGAGACGATTCCCTGAATGCTGCCAAAAGAGGTGAGCAAATTCACTTTTTTTCCACTAGCTTGTTCATCATTTAAAAGTAAACCGGACAGCTTACCCAGTGCATCGACTTTAAAATCGACGAGGGTTCTAATTTTTGAGTTATTCAAAACTAAACACATCCTTTTCAATTTGCAATCCTGTTAACAATATTCGACATATAATCACCAAACTCCTAGTATGCTAATGAAAAAATACTTACTTATGTAATGACCCCCATTCTGTATATGGTGATTTGGGGGTTGTGACGTCCTCAGCGAATTCAATTCCTTATCGTTACTCGTGTTCCTATAGGGACGATAGCTGCGAGTGTTAACACATCCTCGTTGTACATCCGGATACAGCCGTGGGATACCTCTTTCCCAATGGAGGAAGGATCATTCGTTCCATGAATCCCGTAGTGTGGTTTAGACAGTCCCATCCAAAAGGCACCAAAGGGACCGCCTGGATTGGGTTGTTTGTTAATAATCGTGAATTCTCCCACTGGGGATTGGGTTAACATCTTACCAATGCCGACAGGGAAACCTCTAATCACAATATCATTGTCCAGAAGATATAACATTCGTTGGGTCAGATCTACAATAATTCGGTAATTTGGCATTATGCACAACACTCCTTTCTAATTAGGATATGAGCAGAACGCCTAAACGGTTATTCATAGAAAATGCCCATTTTAGCGAACGAGAACAAATGTTCGTTAGTGGTTGAGAAAGCAAAATACACAGAAAAAAGGCTGTTCCGCATTTGCGGAACAGCCTTTTATGGTAGGAGTGCATACTTAGTGGATATCTCGAAACAATCCGATGACTCTTCCGAGAATAGTTACGCGATTAAGGCGAAGAGGCTCATAAGCTGGATTCTCCGGCTGAAGCCGTATATGATCACGTTCCTTGTAAAAGGTCTTAACGGTTGCTTCATCTTCTTCAGTCATGGCTACAACGATATCTCCGTTGTCCGCTGTTTGTTGTTGGCGAACAATTACATAATCACCATTCATAATGCCAGCATCCACCATACTATCACCCATAACTGACAGCATAAATACTTTGTTGTCACCTACATAGTGAGTAGGAAGTGGGAAGTAGTCCTCGATATTCTCTGTAGCAGTGATAGGTACCCCGGCGGTAACTTTACCTACGACAGGAATCCGTGAGATGGTCTGGGCGAATTGGTGAACATTCTCTGAATCCTCTTGGCCTAGTAATTCTATTGCACGTGGCTTCGTTGGATCTCGACGAATAAGTCCCTTCTTCTCAAGCCGGTCCAAATGACCGTGAACTGTGGAGCTGGAAGCAAGGCCAACAGCTTCTCCAATTTCCCGGACGGAAGGTGGATAACCCTTGCTGCGGACTTCGCTTCGTATAAATTCCAGGATCGCCAGCTGGCGACTTGAAATCTTTGACATTGGAATCAACCCCATATAGTAATGTTTGGGAAAATTATAACATAGAACTACCGTTCGCACAAACATAAGTTCTAACTATTATAAATATTAATCTGCTAGAGTTAAAAAATGGTAGACAAATGATAATAAAATGTACCACTTGAGTCTCTCGAAAAAAAGAGAACAATTGTTCTGAAATAGTATTGAACAAAACACATGTTCGTGTTATTATGAATTCGAAAGTAAGAACAAGTGTTTGGAGGATGATAATTATGCTAAAATACAGTACATATCGCAGCATCTACGATAAGGCCCCAGTGGTTGAATCTTTAGGACATAATGACGTTGCCCGTAATTCCGCTAAGGTGAAAGAGATAACGGAACGTTTGCTAGGAGGGATGATTTCGTTGTTCCGTCAGGACTTCTTTATTAAGTTAATATTGATTATCGTGCTAGTATTTTCTGGCCTAACAGTAGTGGGAAATGTATTTGCAGGATCGACGACTATAATGAAGGAAGAGAAGCGGATTGTGGTTGAACGTGGAGATACACTATGGAGTATTGCCCTTAAGAATAAACCGGCTGATATGAAGACAGTTGTTTATATAGAAGGAATTAAACGTTCAAGTGGGATTAAGAGTAGTCAAATTAACGCTGGAGACATACTTACTTTACCTATTTATTAATTTTCTGAGAACATAATAGAATGACCAGTAGAGCTTGCAGGGAGTAGACCTTGACAAGCTCTTTTTCTCATGGCAGAGTTAGAATTAATTTATAGGGGGAGGGAAAGTATTGAATATTGATGAGTTGGTCGCGCGAATTAACGAATTGGCACGCAAACAGAAGAGCGTAGGCCTTAATCAAGAGGAAGTGGCGGAACGCGCCAAGCTTCGTGAAATTTACCTGGGGAATATCCGCAATAACTTCCGAGCACAATTAAATACTATTGAAGTAGTAGATAACGATGAGCATGAACAAGGTAACAAGGGGCTTTAACATTAGCTCGCTGTTCCTTTTCATAGATATTTCAGGATGACTAGGGGGAACGCACATGGCCCGTTCTTGGGAAAGAATGGTTCAACGCAACACACAGCAAATCAACAAGCAAAGAAAGAAACAAGGCAAGGATACGATTTATGCCTCTAAATCTCCTACCCAGAATGCCGAAGTCTTTAAAGGTCGCAACATTGCATTTCCGGTAGTGTTAGTGATACTTGGCACTATGTTTTGGGTAGTTGGTTCTATTGATCAGGCCAAAGGAAACGGCATGCTGGCTAATTGGTTGGGAGTAGTACTGTACTATTTGCTGGCAGCGCTATTGTTCTTCCGTCGTCCGTACTTGAAGGTGGAAAAAGCAAGACTGTCTACTATTAAATTCAATCGCGAACGCGGGCTTCCAGCTGCAGATATTGAGAAAATCACCCTTTCGCGTGGAGCTGTAGTCATTAAGCACAAAGGGAAACGTACGAAATGGATTTTCACAAGACTTATGAATCGCTATGATACTAATGCGATGAGTACACGATTAGAAGCATTTGCTAAAGCTCACAACATTGAAGTAGTTCACGAATAGAACTAGACCAGTTAAAGGGAGAGGGAGACCTGTAATGCCAATTTCTGCTGTACTATTTGACCTTGATGATACATTGCTGTGGGATGATCGGAGCGTCGAAGAAGCATTTCGTTCTGCTTGTGAAGCCGCCGGGGATACGATTGATCCACAAGAACTAGAAGTTGCAGTTCGTAAGGAAGCAAGTAGCTTGTATGAATCTTATGAGACGTTCCCATTTACAAAGATGATCGGAATTAATCCATATGAAGCACTCTGGGCTAACTTTACGGCAGGTGAACAGCCAGAATTCCGTCAATTGGAGCAGCTTGCACCGGTTTATCGTAAAGAGTCTTGGCGTCGCGGACTTGCAACCTTAGGGGTGGAAGACGAAGCACTAGCTGAGACCTTGGCAACTAAATTCGCAGCAGAGCGCAGAAAACGTCCATACATCTATGAAGAAACAATGCATGTACTGGAGCAGTTACGGGGTCAAGTGAAGCTTTTGCTACTTACGAACGGTTGTCCTGCACTGCAACAAGAAAAACTAGATGGTGTGCCAGAGTTAATTCCTTTCTTTGATCATATTGTGATTTCCGGAAGCTTTGGTAAAGGCAAACCGGATAAGGAAATTTTCCTGCATGCTTTAGAGCTTCTTGATGTAACTCCTGAGCAAGCGGTTATGGTCGGCGATAAGCTTACAACGGATATCCGTGGGGGGCTGGCAGCAGGGTTGACCACGGTCTGGATTAATAGAAAAGGTAGAGCACCTAGTCTTGATATTCATCCGGATCATGAAATCAATCACCTTGAGGAGCTTCTTCCACTAGTTCAATCCTTGTAAGATATACAGAGCTATTAGCTCCAACATAAAGACTTTATAAAAGCAGCGAGTTTCTGAGATCCTAAGAAACTCGCTGCTTTTCTGTACATACATACTAACATAAGGATTTCATTAGATTTTTAAGTAAATGATTTAAGTCACAAGTCTAATGCGGAATTGATGCAAAATACTGAAAAACCAATAATAATGTGTATAATAGATGGAGATGTATAACATGAATTGGTAGATTTTTATTATTCGATAATGATTGGGAGGGCTCCAAATGATGAGATCGAAGAAATTAGTCGCTGTATTATTAGGTGCAACACTTCTAGTACTAGGTGGATGTTCTTCAAATGGAACCAAGCATTCAGAAATACATAACATGAATATGAACATGTCTATGGAACCTATCAAAGTCGAACTACAATGGAGTCCTGAAGAAGTTGTTGTAAATCAAAAGGTAACCTTTGAAGCTGTGGTGACCCAAGATAACGAGGCAGTAGATGATGCAAAAGAGGTTCTGTTCGAAATTGTGAATAAAAATGATGAGGGACAGAAAATAGAGCTTAAGGGAAAGCTAATAGGTAAAGGAGTCTATCAAGCAGAAGGGACCCTTGAAAAGGAAGGACAATATAATGTCACTTCACATGTGACAGCCCGGACACAGCACTCTATGCCTAGCAAAGAGCTGTCTGTGAAACCATGATTCAAAGGTTCACAACGGTTGCTGAGCAATAACAGATAAAGCAGAGTGGAAAGGAAGGCTTTTCGAAATTCCTTTATTCTGCTAAACTTACTCTAATGTTTTACTGGGGGGACTATTAGTTGGCTAAATATACACTTGAGGAAAGCTTACAACAAAGGATTTTGATCCTTGATGGCGCAATGGGCACAATGATCCAACAGGTGCCTCTTACTGGAGAAGATTTTGGTGGCGATGAGCTGGATGGCTGTAATGAAATGCTGGTATTAACACGTCCAGAAGTCATTCAGACGATTCATGAGCAGTATCTCGAAGCAGGGGCTGATCTCATTGAGACTAACACATTTGGTGCAACCTCTGTTGTACTAGCTGAATATGATATTCCTCAGCGCGCACGTGAGATCAATCTAGCGGCAGCAGAGTTGGCCCGCAGAGCAGTAGACAAATATGACACACCTGACCGTCCGCGATACGTCGTGGGGGCTATGGGTCCAACAACAAAAACGCTCTCAGTAACTGGAGGCGTTACTTTCCAAGAGCTAGTTGATAGCTATGAGGAACAAGCAGTGGCATTGATCGACGGTAAAGTAGATGTTTTGCTGCTGGAGACCTCTCAAGATACACTTAACGTTAAAGCTGGAAGTATTGGTATTCGTAATGCTTTTGAAAAGACTGGCATCACATTACCGGTTATGATTTCAGGAACAATTGAACCAATGGGTACTACACTGGCGGGTCAGAATATTGAAGCATTTTATATCTCATTAGAACATCTGAAGCCTATCTCTATGGGCCTCAACTGTGCGACTGGTCCAGAGTTCATGCGGGATCATATTCGTTCGCTTTCGGAGATCTCCTCGGCAGCCGTGAGCTGTTATCCAAACGCAGGATTGCCGGATGAGAATGGACATTATCATGAATCTCCAGATTCTTTAGCTCGCAAGATTGCAGCCTTTGCTGAAAAAGGCTGGCTGAATATTGCGGGGGGCTGCTGTGGAACGACACCAGAGCATATCCGTGCGATGAAGGAAGCACTTTCCGAATATCCTCCACGCCCGCTGGCAGGTAATCATCCACCTGCACTTTCAGGTATTGAGCCAATCTATATTGAGAACGACAACCGTCCTTACATGGTTGGTGAACGTACGAATGTACTTGGCTCTCGTAAATTCAAACGTCTTATCGTCGAAGGTAAATATGAGGAAGCCTCAGAAATTGCCCGAGCTCAGGTAAAGAGTGGGGCACAGGTTATTGACGTGTGTGTACAAGACCCTGACCGCGATGAGATTGAAGATATTAAGCTTTTCTTAGAACTGGTTGTAAAAAAGGTTAAAGTACCTCTGATGATCGATACTACCGATCCTAAGGTTATTGATTTAGCTTTGCAGTACTGCCAAGGTAAGGCGATAATTAACTCTATTAACCTTGAAGATGGTGAAGAGAAATTCGAGCTGGTGACGCCGATCATTCATAAATATGGCGCAGCTATTGTTGTGGGTACCATCGATGAGACGGGACAAGCAATTAAGGCGACAGATAAACTGGAAGTGGCTAAACGCTCCTATGACTTGCTAGTGAACAAGTATGGTTTAGCAGGAGAAGATCTTATTTTTGACACGCTGGTGTTCCCTGTAGGAACCGGAGATGAACAATATATCGGTTCAGCAAAAGAAACGATTGACGGCATTCGTTTGATCAAGGAAGCACTTCCAGGTGTTCATACGATCTTGGGCATCAGCAACGTCTCCTTTGGATTGCCGGAAGCGGGACGTGAAGTGTTGAATTCAGTATTCCTTTATGAATGTACAAAAGCTGGATTAGATTATGCGATCGTAAATACAGAGAAAGTGGAGCGGTATGCTTCCATTCCTGCCGTAGAACGTCATCTTGCTGAGGAACTGATTTATAATACGAATGATGAGACGCTTTCTGCTTTTGTAGCTGCTTTCCGTGGTAAAAAAGTAGAGAAAAAAGAGAAGATTTCCAACCTGTCACTTGAAGAACGTTTAGCCTCCTATGTGGTTGAAGGTACGAAGGAAGGACTCATTCCTGATCTAAATGAAGCATTGACTAAATCTGGTCCGCTGGAGATCATCAATGGACCGCTGATGGCAGGGATGTCGGAAGTCGGCCGGTTATTTAATAATAATGAATTGATTGTTGCTGAAGTGCTACAAAGCGCTGAAGTGATGAAGGCTTCTGTGAATCACCTAGAGCAGTTTATGCAGAAGGATGAGACAGCGGTTAAAGGAAAAATTATGCTGGCGACCGTAAAAGGGGACGTACATGATATTGGTAAGAATCTAGTGGAGATCATCCTCTCCAACAATGGTTATCAGATCATTAATTTGGGTATAAAAGTACCACCAGAGACCATTATCGAAGCCTTCCGTCGAGAAAAAGCTGATGCGATAGGATTGTCCGGGCTGCTTGTAAAATCTGCTCAGCAGATGGTGCTCACCGCTCAGGATTTACGTACAGCTGGGATCGATGTTCCGATTATGGTTGGCGGCGCAGCTTTGACCCGTAAATTTACGAAGACCCGTATTCGTCCAGAATATGACGGCCTAGTATTGTATGCTAAGGACGCTATGGACGGGCTGGATATTGCCAATCGGCTTATGAACCCTGAAGAACGGGAGAAGATTGCCGAGGAAATTCGTGTGGAGGCAGAAGCAGCGGTTGCGGTTGCGCCTAAGCAAGAACTGCCGAAACTAACCAGAGCAGTGCGTTCCAAAATATCTCCAGATGCACCTGTTTTTGTTCCACCGGATTTAGAACGCCACGTACTGCGTAACTATCCATTGGGGCATATTATCCCCTATGTGAATATGCAAATGCTGCTGGGTCATCATTTGGGGTTACGGGGTTCTGTAGAAGCCCAATTAGCTGCTGGAGATCAGCGGACTGTTGAACTGAAGGGTACCGCAGACGATATTCTCCATCAAGCGATGCTAGAGGGTACCATTACTCCACATGCTATGTATCAATTCTTCCCTGCACAATCGCAAGGGAATGATATTATAGTGTATAATCCACAGAATACGTCCGAGATCCTGCATACCTTTACTTTCCCAAGACAAGGGGTAGAGCCTCATCTGTGCTTGGCGGACTTCTTGAAACCTGTTGACAGTGGTATTATGGACTATGTTGGATTCCTAGTTGTAACAGCAGGTCACGGTGTACGTGAATTGTCTACTCAGCTGAAAGAAAGCGGAGATTATCTGCGTTCACACGCCTTGCAGTCGGTTGCACTTGAAGTGGCAGAAGGACTGGCAGAACGTGTCCATCATATGATGCGCGATACTTGGGGTTTCCCAGATCCGGCGGATATGACGATGAAGCAAAGACATGGGGCAAGATACCAAGGGATCCGTGTTTCATTTGGTTATCCTGCATGCCCGGATTTAGAAGATCAAGGTCCACTGTTTAAGTTGTTATCTCCGGAGGATATCGGTGTTCACCTTACAGAAGGCTTTATGATGGAGCCCGAAGCTTCCGTTTCGGCTATGGTATTTGCCCATCCAGAAGCGCAGTATTTTAATGTAGAGAAGCTGTAATTCTTTCATTTATATACCTGGTCTGTAGGGGATTGTATCCCTTTCAGCGGAACCTCCCGTAACTGGGGGGTTTTTTGCTGGAAGAAGGTCGTTTAGAATTGAAAAGAGATGGTTGAGCCAATAAGTAGAAGGGAGGAAAAAGAATGGATTTATATTTTTTAGGTACTAATGCAGGTGTGCCAACGCTACAACGCAATGTAACGTCCGTTACATTAAGACTGCTGGAAGAACGTCGCAGTATTTGGATGTTTGATTGTGGGGAAGGTACACAACATCAGGTTCTTAGTTCGCCGATTCGGTTAGGAAAGCTGGAAAAGCTATTCATTACCCACTTGCATGGTGATCACCTATTTGGTCTTCCAGGTCTATTATCAAGTCGTGGCTATCAGGGAGGTACAGCGCCGTTAACGGTGTACGGACCCCCTGGATTAAAAGCATACCTAGAGATCTCCTTAGCTGTGAGCCAATCCCGAATTCCTTACAAGATTGAGATTGTAGAGCATACAGGAGGAATTATATTCGAGGATGATGGCTTTAAAGTTGAGGCGGCATTACTTGAGCATCGCATTGACAGCTATGGCTACCGGGTAACGGAAAAGGATAGTCCCGGAAGCCTCAATACGGAATTGCTTAAGAGTTATGGTTTAAAACCGGGACCGATTTATGGGAAATTAAAAAAAGGTGAAGATGTTGTTACGGATGAAGGTGTACGAATCTGTGCTGCTGATGTTGTCAGGGAACCTAAACGAGGACGTATTGTTACTATCCTTGGGGATACAAGACCTTGTTCGGGAGCCTTAGAACTCTCTCTTAATGCAGACCTTGTTGTTCATGAAGCAACCTTCGCCCATGATCTGGCTGACATGGCGTATCAATATCATCACAGTACAGCGCGTCAGGCTGCAGAGTTAGCAAAAGAAGCCAAAGCAGGTCAGCTGTTGCTGACTCATTTCAGTTCTCGTTACAGCTCGCATGAAGAGTTAATTCCTTTGCTTGAGGAAGCTGAACTCATATTCCCTGAGACATTATTAGCTGAGGAATTTAATGCATATCCGGTACCTCGCAGACTAAATGGGCAATAGGGGGAATGATTATTTTCCGGGAAAGCGCAGGAAATGACAGTGCTATGCTAAAAAATGCTGGATGGGACGCTTGTTCGATTTCATTCGACGAAGTGTGTTAGATTTAAAGTAATCACGGAGTAAAAGACGAACGAATGGCTGGACATATTGCCGAAAATCAGTAGGTGATATCTTCCACCTAAAGGGATTGAGTATGCTTGTAAATCCAAGCAGGGCAAAGGCTGCGAGTTTGTTAATACTATTATTTATTTATTATATTAATTAAATTTATTATGGAAACTGAGGGGTTAGTGATGGAACAAATTGAAGGATTATTGATTGATCTAGACGGTACATTGTACCATGGGCATAAAATGATTCCCGGTGCTGATCTGCTGATAAAAGCTCTTCGTGAAGCGGATATCCCTTTTTTATTTGTTACCAATAACTCATCGCGTACGGCAGCTAACGTTGCTGCCCACTTAAGTGGAATGGGAATTGAGGCGAAAGCTGAGGAGGTATGTACCTCTTCTATGGCAGCCGCACGTTACATAGCTGAGGAATCACCTGGGGCTACAGTGGCGATACTTGGAGAAGAGGGACTGCGTATGGCTTGCATTGAGGCAGGGCTCCAAATCGTCACAGAATCCCCTGATTATGTGGTGCAAGGTATCGATCGTTCTTTTAATTATGCTTCGCTAGCTCAAGCTTCGCGTTGGATTTTGAGCGGGGCAAAGTTTGTGCTCACCAATCCAGATTTAATGTTACCATCAGATGATGGGGTTATGCCGGGTGCGGGTACGATCGGTGCAGCAATTGAGGCTGCCAGTGGTGTGAAGCCAGTAGTGATCGGTAAGCCTGAATCGCATCTGATCAAATATGCGACAGATCTTCTGAAAATTCAACCTGAACATGCTGCTGTTGTTGGGGATAATATGCGTACGGATATCGCTGCCGGTGTTAATGCGGGCTGTCGTACAATCCTTGTTCTTACCGGTTTAACCACTACAGAGAATCTGGAGCACTATAAAAGTATCACAGGGATCACTCCCGATGAAATATGTGCCGATTTAGCTGAACTTAAAATGTTTCTCGGTGTATAATAGCTAGGGTCTTATTACTTCACCAACTTAGAGGGGACGATGAGTATGCCAGAATTGCCGGAAATGGAGAATTATAGACAGCTGCTTAGCCAGCGTATTATAAATGTTCCGATAACTAATGTAATTGTGAACAGAGAAAAAACAATTAACATGGAAACAGAAGCTTTCATTGATGCCTTGATCGGTGCGCGTGTTGTTTTTGTAGAGCGGCGCGCCAAGTACATTTTGTTTCATCTCCATGATGGACGAAGATTACTATTGCATTTAATGCTGGGTGGATTGCTTTTTTATGGTTCAGAAGAAGAGCGGCCGGATCGTAATACGCAAGTAGAAATCGCATTTGGTGATCAGATCCTTTATTTTATGGGCCTGCGGTTAGGGTTCTTACATTTAGTATCCGTGAAGGAAAGCGAAGCAACGATGGGTAAGCTTGGACCTGAGCTGCTGGATCGACGGATGACGCCGGAACGTTTTGCAGGAATATTAAAAGGGCGGCGTGGTGCGTTAAAAAGTCTGTTAGTGAATCAGCATGTAATGGCGGGTATTGGAAATTGTTATGCGGATGAGATTGCTTTTGACGCTGGGCTTCTGCCTTCAGTTTTAGTACAAAATTTATCACCTGAAGCCATTTCCCGTCTGTATCAAAGCATTCAAAAAGTATTAACTGATGCGACAGAGATCGGCGGATACATGGAAATGCCGTTTATGACAGGTGACATGGTTACGGGTTCCTATAATGATCAATGTAAAGTCTATGACCGTGAGGGCGAGCCTTGCCTACGCGATGGGGGAACGATTATCAAAACAGAGCTGTCTGGACGCAAAGTATTTTATTGTCCAGACTGTCAGCATGAAGCCTAAACCCAAAATAGGGGCTCATGTTAGCATTCGTGGTGGATATGGGAGAGCTGCCCGATTGGCTTGGGAGAGCGGTGCAACAAGTTTTCAATATTTTCCGAAAAATCCGCGCAGTCTGAAGCTAAAGACGGTTGATATTCGAGATACAAGGGATTGTGCACTCTTTTGCCAAGAAAAAGGAATCACCTCTATCGCCCACACCCCTTATGCAATCAATATGGCTGCGAATAGGGATGACGCAACCCCTCGAAAGGTGTATGTAGACTCCCTTCTTAATGATCTGGAAATTGCTGAAGCCTGCGGTTCCTTAGGTATTGTTGTTCATTTTGGACATTTTGCTGGAATGGAGCCGTTACAAGGCTATCAAAATATTATACAATGTATGAATGAGACGCTGCAGTCCTGGGAAGGTAACGCCAAGCTGCTAATTGAGAATCAAGCGGGCAACCATGGTACCGAAGGGATTACACTTGAAGAATTGGTGAAGGTTCGTGAGCTTAGCCAGTTTCCCGAGAAGATTGGATTTTGTCTGGATACCTGTCATGCTTTTGCAGCAGGAATTTGGAATCCTGAGCATACGGAAGACTTGCTTGAACGAGGAAACCAGCTTGGATTTTGGCCGCATCTTGTAGCTGTTCATCTTAATGATTCTAAGTTTCCCTTTGGTTCAAGACGGGACCGGCATGCTGGAATAGGAAAAGGTTTTATCGGCGAAAAGGGTCTTGAAAGCTTAATAACTTCTGATCGATTACGTAAAACATCTGTTGTTTTGGAAACTGAAAAGGGTCCAGATGGCAGTCATCGGAATGAAATAGCTACTGTTCGCAGTTGGTTTGAAGCGGGGGCTAGAAAGTGATTCATATCTATATGGACGATCTCCGTAAAGGTCCGCTTGGATTTGCTTTAGCCCGGACAACAGAAGAATGTCTTCTGATGCTGCGTGAGTGTGAGGTCGGTATTTTATCGTTAGATTATGATATGGGACCGGATGATTATTCAGGTGGGGAAGTGGCTAGACGGATTGTTCTGGAAGGACTGTACCCCTGTGAAATCTATCTACACACCTCCAGCGTTTTAGGGAGAAAAGAAATGTATGAAATCTTATACGCGGCTAAACCTGAGGGGATGCGCTTGTTTAATGGTCCCCTGAGTTCTGATAAGCTTCATGATATCGCTGGGGAGACGGGACTAAAATGAAGGAAATGAACGAAGCGGATTTACTGGAGATACTCACGAGACCGGGAGAACCGCTGGTAGTGTTTTTGCATACTCCGCTGTGTGGTACCTGTAAGGCAACAGAACGCATGTTGGAAGTGGCGGCACATCTGTTGCCTGCTGAACTCCAAATGGTTGCTGGAAATGTGAACATGTTGCCTAATCTGGTACAACAATACCGTATTACCAGTGTTCCTGCTCTACTAGTGGCTTCTGCTGACCGGATAGAGGATCCGCTTATTTATTATTCAATGGTTTCAGTTGAGCGGATTCTGGAATACATAAGGAGTATTATATCATGATCATTTCATTACAACATTTATCTCTGCGCAGAGAAGAAAGCCTAATCTTGGACGATGTGTCCTTAGAAGTTAAGGAAGGCGAAAACTGGGTCATTTTGGGACGGAATGGTTCTGGCAAAACAACAATTTTGGAGATTATGACAGGTTATTTATTCCCTAGCAAAGGAACTGTTGAGGTATTGGGGAATAAATATGGTCAATGTGATTTACGCGAGGTTCGTAAAGAAATTGGTTATATTGGTCCTTCCTTAATGGAGAAGATGTCTTTAAATGATCCGGTGTGGGAGGTTGTCGCTACAGGAGCTTACGCTTATTTGCGTTTCTACGAGAGCATTCCACACGAAGTGAAGGAGAAGGCAATCCGCTTGCTAGAGGATATGAATCTGGGCAATATGGCACTTCATCCTTTTGGAACCTTGTCACAGGGAGAGCGAAAAAAAGCAATGCTGGCAAGATGTCTTATGGCTGACCCCAAACTACTGATTATGGACGAGCCTTGTGCAGGTCTTGATCTGTACGAAAGAGAAAAAATGCTGGCTGAAGTAGATAAGCTGAGACAACGTAATGTCTCCGTTGTTTATGTAACTCATCATGTGGAAGAAATTGTCCCGCTTTTTACACATGTTGCTTTAATTCGCGACGGTAAGCTAGCTGGTTCCGGACCGAAAGAAGAAGTATTAACCAAAGAAATGATCTTGGCCACCTATGATATTCCTGTTGATGTAGAATGGGATAGCGGTCGTCCCTGGATTAAAATTAGACCTGGAGGCAAAACGATTTGAACGAATTAAGACATGATAACGAAGAGCAGACCACTGCTCCGGAAGAAATAGTGTACTCCCGATATATTTGTACAGCTAATCACGGCTTTGCGCCATATGCTCAGGAAGAGCTTCGACGCTTGTTCGGCGCAGTGAAGAGTACGCTGCTGTTGCCGGGAGAAATCTTTCTCGCCACCTTGCAGTCTGAACCCGAGGAAGTATCACGATTGCTCACACAGAATCTGCCCATTTTCCTTCGTCATATACAGCCTGTGCAGTTTCAGGATGAAGGAACCATGGAAGCACTACAGCGTTTGGCTGTGTATTTAAGCCGCCGCAGTGAGCTAGAGGGGGAGAAAGTATCCCTAAATGTTCGTAAAGGGGATCCTTCCTTCTGGCAGGAAAGTCCGGGCGAACTTCGTGAATGGCTGCAGGAGCAATTACAAAGCTTGGGTGCAGAATTTACAGTACAAGATCCGGCATGGGTCATTTCTGTCTACGCAGACGGGAATGCCTTATATGCAGGAGTGTCCAGACCAGAAGAGAATCTATCCGGCTGGAATGGCGGTGCAATCCGCTTCCGCAAAGAAGACGGACAAATCTCACGTGCTAAGTTCAAGCTGATGGAAGCGGAGAAGGAGTTCGCTATTCCTTTTTACAGCTTCCGTAATGCGCTTGATATTGGCGCCTCTCCAGGGGGCTGGACTTCTTTCTTGCTGGAGCGTGGAATGAAGGTAACAGCGGTTGACCCTGCTTTGATGCATGAATCGCTGCGTAATTACCCGGGTCTGAAGATCTTGCGCAAAAATGCCGGAGAAGTGAAATTCCGCGATAATGAATTTGATCTGCTTGTATGTGATATGAGCTGGAGTCCTAAGCTGATGGCAAAGCTTGTAACCGGGCTGCTGCACAGCCTGTCACCAGGCGGAACAGCGATTGTGACCGTAAAGCTGATGCATAAGAAACCTCTAGCGATGATCAAAGAGATCATTGCAATGTTTGAGGGCGAACGTATGCAGATTCAGCGGGCTAAGCAGCTGTTTCATAATCGTGACGAGATCACGCTTTATATGATTAAATACTAGGTAAGATCCTAATTTAAAAATCTTAAGGGAAAGCATCCCGTTATTAACGTTATCGTAATCTGCGGTAACAACGTTAATGGCGGAAGCTTTCTCTTTTTTTTATGTGAAAAAGGGGGAAGTTCAGTGAATTTTGCATCGAAGCTTGGGGTAGGGCAGATAATGGACGCCAGATACAGAATTATTGACCAGATTGGAACAGGTGGAATGAGTATTGTTTATCTTGCGGAGGATCTGCGTTTAAAGGGGAAACGTTGGGCTGTAAAAGAAAGTGTTAGCTCAGCAACGCTGCATTCGGACATTGAAGCGGAAGCGGAGATGCTAATGGGGCTGGATCACCCGCGGCTTCCACGTATTGTTGATTACTATCTTTCGGATAAAGAAGGGTATTCTTATTTAGTCATGGATTATATTGAAGGGATAACTTTAAGTCAGCTGATGAGGGATAATCCCGGACCTTTGCCTTGTGAATTCATCCTACAAATTGCTAAACAGCTTTTAGAAGTCCTGCAATATTTGCATGGTCATCATCCGCCCATTGTTTATCGTGATTTAAAGCCCTCCAATCTTATGTTAACTAAGCAAAAAGAATTAATGTTAATCGACTTCGGAATCGCTCGAAATTTTAGAAAAGGCATCGCTGAAGATACGGTGAAGCTTGGTACGGTAGGATTCGCGGCTCCTGAGCAGTATGGGAATGGGCAGAGTCAACCGGTTTCTGACTTATATGGTCTTGGTGCGTTGCTTTTATATATGGCTACCGGAGGATTATGCAGCCACTGGGAGTCAGGAATGGAAAATAAGTTGCGTGACCAAGTTCCCGCAGCTTTTATTCCGATAATTAGACGTTTATTACGGCCACATCCGGAGGAAAGATATCAGGAGGCAACAGCTGTTATTCAAGCACTGGTTCATGTGGAGGCTGATATGGATGAAGGTAATCATTCAGCAGTGTCTGTACCCCTAGCAGTTGACAAACGGAAAGCTAAAGTGATTGCCTTACTTGGAGTAGGGCCAGGACTTGGAACAACACATACTTCATTTGCGATTAGCAGTTATCTGGCACAGATTGGTTCAACAGCTTGGGTTGATCTATCACCGGATTCATCGGTTTATGATCGCATGCACAATTTGCTTGATGTGCAGAGCGCTTCAGTTCCTGCTGAGAGCTCTGAGTCTGTATTTTCCTGGATGAAGGTTCATTACTGGAAGCGACCTCACCATGGGGATGTAGCAGAGCTTATGAGAGGGGCTTATCAATTTGTGGTATTAGATCTGGGCACGGGTGGATTTGATGGAGCGCTGGAAGAAATCAAACATAGCGATATTCCCATTCTAATTGCTTCTGGCGCAGATTGGCGACTGGAGGAAACTTTATTATGGATTAGGAGGAAGGGGCTGCAGCCTGAACGGGATTGGAGAGTGGGTTTACCACTTGCTGAACAGCAATCTGTTGAACTGTTGCGAAATTCTTTAGGTATAGATAGGGTTTATAATCTACCGTGTCAGCAAGATCCATTTTTACAAAAAGGGAAGTTGGCAGATGTAATTGCTGAGCTGTTAGGGGACATTAAGGGCGAACGAAACGATGGAAAACGCCGTGGTTTTTTCTTAAGATAGGCTATTGGGACTAACATTTAATTCAGTGTTCCGCTAAAGTGTGATAAAATATATATTTATACGTGATTTGATTTACGCATTATTTAAGTATAGACAGGAGCTTGCGGAGAATTTATGAGTTTACTTACTGTAGAAGACGTTTCCCACAATTTTGGGGATCGGACGTTGTTCAAGAACGTGTCTTTCCGGTTGTTACCAGGAGAACATGTTGGAATTGTTGGAGCAAATGGCGTTGGTAAATCGACGCTAATGAATATTTTGACAGGAAAGCTTTTGAAGGATAATGGTAAAGTAGAATGGACCCCTCGGGTGCGTTACGGTTATTTGGACCAACATACGATTCTTACACCAGGAAAAACGATTCGCGATGTTCTAAAGGACGCTTTTCTGCCACTGCTTGAGTTAGAGCAGGAAATGCTGAAGATCACAGAGCAGATGGGTGATGCTTCGCCTGAGGAACTAGAAGTACTATTGGAGCAGATGGGGGACATTCAGGAACAACTGGACATCGGAGATTTCTATCTGATTGATGTAAAAGTGGAGGAAATGGCAAATGGTTTAGGCCTGTCCGTGATTGGGCTTGATCGTGATGTAGCTTCTCTTAGCGGTGGTCAAAGAACCAAAGTACTGCTGGCAAAGCTTTTGCTTGAGAAACCCAATGTACTATTGCTTGATGAGCCTACCAACTATTTGGATGTTGAGCATATCGATTGGCTGACCAACTATTTGAAACAGTACCCATATGCATTTATATTGATTTCCCATGACACTGAGTTCATGAATAAAGTCGTTAATGTCGTTTATCACTTGGAGTTTGGTAAATTGACCCGTTACACGGCGAACTATGAGAAATTCCTTGATATGGCGGAGATGAACAAAAACCAGCATATCGATGCCTATGAGAAACAACAAGATTTTATCAAAAAACAAGAGGACTTCATCCAACGGAATAAAGCGCGTGCTTCAACCTCAGGCCGGGCAAAAAGCCGTGAGAAGCAGCTTGATCGTATGGACCGAATTGATCGTCCTGAAGAAGCTGCTAAGCCGACCTTTAAGTTTAAAGAGAGCCGGGCAAGCGGCAAAACCGTATTCGAAGGAATTGATTTCGAGATTGGTTATGATCGTCCGCTGCTGCCACAGCTAAATATGGTCATTGAACGTGGGGAGAAGATTGCTATTGTTGGCTGCAATGGTGTAGGTAAATCTACACTGCTGAAGACTATTCTGGGAGTGATCCCAACATACAGCGGCAAAACCTATCTTGGGGATTATCTGAACCCTGCATATTTCCAACAAGAAGTGAAAGCAGCTAGTCTTACGCCTATTGAGGATGTCTGGAATGAATTCTCCAGTTTAACTCAGAACGAAGTTCGTGGGCATCTGGCTCGCTGTGGTCTAAAAAATGAACATATTACACGTCCGCTTAGTATGCTGAGCGGTGGGGAGCAAGCGAAGGTGCGTCTTTGTAAGCTTTTGATGCGTGAAAGCAACTGGGTACTATTCGATGAACCTACCAATCACCTTGACGTTATTGCTAAAGCAGAGCTGAAGCGCGCTTTGCAAGAATATAAAGGCACAGTCCTGCTTGTATCCCATGAACCTGATTTCTATGAAGATTGGGTTACGAAAATTTGGGATGTTGAGCAGTGGTCAGCTGTACAAGTATAGAATAATCATAAATCCGGAGAATAGCAGACATCCTGCTGTTCTCCGCTTTTTGGATATGGGGAGGAGATAATGTATGTTTCATTACGCCGGGCGAGAAGATCGATACTCACGACAGATACGTTTCGCGCCATTTGGTACTGAAGGACAGCAAGGGCTCGCAAAATCAAAAGTGCTTGTGGTTGGTGCGGGTGCGTTAGGTACAGGGATTGCAGAGACATTGGTCCGTTGTGGTGTTGGGCATGTCCTTATCGTTGATCGCGATTATGTAGAGTGGAGTAACCTGCAGCGGCAACAGCTGTATACCGAGATGGATGCACAGGAGCGAGCTCCGAAAGCCATAGCAGCCCAGAACAGACTGCAGCAGATTAATTCTGAGGTTGTCATAGAAGCGCATGTTATGGATGTGCGGAAGGAAGAACTGGAAGGACTCATCTCAGGGGTGGATCTGATTATGGATGGGACCGATAATTTCGATACACGTCTCATCATTAATGATATTGCCCAAAAGAATAATATCCCTTGGATTTATGGAGCTTGTGTAGGAAGCTATGGAATTACATATACGATTTTGCCTGGAGAAACGCCATGTCTTCATTGTCTTTTAGGTACAGTCCCACTAGGGGGAGATACCTGTGATACAGCGGGTATTCTTCCACAGGCCGTGCAATTGGTTACTGCAAATGCTACAGCTGAGGCGTTAAAGCTTCTCGGTCACCGTAAGGACCAATTAAGAAATAAACTGCTCACTTTCGATGTATGGCGTAATGAACATCAAGAAATTGGAGTGAAAAGTGCCAAAAAGGAGAATTGCCCTTCTTGTGGGACTCATCCGATCTACCCTTATCTAACAGCCTTGAATACGGAACGAAGTGATGTGCTTTGTGGTAGGGATACCGTACAAATCCGCCCTGCCCGGCCGCAGAGCCTTAACCTGCAGGAAACAGCCAGCCGCTTGTCTCGTTTAGGAGACGGTGAGGTAGAGAGCAATCCTTATCTAATTTCCTTTAAAGAAGGTCCTTACCGGATGGTGATCTTCGCAGATGGCCGGGCATTGATTCATGGGACGAAGGATATTGCCGCCGCCCGTAGCTTTTATCATCGATATTTCGGTTAAAAAGCAAGATAAACTGATCTTCAGACCATTTCCTAGGAATGGTCTCTTTGCTTTCCGGGGATTCTATATCTATTAATGGGATGCTGATGCATGCCTGATGGATACGGGGGATCTTTGTGAGTGAGCAACTGATATGGTATATGTCTGAGGGAAACGAAAGAGGAGAAGAAGAGCGAATCGCTATAGAAAAAGTGTTTAATGATATCGGTCTGCAAATAACAAAAAGCGAAGATCCCGAAGATCTTCGCTTATCCATTTCTGAAGTAGAACCGGTATTGCTGGTTGCTGATTTAGGCGAGGTGGGAACATGGGAAGGATGGAAAATCATTTCCGCAGTAAGAGATGAGGGAATGATTCTTCCGGTCATGGTGATTTCCGAAGAGTTATCGGGTAACGGAGCGGTTGCGGCCTTTTTAGCCGGGGGGAATGATTTTATGTCAAAGCCACTACATACCGGTGAATTCAAATGTAGAATTCTAAATTTATTAACCCTCACGGGTCGGCGTCGAAATTTAAAACATCTGTTAAAGGTGGATGGTTTAATGCTCGATCCCAGCCGCAGGCTGGTCACCCGTGAAGGGATCGAGCTTAAGATGACGCATAAAGAATTCGATCTTCTATATTATCTCGCTGCGAATCGAGGGATTATATGTTCCCGCGAGGAAATACTCAAACAAGTATGGGGATATCAATTCCATGCAGATACCAATGTTGTAGATGTATACATCAGGCATATCCGCTTAAAGATTGATAAAGGGTACCGGAACAAGTTAATTCACACTGTTCGCGGAACAGGATATGTAATGAGGGTGCCCGAAGGCAGCACCACATCCTGAGACTTATTCTCTTTTATAGAAAAGACTCTACTATAGAGCTGTTGTTTACAGTACGCGGCGAGCCTTTAGATAAGTCTTTTTCCATGTACCAGAATTAAGATCAGAAACCGTAACACCTGGTTTACCGTAAGTGTGCAGAATTTTACCGTTTCCGGCGTAAACAGCTACGTGAGTTACATTTTTACCAGTTGCTCTGCTGCCGCTAGAGAAGAATACAAGATCGCCCACACGAAGGTTTGCTTTGGAAACAGAAGTTCCTACTTTTGATTGAGCTGCAGCTGTACGGGGTAATGATACATTATACTTTTTAAAGATATGTTTCATAAATGAAGAGCAATCAAAAACCTTAGTAGTAGAAGTAGATGCTCCGAATTTGTATGGAGTTCCCATATAGTTTTTCCCGAAATTGACAACGCTTTGTCCTTTGGACACCGTAGCGGCTTCGACTTTAGTTGCGCCTACGCCTGTTGCCATCATTGTTCCTAAGCCCATCGTAGTAACCATTCCTATGACAATCGCTTTTTTTATCCATTGTTGTTTATTCATGTTGTAAGTACCTCCAAAGTTAGTATATCAATCTGTCTTGCTGTGTCTTGTCTTGCTTGCCTGATTCGTAGTATAGCAGGTTATCTATGTCATAAAATTTGGTAGAGCAGCAATAAAGTGAGGCTGGGCCTGGGTTGTAAACGTTTTATTAAAAATTCATTAAAAGTTACAAAAAATTAATAACTTGATATTTTGGACAATAAAATAAGCCGTAAACCCCTTGATATATAAGGGATTTATCGGCTTTTTGATTTTAAAACAAAAGTTACAAGGATGTTTCTATATCACTATGTATTTAGTCTTTGCTCTGGATAATCAGCAATAATCCACTACGTATTCTAACTGTTCCAGTGGAGGAAATCAGTTTGTTGCTTACACCTAGAGATTGGCCTAGCTTTAAAGTGGCGTCATTCAAAGGATATTGAAATCCTTCTAATGTAATCCCTGTTACTTCAGGAGTTAATGGAAGCAAAGATACATAGGTGTAGCCCAAATCTTCAATGACTGTTTGGGATCCGGTAAGTGTCACATAGTTATTAGAATCCATGACGTAGCAATTGATTTGACGTTGCAGAGCCCTTGTCATCATTTGAATGCTGGCTAAGGAGTGGTCAATTCGAGTGCCTGTAACTCCTAATAGTAAAATAGAATCAGGTTGCTGATTCATCGCAATATCGAGCGCCATCTCACTGTCGGTTAAATCCTTGTTTACGGCATCACAAGTGATGGTTTTTTTACTTTTGGATTGAATATCCTGAAAAGCTTCAGGCGATACAGAATCAAAATCACCTACTGCAATATCTGGTATATATCCATGTGAGATTAGGAATAATGCACCCCGGTCCGCACCGATAATAAAATCTTCTTCATCTAATAGAGCGAAATAATCCGGAGATAGTTCTCCACCGGCAAAAATAACGACACGTTTGGATGGCATAACATCCATTCCTCCTCTAAAACTCTAGTTGGTTATCCTGTCCCAGTATAATGCAGATTGAAAAGTTGCACAATTGACCAAGACAACGCTAAAATGATAGTGTGCGATTTTTTATGTGCATAAATTCATATTTACTTATGTTTTAACAATTGGGAGGTGAATGAAATCGTAAACGTGCTATTTGTATGTCTGGGTAATATTTGTCGCTCACCAATGGCGGAGGCAGTTCTGCGCCATAAGATTGATGAACAAGAGCTTTCACATAAGATTCTGGTTGACAGTGCGGGAACTGGAGATTGGCATATTGGTAAGGAACCCCATGAAGGGACTAGACGTATACTTGATCAAAACATGATTAGTTATGCAAATATGGCAGCGCGTTTGGTCAGTAGCGAGGATTTTCAGAAGTTTGATTATATCGTTTGTATGGACAAGTCTAATGGAGAGAATGTTCGAAAGGTTCCTGGTGGGGAAGAGGCTAAGCTTTTGTTCTTCATGGATTTATTGCCTGAGGAAGAATTGAGAGAAGTGCCAGACCCTTATTTTACAGGGAATTTTGAGCAGGTATATGATTTAATCAATGCAGGCTGTGACGTTTTGATTGAAATGGTGATAAGAGAAAAGCTGTAACCCGGTTGGGTTCCAGCCCTCTCTGATTAGTATTAAAGTAAATTAAGGAAATTCGCTGGATTAAACTGTAAGCGCAAACACGGCTGAAATCTACATACGTTCTTTAGATGTTCATTTTTTGCTTCTATCAATAAGGCATTATGTGTTTAAAAAATAGAGTAGAGATTCAGGGAGTTCCTTTTGCCAAAAGCCCCAGAGATGACGACCGTCTTTCTCACGGTAGGATACGGTAGCTCCACGTGCTTCAAGCAACGCTTTTGTTTCTCTGTTCATCTGAACAAAATCATAGGTCCCTGTATCAGTCTGGTAATCTGTTTCCTGCAGTCCAACGACCATATTAATGTTAAGCCAGGCGAGATCTTCTTCTTTTGCCAGCATGGCTTGTGATTCGGGATAGAATGCACCGGATAGGCTGATGATACGTGTGAAGATAGCTGGATAAGCAAGTGCGAGATGGAGGGAGACGCTGCCTCCAAGGGAATCGCCGGCTAAGATTCGTTCTTCGGGTGTACGGCGTACGGGATAATTTTTTTCAATGAAGGGAATAATCTCTTCGGAAAAGCAAGATAGGTACTGCTTGAATCGGCTGCCGAACGGAGCGTATTCTTGAGTCCGAACAGCGACGTTAACTTCTACACCGACGATAATGAAGGGCTCGACATCTTCTTCTATAATAAGTTGTCCAGCAAGTGTAGCAATGCGTCCAAAGTTGAAAAATTCTTCTCCGTCTTGGCAGTACACCACGGGGTAACTGAGAACTTCATTGTAGCCTGGGGGCAGATAGATACGTAATTTACGTTCCTCCTGCAGATGTTCACTCCAAAGCGTTTCTTTTACAATTGTGCGTTTCAGAAAAACAGAATCGCTCATCGTTGTCACGTCACCTTTCTTGTCGAATTTTGCAATACACACAGGGTTACGCTAAAATTATTAAATGTGTAACTGTGTTATTAATCATTTACTTGTTGGAAAAGTGTTAAACTGTTATATTAAATTATCTCACCTGTTATACATACAAAATTTAAAGAAATATAAATTTTATAAGTATTTCTTTGACGAAAGTAACTAAACAGGTGTATAATAATATTATAACAGAGGCAGCTGATATTCAAATTTTTTTATTGAGGTGAAGATAATGAGTAAAGTTCCTTATGAAGTGTATACAGAGGACGTCGAGGCTCTATCGGTACTTTCCCCGGATGGAGAAATTATCAATAAGGATAAGATGCCAGATTTAACTGACGATCAACTGAAAGAAATTATGTATCGTATGGTATTTACCCGTACTTGGGATGATCGTGCAGTAAACCTTGGCCGTCAAGGTCGTCTTGGTTTCTACGCACCGGTATCCGGTCAAGAAGCTACCATGATTGGTAGTGAGTTCGCTTTGGAGAAAGAAGACTTCTTATGCCCAGGCTACCGTGATATTCCGCAGCTAGTATGGCACGGACTTCCATTGTACCAAGCTTTCTTATATTCCCGTGGTCACCAACATGGTGGAGCTATTCCTGATGGTGTTAATGTATTGATGCCACAAATTATCATTGGTGCGCAAATCCTGCACGCTACTGGTATTGCTATGGGCTTCAAATTGAAAAAACAAAAGAATGTTGCAATTACTTACACTGGTGATGGCGGTTCTTCAGAAGGTGACTTCTACGAAGGCTTGAACTTTGCTGGTCGTTTTAAACTGCCTGTAATCTTCTTTGTTCAAAACAATGGTTACGCGATTACGACTCCGTTCGCTAAACAAACGGCTTCCAAATCGATCGCTCACAAAGCGGTTGCAGCTGGTATTCCAGGGATTAAGGTTGACGGTATGGACATCTTTGCAGTAATCAGTGCTGTACGCGATGCTGCTGAACGTGCACGCAACGGCGAAGGTGCTACATTGATCGAAGCTGTAACTTACCGTTTCCGTCCACACTCCCTTTCTGACGATGCAAGTAAATATCGTTCGAAAGAAGAAGAAGGACAGTGGAGTGAAAAGGATCCAATCGCCCGTCTTGCCAAGTATTTGGAGAAGAAAGGTCTTTGGACTGAAGAAGATACACTGCGCGTGAAAGATGAAGCGAAAGCTACTGTTAACGAGCAGATCAAAAAAGCTGAACAAACCGAAAAAATGACAATACCTGGCTTGATCGACAGCATGTTCGAAGTAACACCTAAACATCTGGAAGAGCAAAAAGCCGATTTTGAATAAGGGGGATATCAGGCAATGGCACAAATGAATATGAAAGAAGCGATCCGCGACGCGATGCGCGTTGAACTGAATCGTGACCCTAACGTTCTTATCTTCGGAGAGGATGTTGGTAATGTAGGTGGCGTTTTCCGTGTAACAGAAGGTCTGCAAAAGGAATTTGGCGAAGATCGTATTTTTGATACACCACTAGCTGAGTCCGCTATCGGCGGTCTGGCATTTGGTCTTGGTGTACAAGGCTTCCGCCCAATTGCAGAAATTCAATTCGTAGGTTTTATCTTTGAAGCTCTGGATCAGATCGTTGTTCAAGCGGCACGTCTGCGCTGGCGTTCTGGCGGTAAATATAATGCTCCAGTAGTATTCCGTACTCCTTTTGGTGGCGGAGTTAAGGCTGCTGAGCTTCATACTGACTCACTCGAAGGTTTGATTGCACAAAGCCCAGGGATTAAAGTTGTAATTCCTTCAAACCCATATGATGCTAAGGGACTTTTAATCGCGTCTATCCGCGACAATGACCCTGTATTCTTCATGGAGCACTTGAACCTTTATCATGCATTCCGTGCTGAAGTGCCAGAAGGTGAATATACAGTTGAACTTGGTAAAGCGAACGTAGTACGTGAAGGTTCTGACGTTTCGATCATTACTTACGGGCTGATGGTACATACAGCTACCAAAGCAGCCGAGCAACTCGAAAAAGAAGGCGTTAATGTTGAAATTATCGACCTTCGTACTGTAAGTCCGATCGACATCGACACTATTGTAGCGTCTGTGAAGAAGACTAACCGTGCTATCGTGGTGCAAGAAGCACAAAAGAGTGCGGGTGTAGCTGCTGAAGTTATCGCACAAATCAATGAAAAAGCTCTACTGCACTTAGAAGCTCCTGTGCTTCGTATCGCAGGTCCTGACACTGTATATCCATTTGCACAAATTGAAGATACATGGCTTCCAAACCCTGCGCGTATTATTGCAGGCGTGAAGAAAGTTTTGGAATTCTAAATATTTTTACGAGAAACAGTTGTCATCCATATGGATGACAACGTTGTTTCATCTTATAAAGTTTAAATCATAAGGTTAGTCCCAATTTCACGAGGAGGTTTTCAAAGTGGCAAAGTTTGAATACCGATTTCCTGAACTAGGTGAAGGTCTGCATGAAGGTGAAATCATCAAAATGCATATCAAAGCCGGTGACAAGGTAACGGATGATGATATCGTAATGGAAGTTCAAAATGACAAGGCGGTAGTTGAGGTGCCTTGCCCAGTAAACGGTACTGTATTGGAAGTTCTGACTAAAGACGGTCAAGTATGCCGTGTCGGTGAAGTGGTGGCTATTATCGAAGCAGAAGGTGACGTGCCTGATCAAGAGGGTGCTGCTACTGAAGCTCCTGCTGCTCAAGCGCCAGCTGCACCAGCTGCTCCAGCATCTAACAAAGCATCGAATTTTGAATATCGCTTCCCTGAGCTGGGTGAAGGTCTGCATGAAGGTGAAATCATCAAAATGCATATCAAAGCCGGTGACAAGGTAACTGATGATGACATCATCATGGAAGTTCAAAATGACAAGGCGGTAGTTGAGGTTCCATGTCCAGTGAATGGTACTGTATTGGAAGTTCTGACTAAAGATGGCCAAGTTTGCCGCGTAGGCGAAGTTGTTGCTATTATCGCTGCTGAAGGCGACGTTCCTGAACAAGAAGGTCATGCATCTGCTGAAGCTGATGCAGCAAAAGGAAGTGCAAACACTACTTCTTCCCCTGCAGCAACAAGCCCTGCTGATGCTAAAGAAGGCGGATCTGCAGGTGTAACACCAGCTCCTGACCGCGATGTATTGGCTACACCAAGCGTTCGCAAATTTGCTCGTGAGCAAAAAGTGGATATTTCCAAAGTGAACGGAACTGGAAAAGGTGGCAAAATCACTCGTGAAGACGTAGAAGCCTTCTTGAAAGGTGGTTCTACACCTGCGGCTCCTGCAGCAGCAGCGGCGTCTGAAGCTCCTAAGGCTGCTAAGACCGAAGCTAAAGCAGCACCTGCAGCAGCTAGCGGTAACGTTAGTCTTGAAGAAGAACGTGTACCATTCAAGGGTATTCGTAAGGCGATCTCCAACGCAATGGTTAAATCGGCTTACACTGCTCCGCACGTAACCATCATGGATGAAGTAGATGTTACTGAACTGGTAGCATTCCGTACGCGTATGAAACCTATTGCTGAGAAAAAAGGCGTTAAGGTTACTTACCTTCCATTCATCGTTAAGGCTCTTGTTGCAGCTTCCCGTCAATTCCCAGCACTTAATGCTATGATTGATGAAGAAGCAGGCGAAATTGTCTACAAGAAATACTACAATATCGGTATCGCTACTGATACACCAAACGGTTTGATCGTTCCAGTTATCAAAGACGCTGACCGTAAGAGCATTTGGATGATCGCTAGCAGCATCACTGACTTGGCTGTTCGTGGCCGTGACGGTAAATTGTCTGCTAACGAAATGAAGGGCAGCACGATCTCCATCAGTAACATCGGTTCTGCTGGCGGTATGTTCTTTACTCCAATCATCAACTTCCCTGAAGTGGCTATCCTCGGAACTGGCCGTATCAGTGAAAAAGCAGTTGTGAAAAATGGTGAAATCGTAGTTGCTCCAGTAATGGCGTTGTCACTCAGCTTTGACCACCGTATTATCGATGGTGCGACTGCTCAAAACTTTATGAACTACATTAAATCGCTGCTCAATAATCCTGAGCTGCTGGTTATGGAGGTATAATTATGGTAGTAGGAGACGCTTCACTAGATATTGATACATTGGTCATTGGTGCAGGTCCTGGTGGGTATGTGGCGGCAATTCGTGCCGCCCAGCTCGGCCAAAAAGTCCTCATCGTGGATAAATCGGAACTCGGCGGTGTATGTTTGAACCGTGGATGTATTCCTTCTAAAGCCTTGATCGCTGCTGCACATCAATTTGAATCTGCACAGCATGGTGAAGTTTTCGGCGTTACAGCTGAGAATGTTAAAGTGGATTTTGCCAAAACTCAAGAATTCAAGAACAGCGTAGTTAAAAAAATGACTAGCGGTGTGACTAGCTTGATGAAGGGCAACAAAATTGAAGTATTTAACGGCGAGTGCATGTTTATCAGCGACACAGAAGCACGTGTGTTCAATGATCATGAATCTCCACGTTACCGCTTCAAACACTGCATCATTGCTACAGGTTCCCGTCCAATTGAACTTAAACCTTTCCCATTCGGCGGACGTATTCTGTCTTCGACTGAAGCTCTGGAACTTCCAGAAATTCCGAAGAGCATGATCGTAATCGGTGGTGGATACATCGGTGCCGAGCTTGGTCAAATGTACTCTAAATTTGGCACTAAAGTAACAATCATCGAAGGTTTGGATACTGTACTTCCAGGCTTCGATAAAGATATGACTCGTCTTGTTGCGAAAAACATGGCTAAAACTGGCATCGAAATCGTAACTAACGCTAAAGCTGAAAGTGCTGTTCAGAACGACAAAGAAGTAACCGTGAAATACTCTGTTGGTGGCGAGTCCAAAGAAGTTACAGCAGATTACTTGCTTGTTACTGTAGGTCGTCGTCCTAACACTGACGGTGAACTTGGTCTGGACCTGATCGGTCTTGAGCTCGACGAGCGCGGATTGATCAAAGTTGATCACCAAGGACGCACAAGCATTCCTACCATCTTCGCTATCGGCGACGTTGTTCCAGGTCTTGCTTTGGCTCACAAGGCTTCTTACGAAGGTAAAATCGCTGCAGAAGCAATCGCAGGACTTACATCTGTTGTTGACTACAAAGTCATCCCAGCTGTTGTATTTACAGATCCTGAGTGCTCAAGCGTTGGTTTGACTGAGAAAGAAGCAAAAGACAAAGGCTACAAAGTGAAAAGCGGCAAATTCCCATTCGCAGGAAATGGTCGCGCAGTATCTTTGAACAGCCCAGAGGGCTTCATCAAAATTGTTGCTAACTCCGAGAACAATTTGGTACTGGGAGCTCAAATCGTTGGTATCGAAGCATCCAATTTGATCGCTGAACTTGGTTTGGCAATCGAAATGGGCGCAACGCTTGAAGATATCGCCTTGACTATTCACGCGCATCCAACCCTTGGCGAAATCGTCATGGAAGCTGCTGAATTGGTTGAAGGTCACCCAATTCATGTAATGAAATAATTTTTCTCCAAAATTGCTCTAGCAGGCAACAGAAAGGCGGACGCAAATGCGTTCCGCCTTTTTTTGTGTTTTCCACTTTTTTGAAAAGAGATATACTGGAAGGAAGAGTAATTACCTAATCTGTAATTCATGAATATAGGGAGGTTCAATGATGAGAGCTGATAAATTAAAGCCTGGAGATGAGCTGCGGATTATCTCTCCTTCCAGAAGTTTGTCATTAATCGATGCTCAGCAAAGAAAAATTGCCAAAGAGCAGCTTGAACGGTTAGGTTTTCGGATATCCATTTCAACAAATTCTTTTGAGACGGATGATTTTGTTTCCTCTTCTATTGATTCGAGAATTGAGGATTTGCACGAAGCCTTTTTAGACCCCAAAGTGAAAGGAATATTAACGACCATTGGAGGCTTCAATAGTAACCAGCTGCTGCGTTATATAGATTATTCAATCATTGCGGGGAATCCAAAGCGTTTATGTGGTTATTCGGATATTACTGCACTAAGTAATGCGATTTATGCTCAAACAGGATTAGTTACATACTCCGGGCCGCATTTTTCCACATTTGCGATGCTCCACGATAATGAATATACCATCGAATATTTCCGCAGGCTGATGATGGACAATAAAGAAATTCTCGTGCAGCCTTCCAAGCATTGGAGTGATGATGAGTGGTATCTGGATCAGGAAAACCGGATATTTATTAAAAATGAAGGTCCATTCATTATCAATGATGGGGAAGCGAAAGGAACGATTATTGGTGGCAATTTATGCACTTTAAATCTTTTGCAGGGAACAGAGTATATGCCTAGTTTAAAGAATTCTATTTTGTTCATCGAGGATGATTATGAGTCAGCACCTGCAACCTTTGATCGAGATCTGCAATCCCTAATTCATCAGCCTGAGTTTGAAGAGGTCAAAGGGTTGGTGATCGGCAGATTCCAAAAAGAATCGCGTATGTCAAAGAAGCTGCTAACTACAATTATCCGCTCGAAAGAAGAATTATCTGATATTCCTGTGATCGCAGACGTGGACTTTGGACATACATCGCCGATGATTACCTTTCCTGTGGGTGGACAAGCAAACGTTCGTGCTTATGGGGCCAGAGTGGAGCTTAGGGTAGCGGAGTAGAGATACACTTGCTGAACCAATCCTTTATAATTGAATATGTAACCCGATTATTAAATATATTTAAAAATTATCTTACCTTCTACAAAATTCGGATTTTTCAGATATAATATATGAGGTGTAATATTACGGAGGTGCAGTACATTGACGAATGAGTTAGAACAAACCTATTTGAATTTTTTACGATATATTTTAGATCATGGTGTAAAAAAAGAAGATCGTACAGGAACTGGTACAATTAGTGTTTTTGGTTATCAAATGCGATTTGATTTATCAAAAGGGTTCCCGCTGTTTACAACAAAACGTACACCGTTTCGCTTAATTGCAAGTGAGTTATTGTGGTTTATTAAAGGCGATACCAACATTCGTTATTTATTGAAAAATAATAATCATATTTGGGATGAATGGGCTTTTAAAAGATGGGTTGAATCAGACGAATATGTTGGCCCAGATATGACAGACTTCGGGAATCGTTGTTTAGTTGATGAAGATTTTAATCAAGTGTATCAAGTAGAGATGAAATCATTCTGTGATCGTGTCTTAGAAGGTGATGAGTTTGCTGCGAAATATGGTGAGCTAGGGAATGTTTACGGTAAGCAATGGCGGAATTGGACATCTTCTACTGGTGAATCAATTGACCAATTACAAGACGTTATTCATCAGATCAAAACAAATCCTGATTCTCGGCGTTTAATCGTGAGCGCATGGAACCCGGAAGATGTTATAAATGCCGGAACAAAAGGAAGTAAAGCTGCGTTACCGCCCTGCCACGTTATGTTCCAGTTCTATGTTGCAAATGGTAAACTAAGCTGCCACTTGCTGCAACGCAGTGCTGACTCCTTTCTCGGGGCAAACTTCAATATTCCATCTTACTCATTACTTACGCATTTAATTGCATATGAATGTGGTCTAGAAGTAGGTGAGTTTGTATACAGCATTAGTGATGCGCATATCTATTCAAACCATGTTGAGCAAGTGAAAGAGCAATTATCAAGAGAATTAAGAGCATTGCCTACCCTGGTTATTAATTCACAGAAGAAATCAATTTTTGATATTGAACTGGAAGATCTGGTCATTGAGGGGTACAATCCGCATCCTTCGATAAAAGCGCCGATCGCAGTATAACGTAATTGTTATAAATTAAGATTCGCAAATATAATTTCTGGCAGCGTAGTTTTTTAATTTAGTATGAAGGAAGGAGGGAACTTCATGAGTATTAGCTTAATATGGGCAATGGGTGCCAATCATGTCATAGGAAAAGATAACGATATGCCTTGGCATTTACCGCTGGATTTTGCTTATTTCAAAGCAGAAACATTGGGCAAAAGAATGCTAATGGGCCGCAAAACATGGGATTCGCTCGGAGGCAAGCCCTTGAAGGGCAGAACGAGCCTAATTCTAACTAGGGATACTGATTATTCAGCTGAAGGTGCAGTGGTTCTACACACGCTTGAAGAGGCTCTCAGCGAGGGTAGAAAAGAAGATGAGCTGATGGTGATCGGTGGTGCAGAAATTTATCGCTTGATGCTGCCGTATGCTGACAAGCTAATGTTGACGCAGATCGATCAGGATTTTGAAGGAGATACCCGGTTTCCTGAGATTGACTGGAGGATGTGGAAAGAGGTCTCCAATATCAAGGGAATTCGTGATGAGAAGAATCCGTATGATTACCGTTTCCTTGTTTATGAACGTACGGAATAGCAATAAAACGTTTTCTCTGACATAACATGTGAAATAGTACAAATAATCAGTAGATTTATCCATTACTGTGCAAAAGTGATGAATGTTACTATAATTAAAATTAGAAATGATTATGTATAGGTATAGAATAGAATGTGCAGGTACTTCATTGCGTTGCTGACAACCATACGAAGCCGCAATATGCTACAATGTACTATACTTCAACACGAAGAGAACGGATGGGGGAAACGTAAACATGTCTACACCTACAGGTTTTATGGAGTATAAACGGCAGCTCCCAGGTGATCGGGATCCTGAGCAGCGGGTAAAGGACTGGGAAGAATTCCACCATCATTTATCCGAGGACGAGCTTCGGACACAGGGCGCACGCTGTATGGATTGCGGAACCCCCTATTGCCATACAGGTATTGATATGGCTGGCGGGACCTCAGGTTGTCCAGTACACAATTTAATTCCGGAGTGGAATAACTTGGTGTATCGTGGACTCTGGAAAGAAGCACTGGAACGTCTGCATAAGACAAACAACTTTCCTGAATTCACAGGCAGTATTTGTCCCGCCCCATGTGAAGGCTCTTGCACAGTGGGTCTGATCGGACAGCCGGTAACCATCAAAACAATTGAACTTGCGATCGTTGATAAGGGTTTTGAAGAGGGCTGGGTTGTACCTAATCCTCCTGAGAAACGGACTGGCAAAAAAATTGCAATTGTAGGCTCTGGACCTGCTGGACTTGCCGCGGCAGCACAGCTTAACAAGGCTGGACACACTGTAACTGTATTTGAGCGCAGTGACCGCATTGGCGGACTGCTGACATATGGAATACCTACTATGAAGCTTGATAAAAAAGTTGTACAACG
This sequence comes from Paenibacillus sp. FSL H3-0329, assembly GCF_037963285.1. Lineage (NCBI taxonomy): Bacteria > Bacillati > Bacillota > Bacilli > Caryophanales > Paenibacillaceae > Paenibacillus > Paenibacillus sp. FSL H3-0329. The sequence goes on along the minus strand of NZ_CP150150.1, from coordinate 3,807,013 downwards.
TCGTGTAGATTTGCTGGCTGCTGAAGGAATTAACTTCGTGGTGAACACTGAGATCGGTAAAGACATTCCGGCTCAGCAGCTTGTTGATGAATATGATGCGGTTGTTCTGTGTGGTGGAGCTACTAAAGCACGCCGTTTCAACATTGAAGGCAGTGAGCTTAAGGGCGTTATGTATGCCATGGATTATTTAAATGGAACGATCAAGAGTTACTTGAATTCGAATCTGGAGGATGGTAACTATGTATCCGCTGAAGGTAAAGATGTAATCGTCTTGGGTGGAGGGGATACAGGTTCTGACTGTGTTGCCACAGCACTTCGTCATGGCTGCGGCAGTATCACTCAATTTGGTACACATGAAAAAGCGCCTCTGCAACGGGATCCGATTGCTAATCCTTGGCCGCAATTTCCGAATGTGTACAGCTTGGATTATGCGCAAGAAGAGGCGAAAGCTATTTTTGGTGATGATCCGCGTGAATTCTCAATCATGACCACTAAATTTGTTGGGGATGAAGAGGGGAACTTGAAGGAGCTTCATACCGTGCAGATCCGCCGGATCGTGGATGAGACAGGTCGTAAAATCTATCAGCCCGTTCCTGGAACAGAAGCTGTATATCCTGCTCAACTCGCTCTTATCGCTATTGGTTTCGATGGACCAGAGCAAGATATTGTTGAGGAGCTTAAACTGGAGACCGATCGTCGTACCAATGTGAAAGCACGTTACGGCAAGTTCAACACGAACGTGGATAAGGTGTTTGCTGCTGGGGATATGCGTCGTGGTCAAAGTTTGGTGGTCTGGGCCATCAACGAAGGTCGCGAAGCTGCACGTGAAGTGGATAAATATCTGATGGGCTCAAGCGTTCTTGTCTAGGCTTTAATTTAAGAAGCCGTTTCAAAAGCAGTTTACCTGCTGGAGAAGCGGCTTTTTTTTGGAGCCGACGCTTGACGGAAATATTATTTTCATATAGATTTAATACAATATTTAAATGACAAAAGCATTGACCAAGGACTTACGGTCCAAGAAGCGTTAGAACAGAGAGGGAACTCACCGGCTGAAAGGTTCCTCAAATACGTGTGGATGGTATCCTGCCTGGGTAGCTGCAGCGTACAACCGCTGCCGGAATCGGCCGTTATTCGATCGAGGATCGCCATGTAGACTATGTATGGGCTGGCGGTTAAATAAGGGTGGTATCACGACACATTCGTCCCTGACGAATGTGTCTTTTTGCGTTTAGAGCGTTCATTTTTTAGGGAGGGTACAAATATGCGTCAAAGTAATCTTTTATTAACAACTCTGCGTGAGGCACCTTCAGAGGCGGAGACAAGCAGTCATCAGCTACTGCTGCGTGCGGGATATATTCGCCAATTAGCAGCGGGTGTGTACACTTATTTACCGCTTGGAAGACGTGTTTTACGGAAAATAGAAGCGATTGTGCGGAATGAGATGGATTTCTCTGGGGCTCAGGAGGTATTGATGCCATCTATGCAGCCTGCGGAGCTCTGGAAAGAATCAGGCCGATATGAGGTATACGGTAAGGAGTTGATGACGCTTCGGGATCGTCATGAGCGGGAATTCATACTAGGTCCTACACATGAGGAAGTAGTAACCACACTCGTACGGAATGAGATCAGCTCTTATCGTAAACTTCCTATTACCGTATATCAGATTCAGACCAAGTTCCGTGATGAACGCCGACCACGTTTTGGACTGCTGAGAGGCAGAGAGTTTTTGATGAAGGATGCTTACTCTTTTGATACAAACATGGAAGGTCTCGATAAATCATATATCCAAATGTTCGAGGCTTATCACCGGATATTTGAGCGATCTGGATTGAAATTCCGTGCTGTCCATGCGGATTCCGGTGCGATTGGAGGCGAGGGCGGCAGTCATGAATTTATGGCGCTGGCTGAGATTGGGGAGGATACGATTGCTGCATGCTCCGTTTGTGATTATGCGGCCAATCTGGAACAGGCAGAGTCCGTGCGGCCTGCAAAAAATGAAGTTGTCATGCAAGTACCGGAGATAGAGAAGTTCCTCACTCCTGATTTGCGCACAATTGAGCAACTAGAGCAGGAGCTGGATATCCGGCCAGAGCAGATTATTAAAACATTAATCTATGAAGGTGACGGACAGATTTTTGCTGTTCTGGTCCGGGGAGATCATGAAGTCAATGAAATTAAGGTAAGTAAATATTTAGGAATGAATGAGATTAAGCTTGCTGACTATGAGGCAGTGAAATCCTTAGCCGGTGTAGAGAGTGGATTTGTAGGACCTGTGGGTTTAACGCTGACTGTCCTAGTAGATGCAGCAGTAGCAGATATGACCCAAGGGATTACAGGGGCGGGAGAAAAAGATTATCACTTCCGTAACGTAGTTCCAGGTAGAGATTTTGCGCTTGAGCATGTGGGGGATCTACGGAATGTAGCAGAAGGTGAAGTTTGTCCGCATTGTTTGGAGGGTATTCTGCATTTTCATCAAGGGATTGAAGTGGGTCATGTTTTCAAATTAGGTACTAAATACAGTGAAAAGCTAGGCGCTTCTTACTTAGATTCTTCAGGCAAAAGTCAACCTATGATTATGGGCTGTTACGGAATTGGTATCTCACGGCTTTTATCCGCTATTGCTGAACAGCATCATGATGAGGATGGATTAATGTGGCCAGCAGCATTGGCACCTTATCAGGTTCATATCTTGATAATGGCCGTCAAGGATAGTGAGCAGCGGACGGTTGCAGAAGGTCTCTATGATCAACTAACCAAGCTTGGCATTGAGACGCTGATCGATGATAGGGATGAACGCGCTGGCGTGAAATTTAAAGATTCAAGCTTGATCGGGATACCTTTATCAATAGTTGTGGGCAAGGAAGCATCTCAGGGAAGAGTAGAGTATCTGGAACGAAACACAGCGGAGAAAGAAGTCTTAGAAATTATGGAAGCTGTGTCTCGGATCAAAAAATTCTATTCACCGCTGATATAAATGATCTTTTTAATCTAATGAGAGTGCCAATGATCAGGGCACAAGAGTGCTGCTGGTAATTTCGTGAGAGTATTGCCTTTTGCCGCATTGATCTGTGCCTGGGTGAGAAAGAGAGCTTCTGCTAAATTAGCACCTCTGAGGTCAGTATCGCGAAAGTCTGCTCCAATAAGGTCTGCACCTCTGAGATCAGCATCCCTAAGGTCTGCGGCTATTAAATAGGCTCCTCTCAAGTTGGCACCTCTAAGATCAGCTCCTTTGAGCTTTGCTCCCATAAGGTCGGCACCTCGACTGAAATTCTTCGTGGATTTTTTTAGTTTACGACGAGCGTCAGTTCTTACAATTTCACTGACCTGCAACAGTAACATATTGATTTTTGCTCGATGAGCGGAAACATCCACCTTTATAAGAGCTTCAGGATTGAGTAAGGTGAGCTGTTCTGTTTCATCGAGAGCTGTTTGCAGCTCAGTATGGATTGTACGGGTTATTTCTAGGTTCAAAGATTCATGTAAATACCAAAGCAGCTCGTGCAAATGCCACATAATCGGAAATACCTCGAACATCTGCTTCGCAGTTTTCGGCTTTTTCCTCCAGTCTTCTCCAGCATAAGTGACTTGAGAAATCTTTTGCCCAGCTCCAAAACAGTCATAGACCGTACAACCACGGTAGCCTAATTCTCTTAGCTCTGTATGTACACCACAGCGAAAGTCCGACTGTAGATTGTGACACGGCTGTCCAGCGTCTTTGTCTCTAGCGAAATCTACGGAAGCAGCAAAAGGTAATGCGGCACAACATAAGCCGAAGCACTGCTCACAATCCGCCTTCAGGGCAGAGAGGCTTCGATCAGAAAAAGGTTCTGTAAATCTGTGATTCTCATACAAGGTTTGTTTCCCTCCGATACATGAATACGCTTATACCAACTTATTTTAAATCAAACGAAAGACTATGAAAAGTCCGGTCGATTAAAAAAAACCGAGGTTAATGTTATAATAGAGTACTGGACCTATTTTGGACTTAAGAACGAGAAGGTAAGGAGCGAATGTTTTTGAAGACACTTATTATTGCGGAGAAACCGGACATGGGGCGGAATATCGCCGCCGCAATAGAACCAAAGGCTAAAAATTACCGTTCCTATCTTGAAGGGGAGCAGTACATTATTACATGGGCAATAGGGCATCTAATCGGATTGGCTGAGCCGGATGCATATGATGTAAAATACAAAAAATGGAATATTAATGATCTTCCCATTATTCCGGACCAATTCAAGCTGGTTCCTAATGCACGGACCATTGATCAGCTGAAGGTAATCGGAGAGCTGGCTAAACGAAGCGATCTGCTAGTAAATTCTTGTGACGCCGGGCGGGAAGGCCAGCATATATTTTCGCTCATTCAGCGGCATTTGAAGCTTGAACATCCTGTGAAACGGCTGTGGATTTCCGATTTGACACCAGAGACAATCCGCAAAGGATTTCAAGAGCTAAAGGATGGGGCGGAGTACGAGAATCTAACAAAAGCGGCAAAAGCGCGCAGTGAAGCCGATTGGCTAATCGGTATGAACGGATCACGTGCATTTACTACGAAACATAATGTGCTGCTGTCGGTGGGGAGAGTTCAAACTCCAGTACTTGCACTTATTTATGATCGCCAGAAGACGATTGAGGCGTTCTCATCCCTTAAGTTTTTTGAGGTAGAGGGCCATTTTACACAAAATGAAATGACTTATAAAGGCATGTGGCAGGGTGACCGGCTGACCGATGGTGAGAAGGCGGAGGCGCTGGCTGCCAAGGTCAAAGGAAAACCGGGACGAATTGACTCTTATGAGGTTAAGGAAACGAAAGAGTATCCGAATAAACTGTATGATTTGACGCTGTTGCAGCGGGAGGCGAATGGGAAGTACGCTTTTTCCGCTAAAAAAACACTCGATATCGCACAAGCGTTATATGAAAAGCATAAGGTGATTTCCTATCCGCGGACAAATTCTAACTATGTTACAGAACAGAATATTCCGGAGATGCATAAGACTTTATCTGCGCTCCAAGGGACGGCTTATGATGAATGGGTGAAAGGCGCGAATCGTAATCTCGTTTATAAAGGAAATAAATTTATCTGCAATCCCTCGAAGGTCGAGGATCACCATGCGATTTTGCCTACATATAGAAAAGCAACAGGGCTTAGTGCGGATGAGGGAAAGCTGTATGATTTGATTGTGCGGCGCTTTTTATCACAGTTCTATCCGGCTGCGGAATATAAAGTGCATACGGTTATGACTGATGTAGAGGACGAAAAGTTCAAAACTACTGTTAAGGAATTATTAAGTCTCGGCTGGAAGGTCATTTACGCGGACCAGAAGAAAGATAAAGCGAAGTCGTCCAAGGGAAAAAACAAGGATGATGAGGAAGACGAAGAGATTGAAGTGAATGAACCGTTCACAATTGCTCCGGCAGATGAAGTGATCTGTAGTGATGCGATTGTTAAAGAGAAGGATACACAGCCGCCAAAACACTATACAGAAGGCACGCTGCTTAGAGCGATGGAAAGTGCCGGAAAACAGATTGAGGACGAAGAGCTTCGGGATGCTATGAAGGATTCAGGGTTAGGCACTCCAGCCACACGTGCTGCAACCATTGAACGGCTTAAGAATGTCGGATACATTGAAATGCAAGGTAAAAAAATCGCCATCACGCAAAAAGGACGAACGGCTATTGAACTGATACGTGGAGCGGGCATCGAGCTGTTGACTTCACCTGAAATGACCGGCCAGTGGGAACGTCGCTTGAACGAGATATCCAGAGGAACGGCGTCGGACGGACAATTTATGGAGAATGTAAAAAGATTCGCCTGCATGATCGTGGACAAGGTTCGTGTGCAGTCTCGGGCGTCCAAAACTTCTTTTGAAGGGGAAACTCCTTCTGTGAATACAGGGGCTAAAGGTCGGAGTGGTGGAGGTACATCTCGTAAAACCAGCGATAAACCTGCCGCGCCAAGAAAACGTAAACCAGCTAATGAAGAGGAATCAGCAAATTCCGGTCCGAAAATTATCGGAAACTGCCCGCGTCCTGGCTGTGGCGGGATGATTTTTATGGGTAAAAAAGGCTACGGCTGCTCTCATTACAAAGAAGGCTGCAAGTTCGTGATCTGGAAAGAAAACCACGGACGTACCCTTACAGATACACAAGTAAAGGCATTGATAGAAAAAGGCCGTACGGGAAAGCTGAAGCTTACGAGCGAAGACGGCACCCCGCTGGAAGGCAAACTTGTGCTCAATAATATGGATACGGGTCAATTAACAGTGGAGTCATAGTCTAACTGGAAGCTTGAATGGATCATGGATGATTACAGCGAATTTGCACGTACAAAGCCGCTATCGGACACAGTTGATCTTAAGCGCGGGAATACATCCTTTTTGGACTGCTATCGGACCCCATAGTCGTTATGGGCGTAAAGGGCTATAGATGCACCGCTTGCGGGAGAATACAGCACTGGAGTCCGCAAACTTGCTCCAACGGCTATAAATTCGCCAATAGCGTCAGCAGGGTCCATAGTCATGACTATTAGTCAGACTCGCCGTATAGGGGATTTGGTTTCGGTGACAGCTGTGGGTGACCATATCTTTTACACATAAAATTCATTAGTAAAGAGTGTAGGACATACCTATCTTAAACGGGATGTAGTAACTTGTGCGCACAAGATATTATGATTACGTAGGGGGCTGATCTTCACTCTTTTTTTATCCTACGGGATAAATTCAAAGGTTACATTTTGATAGGGCAGTATAGTCACTACTAGAATGGAAGGAAGGATGACATCATGGGAATGCGTGGATATTACTTCGCAATGGATGACAACCTAGTGCAGCAAATTATTGCAGGCGACATTGCATTGAAGAGCTTGAAAATAGATGATTATCCCGGACTGGACATTGATAGATCCTGGGAGGCGATTCACTACTTGCTTTGTGGAGCTATTTCCGATGGAGATGCCCCTCTTGGCTATGTTGTTCCGCTGACGTCAGACAAAGGCATCGATTTTGGCTCATTCGGGGCGTTTTCCTTACGCGCTGAGCAAGTTGCAGAAGCGCTTCAGGCTATTTCTGAGCTGGATGAAGCGCAGCTCCGCTTGCGGTATGATTTCCCGGCCATGGTCAAGGAAGAAGTATATCCTCTTGAACCTGATATTGTTTCAGACGAGGATAAGGATGCGTTCTTTGCCTACCTGCTACAGCATTTTAACGATATCCGGCGCTTCTACAGCCAAACTGTAGCCGAGGGCAAAGGTCTCATCTTTTATATTTTCTGATTCTAACCAAAAGGCGATACACGTCTCCTGATTCCAATGAGCGCGATAAAAAAAGAACCTTGGACTGCTGAAGATTATGACGATTAGAGAAATAAATGACCAATGCGGGAAACAGTAGGTTCAAGTAATCGATGAGACGAAGAGGGGGAAACGGAAATGAAGACGATCAAGCGCATGATGGACCACCTGTACTGGGCGGACGCACGAATCTTGGAAGCGCTCGAGGAGAGTGAGATGAAGAACAATGACCTTCTGAAGCTGGTTCGGCATGTCGCGGTTGCGGAACGAGTCTGGCTGTCCCGATTGCAGGGCAAGGGCAGTGCGCAATATTCGTTATGGGAGGAAGCGGAAGACCTGACGGCGATCCGAACGATGTTCGAAGAAAACGCCGAGCAATATCGTGTGTATATCGAAGGGCTGGAGGAATTTGATTTGGACGTGATGATCGACTACGCGAACCAGAACGGAGTCCCGTTCCGAACGTCCGTCCGTGACATCCTGTCGCAGGTCATTTTACATGGGCAATATCACCGGGGACAAATCAACCGGGCACTGCGGATCGAATTGGCAGAGCCTGTCCAAGTCGATTACATCACGTTCGCGAGACTCTAACAGGGCCTAATCATCACCATTACCCGGAATGAGATGGGCATTGAACTTCTCCGATATGATCTAGTTTACTCACGCAGGCTCATGAATTCGTAGGATTTTACCTTTAGCTAAATGTGAGATAAGAAGGAAATTGAGGAGGCGGTGGCTTGGAACAACTGTAAGGGCATGTGATTTTCACTCCCATGTCTCAACGGGTCCGAGCCCTTTTATTTAATGCCTCCCGGTACTCCGTGCTTCTTGTCCATCCTGCGAATGCATGACACGCTTAAGCTGCTTGCGGAAATACTTTGACAGAACGATAGGGTTATACACCGACCACTAAGTGCAAAGAGGAAATCTGATGAGATTCCGAAATAGTAGGACCAAAACGTTTGATTTGTCATTGAATGATAACGTTGATATTTTCCAAGGCGATTTAAGGTACAAATATATCCTCTCCTCTCTTTTCCGCAAGTAGAATCAAGCAATGCAAATTCCATTACTCTACAATGACTATAGAGTGGTTGAAACGAGGTGAACAGACCAATTGTACGAGTGGCACAAGCAAATCCAAATAATCGTTAATGAAATTGACGAGTGTATTAAGAATCGTAACAGTGAAGCAATAACGCTACGATTTCTTTCTCACAAGTTAGGTTATTCCGAATTTCATACTACGAGAAAATTTAAGGAAATATCGGGAATGCAATTTAGGGATTATCTACGGCATAGAAAATTAGCCTTCGCACTAAAAGAGGTTCGGGATAGTGAAAAGAGCATTTTGGATATTGCTTTTGATTATGGTTTTTCATCACATGAAGCTTTTACCAGGGCTTTCAAGGGAACATATGGTGTAACTCCAAGTGAATACCGGAAAAAGCCTATGCCTGTCGCCCTTCGTACAAAAATAAACTCTTTCGACCGCTACTTTTTCGGATTTGGAGAGATTGGTATGATGAAATCTACAGATGATCTTAACATTTATTTTGTAACCATCCCCACTCACAAATTTTTGCACATTAAAAACTATGAGAGTAATGGGTATTGGGATTTTTGGCAAAAGCAAAGCCTTATTACAGGACAGGACTGCGAAACTATTTGCGGCTTACTCGATAGTATCAAGGGCAAATTGGATGACGATGGTGGGAGTGAATCTAACGGTGGCAGCGGTCAGATTATGGCTTACATTAATGACCCGGATGGCAGACTCTGCGATTGGGGTATTCCACGTACAGAGTGTTTTGGTGTACGTCTTCCTCTTGATTATAAAGGTGAAGTACCTCCACAAATGCTTATGATTGATGTTCTCGAAGCCGAGTATATTGTTTTTGAACATGGGCCATTCAATTATGAACAGGAAAATCGTAGTGTAGAGGAAAAGATGGAAAGGGCAATGGCAGCTTTTAATTTTGCAGACACTGGTTACTGCTTTGATACTTCCCCTGGGAGAATCAATTACGTGTATCACGATCCGGAGCGGTTTTTGAAGTATATCAGGCCAGTAGTGAAGTTGACCTCCAAGCTAATCGAAACAGATTAAGCAGGTGCTATGTGTTGATGAAGAAAATAAGCAGACTGTAGTGTAGTCTCCGCAATCATATAGTCGCATGATTAGTTGGATTATCTGCTTTAGAAGCAATATAAGTTTAGAGATCCCTATTGTTGTTTGAGTTATTGACAGAATATTCCTATTATCTTATATTAAACTTAATTAATAATTACCAAATGCGATGAAGAGGACAATTAGATCTGGAAACGCCGTTCAGAGAACTGCCGGTTGGTGCGAGGCAGCGGATATCCGAATCAAAAAATCACCTCAGAGCTGTCCCCCGAATTATAGTAGATGGGACCGGGATTCTACCGTTACAAAGAAGCATCGTTGTTGGACGATGGCTAAGAGGGCGTTTATTATAAACGTCAATCAGGGTGGTAACGCGGAGCAACTCCGTCCCTAATGGGATGGGGTTTTTTGCGTCTTCATTAATTAATTATTAAATTGGCAGGCGAAAAATCAACAAACTGTAAGAAGAACGATTAGTTCGAAAAATCTGGAAAAACGTTGAGCAGATGAAAGGGTGATATTGCAATGCAATTCAAGTTGTATACGGATGTGCATGAGTTTTACAATGATACCTATGGTATGCTGATGCGTCATGAAGCACAAAATTTGATTCCTCTTGGCAATATCATAATTGGGCATGAAGGAAAAGACAAAACAGACTGGCGTGACCCTGTAAATTGGCTTATGGTAACTATTTCAGATTCTAGGGGCATACAACTTACCGCCATAATGACACCGCCACACAATATTACGCTTTATGCAACAGACAACATAATAAACCCAGAAGCTATAAACTGTCTGATAGATGGGCTGAAAGACCGTGAAATTCCAGGTGTGATGACCGAAAAAACCTTGGCAGAGTATTTTGCCAAAGAATATACCTTGCGCAAGGGAATATCCTTTAAAACAATGATGAGCCAACGTATATATGAACTTACTGCAGTAAATCCAGACATTCAAAAGGTTGGTATCGTTCGATTGCTAGATGAAAAGGATATTCACTTTTTCCCATACTGGGCTGAAGCATTTTATGCAGCGGGGAATTATGGTAAAACAGAAATGTCCATCCCGCAAGATGCAGACCCTTACCTCTACCGAATAGCATCGAAGAAACTCTATATTTTAGAGGACAACGGGATACCCGTATCTATGGCAGGATATACAAGGGAAATGCAGACGGCAATTGGCGTGGCATTTGTTTATACCCCTCCATATGAGCGCGGAAAGGGTTACGCTACTTCAATTGTGGCGCAAATAAGCCAACTTGCATTGGATAAAGGGTTTATTAAGTGCGTCTTATATACGGACTTAGCAAATCCCACATCTAATAGCATCTATCAAAAGATAGGCTATATGCCAATTTGTGATTCGCTTCAGTTAAAATTCGAATAGTAGAATGATGCGGACAGAACTTCTACTACTTTAGAAAATAAGAGCACAATATTCACTATACGACGGCGCGTTTTGGTGATGTAGGTTCAACAGATATGCTTGCAGCTGCAGCTGTAGGTGCCAAAAGAATTCTCGTAGAGACAGGATGGAGTAAGCAGTCTCTGGAAAATTATCGTCACACATGGTATGAGCTAGCATCAACAGATTTTGTTGCAAAGGACCTCTTGAATTGAAGAGCTTGAAGGTCGATTGATCGAGCTTTGGGAGAAATATAGAGTTACAACCAAATCCAACTGTATAACTCCAGGGTTGACGAGTTATAAAAAAATGAGTTGACACAAAAGTAGTTAGGGACCATACTACATATATGAACAACAATAATAAAAAAATAAACGACATTGAGGCTATTCCCTCGCTTGTACAATCCAAGCGTCAGATTGATCGTTATAACCTAGACATAGACGCACAGGCTATACTCGTCGCGTCTAGGCTAATGGCAGCGGGAGCCATGCTTGGACACGCCTCTGAGATTCATTTCTCTAGATTCGGTTTATCAACAGGGCGTTATCGTTTATTGGCAGATCTTGAAGATAACGAAGGAGAAGAGTTGCCTTCGCAATTAGCGGAGCATCTAGGCGTTACACGTGCTACAGTGACTGGTCTTATCGACATTCTTGAACGAGATGGGCTAGTATCTCGGCGATTAAGCTCAGACGATGGCCGTCAGAAATCAGTCGTTTTAACGGAAGAAGGAGCGAAGAAGCTCCGTGAAATGGCTCCTGAGCATTTCGCTCGGTTGGAAGCGATGGTGGGGTTGCTCAACATCGAAGAACGCAGCGTATTTCTCGACTTGCTGGGTCGAGTTACACAGGGCATTTCAGCACTTACGGGCGAATTAGGCTCGAAACCAAAGGGAAACATCAGTAATGAGTAGAATTGGGCTAGTGAAGCTAGCCTTTTTTTACTCTTATATAGTTAGGTGCCTAATTATAATTTACTGAAATCAATCGTTGAACTATTTCAAAGAAGAAGGGAGCAACTAAATGAACCAGATGAAATACCCGAATCAGACAGAAGATGTTTACAGCATCAAGGCTGTTGGTTCCAAGAAAAAGACTTTTGTACTATGGCGTGAAGTTGTAATGGCCTATGCTGCTCCTGCCATTATGGCAGGTATCGGGGGATTGGTTACTGTAGATAGGGGGCTTCAAATAGCGGCATTGACTACTATTGGCGGTGCATCGACCTTGATGGCCTTGATGATTGGACTTTTGTTGCACAGCCGAGTGGGCCGTTTGCGATGGGTCATCGGTGCACCTCACTTGGTTGTGGTAGGGGTATTCGCAATGGCCGGGTCCTCATTTGGGCTATACGCTGCATGGGTGACATCTGTTGTAGTAGAAATTATGATTCCGAGTAATCACTTGGCCTGGGTAAATCGTGTCTGGATCGATTTCCCGTTGTCTGGATTCATAGCGAGCACGATAGTGACATGGCGGTGGCGACTTGCCTTCACAACTAATTTTTCATCCAAAAGGAGAAGATAAAAATGATAGTTATTATCGGAGCAACAGGTACGATTGGAAGTGCGCTTTTGGAACGTTTGGTTGATCTTGGCGTACCTGTCAGGGCGCTGAGCAGAGAGCCAGAGAAGTTGCGTGATCAAATCGGAGAGAAAGGCCGATCGACTACTGAGGTCGCAAGGGTAGACGCTTCCGATCCTGAATCGCTGCGACGTGTGTTTACAGGTGCTAGCCAGCTCTTCCTTGCCATGTCCAACAGTCCAAGACAAATCGAATTGGAAACCTCAATCATTCAGATTGCCACCGAATCTGGAATCAAACACATCGTAAAAATATCCAGTCCAGCTTTTGAGCAGAGCTCTCCAGTGGCAGTGGCGGGCTGGCATCAAGAAATTGAGAACACGTTGAGGGAATCGGGTATCACCCATACCGTATTGCGCCCTTATGCGTTCATGCAAAATTTAATGCGCTTTGCACCAACGATCACAACCCAAAATGTTTTCTTCGGCTCTATGGGCGTTTCACCGTGTAACTTTATTGACTGTCGCGATATTGCAGACGTTGCCGCAGAAGTTCTGACCAACCACAAGGTATCAGGCCATATATATACGCTTACTGGTTCGGAGATTTTCAGTTATCCCCAGATCGCGAGTCGACTATCTGCCCTGCTTAATCGGCCGATAAGTTACATCAACATGGAACCTCAAGTACTACTCCGTAATCTTATTGAGCATGGGAATCTGCCTCCTTGGCTCGCGAACCACGTTGTGGAAATTCAAACCATGTCTAGGATGGTGCCAGAAAGTCCAAATGACACTGTGAAGCGTTTGCTCGGCAGAGATCCACGCACACTAGACGCCTTTCTACATGAGTGTATAGATAATTTCCGGTAGAGGCGGAGTCCACCTATTCTGATATTTGTATCGATAGCAGTATTTTATTCCGATTCCCATATCTCAATGGTTCAGAGTGTATCCCAAAGGTCATAAAATGACTGCTGGGATACACTCTTTTTATTATGTTCTATGGAACTCATAGAACTTGTTCTTCTATAGCGTTTATAACAGCATTACAAGAAATAAGCTAAAATTCGTCAATAAGTTAGTGTTATTTACGAAATAACACTAAAAAAGCTAATAAAATATTAACGAAAAGTTCATATTCAACAAATAAGTTATATTAATTATAACGAGTTATGCTAACTAACGTAACATTTTTTCTTGACAATCTTTGTGGAAAATTTTAGAATGTAAGCGATTACTCTTAGTTTTCTAAGTGAAATTCAAAAGAAGACATTCGAAAGTTCACAAACAAACATCTGAGTTTAAATTTAGGGGGGGCAAAACATGAGAAGGTGAAGGATAACATCATAGATAACAAAAAAATAAAATGTTATTTTTTAGATTCATGACTATGTACGAGGGGGTTCACTTGAGGATGAAAAAAAAGAACGCGTTCTTAGCTCTACTTCTGTCATTTTCTTTGTTATCTGTGACTGCTTGCAGTAATTCCTCTAATACTGCCAATGAGAACGGTAAAAATGCTGCAGGCAATAGCAATACTTCTGTAAAAGCAACCAGTGATGTGGGTCAAACGGCAGTTAAGAATGAAGGTGCTGCTGATCTTGAAATTAAGGCGGGAAGTTCGGTAACCGTTTTCAATCCAAAGATCCCGACGCTTGATCCTACACAATGGCAAGGACAAATTCTGGTAGGGCAAGGAACTTTGCTCGAAGGGCTTTATGGCTACAATCAGGATAATGAAATCGTTCCGAAAATTGCGACAGGTTATACCGTCTCCGACGACAAAAAAACTTGGACATTTACCCTCCGTAAAGATGCCAAATGGTCTAACGGCGATCCTGTGACCGCCCATGATTTTTATTTTTCTTATATGTATCAATTGGATCCAGCTAACACAACCGCACAACTTTGGCTAAGCGTGCTTAATTTTGTGAAGAACGGATATGCATACCATGCCGGATCTGTAAGTAAAGAAGAAGTTGGTCTAAAAGTAGTTGATGATTACACGCTGGAAATTACGACCACGCTGCCTCACGCGATTCTGGGTGATATGGTTCTTTCCGGGTCGATGCCTATGAATCCTAAAGCGGTCGAAGCGAACCCTGGTAAGTGGTTTGAACCGGGGAATTTTGTGAGCAATGGCCCTTACATGGTTAAATCTTTTACACCAAACGGTGAACTCGTCATGGTGAGCAATCCGAATTATGTAGGTGCAGCTGGCCAGCTTAATCACGGCAATGTAGAGACCATCCATGTTCTTCCGGCAACAACCGTGCCGGTGGAGGATTATATGTCCGGCCATGCGGATGTTGTTCTAATCCAAAGCGCGTCTGATTTACAATACGTGAAGAAAACGGATGAGCTAAAGTCCCAGTTGTATACTGCAGCGACTTATGCGATCAAATATTTGCTCTGGAGCAACCCGACAACGGAATCTCCATATGACAAAAAAGAGGTGCGCCAGGCTATCGCCAAAGCGATCCAACGTAAACCGATCGTAGAATCGGTGCTGAACGGCATGGGCGGGGCGACCAATATCTTTGCTTCACCAGGTTGGCCAACGGAAAAACTGGAGCAAGGACTTCCGGAAGATCTCGAGGCAGCCAAACAATTATTGAAGGATGCCGGTTATGAAGGCGGTAAAGGTCTGCCAACCTTATCGCTGTATGTTGGGGTCAAGCAAGTAGATGCTCAGGGTGAGCAAATCGCTTTGGCGTTAGGTCAATTACTGCAACAAAATCTTGGTATCAAAACAGAGCTAGTTCAGCTCAATGAGGCGCAGTTTAACGCTTATCAGTACAGCGGTCCTCAGGGCGACGCAAAACCGGGCTTTATTCTGGCGTCGGGCGCAACAAACTGGAGTGAACCAGGAAGTTTGGACATGGGTGCAACGCAGCAACTATATTCCATAGGAACGCTGGATGCTCCATTAGAAGCTACGAAACAATTCGTGGATTGGACCAAGGAAACTTATTATAAACCGGCCATTAAAAAATATGGAGATCCGGACAATAAGAACGCCGGTGTGGAATGGAGCGACTGGGCAGCATTAGAAAAAGCTGCCAAAGAGGATATCGCCTTTTTGGATAAATGGACAGCAGAGCAGCCTGCGGATTGGCAGCCTTATCTGAAACAACCGGGGCTTCCAACGGCCGCCGAACAATGGCAACAGATTGTAGATCTTTGGAAAAATGCTAAAAATAACGATGAAAAACATGCCGCCTTTGTAACCGCTTGGACCTTCGTAGCACCAAACGCGCCAGGTGGCAAGTTGAATCAAAATGCACTTGATGTACAGGTATACTATAACGGTTATCAATCCGATACCTTAAGAGATTTGAGAATGTGGCAAGCGCAATTCGTAAATGCGCTGACCGTCGAAGACGCTGCTCCTATCGCGGCTAAGGTAGTTAATAACCTGCTAGAAGAAGCTTATGCTATTCCGTTGTATTATCAACAGCAATACTTCTTGGTAAAACCCGGCATTACAGGAGTGCAATCAAATCCTTGGGCATGGGGCAACTTCTATGGGCTGCATCTTTTATCTGTAGAATAATCCTAAATGGGTTGAATAATTACCAATCGCGGGCGCCAATTATGGTGCCCGTGAATCGGTAAAGGAGGGTCGAATTTGACCATATTGAAATTTATTTCAAAGCGCATTTTACAAATCATTATCACTTTAATTTTGGTCATTTCAGTCAGCTATACCATGATGTATTATTCACCTGGCGGTTTCATGAATACGAATACCATGGCTACGGCACTGGCTCCGCTGCAAGGGCAAAACCCTGTTCTCTATCAGCAAGTCATGGACCAATTTCAAAGCCGGTATGGTTTAAATTTACCGCTGTGGCAGCAAATCATGAAGTATATATGGCATCAATTAACCTTCGATTTCGGTAATTCGATGCAGAATCCGTCTTTGCAAATTGCGACTCAACTGAAGCAAGCTTTGCCGATCAGTACACTTTTGGCATTTGGTTCTGTTGTTCTTTCGGTAATTATCGGGGTTCCGCTTGGCATTATTGCAGCACTCAAACGTAACACTTGGATCGATTATGTTGTAAGCACCATCTCATTGACGGGTCAGGCCATTCCGGCATTTGTTCTCGCGGTGATTATGGTTTTGTTATTTGGTGTTGTGTTTCAAGGGATTCTGCCTGTAACGGGATGGGGTCACTGGAGGCAAGCAATTTTGCCGATTATTTGTTTATCTGCGGCAAATGTCGGTGTTGTGGCCAGATATATGCGGGGCAGTCTGATCGAAACCATGAGGTCGGATTTTATGCGGACCGCAAAAGCTAAGGGCGTCAAATATTGGCCGATGATTTTTAAGCATGGTGTCAAAAATTCGCTGACAGCGATGATAACCGTCATCGGACCTCAATTTGCTTTTACAGTGATGGGCACGATCTGGGTGGAGCAAATTTTCGCCATTCCAGCGCTTGGTCAGGTGATGCAGACGGCATTTACCAGTTTCGACTATCCGCTCGCCATCACATCTGTATTTCTGCTGGGATCCATGATTATGATTATGAATTTACTTGTTGACATTATTTATGCCTTTATTGATCCGCGTGTCAGATTATAAGCGGCACAGACTATACGAACCTAGGAGGGGGAGCAATTGGCTGGCACAGTTGCAGCAACTCAATCGGATGTAGCTTTGAAGAGAAAAAAGAATCTTCAGAGATCCCAGTTTTATCAAGGTTGGAAGCGATTTAAAAGACATCGTCTTGCCGTTATTGGTTTGGTCTGGGTTGTCCTTTTTTTGATCGCGGGGATTATCGGACCTTGGGTGGCTCCGTATGATTATCGCACGGGAGATTTTTTGGCCATCAATCAAGGGCCGACATGGCAGCATATTTTTGGCACGGATAATGTGGGGCATGACATGTTCAGCCAGATCTTGTTCAGTGTTCGAAGCGCTTTGATTATTGCCTTTGGCGCGACTTTGGTCAGCTTCATCATCGGGATCATATTGGGCTTATGGGCCGGATTGCGCGGCGGAATTGCCGATATGATTATTATGCGTGCTGTGGATTTCATGATGACCTTGCCGGGATTTTTGTTCGCCTTGATATTAGTCATTATGCTGGGACGTGGGTATTTATCTTTGATTCTAGCGATTGGAATTCCGGGCTGGGCGGGGTATGCGCGCTTGATCCGAAGTCTGGTCCTGAGTATGCGGGACGGGGAGATGGTGGAAGCGGCAAGAGCGTTAGGCGCATCTCAGGCGCATATTGCTAGAAGGTATATGTTGCCGAATGTTATCGGCAGTATGGGTGTCTCTCTTGCCTTCGGGATTCCCGGTGATCTCATCCAGATTGCAGGCTTAAGTATTTTTGGCATGGGGCTTCGGCCGCCAATCCCTTCATTTGGGAGTATGATTGCTCAAGCCAGTGAGAATATTCTCGGCTTTCCGTGGCTGCTGTATTTTCCGGCAGGTATCTTTGCAATAACCTTGCTTTCGTTTCTGTTTGTAGCAGACGGTCTCCAGGAAGCATTCAGTCCGAAAGGAGGCAATTAATATGGGTGAACCGCTACTTTCTATTGATGACCTTCATGTGAAGTTCTCCCGCAGTGAAGATGAAGTTTATGCCGTAAACGGCGTTAGTTTTTCAATCAATGAAAATGAATCCTTGGGGATTGTTGGTGAAAGTGGCTCCGGCAAGTCCGTTACATTGATGTCATCAATTGGGCTCATTCGCGAAAATGGAAAAATAACATCGGGGACAGCTCAGTTTAATGGTAAGGACTTACTTAAAATGCGTCCCAAACAATTAGAAGATATTCGTGGACGTGACATCGGCGTTGTTTTTCAAGATCCGATGACCAGCTTGAACCCGATCATGCGTATCGGGGATCAAATAATGGAAGCCATGCTGACGCATCAATATGCAAACCGGAAGGAAGCTTTTGACCGAACCATTCAGCTCTTGCATGAAATGGGGATTCCGGATCCCAAATCACGGTTTAAAAGTTATCCTCACGAATTTTCCGGGGGTATGCGCCAACGTATCATGATTGCTATTGCTTTGGCATGTGAACCGCAATTATTGATTGCCGATGAGCCAACAACCGCGCTTGATGTCACTGTGCAGATGCAGATTCTTGCACTATTGCAGGAATTGCGCAGAAAACATGGGATGAGCGTAGTGATGGTAACGCATGATTTTGGCCTTGCGACCAACTTTTGTGACAAAATCATCGTGATGTACGGGGGCCAAATCATGGAGAAAGCCACTACGGACAAGTTCATAAGTGAGGCGGCGCATCCCTATTCACTTGGATTGAAACGCTCCATTATCGAAGTGGGCCACAAGGGAAAAGAAATAATGCCTATTCCAAAGACGGCAAAGACACTTACACAGACATTGACCGGCTGCCCATTTGCCGATCGTTGCTTCTATACAACTGAGCGGTGTCAGAATGAGGTTCCCAAGCTTCGAGATTTTAGCACCGATCATCAGATCGCCTGCCATCATGCTGAGGAGGTCGCTTCCTATGCCCAATAATCCGCTCTTGCGCGTAGAGAATGTCTCAAAAACTTTTCGGGTACAAGGAAAAAAGCTGCATGCCATCGAGAATGTTTCTTTTACCCTGGAAGCGGGGAAAACACTGGGGCTTGTTGGGGAGAGTGGCTCAGGAAAATCAACCTTAGGGCGAATGGTTCTGCGTCTACTCGAATCTGACAAAGGAAAAATATTTTTTGAGGACGTGGAGCTCTCAAAGGCAAATAAAGAGAAGCTGCGGGCGATGCGCCGGGATATGCAAATTATTTTCCAGGATCCCAAGGCGAGCCTAAGTCCGAGAATGACGGTAGGAGACGCTATTGAAGATGCAATGGCTATCCACAAAATCGGAACTAAAGTAAGCCGGCATGAGCGTGTGATCGAACTTCTTGAGCGGGTCGGTTTGCCTTCTGAAGTCCAATACGCTTATCCGCATGAACTGTCAGGTGGACAATTGCAGCGGGTTGGGATTGCCAGAGCGTTGTCACTGAATCCTAAATTGCTTATTTGTGATGAACCGGTGTCCGCATTGGATGTATCTATTCAGGTTCAAGTCATTCAACTACTAAAGGATTTGCAGAAGGAATTTAACCTGACTTATATCTTTATTTCGCATAATTTGGCAGTAGTGGAGTATTTGAGTGATGATATCGCGGTTCTTTATTTAGGAGAGGTGGTTGAGCAAGCTCCGGCGGATGAATTGTTCAAGAAACCTACGCATCCTTACACGCAGGTCCTGCTAAATTCGATTTTGAAGATTCCGGATAGTGTGGAGCAGAAGCAGCAGATGGTATCGATTCAAGGCGAGGTGCCATCACCGCTCAATCCACCAAGAGGCTGCACTTTTCATCCGCGGTGTTCTTTTGCCTCGGATGTATGTATGGCTGTCAAGCCTGAACGGAAAATCGTGTCAGAAGGCCATAGTGCCGTGTGTCATTTGGTAGAATAAGCAGAGGCTTAATTAAGTAATCAGCAGATGACTTCTGTATATCACAGAAGTCATCTTTTTTAATTCATACACACAAAAAAGCCCTATAAGAAGGTCGCTTTTTTCAAAGTGAACAGCTTATAGGGCGCAGTTAAAATCTGCTTACTGCTTATCAATCGCTGCTGCTAACCCTTCATAGGAAGAATCCTGAAGCAGTACTCCGTTCACCATAAATTTAGGAGTACCGTTCACTCCGTAGGAACCAGCGATCTTAAAGTCTTCTTTTACATCGAACATGTAGGTATGATTCTTGAGATCTGTTTCAAATTGAGCGTAATCAATGCCCTCGATGTTATTCTTAACGAATTTTAGAATGAATTTCTGAGTGGCCCAAATTTCGCTCTCATCGCCTTGATTAGCGTACAGCTTATGAAGGTATTCCCAGAACTTCTCGTTGCTTTGCTTGTAGATGGCTTCGCCGGCGCTAGCAGCAAGATAAGAGTCCCGGTCCAAAAATGCAAAGTTCATGAAAAAAAGTTCCACTTTTCCGGTATCCACGTAGTCTTTAATAAAAGTATCCAGATACTTTTCAGTCCACATTTTGCAGGCGGGACATTTGAAATCTGCGAATTCGATAACTTTAACTTTGGCATCAGGACTTCCAAGATGAGGTTGCTTCTCATATTTCAGCCCATCAACAACAATGCTTCCCTTTACGTCGGTGTAGTTGGGTAGATCTGCTGTATCATCAGTCTTATTGCTTAAGATGAAAACAATTACAGCGAGAAGGATTACAACAACGACACCTAATATCATGGGAAGCAAAGGTCTTTTGGTCTGAGATTGTTTAGCTGACACTTTCTTATTCATATCTCACCTCCTAGACAATATAGGAATACTATAAAAATAGTATAATCATCCAGTAGGTAGTGTAGATATGTCATTTGTAACAATGCTACGTAACGTTGTAGCTAGATTATTAGTTTTTGAATTTAGCGGCTGAGCGAATGACAGGAGGCACCTCGTGGATGGACGAAATAGTCATCACGGCTTGCTGCATCTCCTGCTCCAGCTCGATAAGGTTATAGCTCCATTCATTTTGTTGCTTCAGGTAGATACTGTTAATGCCTGCGGTAACTGCGGGAAGTACATCTGTACGTAACGAGTTGCCAATCATCCAGGTACGTTTGCGGTCAAAGCTTTGGGTAGCCAAAATATTTTCAAGTGCCTCAACATTTTTATGCTTCCGAATATAGATACGATCGTCAAAATAAGCATCCAGCTTCATTTGTTCAATTTTACGTTGCTGAATGGTGTCGTCCCCGCCAGTATACAAGAATAAATGGTGACCCTCTTGCTTCAGCGTATCGAGTGTTTCAACCATGCCAGGGTAAGCTTCAATTTCTTGGTCATAGACACTTAGGCCGAGCTTGTGTAATTGCTGCTCTTGAAAGCGATCTGTCGGACAGTTATATTTGCCGCAGAAATAACGGTAGGTGGCGATTAAGGATTTGGGAAAGTTGTCGCTGGCCAGGCCACTCGTGTTGACGGTATCAACATCAATTTCTATTTGCTTGCTGCGTAATTCACTGGTGCTTGGGCCAAATTCATTAAACCAATCAGTCATGAGCTCGAAATATTGACCTAAAATTAAATCGAAATACTTGTTGCAGTGAACCAGCGTATCATCTAGATCGAAAATTACCTGTTGAGTTGTGTATTTCATATCTCTCACTCCTTGGATCTGTATCTGTATAGTGTTCTATAGGTGAATATAAGATTCTAGAAACATTTGAAGCTCAGAAGCGCCGTCTGGACGGATACTGAAGCGCTCGTCTTGTTCCCCGCGAAGATGGATACGGAGTAAACCGGCTACGCGTAGGATCATTAGGTGATGCATAAGCATTTCTCTGGATTGATTTAGATCGGACTGCATCTCCCATAAAGATTTGGGTTCATGGGCGACATACCGAAGCAATCGGAGTCTGGTTGGATCTGACAGCGCCTTGGTCATGCGCAATAGCACCATCGGTGGCTCATTTTCATCTTCCAATGGCACATCTACAGGATACTGTACAATCACCATAGTTTTGTAGAAGCAGTAGGTGTTGATTGGTCGATTATGAACGGTAGGCAATAATACTATAGTCTTAAGATCCCGTATATCCTCGAAAACTACACCACCGGATGCGTATTCAATTAAAGAAATAGGATCCATTTTGCTTTCCAGCATTTTTTTCTCAGAGGCATCTTCAATTAATAACGGTAAAATCTTGTGTTCAACATGACGGAAATATTGCTCATACCAGAGTCTAAGAAGCGGACTATAGCTGCTCTTGATCCGGGAAGCTTCATCTATGGTGAAATCATGAATTAACGGTGCGATCTGCTGATAACACTCTTCTATAGAAGCTGAATCCAGATCATCCAGGAAATGCAGTACTGACGTTGCGGGCCCTCGGCTGTAAACCCAAGCATATAACACATCATAATCCGTAAATGGCCACTCCGCAGCTTGCATGAGAGCTGTTACTTTATGAGGAGTAATGCGATCTTCCACATCACTTACCCAGTGGGGACCGAGGTCCAAATTGGAGATCCATTTTCTGGTTACATATATCATAAAACTGTCCAGCAGTTCATAAACCGGCGATACGTCGATTTTTAATTCGTAATCCATGTAACATGCACCCCCAGAAATCCGTAACTTCTACATATTATCTCTTGTTTTGAAGAAGGTTGTCCACTATAATGTTCGGTGTTTGCCATTACATCATTGTTTTTATTATAGGGGGATATCATCCGTGTCAGACCGGCTTAAAGTATCTATACGAAGTAATAGCAAAATGACTTTCATGATTCTTATTACAGCTACTATAGCCGCGGGGCTTAGCCAAGGGCTATTGCTGCCCATTCTATCCATTCTTTTGGAGCAAAAAGGAGTCTCCTCGTCACTGAACGGACTGAATGCTGCTGCCCTATACATAGGATCATTTGGGATGACCTTGATTGCTGAACGTGTTCTTGGAGCGGTTGGATTTAAAAAATTGATAGCTGGTGGGATTAGTTTAGTCTTAGTAAGCTTGCTCATGTTTCCCTTTTTTACAGGGATCAAGGTATGGTTTGTATTGCGTCTGCTTGTGGGTGTGGGCGATGCTGCGATTAATTACGGGGCCCAGCTTTGGGTTCTACTCATGACACCTGCCGAGCATCGCGGACGTAATCTTTCACTATATGGCATGTCCTATGGTCTGGGCTTTAGCTTAGGGCCACTTGGGATAAGTCTGCTGCGTTATGGACAGGCCGTGCCTTTTATTGTTCTCGCATTTCTATTTTTGTTAGTCTTAATTCTTGTGACTACAATTCTGCCGGATTCCCGGCCAGATAAAGCGGAGAGTGGTGAAAGTCAGGTTCGCCGTTTCGGTCGTTGTTACAGCTTAGCCTGGTTCGCTTTAATTCCAGCCCTTTTATATGGCTTTATGGAAGCCAGCTTAAATAGCAGCTTTCCGGTATATGGTCTGCGTATCGGTTACAGCACAGATCAAATTGCAGCATTATTGCCTTTTGCGGGGGTCGGAGGACTGCTTCTGCAGTTTCCATTAGGTCTGTGGAGCGACCAGTTTGGCCGCAAGCGGGTACTGATTATTGCCGGGATCGGAGGCGGGATCGCCTTCACTATGTTGCCGCTGGCAGGTGACCATTTTACGTTGACAATGGTGCTTCTGATGATCGCAGGAGGACTAGTGGGCTCCTTTTTCTCATTAGGGCTAAGTCTGGCCGCGGATATTTTGCCACGACATCTACTGCCTGCTGCCAATGTGGTTGCTTCTTTCCATTTTAGTATTGGCAGTATTATTGGGCCCGGCATTGGTGGTTTGTTGCTGCAAGTGGGCTTAAGCGGCGGTATTTTTGCCCTGATGGGTGGTTTATATATCGTGTTCGGCTTGCTTGGGTTATTATTCTCGCCACAACCTAGAAATTGAGGTAAGATAAGAACGAGTGCTCGCATGGAAATTGAACTCACATTCAGAGTACACTATAGATTATAGATGAAGACAGGGAGAGGCTGAACTATGATCACAGTTGAACACTTAGCCAAGGCAGTTGGGGAAGATAAAAATCCGGTCCTGCAGGATATAGGATTTCAATTAGAGCCGGGTGAGCTCGTAGCCATACTTGGAGCGAGTGGGAGCGGTAAGACCACTTTATTACGCTGTTTAGCGCTGCGAGAGAAGTGGGACAGAGGGAATTTTAGAGTGGACGGTACGGATATTATGGCGAGTGCCTTTTCCGGAAAAAGAAAAATTCGCCGGGAGTGGGCTTACCTGGAGCAGAATGCTGAGCTCAATCCTAACCGAACAGCGCTGAAAAACGTGCTGATCGGCCAGTCCGCACAGACGCCAATGTGGCGTATGGTTACAGGGATGGTTCGTTCAGATGATTATATGGGTGCGATGGATGAATTAGATGCCCTTGGACTTCTAGATAAAGCGAAGATGAAGACTAGCCAGCTAAGCGGTGGTGAACGTCAGCGTGTAGCGATTGCTAGAGCATTAACTCATGGTGCCAAAGTAATTCTAGCGGATGAACCGGTTACGGGTCTTGATCCCAAATCGGCAGAGAGTGTATTGGAAACTTTGCGCAGACTATGTAAAGAGACGGGGCTTACCGTAGTGACGGTGCTGCCTATTGAACTGGCTGAACGTTTCGCTTCACGTATATGGGTACTAGAAGATGGACGAATTAAGCATGATATAAAGGGACGTAGATTAACGTCTCAGGAACGCGCGAATTTGTAAAGTTCGGACACGGATAAGGAAAAGAGTGATGAGGTTGAGTATAAAAAGTCTTAGGTGCCTGGCAGCTGCAACACTGTCGTTATCCGTACTTTCGGGTTGTACTTTCATCAGTGATCCCGTTTCGAAGATGAAAGCTCCGCAGCTGTCTGCTGACAAAGCAACACTTATGGCTGCTATTAATTCACATATTCCAGCGGGTACGGAGTTGATCCGTCCGGTTAATGATGAGAGCTCAATTTTCACAGAGGATCTCAATAACGATGGAATTATGGAGTCGTTGGTGTTCTATAGAACGCCAAGCGAAGCTGTAGAGATTCACGGGATGATCTTAGAGAAGCAAGGAGATGCCTGGGTCAAAAAGCTTGTTTTTGATGGGGATGGAACTATGCTGGAGTCCGTCGATCTGAAAGATATGACAGGTGACGGGAAGCTGAATATCATTACAGGTTATTCACGTGGGGAAGAAAAAGGCCTCGTCGTGTATAGCTATTCCAGCGGATCATTGGAAGAAGTGCTTTCACTTCCTTACACCAAATATATGATTGATGATCTTAACAAGGATGGAATTGAAGACATCACCGTTGTTTATTTTAAAAGAAATGAATTTGCAACCATTTCGATCTATCAGTACAATGATGGCTTTAAGGTGCTCGATAAGATCGAGGATATCGATCCGTATTTTTTTAATTATTACAATATTGTCGCAGGAAAGATTGCCAAAGATAAAGAAGGAATCGTATTGGACGCTTCGGTGGATTTCCAATCCGCCTACAGTTTAATTGTTCTTATGGAGCATAACAAGCTGCGCGTGGTTTTGCCAGGTGATACGAGGACTTACAAAGATCGTCTGATTGCAAGCGAAGATATTGATCATGATGGCATTATTGAAGTTGGATTGCTTGAAGCGCCAAAAGGATGGGAGTATTTCGACCCCGCAGATATTCCTTATTTCACCTCCTATTATAAATGGGATGGAAAAGATGGCCTAACCTTTGCAGTCCAGCTATATCGTGATCCATCGGATCGCTTTACTATTAATTTTGATCCAGAGCTGCATGGAAAGGTAAGTATTGACACGAAATCTGTTCTGGATAAAAACCTTAAGTTCATCATGACCGACACCGGAGAGACGTTTGCTGAGGTTTCCTTCTTTTCTCCTTCGGAATGGGATAAGGCTAAGAATGAAGGCTGGGAGCTGCTTGGGCGGGATTCAGATAAAGTCATCGGCTACCGTGGTGAGCTAGAACAAAGTACAACAAAAGAAGGAAGCAATAAGATTGCCTCCCCTATTGAAAGGAAGGGAATAGATGAGTAAAGTTCTGATATTGGAAGATGAAGAGTCCATTCGCAGTTTCATAGTCATTAATTTGAAGCGTAATGGGTTCGAAGTGCTGGAGGCTGCTGACGGAAATGAAGCATTGCATAAATTAACCACTATACCTGATATTGATATTGCGTTATTGGATGTTATGGTTCCCGGCATTGATGGATTTGAAGTTTGTAGACGGATTAGGGAGACTAATGAACGCTTGGGAATTATTTTTCTTACCGCCAAGGTTCAGGAGCAGGATAAAGTTTACGCTTTGTCCGTAGGTGCAGATGATCATGTTAGTAAGCCATTTAGCCCAACGGAGCTAATTGCGCGTATTCAATCTTTGCTGCGCCGAGTAAATGTGCATCGTGAACAGTCGGCCAAGGTTTCTTTTCATTCGGGGCCTTTCAGCTTGGATCTTATTACTAAACAATTCAAACGTGATAATGTAGCCATTGAACTGACGCCTACGGAGTTCTCTCTGATTCAATTCTTTCTTGAAAAAGAAAACACTCCACTTAGCCGCGATCTTCTGTTGGATCATGTGTGGGGCAAGGAGTATATGGGTGATCCCAAAATTGTAGATGTAAATATCCGGCGCTTACGCCAGAAGATTGAGAACAATCCTTCGGAACCGGAATTTTTGCAGACTGTATGGGGGCACGGATATAGATGGAAAGGCCAAGGACAATGATTAAGAAGGGGATGCGCAGACAGATTGTTCTGCACTACATTCTTGTAGTTTTTTTGGCGCTTCTCCTCGTAGAAGTTATCTTCCTGCTGGCCATCAGAACATATTATTATGACAGTGTATACAGCAAGATTAAAAATCACATTTCTGTTTCAGAGTCGTTTTTTCAAAAGAACATGATACCAAGCGATAATAGCATCTATCTGCTACAAGAAGTACTGGAGAGGTTCTCATTGAGCAAGACGGAGCTGGAAATCTTATCGCTAAATGGGGATATCATCACTAGTTCCACTGGCTTTCAGCCGGATCGGACCATTACGACCAGTGATGTACCAGAAGCCGTTGGCGGCAGCGTTGGACGCTGGGTAGGGCGTCAGGCAGGCACGAATGAGAGCGTAATGGCGGTTTCCAAAATGCTGCAGATTCATGGACAGGATAAGTATGTCCTAAGGTATATTACTTCACTAGAAGAAATCAATAATGATTTGCTTAATCTTACCTTATTGTCTACTGCTATTGCTGCAGCTGTTATGGCTGTAGTTGTTGGGTTTAGCTTCGGACTGGCCAATTCGATTGTGAAGCCGCTGAATAATATTACGGCAGTTTCAGCCCAGATGGCCAAGGGGAGATTCAACGTACGGATTAAGGGAGACTATAAATTTGAGATTGGTGATTTGGCTTCAACGCTGAATTATATGGCTCAGGAAATTGTGCGCAGCAATCAGATTAAGGATGATTTTATCTCGTCCATTTCTCACGAGCTGAGGACACCTCTTACAAGTATCAAGGGCTGGAGTGAAACTTTAGTTTCCGGCGGGTATGATCCGGAGGAGACAAAACTTGGAGTCAGCATCATTTCCAAAGAAAGTGAACGCCTGATTGGGCTGGTGGAGGAAATTCTCGACTTTTCTAAGCTGCAGCAGAACCAAATGAAGCTGTCGATTGGGGTTGTAGATGTAAAGGTACTGCTACAAGAGACGATACTGAATGTTTGGGCTAAAGCGGAAAAGAAACGAATTCATCTGCTGCTGGAATGTGAAGACGCGATCTTTGTTAAAGGGGATGCCAATCGCTTAAAACAGGTATTTTTGAACTTGGTAGACAATGCAGTGAAATTCTCACATGAAGATTCCAGTATTGAATTGTCAGCAAAGAGGCTGTCTGCTACAGAAACAGCGATTATGGTACGAGACAGCGGGATAGGGATTAGTGAAGCGCATATCTCCAGAGTTAAGGACCGTTTCTTTCAAGTGGATGCACTTAATGGAGGAACAGGCTTGGGGTTAGCGATCTCACAGCAGATTGTAGAACTTCATAATGGGACACTTGATATGGCAAGTGAGCTTGGAAAGGGAACGGAAGTAACCGTCATCTTGCCTCTTACTGAACCACAGCCGGAAGTTAACTCAGATGAGGTAACTCAAATTACAGCTACCTTTCCTGAATTAGATGATTGGGAGACGTGACCTGAGATGGGGATAACGAAGAATTCGATCCGTATAGTTCGTGGAGAGCCTGATCGGGTTAACGACATCTTGAGGCTGTTGCAAGAAGCGGCAGAATGGATGGAGCGTAACGGGATTAACCAATGGACACCCGGACAATTTAATGAGACCGATATTGCAGGATATTTCGCTGACAGACATGTTTATTTAGCCCTTGACGATGGGGCTGTAGTTGGCATGTTCACGTTGCAATTCAGTGATCCACAGTACTGGGGCAGTAAAAATGATAAGTCCTACGCTTATTTGCACCGATTGGCTGTGAAAGACTCCCACCGCGGCCGAGGACTTGGACAGCAAATGCTTAAATATGCAGTAGTTCTAGCCAAAGATCTAGGCTGTAAGAGTCTTAGGTTTGACACTGTGGCACATAACATTAAGCTCAATCGTTATTATCAGAGCATGGGTTTTCACTACATGGGCACTAACGATATGGGAAATGGTCGTTTAGTGAACTTATATGAACATTTTGAGGAGAGTGCTGAGTCAGACCGTCTGATCCTCAGGTTTATATCAGAATCTGATTTTGAACACTTAAAGCGCTGGAGTGTTTCTCCAGAGTATCTGAAGCAGTGGGCAGGACCTTCGCTTACTTATCCTTTAGACGATGAGCAGCTTGTTAAATACTTAACGGATGCTAATCATCCAGGCTTATCCGATCGCCTTATCTTCTGTGCAATTCAGGAAGCTACGCAGCAGGTAGTGGGCCATATTAGCTTTTCAGCCATTGACCGGGTTAATCGTTCTGCACGTATCGGCAGGGTAGTAGTGGACCCTGAGTTTCAAGGTAGAGGCATTGGTAAACGGATGATACAAGAAATGCTTCGAATTGGATTTGAAGGTCTGGACCTGCATCGTCTGTCTCTAGGCGCTTTCGATTTCAATACAGCTGCCCTGAAAGCTTATGAAGCTGTTGGCTTTAAGCGGGAGGGTGTTCAACGTGAGTCCGCTTTATTCGGTGAGCAATATGTAGATTGTGTGGAAATGAGCATATTAGACAGAGAATGGACGGCTAGCCGTAATTCATAAAATCATTAATTTTGTACAACCGAAGGGGCTGTTGCTCTGGTCA
Organism: Paenibacillus sp. FSL H3-0329; assembly: GCF_037963285.1. Taxonomy (NCBI): domain Bacteria; kingdom Bacillati; phylum Bacillota; class Bacilli; order Caryophanales; family Paenibacillaceae; genus Paenibacillus; species Paenibacillus sp. FSL H3-0329. Next base: position 3,777,834 of record NZ_CP150150.1, on the reverse strand, counting down.
TGATCGACCAGGACAACAGCCCCTTTTTATATAAAGTATTTTTCTATATAATGGTTGTTATGAAGGAAGAACTTCACGCAAACGTCCTGTCTTCTCATACACATCCTGAAACAGACGGGAAGGTTGGTTTCGGACCGCCGGCTTGGCAGCCACAGTCTCATGTGGTCCAACGACAACGATATTATTTATGCTTCCCTTGATGACTGCGCCATCCTTAATGATTGCCCCTTCACCAATAATGGCATTCTCAATCAATACTCCACGACCAATGCGAGCTCCAGGCATAATAACACTTTGTTTGATCTGGCTCATCTTACCGATTTCTACCCCATTAAAGACTACAGAACGTTGTAGACTACCTTCTTGGGAGCAGGATTCATTCACGAGAGAGTCCGTTGACGGGATCTGTACACGTGGTTTATGAACTGCAAGCTTATTCCGGCGAACCCGACTATACATAGGCCAATGAGTCTTGTCTAACTTCATGCCATTGTCTTTTTGCAGAAGGTCCATATGTGCTTCCCAGAGACTGCCGACTGTACCTACATCTCTCCAGTAACCCTTGAAACGGTAAGCGAATAAATCATCATTCTGATCCAGCATGGTAGGAATAACGTCTTTACCAAAGTCATGGCTGGAATTAGGATTAGCTGCATCCCGCAACAAGTGCTCCTTCAGATAAGCCCACTCGAACAGGTAGATACCCATTGAAGCAAGATTACTTTTTGGTACTTTAGGTTTTTCCGCAAATTCGGAAATTTTCAGATCATCGTTTACGTTCATTACTCCAAAACGACTAGCCTCATCCCAAGGAACCTCCATTACGGAGATAGTTGCTTTTGCTCCTTTTTCAATATGATAATTCAGCATCTTACGGTAATTCATATGGTAAATATGATCACCGGATAGAATGAGCACATGTTCTGGGTTGCGGCTATCAATAAAGTCAATGTTTTTATAAATCGCATCAGCAGTTCCTGTATAACTGTCTCTGCCTTCAACACCTGAAGGAAGCAATGTGACACCTTTATCCTTTTGACTAACTAAGCCCCAAGGCTCGCCTTCACCGATATGATTATGCAAAGAGTCAGCTTCGTATTGTGTCAGAACACCTACTGTATCAATGTTCGAATTTACACAGTTACTTAGCGGGAAATCAATAATTTTATACTGTCCACCGAAAGGGACTGCAGGCTTAGCCATACTGGAAGTCAAGGGAGCCAATCTGCGGCCTTCCCCTCCTGCCAATAACATGGCGATACAATCTTTTTTGTTGTTCATTTGTTATCCCTCCCATTATTTTGTCAATGCTTGTAATATAAACTTACGACAAGCGCTTGAAACGACATAGGTGAAATATATTGCTTTGTAAACAGAAAAATTACAATTAATATTTCTTTATCAGAAAATCTTTTCTTTTAACATCAAAACATTTTCAAAATGGTAATATTCGGGTAAGGTAATAGGTACAAGCACATTGAAAAAGGTGGTGTAGAATTGGCTGAAAAAGCAAAAATCGAGACCCTTCCGTCAGCTGCTGATATCTATCTGTTCCATGAGGGCACCAATTATCGCAGCTATTCTTTGCTGGGTGCACACACTGCCGCTGAAGAAGGCGTTACCGGTGTGCGCTTTACCGTGTGGGCTCCTCATGCGACATATGTAGGACTAGCTGGTGATCATAATGATTGGGACGGAACACAGGGCGTGGACTCGTTATATAAGATACCCGATTCAGGATTTTGGAGTCGTTTTTTTCCGGGAATACAGCCGGGAACTTTTTACAAATACAGGATTCTTGCCTCAGATGGATCAAGTTTCCTAAAAGCGGATCCTTTTGCTTTCAAAGCCGAGGTTCGACCGGCAACGGCTTCGGTAGTAGCAGAACTGGATGGCTACCGATGGGGAGATGCAGCATGGCGTCGGAAAAGCAAAGCGCCTTATCAACAACCAATGAACATTTATGAAATGCACTTCGGTACCTGGCGTCAAAAAGAAGATGGAGAGTTCTACACCTATCGGGAAATGAGCGAGCTCTTAATTCCTTATTTGGTGGAGATGAACTATACACACGTGGAATTTATGCCGCTGGCAGAACATCCATACGATCTATCCTGGGGTTATCAAGGGACGGGGTATTTTGCGGCAACCAGCCGTTATGGCGAACCCCATGAGTTGATGTATTTGATCGATCAGCTGCATCAGGCAGGTATCGGTGTGATTTTAGATTGGGTTCCAGCTCACTTTGCCAAAGACGCACACGGATTACGTATGTTTGATGGAGCGCCACTTTATGAATATGCCGATCCAATGTTAGCTGAAAAACCAGGCTGGGGGACACTTTCGTTTGATTTCAGTAAGCCGGAGATTTCTTCTTTTCTTATTTCTAATGCGCTTTTTTGGTTTGAGTATTATCATATCGACGGAATGCGTGTAGATGCGGTTACCAGTATGCTTCGATTAGATTTCGAAAAGCGGGATCATCAATATCGGCGGAATGTTAACGGTGGATTGGAGAATCTGGAAGCCATCAAATTTATCCAGAATCTGAACAAGGCTATCTTTCATTATTTCCCAAAAGCATTGATGATGGCGGAGGAATCCAGTGCTTGGCCGGGGGTTACTGCACCAGTGCATGAAGGAGGCCTTGGCTTCAATTACAAATGGAATATGGGTTGGATGAATGATACGCTAGGCTACATAGAACATGATTTTGGTGGGCGCCCTTATCATCATAATTTACTTACGTTCCCAATATGTTATGCTTATGCCGAAAATTACGCATTGCCGCTATCGCATGACGAGGTTGTCCACGGCAAGAAGTCTTTGTTAGACAAAATGCCAGGTGCTTATGAACAGAAGTTTGCAGGGCTCAGACAGCTGCTGGGATATCAGATCTCACATCCCGGTAAAAAGCTTCTGTTTATGGGTGGAGAGTTCGGTCAGTTTATCGAATGGAAGGATCAGGAGCAGCTGGACTGGCTGCTGTTGGATTATGAGAGCCATCGTCGTATGCTTGCATACACGGCTGCACTTAATAAACTGTACCGCTCCGAAAAAGCGCTGTGGGAGCTGGATCATGCTCAAGAAGGTTATCAGTGGATTGATGCAGATGACAATGATCAAAGTGTGATTTCGTATATACGCCGAGGGAAGAAACCAGGAGATACGCTGCTTATTGTCATCAATTTCCAACCGGTAGAACGGCACAATTATCGTATAGGCGTGCCACGGGCTGGGACATATGAAGAGTTCTTTAGCTCCGAAAATGTAGAGTACGGCGGTTCCGGATTGCACAATGTCCCTCAAAAGAGCGTTAAGCTGGAATGGCACAATCAGGTGAACAGCATAGAGCTGACTCTTCCGCCCCTTAGCTTCCTGGTGTTTAAAAAAACGTCACGAATGGGTAAGAATAAAGAGGCAAAAGAGTTATAGATCTAAGTACGAATAGAGAATCCGTACAGTTTAAGGGGGAAATAATCATGAAAGTTTTATTTGCCGCAGCTGAAGCCCATCCTTTTGTCAAAACGGGTGGTTTGGCCGATGTCATTGGAGCACTACCTAAAGCGCTGAAGGCTGCCGGGGTAGATGTACGAGTGATTTTGCCTAAATATCGTGGGATTCCTGATAAGTTCACCGCTCAAATGGAGCATTTAACGGAAGTGTATGTCCCAATTGGCTGGCGAAAACAATACTGTGGAATTGAACGCATTATCTATGAGGGTATCCCCGTTTATTTTATCGACAATGAGTATTATTTTGGGCGTGATGGAATTTATGGTTATATGGACGATGGTGAACGGTTTGCGTTCTATAATCGTGCAGTACTGGAGTGTCTGCCGGCCATTGATTTCCAGCCTGATGTTCTGCATTGCCATGATTGGCACGCGGCCGTAATTCCAATGCTCCTACAGGGGCATTATCGTCACAATCCATTTTACAGTGAAATGCGGAGTGTATTTACAATACATAACCTGTTGTATCAGGGAGTGTTTCCTTATGAGGTACTTGGAGAGCTGTTAGGTCTGGATAGCAGTTATTTTGGTAGTGTGGAGTACTATGGTAATGTGAATTTCTTAAAAGGCGGGATTGTATTCAGTGATCGGGTCACGACCGTTAGTCCGACCTATTCAGAAGAGATTCGCACACCTTATTATGGTTACGGCCTGGATGGTTTGTTGAACGCACGGTCAGATGTTTTAAGTGGGATTGTGAATGGCATTGATACTAAAAGTTATAATCCAGCGACAGATTCCAGCCTTGTCACCCGTTATCGTTCCAATTTAACCAAGAAGACGGAAAACAAAGTAGCCTTGCAGGAAGAGCTGGGATTACCCGTAGATGCTAATATCCCAATGGTAGCTATGGTCACGCGTCTTGTGGACTCCAAAGGCTTAGATCTGCTTACCCGAGTGCTGGATGAGCTGCTATATCACGATGATATTCAATTTGTGCTGCTTGGAACTGGTGATGAATCCTACGAGCGTTGGTTCAAGGAAGCAGCATGGCGTTATCCGACAAAGCTGTCTTCACAGATCCTATTTAATGATGCACTCTCACGTAAAATATATGCTGCCAGCGATATCTTCCTTATGCCGTCCAAGTTTGAGCCATGTGGCATCAGTCAGCTGCTCGCTTTGCGCTATGGTAGCATACCCGTTGTACGTGAGACAGGTGGCCTCAATGATACTGTGCACGCTTATAATGAAGAAACCGGTGAAGGCAATGGCTTTACGTTCAGCAATTATAATGCTCACGATATGATGTTTACGCTGCGCCGGGCACTTTCTTTTTACAAGCAGCCTGAACATTGGAAAAAGATCACAAAAAATGCATTCGCGGGAGATTATAGCTGGAATGTATCCGCTCAGCAGTACATGGATATCTATGATGATATAACAAGATAAAGTTTAACAAATTCTGTAATGGGTTAATAAGGGATTGCACCCGGGAGTATGGTAAATACTCTGGGAGCAGTCCTTTTTTTATGACAGAAGGGAATGAATAATCGAATGATTTAGCTAGTATAGGGGATAGTAAAAATGTATAAATCTTGCTTCATCGTGAATAAAAACGGTTTTTTAGTTGTGTATTATAGAATTACCCTCATAGAAATCCATTAAAAGGAAGTTATTGTCACAATTATGCCTTTGCATATTCATGCGTTCTGATTTATAATAAGTCAGTCATTGGGTCAACTTAGATTTTTTCATATGAATAGGGGAGATATAGAAATGAACAAATGGGGTAAACTTAGTTTAGGAATGGTATTAGCGGTAGGTCTGCTCTCAGGCTGCGGTCAAAATAAAAATGATAATGATACCGCTGCTAGTGGTAATGCAAATTCCGGTGCAGTTACTAAAAAGCTGATTATGGGAACAAGTGCAGATTTTCCTCCGTACGAATTCCATAAAGTAGTGGACGGAAAAGATACTATCGTAGGTTTCGATATCGACATCGCTAAGGAAATTGCTGCTGACATGGGCGCTGAGCTTGAAGTTAAGGATCTGCCTTTTGATTCACTGCTTAACGAATTGTCCAGTGGACGTGTAGATATGGTGATTTCCGGTCTTAGCCCGACTGAAGAACGCAAAAAAGCGGTTGAACTCTCAGATATTTATTACAAAGCAGAGCAAGCTATTGTAGTGCGCGAAGCAGATAAAGATAAATACGCTACTATGGACGCGGTGAAGGGCACCAAAATTGGTGTACAGACAGGCTCTATTCAAGAAGAAATCGCCAAAGAGATTGAAGGCGCAAAGATCACTTCTCTTGGTAAAATCTCCGAGATCGTTCTGCAATTGCAATCTAACCGTATCGATACAGCAATTATTGAAGGACCTGTTGCCAAATCTTTTGTTAAGAATTTAGCGGGTCTTGTAATTACCGATGCTAAGCCTGAAGTAGAAGATGATGGATACGCAATTGGTATTAAAAAAGGCAATACAGAGCTTCTAGATAAAGTAAATGCAACACTTAAACGTCTAGAATCAGAAGGTAAGATTGATGAATATGTAGCGGCAGCCAGTGAGCTTGCTGAAAGCACGAAGTAAGGAATGGATATTGTTTTAGGTCTGCTGAAGTAAATTGTATGTGTATTACAGAAAATAGCAGAACTTTGCTATTTTCTATTTTTTTGGAGATAGGGGGATAAGATATTGGATATTACTTTATTTAGAATGGCTTATGATTATCGTGATCTTTTCTTGACTGGATTACAATATACCTTGCTTCTTGCTGTTCTTGGTGTCTTTTTTGGCTTCATTCTTGGGATTATCGTCTCTCTACTACGGATGTCAAAATGGAGAGTGTTACGTTTCTTAGCCACTGCTTGGGTTGAATTTTTGCGGGGCACTCCAATGCTTGTGCAACTGTTTCTCATCCATTACGGGCTGGCGACGTTTGGGATTGAGTTTACTCCGATTCAGTCCGGGGCGATTACACTCTCCATTAACAGTTCTGCTTATCTGGCAGAAATATTTCGCGCCGGAATTCAGGGTGTCGATCGTGGACAAACGGAGGCCGCACGTTCACTTGGAATGAAACAAGGGATGACAATGCGTCATATTGTACTTCCTCAGGCACTTAAAAGTGTACTTCCGGCAATCGGTAATGAATTCATTACCATTATCAAGGAATCATCAATTATTTCATTTATCGGAGTAACGGATTTGATGTTTCAAGCTCGTACGGTTACAACGATTTCGTATGATGGTATGACACCACTCGTGATTGCTGCCTTTATGTATTTTGTTCTAACATTTACGCTTTCCAAGATCCTAGGTAGACTCGAAAGGAGGCTGAATACCGATGATCGCCGTTAAGAACCTGCAGAAGCATTATGGAAAGCTGGAGATTCTCAAGGGAATCGATTTGGAGATTAAAAAGGGTGAGGTTGTCGTTGTAATCGGGCCCAGTGGTTCGGGAAAAAGTACCTTTCTGCGTTGCTTGAATCTATTGGAGCAGCCTACAGGTGGAGAGATCACTTTTGAAGGGGAATCGATCACCTCAAAGAAGCATGATATCAATGCAACGCGTGAGAAGATGGGGATGGTTTTTCAACAGTTCAACCTTTTTCCGCACAAAACCGTTCTGCAAAACATTACACTCGCACCGATTAAAGTAAGAAAACAGCAACAGGCTGTGGCCGATAAATTCGCAATGGAGCTCCTCAAGACTGTAGGGCTTGAAGATAAAAAGGATGTTTATCCAGCTCAATTGTCCGGTGGACAGAAGCAGCGGATTGCGATTGCTCGTGCATTAGCCATACAGCCGCATGTGATGCTTTTTGATGAGCCTACCTCAGCGCTTGATCCGGAAATGGTAGGAGAGGTACTTGAGGTTATGAAAAAGCTTGCCGAAGACGGAATGACAATGGTTATTGTTACACATGAGATGGGCTTTGCCCGTGAAGTGGGTGACCGCATTCTGTTTATGGATGGCGGGGTAATCGTTGAACAGGGTACTCCTGAACAAGTATTTGGTAATCCTACACATGCTCGGACTAAGGATTTTTTAAGTAAAGTATTATAAAGAATTCGTCAAAACGGCCCTGGACAAGTATCCGGTGGCCGTTTTGTTATAGGGTCCTGAGGGTAATGTGGGGATATATCGCTGGGACTGAGTTCATTTATTTATGTAAACCATGTATAATAGATGGTCAGTCAATCAACAGGAAAAGGAGTACATACATAATGAGAGATGATCTACGCCGGATAGGCATTATTGATATTGGTTCGAACTCCATTCGTCTTGTAATTTATGATACAACGCGCGAAGGAGGCTATAAGATCATCAAGGAGTGTAAGTACTCCGCTCGCCTTAGTGAGAAGATTACGAAGGAGAATAGACTGGAACAAAAGGACATGGAAACGATTGTTCCGGTCTTGCGGCAGTTTAAGGAAATCTGCAATGCTTTTGCAGTGGAAACCATTCGGGCGGGTGCAACGGCAGCTATTCGTAATGCAGCTAACTCAAGCGAAATAATAAGCTTTTTGTCACAATCCTCTTCCATTCCGATTGAGGTGATCAGTGGCCACCAGGAGGCATATTATGGCTTCTTGGGTGTTATTAATGCCTTTAATGTAGAGGATGGTTATGTCATTGATATTGGTGGCGGGAGTACTGAAATCACTCTTTTTTGTCAGCGGCGTTATCAACATAGCATTTCTTTCCCGTTCGGGGCAGTAAATACCAATCTAATGTTTGGTCAAGGTGGGAATTGGAGCGATGAGCAGATTCACAAGCTGCAGACCTTTGTTCTGGGCAGGCTGGTTGAGCATGATTGGCTAAATGCTAAAGCTGGTCTTCCTTTATTCGGTTTAGGAGGGACGGTTCGTTCTTTAGGGAAGCTGGATCAGAAGACACGAGCATACTCATTGCCTAACTCCCATGGCTATACGATGACCAGTGAGACGATCGAGCACTTTATGAACACCCTACCTTCAATGCCTTACGAAAAACGTAAGGATTTAGAAGGACTATCTAAGAGTCGGGCGGATATCATTGTATCCGGGTTGATTATTTTCCATACGGTGTATCAGTATATTGGGGCGAGTGAGGCGGTGATCAGCGGGGAGGGACTCAGAGAAGGTTTGCTGCATGATCTGTTGGAGCCGGAGCAGCCAGTGCGTGATAGTGCTTTAGAATATAGCTTAAACACGATTATTCGCTTTGATATTCATACCTCTAAACGGTATTTAGATCATATCAACAAGCTAGCGCTCAGCCTGTTTGACGCATTTAAAGATGAATCGAATAGAGCAGAGCACGAGATGTTAATCTATGTGTCCATCATGCTGCATCGTACGGGAACGAATATTAACTATTACCAATCCAAACGACATACTTTGTATTGGTTGATGAATTCACCGATTCGTGGACTTACCCACCGTCAGCTTATTCTTTGCGCTATGATTGCCTCATACAGCACAAAAAGCCGGAAGCAGAAATTGTCCCAACAACATAAGGACATTTTGCTGCCATCCGACGAAGAGTGGATTCATAAGCTCGGATCGCTTGTCCAGCTTAGCATTGCGCTGGACAGCACGGAGATTGGAATTGTAAGCGGCCTGAAGGCCAATCTGCACGGCAATACGCTTCATCTGGACTTAGAGGGCGCATCGTCACTGCTAATTGGCCTAGAGGACATTGAGAACGCGATAAAAGCATTTAAGAATGCTTGGGCGGTGAAGGTAAAACTCGGCTTCCCTTCCAACGTGTAACATCCATTGCAGCAAACTGGCTCCGGAAAGGGGCCTTTTTGTCGTCTGGTTGTTCGTAATATCCATTAGCCTGCAAGAAGCTGGCTTTAACATTATCTTGTAGAGACAACTCTAGAATCTTGACGATCTGTTTACGGATGCCGCTGTCTCTGACAGGACACATCAGCTCAATCCGGCGGGTTAGGTTTCTAGTCATCCAGTCGGCACTGGATAAATACACCTCAGGTTTGCCGCCATTTTCGAAATAATAGATCCGGGAGTGCTCCAGAAAACGGTCTACGATACTGCGTACTGTAATGTTTTCACTTAAGCCCTCTATTCCCGGACGTAGGCAGCAAACCCCTCGCACGATTAAGTCAATGGAGACACCGGCTTGGGCTGCGCCATATAAATCGTCGATCACTTGCTGATTAGAGAGTGAGTTCATCTTGGCGATTATGCGTGCGGGTCTGCCTGCCCGCGCATGTTCAGCTTCACGCATCATTAGCTTTTGCAGGGATAAGCTCATATTCGTTGGCGCTACAATGAAGGAATGCCAGTCAAAATTAGCCGAATATCCAGTCATTTGATTAAACAGCTCGGAAGCATCCAGTCCGATATCGCTTTGGGCGGTGAATAGACTGAGATCCGTGTAAGCCTTGGCTGTACTGTCATTATAGTTTCCTGTGCCTACATGCACGTAACGACGCAGTTCAGGGCCTTCCTGGCGGACAATCAAGGTCACTTTGGCATGCGTTTTGAGTCCGATCAGACCATAAACGACATGACAGCCTGATTTTTCAAGCTGGCGTGCCCAAGCGATGTTCCGTTCCTCATCAAATCGGGCTTTTAACTCTACAACCACTGTAACTTGCTTGCCAGACTCCGCAGCATTGGCTAGTGCAGTGATAAGTGGAGAATTTCCGCTGACGCGGTATAAGGTCATTTTAATAGCCATCACTTGCTCATCTTCTGAAGCTTGAATGATAAAGTCTGTCATCGCATCAAAAGACTCGTAAGGGTGGTAGACTAATACATCCCGTTCACGCAGCACCTCGAAGAAATCCTCGTTTTCTTGAAATTCAGCAGGGTAGACCGGCTCAATAGGTGGATAGTTCAAGTAACTAAAACCTTTTAAGCTTCCGGCAAAATTACGAAGAAAGCCCAGATCGAGCGGACCTTCTATTTCAAATACGAAGTCCTCCAGCTCAAATTCAGCTTGTAGCTGCTCAAGAGCATAGGGATGGATACCTTTTTGTACCTCCAGACGAGCAGGCACCCCGCGACGACGCTTGCGCAGCTCTTTTTCGATCTCTTCCAGCAGATCCTCGGCACCTTCCTCATCGATAGTAAGATCTGAGTTACGAGTCAAACGAAACTCACTAACCGCAACAGGTTCGTAACCGCTGAATAAGGTTTGAATGTGATGGCGGATCACATCTTCAATAAATACAAATTGTCTTTTCTTACTATTAGAGCGGTGTGGAAGAGGGATACATCTTGGCAGATTCGAAGGAATTTGCAGGATAGCAAAATAAGGCTCCTCTTCAAGGCCATTCTTACGAGTAAGAACAACAGCTAGGTAGATAAACTGGCTGTGCACGAGTGGAAACGGCCGGCTCTGATCAACAGCCATTGGCGTAAGTACAGGATAGATGATATCTCGGTAATACTGTTCTATGGACTGCTCTTGGGCATGGGTAAGATCCTTATAATCCACAAATACGATGCCTTCTTTATGCAAACTCCGCGAAATATCACGGAATGTCCGGTATTGATCGGCAATGATTTTGGTTACGCGTTTGATGAGGCGTTTATACAGCCCGGAAGGGGTGTAGCCTGTGAAATCTTTTTTAGTATAACCCGCCCGGATCTGATCTTGAATTCCCGCTACGCGAACGCTTATGAATTCATCCAGATTGCTCGAGACGATTGCCAGAAATCTGGCACGTTCCATTAAAGGGTTATCAGGGTCCTGCGCCTCCTTGAGTACACGGCGGTTAAATTCGATCCAGCTCAAATCCCTATTGAGGTAAGCAGTGGCTGGACTGCTTTGGTTGTTTTTAATCTCTTCTGTATTCATGGGACCTCCAAATATGCTTCGATGTCTGTATCTCAAATCTATTTATCATATTCTATCATTTTACTATTGGATGAGGCACGAAATGTTAAATCTATGTAAAATCTCAAAGAATATTATTTAATTATCTTATATAATAGGATATGATTGTCGCTGATTAGTTAACATAATGAAAATTATGTTAACTAATCAGCGGATCAAAGACAATAATTAAACATGTTATTTCAGAATGGTAACAATTACATACGCATAGGTTACAAAATTGTGATATATTAAGTCCTGTCAGTTTTACAAAAGACAACAATACATCAGGACATCACACAAGATGTACATAAGTACAGGAAATGTACACGAGCGTATACGGAAGTCATACCGCTTACGCCCATCTAAAGAGGAGGCATTTATGAAGAACAAGTTCAGAACCATTAAAACCCTTGCTGCAGTTATGGGAATTAGTGCATTGCTGCACACCGCTCCTGCTTTTGCAGACAGCGTTCATATTGCAAAGGAAGGCAATACTTTCTATACTCTTTCTCAACAATACAATGTCGGTGTTAATGATCTAATGAAAGCTAATCCAAACGTTGCAGCTCTTAATATTTACGATGGACTTAAAATAACGATCCCTAGTAAAATGCAAGCAGAGTCTGTAGCTACGACAGAAACTCCAGTGCTTACCCCAAGCCTGAATGTTACTCCAGAATCAAAAACAGTTGAAGCATGGGGCAAGTCATTTAACTATGAGAAAACGATACAAGTTAAGGCTTCTGCTTATTCCTCAGCGGCTAGTGAGAATGGAGGCTGGGGTGCGGTTGATTATTTTGGAAACCCACTTAAGCTAGGAACCATTGCGGTTGATCCAAGTGTAATTCCTCTTGGAACAAAAGTGTTGGTTACCGGCCATTCACACTCAGGATTGCCTAAAGAAGCTTTTCTGGCTACTGCAACCGATATGGGAAGTGCCATTAAAGGAAACCGCATCGATATCTTTATTCCAGGCAGCCAAAGCTTTGTAGCGGATTTTGGTTATCAATATGTACAATTATACATTGTTAAATAGCTAGCTAAAAATATAGAGATTTATACAGAGATATGGAATGGTTTTAAATAGGTTAAATAAGAAACGGAGGGAGTCCTTAGCGGCTGCCTCCGTTTCTTATTTATTTATTTATTTATTTATTTTTAGAGACCTGCAGCAATTGAGGCACGGTAACGAAAGAATAGCCGCGTTTACGCATAATCGTGATTACCTCAGGTAAAGCCTGAATCGTTCCACTAAGATCACTACCCGGCCCACCTCCACCATGCTGAAGGATAATTGCTCCTTTTCCTGCATTAGCTAAGATATTATTTCTAACTTGAGTTTTGGAAAGTCCCTTCCAGTCCAACGAATCCACATTCCAATTTACGAGCTTATAACCATGATTTTTTGCCCATCTCAATTGTTGCTCAGAGATATCTCCATAGGGTGGACGAATCAGGCGAGGTTTATATCCGGCCAAGGTTTGAATAATGTTCTCGGTCTCAATGATCTGTGATCTGAAATCATGCATCTTCAGCTTCACAAACTGAGGATGGTCATAAGAGTGATTTCCAATAGCATGTCCTTCTCTAATCATCCGCTTCACTAGAGCAGGATGTTTCTCAGCTCGGCTTCCTACCACGAAGAAGGTTGCTTTGACATGATATTTTTTAAGAACATCTAGCAATTGGGGTGTAAACCTTGGGTCAGGCACATCGTCAAAAGTTAAGGCGATGACTTTATTCCGAGGACCGCTGGTCTTAAAGGTCTCGGGATATTTGTGTAATAGCTGACTCAGAGACAAGCCCTTAGTGTTCTTATTGTTGCTGCTCGTTGAATTATTTGTAGTAGAAGTTCCCGCAGATATCGCCTTGTCTTCGTCAGTGGTCTGCGTACTTTTAATTTGATCCTGTGAGGACTTCTGATTCTGAGCTGGAGCTGAAGCAACCTCTGCTGAAGAGGTTGGAAATAGCAGGACAATGATTGATCCTAATACTACTAGCAGTTTCTGGACTCTCCGTTGATCATACATCCCCAAATGCCTCCTTTACTACCTGATCATCACCATATTCTTCATTGTTATCTCCATTGAAGGATGAATTTATGCCGTTTCTTCAAGGTCTCTGGTAAAGATTTCTTGCACACACTAATGCGTGTATACTAAATAGAACGGGATATTCCCGGGCCAATTATAGACAGGTGGAAGGATGGGGACAAGGATGTCAGAATTGTTTGCACCTTATGAATTGAAGGGTTTAACGCTGAAAAATCGTATTGTTATGCCACCTATGTGCCAGTATTCGGTGGATAAAGAGGATGGCATCCCCAATGATTGGCATTTTGTTCATTATGTAAGCCGTGCTATTGGAGGTACTGGTCTAATCATTGTCGAGATGACTGGAGTACATCCGGACGGTAGAATAACGAACCGGGATACAGGGATTTGGAGTGATACGCATATAGAGGCGTATCGTAAGCTCACAGATAGTGTACATGCCTATGGAGCAAAAATAGCCATTCAACTAGGGCATGCCGGACGTAAAGCGGTCGATGCTGAGCCGCCGGTTGCACCTTCTGCAATTCCTTTTGATGCTCGTTCTAAGCAGCCACAGGTGCTTTCTAAGGAAGGCATCCTTGAGATGATAGAAGCCTTTCGTGATGCCGCTCGTAGAGCTGTGGAGGCAGGATTTGATACTGTGGAGATTCATGGTGCGCATGGTTACTTAATTCACCAGTTTCATTCACCTCTGTCCAACCTCAGAGAGGATGAATATGGACAAGATCCTGCACTTTTTGGAGAACAAGTAGTTGCAGCAATCCGAGAAGTAGTGCCAGTAGATATGCCCTTGATCATGAGGGTATCCGCGAAAGAATATGTTGATGGTGGATATGATGCTGCCTATGCCCTGGAGTTTTGCCGCCGATATAAGGATGCTGGAGTGGATATGTTCCATGTGTCTTCAGGTGGTGAAGGGCCCATTGGCTCTAATGGTGGACCTAATGCGGGCCCAGCCTACCAAGCAGATCTGGCAGAATATATTCGCAGTGGATTACAAGTGCCAGTAATTGCGGTAGGACGGCTTGAAGCCTATTCTGAGGCACAGTCCATCATTGCAGAAAAAAGGGCGGAGCTTGTAGCTATTGGCCGTGGGATGTTAAGTGATCCTTATTGGGCTTTACATGCTGAAGAAGCGCTTGGTGGCGTACATGATGTACCTAAACCTTATGAACGTGGGATTTGGAAAAGAGGCTAGACCGTTTTCAATGTGAAGTTTGTCACAGATTTTATGCTCCTTCTAAGGCAATCTTAATAAAGATAAAATTTGAAGGAGCTTGATAACGTGGGGACGGTTCTAAGTAACGAACGGCTGACAGATGGTGTGTATCACCTTAAGGTAGAGACGAATAGTGGCGGAGCAATGGGTCAATTCTACATGTTACGGGCATGGGGAGCTTACCCCATCCTATCCAGACCCTTAAGTATACATGAAGTACACGAGGATAGTGTTGAATTTCTGTATCACGTAGTTGGGGAAGGTACGGAGATATTCTCACGGCTGGGTTCAGGTGATTCGGTAGAGCTTGAGGGCCCTTTTGGAAATGGATTTCCACAGGTTGAAGGGAAGGTTGCGCTCATCGGCGGTGGGATCGGAATTGCACCGCTTTATTATTGTGCGAAGCAGCTTCCGGGGAGTGATATCTTTTTGGGCTTTAGCCGTGAAGCTTACCGGACAGAAGCGTTTCGCCCACTTGCAAGTGAGCTTGTAGTCGATGTTGGCGGTTTAATTTTGGATAGTGTGGATTTCAGCCAATATGATCATGTCTTTGTCTGCGGCCCACACCCTATGCTTAAAGCTGCTCAACGTAAAGGCATTGCTGCTGAAGAAGCAGGCATTAGAACGAAAGTATACCTTTCTCTAGAGAACCGAATGGCTTGTGGGATTGGAGCCTGTCTGGTCTGCAGTGTATCCTGCCGTGATGGTCAAAAGAAGGCCTGTGCAGACGGACCTGTGTTTCTTTCTGAGGAGGTGGTTTTCCATGACTAAGTTGAACACAACAATTGCTGGCGTTCATTTTAAAAATCCAATTATAATGGCCTCTGGAACGTTTGGTTTTGGCCGTGAATATGGCAAGCTGTATGATGTGTCTCTGCTGGGTGGAATCTCTGGCAAGGGGTTAACCCTCAATCCGAAAGCGGGGAATCCCGGCACTCGTGTATATGAGACAGCTTCTGGTATGCTGAATAGTGTGGGACTCGAGAATCCGGGTGTAGCTGCATTTATAGATAAAGAATGCCCTTATTGGGAAACACTCGATACTGCTCGTTTGGTCAACCTGGGTGGAGGCACACTTGAAGATTATGTTCTTGGTGCTGAGATGATTCAGCGGGATGCAGATGCTCGTGCGAGTGCAGGTAAGACAGCAGTGGACATGATTGAATTGAATATTTCTTGTCCAAATGTTAAAGAGGGCGGCATTGCGTTTGGGATCCAAACTTCAGAAGCTCAAAAAGTAGTACAGGCTGTTAGACGCGCAACTAAACTGCCCCTCGCTGTAAAGCTGTCGCCGGGAGCCGAAAATATCGTTGAAATGGCACAAATGTGTCAGGAGGAGGGAGCAGACGCTGTCTCACTCATCAACACGATCTCAGGAATGAAGATTGATGTCCGCCGCAGAAGCAGTGTATTCAATAACTTATATGCTGGATTGTCTGGACCTGCGATTAAGCCTGTCGCTCTTCGTATGGTGCATCAAGTTGCACAAAACGTAACGATTCCCGTGATCGGAATGGGTGGCATCACTTCAGCAACGGATATCATCGAGTTTATTATGGCAGGTGCTGCAGTTATCCAAGTGGGAACTTATAATTTCATGAACTTGCGTGCAGGTAGTCAGCTAGTTGCAGAGCTTGAGCAATTTATGGTTGAAGAAAATATTCAATCACTAGAGGAAATACGGGGCATTATATAAAGTGAAGTAGTGAGGGGAATACTATTGACTACTAACCAGATTGATCCTGAGGATATTGAGCTGAAGGCGACGGCTGTCGGACGTGATCTCTTGCTCTTAATTAGTGGAGGTGTTCGGCATATTGGTGCTACGAGTACTGCTTATCTGGAGGGGGAGCAGGTTAAAGTACTGACTTCAGCGGTTCCTCATCATAAAGAGCACACGATAAGCGAGCCCATTGCGATCAGAGTAGCTGAAGCGCTGAACAAGACGGTCACAGTAGTGATGGGGATTCATTATGACAATCTCACGAAAGAAGGTATTATGGAAGTCGTGGAAATTGTGAATTTAAAAGTAAATCAATATTTAGCGCAACAAATATGAAACGGTAGTGACAATTCTACGTAAAAGATAGCATGTGAGGAATTAAATTATCTTTTGGAGGAATGAAACCATGTCTATATTTAAAAGATTGCGCGATTTAACCATGTCTAATGTGAACGCGATTATTGACAAAGCAGAAGACCCGATTAAAATGACAGATCAATACATTCGTGATATGACCGAAGATTTAGAAGATGCAGAAAAAGCTGTAGCGGCGCAAATCGCCATTGAGAAGAAATTCAAACAGCTGTATGAAGAACAAGAAGCGCTTGTTAACAAACGTACCCAACAGGCTCATGCAGCAGCTCAAGCGGGTAATGTTGACCTTGCTCGCCGCGCTCTGGAAGAGAAAAATGCTGCTGAAGCTAAACTGGTAGAATACAAAGCCAGCTTTGATCAGAACAAAGCCTCTGCGGATAACCTTCGTGGCAAGCTTGAAGAGATGCGCAAACAACTTACCCAAATGAAGAACAAACGTGAGACATTGGTTGCGCGTTATAACGCTGCCAAAGCTCAAACCGAGATCAACAAAGCAATGAGCGGATTTAGCTCCGATTCAGCGTCTGCAGGTCTCAAACGTATGGAAGATAAAATGCTGCAAGCAGAAGCTCAGGCTGAAGCCAGCAATGAGATGAGTTCAGGCAATAAATCTCTGGATGATGAATTCGAGAAGCTGAACAAAGATCAAGCGGTTGAAGATGAACTGGCGGCTCTGATGAAACAATACGAGAAGCAATAACATTTGATCTTTAGCCGGTTCACGGCTGGTGTTCACAGGCGAAGGGGAGACAGAAATTCGTTTCTTCTTCGCTTTATCTATGCTTATGAAAGGCATGCAAAATGATTAAGCGGGGGCTATAGAATGGATCTCCATATTCTGGTGTCCATGGTCGTGTGGACGGTGAGCGGCGCTGTGTTGCTGTTTGTACTGATGTATATAGATTCACTTTTTACTCGTTATAACGATATTGAAGAGTTAAAGGCTGGAAATATGGCGGTGACTACACGGTTTGTAATGAAGCTTTTAGCTCAGGCCTTCATTTTATCTTCATCGATAGCGGCTTCCAATAGTTTGTTAGATGCGTTGCTGATTTCGTTGGTATCATTTTTGCTTTTGTTAATTTTAGAAAGAACGGTTCGGCTTCTACTAGCAAATTGGGGGAAGCTGGATCTGGATCATGGTACACAGCTTGGTAAAATCGGATATGGCCTGCTATCAGGTTCACTGCAAATTACGGGTGCTTTAATTATTACTGCCTTTATGTAGGAGGAACGATCAAGTTGAGTATGTGGAAACGTATAGGTAACCTTTTCTCTAAGCCAGCGCCTCAGGAAGTTCAAAAAAGTATGCTTAATTTGTCTCCCGGAGACATTTGTGAAGTATCGCTTGTCACCTATGAAGTTACTGGCCGGACACATAATCGGGGCCGTAATGCTGTAGTTCTGACCCTTAGAGATGGAAGCCAGATATCTTATCTTCATATAGAAGAGCGGGAACAGCTGCAATATGGATTGTACAGACCTATCGATGGGCGGTTAGATAATCCTGCTGAGGTTCCAGCAACGCTTGAGCTCGATGGCTATACATTTTTCCTGGAGGAAGAATATGAAGGTTTTGTCGCTGTTGCAGGTCAGACGCCATTTATGAATGGTGGAGAGCAGCATGTGTGGCAATATCAATCAGATGATTCACGTCTACTGCGTGTAGAGTGGCAACATGGACGGTTTATGCTTTATGAAGGGGAGAAAATAATCCCTGGGGATGTAAAGGTAATTAGAGCATCCTAGCCTAGTAGAGAAGTAATAGATCACTATACCGGAAAAAATATTGTAGAAAAGGCTGCTGCCCATAAACATGGATGGTGGCCTTTTGTGTTTATAATTTTACTTCAAGAGGTCTCATGTTAAAATAATACCTATTACAGCAAAAATCGACGTTTCAGAGCGGAGGTCTTTATGAAGGATAATAAATTTCAGCGGGAAGCGCTGCAAGTCAAAGAAGCTCAGGCCAAAATAATCAAATATGCCAATCCGCTAGAATCAGAAGACGTATCGCTGGATGAGTGTTGTGGACGTTATTTGGCTGAAAAAGTGATTGCTCCACACCCATTTCCTGCGTTTAATCGATCTAGTATGGATGGATATGCGATTATCGCGGGGGATACCCGTAACTGTGTTAATGGACAAGTTGTATGGTTAGAAATTGTGGATAATATTCCGTGTGGCGCAGTGCCTGCGGTAGATATAACTCCGGGAACAGCCGCAAGAATTATGACTGGTGCACAAGTACCGGTTGGGGCTGATGCTGTGGTGATGCTGGAGGTCACGGAGAGACGTGAAGAGGAAGGAAAGACTTACGTTGGAATTCGAAAAAAACTAGAAGCAAACAGCAATATCACACCTCAAGGTTTCGAATTAAGCCAAGGTGATCTTGTATTGCCAACAGGAAGGTTAATCTCTGCGGGGGATATAGCTGTTCTTGCAGCGTTTGGATTACATACCGTGAAAGTCTATCGTCGTCCCAAGGTAGCCATCTTTGCCACAGGAACAGAGCTGCTGGAAGTGCATGAGCCGCTGGAGCCTGGCAAAATCCGCAATAGTAACTCCCCTATGCTCGAAGCTCTAGTCAAAGAGACAGGGGGTGTTCCAGCAATGTTAGGCGCTATTGTGGATGATCTGGAGCTGGCTAGAAGTAAAGTACAGATGGCGCTGGAAACTTATGATTTTGTGATCACAACGGGTGGCGTTTCTGTGGGGGATTATGATATCATGGGCGACTTGGTTCGTGAACAAAGTGGTAATATGTTGTTCAACAAAGTGACGATGCGTCCGGGAAGCGTAACTACTGCTGCGGTTAGAGGGGGTAAGCTGCTGTTAGCTTTATCCGGGAATCCGGGGGCTTGTTTCGTTGGGTTTCAACTGTTTGCACGGCCTGTGATTTCACTGATGCAAAGTGCTTCTCAGCCTTTTTTACCGGAATGGAACGTTACACTCGGTACAGATTATAAAAGAGTGAATAATTTTACTAGATTTGTGCGAGCTCGCTTAGAAATAAAAGACGGCAGCTTGTTTGCTTATCCGGCACTCATTGATGAATCTTCCGTAACGGTCACGATCAAGGATAGCGACTGTTTGATAGTTGTACCCCCAGAAGAAAAGGGGCTATCTGCCGGAGATAAGGTAACGGTGATCAAGCTGCCAGGAGAGATTCGGGGCTAGATGTGGAGGGTACTCTGCCCATCGATGATGAACAAAATTTCACCGCAGGTATTGGAGTAATTAAAGGTATTTGATATCCACGCACGCACAGAAATCGTCATAGAATTGCTAGGTCAACGGTATTATTTCCAACATTTCAACATATGAAAAATTCACAATAGATAAGCAAAAAAACAGCGTTCCTGCTAACCCAATAGTCGCTAACAACCGGTTTTAAAGGGAGGGTTACCCCAGAAATTAGAATAAGAAAACCCACTTGCGTACCGTAAGTGGGTTTTTAGTGCAACAATAATCGGGTTAGGGGTGCCCGCCGAATGTAATTCAAATTTGAAGAAAAGCGAAAGTAAAGTTTCCGGGTAGGCGACACAAATCGCAGTAAATCTCCTATCGGAAGAGTTACTGCTCTATTGTTTTGAGTTATTGGCTGCGCCACTGCCGAGATTAATCACCCGCGGACGCTTACGGACCCAGATGATCTTATTTGCATATTTATCACCTTTTAAGCGGGGTTTCGGACCTCATGAAGCTAGAATAAAAAGTGGACAGTAGTTAACAGACTGGCGATAATGAGTCCACGGAGGTGTGTTCACATGGGAGAACATCGACAACGGTATAACGAAGAATTTAAAAAACAGACAGTGCAGTTCATTCAAGAGCAAACAAAGACAGTGGGCGACTTGGCGGAAGAGCTCAACATCCCAAAAAGTACCCTGCATCAATGGATGAGCCAGTATCGAGAACTAAAGAATGAACCGGCAGCTAGCGTGGATCGAGTACGGGAACTCGAGGCACAGTTGAAAGAAATGAGCCGTCAACTTCAAGAAAAAGATAACAAGATTGCTGATGTGGAAGAGGAATTAGCGATCGTAAAAAAAGCAGTGCACATCTTCAGCAAACCAAGGAACTGAGATTCCAGTTTATTGAAAAACATCGCTCCGAGTTTCTCTTGGAGAAGATGTGCATGACCCTACATGTGTCACGGAGCGGGTACTACAAGTGGCGGACAGAAAAAAACAGTACGCATATGCTTCGTAAGGCTGCGATAATGAAGCGAATTCAGTATCATTTTGCAGACCATCAAAAGCGGTATGGGAGTCCGAAGATCACCCGCCTGTTGCATCAAGAAGGTTATACCGTTACCGAACGCACGGTGAGTGTGTACATGCGACATATGAAGCTTCGCTCCATTGTCTCCAAAACGTATCGCGTACAGACCACCGACTCCAATCATGACCATCCGATTGCCCCGAATACGCTGAACCAGCAATTTAAAATACTCAAACCCAATTCAGTATGGGTTACCGACATTACGTACATTCCTTGCCGGGGAGGGCGCTTGTACCTGGCTAGTGTAATGGACCTTTGCACGCGCGAAATCGTGGGGTGGCGCTTGGAGAACCATATGGAAACTAGCTTAATTTCGGGCGCCTTACAAGATGCTTACGAAGCTAAACAACCGGAAAAGGGTCTATTACATCACTCCGATAGAGGTTCTCAATATACTTCTCATGAATACAGGCAGCAGTTGAAAGCGTATGGCATGGAGTCCAGCATGAGCCGCAGAGGTAACTGTTATGATAACGCCTGTATCGAGTCGTGGCACAGCATTTTGAAAAAGGAGCTCATTTATTGTAATCCACGATTCAAAACTAAGGAGCAAGCCTACCAGACACTTTTTCAATATATTGAGTTTTATTATAACCGCAAGCGAATGCATGGCGCGCTGGGGTATCTTTCTCCAGTTCGTTTTGCTGAGCAATTGACTAGAATGTCTGTTGCGTGACTGTCCACTTTCTTGACAGAGGTCCACCAGCGTCGCTATTTCATAGAAAGGAGCTCATATTTGCGTATTTCAGGCCAATAGCGACCTTGGGGTCCGGTGGCAATCCAAATGTGAGATAATCCTGCGTCTAAGGTCCGCTGAGTCCGATAACAACTCTGCACTAGCGAAGAGCAGCTACTCAACCGAAGTATGAGCTCCCCTTGGTGATGATTAATTATCGACACGTCGCTCGATCGCCTCAGACATCGTTTTATCCGTTAGATGAGCGTAGATCTCAGTTGTTTCGGTGGATGCGTGCCCGAGCTGTTCCTTCGTTTTATAAATATCATTTTGCAGATAATAATCTGTTGCAAAAGAATGACGCAGCTTATGAACCGTAAGATACGGTTTACCAAAGCGTTTAGCGTACTTAATAATCATTTCTTGAATCGCACGTTTGGTCATACGTTTGCCTTCTTGACGCCCGTTAGGGAGAGAGATAAATAAGGCCTTTTCTCTCTTGGGTGTTTTGTAGCGAGATTGGCGCAGACTAAGATAAAGAGCTAGATCATCTTTAGCTTGCTCTCTAAAATAGACGGGTGTCTTAAACGTTTCGTCATTATTCCCTTTGCGGGTGACATAGAGCAGCTTGTTGTTAATATCCAAATCGTCTACGTTTAGATTGACTACCTCAGATACACGCAGGCCAGAGTTCAGAATCAAGCTGGCAATACAGGCATCACGCTCGTGATTCAATTGAAACGAATAATAAGCCTGTTTGTTGCCTTCCACATCCCGTCCATACCCTTCATAAATGTACCCCACAAACTCCAGTAATTCCTCATCTTCCAAAATCTTACCCTTTAATTTAGCGGCAGTGTCTTTTGGCTTATGTGTTCGTTTGACCTCAACCTTAGCCATAATGTTTCGCTTAAGCAATGGATAAAAGTTCTCGTCCTCAGCGATTTGACTTAAATAATGAAATAAGGAGCGTAATGCAGATAGTTTACGGGATACAGTAACACGAGTGTTCGTACCTTCGGCTCGGGTAGTTAGATGCAACCGATATCCGACAATACTGTCCATATGTAGGGTTTCCAATTCTAGAAGCGTGATCTCGGTATTTGAGCCGGCTTGGGATAAGCCCTCTGCCCGCAACCAGCCGAAAAAAGATTCATAATCCCGGATATACTCCAGCAGTGTGGAGGGGGAGAGATCAGGTCGTTTATAGTCAATAAACTGCTGAACGAACCAGGGCATGAGGGGTAGCTTTTGATCAAGTTTTTTACGGTCATCGTTCTTTTGAACGCTCATGTGATTCACCTTTTTCCATAGATTGCATAAAATTTCTCCTTTCTATCTTAACATGTTTTGTCCCATATTGGACTTTGAATGAAGGGGAAACTAGGTACGAGCCTTGCTCCTGATGCCGCTAAGCTTTATGATGTGAAGTAAACATAAATATCAGAGGTGCACATAATGAAACTTGAAATTGAGCTGGTTCCTAAAGAACGTAAGCATACTATAAGCAGATTAATGCAGTTCTACCTATATGATTTCACCCGTTATTTGGAATTTGATGTCAATCAAGACGGGGTATTTCCGGCCTATCCGGGACTAGAAGCTTATTGGAGTAGCGGGAATAATAAATTCGCATATTTGTTTAAGGTGGACGGGCATATTGCTGGTTTTGCTTTGGTGGACAGGTTATTGCGTAATCCTGAAGGCCAGTTTTATATGACTGAGTTTTTTGTGATGCAAAAATACCGCCGAAGTGGTGTAGGTACATGGGCTGCGCATAAGCTATTTGATATGTACTCTGGTGAATGGAAGGTTTCACAAGTCCGTGCGAATACGCCCGCTCGTGATTTCTGGCATAAAGTGATCGGGGACTATACCCATGGAGAGTTTCAAGAGCGCTTTAATCCACAACAAGGCAACCCCAGCCAATACTTCAACACATTAACTATTAATCGAATTAAGAAATGAAAATCCGTGTGTTTTCGGGTTTTTCTTAAAGAAGGAGTTTACTATTAACAGCAAATGGAATGGAAAAGTGGTGCTAAGCGAGTGAGAGCTAGACAGTGGAGGATGACCAAGAGAGCGTCAAGAAGGACGGCCAGGAAACTGTATTTTTTATAAAACTGGCTAGCTATTAAGAACATATACGAATTGTAAAGTAATGAGCATCTAATGCTCTCTACTTTAGTTAACATAACATTATTTATGTAAACCAATTAAACCATTCACCATAAAAAGGGTCGTTGGTTTATTTTTTGTGTTCAAAATACCCAGTCAGTGAGGGCAATATTGCATATCTTATGATGTACTCAATTACAAAGGAGGAGTCAACAATGGGCGAATTTGCAGGAGGATACGGTGGTTTCACTTCCACAGGAGCTATTCTGGTTCTGTTTATCCTGTTGGTTATCATTACTAAAACCCTCTGTCTGTAATCCTTTAACTTCACAAATTAAAGGTTCCGTCAGTCTAAATGACTGGCGGATTTTTTATGTCCAGATATGTACATTGGAGGAGGGGAATACATGTGACTAAGGATATTGACATAAAACTAATCCGAAATATATATTAAACAGTGTTCAATGATTAAACAATGTTCAACTCATGAGGAGACAAATTTATGACTAAAGAACAACGAAAAGTACGTGAGCGTGAAGAAATGAGAAATCTGATCCTGCAAAATGCAGCTTTATTGATTGCTGAAGTGGGAATAGAGAAGCTCTCTATCCGAAAAATCGCTGAGAAAATCGAATATTCACCGGGAATTATTTATCATTATTTTAAAGGCAAAGAAGAGATTATCGAGAACTATTTGCAACAAAAATATACGGATATGCTTACTGAGCTTCAGTCTGTGCAACAAGAGGTACAGCAGGAATTACCTCCAGATACACTTTTAAAACGATCATTGGAGAAGTTCATCAGGATGTCTCTTTCCACGGGTGTAGAATACCGGAATGTCATGCTAAACGATACGCCGGCTGTTCTTAGTTACACAGCTGTTCTATTTAGAGGAGCAGCCCAGGAGCGTAAAGCGATTGGGATGCTCTGCCAGGGCCTGTTCAGATTTGAAGCACAGAAAAACCGTGAGGAAGCTTTCGTAGAACTCACTGCTCAGGTGATATGGAGTGCAGCGTTCGGTTTAATTATGCGTTTGCTTGTCGAAAAAGATCTGCCTGATGATCAGGTCGAAGCTCTGATTTCATGTCATTTGGATTCAATGGTTGCTATTGCCTCCAGGTAAAATCTAAATATTTTCATGAAGGGAGGGGGAGGTTGTTATAAAACATATAAGGAAAGTCGTAGTGCTGTCGGTGTTGATTTCGGTTATTGCAGTGTTTGCAACAGCGGTTGGGTTGTTTTCAGATGGGATAAGTGATGGAACAAAATATACTTTTACGTCAATATGGGGCGAGGATGTAAAGCTTCAGGGGTCAGGAGTGTACAGCCATGATTCTGTCTCTGCGGCGGCACAAGCTAAAGCACAGGATGGAGTTACATTATTTCTTGCCATACCTTTACTGCTCAGTTCGCTCATCATGACAATTAAAGGCTCGATAAAGGGGAGGATGCTCCTTACGGGCACTCTGGGGTACTTTTTATATACTTACGCATCCTACAGCTTTCTGACGATGTACAATTCATTGTTTTTAGTTTATGTGCTGTTGTTTTCTTTAAGTTTTTTCGCATTCATCCTAGCCTTATTTTCCTTCGATAAAGAATCCATACATACTTACTTTAAAAACAGTTTACCTTCTAAAGGAATCGGCTTTTCACTAATGGTTATTGCTTTTATGATTTTATTTCTCTGGCTAGGGAAAATACTGAATTCACTACTGGGGGGAATACCGCCACAAGGGCTCGAGCACTATAGTACGTTGGTAATTCAAGTTTTGGATCTTGCGATCTTGGTCCCATTAGCAATTGTTACGGGGATTATGGTCATTCGTAGACAACCTTTTGGGTACCTACTGGCAACTGTCGTTGTTTTCAAAGGAGTTACATTACTGCTAGCAATTACGGCAATGCTGGCGGCAATGATCTATAGCGGTGTGGCTGTGTCTATAGCCGAGTGTGTAATTTTTCCGACGATGGCTTTAGCTATTGCTGCTTGTATGGTTATTTTGTTAAAGCATGTACGTGAACCCTTAAGATAATAAGTGACCAGCGAGCGGAAGGGAGCGATTAGAATGAAGACAATAATTATGTTTACCTCGAAATATGGGTGTGCGGAGAAAGCGGCTTATTTATTAAAATCTCAACTGGGCGAAGAAACCGAAGTAGTTAATTTGATGCATGCTAAAGAGCCGACACTGGAACGATATGATACGGTCATCTTGGGAGGATCTATTTATTATGGGAAAATCCAAAAACAAATGACTGATTTTACAGCAAAATATCAACATGAACTAGGGAAAAAACGAGTAGGATTGTTTATTTGTGCAGGAGCAAAAGGTGAGGAGGCCTCACAAGAATTGAAATCTGCGTTTCCAGAAGTGTTATATAACCAATCTGTGACGAAAGAAGTTTTTGGAGATGAGATCTATGAAGAGAAGCTAACTTTGCTAGATCGGTTTGTATTGCGGATGGTAAAAAGAAAAAATAAGAACGTAAATGGGTTGTCAAAAGAGACGATAGAGCGTTTTGCGCTTGCTATGAAAAGGCAGTGAAAGTGAGTGGACAAACGAACTGCTAAACGTACTTCAGGTCATAGTTAACATAATTATGATTATGTTAACTATGATCTTGACATTCAAAAAAAGTAGTCCTTCTTGTGAGAAGAATTTTACTTCCTCATATCGAGTCTCTGTTCATCGAAACATGAAAACCCTACAGAATCGTGCAGAAAAAGTCGGGAAGGTAAAAACCTTCTCTGATAACCTATAATTAACGAGGGGAGGCAACGTCATGGATACGCTGATACAACTGAACAAAGCAATAAACTATATTGAGGAGAACCTAACAAATCAAATTGATTATCAGGAGGTTGTGAAAATAGCCTGCTGTTCGGAATATCATTTTACTCGCATGTTCTCATTCCTAGCAGGCATTACTCTGTCGGAATACATCCGGCGTCGACGTCTAACCTTGGCAGCACTCGAGCTATCACAAAGTAATATCAAAATTATCGATACCGCTCTGAAATATGGTTATAATTCGCCTGATTCCTTTTCTAGGGCTTTCCATAGCATGCATGGGGTAAATCCTTCGGAAGCTCGGGTCCATGGACAATCCCTTAAGGCGTTCCCTCGGATGTCGTTTCAGCTGACTATCAAAGGAGGAAATGAAATGAATTACCGTATTGAAATCAAAGAATCTTTTCACATCGTGGGCATAAAAAAACGGGTACCAATCATTTTCCAAGGGGTCAATCCGGAGATTGCGTCGATGTATGAAGGGTTGACGCCGGAAATGATTGATGAGATGAAGAGATTTTCCGATGTTGAGCCCTCAGGGTTTATAAGCGCCTCTACAAATTTCTCTGAGGGGCGTATGGAGGAAAAAGGAGAGTTCGATCATTATATTGGCGTTGCCACTACGAAAGACGCATGGAATGGCTTGGATCAGCTGGAAGTGGCGGCCTCCATGTGGGCTGTATTCACAGTCGTCGGCTCTTTTCCGAGTGCGCTACAAGAGATCTGGGGGCGAATATATTCGGAATGGGCTCCGTCATCGGGATATGAGCTAATTAAAGGGCCTGAAATTCTTTGGAATGAGCACAAAGATATCACATCGCCAAATTTTAAAAGCGAAATATGGGTGCCTATCACTAAGAAATAAAAGAGTTTGGTTGGATTAATGAGACTGAGAGCTGAATATCCTTTCACTACGAAGCTGCCGCGAAAAACATTCCGGCAGCTTCGTCAAGCTATAGGCAGGATATTTCGAAAATGTTGTAGAAGTACAATTGGTGAGTCGAATGATTTTTGGAATGTTGTAGATTTCAATTTTTATGATTCAGACGAAGATTGAATCAATGAATCCTTCTATTTTAAAGGAGTCCTTATGACGAACGAGAAGCTTTTGGACTTACTAGGCAGTTACGATATCCAACAGCCTGAGATTATTTTCTTAAGGCATAACGAGAACAGAACCTATCGTGTTAATGACAGAACGGGAAAATCATATTTACTCCGCATTCATGACCCTTTTATAGATGACATGAAAGGTCTGCAACATACATACGGCGGCATTCTTGGAGAATTGCAAATGCTTGAGAAGCTGGGAAGCTGGAGCAGCAACGAAATACAGACTCCCGTAAGAAACAATGAGGGTGAACTTATTACGATCATTGAATACGAAGGTGAACTGCTAAACTGCTCCGTCCTCACCTGGCTGGATGGAAGAGACATGAATATGAATGATGTTAACAATCTTGAACTGGTAAAAGAACTGGGATCGCAAATAGCAGAACTGCATACTTTTTTTCGGCAGTACGAACATACAGGTATGGAGATTCGACCGAGTCAAGGTAAAGCTTATAATGAACGGATGATCCGTGTGATTCATTCGGGTGTGAAAAAGAATTTATTTACGCCTTCTGATGCTAATGTCATTGAACAAACGCTGCAATTGATCAACTCCCGGTTAGATGACCGTGGCGGGGAGGCTGGCCCTGACCTTATTCATGGGGATTTGTGTATGGGTAATATCATCATCACAACCGAAGGAGAGGTGCGCTTCATCGATTTTGGCTTTTTCGGTAACGGTTATGCCTTACTTGATGTAGCCATGGGAGCTATGATGCTGCCATCCGATCGAAGAGATACTTTCCTAAAGGGTTACTACAGAGAGTACGAAAATACAGCGAATGATCTACTTCAGTTGGAAGGTTTAATGTTGGTCGCTATTATTGGATATTACGTCTTCCAGATGGAGAATGTACATGTTCATGCCTGGATGCGTGAAAGAATGCCCAAATTATGCGCTGAGTATTGTCGCCCCTTCCTCAATGGTGAAAGTATATTTTATAAAATATGAAATGGAATGTTCATGGTTGAACTAACGAGGAGTGGTAGGTTTGATAAAAATTGATTATATCCGTTTATCACCAAACGTGTTATCAAAAAAATAGTAAAATAATACTGTTAAGCGCGATGGCTGTCGATGAGCATTTATTTCGATTATATTATAACAAGGAATGAAAGGGGGAATGGTGTTGATTGAACATAGCAATCTTGAAGAATTTCAAGATCCGGTAAATTACGATCTTGAATTTGACGGTGAAATGGACAAATATCAGTTCTATCTTGAGCTTGCTAGATCGAGTCCTGGGGAAGTGTTAGAACTTGCTTGTGGTACAGGCTTAACAACGATCCCCCTCTCGAAAGCCGGTATAACAATGACCGGTGTAGATATCTCTTCAGCAATGATTGCATATGCGCGGTTGAAGGCGAAAGGGCTGACTGTTACTTTTATGGAAGGTGATGCCCGTACCTTCGAATCGGACAAGCGATTTTCGATGATTTATTTGACTGGTAATGCATTTCAGGCATTTTTAAGTGATCAAGATCAAAGCGATTTGCTCACGACCGTTCACAAACATTTACAACCTCATGGAATCTTTGCATTTGAGACCCGTAATCCGGAGGGAACGGATTTATCCGATCAAGAGGAGACAGAATGGGGATCATTTATTGATAAGGATGGAAATAACGTCAAGGTATCAGGCACACAATGTTACGATGCTGGCCAGCATATCATGCATTGGGTCACGATGCGTGATTGGGGGTATAAACGAACGACTTCCCGGATTGCTTGTCGGTTCACGGATCCGAATACGCTGCATTCTTTATTAACCCGTCACGGCTTTCGCGTCGAACATCTATATGCTGACTGGAATAAAACGCCGTTTTCTCCGTCATCTTCATCTATCATTAGCGTTTGTAGGAAATGTTAGGAGAAACGTAATGCATTGCAATAGAACTCCCCCTCAGATTGAGGGGGATTTTGTTGTTCCTAAGTTTAGCATACTTTTCGCATTAAGAATTCAATCGGTCCGCGGGACATTCGTTTTCTCCACCTATGTGAGAAGATCACACATGTATCGGATGAAGAAAGAAGTTCTGCTCAATAAATAAAAAAGAAGTCGACCCTCTCGTTGGTCGGCTTCTAATTGTTCTATTGCGCGGTCAGGATTTGTGGACCTTCAGCGGTGATGGCGATCGTATGCTCGTATTGGGCGGCGAGTTTGCGGTCCAGCGTCCGGGCGGTCCAGCCGTCCTGATCAATTGTCATGTTGTAGGTGCCTTCAGTGATCATGGGCTCGATCGTGAATACCATGCCTTCCTTGATGCGGGGGCCTTTGCCGGGCTTGCCGACATGCATATAGGTAGGCTCCTCATGCAGGTCACGACCGATGCCATGAGCGAGAAGGTCGCGCACGACGCCAAAGTTGTTCGATTCGGCATGCTGCTGGATTGCGCTCGTCACGTCTCCGAGCCGATTGCCGGGCTGTGCCTGCGCGATGCCGAGGTCAAGGCACTCCTTCGTGACGCGCATCAGCTTCTCAGCCGCCGGTGAGATCTTCCCGACCGCATAGCTCCAGGCTGAATCGCCGAGCCAGCCGTCGAGCTCCGCTACCGTGTCGATCGTCACGATATCGCCTTCCTCAAGTGGCTTATTTGTAGGGAAGCCATGTGCAATTACGTCATTGACGGAGGCACAGGTCGCATATTGATAACCATTGTAGCCCTTCGTATATGGTTTGGCGCCGTGCTTCAAAATAATATCCTCGAATATGCGCTCAATCTCGTTCGTTGTGATGCCCGGTTTGATGAGCGGGGCAATTGTGCGATGGCATTCGGCCACAACCTGGCATGCCTTGCGGATGGCTTCGATTTCATACTTGCTTTTTAAGATGACCATGTTTGTTTCAGGACTCCTTTGTAATGGCTTGTATCGCGAGCTGGGCGATTCGATCGATGTCCAGCTCGGAATTGCTCGCATAGTAGTGCAGCCCGCAGCAGCCGACCAACACGGCAAGCATAAGGTTGATGCTGTCGTCTTCACGCTGCATAGTCGATTGGAGTGGAACATACAGCCTTTCCATGAATCGTCTCTTGGCAGGGTGCCGATCTTTCTCTGGCAAGCCTGTAAAATGTTCCGCTGCCATTTTGTAGACGAGATATGCGCGGGCATCTGACTGCCACAACTGGAGTAGCGTCTTGCAATACGTTAACAACTGCCTGTCGTCAGGGTTGTCCCGGCTGATGTTCGCCCATTGAGTCAGGGTTTGCTCACATCGCTCGAAGCCGCTGCTCAGCACATCTTCTATTAGTAAATGCCGGTTGGGGTAATAATGGTATACCGTGCCATAACCGAGACCAGCCTCGCGGGCGACGTCGCGAATATCAAAGCTTCCGCCCGTACGGAAGTAGGTATGCGCGGCGAAGTCCAGGATCTGTTCTCTGCGCTGCATACGTATGAGCTCATTTTGTTCTTTGGTACGGGGGCACATGGGCGCGTTAACCTCCTTTTTTTATATAGACCTGCAAATTTGTCAATATAAAGAGTGTAACGCATGAGGCGGAGAAATGCAATTATCCGTTGGCGTTCGATGAAAACAAGTATTAGACTGAATAATAAAGTGCTTACCGGGTAAGACAATCCTGAGATACGAATTTGCATTGAATCGCTTCGTCAGCAGCAAGTTCAAGAGCCGACACCGAAACAAATTAAGCGGGAGATGGATGAAAACAACAAGGACGCCATCATTGCGTCGTTAAAACGAAAGATGAAGAAGCTCGAAGAAGAAAATAAAAAGTTGCGAGAACAACTTAAGTTTTCCTATGCGGAGGTCTATCAATGGATTTGAGGGAATGACTGTTAGCTTATCCAGCTTACGGGCAGCTTAATTTAAGATCATACTCGGTGAACTGTATCATAAATAGGGGCAAGTTTAACCCTTGAAACCAGTGAGCTAGGATCAATTTCGTTTCGAGTTAATGTGAATAATATCCATTATTTTTAAATATGCGACAAAAATTGCATTTGAAGAAATATTATTGTATGATTTTATTGTGTTAAAAATTGGAAAATTTAATCGTCATTGTGTGGACAGTACGGATACTACTTCAGCAGTTAATTATGGCGTAACCAAAGTTTCTTATACTTATTAACTAAGGAGAAGCAGCCTTGCGTAAGAAGAAATATGTTAGCATAGCCTCAATTACATTGATTGTGATTATGGTCGTTCTATTCTTCAGTATGAAAAATGTTCTTTTCGACGGCTCTTCTAACAAATCAGAGGAACAGGCCGTCACAACAACCAGTGAGATGATTAACGAGACAGAGAAACCAGCTGCCACAATAACGAATAAGGGAACCAATGAAAAGAAGAGCGTAACCGCGATGGAGGCACTGCGCCTTGGGTACTCAGAGGCGAATAAGCTTACGGAAGAAGAGCCATTACTTATTAACATAACAAGCACGGATGACACTTCTGTTTCCCAGGAACGAACCGATGGTTCGGATGGAACAAGAGATGCTTGGAATCTCGAATTTGGCAGCAAGAAAGGGAATGTTTTTATTTATATCAAGATCGATAATGGAATGGCCATTAAGACTGATGTGAAAAAGCACGATAAGAATTTACTTGTAAAAGGACAGTATGCGATATCTGATATTCAAATCGATTCTTCCGATGCAGTTAAACAAGCTGTTGAGAGACTGGGGATGAAACCAGGAAATCCTGCTATAGCAGATGACTGGATCAAGGGGTATCATTTTACTATCAGCAGGTATAATACTGATCCTAACTCCTCCAAAACACGTCTGCTGCTAAGAGTTATGGGTATCTCGCCAAATTCTCCTAATCGTGAGAATGACAGTTTGAGAATGAGCGCTTTCTTTGATGTCAAAACAGGCGAATTGATGAGCGCTACCGAGATGACAGGCTTCGACAAGGATGGGAATACCATGTGGAAGAATATTGAGCTTAAATACTGATGACGGCATAAATAAATGAAGAAGGAAGATATTTTCGTAAAAATACAACATATTACCAAATAAAGAGTTATTATTGATGGAACTTACCGTGCGTTACTGCTCATGAGCAGACGCATGGTAAGTTTGTTTTTGTGTAAAGGCGTTATTAACTGTCTACTTGGTAAAGTCTATACGCATCACTCAAGTTTATTGAACTGGAAATATCCATTCTTCGAGGTGATGTATATGCTGAGTATATTCTTTAGTCCCCTGAACGGCGGTTAGGGCAATTGGAACCTAGCGGATCAAAGAAAGAGCATCCTGCAAAGGATGACCCAAAAACTCACCGTTAAAAACAGCGCGGTGAACTGTATCACAAGTTGTGGTAAAGTAGATTGTTGGGTTGAGCTAAGAGCAGCAATGTTAAAAATTGCAGATTGTTGTTTATAGATTGCTAAGTGAGGATTGAAAGGCTGGAAGATCGATGAATAAAGGGATGCAGGCGATTCGCAAAGCTAATAATTTTGAGCGATCCTAATAAAAGATGAGGTATATGTGATGCCAAAAAACGATAATATGCTGGCAATCCTATGGATGCTGAATTCGGGTGTTAAAATGACCGCAAAACAAATATCCGAAAAGTTAGAAATAAATATAAGGACAGTCTATCGGTATATTGATGCGCTAAGTGCCAGTGGAGTGCCTATAATATCCGACACTGGTCATAATGGCGGGTATAGCCTACTGAATAATTTTATCAGAGCACCACTGCTATTTGATATTGAAGAAAAAAAAGCACTTCTTCATGCTGCTGTTTTTGCAAAAGAAGCCGGATACCCTTTGAGTGAGGCATTAGGTAATGCGACATCCAAATTGAAAATGTATTCGAATGAGGAACAGGAAAGTGTTCTCAGCCGTCATTTAGCCGGATTTGAAGTTATAAACCGTAGGGGAGATCCTTCTATTCAGCCAGTATTAGCGGAATTGGAGCAAGCTGTAGCAAACGAGTTCTCTGTAGAAATTGATTATCACACACGCCGTGATGATCAACCCAAGACTAGGGTGATAGATCCCTATGGTATGGTGTACTGGAACAATAAATGGTATATTGTTGCATTTTGCCACCTGAGAAATGAGATTCGCAGCTTTCGGGTAGAACGGATTTTACAAATCAAGCGGACTCAAAACATATTTAAACGTTCCGAAGCTTTTTTGGCTCGAGAATTTTTTTTGCGAAATCTATTACCTGATTTAGTCGGCAAGGACGGGTTAATTGCTTTAGTTATCGAAGGTAGGTCAGAGGCGTTGGATGACTTATGCCTGCATTGGTTTTTGGGGCATCATCTGAAAGAGCGTACATCAAATCAAGCAATCTTTTTACTTGAGGAAAAATCAATTCATACCTATGTTCCTAATTTTCTCTTATCCTACGGGAAATCCATTCAAGTAATCGAACCACAGAGTTTGAAGGAAAAACTTGTTGGTGTGGTGTCGGAGTTATTGGAATATTATCAACTTTAATAACTTCACTGACAGCGGATGTCAGTGAAGTCATTTTATAATGACGATAATCATTGATTACCGATGGTTGGTATCACTAGATGAATTGTAAAATAAGGAGAACTTGCAAATGAATAATACGGTATATCTTTATGTGTTTGACACAATGGCAGACTGGGAAATAGGCTACGTAACTGCCGAACTGAAATCGGGAAGATATTATAAAAAGGGGCTGGTCCCGTCAAAAATAGTTACCGTGGGAATTGATAAGACTCCAGTAACTACAATGGGCGGATTGAAAATACTGCCTGACATCAAATTGGATGAGTGCAGCATTGAAAGATCAGATCTATTGATTTTACCCGGTGGAGATACATGGACAGAAACCATTCACCACCCCCTCTTAAAAATCGCTGAAAGGTGTTTAAGGGAAGGTATATGGGTTGCAGCGATTTGTGGTGCTACAATGGGACTTGCCCAGACAGGATTGCTGAATTCACGTGGGCATACAAGCAATGATCTGGAATACCTTAAAATGATCTGTCCCACTTATACAGGAGAAAAGTATTACAAAATGGAGTCTGCTGTAACGGATGGAAAACTGATCACAGCATCTGGAATAGCTCCATTGGAATTTTCTGCACACATCTTGAAAGCTTTGGATGTGTTTTCTCCAAAAACATTAGACGCCTGGTATAGCCTTAATAAGACTAATGATTCTAAATATTACTATGAGTTGATGAATTCAATACAATGAAGGTATCAGCATTTAAGGAAAAGTGAAAGTGTGTTGTATATATGGATATGGACAAGATGCCACATGAGTAACAATGCGACTTAAAATATTCCTTCCATAGGAATCCTAATGGAGTACGATAGTTAAGCATAAAGGGTTCCACATATTAGTCATGTATAATATGTAGAACCCTTTATTATATCTGACTTTCCTAAATCTAGATCTTGATTAATTGAAAAAATAAAGTTGTAGACTGCACGCTGGCATTAAGTTGTTTAAGAATACATTTGGATAAAGTGGGAGATATTACTGAAAACTTCTCCAGATGGGCGGTTATTATGAAAAAAATACTGATATCATTTTTGGTGATACTTATTTTTTCCACTGTTACAGTAGTGGCTGCGCCTGAATACGCAAAATGGGGCAAAATTGCAGTAGAGGAAACACAAAAACGATACAATGCAGTCATAATTGATTATAAGCACATTGGTCGTACTGAACTAACACCTAAAAAGTCTGAAGAGAAATTCAAACTATGGATTAGAAGCAAAGCAGGTAACGAGTTTGGGGTTTTTGTATCAATCCAATTTGACCCATCAACTGATACAATCCAATCGATTCAGTTTTCTGAAACTAATCGTTAGATTTAATAAATCTCGCTATTTACGCTAATGGGGCACGATAGCACAATGACAACAGGCTGCCGAGATCATAGGCAGCCTGTTCAGCTCCCTCGAAATGATTCAGTTTCCTCACTCAGACTCATGAATTCGCAGGATTTCATCCTGTAGTTAAAGTGATGAAGAGGATGATGAAGGAGCCGGTGGCTGGGAGATGGGGAATTGGGCATGCGTAAATAAGGGTGAATAAGGATCACCCATATTGTTCCATTATATGCACGTCTCCACTTCGCCCTAGCGATTCTCACTCCCATGTCTCAACGGGTCATAGCCCTTTCATTCCTTCGTCACATCTAACTAAGGGGTGGAGGTCGGTCTTTCTAACGGAACGGGTCCGAGCCCTTTTGCGTAACGTCTCCCGATACTCCGTGCTTCTTGTTATCCTGCGAATGCATGAGTCGATGAGGATTAATTGGTTTTATGCTGCTTGTGGGAATACCTTGATCGGTTCGTAAGCGGTACTGCTTTTAGCCAATGCGACTAGCATTCTCGCTACTTTACCGATTAATTTCATAATGGATTTCATCTTCTTCAGTTTCTTTTCCTCTACATTATAACGATGTGCCGCTCGTATCTCCGGATTTGTCATAACCATACTCATTGTCATGAGATAAAGAAAATGACGTAAACGTGGCCGGCCTCGTTTGCTGAGCACCATCTTTCCTCGCCATTTCCCGGAGCTAGCTTCAGCTAGATTTAACCCAGCATGACGCAGTAAAGCATTTCCGTGCGTATATCCGCTTAGATCACCAGCCTCACCGAGTACACCAGCTAGATTCGTAACATAGATGCCTCGTATTTCAAGGAGCTTCTGTGCATAAGGAATACGCTTAAGAATGAGGCGGAGCTCATGCTCAATTTGTTCAAGCTGGCGCTGGGCCAGGTCATATTCTTCGAGCAATTGCCCAAGATGGAGCTTGTATGCGTGGAGTGCCTGAGTGGCACCCACACTGGATTTCGCAAGTGAAATGAGTAGCTCAGCACGTTTAACTCCAGCATGACGCTTTACATATTGCTTCCAACCGGCAAGGACCTGTTCCGTATTTAACAGACGGATCTCTTTTGGCAAGGGGAAGAGTCGGAGTGTTGCGATTGCACTGGTGCAAGTGAGGATTTTAAAAACCTGACGAAGTTCAGGGAAAACAATGTCTACCCAGCGATGAATCTGATTAACCGCAGCGTTGAGGCGCTTGGTAACCGTCTCTCGGTTCGCCATTAGAATACGTAGTTCCTCGTAATCTTCGGGATGAAAACGAACAGGGGAGTAGTACCCGTTTTTGACCATGTCTGCTATGACAAGCGCATCTTTATGGTCACTTTTAGACGGTGTATTATCTCGGTTTTCCTTGTTCTTTTTGACGAGATGAGGATTAACCAGAACGGGCTCCATGCCTTGATCGAGGAGCCAACGTGCCAGGCTAAACCAGTAGTGGCCAGTGGGTTCCATACCAACTATGACGCTGCTAAGTTTGTAGGATTTGAGTAGATCTTGGATCCAGCGTTCGAACAGATCGAACCCTTCACGATGGTTACCGAATTCGAGCGGAGTTCCCAAAGCAATCCCACGAAAGCTGACCGCGCGGGCCACATGGACTTCTTGGGCGATGTCTACGCCAATGACCAAATGATGAACGGTAATGTTTTCAATGAGTTGATTTTGCTTGTCTTGAGCTTTAAACTTCATAGTAGAGCGACCTCCTAAATGGTGAGATTAAAAGGGCTGTAGACCCGTATCCAACTCCCATGTTACCGAGGCGCTCGTTTTTGTTCAAACTCCAAATTATTCAGTTTACAGGAATTCTAACGGGCAGAATAACGTGATGTAGGTGTGTACTTTAAATGAGAAGAGTAATAGAGGTGGATTAAAGATAGGACTTTATTTTCCAGTCCAAGACTGCCGCTGGTTTTATAAGGCGCCATTCTAAAACCCTATTTGCCTCGGACATTACCTCCTCAATATCAGCAGGGTCCACGATTTTTGGGAATTTTCATCGTATGACTAGTTTAACCTCTAATTGAACTATCTTAATCCCAGGATGAAATCTCTCCAAAATGCTGTGAAATAACAGCATTTTATAAACTAGAACTAAGGACAGCTTACCAAAAAGGACTAAAATTACTACTTTGTTCTATAATTTCAACATATGAAAAATTCACAATAGAAAAATCAAAACCTATTCCTCTCCCTAGCTACAATTCACTAATTCAATAAGTTCTACGCCCCCACAAACAAAACCCATGAAAAAGGATACCCAACACCAACCTCTATGTTTACACAAGCTTTTTTTCTATTTTTATTGCTAGTTCCATAGCTTGTAGGGCATGGTCTAACTCGATTATGGATGAAGTACCCTCCTCTAAGCATTGGATAGCATGCGTAATACTCTTTTCAAAAGGATTAGCTTGTTCTATCAATAGTTGCTGTTTACCTGCAGAGGTATATTCAATTAATGATCCTTCAACCTTTCCGTTCATGTCGTCACTTTCTTGATAGACAAGCTTTCCTTGTTCAAAATAAGCTTCATACCCTACGGAAAAAGGATAACCAGCTGGCATTTGTGAGGATACAACGATTTCTGCGGAGACATTCGTTTTCTGAAAATGGGTACGTACTAACGCTTGTTCATTTCGTCCACCATCGGTTCCCCACACAGAGTATTCTTCTAAAGACCCAAGCAGCCAGGTAACAAAATCAAGTTCGTGAATCATCAGATTTGTGGAGATAGAATGAAGTCCGAGATCACCCCACAGAGGTGCCGTTTCTCTTTTTAAGGTGAAGGCTAAGAGCTTTCCATATTTCTCTTGATGAGTGGTTTCGTATAA
Source organism: Paenibacillus sp. FSL H3-0329 (assembly GCF_037963285.1). Classification (NCBI taxonomy): domain Bacteria; kingdom Bacillati; phylum Bacillota; class Bacilli; order Caryophanales; family Paenibacillaceae; genus Paenibacillus; species Paenibacillus sp. FSL H3-0329. The sequence goes on along the minus strand of NZ_CP150150.1, from coordinate 3,739,525 downwards.
ATATTTGTACGCAGGATCAAATTTAATAAATTGGTTCACGAGGATTCGTCTGCCATACTGTTGTTCTGCTTCCTTCATCGCAAGGGCATCTTCATTGTTAAAGCATACAGGTGTTTCACAGAATACATGTTTCCCATGCTTAAGCGCCTCAACGGCAAACTGTCTATGTAAAGTTACGGGCAGACAGATATCGATCACATCAATTTTGGTATCAAGCATGATATCCTCTATATTTGTGGTAATCTCAACGCCTAAAGCTTGTTTTAAATTTTGCAGCTTAGCTTCATTTCTACCATAAACAATAACTTTGTCTACACGCTCATTTTTCGTCAATAATTCTGCATGATAAGCTCCGAACCCTGTTCCTAAAACGGCAATTTTCATATGTTTCAGCTCCCTTTATGTAATGAACTAATCATAACCTCTTATTGTTGACAACATCATGGCAAGAATTTTGAAGTATACTTGATAAAAAAGAAAAGCTCGGAGGTTCCCATGCGTTTGCATCGTTTGATTGCTATTTTATTATTAGTGGAGTCGAGAGGGAAAATGAAGGCCAATGAACTAGCTCAAGCCTTGGAGACTTCTGTACGTTCAATCTATAGAGATATTGATGTACTAGCTGAAGCTGGAATTCCTTTGTTGTCTATGTCGGGGCCGAATGGTGGTATCTCCTTAATGGAGGGATATACAGTTAACCTGAAGCAGTTACATGGTGAAGATGTAATCAATCTATATTTAACAGGTATGGGCATCTATTCTGGAGGACATTCTGAATCTGGTCTTAAGCTGAAGACGACGCTGTTGAAATTAGAAAAAACATTGCCCGCATCCTATCAACCTGACATTCAGAAAGCGCAAAAGCGCTTTTATTTCGATGACACACCTTGGTGGACAGAACGAATAGAAATCCCCTGTCTGGAATCTATCCGGACAGCCGTTTGGCGATCTCAGAAACTACAGGTTAAGTACCAAAAGGTTAACGGAGAAGTATCGTGCAGGAAATTACAGCCCTATGGTCTTGTGGTGAAAAAAGAGGAATGGTATCTTATAGCCTACTGTGAAGAAGCTAATCAAATCCGAACGTTTAAATGTGAGCGAATTGTCTCTACGCAGCTTGTGGAAGAAGAGTACTCTATACCTATGGATTTTTCATTAGAAGAGCACTGGAAGCAGCAGGGACAGGTTTTTAAGCAAGCGTGTAAAGAAGAAGAGGTCTATCCTGTTGTGATCAGAGCTGATAAGAGAACAATGTCTTCTTTATCTCAGCTAGAGATCATGGAAATGAGAGAAGAAGGGGATGCATTCATTTTAAAGGTGAATATGTTTGGTTATGAAAGTGCATGTGCTAATGTCTGGTGCATAATAGGTCATTCCGAAATCATGGAGCCCTTAGAGCTAAGGCAATATGTAAAAGGCCAGCTGAGTTTTCTTCAGGGAATATATGATTAACCGTTTTTTCTATGTAAAAGAGACCGTAGCTATTGCATATTCTGCAAAGATACGGTCCCTCTTTTCTGATTAAAAGAATTAATTCATATAATTGGTTAACATAATAATGATTATGTTAACCGAGATGAGGATGATCCAATAAACAACGTATTGAATTGGAAAATCATCCTTTTATTGCTCTATTTTTAATACCAAGTGTTAATTTCTCTCTGGCAACAAGTCTTTTGTGCGCTACGAGAAGAAAAGGAAGACCAAAAGCTGTTGTTAAAGCCAACGGCACAAAGATCGCAAGGCCATTCTGAGCGCCATAATGGTCTAACAACACCCCACCGAAGATAGGTGCCATAACACTCCCTAAATTATTAAAGCCAATCGTACCAAAGTACGTCCCTTTCATTTCAGGTTTGGCAATCCGATCGATTAACATGTCCATCATCGTAAAGAGTAAGACTTCCCCTATAGTGAACAGAACTACACTGATCATTAGTAGAGCCACACCACCAGCAAGCCCCACTAAGAGAAGACTAAGTGCAACGCAGATATTCCCAAGTATTAAAGGGACAATCGGTGGAAATTTACTTGCCGTACGTACAATGGGATACTGCACTACTAACACGGTTATAGCATTCAGTGAAAGCATATAGGAGAACAATTGCCCCCCATTGGTGAAATGCGTGTTCATCGCTAAATATTGAGCCATTGTTGAGCCGAAGTGACCGTATCCTAACACACAAAAGATTATACCCAGCAATACTGGCAGGAACACACGGTCTTTTCCTGTGATTGTCAAAGCTTCGAGTAAACGTGGTGCTTGAGCTTGTGTACGGGCGGGCATGCTTGAACGATGTGCCTTAAATTGCATGAATAATACAATTCCGTATGCAACATATACGATTCCGGCGATTAGAAAAGGAAAAGTTGATTCCGCAGAGCCGAGCTGTAGCCCAATGATCGGACCAAATACTACACCAAGATTAATTGCTGCATATCTAAGATTAAAGACAAGCAGCTTGCTCTCGGGTGGTGTAATATCGGACAAAAGTGCCCGTGAAGTAGGCTCGAATACTGATCGACATAAGCCATTTAGGGTGTTTACCAAGAAAAATACCCATAGATGCTGAGCCACTGAGAATCCGAAGAAGACGGCTGCCCAGCCAAATACCGAGATTAACATCACGATTTTGCGGCCAACAATATCAGAAATATAACCGCCATAGAAACTAGCCAATACGCCTGCCAGCGAGCTAACCGCGACCGTAATCCCTGTTTGTGTCGGGGAAGCTCCGAGAACTTGGGTCAGATAGATGGATAAGAATGGGATGCTCATCGAGGTCACCAGACGTCCGAACATGGTGCCGATGATAATTGTCCAGGCTAGAGGGTGAATGTGCCTTAGATGCTGTTTCATAATGATTACGATCTCCTAGTCTTATTGCTCTAATATTGTTGCTGCATATTCATTGTTGATTTATGTATAATTATAATGATAAAAGGGGGAAGGAAAAGTGTAAGAAATACATTGACCGTTTCACCTTTAAAGGAGTGAACCATTTGGACCAGATAAGTAATCATTTTTTATGTTTAGCAGCAAGCGTTACTAGTTCGTTCAAAGTGAATGAACCTGTTCCTGTGACGATAGATTTATTGGCTTCGATCCTAATTTGCACTCCACGCAATGTTAAATTCGTTCTGCGGAAACTGGAAGAGCAGGAATATATTCTATGGCAGCCGGGGAGAGGCAGGGGGCATATCTCTCAACTTACTTTTTTAAAAAGTATTGATGAGGTGTTCGAGGATAGCTTTCAGGAGTTAGTCAGTAAAGGCAAGATAAAAGAAGCTATCGAATTGATGAGCAGCGATCAGGTGACCGGACCCTTAAAGGAACGATTGTTAACGATGTTAAATAAACAGATGGGTTTCCGTAGTGAAGCAGAGTCAACCTCAGGGCTGGACGTCCTGCGGATTACCCGTAACCGGCATAAGGAAGTACTGGACCCTGCTTATGTATACACCGCTTTTGAATCCTATTTGCTGGGTCAGATCTATAGCACACTAGTTACTTATGACGCAACGACCGATGCCTTTCTTCCTGGTTTGGCCCATATGTGGGAAGCTAATGAGGAGCATACAAGTTATATTTTTTACCTCCGCAAGGGGGTACGCTTTCATCACGGAAGAATTATGACCTCGAGAGATGTAAAAGAGACGCTACAACGGCTTATTGACTTGAATAGCCCTGCGGTGAAACTTTATAAGGATATCGAACGAGTAGAGGTTGAAGGAGATCATCGAATCCGGTTTGATCTGTCTCGTCCAAATCTCTTTTTTCTGCATCTGTTTAGTTGCATTCACATGTCCATACTCCCATACGATATAGACATCACTAGTGAAGTGATCGGTACAGGTCCTTACCGTTTAATGGATCTGAATGAGGATGTATTGGTGCTCGCAGCTTTTGATTTTTATTTCGGAATTCGGCCGCTCCTGGATCGTGTTGAGATTTGGTATTTGCCAAAAGAGGCTTCTAATGAACGCCAATACCAGCTGCCAAATCCTGAACATGGAGAACTTTTACCTGATATCATCAGCAATCACAGTATAGATTACCCGGCCTTAGGCTGTAGATATATTCTGTTTAATTTTCATAGAGAGGGAATTCATCAGCAGCTATGGTTTCGTCAAGTGATCCGTATCCTTTACAGTCGAACGGCTTTAATAAAAGAGTTGGGTGGCAATCGTATCACTCCAGCAGATAGCTTTTTGCCATGGGAGAGCAGTAAGAGAGAGCTTGTAGATCCAACTTTGGAACATGCCCGAGCGCTTTTAGCGGAAAATGGGTATCAGGGAGAAGTCATTACTTTAGCAACTAAGGATAAAAAAGAAGAACGAGAAGAAGCGTTATGGCTCCAAACACGCGCTGCCTCCGTTGGTTTGCAAATTAAATTATACTTTTTCAATGAGTTTAAAGCAGATCATATACAGACAACAGCCGAGATCCAGCTTGCTGAAGAGGTTTTAGAAGACGATTGGCAATGGGGAATGATTAACTACTTTAATAATAAATCTAATTATTTATTTTCTTTGCTTAGAGAGGACCAGATTTCATTGTTTTCAAAGGTGTTAGGTCCTTTCACAGAATCTCCAAAGGATGAACGGGTGAAGCTGCTGAATCAAGCGGAGGGAATTTTACGAGACAATTATTGGGTGCTGCATGGCTGTCATATGAATAAAAAAGCTCAGCTAAATCAAAGCCTGTTTGGTCTGCACACCGGTTCCTTCGGGTTTTTGGACATCTCCAAGTTATGGATTAAAACTAGGCTTTAAGGTTTTCTTTTGTTATACTTTCCAGGGAGGCTGTATCGATAGAATCGAATGGTGCTCTAGTTGGATCAGATTTATGAATAGTAATTTAATTGTAGCCATGGAGGTGAACTCGTTGGATTTTGCTCAGATCCGTATGGACCGAGACAAAAGAACGGTCGATACTTGACTCTTTTTTTGCCATTCGGACCTGTTTAGCGGATAAGCTAAGCGGTCTTTTTATTTGTTTAAAATAAGGTGAAAAAAGGGGAGACTTACATGCGTTTTCTATTCGTGGGTGCAGGAGCTATTGGTGGTTATTTTGGAGGGCGTCTAGTTCAAAAAGGGGAAGATGTAACTTTTCTAGTCCGTTCTACTAAACAAAAGCAGTTAGAAGATGAGGGTCTGGCAATAAAAAGTGTGCATGGTGACTTTCAGACTCCCGTTCGGACGATTACATACGGGGAGAAGGCAGAGCCTTTTGACTGTATTATTATTGCAGTGAAGGCCTATCATTTGCCTCAGGTGATGATGGATCTAACCCCTTTCGTCGGTGAACATACAATGATTCTCCCGCTCCTCAATGGGTATAAACATTTTGGTATTTTGCAGCAGCATTTTGGAGCAGAAAAGGTACTGGGTGGTCTTTGTTATATCGAAACAACGTTAGATTCGAATGGAGCTATCATACAAAGTAGTTCTTTCCATAGTATTGTGTTTGGTGAATGGGCGGGTGGGGAGTCAGAACGGATGCAGATACTTCTCAGCCATTTGGATAAAGCAGGATTCACTGTGATATTAAGTTCTGATATTCAACGCGAAGTGTGGCAGAAATATATATTCGTAGCTAGTTTAAGCGGGATTACAACTTTAATGGATAGCTCGGTTGGACCTATTTTAGCCTCACCTACAGCTCGTGCTATTTATGAGCAGCTTCTGAATGAGATCGTGAGCATAGCGCAAAGTGCAGGTATGCCTGTTGGACCAGATATGGTGTCGGTCACGATGCAAAAGATGGATTCGGTCCTGCCCGAATTTACCTCCTCTATGCATAGGGATATGCTAAAACATCTGCCAGTGGAAGCTGAGCATCTGCATGGTGCACTTTTGGCGATGGCTGTACCTGGTCAAGTTGCGTATCCCATTCTTGAAACCGTATATGCCCGTTTGAAAGTATACGAAAGCGTTAATGATATGAGATGATCTGTATAAAATGACTGTAAGGAGCTGGACGATTATGAAGGAACTGAATCAAAAGATAATGACTTTTCTAATGTTCGAAGGAAAGGCTGAAGAAGCTATGAATTTCTATACTTCTTTATTTGATCACTCCGAAATCATCAGTATTAAGCGTTATGGAGCGGACGAAGCAGGACCTGAAGGGAGTGTCATGCAGGCTACTTTTTCATTACATGGACAAGTTTTTATGTGTATAGATAGCTATGTGAAGCATGGATTCACCTTTACTCCAGCGGTATCCTTATATGTGAATTGTGAAAGTGAAGCTGAAATTGACCGCGTTTATGAAGCATTATCCCAGGGTGGACAGGTGCTCATGCCACTAGGTGAATATCCATTCAGTTCGAAATTTGGCTGGGTGGCGGATCAATTTGGCGTGTCTTGGCAATTAAATCTTCTGGGGAATGTGTAAACGATTGATGTGTTGCACAGACAGATAATACGCTGTATCACAAGGGGCCGAGGTCGTCTATAAATGACGAACTCGGCCCCTTAGTGTCAGGCAGCGGAAAGGTCTGAGGACTCTTCTGATTTTAACTCACGATTGCAGCCCGCTTATGACTAATGATGAAATTCTCTCGGCGACTTCTTGTTGATTTATAGTATTATTTCCTGTTACCCATTGATAGACACCTTCATGGATCATTTGTGCGATGATCGGTACATAAAAGCTTTTCATGTTATCTCCTAAAGCGTTAGATAAGTGAACCTTCAGCTCATTTACAATCTTCTCTTTCAATTGAGGGACAACCATCCCTATATAACTGCTGCGGCATTGTATGTTCGGTTGCTGATAGAAATCGAATACCGATAATACGAGTTGAATGATGCCTTCTTGATCGAATTTAATTTCTCCTTCAGTATGTTTTACAATAGCCGCGGATGCCGAATCACCCATAATATAATCCAATAATTCATATTTATCATTAAAGTGTGCATAAAACGTGGCTCGATTAACTTTAGCTCCCTTTGTTATATCGACGATTGTTATTTTCTCAAAATCCTTCAGGGAAACTAACCTTAAAAAGGAGTCAATTAAAGACTGTTTAGTCTGTGTCAGCCGAATATTGTTTACTTTAGTAGCCATTACTTCACTCCTACCCAACAATTTAGCAATCTTGTTGCTATAGCAACATTTGCAGGTTGATTGTTGATTGATACATTAAATTAGTAGCTGTATATTAGCAATTAAAGCAACAGCTGTTGCTTTAATATATCATAGAAAAGGAGTTCATCAAAAATGAAAAATATTGTTATCGTTGGTGCAGGGCCTGGGTTAGGATTGTCTCTAGCTAAAAAATTCGGAGTTAATGGATTTAGGGTGGCTGTCATTTCACGCAATCCCGAGAAATTATCAATGATTATAAGTGAACTTAAGAAACTTAATATTGAAACACAATCTTTTGTAGCGGATGTGACAGATTTAGCAGCGCTAAAACAAGTCTTTCAAGCGATAATAAAAGAGTTTGGTTCAATCGATGTACTAGAGTTCAGTCCGTATGCAGGGTGGGATAAATTCACTCATGTGCTGGAAACTACACCTCAAAGTGTGTTGGAACAAATAAACAGTTACTTGCTGCCCGCCGTTCTTTCAGTTAATGAAGTATTACCCGATATGATCCATAGAGGATCAGGAGCCATTCTTTTTACCACTGGTATTTCTGCTATGTTCCCGTTGCCTTTTGTAGGAAATGGCGGCATTGTTATGTCTGGTATACGAAATTATGCTACTGCTTTACACAATCAGTTAATAGATAAAGGAGTATTTGTCGGCCATCTTTCCATAGGGACAATGATACAAGCTGGAACAGCTGGTGATCCTGATGTTATTGCAGAGACTTGGTATAGCTTATATGAAAAGCAAGATAACTTTGAGGAAGTATTCCCTCTAGGATTCGACCCGACCCTTTTTCCAAATTAAAAAACTAAATCTTATTGGATAAGCAAGTCGCCTTAATGGCGGCTTTTTATCTATTAGAAGACTTATCTCTCATCAGAGTGAAGCAGGATTGAAGGGTCAGATGAAAGGATTTAATTACATTGCTGAACAACGGTAGTGCGTTCATTAGTAATCGTGACTTTGGAATGACCTGATAAATATTCGGTATAACCGCACACGGTTTGTTCTTTAGACTGTCCGTTAGAGTTGGTGTATCGAAGATATATAGCACCTTCACCATTTAGACTCAATTTTGGTTTGAATTTTTTCTTTTGTCCTGCTTTTATTGGACTTGTATATAATTTCTTTGAATCCGCACGAATTAATCCTACTTCGATAGAGCTAATATCAACATCAGATTGATTATCTACGATGACTGAGAAGCTTTTAAACGGACTCAGAAGATTTGATATCGTCCCTACGCCAAGAACAACTCCACAAGCAATCAGAAATATCGTAATCCCTATAAAAAATCGTTTTCTCATCTTTTAGTCCCCCTATATAAGTAAGACAGGGTTTACTTAAAAAATGTTACATCAAGGAGAAGTTATTTATAACAATTAATTACCAAATGTAGCGTGGACATGCATGTTATTATAAATATATTCCATATTAATGATTTGAAAAGGGGTTTTGCATTGACTACTATTCGTCATTTTGAACAAGGTGACATGCCATTACTTGGGGAACTTTATAACTCGGTATCTACAAAGGGGAATGTTGTTTTTTGGTGGGTTGGTAATGAGGAAAATTGGGAAAATGTATATTGCGCTTTCGAGGACGGTAAAATGGTGGCCAAAGGCCAAGTGAGCATCATCAATATTGTGCCGCCCGGCCGTTCCAAGGATAGCAGACATTCGATCTACCTGAACTTAAAAACAATACCAGAACGTGAAAGTGATTTTGATTTATTAGAAAAAGTGTATCAGTCACTCTTATTAAGAGCCCTTGAATTAAAAGAAACTTTATCAAAGGATTACAAAACCACTCTTTGTATAGGGAACGATTCGGCAGAGGTCTTGAATACTCAATTTTTCGAAAAAGTGAAGGGCTTCTCTCATTATAATAGCTTATTTAAGATGAAACACAATCTAAGTGATGGTTTGTCCGAACCCACTCTGGCTAAGGAACTTGAATTCGCAACCTGGAATATGGAGACGCCTGAAGAAGACGAGCATTATTTGGAATTAGAAGCTGAGATTTGGCCGGAAACTCCGCTAGGGAAAGAACGGTTAGCTGAATTCAAACAAAATCCGCTCTGGACATCACTTGTTGTTCGAGAAGGGGAGAAGGTTGCGGGTAGCTTAATGGTCTGGCAGGAAGAGAAGGGCGGCTATATCGAAAATGTATTTGTACTTGAACCATGGAGAAGATCCGGAATTGCTAAGTACATGCTTTTTCAAGCATTGAACTATTTTAGAACCCACGGACTGGAAGAGGCATGCCTGATGGTGCTTACGGAAAATGATTCAGCATTACGGCTATATGAATCAGTGGGATTTATTCTAACAAATGAGGAAAGACGATATCGGATTGAGCTATAAAAGTTATTGAAAGTGAAGGATTACCAAGCAAAGTGCGATAGCTTTTTTGTCGAGCCTAGGTTCGAAGTTAAGGTCGCACTTTATTTGATAATCCGCTCTGTGAATCATCTGCTAAATGCTTTCATGCCTTTTGCTTTCCATCACATTTCTTACATACGTTAAGCTTTTCACCTGAAATGCCTTTCCCGAAGTACAACAGCTTAATACGTGTGCTGCCACAGATCGGACATGTTCCTCTGGCACGGGAGGGAATGCGCCAAAGTGCTTTGCCGCGTTTGTTTTTTGACATGATTTGACCCCACCTTTACTCTTAATACTCCATCTTATGACCAAGAGGAACTTAAAGTTCGAAGAGTGAAAAGAATAGAAAATCAGAAGAAAAAGGGCTGAAAAACGCTCTCAAAAAACAGCGTATAACTTAAATTATACGCTGTTTTGATTTTAAGGCGTTTTTTTAGGGGGAATGGGGCACTTGGACGAGTAAAACAGGTGGATTTTAAAGGGATATTTTATAAATAACGGATGTCGATATCTTTGAATCTTCCCGCTGACATTTTAGCCATTCTGAATTGCAGGGAACCTTGCTTATAAGTGCCTCTGCTCTGATCTGGAATGACGGGAACTGGCAGCTGAATAATCTCGCTATGATCTTTTCCTAAACCTGTTAATTTAATTTGTGTGCGATTGATTTGTGCCCATATACTTTCGGGGTGGATTCCGCTCGGAATACGAATTTTGGTAATCAGGTGATTATGAGTGTCGATATGCTCAAAGCTTAAACTTGAGGTTTCGTTCATAAATGAAGAGGAGGTCGCTGCAGTTGCTTCTCGGATGACTTTTTCGACATACCCGTCAATTTGGTTAGGATCCAACTTCCACTGCTCTTCAAGAGCTTTCAAGGATAACTTTTTCTTAAAAAAAGGATCTTCATTCATCCAATCTAAAGGGTTCGTCTTATTGGGACTCATAGCTCTGCGCCTCCTACGGTTTTTATCCATTGTATGGGCGTTTGACTTATTCAGTGACATCTGGGCGAATATCTACATAGAATAGCTTATCATTCCGAAAGGAGGAGTGGTTTGGTGGTTTCAATCATCGGCAATATTAAAATCAATAGCGTAGGCCCCAGCTCCACAGTCTTAGTAGGAAATACGGCATCCGTTATCCTGAGCAGCAACTCTAAAATTTATGCCGGTGCCAACTCCTTCTCCATAGGTGACTCCATAGGTACGAATATAACGAATAATGCGGCCAGCAGTACAAATACGATGGATTCAGATGTGGTGGATCAAGTATCACCTCCTTAAGGGTGGGGTTTAAATGAACATTACGGTATATCAATGCATATCGATCTATAATCTAAAAATCGGTACTATCTCTAATTCCTCGGTTCTTCAGATTGGTACATCGGGACGAATCAATACTTTGTCTCATAATTATGAGACCTCTGGAGCTCCATCATCGCCTTCAACACCTCCAGCGGAAAAAATGGATTCACCCCTTGTGTCCTTGCCGCCAGCGGCAGAACTATATGCACAACTGAATTAGGCTCTTTGTCCCCGCATACAATAAACCATAGGAGGGGGTTGTATGCATCCGTATTATGCTCAGCAGGTTTTTAATACACTAAGATTGCAAGCGGAGAAGATCCAACAGCTAGAGAAGCAACTTCGAGATTTGCAAGGCGATGTAGACAGCATAAAGAACAATAAATCTGCAAGTATAGGACCTATCAATTATCATTTTGAACAATTAAAAATCGAAAAGCTGGAAGGCACTTTAAATATAGGCATTACACCGAATGAGGGGAACAATCTGGATGAAGCGATGATCAACGGTAAATCTATTGGAGAGCAGGAGGTAGGTACAACTGCCTTATCGGATCAGATTCGCCCACAGATTCTGAAGTATGTGCAAGAAGAGGTTCCCTCGCAATTTTCACGTTTAGAAAAAGAGAAGAATTTAAGCATTGATGAGCAATATATCCAAATGGTGACTCAGGATCTGCTGAATCAGATGGATGGACGGATTAACGAGTATGTAAGCCAACTCCCTGCCACAGAAGAAGGGCGTGGATACACTGATGAGGAATGCGCTTCTATTGTAGAGCAAATCAAACGAGATATCGTTATGGCAGTAGAGCGGCATTTGGAAATAAATATAACCGGAAGGCGGGAGACGAATGAAGATAACGGTGATCAATAGAGATATTAGTGTCAATGCAGTGAAAGTCGTTTCGATCTCGGGTTCATCAGTATTTTTAGTAGGGGATACTCAATCCATTCATTGCTCCTCGGCGTTTGACAGCGTAATAGAATATACTCAGAGCGCTCCAGATCAAGTCAAAAAAGGCAGTTAACCTATGCACACCTCACGCATACAAGATGTCTATATCAACAATCTGTCTGACAGTTCTATTTTTATATGTGGATCTGTAGGCCGGGTTCAATCTAAATTCCTGGGAAGCAAGGAGAATTACCTTTTTAACATAAAGGAGATTAATAATCGCACGAAAGATACTACACTTATAGACATTCCTATCCCTGTATGGACAAACCAAGGGAATGAAGTGGATGAATTTGTGATATTAAAGGATTCCGCGGAATCAACAATTAATATACAATATATCAAAATTCTGTCGATTGGGTCTGGCACGACCTTCCAGATTGGAAACAGCGGGTCAGTTCATCTGGAGAGTCGAACCATTGAGTTTAAACGAGAAATGGCTGCAAAAGATAAGGAGTAACAACAACTATTTTAATTCTTTTGGCAGAGAAATCGCGAATATATTGTGCTCCGTCTGGATGTAGAGAATACCATTCGCACTGAATAGTTTACCGTATTGTTGTGCTCCAGTTTTTACTTTGCCAAGTGTTTTTCCTGTTTCTGCATTTATGATATAGAAGTAGCCATTCTCATAGCCAGCGTATAGCCCCTTACCCATAGATTGAACGCTTAACGCAGGACTGTCCGGCCCGTTGAAGTTAATAATGCGATTATCGTTCATTTGAACGGCAGTGATCTGTGCATCCTTTTGGAAAAAAGCCATGTTATTTACTGGACCAGCCACCCAATTTCCGTACTCCTCATAACTTTTGGGTTCACTCGCTGTTTCTTGACCTAAGGTAAAGCGGTATAGTGGATGACCCCCCCATTGGTCTAAACCTCCATCGACTGTATATAGATACGAGCCTTGAAGTGATGTGAAATAATTACCGAGTCTACTGACATCTTCGAGCAGTTTATAGTTCTTTTTGGTCTTCGCTTTTCCAGTTTTAACATCAACATGTACCAAGGTCAACTGATAGCCTTTAAGAGGCTCGTTAGAGGCATCATTTGCAGCATTTGCTTGTTCGCGGAGTAATAATTCACCATCCCGGTAAGCAACAAAGCTATAAAATCCCTGAATTCTCCATAACCTCTTGCCTGTAGCCGGATCGAGCCCGAAAAACTGTGTACGCCTATTATCAACAGTACTGGATACTACCAATACCCCGTTATATAGGCCGTCGATACTTCCTACATACATAGGGATGTCTTTATTCTCCCAGATTTTTTTACCAGTAACCGGGTGATAAGCTGCAATTCCACCATGCTCGTTCCGGAAGTACAACACTCCGTTAACTAACTCCGCGAAAGCACCGATTTCAATCGGATCTTTGGCAGCCTTAACCTTCCAAAGCAATTTCCCCGTTTGGGCATTAACTTTTACAAGATAACCCTCATAAGTGATAAAGAAAACCGAGTTATTCGTTATAATCTCAGGATTTGTTCCGTTTTTGTAGGACCATTTAACTTTGCCTGTACTGAGATCGGCGGCCTTTAGTGTCCCGCCTGATGAATAATAGAATAATCCATTTGCAATAGGGGCCTGTTGGCTATAAATTCCTTGACCATCTGCCTTGTCGTGCCATAAGGGTTTAATTGTGGTGATAGAGTCGACGGTTGTTGAAGAGGAGGCAGGGGTTGTTACTGCTGCTTGAGCACCAGGCAAATATACACCAGCTCCAGATACGAGCAAGGAGGATGCTATAACGGTCTTTAGGATAAACGGTACATATTTCACGATTTTAGCTCCTTATAGATCATTTATAATATATTGACGCAGGGAATAGATATTTGTTTCTCAATTGTAAAAATACACTTGTTAACATAATAAATATTATGTTAACAAGAAAAGACGAATCAGTTTCGCACAAAATTCTTGTGAGAACCAATTCGCCTAGTAAAAGAATATGTCAACAGTTGATTTGTTTAGAAACCTTCACGAAGCCATGTAGTCGCTAACTTGATAGCTCCCTTTTTAGCATGAGTCTCGGCTAAAGGATTCAGCATGACAAAATCATGAATGATGCCTTGGAAGCGGACAGCCGTAACATTCACGCCAGCTTCCCGCAATTTGGCGGCATAAGCTTCACCTTCATCCCTTAGCACATCTGCTTCACCAGTAATAACCAGTGCATCTGGTAAATCCCGTAGCTGCTCTAGGTTAGCCCGAAGAGGAGAGGCAGTGATTTGATTTCGTTCCTCAGGGTCAGTGGTATACTGATCCCAGAACCATTTCATGCCGTCCCGCTGCAAGAAATAACCTTCGGCGAACTCATGATAGGATTCAGTATCAAACGAGGCATCCGTTACCGGATAGAATAGTAGTTGTTTCGCTATCTTCGGTCCACTCCGTTCTTTCGCCATGAGAGTAATAGCAGCTGCCATATTCCCACCGACGCTGTCTCCGGCTATAGAAAGCTTGCTAGTATCTAATCCGTGCTCGCTTCCTTTTTCAGCTGTCCACTTGAGAACTGCGTAGATTTCTTCAATAGCTGTAGGATATTTAGCTTCTGGGGAGAGGCTGTAATTTGGGAAAACAATAGCGGCCTCCGCTCCGACAGCTAGTTCACGGATCAAGCGATCATGGGTATGGGCATTCCCAAACACCCATCCTGCGCCATGAATGTACAGGATAACAGGCAACGATGCTGATGAGGAGCTAGGGGGGCGAACGATTCGTATGGAAACATCACCGTTAGGTCCACCTGGCACCATTAGATCTTCAATATCAACTTCCGGTTTATATATATCACTGGATTGTACGCTATCTACCGTTTCACGACCTTTTTCTGGCCCAAGGTCAGGTAGAAAGGGAGGTTTCGCATTATCATCGGCAAATTTTTGAGCTGCTGGCTCAAGAATGATCTTAGTTTTGTTTGGCATGATTTATCGTCTCCTTTGACTGGTCATAGTCTAGTATACCCTCTTCATTCCATAACCATCTAAGCAGCTGCTGAAACGAATGCCAGTTTACGACTAGTTAGAGATTTGACACTATTTGCACATTTATCGCCTATTGAGCACGGTTTCGGACACCAGTGTAACTATTCCTTTGGGAGAGGTTCAAACGCAGTTAGAGCCTTACAACACCTTTTGTTGTTTCTCATGCATTCCACGACTAATTTCCTCAGTGACACTTATCCTCTGTTTACTTTTATTACGGATAATCCAAACGAACACCAAAGTGATGAGCAGCGGATAGCCTATCGCCCAACCCGTAAAAGGAAACACAGCAGCTGTTGCTAAAAAAGAAATCCAGCTTATCGTCACACCTAAGCGACTTCCTTTGAGCAGGCGTATCCCTGCGGCACACCCTCCGATATAAGTCAGGATAAAAGTAGCATTCGGAAACTGAATCAGAGTGGTGATGGAGATGGATCCGCTGCCATACAGTGTCATCACCGATACAAAACAGAGCAGAAGAAAAGCTATGCCACCGATAGGGGTATGATACTGTTTGGATATTTTACCCATCCATTTCGGCGCAGAGCCTTGGCGGGATAAAGCATAAGCCACACGTGAGGCAGCTCCTGCATAGGCAATAATCGTGGCTGTACAGATGAACAGACCGGTAAGTCCGGCGATAAATCCTCCCCAGCGCCCAAGAGGCTGACTAATAATCCAGACGAGTGATGTGCTTGCTCCACCTTTGAGGTAGCTTTGTGTACCAACAGTTGCTAGTGCGGAGAGAAAATATAGAATCCCTACTATAATAGCGGCGATGGTGACCCCTTTAACGGCGGCACGCTGTGGGTCCTTGAACTCCTCAGATAGGTGTGAAACAGCTTCCCAGCCAATAAAACACCAGAATAAGATTGCTGCAGCCTGGCCAATGCTCATCCATCCATGTGGGACAAAGGGAGTGAAGTGTTCGACTTCCATGCGGGGCAGTGCAGTAGCAAAGGAGAAGACCAGCACAGCAACAATCGCTATTACTACCGCTATCTGTACCTTTCCAGCGACGTGCATGCCAATCCAGTTCGTAATCAGGCCAATGACCAACATAATAGCGGCGATAGTAATTCTCGCAGATTCGTCCCAGCCCATAGCGGCTGTCATATAACCCGCTCCAGTCAGTGCAGCAACAGGTGCACCAATCGGAACGGACATCAGAAAAAACCAGCCCACCAGTGAGCCAGCTTTTGGACCAAAAGCAAGCGTTACAAAATGGGACACGCCTCCAGCGTTAGGGAATTTAGCAGAGAGCAGACCCATTGATAAGGCCATCGGCAAAATCAGCAACGACATAAATCCCCACGCCAGTAATGAAGCGGGACCCGCCATTTCTGCAGCTAAACCAGGAACAAGTAAGACCCCAGAACCCAACACAGCCCCGATGTAAAGGGCAATAGCCTGAGGCATGCCAATGTTTTTTTGTAAAGTGTTTGAACCGGATTCCTTCATGTTTTTTTATCCTGCTTTCCTTGTCTTTTGTTCTAGAGTAGCAGATAATAGATCCATTGGAAAAACAGAATTTTTGAATAGTATCCATTCGATATTCCGATGGTTCATTTTCATTTAGGGGGAAATTCATGGAGTCACGTCATCTTTTTACCTTTTTAGTGGTAGTGGAGACGGGCAGTTTTACTAGAGCAGCACAGAAGCTTGATTATGCACAGTCCAGTATTACTGCACAAATCCAAGCACTAGAGTCTGAAATTGGCCAGCCATTATTTGATCGGATCAGTAAAAAGATTATTCTAACCGACGCAGGCCGTCGTTTGCTTCCGTTCGCACAGGAAATATCCAGAATGCACAATTTAGCACAGGACGCGTTACGCTCGGATAGTGAACTAACGGGTTCTTTGCGGATTGGGGCTCCTGAATCTCTGGCTGCTTTTCGCTTACCAGGCATTATTAAGGAGTTTCGCGCTAAATATCCGCAGGTGCAAATTATTCTGAAGCCTGGAGCTTGCTGGGAACTATCAGATTTTGTCCGTTCGGGTGAACTGGATTTAGCGTTCTTATTGCAACCTGAGACGGAAGATAAAGATTTAAATATAGAAACATTAGTACATGAGCCGATGACGCTGATCGCAGCACCAGATCATCCCTTATTAAACCTTGCTGAGGTAGAACCCCTTCATTTAAAAGGAGTGACCATACTTCATACCGAAACTGGCTGTTCCTACCGGACTTTATTTGAACGGCATTTGAACAGTTACGGTGTATTTCCTGACCCCACGTTAGAGTTTTGGAGTATCGAGGCGATAAAGCAATGTGTAATGGCTGATCTTGGCATTGCCTTTCTTCCATTAATTACTGTAAAAAATGAACTGGCTGAAGGCAAACTTGCCAGATTAAATTGGAATGATGAATCACAGCGTGTGGCGACGCAGATCGCCTATCATCATAAAAAATGGAAATCGCCCGTGCTTACGGAGTTCTTACTTGCAATAAAAAAACATGCTGAGCAATGGAGAAGTCTAATATAGATCAACATTAACAAGGAGGCTCTAAGGCATGAATGAGTGGTGTGAAGACTACGAAGAAGGGCTGGAGGCCTTTCTCATCTGGATGAAGGATGCCGGGTACACTCCCTATACGCAAAAATCCTATTTAGTAGATGTGAAACAGTTTTTAGACAGTCTGAATGGTAAAAAGCTTGAGACAGTGAAGAAGCTGCATGTCATTTCCTTTTTGACCTCTGTCCGCGAACGTGGAGTGAGTGATGCCACTCGTAACCGGAAGCATGCTGCGATTAACTGTTTTTTCAAGGCATTGATTGAGCTGGAACTACTACAGAACAACCCGGCAGCCGGAATTAAGAAATCCAAAACTGAGATCAATCGTGAGCCGGTTTACTTAGATGAAAGTGATCTGGGGCGGTTTTTATCTTCTATAGATGGTAAATACAAAAAGCGTAATTTAGCAGTTTTTTTGTTGATGTCCTATATGGGGCTTCGGGTGGGGGAAGTCCACACGCTGAATTTGAGTGATTATAATGTAGAAAGACATTCCCTCCGTGTGTTTGGGAAGGGGCGTAAATGGCGTAATGTGCCGGTTCCCGAGGATGTAGTGCCTTTTCTCGACTCCGCGTTAGCAGAAAGGTTAGACCCTTGGCGCAGTAAAGAGGAAGCGATGTTCATTTCACAAAAAGGACGCAGGTTGTCTATCCGAGGCATTCAGCAAATCGCAGCAGATACCTTCGATCGTTTCCAAAGGGATGTGCCAGCAGCACAGCGACGCCCGTATTCAAGCCATAAGCTCCGACATTCTTTTGCAACCATGCTGCTGAGAAAAGGGGCAGATCTGCGTACCGTACAGGAACTGCTAGGTCACTCCTCGATCCAGACTACAACCGTATACACACATATCACGAGTCGTGAGAAGGAAGAGGCCATGTCTAAATTACAAATCCAGCTGTGATTGAAAAGAAAGCAACCTCCTTAGAAAATCGATAACAAAAAATAACTTGTTATTATAACGGTATTGATTTATTCTAACAGTTATTAAGAGTTTTATAGGAGGTCCTAATCGTGAAGAATGTTTTTCTAAAAGGGATGACTTATGGCTGGGGATCAAAACGAGGTGAATACCGTACAGAATATGCAGAAGATTCGATGAGAAAGCTGGCAGAGACAGGTAGTGAATGGATTGCCTTATCTTTTTGGACATGGCAAGACACTGTGCATTCAACAGAAATTCATTATGATTACGGTTACACGGTGACTGATCGTGATCTCACACATGCGGTACAACTGGCAAAACAGCTTGGTCTTAAAGTTTGTCTTAAACCTGTAGTGAATTCGAGGGATGGCATTTGGAGAGCTAGGATTGGATTTCCGGAAGAGGGAGATGTTTATTGGGCAGCATGGTTCCGTTCTTATACTAATTTCATTAAACACTACGCAGAGTTGGCGGAAGAACTTGAATGTGAGATGTTCTGTATCGGCTGCGAAATGGTCGGCACAGAGTCTAGAACTGCGGAATGGAGACAATTGATTCAAGAGGTCACCAATCTTTATACAGGGCCGATCATTTATAATGCCAATCATGGCAAAGAAGAAGGAATCGAGTGGCTGGATGAGGTGGATTTTATCGGAACCAGCGCTTATTATCCGGTAGCTTCAGTGCCGGGAGATTCTTATGAGAATATGCTGGCTGGTTGGGAGCGGCAGAAACCGCGGCTTAAGTCACTCTCTGAGCGATTTGGCAAGCCTCTCGTATTCATCGAGATTGGCTGCCGAAGTGCTCATGGGTGTGCCACCATGCCATGGGACTTTACATACACAGACTTACCATATTCAGAAGATGAACAGGCCAACTTCTATCGCTCAGCGCTGGAAGCATTCTGGAATGAACCTTGGTTTGCCGGTTACTTCTGGTGGGATTGGAGCACGAAATTGTATGACTTAGAAGAGGCTTCCATTGACCGTGGTTTTGATATTTATGGCAAAAAAGCCGAACAAGTTCTCAAAGAATACTATAAGCAAACTATCACTAAATAAATTGATAAAAAAGATCCGGAATTTCAGGTGAGCCTGGCCTGCTAAAGGATCTTTTTGTCATTGGCAGGCTAAGTTAATTCGTGTTATATTAAAAACCGTCCTTTTCATAGTGGAGGCAACGCTCCACATATAAAAAGGACGGTTTCTTGTGTCTTTTGTAGTCAAAAAGGGCTGTTTCCAGCCAGATTCGCTTACAATTCTAGCTTAGCTATTTCTGCTTTTAGCTTCTCAGCGGATTTCTGGAATAAAGCCTGTTCGGTTTCATTGAGTGGGAGGTCCAGTACCTGTCGAACACCCGAGCGATCTACTACGCAAGGTGCACCGAGATAGACATCCGAAACCCCGTTATAGTTATTTAATAAAGTAGAAACATTCAACACGGCGCCTTCATTATGAAGAATGGAGACTACAATTCGGTCCAGTGCAAGCGCTATTGCATAAGAGGTTGAGCCTTTGGCATCAATTATTTCATAGGCTGCATTCTTGGTATCTTGGAAGATTTCTTCGCGTTCTGCTTCGTCAAAACCAAGATCAATCCCAGCTACATTCGCAAGACTCCAAACCGGAAGCTCTGAATCTCCATGTTCACCGATGATCTGTCCGTGAATACTGCGAGGATCGATTTCTTTGTGAAGACCGATCAAATAGCGAAAACGAGCACTATCAAGTACCGTACCAGAACCAATTACACGTCTGCGGTCAAACCCGCTTATTTTCAAAGTCGCGTAAGACAGAATATCTACAGGGTTAGTCGCAATAAGTAGAATGGCATGTTGGTTATACTTTGTAATTTTTTCAATGATATCTTTAAAAATTGAAATATTTTTACGAAGCAGATCTATCCGGGTTTCTCCCGGTTTTTGTGATGCACCGGCAGTTACTATAATGATATCTGCTTCACGGCAGTCTTCATAAGTACCAGCCCATAACTTCACACCACCGACAAAAGGCATGCCGTGATTCATATCCAGTGCTTCGCCAAGTGCTTTCTGATGATTAACGTCAATAAGTACGAGTTCGGGCATACGTCTACGTAACAATAATGTATAGGCTGTAGTTGTACCAACTGCTCCAGTACCGATAACTACGACCCGATTGGGTTTTGGGGGGGCCATGTCTCCATCTCCTTAATATTTCAAATTTTTGGTTTCAATCTTGTCCATCATAATCGTTAACGGTAGTGTTTTCAAGCTGATCTTATTTAATGCATTACCCTAATTAAGGCCATACTAAAATGTGATTTTTATTTCATTATCTTAGCAAGACTAGACAGGAGAGAATGTAAGGATGGATTTATTTCGTAAAAAGGCTCTAAACATACCCACAAGTTCTGAGGAGACGCAGTTAAACAAGACGTTGGGTGCCCTGGATCTAACAATGCTTGGGGTAGGAGCCATTATCGGCACAGGTATTTTTGTAATGACAGGAGTTGCCGCAGCAGAACATGCAGGTCCTGGTCTTATAATTTCTTTTTTACTGGCGGCGTTTGCCTGTGTGCTCTCGGCATTATGTTATTCGGAATTTGCTTCGACCATTCCTGTTTCCGGGAGTGCTTATGCTTATAGTTATGTAGCCTTTGGAGAACTATTAGCTTGGATCTTAGGCTGGGATCTCGTCTTGGAATACGGAGTTGCCGCAGCGGCTGTAAGCAGTGGCTGGTCAGGGTATTTTCAGGGGTTATTAGAGGGCTTTGGGATACATCTCCCAACCGCACTATCGGGGGCTTATAATCCGGAAGCGGGTACAATAATAAATCTGCCTGCAGTAATCATCATTTTGTTAATTTCCTATTTACTGACTCGGGGAACGAAAGAAACGGCACGTTTTAACGCCATCATGGTCTTTATCAAAATAGCAGTGGTGCTTCTATTTATCGTAACTGGATTTTTCTATGTGAAGCCAGAGAATTGGACTCCATTTCTCCCCTTTGGGTACCATGGCGTGATCAATGGCGCGGCCACAGTGTTTTTTGCCTACATAGGTTTTGATGCGCTAGCAACCGCTGCAGAAGAGGTGAAAAGACCCCAACGCGATTTGCCGATTGGAATTATTTCATCCCTTGCTATCTGCACTGTCTTGTACGTTCTTGTCTCACTCGTATTAACAGGTATTGTTCCATATACTGATCTCAATGTTAGTGATCCTGTATCTTATGCGCTTCGCTTTGTAAATCAGGATATGATTGCCGGTCTGATCTCTGTTGGAGCCATCGCGGGAATGACTACAGTACTCCTCGTGATGTTATTCGGTCAAACCCGGCTGTTATTTGCCATCTCACGTGATGGCCTACTGCCAATAAGTTTATCTAAGATTAATGCTAAAACACAGGTACCTGTACGAAGCACATGGATGGTAGGCATCTTAATAGCCGTGTTAACGGGTTTCATCCCACTGGACCGGTTGGCAAATCTGACAAGCATAGGAACATTGTTTGCCTTTTTTGTAGTGTCTTTAGGGGTAATCGCGCTTAGATATATTCATCCGGATTTAAAAAGAGGGTTCAGAGTTCCATGGGTACCTTTCATTCCGCTGTTAAGTGCGGCAACTTGTGGTATTTTGATGTATAATCTAGGAAGTGAGACATGGATTGGTTTTCTAATTTGGACAGTTGTTGGACTTCTAATCTATGCACTATACGGCTATCGTAATAGTAATTTGAATCATAAATAAGATTCAATCCATCCGAGAGGAGAGAGGTTATTGGCATCTAAGATTGCTGGATTGAAGGGAATAAGATTAATATTGATGTTGATTTTGTTAGCGTGGGTGGTCACGGCTTGTTCATCTCCTCCCCCGGAACCTACTCAGCAGCCCCAGCCGACAGAGGCACCTGAAGAAGGACAGACGATAACCCTGATTACTCCAGACGCGAATCATGTTGACAATGATAGTGCTCCGAAATATCAAATTCAGACTCGTCTTACAGATTTTCAGCTGCTTAGTGAAAGTGAAGGTCTGGCCTGGGGGGTTACCAAAAACGAACTCCGGTTGTACTTAACCCGGGATAACGGAGCAACTTGGGCTAATATTTCACCAGCACCAAATGTGCAGTTCCTCTCCAACCCTGTGTATGGGAAGGGGATTTTCTTCACGGATCCATCTCATGGTTGGATTATAAGAAGTGCTTTTGGAGCGACAGAAACGATTGTGCTGCGAACCACAGATGGTGGCCAAAGCTGGAAAATCTCATCTTTAGGAGATGTGAATACAGTATCCTCTGTATATTTCAACTCACCCAAACGGGGTTGGCTGATGACCTCATGGAACGCTTCTTCCAATAAAGAGAACAAGGCACTTTTTTCAACGACAGACGGTGGGGCCACTTGGGAAGAAGTGATGCAGAATGAGCAATACAATCCGAATTTCCCTAATGATTCGATACCGTTTGCCGGCGTCACCACTGGAATGATTTTTCGCAATAGTACACATGGATTTGTGACAATGCAGACAGGTGCTCTTCCCAAAATCTTTATGACAAAAGATGGCGGTAAGAGTTGGAGCCTCGGGCCAGCTTTTCTGGTTAACGAACGTTTAGAGGATTGTGACCGAGTAATTACGGGCAAACCGGAGTTCTTCGATACCAGTAAGTCTACTGGTTGGATGTCTGTTGGCTGCCAAAAGGATAAAGAAAAAACAATCGCCTACCATGGATATTTTACAGCTAACGGAGGTGCTAACTGGAAATTTGCATCCTTTGGATTGAACGCACAAGCTGGTGTCAATCGTCAAATTACTCCGACGTTTTTGAACTCACAGATCGGTTGGACCATACTCGGCGACACTCTTTACCATACGGTTGATCAAGGAGCTACGTGGTTGCCCCTTAAAGAGAGTAGTGTATTGCGATCTAAACTTCTGGAATATCCGGAGATTGTAAAGCTGCAGTTTTTTTCCACTGAGGTGGGGTGGCTTTTGATTGAGAAAAAAGAGGACAAGCGCTCGATACTGTTACAGACTACGAATGGTGGTATCAGCTGGCGCGTAATGTAATAAGGAAAAAGAACCTGCCTGTTGGTAGGTTCTTTTGTTGTTAGCAGAGTGGGGGTTTATTGTTGTTTGTGAATGATTGAATATAAGGAAAAAACTTATTTAAAATTTTCTTTATAAATGTGAAAAAAATCACATGACATTTAAAGAATCCTGTGATATATTTAACACATAGAAAACAAGTTCAAATTTTCACAAACTCAGACATCGAATAGGAGAGATTACAATGAAAACATTCGAAACAGATTATATGACAAGAAACCTTTTGCAACTTTGCTACAACTGTGATGACGCTCATCTTTGTGAAACTGAAGAACAATGCAGAGCTTGCTGGGCTGAAAATGGAATGTTAGATGATCAGACAGACGAAACTAAGAAATTGCTAGACCTAGTTCATGCTTAATTTAATTACTGAAAACTCTGTATAGAGACCACTCGAATTCTTGATTTTTAAGAAAACGAAGTGGTCTTTTTGCATCTAGTCTCACTTATTTAATGCTTTCTGGACTAGATGAGGCATATACATGTACAGAAGTACCCAGAACGCAGCAATTAGGCTGAATTACAAGGGGAAGAAGGGGGAAACTGTCATGGGAATGGGCCCGGATCTTTCGTGGATGTTTGATTTTGCCGGAACGGTGATGCCGATCTTTATCGTTGTTATGATTGGTATTCTTGCTATATCAGCAGGCAGGGGCTTGCTTCAATGGGGCAGGAACAATGGCTCACCCATACTAACAATCCCTGCACATATCGTTAGCAAACGGACTGAAGTACGTCAGCAGCAGCTTCAGGAAGAGAATGGCTCAACTCGTACGAGTACAACTTACTATTTAACGTACGAGCTGGAAGGCGGCAGTCGCATGGAATTTAAAGTAGATGGCCATGAATATGGCTTGAGCGCAGAAGGCGATAGAGGAATGCTTACTTATCAAGGAACTAGATATCATGGATTCCAACGACAGCCACAATACTCAACTGCGGAGTAGTCATTTGTATTAAATCAAAACAGCGATCCTCATGCTAATGGAGGATCGCTGCTTTGCGTTTTGGTTATGTACAATTCAAGTTCATTGACCCTGTAGCTCTCAAAGCTCACTGATCCCGTAGCGCTCAAAGCTCACTGTAGGTGCGATCATCTATTAAGTGTCAGATATTCATTACCCTCTTACCTTACGGACCCAGATGACGTTATTTGTAATTTCACAGCCTTTTGAGCCTAGTTTCGGACTCCAATGCAGCTATTCATTAGAAAGATGCTTATAATCGGTGCTTTGCGGGCCAATAGGGGCTTTGGGGTCCGATAGAATCCCAAAAGTGGATTAATATCGCGAATAAGGTCGGCTGTGTCCGATAGCGCCTTCTGAGCGGACGTTTACGTGGATGCTGTTGCTGACGTTGAAGCTATTGCTGTTGCTAACAAGGACATCGACGCTGACGTGTACATTGTGGCTAAAACCGACAACGATTCCAGCACCGATTCGACGCTAAAACCGACGCCGACCCTGATGCTGCCACCAACATCGACTCAGACGCTAACGCTGTCGTTAACGAGGACATCGATGCTGACGCTGACTTTGTCGCTAACACCGCAGCTGCCCCCGACTCTTACGCTGTAACGCGAATGTAATTGGGCAAACGCAGCTTAGAGTGTAGATAAAGGGGATTTGCTGAGTGGTTAAAAGGAAAAATCCCTACTCTAAAAAATAGGCGGGAACTGTCACCTCTTAGGCGAATGCACATACTATACAGCATGCAGTTAAGAACGAGGTTGCTACAAGAAGTGACCCCAAGGAGGAGACAGCGTGGCCGTCATCAAAACGAACTCGGAAGATGTGAAGGTGCTGGCGCGGTTGATGAGAGCGGAAGCTGAGGAAGATGGAGAACTCGGTATGCTCATGGTCGGCAATGTTGGCGTCAACCGGATTCTTGGCAATTGCTTGGACTTTAATAACATTCGGAATGTGAATGACATGGTCTATCAAAGTCCAGGAGGTTTCGAAGCGCCGCAGAAGGGATACTTCTATCAGCGAGCCAGAGAAGCAGATATCCGTCTAGCCAAACGTGTAATTGCAGGTGAAAGAACCTGGCCAGCTACCAATGCTTTGTGGTTCTTCAGACCCGCAGGTGATTGTCCTGCAACCTGGTATAACCAACAAAACACAGGCCGCTTCAAAGCCCATTGCTTCTTTACTCCGACCGGAGAAGATTGCCCGACTGTATTTATCGGCAATTAGAATGGTAACTGTGCAAAGAGAATTACTCAATAAAATGAGTAATTCTCACAGAAAGTAAGAGTGATTTCAATTGTGTCCAAAGGAGTTTATGCTCCGATAAACATTTAGGAGGTTTCATTAAATGATCGTTCAACCTTACCGCCCCGTAACTTATACCATCGGTAGTGTCTCTTCTTCAGGTATGCCAATGTCTTCCGGAATGCCGATGTCATCAGGAATGCAAGGCATGGGCAGCATGCCACCTCAAGTAAGCAGTGGCAGTCCAATGACGCCAGGGGGAGTAGTAGTTCAGAATCCACCACAAACGTTCGAACAATCCTACATCGAAAATATTTTCCGCCTGAATTTAGGAAAAGTAGGTACGTTTTATTTTACTTATGAGAACAACAAAGACTGGAATGCCAAAGTTTACAAGGGTGTGCTGGAAGCGGCAGGCCGTGACCACATTATTATCAGTGACCCTGCGACTGGCCAACGCACCGTCTTACTTATGATTTATTTTGATTATGCTACCTTCGATGAGCCCCTTACTTATCAATACCCAGGTGTAATTGGCAATCCTCCAACGATGAGAAATTGTCGCTAAATGTAATCCATCTTCGATGAGAAGAACTCCAACGCCAAACGGTTAGGAGTTCTTTTTATTTGTGATTAATTTATGGAATAATCTTGATAATCACTGCCCATTTTTTTTCGAAAGGACACGCATGCTTGCGGTTTGCCCCAATATATTAATATAATAAAGTATATATTCAAAAACGTGATTCTAGACTGGAGATGAAACCATTGGGAAATTGATACTGAAAGGAACAAACGGCGAGCATTTTGCCAATACTCTGAAAAAACGAAGGAGGTGGGCCTATCCATCCATGTACGGAAAATGGTGGATAGGAGTATAAATTGAGCGACCCTTTACCCGGTATATTACATGTTGGTCTTATTATTTTGTTGGTATTGTTAAATGGATTTTTTGTTTCAGTCGAATATGCAATGGTGAAAGTGCGAAGTGGTAGAATTGATACCCTGATTGAAGAAGGTAGTAAAAAAGCTTTTAATGCAAAAAGCATTGTCAGCAACCTGGATGGCTATCTCTCAGCCTGTCAGCTCGGCATTACATTGGCTTCACTTGCATTAGGGTGGCTGGGTCAACCAGCTATAGCTAATCTTATAGGACCTTTATTAGGAAGCATAGGTTTAGGAGAAACTGCTGTTAATGTTGTATCTTTGGTTATTGCTCTTATGTTCATTACTATCTTGCATATCGTATTAGGTGAGCTTGCACCTAAGACCATTGCTGTTAACAAGGCTGAATCTGTCCTTTTACTAACAGCAGGACCGATGAATGTATTTTACAAAATCATGTATCCAGTGATATGGATCGTTAATGGGCTGGCGCGTGGTTTACTGCAAATTTTCCGATTAGCCCCGGCTTCAGAGCTGGGAACGGCGCATACGGAAGAAGAAATTCGTATTATCATGCAGGAAAGTAACAAAAGCGGCTTTATCGATAATACTGAAATGGCTTTGGTTGACAATATTTTTGAATTTGTGGATACCATGGCTCGGGAGATCATGATTCCGCGGACAGAGATGATCTGTCTGAATAATCATGTTTCTGCTGAGGAGAACCTTGAGATTGCCTATGATGGCATGAGGACACGTTATCCCGTCTGTGATGGTGATAAGGATCATATTTTAGGCTTCATCCATATAAAGGACTTAATTAAGGATCGCCCGCAAAGTTATCAGAAATTAATTCGTCCAATATTAACCGTGCCGGAATCCATTCAGATTAGCGCTTTGCTGAAAGTTATGCAGCGTGCGAAGACACAAATCGCCATATTGATCGATGAATATGGTGGAACTTCAGGAATGGTGACATTGGAAGATATCATGGAGGAAATTGTTGGAGAAATTCAGGATGAATTTGATGAGGAACGTCCCGGTGTTGAGAAGCTTGGCGAGGATGAACACTCCATTGACGGTTTGATGCTTATTGAAGAGATTAATGATCTTTTGGGTCTTCATATGGAGACTGAGGATTACGATACGATAGGCGGCTGGCTGTATTCTAAATTGGAGGTTAATCCACCTCAAAAAGGGCAATCCGTAGAATTTGATGATCATCTATTTATTGTAGAAGAGACTGAGAATAAGCGAATTTCTCGAATTAAGCTATTGCGGTTACAGTTATTGAATGAAGAAGCTGGAGCTTGATGGAATTATATATTTTTAAAATAAGAGCAGCGTTTCTCCTTTTGGAGTCACGCTGTTTTTTTTGACTATACTGTTTGCCAAAAAGAGATTAATAATTATATAATTTTAAATGTATATGATAAAAACTACATTAGTCCCTAGAGGACAGAAAGGAATTCTCCTTGAGTAAACCTAAAAAAAGTCCAAATGTTCCCCAGTTGAGCAAACAAGAGAAACGACGGGTAGAACAGGAGCAACAGAAGCAGAAAACGAGAATTTTAGTTATTAGTTCAATAGCTGTAGTAGTTATCATTTTTGTTGGATTGTTTATGTTAGCTTCGAAAGATGCAGCAAAGAATGTCTCTACAGGAGAACCGGTAGAATTCAATTACAGTGAGCTACCTAGGATTGGTAATGAGGATGCACCTGTTAAGCTTGTTGAATTTGGCGATTTCAAATGTCCAGCTTGTTCCCAGTTTGCTGGCTCCATGAAACCGAAAATTGTTCAAGATTTTGTCAACGAGGGAAAAGCAGCTCTTTACTTTGTAAATATGGCTTTCGTTGGTCCTGACTCTGAGACAGCTTCACTAGCTGCATTGTCTGTATACCATCAGAATAAGGATGAATTCTGGAAGTTCTATGATGCTGTATATGCGCAGCAAGGGGATGAGAGCGACGAATGGGCCACTGAGGATTTCTTGATAAGCCTTGCTGAAAAAGAGAAATTAGCGATCGATTACGATCTGTTGCGTAAAGACATCCAAGAGAAAACTTATGCAGATGAGCTGAAGAAAGACATTCAGTTGGCAACTGACGCAGGCGTGACAACTACGCCTTCGCTCTACATTAATGGGGTGAAAACGGCTGAACCTTTCGATATTGAAGCGATTACATCTGAAATTAACACCGCCGCAAAAGCAGTGGAGGCAAAGTGACAAAATTCCTATCTTTTTGCAAGCGTAACTGCCTCTATCTGGCCTGGTTTGTCTCTTTGGTTGCTGTAGCTGGTAGCTTGTATTTAAGTGAAGTCTTGAAATATGAACCTTGTAAGCTTTGCTGGTTTCAGCGGATTTTTATGTATCCGCAGTTATTTTTGTTGGGAATTGCCACTTTCCGTGGAGATAAGCGCATCATTCCTTATGTGCTTCCATTAAGTTTGATTGGTGGCAGTATCTCAATCTATCATTATGCGGAACAGAAGATTCCAGCGTTAAGTAAAGTTCTACCTTGTACAATTGGTGTTCCTTGTAATAAAGATTACTTGAACTACTTCGGATTTATTACGATTCCTTTGTTAGCTTTAATCGCTTTTGCTCTAATTAGTCTCCTTCTTTGGTATGGACGTAAGGAAGAAGAAATGATTGAAGTAGATGCAGAGGAGAGCTTAGGATTTTAGTTTTCGCTTTGGAAGTTACAAAAAAGCTGAAAAGGTATTAAAATCACGGGCTAGAGGGATAATTGAAGATAATGAAAGAGAGCATCCAATAAGACGCTATATTTGAGCTTATTGGATGTTTTTTCATTCTTTTTTCATTTTTTTCAACGCTTTACTGTAGGCACTTTGTAGACTAATATTAGACCTTGTGAGAAGTTGAATATGCGCTGAATTTTCTTAGGAAAAACGGGGGAACCAAACTTGGCATTCATGCCAATGGGGTGAATCGGAACCGGGTCGAACAGACCTGTACCGTAGGGCTATAACCACAGCCCGAATCCGCCAGCTAACCTCGTAAGCAAGGTGGGAAAATGACCATGCATAAGCATGCGGATCATTTCCGTATGCTTATTTTTGTGTCTGCATTTATGAAATCCACCGATGAAAACAGCGCACGGAAATTCCGTTTCAGCTCCCAAAGAAAGGAACTGTATCCACCATGGTAAGCAAGGTAAAACGACTATTGATCGGACGTCCGATGAAGTCGAATGAACTCGATCATGAAAAGTTATCCAAGGTTAAAGCACTGGCTGTCCTGTCTTCTGATGCGCTCTCGTCTGTAGCCTACGGAACGGAACAAATACTGATTGTACTGGTGGCTGCCGGGTTTACTGCCATCTGGTATTCCCTGCCAATTGCATTAGCCGTATTGGGCCTGCTGGCCATCCTGATTTTATCCTATCGGCAGACGATTTTTGCTTATCCGCAAGGAGGCGGAGCTTATATCGTAGCCAAGAGCAATCTTGGTATTCCGACAGGGCTGCTCGCTGGGGGTTCATTATTGGTGGATTACATTCTTACCGTAGCGGTTAGTGCCTCGGCAGGGACGGATGCGATCACATCGGCTTTTCCAAGTCTTCATAATCATACTGTTCTCATCGCTGTATCTGTTATCGTTCTATTAACAATCATTAATCTTCGCGGAGTGACTGAATCGGCTTCGTTCATCGCAATTCCAGTGTATTTGTTTGTGGTTTCGATTGTTGTTCTGATTATCTCCGGTATCGTTAAATATGCAATGGGTGGCGCGCATGCGAATGTTCCTGAAATAGGCAGCGCCGTATCTAATGTAAGTTTGTTTCTACTATTAAAAGCGTTTAGCTCTGGTTGTTCAGCCCTAACGGGGGTTGAGGCCGTATCTAATGCGATCCCAAACTTTAAAGCACCGGCTGAGAAGAATGCAGCCAAGACGCTAATGATCATGGGACTTATCCTTGGCTTTATGTTTACCGGAATCACTGTGCTGGCGTATTGGTATGGTATTGTGCCAGATGAAAAGGCTACGGTTGTCTCTCAGATCGCTGAATCGACCTTTGGCCGTGGCGGATTGTACTTTTTCATTCAAGGGATTACAGCAGTGATTTTGTTCTTGGCAGCTAATACAGCATATTCAGCGTTTCCGCTGCTTGCCTTTATGTTTGCAAAAGATAAATATCTGCCACACGCATTTATGGTCCGTGGTGACCGCCTGGGCTTCTCAAACGGCATTATTTTTCTAGGAGTTATGTCTATCATACTTGTGGCTGCATTCCATGGGAATACGGAAGGTTTGATTCCACTTTATGCGGTAGGCGTGTTCATTCCTTTTACCTTATCCCAACTGGGGATGATGGTGCATTGGATCAAAACAAGACCTGCTGGATGGGTGAAAAGATTTGTTGTAAATACCATCGGTATGCTGACTACATTGACGATTACGCTTATATTTATTATTACTAAATTCTCAAGCGTATGGATGGCATTCATTTTCTTACCTGCTGTAATGTTCGTGTTCCACCGTATTCATAAGCACTATTTGAACACTGCGGATCAACTGCGTATATGTCCGGCTACTGATAAACCTATAATTAAAGGAAGTACTGTAGTTGTTCCTGTTGCAGGGGTTACACGTGCTGTATTACATTCCATCAGCTATGCGAAGTCTCTAACAGATAATGTTGTTGCTGTGTATGTAGGCTTTGATGAAGAAGACATTCATAAGATGGAGCAACGGTGGGAGGAATGGAATCCAGGCGTACGCCTGATTGTACTTCGCTCCAGATATCGTAGTATCATTCGTCCGTTAGTGAAGTTTATCGATACGGTTGAGTGGAAGACAGCTGCGACGGATCACATCACGATTCTGATTCCACAGTTTATTACCAAACATTGGTGGCAAGCCGTGCTTCATAATCAGACCAGCTTTTTAATCCGCTCGTATCTAATGAATCAAAAGGACGTTGTAGTAGCGACTGTCCCTTATCATTTAAATAAATAAGTAGAAGATTAAAGATGAGGTTATATCCGGAACGTTCGGAATATAACCTCTTTTGTATTTTATATGAAGGAAATTGTTGCAAATCCACAGAATTTGAAATTTATATGTTGACACAGAGAATGAGAATCAATATCATTTAAAAGTGAAGCAGAGGTAAAGGTCACCTTTGAATATCAAAGCAGTTACATATAGGAGGGTTTTTAATGTTTTGGCTTAACAGAAAAAGATCAGGAAGCATGAAAGTGACAATGAGCGGACTAATAGTGATGACGCTATTACTTTCCGCTTGTGGTAATAATAATGCTGAAAGTTCATCAAATGCAGGAACAGCGCCTACAACAGCTCCTACAGCAGAATCTACAGAGGCACCTGCTGCTCCTAAGACATTAACAGATGCAATGGGCCATGAAGTAACGATTCCGGCTAATCCACAGCGCGTCCTGGGTTCATATTTGGAAGACTCATTGGTAACTCTGGGTGTGACTCCAGTAGCTCAATGGTCAGTTACAAATGGCGTTCAGGATTATCTGGCCACTGAATTGAAGGATGTTCCTACAATTAGTTACGATCTTCCGTTAGAGGCTGTAACCAGCTTTGCTCCGGATCTTATTATCATCCCATCGGAGTCTTCTGTTCAGAACGGGATTTACGATCAGTTGAATAAGATTGCACCCACTTATGTAATTGGGGATGAACTAAATCAAGATTGGCGCAAATCTTTGCTCAAGATTGGTGAGATTTTGAACAAAACCTCTGAAGCAGAAAAAGCCATTAAAGATTATGATGTTAAAGCAGCGGCTGCGAAAGAACAGCTTGCAGGAGCTATTGGACAAGAGTCCGCGGCTATTCTATGGTTGGTGCAAAAAAACTTCTATATTGTAGACGAAACCCGCAGCAGTGGTGCTGTATTATATACAGACCTTGGCGTAAAGCTTCCTAACTTAGTAACAGAGATCCCAGTAGGAACAAGAGCAACTTGGAATCCAATCTCGCTAGAGAAGCTTTCTGAGCTGACTGCAGATCATATTTTCCTTGTAAATAGTGATAAGACTGAGGGTTCGGAGATCTTAGATAGTGCAATTTGGAAGGGCATCCCAGCTGTGAAAGCTGGAAATGTGCATGAAATGAGCTCAACAAGCAGCTGGCTTTACAGTGGTGCGAACGCTGGCAGCAAAATCATTGACGATGTGCTAAAAAGTCTTGTGAAATAAAAGTCGTAATTCACCATGAATGAGACTGATCATTTCGGTGGGGAAGGGCGTGCAGATCAAGTATCTCGTGATACAAAGATCTGCACCATTTTTTTATAAACCAATCCCATAGTACGGAAAAATCGTTCCTGCAATTGTACAACATAAATATTTTTGCGATAATGAGAATGATTGTTGTTATCATATAAACCATTGTAACTATTGAATAAGGAGACAACCCATGGTTTCACCCTCAGATTTCGCAAATCGTATTAACAATGAACCCAAAAAAGCTCTACATACCCGACCGGCAGCTGCCATTGGTATTCTTATTTTTGGACTTGCTGCCATTGCCTTCGGATTGGCACTTTCGGTCTCAGTGGGTGCGGCAGATATCAAGTTAGCTACGGTATGGGAAGCAATATTTCATTTCAATCCAGATTTACAAAAACATCAGGTGATTAGAGAACTGCGATTTCCACGTGCTATTGCTGGCGCCTTAGTCGGTGCTTGCTTCGCAGTAGCAGGGGCTATCATGCAGGGGATGACAAGAAACCCGCTTGCGGATTCAGGGCTGTTAGGCTTGAATGCAGGAGCAGGAGTAGCGCTGGCAATAGTATTTGCTTTTGCACCCTCACTCTCATTCACTTCACTAATGTTGTATTGCTTTATCGGTGCCGCTGTGGCCTCTTTTATCGTATTCGGAATCGGTTCGCTTTCTTTTAATGGCCTGACCCCCTTGCGATTGACACTAGCAGGTTCGGCAGTTAGTGCTTTATTGGTTGCTATTAGTCAGGGAGTAGCTATTCTTTTCAACTTATCTCAGGATATAGCCTTCTGGTTAGCCGGTGGGATGGGGGGAGCTAGCTGGACTCAGATCAAGATTATATTCCCTTGGGTGGCCGTAGCCTTAATTGCAGCGATGATGTTATCACGATCCGTTACATTGCTCAGCTTAGGAAGAGAAGTTGCGGTTGGTCTGGGGCAGCGGACAAGGTTAGTTCAGTTGGCATGTATGATTGTTGTGGTTATCTTAGCTGGAAGTGCGGTTTCAACGGTTGGCCCGATTGCTTTTATAGGACTAATTATTCCACATGTTACACGTTATTTCGTTGGAGTGGACTACCGCTGGATTATACCTTGCTCGGCTGTTCTGGGGAGCTTATTGATTATCTTTGCAGATATTGCCGCAAGAATGATAAATGCACCGTATGAGACACCGCTAGGAGCCTTAATTGCCATCATCGGCGTACCTTTCTTTATTTATTTAGCGAGTAAGCGGAAGGGGGAGCTGTAATGCCCAAAATAACCCTTACTCCAGATGAAAAAGAACGCCGTACACGCGCCCTAACGGTGTTATCGCTCCTTGCTATACTGATCGTCGTGGTGTTTATAGTCAGTATGAATACAGGGTTTATGCGTCTATCCCCACTGGAGGTATTACATACACTGCTGGGTGATGGAACACATCAGCAAAAGCTTATTTTATTTGATTTCAGATTACCCCGCATCGTAATTTCATTGTTAGTTGGAGCGGGCTTTGCAGTATCAGGCTGTATTCTACAAAGTCTCGCACGTAATGCACTCGCCGAACCGGCTACGCTGGGCATAAGTGCTGGTGCAGGTTTTGCTGTAATCATTTTTATCTCGTTCTTTCCGGCTACAACAGCAGCTCCGGTATTTGTCTTGCCTCTCCTAGCGCTTGGTGGGGCTGGCCTGACCGCAGCTTTAATCTATATTCTTGCCTACCGGAAGGCAGATGGTCTGTCTCCTACAAGGCTGATCCTTATCGGGATTGCGGTCGCTGCAGGAATCAATGCTTGCCAGCTTGTATTGGCACTTAGGCTTGATCCTAATAATTATCAATTTGTAGCTACTTGGATCGCCGGGAAAATATGGGGTGGGGATTGGAGATTCGTCCTTGCTTTGCTGCCTTGGATCGCGATTCTGTTACCGTTCGCCTTCTATAAAGCCCGGGTTCTAAATGTATTGAATCTAGGGGACCATACTTCATTAGGTCTAGGAATGCGTGTGGAGAAGGAACGTATTCTCCTTCTGGTAACAGCCGTAGCGCTTGCCGGCTCCTGCGTCGCAGTAAGCGGAGGTATTGGCTTCGTCGGCCTGATAGCACCACACCTGGCTCGCAGGCTCGTGGGACCCCGTCATCAGGTGTTATTACCTGCTAGTGCTTTGACAGGGGCGCTTCTTATGATTACCGCTGATACCATCGGCAGATGGGTGTTGCAACCTGCGGAAGTTCCTACTGGCATTGTGGTTGCGATTATTGGCGCACCTTACTTTTTATATTTACTCGCCAAGTCTAAAGCGTAAATTAGTTCATACTTAGGAGCAAAGCTCCATAAAACTTTTAAGGGAGTTGTAGATCATGTCAGAACGTTTGAATACAGAAGAATTAAGTATTGGGTATGCAGAGGCTACTATAGTTAAAGGATTGAACTTGTCTATCCCTACGGGAAAAATCACCGCACTAGTGGGCGCTAACGGCTCCGGTAAATCTACAATCCTCAAAACGATGGCCCGGATTATGAAGCCGAAGAGTGGCACCGTAATGCTGGACGGCAAATCGATCCATAACTTTTCAACTAAAGAGGTTGCTAGGCAGCTAGCGATTCTACCGCAGAACCCAACGGCTCCTGACGGTCTGACGGTATCTGAGCTGGTCAGCTACGGTCGTTTCCCTCATCAGAAGGGATTTGGCACGATGACCGCTGAGGATCGCAACATCATCTCCAACGCCATCTCTGTTACGGGCATGGAATCTTTTCATGATCGCCCTATTGACCGTCTCTCAGGTGGACAACGTCAACGCGCATGGATCGCTATGGCGTTAGCTCAAGAAACAGATATTTTATTCCTTGACGAGCCTACAACCTTCCTAGATATGGCGCATCAGCTCGAAGTTCTTCAGCTATTGCAAAAGCTGAATGAGGAAGAAGGCCGTACCATCATCATGGTCGTGCATGATTTGAATCATGCTACTCGTTATGCGCAGCATATGGTAGCGATTAAGTCCGGTACTGTGGTTAGCGAAGGCTCACCTACTGAGGTTATGACACCAGATGTATTGCGGGAAGTGTTTGGAATTGAAGCGGATATCGTTCCGGATCCACGTACGGGTGTGCCACTGTGTCTTCCTTACGAGCTTGCTGCCTATAAAGCTGTGTAATTATCATCTAAAATCATACAACGAACAGGCTCCCGTCATTGACAAGGGAGCCTGTTCGTTGTTACAGTTGTGGTTGCCTACAATTTCATAATAACTCTTTAAAATAGATCAAGGACCATCATTTATACATGGTTAAAGGAGCATGAAAACATGAATATTGACAAAATTCAAGATGACCTAGAGCAGCTAATGACTGCAGGAAAAGTGAAAAGTCATGAGAATTTAAAAGATCACGTGTACACTAAAATGGGCGGCAAAGCTGATATTTTGGCTGCACCAGCTACTTATGATGAAATTCAAAAGATCGTTACATATGCAGAACAAAATGGGATAACCCTTACGGTACTTGGGAATGGCTCCAATGTGATTATCCGTGATGGAGGTGTACGTGGGATCGTTCTGCAAACGGCAGGACTGACCGAAATGGGGATTCGCGACAATCTCTTATATGCGCAATGTGGTGCCAAAATAATTGATGTTTCCAGATATGCACTTGATAAGGAGCTTACGGGTCTTGAGTTCGCCTGTGGCATTCCAGGAACAGTTGGTGGAGCGCTCTATATGAACGCAGGTGCTTATGGCGGTGAGATCAAAGATGTCCTGCATAGTGCACTAGCTATAAATAAGAACGGGCAATTGGTAACTCTGCAAGGTGATGAGCTGCAATGGGGTTACAGAAAAAGCGTGTTCGCAAGCGGTGAGTACATTGTACTTGAGGCCAAATTTGCTATGACTTCCGGTGATGTTTTAACGATCAAGGCAAAAATGGATGAACTAACTTATTTACGTGAATCGAAGCAACCGCTTGAGTATCCATCCTGTGGGAGTGTATTTAAGCGGCCTCCAGGCCGTTTTGCAGGTCAGTTAATTCAAGAGAGCGGCTTACAGGGTACAAGAATCGGCGGTGCTGAGGTATCCAAGAAGCATGCGGGATTTATTGTGAATGCAGATAATGCAACAGCCAGTGATTACATCGGGCTAATCCACCATGTAAGAGCGACTGTGAAGGATAAATTCGGTGTAGAGCTGGAAACTGAAGTGGAGATCATTGGAGAAGAATAAATGATAAGCAAAAAGAGCCCGCAATCGCTGTGGGCTCTTTTTGCTTATCATAATCATGTTCGTTTAATCTACTGAAAGGGTGTAATTAGCTCTGTCCGTAGTTATTTCTGCCTTGCGGTCGGCTAAGTCTACGATTTGAAGACCTTCAACAGCTAAATCATAAGTGGATTGTGGCAGGGATACCAGTTCACCATCGGCGTTAAGTGTGCTGCCGAAACCTCTTAATATCAGTGCACTTCCAAGATATTCATCAATAACATCGTCTGCACTCCGGAAATCTACGGACTCTAAATTGAAGTGAACTTTATCCAAATCACGAAGTTCTTTCTTTTCAATAGCGATTGTTTCATTCAAATGATTGTTAAGCCAATCCATAAGCTGCTGTATACTTTGTTCCATAAAATGCTCCCACCCTTAGCTCGAAGATTATTATGAATAAGTTACCCTTTTCTTAGGGTTTGAATCCTTTTTTTTGCCGCATCTTAATTAATCATATGAATAATTCATGTCATTAAAAAGAAATTCACGATCAAATGGCATTGTTTTTGAACTTCATAAACTCTACGTACGTAAAGAGTAGAACTTGTCAGGAGCGGGCTACCCATGGTATAGTTCAAGACGCAATATGCTTTAAGAAGAAGTCTGCACTAAAGTTGTGCAGGAGAGGTTCGCGAACTCCCTCTATAAAAAACTAAGAATATATTAAACAGTACAAGCGGTTGCTGTCCTTTATCCGGACGTTGCTTCCGTTTCTTCTTAGTGGAGCCAAGTTTTCGAAATCTCGTTCTTCTTTCCATTACCGGCCAAGGCCGAAGGAAAAGAGAGGGGTTTTTTGTCGTGTCAGAAGGAAGATTGAAAGAGGAAATGCAAGAAGTTACTTTGCTTGGTAATCAGGGAACACAGTACAAGTTTGGTTATGATCCAGACATTCTGGAGGTGTTTGATAACAAACATCCCGGACGTGATTATTTTGTTAAATTCAACTGCCCTGAGTTCACTAGCTTGTGTCCTGTAACGGGTCAGCCGGATTTTGCCACGCTGTATATTTCGTATATTCCTGAACAAAAAATGGTGGAATCCAAATCATTAAAGCTGTATCTGTTTAGCTTCCGCAACCATGGTGACTTTCATGAGGACTGTGTCAACATTATTATGAATGATCTGATCTCACTGATGGATCCGCGCTACATTGAGGTATGGGGCAAGTTCACTCCGCGCGGAGGCATTTCAATTGATCCTTATTGCAACTATGGAAGACCGGGTACGAAGTATGAGGCGATGGCGGAACACCGCTTAATCAATCACGACCTCTATCCAGAAAAAGTGGACAACCGCTAAATTCCAACTTGTGATAAGGAGAGATTCATATGAACAAAAAAGCACTCGTCGTATTCAGCGGCGGACAAGATAGCACCACTTGCCTGGTTTGGGCATTGCAGCAGTATGAGGAAGTGCAGGTAGTTACCTTCAACTATAATCAACGTCATGCGGCTGAAATCGAAGTTGCAACAGAGATAGCAGCTAAGTTTAATGTAAAACAGCATATTCTTGATCTGGGGCTGCTCAATCAGCTGGCACCCAATGCACTTACCCGTCAGGATATAGATATCGTGGCTGGTGAAGGAGATGAGCTTCCAAGTACTTTCGTCGATGGACGGAATTTGTTGTTTTTATCTTTTGCCGCAATATTAGCTAAACAACTGGGGTACTCCCATATCGTCACTGGGGTTTGCCAAACGGACTTTAGCGGTTATCCGGACTGCCGTGATGTTTTTGTGAAATCATTGAATGTTACGCTGAACTTATCTATGGACTATGAGTTTGCGATCCACACTCCCCTAATGTGGCTGGATAAAAAAGAAACGTGGAAAATGGCCGATCAACTGGGGTATTTTGATTATGTTCGCGAACACACACTGACCTGTTACAACGGTATTATTGGCAGTGGCTGCGGTACTTGTCCAGCCTGTCTATTGCGTCAGCGTGGTCTTGAGCAATATGAGGCGGAGAGAATGGAGGCCGGTTCTTAATGCTTAACGAGGTTTCAGTCTGCAAAATATTTACGTTCGATGCGGCACACCAGTTAGTGGGACACAAAGGGAAATGCAGCAATCTGCACGGACATACTTATAAGCTCGAAGTAGTGCTTAAGGGCAAACCTATGGCCGCGGAAGGCCACTCGGATGAAGGCTTCGTCATTGATTTTAGCGATATCAAAATGACAGTACAACAAAGCCTTGTAGATCGTTTAGATCACGCTTTTCTTGCTATGGGAAATGAACCTGTGTTAGAGACGTTAACGAATACGGGCTCCAAAGTAGCCTTATTGTCTTTCCGCACCACAGTGGAGAATATGTCTTCATATATTGCCTACAAGCTTAAGCAAGCAGGGTTGCCTTTATACTCGGTAAAGCTATGGGAGACTCCAACCTCTTGGGCAGAGGTGCTGGCTGAAGACGTTCCGGATGAAGGGCCATCCTACCGTTTGTATGGAGGCTGTGACTGTGAGTAAGATTCCTGTAATTGAAATGTTCGGTCCAACTATTCAAGGCGAAGGTGCGGTAATTGGAGTGAAGACGATGTTTGTCCGCACCTATGGCTGCGATTATCGCTGCGGCTGGTGTGACTCCGCTTTTACTTGGGATGGTACGGCTAAGAATAAGGTTCGCATGATGGAAGCAGAAGAAATCATAAATGAATTATTGGCGTTAGCTGGAGATAATTTCGACTGTGTTACGATTTCAGGCGGTAATCCTGCCTTGATTGGTGAAGGAATGGGTACCTTCATCAGTCTGCTTCATGAGCGTGGAATAAAAGCAGCGATAGAAACTCAGGGGAGTAAATGGCAGGATTGGTTCAATGACGTGGATGTGCTGACAATCAGCCCTAAACCCCCAAGCTCAGGAATGACAACGAATTGGGAAATGTTAGATAACATCATGAGTAAGATGGAGAAACTGGGTCGTTCTACGCATAGCTTGAAGGTCGTAGTGTTTGATGATAATGATTTTGATTATGCGAAAAACGTTCACCAGCGATATCCGAATGTGCAGCTCTTTCTGCAGCCTGGTAATGATGATGTCACGGAAGAGGGCAACATTTCTGCTCGACTTCTGGGAAGGCTGGAGTGGTTGTTTAATAAAGTAATCGTGGATTCGGATATGAACAAGGTTCGTGTACTTCCACAGCTGCATGCATTGATCTGGCATAATAAGCGTGGCAAATAAAAGATTGATGAAATCGTCCGGGTATCTGCTTACAGATGCTCGGTTTTTATTTTTAACATTTGTAACTTCTAGTAGGTAGATAGTCTGTCCCAGTTTCTGGTATGATTTTGAAAAAAGCTCTTGGAGGTTATTCATTTGGAACAATCAACAGCATTATTAATTATCGATGTTCAAGAAGCCATGTTCTCCTATGAACTAAAGCTGTACGATGAAGAGGGTGTGATGGACAGGATTGTCTCCCTTCAGCAAAAAGCTCGATTAGCAGGTACTCCTATTGTGTATATTCAACATACCGAAGATGAGGAGTACACAAAAGGTACACCCACTTGGCAGATCAGTCACCGCATCACACCGCAGGAAGGCGAAGTTATCGTTGAGAAGCCTACTTGGGATGCTTTTCACCGAACGGAATTGCAAGATGAACTCCAAAAGCTCGGGATCACGAATCTGGTGATCTGTGGGATGCAAAGTGAATTCTGTCTGGATACGACAATAAGACGCGCATACAGCATGGGATATAAAAGTGTACTGGTTTCAGATGCTCATAGCACCTTTGATAATGGGGTTCTGAGTAGTAGGGAGATCGTTAAGCATCATAATGCGATAATTGGAGGTAGATTCGCCCAGTTACGAGCTGAAAGCGAGGTTCAGTTCTAGATGAATACACCCCAGGCTGCCATGAAGCCTATTCAGCGTTCTCGCCTTAGATTGTTTGCTGGCAAACGATATTTTATTTGGAAAAGATATTTGAAATGGTACACTGGACGAAGCAAAATAGCGAAGCAGCGTACGGATGAAACATTATCTTATGCAGCTATGACTCATGCTACCCCGTTATTAAGAAGTCTTCGGAATGTAGATATGCTGCTTCAATACAATAAAATTACTAACTTACGGCTGGCAATTGCGAAGCTGGATGGACTTGTTGTGCAGCCGGGGGAGACTTTTTCCTACTGGAGAAGTATTGGTAAGCCCACTAAACGAAAAGGGTATCTGGAGGGTATGGTG
The DNA here is from genome assembly GCF_037963285.1 of Paenibacillus sp. FSL H3-0329. Classification (NCBI taxonomy): domain Bacteria; kingdom Bacillati; phylum Bacillota; class Bacilli; order Caryophanales; family Paenibacillaceae; genus Paenibacillus; species Paenibacillus sp. FSL H3-0329. The sequence goes on along the minus strand of NZ_CP150150.1, from coordinate 3,698,486 downwards.
CTGCATTATGGTGGTTTTCATTCCGGGGTTGGAGGAGGCTTATGCCAGTTGTCTAATCTGATCTATTGGATGGCACTGCACACACCACTTACCGTTATGGAACGGCATCGTCACAGCTATGATGTATTTCCAGATGAACAACGTACACAACCTTTTGGAAGCGGGGCGACCTGTTCTTATAACTATTTGGATCTTCAATTGAAAAATAACACCGCTCAAACGTATCAACTAAAGCTCTGGCTGGACGATAGCCATTTACACGGGGAATGGAGATGCAATGAGCAGGCGCTTTATGATTATGAAGTATACGAAAGTGATCATAGGATTAGTCTAGAGCCTTGGGGCGGATATATACGCAGTAATAAGATCAGTCGAAAAGTATATACCCGATCTGGAGATCTAATTGGAGATGAAGCTGTAACTGATAATTACGCACTGATGATGTATTCTCCGCTTCTTCATGGATAAGAGGTTAGGGCTTAGGGATATAACATAGAAAGGTATGAACGTTATATCTCTAGACCATCTCCAAAGGAGCGGATTAACAGCATGAAAGCACTAACCTACCAAGGGAAGAAAAAAGTGGAAGTTAAAGAAGTAGCTGATCCGAAGCTTGAGAAAAAAGATGACATTCTTGTTCGGATTACCACTACGGCGATTTGTGGCTCGGATCTGCACATTTATAACGGAGAAATTCCAGGTATGCATGATGATTATGTTATTGGTCATGAGCCGATGGGGATTGTTGAGGAAGTGGGACCTGACGTAACTAGAGTCAAAAAAGGTGACCGAGTCATCATCCCCTTTAATGTCGCCTGTGGGCAGTGTTTTTTCTGCCAGCATGAGATGGAGAGCCAATGCGACAATGCTAATGACGCCAAGGACACAGGCGGTTATCTTGGTTATTCCGATACTTATGGCGGTTTTGCTGGCGGACAAGCTGAATTGCTGCGGGTACCTTATGGTAATTTTGGGCCTTTTGTAGTTCCGGAGGATGCAGAAATGGAAGATGAGAAAATTCTTTTCTTATCTGATATTGTGCCTACTGCTTGGTGGGGAGTAGAAAGCGGGGGAGTGAAGCCGGGAGATACGGTCATTGTTCTCGGCTGCGGGCCCGTGGGACTGCTAACTCAAAAGTTTGCCTGGATCAAAGGAGCCTCTAGAGTCATTGCTGTTGACCATATCGGCTACCGATTGCAACATGCGAAGCTGACCAATAATGTTGAAGTTTATAACTTCGAAGAGATCAAGGACATTGGGGCTCATTTGAAGGAGATCACTCATGGGGGCGCAGATGTGGTTATTGACTGTGTGGGTCTAGATGCCAAAATATCTGCCTTGGAGAAAGTGGAAACGGTTCTGAAGCTGCAAGGGGGCTCGCTCAGTGCATTCAGAATGGCCGCGGATATCGTACGTAAATTCGGAACCATCCAGCTTGTAGGGGTCTATGGACTTAATTACAATATGTTCCCGCTGGGTCAGTTATTTGAACGAAACATCACATTAAAGATGGGACAAGCGCCGGTGATTCACTATATGCCGTTGCTGTATAAGATGATTAAAGAAAATAAATTTGATCCTACAGATATCATTACGCATCGCCTGCCAATTAGTAAAGCGGAGCATGGCTATGACGTTTTTAGTGAGAAAAAAGAAGATTGCATCAAGGTTGTTCTGAAGCCGTAGCCTTTTAAGAAGCATGAGCTTTCGTCAGAAATGACATTGCTTGTGCTTTTTTTAGTGAAATCTTATGAAAAAAGATGCATTTTTTCACGGTCTGCGTTAAATTAACATAAGTGACTTAAGATATTGAAAGGACGCGTAACATGTGAAACTTAAAAAACCGCCACTTCCGATTCCACTATTAATGTTGATAGGGATTGTGGCCATCTCTTTTTCCGCCATTTTTATTAAATGGTCTGATGCACCTGCATCTATACAAGGCATGTACAGATTATTATTTACCTCACTGCTGATGCTGCCTTTTGCAAGACCCTATAGTGGAGCTGCTTTTGCTCTTCGTAAAAAAGACTGGCTAATGCTCATCCTCTCAGGCGCAATGCTTGCGCTGCATTTTTTGCTATGGATGGGATCATTAAAGTATACTTCGGTAGCTAGTTCAACAATGATCATGGCGCTGGAGCCTGTATTTATTATGCTGGGTGTTTATTTTTTTGTATAAGGAAAAGACAGCTCTGTCTGCTATTCTAGGGCTTGGCATTGCAATTGGTGGTGTCGTGTTTATCGGCTGGGGTGATATTGGAATCTCTGCAGATAATCTTAAAGGTGATCTATTATCGGTCGGAGGCACTGTGGCGGTAGCTATACATATGCTGATCGGTCAAAAGCTAGTGGTGCGCATGCCCTCTTATTTATATAGCTTGATTGTCTTCTTGTCAGCCGCTGGCGTGTTCGCCGTATACAATCTGTTCATGGGGATTTCCTTTTTTAATTATCCGGCCAAGGAATGGGGAATCTTTGTATTGTTAGCAGTGGTGCCAACGGTGTTTGGCCATATTTTGTTTAATTGGTTACTACAATATGTATCTGCGACTACGGTTTCAATGAACATTTTAGGAGAACCAGTGGGTGCCAGTATCTTAGCGTATTTACTCTTGGGTGAACAGCTAACAACCTTACAATGGGCAGGTGGGCTGCTCGTTATGATTGGACTCGCAGTATATTTGTACGCGGGAAGAAGGAAAACTATCCGGATGGCTGATGCCATTCAGAATGCTTCATAACAGATATTTTACACATAAAGGGGTAGCAATGGATGGAAGAGCAGAATCAATATTCAAATAATCAGGCAGAAAAAAACGCTGTGCCAACAAGCGAAGAGCTTTGGAACGAAGATACTTATACCGCTTGGGTAACTCGGTTTGGTACACCGCCAGAAGCAGCTGCAAAATTAATAAAGGAACCAAGTGCAAAGCTTTACCCGCTCCTTTCTTTTTTTGGAGAGGTGAAGGGGAAGAAAATGATGAATTTAATGGGCTCAAACGGAATGAAGGCCGTGGCACTCTCATTACTAGGTGCGGAAGTAACGGTTGCTGACTTCTCGGAAGCCAATGCGCGATATGCGGCTGATCTTGCCCAAGAAGCAGGGGTACCACTAACCTATATCGTCTCAGATATTCTTAAGCTGCCAGAAGACGTCCTTGATGGTTCATATGACATCGTCTTCGCGGAGTTAGGAATTGTTCATTATTTTACCAACCTTACACTATTCATGGAAACAGCTCGCCGATTGCTTTCTCCTGGAGGCGTATTTGTACTCCGCGATTTTCATCCGGTAACGACCAAGCTTATTTCCTCGAAGGGATCTACTGCGAAGGTACGCAAACACAAAGTAAACGGAGATTATTTTGACTCATCATTGGAAGAGAAAAAGGTATCCTATTCCAAGTATTTGCCTTCCACAGGTAAACCAGCAGGTGTACAAGAGCATAGTGTTGTGTATTGGCGCCGCTGGACACTCGGAGAAATTGTAACCGCAGCAGCTAATAGCGGACTAGTGATCCGCCAATTAGTAGAAGAACCTAATCTATCTTCCGACGTGTATGATAAGGGAATTCCTAAGACCTTCACATTGGTGGCTGGAAATGGCGCAAGCCTGTAAGAGGGATCGCTGACATGTGATTTTTTAGGATATAACATTTGTGCTGAACTGAGGTGCTCTCGGTTCAGTTTTTTTGTGTGTAAAACATAAAATTTTAAACTTTTTTACGGAGATTATTCCATTACAATGGCAACTTATAGGGAATACAATGATTTTACATTCCGGATTGTAAGCGATTACTTTAAGGGTTAATGCATTCTCAAAGAATTTGAGGTGGATATCAAAATGAACGAAGTGTTGCTTCGTATGGAGGGAATCAACAAGTTTTTCCCAGGTGTTCATGCTTTGAATGAATGTCAATTTGAGCTGAAGCGTGGAGAAGTTCATGCGTTAGTAGGAGAAAATGGCGCTGGCAAGTCTACCCTTATGAAGATTGCGACAGGTGTCTATTCCAAGGATGCTGGTCAAATGTGGTACAAGGGAAATGAAGTGCAAATTGTTAATACCCGTGAAACACAGGAGCTTGGAATTAGTATCATCCATCAGGAATTGAATTTAATGCCTCATCTTACGGTCGCCCAGAACATTTACATTGGACGAGAGCCGCGAAAAGCTCTGAAATGGTTCGTTGATGATTTAGAGATAAACCGAAAAGTTCAGGTTTTGTTTGATCAAATGAATCTGAAGCTGGATCCCAGAGTTTTGGTATCAGACCTGACAGTTGCTAATCAGCAAATGGTTGAAATCGCTAAAGCCTTGTCTTTCCAAGCCGAGGTATTGATCATGGATGAACCAACCGCCGCGTTAACAGATACAGAAATTAACGAGTTATTTCGAATGATTGAGCAGCTACGAGATAAAGGTGTGGGAATTATTTATATCTCTCACCGCATGGATGAATTGAAGCGAATTACAGACCGCATTACAGTTATGCGCGATGGTTGTTATGTAGATACCGTTCGTACCGATTCAATAACGATTGATCAGATCATCAGCATGATGGTTGGACGTGAATTATATCAAACGTCGAAACCAACGATTGCGAAACAGACTCAGCAAGTTGTCTTAGAAGTTCGGAATCTTTCTAGAGGGCATGCGTTCAAGGATATTAGCTTTCATCTGTATAAAGGTGAGATTTTGGGCTTCGCTGGTTTAATGGGAGCTGGACGTACCGAGGTTGTTCGTGCCGTATTTGGTGCCGATCCCATCGATGAGGGTGAAATTATGCTCCATGGAAAATCGGTTCGTATACGTCAGCCACATCAAGCGGTACAGCATGGTATCGGGTATTTGTCCGAAGACCGTAAACGTTTCGGACTGCTTGTGGATATGGATATCAGCATGAATAATGCGATTGCCTCCTTTTATAAATTCCGTAATTCATTTGGCTGGATGAAGGAGCGGGAGATGCGAAGCTCAGCGGAGCAGCATGTTGAAGCGCTAGCCACCAAAACTCCAAGTGTAGGTCAAAAGGTTAAGTTTCTGTCCGGAGGTAATCAACAGAAAGTGGTCATCGGCAAGTGGTTGACGAGAGACTGTGATGTACTCATCTTCGATGAGCCCACACGAGGTATTGATGTAGGCGCGAAAAGTGAAATTTATAAGCTGCTGGATCAGCTTGCGAGTCAAGGGAAGGCGATCATTATCATTTCTTCAGATCTTCCTGAGATTCTAAGAATGAGCCATCGGATTATCATTATGTGTGAAGGGCGTATAACAGGAGAACTCCCCGCAGAAGAAGCATCGCAGGAGGCGATTATGAAATATGCGACGAAACGTTCATAACTGTTCAAGAGTTAACCGGAGGTGTCAGGACTATGAAGATCGCGGATAAAGAGATTAGTCAGCCAGCGGGTATGAAGCAAACGGGAGGGCAATCCGGATTCAAACAAAAATTATTGGCATTTGCCAGTCTGATCATATTGGTCATCGTATTCTCTTTATCCTCCAGTAACTTTTTTCAATTCTCAAATCTTGTCGGAATTCTAGTTTCTACAGCTGTAATCGGAGTATTAGCGCTTGGAGCTACCTTTGTTATTATTACGGGTGGCATCGACCTCGCTCTGGGTACTGTAATGACATTCTCATCTGTTATGGTTGGAGTCATTATTACCTTCTGGGGTCTGCCCGTCCCGTTAGGTATTGTAGGTGGGATTCTGGCTGGAGCACTGTGCGGCTTTATCAGCGGTTTGATGGTGGCGAAGATGAACATTCCACCCTTCATCGCCACTCTGGCGATTATGATGGTCACCAAAGGCTTGTCGCTTGTCATTACAGGAGCCAAACCCATTTATTTCAACGATGATCCGATCTTTGCCAAGATCGCCATGGGTAAAATGATCCCCGGTATACCCAACACCATCGTTATCTTCTTATTACTCGGTATGATCGCAAGCATAATCTTGTCTAAGACGATTATTGGGCGTTACAACTTCGCACTTGGCAGTAATGAAGAAGCTACTCGCTTATCAGGTGTGAACACAGTCAAATGGAAGATTATTATCTATTCCATTACAGGGATCTTTAGCGGAATCGCAGGTATCCTGATGGCATCACGTTTGAATTCAGCACAGCCATCACTGGGCACCGGTTATGAACTAGAGGCTATTGCGGCAGTGGTCATTGGCGGGACTTCCTTAAGTGGAGGTGTAGGTTCTATTCTAGGCACGATTATTGGCGCACTGATTATGAGTGTGTTGACGAATGGCTTGCAGATTATGTCTGTTGCTCAGGAATGGCGGACGGTCATTGTCGGTGTTGTAATCATCATTGCGGTTTACGCTGATATTCTACGCCGCCGTAAGCAATGAACTTGGTATGATCTCCATCCGGAGTGATATACAAAGCAAATGACGAGGGGGAAGATTCAAATGAAACTGCGTCGTAGAGGGTTTATCATGCTTGCCTGTCTGTTATTAGTTACTACATTGCTGAGTGCATGTAACAACAATGATAGTAACAAGAGTGCATCCGGTTCAGACAAACCATACATTCCAGTCATATCAAAAGGGTTCCAGCATCAATTCTGGCAAGCGGTAAAGCAAGGAGCGGAGAAAGCTGCTAAGGAGTTTGATGTTGAGATTACCTTCGAAGGTCCAGAAAATGAGAGTCAGGTGGATAAACAAATTGAGATGCTGCAAACAGCTCTCGACAAGAAGCCAGCAGCAATTGCGCTAGCCGCACTAGACAGCAAGTCTGCGATTCCTTATCTAGAAAAGGCAAAGGAAAATAAGATTCCTATCATCGGCTTCGACTCTGGTGTAGACAGTGATATCCCTGTAGCAACAGCAGCGACTAACAATAAAGCAGCAGCTGCTTTGGCCGCAGATAAAATGGCTGAACTGATTGGCAAGAAAGGTAAAGTGGGCCTTGTCATACATGACCAAACGAGCAGCACAGGGCAACAGCGTCGCAATGGCTTCTTGGAACAAATGAAAGCAAAATATCCGGATATTCAAGTGTTAGAGCCGCAATATGGGGGTGGAGATCAGTTAAAGTCCACAGACCTTGCGAAAGCGATGATGCAGGCAAATCCGGATCTGAAAGGAATCTATGGCTCTAACGAAGGTTCTGCTGTAGGTGTGGCTAATGCAGTAAATGAATTGCAAATGAATGGTAAGATCGTAGTCGTCGGCTTTGACTCTGGCAAGCAGTTGATGGATGCTATCCGCAGTGGTGTTGTGGCTGGCGCTGTTACACAAGACCCCATTGGTATTGGCTATCAAGCTGTGAAGGCAGCTGTGCAAGCGATTAAAGGGGAAGCGGTTGAAAAGAACATCGACACGGGGTTCCACTGGTATGATAAAAACAATATGGATTCTGATGAGATCAAACCTCTACTATACGAATAGAGTTTAATAATAGAGGTTGCCTCACGCAGGCGGCCTCTATTATGCTTATGCTGATAAGTTCAAAGTTGTGGAGGTGTTGGATGTACAAAATAATTCTGGTTGATGATGAAGATGAGGTTCGTGAAGGGATCAAACAGAAGATTACATGGAGTAAATATGGGTTTGAGCTGGTTGGTGATTTCGATAATGGCCGAGATGCGCTGGAAGCAATCGAGCAGCATCGGCCTGACGTAATTATTACTGATATTTGTATGCCTTTTATGGATGGACTGGGATTGGCCAAAGCTGTGATGGATAGGTACCGGGATATGAAGGTCATTATCGTCACTGGATATGAAGACTTCGAATATGCGAAGCAGGCCATAACACTGAAGGTGACTGAGTACTTATTAAAACCGATTAATGCACGTGAGTTTGCTGAATTTCTAAGTAAGATGAAGCAGGATTTAGATGAAGAGCATCTACAAAAAGCGAATTTAGTTAAGCTTCGTATGCAACTTAATCAGAGTCTTCCATTGCTGCGGGAACGATTTTTGGAGCAGCTGGTAACTACTCGAATGAAAAGCGAAGAAATCGAGAATAAATTGAGTTATTTTCATATTCAGTTACAGGGTCAAGTGTACCTTGCGCTCGTTATAGATATAGAACTTGAGAAACGAAGCCAGGACCTAGCTTTTGATGCAGAGCTACTGCGTTTCGGAGCCTTTAACATTGTTCAGGAGCAGCTTGAGAAAGAGCAAGACGGCGTGGTATTCCAGACGAGAGATGGAAAAATCGCTGCGATAAGATCCGGCAGTTCAGAGACGTTAGAAGTAGCAACGCAGCTTCTTGCAGAGCAAGTCCAGAGTAGCTTAAATAAATATTTGAAGCTGTCATCAAACATAGGCATCGGTAGAAAATATAATACTGTACAACAAATTCCACTATCCTTCCAAGAAGCGGTCTCCTCCATAGAATATCGTTACCTTTTAGGCATAGATAAAGTTATCTCCATACAGGATCTTGAGTTTGGCAAGGGATTGGATCAGGCGCATTTCACCTCATGGGAAAAGCAATTCATATCCGCTTTAAAGACAGGTAAAGCTTCTGCTGTATCGGAAATTCTATTGAAGTGGTTTCAGGAGCTTAAAAGTAATACCTCCTCTATAGAAGGCTGCCGTAGCAGCATCTATCAGCTGCTGGTTTCTTTGATGAATTATGTGGTCGACATCGGCTTCCCAAATACAGTAGTTGTTTCGCATAATATGTTTGCAGAGGTTGCTGCGCTTAAGACTTTAGATGAAGCTAGAAATTATCTGGAGAGGACTTGCCATGAGCTGATACTTAAACTATCGGAACAGAGAACAACGGTTCGGACTTCTCAGATGCAAGCCGCAGAAGCTTATATTCGCGAGAATTATTGTAATGACAGCTTTTCACTCAATGAGCTGTGTAGCCATATTTTTATGAGCATCAGTTATTTCAGTGCAACTTTTAAACAGCATACCGGTGAAACATTTATAGAGTATCTGACTCGACTCCGTTTGGAAAAAGCAAAAGAACTCCTTACCGTCACGCAGTTGAAGACATATGATATCGCTGCCAGAGTTGGTTATGCTGATCCACAGTATTTTAGTGTTATTTTCAAACGTAATGTAGGAAGCACACCGAAGGAATATCGACACCGGCAGAAGGAGAATCTCTCTCTATGAGATCACAGCGCTTTTTCCGCAGCCGAAGTATTCATACTAATATTGCTGTCTCCTTTTCACTTCTTATCCTCTGCACAACTATTGTCCTGAGTTATACTTCCTATCGCCTGTCCTCAGCCGCGGTCAAGGGCAATTCTGTAGCCTATACTTCACAATTAATAGAACAAGTAAAACTAAATATCGAGAATTACATTGGTAATATGGAGAGCATAGCTGCTCTGGTGTTAACTAGCAGTGATCTAGAGAAATATATAAAAGGCTCGAAATTAGATGAAGAAGAAGCGCTTAAGAATAAACTGCTTGCCAGTCATTATCTCCGGTCAGTCGTTCAATCCCGCTCGGATATTTCCTCTATATTATATGCAGGCTCAGATGGCATGACTGTTTCGGATCGACAGCATGCTATTTTGAAATCGCTTCCTGAACTAATAGCTCAAGATTGGTATCAAAAAGCTATGAATCAACTTGACGTTGCAGTTTCTTCCTCACATGTGCAGCACATCTTTCAAGATGAATACCGGTGGGTAGTGTCGATAAGCCGAAAGCTCTCGAATGCGAATGCTATGACGGAAGCGGATCAACAAGGTGTACTGCTCGTAGATCTCAATTACAGTGTAATTAATAATCTATGTAAACAAATCGAACTGGGAAAACGCGGTTATGTTTTTATCGTCGATCCCGCAGGTAGCCTTGTCTATCATCCACAACAGCAGTTGATTTACTCCCAGCTCAAGTTCGAACAATTGGAGACGGTCCTTGGGATCAAAAATGGATCTGTTACGGTTAACACGGGGAATGACCAGAAACTGTACACTGTGGACACTACCAGCTTTGGCTGGAAAATAGTTGGAGTCACTTATCCAGATGATTTGGTCGCGAACAAGCAACGTATGCAAGGAACCGCCGCCTTATGGGGAGCAATTAGTTTGATTTTTGCTATGGCTATATCGATTTTTCTCTCTTACGCACTGACCAAACCGCTGAAGAATTTGGAGCTGAATATGAAAAAAGCGGAACGTGGAGAGTTCGACATACGCGTAGAGATTGAGAGCACGAATGAAATCGGCAAGCTTGCTCGTACGTTTAATCTTATGATCATGAAGATTAAAGAGTTAATGGGTCAGATCGTCTTGGAGCAAGAGATGAAGCGTGTGAGTGAACTGAAGGCGCTGCAAGCGCAGATTAAACCTCACTTTTTGTACAATACACTTGATTCGATTATTTGGATGGCAGAGACAGGAAAGATGGAGGAAGTGGTGGAGATGACTTCATCTCTATCCAAGCTGCTCCGTTCAACAATTGGTAAGGGTGAGGAATTGATTCCGCTGGCCAAAGAATTAGAGCATATTCGGCACTATTTAACGATTCAGAACATGCGTTATCGTAATAAATTCACTTATTCCATAGAGGTACAAGAAGATATCCTAACCTGCAGCATTTTAAAAATGGTACTTCAGCCTTTGGTTGAAAATGCGATCTATCACGGCATAAAACATAATCCTGAGCAAGGGCACATTCTGATCCGGGCAAGACAAGAACAGAACGATATTATCGTACAGATCATTGATGACGGTATTGGGATGGATGAAGAGCAGATGGGTAAGGTACTGCTGCAAAAGTCAGATTTCAAGACTGGCAGCGGTGTAGGTGTCGCAAATGTGAACCATCGTGTCCAGCTGTATTTCGGTGTGAAATACGGTTTGTCTTTTACAAGCGAGATGGAGGAAGGAACGACGGCCACTTTACGAATACCTGTAATTTATGAGGAGGAGAGTCAATGAGCGCATTACGGTCAAAAATTGGCCTGTATACTCTGTTGCTGCTCTTCATTGTTACTTTGGGTTCATTAGCCTATCGTATGTTTGCAAATGAGCTTGACGCAAAGGTTAGGACCATTATTTATGTGCCCAAGACTATCGACAGCAGTATTGAATTCTGGGAAGTGATGAAACAAGGTGTGGCAACAGCGGCTAAGGAGTTCGGTGCAGAGGTTCGCACGGTTGGAACGGATACAGAGCTTGATGTAGATCAACAAATAGAACTGTTGGAGCAAGCAATTAAGGAGAAGCCTGACGCCATTATTTTATCTGCTACGGATTATTATCGCCTCATTCCAATCGCGGAAAAGATCAAATCAGCTGGCATTACGCTTATTACTGTAGATTCGGGCTTGAGCGGTGGTGTATCAGAGAGTTTTATTGCTACGGATAATTATGAAGCAGGACGTAAGGCAGGGCAGGAGTTAAGAAAATATATCGATCCAGAGGATAAAGTCGCCATCGTTAACTTTGTACAAGGCTCTGCGACAGCAATAGAGAGGGAAAGAGGAGCTCGTGACGCCCTTTTAGAAAATGGAGTTCATGATGTGCAGCCTACATTATACAGTGATGGTTCCGTGCGAAAAGCGTATCAGTTAACTATTGATTTGCTAAAGGACGAGCCAAATTTAAAGGGAATAATCGGTCTTAATGAACCTTCTACACTAGGTGCTGGGGAGGCGATTATGGATATGGGATTTCAGGACAAAGTGAAATTGTTTGGGTTCGACAATTCTAGCAATGAGGTGAAGCTCCTCGAAAAAGGGATTTTGCTTGGCACGGTCATGCAGAAGCCCTTTAATATGGGGTATTTAGCTGTGAAGACGGCGATTGAAGCTGTTGAGGGTGAGGAAGTGGAACAGATAATAGACACAGGCTCCGTGGTCATCACGAAGGAGAATATGTATTTAAGTGAAAATGAGAAATTAATGTTTCCTTTTATAGAATAAATGAACAAGGAAGCTTCTAAAACCGTTTGCGGCTTTAGAAGCTTCCTTGTTTTTTTAAAGATCAAGAGTCGTTACTATTTCAACAAAGGATTGCTGCAACGGTGTTAAAATATGATCTTTACGCCAGCCGAGCACAAACCCGCCGCTTTCAGGCAAAATCCCTGGTAGGTTGGCATAGCTAAGCTTGCCTAGCTCAATCTCAGCTTTAACAGCCGCTTTAGAACATATGCCAACACAGTCACTCCCGCTAACTAGCTGCTTAATCACTTCTGGAGAATTCAACTCGGATCGGTTCCATAAACGGATTTGATTGAATTGTGCCCATTGATCGGCATACCCCCGTAAACAAGATCCTTGCTCATGCTGAATCCACGGCTCATTGGCAATTAGTTCAGGTGTTAATTTCTTTAGGTCTTCAAATGGATGACCAGGTGCAAAAATTAGGACAGGTTCATCACGGACAATAAGCTGAAAATCAAAAGATTCGTCCTGCCAATCCGAAGTATGTAAAATGGCCATCTGAATATCCCGACTACGGAGACGTTCACGTAACAAAGCATCGCTTTGAACAGTCAAGGAGTTGTTAATCCCCGGATAGAGTTTCATGAATTGGATTAACACATTAGGTAAAATATAAGTTGCAGGAATAAAACTGGCTTCCAGCTCTAATGTTCCTTTTGAGGGAGAAGAAAATTGTTTGACTGTACGCTCAGCTTCTGCTGTGAGGGAAACGATTTTGAGGGCGTATTGATAAAGGGCTCGCCCAGCATCCGTAAGCAGCACTCTTCCGCTGCGGTAAAGAAATAGAGGGGTTCCGAGCTCAGCCTCCAGATTCTTCATATGAAAAGAAACAGTAGGCTGTTTAAGGCCTAATTCTGCGGCTACATCGGTTACCTTTTTATATTTTTCAATTAGAACTACGATGTTCAATTTCATAATATTCATGACTTTCCTCCACATAATGCTAAGTTGGATTACAAATTATATCTCCATTATAGATTATATCTATACAGATATACACTTTATATTGGTATTTTTTTCGTTCACTTTACAAAGATAAGAAGTTTCTCTAACGAACGAGCTCTAGAATAAGAAGAGTCAGAGGGGCCAAGAAGTCCCGGACAACATATAACATATGCGTTTGATGAACTTTTACAGTAACCATGCATATGGGGGCCAAGCTCCACAACACCATGTTAAAGCTTTCGAAGCCAGTTTGGTATGAACTGATCAGGGAGCCATGCTAACAAACCATTTAGGAGGAGACAAAACAATGCAATTCAAAAAATCATGGATCATGACTTTGGCTTTAACAAGCGTACTGGCACTATCGGCTTGCGGTAACGGCGGGGCAAACAACACAGGAGGAAACGCTGCAGCAACTAACGAAGGAAGCGGCGGCGCTGAAATAAGTGGTTCGATTCTGGCTTCTGGTTCAACAGCATTACAACCCTTGGTTGAGCTGGTAGCAGAGAATTTCATGGATAAAAACACTGGCGTGGACATTCAAGTTCAAGGCGGTGGCAGTGGTACTGGTCTTACTCAAGTAGCTGAGAAACAAGTAGATATCGGAAACTCTGACGTATTCGCAGAAGAAAAATTAAAAGATGCAGATGCAGAAAAAGCAGCAGCACTCGTAGATCATCAAGTAGCAGTAGTAGCGATCGCAGCAGTAGCTCATCCTGATGCTGGTGTGGATAGCTTAACTAAACAACAACTGGTGGACATTTTCACTGGTAAAATCACTAACTGGTCTGAAGTAGGCGGAGCGGATCAAAAAATCCAAATCATCAACCGTCCAGGCAGCTCCGGTACTCGTGCAACCTTTGAAAGCTTTGCACTTGGAACCAAAACAGAAGATATCCCAGGTTCGATTCAAGAAGATTCCTCCGGTACGGTTAAGAAAATGATCGGTGAAACTCCAGGGGCAATCGGATACCTTGCTCTTTCTTACCTGGATGATTCCATTAAAACACTTAGTCTTGACGGTGTGGAAGCATCTGTTGATAATGTTGTTTCTGGTAAATACCCAGTGTGGGCTTACGAGCATATGTACACAAATGGTGAACCTAACGCGACAGTAAAAGCATTCCTCGACTTTTTCTTAACTGACGAAGTTCAAACTGGTGAAGTTGTTGAACTTGGATACATCCCAGCTGTTAAAATGCAAGTTGTTCGCGACGTTGCAGGAACTGTTACCGCTAAGTAATTAAATTCTAGGCAATGTTATTGATTAGAATCTCAAGTGATTAGAGGCGGATACATCTGCCTCTCTTTTCACTTTAGAAAGAGGGAGCAATTGAGGGTGAAACTAAAGAACTCACGATTCGAAAAACATCATATTGAAGATTTTGTTGGACGTACTTATATGTCCTTCTGTGTATTACTGTTGATAACAATCATTGTATCGATGGTATATTTTGTAGCGTCTAAAGGAATTTCAACCTTCACAAGTGGTAATGCTACAGTTTCTGAATTTCTATTCGGTACAAAGTGGTCGCCAGAAGCGGATACGCCTTCCTTCGGAGCTTTTCCATTTATCTCGGGTTCCTTTCTGGTTACTTTGCTTGCCGCATTGATTGCTAGTCCACTTAGCTTATGCGCTGCGTTATTTATGACTGAGATTGTTCCAGGGTGGGGCAAAAAATTACTTCAACCTGTTATTGAGCTTTTGGCAGGGATTCCTTCGGTAGTATATGGTTTCATCGGATTAAGTGTAATTGTACCGTTTCTACGCAACAACCTGCCGGGCCAAGGCATCGGGGTAGCTGCAGGCGCGCTTGTGCTCTCGGTAATGATTCTTCCGACGATTACAAGCGTGGCTGCAGACGCGCTGGCTTCATTGCCGCAAAACTTAAAAGAATCTTCCTATGCGCTTGGTGCCACCCGGTGGCAGACGATTTCGCGGGTGATTATTCCAACAACCTTTCCTGCCATAATGACAGGGATTGTATTGGGAATGGCTCGTGCTTTCGGTGAAGCACTCGCTGTACAAATGGTTATCGGGAACGCGCCATTCGTACCAAAATCACTCTTTGAGTCAGCTTCTACCTTGACCAGTGTGATCACACTCGGTATGGGGAACACGACCATGGGCTCACCTCACAATAATGCACTGTGGAGTATGGCACTGGTTCTCATGCTGATGACTTTCGTATTTGTCTTCTTTGTGAGAATGCTTGAAAGGAGAAATAAAATTTGAAGCCGAGAACCGTAAATAAAATTGCCACCAGTCTTATTGTATTTTTCGCGATGCTCATCGTTGCCATTCTACTTGGACTTTTGGGATATATCCTCTTTAGAGGCTTAAGCCATATCAGTTGGGATTTTCTTTTCTCCGCACCGCAAAAGATTCGTGCAGGTGGAGGGATCGGACCACAGCTATTTAACTCCTTATTCCTGTTAGTACTGACACTTATTATTACAGTTCCGCTTGGACTGGGTGCCGGTATTTATATGGCGGAATATGCTCGTCCCGGTAAGATTACCGGCTTTATTCGCTTGATTGTTGAAGTATTGTCATCTTTCCCTTCCATCGTAGTCGGCTTGTTTGGTCTATTGCTGATTGTTAACTATTTCAATCTAGGCTTCTCCTTAATCTCCGGTGCATTGGCATTGACGGTCTTTAATCTACCACTGATGGTGCGGATTACGGAGCAAGCTTTTCGTAGTGTTCCAAAACAACAAAAAGAGGCTGGTTTTGCACTAGGATTATCCAAGTGGAAAATTGTTACCTCGGTGTTGTTTCCGGTAGCATTACCTACAATTATTACAGGTACTATCCTGTCCGCTGGCCGTGTCTTTGGGGAAGCAGCTGCGTTGATGTTCACAGCAGGAATGAGTAGCCCTAGATTGGATTTCACCAACTGGAATCCACTTAGTGCGAATTCGCCACTGAATCCCTTCCGTCCAGCGGAAACGCTGGCTGTCCACATTTGGAAGGTCAACAGTGAAGGTCTAGCTCCAGATGCTGCACAGATTGCTGCGGGAGCTTCGGCGGTGCTTGTAATTATGGTGTTAATCTTCAATCTGGCAGCACGTTATTTCGGAAGATTTATTTATCGTAAGCTTACAGCTTCAAAAAGAATGAACTAATCATACAAATTAAAGTAGAGATGTAGGAGGAGTAATCGATGGGAACGTCGGCAACAGCAGTGCGTGAATCTTTTCAAACCGAAGACCTGAGTATTTTTTACGGAACATATGAGGCAGTAAAGGGGATAAGCCTTCCATTTGCTGAAAATACGGTTACTGCACTGATCGGCCCATCCGGCTGCGGTAAATCAACCTTTCTTCGTTCTTTGAACCGGATGAATGACGAAATTTCTGGCTCAAAAACAAAAGGAAGCATCTGGATTGATGGAGTGGATATTAATGCTCCGGGTACGGATGTGATTAAGCTGCGTCAGAAGATCGGGATGGTATGGCAAAAGCCAAATCCGTTCTATAAATCGATTTACGATAACATCGCTTTTGGACCTAAGTATCACGGCATTAAAGGCAAAAAGGCTCTTGATGAGATTGTTGAGAGCAGTCTTCGCAAAGCAGCATTGTGGGATGAGGTAAAGGATCGTTTAAAAGATTCAGCACTTGCACTTTCCGGTGGACAACAGCAGCGCCTTTGTATTGCTAGAGCGTTGTCGGTTAACCCGCAAATTCTGCTCTTGGACGAACCAGCATCAGCTCTAGACCCGGTCTCCACAGGTAAAGTAGAGGAGCTAATCAAGGAGTTGAAAGAAGAGCTTCGCATCGTTATTGTGACACATAATATGCAGCAGGCAGCTCGGATCTCTGATTATACCGCATACTTTTATCTAGGCTCCCTTGTCGAATATGATAAGACGGATAAAGTCTTTACCAATCCAGAGAATCAAATGACGCAAGAATATATCATGGGCCGATTCGGCTGAAGCTGTGAACATCGTTCTTTCGGGAACGGTGTTTTTTTGTGAATTCAAGAGTTGTGATTCGAATGGTTGCCTATTATTTGCAAAAGGCAGAAAGATGCTGTATCATTTGTGATAATGATTATCATTATTACTATATTAGGGAGTGGATCTTATGACGCAATCTCAACAGACTCAACAGAATAGTGTGGCCGAAATAATAAAAGAACGACGCTCGATTAAGCTTTTTAAAAAAGATCCACTTCCACAAGGCCTTTTAGAGGAATTATTAAATGTAGCGGTATGGGCACCGAATCATGGTGTGCGTGAGCCGTGGAGATTTATTGCTTTTCAAGGGGAAGGTTCGAAATTCCTAGCTGAATCTGCATTTGCTTTTGTAAAACGTGCTATAGCTGATCCAGAAGTGGCTGCTAAACGTAAAGAATATATCTCGAATATTCCATTAACAGTAATCGTAGTGATGCCTGAAGATCCTCGGCAAAGAGAGTGGGACGAGGATTTTGCAGCAGCGTCCGCACTAGTACAGAACTTCCAGCTCGCAGCTTGGGAACAAGGTGTAGGAACGATTTGGAAGACAGATCCATACATCAACAACCCTGAATTCCGCACTAAAATTGGTGTGAAGCCCGGCGAAAAAATTGTAGCCATGATCCATGCCGGATATCCGGAGACTGTACCTGACAGCCGTCCACGCACAGACGCTTCGGAGCTGCTGAAGATCGTAGACTTCTATCCAGAGAATGGCGTAGTGGAATAAGGAAAGTCGAAGGCATTCGTATATTAAAAGCGGAAAGATCATAAACATCGAAAAAGCGTCGAAATATCAAAAAGATCGAAAGATCAAAAGCATCGAAAGATCAAAAGCATCGAAAGATCAAAAGTATCGAAAGATCAAAAGTGAACTGTGACCCGTAAGATGGAAACTTTGAAAAAAGTGACCCTCTTACGGGTCATTTTGTGTTTTAATCGAAATATCGAAATAACGGAGGAAGCCTTCATGAATAACAAAACAAGAGGAAGCTCAAGGATATTCAACGAAAATGAGATCAAACAACTAGAGAACAATCCAAATGTAGAGAACGTGACGGAAAAGAGTATTACCTATTCACCAACGTTTAAGTTGGCTGCGGTTAAGGCCTATAAGGAAGGCCAAGCCCCAATGGAGATCTTCCTTAGCGCAGGATTTAACCTAGATATTATCGGTCGCAAGAAGCCTAAGCATTGCCTAACCCGTTGGCGTAATACATATAATGCTCTGGGAGAGGCTGGACTACTAGAGGAACAACGAGGAAAAGGATCCCCGGGCAGACGACCGACAGGGGAACTTTCTACCGAGGAAAAGTTAAAACGTGCAGAAGCACGAATCAAGCTTCTGGAGATGGAGAACGACTTCTTAAAAAAGCTGGAGGCGCTCGAAAAGCAGAAGATGCAGAGGAAACGTTGACCCCCTCCGAGCGCTACGAAATTATTAACCAAACGATACGTAAGCACGGTCTGCAGCGAATGACGCGTTATTTGTGTAAGCTAGCTTGTGTGAGCTTAAGCGGATATTACCGTTGGCAAGTCGCTGAGGAAGCAAGACAGTTGCGAGAGAAGGCAGACGAACGAGACGCTTTCCTTATCAAGAAACACTATGACGCTTTGAATGGTAAAGCTGGAGCATTGGTCGTGAAGATGTGGCTGGAACGGGAGAATGGTATCATCATGAATCATAAAAAGATTCGAAGATTAATGCGAAAATATAAGCTTGTTGCTACGATCCGGCAAGCAAATCCCTATCGCAAGATGGCAAAAGCCACACAAGAGCACCAAACATGTCCCAACCTACTCAAGCGCCAGTTTGACCAAGGAGAGCCTGAGAAAGTGCTGCTGACGGATATTACCTATATGCATTATGGTAATGGACAATGTGCTTATTTATCCGTGGTGAAAGACGGGGCTACGAGACAAATTTTAGCTCACTACCTCTCTTCTTCATTGGCTATGCCAATTGTAGAACGAACACTGGAGAAACTACTTGAACGACTGGATGGCAATATTCATCCAGAAGCCCTTTTGCATTCGGATCAAGGAATGCACTATACTCACCCTAGATTCCGCCTTCTCGTACGCGAAGCTGGGTTTACACAGTCCATGTCACGGAAAGGGAACTGCTGGGATAACGCCGCCATGGAGAGCTTTTTTGGCCATCTGAAGGATGATTTGGAGTACAAGACATGTATGACTCTCTTGGAATTACGAACAAAGGTTGATGACTATATCGCCTACTATAACTCCGAGCGATATCAATGGACATTAAAAAAGATGACTCCCGATGAATTCAGGAGTCACCTATTAATTGCTTCTTAAAGGTCTTCTTTTTTTCAACTTTCCACAAATACGGTCACAGTTCAAAGTATCCTTAGGGATGCTTTTTTTTGTTACTTTGACTAGCGATAGTAGGGTGATGGCTGATGGCTGCTGATCACTTGTCGCTGCCGGTTCCTCTGCTGATGTGGCTCAACCTTCTACTTACTTCCTAGTGATCTTTGCTGACCTCCAGCGGGCTTCATACAGACCTCCTACAGGCTCCCTAGTGATATCCTACTGATCTCCTACTGATCTCCTACTGATCTCCTACTGATCTCCTACTGACCTCCTACTAACCTCCTACTAACCTCCTGCGGGTTTCCTACTGATCTCCGCATCGGACCGTATTGCAACTATTTGAGCTTTTGGAGTCATTTTGCAGAAGTATCGGACCACATAGCTCTTATAACCATATAACTGTGCAGAACTGGTGTGGTTATGAGTAAATAGCTGCAACTGGGTCCGATAGCACGTCAATTAGCTGCAAATATACGAAATAAGGACTCCTCAGTCCGATGCAACGGCGAATAAGCGAACTAACCCCAAACTAACCTAAACTAACTAAAGAACCTCATGTTGCGGACTGTATTGCAGCTATTTGAGCTTTTTGAGTCATTTTGTAGAAGTATCGGACCCCATAGCTCTTATTACCTTGTAAAGGCGCAGAATTGGTGTGGTTTTGAGTAAATAGCTGCAATTGAGTCCGATAACCCGCAGAAAACACTCGAATTTGCATTATAAGGTCATCTGTGTCCGAACTATTGGCAAAAGTGTGCTTACATACTAGCCAAGGCGGCGAGTTAGGCATCGCAGCTGACTGGGTATGGACTCAGTTACAATCACTCTTCACCATTTGATCCAACGGTGGGGAGAAAGTATTCCTGACGGAGAGGGAATGGAAAATGAAGTCTGGATCCTAAAATGACACGTCGATCCTAAAGTGAAATGTTGATCCCAATAAACAAATGTAATATATAATGTACATAATGACCGATAAAGATTACAATGATGGAAAATGGAATGCATCACAAACATTAAAGGGAGGTTATGGAGTGGGAGAGAACAAAAACATCAAGTTAAAGCTGGCAAGGATCCAAAAGAATCTTTCCCAAGAACAGTTAGCGGAAGTTGTAGGGGTTACACGGCAGACGATCGGCCTGATTGAAGCTGGTAACTATAACCCGACGATTAAGCTGTGCATAGCCATCTGCAAGGCGTTGGATACGTCATTAAACGATATTTTTTGGGAGGATTAGTTGTGAAAGGGCCAAAGATTAAAGACGAACGAATTATCACAGAAATTCAGAAGTTTAGTACGCACGGATTATTGATTGTGTTAGTGGGATTTATGATCAGCCTTTTGGTAAAAGTATTTATCCTGGAATGGGACATCAAATATTGGGTAGATACTTTTGGGATTATGCTGTTAGGTTGCTTGTATGTTACCGTTCGTTGTGTCAAAGATGGGATATACCTGCTGCCGAGTAAGGAAGGAGAACTCAGACGGTTTAAGAAGATTCATTTAATATCGGGTGTTATCAGCACGCTTATTTGGGCCACGCTAACATTTTTGCTTGATTTTAGAGAAGCGGGAGAAGTGGATATTAGAAAAAATATATCGAGTACTCTCGTGGGGGCGGTTGTTTTTTTCATAGGGATCACTTGGGCGATGTGGTACATAATTAATAAATCCAACAAAAATGCTGACAAAAACATTGAGAGTTAAATATTAAAGATTAAATATTAAAGATAACAATCTCTTGCAAAACTAATATCATTAGTTTATATTTAAGCTAATACCATTAGTTTATCGGAGGGGTAAGGATGAGAGTAACACGTGAAGGTCATTTATTGCAGTTGACTTGGATGCCAAATTTTTTTCCAGTGAATTGTTACATTATTGAGGAAAAGGATGGATTAACTTTGATAGATGCCGCTATGCCATTTAGTCTAAAAGGAATTATGGATACTGAAGCGAAGCTAAATAAGAAGCTTACACGTATGATCTTAACGCATGCGCATGATGATCATATTGGGGCACTGGATGGACTAAAAAAGCAACGTCCAGAGGCTCAGGTGTACATCTCTGAGCGAGATTCGGCATTACTACGTGGAGATCGTTCACTTCGGGAAGGAGAACCTCAGACCCCTATTAAGGGAGGCGTGCCGAAGAAGATAGCTACCAAGCCAGATGTCCTTCTCCACGAAGGGGATACCATTGGATCATTAACAGCGATTCACACTCCAGGACATACCCCCGGCTCTATGTCTTTCCTTGATTCACGCAGCGGTGCTGTAATCGTTGGGGATGCTCTTCAGACCTTCCGGGGAACTGCGGTGGCTGGAACCATCATCCCCCTGTTTCCTTTTCCAGCAATGGCTACATGGAATAAAGCTCAAGCTCTGAATAGTGCGATTAAGCTTCTAGAGTTATCTCCAGCTTTACTTGCTGTTGGTCACGGCAACTTACT
Source organism: Paenibacillus sp. FSL H3-0329 (assembly GCF_037963285.1). NCBI lineage: Bacteria > Bacillati > Bacillota > Bacilli > Caryophanales > Paenibacillaceae > Paenibacillus > Paenibacillus sp. FSL H3-0329. The sequence goes on along the minus strand of NZ_CP150150.1, from coordinate 3,676,888 downwards.
GAAAGCGCCAAAGCAGGAGATGGAGAAAGCCATACGTAAGGCAGAAATGATTCAGGATAGGAGTAATTAAATGTCACCTAGAGCAGGATTAGATCGTCACACACTAGTGATTAGAGCAGCAGAAATTGCCGATGATGAAGGTATAGAGGCCGTTACCTTGGCTGCATTAGCAGGTAAACTAGGTGTTCGTTCCCCGTCATTATACAACCATATAAATGGACTGCAGGATTTGCGGACTGGGCTCGCCATTTACGGATTAGAGTTATTATTTACAAGCATGTCGAACGCAGCTGAAGGATTAAATGGAGATGCTGCTGTACACGCAATGGGCCGGGCATATGTGGATTTTGCTAGGAGTAGACCAGGTCTGTATGAGACTACACTACGAGCGCCTGAGCAGGAGAACACGGAGCTTGAAGCGGCTGGTGAGCATATTTTGCAGTTTATAATTCAGGTGATGAAGAGTTATCTATTAGGCGAAGAAGGAGAACTTCATGCCGTAAGGGGATTACGGAGTATCCTGCATGGATTCGCCTCATTGGAGCAAAAGGGTGGATTCGGTATGGCGCTCGATACTAACGAGAGTCTAACCCGCTTGATTAGCACTTTTATAACCGGAATTGGAAATATGAAATCTGATTAAATTAGATCTAGGAGATGATGAACAAATGGGTCAGGAATATGAACAAGGTAGTGTCACCACTTATGGTGAAACAGCAGAGGTTATTGCGAAATTGGGGATTTTACCGCTTGCTGCGCTCATCCCCGGGCACCCGTCTTTAAACGGCTTAACTAAGCCCGAGAATTGGCATACTGGAACAGATTTAGATCCGTGGTCATGGCGTGCGCAGTTTCCAGGTGAGGGCCTTGCAGGATACGGAAAGTTTATTAAGAAAAAGGCTATTTTGGTCTCAAGGGAGTGGTTCCCGGCATTTGTAGCAGCAGCAGGCAGTACCAAATCTATTGAAGAGCGGTATAAGGATGGGTTGGCTAGTAAAGAAGCTGTGACCTTGCTGCAGATTGTTCGTGAACATGAAGGTATTGATACACGTAAACTTCGGGCAGAGGCTGATATGAAGGCAAAAGAAAAGAAAACAGCCTTCGATAACGCGGTTACTGAGCTGCAAGGATCTTTAGATATGGTGATCTCAGGCATCAAGCAACGCCTGAATGATGAAGGTGAAGTAAATGGTTGGAGTAGTACCTCGTTCGAGACGGTCAGTCACTGGATGTCAGATAACGGTTTATCCGCTTTTGAAGGGGATAGAGAAGAGGCCATAGCTTGGATACAATCGAAGATGAACGGGGTATGGTCGCCTACAGCAATAGCTTGGACAAACAAAGCATTCTCATGGAATTAATAAAAACGGTTAATCACTACTCCATAGAGAGTGATTAACCGTAAGCGTTTTCCAATAAAGTTATATCCATCACATTAAGGTTCCAACATAGGCGCCAAGTAAGCAATCAGGAAATACAAGAATCCAAAAAGCAGCATAACATAGGCAGTGTATTTAATAGCATTAGATGCAACAATTCTTGAATCTACCGGTGGTTGAATTTCTAGCTGTTCTTCTTCGATGCTGTCAACTTCTTTGGATACTGGGTCTCTCAACATGATAATCCCCTCCTTGGAAATTCAATCCTTAATTGTATTGTGACATATTTGTGAACGAAAATCAACAATAGTGTGAACAAATATTGAACATTTATTCAAATTTGGGCATTTCACCACCTGAAATGTTATTGTTAAAACAAAAACAACCCGCTTACTCTCTAATTAGAGAGCTAAGCGGGTTGTTTGAAGTTGGTTCTATCTAGGATCTAACGGGTGTTGTTTAAGCCTTAAGCCCAATCCCCATTACGGAAGATAGGTACTGTTGTTCCATCATCGTTAATTCCGTCAATATTCATTTCAGGAGAGCCCATCATAAAGTCAACATGGGTATGGCTTTGATTCATTCCTTTTTCCAACAGCTGTTCCTTAGTCATCGTAATTCCTTCTTGAATTGTGAAGGCATAAGCTGCACCTAAAGCCAAATGACAGGAGGCATTCTCATCATACAACGTAGTGTAATAAAGAATACCGCTCTCAGAAATCGGAGAGTGGAAAGGTACCAAAGCAACTTCGCCAAGATAGGAAGAGCCTTCATCCAGCGCGATTAGTGATGCCAAAGTTTCAGCGCCTTCTTCAGCAGTAAAATCAATCACTTTACCGTTCTCAAAGGTCAGCGTGAAGTTATTGATTAGATTGCCGCCGTAGCTAAGTGGCTTAGTGCTGCTCACTTTACCATTAATACCAGACTTCAAAGGGGCAGTAAACACTTCTTCCGTAGGAATATTGGCTAAGAAAGGGACGCCCTTACCGTTCACAGCTCCTGCCTGACACCAGATGTGTCCTTCCGGCAACTCAATAGTTAAATCTGTACCAGGTGCTGTATAGTGCAGCTTGCGAAACTTACTTTCATTCAAGGAAGCGCAACGAGTTTTGAGTCCATCTAAATGGCGGCTCCATGCTTCAATAGGATCGTCCTGATCCGCACGTGTGGCTTTAAAGATGGCATCCCATAACAGTTCAACCTGCTGCTCGGATGGAGCATCAGGGAACACTTTTGCCGCCCAAGAGGCTGATGGGAAGGCAAGACCGCTCCAGCTCGCATGATTTCCCATTAAGTACTCACGATATGGCGCTAGGGTCTGCCCAGAGATACGCTGATTATCGGCAATTCTTCCAGGTTCAACGCCTTTTAAAAGATCCGGGTCAGCAGAGATAATGGTTAGAAATGCGGCTCCCTTTTTAGCAAGATCCTCTAATTCATCGGCTTGCCACTGCGGCGGCTCCAGGAAGGAATCGGATGGAGCAAGATCATATCGTGTACGTAATACAACTTCATCACTATAATTCACCTTTACAAGTCTCGCGCCGGCTTCATAGGCTTTACGAACCACAAGTCGCACAAGCTCTGCGGATACAATATCTGCATTCACAACGAGTGTCTGACCCGGTTGAATATTAACGCCAATCTTCACGGCAAGCAATGCGTAATTCTCCAGCTTTTGCTTGAAATCCAACATAGTTTCTATTCCTCCCAATATCCTGTATCTCTTGTGTGCTTAAATTAGAACGCCCAGTTTCCATTCAGGAAGACAGGTTCTTCAGTTCCATCAGCAGTTATCCCGTAAATGTTCATCTCAGCTGACCCGATCATGAAATCTACATGGGTTACACTATTGTTGAGGCCATGCTCAATTAACTGCTCTGGATTCATGTCTTTACCGCCTTCTAAACAGAAGGCATAAGCCATACCTATAGCAAGGTGATTAGAAGCATTTTCGTCAAACAATGTGTTGTAATAAAGAATGTTGGATTCAGAAATAGGGGATTTATGAGGAACCAAGGCAACTTCCCCTAAGTATTTCGCTCCTTCATCCATACTAATGAGGTGCTCTAGCGCTTCTTGACCTTGCTCAGCAGTAACACTTATAATACGGCCGTTCTCAAAGCTAATAGAGAAGCCATCGATGATGTTGCCGCCATGACTAAGTGGCTTTGTGCTTCTTACAGTGCCATTAACACCAGTCTTTAGTGGTGCAGTGAAGACTTCTTCGGTAGGCATATTGGCTACAAAAGAATGACCTTTTGCATTAATGCTGTCTCCTTGTGCCCAGATATGGCCTTCAGGAAGCTCGATGCTAAGGTCAGTGCCAGGTGCTATGTAATGCAGCTTTTTATATTTTTTTGCATTGAGTACATTTGCTTTTTGTTCTAAGGTGTCGAGATGCTCCTGCCATGCAGCTACTGGATCTTCACGGTCAAGACGCACGGTGTGGAAAATGGCTTCCCAGAGTTTATCTACACGTTCTTCGGCTGGAACCTCAGGGAACACTTTATCCGCCCAAGCTTGACAAGGAACAGCTACAATACTCCAGCTAACTTTGTCGGACATTTGCATTTCACGATATTTGGTGAGGGCAGCTCCACGTACTTTTTGGAAATTGGAGATACGTACTGGATCAATGCCTTTAAGTGCATCAGGATCTTCAGCGATCACGTTAAGGATAGCCGCACCTTTTTCGGCGAATTCAGTCATTTCACCTGCGTACCAAGTAGGAGGCTGAGTAAATACCTCAGGCGCAGCGTGTTCAAACTGTTGGCGTGTAATGCTCGCATCACTCCAGTTCACCTTAACTAAACTTGCTCCGATGGCATATGCCTTAGCGGTAATTAGACGTACGAAATCAGCGGCAAGAATCGGTGCATTCACCACTAGAATTTGCCCGGGTTGAACATTAACACCTATTTGTACAGCTAAATCTGCATATTTACTAAGCTTAGCCTGAAAATCAGTCATTGTAATTTCCTCCATTTACTAATAGTTTATTACTTTACAAGCATTGTACTAAATTATTAACCGCCGGATGAAAAAAGTCAATTACGTGGAATTTACAGAGCAAAGAGAAGGAATTACAATCATTTCAATGATATACTGAAAGGGTAGCTGATTTGATGATAGGAAGGAAGATAAGTGGATGAATTTAGAGATCGTAAATGCTGAAATGAGCCGTAAAGAAGATAAAAGTTATGTAGGGAGGACTGTATTCACTCTCGAAAATCATAAGGCTCCATATGAAATTACTTTCTTCAGTACAAGAGGAACGGAATGGGATTACAGTTTAAGCTTTGCGGGTGAGCCTGGGAGCGAGGAACAGTTCTTAGAAACGGATGCATTGCTGGAGAATAACGATGATGTGTACAATCAGTTGCTGGATGCTGCACTTGATCAACAAGAAATCGTGGAAGAATAATACTTTTATTGATATGACGCCAGCGGCATTATCTGGTAGCCGCTGGCCATATCATGACTATCCAATCGTTATCTTACCTTCTGGGTAACGATACAGTTCTTTACTACCTTTTGGTTTCAAAGCATAAGCAAGTGTAAGTGGTCCGGTCCGGCCCATAAACATCAGGATAATCACTAGAACCTTTCCTGCCGTAGTCAGTTCCGGAGTAAGGCCCATAGATAAGCCTGAGGTTCCAAAAGCAGATACAGCTTCAAAAAGTACAGTTAGAAATTCAGCGCTCTCGGTCAAGGATAATAACATCGTAGCGATGACAAGCAGCATAAGAGACATTAATGTGATGGTAAGGGCTCTATATACATTTTCTTTAGCGATCCGGTGGCGAAACATTACAATATCTTCTTTCCCCCGTAATCGTGCAGCTACCGCAGTAACCAGTACGGCGAATGTAGTGATCTTAATTCCTCCACCCGTCGACCCAGGTGCAGCTCCGATAAACATCAATAGAATCATCAGAAATTGTGTGGATTGCCGTAAAAGTGGAACTTCAATGGTGGTGACACCACCAGATCGCGGAGTTACCGCTTGTAAAAAGGTCGCCCAAAACTTTCCGCTTGCACTCAAGGGCTTCAGCGTAGAATTATACTCCAGTAAGAAAAACAGCCCCGCACCAATAATAATCAATATAAGAGAAGTCCAAAGAACAACCTTTGAATGAAGAGTGAGTCTTCTGCGTTTAGGAAAGTCCATAAGATCAGACAGAACGATAAAACCAATCCCTCCAAGAAATATAAGGCTCATTGAGGTGAAGTTAACAATGGGATCATTTACAAAACGAGTAAGTCCGCTAAAAGGCCCATGAATATCACCGAAGAGATCAAAGCCTGCATTATTAAAGATAGATATACTGTGAAAAATCCCATAATATGCTGCTTTCCCAAAGGGCATATCCATCATAAACCTTCCAGCAAACAACACGGCACCCGACAGCTGAATAACAAGAGAATAGATCAGGACCCTACGGATTAAGAGTACAATCCCCTGCATCGAATTTTGGTTCATAGATTCTTGCAAAAGGATTCGCTCTTTCAAGGATATCCGTTTATTAAGGACCAAGGTAATCAAAGTAGCCATCGTTACAAAGCCCAGGCCTCCAATTTGAAATAAAATAAGCAGAACAACTTGTCCGAAGGTAGTTAGCTGAGTTCCCGTATCAATGACTGCAAGACCTGTAACACATGTGGCTGAAGTCGCCATAAACAAGGCATCGATAAAGGATATTTGTCCGGATGTTGAGGAGACCGGGAGACTAAGCAGAAAAGTCCCGGCAGTGATAAGGATTAAGAATCCTAGTGATAAAACTTTGGGCGGGGTCATTTTAAAACCACCGAAGTTCAGGTTAGCCAATGTAATTCTCCTGACGTACGTGATATTGGAGTAATGCTCACAGAATTATAACACAACTTACCAGCCCTTCCCTAAATGGAGGGAGGTAATTGACATATTTTATCGAATTATTCTAGAATAACACCCTATCCGTCAACTTTAAAGAGGAGGCTTTCTTAATGATGATAAGTCCGATTCTGAATCAGATTGGTGCTGTTTTTATTCCGGTAAAGGATATTGAGAAATCTAAACAATGGTATTGCCAATTGCTTGGACTGCCACTAGATGGAGAGGTATTATTCGGCCATTTATATGTAGTCCCTATGCAGGGACCGGGCATCGTTTTGGACAGTAAGATTTACACCGCTGAATCTGTTCTAAACATCCCTTCGTTTCATCTAAACACCGAGGACATTGATGCTGCTTATGATTATGTAAAGGCCAACGGAGGAGAGATTTTGACGGATATCGAACATGATCATTGGTTTAATTTTAAAGATCCCGATGGAAATGTGATTATGGTCTGTCGTTGTTAAGCGTTATATAGAAGGGAGTAGACGAATGATAAGAGAAGCTGTGCCCAAAGACGCTATCAATATTGAAGAACTATACCGGATTTTGCTGCCTGAGCATCCAGCTATCTATGTATCCCCTGAGCGACTGAAGCAGATAGCAGATCATCCGGATAGTTTTCTTTATGTGTATGAAGAACAAGGAATAATTGTCGGGTCGTTACATCTTCATTTTTGTATGGATGCTTTGTGTGACGATAGGCCCTTTGCTGTTATAGAAAGAGTTATTGTGGCTGAAAAAGTACGAGGAAAAGGGTATGGCGCAATGCTAATGAGACATGCCGAGAATGTAGCAATCTCCAAGGGAGCCCTTAAGATTATGTTATCAAGTGCTGCAAAGAGAGAAGAAGCGCATCGTTTTTACGAGCATCTAGGTTATGATGGCAGCTCCAGCAAGTTGTTCAAGAAGTATTTATAGTTATTTACGATTGGAAGTGATGATATGATGGTCACACTTAGAGAGCTGGTGCCGGAGGATGCAGGTGAATTGCTTCGACTTCAGCATCAGTTAGACCAGGAGTCCAAATTTATGTTATTGGAACCGGATGAAAGACAAGCTAGTCTTTGTCAGGTCAAAGAAATGCTCGAAAGCTTTCTGGCAGGGAAAACTTCAATTCTTATAGGGGCAGAGGTTGACAATCATTTGGCAGGTTACTTGTCTGTTAGAGGTGGAAGTGTTAGACGCAATAGACATAGCGCGTACATAGTGATCGGGATTCAGAAACAATATCAGGGGAAAGGGATTGGAGCTGGCCTGTTCCGTGAGATGGACATCTGGGCTATGAACAATGGGATTGTTCGTCTTGAGTTATCCGTCATGACCCATAATCAAGCTGCTTTGGCGCTATATATCAAGAACGGGTTTGAAATCGAAGGGACGAAGCGGAAATCTCTTATTATCGATGGTGAGTGGGTGGACGAATATTATATGAGCAAAATTCTCCCAAAAGAAAAAAGGATAGAGGATCAGATTTAATCTGATGACCCTATCCTTTTTTTTATGAATAAAGGTTATGATTTCGTAATTTATGATGATTCAGTGTTGCTTGATTGTTCGATAACAACTTCAACCTTGCGGACACGGTATCTGTTCATCTCGCGGATGGTCAATGTTACATGGTCACGAACAATACTTTTGCCAATGGCTGGATCGGTAATATGACTGTATACCCAACCTCCAACTGTGGTCACTTCTTCATCTTCGAAATCAAGCCCTGTAAGATCCTTGACCTCTAACAGAGATACCTTACCATCGAACAGATAGTTAGTATCGCTTATTTTTTCGACTTCTCTGCGTTCATCACCGTCAAACTCGTCACGGATTTCACCAACGATTTCTTCCAAAATATCTTCAATCGTGATGAGACCGGATGTTCCACCATATTCATCAAGCAGCAAGGCAATATGCACACGCTCCAACTGCATACGAGTTAGAAGATTCTTGACCGGTGTCACCTCAGATACTGTCAGTACGGGTTGAATTAAGCTGTGGAAATCAAAATCAGGATTGTTATCATACTGCAAATAGAGCTGTTTTGTATTGATCATCCCGATAATATTATCCTTGCTGCCTTGTGCCACAGGGAAACGAGTATATTGCTCCTTGCGGATAATTTCGAAATTTTCTTTCAACGAATGATTGGTAAAAAGACATACCATATCGGTTCGCGGAACCATGATTTCTTTGGCGAGCATCTCATCAAAAGTAAAGATTCGGTTAACATAGCCATATTCGGCTTTATTGATTTTCCCGCTTTCGTAACTCTCGGACAAGATCAAACGAATCTCATCTTCACTATGCGCGTCTCCATGCTCACTAGCTGGTTTCATCCCGAAAAGACGAACAAGCATATTAGCGGAACCGTTCATGAACCAAATGAGAGGGTACAAAATTCTGTAGAACCAAATAATCAGCGGTGAAGTAATTTGACCGATTTTTTCCGGAATGTTTATAGCTGCCGTCTTCGGAGCAAGTTCTCCGACAACGACGTGTAAGAATGTTGCAATGATGAATGCGAGTAAAAACGCAAGAGGGTGACTCACACTAGAACTGATATTGGCCCAGTCGAAAATAGGAAGCAATAACTGTTCGAATGCAGGCTCTGCCAGTGCACCAATACCCAGCGCAGTGATAGTAATCCCGAGCTGACAAGCGGATAAATAGCCATCGAGATTAGCGGATACCTTCTGTACTGCTAAGGCATTCTTCTTTCCGTCAAGCACCATTTGACTGATCTGGCTACCTCTAAGTCTCACCAATGCAAATTCTGTTGCTACAAAAAAAGCGGTTAAAATAATCAAAATAACCACCAACGTCAAACTAAGTCCTATACCCATATAATCTTTACCATCCCTTTCGTTCCTAAAATAGGTTATACTCATTATTATGAGTTCTTATGAACTATTCTACGAACTTTTCAGTAAAATATCAAATGGTGGAGGGAAACAGATATGGAATCATTTGCATTGACTCGTGTGGAGATGTCCAGTCTACTGCTCTCATTGACCGGATTGTCAGACCGGAAACCGCTGAATATCCTCCAAGAGGCATGGGCAAAGTTTCACCGTGAAGAATTACAAAAGGGGACTTCGTTACCCGCTTTTTTATCAACCAATGTTCCACCCATATTACAAAAGATCATTAAAGGCGGCCATGTAAAAGGCTTTTCACTTGGTGAAATTGCTTCATTGGGCCATCTTATAGAGTATTCCACATTGACCGTCACAGCTATGCAAAATTGGGTCAAGCGCGACTTCAAGGAATATCTCGGTTCGCCTAAAGAAGGAAAGAAATATTCGGTTAATCAGGCGGCGCTTTTGTTTATTATTGATGATCTCAAATCAGCCCTTAACTTTGAAAGTATTCGCCAATTGTTCCAGCTAATGTTCCTAAAGCCGGATCGCGATGATGATGATCTAATTGAACCGGCCAAGCTGTATTACGCATATGCAGGGCTTTTTGAGGAGATCAAAAGCAATCCATCGATTCAGACGCAATGTAAAGTAGATCAAGTGTTGCACAAGGAGTTCTCTTGGAAAGAAGATACCTCGTTAAAAAGCTCTATAGATCGTGTAATTAACCGGCTGACACATTTGTCGAGAGCGCAGAGAGAATCCGTTCGTAATATGCTGCTTATCGCCACAATTTCTGTGCAGACCTGTTATTTTCAATCGCTGGCTAGGCAATACTTTAATGCTGCTTTATTTCTTGATTTTTGAGCACTTCAATTTTAAAATGTATAAGTGAAACAATCAAAAGTAAGTTTTATTAGTTAGCAGGTTGAAATAAGGGGGCTTCGAAGTGAATCAAATGACACTGCTGCGGAATCCGAAACAAAGGAAATTACTCTTCAGCGCTGGCTTGAGCTGGATGTTCGATGCGATGGACGTCGGAATGATTTCTTTTGTTGTAGCAGCTTTAGCTAAGGATTGGAATCTGGGACCGGAGCAGATCGGTATATTGACTAGTATTAATTCCGTCGGTATGGCAGTAGGTGCTGCAGCGGCAGGAATATTAGCAGACCGCTTTGGTCGTAAACCGGTATTGCTGTGGACACTCCTTATTTTCTCGGCGGCAAGCGGATTATCTGCATTTGCAACAGGCTTTGCGATCCTCTGTGTGCTTCGTTTTATTGCTGGGTTTGGCCTTGGCGGAGAGCTGCCTGTCGCTTCTACCTTGGTCTCAGAGAGCATGCCTGCTCAGGAGAGAGGCCGTGCGGTTGTGCTTTTGGAGAGCTTTTGGGCAGTCGGTTGGATTGCATCTGCATTAATCGCGTTCTTCATTATCCCTGATTATGGCTGGCGTATAGCTTTCGGAATTGGGGCTGTACCTGCACTCTACGCTTTATATCTAAGACGGGCGATTGATGATTCACCGAAATTTGCTGAGATTAAAAAGGCACCCGTTTCCTTAAAGAAACGAATCGCTACCGTATGGTCGCCAGAATATCGCCGTTCTACAATTATGTTGTGGATTTTATGGTTTACGGTGGTGTTCTCGTATTATGGCATGTTTCTATGGCTGCCTACAGTTATGGTACTTAAAGGCTTCAGCTTGGTCAAAAGCTTCGAGTATGTGCTTATTATGACGCTCGCTCAGCTGCCTGGGTATTTTACTGCCGCTTACTTTATTGAAAAGTTCGGACGTAAATTTGTCCTAGTCATCTATATGCTGTTCACTGCGGTTAGCGCTGCATGGTTCGGAAATGCGACTACTGAAGGAATGCTGATGGCTGCCGGAATTTGTTTATCCTTCTTCAATCTTGGCGCTTGGGGTGGCATGTACGCTTATACGCCAGAGCTGTACCCAACGGCTATTCGTTCCACAGGTGCTGGTTTAGCAACGTCCTTTGGCCGGATTGGGGGCATTATCGCACCTTTGCTGGTAGGGGTTCTAGTAGGTAAATCTATGGCGATTGGCTCGATCTTTATGTTATTTTTTGTAACAATTATTATCGGTGCATTAGCGGTATTGTTCCTTGGCAAAGAAACAAAGGGTACCGAGCTTCTCTAAAGTGTGATTCTGCATTACATACTTGATGTTAATCTATCAACAGTGCTAAAATATCAAGAAGAAACGATGTTGTCGTCCTGTATGGACGACCACTACTATTACGTAAGAACAAAACGGTTCCTTCACAGTTGTGAACAGGACCGTTTTTTTACATTAATCCTTATTTATAAGGACGGAGCGATCGCACATGAGTAATGATAGGAAGCAGCCGCATTTCACAGAATTAGTCTGGGAAAGTACGGAACAAAATGTACCGATTCCGCCGCGAAATTCCCCTGAACCTGCGCTGCCTAAGTCATCTTCTAAGAATAATGGCAAAACAAATTCCACCCCTGAACCTTCATTACAGCTGCAGCTTTGGGATACAGAGATGGAAACGCCGGAGCCTGTGACTACCACCGAAGGGCAGTTCGTAACAAGAGCGAAGGAATTGGTTGATAAAACTGAGGATTCAGCGCTATTTGTTCCTTTTAAGAGTTACTGGCCTACATATGGCCATATGACAGGCACGCAAAGCAGATGGTATTTTTATTGGCGGAATGAAGTTAGACAAGGCAGATATCTGAAAACAGATCTTTCTTATATTTTTCTGCATGTATATGAGCTTATTAATGGCGTGGGGTGGACTGATCCTTATGATGGCTATAGGCAGCTAAATCAGATGTGGGAAGCTTACCGGGAAAGTTATAAACGCTTGGATCAATATCTTGGCGGCTGGATCGCGGACTTCTCTTTTGTACATCACTTGGATGTCCCGCTTTCTATCATTGTGGCTCGTTCACGTGGTTTTGCAGGAGATCTGGCGGAACTTGAATTAATGAGAGGCTTGACCGCAGCGCCTGAGCAACTAACCTTTGCAGTATTAACGGCAATGTCGGACTATGATATTAGTAAATCCAAGTTCTACATCGGAGAAGGCAAAGAAGCTCTTGAACAATACATTCCGCAGGTCGTGGCGTTAATCAATGCTTATGTCACCCGAAAACACGGCTCCAATCTAGTTGAAATGTTTCCACCTGGACCAGCGGTGATGCGGGAGCGTTATTTATTCCGAAGTGCCGTATATGACATTTCATTATATGGCTATTCTGTTCTTATACCGGTTGTACGTATTAGTAAATCTCCACCACTTCGCAGTCTGATTACCAGGCTATTTCGTCTGACTGAGAATAAACTACGGGAACTGATGGGCTACCGCGGACGACTTAAAGGTGTTAATGTGGATGCCGATATGGACGATTTGATCACTCGTTTTCTAAAGCGTGAGTACCTTAAAGAGACGCAGGAAGACAAGGGGCCGGCAGTCGTCATAGATCCGGAGAAGCTAGAACGCCTGCAAAGTGATTCTGAAATTGTACGGACGATGCTTACGGTTGAGAATATGGACGAGCAGGAAGATTACGAGGATAGCGAGATCGATGTAACTATCGATGAAATCGGTCCAATAAAAGACAGCAAGGAAGAATTGTTGCCTGTAGATGTGATGGAAGAAGCTCAAGTGGTTAACATAGGGTCGGAGGCAGAACAGTTTGCCAATGCTTTAAGTCCACTACAACGGGAAGCACTGTTTGCTCTTTTGGATGAGGATGGAAGTCAATCTATGCTGAAGCTGGCTGCTGCCAATGGCACGATGTCAGAGCTTTTAATTGATGAGATTAATGAAATCGCAATGAATATTCTCGGTGATCTGATCATTGAGGGGGAAGACATTGTTGAGGAATATATCTCTATGCTGCGCAATATTTAATGAGGTGAACTTTGGATGAGTGAATTAAAAATACCTAAACGAATGACAACTGCGCTAGTCAATTCGTTGACGGCTGGTGTTGTTCCGCGTATCGGACTAGAGCATATAGCCGTTGGCCGCCGGCCGGAGATTGAAGCCATATTAAGAGATATGGAGAACATTGCAGAGGGTGGGGCAGCTTTTAAGCTGATTACAGGCAAATTCGGCAGCGGCAAAAGCTTTCTGCTTCAGATGATCCGTAATTACGCTATGGATCGTGATTTTGTAGTAGCAGATGCTGACCTCTCCCCTGAGCGCAGATTAGTGGGAACCAAAGGACAAGGCCTAGCGACTTACCGGGAGCTAATGAGCCATTTATCGACCCGCACACGTCCAGATGGTGGAGCGTTGGAGATCATCCTGCAAAAATGGATTATTACGCTACAGCAGTCCGTGATGCAGGAGAAGGAATATGGACCTGATCACCCTCAGCTTGGTGAAGAAGTAGAGAAGCGAATTTACGCTGTAGCCTCTGAAATGCGTGGTTTGGTACATGGTTTTGATTTTGCCAAAGTACTCGCCTCTTATTGGAATGCACACAAGCTGGCTGATGATGACCAGAAACAGGATTCGCTTCGCTGGTTGCGTGGAGAATTTGCAACTCGGACAGAAGCCCGCAAAGCGCTTGGAGTTGGCGTGATTATTGATGATGATAATTGGTATGACTATATGAAGCTTTGGGCGGAATTTACCGCGGCTATTGGCTATAAAGGTCTGCTGCTGTTTATTGATGAAGGTGTCAATCTCTATAAAATTACGAACAGTATTTCCCGCCAGAGCAACTATGAAAAGCTGCTTACCATGTTCAATGATACGATGCAGGGGAAGGCAGAGAACCTTGGGATTTTTATAGGGGGAACACCGCAATTTGTGGAAGATGGACGGCGCGGATTATTTAGTTATGAGGCACTGCGATCGAGATTGGTTGCAGGCCGGTACGGGGCGGCGGGTCTGAACAATTATACTGGACCTATCATTGCACTGGACATGTTATCACACGAGGAAATTCTGGTACTGCTGCAAAAGCTTAAAGGGATTCACGCCCTACATTATGGTTATGAAGCGCGTTTATCACAGGAACAATTGGTTCATTTTATGGAGGAAGCGGTTGGAAGATTAGGGGCTGAGGAACTCTTGACTCCACGGGAGGTAGTTCGTGATTTCATGGATCTGCTGCATACGCTCCACCAGCATCCGGAGATTACTTTTGAACAGCTAGTGGGCGAAAAAACAGCTAAGCCAGCTGAGACCGAGCAAAATGAACTGGATGGGTTCTTAGCGGAGTTTGAATTATGAGTGATAATCCGTTCTATAGGCTGGCACCCTTCATTAAAGAGTTTATTTATAAGAACCGCTGGGAGACTTTGCGTGAGGCACAGGTGGATGCCTGCCGTGTGCTTTTTGATACCCCGCATCATCTGCTGATTGCCTCAGGTACCGCTTCAGGTAAGACAGAGGCAGCTTTTTTCCCTGCGCTTACTGAGCTGTATGAACGTCCTTCCGGTTCGGTTGGCATTTTGTATATCGCCCCTTTGAAAGCTTTGATCAACGATCAATTTACACGTTTGAATGATTTGCTTCGCGAAGGCAACATTCCGGTGTGGCACTGGCATGGAGATGTACCACAAGCTGATAAAACAAAACTGGTGCAGAATCCTTCAGGCGTGCTGCAAATCACCCCTGAATCGCTTGAAGGATTGTTGATGAACCGCCCGAATGCTATTCCAGCGTTGTTCCATGATCTACGTTTTATTGTCATTGACGAGGTGCATGCCTTTATGGGAGCTGACCGGGGGATCCAGGTGTTAAGCCAGCTGGCGAGAATTTCACGAATGGCGGGATGCCATCCTCGCAGAATCGGTCTATCTGCTACGCTGAGCGACTACGCTTCTGTCACGGAGTGGCTAGCGGCAGGCACACGGGAGAGCGTTGAAGTGTCCGCTCCACAAGGCGGGCGTAAGCTCAGGTTAAGTGTGGAGCATTTCTCTTTCCCGGATGCACGGGATGAGGTGCAGGCGGAGCATTTAGAACGTGCGAAGCAGTCTTATTACGATTTTATTTATGATCATACGCATCTGAAGAAGGCGTTGATCTTCACCAACAGCCGCTCAGATGCGGAGACGGCGACCCTAGAGATGCGGAGAACGGCCGCGAAGCGTGGTGAACGGGATGTGTTTCACGTTCACCATGGCAGCATCTCCGCGATGCTGCGTGAAGAGACGGAAGCCGCGCTGCGGCAAGGCACCGGACCGGCTGTTGCCGCAGCGACGTTGACGCTGGAGCTGGGCATTGATCTGGGCGAGCTGGAGCGAGTGCTACAGGTCGGCGCTCCCTATAGCTGTGCTAGCTTTGTGCAGCGGTTAGGCCGCTCGGGCAGGCGTGGAGACGCTGCATCCGAGATGATCTTTGTCACGCCCGAGGAAGAGGACGAGGAAGCTCAGCTTCCGGCGCGGATGCCGTGGACACTGCTTCGAGCGATAGCGGTTATTGAGCTATATGTGCGCGAGAAATGGGTTGAACCCCTGGTCGTGCGTCAGCTGCCAGTTGGACTGCTATACCATCAGACGATGAGCATTTTGAAAAGTATGGGTGAGGCCGAACCGGATGATTTAAAAGAAGCGGTTCTGAGTTTGCCTTCGTTTAAAACCATAGATCCTACTGATTATGATATTTTCATGACCTATATGTTAGGCATGGGACAAATTGAGAAGATGGACGAAGGCAGCTTGATCATCGGGATGGCGGGAGAGAAGATCGTGAATAACTTCCGCTTCTACGCGGTCTTCAAAGATGATGAAGAGCATGTGGTCTATAACGGAACTGAGGAAATCGGATCGATCACAACGGTTCCACCACCAGGCTACTGTTTTACTCTGGCAGGTAAGCTTTGGAAGGTAGAAGAGGTGGATAATCGCCATAAAGCCGTTTATGTGAAAACCTCACGCGGCAAAGTAGATACGTTGTGGCTTGGTGCGGGTGGGGATGTACATACACGCATCATGAACAAGATCCGTGAAATCTTAGGAGCCACTTCATTGTATCCGTATTTAGCTCCGAGTGCCGCTGCGCGGCTCGAACGAGCTCGTCGTTTAGCGAAGGAAAGCGGAATGCTTGTGCGATCCGTTATGCCGGCGGGTGGAGATTCTATGTTCATTCTGCCCTGGGCGGGCAGTCGACAATTCCGCACGCTGGAGCGCCTTCTGAAGAACAATCTGAAGAGCCCTCTGGGACTGCGTTCTATCGTTCCGATGGAACCTTATTATATGGTTGTTGCGGGTAAAACTGATGCAGAAACGCTGGAAGCAGAGATCATTGCCGAAAGTATGGCTGCCACAGATCCATTATCATTGTTATCACCAGATGAAGCACCCTACCTCGGAAAATACGATGAGTTCATCCCGCATGAGCTGCTGCGCAAAGCTTTTTCCTTGGATGGATTAGATGTCCCGGGTTTGATTGAAGTTTTAAAGCAGTGGCAGTAACCTAATTAACCTTGGGCAGTAAACATCGAAAATACTCTAAATTGCAGACGCCCGCATAAGCGGGCGTTTTGTTATGTCCGGATCCATGGTGATATATGAACTTTCCTTAAGTTTCAAATGTTGCATAAGAATAGGGTGGAAGGAGAATAGTACTAACAGATTCCTATAGAGGATGATTGCGATGTGGCCTAAAATAGTCTCTTATATTCCGGACTGGACAATTTTTATGCAGGCGGCGATTACGCTGCTCTTTCCCGTAGGGATTTTTTATCTTTACAGGCATTTGTATTTTTATGTTGGAAGCGGACGCTCTAAGGAAACAGAGGCCAAATCACAGGATGCGGAACTGAAGAAGAATGACAATCGGGAAGTAAATCCGCAGCCTCCTGTGTCTACTGCTTTTACTCAGGACTATGATGCCGATCTGACAGCGATAAAAACGGCATTGGGGGAGAACAGTGATGTACATTTTCGTGAATTCTCAGTTAAAGGTATTCAGGCACGTGCCGCATTAGTCTATGTAGAGGGGATGCAGCACGAAGAACTGATCAATCAGCAGGTGCTGCAGAATTTGATGTTTGCCGGCGAAACGCAAGCTTCAGAAGGAATATACAACTACTTGAAACAGAATATGCTCCCGCTAGCTCAGCTCAGTGAAGCCAAGGATTTAGACCAGCTGCAGGAGTTTGTCCTATTCGGATACACTGCGCTGATTGTCGAAGGCATGTGTGAGATGTTGCTGGTGGGTTCTCCGCATGGAGCAGTGCGCTCGATTACTGAGCCGACCTCAGAGGCTTTGCTGCGGGGGCCTCGGATTGGCTTTACCGAGGTGCTCAGTGAGAATACCTCTATGCTGCGGCGCCAAGGGCTTAATAAGAATCTGGAAATGAAAATGGTTGAAGTAGGCAGCGAAATCAAGAAGAACCTGGTTATCGCTTATATGAAAAACATTGTAAATCCTGATCTGCTCCAGGAAGTGAAGGAACGTATCTCCAAAATTGATATGGACTTTATTCTGGAATCCGGCTATGTGGAACAGTTGATCGAGGATGATTATTTAAGCCCGTTTCAGCAGACACAGAATACGGAAAGACCCGATCGGGTAATTGCTTCCTTGTTAGAGGGAAGAGTCGCTATTTTGCTGGATGGCACACCGTTTGCACTCGTTGTTCCAGTGACGTTCAGTATGCTTTTGCAGTCTCCTGAGGATTATTATGAGCGCTGGATTCCGGGTACACTTTTGCGGATACTCCGGTTTTGCGCATCATTTCTGGCTCTGTTGGCTCCGGCGCTGTATATTTCCTTTATCTCCTTTCATCCGGGACTGATTCCTACACAACTGGCGATCTCCATTATCGAAACACGCCAAGGTGTACCCTTTCCTGCATTAATTGAAGTGTTGATTCTGGAAATTTCCATTGAAATCTTGCGTGAAGCTGGAATCCGGCTGCCGAAGCCCATAGGTCCGGCAATGGGGATTGTCGGAGGTCTGATCATTGGAGATGCCGCGGTACAGGCTGGTATTGTGAGTCCGTTTCTGGTAATTGTTGTAGCCGTGACAGCGATCTCTTCGTTTTCCATACCGATGTACAGTGCGGGGATTACTCTCCGGATCTTACGATTCGCAGGCATGTTATTTGCGGCGGTCCTGGGCATGTTCGGAACCATCCTTTTCTTCCTGCTTATTTGCAGTCATCTGACTCGGCTTTCAAGCTTTGGAGTTCCTTACGTCACTCCTATTTCCCCTTTCCGGTTAAGTGACTGGAAGGATTTGTTCGTCCGTGCACCGTTATCAATCATGAAGCGAAGACCGGAGATGCTGAAGACCCAGAAGAAAAAGCGCAGGTCCTAGAGAATGTATTCTTAGCAGGAGCAGAGGGGAGACCACAGTGTTCAAACGAACTGATGACAAGATCACAACCTCGCAGGCTTCCATAATCTTGACCAATTCAATGCTAGGTGCGGGAATTTTGACTTTGCCCAGAAATGTTGTTAAGGCTGTACAGACTCCCGATGCCTGGATTTCAGTAGTGCTGGGAGGTATCACCGTATCTTTGGTGATATTGGTTATGGTGAAGCTTAGCCAGCAATTTCCAGGGAAGACTGTCTTTCAGTATTCTAAAAGAATTGTTGGGAATATTCCAGGCAGTGTAATGAGTACAATATTGATTCTGTACTTTATTGTGATAGCGGGTTTCGAAATCCGCGTTTTGGCGGAAGTAACATTGTTTTTTCTTCTGGAAGGGACACCGATCTGGGCGATTGTGATGCCGTTCATCTGGGTGGGCACTTATTTGGTGTATGGTGGGATTAATTCCATGGCCCGCGTGTTTCAGATTGTATTTCCGATCAGTATTTTTATCCTGATAATTTGTTATATCTTAAGTACCAGAATATTTGATATCCAGCATTTGCGTCCTTTTCTGAGTGAAGGTATGATCCCGGTGATCCGAGGCATGAAGTCGAGCATCCTGATCTTTACCGGTTGTGAGGTTGTGATGACAATGACGGCCTTTATGGAGCATCCACAGCAAGCAGTCAAGGGAATGTTGGTTGGTTTAAGCATACCATTTGTATTATATTTGGTTACTGTTGTAATGGTTATCGGCGGCTTATCTATTAATTCTGTAATCTCCAGCACCTGGCCGACGATAGATTTGGTGCGGAGCTTTGAAATTTCAGGGTTCTTTTTTGAACGATTTGAATTTCCGTTGCTGGTTATCTGGCTGATGCAGATGTTCTGCAATTTTTGCAGCTTTTTCTTTAATGCGTCACTCGGAATCTCCCAGGTGTTTCACCTAAAGATCCATCCGGTTATGTTCGCTTTAATGCCCATCATCTTCATCTGCACGATGATCCCTCAACGCATCAATGATGTCTTCAGTCTTGGTGATGCGATTGGCTATATGGGTGTGCTGATCTTTATATTGCTGCCACTGTTATTGTCGATTGTATTAATCATTAGGAAGAAAGGACTCAAGCAGAATGTTTAGACAGCAGGTTATTCGCTTACTATTGGTATTTATGATTCTGCTTACGCAGTCCGGCTGCTGGAGCAGTAAGGAAATTGAAGACTTGAGTGTTTATACGGGATTGGCGCTTGACAAGGGGGAACCTCAAACAGTCGAAAAGAAATTTGAGGAACTCGGAGGAAGTTACCTTAAGCATAATAAATTGACGGCTACGGTACAAATTGTGCCTGAAAATGTAATTGGAAACTCCGGCAAAGAAGGTGAAACACCCAAAACTCATTTCCATAATATTTCAGAGTCTGGAGATTCCCTGCTTGAAGTATTCCGCCAGATTTCGATCCGCAAGAACCGTCCGATTATAGGCCATCACCTCAAGGTTGTTGTCATATCCGAGAAATTGATACAAGAGGAGAAAATCCGACGGCTAATGGACTTTCTGTTGCGTGATAACGATATTCGCCCTAGCTGCCTCATCTTTCTTAGCCAAGGACGTGCGTCTGATACGCTAAACACGACAGCAGAGGAGGTTCCTTCTTTTCGTCTGGAGGACATGGTCCATAACCACTTCAGGACTAGTAAAGTTATGAAGGGCATAACATTGTCGAATCTAGATGCATTGATGTATTCGAAGCAAAGCTTTGTTTTGCAGAACGTTATTGAGGCAAATGGTGAGGTGGAGTTTTCCGGTGCCGGTATTATCAAGGGAGACACAGGATATTGGATCGGCAATCTGAACCAACAGGATGTGGAGAGTATTGCCTGGATCAAAGGCGATGTTAAAGGCGGGAGCATCAAAACATATGATCAGTCAAACGAAGCAATTACTTATGAGATTAAATCAGTCAAGAGCAAGATTACACTGAAGGAGACTGCTGATGAGAAGTTTTCCTTTCATGTTGCGATTGAGTCTGATGGACGTCTTATTGAGCATTGGGATGATAATGAGCATTCCGCGGAAGTTGCCTATTTCAAAGAATTGGAGAAGATATTCGAGGAGAGATTGACCGAAAAAATTAATGCTCTTATTCACAAAATGCATTCCACCTATAAAGTAGATGTGGCAGGGTTCGGAAATTGGTTCAGCATAGAAAAACCGCAGGTTTGGAAAAAGGTCAAGGATCATTGGGACGAGGAATTTATTCGGATGCCATTAACCTTTGATGTAAAGCTTAAAATCACCGATTTTGGTTCCACGACTGAATGAAGGGTTCACTTGATAGCGTGTTAACTCGAAAAGGATCTCAGCAGCCGATGATGGCTATTGAGATCCTTTTCGTGGTTAGTAAGTAGAAGCTGCAAAAACAAACACAACGACGAATAATATAATAATTGCGTACATCAGCGTGCCCACAATTCCACATACCAGGCCTGCAATCGCTAGGCCTTTGCCTTGTTCATAACGATTACGGATTTCCTTCAGCGATAAGGCGGATAGAATAATCGCAATAATTCCTAACAGAAAACCAATATAAGGCACAACAATGGAGAGGATTCCCAAGACAAAACCAGCGATTGATTTGCCATTCGTTGGTGCCGGAGGGGGTGGAGGCTGATAATAGTTCAAATTGTCGTTTGGTGGATAGCTCATTAAAATCACCTCCAATAGAAATTGTTATTGAATGTAGTTAATCCAGTGCTCTAGCTGCACACAAGGGACAAGTCCAATAGATTCAGCTAGACGAATGGACGCTTGATTTCTTTCAAGGACGTGATAGCGTGGAATAAAGCCTCGTTCTAACGTTTCTTGTATGGCTGTGCGAACTACCATTTTCGCGTATCCGTATCTTTGAAATGCTTCTAAAGTATGTACAGCGCCGATTTCCCAAATCTGCTCTTCATTGCGGAACGCTAGGCAGGTACTAACCGGATTGTCGCCCTGAAAGATTGAAACGGAAAACGCTCCTTTTTGGAAATATTCCTCAATTTCTTCCTTATTGTAATGGTTAGCAGCCCAAAGTGGAAGTAGTCTGTCGTCAAATGAATGATTGATTGTTACCTCTTTGTCCTTAACATACCTTAACCCCTCAGTTGTGCTGTAAGAGAAAAACCCCCGAACTTTTTCTAAAGAAAAATGCGCAGACAGTGCCTCTTGGTACTTCACATCCTGCAGTTTAAAAACAAGCTTCGCCTCTGTGGGGAGCAGCGTTAGTAATGCTGGAAATATATCGGGGCAGCTGTAATCCAAAAATACGATGTAATCCGCTTGAGGATATACCCTATGATCATATGCGTATGCTGTGGCTGGAAGAAGTAAAACAACACCCCACTGCTCACCTTGCTCTACTAGATGTGTTTTCATGACTTCGTGGAAGGAGGTTAACATTTTTAACAAGCTAACATTCTTTAAGGGGTTCTTTTGTAGTTTGTTTATGATTTGTTCGTTCTGGTGCACACCCATCCACTCCTAGCTCAGATTTATATATTTTACTATAAATTGTACTTATGCAGATATTTATATTTTTGCTTTTACTAATCATTAATCTATTGAAAAAAGAAGGTTGACAGTGACTGATATAATATATTAGGGAAAATAAAGCTCGCTGTTTGAAGCAGCATACGTGAACGGAGGCACATAATTTCATGACACAATCTATCACAGGCGCTGCTGTTCGTGTAGGAGAAGGTCTATCTAAGCAATTCATCCTAATTCTAGCCATTGCATCAGGACTAAGCGTGGCAAATATGTATTATAATCAGCCGCTCCTAGCTGAGATAGGACGCACCTTTAATGCTTCCTCTAACTCAGTGGGATATGTATCGATGCTTACTCAAATCGGCTACGCGCTGGGAATGTTATTTTTTGTTCCACTAGGTGACATTCGTGAACGCAGAACACTGATATCCGGACTTCTTATTGCTGTATCACTGTCCCTAATTGGTTTCGCTACCGCACAAAACCTCACTTGGATGTATATCGCGAGCTTTGCTATCGGCATAACTACGGTGGTGCCGCAGGTCATCATTCCTCTCTCGGCTGAGTTAGCTTTACCGGAGGAACGGGGGAAGGTTATAGGTACAGTAATGAGTGGATTGTTTTTTGGTATTCTGCTAGCAAGAACAATATCCGGAATTATAGGGGATATGTTCGGCTGGAGGGCGATGTACTGGATTGCCGCAGTAGTCATGTTATTGCTATCCCTTATTCTTTATCGGCTAATCCCGGCAACGAAACCAGACAATAATTCTTCGTACTCCGATCTGCTGAAATCAATGGGGCAACTGATTCTCAGATATTCGACGCTTCGTGAGTCATCTTTAATTGGGGCTTGCATGTTTGGCGGCTTCAGTGTGTTCTGGACTTCTCTAGCTTTCTTTCTGGAAGGAGAACCTTATCACTACAGTAGCTCAATCACAGGATTGTTTGGTCTTATTGGTGTAGCAGGTGCTGCTGGTGCTCCATTTATCGGGAGGTTAGCAGACAGAATTGCTCCCAAAAAGATTGTAGGAATCCTACTGTTAATTACATTGATTGCTTACGGATTTTTTGGTTTAGCCGGATTTACAATCTGGAGTTTGATTGCAGGAGTTATTATTCTGGATCTTGGGGTACAGGGATCACAGGTCAGTAACCAAACACGGATATATGCACTTGAACCAGCGGCTCGAAGTCGTATAAATACTGTTTTTATGGTCAGCACTTTTACAGGTGGAGCGATTGGATCCACGCTGGGAAGTTTTGCATGGCAGCATTGGGGCTGGAGTGGCGTCTGCTTAATGGGGGGAACGCTTGTTGTAGCCGCTCTATGTATATGGATAGTCTATAGAGTGATCGAGAAAGAGGATATACCGGAGATTAGCTAGAAACGTATTATATTACCTTTTATTATACCCGGGAGGTGTTTGATCATCGCTGAGAAGACGAAAGTTATAGAGGTTGTCCCGTATAACCCAGAGTGGAAGGCAGAATTCAATAGATTAAAAGAACAGCTCTTATCTTATGTCGGAGATCTTATTATTTCTATCGAGCATGTGGGCAGTACTTCCATTGAAGGGCTGGCTGCTAAACCTATCATCGACCTAGATCTTGTGATGGAAAGCTACGATGTACTCCCACAAATCATCGAACGTTTACAACAGCGTGGTTATGAACACCAAGGGAACTTGGGAATAGAGGGCAGAGAAGCTTTTCAAAGACTTCAGGATGACGGGTTTATGAAATATCATCTGTATGTTTGCCCTAAGGATGGAAAAGGCTACTTGGAGCATATCGCTTTCAGAGACTATCTGCGATCGAATACAGCGGCGCGTCAAGCGTATGCAGAGGTCAAACAGCGCCTGGCAGAACAACATCGTTATGACATTGATGCTTATTGTGAAGGAAAGACAACGTTTGTTACCTCTATTTTATCTAAAGCCATGAAAGAAACGTAAGAAAGATCAATCATTTGCCCGTTCGAAGATGATTTCGAAATTCACTTGGAGACATGCCGCTCCACTTACGAAACTGCTTGGAGAAGTATAACGCGTCATTGAAACCGACCGAGGAAGAGATCTGGTCGATGGTCAGCGTTCCTCCTAGCAGTTTTTTTGCGTTATCCATACGAACCTTTAATAAATATTGTTTGGGAGACATGCCGATCTTTTGTTTAAAGACTTTAGAGAGATGCGCTCTATGATAGCCTAGAGACGATGCCATATGGTCGATACTGATCTGTTGATGAAACTGCAGAGAAATCCAACGGATCGCTTGATCGATCTGGCGGTCGATAACATCCGGTAATTCTATCGATTGAGAGGAAAGCGAACTTATGTTCGCAACACCGAATTTGTGCACTAGCAGCCGCAGCCAACCCGAAGCTTCTAAGCTCTCCAGTCGAGGATAAGCAGATTGCTGAAAGGATAAACGAATATGTTCATATATTTTATGTATCTCTATTAGGTTATCTAAGTGGATTATTGGCTTGTCCCTTGTAATTCCCACTTCGTGTAGTAGCTGTTCAACCGCTTCCCCTTGTAAGGCCACCCATACATATGTCCACGGACGATCCATGTCTGCCTGATAGCTAAATAACGCACCCGGAAAAATTACAAAGGTATCCCCCTTACTACATCCCTGTGAATTACTGCCACTTTGAAAAACACCTTTACCATCAATTACTGTATGAATGAGATAGTAATCATGAACAGAGGGGCCCATTTTATGGCCAGGAACAGGCTTGCCTTCTCCGCTGAATAATACAGATAGGTCATGATCATCGGGAGCCAGATTAAACCCTGCTGTAAAATGATAATGCTCTGAAGCCATTCACTTAGGACCTCCCCAAGATTGCTTTTATAATACATTTAGAGTATAGGATTGAATATACAAATGCAACAAACGTCCATATTTCTCTTGTATTTCTCCATACTCATTGGGACCGCTCTCATTTATAGTGATTAGTGAAGAGAGCAGACGGTTATGATCTAACATCCTAGTGTTTATAAGGGAATTATAGTTTACTCTACTCCATAAAACTGCGATGTTAACACCGTTCACCTCACCTATAAGGAGGAATATTTCATATGTCTAAAATTACATTTATCGGAGCGGGTAGCACCGTATTCGCCAAAAACGTGTTGGGAGATTGTATGAGAACGCCAGCCCTGCAAGGGTTTGAACTTGCCCTGTATGATATTGATCTGCAACGCCTTAAAGATTCCGAGAATATGCTTAATAATATAAAAGAGAGCAGCGGCAGCACTTGTGTTGTGAAATCCTATACGGATCGTAAAGAAGCTTTGCGTGGAGCTAAATATGTCATTAATGCAATCCAAGTGGGAGGTTACGATCCTTGCACCATCACAGATTTTGAAATTCCGAAGAAATATGGCTTGCGGCAAACGATTGCGGACACAGTTGGCATAGGTGGGATATTCCGTAACCTGCGTACTATTCCAGTGATGCTGGACTTTGCTGCGGATGTACGGGAGGTTTGTCCGGACGCACTCTTTATGAACTATACGAATCCTATGGCAGTTCTGACCAATGTGATGAATACCTATGGCGGTGTAAAGACGGTGGGATTATGTCATAGTGTGCAGCATTGTATTCCGGGCTTGTTCGAGCATCTGGGTATGGATCAGACAGGTGTTCAGGCTAAGATCGCTGGGATTAACCATATGGCTTGGTTATTGGAGGTTACTAAAGACGGCGAGGATTTGTATCCGGAAATTAAACGCCGTGCAGCTGAGAAGCAAAAAGAACATCACGGAGACATGGTCCGTTATGAAATGATGCTTAAATTCGGTTACTACATTACGGAATCTTCGGAACATAACGCAGAGTATCATCCTTATTTTATCAAACGTAATTACCCTGAGCTTATCGAACGGTTTCAAATTCCACTCGACGAGTATCCACGCCGCTGTGTAGATCAAATTGAACGTTGGCAACAAATGCGGGAAGAATTGGTTAATAACAAAGAACTTAAACATGAACGTTCGCATGAATATGCGTCTTATATCATGGAAGCCATCGAAACTAATGTGCCTTTCAAAATAGGTGGCAATGTTATGAACACAGGTCTTATCACCAATTTGCCAAATGAAGCATGTGTAGAGGTCCCTTGTTTAGTAGATAGAAGCGGAGTAACTCCGACCTACGTGGGAGATCTGCCTCCACAGTGCGCCGCACTGAATCGTACAAACATTAATACACAATTGTTAACGATCGAAGCAGCGATTACCCATAAGAAAGAGCATATCTATCACGCCGCAATGCTCGATCCACATACAGCAGCTGAATTGTCGATGGATGACATTACAAATATGTGCGACGAGCTGATCACAGCCCATGGAGACTGGCTCCCGGCGTATAAATAAATTAACTAGTTAGGACTAAGGAAGCCTGAGAAATCAGGCTTTTTTTGAATATATTTCTACGAGAAACGATTGTTATCTTTAAAAAAAGACAACGTCGTTTCTTCTTGCTTATATGTCTAGGACAACTGGGGTATATCGGAATACACATATATGGATTATCTAAATGTGGAGGTGATCCTTTATGATCGTTGAAAGCTATACCTTAGCATCGTCCACAGCTTTTGCTACCCCTTATTATGTGATTAGAGGTGAGCTTCCTGGTCCTGTCTTTATGGTGGTGTCGGGGATACATGGGAATGAGACAGGAAGTATTCGTGCCGCACAGATCATTGTAGAACGTTTTAACCAGAGAAGGTTGTATATACACCGGGGCACGATCATTGTAGTTCCTCTATTGAATCAAAAAGCTTACCGCAAACGGATCAGAGGTGTACCTGATTTAAATCGCACCTTTTCACGTTTCAGCAAAACAGCGGCAAAACATCCATTAGCTTCAGCTTTGCTACAGCTAGTACTAAGATATCGTCCCACCTGGTTTCTGGACCTTCATGAAGCAAATGGGTTGTCACAAAAAAATCCGAAGCGACTTGGCCAGTCGATCATCGTCACTCCGGGAAGCCGAGGAATAGGTACAGCAAAACGTGTCATCAAAGGCATTAATCGAACGATTCCCAAAACCGCTTATCATTTTAATATCCGTTTACGGGAGCGCCCCGGCTCCTCAAGGGCAGCCGTTACCCGTATATTAGGAGCTAAAGCATTTACTGTGGAAACCTGCTGGAGCCTTGATCGTGACCTACGGATTCGCTATCAGATAGATATTGTTAGCCGTTTTTTAAAAAGTGCTGGATTATTGTGATGAAGAAAATATCTGATAACTATGTAAGCTGGTTCTTAGATCCTAGGAATCAGCTTTTTTGCCGATACAAGAAAGGTAATTGACAACATTGAGTATAGTGTATATATTACATATATACAATGATAACACATAAACTAGGAGTGAGGGCACAATTCCATGAACATATTGATATCCAACACTTCCGGTGAACCCATCTATGCACAGATTGTCAGCCAGATCCGCCAGATGATTCTGCAAGGAGAGTTAGTGTCTGGCACCCCATTACCTTCTATCCGGCTATTAGCCAAAGAGCTGCAGATTAGCGTAATTACAACGAAACGAGCCTATGAAGAACTGGAGAGAGAAGGGCTTATCAATTCAATTGTGGGGAAAGGTTCCTTTGTTTCTGGTGCAGATCAGGAGTTTATTCGGGAACAACGGCTACGGATTATGGAGAACAAAATGAAGGGGATTATCGACGAGAGTAAAATGCTGGGGATTGATTTTGCTGAGTTTAGTGAGATGTTGAAATTGCTTTATGAGGAGGAGACAGAATGAAAGAAGTCATTCAATTGGACCAAATTTCTAAAAAATATGGCCATTTTAGCCTATGCGAACTTACGTTCGGAATCAAAGAAGGGTATATCACGGGGCTAATTGGACCGAATGGGGCAGGGAAAACAACATTAATTAAAATGATGATGGGGATGGTGTTTCCTGATCACGGCAGCGTCAAGATTTTTGATCAAGAGATGTCTATCCATGAAGCAGAGAATAAGGATCGGATTGGCTATGTCTCCGATGAGAATTACTTTTACGATCAATTAACCATCGATCAGATGAGTAAGATTATTGCTCCTTTTTATAGTCGTTGGGATCAAGAAACGTATAGGAAATACATAGAGATGTTCAAGCTTTCCCCGCGGAAAAAGATTAAGGAGCTCTCCAAAGGAATGAAAATGAAGTATTCGCTCGCTATTGCCTTATCACATGGTGCAGATCTGCTCATTATGGATGAACCTACTGCAGGACTTGATCCTATATTCCGAAGAGAGTTGCTTGATTTGCTTAGTGAGCATATCCAGGATGAGAAGAAGTCTATTCTTTTTTCAACGCATAATACGACTGATTTGGACCGGATCGCAGACTATATTGTTTTTGTGAATGAAGGGCGCCTAGTATTTAATGAAATGAAAGAATCTCTAGCCAACAAATACATGCTGGTAAAAGGCAATAAAGAGTTGCTTGATCGGGATGTACGAAAATGGTTCATCGGGCTTAGAGAGACGGAAGTTGGTTTCGAGGGTCTTCTGAACAATCGCTCTGAGGGGGAACACTTCTTTAGGGGTCATGCCATATGCGAAACACCTACTCTGGAAGAAATCATGTATTTTACGGTAAAGGGAAACACTTTGTATGTTTAATCTCTTTTTGCTGATTCGAAAAGACTTTATTCTCCTGCGGAATTTTATCCCTATATTTCTCTTGAGTATCTTGTTTATCGCATATGTTCAACTGGATAACTCCAGCATGTTTGCTACATTTCAATCTTTACTGTTGCTCGTATACTCCTGTTCTATGGATGCACAGAATAACAACACAAAGTTTGTTATAGGGTTGCCAGTAAGACGGCAAGAGATTATCTTGGCTAAATACTTATCACTTGTTCCTTATTGTTTCATCGGTTTGGTTTGCACTTTAGCTTTGTTACTAATTTCCTTTTCATTTGGATATTCCATTAGCCCGTTTTATTGGATAGGGGTATCTTTAACATTACTGATGATTCCTTTGACTGCGTCTATTTATCTGCCGATTCATTATTGGCTTGGTTCCAAAAACTATTACTTCAATATCCTTTTTAATGTAGTAATAACGATTACCACCCTAAACACTGGATCTTCACTCTCAAATTCATCCTTTTTCTTAACAATTACCCATTTAAAGCTGCAGGATCATCTGGTGCCGATTGGTTTGACAGGGATTGTTTATCTATTCATATTGTACTGCTCTTATAGGATTTCACTACGATTGTTTAGCAAGGAAGAGTTATAAGCTAAGGAGGACGTAAAGTGTATAAATCATTTTTTTTAATTCAAAAAGACTTCATTCTTTTGCGTAAATTTCTGATGCTGCTAATCCCTTTCTTTATTTTCATAGCATACTCAAACTATCATAGCTTCAGTTTATTTACGGTAATGCCACCTATGCTGTTATTGATAAGCTCCTGTTCAATGGATACTCAGCAGATGACGCAACGGTTTCTCGTTAATCTCCCTGTACGGAGACAAGAGCTTGTCCGTGCCAAATATTTTTCGATCCTTCCGTTTGCTCTTGTCGGGCTGGCAGCAACGGCCTTTACCTATCTCCTGATTGTTGTGACAGGTAAAGCCGTAACCCCTCATTTTTGGCAAGAGGTTGGTATTACGATATCCATTTTCCCTCTCCTTGCGATGCTTTATTTACCGATTCATTACTGGTTAGGGGCAAAGGGGGCACAAGTGGTTAATCTTGTATTTATGATGATTGTTATGTTTGGCCCGAACGTGTTTAGCTTTTTGATCCAGTGGATACCTGATGTGAACAGATGGCTAAGTTTTGGAGTGAAAGGTACGGTCATTCCCTTTATAATCCTAGGGCTGGCTTATATATTCTTGCTTAGCTGTTCATATATCATTTCTCTGCGGATTTTTGTGCGGAAAGATCTTTAATTCGAAGGATTTGAGATTTTGAATGAATTCATATACCATTGTCACTACAAAGATAAATAGTAGGGGAAGGGTATACAACCAATGCCTAAAATGATTTATAGCTTTCGTACAAAAATGATTATGCTGCTGATGGCCAGTATGCTTGTATCCGGTGGAATTACCTTTTCAATCTATAAAATTCTGCAGAGATATTATCGATCAGAGGTCTTATTAGAAAATCCATTGACTAAAGTTCGCTACTTGATGCGGGATATCGGTGATGTTAATGCGTTTTTGATTATCTTCATTCCTTTGGCCATCTTATTCTTTTTTATATTTACTAAACCATATGCAAATTATTTCAAGGAAATCTCGAAAGGGATCCATCAGCTGGCGTCGGGTGATTTCTCGGAGCGGGTGGATATCCCTTCTAAAGATGAATTCGGCCTTATTGGCCATGATATCAATCTGGCTATTGATCATCTTCAGGAAGCTATTGAGCGGGGAGACTTTGCGGAGAGCAGTAAAGATCAACTTGTGTTAAATCTGGCACATGATCTGCGTACTCCACTTACCTCAGTTATAGGTTATTTGGATTTTATCCTTAAGGACAATGAATTAACGCCAGAACAGACCAGACATTACACAACGATTGCTTATACTAAATCTCAACGTTTGGAAAAATTAATTGATGAGCTATTTGAAATTACAAGAATGAACTACGGTAAGCTTACGCTTGAGAAAACCTCGATCGACCTTAGTGAGCTTCTTTTACAATTAAATGAAGAGTTATATCCCGTTTTTGAGAAAAATGGTCTTACTTCCCGCTTGGATGTAACCCAACCTCTGAAGATAGAGGGTGACGGTGAGCTGCTGGCACGTGTATTTGAGAATCTTCTCACTAACGCAGCGCGATACGGAAGCGACGGTCAATTTATTGATATTCATGGGTATTTAGAAGAAAACGAAGTCGTTATTGAGATTATTAACTATGGAGATTGTATTGATCCGGAAGAGCTGCCGCGTATTTTTGATATGTTCTACACCGGGGATCGAGCGCGAACGCATCCCACAGGGAGTACGGGACTGGGCTTATTTATCACTAAAAACATTGTGGAACAACATGCTGGAACAGTTTCTGCACAAAGCAGTGTAGTGCGGACGATGTTTGAAGTGCGGCTTCCACAAAATAATTGAGAACGAAGTCAAGTGTTGACTGGGCAGGAGTAAAAAAACAAGATCTACGTGATCTTGTGGTTTTACTCCTTTTTTAATGGTTTGGTCAGCAGACAGGATGAACGTTACCGGACATTTATTTGAAATTTTTAATAAATCGTGATATTATTAGCTTGCTAAGTAATTTGTATGGCAGTACGGAGGAAATATCTGTGATAGAAGATGAGATAAGGGAACTACTGGATAGAATATCAGCGGAAATGCGTAGAGATTATGCAGAGCTGCTTAGAGAACTTAATCTTCATGTGGGTCAAGAACAGTTATTATGCCGGTTATGGAGAACAGATGGAATGACACAGATACAGCTAAGTGAACGCTTGAATTGTGAGCCTCCAACCATAACGAATATGGTGAAATCTCTTGAAAATCATGGGTTTGTTGTTCGAAAAAGAGATCCTGAAGATGGCAGAGTTAGCCGAGTGTATCTAACCCCAGCCGGACGTAATCTCTGCGAACCTGTGGAACAGATCTGGAACAAACAGCTGAATAAATTACTAGCCGGAATTATACCTGAAGAACGTTTATTATTAAGAAGACTTATGAAACAAATGGCTGATAATTTAGCTTGAATCTGGAACTAATCGCCATAACCGTTAGTAAGCTAATTAAAACTAAGAAAAGAGGAACATAGATGATTACAAGTTTGACTCGCATCAATGAATTAGCTAAGAAAGAACGTGAAGTAGGTCTGACACAAGGCGAATGGGTTGAACAGATCGCTTTGCGTGAAGACTACCTGCGTGAAATTCGTGGACAAGTTCGTAATAGTCTTTCTGGAGTGACAATTTTAGATCCGGATGGAAACGATGTAACCCCTGAGAAGCTTCGTGCAGCGCGTAAATAATCAATGAACTAATAAGTGGAAACTACACCTTTAGATAACGTTAGATTAGCCTATGGTTAATCGACGGATAACTAAAGGTGTTTTTTTGTTATTCCAATCTTAACAGAAGCTTAAATCGTTATCATTAGGGGCTGTTGAAAGTTAAGAATCAATTAAACTTGCGTTACACAGGATCTAAGACTGGATTGATAGAATGGAATAGACAAAAGATAAGGGATAACAAGAAGGGGTGCAGAAGTTGGAGAAACTAAAAGAAACATCAAGGAAGGAAATGAAAGTATGAAGAAAACATTATTAATTTTACTTAAAGTAATAGTCGCTATAGTCCTCCTCCTAGCACTTTTTCTGGTCATCGTTTTTACAGTCAATGTGATCAGCAATAAAGTGGAGAAAGGAAAAATAGAACCCTATGGTCAGCTTGTACCTGTCGACGGGAAAAAGATGAATGTAACCATACAAGGGCAAGGCAAGGAAACGGTCGTGTTACTCCCAGGGTTTGGAACCGCATCACCCGTAATTGATTTCAAACCACTTGTAGATGAACTGACTCCTTTCTATAAAGTTGTAGTAGTTGAGCCGTTTGGTTATGGACTAAGTGATGTCACCACAAAAGAACGAACGGTCGACAATATAGTGAGTGAGCTTCATGAAGCTTTACAAGAATTAAAGATAGATCGTTATATTCTGATGGGACACTCTATAGCAGGAATTTACGGACTGGACTATGTGAACAAATACGAAAACGAAGTTAGTGCATTCGTAGGCATCGACAGCAGCGTACCCACACAAGGGGGCAACGATGAAGAATTTCCATCAGGAACCTATAAGCTGCTTAAAAAATCAGGATTTATGCGATTGCTGGTAAAACTCAACCCGGCCCAAATCGTTCCACCAAGTGATGATGAGGAAACTAAAGAACAAAATAGAATGATTTCACTTAAAAACATGATGAATCCTAATATCATCAGCGAAGCAGAGCATTTTAAAAGCAATTTCAAAGCCACGGAAACATTAAATTTCCCTAAAGATCTTCCTGTTATTTTCTTCCTAGTGAAAGACAATACGGATGTTCCAGGCTGGGAATCCCTGCATAAAGAACAGATTAAAGACTCCTTACACGGGAAATTGATGTTGCTTGATGGGGAGCATTATTTGCACCATACCCGATCTAAAGACATTGTCGAGAACTTTAGAAGCTTTCTGGGAGAGATAAAGTAAAAATGAATGAGAAAAGCCTGCTAATACAGGCTTTTCTTTTTTTATATTTTCAAATAAGTGAATCCTTTAGAAAAAAATGATAAATTTATCAAAGCAATTATGGGCACTCTATATCCTAATCTTTATAATAGGAAGGACTGCCAGAGTATGTGCGGAATAGCAGGAATATTAAAATATAATGGACAGCCACCACATGAAGAAACCTTAAAACAAATGACAGGGGTTATGAATCACCGAGGTCCCAATCATGAGGGAGTATGGCTCGATTCTCGCATTGGACTTGGTTTTCGCAGATTGTCTGTAATTGATTTACGTGATGGCAATCAACCGATGACGAATGAAGATCGTACTCTTTGGATTATTTTTAATGGTGAAATCTATAATTATAAAACACTACGAGATCAACTTAAGCTAAAGGGACATCACTTTCAGACGCAATCAGATACAGAGGTCATTGTGCATTTATTTGAGGAATACGGCAAGGACTGTGTCCATCATTTACGTGGAATGTTTAGTTTTGCGATTTGGGATCTTAAGGAACAATCTCTTTTTGCTGCTAGAGATCATTTCGGGATCAAGCCTTTTTATTATTACAAAGACGAAAATAATCTTTTATTTGCTTCGGAAATTAAAAGCATACTTGCAGTGCAAGGGGTACCCAGAAAGCTTCAGTATCAAAGTTTATTCAGCTACTTAACTTTTCAGTATGTCCCGCATCCTGATACGATGTTTGAACACATTCATAAATTAGGACCTGCAGAGCGAGTATTTGTTAACTCGGAAGGTGAAATGAAGATCGAGAAATATTGGGAACCCCATTTTCAACCGGTAGTACGATCTTTAGCAGACTACGCAGAAGAAATTCAGTGGAAATTGAAAGAGTCTGTAAACCTTCATTTACAAAGTGATGTGAATAGAGGATGTTTTTTGTCCAGTGGAATTGACTCTACAGCTATAGCTGCAATGATGAGAACAGAAGAATCCACCAAAACCTTTTCAATTGGATTTGAAGGGTTGAACAATGAAACAATCATTGCAAATCAAACAGCAGCCAAACTGGGGACAGATCATTATTTTCACATCTTATCGCAAAAAGACTTTTTTGAAAGTATCCCGAAAACGGTCTGGCATCTAGATGAACCTGTAGCGGATCCTTCTGCCATTGCACTCTATCATCTAAACCAGCTTGCCAAAGAACATGTTACGGTTGTCTTATCAGGGGAAGGTGCTGACGAATTATTCGGAGGATACAGAATCTATAGAGAGCCAAATGCTTTAAGACCGATAACCTGGATGCCTAACTTTATAAAGGATTCGTTACGAAAATCATTATCCGTATATCCCTATCATTTTTATGGAAAAAATTATTTGCTTCGGGGTCTGACACCTTTAGAAGAACGTTTTTTCGGTAATGCGAACATCTTCAACAAAACCGGTAAGATGAATTTGCTCCACGAATCGGTACACGCTCAGCATAGCTTTTTACATCCCGCGGATATCGTTAAGCCTTTTTATGATAAGACAGCTCACCTAGACCCTACGACAAGAATGCAGTTTATTGATATGAATTTTTGGTTACCTGGAGATATTTTATCAAAAGCAGATAAGCTATCCATGGCACATTCATTAGAATTAAGAGTCCCATTTTTAGATAAAGAGGTTTTCGAAACGGCTAGTAAAATACCTGTATCCAATCGGATTGGGCAAAAAACAACAAAACTTGCTTTGCGTAAAGCTATGGAAGGAATCGTTCCGGAAGCTATTGTGAATCGCCCGAAACTAGGATTTCCCGTACCCATTCGTGATTGGCTCAAAACTCCAACTTCAGATATAATGTTCGAACAAATACGATATAGTGGCATTGAAGAAATATTCAATATGAATATCATCGAAGAGATGTTTACCCAGCATCGGAGTAATAAAGGCGACTATTCGCGTAGAATATGGCTAATTTACATTTTTTCAGTATGGTACACTCTTTTTATAAAAGAAGATCTGAAGCAATTAAATAGTGCCGTATTGTAATGGGGGAGTGATTCGTTGAATATTGAGGAATATGCATGGAATAAACATGAACAGCAATTAAGAGAAACTAACATGTTTACTTATACTAGTCCAAAGATAAAGATTATAGATAACCATGAATTAAGAAATTGGCTTGAAGAAACGCTTGAAGAGCTGCCGCAGAAGTTTCTGGCCAAATGGGCTTTGAAAGTAGCAGTTGAGCACCTGGATCATCTGGACCAGCAGCTTGTAAATGACCCGCGGATTGATTTAGGTATAAAAACGCTAGAAAAGCGTATAACTGGTGAGATTAGAGCCTTTGATTTAAGAAAAGTTGGATTCATAGTCAATGAATTGGCCAAAGAGTCCACAACCGAGGTTAGTAAGTATGCTGCCCGTTCTTTTGCACAAGCCATTGCAACTGGACATATGAGAGGACATGCTATGGTTTGCAGTGACTATGCAGTTAAACTAGTGAATTACATATCAGAACATTCTTCAGTTGCAGAGGCAGCTACTAAAGAACGGGAAAGACAATTAAGGATAGCTGAAGAGTTGCTTTGAAATTAAAGCTTTAAAGATGAACATGTATGAGGATGATTCTAAAAGTTAAATACTGGTAATAATTAACTTTTTATAATCGAGAGTTATTTAATCTAATGCAACAATAAAAACATTATCAGCACTTAAAGTTTTATGCGACACTCTGATGAGCTTTAAAGCTTAATAATCGTTTAAGATAAATCGATTACTAAATAAGAATCAATTGCTTATGAAAGGGCAGCTATTTTGAACAGGTTTGAACATTGATTAGATAATCATTAATAGACAGTAAATAGGCAATAATTTGGATCAAATTGGTTGGTTCCTTTAATTTATATACTACTTCCTCACAAAACCCGTATTTTGTACATATGTCACTAAGATGCATTCTACTTAGACTATACATAGATCTATATGGATTGTGTCACAATCTAGGGGTTTATATTATTTGATCTATTTATCACTTCCTCTTTCGAGTTCCGAGCAATAACCACATCATTAATTAGAGCCTTGCGATTTCGACTGGCCATATCAATTGCTCAGAGTTTCATCAACCACTTATAGGACGACACACAAATGCATTCAAAAAAACCGTTGAGCTGATTCAACGGTTTTTTTGAAATTCCTACAAGGCATCACATCCAAGTTAAACATTGAGCGATAATCACCCTTTGTTTATATGCGCTAATAACCGGTAGCGAAGCCAGATAATCTTCTTCGCTTATTGCACACAGTATGTACTAATTTCTTCTTTTTTGAAAAGATTAGATAATAAAGAACTTTGCTGCGTTCTATAGATATCCCCAAAAGTCCCGACAACAATTGTAAGTCTCTTTTGAAGAGTACTATTATTATTTAACTAATCACCGGAAAACGAATCATAACTGTCGTACCACACCCTACCCCGCTGCTAATGTGGACAGTACCTTGATGTTGATCGACGATCCAACGTGCGATCGATAGCCCTAGACCTGCTCCATGATCCCCTCTACTTCTAGAGGAATCTCCCTTATAAAAGCGATTAAATACGAGTGGTAATTCATGTTCCGAAATACCCACTCCGTTATCCTTGACGGTTACAAGAACTGATTTTCCCTGCCTCACTCAAGATCGATTTGCCCATCCGCCTGCGTAAATTTAATGGCATTGTCCAACAAAATCATGAACAACTGCTTTTTCCATTTTATATATCACCTATCAATTGATATTGATTATCAATATCATGATTCATGAGGTAAGTATATCATCATTAAGTGACATTGGGGACGGGGGCCGAATAAATGTATAGAATCCTTATCTAGGATGCTTTCATGAACGGTCATCGTTGCATCAACCCCACCTTTAAACACAGATATCGTAAAAATGAACGTTTCAGCGGGCTTCCGCTTCGAGAAATTTAGAAGAACATCGAATCGGCAATCACAAGTTCTTGCCCTGAACAAAAGACAAGAACTTGTTCCAATAAAAAAACCGCGCCCAGCGCGGATTCCAGTGAGACTATGTTCTTGTCCTCTGACCGAGTAATCGATTCTACAATCTCAGCAGAAGATATAGTTTACAGCTAAATATCACGAAGCAGTGAAGTATTAAGCTCCGCTCTCCCCAAGTAGCCGCTGCAGATAACGGGGCGGTTAATGATTTCATACATTTTTTTAAGATCGGAAATGTACTCTTGGCTCCAAGTTTCAAACGAATCGAATTCCGCCATAGATATTTGATGGTACTCCGGGGAGTCGGTTACCCCCGTTAGGACCTCATATGCATAAATATTGTCACCAAACTTTCCTGCAGATTGGTATCTACCTGTTTTCAGGCGGATATAATCGGTATATCTCACGGTCTTCCCTCATCCTTTCATTGATTTCATCATGTCTATTTTCTTAATCTTGTATAAATCTAACTCCGCAGCAACTCGTCCCGCGCTTCCGTCAGTGCGAACCCCAGCAGATTTCTACCCCGCCATTTCACGGGATTCTCCGCATCTGGATTGGACTGGCCCATGCCGATCCCCCAAATACGGTCCCGCGGGCTAGCCTCCACAAGGATGCGGTTCTTCGTCGAGTTAAGATAATCGTTAAGCTTCGGACTCTGCGAAAATTTGGCCAAGCTGGCTCTTTTGACGATACCGTAACATTCCTTATCCCAAATATCTTTGTCAAAGTTTTGGACCGCACGTCCAAAAGCCTTCATCTCTTTTGGGTGCTTAGCTTTAAGGATGGACTCCAGCATTTCGTCATCGCCGAACAACCTTGCCTTTTCGGCCATCATAAACTGCTCGGCGCAGGAGTACTGCGTTCCCTCTACCGTGAACGGGCACATCCACCATTGGCTGAAGCAGCTTTTATCGACGCTCCCGTCCTTAGGCGGTGTATGTCCCCAAAAAAATACGAATTTGAACTTTTTTCCTTCGTTATATACTTTTCTTAACTCATCGATATTGTAAATCATCGTTAACCCTCCAAATTTCTTCGATATAAGCGGGATGGCCTATGCCCCGCATTTTCGGTATAATGATCGGTCTCCACTACAAGATCTGCAACTTTACGCCGGAAGGCCGCCTTCAACAGCTCTTTATCCATAATTACCTCATACACCTGCTGCAGTTCCGTCAAGGTAAAAAGCATCGGCATCAAGTGCAGTGCAATATCGGTATAATTTACTTTTCCCCGTAACCGATCAATCGCGCATGCTATGATCTTCGCATGGTCGAAGGCCAATCCGTCATTCGATACGATCTCATAATCCGTGCCAGTCGATGTAGTCTTCGCTGTCATAGTCCTTGCCACGACCGCCGAAAGTTCTTCTTCTTCACTGCTTAGTTTGAGTTCGTACTCCAGCGTCTTGATGTATCCGTCCTCAATCAGCTCTTTTTGCTCCCGCAGCGGCCGATAGGATACCTTGAACCAGGCGGCGTCTGCTGCATCATCTCCTGCCTTAAGCTCCAACTTGTCGCTGTTGATCAGAGCCATATAGCTGCAGCTGATCACCCAGGTTCGTGGGTCGCGCCCGATATCACTGAACGTATACAGCTGTTCCAGATAAATGTCTTCCACGCCGGTTTCCTCGCATAGTTCCCTTACTGCTGCCTGCTCAGTCGTCTCATTCGGCCGGACAAAACCGCCAGGCAGAGCCCATTTGCCCAAGAAGGGGTGAGCCCCCCGGCGAATAAGGAGGACGCGTAGCTCTTTTTCCGGCAGTTTGCGATAACTGTCAGCATCCTCTTCCGTCACAGTGAAAATAACCATATCCGTTGTCACTGAAGGCCGCTCGTAATCCTCTGCTCTGTATTGCTCCAAAAATTCGCGTTCTATAAGTCCATCCTTATCCAACAAATCCAAGTGGGTACGCCTCCTTTATATTTGATTTAACCGTTCAGCTCTCCGAAATAGTTGCCGTAGGGCTCGAACTTTGCCAACACTTCATCAACCTTGCGAATACGTTCCTCCAGGCTCCCCCGCAGCGTAATATAGGGGATCCGCCGCTCCTTCAAATCCGCGATAATCTGTTTATGAAACACATGCCGCTTCTGATCCCCACTGCGGTCCCAAGTATCGTCGTAAGGAATATCGTCAGCGCATAGGAAGAACAGATCATAACGTTGCGCGTTCTCAAGAGCGATCCGGGTTAACAGCTCTGGGGCCCGGCCGTGGTAATCCAGGGCGAACATATACGTCGTGATCGCATTGGTATCGACGAACAGAACCCGGTTCGCCTCAAGTATTGCCTGTTCTTCGCGCTCGATATGACCCACCGCGATTTCATCGAACGCTTCCAAGCCGATTCGGCGGTCCACCTGATGTTCGGTCCAATAATCGCGTCCGTATTCGTTCGCGAACGTCGTGCAATATCGCCGTGCCAGCGCTTCGGTGATCGTCGACTTCCCCGTCGACATCGCTCCAACGAACACCACTTTCGTGATCAAATCCCGGTACACGATATCACTTACGAACTCCCTGTACTTATATGGATTGGAACGGACCATCGTCGCTGAGATCGGAACCCGCTCTCGGGCTTCATCCACCCGCCGGTCT
Source organism: Paenibacillus sp. FSL H3-0329 (assembly GCF_037963285.1). Classification (NCBI taxonomy): domain Bacteria; kingdom Bacillati; phylum Bacillota; class Bacilli; order Caryophanales; family Paenibacillaceae; genus Paenibacillus; species Paenibacillus sp. FSL H3-0329. The sequence goes on along the minus strand of NZ_CP150150.1, from coordinate 3,637,172 downwards.
ATTGCACCCAAAGAGAGACTCATATGTTTGCCGTAGAACTCGCTCGAGTAAAAATGCGTTACTTGCTCTCCGTTCAGCAAACCGAGTATATACTGTTCTTCCCGAATCTCATGCTCCCTGTCATCCGAATACCCGTCCGGACCGTCCCAAGCCTCGATTACCCGGACTTCCGGATAGAGCCTGCGAATCCAATTTGCCCGGACATGAAGCGGGATCGGGGTGACCGTCGTTTCGTAAATGACCAAGATCAATTCATCGACTTCTTGTAGCGCCGTCTCGATCATGAACTGATGGCCTTTATGCAGCGGGGCAAACTTCCCCAGTGTTAGTCCAAGCGTTTTCATGCCGCCACCTCCTTAGCCCCTTTATTCCAAATATAGTACCCGTATACTGCGTTGACCAGATACGCGCTCCACATCACGATCATCATCAGGCCTTCTCCGCTACCCTCCAGCATACGAATCACCCACAATAGCACCGTAAAGAGATTTAGCACGATATAGACCAGCCATTGTTCCTTGAATCTTCTAACCATTAAGAAGGCCGCCCCAACAGACAGCACCGTCGTAGTAGCATCGATGTAAGGCGAGTTCTGTCCCGGAATGAACGAAAGACCAAATCCGAGGAGCAAGCAGCCGATTACACAGACCATCCCAACGAGGAGCAGTCTTCTAAGATCCATCTGCCTCATGGTCAGCCTACCGTCTTCTTGCCGATTACTTTTCCACATGTAGAAGCCAATGACATTCATTGGAACGAAGAATAGCAGATTGAGCATAACCTCTCCAAACAAACCGTTAATATAGGCCAAATAAGCGTAACCGACTGTATTGTACATGCCGAAAACATAGCTCATCAGGTTGCCCTTCGCCGCAAGCACCACGCATAACACCCCAGTAATAAAAACCGTAAATCCGAATAAAGAGTCCTTTGTTATCACCGTAAACCCGACAGCGATTGAGGTAAACAGTACCAACCACGTAATTTCGAACAGATTCCAGCTACCCGCCACCTTTTTCATCTTGCATCCCTCCGCTTTTTCGACTCATTCATAGAGTGAAAAACATAAGTTTTACTTAGTATCATTTTGTTAATAACATATTGTTACTATCAAAAATAACAGAAAATCCTGCGAAGGGCAAGTAAATTCTTCCTATTTCTACAGACAGGTACTTATTCATTTGTAATGGTTCGTTATAGGATCAAGCATAAGCCCTTTGCTCTAGGGATAATTGAACTCCTCGCCAGTAAGGTATGCGTTTGGAAGTCCAGAAGGCTTCTCAACAGAACTAACTTTAATTGTGTGAAAATAAAAGAAAACCCCTAATAAAAGGGGTTTCCTCCAATCTTGTTCAACTAACGTACCAATAGGTGAACTGTTTTTTTAGGTATGTATTTTATAATTCTCACTCTATAAGGTTTACTATTCCGTCTTTATACTTAAATAAATAATCACCCTCTTTTTCTAAGAGAACAGGTAAATATTGAGCTACCATTTCAGCAATTCCTAAATTACTTGGGTTCAATATCCAATCAATTTGTTTCCAATCGAGAATACCTTCTCTCGTTATTTGTATGGGCTGATTTCCTAAATTCTTATCTACTTCGAATAAGTACAGATACAATCCATCTTTTTCCTCGCCATTTTTATCCCAGGTAATGATACCTTTTGAATAGTATTTGCTTACTTTAATACCCGTTTCTTCTAATACTTCACGTTTTGCACCATCATCAGCATTTTCGCCTACTTCATTTTTACCGCCAACACCGTTCCACACGCCCATAATTGGTGGTTTTTCACGATTCAACATTAAGATACGGTCGTCACTCTTTAAAAAACACACATTATATTGAAACACGAAATCATCTCCACAATTAAATTGTGCACTACATCAGATAAACCCGTCTTCGGGTTCACCAACATCAAATCCTAATACTTTTGTCGCTTCCAATTTAAATCTCTCTATCCAAGAATTCCAATCACCATTACTCATCTGTGCATAAAATGATAATCCACTTGGCTCTACTGAGGCCACAATAAAAATATCATCATCTTCCTGCCCGAACCAATAGGGAATTCCATTTTTATATCCTATCCAACCTGGCATACTCTCATATATATTAGTTACTTTATCCCAGACTTCATCTGATAGGTAATACCATATATTTAGATTGCAATTTTGAGAGGTTAGGTTACTCATTTGTGTCCCTCCTTTAGCCAAGATCTATTTCAGATCCTAGCTTCACTTATCTCTATATAGCATCAGCAACTTATAAGAGTCAGCAGCTCTGATAGAATAACTCTAAGCTCATGCTCCGTCTGCTCTGACTTCACGGCTTTTTCCAGCTTTGCTCGACTTCCGAATATCCGGTATAGAACCTGCTCCCGTTCATATATTTCTTTAGGAGACACCTCTCGAAGCAGCACTTCTGCTAGCTCGGCCCGATCGATCACGAAGTTTTTGACAGATCTTGCTTCCTCATTTCCTGCTAGCAGAATGTCTACTAGGACTGGTATAAGCTCAGCCTCTACACCGTGCGCATCAATAAAGGCCTCCGCATAACCATCCTGTATCATTTGGTGCTCCGTATCTACCATCTCCATATAACGAGAGATGAGTGAAAAATATTCCTTGCTATATAATCCTAATCCGAGTACAGCATAGGTACCAGGCATGACCGACTTTTCACCCGGATTTGTGTCCTTGTACCACGCATAGGGCTCCATAGCGATATTCGCATACGCAGCTAGCTTAGGATATAGAGCCGGATATGCGAGTGCACCAGCAAAAAACTGATGAAGACCTGATTTAGCCATTTTTTTTAGAGGAAGATAGTTCTTTTGTGTGCTTTTAAGCTTCAGGTAATATTCCTTCGGAAATCCTTGCTGCAGCAATTCGTTAATGTGATCTAATGCTTCTCCATAAGCTGTTTCCTCCTCGGTCAAAATCCGGATTTCAATGCTCTGGGTTACATCATTATTATCAACTTCAACACGGGTTCCTTTATATACTGGAGTGAATTTCCCGCTTCCCCCCTGAATATACTCCGCTGCGCGTTTTGAACCAAGCTGGACAGCAAGTTTCAAATATTGTTCCCGGATGTCCGGTTTCGTTTTTCCAATTTGCAGAGCGGCATATACAAAAAAGGAAAGTTGATCTGCATTCGGATCCATAAGCGCCATATTCTCTTTAGGTATCCAATCCATTCTAAAGCTGCCTGTACGCACAAAATGGCGAGGAAGAAAAACATTCTGAATCCAATCATCCATAGCCGAAGTATACTGGCCAGTCCATTCGTCTAAGCGTCCCCTATTACTTCTGAGCTTGTCGGACAAACGCTCTATTAATGGGCCAACCGCATTCTCTTCCTGCTTCAAAAGATCAGGATTCATCAAGTGATGAGAAAAGAAAAACTGGTCATCAACACTCGGCAATACCGGAAGATCAGACATGATTTTGGATGTTATAAACTTCTGTAATGATTTGCGGAGTTCGTTCAGCTTCTCTTCGTTTACCAGATGCACGCAAAGCGTTAAGTCTTCGTCTTCCATTTCAAAGGAAAGTACGATCTGGAATCGGTAATCAAAAAAACGAGGACCTAGTTTATCTGATAAAAAAAGCTCCTCCACTCTCTTGCATAATGCCGGGTAAAGTTCAGATCTAATTAATTCATCCGTGAGCTCGGCGATATAAGGACCTGCTTCGATTTCATAAGAGCTGTCCGTCCAATCAAGCGGTTCTTCAACATCAATATGTATTTTTCCTTCACGCCAAGCTACTTGGAGATAATCCTTTATCCCAGCCTGAAGCGGACGATTGCCTATGAATTCATTTATTCTTATAGTCTCTTTGTTATATATGGTCATCATCTCGCTCCACACATCGTTTAAAAACCTCTGTACTGCTGCGTTCATTCCCACTCCTCCTCATAGTTAATGCTAATAGAACTTAGTACTCCTCATGCAGATTGAAGACGGAGCAGCAGTTGATCAACCAGATCTGTCTCTCGCAGCTGGTTGATCCAGCGCTGAGGGATATGCTCATAGCCATATCGGATTCCGGCAAGACCGCCTGTGATACAGGCCGTTGTATCCGTGTCGTTGCCTAAGGCAACTGCTCGTTTGACGGCATTTTCGTAGGAAGTGCAGGTTTGGAGGATCATACATGCACTGAACAAGGAATCCACGACATAACCAGATCCTTCGCCATAGAATACTTTATCAGGCTGAATGTTCTCTTCAAGCTCCCGTTCATGCTCAGGCATCTGCTGGTAGATCTTTCGAAGCTTGCTAAGAGCAGTTCGGTAGCACAGATTGAAGTCTTGCTTTTGCAACAGTTCACGTGCAATTAACACATACAAGGCACAACATACCTGATTACAGATATGTCCATGAGTTACAAGGCATTGAGTATGTGCGTTTTGAACGAGCTGCTCGTCTGTTCCTTTATGCCACAAGGCAAGTGGTAGCACGCGCATCAGCGCTCCATTCCCTTTCCCATCAGGAACCGTATTGCCACTCTCGTAAGGGGACATTCCATGGTAATAAGTAGTCAGCGTACGACTGGTTTGTATCCCAATATCAAAAACTTGTTGGGCTACTGCCCATCTACCTTCGTGATACCAATCGACCAATTTGTCTGCAAAATCAGTTAGCTCCAGTGTACCTTTATCGATCAGACTCTCCAGCAGACATAGTGCCTGCGCACCATCATCCGACCAGGTGCCTGCAGGGACATCTCGGTAGGTGGGCTGAAAGCCCACAGGAGGAGTAAACTCAATATGCTTCAGAGGTGGGAGCTGCTCCGCTGATCTGAATTCATAGGGGACACCAAGAGCATCTCCAATCAATAAGCCGTAAAGCCCACCCTTAATTTTATCCCACATGTTGTATTCTCCTTATCACTAGATATAATTTGGATCAAGTTGCCTACAAATATATAAGCCTACCCTATCAATATTTAAACTGTTTTGCATCATCTAAATAAAAATTGAAAAAATAAGCTTCCAATGAACAATACGATAGTAATCTAAGCCTATTTTGAAATCAATACATAACAAAAGATGAGGCTGTTTTTAAAAATCAACAACCTCATCTTTTTTATTAATCTTTCCCGAATAATTACGTATCTCTACTTAAATAACCAATCAACTTTTTCTGCGTATTCGCTGTTTACTTTAGTCTCAGTAATTAGTTAGGGTGAAGTGCCCGGGCCATCGCATCCATATAGCCCTGAACAGCGCGCTGACTCACTTCTGTTTCTGGAGCGAAAATTTCGAAAAGGTGAAAACAACCGGGATACAGGTGGAATTCAACATCTACACCTGCTTGTGCAAGTCGTGCCACATACTCCATTGTCTCGTCTCGGAATAGATCGAGCTGACCTATACAAGTATAGGCTGGCGGCAAACCTGCCAAGTTCTCCGCTCTCGAGGGTACTGCATAAGTAGATTCTCCTCTGCCAACGCTCTCCTCGCCCAGGTACATGTTCCAAGCTGCTATGTTGTCTGTTCGGTTCCAGATTGCGCCTGCTTCTGTAATCTCATGACTGGACGGTGTGATGTTACGGTTGTCAAGCATCGGGTATAATGGCATTTGGAAAATAAGAGAGGGTCCTCCTTTATCACGCGCCATCAGCGCGAGTGCTGCTGTCAGTCCGCCACCACCGCTAGCACCGGCAATTGCAACCCGATTCACATCAATGCCAAGCAAGGCTGCCTCCTCCGTCATCCATACCAATCCAGCATAACAATCTTCGATCGCCGCCGGATAAGGATGCTCGGGAGCAAGCCTATAATCAACCGATACGACAATACATTCAGCTGTCTGAACAAAACGTTCGCATAATTCGTCGTCCATATCCGGATGTCCTAACACGTATCCGCCCCCGTGAATCCATAGCATGGCAGGTAACAAGTCATTCGTTCGCCCGGCAGGTTCATAAATTTTCACCAGCATCTCGCCTCCATCCCTCGGGATTTTGCGACTGGTTGTGTTTACATGCTCTGATCCTTTCACGGATGCAGCTGACACTAAGCTCCTGCTCCACTCTAAATTCTTCTCCAATTCAAACCCAGGAAATTGTGAATAAACCTCTCTTAATTCTGGTAGTATACGTGTTTCATTACTCATAATAATCCCTCCAAATAAAATAATGAATTCGTTCGTTTACGTCTTATTCATAGATAATCCTTATCCCATTTGAGCTTCCCACTTGGCAATTTCCTCTCGAACTCGCGGCGCAACCTCTGTACCGAGCAGTTCTATAGCCCGCATAACCAACTCATGCGGCATCGTACTTAAGGGAACATACATCATGAATCGTGTAATCCCTACATGCTTACGCAGATGGATTATTTTTTGGGCGACTGTTTCCGGATCCCCTACATACAACGCACCATCAAAGCGTCGGGCAGCATCATAGCTGGAACGATCGTAGTACGCCCACCCCCGTTCTTTGCCGAGCTTATTCATACCGTACTGGGTAGACGGAAAAAAGAGTTCTGCCGCCTGTTCCGTATCTTCTGCAACAAATCCGATGGAATGTGAACCTACCTGAAGCCGCGATACATCATGTCCGGCATGAGCTGCCGCCTTTTTATACAGTTGTACAAGCGGTGCAAAATTGGTTGGGTTTCCACCGATAATCGCCAGGACTAATGGCAGGCCCAGAAGTCCTGCACGCACGGCAGACTCCTGGGTACCGCCACTACCAATCCATATGGGTAAAGAGTGCTGAACAGGGCGCGGGTATACACCCAGATTATTTATCGCTGATCGATGTCCTCCACTCCATGTAACTTTCTCAGATTCCCGTATTTTCAGAAGCAGCTCGATGTTTTCATTAAATAAATCCTCATAGTCATGCAAGTCATACCCAAAAAGCGGAAAGGATTCAACAAAGGAACCCCGGCCCGCTATAATCTCGGCACGTCCATTGGATAAGCCGTCAAGCGTGGCAAAATCCTGAAACACACGGACAGGATCAGCTGATGAAAGAACCGTCACAGCACTCGTCAATCGAATCTGCTTTGTTAGGGGGGCTGCAGCAGACAACACCACTGCTGGTGATGAAGCTGCATAATCTTCACGATGATGCTCACCTATGCCAAACACATCAAGTCCTACCTGATCCGCAAGGACGATTTCTTCGACGACTTCTCGTAATCGCTGTGCGTGACTCATCACAACTCCGGTCTCAGTATCAGGCTTTGTTTCTATGAACGAAGTAACACCTATTTCCATAGTTAATCTCTCCTTATATTTTCTCTTGCAATTCGCCCGACATCATCGGTGCAACCCAATTTTTTAAGAAGAATGCTCAAGACAACGGATTAAAGCCGTCCAATCCAACTCACCATAACCATTGGCAATTCCTTCAGACAAGTGATGGTGGATAAGCTGACCTAAAGGTAGAGGAGTTTGAACGGACTTCGCTGCCTCAATAGCCAATGCAACATCTTTTAACCCAAGCTTCATTTTAAAACCGGCCGGTTCAAAGCGTTGTTCGCTCATGATCGCTCCATAGTTCTGATATATTGGAGATTGAAAAAGAGCATTCACGACATTCATAAATCGGGACGAATCAATACCGTGCTTTTCTACCATTAGCTGCACTTCCGACAAAGCTTCCAGCATTGAAGCAATTAGAAAGTTAACGCCAATTTTCACAACGTTCCCTTCTTCGCCGTGATCCCCAATCTCTACTATCTCTTGACCCAATACTGTTAAAACGGGAAGTACCCGTTGTCTTGCTTGTTCCGGACCAGCTAAAATAATACGCAATTTAGCTTCTTTAGCGGCATCTGGGCGCCCCATCACCGTGGCAGACACAAAGTGTTGCTTTCGCTCCGCATGCGAGACGGATAATTTTCGAGCCAGATCTACGCTGATTGTACTGGCAGAGATGTGAATTCCATTTTCCGACAATCCATTCAGAACACCATCTGGTCCCTCGACGACCTCCTTCAAAGCAGCATCATCAGAAAGCATGGTAATTACAAGATTGCTTTCTTTCACTGCCTCTAGCGGTGTTTTGGCATATCGTGCTCCCTGTTTCATTAAGGGTTCAACTTTTTCAGGGGTCCGATTAAAGATGACTAATTCATAACCCGCTTTCGACAGATTTTGGGCCATTGGGAGCCCCATATTTCCAAGCCCAATAAACGATACTTTCATTAGACACCTCTCCTTATTTTGATGGGTTTCTCAATAACGGAATGATCGTTCCAAAATAATCAAAAAAATATAGTCTAACATATACTCTTCAATTATCACTTTCATAATATGGGGAATATGATAACGGAACGATCGTTCCGAAATAATTAAAAAAAATTAGATTCCTGCTATTACAAAGCTAATCATCTCTTTTGCACGTTCCGGATTCTGATCTGCTTTGGCCATAATATTAATACTTTGATGTAAATTCAACAATAAATAAGACAACGCTTTGATATCAGTCGTTTTATCAATTTCTCCCCGTTGCTGGCCCTTTTCTAAAAGGTCACAAAAAGCTTGCTCTAATTCCAAAAAACTAGTCTTTATCAACTCATTAATTTTTTCATCTGGCGACTCCAATGTTGTAGCTACATTCGTAACAAAACACCCGCCCGGCAGGCTGGTATCGTATGCTGAAGCAATATGATACTCAAAAAATTGAAGAATTCCATCTCTAACACTAGATGCATGTTCAAGAATAGCCTGCTTATTGAAATTCCCCTTTTTATAATGCTCAAGGGCATCTGTATACAAGGTTTGCTTGTCGGAAAACGTATCGTAAAGGCTGGATCGGCTAATGCCCATCACCTCTAGTAAATCCGGTATGCTAGCCGCTTCATATCCTTTTTTCCAAAACAACAGCATGGCTTGATGCAGGGCTTGATCTTTGTTAAATTCTTTTGTCCTAGCGATAAGTAACACCTCCCGTCATTGAAATATAACATATCTGAACTGATCAGTCCAGATTTATAAAATAAACGGACACTCATATTGGTGTCCGTTCTTAAGAGCAAATACTTATTTATTGAATTGCTCAAAAATATCTTTTATCCAAACATCAATGTTTGTTGCATATTATTCTAGTTTAATGATCAAATCAGCTAGTTCAGAGTTAGGCATCTCGTTTACGGTAAAATATAATAGCTGCTGTAATAAAGATCAGTGTCCATAACAGGGAAATACCTGTCCCTTCCATTGGTGTAAGGACATTTATTTCATTAGAGGAAGGTGGCATATACATATAATATCCTGCTGTATCCGGAAAAAAATATTTAGTATTGTCTAGAAAATCTTTCGACAATGGACTGACAATGAAGTAATAGCCAAGCAGTACCACTAAAGCAGGAGTAGTTCGTCTTAATAAAGCACCTATAGCTGCACTGAGAAGTGTGGTTAAAGTTAGATAGCCTGTTGCACCTGCTAATGATTTTATCATTTCGTCTATTTCAATCACTACTGCTGTGTCTTTCATCATGATAAAGGTATATAGTACACCTGATGCAGTAGTAAAAGACGCCGCAGGAATGGTTATAATGGTTAAGGCCAAATACTTCGTGGATAATTGAAACCCTCGCCAAGGTATCGTAGTTAAAGTAGTTCGAATCTGTCCCCCTGTATACTCTGAACAAGTAGCTAAGATACCAAGAATAATGAATCCTGCTTGAAGATATCCCATAGAAGAAAGTCCTGTATTCAGTATATTTTGCGTTCCTGCTGCCCCTTGTAGATCAACAGAAGTAAAAGCAGCGGCTAAACCTAAATTAAGAATGAATGTAACCAAAAGAGTGAGCCCTATCAATGGTAATGTAACTAATTTATCCAGTTCAGCACCCAGGATTTGTGTTATCTTTCTACTAGATGAGACACTCATGCTGCAACGTCCCTCCTATGGAATACAATAGCTGCAACAATGAAAACAACGACTACCCAGGCAAACATGACTAAACCGCCTGTGAGGGGGGTGTGAAACCTCTCGAATAAACTGCCTGTGGACGTGTTGTCCGTAAACATAAACATTTCAGCGCCAGCCCTATCTGGTAAGTAAAACGCCAACTTTGTAATCCTATACAACAGGACACTAAATGATACAACGGATGAATTTATTATGAGCACAGCAAGCGGGAGGATGCCATTCTTAGTTAGAAAAGTAATTCCAAGTGCTAAAAGAGCAGTGAATGTCCAGTAACAAATGGCACCGATAAGTCTGGACCATTCAAATGCAGGGGCATATTCACCAAGAATAAGATGCGTTGCAGACACAGTTGTCATAATAGCAACAATACAAAGCAGTATGCTGATCACAGTCACAGCGCCTGCTTTTGCCAGCAAAAAATGAAGACGGGATGAAACAACAGTTAAACTCGTTGTAATCTGTTGTCCTCCACCAGATTCACTGCTCTCTGTCAAATACTCACTGCTGACAGCAAGCACACCAAGAATAATAACGCCTTGCACACCAAGAGCTAACCCGATATAGCCAACTTCCGATAGCCGCGTGCTAACTCCAGCTATAATCTCCTCTTTTTGTGCTATGCTGTCCAAGGCAGAAATAAGCGCTGGGGCAAACGCTCCAATGAGAAAAGCAAGCCAAATACCCGGTAAGGAGAACAATTTAGATAGTTCCGCGTTGAATGCTCTCATACAACTTCACCCGCATTTTCAGATGTCAGGGCAAAAAAGGCTTCCTCCAGCGTGGAATAGTTACCTATTACTTCTTCCAATGTTCCATCTGCAACGATAGTTCCATGCTTAATAATCACCACATCATCAACCGTCTCTGCAAGCTCTCCCATTAGATGACTGGATAACAACACCGTATTTCCAGACTCAGCACGTTCACGTAAAAATGTCCGAATCCACCGAATTCCTTCTGGGTCGAGCCCATTTACGGGTTCATCTAAAATCAATACTTTTGGATCACCGAGTAGCGCAGCTGCTATTCCAAGTCTCCTCCCCATACCAAGAGAATACTTCCCAACTCTTTTTCCGGCTGCATTAGTAAGACCTACTATTTCCAGAACTTCCTCGACACGTGAGTTAGACAATCCTGCGGCACGGGCAATCCAACGCAAGTGTGCCCGTCCTGTTCGCATACGATGAGCTCCAAATCCATCAAGTGCGGCACCTACTGTTGATACAGGATTATGTAATTCTGCGTATGGCTTTCCATTGATTAGTGCACTCCCTGAGGTAGCACGATCTAATCCAAGCAGGATGCGAAGTGTAGAGCTTTTACCTGCTCCATTTGGACCTAGAAAACCAGTTACTCTGCCAGGTCTAGCTTTAAAACTGATACCTGATAAGATTTTCCCAGTTCCGCGATGTTTGACTAAGTTATTAATTGTAAGCAACCATAACACTTCCTTTCTGTTATGGTTCTAATTATAAAGAAGCAAAGTTACATCTCGGTTATCCTGCTGTTTACTTCTGGTTTAACTTTAGGTTAAGCTCTACCAATAGCCACTGTTGTGCCGTTTTCATTTGATGTAAAGCCAGCTTTAAGCTTCATTTTATTCAACATATAATTTGAAGTCGATAAACCTATCCCCACCCCACGCTCATAGGAAGAGTTATCCATCCCCGGACCTCTGTCTGCAACAATGATCTGTTCTTTTTCTACATCAACCACAATGTTTACATATTTCCCCTCTGCTGCATGGCGGAGAATATTCTGAAATAAATTATCCAGAACACGTGTTATCCATTTAGGATCTGCTTCCCAATAAAAAGTCTTCTCTGTCGGTAAATCAACCTCGATCCGGATTTCTTTTTCTTCAAATACAGGATACCACGCAGCAACAGATGCTCTTACTAAACGTCCAATATCTGTTGAAGTGGGCTCAAAAGGATGTTTTCCTGATGTAAGCAATGTATAGGAAAGTAAATCATCCATTAGATCTCCGACTCTAGTAATCGTATGGTTCATCTCTGATAATGAGTTTTGTCCTTCTAGACTCATTGATTCTTTATTTAATCGGGTGACATGTCCTCTCAAAATGGTAAGCGGCGTTCGTAAGTCGTGAGATAAATTCGCGATGAGTCGATGTCGTAACAATTCCTCTTCATGTTCTCGCTTGCGACTGTCTTCAAGCTGTTGAATCATCCAATTAAAGGAACTTCCTAACTGGTCTAATTCATCCATACGATCACTTTGAACAGCTATTGGTTTAGGAAATGAGTTATGATTAGCTGAAAATGACATGACTTCCTGTAAGCAGGTGAGACGTTTACGAAGTCTCAAGAAGAAAATCCAAGAGATTACCACAAATGCGACAATAATAAAACCAAACACAAGAAGTACAATGTAAAAATAATTTAACTTATTCAGCTCTTCTTCATTAAAAGGAGACGCAATGAACGCAGATAAGAAAATAAGTACGATCGGAGGTAAAAAGATAAATAGAAAATGTCCTTTTAGAAAACGACGAAATAATGATTTAGTCTGTCTCATAGTTTCACCCGATAGCCTATTCCCTTCAACGTTTCAATAATCTCTGGGGAGTCTGGATGGCGTTCCAGCTTTTGACGCAGTCGATGAATATGTACCATTAATGTTTTATCACCTGTGATATAAGCTTCTTCCCAGATGGCTTCATAGATTTGTTCTTTTGGTAAAACTTGATTAGGGTGGCGTAAGAAGTACATCAAAATATGATGTTGTTTCCCTGTCAATATAATTTCTTCTCCTGTGTGTTTGTCAAATACCATTTGGATGTCTGGATCTACTTCAATATAATTCCCTAATGAAATGCGTTCGGAATGTGTTCCGCCCTTTCGACGGATTAATACTTCTAATCTAGCAATTAGTTCATCCGTATGGAATGGTTTCGTTAAATAGTCATCAGCAAATTGTAACCCTTCTACCTTATCATCTATCGATGTTCGAGCAGTTAACAGCAAAATAGGAACAGCAGGAGCTGCCTTTTTTAATCGTTTCCCCACAGTAAATCCGTCTAAACCGGGTAACATGATATCCAAAATAACGATTTCATGCTGATTTACTTCTTTTTCAGCTCCTTCACCAGAAAGCAGCCACTGTACTGAAAATCCTCGTTGTTCCAATTCTTCCTTTACCCAACTGCCGATCTTCTCATTATCTTCAATATATAACACGTTTCTTTTCAAGTAACTTCCCTCTTTCTAAACCGAGTTCACTATTAGACAGATTAACACAATCTAAAGAATTGTTTCCAGTTAAGACAATTTTATCGTTCGTGCGGACTTTCACCGCCAAGTTATCGTCCATGACTGTCGCACACTAGAAAACCCTCTAACATGGCAGTGCATGTTAGAGGGTTTCGAGCGTAGCTGCTAATTTTAGGAAATACTACTTCATGATACTAATAGATTTCGAAGTATTATCGAAGAATATATTTGCACCAAAATACTCAACAATGAAACGTAATGGGAGCATAGTACGACCGTTTACAAGTTCAGCTGCTACATCCATTCCTGGTGCAAGTTCACCGATCTTAATCGATAAAGTCTGACCTTTCAAGGTGATCATTACGGTTTTCGTAACGTTATCCCAGCTTACATTTGCTCCTAAGCTCTCGGCAATGAAGCGCAGTGGGACTAACGTTCTGCCTTTAACTACCGTTGAAGCAACGTCCATACTCATTTCGATTCCGTTTAATTTATATCCTGTCTTTCCTAGAGTGAATTCCAATTTCACAGGTTCAGGCTTGGCTGTAATGAAGATATAACCTAGTCCTTTTGCCGTGAAGGTAAATTTACCTGTCTCACGCTCATAGTTGCCGCCTAAACGCTCCATGTTACCGTTCAATTGAAGCATAACACCGCATAGCATGTTAAGATCGTTTGTCGACAGCTTCTCTTTTGACAGATCGAAGGTTACGGGTATAAGCCCTCTATAATCCGTTACTTCCCGGCCATCCACGAAGATCTTTAATTCATATCCCCGCCCTATAGCTCCGTCTCTTTCATTTACAGGTTTAATGACAATCTTCATCCGCTTTCCTGTATTCAATTGCTTCAACAATTCAGCGGATAATTTAACAGATACGGTGTCATTCGTAACGATTAGCGGTTTGTCGGCATTAATAATCGCACCGATCGTATCGCTTTGAATCTCAAGCTCATCTTTTCCGGCTGACATCGTCAATGCAATGGAATTGCCCTTCTTCAGCTGCTCTTTGATTGTAGCATCAATACGCTCCGCTACTGATGACTCTGGCGAAGGAGTCGGCGTACTGCTGTGGCCATTTGAATTGCCGCCATTGTTATTGCCATTATTGCCACCACTGTCATTTGTAGTAATTACAATAGTTAACTCTATCGTATCCATGCCAGCATGATTGGAAGCCGTAATATTGAATTTGTAAGTTCCCGCTTCAGTAGGCACGCCTGAAATAATACCCGTAGCTCCTTCTAAATTCAGCCCAGCAGGTAAATAATTATCACTCACTTTCCAGGTAATCGGTTTGTCGCCGTAAACCGCTAATGTTACCGTATACGGTTGTCCAACGTTGCCGCTTAGCAGATTCTTAGTGATAATCTCCGGAGCTGTATCCACTGGCTTATCTTCTTTAATCTCGATGCTCAATGCTCGCTCATCTCTACCAAAATCATTCGTTGCTGCAACAGTGAATTCGTAATATCCCGCCTCTAGAGGCGTACCCGAGATAACGCCTGTTGCTTCATCTAGGTTCAAATCTACTGGCAAATCTCCTCCCTGGACCTTCCAAGAAATCGGTTCACTGCCATATACCGCTAGTGTTACTGTATACGGTTGTCCAACTTTGCCATTTGGTAAATTCTTAGTGATAACCTCCGGAGCTGTATCAACTGAGACATCTTCAGTGATCACTATATTGAACTGTTTTGTGTCACTGCCAACGTCATTGTTTGCTTGAACTTTGAACGTAAATTGACCCCATTGATCCGGTGTACCAGAGATAACACCAACATCTTCATCCAAGCTCAATCCTGATGGTAATTGACCCTCTACAACAGCCCATTTGATCGGCTTATCGCCATCAGTGGTAAGAACTGCCGAATAAGGTTGTCCTACCTTGCCATCCGCAAGCGAATTCGTCATTATCGTTGGTGCCGTACCTGCGTCTTCAGCCCATTTCGCATATAATTCAATATCCCTTGTAACAGGATCAGCATCGAAATTCCAAGCATCGTTTAATCCTTTATCTTGATACCAACCGCCGAAAACAGTTTTATCTTTTGTCGGCGCTGTTGGCTCGGTAATTGTACCGCCCATGTCAGCGAACTTCACCGCAACTTCGCTGCCCCCATTGGAATCAAAAGTTACCGCATAAGGGTTGTGCGCGCCGATGGAAGGCGTTCTACCGCTAAGTGAATTGCCGAAGAAGTCTGTTCTCTCCGTCATATGAGGCAGAGCATTCGCCCGATCCACATATGGGCTTACAATCTCGGCACCTGCACCATAGGCCAGGTTATTACCATCCGCAAGACGGAACCCGTTCATCGCATCGTAATCAAGCTTGGCATCCACTGTCCCACTGTTGGTAATCCAATGTTCAGGTGCAGATTTATAATCTTTTAATATAGAATTCAGTTCCTCTTCCGTTACATAGCGGTTGTCTGTTGCTGTTACGCCTGCACCTAGATATCCGCCTCCACCTGCGTTCATGCTGCCAAAAAGATTAGCCGGATACACAATGTTGTTCGTAAACCGTCCGGCTGCAAATGGAGCTGATGTTCCCCCGCCTTTCAGACCAACCTGGTTGTTTGCCCCAGTGTAGGCAAATATATTATTTTGGAAATAAATGTGCAAGTTGAAGGCTGTCGGGTCAAATACTAACGAACTGCTATTCTTCAATGGTGTGACGATGACATTGTTATAGTATAAGCCACTTAATTCCTCGCTCGTTGAAGAACCTCCTGCAAGCAATATTAGACTGTTAAAGCTCTTGTTAAAATCGGGGCTGCGGCCGTCGTTCACGCTAATATTATAGCGAACGATATTGCCCTTGGCAGCATTCATCTGTAAGTACCAACCACCATAGTTATTTCGGCTGTAATTGTATTCATACACATTGTCCTGACAATAGTTGTCAATGTCCCAAGCCATACCGTCATTACTTGCATGATAAGGGTTATCCACAGCTTCATTATAGCGGAAGATGGTGCCTTTACTTGCCATAATCCACGCAGCCGCATAGTTTTGCGAACCTAGATATGTTGGTGTTGTATTATTTGGCCCCCAGTTCGTAACCAGATTGCCGCTCTTATCGCTTAAATAGCTATAACCGTTGTCTGTGACCACATTTCGTTCCACAAGGGAGTTGTTCCCGCCGGACATGACAATGCCATCTCCAACCGAACTAGAAACCCAGTTGTTTCTAAACACAGCGTTGGATGCCCAAGGATAGCTTGAATTACTCCAAGTAATACCTGTGTTATTAGTCCCAGGATTGCTTGGCCCGTAGGCATTATTGCGAATCCCTTCGTTATCACAACGAAGGGTTTTGTTGCCTTCAACCAATATATCCACATAACCATTAATAATGATACCGCCGGATACCTTACTTGCTCCATTTGCTTGGTGCAGCCCATTAACATCATGAACATAGTTATCTCGAATGACGATTCCTTGCATACGAGCATCAGCATAATCTTGAATATTAAACTGACCTTGTCCCAGCTTGGAAATCCGTGACATTACAGCGATACCGGAGCGGCCGTCACCTGCCGCATTGCCGATGTTCGTTACTTCAATTCCACTGACTACCCAATAGTTTACGTCATATAACTCTATGGTACCGCTTAAGGAAATGCCTGATGGGCTCGACGCTGTTCCTCCACCATTAATTACCGGGCGTTGGTTAGGGTCGGTCGTATTATATTTTGTAAGTGTAATCGGATTTCCTTCCTCACCATTGCCGCGCAGTCTGATTTGTTCGTTCCATACGCTATTCGCATCCAGATAAATAGTTGAACCTGGCATAAATACATATTCATTAATCTTGGAGATTGATTTCCATGCCGTAGCTGGTGTGCGTCCATCTGCATGATCGTCACCGTTATTGGAGAGATAATAATCACGGACTTCAAGGGGTACAATGTTCAACTCGAAGGTGATTTCGGCAGGATACAGATCAAGTCTAACGGTATATTTTCCCGGCACGATATTATTTCTTGTGAATGATTTTTTGTTAATCTTCAATACATTACCGCTAACCGTATAATCCACATCCCGCAGCAGAGTTACAGCGCCGATCTTCACTCCAGCCAGATCCGTTAAATCAGGATTTACGGTGATATTATAGTCATCCAGACCAATAACATATGTGCTGTCTTCCAAGTGACTATACTCTTTAGGCAAGAGCTTTAGCGTAATAGAAGCTGTTCCGGTTTGGGCTGCTATTCCACTATCGATAACATATACGTCATCGATAAAATGCCTGTTCTGTATATCCTTAACCGTTCCAGGCTTGTTGCCCCAGTTCGTAGCAAGCTGCAATGCATCGATCTTGGAAATATTGTTCTTAACTGGAGTATCAAAATTTCCGCCAGCTGTTGTTTGCCTTTGAATGTCTTGTCCATCGATTTTATAGGTTGTTCCTGTTGATGTAACGAACCATTGAAATTTATGCCAACCTTCGCTTCGCTGGACATCTACAGGATAGAATCTCCCGGATGAACCAGGCCTGACTGCGTAATTGGTCAGATTTGCCGCCCAGTCACCATCTCCATTGCCATAATTTATTGCGATATGTTCATTGGACGATGGGGTTAAGCCAAAGACAGCGTGGTCATTGGAAGCCGCTCTGCCATCATCATAGTACCAAGCAGTAACGATTGTTGTCTTACCGGTTGCAGGGGCATAATTATAGGTACCTGGAACAGTCGCCACCTGACCGGCGCCGCTTGATGTCGCGGCCTTT
This sequence comes from Paenibacillus sp. FSL H3-0329, assembly GCF_037963285.1. Taxonomy (NCBI): domain Bacteria; kingdom Bacillati; phylum Bacillota; class Bacilli; order Caryophanales; family Paenibacillaceae; genus Paenibacillus; species Paenibacillus sp. FSL H3-0329. The sequence continues at coordinate 3,619,289 of NZ_CP150150.1, read as the reverse complement.
CCTCCGGTACGAGACATCACATCGCTGTGAACATATCCGTTCGCACCATTTGAAAATTTCTTCTCCCCTTCAAATCCATCGTAAAACTTAGTGTCAGCCTTATTGAAGTAATCAACGCTCACATGTACAGTAACTTCTTCGTTCCCTGTCGGAATATAACCTTTCTTAACCGTCACGAATCCGGCATCATCAACTTCAATCTTATCCTTGTCTTGATCCGCCGGACTGAAGCTGATGTTATCAGCAACGAACACATCAGCTGTGTCAACCATTAACCGCGTTCTATCTCCTGCCCGTAATGTATCGTTCTGGCGAATTAGCGCAATGTTCGCTGAATATTGTGCACTCTCCCCTGACTCATCAGAGTCTAAGAATCGTGACGTTGCGTTGCCGTTTGCTTTTATTTTAAATGTATCATTTAAAGTCGGGGACAAAGCCGCATCATTGCTTGTTGCTGCAATCGGGCTTCCTTTAGCCACTCCATTACTGAAGAGTTGAACCGAATAGGCAGATGCGTTAGCGACGCGATCCCATGTAGCGTACGTGCCGTTCCATCTGGCATTTGCCGGTACAGGCAATTTCTCAATCTTTAATATTCCGGATGCTGCAACTTCTTCACTGATATCTCCCGCATTATTTATGACAATAGCTGTAACAGTGTAGTTGCCCACTCCCAGTGCCCTTGCATAGGGCAGAACATGATGCCTTTCATGATTGTTAGGATGGTCGGGTCCCCCATTTTTCGATAAATAATAACCAACAGGTACACCGTCTTTGAACAGTGTTACAAGGGTATCCCCGTAATTGGAAGCGCCATTATAAATACCCGAATCCGAGTCAAGCGTTGGATTAATTGGTGCATTCACCTGCGTATTGGTGGTTATCAACAACGGTACAGCATGGGATTTCACTACAACTCCCTCTGCCGAGGAAACTTCGCAATAATAAAAATTGCCTTGTTGTGAAGCTGCGTCCACATTGGAAAGTGTTAATACTGCCTTATCAGCTCCGCTGACTTTTGTCCCGCTCAAGCCAGTCTCATCATCAGATACATACCATTGATAAGCAGTAGCAGCGGCTGATGCCGTAATGCTAAATGTTGCTGTCTCACCTTGTTTCACTTCTGCAGCTGTTGGCTGAGTGCTTATTTCTAAATTTGGCAATCCGCCGGGAGGCACCAAATTCACTGTTAATGTTCTGGTTCCTGTTGTTGTAGCCACATCTTTTACAACATAAAAATCGTCGATTAGATGTTTATTTTTAATATAAGCTTTGTTCCCTGTCTGGCTATTCCATCCTCCCGCTATTTTAGGCTGAATGGTTGTACCGCTCTTCATAGCTCTGTAAATATCACTTTGCGCTGAATCGGATATTAATGTTCCGTCTATTTGTAACGTCGCACCATTTGGTGTAATAAGCCACTCGAATTTATGCCAGCCTGTGGAACGTAAAGCCCCGCTATCTTTCCAACGGTTGCCTGCTGTACCCGCTGATGATGGTGCATAAGCCCAAGTATATTTCGTCGGGTTATGAATAACATCAGCCTCTGAACTTTGATAGAATGTCCCGGCAAAGGTGGCATTTTTACCATCTACAATAGCAAATTGCGTTCTATCCGTCGCAGTCTTCTCCTCATTAGGATACGGGTCAAAATACCATGCCGTCATCTTATAATTGCTGCCAGCCGGCAATGCCACATCTTGAGCTACCTTTTCATTATTCGTATCATCCGAAGGTGTAATCGCTTTCAATCCAGAACGGGACTGTGCATCGGACAGCGTGAATGACGAGCCTAATTTGCTCATAGATGTCATCGGACCATTGTTGTTCTCGAAGTCCTCCATGAATAACACTTCTGAGTCAGGGTAATAACCCGCCCTGGCCGTGATTGTCACCGGAACGCCCGGAGCATCTGGCGACGCAAATGTATAACCGTTAGATAAAGTAATGTTCCCCTGATTATTAACAGTTAAAAGTTGCGAATTGCTGGAATCATAACTTACCTCGTCAATAACCGGTCCTTTAACCAGACTGCTTAAAGGTGAACCTTTATACGTAAGATTTACCCTACCTGTTTGACCTGCCGCTTTTGTCAATTCTAGTACAACGGAGTCAAAAGATTCGCTCCCTCCCGCAGCTGACACTTCGGATGAAGGTGCCAAGCCGAACAGACCAGGGAATGCCAACGTTGTAGCCGTAACTATCGACAAAGCTTTTTGCATCCATTTCCATCGTATCATTCCAAAATTTCCTCCCTTTGAAATTAATAAATTTATACTTTATAAAAAATCTGTATCTATGGAAGTCTCAATAGACATAGATTTTTATAAACTTAAAAACTAACTATTCTAGTTCACTACTAACTCACTGAATCGATTACCGTTATACACGATCTTCAATTCATTCGTATTTGCAATTAACGCTCGCAAGTCAGACTCCGCCGATCCGTATAGAATGGAATCTTTCACTTCTTCCAGTTTAAGCTTGGTGATTTCCGGTTTTGTGGTTAATGTAGCAACGACATCCTCACCCATATATTTACCGATTACTGTCTCACCTACAGAAGCAGCAGCTAAAGACTCCCAGAACTTAAGAGACTCGGTATCTTCTTTGGATATATCTAAACGATTTAGCACTTTCTCTTCTTTGACTTGTCCCGCTGTCGCTAACGCAGCCGTTAATTTATCAGCTACACGAATATAATCCGCACTTTTTGATGCATACTCAACTTGTAACTGGGCGTCGCTCATTTTCGTTTTCTTTACCTGGGTTTCTATCAAATCCGGCCAACGGGCGCCACTTAAATATTGCATGTATTGATATAAATCAAACTGAGGCAACCCATAGTAAGTCTCTCCTGAATCATCCATCTTAGCTCGCTTAACATTTTCTTCTTCCATGTCGGATTTAAGCTCATCAAAGCTTTGGTAAGGGGCGATCCCCCGCTCATCTGCAATAAATTGCTCCTGCTTGGTTTTTAGCAATGCAGTCATCGCAGAATTTTTGGCGTATTCAGAGGGGGTTTCATGATTTTTGCCGTATTTACGTGTCCAGAAGCCCTCATCTACTTGAGCCCCATAAGTTCTGAAGAAATAGTCTGCTGTTACAGCTCTTTGCTCTGTTACATAGAAATGAAATTCTTCCTCTGTTACGGCATATCCATCTACTGTAAATATCCAGTTTTCAGGCAGCTCCGCCTTTTTGTTAGTTAAGCCCAACATGAGTAAAGCAAGAACAATCAGAGCGGTAAACAAGATAATCACTGTTGGTTTTCGTCTTGTAATCCCCATGACAGCCCCCTTTCCAATATTCAACCTAGCTTTGCATGAAAGCCATGACAGTGAAATTCTTCCCCGTTGCAGGAGAAGTTCCCAAATTTAAATGGTTAGACATTATTGTAAGTTTAGCCACCCCTTAATGTAAGCGCTTATTTAGACTGAATTAGAACAAATTTGACTTATAAAAAAACAGTCCTAGTTCGCAACTTTGTGTGTGCTAGGGGATCAATATCTTAAAAAGGAACTGTCGTTTGGTGTAAACGCTTTTATTTATGGATATTAATTTTTAAATTTTATTCACAAACACCTAGACACGGCGAAAATAGTTGTGATACATTTGAGCATAAGTAATGCTGCTGGGTTAGCAATTTCTACCTATAGGTGAAAAGTGACGTTGAGGATGCGATGATTTCCTATTGAAGCGCATATCTTCAAATCTCTTCAGCATATAAGTCAAATGTCACTTCCGCCCTAAAGTTAAAGCGCTTAAACTTTATAGGCTTAAATAACATCTATTGTTAAGCGTGTTACTTTGGAGATCAGACTATAGGGAAGGAGGATTCATTGACGTTAATTAAAAACCGTCACTTAAGGAGAAATTTTTGTGCACTCATTGAAATCGACCTCGGGCACAATGAAAGTGTTAATAGTAACGTTGAGGATGCGATGATTCCCTAAGGAAGCACGTATCTCCAAATCTTTTTCAGCATATAAGTAAATGTCACTTCCGCCCTAAAGTTAAAGCGCTTAAACATTATAAGCGTGTGTAGCACTTATTGTTAAGCGTTTTACTTTGGAGATCATTCTATAGGGAAGGAGAATTCATTGACGTTAATTAAACTAACCATCACTTAAGGAGGAATTTTTATGTACTCATTGAAATCGACCTCAGGCACAATGAAAGTGATGTTACTTGTTATGCTTTCGGCGGTTATGCTTCTATCGACATTAGCCGCACCTGCACCGCTTCAACCAAAAGCTCATGGAGCGGGTGAATTGAAACCGTTTCCTCAACAAGTCAGCTATCCGGGTATCATTAAACCAAACCACGTCAGTCAATCCTCGTTGAATAGTTCTGTAGCTTCCTACTATGACTACTGGAAGGCTACTTATCTTAAAAACAACCTGTCCTCGCTGACTGGAGGATACTATGTAAAAGGTGACATTACTGGCGAAGCGGACGGCTTCGATCCGCTAGGCACATCGGAAGGCCAAGGATACGGTATGGTCATTACCGTGCTTATGGCCGGTTACGATACGAATTCCAGAACAATCTATGACGGTTTGTTCAAAACGGCTAGAGCGTTCAAGAGCTCTAACAACCCGAACCTGATGGGATGGGTAGTAGCAGATAGTACTGGGGCTCAAGGGCACTTCGGTTCGGCAACAGACGGGGACCTCGATATCGCTTACTCCCTTATTCTAGCTGATCGCCAATGGGGCTCGACCGGAACGATCAATTATTTGGCTGAAGCCAAAAAGATGATTGGCGCTATTAAGCTTAGCAATGTGACAACTAACAACAGGCTGAACCTTGGTGACTGGGATACGAAGAGCGCCTTGAATACCCGTCCCTCCGACTGGATGCTCAGCCATCTACGGGCTTTCAATGAAGTAACTGGAGATTCAACTTGGCTAAATGTCATCAACAATCTGTATAACGTATACAGCCAATTTACAGCAGCTTATTCGTCTAGCACAGGTCTGATATCGGACTTCGTGGTAGGCAACCCGCCTAAGCCGGCTCCCCCAAACTATTTGGAAGAGTTCCCTGAAACAAATGAATACAACTACAATGCAAGCCGTGTACCACTTCGGATCGTAATGGATTACGCCTTGTACGGAGATACCCGCGGTAAGGATATCGCTAATAAAATGGTGGTATGGATCAAAGGAAAAACAGGCAACAATCCGAACAATGTGAAGGATGGTTACCAACTGAACGGTTCGAATCGCGGTACTTATGCAACAGCGGTATTCGTAGCGCCTTTCATCTCCGCAGCGACGACTACCAGCACGCATCAAGCTTGGGTCAATGCCGGTTGGGACTGGATGAAGAACAAAAAGGAAAGTTACTTTAGCGACTCCTTTAACATGCTGAACCTACTGTTCATCTCGGGGAACTGGTGGAAGCCTACCTACAGTGCAGCGGATGCACAAGCTCCCTCGGATCCAACGAATCTGACCGCAACAGCAGCTTCAAGCAGCCAAATTAATCTGAGTTGGACTGCTTCCACAGATAATGTCGGTGTAACAGGCTATCGGGTTTTCCGTGGCGGCGTGGAAGTAGGCGCACCTACAGACACATCCTTCAGCGATACCGGACTTACCGCATCGACAGCTTACAGCTATACGGTGAAAGCTGTCGATGCCGCAGGCAACCTGTCTGCTAACAGCAATACCGCAACAGCAACTACAAGTGCAACTTCTCCTGACAACACCAACCTTGCGCTAGGTAAGACAGCGGTAGCCAGCTCTATCGAAGGTGCAGGATTTGAAGCTTCCAAGGCAACAGACGGCAACTCCACTACCCGTTGGGCGAGCATGGAAGGAAGCAACAATGAATGGATTTACGTCGATCTGGGTGCAACCCAAAGTGTGAACCGCGTCAAGTTGAATTGGGAAGATGCTTACGCTAAAGGCTACAAAGTTCAGGTGTCTAACGACGCAACAACATGGACGGATACTTACGTAACAACGACCGGTAATGGTTCTATTGACGATATTACATTTACCGCAAATAGCGGACGTTACGTCAGAGTGCTGTGTACTGCTAGAGGGACCGTATACGGATATTCAATATTCGATTTCGAGGTTTACGGCTCTTAATTGAACAAAGCCTGGCGGATATGAATCCGTCAGGCTTTGTTACTTTTGCTTAGGGTAGCGACGGTTCTATAAACCGTATTATCACTGGATGTGCAGCTATATGGACTTCATTTCGATTATAGGAGAATAAGAACCATTTCCATTGCGACATTTGCTCGTATCTCTTTATTAAAGATTAAATATCCCGAAATCTGGATGCCTCCCTCCACTCTCATATCCTGATCTTGATCATTTATTCGATTTATCGTTCGCAACAAGGTTGATTTCCAGCAACCGGAGGGGCCGATCAAAGCCGTAATTGATTTTTCAAGGATGCACATAGTTATATTTTTTAATCTGGCACATCTCACGTTCAAAATAATACGGTTGGCTGAAATCGCCCTGCTGATCTAGCATGAGCAGTATCGTGTAAATATCACCCAGTTGTGAGCTTTGAAAGATTAGATTAAATACGATCGGATGCTCCGGCATATGTTCCAAAAATGTACTGTCTTCTTACATCATCGTTTTACAAGTGATTTGCATAATTCAATACTAAATTCCTAGAAATAAAAAGCCGAATGGATCGTTCTCATCCACTCAGCTCATAGGTTTATTTTACAATAATCTGTATAGTATCACTTTCCGTAGTTCCACTTCCATTCATAAACTCACAGTGATATTGATAAATGCCAGGAGTTTTCCCTGAGATTTGTGTAATGGCCGATTGAGCACTTGGTGTTTGTGAAGATAAAGATTGCGTTTCAATGAGTTCGCCATTTTCATATAATCGATATTGTGCTGCGTTCGTGCCCCACCACATATTAGCAGTAATGTTATAGTCCCCATCTTGATCCCAGTTGTCACTAGACAACACAGGTTTGCCGGGATTCGCCTCAGTCACGGTGACGGTGTGTGGATCACATGAAGTCGTTCCATACAAATTCGATAACTCACATGTATACACATAGGTTCCATTCGGCTTTCCTTGAATAGGAATAATGGAAGTCTGGGCAGCAGGCGAAACATCGGCCAGTGACTTCGTTTGGATCAATTGGCCATTCTCGTACAACTTATACAGTGAGCCATTGTTTCCCCACCACATATTCATCGTAACTTCGTAATTGCCATCATTTATGCCTGTGGCAACACCGCTATTATTCGAAAGTGCCGGTTTACCTGGCACCCCATTTGCAAGCAATTCCGGGCTAACGGAATGCCGTTCGAACTTGACTGCATCAGCCCTCGTATAAATCATATCGGCAGGTAGAGTTGGCGGATCTACCGTTGTCGGAGTAACCCTGGTTAGACGAACATACTCGCTGCCGTCTCCAGTAAAGTCGAACGTTCCTAGATTAACCCAACCTGAGGAGCCGACGGTTGCATCAATATACGTGACCTCGGTAACCGACTGATGCTTCACTTCTACTTTGACATAATTATCGTTTGCCGTCGTATGGACGAGCTTGTAGATGGAGACCGTATATTTCCCCTCTGGGAACTGGCCTTTCCACGTCGCTGATGATCCTTGCACGGTAGAGTAACGGGACTTAACCCCAATTTTGTATCCGGCTAAATTGCTTTGGCTCCAAGATCCTTCTGTCGTGTATAACCCAGTCGTATTCGTGCTGTCGACAATAACCGTTAAGTCCCTGATCGCAATTGTCAAAGACGGCGTTGTTAAGGTCACCCCGTCAATCGTTACAGTGGCCCATACCTCAATATGATCCGTTTCTCCGTCGAGACTTAGAAGGGTCAACATACCGCTACTGTCCACTTCAGCCAGATCGGTTCGATCAACGAAATATTGCACATTTGCCTGTGATAGATCACCAATCAGACCGTTATCCAAATAGCCGGTCACGCTTAGTTGTGCGGTTTGAGTCATTTGCAGTTCACTCCGATCCGACAGGATCACCACAGACTCCAATTGCGGCATACTGTTTGGATCGACCCACATCATCGCATCGGCAACTACCCGTGACTTGTTGGCCTTATTGGTTAACTCGACATATCCGCTATCGCCTGCTGCAAAAGGATAATCTCCCAGGTGCACCCAAGTCCCATTGGCCGTTGTCTCATCAACGGTAACCGTCTCGGAGCCTCCACTATAATAAACGGTAAATGAGGCATTCGTTGCCCAATTTTCACTTGTAGCGGTTATTTGCGGAAGCTTGTAATACACACTGTAAGTAACACTTTCCGGCAGCTCAGGCTGCCATTTAATTCTGCTTGTCGCTGTGCCGGCAGCCGATTTGGCGTACACATAGTTATCATAGTAATAGTCGTTAGCGGTTGTATCCCGTATCCAGACGCCTTCTGTCTCCGCCTCCGTATTATCCACAATGATCGATGAACCCTTCTGCCAATCCGGTTGAACCGGAGTTTCTTGTACCTGATCAGGCAAATAGAGTGTCCGCTTGCGAGTCTGTTTCCCGTCCGATTCCACATAATAAGTGAAGGTTTGGGATAAATCGTTTACCCGTATCGACCATTCCATCGGATAAATCGTATCTGGAATCGTCGTATACGTCGCCCCGCCATCCAAGGAATAATGGATCGTCGCTGGTTTTGTCGTTTTTGCCTGCACATAAGCATCATAGGCCGTTTCGTCGGGCTTGACGATCAGCATACCTTTAACCGCATCTATAGGGCTGTGGATATCGAAGAAATAGCTTGCCTCCGATGTATCAGCAGTTCTGACCTGGTGCAGCGGCACATCAATGTTGAGTCCTTCTACAATGATAGCGGTTATTCCCTTGCTTGAAACCGTGGCTTGAATGATTCCGCCACTCATAACCGTTTGCTCTGGTGTGCCATTGTCGCGGATGATGGTTACGGTATAATCTTGTGCCGGGTTGAACCCAATGATTTGCGCATTCAATTCGATAGGAGTCTGGACTTCAGCTGACGATTCGTTGCTTAACCCGATGTAGAATTTATTCCCGCTCTCTCCCGTTATCCAGTTCAATTGAGGATGGTTGGTCTTAATAATCCCCTTGGGCATCCAGAGCCAAACGTCGGAATTACCGTAAAAATGACCTGGTTTATTTCCATAGAGGTGATATTTGAACCATAAAAAATTAGTTTCAAATACAGTAGGGAATGTAATACTACCATTCGATTTCAACGATTGTTCGCTGATCAAATAATCCATCGTTTGCCCGAGTTGTCCCGGTATATGGTGATAATAGATAGATGTAGCCCCGCTTGGGCCTTCCAGAGGAAACTCTGGTTCAAGTTGGCTAACGGCGAAGCCCTTATAGTAATAACCTGGATAACTGGAATACCGACCAATAACCGCATTATGAGCAATATCCTGCAGCAGTGTATCACCTGTATAGAGCGACAATCTCAGCATGAATGGAGCTTCCTGAGCATTCATCCGATAATAGCCAGTTGTACTTCCCGCTTCAAACGTCAATCCATTGGGAGAAACAAGCTCACTATCCGCTTGTACGCCTCCGGCTACATCTTCTGGGAGCTTGATCCGAGGATATTGATATTTACCACTTTCCGGCCAATGGAACGACTCCGCGTAATTATACGTCTCAGGCTGCGGAATCGTAACGGCACCTTCAGGAACCGGACGAGCAACGAACATCGTTGCATACCGTTTGGCTTCCTTATAAGCAGCATTCAAGTATTTGGGATCCTGAGTTTCCTCGTAAAGCTCCAAGATCTCCATCCACAGCTTGCTATAATAATAAATGAACTCATTTTTACTCACATTAACAGATGCAGGCGTATCAATATGCTGCATGATATAGCTGTCGGCTGCATCCTTGGCAGCCTGTAAATAATGCGCATCTCCCGTCATACGATACATCATCAGGGGCTGAATGACAGGACCGCGGTCTTTCTGGTCAGGATCACGCACGAGGTACTCTTCCTGTGCTAGCGCCCCAATTCCTGCCGAAGTACCCATCATCTGATTGACAGCGGCTACGCTTGAAAAATCAAACGGCAAGGTTGCCATTTTCCATAACGACGGCACACCGTATACTGGCTTCTGCGTCGGCGACCAACCTATGCCATTTCGCGATAAGCCATACTGGACGGACGGCAATGCTCTCGTATCGTAAAGCTGGTCATCCCCAGTCAAATAGTAAGCCCCCAAAAGAACCGCATTCGAGCTTGTTCGAACGCTATCCTCGTTTTCGATGTCAATGAAGCCCTTGGCACGGCTCCACCACCCGCTGGGTGACGGGACATAATCAACAGAGTCATCTCCTTGCGGCTCTATCTTAAGTAAATCGATCATATTGAACATCGCGTCAGTAAGCGACTGATCTGATACATTCTCACGGTATGCAGAATAACCGTACTCTTTGCGAAGAATATCCGCGTAGGACTCATACAAATTGCTTTTTTGAGCGATTAGTCCCATATGAAATTGATAAGTGCTTTCTGCGTTCATTTGCGAATAGGTCCCTAATTGAGGAGCATACAAGATTGGCTGCACGCTGCCTTCGTTGTTGACAAGGCTCATGCCGAGCCTTTGCTTCGTAACACCTCCCGTCGGTTCAAATTCAACCGGAAGCTCATCCGACGGAACAAATACCCCATACGTCAATGGATTCCCCGAACCGTCATTCTTCTCAACCAGACTCATCGGAGCGCTCAGTTCCCTTAAGCTTGTTGATTCCACTGAACCTACCATTTTGGCGTGTGATCTGAAACCATTTAACACTTCATTGACACCTGAGATTTGCTCTGTTGTGAAGGACTGATAACCGATTACATAATTGCCATCCCTGCGAGGTGTAAAGGCGAAGGAAACATCAGGTTTGTCCCCTGACATAGACCAGTTCACTTGTAAATCGTAATCGCTTTCATGTGATGAATCGGTTAATATCGCCGTGTGGCTGTCGGGGAAGTCGATCTCGTCGAATGTAATCCAGTGTTTGTTCATCGTATCGTAGTAATTGGTACGACTCCCCGCATTCCCATCCAATAAGACCCATTGTTCTTCAAGTCTTTCTGATACATTATTGACAGGTACCCAGTTCTCCGTATCCGCGTCCTTGTAGAACAAATCACGAACGATGGATTTGCCACCATCCCAAGCTGCTTCATAGAAGGTTGCTTTATAGCCGTCATTCTCGATGCTGCCTTTTTCCGTGTAACTGAGATTCGCCAATGTACGGCTGCGCAGCGGAGGCAACGGGGGAGCCTGCTGCCGGATATTCCCTTCAAATTTGACCGCATCGGCCCGCGTAATGATCTTTCCGGTCGTAGGTTGTGTTCGAGTCAGTCTGACAAATTCGCTATCATCACCACTGAAATAATATGACCCCAAATCAACCCATCCGGCCGATGGTCCCGACGAGGGTCTCAGATCCATAAACATGACATCCGTAATCCCATTGTGAACAATTTCGATTTTAACATTACTGTCTGCTTTGTCCGCCCAATCAAGCTTGTTGAATGAAATTTTCGCCGTCCCTGCTTCTAATCGCGGATTCCATGTGATGCTTCTTCCTACTGCATCGGTAAATTTGGAACTGGAATTATTATATCCCTTCACTCCCGTACTTGTAGTCCAATCAGGAGCGGAGAATCCGTTATTTGCGTTATTTACATCAGTGGTGACGACATCATCAATCGTGATGCTTCCATCATCAATGATGATCGTCTTATGAGGTTCTTTTTGCTGAATATTACCTTCGAACTTGACCGCATCTGCACGAGTAAGTATCGTACTGGTTGTGCTGGTAGACCGAGTTAATCTAACGAATTCGTTACCCACTCCGGAAAAATAGTACTCTCCCAAATCAACCCATCCCACAGAAGCGCCAAATGAAGGTCTCAAATCCATAAAAAGAACATCCGTCGTTCCATTGTGGACGATTTCAATTTTTACATTGCTATCTGCTTTATCTTCCCAGTTAAGCTTGTATAACGAAATTCTCGCCGTTCCCGCTTCCAATCGTGGATTCCATGATATCGTTCTGCCTGCTGTACTCGTATATTTGGAACTGGAGTTATCATACCCCTTCACCCCTGTACTTGTGGTCCAATTCGGAGCCAAATATCCGTTGTTCTCGTTACCCACATCAGGTGTCACAACATCACTGATCGTGATGCTCCCGTCATCGATGATAATCGTCTTATACGGTAAGGTCTCTGCATAAGCGGTCCTTATTCCGTCTAGGCTGAAAGGAACTAATATCGTCACGATGAAAACGATTAAGAAAAACAGCTTCCTTTTTATCATACAACTCACAGCCTCCCTTAAGTTGATAACGCTTTCAAAATAATAAAACCCTCCTTTGTTCGAAGATCATAAAGAAGCGATCAGCCGTATCCTTCTGGCTAATCCCGCTCCGTCGTTTTTATCATAGCATGTCACAGAACTGTGAAATTTCTTTGATTTCAAGAATTTCTTATAAGATTTTAAGCAAGAAGAAACGACTTTGTCTTCCTTTAAAAAAGAGACCTACATCATAACTGGCCGCTCAACTGCAGTCAGTATAAAATAGGTCTTTCAATTGGATAAAACCTTTAGATTAATTATAATGGCGGCTGCACCAATAACAACTTCCCAAGCTGGATCACCGTTTGATCATACCAATCTGGATGCTGCCGAACATGCTCAATACTTCGTTCATTGCCGCATGCCTCAAACACAGCCGCTTTGTCTGTCTTTTCGGTATCGACTTCGAAGCGAACTGTATGTTTCCCATTCGGGAGCTCTGGCAAGAATACATACTGATTACGATTATGATCGTTGTGTAGTGTGAATCGATCGACAATAAAGGGTTCTCCACCATCCACCGACACCTTCAATCTGCCAGAATCAGGCCCCCCGATATCGAATAACCCGATATGGGTTCCCTCGAACTGCACCGTGATAGCCTCTCCAGGATCGACTGCTCGCCATAGGCCGGGGAACAACCAATTGTACTCGCGCACTAAAGCACAATCATCCGGAGTCATGTAAGACCATCCTGCGGAAAAATCGGTAAGAATATCCAGTGACAGCATGGTCGCATACTCCCAAGGATTAGCCGGAACCAACGGATTCTGAGGTAAGTGATGTACTGACCTTCCCGGATGATCTTGAAGTTCTCTAATTTTCTCAAATGACCGGGTGATCGTATCCGTGTAAATCTGGTGTCCTTCGGGAATAGTCGGATGGATCGAATCATGCGTAAAAACAACGGCTCCGGAAATGGACACGTCTTCCCTTGAGGTAAAAACGAGTTTTCCCTCCGACACCAAGTGACTGACCTCTACGCCTAGATGAATCGAAGGAATGCCGTAATAGTCGGCCACTTCCTCTTGCATTATAGCCCCCTTCTGGTATTCCCCAGACTGAAATAAGGCCACATCCCGCTCCTTCAGCGTATAAACGAACAGGATATCAGTAAACCGGTTCCGCTTGCGGATCTGACGGACAATCCCTTCGATACGCGCCTTGGATTCGGGATCTCCGCCATCGTTACCGACAAATTCAACAAATACTAGATCAGGCCGATGACGCAGTACATCTGTCTCCAAACGGGCACAGCCCAAATCCGATCCTGTCCCATCAATGCCTGCATTCACAGAGCGGATATCCGCCTTAGGATATTGCTTACGAAGCCAATCCGCCGTCATGACCCTGTAGCCTTCAGAACGTGTATTACTGCCGCCGAAATAGACGATTGTTACGGTATCCCCATTTTCCAATTTTTGAATTATATTGGGGAGCCCTTTACGAGGGAATAATTCCTTCATCGTGACTTCACCTGACCTCATTTATCGATTTTAGGAGCAAACAATTTTACAGCAAACACTTCGAAATAAGGCGAACCATAAGTTGCGCAGAAATTAATCCGGATTCGGGATACACGTTTCTCATCCACCTTATGTTTATTCAAGGTGAGATAATTCCCACGAGTTATGATTGTCCTATCGGTTCCGTCTTCTAAGGTCAAGGTCATATCATAATCTTGAATAAGGGACTCGATCGGATCGTTGAAATGCTCCAAATCCAGCTGTGAATTAAAAACAAGATGGATTTCGTCCAGATTTTTGGGGCTTGTAAAACAGAATTCCAACCATTCCTGTCCTTTCGAATGTTCAGAAATCCAGCCGTTCGGTTGGCCATAAGGTCTGGAGTAGCCATTGACAACATTCTCAGGACTATACATATTCTGAGCTGGCATCAGGTCCTTAAAGCAAATGCTCTTATTGAATTTCTTCAGCCTGGACGGCTCTTCCGGCCTATAATGGAAGCTGACCGCACCTGTCAATTTCTCTTCATTACCGTATATGGCAAGGCTCGCCGTGCCCTCCAATATGATGTAGATTTTGTCGTCATCCGGTTTCTTGCAGTCCAAGTCTAGCGTAATCCAGTCGTCATGACCGGCTGTAATAACCAAGTGGTAGTCTCTCAACTCGCTGGTTGGAATGTAATTTTCCTTCCGTTCCCCGCCAAACAGCTTCACATGTAGAGTTTCCGAATGCTTGGACCTATTTTTAATTTTGATCCGTACGCTTTCAGCCACGGATGTCTGAATCGGCAAGACCAAACATAACCCTTTCTCCAAGGAAATCTCTTCGGTTGGATGAAGATTGTCATAACTGCGCTGAGACGAGGCACGAATAGTTAATCCGTCAGCGAAGTAAGGATCCAATTCTTCTTGAAGGCCTACAATGGTTTGCCCGTCTCGAAGCAGTAGCGCCTGCAGCTCCCCCATATGAGCTTCGACTATGGCCGCGGGGTCTACCTCATATTTCGAGCACAAAGAAGCAGCTGTTCCAACCGCCTGCCCCATACAACCGCAGGTTGCCATAACCCTTGTAGATCCGAAAGCCACATGGGTAGCACTTATATTGCGACCAGCGAACAAGAGATTAGGAATATTTCGTGAATATAAACTGCGGAAAGGGATATTGTACAATCCGGGCACGAAATTCCAAGCTGTAGCCGGCCCCTCATCGTAGATGCCCTTATTAGCATGTAAATCCATATACCATCCACCGACGGATACAGCATCTTCGAAATGCGGCTTTGCTGTGAGATCGTTCTGAGACAACATATGATCCCCAATAAACCTCCTCGACTCCCGCTTTCCCGGGATCGGGCATACATAATCCAAGATGAGATTGTCTACATCATCAAATTCACCGCTATTTTTGAGATAATCCCAAATCCCGTACACCAATTTCCGCAGTTCCAACGCGATGTCTTCATTATTTTTGATAATATCCATATGTCCGCCGTATTCCAGCCACCACAATCCGCCAAGCCCGTTGATTTTTCTTGGAAAAGCCCGATGGTTCAAGCCTTTTCTGATACTATCGAAAAAGGCCAACTTCGTAATATCATACGCAAAGCCAGGTCTTTTGTATGGAACGGAATATCCTACGTCACGGGCTTGAAACAGGATCGTATCGCCCATGGTGTAATGGTCCGCCACTTCAGGAGCCAATTCTTCCTTGTATTCATGTTTCGCTTCTCTCCCCCATCGGAAGAGAGCACCTGCCTGATATCCGACAACTCCATCTCCGGAGCAATCGATATAGGTTCGGCTTTCAAAACGAAATTTCCTTTCGGAAGCCAATTGAAGGCCCTCCACCCATTTAATTCTGCCGTTCTCCATGCCCGTTTCATGCACGCATGTATTCAGAAATAGAGAAATGTTAGGCTCAGCATAGACCATATCCAACAAGACCGTATCCGAAAGCGAAAGCATCAGCTTCTTGTTGTATAACGGATTATAGTGGAAAATCTTCAACTTGAGTTCTTCCACCAACCCTCCTTCGCGTGCATAATAGGATGGACTGTTTCCGAGATATGCCGACCCGTTGATATGAACCCTGACCTCGCTGCTCGCATTTCCCCCAAGAACCGGTCGATCATTAATAAGTGACACTTGCAGCCCTTGGCGTGCGGCAGCAATGGCAGCGCATATCCCAGCAATACCTCCGCCGACGACGGTTACATCTGCTTTAATAAGCTCCATTTTGATAACCTCCATGATTAGATCCTTCTATCATGGTAATCCTTTTGCTCCCTTTTTTTTTACATGATTTCGCGAAAAAATCACACATTTTTTGCAACCTTAATTGGATTCATACCGTGTCATTTTTATCCGATATTGCTTAGGAGTATCACCCGTATATTCTTTAAATAATTTGCAAAAATAACCTTCATTCACAATTCCTACTTCCTCGCACAATTCCAATATAGAATAATCCTGAACATTTAACAGCTCGAGAGCTAATTGGATTTTTTTACGATTGATGTAGCTGATAACGCCCTCGTTCATTGTTTTTTTGAATAAGCTGCTAAAATACGATGGAGCTAAATTCACTTCCTCGGCAATCGCCTCGAGCGTTAATCGCTGTTTCAGGTTTTTCTCTATAAACCGCATAGCACTCATGATTTCTATACGATGTAAAAGTTGGCCAGCGTGTACATATTCGAAGGTAAAGTCGCCAATATAGGCAAGCTGCTCCCGAAAAGCTAAAAATTCTATGGGAAACTCTGCTACTTCCGTGGCCAACTTGTTCCCCGATTTAAACTTCACAATAATGTCTCTGTACAAGTCTCGTAGCATAGGCGCCATGATGGACTTATGGATTTTATGGTCCGTAACAAATTGGTTCAGATCAGCAAATGCTTTCTCCAGCTCTTCCTTGGAAACCTTTCTTTTCACCCCAGCAAGAAAATCAGCCAATTTCTGTTGAACTTCTTCTTTCCTGTCATTCTGGTACTGGAACCGATGCATAGGTGTTTTTACAACTTTCTCTGTATGATAATAGAAATCATCACTCACATTTTGTGCTTCCGTGTAAGCTTGTTTGATGGATTCCCAGCCTCGGTGCTGACCTCCAAAAGCGACGGAAACCCTTTGATTCAAATATTGATGCAAGTGGGAGACGATCTGCCCCCCCAATGTCTGGCAATCATATTCCGTTTCCAGATCACTGCGATTATTTTCCCAGGAAAGAAAGCCAATAAAACGATTATCGGATAGATCCGCAGCTACACCACTGCCACCATTCATCACCGTTTCTTCGATTATATTTGTAATCGCATACCGCAAGATGTTCTGATCAGACGCTGAATAATCGTTTCGGAAACTTTCATACATATTCATTTCGACAATGAAGCAGCGATAGTTGGCTTGAAAGAAATGGAACTGCATACGATTGGCAAAATCCGATGCCCGATGAGAAGGAATTTCGCCTCTGATAAGCTCGTTAAAAAATTGCTTGCGGACTCTATATTTATTTTCAAGCACGGATACGTTTAAAGATTGAAATTCCGCTTCTTTTTTCTTAACTTCATTTAAAATCCCGGCTGCCTTATCTAAAGCCCGATCCAAATCCGCATCTCTGAGCGGAACCTTAACAATGTACTCCAATACGTTGGCTTGAATAGCTCTCTGGGCGTATTCAAAGGATGAATAAGCGGTCAAAAGAATGAATTGGGTATGGGGAAGCTTTGGCTTTAGCTGCTCAATCATGGAAATCCCATCCATACGCGGCATGACGATATCAGATATTACGATATCCGGCTTAAGCTTTACGATCTCCTCTAACCCCTTCAGCCCATTATTCGCTTTTCCCACTAAATGAAATCGCCTATCCCTAAGGGAGAGCTCGTGAAAAAACAATTCCAATCTCTGAATGATTAGATCTTCATCGTCAACAATGAAGCAGGTGTAGTCTCTCATCATCATGCATCTCCTTTAAACAAGCCTGCTGGGAATAAGGCGCGAACCCGGGTTATTTCCTTAGGTATGCTTATGATTTGGAGCCCGAATTGTTCTCCGTAGTGAAGTCTGATTCGGTCATGAATATTGTTTAACCCGATTCTTTTTCTTTTCAATTCCACATCCCCCGGTTCTGAAATTAAAATATGCTTTATTTTATCAGTTGGAATTCCCTCGCCCTGATCAACTACTTCTATGATGACATTGCCGCCCTCCCTGTACGCATGAATAGTAATAGGGCCTTCGATCCCCCCACCGTTATAACCATGGAAGATACTATTCTCCACAAGGGGCTGCAGCAGCATTCTAAAAACCGGAAAATCTATTAGCCCTGCTTCGATATTTTCGATTAAGTGGAAGTTTCTGTTATAGCGGATGTTCTGGATCGCGATATAGTCCGATACATTTTGCAATTCCTGACGCAGTGATACCTTCTCCGAAGCGTCGGCTATCCCATATTCCAATATTGAAATAAGAGACTCAATCACCACATCTACTTTCTCTATTTGTCCGAGTCGTATGACATTGCTGATAGAACCAAGCGTGTTATACAGAAAATGAGGGTTTATTTGAGACTGCAGTACTTGAATTTCCAGCTTGCGTTCAAGTTCATTATGAAGCTCTGCTCCCCGAATCAGTTCCACAATTTGCTGCAGCATACGATCGAATGCTCGGGAAAGATCTCCAAACTCATCGTTTCGGTTAATCGATATTGTAGTTGTGAGGGAGCCTTGCTCCACCCGCTTCATTTTTGTTTTGAGTGCATAGAGCGGAGTCCTTATATATTTGGCAATAAAGAAGGAAACGAACAGACTTAAGAGAAAACCTGCAGCTAGAAGCTCTATATAATAGGTTTCCAATCTGGATAAAGCAGCTTTTAGGCGTGATTCATCGTTGATTGAGATGATGGTCCAGTTAAATTTTTCAGTCGGTTTTTTCAGAAGGGAGACCTGAATCCCCTCCTTGGTGTGCAGTTGAAGGTTTGTTTCTGTAGTATCCAGAATTTGTTCCGCTGACGTTTCACCGACTGAAAAAGTATGATCTTGAACATTCAGGGGTCCTTTATTTTCCGAAAACCCGGCAATGATTTTTCCCGATGCGGTGATTAGAGCCAAATTCATTTGTTCTTTTTTATTAATCTTGAACAAGGTTTCTTCAATGGCATTTAGATCTAAGTCTACCGCAATGGCCATAGGAAACGGAGCACTGTTCAGATATCGGACCATCGTAACTGTCCAGCCGGAATATTTAGATTTGTAAGGATCACTGACAAATGTAATCCTTCTGTTCTTGTCAGCTGCCTCAAACAATGGTTCTCTTTCAGCTAAAGGTTCATCAAATATTCGGGTAGGTGTACTTCCGCCTAGAATAGATAAATCGTTTTTGATCAAATAAATATTACTGACGTAATTACTGTTGAGTTCATAGAGCTCTCTTAATTGCTTTTTAATCACGTCCGGATTGTCAATGTTGGCTTTCACCGATGACTCGACCGAGAACAGCATCGTCTGGAAGGAGGAAAAATTAACTGTGAAATACTGATCAATCTTATCAAGTATTTGGTTGGTGTAATAAATGTCAGAGGTTCTTATTTCCTTTTGGACATAGCGATAAGACAATTGACTTATCAAGATTATGCAGCTTAATACAAATGCAAACACGATAAAAAATAGTTTTAAAGGCAAGCTGATTCTTCTTCGCATCGATCATCTTCCTTTTAAATCTGTAATAAACAAATAATAGCATATGATAAGAAGAAACGCCTTCGGCGTCCTTTTTAAGGACGATAAGCGTTTCTTCGAAAAATAGAAGGATAAAGTATAAAGTAAAACTTATACTTTCTTATATTTCAATAAAGAGAGGGGCTAATTATAGCCGCTCTCTTCGTTTAAAAGATAAGAATTTATATGCTTCGCGCATAAATGTTCCTTATCTTTCTCGCTGAAACGGTACCGCCCTTTAAAAGGACGGCGAAGCCGTTTCTACTTGATTTACTTGATTAAGCCTGCTTCTTTAAATTGCTTGATTACTGAGTCTTTATACTTCTGCATGTCAAACTTAGTTTCCAATGTATTGAGGAAATTGTCCCAGTTCGAAAGAGGCTCTTTGCCAGTCATAAATTTGACCAAGCTTTCATTAATGTAACGTTGGCGGTCAGCTGCCAATGAATCGTTCGGGTCTTCAGTCAATAAATTCCCGGGCAACGTAGCCGCCACGTATTTCTGATTGTTCTCAAAAGCTTCTGCCGTCTTAGGATTCTGGAAGCTGAAGTACTCAGCATCATCACCACGACGCGGCATTCTATAATGATCGACCCATAAGTACTTTTCTTTCATTTCCTTTGATAATTCGGAGGTTTTATTTTTGATCTTGCCGTCTACCGAATCCCAATGAATCCCTTTAATTCCGTATGCAAAATTCGGATATGCTTCTTTGTCCGTAAAGAGATAATTTAGCATGGACAAGATCCGAATGATTTTGTCCTTATCCGCTTTCTTGGATATGGCCCATGAATTGCCTTGGAACGATTTTCTCTCTACAATTTGATCACCATAAGGACCTGTCATTGGAGGAATGACGATCCATTCCGGCACCTCTCCACTGATTTCTTTCATTTTTTGCTGATAATCTGGTTCCAGCCTGCGGGCATCTCTTATCATGAAGCCAACTTTACCCTTAAATAACTTTTGGTCCAATAAATCGGGAGTATTCATCGTCACCCAGTCTGGATCTACAACTTTAGCTTCCATCATTTTATTGATATAAGCGAGTGCTTCTTTCATTTTTGGGTCGGTAAACAGGAACACTGGTTCATTGTCTTTCACATCAATGGCTGAGGGAGGATTGACACCAAACATCCACATCAAACTATCGAAGCCGTAGGTTTGCAGATTACCTTCTTTATTCATTCCGCCTATGAATCCGTACGTATCATTTTTGCCATTGCCGTCAGGGTCTTTCTCAGTAAAGGCTTTCATAACTTCAAATAGCTCGTCAGGTGTTGTTGGCACTTCCATATTCAGCTTTTTCAGCCAATCATTACGGATAAAGAAGCTTCGGCTAATACCGTTTACGTTATCATAACCTGGAACCCCAATGGTTTTTCCCTGATAGGACATCGCCTCCCAGGAGTCGTTGCTAAAACGTTTCTGCAATTCAGGAAATTGATCCAGATACGGTGTCAAATCCGCAAGAACGCCCTGGTCATAATATTGTGCAA
Source organism: Paenibacillus sp. FSL H3-0329 (assembly GCF_037963285.1). Lineage (NCBI taxonomy): Bacteria > Bacillati > Bacillota > Bacilli > Caryophanales > Paenibacillaceae > Paenibacillus > Paenibacillus sp. FSL H3-0329. The sequence goes on along the minus strand of NZ_CP150150.1, from coordinate 3,598,266 downwards.
GATCAGCCCGGCTCTTTAAGAAGATCAAATCTGGAATATCTCCGCCAGCAATGAGCGTATTTAATTTAGTCGTTGCTTGCCCTGATTGAGGAATCAGCATTTCCAAGTCGATATTTACTGCTTTCTCCAACATTTGGCGTTGGATATCTTCTTCACGGGGAGGAATCGGAGCAGCAGCATTGAAAGTTCCTTGGTTAAACATCGAAATTTTCAATTTGGTTTCAAAGGGACTAGACTGGCCTTGTGAATTGCCCGAAGCTGTCGATGTAACCTCTTTTTGTTCCCCACAGCCTGACAATACTGTTCCCACACCGACCATTGCTGTCAGAATAGCAAATGTAATCGCTTTACGTTGCATAATGACCTCTCCTTTGCTTCTATATTATCACGGTTTCCCCGTAACAACTCAGGTTGGAATATCTTTTTAACCTTTAACCGATCCCAAGAGCACACCTTTGGTAAAATGCTTTTGCATAAATGGGTAAACGATCAAAATCGGAACTGTAGTCACGACAACTGCTGCCATTTGTATAGCGAACGTACTAACAGCTCCGGTATTGGCAAGCGAATCAGCACTTTGTGTTGCGACATTAAGCAGGATGTTGCGCAAGATCACTTGAAGCGGCATTAAGTTGGAATCATTGATATAAACAATAGCATCGAAGTAACTGTTCCAATGCCCGACTGCGTAAAATAAAGAAATTGTGGATAGGACGGGCAAGGACAGAGGTAAAATGATCCGCCATAACGACTGAAGTTCACTTGCACCGTCTACCCTCGCTGATTCCTCGATTTCAGCAGGCAATTGCTCGAAAAAGCCTTTAATGATCACCAGATTAAATGCACTAATGAGATTTGGAATAATCAATACCCACGGGCTGTTTAGCAATCCCAGAGAGCGGACTAGTAAATAAGTCGGAATTAATCCTCCCCCAAACATCATCGTAAAGACAATGAATAGTAAAAATGGGCTGCGACCCGGCAAATATTTTTTGGATAACGGATATGCCGCGATTACCGTAAAGAACACATTGAGAGCAGTGCCCACAATCGTTCGAAACAATGTAATTTTATACGCCTGCCCAATACCATGAGAAATAAATACTTCTTTATAGGCTAGAAAGGTAAAGGTTTCTGGTATAATAACAATTCCTCTTCTTAGCACTTCCGATTCTGGCGTTACTGAAACAGCAACCACATATAGAAAGGGTAGTAAGCAAAGTAGAGCTAGCAAAATAAGAATAAAATAAACGAATGCTTGCCAGACCTTTTCTCCGATTGTCAAATTGATCATTTTGATAACCACCTCACCAAATTTGCCCATCGAATTTTTTGGCGAGCTTATTCGCTGCCAACACTAAAACAAATCCGATGACCGCTTTAAATAATCCCACAGCAGTAGCCAAGCCAATCTTAAGTCGCTCGAGCCCTTCACGGTATACCCATGTGTCGATAATGTCGATCTTCTCCTGATTAAAGCTGTTGGCAAACATGAATATTTGGTCAAAACCAGCATCCAGAATATGGCTTAATTTAAGGATCAGCATCAGAATCATAACGCCTCGAATGCCGGGAAGTGTTACATGCCATAGCTGTCTCCACTTGGAAGCGCCATCAATTTTAGCCGCTTCATATAAGCTTGGATCGATTCCTGCTAATGCTGCAAGGTACAATATCGCTCCCCATCCAATATCCTTCCATATTTCAGATAAGATGATCAGCAGTCTGCCCCAGGCAGGTTCCGTTAGGAATGAGATGGGTTCAACTCCAGTTTCCTTCAAAATCATGTTAAAAAGACCATCCCCTGGGGCTAGTAATGCCACCATCATTCCATAAACAATGACCCATGATAGAAAGTGGGGTAAATAAGTGATCGTTTGTACGATTTTCTTAAACCATTGGGTATAAACTTCATTGAGCAGCAAAGCAAGTATGATAGGAGCTGAGAAACCGAACAACAGCTTATACAGGGATATGATAATCGTATTTCTCATGATGTCCCAGAAATAAACGCCGTTCATAAAATCTGTGAAATTTCTAAATCCCACCCATGGGCTATCCCATAGTCCCAAAGCTAGGTTATAGTTTTTAAAGGCAATAATGATTCCCGCCATAGGAATGTATTTGAATACGGCAAAGTAAACTAATGCCGGGAACAAGAGAGCGTACATCACTTTATACTTTTTTATCGTCCTTATCCATGAGTTCCGCTTTTTGGGGAGGGGAATGGCGTCCGCTGCCAATTTTGCTTGCATATCATCACCTCGTCTTTATTTGTATTTGTATAATAGCATCTCGTTATTGGATAAATTTCTGTAATTTCAAGAATTTCTTATAAGATATTAAGTAAGTACAGCCTCGGATAATTCGAATACAATAGGCATGATTGTCTTGCATTAAAGCTCGTACAATAACTCTGACACGAAAGTTTGAGTATAGACCAAATACAATCCTGAGGTCCCAAACAAAAAAAGCCCTAGAAAAAAATGGGCTTAATTTAATGAGTCTGTTTTTATATAATGCATCCACGTATTTTATTTTCCATTAATAAAAACTACATTCATGAACAAAAGTCATCCTCCAGCGTAAGTTTAGAGTTCTCAATATATAAATCAATAATGCTTATGACTAGACCAAAATTCCTTTAACAAACAATGAGACACTATGCTTGTAGAACTCTTCCTCGGTAACGAATTGGGATTGATATTGCCGATGAATCAGCTCGCTCATCTGAAATCCGTAACACATCGAGAGAAAAGACATTGCGACAAGACGCTCATCCTGCCTGGCGATAACTTTTTTCTTCTGCAAGCGTTCAAAATATTCAACCAGCAAGGAGTGAAGTTTCGCCGGCGGATCGGCCAGCACTCTGTCTAATTCGGGAAGCATTCCTTTGTCGCGGATGCCAATCAAAATGATGTCCGCATTTTTATGGAAAAATAAACGGTACTGCTGACTTACATTCAGCAGATCGACTTCCGGATTATCGGTCGCTTCCTCTTTTAACAGCTTCTCAAATTGCGGAATATCCGAATGTCTTTGAATGATGGCTTCCAATATCCCTTGCTTGCTTCCGAATTGCCGGAAAATCGTAGATTCATTTACTTTAGCTTCCGTTGCAATGGCTTTGGTGCTTACACCCCGATAGCCATTCTTTTTGATGAGACGTGTCGCGGCTTCAATGATTCTGTCTGAAGTTTGCATTGTAGTTCTCCTTTTGCATATGTTAATCCTATTCTACTACAAGTTTTGCAGTCAGGTACCACTTGCGTGAGCATGCTCTTTTACTATCATATCGAAAAGAATATATGCAAGCAAGTACTCGCTTGCATATATTCTTTTCATTCTCTATAATAATGACTTAGTCAGTATGCCTTATCCTAAAAACATATACGTAAAGGAGAATTTTTATGAAGTATGGACGTATTATCCAAAAACCTCGCGTTAAATTTTTTGAAGTCGCAGATGGCGTCTTTGCTGGTATTTCGCCGTATCGTGGGATCAGTTGGGCCAATGCCGGGTTCATCAACAAGGGTGATGGGTTGGTGTATGACACGTTCTTCGATTTGTTCCATGCGCGGGAAATGCGGGAGGTTTTTATGGAAGTAAGCAACGGCGGCTCTCCCGCATATGTGGTGAACTCGCACTATAACAGCGACCACGCCTGGGGAAACAAAGTGTTTGAAGATGCTTGTATTATTATGCACAAGGAAGCCTCCAGAGAGCGTCTCACCGAAAATATCGCTTGGATGGACAGCGTCATCAGAAGAGGAAAGAATTCTCCGGAATCGACTCCGGGTGAGCGGTTTTTTGCAGCGGAATTTGAAGGATTCGACCTGGAAGGCGTAGAATGGGTGCTCCCGAGTATTGAGATAAAGGACGATATCAACATCCGTCTTGGCGATACAGAAGTTATGATTCACAACGTAGCTCCAGCCCATTCTGATAGTGACTTACTGTTGTGGATGCCAAAAGAAAAAGTGCTGTTCGCTGGCGATGTCGTGTTTAATGGTTGTACGGCATACAGCGAAGAGGGAACCCTCAATTGGGTTAAAGTGCTTGATCGCATTATTGATGAAATTAAACCCGAAATCGTTGTTCCAGGGCATGGCGCCATTTGCGGCTTGGATTTCGTGAAGGAACAGAGAGACTACCTCTTGAACCTGATCAGCGAGTTCAACAAGCATTACAATGATGAAATCGATTCCTTGTCCCTGACCAAGCAAATGGATATTTCCCGCTTCCTTCATTGGATTCAGCCAGAACGCTTGTATGTTACAGTGGATATCCTATTGAAAAGCAAACGAGGGTTGCCACCCCTTCCAGTTTGGAACGAGGTGCCTGCTAAGCTGGAAGACATGAAAGTTTTTTTGGCTGGAAAATATGACAATCAGATCAAGCCATGGGACCCTATGAGTGTTTGGCAAGAATAGCAATTTACAGCTAACCTATGAAAACAAAAGAACGGCCCTGTCGCTAATGATGCGAACAGCGGCGGTTCTTTTGCATTGTTCCAAGGAATTAAAATCGGTGCTTAGAAACGATTATGATAAAAAATGGAGAAGGACTATGACTTACTAGAGGAGAATCTCCCCAATTGGATTGGAGAGATTCCCGTTGTTGTTGTATTTATTATTCCAAATAGCCTTGGGCAAGTTTCATTAGGGTTTCTTTGCTTACTTTATTTATGTCACCACGTAAAGTATAGGCGTATTTCACCTTTTTGTCTGGGCTCTCGTATACCCATTTCAGCTCGTGCGTCTGCGAAGGAGCAAATTCTGTATGCAGCATTTCTACTCCCTTCACTTGAATCTTCTCCTGCTTAAATTCAACCTTTTCGTCAATATACATTGTAGGGTCGCTCTTTCCACTCAGATTAGTGATATCAACCCCGATTTCATCTTCGCCATTTTTATACGTAGCAAAGAGAAGGAAAAACTGATCTGTCATTTCAACCGGCATCATGGCATATCCCTGATTGGATTCTTCCGCCTGCTTTCTCAGTTTTTCTGCCATTTTCTTTTTTTCTTCCGAAGAAGGAGGATTCACTTCCTGAGCATTTTTAAAGATTACGTCCGCCTTCTGGAATGTATAAATTCCATTGATGTTGTCTGCGATCTTAATGGATTGATCCGTAATCTTATCACGCAATTGAGATGAATCGTGGAAGATAGTCAACTTTGTTCCAAGATCTGTTTGATGATTCGGGTTATTGGCAACCAAATAGAACAGCCCAGCTTCCCCGTTCTTTAGCACCTTTTCCTTCAGTTCAAAAAATGCCTTGAACCGCGCTGCCTCATCTTTCGATTCTGTTTTTTCGTAATCTTTCGTAGATTTCGTTTCATATACGACTTTGCCATCCTTATTGGTCAAAGAATGATATTGAACTGCCGCATAACCCGTGGAGGCCATTAACATCATCCCTACACACGCAGTCAGAACAACTTTATATTTCATAAAAAACCTCTCCTTTTCTTTTGGCTTAGCATGTATTATTCTCATTACTTTTCCTGTCAAGTCGGCGTCAGGAATGCTCGCGTCATCAAACAGTTTTTTCAAATCCCGATCCCTGTCCATATTCATACACTCCCACTCCCTTCACTTGAGCATAATACTTTCGAAATTTTGCAGATGTACGTTCGTACCTTTTACGAAGGCTGGCGCTGTTTTTACCGAGAATCAATCCGATCTCCTGATAGCTTTTATCCTCGACACAACGTAAGATTAACAAATTACGCTCTTCCGCCGATAATTTTGCCATGGCCTGATGTACGGATTCATCAAAATAGTTGGCTTCAATATGCAAATCGACTTCATTATTTTCTTTATCATCCTGGTAAAAGAAAGGCAAATATTTAACCAACTTTCGCTTACGGATGATGTCTATACATTGATGGTAGGCAATCTTGTATATCCAGGCGCCAAAATCGATCTGATATTGGGTATATTTTTTCAAGGTGCGGAAGGTCTTCAAAAATACCTCCTGTGCGTTCTCCTCGGCTTCGGCATAATTGCCCAGCATGTGATAACAGTAGAGAAAAATCGGTTTTTGATAAATCTCCATGATTTTCTCGAATTGTTCTGTGTTCCCATCCAACACATCTGCAATGATCTGATTTAACTCCGTATCATTCAAGCTGTCTCCCCCCTTTCACTCTATACAACGAAGAGCTCGACCCAAAATGTGACAGCAATAAAGATCATTACAATCTAAATCGAGCTTCGCAAGGAGCTTGTGTGGCCCTTTTCCGTTGGAATGTTTGTCCTTTTTTCGCCATAAAAATATCCCCTCCAAGTGTCACTCGAACCTCCATGATAACATGCAGGTTTTTTCGAGTGTCTACTTGAAGGGGATAATACCAAACAAGATCAACCTTTAGTTTTTATCTTAACCATTTTTTGAATCAATCGTGTATAAACCATCGGAATCTGAGAAGTGGCATTTGCAACAAGTTGATGTGTTTGGTCTATATTTACACTTCAACTTCTCCGATCATTTGCTGTTCGATTTGTTTCATCTCATAAAAATAGCCTTTTTGCCCCATCAACTCCGAATAGGACCCCGTTTCGACTACCCTGCCTTGGTCCATGACCACAATCTGGTCCATCTCTTCTAATCCGGTTAGCCGATGACAAATCAGGAGAAGCGTATCATTAGCCGCCTGTGCGTAGAGATGCTTCAATACGTGATGCTCTGTCACATAATCCAGCGATGAAGTTGGTTCGTCCAGAAGCCATACCCGTCCTTTGCGGAGCATCGCTCGCGCCATAGCCAACCTCTGCTTCTCGCCGTCTGACAGATTCTCCCCTTTTTCATACACCATATCGGTCAACGATGTATCGGGCAGCTGCATTTTAGCTAGCACATCCAACAATTGTTCGTCAGCGTGTTCTTCTCCATTCAGCAGCAGGTTGTCCCGAATCGTTCCCCGGAAGAAATGACTTTGCTGAAATACCACATTAGCCGTTTGCCAAATGCTCGTCTCGTCCAGTTCCTTCACCGAAATACCGTTTAATCGTATCTCGCCAGCCGTTGGTGTTCGCAGTTTGAGCAGCAATTCGATATTTGTTGATTTTCCTGACCCACTCGGCCCGACTATTGCCGTTTTGGAGCCAGGTGAAATGTGCAGGGACATATCCCTGAGTGCCGGTCTCCACTCCCCTTCATATTGAAATGTAACATTGGATAGTTCCATCGTAACAGCATGATTAACAGGCAATGTGCCACTTGGTTGCGAAGACTGCTCATCAAAAGTCTGAACTGTTTCCGTCAGTCGTTTGGCTGCGTGTTCGCTATCCTCTTTATACGCGGGTAATGTGGCCATAGCCGCCGCTTCTTCAAATACGGTTTGTGATGCCATAACCAACATGGCAAGAAATACGCCTGCAAGCGCTCCTTCCATAATTAAATAGGCGCCGAGCGTCAGCACTCCCCAGGAAACGAGAAATGTAACAAAAGTGTGCATCGATTGCCCGCGCAGCAAGTGCCCGGCTGCTCGTTGCTGTTCAGTTGCCAATACAGCGGAAGCATGCTGAAGCTGCTCCTCCCGCTGTGCCAATTGACCATATACTTTCAAATCCCGGAAACCGTACAACACTTCGGTAACTTCCGTGGACAGCTGCGCCCTCTGCTCACGAACGCGTCCATGTGTTCTCCGCTGCCCGAGTAACACAATTCCCGGTACAACGAATGCCGTTACCAGCATACCTATTACAAACAAAACGGCAATCCAGATCGAAAAGGTAGAAGTAAACAGCACCGTAGCCAAAAATACCATGACGACCATGATCGGAGGATAAGCGACTCGCAAAAAATAATTTTGCAAACTTTCCACATCCCCAACGATCCGCGCAAGCAGATCCCCGCTTCGATTTTTGTTCAATATACCAGGCGTTAAAGGAATAAGCTTGGCGAAAAAGGATGTACGTAAACGGCTAAGCATGGAGAAAGTCGCCCGGTGAGAATACAAGCGTTCTCCATAACGACTCGCCGCCCGAAGCAGACCCAGCAGTTTGACCATGGAGGTGAGTACAATTAAAGTATAAAGCGGTGGCGCAAATACCGTTTGCGAAATCAGATACCCGCTCGCAGAAAAGAGTGCCACACCGGCTATGCCGGCAATAAATCCACCCAAAATCGAAAGAATGATATCCTTGCGCTCCTGAATCATCGCCTTTGACAGAACAGCCAGTTCATTCATGAGGATATCCCCCCTTTCCGCTCTACATCAATCATCTCGGCATACTGAGGCAGGCGCTCCAGAAGCTCGTCATGTCGTCCCGAGTCCACCAACACTCCATTGTCCATAAACAAAATCTTGTCGGCTTGTTGAATCGTATATAATCGGTGAGCCACCGTAATCATCGTAGCCGTTTTTGCCAGTTTGGCTATGGAGCGTTGCAGTACCCGCTCGGTGTGCAAATCCAGTCCAACTGTGGGTTCATCAAACAAAATGATAGCAGGACGCTTCAAAAAAGCGCGTGCTAAGGCAAGCCGCTGCTTTTCCCCACCAGACAGTCCCCGGCCTCCTTCACCAACAAAGGTATCAAATCCATGCTCTAATTGGGCTGTAAGCGCAGCGAGTCCGGCTTCCTCCCCCGCCCGCTCAATTTCAGCTCTGGAGATGTTTCCACCAGCACCAATCGCAATATTTTCAGAAAATGTGCCTGCAAAAATATACGGATGCTGTGTAATGTAGCTAACATGTTCGAACCATTCGGTTTCATCGTATTGCGAGAGTGGACTTCCATTCACCAGAAGCGTACCCGATTCTGGTTTCAGCAGACCGGCAATGAGATGTAGCAAAGTCGTTTTGCCGGAACCGCTTTTGCCAACAATGGCAATGTGTTCTCCTGGACTAAGCTGGATCCGCCCCGTCTTAAGCTCGAAAGAATCTGGAGCATACTGAAACCGAAGTTGGTCAATTACGATAGACGGTGGTATTAAAAGGTCTCCAGAATGGGCAAGTTCCAGTTTGCTTATTCTGTCGGTCCTATCCCCGACCTTATCTATGCTGTCGATCTCGTCGATTCCATCGGTTGTTAATGCTCCTTCAATGCCATTAGCGTCCCTGCTCTCCCCTGCCGTTTCCTCAAGCATCTGTTCCACCTTACGAACCGCACCCATACTTGTCCGGCCGCTGTGAAAGGCTGTTCCCGTATTCTTTAACAGGTTGTAAAACTCGGGAACGAGCAGCAAAACGAAAAAGGCAGTGTGGAACGTCATAGCTTTGAAAACAAGCAACTGGATGGCCAGTTCGAGAGCCACAATACCAATGCTTAGCATCACGATTGATTCCAGCATGAATGTATTCGTAAACGCAATCTTCAAAATACCCATCGTGGCATCACGATAACCCAAGCTACTGCGTTCAATCTCCTGTTGCTGACGGTGAGCCCGTCCAAATATTTTCAATGTCACCAGTCCTTGAAGAGAGTCCAGAAACGTCCCTGAAAACTCAGCCAGTTGCGCATATTTTTCTTCGGATTTGTTCTTCGTTTTCAGCCCTACCAAAATCATGAACAGCGGGATGAACGGAGCAGTAAACAATAGAATGAACCCCGTGTTGGCATGTTGGATAAATGTAACGACCAAAATCAGAACCGGGATGATAGCAGCTTCCATCATACGCGGCATGTATTGACTGAAATAACTATCAGCCTCATCCACAGCATCCAGAGCAATACTGACCTTCCCTCCCGTCTGTCCACTAAGGGTTGAAGGCATGGAAGCATGGGTCAAGTTTTGCAGCACGGCTGCGCGCATATTTGTCTTGGCAGCAGCTGCCATATGCAAGCCAACAATACCGTTTCCATAAGACAATAGTGTGCGTACAGCCATAATAGCCAGAAGTATACCGAGCAACAGGATAACCGATGAAAATGAAGCTCTCTCCACAAAAATCCGTTGGACTGCTTCAGCAAGCAGTCCAGCCTGACTCACAATAGCTATACCAAGCCCGAGCGAAATGATTGCGAGGAGAGCCATGTTTTTCCTTTGTGAAGACATTTGTTGAGAAATCAAACTGGATTTCCTCTTCACAGATCACACCTCCTTTATATATAGGCTTGTAGGGAAACCTCAAACATGCCGTAATGGATTAATCAGCTTTATTTTTTCCCTTTTACATAATCCGCATCAAACAGGAAGAGTCTGAAGACCAGAATAAGGGATGGGATCAACAGGCATAGACCGCCGATAAACACAATAACTAATGCTAAGCCCATTGCCGGTGAAGTTGCACTGCTCTGAATCGTGATATACGGATCAAGAATATAAGGGTATTGCCCAATTCCATAAGCGAAAAAGGCACAGAAAAATTGCAACATGACGCATATAAAAGCTAATCCGTAACGGCGTCCGTTATATAATAGCCACATCGCGATCATGAAGAAAGCAACGGAAAGTGCCAGCAACCACCATAAATCCATCATATTTTGAAAATGCCGCTCATTGTGTTGACCCAAATAGATAAATGCTGTAAGTGCGAGGATTATCGTCGGTGTGCTCCAAAACAGGGCGTAGTTGCGCATCAGCTTCAACGCGGAATGATCCTCTGCCCGAGAAGCGTAAAATGTCAGAAATGAGCCGCTAATGAACAAAACGGACACAATTGCCAGTCCAACGATACTCCACGATAACGGATTGGTGAACAGCGCCCAGTAATCCAGAGAAACCGTCTCCCCCTGCTTCACGATAAAGCTGCCTTCAGACAAAGTTAGCGCCACTGACAACGATGCTGGAATAAGCAAACCTGTAGCTCCGTACAAAAAAAGATATACTATGTTTTTCTTGGAACCGTAATTTTCAAAAGCATAGAATGAACCGCGAATCGCAAGAAGAATCAATGCAATGCTTCCCGGAACAAGTAGCGCGGAGCCATAATAATAGGCTGTGTCCGGAAAAAAACCGACGATGCCAATGTAGAAAAAGATAAAAAATACATTTGTAATTTCCCAAACGGGTGATAAATAACGCGAAATCAGACGATTAATGAGATGATCCTGCTTCGTTAAACGGGCATAAAAGGCGAAGAAGCCCGCTCCGAAATCAATGGAAGCTATAATTAAATAGCCGTACAAAAACAGCCAGAGCACCGAGATGCCAATCAATTCGTAACTCATCATTCAGTGCCCCCCTTTTCCGTAGATTGATTAGGATGATCCTTCATCCATTTCTCCATCTCAGCTTCTGCCGGATTATTGTTGAACAAGCGTCTTAGCACGATTACACACATACTGCCGAGAACGATGTACAAGAGCAATAAGGCGAAGAATATAATTCTTACATTCGGTGAAGACGTGGCCGCCTCCTCAACACGCATATATCCACGGATAATCCACGGCTGTCGGCCAACCTCTGCATAAAACCAGCCCAGCTCAACAGCCAGAAAAGCGAGGGGGGCGCTCAGTGCGATGATGCGAAGCATCCACTTGTTAAGCTCATTACGCTTTTTCCAGAACACAAACAGAAAATATAGGAACGAAATCGCGAGCAGAGTAAATCCGATTCCGACCATTAAATCAAACAGATAATGAACGAGAAGTGGTGGCCATTCTTCCTTGGGGAATTCCTCGAGCCCCGTCACCTCTGCATTAAAGTCTCCAAAGGCCAGGAAGCTGAGCAGCTTCGGAAGATGAAGAGCCCCTAGAACTTCATGCTCTGCATTCAGCCATCCCAATAGAACCAAATCCACCCTGCTACTCGTCTCAAAATGCCACTCTGCCGCTGCAAGCTTCTCTGGCTGATGCTCGGCCAAAAACTTGGCGGACACATCACCGGCTAACGTGTTCAGCAAACCGAATAGTAAAACGACCGCCATCATGAGATTTAAAGATTTTTTGTGGTATGCGGACACACCTTTTCTCAGCATCGCGAAGGCTGCAATCCCGGCTAACAAGGCAGCTCCTGTTAAATAGGCCGAGCTTAATACATGGAACACTTTGGAGAACGTCGCCGTATTCAGCATCGCTTGCACCGGGTTAATCGCTGTGAATTGGCCTGCTTCCATGACAAAGCCTTCAGGCTGGTTCATGAATCCGTTCACCGTCGTAATAAAAACGGCAGACATGCCTGCCCCGGCGACAATCGGTATCGTCAGCAGCCAATGGGTATATGGATTTTTGAACCGATCCCACGTATACAAATAAATGCCCAGGAAGATAGCCTCGAAAAAGAACGCGAACACCTCCATGAATAACGGAAGTGCAATGACATTCCCAGCCAGTTTCATAAAATTCGGCCATACCAGGGCCAGCTGTAGTGAAATCGCTGTACCGGTCACAACACCAACCGCCACAGAAATGACAAATCCTCGAGACCACCTCTTTGCCATAAGTGTATAATGGGGGTCTTTCTTCCGGATCCCGATGAACTCTGCTATAGCGATCATTAGCGGTATACCGACGCCAATCGTCGCAAAAATAACGTGGAACCCGAGAGTCAAGCCTGTCACTAGCCTGCTCCATAGCACCGTATCAATTGCCATTCTTTACTGCTCCCTTCAAAACTCTGTTCATTTTTCGTCTTAAGTTGATACTTATGATTAGGCCCGCTAACTGTAGGCTGCATTCAATATCAGGTTTAGCAAGGCTCAGCGACATCGTTTCCTGTTCGTTTTAGTATGACATTCCTCGTTCTTTGCTATGTAAAAAGAGAAATATTTCACAAAGCAAGAGTTGGCGAACCTGATTTACCTGTTACTGAGCAGTCAAATTAATAACGTGGCCTAATAATTAAAGTTATCTTATCTTAAATTTTAAGTATTTCAATCATCGACATCTCTTAATCCCTAAACGTTCAAGAAAGGGACAAATCTTTCTAACAACTCAGTGAATAACACAAAAAGCACCCGAAGGAGCTATTGATTGATTAGCGTATATGTGATGTCACAAGTTTCCTCCTACTTCGATGCTAACAAAAAAACGAAATTTTCTCATTTTAAGCCGTAATATACCCCCTTTTTGCAACAAAAAAACACTGACTTAAATCATCAGTGTTTTTGAATTCAAGCTAATTTCATCTTCGTCATGACAAATCTTGAACTGCCACCATCATTTAGTACGACCGTAGAAAAAAGAATACCCATCTGACTTCCCGAGTTTAGTCGTCTCCGTTCCGTCCACTAGCTTGACCGCTTTCAGCAACGATACAATTTGCGTATTCATTAGCTTTGCATCAAATTTGTCCATCTCTCTGTTGTCACTATCCACGAGCAGATAGTCGGGCATTGGAATGAATCCAATCACCGGTATCCCTGCTTCAAATAAGGGCTGACTCTCTCCAAACTCAAACTTGTTATGTCCACGCAATAATACAGTACGTGTGCTATCTGTCTTTTCAATAGCCTTCAGCCAAATGGCTGCCATCATTTCATTGCCTGCATACGTATATTCTGTACTTATTTGTCCAGTTGGACCATAGTGACCCGTATCATCGTCCTTCCACTCCATGCTGCCTAAATGCTCAACCGTAATTCCAGCTACAGCTTTTAAATGGCCATTCTTGCCATCCCAGAGCTCTCGATGCCCCTCCATCCAGGTGGAAGTTGCCTGAGAGGACCCTTTGAACTCCGGTAATCTAAAATGCCCTGTCACAAAAGCGAAAATCATCGTACGTTCCGGCTGCTCCTGCTGTAAGTAACGAATCATAGACAGCATACCCACAGCGCCATTCTCCTCCACTACATTTATCCCATCCGTATGGGTATTTACGATAATCGCTTCGTCTTTATTCTTACCGTCAATCTTCACATAAAAGGATTCTGTTGGGGCATCTTTTTGTATTTCCGCTTCTAAAATAACCGTACCTTCTTTATGCTCTTGAGCTGCGCTGATCACCTTTTTCCCTTCCGTTTCATTAACCCAGATTGCAGGGATTCCTGCATAATCGGTGGTAAAAGGCACATATTGCTCTTCAACCTTATCGTCAGATACCCCTTTCCAGACTAAAACAACAGCTTTTACGCCCATTTCCGTCGCTTGCTCCAATTTAGCTTCTTTTAAAGCTGTAGTGAGGACCAGATCGCCTTCATTTGGGGCAATTTGGTTGTCCATTGGAGATGAAGCCCGCATATTCATAACGATCCCACTTGGAAAATTTCTAAAATTCTCAATTTCAATGACAGCAATTTTTCCACTGGCCTGGCCATATTCACCACGCTTCGTATACACCAGCTCCCCTGTCACACCTTTTTCGTCAGTTTCCCCGGAATAGGGAAAAGCTGAAGAGACATGAATTGCCTGCTGATCAATCATTAAAGCACTGTTCTTTTCTTCCCATCGGTCAAAAGTATAGCGATCACGATATACTTGCAGCCCCATATCCGTTACCTGCTGCTCCAGCCAAGCAATAAACTGATTGTGACCCTCAGAGCCGGTTGTACGGCTTCCAAAAGAATTCATTACTTCAATATCTTTCAGCATCATTGCTGCAGAATCCAATTTACGTTCATCGATCGTCATAGCCGCATCAGCTGATAATACCACAGGTGTTGTAATAGGTTTTGCATAGATTCCAATCCCCCAAAGTGCAGTAACGATAAGTGCAGTAATGCTGAATAACACTTTACGAACGGCTAGAAACGGAGTGACTCTTTTGCTCCCCGATTGCCCAAAGAGTCCTCTACATATGCCCGCTACGATCAGCAGCAGGATAGAAAGCGCAAGCAGCCAAAATTCTCTTGTTAGTAAGAATAGCCCTTCTGCCACCATCACACTAATAAAAACCACATGTACCTTCTCACGTTTCTTTAAGAGTAAAAAAGAGATGCCTAAATCTGCTAACAAAAAGATAATGGTCACGATCGAGATTACCGTTTCTTTGCCAATGAATACCGTAGCACAGAGTGCTAGGATCAAAAGCAGCACCGCTGACAATCGTCTATATAAGATTTCTAACATGACGCCCTCCCATTTTAACTAACGATTATTTTGACATTACATTTGTAATGCCTTATGGTTTTAGCATATTGAAAAGACTCATGAAAAACAATGAAACGAACATCAGAATGTACAAACGGAGGGAAAATGTCATCTCAAATCATGAATTATACAGTCCAAATACCTCTCAGCATCGTTCCAATAAAGAAACTAACCGTTTGACAAGAGAAGCCATCTGCACGGCATTAGTCTTCTTGATCCAGGAACAGTCTTTTAGTAAAATCACCATCACCGATATTGTGAAACGCGCAGGGGTTTCTCGAACGGCCTATTACAACAACTATTCCTCCAAGCAAGAGATCCTGGTGGATTTGGTCGATTCGCTTATTTTCGAAATTAATCAAAAACTCTTACCTTACACCAATGAATTAACAGGCAAAGCTAAAGAACCTCAAAAATTTATCAAAGTGCTTTTTGAAGTTATTTTTCAGCAGCGGAACATCTACAAAGCACTTCAAAGTGCAAAATTTGATCATGTAATTCTGGATTGCTTGAATGAAATGATGCTTTCTACTGCTCATGACAAAAGCGACGAGAATGTGTACCGAATATACTTTAAAGCAGGGGCCCTCTATAATGTTCTCCTTAAATGGATACAATCAGACTTTGCAAAATCCATTGACGAAATGACCAAAATTTGTCTTGAGGTATACCATACTCCAATGTCCCAGGAATAAGGTTTAAAAATCGTGTTTATAAATAAAAAAACAAAGAAACCACGGAACCAAGTTCGGCTCCGCAGTTTAATTATCAACCCTACTATTGAATTTGAATTTGTTTCATGTACTCTTTGAATGCCTCAGCGATTTCTTTATATTTTGTATGATGCAGATAATGTGAACCTTCCATTGGGATCATTTTGCCCTGTGCGGATTGTTTGACTTGCTCCTCATGCAGCGGAATCCACTGTTTATTGTGCTCGTTATTCGATTGAACGAAGAGAAGCAACGGCAAGTCATTTGGCATTGTGATTTTTTCTCCATTTTTGAAATTGGAACCGAGGTGGCTCAGTTCATTCATCAACGTTGGATTGGTCGCGACTTGATTCGAAATCAAACGCATTTGTTCTTTGGTATGCTCATCGAATGCAAGCGATTCATACGGATCTCCGCTCACTTTTTGGACCAATCTCATTAGACCTGATTTTTGAAGAAATTGCATGGCTTTCAAAGGTAATTTGACATCCATTCCGGGTTGATTGGGAACGCTGCTATCGATGCCGACAAAAGCAAGAACTTCATCCGGATATGTGTTCACATAGGTCGCTCCGTAAAGTCCCGCGATGGAATGTCCCATTAGAATGTAACGGTCTACACCCAGCTGCTGCAAAGCTTCGTGAACCTCACTTACTATATTTTCCGTAGTTCTTTCCTTCTCGGTTTCATCGCTCAAACCATAACCAAAAGGCTCGACCACTACGACTTTATAATTAGGGGTAATTTCATCGATCAGTAATTTGAAATCAAGAGCAGGCGTAGGGGTTCCTTGTCCCGGTAGGAGTACAACGGTTTGTTCTCCGCTGCCTTGAATAAGCACATTCATCTTTTTCCCATCCACATTAACATACTGGCCATACGATTCGATTTTCTTTTTCTCTACCCCGTCGCTGATTGCATCAACGATAAAAACGATGCCCATGAACAACACGAGCGCCCCTACAATACCTCCGATTATTTTTAACCATAGGTTCCGTTTCTTGTGGCTCTTAGTCCCAGTTGTTTTTATTTCCACCTTATTTGCCACGTTCATCTCTTCCCTTCCTTGTCCCTGTATCTGAAGTGCCGCCTTGACGACATATTCAAAGTGTAATCAATCAAGATGTACTCTTCGTGACGACAATATGAACGGAATATGAACAAGCCAAATAAGAGGTTTTAGATCAACATCAAATCGGAAATGAAATAATGTTCTTGTCCTTTACTCAAAAAGCAGCGCCTCTCATTTAGAGGATCGCTGCTTTTTATTGTTTACTTCATTTAATTATGTGTAGGTTCTCACTATTATATTATTTTTCAGCACAAATCATGAACAACGGTGTTGACCGGTTTAAGACTTGCTGTTTCTCATCCAGTACTTTGGCGTTCAAATTCTCTTCAGCAAAAATAGTGGTGAATCCTTCTTCCTTGAGAGTCCGTATATCCCATTCGGGACGCCACTCTCTGGTCAGTGGCAATACAAGACTCAGACGGTCTGTCTCCTCTATGTCCTTATGATGCGGGAGCTCACCAAAGCCCTTATCTACATAGACTTTCTGATCCTCTACTCGCTTTTGCTGCATCTCTTCGTCCCAGAGATGGCGATTCCAGTTGGCATCAAAAACCAGTAGCCGTCCCCCAGGCTTAAGTACTCTTTTCCACTCTTTGTAAGCTGACTGCGGATCGGTAAGGCTCCAGGTAACATTGCGGCACACGATCAGATCGAAACTCTCCGCAACAAAGTCAAGCTTGTGCGAATCCATCTTGCGGAAGGTAACGGTGACACCCTCCCGACTGGAGTGGGAACGTGCTTCTTCCAGCATATTGTCGGTACAATCGATCGCAGTAACCAGATGCCCGGCACTTGAGAGAATCACAGAGAAGAAGCCAGGCCCGCAGCCAATATCTAGAACCTGCAATCTTTCCTTCTGTGGTGCGTTAGCGAGGATAAGCTTCAGCCAGGCCTCCCGCTGGAATCCGTTCAGTTCCTTCTGAATGCCTTCGCTGTACAGCTCAGCTTCGCCTTCCCAATACATTTCCACCTCTTGTTGTATACCCATTTATCATTCACTCCTTCTTGGCAAGTATCATGAACCGGTTTACATTCTGGTAACCGTATTTCAAATAATCTAGCGGCATCGCACGGGCAGGGATAAAGTTTCGGTGAACATCTATGGTTCGGAACCCGGCCTGTTTCAGCGCTGTCTCGTCAGCTTCAGGCCGTAATACATTAACAAATGGCAACTCGCTTAGCAGGTTTTTATCTTGACTGCTTCGCTGGCGGATTCTTTGTTCTGTGAGCAGAATCAGCGTCCAGGACAAAGCATACCAAAGTTTACGGAATACAGTCTTGCTCTCTTTATACAAATAGTTGCCGTCAAAAATAATCAGAGTCCCGCCCGGTTTTAGAATCCGGTACCATTCAGCATAAGCCCTCTGTGGATCAGGAAGCGTCCATACTACATCCCTGCAGACCACTGCATCAAAGCTATTCTCTAGCTCCATATGCAAGTCGGCAGCATCAGCGACATAAGCTGGAACTTTGTATCCATAACTCTCAAAATTTCGTGAAGCTCTATCTATCATTCCCTGAGAGGCATCCACCGCTGTAGGCAGATGACCCATCTGTGATAAGAGTATGGAGAAAAAGCCAGGTCCTGTTCCCACATCCATCACCTTTTGCTGGGGAGTTGTTCCCAACCCTTTAATAAGCAGTTGTTTCCAGAGGTTTATAGTTTTTTTACTGCGGAATTGAGTCTGTATGACTTTGTCATAACTCTCCGAGCTTGATGTCCAGTATTTCGAAATCTCTTTTAACATCATTTTTCTCCTATGTCGAGTAGATTCCAGAAGACCGGCATAAAGGTGGAGTACCCCGGTTTAAATCCAGTCACTCTATTATTTACTGCCAAGATATCGTCAGGGAAATAAATAGCTGCAAACATAGCCTCCTGATACAATTTGGAAAAAATGGAGTCATATGCGGTCTGACGTTCCTGAATATCGGTTGTTCCTACTGCTGTGTCAATTTGAGATTCTAGTGCAGGATCAGACCATACCACAGCAGATGCATCAGCTGTTTTATGAAATAAGGAGAGCAAGAATGCATGCGGATTATAGGCATCGTCATAAGTCCGGTACATAATTAGATCATAGGCTTTGCTTGTCCATAAGGCATCGTAATAGGCATTCGGCTCAAGAACCTGAAGATTCACTCTAATGCCAATCTCCTTTAACTCAGACTGAACCAGTTCACTGATGGACTTCCATTCGGGATACTCAGCCTGCTGCAGCACGAAATTAAGCTCAAGCTGCGCTCCGTCCTTCTGTACCATTCCATCTCCGTCCGAATCCGTGTAACCGGCAGTTGCTAGCAGCTGCTTCGCTTCCAGCGGATCGAAGCCGTACCAAGTATTATTGGACTCCGTCACATAAGGAACCGTCAACGGGAACAGACCTTGGGCTTCACTGCCGATACCGTCCATAAGATCATCGACAATGCTTTTTTTATTAATTGCCAAATTGATAGCTTTGCGCACATTCAGATCTTGAAGTGCGGGCGTTTTGTAGTTAAAGATCATAAAATGAGAGTTTGTTCCTTGTGCTTTTTGCAAGGTCAGTGAAGAATCCGCTTCAATCACTGGCACGCTTTCGACCGGAATCTTTCCCATTTGTCCCCCGGCAATGTCAACATCTCCAGCTTGCAGCGCTAGTACTCTGGACTGTGGATCAGGGATTACCTTTAAAATAATTTTCGACAGCTTCGGCATTTCTCCCCAATAATTCGGATTTCTGACGAGTACGGCTTCCTGATCTGTTTTGTAGCTCTCAGCCATCCATGCGCCAGTTCCAATCGCTTTGATGAATTTACCCGTAATATCTCCTGCGGGTTCCACAGCGGAAGGGCTGATAATTCGGACCGGTCTTGCAAAGGATAACTCGGTTAAGAAGGGATAATACGCTTTGTTGAATGTCATTGTAATCGTATGTTCGTCCACAACAACAAGGGATTGCATCGCAGTCGCCACATTTAACGAATTGGCTGGATCCTTAATCCAGCGTTCGAAGGAGAATTTAACCGCATCAGCATTAAACTCCGTACCGTCAGAGAATTTGACGTCATGGCGAAGATGGAACGTATATACTTTCCCATCTTCTGAAATATCCCAAGACTCCGCAAGCGACGGCAGTATTTCGCCTTTTTCACTATACTCCACTAATCCCTCATATATCATCGCGTGCACATTCATCGAACCATCATAGGCACCGGCATCCAATCGGTCTATACCGGCATCGGACGATATAGCAACAGTGACTGTCTTGTCCTGAGCTTCAGATCCTTGTGCAGCTTCATTATTGGCGGTATTATTGGCTCTAGCCGTAGAATTGCTGTTATTACTGTTACCGCAACCTGATATCACCATAACTACCACAAGAAGCATAAAGAATAACGATTTTGATAATAGGCTTTTTGTCTTAAGGTTCGTTCTCATTCTTGGTACATCCTTTCTCTACTTAACATCATAGGAATGGCTGGGTTGCCACTCTGTGCCCAGTCTCTTCTTCCTTAAGCGGGGGTCCTGCACGGGTACCGAAGAGAGTAATGTTCTTGTATAAGGGTGGTCTGCTTGCTGCAACATAGTTGCACCTGATTGCTTCTCTACTATTTCCCCTTGACACATTACTGCCACACTGTCGCAAAAACGATTTACAACTGACAAGTCATGTGTAATGAATACATAGGATAATCCCAGCTCATGCTTCAACTCCTGCAGCAGATCCATCATTTGCTTTCGCAGGGTGACATCGAGACTCGAGAAAGGTTCATCACAGATAATCAGCTCCGGCCGCAAGGAGATCGCTCGTGCAATTCCGACCCTTTGCTGCTGTCCGCCGCTGAGTTCATGCGGATAGCGGTGAATATGCCGCCGTTCAAGTCCCACAAGCTCAAGTGTGTCTGCTACCGTGGCCCTGCGGGCTCCAGCCTTCCTCTCTCCATAGTTTCGAAGAGGCTCCCCGATAATCTGCTCTACCGTAAACAACGGATTAAATGAAGCCAGACTGTTCTGAAACACCATCTGCATCTTCCTGCGGATCATGCGCATTTCGCTGAAGCTCCAGTCCGTATAATCCTCGTTCCGGTACATAACTCTTCCGGAGGATGGTTTCTCCAGTCCCAGAAGAAGTCTGGCCAAAGTGCTCTTACCACAGCCACTTTCCCCCACTAATCCAAGGGTTTCGCCGCTCTCCAGACTGAGAGACAGGTTGTTGACGGCATGAACACTTCTGGCATTACGTGTGAACCACCCCCTTTCCATCCCATATTTCTTGTTCAGGCTTACCGCTTCCAATAACTTCAAGATCACCACGTCCCTGAAAAATGTAATATTACTGTTGTTATCTGCACTCCATTAAGTATTGAGTATAGGAATGCATGGGATTAGAAAAGAGTTCAAACACATTGCCTGATTCCACAATCTTCCCGGACTTCATCACATATACATAATCTGCAAGCTCCGCAACAACGCCAAGATCATGGGTAATTAATAGGATGCCGACATTGTTCGTCCATCTGATTCGGTCTAGCTCTTTAAGAATCTGGGCTTGAATGGTTACATCCAATGCCGTTGTAGGCTCATCTGCAATTAGCAATTGTGCACCGGATACCAGTGCGATGGCGATCATTACTCTTTGACACATACCACCGCTAATTTGAAAAGGATATTTATTGAAAAGCAATTCAGGATCGCTGAGCCCTGCTTGCTCCATCTGCCTCATGGCAAGCAGCTTTGCTTCTTTTCCCGATATACGCTTGTGCAGTTTAATCATCTCCATGATCTGCCTGCCAATAGTAAGTACCGGATTCAGCGCGTTCATAGGATCTTGAAAGATAACAGCCATTTCTGTTCCCCGAAGCTTCTGTAACTGACGGCTGGAGCACTCACGTAGATTGTTACCCTTAAGCCAGATTTCTCCACTTTCAACTATACCTGGAGAATCTAATAATCCTAATATGGACATTGCCGTAACACTTTTACCGCTGCCGCTCTCGCCTACAAGTGCGACAATCTGCCGGGATTTCACCTCGATACTGACATCATCAACTGCCGTAACTTTATAACTGCCTGTGTGAAAGCAGGTGCGTAAATGACTGACCTTCAGCAGTGGAGACTCTACCATCATGTTCTGGCCCCCCACTTTACTACAGAATCGAAAACACGCTCTGGTTGTCGCAAGCCTTCTCCCAACAGATTAAAGCCCAGAACCGCCAGCATGATCATCATTCCCGGAAATAGCATCAACCGTGGCTCCGTTTGAATATAGGCACGGCTGTCGTTCAGCATTACTCCCCATTCCGGTGTAGGCGGCTGAGCTCCCAAACCCAGAAAGGACAAACCCGCAATGGAGAGCATAATCGTACCCACTTCCATAGATGCAAGAACCAGAATAGGCCGGGCTGCGTTCAGCAGAATATGCCTGGGAATAATTTGTAAATGAGAAGTGCCTGACGCTTTGGCCGCTGTAATATATTCACTTTCCTTGATTTGAAGGACCATGCTGCGTATCACTCTGGCATATCCCGTCCACCAGACAGCAGCAAATGCGATTAGCAAATTCTTCATACTGGGACCTAGCATGGCTGTAATCGCAAGGGATAGGATTAAGCTGGGAAAGGCTAGCAATATATCTATGATCCGCATAATCAAATGATCGATCTTGCCGCCAGCGTAACCAGCCAGTAAACCAACAGGGATGCTAATCGCAAAAACAACGATCAACACCATAAACGAATAATTCAGGGTGGTTCGGGTCCCATAGATTAATCGGGATAAGACACAGCGTCCCAGATGATCCGTACCAAGCGGGTATTGCCAGGAAGGCATAGCCAGTTTGTGTTCCATGTGAATCTGCAGCGGATCGGAAGGTGAAAGCCATGGGGCAAAGAGTCCAACGCATATGAACAAAAGTACTATGCCCGCTCCTAACCTTGATCCCTTATTCTTAAATAAGCTAATACGAAATATGACAATCCGCTCCTTCTAAATCGTCACCGCAGCTTGATTCGCGGATCCAGCAGCAGATGTAATAAATCCACTGTCAAGTTAATCAGGACAACGACAACAGCCATCCATAATACGTAACCCTGAATGACAATATAGTCTTTCGCAAAAATCGCCTCAATGGCATACTTACCGATTCCCGGCCAAGAAAATATAGTTTCAACAATAACGGAACCGCCCAATAGCCCCGCTATGTTAACTCCAAGGAGGGTAAGACTCGGAAGAAGCGCATTACGAAGTGCATGCCAAATGATTATTCTCCATTCCTGCAGCCCCTTAGCTCTAGCTGCTGTGATGTACCGCTTGCCCAAAACGTCTAGAAGACTGGAACGAATCAAGCGGATGTAGACTCCTGCCATTCCAAATCCTAGTGTGAGGGCAGGTAGAATGACACTGGATACCCCATCCATTCCCATCACAGGAAATAGCTTAAACTTCACCGCACCATAATAAATTAGGAGCAGACTTAGCCAGTATCCCGGCATTGAAACACTGAGCAGTGCACATACTCTTCCCAGTCGATCAAGCAATTTACCCGGATATAGTGCAGATCCCACTCCTATAGGCAAGGCAATAAGAATAGCGGACAATACGGAACAGGCACTGAGCAGTATAGTTGCCGGAAAGCGACTCATTAGCTCTGTGAATACTGGACGACCGCTGCTGTAAGATAGGCCTAAATCGAGATGGGACACCCGGCTCAACCAATGAAAATATTGCTTATGTACAGGACCATCCAGACCAAGTGCATGTCTGGTCACCTCAATAGCTTCCTGCGTGGGTTTAATGCCGTCAGCACGCAGCATGATCTCCGCTGGATCACCTGGCGTTAAGTGCATCAGCGCAAAGGTAATGCAAGAGATACCGAGCAGCACGGGGATGAGCTGCAATAAGCGTTGCAACAAGTATCGATTGATGGCATTCAACTCCAAGATCTTAATCGTAATAATTACGATTATAGCATAATCTTTTTAAATTAATAGTCTTAATTTGATTTATTTCATGTAGGACATAAAAAAATCAACCCATATTAAATGAGTTGATCTTTAAACATTTGGCCTCTGCACAGTCGCAACTTTTTTTTGCAATAATATTGTCAAATCCTTAATAATCATGTCATTATAAGTAGGTTCATATTAAAAATAACAATAAAGGAAGTGTGTATTTGAATCGGTTCAATTTAGTCCTCATCTATGTTTTATCCATCATGATAGCTTTTCTTTTAGGAATTTACGTGGCCCCTAGCGTTGAAACACGCTTGAATGGGCAGAATGTGGCAAGTAATCCCGTTATCGAAGAAATACCACCTAGTACCGCAGATAAAGCTGCTATTGCTGCTGAATCCAACACTACTGGGTCCAATTCTATTGAATCAGATCCTACTGAATCAGATCCTACTGAATCTTCACTTTCCCCGGAAGCCGTTGTCTTGGAAGATATGCCTTCGGACGATGATACCGGACCCGCCGGTGATGAAGCTGAAGATCTGCCAGCAGCAGATACCCCATCCGGGCAAGGGATTGGTGCGCCATTAGAATTCAAGTATAGTACGAACTCTGCCGATGCTGTTAAGCTGACCTGGGAAGCTGACAACTTAACCGGTAAAAGGATCAATTATTACACAGCCCACATCAGCACGTTTAATCCAGTAGGCGATCCTTCCAATGATCAGCTGAACGGCAAGAGCAGCTTTTCGCTTAAATATGTGGGGCCGGTTGAGCCCAATGATACTTTATTTATTTTCAGTGATTTTACATATCAGAATACAATACATACGATTATTATTGACCAGCTCACACTTCAATATGATGATGGTACTATCGAGACCTTCGACTATGGTTACGAAACTACCGATGATAGCGGCCTATAATCCATATGATTTGCAGCCCTGGTGCGAACCAGAGCTTTTTGCGAGGCACAATGAACTAATGGTAATGTAAAAAACGAAGAGCGGCCTGGAATCCGGCGCTCTTCGTTTTTTACTGTTATTGTTACTGCCATTCAGTTTAGCGGATGACCGTTACCTTGATCGTATCACTGGCAGTTACTCCCGCCGCGTTGACCAGCTCCGCCCGATATTCGTACACACCGGCAGAGCGTCCGCTGATGGTGGTTGCTGCACTTTGCGCCGAAGGTGTATGGGCATTCAGCGGCTGTGAGTCGATGAGCTCCCCGTTTTCATACAGTCGGTACTCTGTAGCGTTAGTTCCCCACCAAAGATTCATCGACACCTTATAGGTGCCATCTCCGTCCCAGTTATCTTCGGACAGAATCGGCTTGCCCGGCGCAGAGTCACTTATGGTGACCGTAAGCGAATCGATCTTGGTCGTGCCATATTTGTTGGTTAACTCCGCAGTGTATACATAAGTGCCGTTCACCTTGCCATGAAGCTCTGTGCTTGCCGTCTGGGCAGCCGGCGATACATCCTTCAGTGTCTTAGAATCAATCAGTGTGCCGTTCTCATAGAGTTTGTAGCTCGTGCCGTTATTACCCCACCATAGGTTCATGGTGACCGTATAGTTACCATCACTAAGTCCATTAGCATAGCTGCTGTTGGAGGAAAGATCAGCCTGTCCTGGCTTACCAGTCGCAATCACCTGGCCGCCAATAACCTGGAAAGTATAGCTCTTTTCAGTCGTATTGCTGGCCGCATCCTGCACGGTGTATTTCACGGTGTGGGAGCCGGCGCCTAAATCGGCGGCGCTCAGGGTCTGGCCCTCGGCAATCGTTTTCCCATCTAATAGAAGCTGTTTCGAGGTGACACCTGACAATATATCGTCAGCAGTCAATTCAAAGTAAAGCTGCGCTCCTTCTTCTACATCTCTCACCTCATGGCCGGATTCCTTCAGTTCGGCAACCGGTGGAGACGTATCAATATTGAGGTTCAACGTCTTGGGATCTTCCGATTTGCCTTTTCCCGGCACAGCATGGTATGTCAATGTATGCCGCCCGTCTTCCTTCAGGTCCACAGGTGTACTGTACTCAGCTTCATTGTTGCCGTTAAGCGAGTAATAAACATTAGCTGTATCTGTATTCGCCTTCAGGGTAACGGTGACCGGCTGGTTAAACCAGCCGGAAGCATTAGGCTCGGCAGACAGCGTCGCCGTTGTCACCGGAGCCCCCTCTTCTTCTGCTGCGGCGAAGTCATCGAGGCTTCTCGGCTTGAGCTGGTAGATGCCTTTAAAAATTGCGGCAACACCTGTGATATTAAGTTTTTGTCCCTCAGTATAAGGGAAGATATCCTTAGTAATGCCTGTCCGGGCATCCACGCGCACATGATTGCTTGTCCCGTCGGCGTTAACTGCGTCGAATTCAAAGGAGCCGCTTGGCGTAGCGTTGATAATGTTCGCCACTGTCACACCGTTCAGTTGAACCAATTGGCCTTGGTTGACATCATTCACCATGTTCGCCGTAATCGGCTGCGGCAGTGCCGCCGTGCCCGTCTTTGCAATTTGTACTGCTTCGGTCAGCTCCAGCTCTGTGTTGTACAGTGCGGTGGACGCTGTTACCTTGACCTTATCGCCCACGTGGAAGCCGCTCTGACTCTGGAAGACATAAACCCCACCGGTTCCATCTTGGAGATAGAAGGACTGTCCGCCAAAGATACCCGGCTCGGTCGTCACGGTCCCCTCCACCGTTACCAGTGATCCGGCTGCCTTAGCCCGGGAATCGCCGATAGAGATTGTAGCCGGTATGGGATCTTCCTCAGCCGGAAGCGGTTCAGCAGGAACATTGCCCAGCGTCACCGATTCAGTCTTGAGGTTTGTACTGTTCTGACGGAGGCGCAGATTGGATGCAGCTGTGGTGCCCGGCTTGATCTGGATCGTCAGGTCCTTGTAGGCATGACCGTTCAGATCAGTCGTCAGATTGAATGAGGAGCTATAGCCGTAGCTGCTTGGCCAGGTGCCGTCGCTGTTCTGAATCTTGGCGATTTGGGCGCCGCTGCTTACCTGGTAGACACCTACCTGGAAGCCGGAAACGCTTGTGCCTGCTGGAAGATTATCTGCACTCACCCGAATCTGAAAATTCTGTGCATTTGGCAGCACAGCCTGGTGCGTGAAGTTATAAACCGCACTTGCAGTGGCTGCTGGTCCGCCGTAGGAGCCTGCTTTGAAGGTGCTGCGATCATACCATTTGTAGCCAGCATTTGGTTGAGCCCAAGGCTCCGGTTGCGGCTCAGTGGACAGCGCTGGCTCCTCGAATGGCAGCAGTGCTGTCGGCTGATCTAGCATCAGGCCATTCACCTGGGTGAAATCCGTATAGCTCTCCTGCTCAGCGAGCCAGTTGACGGTGTTAACCAGCAGTGTGGCATCGTCCACTTCCTTGAAGCCATCGTAAGTTGTTTTCTTGGCGCCGGTATCTTCGCGCAGGTATTTCGGTGTTGCATCCTCTACAGGAGATGAGTCACCGATGAAGGCTGCCTTGCCGGCGCCTTTTTTCGCAACTGCCACATAAGGACCTTCTGCCACACCGCCGCCGTTATAGACCCCCTGGTCTACGGCATTGGCCCAGGCAGCATTGGTTTGCGGCAGGTAGACGATACCTTTCGCACGGGCTGGGTCTAGAATGGCCAGCGTGGAACCGGCATGCATAGCTACCGCCGATACGCCCGTTGTAATGCCGAAGGCTTGATCGGGAGCCACGATGTTGGTTGCGTTAATGTCGCCAAGCGCATTGTAGCGGAAACGGACACCGAACTCGTCCGCCAGCCAGTCAGAGCTAACCACACCCTGCATGGCTGCAGAAGCGACCTCATCGGCATTCATGCCTTTGGCTGGATTGTCCCACGCTCCACGGCGGTAGCCGTTGAAAGCTTCAGAACCATCCCAGCGGTTTTTGTTGCGGTCGGCGTTATAATGGTCGCCGATGAAGAAAATACTGCCGCCATCCTCCACATATTCCGCCATCGCAAGCTGCTCGCTTGCTTTGTAGGGCACGTTGGATTCGGCGACGATGTAGACATCATAATCGGAAAGATCACTCAAAGTAATTGGAGTCGTCTTGCGGAGTTCTTTGACATAATAGCCTTCCTGGGCAAGGGCATTCCCAAAGTCTGAAAAAGCGCCGTCAATCACCCAATCGGCTGCTCCCGCAGTCTGCTCATGGGTGTTGTCAAACAGGATCTTCTGGCCTGCATGCTCATTGACCACTTTGGCCTCAATGTACGGTGCAGGATCGTTTGGTCCTTCTGCGAATACCGCCGAACCGGCTCCGAACGTGAACAGCTGAAGTGGTACGGCCACCGCCACAGCTAGAGTGCTGTTCATCAGCCTCTTTTTCCAAACTGAATTCTTCTCCTTCATACCCTTCCTCCTCAAGAAATAGTCCGGTGAGTAATTACCATAAATACCCACCTGCTTGACATCTACTATCCTATCTCAAAACAATTAAAAAAAAGATAGATTTATGTAAACTGCTGTAAAAATTATACTTTTGGCCTATGAAACGGGTCGAATATAGAAAGGGTATTATGAAAAAAGTCACAGTTGCTGAGGCTCATGATGAAGGATTGGGCTATCGGGATATTAGTACAAAAAAAAGCGAAACGGATAAATGCTCCGTTTCGCTCTCTCCTAAGTTACTGATAACCAAGTAACAAATTCACAATCGTATCAAGCTGAAGCTCTAATGAAAAAGGGTCCTCCATTACGAATTCATCATGATAATTATCGCCATACAAATAAACTTTGCCATTTTTCACTGCAGGGATGCCTTTCCATATGTTACTTTCCATTGCTTTATTGGTTGCATCCGCATCGCCATTATATACAAAAACATAATCACCTAAGTATTCTGGAAGCACTTCAAGTGAAATGGATTCAAACCCCTCCGCCATATTTTTGGCACTTTCTGTTGGAGGTAGCTTCAGCATATTGTATATAGTGGAAGAACCATAATTTCCTCCCTTTGCCGCTAAGACGTACACGGCCTTTTGTGAAAACTGAACAATCGAAACGGTTTCCCCTTCCTTGATAACCCCGGCAAGTTTCGACTTTGCTTCAGCTACTTTCAGTTCATATTCCGTAATCCATTCTTCTGCTTCTTTTTCTTTTCCGAATATTTTGCTTACACTCCTAAATTTATCAAGCGGCCCTGCTGTTTTTAACCCCTCCCAATAAGGCAGAAAAACAGTGGTCCCAATTTTCTCATATTGTTCTATGTTCTCATCGATCGAACCGATAATTAAGTCCGGATCTAGCATCGTTAATTTTTCCAAATTTAAAGGAAAATCCCCTAAATCCTCAATTTTCTCGATCGTTTCTTTGGGTATGTCCGCTTTTTCCATCCAGCCTTCATCCAGCATAAACGTTCTTGCTCCGATGGGTATAATTCCTAATTTCAATAAATGCCCCATATATTGGTCAGCCGCCACTCTTTTCGGCTCTGCTGGTACTTCCACATCTCCCTTAGGCGTTGATACTATTCGAGTGTTCGTACTTTCTTCTGATGTTGCTTGATTTACGGTTCCATTCCCATTACTTTGTTCCTTCGTAGCAGTACCCGTCCCGCTTGAGCAAGCACCTAATAATAGAGAACTGCAAAGCAGTAAAGCTGCCGTCGTCTGAGATTTTGTCATTTTAAACATAGGTAATTCCCCTTTTTCCGTATTATGATAATGATTATCATTATTAATATACTGTTGAACGATGGGTTCAAAAATAGAGGATGTGGGGAAGTTTAATGGACTTTCAGCAACTTTAGGCCGCTGAAACTCTCTTGTTCTAAAATGTGCAGGGGATGCACCTTTTCTTTTCTTGAAAATTCGGCTGAAATAATATACGTCTTTATAACCAACACTTGCTGATATTTCCCCGACCGAAGCATCTGTTGTCATTAAAAGCTCCGTTGCAAGTTCAAGCCTAAACCGAATTAAGTAATCAATCGGACTCATACCTGTGTGCTCTTTAAACAAGGATGACAAATGATAAGCACTGAAATTAAATACTTCCGCAAGCGAATCTAATGTAATTGGCTCCGCATAGTACTCCTGGATATAGGTGATTACCTGGACTGCAACACTTGTTTGTTTCACTTCAGTCTCTTTTCTATGTAATTCTTTTAAAACCTGATGAATGAATTGATAAAAAAGTGATTTTACATTGAGTCTCTCTTCTTGCTCGTTCCATTTTTGATACATCAATTGCATTTTGTTATAAAGTAAAATGGGTGCATCTGGGGAAAAACAATATTGTGTTTGGAACAGATCCTCCTCTTGCATCCATGCACGGTAATAAATGATATAGTAAACAAAATTCTTGCTTGTCGGAACAATATTAAGGGTCGCTCCTTTCCCGCTATGCAGGACTTGAAATCCTGTAAAAGAAAATTCAGACTGATCTAATTGAACTTGAGCGCTCCCTTGTACCGAAAGTAAAAATATACTGGCAGGAATCTTATATTTATGAAGAATTTCGCCCCGAACCCTTTCAATACGGCGCACATCCAATAACTTGACCGTCGCTTGGTCCCAAAGCAATATTTGATTGCTTTTGTGCATAATGACTACCCCTCCGTTATCTGTCTAATACTCATCATAAATGATAACCATTATCAATAACAGTCAAGATATTTAACTTAATAACAAAAATCCGATTGCCCTAAAAGGTGCAATCGGATTTTGTAATATAATTTTATTGTTCAGACGCCAATTGCAGAAAATGATCTGCAGCCAAACGGACAGCCAGGATACTTGCGCTATTGAGTGAGTTATCAAAGATAAGTACATGATTGTTTTTCACTGCTTCCAGTGAGTTCCACACGTTCGAAGTTTCCTTGTCCTTGATGGCTGCCTTTGCGATATCCATATCATGCTGGATAATAATATAATCTGGATTCATGCTGTATATTCCCTCCAGAGAAAGTGACCCTCCCTCTTCAGGATATCCCTTTGGTGGCAACAACCCAAAGCCTACAGTTTGATTGTAGTACATCGTGTTTTTAGAGCCTTGAGCATTAAAATTGGCTTTTCCGTCGACCCGTAGTAAAGCAAATGTTTTATTCTCAAGACTACTTAACTGTTCTTTTGTTTTTGCAATCATTTCTTGGGTTTCCTTAATGGCTTGTTCCGCTAATGTCTCTTTACCAACAATCTGAGCACACAGCATCGCCGTTTTTTCCCAGGTATCGGTGTAGTCAATTAAGATGACTGGTGCAATCTTATTCAACTCTTCATAATTGCTATCAACAGAACCCTTGAAGGTTACAATCACATCTGGCTTTGCATCCATGATCATTTCCAGATTCGCATTGCTGCTGCCCAAATCAATAATTTCAGCAGTTCCAGCATAAGGCTGTAAAGTAGCAAAATCCTTCATCGCTTCCGCTGCATTGGTTGATGCGATTGGAGGAGTATCTAGAGCAAAAAAGTAATCTAAATACAAGGGATGCAGAACCGCTATACGCTCAGGACGTGTCTTAAGCACCACTCCATTGTCGCTGGCATCCGCAATTGTTCTTGGCCATCCCGCTTCATCGATCTTGCCGGCTTCCGGTGTAGGCGTGACTGAAGTTTCGGAACATCCAGCCAGTAATCCTGCAAGTATAATTAAGGATGCAATCCATCCATATAGTCTTTTCATTTGGCTCCCCCTTGAGTTGTTATCATTACTGTCTGTATAAATGCTTCATTAAATCACGGTTTTTCTGCGTGAACAGGTCATTATGTGAAGACACCATCCCGGACGAATTTGCCTCCGGTGTGATGTATTGTTTGGCTTGGTTTACCGCATTGGCAGCATCCTGGAATGCCCCCGCGATCAGGTGCAGTTTCCCATCATGATGTAGAACATCACCTGCCGCATAAATACCCGGCACGGATGTCCCGCTCGTTACTGATCCTGAAATCTGATGTTCCCACAGATCCATTTTAATTTCACTGTTCACCAGCAGTTCTTTGTCGCGCTCATAACCGTGATTAATGATGACCTCATCGACAGACAGCTCAAATGCCTCTCCGTTGTCATTACTTTTCAGCAGTACAGTCCCTATTCTTTCGTGATCCGGTGTGGCAATCAACTTTTCGATTGAAGTATTTAACAAGCACTCTACGCCATTGTTTGCCAAGCGTGAAATATCGGCTTCATGCCCCTTTAAGTTCTCTTTCCGGTACGTCAGAGACACCTTTTTGGCAATCGGAGCCAGTTCATTCGCCCAGTCAACAGCAGAATGGCCGCCTCCCGATATTAGGATAGTCTTCTCTTTAAATCGGGCAAGTGACTTCACCGTATAATGCAAATTTGTGATTTCGAATCTTTCGGCACCCTCGATTTCGAGCTTGACCGGCTTCAGAATGCCTCCTCCAATGGCCAATATCACAGTTTTAGTGAAATGCTTCCGGTTTGCGGCGGTGTGTAAAATAAAGTAACCTGCTTCATCTTGCGAGATGGATGTGACCTTTTCATTAAAGGCAACCTCCGGTTGGAAAGTCATCCCTTGAGCAACCATTTGTTCAATAAGTTGTGAGCCAAGAATAGGCTGTAAGCCTCCTACGTCCCAGATCATCTTTTCCGGATAGACATGCACCTTGCCGCCAAGCACAGGTTGGAATTCTATAATTTTGGTTTTCATTTCACGGAGTCCGCTATAAAATGCAGCAAATAATCCAGCCGGACCGCCGCCAATAATCGTAACATCAAACAATTCCTCTTCATGCATCGTTCAATCGCCTCATTTCTCTTTTTTAAATCCCTAAATGCTCACGGAAAGTGCTTCCAGTATATTCACTCCGGAATAAACCTCTTTCAACCAGCTCCGGTACCAACTTCTCAAAAAACAACTCCATAGATTGTTCCGAGCCGCCTGGCAAGGCGATGAAGCCATCCATAGCCTCCGCATCAAACCGTTCAATAATATCGTTCAGCACATCCTCTACTGTCCCGACAGATACCCAATGTGCAGATCCGACAACCTCCGGCCTGTCCAAGATTTCTTTCACTG
Organism: Paenibacillus sp. FSL H3-0329; assembly: GCF_037963285.1. Lineage (NCBI taxonomy): Bacteria > Bacillati > Bacillota > Bacilli > Caryophanales > Paenibacillaceae > Paenibacillus > Paenibacillus sp. FSL H3-0329. The sequence goes on along the minus strand of NZ_CP150150.1, from coordinate 3,565,634 downwards.
TAGGCTGGTTTTTGATAATATACCGCCGTAACAATTCGGCATGAGTCCGGCTGCGGACGGCCTGACTGGAATCGGGTAATATATCGTCAGTTACTCGCTTATCTAAGGGATAACCGCTTAAATCAAGACCCATCACCGATTTGAGCGAAGCATGTCTGCGTTCAAGGCTTAAATTCGCATGTGCAGCCTTATGTAATTCAAGTGCTTCTTCGCGCGTATCGGCCAGGAAAAAATATAAGCCCGGCAAAACTTTGATAGCATCCGGATCACGGCCCTGCTCAACCGCTCTTCTTCTCAGATCATTCCTTAGTTCCACTCCCGATTCGCTATCCGGCATTGCCGCAAAAATAGCATCAGCTACAGATGAGGCGAAATTCCGTCCAATGTCTGAAGCACCAGCTTGAAATAGCGGCGGTGTTCCTGATTTGTGAGCAGGCAAAGTAAGCGGCCCTTTTACACTGAAAAATTCCCCGGAATGATTAATGGCAGTCACTTTATCCTTATCCGAAAACATACCTGACTGACGGTCGATAACAATCGCTTCATTCGGAAAACTCTCCCAAAGCTTGCGTACAACATCCGTGAATTCCATAGCCTTGGCATATCTTTCTTCCGGTGACGGCATAGGTGAATCGCTGAAATTATCGGCACCTTCAATCGAAGTGACAATATTCCAGCCGGCGCGTCCATTGCTCAGCCAGTGTAAGGACTGCAATTGCCTTGCAACAACATACGGCGGATTAAAAGTAGTGGAAATCGTCGTTACCAGTCCGATCCGCTCGGTTTCACGAGCTATCGCTGCAAAAAACAATGCAGGGTCGGGGCTGCCGAAATTTGAGGAGTCTCCTAACATCTGCGGGCTAACATACAGATAATCAGCCCTGAAAAGAAAATCGAGCTTTGAATTCTCAGCCATTTTTGCCAAATTAATATAGTAATCAATAGACTCCATCTTCTCTACTCCGCTATCCGGGTGTCGCCAGCCGTCTCCTTTCATCCAGGTTGCATTTAAGGACAGGCCAATACATAATTGTCTTGGTCTTTTTTCTGTCATATCTACCAGCCTTTCATTTATAAATCAATTTACTGATAATGATTCTCAGTTACAAAGGTGAGTTTATCAAAAATTTAAATAAATTCAAATGTACAAATCTCAAATCCAGCATGCATCATTATTTAATCTAAATAAAAAAAGTCTGCACTTCTGGCTTATCACCAGTAGCTGCAGACGTAGTTCAAGTAAAAGAAGCTCATTATGTACATTATTTATAAGCAGAGGGAGAAACACCGAATTTCTTTTTGAATAATCGGCTGAAATATAGTGGATTGTCATAACCAACACGGTCAGCAATCTCGCGGATAGGAAAATTACCTGCTTTGAGTAATTCACAGGCCCGTTCCAAACGATAATTAACGACATAGTCGATTGGTCGTAGTCCCGTATATTTATGAAAGAGGTAAGAGAAGCGGTTGGCACTCATTGCATGCTGTTCCGCTAACTCACCGAGTGTAAGTGAATTCATATAATGAAGTTTAATATACGCAAGAGCTTCGTCTACCATTCTTTGATTCGGAGAACTATCGTTCTCTCTGTAACTGCACGCAATCAGAACCTGATGCATCAGGCTTAAGAACAACTCCTTGATACGCAGCTTCCCAATTTCTCCGGATGGATGGGCATTCTGATGGAGCATAATTAGTAATTCAATAATCTTTAGATTCGCTCCCGGCTCCAGCTTGAAATGAGAGTCAAATTCGTGAGTACTATTCATTTCTTCCGGCATATCCAATTTATAAAAAAGTGAGTAATACTCGAGCTCAGATTGTCCTATAACCTGCGAATCCATCTGCATGCCCGGAGCAGCATGAAAAACTGATCCTGGCCGTAATTCATATACCGTTCCGTTCACACGTATTCTGGCTCCCCCGCGAATGATAAATAAAAATCCATGCTTAACGGTGGTGAATTCACTTAATAAGCTTTTGGGCTGGATGACTAAGCGGCTTCTATCTTCTATTTCATAGACACCTTTAGTAAATGCCTTTGCTAATTTGTCCAAATTTATCAATGTTCTGCACCTGCTTCCTAGCACCATGCTTCTTTTAAAATCAGATCCAATTCTGATATTTATTTAAAACAGTATAGACAATAGTGTGCGAAATTGCTAGAAGTGTAGTAGATATTCAAATGTACATTGTACCCAAGAAGATGCTCAGGAGATTTTGGTTGAAAATATGCCGTTTTCATTACAATCAATTTGAAGAAGTTCATCCTGTAAAATCCAAACATCAGTTTTTTCAACAAAAAAATGAAATCCGCCAATGGATTGAACCCATGCGGGATCGATCGGTGTAGCACTTGCATTAATTCCAACAGTGAAGGCATCTGAGCCTCCACCGGCATATTTTGCATAAATTCTTACATATTGGTCCTCTTCCAAACCCCATTCATTCTTAAATGAATCCAATGCTTTTTCGGATACTGCAAATGATATCATTCCTCTTCTCTCCTTTCTGCGGTTCAATCACATTTTTTTATTTCGCCACGATAATTGGCCATTCTGAAACTGGCTCCGCATCCACATGAAGCTTTTGCATTAGGGTTATTCATAGTGAATCCGCCTACCATTCCACTCTCTTCATAGTCAATTTCAAGACCGTCAATATAAGGAATACTATTCGGGTGAACCAATATACTAAAATCCTTTTTATTTAATACAATATCCTCTTCTGCCTGCTGTTCATCTAAGACTAGGGTATAGGATAATCCACTGCATCCCCCTTCATCAACACCCACTCTAAGGAATGGATTTCGGATATTCGCACTTAATAAGATTTCGGCGATTTTTTCTGATGCCTTATCACTGATCTCGATGATCATTGTGAACTCCTCCTTCGTGTTTATTTGTTTTTCAAACCTAAAGATTGAATACCTGTTCCTATCTGTTCAGCTACTGGTGAGATCCGAGTGCTCGCAAATAAACTCATTACAATCAACAAGAGATGGAAACCCATTGCTACAATTAATCCGGATTGGAGTGACATTCCGCCAGCCTGACAAACCACAAGAATGGAACCGCCGATCCCGATAACTACACCGGGTGTAAAAGAATCCGCAAATTGCAGATTTGCCGAGGTGTTGCCGACACCTCCTTCTCTTGTCTGAGAAAACGCCACAACACCGCTAATCGGATGCGCCAATCCAATGCCGATTCCAGCGATGATCTGTCCAAAAACTGCAACGGTAACGGTCACCACGGGTATCCAAAATACGATAGTAATCCCTATGGCAAGCAGCAATACACCCAGAATAATTCGCGTATGCCGTCCACGCCCCTGATCTGCCGAATCCCACCGTCCTTGCAGATACGCTATGACGCACCAACTCAACGCAGCACTCGCTACAATCAATCCGGCCTGAGAAGGCGTTATTCCCTTCACATCGATTAGAGCCAATACCAAGAAATTCTGTGTGCTGGTATAGGCAGCGAAGAACAGCCCACGTGTTGCCAGAATAGCTGGCATGCCTCTTCGAAGCGTAAGAGTTCCCTTCGGCAGCAGTTTGCGGAGCGGAAATATCATAAGTACTAAGCCGATAAGGACTAAAACAAATCCCATAATACTCGGAAGCATGCTTAGAGCAACCAAGAAAAACCCTGTACCCATCGTTAACAGTAAAGCCATCCAAGTCGATGAAGCTCCGATATCCCCTTGTGTCTTCGGTGTTTTTAATTTCGTGAACGCAGGTAAACTAAGCAGCGCTGAAATTATCAGGATCGGTAATATTCCCCAGAAAACAAACCGCCAGGACCACTGATCTGCGATAAGACCTGCAACGTATGGACCGAGCATGGACGGAAGAACATAGGCCGTACCAAATGCTCCTAGTATTTTGGCGCGTAATTCATCCGGGTAGCTTAAGGATATTGCTGTGTACACACAAGTCATCATAGCTCCGGCACCCAAACCCTGCATGGCCCGTGATCCTATCATGGTATACATATCGCCTGATGTTGCGGCAGCGATCAACCCAACGATAAACAAAAGTAGTGCGATAGTGAACGGTACTGCAGGTCCTCTTCTATCTATGATTCGACCGACGACCAGAGTTCCGATAATCTGCGCAAGCAGATAAGTACTGAATATCCAGCCAAACAGGCTAAGGCCTTTCAAATCTCCAGCAATTGAAGGGGCAATGGTGGTTACGGACAGACCTTCGAATCCAACGGCCATCACTGACAGAATAATACCTATGGATACTGCAAAATAACGTGGGCTGAAAATACTTTGATGATTAGACGACATGAAATGTGACCTCCAAGAAAATTGGTATGTATACATCGTATCCGGACACTTAGTAAACATTTTTGTTTATAATGTCTAAGCTACAGTTCAGCTTTGACTTTGTCAACATTTTTGTTTAAAATGTAGTCTGTGATGTAGATTTAGTTGCTTCAAAAGGAGGTGCACCTTGAGCCGAAATCAAACCAAAAAGGATGTCTCAACCAAGACCCGAAGAGCGATCATTGATCTGTTAAAGCAGCAAGGGGGAATGGATGTTATGGCACTCTCCTCGCAGTTTTCGCTATCTGGAATGGCTATTCGTCAACATTTGAATGCGCTGAAAGAAGAAGGGCTGGTTACTAATAAAGAAGAGGCCCGTCCCATGGGGCGGCCCACCAAGCTATGGATCTTAACCCCCGCGGCCGATCGGTTTTTTCCAAGCGGATATTCGGATTTATCCGTCAGTCTGATCCATTCCATGAAAGAAGCTTTCGGTAACGAGGGGCTGGACAAGCTGCTGGCTGTTCGAAATAAGAATATGCAAGAACAATATCTTCAGCAACTTGGTGATACAGCAGACGTTAGAGGGAAGCTGGAGAAACTGGCCGAGATTCGAACAAATGAAGGCTATATGGCCGAGGTTAAGGAGCAGGATGATGGCAGTCTTTTATTCATTGAGAAACATTGCCCGATCTGTGAAGCTGCTGCTGTATGTACCGGGTTATGCAAAAATGAGTTACATCTATTTAAAACTGTTCTAGGTAATAATGTTCATATTGAACGGGGGGAGTACATATTAGCGGGAGGAAGAAACTGTGTATATACGGTTAGACAAAATAAGCTCCTGTTTCCAAGCTGCCATGCTGAATGACCGCGCCACTAAGGGAAGGGTGTTCCCGTTGAAATATTCATAATTTGAAGCGGTACCTTGCAGCGGTTTTACATATTGTAACAAATTCATGGGGCATAACTTTCCTTTTCTGATATGGTCATATCATGCTTTATTTCATAAATGGAAGTTTTAATAGAAAATTATGGATGGTTATGTTCATGGGAAAATGGTAGATTATTCTATGGTTGATACCTCAGCTTGTTCGTGTTCGATATATGTTATTAGGATTACGCGCAAGTCGGGAGATATGTTTAGGCTTATATAATCTATATTTGGGGCGGGTGTCTGCATGGACAAAAATTCTGGTTATAGAACAAACGTTATAGGCGCGGGTGAGGTTGGCGTCGCCATCTCGGTCGATATGAATACGAATGCTATTCATGAAACAAACAGCTTATTTTGGGATACAAAAGGAAATGATGTTTTAGGAGCTACCGCACTACCTTTATATGGAGCATTTGTCTCAGAAGAACAATGTCAACTTTTTGGTGATGTCTCAGGGAAAAAGTTGCTGGAGATAGGCTGTGGAAGCGGTCAATCTTTGCAATATTTGGGGGAACGCAATGTATCTGAACTATGGGGTACGGATATATCAGAGAATCAAATCGAAAAGACTAGGCAACTTTTGACGGCGCACGGACTTTCAGCAAATTTGATCTGTTCTCCCATGGAAGAAGAATGTGGCCTGCCAGAGGATTATTTTGACTTTGTTTATTCGGTTTATGCCATAGGCTGGACAACAGACCTTGAGGGTACTTTTAGCCGGATTGCTTCTTACCTTAAAAAAGATGGAACATTTATTTTCAGCTGGTCTCACCCTATACACAAATGTGTTGTTGCAGAAAATGATATGCTTGTTTTCAAAAAATGTTATTTCGATGAATCTTGGTATTCAGTATCTCTTGAAGAAAGTACGCTAACCTTATCGGATCGTAAATTATCAACCTATGTGAATGCGCTCTCTAAAGCTGGATTTGTTATTGAGCAAATGATTGAGCAATCTGATGATGAACTTATGCAGTCGCGGGACGATAAAAGCGATTTTGCAAAAAAAGCAAAGATGCTTCCTGTAACTTTTGTAATTAAAGCAAGAAAACTCTAGCATCCGATACCTATTGAACAACCTTACAACGTAATAATTATTATTCTAAGCCGATCCAGAAAAGGATCGGCTTATTTGATAGCTTTTTTAAGATCAATCTTGTCTGTTCTCAACAGATTTCATACGGTTTTGATCATCTGGCACTCGGTCATTACTGAATTCCTGGCCTGCTTCTACTTCACCATGACCGGAAGCACTTCGGGCAAAATTTGTGAACTGCCTCTTCTGCTCATCTAGCTTATGTTTACTTTTAAGAAGCTCCTGCGGATCTTGATTTGTCATCATTATCACCTCGCAAAATGGATTCATGCTGTTTATTCGCACTACATAAGTTTTCCATAATAGAGCGGTGCTTATGCAAGATAAAAAAACTCCTGCTCACCATAAGCAGAAGTTTCTAAATGAAGTTCTATTTAACGAAAAATATCAATTATTTTATGCAAAACAAGGTATTCCAAAACAACAATCCCACCGCAAATGAGTATAAAAAACTGAAGTCTTGCCGTATTCATTCTATCCTTCCAATACTCTCCCCGGAATAAAGAAATGATGTTAGGCGTAAAAGTATGCCTAATCGATTCGTTATAATCATCATTATCCACGAAGAACACACGAAACAAAAATCTATATACTGGAATATTTAAGAACAGTAACAAAATGATCATCACAAGACTCAATGTCCTCTCCTCCCAAGATCCACTTATCCTAATTTTACCACATGGATAACTGTAGAAAATGGAAACTGATGACAACTTTATAACCGCTCCACTAAAAAAGACCTTTCCTTTATAGGAAGGCCATTATTGAGTAATATTCACTTTCAGCTGTGTAAACGACTATTTATGCTCCAACCACTTACACTCAGTAATTTCCATTTCCGTGAAAACGCCCTTAAATGAAGAATTCTCTGGGCTACAAGCATATAAGCCAAAATTTATTTCCTCATTCCCTTCAAACAAATGAAAAATACGCATCTGTTCAAACGTAGTTCCATCCAAAGAGCTTTCAATACAGAAATCACTTTCACGTCGACTTAGTCTATAATACATTGTTTTAATATTTGCATCGATATCTGTTGTTGCCCAATCTGAATATCCGTGATTTGTAACCACACTTCCAAGTCTTTGGAATTCCTCATTTTCATATTCTACCGATGCTTTGAACCAATTGTCACTGTTCTGATAGATGACTATCCCACACTGCTCGTATCTATTTGCACTATCATAATCTGTTCTTACTATAAATGAAAAATACTTCTCAGCAGTTTTCATTAACAGTGCAGGTGAATTATCATTTCTAAAACCATAATAGGTTCGTTGCCAAAAATCTGTATTCGGCATCGTTACAAATTCAATCCTGTTTTCTGTAATAGAATAATCATTGATTGGATTTATCCAAAAAAGCTGTTCTTTATTAAAGTTCATTGCTCTACTCCTCACTTTTTATAAAGTTTTGTCAACCATTTTCATTGCTAAGATTCCAAATACAATTTAAATAGTTTTCAGCAGTTCATCCTAATAATACCATTTGAAGAATATAACGCACATCATTTTCTAATCTTTTATATTGAAGTATCCAGAGAATTAAATAAAAAGGTTGTCCCGTTCACATAAGCTCTCAAAATCGCTTGAGCATATGGCTGCTCTTCGATCAAACCCTCGGTCTCTAGCGGATTCTCTGCATGAAAGCTATAGGCTTCGATTATTGCCATGACTAAGAAGCACTCTAGCTTCATTATATGTTCATCTTCCAGCTTTCTGATTCTCTGATATCCTTCGACGAAATAAGCTCTTTGTGTTGGGTATAATCCCATAATAGCCTGAGCTATATCGTAAAGATGGTAGCCGAAGCCACACCTGCCAAAATCAATAGGGTACGGTTCATTATCCTGAAAAATGACATTTCCATTATGTAAGTCAGCGTGGATCATCCCGTAATTTTGTTCATGTCTTGTGAACGTTTCGAGACATGTTGCCACTTTAGTGGCAGCTACGGAATACAACTTAAAACCCTCATCCGATATGAAATGTTTGCGATGTAGACTTAGGTGATCCCAGTCCCGTTTAAAGCTCAGTGCACCCCAAGAAGGACGAGTAAAGCCGCTGGAAGGACTAAAATCAGAGCTGGCCTCATGAAGCTTTGCCATCAATGATCCTGTTTTACGGATGCCCTCCTCCGTTAGTTCGCTTTTGTCTACATGCTTTCCCTCGACCCATCTCATTATGCTCGAATAAAACCGTTGTCCGTCACACACCGACGTTTCCGTAATAAAGGCCCCTTCACGATTGATTACAGCTTCGGGCAAGATGAGGCCCTTACTCTTCAATGCGAACAACCACTCTATTTCTGAAATGGTTCCTTCGCGTTGTTTGTTATTCGGGTGAATACGGAGCAAGAACTGTTCCCCCACTTCGCTTACAATGCGGAAGGTGACATGTTCGGATACTTGAATGAAGTGAATGGAGTTCCAGTCTATTTCGTATTCCTGCAAAGCATGAAAGGCCGCTTGTTTTACTTGTCTCAGAGTTCGGAGTCGATTCTCCTCAGTATTGATCTGAAAACCGTTATTCATTGCTTATCCCCTTTGTCTACCATACTTCCATCATTTTAACAGTCTAGACGGATAGCTGTAATAATAAAGTATGAATATGAAAAGAGTTTTCTCTTTTTGACTCACCTATAAAAATAGGGAATTCATTGCCATTTAGGCATGAAATTCCCTACTCTTCAAATCTAATAAGATTCTTCTACAAGCGAAATTGCAACAGGTTCTATGACATTAGTATAAGTGCCATCACCAAGCTGAGCTAACCCATTATACCCCCAGGTCAGCAAGGTCCCCTCCTCACTAACCGCACCGCCGCTCATATAACCTGCACTAATAGCGACGATACGACTGCCAATGTTGAGCTTAGAAGCGAGGGAACGCTCCGACTCAGCACTACCACCGAGCTGGCCCTCATTGTTCGCTCCCCATAACCATACGTTTCCATCGCTTTTCAGAGCCATGCTATGCAAGGCGCCAGCGGATACACTGATAACTGAACCAAGATCCAAGGCTTGAACGGGAGTATAATGATCTTCGGTTGTCCCATCCCCCAAGATTCCCTTAACGTTCGTTCCCCAGCTCCATACGGTTCCGTCCTTTTTCACTGCCATGCTGTGATAGAAGCCGGCAGATACGGAAGTAACGCTGCTTAACTCAGCAACCTGCACTGGGGTCACGTGGTCGATTTTTGTGTTATCTCCGAGCTGACCGTAGGCATTGAACCCCCATGCATAAACCTGACCATCGTGGCTAACCGCTAGATTATGAAAGGCTCCGGCTGAGATCGATGCGATTGAGTCCAAACCTGCAACCTGCACCGGTAATGCACTATCCTCGGTGGTTCCATCTCCAAGCTGACCATATGTGTTAAGTCCCCATGCCCACACCGTTCCATCGGACAACAACGCTAACGAATGCTGCTCACCTGCTTGAACCGCTATGACATTCACTAATCCAGTCACTTGCTGCGGCACAAGCTGGGGCGCCGACGTACCATTACCCAGCTGGCCCACGCTATTGCTTCCCCATGTCCAAATCGTTCCGTCCGTCGCGAGCGCGATGGAATGGTCTTGTCCAACGGATGTGGCGCTTATCTCCGGCAAGCCAACAATTCGCACAGGCTTATTACGAGCAATGGTTGTGCTATTACCGAGCTGGCCCATCCTATTATTGCCCCAAGCCCATACGGTACCATCCGGCTGTACAGTCAATGTATGAAAGGAATTCCCGTTGCCCATGCTCATAATGGGACCAACATTACTTACAACATCAAGTGTACTAACCTTCAACTCGTTACTAATTGCTGATTTGTTCCCTGCTTCGTCTATAGCTTGTACTACAAAGGTATACTCCTGTCCAGCCTTCAAGTCGACGGCCGTGTAGACCGTTGTGCTAACTGTTACTTCTGCCAACAGATCAGAGTCCTTATATAGAACATATTCCGCAACTCCGACATTATCCTCGGATGAAGTCCATGCCAAGCTAATGCTATCTGATGTGCGACTGAAAAGAGTTAGCTCGGGCGTACTCGGTGATTCTTGATCGGCTAGAGGGAGTTCCTCTTCCTTCGTTGTTGGTGGGTACGCTTCCGCTGGAAGCGTACTTGCGGTTAAAGGTGGACTTGTTTTTGACACGGGTCCGGATATGTTTACGGCTTGGACCGTAAATGTATAGCTCCGGTCGGAAACCAATTCCTTCACCGTATACTCCGTTAATTCGCCTGAATCGAAGGTATAGACCACATCGGTTACGCTAGGATTGGTAGACTCCATTAGATTTACCTTATAACTCACATCCGTGTTAGAGGTTCCCTCTACGGCATCCCAGGTAAGGCGAATGCTTGTGGAGGTTGAATCGCTGACTGCCAGATTCGCTGGTGCAGCCAATAGCTTTACTTGTTCAAAAGAGCGTCCTTTTGCATCTCCTACAGACGGGAATTGAATGACGGATGGAAATATAAGAACTAACACCAACATTAAGCTCAATTTTTTTATCGGAAATAGCTTCCTTGCCATTTTTAATCACTTCCTATCAAATAAAATGGATGGTTCCTACCTCAAATCTTGAATTACTTAATCTCAATTCCGGCGCTGGCATAACCTGTTACAGTATTTATCAAGCTTAGACCGGAAGCCGTCGAAGAGAACACTAACATTAAGCGATCGCCAGCCTGAACAGCCGTATTTATGCCTTTGACTGATCCGTCACTAGTAGATCCAATAGAAATTATTCCTGTCAAACTAGGCGCCAAGGATACTGCTGAACCAATAATAGGTGTAAAACTGTTGCTATTACTATCCGCTTTATATATTTCTGCTTGAACGTTTATGGTCGTGCCTATTAAAGAAAACGCTAAAGTTGGGCTGAAAAAAGCATATATTGAAGTGATCGTACCATTACGTGGAACGATAAAAGCTTGGTTGTACGGATCTTTTGTAGGATCAGAACCATTACTTCTGGTTAAATCTATTTTTCCACCTACTATACTAGCTCCTGAGTACGAACTGCCAAATCCAAGCATCGCAACTGTACCTTTTAATCCCCCGACGATTGTTGTTACAGTAATTGGTGATCCGGAAGAGAATGGAATTATAGTTGATGCGCCAGATGCCCCGGTAGCTCCGGTTACCCCTTGAATTCCTTGTACTCCCGTAGCTCCGGTTGCGCCAGTTACTCCTTGAACTCCTATTGCACCTGTAGCTCCGGTAGTTCCAGTCACCCCTTGAACTCCTTGTGCGCCTGTATCGCCAGTTACGCCTTGAATTCCCTGAACTCCTTGTGCCCCGGTAGCTCCGGTTTCACCTTTAGAGACAAGCAGGGTAAAGTCGTTATTTATATCAGAAGGTACTCCAGATGGGTTGTTTATAGTAACGATGTAGATACTTCCTAAATAAGTAACGACTTGTCCTGCATGATAGGAAGTCGCTGAATTGAACGGAGCAATGCTATCAAGACCAATGCCAGTTGCGCCAGTCGATCCGGGAGCACCGGTTATCCCTTGAATACCCTGTGCACCCGTTACGCCAGTTGACCCCATCGCTCCATTAGCGCCAGTTGCACCGTTAGCACCCGTGGCACCTGTTGCCCCATTTGCTCCGGCTGCTCCAGTAGCCCCGACAGCACCAGTTGCTCCAGTTGCGCCAGTAGCTCCAACAGCCCCAGTAGCTCCGACAGCACCAGTCGCTCCATTAGCACCAGTAGCCCCGGTTGTGCCAGTAGCTCCAACAGCCCCAGTAGCCCCGACAGCACCAGTTGCTCCAGTTGCGCCAGTAGCTCCAACAGCCCCAGTAGCCCCGACAGCACCAGTAGCCCCGACAGCACCAGTCGCTCCATTAGCACCATTCGCCCCGGTTGTGCCAGTAGCTCCAACAGCCCCAATTGCCCCGACAGCTCCGGTTGCACCAGTCGCTCCGGTCGCACCAGTGACACCTTGCGGTCCACTTGAACCAGATACCCCATTTTGACCCGCTGGACCGGTAGCACCTGTGTCTCCTTTTTCCCCTTTCGAACTAGTCTGGCCTACAGCCCCTAATCCCAACACTTCAACGAAGGATGCCATTCCTCCATTATGAATAAGCGTCACCAAAGACCCCGCAGGAAACACGCCCTTGCCATTGTCCCCGAACAGAACAGATTTGCTATTGATTTCGAGCTTCTCTGTCTGACCGCTGCTGCTTAAGAGTTCGATCGAATTTTTGGACATCGAGACGACAGAGCCATGGATAATCCGATCGGATACCTTGCTCGCAAATATTTCAGTCTTAGACAAGATAGCTGCAAACTCGGCGCGAGTAGCCGTCTGCTTAGGCTTGAAAGTATTATTAGGGAAGCCAGATATGACCTTGCGGTTAACTGCGGCATTAATGTAGCCTGCTGCCCAGTCCGATGCGTCTGATGCATCCGAGAAACCTATGTCGCTATCCCTAAACTCGATAGCTTCGGATTCTTTGCCTGCGGCACGAATAATTAGACGTGTTATCCACTCTCGACTTGCTTGCTCTTTTCCCCAGATGACGGTGTTGGGTCTCGCTTCCTCGCTTGGAATCACGAGGCCGATGTCAATCGCTTGCTGAATCCAAACAGTAGCCCAAGAATCTACGGTGAAGGGCAAGCTGCCGCTAGTAGCCTTAGGTTGCTCATATCCCATGAACCTGAGTACCATAACAACCGCTTCCTGATTCGTGACTGGTCGGTTAGGGCTAAAGTTTCCGGAACCGTCTCCTTCGATTACCCCAAGCGCGGAAGCTTTAGTGATATACTGATATGCCCATGAGGTAGAATCGACATCACTGTAAGCTGCTGCACTTGCCCGGGGTAGAATACTGCTATAAGCAGGGCTCAAGGGTGCAATCAACTGACTCATCAGAATAAATGCCATTGAGCTCTTGTAAGCTAACTGCTTGCCACTTTTCTTGCCACTTGTCTTCGTCCTCTTTAATCTTGCCATTACTAAATCCCCCTCAAATTTATAAAGTTATGTATTGCTTCAAATAATCGCGATTAACCATGACGCTCGGATAATCCGGTACATAGCCCCCAGCTATCTCATTGTGATAATGCGCTTGTTCGTATTGTCCTAAGCGATCGTAACAGACGCATAATTGCAAATGCGGCAGCCACGTCCATGCCGGAAGGTCTACTCTAGCGTTAAGCTCAGTCGGCTTTGGTACTTCCGTGGCTAGCTTGTACCAAAAAGCAGCATTCTCGAACCGTTGTTCGATTAGCTCATAAGACCCTAATTGACAACAGGCTTCGGCTCGGGGAGGCGACAAGGCAAAAGCTTGAAGTACTTTAAGCTTGGCTTCTTGAAAGAGACCTAATTGTGACAATGCATCTCCGGCACGCCGACTCGCAAGTAGCTTGTCCTCCAACCAGCCATTCGGCATGACTATGAAGGCATCGTATTGCTCTATCGCTCGCTGCCATTGGCCGTGATCGTATAGCTCGTTGGCATAATAAAATAAATCCCGCGGAGTGAACCTCGTTTGCGCTTTCAACATCCCCTCATAGATGAGAAGATTACGCGAGGACTGCGTATGCTTTCGATCATGTGTTATGCCTAACTCGGCATAGAACACATTGCCTGCGACCTCAAGGTACTCATGAACGACTCCAATCCAACGGAATTCACAATTTCGTCTTAGAAGGCGATTACGTCTCAAGCTCGAAGTTACACTTCCGTCTTTGTCACGGTCGAGATAATAATGCATCGATACAGCATCGATATCCCATGGTAGATCGGATACGATGGACTGGAGAGCCTTTGCATCCTCTAACTGCAGATAATCGTCCGCATCCAACCACATCAGGTACTCTTGAGTAGCGAGACTGAAGGCATAATTTCTTGCTTTGGAGAAATCGTTCACCCATTCGAAATCATAAACCCGTGCTCCATAAGATGCCGCGAGCTCTTTGGTTCCATCACTCGAACCTGTATCCACAATAATGATCTCATCGACAAGCTCCCTCACGCTGGATAAACAACGCCCTAAGGTGTACTCTTCGTTTTTTACGATCATGCATAGGCTGACAGTGACTTTCCTTGTGCCACTATACAAGGAAGAAGTTAAATCGAATCCCCACTTGCTTATGGCCATAGCACGATTTAAGATTAATCGGTTATTGTACCAATCAGGATCATTGGGATCTACTGAAGGAGGTTCATTCCGGAAGACTACGCATCCTTCGGCTATGTAAATATCCAGGTTCATAGATAACGTGCGATAACACAGATCGTCATCCTCGTAAGATTCGACCTCAAATCGCTCATCAAAGGACCCGATCTGCTCAAAGTAGCGACGGGGTATCATCATTAGTAAACTGACAAGTCTAGGAACCCGGGTCCAAGACATTGATTTCCCGATGGAAAGCATCGATGACGACTGATAGAGTTGCTCCATGTTCTGATATACAATCGGAATCCGTTGAGCGCCGCTAACATCATTCATCCTCGGACCCACGATTGCAGCATTGGAATGATGGTCCAGACAGCCCGACAACTGTTCTAACCATCCCTCGTTAACCATAATCTGATCGCGGATGAATACAAGATGATCTCCCGAAGATGACACCGCGCCCAGATTGAATGCTGCTGCAACCCCTTTGCTCCGGCTATGAATGACATGAACGCCGTATTCATACGCAAGGTAATTCGACACTTCGGCAGATTCGTTATCCGAGACGACAATCAGCTCATAGGACATAGACGTATATTTCTTAATCCGATCCAGACATTGTACGGTCAGGTTAAAGTGCTGAGCCAACAATATAATGCTAATATTCAATCGCTTTTCCTCCTATATTCGACATTTTCCCTAAATCTACCATTCTATTAGCGTTGCATTCAAGACAACCAAAGTTGCTATTAGCCAGTTTCACAAATAATGATAAGCTTAAAAAGACAGCCGGGTATGCAACTCTGCTCTATTAATGCAATAAATAATTTTTACAGAATGCAGGAAATTTCCACCTACTAATTCTGGCATGCAACGTATACCGTATTTGTTACGACTGGCAACGAAGGTATCGCTGTTTCCATATTCCAACAATATATATGTATAAAGAACATTTAAATAGTGTGGGTTGTCATCACTTTTGTCATATGACAATATGGTATTTAATGGGTTTTACATGAAAAGATAGGGTCGTTAATCATTTATCTGTTCCTATTGAGATTCAACATTCGATCGTCTTACATAAAAAAACTGCCTCTGAGGGCAGCTTTTTTTCTTAATATATCGTTTTTACGAATGGAGCGAATGAACCTTTAAAGCGCTCTTGTATCGAAAATTTGCACAGTATTGGCTATATAACTCCAACACACCTGATAGTGATTGAAAGGGATAGAGATTTCACAATTAGATTGTATTTTTTCTCAGGAAACTCTCATAAAAAAAAGGGTATCCCAAACTGGGACACCCTCTGATTAGCTTATCGTCTCACCCTCCGAGCAAAATCCACAAACTGAAATTTATCCAGCCGGTGTCTAGACTCGGTATATTGGTAAAGCACCGTGTTCTCCAAATAAACATAGTTTCGTACTACTACAATATGCGTAAAATTCTTCAAATCGAGCAGTCTATGATCCTCCTCTGTGGAAGGTTCAACAGATATCAGCTTCTTCGCATAACTGATCTTAAGGCCCAATTCCAGCTCCAGATATTCATAGATTGAGCCCTCGGCGATTTCCGCACTCAGGAAGGAAACGATATCCGCACGAAAATAATCCTTATCCAAAATGATCCGTTCACCTTCAATCTCTCTGGCACGAACAACCTTCCAAACCAGAGTTTCAGGTGGAATCTGCAGATGTCTGGCGAGAGCGGAGCCTGCCGGCTCTTGTATCGTCCGCTCTACCAGTGTCCGCGAGGCAGTACCCAGTGTATCGGCCATCTCTTTAAATGAAATCAAACCGGTAACGGGGAAATCCATTCGGGTCATGTCAAGCACAAAGGAGCCTCTTCCCTTAATTTTGTGAATATATCCTTCTCGGAAAAGTAGATTCAGCGCTTTGCGCACGGTCTCTCGTGAAGTGGCGTAAGCTTCGGCGAGTTCACTTTCGGAAGGCAGCTTGGTTCCCGGCAGCAGTTGTCCAGAATGGATTTGGTTGCTGTATTCATTATAAATTTGCAAATATTTATTTTCTCTCAATTTTGATCACCGCCCTTTATTGTATCACGTCATGCCTTTGGAAGCATCGATTCAATTGGAGGGGAATTCATAGCGTTGAACATATAAATTCTTATATTTATAGAAAAACAGCCCCCAAGGGGCTGTCTTTCTATAGTATAAAGTCTTTGCCAATATAGCCTTTATCAACCCTTGAGATGAATAGTCAAGATGCTTGTTTGTTTGGCCGTAGCTGGTCCGGTCTTCTCTTCAATCTTCTCGACCATCTCCTGACCTGCAGGAATGATGATTGGAGTAATCACCGGGTAACCTGCTGCGCGGATAGCTTCCATATCAAATTCTAGTAGAAGCTCGCCTGCCTGCACCTTATCACCAATATTCTTCAGGCTGGTAAAACCGCTACCTTTAAGCGCCACCGTGTTAATTCCAACGTGGATTAATACCTGAACACCGCTGGCATGCTCCAGTATAAGCGCATGTTTGCTCTTAATCACATGAGCTACTGTAGCATCAAAGGGAGCATATACTTTCCCCTCAGAAGGTTCGATTGCAATTCCCTCACCCATTTGCTTTTCAGCAAAGGCAGGATCGGGTACCTGTTCTAGCGATACTGCAGTTCCACTAAGCGGGGAGACAAGCTCCAGAATATTAACTGATTCCTGTGACCCTTGAACTGAATGACGGCTGCTCAATTCCTCTGGTTCGCTCGTAGTACTAGAAGCCTCTGTAGCTGTGTTCTTTTCGGAACGACCCACTACAGAACGTCCGTACAATACTGTGGCGGCAAATGGCACAACGAGAACAATAACCATACCTATGAAGAATACGCCCCACTGGTTCGGGAAAATCGAAAGGAAACCGGGAATTCCCCCTACGCCAATGGATGAAGCGCGAACCTGGTTAACGGTAAGGAGCATACCGGCAATTGCTGAGCCGATCATCCCGAAGATGAAAGGGTAGCGATAGCGGATATTCACCCCAAAGATTGCCGGTTCAGTCACGCCGAGGAATGCAGAGACGGAAGACGTAGCCGCCAAACCTTTTGCCTTTTGTTCTCTAACAACGAACATCATCGCCAGTGCCGCAGCGCCTTGTGCAATATTGGAGAGCGCCAGCATCGGCCAGAGGAAGGTGCCTCCCTCACTGCCGATGAGCTGTACATCGACTGCCAGGAAAGTATGATGCATCCCAGTGATGACCAGAAGTGCATAGAATCCACCATAGATCAAACCACCAAGGAGCGCAAAATGATCAAATACATAGATCAAACCCGAGGTGATAGCATTGGCAATGGCGAACGTAACCGGTCCGATAATGGTGAAGGCCAGAAAACCTGTAACCAGCAGGGTCACTGGAGCAACGACCAGTAGTTTAATGGAATCAAGCACCCGACGGTTGAGGAACTTCTCCAGTCTAGCCAGAATATAGGCCGAAACCAGTACAGGCAATACTTGCCCCTGATAACCGATCTTCTCCAAATGCCAGCCGAACAAATTCCAGGTCGGAACGGTTCCCTCAGTTGAAGCACTTGCATAACTGTAGGCACTTAATAGATCCGGGTGTACGAGAATGAGACCTAGCACGATCCCGAGCAGAGGACTGCCCCCGAAACGTGTAACAGCTGCCCAACCGATAAGTGCTGGTAAAAAGGTGAAGGCTGTGCTGGCAATCGTGTTAATAATCGCAGCAATGTCTTTCCATGCAGGATAGACATCTACCAATGACTTACTATCAAAAAAGATACCAGGTCCGGTCAAAATATTATTAATCCCAAGCAGCAAACCTGCGGTTACGATGGCCGGAAGAATCGGAATAAAAATATCAGCCAGTGTTTTGATCGCCCGCTGCAGTGGATTCTGTTTCCGTGCTGCCGCTGATTTCACGTCATCCTTGGAAGAGCGGGCACCACCAGTGATCTGAATCATTTCATCGTATACTTTATCTACAGTTCCTGGTCCGATAACAATCTGGAACTGCCCCTGCGTAGAGAATTGTCCTTTTACGAGTTCGTTACGGTCCAGGGCTTCCGAATCCACCTTGTTCTCGTCATACAGCGAGAATCTCAGCCGGGTTACACAATGCGTCGCAACTTCAATATTCTCCTTGCCCCCAACCGCCCGTACAATATCTTCAACATTTTTGCGGTCTATAGCCATATCTTCACTCCTTACAAAATTGATGTGTGCTCCTTCTTAAGTACACCTCGTTAGCGGACTAACCACATGTAGGAAGCATAAGGACTGAGCTGAAGCTTTTGTGTTAATTTAGGTGCATCTGCTGTATTCCCAATCAGAAGCTCGTCCTTACCACTTGGCGACAATTCAGTCCAGTGATTATCTTCAAAGCGGAAAGAGATCTCTTTACTGCTGAAGTTCGAGACCACAACAAGTGTCTCTTCATCGCCTGTTCTGGCGTATGCGAATACTTCGGGATGACCTTCATCGAGTCTCTTGAAAATACCTTCTATAAATATTTCATATTCCTTGCGTAGTGCAATCAGTTTACGGTAATGGTGGAAGATGGAACCAGGATTTTCCAGCTCCTTCTGCACATTGATGTTTCGATACCGCTCATCTACCTTCAACCATGGAGTACCAGTGGTAAATCCGGCATTCCGGCTGTCATCCCACTGCATCGGCGTACGTGAATTGTCCCGCGAACGTTCTTGGAGAATGCTGAGAGCAACCTCCGGGCTTTTCCCCTGTTCACACAGAATGCGGTACATATTTAGTGACTCAATGTCGCGGAACTCATCGATGCTTTTCCATACCGGATTCGGCATACCGATTTCTTCCCCTTGATATACATAAGGTGTTCCCTGAAGGCCATGCAGAGTTGTCGCGAGCAGCTTGGCGCTTTCCACACGGTAAACCCTATCATCAGTGAATCTGGAAAGGGCACGTGGTTGATCATGATTGTTAAAAAATAGTGCGTTCCAGCCTCCGCCTTTCTGCATTCCAGTCTGCCACTGCGAGAACAACCGTTTCATTGCCTCGAAATCATAAGGCATCAGTTCCCACTTCTGTCCATTCGGATAGTCGACTTTTAAATGATGAAAATTGAAGGTCATGGAAAATTCCCGCTCTTCGGGACTTGAGTACCGGATACAATGCTCCAGTGTAGTTGAGGACATCTCTCCTACAGTCACCATCTCAAACGGACCAAACACCTCTTTATACATTGCTTTGATGTATTCATGGACCTGTGGACCGTCAGTATAGAATTTACGTCCATCCCCCGGTGGAACACTCCCGTCATCGTTAGGGAAGCGCTGATCTTTGGAGATTAAATTAATTACATCCATGCGGAAGCCGTCGACACCCTTTTTAGCCCAGAATAACATCATATCATTCACTGCTCTACGTACCTTCTCATTCTCCCAATTCAGATCCGCCTGGGTTTTATCGAAGAGAGTAAGATAATATTGTCCCGAAGTTTCGTCGAACTGCCAGGCAGGACCCCCGAACTTCGACTGCCAGTTGTTGGGTAAGCCCCCGTCCGGAGCCGGATCCTTCCAGATATAGTAATCACGGTAAGGGTTGTTCCTGCTTGAAATGGACTGTTTGAACCACTCATGTTCAGTCGAAGTATGGTTAACCACGATATCGATCATTAGCTTCATTTCGCGTCTATGCAATTCCTGTACTAGCTCGTCAAAATCCTCCATCGTACCGAAATCCGGGTTGATATTTTCATAATCTGCTACATCGTAACCGTTATCATGTTGCGGCGAAACATAAACCGGCTGTAACCAGACAATATCGATTCCAAGCTTCTGCAAATAATCTAATTTCTCAATAAGTCCTTTAATATCTCCTGTTCCGTTGCCTGTAGTGTCCTTAAAGCTCTTCGGGTACACCTGATACACCGTGGAGCGGCGCCACCATTCCGAATACTGGGACTGACTCAAGTTGAACACCTCCAAAAAGAATTCTTTATTTCAACCATTAAACCTGTATATACAAGTTCAAACACTTCACACAGTTTAAACCTGTATATACAGGTTGTCAACACTATTACTATCGAAGGAGTGGCATGAGTAGAAACTAGATTATTTATAACGTTGTTTTAGAATGCGATTCATCGAAAAAAGGATTAACGACAGGTGGATATAAAATTAACCCCTTTAATAATTGATTATTACCCTAATAATTGATCCGTAATAACAAAAAAAGCCGCTTACTCGGCAGCTTTTTAGATACGAAGATATGTAGATAAAAAAACAAACAGGATACCTTTTACTAATACAAGTTAGGTACCCTGTTTCTATTCAAAGTGTCTATTCAAATTAAGTTTATTTAAGCTCCTGTAGGAGACTCTGACCAAATTGGGGCATGGTCACAACAAAGTTATCAGCAACTGTTGCTCCAATATCCGAAAAAGTCTTCGATATAGGCAGCTCCCCTTGTCGATTGAAACTCTTACTGTAGAGGAGTAAAGGAACATATTCACGGGTGTGATCCGTACCCGCATGAATGGGATCATTCCCATGGTCTGCCGTAATTATTAGAAGATCGTCTTCACATAGCTCCTTTAGAACTTCATGTAATCGATCGTCAAATTCTTCTAGCGCTTTCCCATACCCGATCGGATCTCTACGATGGCCATAAAGTGCATCAAAATCAACAAGATTCAAGAAACTAAGTCCTGTAAAATCAGTATGAAGGGTCTCCATGAGTTTATCCATGCCATCCATGTTAGACACTGTACGCAAAGACTTGGTGACACCCTCCCCATCGTATATATCTGAGATCTTGCCAATCGCTAGTACATCGAACCCGGCATCCTTGAGCTCATTCATCACGGTTCTTCCATAAGGCTTCAAGGCATAATCATGACGGTTCGATGTTCTTTTGAAATTTCCGGGCTGCCCGAGGAATGGTCTAGCAATCACTCTGCCTAGCATGTACTTCTCACGTAAAGTAATCTCTCTGGTAATCCCGCAGATTTGATACAGTTCTTCTAAAGGAATAACCTCTTCATGAGCCGCAATCTGAATCACGGAATCTGCTGAAGTATAGACAATGAGTGCACCTGTGTTCATATGCTCTTGTCCAAGCTCATCGAGAATAGCTGTGCCACTAGCGGGTTTATTCCCAATCACCTTTCGTCCTGTTCTTTCTTCTAATTCATTAATTAATTCATAAGGAAATCCTTCAGGAAACACTTTGAAAGGAACGTCAATTCGTAGGCCCATGATTTCCCAGTGACCTGTCATCGTATCCTTTCCATTAGAAGCTTCCTGCATTTTGGTCCAATAAGCTAAAGGGCGCTCTACTTTGGGAACTCCGGGTATTGGGTCAATATGACTTAACCCTAGCTTGGATAACGCAGGAACATGTAGCCCATTCATTTTTTCTGCAATATGCCGTAATGTATGTGATCCTGCATCCCCAAACTTTTCAGCATCTGGAGCTTCACCAATGCCTACAGAATCCATAACGATGACGAAAATCCGCTTAAACCGGGGTGTTTGTTTCATGTTAATACTCCTTGCTTCAACTAGAATATGATACCGATAATCAAAGCTGATAAAACGCTTACAAGTGTGGCGCCAAATAACAGCTTTAATCCAAATCGTGCGACGATATTCCCTTGCTTTTCATTCAATCCCTTCACTGCACCCACAATGGTACCAATCGACCCAAAGTTAGCAAATGAGATTAGAAAAACGGAGACAATGGCTGTAGTACGGCCACTTAAACCTTCTTGAATCTTAACAAAGTCAAGCATAGCAACGAATTCATTCGCAACAAGCTTTGTCGCCATAATACTACCGGCCTCAACAGCTTCATGCCATGGCACACCGATAAGAAAGGCGATGGGTGCAAAGACGTAGCCTAACACTCCTTGGAACGAGATTCCGAATATGCCACTGAAGACCCCGTTAATCAAAGCAATGATTCCCACAAAACCAACTAACATTACCCCAACTACTATGGCTACTTTAAAGCCATCCATAATATATTCGCCCAGCATTTCAAAAAACGTTTGTTTTTCTTCTACCTGAACTTCAACAATATCTTCTTCAGGTGTAACTTCATACGGATTAATGATGGATGAAATGATAAATCCGCCAAATAGGTTTAATATCAATGCAGCTACTACATACCGAGGTTCTAGCATCGTCATATAGGAACCAACGATTGACATGGATACCGTAGACATTGCAGACGCACATAATGTATACAAGCGATGTTTCGGCAATAGTCCAAGTTGGTTTTTCACTGAAATAAACACTTCATTTTGTCCGACAATTGCGGCTGCAACTGCATTATAAGATTCCAATTTACCCATGCCATTTATTTTACTCAGTACCAGTCCAATATACTTTATAATGAATGGCAGTATTTTGTAATGTTGCAAAATCCCTATCAATGCTGACATAAAAACAATGGGCATCAAAACATAAAGGAAAAATGTATGCGCCCCTTCATTTGCAATCCCGCCAAACACAAAGTCAGTACCTTCATTGGCGTATCCAAGTAATTTTGCAAAACTATCAGCAAACCCTTTAATCAAAAATTCTCCAATGCTCGTTTTTAGGATAATTAATCCCAAACCTATCTGAATAGCAATCATTACAATGATTGGACGATATTTAATCTTTTTCTTATTGTTACTTCCTAGCCATGCCAGTAATAGAACAATAACCAGACCAGCAATAGAAATTAGATAATGCATTTTTAGCCCTCCAAATTATCGGTTAATTTTCTTGGAATCCTCATATCGGAATGCATCTTTCCACATTAACCCTTGTTCCAAAATAATCGCTAACAGGCTTCCGCATATTAATCCATTATTTAAAATGGCTATCACGATCGGAGATAAATGGGCCGTAGCTGATGCAGGAATAAACATTAAACCTACACCCACTAAAAGGGAAAGCCCACTGACAATAAATGTTCGCTCTTCATGAATAACCTTTTTCAATTCCTTTAGCGCTAGTCCGACCATCTTCACAAAAATGACGAAGGTAACAGAATAGCCTATGGGAGCTGGAATCGCAGATATGAAATTCATCATAGGCGGAAACAAGGATATTGAGATCACTAAGCTGCAGCCTATTAAAAATGATTTGCGCTCCCTCATCCCTGTTTGCTCAACATATCCCGCCGCTCCCGAAATAGGGACTGAGCCGATCGCTCCTAAACCACCACTAATAAGATGCGTAATTCCAGAAGTAAACCCGGCGCGCAAATAACGACGATGATCCCCTTGCTTGGGTTTCATAACGGTCTCCATCAAACGGATGGATGCCACTGCATTGGTTATTAATAATAGGGTTAGTAAAAATGCAGTAGTAATTGTCCCGGCATCGAATCGGGGTTTTCCAAATGGGAATATTTCCGGCAGCTTAAATAGAGTATCCGCACGAGAAACCGCCGGCATACTACCGCAGATTATAAATAATAGGCAGCCTATCACTATACTGAAAATTATTGAAAACTGGCTGAGTAATACAAAGCGGCTGTTGCCTAACCAAAAGGTAATGCAGACCACAATCACACTAAGGATGAATACTTTAACATCTAACATGGTGTGGGATATGGTAATCCCCATCATCCCTTTCATAAAAGATCCGCTTAATTGAAAGATCAATAAAAGTAAATAAATAAAGGTGATGGTTGGAGTAAATAGACGAGCGATTTTATCCATTAGCTTAAATGCTGAAATTAGGATAAACAACACTCCGCTAATGATCATCGCTCCACTTAAAGCCTGTAAAGCTCCGTTGTTAGAGGAATAGAGTCCCCCCACTAAACTCGCGTAAATGGTAAAAATGCTCCACCATAACCCTGCCGGACCTTCATGAATAGGGAATTTATGACCCATCAGGCCTTGTAAAAATCCAGCTATTGCTAAAGTAATCATGGTGCTCTGAATGAGTCCGGAAGTCTCTATGGGTGTTAAGTTATATAAATCTGCGATAGCAATGGGTGCAGCAATTGCACCAGCGATCATAAAAATCATCCACTGCAATCCTGACAGTATTACCTTCATTTCTTTCTCACTCTCTTTTCTAACAACACTACACTCTTATCAATAAATCAGCCTTCAATGACTGTGTTAAGAGCTACTTCGACCATTTCATAAAAGGATTGTTCACTTTCTTTATGAGTTAGGTGTTCCTGTCTTAACAATTGACTGCCGACGGTCAAAATCGATAAAGCTTTTACACCATATTTAGCGGCTAAAGTGTATAGGGCGGTACTTTCCATTTCTACAGCTAATACACCGAAATCCATAAACTTGTGAAGCCGATCTAAATTTTCACGATAAAATTCATCAGAATTATAGATGTTACCAACAAACACATTGGCATTTTTAGCTTGTGCTTGTTGATATGCTTTCATTAGCAATGAGAAATCTGCCGTTGGTGCAAAATTACAGCCATGAAAGATCTTTTCCGTCATATTACTGTCTGAAGATACTGCTTGGGCTAATATAATATCGCGGATATTGATTTCTTCCTGCATCGCGCCACATGTACCAATGCGAATCAATTTCTTAACTTCATAATCGACGATCAATTCTGTCGCGTAGATACTCATCGATGGATTTCCCATCCCTGTCCCCTGAACCGACACAGGCACACCCTTGTATAATCCAGTGTATCCATACATCCCTCTTACTTCGTTATAACAATAAGCCTCCTCTAAAAAGTGTTCTGCCACAAACTTTGCACGCAAGGGATCTCCTGGGAGCAAAACGAGCTCTGCTATTTCTCCCTTATTTGCACCTAAATGCCTACTCATAGTTCTTCCTCCAACTTTTAATAGTAAACTGAGGTTTACCGAAATCGCTTTCCACTTGCCTTCAAGTAAAATCAGTTTCGAAACTAGATTGAGCATAAGGTTTTTTAACATTACAAACTAGACCAAAAACTTACGGAGCTTACGGAAAATAATTGGTCAAATTATAAAAGCAGTTCTTTACGAATGTTGTCTAAGTCTCTTTTAGAGGGGATCGTAGAAATAATAACAACAGGCACTGTCTTTAATGCAACCGGGATATTACTAATGACAAGATCGATATTATTTTGCTGCATGATCTCGTCGGTCAGGCCTTTCATTATGGAAGTATTAAGGATCAACTGATCCCCAATTTCTTTTTTTATCAAATCTGCTATGTAATGACGAATTGAAAATTCTTCCCCGATCACTAAAAAAGCCCTCTTACTTTTGTAACGTAAACTCGAGCGGACAATTAAGGTTAGCTTTGTTAAATGAAAGTGATTAAACAAAACAGAAGGGTAAGTTTTATTCCACGTTTGCATACAGGTTTGCAATTCTTGATAAATCTGCTGGCACTCCTTTTGAACATATGTTGTTAAATGACTTGTTGAAATCATCATCCACTCAGGAATGGCATTTTCGATTAATAGCTTGTCAAAGAACCCGTAAATCTCCAAAATAAACCGTTCTTGCATATGCAAGTTCGGGTATACCTTTGCTAATAACATTAGAAGCAGATTCCCCATTTGATATTCTTCTTTATCCTTATGTAATTCTACTTCTTTCATCGGAGTGATCTCTGACCCTTCATAATAATGATATTGGCTGAGACTAACCATGGATTGCATAAAGAATATTTCACTGTTTGGAAATTTAAGGGACAGCTTGTCCTCAAGACGTTTTGCAATAGTTTTCACTGGAAAATAAAACATCCCCTTTTCCCAAGGGTAAGCATTTTCGTCGATTTTCACACACTTTCCTTTAGCCACTCTTTCTATAACAATGGCCAACAAAAACGATAATCTCCTTTTGGAATTGATAAAATATACAATTTTATTCTCATTTTCTATATTTGTGATTAACTGATTAATATAAGCAAAATCAACATTCGCAAAGGGCCAGCCTGTAAACTCATACGCATCACAATATAACTTCCAATAAAAATATCGAATATTCATTTCATTCCCTTTGATCATGGGGGTAGAAAAACTAATGCGTAGCTTATAAGCTTTTAGATCATCATTATTTAATTGCACAATCAATTTCTTCAAAGACGAGGTACTCATAAACATGGCTTCGGAGAGCTCCTCCACAGACAGTCGACCCACATTCGTAAATAAAAAATCCATCAGCCGATAAAAGATGGTTTGTCTGAACATAGAAGAAATCACTTCACTAATCGTACTTCGCCCATCACGTTGAAGAACTATTCCCTTTCCTCTAGAAACCTCAATGGTTACAGTAGATGGTAATTGCTTGCTGATTTCCTCCACCATCTTCCGGATGGTCTTATCAGAGATCCCTAAACTTTTTTCAATTTCCGCTAAGGTAAACCATCTATGTTCCGTATCAAGCAGCGTTAATAGTTGACTAGCTAAATTAAATCCCTTATCCATTTTTCTACACCCACTTCAATTTCGTTTTAATTTTTATAGTATAAACAAATTCGCAACCATAACCCTATTATTTTTCAATAAAAAAACCCGGGTTTTATTTACCCGAGTTTCACATCACATTATATTTGTGTTTTTTCTTCAATAGGGCTAATTGCTTTCAGCTGCATCGTTATGACGGCTGCAATAACGGCTTTGATGATGTCTCCCGGAAGAAAGGCCAACGCTCCGACAAGACCAGCCCAGATCGAAGTATTGGTTATCAATGCCATGACAGGGGCACCAATCAGACTCACTAGTAATACACCGAAGATTATGTTGATAGCTACCAGCTTCCAAGTTCGAACCTTCGGCCAGATTTTTTCGGAATACCAGCCAATAAGGCCGGCCGCAATTGGAAAGCTAAATATGTATCCTGCAGAAGGTCCAACTAGCACCGAGATTCCGCCGCGACCGCCGGTCAGTACAGGCAGCCCAATGGCTACTAGTATGATGAAAATAATTAGACTGAGAGCGCCCATCCGTTTCCCCAGAAAACATCCAGCCAACATGACGCCAAGTGTCTGGGCAGTGATCGGAACGGGGATGAAGCCGAGTGGGATGGGCGGTATCATCCCCAACACCGCGATAAGTGCTGCGAATAATGCAGCATAAATAAGTTCTTTTGTCTTCAAAAAAATGACCTCCATTGGATATCAATGATTGTATTCTGGTTAGTAAATACGTCCAGTAAGCTGAATTATAATGGAGATATTCTTTATTGTAAACCATGAAATATTATATGGTTTACAATAGAATAAAATACCATGCTTGAGTTTTTCCTATTGTTATATAGAATTAGAGTATTCAGTCGCAATCGTTGGATGTTAATCTATTCAATGGGTTTTGGTCGGAGAGTTATACTTTTGGAGGTTTAAGTTCATGACAGTAAAAGAACATATTCTTGCCTTACTCGACAGTAATAAGGGTGAATATTTTTCCGGCGAGGAAATAGCCGTTCAGTTATCCGTGACGCGCAGCGCGGTCTGGAAAGCCATAAAATCTTTACAGACAGACGGTTATTCCATACAAGCTGTAACCAATAAAGGATATTCCATGTCACCACAAACGGATATCTTATCAGCCAGTGCAATTTCAAAGTACCTGGATACTCGGGGGCAAAAGTTACGAGTTGAAGTCTTTAAGACCATATCATCCACGAATGAAGCCGTAAAGAACCTTGCCTCAAATGGAGAAGCTGAAGGTAAGGTGATTCTTTCGGAAGAACAAACAGCTGGTCGCGGGCGAATGGGCCGGAAGTTCTTTTCTCCACCTGGAACGGGTATCTATATGAGCATCCTGCTGCGTCCCAAGCTGTCCGCAACAGACTCAGCTTTATTGACCACTTGCGCCGCAGTAGCTGTAGCCCTTTCTATCGAGAGCGTATCCAGTAAAGAAACGCAGATTAAATGGGTAAATGACGTTTTCATGGAAGGGAAAAAAGTGTGCGGGATTCTTACCGAAGCATCCGTGTCACTGGAAAACGGCTGGCTTGATTATGCTGTTCTCGGCATCGGTATCAATGTAGTCCTCCCTTCCGAAGGCTTTCCCAATGATCTTACCGAGATTGCAACAACTGTAATTTCCGAAAACAATCCTTATGGTGATCTCCGCAACCGTCTCGTTGCAGAAGTACTAAACAATTTCATGAGATATTATGAGCATTTAACGGACAGATTGTTTCTTTCCGAATACAAAAAAAGGTTAATTTCACTTGGCGAACCTGTGACCGTGATAAAGGATAATGAACAACGTAAAGCAACAGCCATTGATATCGATGACGATTGCCATCTGAAAGTCAGATATGAGAATGGTGACGAGGAGTATCTTTCAAGTGGAGAAGTCAGCATTAAAATTTAACTGGAGCTTCGCCTCCAAAGCAGCTATGTGCTGCCTCATGGCAGGCTGCGTCATCATACGAGCCAAAAAAACCTTGCTGATCCAAGGTTTTTTTAGATGAACTTAAAGTATCAACTTAAAGCTTAGGATTTTACTGTACTAAAGTATCTAAATCAGGCTGCAATTTGTTCCGCAGAACATACAGCATGATGGCCCCCACAAGGAACGCAACAGCATCCGAAATGACGAGCGACCAGACTACTCCGTGGAAACCGTTCATTCGATTAGCGATATACAATACTGGAATCAGAGTAATACCTTGAATAATTGACATAATAAAGGCGGCGGTTCCTTGTGCTGTCGCTTGGAAGATCCCTGTAAACAAAGCGGTCGTTCCTGAAATGAACAGGGATAAGAACGTTACATGAAGAATGTAGCTGCCCAGTTCAATTAATTGAGGGTCATTCGTAAATAAACCGATTAAGTGGTCTGAAATCAGATATACAATAATGCCGAACACGGCTGCTAATGCCACAGTCACTTTGATTGTAAAAGTAATGGTGTGCTTCATGCGTAATTTGTTAGCTGTAAAAGAGAAGGCAATCAGCGGCACGACTCCCTCACATAAGCCCATCAGGATAACCTCTGGAAATTGTAATAAACGTGATGAAATCCCGAAGGCCGCAATGGCCTGCTCCCCATATTCGACCAGAAAACGGTTAAAGATGAGTGACATTGCACCCATGAAGAGACTCATAACAAAGACTGGAACTCCAATTTTAAATACATTGCTGAGAATGTCTTTGGAAGCTTTGAACCATTTTACGGAGATGGTTAAGAATTGGCTCTTATATCCCATGTGGAAGGCGTAGAATGCACTTGCAACCAAGTTAGAAATGACTGTAGCAGATGCAACCCCGATCACGTCCCAATGGAAGACGAAAATGACTAGCGCATCGAGAATAATATTCACAACAACACTGAGAAGCATACCGATCATCGAAGTGATTGCTGCCCCCTCCGAGCGCACGATATTCTCCAGCGTGAAGAATAGAACGACGAAAGGTGAACCAATAAGCATAATCGTGACATAGTCCTTCGTGAATCCGAAGGAGTCAGGCGTCGCTCCCAAGCCATGAACGATTGAATCGATTAATGGGATGCCGGCAGCCATCAAAATAAGACCGAGAACTAAACTGCTGTAAAAGGCGAATGAAGACACATGCTTTACATCATCATATTTTTTCTCTCCCAACAAACGGGAGATAAATGCACTGCTACCGATGCCAATCAAGTTACCAAGCGCCATTATGGCGGCAAATAACGGTAAAGTTAGTGCGAGTGCGGTTAACATCGCAGTATTGCCCAGTGTACCAAGGAAATAGGCGTTCAAAATGGAGTATATGACACTCATCGACATGCCTAGCATCATCGGTACTGCGAAGTGAGCTACGGCTTTTGCGACAGGTGCTTTTTCAAAGTAATGGAGGTTTTCTGCATCCATAGGGTTCACCACTATCTTTCTTTATTTTGTTTTTTGAAATTACTTAGAATTCTAACTATCGGTCCAATATGAACCGTGACGCAGCAACAAGCAAACCTGTACCCTAACGTCGAGTTCTCAGATTTGGCATACGAAATTTGATTATTCTTCAGTTTCACATTACGCTGCCTTTGCCGTTCATCTTTCTCTGGTGGAAAGGCAGCGCCTCAGCTACTGTTTGCAAAAAGACTCTAATTACTTATCGTCCGGGCCATGTGACTTGTCAGGTGACGAATTACTGTCATCTCTGGAAGGCCAGCCGAATCCGCGCATGTCACCATGCCCTTTCTCCGCCAAACCCAGGGAATCTGCCGCTAAAGCGTTCGTCCCTAGAATTTCCCCACATTTTGTGCATTTGTCCGCGCATAGCCATCAGTTTTTCAAATTCCTCTGTTCCCATACGCTCCTTTGCGGCTTCCATCCACATAGCCATCACATCACGTTCTCCGTCCGTTCCAAGTTCTTCCTCCAAAGCTGTAATGACGCGAGTTAGGTAATCCCCGAAAGCTATCTGCTCTTCTGGCGATAAGCGAGAAAATATGTTGCCGTTGTCTATCTCTTGTTTCTCTTCCTCTTGCCCTTTTTGCGTTAGGTAAATCAACATGATACGTTTGTCTGTTTCTGAGGGCTTACGGGTGATGTATTCTGCTTTCTCCAGTTTACCAAGCAATTCATTGAGGGATGATACACGGATGTCCAGCATATAGGATAAGTCTTTGGTGCTGATACCGTCTTTCATCCGAAGAAATGCTAATATCCTGCCTTGCCCACGTGATGCGTCGGCCATAGGACCAACCGCGGCGTGAGTTTTCAAGTGTTGCCTTTGCAACAACCATTGCAGTTTCGCGAGTTTTTCGTATAACTCATCATTCATGTCCATAATGAATCCTCCGTTGAATTTTACGGTACCTGTTGCTCTTTGTGACGGTACCTGTTGATTTGTATTATAACGGTACCTGTTAGATATGTCAAAATGTTTTTTGCAGGTACCGTTAGTATGTTGTTACGATGTTTCTGGGAGGTGGCTTATAAGCTTGCAAACAAATACAAAACCCGCGCCCCGCGCGGGTTATTTTAAAATTATATTGTGATCAGTTTTCATTTTATATATCTGCAAGCAATCCTTCAAAGCACTTTAAAACGGTTTGCTCGCCTATTCGATGTGCCTTGATATTCTACTTATCACCGGCAAGTGTAAGCCACTTGCGGTTATGATGTTCCTGTACTTCAACAGGGGTATCGAAGAAATCGCTCAAGACATCCGACTGCAAGCAGTTTACTGTCTCATCCCCTTTGTAGATTTCGCCGCTCTTTACCAGCAGCGTGTGCGTAAAGCATGGTGTTATCTCTTCGATATGATGGGTTACATACAGCAAGGTTGGTCCACCGGGTTGCTTTGTTATCTTCTCGATCATCTGCAGCAGCTGTTCTCGGGCAAAAATATCAAGTCCCGTGCATGGCTCATCAAGAATTAGTAGATCTGGATTGGCCATTAGTGCGCGTGCTATGAGGACTTTCTGCCGCTGTCCTTGCGACAAGGTATCATATGTACGACTAACTAAGGAAGAGCAGTCTAGAAATTCCATTAACTCTTCGGCTTGTTTTTGATCCTCTTCATTTGTCTTATCATACAGACCAATGGTCGCAAATTTTCCGCTTAGGACGATGTTCAGGGCAGTCTGATGGCCGTACAGCTTCTGCTGCAAGGAGGTGCTTACCCAACCGATTCGTTTGCGTAGCTCTCTCAAGTCCACATCGCCGAAGCGATGGTCCAGCACCTCGACTTGTCCTGTTGTCGGCCAGATATAGCCGTTCACTACATTTAGCATCGTCGTTTTTCCTGAACCGTTCAGACCGACGATACACCAGTGTTGTCCCTGCTTCACTTCCCAATTCATATCGCGTAAGATCATTGTCGTATCACGTTGCCATGATACATTTTTGAGTGATATAATCATGCCCAATTTTCCCTCCTTAAACATGCTTCAATGAGTTCAATACTATCATGGTACAGCCCTTCCCGTAAAAAAACCATAACCTCAAGATTTTTTTACCAGTGGTTCTACGGACAATTAATCTTTGATTCTCTGTTTGTTTCGGTATACTGTCGGAGGGATCCCATTAAGCTGTTTAAAAATCTTGCTGAAATGATATTCTTCGTAGTACCCGCATAATTTGGCTATTTCCTTAACTGGATAATCGGTAAAAACCAGATAACGACAAGCTTGCTGGTTCTGTAAGTGCATATGGTATTCCTTCGGCCCCATCCCCGTAAATTTCAGGAACATCTTCCGCAAGTAAGATGGCGAAATGCCGTATTTCTCCGCCAATTTTTCGATCCGGTGATGATCCTTATAGTCGTTCTCGAGTGTTTTCTTGATCTGTTCGAAGGCGGCGAAAGCTCCAGACTCCATCAGATTCCAGTCCGGTTGTACGGTCTGGTGCAGCATATGCAGCAGGATCTGCATTTTAGCCCGGGATACAGCTATGCCATCGGTTAGTCCGGGCAGCCAGTCCTGGTGAATCCCCCAGACCAGCTTGCTAATTTCCTCAGCTTCCTGTTGATTATATTGGCTTAAGAAGGGAAGTCTCAGTTTTCCGATTGGCTTGACTTCCTTCCATAACGCATCATAACCAAGCTCTGCACAATCGAAGAGCAGCATCGTTATGCGAAGTGGAGCATCCATCTGCGAGCGCATGGACAGTTTAAGGCCTGGTTTTAAATAGACTAGCATTCCAGCCTCTACTTTGTGCTCAACATTGGTCAGGAAAACCCCTTTACCTTCATGAATCCAGTACAAGCTGTGCACATTTACCATGTTACGGATGTCCTCCCAGCCGGGATAAGTAGCTTTGTCGAGTACAAAATGGATATGCACGGTGAGGTCATTCAGCTTGTAATCATTTTCTTCCAATTAATATCCCCTCCTGCTGCTAAAAGAGCGATTTAAACAAGACGGTAACGTTTTTTTCTATTCAATGCTTAAACTCCAAATGTTACTATCCATATTATCAAGATGTCTGAAATTCTCAATACATTACAGGAAAAAAAAGGAGGAACACACTTGTTAAGGACTTTTAGCGAGTATCAAATTCGGAGAACTGAGCTGTTGGATGGGCCTTGGGATTTCATGAAGGATCCGTTAAATACGGGTGTTCAAGAAAAATGGTTTGAGCGATTTCCACATTCTAGGCAGTCTCTTTATGTGCCCTCGTGCTGGAATAATGAACTGGGAATGTACGATTATGAAGGTGTCGGTTGGTATCGTAAAAAAATACAGATTGTGAATTCGCAGCATGTCAGACTCATCTTTCATGCCGTGCTGGGCCATGCCGATGTCTATTTGGACGGGCGGCACCTTGGGTATCACTATGGCGGATTTACACCTTTTGAATTTATTGTTCCTTCCTTAGAAGCAGGAGAACATGAGATTATCGTCCGGACGGACAGCACCTTGGACCTACTTACGATTCCGACAGAGCAGGTGGATTGGTATCATTACGGGGGGATCGTACGGTCGGTGGAGCTGCAATATTTGCCTGATATTTACATCGAACAGCTGAAGTTTGATTATGCACTGCATGGATCAGATGCAGATGTTACTGTTCAGGTGCAGCTCCATTCCTTCCATAAGGAGCAGCATACTACCAAGATCACATTCTCCGAAAGCGGACATGAATTGCACTCGGAAGAAGTACAGATTGAGACTGGCCAAACCCTCAGTCATACGTTCAAGTTGCTTATGCCTGAAATACGTTTGTGGAACGTAGGTCTTCCAGAACTGTATACCTTTCAACTGCGGACAGAGGAAGACGACAAGATTGAACGGATCGGTTTTCGCTGTATTGAAACAAAGGATCATCGGATTCTAATTAACGGTTCACCCGTATATCTTAAGGGGGTGAACCGACATGAAGAGCATCCTGAGTGGGGTTTTGCCTTCCCACCGAAGCTGATGCACAAGGAGCTCAGTATCATTTTGGAATTAGGTTGCAACTCCGTCCGGGGCTCGCATTATCCCCAGAGCCCATATTGGCTTGATCTACTCGATGAGCAAGGGATTGTATACTGGAGCGAAATTCCGATATGGGGAGCCTTTCTGCCGAACGAAACGGTAAGTGAGCCGCTCTTCCAGGAGCGTGCACTGTCTATGATTGAAGAAATGATTGGCCTGCATTTTCATCACCCAAGTGTGATCTTCTGGTCCGTTCATAATGAGATTGATACCCGGACTCAAGAAGCATATGCTTTCACACAAGCTCTAGTCGGGTTGGTGAAGAAACTCGACAGCACTAGGCTTGTCACCTACGCTACGATGCATCCACTCGAAGATATTCTACTTCCATTATTCGATGTTATCGGTATAAATAAATATTTCGGCTGGTACGAAGGCGATACAGCCAGCTTCAAAGACATGCTGGAACAGTTCCATGTGCGTGCGGAGCAGATGGGAGCCGGTAACAAGGTTGTGCTCATGACCGAATTCGGTGGTGCTGGACTATTCGGGGATGTGGGCTGGGAGCCGAGATTGTTCAGCGAGGATTATCAGGCAGATATTGTGACTGAAGCGCTGACAATCTTCAAGAATGATTCGAAAATTGGCGGGACCTACATCTGGCAGTTTGCAGACATCCGCGGCGATCTGAAGAGCAGCAGTAAGAACTTCCGCGACCGGGCCCGCGGCTTCAACAATAAGGGTCTGGTTAATGAATACCGTAAACCCAAACAATCCTTTCGTGAAGTGCGCTGTATCTACCGATCTTGGACAGATTAATATCCACATTGACTAAGAAGCCCATCGTCAGCATGGGTTTTTTTAGTGTCTTCATTCTTAGATCCTTACAGCTGGTGTCGGATGCTGTATATATATAGTTAAGCTGGGCGTATTAAGCCGGTTCTATTCTTTGCGTACTCGGGTAGCAGTAAGTTGATTGTCTATTTTCGGCATTCGATACAAGTGCTTCTCCTCTTACATTGCAGATAGATAAAGGAGTTTTAATCTAGAGTGATCAGTATGGTATGAATAATACTTGTTAATTTTTTATGATCCGTTGCCGTTTTTACCATTGTACGCAGTCCTAACCAGGCATTCATTAAATAATGAGAAATGGCCTCGGGCTCCAGTGAAATTCTAAGTTCACCTCTTTGCTGGCCAGTCTGAACGAGGTCATATAACAACTTCTCCGTTTTTGAATAGCTATTCTCAACAAAGGATGCAACCTCCGGATCCAGTACTCCCAGCTCCACACCCGAATTAACTATGAAACATCCTTGAGGTTCTCCTTCGCTCCTCATCGAGGATTCTAGAAATTGTCGAATGATCTCCTTTACCGGTTCTTGCTTCTCAACCAAGAATCTCATTTTTTTGTTTTGAGTAGATTCGTACCGTTGGAGTGCCGTCAAATATAAGGCGTGCTTATCACCAAATGTATCATAGATACTTCTTCTGTGAATTCCCATACAGTCTACCAAATCTTGCATTGAAGTTTTCTCGTAACCTTGCATCCAAAATAGTTGTATCGCTTTATCTAGTACTTCATTAATTTCAAATTCTTTGCTTCTTGCCATTGTAATCACCTCAAGCAATCATTATACATTTAAGTAAACGATCCGCAAACTAATATATAAAACGTAAATAAAATCAAGCAAGATGCTTGATTTTATTCATAACATGATAACTGAACTGATGCTTACCATTGGATTCTTACTTTGGCTGTTTTTAAACAATCCAGAGTCCAATCTTTTTCCAGCGTGTGCAAAAGTTGTACCCTACGTTTAAGAATAGGGAAGCCAGTTCTTTTTGCTCCAGTTTCTTCGACGATCGTTTTCGTGACTAATATCTAATTCGATTTAAAACTCAGATATAATTGGATAGATTTGATCTCTCAGATTGAAGTTATAATTCTGGTCAACAATCCCTATCATATCATTGCTATTATAAAGTTCTACCATGAAACTCGCCATTTGTTTGGCAGTGTGGTACTTAGGCATGTTTGCTTTGTAATCAAATTCTTCAGCATCTATTGATTTCTTCACAAATTCCGTTTCAGTTATTGCTGGAGCTAAAACTTTTGCTTTTAATTTCGCGCCTTTAAGCTCTAGTTCTTTTGCAAGCCCTTCGGTGAAGGCACTAACATAATATTTAGATGCAGAATAAGCAACGCTCCCAACAGCAATGGCATATCCGAGTGCGGATGATACGTTAATTAACTGAGTTCCTTCTACATCAGCATAATCTCGCACAAATAGTGTAGAAAGGATCGTCAAGGATTCGATGTTAACACGTAACATAGTTTCAACTTTATCTAAATTCTGTTCTACCACAAAAGAAGCTTCACCAAGTCCTGCATTATTAATCCAGGTTTCTATTTGGTATTCCTTCAAAGTGTTATACAGTGTGTAAGCCTGCTCTGTAACAGACAGATCACTTGAACGAACAAGAACATTTACATTAGGATCAATATTCTGAATTGTTGATTTAAGTTCTTCTAATTTATCTAATCTTCTAGCTACCAAAATTAAATTTTTACCGCGTGCAGCAAACGCCAATGCTGTTTCATACCCAATTCCTGAGCTTGCTCCTGTAATCACTGTATATTTCATATTATTCTCTCCCTTTTAAGTTTTTTGATCATTTAACAACATTTCGATAGAGTTTTGTTCACGATTAAACTTGTATCTCGTTCATCCCTCCCTTAATAAATTTCTTCGAAATGTTCAAGAACGATCATTCTAGTTACGGCAAAAAAAACTACACTATTAACTCTAATTTAAATCAGTATATCAATTCTAGAATGATCAGTAAAGAATTTTTTGACAACCAATTGAGATATACTCCTTAAAATCTGATAATAACTTTCCCTTTAGGATGACCTTCAGCAACAAAATTCAGTGCTTCGTTAATCTCTTCTATGTGGAATTCTGTTGGGTCCACTGCTGGTACAATCCCATTATCTTCAATAATCTTCGTGATTTTCTTTAATTGTTCGCCATCACTGCGAACAAAAATGAAATGATATTGAATCTTCTTTTTCTTCGCTTTATGATCATACCTAGCCCCGGCGATGGTGAAGAGCTTTTTTTTCCAGCCAGAGAAGCCCAGATCTTCTGCAAAACGTTCGTTAGGACCGGTCCGCAGAGAAAGAAGGCGGCCTCCTGCTTTAATAATTGAAAGCTCATGATCAAATTCGCTTGGTCCCAAGGTATCAATCACATAATCTACATCACCAAGCTGTTCCCAATAGTTCTCAGTCGTATAATCAATATATTGGTCTGCACCAGCGGCCATTGTCCGTTCACGTGCTTCTGGATTTCCACTGATGATGACCTTGAGCCCCATACTTTTGGCGATAGGAATGGCCATTTGGCCAAATGAACCAGAACCTCCAGGGATAAACACGATTTCGCCAGCTTTAGCATCTAATTCTTCATTTAATCCTTGATAGGCTGTCAATCCTGTTAATGGCGCAGCTGCACCAGTCACAAAATTCAAATTAGCGGGTAGGTGCCCGATGGCATTTGCATTAATTGCCGCGTATTCCGCAAAGGCACCGATTTTTTGTAGTGGCAGACGTGAATAAATTGCATCGCCAACTTTGAAGCCTTGCACCTTCTTACCCATTTTTTCAATAACACCCGTCAGCTCGTTACCAAGTACCAATGGGAATTCATAATCCTGAATCAGCTTTACGCTTCCGGTACCAATGAGCAATTCCAAATGATTAACTGCTGCTGCTTTCACCTGGACCAAGACTTCGTTATCACTTATTTCTGGGATTGGAATATCGTTCACTTTTACTATGAACTTTTTTGAATATTTGGTGATCTGTGCTGCTTTCATAATTAATGACCTCCTATGCGTTAAAAAAGTAACATTTATTTTTTTTTGTAACTTATACAATAAGCATAAAGCAATAAGTTACAAAAATCAATAATTGTTACTGATTATTTTATATGTTAAAATATTCGCAAGTGTATTAATGATAAAAAGGAATTTATTGAAGAAAGAAGGGTTGGCAGTACTGTGGCTAAAATCACACAAGAGCTCATTATTGAAACAGCTGAGGCATTAATTAAACGCACGGAAAAATCCGAAGTGACACTCTCACAAATTGCGGATGAATTAAGTATCACCCATGCAGCGCTCTATAAGCACTTTAAAAATAAGCAAGAGCTCTGGGCAGCCGTATCTAAGAGCTGGTTCAACCGGATGATTTCAGAACAAATTAAATTAGATATGACTAGTTTAACTAAACCGCAAGAATTGCTTCACGATTGGTTATGGGCATTTGTTAACGCAAAAAAACGGGCTTATAACGAGAATCCCAAGATGTTTGCCTTGAATACTCAATACGTGGATAGCAATCCACTGGTATTACGCGATGTTCTCTGGGATTCCTACCAAATTATTGACGGCTTCATGGACTATCACGATCCCCACTTGGAACGGGCTGAGGCGATTCTCTCTGCGTTTGCAGTATTTAGCCTCCCATCCTTCAAAGAATCCTGGAATTTACCTGACTACCAAGACAGGTTTGAACGCATCTGGAGTTTAATCAAACAGGGTCTATGAATTCAAATCCTCTAGTTTTTAAAAAAAATTATTCTTCAATCATAAACATGGTCCAGAAGCTTCTGTCTTCTGAAGTACTGCCGTTGCTCTCCCACTTTTGTCCGGTTCCCCAATTTTCGTAAAACTCGGAATAAAATTATCATTACGAAGTCCTGTTTTGGTGGAATACGCGGAATTCCTGAATTCCTCACTGAGCATGCCAATATGTGCGGGTTACGGACGACTTCTGGAACCTGTGGCTGGTGAATGGCAAATTCAAGTGCGATTATCTTTAAATCTCTCCTAAAAATGGTTTGCTAAAAAAATGTAAAGCCGGTTATTCAGGATCATCCTGAAACCGGCTTTTTATTTAGAACAAATTAAAGGTATAAATTTTTTGCCGAGTCTGTAAATGCAGTCCTCAGTTCTAATCATAAAAATGGCCCCTATAGTTCCCTTTAACTCTAAAAAGTTTAGCTTTTTTCTCGGCTTCTATTCCGCAAGCCTGTAAGTCCAAGCAACCCTAAGAGACCCAACCAGCTCCAATTAGTGCCTCGATTCTCATCCCCGACTGCCTGCGCTCGGTAATTTCCATTCTCGACCGCTGTTGAATTATGATTACCCGTTGCATTAACATTCCTTGCATTCAGGTTATCATTTGTTTGATTAGCCGAGTAATGTGTTTGTATCCCTAGGTTTGCTTCATCTTGGTTCGCAAATGCTGGAATACTTAAAAGTAAACTAAGACATGCAACTGATGCAAAAGTAGCAATCTTCTTCATTTTTTTCCCTCCAGAACAATATTGGGCAGGCAGCACCCA
The DNA here is from genome assembly GCF_037963285.1 of Paenibacillus sp. FSL H3-0329. Classification (NCBI taxonomy): domain Bacteria; kingdom Bacillati; phylum Bacillota; class Bacilli; order Caryophanales; family Paenibacillaceae; genus Paenibacillus; species Paenibacillus sp. FSL H3-0329. The sequence continues at coordinate 3,526,034 of NZ_CP150150.1, read as the reverse complement.
TTGCTATTTTCCCCTATTTAATCCTTCCTATCCGAGAATTTTGAGGAATAGCTTTGCTTCTGATTGTTCTTCCCTCCTGTCTTTCCCTCGCTTGGAGTAACAGCGAATAAGGATAGCAGTCACGTTCCGCCCCTACGGCTGCTATATAAAGAAGTGATCGTGCCTCGATTTTCTTTTTCAATTCCTTCAAGGGTGCAAACCATAACAATGTACCTAAATAAGCGCCGAGGACAGGGCTTAACACTTTACCAAAAGTGTTGGAAGTAATGACTCCTAATCCATGCCTCGATTGGAGATACACTCGACTCTCTCCAGTGATAACCAACTTCATTGAATGCAAAGGCAATTATACTTGCAAGCGGTCCGTTAGAACGATTACTGATAAGTCCTCTCTAAAATAGTATCTGCCATCGTCCATGGAAGTATCTATCCAATCATCACGATGAAAAACATTTGATTCCTCCACAACTCGTGTTCAATTTTATCGTTCCTTATTTTCACATTTATCCTATTATGAGAAAATTAGTGCTATTTATCCTTAAACTTGCACGGATGTCGAAGCCTCAAATTGACATACCTATTTTATGTGAAAAGCTGCAATTTTCTTGTTGTTGTGGGCATGCTAATGTTTGTTCAAATCCAACAATAAAGGAGACTATTTATGACAGGGATTCTAGGCGGTAACCCCAAAGAAGAACCGATGCATTATGGAGAGATTTTTACGGTTTGGCAAGCCTCAATGGTCGCAAAGGGAGCCCTCTCTTGTTACAGAGCTTATATGTACCACGCGGGCGACAATGACCTGAAAAAAATATTAGGAGCTTTAATTGATCAAGCGGAGCTTGAAATCAGTGAGTGTGATACACTGCTCTCAGAGCAAGGTATTGCATCTGCACCAGTAATGCCAAATCGGCCCGATGCTAAACTTGAAGATATTCCTGTAGGGGCACGTTTCACAGATCCTGAAATTGCAGCCAAACTTGCAGCTGATAATGCTGTTGGACTTGTGGCATGTAGTCAGGCAATGGGACAATCGATCAGAGAAGATATAGGGGCTTTGTTTGCTAAATATCACCTTACCAAAGCAGCCATCGGCCTTAAAATTCTACATTTGACTAAGAAAAAGGGCTGGTTGATTCCTCCACCTCTTCTTGTTAAAAGACCTGAATCCGTGAAGGCGTAATTCTACTCACTCTTTAGTTTCTTATAAAAGAAGGCCCGCGATCTTCCGCGGGCCTTTTTTTGGTTGTCCTACCACTGCCTTTATCAGAATAAGCTATCTATATAAAGGAGGAGGACAACATTAACGTATTTATAGGTTATATGATTATAGGATTATCCCTCTCGGCACCTCTCGGACCCATTAATGCAGCACAGCTGGACAAGGGACTCCGCGGAGGATTTATGCCTGCCTGGATAGTCGGTTTAGGGGCGGTTAGTGCCGATATCATCTACATGCTGCTTGTTTATTTTGGCCTCATTCATCTGCTGGATGCTCCGTTTGTTAAAGTGTTTTTATGGTTGTTCGGATTCTTTGTCCTCGTCTATTCAGGTGTAGACAGCATTAAAAATACAGGTGACATTTCAGCTGACGGGCTGAGGGGCAACGATACCTCACTATCCAAATCTTATCTGTCGGGATTTCTCATGTCCTTGTTCAATCCCCTCTCGATCCTTTTTTGGTTGGGTATTTACGGCTCAATATTAGCCAAGGCGGTCAGCGAGTATCCGATGCAGCAATTATTGATCTATAGCGGAGCAATCGTACTAGGGATTCTTTTCTGGGATGTAACCATGGCTGCCGCCTCCAGTCTCTTTCGTAAATTTCTAACCGTTCGGGTATTGAAGGCGATCTCCGTTCTGTCAGGTCTGTCGCTGATTGGATTTGGTTTTTATTTTGGTGTACAGGCTGCCCGACTTCTCTTTTTTCATTAAACCTTGTTTTTTCGCATCCTTATGCCCTTAATCCGAAATTCAGGACCGCCCGGTAAAGAATGATATTCATGGGTCTGTTCGTCCGCCCCATGCCCCATAACATAACTGTCCTTCTTATTACGGATGTGTTGAACGATCCAATCACTCAAGGCAATCAGCGAAACAATTAGCAGGCTGATGTAGAAGCCTGGACGACTGAGCGCATGAAATAGCGTACCTGCTACAGCAGTACGATCAGCACTAAGCCTAGCCAGCGTTTCACCCCGTTTAGAAGACTGGGCTTAAGCAGCTTGCGGGAGGAGAGCAATATAAAGGACCAGTTATAGAGGATCATCAGTCCGGCAGCTGTTGTAATGTATTCGTATACTTTTCCTGGCAACCACAATGACATCATAATGGCACCCCCTAAACCTCCAGCTATTAAACAAAGGGCAAAAAACGGATATTTATCCTTCCATTTCTTCGAAAAAACCTTGGGTGCATCCCCTTCCTGTGAAAGAGTGATCATCATCGAGGTAATGGCATAAAGCGAAGCTGTCATCGTGGAGAACCCAGCTATGATCAACACCCCGTTAAACAAATGCGGTATAAAGGTCAGATGGTCGCTGCTGAGCGCGAGCACAAAAGGACTTTCTTTTGGATTAAAAGCACTAAGCGGCACCATGATTACTGCAAGCCCGATTGAGAGAACGTATACTGTAGCCAGTCCCAGCAACATCACCTTTCCTGCTTTTGGAGCTTCCTCAGGTTTCTTTAGCCTGTAGGACATAATTCCCAGCACCTCAATGCCACCATAGGCATAAAAAGCAAAAATAAAGGCAGACCACAACCCAATACCTCCAGATGGAAACAACGCTTTAAACCCAAGTGGAACTTTCGGTGAGAACTTAGAACCGCCGATCCAACCCGTCAGAAGTACGGCAGCAATAACAAGGAACATTAGTATAGCCGCCACTTTAATGATGGCCAGTATATTTTCAACCCTGTCAAAGCCCTTATTACCAAAAAACACAATCAATAGGCTCACGGCCGCAAAGCTGGCAGCAAATACCCACATCGGTACGGCCGGGAACCAAAAACGCGAGAATATGGACAATGCTGTGAGCTGACTTCCCATAATCAACAGTTCCGAAAACCAATATACCCAGCCGCTCCCGAACCCTGCCCAATTTCCAAATGCTTTTTTTGCATAGGATCGAAATGAACCCTGCTCCGGATCTTCCGCTGTCATCTGAGCCAGTGCATCAAATACGACATATGTTCCAATAGCAGCTAAAATGTAGGCTAGCAGTACTGCTGGCCCTCCCATGGAAATTGCTAGACCTGAGCCAAGAAAGTACCCGGTTCCTATAGTGCCTGCTATGCCTAACAAGCTTAGTTGCCACCATTTCAGTTTATCGTCTTCTTCAGTTTTACTGGAAGGTTGCTTCATGAATTCCGTCCTCATCCTGATTAGAATTTGAGATGTCTCTCATCTCTAGAATTCCCTTCAGGCGGGTACGTTATTTACAGGAATCATAATAAATAAGCTTCCCGACCAGAAAGGCTGACAGGCTTATAGTTATTCATACCGGGCGCTGTTCTTTTAAGAATAGCTAGGATACCCAAACGTGCTTCTACAATCATTTATCTCACTCCTAAATACTCCAAACCGTATCCAGTAGCTCGTCCACTGCTTGAATTCTGGTCACAGAGGGTGTTTGTATTAAATTCCCTCTGACCATAACCATAGCTACATCAGACAAAGCTTTTATGTTCTCCAATGGGTTTTGCTCCATCATGATTAAATCCGCATATTTGCCCACATCTATAGAACCTGTCAGGTGATCGATTCCCAAAATATCTGCATTTGATTTGGTTACTAGTTCAATAACCTCACTTGCGTTCAGCTTTGTTTGTCGCATGAAATGATCAAGCTCACGCCAAAGATCATAGTGGGTTACATAGGACATAGCAGCGTCCGTTCCCACACCGATTTTGATATCATGTTCTATAGCCTGCTGTAGCCCTGTTAACATAGAGTCATACACAAGCCGGGCATTTTCCTTAATGGTTGTATTCAACTTTGTCAGGATCGGATCTAATTTCGCACTGGGATAAGCTGCTTGTAAAGTAGGAATCACAGCGGTGTAGCCCTTTAAGGCTCTGGGATTATTTTTGTACAGCCTGATCATATCCTCATCCATCTCCGCGCCGTGTTCAATAGTATCCACTCCACCCTTTAACGCAACTCTTACACCTTCGGTACTTTCTGCATGTGCCGCCACACGCATACCAATTTTGTGAGCTTCCTCGCAAATGGCAGCCACCTCTTCTTCCGTCATTTGCAAGCGGCCTGCTTCTCCGATCCTTTTGGCATCGGTGACCCCGCCAGTTACACATATTTTGATTAGGTCCACTCCGTTTTTTACATTGATTCTTACATTTCTTCTCCCTTCCCATGGTGAATCACCGACCAAAGCCAAATAAGGTGCACCGTGGCCATCCGTTACGCTCAGGAAATACCCAGATACCAAAAGATTAGGTCCAATAGATTGATTTGCCTTAATATCATCCCTCAACTGAACATCAGTATAAAAAAATTCACCTACGCTACGCATCGTTGTTACTCCGGAATGCAGTGCGGTTAGGGCATTTTTTTTCATCCGTCTCTTCAACATGTATCTGCCCAGTCTCGTATCCAAAATATGATGAAACGCAAAATTCAGCAGCCCTTCACTGGCCGACAGCGTAAACGGCTTACCATCGGCAAAAAGATGGACATGCGCGTTGATGAGACCGGGCATCACATATTTCCCCGAACAATCGATCGTTTGGAAATGGGTGGGGACAGTTACAGCGCTTGCTTTCCCGATCTCCTGAATCAAGCCGTTTTCATCAATCAAAATCGTCATATGGGAATCAGTCCCTTTTTTCGCATCTCCATAAATAACATTACAGTCCATAAACGCATAACCTGTCTTCATTGTAACTTCCCCCGTTTCTTGATTACACCGCCCAATAATGAATAAATAATTCATTATTGGATTAAAAAAATAGGGACCCTCGTAGATGCTAAATGTGCATATCCACTTGGTTGTCCCTCATTGCAGCGTTGCGCCCCAGTTCCACCCCACACCTAATTTCGGCGCATTGATGTTATTCGTTTAAGCTTTTTAGTCCATGCAGCCAGTATAAGCTTAATGCCTCAAAAATCCTTCTCCGGCTATCGGCGTTCATCTCGTACTTTAATAAATCCAGAATCATATTGATGACATTGTTCGCGATGATCTTCAGCAGAATCATATTTTCTTCGGTTCCGATTTCGTATCTTTTATAATGATCTTTTATAAAGGGTCTTTTAGTTTCGATCATCAGATCGATCAGCTCGTTTTTGGCATTGCTATATACGGTCCCTTTATTCTTTTCAAAAATAATGACAATCTGCCTGCTGTACTGGGTTAATATATTTATTTGCTCTTGAACGATAGCTGATTTTTTCTCATTATTAACATCATCAAAAAAAGTCTGGTTATCGATACGAATATTTTCCACTAGCACATTCTTCAAATAGTCCACTAAAGACGGCGGAACAACCGAATAGAACAACTCTTTTTTATTTTTAAAATAAGTATAAATATTGCCAACAGAAATTTGAATTTCATCGGCAATATCATTCATTTTGGCATCAGAGAAGCCTTTTCGGAAAAATACCTTTAAAGCGGCGGATTCAATTTCCTGTTTTACTTCTTCTTTTTTAGACTGCATATTGCCCCTCACCTTTAATAATGAATTAATAATTCACTATTAAAAATAATTCAAAAGATTCGATTTGTCAAACTACATTCGTGATTCAACCATTACAATATTTCGATATAGCCTTCTGTACCATGCACACGAATTCGTTGCCCATCTTTTATCAATTTGGTAGCATTCTCCACTCCGACAACTGCTGGTAAGCCATATTCACGCGCAATAACTGCCCCATGGGTCATTAGTCCACCAACTTCAGTAACTAGGCCTTTTACAGATACAAACAATGGAGTCCAGCTAGGGTCAGTGAATAAGGTAACTAATATATCTCCATCCTCTAGATCAGCATCCTCCATGTTTAAGATGACACGCGCTCGCCCCTCTATAACACCGGAAGAAACCGCTAGACCTACAATAGCTTCTGTTGGGAGGTTTTCTCGGTTGTACTTACCCGCAATAATTTCACCATCAGACGTGAGAACACGTGGTGGAGTTAGTTTTTCATATAATTTGTACTCTTCTTTTCGTTTGCTGATGATCTGGTAATCCAGTTTGCATGTACTTATGACTTCGCGAAGTTCTTCAAACGATAAATAGTATATATCTTCTTTTTCAGGAATAACTCCTGCTTGTACGAGTTGTTCGGCTTCTTTTAATAAAGCTTGCTTATAAACGAAGTAGCGATTAACCATACCGTATTTGGGGTATTCCCTAAACCCGCTGAAATTCCGGATGAGATCAATCATTCGTTTTGTTTCTTTAGCTTTTTGTTCACCATCGGGTAATTGCTTCAATCGATCTAATAGCTCTTGTTCTTTTTTCAAAGCTTCCTGTCGACCTTGCTCAAATTTCCGATGGCCAGCATTAGGTTCAAAGTTTTTGATATTACTAAGAATCATGGGGACAAGTGTAGTTGGTTTTTCGCTCCAACGAGTTCTTGTAAGATCGATTTCTCCGGTACATCGCATTCCGTATTTACTGAGATAGTCATAGAAAGCCTCTTGGGTTTCCTGCCCACCCTCAAAACTAACCAGTTCATCTAAGAAATTATCGTCTTTAACCTGCTGTAAATAATCAATGACTTCCGGATAAGGCCGAATCACATCAGCGAGATTGAGTAACGCCAGACCCATTTCCGAAGTAATATTGCCCTGTACAGATTGAGAAAGCGTATCTGCTACGTTTTTTTCACCTAACCATTCGTTTATTTTTTCATTGATCCATGCTGAAGCATCCATAGCCGCCATAATCACACGCATACTTTGTGGGTTGAATAGAATCTTCTTTAATTGCTGCATATCTTCCAGAATAAAATCAAACAACTCCGCCCCTGATTTGGTTTGAATGTTTTGTTGCAACTCTTCTATTGATGCTTGGTTGCTCTTAATGAGGTCAGAAACGATTGTCGGATCATTTTCGAGTTGTACTTGAGAATCACTAGGTGGCAGGCTTGTATTGCTTTTACTCGGAGTAGAAGCTTTTTCATTATCTGCCGAAAATTTTATAAAATCTTCTCGCTCTACGAGGGTTATGAGTGCGTCTTTTATGAGGGGATCAGATTTACCTAAGGCTTCTATGATCATTTCTCTGCTGCCAGGTGAAGCAAGACTTGATGTGACATCAACAAACAATCTTCCGCCAGCTGTACGCATAGGTGCAGGAGTCGTTAACAGGTAAAAAGCCAATCCCAGCGCTTTCATGGGATCTGTCATCATTTGTTGATGACCAACAGATACATAAACGTGGTTTTCTTGATCATTCGCTTCAGGGATGGGGAATAAAGTCGTGATTGGCCGACTCTGGACGATATAAAATGTATCCTCGTCCAAACACCATTCGATATCTTGTGGGCAACCAAAATAGGCTTCAATCTGTCTGCCTATCCTTGCTATTTTTAAAATTTGTTGTTCAGTAAGTGTTTGAGTCTTTTGCTGTTCGAGGTCGATCTGCCGGGTCTCTGTTCCGCCTTCTTTTAGTCCGTAGATAGCCAATTTTTTGGTTGCTATTCTCTTATCGACAATTTTCTCTTGCTGTACTTTATAACAATCGGCAGATACCAAGCCAGAGACCAGTGCTTCGCCAAGTCCAAAACTAGCATCGATGGATAGCAGTTTCCGGTTAGAAGTAATCGGATCAGCGGTAAATAAAATCCCTGAAGCCTGTGGAAAAACCATCCTTTGAACGATAACGGATAAATAAACTTGACTGTGGTCAAATCCATTTTGCATACGGTAGATTACGGCACGATCCGTAAATAGAGAAGCCCAACATTTGCTGATATGCTGAAGGATTGCTTCTATGCCGATGATATTTAAATAGGTATCTTGTTGACCTGCAAAAGAGGCATGTGGTAAATCTTCAGCGGTGGCACTAGAACGCACTGCATAAGCATGTTCATCACCAAGCTGGGTGAGATAGTGAGAAACTGCCTTCACAACATCGGAAGGAATTTCTGCTTCCATAATGATTTGCCGAATCTTCCTACTGATTTCACCGATTTGATCCCGATCTTCTACTTTTAGCATAGTTAGTTGATCCAACAAAGCATGATACGTTTGGTTCTGTTCGAGGGCTTGGTGATATCCTACTGTTGTAATACAGAATCCTTCTGGTACTTGTATTCCTTCTATTTTTGATAATCTCCCTAAATTTAACCCTTTTCCGCCAACGAGCAAAAGCTGTGTATTGTCCACTTCCTGAAAACCGAGAACTAAAGAACGCATTTATTATCGCTCCTAACTATTAAATTGAGAAAAAAATTGACAAGAATTTAACGGCATGATAATATAAATATATAAGATGCAATTATTATGCCTAACCTTTGAATATCAGTCGTGAGTTGATTATATCATCGTGTCTTTTCATATGCAATATATAAGAATCTGATGAGATAAATCAGGTTCTTTTTTTTGATTTCAGCTATCATTAGTGTTAAAGCAAATAAACCGCAGCCCCTCAAGTGGCCTACGGTTTATTTGCTGTAATATTAGAATGTCGTAATAGGGTATATTATAATCCCTTCACTTCAAACTCATAGATCCGCGCTGCCGTATCGGCTCCCTGCGTAGGTTTGAGAATCAATAATTTTACATAGCGGGCTTTTACTAACGCAATTGAATCAGTCGACTCGGCAGCCGAGTTTCCTTGGACGTTGACAACATCCGTCCAGTTCGTTCCGTCGCTGCTGATCTGAATCGTATAATCACTGGTATTAAAACCGGACCACTCTCCTCCGCTCTCAGCATGCTTGATGACAAAAGTGCTGAGTTGATGTTCGGCGCCGAGGTCAACCTGAAGCCAATGGGGCAGATTGCCAATTGCGCACCATTTACTGTTATCCGTCACTTTACCATCTACGGCGTTAGGTGCCCCTTCCTTTTCCCCGCAGGCATGATCGGCTGTTGCAGTTTTACCAAGTGCCAGATTTTTCACTGCGCTAGCTTCCTTGCTCACTGTGATGAGTGCTTTTTTCGTAATTGTGTCTTGGCCCGAGCTGTTGGTTGCAGTCAGCGTCACGCTATAAACGCCTTCCTGAGCGAACGTCACAACTGGGTTCTTCGATGTGCTGACCGCCGGGCTTCCGCTTTCGAAGGTCCATGACCATCCTTCTGTCACTTCAGTCGACAGATCAGTGAAGTTAACGCTCTCGCCTGGAGCCACTAGGGTACGATCAGCCTTGAACTCCGCAATCGGCTTAGGATAAGCTGGCCAGCTGATCTTCACGCTAGTGGTTTGACCTTGCTCGTATCTTCCATTGATGGCAACAACCTTCAATACTGTGACCGTTTCTTTGTCTATTCTTCGCATCTCAGGAACGTAAAACACATGATTTGGTGTTGCACCTATGAACATTTCACTACCATCTGGCAGTACACGATAGATTTCGTATTGTTTGACCTGCTGGTCAAGCTGTTTCCACTGTAATCGGGCGTCTCCATAAATACCATTGCGGAAATCGGATTGAGTGACCTTAAGATCGCGAACCGCGGGCAATGGTTTGATCGAGTCATTAGCATTTTGAATAGAGAGCTGGCCAATTTGAATGTTGTAATTATTAATCGCATCCTTAGAGTCAAAATACAGTGACAACGCTACGATCCGTTTCCCTTTGTATGGGGTCAAATTCAATGTTTCAGTAGTCCAGTCTGGCGATGTCTTATCCTTCACGTTAAGGAAGACATATTGGTTGGGATGGTCTGCGAAAGCGAGACCAACCTTCAGGCTTGGCTTATTTTGTGTTTTGTACGTAATAGACAGCTTTGTGCTTGCTTCGATCTTAAGGTCGGTCTTGTAGAGCTTCAGATGTGTCGCATTGTTAGGGTTCAGCACGCCTGATACCTTCAGCGAACTGCCGCCGTAATAGGCATCGGACCAATCGAGCACTGGTGAAAGCGGGGTACCTTTGCTGTCTGCAATCCAGCGCCAGGAGGGAAGAATATCCTGCAGACTCCGGTTGTTCCAGCCCTTATCCCGCACCTGCTTCCCTCGTACAAAATATTTCTGTCCGCTTCCCGTGTTGAAGTTAGTGGTGAAAGGCAGCTCATTTACTGGTGATGATTCGATCACATCGTTTGCGATACCTTTCCAGGCTTGATCGCTCGAGGTGTTACTCGGATTCCCGTTTGGACCCACCCAGAATTTGTTCTCGCGTACGAAGAATTCTTCCATACTCTCTGCGCTGTTAAAAGCCCAATCCGGGCGGTAAATACCAAGGGAAGTAACGGCAGGATCTTTATCCGGAAACAACAGATTCCAGTTCACCTTTGTATCGTAACCCTTGGCTTCGACATCGATGCCTGCATACAAGTCATATGGACTTCTGCCCAAGCTTCTAGCCTTCTCTGCCGAGCTTTTAAGATCCTTCCACCAAAAGTTCAGGAACATATTGTCTGTAATTTGCTTTTTATTGTCTTGCAGGAACATCGCATTCTTGTCGTTAAGTGCATTTTGCCAACTGATACTGCCCTCATTGGTCATGGAATCATACCATACGATGTGCATAGAATTTGACTTGTGTGATTCCAGATAACTTAGGAAAGCTTTCATTTGCTGTGCGTCGGCCGGTGTTCCGCCCTCAGTCTCCTGGTTAATAAACCAGCCGTCAAATCCGTAATGGCTCGCAACCTGGATCAACTTGTCAGCAGCAGGAAAGGAGCCGTCACTATTCTGCTGAAGCATCTGCTTGACCCATTCATACTTCCCGCCATATACGGTTGGTGGGAAGAACACCGTTCCGATAATCGGCACGCCATTTTTATGAGCTGCGTCGATCGTATCAGCGCTTGGAGGTACGATGATCCCTTCGCCCGCGGAACCACCCCAATAGACCAGCTTGTCAACATATTGCCAATAGGTAAATGTGTTAGCTTCGAATTTGCTTGAACCCTGCGATGGAACTCCGCTTGTTCCCGGGTTCAGTGCTGATAAAGCCATGACTTTTGGCGCTTTGGTTGCATGAGCGTTGACTCCATCTGCTACAAAACGGTCCTGCAGCGGGACTGTGCTCCGGTTAAATGCCGCATCCGGGTCGGATGCCGGACTCCACTGAAGCAATTGCTCCGGAAACCAATAGGATGAATAAGGCTGTTTCGCGAACGCAGTTGTGGATAAGGCTGCGCACATCACAAGTAAGAATATAAAACCTGCCCCAATCTTTTTCATGCCATACTCCTCCAATCGATAGATTAAATGATTGCGCTTACATTTTATCAAGTTGAACAAAGCTATAGATAGTGGATTAATGGCAAGTTCAGGTGCAATTATTACAGGTCGTAAGTCTAAGGTCAATAATCTCAGTGGGGAATTTGCTCCTATAAATTTGATATTTATATACAAAAAGCCGCAATTATGCGGCTAGTAAATGTAAATGTATAGGATAAGGTAAAGTGTATAGTTATTACGCTTTCAGGTTTAAAAGAAAATGCCGTGTGTCCTGATAAGCATCTGTCCAGCCCATCTTAGCATAGAATCGAAGTCCATCGAGTCCCTTAAAATAATAGGCACCGATTAGCCGCTCCTCAAAATTCGGGGTCACTATTCTAGCTTTCTCTTGATAGTTTTGATACGCGTTAATGACATTACACCAAGGCATATGCTTGTCGAGAATCGCAAGGTCTATGAGAGAATCGCCATACATGCAATTTCCATCAATAATGCTGGTTATCCTTGTTCCGTTGGACAAAATATTCCACTGTTGAAAATCTCCGTGTATAAAGCTTCTATTAGATTCATTATAGGGTACGTAGGTCATCAAACGACTATAGATTTCTTCGTATACGTCTCTTTCCAAGCAAGACGTGCGGAAGAGTTCATGCCAATTCTCCCAGAATGTCCCCGTCTGATCTTCCGCATTTACAGCAATGACGAAGTCTTTCCAAGATGAATAGGAGCCATTGCCGTCAGGCCCGATCCAACCATACCCGTTAGTTCCCCCAATATCCGTTTCGGCCATTCTTGTTAAAATGCCGATAATTCCAGGCATCAGCCGGGTTTGTTCCTTTGCTGAACAATCGGATAGATTGCGACCTTCCATTCGCTCCATGATCAAATAGGTTAACTGATTAGTCCTCCCTAACCCCAAACATTTTGGGAAAGGGATACCTTGGTCGAGTAGCAAATTGGATACAAATTGTTCGGTCTCATATGCTCGTTCCAAATCGCTGAATTTAACAACATAGTCTTTTCCTTCGAGAATAAAAGAAAACACGTTGCTAATATTGCCGCCAGACATCGGTGTAATCTCAGCTGCTCCCTGTCCAAGATGATTCCACAGTACTTTTTCAATTTCACTCATGGTCAATTCCGGTTTTTCGTAAACCATTTTTACTCCAACTCCTGCTTATTTGAGTCTACTATGAATTTATCCGCAGCATATCATAAACACCATCATCCTAAATATCTCGTTCCTCATACTCAAAGGGTTCATCACATGAGTAAATTTCATGGAAAAACCCTACATATGGGATATCGTCTTCTAGACATTTTATACGATATGACAGCTCTTCATCGCATTCCGGCTCTTCACCATTGTTCCGCATTACCTCGAATGCATCAACGATGTTTTCCATGAGGGTTACTTGGATAAATAATGGCAATGTATCTAACATCGAATCTTCGATCCTGGTCTCGGATCTGTAGCCACCAAGGACTGTTTTAAAATAATCATCCATAAACTTTTTGCGTTTATCAGTATCTTGTTCAAATTGTATCCAGCCCACTCCAAGTGTCCAGAGATTTGCCAGGTCATACATATACCAACAAAAACAGGAGTTATCGAAATCAAACACAGTTATTTGCCCTGTATTAAAATCGATCATATAATTCCCATCGCAGTAATCAAAATGGACCATCCCAAAAGACTCGTGATGCCTGTCCATCCCTTCTAACGTTGTAAGGAGATCTACCAGCTTCTCCTTCAACAGAGATAACGAGTCAGGTATTAGCTTATCTATATAATCGGCATTGTATTTATCAAAAAAATCATACCGAGAATGGACAGGCGTATATCCCTTCGATAATTGATGCATTTTTCCAAGGACTTTACCGCAGTTATAATAGTATTCCGTAATAGGAACGCCTTCCCGATACTGATAATTATTTTCCACGAGCATACCCCCCTTGGCCTTTACAAACAAGCAGACAAAAAAGGTATGATTATTAAGAGTTATCGTTTCCAGCAGATTCCCCTTCTGGGAGTTAACCACATTCGAAACACTGCCGCCATGCTCGTACAAGTACCTGATATATTCCACTTCACCCAGAATATCTTCTCGGCTTCTGTCGCTTAAGAAGGCAATTCTGATTATTTTTGCTTCAGAATCAGCTTTATCACAGTTATATGCAACATTCCGTCCTCCTTCATGTGCATTGATAAGCCTGATTTCATAACCTTCCAATCCGTACAATTCCATCACTAATGGAAGTATGTGTGTATCAGCAATTTTAATAACCTCGTTATAATTCAGAATATCTCTCCTCTCAACTCCTTCAATATATGGTTAGTTTACCAGCTCCAGCTGATAAACTGCATGGAGAAAACAACTATAACTGAAATATCCTGCTTCATTAGGTCATCGTTCCTAGGTACACACGAATTAAAATATCTTGGTCATGATTACCGAATCCAGCCCCATAAAGTGTCAAACCACCAACATTAACAGCCTTCTCGTCAACTGCGAAACGAAGCGTCCAGAATTGTTCCCGTAGCAAAATATCTGCGACAGTAATGTCCGACATCCTTTCTTCATCAATAAATGTGCCCGAAGTATCAATGCGGATCGTCTTCAATAACCCGTATTGATTTACATTCCGATGCCACCAATCCGGAGTATATATGCCTCGTGCCGCTCTTCCAAAGTCTGCCGGACTGGTCCAAGTTCCAAGCTTCACACCGTTAAAAAAGAACTCAATATCCGAAGGCCAATGATCTCTCAAGCCCGGGGCTTCAGAAGCAATTTCCATTGAAATCTCGATGGCGTCGGGCATTTGACCGGGAAGTAAGTAGTTAGGCGTTTTGTACTCTACGTAACCTCTCCCAAACCACAAAATGCCGGCGTTGACCCGCTCGGGATCCAGAAAATAGCGGGGATCGTCCCAAACCCCAATTTCTTTCTCTTGTGTCCCAAGACCACATGTAGGCTGAACATCAAACGAAGTATAATGACCGACTGAAATGGTCTGCTCTCTGATCCTCGGGGTTTGAGTGGCAGTGGGGAGTTCGATCTCAACTCTTTTTTGTTTAAGGAAGCACATTTTGTGCGTTCCTCCGTTTAGGCGTACCCTGTGGCTTCCTATAAGTCCAGCTTGTTCGAGCTTTCGGATATGCATAGTAACTATGGAAGGGCTAAGCTCTAACTTAGCCGCGATCTCCTTCACATTCATTTCATTATCTGCAATGAGGCTCATAATCCTCCATCTGACTTCGCTTGCCAGCGCTTCATACAACGCCATGAATTTTGCTTCACCGTTTGCTTTGATCATCATCATAATCACCTGACCTGTGCTTATTGAAATTACATATATATTAATTTAATAAATATAACGTATATCTTCAACCCCGATTCATTGAAAACCCATAAGCAATAGTGTTTAATTTTCTTAGTAGTTAAATATATTGAATTCATATTTATATAAATTTATTAATGAGGTGGAGAAATGAAATACAATAATCCGGTCATCAAAGGGTTTTATCCTGATCCCAGCGCATGTAAAGTTGAAGACACTTATTATTTGGTCTGCAGTTCCTTTCAGTATTTTCCCGGTGTTCCGATTTTTGAAAGCAAAGATTTAATTAATTGGACCCAAATCGGTCATTGCTTAACCCGAAAGAACCAGATTCAACTGGATACTGTGGACAGCTCCGGTGGTGTATTCGCCCCCACCCTGCGGTACAATAATGGACGATTCTACATGACGACCACTAATGACACTTTGCGCCAGAACTTCTATGTCTGGACTGACAATATTTACGGCGAATGGTCTGATCCGATTAATGTAGATCAAGGCGGTATTGATCCGGACTTGTATTTTGAAGACGGCAAAACGTATTTCATGAGTAATGGGACAGACGATTACGGAGTTAATGGTATAATCCAATGTGAAATTGAAATTGAAACTGGGCAGAAGCTGTCGCCAAGCCGTTCAATCTGGCAAGGATCCGGTGGGCGTTATTTGGAGAGTCCTCATTTATACAAAATTAATGAACAATACTATCTGCTAGCAGCTGAGGGCGGAACCGAATATGGGCATATGGTCACTTATGCAAGGGGCAATTCTCCTGCTGGCCCATTCGAAGCCTATCCGCATAACCCCGTATTGACTAATCGAAATTTAGGCGGTTACGAGCTTCAGGGTGTTGGTCACGGAGATTTGGTACAAGATCATGAGGGGGATTGGTGGCTGTTACATCTTGGATTCCGGCAGACTGGTCAGTATCTTACCTATCACCATTTGGGGCGTGAGGTTTTTCTAACTCCGATTACCTTTGGCGAGGATGGATGGTTTACAGCAGGTCATGAAGGTACCACTCTAATAAGTTTCGAGACTGATCGTATTGCGGACACAGTCATTCAGCAGGAGAAAGAAGTCTATACGTTCGAGAACACAGATTGGAATTTGGACTGGTGTTACCTGCGTCACCCGGTTACAGAAAATTATCGGTTAGAAGCTGATAAAATAAAGCTTAAAGGAACTCCAATAACGTTAGATATCCCGGCTACCCCGACATTTATTGGTATTCGTCAAAAAGACTTTAACGCGATTATTTCATGCGAAGTCAGCCTTACGAATGGTGAAGCCGGAATTACGCTTTACATGGACGAAAATCACCATTATGACTTGGCCTTGCGTAAACATCCAGAGGGTTATGAGATTATCGAACGGCTGAATATCGGAGATATCAAATCCATTGCAAAAACAAAACATATAGGTCAATGTAACCATGCTTCATTAGTTGTCAAAAGCAGTCCAACGCATTATCACTTTTATATCCAGGTAGACGGTACTGAGATCTTACTCGGAGCTGCGCAAACCAAATATTTATCCTCTGAAATAGCCGGAGGATTCACAGGTGTGCTTATTGGTTTGTACGCCACTGGAGAAGACCAAGATTATAATGCGATATTCACAAATTTTAGCTGCCTTTATTCTTAAACCTCCAAATTAGAATGAACTGTACAAGGCTAAGGGTGTTCTTATAAATAAAAGATGGGTTAACCCCTTAATTATGGTTAACCCATCTTTTATCAAAACCAATAAGATCCTAAGAAAAATTAGATATCCAGCTTCCTAGTACTTAACGCTTTTACCATTACAGGATCTCTATGTGAAAAGAACAAACTCTCTTTTGTGTCTAACAGCGCAATTTGTTCTATATCCTCTGAATTTAATTCAAAATCAAAGATATTAAAGTTTTCAATTATTCTTTCTTTCCGGACAGACTTTGGAATCACAACAACTCCTCTTTGCGTCAACCAGCGTAAAACCACTTGGGCAACAGATTTATTATATTTTCGAGCTATTGATACTAAAACTTCGTTCTGGAACATGTTGTTTTTACCTTCAGCAAATGGACCCCATGATTCGATCTGAACATTGTTTTCTTTCATGAATGCAGCACTTTCAATTTGTTGGCAGAATGGATGTGTTTCAACTTGATTAACGGCAGGCGTTACTTCATTATGAATAATCAAATCAATCAGACGATCGTTCTGGAAGTTACTTACGCCAATCGCTCTGATTTTTCCTTCACGGTACAATTCCTCCAGCGCCCGCCAAGAACCATGCACGTCGCCAAAGGGCTGATGAATTAAATACAAATCCAAATAATCAAGTTGCAATCTTGAAAGGGATTTTTCAAATGCTTCCTTTGTACGTTCGTATCCGGTATCTTGAACCCATAATTTCGTAGTAATAAATAGATCCTCTCTTGGTACTCCACTCCGTTTGATGGCTCTTCCCACCGCTTCTTCGTTTAGGTAAGAGGCTGCGGTATCTATCAGTCGATAACCTGACATGATCGCATCGTAAACAGCTTGTTCACATTCAGCTTCATCTTGAATTTGAAAAACTCCAAAACCAAGTATCGGCATTTCAACACCATTGTTCAAAATAACTTTTTGCATAAAAAATCCTCCTATTAGTTGATGATACACCTCTAGTTAGAAGTGTGTACTATCAATTTCCATTTTAGACAAAGCTTCATTTAGTCTATCTACATCTTCCTTTGTTAATTTCAGATCAGCTCCATATAGGTTTTCTTCTAATCTGTTTAATTTTGTAGTGCCTGGAATTGGAATGATATATGGTTTTTGAGCTAATTCCCACGCTAATACGACTTGAGCCGGTGTTGCATTTTTACTTTCTGCAACTTGAGTAATTAAATCTAATAACACTTGGTTATGATCAATCACATCAGGTTTGAATCTTCCCATGAAACTTCGATAGTCATCTTCATCATATTTGGTTTCCTTAGTATATTTACCACTTAAGAAACCATTTCCTAATGGACTGTAAGCGATAAAAGCAATTCCTAACTCTTCACAAAGTTCAAACAACTCTTTTTCCGGTTCACGCCACATCATGGAGTACTGATTTTGGGTTGCAGTAATCGAACAAACAGCATGTGCTCGTTTCATATAATCAATCGGTGCATTTGAGACACCCCATGTTTTAATCTTCCCTTCAGCTATTAAATCTTTCATTGTTTCTGCGACAGCTTCAGGTTCGACATTCGGATCCACTCGGTGCTGATAATATAAATCAATACAATTGACCCTCAGCCTGTTTAATGAACCTTCTATTTGCTCACGAATAGAATCTGGTGTGCTATTTAAAATAAGTTGAGGTTGACCGTCTACAGCTTCTTGTCCTAAAATTCCAAATTTAGTTGCAATCACAACTTGATCTCTTTGTGGTGCAAGAGCTTCGCCTACTAATTCCTCATTGGATTGTCCATAAAAAGCAGCAGTATCAAAGAAATTACATCCTAGTTCAACTGCTCTGCGAATTAATTTAACCATTTCATTACGATCTGCTGGCTTTCCATAGGCATGATCCATTCCCATACAGCCAAGCCCTATTGCCGAAACTTCCAAGCCACTATTTCCTAATTTACGCATTTGCATCTGAGATCTTCCTTTCGCATGAAGTTCAGTCAAAGTTCAACGTTCAACGTAGTCTGCATTATTTTCAGCACGTTAATTCAGCTAAATTAGTTTGGGTACTATTTTAGTATGCAACAATTTTTCACAAAACAGATATCATAATAGTATTAAATCATTGCCTATTCCTCTCATTTTAACGAATAGACAGATATATGAGTCACTTTATAGCGACTACAAGGATTTCAAACCGAATCTTAAGATTAGATAAATATTGATTCTGCTCCCTTTAAAACAAATTCCCCACAGGTAATAATGGATACAAACCTACTATTGGAGTGAACAGTAATGATTAACATACTCGTTGTTGAAGATGATAAGCATGTAAGAAGACTTCTTGAAGCTGTTCTGAAACGCGAAGGATACGATGTAGTAACTGCTGAAGACGGAGTTAAAGCTTTGGAGGTCCTAGATTCACAACATATTGATCTGATCATTCTGGATATTATGATGCCTAATATGGATGGTTATGAATTCGCCAAGGAAGTAAGAGATGCCGATAGCTTGGTCCCCATTCTTATGGCTACAGCAAAACAGCTGCCTGAAGATAAGAAAAAGGGGTTCCGGATTGGAACTGATGATTATATGACCAAACCCATTGATACCGAAGAAATGCTGCTCAGAATCCAAGCGCTGCTTCGCCGTTCGCAAATCGCAAGTGCCCGTAAATTAGTAGTGGGTAAAGTGATCCTTGATTATGACGCATTGACAGTAACCCGGGAGGACGAGAAACAAACGCTTCCGCAAAAAGAATTCTATTTGTTGTATAAGTTATTGTCCTATCCTGAACGGATTTTCACGCGCATCCAGCTTATGGACGAAATATGGGGCATGGAAAGTGAAAGTACGGATACAACCGTTAATGTGCACATCAATCGTCTGCGGAAACGGTTTGACGCTTATCCAGAGTTTGAACTGGTTTCCGTCAGAGGTCTTGGATACAAGGCGGTGCGAAGCCAGTGAGCAAAATAAGTAACAAGCTTAACAACAGAATCAGCCTTCCCATCTATTTTTCCCTTATCATATTTTTCATCTTTCTTATTACCGTTGTGATTACAGGACTACTCTTCTTTCTCGCACAGGTTTTTGGTTTGTTGAACGAAGAGCTTGCCCAGGATGGATTCGTACTACCCATAATGGTATTAATCGCTTGTACAATTATCGGTACCACGATATCAGCCATCACAAGCCGGAAAATGGTAAAATCCATCCGGATATTTATTGAGGCCACAGAGCGTCTTGCCAGCGGTGACTTCTCCATGCGGCTCCAGCTCAAAAGCCCGCCAGAGTTTGAAATTTTATCAGAGAATTTTAACCGGATGGCTGAAGAGCTTGGGGGTATCGAAATTCTGCGAACCGATTTTGTGAATAATTTTTCCCATGAATTCAAAACACCGATTGTATCTATCAAGGGATTTGCCGAAGTCTTAAAGAACGATGATCTTACCAAAGAAGAACGGAATGAATATCTAGATATTGTCATTGAGGAATCGACCAGACTTGCCTCCCTTGCTTCGAATGTACTGGAGCTGACACAGGTTGAGACGCAAAAGATTCTGACAAACAAAATGAGGTTTAATGTTGGGGAACAAATTCGCCAATCTGTGCTTTTGCTAGCTGCCAAATTTGAGAAGAAGCACCTGAAGCTAAATGTTAATATTCAGGATTATGAACTCTCCGGCAATAAGGAGCTTTTAAATCAAGTTTGGTTAAATTTATTGGATAACGCGATCAAATTCACTCCTGAACATGGCGAAATTGAAGTTAACATGAAGAGAAACGAAGATAACGTGGTGATTCTAGTTCGTGACTGCGGAAGCGGTATTCATCCGGAGGCTCTTCCCAAGATATTCGATAAATTTTATCAGCAGGATACTTCCCACTCGACTGCAGGCAATGGACTTGGATTAGCAATTGTTAAAAAAATCATTCATCTACACAATGGAACCATTTCTTGCGAAAGCATTCCATTACAAGGAACCACATTTACAGTAACGATTCCAATTGGAATATAGTACGAGCCCTGGAGAACCTCATCGTTCTTTCAGGGTTTTTTCATTTTTCAGAAAAGTTAACTTTCAGTTTATCTTCATTCGTTATCATATAAGCAACACCACATAAAGGAGTCAGATGTATGGTAACTATACTTAAGTACTTAAAACCGAAGGAATGGGCCCTAATCGGTATCAGCATCCTATTCATTGTTACACAGGTATGGTTGGATCTGGAATTGCCCGGTTATATGAGCGAGATTACTCGTCTTGTACAGATACCAGGAAGCGAAATGAGCGAAATCATTGCAGCCGGAGGCTGGATGTTGCTCTGTGCCCTCGGCAGCTTAGCCACATCAATCATAGTGGCAGGGATCGCCGCTAAAATTGCCGCTAACTTCTCTTCAAGATTACGCTCCAAATTGTTTGATAAGGTACAGTCTTTTTCTATGGAAGAAATCAACAACTTCTCTACAGCTAGTTTAATTACCCGTTCAACGAATGACATTACACAAGTGCAAATGCTGATTGTCATTGGTCTGCAACTGCTGGTGAAGGCTCCCATCCTTGCCGTTTGGGCAATGCTCAAAATTACAGGCAAGAGTTGGCAGTGGTCGCTTGCTACCGGTGTCGCAATTGGGGTATTGATTCTTATTGTCGGCATAGTGATCGTGCTTGTGCTTCCGAAATTCCAAAAATTGCAGCAACTGACTGATAATCTTAATCGTGTTGCAAGAGAGAATCTTACCGGTCTTCGTGTCATTCGTGCTTATAATGCGGAAAGTTACCAGGAAGATAAATTTAGCGTAGCCAACAGCGAGCTTACCCGAACGAATTTATTTGCCAACAATGTACTGTCCATGATGATGCCAAGTATTTCTCTCATTATGAGCGGTTTAAGTCTCGCAATATATTGGATTGGTGCTATTTTGATTCAAAATGCCAATGGTACGGCGAAGATGGGCTTATTTTCAGATATGATTGTCTTCTCATCCTATGCGATGCAGGTGGTTATGGCATTCATGATGCTGATCATGATTTTTATCCTGATGCCTCGTGCCCATGTATCCGCTAAAAGAATCAATGAAGTGTTGGATACTAAGCCAAGCTTAGAGAACGGATCACTTACTACCTCCAAGACAAATCGGTTGGGTGAAGTCGAATTCAAAAAAGTCAGCTTTAAATATCCGGATGCAGAAGAATACGTTATTGAGGATATCAGCTTTACGGTGAAAAAAGGAGAAACTGTGGCCTTCATCGGTTCAACCGGATGCGGAAAAAGTACTGTAGTGAACCTGATCCCTCGCTTTTATGATGCTACAGCAGGTGAAGTGTTGGTGGACGGTATTAATGTTAACCAATATGAGCAAACTGCACTGCGCAATAAAATGGGATATGTATCTCAGAAAGCGATTTTGTTTGGCGGCACGGTGAGCTCTAATGTTGCTTTTGGCGACAATGGCAGTGATCTGTCCTCTGATGTTGTAGATGCCATTTACACCTCTCAAGCTTCAGATTTTGTTGAAAAGATGGAAGGAAGCTACGAGGCTCATGTCTCTCAAGGCGGTACGAACTTGTCTGGCGGTCAAAAGCAACGTCTTTCCATTGCCCGAGCCATTGCCCGTTGTCCTGAAATATTGATCTTCGACGATTCCTTCTCAGCACTTGATTATAAGACGGATCGCAAATTGCGTAGTGAATTGAAGAAGAAATCTAGCGGTACGACGATACTAATCGTTGCGCAGCGGATCGGTACAATCAAAGACGCAGATAAAATCATTGTACTGGAAGCCGGACGAATGGCAGGCATGGGAACACATGATGAATTGATGCAGACCTGTGATGTCTACCAAGAGATTGCTTACTCACAACTTTCAAAGGAGGAGCTAGCTTAATGAACAAAAGCAAAGAGCAACTCAACACGTGGAGCAAACTTCTCCACTATTGCAGAAAATATATCCCTGTAGTTCTTATAGCTATTATTAGTGCAGCAATCGGTACGGTTCTGACTCTGCTTGGACCGGATAAGCTTTCGGAGATGACAGACTTGATCACTGCGGGCCTCGTCACCGGTATTGATATGGAAGCAGTAACTTCTATCGGCCTTTTCCTTGTATTTATCTATATCCTTAGCGCTGTGTTATCTTTGGTACAAGGATTAATTATGTCCGCAGTTACGCAAAAGGTCTCCAAAAACTTAAGAGCCGATCTCTCACGCAAAATGAACAAACTTCCGATCTCTTATTATAATAATTCTACAACCGGTGACATCCTGTCCCGGGTTACCAACGATGTGGATACGATCGGGCAAGCTTTAAACCAAAGCGTCGGCACACTGGTAACTGCCCTTGCCCTCTTTACGGGATCCATCATCATGATGTTCAAAACAAATGTGATCATGACTATTACGGCGGTTGTTGCAACTATCATTGGCTTTGGCCTCATAGCGGCAATTATGAAAAAATCCCAAAAGTATTTTCAAAGTCAGCAAGAATACTTAGGGAAAATCAATGGCCATGTGGAGGAAGTATATACAGGACATACTGTAGTGAAAGCCTACAATGGTGAATCGCAAATGCGCAATACATTTGAATCCCTGAATATGAATCTTAAAGATAGTGCATTTAAAGCGCAGTTCCTCTCCGGTCTTATGATGCCGATTATGATGTTTATAGGCAATCTAGGTTTTGTGGCCGTTTGTGTAGTTGGTGCTGTACTTGCTATGAACGGAACGATATCCTTTGGGGTCATTGTAGCCTTTATACTGTATGTCCGTTACTTTACACAACCGCTCTCTCAGATTGCTCAAGCCGCACAAAGTCTGCAATCGGCTTCCGCGGCAAGCAAACGTGTCTTTGAGTTCCTCGATGCTGACGAAATGGACAATGAAAGTCATAAAGAAAGACATCTTAAAACTGCTGTGGGCAAAGTTGATTTTGAACATGTGCAATTTGCTTATGAAAATTCAGATAAACTTGTGATTAAAGATTTTTCTGCAGAGATTAAGCCTGGGCAAAAAATTGCTATAGTCGGTCCTACCGGCGCAGGTAAAACTACACTGATAAATCTTCTAATACGGTTTAATGAATTAAAGGGCGGAGAAATATATATTGATGATACCCCCATCAGCAGCTTAACAAGAGAAAACATCCATGATCTATTCTGTATGGTCTTGCAGGACACCTGGCTTTTTGAGGGCACTATCAGAGAAAATCTAGTGTACAACAAAACAGGTGTAACCGATAAAGAAGTTGAAGATGCTTGTAAGTCGGTAGGCTTGCATCATTTCATTCAGACCTTAAGTGCCGGTTATAATACCATACTAAATGACAAGGTTAATTTATCCACGGGCCAAAAGCAACAGCTTACGATCGCCCGCGCGATGCTCAAAAATGCCCCAATGCTCATCCTCGATGAAGCTACAAGCTCAGTCGATACAAGAACAGAGCTCTTGATTCAGCAGGCAATGGATAAGCTCATGGAGGGAAGAACCTCTTTTGTTATTGCGCATAGACTCTCAACCATTAAGAACGCCGATGTAATTCTGGTTCTGAAGGAAGGCGATATCCTGGAAAGCGGCAGCCACGAAGAACTACTTGCCAAAAATGGTTTTTATGCGGAGCTTTATAATAGCCAATTCGACCAAGCCTCTTAAAGCCTAGTTGACACTGTGAATTATATAGCGAAAGTCAAAAGGACCTACTCATTGTTCTTATCCAGAACAATGAGTAGGTCCTTTATTTGCTATGAACACATATCATCTACTGGCAAGGAATTCATCAAGCTGTTTTTGCTTTTCAGCAATGACTTTATCTAGGCCGGCCGATTTTTGGGCGGCGATAAATTTCGGCAATTCTTTGTCCAGATCAACCGAGCCGGTCTCAAGCATCTTTTGATATTCTCTTAGAACGTTTGCTAGTGCTCCGACTTCGGATTTGACTGGCTCGCTGTCAAAGGTGAAGCCCAGTGCCGGCGATGATTTAGCGCCTTCGTTGAACTTTTTGAACTGCTCCCACTTGTCTGGAGCTTCCGAACTCCAGACATAGTTCAGGAATTGATTTCCCAGCTCCCAAGCGACGCCCGGTGCGTACTGTCCTGACTTCTCCGTCTGCGTCATAACATTACCATTAAGTGTAAAGTGTGTACCTTCAATACCGAAGTTAAGCAGATTAATAATCTCTTGATCTGTATGAAGCAGGTTAATCAGCATCATGGCGCGTTCCGGGTTCTTAGACGTTGATGAGATGGCTAACATGGCGCCGGTAGTCTCCGATGTGGCGACCGTTTTACCTGTTAAAGTAATTTGTGCAAGCTTGCCATCAAGTCCTGTCGCGGATGCGATTTCTTCTGCTTTGCCTGGCTTAAGAGGCTCTACAGTGGAAAATACATTGCCCGTCTTATAAGCATCAAGGGATGACGTTTGGGAAGTGGCCGCATCTTTGTTAAGATACCCCTTCTGGAAGAAATCACGGGTTACTTTTAATGCATTTAAGTATTGTGGATACTCTTCGGCCGGTTTGACTGTCGCTTCCGTGCCATTCTTATCGATAGCGCCAGGTATCGTCGTATCACCTAAAAAATCCAATTCCACAAAGGAGTGAGAGGCGAACGTGCCACCCGTTGTATACAGCGGATACATGGTTGGCTTCTTCTCTTTAACGATCTTATAAACGGCATCTAAATCTTCGATCTTTTGCACTTTACTCATGTCAATGCCGAGTTCATCAGCGATATCCTTCCGGTACACAATGCCCCCTGACGATGCCAATTCTTTATTCGTAGGGACTGCATAATTTTTGCCGCCGATTTTGGAGCCATCGAGAAAAGCTGGATCTAAGCTATCCTTAATGCCCTGGCCATACTGATCGAGCAAGGGACCGAGATCTAAGTAAGCACCTTTGGCAACGTTCTTTGCATACCCGTTCCATGAGGCTGTAAATAGAATGTCTACGGGCTCTCGAGAAGCGATGATGAGGTTAGTCTTATCATCCCATGCTCCCCAATCGATTGGTGCGATATCTACCGTCGCGTTGATTTTTTCGGTCAAGATCTTGTTCAGCGCTTCCTCGACGATAGCCTCGTCCGCCTGTGGAGCTCCTTCGTAGACCAACTTTATTTTATAAGGCTCCAGCTTCGAGGGCTCATTGGATGTGTTATCGGTGGTTGAATTCGCTGATGAGCTCGGTGTGGCGCTTTCTTTTCCGGCATTATCCGGTGTAGCGTTGTTCGAGTTGTTTGAATTGCCGCAAGCCGTAGTGCCTACTGCTGAGATAAGCATCAGTGTGAGAAGCAGTGAAGCCTTGCTTTTCGTATCCTTCATTTTCAAGTAATCCCCCCGTAAAATAGAATGATATGCTAAACCATATACTGGTTTTAGCCGTTTCCGTGCCCACGTAAGTGATCGGCAATCTTAGCCTTTAACGGAGCCTACTGTCAGGCCTCTGATAAAGTATTTCTGGAAGAACGGGTAAGCAAATACAATAGGTCCAACACCTACAACCACCATCGCCATACGCACGGTTTCACTCGGGAAGTTGATCATTCCGCCAGCTCGGGTAATTTCAGCCATCGCGTTCGGGTTACTGGATAAGTACTGGATGTTGACCATCATCTTGTAAAGAAAGTACTGCACGGATATATTGTGGTTGTCTGTAATAAACATTAGGCTTAGGAACCAGTCGTTCCAGTATGTCAGTGTTTGGAACAGTGCAACGGTTGCCAGAACCGGCAGAGATAATGGCAATACAATTCGGATAAATATCCGTAGCTCCCCTGCCCCATCTATTTTTGCTGACTCCAGCACAGCTTCAGGTACGGTCTCCTTAAAGAAAGTGCGCATGATCAGTACCCAGAATGCGGACATGATCAGCGGCATGATCAGTGCCCAAAGTGTATCTTTTAATTCCAGCATCTGTACGTATACCAAGTACCAAGGGACTAAGCCGCCGGAAATCAGCATCGTTAGAAAAACAAAAAATGTAAAATACTTTGCCTGCGGAAAATTATTCCGTGAAATGGGGTACGCATACAGAGCTATTATGATGACACTTAGTATCGTACCTATCACCGTGACGGTTAGTGAGATTCCATAGGAATGAACGATTTGACTGATATCTTTCATTAGGAATCGATAGGCTGCCAGATTGAAATTTTCGGGCATAAATCGATATCCGTGTGTCATAACGGACTGCTCATCGGAGAACGATACCGAAAGAATCAGCAAAAGCGGTAGGATACAGAGCGCCGAATAGATGACAAAGAAGATGTTGATGAGGGTTGACGCCCATCCCGACAGCTGATTCTTTGGATTGGACCCAGATAAGGATTTACTCATTGTATTGGTCATAAGGGCTCCTCTCTTAGAACAGCGCGTTCTCGCGGTTAAAGCGGCGAACGACCCAATTAGATACAAAAACCAAGATGAAACCAACGACTGATTGGAACAGGCCTGCTGCTGAGGAAAGTCCGATATCCCCAACGGTCAGGAAGGTGCGGTAGACATAGGTATCGATAACGTTTGTCACAGGGAACAATGCCCCCGATTCACGTGGCACTTGGAAGAATAGGCCAAAGTCGGCATTGAAGATCCGGCCAACCTGCAGCAAAGTCATAATCGTGAGGACAGGCATGATCAAGGGAATCGTGATTTTCTTGATCTGTTGCCACTTGTTTGCCCCATCAATTGTCGCGGCTTCGTAGTACTCCTCGTCGATACCAATGATTGCTGCCATATACACAACCGTGTAGTACCCCATGTTCTTCCACGTGTTAATGATCGGCAAAACGATCGGCCACACTTCTTTCGTGAAGTACCAGCGTACGGAATCAAGACCAAGCGCCGGCAGCAACGTGCCGTTGAAGTATCCTCGCTCGTCGCTCATGAACCCATACACTAAGTACGAGATGACGATCATCGACAGGAAGTATGGCAGGAACATGATCGTTTGGTGTAGCTTCGAGAGGAAGCGGTTCTTCATCTCATTAAGCATCAAGGCGAACCCTAGAGGAAGCGCCATGTTCAATACAATAAACAGCGAATTATAAAGCAATGTGTTGCGAATGATGATGTACGAATCCTTCGAGGCAAACAGGTATTCGAAATTTTTCATCCCTGTCCAGGGGCTTCCCAGGATACCGTCCTGGTAATTGATTGTTTTAAAGGCAATAACGATCCCGAACAAAGGGATGTAGTTATTTATTACAAGCAGAACGATTCCCGGCAGCATCATTGCGTAGAACATCCAGTAAGTACGAATATTCTTCACGATGGAAAAATTACGTACAGTACGTATTGGTTTCCTATTTGTAGGAAGCGGCATAGCTTTCAATAGAGTTGTTGCACTCCTTTCACTGTCTTACACACTCCCCACACCGTTGTTTAGGCGGTAATGGGGAGTTCAGGTTTTCACTATTGAGCCGTAACGTCAATTGTGACGTTACTTATTGAGGTTCTGTTCCCCACTGAAGAGCGCCTGCGATATAGCCAGTTGTATGGCTCCAATCGATGTAAGTCGAATCGGTCGGATCGAAGGAGTAATCTCCCGTCTGCGTGTAGTTCGTCCAATCGGTCTTGTTCACGCGGATCTGAAGCTCAATGCTGGCTCCAGCTGCCAAACTTCCGGCTCCGCTCGTAAAGCCGATTTCCAGATAATGATCAGATCCTGTCAAAGGAGCCGGCAACTTGACGAAGTCGCCAGTTACGTTGCTACTGCCGACAGTGGACCAATCGCACCAGAAATTCTGGTCCTTCTCCCCATCGATCGTGTAATAATAATGAAGCTTCACGTCGGACAGATTGATGGCAGTGGTACCGGTGTTCTTCAGCTTTATCCGAGGGCTCAACGAATTGCTCGTTGCCGTAACAGGAGAATTGTACTGCTGCACTTTGATAGAACCACTTTCGGCAGTGGGGGTATCGACCACGGAGACCTCAAGATTCGCACTTACTCCTGCGCTAAAGTTGAACGTCAGCGTTGTTGTTCCCACCGGTTGGGCAGCCAGATATGCCTTCTGAATCGTCACTGTCGTGCCTGATACGGTGTAGTCCGTACCAGCAACTAGGGCAGTCGTGCCATTATTAATGCCGATGAGTGTGTTATCGTTCAGCGTCAAGGTCACCGGAATGTCGGTCTGATTCGCGGGTTGCTTGTCAAAGGCAGCGGTCGTCGGACTGATCGTCGAGTTAATAACCGACGAATCGTTCACAGCAACGGATAGCGTAGCAGATGAACCGGCGTTAAACAGGAAAGTGAGGTTGACCGTGCCGATTGGCTGCTGCGCGAGATAGCTCTTGTGTAGAGTGACCGTGTTACCCGAAACGGTATAGTCTGTGTCCACAACCAGAGATGTCGTACCGTTCTTAATGTCGGTGAGCGTGTTGCCGTTCAACGTTAGGGTCACCGGAATATCAGCTTGATTTGCGGTTTTCTTATCAAAGGCAGCAGTCGTTGGATTAATGGTCGAGTTGCTGCTATTTCCGGTTGCGAATGCGGCAATGAATACCAACCCTGAATTCCAATAAACGGTATGTTCATTTGTAGTCCATTCTTGGAAGTTATCGGTATAGTTTTTGGCTGCAAATCTTGATATCTGGTTTCCTACAGTTATGTCGTTGGAGTATTTATTCGGTCCTCCGACCAGATATCCCTTAGGTACACCAGGTAAACCATCCGTTCTATACATGATGCTGAACGGATATTTCACGCTGTTATCGCCGTAACCTGATACAAAAGATACGCCTACCGGGTTCTGCCCCAGAATCCAGTCTAACTGGCTATTGTTAATCTCATTAATGATAGCGCGGTTGCTCTCAAAAGTTCCCAGCAATTTCGTACCGATGATCATTTCCATCGGTGTGTCCGCAACCTGCATGGTGATTCCCCAATAGTAGTTACCATCTTTTATGATGCTTTTCCAAGGGCTGTCGTTGTATCTGCTCACTTTGTCATTGAACCATTGCTGGAATTTATCCGAATACCAGCTTAAGACTCCAGAGTCCGGATTAGCGGCTTTCAGATAGCTGAAGAAGCCTGTATTCCAGGTGTTTGCCCAACCACTGGCGAAATCAAGGGTATCCTCAAAAAATATTCCCATATCAGTGTAATTCGCCAGAAAATAATCGTTGTATTCGGCATCGCCGGTCGATCGGTACAGAGAGCCAGCAGCCCACAGACGATTCGAAGCGTCATCCGTCACATCGTAAGGCCATCTGCCCGTGTTAGGCGTCCGAATATTTTCCGGATGTGCTTCCAGGTACCCCCATGCGTCTATTGCCGCATCCAAGCAACTTTGGGCAAAAGCCGGATCAATATTCTGATACATTAAGTAGGCATGTGCCAATACACCGGCTGCGGTAGCTGTATCGGCGGTCGTTTTGATATCAGTACGCGAGCTTACCGTATCCTTATCGATAATTTCTCTGTCTACCATATTGTCGTCATCCTGAAAGGTCACTCGCGCATAGAAACCGCCAGTTGCAGCATCCTGCATTTTGAGCATCCATTCCAGTTCCCATCTTGCCTCATCCAGGATGTCGGGAATGCCGTTTCCGCTCTCAGGAATATTAAATTGATTGTCCGTAAATTTCTCCGGCATCATTTCATAGGCCCAGAAGAGATCCGACAAGGCTTTGGCTCCTGCGTTAACGTACTTGCCTTTATCGCCCGCATCGTACCATCCCTTGGAAACATCTTTTTTGATGGAAGGATTGGACATTAAAGGCACTGCGGTGTCAGGAGTAAAATCTGTTCTTTGATAATTTTGAGTGTATGGGCTGGTAATATTAATCCCGGTTCTCTGGTAATAGAAGTATCTCGTTACGTCATTTAAAAAGGGTTCATAGATTTCGTTAGCTTCGCTGATAGTGAACTTGGGCGAATTCTGAAGACCCTGAACTGAAACATAATATTTTCCCGGAATCGTTAAATTTGTGAAATCGGCGGTAAAAATACGCTCCCCGCTGTCAATAGCATCATAATTCTTGGTGAGTACAAGCGTTCCGGAGTAAGCTGTGGAATTATTTGTGGCGTTAATAACGTTAAACGGAGTACCTGCATCGACCGTGAGCACATCCTCAAAACCGGTTACGAGCGCTTGCTTTACTCCATCTACGGGATAACCTAATTGATTGACCTTGATGGGTGCGTACTCTTTTTCCTTATCGGGAGACGTAACCCTAATGTCATTAAGCCAGACTTTTAAAGGTTGAAAACCATTATTCTTGATGGATAATGCATCTATGGAAGATACATCAATTCCTTGGGAGACCTGAATTAGATCCTTTAACGGGATCTTCACATGGGTCCAACTTGTAGTAATGCTGACGTAGTTGTTAATGTTTACTGTAGTGGTAATTTCATTGCCGGCAGCTCTTTCGAATACCCGGTCTTTGAAGCCCAGTAAAAAGGACTCTCCACCCGCATTTCCTTTGATATTAAACTCAAGGAATCCATTTGGATGATAAGAGGTAAAGTCATACGCTTTCCAGCCGGCAACCGTAATTAAAGCGTTGTACCAGGAAGGACTGGTAGGCGTCTTCGCATTCAACAATAATGAAGGCAATCCATTGTACATTGCTGTAGAATCTATGGGCAGCTTGCTGTTCTCCGTCTCCAATCCAAACCCGCTATCTCCTGCCCAGCCATCGGATATATTACTGAATATTTGGTAATCTAGTAAGTCTCTCCATCCTGCAGGCGCTTCGGGGGTTGCCGCATTAGTCTTGATCGGATTTGAAAAAAAGATAGTCACAAACATAGTTAATGCCAGAAACACGCTTACTTTTTTCCTCATTACCTCTCCTCCTAAAAAGTTTTGTGAGCATAAACTGCTTCGCTCCGCTTCAAACAAAACTCAGTTCGAAAGTTTACACTTAGTTGTGAGAGTTACTCTATGATTAGCTTCGTATACCATCACCTCTTTTTATTGAAAACGCTTTCTAATAAAATCATTTTAATTCAATAAGTTAATCCTGTTATATAGAAGAAATAAAGGAACATAGAAGAAAACAAGCCACAATATTATGGCTTGTTTTCCATGTACCAATTATTTACTTCTCTCGTGATTACGTCGCCGCCATTCTTGTAAAATTGGGCTACGAACTCATCAAAGTAGGAGAGCGGCTTCTCGCTATAAATGATGCTCAGATAACTCTCCGTTGCGAGTTTCTGCAGGAACACTCCGTGTTTCTCCATCCCGTCCGTTAAAGGTCCGTGGTACCGGTTCGGGATTTCGAGTCCCTGCTCGGCAATCGCTACCCCAGCCGCCGTAAGTTGAGCCGAATTCAAACCTTTAATGGCTTGTTCGATCGGCGTCGTCACTATGGCTTCCGAATTTTCAGATAATTTTCTGATTGCATCCGCATTCATATAAGGCAAGGCTGGAGCGCCACCTGTCAGCGGATAGAGCATCCAGCGCATATCCATTGAAGACCCGTCCGCAAGCGGCCACTTATCATTCGGCACGCCTTCAGTCGCAAAATTGACAGTAATGACCTTGTCGTTCATGATCACATAATCGTAACCTTCGTGAAACCCTTGTGCGAATCGGGGATCGAAGTACGGATCATCCGGTCCGAAATTTTTGGCAAGCAACTTGTTATAATAAGCGAACCAGGCTTCCATATTCGTGAAATCCTTGCTGAACACCGTATAGATACCGTACAACGGCTTTTGTGCCTTGCCCTTTAACCCATCCGGTCCGGCAGGAACGGAATAAGCCTCCCAATCCGCTTCCGGGTCGACCTTCACTGTATCGCCGAGCGGCCAGGCTCCCATCCAAAACGGGCCGAACATGACACCAGCCATTCCGTTAACCGCCAGTTCGGACGCTTGGCTCGGGTCCTGCATGCCTGCATCTCTGTCCATGTAGCCCTTCGCCATCCAGGACGCCATCGTTTCCAGGTATTTCTTAGCATCCGGATGTACGGCGCCAAACATCAAGCTGCCCTTCTCGTCCTCATTCCAGAACAGTTTGATGTCAGACGTGCTAATCATCTGCCTTGAAAAAGCTCCGGCGATCGCATCTGTCTGCCCCATCCAGCTCCAGGGACCTTCCTTTAGCGGAACCGCCAGACCAACTTCGTCATCTTCACCATTCCCATTAGGATCTTGTTCAGAAAATGCCTTCAGCACGTTCTCCAACTCACTTATCGTCGTAGGCGGGTTCAGCGACAGTTTCTCAAGCCAATCCTTACGGATCCACATGACCGTTCCCTCATCTCCTGCACTAAAACGGGGAAGTCCATATATCTTGCCGTCTTTGGTCACTTCTGCCATAGTATAAGCGTACTTCTCGAGCGCTTCTTTTAGCTTAGGATGCGCATACTTCTCGATGGCATCATCCAGCGGAAGCAGCTTGTCGGCTTTCAGCAGATACTTCAGGATGTCTCCTTCAGCGCTAAGGGTGTCCGGCAGCTTGCCATTCACAGCCAGCGCCAGCCGAATTTTGGTATCTGCATCCTCGAACTTGCTGACAATCCAATCAAACTTCGTGACGATTCCCAGATTATCTTCCATCCAGCGGGTGTGCACGTTGTCTGTAAGGCTCTCATCTGGCTTGAATGCGTTAGGCCGATTCTCGTCCACGATTCCTGTTGTGATGGTTATAGGCGGATCGTATTTAAAGTCCCATACCGGCTTCGTTTCCCCATTGGATGTACTGTTCTGTGCCGTTTTCCCTGTGTTACTTAAACAGCCGGAAACTAGCAGTACTCCGCTCAGAACTGCCCATAGAAATCTGGCCTTTCTTTTTTGCTTCTTCACCGGCCCAATCACTCCATTCCCGATCGGTATCTATCCCTGAATTCCTGCGGTGTCACCTGATAATAGTCACGGAATTTCCGAATAAACCAGTTGGTATTGGGATAGCCAATACTTTCACCAATATGGTAGATTTTATTATTTGTATGCTTGAGCACCTCGCAGGCTTTGAGCATACGCTGCTCGTAAATATATTGGGATACGGTAGTGCCTGTACACTGCTTAAAGATTTTTGACAGATGGTTAGGATGTACGAAGACGCGTTTGGCCAGCAAAGTAAGTGATAAGTCCTTGTCCAGCTCTTTCTGGATGTAGAGTTGCGTCTTCCGGACGATCACCTGGCTGTGGTCCTCGGTCTCCTCCCCTAGCTTATCGCGAAGTGTGCGTAGTAAGTCGAGCGCCCAGCTTTCCAGCTGCGACGCGTGCAGCATCGCTTTTCCTTTAACGAAAGCCGATTGCTCAGGAGTGAGCATTTGGGCCAGCGTCCTGCCACTGCGATTCGCGATATACTGGAAGGCATTGGAGAGAAAGAAAAAGACGTCGCGCATGAGGTTAGGTGAACCCGTATGCAATAGCGGTGACACGAACGCTCGGATCTTAGCTTCCGCCGCTTCCCATTGCTCCGTTTCCAAAAGATGTGTCAGCAGAGGCGTTTCATACAGCTTGCGCATAAGACGCGCTTCCTCTTCATTCCGCTCTGGCACCTGCCCACCCGAAAAACCGTCACTATCTAATCGCGATTTAGCTGTCATATAACTAGCTTGCAGTCCTTCCGGGAATAGACAGTCGGTTTCCCCTACAGAAATTTTACCTTTAAGCAAACTCTGTACTTCTTGCTTTAATCGCTCTATCCGCTCAAGCACCCATTCCGGATCGGGTGGTGCTCCTGACAGGTCGTATACCAAAGCGAGCAGGTTTCCTTCATCATCCGCCGCCGACCAGCAGTCATAGCGGTCCATCAGCAATTCTTCCAGCATGTTTGTTACCGCGAACCGGATCAGTGACTGCGAATAGAGGTCTTGTCCATCGAAGGGGGAACCCAATCGGACCAGGCACATCGAGACATGACCTGGTATCGGAAGAGGGAGGTCAAACAGCTTTAACTTCTCTGCAAGCGCCTTGCTATTCAGATTTCCGCTGAGCACTTTGAGCAACAACCCTGCTTTCAGTTCTGCACTATTGTCTCGGTAGATACGGAAGCCCTGTTCGATTGATCGCTCCTGCTCAAGCTGCTTAATGATCCGGCCCATTGCCGTAAGTAGCTGCTCGTCCTTCGCGGGCTTCATCAGGTAATCGAGCGCTTGCAGCTCAATCGCTTTTCGGGCGTAATCGAAGTCCGCATAACCTGTGAGCAGCAGGCACTTCAGCCCTGGAATACGAAGCCTGGCCTGTTCGATCAGTTCCAGGCCGTTCATGCGCGGCATACGGATATCCGTCATAAGGATGTCAATGGGGAAGGTGTCTATCAGAGCAAGTGCCTCGCTCGCGCTGTAAGCCTTCCAAACGCGGGAGATACCAAGTGTCGCCCATGGAATTGTATCTGCCAGACTGTCCGCATAATGTTTCTCGTCATCAACTACAAGCAGGCTATTCATTGCTCTTCCTCCTTCGTTTCGTCTTTCATCCCAAGTCTCCAAATCAGCCTCACGTTTAGCCCCCCCAGTCTGGACGGGCAAAACTCAATTTGAGCGTCTGAACCGAAGTTGCCTTGCAGTCTTTGATATACGTTCCAAAGACCGCAGCCTGCATATTCGCTGGCCGGAATATGAAGCTCCATTTGCAGTTGGTCCATCCGTTCTTTATTTAATCCTTTTCCGTTATCCTCCACTTCCAAGTGCAATTGGTCTTCATTGACGTAAACTCTAATTTCAACCCGGCCTGGATATTCGACGTTCTCAAGTCCATGCACGATCGCATTCTCCACGATCGGTTGGATAAGAAGCCGGGGAATTCGCAGCTCCGCCAACTCTTCAGGCAGTTCGAT
Source organism: Paenibacillus sp. FSL H3-0329 (assembly GCF_037963285.1). Taxonomy (NCBI): domain Bacteria; kingdom Bacillati; phylum Bacillota; class Bacilli; order Caryophanales; family Paenibacillaceae; genus Paenibacillus; species Paenibacillus sp. FSL H3-0329. Next base: position 3,490,975 of record NZ_CP150150.1, on the reverse strand, counting down.
GCTGTAGGACAGCGTCTCATTGCGAAGCCGAAGAATCTCGAGGTGAATGCGCACGAACGCCAGTTCTTCCCCCAGGCTGACTCCTTGATTATCCATTCGCGTCGTATACCGGTAATAGTCGGCCAGATGATACGCCATGTCTATGACAGCCCGATTCTTTCCCATCTTGGTCATATTAATGATGAAACCTAAACAATTGTACAGAAAATGAGGATGAATCTGTGCTTGTAGCTGTTTTAGCGTAGCATCGCGCGCAAGGATACGCGATTGTAGGACATTCTCGATGAGATCTTGGATCTGCGTCGCCATCTCGTTAAAGTTCTGCATCAGGAACGTGAATTCATTGTTTGATTTCTTCGGCAGGCGGTAGGCGTAATCGCCTTCCTTAATCCGCTGCACCGCACGCACAAGTTGAAAGATAGGCCGATGTACGTTCCAGTACAAGGCAGACGCGGCGGTAATACAGGATAGGAGCAAAATAATCGAAGAAGCTCCAAACAATAACCGCTGTTGCTTGATAGGTCCGATAATCTGGTTAAGTGGAACAGAATCGACGAGATGCCACTCAAGAATATTGGAATAATAATAGGTAATCAGATAAGGCCTGCCGTCGAAGGAATGAATTAAAAAACTTGAATCCCGGCTATTGATCCTGTCGCCTAATTCCGTGATAATTTGGTCCATCTTGGGCCCATCTGCGGACCGGCTGGCGATGATGGCATGTCCTTCTTTGTAAAAAAACGGGTTGTCAGAGTGACCAGATTTGTAGGTATCAAGCAAATTTTCGAAGCTCCACTTGTAGAGGTTAATGCGAACGGCAACATCCAGATCGTCCGGACGGGCTGGTTTGTAACCCGTAGTGACATAAGTTCGAGTAAAACCGGAGCCAATCTCCAAATCTTCGCTGTAGCTCCACCCTAGCGAAAATCGGCTTTCAAACTCTTTAAGGTCATATTCATAGGAGGGGGAAGAAGAAATACTATCGTCTCGTTGCGGGAAATAGACGGTTACGTCATTGCGCCAGTTGCCCGATGCGCTGGCCAGCGACAGCTTCTCTTGGATCAGCAGCCTTGTTTTCATTAGGGAATAATCGCTCATGTTGAGGTTGTAAAGGTACTCCAGCACGTTCGTGTCAACGAGCATAGGTGCGGAGACTAAGTCGAACTTCTCAATGCTGGCATCCAGTTGTGCCACGAAAAGCTCCATCCGGTTCAGGCTGGCTTTGATAAGCTCCTCCTGTATGACGTTGATGCTCTTAGAGGTAGAATAATAGTACAGCGCCACAACCGGAGTTAGCAGAATCAGCAATAACACTAACATTTTCTGAAAAATATTAAATTTGATCCGCATGGGATTTCCATCCTTGTTTTGTAATTACACCTCAACCTGTATTTTACAATGGATAGAAAGCGTTTTCTATACAAATTCTTTGCGTTTCAACAAATTAAAATAACCTCATTCCCAATGAACTCTACTTAGGAATGAGGCTTCGTTAAAATTTAAAGGCATTATCAACCGTTATTTTAGGACTCCCCAAAAAGAATCTCCGCATTAAATATCTAGCGATCCTGCTATTTCCCATCAGTTTCATGCACGCTAGCGAGAAGTTTTTAATCCCTTTAGGGGATTTAACGATCATGCTGATTATCAACTGTTGAGCAAAATGCACTAAACGAATTTCCCGATTACGAATGGACTGCAAACGATCTAAACGCTTGTATTCATGATTTGGCTCTAATTTTGATGTAACAATAAGTTCAGCTGTGACCAGCGCTGTTTCAAAAGCCAAGGACAATCCGATAGCTCCGAGTGGAGAAGAACAATGTGCAGCATCACCGATTAGAATACAACCCTTATCATGCCAATTGTCCACCATAAAAGTCTCTGATTGGATAGAAACGAACGATTTGAAATCACTGATTTTTTCAATGTCTTCTTCAAGCTCAGGAAAGGCCTTTATGAATTCAAGCTTTAATGGTTCGATGCCTTTTCTTTTTATGGTATTCCATTGGTCTTTCTTCATTGTAAAACCTATTTGCACACAATCAGAGGAATAAGGAAGCCCTATGAAGTTACTAAAATCAGACAATCTGAAAAGGAGTTTTTGATTTAGCTTGAACTCATTAGTCGATATTTTGCACCAGATTAAATCAAAATCTTCTTTTTTATACTTAAAAGAAAAATCGCTTGTCTTCCTAACCGTGGACATCCGTCCATCCGCTCCGACTACTAAAGAAGCATGGATCTCAGTCATTTGTCCATCTACTAAGGCGTTTACCCCGACTGTTCGATTTGTACTTTTAATAGTTGAAGTGACCTTAGCGTTAAAAATGAGCTCAAAATTAGTATAATCCTTTGCTAGATCGTAAAGAAAAGTTAACAGGACGGATTGTTTTATTTTAATTGCGTAAGGTGCCTCCGGCATTTCTTTTTCATAATCAATTTGAGTGATATATTTCTTATTATTCCATATTTCGGAATTAAATAATTTTATATGCTCATACTTTTCAAGACACTGTTCCAGGTTCAGCTCTTTCATGAGCCTTACAAATCGAGGCTGGAGAACTTCTCCTCTAAACTTGCGATTAAAGCTTGTTTGACTTTCCAGTACGGTAACTCTAATTCCGTTTTTGGCTAACAGCAGCCCTAGAAAGAGGCCAGAAGGTCCACCACCAACAATGCAAATCTCCGTTTCTTTAATCATTCCTATCACTCTGTGGGTAAAGAAGCAGCCCGTTCATTTTTTACTGCGGGTTCCCTAGCCGATAATCTAAGAAAAAGAGAGATTAAAAAACCTAATAAAAGAATAGAACCTAATATAGTAAAGGATAACGAATAATTTTCTGTTTTTAATAATTTCAAAGCTAATATCGGGCCTGTGCTAGCGCCTAGGAATAGAATAAATGCATTGAATGAAATAGCAGACCCTCTTGCATTTCCCCCTAATTGACTGACAATTGAGATGATAACGGGAGTTACCAGCGCGATACCAGCCACAAATACAACGCTCATTAGGACAAGAAGTGGCAGGTTCGTGCTAAAACCTAGAGCAAGCAACCCAATTGCAGCTAAAGCTAAGCCTCCCCTTAGAACAGCGGCCATTCCAAGTTTTTGAGCAATTCTTCCGGAAAAGGGTGCTAAAAGCATCCCCGCGATTCCAAATGCACGAATATAAAGGATATCCTGTGAGGAAAGTCCAAACTTAGCTGAGCTTAAATAACTTCCCAAAACAGTGTACATGCCAACTAAAGTTAATAGAAGCATAAAGGTTATCGCAAAAGCCAAAAGCAATTGTGATTGTTTTAGCAGAATTGTCATTTGTTTAAACTTCCGCAGAACATTTTCTTTCGGTCTTAGCATTTCATCTTTAGGAAGGAACCTTATTACAATCACTGAAGTAATACCATACACAATCCCCAAAATAAAGAAAATAGCACGCCAGCCAAGAGCTTCGTTAACAATCCCACTAAAAACCTGGCCTACTATGCCTGCCATTAACAGTCCTGAGCTTATAAATCCAACGGCTGTTAATCTTTTATGAGGCGGAAACATTTCCCCTGCATACACTAGCGCAATAGGTGCAAATGCAGCAGCCACTAGGCCTTGCACTCCTCTGAGCATAATAAGCCCGTAAAAACTATCCACAAATCCTAGCGCAAGCGTAACTACGGTTAACCCAATAATGCTGGCTACTAAAAATACTTTACGTCCATACCTGTCTGAGAAAGGTCCATACAAAAGACAGCCCAGCGCATAACAAAGAGAAAATGAACTCCCAATCCAAGCCGCCTCACTCGGGCTAATCTGGAAGGCATGCGAAAACACTTCGGATAATGGAATTGTAATATACATGCTAGTTAGAATAACTAAACCACACCAAAATAAAATAATCGTCATTAATGAATAGTTCTTATTGTAATTCTGAACGTCTATCGTCTGATTCATAAAGTGAATATCCCCCGGTTTACTATTAATTTGCAACAGTGATGCCTTCCAAGACATGGATCAACAAATCGTTTATGTAATCCGCATCCGGAATTTTTTTATAGATGAGAATTTGAAAGTAAATGGGACCATAAAGCAGATCTAAAGTTATATCCAGGTTAATTGTTGACTTCAATTCTCCCTTATCTATGTCTGCTTGGAGTAATTGTTTGGCTTCATTTCTTTTAGTCATTAAAAACAATACGTAAAAATCTTTCGCGATTTCTTCGCTCTCTGTAACTATAGTTAAAGTGGATTTCCCGATTTTGCTATTGAGGATACGAGCTAAAGCTTCAAGCTGTTGTTTAAAGTTAACCTCAATGGATTTATTGCTATCAAATTCAAACTCTGATTCTACGGTCATTAGAAAAGCGTCCAATACAAGACGTGCTTTATTTTCCCACCATCTATAGATGGTTGTTTTACCTACTCCAGCTTGTGCTGCAATCGCCTCAATCGTTAATGATGAATAACTGTTGGATTCTAACATTTCAATGGTTGCAGTAAGAATCTCCTTTTTACTTCGAGGTTCTTTGTTTTTCCCTTTCATATTCATTTCACCTCCTAGATGTTATTTATTAAAAGTATGTAATTATAGAACGATACGTATCGTTCCACTGTTACATTATCTTATATCATTTTCATCAAATTTAAAATAGCTAATTTGAGAATTATTATTTTCTGGATTTAGGCATGCGTTAGATGACTAAACATAACTTGTGCATACAAAAACTAACGCTTCGGAATGGTCCGAAGCGTTAGTTTTTGTGGATATTTGCAATTTAGGATTTGATGACTAGTCCAGATACATCATTCCACTGATGATGGCTAAAACTTGAGCTACATCTGTTATCGGTGCAATATCCTTTAAAATTCTTTCCTTTGTTGGATAGATTCTTTTATCCAATCATTTAAAACGGATGTACTAACAAAAATTTCATCTCCGATTTTAATAATGGGAAACAACACACCGGTATATGCACCTTGTGTTTTCAACATTGTTTCTTCTGTAGTAATAATCTTGCGCACTTGAGATTCAGTGATGTTTAAATATTTAGCAGTTTCTTTAAGTGTCATTAATGGTTTATTTGAATATTCATTGTTAATTGTTGGACTTATAGATGACTGACTGCCTTTGATAATAAAACAACCAGTAATGATTGCAATTCCTAAAATTATTGAACTAATAACGTTACTAAGATTTTTCATAGATATTCCCCCGCTTATTTAGTTCTTGTAATTTTTGCAGCTAATAAACTTCTTAATTTTATTTAGTTTGCTACCTTTAATAGAAACTTGTTCGTTTTTTCAATAAAGCACCATTTCTAATTCTTATTGTAATACATCAGGAAAAGATGAGTGTTGTACTTAGTTACATATTACTCCTCAATTTTATTCGACACACCACATATTTTCAGCTGCTCTCATTTTAAAGTGAAATAACTAAAACGTTCAGCAAATCATTAGACCCATGAAGATTGTGATAAAAGTCAAGCAAAGGGAACGCGATCGTTACAAAGTTGCATCTGGAGAGAAGTGCCGCTTATCATACTTCCATCGTAAAACACTCTGGATTAAACGAAAAATGTGCATATTACTATTCATTGTTTCTTTTCTTTTAGATTCTATATTAGCATTTAATACTTTTAGTATAAGCAACTATTACAAATCATCTTCATGAAATAATTACTTATCTCCTATTTTTATATTAATAATATATTTTTCTAAAAATTAAAAAAACTTATTGGTGTAAATGGTGCTAAACTTTGTTCTTTATTATTATAAAGAAGTTTTATTTCTGGTTGAAAAACTATATTCTCCTTTTTCTTAATAATATAATTACATTTAATTTCATAAACTTTCAGTTCTTTTAAAATTTTTTTATCAACTTTATTTCTGAATTCTTCCTTAATTTCTTCCTCTGCATATATATCTGGATTAACTTCTACAGTAACAATTTCAATAAAACTCTTTACTTCTTTCGGATAAATTAATTCTGCTTTTATATCACTAGTAATAATATGATTTGAATCTAATATCTTATACGAGTATGAATACTCTTTATTTAGTGCTGTTACATTTTTAGGGGATATCGGAGATTCCATTACGGAAATTCCATTTTCCTCACCAGAATAAAATTGTAAATATACTGGACTAATATTTTTTTTAAAGGTTTTACTTCCTAGTTTTATTTTGATTTTATCAAAACCCAATTTTTCTAAACCTAATATCCTATCAGAATTTAACCTTATAGAAAATCCTTCTACTAAAAAATTCTGGTCAGTCAATTCCCATTCTATATCGTCTGGGCTAAATTCAATTTCATCCTTTTTTTCATTGGATAAAGTTATTGTTATATCCGATTTATTTAATTTTTCAAAAGTATCTTTTTTTAAATTTGATGTTGATCCAAATAGCAGCAATGACGAACCATTATTTTCTGAATGTTTTATATTGATCGTATATATCCCAACTGCTTGGTTGAATTCTAGCTTATTTAGTATATTACTAATGCTATTAGATTCACACCCAAATACTATTAATAGAAGAGCTACTTCAATCAAAAACATTATTTTTTTCAAATAGTGTCAATTCCCTTCCAGTTATACAGATATAAAAAAGGAGTGAATAGTATGTATCCACTCCTTTTTTACATTAACTAAACTCTTAAACTCTCAAACCTATTTCTGCTGTTATAACTCATCTTTAATATCAAATCTATAGAGCAACCTGCTGTAATGCGTAATATTGGTCATGTGCTTCAGTAAAAGCGCTGCCTGCATATTTAACACCTAACTTAGTAACATCATAAGTATACTGTTCTTGGTAATATCTTAAAATAATCCTACCTTTGTATCCTTTAGTAGTTGGGTACGAAATAGTCTGTGTCGTTGTGAATGCAGCACTTGAACCGATCGTTCCTGAAATATTGGTTTTTAAAAACGCTACGTCCACTCCACCACCACCCGTAACTGAAGCAGTGACAGTTGTGGTTACTCCTTTCGAAACTGAAACAGTACCAGGATAAGCAACGTAATCTGAGACTGGCTTAAATAAATTATAACTTATAGGCTTACTTACATTAGAAAGTGTGTATGTCGCTCTTGCCAAATAATTTGTTGCATCGGGTTCATTCGGCGTAATTGTTTCCAGTTCTGGTGTAAAGCTGCGCTTGGTTGAATAGTCACCGATATATGTTTCAATTGCACCTGGTTCATTTAAAGTAATTGTATCCTGTTCGGATTTAAAGATACTCTCGGATGCATAGTCACCGATATAAGTTTCAGTTGCGCCGGCTTCATTTACAGTAATTGTATCCTGATATTCTGATGCTGCAAAAGCGGTTGTGCTTAGACCAAAACAAAAAGAGCATGCAAGCAGCATTGTAAAAAATTTCCTAGTTTTTTGTGTTCTTACAGCTCCACCCCTTTTTTTTAAACCACCTATCTTAGTACAGTTTTTTTCATATCGCATCAAAGTCACCCTTTCGAATTTATGGAATTTTTCGTTAAAATGTGTTATCCAAATAATAGTTATTTACATCATCAACAATTTAGTTTCAAAAAATATCACAAGAAAAAAGTAACAACAATTGTACTTATTAATAAATCAATATGACCACCCACCTTCATATGAATAAAAATAAAGACATGTATGTACTTTTAACATTAACGCTTAACATTTAATGTGTATGGATAAATTACCATTTAAATCATTATTTTGTCAACGATAATTTAATAGATACCATTATTCTCTTAATTATTAATATAAAGTAAAAATCAACGGTTGATATAACGTGAAAATCGATCTATAATTTTAAGATACTATATTATACTGGGGGAACCTTTATGTCCTATACAAAATTGACTAATCGGGAATTAGAAATCATGCATATTTTATGGAAGGAACCCCACCCTCTTACCGCGACAAATATTTTTGAGAAAATCGAGGAGAAATTTAGTATATACAGCATACAAAACGCCTTACAATCGTTACTTACTAAAAATGCAATTGAAGTTGCAGCTTATACAAAGGTTTTTAAAACAACTGCAAGAAAGTACAGACCTATTATCACTACAAATGATTATGCAGTTATGCAATTTGCTCAATATTACTCAACGGATGATGCTCAAACTGGTATTACAGAATTAATCTCAACATTATTTAAGTTCGAGGATGAAAATATTGATATACACACGATTGATAGATTAGAAAAGTTAATAAAAGCGAAAAAAACAGAGCTTGAACAAACGAAACTGACGCAAAAAAATGGGGAGGTCGATAGATGATAACCATTTGGAGTATACAAACTACTCTATTAGTAAGTAGTTTGTTTATTTGCTTATATTGCCTTATAACTAAAAAATCATCTACTATTAGTAAAGTTGGTGTTCCGGTTTTATCCCTATTGCTGTTACTTATTACAATCAGATTACTTGTTCCAATAGAAATACCTTTTGCTCATACTATCGAATTACCAAAATTCCTACCCATAATAAATGATTTTTTTAATTTTTCTATTTATTCATTCAGCGATCAAATAAAGATTAACTTATATCTTTTTTTGGGTGTTATTTGGTTATCGGGAACACTCATAAGTATTAGTCGGATTTTTCAAAGGTACTCTAATTTGTGTAAATTAATAATGACGTGTTCTATCAAGAAAAATATAAACTCTGAACTTTTAAGTGTCCTCCAGAAGGAAATTAAAATACCTAAAAATTTAAAGTTAATTGAAACCTCATTGACTTCAGTTCCCATGATGTATGGTTTTTTTAGACCCACAATTGTTTTTCCAGTACATAATTTTACTGATCAAGAGGAATATTTTATTATTCGGCATGAATTGCATCACTATTTTAATAAAGATAATTGGATTAAAACTATCATTGAACTGTTATGTGCTTTTTATTGGTGGAATCCTTTTGTATATCAATTGCGTAACCAAGTGGATAGAATTTTGGAAATAAAAAATGATCTTACCATAACAAAAAATTGGGAGGAATATAAACGGCTTAATTACCTCGAATTTCTTGTGAATACCTATAAAAACTCTATAAAATCTAAATATATGCCCTTTACTATGGACCTTATTGATAAAAACAGATCTACTTTCATGAACCGCTTTGAGCTACTGTTATCAAACAATAAACCTAAAGAATCATGGTTAAGGTTTTCAACCACGAGTATATTAGCCTTATCATGCTTTGTGTCTACATTATTTTTTGTTGTACAACCACGATATTCTTTTCCAGATAATTACGCTAGCACAGCTATTGATATAACGCCTGATACAGCTTACATAATAAAAAACAAGGATGGTACTTTTGATATTTATCTCAATAAATTAGGTTATTTCACTACCATACAAGAGATTAATCCGTTTTACGATAAGTTACCTATCATAAAAATGAAAGAGGACGATATTAAATGAAGAACCAGAAGATTTTCAAGAGGATCATTGGAAGTATTATAATCATTGCTTTTTTTAGTAATTTTTTGAGTGTACATATAGAAGCTAGTTCATATACAACACCACTCGAACAAAGTGACTTTAAAATATTTGCAGACGTACTGGAAAATAAGATAGTACTTATTGACGGTAAATGGTATGAAATCGTATTTAATAGAACTACGGGGAAGATCATTAGTAAAAAAGAAATTAAGCGGAATTAGATTATCTGCACGAATATAATTTTCTGAAAAATGATAAATGAGCTAAAAAAACCTTAAGATGCACGAGCTACCAAAGTCAAAAATTAAAGCGAGACCGTACTTCAATATAGAGAGTACGGTCTCGCTTTTTCAATATAAATTAAGATCATGGATAAACAATACCTAGCAATTTCACAGAAAAGTGTGGCTACACTAGCTGCGCGGCTCGGGTAATTTATCCACTAGAATTGTAAGGTCAACAACATCGGATAGTTCAGTTAGCGAGCTACAATTCCCTTCAGAATAATTACCTTTGAAGGGAATTTTGTAATAGATACGCTTTAATACCATTCACAGACGAAAAACGAAAATGGTTTTATTCTGTGTTTTACCACTAATCATTAATTATATTATAGTGTCTCAGTTCACAATCTTCCATTTATTACCAGATTATATTTTTGCTCCGTTGTATAGGAGTCACATTCATCATTAGTGATATTCGCTTCGAAGAAGTTATCGTACTCTATGACTGTAGCATCCAAGTAAGAAGCAACCTCAGCATCACAATAAATTCACTAGTAACACTGCCTCCATCCAAAGACTCGACCAAAGGGCTGGTTCGTCCAACCCAACGATCCTTAATAACAGAAATAAGTGGCTGAATAGCGTCCTGTGATTAGTGTGATAAATGCTATTCTTCCATGTTTACCACTCCTTACTTCAAAAGATATTTATTAATAATTGTAGCTGTTAATGGATACATGTGAAAGGAAACAACATTTTTAATTATTAGATCTTTCGCCACCTATTAATAAACACTTTGTAAGCAAAAAGAGCTGGAGCCAAGTGAACTTGGCTCCAGCTCTTCTCTGGTGCTTACAATTCCATTACTCTGTAAATTAAAGCAGCGGCTTCTGCACGTGTGGTCAGGCTCAGTGGTCTGAAGGTACCGTCGGTATAACCGTTGACAATTCCTGTCTCCCGCATGTACTCAACCGCATCCATCGCGTAAGAACCGATTTGATTCTCATCGGCAAAAGTTGCTGCCTTGCCGGAGATATCCGACTGGAGAGCAGTTAAGCTCAGAGCGCGAAACAGAATAACAGCCATTTCTTGGCGGGAGATAGGTTCTTTTGCGGCAAATACGCCTTCGCTACGTCCGTTAACAAGCTTTAGCGCCTGAGCTGTTGAGACAGCTTGGTAATACCAAGCATTTGAACTCACATCTTTGAAAGTACTGCTACTCTCGGCTTGAAGTTCTAGCGCTGATACTAACAGCTGAACAAATTCCGCTCTTGTAATTTGCCGGGCAGGCTCGAATTTGCCCCCGCCTGTGCCATGAATAAGATCACGGGAAGCCAAAGCTTCCAAGATGACTGTGGAGCCTGAATCAACATCAGAGAAGTGGATATTTGCATTAGCTGCAGCATAGAGTCCAAAATCACTTGATGTAAACGTAATTTTTCCAGTACCTGATACGTATTTGGAGTTTTTGACCACTTTGGCCACTCCCTCTCCGGTAACAGAGTAGACGATGGCTTTATGTGCGACCTCGTCAGGGGTTAATTTATATCCAAATGATACCTTCATTGCCGCAGAAGGGCTTAATGTTTCTTTGGACTTGCCGTCTACCGTCATTGAGATCCGGAACAAAGCATGCGTTTTCCATTTCTCTTTTAAGGCAACTGGAAGGGTTGACGCATCAACAAAATGGATAGATAGCTCCAACTGCCGGGCACCCTCTGGAATATTCTCACCTAAAGTGTTAATTGGAAGTGTTATTGTGGCAGCACCTGCTTTTACAGTTAGGGAAGTAACATTATCTTTTAGTTCGGGAATGGGCACTTGAAAAGCCACACCGCTGGCAGTCGCATCCTCTTCAGCAAGCTCAAGTACTAAAGCTCCATCTTGCACTCCCTTCATCGCTTTTTGGAGTTCTCCTGTGGGAAGCTGTGCAATTTTCATTCCTTCAGCACCGGGTGAACCCTGAATGCGAATACGGCCCGCTGAAATTATATTCACTGGATTAACTATTTTTCCTCCACTACTTTCATTTGTGTTGCCACTATTATTGCTGCCGGACGAATTGCCGGTCGTATCTGTTCCCCCACCTTCTTCACTCCGCACTACATTCAAAGTGTAGGTCTTAGTTGTTATGCCGTTCGCAGCGGTAACTTTAACATCGATTCTGTTATCTCCTACCTTAAGCTCACTTCCACCTGTTACCGTCAATTTGGCTTCTGCATCTGAAGGTGTCCCAGTTACAGCCACCGCTGTCTTGGAAAAGGGCACATTTATTTTATAGTTCAGTTTCTTACGGTCAAACTCAGGGATGTCTGTACCGTCCATTCTCAAAACGCTCAAATCGGCATTATCACTCAGCGGTGTCTCTTCTTCACCTTCTACGTTCATAAACTGGAAGGTGCGGAAAAGTGAGGCGTCCTTCGCAGCGCCAATGCCTGATCCCCATTCAATATATCCTTTTCGACCCGCGCCATCATTATCGTTAACCAGCATGGAGAAGCTTAAGATATCGCTCGCCGCTGGACGGATCGGGCTTATTTCGCTCCAAGGTAGTGCCAGAGCATATGATGTAACCTTGGTCGCCTCATCTCTGGCCACACTTAAAGTTCCCTTAGTCAACACTCCGGTAGCTGCACCTTTCATGGACAGCCAGCGATATATTTGCGGCCCCTCTGGTGTTTGCGAGATTCCGTATTCATACCAGGATTGACTATCGCCCGGGACACCGGGAGCAAGACTGAACTGAATACTGTCATTTTGCCAAATATTAATCCCGGCAGCATTATGGCTGAATACATCATCGCGGATATCGGCGGTCAAATAAATGTGTTCTTCATCCCAGCGTAGCTGCGCTGTTCCACTAAGATCATCCGCACCCTTATATCCGTTGAGCAAAGGGGTTCCGTCCGCAAGATCAATCAGAGCGGGACTTCGTGTATCGGACTGATGCTGCATCCGGTTAATATCTATGTTTTGCTTGAGGTGAACTGTCTCATAACCTTCAAGGTCAACTGTCAACTCAAGAGGATATTTAACCCCTTCAGAGAATCCCGGCAGTGGAATTGAATAAGTAAATCCACTATTTGGGGCAATTTCAGACAATTGCGATTCACTACCGCTGATCTGACCAGTCTCTTCCCCTAGGGTCCAGGAAATCTTTTTAATTCTCAGAGGATCCACACTGGAACTGTTCGTAAATTGAAGTTGCAGCGACATGCCGCCGTTATTACCATCTGTAATATGAGGAGCAATTTTTAAACCTTGAAAATATAGTCGCAGATCATCTACAGGGGCTTCTGGAAGCGTAGCAGGATCAAGTCCGGGTCCATTATAAGCTCCAATATTCGGTGGAGTTGCTGCTGAAACGGGATTGCCCCAGTAGTCCCGTCCCCCGTTGTCTGCAATGATGGTACCGGCCCCAAGAGCAGGAGACCCCTCCCTCAGCTTGTAACCGTCCACTGTATTCCAGCCAATTCCGCCGGTGCCCTGAGCAACTAAGAGTGGATTTGCTGTGATAGGATTGGTATTTTCCGGCTCGCTTACTGGATGGTTGCCATATAATAGATTATGATCGAAGCTACCGTTCACCCCTGGCAGATTATAACCTCCTTGACCAAGGTTGTAGACCAGATTGTTTCTAAAAGAATATGGAGCGTTAATATTTCCTGCGTCATCCCATTCATGATCGATAATTTTGGTGTTTTGCCCAGCTCCGATATAGATAGTATTGTTATAGATTTGTGTATCTGGCGTAACCCCGCCTGCAAAATTAAACGTATGCGTTAGATCATTCTGGCTGATGTTGTATCTGACTACATTGTTAGAGGAGCCTGTCAGCACTCCCGGAGTCAAACGGGCATCGACAAAAAGCATGAATCCGCCTTTGTTGCCATGGCTGTAATTATATTGAACCACACTGTCCATCGTATCGATATCCAGATTGAAGCCCTGACCATCTCCCTCTGGTTTGTTCGTGTTAAAAGACTCATTGAACTGGACGATATTATTCTTGCCGCGAGTCGGCCAAATTGCGGCAGAGCCGTTAAACTCGCCTTCTTCGGAATAATTTCCGCCTTCCTCCGCTATGTTATGCTCAATCACCGCTCCATCCGCACCGAAGGTGAGAATACCGTCGCTGTCGGCTTGTTTGACATAATTTCCACGGATCGTAACATTGACCGTAGCATAGTCTGCTCCGTTAAAACGCTGATCCCATACCACAATACCGGTCCGGCCTATCCGTTCCACTGTATTGCCCTCGATCCATACCCCATCGAACTTGTCCGTGCCCGTCGTTCCGCCCACATATACGGAGATACCTCCAAACGCATGCGGGCCACCTTCGGCTCCGGAAACCGTCGGATAACGGAAACTGCTTGATACATCATGGACATAGTTATCCTGAATGCGGATATTACTTAATGTTCCTCCATTAGCATTCTCCACCATAATACCTTCCCGGTAAACAGTTCCCCTCTCGGAAGCATAATTAGTGACCTCAAGATCCCGAATCACCCAGTTCGAGGCGTTACGTAGGTATACAGCTGCTCCGGCCATGCCTCCACCGTTGATAATCGGTTTGCTTCCATTCCCATAGGCAGATATTGTAATCGGTTCTTCATCTGTGCCGCTGCCCTTAGGATATAATTGTTCGTTCCAGATTCCACCCTTCTTTAACAAAATACGATCCCCAGCTTCAAAGGTAGTCTGATTCACTACAGAGAAGGTCTTCCAGGCAGTCTCCGGTGTTTTTCCATCGTTGTTGTCGCTGCCTGCAAATGAATCCACATAATATTCTCCGTCTCCACCGCTGCTCCCTCCATCTCCAGGCAAGCGGTTGGATAAGGTGACCGATCCTAGTTGCATCAGCCAGGGTGCGGAATCACCGCTAAGCTCGATTTTTAAATAATGAATGCCGGAAGGAATCCCTTGTGCCGGACTATAATTCATCCCAGTCCAAGCCGCATCACCAGTGGCCTGTGGAGGTTCATGAACAGCAGAAAGTTCTGTCCAAGTGGATGCATCCGCCGAACCATAGAACTTGATAGTCCCGCTAGACCCGGCAAAGGAATGCATGCGGGTTGTGAAATGTTGCAGATTATGCAAATGGTACACGAGTGATTCTGCTGAGTCTGCTGTTCTCACCGCACGAGAATGATCTCCACCAAAAAAAGCGGGATTGCTTGTATCTAAAGACCAATTTGTACTGTGTGCATAAAGCTGTGCAATGTCGTCAAGCTCATCAACAATCGTTTGTGGTGCAAGCGACACATTGGAGAGCGTAAGGTGCCCAAGCTGCATCAGCCAGGTATCGAGGTCACCACTGACTTCAATTTTGAGATAATTGACACCATCCGGCAGCGCCCCCGAGGGTGTATATACTGTTCCGTACCAGCCAGAACCGGTTGCCGTGGGACTGTCGTTGATGGCTGGAAGCTCCGTCCAGATATCTGCATCTGGCGATCCGTAGAACTTGATAACAGCCGTGGAACCAGAGAAATAATACGCTTGAAGCGTAAACGACTGAACTCCAGTCAAAGGGTAAATGGCATAGCCAGTCTCCGTGGAGGTTCTGACCAGCCGGGCTGCATCTCCTTCGAAAAACTGAGGATTACTACTGTCAATTAGCCAGTTCTCGGACCTGTGTTCCGCTGCCGGAAGGGTTGAGAAATCATCGGCATTCGTCTCTTCAGCATGGGCAGAAACGCCCATTACAGGAAGCACCGCTGTGAAGATCAGCACCATTATAAGCAGTGATTTTGCGAGTTTTTTGAACATTATTGTATTATTCCCCCTTGAACATTTATTGGATGGTATGGTTTGCGAGATCTTCAGCCATCGGGTAATTCCATTCCACGACAGCTTCGGACAGCTTTTCGTCCACAATGGATCTATACTTCTGCTGCGCCAAATTCAGTGCGATGGCATCCTTCACATGATCGAACGGCTGAATAGCTGCATCATCTGCCGACAGGCAGTAAAGTAGGTGGATAGCCCCATTTTCAGTAATCAAACCGCTAAACTCTCCCGGCACCAGTTGCTCTGCGGTAAGCAATACCTTTGGATTTTCCAGAGCTGCTGTTCGACGTGAAGCACTTGTTATTTTCACCTCGCCAACGTTTACGCCAAACTCCTTTGCCTGGCCTTGGAAGCCTGTGCCTGAAGAATCTGTTGCTGCTGTCGCTGTTGCTATTGCATGGAGCTTTTCCATTCTTTCTAAGGCTTTTTGCTGATCTTTGTACTCTGTTTCTGGGCCAAAGGGAAGCGTTGCCCATTCCAGACGAATCGTTCCCGGCAGAGAATATTTCGCAATTAGATTTGCTTCATATTCCAATTTCACCTGTTCGTCTGAAATCACGATACTTCCGTTACTGCGCATGGCCTCAATCGTGGCATCCTCAAGGTTGCTCATGTAATAACTGAAATAGGCCTGCGTCTCCAGATGAAGAGGACCATATACCACCTCCTTATTCGCTGCTGCCTGACTCCGCCGATTATTCTCGCGCTCCATCTCCTTGAGAAAACCTTCAAAACTGATATCCGTTACGACTCCTGCTTCTTGAGCAAGCTGTAGCTCCATCCGCTTCGTCAAAAGCTGAGTTTGAGCTGTATTGATCCATTTCTGCATTGGATTTTCGCCGGAATAGTAGGCAGACCAGAAGTCTATTGAATAGTCGGCGTTGTAAGTTTGTTTAAAATAATCAACAATCAGTGCCCGATTCATTTGAAGATGCCAGTTGAACTCCGCTGCTGTGGCCTCCTGCCCGTTAAGGGTCAGAAGCATTTCTTCTGCTTGTGGAGCTTGCATATTCTTCGCACCAATCAGCAGCAGGCTTCCTGCTAACAGAGCGGTCAGAATAACGATTAGCTGATTTCTTTTGGAATGAAGTTTTAGAGTCATAAGTTATTTCCTCCTCTCTCATCCTCGATGTTAAGCGCTTTCATTCTCTTCGATATTAGACATGTTTACGTTGAAATAACAGGCGGGAAAGCTGCGAAATGGTTTGCCATTTCACGATTTGACCGTAAAGCCCAGTTTTCGCCCTATAAAAAAATGCTGTCGGAGAATAGAGAAGTTACGTATTCGAACGTGGAATGTTGTACAATGTGCAGGAATTCAGCGCGTTTGTCGGGAGTGAGCAGCAGCTTGTTGTATATCAAGCATGATTTCCATGCAATTACGGGATCGGAGTGATTTATAGAAAAGTCGATTTGCATTCATCACTGATTCAGTGTGTTCCTCAATTTTTTTTGATTGTAAAATCATCTAATAAAAACAAAGGCAGTCCGGAATTTTCCAGACTGCCTTGCATTGTTCTTAAGACTGATCTGTGCCCGAAAACATACAGAAATTCAAGACTCCACCTTTGGCAATCTCATCATGTGACAGAGAGTGGTGCTGCCATAGCGATCCGTTCCAGTGGACGGATTTACTGTACACATTGGCGGGGCTGTTGTTCTCTGCTTCAATGATCCATTGCTGCCCATTTTCAAGCTGAATAGTTACCTTATCAAAAAGCGGGCTGCCGAGCACATATTCAGGAATTCCAGGACTTAAAGGGTACAGGCCGATGGCGCTCCAAATAAACCAAGCACCCATGCTGCCGTTATCTTCGTCGCCGGGTAAACCATCCATCTGGCTGCTGAACAGTTCGGTCATGGTTTTGCGGACCCAATACTGCGTTTTGCACAGCACACCGAGTCTGGCAAATATATAAGGAATGTGGAAGCTCGGCTGATTGCTGATGGCAAACTGCCCCAGATCGGCGGAGGCCATTTCCGACATTTCGTGTATTTCCAAACCATAGGATCCCACTTTAAATACAGGTTCCTCAGCCATCAACTGATCCAGACGCTGGACAAAAGCCTCTTCACCGCCCATCAGCCCGGCTAGTCCCGGGAAGTCGTGGGGCACAGCCCAGCTCCCCTGCCAAGCCCCGCCTTCACAAAACGGATTACCCCACTCCAGAGGATCAAATGCTTCCTGCCAAGTACCGTCCTCATTGCGACCTCTCATAAACCCAACTGTTGGATCAAACAGCAGCTTATAATTCTGTGCCCGAGCCATAAAACGCTCATAATCATCCATTTTGCCAAGTGTTTTGGCAATCTGCGCAATACAGAAATCTCCGTATACATAATCCAACGTGTTGCTTACACTTTCATGGAAACGGTCATGCGGCAGATAACCATGCTGCAAGTACAATTCAAGGCCCCTTCTGCCCAGCTTCTCGTCCACTGATGGACGATCTGCATGCTTCAGAAGACCTTCATACAGTACCTCTGTATCAAATCCGCCGATGCCTTTAACCACGGCATCCACAGCTGCGGCATCAATCAGTGTGCCGGGCATGGCACTGCGCTCCCCTGGTGACAGCCACTTTGGCAGCCAGCCGCTCTCCTTGTATGCCAATGTCCACGCCTGCATTATCTCACCCAATAAAGATGGGAATAAGATACTGTATAAAGGAAAGCTGGTTCGGTATACATCCCACAGCCCGATATCCGAATACATTGGACCCTGGCAGATGCTGCCATTAAAAGGGCTGTAATGGATTTTCTCGTTCTGCTCGTTATATTCATGCCACGTTCTCGGGAACAGGCAGATTCGGTACATGCAGCTGTAAAAGGTGCGGAGGTTCTCTTCATCTGCGCTTTCAGCAACAATGCGCCCCAACCGTTCTTCCCAGCTTGCCTCTGCTCTATTCAAGATCTCTCCGAAGCTGTCTTCCCCAATCTCTCGGTTCAGATTAAGCAGCGCCTGCTCTCCGTTAATAAAGGAAGTCCCGCACTTCACTCCCACTATGCCAGATTCCGGTGCAGCTATTCCTACGTAAGCGCCCAGTCGTTCGCCAGTCCCTTCATGGGTCTCCAGTGGCTGATAATCTCCGTTAAAGATTCCCGACTCCTCCATGTGAAAATCCCTGTCGAACTGGAACACGAAATACATCGCGAAATTATCGGGAACCCCGGCGGTATGGCCTCTTGTGTAGCCGGTAATTCTACGTTTATCCGGCTGGAAGGTGATATGTGACTCACCTTTCAGGGGTGCTATAATAAGCCTGTTCTGCTGCCTCTCAGCGAAAGTTATTCTTATCGCTGCACAACGTTCGGTTGGAGTCAGCTCCAGCCGGGTGCGGTAACGTTGAAGAAACACATCGAAATAGTGAGGGGACACTTGCATCTCTTCCGTTTTGAAGGAAGAAGAACGTGAACCGGGACTGAGGAGCAGTGGACCTGTCTGCGGCAACAGGGTCAGATGCCCATAATCTCCGATCCACGGGCTGGGCTGATGGGTCAGCCGGATGCCCTCTAGGTGGCGATGGCGCGGGTGGAAGAACCAGGTTCCACCTGCTTCATAGGTTTGCGGGCACCAAGCCGCCATACCAAATGGCATCGCTGTAAGTGGCAGTGTATTGCCATGTGAATACCGGAAATCTGACTCCGTCCCCTGTAATGGATTTACATAATCTAACCAACCCAAATAGATACACTCCTTTGGCCAGTTTTCACCGACTCTATATTCTCCGTTCTTTATTGACACCGGTTAAGATAATCGGAATACTTGAACATCTCCAGCTTCCACAAGCACAGTCAGTTTTGTAGTTGTGGGTTTCAATAGATTCATTGGTTGAATTTCAGCGCTGCCGTCATCAAACCACGGTTCAACTGAAGTATAAATGATACCCAGCGTAACGTCAGCCTTAACCGCCATATCCCCTTCATTATGAACATAAAGAAATGCCCCTCGGTCCTGCTCACCTTCCCACTCGGAGAGATCCGCGCGGACACCGCCGCTTGCTTGTACATACGGCTGCAGCTTTAGTTCCTTCTGTAATAGATCCCGCACCAGCTGAAGCGTTCCGGGATGTCCATCCTGCCAGTAGGCAGCCGCAAGCAAGGTACCGAACCATACGGCACGCCCGTTGCCATAAGCGGCGGTAGTCAACACAGGCATGCGGTCCTCGGCAAATTCAGCCAGTACCTTCACATGGCTTTCCAGCTCGATATCCGATTTGTAATAGGATCCGTGCGCCGTATCGTCTGCTGCCGATTCCTCCGCCTTGCTGTGCTCCATAACATTCCGCAACGGAATCGCTGTCCGTGATTCGAACGCAACCTGATGATAGCTGTGATCCAGGTTCTCAGCGGAATGAATCCAAGTCTCACGGACCCCGAACACCTGGTCAAATCCATAACCGGGCACCGTATAGCTGTGGCAGCCATTCTCTGCCTGAAGTGCACCGAACGAGCATTCCGAAATCAAGATCCCGCCCTTTTCCACCCACTGGCGTAGGATGTCACACAGTTTGCGGTTCAAATATAGAGGATAAGGCATCCACAAGCAGTGGTATTGCTCCAGTGTCTTCTCGTTAACATCCGTCTCATGCAGAAATTCAACTTTATAATTGAGCTCATGCAGTAGTTTATGGGCGCCTTGTAAGGAATCGTTGTAGGTGTCCAGATGATCATGTGCCGCAAAGTTAGCAACCTGGTTCTGCGGACTGAACAGAATGGCAATCCCGTCTCCGCGCCGTTTTGCATGCATCAGCTCTTGCTTATTGTTTTGCACCAGCTTATTTAGATGAGCCATATCCTTGTACCATGGGGTTGGACTTCCGTCCAAATATACACTGCCCCATGCAGGGGCCTCCTGTCCCAATATCTCTGGTCTGTACTGCCAGAACAAATATCCCGTGATGCCACGAGCGAGCGGGGTCAGAATATGCCGTTTCATTTCCCGCAGGTCCGGCTGACGCGGCTTCATTGCAGTATTGCCTGGCAAAGCATGAATCTCCGAATTGATAATGGGTTTACCTTTGGCGGCAGAGATCAGTAGATCAGCAGACCAGGCCGAGGACCCAAGGCTATTGCCTGTCAAGTCACAGGGCTCAGCCAGCTTGAAGTCGTCCGAACCCGCTGTAATCATATTAAAGATAGGGGCGGGCACAGTGTGGGCCATAACAGGATGCAAAAGATCCAGTGACTTCACTATATCTACCCGGCTCCGCAGCTCATCCGTTAAAGTACCGGACATGAACAGGCGCCAGTCCACCAGATCATTAAATACGCCTTGTCCACGCGGTGCCTCTACTTCCTCCCAGCTCCCGTAAGTCCGCTGCCATGATTCATTGAGAGCTTCCAAAGTAACATATTTATTTTTCAGCCATTCTTGGAACACCCACAGCGATTGCTCGCAATAACACACCTGGTTGTCAAAAGACAACTTGCGCTTGATTCCTGTGGTTAGTTCAGGCTCATTCCATAAATCCCAGACCCAGAGCGCCGGATGATCCTTAAAAGTCTTCACCGTCTCCGCCAGAAACTTTGCCTTTTCTTCGGCGGCAGCTGGATGATGATAACAGGGCCCCGGCGCTCCGCCGATCTGGCGGCAGTTAATCGCCCTTGGTTCCAGAATGGAACCGTCCGCTGTAACCATTTTGGAATCAGGATATTTTTTATAGAACCAGGCCGGCGCCACGTCGAAAATTACATTCAAAATGACCTTCAAACCATTCCTCTGCGCAATATCCATTAGCTCCTGAATATCATCGAAATGATAGGTCCCTTCTTTGGACACACTCGCGCGCCATTGTACCCAATATTTCACACAATTGAAGCCCTGTCCGGCAATATTGCTTAGGTCTTGTTCCCATTGATCACGGAAGGGGGTCGGGGAACGGTAATATTGAAACCCAAATGGAATAAATGAATCTTGCATCTAGTGTACTCCTCCTACAACGTTCAATTTCGATCTCTCTATGTTTATAAAAGCGCTTACTGCTCTTTTACGCTTAAAGTCTATCACAGTGGATTTTGCAAAAGTTAGGATGGAATCCTATGAAACGGTTTGCGAAGCTGTTGAAATGTTTGATCCTTACGCTACGTGGCAGTCACTGCGCAGAGTCACCGGGGAATATACTGCGAAATCGTTTGCGATCCTGACAACCTCAGAAATTATACCTCCTCTTTAAGAGGTTTCATGTTTATAATGGCTGTAAGACATATTAGAAACTACTTCGAGGTGAAGCCAATGTTGAAAGCGCTTGTAGTGGATGACGAATATCTGGTCCGCATGGGCATCACCCAGACCATAGACTGGGCAGAATACAACGTCGAGATCATAGGAGAAGCCAGCAATGGCGAGGAAGGATTGGAGCTTGCCCTAGTGCACCGTCCAGATGTGATCATTACCGATATTCGTATGCCGTATATGAACGGTCTTGAGCTCATCGAAAAAATACGGGAACAGGACATGCTCGTAGGGATTGTCGTGCTCAGCGGTTATGACGAATTTCAATATGCGCAGGCTGCTTTGCGTTATGGCGCCTCCACCTATTTGCTAAAGCCCATTAATATAGAAGAACTTGCAAATACAGTTCGAAGCGTCGGGGATGAAATCCTTGGCAAAAAGCAACTCTCCAAGCGGTATTCACAGCTTAATGAGGAATTGGCCTCGATCTCCAAGCAGTTCTGGCAGGATTTGCTGCATGACCAACTGCATAACGAAGAGTTTATTTCAAATAAGATAAAATTACTGGAACTGCAATTGGAACCTGGAAAAGCTATCCTACCGCTGTCCATTACCTTTCCTCCTGATAACGGCCTTCAAGGAAATACTGTAGGCAAAGCGCTGGAGGATGCAGCGGCGACTATTCTGGAAGCGCATTCTTTTGAGCAACTGTGTCTATTCCGGGACAGCCATCTGGAGTGGGTTATGATCCTTCGGACCGGGGAACCAGAGCTGGCCGGAGATTCTGCACGAAAATTGGGCAAACAACTATCTGAATGGAGCCAACAGCACTTCGGCCAGGCCTTAAGCGTCGGCATAGGTAAACCTGCGGGAGAATGGAACGGGATCGTAGATTCATACCGGCAGGCTGTACTTGCTGCGCAGCGTGCCCTTTCTGGCATTGAACGTGTGCTGTATGCTGAAGAAGAGGCTGGGGCTCGGTGCCGGCGTGAAATCAGGGACGCACTCGCTTTTATCCGGGAGCACTATGCCGGAAACATTACCGTTGAGATGGTTGCTGCGGCGGTCTTCGTCAGTCCAACCCATTTGATGCATCTATTCCGTAAAGATCTGAACAAAACCTTTTACGAATGTCTGACGGAATACCGTATCGAGGAAGCCAAACGTATGCTGCGCAATCCGAAGTATCGGGTGTACGAGGTTGGCAATCAGGTCGGCTTCACCGACTCCAAATACTTTAGCCAGATCTTCAAAAAAATGACGGGCATCCCGCCGAGTGAATATGCAAAAACCTATGGGTAAGCGGAGACTAGCCAACCGGATGGATTCCTGGATGAGGCGGTTCAAGATCAAAAGCCGGATTGTTGTTGTTCTGTTAGCAGGACTGTCTCTGCATCTGGTGCTGATGCTCGTTATTTTCAATTTTTATTCCTATACCTACCTGCAAAAGGATCTGTACCGCCATGTCGTTCAGACTCAGCGCCAAATTGGGCTTAGCGTGGAGCTCATGGTCGATGACATTCAAATGTTGTTTCTGCGGTTTCTGGTGAACAGTGATATCTACCAAATCATCAATAATGATTCCCTGCCGTCAGCTGATAAGGAATCGCGAATCGGAGCTATCATCGACGGTATGCTGGCCCAGAACGACCTGGTGGGTAACGTGATTATCAGCACCAACGATAATATGCTTTATTCTTACCAGTCTAAGGAGCAGATGCTGGAGGTGCCTGAAGCCCTGTTCATCAAACGCATTCAGGAGAGCAGCATGCCTGTTGTCGGTGAGATCAAACGGGATGGAGAAGGCAATGCGTATATTCCATTCGGCCAGCAGTTCCGCAATTTCAATACAGGGCAAAATATCGGGGTCGTGATCATTTATGTCAGGGAGGCTGCTTTGGCGGACCTGTATTCCTCCAGCTTCACTGGCATCGGCTACTCCTTCCTGACTTCCGACAATCGGATTATTTCTCACCCCGACAAACGGCTCTTGGGCAATTTTTTGGAGGAAAACGCCCCTCTTCGCCCAGGTAAAAAAGAAGGCTATCGTACCTGGTCAGATAACGGAAATTCCTACATCATTGCTACTTATCCTTTGAATCCCCGGTTGGAGACACTTGGGGTCAGCTGGGAATTCACCAGCGTGATTTCCAATCACAAACTGCTCTCGGGAATCGCCAAAGGCAATCAAAATGCGCTTCTGTTCGCCAGCGTTACCTTTATTGTGCTGCTGATTTTTTCCTTCTATCTGGCAGCCAAAATCACCCGTCCACTGCTGAACTTGAAGAAGAAGCTGAGCCTGTTTGGCAAAAAAGATCTGGCCGCTGTTTATGAACAGCGCGGTCAGGTTGATGAGATTTTTCAGCTTGAGAACAGCTACTATCAGATGGTGGAGCGGATCAGCCAATTAATGCTGGAGAAAGATGAGGAGAAAGAAAAGCAACGGAAAGCTGAGCTGACCGCACTTCAATCACAGATCAATCCCCATTTTCTCTACAACACACTGGATGCAATTGCCTGGATTGCCCGACTGAAGAAGCAGCCCGATATAGAACGACTGATTTCTTCATTAGCTACCTTTTTTCGAATCAGCCTGCATAAAGGCGACAAGTTCGTGACCGTGGACGAAGAAATCCGCTTGGTGCAGAGTTTTGTGACAGTTGAGCAAATGAGGTTTCCGGATAAGTTCGAGATTGAATACGAGATTGAGGAATCGCTGCGCAAGGTTCGCATTCTGAAGCTGATTCTTCAGCCTATTGCAGAGAATGCGATCAAACACGGCATCAGCGAGAAACGCGGGATGGGCCGAATCTGGATTAAAGGCGAATTAGTGGCAGATGAGATTCGCTTCACAGTGACTGATGACGGGGTGGGATTTTCCAACGGTGCGACGCTTAGCCAAGCCAAGGAAGATGTGTTGTTTCAGAGCGGGTATGGACTAAGAAATGTGGACGAACGAATTAAACTGGAATATGGTCCTCAATATGGTTTAAGTATCTCCAGCACACCGGGGCAAGGCACCACAGTTACGATCAACTTGAAGAAGGAACTGCCCAATTAGCGAATTTAGTTTATAAATGCGGACACAACAAAGAAATCGATCCTTTTTGAGTGGGTAGGCGGGACTTCTACTTTGCTTAAAAAGACGATTGAGTAGTGGAAAATTAAAGATACTTTCGAGAATTATAGGTGCTTTAGTTGTATTTAATACAGCTAAAGCACCCTTTTTTGCAGCGAGCAGAAGTTTAAGTGTATTTGGTACATCTATACGTTCCAATTCTGTTGGCAGCAACTAACTTTCCGAATAATAAGTGTACTGAATACAACTATATCTTACTTCATCCGTTTATTGCCCACGCTAGATGTATGAAATACACTTCGGTTAGCGATTTTCATGATTCAGACTCCATCTTATCTTAGTCTTTCATTGTTGAATTAATCTTCAGGTACAACTGCTTCAGTGGATTAACTATACTGCCGCTAAGCACTGAGATCAGCAGCCAGAACACTATGAACACTACGATGTTCAGGGCGAGCATTAAATACTTAAACGTTCGCAGCTCTGCATTCATGCCATCTGCTGAGATATAGGTGACAATCCGCTCTGCCGATTCCGGTAGTGGATAGAGCAAAATCAGGCCGTCAGCCGTTTCCCGCTCCAGCAGATCTGCATCACCTCTGCCTGTACTATTTTGATCGATACCCTGTGTCACTGGCTCAGCCAAGGTAGCTTTTTCCGAAGTAACTAGTGCTGCTTTGATCTCCTGCAGTCGCTCCTTCGGGACATCGGCAGCACTCAATAGCTTCCCGTTTCCGGTCAGTAGGTAAACTTCATTTTCCCCGTAGATTGTATTCTCGCCAGATAGGTAGAATCTGTAAAGCTTGTCAATCTCCACTTCGAGCGAGAGCAGACCGAGGACGTCTCCCATCGAACCCTTAATTTTCACTTCAAGCAACAGACGGTCGCGCAGATCCGAAGGTGCATTCATTAGATGCTCCCGGTTCAGCACCGTCCAGCGCAAAGCCTGCTCTCGGTTATTTAGAAATTGTTCCATCCCTGGTTTTTTTTTGATCTCTGCAAAGGGCAGCAACCCGGAAACATTGCTCGAGGAGTAAGTTCCCCCTGCTTCTCCCCAAATGTAAATGCCGAGAATGTCACTACTGGAAGAACGTATGCCCTCAAGTATCGGAGAGATTGCCCCGTCATATGTTGGTTTTTTCAGCGCATTCTGCACCACCTGGTTGTTGGATATAAGCTTCGAGGTCTCCTCCAGCCAGTTCATGAACAGAAGTGTGTTCTTATGCTGCTGGCCAGTGTACTGAACGGATAGCTGCCGCAGCATGTCAAGGCTTCTATGCTCCATAGTACGGTACAGAATGAAGCTCGAAGCGACAATATAGACAGTAATGAACAACACCAGGACTAGGCGGATATTGCGGCCGAACGATCTGAACATATGACTTCCCCATCCCCCTCCGGTGTATGAATCATGAAAACAAAATCAACTGAAATCAGACTAACAGCTAAGGTGACTAATGTCGATCTCCTTGTAAAAGGAACCCTCATCTGTCTCATGCACTTCATGATTAGGCAGAATTATTGTAATTGCCGATCCGGTTTGCCAGGAAGCTTTCATGTGGAAGATCTCCTGTCCTGTTACTGAACGGATCTCCCATTTGATGTTTATTGGGCCGATACTTGTATTTACGGTTCCGCTGGCCTGCCGCAGTTCTCCATAGTGGGGCTTTATAGTTATTCCCTCTATTCCTTGTTGGACACCCAATATCCCTCTGGTGAACTCAGTGATCGGCAGTGCGCTCCATGCGTGGCAGTCACTTCTGGTGCCGGTTGAATCTATTTCTGGAAGTGTAGTGAGATTAAGCTCCAACTGCTTCAACCACCGTGTCCATAGTCCGAACGAGCGGTCATACATTCCGCATTTCTCTAGCGCGCGGAATAGATAGTAGCTCATCGGCAACGAAAGCTTAGCCAGTGATGTGTCTGTTAACGTTGACTCCAGCAGTGCCGCCCCTTCTACAACATCCACTGTGCCCGCCAAAACCGCCCAGACCTGCGTGTGCTGGCTATGCTGCGTTCCCGCAGTTGCCTCCGGACTGTCGCGGA
The DNA here is from genome assembly GCF_037963285.1 of Paenibacillus sp. FSL H3-0329. Taxonomy (NCBI): domain Bacteria; kingdom Bacillati; phylum Bacillota; class Bacilli; order Caryophanales; family Paenibacillaceae; genus Paenibacillus; species Paenibacillus sp. FSL H3-0329. The sequence goes on along the minus strand of NZ_CP150150.1, from coordinate 3,464,213 downwards.
ACAGCAGACTGTTCGTTAGCCGGCAGCAATCCATTACCGCAGCGTTGACCGCCGCTTTGCGTTGACGCAGTTCACCAGCAATCTGTGTCCAACCGCTGGCTGCAAGCAATTCAGCCGCTTGCTCCAGCGCGGCCGCATACATCAGGCTCAGTACGGTTGCGGGTGCATCATCCGTACAATCCGGTGCGCCGAGCGGCCATTCCTCCACCCAATCGAAGTAATTCCAATATTGGCGGGGCGTTCTGTCCACCAGACCCTCCGGAGTCAGATGTTGATCGAACCAGTCCAGCACAGATAACAGCGCTAACCGGTACTGATTCACCAAGGCCATATCCCCGAAGGATCTGTAGTGGTCATGAATCATTCCGATCCAATATAGGGAGAAGGAAGGAATGACCTGCGGCAGCACAGAGGGATAGCGACTTTGCAGCATCCCGTTTGGTAGCTGAGAGGCCTTATAATCTTCCATAGCTCTCCGCGCTAACCGGTCGTCCCCTGATAATAGGTACGTAAACTCCATCATCAGTTTGGTATCCATGGTATACTGCAGCTGTTCATAATACGGAGTATCCTCGTAGGTCTCATGCATGCAGCGCTGAAGTGTTCGTACACTGAGCTCCCATAGTTGGTTATATTGTTCATCGGAGCAGTGAAAGTTTCCTTCCGGCTGCAGTGGATATCCGGTCTCCCTATAGCTAAAGCTGGAAATCGTTAGAGGCTCGACACCAGCCTGCACTTCCAGCCGTACATAGCGGAAAGTACGGAACCAGAACGGTTCGTAGATTTCCATCCGCGCAGAGATGCCGTAACCTGCCGGGTGATAGCTATCGTAGCCCCCTCTTAATACATGTTCCTTCGTATTATCGCGGACAGCTTTGCGGCGAATCTAATCATCCCCCGTTTCTTCTTCATAACACTCAGCGCATAGTAGGGTAATCCGGCTACCTTTGCCTCCAAGAAGTCTAAGCTGCAAATACCCTGTGGTTAGCTCGCCAGCATCCAACTCCAACCAAAAATGTTGCCCTGCTTCTATTGTTATTCCAGCGGAAGGCAGTACTGCGTTGGGTGAAGCGCCGCCATCTCCATTTCGCAGCTCCAGACTATGCCCTTCCTCAAAAAAGGCTTGCCCTACCCCGCTACTGCTGCGCATTAGCTTCAGAAAAAATTGCTCCCGCTCATACAACAGCGGAATCGGACGCCGGGCCAGCTGCCAAGGGGTTAATTGGCCATATTCATCCCGCACCGGTTGCACAATTCCGGTAGCAAGCCAGGCACTGTCATCATATTCGGGCAGTGTCCAATCCAGCAGCGCTGCGTCACCCTCCACTTCTTCCAGTCCACCCATCCAGCGTATGATCGGAAACTGCTGGAGCTTATAGCTGCGATCCTTAATACTTTTCCATGAGCTATCCGTATTTAGCTCCTGTACTAGCTGCCCGCCTTATGTAACTGCCGCTTCCACAAGCAGACCGCCTTTTTGCGAGCGCCAGACGGACAAAGGTCCGTCTTCACCCAGTTCAAAGGGCGTAGTCCCTGCATAATGAACGACCATAACAGCAAGCACATTTAAACCTGGTTGTAGAACATTGTCCAGACTGAATTCTTCATAATACTGTATATGACCATGTCCTTTACAAGGACCGGCCCATAAACGCTGCCCATTGACGAACAGCCTGTAGCGGCTGTCTGCGGTAATGGCCAAATCCAGGGTGCAGGTCTTTCCGATACCAGCTGGCAGTTCGAACACTCTGCGAAAGTACGCACGCTCGTGCTGCTGTTCCCTATCCGCTGATCCTTGCTCCTCCTGCGGCCAGATCCAGCGTGCTCCCCAGTCTCCCCATTCTTTTGCTGCCATGTTATGCATATCTCCTTTATCTCATTTAAGTAGTTAAGGCAATCTACGCAGAAACGGCATCGCCGCCCTTCAGAAGGACGACGTCGCCGTTGGTCTGCGTTTTATTTAACCTTATCGAGATAATCACGTTGGAATTCTTCGGCAGCCCTATCCAAGATCTGTTGCGGATCTGCGTTCTTGTCCGTCAGTACGGTTTGCAGTACGATATCCAGCTTTTGGTACAATTCCTGTGCGTTGACTGGTTCTTCCGCCCGCATGCCTTTGCTGCCATTGTCCATATAATCACGGAACAAATCCAGATTGACGTTGTTGTATTTGTCGAGAATCTTTTGTTCTTCTCCAATCCGTTTCTCATCAGTCCAAATCCGCAACCCGTAAGGCCCTACGATCAGCCCTTGATCGCTCAGTGTCTTCTTCTCAATATCCCAACCGGTCAGTGCCTCTTCAGAGGACTCTGGTGTAAATCCGTAGGTTTTTAGCCATTTGAATCCGGCATCAATCTGCTCAGGTGTTACATTAGGCGAGAACATATATAGGCCGCCACCGAGCAGGGTTACAGGTTTCCCGATCGGTCCTACTGGAAGCGCGGACATTGCCACATTGTCCTTGGACATCTTAGTCTGTTGCTGGATGACCGGTGACCAGTCATTCGTGCCGAAGCTCATAGCGACCTGATCGGTTCCGAACAAGCGGAACATATCGTTCGTAACATCGACCAGATTGTTGTCGGGCAGTACATCATATTTCCATTTTAAGTCCTTCACATATTGCAGGGCCGCTGCTGCTTCCGGCGAATTGAACACCGCCTGCCATTTCCCGTCCACTTGTTTTTCAAATTCTGCTCCGTATGCCCAGGCAATGTTCATGAACATCCAACCGCCTTGACCACTTTTTGTAGGCAAGAACATTCCGGCTTTACCGGTCTTTTGTTTAATAATCTGCGCAGTTTCTGCTAGCTCTTCATATGTTTTAGGAAATTTAGGAATCCCCTTGTCGTCCAGCAGTCCAGCCTCCTTGAAAAGATTCATATTGTAGAGCATACCGATGACGTATCCGTCCTTCGGAATCCCATAATACTTGTCGTCCTTGGTAACCATTTTCAGCAGATCTGGATTGATCGCCTTGTCGTAGCCATATTTTTTCATCGTATCCGTTATGTCAGCCGCGTAATTTGCCTTGATGATTTTGCTTGTTTCTGTAAAAAAGGTTTCGTATACCGTCGGAAGCTGGCCGCTGGCCGCTTTTGGCAGGAATGAGCTGACATCATAACCCCATTCATCTTTGTCCACAATAATTTCCGGATAATTGGCTTTCATCTTCGCCATGACCTGCTCATACTGGGCGATTTTGGCTTCCTCATTCGGCTTTGGCCAGTTACTGACCTTGATCGTCACCTGTTGATTGCCCGCTGTCTCCGTCTTTCCTCCGGCATTCTTCTCATTGGAGCCGCCTCCACAGCCAGCCAGTCCGGCAGAAAAAAGCAGCGTAAGTGCCAGTGTAGCTGTCAGGTTCTTGGTGTGTCCTTTTTTCAATGTAATTCCCCCTAGTCTTATTGTTAAAGCATTCTTCGCAACATGTAAAGCGCTTTCTTTTTGAATCTGAAATCATCTTAACATGCACCTTCTGCAGCACCCTACGGGGCAAAACTGTGAAATGGTTTGTGATCGGGTGATGTTACCCTTTAATACTGCCGCCGAAGGATTGCCCGTTCATAATGTACTTTTGGAAAAAAATAAACAGGATAATCGGCGGCAGAATCGCAAAAGTCAACGCAATAAACTGTATGTCCTGCGGCAATGTCGCCTTCAGATTGTAAATAGCCACAATGACCGACCAGGTCGATTTATCCTTCAGCACCATAAAGGGCCAGAAGAAGTCCTGCCAGACACTGTTCATCGTAAGGATTGTAATTGTAGCCATAACTGGTCCGCTGAGCGGGAGAATGACTCGAATAAAAATACCGATTGTGCTCGCTCCGTCAATTTTGGCGGCTTCCAGCAGCGCTTGTGGGATGGTATCGAAAAAGTTTTTGAAGATCAGAATTACCACCGGATTCACAGCAGCCATAAACCACATCGGCCAGTAAGTATTGGTCAGGTTCAAGTGCAACAGCGGAAAATCAATCAGATTCTTAAACAGCGGCACCATGCCCACTGTATTCGGCACCATCATGGTCCACACGATCAGTGCAAACAGCAGGGCACTGCCCCGCGGCTTTAGCTTGGAGAAGAAATATCCGGCCAGTCCGTTAAAAGTAAGGCAGAACAGTACAGAACCTGCGGCCAGATAAGCCGTATTCAGATAATAACTGAGGAAGTTAAACTCCTGCCAGGTCTCCCATAGCTTGCCAACATTGAACGAGCGGGGGATCAGGGTGGGCGGGATTGCATAAAACTCTTTGATGTCCTTCAGACTTGAGACCATAATCCAGACCGGAGGCAAAATACAGACAGCGGCCAGCACAATCATCAGAATGAACATGCACCAATACAGCAGGCGCACCCAAGGTGATCTGTATTCTATATTGCCGATAATGCCATATGCTTCTTTAGTTTTCATAGCTTCTACTCCCTGTTCAATTTCTTATCCAGCCGGAAATAAATAATGGTAAGCACCATCAGGACTAGAAAAGTAATAACCCCGAGCGCCATTGAATGGCCTGCTTCAAAACTCCGGAACGCATAATAATAGCTTTGCAGCATCAAGGTCATTGAGGCATTGTTCGGTCCACCCTCAGTCATTACTAGGGGTTCATTGAAGATCTGGAATACACCGCTGATCTGCAAAATCATCATCAGTCCGATCATGCTAGAGATTTGCGGAATGGTGATACTTTTGAATCTCCGCCATACATTCGCACCGTCAATCGAGGCTGCTTCGTACAGATCATGATTAATACTCTGTAGACTTGCCAGATAAAGCAGCACTGTTCCCCCGAAATTTCGCCAGGTAATCGTGAAGATAATCAGCATTATCGTCATTTGCGGATCCTGAAGCCATTGCTGCACCGGAAATCCCATGGCACTCAGCATAATATTCAGCACGCCACCCTTTCCGGGCTCAAACAAAAACATCCATAACATCGAAGCGGCAATGCCGGGAACCATACTCGGAAAAAAGACCGAAAAGCGAAAAAATGACTTCCCATGTCTCAATTCATTAATCACGACAGCGACAATAATGGGTACGGCAAAACCGATCAGTAGTGACCAGAACACATACACAAAAGAGTTGGTCAATGTCTGTTGAAACGCCGAGTTCTGTATAACATCCTTGTAATTCTGCAGTCCGGCGAAGCTTACGGCATTATAACCCTCAGTATTGAAAAAAGAGAGCACAATGCCCTTCACGAGCGGCTGCCAGGAAAAAAAGAAAAAGGCAAACAGTGTGGGTACAATTAATATCCAGGATGACCAATCTTTGAATAAACGCCGTACAGGATAACCTTTCTTTTTCTCTGTCATTAAAGGATTTAGTTCACTGGTTTTTCCAATCATGCTCCTGTCCTTCCTTCCTCCCGGAATCAAGCTTTAATCCGGTCAGGCGTTGTATAGTTGTTATACCTAAATGATAGCGCTTCCTACTGAGCGCCGAAATCCGGTAACCCTGCGAAAGCGTTTGTAAAGCTACTTATTTGTTGGCAAAAAAAAGCAGTGCACGCACCGGAATGGCCGCACACCGCTTATGTTCATGTTATGGTGAATCGTTTAGGCCTCACTTAACCCTGCGCTGATGCAGAGGACGGCCGCTTCCGCCCGAAACGCTTCGCTCGCCGGATTGGGCTGCTCCTCCAAAATACGAAGCACCGACTGAGGCTCTACGCCGGGCTGTGGCACACGGGAGGGAGAAACTACGCTCCACTTCTGCTCACCCTTGAGCCTGTATGACAGCTCATAAAGATAAAAGCCCGCATGTTGTCCGTCAGTGAGCTGGCTTACGCCATCCTGCCACGAGCAGAGTTCAAGCGGATGTTGTTTGTCCGGCAATACACCGGACGCCAGTGTGATGCGCTCATTTCGAACTACCTGCTGCTTCTGTTCCCAAGCCTGCTGATCTAGGATTCCCAGATCCAGGCGGTATTCCATTCCCGGCTCTCCATAAAGAGTCCAAGCCACAGGGCTACCCACCGCTACGAACTTAGGTGCTTCCAGAAAAACGGGTTGATGAGTTGGGACAAAACGTTCGGTCTGCTCCCACTCTCCCGCAGCCGGACTGCGTCTGCGATAATGCACCGTGCCCGTGAATTCGAGCTCCTGTTCCTGTAGCAGAGCTATTAGACATAGAGTAGCTTGCTCGTAAAGATCCGTGCAGTTGTTATGGCCGAAGCGGTATCCGATCTCATGGCGAAGCGGTATCCCGCGACTCCGAACCAAAGCCGCGAAGGAAAAGCTGAAGCGGCTAAGGGTAAAGGCATCATGCGTGCCATGGTTAATCAGCAGCTTTGTGCCACTCGCTTTAAGACCCTCCAGAAAAAATTCGGATTCCAGTCCGGTCGTTTCCTTTAGACTTGCAGAGTCAATAGTTCCCGTCAGAGTCTGTAGCAGAGTCTCGATTCCCGTGCTGCCGTTCTGTGGATGCTGCCAATCTTTCTTCCAGATTTCCCGGTAACCGGTGTCTACTTCCGCCACATGCCAGATCAGTGGGCAAGCTCCTTCGGCAAACTCACGGGTGAGCCCGTTCAGAATCAACGGCGGTGCATAACACAGTGTGTAGCGCACCCGATAGGGTAAGCAAAGCGGATTGCCTCCAGCCAGCAGCGCAGTTAAGCCGCCGCGCGAACCACCTACAGCCACTACCTGCTCTGCATCACCGCCATAACTTTCTTGACCTCTGGTAATTGCCGCCCCAATGCCAGCATAGATGGAGCCTTGCAAGGAACGGCTGCCGATATATCCTCCTCCGTTCCACAGAATGCCGACAACGCCTTTGCCGGTGCTGGCCAGAGTCTTGCCGATGATTTCCAGAAATGAGGGACCTACCGTGCTGAAGGTATTCTCATTGGCATCATAATAACCATTGAACAACAGTGGATATCCCTTAACATTTGCCGCACTCCAGAAGGGCGGCAGAATATAGGAAGCAAGGCTATGCTGGTCATTCTCTATAACTAACAGACTGCCGCTGATGAGCTGAAATACAGGCGCATTGCTTAAAAGTGCAGCATTGTCTGTGGATGCATTGCGGAAAACCACCGGAAATCCGAAGGTCTTAAGGATGCGGTCGCTCAGGGAAACTGCAACTAGATCATCTACAGCATAGAGACTGTAGCGGTCACCGATATAATGCTCGAATTGCGGAGTTTTAAGATTCTTATTCCCCTCGTTGCCTCCGAACAGCTGATGATCTTCCGTATTGTATACATAAGGGCTATCTGGGTCGCTATTGTAGAGCCGCGCATGCTCGGAAACAACCTTTTCCCCGGCTTCGTCCATCCGCAATGTCCCTATGCCATCTGTTCCGCCATAACGGAAGCCTCCTTTTCCCTCAGCAACGCTATTATCCCAGTGAGACACTACAGGAAGCATATTGGTCAGCAAAGGACTGACTAATACAAATACCCCCTCCTCTTTCTCGGAGATCTCTTCTGCTGCTTCAGCTTCAACAATGTCTTCATGGAGGGTTGACCAATTCGCTTTCTGATAAGCTACTTCGCCGCCTCGCAAGCAAGCAAGCAGCAGTGGAGCGTTGTGCAGCCTTAAGTAATCAGCCACTGCTCTGCTAACAGGTATAGCGACAGGTGTAGATCCCTCGGCTTGAATAAACCGACTTAGCGGAACATATGCCTCCGGTACAAAACACAATGTTTTACTCACGATTTTTTTCTCCTCCAACCTGTATCATTCTGCTCTGTGCTGTTAGGAACGACATGAATCTAATTTCTGGCAAGCCATCTGTGATCCTATAATTTTCCCCAGACAGGAATCCTCCTGAGAGTTTAGGAGTGCAAGTAACCGTTACTGTTTTGGTCTCACCCGGAAAGAGGGTATGGAACTGCTCATCCGCTTCCATCCAGTAGCGGTCTCCCCTTTCCTCTGCATGTACATGCAGCAAAACTTCACTACCGGTATTTCGGACTGTAAAACGGGCCTGCTGGCTCTTCTCCTGAGCACCCGTCGGCTGCCATAAACTCTCCTGACGCACCTCAAGATTGCCTCCTATAAGTGCAAGCGCGGGAGCATATGGATGCTTTTTATTGGTAGAGAATACATATAAATTCTGCTGTGGTGCTTCATCGCCGTCCTGGTAGGACAATCTGACGAAATATAAAGCATCGTCATGCTCTGGCACGTTGAAATTCAGCACCCCAGCGCCGACAGCCTGATCTTTGTTTCCCTCTGCCTCAAATGATTGCTGATAGATGCACCGTCCGACTGCATCGAAGACTTCCGCGTCGACTTCTACCCTGTGTCCATTTCCTCCATGCACGTATACATCTCCCTGAAATCCGGTGCTTGGTGTAAGCAGTAGACTGCGGTAGTCCAGCGAAACATGTAGCGGACGGAAGGCAGATTTCACCCAATGGTAGGCCATCTTCGTTTCACCGTAATAATCGACAAGGTTAGTGCAGGACACATTCGGCCACGGCTCGTTGAATTGCCAGACAATGCTGCCGCTGTTTCGGAACTTACGGCGGCGGTTAGCCTCCAGCACGAACCGGATTCCTTCCGCCTGTATCCACTGGCTGCAGGCAGAGAACTGCTCCAAATCTGTCATGCTGCCGAACATTTCTTCTTCACGGCTCAGCGTATCCCACCACTCCCCGTGATGTCTCCATATCGCGTTGTTCTCCATAGAAACCGGTCGCCGGTTGGTCTCACTCAGAAATTTCTCCAGACTTTTGAGAGAACTCAGACCGTCCACCCCAAATTCGCTGTGCAGCAGATTATCGTTGCTGCCATATAACTCGTAGTGATAAGGGTTTCCCATATACTTCCAGTAACCGTGCACATCATGCCCCTGACCTTTTGCATCCGTAATATATTCTACCGGGCCGGAAGCTGAGGTCGGTAGGAAGAGTCGCTGCGGATCATACTGTTCTACCAGTTCTTTCAACATCGCCAGATTGGAATCGCTGCTGTCGGAAGGCTTATTTGGCTCACTCATTAATTCATTGCCGCCGCTCCATACCGTTAGCGATACATGATTGCGTTTGTCACAGAGCGCTGTGCAGGCAGTCTTGTGAAGCAGCTCCAAAAACTCCGGCTGCTTCGAAGGGATATTGTCAATACCTGAACTGGACTGAATGAACTCCTGCCAGACCATAATGCCGTTTACATCACATAAGTCGTAAAAAGCCTTTTTCTAAATGATTCCACCGCCCCATACCCGAACGAGATTAATATGAGCTGCTTTCATCAGACGAATCATCAGTTGATATTGTTCAACCGTTACATTCCCGTAGAGATGGTCCAGAGGGGTCATATTTACCCCTTTCATATAGATCTTGCTTCCGTTAATCACCACTGTATATGGTAGGGCGTTGTCTGGACTGTCTACATTGTGGATATAATCGAGCTTGCGAATGCCCGTTTGAAAGCTCTGGGTATCCAATTCCGTTCCAGCTTCATCCAGTAGCTTTAGTTCAAGATTGTACAGTGGCTGCTTTCCATAACCGTTTGGGTACCATAGCTCAGGTTCGGGTATTTCCAGCTCCGCGTTCAGAAGCTCTCCAGCTCGAACTGGTCGCGATTGAACCAGCAGCAGATTCCCCTCCGGATCAGTACAGGTGATGCTCGCTGTCAGTGTCCCATCATCTTCAGAGCCAGCCATTCGCTTGATTCCTGCTTGAATGGTGATTCGACCAGACGAGATCTGATTTCTATCGTTCTCGCCAAACTCCGCATCTGTAGTGATCGACACATCATCCCAAGAGCACTGTTGATGTACCCTCAATACCACATCATCCCAGATTCCGACATTGACCAACCGGGTAGAGAAATCCCATTTATAATTAAAACGGCTCTTCTGCGTGAAGGTAGCCGAGGTTTTGCCGATTTGCCCCATTTCATCTGGCGCCTGCTTCAACAGCACTGAAATTTCAAGGCTTTCCCGCCCGGAGAGCAGGTCTGTAACATCAAATACAGCCGGCTCGAACATACCTTTATGTTCACCCAGCAGTAAATGATCAGCGTATACCGAGGCTTCATAGTCCAGTCCCTGAAAGACCAGTTCAACTCTGGCTGCTCTCAGCTCAGGCTGCTTCAAGGTCGTACGGTAAACCCACCAGCGGTTCTCCACCCATTCACAACTCAGGCTATTTAACTCTTGATAAGGGTTGGTAATCCAGCCCTGTCTGAAGAGATCATAGTGAACTCCACCCGGCACAGTGGCAGGCATCCAGTCCGTAACCCCCATCAATTCCTGTCCCAGCTCCATACTGGTGCCCTTTAGCGGAACCCAGGGCCAATACCCTTTGACTTCCCACTTCAAATCGTTCAATAGAATTTCATTCATGTCTTCTCCCGTTCCCCCAAACCCTGCTAAATTTGGCGCTGTTCCTGACGATGAGCGGCTCTGGCGCCATTCGTTAATGCGCTTACAACTTTAGGTGTGCAGCTTCATTACCAATGATAGCACCGGGTTAATGTTTTCAAAGGTCTCCAACCCTGTGAAATCGTTTGTAAAACTGCTCAGTTGCTGATAAACACAAACAACCCCTCTAGGCTGGAGTGAGGGTTATCAGCAATCATCTATAGAGGTGACTTTTTAAGGCTTGTTTTGTTTCGGAGCCTCTGACTCCCGTGCTTTACCAATACGTGTAATACGTCGAACGCGAAAAAAGGAGTTCCCTTCAGCCGCGAAAGGCTGCTTGGTGAACCCCTTTACTTTTTGTTCGATAGAAGTTTTAAGAACTATTGCAACAATGTAGCACCATCTATCGGACATAGATGACGCTAAAAGCAGTATTATTGTACTTTTGGTGGGCTAACGGTCCCCATAGTCACTATTTGCATAAAATACACCACATATGAACCTCTTTATAAGCAATAGCGTCACTGGAGTCCGAAATGTTGTTCACAAGGCTGAAAATCAGAAAATAGTGTCATCTGAGTCCGAAACCCTCAGAGGCTCAGATAACGATGACACTGTTGAAGCTGGCGGCTACCAATAAACTAAAAGCAGCAAAAAACTAAGAGCAGCGAATCTCTCTTCATTAAGAGAATCGCTGCTCTTCAGTTTTTTACGATGCGACAGTCTGTTTTACTCAAGTGGAGAACGTAGTTTTCACTGTAGCCCCATTGGACTATTCATCCATATGAAATTTGACAGGTAACCTTAGCAATCGCCTGCCTCTGCCTATTGGATCAGCTCAAGAAGTTCTGCAACATTCGCCTTGTACTGTGGCTTGAAATCATCTGATTTCATATAACCCGCAAGACTGAATAAGAACTGTCTGCCTTCCGGCGTATCGCTAACCTTATCAGCATCCAATGCGCATATCAGCAGGTTGCCTGCTCCTACACTGCATTCCACTAGGAAACTCAGCTTATGATTGCGTTCAAAATTATCGATAGTCTGCACAACGGGATTCCAATCGCGGTCAGCTGCATCCATGATGAGCGATTTCGAATTCTCAACAATACTCCACCAGGGATAGGTAGAATATTCCTCGCTCGGGAACTCACGAAGCACCGGGTGCTTGTTATCAATCAACAGCCCCATAGTACCAATGGGTACTGGCCGGTTCATGCTCTCTGAGATCGAGCGGAACATTGGATAACACCAGAAATCTGTGCAGTAATAACCTTCAACGGCATTTTGGAGAGATTCCGGTTTCGGCATAAGCAGCACATTCTCACCTTGCTCCAGCAATGCAAGCGCATCATCAGACAGCTTGTCGAAGACATGGACACCTTCCAGCATGTTGCCACTCTTCACTGGATAAATCCACAGGTTGTAACTCTTACGGATATCTGTTCCCTGTATGGAGAGGGACAATACGATAGTACTCATACGGTCAACTTCTGGTAGTTTTATTGCCAGATCGCAGATATCGATATAATTCGTTCCTGCAGGTACGTCCACCTCGGTTGAACCTGCGGCGAGAATACCATTATCCGCGGTAAGCTCCCAATGCAATTCAAATGCACTCGGCATACCACTGCGGAAACAGCTCAGTTCAACATGGGCATCGAACGATTCACCAGAGACATAGTTATACTTAGGGAATCTTGCCAACAGAACGGCATCATTACAAAAAGTTCGCCAGTCCTCAGGACTTATCACTCCTTTGGAATCCATAAAGGCGTCGAGGACACCCACCAGCGCCGTTCCCTGGCCACTGAAATCCTGCAAATCAAGCAGTTGGAAGCCCGCAAGCCGCCGGGAGCGGAATGCCGCCTCAAGTTCCTCTTTGTAGCAAGCTACTGCCAGTTGCCCCGAGGATTCAAAATATTTGGCGGCCAAATGACCCAACCCTTTACTTTCCAGTCGTTCACGGAAAATTTTGAAATTCTCAGCTTTGAGCGGACCGTTGTATTTATCGATTTCCTCATAATTAGGATAGGTAGCATACTGTCCGATCTCATGCGAGATTACCGGAATGTGCGGTATCCATTCTGCGGAAGCGTCTCCAGCCTTCACCGTCTTGGCTTCCGTACCATACTGGATCTGAATCTCTCCGCCAGCGGCAGCTTCCATCCCCTCTCCGTTGAAGAAATCCTGAGGGACGATCTGATCGTCATAGTCTTTCATCGTGCCTGGCAGATCGATCTGGACATGACCTAATGGAGCATCACACATCGCATAGGAACCTCTGAACAGCCGATCTCTGGAGAAGCGCACGCCGCTGAAGAAATCGTCATGTTCCAGAATTTCTGGCACCCATTGGTGGTTATTGGACCCCTGTGTATAGAGAATCCGGTTATCAAATGCTTTATAGTCCTTTAGGAAAGAATCAATCTTGGCTTTGCTGCCCCATAGCTCGTTGCCAAGCGACATCATCACGAAGGAGGGGTGATTGCCAAAAGCCTGAAGTATGGCATAGCCTTCGCTGATCAGATAGTCCTGCTCCGCCTGATTATGGCCCTCGTCGGTTTCTTCTGTGATTGTTCCCCAGAATGGAAGCTCTGGTTGCATGTAGATACCGAGCATATCCGCTGCGGTGAAAGCAGCTTCCGGCGGACAGCAGGTATGAAAGCGATAATGATTGATGCCGTAAGACTTGGAGATGCCCAGGATTCTTACCCATTCCTCGACGTCAGTCGGGGCATAACCGGTTAGCGGGAAGATCAGGCCGTCATGTTTGCCGCGGAGGAAGGTTTTTTCTCCGTTGATTGTAAACTTATCGCCCTCTGCCCGGAATTCCTTCAATCCAAAAACGAGCTCCTGTCGGTCCGTTATATATCCATCGCTGTCTTTCAAAACAAGGTTTATGTTATAAAGATTGGGAGCGCCTTCACTCCAGAGCAGCGCGTCTTGACCAAGCTCATAGTTGACGGAAAAACTACCCGGTGAGACTGGGTACTCCCTCTCGTCCACAGCATGTGTATTGTCGCTGTTGAAGCTCTGAGCAGACACTGTAAGTATAGATTCGTTCCTGCTGTCCAAGGTTGCCGTGATTCGGACTGAGCGTGCTGAGAGATCCGGATCGAGCCGGATGCCGCTGAGCCGTGACTCACCATAGAACTGAAGCTCCATACGTCCGGTAATCCCATTCCAGTTGGTCTGGGTATCCTGCGACGTTAAATGTCCACCTTTGGTTGGGTAACCCGTATTGTCCACACGGATGGTGAGCGTATGATTCCCAGGTTGAAGCTGCGGCAACTCGTATATATGTGGGGTGTTCAGACTGTTACGGCTGCCTATTTCCTGATTGTCCAGCCATAGAGTCGTCAGCCTCGTGCGTTCCAAATATAGGAAGCAGACTTTGCCGGCTAGTTCTTCCGGAATGACGACCTCTTTTGAAAACCAGACTTGCCCTTCAAACAAATACTCATCCGTTAATGCGCTTACTAAAACATCATCGTTCTTCGAACCTTTGCGTGCGTAGGACGTTGTTCCCGGCAGTGTGATAACATCTGTAAAAGGCAATGCCAGTCCTTGATTTCCCTCATCCAATTGCAACTTCCATTCGCCTTCCAGGCTGATCTTTGTCTGCAAAATATCACTCCTAATAATGATAATCTCTGAACTCCTGAGGTGTAGTGCCGGTTGTTTTCTTAAAAAGGAAGGCAAAATAAGCCGCGGTTTGAAAGCCCACTTGCTCGGCAACCTCGTAGACCTTAATATTGGGGTCACGAAGTAGTTCCTTGGCTTTGTTCATACGCGCTTCCTGCACGAAGTCGGAAATCGTCCGGCCCATTTCTTTCTTGAAGAGAACACTTAAATAGCTGTGATTCAAGTGAAACTGCTCAGCAAGCTGCTTTACAGTCATGTTCTCATGCAGATGCTCCTCCAATTGGCGGGCGACCCGCTGGATAAGGTTATGCTGCTGAGCGACCTGCTCTCTTTGATTAAGCTTAGCATATTGCGCCAAATATTCCAGTACGACCTTCCTGACTTCATCTACGCCTGTACAGTCGATCAACCGCTGCCACATGAGGATGTTCAACTCTGTATCCTTCTCATGTATACGCTTCAGTTTTCTGGCTAGTTCGCTAAGCAAACCCATTCCGAAAGCCTGCACATAGGAAAAGGACACAGGCTCTCGCGCAAGTAACACTTCGAAAGCATGATTGAAATAAGCGGAAGCTTTATCGCTCTCTCCTCTGTCCAGTAGCTTAACGATTTCCGGAATGTATTCTTCACGCAAGCGGAAATCATGATATTCGTTCATCAAGTTCCGGTCGAAATAGAGGATTTGTCCGTAGCCGGCCAGTCTGGCACCGGCCATCATATGCCTTACTTCCTTATACAGCAACGGTATTTCCGTCCAGAACAAACACTCTCTGCTGATTCCGACCGAGACGGAGGCTTTATACTGCTCTCTTAGGATGTCTTGGATAAACGCAAGCTGCTTCTCAAGTCTTGCCCGCACCAATGGCGTTGCGTTCAGCACAATGACGGCAAGTTCATCCGCTCCTGTCTTCCCTATATAGGTACCGGAGAAGCCAGATAGACCAGTCTTAACGCAGTTCAATAGCCCTTCGCTAAGCAGGATCCGATCCTTGGCATCATGCGGATTATCTAGGAACCTGCGGTCATATCCGAACAGGAATAATGTTGCCTGCCATTCCCCAATAGGCAGATCCAGCAGGCGCCGCCAGGATTCGAGCAGCTCATCACTGTGGATCCAGCCTTCGACCATATCTTTGACGAAACGTTCCTGCAGCACCTCATAGCTCTCTGTAACTTTCTCCCTAAGTACAGTGGTTTCCTGTTCAATCTGTTTTTTCTTCTCAACTACTTCTCTGAACGCAGCCAGTTTCATTTCGAGTTCTTCCGTCTTGATGGGCTTCAGAACGTAAGCTTTAGCTCCCAGATGTATAGCCTCCTGCACAAATTCAAACTCGTCATATCCACTGATCATCACAGTCTGTAAAGACTGGAGTAACGGATAATCCGCTCTGCATCTTGCGAGCAGTTCGATCCCTGTCATACCGGGCATCGAGACGTCAGCGATCAGCACATCCACAGGAGTTTCTCCTAGGATTGTTAGTGCTTCTTCACCAGATAATGCAGTTAACGGTTCCTCATACCCCAGAGCTTTCCAGCCAATATGACGAAGAAGCCCTTGAATCTGCATAGGCTCGTCGTCGACAATTAATGCCCGCATTAAGCTCCATCCCCCTTTTTTATCTCAGGACTTTCCTTGCAAACAGGGATATCAATGGTTACACAAGTCCATTCGTCTTCTACACTGTCAATCTCAAAGCGGCCCTCTGTGCCAAAATACAAGGCAAGACGTTCACGGATATTGTTCATCCCGAATCCGTTTTGCGTACCCGTGTGGCTGCCGGCACGGATCTGTTCCAGCTTCTCACTGCCAATCCCTTTTCCATTATCAAAAATCTGAAACTGCACCGTATTCTCCACTCGTTTGATCGTAATTTGTATAAAAGCATGAGTTCTAGTTGTGATGCCCCCGTGCAGATAACAGTTCTCGACCGTAGGCTGTAGGATCAGCTTAATGCTGTACAAGTCAAGAACGTCAGGCTCTACCAGCCACTCTACGGATACCTGACCGGGATAACGCAGCTGCTGAATTTCGATATACGCCTTAAGATGCTCAATTTCGTCACGGATCAGCGTCACATTAACCCGGTTATTGAGTGCCAGCCGATAGAATGTCGTCAGCGCATCTATGGTTCGGATTTGCAATTCGTCCTGCTGATCTAATGCCCGCCAACGGATCAGACTTAGCGAATTATAAATGAAATGAGGGTTAATCTGTGCCTGCAACGCCCTGAATGATTGCTCCCGCTCTTTGAGCATGGCCTCTGTATGTTCTTCGACCAGTTTTCTCAAACGGCCAGACATGGAATTGAACAATACCTCAAGCTCACCCAGCTCATCGTTGTCACGGTTTCTCACTGTAACTTCGAAATAGCCCTGTGAGATATCTGTCATTCGGGTGCCCAGCTTGCGGATCCGCCAAATCACATTTTTAAGTACAATCATGATTAGAAAGATGGACAACAGCAGGAAAAATGCAATACCTGCTCCGATATAGTACATAATCCGCGTAGACTGCTCCTCCAGTCTGTCAAGATGCACAAGCGCGGCAACCGTCCAGCCAGACTTAATCTCCTGAGTGATCAGCATCATCCCGCTTTTTGTAGCCGATGTTTCCAACGAGTTATTCCAGTACTGACCTAAGGAGGATGAGGATAACCAGCTGCCAATTTCAGAGGGCTCCGAGGATGCAATAATTCGTTCGTTGTCGTCAACAATATACAATTCTCCGGCCCCTTCAAAAGGATGCTCGAACGATTCCATGAAGACACCGTTATAGTTCAGTAACAGGTACACAATCCCGTAAACATCTCCATATGCGTTCAGAATTTTATGGGATACTACTAGCTTAGTCCTGTCGTCCGCTGCATTAGTCCATACCAGATTGTCTGTTGTGCGAAGCATTTTCGTATACCATTCCCGCTCTCGAATTCCCGAAAGGCTCCGTTTTTCCGGCTTCCACAGAAGCCCTCCATCTTGCACTAGTGTATCGTTGGTATGATAGATCCGGAAATTCTCAATACCTGGCAAGTATTTACTGGTGAGCAGGAAGGAACGGTCCACATAATTGACCGTACCCAATTGTTCATCGATATCCGCATAGTCCCTGGCTAATCTAGAGATCAGCTCACCATCCGTAGCCGTCCGGGTAGCCAGCAGATCATAGCTTTGCTTCCTGAATTCAATACTCTGCGCACTTTGCCGAACGGCTTCCCTGATCGTCAGCATATAATTGGCCCGCACCGTATGTAGCATCATGTACCCTGCACCTGCAGCCAGCAGTACGGTGGGGAGAAATACAATTAGTCCGTAGAATAATACAATCTTACTCCTCAGGTTCATAGAACGGGTCATACGGATGATCCATTTCTCTATTTGTTGTTTAATCATAGATTCCCCCCATGAAGTGCAAAGGGAGCCCCCTCCAAGTGAGAGGTGCTCCATTAATTTTTTTATCGTTTAAGATCCGTGACTGAAAGAGCATCACGGTTGTCTATTGCAAGGCGGTTACTTCCTCCTTGTACGTATCCAGCCACTCCTGCTTGACTTCACTCCAGTGCCCACGCTTCTCTAGTGCTGCTTGGAAATCGCTCCAATTCTTCTCGAATTGCCCCTCGTCTTTGGCCATTAAAAGCTTGGCTCGATATTCCTTGCGGATATTTTCGATCTCCGGTGAATATTTCTCCCATGCGCCGCCCTGTTTCATCTGGAATAGATCATAAGGCTCTGCCACGCGGATAGTTCCCATTTTGCCGATAGCTTCTGTGAACTTAATTGTCTTAGCAGCTCCGGCTTTTCCTGCATCCTCTGTGTTCCACCATGGGTACCATTCATTGCTGTAAGAGGCAGTCATGTAAAGCTCCGGGGTGACTTTAGCTTTTTGTGCGGTGTCTCCGGAATTGCGGCTCGTCTTGTAGGTTTCGTCTGTGAATTTCCATTTGCCCAACGGTTGATCAATCCAATCCCAGTATAATCCCGCCGGTCCTTCATTAATGACCTGCTGCTGTTCGGGTTTCGGCTGCAAGGTATAATCGAAGAATTTCAGAATAGCTTCCAGATTTTTAGTTTTTTCACTAACATAGACATCATAGCCTGGATTCGGATTGGTAACCTGATTAATTCCGACTTTCTCTACACCATCCACTTTAGGAAAAGGGATCGCTTCGTAAAACCACCCTGGCTCTGTTGGGCCGTCCAATGTCTCCCAGGCTGAGGCAGGAATGTTCCAGAAGCTGCCGACATTGAAGGCAATACGACCTGATTTGTTCTTTTCTGTATACTGTTCTTTTTTGCTGGTAACGACCTCTGGATCGATCAACTTCTCCTGGTACATCTTGTTCATCCATTGATAAGCTGCTTTATAATTGGGATCGTCGTAAGCGAATACAAAATCATCGCCGCGTTTGTCAACGCCATTACCTGCTGTAGTCACCCCAAATGCTGTCAAAATTGCGTTTTCATCGCTCCAGCCCAGATTATCACTAGTGTCCATCAGGAATGATAGAGGAATCAGCGATTTGCCGGAAGCATCCTTCTCTTCTGCAGCTTTCCGAAGGAAGGTCTCAACTCCTTCTAACGTTGCTAAGTCCTCTTTGGTCATACCTGTTTTCTCCAGCACATCACTTCTGACAATCCAGGCTTGAGATGCCCAACCTGGCCACGGATCTTCCGGGTTTTGGTCAAACCAGGTAGGTATGGACCAGATATGGCCCTCATTATCCTTCATAAGTTCCAGATACTGCTTTGGAATAGACGCAAGTCCTGGATATTTGTCAGGCATGTCGAAATACTGCTCTAGCGGCATAAGCTGTTTCGACCGGTTCATCGCGCTTTTGACCGTTTCGTTTCGGCTGAAGATAGCTGCATCCTCAAAGCCGCCAGTGTTTATCTTCAAATTAAGTGCAGTCATCGCGTCGCCTTGAGTGGTTTCCAGCTTCACATTTACTCCAGGCTCCTGTTCACGCCAATATTTCTGGACCAAACTATCATTATTGATGGTTGCCGTCCATCCGAGCCAGAGATTAAAGGAAGTCGAGCCACTGGCGGGCTGGTTATTTGACGTTTCATTGTCACTTCCAGGCTTGTTCGCAGTATTCCCACCTGATCCGGAGCATCCGGCAATAGACATCAGTAAGGTTGCTGCAGCCAAGGCGACTAGACCCGTTTTTTTGATCATCATTGTTTAATTCCCCCTGTTCTATTATTGTAGATCAACCTTTTACTGACCCTACAAGAACTCCTTTCACAAAATATTTCTGCAGGAACGGATACACGCACAGGATGGGGATTGCACTCACCATAACGACTGCCATCTTAATCGACATCAGCGTAATATTCTGCATTTGTGAGCTCCTCGCCAAAGCTTCCTGGTTGGTATTCGAGCCAAGGACAGCGGATAAATCCTGAGCAGCGAGCAATTGCTGCAGGAAGGTCTGCACCGGAATCAGATTCTGCTTCGTGACGAAGAAAGCACCGGCGAACCAATCATTCCAGTGTCCCACTGCGGTAAACAGTCCCAGCGCTGCAAGCATAGGTTGAGAGAGTGGAATAATAATCTGAATCAGAGTACGAACAGGACCGGCTCCATCTAGTTCAGCGGATTCTACCAGAGCTTCAGGGATTCCCTGTATAAACTTCAGCATGACAAACATGTTCCAGACCGAGAACAGCCCGGGGAAAATATACACCCAGAACGTGTTGATAAGCCCGAGATTATTAAGCTGAATATAGAAAGGAACCAGTCCTCCACTGAATAACATGGTTAAAAGAATATAGCCTAGTATCGTGCTTCTTAAGGGAAGACCGCGGTAGGACAAGCCAAATGCCACCAGAAGTGTGACGATAAGTCCTGCGAATGTGCCAATGACTGTCCTAGCGATTGTAATTAGATAAGACTGCCGGATAATTTCATTTCCTAATACGATCTCATAATTTATTAATGTGAAATTCTTGGGCCATAGATACACGCCACCTTTGGCTGCACTTGCACCGTCATTCAGTGAGATTGCCAGCATGTACAGGAATGGATATAGTACAGACAAGCACAGACCGGCCAGTACTATGACGATGACGTATTGAGCTATTTTTTCACCTCTGCTGAGCTTCATATGCCATCACCATAATCCTTCACCATTTATTTTTCTGGATAACTGATTAGTCGAAACAACCAATATCAAGCTGATCACTGAGGATAACAGTCCTACTGCGGTCGCCATCCCAAAATATCCCTGCTGCAATCCGTTGCGGATGATATACGTATCCAGTACATCCGCGACCCCTTGATTAGCAGAATTCATCAGCGGATAAATCTGATCCATCCCTACTGAAATCAGGCTTGGGATACTCAGAATTAGCACAATCGATATTGTCGGTAGAATACCCGGGAAGGTGATATGCCGAATCTGGGCTAGCTTTCCTGCACCCTCTACTTTGGCGGACTCATACAATTGCGGATCAATCGTTGTGATCGCAGCCAGATAGAGAATCGTGTTCCAGCCGGTCTCTTTCCACAAGCCGCTTAATATAACCATGGGCCGGAACCACTCCGTGGAACCTAGAAAAAATACGGGATCACCACCTGCTTTCTCGATGAACTGATTGACCAGCCCACCATCCAAAGTCAGAAAAGACTGCAGGATGTAAGCGACTACAATCCATGAGAAAAAATGTGGCAAATAGCTGACCGATTGCACGAATCGTTTAAATACAGGCCGGGTTACCTCGTTAATCACCAGCGCCAGCAGAATCGGTGCCGGGAATCCGAAGATGAACTTAAGCACGGATATATATAACGTGTTTTTGACAACAGTTAAAAACTGGGGATCTTGCAGGAAAGAAAAGTTGTCTAATCCCACCCATACGCTATTCCAGATCGAGGTGCCAATCTGAAAGTCGCGGAAGGCGACCTGAATCCCTGCCATCGGAATATAGCTGAACAGAAATAGCAACAGAACTCCCGGAAGAATCATTAAATATTGCCATCGGTACTTGTAGAACTTAGCGTACAATTTACATCCCTCCTTGATATTTCTATCATAAGCTGCAGCGGGAACCCTGCCTATATAACAGTGATTGGTTATCTATTGCTCTGATTGGATATTTAAAGCGCTTACGTTGATAGACAAGCTCCGCGCGCACGCAAATAAACGCAGCCTTAAACGGCTGCGTTACATTTTTTATGACGAAAGCTAAATATTGAAATTCAAATTAATATTATTGTTAATGTATGGCTTTATGCCCTGCCGGTTGAGATGCCTTGGAATAGCGGTTCTCAGGCAATGGAATACCGAGATTTCCACGCAGGGTGCTACTTTCGTATTCAGTGCGGAACAGACCCCGCTCTTGCAGAATCGGCACTACCCGATCGACGAATTCCTCCAGTCCGTTAGGAACAGCAGCTGCGATCATAAATCCGTCTGCTCCTCCACCCTCAAACCAGGTTTGAATCTGATCCGCCACTTGCTCAGGTGTGCCAATAAAGCTGCTACGCGGGGTAGCGGATTGTAAGGCGACCTGTCTTAGTGTTAAGCCTCTCTCCTTCGCGTCCTTTTTGATTTTATCCGTGCCGCTCTGAAAACTATTGCGCCCCAACTCGCCAAGCTCAGGGAACGGTGCATCCAGCGGATATTGCGAGAAATCATGATGCTCGAAGAATCTGCCCAAATAGTTCAGTGCATTCTCAATCGTCACGAGACCAGCAACCTCCTGATATTTGCGCTCTGCTTCCTCTGGTGTGTCGCCAATGATTGGTGCAATGCCAGGAAAGATCAGCACCTCATTCGGATCCCGGTCAAATGAAGCTACCCGTGTCTTAACATCGCTATAGAATGCCTGGGCATCTTCTAGCGTTTCGTGGCCAGTGAAGATAGCATCCGCTTCCTTTGAGGCGTAATTTTTACCAACTTCTGAGGAACCTGCCTGAAACACGACTGGCTGCCCCTGCTTCGAACGAGCAATATTGAGCGGTCCCTTCACGGAGAAGAACTCACCTTGATGGTCCAGGGTATGCATTTTTTGCGGATCAAAGAATACACCTGATTCCTTGTCTCGGACAAACGCATCATCTTCCCAGGAATCCCATAATCCGCGCGTCACCTGCAAATATTCGGTAGCAATGCGGTAGCGCTTGCCATGGTCAGGATGCTCTTTTTTGCTGTAATTAGAGGCAGAGCCTTCCAGCGGTGAAGTCACCACATTCCAGCCGGCCCGGCCTCCGCTGATTACATCCAGTGAGCCGAATTGACGCGCGACAGTAAACGGTTCACTGTAGGAGGTGGACAGGGTACCAACCAGACCGATGTTGGTGCTGACGGCGGCGAGTGCGCTAAGGATGGTCAGCGGCTCAAACCGGTTAAGGAAATGCGGAATAGACTTTTCATTAATGTACAAACCGTCTGCGATGAAGATCAGATCCAGCTTGCCTTCTTCTGCCTTCTGTACCCACGCTTTGTATAATTCAAAGTTTACACTTGCATCCGGCTTAGCATCAGGATGGCGCCACATCGACGTGCTGCCTCCTACTCCATGCAGCAGTGCGCCTAGCTTCAGTTGTTTTGGTTTGGTCATGTTCATTCCTCCTAAAAGTTTTGTGAGCATACGATTCCCAGGTTTTACTTTGTGCAAAACTCACTTTATAAGCATTTATTGCACGAACGATGCATTGGCAACGCCCTGCTTGATTCGCTCGATCTGGCCAAGATGCCTTTCCACATGTGCGGTGAAGCTATGGACGATATCGAAAATTTTCACGATCTCCCCCTTGAAGTTAATCCCGCTTTTCTCCCAATCCTCTGCGCTGAGCCGTTCAAACAATAGACTGTTATAATAAAGCAGGCTGCGGAACAACTCCAGGCTATCGGAAGCATAACCACTGTTGGCGTACTGGCCGCTGACCCAAGCGTCCTGATTGAAGACTGGCAGCTGCGCAGTTGTAGCAGCGAGAATATCACGGATGCGGAACGAAACCACAATGCTGTGATCAGCTAGATGAGCCAGCACCTCAGTGACACTCCAACTTGTTGGTTCCGCCTTCCATTTCAGCTGTTCCTCTGTTAACCCTGCAGTTGCATGCACCAGCTGGTTGTAAGTACTTAAAAAATTACTGATTTGAACTTTGCTCATTAAATCCCCTCCAATATAAAGCCTGCTTGCGAATGATCAGGTGCAAAACGTGATAACGAAAAAGGTTGGATGTTGTGGTTGGTAGCTCCACTTGTCGCCATATCAGCAAGTATTTCACCTACAACACTAGAAAATTTAAAACCATGCCCTGAGAACCCTCCGGCTACCAGCACATTGGAGTGGAGCGGATGGCGGTCAATAATGAAATCTTCATCAGGCGTATGCTCATATTTGCATACAGAACCTTTAAGTAATCGGCCAGCTGCACCCGGCATATAAGACTCCAGTACTCTACGAAGGTCTTGCTCATCGCTGGCTTCACTGCCAAAGGGAGCAAGTAGTGTGCCTGGTTTCCATTCCAGCCCCGTATCGTGCCGGCCGATCTTCAGACCGGTTCCATCAATGCTGGGAAAGCCATAATAGCCACCTTCCTCAGCCCCTAGCGTGAAGCCAGGGAAGTTACCGGCTGCAAAAGCAGGTGAGCTCTCAAACCAGCCCACAACTTTGCGGATCGCCTTGATTGGCAAATGCACAAAAGGCGCCAACGCACCAAACCAGGCTCCGGCACTAAGGATAGCTGACGCTCCGTGATAATCGCCGTTTGTTGTATGAACTGTCACACTGCCTTCGCGGGCGGTGATGTTTACTACCGAAGTGTTCGTCAACAGCTCCGCACCCTGTCCAAGGGCAAGCTGGCGGTAGGCGGAGATACAGCGCTCGCTGTACAAATACCCGGCATCTGGTTCATACATTGCTGCGAATGTTTCTGGAATGTTCAATCCCGGCCAGCGCCGCCGGATCTCTCCGGCATCCAGATGCTGAACCTGCACCTTCCGTTTCTTCGCTTCCGCGAGACGACCGCTGAAGGAATACACTGCACTATCTGCTAGATTCAATACGCCCGAGCGGACAAGCAGTTCTATTCCGCTCAACTGCTCGGCTTCTTTCCATAAACGATCTGCCCGCAGAGCCAAATCAATGTAAGCGGGATCACCACTGTAAGCGTGCCGGATCAGCCGGGTTTCCCCGTGATGGCTTCCCTGTGTATGTGGAGGATTAAAGGCATCAATTAGCAGCGTCTTCACTCCGCGCCTCGCAAGATAGTAACCGGCGCTCATGCCCATCGAGCCTGCGCCGACGATAATTACATCGTAACTGTTATGTTCAGCTATAATTCTGCACCTCCATCGGGACTGTACTGCACTAGGGAACGAACAGCTACATCCGCAAGGAAACGTGCTGCCACAGGGAGTGCACGTTCATTCAGATTGAAGGCCGGATGATGCCATTCCTGGCTTCCTTCAGTGCCTACAAAAACGAACAGTCCGGGTACCACGCGCTGATAGAAGGCGAAATCCTCTCCAGCCAGAGAAAGCTCTGGCTGAATCGCTCGGTAACCAAGAGCTTCGACCGATTCAACTCCAAGCGCTGCTAGGGAGGGGTCGTTGATAACCGGAGGTGGCCCTTCTATCCAGCGAACGGTAGCTTCTGCTCCAAGAGCCGCTGCTACACCGACCGCCACTTCCTGAAACCGGTTCAGCACTTTGCTGCGCACCGTTTCATCAAAGGTGCGGATCGTCCCTTCAAGCACGGCTTTTTCGGGGATAATGTTCCATGAATTGCCGCTGTGAATCTGCGTCACACTGACCACCGCACTCTGCAGTGGACTGACATTGCGACTTACAATGGACTGGAATGCCGTCACAATATGCGAAGCCGCTACAATCGGGTCTATGCCAGCTTCCGGAACGGCAGCATGAGAACTGCCACCCTGCACTTCAATCACAAACCCGTCAGCTGCTGCCATTAAAGGACCACCCTTAATACCGATGGTTCCGACTGGCAGGTCTGGCTTGTTATGCAGCCCGATCACTGCCCGGACGTCTTCTAGTGCCCCGCTAGCAATGATTCGCTGTGCACCCTGCGCCTTCTCCTCCGCTGGTTGGAATAACAGGCGCACCGTTCCCTGTAATTGCTGCTCTCGCTGTTTCAATTGAAAGGCGGCACCAATCAAGGCAGCCGTATGGAAATCATGCCCGCAGGCATGCATTTTGCCGGGATATAATGAAGCAAAGGATACTCCGCTTTCCTCCTGGATTGGCAAGGCATCAATATCTGCGCGCAGTGCGATGACCGAACCAGGCTTTTTGCCGCCAATCTCTGCGATCACGCCGGTAGACAGACCGTATTCTACGATCCTGACTCCTGCCCGCTCCAGCAGGGAAATAATATATTCTGTTGTGCCATATTCTTCATTGGACAGTTCCGGGTGCCGGTGCAGATGACGGCGTATCCCGATTAATTCTTCTTCAAGCGCTTCCGCACTCAACTCTTTAGCTTTACTTGTCATATACAGTCACCCTCCTTTACACGATTTCCTGTGTGATACCGAGCCCGCCCGCTTTATGCCTCTGCAGCCACTTCAGCGATTGCTTCGCTCAGTAGCTCAAAGGATCGGAGCCGTTTGTCAAAGGGCTGTACATTCGTCGTTATGATGAACTCCTCGACACCGGATGCCTCTGAAAGTTCCAACAACTGTTCACGGACAGATGATTTTGTTCCCTTGGTAATCTCCGATTCCAGCTCTTCAATCGTGTAGGCTTCATTGCTCTGGCGGGCAAATTCCTCCGCCTGTTCCAAGGTCCCTACTGTCAGCTTCTTCCCGCTCGCCAGTTGAATCCGGATCAGCTTATGCGCACCTGCCAGTTCTTTCGCTCCCTCCTCAGTCTCAGCCACCACTAACGCTAAAGCGATAATCGCTTGCGGTTGTCTGCCCTGTGAAGAAGCGAAACCGCTGCGGTAAGCACGAATGGCATCCAGCGCTACCGCCTTATCGCTGTTAATAAACAGGGAGAATACGTACGGTAACCCCAGTTCAGCGGCAATTTCCGCGCTGCTTACACTCGCGCCAAGGACATACAGCTCGGGAGGAATACCAGGAAGGGGACCTGCCTTCAACCCTGCCAGCGGATGGTTTTCTTCGAGGCGGTTATGTACATACTTTTCCAGCTCGATGATTTTGTCCGTCAGGTCTGGGGTCTCAGCTTTTCCCTGCTGTAGTGCCTGTGTGCTGCGTGGGAGTCCACCGGGAGCACGTCCCACACCGAGATCCACTCGTCCAGGAGCCAGTGTAGACAGCACATTGAAGTTCTCCGCTACCTTATACGGGCTGTAATGCTGGAGCATGATGCCACCGGATCCAATGCGGATTCGCTCTGTTTTAGCCAGAAGATGTGAGATAAGTACTTCCGGGGAAGAGCCGGCTACTTGCTCGGAGTCATGATGCTCTGAAACCCAGAACCGGTGGAATCCAAGCTCTTCGGACAATTGTGCCAGCTTGATCGTATGCTGGAATGCTTCCTCTGGCGTTTCTCCCGGATAGATCGGACTTTGATCAAGTACGCTGATTGTAATAGCCATTGTTTTGCCTCCTATATGGAATAGTTAAATTCAGGTGTGATCCGCTTCAGGAACTGCTTCGTTCTTTCTTCGCGCGGATGGTTAAACAGCTCTGCCGGAGTCCCTTCTTCAACAATGACGCCTCCGTCCATAAAAACCACATGATTCGCCACATCGCGAGCAAAGCCCATTTCATGAGTCACCACAATCATTGTGATGCCTTCTTTGGCAATTTTACGGATGACGGCCAGCACCTCACCCACTAACTCTGGGTCCAACGCCGATGTGGGTTCGTCGAACAATATAACCTCCGGCTCGAGCGCCAAGGCACGGGCAATGCCAACCCGCTGCTGCTGGCCTCCGGACAGCTGACTTGGATAGGCGTCCAGCTTGCTGCCAAGACCAACCTTTTCAAGTAGGGCGATACTCCGATTTTTCGCTTCGTCCTTCGGAAGCTTTTTGACAATCAGCAGTCCCTCCATCACGTTCTCCAGTGCGGATTTATGGCGGAATAAATTGTACTGCTGGAACACCATTGCCGTTTTTTGCCGGAGCAGATGAATCTCCTTTTTACGGGCATGCTTGCAGTTCACTTTGAAATCGCCGATGGCGATCTCTCCGCTGCTCGGCTTCTCCAGATAATTCACACAGCGTAAAAGTGTCGTTTTGCCTGAGCCGCTGGGACCGAGAATGACGACAACCTCGCCCTTCGTCACCGTTAAATCTATATTGTTGAGCACCTGATTCCGACCGAATGACTTCGAAATTTGCGCAAGCTTGATCATGCTACTCCACCTCGATTGTACAGATTAATTCTTTTTTCAATCAGCGACGTCACGCGTTCGATCAGGAACGTAAGTCCCCAGAAAATCAGTGCTGCCGCCAGATAAGCCTCAAAAAACTTCCAGTTCGTTGAAGCAACAATTTGCGCCTTAGCATTGATATCCACCACCGAAACGGTAAAAGCAAGGGTAGATCCATGCAGCATACCAATTACCGAATTTGACAGATTGGGCAGACTCGCCGCCAGCGCCTGAGGAAAAACAATCCGCCGCAGTGCCTGGGGCGTGGTCATGCCGATAGAATGTGCCGCTTCCAACTGACCGCGATCCACCGCAAGCAGACCGGAACGGACGACTTCGGACATATAGGCTCCCGCTGTAATCGAGAACGAAATATAGGCAAAACCGATCATCGGAATCGATACTGACCTGAAGCTCCAGCCGAACTGTACCGCCAGACCATCGATTAATACGGGAAGCCCAAAATAGATGAGCAAAAGATGCGTCAGCATCGGTGTCCCGCGGATGAACGTAACATAACCGACAGCCAGCGGATACAGCAGCGGAATTCTGTATATCCGGATCAACGCTACAGCCACACCAATCACAAATCCAATGAGTACTGAGACAACAGTAATAGATAAGGTCACAGGAATTGCACTTAAAATTTGCACCAGAGCAGTCCAGATAAAAGATGGGTCCAGCTTCATAATCCGCTACCTCCTTTACCCGGTCCAAGTTCAGCAATGATGCGGCGGTAGGACCAGCTTTTGTTGATTTTGAACGATTTTTTCTCCGGTGTATTCCGTTTCTCATGCCGCAGCAGCCGGCGTTCTGCTATAAGCAGCAGTTTCTCGATTGTAAAGCTGATGACCAGATAGATTAGCGCAAGCGCAATATACGTTTCAATAAAATGCTGAGTTAAGCTGCCTAGCGTCTGTGCTTTACCTGACATTTCCATCACCCCAAGAGTAAAGGCCAATGACGTATCTTTCAGTAGAGCAATCACCAGATTGGAGAATACCGGAACTGCGATTCCGAGCGCCTGCGGCAGCACGATTCGCGTAAAGGCTTGAACCCCCGTCATTCCTGTAGCATAAGCAGCCTCTACCTGCCCCTTATCCACCGCCATTACAGAAGCCCGGATCATTTCGGACATGTATGCCCCCGTATGCAGCCCGTAAGTAAGTATCACAAAAACAAGCACGGGAGTCCGGGTCATATCGACATGAACCAGCTTCATAATTTCGGGCAGACCATAATAAAACAAGAAGAGCTGGATAAGGATCGGAGTTCCCCGAAAAAAAGAAATATAGATTTCGGAGATGGTTTTTAACACAGGTACTTTATAAAGTCTTGGCAGAGCTACGAGAAAGCCGACAATAATTCCTGTCAGTAGAGAACAGGCGACAATCAGAAGCGTGGTGCTTAAAGTCCCTAGTAACTTAGGCAAAAACGAAAATACAAAGCTGATATCAAACTGTGCGCCCATATATTCCCTCCCTTCCCGTGCTCACCGGCTCAATCATTTAACCGAATCCGCTGTAACATCCGCACCCAACCATTCCGTACTAAGCTTGCCTAGTGTGCCGTCTGTCTTCAGCTCTTTAATCGCACTGTCAATCGCATCTGAAAGCTTTTGCGAATCGGCATCATCCTTACGGAAAACATAGAGAATGTCCGCGGAGGACAACTCGTCGCCCGTTGCTTTTAGCTGATTCTGCGGATCAATGATCGGCAGGACAAAATCTGCAGCCAGCGTTGCGTCCACACGCCCAGTACTGATTTGTGCGACGGTATCATTCGCTGCACCATTCTGATACACGATATCAATCGCATTGTCATTCTCTTTATTGTAGTTCTCGAGTATTTGTGCTTGTGCACTCGTTGCACCTACAAGCACCTTTTTCCCTTTGAGGTCATCAAGCGATTGGATTGAATTATTATCCTTTGCCACTACAATGCGGTTTCTCCAGTGGGCATAGGCTTCTTTGTTAAAAGAGTACTTCAGCTCCCGTTCCGGATTTTTCTCCATGACATGGGCGACCAAATCGATTTTTTTGGTTTCCAGGCTCAGCAGCAGATTGCTGAAATCCATGGTTTGAAATTCGAATTCATATTCTGGCAGCTGCTTATCGATTTCTTTGAGCAGTTCCACATCAAATCCGGTGAGTTTGCCGTTCTCATCTATGAAGCAGACTTTCGGAAAAGCAGTACCCGTGCCCACAATGATCTTAGTTACCTTTGCCGAATCCTTTGCCGGTGCCGCAGCTTCTGCTGCATTTCCCTTCTGATTGCTGCTAGCGCTGTTACTGTTGTTTCCGCAGCCGGCAATCGCCAGTGTCAATATCGATGCAAATACTAGTGAAATGGACTTTTTCATTGTTTTATCCCCTTTGAATGAACTGTGGTTTGTCTGTAAGTGTTTTTTTCAGCAGATACATAATGCCGTCACCATTCTGCTGATCCAGTTCTAGAAACCGTTCGTACCCCCGGCGTTCATACATTTGAACCAACCACGGATGTTTCTTCGCCGTTGCCAGCGTGACCGCAGCCGAACCTAACTGTCCAGCAATAATGTTCTCTTCCACCCAATCCAAAAGTTTTCCACCATAACCTCTGTTACTGTAATCTGGATGAGCAGCAAACCATTTGATAAAAGGCAGTGGGCTAATCTTCTTAATCTCTTCTTCCTTTGAAAGGGTTATGGTCGCAACTATCGTTCCGTCAACTTCAAGCACATAACACTCATTCGTAGCTATATTGTCTTCAATAAGCGCCAAGTCGGCTGTGGCCGCCGGCCAATGCAGCCCAAGTTCACGAATCAGCTGATAGGCACGATATGTAACATCCAGCAATTGCTCCGCATCCTTCAGTTCTGCCAGCCTGTATACCTCACTCATCACATGCCCTCCAGCCTTTCGAAAATTAATTTTATAATCCCTATCGAATTAGTTGTGATTATATGCAATTAACTTTATCACTGCATGTGTCCATGCGCTAATAGAGTTTTTTAATACATCTATACAATTAGTCGATCTCCGACTGTACCAATCCCCAGTTCAAGCAGGGTTTCGATGAATTCAGCGTTCTCTCCATTTAGCGAAATCAAGCTGGTTCGTAAGGAGATGCCTTCCGTCTCCGCAATATCCACCCGGATCAGCGACCCCGTCGCCACTTCCTCTTGCACACTGAGGGCGGGAAGGAAACAGATGCCTGCTTTTTTCAATACCAGCTTTTTGGCTGTCTCCAGGTTATCTACCTGATATTCAATCTTCGGTGGCTGTTCCATGCTCTCAAATACACGATGCAGCCGCATCCAATCCAAAGAGCCACATTCAAAAAAAACCAACGTCTCCTGGCGGATATCCTCCAGTGAAGCCCGCTGTGCTTTAGCAAAGCGATGTCCCTCATGTACATACAGTGAGATGGGGTCCTCGCAGAAAGGAAAGGTTTGAATTGCCGGATTTACGATCTTACGGATAAAAGCCAAATCAAGCTCCTTCGATTTCAACTTTTCAGTCAATACTTCCGTAGAAGCTGTCATCAGCTTGATTGTGATATGAGGATATCTGCGCTTTAAATGGAGCATCAGATGGGGCATTAAATAATTGGAAACCGAGACCGTACTGCCGATTCTCAGTTCATTTGGAATGTGTCCCTTAGCCTGAACCTGATATTTACCGTTCTGATAGATCTGGAGAATCTGCTGGGCATAGGGAAGAAACTGTTTACCTTTATCCGTTAGGTTAATCTGCTTGCCCAACCGATCAAACACTTTGCAATCCAGTTCCCTTTCTAGCGATTGAATCCGGGCCGTTACTGTCGGCTGGGAGATATATAGAACTTCGGCCGCTTTATTGAAGCTTCCATAATGGTTGATGTAGACAAAAGCCTCAATATTTTCAATGTTCATCCCTAATCCCCCTATGCTTTTATTAATTTTACTATTCCGATGTAATAACAATGAATTAAAGCGATGCTACCCTATAGATTTTGTTTATATCTTAGTCATCACCCTATTTTTTGTCAACAATTAATTCCGTGTAAATCAATCGGATTTTGAACTGAAAGTCATGTTTATTTCATATAGAACTTTTCTATTCCTAAATCAGAATTATGAAACTCATCTTATTCCACTAGGATTTATCATGTATAATAATTTCATTCGAATGAACATTACATTTGTCTGAAAGGGGATAGCGAAAACATGTCACAAAAGATCATTATCCGTGAAGCTGAGAATAAAGATCGTAATGCTATCGCCGATTTGCTGTTAGATGCATACCACCAATATTCGGAGATCATGCCTGAGCCGTTGTGGCTGGAGTATCGGAAATCGCTTCTTGATTCCGTTCATGGTGATACCCCGCTCGTTCGGATCATCGCTGAAATCGACAAGAAAATCGTTGGTAGCGCACTCTTGTTCAGTTCCTCGGAAACGGCTTACGGGAAACCGGAGCTCGGGATTCACTCCCCTATCCTACGTCTGCTAGCCGTATCTCCATCCGCTCGTGGTCTTGGCGTTGCAACTCTTCTGATTCGCGATGCTGCACGGAGATCACTACAGTTGGGTGCCACCACCTTGAACCTACACACCTCGGAAATGATGTCTTCAGCCATCAAACTGTACCAGCGCTTAGGCTTTAATCGTGCGTATGAGACCGATCTTATGAACGGTGACACTCTAGTACAAGGCTTCCGGCTAGACCTGCTGTCCTCCGTGCGTTCTACAGCGGGACAAATATAGAATTCGAGAATTCTTAAATATTTGTCTTTTAAATATAAAAAGAAGCCTCGGAAAGCTTCCCCAATGATCTTGTGTGATCGTTACGGTGAACTTCCCGAGGCTTATTTATTTTTCTTTTTTATAGGTGATTTCTTTAAAACTCACGGTGATTTCCCCCGTATTATCGATATCGCCCATTCGAAGATCTGTAGTAATGGTAGCACTGGAAGGGATGGACGAAAAGCTTGCCCCCTTCTGCTTCTTTTTTACATCATAGAGATAATAAGAAACACCCTTAACATTAAGCCCTATATTATCCTTGTGCATAAGTTCTACAGTATATGATTTTATCACGGCTACATTAGCGTCCATCCACCCCACAACTTCAATAGCCGTATCTTCATGATTGCCTTCAGTCTTAATGGATCCGATGGAAAGACCATCCTGATTATAAAAATTAATTTTTTGTGCAGCTATTTTCAGATAATCGATATCGATGTCAAGAATTCGGTTTTCGTTGATTTCTGCTGTATCCATCCAGGCAATCGTGCCCGCCGGGTTCCACTTTATTTTCTCAGAAGGTACATATTGCTCTTGTGGTAACGGTACAGTACGTAGCGAAACTCCTTTATTATCGTAAAAGGTTAATTCGCCGCTCTCATCATCATGTACAAATCTCTTAAAAGTTGGTGAGAGGAACAGGGATGGCGCCCCGGTCGTCGAATGTGGGATTACGCGATATTTCAGAAGATGGACATCGTCCTTTCCTGTTTTCAGATCAAAGATCCATACATTGCCGAGATAACTCTGCATAAACAATTTTTGCTCATGAGCTTTCCATTGAAATTTATAAATGTAATCATAATCATCAGAAAGCGGCCAGAAGTTTTCCCTAAGTCGTTCAATCTTTCCTGTAACAACATTATATGAGGACAAATGATATTGCCCGGCTTTTTTCGTCACATCCGATTCCAGAAATAATAGATGATCCTCACCCAGCGGGATTAGCATATTATAGTTGCTCATAAAAGCGTTATTCCATCGATTATTGGAATCGTTGAGTTCGTCGCTCCATTTCACCTTCACCTCATCCGTAGCAGGATCATGGGCTAACAAAGCGTTGACAGCATTGTGGTCGCCATAGAAAAGATGAATGGTATGATAAGAGATCCC
Organism: Paenibacillus sp. FSL H3-0329; assembly: GCF_037963285.1. NCBI lineage: Bacteria > Bacillati > Bacillota > Bacilli > Caryophanales > Paenibacillaceae > Paenibacillus > Paenibacillus sp. FSL H3-0329. The sequence continues at coordinate 3,431,038 of NZ_CP150150.1, read as the reverse complement.
TTGCAGTTCAACTACTTCTCCACCATTTAAAAGATAGTTATTTTCGGATAGGCCCATCGGTTTGGCCACCAGATCTCCAATAGAGTTCCGTTCTGTATTAAACTCCAAACCATTAAATTTTGCTTCCGAGAACAGAATTTTTTTTAACTCAGCAGTTGATTCCTTAGTAATTGTGTAGCCTGTATCCGTTTCGTTCACATTCATTAACATGCCTTGCTCGCTTGTCTCGTTAATCCATAAATGAAAGGCATATTTATTATTATCTGAAATTAGAACGATATCGTAGTTAGGCGTTGCGGTATTTAAATTCCCTGGTATTTGTTCAGCGGTACGGATGGCTCGGACGAAAGTATCTATGGTTTCATGATCTGTGTATTCATCCTTTATGTTAGCATTCACTGAACCATGTGCTAGAGAGTTTGCTAATGTGATTCGCTTGATGGTCTCATCGATCTTTAGATTATCGGATTCTACATGCTGATCATTTGATTCAAATAAGTTAAGCAAAGCAGCCTTATCCGTTTCAGATAACTTGTAATGCCCATTTTGTCCTGATTTGGTGAAAAGACCATTATTCATGCCCATAATCCAGAATGAGAACTTTTCGTTTTCTTTATTCTTCAATTCAACAGTAGCCTCATATTCAGGTGCTGCAATATCAAGCTTCGCGTTGTCATACTTAGCAGTATGTATAGTTTTATTGAAACGTTCTATTAGCTTTTGGTCCGTTATGGTTATTAATCCGCCGCTATCATCATGGATTGTAATGGAGTCCGCAGAACTCAGATCGATTAGCGTTTGATTCGCTTTATCTTTATCCCCTGTATTGACACATCCAACAAAGATTATTGAAATAACTGCTAAAAGGGCTAGTAGATTTAATTTTTTCATATAGCCTCCCCCTTCTTACTCTCTCTTCTTTGACGCCGGTTAGAGGATAAAGTTGCAAAAAATGAGATTTTACACCTATTTAAAAAGACCTAAATAAGCCAAATCTAGCCTGTAGCCATTGGATCAGATTCTTGATCTGAGCAAAGTTACAGTGTCTGTAGCGATAAAAAAAGCCACCGCACAGGCCTGTTCTCCTGTAAGGCAGCTTCTTCTTTATCTCAATATATCTCTTACAGCACCTGTCAGCACACCAATAACTTCTTGCTCGGTGGCCAGCGGAGAATCTCCTTCTACTGTGTGGGCTAGCATACCGGCCGTGGCCGCAAAGGCTACAGTATGCTGAGGATCAAAACCTTCCAGCTCTCCGTGAATTATACCACTGGCATATGCATCTCCAGCCCCGACTCTATCAAGCACCGGAAAGCTTAAGGTCTCGGAATATGCGAAGCGACCGGATTTGAAGATATAACCGCGCAACGAATGGCGGTTATCTTCATGGATGGACCGATGCGTTCCTGCTATCGTACATAGACTGTAGCGTGAAGCTACTGCGGGAATTAGCTCCTGAAGTTGTTCTTCCCTTGAAGTTCCCTCGGGCTTCATACCAAGGATTAGCATTGCGTCTTTTTCATTCATCAGCACGATGTCGGCCAAATGCAGCATGTCTTCGTAATGGAAACGCGCCAGCTCATAGCCTCTCTCTCCCCAAAGCGATGGGCGGTAATTGCAGTCAAAAACGACTAGACCACCGCGCTGCTTAACCGTTTCTGCATAAGTTTTCATCGCTTTTCGCACACCGTCGTTCATTGCCAGCGTTATCCCACAGAAATGAACAGCATCCGCGAGGTCTGCCAGCTCTGCGAATGGATAAGTGCCCGGAGGAGCAGTATTGAAGCTGCTCTCCGGGCGACCGGAATAAGTCACTCGGGAGGGGCGAGCCCCGAATCCGTTTTCAAGAAAGTACATCCCTATACTTGAGCCCCCGCGCTGGATATGCTCCGGCTGGATACCCAGTCGCCGAAGATAGGCTGTTGCTGCGTCACCAATAGGATTCGCAGGCAGCCTCGACACCAAGCTTCCTTGATGTCCGTATCGGGACAATGCAGACAGTACATTGACGCCGGTGCCGGAAAAGGAATACTTCAGCAGGTTACCCTGAGATAAAAGTTCAAAGCCTGGTACCTGTAGCCGCATCATTATTTCACCAAAAGCGGCGATATGTTTAGGCATATTGATCCGCCAGCTTTTTCATCGTCCGATAGAGCTGTTGTATATCCGCCACTCTCGTTGCTCCGCTCTGCGGATCGATAATCGATGTATAGACATGGGGAATCACCTGCGGCACTCCTGCTTCCAATATAATGGACAAGATCTCTTCAAAGTTGTCCAGATCGATACCGCCGGTCGGCTCCAGCGCAAAACCCTCTTCCGCACAGGCTTTGGCCACAGCGATTAGCTCCGCTTTACGGCTCAGCCCTTGCATCGGAAAATACTTTAAAGCATTTCCGCCCATATCCCGGACCAATGCAATGGCCGCATTCACAGGAATTACAGCCGGGACAGATTGTGCCGCACTGGCCGGGCCGGTGGAGATATTCACAAAACCAGGTTGTCCCGTTGGTGCGATCATGCTGTTAATCCAACTATCTTTCGCTCCAAGGTTGGCACGGGTCGCCCCAACTGCCGGGAACACCTGATTAATATGGCTGCCAGCATAGGATTTGACAATCTCTGCAACAACAGCAGCTTGCCGATTATCACCCGCACCTAGTCCTATCGATACCGCACCGTCAATTTCCCGCCCATATGCCTCCATCGCCTGTACGGCTTCCTCTACCGTTGCATAGTCTTTGGACAATACACCGACCAGTACATAACCTTCGGCGGCAGTAAACACTTCTTTGGCATTTTCTATATCCTTAGCCAATACGTTTAAGGCCACCCGACCTTTATAGAACCGCTTGTTAATTTCAGACATTGCTTGCCCCTCCTGTCAATTCCCTTATCCTCGCAGTAATCATTTCTATGTCATCACCCATTAGCGGACGCGGATCAATATCAAAATAACCTTGCCTTACCCCATAGTCTCTAGTGTATATAGCCACTTCACCTTGTTGAAGCTGCTGGGATAGCTCAAGTGCTGTTATTCCGCACTGATTCGGGTCCACATGGATGCGTCCACGATAAATTGCCCGGCCTGCTTCATCCTGCACGATAGCTACCCGAATTCCGGGAAGCCCGTCGAGCGGCATCAGCAATTGGAGCGTAGCTTTTTCCTTTTCGCTTGTATCCTGCTTGTGAGCATATTCATCCAACGCCTGCATCAGGCCGAAGGATGTTTCCTTACCAACCTTCATGCTGCGGCCAATGCCGTGAAGCTGCACTTTCAGCCATTCAATATAAAGACGTTTTCCCGCCACAAGTCCGGATGTTGGACCTTCTATAGCTTTGGAGCCACTATAAATAACCAGATCGGATATTTGCACGTATTTCTGCAGATCCTCTTCCGCTGCAGCATCTACAATAAGCGGTACGTTATGAGTTTGGGCCACAGCCCAAGCTTCCTCTACAGAGATCATATTCTTCTGAACGGCATGATGAGATTTGACGTACAAAATAGCTGCAGTCTGATCCGAGATCGCAGCGGCCAAATGCTCCGCCCGTCCTTCATTGGCATAACCTGCTTCCACCACCTTACCGCCACCGAGATAAACCATGGTTTCTACTGGTGCACCGTATTGTACGTTATGACCTTTTAGCATTACAATTTCATTTCTAAAAATGCTATCCTGATGGAGCCGCAGACTTGTACGAATATTACCGCGGGTTACCAGCGCAGCCACCGATAAAGCGATTCCACTGGAAGCCGAGTTCACGATCACCGCTGCTTCAGAACCTGTATGACGTGCAACATAATCTCCCGCTTTATCCACCAAATCGGCGATTTCCACATAACTCTGTCCGCCTTGACGCATAGCTTCCATCACCGTATCGGTCGGTGCCGATACCCCGAGGATGCTCATCCGGCCGCTTGCATTAATAACTCTTTTCAGGCCGTATTTCGCATTCCATGTATTTGTCACCTATGATCACCCCTATTGCTTGAATGGTTTGCTGCGCTACCCGGCGTTCCCCCTCAGAATCTACCAGCTCAATCTTCTCATCCGTCACACGAAAAAGGGTCAGATTCGCCTTGTTATTGATCCGAATCTCCCCAAGTTCCGGGCGTCCCAGCCACTGGGCTGCTCTGCTCGTCACTCGCGCAATTGTTTCTTCAAGGGAATATCCCAGTGCGAGAAACTTGTTTAACAGATTCGCCATGGAGTAGACGGGACCATTCATACGGTTGCCTCTGTATATGTCTGTGCTGATCGTATCCGGATCAATACCGTTTTGTTTGGCCGCCTCGGCCACAGCGAACGAGAAGCTAGCCGTACCGTGTCCCACATCCAAGTGAACTCCTCGCTCAATAGCATCTCTCAATACCTGGAGCGGACGATTCTCCTTATCGAATAAATTGTTGCTTTTACCATTTAGATAATGGGTTATCACGTCGTTGCGTTGAAGTAGCGGTAGAACCTCACGAATATCCGGCGGAGCGGAGCCAATATGTACCATCAGCGGCAGCCCGGTCTTCTCCGAGAGCTCCAGCGCATGATGAAGGGGTTGAATGCCATTGTCACCCACTACGCTTTTGCTGATTCTGGCCTTCAAGCCTACGATAAATTCTGGATAAGCAACTACCGCCTGAAGCACCTTTTCATGATCAATCCACTCTAGTTGGGACAACTCGTCAATTCGCATCAGGCCAATCTTTGAAATGTTAAGAAAAGCTAACAGTTGCGTTGCTGACTTTTCCCCCGCCTCCGCCAGCTCACCCATCCGCTCCGCTCCGCAGCTACCTGCGTCCACGAGCGTAGTCACGCCGCATCTGATTCCAATCTCATCGATCTCGTCACCATACGGATTCAGTTCTGCAAACGCATGTACATGTAAGTCGATCCAGCCGCTAGAAACATACGCCCCATTGGCTTCCACGACCTTGAACCCATGCTCTTCGGCGGTGCCACCGGGAACTATCTGGACTATGTTACCATCAGCTATGACAATGTCCATTTCCGTTCCATTCAGGACTTTCGCCCGGCGGAGGAGTAAACGTTCTGCTGTCATCGTCACACCTTCTTTCCAAATTCAGAACATTACCGTCCTAGGTCTTTCCCGCACACTCTATAACACAAACAGTCCCAATGGATGTAAGATCTTTTTTCACAGGGACTGTTTGGATGAACTATTTAATCTTTATTACTACCGTGTTCAGACCCGAAAACCCTTCAAAAAATTCACAGCCTGGCGGATATCTTCCTCCGGATTAGTGCCAACCTCCCGTTCTATGGTCAGGAATCCTGTATAACCGATGTCGTTCAGCGCTTGCAGATAGTTGTTCCAATCAACAGAACCTGCTCCGAGCGGAACTTCACGGAATGCCGAGCCGGTCTCGGCCATTTCAGCGATCTTCTCATGGTCTAATGCTGGTGCTTCATAACCATATTGACCGTAAACATCGCGCGGATCGATATCGGCAAGCTTGAGACCATCTTTAGCATGGGTGTGTACAATGTAATCTTTTAGAGTATGAACACCTTGCACCGGATCATCACCAGTCACCATGACCATATTGGCCGGATCAAAATTAACGGAAACCCCTCTGGAACCCAGACCGTCGAGGAAAGTCTTCAGACGTGCAGCGGGTTCTGGCCCAGTCTCAATCGCAAAATAAGAATTCATCTCATGTGCATATCTGCTAAGTTCCTCACAGGCAATGTGCATGGTTTCATAAATTTTACTGGCTGGGTTAGAGGGAACAATACCGATATGTGTAGTTACGATATCTGTACCTAGCTCCTTAGCCAGTTCCATAATGCGCTTGGACTTTTCAATTTTGGCACGGTTCTGGGCAGGATCCTGAAAGCCATGTCCGCCTAAATCTCCAACGAGGGCAGAGATTTCTAAACCCAGCGAAGCAATGTAATCCTTCCATTCACGGCGTGCTGACTGAGAGAGAGTAGCGGGATCAAATTCGCCTTGCACCGCATAAATCTGAACTCCATCTGCCCCAGCTTCTTTTGCCTTACGCAATCCCTCTTTCACTCCAACCTGAAAGCTGTCTACGATAACACCGATTTTATTAGTGATAATTGGTTTAACCATGGCAATAATCCTCCAGTATAATGAATTAGATTTGGTTCCAAACCCGCTTGATGTATTCCAGCCCCAGTCTTGTTCCCTTACGGCACTCTTCCATTCCCTCAAATTCTACAGAGATATATCCGTCGTAACCGCTTTCTTTAACGATTCGAATTACACTCGGCATGTCGATGTCTCCTTGACCAACGATGGCACCTCTCAACCAGTTCCCACCGGAGGATTGGAACCAACCTTCGCCAGGCTGGCGGTCTTGCGGACGAATATAGAAATCTTTGAAATGCACCATCGAAGCAAGCTTGATGTTGTTAGGTACAGCTATTAGCGGGTTCTCATCTGCGCACAGGAAATTCCCAATGTCGAGTGTTGTACGGAAGTTGTCTCTTCCTACGGCATGAACCAGCGCCTGTACACGATCGCTGTGCTGAATAAAGTATCCATGATTCTCCACACTGGTCGTAATGCCCAAACCTGAAGCATAATCGGCAATTTCTCGGCAGGCTTCAGCCAAACGTGGAAGCTCTTCCAAAAAATGCGTGATGGTTAGATCGTTTGAGGAGGCTACATCATGCCGCATCCGCTGAATGCCTAATGCCGCGCACACGTCTACTTCCCGCTTTACCCGCTCGACTTCCCGCTGCATTTCCGCTGTCTCCAGCCCGGCAAAGTTCGCCCCGATAGCATAATTGGATAACTCTAGTCCACGACCCGCTGCTGTTCGTACAATCTGATCAATTAGCTCAGGATTTTCAACCAAATTGATACCCAAGGGTACAATCTCCGCATGTTCTGCGCCCAGATCGGCGATCGTCTCAATGACTCCTTCAAGCGTGAGCTCACCCGTCGAAAAAGCTGAATGCAGACTGTAAGTGCTGATTCCTAACTTCATAGTTTCACCTCTTCACCTTTGGCTGCGGATTCATAGATCGCGCCGAGTACCTTCATGATTGTAACGCCGTCTTGCACAGGACTAATCGGTGTAGAGCCGGTACTGATGTTGCTCGCAAAATGATTAATTTCATTCTGGAATGCACTGTTGAACTCAAATCCTTTATTATCAGTCTGCGGATAGGTATTGACGATCGTATCCGCCTGTTCTTTAACGATGACTATCTCAGGATCGATTTCAAAACCACCCTTGTCCCCGTACAGGCGTACTGAGCGCTCGTCTTCTTTGGCATGCAGTGTAAAGCTGACATCGACCATCAGCGAAGCTCCATTCTCAAAGCGAATTAGTGCATTTGCTAAATCTTCCACCGTATTGTTCGCTGCGTCGTAATCCGCGGCTTTATAGAAAGAGAGATTCTTAATATTAGAACGATTGCCGAGCTTCCGGTAGGTATTGGCACTTACCGATACTGGATTCGGACGGCCCATCAAATACCAGCAAAGATCGATCACATGGACGCCAATATCGATCAGCGGTCCGCCGCCTGAGCGTTCAATGTCACTGAACCAGCCGCCGGGATTGCCTAGTCTACGGAACGTCGTTGCTTTTGCATAGTAGATTTCGCCGAATTCTCCTTGTTCCACCAATGTCTGAAGGAGCTGGGCATTGGAGTCATAACGTCGTACAAAGCCTACTTGCAAAATCTTGCCGCTCTTTTCCACTGCTTGCTGTACCTGAAGCGCTTCTTCAACCGTACGGCAAAGCGGCTTTTCCACAAGCACATGCTTGCCTGCCTCAAGCGCCGCAATGCTGATCTCGGCATGAGAGTTGTTCCATGTGCAGATGCTGACTGCATCTATTTCGGAATTGGCCAGTAATTCACGATAATCCGTGTATACCTTCTCGACGTTATATTCTGTAGCAACTTCGCGTGCACGCTCTTCATTCAGATCACATACCGCATATATGGTTGTCTGCGGATTATTCCGATAAGCACTTAAGTGCATGCCGGAGATAGAGCCCGTACCTATTACGCCAATTTTGATCTTATCCATTAATACTCGCTCCTTTATTTTGCATAGGTTATGATTCGTATTATAATGATTTCAACCCTAAACACCATGCAGAGCCTTGCGGTTTCATTTGTACAATTGTGCTATAGGAGGTGCAGTCTATTAATGTTGGACTATGATAAACATCTACAGGAACCCATGGACATGCCGGATCCCGAGTTTCCGATTAAAGTACATACCCAGCGCTTCAACCAAGAAGGAGTTATGTTGTTCCCACATCATTGGCATGAGCATCTTGAGTTTATATTTATTGAAAGTGGTGAGGCTGTTTTTGAGTGCGGACGAACACCGATCAACGTTCGGGCTGGCGATTTAGTTGCTGTGAACAGCAACGAGCTGCATTATGGGGTAAGCGCTTCTTCTGATTTATTGTATTATGCGATTATTGCAGATACTTCCTTGCTGCATAGTGCGGTAAGCGACGCTGCCGAAACCAAGTTCATCGCCCCGATTCAGCGGAACCAGCTGCTGTTACGTAACCATATCCGAGGGGATCAGCATATTACAGACTGTGCGTTGGCGATTATCCGGGAACTGGAACGTCGCGAATTTGGTTACGAGCTGGCTGTCAAATCCGAGCTGTACCGCCTGCTAACACTGTTGTTGCGCAGACATATCGTCACCGTACTCTCACAAGCGGAGCAAGAAAGACGTATTCAGACCGTTGAACGCTTCGCACCTGTTTTGCGTTATATCGATACCCATTACCAGGAGCCGATTCAAGTTGACGAACTTGCGGCGCTAACGGGGTTAAGCCGCTTCCATTTCAGCCGTCTCTTTAAGGAACTCACTGGGCATACGATATCGGAATATGTAAATGCTGTCCGTTTAGACCGTGCAGATTATTTGCTCCGCCATACCCAGCTAACGATTTCTGAAATCGCTACCACTACTGGCTTCAGCGATATCTACTACTTCAGCCGCACCTTTAAAAAACATAAAAAGGTAACCCCTAGCAGTGTGAGAGGATTCTAGTTAGAGTGAACAAAGGACTGCCTCTTGGCAGTCCTTTGTTAGTGTATGTATCGTTCCTCTAGTTAAACTGTCATTGCCATACAAGCTGACCCTTTCTTATTTTTGCTGCATAAATGATTTGGCCTGTATGATAATGGACTTCTCTCACCATCGCTATCATGAGATTAAGAGCAGTAGTCTCGTTATTTACTTGGCTATATGTAAGTGGTGGTAAATTAAGAAAGGGTTGTGACATCAATAACTCCGGGTTAGATTGGAGCCGTTCAAGATATTGGATGATAATATCAAAAGCATCCCTGGTCATGGTTATGGCTTGTTCTTTTGTCATTTCTAGGCCTCTTTCAAACTCCCTCTCCCTATCTCTAGTATCCGGAATATCTAAAAGGATGGTTTCAATTCGTGAGTGTACTGCCCCGCTAATATGAGCAACCAAATTTGCAATACTGTTACTTTCCACGGTTGGGGACCATGTAATATCCTCTTGGGTACATTGCTCGATTGCTTGGAGCGTCCATTTCTTTTCCGATCTAAATTTGACTAACATACTTTCAATTAACTCAATGGCGATATCCATTGCTAACCTCCTATTAATAAAACATATGTATAATTTTACCAAACACATCTCCTCTGTCAAATGAAATCTAGTCCCAATGCTATTTTTATGCCACAATGTTTTGTTACATTCTTATCCTGGCTCCTGAGAAAAAATAACTCTTTCATTTAACACCAAGAAGGTCAGGTAAGGGTATTTCCCTCTACTGACCTTCTTATATTTTATTAATTGTGTAAAAGAAACTATCTTCCATCTTATGGGTATAATTAACATAAAGCTCTATAGGAGGGAAAATCATTGAGAAAAATAAGGAAGCTGATTCTTTTAGGATTTTGCATCATGATTTTACCGGGAACCGTAATTTATGCTGCAGCTGGCTCATCTGAAGTTTCATTATATTTGAATAATGTGCTTCAAAAACAGCCCGCAATATTGTCCGAAGGTTCGATTTCCTTGACGACTGAACAGTTGTCTAAAGATTTATTTGCACTATTCACCTTGGATGAATCAGGTAAAACCGTTCGAATCTACAAGCCTAACATAAACATGGTAATGCTCGATAATAACGGAGAGATTTTTGGTAAAGTAAAAAGCCCGTCACGTTTTGCATTTTCTACTCTATTACAGGTGGATCATTTAAAAACTGAAATTTCAGATATTAAGGTTGTGATCACCGATCCTGCGGATAAAACAGAAACCATTGATACTCAACAAATTAAGAACAGCGAAGAAAACTTTTGGTTCAAAACCAACGAGTATACATATTCCTTTACTACAAAGGGCACCTACACTATTCAAGTATTTTTTAAAGATGTGGCTTCGAAAAAGTGGTTTCCTGTCTCCGAAATCGATATATTTGGCATTTGAATTCCAGTTATAATGGACTCCGCTCATTCTATTCTTATCGCGATATTACCAAATTGTTCTCCCTGCTGCATTCGGTGAAAGGCTTGAACTGTGTCTTGTAAAGGATACACTCGATCAATGATAGGTCGAATCGAATGGTGTTCCATAAACTGAAGCATATCCGCAAACTCTTCACTACTTCCCATTGAGCTACCTATGATACTAATTTGCGGGAAAAATATGGCTCGCGTCGGGATTTCGATTCGATCTCCTGAGCTTGCACCAAACGTAACAATACGTCCATTGGGTTTAATAATATCAAAGTAATGTGGGAACGTCGCAGGCCCAATGCTGTCGAGGATGAGATGAACGGTGTCTCCTTTCATGCTTTCCTTCCAGTTGCTATGACTGTCAAACGCATGATCAGCTCCATGAGCGAGTGCAGCTTGTCTTTTCGTTTCACTGCGTGAAGTGACACTGATACGTGCACCCACCGCTGAAGCCATCATCATGGCATAAGTCGCAACCCCACCACCAATGCCAGGTATAAGAACATGTTCACCTTTCTTTAAGCGGCCTCTAGTGAATAGCGCCCGATAGGCTGTTAAGGCAGATAAGGGCAGCACGCCGGCTTCTTCCCATGACAGGTAAGCTGGCTTGCTGATGGCATTTTGCGCAGGAATGATGATTGACTCAGCGAATGTGCCTTCTGAAGGTCCCCCTACAATGGCTGGAACGTTTGGAACATTATCGGTATGTTCCCATCCGATGCACGGATTAATGATGACATCTTCACCTACATTATGATCAAGCACACCTTCACCTATTGCTTCAATTCTCCCCGCACCATCAGAACCGATAATCAAAGGAACATCCTGTTTTGTTCTGGCATCCATGATAAACAAGTCCCTGTGGTTTAGCCCTGCAGCCTTTAACCTAACCTTCACTTCTCCAATCCCCGGTCTTTTATCCATAATCTCTTTATAGTTCAAGCCCTTCAGGCCACCTTCTCCAGCATGTATAATGGCTTTCATCATCTAAGCCCCTTCCTCAAGTTGTTATTAATGAATCTATAATAAATTTTACATAGTGGGTGTAATCCAGTAAAATGATCAAAACTGAAGGTGACTATCATAAATCATCATACCAAGAAGGTGCAAAGGAAATGGAAAGTGGAGATTTGAGAATATTTCAAGCGGTTGCTCGCGAGGGTAGCATAACGAAGGCTGCTCAAGTCTTAAATTATGTCCAATCAAATGTGACGAACCGGATTCAGTATCTAGAAGCTCAGCTGAAAATCCCCCTATTTCGTCGATCCAATCGAGGGATGACGTTAACGCCGGCAGGTGAGAACTTACTGGCCTATACAGACAAAATATTATTACTAATGGACGAGGCTGTGATAACCACACAATACTCTGAGCACCCTGCTGGTCCGCTCCGTTTAGGTTCCATCGAAACAACAGCGGCTACTCATCTAACGCCTCTGCTAACCGAATATCACTTACGATATCCCGATGTTAATCTATCGCTTATAACGGGAGAAACGCATAAACTCTTACAAAAGGTGCTTGATTACCAACTAGATGGAGCCTTTGTTTATGGGCCCATTGACCAGCCTGATATAGAACATGTTGTTGCTTTCGAAGAGGAGCTGGTGCTTATCTCACAACCAGGTAAGAGCGATATGCGCGAATTGCTTACAAAGCCAATGTTGTTTTTCGACGTCGGATGTACACATCGCGCCAAAGCTGAGAGTTTCCTAAATGAAAGCGGGATGAGCTCTTATAAGATTATGGAATACGGAACGTTAGATGTAATTCTAAGTGGGGTTACCGCAGGACTCGGCGTGTCTATGCTGCCCCAATCTTCGATTTCCAAGGCTGAAGAGACGGGAGTAATTACTTCCCACCGTCTGCCTGAAGGATATCGAGATTTGCAGGTATGGTTTGTGTATCGCCGGAACGCGGTTTTTTCTAGTGCGTTTTCAAAATTAATCCAAATGATCGAAGAAATATAGCAAACATACATATTGGGGTTTGATTATATTCGAGCGCAAAGCTTGTTTATTAATCAAACCCTTTTCAGCTTTTTCCGATTATATATGGTATGTCTTGTTCCCGTCTACTCACCACGAATTACTCGAAAACCTTGATCAGGACCCATACCATTCGCTTCGAACTTTCCCCGAAAAGAAATCTCGTTGTTGCTGATACCGCCGATCCACCCGCCACCCTTTACAACCCGGAAAGAACCGCTGTTACTATCTATATCTCCGTACCAGTTCCAACACCATTCCCTTACATTCCCTGACATATCGTAAAGACCTAGCTCATTAGGTTTTTTGCCACCGATAGATTTTGTTTTGTTGTGGTTGTTTTCTATGATCGGCCAGTTCCAATCTCCTGATAAGTATTTGTCTCCAGCATTTTGCCAATACCATGCTACTTCATCTGCTTTATTGCTTCCACTGTAGGTGTAACTTTTGCTCAACTGTCCTCCACTTGCAGCATATTCCCACTCTGCTTCAGTAGGCAATCGGTAACCATTAGCTCCTGCATTGAGCGTTACTGTCCATTTTAAATTATCGTTATCACTCTTATTATTCGGATCTTTTTTATTTTTATCTATATTGTAATAGGGTTTGAACCCCTCTTTTATACTTCTTTTATTACAGTAATCTATTACGTCATACCAGTTAACCATTTCTACTGGCAAGTTGTCGCCTTTGAATGCTGAAGGGTTGCTTCCCATTATTTCAACCCACTCTTTCTGAGTAACTTCATATTGGCCGATATAGAAATTTGATATAGTTGTACTTTTGTAGTTGGAATTTGTGTTAATGAAAGTCCCGCCTTTGACTAATACATAAGTATCCTTCTGTTCAGGCTTTTCTTGCGAACAAGCGCTGATAACAACTACTATTAAAAGAGAAATTAATAGTTTTCTCATGGATATATCTCCTTTCCAACCACTGGTATGTAGTTAAGTATCATTTGTTGAATGATCTAGAATGATCTAAGGCTGCCGGCTGTGGACCGACAACCTTAGCAATGACAGTGATTAATAGTTATTTTAATCATCTGGAGATGCCTGAGCTGGTCCGATGCTCAAGTTACCATACTGTTACGTTTGAGCTCCCGCTACTTTGATATCCTTCTGTCGCTAACACCTGATAAGACCAACTGCTGCCCAGATTCATTCCGTAACTTTTCCAAGCATTAACGTGGTTGGCAAAAGTGATCGCGACATTGCTTCCCGTTGCTCGCTTGGATTGTCTTACACTCCAAAACTGTGTGAAGGTTGCCGTACCATCAATAGAAGGGGCGTTCGTTCTCGTAGTCGTATATATATCATATGTGCCTCCATCACTGGTCACGGTACCTTTATAAGTTCCAGTAGGTCTATAAGTGCCCCAGCTATCAACGACGTAATATTCTATGAGGGAGTTTCTCGTCCACCCATAAAGAGTTAAATACCCATTGCCGGATGGTGCCCAGACGCCTGCATTGTAGTTTATTGTTCTAGATGGGGATCCAGTATTCCAACCTTTACCAACAACAAAGTTACCAGTATTTGACCATGTAACACTGTAATTCCCACCAGATCCATTAGTAGCATTTACTGTCCCGCCACCATCGGTCCAATTTTGCCAATAGTCTGTCGCTGCACTTGAGGTTGCTGCAAACAAGCTGAAACTCATTGAAGCTGCCATAATTACAGTCACGATTTTCTTGTTAAATTTAAACATAATCTACCTCCTGAAATTTTTTGTCACTACATACCTACATACTGCTTGTCTGTATTTCTAGTAGTCGAAGCAATTCCTTGTTGGGGCAGATTCGCAACACCACTTCCTTCCATATATATTAATGTAAGCGATTACATATGGAATTTTATCATAGATCGTTTACTATTTAATCTCTTCAAATTAAAGCTTTTACCCTAAAAAGTATTGTTCTTTTGGGATACCTTATTCACTGGATTTTTGTATCTGCCACAATTACAATCCAGTATTTTTTAGTAACACGTTCATAAACCAAGGCTTAATCAGTGGTAAGACTACTGCTGGTTGCATAGCTTTTGTATGGTCCATCTGGGCTCCCGAAAGGATTTCAACATCCCAGCCTAAATCCGCCAACTGCTCCTTATTCTTTTTTAACAACCCGACGATGTCAACGGTAACGCTCCCGAAATTTTCACCGTAAACAATCGTATCATTTCCACCTGCAAAAGCTAGTTTAGGGAGACTAAGCAAATGTTGAATACTGCGATCATCAAAGGCTGTGAGGCTCTGGTATAGAGAGACAAATTGTGCTGTAACACGGGTATCTATGGTAACCTTTATATTGTCCCAATCCATTTCGTTTGGATTCTCCGATCCTGTTGGGCTTTCTACAGATTCATTTTGGTTACTCAAAGCTTGTGTATGTGTTTTATGGGTCACAACCCTCATTTCTTGATAGGGGCCATTATAGGGTGGAAAACCTCCCATTACCAAACTCTCCAAGCGATCTGTTCTTGTAGCCATTTGCAATCCAATCAACGCAAGCCAGGAATAACCGTAGTAACTAAAGCTTGTAACATTCATTTCATCCGCAATGTGGAGAAGATCCTTCACAATATGATCTGCTGTTAGATTTTCCTCTGGATATTGAAATAGATGACCTTCATAATCGAAATAAAGCACTTGAAACGTATCCGCTAATCCTTCAACAAAATGTTTACCTAATTCGGGATCTACTCCCCATAGCTTTAAGTTTTCTGCTTCCTGATTGTACACAGATTTTTTAGCGATGGGTAACATGAGGGTTGGACAATCTGGAAGTCCTGCCATACCTACTTCTATTTCTGATTGGTTTGCTAATTGTATTATCTTTTTCAATGAACTCACTCCTTTGTGTTCTATAAAAGTATCATATAACATTCATGCAATCTTTCGGTTTATCCCTCTACCTCCCTTGATATATCTACCTAAATTCGATTTAATATTGTTGTAGCACTTGAAGGTTCAACTTTAATGTTTTGGGGTGATGATGTTTATGGAAGAGATATATACACCTACACTGATAGCTAAGCAATTAAATGTGAGTACCACTACTTTAAGGAGATACGAAGATCAAGGTTTAATTCCAGATGTACCAAGGACCGCCAGCAACCGCAGATGTTACACTTCCATCCATGTGCAAGCTTTTATTACCATTCGGGCATTATTGCAGGGATATGAAATTCCGGTTGTGTACGATGTGATGAGGAAGATAAAAGGCCAGCAGATGGAGTCTGCTCTTTGGGCAATCAATCAAGAGCAACATAAGACCCAAGTGGAAAAAGAAAGGTTAGAGGAAGTTTTACGCATGTTTCGGGATGTTGATTTATCAAAATACAAAGATTTAACTGTAACAGATTCAATGACGATTGGTGAAGTTGCACAAATGGCAGGAGTTAATCCATCAGCTATTCGGCATTGGGAACAAGAAGGGCTAATCTCTTCGAATAGGAACAAAGATAATGGCTACAGAGTCTTCACTTTAACGGAATTAAGAAAAATTATTCTTATCAGCAGTTTAAGGAAAACTGTTTATTATATCGAGAATATGAAACAGCTTTTGAATGAAATAGAAACACATAACTACAAAAAAGTGGAGGTATCCTTTCAGCTTGCCTTACAAAAATTGAATTCTCAATTAACGAAGCAATTTTTCGCGATAGCTGAACTTACAAACTATGTTAAATTGTATAAAAGTAATGCCAAGTAACATATTGATCATAGAAAAAGGACTACCTTGCGGTAGCCCTTTCGTGCCTATTTGAACTTGATGTCAACAATCTTTCCGCTTTCCACAAAACCAATATTTCGATAAACCTTATTGGAGTCAGGATTCTTTAAATCAGCATAAAGCATGGGCACTAAATCCTCCGATAAAAGAACAGAACATAACTCTGCTACTAGTGCACTTGCATAACCTTTTTTCCGGCAAGACGGAGGTGTGTATACCGCATTTAATCTAGAATATCTTGCCGACCGATGTGCAATGTACGCCATCGATACAGGTTTATCGTCTACAAACCATAAATACAAGTCACCTGTCTCAATCATCCTCTTGGCATCTAGAATTTTAGTTTCTGGGTTCACCGTAATCCCATAAGCCCCCTCTGAGAAACCCGCCAAAAATTCTGCTACAATGGCCACATTTTTTCTCGTTGCTTGTTGCATTATGCCCTTTACGTTCAAAGGTTTCTTTGGATCTGTACAGAAATAAGATTCTATAGTCATCGTGGACTCATATTGAAGATTATTTGCCTGAGAATACAGCTGTGCAAAACGTTCTGTTGTTTTTGGTTCTCCAGATACTCCCGATAATGTTGTCCCTTTAAGGAATTCTATAAGTTCTTCGTAGAGAACGATCTTCTTATCCTCGGCAATCTCCTTAGAACTCCAAAGCCATGCGTTATGTCCCGTTGACTGGGCATAGATCATTGTTTCACCAGAATCTTTTAAGCATCTAGAACTCTTCGACTCGCAAATAAGGTGAATCAGGTTGTATTGAACCTCATCAGCAATAAACATATCCTGGCTTAGTATGCGATCGGAAACATTGATTTTTTGGAACATCGTTACTCCTCCTTATTTATTTATATGAACGCAAAAAACTCCGTCCCATTAGGGACGGAGTAGATTCCGCGTTACCACCCTGATTAGTGTATTCGTGAATACACCCTCTCTGCCATCGTCCAACAACGATGCTTCTTTGTAACGGCAGAATCCCGGGCCCGCCTACTATGATTTCGGGAGCCAGCTCTGAGGCGATTGTTCGATTCGGGTGTCCACTGCCTCGCACCAACCGGCAGTTCTCTGATCGACATTTCCGGATTTACTTGTCCTCTTCGTCGCATTTGATTGCAATGTAATTAGATACAATATAAAGTAATAGGGATTTTATGTCAATAATATATTATTGTTCATTGCGCAAAAATACTAACCACCAAATTGTCTTAAATGATGGTCTAGATGTTTATAAATCCCTTTACCCCATTGCTCCGGAGTGAATTTTCCGAAAAAAGGATGTGGATGGGATGAACATTTTTCCGGACCGTTACTTTGAAAAATTAAAATCTTTTGTTTCAGTATTTCTTTTTCTTTCCCAAAATCTCTGTCATCTAAAATAAGTATGGTCGGAATTGTTGACATATTGTGTGGTACCGGCTTGTCATTATAAAAAATAGATTTTATAAAACTTCCTATTAGCATTCCTAGCCAATTTCTAGGGGGAAAGGAGTTTCCAATTGCGATGTCTTGAAATGCAGAACAGTGAGCCAACATTTGAGCAACATTCATTTTTCCCCATTGCGGTTTAGAATTTGGACTTAAATTCTCGATACGGCTCAGTATTTCTGCGGTATGTAATTTGTTGTATATATTTTCCATAAACACACTCCCCATTTCGATTTTCTGTTTTTTTCAAAAGTTAGCATGAAATTGTCAATAGAGTCTGCTATCTTATCCCATTGCTCTGGTACAAGTACAAGTTTAGTTATTAGATGCTGGTTCCACTCAGGATATTGTTCGTAGATAGCACCCAATATTTCTGCACCAGCTGGAGTAAGTTCAACCAGCTGGACGAAAATCTTCTTGGGCTATTATATTCATCGTTGCAACATTACAATTCGACAGCTACTACCAATCTAATCTTCGCCCTTCTCTATCATTCTATCCTTTATTCACTATCATGTCCGCTAACGTAACAAAGTTACCCATAATGCAGGTAGCTCGTCGTCTTAACTCGTTATTTAACTATCGTTTCCTGTTATCTTAATATTTTACGGAGAAATTTAATCCACTTCGGCTCGTATGCTTCGCTAATTGGAATCCCTGTATAATAACTATGATAAGGGTCCATTTCCCATATCTTTAAAAGCCCCTCGGAAACTTCATACTTAAATATGGGAGAGCTTTTGTCCGCCCTAATATAATACTTATTGCATGCAACACAGTACAAAATCTGCGATTCATCGGAGAAATATGAATAAATATTAAGCTCAGTGTTGCAGGCTTCGCATCGACGTATTCGATTGCGGTTTAGCCAATCAATAAATAGTTTCAGATTATCATCTCCTCCGTAAAACAAGGAATATCCTTCGCAAACTAACGTGTCCCGTAATTTCAACAACCTACGGATTTCTGCAATACAGAAATACTTTCCTTTAGGAACGCCCTGTTCTTTTCAATCCCTCTATTTTTACACCAGACAACAGCACTAAAAGCATCGTAAAAATTATAAAAGGGTAGTATTGTTTCCAAATCCATTAGAGGACGAATTGTTGAATATCCCTTTTTATACGAAATTCTACTTTGAGGATTCACTTCCCAAACATATCGGTTAATTTTTGTGAAATCAATTTCAGAGGATCCACCCCGTGCACTCTCAAAATCAATAATTCCAACAACCATATTATTATTTGTTAGTATATTACCTTGTCGAAAATCCATATGAACAACACACGGGCCATCAGGAGGAGGTAAAACTGAGAAAGCACCCTCAAAGTAATTAATACATTTTTCGAAAAGTCCTCTCTCAAGGACTTCCTTGCAAGGTTCTATAAATTTTTCAAAGCTATTTCTTATATAAAGTCTCCAATTGTTCTGATTAGAAAATTGAAAACCGTCTAATCCTTCCACACCATATCCCGGCATTTTAACTTCATGCAGGTTTGCGTGAAGTAACCCAATTTGAAATGCTAATTCATCGTCAATAGCACCTGTACATGGTATACCTTTAATCTCAGATAAAAGTAATGCACCAGAGATTAAGTCATCCCCACTCCAGAAGTCTAACACTTTTGGAACCGGTAATACCTCTCTCAACATTTCAAGCATACGATATTCGCGATATAGCTTATCCCTGTTATAAGGGATCTTCGCATACACCGTTTCTCCATTAGTAAGATTCAGCTTGTATACTTGTGAACTAAAGGACTCAGGAACATTATCTATACTTAATACATTAAGGTTAAATCTTTTTATGATCATTTCTACTAAGTTCAACTCGCACCTCACATGTTATGAATGAAATAGTAATTAGTTCAGCTATCTTTTTCTTAATTTTATTTGAACTATCCTAACCGTTAGTGCAATAAGATTACACTTAGCTCTTTTTCTTTCTTGCTCTCAGGTAAATGACTGAAATCACTACTAGTACTATTGCAATTACGATATACAAATCAGTATCCTGCTGAAACATTAACCACATCTTGTATTCTATGTGTACTTGCTGTTTGGGTCGAAGTCCTTCACCGAATAGTTCTGTTGCTTGGTTAAGGTTATTCATTTCAATGGTTGAACTGCATGGACTACTGCTTGTTACGCCATCCACTTCGCTAATGTATATTAAGTATTTATTACCTTCCTTAAAATCAAAACCCCAAGTGTAGTCTGTTCCCACAATAATTTGAGAGTCAACTTCAGTATTCCAACTTCGTTCAACATCCACTAATATATATCTGATTTTCTCTTTTGGCCCCGCAAATCCTTCTTGTTTCAAATCAACCTTTATTTGTTTTACTTCACCATAAATAGCTCCACCGTAGACCTCTTTGGCTTCTTTGGGACTTCCTATCTCGACACAGGATAAAGCTTTAGCATCTTGTCCATTTGCAATAAAGAACGCGAATGTGAATAAACATATTAACGTGATTAAACGAAGATTCAATTTACCACCTGCTCTTATGATTTTATTACATAACATCTTTATTGACTTAAGTTATAGGTGAAATGTTGCACTAATTTTCCAGTTCCTTCAATGCAATAGGGAGTACACCTAGATGGTATGCTCCCTATTTGGGTGAGAATAGTATTCTGTTAGCCATGCATGCAACGCAAGCGCCGCACCTCAGGTGATAGAAGCTAATGAATTCTTCCAAGGAGCTGAAAGCTTTGAAGAAGTATTACCCAAGGAGTTAATTCAACTTTAATCCCTAATTCATTTACAGTTAGATGTTGAACTGAGTTTTTATTAAACTAACGCACCTGTTAGCTCAATAGCAAAGATGTGCAACTCCTTATTTCTCCCAAAGCTCGATCAGTCGACCTTCTGGGTCTTCAATCCAAATAAACTTTCCAAATTCACTAATCTCTATTTTCTTTGCAAGAGGTACACCAATCTGTTCAAAATGCTTAATCGTCTCGTTTAGATCATGCACTTGGAAATTTAACATCACTTGTTGTTCTGTTGGAAAATAACTATCATCCTCGGTAAAGAAAGAAAAGATAGTCTCATTTCCCACTTGAGGTTTTATCACAGTCCCATTCCAATTCTCTATGTCAAGCTTCAACACCTCACTGTACCACTTTTTTGTAGCTTCAAGATTCTTAGTTCTCCAGAATATTCCTCCGAAACCTTTAATCATCGTATCTACACTCCTGTCTGCATTAAATTATCTAATAATATACCCTTTAGGATTAAGGAGAATCCACCGTTAACCTCCAGTCATTACATCGAATGGTAGTGCCAACGGGGTATTCAACATCATATTCACCAATAAACGAGAAGCCAAGCTTAAGACAAATGACAATAGAAGCATGAGTGAAGTCTATCGGACTCCAGAGTCGCTATTAGCCATAATTCGGCTCATTTGAGAACCTATCGGACTCTATAGTCGCTATTGGCTCGAAAATCCCTCATATCGCGCATATTTGGAACGAATAACGCCTCTGGGGTCCGAAACACTTCTTAAAAGACAAAATTCAGCCAAATAGCTGCAACTGAGTCCGATCGCTCATGGTGAAGAGAGAGCGTGGGAGTGTGGGAATACAAAACGCATAACAAGCAGCATAGTCGCACATCCGGTATCACAGACGTCAAACAAACAGCATAGTCGCACATCAAGTAATACAAACGCCCAACAGCAAAGCACCAATCAAGTATTGAAGTATCTGTGTGTTCGAGGATTCGAGTACTCAAGTGTTCAAGGAGTTACATCGTGCTTCTTCCATGGGGAGATCATTCCTCCTAACCCCACGCAGTGTCCGTTGCTCATTACTTCTCCTTCTTATGTAAATAATCTTCATTTTAGATTCTAGATTAGAATTATTTGCTATAATGTTCTCATGAAAAATAAAACTATTCTAAACAAATTAGCTATCATTCTACTTTTTATAAGCATTCTCTTTGGCCTACGCTGCATTTGGTTGAGTATATTTAAGGTTTCCAACACTGTACCTGTGATTAACAATGGTGTACTGGATTTACGCGGCCAGGATCTGGAGCAGTCTAACTTATTCAGGCTGGATGGTGAATGGAGCTTCTATCCTTCGCAATTCGTAACGTCCAAGGATATTTCAACTTTACCAGAACCTTCCCTCCCGCTTCAAGTTCCCGGAGACTGGAGCCGCGCGATAGGAACGGATGACCCTTCTTCGTACGGTTTTGGTACTTACCGTCTGCGAATTTTGGTAGAACCCCTTCAGCAGCCTGTAGCATTGTGGATCAAACAAATCTATACTGCATCCAGCGTAGAAATTAACGGTAGCCTATTGCTCAATAATGGGACAATATCTCTTGATGCCGATACTTATGTGCCCAAAACCACCTCATATAAAGTATCCTATTTCACAAAAAACACAACAGTAATTGATGTGCTTATTCGTGTAGCAAACTTTGATCTACCTTATAAGGGGGGGATTGCAGGGCCTGTTTATTTTGGTTCTCAGGAAAAAGTTGACCGTACATACTTTTATACCGTAGGTTTTCAATTGTTAACAGCAATTATCCTGTTATTGCATGGGCTCTATGCCTGCATTCTTTATTTATTTAATCCTAAAGAACGTGCTTTGTTTCTTGTAGGGTTAATGACATTATCCGTAGCTGTTATCATTTTAGCCCGTAATGACAACTTACTTCTTGCAATAGTGCCGATTAATTATACCTGGTCATTAAAGATCCGATTGCTTGCTTTTTTGTGGCAAAATCTTTTTATTCTGCTTGTTTTTAGAAAATTCACCTCAGTTGCCAAAATCAATAAGGGGTTACGTGCATACGTAGTGAGTCTTGGTCTTTATTCTGTTTTTATACTTACCGTCCCAGCTTATTGGGTCAGCACATCCATTCATTTGGGAATCATTCAAGTGTTCCAGTATATTCCCTTCATTTGGTTGCTCTATAGCTTAGGGCGCTTATTATTCAAAAAGCAAGATGATAAAGATGTTGTTTTTCTGCTGTTATCAGGTGCGGCGATCGTTTCTAATTTGTTATGGAATTTGTGGGATAGTAACGGACACTATTCAATTGTCTATTATCCTTTGGATATTATCGCAGCCATCGTGGGCTTCTCAGCATATTGGTTTAAAAAGTATTTTCAAAATGCTAAAGAGAACATGGAACTGAATGAGCAGCTGAAAAAAGCAGACAAACTTAAGGACCAGTTTCTCGCTAACACCTCACATGAGCTGCGCACACCGCTTCACGGAATCATGAATATCGCACAAAATATTGTCACAAAGGAAAAGGACAGACTTTACGAAAGTAGCCGTCAAGATATGGAGCTGCTGATTACAATCAGCCGCCGTATGTCTCATATGCTTGGTGATCTACTGGATGTGGTCCGTCTTCAGGAGCATCGTGTTATTTTACAACAGGAACCTATTTCGGTTCAATCGGTAGTTCCCGGTGTGATTAGTATGCTTCAATATATGATTGAAGGTAAGCCAGTACAGCTATCTATGGATATCCCGGAAGCTATGCCGCCAGTTCTTGCGGACGAGAAAAGACTGGTGCAGGTTTTATTAAATCTGGTGCACAACGCGCTCAAATACACCGAAGCAGGACTTGTAGCTGTTAAGGCTGAGGAACAGGACGGACAGGTTCTTATCTATGTGACAGATACCGGAGTGGGCATGACTGAAGAGACTATGGCAAGGATATTTCTACCCTATGAGCAAGGCCCTCACGGAATAAATGACGGGCGTGGAATTGGGCTGGGATTAAGCATATGCCGGCAGCTGGTAGAACTGCATGGAAGCAGCCTACGCATTCAATCAGAGCTTGGTAAAGGTTCAACTTTTAGTTTCACACTCTCTCTTGCCGATTCTTACAGCGAACAGATAATAAGACAGACGGAACCTACAGTTTCGTATATGGCAGATGAGATTCATAGACAGATGACTGAGTGGGGAATTTCCGAACATCAGCCAAGTAATCACTCTGAAAAAATTCCACCGCTTTTTACAGAGATTAAGGTAAATATTCTGGTGGTAGATGATGATCCTGTCAATCTGAATGTACTAAAGGGTATTCTTGAAACCGAACCTTATATCATAACTACCGTGAACTCAGCCCATGAAGCATTGGAATTGTTGGATAAAAGGAACTGGGACTTACTTATTGGCGATGTTATGATGCCACAGATGTCGGGATACGAATTAACACAGAAGGTTCGTACTCGCTACTCCTTATATGAGCTTCCGATTCTATTGCTTACTGCCCGTAGCCAGCCTGAGGATATTTATACTGGATTTTTGTCCGGTGCCAATGATTATGTCACAAAACCTGTGGACGCAGTGGAGCTTAAATATCGTATTCGGGCTTTAACTGCAATGAAGTTATCCTTCAATGAACGGGTACGGATAGAAGCAGCATATCTACAAGCACAGATACAACCACATTTTTTATTCAATACGTTGAACTCTATTGCCGCACTCAGTGATTTGGATACTAAAAAAATGCAGGAGCTCATTGGGGCGTTTACTTCTTTCTTAAGAATCAGTTTTGACTTTTTAAATGTCGGAGAGCTCGTGAACCTCTCCCATGAACTGGAATTGGTAGAATCTTATCTGTATATTGAACAGACTCGATTTGCAGAAAGGATATCTGTTGTCTGGAAGATAGATCCGAATATTGATATCCTACTCCCTCCTCTATCCATCCAACCGTTGGTAGAAAATGCTGTTAAGCACGGTATACTTAAGCGCCAACAGGGTGGAACTGTTCAAATACGTATTATCCGTCTGCACAAGGCTGTAAAGATTGAAGTGGAGGATGATGGGCAAGGCATGGATTCCGGAACACTCTCTTTACTGCTGAAGCCATTGATGGAAGGCAAAGGTGGCATCGGGCTGGCCAACACCCATCGGAGGTTAAGTCAATTATATGGTCAAGGTCTCTCGATCCAGAGTAAGCCTGGAGAAGGCACCTTGGTATCCTTTGTTGTACCAGAGGACAGTGATAACTTTTCAAGCAAAAAAGCCGCTCCATAATGATATGCTCCCGTCATAGTAGACAGTAGAAAAAACAAAAACTTCTACTGCTACAATGACGGGAGTTTTTCTAATGTCTAAAAGAAGTCCAGCATCTTTAGAAGTAAAATTACATGTCGTACGGCTGTGCCTTGAGCACAAGTCGAATCCAAACTATGAGGCAAAACAACGAGGTCTTAGTTCGCACACGGTTAGAGAATGGATTAGGAAATATAAAGCAGATGGTTTGGACGGGTTAAAGGAATCGAGAACATGGAAAACATACTCAAAGGAATTCAAACTAGCTGCTGTTAAAGAAGTGTTGTCTGGTCGTTTCTCCGTTGAAGAGGCGACAAACAAGCATCATATTTCAAGTAGAAGTGTTTTGATCAAATGGATTACCAAGTATACTAATGAGATAGAATTAAAACCTACACATAAAGGAAAAGGACTATCTCATATGAACAAAGGACGTAAAACAACTTTCGAAGAACGTATTGAAATTGCACAATATACCATCGCTAATGGATTGGATTATCAGAAAGCGATTGAAAAGTACGGTGTATCTTATCAGCAAGTTTACGCATGGGTTCGGAAATATCAAGCTGGCCGTGAGGAAGCTCTTCAGGACAATCGAGGCCGTAAAAAGCCTGTAGAAGAACTAGAGGAGCATGAACGTCTTAAGCTACGGATTAAAGAGCTAGAAGCGCGAAATGAATACCTAGAGATGGAGAATGACTTCGCAAAAAAGTTGGCGGAGATCAAGCGACGAAATACACGCTAACCCTCGTTCGACAAGTAAACTTGTATCAAGCGATTCAAGAACTGAACAAAGAAAAAGGTCACGCAATTACGAAGTTGTGTGCGTTAGCTGGGGTTGCTCGATCTGCCTATTACAAGTGGTTAAAATGGAAACCCTCTTGCATAGAACTTGAAACCCGTGCGTTAGCGAAAGAAGTAAAGCTACGATATGACAAGCGAAAAGGGATTCTTGGCTACCGTCAAATGCGCACGCAATTAAACCGAAAGCTCAAAAAGCAGTACAACAAAAAGCGTTATTACCGAATTATGTGTGCTCTTGGGCTTAAAGCCGTCATTCGCAGAAAACGAGCGAGTTATATGAAAGCTACGGAGATCCATGTAGCAGAAAATGTAATGAACCGTAACTTTGATGCCAACTCTCCTAATTTAAAATGGTGTACAGATGTGACAGAACTAAAGTATGGGAATGGACGAAAGGCCTATTTGAGCGCCATTATTGATGTATATGATAATTCTATTGTCTCATGGGTATTAAGCCATTCCAACAACAATAAACTCGTGATGGATACGCTGAAGAGGGCTTACGCAAAGAATCCTGGCGTATCCCCTCTTTTACAAAGCGACAGAGGCTTCCAGTACACGTCTCATGAGTACAACCGACTTCATATAAAATACGGATTTAAGAAAAGCATGTCTCGTGTGAGTCGGTGTTTGGACAACCAACCTATTGAGCGTTTTTGGGGTACATACAAGTCAGAAAGCTATTATCTTACAAAGTATGACACCTATGATGATGTCCTTACAGAGGTTAGCAAATATATTCACTACTACAATAATTACCGCTACACAGAGTGTTTGGATGGCTTGTCACCTAGCGAATACCGACGAGCTGCATAACGAAGATACCTCAGTTCTGGCAATACGAACTGAGGTATCTAAACTAACTATTTTTGTTTTTTACACTGTCCACTTGACAGGGAGCACTTCATAAGGAGTGGCTTTTTTGTATCGTTATCTATATCCTTTTAGAGTACGCTTAAAAAATAGTCGGCACCATTCCCCCATCCATGCGAATTGGAGAACCTTTAAATGCAGAGGCATAAGGACTGCATACAAATGCTGCTAGTCTGCCTATTTCAAAAGGTTTAATAAATCGTTGTATTTCAGATTGAGGAAGATTTGTAGTCATGAATTTTCTTTCTTTTTCTGAAAAAGTCATATCCTCATTGGAGTATATCCCATCAATAATTTGATGCACATTTTCAGATAGTGTTGGTCCTGGCATGATCGTATTGACTGTAACTTCAGTTCCTATCGTTAACTTAGATAAGCTTTTTGACAATGATAATAACATTGATTTGGTCATTGCATATTGAGGCATTTGGCCTGAAGGCATAATGGCTTCTTCACTAGCAATAAAGAGAATTCGGCCATAATCTTTTTGTAACATTTTAGGTAAATAGAATTTTGTTAATCCATTCGCAGCAAGGACATTAGTACGGATGTATTTTTCAAATATTTCGTCGTCAACGTCCTCATATTTCATAATTTCATAGATACCCATATTATTAACTAAAACATCTATATTAGGGTATTTTTCGAATAAGGCTTCTCTTTGCGCAATATCCACAATATCCGCTGTAGCATTTTGTGGAGAGGTAGCCGGGAAATTCGACTTTATTTCATTTACAGTCTGTTCTACCTGATCATAATTCCGTCCATTAATTAGTACATTAACTCCTTCTTTAGCGAGTTCAATGGCGATTGCTTTACCAATACCTTTTGTTGATCCTGTAATTAAAGCTGTTTTATTATTTAATCCCATATCCATATTACATTTCTCCTTTTATCCCGGCGTGCTGAGTAGTTGTCATTTTAAGAACAGTCCTGTGTGCCGGCTAGGATTATATTATCGTACCGGGGTTGTTCAGTAACTAGCGGATTGCGCCAAAGTTCTTGTTTAACACGCCAATGATAAAACTCTGAAAATACTGTCTTTATGAAGAGGGTATCGTGTTTAAACCTAAATGTTCATTACGCCAATTTGAAGGAGTATCACCTTCCCAAAGACGAAAGGCACGGTAGAACGAGTTCTGGTCTTCATATCCAATCAAGAAAGCCACTTCTTTAATATCAAGCGAAGGATCTGCCAGATACTCTCGTGCTTGCTCATGTCTAGCTTGTGTCAGCAATTGCTTGAAGCTTGTGTTTTCTTCAGTAAGCCTGCGTTGCAAGGTACGGTCACTCATACTTAATACCTTCGCAACAGCTTGAATGTCAGGGCGTCCTCCGCTGAAGCTGCGTTTCATGATCCATTTGACCCTCTCGGTTATAGAGCGTGTGCCCTTCTGTTCAGCAAGCGTCCGGTCCAAAACGGGAGTCAGAATCTCCAGCAGCTCTTCGTTGTACGAGATAAAAGGATGATTCAAATCATTTCGACGCAACGTCAAACGATTATATTGAGCATCTATCTGAATTCGGCAGCCGAAATAAGCTTCAAGAATCTTTACATTTCCTATAGGCTGTGAAAACTCGACAAGCTGTGCTGTCAAAGGTAGACCTGTGCCTCGCCGTCCGAGTTCTAGAAGAAATGCCAAAGTGAGGCCGAGCAGCAGCGGTGGACCAGAATGCCCGGGATGCTGCCATTCCAATTCGATTGTACATAGCTCGCCTTCCTCGGTAATACGCAAGCTTTCAGGAGGGCACATTTGTTTGTATCGTACCATTCGGTTAAGAGCATCGCGATAGTCCTTAGCATGGTATGTTGCTAAAACCGTCGGCGGATATTGTGTGGTTTCAAAGACGGTTGCAAGCTTAATGATTCCTTCGGCAGTATCCCCAATGAGATCGTTATATGCCTGCCAGACTGCGAAATATTGAGCAGTGGTGACTTCTGACTCTCTGAGATGGCTAAGTGGAAGATTTGCTTTGCTGGCTACATCTTGTGCAGTTATCCCTAATTGACTTAATCCAGCCCAAAATCCTGGTGGGATTTTAATTTGATCAGAGGTATGAGACTTCATACATATGGACCTCCTTTATTAAGAACTCCAGCACGCTTGGGCAAGCAGTTCGAACGAATGCAATCGTTTCTCATAATCTGGAATCATGGTAACGATAATGAATTCATTAACTCCATACAAAAGAGATAACCGTTCCAACTTACCTTTAACACTTTCCGGAGTACCTACCAGCAGCTTGCGTTCCAAGGGCTCAGACTTCGCTTCGGCAGAACCTTCTTGTTGGAATAATGCCGTACCAGATGAGGCCAATCGCTCTGCCTCTTCCTCAGTCTCGGCGCAAATGACGCCAACAGCAACCATGGCCCGCGGTTCAGGAGAAAGTGAAGAAGGAGTAAATGTTTCACGGTAAGCTTGCAAAACCTCCTCCCCTGCTACATCGCTCATGAACTGGCCGAACACATAACCTGCTCCAAACTCGGCAGCATATGCCGCGCTTTTCTTGTTTGTACCCAGCAGCCATAGCTCTGGAGATACGGGTGGGACCGGCCGGGCGGTTATTGAACGTCCTTCATAGGAATAGTTGCCCTGTAATAATTCAGTGACGCCTTTAAGCAGTTCTGGCATTTTCCAAACATTTTCGAGAAAATTTCCACTCAGTGCTAAACTTACTTCAGCAGTACCGCCGGGAGCTCTGCCTAATCCAAGGTCGATGCGTCCCGGGTACAAACTGGCCAGCAAATGAAATGCTTCCACCACCTTTAGCGGCTTATAATGTGGCAGCAATAAAGCCCCTGAGCCAAGGCGAATGTGTGCTGTTTTCGCTCCAATATGCGATAAAAGCACCTCCGTAGAGGTACATGCTAATCCCGGCATATCATGATGTTCAGCAACCCAATAACGAGAATATCCCAGTCTTTCTGCTGTCTGAGCCAGCTTCACTGCTTGTCCCAATGCGGTAATAGCATCCACCGTATTAAAAACAGGTACGAGATCTAATACACTAAGCTTAATGGATGTTCTTGTCATGATTAAGTCCTACTCGAGGGTTTCGGTAAAATTCGATCATATCGATAAAAATAAGCTTGTAATCAACTGCAACCGCGGCCAGATCATACATTCGGCCATGGCCGTCTTCTTTGGAGGCAAAAACAACATCGTGCCGCAGCTTATCCATAATCATTTTGCCGATGAACTGATGCTCGTATTCCGCGTACTTCTTTTTGAAAGCTTCATTAAACTCCCACAGCTCTTGGTAAGACCGCTCTAGCATTGCGTTTACCAAAGTCAGCTCATTGCCCTCTTTTTGTACAGCTACGTAATAATTTCCGCGATCATCCTTGATCAAATCCTTATATAACTCAACATTCAAAGTTAACGTCTCCTCTCTGATTACCTAGGACTCAATTTTATAGGCTTGCAGTCAGCACCGTTGGCTCTGTCGTGATTTCTACATTTCCTGCAACGGCTCTGGAGATCATGCAGGAGCCTTCTGCTTTATGGGCAATACGGATGGTTTTATCGATATCGTCCTGTGACGCATCTTTGGTAAGGGTGATTAGGGGTGAATGTTTGATGGCTTCATATGTAAAAATGTTATTCGTTACATCGACCGTCGCCTCTGAGGTTAACGTCAGCTCTGAAGTCGTAAGCCCTGCCCGCTCCAGCATTGCTGCAAGTGTAATGAGATAACAGGTTGCTGCTGCTCCCAAAAGCATCTCATCCGGATTCGTTCCTACTCCGGGTCCTCCCATTTCCTTCGGAATGGAGATTTGAGTCTTAAGCTGTCCAGCTTCAATAGTTCCGTCACTGTTACGGCCACCGTTCCATACGGCGTTCAATACAAATGGGTGCTTCATTTTTATATATCCTCCCTAGCTTGATATTGCATGATATATTTTTCATCGAATACTTTACATGCTAACATAGAAGAATGTGGTGAACAAACAGGCTCAGGCCTACTATTCATGAAACTTATCTATAAATTAAAATCCAGGAGGTTCTACTATCATGATAAACGACACGGATATCAAACATCTCAAGCGTTGTATTGAACTTGCCCGAATTGCACTAGAAGCTGGGGACGAACCCTTTGGTTCAGTCCTTGTATCAGCAAGTGGAGAAGTGCTGGCGGAAGACCGCAACCATGTAGGTAGCGGTGACCATACTCAGCATCCCGAATTCGCTTTAGCCCGCTGGGCAGCTCAGAATATGACACTGGAAGAACGTAAGCAGGCAACAGTGTATACCTCCGGAGAACATTGCCCTATGTGTGCAGCGGCACACGGTTGGGTTCGTTTAGGACGAATTGTATATGCCAGTTCCTCGAAGCAATTATCGGCGTGGTTAAATGATATGGGAATTGCAGCATCACCCGTCCGTAATTTAAGGATTCAAGAGGTTATTCACGATGCGTTCGTAGATGGCCCTGTACCGGATCTTGCAGAACAAGTACGGGAGCTTCATCTACAATTTCACGAGAAAAGACTTCTTCAGTAATACGAAGAATCAAAAATATTTTATTTTTCCGTAAAAAAAGAACCTTCGGATAAAGGTTCTTCGGCTGTCGAGAAAGTCTCGGCAGCTTTATTTATGTCCAGAAAAGGGTGATTTCACATCCCTTTACCTTTTATTATTCTTAATTACTTCGCTAAAGCGGTCAGGGAAATTTGTATGTACACCATCTACACCCCAAATTACGGCTTTATCCATATTCACTTGATAATTCACAGTATATGGAAACACCTTTAGCCCTGAATTTTTTGCCTGCGCGACATATGCCGCATTTATTTTTTGAAAGTTAGGACTTATGCCTACCGCATAAGTTTTTAATCTATTCACATAGGATTCTGATATTTTATAAACAGGAAAATCATACCATACAATTTGATAAAGAGGGACTGCTGGATTTATGGAATGGAATCTACGTAAACTCGCTTCACTAAATGAATGTATAGCAACATGAGCCGACAGATCATAATTTAAGATTTCTTCATTTAACAATGCCTCGATGTTCGAATTCGACGTGGGATCTTTAATCTCAATCATATAGTCCACTTCTTTTCCGAACCTTTCAAATACCTCTTTTAGTGTCGGAATACGTAAATCTACATATTTATCTCTAGCGAACATGGGATATTGTTCATTAAACCATGATCCCGCGTCTAATTTTGAGATCTGCTCTAAAGTAAAATCCTTTACATACCCTTTAGCATTCGTGGTGCGATTTACGGTCCCATCATGAATAACAACAGGAACATGATCTTTTGTTAACTGAATGTCTAACTCGATATAATCGGTCTTCATATCAATAGCTAGTTCGAATGCAGGTATTGTATTCTCAGGAGCATATCCTGAAGCACCACGGTGAGCGATTGTATATACTTTATCCGCAGGCATGATAATTTCCTTTACTTTAATGCGAATCCAGGGGGAATAAGCATACAAAGAGGTGAACAATAAGATTAACAAAAGCACATGTATACCTATAAAGTAGATTCTAGAATTTTGAATTTTTTGCATTAAGCTGACCTCATCTTTTAATAAATATAATGTAGAATACTTGGTGACTTTCGCTCTAACATTCATTCTTGTGTAAAATTATGATTTATATTCCCTTATGTTAATCCCACCTCAATGTATTTGTAAGGTCAAAGCTTGGAGATTTCTATTGTACCAGATTATCTAGAGAAAATATTGCGAGGCAGCATAAATGGGAAAGGGTCTGCAAGGTCAAGAAGCAACATCTAAACTTTGTGGGGTATAAACTATAGTTGCTATATATACAGAGTCCTAAAGTTCTTATACCATTAACTTTGTAAGCGATTAACTTTATAGGAGGAAATGACTTGACAAAGCCAGTGCAACCCAATGAACCTCTCGTAACTCATATTTATACTGCGGATCCTTCTGCTCATGTATTTGAAGGCAAGATTTATATTTATCCCTCTCATGACCTGGATCACGATATGATCTCTAATGACAACGGTGATCAATATAATATGGAGGATTACCATGTTCTGTCTATTGATGGAGATGGCTCCCCTTGTATCGACCACGGTGAAGTACTTCATGTGAAGGATGTTTCATGGGCTAAACAGCAAATGTGGGCTCCGGATGCAGCATACAAAAACAATACCTACTATTTGTTTTTCCCAGCCCGAGACCATGATGATATTTTCCGAATCGGGGTTGCCACCTCAACTTCACCTTCCGGACCCTTTACACCTGAACCGAACTACATTCCCGGCAGTTATAGCATTGATCCCGCTGTTTTCGTTGATGATAATGGCAAATCATATATATACTTTGGGGGTCTTTGGGGCGGTCAACTTGAAAAATGGCAAACCGGCTCATTTGTTGCGAATGCCGAGGGACCGGCTGAAACGGCACCAGCTCTTGGACCTATCGTAGCGGAGCTGAGCGAGGACATGCTGAGCTTTGAAGGTGCGCCTAGAGAAATATCCATCATCGATACGAACGGAAATGCGATTCTTGCTGGAGATGAAGAGAGAAGATATTTTGAAGGTCCATGGGTTCATAAATATAACGGTTATTATTATCTTTCTTATTCCACGGGAACTACCCATAATATTGTATACGCTATCAGTAAAGATCCGCTTGGGCCTTTTGTATATCAAGGAAAAATACTTACACCCGTCCTGGGCTGGACAACACACCATTCTATTGTTCAGTTTAAAGAGAAGTGGTATTTATTTTATCATGATAGTTCTTTATCTGGTGGTGCTGACAACAAGCGATCTGTAAAATATACGGAGCTGAAATACAACGATGATGGCACCATTCAAACCATCCATCCTTAGTTTTTATTGAAATGGAGTGCATGCTGGAGTGCACAGGAGGGGAAATATCATGCCAATGACACAACAAGGTGCTTTTTATACGGGGAAATATCGCAATTTATTTAAGGAGTTTGGCTTTTCTGAAGATGAAATCAACGCTAAACTCGAAGAAACTTGGAGTGATTTGTTTTACGGAGATCCGAACGTACGAATCTACTATCCGCTGGACGAGGATAAAAGCTATATTCTGGATACAGGTAATCTGGATGTTAGGTCTGAAGGAATGTCCTACGGGATGATGATGGCTGTTCAAATGAATAAAAAAGATGAGTTTGATCGTTTATGGAACTTCTCTAAGACGTTTATGCAGCACAAAGAAGGCCGTTATGCCGATTACTTTGCTTGGCACTGCAAGCCTGACGGTACAAGAATTTCACAAGGACCCGCACCGGACGGGGAAGAGTTTTTCGCCATGGCTTTGTTTTTTGCCTCAAAACGTTGGGGGAACGGTCCGGCACCTTATAATTATTCCGAGCAGGCTCGAATAATATTGCGTGCTTGTGTACATAAAACTGAAACAGGCGCTGGTGACTCAATGTGGGACGCGGAAACGAAACTGATTAAATTCGTACCGGAATCCACCTTCAGTGATCCATCTTACCATCTCCCCCATTTCTATGATTTGTTCGCTTTGTGGGCTGATGAAGGTGACCATATATTTTGGCGAGAAGCGGCGGAAGCCAGCCGCACATATCTACACACTACATGCCATCCTATAACTGGTCTCGCTCCCGAATATGCCAATTTTAACGGCACCCCGGCAGAACCCCAGCCTCATGGTGATTTCAGCCATTTTTTCAGTGATGCTTACCGGGTTGCGGCTAATATCGGTCTGGACTGGGTATGGTTCCAAAAGGACAGCTGGCAGGTCAATCAATGTAACCGAATTCAAGCTTTTTTTAGGAATATCGAAGTTTCCAATTACCGGCGGTACACCATTGAGGGACAGGCATTCGACGAACCGGCGCTGCATCCAGTAGGCCTTTTGGCGACCAATGCCATGGCTTCGCTTGCTTCGGATGGCCCGGAGGCAGAGCATTTTGTCCGTTTGTTTTGGGATACACCTTTGCGAACTGGACAACGTCGTTATTATGATAACTGTCTGTACTTCTTTAGTTTACTAGCCCTAAGTGGAAACTATCGCATTTATTGAAGTATATCGAACAAAACAATAGGACTCCATTCCTCGAAAAGGTCGAGGAATGGAGTCCTATTAATCGTAATAAAGCTTTGCTATTATTTAATTACTACATATTCCAAGTTAACAAGTTTTGCGTAAGCAATAATTTGGTCTGTTGTAAGAGTTAAAGAAACAACGGTGTGGTGACCGCCACCATTTTCGATCCAAGCTTTTACCCCGTCTTGGAAGTTTGGTTTAACATTCCAAAGCACACGAGCTACTGGAAGGTTTGGAGCTGGAACAGTTGGTTCAAAAGCAGTCACTTCGTTGATCAAAAGTTTGTAATGCGTACCGAAGTCAGCCATGGAAACCACTACACCGTCTCCTGCTTTACCGTCAAATACTAAACGGGCTGGATCGTCTTTGCCACCAATACCTAGTGGAGACACGATGATTTTTGGTTTGTTGCTTGCCAAAGTTGGATCTACTTCAAGCATATGGGATTGAAGAATAGATTCTTGTCCAACCGTCAATTCATAGGTGTAATCTTCCATAAAGCCAGTGGATTGGTTATGGCTCATCACTTTAAGTAAGCGGTCGAGAGCTGCAGTCTTCCAGTCTCCTTCTCCAGCAAAACCATATCCTTGTGCCATCAAACGTTGAACAGCAAGTCCTGGAAGTTGTTTCATTCCATGTAAATCTTCGAAGTTTGAGGTGAAGGCATTGTAGCCACCTTGATCAAGGAAACGTTTGATAGCAATTTCATAGCTTGCTTGAACTCTTACGCTAGCTTCCCATGCTTCTTTGCTGTTAGTGCCATAGTCGAATTCATACAGCTCTGCATATTCAGCAAACAAACCATCGATTTCTTCTTCTTTAACTTCATTAATGACTTGAACCAGGTCACCAATACCAAAGTAGTCAACCGTCCAGCCAAATTGAATTTGGGCTTCAACTTTATCTCCTTCAGTTACACCAACGTTACGCATGTTGTCACCAAAACGAGCAACTTTGATATTGAAGCTTTCGTTATAAGCAACGGCTACGTCCATCCATTCTGCAATTTGCTTTTGAACTTCAGGGCGTTCCCAATAGCCTACAACCACTTTGTTTTGTTTGTTCAAACGGGCGTTAATAAAACCATATTCACGGTCACCATGAGCTGCTTGGTTTAGATTCATGAAGTCCATATCTATTGTTGCCCATGGAATACTTTCATTATATTGCGTAGCTAGATGAAGCAAAGGTTTTTGCAGCATTTTTGTTCCGCGGATCCACATTTTTGCAGGTGAGAAAGTATGCATCCAAGTGATGACACCGGCAACTTCGTCACGGTAGTTAACTTCTTTCATAATGTTGGTGATTTTATCTGCGCTGACAGCCAAATCCTGCAATACTAGTGGGTAAGGCAAAACTCCGCTTTTATTCAAAGCATCTGTCATCGTCTGTGCGTGCGCTTTAACTTCAGCCAATGCTTCTTCCCCATAAAGATGTTGCGAACCTACGACAAACCAAAATTCTTTTGCTACTGCTGTTGACATATTCATCCTCTTTTCATCATTTTGTAGTTTGATTATTTTTGACCGTAATAAGCGTCTTTCCCATGTTTGCGCAAGTAATGTTTATCTAGAATACGTTGTGGCAATTCTTCCGCAAAATGGTTCAACTCTCTAGCAAATAAATTCATTTTTGATACTTCATCCAACACTACGCTGTTCATTACAGCGGATTTTGCATTTTTCCCCCAAGTAAAGGGTCCGTGGCCTTTAAGCAAAACACCGGGAACCGCCATAATATCTATCCCGCGTTGTTCAAAGGTTTCGATGATTACATTACCTGTTTCCGCTTCGTAACCCCGATCGATTTCCTCTTGCGTCAAGAAACGCGCACAAGGAATGGAGCCATAGAATGTATCAGCGTGCGTAGTTCCCATTACAGGAACGTCAAGTCCTGCTTGTGCCCAAATAGTTGCCCAAGTGGAATGTGTATGCACGATTCCGCCAATTTCGGAGTAATGTTTATAAAGTACTGCGTGAGTAGGTGTATCGGAGGAAGGTCTCATCTCCCCTTCAACCACATTGCCATCCAGATCAACAACTACCATATCGCTGGCTTTCATTGTTTCATAATCTACACCACTAGGTTTGATTACGAATAATCCACTTTCGCGATCAATTGCACTCACATTTCCCCATGTATACTTGATAAGTCCATGTTTCGGCAATTCCAGATTGGCTTGAAAAACCTCTTCTTTAAGTTGTTCTAACATCTTGGTCCCTCCATTTTCAGACTAAATTATCAACAGCGGATTGCTCAATCGCCAAACCTTTTTTATAACGTTCGATAAAGGTTTCAAAGCCTTTAATGTCGGTTGCATCGGGATGAATTTCTTCTCCCTTTACATCTTTGAACACTTTTTGATCGAGGAAGTCTTCCAAGCTTTCTTCCTGATTTTTGTTCATCATGTAGGAGGCAAGAATAGCCATTCCCCATGCGCCGCCTTCTCCAGCAGTTGACATTACGGAAACAGGAACATTCAGTGAAGCTGCCATCATTTTTTGGCCAACAACCGGAGTCTTAAATATACCGCCGTGTCCTAAAATACTATCTATGGCTACATTCTCTTCTTTCGTCAAAATGTCCATTCCAATTTTCAAAGCACCAAAGGCGCTGAACAAATGTGCACGCATAAAGTTAGCCAGATTAAATTTGCTCTCAGGCGAACGTACAAATAGCGGACGGCCTTCTTCTAACCCCGTAATGTTCTCACCCGAGAAATAACCGTAACTGAGCAATCCACCCGCATCTGCGTCTGCTTCCAAAGCCTTATTCAGCAATACGCTGTACAATTTATCAGCTTCTACGTTTTGCCCCATTGCTTCATAGAACTCACGGAATAATCCGAGCCAGGCGTTAAGGTCACTTGAACAGTTATTAGCATGAACCATACCTACCGGACTTCCGTCTGGTGTAGTCACCATATCAATTTCCGGATAAACCTTAGAAAGTTCTTGTTCCAATACGATCATGGCAAAAACAGAGGTTCCTACGGAGACATTCCCGGTACGTTTTCTTACACTATTGGTAGCAACCATACCGGTTCCCGCATCCCCTTCTGGAGGGCTAAGCGGAATCCCAGCTTGTAATTGCAATGATGGATCCAGAATTTTGGCTCCTGCTTCGGTTAATAGACCCGCTTGCTCACCGGCAACATACACCTTAGGAAGAAGATCGCTGGTCTTCAGCGAATAACCTTTGCCAGCAATAAGCTCATCAAACTGTTGTATCATGGATTCATTATAATTCCCTATGGATTCATCAATCGGGAACATACCTGAAGCATCCCCAACACCAAGTGCTTTGTTGCCGGTCAATAACCAATGAATGTATCCTGCCAACGTCGTAACAAACCGAATCTCCGGCACATGTTCTTCTTTGTTTAAGATCGCCTGATAAAGATGAGCAATACTCCAACGTTCCGGGATATTGAATTTAAATACATCCGTCAATTCTTTGGCTGCCTTACCAGTTGTTGCATTACGCCAAGTCCGGAACGGAACGAGCAATTGATCCTGTTCGTCAAAAGCCATATATCCATGCATCATTGCAGAAAACCCGATTGAACCAACGGTTTGGAGGGTGATTCCGTAATTTTGTTGAACTTCTTGCTTCATCTCACGATAAGCATCTTGTAGACCTTTGATAATATCTTCTAGGCTGTACGTCCAAAAGCCGTCTTTCAATTGATTTTCCCATTCATAACTTCCAGAAGCGATCGTTTGAAAACTATGATCAATAAGTACTGCTTTAATACGCGTGGATCCAAATTCAATCCCTAGCGAAGTTTCTCCCTTATTGATTGCTTCTTCGATGCTTAATCGATTCGATATCACGTTAGTCACCTCTCTGACAGCGCTTTTTTAATATAAAAGAATTCGCTTTCTTAATTAACAGCTTTAGTATAAATTTTTGTACGTACATTTGTCAATAAAATAGTTATATATACATACAAATATGGAGATGATAATAATTTAACTCCGTACTTAGTTTGTTTATGATGATCTAAAGGTACGAAATATTTACATTTTTTCATAAAAAAAGAGCCCCTTTATATTTAATTCGTAGTCATGCTATAATTTGTACATACAACTTAACGAAATGAACGAATCAAAAAGCGAACAAGTATGGAAAGAGGAATTACATGAAACCAAAGTATCAAGTGATTATAGAGGATATAAAAAGCAAGATCCTTTCAGGAGATTACAATGTAGGCGAACAAATTCCTACGGAGTCTGCCTTGCAGTCCTTGTACGAGGTTAGCAGACAGACTGTTAGAAAAGCCATTTTAGAGCTATCCAACGAAGGATTCCTCCGCAGCGAAAAAGGTTCTGGCACGTATGTCAGCAACCAATATCGCACAAAGACCGGCGGGAGTTCACATAAGAAGACGATCGGTGTAATTACGACGTATATCTCTGACTACATCTTCCCTTCTATTATCCGGGGGATTGAAAGCCGAATGAATGAGGATAACTATTCTCTATTATTGGCTAGTACCAATAACGATGTTGCGCAAGAAAAAAAAGCTCTCGAAATGATGTTGTCCTACGGTGTAGATGGTTTAATTATTGAACCTACGAAAAGTAATCTGTATAATCCCAATATTGCGTATTATCTGTCGTTTAAGGAGCAAGATATTCCACTCATTATGATTAATGCTTTTTATGAGGAAATAGAGCTCCCCTTCCTTTGTCTTGACGATGTGCAGTCCAGTTATCTGGCAACAAAAGAATTGATTTCCAAAGGCCACTCTCAAATTGGACTTATCGCAAAAATGGATGATTTACAAGGCAAATATCGAATGAAGGGTTATATCAAAGCCCTCGAAGAAGCTAAATTGCGGTTCTATCCAGAGCAAATATTTTCGTTCAACACCGAGACCAAACAAACCTTAGCTACGAACTTGAAGGATTTCCTAAATAAAAATAGAGATACCCTCTCTGCGATTGTCTGCTACAACGACGAGGTTGGTTTGGAAGTGGTCAATGCTTGCAGACAGCTGAACATTTCTATACCAGAGGAATTATCAATTATTGGCCAGGACAACTCCTATATTGCCCAAAATGCGAACATCAAACTGACCACTTTGACGCATCCCCAAGAAACTATGGGCCGTGATGCAGCGGATTGGGTCATTAAAAAATTACAAGGAAAAAAGGATCTTCCCAACAACACTTATTATCAACCTGTGTTGATTGAAGGAGAAACAGTAGTCGAGAGATAGAATAAATTCTGAGGGATTTGCGTTTATCTTCATATGTAAATGTAATAACCCACCAGTCGTGACTGGTGGGTTATTTGCAACTGTTATCTCCGTATTCTTTAAAGGTTCGATTCTTGGTTTGAAGTCAACAGTACAGTAGAAGCAAACTGTTTCACAAGCTTGCCGGGATTTATCCCGTATTTATCCCGAAATCCCTCGGCAGCCCGAGGGGTGATAGCCCCAAGGCTTGAATATGGTGTTATCTGGATACACCATCTAGGAAACACTAACATTTCTTTTACTTAATTTCTTAAATACCGAGTATTCCTTATTGGACTTAATAAAACTTAATATCTTTTCAGCACATTCTAATGAATTCATCTCTTCCGTATTTACTTCGAGGTCATATTCTTCAAAGCAATATACTTTGCTAAACTGTGAAGCTGCTAGTCCAATCATTCTATCTCCTCTTGTTTGCTCTCTTCTTATGAGTTCTTCTTTCGAGCATATTACACCTATAAATAACGTAGGGTGATCGAAAAATTGATCAAGAAACACATTAAACCTCTTATCGTTGTCGATTACGGTATCTACTATTACATTAAAACCAAATTCTGATAACAATTTAATTGTCGAATGGTACACTGAGAATATGGAATCATCCAATATTTGGGAAACGACTTGATGATCTATTTCTCTTGTAGGTTCATCTGGAAATTTATTATTAATAAAATCATTGTAATTATTAAAAAAATCATCAATTGATAAATGATAAAAAGGAATCTCTTTCTGTTTTATCAGTTCAGTCGATATGGAGGTCTTTCCGGAACTTGAAGTTCCATTTAGAAAAACTAATATCCCTTGCTTCAATTTAATCATCCCTTCAAATAATAATCATTGCAACTCAGAGAATATTCGAGAAAAGATTAAATTATCCTTTACTGTTTGATATGTTCCTTGATTTGTTCGGCTATTTGCTCCAACAATGCTTCTTTTCCTAAAGCAAAGAAAGCCTCATTATAATTTTGTCTGCTTGTTATACGATATATATTATTCGATTTTACAGCTTTCAGATTGCTCCAGACCTTGCTTTGGTCAAGAACATTCTGGTCATTATCGGATAATAAAATGATATGGTCTGGATTAAAGGTGGACAGTGCTTCTAGACTTGTCACTTTCCCTCCCCATGGATCTGGCTCCGGTGTACCTGGCGCGATGGGTAATCCTAGATCATTAAAAATCATATCCGCAATACCTGTGCGGGAATAGATGCGTATTTCTTTCTCTGTAGCTTCGATTACCGCAAACGTCTCTTCCTTGGTTATCTCAGTGATTTGATCATGTAGTAGTAGAGCACGTTGATCATAGGCCTTCAGCCACGTTTCCATTTCCGCTTTCTTATCAAGCACCTCCGCAACAAATGCAAATCGCTCTCTAAAAGCGTTAAAACCATAAGGCACCCTCACTGTTGGAGCAATCATATTTAGTTGATCATAGATTTTTTCTTGGGTAGGTCCTGCCAGTATCAAATCAGGGCTTGCTGCAATGATCGCTTCTAAGTTGACTTCCGTCTGAAACCATCCAGCGGGAGTTACATCAGGCAGTTCTTTTTTGAGAATAGGAGTGATTTCTAATGAATTAGCCATATCTGTATTCCCAGTAATAACAGGTTTATATCCAAGCACCAGAAGTTCTTCCGTTGAGCCGGATACATCGGCAATTCTAACCGGGTTCACCGGTATTACAATATCCCCTTTAGCATCCTTGAGGGTACGTGTTTCGGTCGAATTAGTAGCGACGGGTTCTGAATTTACCGCAGGTTGAGAATTTTCTACTTTAGCCTCCTGACCTGAATTCCCACACCCGTACAGCATCACCATCATGATTAAGGCGATTCCCACAAAAGAGATCTGTTTTAAACTGAACATTTTTTCCAACCCTCTCCAATCTACTGATAATCATTCTCACTTCTAGCAAGTCCGATCATACACTCTGCTGATAGGACAGAACTACCGGCAGAGGGATTGAATAACGGTTTGGCGGATATTTATTTAATTTTTATCGTTTTTTAATTACTTCTGAAGGATTAATTCCATACTGCTTCCGAAAAGCTTCGGCAAAATGACTAAAGTTGTTGTAACCTACCATCGTCGCTGTTTGGCTGACACTAATCTCCCCGGTACTTATGATTTCCCATGCTTTTTCTAAACGTTTGTTCCGTAAATATGC
Organism: Paenibacillus sp. FSL H3-0329; assembly: GCF_037963285.1. NCBI lineage: Bacteria > Bacillati > Bacillota > Bacilli > Caryophanales > Paenibacillaceae > Paenibacillus > Paenibacillus sp. FSL H3-0329. Next base: position 3,389,186 of record NZ_CP150150.1, on the reverse strand, counting down.
AAATACAGTTGTTCCGTACTCTTCCTTAAAACCAACTTTTAATTTGTATTCGTTAATGCCTGCCAGCTTGGACAATTCGATTAGCGAAGGTGGGTTTGCCATGTGGTCAAGGATGATATCCCTGGCTTTTCGAATGTTTTCTCGGTCACTACGTGATAAATGCAAACTCCGTTTAGTATGTTTCTGCTCAAAAAGAAAAACGTCAAAATATACAGATAGGAGTTCTAATGCCTTCCCCTCTACGTACAACCGGCGCATGGAGGTATGATATGGACAGTCTCTCAATTGCACCAATAATCGGGTGGTTTCTGGAAGAATAGGCATACGGAACATTCGAAAAGCACGTGAATCTAACAGCCCGGATAAGCTGCGAGCATGTGAAGAGCCTTGATCCGCCATCCATGAATCGAATAGTGTAACCGGTACACCTATGGACAATAAACGGATAGGTTCAGCACTGCGATAGTGAAATTCCGCTTGGAAATCCTGCATGAACTGCAATGAACAACTATCGGGCATTAACTCATGGCTGGTATCTGTTACATGAACTTCCCCGCTTCCCTGCAGACAAAAGCTTAACTCAATCATCGCCGCTTCGGATTGAACCCGAACTAGGCGATCATCAGCAAAACGGTAATCACTATCAACAATTTCGATCCCGGAGGGTGTGATCACTCTATCGACGTATCCTTGTGTACTGGATTGTGCAAAATGTTTCCTCTCTGTAGTGCCCCTCATAGACGGAGCCTCAAACAAAGCATCGAAATACCCGTTATAGATGTTATGAATAGATGAACTTGTCATTCTGTTATACACTCAGCAGGTAAGCTGCACTCCGTAATCCCAATATTATGTTTTATCATGAGCAGATCACCTTTTCTCTTCTATTAAATGATAACGATTATCATTTAGATCATTATATGCGAGATATTAGATAACCTGCAATGTACAGTTTTTAAGGATCTCTTATCTCCGCCTTCTCAGTAAAGCGGTAGCACTTCTTGTGTCAGCCCTGAAAAGAGGTCGCTGGTTTGATCAAAAAAGGCATCAGGCAAATAATAATAAGCATCACCCATAGACACCACCTTTAATTCGGGAATGATATACATGGCGATATAAGTCCCGTCTTTGAGGTTGAACTGTAATTGATATGATTTTCCTTGGGATTGCGCCGCTGCAAGAGCTTCATATTCCTTAATGCTTAGCTCTGTTTTTTTTGCGCTGTACAAACCTTCGATAATGGACTCAACAATAGGATGATCAGTGATAGTCTTTTGCACGTCATTCCCCACATGATTCAGAATATAGATATCTTTTGCATGCTCCTTCAGATTAGCCAGATCTAGATACTCCTTCGCGCTCATTGCAGAATCGTCTACCTTCGCCACAATTTCAGCTAGATAATAATATTGCTCATCCTTAACTGCAATACGAAAATGGGATGGGTATGTTGGGATTTCATACAGCTTTCCACCCATAGCGAACGTAGCGGCATAATCTTTTTCCGCATTCTTATCCCCGTCATTCTTTCCGGGCTCTTGGTTGAGATCAAACTCTAATGCACCAAGCGATTTGTCAGGCTCCATACCTGTGAACTTAAACTGAGCGCCATCTGCTACGAATGCATAACGGTATCCATTGTAATTCAGAATTTTGCGAACCCCTGTGGGAGACGAGACTGGTGTCTGCTGTGATATTTGTGGTGAATTAGGCAACGGAGTCTGCGGAAATTTATAAACGGCCACACCTAACACCAATGCAGCACAAGCTGCGAGTGAGCCCCACTTTACATAAGCTTTTTTATTAGTGCGTCTCGCGGAGTTGGCTTTTTCTATCAGATTTTCGTCTATGTAACCGATTGTTTTGAAGAGCTCTTTATTATTCAAAGGAAATAACCCTCTTTCTGAAGATATATTTGGAGTTTTTTGCGTGTTCTGAAAAGAATTGATTTGGTTTTACTTTCACTGATTGAGAAGCGTGCGGCAATATCGGCCAAAGAATCAGAATACCAGTAACGCCTCAAAAAAACATTCCGTTGATCTTCCTTAATGTTGTGTAGAAATTTGCTTATAGATTCGGCTATTTGTGCTTCCTCGTATTGGGTTTCAACGTTGTCTGAAGAGGATAAACAATCGTTTAATTCATTAAGAATCGTATCGAATTTTTTATTCCGTTTTTTAGCCATGTAATAATCGTATTTGTTCAAAGCAATATTTCGTGTGATTCTCCCCAGAAAAGAGGACAGCTTTGCAGGAGACTTCGGCGGTATTGCTTCCCATGCACCAAGAAAGGTATCGTTAACACATTCTTCCGAATCTTCAGCATTAGACAAAATGTTATGAGCGATCCGAGTACAATAATTTCTATATTTTTTCGATGTTTCTTCTACTGCCCTTTCATTACGTGCAAAATACAATTGTATGATTTCACTATCTTCCACTCCATCACTTCCGTTCGATTTGATTAAGCATTCACTTATAAAGTAGGAAAAGAAGTGTTTAGGTTGCATAAAAATATAATTTTCTATAAGCTTCGGCATTCAACGCTGATAATATGACATAAAAATACAAATAACCCCTCATCCTAAGGGATAAGGGGAAGTTATGATATCATCTAATTTTTAATTAATTCTACTTCCTTCATTGGAACCTTTGTCTTACGGAGCATCATCCAGATCCCCCCCAGACAAAATAAAACACTACATCCCATGCCAAACAACGCGCTGGCGTTTAATGCCTGAGGTGAGCCTTTCATTGTAAGCACAGCCATTTGAGTGACAACAATGGAGACTAAGGCATCAGTAAAGCTAATCATTTTTAATGTTGATATAATGGGATTTTTGAGATGACGGTTAACAATATTTCCATGAATGGCAAAACCAAGTTTTGTAAAAGCGATCAGTGCTACCAGATATACAATGTAACCTTCATAAACCAAAGCGTCTCCGACTAGATAAATCCGCAGGCAGACCAACAGATATGAAACCCCTAGAAGACAAAGAAAAACACCGCCACGCTTATAAACATAAAGCTCCATGGAATACCTTTGCTGTGCTGAACTGACTTTTTTAGCTAATGTATATTTATGAAGCACCTGTCCTTTGGCTATACACAGGATCAGATAATAAAGTGCATTTGTGATGAACCATCCGGACAATAGATATAACCCAAGAATTAACTTGCCTATACCAATAAAAGCATCGATGACTAAGGAAGCAGCGTTGAACATGGCGGTTCGATCTTGCGGATTTCCGAAGTACCGAACTAAGATTGCCTTAATATATATCATCCTTTCAAGAAAACCTTCATATCTCATTTTATGTTTCTAAGGGGACAATAGTATCATACTTGACTCAACCCAGCAATAAAGCAATTAAAGTTCTGATTTATGATATATTAGAAAAGGTTGTGCAAATTCGGCAAGAGGAAATAGCAACAGCAATTGTTAATGGAGGCAGGTCGTATATGTATAGAAAATTAACAGCAGCAGAGTTAGATGTTATATTAAGCTCGATTAATAAGGAACAGCATTTTTTATATTATTCATACCTTACTTTTCGCAGACAAAACACAGTGCATTACGGTCAGTATTCTGACCAGGGCGAGTTGCTTGGAGTATTAGCCTTTTTAAGTGGCCTTCCGTTTAATGCTTTTTCTGTATATCCAGTTCAGCAATCCTTTTGTCTCAGCTCAATGTTGGCGTTCATGAAAGATGAATTACATCTACATAACCATGCGGTAGGTAGCTTTATTATTAACGAACAAGAGCTGCAGGTCTTTGCTTCTCAGCTTGAGTTCTACAGCCCTCCCAAAAAATTGTTTCTTATGAAACATATTCATGAAGATGTTCTACCAACAGCGGACAAGCATGTTATGCACTTAGGACCTGCTCATTTCCAGCGAATTGAAGCAAAGATGAACGAGCTGCAAACCATGGCTTTTTCAAAAGAAGAATTACAGAATCCGTTCTATGGTGTGATGGCACAAGACGAGCTGATTGCTGTAGGAGGATACCATATATATAGTGAGGATTACGTTGAACTAGGAAATATCGGAACAGATGTAGCCTGGAGAAGAAATGGTTATGGAAAAAAAGTCTGTGCAGAGCTAACACGCCAAGGACATGCCATTTCAGCTAACGTATATTTGAATGTTTTTGAGGAGAATGTAGGAGCCATTTCTCTATATCAATCGCTGGGATATGAACTCATTTGCCAACAATACATCGTTAAATTTATTATTTAATCTAAAAACGTACTGCATTAGCTGCAGTACGTTTTTTCTATCTAAACCTCTTACGCCGTAGGCATATTCTTCGTAGAAGAATAGATTAAAGCATCTCTCAAAATGTAAATGTATTGGCTGCGCCCATCATCACTATAATCACACAATTCACCATGGCTCCCAGCCATATTTTTCCTGTGCACTTAAAGAGGTAACGCGAAATATAAGCTGCAATAAAAAGCTGGAAAACGAGAGGGAAAAGGACTAGTATTCTGAGCCAATCTTGATTTTGCCAAAAAGTTACGCCTGTTGAAAATAACGTTCCGTATTGTACCCCAATGAGCACTAGAATTCCAAGCACACCGCCTGTCCCGCTAATGAGCAGATCCCTCCATTCTTTCTGCCCTTCAACTGGGGTGGTAGAGTTCACGGCAATTGACTGTGCAACATAAAATATAAAGAAGAAAAGCATATAACGTAAGCCAATTAATAATTGATTCGGAGTGAATACTTTAATTGCCAGTACCCATAAGCGGAAGTCTGTCTGAAAGAAATAATCTGCAAATGCAACCAAAGCATAGAATCCAGTGAATATACATACCGCAAGTGCAAAAGTCTTCAGCAGTTCTTTCAAATTTGTTTTTATTCCCCAGCTTTCAGAGTGCTCATTATAATTTTTTCCTGATAAACGAGTGGTTAGCCAGAATAACAATAGACCCACAAGGCCGTTAAAGATCGCCCAGATTAAAATAAAGTTCATGGCGGTTTGTGGAAATAAACTACGAGGCTGAAGGATATTCTGTCCAGCTATAATACACCAGCGACTGATCGGAAGGTATGATATTGCGGAAATTACCCAACTCATTATCCAAGAGCCCCAAAAAAGAATCTTGCTTTTTCTGGTCTTAGGCTCCGGTAACTTGGCAGGAGTAGGTTGAATTAGACTATTGAAACAAGGAAGCTTGAGGAGCAATACCGCAAAGGGGACAATAAATAAAAAGGATCCTAACAAGCCGATAAAGTTAAAGATCTCTTTCCATAACCATAATTGGTTGCCGGCAGATAACGGATTATTGATTTGAAACGCTTTCGTAAAAAAGTCAACTAAATAACCAGTGCTCGCCACCGAAAAGTGTTGCCAAGGGTGGATCTCCGCTGGATTGTACACGACGCGCAAGGTTTGATCAGCTGCATTACCGTAATATTTGCCGATTTCCACAGCGTTTATCTTTTGATTCTCCGGCATTACTGAATTTATAGCAGCTAGTGATTCTGGGGCATCGCCCGAAAGATCAGCATTCCCTCTCGCAAATCCGGATCCGCCTTCATCATATTTGCCTACATTGATGCCTACATTGGCATGGATGTTTTGAAAAGTCTCATCGGTAGACTGTTCGACCTGAGAAACAATGAAAGCGGATGCAACTTTATTCAAAGCATCAGCCTTGGCTTCTTCACTTACCGTAATAATTGCGCCTTCTTCTGAAGAGGGATCTTTCGCCGCTTCGAGCTCTGCCAAATAAAGTTGGCCATAATACTGGAGTGTACTCCAGGTAATCATTCCACCCATAGAATGACCACTAATGCCGATTTTTGTAGAGTCTACATAATCAAGACTGGATGATGCATATTCCACTAAAGGAATCATCCCATTATTCTCTGACATTATCGTTGGGAAAAATGGCATATCAGGAGAGCTCGAGCCACCATGCCATAAGAAATCCATTGCAATCACAGCAATTCCCCGACGGGAAAGTTCGATTGCGGTACTATCCTGCATCTCTTTATTGTTTAAAAAACCGTGACTAGTAATGACGAGTGGAACTTTATGCTCTGCATTTGCTGAGACAGGCCTGAACAGATTTCCCTCAATCCAAGTACCATTATCGGACGGAATCTTAAACTTACTAATCTGGACCTTGCCGAAATCTGTTTGCAAGAAAGAAGCTCCCACACAACTGATCAAAACCATGGATAAAGCGACACATAAAAATTTCAATGCTAATCTCGTAGACAGAAACTTTTTCATCTGGTCTCCCCCCCAAAAAAAGTATCAAATCAAAATGTGTAACACAAAATGGGCAAAAAAAATAACCTGAATCCGAAAAATTCATTAGTAGACCCCATGAGTAGATATCCCTCGGATTCAGGTTATGTGTGTGATTCTTATTTCATTGCTTTTGCAAGCTCTGTGAAAATAACCCCAAGTGCATGAGCACCCGCATCCGGATAACCGATGCTGCGTTCCCCTACTGTGCCGGCTCTTCCCATACGGGCAACGATTTCTATAGTATTTTTAGAACCTTGGACAGCTGCTTCCGCTGCTTTACTTGCCGCCACTTTGATATCGTCGCCTTGTTCTGCACTTTGGGTCCAGGCATCTGCAAACGGTACAAGCGCATCAATCAATGTCTTGTCTCCGACAACAGCCCCTCTGCCAAAAGATCTTTCACCCGTTTCTTGAATCCCTTTGACAACAGCCTGCATCATATCAGCAAACTCCTGAATGGTCAGCTCTTCCTTCTGTTGAACATTTTTGCTCGCTGCGCGGAAGCCTGATCCCCAGATCGGTCCGGATGCTCCGCCGCAATATTCCATAATGACCATGGAGCAGGCGTCAAGAAACTCACCGATATTAGTGAGATGATGAGCTAAAATATCCTCCCACTCGACTTTCAGCTGTTTAAAGCCCTTAGCTACACTCATCCCGAAATCTCCGTCTCCAGCGTGGGAGTCAAGCTCACAGAACGGAACTTCATTCTCAATAATAACCTGGCTCATTTGATCGAGCAGATAGACGATATTTTGCAAAGTAAACCGATTGTTCTTAATCACCGCTGCAGCAGCATCCGTATTATTCTTAAAGGATACATTGCTGTCTGCTTTCTCTTCCTGGATTACTTCAGTATAGTTCACAGGCTCAAAGGGGCCTTTAATCGACAAGGCTGGTGTATCACAAGGCGCAGATAACCATTTCTTCAGCGTCTCATCCAGCTTCATTATCGTCACCGATGCACCTGCCATGTCAATGCTGGTCATGTAGTTACCAACAAACACTTTAAACACTTGTTTATTCTTAGCAGTTAATTCGCGGATGACAGAATTGTTCAGCAAATATAACTCTTGCAGCGGGGTGCCGCCAAATCCATTAATTAATACGGCTACTTCCTCCTGCTTCTGATCATTCATTTGGAGGTTGTCTAGCAAAGAGGTAACCATTCGCTGTGCTAATTCATCTGCGGGTACAATTTTCTCCCTGCGTATTCCAGGTTCTCCATGGATCCCAACCCCGTATTCCATCTCGTTCTCTTCAATATGAAATGTCGGAGTACCTTTGGCAGGTACGGTACAAGAGGTATAGGCGAAGCCTATGCTGCGCACATGATCAATTGCATGTTGCGCCGCTTCTTTCACTTCTGCTAAAGACAATCCAGCTTCTGCTGCTGCTCCGGCTACCTTATGAACAAGCACTGTTCCGGCTACGCCTCTTCTCCCTACTGTATAAAGACTGTCTTCAACGGCAATGTCGTCGTCTACTTTGACATAATCCACTTCGATACCATCTTCAGTTGCTAGATGGGCCGCATTTTTAAAGTTCATGATGTCACCGCTATAATTCTTGATAATAAGCAACGAACCTTTGGTGCTTGCTGTGCGGCGAATCGCTTGATAAACCTGGATTTGGGATGGAGAAGCAAACACATCACCGCATACAGCTGCATCCAGCATCCCGGTTCCTACGAACCCGGCATGAGCCGGTTCATGCCCGCTTCCGCCACCACTGATCAGGGTAACTTTATCTTGATTAATCTCTTTCTTAGAAATCACTTTAAATTTCGGATCGAAATCCAGCTCGGGATGCGCCAAGACAAGCCCGTTACACATTTCCCTAACCAGAGTCTCCGGCTTGTTTATTATTTTTTTCATCTTAAAGCTCCTTACTTGATTTATATTGACGGCCTAATTGATCGGCTGCCATAATTGCTGATGCAACCGCATCCTCCGTAATTGGAAACGGCATCGAATGGATAGATTCCTCAGCAATGCAAGCTTTTTTAGCAACCTCAAGCAGTTCCTCATAGGTTACATGCTCAACACCAATATCCGCTAAGCAAACTGGGAGACCAATCGAAAGACAGAAGTCCAACACTTCTTTTAATTCATTCCGGTCTGCGTTTTCAAGAACCAGTTGAGCAATCGTGCTGAAGGCTACCTTTTCACCATGATAATAATGATGAGTTCCTTCCAAAGCAGTTAACCCATTATGAATCGCATGAATCGCTGCCAAACCACCGCTTTCAAACCCAAGACCCGATAAAAGAATATTCGTCTCGATTATATTCTCCAAAGCTGGGGTTACGATATTCAGATCGCAAGCCTGCTTCGCCTTGAATCCATTCTCAAGCAATGTCTCATAACAGAGCTTTGCAAGTCCCAGCGCTGTTACTGTCCCTTTAGCTTCACCGCAAACCCCTTCACGAACTCCGCAAGGTAAACCTGCATTCACATTGGAATACGAATTTGCAGTAGCTCTTGCTTCAAAATAGGTTGAAAGTGCATCTCCCATGCCTGCCACAAGAAATCTTGTAGGTGCATTGGCAATAACTGTTGTATCAATCATGACTACACTCGGGCTTTGCTTGAAATAAGCATAATCATCAAATTCACCTTCCGGAGTATAGAGCACCGCTGAGTGGCTTGTCGGAGCATCAGTTGCTGCTATCGTTGGAACGATAATCAGTGCTTCTCCTTCAGCTACACATTTTGCCGTATCAATCGCCTTACCTCCACCCAAGCCAATCGTACATGCACATTGATGCTCCTTGGCTAGCGCTTGTAATCTGGCGACTTCTTGTCTTGAGCATTCCCCGTGGAAGCCGCTTTCAACAAGAGTTATATTAAATTTCTGTTTAGTTGACTCCAGTTTGTCTTTCACACGTGTTACATCATCTGGATGGGCAATTAACAAAGCAGAATCACCAAAGGTTTTTACGAAGTAACCTAAGTTCAATAATTCATTCTCACCTTGTACATATTTCGTCGGACTGATAAATGCTCTTCTCATTTTTCGTTCCTCCTCAGTTGTTTATAGTTATCATTATAGATTGCTCTAATTTAAGAAACATGAAACAATAAAAGCTTATTAAAGCGTTTTCTTATCGTATTTTTTTGTCATAATCGTGAAAAATCGAACTTTCATGTCATTGTGTTGAATTATTCTGTATAATGTTCATTAAGATTCTATAACTTACATAGGAGAATTTTGTGATGTCAAAATCCCGGTTCAATCTAGAAGAAATTATTGATTTGAAGAAATGGGAAAAGCTCCAGGATTCCTTATCTCTTGTAACCAAAATGGCTATTCTTACTGTTGATTACAAGGGTGTTCCCGTGACCAAGCACAGCTATTGTCAGCCTTTCTGTCAAGGTGTGCGCCAGGACTCCCATCTCTCTCAATATTGTCAAAAATGTGATGCCCGCGCTGGAATTGAAGCGGTTCGCCAGAACAAACCGTTTATTTATTTATGTCATTTCAATATTATAGATATCGCGATTCCAATCATTATAGATAATCAATACCTAGGTGCAATTATGGCCGGACAGCTCAAGCTTCGTGAACCTGACGCGCCACAACTGGAGCAGATTGTCTCTCGGCCACCGAATGTGGAGACGAACATGAAGTTTCAAACACTCAAAGAGGATTACCTGGCACTGCCTGTTTTATCCTACGATGAAGTAACAAAGTGTGTTGAGCTGCTGCTGCAGTTAAGTACCTATATCGTGGAGGAAGCCATTCAAAAGCATACTACCGTGGATTTGTACAAAAAGGTTCTGACCACCAATATAGAAGAACCCGCTTCTGCCGAAGCTATGGACGAATCAGACCGTACGTACCGAAAAATCCAATCCATACAGCAGGAGTTATCCGGGGCGTTGATCGAGACCAAATTAAAAAATGGTGTTCAAAAGTTCGTCTCAGCGAATTCTGTGCTTCAGCCTGCTTTTAATTACATTTATACACATAAAAATGAGAATTTCAGCCTCAAAGAAATGGCTAAGCTTTGTCATATCAGCCCCAGTTATTTCAGCCGTATTTTCACAAAAGAAACTGGAGAGAATTTCTCCGTCTTCATTGCCAGACTCAAGATTGAATGGGCTAAGCAACTGCTGGAATCCACGGATTCCCCGATCAATCAAGTCAGTGATGATTTGGGCTTTTGCGACACGGGCTATTTCATTAAAACCTTCAAAAAATACGAGAACCTCACCCCGGCTGTATATCGGAATATGTATATGAGGCGATCAGCAAAAGAAACCCTCCGTTAATAAAATTAGCGAAGGGTTAGTTCCTCATTCCCACCAATGCTTCATTTCACTAAATCCTACATCCCATAACTTCACATTCCCTTTAAGGATAAAGGTTATTTCTTTTACGGTAACTAATGCCGTATTGTTGAGTTCAGCTTGGGAACTATATTGTTCACTGGATTGAAGGATCACGTTGCCATCAGCTATAATCATTAGTTCACTGCTAGAATTTTCATTTTCCGGGAATCCAAAGCTGAAATATAACGATACCTCTTTTTTATCACCCAAAGTATAGGTGTATTTTTTAATTTCTTCACCTTCACTGCTGTATAAATTCATTTTTGGTATTATATTTTCACCAGCGATAGTGAAACTGGGAAGATTATGCGTGATAGGCATGCTTCCCGTAAGCTTTTCCAACTTTTGTAATCCCTGCACAGGTCTTTCACTTTTCTTCAGAGTTAAATCAATGATCTCAGAGATTCCCATGATTCCAACCAATAGCACAACAACAGATAATGTCGAAGTAAAAAGCGATCTCCTGGTGATTTCCGGGGAAAATCCAATCTTATATGCACAAAATCCGATCATTGCCCCTAACGTATTGGAGATGACATCGGCTACATCAAAGGAACCTAAAAAAGTTAAAGCTTGAAGAGTTTCCAGCCCAAAAATTGTTAAGATAAACAAACAAATAAACTTCTTAAAATGTGTACGATACAGCAAAGGGAATAATACGCCAAAAGGAATAAAAGCAGCGATGTTCCCAAAGTCATAAACCCAAGAAAAGGATAGGTCAAAGAGATCAGGAAAAAGAAGCGGAACACTTTCAGGAATCAACATAAACGTGTATTCATACTGGCTTGTTGCATGCTCAACTCTATTGAAAGCAAAAAACAAAAAATATAAGATCAACAGTGTATACAAAATAGTTCCTATAATAAGGATCTTCCGTAATTTCACTCCCATAATAACTTCACAATTCCCTCCATATGTCGATGGAAATAGTATATCTCTCCAAGGTGACATTCCCGTGACACTGAAGGTGACGATTTAGTCATTCAAGGCTTATTTCGATAAAAAAGCCATCACCCTTAGTTTGAACTGTGACCGTATTTGTGGAAAGTTGAAAAAAGAAGACCTTTAAGAAGCAATTAATAGGTGACTCCTGAATTCATCGGGAGTCATCTTTTTTAATGTCCATTGATATCGCTCGGAGTTATAGTAGGCGATATAGTCATCAACCTTTGTTCGTAATTCCAAGAGAGTCATACATGTCTTGTACTCCAAATCATCCTTCAGATGGCCAAAAAAGCTCTCCATGGCGGCGTTATCCCAGCAGTTCCCTTTCCGTGACATGGACTGTGTAAACCCAGCTTCGCGTACGAGAAGGCGGAATCTAGGGTGAGTATAGTGCATTCCTTGATCCGAATGCAAAAGGGCTTCTGGATGAATATTGCCATCCAGTCGTTCAAGTAGTTTCTCCAGTGTTCGTTCTACAATTGGCATAGCCAATGAAGAAGAGAGGTAGTGAGCTAAAATTTGTCTCGTAGCCCCGTCTTTCACCACGGATAAATAAGCACATTGTCCATTACCATAATGCATATAGGTAATATCCGTCAGCAGCACTTTCTCAGGCTCTCCTTGGTCAAACTGGCGCTTGAGTAGGTTGGGACATGTTTGGTGCTCTTGTGTGGCTTTTGCCATCTTGCGATAGGGATTTGCTTGCCGGATCGTAGCAACAAGCTTATATTTTCGCATTAATCTTCGAATCTTTTTATGATTCATGATGATACCATTCTCCCGTTCCAGCCACATCTTCACGACCAATGCTCCAGCTTTACCATTCAAAGCGTCATAGTGTTTCTTGATAAGGAAAGCGTCTCGTTCGTCTGCCTTCTCTCGCAACTGTCTTGCTTCCTCAGCGACTTGCCAACGGTAATATCCGCTTAAGCTCACACAAGCTAGCTTACACAAATAACGCGTCATTCGCTGCAGACCGTGCTTACGTATCGTTTGGTTAATAATTTCGTAGCGCTCGGAGGGGGTCAACGTTTCCTCTGCATCTTCTGCTTTTCGAGCGCCTCCAGCTTTTTTAAGAAGTCGTTCTCCATCTCCAGAAGCTTGATTCGTGCTTCTGCACGTTTTAACTTTTCCTCGGTAGAAAGTTCCCCTGTCGGTCGTCTGCCCGGGGATCCTTTTCCTCGTTGTTCCTCTAGTAGTCCAGCCTCTCCCAGAGCATTATATGTATTACGCCAACGGGTTAGGCAATGCTTAGGCTTCTTGCGACCGATAATATCTAGGTTAAATCCTGCGCTAAGGAAGATCTCCATTGGGGCTTGGCCTTCCTTATAGGCCTTAACCGCAGCCAACTTAAACGTTGGTGAATAGGTAATACTCTTTTCCGTCACGTTCTCTACATTTGGATTGTTCTCTAGTTGTTTGATCTCATTTTCGTTGAATATCCTTGAGCTTCCTCTTGTTTTGTTATTCATGAAGGCTTCCTCCGTTATTTCGATATTTCGATTAAAACACAAAATGACCCGTAAGAGGGTCACTTTTTTCAAAGTTTCCATCTTACGGGTCACAGTTCAGTTTAAGGCCGATGACTTTTTGATACATGATATTTTATCTATTCGTGACTAGTTTCCAGTGCTGGCTAGCAGAACCTGTATTATTTGCTTGAATAATATTTGCACCCTCTGTCGTTGAACCCTGATCTACTGCCAGAACTTTTCCACTGTTACGATTAATAATATTGTAAAACTCACCTGAGGGTTCCAAAGTCCACTGCTGGTCATTCGATCCGTTATCATTCCATTGAACACTTTGAGCACCGTTAGCTAATGAACCTCCTAAAATGCCCAGGTTTTTACGACTATTAGTATTGACCAGTTTCGTATAACCATCAGCTGTGCTGACTACAAACCAATTTTGGTCATATGATGAAATTCCGCTGGTCCACTGAACCGCCTTCCCTCCATCTGCCATCGAACCTTGATAGATTCCCAACACTTTACCACTGTTCTCATTAACCAATCGATAACTGTCCACCATAATATGTCCTTCATCTGGAACCAACTCCCACAGCTGATCAGTGCTGCCTGCATCAGCCTGCTGCATAACTTGGGCACCCTCTTCAGTAGAACCCTGCGCTATACCTAACGTCTGACCACTGTTACGATTAACAATCTTGTAGTAGTTACCAGAGGCTTGTAAAGTCCACTGCTGGTCATTGGAATTGTTTTCAGTCCATAATACGGCTTTAGCTCCATCAGTTGTTGATCCTTCTAATATTCCGGCGACCTTACCACTCTTTGCATTCACAATGGATTTGTAACCGTTAGGAGCATAACCACTTTCCGCAGTGGAAATGAGCCAATATTGATCCAAGGAATTAGTCCCACTGCTCCATTGCACGAGCGGATTGCCATTCGCAGTTCCGCCTTCCAATACACCTAAAGCCTTCCCACTCTTCACATTAATTAATTTGTAGTAACCTACGGACATATCACCGTATTTCACCGTGTTTTTCCCACTAAAAAATCCGGCTTGTGGGATAAATAAGCGGCCATTGCTAAGCGGCAGTAGTTGGCGGTTATACCCTGCGTCTACGGGTGGATTATATGGAACCCAGCTGCCGGATGCATCCACTCTAGAAGAGTTGATCAGCACTTCTTTTTTTCCTGCAACGTTTAATACGAGTCTCCCATCTCCCAAAGCAGAAATATAGGGACTTCCTCCGTACCCTACAAGAGTTCCTACTTCAGTTGGATTCCAGCTCTCAGGATCTGCTGAAATTTTCAAATAATTGGGCACGCCCGGGTATCCGACCATCTCATAGGTCATTGCGTAATTACCATTGCCCAGCTTAGCGATTGTAGGCATTCCTGGACGTAATTTACTGTCTGCAAATGCCACATCAGCTACCACAGGTCCCCAGTTCGTGCCCTCCAACGTAGTCTGATGAACTAACTTCTGGGCATGAGCAGGATCACGTTCATCTGAATAATAAACAATGAGTTTGTTGTTGTGAACCAAAAAGAAAGGCTCCCAAATGGGATCGTAACCAATATCGTTTCGTCCACCTTCAGCAATGGTGCTTACATATGTCCATGTTCTACCTAAATCATTGCTTTTATATAATTCCAACTTGGTAGCTGCTTTGTTGCTTGGCACAGAATTTCCTGCAAGAAGCATAGTACCCGCAGGCATGTTACCTATAGATTGGGGGAGTTCAAACAATTCAGGGCAATTTAACATTCCCCAACCGTTTTGATTATCCTCCACTTCTCCAACCTGATTCCAAGTGACACCATTGTCAACGCTTTCATAAATAGGGAAAACAGGTGTGGTATTAGAGGTTTGTTCAAATGTAGCATACATTTTATTATTGTTGATGCCACTATATTTAAGCTGGATTGCCCTAGGTGATAAAGCCCCATAGGATGGTGAATCTGCTGGTGGTACATATAAGACATTAGGTCCGAAAGCGTTTACAATATTTCCATCAAAGCTAATCCCTGTGCCAACCACTGTCACTAAAACCAACAAAAAAGTCAAAACCTTTCTCAGTTCTCTTCTCAAAAGTAATTTCTCCTTTACTCTGGGATTTTTTAAACGAATACAGCTTCAATATAATTAATAAACGGATGAATGAGAATGTAATATCTCGACCGGATCATGCAATATGATTACTCAAGTAGATTATCATCCCCTCAATAAAGTTTTGGAGTTAGATCTGGTTTATAAAATAAGGGTGCCCCTTAGCCTTTTCATGGCTTTTAGGGCACCCCTTGGATGTGCAATACAAATGTTAAATATCAAATTTATGTTTAGCGAGTCCTTCTACGATTTGGGGATCATTATGCGAGAAGAAAACACTCTGTTTCGTATCTAATTTAGCTATTGTCTCTAAATCTTCTTGGTTTAATTCGAAGTCAAAAATATTAAAATTTTCGATGATCCGTTCTTTATGCGTAGACTTTGGAATAGCAATCACGCCTCTTTGAGTTAACCAACGTAAAACTACCTGAGCAACGGATTTCTGATATTTTTCAGCGATAGAAACTAATACTTCATTATTGAAAAGGTTGTTTCGTCCTTCCGCAAAAGGTCCCCATGACTCGATCTGCACATTCTTCTCTTTCATATAATTCGCACTTTCGATTTGCTGCTGAAAAGGATGTGTTTCAATCTGGTTGATTGCAGGTGTAATTTCATTGTGGCTAATCAAATCAATTAGACGATCCATTTGAAAATTGCTGACTCCAATCGCCTTGATCTTACCCTTACGGTACAATTCCTCCATAGCACGCCAGGAACCATATACATCACCAAATGGCTGATGAATTAAATATAAATCTAAATAATCCACTTGTAATCGATCGAGCGATTTGGCAAAGGCTTTCTTAGTACGCTCATAACCGGCATCCTGAATCCAAAGTTTAGTAGTAATAAATATTTCTTCTCTTGGTACACCACTGCGTTTGATGGCTCTACCGACGGCTTCTTCATTTTGGTAAGCTGCTGCAGTATCAATCAGGCGATAGCCTGCCATAATAGCTTCATAAACGCTCTGCTCGCATTCGCTAGCATCATTCATTTGATAGACACCAAAACCAAGGATAGGCATCACTACACCATTGTTCAGAGTTACTGTTTGCATATGAAATCCTCCTATTTACATGTTCTGTGATTAAGATTACAATAATTAGCCTAACAGGTTCGAGTAACACGAAGTCAAGCGATGCTGAGTTCTTTTCGCATCCATTTTCAAGGAGAATTACAATGTATACTGTGAAGGAAGTTGCCAAACTACTGGGTTTGACTGAACATACCATCCGTTATTATACGGATAAGGGTTTAGTTCCAACGATACAACGGGACAAAAATAACATTCGTCTTTTTGATGATGACTCCATTAATTGGCTAACAGGTGTAAAATATCTCAAACAATGTGGGATGTCAGTAGAAGACATTAAAAGCTATGTAGACTTGTGTTTACTAGGCGATTCTACCATCCACGATCGTTATCAAATCATAATGGAGTATAAAGCCGCTGCTGCAGCTCAGTTGGAAGAGGCCAAACTTAAAGTCAAATATATGGAAGACAAAGCCAATCATTATCTAGATATTATCAATCAGGTAATCCCGGATGACACGAATCCAGCTAAATGGACAAAATCATGAACAAGAGGCAGATGAACAACTTTTGATTATCAAAGGTTGTTCATCTGCCTCTTAACTTGTTAGGAATCTACTTTTCTTCTTGATGTGATATCTATTCATTGTGATAAAGGACGAATTCGTATTTATTCCCCGTTAGTTGATCATTATAAAATACAATTTTACGGTTCAGTATATCTAAGTTTTGTTGCAATGCCTTAATTTCTTGTTCCACTTGTTGCTTACGCTGTTCAAGTAAATTTTTCCGTTCAGGAATTGTCTCGTCCCCCATAGCCCGCCACTCGGTATATTGCTTCAATTCTGCCATCGTCATTCCTGAATCTTTTAAATGAAGTAAAAATTGAACCCAACCTATATCCTGATCTGTATATTCGCGTAAATTATTGTCACTTCGATGTGGAGTAAGTAATCCTTCCATTTCGTAATATCTGAGCGTGCTCTTGTTAACACCGACGATTTCTGCAAATTCTCCAATGGAATAAGGCATGATCCCCACCTCCATTTCTAATTTTGTTTCTATCCAAAGGATATACTTAAACTAATAAAAAACCAAATGTCGGAGTATGAATCCATTTTTATGGCTTGCCTTAAAGTGTACTTTAAGGTCTATACTTCATTTTGAAGCAGTTAATTTCGTTTTATGTAGGGTGGCCTAAAGCTTGGTCGGCATTTAATATTGCCAAAGAAATTTATAAAAATTAAACGAAAGAGGTTTTTTATTATGGCTAATGAGCAACTAAGCAACAGTACTATCTTTCCACTCGGACAAAAGGTTGAAGCTAATTTTATAGGTGATGCATACTTGCAGATGATTTATACTGACGCGACACCTTTGAATGCGCCTATTGGGAACGTAACCTTTGCCCCGGGAGCTCGCAATAACTGGCACTCTCATAAAATCGGACAAGTATTATTAGTTACCGGTGGTGAGGGTTGGTATCAAGAAGAAGGCAAACCAGCTCAATTCCTCCAAACCGGGGATGTTGTGAATATTCCAGCGAACGTAAAACATTGGCATGGTGCTACAAAAGACAGCTGGTTTGTTCACTTAGCCATTTCACCCGGAGAAACAGAATGGTTAGAACCTGTTGATGGTAAGCTTTATAATCAATTGTAAAAAAACGCATCGGGTCTATGGACTCGATGCGTTACTTTTCTATATCGTCTTTTTGAGAAAACTAAACTCTATTGCTCAAGAAATTGGTAAACTGCCATCATCTCTTGTTTATTCAACTCACGAATACGATTGAAAATTGGAATATCAGCTACAGCCTCAATGTTTAAGCTTTTAGAAACAACGTCACTTATTTTACCCGTTAGCCAAGTTTGCACATCTATACCTTCAACGACTTCCTTACGCCCTTCATCATTGATGCCACTCGCATAACAACTTACACAAGGAATCGTTAATTTATATACGCCATCATGAAGTCCATCTTCCGAAATAACTTTTTTCCCTTTACAGAATGGACATGGATGGCTTGCTTTAATCTTATTAATTAAGGTGACGATTTTTTTGTAACCAAACGCTTCATAGACATAAGTCAGCTTTTTATATTTTCCATTAGTGAAATACTTATCTATGATATTTTCTCTTGTTTCGTGGATATTGGCAAAATCACAGATCGTAATCTGGTTTTTCCTGCTGATGGATTCGATACTGCTGCTAATGCTGTCCCAGAATGGCAAGGCATTTTGTAACACCATTTCATATTGCGCAAAACTTCCTAACTCTAGTTCAAGCATTTTTAGAGCGACTTGTGTTTCCCTGGGTAATAGAGAGACCTCTTCTGTCAAAACCATATCTCCGCCCACGATGGCTTTCATTTTTTCTAGTACCTGTAATTCACCAACGGTGCTAATGACTTGATCAAGGGGCATCCCAATAATCTCGCGAATATCAGTGTCGCCGAATTTAAGCTTTTTATGATGATTTAACACCGTTCCTTGACAGATTGGACAAGTAATCATTTTTTTGGACGCTTTAATATGCTCTTTAATAATTGATTTCGAAATGACCATATAGTTCCCGATAATGGTATTAAAGCCTTCCCAAGTTCTCGAGGCTTTAGCTGCTTTATCATAGAAGGACTTTTCCCAATACCCGTATAAAAAGGTGTGTTTTTCAGCTTCTGTCATCTCATTATAACTTTTGCTAATATCTTGTCCGAGCTCATTCTTTAACTCATCAAAGATGAATTTTATTTTTGGTAATTGATAGAATTTCAGAATCTCCATCGCATCTGGATGTAATGAGCCGTCCCAAAAGGGGACGTTCTTGTCCTGAAGTACAATATCAAAATCAAATTCTTCAATCACACGGCGGCCCTTACAGCTTGGACAATGATTGTCTGATTGATAGAGATCAAAGCTTTTTGTATCCTTATTAGTGGGATGCGTTGCCACAATATGGTTGATCAGTCCACCCATTTCATAAAGGAAAGTAAACTGACTATACAAGTGTCGTTCCAGATCAATGGCGATGACAGGTGCAATCGTATCCGATTGATATTCACCATAAATCAGGCGGGCCATGGAGGATAAGCTTTTTAAGATGCCACCTTTATAGATGTTCTCTGCATTTTTAAAATAGGCGATCTGATCTTCTTTTAAATAGTCAATTCCATTTTGTTGCTGGAGTGTTGAAGAAATGTGCGCAGGCGCCACGCTATCTGCACTGTTTTGTTGACGATAATAATCATCATGACTGAGAACATCAAGATGCTCCACAGGTGCAAGCTGTCTTTTGCCAAAATCAACGATAAAATCAGAGTTATCTAACATATAAGAATTATGTTCAATCATGATTATGGAGACAGATTCATCCTGCAAAATGTCCCTAATGCTGTCAATGAATTGATTTAAAATATTTTGTGATAAACCTTTGGAAGGCTCGTCAAAAATAAAAAGTGTATGTGGATTTCTTGAGCCCGCAAACAGCTCAGAAACTAAATGGACACATTGAAATTCACCCGTGGATAAGGACTGTGTTTTTCGCTCCAACGTCAAATAACCAAGGCCAAGCTTGATCAATAAGCTTAGTCTTTTATGAGCAATGTCCTCATTTGGCAGTTCAACAATAATATCTTCAATCGAGCGTTCAAAAATATCATCAATATCCTCACTGTATTTTGTCAGTTTCCTTTTAATATCAAGAAAAGTGGCAACGGTCGAGCGACTGGTAATCGACTGATTTCGATCTTGCCCTACGATCACCAGCTTATCTTTGGAATAACGCTTTAGAAAATCTTTGACCATACATTCATTAACCAGCGTAGATTTACCACATCCGGACTCACCTGTAAAAGTTACCAGCCTATTTTGGGGAATCTGAATCTCGGCCATTTGAATATTACGACAATAAAGCTCATGAAATTGATAATATTCTGCAGGTGCTGCCTGATTTAGTTCTCTATTGATGGGCTCAGGACGTGGTGATTCCTCAACTATTTTCCCGCCGTATTTGCCACTGCCAGGTCCAAAGAACAAGTGTTTATCCGCTGTGTCCAGCACCGTGTCAGAATGGTCAATGAGCCAAATTTGATTTTTATATCCCAAATGTTTAATCTCCGCTAAAATCTTCAATAGGGTTTGGTGATCGAGACCCACGGAGATTTCATCAATGATAATCACGGTGTTTTCACTTGTTGCCATAAATTCTGCCAAGTAAAGTCGTGTTAATTCTCCGCCTGACAATGTACCCATAATACGATTTAATGTTAAATAACCAATATTCATATTGATTATATTTTTCAGGATTTGTTGTTTACCCTCACTTATCTTAAGCTTTTCTGCTAGTTTAAAAATGGTTTCGATGCTAAAGTCGTTTAGATCGGAAATACTCTGTGCTTGATCCAATAATTCAATTTTATATTGTTCAGCTGCTTGATTGTAGCGTTTTCCTTGACACTTTTTACACTCGATATTTTTTGTAGTTCCACGCCCCTTACAATCAGGACACCAACCTAATTCATTATTAAATGAAAAAACCTCTGGAGAGAGATTATATTTTTCAGCAAGAGTGACACGAATTTCAGTAAACACACCTGTATGTGTGCCAATGGTTGACCGAGGATTTGAAGATATGGATGACCTACCAAGAAAAAGAACAAGGGGCATTGCTTCCATTTTGATCGCACTGAAATTAGTCTCCATAATATTGGGGAATAAATACTGGTATTCAGCTTTTGGCAATAAGGAAACGAGACGTTTTTTTGATTCTTCCCCAATCGTTTGACAAAAAGTTGTTTTACCAGATCCAGACAAACCAGCAATTCCTAACGACTCATCCACTGGCAGTACCGTTTCTAATCTGTTAATATTGTTCGCAATTAATTGATTTATTTTCATAGTAAGCTCATCTCATCTCCATTCTCTTCATCTAGTATTGCCATGATTTATTCCATTAAAAAGGGCACTTTCCTTGTTCCAGAAAAGCGCCCTATTCTTGAATTACAATTCTGCTAATACCTTTTCGAGCTGACCACCCATATTTGTCCAAGCATATTTAGCACCTTCGATGGCTCCTTGGCGGGCTTTCGTCTCTTCACTAAATCCTGATTGATCTAGATGGAGATTAACCTTCCCCTCTGAATCTTGACTCACAGTCCAAGTAACAGTAGTACTTTCTCCCGCACTATTCCAAGTATAAGATAACGTATGAGGCTCATCCACGACGAGTACTTCGCTATCTACAATTCCATCCCACCATTCATTTGGCTCAGCACGGAATTGAAATTTATGACCAACGACGGGTTTAAAATCATTACTCCAGATCCATTTCGCAAGCGTATCCGAATCCGTTAAAGCATTCCATACCTTCTCGATCGAACTTGTAAATTGAAAATCTAATGATACATCTGGTTTCATAGTTATTCCTCCAATATAAGTTTTAATTTATCAATTCTTTGCTTCCAGAATCCTTCATAAAAAGATACCCAATCTTGAATTTCTTTCAAAGGATTGGCATTCAACCGATACCTCGTCTCTCTGCCAACCTTTCGAACAATTACGAGACCAGCATCTTTAAGTATATTTAAATGCTTCGAAACGGCTGTACGACCCATTTCAAAATGAATCGTTATCTCATACAGAGGTAATTCATCAACATCAGCCAGAATTTGAAGAAGTTTTCGTCTTGTTGGATCCGCAACAGCGTCATAAACATCCCTCACTTGACTATTGTCGCTCACAACCACCCCCACCTTTTCCGTAATATTTCCTGTAATGTCACCGAGTATCCATCAATATTACCTAATAGGACACTATTTGGTGTCTGATTGATTATAAGACACCAAATGGTCACATGTCAACAATCCAGTGAAAAAAAGCATTACCAAAAAGCAAGTCCAGCTTAGGACTGCTCCTGATAATGCCTCCAGATGAATCATTTCGTTTTACGATTTAATAATTAATCTAATTGTTCTCCATTAGTAGCGATAACATTTTTATACCAATAAAATGATTTTTTCTTCGAACGTTTAAACGACCCGTTTCCTTTATCATCCAGATCGACGTGAATAAAGCCATAACGCTTTTTCATTTCACCCGTTCCAGCAGAAACAATGTCTATGCAGCCCCAAGGTGTGTAACCTATCAGATCCACATGATCAATTTCGATAGCGTTTTTTATTTCTTTGATATGATTTTTTAAGTAGTCGATACGTTCATCATCATTGATACTACCATCTTCTTCAACCTTATCTATGTTGCCCATTCCATTTTCAACAATAAACAGAGGTTTTTGATAGCGATCATATAGCTCATTTAATACAAAACGCAGACCTTTTGCATCGATTGGCCAACCCCACGGTGTTGCTTTAAGATACGGGTTAGGCGAACCTTGTTGCCCACCAGTTGTTGTTGTGTTAGGTGAAAAACGATCAAATACAGTTGTACGGTAATAAGAAAACGCTAGAAAATCGGAAGTATACTGTCTTAGGATCTCTTCATCACCAAACTCTGTTTTTAACTCGAAATTATATTCATCAAAAATGGCTTGTGCATAATTTGGATAATAGCCTCGTAAAATTACATCTGAGAAAATTAACGCTTTTCTTCTGAATTCATAGGCCCCAAAAACATCATCTGGATGACATGTTGCTGGATAGATCCCTGATAATGCCAACATAGCTCCCATTTTAAAGTCAGGATTAATCGTTCGTGCCAGTTTATTAGCTAAAGCCGAAGCAACCATAAGATGATGGATAGATTGTAATTTGTCACCTGCATCAGCGAGGGGAGTTTCGCCTTGATTAGAATGGGTTCCTTCCTTGATATTATTTGAAGCTAACCCCAAAGTCCAATAGCCGCCAAGCACATTTACTTCATTAATAGTGACCCAATATTTCACTTTGTTTTTCCAACGCACAAATATAGTTTCGGCGAATCTTAAATAGAAATCAATTAGCTTACGGTTGGTCCAGCCCCCATACTTATCAGCCAGATTAAGAGGCATATCAAAATGCAATAATGTTACCAGAGGTTCAATGCCGTATTTCAGCAATTCATCTATAACATTGTCATAAAACTCCAGTCCCTTTTCATTAGCTATTTCATCATCACCATTTGGAAAAATTCGCGTCCAAGAAATGGATAATCGATAAACTTTAAATCCCATCTCCGCAAATAAAGCAATATCTTCTTTGTAATGATGGTAGAAATCCGTCGCATTATGACTTGGATAATAATATCCTTCTTTTAAAATGCCTTTAGCTCCGATTGGTATGCAGGCACCTTGTCCAATTACTCCTTCGCGGCCATCGGGAAATTGATAAAATATTTTGCGCGGAGAATCTTTTGTGCCATCAGTCATCAGATCAGAAACGGCTAATCCTCGACCTCCTTCATTGTAACCACCTTCATATTGATTAGCTGCAGTTGCACCACCCCATAAAAATCCCTGTGGAAATCCCATGCTGTTACCTCCTTCTTTTTACTCAATCTAATTTTTTGCTACTACGCTAAAACGCTTTCAGTTTCATTACTACGGCTATCCTGTTCTTCTTTATATTTCTGGTTATCTAAAACTTTGAAGAACGGGAAGTAGATAAGAATCGCTACCACGAAATTAACCAGCTGCAAGACAATTCCCGAGATACTTTGCGTTACTAAATATCCTGAAATAAATATCGGCGTTGTTGGAGGTGGCAATGCTCCGATTGGTTTGGCCACGATTCCTAAAGACATGGATAGATATGCGAGCAGAACAGTAACGATTGGAGTGATGAGAAACGGAACTAACATAATCGGATTCAATACAATCGGTAGTCCGAATAGAACGGGTTCATTAATGTTGAATAAGCTTGGTCCAATACCTATTCGTCCTATTTGCTTCATCTGCTTACTTTTGGAGAACAGGAACATTAAAACAACTAGACTTAGCGTGGTACCTGCGCCACCTATCCAGATAAAGAATTTGAATTCTGCAGTAGCGATATTCTCAAGAGGCATGCCTGCAGAGAGTGCAGAGGCATTGGCTGCTGACAGCTGAAGCCAGACGGGCAACATAATGGTGCTGCCGATAATAGAAGAACCGTGCAGACCTACAGCCCACAATAAATTGGCAAGTAAGAAAACAATAATAGTTCCTACTAAGCTTGTCCCAACAGCAGTTAAAGGTTCTTGAAGAAGTTGTGCCACAATTTTGTGAACGCTCTCAAAAGAGGTGAAGTTCTCAACGAGCAAACGAATCGCGACAACGCTCATGACTGCTACAAACCCCGGAATTAGGGCTGTAAAAGATCTCGCAACTGTTGGCGGAACTCCGTCCGGCATTTTGATAACAATATCCTTTTGGACAATCTTGCGGAATATTTCTGTTGTCAAAACGGCAATGATCAATCCTACGAACAATCCTTGGCTAGTGAAATAAACAACATTCACCGCTGTGGTAGTCACATTATCTACCGTAAAGGTTGAATTAGGTGTGATAATAAAGAACGAACATAAGGCTACTATCCCAGACGATAGCGGATCGACTTTATAACTCTCTGCTAATCGGTATGCCACGCCAATAGTAGCAATTAAAGCAATTAGGTTAAATGTGCCACCGTAGGGATACAACAAGGCAGTTTTGATACCTGGATGAGCAGTTAAATAATCTAAATAGGCTGGAATGGGCAGATAAGCTAGTATTAAGAATACTGAACCAATAATTATAAATGGGATAGTCAAGACCATCGCATCACGGAGTGCAGATAAGTGCCTTTGTGCAGCTATTTTCCCCGCAACAGGCATTACCTTTTCTTCTAAGAAGTCCGTTATTTTCATATGTGCTACACTTTCCTTTCTTGAAAGGGGTATTTTGCAGCGTTAATTTATTTATTTCGCACGCTTATATAGTTCAATCATTTCTGTAACAAGCAGAGAAATGGTTTCTACACTCATTAGTTGATCTTCAGCATGAACAAGAATCAGTGAGAATTGAAGTTGTTCTCCATTTGCTTCTCTTTTGATTAATGATTTATGCATTTTATGGCCTTCTCTAAAAAATTGCTTTGATTCTTCTAACTTTTCTTCCGCTCCTTTAAAATCCCCCTCTTTTGCTGCATAAAGCGCCTCCATTACTGAGCTTTTAGCTGCGCCAACGTTGCTTATGATGTTAAATGCTACAGTATAGTATTCCTCTTTCACTTCATCTACCATTACTTACCGCTCCCTTCGTCTCTCTCTATTTACTTAATTGCTTATTTACTCTCAATTATCTTTAATGCTTGTTCTAGTACTTTTTCGCCGTTCATCATACCGTAATGCAGCATATCAATCGCTTCAATCGGAATATTTTTACCGACCAGTTTAGCTTCTAATTGTTTTTTCATAAATTTCACTTGAGGACCTAATAGGATGACGTCTACGTTTTTTTCTTGTAACGTAAGTTCAATTTCAGTAACTGGTTTCGCGAAAATATTAGCTTGTATTCCTTTTTCCTCAGCGGTCTTTTGCATTTTAGTTACTAATAAACTTGTACTCATCCCTGCATTACACGCTAACATAATTGTATTCATTATTGTTCTCCCCCTTAAATACTGTTGTATTTACTAACAACCTCAGTTTATCGCTAAACAGCTTTCTTTTTAAGCGAACCTTTTTCCAAAAACAATAGGAAACGTTTGCAGTGTAAAAACGCAGATTCATTTCAGTAACTCTAAGATTTCTTCCGCAGAATCTTTAACAAGAATTTGCTCAACGATCTCTTTATCATCAATAAGCGAACCAAGTTTCTTATACATGCTATCTAGATCGCCACTATTTCCTTCTTTTATATTTAACAGACATATTAACTGCACCATCTGCTTATCATTCCAACGAATAGGCCGCTTTAACGTACATAACGTCCAAAAGGTTTCTTTCGTTACGGGAGTAGTTGGATGAGGAATGGCCACCAGATTACCAAAGCTTGTTGGAGCCAGTTCCTCCCTTTCTAATACTAAAGATTCATAATGGTCGGGAACAAGACCTTGCTTAATCAGCTCACTACTTAAAAAATGAATAACACTTTCCTTTGTTGTTAATTCTTTTTTCACGAATATCCGGTAAGGATCAAGATAAATATGAGCTTCTCCCGGCTGTTCTGAAGAAGATAAGAGATTCCTGATCTGATCCAGATCCGTATCGTCTAGAAAGGTTTTTACTACATGGACAGGTATTCCTATATTTTCCTTGATAGGGATTGTACTGATGACTAAATCTATCGAGGATAGATCGGTTTCTGCTAATTTATAATAGCTAATTGTATTTACAACATGAATCTTGTTTTCGAATAGATTGATTAAACGGTAATAGAGTAATTTTGCACTTCCGACACCTGAGGCACATACAAGAATAACTCTTTTGACCTTTTTATTTTTACTTTTCATTCTTTCTAAAGCAGCACCAATGTGTAAAGCAATAAAAGCCACCTCATGTTCCCCAACTTCTAAATCTAAAAAGTTGTTAATACACTTGCTGGCTATAAGAGCTCCTTCAAAAGCCGCCGGAAAATTTATTTTAATTTCTTTTAACAAAGGATTTCGAATATTCATTTTATACCTGATTCTGTTCATCGCAGGCCTGATATGAAGGGTCAGAGCTTGAATAAATTCAACGTCACCATTAAAATCCCAATTAGATTCGTTTTTTAATCTATTCAGTATACAGCTTACAATGGTTCCCACTTCATCCAGCTTACTGTACTCTGACAAACTTTCTTTTGGAAGCAACTTCGTACCCACCAAATGGATAATAACATAGTTGATCTCCGAATCAGGAAACTCTAGTCCGGTAAAGTCTTCTATTTCTTTAACAATTTCTTGGCTCACTATTTTTTCAAAAGGATAATCTTCTTTTAGATGTACTGAAGGATTATCAATTAGAAAGCCCTCTTCAATTCTCTTGCAAGCTATAATTAAATGGATGGCAAGGTTATCTAAAGAAATATCAGATATTTCGATTTTGTAGTTGTTTACTTTATCAACGATTATTTCCTTTACTTTTTTGTATGTATCTTTATCAAATAAACTAGAGCTCACGTGAGTTGGATCGAGTTCTTCTTCTCTTTTGTATAAATAATTGGACAAACATATTCGTTTCATAAATTCATCCCCCTCTATATACAAGCCGTAATGGGGGCGGTTTACTATACTCAGGTTGTAATTTTCTAGTATTTTACGCACTTCTTTTAAATCATTTTGTATTGTGGATTTAGAAACAAACATCTCATCTTCAATCGTCGCTAATTTGATATAGTTATTTTTCAACAAAAAACGGTTCAACAAATAAAAGACCCTATTGTCTTGTTCAGAAAAGTCAATCGTAGTATAACTGATCTTATCACTTGTTAAATCACCAAATTCCTGATGAAATAGATTTATATCAGTAATTTTTGCTGCGAAGCCTTTCCCACGAATCAATTCTATTTTCAGGCCTAATACGGAAGATATATTTTGTAGTTCCTTTAAATCATTACGGATCGTTCGATCGCTAACATTCAGTTCTTTAGAAATCCATGCAGCTGTGACAGGTTGATTAGAATTAATTAAATATAAAAGTATTTCTTTTTGCCGTTTTGAAAACAATTCTATCCCTCTTTCTTATCCAGAGTATGAATATGAGCTAATATTAACTGAAGCATACATTTACATACATTTGCTCATTTTTTTATATCGGTTACAATATCACTTCCTAAGAAAATTTGATAGTGTTCTTACAGCACCAAACGAAACAGGCGTCCTCATTTAAGAAGACACCTGTTTAAATTTCAGCTAGGTTATCGAGTCATGGGCAATAATTTTGCGGGTTAACTCAACTTCTGCTGCAGTATAATTGCTAGTTCTTCTGCTGAATCCCACACGATAGGACGAATATCCTTAAGCTGTACAAAAAGTTTATCCGCCTCAATACTGTTTACGGTCCATAATACGGGTATGTTTAAACCAAGTGCATATCCCGCCGAAAAATACACCTCTGGGGATTGCCCCGTTAAATCTGCGATAATCAGTTTGCTTTCTGCGATTTGATCCAACTCGTATTTTTCACCGTTCTGAGTTTTCGTATGTGTTAATAATCGCGGCAGGAAACCACACTGCTCTATTTTGGGCAATAACTTCTCCAGCCATGTTGTAGACAAATTCTCTTCATCCGACACGAGCACGAGGCAAGGTTTTAGTTTCTTCCCTCCAGCGCTTTCCGCAGCTTCATTCCAGCCGGTTTCAGTAAGCTTAAAGGTCATGCCTTCCCTGATCAAAAGCTGATCACTTATCAACTTGTCTATGATGTATACCAGCTCTTGCAGATTGGGAGAATACGTCAAGTTATAGCTGCTTGAGAGGGGTTGAATGACAACCGCTTCCCCCGGGCCCTCAGAATGTCTATATAAATATTGCAGTAGACGGTTTCCTTTATCTTCAATGCTCACAGGTATTTTGGGTGAGTTTACAATGGACTCTAAATCATCAGCAGATATAGTGATCTTTTCATCACAATCAGTCAGCTCACGTATGTAAGCCGATACTACATGCAGCATGTCGCGTTTCTTTTGATGCGGGAGCGAATTAATGGGTTCGTAGCTGTCTCTACGTAGACTATAAAACCCGCCTGGTGAACAAGAACAGCCTATATATCTATCGTTATCGCCTTCTGGTTCAATGGAAACAATCTCATCACAGAACAAACAGTGTTTCTTAATCATGACAACTCTTCACCTCTTATTAAGTGTTAGCCTCTACCTTACCAAGATTTTTTTGAAAAGTAGACAAGAAGATATTTCCTGTAGCAGGTTATCCTAAGGCGTAAACGTAATATTTTGAGGCTCCATAGAAGCATTTATACAATAAAAAACCGACATAGGAATCAGCTGTAAACTGAACCTTCTGTCGGTTGATATAAGCTTTGAGCCAGGCATTTAGGATTGAGATAAACCTTCTATAACTTTATCAATATTCCATTTGATCATCTTAATGTATGTGTCGCCCTCTTCGCCTTTCTTAGCTAAAGAATCGGTGAAAATCTTAGAATGTATCGGTACTCCCGTTTCATTTGCGATAGTTTCCATTGTTTTTGGATTTACGCTAGTTTCCAGAAATAATGCAGGCACTTGATTTTCATCAATGATCTTAATTATGTTTTTCATTTGTTCTGGCGTTCCTTGACTATCCGTATTGATCTCCCAGATAAAAGCCGATTCAAATCCGTAAGCTTTAGAAAAATATTTGAATGCTCCTTCACTGGTAACAAGGATACGTTTCTCTTGTGGAATTTTTTCGACTGCTTCTTTTGCATATTGATCCAATTCATTCAGTTTCTTAACATATTCTGATTGATTATTAAGATAAAATTCTTTGTTGTCGGGATCTTTTTCGATTACACGTTTAGTGATAATATCTACATATTTTATTGAATTCTGAATATCCAGCCAGGCATGAGGGTCAACCTGAGTTTCTTTTCCTTTTTCTGTTAGGTACATTGGAGATACTTCATCTGAGACTGCAAAAGCAACATCCTTTTTATTAGTCACATCTAGAAGATCTTGAAACCACCCCTTACCTGTTTCTAGGTTCAAACCGTTATAAAACACTAAATCTGCGCTAGAAACCTTACTTGTATCCTTGGGTAATGGATCGTACATATGCGGATCTGTTCCGATGGGTACCATACTGTAAACTTCAGCTTTCTCCCCTACAATGTTTTCGGTCATATCAGCGATAATGGAGTATGTTGCAACAATCTGCAGCTTATCATGGTCTGCATCTCCTTCACTAACCTTTGAGCATGCGGTAAGAAGTACGATAAACATTGTCAAAGAGAGTATTTTTATGGTCTTCATCCTTGTTTCAACCCTTTCCTGAAAAAATTATTTTTTGGTGAGATTATAAATGAAATTCCGAACATGCTTACGCCGACCAGAACAATCGTGGCACTTGTAGGTAAATTGAATTTAAAGCTTACAATTACACCTATAATCCCGGATACAGCGCCGATTGTAGAAGCTAGGATAATCATGTGGAACAGCTTATTCGTCCAGAGATAGGATGTAGCAGCCGGAATAACCAGCATTGCAATCACAAGCACAATTCCTACTTGAGATAACGAAGATACGGTTACCACAGATAGGAGCATCATCAATAAATAATGATAGAACCCTGTTTTTAACCCATAGGCTTTGGAAACAACCGGATCAAACGAACTCATTAAAAGCTCTTTATACAGCAATGAAATGATGGCAATAACAACAAGCATAATAATAAAGGATTGCATTAACTCCGACTGTGGGACGGCCAGAATATTACCAAATAGAATGTGAGTTAGATCAAGCCCGCTTTTGGCGAAAGTAATTAGGACAATGCCTAGCGCAAAAAATGAGCTAAGAATAATGCCAATAGAAGTGTCACTTTTAATATTGCTGCGACTTGTTATAAATTGAATGAGAACTGCTGCTAATAGTCCAAACAGTGAAGCTCCAAGAAGGATATTGATTCCTAAGATATAAGATAACGCCACCCCAGGTAACACCGCATGTGATAACGCATCTCCCATTAATGACATCTTTCTGAGCACAATAAAGCTTCCTAAAACCCCTGATACAATTCCAAGAATGATAGCAGATAATCCCGCGTTAAGTGCATATATTGGAATGTTTAATACCCCTGAGAAATAATCAATCATGATCTGTCGCCCCCATCCCTTTGATCACCAGATTACCTAAGGAGGCACCATAGGCGCTGAGGATATTCTCTGGCGTAAAGGTGTCTTTAACGTCACCAAAAGCAATTAATTTCTTATTGAGAATGATGACTTTGTCAAAATATTCTTCGACCTCATGCAAATCATGATGAACGATGAGTATGGTTTTTCCTTCTTCGCGAAGTTGTTTAAGCAGCTTTACAATGATTTTTTCACTGACTAGATCTATGCCAACAAAAGGTTCATCTAAAAAAAATACATTTGCTTGTTGTGCAAGTGCCCTGGCGATAAAAACTCTTTGGAGTTGTCCCCCGGACAGATTGCTAATTTGTTTATTTGCAAGATCACTTATATCCACCATCGCCATACATTCCTCGACTCTTTGCCGCTCTGTTTTTCCGGGACGCTGGAAAATTCGCAAATTTGGGTAAGTTCCAGTCAGCACTGTATCCCTCACCGTGATTGGAAAAGAAAGATCAATGTCATTTTTTTGCGGCACATATGCGATCTTCCGTTTGTACTCAGAAATATCTTTTCCCTCCACCATAACTGATCCTGTTCTCTTCTTTATCACCTCTAACAAAGACTTGATAAATGTAGATTTCCCGGCACCATTTGGTCCGATAATTCCGATTGCATACCCAAAGGGAATATCAATATTTACATTTTCTAGTGCAGAATTACCGAAATAATCTACGTTTAGGTTTCTGATTTCAATCATAAAAAAACTCCTTATCTCTGTTAAGTTCATATGTAGCACTGTTCTGTTCACCCGGTTAATTTATTTCCTAATAGAAACAATGATTCCTTTGGTTCAATTTGTTTCCCTCAGTAAACATTTATTCTTATATACAATATATTTACCCAAGGGCAATATGTCAACAACAATCCTTAAATCAACAAAAAAAAGAACCCAAGTGATTTGAGTTCTTTTTCATTATTACAATATAAAAATTATCATAGTTGCAGTAGTTTTAAACATCTAGGCTGCATCAAATAACCCCCTGTAATAAGCTCTGCCTGCAATTGAATCGTATATTCTCCTGCCGTGGGGAGATACAGTTCACCTACTTGAAAGCTTTGAAAATTATTAACCTCATCGGTAGAAATAACTTTAGCTTGCAAAATTTGATCCGCAGCCTTGATGAGGTAGACTCCGCCACCGCCATTCTCTCCTTCTTCGCTGCGATATGCGATACTAACTTGAAATCTTACCGGACCTAATGTCCGGACATGCCAAACTGTGGTATCCTCTCTATCCTTCCAGTCCAACAGATTATCATGGTCTTTTTTTCCTGTATCGTAACGAAGGGTTGGACCAAAGATCTCACTTTCAAATACCCCCAATTCTAGTAAGGTATCTTCTCCAAAGTCCAATAATTTGACTGAATTACCTTCTACAGGTTCTGCACAGACAATTGCGATGACCAGCGGCATGTTGTTAGAATTTTCGGCAAAGTTCGGTAAGCTGGGGAGTTCGACTTCCAGATCCTGCTCAGATAGCTTTGTGAAAAACAGCTCCTCCCCTCCATCTAAAGCAAATACCTTTTGAACAGCGGTCTTCAGACCGGGAACGATTAGCTTATTTCTCTTCTTAAGATCGAAAACATGCAGATATAATGTGTTTCCTTTCAAAGTGCATCTACCCCAAGACGGTTTGGCTGTGGGCGATTCTCCAGCACCGTAAATGCTATCCCCATTGGTATTTAACCAATCTCCTACTTCAAGCAAAATGGATTCGGATACTGGATCCCATTCCCCTGTCGCTGTTGGGCCGATATTGATAACCAGATTCCCATTTTTGCTTACAACATCGATGATCTGGCGGATGATAGTTACAGGGGATTTCCAATGGAGATCGGATCTCTTATACCCCCATGAGTCATTTAACGTAATAATATTCTCCCAGTACTTACCAAGGTTACGAGTCGTAAGTTGATTATCAGATGTATTTGAATAATCTCCAAGTGGTGCTTTCCATACTCTGCTATTGACCAAACAATCTGGCTGAATTGCATGAACCGCCGCCAAAAACGCTTCTCCTTGCTCACGGGTCAGTTTGCCCCCGCAATCAAACCACATTAAACCAACTTTTCCGTAGTCCGTCAGCAGCTCACGGACTTGAGGGATTGATTTGCTGTGCAAATATCGTTCAAAGCGGGTGTGCTTATCGGTATCATTTAACCAAGTTTGAACGTCATCATAAGCGCCGATATTCAGTGGATAATCCCAGGTATTCCCTTGAGAGTCTGGATCATGCCAATCCATCGCATGGGAGTAGTAAATTCCGAGTACCATTTCTTCCGCACGACATGCCTCCATTAGTTCCCGAAGGGGGTCACGGCCCAATGAGGTGTGCTTACTGATCGAATATTGGGATACACTCGAGTCATACATCGCGAAACCGTCGTGATGTTTAGCTGTAAAGATGATATATTTTAGGCCAGCACGCTTGGCAGTCCGCACCCACTTCATTGCATCAAAAGCTGATGGACTGAACGCTGCGGCCATTTCCTCATATTCAGCAACTGGGATCTTCGCGCGTAGCATAATATGCTCACTGTAAGAAGCTTGTATTTCTTTTCCCTTCCATTCACCCGCAGGCAGGGCATAAGGTCCCCAGTGAATAAACAAGCCGAGCCTGGCTTCCTGCCACCATTCCATACGCCGAGCCTGTTCATTGTCTATCGGAGTTTCGACGGACTGTATACTATACGGATCATCGAGAAGGTTTTCTGTTGTTTTTCCGTTTCTTACCATAACTGAAGAACGGTTCCGCGGAGTTTAGATACAGCCTCGACAAAGAAATAATCGCCATAGATCAGTGGCGTATCAATGTGCACACCCCCTGGGAGATTGGATGTTCCAGAAAGAATCAATCCTTCCTCTTCCGGAATGTCCCAAGTCCCATAATTCTCATAAAGTGAGCGAACGATTTGTTCTGCGGCTCGCAGGTAAAAAGAGGCTTCCGTCTGTGGTACGATCTTTGCCAGCTCGATCAAGCCACATGCCGCACATGCACCAGCAGAGGTATCACGCGGCTTTTCGCCTGCATCAGGTGCCCTGAAATCCCAGTGAGGTACATGATTCTCCGGAAGATTAGCCAAGAAGAAGTGCGCAGCTCTTTTAGCTCCCGATAGAAACTTGTTCTCTCCGGTATAGTGATAAGACAAAGTAAGACCGTAAATCATCCATGCGCTGCCCCGTGCCCAAGCGGATTCTTCCGCATAACCTTGGCCGGACATAGCGCCTATTTTTTCTCCTGATTCCGGGTTGAACTGCAGAATATGATAACTTGATCCATCCGGACGTAAAAAATGCTCCACTACCGTTTCCGCATGCGCAGCGGCGATATGCCGGAAACGCGGATCCTCTGTAACTTCCGATGCCCAGTATAATAAGGGCAGATTCATTACAGTATCAATGATGGACCATCCCGCCCGGTTTATCTTCTCCGTGTCATGCCAGGCTCTGATAAATGACCCTTTCAGGTTAAAGCGGCTGGCCAGTTGAGCGGCAGCCATCAACCCGCGCTGCTTGGAGCGTTCATTACCAGTCACGCGGTAATTGGCCAAAGCTGAGAGTGTCCATATAAAACCGGCATCATGATGTACGGAAAGAGCATAAAGAGGTTCGTCCAGTTTCTCTTCAATTTGCTCGGCGATTTCTTGCAGCGCCGGATAATTCCCCTCTGCGGCAATCTGCCACAAAATACCCGGCCAGAACCCTGCTGTCCACCACGATGGACGCATGTTATCGTATACTCCGCTCACGGAAGCATGCGGAAAACTAACGCCAATTCGCTTACTAGTCTTTTCCACTTTATTTACAATTTGTTGCCATGCGCTATCCGCCCATTCCAGAGTTGACTCCGAAATTACCAGTTCGCGAGTTTGTTGAGTTGGTATTACATCTCCCATTTTAGTACCTCCTGTTAACATTGATGATATTTATGAAATTCGACCTCTTAAAGCGTTGTCCTTAGTGGAATGACCATATTCCAAGTGTGCTTCGCATTTCGGAACCCTCCCGGTCCATCTGCTACCGCAGCGAATAAATGGGTAGGAACCCCTTCCTGAAATAATAGGAACGGCCGTTCAAAGCTGCCCATCCACTGCTCAGTGCCGTCCTCCCAGAGAACTCGTCGGGAATACGATTGAGTTGAATCAACCAGTTGCCAGTCGGTTCCATTCTTAGAAGATGCAAATATCCCACCGTGCTTTTCTCCACATATCCGGCCATCCATATCCTTGGCGATCATTTGGTACCCGTCCGCGGTCCGCCAGATAAATGGATCTTCAATATGAGACCGCTCTGGTGGAAACAGCGGTGCGTTGTTAATTACTCTATATGGCCCTTCGTCCTTAGATGAACCGGCAATGCCAAGCGTCATCTGTCCATAGGAATCGCCTTCGTATTTGCGGGCTTTATATACCAATAGCAAGGAGCCATCTTCGCGGATACAAGGAGCCGGATTGGATGTGAGGAAGCTATCGAACCTGCCCGGACGTGTAGGCAGAATAGGTGCGTCCATCCTTGTCCATGGTCCGAATACACTGTCGGCTACAGCTAGGCCAACACGTTTGTTGGCACGAGCGGCAATCACCCGATAGTCGTCAAGTTCCACTGTTTCATTAGGCTGCGGCTCAGCGAATGGATAAGTTGAGCCCATATAATACATCAGAAACTTATCGCCATAACGAAGGATATGCGGATTATGGGTGCTTCGTCCGTCCCAGTATTCCGCTCCCCTTGCGGGTAGTACGGTTTCTTCGTACGTATAGGGTCCTTCCGCGTTATCGGCAGATGCGCGGACAATTTCTGAGCGAAGTAACCATCCCGGATGCATCGGCAGCCACTTCGGCCAACGGGATGCGAATAAATGAAAACGCCCATCCTCGCCACGCACAGCTGAGCCGCACCACACCCACCAGTCCTCCATACGGAATCCTCCGTTCAAAGGAGCAGGCAACATTCGGTCCATTAATGAAAAAGTCATTTTCTCCCTCCATGGCTTATTGCTTAACATCCGTTAGTCTATAACGTTTAGCAGCACTGCCATGCAGCCATTCCGCAGCAATATCCAGCGCCTCATCTCGGCTGATCCAGCCTTCCGCTATTTGACTTTCCAAAAAGCGCGCAAGTATTTTTTTAACGATCAGCAGCTTGCCATATGTCCATTCGATACAGCGCGCATCCGAGACAATGAGCGAACACTTGAGCGGGGCGAGTGCCTCTAACCGATACTGCATGCTCTGCAAATAGGTACTGGGTCTGAAGTTATACCACCACATCCCGCCTACATGAACGTTAGGGAAATTCCATGCAGCCTGCACAACATCCAGGTTATTTAATTCCGAAGCCACCACCAGCTCAAACGGAATGGAATACCGTTCGAATAAACCGTACAGTTTAACAATCCGTAGCGAATCGTTAACTGGCGCAGCTGATGTATTACACCATCTGCGTTCGACGCCGAGAAACAACTGCAAGAACATTCCTCTTGCTTGCAGTTCCGAACAAATATGATGAAAGAGCAGCATCATGATTTCATCCGGTCCAGTTACGTTGCTAAGATTGTAAACATCATGAGCTTTGGCTTCAAAAGCTGGCAACGTAGTCATGATTCCTGGACAGCCCATAGTCTGATAAGACTGCAGCTGCTCGCTAATAAATTTTTTCGCTTGAGCATAAGCAGCCTCCCGGCTGGGATCATAGGAATCTGCAATATTCTTTGCCAGCTCAGGCAGCCAAGAGTCAATTCGAGGAATCAGTAGAGCATTTTCCCTCATGTGTGCAAAGTTGGCATGTTCCGGACGGTTTACAATAAACCGCTGCACATGCAGACGGTCAGCTACGTTCTGCGCCCAGCCGGGATCGTGACTTTGCTGTTTAATCGTTATATCCGCTTTGAACACCGACTCTGAATCTGTGATGGAGATACCGTACAGATCTTTCATGATTGCTGTAAAAGCACGATTCATCATCGTATTACGGGAAGCGTGGTAGGCGCTAACAAAAGAGTCAGCCCGTTTCTCTTTCGAAAGTTGGTCCGCATTCGCCGGATATCCTGCTGACTGAAGCTCTTGGTTCAACCAGAAATAATCGGCTATTTCCCAGAAGTCAGCCGCGTTTAGCTTATCGCCGACGAGATGGGTATGTGTATCGATTACAGGCAGACGCATGATTTCATCACACAATGAAGTTTGACTCATCGTTCTCCCTCCTAACTGGCAGGAAGCCCTTCGAATGAAGAGGCTTCCTGAGAATCTATCTATTTCCGGCTTTGCTGATTAAGGATTCCCTCATTATTTTTGTAGCGTTCTGTTGCTTCTTTTAAGATTTCTACGCCGCCTTTTTGCTTATATTCCTCGATGACTTTTGGGAAATCGCTAATCGGTTCTTTGCCATAAATCATTTTGACCATATGGTCTATGATCAATTTTGGTGCCTGATCGGGACGTTTGGAGGCAAGATCAGGGAACTTGCTAAAAGACTCCAGATCAGGTACAAATCCAATGCCCCCTAAGCCTTCTTTGCTCAGCGTTTCATCCAATGCTTTCAAGACATCTTTACCACCCGAAAGCAGCTCAGTTCGTTCGCGGTTGATCGTTCCGTCCCCTACCCAGCGCAGCTGTGTGCGGAATTTCTCTTCATCTTGGGCAGCCTTGTTCTCTGGCAGCTTATAATCAACTTTTCCGTCTTTTACCGTGTAATTCTCGCCTTCAATCCCAAAACTATAGAAATTACTTGCTTCCGGGGTCTGCATCCATTCAAACATTTGAATAATCCGGGCAGCCTTTTCTTTACTGACCTTATTGTTGATATACAGTGAGGTATTGACCGAACTATACAAGCCATATCCTTTTTGTCCATTGTCACCGGTTGGCGACGAGATAATATCCACTTTCGCTTCCGGATTGGATGCGGCGATTTGGGTCCGGAAATCCAGTAGATTTTGCGCGTTAGCTGTCCAGATTCCTGCATTGCCTGCAGCAATATTTTCGCCATACTGCGCCGTCTGAATTGTCGCAAAATCCTTCTGAATGAGGCCTTCGTCATACATCGTTTTGTATACGTTCAGTGCTTTTTCCATATTCTCGGAATTATAAAATTTGGGTACGATCTCTCCATTATCCTCTGTAAACTGATAGCCAAGCGCGTCATATGCACCGAATGCGATATCTGCATATTTGAAGTTCTCACGCATCTGATAAGGCGCGCTCACACCGAGTTTCTTAAAAGCGCGTAGCACATTCAAGAAATCTTCAATCGTTACAGGTACCGGGAGACCGGTTTTCTCCAATAAATCTGTTCGGATAAAGGTGGCACGTCGAGACGGATTGCTGAGCCAAGTCGGAATGCCATATATTTTTCCGTCGTAGCTGACTTCATCCCATGCTTCCTGCGGGACAACCTTCATCAAGTTAGGCGCATTCTCCTTCAGCAGATCATCTAGCGGCATAAAAACACCAGCCTGAACCGATCCAGCCATCGATTTATCTGTAGCCCCTCCGACATTTTGAACCACATCCGGAATATCACCGCCTGCGAACATAACAGCCATTTTGGAATCAAAGTCCTTCAAAGGAATTAACTTAATGTCTAAATCGACATTCGCCCGTTTTTCCAACTCCTTGACCCACTTATCGGTGTTAATGTCTTTAGAACTTTCCGTGTAAGCGTTTCCGCTTGTGTTTAACGAAATACTAAATTTAAGCGGTTTTGATTCGCCTGCTGCATCGGCGTTACCGTCCGATGTTTCATTGCCTCCGCATCCTGCGACGAGACTTGATACAAGCGCCGTGGATAGGATCAGACTAACCCATTTTTTCATCTGGATAATCCCCCTTATTAGTATAAAAAGGTATTTGGTTTACCTGTACCCATCATAAAGCTGTATCATCAGCACTCCCATGGGGTGGATTATTATGGGATGTGTTTTTTTGTGATCGGTTGCCGTTATAAAAAAAGGCCATCCCAAAAAGTCCGCGGCTCGGACCTCAGGACAGCCTTTTGATCCTCGTTCTCTTCGGCGAGTAGCACCTATGCGTGAAGCACTTGATGTTCCTTACTTCCGGAAATCGGCATTCTCATGATCATGCGTGTTCCCCATTCTGGACTGCTTTCTACGTCAACACCGCATTCTTCCCCGAAGACAAGTTGTATCCGGCGGTGAACATTTTGCACACCGATGCCGCCTGGGCTTCCTTTACCTTCCTCCACATCGGCGAGTCGATTTTCGCTCAGTTTGAGGCGAAGTTCTTCAAGCCGCTCCGGGGTCATCCCGCTGCCATTATCCGTAATGCTGACCCAGAAGATATCGCCATCCTCTCCAGCATCAATCGTAATCGTGTGATGATCTTCAACACCATAACGAAAAGCGTGCTGGAACACATTTTCGACAAGTGGCTGTAAGGTCAACCGGACCATTTTGCGCAGAAGCATTTCAGGCTTTATCCGCACATCGATTTCAAACGGTCTTCCGATCCGGTGATTGATAATGACCATATAATGGATGACATGCTTCAGCTCATTGGCCACGGTTATCTCTTCAAGATTGGTGCGCACCGAATAATGCAGCATGTAGGACAGGGCTCCGACGATTTCTGATATTTCATCTGAATCCTGAATTACTGCATAGCAGACCACCGTTTCGAGCGTATTGTATAAAAAATGGGGGTTGATCTGTAACTGTAAGGATTGGAATTCGGCCTTCTGCCGCTCGGCTTCCACTTCCTTGTTCTTCAGTTCTGATTGATACACGGTGTCCACAAGCTCTGACAGGCGCGTTACCATCAGATTGTAACGAACGATAAGCCCAGTGACCTCATCCTGGCTTTTCGGAAGGGAGATTAATTCCCAATTTCCTTTTTCGGTCTGGCTCATTCCTTTCATCAGTGTACGGATTGGTGTAGTAACAGACTTACCAAATCGGCTTGCCAGAAACAGCGCTATCATAAATGTCAAAATCGCGACAGCAATAATATAATTCCGGATGGTAATTAGCGGCTTTTGCAGCTGAGTGTCTGGAATGGATACAACCAGATGCCAACCGGAATATTCCGCATTACGGCTGATATAAGATTTTTCCACTCCCTCTGCCGAGCTGCGGAACATCGCATCTCCTGCTAACTCAATTTGCTTGCCAAGACTATCGGGAATCAACGTCCCTACTTTGTTTTGATCGTTATGATATTGAATCCTGCCTTCGCCATCTACAATAAAAAAATAGCTTTCGGGACCAAGATCGATCCCTTTCCATAACGTGGAGAGCTCCTCCGCTTTGACTTCGATGCCTACAAATCCTTTCATCTCTGGTGACTGAAGGCCACGAATGCTGCGGATTAAGGTCAACATCGGCGTTTGATCCCCACGGATACTGTAATTGATTACATTCAACTGTCCACTGACATCTGTATGTTCTTTGAAATACCTAATCTGTCTAGCGGTGTCTTCCTGTGTAAAAGATGGCGCTGAACCGCCATTATAATAATAAAGCGCATTTCCGGAATACCCGATAATATATAAGGCTTCAATCTCGGGATTGCGAATCCATACTGGTTCGACAATTGCATCGCGAATATCGGTCGTGTAGCGGTAATTTTCATATTCCTCACGGTCTGATGATAGGTCAATATATCTTTTAACTCTCAAATCCGTTAGTAGCGCCACGGTCGACCGTTGATAGGATGAAATATAGAGATTGGTATGATGAACTGCATTATTTACGATTTGTATCATCTGGTTTTCAGTACTTGCCTGCAATTGCTTGGCAGAAATGCTGTAGAAGGAAATCCCCAGCGCTGACAGGGAAAGTAAGATGACAATGGTAAAATAAAATAGCAGCTTCCGGCTGAGGGTTGCTCTCATTATTCAATGCCAAACGAAGCACGGTATTCCGAAGGTGACACACCCACGAGATTTTTAAACGTCTTCGTAAAATGGGGATAATCCTCGTAACCTACATGAATCGAGATATCACTGATTGTCATGGTAGGTACGGCAAGAAGTCTGCGCGCTTCCTCCATTCTTCTTCGGATCCGGTAGTGTACGAAGGTTTCCCCCGTCATTTTTTTGAATAATGCGCTGAAGTAGGTGCGGGCAAGTCCCACCCGTTTGGCTACTTCTTCTAACGACACATCCTCAGCCAAATGTTTATCAATGAAAGCTTTTGCTTCTTCAACCGGGTCCTTATAGTTGCCTTTGCGAGTAAGTTGCAGCTCCGCAAGTATACCGTTTATTATCGCGACAAATGCTAACATCGTTTCTTTTTTCGTATTGGCGGCTTTCACATCTCCACAGCACCGGGACTGAGGCTTCCAGCCTCGGCGTTCCAAGCGATCTACGATCATTTGTAGACAATCATTCAGGACTGCATCCATGCTAAAGACGTTCAACCCTTCAAATAAACCGGATGTTTCTCTGTCATCAAGCAGACGGTTTGTCTCATCACGTTGCAGCAGCCAGATATGTTGTTCCAGCTGTTCGGCCCAATCCACGTATTTATGAACAGGAATAATGTTGCCTGTCATTCCGGATATAAGTTCTCTCAGCATATCATGCACATCCTGCTGGAGAACCGGCTTTAACAAATATCGCTTAACGCCGTATGCCATTGCTCGTTGAGCATATTGAAAGTCATTGTACCCGGAAATGACTGCCACCTGGACATGACTGTAATCACGGTGAATTCGTTCACATAAATCAAGGCCATCCATCCGCTTCATGCGCAAATCTGTCAGTACTAAATGCGGTTCTAGCTTTTGGATAGTTTCTAAGGCTGCTTCGCCGTCGTCGGCTGTATAAATCGCGGTGAATGAGACCGGATAACGCTGGACCATCTTCACCAATCCTTTTTGAATGACAGGCTCATCTTCTACAATCAATACTCGCACTTGTATCAAATCCCTTCCGGAATGGAATCAGAATCAGTTGTCTTGTGGTATGAAATTGATTTGAAGTTGCGATCATTGGCAACGCTTCCATTTTTGAGTTTGGATTATATCTTACCATATTTTGATAAGCAGATGGCTGTTTCTTTTAAAGGATGATGCAAGCTGGTTGATTTAAGACTTAATAGATCCGATTAACATCCCTTTGATAAAATACTTTTGCAGAAACGGATACACGATAATAATCGGTATGACGGAGACGACAATAACTGCCATTTGCACACCTGCCGGAGATACTTCATTTACGTTTTCTAATAAGCTGCCCGCTTGCCCAAGGTCGTTACTCAGTACGATTTCCCGAAGCCGCAGCTGAAGTGGATAAAGCGCTCGTGTATTGATAAAATACAACGCCGATGAATAAGAATTCCAATGGGATACCGCGTAGAACAAGCCCATAGTTGCCATAACAGGTTTGGACAAAGGAAGGATGACGCTCCACATCGTGCGCAGCTCTCCCGCTCCATCCATTCGCGCGCTGTCTATCAGCTCAGTAGGCAGGGCTGAGAAAAAAGAACGCATGATGAACAGGTTATATGCACTGATGGCCGATGGGATGATTAATACCCATAAAGAGTCGATCAAGTGCAAGTTTTTGATGACCATATAGTTCGGTATGAGCGGAGCGTGAAATATCATCGTAATTAGGATTAAAATCAGAACTCCTTTGCGCATCGAATATTCGGATCTGGATAAAGGATAGGCCAGTGATGCAGTTAAAATCAGATTAATAAGCGTTCCGACGACTGTAAT
Organism: Paenibacillus sp. FSL H3-0329; assembly: GCF_037963285.1. Taxonomy (NCBI): domain Bacteria; kingdom Bacillati; phylum Bacillota; class Bacilli; order Caryophanales; family Paenibacillaceae; genus Paenibacillus; species Paenibacillus sp. FSL H3-0329. Next base: position 3,346,603 of record NZ_CP150150.1, on the reverse strand, counting down.
AAATATACTTACCATGAAAGCTCTCCAGATGGAGGTATCCCCAAGAATAACTTGATAATTCATAAGCGTCCAATCTACAGGGAATAGCTTAACCTCGCCTGCATTAATGGCATGAGTGCTGCTAAATGATTTGGCGAGCACATGCAGCAGAGGGAAGACCATCAAGCACCCGACCAGCATCAGAAATATATAGTTAAAAACGTCAAACAGGCGACCTTTATTTTTCATTTACTCTTCGACTCCTTTCTAGTAAAGTCCATCCCCTGATGCTTTTTTGCTAAGCGTATTCCCGATCATGACTAGCAACAGTCCGACGACCGATTTAAAGAGGCCTATAGCTGTTGTATAGCTGTATTGCTGATCAATAAGACCCACTCGGTATATATACGTATCGAGAATACCTCCATTGGTCTCATTAAGCGAATTGATAAATACAAACACTCGCTCGAAGCCAAAATCAAGGAAGTTACCGATATGAAGCAGGAACATAATCATGATGGTGGGCAAGATCGTCGGGATCGTTATAGATAAGGTTTGTTTCCACCGATTTGCTCCGTCAATCCGGGCCGCCTCGTACAGCTCAGGATTCACAGCAGCGAGTGCGGCTAAATAAACAATAGTTCCCCATCCACTGTCTTTCCATATGCCTGTTCCAACCAGGATGGTACGAATATACGAGTCCTCGCCCAGAAAATAAACGGAGTCGAGCCCAAAAGCATTTAAGATCTGGTTCACGATACCTGTCGTTGGGGACAAAATGCCGATCATAATCCCCCCAATAATGACCCATGAGAGAAAATGGGGCAAATAAACGACGGTCTGCAAAATCCGTTTATAGAAAGCTTTTCTCACTTCATTAAGAAGGAGGGCGAATATTATGGGAACCGGAAACGCAAAGACCATATCATATAGGCCGATCAGGATAGTATTTTCAAGAATTCTCAAAAACTCTGGATAGGTGAACATCCGCCGGAACTGATCAAGGCCAACCCAAGGACTGCCTGTAAAACCTTTGAATATGTTGTAGTTTTGAAAGGCCATGATGGAACCCGCCAAGGGTAAGTATTTAAATACGATAAAAAAAATAATGCCCGGCAGTGAAATGAGATATAGCGCCTTATATTTGCGCAAATTGGTCATTCTTCTTTGGAATGGGGAAAGATCTGGCCTGCTCGCTGGCAATGCGGCTGGCACTTGTTGTGGCATAAATATCGCTCCTTTGGTTGCAGTTTGGATTTTGTTGTATGGCTAATGTTAATCCAATATCCAGGTCTTCAAAATGGAGATTTTTCGGCTTGCCTGTGTTTTATTACGATTGACTATTGTGCACAAATCTTGCGGGACTTCCCTGCAACTGAAGAAAAAGTATATTCAAATCCCTGACCATCGCTAATAAGAGATTGTTCTGGCAGATCAAGCGGAACAGCAGACCAAATTCGATATTCAGCGGTTAACGTAGAGTGAATCGTCGCTTCATCAAGCTTTCCTTGGCTCCAAGCAAGATCAACGGTAAAACCACCTCTTGCTCTCATTCCCATTATGCTGCCTGAAGCCCACTCCTTAGGAAGGGCAGGTAATAGTCGAAGTTCTCCTCGGTGGGATTGCAGCAGCATTTCTGCTACGCCTGCTGCTCCACCAAAGTTTCCGTCTATTTGAAAGGGTGGATGGCAGTCTAAAAGATTCGAATACGTGGAGGAGGCTAAGAGATTAAGTAAATGCTCGTAGGCTTCCGCACCCATACCGAGACGGGCATAAAAGTTGACGATCCATGCCCTGCTCCAGCCGGTATGGCCTCCACCTCCGTCAAGACGGCGTTCAAGCGTTCGTCGGGCTGCTGCGGCAAGCTCAGGGGTGTGCCTCATGTCAATCTGTTCACCCGGATGTAATGCGAACAACTGAGAAATATGCCGGTGACCTGCGTCTTGCTCTTCGTAGTTAAACAGCCATTCCTTAATCTGTCCATGACTGCCCACACTCGGCTGTGGAATGTGTTCAAGCGTCTCATGTAGTTCAGAGAGAAACATTGTATCTTCTTCTCCGAGAATTAATGCCGCTTCCGAACAGGCGGATAGCAATGTATATGCGATTTGCAAATCCATAGATGGTCCCATACAGAGGCTGCCGTTGCTTCCGTCCGAAAGAAGGAAGCGGTTTTCAGGGGAGACCGAAGGCCCAGTAATCCGTACACCACCCTCCTCTACCATGTAATCAAGCAGAAAAATCGCTGCTTCCTTCATCACTGGATAGGCCCTTTCCTTGAGAAAAGACAGGTTCAGTCCAAACCGGTAGTGTTCCCACAAATGAAGGCATAACCAAGCAGCACCCATTGGCCAGACCGTACAGGTAATTAGGATGCCTTCAGGTCGGGTTTCCGCCCATAAGTTAGTGTTATGATGAGCAACAAAACCGCGACAGCCATACATTTCTTTTGCCGTTTTTTGACCGTTCAACTGCATCCGTTCGATCAGATCAAACAGCGGTTCATGACATTCAGCCATATTTAGGACTTCGGCAGGCCAGTAATTCATCTGGAGGTTAATATTAATTGTATATTTTGATTCCCATGGCGGGGTAAAGCTATCATTCCATATGCCTTGCAGATTAGCAGGCAACGTACCTGGTCGAGAACTGGAAAGCAATAGGTAGCGCCCATACTGCACATATAGTGCAACTAGTCCTGGATCACCAAACTCATTGGAATTGCTTCTTTCATCTTTTGCTTGCTGTAACCGCAGTAATCGTTTATCGGTAGGAAGCTCGGCGTACGGGTCGCCATCCCTTGTTAAATCGATTGAAAATCGAGCAAACCGGGACTTGTATTCCTCCTTATGCCGCTTTATTAGAGTTGCAAAAGACTGAGCCGTGGCTTGATCCAATTGCTCCAGACAGGCTTTTTCAGGTTGATCCACACGAAAGGTACTCTGCGCTGCCAGCATAAGGGTGACGGAGTCTGCTCCCTCAATAGAGATGAAATCCCCAATGAGCCTCTGGCGGCCCCCTTGTTGAACTGCCCTTAGTGCTGTGCAAAAGCGAACACCATCCGCTCCGCATTCCCCATTCATTAGAACTGTGTTAGCAGGGCCAGTGCTACAGCCGGTATCGAACGGACGACGCATAAGATTCGCAGCCAACGTGATCTTGCCAAGTCTGTCAGCTGTCAATCGGACTACTAATACACCGTCCGGTTCACTTACAAAATATTGCCTGTAATAGCGAACCCCGCCACAAAGGTACGATACCGTAACAACCGCTTGCTCCAAATCGAGCTCCCGCTCGTATTCTTCAATAACCTCACTGGAATCCAGAAACTTCAAAATCAAATCGCCAAGTGGCTGGTACGGCTGTTCATATTTTGGTGAAGCAGTCATAGCCATTCGAGCCAAATGTTCTGCCTCCGCCTGCCTGCCGTCTTTCAGCATTTGCCGAATCTCCGTCAAATACGGCTGAGCTGCAGGATTAGCTGCGCGTCCAGGGCCGCCGTACCAGATTGAATCTTCGTTAAGCTGGATTTTATCTTGGCCGATCATACCAGACACCATCGCCCCAAGGCGCCCGTTTCCTATGGGAAGAGCCTCATTCCAATTTGACGCCGGGCTTGTATACCATAATCGAAGACGTTCTGATTCCCGCATGGTTGCCGATAATGCCACCTCTTGTTTCGCTCGTCTTCTTTCACTCAACTCTTGTTCACCTGGCCTTTCCTATTTTCAGGTCATATCATTCGTCAGTAACTCCACTTCTTATGCTACTCTTGATTCTGATGTCTCTCCATGGCATAGATTGTTAGGGGTTGTGTTTTTTTATGATCCAAACTAAAAAGGATGCGGAAGATTCCGCACCCTACTGTAAATTATTTTTTTATATTACTGAGCGCATTTCGACCTAAACGTTCCATCAGCTGCTGCTTGTAGAGACTATTAATGACGACATGTTGACCGCAACTGCACCAATATCCATCTTCACGGGGCCGGGGATCATAATCGTTAGGAACCAGTCCGGGTACCTTGCTACCAACATGGCCAATGGCGTAGTTTTGAGCGGTTGGTGGCCGCTGTAAAGTGAGTTCTCCTTGCGTATTCCAGGTTACATAATTCGCGCCTGCCCAGCCATGTCCGCTGCCTAACCACGCCCTATCCCGAATAGAGATGGGAGCTTTGATATTATCGAACAGGCCTCCGACTGACCAGCGATGATGAGGCTCACTGGTGTTATAATTGTTAACAGCTTCCCCATCCAGAAATACATTTGGCCCCGGTACCCAGCTATCGACGGTGAACGCATGCCGCGCCGTTTCTGTATAAATACGTTGAGCGAGATTTAGCTGGCCCATCTGATGTATGACATAACGGCGACCCCCAGTAACCATACTGATCATATCGTACATTTGACAATCCTGAACCGTAATCCATTTGGAATAACGCTTCATTTGAACGAGAGAATAGGACAGATGGTAACCCGTCACATCTCGAACCCAGCCATTCTTCACACTGTTGAATACGACAAAACGCTCAGCATGCTTTTCGTCCGCATAATAAGGATCCGTTGTATCGTTATCCATCTTAATATCTATAATGCTCGGGTCAAAATCGGACTCTACCCTCATATTCTCTACCCCCACCTGCTGAATGCGGGCATGGTCTGTATATTTATAGATCTCTCCGCCGCCCCACTGAAGTTCGATAGCATTCGCTAGTGGGGCATCGACCGTAATCGCATTACCTACAATAGCAGTGATGACTCGGTCAAAATCCAGATTGAACGGTGACCATTGGGTTACGGTTCCACCCGGGCGCTTATATATGTTATCCATGCCAATTTCGTGAATCCAGTTTTTATCACCTATTCTGAGGACTATGATCTGATCGCCTACACGATAAGCATTCCCGTCTTCTACATGGAAAGTGCGCGAGCCTGAGGGTACATACAAATCTGAAATCATCCGTTTCGAGTTGCTGTCCAGCATAAGATCTGCATTTTCACCAATTTCAACTAGATTTCGTTGTTTCACTCCGGTACCATAGAGAATGGTGCCCTCTTTGTCCTGACCTTCGCCGCGAAGGACGATCCCGCTTGCTTTAATGAATAACGTGCCTCCGATTTCATATCTGCCTTTTTTCAACAGGATCGCTCCGCGGAATCCGTTCTTATCGAGCGGGCGCTTGGCCAACTGGTCAATCGCAACCTGAATACGTTCCGTCGCGTCTCCGTCTAAGGGTAGAACGGTCGACTTAACGGGGATATTCGGGATTTCAACACCGCCACCCCTATAACCCGCATTGGAAAAATCTAAGATCCGATTACCTCGATAATCACCGATATACATCATCATTCCATCGTTACCAAGGAAAGCAATTGGGCTCTGTCCCGCGGAGATGCTCTTTGGATCCAGCACGGTAAAATAATATGAGTCATACTGAGGAGATTTTCCGTCCTGTTTGAGGGTCATTCGCAGTTCATAAGTACCCAGTTGTTCTGCCGTGCCTAACGGTGTCCATTCCATTAATGAGTCTTTGACCATAGGAGTCTCAGGCAAACTATCAACCAGCTTCGTTCTATCAAAAATCAATTCACCGGCAACCCTTCCGTCAACACACGATGTGAAGGAAACCGTCGGATAAACCTCCCTAGGCTTGAGGATAGCTGGTTGACCAATTTCAGTAGTCATGTGCGTATGCTTTAACGTGGAATTAATAATAAAGAGTTCACCTCCTTTTCTATATTCACTCTCACAAGTCGGATACATATTACCTTGGCTAAAGAAGAATTAACATGTCATTTTTATTGATTGGAATGTGTTTTCTTATTCACCTATTTAAGCAAACCCTTGCACCCGCATGGTGCTGAGCAACGATTAAGCCAAACTAAAGATAAGATTCTAAAGGCACTAAATAAGGGATGAAAGTTAACTTAGATAAAAAAAGGCGCGATCCCAAAGGGCATCACGCTTTTTTATCTAGCTTAGATTTCCTATAACTGGGTGTGGCACATAAGGCTCTTCTAGTCTCGCTATATCACTTGGCTCCAGCGTCACTGATAACGCTGCAACGGCGTCCTCCAGATGATTAGGTTTGGTTGCACCAATGATAGGCGATGTTACTGGCTTTTTTTGCAGAACCCAAGCAAGCGCTACTTGTGCACGTGGAATCCCCCGCTTAGCCGCAATTTCGGCAACTACCTCAACAACCTTGCGGTCAGCTTCAGCCATTTTTGCATAAAATGCCTTTCCGACTTCGTCTATCTCTGAACGAGCTGTTTGTTCATTCCAATCACGGGTTAGTCGGCCTTTAGCAAGCGGACTCCATGGGATCACACCGATTCCTTCTTCCCGGCAAAGAGGCAACATTTCCCGATCTTCTTCCCTGTAGAGTAGATTCAAGTAATTTTGCATAGAGACAAATTTAGTCCAACCATTTCGCTCAGCAACATGCTGTGCCTGCAAGAACTGCCAAGCATACATAGAGGACGCTCCAATATATCTAACTTTACCTGCCTTTACTACGTCATGAAGGGCCTCCATGGTCTCTTCGATAGGGGTGTCATTATCCCAACGATGGATCTGGTATAGGTCCACATAATCTGTGCCCAGCCGTTTTAGACTGTTGTCTATTTCGGTCATAATCGCTTTGCGTGAAAGTCCTGCCCCATTTGGTCCCTGATGCATCCGGAAAAACACCTTTGTCGCAATGACTACCTCATCGCGGCGAGCGAATTCTTTTAAGGCACGTCCGACAATTTCTTCGCTTGTTCCGTCAGAGTATACATTAGCCGTATCAAAGAAGTTGATGCCAAGCTCCAGTGCTCTTTTAATAAAGGGTCTGCTCTGCTCCTCATTTAGCGACCACGGAGCCATTCCACGTTCAGGTACTCCGTAACTCATACAGCCAAGACAAATTCTAGATACGTCCAAACCAGTACGTCCAAGTTTTATATATTCCATTCGCTTGTGCCTCCTTTAGATTTTGGGTTTGTTTACTCCTAAACTGCGGCGAATTTCCATATTTGGTGTCTCGGCCAATTTAACAACTAATGCAGCCACACTTTTTCGCGACACTTCTCTCCCTTTAAAAGGTTCACCTTTCTGAGTTGTTTCGTATTCTATCTCGTCTTTATAGGTAAACCATCCAGGTCTCAGAATTGTATAGTTAAGATTTGAAGCTTCAATGATCTCTGCAGATTTACGATATGGATCCAATATACTGCTGTACTTCTCTCCTGGAACTTCATCGTAAATGCCCATTGAGCTGATAAAAATCAAACGTTTAAGACCAGTGGTGTTCATTGCTTCAACAATAGTCTTAGACATTTTCTCCAAATTACCTGCCAGATTAGCATAAACAACATCTTGCCCGATCATCGCTTCTTTTAATTGCTCACTATCCAACACATCTCCTTCAACTACTCGAGCACGGCTGGATGTTATATGGCTTAATCTGTCCGAGTTACGGAGATAAAGTATTAACCGGGCATCGGTTTCGTTCAAGAATAAATCAATCGCATGACGAGCAATTCCACCGTTAGCGCCTAAGATCAAAACATTGCTCAATTTCAAAACCCCTTTCTTAGTTCTAATTATGCGATGTATGAAGTTGACAGCGTTATCTCAATTATCTTAAATGATTGCCTATTCCTCTCACTAGCACTAACACAAAAGATGCTTTTACTTTATAATTGAGTAAGAATAAAACATTAGGAGGAGCACATGTCTGAAGAATTACTAGAGCGGAAAGAAGAACTCGCCAGATTGATTGAACATCATTCGTGCCAGGATGAAGTATATGAGACCGCTATCCCCTCATTGTTTGTGATTCGTAACTCCAACGTGACTGAGCCAGTATACAGAGTATACAAACCTTCTTTATGTTTCATTGCGCAAGGAACAAAGGAGATCATACTGGCCAAGGACCGTTTTGAGTATGGTCCCGCAAATTATCTAATATCATCAATGAATTTACCGGTTATCGGTCAGATTATAAAAGCTTCTCCCAATGCACCCTATTTAAGCTTTAAGCTAGAATTTACGCAGAGTCAGATATTGAAGGTACTAAATGATTCCGAATTTAAACTCGCTCCGAAAGAAAATGCTAAGCGAGCTATGTATGTCGGGCAGATAGAGTTATCACTATTGGATGCGATCCTACGATTGGTACGTTTGCTGGATGATCCCAAGGACATTCCGTTTTTGGCTCCGATTTATACTGATGAAATTCTATACCGGCTTCTGCAGGGACCATATGGAGTTACACTCGCACAGATTGCGATGGAAGGAAGCAGCACCTACCGCATTCGGGAGGCCATCGAACAGATTATCGAGAACTGTGATAAACCTTTGCGCATTGAAGAGCTTGCTGAAACAGCCAGTATGAGCATTTCATCGTTCCATAGACACTTCAAAGAGGTAACTGCCATGAGTCCTATTCAGTTTCAAAAGCATCTTCGCTTACAGGAAGCTCGCCGCCTTTTATTATCTGAATCAGCGGATGCAGCGGATGTCGCGTTTCGCGTTGGCTATGAAAGTGCATCACAATTCAGCCGCGAATATTCACGGATGTTCGGTTCACCACCTAGAGCAGACATCAAGCGTTTGAAGGAAGATATGCTCATTTGATAAAAGCGTGCTTCATTCACAATATGGAACTATCCGCTAAACACCAACATGTATAGGTAACTTTTGCGCACACGCTGATTCTATCGGGTTTATCGCTAATGAGCTTATTACTATCGGACCCAGAGGACCTTAAACGCAGTAATATCTCACATTTGGGATGCTAAAGGACCGCATAGCTGCTATTGGCTCAAAAAACGCTCAATCTGAATCGCTTTCGAAGTAATAGCTGCAATGAGGTCCGAAACTAAGCTCAAAAAGGGATAAATACGCAAATAACGTCCTCTGAGTCCTTAAGCCCAAGAGGTTTATAAATACAAGCTGAGGCAAACAACCAACGACGACAAAAAAACAACGACAACCAAAAAACACAAAGCAGCGATTCATCCATACTTGGAGAATCGCTGCTTTGTGTTTTCCACAAGCTAACACTGCTTTTTCTGACGAACACGTAGCCGACCGCTTTTTATTTCTTTTGATAGCTAAACCAATCATAATAAGCAGTTGTTTGATTAGGAGAGTAGCTATACATACCGAAAAATACTCCAGTAAATCCTCCTGCGACTTCAGTAGAAATCAAGTGTGTCTCGGCTTCGCCAAGCTGATGCCATATTTGATCCACACCTCGATAGTAAAACATATATTTTTCAGGTGATGCCTGGATTCTAAATTCTACCGCCGTGCCTTCGAAAGGCGAAGAGTATGCCACATCGCTTATGCTCCCTACCTGTCTGCGCAGTGTAATAACATTTTCACCTTCCATTTGCGTTAGTCCAATTGCGTAGTGATACTGCTGATCCATAAAAACTACAAGACCAGCTTCGTCACCATCAAGAGGGCTAAATTCCATTTTGGTGGTAATTTCACAATTCAAATGCCGCTGTCTACAACCAATAAAAGCAGGCGTTCCCTTCTCATTTAATCTCACATCTGATCCACGTAAAGCTAGCCACCCTCCCCGTTCCTGCAATGACCAATCTACCTTATTAGCATTACGAATGAAATTCCAGCTCATTCTTAGGTCAGATTGATTAAAATCGTCGGTTTCAGGCTCTTCTTCCCACGGCATTGGTGAAGGCAGGTCAGCTTCCATTTCTAATCCAACCACTCCGTTATCCCCAATCATTGGCCAACCCTCCTCCGTCCACTGAACCGGAGCCAAATATGTCTCTCTGCCAAGATGATGACGGTAAGGATAACCTACTGGTCGAATCCCCAGAAATACCGCCCACCAGCTACCATCCTGTGCTTCAACTAAATCGGCATGTCCTGTAGCTTGAATGGGGTAATCTGAACTTCGATGAGTCAAAATCGGATTGTGAGGAGACGATTCATAAGGCCCATATGGCGATTTACTTCTTGCAATAGTCTCCATATGTCCATATTCTGTCCCACCTTCTGCACACATCAAATAATAGTAATCGTTTATTTTGTAAAGATGTGGACCCTCCGGGAATTTCCCTCCGCTACCAGTCCAGATCAAGCGTGTATCGCTAAGCTTTTGACCCGTTTCAATATCAATCTCACATTGGTAGATCCCCATTCCTTGCTCGGAGCCTGTGCTTGTGAAATAAACCTTTCCATCATCAAAAAACAAGGAGGGATCAATACCTTCCTGCTCCACATAAAGTGAATCCGACCATTCGCCTGCAGGGTCATCCGCCCAAACGTAGAAATGACCTCCGCTATCCTGATTTGTCGTAACCATATAAAAACGACCGTTATAATAACGAAGAGTCGGCGCCCACACACCTCCGGAAACCACTGATTCATCAAATTGAAGCTGATTCTCACGAGTCAAACAATACCCAAGCTGCTTCCAATGCACCAAATCCTTGCTGTGCCAAATAGGTATTCCCGGAGAATAGGCAAATGAACTGTTTACCAGATAATAATCCTCGTCTACTCTGCAAATGCTTGGATCTGGATAAAACCCCGGGATAATCGGATTGTTATATTTCATGTAGTATTCTCCTTCTCTATCTTAATCACTGAAACCTATGTCAAGGATTATACTGCTTCAGCTGGATAGAAAGCCTTGATTATTCGGTCCTAAAATAGCATGATATAGACATTCATCTAGACAAGCTTTTGGAGGGTAACGAGTTGAGTGAATTTTATTTAAAATGGTTTACATCTGATCGTCAATTTCCATTTTTTATTCAATACGGCTATCACGACGAAGACACCGATCTACATAGACATGCGGACTTTTCAGAGCTCGTAATTGTATTGAGTGGCACAGCTACACATATTGTTAATACTGAGGAGTCTTTTATCAAAAAGGGAAATGTGTTTGTAATTAATGGTTCGACCCCGCATGCTTTTAAAGATCCTCAGGATTTTAAGATCTGCAATATTATGTTTCAGCCTGAAATGCTATCGACAGCTGGGCCAGATTTGCGGACATCCAACGGCTTTCAAGCATTATTTGTGTTGGAACCCCTGTATCGTCATAAACATTCCTACACAAGCAAACTCAGCTTGCCGATTCCTAACCTGGAGTATGTCTCTTTTCTCATAGCGGGCATGATTGAAGAATATCACAACAAGCTACAGGGTTATCAGACCATGCTGGGCTCCAAGTTTATGGAACTGGTTGTCTATTTGTCCAGACATTATGACCAACAGGAAAAAGGGATTCAAGGGAACCATCTGATGCATTTGGCGAATGCACTCTCATATATGGAAGATCGTTATCTTGAGCCCTTAACACTGGATCAGATCGCCAAACATTCGGACATTTCAGTCAGACACTTAAACCGGATCTTTCGCTCCTACTATCAGACAACCCCGATCGCTTATCTTCATCGTTTACGTCTGGAACGGGCTTGCGGACTATTAAAGCATTCTAACCTCAGTATCACCCAAATCTCACATGAATGCGGGTTTAGTGATAGCAATTATTTTACCCGCCAATTCACCAAAATCTATGGGATGTCACCTAAGGTCTATAGGAACAAGCTTTGAGGGTAAAAAAAGAACACCAGGCAGCGATTCTCCTATTGTTGGAAAATTACTGTCTGGTGTTTTTGGATTAACCAGCTTACCTGATCAGATTATGGGCAAGTGAATATAAACAAACTAATGGTCCGCATATCGCTTATAGCAAACCTTGGAATGTAACCGATCGGAATGCCCTCTCCGTATTCTCTTAGTTCTGTGTCTTAATCGAATCTGGGAGATAACTGCATTCTATACACTTATTCCGTACGGAAAAGGAACCTTCATACTTTAACTGCATTCTATACAACTAAAAACGATCAAATCCACCTATTGGGTAGAAAATCAAGGAAATAGATGTACGAAGTACACTTATATCCCCGAGCTGAGTGATTTGAAGGAATATAGTTGTACGAAATGCAGTTAAACGTTGGTACACATCGCATCCATCGGCTATCTATTCAGCGTTAGCGTGCTCGTCGCTTATTAGTTAATAAGTTAATTCATACCAACAATGGAACATATGTCTTTTCCAGAAACGCAATTTCTTCATAGGTTAACGCATATATTTAGATTTTTGGATCTGATCTGTTTCTGTGCGATGAGTTGTTTCTGCTCAGTCTCACGTAAGTCTTCTTGTTCATCCGCCTCTTTCCGAGTAAGCCTGTGTCCAAAGAATCTTCATTTCATAAAATAGCTTAATAAGGTTTCTGCGCTTCTACTTGGGAATATGAGGTGACATGATGTTATTTTCTGCACAAGGGGTACCACCCCAAGGATATTACCAAAGCATCTGGGACTTTACTTCCCACAACGAAAACAGTACAAAGGAAGCTGGGAATGTCGTTCCTTTTGACTTCGGACGGGCGGCTGAGTTCAGAGCGCCCAAAAGCATTGAAACGAGTATTGCTCCAGCACTAACACCTTATTGTTTAGAGCCATTTGGCGGATACGTAGCCACCATTTCCAGAGGGAAGGTATGGGGAGAATCTGGTGCCCTTCTAACACCAGAAGGGAAATTGATCTTTGATCTTTCCCAAGAATATGATGCCGAACAATACAAGATGCTTGAAGCAGATGAGCACCCAGTGTTTCACCGGTGGAACGATCCTCAGCTTCAACATTTTGCCGGGACCGCGGCGGTGTTAACATTTTGCGGAGCCCATAACTATTTTCATTGGATGTATGATGTGCTTCCTAGATTAGCGATGCTTCAATCGAGCGGAATCACTTACTCCACTATTATCATGAATCCAAATCCGTATGGACCCTTTGTGGAACAAACGTGGGCCATGCTTGGGATATCCGAGTCATTGGTGATCCGGACGAATTCAGAAGCATATGTTCAGGCTGACCAGCTACTTGTCCCTTCCTTAATGATGAATTCACATTATCCTCCTTGGACCACGGATACACTGCGGAGATTTTTGTTACCGCATAGAGAAACAACACTAGTCACTCCAGAACGAATTTATATCTCACGAAAAAAAGCAAGCTCAAGAAGGTTGGTTAATGAAGATGATGTCATCCGCTGCCTAGAGAAATTTAATATCGTACCGATTTGTCTAGAAGACTGGACGGTTGCCCAGCAAATCCAATTATTCGCCTCAGCGAAAGTAATCGTAGGTCCGCATGGTGCTGGACTCGCTAATCTGGCTTTTTGCCAGCCTGGAACACTGGTCATTGAAATTTTCCATGCCCAGCATGTTGTTCCAACCTATTGGATGATCAGCAACCATAATAATCTCGAATATTATATGGTGTACGGGCAAGGTGTAGCAGATCCTGCGATTCGTTTTCCAGGACTGGAAGACATCTATGTGAACGTAGATCGTCTGAAACAAACGATGCATCTGGCAGGCTTGGAATGAGAAGCTTGCTTACTACTTTCTCGAATTCAAAAAGCGCAAAGCATATTTTGCTTTGCGCTTTTTAAGAAACATAGATTTAATCACGCCGTGTTACATACTTCAACCATAGCCCATCATCCGCAAGTTTTTCTACACTTTTTAAGCTGAAATTTGCTGGGGTCTGTTGTTTCATAGATGCATCCATTTCAAATATGGTCACAGAATTAGAGGCACCATCTACGATGGGAACAATAACCAAGCTTAACTCATCAATTAAGTTTTCGTTCAGGAAAGAGCCGTTTAAAACGCCCCCACCCTCCAGCATCAATTCATCGATTGAAAATAATTGTTTTAGCTTTCCCACAACTACAGAAAAATCCAATCGTTCTTTTCCACCGAATATATATGAGATTCCTAGATTTTTCAGATAAGCTAGATAAGCATCAGATACCTGTTCTGTAAGCACTTCAATGATATGATCCTCTGTTCTATTGTAACTTTCTTCTGAAATGTAGTTTTTGGTCCAGCCTAATTTTCCAGTGGGATCTACAGCTACTGCATATGTTGAGGCATCATTTTGAACGATAAAGTCTGTTCTAGGAATGCTTGAAGTGTTACTCTGCTCTAATTCTAATTTATTGCCTAACGTAAAATTTTCCTCCATGGTAATCCTGCCACATATCCAAGCTTTACATCCATACCGATCATGAATGTTTTCGTACTCATCAATAAAATAGGCAGTCCGTTCTTCATCCAAGTAATCTCCGATGGTTTTACCATCCAATGAGGTAAGCATATGGCAAATAATATAGGGCCTGTCCATAACGATCCCCCTTTAACCTACTTGAACTGTTGGACGAATAATCATTTCATTGATAGCCACATCTGAAGGTTGCTCAATGGCAAATGTGATGGCACGAGCGATGCTGTCTGCATCAATGGCTATTTTGTAAAATTCATTCAAGCCAGCTTTTGACTCTGCATCTGAGGTAGTAGCTAACAATTCGCTGCTGACGGCTCCTGGAGAAACATTGGTAACACGAATATTGGTTCCACTCATCGCTTCTTCTTGACGAAGCCCTTCAGAAATTGCTCTAACCGCATGCTTGGTGCCACAATATACTGTACCCCCTGGGTAAATGTTATGGCCAGCAACCGATGATAAGTTAATAATATGACCAGATTTTTGCTCTCTCATTGATGGGAGAACAGCTGCAATCGCATATAAAACCCCTTTGATATTTACGTCAATCATTTGATCCCATTCATCCACCTTTTTCTTAAAAGGAAAAGCTTGTGGCATGATTCCCGCATTATTAACTAATACATCAATTTTGCCAAACTCTTTAAGTGCATAAGCAGCCAGTTCTTCCATTTGTGCTTGGGAAGTCACATCTGTCACTTTGTAGATGGCTGTTCCACCACTTTGTTCAATTTCTCCTTGAAGCTTTTGAAGACGTTCCTCACGACGAGCGGCTAGAACAAGCTTAGCACCTTTAGAGGCTAGTTCTTTCGCGGCGGCTTCCCCAATCCCACTAGAAGCACCTGTAATAATTACGACTTTATCTTTGATATTTGGCATGTGAAAAAACACCCTTTCGATATTGTATATTGATTCATTAATAGACTATAATCTATTATTATAAACAGTTACAGAATACATTCAATTGTACGATGAGTCTGTTTTGTTCAATACTAAACAGATCCTATAAATGTGTTTATTATTTTTAGAAAGTAAGGTGAACCCCGAATGTCTAAAGTGGATAGAAGAATACTCAAATCTCAAGATGCGCTTAAAAAGGCCGTCATTGAACTGATGACCAAGAAAAATTTTGACGACATTACCATACAGGACCTCTCCGACACAGCAAATGTAAGCCGGGGAACGATCTACCTTCATTATCTGGATAAATATGATTTGTTAGATAAACTTATCGAAGAACATATAGAGGTCCTAAGAGCACTTTGTGAATCGGCGTCTGAATTGGATTTTATCGAGGCAACGTTGATCTGGACGGAATACTTCGATAAAAATTATTCTTTCTTCTCTATGATGTTAGCGAGTAAAGGTGCTCCTTATTTTCGAAATCGTTTCTTAAGCTTTCTTCTCGATGAGTTTCGGCATGAAGTAAATGTCACCGCAGGAATAAACCAAGGGTTAAATGAAGAGGTTATTATTAGTTTTGTTGCATCGGCTTATGCAGGGGTAGTGGAATGGTGGTTCAAGAATGAAAGACCTGTAGCACATCAAGTCTTGGCTGAACAACTCGGAACGTTATTAGAGAGGAATTTATAAAAAGAGCGGCGATTCTCCTATAATAGGTGAATCGCCGCTCTTTTTTATCGGGCATTAATTACGCAATAGATTACACATCTTTTTAAGGACTTCGGACCCTGGGATGCTATTCCTTCACCCCAATAGCTGCAGTGGGGTCCTTAACATTCTGAAAATCAGAAAATCTCGCCTTTAAGGTCAGATGAGTCCGATAAAAGCATCTACTTACAAATGTTATCGGTTCAAGTAAAGATTCTTTTAAATCGCTCGTTTGAACTGGGTATTGTACAGCTCGTAATAAACACCTTGCAGCGCAAGAAGCTCTTTATGACTGCCTTGCTCGGCAATTCCGCCACCCTGAATAACGAGTATACGATCAGCATCCTGGATGGTACTAAGCCTATGGGCGATCACAAAGCTTGTTCGTCCCTTCATTAGCTTTTCCATCGCCTGTTGAATATGCATTTCCGTACGCGTATCCACACTGCTGGTTGCCTCATCTAGGATCAAAATAGCTGGATCAGCTAGAATGGCGCGGGCAATCGTTAAAAGCTGACGCTGGCCGTGGCTCAAATTACTGCCTTCCGCATGGAGAATAGTCTCATATCCATGCGGCAGTCTATTGATAAAGGCATCTGCATTGGCCAATCTTGCCGCTTCCTCTACCTCTTGGTCAGTCGCATCAAGACGGCCAAAGCGAATATTTTCCCGAATCGTTCCCGAGAATACATGCGCGTCTTGCAATACCATTCCCAATTGACTACGAAGTGCATATTTATCCAGCTCTCCAATATCGCGGCCATCAATGAATATGGAGCCGCCGCTCAAATCATAGAATCTGATCAGCAAGTTGACAATGGTCGTTTTTCCAGCACCCGTTGGGCCGACAAGCGCAATTTTCTCTCCGGGTTTTGCTTCAAACGTAACCCCACTCAGAATTGGTGAATCCGGCTTGTAAGCAAATGAAACGTCTTTGAAAACAACGTTCCCTTTTAACCTTGGCAGATCGTCACTTTGTTCATCACCGTCACCGTATTCGGATGGCATATCCATAACTTCAAACACACGCTCCGCACCAGCAATTGCCGACTGAATTAGATTGTACTGGTTAGCAAGATCGGAGATCGGTCGTCCGAACTGTTTGGAATACGTAAGGAAGCTAACGATTACGCCAACCGTAGCCATGTTATGAAAAGCCATCCAGCCACCCACCCCGGCAATGATCGCAAATCCAAGGTTATTAATCATGTTCATAACCGGTCCCACTAATCCGGAAACAATTTGTGCCTTAACGCCGACTTTATTCAGCTCTCCGCTGATTTTGCGGAACCGTTTCACTTCTGTCTCTTCCCTGCTGTATTGTTTGACCACTTTTTGTCCGCTGATGGTTTCTTCGATAAATCCACCCAATTCACCTAAATGGCGTTGCTGATTTTTAAAATAAGTTCGACTTAAACCTATAATTTTACGGCTGGACAATAACACAAGAGGGATCGTTATCAGTGAAACTACGGTCAACGGAACGTTCATCATTAACATGATCACTAGTGAACCGCTTAATGTGATCAAACTGTTTAATAACTGGGTCACACTCTGATTAAGTGTACTGGATACGCTCTCTATATCGTTGGTTGCCCGGCTCATTAGTTCTCCGTTAGCTTGCGTGTCAAAAAACTTGATCGGTAGCTGTTGATATTTGCTGAACAAATCACGACGCAGCTCGAATACGGTATTTTGTGAAACGGAGGTCATAACATAGGCTTGCACCCAAGCAACCACACTGCTTAGCCCATAAATACCAATTAGGAGTAGACAAAAGCGAATTAGACCCTGATAATCGTGGGGAATTACGGCAGTGTCAATGGCTTTACCGATTAGATAAGGCCCAATCAACGAAAGGATTGCATTCAACACAGTAAATACATATACAATGATTAACCCGAACCGCTGGCGGTTCAAATAAGTCCAGATGCGTTTGAGTGTGCCCGCTTGATTCTTAGCGCGTACGATCGGCACAGCTCCGCCGCGTCCGGGACCAGATCCCTGTCCAGGTCCGAATCCTCCTGATCGATTAAAAGGAGTGGTGTTCATGCCGTTATTAAGCTTTGACATAAGGCACCTCCTCTCCCTTCATCTGTGATCTCCAAATATCTCTGTATATTTCACTGCTATTCATAAGACCATCATGTGTACCTTGTACAGCAATTCGGCCGTTTTCTAATACCAGAATACGATCAGCGTCAATTACAGAGGTGACACGCTGAGCTATCAAAATATTCGTGCTGCTACGCAGCCGTGTTTTTAACATCTGCCGGATTCGTGACTCTGTCGCTGCATCGAGCGCACTAGTGCTGTCATCCATAATGAGGATTGTTGGCTGAATTAAAAGTGCCCGTGCAATCGAAAGCCGCTGCTTTTGCCCACCGGACAGGTTAATGCCACGCTGGCCGAGCTCTGTATCGTAACCCTGTGGAAGTTCTAAAATGAAATTGTGAGCTTCAGCGGCTATTGCTGCTTCTTCCACTTCCTCATCTGTGGCATCCGGTCTGCCATATCGGATATTATTGCGGATAGTACCGCTGAACAGAGTAGCCTGCTGCATAACATATCCGATTCTGCTACGTAAATCTTCCAGAGCAATCATACGAGTGTCGGAGCCATCAATAGAGATGGATCCAGAGGACACTTCGTAAAACCGGGGAATGAGGCTGACCAATGATGATTTACCAGTACCGGTGGCACCAAGAATGGCGACTGTTTCTCCTGGCTCCGCAGTGAAATTAATACCGTCTAACACTAGATTTTCATCCGTAGGATCATAAGCAAAAGATACATTGTCAAATACGATCCGACCGTTGTGTATGGCATCTTTTTTAGCGTTGGCAACTTCTGTAATCTCACTAATGGTGGAAAATACTTCATTCTCCCGATCGGCAGAAACCTTGGCTCGTGAGAAGAAGGTCAACATATTGCTTAACATCAGCATTGACATCAACAATTGGGTTATATAGTTAATAAAAGCGATCAGCTGACCAACTGGCAGCCCACCGTTCCAGCTTTGCACTCCCCCAAACCATAGTACAGCAACAATACTGGCATTTAGTACAAGCATCATTAGCGGCATATTTAATGACATTAACCGTACCGCTCTTATCGCAATTTCTGTATAATCCTTGTTCGCTGTATTAAAGCGTTTCTGTTCATGATTAGCGCGGACGAATGCTTTGACTACACGGATGCCGGATAAATTTTCCTGCAACACTATGTTCACACCGTCTAATTTGACCTGCATTTTTTGAAACAAAGGAAAAGAAAGTCGGATTAACCCATACAATATTAAACTCAAGAGTGGCACGGCAACGGCTAGGATGAGGGTCAGCATAGGACTAATCCGGATGGCCATCACCAAGCTTCCGACTAATAGCAATGGAGATCGAATACTCCGCAAAATCATTTGCACAAAGGTTTGCAGCTGCACCACATCATTTGTTAATCGCGTAATCAGTGAGCCCGTCTTCAATTGATCCAGGTTCTTGTTAGAAAATTTCTGAATATGTTCAAACAAGCTAATCCGCAAATCATTACCGAAGTTTTGAGAAGCAATACTCGAAAAAATAGTGCAGCCAACCCCACCAATTAGACCGATAAACGCTACACCAAGCATAATCAGTCCGGTCGAGAAAATATGAGACAAATCTTTTGTCATAACACCCTTATCCACAATGCTCGCCATGAGCGTGGGCTGCAGTAAATCCATAGTCACTTCGACCAGCATCAGCAATGGTGCCAACACACACCACACCCAATATGGCCTCAAATAATGCTTAAGCTTCCACATTCCGCCACCTTCAATTGTTTAAGATAAATACGTGATTTTAGAACTAATCGGTGTTCTGGGTTTCGCATTCGGCATTTCCTCCGGATAACCCATTCCAAATATCCCAATAACATCGTAATTTTCTTGAACATTAAGAATCTCACGATTATGAGGCAAAGCCCCCAGCGAAGCCCAATACGTACCTACACCTGCTTCATGTGCAGCTAATAGGAAATTTTGTACGAAACAAGCAGCAGCCATAACATTCTCATCGCGTTCAAACGCAGTTGCGGCAGGCTTAGACAGAACTGCAAAAACAACAGGTGCGTTGCCAAAATCCGTCTTATGTTTTAATTTCGCTCTAGTATTGGGTCCGATGAAAAGAAGCTCCCAAGGTTCGGTCATACGATGATTAGGAGCGTAACTTGCAGCCTCCAGCCATGAATGTAACTCCTCTTCACCTATTGGAGTCTGTTTGAATTGTTTTATACTTCTACGGGTTTTAATGAGCTCAGTTATTTTCATCTTTTTCTTTACTCTCCTCTTTTTTAACATTTGATGTTGTATCTTCTGGAGCGATCTCATGAATCTGAAAGATTTGTTTAAACTCTTCAATGATCGCTTCCGTTGCTTTTAATTCACCGCTAACCACTTGTTTAATCGATTCAAGCTCAGGCTGATTTAACTGCCGCTGTAATGTAGCCCGGTTAACCATAAGCTTATCTAAAAAAGCGATGGCTCTGCCACGGCGAAAAGTTTGAGCACTTTTAGGATGTTGATCCATTTGTTCTGTCATCCCATGTTTCATAAAGCCACGATCTCTGTGTTCTCCGTGCTCCCTATGACCGCCACGTTTGCCGATATGTCCTTCACGCATTTTATTTCCTCCTTTTGCAGTAGTGTATACATTTGTATACGCGTTCTTTTTGTATACAAATGTATACGATAGAAACCATTTCTGTCAAGATCATTTTTCCATTTTGTAACATCATAATTGCTCATTTTATATCTGAAAAAACAATAAAAACCCGCATAAAGTGCGGGCTTAAAGAGAAAAATTATCAAATTCAACGGAGTGATTTATAGGGAAAAACTATTTTTCTTATACTCCTGAACGGATACTCCCATTACTTTTTTAAAACAGTTACTGAAGTAAAATGGATCTTTAATGCCTACCTTTTCAGCAATTTGATAAGCTTTCCAATCCGTTTCATTCAGAAGCTTCACCGCTTTTTCCATTCTGCACTTGAGAAGATAATCCGTAAAGCTAATCCCTATGTCCTGCTTAAAGATCCGGCTAAAGTAACTGGAATTCATGTGGAATTTATTCGATACATAGGATAAAGACATCTCCGGAATGTGCATCTCCTGTTGAATAAATTCTTTAACTTCATGGATAATATTATTGGTTTTTTTACTTCGTGCCCGGGTTACTTGAGAGGTTACCTTCTCTGTGAGTTCTAGCAATGTCTGTTGCATGTCTGGCAGGCTATCGAGCTCAAAAATCCTTTTATATGGCGAAATATCGAATGAAAGATTATTATCTAGTATAACTCCCATTTCAGCGAGTGAATTGATTAATGTGGAGACAAATTGGGCGGAAACCAACCTAGCTCGTTCCACAGAAAAAGCTTTGGACTTCTCCAAATCCTGAAACAATTTCTCGATGGATTGCATAGCCTTGTCTAAGACACCAGCTTTTACAAAAAACAAAATCTCCTCAATTTCATTCGTCTTAACTTCCCAGGATCGGCCTCCGAAATGAATTTCTTCATTAAAAAAATAGATAGCGTTACTGCCCTTTAACTTACCATATCTAACTGCCTCCAGCGCCTCTTTATAGGATTCTTTGATCCTATTGAAATCCTTGCAGGTACTCCCTACGCCAATGGAAGCTTTACATTCAAGCTTTTCATGGAGCGATTGGGCCAGCCACTCTCCAATCTTCGTAAGATTCTGATTATCTTTTCTATTGAGAAGGACTATTCGTTGACTGTTATCAAAAAAAACTTCGATTCCCTCATACTCTTCAAGCGCGTAATCAATAAACCTCTTACAACGCAAAGACTGCAGGATTCGTTGTTCCTCCCCTTCTTCTAAGGAGATTTGAAGTTCAATGAGCATGATTGAAAACAGGCTGCTCTCTGAGTCAGGAAAAAAGTAATAGAACCGGCTGTCCAGCTGATCGGGGTCCCAGAGGCCTGATAGCAAATCATTTAGAAATTTTTCTTTTAGTTGAACGGCATTTTCTTTTAACTGTCGATTCAGCTCCTGATATTCGTTCCACCGCTCTGTCTCTTCCCGGATTTTCCCATGAAGATCTACCGCAACTCTTCGTACTTCCTCGGCTTGAAGCGGCTTCAAGATAAAATTTTGTACTCCAATGTCCAGACTTCTTTTTGCATATTCGAATTCGGGATGTGCAGTGATGATCACAATTTTGACTAGCGGATACCTTTCTTTTATCAACCGGCTTAATTCCAGCCCATCCATAAAAGGCATACTGATATCTGTAAATACTACATCCGGTTTCATCGTTTCGATCAAATCTAACGCTTCGCTTCCATTCGAGGCCTCACCTACGAATCTGTAACCAACCGCTTGCCAATCTATAATAATGGGAACAATTTTTCTCGCATTAATTTCATCATCCACAATAATGGCTCTGAGCAGTTCAAGCTCCATGACTATTCCCCTCCTCAAGCGGTAGTTCCAATTCAATCCGAGTTCCTTCTCCCGGTGCACTGACCAAACTACAATTCATGTCCGCCCCATAGTACAGCTTCAGACGCATCAAAGTACCGCGCAACCCAAAACTGGACTCATTTTGCCCATAGGGCTCAGCTTGCATTTCCCGACGTTTGTCTTCATTCATCCCCACACCATCGTCTTCCACGATTAACTTCAGTCGATTCCCCTGAATTCGGGCAAGGATGCGAATCTTACCACACTCCCCTAAAGGGCGAATACCATGATAAAGCGCATTTTCTACAAGCGGCTGAAGTGTCAATTTGGGTATCCGAACATACTCAGCTTCTTCCGGCACCTCAATTTCACTGGTGAAAATTTCTGGATAGCGAATATTTTGTATACTCAAATAACTTTTAGTGATCTCTACTTCTTCTCTTAACGTTACTACATCACTGCCCTTACTAAGACTCTGGCGATAGAAGGCTGCAAGCTCAGAAATAATCTGGTACGCCTCATTATTATTTCCTGACAAAGTTAAATAGCCAGCTGATTCTAAAGTGTTATATAAAAAATGTGGTTTAATTTGCTGCTGCAAAATATCCAATTCGAGTTTCCGAATTAATTTCTGTTCTTCTTTCTCCCGCTTCAGCGCTTGCTCAATGGTCATAATCATATTGTTATACCTATCTTTCAACTGGTTCAGTTCATCAGTTCTCGCCTCGTACCGAACCAAACTGAACTCTCCATTCTCCACTTTTTTCATGGATCGCAGCATATGTAAAATAGGTGTTGTAATGAATCTAGAAATCCAGACGGAACCTAAAAATATAGAAATGAAATTAAACAACATAATCATTAACAGCATTAGATTAAATTGACGATAGGGGCTTTCCCATTCCCCCAGAGGCTGAGCGCTAGTAAACTTCCAACCACGATCCATTGAAACCAGAGAAGAGATCAGATAATTATGATCTTTGATCTTTACGATTTTGCTACTGCCGAGCGGCACATCAAGCATAGAAGAGTTTGTATAAGTCGATAATTCAGGCCTTGTAAAATCAAGGAGTGTCTCATATCCAGTTTCGATCATTAAATCAGGTTTATTATCGTTGATCGAACGTTCATAGCTTTTTTTCAGCTCCTGAACGGTAATGTTCACGACTAATAATCCTATTTTCTTGGAAGTGTTCATGTCGTTTACGATGCGAATCAGAGAAATATATTGTGGATCCTGCTGGGGTTCCTTCGTCTCAAAATTGAAGATACCTCCGGCATTTTTCCTCCAAATTGCTTTTCCGTCCAAGGCGACCGCCTCGGAGTACCATTCCGCTGACTCGATCCCATCCGTTCTGATCGGTTTTGCAGACTGCAAATCAATCGCAAACTTACGTCCTGCATTATCGAATAGATAAACAGAAGAGATAGAGGGCTCTGCGAGCATAAAATCTGACAGAGCCACCTCTAGCTTGTAAGTTAAAATCCCGATGTCGTTACCCGCCAGATCACTGCCCAAAATTTCCTGAACTGTGTTGTTCGACACGATCATCTTGGAATAATTATTCGTGCTGTCAAGAAGTGATTCAATTCCGGAATTCATGGCGTTTAAGGTTTGAAGCGATACCTCACCTACCTTTTCCTCGGTGAATTTCTCATTGATTCGTTGGTACATAATACCGCTTGCAATCATGGAAACCACTAATAAGGCCAAGTAGTAAAAAACGATTTGTGATCGGATACGTGCAAACCTCATCGGTAACCTCCTGGCCGACAATTAAGCGAATACGGACCTTTATTTATAGCTACTTCAATACGATACTAGTATAGCATTTTTCGAAGGATTCCTATCCCATTGCTTTAGCCCTTAACTGCCCCGGCAATAATGCTTTTTTGGACTTGGTTACTTAGGAACAAGTAGATAATGATCATGGGTAGTGTAGCCACAACCATTCCAGCGAACATAGGTCCGAATTCTGTGGCATAGGCACTTTTAAACGAATTGATGGCGACGGTAATTGTTGCTAAGTCAGGATCATTAATGAACGTATTGGCAAACATCAGTTCGTTCCAAGCGGATAAAAAAGTAAAGATGGAAGTGGTTACGATAGCCGGCTTTACAAGCGGAAGCATAATACGGAAAAAAACCTGATAAATATTGCAGCCGTCTACAACGCTGGCTTCTTCCAACTCCCCTGGCAGCGCTCTAAAAAAACCAATCATGATAAAGATTGTAGTAGGAAGTGCACTAACGGTATAAGGAATGATTAAGGCCCACGGCGTATTCAGCAAGCTTGTCATTTTTAACATCTGAAAGACAGGTAGCAGCGTAGCATGAACGGGAATCATCAATCCCAGCATGAAGAAAGTAAGCACCACATTATTAAGCTTCCACTTCATTCTTGCGACAGCAAAAGAAACCATTGCCGATAACAGAGCAGAAATAATGACAGTTACCGTTGTATACATAAGGCTGTTCAAAAAGTTACGTGCGATATTCGCCTTAAAAAGTGCGTAGTCGTAGTTCGCCCACCGCCACTCATTAGGCAAGCCCATCACGTTTGAGCCTGTAATTTCTATGTTTGTTTTAAAGGAGGAAAATACAAGCCACACGAGCGGATACAATTGAATAACGGCGAAGATTAGAAACGCAATCTGCAAAACAACCTTTGGCCAGCGGCGGTTATGTGTTGTTGTCATTAGCTCTCCTCCTTATCATCGTAGGTTCTGATCAGTTTTTGTAGAACTAAGTAGAAAAAGAGACATTCCACAACCATAAACACGGCCATCGCGCTGCCGTACCCATACATATTGCGATTAAAAATCGACGAATACATCAATGTACTTGGAACACTAGTTTCCGGTGTAGGGTAGCCATTGGTCATAATGAAGACTAAATCGAAAAACTTCAATGATCCCAAAACAGCAAATATGACGCATACCTTCAGGATCGGTGAAATTAGTGGAATAGTGATAGAGAAAGCGGTTCTTATACTTGATGCTCCGTCAATTTTTGCAGCCTCGTACAAATCTTCAGGAATCCCTTTGATGGCAGCGTACATTAGCAGCATATGGTAGCCGATATATTGCCAAACGATTGGAATCATAACACTAATTAGTGCTGTTCCGCTTTCCGTCAACCAATCATGTGTCCAGGAGGACAAGCCTAATTGATTGAGTATCGTATTCAGCAAGCCATATTCAGGCTGATAGATTTTCAGAAACATAACCCCGATGACAGAGGAGGATACCAAGACTGGAATGAAATACAAAGTACGATACAGCTTTTCCCCGCAGACCCCTCTGGCAAGAACCAGAGCGAGCACCAGGGCTATCGGAAGTTGCATGAAAACAGAAAGAACTGCCAGATACAACGTATTAAGTATCGAATGATTAAAATCCATGCCGAACGTATCTGTAAAAAATAAATCCTTATAAGAAGCTAAACCGATAAATTTAGCCGGTTGAATTCCGTCCCAGTCCAGCAGACTGTAATACATGGACTGAAGGATCGGGAAAAAACCAACAAGAATGTATAAAATCAAAGCAGGAACAACAAATACGGCGATAGCCTTTTTGTTTCCGAATACTTGATGCATGTTTCACTCCACCTTTAAATCGAACAGGCGGCGAACAATTCTCACCGCCTGACGCAGATTATTATCCTTGATTGACCTTGCTCTGTAGTTCTTTCGTGTAGTCTTCAGGTGTTGTTTTTCCGGCGACGAATTTCATCAGCGATCCGAACATAGATTCAGTGTCATTACCATTCAGCATTTGATCCCACCAGTAGGAGAAACCTGTTGCTGAAGAAGACAACTCACCAATTTTCAGAGCCAGTGGATTCATTTGAGAAGTGTCACCTACATCAACTTTCCATGCTGAGGAGCCTGAACCAGCCAGGAATACTTCTTTAGACATGGTCTCAATAAAGAACTTGTATACTTCCCATATTCTTTCCTTGTTTTTCAGATCGGCATTGAGCACGAATGTTTCACCCGAACCTCCGAACCACTCGTCAGCATTTCCTTTTCCCCCTGGAATGGTTGGAAATTTAATCGGTACCACTTTACCTTTGACCAGAGAGTTATCATCTTCAATCTGTCCGTTGACCCAAGCACCCATGAACATCATAGCTGCTTTGCCTGATAGGGACATATTTGTCGCGTCATCATAAGAAGTTCCAACAAAATGTTTGCCGAAGGAGTCCGCATCAATCAATTGTTTGTATTTCGCAGCAGCTTCTGTGAATTCAGGTGTGTCGAATGATCCTGTTTTCGTTAAAGCGGCATTTACAGCATCCACGCCTGCCATCCGGATGGCTAGAATCGCGTTCCATTGCATGGCTGGCCATCTGTCTTTAGCCCCAAGTGCAATCGGCTGAATACCTTTTGCTTTTAGTGCTTCAATCGCAGCAACAAGCTCATCCCATGTTTCCGGAATTTTTGCTCCTGCTTGCTCAAATAGTTCTTTATTAACGTACATTTGAGCAGTAGCTATATTAATCGGCAGACCGTAAAGCTTGCTATCGAAGACGAAATTGTCTGTCGTACCTGGTACGATTTGGTCCAGCGTTCCATCTTTTGCGAGATCATCAATGGACAGAATCCGGTTCCCCGCTATAAATGGCTCAGAGAATCCGCCACCCCAGGTGTAAAAAATGTCGGGTAGTTCATTGGCTGCTGAAGCCGCTTTCACTTTTGTTTTATAAGATTCGCCCCCAACACCTACATGCTCGATTTCTACATTAGGGAATTTAGCCTTGGTTGCCTCAAGTGCTTTATAAAAACCAACAAACCCGCCATCTTTAGAATTTGGATCCGCGAATTGAGACCACATGGTAATCTTGAGCTTCTCTTCCGCCGCAGTTGTTTTTCCCGTATTGCCTGCGTTTGCATTAGCCTCGGAATTCACGTTATTCCCGTTGTTCCCACCACAAGCAGTGATAAGCATGGACATAGCCATCAACACTGTTAGAGTTAGGTTCATCCTTTTTTTGTTGACTTTTTTCATTCTTTTTCGCCCCCCATTTTTATATTGCTTACAGGACTAATTATATAAATCAATTTATCAAGTGAACATGAAAGCGTTTTACTTTATGATGTATTCTCTTTACATTAGACATTTTTCTTTATTAACTACACATAAAGAAGACCTCTGATTTCTTCAGAAGTCTTCTTTTTTCATTCATATCAAAACCTAGGGCATGAACACCTCTATATAGCTGAGTGGCTTAGGTTCTATCCAAATTAAAGTTTTCTCTTTTATCAGAAGTTATCTCATGAATCTGAAACATATGAATGAACTCATCGATGATCGCTTCTGTAGCTTTTAGTTCACCACTAATGACTTGTTTTGCCGATTCAATCTCTGACTCTTTTAGCTGCTGCTGCAACGCCGAACGATTAATCATTAGCTTGTCCAAAAATGCGATAGCCCTAGCACGACGAAAGGTCTGAGCGCTTTTGTGAGGATGCTCCGAACCCTCCTTGACTCCATTTATATTCATTTCTCCATGCTCTCCGTATTCTCGATGCTCGTTATAACCATGCTTATCTATGTGTCCTTCGCGCATGTTATTTCCTCCTCTAACTCCGATTACAAATGTATGGCCCATTAATAAGACCGGGCAAGACGGAAGCCAAGATCATCTACGCTAAATGTTGGATGACTACGACGGCGGCATGTGGCTCCACATCCTCTGTCCTCTTCTGCCCAGCTGCCTCCCCGAAAAATTCGATAGGAGCCATACACTTGTTCATCATATAAATCCCAGCACCATTCCCATACATTTCCTAACATATCATAAAGTCCCCAAGCATTGGGTTCCTTTTGTCCTATTTCGTGGAGTTCGCCACCTGAATTTTCATTATACCAAGCAATTTTATCCAGTTCTCCATATTGATAACCGGAAGTTCCTGCTTTACATGCATATTGCCACTCTGCTTCTGTTGAAAGTCGATATCCGTTTGTTTCCTTATCCCAAGTAATGAGTTTACCATCTTCACCTATAGTATAAGCTTCTATAAATCCAGCTTTCTGGGAAAGCAGATTGCAAAAAGAGATGGCTTCAAACCATGAAATATTCACAACCGGTTTTAGATCTCCATGAGATGAGTTATTAATTATAGCATTGTATAGATCCACAGTTACAGGATAAGGTGCAAGAAGAAACGGTTTGATTTCTGCTTTCCATCTACGCTTTATCCGATCGTCTCTTAATTCTATTTCTCCCCCTGGAATTGCAACCATAGGATAGTCCAAATAGCTCTCAATTTCGATCGACACTCTAGCTGCCTCCTATCTATTATTTTAATCATGTATTGACGGGTATACAGAATAGAACTATAATCTATATATTTCCTAGTTAATTACTCAGGATTACAAACAATAAGAAACATTAAATCATACTTGGTTTATCCAGAAGAAGGAGTGTAAACACATGCCAAATGTTCAAACTTTCAAAGCAACTGCTCATTTGCAAGACGGCGTTAGGGTCGTTACTAATGTAAGACAATTCGAGCTGGTCATCGACGAACCGACAAGTCTAGGGGGTACGGATACAGGAATGAATCCTGTTGAAGCTTTGCTCGCTTCTTTGGGTGCCTGCCAATCCATTGTAGCTCGGGTCTACGCCTCTAAATTTGAGGTGGAGCTAGAAGATTTCAGAGTAGATGTGGAAGGTGACTTGGATCTCGACGGATTCTTCAACCGCTCTGAAGTACGTCCTGGCTATTCCGATATTCGGTATACATTCTACATAAAGACTCCATCCCCTGCTGAGAAGGTCGAACAGTTCGTACAATTTCTGGAGAGCAAATGCCCTGTAGGTGACACCATTGCTGCTCCGGTTAATCTCAAGCTAAATCGTATTGTGATTGAAAATTAACCGTTTTATAAAGCTAAGAGAGCTGCAAAGTTGCGTTAAAGCGACTAAGCAGCTCTTTTTCATGACCTGTTCTCCGACTTCATATAATGTTAAAAATGATGCCTTCGGAGGAACCCAAAAAATGACGGATATACTAAGAAAAGTAGATGAAGAAATCGAACGTTTGACAACGTTCTTGCTACAACAGCAGAAGGATGACGGCTCATGGCATTTTTGTTTTGAGAACGGGATTGTGATCGATGCTTATATGATCATTCTCTTTAGGGTGTTGAACCTACAGAATGAAACCCTCATTCGGCAGCTACATGACCGCATTCTTGACGCACAACAGCGAGAGGGTTGCTGGCAGTTATATAAGGACGAAAAAGCTGGGAACTTATCCACATCGGTCGAAGCTTATTATGCCCTGCTCTACTCTGGGTACAGTAAGATAACAGACGAGCCAATACAGCATGCTAAGCGTTATATACTGTCTAAAGGTGGATTAGGCAAAGTCACAAGTATCTTAACTAGAGTCATTCTCGCCGCAACGGGTCAAAGCAAGTGGCCTTTAGCAATTTCTTCGATTCCACTGGAGGTGCTTTTGTTTCCGTCTTACTTCCCTATTAACTATTTCGAATTCTCTGGCTACTCTAGGGTACACCTCACTCCTATGCTCATTATGGCCGATCGGCGATTTTCGATCACTACAGCCCATGCTCCTGATCTGTCAGATCTTATGGAGACACGGTTGGATGCAGATGAATCGCCTACCCGTGGATATCAGGAGCTGCAGGAGGTTATTCAAATGGGTTTGAGCAGATTACTCGGGAGTCCACACTACATACATGAAGCTGCCAAAAACAAAGCAGAGCAATATATGCTCCAGCGAATCGAATCCGACGGTACCTTTTACAGCTATGCCAGCAGTACAATTCTTATGGTTTTTGCCCTGCTTGCTCTCGATTATGATCGGCAGCATCCAATAATTACAAAGGCCATTCAAGGTCTCACCGCGCTGCAATGCCAATCAAATCATAAAACTACAATTCAAAACTCTCCATCTACAATATGGGATACAGCGTTAATCTCCTATGCTTTACAAGAGGCTCAAATTCCGGTTGATCACAAAGGAATAAAACACGCTGCAACTTATCTTCTGGATAAACAGCATCATCAAACTGCTGATTGGAGCATCCATAATCCGGATACAGTTCCCGGTGGGTGGGGATTCTCTGAGTCCAATACAATCAATCCGGACGTAGATGATACAACGGCAGCCTTGCGAGCCATCCGAAGCTTATCAACAATTCACCCTTCATATCTGAAATCATGGAATCGCGGTCTGAATTGGGTCCTATCGATGCAAAATAACGACGGCGGCTGGCCGGCATTCGAAAAAAACACCAATAAAGAAATGCTCACATGGCTCGCTATCGATGGTGCTAAATCTGCAGCCATTGATCCTTCGGAAGCAGATCTTACCGGACGAACTTCGGAGTTTCTCGGAAACTTCGCTGGTTTAAATACACAACACGAGTTCATTAAACGGGGTACGAAATGGCTGATTCAACATCAGGAGAAGGATGGTTCGTGGTATGGAAGATGGGGTGTTTGTTATATTTATGGCACTTGGGCATCATTAACAGGCCTGCAGGCTGTTGGGCTCCCTATAAATCATGATACGTTGCAAAAAGGAGTGAAGTGGCTCCTAAGCATTCAGAACTCGGACGGCGGTTGGGGGGAGTCTTGTCACAGCGACCGGCTTCTACAATATGTTCCTTTAGGAGAAAGCACACCTTCACAAACCGCCTGGGCACTTGATGCGATTATTGCCGTTCAGCCAGAGCCAACAGCTGCGGTGGAAAAAGGGATTCAAAGACTAATCACGTCTATTCATGAAGAAGATTGGAAAACTTCTTATCCCACTGGCGCTGGACTCCCCGGTAATTTCTATTCCAATTATCATAGTTACCGCTATATCTGGCCACTACTCACATTGAGTCATTACAGAAAAAAATACGGTCAAGGATAATACTCGGTAATACTCGGTAATAACTAGCGTTGTCCTGCTCCACTTCTTAACTGTCTCGAAAAAGCTTGGATCGCCAGAGCAGCAATCGTCCGTTACTGGAGAATCCCGTTGCTCTGATGTTATGAATCGAGAGATGAATGCTTTTGTCCGTTGCACCTACCTAAATCACCCAGTCTTGATCAAGCATAGAGCTTTTCGGACCCAGAAAACGCTATTTGCTTGTTTTTAGGCTTTTGAGTTAAGTTACGGACTCCAGTGAAACTATTCCTTAAAAAGAGAGTCATTTCGGGTTTTATTCATGGTAATAACTGCGATGGGGTCCGTTAAAATTCCAAATGTAAGCTAAATCTGCTCATAAGCTCAGCTGTGTCCGATAGCAAATACGTGTGCGCAAAATGTTACCTAATCAATCCAACTTGCCATATGGATCATCCCTATAGGAATTACTTAAATTACTTATGAGCTAGCTCCATTTTTGCATGTGAGTCAATCGAGCATAGTTAGCATAAAGCTAATTAGAATCAGGCAGCGATCTCCGATAATCAAGGATCGCTGCCTGATATTTTGGATCACTGGCGTTTTGCCTGAGCAATTAAGACTGTAACGTCTGATATCCCCACTCCGTATATTTGTAGCGCAAGATTTTAACGGAAGCTATTAAGTAACTGCATTTTATACACTTAATCCATATTGCTAGGGAATAACTTCGACTTTAACTGCATTCTATACAATTAAAATCAAGAGAAATCACCTAGAAGCCTTAATCTCATGAGAATAGATGTATGAAATACAGCTATTTTTAATGCACAACTATTTTGAACGATTATAGCTGCACAAAATACAGTTAAACACCTCGCTGCTCCCCATCCATTACCTTCATCCGCCTCCATACGGGTACACAGAGGGTTGCATCATTACTAAGTTTACTTTTTGGAGCACGGTACCGGAATATCAGAAATATTCCCTTTCAAGAAACAGGCGTAATCGTTGGTGGTTTCGGTGCTCTTTCCCAAGCACGGGTTACCTGCAATGTTGCTGCATAGGTGATTAACGAAACGAGCAACGCTCCGAACAGTTCAATGATCTGCCCCAGGTCCAATCGTTCCAGAATTCCGTGAGCCGCCAGTCCGCTAAGCGCCATGACAATTCCTCCTGCTCCCACCTTAAATACAATACGAAAGTCAAAATAAAATCCGATCGTTCCTGCCACAGATAAGAAATTCAACAGTGTCAGCAGCAAGAGTCCCAGTCCGAATCCCATGGCCACCCCTTCGATTCCAATATTAGAACCTAGAACAAAGATCGCAATCACTTCGAAAATATTCGTAAGAATATGATTCCACATAACGGTTGATGCTTTCCCCAAACCAAGTAAAATCGCTTGCAGTGGCGCTCCGAAATAATAAAGAAAAAATAAGGGGGCAATTAACCTTAACAGCTCGCCCGCTTCTGGCGAATGATAGATCATAGTTGTTAAGGGTACAGCCCACAAGTACAGGATGATTGTACATGGGAAACCTACTATAAGCGCGGATCGCATAGCCATATCCATCCGATTATGCATAAGCTTGCTATTGTTGCTCACACTTGCTTCGCTGATCGCCGGAATTAATGCAGTCGACAGCGATTGTGTGAAGAAGCTGGGGAGAAACAACATGGGAAGAGCATAACCCGCCAGAAGTCCGAATTGCTTGGTTGCCATCTCAACACCTACACCAAACAGTACTAGACTTTTCGTAATCAGCAGTGGTAGAAAGGCATGATAGAGCGAATGAATAAAACCGCTGCCTGTCATCGGTAAGCCGATGCGCAGCAAATCTCTTAACGTACTATCTCCTTTAAGTGAAATTCTTGACGGTGGTGGTGGAGAGGTTTTGATCTTACCTCGATTAGCCCATTTGAAAACTGCAAACAAGTAGAGCAAACCAAAACCTTCTCCAACAACGGAGGCAGCCATTGCGCCAGCAGCTGCATAAGCAATACCGTAGGGCAGCAAAACGTTGACAACACCGATAATAACAATGATTTGCGCCAGATTCTCAATAATATCGGAAAAGGCAAGTGGGTTCATGTTCTGTTTTCCACGGAAATAACCTTTCAGTACAGCAGACATCGCAATAATTGGAATGATCGGCGTAATAGCAACCATAGCATAATACGCCCGCTGATCGGCCAAAAAAATCGATGCGATCCATTTGGAGCCAAATAGAGCCACTAAAGTTAATATAATACTCAACGTACCCGTAATGCTTAAGGATACAGTGAGAATACGCTTTACTCGCGCTTCATCCTGCTTAACCTCAGCTTCCGATACAAGCTTTGAAATCGCAACAGGAAGCCCCAGCTCTGTCAGCGTAATAAATAAGGGAAGCAGTGGATGAGCAATCATAAGCAGCCCTACTCCCTCTGCTCCCAAAAAACGTGCCAGCAAGACTCCGTTCAAAAAACCAAGCCCTTTTGTGAAAAATGACGACACGGTTAATATGAACGTGCCAC
Source organism: Paenibacillus sp. FSL H3-0329 (assembly GCF_037963285.1). Taxonomy (NCBI): domain Bacteria; kingdom Bacillati; phylum Bacillota; class Bacilli; order Caryophanales; family Paenibacillaceae; genus Paenibacillus; species Paenibacillus sp. FSL H3-0329. The sequence continues at coordinate 3,313,032 of NZ_CP150150.1, read as the reverse complement.
GAATAAAACTTTGTTTACGCATCCCCATTTATACGCATCTCCACCTATGGTTTGTCCTGTCCTTCTTTCTAACTTATTCGAACAAACACAAGTACATGCAGACAAGTATTTGTAAAGTATTTAATCAGCAATAAGCCGCCACATCTTAGTTGGTATACCAGGCAATTTCCCTCACTTTCATTATCTTCTGTAGCAAAAACATTTTTCATAGACCAGAGATACTCCTCTGTATCGCTCATTAGTACTGTTTTTGTATAAATTTCATCCTCCGCAATAAAAGATATATTAAGAAATAAATAGATAATTTACCAATGACATGTTATCATTTTGAATGCGATTTCAATAGCTTTGTTATAACGGTTTTTTTACTCTTCTTCGTGAATGTCTTTTTGCAAAATCTTTGATATGATAAAAAAGAATACAAAAGGCTTTACGGAAATCATTCACATCGTTAATAACCACTTCTAAATTTTCCAAAGATAAAGGAGAACTTCATTCATGAGTCAGAAAACAAGATTAAATAATGACTGGTTATTCAGCAAACAGCCGCTTAAGTCTACTTTAGAATCGGTGATAGCAGCTGATTCGGAATGGATCGACGTAACTTTACCCCATGACTGGCTTATTTTTGATACACATAATCTATATGAAAGCGGAGAAGGCTGGTACCGTAAAAGCATAGTTATAGATGAGCACGTGCCAAATAGCCGTGTGTCGCTTCGTTTTGAAGGCGTATACATGGACTCCACTCTCTATGTGAACGGCCATATCGCAGGCGTCTGGAAAAATGGATACTCCACTTTTGAATTAGATATCACGCCATACATTATTGAAGGTGTCAACGAAATCTATGTTCAAGTGGTTCATGAGTCTCCTAACTCACGCTGGTATTCCGGTGCGGGCATCTATCGGAGTGTATGGCTGAAGACGTATCCAGGGACACATATTGTGCCTGATGGTATTTATATCTCTACTCGCAAAAAAGAGGATGCCTGGAATGTTGAGGTAGATACCGAAGTATTGTGCAATGATCTATTGCAAAGCGCAAAGCACTACATAATTCGTCACAGTATACTAGATGCTTCAGGAACTTGTATCTCTCATGTAGAAAATGAAATCCCAGTACAAGTCGGGTCTGCTGTACCCAGCTCTGCCCTCTTATCCATCAATAATCCAATGCTCTGGGATATTAACCAGCCTTACTGTTATAACCTAAAAACGGAGCTGTTAGAGAACGAACAAGTGATCGAGGAAGAAGTCCAAACCTTCGGATTCCGTACGATGGAGTTTGACAGCCAACAAGGTTTCTTATTGAATGGCCGAAAGGTGAAGATTCATGGCGTATGCCAACATCATGATTTGGGATGTTTGGGGGCTGCGGTGAATAAAACAGCTCTAAAAAGACAGATTATCCTCCTGCAGGAGATGGGCGTAAACGCTATTCGTACGGCCCACAATATGCCAGCCGTTGAATTGATGGAACTAGCCGATGAGATGGGCGTGCTCATAGTTTCCGAAGCATTCGATATGTGGGAACGCAGTAAAACTCCTTTTGACTACGCCAGATTTTATCCGGATTGGTGGAAACAAGATATTGCCAGCTGGGTACGCCGGGATAGAAATCGCCCCTCCATGCTCATGTGGAGTATCGGAAATGAAATATACGACACCCATGCCGATGAACGCGGCCAAGAGTTAACCATAGAATTACGTGATCTGGTGCAGGTTCATGACCCTAAAGGAAATGCAGTGGTTACTATCGGTTCCAACTATATGCCTTGGGAGAATGCACAGAAATGCGCAGATCTAGTGAAGTTCGCAGGGTATAACTATGCCGAAAAATACTATGATCAGCATCATGAGGAACATCCAGACTGGATTATTTATGGCAGTGAAACATCGTCTACTGTACAGAGCAGAGGCATCTATCACTTCCCTTTTGCTCAGTCTGTATTGTCTGACGATGATGAACAATGCTCAGCTTTAGGAAATAGCTCCACTAGCTGGGGTGCCAAGAACACAGAAGCTTGCATCATTGCAGATCGTGATGCGACCTACTCACCGGGACAATTTATTTGGACTGGATTTGACTATATCGGGGAGCCGACCCCGTACTTCACTAAAAACTCGTATTTCGGTCAACTGGATACCGCGGGATTCAAAAAGGATTCCTATTATATTTATCAAGCAGAATGGACGGATTACAAGGTCGCCCCGATGATTCATATTTTTCCATACTGGGATTTCTCTGAAGGGCAGCTTATTGATGTGCGAGTATGCTCCAACGCACCACAAATCGAATTGTTCTTTAATGATCAATCCATGGGCACTTTTAACATTGACCATAAACATGGTAAAAAGCTGCTTGGGGAATGGCAGCTCCCATTTAGCGAAGGTACTCTACGAGCAGTCGCTTATGATGAACACGGAGTACAGATCGCTGAAGATACGGTAACTTCTTTCGGAGATTCAACTACTGTGGTCATGAAGCCTGATAAAACTCAGATCACTGCTGACGGATCGGACTTGGTATTTGTTGAGATCTCGACCCTCGATCAAGAAGGACGTCCCGTGGAGAACGCCAATAATCGTATCCAAATCTCTGTAGAAGGACCGGGGCGTCTTGTTGGTTTGGATAATGGTGACAGCACTGACTACGATTCATATAAAGGAACAAGTCGCCGGATGTTCAGTGGAAAATTGCTTGCAGTCATTGCCTCTTCATTGGAGCCAGGTAAAATCGTTGTACGTGCATCTTCCCAAGGCTTACAGTCCGCTGAGCTTACACTGACTGCCGAAGCACGAGAGCTAGATCATTCTAAGGACGAAGAGCTTGTACTTTATCAGCATTCGTCACAATCACTATCGGATGTGAGCGAGTTATCCCAAGACTATTTATCAGATGAAATTCCCGTTCGCAAGCTGGAAATCATATGCCCACAAGGAAATCAACTAACGAAGGACACCCGAGCACTTCCGGTTCGTGTGCAAATTCATCCAGAGAACGCAACCTATCAGGAAATTGAATGGCGAGTTACGAATGCTGCCGGCATTGACGCCAATATAGCCGTTCTTGAGGCAAATGGGCATGAAGCAGTAATATCGGCTTTGGGAGACGGAGACGTCTATGTACGGTGTGCAACGAAAAACGGTGCAGATCAAGTGCGCCTGTACTCGCTTATGGAATTCCATATTCGAGATATGGGAGCGGCCTTTTTGAATCCTTATGAGTTTGTTTCCGCTGGTTATCATAGCAATACGAGCCGGAACTTAACAAATGGGAATGAACGCGGAGTGGCTACTGCAAGAGAAGGTGAAAGCTGGATCTGTTTCGACAACATCGATTTCGGTGATTATGGAGCTACTGAACTTACCCTTCCTATCTTCGCGCTAGATAACGATAAATATACGATTGATATATGGAAAGGTACTCCGGATGCTCCAAACGCAGCTCTGCTGACACAGGTAACCTATCAAAAACCTTCTATATGGAATGTATATCAAGAGGAAACCTACTCATTACCTGAGCGAATAAAAGGTGTCACCACCCTTTGTTTTGTTCTTCATAAAAAGATTCATCTCAAGGGCTTTCAGTTTAACAAACCTTTAAAAGCGTACGAACAACTTAACGTTCTGGAATACAATCAGATTTATGGGGATTCCTTTACACTGGCAGATGGACAAATCAAAAATATTGGTAACAACGTCTCTCTCATCTTTAAAGATATGGACTTCGGTGATACTGGAAGCACTAAACTAACCTTATGCGGGCATTCGCCTATCGATAAAAATACTCTGCATATTCTATTTAGCGGACCAGAGGGTGAAAAGAGACAGCTTGTGGAGTTTACACAGTCAAGTGATTATTGCGAAAGAGAATTTGTGTTGGAGCGCGTAACCGGTCCACAAACCGTCACCTTTATATTTCTACCGGGGAGCCAGTTTGACTTTAAGTGGTTCCAGTTCCAAGTAGAATAAGGTAGTTTCAACTTTAAACTAATCGCTTACCAAAAGAAAACCCTGCGCATTAGCACAGGGTTTTTCCTTTAACTTATATTTAGAGCTACTTAGTCAACTTTATTAAATTCGATCCAGTCGATCTGTAAACCTGGTTTAATGAATTCCAGTTTCATTTCATAAAGACCTGCTTCGAGTTCTACTTTCACAAGCTTTTGTCTAATCCATTGACCTTCTGTCCCGTTGGTTTGAATGGTTGTCATCAATTGATCATTCAAATTAACATTGCATGCACTTTGAGCCAGCTCAGGCTCTGTTGACATGATATGCACGAGGATCCGATATTGACCAGCTTGGCCAACTTCAAAGAAAGTCGATCCTTCAACGGCTGGCTTAACCTGTGGATTTTGAGATAAAGATTGTACTTGTTCTGCAGTAAGTGAAGGATTGGCCTTAAAGGACTCAACCGTTTCAATAATTTGCTGTTTTCTCGAGAATACTGGAGCATATATGATGAACTCACAAATATTCATTGCAGAACGTTGCAGCTCTCCTCTAGTCAAAGATCCATTTTCCAAGGATTCAATGGTGTTGTCATTCCATCCATTAATTTCGGCGCCATAGTTAGCTACAACCATGTACAGGTCATTTTGTGCACGGACCATCCAATTTGTAAATTTCCGGTCTGCAGCTCCACCATTAACGACATCATTCATGATGGCCCACCAGTCTGTCATGACAATACCTTTGAAGCCCCATTCTCCGCGGAGAATTGTAGTGTTCAAATCGTAATTTGAAGCGGCCCAATGTCCATTAACAGGGTTATAAGAGGTCATAATTGAATTTGCCCCACCCTGCTTCACAGCAATTTCGAAACCTTTCAAATAAATCTCGCGAAGCGCACGTTCCGACACAACAGCGTCAACCTTACTGCGATGTTTCTCCTGATTATTGCAGGCAAAATGCTTCAGTGTGGCATTAGAGCCACCTTTCATAATCCCACGTGTACATGCAGCGGCAAACACCCCAGAGATCAAAGGATCTTCAGAAAAATATTCAAAGTTGCGGCCATTAAGCGGGCTGCGACGAATATTCAGACCTGGTCCAAGCAAGGTGTCTATGTTGTTTCTTACCAACTCTTGTCCTTCTAACACATACAGCTCTTCGACTAATTCGGCATTCCAAGTAGCTGCAAGAAGCGTTCCGATCGCAACCTGAGTCGCTTTTGCTCCACTATCCATACGAATTCCTGAAGGACCATCTGCCGTACATGCAACAGGGATTCCTAAGTTATATAGACTATCACTTACTCCTCCAAATGCAGAAGCTGTACCCGGTGTAACTAAAGGACTGCTCATGCCTTCACCCCGGACAATGGCAGCCAAGTCATCGTCACTAAGCTGGGCAATAAAAGCTTCCATACTAACTTTTTGTTCAAATACATCTCTTAATTTATGCCCTTGATTGCCTGTCTGGGAGATCGTTGTTGGTAGATTGCTCTCGATCCGTTCTGCTAACGAAATCTTGCGTGTTGGAACCTCTACATACAGAAGTTCATACGAACCGTCTGCATTTTGAACGCCAGGTTGCATTCTTGTAAAGCTTTGCGTTGGTGCAAGAGCTTCTTGTAACTGTTCCACAACTTGAAGAGTTTCCACGACATAGCCGCTATTCCCTTCAACCTTGACTTCCTCCACTTTTTTAACACTCGTTCCCGCAAACACGCGGTACGTGCCTTCTTCTAGCACATAAGCAGAAGCATGCCCTGTCACACCAGCGTCATCATAGGAAGCCATAGAATGAACAGGAAAACTCACAGTAAGACGTTGAGCTTCGCCTGGCTGAAGGACTTTTGTTTTTGCGAATGCTGCCAAAGCTTTAGCAGGCTGTCCCAATTTTCCTTGTGGAGCTTCATAATAGACCTGAACGACCTCTTTTCCAGCAAAGGTAGTTCCTATATTGGTTACGGTTACGCCGACTTCAACATTTAGTTCGCCAGCTTTGTTAATAAGTTTTGCTTCTTCTGGCTCGAGCTTAAACTTGGTATACGATATTCCATAACCAAACTCATATTGAACCTTTTCTGGGCAAAATGTCTCGAAATAGCGATAACCAACATAGATATCTTCCTGATAAAGGTTTGTAAATTCATTGCCGTAGTTATGTGTTGACGGGTAATCGTTGATGGAATATGCGATCGTGTCTGTTAATTTACCGCTTGGAGTCACTTCTCCGGCCAGCACGTCCGCAATTGCATTACCACCTTCCATTCCCCCCTGCCAAGAGTAGATGACAGACGAAATCGGATTTTTATAGCTTTCATCGTTCAGCCAGCTCATATCAATAATATTAGAGACGTTCAGTACAACAATCGTTTGCTCAAAATATGTAGTTACCTGCTTCAGCATCGCCTTTTCATCAGCTGTTAGTTGGTAGCTCCCTGAACCATCGACATTATCCTGATCTTCTCCTGCTGTACGTCCGATTACAATGATTGCTTTGTTCGATTTTCTTCTAGCCTCTGCTACCAATTCGTCGGATAAAAGCATTTCCTTCTGGTTCCATGGCTCTGCAGCCCAAACGCCGCCACCATTATCAAATGGATTTTGCGCAATCCACTTCTCATATACTGCTGCCAAATCTTCGTTGACCGTAAGGTTCTTTTTACTGCGAAGACCGCCTAGCAGGTTGGTCGTATAAGTAACATGAACACTACCGCCCGAACCAGTACCACTGCGATAATAATTCACTTGAGTTCTGCCAAATACAGCAACATTATCATTTTCACCAAGCGGAAGCACCTGATGATCATTCTTCAACAGTACCGCACCTTCAGCGGCTACCGTTCGGCTAAATTCTGCAAAACCTTCTAATGGAATTCCCACACTCTGTGTACTCAACTTGTTTCCTCCTGTTGTTCAATTCTATAGGTTGTTTCTTTAGGCATCAATTACATATCATAAAGTTTAACTATACCATTATAGTACATTGGATAACTGTAATATATATAATAATTATCTTTATTAATATAATAATATTGGTCTGTTAGAGTTGGAAATTTTCAATCGATGTTAAAAATATCAGCTAAGTTCAATGATCTTCGTGGCAACATTATGGCAAAATTCGCGATCATGCTCCACAAAAACGAGTGTTGGGGTATATTCAAGCAATAGCTCTTCAATTTGCATACGTGAAATAACATCAATAAAATTAAGCGGTTCATCCCAAATATACAAATGAGCTTTTTCACTAAGACTTTTGGCGATCAGGACTTTTTTCTTTTGGCCGCCACTGTATGTGGAAATATCCTTATCAAATTGAATTCTGGAGAAATCAAGCTTTCGCAGAATAGATTTAAAAAGACTTTCATCTATCCCATTCTCTCTAGCATAATCTGTTAAATCGCCCCGTAGATCTGAAGTGTCTTGTGATACGTAGGAAATGATAAGCTGGCTATCCTTAGTGAAGGAGCCGGTATAATCTATCTCCTCACCGCAGATCAATTTGATGATACTTGATTTCCCGGAACCATTTTTACCCGAGAGTGCTATTCTCTCCCCCTGCTCAATGGTAAAGCTTACTTCTGAACATACCCTTTTCTCTCCGTAAAAAACCGAAACATTGTCCAGCTCCGCAAGATGACGTTTATGATAAGCAAGCTGCGTAATCTCTAAGTTCTCAGAATTTTCAATATTTTTAAGAAGCTTAGACTTTTCGTTGATGGCAGATTGCTGTCTTTGCTCGATGGCTTTAGAGCGTTTCATCATTTTAGCGGCCTTGTGCCCAACATAACCTTTATCTAACTTAGATCCAGAATTTCTAGTTCCGTTTTTAGTTTTTTCCACCTCATGTGACCAGTTACCTGTCCGTTTAGATGATGCTGACAAGCGTTTGATATCTCTTCTAAGTTTTTCGTCCTCTGCTAACTCAAAGTTATCTTGTCTGACTTTATTCTCCCACCAGCTAGAAAAATTGCCCTTTTGAATCTCTATATTAGTTTTATTAATCGATAAGATGTGATCCACACAATTATCTAGAAAGGATCTGTCGTGAGAGACCAGAATATATCCACTTTTTGAATTGAGGTAATCACTGACAAGCTTTCTTGCCGTCATATCCAAATGATTTGTAGGTTCATCAATCAACAGGAAGCTATTTTCCTTTATGAATAATGTGGCTAACAGCACTTTCGTCTGCTCTCCGTTAGACAATGAATCAAAGGGACGATATAACACATCCTCAGAAACCTTTAGCAAAGAAAGCTCACGCATTAACTTCCAATGAATATAATCCGGAAAAATCTCGCTGATCACATCTATGGTGTTAAGCTCCTTGTTATTCACCTGAAAAGGGAAATATTCAAAGCTGACATGAGCAGAAATATTACCGCTGTATTCATGCTTTCCAAGCAATAAGCTAAGAAATGTAGTCTTTCCTCGACCATTTCTCCCTGTGAAACCTAATTTCCAATCGGTATCGATTTGAAAGTTTACGTTCTCAAATATGTTATCGTAGCTGCCTTCATAGGCAAAGGTTAGATTTGTGACATTTATTAATGACATAAAATAATCCTCCTGTATTTTAAAAAATAAAAGCCACAAGAAAGTTACTTTCTTGTGACTCAAATAAATACAGCAAATCCAGCCCCAAATGGAGTTAGATATGGATATATTTTCGAGTGAAAAGAAGTAGTAACTTTCTTGCATACAAAGAATAAAACAAACGAAATAAACCATTGTTGTTGTTTTATTCATCATAGGACGCAAGAATAATTACTACACTATACTTTTCAACTCCGATCATTAATTTGTAATTATGTTATCATGCATACTTATTATTTTCAACTTCCTACCCATAATTCGTTAAAAAAGTTCAAATTCTTCTTCTGTAAGATCCATATTTACACTCATAGCTGTCCGACTCCCGTCAGCCGCGGCAAACACTAGCTGAGAAGGCATAAAATAAGAAACATCTCCAGCCGAATATAATCCTGGAATCGAGGTTCTCCCCGCACCATCTGTGCTAAACCCACCAGAATCATTCCGCTCTACAGCCAAATGATCTACGATCGATGCCGTTTGGATCAAATTCGGAGCAATAAACCCTCCCGTTCTTATGATCTCAGTACCATCCGCAAAACGAACCGCCTGAAGTTGCCCGTCATGACCCATAAAAGAGGAAACTAATGATTCTTTGACTACAACCCCCTTGGCCTCAAGACTTTTTTTCTGTTCATCTGAAAGGAATGTCTTGCCGTTCGTGCAGATAACCAAATCTTTACTCCAATTGAGCAGCATCTTTGCCATATGAAAAATATGTGGATTTTCGCAAACAACGACAAGGGGTTGATCTCGTAATTCCCAGCCGTCACAATACGGGCAATTAAACAGACTTTTTCCGTATAATGGACGTAGGCCCTCTATCTCAGGAAGGACCTCCTTTAACCCAGTCGCCAAAATCAATCTGCGAGCTTCAATGTGACGACCAAACGAATCAAGTACTGCAAATCCAGAATCATTTTTGTTAATCGAAATAATCTCAGTCTGGATATGCTCAACTGACGGATAACGTAGTACCTCCTCATACGCAATACGACGAAACTCGGCTGGTGTAACCCCGTCTCTTGTAATAAAACCATATGACGCATGGGTAACAGCATTTCTTGGCTGATTATTATCAATTAAAGCTACTTTTCGTCTTGCCCTACCAAGAACAAGGGCTGCGTTCAAGCCTGCGGGTCCACCACCAACAATAATGCAATCGTAAATCATATGAATCATCTCCTATATGCAGATATTAAAGACTCTTTTTGTCTATTATTAAATCAAAAAAATATCTGTTACATCATAGATTTAATGAATCTATAATATCTCCAAATTAACTAAAGTGTCAACCCAAACCTCCCGATCCTCCATGAGTTTTATTTAGTGTAGTGCTAGAAAAAAGCAAATAAGCCCATTACCGTATGTTTGGAAGTAACTTAATACTCCAATATATAAGGTAAGAGCTATATCTTGAACTTACTTGGCAGTGTAGGGCTTCCTCACTAATCAAACTTCCCCGTTTGCTAATTCTAATTCATCAGCCGAGGGTCCATAAAGACCAGGTACCGGCACGTCAAGCAGCCGCAAATATACTCCAAGCTGTGCCCGGTGGTGAACCATGTGATTCAATCCGATGGTACGAAGCGCAGCAGCCCGGGTCTGACGACGGATGATCTGCTCCCCGTTCCGCAAGGTCCACTCGGCGCCGAGCATCTCCACATTGCTTGCAGTAATTAATTCCTCAATCTCACGAGCTTTCAGGTCGAACTCTTGTAGAACCGCATCGGGACTCTCCAGTGCTTCTCGTCGGTATGCCACGGATGCCAAATCAAACTCCGAGTAAAGAAGAATTGCGGATTGCCAGCTCAGAAGGTTAACGAGATGTGTGGCCAGCCCACCCAGGCTCATTGACTTAGAGTGTGGTTTCCATGTCATATGCTCCTGAGGCAGCTTCTCCAGTATCCGACGCGTACCAGCCAACTCCTGCAAAACATCCCCAATGATCAGCTCTTTAACCATTCATCTCTCTCCTCTCTTCTGTAAAGCAATTTCTTTTGATCATTCGTGTGATACTTTTGTTCCTTTTCCCAAACAGTTTCTAACTCTCCGCTGGATCGGACCGTGGGGCTCTTATTTCGAAGATTTATGGCATTTCACCAGGTTATCGGACCCAGTGAAGCTAGAATAAAAAGTGGACAGTAGTTAACAGACTGGCGATAATGAGTCCACGGAGGTGTGTTCACATGGGAGAACATCGACAACGGTATAACGAAGAATTTAAAAAACAGACAGTGCAGTTCATTCAAGAGCAAACAAAGACAGTGGGCGACTTGGCGGAAGAGCTCAACATCCCAAAAAGTACCCTGCATCAATGGATGAGCCAGTATCGAGAACTAAAGAATGAACCGGCAGCTAGCGTGGATCGAGTACGGGAACTCGAGGCACAGTTGAAAGAAATGAGCCGTCAACTTCAAGAAAAAGATAACAAGATTGCTGATGTGGAAGAGGAATTAGCGATCGTAAAAAAAGCAGTGCACATCTTCAGCAAACCAAGGAACTGAGATTCCAGTTTATTGAAAAACATCGCTCCGAGTTTCTCTTGGAGAAGATGTGCATGACCCTACATGTGTCACGGAGCGGGTACTACAAGTGGCGGACAGAAAAAAACAGTACGCATATGCTTCGTAAGGCTGCGATAATGAAGCGAATTCAGTATCATTTTGCAGACCATCAAAAGCGGTATGGGAGTCCGAAGATCACCCGCCTGTTGCATCAAGAAGGTTATACCGTTACCGAACGCACGGTGAGTGTGTACATGCGACATATGAAGCTTCGCTCCATTGTCTCCAAAACGTATCGCGTACAGACCACCGACTCCAATCATGACCATCCGATTGCCCCAAATACGCTGAACCAGCAATTTAAAATACTCAAACCCAATTCAGTATGGGTTACCGACATTACATACATTCCTTGCCGGGGAGGGCGCTTGTACCTGGCTAGTGTGATGGACCTTTGCACGCGCGAAATCGTGGGGTGGCGCTTGGAGAACCATATGGAAACTAGCTTAATTTCGGGCGCCTTACAAGATGCTTACGAAGCTAAACAACCGGAAAAGGGTCTATTACATCACTCCGATAGAGGTTCTCAATATACTTCTCATGAATACAGGCAGCAGTTGAAAGCGTATGGCATGGAGTCCAGCATGAGCCGCAGAGGTAACTGTTATGATAACGCCTGTATCGAGTCGTGGCACAGCATTTTGAAAAAGGAGCTCATTTATTGTAATCCACGATTCAAAACTAAGGAGCAAGCCTACCAGACACTTTTTCAATATATTGAGTTTTACTATAACCGCAAGCGAATGCATGGCGCGCTGGGGTATCTTTCTCCAGTTCGTTTTGCTGAGCAATTGACTAGAATGTCTGTTGCGTGACTGTCCACTTTCTTGACAGAGGTCCACAGATGCAGCTATTTCCCTAAAAACACTCCGATTCTGTGCCATTATAAGCCAATAAGAGCTATGCAGTCCGATAAGCTTGAAAAATGCTGCGAAAATCTAAAATAGCTGCAATAGAGTCCGATACGATGGACATTTGGCGAAAGTCCGACACAGAATACATCAGAAGGAAGATCAGATTGGACTATGAATAACGAATTCGACATCGCTTAAGAAACATCCTCCTGAGCATTCGCTTTCCAAGTCTTCTCTCTACAACTTTTTAGATACTTTCTGCCAATTGCATAGTGGTAACACATGTATTATCACTCTTAAAAGTGGAAAGTTCAGATTTTGCTGCTTTTCCGTCCTGCTCAATGGTTACGTTATATTTTTTGTCCCGGGGCAACCAAAGATCAATAAATCCGTTAGATAGCGATTTCATTTCTTTATCCACAATCACATTGCCTTCGCTGTCTTCGATATATACTTTAAACTCATCATCCGTTAATTCCCCTTGGCAGCCGGTCAAGCTATGTGTAGCGCAAGGATGCGTATTCTCCACATATGGAGCTATAGAAACAAAAAACTCATCTTTAGGCAAGTCGTAAGTTTTCTCTTTATTGTTACTATCGGTTACAATAAGTTGCTCAGAAGTGATAGAAGCGGACAGGTTTTCCATACTGCTTGAACTATATTCTTGCACTAATTGCTTAATGTCGGTTGTATCTTGTGCTGAGGGCGTATCCTTGTCGATACCTCCCAATAACAAATACGCACCTAATGCAACAACCGCCGCTCCAGATACCAGCAAGATATTTCTTTTCATTTGTAATCATCTCCTTCGCTTATTCGCCAGATTATGTACTCTCTCAGAGTATCTTCCATTTCTTTTAGTATAACTAGTTAAACTAAACTAACACAATTATGAACAAGGCAAAATAGTGAAAAGTTATGTATTTGATTCATCCTCTATCAACACAAAAAAGGCCTCCTCACTGGTTTTTCAACCTCGAGGAAGCCTTTTATCTTTTATATTATTATGCTTGTAAATTACCGACCATAACACGAATGACATCCGCAAGAGGAGTAGCTGAACGTTTCAGCAGTTTCTCTAAATCGCTACTTTCAATATTAAGCCAACCTTCACGAATACCACGTTGTATAGCTACAACTATTGGAAGCGCAGCTTCTGGGACACCCACCTCCGACATGGTCTTGGCATAAGCCTCGTCGTCAACCTGGATTACTTTGATTTCTTTACCGATTACAGTGCCTATGATCTCAGTCAATTCCTCTTGTGTTAAAGGTTTGCCAGACAATTCATACACTGTGTTCTCATGTCCGTCACCTGTCAGTACATTAGCTGCAGCTTCTGCATAATCTCCGCGTGTAGCCCAGCCAACTTTACCGTTCCCTGCTGAAGTCACCCATGGGGCACCTGCTAGAGCGCCTTGAATGGAGCCGATCTCATTCTCCAAATACCAGTTATTACGGAGGAAGCTGTAAGGAATGCCTGTTGCGCGAATAGCTTCTTCGGTGATGCGGTGAACTTCAGCAAGAAATAGTTCACTCTTGTCTGCTTGTCCTACACTTGTGTAGGCAATGAAGCCAACGCCTTCTTTTTCCGCAGCAACAACAGCTGCTTTATGTTGACGAATCCGGGTTTCATTATCACCATCTGCGGAGACAATTAATAGTCGATCCACACCGGCAAATGCTGATTCCAGCGTCTCAGGTTGATCAAAATCACCATGACGGACTTCTACTCCACGCGCCTGAAGATCACTTGCTTTTTCTGGGTTCCGCACACTAACTACAAGATCACCTGCGGGTACAGTTTTAAGTAAAGCTTCTATCACCAATGATCCGAATTGACCTGTTGCTCCTGTTATTGCTATTTTCATTTTTACTTCCTCCTCAAATTAGGATGATAAATTTATTTTTAACCACTACCTGTAACTATTGTAGTTACAATCAGTTTAGATGTCAACTTATTTATGATCCCAACTCTGGCTGGATAATACGCAGAAGAATTAAAAAACTATATTCACAACAAAAAAACCACCGTCATTTCCGTTAGGAAAAACGCTGGTTCTATGATCAGCTCCATATCAACTTAATAATGGTCCCTTGTCCAGGGCTACTCTCAACAGCAATCCTGCCCTCCATACATTCGATTAATCCCTTGGAGATCGCCATGCCAAGGCCGGATCCGTTGGAGCTAGATACGGTGTCCGTTCCTCGATAATAACGTTCAAATAGACGGTTAAGTGTGACTTCATCCATTCCATCGCCATCATCGGAAAATTGAATAGTAAATCCACTGTCCTCATCATTCATAGTAAGCGAAACCGTTAAAATCGTATCTGAGGGGTTATGAAGTAAAGCATTCGCAGTCAAATTGTTGACCACCCGCTCTAGCCATGGAGTATACAATCGAGCTCTCACTTCGTTTGGTGCCGGCACAAATATAATTCGTTGCTTCCCGTATTCGGGATTTGCAGCAGCTTGATCAAGGGCTTGATGTAGCCAAAAGTTCAATTCCACCTCCATCAGCTCTGGTGGCTTGATCCCTGTTTTTAGCCGATAGGTCATGGCAAGATCACTAATAAGCATGTCCATATGGGCTGATTTATCCAGCATAGTCCTTGTAAACTTGCGAACTTCCTCTTTCGACCAATCATACGAAGGCTCCGCCAGTAAATGGGCATAACCAGTTATAGAAGATAAAGGAGTTTTTAAATCATGTGTAACACCTGCGATCCATTCTTCCCTCAAATTCTCTGTTTGTTGCCGCAACGCTTGATCTCTCTGCAAATTAGCAGATAATTTCTCTATGGATACCATAACATCAGAAAAAACCCGGTATCTCCGTCTCCATTTACCTACGTGTGTTCGACTACGACGATTTCCTTTACGGTCCATAGGCTCTGTATATATGGCATTTCCAATGGAATCGAGCCATACAAGCATATGCAGCATTGGCGCTCCAAACCTATGAGCTTGCCATAAAGAAAGCAATATAAATGCAAGCAATAAAGCCGCGAGCATTGCTAATGAGCCTTTAATAACAATTTTAACCTCTTCAGGTACCCATACCTTTTGGCCTGTATCTGCTCCCTTTACGTTTGGTTGTCCAACGATCCATGTTTGGCCGGTTTGTTTATCAAAAGAAGATCGGACATGATAGCCGTAACGTTCACTGTAGAGAGTGCGTAGTGCTAGCTCTGGCACTGAGTACTTGGTGGGAATCATCTTTGGCCTATTATAGGAGAGCAGCTCCGTACCCGATGAATCAATGAGTTGAACAAAAGCCTGTGATGATTTAATTTCTCTTTCAATCGAATCAGGCAGAACCAGATCTCCATCTACTGCATCAAATGTACCTTCGCTCATTTTTTTTAACAGAGGATCTAGTATATTTGGCGCGCCATAAAGAAGCGTGAATTGTCTCCCATTTTTCTCTTGAATCCATACAGCCAGAGTATACGGAAAAGGCTGAGTCCCTGTCCAATAGGCGACTACTTCACCCGGTCCATATTGAATTGGGACATCTTTTGGAGTGTTGTAGGCACTTTCAACTTTTCCATTTTCATCGATGTTTTGCAGCCAGCCCTTATTCTTCTTCACTTGCTCCAGCAAGCTCGGGGAAAATTGAATGCCCTTCTCATCAATTTTGGAGGATTCAACCAGTTGCTCTAAGCCAACATTAGCAAAATCACGCGTAATACTGATATCGAGAAAACGCAACAGCATCCAAGTAAACGTTACCGCTGCAATAGCGAGAACAACCATTCCCGTAATTGCTAGCTGTAGAACGAACCTTAACGTTAACCGGCGTTTGATGTTCATGGCATGGACAACTCCTGGCGGTCTACCTTCACCAGCTTATAACCAAGGCCCCTTACGTTAACAATAAATTTTGGATCGGACGGGTCTGCTTCGATACGTTCTCTAATTCGATGAATATGAACCATGACCGTATTATCATCACTCAGTGCTTCATCGCCCCATACTTTCTCATATAACTCACTTTTGCTGAAAATCTGATTGGGATGTTTGCATAGGAAGACCAGCAGTTGAAATACAAGTGCCGGACAAGCAACAGACTGACCCTCTACCAGGAGTTCTCCCGCTGTCTCATCTAGCTTAAACCTTCCGTAATCATATACATTTGCAGATTTATGGGGGACTATTTCTACACTCTTGCCAGTAGCCTGTTGGTTAGCAGAAGCAAAATATCTCCGCAGCTGTGCTCTTATACGAGCCACCACTTCAAGCGGGTTAAAGGGCTTAGTGATATAATCATCTCCACCTATAGCAAAGCCCGTTAATTTATCGAAATCAGACGTCCGAGCAGTCAGAAAAAGAATAGGAGCATCCGTCGTCTGCCGGATAAAAGGGCAGATTTCGATGCCACTTCGTCCGGGCAGCATTACATCCAGCACAATTAAATCATATTTTTTGGATTCACAGGCACTTACTGCTTCTTCACCTGTTTGCACTGTATCTATATTGACGTAGCCTTCCTTACGCAGCACTGTCTCCATAATGTCTAAAAGTGATACCTCATCATCAACCAATAAAATTGAAGCCTCATTCATATAAATTTTCCCTTTCACAATAGACGTTTTTATCATCATAGCATGATTTTTTTGGCTAGCAATCTTACTAATCTTAACGGAAGCTTAATTCGTATTCATTAAATAGCTAGTAAATTATGTAAGTGTTAATATAGAATTTCAGAAGAGCTAAGGATAGACTGCTACAATCGTAATACTGGGAGGCGATATATATGTACAAAAAACCTAAAAAAATCATTCATAAAGTTATTTTGAATACAAGAACTGCCTTGGCTGTAGGGTCATTGTCTTTATTAATGGCTGCCTGTGGAGGAGAGAATGCTGATGTGCCGACTACTGAAAAGGCGGAGCAGACAACAAACCCGGCCACAGCTGCCATTCTGAGCGGATTTGCTCCAGATGAACTATCAAAGATTCTACTGGACGGGAAGTATAAGGAGTTGTATGCCCGCTTTAACCAGCCTTTAAAAGATGAAATAAGTGAAGCAGAATTAGCAGAGACAGGAAAAGAATTCACTAAGGGTATCCATACATTGGAAAAGGCATCGACCATGCAGCTTAATGGATTTGATCGACGCACATGGGTTAGTGATGCTGGCAATAAGGGGCTCGTCGGGATGTTTGATCCGGATGGGATGATTACATTAATTCAAGTTCAAGAGCTTATCCCTTCTCCTGAAACCGACAATGTACTAAGTAAACATGAATACGCGCTGCCGTTTGAGGGGGATTGGTATGTGTTTTGGGGTGGCGAGAATGTGCTTGTGAATTATCATTATGAGTTAGAAATCCAGCGTTACGCTTACGATTTTATCCAAACCAAAGATAACTATTCCTATAAAGGAGACCCACTAAAAAATGAAAGCTATTATGCCTTTGGCAAAAACATTCTCGCTCCAGCGGACGGCACCGTTGTATCGGTTGTGAATGACATTAAAGACAATGAGCCAGTTGGGGTCATGAATCCGAATCAAGCTACCGGAAATATCGTTGTCATTGATCATGGCGGGGAATATAGTCATTTGGCGCATCTCAAACAAGGGTCAGTTACTGTAAAACCGGGGGATAAAGTCGAAAAAGGGGAGGTTATTGGCTTAACAGGTAATTCTGGTAATACGAGCGAGGCCCATCTACACTTCCAAATCTCAGATGGAGCTGATCTATTCACTTCCCGGGCAATCAGAGTTAAATGGGAGCAAGATTTAAAACCAATTCAAGGCGAGACTATTTTCGCCGCTAATTAGCGCTAAATTCCGGGTCGCTAAGGTTGTCTCTCATAAATAATAGATCAGATAAGACAACCTTGATCTTCCCTAAAAAACTTCCTGTATTCTGAGGAAAGGAAGTGTCAACCCCGATGTCTTTACTCCTAGGCTCTCATGTGTCTATGACCGGAACAAAAATGCTCCTTCGAGCTAGTGAAGAGGCAGCTTCTTATGGAGCGGCCACCTTCCTTTTTTATACCGGAGCCCCACAAAATACACGCCGCAAACCCATTGAAGCTTTGAATATTGAAGCAGGACATGCTCATATGAGAGATAACGGTATTTCTAATATTATTGTACACGCTCCATTTATTGTTAACTTAGGAAATACACTTTCGGCACAGGTCTTTGAGCATAGTATAGAGTTTCTTCAATCAGAAATCATAAGAACAGAAGCTTTGGGTTCAACCCAAATCGTCCTACATCCTGGCTCTCAAGCCGGCATCTCTCGGATCGCGGAAGGCTTAAACGAAGTGCTAACAGATAAACGAAATGTTCAGGTTTCATTAGAAACTATGGAAAAGGTAGTGAATGTGGAGTCTCTTTTGAATAACTTCCAGCTATTCCCAAACTCTTAGAGACTCCCTCCATCGGTGAAAAGAAATATGTAAACGCACCCTATAAGCATGAGATTTCCTTGTTAAGGGGAGATACAGATGAGCTGGTAAAAAAATAAAAACCGCCAGTTACGCGGTTTTTTATCTGTGCAACCATCATCGATTATCCTTTTGTGGAATCAATTGTAGTAGGCGCGGTTCCATTTACCTGGAGTTTTTTTAACGAGTTTTTCTTTGCTGTTAATTCTTTGGAAAGATCAGCTTGCAGGCGATTCATGTTTTTAATTTCATCGTTAAGCTTTTTGATTCGCGTCATTTTACTGCTCAAATCTGTGTGAGACTTGCTAAATTTCATATCCTGTTCTAATTGATTAATTTTGAATTTGGATTTTTCCTTTTTGTTCTTCACGTTTTTGAGCTTGCTCTCTACCTCTATGATTTCTTGTTCTAACCTTTGGATCATTGGTTTGGTGAAATTAATCGCCATTCTTACACCCCATATCATTTAGTGTTGCCGAGAATCAATTCTACTATAAAAGAACAAAAAAGCACACTCATTAGAGTATGCTTTTTAAAAATAATCAGAGAAATAAGGATGTTCTGGCCTGATTAACCCTTCCAGGAATTGAACTGTCGCTTCATCTGCCTGGATCCGACCGATCCTAGCCAAATAGGTAGGTCGCTTATAGCCCATTAACATCGTGGTTAAAGTCGGAATGTCAATCAACAAGGAAGGGTTAGTCCCTCCTGCGTGCAAAACACCTGTTCCATCTTTATCCACATTAAGCGTAAATGTACCCCGGTTCCATTCCAGCATCGGATCACTCAAGGTGAAGATAAGGCAACCCTCTTTATCCTGTTTTTTAAACGGATACTGTTCGATAAATAATTGTACATCCACTATCCGGGCCATAAAATAAGGAGCAATGGTTTCCTTGATGTCACCATCATCTAAAACGAAGGAAAGCGGCTCCCCTTTATAAATATCCCCTTTGACAAGAGTAATCATCGAAAAATGTGCACTTATAAAGTTCCATAATCCCACCCGAGCTTCTTCGTTAATATATACCATTTCTTTGATATAAAAGATCTCCTCAGCAACCCAATACAACAAATACCCCGTGGGCAAATCATCATTGTTATAATAGATGCCTACCGTCATTTCATCCAGATCCCAGCGTAAATATTCTTCCCAAGCCAACTTATTTCGAAGCATAGCTCCATGATGCTGCATGGAGAACTGATCATATATCTCCTTGATATCCGGATGTTCAATAGTTACCCGCTCCACGTTCCCAGGAACTTTTTTAGTTTTCGGCAGCTGAGTATCCGGAACTTCAAATGAGATTTTATCGGTAATGATCTCCCAGCCTTTCCGCCTATAATATGGAATGGAATACGGAAATAGATAAGAAATTGATTGCTTGCGGCCCCGCATTTTAGTTAATGCATGCAGCATCAGCTTATTCATTAAACCTAAATTAGCATATTCGGGATAGGTTCCAACACCCGTCAGGCCACCCATCTCATAAATTCGCCCAAAAATATTTACTTGAAATGGGTATACTGCTAACTGTGAAATCAATTTATCACCATCAAACCAACCGACTACATCAGCATACTTTAGAACTGGCAGCTTCGCTTGGGTGATTTCACGATTTTCCCAACCAAAGATTTGTAAATCACGATTCGTCACTTGAAATACATAACGTAATAAATTATTAAATTGCTCTGCATGTTTAGTCTCGACATTTGCTAACCTGATTCTATCCTGCAACTTATTGCGACTCACTATCAATACCCCCGCTGAATTACCCAGATATAAATCAGAAATCACTCTTATTATTCTTTATATCCGTTCAATAAATACATTCTTTCAGAGAAGGTTAGCCTAACGAGTTCTTTTGCAGCTTCGGGATCAAAGCATACGCAAACGTGATGAATGGGCTTAACCACAGAAGGGTGGCATAAGGTATATATTCAATTACCGGTACACCTAGTGTAGCTGCGAAAAAAGCACCGCTAACTCCCCAAGGAATTAAAGGATTAACAAGGGTTCCACAATCCTCTAACGTACGGGATAGTGTCTTTGCTGGAATGCCTCGGCGATTATATTCATCTTTGAACATTTGACCGGGCAGCAAAATAGAAAGATACTGTTCACCAGTCATCCCATTAACCGCAATGGATGATGCGCCGCTCATAAGCACGATACTGCTTTTACGTTTGAGAGGTTGAATGATTTTGCGAAAAAAAGCCTCTATGACACCACAATATTGTATTAGCCCGCCTAATGATAAAGCAATCAAGATAAGTGAAACGGAGCTCATCATTGATTGCATTCCACCTCGGTTAACGATAGAAGCAACGGTTTCATTGGCAATAGTACTTTCGTATCCATTCTGCATCACACTGAACCAGACACCGATTTCTGTCTGCTGCTGAATAATAGCGGTCACCAGAAGACCAGTGACAATGCCAACCATCAGTGTAGGAAGGATTGGGATTCGTTTGATTGAGCAAATAATAACGGCAAGTGGTGAGATCAACGTTAACCAGTGAATACTAAATCCATCCTGTAGAGCAAACTTAATCCCCTGAATCGACGATAAATCAATCGCATCGGCTTTTGGTGCGAACAAGAAAAAGACAGTAGTTATAATAAGCGCTGGAATCGTTGTGTACATCATATTACGAATATGTGTGAACAAGGATATACCTACCACTGCAGGTGCGAAATTTGTAGTATCAGATAAAGGTGACATTTTATCACCAAAACAAGCTCCACAAATAATCGCTCCAGCAGCAAGTGTTGGAGAAATCCCTGTCGTCAAAGCAATACCCATCAAAGCTACACCAATCGTGCTAACGGTGGTGAATGAGCTTCCAGTAAACATAGAGACGACAATTGTGACATATAACGCGCTTACTGCAAAGTAGTTCGGATTAATATAATCCATACCATAAAATAAAAGTGTAGGCACCGTACCACTCATCATCCATACAGCGATCAATATTCCGATTAGCATGAGAATAAGAATGGGCATTATAGCTGTTTGTATGCCTTTGATGATAGCTGCCTCAATATCTTTCCATGACACACCAAATAAACCCAATAAGACTGCTGTGCCAACTGTGGTTGCGAGAAGCGGGATATGAGGTTCTGCTTTTAATAGGAAAATAGATACAAAAAGAAATGCAAGAATAAAGGCGATGATAATCATACTTTTTGAAAAACTAAGCTGACGGTCCATAACGATAGTGCTCCTTAACATTGTGATTGGGATAAAATCCGAAGAATGCGGCGCTTCCTTACTTTTAAGCTTTTAAGCTTTTAGGCTTTTGGGCAATGAAGCACAGAGGTAATATTAACGATAAGATAGAGAAGAGTCAATGTTAAGAACATACAATGAAGGTTTTTCCATTAAAAAACAGAGGGCAAAATGCCGCTCTGCTTTATATTCATCCTATTCACTTTACAATTGCAGCTTTAAAATATCCTGCGGAGTTTCAAATTTATATTTCGCGGGAATATGCTCATGCTGCTTGCATCCCCATAAAGCTAATCCAAAATCGACACCAGCATCTCGTGCACATTCATAATCATAAATCGTGTCCCCTATGTAAATAGATGATTCAGGGTTTGCTTTTGATACTCTAATAAATTCTAGCAAGGGGTCTGGATGTGGCTTATGCTTTGCTGTATCTTCTGCGATAACGGTATATGATAAATATTTAGTTAAGCCAAATGGAGCGAAATCGTCATTTAGCTCATCTCTTGTCTTGGAAGTCACAATTCCTTGAACGATCTCTTTTGACTGTAATGAACTCATTACATCTACAATTCCGTCAAAGATGTTAATAGTATCATAGAAATCTTTCATGTAAACATTCCATCTCTCATTGCCCTCATGAATATCTTCGATCCCAAGTTGCGGTAATGAAGCTGAACCTGGAATACCTAACACAAAATTAAGCTCTGACAATTCATACTCTTTGTTGTGATCCACCTTTAACATCTTTTGCAGAGAACTCAAAACAGCAATTTCTGTATCAATTAAGGTTCCATCCACATCAAAGATTACAGTGTTATATTTACGCATAACTACCTCCTATAGGATTACAACAAATACAAGATTATTAATCGTTAAGCTTAATCTATTACTTAGAAAATAACTCTACGGCTTGCGTATCCATAATCGGATTGATATATTTCTCTAGCGTAATCGTTAGTGGTTGAGGATAATCTTTCGCTCCCTTTCCAAAAGTATAACGCATTTCATCCACGGCTGTACCATCCTTTGAAGTCATGTAGCCACCGAAGTTTCCTGCCGAAGTTGTTTTGATTGCTCTTTTATGCACATTTCCTTCCGCATCAGTAAAAGTCTCAGCAAGTCTAGTGTAGTATTTTAAATATTCGGCATCAGTAATTGTATGCCGCAACAAGATCTCTCCTTCATCTGCATAATTCTCTTGCGTTGGAGCAACAAGCTCAAGGCCGCTTCCCGGTGCTTCAATGATTTGCTGCCTATTGAGATCGACAACAATTTTCATTTTATTTTTTTCGACTGCCGAGATACCAAAGGTTTTTAATGAAACGGTGTCTGGCTGATGCTTTAGGCCGCTCTGGCTGTTCCTGAACACCAGCGTAAACTTGGTGTTGTCCGAATAGACTTCAGAATTGTCAGAGTTGACGATGTCGGGGTAA
The DNA here is from genome assembly GCF_037963285.1 of Paenibacillus sp. FSL H3-0329. Lineage (NCBI taxonomy): Bacteria > Bacillati > Bacillota > Bacilli > Caryophanales > Paenibacillaceae > Paenibacillus > Paenibacillus sp. FSL H3-0329. The sequence goes on along the minus strand of NZ_CP150150.1, from coordinate 3,289,976 downwards.
AATAATTTTTCGGTAGCACCCCCATTTGTACTAATCAGAACTGGATTAATCAATTGGAAAATTTGTTTATCATTGTTCAGATCATACTCCAAATCTGCATAGGTACTAAGCGGTGTATATTGCACTAGATTCACTTTAATCTTTTGCCCGTCAACTGTCAGCGTTTTATCCGTTTTTAGAATTCTTTCCTGTGCTTTGAGCATATCAGGATTAAGTTCGAAAGCAACATCCAGATTAGTCCGGTATTTATTACTACTGGATTGTAGCGCCTTATCTGAAGTTTCAGTGAGAATGACATTATAGTTTACTTCCTTTGGATATTTAATCGTTGGTGAAAGACTAGTGGTGTATATAAAATCCTTAGACTGGCCTGGTTGAATTCGGTTATCGCTGGCAAGCATACTTAGTGCAGCACCTTTATGTAGATTCGACTCCTGTATGCCTTCATATTGAAGCGCAAAATCCGCATGTATAACTTCTTTGTCTGTATTGTTCTGAACACTGTATAGAATATACACCTTCCTTCCATCTGTTACTGCACCAGTTACATCCACTCGGTACCCCTTGTTTTCCGCGCTCTGACCCACCGGCATCACGAGATTCTGTTCCAGAGCACTTGCAAGTGCTGGTTCTAACCTTGAAAATGAGCGATAAGCTGCAAAATCATCTGTATTTTTAGGGCTGGCGGTTTGAACTGAAGGTTGGGCCACTTCCTTGGCCGGTAATCCGATTGAAGAGTATGTAAATAATAGGGCTACGGCTGCAGCTGCAATCACTCCCAAACCTGCGGTATAAACACGGCGTTTCTCACGTTTTTTTCCTTCCATAATTCCCTTTCGCATCGCGTTATAAATTTTCATTTCCTGTAAAGTCTCAGTATTCTGATTCATTTCATCAACATTTTTCTGCAAAATACGATCTTCTTTATCTGTCACTCTGTTCACCTCCCATATCACTTCAGCACATTACGAAGCTGTTTAAGTCCCTCACGTAACCAGGTTTTGATTGTACCTTCTGGTTTTTCTAGCACTTTTGCGATTTCGATTGTAGTCATGTCATTGTAATATTTAAGAAGTACCACATGCCGATATTTGGGCTTTAACCTGTTCATAGCGCGTTCCAGATCAATCCGGTCGTTGCTTTTCATTTCCTGAGTTGCAACCTCTGCTAGCTTCTCCGTAGGAATCACTCGTTTTTTTCGTCGTAGTTCATCCATACAGCAATTGATCGTAATTCGAATCAACCAAGGTGTAAATGACTGTTCATCTTTAAGCTTCTTACGTTTCATCCAGGCCCGACATGAAGCCTCTTGTACAACTTCTAACGCGTCCGCTTCTGTTCGTAGATAACTATAAGCGACGGTGTACATTTTCCGATGCTCCACATACAGGCGTTTAAAGAAAACATCCTCATCCATACGGGCAAAATCAACCATTCTGACCTCGTCCATCGTCCTATCCACCACTCACTACACCCCCTCTTTTTTTGTCAGTGTCGGTATTAGGATAAAGTCATCGTTCTGATGTTCTTATAAGTAAGACGGAGCTGAACGTAAAAACGATTGATTTTTTTCATAAAAAAGTGCTGGCAAAGATGCCAACACTCCATTTTCATATTTATCGATCACGATTAACCATATAATTCAATAGATGTTTTAAAAAATTGATATTGCGGGGGATCTCTTTTAACGCCTCCATGGCAAGACAATAGTGCTCCCACATCTCTTTTCTAGCACCTTCTGAACCCAGAATGGATACAAACGTTGCATTGTTATTCTCAACATCCTGCCCTGTCGGCTTACCTAGTAATTGTAAATCCCCTTCCAAGTCGAGTAAATCATCTTTAATCTGAAAAGCAATCCCCGCATGATAAGCGAATTTCTTCAAAGCTTCAATTTCTGTCTCCTTAACCTGTGCAAGAATCGCTGGCATAACTAGTGAAGCTTCGAACGCAATGCCCGTCTTATAGAAACAAATCATATTTAATTGCTCTAGCGTCAATGCTTTTCCTTTAGAATTCAAATCCATCGCTTGCCCCATGCAGGTATCTTCCGCCTTTTGAGCTGAATATTGCATTAAAGCAATTACGGATTTAGCATCGAATGTATGAAGGGATGCCTGTTCCTCAATCGACTTCTGAATTAGAAAGAGTCCTGTCAATTCCGCCGTAGCGCTATTATACACCTCATGTAGAGTTGAACGGCCTCTTCGAGTGGGGGCATTATCCTGAGAGGGCAGATCATCGAAAATTAAGGATGCAGTATGCATATATTCCAAAGACCTCAAAAGCGGCACAATTGCTGCGCTGTCTAATCCGTATTCGTTCACACCCATAACCCAAGTCAGGATAGGTCGTATTCGCTTGCCATCACCCTCTAAACTATAATTGGCTGCATCAATTAACATTTCTTTCATAGCTGGTGTCCCAACAGGTTTATTAATCGGCAATTGATTGTTGATTTCACCACGAACCTTTTGAATCGTATTGTGAAAATCCACCTTTTCCTGCTTGTTGTTTTTTAAATTCGTAAGCAGTTGATCTCTTAGTAGTTTGTCAAAAAAATCCACATCATCAGCTTTCAACACCATTTGCTGCACGAGATGATTAAATTCGGGTTGACCCGAAGCAAAGATCTGCATAATCTCTTTATACTTTTCAGTACCCACACGTTCTTTACAACGCTTCAAACCGTTAATTGCTCGATCTAGAATCACTTCACGGGTTTTGGCATCGGAGTGATATACGGAATGGATTAGATGAGAGATGACGGTCCAGTATAATTCAAAAGGGTTTATCAAATCTGAACGTTGATCACGGTATTTCAGAAAATAGGTATACGGCGTTACCGCTCCCTCTTTCATATCGTCAAACATATCCGCAAAATCATCAGCCAGTTGATTGTAAAGACCATAATAAAAAGTACGTTGATCAAATCCATCATCTGTAGGAGCACTAATAACGGATCGGACAATTAAACGGGAAGAAGAGGATTTTAAGATAATGGGGATATAAAGCTCTTCATTGGTGTATTTAGCGTTGGAAAGTTCCTTAACACGGTCCAGCTCCTGAGATTGAAAAAACACAAAGGATTGCTCGAAAAATATGTTCTGCATTTCTGGACGTTGATAGCTTTTAATATAGTGGAAAGCTTCACTAAGCTCCGAATGTACGTATCGAATGAATTCCATGTTCTCTCCGGTCCATTCTCCAAGCTCAGGCACAGATCTAGTAAGGATAGCGTCGCGTATCATGAGGGAATATTGCTCTTTTTCTTGAAGCGTTAAGACACTGGAATCGAGAAGATCATCAATAAAAGGGTAAGTCAGCCCATAAGAATAACCAAGTCTAATGGCTTCACTAAGCTTCTTAGAACGTTCCAAAGGTGGGGTACTCTCCCCCATTTCCTCCATTACATGCAGAATGACCCCGATAATGATCTTAATTAACTTACGCTGCGCTTGTTCGGTATTCATTTCCTGCGGAATATGGGTTGATACGTTCTTTAGCTTGTCGATCACCCAGATGGTGGCGGTCTCGACGCCTTCTTTTTGCGCCCAGCGATATACTCCTGCCAAGCTCATAAATTCCGATTGTTCTCTTATCATTGTTGAACCGTCTGGGATCAATTGAGATCTAATGTCAGCAACCATTCGCTTAATCCTGTTTTGTGTGTCAGGAGAATCCAAGGCTTTGCCCAGATCTCTCATATATAAATAGGAAACGCTGCGATCTAAATAATCATCCAATTTACCGGAAAGATTCAGCCACCCTATATACTTATGATAATCCTGAGAATCAGGTTTCCTCTTCCCTCTAGAGAAAAAGGACAACCATGAGCGGCGATGAATATGATGTTTTTTCCATAATTGAATATCTTCAGTCAGAGTAGATACATACGTTTTTTCTTTGAACTGCATATGCAGTGAAACAAAATACTGAGCCGCCCTCTGCTCGGCTAGCGAATAGGCTGAATCGGCATGATCGGTTAAATTTACATTCATAGGTGGATTACCTCAACTTCTCTTTTGGTTAATTGTCGGTCATGTTCATATCTTATACGGGGAAGTGTCTTTATGGTTACGAATTCTTCGCCATACGTTTCCCAATAAAGTCAAAGATCAGACCCGCTGTCCTTTTTATAGGACCCAATGAAACAGGATAATAATAACCAGACTCAAACCAGCCTTGTTCTTTGTAATACCGGTAATCCCTGGAATGATCATCAAGCATTGTTTTTATACTTGTACGTGACATTCGAAACAGCATTAACCTGAAAAATGAAGGAACCGGAGTCTTAGGTGACATGAGGTCCTTATAGAATCTTTCGGAGGCTTTCTTAATTTCTCTCGTCATTTTTTTCTGCGCAACTTCTGTTCTTGGTTCCAAAGTAGTCAAGACACAGCCTTTTGTGACTTGAAATCCGAAATTCTCGCCCATATTACTAAGATATTTTTCAATTTTGTTGCCTCCAAAGATCCCCTGATTGACAATAGCCGTGAAGGTTTTTCCGAAGAAACGAGGTCTATGAAATACAAAGGCAAGCCGATCCAAGAGGTTCTTCATCGGTGCCGATACATGAAATGCATAATTAGGGGTAGCGAAAATAACCCCGTCAGAATGAATCATTTTCTCCATCAATACATCACGATCATCCTTTAGTGGACAATACTCCTCACCTTTATTGAAACATATCTTACAGCCCCGGCAATATTCAAGCCGATAATCTTTTAAAAAGACATACTCAAATTCAATATCACCATATGCTTTTAAATTATTGCCAAATTCACAAACCGCTTCAAAGGTCGCATGCTTTTGCTGATTCCCAATAAATGCAGTAACTTTTTTCATTTGGAGTCCTCCATATATCGCATATTTTGAATAATCCCGATAAATATGAATGAATTTATTTTTGTTCATTCATATTGTAGCACCTTGATTCCCTTTATGCGATAAAATTCCATTTGAGAATGCAAAAAAAGAAGCCCTACTTAATTAGGCTTCTGTTAACTTCCCACTATATCTTTTTAGCGTAATTATGTGTAACAAAATCAACTAGCAGATTCACACTGCTCTCCATATTGTAAATCTCTGTGTCAACTGTCAATTCGGCATGTTTAGGGGGTTCATAAATAGCATCAATACCTGTAAACTCACGAATTTCACCTTTTCTAGCTTTCTTATACAACCCTTTAGGATCACGTTGTTCGCAGGTTTCTAATGAACATTGCACATAAATCTCTGCAAACTCGCCAGACTGAAAACGATATCTAATCGCTTCTCTAGCAGCTGAAGAAGGTGAAATCATCGGGACAAGCACTATAAAGCCAAGGTCCAAAAACATAGACGCTACTTCGGCCGCGCGCCGCATATTTTCTTTACGATCCTCTTCTGAAAAACCTAAATCGATATTTAAACCTTTTCTTAGCTGGTCGCCGTCGATCACAGCACATCTTATGCCTTGCTTAAACAATTCTTTTTCAGCTTGTTGTGCTAGTGTACTTTTTCCTGAACCTGATAATCCTGTGAACCAAAACACGCCCGCTTTATGACCGTTCAACAGCTCCCAATCTTTTCTATTCATTCTATGACGCCCCTTTCTATATGATTAATATTATACTAGTTTACCGCAGTCTTGAGAGAAATTGCTGATCCTAATTCCTTCTGTATATACGCTATATCAGTCAGCTGCTCAATATGGTAAACTCCACCTGGGGGTGGTGAATCATATAGATGTTTTGCTACTGCCGCTGTTACTTTTGCCGTAATGATAGATTGATTCTTTCCTTGTAATAAAAAATCCGCATGAAGTAATTTACCTTCTAAATTTCTTCCACTTGCCTCAACCTTAATAGCGAACCCATCATCCCCCAAATGCAGCCGCCCCATAGCACGAACAATTAAATTCTTCAGCCAGCCTATTTGCAGTAAGCGAACGGCTCCTGTTTTTTTCGTTATTGCCAGTATTTTAGTAACCATAGCTGAATCAAGACAAAATCGTGTGGAGATAGACGCTGCTTTCAGTGTTCTGCTCAGTGTCTGTTGATCTGAGAATGGAAAACGGTAAGCATATCGATTACCCATCTTATCACCAAAATGATATAACCTTCTGTCTGTAAAGCTCTCCACCTCAACCTGGCGATTACCCTGCTTCACTTCGAACTTAGCTGCTAAACTGTCGACTGTCCATTCTAGCGCCGCTTTGCCATGAGAATCACCTAGTCCGAGCATAATTGCAATTTCTATCTCCTCGATCTGATCCATCTGCCGCTCTGCTTCAAGGGCCAGGAGATTAGTGATGCCGGGAGCAAGTCCTACACTTAAGACAGTACTTGACCCATTATCTTCAGCCTCTCTCTTGTATTTCTCAATTTCATTCAAAAACAAACCGTTCGCAGATACATCCACATAATGAATACCGCTTCGAAACACAGCTCTTACAAAATCTGTATCCGTTTGATCTAAGCACATAATGATTAATTTAACTCGTTCTAACTTATCAGTAGGTAAAGGTTTATTAATATCCACCTGCATCGGCTTAATTTTCCCATCAGTTGCTTGACTGAATTGCTTTGCTTTTACAAGGCTTCGCCCTGCAGCATATACCTTTCCAGGATATTTTTTCTCTAAGATTTCACAAATGGTACGCCCTACATGGCCATATCCACCGACGACTACAATATCTTCTTTTCTCTGCATTTTATCACCGCATCCTATATAATAGAAATAATTAAGAACCATTCTCAATTATACGGATATGGTTTACATTCACTATCCCATAAATGTGGGATACCTGTTTTTATACTCCATGACTAGAGGGCTGACCTATGAAAACCATAAGACAACTTAATCATATTAAACAACAAATCATAAGGTTAGGTGCTGTTTCTGATTCTTCACATAGCTACCGTACTTCATTACTGTCGATTTTACGCGATGCTGTACCCTTTGATGCTGCCTGCTGTACCCATGTTGATCCACGTACACTACTCTCGACAGGTGCAGTTACAGAAGATAACGTGGAATCCATTCACCATCACTTGTTCCAGATCGAATACGGTGAAGACGATATTAATCCCTATGAGCAAATGGTTCATAGTAAAATGCACGTAGCTACTTTATATGAAGCAACCGAAGGGCAGCCAGATTTGAGTGCTCGCTATCAAAAGGTACTATCTCCGGCAGGATTTGAGGATGAATTACGCGCTGTACTTGTTCATGGAGATGCGTGTTGGGGGTATCTGACACTTTACAGAAAGTCGGGTCAGCCTGTATTTTCGCGGGAGGATTGTGAGTGGATAGCCTTAATGCTTCCTGAGATTGCCGCAAGAATGCGGGCTTTCAGTCTTGAGTTGCCTGAGAGAAATCAGACTTGGCTGGAAGAAGATTACGGTTCCGGAATTGCTGTCCTTTCTGATCAACTAGTGCTCCTCTCCTCCAATCCTACAGCAGACCGCTGGTTAGAGAAACTTCGTTCATTAGAAAAAATTGATCACCATATCCTGCCACGTCCAATTCGGGCGGTGAGCACACAAGCAATCAATAGTCCCTCTGAATCTTCGGGGATGGCTAAGTCCTGTATCCGGATGTCAGAAGGACCTTATCTAGTGATCCGGGCTAGCCGGCTTCATGCATACGACGGTCAGACGCAAATCGCTATTTCATTCGAGCCTGCACGTCCAGCAGATATGCTTCCTATCATTGCAGAAGCGTATGATCTGACGAAACGGGAACAGCATTTACTTGAAGGAGTAATTCGTGGATTATCTACTAAAGAATTGGCTGCTGAGTTACATATTTCTGCTTACACGGTTCAGGATCATTTAAAATCCATTTTCGCTAAAGCAGGTGTCAGCAGCCGTAGAGAGCTTATCTGGCATTTACATTCTCGATATAGCATTTCAGAGAAATAGGATCGCCGAGCTTCTTATCAAAAAAGCCCAAGCCTTTATTAACAAAGGACTTAGGCTTTTATTTTATCTTTTATTTCCTTAATGCGATGCCGTAAATTCTTCCAGCTCAGAAGCAGGATCAAACTTCTCCCTGCTCATCACAAATGCCGCCATTAGAGCTATAACTGATGGAATAATCGCCCAAGCAAAGGTATGAACAAGAGAAGAAGATAATCCTTCGGTGATTTTATCAAGAACCTCAGAGGGAATTTTGGCCCGTGTGTCGGGAGTCAAAATTGTACTTGGATCACTTAGATTAACACCTTCTGGTGCCGCGCCTCCTTTACTGAACATGGAAGTTAATTTATTCGAAAAAATGTGACTTTGAATAATACCAAATACCGTAATACCAAGTGTCATTCCCAGCTCCCGTGTGAAGCTAAGTGTCGAACTTGCAGAACCCCGTTGTCTTGCTGTAAATCCATGAATCGCTGCATTGCTTAGAACAGAAAATGATGAACCTATGCCAAGACCCACCAGAAACATAAAAATAGTGACCATAAACCGGGAGGAGTCTGGTGTTAGTGTGGTAAGCAGAGCAATACCTGCAACAAGGAGTACTAACGTAGAAATCATGATCGTGCGATAATTAAATTTAGAGAGCAAGAATCCTCCGCCAGCAGCAGTGATAACAGAACCAATCATCATCGGAAGTAGAACAAGCCCCGAATTTGTGGCAGACCCGCCAAGAACCCCTTGAATATAAATTGGAATGTACACCGAGGCTGTAATAAATGCCGCTCCGCTAAATATCGCCATAACATTACTCGTAGAATAGAGACGATTCTTGAACATGCCAAAGGTAATGATAGGCTCTTCTGCACGACGTTCGATAACAATAAAACCAATTAAAAACACAACAAAAGCCATAAACAATCCCAGAATCATTGGCGAGTCCCAAGCGTATTTCTTACCCCCGAGCTCAATCGCAAACATGAGACAAAGAATTGAAGCTACTAGTGTAAAAGCCCCAAGATAATCAATTTTCTCTTTGGAATGCTCAACAGATTCTTTGTAGAAGAAAGCGATCATAAAGAATGCAATAACACCAATGGGTAAATTGATATAAAAGACCCAAGACCAATGAATATAATCCGCTATATAAGCGCCAATAAGGGGACCGAAAATACTGGAAATACCATAGGCAGCACCGAATAACCCACCGATTTTCCCCCGTTTCTCCGGGGCCACTACATCGAACATAATCGTGAATGCGATAGGAACGAGTGCCCCTCCACCAATACCCTGAATCGCCCGATAAATACTAAGCTGGACAATAGAATTTGCCGTACCACATAAAGCTGAACCAATCATAAAGACAATAATACCGAAAATAAAAAATCGCTTACGTCCATACATATCCGATAATTTACCGAAAATCGGCATACCCGCCATCTCAGCTATCATATAAGCGGACGTAACCCACATCAATTTGTCAAAACCGCCAAGGTCACCTACAATGGTTCCCATTGCGGTTGCAAGTATAGTATTATCCATTGATGCCATAAGGGTGGCCAACAATAGAGCTACTATAATAACCCCAACTTTATTTTTCTTTTCCATGCTCCTTTTTCTCCTCCACTTTTCCCAAATGTTTAGTTCTGCTCTAATTGTTAAAGGATTGTGCACAGGCTTCATTCCAAACCACGTGATGTTATACCCTTTGCAAATTAGTGAATAATTCGATAAAATCAAGACAATTAATTAGATGTTCATCAAGCATCTTGTTTATTAATTATCTTGACTATCAAGATATAAACATTTTAAAAGGAGGGTCCTCTTTTGTCAAGAGATCGACACAATCAAGTTACAATTCAGCAGGAAGACTTAACTTTACGCATGCGGGGCCTAGGCAGCCGAACGGTTTTGTACCAGCAAAAAGTAGCAACTTCTTTAGGGTTATACAATAACGATTTTCTATCTATAGATATCCTTCAGGAAAAAGGTCCTATCACCGCCGGCGAGCTATCCAAATTAACTGGACTTACTACAGGCAGCATTACCACATTAGTTGATCGACTTGAAAAAAACGGCTTTGTTCGCAGAGAACATGACCCAAATGACCGTCGTAAGGTGATCATTGTCCCTTTATATGAGAATAACGAGGTTGGAAATGCCTACCTTCCTTTGCACACTAAGATGGTTAAACTGGCGTCTTCCTTTACTGAGCAGGAGCTTGAGTTGATAACAACATTTTTAGGCAAAGCAAGTACCATCCTGGAAGAGCAGATTCATTATCTCAGCACTACAACTAGTAACTAAAACTGTATAATCATCAAAAAAGGACGATATCCCATGAAGTCAAATGACTTTGAGATATCGTCCTTTTAATATAAGTATGGATCAAAGAGAAGCTGAAGCTTGAGCAACTAAAGAGACCAACTGTGCAGAATCAAATGTGTCTCCTTTTCGAAGCTTTAAGGTTTTCCTTTCAGGTGGTCCCTCAAATGCTCCCTCTGGAAGCGTTAGCTCGGTTGTATTAAAGATTACAAAGCTGACTGCGTCTTTTGATATCGAGATGGCCGCAGCGTATTTTCCATTTTTCAAAAAATGAGGTTTCTTATACTGAATACGTTCCTGCACATCCGGTATAGCCAGATGAACAACCTCACGTAGTGAGGTGGACAACTCCACCTGCCATGATTCTTTTAGCGCTTCAATAAAATCGATTACTTCCTGATTCATTTTTCATCTCTCCCTTTAAGTAATTAAATGGTTTGCCTGAATAAGCGCAGTAAGTTGTTTAACAAAATCAGGAGGTCCTTTGAGATCCGACGCATCTGCTATGACGAACATGATGATGAAATCAACACATCTGCAAAAGATTTTCAAAATTTAATAGTTTAAATTCCCTTACATTAATTTCTTGTTCATGTAGTCATTATCCTTCTTGCAAATTAGAGATATTAGCTCGTTACAAGCTAAAAAGGGAAAAGCTCCTAAGAGCTTCTCCCTCAACCTCGTACATAAAATTAATGAATCGTTAGATTAAAACCGCTCTGAATATAATTCAGATTCGGATAAGCAATGTTGGAAGTTGTCAGGTTATTAAAGGTTGCCGCACCATTGCCTGTATAGGTGTAAATAGCTGCACCTTTATGTGGACCTGAGAACCGTGAAGTTGTTATTCCATCAAGTCCTGTACCGTTAATATTGATGTTGTTGAACACGATGTTCTCGAATCCACCACCATATCCAAATTGAATCGCATCACGCTGGGTATTAATGATGTCTATGTTGTTAAATGTAACGTTCTTGATAGCATCATTTGATGCTTCAAGATCAATTGCGCCACGTTCACCCCCATAAAGATCTTTACTCGTGCCACTGTTAATAATGGTTGTGTCTGAGAAAACTACACCCGTATTATTCTGGAAATGATAACCTGGAAAAACGGTATTCATACGTATGCCGGAACCACCAACTGTATCAATGATATAGTTATGATCAGCCTTATGACCACTTCCTCCAAAGAAAGCAATCGCTGCCGCACGCCAGTTATTCTCAATGGTGTTATACGAGAAGGTATTATTCACACCAGCAGGTGCACCATTTGTGTTACTGGTCCATACTGCAAGACCATCGTCACCATTATTTCGCACACTGCTATTGCGTACAATTGAATTGCTAGTACCTTGCGAGAAGTTGATGCCGTCTGCAAGATTGTTCCGAATCCGACTGTTTTCAACTACCAGCCCGTTAGCATAAATCGCAGGTGTATGAGCGTAGTCGCCTACCCACATTCCGCATTCAAAATGCTCTACCCAGACATCATGGATAATAGAGTTGGTTCCAAAGTTATCCATAAAACCTTTGTAAATTGCATTTTGCCCATAACGTGAGCGCAAATTAGAATTCATATATACATTACTGAAATCTAGCTTACCTGTAATACGGAGTGAAATACCACCGCCCGCAGCATTAGGATTGGTAAACTGAATATTGGTGTGCCAGAGACCAGCACCAGTAATAGTGAGGTTATTGATCATATTACTAGCAGAACCAATCTCCCACATACTGCTAAGATTAAAGGTTCCTGCTGGAATATAAATAGACTTCCCGCTTGCCACGGCTGCATTTACAGTAGCTTTAAAAGCTGCCAGATCATCTTGTCCGTCGTTTGCCACAGCACCGTAATCTGTTACAGATACGGAGTTAGCTGGGCGGGCAATTGCTGTTGGAACAGATTCAATTTCAATGAAATCCACACCATATTCCAAGCTATCTCCATTGTTCTTCTGGATTCGAATCTTGTCCCCAGGTTGGAGGGGTGTATCCATCTTCCAGTGAACTTCATCAAAACGGAATAGTGGACGTCCTGCACTAGGTGTATCGCCAGGCATATCACCTGAGAAATACTGCCAGCTGTAGTATGAGGTTAAGGAAACTGTTTTTACTTTCGCTCCATTCACATACACATCCAGTGAACCATTCAATCCCATCCCATCTGCAGAGTCAGGCATTGTAAATCTCATCGTTACACCTGCGCCGCCTTGACCCTGTCTGACCGTCCACTCTAAGTTCGAACCATTCGAAGGAAGAGCTATATAACGCTGGCCAGAAGCTTCAGAAGCGATTAATGCTTGATCAAAGGTTGGCGCCGATTTCAATGTCGCGCCACCCCCGAGAGTAGCGTCCTCGGTATCATATCGACTATACGGCATGCTTGCACCACGCGCAGCATAGACAACGAGATTAGAAACACTTACATTATTCGCTTGCTTGGCAGCTATCTCATTAGCATCCACTTCAACAGTAGTGGTGACTGTGTAGTTACCATTAATCGCTGTCCAAGTCCCTGGAATCGCAACATTAACTGATGCCCCCCCTGCTAAGGCACCGTTATAAGATCCATTATAGGTTTGAATAGTGGAACCCGCAGAGTTTTTAAGAACAACGCTTATACCATGTGAACCACTTGCAGTGGTGACGGTTCCTTGATTCTTAAGATTTACATTGAACGTTACATTGTTATTAGCAACAGGATTACTTGGTGTCCATGTAACAGTTCCCACTAAGTCAGAGCTGGACACTGGAGCGATAATAAGTGACGCTGGGTTCGTGTAGCTGTTATTCGCTTCATTTTGTTCGATAACTAGGTTATCTTCATCAACTTTGGCACTAACTGAATACGTTGCTGCAGGCTTAACTCCTGCGGTAAGTGTCATCGATGCTGTTGTCGATGCTCCAGTTGCTAGTACACCTACCGGAGCTGAGCCTACAAGCTCATTATTCAAATAGAAATTAACAGTAGTAGCTGGAGAGCTGGCATTGCCGATATTCTTTACGATTGCGTTCAGCGTAATCGCATTAGACTCAACCGGATTCGTTGGTGACCAGGACATGCCAGTAATCACCAAATCCGGATTCGGAGCTGGAGTACCGTACACTTCTAATTCGGCGATCTGTCCAGCTGGAGCACCCGAGTTGGCAGTAATATTAAGCTGTAGACGTTTGACAGTTGCGGTAACAGGAATGGTTACTGTATTTCCTGAAGCTGGATTAAACGAATACGATTGTGCTGACACCAGATTTCCAAATGTCGTTGTGTTTTGATTGTGACCGAGCACTTGAATCGTTTGGGTACGTGCTCCCCATGCAGCGGCTGGATTTAACTTTAGAACGATTGAGGAAACGTTGTAGTTTGACCCCAGGTCAAGTATCAATGAACTAGGATTACTGCCACCTTCCCAGTATGTGTTGGTGTTGTTGTCATTAGCATTTGCTGCCACAAATGATTGCGTATTAGAGGATGCGGTAATCGATTTGCCAAACGCGATATTACTGCCCGCAACAGGCGTAGCCGTTGGCGTTGCTGTCGGTATGGCTGTTGGCGTTGGTGTGACAGTTGGCGTTGGTGTGGCTGTTGGCGTTGGTATGGCTGTCGGTGTGGCTGTTGGCGTTGGCGTTGCTGTCGGTATGGCTGTTGGCGTTGGTGTGACAGTTGGCGTTGGTGTGGCTGTCGGTGTGGCTGTTGGCGTCGGTGTTGGTGTGCTAGCTCCATAAATTTCGAATTCAGATACTTGCGCTGCCGGCCAACCCGTATTGCCTGTTACATTCAGGCGTACATAACGAGTGCTGGTTGCTGAAAAATCAATCTTAACGGTGTTCCCTCCTGCTGAAGGATTGAACACATAATCAGCTGAACCAACAATGTCAGTGAATGTAGATCCATTTGTGCTGCCTTGAACGGCGAGTGTTTGCGTACGCGTCTCCCAGCCCGTTGGCAGCTTCAATACGATTTGGTCAATACTTGTCTCTGTACCAAGATCAACTTGGATCCATTGCGGAAATGCATTATTGCTGCTTTCCCAATACGTCTCTTGATTGCTGTCTTTCACATTGTTTGGACTATACGTTTGTGATTGACCGCTAGCCGTTACAGTTTTGCCCAGCGTCAAATTCGCGCCACCAGAGGCACTAACAAATGTGAACGGACCCGCTGCCAGGTATAAACTTGAAATCAACAGGGTTACTACAAGCGACCATACGACATACTTGTTGCGCATTATAATCCTCCTCTTAATGTAGATTATCACTAACGTGTCACCCTATCTGAGTGCTCAAATGATAGCGTTTACATTCAAATTCATCTCAGAGCACATTAAATAACAACCGATCCTCCTTTCAATGTGAGACACTTTCATTATAGAGAAAGAACAGTTCAAGCTATAAGATGTAATTCTACGGAAAAGATATGTGATACCAATATCGCCAAACTACCCTAAATATGGAATCTATCAACATCACGCCAATCAAATATAGGCCTGATTTCTCAGGCCCTTGTTTTTTATAAAGATTAGCTTGTGGTTTTAAGTTCTTTTTCATCAGCTGAATCTGGAGAGTTTAATAAAACTACACCTCCAACTATTAATACTATGCCTGCAAGTGTAAGCACACTAAATGGATCCCCCCATATTACTATGCCAACGATAGCGGTTAGAACTGTACCTACACCTGCCCAAATCGCATAAGCTAAGCTTAAAGGTAAAACTCTGAGACTTATAGACAAACTATAAAATGCGATTATAAAACCAATAATAACACCTATAGTAGGCAATATTTGTGTGAACCCTTCTGACATTTTCAGCATAGTTGTACCTATTACTTCGCTTATAATAGCTACCCCTAGTACCAAAAAACCCTTATTCTTGTTCATAATAATTCCTCCAAGCTCTAATGAGATCCACCAGAAAGTTTCATAATGACTACTCCACCAATGATAAGAATCAGGCCGAGTAATTTCTTCAGATTGAAGTTTTCTTTATAAATGATTACTCCAATTAACGCAGTTAAAGCCGTACCTACCCCTGACCAAATAGCATAAGCCGTCCCTAGAGGAATCGTTGAAAGCGCTAAAGAAAGACAATAAAAGGCTGAACCCATGCCGAGTACGACTCCTATTGAAGGTAAAATCTTTTTAAACCCGTTAGAAACCTTAAGCATGGAGCTACCAAATACCTCGCAGATAATCGCTGTTGCCAGTAACACATATGAATTCAACAATAGCCCCTCCTTACTCCGTCATATTTATTAATTCTTGAATCACTTTACTGCGTAACTCCTTATCTAAAACTCCTAATCCGAACATTTCTGAATACCATAAACCGTCCGCTGCCAGCCTGACAATCGTTGAACGTACAGGATCTATTCCATCGTTCTCTATATTGTTTTGCCATACTGAGTATTGATCTTGAAATTTCTTAAGGATATCCGGATTCGTAAAAAGAGCAGCCGAAAGCGCTGTGCTAATCTCCTGCTCTTCCTTAAGATCGTCGTCAATCGCCTGAACAAACGCTCGTCCCCACTTCCCCGTTTCTCTAGATGCATTCGCTACTCTTTCTTGAACATTACTGAAAAAATCGCTTGTTAACTCTTCCACCATACTTTTTATTAAAGCTTCCTTATTCGGAAAATGGTGCAGCAGTCCACCTTTACTGACCCCGGCTTCTTTGGCAACGGCTTCAAGCGTAAGCTTCTCCACCCCATTATTTTTAACAACAATAGAAGCTGCTAATAAAATACTACTTCGTTTTGAATTACTGTTCACGATAATCACCCCTGTTATTTACTATACCGTCTGGACGGTTTTATTGTCAAATAAAAAATCATTATCTTAGAGCAAAAAAAGCCTGGTAATCCAGGCCTCCAACATTTTTAAATCAATTACATTAAATTTTTAATATACCAAGCATCACAAGCAAAATGCTCCGACCCAGCAAGTGGTTTTTCTAATAGCTCAAATCCATTTTTTGTGTAGAAACGGTTGGCTGCGTGCATATTTTGCAGTGTCTCCAAATAACATTGGTTGTAATGAAGCTTGGCAAAGTCCAGCGCTGTATTTAAAAGTTCGTTGGCTATCCCGTTACCTCTAATCGACTGAGATAAATACATTTTTTGCAACTCACATATCTTGTCATCATTCCCGAAAGGAGCAATTCCACAACCTCCCAATACTTCCCCTCCCTCTTCAACAACCCAATAAGCCCGATTCTCACTATGATTATAATAATCTGATAAATGATGCAGGCTGTCATCCTCCCAGGCGAGACCCGCGCGATTCCCGCCAAACTCAATTAGGCAGTCCCTGATGACCTTTTCAATGGAGCTATTATCTTTCATTTGTAATAGTCGGATATTCATGAGTAACGTTCTCCTATCTTTTGATTAGCTTTCTTCAGTTATTATATTGTATCAGCCTTCAGAATGGATAATTATAATGGGAATCAAACATAATATAGAGAAATTTATTTAGGAGGGGCTTCAATGAAAATGGCAGCTAAGCAGCTCTCGATTGCAGCATTAGGCGGGGTTCATGAAATCGGTAAAAATATGTATATCCTGCAATACGCAGATGACATTGTCGTTATTGATTGCGGCTCTAAATTTCCAGATGAAAGTCTTTTAGGAATTGACCTAATTATTCCTGATGTTTCGTATTTATTAAATAATATTGATAAGGTACAAGCATTGGTGGTTACTCATGGACATGAGGATCATATCGGTGGGATTCCTTACCTGCTTAAACAGTTGAATATCCCGATATATGCTTCCCGTTTAACCCTAGGATTAATCGAAAATAAACTTAGGGAACATGGGATTTTACGACAAACGAAACTCAATTGTATTGATTCAGAATCTACTTTAGCCCTGGGTGCCATTACTACAACATTTTTTAATACAAATCATAGCATTCCAGATTGCCTTGGCGTAGTATTCGATACACCTGAAGGTACCGTAGTTCATACGGGAGACTTCAAATTTGACATGACGCCCGTCAACAAGCAGTATCCAGATATACATAAAATGGCCGATATCGGTAAAAAGGGTGTAAAGATCCTGCTGTCAGAAAGCACCAATGCTGAGCGCCCTGGCTTCACCCCTTCTGAGAAGCTTGTTGGCGCTCACATAGAAGAAGCCTTTTTAAAAGCAGAACGTAGAATTTTTATTTCTACCTTCGCCTCAAATGTACATCGTCTACAGCAGATCATTGATGCTTCTCATTTAACTGAACGTAAATTGACCTTACTAGGCAGAAGTATGGTTAATGTAGTCGGAGTAGCCCAAGAGCTCGGTTACTTAAACATTCCGGACAATATGCTGATCGAACCTGCAGAAGCTGCTAAGCTTCCTCCGGCTCAGGTAACTGTTTTATGTACAGGCAGTCAAGGAGAGCCCATGGCCGCCCTCTCCCGCTTAGCGAACTCAAGCCATCGATTGATGGAGATCCAGGCTGGGGACACGGTTCTGCTCGCAGCCAATCCCATCCCAGGAAATGAAAGAAATGTTTCAAGGATTGTCGATAATTTATATATGCTGGGTGCTAAAGTCATCTATGGTTCACGCAGTGAGCTTCACGTCTCAGGGCATGGTAGCCAAGAGGAACTTAAGCTAATGCTGACTCTAATGAAACCTGAATACTTTATTCCGATCCATGGTGAATACCGCATGCTGCATCATCACAGCTTGTTAGCGGAGGCGGTAGGCGTCAAACCAGAAAATATCTTTATTCTAAAAAATGGGGACATCGTCGAGTCATCGTCTGGTGTTGTCCGCCAATCCGGTCGAGTGACTGCTGGGCAAATTCTAGTGGATGGCCTTGGGATCGGTGATATTGGAAATGTTGTGCTTCGCGATCGTCGCCAGCTGTCAGCAGACGGCATACTGATTACGGTGATTACACTGAGCCAAACCGATGGACGTCTATTAAATGAGCCGGACACCATTTCCAGGGGATTCGTTTATGTCCGTAACTCCGATAATTTAATGGACGAGATCAACCAGCATGTAACATCGACCCTTAAAAAGATGAACGAAACTGATCTCGGCCAATGGAATATCATCAAGCAGACCATCAAAGAATCATTAAGTAAGTTCCTATACGAGAAAACGAAACGGCGTCCAATGATCCTTCCAATCATCATTGAGGTTTAATGTAGGAATGCATCCAAATAGATATTGGCGGATTCTCACTCCATTATGAGTAAGAATTCGCCTTTTTGTGTTTTATAGTTTTAATACTCTTCTTTTATATATTCTGCTGATAGTATTAGATTCAGGTGCAAATTTCTACATACTGAAGTACAACTAAGCAAGAATTATCAAAATCCCTTTAAATAGATGAGGTATATTAAGACCAGAACAAGGAGGTGATCAGGCTGTATTACAAGATGATTCACAATAGTATTGAATTTATTGAGAACCATTTGGAAGAAGAAGAATTGAATCTGGACAGAATTGCGAAAGAGGCTGGATTCTCCAAATATCATTTCCATCGGCTCTTTCAGAAATATGTCGGCAAAAGTGTAGCTGAATACATTCGTTCCCGTAGGTTGAGTTCTGCTGCCCAACTGCTGCTCTATTCCGAAGAACGCATTCTAGATATTGCACTTCTTTATGGTTTTGATAGTCAAGAGGCTTTTACAAGAGCTTTTAAAGGACTTTATGCTCTCCCCCCAGCCCAATACAGGTCACAGATAAAACTATTGATTCAGGAAAGAGAGGAATTTACCATGTCCGAAATTAAAGGTTGGTTCATCACCGGAACATCCCCCAGCAAATATAAGGCATCATTAGATATGCAGATTTACCATAAGGGAAGGAACTCTGTATCACTGGAATGCGCAGAAACTGAACCACTCGAAGGGAACGAATTCGGTACTCTAATGCAGCAGTTTGACGCAAAAAATTATCTTGGGAAACGGATGCGGTTTGCCGGCTTTATCCGGACCGAAGAAGTAAGCGACTGGTGCGGCTTATGGATGCGTATTGATGACAAGCTCCAGAATATGCTGGGTTTTGACAACATGCAGTACAGAAGTATTAAAGGAACTGCTTCCTGGAATTTTTACGCTTGTGTGCTGGATATCCCGGCAGAGGCGGATTGTATCAACATAGGTATTCTCCTATCCGGATCCGGAAAGATTTGGCTGGATGACTGCACCTTTGAAGAAGTAGGCCTGGACGTTCCCGTCACTGATTCCCGTGCACGGACAGAAGAATTTCCGACGGAACCGCAGAATCTGAAGTTTGAAGCCTAAAGTTTGCTTACCGGCGGAAAGTTTTGAGGAGTGATCTATTGTTTGTGTTAATTATGGAAATCATGAAGACAGCCATTCAATTTTTGACGGATTTGTTATCTGGGAATCTGCCAAAATACTTTTACCTCTGGTGTGGTCTATTTATGCTATTTGTAATCATCTACGCCTATCTTGAGGTACGGATGAAATATAAATCAGCCGATTTTATAAAAGGCATCTGCATTGAAAGTGTCTCCCAACTTGCAGGCTGGATCATCGGTATCCTGGTAGCTCGATTATCCGGACATATCATAGAAGGTGGAATCACTCCACATGATGATCTTGATTTCTACTCAGACGCCAATTTAATCGCCACAATTAATGCAGATAGTGCCTCGGGATAAAAAAAACAGGATACCCTTCGGAGAATCGAAGTAAGGTATCCTGTTTAAGATTCGTTAATTGAACTCGTATACTTAGAATACTTTCGTCGTCCAATCTTCGCAATTCCAGATATCGGTTACGATGTCCTGATAAAAATCGGGTTCGTGAGAAATCATAAGAATGCTTCCTTTGTATGCTTTTAGAGCGCGTTTCAGTTCATCTTTGGCATCGATATCCAAGTGGTTTGTCGGCTCATCTAATACGAGAATATTGGTTTCGCTATTAATGAGCTTACATAGACGCACTTTGGCTTTTTCCCCACCACTTAGAACAGCAATCTTACTCTCAATATGCTTCGTAGTTAATCCGCATTTAGCAAGGGCAGCACGTACTTCGAATTGTGACAGAGACGGGAACGTGTCCCAGATTTCCTCAATACAAGTCTTGTAATTGCCTTCCTTCATCTCTTGCTCAAAATAGCCAATCTCCTGATGGTATCCACGTTCTACCGAACCGGACAATGCAGAGATTTCACCTAAAATGCTGCGCAGCAAAGTTGTTTTACCAATTCCGTTTGCCCCAACCAACGCGATCTTCTGTCCACGCTCCATCAGCAAATTAAGCGGTCTGGACAATGGAGAATCGTAGCCGATAACCAATTCTTTTGCTTCGAAAATCATCTTGCCCGCAGTTTTACCTTCTTTAAAGTTAAACTGTGGTTTCGGTTTCTCCTTGGCAATCTCGATGATCTCCATCTTGTCGAGCTTCTTCTGTCTGGACATTGCCATATTACGGGTTGCCACGCTGGCTTTATTACGAGCTACGAAATCCTTCAGCTCTGCTATTTCTTGCTTTTGACGATTATAAGCAGATTCAAGCTGTTGTTTTCTCATTTCGTAGACTTGTTGGAATTGCTCATAATCACCCACATAGCGGGTCAGCTTTTGATTTTCCATATGGTAGATCAGGTTAATAACGCTGTTCAAGAATGGCATATCGTGAGAGATCAGAATAAAGGCATTATCATACTCTTGAAGATAACGTCTCAGCCACTCAATATGCTGCTCATCCAGATAGTTCGTAGGCTCATCGAGGAGCAAAATATCTGGTTTTTCAAGCAATAGCTTCGCAAGCAAGATTTTGGTACGTTGACCACCACTAAGATCGGCTACATCACGGTCCAATCCAATGTCAGTGATCCCTAGTCCACGCGCAGTTTCTTGTACTTTCGCATCAATCATGTAAAAATCTTGATTTGTAAGTGTATCTTGGATGGTACCTACTTCTTCAAGCAGCTTTTCCAGCTCTTCAGGTGAAACGTCACCCATTCTGCCGTACATATCATTCATCTCTTGCTCAAGATCAAACAGGTATTGAAAGGCACTTCTCAGTACATCTTGAATCGTCATTCCTTTGGTTAACACAGCATGCTGATCGAGGTAGCCAACACGCACCCGCTTGGACCATTCGACTTTACCCTCATCAGGTTGCAGTTTGCCTGTAACAATATTCATAAAAGTGGATTTTCCTTCGCCGTTAGCGCCGAATAATCCGATATGCTCGCCTTTTAGGAGACGGAATGAAACATCCTTAAAAATCGCACGATCCCCAAAGCCATGACTTAATCCTTCAACATTTAATATGCTCATTTATGGACACCTTTTTCTTATTTTTCTCGCTATATTATAAGCAGGATTAACTAAAAACTCAATGGAGAAGCAAAAAATTATCATTTTTCAGGCTAATTTGCGAACAATTTTAGTTTTTGTGGACCGTCACTTGCCGAGATTAGGTTTGCGCTGGCGATCGCTCGTCATCTTTTATATGATAGTATGCATAGATACACTTTGGAGTTGACTTGAGAACTAAGGAGAATTAGAAATGAATAAACTTGTATTTTTTCTTGGTCCAGCTGGAGCAGGCAAAACAACGTTAGCTAAAGCGATTGCTTCGCGGCGCAAGATACCATTTTTCGATATGGATATTCTGCTACGGCCTGCTGCCGACGCCATAATGACTTTACACGGACTGGATCCGGCAGATAGAGACTCAGCAGAGTACAAAAGGTTATGCCGCGATTTAGGTTATCGAATCACTATGGATGCTGCGCTGGATAATATAGGCTTGGACGTCGATGCTTTTGTGGTTGGTCCCTTCACCAAAGAGGCAGCCAATCCTGACTGGATCAGCAATGAGTTAGTTCGGATCGGACGTTCCCTCCTTGATGTTGAAGTCAAGGTTGTCTTGGTAGGTTTAGCCAACGAGGAATTGTACCGGGAACGAATTCAAGACAGAGAATCACCACTAGATGAATGGAAGTTCCAGCATTGGAATGAATTCCGCACTTCTCTTGGCAACCGTACGGTAGAATGGCCGCTCCCGGCTGAAAATATTGCGTTGATCGATAATTCTAACCCGGATATTAATGCTACCGTTGCGGCAGTAGAGCGATTTATTTACGTCTAAACTTTCGGACCCAGATGACGTTATTTCCGCTTTTATCAGCTTTTGCGCAGAGTTTCGGACCCCAGTGCAGCTATTCGTTAGAAAAGAGTGCTTGGGGAGTGTTTTTCGTGCCAATAGCGACGATGCGGTCCGTTAGGATTGCAAAAGTGCGATAATGCTGCGTTTAGGGTCAGCTGAGTCCGATAGCTGCTGCGTCCCCCGTAAAATAATGACATCAAACGATGTTTAAGGCTTTGACAAAGAGTTTTGGCTAAACTTTTGGACTCAGATGACGCTAGTTCCACATTTATCAACTTTTGCGCAGAGTTTCGGAACGCAGATGACGTTATTCCCAGAATTCTTTTATTGAATATACTTCTGACTGACCAAATCATCAGCAAGCACCGCGGTTGGTATCACAAATTCAACGGAGCCCATATAACCCGGTGCGACATCGTATTTATTAAACACAATCACAAGCTTACCTTCGGTATTGATATAAAAGCTTTGATCCTTCGTAATGGATGTAAACTGATCCGTTGGCACATCATCGCCATACTCAGGGATCCAGTAAACTTTCTCAGAGTCTGCTTTCATTTGAGCAATCATCTGTTCTTTAATATTTTCGCTGATGCGCTCAATGTATTGATCATCTTTAAATAACATTGGTAATGTAATAAGGATCTGATTTTCTTTGTCTATCGTATCAAAAGTAACTTCCATTGAAGATGAACCAGCGGTTTCCTCAACATATCTGCCAATGGAGAAAATATGCTCATTATCCGTTTTCACTTCATAACCAACATCCAGCCCCAAATGGCCCCCACCTTGTTCCTTCAACGCTTCGATCTCCGCTTGGAACTTTTCGTATAGTGCTTTATTCTCACTTAAATATTTGCTGTTCAATCCAAGCTCCAGTTCTTTGTTTTCCATATCCGTTACGGCTGGAACTTTGATATTAGCATCGTAGTTCTCTTCTTCTACAACGTATTCTTTAATAGTTAGCACTTTTATTATCCGATCAACGCCTGGGATGGAAGATAATGCACTAGCTACGGTTGTACTGGTGTTTATGGCTACTAGAAAAATAACTGCGGCCGCTCCAACACTAGCCACCCACTTAGTTGTTGTGTGTTTTTTTCTATTGGCTTTAAGTGACTGCTTTATAGAGCGGTTTACAATCAAATCAAGTTCATCCGGAATGGGAATATCGGTATACTCTTTATGTAATTCTTGTATTCTTTCGTCCATCTTACTTTATCTCCTTTAAGGCTTCATCATCCAGCTTCACTCGCAATAACTGAAGGGCCTGATACAGCCTTGTCTTTATTGTATTGGTGTTCTCGTTAAGAACTTCAGCCACTTCATTAATCTTCATATCCTCAAAATATCTAAGCACGATCACACTTCGGTATTTCGCCGGCAGCTCTTCCAGTGTTCTTTTCAAATCCATATCTGTATAGTTATCCTCAACAGCCGGACTATAGGTTTCTATTATCTCTGGCTCCATCGTCTGAACCTTCTTGTTTCTGCGCAAAAAGTCTAAAGAGGTATTCACGACAATCCTGTAAAACCAGCTTTTCACGGCATCGTGATCCTTTAGCAAATCCATCCGTGTCATCGCTTTATAAATAGAATCCTGCACAATGTCGAGGGCATCCTCTTTGTTTTTCACATAACTGTAAGCAAGCCGGTATACATTTTCTTTGTTTTCTTTGATACATCGCGTCAATATTTTCTCGGTTTTCCTATTCAACATGGTCGATTATCCTTCTCTGTTTGTGATCTGGTGTTGTAACAGGAGTAAGACGTTTGGTGAGTATAAAAAAGTTTGGAGATTCCAAATAAATTATTTATTTTCTTTTTCCAAAGCTTTAATTAGAATTGATGCATAATACTTGGCACCCTCACGTTTCAGATGAACACCATCTTTGTAGAAGTAGTCGTCTTTTCCTTCACTAGCTGAGTACCAGTCTACTATGGTCGTATTCCTGAATTCACTGGAAACTTTTGAAAGGGTGGAATTCACAGTCTGCTCCCACTTTCTCGGCACACGTGTATTGACCAAAATAATCTGCTCCGCATCGCTTAACGAGTTTAATAGTTTACGTAATTGCTTGGAGTTAAAAGCTCCATTCGTCCCCAGCTCTATGATCATCCGCTTCCCTAACCGTCCTTGTGCTCTAAGCTGATCGACCACCTCCTGTGCCTGCAGCATCTGTCTGCCGACCTTTCCATCGATAACAATACCAGGGAGACTTTCTACCAAAAATGGTGCCGCATCCAAAATGACAGAATCGCCAATGGCCGTAATATTCTTTCCGGTTTGATTTTTTTCGGTTACCGCTATGTTTCTTTCTGGTTCAGCTTGTTTCTCTTCAGTGTCAGGTTTTTGCTTCTCAACATCCGTCGTATCTTTTTCTACGGGTGGTGCCAATGAGTTGTGATCTATTGGATCTTGCGCTGTTCCTTCTTGCTGTACATTCTGCTTATCTGCAACTTCGATTGTAGGCGTGTCAGATTCAGCATTGGATAAATATCCATTGCAGGCAATCGGAATAAGAATCAAAAAGATCATGGTCATAAGAAAGACTGGGCGGTAGCTGCGGCGTTGTTTCGCACTCCAATGGTTCCAAATGTTTCTTAATGATCCCCGCCGGAGCGGCTCCTCCACATATTTGTATGATAAGGCTGCCAGTAGAAAACTTCCTGCTAACTGAAGGATCATACGAAGCACGCCGCTCTCATCTGGATTCCCATTAGGGCTGGTAAGAATAATTACGGGATAATGCCAAAGGTATAAGCTATATGAACGTACACCTATCCATCGCAAAGGTTTGCAGCCTATTTTCCGGCCAAGAGAACTGGCAGGATGAGCAAGCACGGCAATCACTACTGCAGTAATGATAGAGATGATCAAAAATCCACCACGATATAGTGATTCATCAAATTCGTTAATCCGGTAAACTAGCACCATTAATACCAGCAGTCCCAGAGCACCAATGATATCAAACATATAACGAGATCTTTCTGTGACTGTATTTTTAAGTTTCTGACTAGGCCATGCAACGGCAAGCGCCGCTCCAACTAGAAGTGCAAATATGCGAGTATCTGTTCCATAATAGACCCTGCTTGGATCTGTGCCCGGTACATAGAACATAGCCATGGCTAAAGCTGAGACAGCAGCACAAGCCAGAATCCAGGCAGTAAGTTTACCTCGACGAGGTATGATCTTTAGTCCTAATACGAGCAGCAGCGGCCATAGAATATAAAACTGTTCTTCAATAGAAAGTGACCATAAATGTCCGATCGGTGAAGGAGGTCCAAAGCTTTCGAAGTACGAAACATCATGAAATATTAACCACCAGTTATTAACGTAAAATAGTGATGACATGAAATCTCCTGTCAGCCCATTTAATCTCGTGGGATCTATGATTAAGAGCCATAAGGTGACAACGATCAGCATGACTATCGTCGCCGGCAGCAACCTCCGTGCTCTACGTATCCAAAAGTCCAGAAGGTCCAATCTTCGATGACGCTCCCATTGGTTAATGATTTGGTCTGTGATGAGATAACCCGAGATCACAAAAAAGATTCCCACTCCCAGCAGTCCACCCCCAGCCCATTTCAAATTCAAATGATAGGCTATGACAGCGAGGACAGAAAAAGCTCTTAGTCCATCAATTCCAGGCATATAACGCTTGTTGTCATTCATTCTGTTTCAGTCCTTACCCTTAATTTGTTGTTCATAGGCAGGACGCAGGAGTAGCACAAAAAGTTCTTTTAACTGGTTATTCTGTTATCAAAAGTAAAAAAACACCCGCGCAAGAATTACCCTGCGGGATGTTTTTAAAAAATCTAACTACTTTCACAAACTTCTAAAAGGTTATTTCTGAACTTCAACCTGTAGAATTTCTGATACGAATTGAACAGGTACATAGGTTTTGTTATCTTGCAGAACAGGGGCAGCACCTAAAGCTTTAGGAGTCGTTTTTGCGAAGAAGTATGAATCTTTGTTAAGCGTAACACTTGTCCACTGTGCACCTTTCATCAATTCAGCGGTTTTGGTAGACTGATTCCATTTCAATTCATAGTTTAGTTGACTGGCCACATCACGAAGCGATACCATGCGCACGCCTTTCTTATTCGTGAAAGTAGCTACTTTTTTCAAATCTAGCTTAGTTGTATCCGTTGAACTATGATTTAAGCTGAACCGAAACTCTGGTGAACCTACATAACCTGGTGCAATGCTGTATTTAGGGAATACGATTACTAAGTTACCTTTATCGATATAGAACGACTGCTCAGTTGAAGTTCCTGTGTACTCTTCTAAGAAATACTTATCTGAATCCTTTTTAATTTCTGCCAGAATGTCTGCATCGAGCTTCTCTTTGTAGTTAGCTCCCAGTAGATCCGTTAGTGTAACAGGTTCTGCCTCAGCTATATTTTTCACATTATAAGTATCGATCCGCGGCATGCTTGTTCCACCTTCAGAGCCTTCAGTAGTAACAGTCAAGGAGATAACGCCTGCTGGAGAACCTGTTCCATCTGATTTCAGATCATAAGTAATGTAAAGAGTATAAGGATGAAATTCCATTTGATCAGCCTGTGCTTTTTTGCCCATTTCTGCGGCGTCTTTCTCCCACTGTGCCAGATCCTTTTCAGCATGAGAGAGGATAATATCGTTCAGTTCATCTTGATAATGAGTATCCAGCATTCCTGTTAGCTGTGGTACTTTTAAATCTGCAATCAGGTATTTACTTGTTGTGTTAAGTACTTTTTCTTGCACTTTAATGCCAGCAAGAGCTGGTGCCTTGGACGGTAAAGCCGCAGAAACATTAGCTGTTACTTGTGTGGGAACCATAGCATGAACCGGTAAAGAAGCTGCACTCACTCCCATAATGGCTACACATCCAACTGCACTCATTTTAAATAGATTTTTTGTTCTTTTGTTCATATCTCGTCATCCTCCATCTCTATTTATAAGTGCCTTCCGATGACACTCATTAGCTAGGACGCAGGAGGACCTCTAAAAAGTTTGCTGGTTTTCTAATTTAAATATAATTTCTTCAACTTCTGTACCCCGTAACTCTACGTAAAAAGGCTGTACCTCATCATTTAGACAATACTCTAGCCGCAGTCTGAGGTTTTTCCATGTGACCATTTCCAATGCTTGTTCTATCGAGAAAAAACCAACTTCTAAGCTCTCGGAACTAGTAGCAGGTTCGCCGCCGATGGCTTTCCCTAGAAATAGGTTAGTACAAATAGATCGATTAACATTTTGAAAAACTCCGCAGAACTTATTAATCTCTATATCAATGCCCGATTCTTCTTTGGCTTCCCTGATTGCTGCTTCTATAAGGGACTCCTCCTCTTCAACCTGTCCGCCTGGCATCTCCCAGCCTCTACGTGGACCTTTTATTAATAAGATTTCTTCTTGATCATTGAATACAACTGTAGCTGCTGAAAGAATATGTTTGGGGGGATTCATATCCATTGTTACCTCGCTCTAAATTTATTCTAAGCCCTAATTAATTCTGAATACAGGTCCTTTGGGTGAGAAAGGCAAGTCATTACCCTTGGGCAAAATATAAGCATGGTCTCTTTTAAGGATCAGCTTGTCACAATAACCATCTGTAATAATTAGAAGCGGTCCTTTTTTCGGGAAATCCTCAGCTTGTTGAATCAAATCAATAGCTGGTTGTAAGATCGTTCCCCCTCTTCCCTTCACTTGTACCCGATCCGCGATAGCCTCGGGGGGCATGTAACCTGCATCATAAGGACAAGCATCACAAAAGATAATCCGTGCAAAAGGAACATCACGAGCCTGCGCATAACTTGAAATGGCCCCTAATGCTTTGGCCAGAAGTTTTTTATCCATTGAGCCTGAGGTATCTAAAATAACGCCAAAAGTACGGCCATCATCTGCAGCACCGCTATGAACCCACTGTGGTCGAGGGATATCAGGCGTAGAAGATTGACGTCTGCTAATTCGTGAATAAGATCTGGTCTTCTCAAGCGGTGAAAAATAATAATCAAACCACCGAGCAAGCTCTACATCCCATTTAATAGGTGGCTGGCCCAGCGCTCTAATCTCTTCAACTAGGCCTGATGGCAAAAGACCGCGACTTTGCTCTTCATGATACATAAGTCCCTGTTGCATAGCATTTTTACAGAAATCATCTAACGTCTGTCCTTCTCTCGCATCCCAAAAACTTGATGAACCGTTATCTAAAATGTCACCGAGTCCATTCCCTCTCAAGGTTGCCAGTTTCTTATAAGTGCGGATATCTCCGACCATACGATCATAAATCGTTTCAGCAGATAAACCTTTAAGCTCAGGATCTAATAAGAGTCCAATTCGCGGATACTCCCCTACACTCATTTCCACTAGCCATAAATTTATAACGTAGTCACAAGCCACATTCCAAAGATAATGATCCCGGCCAAGACATCGCTCGTGATGCTGAAGCCCCGCATGCAGAAGCTCATGCGCCATCACGAAAATACACTCCTCATCGTTTAGTCCAGCTGCAGGGTTCATGAATATTTTGCGATCAATAACGTCAATGGCAGCTATGGAAATATCTAATCGCCGACATATCGCTGGATCTTCTATAATCTCAAAGCCGGCGGCAAGCGCTCCTAATAAAGGATATCTGTCCATAAACCATCGTTTTGCCCGTTGTGGAGCTGTTAATGAAAGTGCAGGGTCACTAATAGTATTAGCATGTCCTCCAGCAACACTTACTGCATTCGTCACAGCATTAGATAACCCATAAGCAAAATAGGCTTCCCAATCCGGCGCTTTTCCCCAGTATCTTTTGGTGGTTTCTCGAACATTCATGTCCGGCTTTGAAACACCCGCAGTCCCAAAATATCTGGAGTTGTCCGGAATTCCTTTTATCATAAATTGCTCGTAAAGCTGTTGTTCATCTTTAATTGTAAGATCAATTCGCGACTCCATATCTGCGGGTATTTCCCCAAACTTCAAGTCATTTAAAAACTTTGCTATGTACACATCACATGCAACGTTCCACGCCACTTGATTCTCTTTAATCTTTAAATGTCCAAGACCTAAATGAAGAAAACAATGTGCCAAAACGTACATCCATTCAGCAACCTCGCCACGCCGTTTAGGATGAGTGTAAATATAACCGTTATTAGTGACAATTGCCCAGCCGTCTTCAGGATAGGGACTATTTTCATTATGGATAATCGAAGCTCGAACAGATAACGGCGCAAAAATAGGATGATCCGCGATTAACGAACATGCTTCATTAAAATTTTTCAAAGCGGGATTATCTGGAGTTGTTTTTTTAGCCATATTTACCCCCGCTCTTTTATTGCAAGACGTGGTAAATCACGTACAATTTCAACCATTAACCAATCTGGAATATTATCACTTTGCTCCTGCTTAGCAACTACTAGCTGTGCAATTTCGAAGCTAATGACGGACAAGTCTTTAATCAGCTTTTTAACAGTGTGTGCAAATTGGCGATGTCCATCTCGTACGTTATCTTTAATCGGAGGGAGTTCTTTGATAATCTGGGCACGCAAGGATTGCGCCAGGAAATACAGGAGATCCCGATCTTCTGGAGCCGTTGGAAATGTGGATTTACCATCTATAATTTGATTAAGTTCATATTTTCCAGTTAGATTTTT
This sequence comes from Paenibacillus sp. FSL H3-0329, assembly GCF_037963285.1. Taxonomy (NCBI): domain Bacteria; kingdom Bacillati; phylum Bacillota; class Bacilli; order Caryophanales; family Paenibacillaceae; genus Paenibacillus; species Paenibacillus sp. FSL H3-0329. The sequence continues at coordinate 3,260,014 of NZ_CP150150.1, read as the reverse complement.
ATAAAAAGCCCTGAATTGTGTGGCGTGAGAAGGTGTCAGTGAACCATTCGCTAAAATCCCCACGGTATCCACATTTATATCATCGCCAAACTCATGTAGTGCATCACTAAGCATATGCCAAGAGCGTGGCGTGGAGAAAGGCTCTTCAGTCTTTGGAGGTGCACTCCACAAATGATCGGGACGCAATTCCAGATATTCAATAACCATGGGATGAATGCTATGCTCATATGCCCAAGAGATCCAATTCTGAAACGATACATTTAACTGTATATGGAACATCCGATTGATAAGCGCGGAGGACATAGGTTTAACAATTGCACTATCTTGTGCACGGTTACCAGCTCCTATTACTATAGAGCCCTCAGGTAGGTGATAATCGCCGATGCGGCGTTCGTGGATGAGACTATAAAAAGCTTTTTGCACCTCTTGAGAACAGGCATTAAGCTCGTCCAGGAACAAACAATATGGTTCATCCCGAGCAATCATTTTTGGAGGACAGAATTGGCTCTTACCGTTAACGATTTGCGGGACTCCAATGATGTCTTCAGGTGCTAATTGAGAACCTAATAGTGACACACAAGGAAGGCCCACCTGATCAGCAAAAGCTTCTACTAGCGAAGATTTCCCAATACCAGGCGCCCCCCAGATAAAAACAGGGCGAATCACAGAAACGTTTAGAAGTACTTGCATAAGTTGAATAGGTGTTACAGGAGTTGCTAGATTCAAATAAATGCTCCTTTTTAATGAAATAATAATAAAGATAACTGTACACAGTATAACAAATAATTCATTAGCTCAGGAACGAACTTCAACAACAACACTCTATTTCATTCGAAAAAAACAAACCTTTTCTTGACGAGATATAAAAAAGGATGATATATTGTTTCACGCTTTAATAATTAAGTAGTTAATCATTTAGTTGTTATCTAAAATTTAATGGAATTACTTATTCCGCCCTATTTCATAACTTTAGGAGGCGTGATTTGGCTAATAATGAAGATTTTCTTCAGATTTCTACTATGTTCAAATCCTTTTTAAAAGGAATCTCCCAAGATTGGAACAAACAAGACTACCCCTTAAATATTACACAGTTCAAAACCCTCAGGACTTTATCTAAGAACGGTCCACAAAACGTATCACAGATTGCTGCAGCTCTGGGTATTACCTCAGCAGCAATTACAGGCGTAACAGACCAATTAATCGCTGAAGATTACGTAAATAAGGAACGCGCCAAAGATGATCGAAGGGTTGTCCACATCACCATTACGCAGAAAGGAGAAGCAACGATTAAAGAGGTGCAGGAACGCCATCAAGAACTTATGGAATCTTACTTTAAGATACTGCCCGATGAGGATATTGAGCATTTAAGAAGAATTTTCGCAGTAATAATTTCTGATTTAGACAAGAGATAAAATTTAAAAAGTGGCGGGGAAACAATCAAATGGAACATTTATCCAGCAAACGAAAACTTAGTATTATGATAGCAATAATGGCTGCAATGCTGTTCGCAGCGATTAATCAGACAATTACAAGTACTGCTATGCCGCGTATAATCGCAATTCTTGATGGCATGGATTACTATACTTGGACTATTAACATTTATTTATTAACATCAACAATAGCAACCGTTCTTGTCGGTAAGTTATCTGATATGTTCGGACGTAAACCCTTTCTATTAGCAGGTATTCTCTTATTTATGGTTGGGGCTTTTCTGACAGGTACATCTTCCGATGTTTATCAATTTATCATTTACCGTGGGATTCAAGGGGTAGGTGCAGGTATTATTCAATCCACCGCATTTACTGCCGTAGGTGACTTATTCCCTCCGCGTGAACGTGGTAAATGGATGGGGTTGATGATGGCAGTATTCGGCTTCTCCAGTGTGCTTGGACCAACGCTTGGAGGCTTTTTGATTGACAATATGGATTGGCATTGGCTGTTCTGGATCTTCCTACCGCTTGGTGTAGTAGCCTTCGTGATGATTCTTACCTTATTTCCTAAAGGCAAACGCGGGGAGTCAACCAGCATCGACTATTTAGGTTCCTTGCTAATGACAACTACCATCGTGCCTCTACTGCTTGCCTTCACCTGGGCAGGTACAGAATATGATTGGGGTTCTTCGCAAATTCTCGGCCTGTTGGCGGGAACGGTCGTTTCGGCACTTCTCTTTATTTTGGTCGAATCCAAAGCTAAAAATCCAATTCTTCCGCTTCATCTATTTAAGAATAGCGTAGTTACCATATCTAATATTATTGGTTTTATTATGAACTTCGGTATGATGGGAGCTATGATCTATCTTTCCTTCTTCGTACAAGGTGTTCTGGGGATCTCCGCGACATATGCAGGGTATGTTACTATGCCAATGTCGATCGTTATGGTTGTAGCCAGTGCCCTTACCGGACAAAAGATGGCGAAAAAAGGGAAGTATAAACGTTACGCATTAATTGGAATACCCATTATGATTGCTGGTATGACAATTATGGTATTTATGAATAATGTACCGATGGCTGTCCTAAGTATGATTGTGTTTGGTCTTGGGTTAGGATTGGGAATGCCAGTATTCTCACTAGCTACTCAAAATGCGGTTTCACACACAGAACTGGGTGTAGTAACGGCCTCCTCACAATTATTCCGTAATTTAGGCGGTACGATCGGTATCGCAGTCATGGGTACCGTTATGTCAAATAGTCTTACCAAAAACTTGAAGGAAGCTCTGCAATCGTCATCAGCACCGGATTTCACACAGATAGATCCAAAACTTGCTGAGCAAATGCTCTCCTTCGCTAATCCACAGGCATTAATGAACAAACCATTGCTTGAACAGACTCAAGCTAGTCTGCCAACCGATGTACAGCCTATCTTCTTACAAATGATTGAGGGTATCCGTGACGCTTTAGGACAGACATTGTCATCCGTGTTCTTAACCGGGACCATTGTGCTTGTTGTAGCTTTCGTGCTTGTCTTCTTCCTGAAGGAGCTTCCACTTCGTACTTCTAACCAAATGCCAGTTCCTGAAGAAGCTGAACAGGACCCGTCAAACATGAAATCTTCAAAACTTGCAGTGGATAAAGCCTAACCGCAAATTACTTTGAAGCTGACTATAAAACAACAAAAACTGCAACGTACTCATGCGTAACTGAGTAAGTTGCAGTTATTGTGTTGATCTATTATTTTACAGGTGAAAGCTCATCTTCTGTTACCCACTTATGATTTTTCACTTCATCTCCACCTGTAGTAGGTTTGTAATTAATCATGTAGACAATGGTTTTTTCTGCGGAGTTAATCTGAGCCGTTGCACCCTTCATATCCTTCATATGATCAGATTCCATAATAACCTCTGAGCCTGGTTGATAGGATATATCATCTGCTTCTTTTATTTCTTCATGAATAATCCACTTATGATTTGTGACCGGTTGACCTCCTGTAGTAGGTCTATAGGAAACATTATATGCTGTCGTCTCATAAGCTCCCACAATTGTCGCAATGGCTCCCTTCATCCCTTCCATATGGTCAGTTTGGATCACAGCTTCACTTCCTACTTTGTAAGTAGGGTTCTCCGCTACCCGCAGATCTTTTGGAACTTCACCTGAACTTGAATGTGAGTTATGTTCCATTTGTGTATCGTTAGAAGACATTTGATTGCCATAGCTATTGTCATTACTACAAGCACTTAAGCTGAAAGCAGCTGCGACGACTAGTAGAAATAATTGCTTTTTCATATAAAAGACCTCCGAAATTTTATCTGCCTATAAGTATTATTTTACCCATTTCAGAAAATCACAAACTGAACTAAGGATTTACAGTTTGTAAAACAGTAATTTATTTTCCATTAAATGAGTGTTGTCTCAATGATTAAACTATATTTATAATGTTTTCTGAAAGGAGGCTACTATAATGAAGACTAAAATATTCACTTTGTTGCTTCTTTGGGGTCTGGTGAGCATGGCTACTATGATTGGTTCTGCTAATGCAGCTCCGGTATTAACCATAGGAAGTTCTTCAGGAGATGTATGGGATCTACAATATAGATTAAAAACCCTTGATTTCTATACTGAGCCCTTAGATGGGGTATACGGATCACAAACGAAAGCAGCGGTTGCTAAATTTCAAAAGGCCTATGGAATAAGCGCTGATGGAATTTCGGGGACAAAAACTTGGAATATTTTAAAAAAACACACGCTTAATATTAATGAAATGGATATTTTGGCTAAAGTTATCTACAGTGAGTCTCGCGGTGAGCCTTATGTTGGACAAGTTGCAGTGGGTGCAGTAGTCATGAATCGTATACAATCAAGTCAATTTCCAAATAATATTAAAGAAGTTGTATTCCAAAAAGGAGCTTTCACAGCCGTATCTGACGGTCAGTATTGGCTTACACCAAATCAGACAGCTTATTTAGCTGCTCTTGATGCTGTTCGGGGTTGGGACCCCACAAACCATTCAATCTATTATTTCAATCCGGATACAGCAACAAGTGCATGGATCTGGTCACGTCCGCAAAACTTAAAAATTGGTAAGCATATATTTGCAAGATAAACGCATCAAATAGCTTAGAGCAACAAAAGCCGATCTAACTATGATAGTTAGATCGGCTCTTCAATTCCAAGCACTAAAGCCATATTAATCTGCCCTACTTCGTCCTTATGGTTATACCCCAATTCATTATAGATTCTGATCGCATTTCGATTTTCTTTATCTGCTGCTAGAAAACTCCGCTTAGCGCCGTTGTTATTCCCCCAGCGTATACCTTCAACAGCTAACTTATGTCCGATACCTTGGTTATGATATTTCGGATCTACAGCTAATTCTCTAAGCCATAACACAGGTCCCTTTTCATTTTCAAATCCGTAGATGTTCAATAAACATACTCCAACAATGCTTTTATTCAATTCTGCTACAAGAATACAAGAATGATCCGATTCATTCCATGTTTGTATGAAATCCAACTCTTCACCATAGAAACCTCTTGAAAGATTTATACATGCTTTGGTGATCATACTAACCTGTAAATAGTCTTTAGGCTCAATGTTTCTTATGAATGGTGATTCTGCTTGATCGGTGATCTTCTTTGAGATATCCTCATTCCAGAAATCAATAAACTGACTAACTATCTTGAACCCCAAAGACTCCATAACTGGCATGAGATCTGGATGTATAAATTCGATATACATTCTATGAGTTCCACCCACAGGTAATTGAATAAACTTACTGGTCAGATCTATTAGTGCAGACCTAAATAATTCTGTAGACTCGGCAGCCCAGTGAATATTATGACCCTCATCAACCGATTTACATAATATAAACACACCAGGTTCATCAATAAGAATATCCTCAGGCGCCTGTAGTTCCAGCTCTTCAACATCCAAATATTGCAAAGAACTGTACTTATAAGCTTTCGCTTTTAGGAATGAATTCTTAAACATAACTTCGAAATAATCCCCTTTTATGGATTCGATAATTTTGATTGGTTACTAAATGTAAAAATCATCTTTAATTCATCATCATATGACTTCCCGCATTCCTCTAAATAACTATCACCAGTGTATTCTTTTAAAGTTTTCCTCCAAAAATGCTGTGCTCTCCCATTTGTGCCCGTGGGATTTGTTTGCAACTCCCAGTTACCCAAATGAAGCTTAAAGACTTCCTTAGCTGCATATTCAGCAATTCCCTTACCACGGAAGGGCCGTAGAATAAAAAATTCATTCAAATAGAATTCACAAGCAGACGGTGTGTAAGGCGGTGTAGCAACTAATGCAAATCCTACTGGAATATCATTTTCTTTTATTAAATAAGGATACAAAACGCCAGCTTTCTCCCACCAAATGTCGAAGACTTTATTCTGTTCCTTCAGTGTCTGTGTCTCGTCCTCCTCGAATACCCCGTATTGATTAGGAATCGTCCCCCATATTTCTGATAGATCGTGTAAGTATAGTGGGTAGAGGTTGTTAATAATAAACTTTGAGGCACTATCAGTTAAGGTGATTGTGATATTCATATCGTTACCTTCCTACCTTCTATCGAATTTTTGAATATATTAATGGAGATCACTCAAATAACATTCTGTATAATTATCTTTTGTATACTCTGTAAGTACTTTCCGTTAAAATATTATGGCAGAATAACTTTTTATCTTCAATGGTTCAGGAACAAACTTAATCTCCAACATCCCCCACAATTTCTTCTCAATAATTACTTCTTTTCTCAGTATAATTACGACCTCGCTCTAGTTATATGCCATATTCGATTAGAATTAATTTTTATATAATGTCACCATTTATATTTAATAATTAAGTTAAGCGTACCTGTACTTCTATATACTCGACTCGCCTTAACTTCTGCGGATATAGTACAAACCTCTAGCATATTATAATTGTATAAAAATGGGAGGTGTGCTCAGATATGCCGGATCCTTTTGTTTCGAGATCTCTAGATGAAATACGATTCTGGTCACGAATCATGAAAGAACACTCTTTTTTTCTTAAATTAGGGTTTCGTTGTGAAGACACGCAACTAATTAATGAAGCAAACCATTTCTATGCCACTTTCGAAGCCATAGAGAATAGATCACTCGGATTTACTGTGGATTCTGATCCAGCAGTAATACGGAAGTTTAATGAGGAAGTTCATAGTGCAGCTTCACATATCTGGGCGTTCAAAAGAAAAATACTAGGTCTAATTCTACAATGTAAGCTTCCAGGCGGAACGAACTTCCCCTTATTAGTGGATCATGTCAGTAGGGAAGCCAACTATTTTCGAAATCGACTGGAAGAACTGAATCAGGGTAGGTTAGATCCTTTACCAGACGCAATTATTAATGAAAATGTATTCTTCCTACGTATAATGGCAGACCATGCTAAATTCATTGGTCATTTATTGGACCCTTCTGAACGTCAACTTGTTGAACAAGCAAGAAATTTCAGCCATGACTTTGATGTTTTGCTGTATCAAGCTATTGATCTTAGCTCCATGCGTCCTCAATCCCAAACCAAACCCCTGCTCAGTCAGCAACTTGACGAGAATAAAGTCTCAGTTAAATCTCTCCGTGACTTTAAGAAAACGGCACGAGATCTTATTGAGGAATGTCGAATAAAGAGCATCATCCATCCATTACTTGCGGATCATGTATTCCGAGAAGCAGAACGATTCCTGTATATAATTGATGCATTTGAAGCCTCTTTGAATATGAATAAACAAATCGTATAGCATTACATATTTAATGGATAGGGCGACAACTTGTATCAAAAAATACAGGTTGTCGCCCTATCTATCTTTATATTTGACTTCATTTAATTCAGTAATCCATTCCCAATCGATGTATAGAGATTTAAAGCACAAAAAGTAGTTGGTATTTGAGAAAAAACACTTTATAGTAAAACTCAGGGAGGAATAGTAAGTTTATGGAATGCGGGATTGCTACCAGTAAATACAAAATCAATAGATAAGGATGATTGAAAATGAAAAGGTTTGGTCGATATTTGATACTATGCACTATGGTTATTGCTCTATTAATGCCATCCACTGTGTTTGCTGCTGATAAGAAATTGCTCAACGAAGCGAGTATTACTTTGTCTAGTGATGTTATTCCCGTGGGTGGAACCACAAAAATAAAAGTTCGCTTACTAGCCGAAATGACCAGTCTTACATATGCAAAATTGACACCTGAAGTTTCTGATGAATCTATACTTACCATTGAATTGGATGGTTACTCAGATTATATTATTACAGGAGTTCAAGAAGGTTCTGCAGAAGTAGTCTTCAACATTCCTGGTTGGTCTAAAGAAAGATTCCCTATTACCGTTCTATCTGAGGCAGATTATGAAGAAAAGATGAAAACGCCACAAGAAGTAATAGATTTCACAACCTATTCTAATCAAATAGCAGCGATTTTTAAATTTGACGAAATTGCCTCTGAGGCATATGTAAAGAACAGAATAGATACAGGTAACAATAGAAAACAACGCTATACAGCGTTTAATAATGTGATCATTCCCAATTACACTAAGTTGGTAATAGAGGCGAAAAAGATCAAAGCACCCAATACAGAATTGCAGGCGTTACATGAAATCTATTTAAAAGCGATTAAGTTGCAATTAGAAGCAATGACAATGATGAAAGAAGCACTATACAAAACAAAGGTTTCTAGTACAGCTATTAATGCCGCAAATAAAAAGATGGATGAAGGCGTGAAGTATGAAGGACAGTTTGTAGATGGGATCAATAAATATCGGAAAAAATATGGTATTTAAGATTAAATTATAATCAAATTCCAAAAACCACGTCAGAGTTTCCTCTAACGTGGTTTTTTTGGATGATAAGCTATTTTTTTGAATAAACAATTTTCTTGATACTATCTCTAGAAAGGCAATATTCATCTGAAAGCTGGTCAACCGTTGCACCAACAGCAAATCTTAGACAGATTTCGATATTTCTAGATCTTAAGTATTTTCTGCTCCCTGATTTTTCGCCCCATTTTACATGTGATTCTTCAGGCTTAGGGATATAAACCATACCACCGTTGATATATTTCTGAATTTCCTCTAATAATTCTTTTGGGAAAATCGTATCTGCATTTACATATTTCATAATCGCTCTGCTCCTTAAACTTTTTAATGAGTTTGAAGGTAGCAAAGTCTATTCTGTAAACAACCCATGCACACTGCACTAGCGGTAAACTCAATTTTTCGCTCTATACAAACAACCGCCGTTGTTTATAAGTCTAGACTTTGCATAGAGCTGATCGCTAATCTTCTCACGATTGTACACCCTCCTTTTTATTGTATAGTTACTTGTTCCAAAATACGCTCAGCTGTCTTTTCTCCATTCGCAATACAATCCGGAATACCAACTCCATAATAAGAGCATCCGGCAAGGATAACATTAGGATACCTATCTGTCATCTTCTTCTCTAAGGATACTACAATTTGATGATGAAGTTTATGGTAATTTGGCATTACATCATGCCATTTGGTCACATCATAGGTAGCTGGCTGTCCTGTTATCCCGAGACTGGTCTGTATATCTTTCAAAGCCACCTTCAATAGTTCCTCTTCAGATAGCTTGATCAACGAATCATAATGAGGGTTTGAGCTCTTATAAAAGAGTCTGACAAGCAGACGCTGTTGTCCTGACGTATGCTCCCACTTGCGACTTGTCCACGTACACGCATTACATAGAACATCATCGCTGTTGGCAGTGATGAACCCTGTGCCATTCGCAGGCAACTGACTATCAGGGATATTAAATCCTAAATATACACTAATCATTGAACTATTATATAACTGATTGAAATCTTCATTTAGTTCTTCGTCTTGAAGTAGCGCTTGTGCTGTAGAATGCATCGTTCCAAGTACGACAACATCGGAGTCTATGATTCGTCCATCTGCCAAAGTTACCCGGTACTGCTCTCCACGTTTCTCAATTCTCTCGGCACGAATCCCTTTGATGATCTCCGAATTAGAAAGATGTTCTTCCATAGAATCGATCAAGGCAGATACACCTCCCTTGAATGACATGAACTTCTTATCGCCATTTCCTTGAAATTTGGCTTTATTAGCGGATAAACCCTGAATAATACTGCCGTATTCATTCTTATAATCAATCAAATAAGGCAGTGTCGAAGCAATTGTAAGTTCACTCAACTTCCCGGAATATACACCTGAAAGAACAGGTGAAATTTGCTTCTCGACAAGTTCCTTTCCTAAAAAAGCTTCTAGAAAATCACCCACGGAATCGTTTTTCGTAAACTTATTATTGGGTGTGTAGAAATCTTTGAGTGCTTCAACCTTTCCTTCAGCTGAGATCAGTTCTGTTGTAGCAAGCGACTCCATACTGAGTGGAATGCCAAAGACTGCATCTTTAGGAATTTGCTTCAGCTTACCTTCCGTATAAATAAAGGATATTCCTGTCGCGTTATATACGACCTCATGTTGTATACCCAATTCTTCAATCAGAGGTGCAACATTCGTTTTGCGAGTGACAATAGAATCTGCCCCAGACTCCATAATGAAGTCTTCTTGTTTTAGTGTTCTGATTTTGCCGCCCAGTCTATCGCTGGCTTCAACCAAAATAATTTTTACATCTAGCTTGTTATGCTCAATAGATTTCTGTAAATAGTAAGCGGTAGACAATCCAGTAATTCCCCCGCCAATCACGACAACTGTTCTCAATTCGTTGACACCTACCTCGTGGTTATAATCTGTATCAATTCAATTGTGTACATTATATCATAGGAATTTATAAGAATTTACATACCAACGTGTCAGATATGACACAAAAAAGCCGCGTTAAACGCGGCAATGATGGGCTAATAATTATATATTTTCCTGTTTTAATGCATCAATAATATTCTCTTTTTTCACTTTTGAGCTTGAATATAACATGGCTGCGCTAACGATGATAAATACAGCCGCTATGACACACAAGATACTCATCCACGGAAGTGTGAATCCATAAGAGAAGCTGCTCATCATTGATCTATAGATCAAGTACATAATAACGATACTAATCGGAAGCCCGTATAGTAGTGACTTTATTCCATAAAAAACACTTTCGTAATTAATCATTTTATTAAAACCATTTGGTGTCATCCCCACAGACTTCAGCATTGCGAACTCTCTTTTACGAAGGGATATGCTGGTTGATATCGTATTAAAAATATTCGCAATTGATATTAAAGTAATCAAAGCAATAAAACCATAGGTGAAAATAGACATTAACATGATCATCTGCTCACTATTTTGTCTATTTTGATACACATTTTGAACATAGATATTCCGCTCTTTCATTTCCTCTATGGCTTGTTGTGTCGCTAATGGGTCTGTGCTGTTCAAGTTAAGCCGACTTTGAATATCTTTACTCATCGTATCATTTGTTAGTTTATCGAAGACTTGTTCAGAGACGATGATGTTTATTCCACCAACCATTGCTGAATGTACACCCATGGGACGTTTATCAGTTAGAGCGGCAATTTTTACGGGTAATAAATCCGTCTCTTTTTTTGTATCCCAATCCGTATAAAAAAGATCAAGCTTTTGGCCGACTTCAGAGTGAAAAGCTTTGGTCTCGACAATTTTTTTGGCTTTCTCATCCTCAAAAGTAACCGTATCATTCACAATAGCAGTCATCTGATCAAGCTTCGTTAGTTGTTCATAATTTGTGCCGACCGTTTCTGCATAGGTTTTCAAACTCTGTTCATTTAGTGCATAAATCTGAATGTAGTAAGGATATTTCCCGTTCTTTAGAACACTCTTATCCGCCTGCACAATCTCTTGCAATTCTTTCGCCATATTTTTTTCATCAATCCATGAACTCACACTAAGTTCCCTAGTCACATTATATTCCGTTATATTAGGTAATTTGGATATCGATTTCGTCAACCGATCCACTTTTTGAGCGTCCTCAGTCCCCATAAATACTTGGATATCATAGTTCAACCCATCCTGTGAGAGTTCTACCGACCTTGTCATATTAGAAGTGAACGCTGATACAGATAAAAACAAAACGATACTAATGACAAGTGAGAACACGGTTGCTTGGTACCTGCGTTTATTTCTCTTTAAATTCTTCAAACCAATTTCTGCTTCAATACCAAACAATCTGCGCACGAACTTGGATGTTTTCACAGCTTTACCAGAGAGCCTAACATCGGTTGTTTGTCTGATCGCATCAATAGCCGAGATCTTTGAAGCCTTTCTGGCTGGAAGATAGGTGGATATAAAAATTGTCAGTATTGAAACTAAACAAGCGGTTAGTAGAGACAGAGGTGTAACAACCAACGTTAATCTTTCTGTTATGCCTAATACATCTTGAATCATCGAATTGATAAACATAAAAGTGATCCCGATGCCTGCTATTCCGCAAATGATCCCAATGGGGATACTAATTAAACCGATAATCATTCCTTCAAAAAACACTGAATTCTGCTTCTGCCACTTTGTAGCCCCTACGCTGGAGAGCATCCCTAAATGACGTGCACGCTCCGAGACAGAGATCGCAAAAGCATTATAGATTAATGAAACGGAACCAATGATAATCACAACCATAATGATCACTGACAATGAAAGAAGTGTGTTACGTAAGCCATCGTTATTCGTCACACCATAGTAGCGGAGCAGACTATTATTATAAGAGATCGACTCGATATTGTTTTCTTTTGCCAATTCCTCTGCATGCTTGTATATGGAGCTATCCACCTTGTTTAATACTACCGTCGCTGTGGTTTTTTCGGCTGCTCCAATCAAGCTTTCATCCACATAACTTAAGGCAGTATAGCCCGGAGACCATGTTGGTTCCCAAGTAGGACGCTTTATCACTCCCACAATCGTATAGTTCATTGTTTTTTTATGAATAATCTTTTCAAGCAGGGTGTCCTCTTCAGTCCGTAATCGTTCATTCTGAGATAGGGGTTGGCCACTATTTTCACCATCGCTAGTGACACGTTCACCAACATCAAGCGTTAAAGTTTCCCCCATCTTGTAAGTGACTTTTGCATTCTTTGCAATCTCCTCAGAAATGACTACTTCGTGGTTTGTCTTCGGGAGTCTACCTTCCAGCAGTTCAATCGGAAATTGTTTAAAACCAGCTGCATTATATTCCTTGATATACCAATAAGGTTTATTCTCATTCTTCCCACCCTCTAAAGGGGCGTAACCACGATCGTTGGAGATCACTAGTGCTTTTGTCGCATCATCTGTTTCTATCGCTTTGAGCTGAGCTTTAGTAACATTTCTATATTGGACATGCCATTCTCCATTTGTCGAGATACTTTGCTTCTTCATTAATTCCATAAAAGAAAAACCTAAGGTCGCGACAGCCGTTACCATAGCTACAGAAATAATGACTCCAATGATAGTAACCAATGTTCTTCGCTTATTCTGTTTCAAATGTCTTATAGTTAATTTGTTTACGATATTCACGGACGAATCACCTCATCTTTAGCGATCCTTCCATCTTCAATAGTAATGACCCGATCTGCTTGCAAGGCAATACGTTCATCGTGAGTAATAACAATAAGTGTTTGATTATACGTTTTATTAAACATTTTTAATAATTCAATAATTTCACTACTATTCTTGCTATCTAGATTACCAGTTGGCTCATCTGCCAGCATAATTGCAGGATTACTAATTAACGCTCTGCCTATGGATACCCGCTGCTGCTGTCCGCCTGATAGCTGATTCGGCAGATGTTTTAAACGATTGTCCAGATTCAACGCCTTCACGGTATCCGCAAACTGTTTCTTATCCACCTTATGCTGATCGAGCAGTAACGGTAGTGTGATATTCTCTTCGACCGTCAACACCGGTATGAGATTATAGAACTGATAAATCAGACCAATTTGTCTGCGTCTAAAGATCGCCAGTTGTGCTTCATTCAAATCGTAAATATCCGTGTTATCTACAAATACTTTGCCGCTTGTCGGTCTATCCACTCCACCTAATAAATGCAAAATGGTTGATTTTCCTGAGCCGGATGGTCCGATAATCGCTACGAATTCACCTTTTTTAATTGAAAACGATACGTCATCCAGAGCCTTTACTGCAGTCTCGCCTTTACCATATGTTTTAGACAGATGTTCAATCTTTAAAATATCCATTGTTAGACCTCCATTTGTTGATGAGATCAGTATATCTGTCTACAATGACTCTCCAGTGACTCTTAAGTGACATTCTAGTCACTAAGCTATAAGTGTTAAATCACTTGCTTGTAAAATTTGATCTGAAATTGTGTACCCTTCCCTACTTCACTCATCACATCAATCGTTCCGTTTTGTTCAGTGATAATACTTTGCGCCAAGGCAAGTCCAATTCCAATGCTGTCTTCGTTTGCATTTGTCCCCTTGTAGAATCGTTTGAAAATATAGGGGATCTCTGCCTTAGGAATTCCTTTGCCATTATCAGTAATGACAATTTCCGTGAACAGCGTGTTTTCTGCAAAAGAAATCGTGATCACTCCCCCAGCAGGTGTATGCTCTACACAGTTTTTCAGAATATTAATCATCGCCTCAGTTGTCCAATTGTAATCGCCTATGAATGAGGTAGCGTCTTCTCCTTCGATTTGGATCCGTTGCTCCTTAATATCCATTGGAATCAGTATGGGCTCCATAGATTTCTGAACAAGCCTCTTTACTTTTATTGAATCTTTTTTAAATTGAATGGTTCCGGCATCGATCTTTGAGAACTTTAATAATGAAGAAACCAGCCAGCCAATCCGATCGAGCTGAAGACTGATTTTCCGCGTAAATTCCATTCTTTTCTCAACGTTCAGTTCAGGGTCGCTTAATAAATCTGCCATCACGGTCATGGAGGTAAGTGGTGTTTTGAGCTGATGGGAGATGTCGGAGATCGCATTGGTAAGCTTTATTTTATCCTCTTGCAACAGCAAACGCTGCTCCGATAACATCAACGTCACCTTATAAATATCATTTTTCAGAATACTAAGCTCGCCTTCCTGATTATCACGAACATCGAGCGAATAATTACCGCTGCTAATTTGACGTAGATACCCTGAAAGCTTCTCAATTTCGCGGTATCTCCAGCGGGTAAATAATAAACAACAACCTATAAGCAGAACTGAAGTTACCGCCGTGATCCCCATCGCCCCTGATGAAATAAATGCCGTTACTATAATCGCCAGAAGGCTGATCGTAGACATCGTTAGTAATAACCATCTAAATTCTTTGTTACGTAACATCCTAATCACCAACCTTATACCCTAAACCGCGTACTGTTTTGATTAAGGTGGGCTCTTGCGGGTTATCCTCTAACTTTTCCCGTAAGCGTTTAATATACACAGACAATGTATTATCATTTACAAATTCTCCGGCGACATCCCAAATCCGCTCTAACAATTGATTTCTGGAAAGGACTTGTCCCACATGATTAGCAAATATCAGAAGCAGACGATATTCTAATGCTGTTAGCAGAACTTCATTGCCGTTCTTATACACTTTTCCTTCTAGCGTATTAATCCGTACATTCTCTAGTTCAAAATTAGACGGGGTCTGAGCCTGCTTGTTATATCTCCTTAACACCGATTTAATGCGTGATAACAGCTCACGAATCCGAAATGGCTTAGTTATGTAATCGTCTGCTCCCATATCAAGTCCCATCACTACATTGACCTCATCATCAATCGCAGTTAAAAAGATGACCGGAATATCGCTCCGCTCCTTCACGATCTTACACAGATCATATCCGCTGCCATCCGGTAGAGAGAGATCAAAAATGCAAAGTGTTACTTCAGATATCTGCTCCGCCAACACCCTCCTAGCAGAGGTTGCATCATAACATAAAATAGTTTCAAAATGATCCTGCTGCAAGGAATATTCAAGTCCTGACGCAATGGTTCTATCGTCCTCTACGAGCAATATTTTCATATATGTTCATCCTAACCTAATAATTTGCGAAACCGTCATATTGAAAAAGCGCTACACTTATATTGATGAATTTGCTGAAATCCTAAACGAAGAGCTAGCTTTTGGGAAGCTTCATTATCTAATGAACAGTCCCAATAAGGTGTAAAACCATTTGCAAGTATATCTCCCGCTACTAAAGCCGCTAAATGGGTCCCCACTCCTCTATTCTGATACTTGGAGAGGGTTTCAATTCCGATAGCATGAGTATCCACAGTAACGAAACTAGAATAACATACACCAATGATCTCAGCTCCCTCAATAGCAGCATATCCATAGCCTGTTGCCTTAAAGCCTTTTTTCGATGACCAGAATAAATCAATATTCTCATGTACAAATTCCATGTGCTTTAAATCTAAGTTCTCCCAATCCTGTATTTTAAGATTTATAGTTCTAATCCCATTATTAAGGGACTCAGCGGGCTTGTGGAATAACTTGAACACCATTTGTTCAAAAGGATATAGCTTCCTAGAAGGAAACATCAATGCCAGATTCCATTCATCGTGTTGACCTGAGACTTCAAAATACTCCAGCCCAAGCTTTTTCATCCTCGGTGCAATATGACTGGATACATAACTATCTAAGCTTTTGATAAATATCTCATTGGTGTGATCGCCTATAATATAAAATCCTTGCATCCCCTTACTCCATACCAACGCGCTTTTCGGTGTTACAAGTTGATCTACAAAAATCCAGCCCGGATTATTTCCCTCGATGATGGAGAGAATTTCAGGATGAATAGGAGCACCTGTAAGTAACGGTTTCACTTCAATAAAATCCTGTTGAGATAATTCAAGCATATGAACACTCCTCGCCAACAATTTATCTAAATAACTGAGCAATACTTAAAAGAATAATTCCCCTTTGTATATTCTATAAGATAATTCAACAGATTGCTTATTATTAAATCCGATCCGGGTATCCTAAATAAAAAAGAATTGAACCCAATGCTTAACGCACAGGCCCAATCCTTTATTTGGAGTATCCATGATGACCGAAATCAGCTTGCATTATTGACCTATCATACCACCGTCGACTGTATATAGAGAACCCGTTACGAATGAAGCCTCATCCGACAGAAGGAAGTTCATCACAGCGGCAACTTCTTGCGGTTCACCGTAGCGACCCATTGGTGTTGCAGCTTCGTTAGCTGCCTTGTATTCTTCTGCACTTCCGAAATTATTCTCAATTTTACGCATCATTTGTGTATTGATCGTTCCTGGCAGTACCGCATTAACACGAATGCCAAGTGGTGCAAGCTCATTTGCAGCTACGCGAGTCAGACCAATTACAGCATGCTTAGACATAATGTAAGGGGCCATGCCTGGTGCGCCCATGAGTCCTGCCAGAGAAGAAGTGTTCAGAATAGCACCTGAGTTTTGTTTTTTCATCACAGGAATTACATAGTGTAGTCCAAGAAATACACCACGTACATTGACGTTGTATACAAGATCAAGTGCTTTGACGTTAAGCTCTTCGATTTGACCTGCTGGACCTTCAATTCCGGCATTGTTTGCAAAATAATCAATGGCACCAAATTTTTCTACCGCTTTATTAACATAATTCTGAACGTCTTCTTCATTAGAGACATCCGCAGCTACAGCTAAAGAGTTAGATTCATTTAAGCCTAAATCTTGGATAACATTTTTTATCGCTTCTTCATTCAGATCGACAAGTACAAGATTCAGTTTACGATCAGACAATCGACGGGCAAGCTCCTTACCGATTCCTCCTGCAGCTCCAGTAATTACAGCAGTTTTTACATATGATTCACTCATTGTAT
Source organism: Paenibacillus sp. FSL H3-0329 (assembly GCF_037963285.1). Classification (NCBI taxonomy): domain Bacteria; kingdom Bacillati; phylum Bacillota; class Bacilli; order Caryophanales; family Paenibacillaceae; genus Paenibacillus; species Paenibacillus sp. FSL H3-0329. The sequence goes on along the minus strand of NZ_CP150150.1, from coordinate 3,242,819 downwards.
ATTCGCATCCTTTGTTATGAATTGGCTATATATTATAGTCTTAGGAGATGGGATAACCTATCTCTATTACTAGAGTACACCCCATTAGTTAATCTGTTCAATAATCAGAATTTTAATCAATGTCGCCTAACCAACAGAACTGATCTCTGTGTTTACTTATGTCTAAATCTTGAACATTGGCTGATCTTTTGTTACTTTTAAAGTAGGAATTATAAATGAACGATAAAAAGATCATAGCTGGGGGTAGTTTTTTTTGATACAGGAAGAGCATGAAGACAGAAGAACCAGAAGAACACGCCAAGCTCTGAAATCTGCATTCGTTGAACTAATATTGGAAAATAGTTATGATTCAGTTACGATATTGGACGTGACTAATCGAGCGGATTACAATCGAGGGACTTTTTATAAGCATTTTGAGAGTAAAGAGGCTTTGCTTAAGGAAATACATGATGAATTTCTACAGGGCATAGGTGAAGCGCTAATAGACCCTTATGAGGGATTGGATCGTATTGAGGCAACAGAGGTTTTCCCTTCCATTTTGCAATTGTTCGAATATATTGAGGGGCATAAAGCTGAGTTTTTGGCCTTATCCGCTGTGGAACGTGGGAAAATGACTGTTGAACTGTTCGACCGTTTACGGGAATCCATGCGTGAGGATATGCGGATTGAGATAGAAGCTGATGCTGCTCCCGTGGATTATGAAATTATGTTGAGTTACCAAATGTCTGCTACAGTAGGTGTCATTATGCACTGGGCTGAAGTCAATTTCAAATATTCGGCGAGCTATATGGCAGAACAGTTAATTACACTGGTTAACAGCAAAATAGACCATATAGCGTTTATGAAAAAATCAAATGGATAAGAAACGAAACGCAAGCAGCTAATACGGAAACAAAAATTCAAGAAACCAGAGCATTGAGAGATGATCTCAAATGCTCTGGTTTTTTAGTGTAGCAGTGCTCTACTCAGCGAATATCTTTTACTCGAATATTATTTCCTAACAGACTGGCATCACTACTTAATTTAAATGTAGGGTAATTTGCATCTGCTTCAAGTCGCATCTGTTCATCAAATAAAGATTCCTGTTGACGATCAACAAAAAATGTAAAAGGCTCTTTCTGAACTTCAATATCTGTAGCATAGGGTTCACTAATGATCTGAATTACGATCACGCCATTACAACCACAACCCTCTGTATCGAAGAACAATTTAAAATCACCTGGCCGTTCCCCAAGGTTCTCTTTTAACTTATCTACTGTTAGTGCGTTTAGTTCTATGTGCATAAGATACTCTACTCCTTATTTTGTAATTTAGACTACCCTTCAATCGATTCATCGTTGCTTGCCCCAGGCGGGACAATTGGATAGACATTTGTTTCTTCGATGACATCAAATTCCATAATAGCAGGACCTTCGGTATTCATAGCATGTTGGATTATGGCTTTAGCCTCTTCTTTAGTGCTGGCTTGATAACCTTGTGCACCAAAGGATTTAGCGAGTGCGGCAAAGTCAGGTGAACTAATCTGTACGGCTGAGTATCTTTTGTTCAAGAATAGTTCCTGCCACTGACGCACCATTCCTAAATAACCATTTTTCAAAATAACTACTTTTACATTGAGCTGCAAATCTACAGCTGTCATGATTTCCTGCATATTCATTTGAAAGCTTCCATCCCCACTTATACATACAACCTGCCGTTCCGGAAAAGCAACTGCTGCTCCAATAGCTGCAGGAAACCCGTAACCCATAGTACCCAATCCTCCAGAGGTTAGAAAGGTACGCGGCTTTTTAAAATTATAGTGATGTGCTGTCCAGATTTGATGTTGTCCTACATCCGTGGAAATAATAGCATCGGAGACAGTTGCATGATCAACGTACCGAATAACGTCTTGAGGTGTCAATCTCGATTCATGATGATCTCTAAATGGTTGAATTGGACATCTGCTCCATTTATTGATCTGGTCATGCCATTCAGGAATCTTTCTATCTGATAAGCGATTAAGCATTTCCTGTAATACGTTTGTTATAGAATCACAAAGAGCTAGATCCATCTCTATATTTTTATCAAATTCAGCTTCATCTATGTCCACTTGGATTTTATACGAATGAGGAGAGAACGCTCTGCGTTTTCCTGTTACACGATCACTAAATCTGACGCCGAGACAAACTAGAACATCAGCTGCTTGTATAGCGCGGTTCGCGGCCACCGTTCCATGCATACCTACCATTCCTAAGTGCAATGGATGATCAGATGGAAACGCCCCTATACCCATCAGAGTAGAAGCAACTGGAAGATCGAGGCGTTCTGCCAAATTAAGCAATAAGGAAGGGGTTTCACCTGCTACACATCCCCCGCCGATCAATAGTAAGGGTCTGGCAGCATTCCGAAGTTTCTCCGCCATCGTATCCAAGTCATTCCCATTAGACTGATTAGCAACTGAATATCCACGAATAGAAACAAATGATTGTTGTTCGGGAATTTCGTATATTATTGGAGTTGTGTCCATCATAACATTTTTAGGCAGATCAATAAGAACTGGGCCAGGACGTCCTGTAGTTGCCAAATAAAAAGCTTCATCAATGATGCGTGGGAGATCACTCTTATTCATTACTATGTAATTATGCTTCGTGATGGACATGGTCATGCCATAAATATCAACCTCCTGAAAGCTGTCTAATCCAATCATATCCGTGGGGACCTGACCAGTTAGTACAATCAGTGGAATGGAGTCCATAAAAGCTGTCGCTATCCCAGTTATAGCATTGGTGGCTCCAGGACCACTAGTTACGAGTGTAACGCCTACACTTCCTGTCGCTCTCGCGTAACCATCTGCGGCATGTACTGCAGCCTGTTCATGCCGTACTAAAATATGCTCTAATCCTTCACAATCGAACAATGCATCATATACAGGCAGTACAGCCCCACCGGGGTAACCAAAAATCGTTGAAATACCTTTCCTCAATAACAAGTCTACTAACAATTCTGCTCCCGACATTAGATAATTTCTCCTTTCCTTCTATGCTCCAGATTTACTGCTTTGGCAAAGTATAAATCGATTTTCTTCTCCTCTCGTGTGACTGCCATCACTTCTAATTTGACAGTCATGCGTCCGAGAATAGGTTATTCATAACAAAAAAAAGCATGAACCCTATGGGTCCACGCTTACAAATTTATTAGCTCTATTTAGAGGATTGATTTAAGCCGACTTTTGAGTCTCCCGGGCACCGCCTAGCTTAAACACTAGAATACCGCCAACAATCACAAGTACTCCGACCAACTGCTTCCAAGTGAAAGGAACCTTCTCAAGCCCTAACCAGCCGAGGGAATCCCACAATAAAGCGAATCCAAGCTGAGAGATTAACACGATAGAGATCGCATAGGTTGGTCCAAGCCGCTTGGTCCCTTGCACGAGACAGATTACAACTCCCACTCCGATCAACCCGCTGATCCAATACCAGGGCTCCATGTTTCGCAAAGTAAATATACGGTTGCCTTCAAAGATAAGACTCATGATAAAAGAAGCCAGAAATCCCATGCCTAACACTAATGTCGTTGTAGCCCAAGATCCAACCTTCTCATTAACCTTCGTATTAAATATATTTTGCAGGCTCACTAGTGAGCCCGCGATAAGCGCTAATATCAAACCTATAATCATAACTTCATTCCTCCATTTATCGATTGTCCATCAGGATCACGACGCCAGCAATCATTAACGCGATACCGATAAATTGTGGCAGTCTCATCTTTCGTTTTTCCATCCCGAACCAGCCTTTAATATCGATGATGAAGGTCAAGCATAGCTGAGCAATCAGCAATGTGGATATCGTAAACGTTACACCAATCTGCTGAATAGCTGTTACCTCACTGAAAATAATGACTGCGGCAAAGGCGCCGCCAATCAAATATAAAGGTTTTACCTGTTTAAAGCCCTGTGATTTGCCATCTCGGACGAACAGCAGGATTAATAAGGACATTATAAACCCAGTTAGCTGTGTAATTGTCGCAGCTTGCCAAGTCCCAATATCTTGACTAATTCGAGCATTAGATACTCCTTGCAGAGTGATACAAGCCCCCGCTAAAAACGCAAATATAATTCCTCTCATTTCTCTCTCTCCTCAACTTCGATCTCTTACATATTAAAAAGCAATTCAGGTCTTTAAAAAAGGACATCTGTCCTAAACCAAAATAAACGATGTTGTTGCCCCTATAAGCCTTTCGTATATTTTCAAAAAAAAGACCGCCTCAAGCCATCTCTTAGGCTTAAAACGGGCTTTCAGAACTTTAAATTGTAGATTAGGAAAGTAATTTATGCTCATGCAATTGATCAAAAATGATCTGTGTAACGACAGAAACTCGATTTCGATCCTTATAAGATAACCAGGATAACTCATCAATTTCCGACGCAGGACTAAGTGAACCTTCAAAATCCGCGATATAACATGTCATTTTAACTATGACGCCTTCAGCTTTACCGTGAGCTTCCGCTTCAAAGGTTCCAAAATAGGAGATGGTTTCTGGTTTAATACGAACAGAGATCTCTTCCTCGATTTCCCGCACGAGCGTCTCCTCGTCTGTTTCTCCAGCTTCTCTTTTTCCTCCAGGCAAATAATAGGTATCTTTCCCTGTGGAACGCGCACACAAAACTTGTCCATTCTGAAAATGAATCCATGCAATTTTATCAATGATAGTAGTCATAAAGTTCTCCCCATATTTTTTCTGATAATTATATCATACAGCCAAGACCATCTATTTATACAACGTCTATATTTGATTTTTGTATGTGCAGCTTAGCTTTGGCCTGAGGTACATGATGGAGCAAATAGTACGCAGCAAGAGAAAGAAGTGTTACTCCCCCTGCAACCTCATACATCATTCGGTAATCTGTATAAGAAGCAATCAAACCCATGAAATAGGAGCCCGCTCCATAACCCAAATCAAATAACAAGAAAAAGGTCCCATTTGCACTACCTCTACGATCTTTAGCCGCTAATTTAAGCGCAAGAGTCTGGAAACATGGCATAAGTGCACCATATCCAATTCCCATAATGACACCAGACATCATTAACATCAAACCAGACCGAGCTTGACTTAAACTAAGCAATCCAACGGCGAAGATAATAATTCCGGGATAGATGAGAATATGCTCATTATATTTATCGAATACTTTACCTATAACCGGACGAAACAATACAATCATAATTGCAAAAGCCACAAAAAAATAACCAGTAAGCTGTGATTGATGGATTTCTTTCGTGAAAGAAGCTATAAATCCAGACAATGAGCTATAGGAAAAAGCAAGTGTAAATCCGACAAGTGAAATCGGCAAGGCTTTTGGCTCGATTACGTCTCTCCAGCGGAGCCCTTTTCGCGTCTTCGCAGGTTCCTTAATAGCTTCAATAACGTTAGCCTTATCTTCTTTTGGCATCCGAACACCTAACGTGAATAACAGCGAAAGAGCAGCAATCACACATACGCCTAACAGTAATACATTAATATTCTCATCTTTCCAGAGAAAAAGCCCCCATGCGGGTCCAATGACCATAGCAATGCTCATAAACATGCTAAAATAACCGATGCCTTCTCCTTGACGTGAATAAGGAATTAGCGTCGAGGCTATTGTACTTGTAGCTGTAGAGGCAACAGCATAACTCATTCCGTGTAGGAAACGAATCACCAGGAATAATACAATTCCATTAGATCCGAAGTAACCAATACAGGCGATTAGAAAAATGGTTAGGCCAATAACCGCCATTTTCTTTTTACCGAATTTATCGACCCATTGTCCCGAAAAAGGACGGATCAATACTCCCCCTATTACATAGATAGTAATCGCTAACCCCATTTGCTGCTGATTCCCGTGCAAACTTTCCTTTACGTATAACGGGAATGCAGTTGCTAGAATGTAAAAGGTCAGGAACATAAAAAAACTACTTAAGCAAACAACAATAAAATTCCGGGTCCATATTTTCTCTCTAATCACAACAGACTCTCTCCATCCTACCTATAACTTTTTATATGTTACAATAGTATAGGACTGAAAATTAATTAAGTAAAATACATATTATATGATCGATAGATCACATTAGAGTTATAAGTAAAGTGAGGTTTTTGTTATGGAATTCCTTCAGCTTCAATATTTCCAGGCAGTTGCACGCCATGAACACATGACTAAGGCCGCAAAAGAATTAAATGTATCTCAGCCCTCCCTTAGTAATTCCATACAGCGTTTAGAGAAAAACTTAGGTGTTCCCTTATTCGAGCGACAAGGCAGAAATATAAAATTGAACGAATTCGGCAAAACCTATCTGCAACGTGTCGAGCAAGCTTTTATGGAACTTGAAGAAGGACAGCGTGAGCTCACAGATATGGCTGGACTTGAACATGGTGTAATTTCTATTGCGGCCACACTCCCGTATGTATTGCCCACTTTACTAAAAGAATTTCTTACCCTTCATCCGCATGTACGGATTATCCAACGCCAGCTTGGCTCTGCGTTAGAAATGAGAAATGATTTAGAGAGTGCAGCGATTGATTTTTGCATATCATCTACACCTGTTACCGGACCAGATATCGAGTGGCTTACCTTAGCAGAAGAAGAATTATGTTTGACTGTGCCCAAGAATCATCGCTTTGCTGATCGAAAGAGTATTTCTTTGATAGAAGCAGCAGGTGAGAATTTCATTTCTTTATCTTCTAGATATAATTTCCGTGAAATTTCAGATGAATTTTGCCGACAAGCTGGATTTGAACCTCAAATTACGTTCGAGCTTGAAGAAGTAAGCGCCATTCAAACCCTAGTAGAAATGGGACTAGGAATCACCTTCACCCTCCCTCTCTCCTTAGGCAGAAGAAGTCAAAATACCGAAATTGTTCAATTAAAAATAACAGATCCGTTATGTCAACGCTCTTTTGGCATCGCATGGAGCAGAAAGCACTTTTTATCGCAAGCAGCTATACATTTCCGGAAATTTGCTGTGGATTTTTTTAGTAAACCTCATGGATATAATTAAGGTAAAAACTACAATGCTAAGCATTTTTAGTTATACCAAGATGATTGTAAAGCGTACATATCTGCATAAATCCCTTTATTATTTATTAAGTCTTGATGCTGCCCCACTTCAGCTATACTTCCATTATCAATAACATAGATCGTATCAACATTTTTCGCCCAGCCCAGTCTATGTGAAATGAAGATCGCAGCTTTATCTTGGCAGATATCTAATAATTGTGTATAGATCTGCATCTCAGCATTCGGATCAATCGCAGAAGTAGGTTCGTCAAACACTATAAGATCCGCATCATTATATAACGCACGCGCTATCGCCAGCTTTTGCCACTGTCCGCCTGATAGCTGCCTGCTTCCTTCAAGCATTTGACCTAACCTTACATCTAGTCCCCCTAATTCGTAAAACAAATCCATCAGCTCACATTTTTCCAGAATACTTAGTATTTTCACATCGTCCGGCGAAGATTTGGCATCACCCAACAGGATGTTTTCTCTTAGTGTCATTTCGAATTTAATAGAATGCTGGTACACGACGGATACTTTACCTTGAGGTTCTGGACTGTCTTTCCAGTAAATAGATCCAGAACTAGCAGTGTACTGCCCTAATAACAATTTGATCAAGGTAGACTTTCCTGCTCCATTTTCTCCAACGATGGCTATTTTCTCACCGGGCTTTATGACCATATTGATGTTAGATAAAACATACTTACTGGATTTGGCGTATTTAAAATAAACATTTGAAACGGTAATAGGAAGCATAGATTCAGAGCTATTATTGATATTATTTTTTCGGAAATCTCTATTTTTATAGGTAAGCACTTCATTTAAGTCATATAATTTACTGCTGCTGATGTAAAGCTTGCTTAGCGGCCAGGTCAAACTCATGATTTTACCACCACAAGTTAACAAAGCCAGAAATAATACTGAGATTGTCCCCACAGTAACTGTATTTGACTCCCCCATTTTACTTAACAGATAGACCAATACGATAAAAATAGCACTCGTCTGAACCATAGCCACAATCATCCCTGTTTTGATTTCGAATTTCCTCGCACTATACCTTTTATCATGCTGCTTCTTCATAAGCTTTGCCCAGAGATCCGTAAAATAGAAGATAGAGTTATAGATTCGCATTTCCCTAATCGCATTAGGATCTTCCAAAGTTACAGCTAGATAATCCCCCATTCTGCCGTCAAAAGTAAGCTCTCGCCCTGTTCTTCTAACTTTAATCTCTGTAAACATTCGAAAAGATAAAGTAGATACGATCATTAAACCCACCACCAGTGTGACTAAAAAATATCCACTTGTAGCCGATAACCAGATGATACTTATAAGTCCTGAGATATTTCCTACACTGGACAACAAAAAACCAGTAATTCCCTCTAAATCTTCTCCAACTATTGTTTTAGCTCTTTGCAGCTTGTTCCCAAACTCTTCATCATCAAAATCCTCAAAGTCAACTTGGTTTGCAATATCTATCAGCTCGGATTGGAAAGCGAGAGTTAGTTCCGCATTCATTCGACTTTTCATTATGTTGGTTATACTCAATGAACAGGCTTGTACTCCATGAATTAAAACAAACCATAGAATCGGAATAAAGGTTATCGCACCAGCAGCTACTGCATTAATGATATGAACTTGAACAGAATACGAATAAAAAGTTAATAATCCACTGATTATAGGAACTATGATCGTTATTATTGAGATTACTGGACTTTTTCCAATCATCCGTGCCAGTATCGTTAAAATATTCTTAAGGTCTCTTCTCAGCAGAATCTCTCCTTTCTCAGCCATATAAAGAGGACTGGCGGTTAAACATTCCCCTGTACTTACCATCCAACTTCATTAATTCTTCATGTGTTCCACTTTCAACGATTTCTCCATGCTCAAACAGAAAAATTCTATCTACGAATTTGGACATATATAGCCGATGTGTCACAATAATGGAGGTCTGCTGCTCTCCTAATTTCATAAAGGTTTCAAACGCCTGCTGTTCCGCGTAAGGATCGAGGGCTGCAGTAGGTTCATCAAAAATCGTAAGCGAGCCGTTGTTGAGATAAGCACGTGCGATCGCAAGTCTTTGCCATTGTCCACCAGACAGATCGATCCCCCCAAACTGTGGACCTACTAAAGTGTCCAACGCAACACCATAGGAATCAGCTTCTACTTTTCTCATCGCAGCTAATAATCTTGAATCGTCATACATGGCAGCAATATTCCCCATGGCTATGTTTTCTCGAATTGGTCTATGTAATTTAGTGAAATCCTGAAAAACAACTCTCACACCCTTTGTGACGTTATGAGCCAGCACTTCCTGCTCTCCATTAAACCACTGGATGTTTCCCGCTGTTGGATGATATAACCCTGCTATCAGCTTGATGAGCGTGGATTTTCCGGAACCATTCTCACCTACAAAGGCAACTCGTTCACCAGGATTGAGAGTCATGTTTATACTATTAAGCGTGTCCTGTGCATTGGTTGCATAACGAAAATTCAACTGCTGAATTGTGATCTGCATCGCATCGGTATTCCTTATGGAATCTTCCGGATCTCTTTGAACTTGCTCTTCAAGTTCCAAATACGCACTATACTCATTGAAGCGCAAACGACTTTTGGTCAGATCAGAATACATCCTTGTTAGTGCAGGTATGACAATAAATATTTGACTAGATATCTGAAGTAATAATACGAAAAGTCCGGCGCTCTGCCCGCTACCTCCAAGTGTAATTGCTAAAATAGCAATCGTAAGCCCGTTTAATAAAGTCATTATTATACTTTGGGAGAAGCTTAAGGTCTCAGATAAAATAACTTTTCGGTGCATTTGTTTGAAATTTCCATTGAAGATTTCTTTCATTGTGGTAACCAAGTAGGAGGACATTCCGTACATTCTTACTTCCGGGAGGGTATTTCTACTAACCAGCAAATCAACGATATAATTAATCATTCGTACAGAGGAGGTTTGATTCGCTGAAATGGCCTCTACTTTCCGAGACATCCATCTCATGAGGTAAAGCTGCAGAATTTGTACAACTAAAATGAACACTGCCAGGATATAAAAGCCATAACAGGATAGAACTACGATTAGTGCGATTAATGTTATAAAGTGGATTGTCACTCCGGTCCATTGATCTAATAAATCGATCAGGGAAAGCCGTTTTGCTTTTTCTCTAATCGTTTTTGTTGCGGGGTCTTCCAATAAAGCCGTCGATAATTTAGAGGTCTTAGCCAAAATACTATGTTCCAGTTCATAAATACTGGTTGCCGTTAAATTGGTTACAGAAATGGCTCGAAGAGAACCATTGATGCCAGCCAGATATAAAATTAACATCAGTGAACTTACCAATAGTAAGATATGTAGGTAGGCGTTAGTCGTGAAGTTCTGAATGAGGTCAACCACATATTTCGTTATGAACAGCTCTGCAAATAGAATTGGTGGGCTCAGCAGGTTAGTGATAAAATATAAAAGTGAGTTTCTTTTGTCTTTTACATAGAGCAGTTTTACAACGTAGAGAAAGTCAGGCAGATAGCATCTCTCCTTAAGTGTATATTTCTCACTGAAAACTCTTTCCTTTTTAAACGTGGAATCTGATTATAACGTTAATTGTTTATAATTGGAAGAAGTAATTTCGAGATTACCAAATTATAGGAGTGTGAATTCATGAAACTTCAATTCAACTTATTCCCAGGCGGATTATCTAAGGCGCTCACTATGAGCTATGATGACGGCCAGAAACACGATATCCGCTTGGCTGGTATTTTTGATCAATATGGAATCAAAGGGACCTTCCATTTAAATAGTGCAATGATCAATGCACCTGGGTTCTTATCGCCCGCTGATGTTAAGCATTCGCTCAGGAATCATGAAGTGTCCGCCCATTCCGTTACTCACCCACATCTAGAGCGTCTTCCTTTACCGATGGTAATTGAAGAGCTGTTCGAAGACCGTAAACGATTGGAAAAGCTGGTGGATTATCCAGTGCGAGGCATGTCCTACCCCTACGGTACATACTCTCAGGAGATAATTGCACCACTTCAGTCCGTAGGAATTGAATACAGCCGCACTGTTCACTCTACTAAACAATTTGATATGCCTCTTAATTTCATGGAATGGCATCCAACCTGCCACCATATTGAAGATCTGCATCAGGTTTGGGAGCGATTCACAATGGAAGGACCCTCCCAGAAACTAAGACTCTGTTATGTTTGGGGCCATAGCTATGAGTTCGCACAGCAGAACAATTGGGAGCTAATCGAAACCTTTTGCCAACAAGCAGGTGGACATACAGATATTTGGTACGCTACTAATATTGAGATTTATGATTATGTCACTGCCCTGTATTCACTGAAATTAAGTGCCGACAAAACGATTATCCGCAACAATTCTGCCATAGATGTTTGGGTATCTATAAATGATCAACCCGTTCAGATTAAGGGTGGAAGTATGATGACGACGAAATAATCATAAATACATAAAAAAGAGCGATGTTCAACATCGCTCTTTTTTTGTACTAATTATATTGATGTGATTCCGAATTATTTCGCTTGAAGTGTATATGTCACTGTTTTTGCTTTTTCCTCAAGGATTGGCGTGTAGGTGAAGGTCAGTACATTCCCCTTACGGCTTTTCATCCCTAACATTCTGCTCAGAATGTATTGATCTCTGCCATCATTTACTTTATCCCATTCTTTACGATCCTCACTAGTAATCAGTTGTTCACTGAGATTGACGATTTCTCCTGTACTGCTGTAGACAATATATAATTGTGTTGTATCTAATAAGCGAACGAGTGCCACATCCTCCGCGGCGTACTCCACTATGAAATCACCGGTTGCCCCGGTTAATTTCTCCATCTCAAACAACTTGCCCAAACCGCCATCGTTAGTAATATACTGAACGTTCTTCCCATCGGTCATATACACCTGAGTGGAGGGCACTTGAGGCGCATGAGGATAAGCAGAGATCATATAATGATAATCCATTTGCTGAATTATTGTACCTGCTTGAACTAGTACCTGATAGCTGTTGCTGAAATCATTAAACATAGCATAGTGATTGTCTGTTAACTGGAGCAAGTACTTGCCATTTCCAAATTTCTTGATCTCAAATCCATGATTGTAAGCGGATCCCTTGAGCGGTAGTTGGCCAATAATTACTGGTTTCCCAGCTGCTGTAGCCCGGTAATATAAATCACCGTTTTTTTGAGATATCCAATAGGATCTTCCTTCTACAGAAGCGGCAACAAATCTAGGTTCATCTACGATGTGGATAATTCCATCCGTTTTATTTAGCCCCGCTTTACCCCCAAGTACACTGACCGCAGAGACCAATGGCACGTACAATGAACCTTTTATGATACGCGGAGATTTTGTTAATCCCATCGCTCCCCCGTTCACTTTTGACGTTGCAGCACCCGCAGTGAAGATGACTTCACGCTCTGGACGTACCAGCTTGGCCGTTTTTAATTTTTGATCCCACGATAACGTATAACCCATAGCATCTGCAAGTGATTTCAAAGGTACAAAAGTTGTATTCTCCGCGATGACTTGTTTACTGCTGATTCCAATTTCTTTATAGTTGAATTGAATTTGCTTGTCTGCTTGCGCAGATGCCGATCCATACCCAGTACTTAAAATCAAAACAGCAAAGATCCCTAGCGTTACTTTCCATTTATTCATTTCTATCCGTCTCCTTCGACATTATAATCATATGTAATTAGACGGAAGATAATGGAAAAAGTTTCATTTCACTCTCTAGCAAACTCATAAAAAGCCAAAGCATCCTCCCAAGTTGGGAATCCTGCTTGCGCCAGTTTATCGCTGCCCCCGCCTTTACCGTTGTAGCTGCCTAGATGAGCTTTGAAAAAAGCTCCACAGGAAATCTCCAGGCTCCCATTCTGCGCAAACACAACCTTATTCTCCGCAGAAGTAGCTAATAATACAGGAAGATCACATTTCGAAGTCAACTTATTAGCTAAGCTCTGTAGATCTTTTAGCGATTTATCCTCAAATACTTGTGCGATTATCTTTCCCGCTTGCTCATTTAAAAGCTCTTGCACGACATAGTCGTCATTTTTTTCTTTAAGCAGGTTAATTTCAGCTTGCAGAAGCTTTTGTTCATTTTCCCATTTTTCAATTCGATCGATAATTTCATCTTTGCCTGTATTGAATTTGGAAGATAGTGTACCAAGGATTTGCTGACTGGTATTAAATTCCTCTAAAGCCCGGTATCCACATTTAAAATAAATCCGCGTATTCCCTTTTATTTTTTCAGCTTTCAGAAGCTTAATCATTCCAATTTCACCTGTTGAGGACACATGTGTCCCCCCACAAGCGTTGTATTCAACATCTTTGATCTCAACAATCCTGATGTTCTCTGTCACTTTTGGCTGTTTAACCAATTTAAGCTGTGAAGCCTCTTCCCCTGTTACGAAATAGCTGAGAATATTGTGATTTAAGTAAATCTGCCGATTAACTTCTCTCTCTATCGAGGACAGTTGACCAGCATTCAGTTCTGGCACTTCTATATCAATGGTGCAATAATCCTCACCTAAATGAAAGCTTAAGATCATAAAGTTATGTTTTTCTAGACAAACCGCTGAGAGCAAATGCTGCCCACTATGCTGCTGCATATGGTCAAATCTTCTATTCCAATCGAGCTGGCAAGCTACCGATTCATCATTAGGTAAACGTTCCAGCTTATGTAGTACAAGCTCTTCCTCACTGATTACATCAAGCACAGGAATTCCCTGAATAGATCCTAGATCACAGGGTTGTCCACCACCATGCGGATAAAAAGCCGTCTCCTCCAAAAGAACATAAAGACCATCTTCTCGTTCTATGGTTTCAGTCACACGGGTTTGCCAATCAGTCAGGTATGTTGAATTGTAGTATAATTTGTTGGTCATAAATGGTTTCCTCTCTTTTTACGTTATCGACATATTAAGTTTATAGTATCATAACGGATAGTGTGAATCTTATTATTTCAAAAAAACCAGCTCCACGCAAAAGCTGCGTAGAACTGGTATTAGGGTAATTAACAAGAACAAGTAGCATCTTTTAAATTTCTAATGGCAATTGCATTTAGTCGAAGCGCTTCTACTATTGAGTCTCTTACTGCTAACAATTCAAATCTTTCACGACTGCCAATAGGCAACCTGCAAAGAATGGCTTCAATTCTTTTAAGACTTTCTTTCAGAATCACTCTTTGCTTACGCAATGCGTTCAAAGCTCTTTGAATTTTTCTCTTCTCTGCAGCAGTCATAAACTACCACCTCTTTTCGATTGTGATAGTATATGAGATGCTTATTCCCCCTTATTTGCTTGTACAATCCGGAAACCAAATAACTATATTTACTCTTTTTTGCTAGCTTCCATGATAGGAACGGACCAGTCTACATTAGTATACATTCGATTGTTTATCGTGCGTATTAATTGAAGCTGCTCGGGAATTTGTGTAAGGCCTTCGGCACGGAATTGGAAATATTTCTTTTGATTATTTGACTGAGATTGAACAATTATAATATATCCATCCTTCCATCCTTCCCCTTTGATAGAATGCGCTCCTTGTTTAGTGAGTTTGTATTCCTTGCCATCCATTGTCTTGAACATCCATTCATCATTCATAAATTCATTTTTCAATCTTCCGCTAAAATGTAATACACCTTCCTTCGCTGATACATTGTTATCGGGAGACGATTCCACTATAAAATCATTTAACATCAGCTCATCCCCGTCAAAAGCAAAGGGAATCGGATGTTCTTTCAACTTGGCTGGCTCAAATTGCACACTAGAACCATCCTTCTCTGGGATAAAATATCCATCCAATACGAAAGTATAAGGCGTATCCTGTGGTAAATATTTAAACGTATAGCTCCAGTGCATAAGTCCCTTTGTTGCCCCGGGAATGTTAGAGTAGGACATAACGCTGTTCTTATTAGGAAACTTTCTAGCATTAACACTGTGAATCTCTTCTCCTACTGTATCCTCAAAATGGAATTTCAAACCTTGTTGCTTCCATAGTTCGCCTGGAGAACGGGTCAACGCCTCTTCACTCAATTGAGTATCGAACTCAAAACGAACACCTTGCACCATATGAGTTAATTTATTCAAGGTCACAGTTAAACCGTCCGGGGAGGTGTAGCTACCCGTTAGTGGCATGGAGGTCGTTTGTTTATTCGCTTCCGTCATATCCATCGAAAAATTGAAATTCCAATCGCCTTTAAGAGTAGGGATGTTCTTGCGTTCACTTCCCAATTCAGTAATATGACCTTCGACCGTAATTCGATCAGTTTGCAGAGGTTCAGTGAAATTAGCGATCAAATAGTAAAAGTCACTGGTAAATCCTATATCGTATAACTCCCCAACAACCTTCCCTTGATCATCCTTAATCGCAATACTGTTCCCATCATTAAGGGCCAAGCGTTTTTTATCATGCTTTCCATCCGGTCCAAACAACTGTAACGCAACAATTACCCGTGTAGGATCTGCCACCGCTTCATCTATTTTGATAGTGTAGCCCTTATCCTTCACCTTAATATTAGGATGTTCTACTAACCCAAATTCTTGTGCTCGTAGAAGGCCAATGTCCATGTTGTTTTTAACAAAAAGAGAACGTAAAGTCTCTGCCAGTGTAGGAACGGAATATAAGATCACGGCACTTAGTACAACCAGTAACAACGCCGCGCCCATAAATAATCTCAGCAACTTATTGCGCTTCGGATGCTTGCGATTCCTTTGTGTTGGAGTAAATTCCTCAAGCTCTACTTGTTCCAAAGAAGCCATTACTTGAGCAGTAAATGAATCTGGTAAGCGCTCTTCATACATAGCCTGCGACCATTCAGCTTGTTCTTCAAGCTCTGCTTCGTAGATCATATTACAATGCGTACAAGTTGCCATATGTTCAGCTACGGCTTGATCTCGTAAGATAGATTTGCTTAAAATATATTCTTCGATCTCATAGGAATTTAAGCACCTCATCGGTCTTCACCTCCTGGAGTGTAATTAGCTGCTTCAAACGCTGTTTAGCCCGGTATAAATCATTTTGAATCTTGCTTAATGGAACATCTAGAACCATACACATTTCTTCATAGCTTAAATCATTGGTATAACGAAGCAGTAAAGCCGTACGATAATTAGACGGGAGCTTCTGCATCAGGTGAAGCAGCTCTGTGCGATGCTCCGATCGCATTAATTCTTCTTCTGGATTATCTGAAAGAGAATGTTCGGCATTGTTGTCCGGCAAGCTCGCTGTTGGTCGGTCTTTTTTCCACAAATCCTTCAGTAAATTAGTAGCGATAGCATATAGCCACGCCGCAAAATTCTTATCCAAATCATGTGAGGCTAGCTTGCGGTAAGCTTTAATAAAAGTCTCCTGCGTTATGTCTTGTGCATCTTGATGATTGGCTCCCATTCCTCGCATAAGCCCATAAATTTTATTCTTATATCGATTTACAAGATACGAATAGTCTTCTTTATGTCCATCGAGAATATTTTGGATCCATAGCCTCTCATCCTCTTTTTCAACTTTCGGTACATGTCCCTTCACCATGAAGCCTCCTTGAAGCACGATACTGTATAGACGATCCCTATTTAAAAAACTCTCACTTTATACAAAAAAAAGTAGATCTTCAAATAAAACGAAGACCTACTGTGTAATCTACCGATTACGTT
The DNA here is from genome assembly GCF_037963285.1 of Paenibacillus sp. FSL H3-0329. NCBI lineage: Bacteria > Bacillati > Bacillota > Bacilli > Caryophanales > Paenibacillaceae > Paenibacillus > Paenibacillus sp. FSL H3-0329. The sequence goes on along the minus strand of NZ_CP150150.1, from coordinate 3,226,144 downwards.
TTAGAACAAAATACAACAATTGATCACGAAGTTCAGCGTCCTGCTCAAACGCTAATCGCTCTAGCAGCATTAAGGATCTAACATTCTCTGGCTCAACTGTAGCGTCAATACTAGTAAACCCCAATTTCAAGAATCCCAAATCAATAATCTCTTTCATCACTTCGTACATGTAGCCTTTGCCCCAGAACGATCTGGATAAATCATAGCCTACCTCTGCTGTAAATTCATTGCCTACTCTTCTTAAATAATGATATCCGCAGGTGCCGATAAACTCATTATTCGCTTTTTCGAACATTCCCCATCTACAACCCGAATCGTCCAAATGATACTGAATGATCTCTTCAGCTTCTTTTAGATCTTTGCAGGGCTCAATGTCCATATATCTAGTTACTTCTTCATCAGAAAAATGTCTAAAGACTACATTTGCATCCTCTAGATTTAAAATCCGCAATTCAATTCTTTCTGTATGCAACGCAGGAAACACAACACTTTGACTGTTCAACTTAACACCTTCCATTTCTACAGCAATAAAATCACTGAAGCGCTAAAGAAACATCTTTACTCCAATAAATTAACTCTTCATCCCTACCATATGCCCCGATACATTGAAACCCTAATGGCATGTTATTTATAGTGGCAGCTGGAATACTCACCGCAGGCGCTCCAGCATATGACCAAATGGCTGTCATTCCGGTCCATCCGGTTCGTGTTCGCCACAGCGGAGCTGTTCCTGCCTGAGCCGGCGAAACCCACAGATCAATCCCCTGTGACTTCTGCACATCTAATAGATCATTTCTGAGCTTGAGTTGTCCGCTACGATATCCTTCCAGTTCTTCCTCAGTGATGGTTCGTCCAGATAAAATAGCCTGCCGTACGGTATCATCATAAAGATCTTTATAAACATCAAATAGTGGATCATGGACTTGCGCCATTTCTCCATGTACAAACCGCACCATGGCATCTCCGTAGATAAAGCTATCTTCCCACGGCATCGCAACTGTTTTTATGCTGAACCCTGCTTCCTCAAGCTTCTTAAGCTGCTTCTGAAAGGTTATCTTGGTGTCATCCTCCAATAATGTCATGTATACACCTTCGGGTATCCCCAGTACAGGTTTACGAGCTTCTTTAAAAGGTCTCCATCCCGTTACAAGCTCAGCGGCGAGAAAGTCCATACCCTCCATATCCTGAGTGAAAAATCCAAACGTATCAAAAGATGGCGACATCAATTGGACACCATCTATAGGGATACGCGCATAACTAGGTTTAAAGCCGACCACTCCGCAAAATGAAGCAGGTGCCATAACAGAACGCAAGGTTTGTGTACCTATCGCAAATGGACAGATGCCCGCGGCAACCGCAGCAGCAGAGCCTGCACTAGAACCGCCAGGCGTATGTTCCAGCTGATAAGGATTGCGGGTTGTGATAGGTCCGGCATAAGCAAATTCCTCCGTCACTGTTTTGCCGGTGAACCAAACCCCTTTTTGCCGAACCTTTTGAATAAAACTACCTTCAGACTTCGTCAAAGCTTGTGGGGGGAGGTTCGACCCTGCACGGGTAGGCAACCCATCTAAGTGAATTAAATCTTTGATTCCAGCAGGTATTCCATATAGCGATGGTTTAGGAATTTCTGAATACTTCTCTCTTACCCCAGCCACTTCATTTTTTATTCTATCTGCTCGGTTCTCCTCTAGCACAAAAGCACGCACGTGTGGTTCTACCTTATCGTAAAGATCTAAATATTGTGTAAGATATCTATCCATGGTTACATCTGAGGTCTTATTGCCCTGAGCAAACTGAGCTAACGAAGATTTATTAATGTACATGTCTGATTGGAACCCTCCTTAATATTCACTTAAACCAGGAAGCCATTTGAAGACGATTGTATTAATTTGGAACAGCTTCATGTTACTAGTTAACCTTATCTATGGCTATACTTTAGTTCTCTATTTCTATTTTCATCCACAATATTGATTACACGATCCACCCACCCTTGATAAAATTGCTCCTCATGAGAAACCAGAATCACTGTACCTTTAAATTGGATTAAAGCTTTCTGTAAAGCATCTTTTGTTTCGGCATCTAAGTGATTGGTGGGCTCATCTAAGATTAAGAAATTACATGCTGTAAGCAATAAAAGACACAGCTTAACTTTAGATTGTTCGCCACCGCTGAGTGTACGGATAGGCTGTGTAACGTGACTATCTTTTACAACACATAATGCTAGATGACGACGTATTTCCTTAATAGTCAATTTTGGATAAAACGATGAGACGATTTCAATAGGTGTCATGTTATCGTTTTCCCAAATTAAATCTTGCTCGTAGTAACCAATAGAGACTTGTTCGGCAAAGCGGAAAGCCCCGGCAACACAAGGGATTTGACCAACTAATGTTTTCAGCAATGTTGATTTTCCGATGCCGTTAAAGCCTGTTATGACTATCTTTTGTCCTCCTCGAATCGAAAATGTTAATTTGGGCAGCAGCGGTTTGACGTAACCAACCACCAGATGGTCTACTCTAAGCGCAACTTGTGCATTAACAGGAAGCTCTTGAAAATGGATAGATGCTTTAGTGACAAACGTCGGTGCAGCGACTCTCTCCATACGATCCAGCTGCTTCTGACGGCCACGGGCAATTCTAGAATTAACACCAGCACCATTTTTCCGGATATATTGCTCAGTGGCTTCAATTTTTTTCTGCTGTGCATGGTACTGCCGGATATGGCTCTCGCGAAAATGCTCCTTCTGTCTCAAAAAATCAGCATATTTGCCATGATATTTCTTAATCGTTTCCCCTTCAATATCGCAAATGCTTGTTGATATTTTATCGAGAAAAGCATAGTTATGAGAGACCACAATGAAGGCTTGATCGAACGCTATCAGATATTCAGCAAGCCAGTTAATATGCGTGGTGTCGAGATAATTGGTGGGCTCGTCGAGCAATAACACATCAGGTTGTTCAAGCAACAGCTTTGCCAATATAACTTTGGTTCGCTGCCCCCCACTAAGCTGATCAATAGGACGGTCCATCCCCATTGCGTTTAATCCTAGCCCCGTAACCACTTTACTGATATTGCTCTCGATAGAATAATAGTTGAGCGCCTCGAGTCGTTCCTGAAGGTCTGCTGCCTTCTGCAAAAGCACTTCATTGCCAGTAACTGCACATTCCGCATAAAGTGCATTCATCTTTTCTTCCATTTTGTATAATTCAGTGAACGCTCGCCTTAAATAACTTTGAACTGTACTTGACCCATCAATAACCGCGTATTGATCAAGATGGCCTATTTTGATATTGGGCTGCCATTTAATCGTTCCACCATCAGGAATCACCTCGCCCGTCAGAATACCAATTAATGTGCTTTTCCCTGTTCCATTCTGACCCACCACACCTACATGCTCCCCTTTGTAGACTTCCAAAGAAACCTGTTTATACAGCACTTTATCTCCAAAAGCATGTGATAAATTAGAAACCTCAAGTAAACTCATTTACTTTCCTCTTTTCTATAATTGTTTTTAAGCACAAAAAAAGCAGAAGACACCGCGCCCTTGGGCGCAAGCCTTCTGCTTATCCGTGCACGAATAGACGGCACAAATAGATAATTGTCAGTTTGGAAACTGAACATTATAAACACAAAAGGCTGTAGACGAAAATTGTCTACAGCCTCTTAATCATTAACATCGGAAGATGGCGTAATCAAATAAGCATGAATAATCACACTAAAATGACCTAGCTATCTTTCGATGATATAAAAAGCGATTCGCTTTTTGATTAAGCTCCGGACAACGTTTCATCGTTTGTATCCGATTGTTCGGAGCAGCTTCTGGTATATAATTTTTCAGTTTCCACATGAATCATGTTGAACCATCCCTTCGTTTGGTAACAGTTTAAAACGCATGCCGTTACTTGTCAACCATCATCCGAGAGGTCCTCTTATTTTTTGCGGGTGCGTTTGACCGTACCGATCCTAGTTCCTTGAGGAATTGTAATGAACTGGCTCTTCGATACACCGATAAGCTGTGAAGTATAAATACTACTATGTCCGGAGAATAAATAACTCACCACACAAGCGATAAACATGTATATGGCTCCTTCCGAACCAAACAGCTCGATCCCCATTAAAAAGCAAGCGATAGGCGTGCTAGTAGCTCCACAGAAGACAGCAATAAAACCGAGGGCAGCTAAAAAGGGTCCATACACATGTAATATTTCAGCCAAAGCATTGCCTAGTGTGGCACCAATCACAAATAACGGAGTAACCTCACCACCCTGAAATCCTGTTCCTAAGGTAAAGGCAGTAAAGATCAGCTTCCATAAAAAAGCGAACGGTGAGATATCTCCCTCAAAAGAATCCTTGATTAATGGAATTCCGAGGCCTAAGTAATCACGAGACCCTACAAGGAATACTAAGGCAATGATAATTAATCCACCTACTGCACCTTTTATCATTGGATTGCTTATCATGGCGGTGAAGATTCTTTTTAGAAAATGAGTCAGTTCACTGAAAAGCATACTCACGAGACCAAAAATTACAGAGGCCAATACCACTTTTAGAATAATCATTAAACTTAAGGCTGGAAATTCATTCACTACATAGTGTGTATGATGAACGCCCCACAATCGAGTGGTGACCAGATCACCAACAAAGCTAGCCACAAAACATGGAAGTAATGCCTGTTGACTAATAAGTCCAATGGTTACTACCTCTAGACCAAACAAAGTTCCTGCTAGTGGAGTGCCGAATATAGATCCAAAACCACCGCTAATTCCGCACATTAACAATATTTTGCGATCCATAGGACTGATTTTAATCAGCTTTCCGAACCATTCCGCAAGGCTTCCGCCCATTTGAACAGCTGTCCCTTCACGCCCAGCGGATCCACCGAATAAGTGGGTTACTAATGTTCCGAACAACACCAATGGAGCCATTCGCAAAGGTATGGTTTCTTGTCCGTCCTGAATTTGTTCTAGAATGAGGTTATTGCCTTTAGAACTGTTCTTGCCATATCGCATATATAAGAAACTAACAAGTACTCCCCCAAGAGGCAACAAATAAAGTAGCCACGGATGCTCTAAACGTACATCTGTAACGTAATCCAAGCTTTTCAGAAAAAAAGCAGAGGCGGTGCCGGATAAAATGCCAACCACACTACCAAGCACAATCCATTTGATAAAAGTACTCCAAAGTGCAAAATAACTTCGCTTCTTAGTGATTTCAAACCATCGGGTAGACCATGGATTCATCTCGACAGCTCCTAAGGACAAAATAAATTAGTCTCAACAATAAAACAGACCCCTACCAGGGAAGCTCACACTGGTAGGAGTCATTAGTCTCAGAGAGACAGTTATGGCGAACTCCATCGCCCTTTATAAAACTTAAATTATTCTTCTTCTGAATCTACGTTATGATACACTTGTTGAACATCTTCCAGGTCTTCCAAAGCATCAATCAATTTCTCGAATTGAGCTTGAGCATCTTCTGGGAGTGCCACATAGTTTTGTGGAAGCATGTTTAACTCAGCAACAGTAAATTCAGTGATGCCTGCATTTTTGAATACTTCTTGCACTGCATTGAACTGATCAGGCTCTGCATAAACAATTACTGCATCATCCTCTTCCAGCACATCGCGTACATCAAGTTCTGCATCAAACATCATTTCAATTACTTCATCAGCAGTTTTACCTTCCACACCTATAACGGCCGTAGAGTCAAACATGTAAGCTACTGATCCGCTGACACCCATATTTCCGCCATTCTTACTGAAGGTTGAACGGATCAATGGAGCTGTCCGATTAACGTTATTTGTGAGCGCATCAACGATGATCATTGAACCGCTAGGTCCAAATCCTTCATAACGAAGCTCTTCATAATTTTCTTCAGCGCTGCCTTTAGCTTTATCAAGCGCACGGTCAATGATCGCTTTTGGTACATTGTAAGTTTTTGCACGTTCTAATACAACTTTCAGAGCCCGGTTCGCTTCTGGATCGGGTTCACCCTTCTTTGCTGCTACATAAATCTCAACGCCAAACTTTGCATAAACACGACTTGTGTTTGCGTCTTTGGAAGCTTTCTTTTCTTTAATATTATTCCACTTACGACCCATATTGTTCCCGCTCTCTTTCAACATGAATTAAAAACAATTGTTACTTATTATACCCTTCTTCGATAGCTCTAGTAAAGTGCAGTAGTAGGTTAATCCTCTAAGCTGTCACAATACGCATAGAAAAAGGCTTCTGATTCAATCAGGAGCCTGCTAATTTTTTATAGATTACTGCCATATTTCATCTGCAATCTCTTTAATAAACTGCAGTTTGTCCCATTGTTGTTGATCTGTCAGATGGTTTCCTTCTTCCGTAGAGGCAAAACCACATTGTGGGCTCAGGCACAACTGATTGATATCCACATATTGCGAAGCTTCTTTAATCCGTCCTATGATTTCTTCTTTATTCTCAAGCTCACCTGACTTCGAACTGAACAAACCTAAAACCACTTGTTGATCTTTAATAAATCTAAGGGGTGCAAAATCTCCGGCCCGATCCGTATCGAACTCCAGATAGAAACCATCTACATCCACCGTTCCGAATAACACTTCTGCGATAGGCTCGTATCCGCCGGATGCTGCCCAAGTGGACGCATAGTTCCCACGGCATACATGCATCGTAATTACCATATCTGCTGGATGATCTTTTATCGCTTCGTTATTTACAAATGCGTATAGCTTAGCGATTTCGTTAACATCTACACCCTCTTTTTGACGAGCTTCCCAATATCCTTTATCACAGAGCATCCCCCATGTGCAGTCGTCCAATTGCAGATTACGGCAACCTGCCTCATAGAAGTCGCGAATAACTTCACGATAAGCTGCAGCAATATCAGCCACTAGTTCATCCTGGTTGTTGTAAACCGCTACAGTTGTCTTTTGATTGCGCTGAAGTTCAGCAAGGAACTGCGCTGGCGAAGGAATCGTTTGGCGAGCTACTACATCATTTCCCGCTATGCTAACCAATTGTCTGTAGTCAGCGATCATCGGATGGTTAGTCCCACGGATTTTTCCGGATAATTCTGCAGTTTCCGCTCTAGTCTCTACACCATTAAACAGGTAGCCCACTGGGCTGACTTTCTTTGTTACCCCTTCAATGCCCCACATAAAATCTAAATGCCACCAAGAGCGGCGGAACTCTCCATCCGTTACACCTTTTAATCCGACCGCTTTTTGTCTTTTCACGACTCTGGTAATCTCTGTATCTTCAACCTTGCGCAATTCATCAGCGGAGATTTCATTATTTTGATATTGGACACGAGCTCTCTTAATCGTTTCCGGACGTAAGAAGCTGCCAACGATATCTACTCTGAATGGCACTTCAGTTCTTTGATTTCCTTTTTGGATGGTACTCATAGGGGTTCGTCCTCCTTCATTGTCTGTGCTTTTCTGTTGAATTCACTATAGCACTGTACAATCAGGACAGGGTAACTCCTAAAAACTATGGCCTACCATAAGCTTACGCTATAGCAGGCCACCAAATTAGCTTATTTAATTATAACCAGACCTCTCGGGCGGTTTCGATCACAAGGCGTACTTTATCCCACTGCTCTTCTTCGGTTAGAATATTTCCTTCCTCCGTAGAAGCAAATCCACACTGGGGACTTAGGCACAGCTTCTCAATATCTACATATTGCGCGGCTTCTTCGATCCTTGCCTTAAGCTGCTCTTTACTCTCCAGACCCCCATGTTTGGTTGTCACTAATCCCAACACTACAAATTGGTCTTTAATAAATCGTAAAGGCTCGAAATCACCAGCTCGTTCATTATCATATTCCAAGAAAAAGGCATCAACTTTTGTATTGGAAAAAAGCACCTCGGCAACAGGCTCATAACCACCAGCAGCGAACCAAGTGGAGCGAAAATTACCTCGGCATACGTGCAGAGCGATGGTCATATCATGCGGACGCTTCGCAATACTCTCATTAATCAGCCTAACATAATCCTTTGCTAACTGATCTGGATCTGTACCTCTACTGCGTAAATGTGCGCGATGTCTACCACTGCTCAGCGTTCCCCAAGTTGTATCGTCTAACTGGAGGTAACGGCAGCCTGCATCGTAAAATGCTTGAATCGCAGTTTGGTAAACCGCTATGATATCTTGAAATAAAGTTTCCTTATCAGGGTAAACTTCATTTCCATTAAACTCCTCCACAAAGTGAAATAATGCAGGTGAAGGAATCGTCATTTTGGGTATTCGGTCTCCCGCCATTTGCTTGAGCTTGATAAATTGCTGGAGCATCGGATGATCTTCAAAGGAAATTCGGTCAACAATTCGGAATGATTCCGCGCGCTGAACCGTTTCCGCTCTTCCACTCCCTTGGTTTAAGTTAATTTTTTCAGTTCCTTTAATTCCAACAAAGAAATCAAGATGCCACCAGGAACGGCGAAATTCACCATCTGTAACTGCTAATAATCCTACTTCCTTTTCTAGTTCCAGTAGTTTAGCAATCTCAATATTCTCTATTTCATAAAGCTCACTTCCTGTGATTTCACCATTCTCATATTGGAGGCGGGCTGCTTTAATTTCTTCCGTACGCAAGAAGCTGCCGACGATATCATAGCGAAAGGGTGGAGCATTTCTCTGGGTGCCAGTTACGGGTCTAATCATACCGATCCTCCTACAGCTATAGTAAAAAATGATTTAGATCAAAATAACTTCCGGAAACCAAGTCATTTAAGATTTCTATATACTTGGATGCCATCACACTAGGTCTGCGATCTTTATGTGCAATCCAACCAACCGTGAATACTTCATTACTCTCAAATGGAATCGTCTTCAGTCCATTACCGTTCAGATCGGATGCCATGATTCCTGTACCCACCGTATAACCGTCCGTGCCCATTAATAAATTGGTCAAGGTTGCCCGGTCATTCACTTTAATATTCTTCTCAATCTGAGAAAAACTTAACATTTCCTCCGAGAAGTGAAGTGAATTGTTCTCACCTTGTTCAAAAGTAATATACGGAAAAGGTAAAATATCGTCCTGCGAAATCCTTTCCTTCTGGGCAAGCGGATGTTCAGTTCTGACATAAAGATGTGGGTCGGTATTAAAGAGTGGCGTGAATTTCAGATTACCATCACTGAACAGCTTATTCATATGCTTATAGTTGCTCTCGTTAATATAAAGAATCCCTAAATCGCTACGGAGGGTACGCACATCTTCGATGATGTCGTAGGTTTGCGTCTCTCTCAAGCTGAAGTTGTACTCTGAGACATCACTTTGCTTCATGAGACTCACAAAAGCATCTACCACAAAAGCATAATGCTGAGTCGAAATGGAAAAATAGATTGGGCTACGCTTTTTCCCAGTATAACGATTCTCCATAAGCTCTGTTTGTTCAATGATTTGACGGGCATATCCGAGAAATTCCATTCCTTCTACAGAAATGCTTATTCCACGGTTCGTCCGTTCAAAGATGGTAATCCCAAGTTCATTTTCAAGCTCTTTAATAGCGTTGGACAGGCTCGGTTGAGAAACAAAGAGCTTCTTTGCCGCCTCATTCATGGAGCCACTATTTGCAATTTCGATAGCGTAGCGGAGCTGCTGCAACGTCACTCCTATTCCCCCTGTTCCAGACCTATTCGTACTGCATTCTGTTTCATACTAGCTGATATCGTAGCATAAATACATCTCTCATTCCAAGATAATCCTTTTCAGGTGCCCAATAACGCGTACTTATTGTGTTCTCTTTTTCCCAGCATCAATCTTGGCAGGATCTAGTCCTTTCCAAATATTTGGCATATCAACCTGTTCTGGATGCTCAAAAACTAAAAAGGCTGTAGGCAAATACCGCTCACCATATTGGGATGAAGGTTTATTCATAATCTCATTGTCTTTTACAAGTACCGTAGAAGATCCACCATCAAGATTAGCCGCTATCACGGCTCCATGCTTAAGCAAAATTTGCTGCACATCATAGAGATTTGCTCCAATACTATAAGTAGGCTGTCGACCGTCAATTACCACAAAAATAATAGCGCCATCTGCCCGCTGACCCATTGCTGTTCTAGGTGCAATCCCCCAACCTTCCGCTGCATTCTTAATCAATCCTTTGCCATTGACGATTAGCCGCGGGCTAAAAGTAACTGCCTCCTGAACCCCCATTTTACTAATCTCATCTAGTGTATAATTCCCGGCAACCATTTTTCCTTGTTTATCAAGACCAACAATCTGTGTAGATTTTTTACCGCCTAGACCGTTGTAATATAATTTACCTTGAGAGACTACAATTCCTATAGGTTTAAAACCGTTACCTTTCCAGTTCGGATCAGCGAACCCACCACCGTTAACTCCGGCGACAGCGCCTGTACGCTTCACCATACTGGTTACTTTTTCACCTGAACCAATCTTATTAGGTATTCCTAGCCGGACTTTGGTTGGATCATTAACAATCATTACATATCCGGTATAACCACTGCCTGAGACATTCTCAATCTCGACAAGTGGCTTCTCTACCACCTCAGGTTCGGGAGCGATCGTATGTGTATCTATTTCGTCCCCCATCTCTTCAAAACGGGCGGTATACTCGGTTACCCGGTCCTTCAGTTGATCTTCACCTATAATATATTTAGCCGTATAGCGATGTTGTGTTGTAATTAGCGTATCTGCGATCGTATAACGTAAGTTCTGAGCCGAGGGTGCAAAATAAAGCCATCCACCAGCAGCGATCATTAAGAATAAGCAGAATAAAAAAACTTTGGATAAGGTGCGAAAAAAACTCCGTTTCTTACGCTTTTTTATTGGTTTCTTAACAGGTTTCTTATTGCGTGCATTGGAACGTTGAGGTAATGATGAAGTGCTCACTTCTAAGTATTCCTCCCTAAATATTACTAATTTGATAATATGTACAACTCGTCCTTATCATAGACGATGATTTTCGTTAAAAGTTTCTATTTGAGTAATAGTCATCATTTCAAAAACAAAAAAGAGCAGGTTTCCAAAGTTTTGGCTACCTGCTCACATATAGCTAATCAAATTCTAATGTCTTCCTACTCCACCTCCGCCGCTAGCGCTACCGCCGCCACCTGATGAGCCACCACCGCCGGAATAACCTCCTCCACCGGAAGAGCCACTATCATTGTTAGATCTGCTGCTGCTTGAAGAGCTGGAAGAATGTCTTCCTGCTCCGCCACCACTGCTGGAACCTCCACCACCATGGTTCTCGTTGCTTGAGGAATACCTTCCTGCACCGCCACCGTTAGTAGAGCCTCCGCCACCACTGTTTCCCCAGAAGCTTGACTGTGAGTTATTGGATGGTGTATTTCTATGATGATTATGATGGTGATGATAATAACGTCTGTGCCATCGTCTGCCATAACCGTAATCCGCTTGACCATGCCAAGGACCATAACGGCGTATATTCCTTTGACTATATGGATTAAATGGCAAACCATACATTTCTATATATCTATTGCGTCGTGAAGCAGTAAATCCAAATAAGATGAGCGAACCAAAAATCGCTGAGAAAATTAGAAAAGCCTTGCTTTTACTAACCGCCTCACCTCCACTTGTAGCTGTAGTAGAGGAAGTACCAGAATTCGTTGTAGTTCCAGGATTAACATTGTTTCCGTTGTTTCCAGTGACTCCTTGCGGATGATCCGCTCTCGCTAACAAGAAACTGTAGAACGAATTAACTGTCGTTGTAGCTCCCGTTCCGTAATCTTTTTTCACAAATTGGGGTTCAAGCACGGTATTTAAAATATTACTAATAGCCTCATTGGTTAAAATCTTGTCGATATCCTTGCCTTGTAGAACATGATAGTTGTCTCCGCCTATGTCCAATACAAGCATAACATCCTTAGGACCAGCACCTACCGAAGCAAACTTCATATAGGTATAGTCCTGCAATGTTTTATCTCCAGCATTTTTTACGGTAACCACATAAATTCCACTTCCGGTTGTTGTTTTATATCTGTTGCTGGAATCGTTCAGATAGTCTTTAGTTACTTTTTTGAGCACACCCGCATTATCGGATACGTAATTTTTGGTGCCAACATTTTCTGCCCAAGTACCGCCCATAGCTTGAATAAAAGCTCCATACGTCTTCCTAGCACCATTACTGTATGTTTTAGCTGCGAAATCCGGCTCAAGATATTGTGAAAGAATCTCTTTAATCTTACTGTTAGGCAATGATTCCTCTATACCTTTACCTTGTACCGCCCAATAATCATCATCTTTTATAGAAAGGAGCAGCAGCAGACCGTTATTTTTATCCGCAGCCCCCACACCCCAGCTATTGAAAAGCGATTTTGCATACTCTTCCATCGAAACCCCTTCAGTAGAGTCGACAGTTACAAGCACAACTTGAGCTCCAGTAGCCTGATGTAATCGAATACCGTAGTTCACCATGTAATTCTCTGCTTTCTCGTCAATCACATTCGCAAAATCATTCACATAAAATGAACCCGTATGCTTAGGTACAGCAGTTTTGGCTAAACTTACAGCCGGCAAAAGCAATACACTTAACAATAAGGCAGCAAGTGTGGTACGTAGCAGTATTTTTAGAGTTCTCGTGTTCATATGTACCTCCTGATCTATCATTATCTCTCTTATTTATCGGTTACGCGCGGTTAGCGGAATAGTTCCATTTTATTCTAAACTGGAAATTACACAACAGGAAAAAACGATTAGAATTTGTGAGGCAGGTGATTTAAGGCGTGCGAGTCGCTTTAGGGGCAATCATCGTGTTGTGTTGAGGGATCAAACTCAAGAACATTGGAGTTTTGGAATCCTCCTACTGGATAACATACTTTTCGCCGATGGATCGGACGCAGGAGACGTTATTTTGTTCATTTGCGGGTTTGTGGCAGTCTATCGGACTCAGTTGCAGCTATTTACTTAAAACCACACCACTTATCCATAAATGTTGGCCAATAAGTGCTATACAGTCCGATAACGCAGCAAAATGAGCTTAAAAGGCGAAATAGCTGCAATACGGTCCGTAACACACTGAACTTCCTTGGCTACTATACAAAATTGGAGTTTTGGATTCCTCTTAAACTTCTTAGTTACTTGAGTACCCGTTATCTTGAGATACCCAGCCAATACTCCAACAACAAAAAGACTCAGCATATTGCTGAGCCTCATGATTTTAAAGCCAATTAGTTGGATCTCGAGCTCATGTTCCGTTAAAAATCAAACAGAGTAGTTGTTAAGTAACGCTCACCGGTATCCGGCAGAATTACCACGATGGTCTTGTCTTTATTCTCAGGACGCTTAGCGATTTGTGTAGCTGCGTAAACAGCTGCTCCGGAGGAGATACCCACCAGCAAACCCTCTGTTCTCGCAAGTGCACGTGATACGCTATAGGCATCATCATTTTTCACCTGAAAAATCTCATCCACTACCTCATTATCGTAATTCTCCGGAATAAAGTTAGCTCCAATGCCCTGAATCCCATGTCCCTTAGGACGGCCTCCTGATAAAACAGGGGAGTCAAACGGCTCGATAGCAACGATTTGGACTGCGGGGTTCTTTTCTTTCAACGCTTTTCCAACACCCGAGATAGTGCCTCCAGAACCAACACCTGCTATAAAAATATCTACATCTCCATCGGTATCCCGCCAAATTTCCTCAGCTGTAGTCGTTCTGTGTATTTCCGGGTTCGCAGGATTGCTGAATTGTTGGGGAATAAATGAATTTGGAATTTCCGCAGCTAATTGTTCTGCCTTTCTTACAGCTCCGCTCATCCCTTCAGTTCCCGGTGTTAACACAAGCTCAGCACCTAGTGCCAGCATTAATTTACGGCGTTCAATACTAAATGTATCTGGTAGGACGATGATCAGTGAATACCCCAAGCTAGCAGCTGCAAAAGCAAGTCCAATCCCAGTGTTTCCACTGGTAGGCTCAATAATGACAGAATCTTTATTGATGAGACCTCTCTCTTCCGCATCTTTGATCAATGCATACCCAATACGATCCTTAACACTACCTGCAGGATTAAAGGATTCCAGCTTGGCAAGAACCCTTGCTTCTACGTTTTGGGTTTTACTATACTTTGAAATCTCTAATAACGGTGTATTTCCGATCAGATCGGTTAAGCTCTTGTAAATATTAGCCATAATGATCCGCACCTCATTTCTTAATTTCCAATCAAATTACTCTGTATTAAGTCTAGCAGGATTTAAAGGATTTACAACCTATTGATTCTTATTAGTCGCAAATTAAGGCCGTTAATTCGTACTACGTCTAACCGAAACACTCGACTCTCGCACGATTAATCGTGGATCAAGCTGCACCCTTTGATACTCCCCGGTAATATTATCCTGAATACGTTGTAAAAGAAGCTGTGTGGCTAAACGCGCCACTTCATTCCCCATGATGGAAACCGAACTAATCTGAGGCGTTGTAATAGTTGTCCATGAGTTATTATCCACCCCAACCACCGCCACATCTTCCGGAACACGAACGCCTAATTCTTTAAAACGATTTACAATACCTATCGCCACCATGTCATTCACTGCATAAATAGCGTCTGGCATATGTGTCAGGCTGTAGAAATAATCAGCAGCTTGTAACCCCGTTTGCAAGGAAAAGTCTTCGCCAAAATAAACAAGCGAAATATCCACTTGTTTTAAAGCTTGCTGATAGGCAAGATAACGATCTTCAATAAGATCTTTTTGAGCTCCTGCATATGCAATTCTAGTTCGACCGATATTGATTAAATGCTCCATCACTAATTGACCTTCAAAACGTGACAAGCTGACGATGTCTGCTTTCACATTTTCTGTGATTCTTTTCCCGTAGTTAATGATGGAGACCGGAACACTCGATTTATTAATTAACTCTACCATGGTCTTTGGATAAGCAAGAGGCATGATAATGAGTCCATCTACATGTAATTTTTTGACCTCACGAATCGTTTCGAGCTCAGTGCGCGGGTTGCCAGAAGTATTAATTTGAATTACCCGATAGCTATGTTGTTTAGCGGCTTGCTCTACGGACCAGGCGATATCCGGAATAATTGCGTTGCGGATGTCAGGAACGGCCAGAGCAATTTGCTTCGTTTGGCGGATTTTGAGGCTTTGCGCAGAGGTGTTCGGAGTGAAACCCATCTCCTCAATCACTTGAAGTACCAGCGCCTTGGTCTTGGAACTAATTCCCTCTGAATTATTAATGGCTCTTGAGACAGTAGCAATACCTACCCCCGCCCGTTTCGCTACATCCTCTATGGTTACTTTGTTTTTATTAGCCACTCTGATAGTCCCCTTATTTCCGGAATCGTTTTCGTATTTATCTTTATTCCGCTCATCTAAAGTCAAAATTTCAATGTATAGATTATAACATAATAGTACATAGAAGAATACTTATCTCAGCTGCTAATGCGAACCTAAAGTCTTGATATACCTCTGTTTTAGTGAAATATTTCACTAATTTTCGATATTAATATTTTCATTATTTAAATTTGACAATATGAAAATTATGTGACATATTTGTTCTCGGAAACGTTTCCTCTTTTCCAGAAATAAAACACTATTTATTATCAATTATTAATCTAGGAGATGAATGATATGCAAGCATTAAGATGGCATAACGTCAAAGATCTACGGTTAGAAACGATTGAAGAACCAGCAGCCCTTGAAGGAAAAGTGAAAATCAAAATCGAATGGTGCGGAATTTGTGGCAGCGATCTTCACGAATATGTAGCCGGCCCTATTTTCATCCCCCAAGGTACTGATCATCCCCTTACTGGTGAAAAAGCTCCAGTCGTAATGGGACATGAATTTTCTGGACAAATCGTAGAAGTAGGTAAAGGCGTTAGCAAGTTTAATGTTGGTGATCGCGTCGTCGTTGAACCTGTTTTTGCATGTGGTGAATGTGTGGCTTGTCGACAAGGTAAATATAATCTTTGTGAAAAAATGGGCTTCCTAGGTTTGGCTGGTGGTGGCGGTGGATTCTCAGAATACGTCGCAGCAGACCAACATATGGTGCACAAAATTCCAGACAGCTTATCCTATGAACAAGGTGCTCTCGTGGAACCTTCTGCCGTTGCTCTACACGCTGTTCGTTCCAGTCAACTAAAGGTTGGAGATAAAGCTGTAGTATTCGGTGCTGGCCCAATCGGTTTGCTGGTCATTGAAGCTTTGAAAGCATCCGGTGCAGCGGAAATCTATGTTGTAGAACTTTCTGAAGAACGTAAGAGTAAAGCTGAAGAACTCGGTGGTATTGTAATCGATCCTAAACAATATGATGTGGTCGAAGAAATTCAAAAACGTACCGATGGTGGCGTAGATGTTGCTTTTGAAGTCACTGGCGTCCCTCCCGTTCTAACCCAAGCCATTAATTCCACTAAATTGAGTGGACAAATCATGATCGTTAGTATTTTCGAAAAAGATGCTACGATTACTCCAAACAATATCGTACTTAAAGAACGCAACTTAACTGGTATCATCGGATACCGTGATGTTTTCCCAGCTGTAATTAGCTTGATGGAACAAGGGTACTTCCCTGCTGAGAAGCTTGTTACTAAGAGAATTAAACTGAATGAAGTGATTGATCACGGGTTTGAGGCACTTTTGAAAGAAAAAAATCAAGTAAAAATCCTTGTAAGTCCTAAACAATAACCATAAGCAGCCTATTGGCTGAATCATAAAAGAAGGCGCTGCCCCTAGCAGCTCTTTCTAGAATTTGTAGCGGTCTCTGTTATTAAAAAAACAACCAGGCAGCGATACTCCGGGAAATGGAGTATCGCTGCCTGGTGTTTTTGATCTGTGGCGGGGCTTAAGCAAATTTATGGGCAAATCCTTATATACTCTGATTTAACCCGCTTAAACATCCGCTGATCCACCAAAGTATAATTGTCCACACACTATGCTGGAGCTGCCAAGTCTGATGCTCTTGAGGGATCCTTTCGGACCGTCCGTAGCTTCCGGTATCCCCTCTTAGTATACTTCTAGCACCTAATTTAAAGGATTTGAATGAGATAATGGGGAGTGATATAGGGTGAATGTGAAATAACTGCATTCTGTGCACTTATTCCGGATGAAAAAGCAACTATACTTGTTTTAATTGTATTCTGTACAATTAAAAACCTAAAAATCTACCTATACGGAAGTAAATGAGGAAAATAGATGTACTAAATACAGTTATATCTATGACCCAACCAATTAAGGAATTATAGTTGTACAAAATACAATTAAACGCTCTGCTTCAACTAATTGCTTCCATCGCCACTCTGATTCATCTATTCTAGATGAAGTGTAGCACCCTATGGAACAGCCCCTAGCCCGTTTGTTTGCTACTATCTATACTTATGCGTATTTATCATTTATCAAATAATGCAGATTTTCTTTTACAGCAGGCCATTCGGTATCCAATATGCTAAAGACCACATTATCATGAATCGATCCGTCAGACTTGATTCTATGCTTGCGCAGAACTCCTTCTTTAACCGCCCCAATTCGTTCTACTGCTCTTTGTGACCTCAAGTTGTTCGCGACCACTGTAAATTCTACACGGATCAGCTTAAGTTCTTCAAAACAATAGTGTAGCAGCAGCGACTTGCCCTCTGTGTTCACACTAGTTCTCCAATAATCAGGCGAGATCCAGGTACATCCGATTTCCGCATTGCGATGAACCAAATCCGGATGCATAATCCTTGTGGTTCCGATAATTCGCTCCGTTGCTTTATCAATGATAGTAAAGGTAATTTGTGAACCGTTTTTTTGATTTGCTAAAGCTGTTGAGATTAATCCTTGCACCTGCTCGTCCGACGTTATTTTTCGCCAGGTAAATTCCCAGATGTCTGGATTTCTTAACACTCTCGCCAATCCTTCTGCATGACTTTCATCTATTGGAACCAGCTTAATTGTTTTCCCGTCAAGTAGTTCAGTATTCATAACACTCATTTGGTGCACCGTTCTCTCAATGAAATATGCTGAATGATATCTGCAATTTCTTCCACACGAAAGGCGATATGGTCTGCTCCGGCTTGTTCAAGCTCTTCCTTGGGACCATAACCAAAAGTCACTCCAATAGATTCGACACCACAGCCAATAGCACCGATCATATCATGCTTACGATCTCCTATCATTACCGCTTCCTCTGGATGTATGTCATTCTCATCAAGCACGTACTGAATAACCTCTTGCTTCTTAGAACGGGTACCGTCCAGATTACTTCCTCCGATATGTTTGAAATAATGATCGAGCTTATAATGCTCAAGAATCTGTGCTGCAAAAACAGTCGGTTTGGAGGTTGCTACATACAATGAGTATCCATTCGTCTTAAGTCCCTCCAGCAATTGGGGTATACCTTCAATCACCATATTCTCAAATAATCCCGTGGCACTGTAACGCTCCCGGTAAAAAGCAACCGCTTGAAGCGCTTGTTCCTCAGTGAAATGGTGCAGCTCGATAAATGAATCATATAACGGAGGACCTATGTAAGGAAGAAGCTCATCCAAATGTTCGATCTGTATATCAAATTTGTTCAAAGCGTATTCTACGCTTTTGGTAATGCCTTCTTTGGGGTCTGTTAAAGTACCATCTAAATCAAATAAAATGTTTTGTAATCCTCTTCCCACGGTTGTCTTGCTCCCCTCGACTGTTATTATTGCATATATTTATCATACCTTCGTTTCCACATACTTTCCACATACTTCTCGAATACGATAAGTAACCGAAGCTATTACATATTATCGGAGGAGTATCTTATGAACATGACGCATTACATGTCTTTGCTAGCGGACAACCAGCCTTGGAACTTGATTATATTCATGGCAATCCCCGTGATTTTTGCTGAGACGATTACCATTACAGAGTTTATTATTTTATTCACCAAGAACCTAAAAGGCCCACTACGATCCTTCAACAAAGTCTGCAGCATACTCGCAGGGTTATATTTCACAGGGGTATTCCTTTACTTGTTCCCAACTGCGTTTATTCCTTTGTCTGTGAATGGGGAATGGCACACATGGGTTGATATCGTAGCCGTGGGCTTCTATTTAAGCGGAGTACTCTTCTTATTGCCACTGGCTTTGTTAGATCTTGATCTGATTGCCCGTAAACGATCGGAAGAGCACAAGATGAAGCTGCATTTTCTGCTAATTAGTGGCTTCTTGGTCGTGGCGCATATAGCGATGATATTTGGGATGATTAATCCGGAAATTGTGGGCAGTATGGGTGGAATGGGCGATATGATGCATTAAAGTTTATTAACATAACGTAATCTAAGTCAAAAAGCAGATCAAGGATAAAACCTTGATCTGCTTTTTTTCTCGTACCGGTTATCCCGCGCTTTGTACAGTTACCACAGTACGCTTCTTGCGTAATAAAAACATCAGCGGAAATCCAAACAACACGATAATGGAACCTACCACAAAAACATCATTCACACCCATCGTGAACGATAGTAAACGTATCGAATCTGTATTACTTGCACCGGAGCTGATCAACTCTTTAGAGTGGAGTAAAGATCTACTCGACAACAGGGAAGTGAATACTGCAATCCCAAGTGAGCTTAACACATTGCGGACCCAGTTGTTGATCGACGTAGCATGCCCAGACCATTCGACGGGAATTTCCTCCATTGAGGCTGTACTGCTTGGAACATTGGCTAGTCCAATGCCGAGATTACGAACGACCATCGCCCACATAATAAAGCTATAAGATATGTTCGTTTGCAGCCGACTAAGCATGAATAAACCGATGAATATAAATAAATTACCCGCAGAAATCAACTTCACAGGTCCGAACTTTGGATACAGCTTACCTACGATTGGACTCAGCAAGGCAAGGAGGATCGAGGACGGCAATAAAATCAGCCCTGTTTTAAGCGTTGTAGCCCCTTCTACCGTTTGTAAGAACAAAGGGGTTAAATAGGTTCCGGCATACATCGCAATCGTAACCAAACTATAGATACTAAGCATGGCGGTAAAACGGCGATTACGGAATACACGCAAATTCAGCAGAGGCACCTCCGCCTTCAGCTCGCGCAAAACAAACAAAATTAACAACACAACCCCCAAAAGGATTAACGATAAAGTTTTCCATGAAGTCCATCCCCAGCTGTTGCCTTGGCTAAATGCGGTTAATAACGATAAACTACCGAGGACAACGGTGAGGAAACCAGGAATATCAAATGACTTCGGAATATTCATTCGATAATATGGGATTAACGTTAGGGTTAGAATAACAGCTATAATTCCAATAGGAATGTTAATTAAGAATAACCAATGCCAGCTGGCATATTGGAGCAGCCAACCGCTAAACGTCGGACCTATGGCTGGCGCGACCATCGCGGATAGCGACCAGAGGCTTACAGCAAACGGTCTGCGTTCTCCCGGTATTACTTGAAATATGATGGTCATCGTACAAGCCATAATGAGACCGCTACACGAACCCTGAAGCATCCGAAATACAATTAATGATGTTGGATCCCATGCCAAAGCACAAAGCAAAGAGAACATG
The DNA here is from genome assembly GCF_037963285.1 of Paenibacillus sp. FSL H3-0329. NCBI lineage: Bacteria > Bacillati > Bacillota > Bacilli > Caryophanales > Paenibacillaceae > Paenibacillus > Paenibacillus sp. FSL H3-0329. The sequence continues at coordinate 3,205,694 of NZ_CP150150.1, read as the reverse complement.
GTGAATCCCATCAAGGCGAAAAGATAAAGCCTTTTGTAGCTGAATCTTCCTCCGAGATATCCGGCGAGTGGTGCGGTTACTCCTGTCGCCAGCATAAAACCGGTGACCATCCATTGCATGGTGTTCAGACTCGTATTGAAATGATCCATTAAAAGAGGAACAGCAATGTTGATCGTCGTTGTACTTAAGACAGAGACGAAATTTCCGAAGAATATGGCAATCATGATCGGCCAAAAATGTATTTTGCTTGCTTGATTTTCTTCCATGCTTCCCCTCCTCATTATTTTTTATATGTCTACTTTTACATATATAAGGTGACTCGAATAATGTTATAATCGTATGATCAATATGTCAATGATGACATATCCCCGAAAAATTCAATGAAAACGGATTTATAATAACTGGAGGGCTTTATAGTAATGAATACACTGTCTTATGGACTTCTAGCTTTACTTAGCGCTAACTCATTGTCTGGATATGAATTAACTCAGAATATCAAGCCGCTCTGGCGTGCTGGACATAGTCAAATCTACCCTCTATTAATGAGCATGGAGCAACAAGGTTATATCACCTTTAAGCTCATTGAACAGACCGACAAACCGGATAAAAAAGAATACTCCATTACGGAAGCAGGACTGGAGCAATTGCGGCAATGGGTGGAAACTACTGCAGAGCCTCCGGTGCTACGGGATGAACTGCATTTTAAGCTGTATAGCTTATGGCTATCCAACCCCGCAGAAGCCAAGGACCTATTACTAAAACGTGCAGAGTTTTGTAAGAGTGAGTTGGAGCGATACAAGGTTTTGCTCAAAGCAAACGAAGTCTTGCGTGATGAACGCGGTGAGACTCGTGAGTTAAAAGCCACAACTTTTGGACGTTATTTACTGATCCGCAAACGTGTGCTTGATATGGAGAGCTCTATACAATTTTGCGAATGGGCACTTGAAGAGCTTGAGTCGAATCAATAACATTATAAACAAGCAAAAAAGAGACCTCATTTTGTATCTGAAGTCTCTTTTTACTTACATTTATTCGGATTTAGATAGATTCAATAGTTGCACCTCGCAACGAGTACCCGCTCCAGGCTGACTTATCATTCGAATCTTGCCTCCATGCAATTCCACCAGCTTTTTAACAATGGAAAGTCCCAGACCTGAACCGCCGTATTGTCTTGAACGTGATTTCTCTACCCGGTAGAAACGCTCGAAGATATAGGGAAGCTCTTCCTCAGGAATACCTATTCCTGTATCTTCAACTATTAGAGTTGCAGCATCCGCTGCAAATTCCATATGAACAATAATCTCACCTTCATCCGTATAACGAATTGCATTTTCCAGAAGGTTCATAATAATCTGTTCCATACGTTTTTGATCTCCACGGATCATATACGCATCTCCGCTAAGCTGAAGCTTCAGCAGTAACCCCTTCTCCTTTGCTTTCAGTTCAACTCTGCGCACGGCTTGTTCCGCTAGCTGACTGAGATCGATCCACTCTTGGGTAAGAGTAACCTTTCCTTCCTCCATCTTTGCCAGTTCAAATAAATCATCCACAAGATGCTGGAGCCGATGTGCTTCCTGATGAATGATATCCAAGTATAGATCTCTTTCCCCTTCGGTCTCGTAAAGTCCATCTTTTATTACCTTGGTATACCCCTCCAAATATGTAATGGGCGTTCTCAGCTCATGTGAGATATTTGCCAGAAATTCCTGACGTGTATCCCTGTATCGTTGCAGATCGACAGCCAGATCATTTATAGCCTCTGCCAAAAAACCAATCTCATCGTTGCTACGTATAGAAAGTCTCGTTTCCAGCTCGCCAGCCGCGATTTTCCGGGTTGCCTTTTGCATCTTGATCAGAGGTCTGGACAAAATCATGGCGATCACACCAGTGATCCCTATAGCCAATATAAAAGCCCCTATTCCTGCAATCAGCAGCAGATTCCGGATGGAAGCCAAAGATTGCTTCATACTCTCTGTAGAGGACATTACATAAAGTGCAGACTGAGTTGTATCCCCCTCCATTATTGGTTTTCCAATGATAAAATAAGAATGTCCAGCAGGATCTTTATACTCAAAATCAACACTTTTCCCAGCGAAAATCCGGCTAACATCCGAAGCTTGGATGAATGAACGATCCGAACGATCATGTACACCCGAGTGGAGTATCACATTGCCATCCTTCGAGATATTAAAGATACTGACATCCGAAAATTCTGCAAAGGTACTCATCATCTGCTCATTTGAACTATCCTGCGATTCCGCCATTCCGATAAAATGTGAGGTGAGTTCCTCCGTCTCTTTTTGCATCTCGTTGTAATAGAAGCTTGTAAACATCCGGTCTATAGTAATTCCAAGGACAAGCAAAACAACTAAAAAAACAGACATTATAATATAACCAAGCTTAAGTCCGATGATGTTATTTTTCATACCAGATTACCTGGAACGTGAAATTTATAACCTAACCCCCACACTGTTTGAACCGGATTATAGGAGAGGCCTGCCTTATGCAATTTCTCACGGATATTCTTAATATGGGTGTCGATAACACGATTCTCCCCCTCATAATTATTCCCCCATAATCGTTCCACCAGTTCTTCTCTCGTAAAAACCCGGGTAGTGTTTTGCGCCAAAGTAGCCAGTAAATCAAACTCCTTGAGAGTGAATTCAATGGATGTATCCTGAATATGTACCTCCCTAGCTTCTGGGTATATTTTAAAATCAGGGTATGTGAGCACCTTATCCTGAGGTTGGTGGGCAAATGTAAGTGTTGAACGCCGCAGCAGAGAATAAATCCTAGCCACTAATTCTTCCGGCTCACACGGTTTAGTAAGATAATCATCTGCTCCTATACCGAGACCACGTACCTTATCCTTGGTTTCAGAACGTGCGGTTAGCATTAGAATTGGGATAGAGCTTGTCTCCCTCACCAGCTTGCAGACCTGCCAGCCATCCATATCCGGCATCATCACATCCAGCAAGATTAGGTCAAAGCTGTGTTGTTTCAACAGTTGGAGTGCCTCATGACCCGTTGACGCCTCTTTTGTAGACATCCCTTCTTTACTTAAATAAATCCGCAATAAATTCCGCATGTTCCATTCATCATCTACGATCAGTATCTGTAGCTTATTCAAGCCGTTCACCCTCTTTATGACCTAGTTCTTCTCATTATACAAAAAAATACAGAACAAGCCGACATCATCCCTAAATGATGCCAGCCTGTGATTATGGTTAGTGGCCGGAATGCGGATTGCCTCCTGCAGTAGGTGAGATTTCTAGCATATCATCAATTTCACTTTGTGCTCGCTCATTTATTGCAAGGTTATCTCCAGTTATCCAAGCATGATTGTAAGGACCTTCCGCTGGTGAATCTTGAAATTTAGGTTGAAGCTCCATCATATACTCCATTACTGAATCTGGCAGCCCGTCTTTTTCTGTAAAAATAAGCGGCGCATGTTTCCCCAAATGGGAAAAAGGCGCAGCGGTGATAGCGAGCATCGTTGAATCCGTGGTTAACAAAGACAGGTTATGACCGGGTGTAGTGATTCCCCAGCCGAATCCGTTATTGGCATCCTTAAAACTTGCAAAAGCTATAGCGTTCTTAAAAACATCTTGTCCAGCTATACGGGTAACTGTTCCGTATTCTTTTAATTGCTTTTCTACATCTGCTGAGACAATGTCTTCTGGTCCTAGTATGTAAATGGTTGCGCTACCTCCACGTTCTTTTAAAGCCTCGTCCGTTGAGTTAGGAATTTCGTCTTTGGTTACATAGAGTAGAGGTTCCGGCATATGTGCGATCCAATTCACTGCTGGCAGCGTGTACTCAGGATTATCCATAGAACCAATAATGACCGACTTTGGAAGTTCGCCGGCTGCTTTAGCGTAATAAGTATCTATAGCCTGAGCTACAGCCGCTGGCTCATCCCCTTCTATCCGGTCTACTTTTAAATCAATGGCCTTTAATTGTTGTTCTACATTAGATGCCATAGGCCCAACAAGCACTACCTGAACCCCATTATTGCCATCAGCACCTATTGGATTCAGTCGCTTAAGTTCTGCGAGGGTAACCTCAGGAACCCCATCTTTTGTGGTATACAGGACGGGGCCGTTACTGGGATGATGAATCAAATCTGCACTAACTGCGGCAATCTGCCAATTACTCACATCCGTCAAAACTACACTTGAGGGTCTATTATTCTTTGTTTGCGCAGTCCATAAAGTCTGAGAAACTAACACTGCGGCTTGAATCGGATCTGAAGTGTTAATGCGAGTAGTATTCTTCGTAGCTATCCAAGGTGGCTCCACCGTTGCAGAACTAGCATGCGAATTAACCTTAGATGGAACATTATTGCCTGATTGGCAGCTTGTTATCACTGTACTCAAAAGCAAACTAACGGCAACAAATGGTATGATTTTTTTCATCCTAAACCCTCCTGTGTGATGTTCTCGCTTGATTTAGAGTAGTTTAGTCTACAAATGTGTGGAAAGTATGTAGAATTTAAAATAAATAAAATTTGTATATAATGCAAAAAGAGCATCCCGTAAGCCATGAATGACTCAGGATGCTCTGGGTCTAGATTTTTCAATGCTTACCAGTGTTTTGCGATAAAAGTATCCCGACCGGATTGCTCCCGATCTTCTTTGTAGTGCTTAGGATTCTTATGATGATAATCCTGATGATACTCTTCTGCACGATAAAAAGTTGGCGCCGGAAGAATTTCCGTAACGACTGGACCGGAGAATCTGCCGCTGCCCGCAACCTGTTCCTTCGAGGCAAGAGCCGCTAACCGCTGTTCTTCATTATAATAGAAGATAGCTGTCCGGTACTGAGTCCCTCGATCCTGGAATTGTCCACCATCATCGGTAGGGTCAATCTGAGGCCAATATAATTCAAGCAGCTTCTCGTATGAAAAAAGCGCTGGATCAAACGTAATCTGCACAACCTCGTAATGCCCCGTTGTTCCGGTTTTGACTTCTTCGTAGGTTGGATTCTCAGTTAACCCTCCCGCATATCCCGATACAATTCCATGAATGCCTGGTAATTCCTCAAACGGTGTCACCATGCACCAAAAACATCCGCCTGCAAACATCGCTTGTTCCATATGATCAAATCTCTCCCTATCTATCTTCATCTAATAAATAATATATGCTATGACGATAAAGCCAAAAGATCATAAAGTCAATGGAAGTCAGCAGCACCATTAGAATTCAAATCTCCAAAACGTTATAATATAACAACAACAGAAGTAGAAAGGAATGCGCTATGAGAAAAAATCGTTTAGGACAATCCGATTTGTATGTAAGTGAAATAGGACTTGGCTGTATGTCTTTGGGTACGGATGAGGCGAAAGCCATTTCCATTGTTCATGAAGCACTCGATCAAGGAATCAATTTTGTTGATACAGCAGATCTTTATGATGAGGGCCGTAATGAAGAGATTATTGGCAAAGCCATTCGTCAACGTCGTCAGGATGTAATCCTAACAACAAAAGTTGGCAACCGCAGAATTCCCGGTCAAGAAGGCTGGAGCTGGGACCCTTCAAAAGCCTATATTAAAAATGCAGTCAAAGATAGTCTCAAACGGCTGCAAACGGATTACATCGATCTATACCAGCTGCATGGCGGCACTATTGAAGATCCAATTGACGAAACGATTGAAGCTTTTGAAGAACTTAAGCAAGAGGGTCTTATCCGCTATTATGGGATCTCTTCTATTCGTCCTAATGTAATTAGAGAATATGTGAAAAAATCAAATATTGTAAGTATTATGAGCCAATATAGCATTTTAGATCGACGTCCTGAGGAAGAAATCCTTCCTCTGCTAGCTAAGCATGGAATTAGCATGATCGCACGCGGACCTTTAGCAGGGGGCATTCTATCAGAGCGTGGCCGCAGCAAGGCGGAAAAGAATTACTTAGATTACAGTAGTGAGGAACTTCTGAATTTACATGATCAACTTTCGCAGGAAACTAGTGACTCGCGCAATCTTGCGCAAACAGCGCTGCATTATCCACTAGCTAATCCATCTGTAGCCGTTATTATTCCTGGGGCAAGCAGTCTGGAGCAATTAAAAAGCAATGTAATGGCTGCTGATGTAGCTCCACTCACTTCGGAGGAACTTGCAGACATTCAGCAGATGAGCAAAGCAAATCGTTACAAGCTTCATGTATAGATTAGTCACTTTCGTTAAAAACAATGGGGTGTCCATAGCCATACAATGGCTGTTGGGCACCCTTACTTTTTGAATCTAACTGATCGCTGATCTAATCCTTAAACTTGGTTTGATTAGATATTATTCACACGAACGAAGCCGCTATAGGACACAGTTGACCTTATGCGCTACTTTTTACTATATTAAGGGTGCTCGCGGACTCCATAGCCGCTATGAGCTTGATAATCACCATATATCATCCTCTATTTAAGGAATAGCAGCACTGGAGTCCGAAATCATGCTCCAAAGGCTAAATATATGCAAATAACGTCATCTGAGTCCGAAAGTATTCAAGTCACCCCGCGTGACACATCCAGCCTGCCATAATTCCAGTAGAATAAAATCGAGTGATTCTCGTGAAGCCTGATTCTTTCAATAACTCTTCAATTTGTTTTTCAGGAAGAAAAGATATTTTCGTAATATTGCTACTTACATTATCAAACGCTTCGGGAGATTCATACCCTGCAACCCAAAAGCTTTTCCATACATTTATTCTGTCGTGGAGTTCAGGATCATCCAAATCTCCATATGCACTTACGAGAACAAATGGAGCACCCGGTTTCAGATTATCCTTTATGGAGCGAAGCAATTTCAATTTTTCTTGAACATCATGAATGAAGTGAAGGACCAAAATACAACTTGCCACATCGAACTTTGAGTCCTGCTGAGGAAGATCATCGATTGTCCCAGGAATCAGACTGACACGGCTCTCTAAGCCCAGTTCATCTATCTTTAACTTCGCGATCTTAAGCATATCTTCCGAAGGATCCACTCCAGTAAATGTCCAGTTTGGGTTAGATGGACCCCATGCCGAAAATTCATTTCCTCCCCCCGCACCGACCACGAGCAAAGATACAGGGATGTCACCTAATTCGAAGCGAAAATAAGATTGGATCATCGAAAATAATGAATCATAAGAGGGAATCGAAATACGAGTTGTTTTTTCATAGGTCGCCCTCTTGGCATTTAATTTTTGCTCATCAGTCATTGTAATCATCCTCCATTGTTTTAAACTTCACATTTTAGTATCAAAACCCACATTAAAGTTATTACGGATTTATATTATCTCTAATAAGCCCGAAAAAAGAACGGATCTTTACTCCGTCTTCATCGTTTTTGCCAAATCTGCAATTTTCGTGTTCTCTAAGTACTGCTCCATCTGTCGCTCAGCGTCAATCACAACCTGTTGAATCAGACATTCACTTCCGTGATCTAGACTGCATTCAAAAAAGGAAGCAGTTCCTTCAATCGCATGGATAATATCCAGAAAAGAAATTTCCTCCGACTTGCGTCTGAGACGATACCCACCATTAGCGCCAGGCGCAGATTGAATTAATCCAGCCTTCACTAGCTTAGTCATCATTTTGGACAGATAGGTTTGGGAAACACCCAGCTTCTCAGCAAGCAATTGAACACCCACCGGCTTATCAGACGCTACCGTCACCATATAGAGCATTGCATGAAGTGCATAATCTGTCGCTTGGGAATATTTCATTCAGCACCTCCATTAACGACTTTAGAAATCTATGATAACTCTAACATTTTTAAAAGGCAAGTATATAATTCCTACACTCGCCCATTAAGCAATCTTCTTCATCCTCAACTAATTGGAGTATACTCTCCATTAAACTCAAATTCATAGTCATTAGCGATACGGATATAGCCATATACGCAATGCCAGCGATCTCTGTAGAAAACACTGGAATAATTCTGATTATCCCTATTTCCTTCAGCAACTAAGATCTCTTTGTCATCGCATGCTAAAACAATACCTGTATGATCGTGAGGGTCATTAGTTAGCAATTTTTCATAAATCACAATATCACCACGTTGAGGAGTAAACCCCTCTTGCCCGTCAAAATAAAAAAATGCGGTCTCAGGTAGTTGCGCCCACTCTAACCATGCCCCTACGCCAGCTAATCGAAAATCAGCATTCGGATATCGAATCGGCAGCAGAAAGCCAGCTTGCATACAGCAGTAATATACAAATGCTGCGCACCAATTGTTTTGTAATACTTTATAAATCCCTTGGTCAGGCCAATATTTACAGATTTCTCGATATCGTTCGTTTCCTGGTATTCCAACAATGTTTTCTTTTCCAAATGCTTCAGCAATATTAGCCAACTTGCCTCGTTTATCCGTAGGCTGGTGAACTTCAGCCCCGCTACTGTAATCTATCTCTTCCAAAAAATCCTCTGGAATCGTCATTTCACGAAGTACATTCCGAAGCCTATTCGTGTCCTGTTGTGTTACATTACAGTCCCTATTCTGCAAATGTAATTGTAGAACTTGAGCATCCTTTAGAATCTCTTCATAGTGACCCTTAACTTTATTCCTATCCCCTTGATGGAAGATCGCCTTTAGAATTTGAGTCAGCTCTTCATTGGTGAACATATTCAAGTCTCTTAATAAAGGCCTTACGGTATCTGCACTGTTGGGACCTGGAAAATCCTTGACTCCGGTTTTGAAGAAATAATAATTATGAAGCAGTCCTATAATGGCTGCCAATTCCTGATTTTGTTCTCTTTTCATGGCAAGCAATGAAGCGAAGCTAGACACTCCGTACAGGTGAACACACGCTTCCTGTTTCCGTTGTTCGCTACCTAAAGACATGATCATTTCTTGAACCAGCACACGCACACTATCGAGGCGCTGGTTCACTTTTGTTATCAGTCGTTGAGTCACTGGAAACCTTCCCCCTCCGTTACTGCTCAGCTGTAATAATACCAAAGCTAAAACTGACATAAATTTTTTTATCAATTCAGTCCCTAAAGACTACCTTTTTCTGTCCATCCTTGACGAATTCCACACCAAAATAATCGGTATTACCGTTCGCCCCGAATTCAGCGATCCGAGCATCAGGCTTACTCTCAAAGTGAATGTTATGTTTAATATTAGATCTTGGTAACAATGTAATCTCTTGCGGCTGAACCTCTGCGAATGACCAAATCCCTTGAGAATTACCATACTCTCGAAAGATTGGACGAATCATAACGGTTTCATTTTGCCCGCCATAGTTGATTAGCCTGATTGTACATTGAACCTTCACTATATCCTCTTGAGTACCGTACATACAGTGCGAATCTTTTTCCAGAAAATCCACAACTTCAATTCCTTCATTGTTCATATTCACAAGATAATACAATCGTTCTGTTAGAAATGGATATAACGTAATGAAAATGATGATAGCAAGCAAAACGGTTCTGCCTACATATTTTTTATAACGCTGTCTAAAGTGCTTTATAGTTAAACTCCCACTGACGATTAACATAATAATCCCGAATATCGCTGAGTAATGTAAACCATGGTTTGTCGCAGGCTCGCTCCAAGGCGGAATTCCAATGGTTCTGAAGAGGTAATCCCCAAACATAGTCCCCTGATGTGTGATTCCCACAAAAACTAAAGAAAACAGCAAAAATAAAACAGCCATCCATCCTTTACCCTTGATCATTTCATCCCTCCCAACCAATAACAGTTATGTCTTCTCTATCCTCCAAGGAAAGATTCCTATGCATATGCAATTCAATTTTTTTACCGCTAAAACTTAAGGTGTAATCAACTACGTAAGGGGTTTCAATGTAATATACCGTGAGGATTAATTTAGAATCAGCATATTGCCAGCTTGCAGATGTACAAACTTCCTGCTCACTAAGGGATAAGTCTTTAATAAATAAACATTTTGCATAGGCAGGCTTTAAAAAATTGAAGTTAAATTCATCTAAATGATCGTCGTAAAGTAAAGAAAAACTAAGGTGATCTTCTTCAAACTTCAGTGTTAATTCTTTGATTTTATGCTTATTATCTTCAAAGATATAAATTCCACTGTACGATCTATAATCTACTTTAACTATCCTGTCTACTAAGGAGGTAAATGTAGGAGGTTTAATAATGTTAGATACAACCGTTGGCCAATCAAGGTTCAGTAAATTTGCATATATGATATCTAAAAAATCCTGTAACTTCTTCATCTCGGTAAAACTTGAAGTTGCAGCAATCACAATCTCTCGACTCGGATCAATGAAGCACAATTGACCAAAAGCTCCATTCCCCATCTTACATCCATTCCTGCACATAAAGAACTGATAACCATATCCGTTTGACCAATCAGCCTTATTTTGTCCCCAACGATTATCGCTTTGTTCATTTAGCGCCAGCTTTAAATAATCTTCAGAAACAATTCTACAGCTATTGTAAACTCCTTGATTGAGGAGCATCTGGCCAAATTTCGCAATTCCATCTGTTGGTATGCTTAGTCCCATTCCACCAGCAACAATTCCTAACGGGCAAGTCTCCCAATCCGGTCTTTCTATGTCCAATGGAGTAAATAATCTTGGCATTAGAAAATCAACAAGATTCTCTCCAGTCGTCTTTTCGATAATAGCCGAAACCATATAAGTGGCGTGTGTATTGTAATTGTAATAACTTCCCGGTTCATCTTCTACGTCCAAAGCTAAAAAGGCACGAACCCAATCATTTTGCTTGGCTATCGCACCATATATATTATTGTTATGCCCCGTATTCATGGAAAGAAGATGATGTATCGTCATCTTATCTAAATTAGGTGAAATTGAGCTAGGAAGCTGATCTGGGAAAAAAGAAACCACTTTATCCGTTAATTCAAAATAACCGTTATCCCATGCTATGCCTGCTGCAATAGATGTAAAGCTCTTACTCAGAGAAAATAAAATTTGGGGAACGTTTTTGCGATACGGTTGACGATAAAACTCGGTAATAACTTCTCCCTTTCGCAATAGCATAAAAGTATTAACCGGTAAATTAGATCGTTCAAGTTCTTCATAAAACTTAGACAGCGCTTGAGTCAAAATCTCTGGCTGATCCATATAAACCTCGCTTGTCATTATATTTTTGAGTTTTTTAATAATTCTCAGGTGGAGCGCTAAGTCTCGTGTCAGGTCTAAAATACTTGATATAGTTGTGGTATATTTCCGTTTCTTTAAACCCAAGGCTCTCATATAAGGCTTTCGCAAAATTCCCCTTCACTACTTCAAGTATGACCTTATCTTCACCTCTACTAATGATTTCATTAATAAGAAATTTCACAAAAGATCTTCCATAACCTCGTGATTGATGTTCTATCGAAATAGCAACCATACTTATTTTATTTCCTGCTATCTTGCCTACTGCTACTATCGTTTCATCAACTATCATTACAAACATATTATCTTTATTCTCCGCATACTGTTCCCGTTCCCATTCCACAGGTTTATAAAAAAACGAGGGATACATTCCTACACGTTGACGCATATGATAAAAAGCTAATTCGCAAACTCTGTCCCATTCAAAGTAATCCTTTTCCTCATAATTTCTAACCAGGATATTCTCTGAAGGAAAGGGAGCGCCTGTTCGTTCCATATTATAGATGGCAAAGTATACGCGATAATTATTTTTTTCCAAAACGCTGATTAATTGAGCATTGTTAGAAAGAACATTGAATACTGTATGCTCTACTGTTTCATTATGTATAAGCATGTTTTCATATTCTTCTATAAGCTTGGAGCCGACTTCCATTGTGTCATACTCATTATTAACAAACAGGATTGCTTGTGGTTTTCTTCCAAACCCGTTAAATGAAAGAAAGCCTATGGATGTATCATTCATAATGGCAACCACAATGTTCTCTCTGTTGCTTTCTTCATTTTGATAAAAACTCTTTAATAAATCCTTATTGTGAAGTAACATATGTTCAATTTGCGCCTTATCTCTTTGCGGACTATATTTTTGTATTAAAAATGAGTTCATCTTGCTCCTCCATTTGTTCATTTAGACGGCAACCTTGTCATACTTAACCTAAAGACTTGTTATACCAAAAATAATCTTCAACGTTTTACGACTCTTCTTACTTATTTTCAAGCCTTGTCTTAAGTCTAGAATGATTACGGTTTTGCCAATCCAAACTCTAAAATATAACGAGCGGAACTTTACCGGTTTCACTATGCCTTTTTCTTCATATTCCGTTCCATCCTCTAACTCCGTTTCAGTTCTAATAAGCCATGTATTGCCAAGACCAAATTCGATATACTTCAGAATCTATCTCCCCCGTACAAGAGCTGCTTTTATTGCTCAATAGTTTTTATTAGATAAAGGCAGAGATCATCGTCCACACAAACATGTGCCCCAGGCTCAACAGGCTTATTATCGTACATGATTCCCCGCCCATCAGGGATAAAACCACGCTTTATATACATCCGTTGTGCGGTTCCATAGTCAGCGTATAATCCAAATCCAATACCAATAGTATTAGATATAGTAAAAGCATCTTTTTCAAGAGCTTCAATTAATACACTTCCTACCCCACGTTTCCTAAATGGCGGGATGACGTCAAAGTTTTGAATTTCAGGTATATTATTCTCTGCAAAATAAGGATATTCCGACCTGTATACCACATGTCCCCATCCAACAAACTCATTTTCACAAAAAGCTAAAATTGTAACTCGCTTTTCATTTTGATTTTCTTGCCAACAACGCTGGACATAATCAAGAGGTTGGCTTACGTCATGCTCAGATAACCCCGTATGTATAATAGCAATATCGTTTTGTGTCATTCGACGGATTTGTAAAGGTAAGGCCATAATATAATTTCCTCCTAACTTATTAAATGAGTCCATTCCTATATTAACATACTAATTAGGATTAATCTGGTAAAAAACAATTATTGTTAAACTACCCTGTCAGATAAAAGAACAGGCTGCAGAATATACCGGCAGCCTGTTCTGATTTTGTTATTTTTTTATTTCTTTAAGGTAAAAGTCATATAATTGATCAATAGATGAACTTGAAAAGATAGACGTGGTTTGTTCAATTTTCTCACGTTTCCAATCGAACCAGCACATTTCCTTTAACTTTTCGATTTCTTGATCTGTAAACCGTTGCTTGATCACTTTAGCAGGATTGCCGCCTACTATCGTATACGGTGGGACATCCTTTACAACAACTGATCCTGCCGCAACAATAGCACCTTCGCCTATTTTCACACCGGGCATAATCATTGCATTCATCCCAATCCAGGCATCACTTGCAATGATTGTATCCCCTTTGGATTCGTAAGAGTTTGCAATCTGATCTACAAAAGGATACACGGTGATCCATTCAGGATGATGATTGTGATTCCCACCCATGAGAATAATTACACCACTAGCAATACAAACATAATTTCCTATAATCAATTTATCTAAATGCCAACCATAATCTTCACTGGGATTAAACAACTTTCTTGATTGTTCATCACCCCAAAGGTATCTAACACACCCATCTTCAAAATCAAGATTATCGTAATAACCAGAATAGTAAGAGTACTCTCCTACCTCAATCATTGGGTTGGTGACAATATCCTTTAAATACTTAATTTCAGACCAGTGGCTGAACTGATGTTGTTTCATTTTCTTTCCCTCGCTTCTAAGTAATGTAATTCATTTATACTTAGAAGCTTGATGCAGTAGCGACATTCTTAAACCTTTTCAAACGACGAACCATCGTCCTCATCCTTTTCCTAATTGATGCCGTCATTGTAACAAACGAATGATTTATTCGTCAAATCAACCGTATTGTCCGAACTCAGCTCAATTATGAATTTATCGGATTACGGTTAGCCTTAACATGTTTAAGCTGGGCAACTATAATGACGCTAATGATCACTAGAAGGAACCACGAACTGATCTTACTGAAACTAACCAGTTGCCACGTTTGATATTGATCAGGATATTTCCATGCATTAAAAAATGTAGCGATATTTTCAGCTAACCAGATAAAAAATCCTACAATAAAAAAGGCCAGTGTCAAGGGCATTCGATAGGTAACCGTCCGTACCCTATAAATGATCCATGTTTTCCAGAAGACAACAACCACAAGCGCTGTCAGCCACCAACGAAAATCAGGAATGAAATGATGTGTGAAAAAATTTAAATAGATGGCTCCTCCCAACAATCCCGCTGAAGCAAGCCCCGGCCAACCGGTCATATCCATTTTCAATCTTCGCCATATCTGGCACATAAAGCTTGCGACACTTGCATACATAAATCCACTATAGAGGGGTACACCAAACACCTTCGTAAACCCTGGCTCAGGGTATGCCCATGAACCCATCTTTACCTTATAGATTTCCAGCAATAAACCAATAACGTGGAACACACAGATTACTTTTATTTCATCCAGTGTCTCTAATCCAGTACGGTACATGAGGTACTGCACTGTAAGCAGTATTAGAAGAATGGCATCATAACGGTAAAGAAAAGGCATTTCTATTATGTTAGAAAGAGCTAAAGTCCCAAAAATCGCAACTGGAAATATGCAACTCATCGCCTGATGATATCCGAAATGCAGTAATTGTGTTATTGACTTCATTCTTATGTTTCCTCATCATTTTTGTATTCTAATAGATCTCCAGGCTGACATTCCAAAGCCTTACAAATTGCCTCTAAAGTTGATAATCGCACCGCTTTTGCTTTTCCATTTTTCAATATAGAAAGGTTAGCCATTGTTATTCCAACTCTCTCCGAAAGCTCAGTAACACTCATTTTTCTTTTAGCCAGCATCACGTCGATATTAATTATAATCGCCATTGTTTTCACCTCAGACAGTTAAGTCATTTTCTGATTTTATATCAATAGCTTCTTTTAAAAGCTTTTGCAGAACTGCTGCAAAAACGGCAATCACCATGGAGGCAAAAATGATAATCAAGCCGATGACTATAATCCCGGGGGCATCATCTTTCTCCGCCATGAGGTAAAAGAGTGGCATACCAACTACATACAAGCCACTGATGATGATTGCACAATATTTTATTTTCTTTAAAACCTGTACAGACATTTCCGAGAAAGCATTGTTCTTGTCAATATAGCCTAACAGTTTAAAAGCTTGATACAGTGCAAAGTAAAAAGGTATCGCCGAGGCATACAAATCAATGGCAATGAGATATTTCAATAAACTATAATCCGGATACAGTTCTGCTGCGAAACTCGCTATTTCCGGCACCACAAATATGCACAAAGCAAGCACCGGGATACCTATAAGAATAACCGCTGCCCTTAAAAAAAGTGTTGATCCTCTTTCCATAAAAAACACACCTCACAGATTTATTGTGAATTGAATTTATCACATTATTTATCGTTTTACAATATATTTTAATCGAAATACAGTTATTATTGGCTGTTTTATAATTTTCGACTAAAAGGCCGAGCTAATTGACTATTAGAAGTCATTAGCTCGGCCTTGGTACCTTTTCATATCTCTTTATCTCTATTTTTCTATTCTACAAATAATTCTAATACTGACCGAGATCGATAAAATTCAAGTCCATGTTAGCTTCATCTTCAGCCTGATTTGCAGCATCTGTTGATACTACTTTTCCTTCATATTCAAGGTTACCGCTTGTCAAATCGAATACATATAGACGATTACCTTTGAAATTCTTATAACCCACAATATAGAGATAGTCTTGTTTAAAATCATAGGTAATGTTTTCACTTAAATCTATATTTGTATTCTTCAAAGTAGTCTCATATTCTTTACTCACGAGATCGTAAGAAATAACAGTAAATCCTATATTCTCCTTACCCGATACAGCTTTTTGCAGGAAATAAATTTTCTGTCCATACGCATTCATAATATTATTCAATAACATTTCATGCCCTTGGAACGCGAGCGGCGAGATTTGTCCTGTTGCAACATCTACTTGATATGCCTTTTTATGATTATCTTTACTAACCGTTAAAATCCATTGATCCGTGTGATCAAGATTTTGATTGGCTAACCTAACGAATTGATTATCCCCATTTGCTGCTTCAGATTTAGCTCCTGGTAACACGAGCGGCTCATTCGTAATCTCCTTTGTTGTTAGATTAACACGGATAATCTGCGGTTCAGATACATAACCTTTGGCGCTGTGATTCAAAAACACCATTGCAACAAGCTCTTGATCAACAAGCTGTACATTTTGTACATACATATCTGAAACATCATGATCTACATTGATATCGGATGTGATTTCCAGCGTATTGTTCTTCTGCTTGTTAAGCACAGAAATACTGAGCTTAGCATTTTTCTTCGCTGAAGGATCATTGGATTGCTGCTTATCTACGGTCCAATTCACGTAAGCAAGCAAATCCTGATTTTCATAGAACCCAGCTAAGTTCTTCTTCCCACGCATGAACTGACGATGCTGATCCCTCCATTTATCCAATTGTGTGTTCACTGGTCTTCGGTTTAAGCTTTGGCTGATCGTTAACTTTTCATCTGGATAATCTGTACCATTTGTAGTGATATTAGCTCGTTTGATGCCAAAAACACTATCCTTAGTCAGATAATTTCCGTATAAAGCTATATCTTCAACGAGAGAAGCATCCCCTTGAACCATCGTCAGCTTATAATTAGGTGGTGTCTCTTGTGAAGCCTGTACATAATACGTCCCGATTGTAACAACCGCGAACACTACAAGAACGGCGGTAACCATATATTTTCTCATTCCTTAACCTCCATACCCCTTCAATTATACCGATATTTTCTTACGCAATAGATACAAGCTGTACCAAAGCGAACCTCCAGCAATAATCACTATTAATCCGAGACAAGCACCTATGATTTCTCCGGGATAGAAGTAGCTATCGTATCTGCTATAACCCATAAGATAGGGTATTGAGGCTAATCCAGCTAGAACCGCTAAGTATAGTACGATAAAGCCGATCCCTTTCAGTCTGTAGCTCCGCTCCATTAGAATCGCTGTGAACAAGACGATCAAGCCCGTAATGCCCAGTCCATAATATAGAACAAACTCAGAAAAGTAGGGCGGAACCAGTACTCTAAGCACAGTAGGATACTTCAAATAATCAAATACCGAGATGTTCCGATATAGTTCAGCAGGAAGAATCGACTGTGCTATCAAACGCTCCAGTGGCACAAGCACAATTTGCAGGGCAACAAGTCCAAATGCGAATAGCAAGATCGTAACCAGCTTGGCAAAATACAAATTCGCCCGATTGGATGGCAAGATGAGCAGGCGATATACTATCGTATTTTTACCTCTCCAGTCACGGTACCAGATGAAGCAGCTATATATTAGTAACACTGTTATGCTCAAGAATATGGGTCCGAAATATAGAAGTCCATTATAGCGAGCATACATCATACTGTTTAGCTGAATATATCCAGTCACATTGTGATATTGCTCAAGCGTCCATTGATTCACTCTCATTGCCTCATTCGCAGAATCCAGCCAATGATTAGCACCGATGGTGACTGCTGCAAGCTGCAAGGCAACTGTCAGCACCATGAGTCCAATATATATTTTGGCAAATCGGTTCATTTCAAAATTTAATAGCTTCACAAAAGCTCTCATTTCATGTACACCTCTCTCATTACGTCCGTAATGGACTTACCTTCCTGCTCGCGAACTTCTTCACAGTAGAATTCACGCTCTACCTTCCCGTGCTGTAGCAAGACCGCTTTATCAATTAAATGCTCAATATCGTTAATTTCATGAGTTGTAATAATCACACCACGGTCCTCGATCAATTCACTCGTGAACACATCAGTAATTTGCTCGCGGCTGAACATATCAATCCCCGAGAACGGTTCGTCCATTAGGATGTAATCACAATCCAAGGCTAGTCCCAGCAACAAATTTACCTTCGCAGCCATCCCCTTCGACAATGAGGATACGCGATCCGAAGAGCTCAGTTGGAAGAACTTAAGCAATTCCTTTGCACGTTCAGCGTTCCAATTCCGATAAAAGTCAGCCATAAAGATCAAGCAATCAGCAATTCGCATATTGGAGGGCATCGTTAACGAATCTGGAATAAAAGTAATTTTCTCATACATCACAGGTGTTAGTGATACATTATCGATTAAGACTTCACCTTTGTATGGTGTCAGTCCCATGATGGACTTCAGCACCGTTGACTTCCCGGCACCATTGATTCCGATCAGGCAGGTAATCTCTCCTTTGGCAGCAGTGAAGCTAACGCCATTAAGTACCTTCTTGAATCCATAATTCTTCACCATCTGATTCACTTGGATCATCTTGTGTCACCATCCTCTGGAGATAACTTTCGCTCGGATGTATATTTTGTCTTTATGATCTCTACCAGTTCTTCAACTGGAATTTGAATATTCCGAATGGAGCTGATGAATATATCCACTGCACTTTCGATTAATTCAGCTCGAATCGAGTTAAGTATTTGCTGATCCTGTGTAATTCGGCTCGGGGAATTCCCTTCTGTTACGATCAAACCCTGTTCCTCCATTTCCTTATATGCCTTCTGCGCCGTGTTCGCATTAATCTTCATTACTGATGCAAGTTCACGCCGTGAAGGAATTTTGTCTCCCGCTCCGATTTGCCCTGTGGCGATCTGTTCCTTGAAATGACGCACAACTTGAATATATACCGGCTCACGAATATTAAAGCTGACGCCTGATTTCTGTTCTTCTGTCATACAACCAACTCCATATACTAAGTGTGTGTACTAAGTGGTTCATACATCTTATTTATGTACTATACGTGTAATACACTTTTGTGTCAATAGTTCAGGTTTGAGCAGAAAAAAAAGCTGCCTCTCGGCAGCCCTTTTATTACTAAAACACCTTTTGATTAAAAACATGTTCTTTTCCACCTAAACCCAGTGCAGCTGCTGTTGTAGTGTGAATTTTCTGCAGAAGCACGGGATTATCCATTAGTGACAAGCCATAAGAAGGAATCATTTCTTTTATTTTGGGTTCCCATTCTTTTATATATTGAGGGAAACATTTGTTAAGCACTTCAAGCATCACGTGAACAGCCGTAGAAGCTCCAGGGGAAGCCCCTAACAGTGCTGCGACCGAACCATCAGCGGCACTAATAACCTCGGTACCAAATTGAAGTGTGCCTTTGCCAGCTTCTGTATCTTTGATAACTTGCACACGCTGACCAGCTACAACAAGATCCCAATCTTCAATTTTGGCATTGGGGATAAACTCTTTCAGTTCTTCCAGACGTTTTTCTTTCGATAACAGCACTTGTTCGATCAGGTATTTTGTTAATGACATATTTTTAGCACCTGCCGACAGCATTGTTATGAGGTTATCCGGTTTTACAGAAGTTATTAAATCAAACATTGAGCCCGTTTTTAAGAATTTAGGTGAGAAGCCGGCAAATGGTCCAAATAGCAGTGATTTTTTATTGTCGATAAATCTTGTGTCTAAGTGCGGTACGGACATTGGAGGGGCTCCAACTTTAGCTTTGCCGTATACTTTGGCATGATGCTGCGCAATAACTTCCGGATTATTACACACCATAAAAATACCACTTACTGGGAATCCACCTATATGTTTTCCTTCAGGAATACCTGATTTCTGCAGTAAGTGCAGGCTTCCTCCCCCGCCACCAATAAACACAAATTTCGCTGTATGTTGTTCAATGTTACCGCTGGCATTTCTGATTTTCAGATCCCATAAGCCAGCACTGTTGCGCTTCATACTATTGACACTATGCTTGTAGTGGAGATCGACGTTTTTACTCTTTAAATGCTCAAATAAGATACGCGTTAAAGCACCAAAGTTAACATCCGTTCCAGAGTCAATTTTTGTAGCCGCAATGGATTCGTTCGCTGGACGATTTTGTATAATAAGCGGAATCCATTCCATCAGTTTTTTAGAGTCAGCAGAAAATTCCATACCTTGGAATAATGGATTTTTTGAGAGCGCTTCAAATCTTTTCTTTAAAAAAGCTATATCCTTCTCCCCTTGCACCAAACTCATATGAGGTAACGGCATAATAAAGTCCTGGGGATTATGTATCAGCTTACGATTTACAAGATAAGACCAAAACTGCATCGAAAGCTGAAACTGTTCATTAATCTGAATAGCTTTGCTAATATCTATAGATCCGTCTGGCTTTTCAACAGTATAATTAAGCTCACAGAGCGCCGCATGCCCGGTTCCTGCATTATTCCATTCATTAGAGCTTTCTTCCCCTGCTTTTTCAAGCTTTTCAAATACTTTAATTTTCCATTCCGGTACTAATTCCTTCAAAAGTGTTCCTAAAGTCGCACTCATGATTCCGGCACCAATTAAAATGACGTCTGTATCAGTTGCACTTTTGCCCATTATTACCATCCTTATCCCCTGAATTTTGCAGAAAGGATGTGGGCGCTCCTTCTTAGGCGTCACACCTTTTCTGTATCAATTATAACCTTATCATGGTGTATTACAATTATTTATAAATTTAATATCTACTATTATATGAAAAAAATAAAATATTTAAAAGCTTGTAAAAAAGATAGAAATAAGTCCTCAAGATTTATGGAATAAAAAAAGCTGTATCATCCCCTGTTCTCATTGTAGACAATTCCGTTTTGATATCCCAACCCTACTATTGTTTTTTGAATTTCCTGATCTACTTTTCTTTTAAAAGTTGCAAACTCTAATGTAGTTAAGCCAATTGGAAGCTCTTGTTCTATAAATGAATCAAAATCGATCGCCGTTTTGAAAATACGAAGCTTGTGCAGAAAAGGTAATTGCTCCATTCCCGTTAAATGAGCCAATGTTTTGCAATTCATAATCGTTAGCTCTTCCAATGCCCTCATCTGCGAATCAAAGTTAATCTCACGTAGCTGGATTTGATCTTCAATCACAAGCTTTTTTAACGCACGAAAAACCGAAATATTACTCAGATCATGAAAGCCACGGACTCTACAAATTTCCAGGCTCTCGATCTCATTCTCTTCGATGTCCTGAATATGTTCTCTGCCTCCAAGTAAAATGCGAAGTTCTTTCAATTTCTTTAGCCGATTAATAAAATGTAAGGGTTTGTTGCTGATGGAGTGCAGCGCGAGATAGGTAAGATCCTCCAGATCTCCAATAGCATCAAGGTTTTTAACCTTTCCTATTACATGCAACTGTTCTAGACGAGAGAATTCTTTTAGGTATTCCAGATTAAGCGTCTTTTTCTCCGAACTAATATTTAAAATGCTTAAAGACCGCAACGTATCTATACTCAGAATCTCCGAATTCTCAAGCTCATAAATACCCACGCTCAGACTATACAGGTTATTCAGCTTAGCCAATACGTTCGTGTTATGTGCCTGGCGAAGACAATTCAGCAGCAGCATTTTAACATTTGGAATCTGCAGGAGTGTCTCACAATCAAAGGATACAGAATAATGGCCATAAAAACGCACTCCAAAATTTTCATCAAAACGCGCGCAAAGCTCATTTACTTCATCCAGAATCGAGCCATAGGTCGATGGATCAGAGAACTGAACAATCACTTGGTTGCCGCTGTACAAGTCTTGCTGAATCTGAACTGGATCTAGTGAAATAGGATCATTGATCAGAATCCTTCGTTTCCATGTAACACTCATTCCTAACCCCTCCTACCTGCCGTTAATCATCATTTTATATTTATTGTAAATCTACGAATTACTTACCCAAGAACATAATTACATAAATCAACCCCATGGACAAGCTAAAAAGGTAGGTTATAGATTATTTAGAGTTCCGTTTGAGGATTGAGAATAAGTGATTCACATTAAAAAATACAATAAGCTGTATCATTCGTAGAGTAATCTACTTTTGATACAGCTTATTTATTATTTATTCAGCCTTTTGCGATGAACTATAAATCCCCGCCACCAACTCCAGCGCTTTTATCCCTTCAGCACCATCCAACCAAAACTTTTGACCCCTGGCGACATGCTCATAGAAGTCCTCAATCAGTCTCTTATGCCCGGTACCCCAATAGGATTTACCTTCCGTAGCACTAAATCTAGGCTCACACAGCAAGGTTTCCTTTCCATCCTTCCAAAGATATAAATGATCTCTGCGGAGGTTGATAGTACCTTCTTCAAAAACTAGCTCCAGCTCCACTGGAGAATTCTCCAGATAGGTATTTGTACCATAAAAGAGCCCTCTGACATTACTAGTGAAATCGATGCAGGCATGGGCGGTATCTTCTACCTCTATGACCCCATTTAGCACATCCGTGGTAATACTGCCTTTCACCGATGCCACCTCTCCACCAAACCACTGAAGTAAATCCAGTGTATGAATGGTTTGGTTAATTAGCAGACCTCCACCTTCCGTAGACCAGCGTCCTCTCCAGTCACTATCGCTATAATAACTTTCGCTGCGGTGCCAGGTCACGATTCCTTTCATGCAGAGCAGCTTCCCATATATTCCTGAATCAATGACCTGCTTAATATATATGGAGGCATCATTATAACGGTTCTGAAACACCACACCAAGCTGACCTGTGCTTTGCTGTGCGGCTTCAAGTATTCGTCTGGCTGAAGGAAGATCTGCCGCCATAGGCTTTTCGGTAAGGACATGTTTTCCTGCTTGTAACAACTCCGTAGCCATTTCTGCATGTAAATAATGAGGCGTACAGAGATGTACAACATGAATACGGTCATCCTTTAAAATTTCTCTATAATCATTAGTAGCTTGGCAGTCATATTCTTTAGCCGCATGTAATGCTTTGTCAGCATCAATATCTGCAACTGCAAGTAGGCTCACACCATCGATGCCTGTTAATGTTTTTGCATGTAGAGGGAAAATGGCTCCGCATCCAATAATGGCTGCTCCAAGTTCTTTCATCTATATTACCCTCCGTTCATCATTCAATCGTTATCTGAGTATTGCCGGGGTTAGATTGATCGCTTGTTCTTGAGCCTTCAGACATAGCTCGGCAGCTTTGAACACATGGCTCTGTGTCATCGCCAGCTCTGTCCGATTCAGACAGTCAAGGATTAGCTCACCAAAGAAAGGAAAACCAACCTTCCCAGCTACATGCTCATAATGTTCCCCTTCCCCATTGACCCAGTACACATGATCCGGTGTATTTGAACGACCCATATCAGTATATTTACGCAGTTCAATATATCCTTCAGTACCCATAATCATCGTGCGCCCGTCTCCCCATGTGCCCAGCCCATCAGGCGTAAACCAATCCACGCGAAAATATTGTGTTGCCCCATTGTCACCTACAAGAGTAGCATCACCAAAATCCTCTAATTCGGGATAAGTCGGATGGTTGTAATTGGCCACTTTACTATGAATAACCGAAGCATCCTGACAATCTGCATAATACAAAAATTGTTCTATTTGATGACTGCCTATGTCACACAAAATCCCACCATATTTCTCCCTTTGGAAAAACCATTCCGGCCGGTTAGGAGCATTTAGACGATGTGGCCCTAATCCAATGACTTGCAGGACACGGCCGATAGCTCCTTGCTGAATCAGCCGCCCAGCATAGATAGCGCTTTCAACGTGAAGGCGTTCACTGTAGTAGACCATATATTTCTTATTAGTTGCTGCTGCCACTGCTCTAGCGGATTCAAGCTGTTCCAGGGTTGTAAAGGGTGCTTTATCCGTAAAATAGTCCTTCCCGTGAGCCATTACTCGATTGCCTAAAGGTCCGCGTTCAGATGGAATTGCTGCCGCTGCTATTAATCGCACTTCGGGATCTTCCAGAACTTCTTCCACAGATCCAGCAGCTTTGACACCGGGATATTTACTAATAAAATTTCTGACCTTTTCCTCATCCGGATCATATACCCATTTCAGCTCTGCCCCTGCTTCAACCAGTCCGTTACACATCCCGTAAATATGACCGTGATCTAGGGCAATAGCGGCAATGATGAATTCACCCGGCTTCACTACTGGTTTGGATTCATATGTTGGTGCATAGGTCATCCCATTTTTCCGATTCATAAAACCCCTCCTAATCAGTATTACTCCATTCTATAACGTATTAAGAAGATAACGCAGACTGATCTCCAAGCTTTCAAAAGGATCACGACGGCAAACATCCTGCTCCACTACGAACCATTCAACACCTGTTTCGCGACAAACATTGATAATTTCTTTATAGTTCATATTCCCTTCACCGATTTCAGCAAAGATCTGTTTTCTATTAACGATCGCCATATCTTTTAAATGAACTACCTGCATTCTGCCTGCAACTTTGCGTATCCATTCAGCCGGACTCCCTCCGCCTGCTTGAACCCAATATAAATCCAGCTCAAAACCAACGGCAGGATCAGACTCGGTGAGCAGAATTTCCATGCCAGTCATTCCATCAAAGCGTTCAAATTCAAAATCGTGATTATGATAAACAAATTGCAGATCATGTTGATCTTTTAAAGTAACTGCAATGTCCGACATCAGCTTTGCGAATTCACGGTAACCTTCTTGTCCCGTACGGAATATTTCCGGTAAACTTCCTAGTCCAATATTTTTGCAGTTCCACAGCTTATGTTCAGCGGCTAAAGCATCCAAATCGTTCGTTAGGCGATCCCATGACACATGGGTTGCACATATTGCCAGACCTGATTCATCCGCATACTCTTTTACGAGTTTCGGATCGATCGGCCCGATGGCTGAAATCTGAATAGCTTCATAACCCATAGCAGATACCTTTTGAAAAGTGGATCTTAAATCCTCCGCAGTTTTAGTAAAATCACGTAATGTGTACATTTGAGCAGCAATGGTTGAACGATTCATAGGATCTTTCCTCTCTGATTAGAATTTAATGAGTTCCCTTAACATCAAAGGTTTGGGCGACTGTGGTTTCTTTGTTGAAGTTAGAATTCTCTACCTTTTCCATGAGCTTCTCATAAAATAAATCTTCATCAATCGGTAACTCCACCCAATCGTCGGTCCAAGCCGATAAATACATTCCATTAGATAACGTTAGACCGTGAATACCTTCCTCACCCGGAGCTAACAATTTCTCATCGTGTAGAATGGCATTCGTAAAGTTCCGCAAAATTCCTTTATGCTGTTCACCGCCACCTTCTTCTACAGGAATCTCACATTTCCAACACTCTGGGCTGCCGAATCCTCCCGTAAACTCTGCATTGAATTGCGGCTCCGGCGTGCGTAGACGCCAAAAGGTTAGCTTCCCGTCTTCCACTACGATTTTTCCTTGATCGCCAGTAATTTCGAAACGGTTAGTTCCCGGTGCTTCACCTGTTGTGGTGATAAAAAGCCCTGTCGCACCATTTTCATATTCCACATAAGCGGTTACATCATCTTCAACCTCAATATTGCGGTATTTACCAAAATGACAAAATGCTCTGATCCGCTTAGGCATCATACCTGTCGTCCACTGCCATAAATCTAGTTGATGAGGATCTTGATTCAGCAGCACCCCACCACCTTCGCCTGCCCATGTAGCCCGCCAACCACCGGAATTATAGTAACTTTGTGATCTGTACCAGTTGGTGATGATCCAATTTGTGCGGCGGATTTCGCCTAGTTCACCAGACTTTATGAGATCCCTAAGCTTTTGATATAAAGGATTCGTCCGCTGGTTATACATGATTCCGAATTTGCGATCAGACTTTGCTGCAGCTTCGTTCATCTGCTTAACAGCTTTGGTATAGACCCCAGCCGGTTTCTCTACCAATACATGATAACCATATTGAAAAGCCTCGATAGCTAAAGTTGGATGATCATAATGTGGAGTACAGATTAATACTGCATCTATGAGATGAGACTCATATAACTCTTGGGGTGTTGCAAATTTCTGTACACTTTCCGGTAAATGCTCTTCTGCCCATTTCAAACGTTCTTCCCTTACATCACATACAGCTGCAAGCTCAGCATCTTTAATATGATTCAACAGACTTTGTGCATGTGCACTCCCCATATTCCCAATTCCAATAATGCCATACCGTACTTTATTCAATCAGATCACTTCCCTATTTGAGGTTATGTTATGAGAATATACTTAATTAATAGACATGAACATGATCGAAATTAAGCATTATTTGCATAATAATAAGATGATTTAGTTAAATAAATTCGTTATAATAAGGATAATCAAGTCATAGAGGAGCTAGATGATGAATAATCCAGGTAACCTTACCGGCAGATTCCTCCAGAATCTTACCGTAAAAGTGACCCATGCCCAACTTAGAAGCGGATATAGCGGGTGGAATCGTACGCTGGAAACCCCAACATTTAATCGGCTGTATTTTATTGACCGCGGTGAGGGAAAAGTTATCATTAACGGTGTTACTTATTATCCGAGAGCAGGTCAGCTAATGATCATGCCCGCAGGAAGCACTCAAACTACAGAAACGTCAATGAATGATCCCTATACACGCTATTTCTGCCATTTTGATGCTGATATTGGGGAGTGGCCCTTATTCCATTCGGCAAACAAACTGTTTATCTGTGATGCGCCCGACCCAGATTCCGTACGGGTTATTTTCACAGAAATGATCGAACAGTTTCAAAAAGATGATGTATTGTCCATTCTGCGTACTCAGGCGAACGTCCTCAATCTAATTGCTACTTGCCTTGAATCGAACGAGAATATCAAAACAGACTTTATGCAAGAATTTATACATACGGGGGATCAAGGAAAGCTCGCCTATGTTCTTCAATATATTGATGAGCGGCTGGATAAACCCATAGAAATAGAAGAGTTAGCAGAAATTGTCCACTTACATCCGAACTATTTCATCCCCTACTTCAAGAAATTTATAGGGGTTCCCCCCATGCATTATGTACAATTGAAAAGAATGGAGCATGCTAAAAGACAGCTTTCTTATAGCAATTTCAGCATTTCAGATATCGCGGAGCAAGTAAGTATGGAATTAGCCCATTTCTCTAAATATTTCAAAAAGACAATAGGAATCTCCCCTTCTGCCTATCGTAACAGCACTAAGTAAATTTATTAGGGAATGTCCGGATCTATGTGTTGGAACAATTAGGAGAACGACTACAAGAAATTGGAACCCATAGAGATCATGCTGTATATGTAGCTGAATCAGATCACCGATTGGTAGGATGGATACATGCGACCGTTCGAATTTTGCTTGAGTCTCCTTCATTTGTTGAAATCGGAGGTCTTGTTGTTGATCAGACTTGCCGCGGAGAAGGAATTGGCAGACAGCTTGTAGAAACCTGTGAACGATGGGCAATCCAAACAGGGATTAGTTCGTACTTGATAAGGAACTTTAATCACACTCAGGACTTTTAGGGAGGCTCAATGGTTATGCTAGAATTAACTTTGCATCCAACATTAGAAGGAAAAATCGCTGTGATTACCGGAGGAGCCGGTGTATTATGCCGGGTTATGGCGCTAGAGTTAGGTCGACAAGGAGCTAAAGTCGCGATTCTAAACCGTACCGCAGCTAAGGGAGATTTGGTTGCCGCTGAAATTACTGCCGCAGGCGGTCAAGCAATTTCACTCTCCTGTGATATTACAGATCAACAGAGTGTTATGAAAGCCGCAGAAGCTGTTAAGAATCACTGGGGTCCTTGCGATCTATTAATTAACGGAGCTGGAGGAAATGATTCCTCAGCAAATACGACCCAAGAGATTTTCAAAAATGATGACCTGGAGAACCCGGACATATTCACTTTTTTTGACCTTAGTGTAGATGGATTTCGCAACGTGATGGACCTTAATCTGATTGGAACATTGATCCCAACCCAAGTTTTTGCCAAGCAGATGCTCGGCAGAACGGGCACATCTGTTATTAATATTTCATCCATGAGCGCACCTTCTCCAATGACCAAAGTACCTGCCTACAGCGCTGCCAAAGCAGGAATTAATAATCTCACCCAGTGGCTCTCCGTTCATTTCGCTGAGTCTGGTATACGTGTGAATGCCATTGCCCCTGGCTTTTTCCTTACTAAACAAAATGAGAAGCTGTTGGTTCGTGAAGATGGCGAGCTTACAGACCGTTCCCAAAAAATCATCTCTCATACTCCAATGCGCCGCTTTGGACAGCCGGAGGATCTGCTTGGCACACTACTCTGGTTAGCAGATGAAGCAATGTCCAGCTTTGTGACCGGAGTTACCGTCCCCGTTGACGGTGGATTCTTGGCTTATTCGGGAGTATAGACTAATCTAATGAGGGATTAAAATGATTGTAGATCCATTACGCGTATTCGTTACTGTAGCTGAACTGAGTCATTTTTCCAAAGCAGGAGAAGCGCTGAATTTATCTCAACCCGGTGTCAGTCTGCATATCCGGAATCTTGAGAATGAGCTCGGTGCTAAACTCCTGCATCGTTCTTCTAAACAGGTTAGATTAACAGAAGCCGGTAGTATTCTTTATAAACACGCCAAACAAATATTGGCTCATTTCGATGAAGCAAGTCAGGAAATCCATATGCTTCAGGACGAAGTCACTGGGAGTATACATATCGGCGCTAGTTTTACTATTGGTGAATATATTTTGCCGGCAAGACTTGCTGATTTTGCCAATCAATATCCGCAGGTCAAGCTGCAAGTGACGATAGGCAATACTGAGGAGATTATTGGAGGAGTTAAATCCAACGAACTGGACATAGGGTTTATTGAAGGCGAGGTCCATGAGAATGATCTCAACGTCACTCCTTATATGAAAGACGAGATGATTATGGTCGCCCCTGCTACCCACCCTCTGTCAAAAGCGATTTCTGTGGAGCAGAGCATGTTGCAGGATCAGGTTTGGGTGCTTCGCGAGCATGGCTCGGGCACACGAGCTTTCAGCGATCATTTCCTACAGGAGGAAGATATTTCTGTTAAAAGATCCTATGTCTTCAACAGCTCTCAAGGTGTTAAAGAAGCTGTGGCCTCCGGTCTCGGAATCGCCATGCTCTCCAGATGGATTGTACGGAAGGAACTGGAAAGTGGTGAGATCAAGGAGCTGCCAATCAGGCAACATCATCTGGAAAGGCAATTCTCGATCATCCGACATCAAGAATGTTCTTCTTCCTTAGCTACCGATGTCTTTATAAAAAAGCTACTTGTCTTTAGAAAAGACAAATAGCTTTTTTTCTTCCACACTATGAAATTATACTTGATGTTCAACCAAATGCCCGTCTTCCAGATGCAGAACGCGGTCACACCATTCGAGCATCCGTTCATCATGAGTGACCATTACCGCTGCTTTCCCCTCACTCTTCACCTCATCAGCGATCATGCGTACAACTTCTCTTCCGCGTTTGAAGTCCAGACTGGCTGTCGGCTCATCTGCAAAGAGAATCGCTGGTTTATTCATCCATGCTCTAGCGATAGCTACACGCTGCTTCTCCCCACCGGATAGCTGCTCCGGATAGTGATTACGCCGTTTCCAGATATCCAATCGTTTCATCAAATCGGCAGCCCGTTCCTTCGCTTCCTTAGCACTCATTTTCCCCTGCTTAGCTACAAAAAGGAGTTGCTCCTCTACCTTCAAATAAGGCAATAGTTGAGCGCTTTGGAACATAAAGCCTATCTTCTCTAAACGGAGCTCTGTCAGCTCACTTTTACTTTTATCTGTAAGTGATTCTCCATCTATAAAAATCTCACCGCTAGTAGGTGTTAGAAGCGCACCAGCCGCTGAAAGGAATGTACTTTTCCCTGTTCCCGAAGGTCCAAGGACAGCAACGAATTCCCCTTCATTAACGATCAGATTCAAATTGTTCAGCACAGACACCGTTGTGTCGCCATCACCGTAGTTTTTGGTTACTTGCTTCATAATTAGTTTTGCACTCATGCTCCAGCCCTCCCAATAGCTTCTAATGCATCTACTTTTGCCACTTTAGCGACAGAAATTAGTGATCCTAAAAGAGACATCCCAACGAATAAACAGCTGGTTAAAAGAATGGTGGAAGGCTCTAGTTGGAATGGCATCGAATCTGGCAGGACCTTATTCATCCCAAAGGTAAGCAGTAAGCTAATGCAAAGACTTGATATAGCTAAAATCATGACCTGCCCTACCACGCTCCAAGCCAAGTAAGACATTTTAGTACCCATCGCCTTCAGAATACCAAACTGACTTGTTTTCTGAATCGTAATGACATAGAAGAATACCGCCAGAACAAACGCTGCGATCACAAACAGGAAAACAATCATCATTAGCAGTGAACCCTGCTCTGCCGAGTAGCCCGGAATATTGGATATAGCTACTTTTTGCGTAATGACCTCTACATCTTTTACATTCGTTGAAATCTTATCTACTTGATCAGCATTCGCATTCAGGGCAATCACATTAAACGGTACCGACGAAGAGGTTTCTTCTCCTTGGTTAACCCCCTGCTTCATAGCTTGCCAATCCTGATTGTTGATATAAACTACTGGGGTATGGCTGTATGAGCTATCCTCAACAAAACCTGCAACAGTAAATTCCATCCCGGTTGCCTGATCACGAATAATACTGCCAAGTTTGATTCCTGACTGTTCGAGGTCACGATCAACAAGGACTTTACCGTTTGTCTCATTAGTAATCTTGTCACCTTCAGCTACTTTAGGGGCTAATAACCCATTCATATCTACTGCAAAAAAAGTAATATCTGCTTTAACGTCTGCATCATTAGCAGTGACAGTGCTCATCTGCATTGCAAGTGAAGACGCATTATTGTCTCCAACTACTGAACGTACATTCTGGAGCTCCGTATCTGTTAACTGAGAACGTCTAAAGGTCTGATCCGCATCACCTTGTACTACAAAATAATTCGCCGGCATGTTCTCTACTGCAGAGATATTTGCATACGCTAATCCTCTGGCTAGTCCCGTGACGAAAAGTACAAGAAAGGAAACCAATAACATGATAACCATAATTAATAGGTATCTGGCTTTAGAATGTCGCATTTCCCTTAAGGCTAAAAACATATTACCACTCCTTCTAATCTGTATAGTCACAGTTTAGAAGATGAAAATGAACGGAGTATGAATAATGAATTACAAAAGCGGAAGTGTAACTGTAAAGGTAGTCCCTTCACCCAAAGTACTGGTTACTTCAATGGTTCCGTTATGCGCTTCTACGATTTTTTGAGAAATCGCAAGTCCAAGTCCGCTGCTATGTGTTTCATGCGTTCGTGCTCGATCTACTTTATAGAAACGATCAAAGATTAATGGTAACTCCTCGGCTGAAATGCCTTCACCAGTATCCGACACAGAAACAATACAGTTCTGTTCCACTAGCTTCGCGGAAATCATAATGGAACCTTCAGCAGGTGTGTATTTTATGGCGTTGGAGAGCAGGTTCATCCATACCTGGAACAATAGATTTGAATCACCTAGAACGCTGATGTCAGCAAGATTCAAACGCACGGCCAGTTGTTTCTCCGTTAATCTCCATTCCATGATTTGTACGACCTGTCTTAGTTGTGCACGCAAGTCTGTCGACTTTTTCTGTATGGAATTAGGATCATAATCAAGTGAAGACAAGGTAAGCAGCTGTTTGCTAAGCAATGAAAGACGATGGCTTTCTTGGTCAATAATATTGAGATACTGTAACCGTTCATCCTCAGGTAAGGTAGAATCTTTTAAAGCTTGGGCAAATCCCTGAATAGATGTTAATGGCGACTCAATTTCATGCGATACATTGGCCACAAATTCCTGTCGTGCCCGATTTGTTCGTTCCAGCTCCCGGCTCATAATCATAAAATGGGAAGCTAGCTGACCAATCTCATCACGCCGCCACGTATTCAATTTGATATCGTATCTGCCTTTTGAGATCCGTTTAGTGGCCGTCGTCAAACGTGTAATAGGTCTTACCACATGCAGTACGCTAATCATTACAAAGCCTAAGCTAAACAACACGGTGAACCCAATGATCACAGCAAAAAAGACGCGCAGCTCCCCGAACTGTACTTCAGCATCCGGCCGCATAAACAAAGCATACGTCTCATTGTTTACTTTTACAGGAACGCCAATTGAATTACGCAGTTGATTATCAAAAAATCCGGTAATAAATGCACTGTCCGGGAAATCCGCGACCCCATGATAAATTTGCCCATTCAGAACCTTCTCTAGTTGCTGCTCATCCAAATCTTCTTTTCTAAAGGGCTTACCGTAGAATCTTGATTCCCCTTCAGCATCAGTTAAATAGATTTTATAACCCAGCTTGGCTATACTCCGCAAATAATCCTCCATCGTTTCCGGATGTGATTCTGCGAATTGTTGAACCTCGATAGCCATTCCGGTAAGTTTGGCATCGTTCTGAGATTTAATCTGGGCTTGATAGTAAATATTAGACACCAAAAATCCAAGAAGGCTACTCACCACAATTACTGAACAGAAGACAATACACATCCGGACATACAAGGATCTCATACGTTAACCATCTCCAATTTATAGCCAATACCTCGAACTGTTCGGATCACAAAATCTTCCTGATAATCTACGAAGCGCTGACGCAAACGTTTGATATGTACATCGACTGTTCGCTCATCACCTTCATAATCCATGCCCCATACCAGTTCAATTAACTCACTACGTGTATATAACCTGCCTGGATATTGCGCCAATTGAGCCAGAAGCTCAAACTCTTTTACCGGCAGCAGCAGAACCTCATCACCATCGGTTATTTCATAATTTTTGCGATCAATAACTAGAGAATTTAATCGAATCCGATCATCTGAAGCAATGGAATAGCGGCGGAATAAAGCTTTGATCCGAAATAGCAACTCTTCAGGCTCAAAAGGCTTCGTTACATAATCATCCGTCCCCCGCAAATAACCTTGCTCTTTATCACTCAGCTGCTGGCGTGCTGTCAATAAAATGATCGGAATATCATACGTTTCTCTAATATGCTGACATAGCTCTAACCCATCTACATGTGGCATCATTACATCTACGACCGCTAAATCCGCAATACTGTCCTGCAATTTATGTATCGCATCTCGGCCATCACTGGCCTCCATCACCTGATATCCTTCCCTTGTTAGTACATGTTTTAATAATGTTCGAATATTCACATCGTCATCTGCTACTAAAATCTTCTTCATCATTTACACTCCCTGAATAATGGATGAACTCATAGTAACAACTTTATAACGATAGAACAACTAAAGTCAGATCAAACAAAAGGCTTGATACTCTCTCTAAGTGTGGTAACCGGCCGCTCCATCAGTCTCTCCAGATCTTTTGATGTAGAAGCAGTGTCTATCTTCGCAAGAAACGAATATATCCAATGTTGAACGCTTGAATCCTCGCGAAACGTAATTCTTTTCCCTGATAACTCTGATAATACATCAACTAATTCGTTAAAGTCCCAAACGCTAGGTGCGGCTAGTTCGTAGGTTTGGTTCTCATGTCCACTCGTTGTAAGAACCTTTGCCGTAGCTAAAGCGAGATCCTCACGAGTGACTGAGTTAAACTGCCAGTTCCCTGGATAAGTGGTTAGCTCGCCGCTTTCCATGGCTTCCTTCAACCCAAGCACACCCACAAAATCTATATACAAAGCGTTACGCAGAAACGTATAATCTATCCCTGATTCAAGAATCATCTGATCAGTTAGTAAATGAACATGATAAGAAGGAATCGGACCTTTGGGGGGAAAGGCAAATCCAGTATAAAGCAGATGTTTCACATCGGCTTTTTTTGCTGCATGAATGACCTGAGCGTGCTGATTTAATCTGATCTTATCATCGATATGAGAGCTGGAGATTAAAAGTAATGTTGTGACCCCTGTAAAAGCTTCAATTAACGAATCCAACTGGTCATAATCGCCAAAACGGACTTCGAACCCTTTTTCTAAATAATTAGCAGCTTTCTCTCGCTGACGAAGACAAGCAATAACTTGACTAGCCGGAACATACTTCTCAAGGTTCTCCATAATTAAGCTGCCTAATTGGCCTGTGGCTCCTGTAACCATAATCGACATACATAACACCCTTTCTGTTATTCGAATGTACTGAGTTTTTGTAATAAAAAGATAAGTTGGTGCAGCTCCTGATCATTCAGATTCTGCATTCTCTCTGCGACAGCCTGACGATTCTCTGGAAGATGCTCCAGAAGTAATTGCTGGCCTTCACTAGTAATCGAAATGACGCTTTTTCTGCCATCCTTGGTATCATTCGAACGGGTTATTAATCCATCTCGCTCCAATGGTGTTAACAGCATGCTTATATTAGCTTTGGTAACTCCAATAATTTGAGCCAATGTAGAAGGTAAAATCGCACCTCCTTGTTTAGAGATCTCCACCAAGATACGAATTCTTGCTCCGTTCAATCCTTTCGACTGCCAATATTTCTCAGAAACAGAAACTAAATTTGCAGTAGCTTCAACTAATGTAAAAAATGCTTTGGTATGCAATGGCTGATTCAGCACAAACTGTTGTAAATGATCCATAATCTATAATTCAGCTCCAATATAGTTAAGTCCTTAACTTTTTTCAAACATACTACAATCCCCATGCGTTGTCAAAAAAAAGAAGCTGCCTCACCTAGCAGAATAAATCTGCTGATGAAACAGCCTCTAAATATAAACTCACCTTAGATTAACACCGTTTTTGTGGAAACAGGCTCTTCACTGTATTTTTTAGAACCCTCCAGCATAACCTCCAGCTTAATGATCTCCGACCGGCTTGCTAAACGAATTGGGGGTCCCCATGTTCCATAACCTGACGACACGACTACATGCAAATTGTCCTTACGAAGATATCCCCAGTCCAGCTCGAACAAACGTTTAGTGATCCAGTGATTTGGAGCAATCTGTCCTCGGTGTGTATGACCAGAGAGTAGAACGTCTACCCCAGCTTGAGCGGCTACGTCGAAGCCTGTAGGCTGATGATCCATCATAATCACAGGACGTGTAAGATCAAGTCCTTCGAGCAAGGAGCTTACACTTTGTCTGCCACCGGCTTCCATCGCCTCGGCTGTCTTATCTTTTCGGCCTACAATATAGGTTCCTGCGACTTCTTCAACCTCATCTTGCAGGACCTTGATCCCAATACTACTCATCAAATCGGTATATTCCTTAATTGATCCACCATAATATTCGTGATTGCCCAGTACTGCGTAGACACCATAACGAGCTTTTAACTGTTTAATCTGTTCACTCATACTATTGCGGATAAAAGGTTCAATGCTGTCATCCAAGACATCTCCAGCCAGCAAAATCACATCGGGTTGCATAGCGTTCATTTGTGACACCATTTTTTTGAGATGACGATTGCCCACGATATTCCCTAAGTGCAGGTCTGAAGCAACCGCGATCGTTAATGGCGTGCTGGTGCCAATAGATTTATCAATAGGAATGGAATGTGTGCGGATCACGGTACTCCAGGCGTTGATTGAACCCCAGACCAGAAAAACTGCCAATAATATCAGAATTGTCCCGCCCGCTTCTGCGATGTAATAGGTACGATCGATTCCCGACCATCCCAGTATCACGTATAATAGGTCTGCCAAAGGTAACGTAATGATAGCAAATTCCATACAGGCTAGATAATACGATCCAATCACTTTAAAGAATCTGGCGATCGGTTTAACCGATTTTGGCCATGGAATCATTCCAATGACATACGCAAAAGCGATGAGTATAAATAATGTCCAGAATACTGCTGACGAAACACCTGAAAACCATTCATCAATAAGCAGCCAACCGTGATAGCCAATGTAGAAATTAACAAGACCCAGAATGAGCAGCATAGCGAATCCTGAAGCTAACATTCGTAATGTTTTCATCGTTTCTCTCCCCTTTACCTAACTACTTCTCTACCTCTTATCTCAAATCATAACACAAACCGTTAACCCAGTATAAACTGCAATGCGGTGTTCGGAAAACATCGGAACTAAAAAAAGAAAATGCCCTTCGGCATCTTCTTTGGAGGTTTATCTTATATCGCTTTATCACGTGTGGCCATACATTGACCAATCAGCTTATCGCATTTATTGATGTGATTTATCAGCCAGTCTGTTAACGTTCGATTAAGCTTGATGGTTGAGAGTACGGACACTCCCTTTGTTTTGACCGTTTCTTCCAATTCGAGAACTGCCTTCACGAAATCAGCATGCGTCTGACGATGTTCAGCTAGTTCAGGGAAGTTGATCTCCTCCATCAGCTGCTCTTCATTACTGAAATGTTCAATCGTGTATTCTTTCAAGAATTTCAGCGTTTCCTCAATCTTTTCTTTTCCTTGCTGATTACTGCATGCTTCAAAGAACTCGTTCAATTTCGCTAACAACTGTCTGTGCTGGCAGTCAATTTTTTCTACACCGATATCATATGAATCTTTCCAAGCGATCATGAAATCACCATTCCGTTTCTTGAAAATTACATTTCAATTTTATTTTCCACCTTTCTCCATAAAAGAACTATTAACAACATCACAGGCGTCTATATTCAACCTTTAGCTGTACATATAGCACCTACTGATTTGGTACCTATTTAATAATCTCTACTTCATCACGGGTTCGATATGTACAAGTACATTGGAAACTTGGTGCCGGTCTTTTAACTGTTCTTCAATTTCTTCCGTAATATCATGGCTCTGCACCACACTTAGCTGAGAATCCACTAGTACAGTTGTGTCTACTAATACGTTATTCCCATGGATACGGGCTTTGATATCTTTTATGGATTGTACGCCATCAATTTCTGCCACAGTTTCTTTCATCTGTTCAAGCTCTTCCGCATCAAATCCGTCCGTTAGATCATGCGTAGCCTTGCTAAAGATATCCCATGCCGTCTTACAGATGATTAGTCCGACAATGATAGCTGTAAGCGGGTCAAGCCAAGGAACGCCTAAGGAGGAAGCCACAATTCCGATAAAAGCGCCCACGCTAACTATAGCATCTGATCGATTATCCAGTGCTACTGCCCGCATTGCGTTACTGTTAATGGCGCGGGCCAGCCTAATATTATACATATAGACAGCCATCATAACTACAGCACACCCCACTGCCGTCCACGCCGCTATAAGATCAGGACTTTCCAGTGCTGGTTGAATAAACTTGTTCACAGCTTGATACAAAACTTGAAGCCCTACCGCAATCATAATGAATGAAGCAATTAATGAA
This sequence comes from Paenibacillus sp. FSL H3-0329, assembly GCF_037963285.1. Taxonomy (NCBI): domain Bacteria; kingdom Bacillati; phylum Bacillota; class Bacilli; order Caryophanales; family Paenibacillaceae; genus Paenibacillus; species Paenibacillus sp. FSL H3-0329. Next base: position 3,168,761 of record NZ_CP150150.1, on the reverse strand, counting down.
GCCACGGTCTCCGCTCTAAAATGCCCGTAGCTGTGGTTCGAATCCGGCGGTCTTCTGGAAATCTTCAGGCCAATTAGTACCGCGATAGAAGCAATAATATCGGTACTGTTATTCAATCCATCTGCAAGCAACGCTTGAGATCCTGAGACTGTACCTATGAACAGCTTGATAGCTGATAAAAAGATATAAGCAACGATGCTTAGCCAAGCTCCTTTTTCGCCTTGTTTAATGTCGTTATAAGTTTCCAAAAAAAGAACCCCCAAAGAATAGTATTGTTCTATACTACACTTTGAGATTCGGGTGGGTCTAGAGAAACAGTGTTGCTACGGGGCGTAATAGTTCCCTCTGTCAAATAGAGTTGCAAGGTCGTAACTGTTTTGCAGAACGTAACATAGTTTGCCCCCGTTCAACTTTGCTTCCATTCTTCTGGAATAGTAACTTTTTGCTATTTTTATTGTCTAATTATAGTAATGACAAATTTAAAGGAGCGTGGAGTGATGATTCAGTCTTTGCCGAAGAAAATTGTTACATGTTTAGCTATAGGGAGTATTTTAATTCCAATAACAAACAGTGGATCAACGTCAGTCATTTCCGCAGAAAAAGCAGTTGTAAGCCTAAGTAACACTTATTACAGTGAAGTCACAGCCCCGATCCTAAAACCTGTTTGGTCAGCACAACTCGCCATTTTAAAAAAAGACAGAATCACCGGACAGGACATTACAGCACTCGCGGAAAACGGGAAGATCTTTGCGTTGCAGCGCAATGAAAAATTAACCGCAATGAATGCGGCAACAGGCAAAAAATTATGGGAGTTCGGAAGTGGATTAGCGCCGCTATTCACATACAGTAATGGATTTATCTACGGTCTGACCCAAAGCGGCTCCCTATATGCCGTTAGTGAGGCAGGTAAAAAAGCATGGTCGGCTTCCATAACACTCCCCAAAGCTACAAATATACAGCGTTTAGGATCTACTATTTATGTTACACAAGAGGAACAATTAGCAGCAGTTGACGCCGTAACCGGAAAGATCAAATGGAAGGCTGTAGAAAAAAGTAATAACTTTACAGGCTTATCAGATCTCATGGAAACAGATGGGGTCGTTATTCGCAGCTATCTGTCTCAAGGGGCCTTAACAACTGCTGGACTAGCCGCCTATGACAGTCTGACAGGAAAAAAACTATGGGACCAGACCCGGCAATGGATGCCGTTAGCAGTGAAGGATGGACTTCTCTACTCCATTACGAATACATTTATGATGGATGATGACCCGGTAAATCGTAAAGTCAAAGTATCCGTGTTCAACATAAAGACGGGAGAATTAAAAGGAGAACGTTTATATAAATGGACAGATACCGAGAATAAGGATGGTGTGTACACTTATAATGGGATGAATGGAAACGCGTTTTTGGATGGAAAAGACTTTTATATCTTTCAGGGTAGTAAGTTTGTGAAATATGATTTCTGGAATTATTCTGCAGAGGGTAAGCCGGTGCAAACCTGGACCTCGATGGTTAAAGAAAAAGACTCTCCACTGAACCAAGTTTATCAACAAAGAATGTTATTTCAAAATCAAGATAAAGGTACTTTATCCGCACTTAAGCTAGGAACTGGACAGCTTGTCGACCTCAATATTGGAGAGAATCCAGTGGTACAGACGGATCTGTTCGGAAACGTGGTTTATAGTGGACAATCTGATGGCCTATTTCACGCTTATGACATGTTAACTCTGAAGCCTATTTTCACTGTGAACACAGGCTCTCGTAACTTTGCCCCTTCCCTTAAAACTGGAGGGATGCTGATGATTCGAACGGATAATAAGCTGCTCGCCATTAAACTTCCTGCATCTATAAAATAAAAAAGCCTGATTTCTCAGGCTTTTGGGCTTCAATAACTTATTCAGCCGGAGCTGTAAAAGTACGTGCAGCAAACTCGGCATCCAGCATGTAGAAGGCGTTGCTATCTTTATCAATTCGTTTCAGTTTACTGATGATGTTGCTAAAGAGTGCTTCTTCTTCTACTTGCTCGTCTATAAACCATTTCAAGAAATAAATCGTCGCATGTTCACGCTCATCCAGAGCAAGATCAGCCAAATGATAGAACCGTTTAGTGTTCTGTTGTTCATGCGCGAAGGCATGTTCAAAAGCATCTAACATCGAGTTATATTCGTTCTTCGGCTCTGGTAGTGCTTCTAGCGTAGCACGGTTATCCCGATCGTTAAGGAACTTATAAATCTTCATGGCATGGAACCGTTCTTCTTCGGCTTGAATTAGAAAAAAGTTTGCAAATCCATCCAGACTTTCGCCGGAACAATAAGCAGCCATCGCTAGATAAACATGAGCGGAATAAAACTCGAAATTCATCTGTTCATTAAGTGCTTGTACTAATCCATCTTTCATTGGACCGTCACCTCATTATTCAAATTTAATATGTAAATATTTAAGTTTATCTTATCACCGTGCTTCTAAGTCAGCAAGGATTCCTCTCCCAATATCTAATTTAGCTAACGAAAGGACGACTATTCAGATGATTAGATTGACCCGTCACAGCCTAAAGCCTAAGATTTCCGGTACACTCTTCATTATTGCAGCTATGGTGTCACTGTTCCTCATAGCTGGCTGTTCCAATAGCAGCAATAATTCACAATCTGAAGCTACCGCTACACCGACCTTCCAATCCACACCTTCACCAACCGCTAGCTTGGCTCCCCCCCCCTCAGCAATCAGCGATCCAATTGCTCTTCAGGTTGCTGGGATGACTTTGGAAGAAAAAATCGGACAAATGCTCCTAGTTGGAATTGATGGAACTGTCCTTGATGAGCAAGCTAAAAAGATGATTACCGAAGACAAAATCGGTGGAATCATCCTCTATAAGGACAATATTAAAAGCCTGAAAGGGATGATCAGTCTTATCAATTCTATGAAAAAGAGTAACACTGGCAACCCTGCCCCACTATTCATGAGTGTGGATCAAGAGGGTGGAAAAGTCAGCCGGATGCCTAAAGAATATGCTACATTCCCTTCTAACGGAACAGTGGGTGCAAGTAATGACGCTGCTGCTGCCGAGAAAATGGGAAAGCTGCTCGCAAGAGAAGTACGTTCAGCCGGATTTAATATGAACTTTGCTCCCGTTCTCGATATCAATAGCAATCCAGATAATCCAGTCATCGGAGATCGTTCGTTCGGTAATGCTGCTGGCCAAGTCATTCAACTAGGGATTGCCGAAATGAAGGGAATTGAGAGTGAAGGCGTCGTTCCTGTTGTCAAACATTTCCCAGGACACGGAGATACCTCTGTCGACTCCCATCTGGCTCTGCCGATTGTGAATAAAACAGCCGGTCAGCTAGCCGAATTAGAATGGCTCCCCTTCCAAGCAGCCATTAAAGAGGGGACGGACGCCGTAATGGTCGCTCATATTTTGTTTCCAAAATTAGATCCAGACAAACCCGCATCCTTATCGCGTACCATTATTGGTGAACAGCTTCGAGATGAAATGGGCTACCAAGGAATCGTAATTACAGATGATCTAACCATGGGAGCCATCATGAAGAACTACGATCTGGCTGCTGCAGCTGTAGATACTGTGAATGCAGGTAGTGATATTCTCCTTGTCGCTCATGGCTATGATAATGAAAAACGGGTCATGGACTCCCTCCTGCAAAACGTAAAAAACGGTAAGATTCAAGAAACACGGATTGATGAAAGCGTCTATCGGATCTTAGCCTTAAAAGCCAAATATAACCTTTCCGATGAGCAAATCCCGGTTCCTGATCTTACCGATCTTAATAAAGATATTAACGTTTGGCGTCAAACGATTGAGAAGTAAATCAAGCGTTAGTCATTTTTACTGAAGAACAACAACATCTCCAACCTTCAACCCAGAGAGAACCTCTGTTTTGTCCGTTGTTTCCAGACCCACTTCGATATCTTTTCGTTCATATTGCCCGTCCCCTTTATCCAGCATAACGTAGGAGAGGTCTCCTTCATGCATTACAGCTATGCTGGATACAACGGTGGCATTTTCTTTGCGAACTGTTTCAATTTCTCCGTTTAAGCTTAAGCCACCGATCAAATGCTCGTCAGGCTGCAGCGTGATCACCACTTCGAATTGAGGAACTGAACTGGTAGTGGCATTCTGACCTGAAGCAGTCTTTGCAAATTTCGCTACCTTCGTAACTTCTCCAGATAACTTCAAATCTTTTATAGCTGTCATTTTTACGTCGACCTTCATGCCTGTCTTTATACGGAAGACGTCTTGTTCACCTACAAGAGCAATGAATTCAAGCTTGTTCATATCTACTATTTTTCCGATATATTGATTATCTGTCACTGTTTGCGGAATTTCGCTTGCACTGTCAAATAAGAAAATGCCGGATGCCGGAGCATAATAAAGTGCTGTTTTGAGTTTGGCTTTTTTCTCTGTTAATTCGCGTGCCTGTATTTCGGCATTGACCTGATTAAGCTCGTCCCCTAGCCGTGTTGCTTCTTGGGCTGTGAGTGCTTTAATCCGTTCTGCTTCAGTCGCACCAAGGGCTGCATTCTCCTCATCTTGCTGGCTCACAAATTCATTCAGCTCTGCTTCCAGCTTTGCTTTTCGGATAGTCGCCTCTTGTGTAGCAATCTCATTCTTTAAGGCTTCCTGATCGAGAGTAAACAGTAAATCGCCTTTTTTGACTTGTCCACCGTTCTCAACCTTCCACTTTGTCACCTTTGAAGCATATGGAGCATAAACAAGCGTTTCTTTCTCATAATTAGAATTACCTTTAACCTGTATGGAATTGGTAATGGTCTCCTGTGTGACCTCAAAAGTTATTGCTTGTGGGGGTTCAACAGGCTCTAACTGCGCTTCAGGCTTATACATCTTATTGTATAGAAAATAACCTGCTGCAATTATAATCAGTACCAATACTATCCACTTGATTCTCCTCTTCATCACTTTGGCTTCCTTTCAACTTAAAAATAGCTAATCCCGTTTAATCGCCGTGAGTGCATTCGTTCTGGATGCACTGATCGCCGGATAAATACCTGATAATACCCCTGTCATTACCGCAAATGCGATCCCTACCGGGAGAGTCATCAGAGGAATATAAATCACCAAAGGCTCGCCTCCACCCATTCCTGAAGAGGTACCGATGAGCTTATTAATTCCTAATACAATCAAGTATGAAAAGACTATACCAAGCAATCCGCCCAACATCCCGAGCAATGCCGCTTCTGTAATGAACATATTGCGGATCTGGCCCATATTGGCGCCCAGCACTTTCATGATACCGATCTGCCGCCGTCGTTGATGAGTGGACATAGTCATCGCAACGATAATGGAGATCGAAGCAATAATTAGAATAAATACACCTACACCGAGAGCCGCTTTCTTGACCATGCTGAAGGTATCAGCGAGTGCCTCTTTTTGATACAAATTCGTGCTTGTCGTTAGTGTAAGTTTCTGAATAAGCTTCTCTAGTTCCACGATATTCTCAGTGCTGTCTACCTTTACAATCGCTGAGTTATAGACACCCTTTTGCCCAGCGGTTCCACTCGATAGCTTCATTTGTTCTACAAGCCGCTCGCCAGTCTCTAGTGACACATAGATCTTCTTGTCGTACATAGCCATATTCTCGTTCGTTCCACTCGGGTTGTCGAGGATCCCCACCACTTGAATCGGTGAGCTAACTAACATCCCTCCGGTTTGAGAGGCGGGATCAAAAGATTGTAATTGAACCTGTTGCTTGTACATATCTGTTGGAAGCATACTTAAGCTGTTGTACTGTTCCATCAACTTATTGTTATATGGATCTGTACTCAGTTGTTCAAAAAGCCGCTGCCGAGTTTCGTTATCAATCAGTCCAACGGTTGCACCATAGTTCAGTACAGCCATTCCCACTAAATCAGAAGCCCCGCCTTGTTTGAATTTCTTATCATATTTCGTTAACAGGCGTAGATCGGTTCCAATAAGCTGTACATCTGTTATTTTATTATCGATAGTCAACATCTGTATGTACCCTAGCTCTTGAAAGGGAGCTGCTGCAGTTACATGCCGCAAGCCTTTAATAATCTCCAGCTTTTGCGCCGTCAGCCTGCCGGGATCAAGCTTTTCATTGGCCGCAGACGATCCGCTGCCACCGCTGCCTCCTCCTTGGGAGGGTATACCTCCGTTGGGCGACACCGTAATTTCATCCATTTTGAAATTGCGGTTGATTTCCCGCTCCGTGTAGCTCTGTGCGGAGTCTCCTATACTTAATGCAACTATGATTGCAGCACATCCAATGGATATGCCAGCCATACAAAGACCTGTGACAACTTTCCGCCGTTTGACCTGTTCCCAAGCCAAGCGGGAAATATCACTAATCCTCAATGAGTATACCCCCTTCGAGTTCAGTATCCGAAGAAGTTTGGTTTTCAGTAATCATATATCCGTCCCGAAGCGTGAATATCCGCTGCATTTGCTCCGCGACTTTTAGCTCGTGAGTTACAACTATGAAGGTGGTCTTCATCTTCTTGTTCAGGTTAAGCAGGATATTGATAATTTCTTCTTCTGTCTTCGAATCTAGGTTTCCGGTTGGTTCATCTGCAAAAATAACAGACGGTTCCGTAATTAAGGAGCGCGCAATACTGACACGCTGCTGCTGTCCGCCAGACAGCTGGGAAGGGAACAAGTCGGCTTTATCAGGAATGCCGACCCCTTCCAACAATTCTAAAGCTTTTTGTTTACGTATAGAGGGTGCAACGGATTGAAAAACCAGCGGCAGCTCTACATTTTCACGGACTGTCATGCTAGTAATCAGCTCATACGCTTGAAAGATAAACCCGATATTTTTTCTGCGAAATTCCGATAGCTTATTCTCACTCATCTTCACGATATCTTGATCGGCAATATAAATATGGCCTTCAGTAGGCTTCATTAGTCCTGCCATCAGATTCAGCATCGTTGACTTACCGGAACCCGAGCTCCCCAGCAGTGCTACCATCTCCCCCTCTTTCACAGAAAAGTCAATTTGATGAAGCACTGCTGTAGTTTCATTACCGTTTTTATAAGAATGCGTTACATTTTCCACTCGCAACATTGGAGCTGCTCCTCTTCGTACAATAATAGATATGAAATGCTATTTCTCAGTTACAACTGCTCTATCAATCTTGATGTTATAAGCTTGACTAGCCAGCTCGATCCGTTCGCCTTGGAATTCATCGTACAGCGTGATCCGGTAGGTACCTCCTGACAAATTCTTATACATATTATTGCTAAAGCTTGCTGTATACGAGTTGTTGGTCCCTTCAAGAATATCAGTACCGATGTTCAAGCTTCGTTCCTGAGAAAGACCATATGGGTCCGTCATTTTCAGGACCAGTTTATGCGTGAAGGTACCCATATCATAGCTGCTATCACGAAGAAGATTGTAATTCATAACTATATTTATAGAGTCACTGCCTTGCAATGAGCGCCCTTCTGAACTTAGAACGGACATGGTATACGGATAAATTGCCACCTTCGTCAAGTTCTTCTCTGGTGGAGTGGTAACCGGATTTAATGACAGTGAAGCCATATTAATAAATCCAGTGGATTCCTGACCCGGTTCCGTCAGCTTATTCCCAGTAATCCCTGGCCCTAGGAACAGGCTAACATCAGAAGTATTAACGGCCTTCGGAACCTTCGCCCAGAAGGTGATTAATTGCTTACCGCCCGGAGTAGCAGAAGTATCTGGTTGATTGGCTGTAGCTTCGAATAGCTGACCGTCTCCCGTTTTGTAATAAGCTTGGAGGCGAGCCATTTTGCTTTGTCTTTTCTCTTCACTGCTCAAAAGGAGCTCTGTGTATACGAGATTGGAGTTAAGTCCTTCATAAATAATGGTTTTGTTCTCTTGCACTTTAGCGTTCTTACCTTTACCAGAGATAACATAACTTCCTCCAGTTTCAATAGAAGCTACAGCGTTCATCATGCTGTTAGTAGTAACTGATAGGAACGAGCTCTTCTCTTCTTTTACCATAGAATAAAGATTTAATTTTAGTTTATCGAACTCTTGTGTATAAGGAATTTTGGCAAACACATAGATTTCAGCGTTTTTACCTGGTCCAATCGTTGAAGTTTCCTTATCCATAAACAGTTCCGTTGAAGATGACATGTCCTCATTGTCTACCTGAACAGCTCCCTTTAATTCCGGCATAGACAAGGCAACCGATTGGGTATTCGTAATATTTAATCTGGCAACTACGATATCGTCGTCTTTCCATGGAAAACGCTGTAAGGAAACTAAACTGTAAGTAAACGTCCCATATTCATTTGTAGCTCTATATTCGAGCCCTTTCTGTATCTCTGGACGCAAGGTATAGGAGATTGTAAAGTAAGCAACCGGAACAGTTAGTTTAGCTGTGTTGCCCGTAACGACATTGGTTCCACCAGTGCTTCCAGTTCCTGCTCCGTCTCCGGTAGTTCCCGTCTCACTATTATCTGGAGCAGAAACAGCCTCAATCATCTGCAATTGCAGTGAATTCTGTTCTACTTCAAGGGGGACTTGTGCGGTAAGCGGGATGATTTTTTCCTCCAGAGGTTTTATGGTTAATCCGCTCAAGCCCTTAGAATTGATCGGAAAGGTTGTCCCAGTTGAGGATTTGACGGCAAGCTCATAAGAAGGTAACGTAACGGCTGTCTTCCCTGTATTCTTCACTCGCAGCTGAAAAGTCCAGAATCCCTTATTGTTCTCTGCGTATACGGTTGCGTTATTTAATTGTGTTTCAATCGTATTGTTATTGATGGTAATTTTCTTGATTACACCTTTGCCAACTACCAAATTTGGTGTTGTAGCCGCAGGCAGCTTGTACGAAGATTTGGCAATCTCCAGCTTCAGCGCCTCATCCTTTTGGGTGAATTGCAGTTTCATATTATCCGTCTTCATATACGAAGGAATTTCTGTAAGATAATAAATGGTCTTTTTCTCTTGTGGCTGAATTTTATAACTAAGCTGAGAACGGTCAAGGGCTAATTCATACGAGCTTCCCCCTGCCGAGACCAAATATGCTGCGTAACCAGGATCACTTAATACTTTGCTGCCTTTATTGGTCAAGCTTATGCCGACCTTGGCATAAACCTTTCCGCTGTATTTGTAGAGCTCCAAGGATTCACTTTTAGCAACAACCGGAATGTCATTCATTGTAGTGCTTACAGTTTTACCGTTTACAGCGGTTGGCGAATAGTTGGCGGGTATATTAAAAGTTCCTACTTGCTTGAGATACCCCTTGGTTTTGGAATCCCAAACGTACATTGGAATCTTGATACCTTTTAACGAGTTTACCTGGCCGACATTAACATAATATGTAACGCGCAAGCTTTCATTAGAACCCACTTTTTTCTTAGTAGAGTCAGCACTTAGTGGATTCCCTGGAATGACAGAGCCGCCAGAGGTCATAACTCTCGAAAAATAATACAATAGGCTAGCACTTTTGTTGCTGCCATTCGAATAGTTAATTGTATAAGTTAAAATATTGCCTCCAGGTTGTGACCAAATATTCACATCTTCCAGTGTAGCTTTGATATTAGCTCCTAAAGAAACGGAACCCAGATTACTAGGAGCTGCTACAGTTGCAGCAGCTACCGCAGATTTTGGCTGAACAGAACTAACTGATGCAGCCGAAGCGGTATGCCCTGTCAACTGGCTTATGACAAAGGTGCTTAAGAGTAAAACAACATATGTACTGCTATGCTTTCTCATTGACTTCCCTCCACGAGTATTTTACTAGAATTATTATAGTGGTTAGAGCAGATCCAATTGTATCCATGTTGTAACACTTACAGGCCTTTTGTAACCTATTTGTTCCAATTTGCATATATTCTGAAAACGATTCTATAATTTCAGTTGATTTTTCAAGGCTGCAATATCAGAAGCCGCAGGCTGGTCTTCTCCGTATCTAACTTTTTCATATATTTCAATCAATTGTTCTGACGCAGCTATAGAATCTTCATCTCCCTTACGTTTATGCTTGTTACGATCTCCCCATAGCAAAACATCCCTTTTTGTTTCCTGCGGCGTAAGATAACTTTTCATTTCATAACCGTTATCGCGCTTTATATTTAGCCACCGCCGATAAAGCCAACGTACACGTTCCTGCTCGCCATTCATCTGTTCCCAGCGATCCTTTCGATGTTTTGAAGGAAGACGTGAGCTCCAGAAATCCTTCAACCCTCGAACGGTTTGTTCCCAAGTAAAGACGCTTTTCTCTTCGTCAAGATATGCTGTATTATTCTTAGGGGCATGTTCCCTACGTAACATCGATAACAATGCATCTATGGCTCTCCGCCACTTTTCTCCAGCATTTCTGTACAACCAGCGAAGTGCATAATAGGCTACAAACCCCAATAATACCGCTGCCAAAATATAGAACCCGTACTCTAGTATAATAGCTAGCCAGCCCCGCTTTTGCTCGCCAACAGGTGGTAACATCGGCGTTGCTGGCGGCAATTCTGCTGGCGGAGGCTCTGGTTCTTTTGTGCCAGAAAATAACTGATTAATAAAATTGAAAAATGAGCGTAAGAGTCTCCATACCAGTGTTCCTATAGCTTTGCCGACACCTGCTGCTAGTACAGCTGCAATAACTCCAATCACAATGACATATATACGATTATTCCGTTGTATCCCTTTGGGCAGCGTTTCATTCTCTTCAGTAAGTGCGCTGTATCGTATATAGCTGCTATTAGAAATAAGTAAAGTCAGTATTAAATACAGACTGCCACACCAGGTCAATAACGGCACACTTGGCTCCAATTCAGGAACTCTATGAAACGCTATAGTAGCTACAAAATAGATTATTATACCTATCCAAAACATTCTGAATCTATTATTTCTAGAGTCTACCGTCATCCCTAAAAATGTACATATAAATCCAGCCACACCTAAGGGAAGGCTTTCGATGGATAAACTCCCTGAAACCGCACCTAATAATACCCCGAGGATTAAGGCGGCAAGCAATTGCTTCCATCTTACATTGCAAAAATTGCGCAAAAGAATGCCCGCTAAAGCTAGTATAGGCAGCGCAATCAACCATATTTGTTCATCTTGTTGGGGCAACAAATAAATCTGAAATAGAACCCAAACCGGTAGAAATAGCAACAATTCAATAACAGACCACAACCAGAGTTTGACTGTTTCCCTTACATAGCCAGACAACGTAAGCTTCATGCGCTCTCTCTCCCTTGTTCCGGAATATCCAGCCATTCCACACCATTGCCTTGCTGCATTAGGAGATCCGTCGCCTTTTGCAATTCTGCTCCTCTATGGCAGCTTATGATTAGAAAGTCTGTGTCACTAATTCCACTCTCAACCTGCAATTCCAATAGTCGACTCATAGGAAGTGTTCTATCCAGCTTCAGCCTTGCCAGCAGCTCTAACATATCTTCGAGCTGAGCCATCGGCTCTGCTTCAATTGGATCTCTTTCGCCAGCATCGTCCAATCTGCCATTACAGATTAATCCGGTCTCAATTCCATGCTGCATTGCGTATTCAGCTATAGTCGCTGCATATCTTATTCCTTGCTCGATTCGTTCCACATCAGTCACCGTTCTCCACATGGAATCACTGTCCTCTATATTCAGACAGATGACGAGCCGGGAGTCAGCAGTATAATCTTTTTTATGAACCTGCATAACACCAGTACGTGCTGTAGCCTTCCAGTTTACCAATCCCATAGAATCTCCTGAGCTATACTCACGAATGCCAGCAGTCAGAAAAGGGTCTTCAACGATCCATCTTTTCACAGGAAGCTCACCCAGCCAGCTATGAATGGGCAATGGAAGCTCGTCTAGATTCAGCAGAACGGGATAGATCAATAACTCTAACTCGAGTGGATACGTTTTGTTTTTTCGAGTCAAACCAAATGGATCTCCCGTTGTCATAGTCACGGATTCCAAACGATATAAACCACGACGCTCACATGTCACCTGATGCCGTCTTTTAATATGACGATAAGATTTTAAATAGAATAAACTAATATGATTCTGAGAGATTTCTCCTGTACTAATCCCAAGATTATCCTGACTTCCAAATTCCAGACCTCTCGCAATACTAGACTCCAATCGGAGCCACGGCAAAGGAAGAAGCTTCGCATTAACGATCTCCTCGATCATCTCAATACGTTCTCCTTCATATGCAGTCTTGCGTGAAAAATAGCGAGAATAACTAAGCGCTTTCAGGCCATTCCGTTTATAAATGTCAGCAAGAAGTAACACCAACGCCACTGTAATGAAAATGAACCAAGGCAAAGCCATAGGTCATTCCACCTTTCCGCCTCTTAAGGACGTCACGGGTTCAGCAGGCACCTCAACTTCACGAAGCACTTGCAATACAATATCCGCGGCTTGTCCCTCTCTTGAGCCTAATCCCCGATGAAGCAGCAGACGATGTGCAAGCACGGAAACAGCTACGGCTTTGATATCATCCGGTGTTACATAAGATCTGCCTTGAATAAGTGCATATCCCTGAGCTGATCTAAGCAACGCGCCACTAGCACGTGGACTCGCCCCCAGTTTTACTGCCGTAGATTTGCGGGTAGCTTCCGTTATCCGTACGATATAACCTAATAAATCATCACTGATACTTACCGATGCGGCTAAACGCTGTGCGGCTTGAATATCTTGTGCCGTTGCTACAGGAAAAGACTCTTCGAGCGGATTATTCTCACGAAAACGCTGTAAAATATGTATCCCTTCATCGAAGGTAGGATAACCCGTAGTAATCCGCATCAAAAATCGATCTAACTGAGCCTCAGGCAGTGGGAAGGTCCCCTGGTTGTCTATCGGATTCTGAGTAGCAATGACAAGAAATGGTGCTTCTAATCCGTGCGTTACGCCATCGATAGTAATTTGCCGTTCCTCCATACACTCTAATAGGCTGGATTGAGTTCTAGGTGTTGCACGATTAATTTCGTCAGCCAGCAGTATATTAGCAAATACCGGACCCGGTCTGAACTGAAACTCTCCCGTCTTCTGATTGTAATAGTTGATCCCGCTTAAATCAGAAGGCAATAAATCCGGTGTAAATTGAATGCGCTTAAATGAACAATCTAATGATTTGGCAAGAACCTTTGCGAGCAAGGTTTTACCCGTTCCTGGTACATCTTCCAGCAGAACATGTCCATTCGCAAGTAATGCGGTCAGCAGCAAGTCTACTCCATCCTCTTTTCCTACAATGACTTTGGCAAGATTGGCCCTAATAGATTTGATAAGTTCAGTAACTTCTTGAAGATTCATGTGAATGCACCATCCAATCTGAGGATAATTATGTAATAAGTGCTTTAATCATAACAGAAAGCGTACCCAATTTATAATTCACACAAAAAAGGCACTGTCCATAATTAGACAGCCCCCGTCATCCTTTCGATTTTCATTTCACAGTCTTATGCCGATATCGAATGAAAGCTACAATCCCATAAAAGATAGGTATGCTTTCTACGATTAGCCAAATGATCACAATTGCAAAGCTTTTATAGTGTTCGTAATATCTGCCGACGTTTCGTGAATATAAGTATGCTATTGTCACTGAAGCCAGTGTTAAAAGAGGAACGTAAATTTTTTTACCATTAGTATTGAACAAACTCGATAGACATTTTGAAGCTATGTAGATAAGGAAAGAGCTGTGAATAAACATAGATGACGACCATATTCCAATCAAAAGCGGGTCAGTATTCCCTAATAAATTCTCTTCTTTCGAACTACGCACCATCTCAAGAAAAGGATATTGGAGCTGCTGACCAAGATGTGGACCAAAACTCAGCATCGTCAATATCCATCCAATTAAGACAGTAATTGATACATAGAGCTGTGCAAATACCAATCTTTTTAACATCTTTGCTTCAATTTTTAAATCAGGTGCAACGAACAAGAGAACAATCCATTCTCCAAACCATGACATGACCACAATAGAGTCTTTCAAGGCGATTCCAGGATCATGATAATGAATAAAAGCTGGTAACATATTAAAATCCGCGTTCGAAAGGAACAAATTAAATAAAATGATCGTGGTTATTAGAAAAATAATAAATAATCCGTCGGCCATATATGTAATCGTTACAAAACCTAGACTTGCTGTGTACATAATCACCAAACCAATTACAAGCTGAATAAACAGCGGCGGAGTTCCTCTTAAATAATTTGAACCAAAGAATAGTACAAAGTTCTCTATATCGTAAGAAACATAATAAACACACCAGCATAGTAGGACCAGTAGCATAAATTTATGTGGCCATTTGCCAATGATCTCTTTTCCAAAGTGAACCCAAGCTTGATTAGGTCGCAGCTTACCAACATAGATTGTAAACCATAATAAAATCAAGCCTAATAAAGAGCCAACTATTAATGCAATCCAGCCTTGATAGGAGGAACTAGCAATAATAGTTGGAATCAAAAAAATGGTGGTTTGTGAGCTGAAAAAAATAGTGATAAACCGGAACAGCTGCCACTTTGTTGTACGCATAACTTTTCATTCCTCAGTTCTTTATTTTGCTGTTCCAAAATCTACAATGCGAAAGTCCGTTGCCACCTTAATATCTGCCTCGTGAGTGTAGTAATTATCCCAACGTTCTCTTACTTCCTTCCAAAGTTTCGGATCATTCCATTCCAGTAACATGCCGAGTTGTAGAACATCCGCACCTGCTTCTTGGGATAAACGTATAGCTTCGGTCAGATTAGCAGTAATTTTATCGCTTAGTTTCTCTGTAATGATATTACTGATCTCTTCTAGATTTCTTTTCTTAGGGTCCCTTAAATAAATCACACTAGCTTTTCCTTTTAATTTCACTGTGAACACTGGGCCTTTATCCGTTAGTTTTACTTTCTTTGAAGCTTTGGTGCTAACAAATACAACACTTGCCGCACTTTCTCCTCCATCCCAGGTAACAGAATAAACCGACAGCTTAAGCTTGCCTGCGGCCCATGCCAATGCCCTACCTTCTTTAAGCTTTAGTATTCCCTTCATTTTCTCATTCTGAAACAACATGGCCCCTTGAATGCCTGCCCAATATTGTGGTTTACCTTCTTTTGTAGTTTCCTCTTTTTTACCAAATGAAAGATTATTTATAGCAAACCCAACTCCAGATGCCTCGGCGAACAAGCAGTCCTTGATTGTAGTTGAAAACATATATTTTTCTGTTCCAAAGCTCATTAGTACATCAGAAGGCAATTGTTCGTAGATAGGTGTTAATGTATTCATCTCTTTGGCACTGCCGGGACTCGCCATGACATAGGTTCCAAGGGGAAGGGCTGGCTCTCGTCTAATCCATAACAGAAGTTCACCGATTCCTTGTTCTGCATAAGCTTTCCCTAAGACGATTATTTTTAATTGGGAAAGACTAAGCTGACGTGTTAGGTCTTTTTGGACTAGTAACATGGCATCTGCTATCGTATCTGCGGTCTTGGAAACTGTAGAATAACTATTTCCATCGCCGCCACCACTAGCGGGTTGGCTTGATGAGTTAAGACGATTGGGCAAAGGAGAGTTAATCGTAATTTCAACGGTGCCTGCTTCTTTGCCTACATCTATAAACAAGCCGTATACAAAGGTTAATTCGTCCAGTTCCACCTTGGACGACCAGCAGCCTGTTACATTTAGGAATAGAAGTATAACAACTCCAATTTTTAGAGTTCTCATTTTTGTTTCTGTCTCCTTAGATTCCTGTTGCTATAAATGTTGCTTCGTTTCTTCATATAGTTAGAGGGAAAACGAGATAATGTGTCCTTCCAGTCTTGTAACACCAAAGGAGCAACGGGTTGTAAATACGGTGAACCTAACGGCCTAAGATTAGCCAGATGCCCGTAAATCAAAAAGGCTGTAATATATACCCCGAGTAATCCCATCGTCCCCCCCATAATCAATAAAGGGAAACGAAGTAAACGAAAAGTCAAACCCAGCTCATAATGGGGAATGATGTAGGTGGCAATTCCGGTAATAGAAACCACAATGACCATTGGAGCAGATACAATTCCTGCTTGTACCGCAGCTTGACCGATGACTATACCCCCAATAATAGAAACGGTCTGGCCCACAGGCTTTGGTATTCGGGTTCCAGCTTCTCTAAGGGCCTCGAAGGTAAGCTCCATGATTAAAGCCTCAGTCAAGGCTGAGAAAGGAATATTCTCTCTGGCAGATGCTATCGTAATTAACAGGTTTGAGGGAATGATCTGAGGATGAAAGGTTGTAATCGCAACATAAAGCGATGGAAGAATCATGGATATGATGGAGAACACAAATCGAACGATTCGAATCCAGCTTGCTGCATAGAAGCTTTGATAATAATCCTCAGAGGATTGTAGCATTGTAAAAAAAGATGTAGGTGCAATCATTGCAGTGGGTGTGCCATCCTGTAATATTCCAATCCGGCCTTCCATTAAAGAAGCTGCCACCGAGTCGGGGCGTTCTGTATATTGAAATACCGGAAATGGTGTCAAGTTCCCCTTCCGCAATTGTTCCGATATATAACTAATGCCCAATATTCCGTCAATTTCTATTTCATTTATTTGCTTTTCAATTTCAGCAAGAACTTCTTTTTTATAAAGACCTTCAATGTATACAACATACACATCGGTTTTTGTATATTTACCAATCGTATAATGAATAGTCTTTAGATCCGGATGTTTAATTTTGTGTCGGAGCAGGGACAGATTCGTTTCAATATCTTCAATAAATGCCTCTTGAGGTCCAATCACCACAAGTTCATTTTGTGATTCCGTGACCGATCTTTTCTGATATTGCGTGATCTCAAAATAATAAACATAAGGAAGCTCTTCAAAACAAAGCACTACTTTTCCAGCGACGATCAGATCTACAGCCTTGTTTAAGTCAAACTCCTTAAGATACGGGATTGGAAAAACAGCTCCTCGATCCAGTCGTTCTAAAAAATCAGACCATTTGTGCTCTGAATTTGCTTCATTTCTTAGCGGCAATGCAATATCCTTATGAAGACTCAGGGAATTCACAATGAATGGGATATAGATCAAGTGGCAGGAATGCCCGTGAAGGCGAATGGATTGAAAAACTGCATCACTAGATCCCTCTAGTTGTTCTTTAATTGTTTCAATAATTCCAGACATCTGCGGCATACCTCCAAGATTGTGACTTGTTAATCTGGCTTAGTTTGCCAATGAAATGGAAGGTTTATTCTTATATCAGAGCAAAAAGGCATGAGTCCGGTATAGTACCGAACTCATGCCCATCAAACCCCTAGATTTCAAATCAAGGAAATGTAGCACCAATATTAGTTCCGCTAGGTGTTCCAGATCCGATTAGGTCGCTACCCCCAGTTAATTTGAGGAAACTGCCCAGACTAAAAGATCCATCAGCATTTCGCACCACTGAAGGCGTAAGACTTACAAAATCAGCGGCACTGGCTACCAAACCCTTGGCATTGGTACTTGCATTACTCTTCCACCACACATTAGTACTTAGAATATCGGTGCCACTTGTTTTATCGCTCGATCCTCCTGCAAAAGACAAGTTGTTCGTAAATTGGTGAGTACCGGTATCAAAAGCAAAGTTACTCTGTCCGTTACTCCAAGAAGTATTATTTGTTAACTGGATGGAACCTGGATTACTGTTGTAAGTGAATCCGTGTTTTTTATTTTGAAATGCGATGCTATTCAGTACAATGTGGTTTACTGCAATCTTTTCACCACCTAGTTTGAATCCATTCCCATCGCTGTTTGCCGTTGAATTTCCATCTGAGGTCTGTCCGTTCTTATAGGAGATACTATTCTTGATCGTCACCACTCCGATGGGGC
The DNA here is from genome assembly GCF_037963285.1 of Paenibacillus sp. FSL H3-0329. Taxonomy (NCBI): domain Bacteria; kingdom Bacillati; phylum Bacillota; class Bacilli; order Caryophanales; family Paenibacillaceae; genus Paenibacillus; species Paenibacillus sp. FSL H3-0329. The sequence continues at coordinate 3,151,015 of NZ_CP150150.1, read as the reverse complement.
CTGTTTCTGATTTACTGTAAAGATCCCAGCCGTCATCTGTATTCCATGCAGCTATACATTTATCAAATACGTTACCAGGACCTATAGTCAGCTTAGCAGCAAAACCATCAGCGTCTTCTCCATTATCTGGATCATAATTATCATGAGAGTATACTCCAATGATTTGATTATAGCTCGGCCATTGACTCATGCTGGTCAGAGATGAAGCATAACGGCTGATTTGCAGTCCCGAATCCCGGTTATGATGGGTTTCAACATTCTCAATAATGTTATAGTTCCCGCCAATAAAGAGCCCATTGTCTCCTGAGCCTCTTATCTCTAATCCTTTTACCTTCCAGTAGTTACCGTATATCTGCAAACCACGTTGAGCTGGGTCAAATGGCTGGGCGTAAAAATCCAGTATAGGCTTCTCAGTCCCATATGCAGCGATGTTCTTTCGTAAGTTAGAGCTTCCGTTATTATCTTGTCCAACAATTATTGTTGAAGAATACGTGTAAACCCCTCCACGCATATAGATGGTTTCCCCGGGGGCTACCTTCGTAATCGCTGAGGCCAGTGTGGTTGGACTACCAATTGTTCCTGCGTTGCTGTCCAGACCATTAGGGGCTACATAAATCGAGCCTGCAATTGGTGTTGCAGTTGGAGTGGTGGTTGGAGCTACTGTCGCAGTGGGGGTTGCGCTTGCTGTTGGAGTAGCCGTAGGAGCTACCGTTGGTGCAATTGTTGGTGCTACGGTAGGCGTAGATGTCGGAGTGCCCGTTGTGATATCGGAGACATTGATATTGTCGAACTTCGCTGCTGTCTTATAAGCTACAAGTCCAATACCTCCTGCTGTCAAATTGTTATCGTGTGCATTTAACTGCAAAACATCATTTACATACATTTTAAGCGAATCTCCACTAAGCTCCAGCCTAACTGTATAGGCAGTTCCAGTGGTTATAGGAAAATCAGTTTTACTAGCCAGTGTTGAACTTGAACCATTCACCTTTTTTCGTATTTCAAGCGTCCCACCATTACTGTTAGACAGAGATGCAGCATAATAGTTATTTCCGTCAACATAGCGCCCGCACACATAAGTTCGATTAGTTCCATTGAAATTATCAATCTTCACATCGGCTTGAACACTGTAATCTGTCCACGTGTTGCTACCGGAGAACGAACGTCCTTCGTTTTGACTGGATTGATAATACATATGATTGCCACTCTCTTCAACTACAGACCAAGTTCCTGTTGTACTCGTCCAATTGTCGGCATTTCCATTCTCAAAATCATTGCTAAAAATATTTGCTGCCTGTGCGGTAGGGTTACTCCATACCAAATTACCTAGAACCAGCGAAGTTGTAAGCGTAACCATAATTCCGAATGAAAATTGTCCTTTTAGTTTCACGTGAACATCTTCCTCCTTGTTTTTGTGATTTAAATAAAAAGCGAGGACATTCCTCCAATCCTGTGTCATCTATAACTCCAGCCTAATCTCAACTATAATTAATATTTTGAAGTTGTACAGCTACTTTGTGCCCATATTATTACATTTATTTAAATTAATATAAAAAAAGCACCCTCGATCTCACTCGAGAGTGCCTTATCTATACCCTTAGTTTTGAATTAACGGTTTCAAAACCTTCAGTGAAGCTTGCAATTGCTCCGAACATTGTTCATACATTTTTTTAGCTTTTTCGTTATCTGTTGATAAACTGAACATCTCTAAATCAGCTTCACACTTTTTCAGCAAAGCATATAATTGTGGCTTATCCTGCGGCTGTGGGACTTTAAAGTTATCGGCATACAAATCGACTGTCAGCTCACCATAAGAATCAACTTGTCCAAGAAACACATTTTCAACAGTCAGACCCATTTTTTCAAGGGCACCATCAAGCCAGCTTCGCGTTAGATTTAGAGTATCTAATGGTTTGTCGAGCACTTTACCATCCATAATGACAACTTGTGACTCTTTCTCTGGAGCAACCTTTATACCCAATTGCTTAGGGGTTAGCGGCTGATTTTCACTCTTAAGTAAAACATTTATGGCTCCATCAGATTCCATAATCGCAAATTCCACTTCCGATATATTGAAAACGTCTTTTTTGCGTAACTCCTCCAGCAGTTCATCTGTGGTTAAACGTTCTTTTTTCATGTGATCTTCGAGAATTTTCCCGTCCTTAATTAGTACGGTAGACTTGAAATCAATAAAGTCTCTTGCTTTTTTACTCTTCATCTGAAGGTATTCGATCCCTAAAGAACAAGCTACCCATACAATTAGTGCAATGAGCCCTAAATGCCATAACTTATCCGTATCCAAAGAAATGTAAGCGGCTAAGCTGCCGACGGTTATCCCCGTAATATACTCGAAGAACGAGAGCTGCGATACTTGTCTCTTTCCCAGTAATTTTGTTAAAAAGAAAAGTACAACCACAGCAAAGAGCGTTCGAACTATAACCTCCAACCACTCCGGCATTACAAATACCCTCCTTTTTGAATCAAAGCTTGTTTACTAACACTCATTATTTGTCAATAAAGCCGCATTCACTCCGGAATTTCACTACTTATTTATGGAAAATCCTCTATTACTACAAACATGAATTTTTTTCCTGCATAACGATAGATGCATTTGAGGACAATAGCAATCGTCATGCTAATAATCCAACACAGAGGAGAGAAACTCAATGACAGTAGCCTCACAAGTAAAAACATGTTTATCTTCTTTAAAAGGTGCTCAAGCCAGTCTTGAACAATTTGCACTAGAAACACAAAACGAGAGTGCAAAAACCTTGTTCACAAACGCAGCTGAGCAAACACAACAAATCGTAACTCAAGTAGAGAACCGGGTAACCGAATTAGAGTCCGAAGAGCCTCAATATAAAGGGTTCTAATTAAAGCTAAAGGGGTCTTAGGCTAGAAAAACTAGCTTTAAGACCCCTTTTCATCATGTACAATATTCGAACGAATGCCACGCATGCCCTTATTAGCCGGAATAAGTATCTGAACAGAAGTGCCAATTCCGACACGACTAAAAATGGTTACGCCATACTCAGATCCATATTGCAGTTTAATCCGCTGATCCACATTACGGACCCCATAACCTGTATTCGTATGGCCCTTTGGATCAAAAATTTGATCAATACGTTCCTGTCTCATGCCGATTCCATCATCAATGATGCGGAACAGAATATCATTGCCCTCTTTACGCCCAACAATGCGTAAATGAATGTGGTCACCACACCAGGCGTGCTTCAGCACGTTCTCGATAAATGGTTGTAGAATCAGTTTTATGGTCTCATAAGGCCAGATTTCTGTATCAAAATCAAACATAACTTCCAGACGATCACCGTATTTAATTTTCTGAATTTCTAAATAAGCGTTTGCTTGTTCAATTTCAGTGGGGACCGGAATCATGGTACGTCCTTCATTAAGCGTCAGGCGATAAAACTTCGCTAATTCCAGCACCATCTGCTGCAGCTTTTCATTTTGACCAAACTTGGCTAATTGAATAATAGATGACAACGTATTATATAGGAAATGAGGATTGATTTGTGATTGTAGAATTTCAAGCTCTGCTTCCTTCTTCTGGAGCTGCGTCAAATATACTTCTTTAATCAACATATCGATATTCTCGCCCATATCATTTAACGCGGTTGCAATCTGAGAGAATTCATCCTTGCCTCGATAGGAAATACGCTTGTGAAGATCACCTTCCCGATAGGCATTCAGCACGTACACGAACTTATTAATCCGAATTGAAAAATATCGGGATATAAATATGCCGACAAAACTAAAGACAACACAACAGATGAGACACATTAAAATAATAAACAGTCGTACCTTCACTGCATCCTGTTCAAGTATCGTAATTGGAACTAGCGCGTTTAATTGCCAAGCTTGGTTAGAAACCGTAACTGTTTCACTAATCGTCAGGTAATCCTTATTAAGTTCGGCTTCATTGGTATAGTGCTCTGGTAGTTCTCCCGATTGGTACATCGTTCTTCCGAACTCGTTTTTTAAAATTAGAATACTTCCTTTTCCTATCTTCGTATAATTCACACTATTAAACAGATCTGGAATGCCTACATTAATCCGCAAGAAGCCAATCTCCTTAGGCACGAGAGGGTCGTATGTATCTATTAATCTACGGAGCAACGAGATCCGATTATTTTCTACATCGCGCTCGATCTGCCACCATTTCATAGTCTCCGCGTATTTCTCGGTTGGAAAATCATAATACCAGGATTTCCCTTCAATCCGTTTCATATGGTAAAGATGATAGAAGCTACTATTATCCAGATAGCCCTCAAGTGAATTCGAATAGATCTCAGGAATGGATTCATTCTTTAAAAATAGCGACATCCCAATCCTCATACCCGTTGATTGAATAGCTACGTCCAGCTTTGGAAGTACCTTCATAGACATCCTATCATAATTTTCCCAGCCTTCTTCATAACTTCGCAAATTCCGATAGAAATCATAATCACTATATAATTGCGTTGATATCCGAATAACTTCCCCCATTTTATAATCAATATTATCGCGAATCTGCAACAACGTACCTTTAATATTCGAACTTGTATGCTCGCGTAATGAATCATTGTACATAGAGTGAGAGACAAAACCGATCACGGATACAGGGATAATAATGAAAAAAATATAGGTCAGCATTAATTTATACCCTATCGGCACATACTTATGTTTTCTTCTTGGTTGTTTCATGCAACATCATCCCCCATCACTTCTCCCGCTTACGATACTCCATAGGTGTCATACCATAGGCTTCTTTGAACTGTCTGCTGAAGTAAGGAAGATAACGGTAACCTACCTGGCTCGCGATTTCATAGATTTTACACTTCGGATCTTTCAAAAGCTTGCCTGCTTGTTCCATTCGCAGCTGAATGAGTACTTCGCTGAACGTTTTCCCAGTTTCCTCTTTAAATAGATATCCCAAATAGTTGGGTGAGAAAGAGAACTGCTGTGCAATATCCTTTAACGTAAAATTCTCGCTCATCTTATCCTTCATCATTTGCATAATTTCTCTAATCAGTTTATTGTTCACTGACTCTGTTTTGCTTCGTAGGTACTCGGATATTTCAAACGTTTTGAGTACAAGCCAAGAGCGTATATCACTGATCGTATCGAATTGAAGCAAAATATCTAAACTATGTAACTCCATACCTAAGATTTCAAATAAATCCTCGCTAACCTCCTTCAACTGCTGATCCAGCTTCCATATAATATACATGGCTAGATTATGAATCGTAAATTTAGATCTTAGACTACTCACGGATCTGAACAGCTTATCGATCTCATCATAAATAAGGACTAACTCATATTCTTTCATCGCTTTAAAAAGCGTATCCATACGGGTATCCAACGTACGGGCATCAATCATTCCAGGTTCGCTGCTAACCGTTTCATACATAATAAGTTTGCCTTTGCCAAGAAACATCTTTCCGTCAACGGCTTCCATAGCTTGCCGATAGGAGGTGTGGACCTGTTCCATAGCAAATGTAGGCTTCCCTACACCTACGGTCATAGTGACAGGAAATTTTGTACGAATCGAGTCATAAATTTCTTCAATAAACCTCTCCATCTCCTGTTCGTTAATCAACAACGCGATTCGATAAGACGATACCTTATAGCAATGAGGCATCCCGTGCTTCTGAGCAATTGTATTCACTTCATATAGAAAGTCCTTGGACATTAGATGTTTAGTTAGATTATCCTGTTCTTGAAACCAGTTGAAATAGTCCAGCTCCAAGACCGCCACACGTATAGGCCATTCCAGCTTATCCAGACCGTAGGATTTCATAAGCTTCAACATTCCAGCTTGAGTATCCCCCTCCCATTCCCCTTCAAACAAGCGGATCAACAAATCATTTTTGGCCATAGGAATCATATGCTGATAAGCTTCTTCAACGTCACGCCGTTTACTTTCATCATCTAAATCCTGCTTAACTTTCTGAAGTGCAGCAATAAGTTCCTTGTCATCCATTGGTTTAAGGACATAGCTATACGCTTTTAGCGAAAGCGCCTGTTTCACATAACTGAAATCCTGGTAACCGCTTACAAAAATCACACGTATATCGTTTTTTTTCTCTATGGCAATCCGAGCCAGCTCTAGACCCGACATATTCGGCATATTCACATCACTAACAATAATATCAATAACATGCTGTTCTAAAATATCGCATGCGGTAAACGCGTTATTCGCTGCCTCCACGACCTGCATACCCAGTTCATTCCAAGGAATGAATTGTCTCATGCCTTCAAGATCAAGCATCTCATCGTCTACTAATAATACGTTGTACATCAACACAATCCTCCTTTGAAATGTTTTTAAACCAACCTGCTGAATTCTACTAACCAATCTTTTTCAGTATACCATTCATTCTCTTACCTAACAGCTTATAAAGCAATGAGCACTAGAAATGGGACGTAAAAACGAAGGCTCGCTAAATAGCAAACCTTCGTATTACAAATTATTATTTACCTAAAGCTTTCTTATTTTCTGTCCATACTTTTGTTACATAATCGAGGAATTTCTCATAGCCAACCTTGATAGAATCTTCATGTGCTTTATCAAGAATTGCTAATGCTTCTGCATCAGTCTTCGCATACATAGATTTTGCTCTTGCTGTTAACCAGATATCTCTGACACTTTGTCTAATAATACCTTCTTCACTGTCTGGAGCCGGATCCCAATTCAGGAACTCCGTAAAGTCACCTTGTGAAGCCCAAGTTACTTCCATCTGCCAACGGTTACTAAAGTCAATCTTGTCAGCTGGAAGGGTTTGCAACATCATTTTCTTTGTATTATCCAAGAAAACTGTATTACCTACCCATACCAAGTCACCGGCTTTTCCGCTAATTTCGGACAGAGCTTCTGGCTCATTCAGATACTTATCTTTATTAAATTTAGGAGTAAGTCCATCTGCTTCAAATCCATCCCAATAACCATCTGGTCCTGGAGGACCCCAGTTAAGAACCATAGAACCTTCTGGTCCTGTCATCCAGTCAAGCATAGCGAATACAGCCTCTGGATTTTTAGCGTTTTTAGTGATTGTAGCAACGTTCCAACCTAACTGATTGTACGTTCCTGGAGTAATCTTACTTTGATCCAAACCAGCTTTGTAAATCGGTTTAATAAACATATAACCAGCTTCTGGATCCGTCTTCTTCATCTCTTCATCAGCAGTGGCGAGCAATTTCATTGGATCAAAAGTCGCAATAACAGCAAACTTGCCATTCATCGCTTTCTCTCTAATTTGATCTTCTGTTTGTGTATTCGCATCCTGCGTCATTAGCTTCTCACGCATTAATTTAGCAGCAAATACAACAGACTCACGGAATCCTTCATCCTTGTATATCGAACCCATTTTGTCGCCATCAGGTACGGCGTATATTCTAGTATACGACAGATTATTCTCTTTAAAAGAGGAAAATAACTGGTCAATTCCGTTACCATCTCTCGCTAAGCCTGTCTCGAACGGAATAACGTCAGGGAACTTCGCCTTAACAGCATTTAAATATGCATACAAATCATCTGTCGTTTCTAGCTTAGGAGAACCAAGCTCTTTGTAAATCTTCTTATTAATAGCATAACCGGCATTTCCGTTTGGTTGAGTTGTATAATAATTCGGCAGCTGATAAATCTTCCCATCAGGGGAACGAAGTAATTCCAAATGTCCAGATGTTAGGTATTTCTTAAAGTTTGGATATTTATCAATATATTCATCTAAAGGAACTAGCATATCCGCTTGGCGAAGACGTTCTACGTCAGCACCTTTCTCGGTCCACACAATATCCGGCAGCTCGTTACCAACGATCATCGTTTGCAGCTTTTGAGCGTTATTACCACCAGAGCTAATTCCTGTGACATTAATCTTCAGATTATCTAAAATCCATTTAGAAGCAGCATCTTTGCCCCATTTCGGCATTTGATACCAGCCGTAATTTCCGTAGAATGAGACTTCAAGCGGTTCTTTCCCTAATTCATACAAATCAGCCGCGGGAGCTTCAGTTGCTGTGTTGACCGCTGTTCCTCCTTCTTTCTCTGGTTCAGCAGTTGCCGCTGGAGCGCTTGAATTGTTGCCACTACAACCCGCCACCAAAGTCGTTAATAGCAAGGTAGACATCATACCGAGAAGCATCTTTCTCTTAGTCTTCAATGTATTTTCCCCTTTCAATTTGTAATCTATGTTCAAAGCAATACGCTCTAAACCCAATCTCATTCTATCATCCTACTCTTTTAATGATCCGACCAAGACCCCTTTAACGAAGAATCTTTGTAGGAATGGATACACACATACAATCGGAATGGTTGCAACCATAATCGTAGCCATCGTTAATGACTTCGAGGTTATTTTCTTAGCCGAGTTAATATGAGCAATGGAGCTTGCATCTACATTAGACAGCTGTTCTGAAGCAATATTAGAGAACAGTATCTGTCTTAAGATGGTCTGAATCGGCATTAACTCCTCTTTCGTAATGTAAATACTCGCTACGAACCACTCATTCCAGTGATTTACTGCTGTGAACAAAGATAATGTTGCTATAACTGGCCCCGACAAAGGAAGTACGATGCGGACAAAAGTCCCCCAATACCCGCAACCGTCAATCTTTGCTGACTCCTCTAAACCTTGTGGAAGACCTTGAAAGAAGGTCCGGAATATGATCATATTCCATACGCTGACCAGTGCAGGAATAATAAACACCCAAAATGAGTTGAAGAGACCTAAACTTCTGATAAGCATGTATGACGGAATGAGTCCCCCACCGAAATACATAGTAATGATACACATAATCATGTAGTATTTGCGACCCATCAGTTCACGCTTCGACATTCCATAAGCGAATATCGAAGTGGCCAGTATCGCTGTTACTGTACCGATTACCGTCCGCAATGTAGCAATGACGAATCCACCCATTAGACGGGAATCTTCAAAAACGATCTTATAATTCTCAAGCGTGAACTCACGGACCCAGAAAGTAACTCCGCCTTTCGAAGTATCCATCCCCTCATTAAAGGAAATAACAAGTGAATTCCAAAATGGATAAAAGGCGGAAAATGCCAGTAAAGTCAAGAATACATATATGAATCCTATAAATATTCGATCTCCTATATTAATACGTTTCATAGTTTGGTCCCCCTATATTGAGTAATTCATTACCACAAGCTGTTCCCTGCTCTTCTGGCAATGAAGTTGGCAAAGGTAAGTAATGTCACGCTGATCACGGCCTTGAACAATCCGATAGCAGTCGCATAGGAGTACCTGAAATTGTCTATACCGACACGTACAACATATACATCAACTGAATCTGACACTTCTCGTAGTGCTGGATTAGAAGCTAGGATCAAAATATCTTCGAATCCTGCATTCACCAGATTACCGATTGCCAAAATCATAAAGATGATTACAACTGGCATAATTGAAGGCAACGTAATCAAATATATCTGTTTAAACCGACTTGCACCATCCATCGAAGCCGCTTCATATAAATGCGGGTCAATACCAGCAATGGCAGCTAAATAGACGATTGAAGCAAATCCAATTTCTTTCCATACATTGGTTGTAACTAAAATGCCCCAGAAATATTCAGTCATGGAAAGGAAGTTGATCGGTTCATCAATAAATTTCAATTTCTCAAGCAGCATATTTATACTGCCGTTATCTACAGATAACATCGAGGTAACCATTGAGCCGATAACTACCCAAGATAAGAAGTGAGGCAAATATGTAACGGTCTGAATAACCCGTTTAAAGAACATCTTACGAACTTCGTTCAGCATTAACGCCAAAATAATCGGTGCAGGAAATCCAAAACAAAATTTCAGTAAGCTGATGATGATTGTATTTTTCATAACCACTTCAAATTCAGGTGCATTAAAAAAGTAAATAAAGTGCTTAAAGCCAACCCAGTCACTGCTAATAAAACTATTCCCTAACTTGTAATCCTGGAATGCAATTAGAATCCCATACATGGGGATATAGGCAAAAATAAAAACTAGAACAAGTGCTGGTAATACCATAAGCTGTAGATCTATTTGCTTAAAAAAGCGTCTGATCCCGCTAGTTCGTTGCTTGTTGAGATTCGGTCCGGATCTCTTGTCTGGTGCGACGCTTGCGTTCGCCATAGGTGAATCCTCCTTGTGATGATTTTGAAGATATGTACAGATAATTAATGTCCTTTCTCCCTCCGCTATAGTTGCAACATTTATAAAATAATCATAAGGTTTAAGCGCTTTCAAAAATATATGACAAAACAACTATTATTGATACTTTGACACTCTCTTGCATTAGCTCGTCTCATATTCCTTAAGCTTGAATAAAAAAAGACACATACAGAGATAACATCTGCATGTGTCTTTGACTTTCTCCTTAATTAGCAAGAGTACTCAGTATTTCTTCATTTATCTTTTCAGTAATTACTTTTTGGACCTTCCCATTATCCAGATAAACAATAGAAGGAACTGAATCTATTCTTAGCTTGGCAGCAAGTCCGGGTGACTTATATACATCTACCTTTGTGACCCTGACATCCGAATGGGATTGCTCAAATCCTTCAATTAGAGGCAATAACTCCCGACAGGAAGGATCTGTGGCATTCCATAAATAAACAACGGATGATTTACCTTGATTTAGAATTTGATGCTCATAAACCTCACATTCAGATATATACTTCTCTGCACCGTACCCTGCAATGGCACCATCGCCAACAGCAGTAGCAACTTGTTTAAGAAACTTATCGCACACATCTCCCGCTGCAAAAACACCAGGGATATTCGTTTCCATTTTCTCATTAATAAATACATAACCATTTCGATTCAAATCTACTACACCTGATAAGATTTCTGTGTTCGGGGTGTATCCAATAAATAAGAAACATGAATCGACCTTTACGTTTTGCAGTTCATTAGATTTTAAATTTTTCAGGACGACGGAATTCAAACGTTCCTCACCTTCGAAAGAACTTACCACCGTATTCCACATGAATTCCATTTTAGGGTTTTCTAGTGCCTGCGTTTTGGCAATTTCATTACAATCCATTTTCCCATGATCATGCATGACAGATACGATCACTTTATCAGCAAACTTAGTTAGAAACATCCCTTCCTCAATAGCTGCATCACCACTGCCAACGACCATAACTGTCTTCCCCGTATTTGCCGCAGCGTCACAGGTTGCACAGAAGGAAATCCCTTTATCATATAAGAACATATCTTCATTAGCTGCACCTGTAATTCTTGGTTTTCCTCCACTGGCTATGATAATGACTTTACACTCATATCGTACCCGAAAGGTCTCCACTACTTTAATGTCTTCTACTACCGAGACAGATTTGACATCTGTCATTTTGAAATCAACACCAAATTTTTTGGCTTGTTTATGAAATAATCCCATAAGGTCTGTTCCGGTCGTTCCTTCAGGAAAACCAGGATAATTTTCTATTTCATTAGTATAAGTCGCAAGACCGCCTACCAGCGATTTTTCCAAAAGGAGTGTCTTCAATTTTGCTCGTCCACAATAGATCCCTGCTGTTAATCCAGCAGCCCCGCCACCGATAATGACGACATCATACTGTTCTGTCTTCTTTTCCATTTCAATTGTCCCTCCTGTGTAGATTTTGATTTCAATAAAATAGGCTGACTCTCGTCAGCACTATAAGCTCAGCCTATTTCACTTTTACATAAAGAATTTGGCTAATAATTTACTGCCTATAAATGCACCAACCAGCAGGAACAATCCAAAAATCCAGCCTGAAAGCGATAAAGAAGCTATAGCCGTAAATAATGCACCTATATTACATCCATTAGCCAGTCTAGCTCCGTACCCCATGAGCAACCCACCAAGTACAGCCGCCACTACCTGCTTTTTGGACTTAATTTTCTTAAGCTTGAACTCGGAAGCAAACAATGTCGCTGCTAATGCACCTAAGATAATCCCTACATTTCGAATGGACCCACCATCATTTAAAAATCCGGAAGATAATGTTTTTTGAGCTTTCTCCGTACTAAAGTAAGCCCAGTTATCTACATTTCCTCCTACCAGTCGATACGCCCAAGCTCCCCAGTCCGCGAAGGCGCTGGTTACTCCCCATCCTTTTGAGAAAACAGCCAGATGTGCTGTAGCGAACACAGCCAGAAGTACAGCTCCAGTTACATAAGTAAACGGTTCTTTGAGCAATTGCTTGTAAAAGCGGTTAGACGATATCTTCAACCAGAATTCGTTCACCGTTTCATTCACCGTCCTTTCCTACTCAGCGATCCTATTTTACCTTCTCAATAACAACTTCCCACTCGCCATCATCGACCTCTTCGATTTCCACATTATGTCCCTGTTTTCTCGCCCATTCTGGTACGTTTTTCATTGCGCAACTATGATCAATAGCAACAACTAAAACGTCTCCAACATTTAGTTCAGTCATCTTCTTTTCTGTTCTCATTAACGGTACCGGACAAGCTTCTCCCATGCAATCAAGTGTAAATTCAGCCATCTTAAAAACCACCTTTATATTTTTTTGAAATACCAATAGTGAAAATATTCACGTAATAACTTATACTAATCTGCGCTTCCCATCTTTTTCTCTTGCCATTTAACTGCAGCGATGTACAACAGAAGAATGATCAGGAACTGAACAACTAGTGCTCCAAGCCAACCAAAGACGTCTGGTAAAAATACTGTTGGTGCATCCTTTATAACGTTAGCTCTCCACCAACCCATATCATGTGATCCCCAAAGTGAACCAATGATAAAAAATACAAGCGACAGCATCTGCATTGTGAACCCTTCACCTACACGCATCAATGTACCCGAAGCGCAACCACCTGCAATAACCATGCCAATTCCAAATAATACAGCGCCAATTATCAAAGCAAAACTGATTTGACCCACATTGTCCATCCCAGGAATCGGTTTACCTTCCAGGAACGCTGGATACTTAATGGCTGTAAATCCGATCGTAGCGAGAGAAAATGCTATCAGTACAGCTCTTGTTACCGATGTGCTGCCTGTAATACATGGATCTCTAAGTGATGCAGTAAAGCAGAATCGTGATCTTTGCAAAATAACGCCAAACGAAATACCGAAAAGCAGGTAGACAACCATTTTATCGTGGGAATGGTCTAGGAAAAAACCAAACCCAATAATGAGAACTGTAACCAGCAACGCGATGGGCAACTGACTCTTTTTAGGTTTTCTAGGAGCTCTGGTTCGGGTTGATTTCGTTTCGGGACTTACGGTTTGCCCCATAGTCTAACACCTCCATCGTTTTATGTAATTGACTATGTGAAAATAGTAACATACTTATTTGAGCTGTGGTTATCTGCTTTCTTTATGCTGTATAAGTGTTACTAATGGCACAGATGGAGCGTAATCAAGTATGCTATAGTGTGCACTAACAGCGGGCAACAGGAGGAATAAGTATGAATATGGAAACGCTTAAATTATTTTTAGATATTGCTTCGTTAAAAAGTATATCTAAAGCCGCTCAGAAATCTCATATCACCCAATCCGCACTTAGTCAGCAGTTGAAATCCTGGGAGAATACCCTGGGTTCTGAGCTTTTTGTGAGAAGTAATAAAGGGGCCAGCCTTACAGAAGCAGGGATTATAGCGGAGAAGTATGCGGAGCAAATCTGTAAATTATATGATGATATGGTCACAGAAATCAATCATTTACAGCCAACACAGCATGAGCTGTCTATTTATGCGATTCCAGAAGTCTGTAATTATGCCCTGCCCTGTACCTTATATGAGGTAAAAAAACATTTTCCCAATTGCCATATCACTCTAAACGAAGGGGCATCGTCACTAGTAGAGGAACGTTTGCTTCTTGAAGAAGGTGATGTTGGCTTTATTTCCGGGCCTTCCCCGAAATCTGAATTATGCTCCAATATGGTGTTTTCTGATCAAGTTATGTTAGTGGCAAGCAGTACGACCGTATGTCCTGATAAAATCACACTGAATGAGCTCCCTAAATATCCGTTAATCTGGTCCTCACAGCTTCATTGTGTGCAAAGGGCTTTGAACAACATATCTGCAGGGGAGCTTAAACTAAATATACTGTTTAATTTGGACTCCCTTGAGGCGGTAAAGCTTGCAGCAATTAGAGGACATGGTGTCGCCTTTCTGCCTTATATGTCCATAAAAAAAGAGTTGTATAGTAAACAACTCAAGATTATTCATATTGATCAGTTCCAGGTAAATAACGATGTCTACATGGTAAAAAAACACAATCAGCGTTGTGACAATGATACGAAACAATTAATTCGTTATATAGAAAAGACATTGATTGATACATTATGTTGAACTTATAGCTCAATCGTAATCTCCCATACCCCATTAATGACTTCTTGAATGGAGCATTTCAAATTTGAACCACGACAGTAATCCGTGATGGAAACTTTTGCACAGCTATGATCAGTAACCAGCATCACCTTTTCGCCATTTTGAATGGCTTTTTGATGTTTTTTTAACATCATTACTGGTACTGGGCAGATTTCTCCCAGACAATCAATTTCAATCATGAGGTTACCTCCATTCCATAGATCATTAAAGTTCTAATAATGACCCAGCATTATTTTCTTCACAAAAGGAGTTGATGTAACTCTTCTAACTGGGTATCACTAAGACTCCGTACACTCCAAGTGAGTATATTTTATCATTTCCCTAAATCTACCTCCCCCACAAACACCGCAGTTCCAGAAATAAACACATCCATTCTATCAGAATCTAGTCGGTACACTTCTACATTTACTTTCCCATCTCTACCGATTTCTTGTCCTTGTTCTACATCAAATTGGATTGAGTCCATGTGCGGATTAATATATTTTAAATAATAAGCCCCCATAACTCCCGATGCTGTACCTGTTACTGGATCTTCAACGGTTCCCGAAAAAGGCGATGAGAAATTCTCCGGAAACAACTCGTTTATCGGTTTCATTTTATTAAAGCTATCTATACTCTTAATTGGAACTAATAGAGTCCATGCGCCAGTACAGCCATAAACAATCGGCATATCCTCATCAAATTCGTCAACTGTTAAGCCTAAAGCATGGGCAAGCTTAGCTCTATCACCGTCAAATTCAATAAACTCGGGATGATCTTGCTTCATTTTTATTAGTAAGTGATTATTGTTGTCCATACTGAATTGAATGGGGAGCACACCCACGTTTGTTTCGATCTTTACCGAGCTTGCCTCTCCAAGGATACCCTTTGTTTTTAAAGCAAATAAAGAAGCCATAGTTGCATGCCCACAAAGATTGATCTCATGGCCTGGCGTAAAATACTTAAGCCTTAAATCAGCTACATCCAATGAGACTACAAAAACTGTTTCATTAAAACCGACCTTATGAGCTATCGATTGCATGTCACTTTCGCTCAAATGAGCCGCATCTAATACTACACCAGCTGGATTTCCTTTGTTCGGATAAGGAGAAAACGCATCATAATGAAGCACTTTGATGTTGTTCACTGGTACGTCTCCTTTATTAAAGATTTATGAAGGTTGGATGACTGAGTATAATAATTCAGCAGTGAATATCCTAACTCTTGGCGTTCACTATTTTTTATTTCATCATCATAGCAAGTTTCATTGATAGCCTAATGGGGAGTGCAGGATTACCCATCTGGTTTAGATCCCCCACAATGAATAAATTTTTAATAGGATAAAAAAAGGCAAACGAACCTGTTGAACCGGAGTGCCCTAGTAACTCACCTTTCCCCATGTAAAGCGTGGACAAGCCATCCAAAGGAATTCTCATATAGCCGCTGCTATAGTAAATAGGTCCCATCGATAATTGAAGTTTATTAGAAGCCGATAGCATCTTAAACAACTCATTTTTAAATAGCATCCCACCAAAGAAAGCTTTGATAAATATCATTAATTCACGAGCTGTGGTGATACATCCTCCACTCGCACGACAACTCCTAATAAATTTGGAACGGTTAATTGATTTATTTTGATAAAAGATATTCGGTACAAAATCGTTGTCACCTTCAGGGAGATATGTACTTACGAGTGACAGGGGATCAAATATGAACCGCTTATAGACTTCTGCTAATGTTGACTGCTCTACCTTCTCAATGATTTCACCTAGTAAATCAAAATTTATATCAGCATAATATGCTTTTCGTTTGGTACGAGGCATAAAATGAGGCTTCAATTTTTTAATTAATGCAATCTGTTCCTCGAAGGTAATATAATAATCCTCCTTAATCGCACGACGCTTGTCATTCTCTTTTCCTTCTTCAAATACATCTGGCAAGCCACTAACCTGAAACAATAAATCGGATATTGTCAGGTCAAACGAATAATCATTACCACCAAAGACATGAAGACCACTTAACACAGCGTTATCAAAATACTGTGTAACCTTGTCATCCAACGACAGTTTACCTCGCTCTTGTAGGGCCAAAATACAGGTGGTGGTAAACAGCTTGGTGATGCTGGCCATTAGCAAAGGTGAGTCTATATTCTTCTCCCCATATCCAATATTATAGGAGTAGTCGCCATCTGTATTCTCAATGTATAGGACGCCTTCGTGAATGTGACGTGAGCTTATCGTTTTTTTGAAGGCTTGTTCTATCTTTTGTGATGTATTAGTTGTCATAGATCATCCTTTCCTCCGCTTCATTATCCAAATAATTAATAAGACAATAACCGATGTTCCCAATAAGAAATACATCCAAATCGTTTTTTCAACCAATTCATCATTGGGATAATGGCCTTTATTATAAGCTTTTACAAAGATACCCTCTTGGGTCTTAATAGCAATAAAATCTTTTGGATCGGTATTGATAATTGAATAGTAGGGCGTACCTTTAGGATAAATATTCGAGAAATTCCCCCTGTACGTTCCTTCCTCATCGGAATATTTAGTTACATGCCCTATCTTCTTATCGATTTCTTCCGAGGGGATGAGTTCATCATCTGATATTTCGTAGATGTCACCTGAATAAACAACAAACGAACCGGCCCAATCCGCGGAGACCGCATGTAATGGCGATAAAGCAATTATAGCTAGAATTACAATAATGAATTTCTTCATCTCAACCTCCTAGCTTGGATTCGATTGGTCTTTTAAATCTTCGAAGAACTCAGTAACTCTCTCCCTCGATTGTTCGAAATCGTTCAAAAGTATCGTTGTTGTGAGAAGCAAAAATGAAAGAAATGCGAAGATGATTATGGGTTTCTTTGATTTCATATATCTCACACTAATCATAGTTTTTAATGAAAATCTTAAACGAGCTCTCAATTGCGTCAAAATCAGTCGAGCCAATAATTTGATCCATAACCTTGCCATCAGAGTTTATAAAAAACAACGCAGGAAAAGCTTGTTCACCAAATTGTTTATGGAGATCACCTGTTTCATCTAGGAGAACGGGATACTTAATGTTGTAATTCGCCACGTATTGTTCTACATCAGAAAGATCATCTTGATAAAGCAAATTGATTCCGTATATGTTCACTCTATTTTTATATTTCTCATACAATGAGACAATCTTAGGAGCATCGTCATTACAATATGGACACCATGAGGTGAAAAATACGAATACAGTGGGTTTCTTCGAGAAGTCCACTTGTATTTTGTTTCCATTCGCCAACTCTTTTAGTTCAATGTTCTCAGGACTTTTAATGGGTTTTGCAGAGTTGTTTACCACGACAAATATAATCGAGCTTAATGCAATCAAAAATATAAATGTACTTACAATAATAGATATTTTCTTCAAAAATAATCCGTCCTTTTATACTTCCTTAGTTACATTAAGTTTTTTCCATTTGCGAATCTTAGAACGAAAAGTCTTAAACGGTGCTACTGAATTAATATGAATCCATTTGACCATAGGCCATCTTGGATTGTTTCCTGTCCATTTCCGCACGCCTTGCGTAAAAAGTTCTTCATCACTTAAAGAATCAATCCAGTTCTGCCACTGATGTTCTGTCTCTTGAAATAAAGATCTTAACTCGTCTAATGAGTAGGCAGCATATGTATGATAAAACGATTGATATAATCCGCCAAGTTGATTCCATTTATAATCCGGTGAAGGTGTAATAACGGTTAACCCTGCTTTTTCATCCTTATCCCATTTCATAACAAGATTCAACCAGCCCAATTGATAAGCAATGATTTCTGCTGGGGTTCGATCAACCCCTTCCATACGATTGTCTCTTTGGGAGTTCTCAATGCCGTCAAATTCTTGATCAAGAGACTGATAGGCAATATGAATCGCATCTTTCAATTCTTCTTTTGATAGATAATCGGTTGACATCATACCCCTCCTTTAAATCACTTTATTAAATTACTTTACAAATGTATTATGTACTCGCTCTGATTTCAATAAATATGCAGTCCAAATTGCACAAGTAAACGCTGACCTAATGATCCTTTTGAGTGAATCTCCATTTCCAAGTTCTCTGGCAAGAGGAATTTGATAAAGAAGTACAACATCAATGATTCCTACTACAGGGATTGCAATATAGAAAATAATCAATAACCGTGGTAAAAATGCTTTTTTTCTGTAGAAATTAATTAGAATATATACACTAAACGCTAATATAGCTATATTGAAAGTGGTTTCAAAAACAATTATAAATCCCCACAAGGGATGATAGAAATCCGAACCTTTAGAAGTAAAAGCAGTCCAGATATCGGCATCAAATGCTGTAAAAGAATCCTGAAAAAGCTGCATCAACTGAATGATAATCGTCCCATAAAGACCGATTTGTACAAGAATCAACCATCCCCCAAGTCCTGATATCCCTAATGGTTTATAATCATTTTTCTTTTCGTTTAAATTAGTTTCCACGTCAACTCTCCCTGTTTATCATCTATCACTGCTATTTATCCATAATATCCCTAAACAATTGTTCTTTTTCTTCATCTAGATCCTGATAAATCCCTAAATAATCAAAGATTTCAAATGAAAAATCAACAAATGCACGGCCTTTAGCAGTAATGATATGTTCATCTCTAACTACTCTCTTATCAACATAATTGTCTCTTGGAAATGGATCCTCTACATTAAGTTTACTGATTCTTTCCACTGAACACGAAGTAGTGAATTTACAATGGTCTAAAATGCCCGCTCGTCCTAAATACTGTGGTCCATGACATATGGCTGCCAGCATCTTCTCTTCTCGATCAAGATGGTTTATCAGATCAGTTAAATCCTGTTTTTGATTTACAATCGGACCTCCGGGAATAATTAGCCCTTCAATATCATTAAGCTTAACTGCTTCTTTGAGGACCAAATCAGGTTGATAAGTCAGACCAGATTCGCTAACTACAGATTCATAACTGTATCCTACGGATAACACTTCTTTTTTTCCAACATTTCTAATCTTATGTAGTGCCAAGGTAATCTCAAAATCCGCAAAATCATCAGATATGAAGCAAAGAATTTTGCCCATCGCACACTCCACCTTTTTTACAAAGTGATTTTATCGCCCACAACAATACACTTACTGTTACTGCCATGCCCAATCTCAGCTGTCTTTATGATAGGAATGGAGGTGGAATGGCTAATTTCCTTCACATACGCTTCTACTATCGGAAATTCATTAAAGTTCTCTAGTTCTGAAAATGACCCTAGAATCAATCCAGCACAAGCATCAAAATATTTCAATTGCTGGAGCTGAGCAAAAAAGGAGACTATTTTGTTAGCTCTGCCACTTAAACTCTCCAACAATAATATTTTGTCCGAAGGATCCGGAAAATAGCTTGTCCCTGCCAGCTTCAAAAAGCAGCGAATATTCCCTCCGATTACTATCCCGCTCATCTGGTTACCACGGACCCAATGATACCGGAAATCGTAAAGATCGTTTTGCCCCTCGAAGAATGTTCGATAAAAAGCCCTCTGCTGCTCTGCCCCATCAGAAGACACTAAATTCATCAACTGATAATGATAGGATTTCGAATTATTTTGCGTAAATAAAGCGTTCAAAATAACTGACAAATCACTCATTCCAAAAAAGGGTTTGGGGTTCATACGGATACTTTCGTAGTCTATGTACTCTAAGATTTGGTTGGCAGAATCCCCACCTGAAATATCGAATATCGCGCTAATTTCAGTATTTTTAAATAGTTGATTCAGCTCCGCTGCCCTTTCCTTTGGATTTCCACTGAAATAACCATCTTTTCTAAACAAAGTATTAGCCACCACTACATGGAGTCCAAATGAATGCAAAACTTTTTTTAATTCCTCTACTTTAGGTAGGTTCTCTACTCTCACACCATCTGAACAAGCAATCAGTCCTACTTTATTCCCGTGTGTGAATTTTAAGGATGTGTTCATTTTAATAATCCTTTCGATTCTACTTTTTAGTTTAATCACCGCAAATTTACGATCATATTTACACCATACCATATTTAGGGAGTTGAATCATTTTCTTCTTGAAATTATGAAACCACAACATGGTAATATAAGTATAATAATGCAAGATCAAATACATTGGGGGTGTACTAATGCGTAAATCACCGTTGATATTGAGTATGATATTATTATCTCTTGCGTTAATTATCGGATGTAGTTCAGAGGTAGATGATGCCACTAAAGCCGCAGAGAAATATAAAAATGTAGAATATACCGTCAAGGCTTCTGAGGATTTAATGTCTGATGAATCCATTCTTGCGCGAAATGAAGAGATGAAACCGTATTTTACAGAATACTTTACTGAAAAGGCTATAGCGAGCCGAATTACAACTATCCCAATTAAAATCGCTGATAAACAAAAGCTTTCTTTAAAACCGGAAAACCTAAAATTTAACCTTTCCGAACAAAAAAAAGATATTATCGAGTTAAAATATACGGTGGATCTTGTCTTATTGGATAAGGATGACAAAGAAAGTAAACGTGTGCCTTTGGAAGGTATATTGACTCTCTTTGATGTGGACGGTAAATGGTTAGTGCAAGGGGATCGATTTGATACTGTAGCATTAATGAACTTGATTGATGGGTGAATTTGAATATCCTTCTTATCACAAAAAGCAGACTGCTCTAATGAGCAACCTGCTTTTTTGAATTACATTATTTTTTTACTCATCCTATAATTGACCAACAGAACACCTTTTCGTTCTACACTTTGTTTCGCAATAAGCTGGTATCCCCGTCGTTCAAAAAAAGGTTTAGCAGTGATGCTTGCTTCGGCATCCATTTCATAAAGACCCAGTTCTTTCGCTTTCAATTCAAGCTTACTCACCAATGCAGAGGCTATACCTAATCCTTGGTAATCTTTGTGAACATATAATCGATCCAAATGTCCATCTGCTGTCATATCAGAAAAGCCCACAATAATATTATCAATTTCGGCTACATAAGTGATATTTTGACGCAAAGAAGCTCTCCAAGTATTATGCTTAAGTACCTCTTCCTCTTTAGGTGCCCAAGCATCTAGCTGTTCCTGTGAATAGTCTTGTTTGTTTACGGAATGAACTGTTTCGTAGAACAATGAGACAATTTGACTAAGATCCGATTCTCGGTAAGCTCTAATATCCATTTTAATCTCCTTGCTGGCGATTGTAGTAACAGAAGTCAATCTCAGAACTCCACTAGATCGATTTTCCGGCCAGATTCAGCACTTTCCAGCGCTCCGAACACCATTGCCATACTATACCGATTATCTCTACAATTCGTCTCTGCAGGACGTTGCTCTGCCAATGACAAGAACATCTCATCCAAACACCCGTGATGGAATGTTTTATTCATCTCAACATTATCTCCATTTATACGCTTTACGTCACGAATGAACTTATCGCTCTGATCTCCTGCAGTAACTACCTCAGCATATGGCAGCTCATGACCATCCCAGATTGCTGTTCCTTTCTCCCCGTTAACCCGCCAAGAAGCTTCCCATGACGTGGATGCACCTTCTGCACACCAAGATCCCTGATAGGTAAATATTGAACCGTCGGACATCTCGAAAATGCACACTGCCGACGCATTCCCCTCATACCATGAACCGGGAGGATTAAACTCCTGACAGTATACGGACACAGGGTTCGCGCCATTAATAAACCGGGCCTGGTCGAAGGTATGAATTGCCATATCCAACAGCAGCGGACTTTTCATAACATCACGGAATCCCCCGAAATGGGCCCCAAGGAAAAAGCTTGCACCGATAAATCCTGTTCTTCCTATGGTTCCTGATTCTATGATTTTTCTTAAAGAACGAATTCGAGGATCATAACGGCGGTTCTGCATCACAGCATGAGCATTTCCAGTCCGTTCCGAGATCTCAACAATCTTATTACATTCCTCCATAGTCTCAGCTAACGGTTTCTCACTAAACACATTACACCCAAGTTCCAATGCAGTACTAGAAATATTGAAATGACTTCCGGGAACGGTAACGTCAAAGACGAGATTTGCTGCGGTCTCCTGAATTGCCTGCTTAATATCCGTAAACGTCAGACATGAAATCCCATGCTTCGCAGCCATCGCCTCAGCCGACTCCAACCTTATATCTACTAGAGCAACGATCTTAGTATCTGGACGCAATAAAGCGTATTCAATCCATGCGTTAGCCATTCCTCCGCAACCTGCAACCGCTACACGGTACTGTGCTGTCATATTTCTCCCCCTGACTTATTAAAGCGGATTAGGCACAAAGCTGCCCCCGCGGCATTGTTTTAAATAATTCAAGGCATGTACTTGACCCATCATTTCCAGCTCATCCCGATAGACAGGATCATGCCAACCTTCAATATCAATGGTACCTTTATAACCAGCCTGACGCAAAATGGAAATAACATCCGTCCAGTTCGTATCACCAAAACCCGGAGTACGGTGCCATACATAAGGTTTTGGGCCGTGGATTCCATATTCTTTTACAATATCCCAAGCGATGGTGGCATCCTTGCCGTGTACATGGAAGATCTTATCTGTCCATTTGCGCAGCTGTGGAATCGGATCAATCAGCTGCACCATCTGATGGCAGGGCTCCCATTCAAGTCCCATATTGTCAGCAGGTACAGCGTTAAACATCTTTTCCCAGGCTATTGGATGATGAGCGATATTCCAGTCCCCTGAAGTCCAATTGCCATCCATGGAACAGTTCTCGAAGGCAATTCGTACCCCGCGATCTGCTGCTCTTTTTGTCAGCTCACCAAATACCTCGGTAAACTTCGGAATCGATTCATCAATGGACACTCCTGGTAGTCGTCCCGTGAACCCTGATACCATATCAGTACCAAATACATGAGCATGATCAATAAGCCGTTCCCAGCTCGCTAATGCATCGGAATTGTCACCAGTATTCGTCAAAGGATTGCCAAAGATGCCAACCGATGAAATCACAAAATCATGTTTTGCCGCAAGTTCTTGCACACGCTTACCAGTTTCCACAAGATCTGTTTCACCTGTAGTCTGCCAGAAGGTTAAGCTAAAAGATTCGAAGCCATGACCTACGATTTGCGGAATCACTCTAACAGCATCTCCGCCACCAACTAATGTGCCTATACGCATTGTATCCTTCATCTTGTGTACCACTCCAATATTGGTTTATAGTAAGTTCTATAACCCGAGTATATACTGCATTTAAGCTTAAAACTCTTATTATATTGTGTTTATATAGTCGTATATTGTGGGAGTTGAATAAATATTGAGCTATCCTAATGATCTTAAAGAATACCCTCAATTAGAAGGAAGCACCTATCCATTTCGATTGTTTTTTAATGAATGCAGACATGCGAAAATCGGCCAGAACATCCTTTTTCTACACTGGCATGAGCATTTCGAAATCATTATCATGCAAGCAGGCAGCGCCATTTTCCACATTGACAGCAAGCCCTACGAACTGCATCCCGGAGAGGTTTTGTTTGTTCCTTCTGGAGGTTTGCACGTTGGATATAGTCTGCGGGATGATCATGTCCGATTTATATCCGTCGTATTTCATAGTTCTTTATTTAAAGATTGGAAGCAAGATCCTCAACATGAGCAGTTCGTAGCTCCCTATTTGGAAAATCGATATCAGCTACCAGTTAAACCAGCAGCACTTGTTCCAACCTGTTCTACTTATTACTCTCTTCTAGACACTATCGTGGATGAAGTGCATCAGAAAGGTCCTGCATTTCAGCTAATCATCAAAAATCAACTTCATCTGCTTTTTGTATTGCTCTCCCGTACCTTTTTGCCTGAGCGGGTTTCTGGCAGAACAAATGAACGTCATTCCTTCAATCGTGAGCGTTTTAAGCCACTGCTGGAGTATATGGAGAACCACTTTGATGAGAAAATGACTATTGAAAGCGCCGCGAGATCCGTTAATCTAAATCCATACCATTTCTGCAAAACTTTTAAGAAGCTCACCGGCCGAACCTTCATCGATTATGTTAATCTTTGCCGCGTAAATGAAGCAGAACGACTGCTGCTGGAGACAGATTTTACTGTAACGGAGATTGCTGGACGAGTGGGCTGCGACAATCCTAATTATTTTACCAAGCTGTTTAAGCAATATAAAGGAACTACACCATCCGGTATTAGAAAATAATTCACACTGGAAAATAGGAGCATGTAAAATGAATTTAAAAGAAACGCTGATATGCATAAAAGAAAATGATTACCAAGCACCTCCCGATACAATCCAGTTGGTACAAGAAATGATAAATAACATTGGTTCTTTAGATGCCCAACTACGGGATGAGCTAATTTATACAACCTTATCACATTGGATCCCAGGTAATGCTCTAACTACAAACGAACTGGAGCACCTTATACCCGTTATCTTGGATAAAAACCATTTGCATTTTAAGCTTGGCGAAACCAATGCAGACTCTGTCTTTACCAGATCTTTCTCTATGCTAGTCATCCCACTCCTCTTCATGAGGCATAAAGAATCACCATTTCTCTCAAGAGAGCAAATTCATCAGATAAAGGAGAAGGTATTTTGCAGTGTGCAAAATGAGCGCGATTACCGGGGGTATGACGAAGAAAAAGGCTGGGCTCATGCCATAGCCCATGCAGCAGATACTTTAGATGAATTGGCTCAATGTTCAGAACTGGATAAAAATGACCTTATAACTATCCTCGATTTGGTTTACGAAAAGATGACCATAACAGATCGAATATACTCCGATGGGGAAGATGAGCGAATGGTAAGATCCTTAATGAGTGTTTTAGATAGAAAAATGCTTAGTCAGACTTATGTAGAGCAATGGATTCGAAGTTTTGGTGATGTGGAGAAAACTCCAGAATTTCTTCCTGCCTTTAAACAAAAAAATAATATAAAGAATTTTTTGAAAAGTTTATATTTTCGAGTTAAATATTACAAAGTAGATGCCAATCTCTGTCCAACAATCGAGCATACATTATACAAAGTAGAAAAAGTATACTATTCCTAATTAAGAAAAAGTGAGGGTTAGAGCACCCTCACTTTCCATCTACTGTTCAAATGCGTGGAGCACTTGCTACCTGTTGACGGGTCTATTAGATTATTCAGTAACTGCTAGCTCCATTCTCCGCACACTCGCAAGCGCGGGAAAAGATTCCAGCACCATCCCTGTATTCCATAACTTAACCAGCTGTCCAACCTGCAAATCCTTAAAGCTGATGGTCTCTCCAGCTTCATTAAACATTTCAGATTTCGCATTGATTGTGAACCAGTAAGATGGATCTTCGTTTCCAGGTTCAAGGATTAGTATCCGCTTTGCCTGTTTAGTGTCGATCTCAACGATTGTACCCACTACATGTGGATCACCTATTTCTGAAATATCATAGGTCAACATCTCTGGATCGATCCACTTTTCAATTTCAAGCTTGGCTGCTTCCGCATCATCAGACGGAATGGTAATAGTTACTTTATTGCCAATCGTATCTACACCAGAGCCGTAGAGATTCAGCTTCTGGTAGAGTTCTTGTTCATGCAACAATTCTTGAGCAGCTAATAACTCTTGCATTGTATATTTCACATCATGAAGCTCATAAGTACCTGCAGTGAAAGCCTGAGCAAAGCTCTGCTCAATCTCCGAGTTCAAACCTACAATATTAATATGAACCTTGTTATCTTGCAGATAAATATCTCCGTTAGGAATCTTCTGAGCAGATAAGAAAGTCTTAACCTCGCCTGGATCATCCATTGCAGGGTTCTTAGAAGCTAGAATTTGTGGTTCTGAACTAATTACAGGAGTAGGAACCGGCTCCTTATTCGCTTGTTGAGCCTCTGAACAGCCACTGATTAACAAAATAACAACGGGAATCCATATCCAACCAATAATTATCTTACGCATCCTATTAACACCTCCACTCTTCATCTTCTCAAACGAAGACCGGAAGTGATAGGTTGCAGATTCAGGAAGAATTCTCTAATCCAAAGTGTAAGGAGCAAGACCGATTGGAAGTGCCGCAGGACGAGTGCAGGTGCTTTCCATTTCGTAGAATGAATGAGCATCAGAAGAATCATGGAAAGCCCACATTGCTTCTAATACGTGATAAGCCAGTTCTCCACTGGCACGATGCCCTCTACCCGTTCGAATGGCGTAAGCCATATCTGCTGGTCCAATCCCGCGGGTATTCTGATCATACCCGGACAACAACGGCTGTTCCGTCCACTCATTCTCACCCATAAGCCGGAGTTTCACGGGACCCCCAAAGTTATTCGGGTCTGGAACTTGAATCGTTCCTAGCGTTCCGTAGATTTCTATATGCGGCAGGTTGCTCCCGCCAAAGATATCAAAGCTTGTAATCAACGTTGCAATGGCACCATTTTCAAATCGCAAGGTTCCGGCTACGTGAGTTGGAATTTGAACAGGAATTTTATTCCCAAATTTCTTCTCGCTTGTAATCGTACGTTCTTCCAGCGCTTTCCCAGTCATTCCGCTAACCGTATGAATAGGACCCAGCAGCTGCACCAAAGCCGTCAAATAGTAAGGACCCATATCGAACATTGGACCTCCACCAGCGGCATAATAAAATTCCGGATCTGGATGCCAATGCTCATGTCCACGGCCCAGCATAAACGAAGTAGCTGCAACAGGTTCGCCAATTACTCCTTCATCTATCAGCTTCAAAACCGTTTGAATTCCCGCTCCGAAGAACGTCTCCGGTGCACTGCCCACAAGTACTCCCTTTTCCCGCGCCGCAGTCAGAACTTTGCGTCCTTCTTCTCTCGTCACAGCTAGAGGTTTCTCAACGTATACATGTTTACCCGCTTCAATAGCTTTCAGGCATACTTCCGCATGAACAGCTGGTATCGTTAAGTTGATTACGATTTCTATCTCTGGATCATTCAGTAATTGTTCTGTGGTATAGACGTTTGGAATATTGTATTTATCCGCTTGTTCTTGTGCTCTTACCAAATCTAAATCCGCACATGCAACTAGATCAAGGATCTCAAACTTTTGACAGTTCTCCATATAGATACTACTGATTTTACCGCATCCAATAATACCAACTTTGACTTTATCCATTCGCTGATCGCTCCCAGAATTTATTGACTGTCTGCCATTCCACTATAGCTATTACTAACCTCCATAACATTGGACAATGCCTGCGCTTTACCTTCAGCTGCCCATATTAATCCTCTGCGCATCATTTCACGCACTTGCGGCTGATCTACAATGTCCGCATGATGCCCGAGTGAATTATAATAAACTCTGCCCAAGCCCCAACGTTTTGTCCAAGCTACTGGCATATCAACAGCCTTATTATACGAATGAGGCCCTTCAACTACTGGAAAACGAGTCGTAGCAAGAACTTCAACAGCTGGATCTACATGAAGATAATATTGCTCTGAGCAAATGCTGAAATCTTCTAATCCTTCTACCAGAGGACTTGAGCTTTGACAAATCTCTACGGTATAGTTAACGCCGTCATTACCAGGATGAGCTACCCATTGTCCACCCGTCATAAACTGCCAATCTACATTATTACGAAAAGAATCACACATCCCGCCATGGCAACCGGCAAGACCTGTTCCATGCTGTACAGCTGCTGAGACATTATTCACAAGTTCCTGCTCGATTGTGCCCATTGTCCATACCGGCACGATCAAATCTAGTCCAAGAAGCTTATCTGCATCAGCAAAAGCCTCCAGAGTATTTGATACTTCAACTTCAAACTGTTCCTCTTGCAACATTTTAGCGATTATATCAGCTACCTGCTCAGGCTCATGACCATCCCAACCGCCCCAAACAATCAATGCTTTTCTCATTTTCAGCACTCCTTCTAAGGTTAGATTACATTTCGGATAAATCGACCCAACGGCGTTCATCAATAGAACGTTCTACAGCCTCTAACACCGCTTGGCATTTCACTCCATCATTGAAATTTGGTTCTGGCTGACGACCTTCTTCAATTGCGTTAGAAAGCTCCAGCATTTCGTGAATAAACGTATGTTCAAAACCAATCGTATGACCAGGCGGCCACCAAGCCTCTGCATACTCATGAGCAGGATCGGTCGCCAGCACACGGCGAAAACCTTGTACATCCTCGGCATCCGAGGTCAAATAAACTTCTAATTCATTCATACGTTCGAAGTCGAATTTCACACTACCAAGACTCCCATTGATCTCAAAAGAATTGGTAGAGCGATGACCCGCTGCGAATCTTGTAGCTTCAAAGCTGCCCAGAGCACCATTATCAAAACGGGCTAAAAACAAGGTGGCATCGTCAACGGTAACCTTACCCTTGGGTGCATCTTTATCTCCTTTAGCGCTTAAACCAGTCATTTCAGCGGCAAGCGGACGCTCTTTTATGAAGGTCTCGCTCATGCCGATTACTTCCTTCATATCGCCTACTAAGAAATGAGCCAAATCTATAAGATGCGCCCCCAAATCTCCATGCGAACCTGAACCGGCGATATCCTTCTGCAGTCTCCATACTAAAGGGAAATCCGGATCTATTATCCAATCTTGTAGAAACCAAGCCCGAAAATGATAAATCTTTCCCAGACGCCCACTCTCTATGAGCTTCTTAGCCAGTCGAACTGCCGGAGAAAAGCGATAATTAAAACCAACCATATGTGTAACTCCCGCGTCTTCAGCAGCTTGCAGCATTTCACGGGAATCTGCCAAGGTCAGCGCAAGTGGTTTTTCACAAAAAATATGTTTACCTGCTTTGGCTGCTGCCAAAGCTATCTCCTTGTGCGCGTTGCTGGGAGCATTAATATCTATAAGATCAATATCCTCTCGAGCGATCAGATCCTTCCAATCCGTAACACAATCCGCCCAGCCTAACTGCGATGCAGCTTCTTCAAGCGCTTCACTATTACGTCCACAGATTACAGACATTTCCGGTTTAAGCGCTTTCGGGAAAAACATAGGCAAACTGCGATAAGCATTACTGTGGGCTTTACCCATAAATTTATAACCGATCATTCCAATGCGAAGCTGTTTCATCTTATTCCTCCTAAGTGTTGATAGATTTAGATGAAGCTCGTATAACTAGTTCTGTCGGTAATTTGATCTGTACGGCTGGTGCGGGTATATCTGCCAGATTGTTTCCCAGCAATTCAATGATTTGGGCTGCGGCAAGTTCACCTAGTTCGTAAAAGGGAACCCGCACACTGCTTAATGCAGGTGTGGTAAGCTCCGCAGCTTCCGAATCATCATAACCCACAATAGCTGGCAGGCGATCCCTTGGTATTCCTAGCTCCTGCAGCCCTTGCTGCAAACCAATGGCCATCCGATCATTGGCGACCATAATCGCATCAATCTCATCCAGCAGAGGCAACATTTCTTTGGCAGCTATAATCCCGCTTTTCCGGCTGAAGTTACCTTCGAACAAAAGTGAAGAATCTACAGAAAGATTCACCTCTGCCAAAGCGCGGGCATACCCCGTTAGACGATCTCGGCTGTTGGAATAAGATTCAGGCCCATTTAGAAAAGCAATCCTCGTAAAACCTTGTTCCAGTAAGTGTTTAGCCGCTTGCCAGCTTCCTTCGACATGATCGGCATCCACCTCGTGAAAAGCTTCCCCTGCAAAATGCTGATTAATCAGACAAAAAGGATGGTTTTCTTCCTTCAAACGGCGGAGTGAGGCTAGCTCACCTGGCTCTTCTTTAGCGCCAAGCACAATGCAAGCATCGATCTTCCGCATCTTAAACAACCCGCTATAATCCATTGGCTCTTCGGCATTCCGAAACAGCATTAACAGATCATAACCCTCTTCTCGCGCCTTGCTCCCTATTCCACTTAATATTTCCGAAAAATAATAAGTGGAGAACAAGCGGGCTTTCGGCAAATAAGGCATCACTACACCCAAGTTCCCGCTCCGTCTACGTGCAAAGCTCTGAGCGAGTGAACTAGGGGTATAGCCTAGCTTCAGAGCAGCTGCCAACACACGTTCCTTCGTTTCTTCCTTAATCGGGCCAACGTTATTTAACACGCGAGATACTGTGGCTTCTGACACACCTGCAAGCTCGGCAACCTCTTTACGGCTGGCGATATAAATTCCTCCTTCTCATAGGTTATGAACAGTGACATTTAGCCTCGTTCAATATACTATTCGAAAACGCATTCATTTAATGTACGCGCGTACATTTTCTCATGAACAAGGCTCTTCGTCAACCCTAAGATTGGATAAATTTAAAAGACGTTCGTATACACTAAGGAGAAGAACGTCTTTCTATTTCTTTTCAACTATCCGCGAGGTACTAGCAATAGGACACCAAGTAAAATGATAATCAGAAATAAGTAACTCTCAAATTTCTTAGCAGGAATACGTTTATTCACATATACACCGAGCACTGTAGCTAAGATAATTGCTGGAATAGAATATCCATAAAGAACAAGAGCATCCGTAGTCCACAATCCCCCGATAGCATGACCAGTTACAACAAGTACACCAGAAATAAGAAAATGAGCTTGCAACGTACCCCGAAAGCGATCAGGATTCCACTGTCGTAAAGTACCATAGATCACGACCGGGACACCATTAAAGTTATAAGCACCGCCAAGTACACCCGAAGCGAATCCGAAGGGATACACCCAGCCTTTTGCCTTAAGCAAGGGATGATCGATCGTCTTAACTATTCTCTTCTTAATCACTGAATAAACTCCATAAACAATCAAAAATATACCAAGTCCAGTCATAATTACACTTGCAGGTGCTAAATAAAGCATAACTAGTCCTACAGGAATTCCTATCACTGTTGAGAGTGCTAATCGAATCAGAATAGGTCGTTCTATATGCCGCCACCCACTCACAACTGTAAGTGAGGCAACCGTGAGGCCTGCCAATCCAATCAAAGAAACTGAGGTATGTATAGGAATCGGGAGCAGTGCAAGCAGTGGCATGCTCACAATCGCTTCACCAAAACCAAACATGGTTCTCATCAAGGCACCTATAAATACTGCTACTACGACTAGTGTAATTATTGTAACGGACAATCGTTTATCCCCCTCCTAATCTCATCCATCCGTAATTGTGTATAAAATCATCACATAGACAGATCATCTGGAATACATTTCTTTTTCCCACTCTTCTAATTATAACATATCATTCGCTAAAAAACAGATATCGATAGAGAACAAACGCGCATTTTAACATCCCTAAAATCCATCACATTGCCGTTATAACTACACAATAATGGAGATATACATATAATTAACGAAAACCCCTTAAAATCGATTACAGAGGCCCGTATGTATTACCCTTTTTCTAAAAAACAACTAAGTATCTAAAAAAAACTGATTCCCCTAACGTTGAAGAGGTATCAGTTTCTTATTTTTTGACGTATTTATTTAGGCGTTATCTTTCAGCCACACTTGCACATGCTTTAGAAATTTTTTGGTGACGGGAGAAGCGTATTTCATAGAGTGGACAGCAATTCCTAACGATCTGAAACTTCGTTCCTCTAATTCTAACATGGCTACATTATAATTTTGCCGGGTTAAGACAAGCTCTGGCAAAATACTAATCCCAAGCCCCTTCTCCACCATAGACATAATGGCATAGTCATCACCCGCAGAGAATTTAACATTTGGTTTAATCCCCGCCTTATCCAGCACACGTCTAACATCATAATCCGAACCTGCTTTCGGGATAATGAAATCCTCCTTAGCAATTTGCGATAAGGAAAGAAAGGGCTCCGTGCTTAGCGGATTCTCTTTAGATACAATCCCTAACATCCGGTCTTTTTTTAAAGGAATTACATCAAACTTCTCACGTGTAGGCAGTGAAATAAAACCGCAGTCGATCACTCCAGCCTCTATCCATTGCTCAACCTCCAAATAACCGCCTTCCATCAGCTTGATTTCTATATAAGGGTATTCACTGCGAAATTGCTTAATCATCCCTGGCAGCCAATGCACAGACACACTGGTGAACGTACCGATGGTAATCGTGCCAATCTCTAGCCCGTGGATGTCCGCTACCTCCTGCTTCAATTTCTCGTTCCACTTCAAGATTTCACGGATAGGCTGCAGAACTTGTTCTCCGTTTACCGTCAATTTCACACCGGATCTATTTCTAATTAATAACGCGAACCCAAACTCCATCTCCAAGCTGCTAATGGTGTGACTAATTCCGGATTGCGTAAAACCCAGTACATCTGCTGCTTTTGTTAAGCTGCCTAGCTCCACAACTTTCAGAAAAATCTCATATTTATTAATGCTCAACCTCTGTTCCCACCCTTATAAATTGCATAAGTTTTACTCATGTATTCTATGATAAACATTCAGTTACCTTATGTATAGAGCCGTATTATACTATATTGAGTTGAAAATGAAGAAGGATGGATGAAGAGATGAAACCGCTCAAAGCTGAGCTGCTGCTGTTAGTTGTAACATTATTTTGGGGCTCCTCCTACATATTTATGAAAATGGGGTTAGGTACGTTAGGCGAATTCAATCTGATTGCACTGCGCTTCGGACTTGCTTTTATATTAGCCGTTATGATATTCCACAAACGATTAAGACGAGTAGACATCAAAACATTAAAATATGGCGCCCTACTCGGATTCCTCCTGCTCGGCGTATTCACATGTATAACCTTCGGACTTCAAACAACCACCACCTCAAACGCAGGATTTCTAGTTGCGTTGACGGTTATTTTTGTACCGATCTTGGATCGAGTTATTTTCAAAAAAAGAGTTGCACCTCCACAAGTGTTCGGCTCCATCCTCGCCATAGCCGGGATTGGACTCCTTACCTTAAATGCAACCTTAACTATTCAGCCGGGTGATTTCCTGTGTATCCTTTCGGCAGTGTTCTATGCGGTACAGATCTTATTTACAGGCAAGGCGGTAAAAGAATGTGATTCCCTGAATATCGGAATCTTGCAGTTAGGATTTGCCGGAGGGTTGGCCTTAGTGTTGTCCGCACTCTTCGAGACACCTGCGCTACCGTCTACTTTGCCAGGTTGGACTGCAATTCTTGCGCTTGGTATCTTATGCAGTGCCTGTGGCTTCATCCTGCAACCTATTGCTCAAAAATATACTTCACCGACCCGCACCGGACTAATCTTCTCCCTTGAGCCGGTCTTCGCTGCGATGTTTGGTTATTGGTTCGCTGCTGAGAAGTTATCGATGCAGGGTTATGCTGGCGCAGCGCTTGTTCTGCTCGGAATCGTGGCTTCTGAATTGCTTGGTAAAGCAACACTCCCCGCATCGTGGGCTCAGAAGAAACCAGAGCATTTATAACAATAAAGGCGTCGTTCAACTATACAAGCTGAACGACGCCTTTTCTATGTTTATTGGTTCAATTAATGCCCCATCATCATCGCCGCATCTGCCTTCTGTCCCTCTCCAGAGGAAGGATCGCCAGCGGAAAGCTTAGGCTTGCGCAAAATAATACTCATTAATACACCTACCACACCTATGCAGCCAGACAGGAAGAACACATCATCAAAACCACTAACTGCGGCTGTCAAAGGATTACTTCCCGCTTTCAGTGCTCCCATATGAACAGCGATCTGACTAGTCAGGTAACCTGTCATTCCAGCTATAGCAAATGAAACAACGACTTGTTGAGCAGCAGCAGTAAGTGAAGTTACACTTCCCACCCATTCACGTGGAGCAGCATTCAAAACATGAGTATTCAAAGGCATCATCGTTAGACCCATACCAAAACCTAAGAAACCCAGGTATGTCATAATTAACGATAAATTTGTTGAAACACTAATTCCGGATAACAGGAACAAGGTGACCGTAATGATACTAAGTCCAACAAACGCCAGCGGACGAGCCCCGATCTTATCAAACAACCTGCCGCCAATCGGCATTCCGATTGCTGAAGCTAAAGCCTGCGGAAGTAGAATTAGGCCGGTCTCCAGCGGGGTATAGCTTCTAATCTGCTGCAGATAAAGGGGCACAAATAACATGGACCCAAACAAAGCGGCTTGCATAACCCAAGTTAAAATAATACCCCGAGTGAAATCCGACGAACGGAAAACTCGCAGTTGTAAAAGCGGATTTTTGTGAAGCAGCTCCACAATGACAAGAAGGATCAATGCAACCCCTCCAACAGATAAGCCAACAATAGCGGGAGTAGACGACCAGCTTGTTCCACCGCCTTCATTCACCCCATAAGCCAACATAGAGAAGGCAATTGGGGCAAGGATAATGCCTAGGATATCGAGTTTGCCTTTGCTCTTTTTTTCAGAATTCGGCAAATATTTAACACCAAGAATAATGCCAACGATTCCAATAGGTACATTAATCAGAAAGATCCAGTGCCAGCTTACGTACTCCACCAGCCAACCGGATAAGACTGGACCGAGTGCCGGAGCTAAAAGCATTGGAATACCAAGCATCCCCATAATAGAACCTCGACGTTCTACTGGAGCTAATTTAAAAACCATCGCCATCCCAATGGGAGCAACCATCCCCCCGCCAAGACCTTGAATGACTCGAAAAATAATGAGCTGAGATGAGCTTTGTGCAACCGAACATAACATAGAGCCAAGAATAAACATCGTAAGAGTTGCCAGAAAAACTTGTTTCGATCCAAAACGATCGGTCATCCAGCCCGCGAGTGGGATTACAGCCGCTAAAGCTAAAGTATAACCCGTAATCGCCCACTGAATCGTTTTGAGATCGGAAGCAAAATAATCAACCAGCTTGGGAACGGCCACATTCACAACAGTACCATCCAGAATAACCATAATCATACCGACAATAATAGCAAGAAGCGGGGGGATGATTGCTTTTAACGAAAATGGTTGATCTTCTGCAGTACTCATTCCAGTCATAGTTTTTGTCATCCAGTACTCCACTCATTTCTCTAATTTAATTAAATGCTTTATTGATTATTTCAAATTTTAATTTACATTCGATGAATCTCGAAGTCAACAAATAAAACCATTTTTTCCATTAAAAACACATCGAGTTTACGATACCCTTCAGAAATTATCTTGAAATGTATATTAGAACAGCAAAAAGACTATGCATGATCCCCTTAAATCTTCTTGCTTGGGAA
The DNA here is from genome assembly GCF_037963285.1 of Paenibacillus sp. FSL H3-0329. NCBI lineage: Bacteria > Bacillati > Bacillota > Bacilli > Caryophanales > Paenibacillaceae > Paenibacillus > Paenibacillus sp. FSL H3-0329. The sequence continues at coordinate 3,115,678 of NZ_CP150150.1, read as the reverse complement.
ATGTGCATAGTCATCATGGAATCATTTTCCGATTAGAGCGTCTCTCTTAATTCTATAATTTTGCCCGATGTGTTCAATATAATTTCAAGTGGAATCTCTGTCTCTGCAAAATCCAATACACAGCGAATAGAAAATTGATCCTCGTTATAGCTACTTTTTGTAGATTTAATCCCATGATAATTCCCGGCTTTTACCGTAATTTGCTTCCAGTCTTCCAGTAATCCATTTAAGCTCTGCTTATTTACGACCACATCATAATGATATCGCTCCGATAATTCATTATATTTACCGCCGACCAGTAACCCCGCTATAACGCTCGCTGTCACTTCAGGGGTATACACTTCAACTTGATTGGAATCACCATCATATATGGTTACTAAACCAATAGTCTTAAAAAAAGAGATTGGAACGTAGATATGATCCTCTCTGAATTCGATATCATCTTTAAAAAACAACTCTTGTGTATCATTGATGCTAACCAAATGTTCGTTAAGCTTCCATTTAATTATTTCATTTATCCTTGTTAGTGTTATAGTTTCTGAACTTTTTTGATATGTTGTTTTATATTTCAATGCATTAGAAGCCTCTCTGAGCGGAATCATGACTGTGGAACCCTTGTTGAAGGCTGAATGGGGATCAGTATCCAGTACTTTACCATTCAAAATTACGCTAACCTGGCCGGAGTCTGCCCATACTGTTGGAGCGGCAAATCCACCAAATCCATTAGTTAAAAATAGAACACCTAACACAACAACCGCTGCCATTTTGATCATCCGTTCGAAACCTCCCTTTTATCTATTACAAGTATTATGTGCGTTTCCAGCATGTGCTAATCCTAATGATAATCAAGACAAGCAAAAAAAAGAAGCCGTTCAACATTATGTTGGGCCGCTTCTTATAAATAACTATTCCACTTTGAAGTCAAAATACTGCTTTGGAAAAGGTTCTTTTATCAGCGTAAAATGCCACCATTCCTTACTATAAGGTTTAAAGCCTTGCTTCACCATAACCTCTTTGAGAATTGCGCGATTTGCTTTCTGAGTCTTGGTGATTAACGATGTATCATAAAAAGAGATATCTCCGAAAAAATCAAACAGGCTGCCCATATCTACATCTACACCGGTCTCTTTATTGACGATCGTTAAATCGATGGTACTGCCACGGGAATGTCCTGATTTTTTCGCTATAAATCCGAGTTTGAATAAATTACGTTTATCCAGTAGCGGGTAATATTGCTGCTTCATCTTAGTATCCGCGGAATTCTGTGACCATCTTACAAAATGATTCACCGCGGTCTGCGGACGATAAGCATCATAGATTTTTAGGATATATCCTTTTTTGGCTAAATCCTCACTTACTGCCTTCAAGGCTGTAGCCGCAGTCCTTGAAAAGATCGCTAAAGGCGCTTTATATCCATCAATCCGCTTCCCTACAAAATTATTGTCTCCGTAATAACGAATCTCAAATTGAGCAGTAGGAATTACTTCATCCAAATAGACAAATCCTTGCGGCAGGCTGTTTTTCTTCTCCAGCTGCATTTGCTGCAGTACATTGTCTGTAGATGAGCCAACGTAAGCTGCATCTGCGCTGCCCATAACAATAGTGTTTGTCCATAACAACAGCACAAATGCGAAAACTATGATTTTTGTTCCTCTAAATCCGGTTCTCAAAGGATCCCGCCTCTTCATTTCGAATTAACCGTTTGATTCAGAAATTTTTCCACTTCAGGTGTGAGTTTATTATTCGTGGAATCAAGTAACTGTAGTAGTTTTTCTAAAATCATTAGGATTCTGGTGTCGCCTTTGTTTCCTTTTAATGCATTCTCATACGCCTTTTTCACTTCAGGTTTGATTATTTGCTCATCATAGTCATAAGCTGGTGTGTTGCTTGACCCATATAATAAGCGTGAAGTTGCATTAAGCAGCTCTTTTTGTAAAACGGTTGACCGATTGGAAGCTGGATATTTCGTCACAAAATCCTCCAGTGCTAGCGCCCTGTTCGTTAACTCTGTCCAACTAATCACAATAGCTGCATCAAATACACTTGGTTGATTCGATTCAGTGGCCATGATGTCAATGTAAGCTGCGATGTCCTTCGTGACATACGGCTTAAAGCTTTTGAAGCCCTCATAATGCATCACTGGATAGTACATGCCCTCACTAGTCTCCAGCTTATATCCCTTATCCCGTCCTTCAATTAACATATTGCGTACATTGGCATCTTTGATCGAATTAAGGAGTGTGCTGTAGGTTAGATTTTTGCTTTTGGAAAAAGCATTATTTATCTCTTTCTGAACATTCTCCGGAAAAACCTTCTCAGAGTACACAGGTAAATATGCCTTCTGTGCATTTTCGAGCTGGAGTGTCATTAGAGTTGCTGTCCAGGTATCCACTTCTTTGATATGGTTAATCAAATAATTCCGTGCGTTAGCCAGAGATGCCGGCTTCTGTACATATTGCTGGAATTGATTATAGACTTTTGCAGATTCTTTCACAGTTGCGGCAGCTACAGTATCTGTTGTATGTATACTCCCAAACCCTCCCATAGAGCCTAGGGCAAAGGCAACACTTAACAAGCCTGTTTTTTTCCATCCCATTAAAAGACCTCCCTTAAGTATTCATACTTAATAATTAGACATACGAGAGGATCCTGAATCTAACTTAGTACAGTATTATCCTGGACGCCTCCAATGTCCTTCCTACGATAAATACCCATCAGAAGTCCAATAGCCGCATATTCAAACCACACATGACTCCCATAGCTCAGGAAAGGGAACGGGATAGAAGTCAGCATCATTCCACCGCTCAAAATAGCAAGACCATAGGTTAGTCTTATCGCTAGCAAAAATGCCAAACCCAACACTAGAGCTTGTCCATAGGGCTCACGAATCGCTCGTATCGTAGATAGAAGCTTGATGAAGAACCAGGAGATAACTGCCAGCAAAAGCAGTGCCCCCGCCCAACCAAAACAATGAATAAGATAGACAGGCAACATATCTGAGTAGACATACGGCAGCTTTTGTTCTACTGCTCCGAATCCGTGCCCCCACCAACCCGCTGAACTAATAACTTCACGCATTACTTGGTATATATAGCCATAACCGTCTGGATCTAAAGAGGGATTTATAGCACTAATGATTCTGACCATCAGGTAGTCGCTATTGAAGATGAACATTAGTCCAACTATTACAAAGAACCCTAATAATACTACACTCTTTATCCAATCGCGAGTAATCCATACATATAATACTAATGAAGAAATTAGATACACCACAAGCTCTGGAAGAGAGTTTAAAGAGATTAGAAGCAAGGCAGGTGCTAACAGAATGCTTATGTTGAACAAACCACTCCGCCAAGTTTTCTTTTTAGCCGATTCCTTGCGATTCACTAAAATCCCTGCTAACGCGACTATCAAAACATAAGGACGATAGGATGTCATATCAGGTAAGATCAAAAAAATCCTAGGACCATAATTCACTCCATTTATTGTTATCCCCCAGAATATACTCGACAGAATTCCGGCTATTGATGTTCCGTATAATACCCACGAGAAACTTTTCAGCTTTCTGAAATCGATAAAATACAATCCAAACATCAATACAATTCCAATGAGTATATTTATCGCTTGGCGTCTAAACGCATTATCCAAAAAAGAACCCTTAACGATATCACTGTAGCCTACATCCACAGAACTCATTCCGATCAGACTGATCGCGGATAACAAAGCTACAACTCCAAACAATCCCCAAGGTACATGTGGTTTATGTATTAGATGAAGTTCCTTCCCTAACGTTTGCGGGCTCCCCATTTGTTCGATCGCCCAAGCTATGGCTTCTTCCCGTGATACACCGTCGGCTTCTTTTTCACAAATTAAATCTTCTAGATGACTAGCTAATTCTTGACGTATCTCTGGGTGAGTTTTTTTCGCTTTAATCTCTGCACACACTACATCCAAAAATTGCTGCTGCCTCTCTTTCATCATACACCACCCTCTCCCAGAACGGAGTCAACTGCACCTTTAAACATAACCCATTCTGCTTTTTTCTCCTTGAGTTTCTCTTTACCTTCATCCAGGATTCTATAGTACTTACGCTTCCTTCCTTCTACCTCCATCCAGTAAGCCTCTACCCAGCGCTCACTTTCCATCGCATGCAGAATCGGATACAAGGTTCCTTCTTTTAATGAAAAAACACCCTGAGATCTCAGCTCCAGCGCTTTGATCAACTCATAACCATATAATGGCTTCTCCAGTAAAAGAGTCAGAATCAACGTTCCCGTACTGCCCTTCAGCATCTCTTTACTTACTTTCAACGGCTAACACCTCCTAAATTCTAAACTTTACAATTGGCGTGGATGTATCTGATCCACTAAACAAATTTCACTCATCATAGTAGTTGATCTGCATCCTTGGACCGGCCGGATTCGGCTCATTCCACGGGATTTATACCGTTGATTTGCACCCCCGGGCCGGCGTGGGCTTAATCTACGGGATTTATACCGTTGATTTGCACCCCTGGGCCGGCGTGGGCTTAATCTACGGGATTTATACCGTTGATTTGCACCCCCGGGCCGGCGTGGGCTTAATCTACGGGATTTATACCGTTGATTTGCTTCCTCGGTCCGGATTCGGCTCATTCTACGGGATTTATACCGTTGATTTGCACCCCCGGGCCGGCGTGGGCTTAATCTACGGGATTTATACCGTTGATTTGCCTCCTCGGTCCGGATTCGGCTCATTCTACGGGATTTATACCGTTGATTTGCACCCCCGGGCCGGCGTGGACTTAATCTACGGGATTTATACCGTTGATTTGCTTCCTCGGTCCGGATTCGGCTCATTCTACGGGATTTATACCGTTGATTTGCTTCCTCCGTCCGGATTCGGCTCATTCTACGGGATTTATACCGTTGATTTGCTTCTTCGTCCAATGACTAATATCTGTATACATGAATATTATTTATCCTTTTATACCTAGGACAACTATACATCGTAAATCTATGTATGTAAAGTTCCTCTTATTCCCCCCCCCTTATTCCATCCCTATTCCCCACTCTCCCATGTATAATAATGGTAATACAAGCGACATTTTGAGGAGATCTACCATGCAAAAAACAACAATAGCCATCTGGAGTTTTTCGTTCTTTTCAAAGTTATTTTCGTTGGATATATGCTCCATAACAATTCTTTGACCTATTATGAGGCGTGGAAGATAAATTGGGGAATAGCGATCTCTAAACCTACAGAGTCAAAAGTGATATTTGAAAGTCCACCCAGTTTCCATGGGGATGGCGAAAGCTATTACGTATTAAATTACAACGAAAAGCAATTCATAGAAATCAAAGACGCAGCATTTTGGCATCCCCTCAATGTTGAATCCATTGACCCCTTAAAAGAGAGAATATCAAGCTTCAAAGATTCCGTGATGGCCATTTATCCAAATGAAAAAGCCAAATACGAAAAATTATTTTGGGCGAACCTTATAGAACTCGAAGAAAGTGGATTATATTACTATAAGAAAAAGATGATGATAGCTACTGTATCGTGATCCTTAACGTGGAATTAAAACGAGTATATATGATGGAATGGACACAATGATTGACGACAAAAAAGGAGTGCTAGAACTGTTGCCAGTTAGCACTCCTTTTAATCGAATTCCTCTAATTATTAATGCATTGGAGTATTCATTTTATGATTAACAACTACTCTTTTTATGAAGAAAGCAAGAATTAGTCCTACAATCGCCATACTCATTCCGAAAATAAAAGCATTTTGTACACCGTTCGTAAACGCAGGTAACATATTAGCTGGATCTGCTGGGTTCTCTACAGTTTTCATATAGCTTTTTGAACCCGCGGACATAATGCTGACTGCTAATGCAGTACCAATTGCACCAGCAACCTGCTGCAGTGTATTCATGATAGCTGTACCATCTGGATATAGCTCTAGTGGTAACTGGTTAATACCATTTGTTTGTGCCGGCATAAATACCATCGAAATACCAATCATAAGCGTACTGTGAAGTACGATTACGAACACAACCGTAGAAGCTACACTAATACTGGAGAAGAACCACAAGGCTACCGCTGCAATAATCAGACCTGGAATAACGAGCCATTTCGGACCGTATTTATCAAACATACGACCCATAATTGGGGACATCAATCCGTTTATAATTCCGCCTGGAAGCAGCAACAGACCTGCTTTGAAAGCTGTATAACCTTGTCCTTGTTGAAGGTACATCGGAAGAATTAGCATGGAGGACAGAATAACCATCATACAGATAAATACCATAGCTACACCAATAGCGAACATTGGATATTTAAAAGCACGCAGATTAATCATTGGCTCCTTCATCTTCATTTGACGAAGTCCAAACAATAACAATGCTGCTACACCTACGATGATCGCAATGATCACTTTCGGACTTCCCCAGCCCGCTTCTTCACCCGCGCTGCTGAAACCAAACACGATACCGCCAAACCCGAGTGAAGATAACACAATGGAGAGGATATCAATTTTTGGTTTCGTCACCTTTGTTACATTCTGCATGAACAGAATCCCGAATATCAATGCAATCACCAAGAATGGCAATGACAACCAGAAAATCCAGTGCCAGCTGAGGCTTTCAATTAGAAGTCCAGCAATGGTAGGTCCAATCGCCGGAGCAACCATGATAACCAGTCCGATCATCCCCATTGCAGCCCCCCGTTTTTCAGGAGCAATGATGATAAGGATTGTATTAAACATCAGTGGCAACAGAAGCGCTGTTCCCATAGCTTGAACCACTCTTGCTGTAAGTAAGAACTCAAAGTTAGGTGAGACTGCTGCCAGGAATGTTCCTAGAATTGAAAAACATAAAGCCGCTATAAACAGCTGTCTCGTCGAGAACCATTGAAGCAGCATCCCCGAAATTGGTACTAATATACCCAGTGTAAGCAGATAAGCTGTTGTCAACCATTGTGCTGTTGCTGGGGTAATTTGTAAGACATTCATTAGATCGCTTAAAGCAACATTTAATGCCGTTTCACTGAACATTCCGATAAAACCTGCTAGTAATAAAGAGACAAGAATCGGAATAGTCTTAAACTTCTTGACCTCTTTTTGTTGATTCCCTTGCATAGTTGCTTCCACCCTTAATCCTCCTGATAATCTTGTCTATTTGTCTGTATCTAACCAAGTATTGCTGGGATAATCTTTGCCGCCGCGAGAAGCGGTTGTTCATCCCGAAAAGTCAGCGTCTGGAGAAGCGCACCTTCAAATAAAGAGATTACCACTGAAGCCTTATCGGCCGCGGGCTTGTTCTCTACGCCTTCATCCAAAAGACGTTTCTTGATCACATCCTGCAAGTCCATAAACACAGATTTACATGCTGTCCGCAGCTCTTCACTAATACAGGATGTTTCCGCCGCTAACCAAAAACTAAACGGAACTATCCCCTCGTATGAGGACTCCACTGCATCTTTAGCCATTCCTAGAATGAAATCCTCCATTGCCTCAGACGCACTCTTGCTGTTCTCCATATGATGTCTAAGCTTCTGAGCGACAACTTCACTAGTCCGGTTAATACATGTTAAAGCCAGTTCTTCTTTGCCGTGGGGAAAGTAGTAATAAAGAGATCCCTTCGGCGAGTCGCTGTCTTTAATAATCTGATTCAGTCCTGTTGCATGATATCCCTGAGAAAAAAACAATTTCGAAGCTGTGTCCAAAATCGCCTCACGCGTATTCGGCTTGTTCGACAAGCTGACACTTCCTTTGCATTATAACAATTGGTCTACATAATAAAACCATATTTTAAAGAGATATGTCAACACATAAATTACTTAAATTCAAAGTAATTTTGGTGGAAGATCGTGGAGGTTGGGTTGGGTTGGGTTGGGTTGGGTTGGGTTGGGTTAGCTCCATCCTCCCTATCGGACTCAGATGCAGCTATTTGTGCTAAAACGGGCTTTTGGACACATTTTCGGACCTGAGCGACGCTATTCCGCTCATAGGGAGCTGATTTCCTCCCTTTTTGTGCTCATAGCTGCATTGGGGTCCGTTAATCTTTCAAAAGGTTACTTTTCGATCAAATAAGAACTCTGGGGTCCGATCGCTCCTAACTTCGAGCATCCTTCTACATCACATTTACTTCCCATCGAGCTATTAGCTTCGTTAGTTCTTACACTTGTCCCACACTATTTCCGCGCATGCATTTGTCCGTGTACTCCCTTGCTTCGCACTTACTCCCACACTTTTGTTTTCCATGTACTACACTTTGCTCTCAAGCTAACATTTCTATCGGACTCAGATGCAGCTATTTGCGCTAAATCAGGCTTTTGGACACATTTTCGGACCTGAGCGACGCTATTCCGCTCATAGGGAGCTGATTTCCTCCCTTTTTGTGCTCATAGCTGCATTGGGGTCCGTTAATCTTTCAAAAGGTTACTTTTCGAGCAAATAAGGACTCTGGAGTCCGATGGAGTGAAGGTGATAGAGTGGATCAGTTGGACTGAAGGAAATGGAGTGGATCAGTTGGACTGAAGGAAATGGAGTGAACCAGATGCGGTAAAGGAGAGAAGGCCCAATGTGCTGTCGAGAGGAGATGAGGACGTAACATGCTAGGTGGGTGGGATGCTATTAATGTCCATCTGTATTTTCTCAATAAATTACCAACTGCCTCCATCCAGCCCATCTGCTCCATCAGCTCCATCAGCTCCATCTGCCCCCATTCGCTCCATCTGCTCCACCTACCTCCATCCGCCCCATCTTCCCCATCCGCTTCCAGCCATCTCCATACCTTCTCCATCCCTCACTAATCCACTCTCGCACGAAATTATCTACTTCCCATTCCCACAATCCCAGCGTATACTATAATTATTCCAATGAGAAAGGTGTGAATAAAATGCAAAACGTGCCCAAAGGAATCGCCCGGCCATTAGTAAAAACTAATCAGGCGTTTATCGTCATTTCTGTAATATTAACATGGCTAACAGGACAACACTGGATACTAGCGCTGCCCTTGTTTGCCGGATTGCTCGGTCTTTTGTTCGGTTATAATCCCATCATTAAGCTAGCTGCCAGGTTTCTGACAAAAGAGCGTTCCCACTATGTACTCGAAGACTGGTCACAACAACAGTTTAATCAAAGCATAGCTGTCTTCTGCCTCGCAGGGGGTCTGATCAGCTTCATCGTTGGCTGGACGATCGCAGCTTACATTTTCACAGCGCTCGTTGCAGTGGCTGCCACTGTGGCGATTTTTGGTTTTTGTATCGGATGTTTTATCCATTATCAATGGAGAATGTACAATTACAGACGTAAACAAAGCAGCACAAATTAAATTTGTTAATTCTTAATCTTTCTCTTCTCCAACAACATCCCAGCGATGGCGAAATTTTAGTAACCGTGGATGCAGTGATGAAGGTGCAGCTGGCAACAATAACCGAATCTTTACAATCCACTCTTCAAAAGAAGAATAAGACGCAAACTGATTCGCCACCTCAGGCGTTAAATACAGAAAAATCGGCGAAGGATAGATCTCCAAAAGATGCCGCAGCGCAGAATCAAGCGGAGTATACTTTTTTCGCTTCCCTTCCAAACTCTCTACCGTGATAAAGCTACGTCCTTGCTCTCTTTTCCATTCATGCAGCCGGTCCTCTCGCTTATAATAAGCGCTCACCGGCTCTTTGGTCATCCGTCGCACCGTTTCCTCATGAAGTGGATATAACACCAGTTTAGTGAAACGCCGGTCTGCTGCAGTTTTTGCCGCCACTTCAAGCTCTTGATCTGTTATATGTTCAAAAGAATCGTAAAACACTAAAGTCCCTTTACGTTGCTCAACTGGTGGCTCATAGCCATAGGGTACATGCTGAATGTCTCTTTTCAATGAAATCCCTCCTGCTTGTTCTATTTATTAATCATATCATGTGACAACAGCAGGGCTATCATTCTTATCTTACAGCTGAAGATGAATGGTTAATGAAATCCTGAACTTTTGATATCAAAGCTGGGTAAATCAAGGGATACGTCAGCTCTTTTGGTATCTCAGTAAATCCTCTGATCTCAGCCATCTCATAAGGAGGAAGTTCAGCGAACTGTTCCACATTTGCTAAATATAACTTACCATAGTTTTCTGGAGCGTCGATACTAGTGACCCTATAAATAGCTATTGGAAAAAGTGAGAATTGTTCCGCACCCGTTTCTTCATATAATTCTCTGGCAGCAGCCTGCTCCGGGGTTTCCCCAACCTCTATATGTCCTCCGGCAAACTCCCACGTCGAACGGTCCTGGTGCCTCGCTAAGATCCATTCTTCACCGTGTTTAACCATAATAACAACGTACTTCAGCTCAACTTCTTTTTCCTTTACCCAATCAAAAAAGTTTACCTGCAATTATATCCCTCGCCTTCCCACCAGCCTCAAACATTTTTTGCCGCATCCCAAGCCAATTTAAATTCTGCTACATTCCGATACCGCTGCTCCCTCACCGCACTGACGGCCCGTAAAGCTACCTCGTAGAGGGCTTGACTGGTTTCCCATTTTACAAACGATCGATCGGATGCTCCTCCTAATAAAACAAATGCTGTGGCGCCCATATTAAATACATTCGTAACTTCATCAATCGGCGCATCCAAGCTAAACTCTTCCGGTGACTTGAATCTGGATGAACCCCAGAAGTTCTCTCCCAGATCATTTACAGTAGGCTTTAGTCTATAATAATCAATATCACAAATTTTAGTTTCATCGTTTACAAAATCATATAAAATACTTCCGTCATAAAAATCCACAGCTGCATACCCTCGACACTCAACATGTTCATGAAACGAAAAGATTACATTTAATGAAGACAGACGTTTTTCAACGGATAATTGCTTATAACGAAAAAAAGGCGACTCCGGATGACTCAGCTTCGCTTCTCCCGCAAATAGCCAATGCGAATGTAAACATTCACCTGCAAACCAATCAAAGACTGCTACATACCCTGACTCAACCTCATAATGCGACAGTAGCGTGATCAGCGCATCAGATCTAAGTTCTTTATATAACGGAATAGCTTCAATTAATCGGTTAACAGCATCCTGAGGATTGCCGGCATAAGTCAAAGGTCTCGCTCCAGCAAATTTCACAAAAAACTTCTTTCCATCCTGCTCCACACCAAAAGAAAGATTTCCGGAGTCTTGCTGATCGAACACTTTAAACACTTTTCCCAGCTTAGTTAACCAAGCAAAATCACAGGCTTCCTGCAATTGAAAAGTTACCGCATCGATTTCATATGTATAATTTTTTTCGCGCAAATTAACCTCCTGCATTCACTATCTAGATTAAATTTATAAGCTTCATTCATTGTCTTGTTCGATATTTAATCACTAGAATAATAACCAGCAATACAACACATAAAGACATCGTATTCGTAATCAAAAAAGCTAATCCAACCCCCGTAACCGCCAAACTGATCGCATAAGCTTCCATTAGACTAATCCCGAGCAGCATAAGTAAATACGATTTGAGATTTAAATCGGCTACGGATTTTGATTTGAGGATTTGAACAATCTGCGGGATCCATCCCAAAGAAAGAATCACTCCACCTATTAATTGCATGATGGCAAACATAAGAGCACCTCCACGGATTTTATACAGTTGTATTCCGGGCGGCTCGATCTGGTTCCATTTCATGTAAAAAAACAAATAACACTAAGCAAAGTTTAATTTTCCTGCATCTTGCAGCTTATTATATGCATAAGAGGCCGCACCTATAGTTCCTGCCCGACTCCCAAGCTCTGCTTGAACAATTTTACACTTCCTGCTTGATAGCTTCAACGCATGCTGATGCACAGTCTCTCTTACGGGTTGGAGCAATTTATCTCCCGCCGCTGCCATTCCCCCACCTACAATAATAAGATCCGGGTTGAGGATATCCACAACATTCGCTAATCCAAATCCAAGTATAGTTCCAGTCTCCTGCATTACTTCCATAGAGAGAGCGTCTCCAAGTTCGTAAGCCTCAGATATCATTAACGCGGTAATTTGCTCATCTTGACCCTTAGTCCAAGTCTGAATAATACTTGTTCGACCTTCTTTCAGCTTCTCTTTAAAAGTATTCACCATGCCAATAGCGGACACATATCGCCCCAAACAACCGGAGCTACCACATTTGCAGGGACGCCCATTCCTGTACATATTCATATGCCCAATTTCACCAGCGCTATAAGACGTACCGTAGATCACTTTTCCGTCATTCACGATACCTGACCCTAATCCCGTTCCCAATGTAATCAGAACCAGATTGTTATACCCTCTTCCTGCGCCTTGTTGCCATTCACCATAAAGATTAATCCTAACATCATTATCAATAAAAGTAGGAAAGTCATAGAATTTTTTCATCTCATCTACAACATGTACATGCTCCCAATCCGGAAAATTCGGTGAAAAAAAAGAAATTCCCGCTACCGGATCAAGTAATCCTGGCACTCCGATTCCCATTCCTTCTACCAAATCTAATGGAATATTCGCTTCATCCGTGATTAAACGAACGGCTTCTCTAATCCGTCCCAACACATGGGCTGGGCCCTTAGCAGCCTCTGTTGGTATAGATCTTTCTTTAACAGCTATAAAATCAGTATCGTAAATCCCTGCTTTAATATTGGTTCCGCCAAGATCAATCCCTATCATATACCGTTTCATAAAAACCTCCAGAATTAGATATTCTATCGCTTTCGATTAAGTTCTAGTACTAACTGCCGCTGCCGCTTCCGTTTCAGCTAACATCAAGCGGTTCACACCCATCTTAATCTGATTCTCGGTGAGATTAGAATAACCAAGTAGAAAGACAGGACCTTGAGGTTTACTGCCCACAAAATAAGAAGACGCAGGATAGACCCGAACTCCATATCGTAACGCCAATTCAGCTATACGATGCTCTTCGGCACCAGATTCCAGCTCAATTAATAAATGAAGACCCGCCTCTTCCCCATAATAGCGGACACGACTGCCAAATTCAGCATCCAAACTTTTTACTAGACAAGCCCTGCGGGCAGCATAAAGTTTCCCCATCTGCGTAACATGCCTTGCATAATGTCCATTCTGAATAAATTCCGCCAACGCTTCCTGATCCAGAGCAGAAGACATACGATCTGTTATCCATTTGACCGCCAAAAAAGGTTGCATCAGAGTCGGAGGCAATACTACATAACCTATGCGCAGAGAAGGAAATAACACTTTACTAAAACTGCCTACATAAATTACTCTACCGTCAACATCTAGTCCAGCAAGTGATGATAGCTTCGGACCCTCGTACCTGTATTCACTATCATAATCATCTTCAATAATAAAAGCTTGATTGGCTTTGGCCCATTCCAGTAACTGCACTCTTCGTTTCATCGACAGGGTCACCCCGAAAGGAAACTGATGCGAAGGAGTGACATAAGCTAGTTTTGGTTTTTTATGAGGACCTTCTTTGATGTGATCACAGCTTGCTTGGAGCTCATCTACGGAGATACCCTCTAGGTCAACTCTGATGGGTGTAACCACCGCTCCAGCGAACGAAAAAATCTCCCGCACAACGTTATGTGATGGATCTTCAACAACAACATGATCACCTTTTGAAACAAAAATTCTCGATAATATATCCAATGCCTGCGTTGCCCCGGATGTAATCACAATTTGCTCCGGAACCACGGGCATCGAACGTGTGGACCGTAATAAACGTGCAATCTCTTGGCGTAGTCCCAAAGAGCCCTCGACCGGGCCGTAACCCAAAGTATCAGGAGATGCACGACGACAGGCATTCATTAATGCTTTTTGCCACTGATCCATTGGAAATGCGTCCCATGCAGGTACACCGTGCCGAAAATTACATAATACTGTGTTCAAGTCGTTTTCTATAATAGAAGAAGGATTGAGTGTAAGGAAATCAGGACCTTTCGTTATAAAATTGTAAGGGTTCTCAGAATCCTGGAGGTTCTTCTCCTCCACCGGCAGCCCCGCTATATAGGTTCCTGCCCCTTTTCTCATCTCCAGATAACCCTCTGCTTGAAGTAGCTCGTAGGATTGAAGAATTACACTTCTGGATACTTCCAGTTGATTAGCCAAAGTCCTTGATGGAGGCAGTGAATCCCCCCCACTTAAAGCTCCTGAATGGATAGCATTACGAACCTGCTCATAAATTTGACGGCTTAATGGAATGGGTCTTTGTTTATCGAGAGTAATCAGTAATTCATGCTTCATAAGATTTCCTACCCTTCTAATCCGGGTTTTCTTAATGGTTCATAGTAAGGATTTTTACAATTAGTGCTGCAGAAACAACACCTAAGATCACGAGTAACAGCGGGATTTTCCTAATTAATACCAGTATAACAGCGACTATACCCGAAGCGATACCTACAAGATTGTCATCTGCGTCCACCTGAAATATCCCAGGAACCGTTAAAGCACTAAGAACCGCGATAGGCAAATATTCCAACAAAGCTTGGACTTTGGAAGAGCCATTCGTATGCTTTGTCAGCAGCAAAGGTACAAAACGAAATGAAAATGTAAGGATTGCCATCCCGATAATGATCAGAATAGTCATACGGATACCTCCTTTTCTACTTCAGCTTGCTCTGGAAATAAGGAGCCTACTGCCATACCAATTAACATAGCTGCAAGTATCGAGGAGTTTCCAAGTACGGGATGTAGAAGCCATGAAGAACCCGCCGCTGCTAAACATATGGCCAAATTCCGAATGCTTCCCTTTAGTTGTGGCACTATTAGTGCTATCAGTAAGGCATATAATGAGGTGTTCAAAGCAGGTAAGTATATAGCCGGAATGTAGGATGCCAGCGATATTCCCGCAGCTGTTGCCAGCAAATTTGCTATATACGGAGGAATTTGTAGACCCAGCAAATATGGAAGAGTTATATTTTCTTTTGAATGATTGCGGGGGATCATACTAACAGCGTACACTTCTTCTGTTAAACTAAACCCAATCCAGACTTTGGCCAGAGGATTGATTGTACGGTCAAGCTGACCCCCAAAAGATAGGCTGATAAACAAATATCTTAAATTAATGATCAACGTAAGCAGCAGGATCATTGGAGCGGCGGCCCCAGCAGCAAGCATTTTCACGCCAATAAATTGGCTGGCTCCCGCAAATACGAGCGCTGACAATAAGAACACTTCCAGACTCCCTAGGCCTAATCCCTTACCGACCAATCCAAACGTAAAACAAGCAGGAATAAATCCTGCAACAATAGCTACAGAATCCTTAAGACCCTTTCTAAACATCACTTTCTGATCACTCATAAGTTTCTCTCTCCCTTATCGTTGTCCCTTATCGTTGTCCCTAGAGAGAGCATACTTGGATACAATTCTTGTGGAAATAACCGCATGGGTGCGTATGTACCATACCAATTTCTTGACATAGAAAAAAGACCGCCCGCTAAGAGAGCGATCTTTAATGAAGGTTAAACCTCCTGAGGACTTTCCACAATCCCGCTGATTTCTTGTTGAATTTGGGATTTAATCTGATCTACATGGTCAAAATCTGTAGCGGCGGCATAGATTGTCTTTAACTCATCCAAAAATACTTTGGCATCTGTCAGATGTTGAATGGATCGTTTCATGGTGCTGGAATATCGCTCTTTAATACCTGCGATGGCTTCGGCAAAAGTTTCATCCGTACCTGACTGTATGCACCGTGAATACATATCAACAATCTCGTCGGTGGCACGGTCAGGGAAATACTCATGCGGAGCTGTGCTGTCAAAAATAGCAAACCCAAGCTCGCGTACGATAATCATATCAAGACTGTTCGGATCGAAACCACAGTGGTAAATCTCAACATTGACACCACGTTTTATTCCTTCAGCTGCCAATTTTTTTAAAAGTGTAGATTTACCGGATCCCGCGCGACCTTTTACAAGATATCTTTTTAGTCCTGCGGTTAAATTAGGTACAAAATCCACTGCACCCTTAGGCGTAGCTGCACCTAAAAAACGGTGATCCACCCGGCTTACTTTTTCGAAGTTCTGATCACCATACAGAAGTTGAATATACTCCTGAGTCAGCTCATCAGCGGCTTGGAAATTCATTGTCGCAATATAAATCGCTTCCCACTCGTCATGAATGCGGAGTGCTTCAGCAAAGCCTGAATAAGCGAGTTCATGCTCTTCCGTGTACTGATCAACTAAGCTGTCGATCTCAACACAACGCTGGCTTAACTGGAGCGTATCGACGGCCTGCTCCAAATTCACATGTACGATGGCCTCTTCAGGCAATTCTGGCTTAATGACCCGTGGAGCCGTACCATCTATAATTCCTACTTTTAATTCAGGAATAACCACTCCGTCGAGTGAATCATTATCTGACGCTGCGTGAATTAACCAGATCTCATAACCTTGTTGAGCCAGAAGATCTCCGATTTCTCGAATGATTCTAGTTTTCCCCGTACCGGGGCCTCCTTTTAAAACAAACAAACGCGTTAAATCTTGCAATGACGACTCATAGAGGTTAGAGAAGCCGTGAGCTGTGTTGCCGCCAGCAAAGAAATTCAGGATTGTTCCGTCCATAATCGCACACCTTTCCGGGCTGATGTCATGTTTCATTGTTCATCTTATTAATGTACCCAGGGAAAGGTGACGCTTTGAGTGAGATGTGGTTTCGTTAGCCGGTTCAGTTACAAACAAAACGATCCATAAACCTCTTAATGACGGGAACATCTGGAGGAGACAGCTCGCTTGGCAATTCTTCATAACTAAAAAAACGCAATTCTTGCACCTCAATTCCATCTACTTTTAGCGCCCCATCAAAGTCCGTGCATAGATACGCAGCCACAACATTATATACTTCATCACCGTGCGGGTATTTATAATAAAGATCTTTTCCAGAGAACATGTCGAACAAATCAAGAACTTTGGCTGTTAAGCCTGTTTCCTCAAAAAGCTCCCTCTTAGCGACCTCTTCTAAAGTCTCCCCAAGCTCCATTGAACCACCTGGCAAACCCCAGCACCCGTTGTCCGTTCTACGTTGCAATAATAATTGATGATTGCTGCACAATAAAACACAGGCTCCTGCCATTATAAGCGGTCTGGTACCTACCAGCTTTCTTAACTCCATAATATAATCGCTCAATAAACTATCCCCTGTCTTCTAATAGGCTCAAATACCCTACGTTAATAGAAGTTCATTTCTTTTTCTGCACATGAAAACCTTTGTCTTTCGCGTAATTTTCAATGCTCCAAATACCTATTCCCCGCTCTCGCGCCTTATCCTGAATCGCTCTAAATTGATCAACATATTTTGTGTTAGGTGCAAATACATAGGCTACACGTGCATAACCCTGCTCTAGCAGAATCTCATTGAACATTTTCCCATCTATATAGAGGTAACAAAGTAGGCGGCCATATTTGTCCCGCTCCGATACATCTAGTTCAATTTGTACATCTTTATCCGTAAGCATCTTTTTGGCGAAATCAGAAGCTTCTAGCGAAAATGGCTGTGGTTCGGGGATATTCGGATTCACTGACTCTGGAGTATCGACCAGCAATAAACGAATGGTTTCCTTTTTGCCGCCTATAGTCAGCTTCATGGTGTCACCATCGACTACTCGTGTTACCTTTGCATCTATTAAACGTTTGTTGTCCTCTGTTGTATTGTCTGGCGTAGAATCTAATCCAGAACTGGAATCGGCCGTAATCGTTGGAACTGGTTCTAAAGTAATCTGCTCGGCTAAGTTGCAGGCAGTTGTTGTTCCAAGTAAGAGTGTGATAGCTAGAAAGCTTTTTAATAGATAAATCTTATTCATTGATAACCTCTTTCTTATACACGTATGTAATTTCATGGGGTCTAATAAAAATAAATTAAAACACTTAAAAACACAAGACTGTAATACTAATCATAGAAAACAGCGATAGCCATGTACCAGAAAAAAGATACTTGGTTATCGCTGTTTCGCCTTTACTCTACTTCCACCACGTTTAATTTGGAAATCTTTATTTTGATTATGATCGATAAGAAAGCAAGCAGGGAAAACATAATTCCGATCCAGATGAGTTGATGTATTCCTGCATGAGAAATAAACCAACCACCGATAGCAGTCCCTATAGTAATTCCAAGGTTAGAAAATGAGATAAACAAGCTGTTACCGAATTCGGGAGCTTCTTTCGCTTCGGTCGTTAACCATACTTGACTGACAATCAGTCCGCCGGAATGCACTGCCCCCCAAATGATTATGATAACAACCATCGGAAGGAAATAAGAACCTAGATAATATACGAATAAGTAAGTTACCGCATATAACAATGGAAACATGATAACGGTCTTTGTAATGCCTTTATGCAAAAGGCTTCCAAATAAAAAATTCCCAAAAATCATGATTATCCCAAAGGCCATCAACATGATACTAATCCATGACCCGTTCATATGTGTTACCTGCCCAAGATATTCAGCAAAGTAACTGTACACAGAAAACATAGCTGCAAAGATAAAAATAACTGCCACAATATTTAACCACAATAGGGGTTTGCGTAAAATACCAAGTTGTTTACCATAAGACATTTTTTCTTTAACTGGCATGGAAGGAAGCCAAGCTAGTATTCCTAAAAAGGCAATTATACTTACGACAGCTCCAAAGAGAAAAGCGACTTCTAAAGAAATTTTGTCCGCGAGATAAGAAGTCAAAGGCACACCAAAAGCAAACCCGACCGTTATTCCGGCGAAAACCTTTGTAACTGCTTTGGTGCTCTTTTCCGGAGGGACAAGTTGGGCAGCGGTAACAAGTGCAACTGAAAAAAATACGGGATGAAAAATAGCAGGGATAATACGAAAAATCAGCATTACTTCAAACATGGTCGTATACGCATAAACAATATTTGAAATTGCAAAAATAAGTACGGCAGTTAATAGAATTACTTTACGATTAATTCCAGAAGCCAATAAGGTCAGAAATGGACCTGAAATAGCAACAACTAAAGCAAATATACTTACAAGCCATCCAGACTGAGAAGTTGATATATTAAATTTTTGAGTTACCTGTGGCAGAACACCTATAATCCCCATTTCCGTTGTAATAATGCCAAATACGCCTAAAGCCAAAATAATAATAAGTAAAGGGTTAACCTTTTTCATTTTAAAATAATCCTCCATTTATATTCACATATATAGATTTGTAGATATGTATTATCAAAAAAAAGCCCTTCCTCCTCTCTCCTATAGTTTCTCTTTAATATAATCGGAAAATTCTTGAATTATCTTTTCGTTTCGACGATAATACGTCCACTTCCCAATTCGCTCAGATTCCAGCAAACCAGCTTTTTGCATGGTCAATAGATAACTCGAAATAACCGACTGTGCAAGCCCCGCTTTAGCTTGAATATCGCCCACGCAAATCCCGATTTGAAAATTTAGGCCTTGTTGTAAATAAGGCTTTTCATCAAAAAATTCCTCGGGAGTTTTTAGCCACATCATAATTTGACTACGAGTCTCGTTAGACAACGCTTTGAATATCATTAAAGGTTCCATGTGTTCCATTATATCTATTTTTATAGATTTGTAAATACAAAAGATGCCGATGTCTCGTTGTTGCAATAACATTATGTAGATTCATGTTTCGTATCGAATTGTTCGTTTAATGAATTAAATATTTCCAAATCAACCAGCATAGCAGTACGGATACCCACGAAATGAAACCGAAAATCATCACGATTTTGTTCTCACTCCATCCGTATTTTAAGCTGAAATGGTAATGGATCGGAGCCATCCGGAATAGCCGCAGCTTCGTCCGTTTGTAGTACCAAACTTGTAAAATGACCGACAACTGCTCCGCAAAATAAACGAAAAACAAAATTGGAAGCAAAAGCTCAACCTTTTCAATGACAGCCAGAACGGAAAGGGAGCCCCCGATCGCCAGTGATCCAGTATCGCCCATAAACGCTCTTGCTGGATAAATATTGTAAAGAAAAAGTCCTAGCAGACAACCGATCATAACAAGTGAAAATGTCTGCACTTCAGGTTTGTCCGAAATCATAAAAAAGAAAAAATACGACGGTATGGCAACATTGATCAGTAGCCCATCGAGACCATCTGTAAAATTGATGGCATTCGCGGAGCCGACCACAAACAGCAAAATGATGGCCACATAAAGGTACACAGGCAACTGCAGATTTTGCCCTTTAAATAACTCGATATCACTCGTCAGGCCGAACGAATGGAACAACACATATAATATAATTCCAGTAAAAAGAAATTGAAGCACTAGTTTTGAGCGGCCGCTGATGCCGGATGGATTTTGCCAAAAAGCCTTTTTGAAATCATCCAGAAATCCGACCGAACTAAACAACAAAAACGTAACGCATAAGAGTAACATTAGAGGCCCGGGTTGAAACTGCAGCGAAATCGCTATCCCGATAAGCAGGATCAACCCTGCCATTAGTGGTGTACCCCGTTTGGCCTGATGATCTGCTGGAAGCTCAGCACGAATCGGCTGCGTTAACCTCAGTCTATGCAGCGTCCAGATTAATAGAGGCGTAAACACCGCCACCAGAAGAAAAGACAGGCCGGAAACAGCCAAAATTCCATACATATAACGAACTCCCCCTCTTTGAAAAAGATCATTTATAATACTCACAAAATATTTCTAGAGTTAATGAGGTCGTCTGTAATTATGTACTCTTTTCATCTGTTGATAAAGAGAAATTATTCTATTTTTATTTCCTGTTTTCTGCTGTGTAACAGCTAAGAGTTTTCTATAAGCAGATCCCAAAACATAAACTTGCCCAATGAGAAAGTTTGCACTTTGGGCAAGTTTACATTAGTATATAGTCATTAATCCTAATCTTCACCACAATAACAGCCATATGGGAGGTGTATACATAAAGTTATGATTAAACAAACTTTGAGAGATTTCAAAAAAGAAGCCACTGAAAAAGCGCTAGCTGAAGCGGCATTCGAACTTGCACTTGAACATGGGTTGGACGGTTTTGTTGTTGAAGATATCGCGCAAAAAGCCGGCTACTCCAGAAGAACTTTCGCAAACTATTTCACATGCAAGGAAGAGGCAGTTGCGATGGGAGCAGTTACCGTACGGAACACGAATGAGTATGAGGAATTGCTCACCAAAATCCCTGAAAATGCCTCCTTGCTTGACACCCTATATCAGCTAATAAAGATGCAACTTACAGCTGAGCTTATAGGGAGGTTACGTGAGCTTTCATTACTTTCCCGAAAATTCCCAGCGCTCGAGCCCCATTATCTAAGAGCAATACACCTTACGCAAACTGGAGCACAAAAAACATTGTTGCACTTGTCAAATGGTAAGTATGACGAGGTCTATACTTATCTGCTTATAAATTCGGTTTACGGAACTGTACTTCCCTTAATTGACGGAAAACTTAATGTGCTGCTTCCGGGACAAACGACGAGCGACGATCCAAGTCCTGAAACTCTTACGTTCGATCAATTTTTGGAAACTATTTACGGATATTTACGCAACGGATTCTAATAGGCTAATAATCAGTTTTCATCATAGAGGGAGTGTAAAATAGATACATGTCAACATTATTATACAGAGTGGGAAAAACCGCTTATCGCAAACCTGGGTACTTCATTTTAGGTTGGATTTTAATTTTGGGATTTGTCATCTCTATGATCAGTATGAATGGTGTTCATATCAGTTCGGAAATGAAGATTGAAGGCACGGAATCGCAAAAGATTTTGGATCAATTAGCAACAGAACTTCCGGCTGCATCTGGTGGACAAGGAAGTGTCGTGTTCAAAGCACCTCAAAGCGAGCGATTGGATACGCCAGAACGTTTGGCAGCGATCACTAAGGGTATTAATGAGGTTTACGGTTTAAACGAAGTGATTAATCCTGCGGATTATGCAGCGGAAGCAAGTAGTTCAACTACTGAAGCAACTCAGGCTGCCAGTATGGATCAGTCTGCAACAGCCACAGCACCCCCTTCCTATGGTCCTCTGATGGCAGATGGTGTTCCGGTGCCTGGTGTTATTCTTTCCGCAGACGGTAGAATTGCATTGTTCCAATTCCAGTTTACCATTGAGCAATCAGCTATCTCTCAAGATATTTTTGATTCTGTAATTGATACCGTCATGAATGTCGAGAAAGATACCAACATTACTGTACTGCCGGGTGAGACACTCAAATCAGTATCTATCGGTGTAGGATCAGCTGAGATTGTCGGACTTGTCATTGCTGCAATTGTTTTGCTGGTGACGCTTGGCTCTGTCGTTGCAGCAGGGCTGCCCCTTATAACTGCACTGCTTGGAGTCGGCATCGGTGTGGGTGGAGCATTTTCTATTTCCAAATTCATTGAAATGCCTAGTGTCACTTCCGTCTTGGCGCTTATGATTGGATTAGCCGTCGGAATCGATTATGCTCTTTTCATTGTAAATCGCCAACGCCGAATGATTATTGATCAAGGATTAAGCGCACAAGAAGCTGCGGCTAGAGCAATTGGCACATCCGGCAGCGCCGTATTTTTCGCCGGTTTGACGGTTATTATCGCTCTCTGCGGTATGCTTGTAATCGGGCTTACTTTCTTATCTACGATGGCGTTAGTAGCAGCAGCTACCGTCCTCATCAACGTATTTGTTGCCTTAACCCTATTGCCGGCATTGCTCGGATTGGTGGGTGAACGCATCTGTTCGCCTAAAGCTCGCAAGAAAAACAAGGATCATCATAAAACGGGTAACCGCGGTATAGCTGATAGATGGGTTAAATTCGTCATCAAGTATCGTTGGGTCACTATTGTTGCCATCGTCGTGATACTTGGCGTAGCAGCAACCCCTATAGCGAAAATGGAAATGGGCATTCCCGGAGCTGCCTCGGCGAACTTGGACACGGTAGCAAGACAAAGTTATGATGCTATATCCGAGGGTTTTGGAGAGGGATTTAACGGACCGCTTATTCTGGTTGCAGAACCAAAGAACTCTTCCACTCCAGTCACTCCGGAGCTCCTAGGAAATCTTGTAAAAGAGCTCCAAGCTCAAAAGAATGTCGCGCAGGTCACTCCTCTGGGCATGACTAAGGATTTAGCTATCTTCAGTCTGATTCCAGAAACGGGTCCTAGCGATATAACAACCAAAAATCTGGTGAATGATTTACGGGCTACGGAATCTAGTATCGCTCAAAGTAATGATGTTAAACTCGGGGTTACCGGCTTTACCGCCGTTAACATCGATATGTCGGCCAAGCTGGCAGATGTATTTCCCATTTATGTAGGAATCATCATTCTCCTATCGCTCATTATTCTTCTGTTGGTATTTCGTTCGATTATCGTTCCTATCAAAGCTACGATCGGCTTTCTGCTTAGCATACTCGCTACCTTCGGGATCACCACAGCCGTGTTCCAATGGGGCTGGCTCCATTCTCTCTTCGGTTTCGACACCGGTGGCCCATTGCTAAGCTTTATGCCAATCATCGTTACGGGTATCCTATATGGGCTCGCGATGGACTATCAGGTTTTCCTTGTCAGTTCCATGCGTGAATCGTACGTTCATGGTCATGAGGGATCAGAGTCCGTTGTTCATGGATACAACCAGGTGAGTCGTGTCGTAGTAGGCGCTGCTATAATTATGATCTCCGTTTTTGCAGGGTTTATTTTTACGGATGATGTCATGATTAAACAAATCGGCTTTACACTGGCCGTAGGGATCTTAATCGATGCTTTCATTATTCGAATGGGATTAGTTCCTGCTGTAATGTCTATTTTCGGCAACAAAGCTTGGGCACTTCCAAAATGGCTCGACCGTATTCTGCCAAACCTGGATGTCGAAGGCGAGAAACTGATTGCTACACTCAATGCTAAAGACAAATCTAATTCCATGAAATAGAAACAATAATAAACAGCCTGAGCCATGTATTCCTAGGGGTTCAGGCTGTTTTGTTTCTGTGGTAAGATTCGCTTCCCATGAAACGATGTTGGAGAAAGAGCTTAATAATTAAGGATTATAGCGGGGCGCACACCGTAACAAGCTAAGTTTACATGTCCGTAACTGCGAATACTGCTACGGGTACCTACAAAATACGCACGTGAAGAAATCGCAGGTTGAGTTCTCAGCCACCACCATGAGCAGCCAAACTCTTCATCCTTCTCAAGGATATAATCAGCTTTGACTTTTTTATCATACACATACAATTTACATCCATCGTTCTTTTTCACTTTGGAGAATCCCGTTCCTATCGCCCTACGCTTCGCACGTAAAGTATCTTCACCAAGTTTAAAGGTCAATTCATTCGCCTCCGAAACACTGAGCAGAAAAATCTTATCTTCCGTGTTTATACTTCCCTCTCCGTTATCTGTGCATTGTGTAGTCTTGATGAGCCTGTGCTCGGAGTCATTAAAAGCGGCATTATAAAAATCATCGTTCAACCACTTTCGCAAATCGGAGTCATGCCATGTAACATCAACATATTCACTGTGATACCGCCTGCAGTCCAAAATGTACTCGCTTAAAATGAACAGCTCTCTACCTGAATTTTGCAGCACCCGCCACTTTATCGGCATTTTTTCTGCTCCGTCCGCCATTTGCGGATAAGAGCCAAAAGTAATTATTTCGCCGGGTTTTGCCCGCTCATACATGGGAGTAAGATTATCATTTTCATTACAAATCATAATAATAAATTCTGTAGTTCCTTTAACGATTTCAGCTTCCCGGCTAAATCCTAGTTTTTCATACAAGCGTATCGCTCTATCGTTGAACTTCGCCACTGTCAGCCGCTTTGGTTTTTCCTCGAATCTCTCATTAATATAGTTAAGGACTGTTGTGAAAAATAGAGTCCCATTCCCCTGTCCGGTTAACTCTGGCTTCATTCCTAAACCCACATCTATAAAATCCTGAGAATATGTATATTTATCATTTGGAACCTGTGCCGGACTTCCTACACAGAAGAATCCGATCAATTGTTTATTTGCATCAAGTACAGAAAAAAATGCTTCCTCTAGCATTTCACTTATAGCTTCAGGAGTTGTTTCATTATTGTAAAAATCATAGGGTGGATCATATTGCCAGCTTAAAATATCCCTAGCAGCATCAGCATTCAGCTTTTCCACGTAAAGTTCCATTTCGCATCCCCCTTTGTTTTCAAAATCGATAAGTCCCTAAGAGTCTAGCTTTGCTAACTCCTGAAGAATTGTCTCTACATCACCATCAGGATTTAACGCTTTGATCATCTCTTTGGTAATGACTGCACCCTCATAAACTTGTGCAACGACCTCTAAAGGGAGTGTGAGTTCAAAATAACCTTCGGCAAATTCCACAAAATCCTCAGCTGTGCGGAAAATAGTCCCTAGCAAAAAGTCCGAACCATCTTCTGCCCCCGCTGGAATCTCTACCTCTCCCTTCTGCCACGCCATGTCGTTATTTTCACGCCAAAAACAAAAAGTAACATCATCCTTAGCTATCGCCTCATCTTCCAGTAAAGACAATAGCGAGGTTGGGACCTCTTCATAGATTCCTGGCCAAACTTCATGTTCGTCACGCGCATATGGACTTACTTCGGACTCATGATCAAAACCTTTAATTATCGTTCCTTGAGGTGTAAAAATAATAAACAAATTATCACCTGAGCCATTATCGATCGATGCTAGAGAAACATTCTTATCAAATATAGAATCAAAACTATGATAGCGAAGCCAGTCCTCTGGACATAAGACAATATTTAGAGAAGCAAGTATTTTCATAAGTTTTTTTAAGTTTTCGGGTGCTGGTAAAATATCTAACACATTCATCTATGATTCCTCCCCAATGTAGATATTAATGATTTTAGCATATTCATGAATTCCGGGTAAAAAAAAGACTACCCGAAGGTAGCCTTTCCAACTTAACAAAACACTAGCCTAACTTAAGACCCCGCACCCTTATATCTTCGTACGCCATAACTCCAGGCTAACAAACCAATCCCCAGGAATATAGCGCCTACTACAGGTGTCATCAGAGCAAGGCTGGTCATCTCCTCCCGCTGCAGAAAAAGCGCGGCTGGATACACTCCGACGAATGCAAATGGAATGATCCAAGTAAGCAATACCTGTATAGCACGATTGTAAATCGTTACCGGGTAACGGCCATAAGTCTGAATGTTGTACATTAACGGAAGAATCCCAGTAGGAGCATCCGAATAGAAAGACAATGAAGTCAACGTTGTATAAATCCCCGTATAGATGGCGACCGCACTTAACGTCAGAATGATCAGAGCCGGTATCGTCCACCATTCAAAGGGAAGACCCAGATTGCTGCCACTGATGGCCATAATAATAATACCTATGAATGAGCCCATAAGTGCTGGTGGATCAACATTTTCCAAAAAGATCTGGAACAAATTATGAGCTGGGCGTGTCAAAATACGGTCCATCTCACCTTTAACGATGTAACGTTCACTAAATCCCCATAGATTCACAAAACAACTAAACACCCCAAAAGGCACCATAAAGAATCCATAAACGAACACTACTTCATTCTGATTCCAACCGCCCAGGCTATCTGTATGCATAAAAATTACGAGAATAAAGATAAAGTTGGTAGCTTGAAAAAGCAAGTCTGAAATGACCTCTACCCAAAAGTCAGCGCGATAGGTGAGCCGGCTCTTCATATAGTTTTTGATATATTCAATTAATAATCCCAGGTAATACATGTTTCCTCAACCTCCCTGCACGAAGAGACGCTGCCGCGCCGCATGATATAACCAGACAATTGGAATCAGCAATACCAGGAACCAAATAATTTGTATCCCTAATACATTCCATATTCCAACCCCTTGCACCCGTCCCGTAAACACTGAACCTGGCAAGTAGGTAATCGCCTGAAACGGCAGCACCTCAAGTACGGAAGATAACCAGTTAGGAAACAGACTGATCGGTACGATTAAGCCGGAGAATAAGTCTACAATTACCCGCTTCATTCGCATCATGCCTTCATTATTTTCCACGAAAAAAGCCGAGAGCCCTGTAATGATATTGATCTGTGAATTAATTAAAAAGCTGAAAAAGAGCATCACCAGGAACCCCGCCCAAGCAGATGGCGCTGTTGGCAATTGTACTGGGAACAGCAGCATCGCTATGGCCATGCCGGGAATCATAAATAAGAGGAAGCGGAACATTCCCTCTCCAAGACCTTGCATCATTTTGACTAAGACATAGTTATAGGGCCTTATAAACTGGATAGCGATACTTCCATCACGGATATCCGTAGAGATCTCGCGGTCTAGGTTATTAAAATAAAAGGCTCTAGCCATCCACGACACAGCAACATATGATGTCATTTGCGTTGCAGTAAATCCACCCAATGAATCCCCATTACCATAGATGGCCATCCAAGTGAAATAGTTAACCCCAATATTCAGTGAATAGATAAGAATACCTGAGTAGTAGTTAATTCGATAAGCAAGCATGGTAAGGAAACGGATGCGTATAAAATCTAAGTAAGCCCCGAATAGTAATTTACGGCTATTCTCCTGAGGACCACCAGAAGACGCGCCTCCTGAGGAGGAGGACATAGCCGTTGCAGGATTAAGCTTATCAGACATGTAAAGCCTCTCTTTCATCCTTCAGAGCGGCAGCCATTTCATCAGGCTTGTCTGCAGACCCGGATTGATAAATACTGCGAACAATATCGTCCGTATTGGTCTCTATGATTTTGATATCAGTAATGTCTGCTTTTCCCACTACTCTGCTTAATACATCCGATACATTTATATCTAGCGGTATCCAGACAGATGCCCCTAGATCGTTCTCCGCAGACCAAGTAACAGGCAACCCCTCAGTCCATAACTCAAGTTGCTGACGTTTCGTTGCATTTCCAAATTGAAATTGAACCTCACGTCCGGTTCCCCAACGCTGCTTCAGGTCTTCCAGTCCTCCGTCATAAATGATACGGCCATCATCAAGCATTATCACTCGGGAGCAAAGCGCCTCAATATCTTGCAGGTCATGTGTAGTCAGCAGTATGGTTGTCCCATGCTCGCGGTTCATATCTTTTAGGAATTCACGGATCTCTGACTTCACCACAATATCTAAGCCAATGGTCGGTTCATCCAGAAATACAATCGACGGATTATGAAGCAATGCTGCTACTAATTCACAACGCATCCGCTGACCTAGACTAAGCTTACGAACCGGACGATTCAGCAGTTCTTGCAGCTGCAGCCGTTCGACCAATTCATCCAGCCGTTTCTTGAAATCTTGTTCAGACACCCGGTAAACCTTGCGCAGGAGCTGGAACGACTCAATCACCCCAATGTCCCACCATAGCTGACTGCGTTGCCCGAATACCACGCCGATATTTTTCACGAATTTCTCGCGCTCCAAATACGGAACATAACCACCTACTGTCAGATTTCCGGAAGTCGGCACGAGAATACCTGTGAGCATTTTGATCGTGGTCGATTTCCCAGCACCGTTCTCGCCGATATAACCACAGATCTCCCCTTCAGGAATGGAAAAGGAAATGTCCTTCACTGCAGTCACTTCCGTATATTCCCTTTTAAACAAATCAGCGAAGGCCCCTTTGAGACCCTCGCGGTTTTTTTGTACTTTAAATGTTTTGCGTAAGTCTTGTACTTGAATAGCAGTCATATTGTACCTCACTAAGCTTAGAGTTGGTTCCCAGTACCCCATTATAATAGAAGAAGCGCAAAAGCACTACTTCAATCTTTACTTAGCCAGTCTTTCATTTAGCGAATGGGTGTCCTTCACAGCTTCTAAATGCCCTGAGCGAGCGACTTTAGTCCGCAAATATTTCTCGTTAAAAGAAGATACATCTCCCCATAACGCTACTCTTTTCACGGCATTCATCCCTGCAGCCTTGAGCGCATCCAATTTCTTCGGATTATTCGTGATCAGCGTCACTGGTTTGTGACGTAAAGTTTGCAGAACACTGATTGCTTCTTCGTAGTTTCTTGAATCATCAGCAAATCCCAACTCTAAATTAGCCTCAACTGTATCGTATCCTTCTTCCTGTAAAAGATACGCTAAAGATTTGCTGAACAGGCCAATGCCTCTTCCTTCATGATTCGCGAGATAAAATAATGCCCCAGAGCCATGCTCAACAATCATTTTCATGGATTGATGCAGCTGGAATCCGCAATCGCAACGTTTACTGCCAAAAATATCGCCAGTATGGCAGATGCTATGCATCCGGATCAATGCATCCTCAGACCCTTCGAAATCGCCATATACCAACACACTGGATTGTTGTCCTTCTGCTAAGTTCATGGATGGCAAACGTGAAATTAAAGCTGCCGTTGCTTTACTGCTATCCTCTTGAAGAAGCTCTGCATCAGTTGTATTCAGCCAGTTGTACCATTTAAAAACAACGGTCTCGCCGTCTAAATTCACGGGTAACGTGATGGGTCCAACCAATATATTTGTGGAATTTGCTAAAGGAATTCGCGTGATTTTATTCTGTAAAATAGAAGTGATTTCTGGTTTAATCATAATTACACCTTCCTCATTGTTCATCAATGCTTAGATAGAGCTAAGCATAAGGATAAAATATTAGTTAAATTATAAGTAACTATTTGTAAGTAAGTTTATCATTGTAATATAACTTCGTCAAGTTATAATATATATTTAAATATTTATAATTACTTTATGTAAGTTTATGATATAATGAATGTCGAGGTGATATTATGAATGATTTCAACATGTGTCCTCGCTTTGAAAAAGCGGTAGACTTGCTAAGTAAACGTTGGGTCGCGCTGATCGTTTTCGTGCTTATGCCAGGGCCACGCCGTTTTGGTGAAATTGAGAGCTGTCTGTCCAATCTCAGTGGCAAGGTGTTATCTGACCGATTGAAGGAAATGGAAACCGAAGGCATTATAGAGCGAACTGTATATCCTGAAATGCCAGTACGTATTGAGTACTCTCTGACTCCAAAAGGCACAGCGCTTGCTCCTATACTTGGTGAAATTGGAAACTGGTCTACCGAATGGATTGAGCTTGGTATTAAGAAATGATTCCCGCTACACAACACAAAGAGCCCTAATTGTCCCGATCATAAGACAAGAGGGCTCTTTTTGGATTAACATCCCCTTTATAAGTCTTTTCGCTCGAAGCGAAGGAGACCTATAACAAAAGCTAACAGGGTATATCCTAGCGCATAAAAAATAAACATATTTGACGGAACCGTATTAAAATCCAGCAATCCATTCATGCTGCCGAACAATCCCATCATTCCACTCATTTCATTAGCGCTGAACAGGACGGCGGTCATTTTCCGCTGTAAACCATCCACTGGCATAAGCAGTGCCATCATTCCTGACAGATTATTTAATGTGTCAAGAACATCGGGTTCTAATCTAAGCGATCCTCCGATCTTATCAATCATCCCACCTAACCAGCCCGCTCCATATAACATTGTCATAAAGACGCCATTCCCCACTGCTGAGAAGAATCCAGAACCCAGCATAGAAATCGTAATTAGCAAAGGCACTATAGAGGAGAATAACAAAAATGATTTCAATAGGACTACGGCATCTCTAGGAACGGTTGCATGGATCTCAGTAATCCATAAAATAGAAATAAATAAAATCAGGGCATAACCAATCCCAAGCGTCACATATCCAAGCCAGCGACCTATATACCATTTCCACCGCGGCAGCGGTCTTGGCAGTAAAGCCTGCATAACCCCTTGTTCCGCTTCACCTGCAATAGCTGAGAAGGAACTGAAGATCGCCAAAAAGGCGATTACAAAAGCGCCAAAAAAGAATCCAAGTGATAATATAAAAGCACCATTTGTAAAATTAGCTAAGAGATGCTCGCCACTGCTAATATCTGTTCTATTCGGTATTCCACTTTGTCCAATCGTATTTGCCACAAACCAAAATCCTATAAGAAAGACAATGGTCATAAGCAGTGTTAATATCATCACTCGTTTTCGCAGCAATTCCTTCCAGGTCATTCCCATGATTATTCTCATTCGTGTTCACCTCTGTGACTTAGGCCGGATACAGCACTCATAAACCAGTCTTCCAGACGTTCTTGCTTTCGTGAGACTTCATATAAGGTCATTCCTTGTTCAATAATTAACGTGTTCAGCCAGCCTACTTGCTCCTCATTCTCCAGTTCCGCTTCCAGCCAAACTGTGCTACTTTCCAATGTAGCTGGGATTGAAGCTCCTTTTTCAGATTGAGATCCAATATCCGCTGAAACTTTGATCTTAAGATCAGTACTATCCTGTAGCCAAGACAACAAAATAGGCGTAAAACCGCCCACTTTAAAATGCCAGCTTGTTCGCTTATTTAAGATCTCAGATACTTTCCCATGCCGCAGTATAACTCCGTTATTCAGCAGTGCCATACGGTCGCAGATGAGTTCAACATCCTCCAGTAGATGAGAGTTAAGAAATATCGTAACTCCCTTCTCTTTTAGCCTCTGCAAAATATTCCGAACTTCCTGACGTCCAATCGGGTCTAGCGCCGATGAGGGCTCATCCAGAAAAACGATGGCCGGATTGTTTACAAGAGCACAAGCAAGCCCTAATCTCTGCTGCATCCCTTTGGAATAATGTTTCACACGATCCCGTCCACGGTTTCCAATTCCAACTTCCGCTAGAAGCTCTGGAACTCTTTTATCGGCTACAGATCGCTCTACACGGCACAGCTTGGCATGCAGTCTTACTACTTCTTCCCCGGTAAGCCATTCTTGATAGCGATATAATTCCGGTAAATATCCGATTTGAGACTTGGCTTCAAGTGAACCGATCTTATGGCCTAATAGAGTAGCACTACCACTCGATGGACGAATGAGACCTACCAACATTTTGACAAAGGTACTTTTCCCCGCACCATTAGGGCCGAGGAAGCCAAAGGCTTCCCCTTTCCCAACAGTAATCGTTACATCACGGCAACCACGTCCGTTATCATATTCTTTGGTCAAAGACTTCGCTTCTATTGCAGCAACCGTCATTATTCAATCAACTCCTCTAGCTTCTCTAAGAATACAGCTTTATCTGTATACACGCTTCCCCCGTTGAAATCGAACAATTGCCCGTTCTGTACCCAAATGGCCGAGTATACAATCCCTTGACTATATTCATTCTGATTCAGTAGAACCGTAGTATCTTTAATCTTTATTTGATCGGTATTCAGGCCTTTTACCAGTGGCAGAGGAATTTCACCTGATAAAATGCGGCTCTGCTTTAAGCTGGATTTCAGATAATCTGGCAGCAATGGAAAATCGATTATAGCTTCCAAAGCTTCATCAACCTTTATAGTTGGATCTACAGTAATTAAAGGAGTCTTCGTCTGTGTAAGATTAGCCCATTTATCATTATCCATCGAAAGATCATAATTCACGATCTCCGAAAGATCTAATTTAATTTCTTTCCCATCTATGGCCTCTGGAAGAAGCTGTTTTGCACCCAATCTTTTCATTGCTTTATTAACCGCTTCAATATTAAGCTTCAAGGTTATTTCTTGTGAATTGGTTATATATGCGCTCTTCACATTCTTGAGCAAAGTTCCGCTTGGAAGTGTAAAACCTAGAGTCTCTTCCACCTGATTTAGCGGAATAATCCCTTTATTTGAACCAAAAGTACTTGTAAACACACCAAATTTGTTCATAGCTTCATTCATGGATTGACTTTCATTTACCTGATAAAAAATATCCCGAATATCATTTTCATTCACAACTGTAACTTCTTCCATCCGAAACTGATTCAGCAGCGATGCCATAGCCGTATTTCCTACTGGAGTTCCAAGTATAACCGCAACGATCGCGGCACCTGCCACTGCTACTCCCCACTTACGCCGACGATTCATGCGAGGTCGCTTGGATCGGCGATTAGTTATCGGATTGTCATCTGTAGATTGAGGCTGGCCCATTTCTGGGTGTGGTATATCATCATCTTTCATAACATCCACTGCCAACTGCTGACTCCACACAGCCCATTTAGGACTTGCAGGCTCAGACGCTAACTTGTTTTGCAATTTGGCCCAGGCTTCATCTGTATATTGCTTATTATGATCTTGATTTAGCGGTTGTTTAGTCATTAGTAAACCCTCCTAAATAATTTGGAGCTTCGTTTATCTCGGTTTGTTAATCTGACTGAGATAGTGATTTTGCTGCATTTTGTCTTAACCTCTGGGTCGCACGGTGCAGTAATGTCCCTACTACGGGAGGTCTTAGACCAAGCTCGCCTGCTATTTCCGCATAACTATAACCAGAGTATCTAAGCAGAAGCGCTTGTCTATCCCTGTCAGGCAGCTCGTTCAACCATTCATGAACATCCTCCTGATCCAGCTTACTGATTAAGACTTCCTCTCCTGAAGGAGGTGATTCCCCAACTTCGTATAACTGTTCTTGTTTATTTTGCAGCCGCCGTTCCCTTGCTTTTTTGTCCAGATAATCATATCCAATACGAGTAAGGACTCTATGAAGCCAGGCACCCAGCGCTGCTGGATCATCTGGGGGTTACGATACAATCTCAGAAAAACTTCTTGTGCCAAATCATCTGCTGCCGACTCATCACGAACCAAAGCGGTCAGCTTACGTCTGACAATAGGATAATGTTCATAGAATATTGCTTTAAAAATTTCAGATTCCGGAATTTCCATCTTGTAAATCCTCCTTATCAGCTGCAGCTATAAGTAAGACGACTATCAATGCTTTTTTGTATCAAGATTACGTAAAAAAGACAGCCCCTAAATTAATAAGGAAACTGTCTTTTAGTGTTTACCTAATTCGAATGTAACGATTAAGAATCTTTTTTGATAAAATACTTCGTTCCAGCCTAAGCTCCCAGAGCTGCTCTTTCCACTGAAACTGTTGCTCTGAATGTTCATTCTCACGTAGCTTCTCAAACAGCTTCATGATCATTATGTTAATGGCATCAAATCTTGACCATAATTCTATTACACTTTCTTCTTGAATCTGAGGACTTTCCGCTGCTGCACTAAGATTCTTTAAGCGCTCAATGATGTCAGCCTGCCACTGTCCATCTTTAATCGCCTTGGCGTAATTTAAAAGATCCAAATAATCATCGACTGACATGTGTACCGACTCCTTTGCCTACTTATACCAAGTATTATACTAGGCATTATCTATAAAGCAACCCTTTATCTCTGGACACAGCAAAAAAACAGGACTGGTATAAGAACCAGCCCTGTTTAATGAATTTAACATGATCAATTTAGTTATAACAGCTTTTGAATATCATCTTTAATTTGCTCTGATTTTGGACCAAATACGATCTGCACAGCCCCTTGACCCAGTCTCATAACACCGGAAGCTCCGAGCTGTTTCAATGCGGAATCTTTAACGGCTTTTTCGTCATTAACAATCAGACGAAGGCGTGTGATACATGCATCGATATTGCGGATGTTCGATGGACCGCCGATGTTCTCAAGAATTTGAGCAGCTTTAGAAGACGATGAAGGCGTTCCATTACCTCCAGGTGGTGCTAACAGACTTTCTTCATCATCATCTTCACGTCCAGGTGTTTTTAGCTTGAACAATGAGATAATAAAGCGGAATAGTACATAATACAAGACGAAGAATCCAAGACCCACAGGAATAAGTATCCATGCATTAGTGGACAGTTTCAGGTTTACAAGATAATCGATCAAACCTGCAGAGAAACCAAAACCAAGCTTAACATCTAAAATGTACATCAAGGCCATGGAGAATCCTGTTAATAAAGCATGAACTCCGTACAAGAGTGGTGCTACGAACATAAAGGAGAACTCAAGTGGTTCAGTGATCCCTGTTAAGAAAGAAGCAATGGCAGAACCGATGAAGATGGAAGCAACCATTTTACGTTTTTCCGGTTTAGCTGTATGAATAAATGCAAGTGCTGCCCCTGGAAGCGCAAACATCATAATTGGGAAGAATCCAGTCATAAACATCCCAGCAGTTTTATCTCCAGCGAAGAAGCGGTACAAGTCACCATGCACCAGTTCACCAGCTGCATTCGTAAAATCACCAATTTGGAACCAAGCAATCGTATTAAGCACGTGGTGAAGACCGAACGGAATCAGCAAGCGGTTAGCTGTACCGAAGATGAATGCTCCAACAGCCCCCAGTGACACAACCCAGTTCCCGAAGTCACTAATAACATCTTGTATCGGACTCCAGATCATACCTACAAATACAGCAAGAACCATCATAGAAGCTGCCGTAATGATTGGGACAAAACGTTTACCTGCAAAAAATCCGAGCCAATCAGGCATTTTTATATTGTGATATCTCTTGTATAAGAATGCTGCCCAAGCACCGGCAAAAATACCACCAAGCACACCCATGTTCAATACAACATCATCATTGATGAAAGAGAACTGAAGCGGTACGATAAGCAGAATCTTAGTCAGTACCATGTAAGAAATTACTGCTGACAAAGCTGCTACGGCGTCACCGGCAAATCCAATGGCAACCCCTACCGCGAAGATTAAGGCAAGGTTACCGAAGATCGCATTCGCTCCGGCGTTTAGAAATGGCGCAAAGTATTGATTCAAGAATCCACCAATGGTCGCTCCTAGCGGAATATCTTTTTCGTAGTTAAGCAAACCAAACCCTTGAAGAATAGCTGCCGCCGGCATGGTTGCAACAGGAAGCATTAACGACTTACCTAGTTTTTGTAGAAAAGCCAACATTTAAAATCATCCTTTCGGTTCAATAGTAGTAGTGCTCTATAAACCAATTACTTTGAAGCCACGGTAAGAATCAGATCCTGTCCTGCTGTAACCTGACCATAATGTCCGCTTACTTGAGGTGGATTCTCCTCTGTACTGGTCACGATTACAGGCGAAATTGTGTCACAACCTGCCGCGCGAATTACGTCCAGATCAAATTCGATTAGGGTTTGACCTGCTTTTACTTGATCTCCAGAGGTTATATGACTGACAAAACCGTTGCCCTTGAGGCTGACAGTATCGATTCCGATATGTAATAGCAATTGCATACCGGAGGAATGTTCCAGAATGACTGCATGACTCGATTTCACGATATGAGCAACCTTACCGTCAAAAGGCGCTTTCAAAATTCCCTCAGATGGTTTTATTGCAATTCCGTTACCCATATGACCGCCAGCAAAGGTTTCATCCGGAACCTGTGCTAGTGGAACTGACTCCCCGCTGATTGGTGCCATGATTTCGATGGTATGTTCAGTATGTTTCTCTTCTTTTTTTGATTTCCATTTGGAAAACATATGCTCCACTCCTCTTAAGATGTTAATTTGATTTCACTAAGGTCTGAAATAACCGGTGCAAATGCATGGCTAGAAAACATAGTTCTTCTTCCGGGATTTCGACTTCAAGCGACCTTTGCATTACTTTACCGAGCTTTTGAGCCAGCTTGTATTCCTCTTTGTATTCTTTCTTAATATGTTTCACAAAGGGATTATCTATTAGTGATCCTTTTAAAATACGTTCCAGCGAAAAACGCAAGTGGATCATTAATCGGATATGATTCATACTGCCATGCTCAAAAGTTATCTTTCGTTCTTGCTGAATCATGTCTAGAAGCTCATTGACAATATTAGAGGCCTTGACTAACTGACCAACCGATACATTATTGACTGCTGAATACACATGATAAGTAAGAAATCCAATCTCATCTTCGGGGATTTGCACTTGAAATTCAGCATTGATTTTCTCCGATGCCTTGTAAGCGATCTCAAATTCCTTCGGAAATGACATTTTGGTTTCTTGCAAAAACGGATTAATAATATCCATCCCGTTGCGCAGACGGTAGATGGTGAACTGTATGTGGCTCGGGAGTGCCAGATAAATCTTGTCGTTTAACTTGTCAGGAAATTGACTTTGGATATCTGCAATTATCTCATCAGTTATTTTCATTACCTTAGGATCTATATCTTCCAGCAAAACTTGATATTGGCTCCAGGCTTCGCGATCTTCTAGACGAAACAATTTCTCAATCCGAGCATCATTTC
This sequence comes from Paenibacillus sp. FSL H3-0329, assembly GCF_037963285.1. Classification (NCBI taxonomy): domain Bacteria; kingdom Bacillati; phylum Bacillota; class Bacilli; order Caryophanales; family Paenibacillaceae; genus Paenibacillus; species Paenibacillus sp. FSL H3-0329. The sequence continues at coordinate 3,078,830 of NZ_CP150150.1, read as the reverse complement.
CTTCGATCACACCAGAACCCTTCACTGCAAATCCAATACCTTTGCCAATGATGACATATTCCTTCCCGTTTTTGCTTCCCTGAACCATTACAACGTTATTCCCTATTACACGCTGTACTTGAAATTGCTCGATCTCTCGCGACAAGCTCATCACTCCTCTCCCTAATTATCGTCAAATCGGAACAAAAAAAGCCAAGAATTGTCTAATGGTAATAAAGACAATTCTTGGCTCATGCCCTTAACGGTAACACGCCACTAAAATATAAATGATCATTTATGAACATATCATAATTCATGAACTGCTAACTCGTCAATGGTAAATTTAGAAATGTCAAGCGGAGCTCCCTTTACACCAAACAACTCCTTATAAAAACTCTTCCACGCGAGGAAGCTTATCTTTAAGCTGGCGGACGTTAGTCTCAAGCCTCAGAATAACCTCTTCCAATTCTTTTGGATCAATGCCTCGGGAAACAGGTACCTGGATTACCTCTGTTTTGGTTTCTGCCTTTAATTCCCGCATTTCCAGCTGCTGCTCTTGCCATTTATCCATCAGATCAGCGATCGTCGCATAGAAACGTTCGTAATCCTTGATTACGCTGTCCAGAAATGTATCTACTTCCTCCGCATCGTAGCCACGCAGCTTCATGCTGAATTCTTTTTCATGTATGGTTAGAGCGTCTAATGTGATGCCGAGTTGACTGAACAGCTTCCGCTGTTTGTCTAACCGACGTTTCATATGTTCATCCATCTTTTGCTACCTCCAAGTATATACTGCAATCATCCGGCAGTAACCATTATAACAGGGTGAGAGCATCCTGAAAATATTACTATAGTTGCAGTTCTAATAGTTGTCCACAACAGCTTTATTCAAAATGCCTAAGCAGCGGTCAAGATCTGTCTTTACCTGCTTTTTATATAACTTTGCTTTCTCTTCTCCATCTGAAGTGAAATGGTAAAGTACGATTTCTTGAAAATCCACTTTAGGGTCATTGCCTTTCAGCTGCTTGGTACGATATAAAATCCCTTGCTGCACCAGCTCATGCAGGGCGCGATAGATTTCACTCTGCGGAGGGGAATAACCATGGGCTTTGAAATCCCGACGTAAATCCTCCAGCATTTGATATCCGTAACCGCGGTGTTGTTCTACCATTGTTATAAGATACACCTTGATAAACGCTCGTTGAGCAATCATAAACGCCATATAAACCCTCCTCATGTTGTAAATGTTGTTGGCTAATCTTTCCTTCTATTACTCTAGTATAAGCACTATTTTCCAACTTTCACAACCTGAAATTTGATAGAGGGTTCACTTATTCCGTTGTTTATAGAGATTTGGTGGTATGTAGAATGATTTATGTGGATGTGAGCAGGGAGAGTGTAGTTTTTTCTGGTCTTCTATTGTGAATTTTTCATATGATGAAAGTATGGAATAAATGGCTGTACATCGTTGATTGCGTTGAATGATTCCTCGAAGAAGTAGGTCCACAGCTTCGGCACGATACAAACTCCATCTGAACCCGCATGCTTCTGCACACCCCTCCCATTCTTTGTTTAGTTTGATCAGTTTAGTTTGTTCAAGTTTGCTCGTTCGAGCTACTATCGGACCCAGTTGACCCTATTCGCTGCTTTTCCCCACTTTTGGTGTGTTATCGGACCCCATGGGCGCTATTGGCATAAAAAGTAACATTAATACAGCTATTCTTGGGGAATAGCTGCACTGGTGTCCGATACTACTCTGAAAAAGCTTAATATTTGCAAATAGCGTCTTCTGAGTCCGCAAGCTTCAGCGAGAACCAAACTCTATCTGAATCCACATGCTTCAGCACGCCCCCCCTCCCATTCTTTGTTGGTTTGATCAGTTGCTCGTTCGAGCTACTATCGGACCCCATTGACTCTATTCGCTGCTTTTCCCCACTTTTGGTGTGTTATCGGACCCCATGGGCACTATTGGCATAAAAAGTAACATATATACAGCTAAACTAGAGGAATAGCTGCACTGGAGTCCGATACTACTCTGTAAAAGCTTAATATTTGCAAATAGCGTCTTCTGAGTCCGCAAGCTTCAATAGAACATCGATCCACAAAACGAAACGCAAAAAAGCGATCCTCCAGTTATTGAAGAATCGCATTCCAAGTAGCCTCTCCTAATCACTATTTCATAGCGTTTTTCTCCATAAATTCATCCTTCGTCAATCCAAACAACAGTAAGTCTAAATACTGTCCATTTGTATAAATTACTTTCCGGCGCACGCCTTCTTGGACACAGCCCACTTTTCTGAGCATAGCTGCTGAGGGTTCGTTACCTTCGAGCGCACATTCGTTAAACTTGTTGAGTCTTAGCTCCAAAAAAGCATACTTCAACAGGATGTTGATAGCTCTTGTCCCATACCCCTTACCTCGATGATCTCTATCCACTTGCACGCCTATACTGAACGTACCATTTTTCTCGTCTATGCTATTAAGATTTACTCCACCCACATATTCGCCATTTAGATTCTCGATCGTAAACATCAGCCGCTGTGATGAGAATTCTGCAAATGTATCTACAAATTTTCGGGATTCAGCTATGGTAGGTGGTAGTTCAACAGTACACTCTAAAAGTCGCCGCGCTGGTGTATCGAAACGGTTGATGTAATGACCTTCCCAATCCTCTTCCTGAACGGATCTTAGTCTTATTTTCTCATCCTGCCAAAAATAATGACTGTAATCTACCTCTCTCATCTTGTACCTCCGAGTTTAATAATTTAGAGATTATGATAACACATCTACAGGATTATATTGGTATAGTATTTTTAAAATCAACTTTACGGTTTAAAAGCATAGTATTATATATTCATAAAACGCGATTCCCGAAATCATCTGAAATAGAGGTATATACTATGAATGAATATCAATTGATTAGCGATTATAAACACATCGATAAATATAAGCTTAGCTTCAATTCTTTAGCCCAATCAATCTTTGGTATTGATTTTAAACCTTGCTATGAACAAGGGGGCTGGAATGACAAATATATTTGTTATTCCTTTATCGATGAAGATCACGTCATTGCGAATGCATCTATTAATAAAATGACTATTCTCATCAACAAAAAAGAATACAACGCCATCCAAATTGGGACGGTGATGACACATCCTGATTATCGTATGCAAGGTTTATCCAGAAAATTAATAGACCACATTATCGCTAAGTACGAACATGAATACGACTTCCTCTACTTATTTGCTAATGAGCGCGCTTTGGATTTTTATCCTAAATTCGGGTTTGAACGCATGCAAGAAAGCAGCTTTTCACTTAACGTTGCTCATCTTAGCAATCAGCCAACTACAACCTACTCTGTGCGGCCTTTATCTATAGGTAACCCCGTTGATTTTAGCATGATCAAAAATTTTGCAGTCAAAAGAACACCGGTATCCTCCGCGCTAAGTGTGATAAATAATGAACATCAGCTGCTGTTTTATTTTATTCTTCCTTTTCATGATTCCTTTTATTATATTGAAGAGGCTGACGTTATTGTGATCTTTAAACATGAGGATCATCAGCTTCATATTTTTGATATTATCAGTACAACAAGTTTTGATATCAACACAGTATTGAAAAGCATTATTTCTCCGGAAACTGAGGTTATACATTTTTATTTCACACCAGATTATCCAATCGATCAAGTTAAGGCAGAATTAATTTTCCAAAGTGAAGATACCTTATTTATACGTCCGCTATTAAAAGAACTCCCTCAACATTTCATGTTTCCTATTACCTCTCATGCCTAGTTAACGAAAAGAAAGGCTGCCACATGGCAGCCTTTCTTAATCGTGCATAGGAATATACATACTCTGTATCTCTTGTACTCCAGGGACAAATCCTAGATTTAAATAAACAGACTCCGCGTCATTACCTTCCATGACATATAACCTTAGGATCGGATACTTATCTTTCAGGAGATTAAGTCCTCTTTTCAACATCCGTGTAGCAATCCCTTTTCCTCTGTAAGCAGGTATTACACCAATACTGTAAACTGCTGCGTAATCATCTTGTAAACCCAAGAGACAATTCGCAATTAGCTGTCCCGATTTCTTATCATACACAAGCGTGGACGCTGTAAGTAATACTTCATTTGTATAATTAGGTTCTTCACTTGGGATAAAATCTTCATAAGAGAATTTCTTTCTTCTTGTTGCCTCAAGACTTCCATCAAAGCTCGCATAGTTACATTCGGCGATCTGCTCTTCAAGAATAAATCGTTTAGCGCCCATACCATTATCTTCGATCTGAGGACTTTCAATCCTTAACTCTTCGTTCCATTCGACCTCAAAATGATCTGTAGGACGGTGCATCCAACGGCATCTGAACTCATCAGGCCAAAACCCTGCCCGCGCAAATAATTGAACCTGGTCTGGCAGAACCTCGAAGGTTTTTATAGGTTTTGTGCTATCTGACCAATAAATCAAAAGCTTTTTTAATAGCTTCAGCACCACAAATGTATCGTTAAAAGGTGGAATAACAAATAAATGATATATCCGATTAGGCGACATCCTTACTCCACCTATTTTTGACTCCCCTCTATAGATCCAAAAAGCGTTTCTTTGGGCAGAATTGAACCCTTCTTCTTTAAAAAAACCATTATATTGCATATTATAATAAATGGAACAGTACAGTCCCCATTCTTCCGAGTCTGCCATACGAATAGAATAATCATTATTTAAGTCATATGAAATCTCGTATTCAGACCATGCCATTAATTGCATTTACATTTCCTCCTCGCTAGTCCTATCACCTTCTGTATTCCATAGTATCACTTCTTAAAGTAAATGTTTGGTAATAAACTGTTATATTAATCTTTTGCCGATTTAAAGCAAATGCTTTTCTTTTATCATAGAAACGGCTTGTACCCGGTTTTTAACCTCAACGATTAGCATAGGGCTGAAAGATTCTCTCAATTGCGGTATGCAAACTTAACCAGAACCGTACAAGATGGTTATCTGCAAGTTCCAGTGACAACCATGCAACCTCATCGGAATGAGTGCGAGCCCATTCAGCCGCAAGTGTCGTTTTTCCAAATCCAGCTGAGGCGGCAATAAGCGTTACTTTAGCACGGTTTTCATCCATGAGTTTGGACATTAATCTTATGCGCTGAACATAATAAGGAGCTTGCTTTGGAATGGTGACTCGTGAGGCAATTATAGATTGTTGAGAATAAGTGAGCGCACGTTGGTTCGGTGTAGGAGAATTCATTGGAACCTTCCTCTTTTTAAAAAAATTCAATTTTTAACCATCTATTAAGTACTAACATTACATTGTAGCTTTCTGACGTCCAATATCCAAAAAAAAGACCGCCAATTGGCAGTCTTTTTTCTAATATATTCTCGAGCATAACCAAAAAGCAGAACCCACTGCGAGAATGCCTGCCATAGTTACAAACAGGACATACCCTTTCTTTGTTCTAGTAACGGCGTGCTTATCATAAAACTCTGGTTTTCGAACAATTCCAAACCATAGATCAGCAATTAAATTCACGACTACTAAAGAAAAATTCTTTAATTTACTCATGTCATCTCTCCTTCTACATGTAAGGATTCATCTCTCTAACCCTTCAAACTCTGAGCAAAACCTGACCTCCATGACGGGTAAGATGGGCTCCATCCGTAATCCATTCGAGCTTTTGTATTGGACGCCCCCCGTTCCCAGCCTTCTCTGCCCATTTGCGAAGCAGGTCCAGGAGCTCCCAAGAGTTCTGAAAAAACAGGCATCCAATCTATTCCTCGCGCAGGTTCATTATCCACAATATTGACTGGACCAGAAGGCCAGTTCAGAGCAAGCGCCGCCGCGTTAGCTGCATCCTCCACATGAAGGAATGACGTAACTGCTTCTGTTGCTGTCAGTCTTCCATGCCGAATTTCTTCTGTCATTAATCCTGCAGAATCATACCAAGTCCCTTGGCCGTACAACATTCCGTACCGCAAAATCACATGATTAGGAATCTCAGCGACTGCTTTTTCAAGGGAGCGGATACCCTCAATGGTTCTCATCCGTGATTCAGAAGCATTAGTATCTAATGGAGTATTCTCCGTGGCAGGTCCCTCACCAGCTTCATATGCCCAAGAGATACTTTGGGCAATGATCTGTTCAACCCCGGATGCCAATGAAGCATCGACAATATTTCGTGTTCCTTCTATTCTTATCCTTGAATTATCTGCAAAATTCCGCTGACTTAGTGAAGTCAGCTGATGAATCACCACTTCAGGTTGAGCTGCGCGAATAGCCGCAAATATAGACTCACGCTCATACACATCCGCGATTACCGCTTGTGCCCCAATGCTCTCAAGGATTGTTTTGTTTTCTTCTTTATGGGTCAGACCGATAACCTCATGCCCCGCTTGAAGTAACTTAGGAAGCAATAGCCGTCCAATCACACCTGCAGCACCTGCAACAAAGATTTTCATCTATTCCCTCCTTTTTGCTGTACCGTATCTTATGGCATAGCTAGAGTTAAAGCATAATTTGAATGATTATCCATATGATACCACATATGCAAAAAAGACTGCACCTCACAGCATGCTAAGAGGTGCAATCTTTGAGTTGAATCATTATCATAAAGTGTTTTTATCCAAAAATAGCAGCTTGTCTTTTATAAAGATCTTCCAATACCAAGCAAGCCATTGCTTCAACAACCGGCACGATTCTCGGACAGATACATGGATCATGTCTGCCCTCCGTTTTAATCTCTACTTCTTCACCATTCGTGTTTATGGTCTGTTGAGTAACAGAAATCGATGATGTAGGCTTTACACTTATTCGAAAAATAATTTCTTCTCCTGTGCTAATTCCGCCTATAATCCCACCGGAATGGTTACTAAGAAATCCATCCTTATTCATCGCGTCATTATGTTCACTTCCAAGCATAGAGGCCGCTTCGAATCCAGCTCCAAACTCTATTCCTTTTACAGCACCGATAGATAACATCGCTTTAGCTAACTCTGCATCCAATTTATCAAATACGGGTTCTCCAAGACCCGGAATAACCCCTCTAATCCGACACTCCACGATACCTCCACAGCTGTCTCCAATCGAAGCTAAGTGTTCAATTTTTTTAATCATTTCAGCTCCTGCCTTAGCATCACAGGCGCGGACTGCATTTTGTTCAATGACATCTTCATCAAAGGTTTGGCACTTAATCCCTCCGACCTCTTGCGTGTAGGCCAGTACCTCAACTCCTCTTCTTTCAAGCAGTTTCCGAGCGATCGCTCCGCCAGCTACTCTTGCCGCTGTTTCCCTGCCTGATGCCCGCCCACTGCCTCTATGATCGCGAATTCCGTATTTCTGCAAAAAAGTATAATCCGCATGGCCGGGTCTAAATGAATGCTGAATATCGTTATAGGCCTCCGGTTTCATATCTTTGTTGTACAGGACCACAAAGAGTGGAGTTCCGGTTGTTTTCCCTTCGAATACTCCTGATTGTATTTGCACAACATCATATTCCTTACGCGGTGAAGTTACTGAGGACTGGCCTGGTTTCCTTCTATCCATCTGTTTCTGGATATATGCTTCATCAATTTCAACATTAGGTGTAACTCCATCCACTATGACCCCAACCGCTGCACCATGTGACTCTCCAAAGGTAGTAATTTTAAATACTTCCCCAAATGTGTTACCTGCCATAATATTCAAACCTCCATTGCCGACTCTTTTATTATTTATCTATCCAAATTATAATAAGATTGTTGCAATTAATGAAATCACATTTTCAATAGACTGTCATAGAGGTGATCTATATCAAATTCTTTAATCTTGAATGGTATCGCATTTTTTTATATACGGCTCGTTACAAAAATCTAACAAAGGCTGCAAATGAATTGCATATTACACAGCCATCCGTAAGTTATGCCATTAAACAAATGGAGGATTCTTTAGGACTCAAATTATTTCATCGTTTATCTAAAGGTGTAGAGCTAACTGAGGAAGGACTGGCGTTATTGGAATATGTTGAGCCCTCACTAGTCATGCTGGATTCTGCACAAAAGCATCTTCACAATCTAAAGCAGTTAAACGAAGGAGAAGTTCGGATTGGAGCGAGTGATTCCCTTATTAAAAATCTTTTGCTTCCGCAATTGAACGCATTCCACAAACAATATCCCGGTATACGAATTCGGCTATCACACGGAAAAACGCATGAGATCACCAAACGTTTGAAAGAAGGCGAAATAGACTGTGCGCTCGTCCATATGCCTATTGACGATCCACAATTAAATATTCAGACGCTTGCCACCCTTGAAGATTGTTTTGTAGTGGGACGAGCCTTTCAGCAACTGGCAAACCGTTCGCTTACGGCAAAAGAACTTGCAGAGTTACCTTTTATTTTATTATCCCCAGAAAGCAGCACCAGACTGTTTGTTGATCATTGGTTTGCTGGTAAGAGTTTGTCCGTTAAACCAGATATAGAGCTGGGCAGCATCGATTTACTCTCTGAATTCGCAAGACTTGGTTACGGGGTAGCGTTTATTAGCCGTTCTTTTGTAATTGAGGAGATTCAAAAAGGAGAACTTTTCGAGCTGCAATTAGATGATCCGCCTCCACCCCGGAATATAGGATTCGCAATCCATCGCGATATGAGGTTATCCGTAGCAGCTGATTCTTTCGTCCGCATGCTTCGTATCCTTGATTAAGATCGTGCACGTAGCAGCACATATGGACACTGCGGAACGGGGCATATGCTTAGCAACCATAAGGACGCTGCGGAACGGGGCGATTTCGTAGCTGCAAACCGGGGGCGTATGCTCAGTAGGATAAGGACACAGAGTCCGGGTGCGCTTACGTAGCAATATAAGGACACAGTGGAACGATGCACGTATGTATAGCAAAAGGACACAGTGATCGGGTGCGCATACATAGCAGTACAAAGACAACACGTGCGTAGCAGCATAAGGACTCTAGGGAACCCTGCATGTACGTAACAGCATTAGGACACAGCGGAACGATGCACCTCCAGCATAAGGACACAGTGATCGGGTACGCATACATAGCAGTACAATGACAGCACGTGCGTAGCAGTATAGGGACACTGCGAAATGGGGCACGTTCGGAGTTGCAATCCGATGCGAATACTCTGTAGCATAAGGACACGTGACCGGGTGCGCTTACGTAGCAATACAAGGACAGCACGTGCGTAGCAGCATAAGGACACTCCGAAACGATGCAGGTACGTAGTGGGAAAGGACACAGTGATCGGGCGTGTACGTAGCAGTACAAAGACAGCACGTGGCGTAGCAGCATAGGGACACTCCGAAACGATGCAGGTACGTATTAGCAAAGGACACAGGGGACCTTAAACGCAATATTATTCAATATTTGGAGCCCTATCGGACCCCATTGCAGCTATTGGCAAAAAAAACAGCAAATAAGAGCCTCATTCTATAGAATAGCGTCCATGGAGTCCGAAATCCTGCTGCAAAGGCTAAAAATTAGCCAATAGCGTCCTCTGGGTCCCTATGCCTCAAAAGTGGATGAGTTATGGGTGATTCCATGAGACGCGATGGACTAAAAACGCAAAGGAGCGATTCTCCATTAATCGGAGAATCGCTCCTTGTAACCTTTTACCGCTTTTAAAGCAGGTTATTATAATGATTATATTTTATCGCGGTTGTAGACTTCAGCCGTCCGATCCGCTCTGTTAGCCATCGAATTTCCTAGTCTAGTGTCTTCGTTATAGACGCCTTCGTAACGCTGAGTATTCAGCGAACGGTTGCCGCGGAACACATCATGCGCTTGATAGCCGCGTCCATTATCATCGACTAGTACAAGGATTTTGCCGCTTTCCACATAACCTTCGTACTCTTTAGCCTCATCCTCAGGAATACCGAGTCCGATCAAGCCGCCGACTAATCCACCTGCGCCTGCACCAACTGCTGCACCTGTAAGGGTAGCAACTATTGGCCCTGCCGCCAGGATCGGTCCAATCCCCGGAATCGCCAATGCTCCGATCCCTGCTAATAATCCGGCAACGCCGCCAACTACACCACCTGTAGCAGCGCCTGTCGCCACTCCTTCTGGAGCTTTTGTGCCTGTATCCTCTGAGATGTTTCTAAGCTCATCACGATCACGTGTGATTACTGATATTTCATCATTACTAAATCCTTGATTGTGAAGTCCTTCAATTGCTCTGGTTGCTTCTTGTTCTGTGTCGAAAATACCTACGATTTTTTTAGTCACTTGAAGCCCTCCTTAGTAATTGTCTTCGCTAGTAATTACCCTTTAAACGGGAGACCAAACATCTAAGGGAAAATTTCAAGAGCATATGTACCATAAATTATTTTACGGGACGTGTACGATTAGTCGGAATGGCCTGTAATGGGTCATCTGGCCAATAGTGCTTCGGGTACCGTCCTTTCAAATCTTTTTTGACCTCAAAATAGGTCCCCCGCCAAAAACTTGCTAGATCAGAGGTTACCTGCACAGGTCGTCTAGCTGGTGACAAAAGATGCAGCAATACCGGCACCTTCCCCCCTCCAATTCGAGGTGTGTCCAGCTGTCCAAACATCTCTTGCAATCTTACTGCCAATACCGGGGCAGCAGGATTAGTATAATCTACGGGCACACGCGAGCCACTAGGAACAGATATATGTGTAGGTGCTTCCTTTTCCAGCATCTGCCGCTGATTCCAGTCCAACATCCCCTCAAGCGCCCGTGCTAACGGTACACGCTGAAGGTCGCGGAGGTTCCTCATACCCTGAAGATATGGCAAAAGCCATTCATCCAACGTAGCAATTAAAGCAACATCTGAGACATCCGGCCAATCTGAACGTAAGGTATGCATAAACATCAAACGTTCGCGAAGCTGTAAGGTTCCCTTCTCCCACGGTAGTATTTCAATGCCATCAGTAGCGATGACACTTAACAGTACATTTGCCGTTTCTTCCGCGGAGGGTCTTTCATGTGAAGTTTCTTTTAAGACCAACGCGCCGAGCATTGTGCGACGACGTTTCTTCACACTCCCACTTTCTTTATCCCAATACACATCCGCTTCCTCGGTGATGCGGTCTGCATGATAGGTAAGCAGTTGTCCTTCTTCTATCTCAGCTGCCAGCATAATTGCGCCCTGTGTAGCGCGATCATCGATCGAAGCAGCTACGATATAAGGTGACCGGGCCAGCGGTTGTCCTTCCCGCATGGCCGCCCCCCGACCGGAGGAGAGCAGAAACGCGCCATCGCCGCGTTTCTGCCCGATCCGGTCGGGATAGGCGAACGACAGAAGCAGCCCGCAGCGGCTGATGTCGTTCACGTTCTCGCCCGGCGCGGCTTGCAGCTGCGCCAGGAAAAGGCGGCTCTCGCGCTGCACAGCGCGCAGAGCCGCCGGGTCCGCTCCGCCGCTATCAGCGGAGCGCTCGAACCGGAGCAGCGCCTCAACGCGGAGCGTGAGGTCGCAATCTAGGGCCGCGGGACCCTTGAAAAGGTCCCGCTCTTGCAGCAGCGCCGCCAGCCGGCAGGCGAGCGGTGCTGCGCCAAGCTCTGCCGCGCGCAGCAGCATATGCGCGGCTCGCGGGTGCGCGCCAAGCACGGCCACGCTGTGGCCGTGCGGCGTAATGGCGCCGCCGGCGTCCAGCGCGCCGAGCTGGCGCAGCAACGCGGTGCCCTGCGCATAAGGCGCAGCGGGCGGCGCGTCAAGCCAAGATAGCGCGGCAGGATCGCGCACGCCCCACAGCGCCAGCTCCAAAGCAAGCTGCGCAAGGTCCGTCTGCATAATCTCCGGCACATTGTCATCCGGAAGTCGATTATGCTCCTCCTGACTCCACAGCCTGTAGCACACGCCTGGGGCTGTCCGTCCGGCACGTCCCCGCCGTTGATCCGCGGAGGCTTTTGATACCGGGACCGTCGTAAGACTCGGCATTCCTGTGCGTGGTGAGAATACCTGTGTACGGCGTTGCCCTGTATCAATCACCGTTCGCACGCCTTCAATCGTTAGACTTGTCTCAGCGATAGAAGTCGCGAGCACTACTTTTCGTTCACCTTGCACAGATGCAGCCACGGCTGCATCTTGGATATTTTGTGGCAGCTGACCATATAAAGGGCGAATAATTGCCGGAACTGGCAAGCTCCCATTTTCCAACTCACTTTGAGTTCTGCGTATTTCTCTTTCCCCCGGTAAAAAGACGAGAATATCTCCGGGTTGTTCAGCAAGCGCACGTCTCACAGCAGCTGCAGCAGTTTTTTCCAGTGGAAGATTCCCAGTAGTTGGCACATAGATTGTTTCTACAGGATAGGTTCTGCCCGGACAATTTACTACAGGCGCATCCCCTAGTAAAGCAGACACCCGCTCACTGTCCAAGGTAGCTGACATGATAAGAATCCTTAGATCCTCCCGCAGCACAGCCTGTGCTTCCAGTGCAAGGGCAAGTCCCAAATCCGCATGAAGACTGCGCTCATGGAACTCATCAAAAATAACTAAACCCACATCACCCAAAGAAGGATCGCTTTGCAGCATTCTCGTTAATACTCCTTCAGTGACTACAACAATCCGCGTATTTTTGCCTACTTTAGTGTCATTCCGCATCCGATAACCTACCGTCTGTCCAACACTTTCTCCAAGGCAGGATGCCATGTAAGTGGCGGCAGATCTAGCAGCAAGCCTTCTAGGCTCTAACATTAAAATGCTTTTACCCGCCATCCAGGGTTCGTCCAAAAACGCCGGAGGCGTTCCAGTTGTTTTGCCTGCACCCGGTTCAGCGATAAGTACTGCTGCCTGCGCAGTGTTAAGTATGTTTTTCAGGTCAGGAAGCACCTGTATAATCGGAAGCTGTTTCATTCTATCTCTCCATCGTCTATAATCATATGTTATAATTTTCCTAGAAGTTATCTTAGATCATCTTCATCATGTGTGAAAAAACCTTAAAGATCAAGACTTACCATTCATACCCTCTATAATATTAATAAGGAGACTTACTATGATATTCGTAACAAAAGCTACAATTTCAGATCTACCCATGCTAACCAAAGTAGACAGCAAGATCATTGGCAATGAAAGCCGCAAATCGAAGATTGAAAAATATATCAATCATGAGCAGTGTTACGTAGCATCGCATAATGGAACGCTTGTAGGATTTGCTTGCTACGATACCACCTTTTTCGAATGTTGTTTTATTCAGCTGGTCATTGTGGATCCTGAGTTCAGACGCCTAGGCATAGCCAAAACACTCCTTAGCTACATCGAGGAACAATGCCCAACCCCCAAGCTTTTCACCTCTACCAATGAATCCAATACGATCATGCAGCAACTATGTCTTTCTCAAGGGTTTGTTAAAAGCGGAGTCATTGAGAATTTAGATGATGGCGACCCGGAATGGGTTTATTTCAAACAAATTAGATGAGCATACATGATTAGTTACACACAACAAGCAAAAAGGCAGCTCTTCTGTCTAAAACGACCAAGAGATGCCTTTTATTTTACACTATTTATTCTGATGTCCAAATGACCGTAGGTATTTAGGCAGTAACCTAACCAGCATTAATCCTCTTCCTTTATCATCTGTCCGTGTATTTGAGCACTGTATTGCATAAAAGCAGGGTTACTATCCAAGCCGCGTTCACGCAATAACTCCTGTAGATGCAGTCTTTTCATAGACAGTTTTGACCGCAGAGCCTTGCCCTCACTGGTTTCTGCACCTCCGCTATTATGACACGCCGCTAGCAATCCTTCCAACGTAACACATTCAGCTCGCAGAGAGATTTCCTCAGGAACAAGTCCGGAGTTCTTCATGATTTTAAAAGACATCCGTAATTCTTCTGGCACACCTGATAAATCCTCAAGCTCCAGCGGCTTGCCATGCCCAGGTAAATCTCGAAATTCCCCGTTACGCATAGACTCCTGAATCCGCTGCTCAGCTAACCAAGACATCATCCCCATATACGCAGCCTCCTTTACCAATGCCACACTATTATCAACCCTGCCTAATCAAAAGTATATTTTACGGAATTGCGTTAATTTTAGCATAAAAGACTTAGGATTTGCATCAAGCTACCGGGATGCTTTCTCAGATTTTGCCTATACGTTAACTATAGGTGTGGCGAGCTATTCACTCAAATGCTCCTTGCCCCTCGTCGCACAGTTGAGCAGCTCGGACTCTGTAACTATCGTATGCTAAGTATATTCTAAGTCCATAACCGTAACGTTAGAGCACACTCGCCTCAGGGAAACGTTCGGACTCAGATGACCTTATTTCACAAATTCAGTCCATTTCGCTGTACTATCGGACCTAGTTGCAGCTATTCGCTCATATGTGCCCTACTTTTAATCAAAATCACAGCGATAAGAGCTATGCAGTCCGATACTGCTAATAAACACACGAAAAACACCAAATAGCTGCAATACAGTCCGCAACGTCAGCGCAAACTCTCCTCTACAAATCGATCGGACTCAGCAGCTCTTGCTCGTATACTACATCCTTTACGCCTTCGTTACATCCTCGTCGCAGCGTTCGGACCCAGTAGCCCTTATTTTGCAAATTCATGCCTTTTTGCTCTGCTATCGGACTCAGATTCAGCTATTCGCTCAAATACACCCTACTTTTGTTCAAAGTCGCGGCGATAAGAGCTATGCAGTCCGATACTGCTAATAAACACACGAAATACACCAAATAGCTGCAATACAGTCCCATTCATTAGCACACACTCGCCACCGTGAATCGTTCGGACTCAGATGACCTTATTTCACAAATTCAGTCCATTTCGCTGTACTATCGGACCTAGTTGCAGCTATTCGCTCATATGTGCCCTACTTTTAATCAAAATCACAGCGATAAGAGCTATGTAGTCCGATACTGCTAATAAACACACGAAAAACACCAAATAGCTGCAATACAGTCCGATACATTAGCGCACACTCGCCACCGTAAAACGTTCGGACCCTGGAGCTCTTGCTCGTATACTACATCCTTTATTATACATTCATTACATCTTCGTCTCCATTGATCGTTCGGACCCAGAAGCCCTTATTTCGCAAATTCATGCCTTTTTGCTCTACTTTCGGACTCAGATGCAGCTATTCGCTCTAACACACCCTACTTTTGTTCAAAGTCGCGGCGATAAGAGCTATACAGTCCGATACTGCTAATAAACACACGAAAAACGCCAAATAGCTGCAATACAGTCCGCAACGCCGATGCATCCTCGCCACCATAGATGCTACTATTTACTTCCGCCATTCATCACTCACTTATCACCTTCATCACTCACTTATCCCTGTCTTCACTCCCTTTCCCCCGTCTTGCACACTTATCACCTTCATCACTCCCTTATCTCCGCCAACACTAACTCCGCGCCGTACGCAAATCGAGCTCGTGGACTTGCTTGTGACCTTATCTCTCCCGCTATTTTATTGCCCTCTATTCCCTATAAGATAGTCTTCTAACTCACAGCCGCATCGTGCAATTAACACAGGCGATTGCTATACTCTTTCTAACAAGACTCAACTCAATAAAAAAAGGACTACCACAGTAGTCCAAAGGAGAATATTCATGTTAGCTAACATCCAAAAAGAAGATCAACATTATGCTGCTCGTTTCGAACGCCAGTTAAAGCATTCTGCATCTGAGATTTGGTCCTACCTGACGGAGAATGAGAAGCTTGCCTTATGGTTCTCTGAATTAAGAATCGAAGACTTACGTGAAGGCGGACTTATAAAGTTTGATATGCAAAACGGAACGTTTGTGGATATGAAAATTACTGAGCTACAGCATCAATCTACTTTTGAGTTTACATGGGCTGAGGATCTTGTTCGTTTTGAGTTATACCCTAATTCAGAAGGCTGTTTACTCATCTTGAATGAAACACTACAGACGCTCACCCCGCATACACCACGAGATCTCGCTGGCTGGCATGTTTGTCTAGAAGTGATCCAGCATCTTTTGGAAGGCACGACGCTGGAGTCACGGAAAGACGAATGGAACAAATGGTACGAGCATTACCGTGAAGCCATCTCGAAATTAGGATAACAAGGACTCCGCGCCGTCAATCACGATTTGCGCACCTGTAATATGGATAGATTCATCCGAAGCCAGAAAAGCAACGAGATCAGCGACATTATCCGGCTTGCCCGGTCCATCAGCCAAGGGTTGCGCTCCATCAGGGAATTCAATTGGAATGACGATTGCTTCCACATCTTCGCTCATTTCAGTGGTTTCATCTATATTCGTAGCAATAGCCCCAGGGCAGATCACATTTACACGAATCTTAAACTTAGCAAGCTCGAGAGCTGCCATTTTGGCAAAAGCCACCTGTCCAGCTTTGGTAGTGCTATAAGTAGACCACCCAAAGCTGGCAAATCTAGTGTTCCCATTAATGGAACTAGTAATAATAATACTGCCCTTCCCTTTATCTTTCAGATGAGGAATGGTATATTTCAGGGTCAAAAAAGTCCCCGTCAAATTCACCGACATCGTACGCTCCCAGTCGCTCAAGCTCAGTTCTTCTATCGGACCCACAGCGCCATTAATTCCCGCGTTAGCGAATACTACATCCACGCCTCCGAATTGTTCCACCGTACAACGTACGGCTTCCTCCATCTTTTTCTCATCGGAAGTATCTACCTCTATGGCCAGCGCGCAATCTTTTCGAAGCTTATTAAGCTTTTCTGCCAAGGAAGAGGTTCTTTCAAGATTTAAATCAAACAATGCTACATTTGCACCTTCCCGCGCCAGCTTAATAGCGGTAGCACGGCCAATTCCCGAGCCCGCTCCGGTTATAATCGCTGTTTTTCCAATAAATCTTTGTTTCTTAGATATGTTTGGGCTCATATGTAATCTCTCCTCTAATGTCTGTAAGATAAGTACTATGGATCAAGATTACCCAAATAAACCTGTAATGGAATCATCTCGTTCATAAATCTTCATAATTTAAGCACGCCGCACAAAAAAATCTCCCCATTCAATAAGATGAGCGGAGAGTTTGTTTCGAATATTTTGATTTTTTTGATTGTTTCGATGTTCGATGTTCGATGTTTCGATTATTTCAATTCAATTGTCCAGCTTGCGTACGTCCACTTTTACAGTCAGTGTGCCTGCTCCGCCGCGATATACCCCTTTTACAGGTACTATATCTTTATAATCCCGTCCATGACCCAGCTTGATATAACGCCAGTTCACTTCAACATTATTCGTCGGATCAAAACCAAGCCAGCCCGTACCCGGAATATGGGTCTCCACCCAAGCATGTGAAGCCTGCTCGAAATTGGCATTGCTGCTCTGTAGATCACCGACAAAATGATATCCACTAACATATCTGGAAGGCAGACCCACACTGCGGCAGACAGCGATCATAAGATGAGCATAATCCTGACAGACACCCCGCTTGAGCTTCAGGGCTTTTTTTACCGTTGTATTTACGCTTGTTGCCTCAGGATCATAGGTGAACTGTTCATAAATCGTCGAAGATAACCTCAGAATCCATTGATACATATCTTCAGCTTCACTAAAAGGGTACTGTGAGGCGAACTCTACCAATTCAGGAGTCACCTCGGTATAACGGGTCGGCAAAATAAACTCAATGTACCGGTTCTGAAACTTCTCATCATTTAGCAGTTTAACTTGCTCTTCAAGGCTGGTTCGCGGAAGATCGGTACCTTGAGATTTATCCAATGTTACTACAGTAGCTTTCGTATGGATTACCATTTCCGTATGTGGCTTATTAACTGAATAGGCATGCACCCGATTACCAAAGAAATCCTCATACGTTAATAGATTAGCTGCCGGATATACTTCAACCTCGTGGTGATAACAGGATTGCCGATAGTTGGTGCGAGGGGTGAGTCTGATTTCATTGACACTGTCCGTAACTGGCTCTGGATAACTGTATGTGGTGGTGTGATTGATTTGAATCTTCATACAGATACTCCTTCTCGCCGAAAAAAGGCGCCCTCCATCGTTTTGCCCAGTCTCTGGCAAGATATTACGAGTGATTGCAGTACATCTTCCACCAGCTCACCGGACATTTCTTCTTTTTCCATATAATCCAGCTCTGCCTTCAGCTTTCCTGCTTGACGGATGACCTTCTCATGACCTGAGCCTTTTTCTGAGGAATCCAGTTCAAGTCTAGCTAAATGTTCTTCCAGCTGGTGAAAAGAAAAGCGGATCGAACGTGGAAATTTGGGATTCGCGATCAAAAAATCTAAAATGCTCTCCGGTGACATGGCATCTGCATAATAACGGCGAAACGCCTGATACCCACTTACGGATTTCAGCACAGCCTGTAACTGAATATAGATTGCATTAAGCTCTTTGAAACGGCAAGAGGCTATAACTGCCTGCAAAATACGCGTCGTATTCTCGGCCCGTTCCAAAAAACGGCCGCTCTCTATAAAGTGCCATTCATTCCCTCTAAGCATTACGGATTGTTCTGCTCCTAGAAACATAGCTGCACGTTCCTTCACCTGCTGGTAGAAATGATGTGGACCACTCATAATATCAGCAACTGACCGCTCACCAAGCCATAGATTAAAGCTGTTGACGACATCCCATAGCTCACTTGGAAGATGCTGACGCAGTGTGCGAAGATTATTTCTGGCATGATGTACGCAAGAGAATAATGAATTCGAATTGCCTAAATCAAGTGTAATAAAGGA
Source organism: Paenibacillus sp. FSL H3-0329 (assembly GCF_037963285.1). Lineage (NCBI taxonomy): Bacteria > Bacillati > Bacillota > Bacilli > Caryophanales > Paenibacillaceae > Paenibacillus > Paenibacillus sp. FSL H3-0329. The sequence goes on along the minus strand of NZ_CP150150.1, from coordinate 3,060,229 downwards.
TAACACGTCCTGTTCAGAAAAGGTTTCGAACTGCTGTAAATATTCACTTCGAACCCCTAATGCATCGATAAGCCTCGACCATTTATGTCCTTCTTCCTGAAAATCCTCTTCCTGCTGGATATGATAATGTACATTGATTAGCCGCGCATGATTCTCTGCCCTTTCAATATATCGGCCGATCCAGAATAAAGCCTCCGCATTTCGATTCAGCATCTTTAGCCACTCCTTTATCCTCCAAATTGATGCTGCATATTTTTGATTCACAATCAAGGCTTACAAGATAATAGATCACGCCATAACCCAAGTATCCTTTACGCCACCACCTTGCGAGGAATTCACAACCAATGAACCTTCTTTCATAGCCACTCGTGTTAATCCGCCAGGTATGACATGCGGCTTCCGGTCTGCACCCATTAATACAAAAGCCCGAAGGTCGATATGCCGGGGTGCCATAGTGCCTCCCGACAATACAGGTGCTCTAGACAAGGACATAATTGGCTGTGCCACATAACGATCTGGATCAGCAATAATTTTCATTCGGAACTCGGCTAATTCTTCTTTGGTTGCCTCGCTTCCGATCAACATCCCATATCCTCCGGATAATGAGGTTTCCTTAACAACCATTTCGGATAGGTTCTCAAGAACATACAGGCGTTCATCGGGTCTGGATAACAAATACGTCGGCACATTGCCAAGGATCGGCTCTTCATTCAGATAATAACGAATCATATCCGGTACATAGACATACATCGCTTTATCATCTGCAACACCGGTTCCCGGAGCATTAGCAATCGCTATGTTGCCTGCCCTATAAGCATTCATAAGTCCTGCTACACCCAGTAAAGAATCAGGTTGAAAGGCTAGCGGGTCAATGTAATCATCGTCCAACCGACGATACAGCACATCCACTCGACGTAATCCGTTCATTTCTTTCAGATATATTTTGTGATCCTTTGTTACCAAATCTCGTCCTTCGACCAAATGTATACCCATCTGCTGTGCCAAAAAAGCATGTTCATAATATGCAGAATTGTATTCTCCAGGCGTTAGGAGTGCTATAACCGGATCTGACCTCCTTGATGGAGATAGACTACGAAGCACAGATAAGAAGCGATTCAAGCTATGATCTACATCTCGGATGGAGCTGGCAAAGGACAATTCAGGAAACAATTGATTCATAAGTGTTCTGCCTTTAAAAAGATAGGAAAAGCCGGAGGGAGTTCGCAGGTTGTCTTCAAGTACATAATAATGCCCATCGTGATGGCGGATCAGATCGATTCCTGAGGTGGTGATGTAAGCTCCACCGGGCACGCGCAGACCTGACATTTCTGGCCGGAAGTAACAGTTGGAAATAATCATACGCCTAGGGACGATGCCATCTTTAACAATGTATTGCTCATGGTAGATGTCATGAATGAACAAATTCAAAGCTGTGATACGCTGAATTATTCCAGCTTCTAGCCTCTCCCACTCATTCTTAGGGATTATACGTGGAATCATATCGAAGGGGATCGTTCGCTCCATAGGATGATCTTGAGCCGGATTGTAAAGCGTAAAGGTAATTCCTTCTTCCATCATCCTACGCTGCATTAAATTTTGCTTCCCTTGCAGCTCTTCGGAGCTCATTCCGGAAAACATGCGGTTCACATGTCTGTAGTGCGGCCGGACATTCCTCTTATCAGCATACATTTCATCGAAAAAATGCTGTAATGGATACGGAGACAGACCTGGCAGAGGATCTAATTTGGACATGAGCCCGACTCCTTTCGATAGATGTAATCTTTGTTAACAACTTATACTTTCATTTCAGAAAACATCCATAAAAATATTGGTTTATATTCTCATAATACGTAAATCTACTTGTTCATGTCAACATATATAACAGAGAAATGTGATTCCAGAGGTATTTGTATTTTTTGGAATCGCTTCCTTTCTCTCTTATATAGGTTGCCGGAGATGAAATGTACATTCATCATTGAATTGTATGCAGGAAGTGTGACAAGCATTACTATTATGAATTTTTCATATAATGTATTTTTTATATAGTTGCCTGAGGATGTGGATTCATTGAGTATGGTATAATTTGTTGCGATGGGAGAGTGACCTATGGAGCACAAATATACTATGTCAATTGAGCAGGAAGAGCTTAGGCGGAATCACATTTATCTGTTATTTGGTCTATCGGAAGCGGGGTCAATGAAGGTAGCCCTTAGTCATTTGGGTTATCGCCATTTAATACGAGTACTTTCATTTAATGAGACATTCTCTGCTGGACCGTTGCGTGAATTACATAATAATGAAGGATATCATACCCGTGAGTTATGGTTTCAGGAACGATTTCCGGATCATGGTTATCATCTCAATCCCCAGCACAAACTGGAAGCCGTGATACAGACCTTAAAAGAAATTCCCGAGGACAAAAAAATCACTATTTGGTGCGGAGACAACTCCCATGATCAGACAGGTTTACGATTTGCGCTTTCTATTCTTAATGAGAGGACGCAACCTATTCATGTTATTGATCCCGTCAAGGCTTATAGGGAGATTGCCGCTCCATTTGAAACCGGCTTATATCCCAGAGCACTTAGTCAGCTCCCAAACGAAGCTGTGCAAAAAATTATAAAAATTACCGAAAACACATCCCCTGTCACCTCCGCTCAAAGAAAACAGTATGAACTAGAATGGCAAAAAATAAGCAACACCGAGGATATGCTTAGAGTTTGGGTTGATGGCCAGCTTATGAATGTTCCCGAGAGTTACTATGACGAAGAAATTCTTTCTTTAATTCTGCAACTTCAACAGTGTGAGGAAAGAGAAGGCTACGTAAATGCAGGTCTGATTGTAGGCGCAATTATAGGGCAATGGAATTTGTATATCAGTACCTCATTCATAGAATATCGCTTCTGGAGGCTAGTTAGTGAGGGAAAGCTGTTATTTAAAGGGATCCCTTACGCGATGCATTTATACTTTCTAAGAGTCGCTTAGCAGTTGCTACAAAATGACGGACAAACCCTTTATAAAAAAGAAAAGGAATGCCCTCCTAAACTAAATATAGCTTCGAGGACATTCCTTGTAAATATGACTTCTTTATGATTATATTGTGCTGTTGATTACACTTGCTCTTCCGATTCTTCTGACTCTTCTTCCTCGGCAATTAATCCAGCAAAAAGAGCATGTACGAACTGCTGCGAATCAAATGGCTGCAGGTCTTCCATTTTTTCTCCAAGACCTACAAACTTCACCGGTAAATTCATTTCCTGACGAATCGCTACAACGATTCCGCCTTTAGCCGTACCGTCCAGCTTCGTCAAAACCAAGCCGGTGACGCCACTCTTTTCACCAAATAACTTGGCTTGTGTAAGTGCATTTTGACCCGTCGTAGCATCTAACACCATCAGTACCTCATGTGGAGCACTTGGAATTTCTCTTTGAATGACGCGGAAGATTTTGTTGAGCTCTTCCATCAGATTGCTTTTATTCTGCAGTCTGCCAGCAGTATCGCAGATTAAGATATCCACGTTGCGCTGTTTAGCCGCTTGCACCGCATCGTACATTACAGCCGCCGGGTCAGAGCCTGCTTGTTGTTTAATGACATCTACGCCTGCGCGTTGGCCCCAAACCTCAAGCTGCTCAATCGCTCCGGCACGGAACGTATCCCCTGCAGCCAAAAGAACTTTTTTACCTTCTTGTTTGTAACGATGAGCCAGCTTGCCGATGGTAGTCGTCTTGCCCACGCCATTAACCCCAACGAACAAAATAACTGTAATTCCATTCGGATTTTCCTTCAGGCTGTTATCATCATCTCCGCGCAGCAGCTCCATAAGCTTACGGGACAAAATCGGCTTCAGCTCGGCAGCATCTTCAATCCGACTTTGCTTCACTTCGGCACGCAAATCCTCGACAAGGGTCATAACAGTGTTTACACCCACGTCTGCACCAATTAAAATCTCTTCCAGCTCTTCGTAGAACTCTTCATCTATCTTTTTGCGGCGGATGATAAGGTCGGAGACCTTCTCTACAAAACCTTTACGGGTTTTCTCTAATCCGTCGCGGAATTGTTTCGTTACACTTTCCGTTTTGCCGGAAATGCTTTCTTTTAATTTTCTAAAAAAGCTCATTTGGTTCCTCCTAAAAGTTTCTCTTCTTTGATGAATTTAAGCAATCTCAGCTTCTTCATCCTCTAAACGTACTGAGACGAGCTTGGAGACGCCGCCCTCTTCCATCGTTACTCCGTATAACACGTCCGCCTCTTCCATCGTTCCTTTGCGGTGGGTAACGACGATGAACTGAGTTTGTTCAGAGAACTCGCGTAAGTACTGTGCAAAACGAACAACGTTTGCTTCGTCGAGTGCAGCCTCAACCTCATCCAATACGCAGAACGGAACTGGCTTCACTTGCAGGATAGCAAACAATAACGCCATCGCAGTTAGAGCGCGTTCGCCGCCGGATAAGAGCTGCAGATTTTGCAATTTTTTACCCGGTGGTTGGGCTACGATATCTATACCTGTTTCCAGCATATGTTCCGGATCCAGCAGCATAAGATCAGCTCGCCCGCCTCCGAACAGCTTTGAGAACACGGTCCCGAACTGTTTACGGATCGCATCAAAGGTCTGTTTGAAACGCTTGGACATTTCATCTTCCATCTCACGGATTACCTGATACAGAGTAGTCTTAGCTTCGACTAGATCATCTTTTTGTCCACTGAGGAACGTATACCGTTCATGGACCCGCTGATATTCTTCGATCGCCCCTAAGTTAACCTCACCTAGCGCAGAAATACTGCGTTTCAAACGCTGTACATCGGCTTGTGCGGCAGGTACATCTTCAGGCACCGGATATCTCTGTTTCGCTAATTCATAACTTAGCTCGTAGTCATCACTCAGCTTGCGTAGAATATTATCCAGCTCCACATCGAGTCGACCAACAGAAACTTCAGTGGCACGCAGCTTGTCCTCCACTACTTTAAGGGCCTGACGTTGGTCTTTAGTTTTGCCTTCCTCAAGTTCCAGCTTACGGGTTAACGCTGTACGCTCAGCCCGGGCAAAATCCAAAGTTCCAGTCGTCTCTTCCTTCTTCAACCGGTAACTGTTCAAATCTTCCTTCTGCTTCACAGCTTCCAAAGCATTGTTAGCCAGATCTTGTTCTATCGTATGTAACAGATTTCGATTCTGGCGCAGCTCCTTGTCCTGTGAACCCACATCTTGTCTAAGGCGACGTAACTGCTCCTCCAGGGAGAATATCTCCTGATCAAGCTTGCCTTCCGAGACTTTCATACTGGTCAACTTGCCTTGCAGCTCTTCCTTAGCTGATTCATTCGCTTTACGCGCAGATTCAGCATTACGGATACCCTCATGGGCTTCCTTTTCTTCCTTTTCAAGGCGTTCAAGCTCAGCAGTGGCTTGTTTCCGCGTCTCTTCAAGCGCACGTACTTCACTCTCAAAGCCGCTGCGTTCCGCACCTGTGCTCTCCACTTGCTCCTGCACATGCCGAAGCTCATGCTCGAGCTGCTTCAAATCACCGGAGACTCTTTGCTCTTCCAGTCTCTTCTCGTCACCATCACGGCGCAGGTCCTCCAGCTTCACGCTAGCGTTCTCCTGCTCCTCACGAAGTCTGGCAATGCCTTGCTTCAGCTTCACTATTTGCCGTTCGCTTTCTTCAATTTCACTGCTTAATTGATCCAGCTGACGTTTGCGGCTAAGCAAGCTATTGTTCTTCTTATGCTGGCTACCCCCGGTCATCGAACCGCCGGCATTAACTACATCGCCTTCCAGTGTAACTACCCGATAACGATATTGGCATCTAGCGGCAATGCGGTTCGCTTGCTCCAAGCTCTCCGCAATAACCACATTGCCGAGCAAACTGCCGATAATGCTAGTATATTTATCATCGTAACCAACGAGTTCGGAACCAATTCCAACAAATCCGTCAGCATCACCCACCATACCACGGTCACTGCCAGAAATCTGGCGCGGCCGGATAACATCTAGCGGAAGAAAGGTAGCTCGTCCCAGCTGACGTTGCTTTAGAAATGATATCGCTTGGCGGGACACAGTCTCATTATCCATGACCACATGCTGAAGTGATGCACCTAGAGCAGTCTCAATCGCCATTTCCAGCTTCTCCGGAACGGAGATCAGCTCTGCAACCGCACCATGCACTCCGTTGAGCTGTCCTTTCCGGGCGCCCTTGAGCACTTCTTTAACCCCAAGCATGAAGCCATCGAAATCATCCTGCATCTCTTTCATGGTCTCATGACGAGAGACTTGCGCTTCCCGCTTCTGTTCCCACTTCCGAAGACCGGACTGTGTTTCTTCAATCAGCTTCTGACGTTTACTGAGCTGTTCACTTTCAGTGATGTAAGCCCCGCGAAGATTGCTAAGTTCCTTCCCTAGCTGGGCAATCTTGTCCTTCAGCCCTTTCTGGTTGGCAGACAACTCTTCATGCCGGGCTGTCCATTTGCCGCTTTCTTCTTCACTGCGGCTCATACGACGTTCCAGATTCTCCTTCTGTTGATCCGCGTAACGAATTTCGTTACGTGCATTCGCCATAAGGTTCATTAACTCCAAAAGAGCACTTTTGAGCTTTTCTTCCTGGCTCTGGCTAATCCCGTCTGCCACACCTTCAAGCCTTGTCTCTTCATCTTCGATCTGTTTCCGAAGATCCACAAGCTTAAGCCGCGATTGTTCAAGCTTAAGCTCCAGATCCACGACTTCACGCTGACGATCTGCAGAACGCTCGCCAACCGAACCTAACGTGAGCATTAACTGCTCACGATTGCTTTCCAGATTTCGCTTGCGTTCCCTCAGCACTTCACCGTAACCTTCGCTCTTCTCAAATGCTTCGCTATAACGCAGCAATTGCTCTTGCTGCTTCTCGATCTGTGCTTCGAGTGTGCGCAGTTCAGAGCGTCCGCTCTCCAGCTTGGCATCATGAGCCGAAACAACGGTAGACAGCTCCAGCTGCTCGTCCTTCAACGTTTCAAGCTTTGCGTTACCTTCCTGCCAAGCGGTATGAATGCCTTCAATCTGGTGTACGTATACTGAAATTTCCTGATGTTTTAATTGTTCGCGAAGTTCCTTAAAGCGGATAGCTTTCTCGGACTGATCCTTAAGTGGCCCAATCTGATCCTCAAGCTCACTGATCAAATCATGAATACGAAGCAGGTTCTGCTCGGTATCATCCAGCTTTCGACTTGCGTCTTTCTTGCGCGATTTATATTTTACAATACCTGATGCTTCTTCAAAGATGCCTCGCCGATCTTCGGAACGAGTACTTAGAATTTCTTCAATCCTACCCTGCCCGATAATCGAATAGGCTTCACGTCCGATACCGGTATCCATAAACAGCTCTGTGATATCCTTCAGACGGCAGGATTGCTTATTAATTAAATATTCACTATCTCCACTGCGATGAACTCTCCGAGTCACTGTAACTTCGCTGAAATCCAGCGGAAGTGTGTGATCTTCATTATCAAGCGTAAGTGATACTTCGCCATAATTCACGGCTTTACGCGCATCACTTCCAGCAAAAATGATATCCTCCATCTTGCCGCCACGCAGTGATTTAGCACTCTGTTCGCCGAGTACCCAGCGTATGCCGTCAGAAATATTGCTTTTGCCGCTTCCGTTCGGGCCAACTACAGCCGTTATACCGCGCACAAACTCCATTTCTGTTTTGTCGGCAAATGATTTAAAACCAGCTAATTCTATCCGTTTCAAAAACATACTTGCCAATCACCTCTGACCCATTATACCATAGCGTTTGTACCCTAAAAAACCATTAAGATGCAGCTTATTCTATCCTTCAAGCATAAACGCTTTCGCTTAACTTCCCTATAAGGACGGCAAGTGTCTAAGCGAGAAATAGAAGGCTACTTTATAACGTGGACATATAAGTTCTTATATTGTCGAAAAAGAGCAGCAACGGTCTGAGCTCCGCCTAAACGCCGGTATTCAGACCTTTGCTGCTCTCCTCCGCTTGTCCCCTTGATGCAAAACTCAGGCACCGTCCTCTTTCAGATGCAAGAGTGCAGCTGCCGCTGCCTGCTGCTCTGCTTCCTTCTTGGACCGGCCGCTTCCTTTACCAAGTGAACGGTTAGCCATATACACCTCTGAGACGAATTCACGCTCATGTGCGGGTCCCCGTTCTTCTATAATTCGATATTCCAATGTACCCATATTGTGCTGCTGAATTAGCTCTTGCAGTTCCGTCTTATAATCGGTCATCTGCATTTGCAATTTCCCATCCGTCTCCACCAGAGGAAATACGTGATTATCAAGAAAACTTCGCACCGTTTCCAGTCCTTGGTCGAGATAAAGCGCTCCCACGAAGGATTCGAATACATCAGCCAGCAGGGCCGGGCGAGTACGTCCGCCCGTAAGTTCTTCCCCTTTGCCCAACAGTACATAACGGCCAAAACCTAAACTCTCCGCAAATTTGACCAGTGAAGGCTCGCATACAATAGCGGCCCGCAGCTTGGTCAACTCTCCCTCAGGTCGGTCTGGCAATAGATTGTACAAATATTCAGAAACCGTTAACTCCAGAACTGCATCCCCAAGAAATTCGAGACGCTCATTGTCCTGATGTTGATTGAAACGGTGTTCATTCACATAGGATGCATGGGTAAAGGCCTGCTTCAGAAGCACAGAATCGTGAAATTGGATTTGAAGTTGCTGTTGTAACTGCTTCAGTTCTCCTTTCACCGCACTGTCCCCTTACTAATTATATTTTTTTAGAATAACTGTTGCGTTATGTCCCCCGAAGCCGAACGAATTCGACATTACAATATCAAGATCAGCTTTACGTGGCACATTTGGTACATAATCCAGATCACATTCCGGGTCTTGGTTGTCCAAATTAATCGTTGGCGCAATCATCCCTTTTTGCAAGGAAAGGCCACAGATAATAGCTTCTACTCCACCAGCCGCACCCAGAAGGTGACCTGTCATGGATTTCGTTGAACTGATTGCCACTTTATATGCATGGTCACCCAATGCTTTCTTAACAGCAGCAGTTTCTGATCTATCTCCTACAGGCGTTGAAGTACCATGAGCATTGATATAATCAATATCTTCAGGAGAGATACCAGCATCCCGGATTGCCATCTTCATGCAGCGAGCTGCACCATCTGGATCAGGCTCAGTCATATGATGAGCATCTGCGCTTAGACCATAACCGATAACCTCAGCATAGATCTTCGCTCCGCGTTTCTCAGCATGTTCGAGTGATTCCAGAATAAGAATCCCGGCGCCTTCACCCATAACAAAACCATCGCGATCCACATCAAACGGACGACTTGCCTTCTCAGGCTCATCATTGCGAGTGGACATTGCTCTCATTGCACAAAAACCAGCCATACCTGTTGGACGAATGGTCGCTTCGGAACCACCGCAGATCATTGCATCTGCGTCTCCACGTTGAATCAAGCGGAAGGATTCCCCAATGGAGTGACTTCCTGTAGCACAAGCAGTTACTGTCGTCGTATTAGGACCCTTTGCACCAAGGTTAATGGACAACTGTCCAGAACCCATGTTAGCGATCATCATCGGAATGAAGAACGGACTAACCCGCTTCGGTCCTTTTTCAAGCAACAAGTTATGATTGTCTTCCCAAGTTCCAAGACCACCAATACCTGATCCTACAGATACACCTATTCTTTCGGCATCAATATCTTCACCGATCTTAAGTCCGCTATCTCGCAACGCTTCCTCACCGGCAGCCACTGCAAATTGTACAAAACGGTCCATTTTGCGGGCTTCCTTACGACCAAAAAGTGCCTCTGGATCAAAATCTTTAACAGAGGATGCTATTTGCGTAGTATACTCACTGACATCAAAGGTCTCAACCTGTGATACACCGGATTTGCCGCTCATAAGATTATCCCAGAACGTCTCCAAATCTTTGCCCAATGATGTAACTACGCCCATCCCGGTAACAACCACTCTATGACTCAAACACAATCACCCCATCTATAGGTTGTATACATTATATTCAGAACTTATATACTTTCTGTTGCTACTATATGAACAGCGATAACCGCATCAATAACCATCCTGCGGTTCTGTTATATCCCTTATATAGTTGCTCACGGCAACCTTTGATTCCTCTTTAATGCTCTATAAATGAGGAGAAGTCCCGCCCTAGCAGGAACGGGACTCTCAATCATATGACTCTAGGTATGAGATTGTATGTACTTCACAACTTCACCCACGGTCGTAATCGTCTCTGCATCTTCATCAGAGATTTCCATATCGAATTCATCTTCCAATTCCATAACCAATTCTACTACATCAAGAGAATCAGCACCTAAATCATCTTTGAAAGACGCTTCTAATGTTACCTCAGCTTCATCGGCACCTAAGCGGTCGATGACAATGCGTTTTACACGCTCTAATACATCGGACATCCGGTTCACCTCCTCTTTTGGTATTATACGAGATATGAGTTCAAAATACCATAGAGCGTCAAAAACGCTTTCTTTATCCCTCACATTTCAGCATTAAAACAGTGTAATTTCTCCTTGACGGAGAGTTACATATACATCCCGCCATCCACGTGTAGTGTCTGGCCGGTCATATACGCAGCGCCTTCAGAGGCCAGGAAGACTACAGCCATAGCAATCTCTTCAGGGCGCCCCAGACGAGCAAGTGGAATGCCCTTCTCAAGCTCACTGCGCACTTCCTCAGAGAGCTCACGCGTCATATCTGTATCAATGAAGCCAGGAGCGATACAGTTCACCGTGATCCCCCGTGAGGAAAGCTCACGAGCCGATGCCTTCGTTAAACCGATGACACCTGCCTTAGCTGCGGAGTAATTAGCTTGTCCAGGATTTCCTGTTACACCTACTACGGAAGAAATATTGATAATTCGCCCGTAGCGTTGCTTCATCATAGGGCGTGTAGCTGCCTTTAGGCAGTTAAACACCCCTTTTAGATTCGTTTCGATCACTTGATCGAACTCTTCTTCTTTCATGCGCATAATCAGGTTGTCTCTGGTAATGCCGGCATTATTGACAACAATGTCAATACGTCCCCAGGTATTCAGAACCTCTTTGACAAGGTTCTCGGCCTGTTCACTATTGCCGACATCGCCACGAAGGGCAATACCCTCCGAGCCAAGCTCGACAATCCGAGCTACGGTCTCTTGTGCGGCTGCTTCACTGCCCGCATAGTTCACGGCCACCTTCACGCCATGTTCCGCGAGAGCAAGTGCAATACTGCGGCCGATGCCGCGAGAGCCACCAGTTACAAGGGCCGTTTGACCCCGCAATACTGAGAACATCATTTATTCCCCCTTCGATCATATTGCTATTGATAAACAATGTTTGAACGTATCTTACAAGACAGCTTGCACACTTTCTAGCGTGTTAATGTTGATTACTTTGACCGTTTTGTCTATTTTGCGGATCAGACCTGCCAGAACACTGCCAGAACCAATTTCCACAAAAGTATCCACACCATCAGCAATCAGCCATTCAATACTGTCTTGCCAGAGCACAGGGGAGTACACCTGGCGGACAAGCAGTTCACGGATTTCTTCAGGATCCGTTACAGGTGCTGCGGTAACATTGACAATAACAGGTACAGCCGGAGCATTAAAAGTAACACTCTTCAGCTCGTCTGCCAAGCGGTCTGCCGCAGCCTTCATCATCGAAGAGTGAAAAGGTCCACTTACTTCCAGCGGAATAGCCCGCTTTCCGCCTGCTTCCTTAACACGCTGCACAACACCGTTAACCCCGGCTTGTGAACCAGAAACAACAATCTGTCCCGGGCAGTTCACATTCGCCAGTTCTACCACGCCGCTCTCCTCGGATACGCTCCGGCATAATTCTGCCAGAGCATCCCGCTCCGCACCAAGCACTGCAGCCATAGCTCCCTGTCCACCTGGAACAGCTTCCTCCATAAAACGACCGCGTAAACGCACAAGTCTTACAGCATCTTCATAGGACAATACGCCTGCCGCAACCAGTGCGCTGTATTCTCCTAGGCTATGACCAGCTACATAATCCGGCTTCATCCCTTGATCACGTAATGCTTCCAGATAAGCCACACTTGCTGTTAGCAGAGCTGGTTGCGTATTTACGGTCTGTTTCAAATCACTGTCAGGTCCTTCAAAAATCAGCTGGCTCAGTGAAAATCCGAGGACCTCATCACCTTTTTCGAATACCGCGCGGCTGTGCGGAAGAGCTTCATATACATCTCTACCCATTCCAACTGCCTGTGCACCCTGACCGGGAAAGACAAATGCGATTTTACTCATAAGTAAGAACTCCTTCCTCTATTACCAGATCAATACGGACGCGCCCCAAGTCAAGCCACCGCCGAATCCAACCATCAGAACCGTGTCGCCTTCCTTCATGCGTCCTTCTTCCGCCGCTTCCACTAGAGCTAGAGGAATAGAAGCTGCTGATGTATTAGCATATTTATCAACATTGATTACACATTTCTCCGGTGGCAGGTCAAGCCGCTGCATAGCGGATTGAATGATACGAATATTCGCTTGATGCGGCACGAACAAATCAATATCTTCTTTACCTAATCCGGCTTTAGTTAGCACACGTTCTGTAGCTGAGCCCATAACACGAACGGCAAACTTAAACACTTCACGGCCATTCATATAAATGAAATGTTTCTTGTCTTCAACCGTCTGCTGAGATGCAGGCAAGCGCGAGCCCCCAGCTTCCAGCTTAAGCAAGTTTCCTCCAGAACCTTCAGCACCCAGATCGAAGGATTGGAAACCGCGTCCCTCTGGAACCTCACCGATGATTACTGCTCCTGCACCATCGCCAAACAGTACACAGGTGTTACGATCCGTATAATCAGTGATGCGGGATAAAGTGTCCGCACCAATTATGAGTGCATTATTGTACATTCCGTTCTGAATAAAGCCAACCGCAGTAGCTAGGCTGTATACAAAACCAGAGCAGGCTGCTGACAAGTCAAATGCCGCAGCACCTTTAGCTCCAAGTTTATCCTGCAAAATGCAGGCTGTGGAAGGAAAGGAGCTATCAGGGGTTACCGTTGCAATAATAATAAGATCCAGATCTTCAGCTTTCATGCCTGCAGAATCCAAAGCTTTAAGTGCAGCTTCATAGGCTAAATCAGAAGTTGCCTCATGTGGTGCAGCGATATGTCTTTCACGGATCCCTGTCCGACTGACGATCCATTCATCGTTAGTCTCCACTATTTTTTCTAGATCACTGTTTGTTAAAATTTTCTCAGGTACATATTTACCCGTACCGATAATCCCAACCGGCCGCAACTGTTTCATTTCGTCACTCACTTCCCGCTAATTTCCTTGGATATACTTGGCACAAGATCGGCTTGCAGAGCAATCCGCGCTTGTCTTACCGCATTTTTAACCGCATTTCCGTCTGAAGATCCGTGCCCCTTAACTACCAATCCGCTAAGACCAAGCAGCGGTGCACCACCATGCTCTTTGTAATCCATCTTGCCCTTCAGGGCTCTAAGCTCCGGCATCAGCATAGCCGCTCCAAGCTTAGTTTTCAGAGAACGACTGAATTGCTCCTTCAGCAAAGAGAACAATGCACCTGCTGTACCCTCAAGCGACTTCAATAGGATATTACCAGCAAATCCATCGCAGACAAGCACATCGCAGTTTCCTGTCAGTACGTCGCGTGCCTCAACATTACCGATAAAATGAATGCCTGGCAAGTTCTCCAGCAGTGGATAGGCTTCTTTGGTCAGCTCGTTGCCTTTTCCAGGCTCCGTTCCTACATTTAGAAGTCCAACCCGCGGCTTAGCAATACCGTGCACTTTATTCCGATAAATGCTGCCCATCAGCGCATATTGCACCAGATGTTCAGGTTTCGCATCCATGTTAGCACCAAGATCAAGCGCAAGCACGCCAACATCATCAAGTGTCGGAATCATAGGTGCCAGCGCAGGACGTTCAATCCCCTGCATACGGCCCACTACGAGTAACCCTGTAGTCATAAGCGCCCCTGTGTTACCTGATGAAATCATAGCATCTGCTTCGCCCTCACGCACCATACGTCCAGCTACAACCATGGATGAATCTTTTTTGCGGCGAACCGCCTTAACCGGCTCTTCATCAGAACCAATAACATCTCCTGCATGCCGCACACTAAGGTTGGACGGCTTGTCCTTCAGCAGCGGCTCTAGTCTGGCTTCGTCACCTACGAGCACAATCTGCGTATCTTTCCATTCCGCGGCCGCGGACAACGCCCCCTCGACATTACATTCAGGAGCGTTGTCCCCGCCCATGGCATCAATGGCGATCAGCACTACGGTTACCCCCTTCACTATACTCTTCATTAGCGGAACGATACACTATAAAGTGGCCTTGAAATACCAATTCTTCTCCGACATAGGTGAATACGTCCACCTCTGCTTTGCCGCCTCTGCCTGCAAGTGACCGCACTTGAGCTTTAGCAATGCACTTCTCACCAAGCAGAACCATACGAACAAAGCGTATGTCGGCTGAAGCAGTCAAGGCAATTTCATCGTTAATCACAGCAACCGCAAGCGAGTTGGCTTGAGCAAACACGTAGTGGCCACGGGCGATCCCATTTCTGGAAAAGACATGATCCTCACGAATTTCAAAGATCGAAATCCCGCTCTTATCGAGCTGTAAATCCACAATATCTCCGATCACTTCATCCGCAGGCAAAGAGCGCACCTGATCATAGGAATGCTCTGCCATTTGTTTCATTCTTTCACGCAGTTCTGGTATTCCCAGCTCCATCCGGTCTAACCGAATCGTCTGAATGCTCACCTTCAGCTGACGAGTCAACTCCCGATCAGTCACAAAAGGATTGCCTGCAATTATATGTAGCAGCTGTTGCTGACGTTCTTTCTTGGACATCCGCTCGATAGCGGCTCACCTCCTGGCACATGCCAAGCGTAAACGCCTTCGGCGTCCTAATAAGGACGGTAAGCGTTTAAGCGAGAAATATAAGACATAAAGTATAGGTGCATAACTTATACTTCCTTATATTTTAAAGAAAGCATCCGGCCTCTTGAATGGCCGCTGTTATATTAGGTCAAACAATCATAAATATTATTTAGAACCAGGTACTAATATGTAGTATAAAGCATGCCGCACCAAAAATAAAGCATTGACTTCTGAGCGGAACATAAAGTACAGGTGCAAACCCTATCTTTATTATATTTAAGCAAAAAAATAGTACCTCACCGAAGTGAAGTACTACTTATTCTGAAACTATTGTTTGATGATTTCTCTTGCTTTGTAAGTTCCGCAAACTTTGCATACGTGGTGAGCTAGTTTCAACTCTCCGCATTGTTCACATTTCACCATGCCCGGCACAACCAACTTAAAGTGGGTGCGACGTTTGTCACGGCGTGTTTTAGACGTTCTACGTTGTGGTACTGCCATGTGTTCCACCTCCTCGTGATATTTCTGTCAGCCTGCTCCTCAGAGCAGGATGTGTTTTGTTGTAATGTTTCATTTGAAAAAGTCTTTCAACCCAGCGAGTCGAGGATCGATCACTGTGTTGTCGCAACTGCAGGTGCCTTCGTTCAAGTTCTGTCCGCATTTCTGACAAAGACCAAGACAGTCTGCCTTGCACAATACCGAATCCGGTAAGTGCAGTACGAAATTTTCTTCCACATACGGGATAAGATCCACAACCTCATCCTTGACGTAAATGAGATCCTCATCTTCGTCATCATCTGGAAGAACTGGCTGCTTAAGCCACTTGAAAGTCTCAGCAAAAGGAATGTTCAAATCACTTTTGACCTCCGTGAGACAACGTGAACATAACATGTCCACATCTCCACTCAGTTTCCCCACCACGTTCACACAATCGGTTCCCGCGGGCAGCGCTTTAAGGTCTACTGAGAGCGGAGCAACAGTTAGAATATCCTTGCGCCCTTTGACTACCTCGCTGACATCCACAACATCGTGAATATGTAACGGTTCGTCGGCATTCGCTAATTTGCGAAAGTGAATCTGCATACTTATCACTCCCAAACAAACAAAATTTATTATACCTAGTATTCTATACCTTTGTCAACCATTTTCCCTTTATATTGTTTCAGAAAATGCGGTGAATTATGATATAACTATTAGTGTAAATCAAAAGATCAGCTTGTGCTAACAGTATCTCAAGAAATCTACCCTACTAAACTCAATAAATATACCTTACTTATCGGAGGGAAGCCACAGTGACAACGGTTGGAATCATCGCAGAATACAATCCTTTACATAACGGACACGTGCATCACTTCACAGAAGCCAAAAGACTCTCCGGCGCAGAGCGCACCATCGTCGTCATGAGTGGTCCCTTTACCCAGCGCGGCGAGCCGGCGGCGGTTAGCAAGCAGGCCCGGACAGAGATGGCGCTGCATATGGGCGCCGACCTCGTCATTGAGCTGCCGGTGGCCTATGCCGTCCAGCCAGCCGAGTGGTTCGCGTTCGGAGCAATTGCACTGCTGGAAGCGACCGGGGTCGTGGACAGCTTGTGCTTCGGCTCCGAAGCCGGCACTTTGGGCTCGCTGCTCCCGCTGGCCAGATATCTGGCTGAGGAAAGTAGCGAGCTTCAGAGCGAGATCCGCCGCCGCATGGCGCTCGGAGCAAGCTTTCCCGCCGCCTACAGCGCAGCGGCGGCGGTGGCCTTTGAAGGGACTCTCCCGGAAACGGAGAGTCCCGGAGATGCAGGCGAGCTGCTACGCCAGCCGAATAACAGCCTTGGCCTGCATTATCTTATCGCCTTGCAGCGGCTGCACAGCAAGATAATGCCACTAACCGTTCCGCGCACGGCAGCAGGCTTCCATGATCCATTACAAGCCGACTCTTCTATTGCAAGTGCGAGGGCCATCCGCAAGCTGCTGCAAGAAGGTGGCTCTCCTGCTGCTTATATGCCGGATTATAGCGTGTCCATTTTGGAAAGAGAGCATGCAGCCGGAAGGGGTCCTCTGAGCTTAGAGAGCTTCAATATCCCTCTCCGCCATCTGCTGTCTACCCATACCGCTGCCGAGTTACAAGCAATCCACGATATGAATGAAGGCTTGGAAAACCGGATACTGCGGCTTTTACCTGAGTTGGAGCAATTCTCTGTTTCAGGCCTGCTTCACACCCTTAAGAGTAAGCGCTACACGCATACACGGCTCCAACGGCTGCTGCTACATGTTCTGTTAAATCATTCTAAAAAAGAAATGACCCCTTCCATACTAGCAGAGGGGCCCGGATATATTCGCATTCTTGGTTTTAGAGAAAGCGGACGAGCACTGCTTAAAGAGATGAAACAAAAAGCTACGTTGCCCATCGTCATGCGCCCGTCCCTTTGTTCCCATCCGCAGCTTGAGCGAGATCTTCAAGCCGCTTCCGCTTTCGCGGGAGCTTTTAAGGAACCCCGCAGAATTGATATGTACCGCGATTATTTGGAACCTCCGGTCATGGTTTGACCGGCAGTTCCTCCATATACTTCAGCGCCTCATCCAGCGTAGATACAGGCACCAGCTTCATAGATGTGCCGATTTTATCAGCTTTTGCTTTGGCTTCGTCATAATTCTTAACAGGCACGAAAAAAATCTCCGCCCCTTCTCGGTCCGCAGCCACGATCTTGTGTTTCACTCCACCGATAGCACCTACCACACCCTCAGCGTTAATCGTACCCGTCCCTGCAACCCTATGGCCTTTAGTTAAATCACCAGAAGTAAGGCGATTGTAAATTTCCATAGTGAACATTAGCCCTGCCGAAGGTCCGCCAACATTTGTATCTACAAAACTGACAGCTTTCCCTGCTTCTTTTGGTTTTACTTTTTGAACGGCGGCAATAGTGACTCCAAAACCAGGTCGAACGGCCGCGCCCTCTTTATCCTTTATTTCAACCAGCGTCACTTGTTCTTTAACTTCCTTGCCATTTCTTTGCAAAACAACAGCGACTTGATCTCCGATTTTTTTAGTGGAGAGCAGTTTAGACAGTGCTTCAGGATCGGGCACTTTTTGTCCTTCTACGCTAATGATTTTATCACCCGGCAGAAATTGTCCCTTATTACTTTCTACAGGAACCGAAAAGACGTAGAGATAATCCACTACATCCTCATATGGAATTCCCGCTGCATGATAAGCGGCCTGAACAGAATAAGACTGTGAGCTATTCATGTAAAAAACCTGCTCCGCAGCATATTCGTCTTCTGACTTATCCCCTAGCCGGGTTTCTTTTCGCACAACCTCTGAATTGGAATTAAAAGCAGAGGCGACCAATAAGGCCACATTAGCATAACTAGCAGACACCGTAGTCATCATAAACGTTCCTTCTTCAGCCGGATCGGCATTCTCCACCTTAATCATAGGGGCAACTTCAGATGCACTGCCTGGCTGATATACGATGTACGGGGTGTTCATAAAGACAAATACATACACGATAACTACAAACGTAAACAGATAAGCTGTGGCGCGGAAACCCGGCCGATGCTTCAGTTGCTTCACTGCTCTTCCCTTCTTTCCCGCGGCACATTTAGGATATGAATGATTGAACTTCATTACCGCTTCGACTAGTGGTTTGGCATGATGGTTGTCTACTCTGCATAAATTGATAACACATCGTCCATGCCTTAAGTTATGAAGAGGTGATCTGAGAAATGAAAAATATTCAAATACGCCGACTAGCTACACGCTCCACACCATTTATACCCGGGATTATGGCAATCCTGATAGCCATTGCAATTATTATCTCACCGGAGAGCTCCTTTGAGGCTTCACTCCAAGGATTGAAGCTTTGGTGGACACTCGTATTCCCTGCCCTGCTCCCCTTCCTGATGCTGTCAGAGATGCTTACCGCTTCGGGTTTCGTGCATGGTTTTGGAGTGCTTCTGGAGCCATTGATGAAAAAGGTCTTTCGTCTGCCCGGTGCCAGCGGCTGGACCTTGGCACTCGGAATCACAGCCGGATTCCCCGGTGGAGCTGGAGGGGTCATGCAGCTACACAAGCAGAACAGCATCTCTGACAAGGAAGCCGCTCGACTTGCAGCACTTACACACTTCGCCAGCCCAGTAACCATGCTTATAGTAATTGGCATAGCTTTTCTACACAGTAATTCAGCAGGTTATTTCCTGCTGGCCATCCATTGGATCTCTGGACTTCTAGCCAGCTATACCGATGCTCTGTTAAAGGGACGGTCAGCGAACACGAAACCAGTTGATAAGATTTCTGCGGACACCAAACGTCCTTCTTTATATAGTCGTGTTCAGCTTGCAGCAACAGATGCCAGAGCAAAAGACGGTCGCAGCTTCGGCAAGCTTCTCGGTGAGTCCGTAGCTAATGCCGTGCAAAGTCTGATGGTCGTGGGCGGTTACATGATTATGTTCGCTGTAGTCATCAATATCATCACTACTGTACTTCCCGCATTGCCAGCTGCTCTGCCAGCAAGCCTACTGGAAATTCATTTAGGCGCCGACGCAATCAGCAAAGGGCTGGAAAGCATTGGAACAGGTCCCTCTAGTATGCTCGGGATAGCTTTGCTGTCTGCTGCACTGGGCTGGAGCGGACTATGTGCACAACTACAGGTGCTGACCATGCTCAAACAAGCCAGAGTCAGATTTCTACCCTACGCTACGGTTCGTCTGATGCATGGACTTTATGCTTTTCTGTTAACTTTATTGCTCTGGAAACCATTGCTGGCTATCCGTAAAGCTGCTTTACCAGCACTTGCAGACTCACGCCCGACTCCAACCGGCACCATGAATGTTACGGACATATGGAGCTCTTTTCCACAGCTGCTAAGTCTGCAAGCACTTCTGCTCATCATACTGTTGGGATTATCTGCTGGAACTTATCTGGTAAGTACTATTCGCCATCGACTCGGTTAAATTTACGCTTCATCGCTTGTTCAACCTCAGGCGTCACAAAATCAGTCACATTCCCGCCGAAATGGGCGATCTCTTTAACAACACTGGAACTTAAGTAGGAATATTTCGGATTAGTCATCATAAAAATCGTTTCCGCATCGGGATCCAGGCTATGGTTGATCGATGCGTTTTGCAGCTCATATTCAAAGTCAGTAACGGTACGGATACCCCGAACTATGACCTGAGCATCTTTTTGACGAACATAATTCACTAACAGATCACGGAAGCTGTCAATTTCCACATTGGGAATATCAGCGGTTGCCTGTCTTAATAGCTCTGTCCGTTCATCTACAGTAAACAGCGGGTTTTTACTCAAATTATTAAGCACCGTTACAATCAAACGGTCGAATTGCTTGGATGCGCGCCGAATAATATCCATATGTCCCATAGTCACGGGATCAAAGGTACCTGGATAAATGGCAACACGTTCTTTTCTAATTTGCTGACTCATTCTCTACCTCCTCACCAGCTTCACTTTCCTCTGTAGGATTAGCTTCATACTGGTAAATAGAAATTGTCGTTTCTCCGTATACGGCCTGACGCAGCCTATAAAATCCTGGAATATCTTCAGGATAGGCATAACTTGATTCATGCTCCAGAACAATAATCGCGTCCTCTTGCAGCATTCCTTTTTCGACCATCATAAGCATAAGCTCATCCCCGTGCTTCAAGCGATAGGGAGGGTCCAAAAAGACCAAATCAAAAACTTTTCCCCGCTTCTCCAGCGCACCTAGCGCCCTTCCAGCTTCATTACGGTACACCTGCGCTTGTTCTTCCAGCTTGGTAGCCTTCAGATTGGCGCGGATCGTGTCGATACTTTTAGGATCCATATCAACAAATACACCGCTTTCCATCCCTCTGCTTAAGGCTTCGATCCCCAAACCGCCAGTACCGGCGAACAAATCCAGCACCGCTCCACCTTCGAAATATGGGCCTACCATGCTAAATACAGCTTCCTTCACCTTATCGGTCGTAGGCCTTGTCCCACTTCCCGGAACACTCTTCAGTGGCCTTCCTTTTGCACTTCCCGATACCACTCTCACTGTTATTCACCCGCTCTATATCTCTGTTTGTTATGCCCAAAAGGGCATAAGTCCACGCCTATCGTAACACATTTGCGCGATGAAATAAAAAATTTGTCTAGATATGAAATAAGAAGGCGAAACAGCTTATTCAGAGAAATAAGTCATCTTAATGTATAAGATTGGACTTCCAGGGACATCATGTAATTATCGACACCACAAATGTCGTAGACAACCGCGGAGCAGGCTTACGTTTCCCCATAAGCTCTTCGTCCGGTTTCTCCTCTCCCATGAAAGGGGCCCTAGAGATAGGGCCCCGAATTTATGTTTAACGGTTTTATAAACACAAAAAGACTACCCTTTCGGCAGCCTTTTCAGCAGCAACTATTTCACAAATCTTCCGATAAACTCAGAAACTACGCTCTCATACTTAACCGGATCCATGCGGAAAGCTTCTCCGTGACCCGCATTAGGAACGATGTAAAGCTCCTTCTCGACCGGACTATTCTCATATACCGTATGAACCATTTCCGTAGGAACAAAAGTATCATTATCGCCATGAATAAACAGGGTTGGCGTTTTAGATTTCTTCACCTGTTCTAAGGCTGAGGCTTCACCAAAGGAATAACCTGCCCGAATCTTTGTTAGCATACTGGTCGTATCTACAATTGGAAAGGCGGGGAGATGGTACATTCTTTTTAATTGAAAGGTAAGCTCGTCCTTCACTGAGGTATAACCGCAATCTTCCACAATTGCTTTAACATTAGCTGGTAAATCCTCTCCGCTTGTCATCATAACGGTAGCTCCCCCCATGGAAACACCGTGCAGGATGATCTGTGTATCCTCACCATTTGCTTTTAGGGCACTCTGAATCCACTTCAGGTAATCCTTACGTTCAGGCCATCCAAATCCGATATAGTCACCGCCACTTTCACCATGTCCTCTGGCATCCGGCAGCAAAATATTATATCCAAGTCTCTCATAATACATTCTGGCATATCCACTCATTTGAGTTGCATTTCCAGCATACCCATGAGCAACAATAACTGTCTTATCGGAATGTTCAGGGGCAGCTAAATAGTACGCTTTAAGCTGTATTCCGTCATCAGAATCTATCTCCCATCTATCAAAGCTCTGGGTATCCCACCACTCTTGGTCTGCCTTCGAGGTATCTTTAGATTGTTCTACCTCTGGACTGGACTGCAGGTCAGGGCTTTCATTTAAGAAATCCTTTGAAGCACGTGCAATAGCAACATGATAGAAATAAAAACTTCCCACAGTCACAACAATGATTAAAAGTACAATAACAGAAGAAATTCCGATCATCATTTTTTTCTTCAAACTAGCTCTCTCCTAAATAAAATTTAACAGTATTAATCTATGTTATCAGACTAAGATACCATGTATATTTGAATATTCAAAATCACAGTATTGTAAACTCATGTTATTCACTACGTGATTAGTATTCTTTTAATTCATTAATTTATATAGCTTTAATGGACACAACATTTACAAAAAAAAGCCCCAAGTCGGCAAAATGCCAACATGGAGCCCTGCTATTTTAGAAATTTAGAACATACATGCACTTGTAATAATTACTAATAAGATGAACAATACTAAGATTGCGCCTGTAGAAGTAAAAGCGCCACCAACCTGACCATATTCAGCACCCATGAGAAGACCTCCTCCGTATTTAGAATACAATATATAATATGTATTTATCCCCCTAGAAGATTGGGCGTACGGTTAAAAAAAAAGACCTCCACTGGGCTACCAGCGAGGTTATGAGCTCAACATCTAATCAGAAACTAAAATACCATCAAAGCTTTCCGGACCCACACGTACTGTACCGAGAAGATTAGAAGATACAAATGCTGTATAAGTGAGCTGAGGTGTAATGGCTGGTAAGAAATCCGCTGCTGAAAAGGTTATTACTTGCGGAGCCAGAAGACTAAGAGAAAAAGTAGAAGTAGCAGAATACACTTTTGGATCAGTAGCCAAGGTTCCTCTTACAATCGTAATTGTGATACCTACTAAAGCTAACGGAAGCGTTACAGATATCGTTCCTTTAAGAAGAACGCGTGGATTGGTAGTCACTCCAGCCGTTAACAACCCAATCTGTCCAAAGAGCTGCGGCGTGTTAAGTACCGTAATAGGAATAGATATAGAGTTGGCGAGGCTGGCATTTTGAGATGTTCTTGCATCAAGGTAAGTTCCCATCGTTGCACCCCCTTTATATATTGGCATACCATAATATATTAGTGTTCTCGATAGAATGCATAGCCACATTACCAGTGTAAAACGATTGTTTTATAAAACTCATAGGCAAAATCTATTTATCATCTTTTTTCGTCCCATCCCTTTTATTAAACGCCAGTTCAAACAACCCGGTCGCTGATAGTCCCGCAAGCCCCCCCGCCCAGAGTCGCAGAATCAGATTCATATCAGTGAACGGATAGGCAACTGCTCCAACCAGCAAGCCAATACCCAACCCCACAACTGGCACAATGTTCCGCGGAAGTTCAATGCTATTCTTCACAAGTTGTACTAGTGCCATTACAAAAACAGCTAGGACTGAAGCAAAGGCAAGCACACTGTTGAGAGCATCGTTATACATGTTTTTTAATCCTCCTTATTTCATTTTTTACTTTCTGTTACAAGTAAACCTGCACGGTTCAGAACCGTTAATATGCGATAGAAATCGTAACTGCCACCCGATGGAGTATCGAGAAGTCCTGCCGCAGTCGCTGTTTTCACAGCCGCCTCAGCCCATGCAGGGACATTCATGACTGCTCGATTTTCAATTAATGCCACCCGATCTCTAAGCTTAGTGATCGACTGCCCCTGTTCTTGCACACCTGTTTTCAGCGTATCCCTGCTAGCTGTAAGAACTGCAATAAGGGCACGCAGTTCCTTTACTTCCGATTCTAGACTAACAAGCTTTTGCTTATCCTCTGCGGACATCTCATCATCTCCTCCCATGGATTTGTCGTCATATTGATACAGATTATAGGTATTCATAATTTGAATCAGCTTAGCTGCATAGTTCGGATCAGTAGCGTAGCCAGCTGCGGCAATCTCTTGTGCGGCCGCCTTGCCACTCGCACCGAGAACCTTGCTGTAAAGGTTGCGATTCCATGAGACTCCATTCACAATCAATTCGGAGTGATCCGCGATAGATTCTCCCCAGTTGTTGTAGGCTCGAAAAGGGGCATTAACTTTAACAGCTTTACCGTTAATATATTCAGTAGTTTGTACAGTAATGCTGCCAGCAGGTCCACTTCCTTTGATCCCAAACAAATTATTCGCTTTCACAGTCAATCCACTGCTGCCCCAGCCTGACTCCAGAGCCGCTTGAGCAATGGTTAACGAAGCGGGAACCTTAGTGAGCTGCATGTCCTTTACAGCAAAATTTGCAATCTTCGCTATAAACTCGCCTTCTGTCATCTCATCACATCCTCTCCATTTATTAAATGCGAGGCATCATAAAATGACTGTGCTTATCCCCTACTAACATTGTGTTTTTACTAGATTCGTATCCGCTATAGGACTCAGCTGACCTTATACGCAGCATTAGCTCACATTTGGAATGTTAACGGACTCCATAGCCGCAATTGGCACCAAAATCACTCAATATCATGCTCTTCATATGGAATAGTGTCACTGGGGTCCGAAACCATGCTCAAATGGTTAAATACATGCTAATAACGTCATCCGGGTCCTTAAGCTTAAGCAGACTGAATATGACTCGGCGGTGTAAAAGCAGCCAAACAACGCTCCAAAAAAGGAGCAGCGGTTCTCCTATTATTGGAGAACCGCTGCTCCTTTATCTTTTCATGACATCGACATCTGCTATCCACTGTGATCAAGCACTTTTCCCGTGTTTAGCTAATTTCCGATCTCACTAATCCCTGTAAATGTATCAGTTGCTCTCTCACCTTCACAACTTCCCCTACTATAATAAGAGCAGGATTTTTAATCTTTGTGGCCACTGCCAGCTTATCGATATTCTCCAGCGTGCCTGTCACTGTTCGTTGGCAAGCAAATGTACCATTCTCAATCAACGCAATCGGTGTTTGGGCATCTTTTCCGTGTATTAAGAGTTGTTCACGAATATGGCTTAATTGACTAACTCCCATATAAATAACAAGAGTATCTACACTATGCGCTAACCGGTTCCATTGTATAGGAGCAACATGCTCAGGGCAGCGACTACCCGTGACGACGGCAAAAGACGCTGCAATACCACGATGTGTCAGGGGAATTCCAGCGGAAGCGGCTACACCGATTGCGGAAGTTATACCCGGAATGACTTCATAAGGAATACCAGCTTGCACGACAGCCAGTGCTTCTTCCCCGCCTCTGCCGAATACGAAGGGGTCTCCACCCTTGAGTCGGACCACTCTATGGCCTTCGCTAGCATATTGAATGAGCAGCCCGTTAATTTTCTCCTGTGACATTGAATGCTGGCCTGGAGATTTACCACAATAGATTACTACTACTCCGGCTTTGGCATAGTTAAGCAATTCTTCATTTACCAAGCGATCATATAAAATAACGTCTGCTTCTTGGATTCGCCGCATTGCTTTTATCGTTATAAGTTCTGGATCTCCCGGTCCCGCTCCAACTATAGCTACGCATCCCGGCTTCATATCGTTTTCTCCAACACAACCTGTTCCAGCACAACAGAATCTCCGCGACCCGTCGATACATCAGACGCAGGAGTTAAGCGACTGCCCTTGAAACTTTTTTGAGAGAGATAGAATAGAATTCCAGTAAACAGAACACCTCCAATAAAATTTCCAAGGAGAACAGGAATGCCGTTCCATAACCACCAGTCACCAAAGCTAACACTCGCTCCCAGCATCATCCCTGCAGGGATCACGAACATATTTACGACGGTGTGCTCAAACCCCTGTCCAAAAAAAGTTAGGATTGGCAGCCACATGGCAATGATTTTACCGGAGGTAGAGCTCGAAGTCATAGCCATAACAGCCCCTAAGGTAACCATCCAGTTACAGAGCATGGCTTTAATAATAACTAACAGCATTCCGTCTCCACCCATATTTTTATAGGCAATGGTCTTGGCCTCACTTGTATTAATGAGGGTTTGAATCATTGGATGACTCATATCTGTGCCCATTTTTGTAATCGTAAGGCCATAAAGAACAGCGTATACCGCACAACCGAGCAGATGTCCGAATATAACCCATAAATAGTTGTTCAACATCCGCTTCGTTGTTGTCTTCTTTTCCAGAACCGCCAGAGGGATCAGCGCAAAACTGCCTGTCACTAGCTCTAGACCAAGTAGAATAATCATTACGAACCCTACCGGAAAAATAATAGCTCCTACCATAGGAATCCCGGTCTGCGCCGCAGCTGTAAATGCAAGTGTAGTAGCACAAGCCAGAATCGCTCCACCCAGACTACCTCTCACCAATAACTGCAGGATAGATAACTCTGCTTTGTTCTTGCCGCTTTCAATCATAGCGTTCAGCACTTCACGTGGTTTGATATAATCCATGATTAATCCCCCTTCAACGGTCTTTTCTTTAAATGGTTACATAGATCGAACCACTATTAGGATCAATTTCTACATCAAATGTAACAACACAGCCTTTATCTGGCTCCATAGCAACTCCACTATGCAGGTCAATCTTCCAGTCGTGCAGAGGACAGTGAACCTTCGTACCACATACCATCCCTTCGGATAATGCGCCACCTTTATGAGGACATTTATTCTCTACCGCAAGAACCTCACCATCTGAAAGTCGAAATAACGCGATCTCCATGTCATTGACCCTAAAAGTTCGTGAACCCCTTGTATCAATATCAGTTACTTTACCAACGAGCATTTTGGTTATAGTCATCATTAGCCCCCCTTTAAACACTCTCTATTTGTGCAATAGCTTCGAAATTCTTACGTAGTTCTGGCTCATTCACAATTTGTTTCCAAGGATCAGTAGTGAGCCCCAGCACTGTCTCAATTCGTTCTTTGAGCGCCAAGCGCTCCTCCTGACTTTCAAGAGCTTTCTTTATATTGTCTACCCCTACTCGTTCAACCCAGTGTGCAGTTCTCTCATTCCAGCCGGCCTGCTCACGGTAATATTGTAAGAACGCACTTGCCCATTCGACTACCTCTTCTTCAGTCTTCACCACACATAGAAGATCCGTGGCCCGCACATGTACCCCTCCATTCCCACCAATATGCAGTTCCCATCCACCATCTATCGCCACAACACCAAAATCTTTAATCGTCGCTTCCGCACAATTACGAGGACATCCGGAAACCGCAAGTTTCACTTTACCCGGCGCATTCAGGCGTTCGAATTGTTTTTCCAGTGTAATCCCCATACTGATCGCATCCTGAGTGCCAAATCGGCAGAAGGTAGACCCCACACAGGTCTTCACTGTACGTAACGTTTTGCCATAAGCATGCCCGGAAGGCATATCCAGCTCCTCCCACATCTTAGGCAAGTCTTCCTTCTTAACGCCAAGCAAATCTAGTCTTTGTCCTCCAGTAAACTTCACCATAGGAACAGCAAATTTCTCGGCAACCTCTGCAATCTTCTTCAATTCTGCAGGTGAAGTTACCCCCCCATAGATTCGCGGAACCACAGAGTAAGTCCCGTCCTTCTGAATGTTGGCGTGATATCGCTCGTTTGTATAACGAGACTCTTTCTCGTCTATATATTCCTCAGGCCACAACATGCCCAGATAATAGTTCAGCGACGGGCGGCATTTCGCACAACCTTCCTCCTGACTCCACTCCAGAACATTCATCACTTCTTTAACTGTCATTAGCTTCATTCTTTTTATCTCAGAAACAATTTCATCACGGTTCAGCGTTGTACAGCCACATATTCCTTCTTTAACTACGGTGACCGCATCACCTGCATAGAGTTGCAATAACCCTTCTACAAGTGGTTTACAGCCCCCACAGGAAGCGGATGCTTTGGTGCACGCCTTAATTTGCCCTACACTGGTACAGCCTCCAGACTCAATCGCTTCAGCAATAGTCCCCTTCGAAACACCATTACATCCACAAATGATTTCATCTTCCGGCATAACTTCCAACCGATTCCCTTGCGTCGATGAGAACACATCCGCTGAGATTCCTAATAACAGTTCCTTTTCTCTTCCACTAATATTTTCTTTATTCTTAATTATCGAGAACAAGTGAGCACCGTCGCTGGTATCACCAAATAGTACTGCCCCGATTAACATGTCATCTTGTATAACTAGCTTTTTGTAGACTCCTTCTATTTCATCCTGATATCGCAGCGCCCTGGATCCGTCCGGCTCGGTGAATTGTCCTGCTGAGAATACATCAACACCAGATACTTTCAGCTTGGTAGAAGTTACAGAACCCATGTATCCTTCAACCTTAACTCCAGCCAGCCTTTTTGCTAATACGGCACCTTGTTCATATAAAGGAGCTACCAGACCATAAGCGATTCCTCGGTGCTCGGCACATTCCCCCAGAGCAAAGATACCGGGGATATTCGTCTCCATATAATCATTTACGATAATTCCGCGGTTGATCTGCACACCACTTTTCTTTGCCAATTCAACATTTGGTTTAATCCCAACTGCCATGACAATAAGATCCGCATCGGCTGTGCTACCATCTGTGAATAGTAAACCTCTTACTCTCTTCTTACCTAAAATCGCCTCGGACTGCTTATGGAGCAGAAATCTCATTCCTTGCGCTTCCAGCTCTCTTCTGAGCATTACTGATGCAGCTTCGTCCAGCTGGCGCTCCATAATATAATCGTGGATATGCACTACAGTGACTTCCATTCCCAGATGTAACAGACCTCTAGCCGCTTCCAGCCCTAGCAGGCCTGCACCGATGACAATCGCCTTTTTATAAGATCCTGCAGTCTCCTGCATGATCTGGCAATCCTTAATATCACGAAAAGCAATGACCCCTTCTTTATCCGCACCCGGTATCGGCAACATAAAGGGATTCGATCCTGTAGCTAGGATTAACTCATCGTATTCGGCAGTGATCCCCTTATCGGAATATACCTTTCGACTCTCACTGTCTATTGAAGTCACCGTATGTCCCATATACAACTTAATACCTTGGCTGTGATACCACTCCAGATCATTGATGATGATCTCACTCATATTCGCTCCACCAGCAAGAACGGAAGATAACATGATCCGGTTATAGTTAGGATAAGGTTCCGAGCCAAAGATGGTAATCTCATACCCCTCAGGATTTAATTTGAGCAAATGTTCAATCGTACGAACCCCCGCCATTCCATTGCCGACTAACACCAGTTTCTTGCGCGCAGCTATCATCTATATCTCTCCTCTCCGTTTGGAAAACCCAAAAAGCCCGCTCCACTCCACACGGAAACTTACATTTCCATTGCGATAAGTGAAAGCAGGCGCCATTGCCGCTTCAGTCGAATACACCGTTGTATTCGTGAATGATTAATTTGTTAAACCGACTATACAACAGGAATCAGAGAACGTCAACAATTATGACATATAAAATTTAAAAATCTTAAATTCGTCGACAACCCATCGTTTCTGTGTTATATAAAATAACATAACGATTAAGAAAGGGCGTCGAACTATGCATTCCCTGTTGATTATTCAGAATAGCACGACAGAGAAGGACACAGCCGAGCGCTCAAATAGTAAAACGGATGCCATTCTCCGTTCCTCCGGATATATTGTCACAGTAGCCGTTACACAAGAAGAAGCTGTGGCACGGATCAAAGACGCTGATGCTTCCATACTCCATTTACCCATCACAGAGATCAATAGCTGGGGTACTTTACTAATGAGTCATAAGATTGCACCAATCCTTTGGTGGTGTACTGACGAAACAGCCACACTTTCACTTGCTGCATGTGAAGATAATATCATGGTGGATGGTGTATTATCGCCTTCCATGCTCTCACAGGAGATCCATTGGATCCTTCATTTCAGTGCCAAGCAATGTTTCGAAAGACAACAATGGCGTAAAGAGCGAGAACAGCTGCATGCTCGAATCGAAGAACGGAAATGGATTGATATGGCTAAAGGTATCCTGTCCAAGGTCAAGAATATTTCCGAATCTGAAGCTTATGATCTTCTCCGTAAACAAGCAATGAATGAACGTAAACGTATGGTTGATGTAGCTACTTCAATCGTTAGAGTCTATCAATTACTGCAAGATCAAACCTAAGGGGGGAATATACCTATGATCAACATTTTAAAAGAAGTCGCCCGAGGCAAAAGAGGCGCCCGAGATTTAAATTATGAAGAGTCTACATATGCCGCAGAATCTATACTCGGACGAACAGCATCTCCTGCTCAGATTGGAGCCTTTCTGGCTGCTGAGCGGATTAAGCTAGAAAGCGTAGAAGAACTTGAAGCTTTCGTCTACGTTTTACGTAAATATGCGCATCGCGAACCCCTTTTTGCGGAAGGTCTTGATTGCGCCGGACCCTATGATGGTAGAAAATCCTCATTCATCGCAACTTTTCCCACTGCATTTCTATTGTCCGCGGCCGGACTGCCAGTCACACTACACGGTACTGCTTCTCTGCCTCCTAAATGGGGAATCACTTTACAAGATATCATCTATCAATCTGGGATTGAGAAAACTGCGCTAGAACGTAAAAAAGCCATTGCAGCTGCTAACAAGAGTAATGTACTATTTGCCGATGCTGAAGAATGGTGCCCTCCTCTAGGCGACCTTCGCAGCATCCGTGAGGAAATTGGTATGAGAACCTTATTCAACACCGCCGAGAAGCTGATTGACTACGCCTGCTCTCCTTTTATTATCTTCGGGATATACCATAATACAGTCTTTGACCGATTATCTAGATTACTCATAAAGCTTGGTTATCAAAAGGCGTTAATTGTCCAAGGGGTGGAAGGCTCCGATGATCTTTTCATCGACCGACCTACCCGCGTTTACACTGTCGAGAACGGTGTGGCGGCTCTTGATATTATTGATCCGGAAGGATTTGGTTTGGATACAATTGTTCCTGAAGTCCATTGGACACCACATCAACAGCTAATGACAGCTGAGGCAGTTCTACAGGGCGGCGGTCACATGGCTTTCTATAATCAAACTCTGCTGAACGGTGCAGCAAGATTACATCTAGCTGGAAAGGTCAACTCTATCGAGGAAGGGCTGTATACCTGCAAAAGCTTATTGGATAATGGTGAAGCTTGGAGCGTATATGTGAAATGGAGGGGTGCACTTCTCGGTAGCACAAGCGGTGCCTTAGGTCCTGCATAATGCATTTTCACCTCATTTTACCCGGACAATATGTAATTATTAGTAAATCTAGCTTGTGAATCCCGTAGAATTAGCGTAATATATAGTAATAATTTACTATATAGGAGGGTCTAACAGACTATGCCTTCATATTATTTTAAAGAAGTATGGACACCCTTACGCTGGGTAGGTATAAAGTTTTTTCGTGATGATGATGGATTCTTATGGATCAAATGGTGGGCAAAACCCAGAAAACGGTTACGTTAACGCATAATATTTCATATGCAATAATACATAGGTTCAGCAGTGAGTTAATTATAATAATCTGCGTTTGCCACCACCTCCGCTCTAAGCATTGGTTTGCTAGCGGAGGTCTTTAGGCATCTTTCCTGATGAAATCCTTCAAATTCAATTAAAAAGAGCACCCATCGCTAAAGTACTAGCAACTGATGCCCCTATTTACTAATTCCCTACTTTTGCCCCAAATGAACGTGCCAAGAGTACCGCCTGTTCCATATCCATCCGCACTCCCTGTAGATCCAGACTCTTTAAATCAATGCCTTCAACAATCGCTTCCCGCATATCCGCTCCCTTAAGCTTGCATTGAGACAATTGTACACGGCTCAAATCCGCTCCACGCAAGTCACTTTTTTGCAAATTACAGCCCATTAAATCCGCTTCTGTAAATCGAATCCCCCGCAGATCCTGTCTGCTTAGATTGGTATGTCTAAGGTTCGTGTACGACCAGTCCCCTCCAAGCAGCGAGATTCCGTCCAAATAAGCGTTTGAGAAATCCGATCCTACCATCTTGCAATCTTCAAATTTAGATACAAACAGGTTCGCTCCCGTAAATTTACAATTGGTAAAAGCTGAACCTTTATGGTGAGACGCATTAAGCATGGCTCCTGTAAAATCACAATCAATAAATCGACAGCCAATAGAGTTCATCTCTTCCATAGAAGTGCCTTTGAAGGAGCATTGCTCGAATGTGCAGTTGTTTAACTCACCATCCTGCAAGCTTCCTTGGTCAAAATTGTGATTACGGAACGTTTCATTAAGGTATTGGTACATATAAGTCTCATCACCTTCATCAGTATTAAAAAAATTAATTCTTAATTAAAAATAGCACTTTAGTAGATTGTTCTCAACATTCCCTTTCGATATAATAGCAAATAAACAATGGGGAGGTAAATTATGGATGTGTCCAGCAGGAAAGAACCATTCCGTTATGTTATGAACCATCCGCTTGAATGCTGGATTGAAGTTCCGCTTAACAATTCCGGTCCAGGTGCTGGAAAGTTAACAGAGGCTGTATTACTCGATCTTAGCCGTTCGGGTTGTAAAGTACGCACCCCTTTGAATCTTCGATTCACGGCAAGAGATACCAGGCTTATTATTCATCTTCGATTAAATGAGGAGAAGCTTCAGCTCTTATGCAGCGCCCGTTGGGGTTGGATGTTTGGACTTGGCCAATATCAATATGGAGTTAAATTCCGCTTGGACGAAAATGAGGAAGACCGCCTAATAAGAGAGCTTGAGACATGGACCGCCACCCTTCGGGTTGAAGGTCTGTAGAACTTACCATAACAGATGCCCTTCACTTAGAAGGACGTCTTTTTTTTGCACAAAAACGAAGACAAAGCTAAATCGCTCTGCCTCCGTTCTAAAAACTATTCCGCCATGTGGTTAGGCGTCCACTCTTTTTTTAACGAGCTTGATGATGACTGCTATAAGGAGAACTGCTATCACCGCTTCAAATAGAAGAGGAGCTAGATTCAAATGACCCTGTGTAAGCTGTATCCCACTTCGGGTATCGGTCTCAGCTATGACCTCGAACTGGAATACACTTTCCCAAGCAGTGAAGTTACTATTGAAAATCAAATATTCCAAATAGGATATTCCATTCTGTAACAAATACGCAGTGGCCAGCCCAATCCATACTCGCCCCTTAAATTTCATACTTCGCGCAACCGTAATGGAGACCATCAAGGTAAGCATGATATAACCGGCAAACCAATATGCCTGCAAAAGAACTAACAATCCCACTGTCCAGAAATTCTCTGGAAGAACTAATGTGGAATACATCGAGAGATACACGCCTAAATGCATCAAAGCTATTAAAATAATACCCAGCAGCAGAGCTAAAAAAAGTACTAACGGAGAAAGGACTGTGTTCAGGGTTCTTACGGGCAATAGGCGACGATTATAGGAATTTATATTGTTAAAAAAGGTTCGTGCTGCCATGACAAGAAAGATCAGCCCTGCGATGACATAAGTTAATCCGTTCAAAATAAACCTTTCATAGTCATGTAATTTAGTGAACCCCAACCCGATCTGCGCCAGAATTATGATTACAAAAACAGCAAGGAACTTATCCCTATCTCGTCTAAAATCGTACTTCACTAGCTTTAGCATTCTGCGTACACCTCTCTGAACAGTTCATCTATGCTTTTGCCTTGGCGAAGCCGGATATCCTCTACCGCCGTATGCATCACAATTTCTCCCTCTTTTATAAAAATCACATCATCAAAGATCCGCTCAATATCCGATACTAAATGGGTTGATAAGAGAATGGTACTATCCTCTTCATAAAACTCTACCAATGCATTAAGAATTTTTGTTCTAGCTACCGGATCTACACCACCAATGGGTTCATCCAACAAATAAAGGCTAGCTCGGCGTGATAGAGCAAGTGTAAGCTGTAAACGTTCATTCATCCCTTTGGACAGATCCTTTACCTTATCTTGCGGACTTAGCTTCATAAACTCCAACATTCGCGAGGCTTTAGTCAGATCAAAATCAGGATAGAAGTCAGTTTGGAACTTTAGAGCATCAGAAACACTCATCCAAGATTCTGTAAGCGGCTTATCAGGCATAAACGATACCACCGCTTTACTTTCTGTTCCTACAGAACCCCCAATGACCGATACACGACCGGTCGTAGGCTGTGACAGCCCGGCGATGATTTTCATAAGTGTACTTTTGCCGCTGCCGTTACTGCCTAACAGTCCCGTGATCTTACCCGCACTCAGATTAAAGGATACCTCGCGGAGGGCATGCTTGGAACTATATTTTTTTGTAACTTCATGAACCTCAAGTATATTTTCCAACTTGCGTATCCCCCTATTCTCCATCCTTATTGCGGATATTCTCCGCCACCGCCGCTAAAATATCTTCGCCTTGAAAGCCAAGATCCTGCATACCACGAATGAAACGATCCAGCACATCTTTTGCCATTTCTTTTTTGATAGTCAGGATAGTACCTTCATTACTTGTGACGTATCTTCCCATTCCACGCCGGGTTTCCACGATTTCTTCACGCTCCAGTTCCTGAAAAGTTCTTTGCACCGTATTCGGATTAATCTGCAGCTCACTGGCAAGTTCTCGTACCGAGAGGATTTTATCTCCTGGTTTCAGCTTACCTGTGACGATTTCACCTTTGATGTAATTCATGATCTGTATATAAATCGGCAGGTTGTTATCGAATTCGATTGTCATGATTAAGCAACATCCCTTCGTCTAAAGACGGAGAAACCTATGAGAAGAAAGACAACTGTGTATAAGACAAGCATCACGATGGAAAAGGTCAGCGTCATTCCAGGCATAGGTGCTCCTCCACCTTCATAAGCAGATAAATTTAAGTTAGGAAACAGAACATATTTGTAAAAATCACGGGAAATAATCAATTTGTCTATCATTAGCGCAAACATAGTAGCCCCAATGGTTACCCCAGTTGAAGTGGTTAATACCCCCAGCATAAAAGCAAGTGTTCCATACACAACCGTACTAACGAGATTATACAATAGGTTTGTAAGCATCTCACTCATACCCGCTTCTCCACCACTTAGTCCAAACCACAAAGCCCCTGTTCCAAAAACGGCTATACCTCCGATGACGGTCAAAGTCAAAGCATACAACAGTACAACCACATATTTGGATGCGAGGATTGCTGTACGGCTTCTGGCGCGGATAAGCAAGAACTTGATGGTTCCTTGACTATACTCTTTTGAGACAATACCTGCTGTTCCGATGATCGCAAGAATTGTAATCACTTGGCCAATCCCTTGGGAAAGCAGCATCATTGCTGAAAAATCATAAGCTGATTCAAACATGTCAGGTGAAACAGAATGAACAATATAACCTAATAGCAGGGATAATAGAATTAATATCACATATGGCACAATAAATGTGCGTTTCTTTGAGATCTTGAGCCATTCATTAACAATAAGATTATTGAAGTTACGCAATGCGGTTTCCTCCTGTCCATTTCAAGAAATCTTCCTCAAGACTCTGTTTATTCTCCGTAATCCGGAAAATTCCCACACCTTCATCACTAAAAGCAGATACAAGCTCCGGTACTCTGCTATCAAGCAGACTTACTATCACTTCAGAACGAGCGCTGTCCATGGAGGCCAATTCCGCATAATCTAAACGCTCCAAGAGGTTTATCGCCGCTTCAACCGATCCTACACGGATGGTTAGCTTTACTTGTGCGGTTGCTTCCTGCTCTTCACCAATCGCAGTTACGGTTACCAGCTTACCATTCTGGATTACGATAGCCCGATGGCATATTTGTTCAATTTCAGTGAGCAAGTGGCTGGAAATTAGAATAGAGATGCCTTCCACTTCGGCGATGGTACGCATATAATCACGCATTTCCCGTATTCCAGCCGGATCAAGTCCGTTCGTAGGCTCATCTAAAATCAATAACTTGGGCCGATTGAGTAGCGCCTGAGCAATCCCTAGACGTTGGCGCATGCCCAGCGAATAAGCCTTTACTTTTTTATTCATCGCTTCTTGAAGTCCTACCAGTTCTACAACCTCATCTATTCTGCCAGCCTCAATATTATCCGTCATTCTTTGGTACTGCTTCAGATTATCAAGTCCAGTCATATACGGATAAAACTCTGGATTCTCAATTATCGCACCGATATGGCCAATCGCCTGCTTAAAATCATTCCTTACACTGTGACCTTGGATAATCACATCGCCTTCACTCATCCGTATTAAACCCGTCATCATTCGAATCGTTGTGGTCTTACCTGCACCGTTTGGACCTAACAACCCAACAATTTCACCCTTACGGATATCAAATGTCAGCTTATCCACAATCGGTCTTCCTTTGATAATCTTACTTACCTCATTCATTTGCAGAACGACTGAATCTTTCATCTCTACACCACTCCCCTGTTTCATGCGGATCCTCCCTGCCAACTAATGTATTGTTCATTCGTTTTATTGTGTCAGTGTTATAGTTGAATAGTACACTAATATGTTATTGAAGTAAAGCCCAAAATGATAAGTTAATGCAAATAAGGGCTTTCTATTAGACTATTAGCCAAGCAAAAAATTTATATGAACATAGATTAGATAACAAAGGAGGAATTACAAATGAAAAAAGAAGTTCATGTATCGCAGACTTACCCTCGCTTGACCGTGTACGATGAAGAAAACTTCAATGGACGCCGTAGAATATATACTGGCAACCTGGGTATTCGTAATACGGACAACATCCTCGATGGTATTGAGAGCCTTCGGTTCTTCTCTACTAGCAGCAATGCTACACTGGTACTTTTCACTAGAACACGGTTTAGAGGGAACTTCCGTGTACTTCGCGGGAACCGCAACATTAGGGATCTGGATGATTTCATTTCAGGTAATGACGTGGAGTCCATTATTTCTACTAACCAACGCTTAACCCTCGAACAAATCCGTAATATCCGCAGCAGCGGTAACTTGCCTTCGGGATATCGTTTGATCTAATTTTTAGAGGACGCAGTTTAAGCCATAAGCTTAAGGTGCGCCCTCTTTTATTTTCCGCTATAATGTCTCCATACATATTAAACAGGAAAGAAGGCTACTTTATGGAACCGATCGTTTCTACTCGATGGCTGCTTGCTCGGTTATACGAGCCTGAACTTGTTATAGTTGATTGCCGTTTTTTACTTACTGACCCGGAAGCTGGACGTAAAGCCTATACAGAAGATCATATTCCCGGCGCAGTTTATCTACATCTGGAAGAACAACTCTCCGCTCCTGTAAGCTCACACGGGGGACGCCACCCACTGCCAGAAATTTCAAAGCTAACTGCCGCACTTAGTAAGGTTGGTATTAACAGAGATAGTATTGTTGTTGCTTATGATGATCAAGGTGGTGCCTACGCTTCCCGTCTGTGGTGGATGCTTAAATATTTGGGGCATGAACGTGTGTTTGTAATGGATGAAGGCTACTCTGCTTGGAAAAAAGCATCCTTCCCCGTCAGTGATCATCAAGCGGTTCGGATTCCTAGCCAGTATGAAGCAGATGTTCAGAAGAAGATGCTTGCTAGCATGGAAGATGTGCAAAATGTAGTTAACGCCGGTGGCGCACTATTGATTGATTCCCGCGAGTCCCGTCGCTATGAAGGTTTGGAAGAACCGATTGATCCGAAGGCAGGTCATATTCCTGGGGCGATCAATAAGTTCTGGAAGGATGTTCTCGATGAGCAAGGGCGCTGGAAATCAACTGAGGTGCTGAAAGAGCATTATGAAGGAATTGATCCTGAGCAAGAGGTTATTGTGTACTGCGGTTCAGGTGTAAGTGCTTGCCCTAATGTGCTCGCGCTAGGCAAAGCCGGGTACAAGAATGTTAAGCTGTATGCGGGAAGCTGGAGTGATTGGATTTCATATGAGGAGAATCCGGTGGCTACGGGAGAGGGTTAAGCGTTCGTTTTTATTTGTATATTTAAGAAAAGGAAAAGCCCGCAATCTTTGCGGGCTTTTTTAGCTTGCGCTATATACCGAAACGTTTACGGCAAGAAATCGATTTTCCGAAGGTCGGATACGTTTGCCTCTGCTTCGTCTTCTTCACCGTACAGCATCGTACATATCGTATTGGCGGCAGGCTTCGTATATTCGGGATGGATGAAAACCGTTCGTATTGAGTCGTCAAAAAAGACATGGGCCTGGGTAAATGATGTGCCGAAAAGACTAGTTGTTCTGATCGGAATCGCGGAGCTACTCGGAGCGCTGGGCCTTGTTTTGCCGTGGGCACTGAACATAGCTCCGTTGCTAACGCTGATCGCCGCGATCGCTTTGGCTGCGGTTGCACTGCTCGGGATGCTGTTTCATATTGGGCGAAAAGAGTACCGGGAGCTCGGCGTAAATATCTTTTTTGTAGTTCTGGCGTTGATCGTGGCAATTGGAAGACTATAAAGGAAGTTGTATGCGGGTAGTCGGAGTAATTGGATTTCATATGAGGAGAACCCGGTGGCTACTGGAGGAGAGTAACATACAAAAGCCCGCGTCCGACGCGGGCTCTTGTATTTATGAGTAACTCCGATAGATAGCTAAAATCAACAAATCAAAACTCAAGTCAACAGTTAACTAACTTCAACTACCTCTTTTATGCTGTTTAGATCGGTCAAATACTTTTCTAGTGCATTTTCTAGCTGCGTACTCTTTTCAAGGTTTGGAGGAATTATTCTAAAAATCGCTGATCCGCAGCTGATTCTCCGCGTCCAACAGCTCAAATTGATTTCGATTAAACCGGATCAGCCCGTCCTGCGCCATCCGCTGCAGCTCTCTGGACAAGGCGCTGCGGTCAACAGTCAAATAATCAGCCAGGTCGCTGCGGGTAAACGGAATTTCAAAACAGGCGGAATTGTTTTTTTTGGTCTGGAGGGCTAAATAATGCAGAATACGGTCCCGCAGCGATTTGTGGGAGACCAGATCCAGCTTTTGATAGATGGACCGGTTGTTCTCAAGCAGCAGGGCCAGCATATTCTCAATGATCCGGCCCCTTAAATGGCAAGTGTCCTGGCCGGGCCGGACAATTTTATTTATTTTGACAAACAGAATCCGGCATTCCGAACCCGCCACCGCTTCATAGCCGCTGTGTTCTTGGACAAGGCGAAGCGCCGTTTCGCCAAAGATTTCCCCATCCCCGAGCTCCGAGAAAATAAATCTCATGCCTGAGATATTATCTTTGCACAGCAGAACATTGCCATGGATAATAATGCCCGCCGAATCCAGAATATCGTCTTTTCTAAAAATAACCTCCTTCCGCGCAAAATCCTTGATTGTGCCCTGCAAACAGCTCAGCGCTTGCTGCACCTCCCGCTCCGCGAACCCCTTAAACAAAATAGTGCTCTGTATCCTGCTCAGATATTTCTGCAATTTTCTCAGCCTCCTGTTGCCATGGCAACAGAGTCATGATAAATACTCTGCTACAATAAAATAAATGAGAATAATTCTCATTGGTCATTCTCATTATATCAAATTGCAGGAATCATTCAATCAAGCAATTTGGAAATAAACAAAATGCTGTACTTTGAACAGGGGGGATCGTATGAGTGGAATTACAGCAGGCAAGGTATTTTTTTTAACAGATATGATCAGCGTTAAGCCACACCGGATTGCGAGCCGAGTGCTGGCATTGCCCGTATCTGCAGCCGAAACAGCGGCACAACCGGAATGGGTATTGTATGCCATGGATCAGGAGGAGACCATCAGTTCAGAGACCTCCCCCAAATCTAAAATCATCCATGTGCTGGAAGGCGAGCTTCATCTGCTGGTGGCGGAAGAGCCCTATCAATTGACAGCCGGCGCATCCGTTATCGTCCCAGCGGGCACTTGGCATGATTATTCCGCCCGCAGCAGCTGCAAATTTCTGCAAATTAGTATATAAAACGGAGGTATTCAAAATGGAAACAGGTTTATTCATTAAAAAACTGCCGCAATCCGCAGTCATTGATTTGAAGGACATCATCACAATAGAGGAACAGCAGGTTTCCAGTCTGACCCTTGTACAGCGGCCAAATCTGGCAATGACACTTCTTTCGCTGGACAAAGGCTCGTCGATTGGGGGACATTCTTCCCCGGGTGATGCCATGGTCAACATTTTGTCCGGGCAAGCGGAAATTACAATTGGAGAAGACAAGTACACTGTTCATGCCGGGGAGACCCTCGTTATGCCGGCCAATATTCCGCATGCCCTACACGCAACAGAGGCGTTTCAGATGCTTCTGGTTGTAGTCAAGCCGGATAAGTAATGGGGTGAATGCGATGAAAAAGGAAGTAGGCCATAATTTTTTAGCGCGGCTGGGAAAAAAACGTTTGCGGCCCGGCGGCGTTGCAGCAACCAACTGGCTGATCCAGCAAGCCAATCTGAGTACGGACAACCAGGTATTGGAGGTAGCCTGCAATATGTGCACCACCTCCATTCAACTGGCCGGGAAATACCACTGTCAAATTACCGGCATTGATATGGACCCGCGGGCGCTGGAAAAAGCAAACCGAAATATCAAAAATGCCAACTTGGAAAACTATATCCGTGTCCGGCAAGGAAATGCACTGAAGCTACCTTTTGAGAATGAGAGCTTTGACGTTGTCATTAATGAAGCCATGCTCACGATGCTTAACCAGCCTGCGAAGGAAAAGGCAGTCGCCGAATACTATCGGGTACTGAAACCTGGCGGCATTCTGCTTACCCATGATATTACCTTTGCCAAGGAAAATATGGAAGAACGTCTGGCCGAGCTGCGCCGCACCATTCACATCAATGTCGAACCACTGTCTGTTGGGCATTGGGCGGGATTGTTCCACTCCGCAGGCTTTAAGCAAGTAGACAATGCTACCGGTCCCATGTCCTTGATGAGTATCAATGGACTCATTCGTGATGAAGGGGTTATCGGGGCGCTGCGTATTGTGAAAAACGGGCTCAAGAAAGAGAACCGGGAACAGTTCAAAAAGATGTATACCTTTTTTAATACGACGGGTAAAGATCTGAATTATATTGCCGTTTGCAGCAGCAAACAATAGTTGTGCGCAGGCCTATCATGTCTTATGATAGGTTTTTATTTCCGCTGACGTTGAGAATGATTATCAATACAATTCATCGAAATTACCGTCTAGAAGTCAAAATAACCGCTTGAAAGGAACTCACGATGAAAGCTAAATCTGTTTATGCCTTGTGTCTCAGTTTGCTGTGTTAAGTGCCTGTTCGCAACAAAAAAATGAAAGTTCGCCCAAATCCGCTGCTCCCTCCGAAATTCTGGAGCAGCTGCTGACGGCGCAGTAATTGCCTGAATGAAGCAGAACATTTCAAAATCAAGTATATAGAAAACGCGAGCCCGGGTAGCACTGCCCTGAACTCGCGCTTTTTTGCTAAGTTATTCGGTTATGTATTTCTATCGCCTATTTTGCCGGGTATCGCTTCAACTGCTGCTCAAACACGGTATTGTAGTAAAATTTTCGCGGATAGGCATCCTCCTTCAACAACTTGTAAAGTACGGATTGACCTTCTTCATAACGGACCGCAAATTCACATTCATCATAAAAACGCCGGGACAGCTCGCGGATCAAGTCTATCTCGGACGAACAGCGCCATCCGAAATAAATCATATCTAGCTGGTCCAGCGGATCACGGTAAGTGTCGAGGACAATACAAGCGTTTGGCTGCACTGGATTACTGTAAACAAGCACATGTCCGTTGTGAACAGGGTTGGCAAAAAAATGTTCATAAATCTCCGCAACGGGTACTGTAATGCCCAATTGATCCATGATCATCTGAAAATTCGGGTGCGCAATGTAGGCATCATTCTGCTCATCCGGGTACTCCACCAATTCTGTAATGGATGCCATGATCCCAAATTCATACTTCATATGAACATCCTCCCTGTTGATTGCTTGAAAAATATCCCTATGCTTGCTATGATAACAAAATTATTGGGATGAGAGGCGATTATTATGAAAAAAAAGCTGCGTTCTATCACGCTCAGGGGACTGGAATACAGCTACATACTGGGCATGCGAATCCATGACAAACGGAGTCTGCTTGAATTAAAGGTTTATCATAAAAATGTAAAGCTCCATCCGCTACGCATCCAAATCCTAACATGGGATGATCCGATTGCCGGATGTCCGCTGAATACAGGCTATCTGCTGCAAAACCATAAAAAAGGGTTTGATGTTGTCTATAATCTAAACCATCCACAGCGTATCCGCGAATGGATCGAATATGGAACGGCTAAAGGCTGGGACGGCACCCGGACAATAGAGATCATATATGGATTGGATGCTATGCAGGAAATGGGCTACGATATTACTTCATTGCGCACTTCTATATAAATTCAGGCGTATGAAGTTAACGGTTGCGGATCAGTCAAAAACCTGTTCCAGTGCTTGCGGATTATAAGGACTGATAATTTTATATGCATTCAAGTGAGGATTGCTTAAATCATTGTCATAGATGATCATATGCTGTCTGCTTTTTAGAATAATATCAAATCGTTGCTTGCGATCAGCCTGAACTATCGTAATATAATAGCTGAAATTTTTGTCAGAACTGACATTTCGGGCCGATTTCATTAATTGAACATGAGAGAAATCAGTAAAGATCCGCTCAATAACAGCAGGATCAGTAATAATGATGTCTTTCTTTTCACCGGGAACTGAAGACAATCGCGAGATTTCTAGAGAGGCGATTTCTTCCAATCGGATGGTATTAGCTACGATTCGTTTAAACGAAGTATAGCGGCTTGCTGTATAGGCCATCAAAGAGACACCTCCCCCTGTCAGAAGCGCACCGACAAGCATGTATTTTCTATTTTTATCCATTTCCCATTCCTCCCAGTAATACGATTCTGTAAGCTACAATTATAAAACTATAAAGACATCGGTGCAAATCTGCTTATTTTAACTTCTACATAGCACACGAGCCAGGGGTCAGAAGGAAATACTTAAGTCAAGTCAGCCCCCAAGCTGTTTTGTTCCTAAACTAGCGCAGAAAAGCCACTCTATGGGCGGTACGATGGACGGCTTGCCCCTAATCCTCTAGCTCGTCCAGCTTCGCTTCCAGTTCAGCCAGCTTACGATTTGATTGTTCCAATATTTCCTGAAGCTCTGCAGCTTCTGCTCGTTTTATTTCTTTTTTAACGGTTTCAATCTGCTGTTCCAAATAGAGAATATCGGCTTCATTTCCTGAGTTGTTCCAAATCTGTGAGTAAGTCATAGTCAGCCTCCGTTTATCTGTGTGCACGATTCAAGCATAACCCGCATTCTACTTCTTCAGATTAATCGATGCTACTCTTAGCGTCTAGCTAATCAACAAAAATCAATGAGCCGATTACTTTCCTATATTCAACACCCTCTACTTTATAAGCAAAACAAAGAAGCAGCGAGTTACTTCACTGCTTCTTTGTTGAATCTTACTTCTCTCATTCAAAACGGTCATTAAACTTCACGTCAAGGGTTAACCTGAGATCTCATTTATTTAGTCAGCAGTTTAGGGAACTCATCCAGCAGCATGCTGCTGGTCAGCATATCGTCGTAATTCCATTTGGTCTCCACAAAAGTAACTTTTCCGCTCTTAACAGCAGGGAGCGAGCTCCACAACGCAGTTTTCATTAACTCATTAAAGGAATTTTCCGCATCAGCATTGGCCGGATAAATGACAAACAAATGGTCACCAATAAGCATCTTATGCATTAGCTCAGGGGAGACCTCAATATAAGGCGCGCCTTCTGCCGGCTCAATTTCCTTCACTGCTTCTGACATTTTGTAGCCCTGCGGCTGATACAGCAGTGCAGGAATGCCACCAGTTTTCATCAAATACATTGTCTTGTTCCAATAATAAATCAGCACTACCGCTGTTTCTCCTTCGGCAAGTTTGCCTTCCTGACGCAATCCGCTCCACATATTCTCGGCCTTGCGATTATATTCGGACAACAGTTGCTCTGCTTCAGCCTTTTTACCCACTATCTCACCAATGACAGGCAGACGCTCAGACAAGGGTTTACTCTGGTCAAATACAACAGTAGGTGATATTTTGGACACTTCTTCATATTGTTTGTCCATCACATAACCTAGCATTGTTAAATCCGGTTCCAGATCCAAAACAAGTTCCAGATTTGTAGGAAATCCGATATCCTGTGCCGGGGTTATCTCCTTGTCCAAATAGACTGATTCTTCAATAAACCGGCGGTCGACACCGACCGGCTGAATCCCGAGTGCCAGCAGGTCTCCGATCGAATTACCCTGCAGCACAATCCGCTGTGGACGCTCTGGAATATCAACCTCATGCCCCTGACTGTCTTTATATACTCTTGTAGATTTTGAATTGGTGGCTGAGTCCGGTGGACTTGTCTCTGTTTGCACAGAGGATACCGGACTAGGGCCAGCATTCGCAGAATTAACAGGACTGTTCCCTGAAGAGCAAGCACTAAGCATTAAAACCAGACATAACAGCATCGCTGCTCCCATTGACATTTTTGTATTTCTAACCATCAGTAAATCCCCAAGTGAACAGACTAATTGTTAAGATCTCCCTCGCCCCCCACCATCTTGAAATCCCGCACCAGTCAAGGGTTTATCCTGTGCGTTATCCATTTTAATTTAATTTTTTTATTCTCAAAATTACTATTTCGAAAATCTCACTATCTTCCGATATGTTCTTATGAGCTATTTGCTCAGAGACAACTTGGGGGAGATGGTAGCATGTTAAAACAACTAAAAAAAAGGCGGTTCGGTTCATCAAGCATAGCAAATACTTTGTCCATT
Organism: Paenibacillus sp. FSL H3-0329; assembly: GCF_037963285.1. Lineage (NCBI taxonomy): Bacteria > Bacillati > Bacillota > Bacilli > Caryophanales > Paenibacillaceae > Paenibacillus > Paenibacillus sp. FSL H3-0329. Next base: position 3,015,582 of record NZ_CP150150.1, on the reverse strand, counting down.
GTACTTTTAGTTATTATTGTTGTCGTCTTCTCAATCTTGGGAACCTTTATGTTTTCCAGCACTCGCAGCATACTTGTGAAACAACAAGAATCTATGCTTCAGACCAAAACACAGGCACTTGTCAGTCAATTTGATGCACTATTTAAGGAAAAGGGTTCACTGGTCAAGCAAATGTCAACGAATAACTTATTCAAACAATATATCGAAACCACCAAATCTCCAGAAATGGCCAAAACTTCTCCGCATGCCGCTGAAGTAGCAAAGACTCTAGCTGCCATTGTAAAGGTGGAACCCACTTTTGCAGATGCATGGATTGCTAGTACTGCCGGCAAAGGTTTTTATATCCTGAACAATGGTACGACATCAGATGCTGCTTTTAACATTAAAGAACGGCCGTATTATAAGCCAGCAATCGAAGCAGACGGCCTATACTACTCCGATCCTTATATTGACATCACTACAGGCGATATGCTGATGGGTATTTTTTATCCGATAAAAAATGACAACAATACATTAATCGGTTTTGTCGCGGTTGATATAGCGTCTAAAAATATCCCTGAGATAATGGAAAGCTATAAGCTAGGCAGCACTGGTTATTCCATTCTCGCCTCCAAAACAGGTGATATTCTGTATCACCCAGACCAGTCTAAGGTCACAAAGGAAAAGATTAATGAGCTGCCAGGTGATCTTGGGGGGATCGGCAAGAAAATGATCGCTGGTGAATCCGGCGTACATCTGATTAATGACAACGGAGAACGCCGTTACATCGGCTATGCTACAAGTAAAGATACCGGCTGGTCCGTAGGTTTAACTATTTCAGAGCGTGAAGTGCTCTCCGAATTAAAAAAGTTCACCTGGATAACGATTGGCGGGTTTGTGGCAGCGGCGATTCTGCTCGTTCTATTTTCGTATATCACACTCCGTTATCTGCTCAGATCCATACCGAAGCTGCTCACCAAAATCAAACGGGTGGAAAATGGGGATTTGACTGTTCAATTTGATGCCTATTCCAACAACGAAATTGGACAGATCTCCAACGGAATATTCAACATGGTCCAGAAAATTCAAGGGATGCTTCAAATAGTGGGTACCTCCGCTCAGGTATTAAACCAGTCCTCAAAAGATCTACAATCCATTTCTTCCCGTACAGCTATAACGATGAACGATACAGCAACGGCCATTAATGAGATTGCGAATGCGACCAACTACCAGTCGATTGAAACGGATACGATTTTGCAAAAAACCGGATCATTATCTGGTCAAATTGACGAAATCGCAAATGATGCCATAGCCATAGAGACGATGGTGCAGGCTTCTGCCGACCAGAGCGAACTGGGGTTAGGTGTATTGAATCAGTTATCGAAATGGGCAGAAGAAAATCACAACTCCACTCATTCGATATCGTCTGCCATTCATGATATTGATCAAAGCCGTCATGAAATTTCAAGTATCGTGGACACGGTACATCAAATCGCTACGCAAACCAATCTGCTGGCGCTAAATGCTTCCATTGAAGCAGCACGTGCGGGAGAACAGGGGCGCGGATTTGCCGTTGTTGCCGGAGAGGTTCGCAAGTTGGCGGAGCAGACCGCACAGGCCACACAGGAGATTGGCAGAAAGGTTCATGAAATCGAGGAAAAAACTAGAGCATCCGTGGAATACACAGCCCAAGGACTTGAAATTGCCGAAGAAAATGCAAAATCCGTGGAGGCTACGAAACAGGTATTCTTTAGCATCAACAGCGATTTGGAGGCTTTGAGATTACGTATGATTCAAATCAGCAGCAACACCTCCAAAGTCCATAAGCACAAAGATGAAATCCTACAGGCACTCGAAATCATTTCTTCAACTACAGAAGAGAATTCCGCTTCGACGGAAGAAGTTAGCGCAAGCACGCAGGAACAATTGGACAGCATTGAACAGGTTGCCGAGCTATCCCAGCAGCTCAACCAGTTGTCCAAAAAGCTTCAGGACGAATTAAACCAGTTCCAGGTCGAATAGCCCTCTAGTCATCCGTAAGTTACGCAGTCATGAGACTATCCTCCCTTCTAGAAAAATTAAGCAGCCAGTGCATGCCGATAATCCATCGGCGCGCACTGGCTGCTTTTAGTTTCAATTCGCTAGTAATGGTCTCTTCAATCGTACGGTACAGACCTATGATAATTAACTATTTATACGGGTCAGGAATTTCCTCCCACTGACCAGTAAAGATATCTACTTTAATCGTGAATTCCCTGCTTCCTTGCCTAACATCACTGAACAAATAACCATCCCCGATAAACCCTGAAATCCAGTCCGTACCTGTTGGCTTGAAACCCTCTGTATCAAAGATAGGTTGGAGTAACTTATACAGTTCCTTCTGGTATTCTGTACCGTTAGAGATATCCCACAGATCTATCGCTTCTCGGTTTACAAGACTTCTCAGTGGACTGCCAGAAGTTACGTCATGAACCGTTCCGGTAAGCGGATTAATTTTGTAGCTGTTGCCTTCCCCTTCGCCATTCAGTGGATCTATATCCACCCTATATTGATCTCCGTCTTTGCTAAAGGTCCAACCGCTTGCCGGAAGCTGTTTTTTCATCATGGACTTGATGTCCTGTTCACTGAGCGGTGGAGATATAAACGAACCATAGTACATCTGTGCGCTCTCAATGGTCAGATTCTTCCCGTAAACGGCAATTACTTCGAGCGGAAACTCAGACATAGAGGCTGCACCAGCCAAGTGGGCTATAATTTGGTCATCTATCAGCTCGTATGAAACTATTGAGCCAAATCCGACCTTCTCTCCCCAAGCTCCCTCAGTGTAATCATATACTTTGGTCAAATGCTTTCCGTCCAGTTCAGCAGATACATAGGTATGGTTATTTCGGTGTGTAATGGAGGATTTCAGCCTCTGATTCAACGTTTCGATCGGATCTTCGACCACAAGCTCTTCCAAGGTAACAGGCTGGAGCACATGAATCTCACTCATAGAAAGTCCGGTACCTGTGCCGGTCGTAATGCGTATGAAGATTTCTTTAGTCCCATCCCCGTTCACATCTGCTTCTTCAATCAATGGAGGCCGAGTTTCATCTTCCCCGGCATTCCACAAGAACGTACGGCTTACTTCACCACGCACATCTACCATGACTTTATGCAAAAGTGCATTCTCCCCAGTGGGATTAGCAGATACCGTGATTCCGTTTTTTTCCGCCAATAGAGTGCCTTTAACGCTGGAAGCCGTGCTCTCTTTATCCTGCGCTTCTGCCCGAAAAGTAGCAGGAGCGCTCTTTGCCGGGGCTGATGCAGAATTCAGCTTTGCCCCTGTCAGGGTACAGCCACTTAAGACCATAATTACAGCTAGGCCCAGCAGTGAGTTTTTTGCCGTAAATTTTTTGTGTCTGGTAATCATGATAATCCTTCTTTCCATTTCCTTTTTACTGCTCGAAATGCCAGCTGTACCTGCCAACCGGATCGGGTCGGGTAAGGTTTCTAACAATTTGAGAAGTGTCAGGGCATAACTTCTGTGGCACGCTGGTTCAAGATGCTTCAAGGCCAGAGCATCACAGGCAACCTCTTGATCCTCTTTCATTTGGCGTACGGCATACCACAACAGAGGATTAAACCAATGCATGGCCAGCAGCAGACCTGTCAGCAGATTTAGCAAAATATCACGGCGCTTCACATGCGCCAGCTCATGAAGGAATATATGACGGAGCCCGTTCGTCTCCAGAGTGTGTAAAGTAGAGGTGGGCAGCAGCAACTTGGGCCGTATAACGCCAAGTAGTGTCGGTACGGCAATCTGCTTCGTCTCGATCAGCTTGACTGGGCGCCGTACCTGCATCTCCTGCTGACAGGTTCGGAACAACCGTTGGATTTCTAAGGAATGAATCTCTGGTTCCCTTCGAACCCGTGCGGTAAATCGCAGTTGTGCTCGAACCGACAAGCCCAGTACCACCGCGGCTCCGCCAAGCCACGCCAAAACCAGTAAATGTAGAGGCTCCCACCCTGAATCGGTCGCCCTGGTAGAACTGTCTATTTGCGGATTGACTTGTGCCACATCATCCGATGCCGATGCTCCCGGCAAAGGTCCAGTTTCTGCAATTCCAGTAACTGACGCTGCTTCCTCTTCCTCTCCGGTCAACCCGGGCATATAAGTAAAGCCGATTTCCGACTGTACTGACGGAAAAATGGTACTCTGCGCCGCTTCTTTCTCCAGCGGCAACAGATTAAAAATACTAAATGTGCTTTCTGGTGCCCAAGGTATTGCCAGCCTCACGATCAGTGGTATCCACAGAAGATACGTCCAGGTAGGTTTTAGACGATCCTTGAACAGGAACCGGGTCAATAAGATCAGCAGAGCCAGCACGCTCGCCATGGCAGACAGCGACAATACCTTGACGAACAGATTGTATGCAGCTTCCAGCAAGCGGCTCAGTCCTTTCGTTCATCCAAAATTCTCTTCAATTCTTCAATATCTTCCCGGGACAACTTTTCATCCTGCAAAAAATTGACCAACATCGGGCGCAGAGTTCCACCGTAGATCCGCTTCAGAAAGGATCGTGTCTCCGATTGGACACATTCCTCTTCCCTCACCAGCGGATAATATGAATACACCCTACCTGTCTGGTTATAACCAATAGCCTGCTTCTCTGTCAGACGCTTAATCAACGTCCGTACCGTCTTTGGGTTCCAGTCCCTGCTGCCTTCTAGTGCTTCAACAATCTCACCTGCAGTGCGCGGGGCACTTGCCCACAGCACCTTCATCACTTCCCACTCGGCATCCGAAATCCTTGGAGTTTCCTTAGACATAATACTATCCACCATTCTTTCCTGGCATGACTACATTTGTAATCCAATATCCAAAATATACAAGTCAGCTTCGTTTATGTCAACCCCAAACTCCCTGTTCACACACGGTATATGGACAATGTACACGTAGATTCATGGTCACGTACATTAATAGCAATAATACGGCTTATTAGTCAAAGATGACTTCAATGAGGTGGAACCTATGCCTATAAAAACAGGTAATCAATACATCGAACGAATCGACCGGCAAAAGATCAATATCTGGTACAGAGGAACACGTATTGAAGGTCCTTTATCCAAACACCCTGCCTTTCAGGGTCTCATACAAACACAAGCTGAAATGTATAACATGCAGTGTGATGAACGTTATTTGGCGCAGATGACCTTTCCTTCACCTGATACTGGAGATCCTGTTGGTTTATCTTTTCTTCCACCCAAAAATGCTGAAGATTTAGAACGCCGGAGAAAAATGATTGAACTCTGGTCCAATAGACATCATGGATTTTTAGGACGCTCCCCCGATTATATGAATACAGCCATTATGTCTCTCTTCACAGCTGCTGATATCCTTGAGGACCTTAATCCGAAATATGCTGAGAACCTCAGAAAATACTATGCCTACTGTCGTGATTATGACATTACCTTATCCCATGCCTTCATCCAGCCTCAAGCCAGCAAAATATCCGGCCAGATTGATGCTACAGAGGATTCTATCGCTGCTAAAGTCGTAGAAATCAATGATGAGGGGATGATTGTTACCGGTGCTTTTATGATGGCAACACAGGGAGCTACCTGCGATGAAATGCTTGTATTCCCGACTCCCTCACCCTCACTTGTGGATGATGATAATCCCTTTGCGTTTGCCTTTGCGGTGCCTAATGATCTGCCTGGAATGACTTTTTTTTGCCGTGAAAGCTACGCTGCCTCATCTACTTACGACCATCCGTTAAGTTCAAGATATGAAGAAATGGATACCCTTGTTATCTTTGACCGTGTACTTATCCCTCATGATCGTATATTTTATTATGGCGATGAAATGTACTGTTCCCGATTATTCGGCGAGAGTAACTTTCATACGCATATGGCCCACCAAATTGTCACCCGCTATATTGCAAAAACCGAGTTTTTTCTTGGTATGCTAGAGTCTTTGGCTGAAGAACAAAACGCTGTCCTTGAATCCTACACGATTTTGCCTATTTCCAGAATATTAACCTATTTAGAAACTTTCAAAGCCTTAAGACTTGCAGCGGAAATAGGGGCTTCGCTCGACAAATTTGGATATCTCGTTCCAGACAAGGGACCACTATTGGCTTCAACCATTCACTTTTCAGAGTTTTATCCAGAAATGGTTGAAATGGTTCAAAACCTCAGTTCAAGCGGTCTCATCATGATCCCCTCTGAAGCCGACTTTACATCAAGCGCTGGTTTTTATCTTTATGAATATTTGAAGGGGAATGTCTCGGATGCATGGTATCGAAATGCCTTATTCCGGCTGGCGTGGGAACTAGGAGCGGGTGCATTCGGAGGTCGTCAAACCCAGTTCGAGCGGTTATTTTTCGGCAACTCCCAAACGGTGGCCTGGCGTATGTACAACAGCTATGATAATCACGAATATTTCCGTCAAATCGTTCACGATTTTATTGCCCCCGATACCCCCTTGCCTAAGTCAACAACGGATGGAATTTCCAATTAATAAAGAGTTGCAAAGGCTTATAATGATGTGTTTTAGGATTGATTAAGAGACTGCTTTCGTTCTCTTTCAGTCCTTTTTGAGCTCTATTCACAATCAAAATTATGAAGAACTAGATGCTTTTTCATACCTTCACTGGACAATTCTGTAATAAGTTGTTTATAGTTTATTAGCATTAGGAAGTGATTTGCTAGCTTAGGAGGGAACAATGAACTATGGGCCATATCATAGTCGTAGAAGATGAACGTGCAATCAGTGACTTAATTACTATGAATCTAAAATTAGTCGGACATACCTATAGCAAGGCTTATCGCGGGCTGGAGGTTATTGAACTGCTGGAACGTGAAAAGGCCGATTTAATTCTGCTCGATATAATGCTGCCCGAACTGGATGGTTTTGAGATCATGCAGCGGATTGCTCACTTACAAATTCCGGTGATTCTAATCACCGCTAAAGATTCACTGGCTGATCGCATCAAGGGCTTTGAGCTGGGCGCCGATGATTATATTATTAAACCTTTTGAAATCCTTGAATTGTTGGCAAGAATCAATGTGGTGTTACGCAGGAGTGAAAAAGGCACTTCCAATTTTCTTTGTGAAAACGTTGAGGTACGTTATCTTGAGAGGCTTGTCATGGTGGATCAACTACCCGTAGATTTAACCGCTAGGGAATTTGAGCTTCTTGAAGTCCTTATCCGCAACAGAAACATTGCTTTATCAAGGGAAAAGTTGCTGGAATTAGCTTGGGGCTATGATTTTGAAGGAGATACCCGTACCGTAGATGTACACATCAGGCAGCTGCGCAAAAAACTAGGCTGGGAAGAACGAATTAAAACCGTATTTAAGCTTGGTTACCGCTTGGAAGTTCAGGTCTAGTATGAGATTCTGGCATAAAATTCTGCTGTCAGTCCTCGCCTTCTTCATCGTCGCCCTAGATGTGAGTGTAATAATGATTATGAAAAAAAGCTGGCAGCTGAACATGGACAGCGAAATGCAGCGTGCTTCAAGCGAACAGCTATTAATTGCAAACAACATTTATGAAAATCTTGAATCGATTCAGACCCGTGGGGCCACACTTACCTCTACTTTAATCTCCAGCGTGGCTCAATCCTATGGTGAATTTTATCATAAGCAGGGAATCGGACTACAGCTCTGGGAGAATGACCAGCTGGTTTATCCGAATGCCGGAGTCCCATCCGTCTCAACGCCGGAATCACATTCTATTCAACTCTCTACTGAGCTCCCTGCTCCCTATCAAGCTTTGACGATCGTTTATCAACGTGATATCAGTGACCTGTATGCTAAGCAGCATGAGCTGAACCGTTTTTTTGTAATGATTAACTGGATTATCGGTCCAATTCTGCTCCTATTACTCTACTTGCTGATCCGGCAGTTGACCAAACCACTTAAACAGCTTTCAAAGACTACAAAAACGATCGCTGAAGGCAAATATACCGAGCGTGTGCAGTTGCGCAGTAAAGATGAATTTGGTGAGTTAGCCCTGAACTTTAACCGAATGGCAAACGCAGTGGAACAGCACGTGATCGAACTGTCTAATATGGCCGATGAAAAGCAGAGAATGGTAGATAACCTCGCCCACGAACTGCGCACACCTTTAACCAGTATGCAGGGATTTGCTGAATTTCTGACTTCCGCGAATATAGGCCAGGAAGAACAGCAGATGGCTGGTCAATATATCCTTAGTGAAACCTTACGCCTGAAGAATTTTACCTTCAAACTGCTGGATTTGTCCGTCCTACGGCATCATCCTCTGACTCTGAAACAAGTAGACATATCAGATTTGTTCAAATCGGTTAAACAGATTGTGCAGCTTAAATTGGACGAAGCAGGCATCAAACTAGAAATGGATTATTCGATCCCTGCGGTTTGGGGTGATCATGATCTGCTAACTTCCTTCTTGGTTAACCTTGTCGAAAATTCCATTCATGCATCTCCGCAAGGGAGCACCATCCGCTTGCTTGCCTATGCATTGCAAAATGAAGCCATATTGGAAGTATGTGATTCGGGATTTGGGATGACCCCGGAACAGAGCGCGCGTGTTTTTGAACCCTTTTATCGAGGTGAAAAATCGCGCACACGCGAATACGGGGGTGCGGGTCTTGGTTTATCTTTATGCAAGCAAATCGCAGATGCACATCAAGCCAGAATTTCACTGAATTCTACTTTAGGTCAAGGAACAAGTATCCGCATTTTTTTACAACTCCATAACATCTGTTCACCTACTCTATAACATCTATAGTTTAAGGTTAGGAAGATTCAGCATCATCCGAAGCAAATGGAGGTTATTCAAGTGAATAACAAAAAATTCCCCACTGCTTTAGCTGTACTCCTGTTCTCGGGGAGTCTGCTAATCGTCAGTGCAGTCATTCAAAACACCACCCATTTAGCTTTAACCAGCATCAAAACCCCAGGGGTGAAGTTGGAAGCACCCACGCGGGTGTCCACAGAGAATGACGATCTACAACAGCAGACGAGCCCTAAAGAAATACAACAAATTAACAATTTCATAGACATGGCTGGTAATGAGACTTCTGTATCCAAACGGAACACTGTTACACCGCCTGCTGTAGGGCATTTGAGTCAAAGCGATACCGTTGCTCTCGCTGCTTCAAGCGTTCGCAAATTATTCGAAGTGGACATGGGAAAGCTGCAGATGCGGGTTATTCTGAGTGATACCCGAACCTCGCTGCCGTGGACATGGGCTGTACATTTCAGTCCATATAACGCCAAGACCCTAGAAGGGCAAGGTAAGGAATTCTGGGAATACGATGTACTAATTGATCCCATAAACGGTATGGTAGTGAATACGACCGCGATTAATAATTCTCTGAAAAGAACACCAATTAGCGCTTCTGCTGCCAGCGCCATCTATAAAGATGCTAGTTGGATCAATACGGCCATTACTATCCTTACAGATAAACAAAAAGAAAGCCGAAAAATTGTTACAGCAACACTAATCAACACTGAAACCAATGATAAACGCGGCATGGTCGCTGTTCAGATGATGCTGGAAGATGGCAGCAGCTACACGGCAGAAATGCGTTATCCTGATCAAAGTCTGCGCTGCCTTACCTACGAGACTGCTCAAGTAGTGAAATAAATCAAAAATAGAATCAGCTCTTCACTAATCCTACTTTTATGTCGATAATTTATAATACATGGAAAAGTATGGAGGAGCATATGAACACTAATCGCAGAACCGAACCTTTTCGATATACCCTTAAAGAACCTGTAACATTTGATCTTCATATTCTTACTATTAACGGCATCCAGGTTCCTTCCAAGCCTGTAAGGGCTGTATTGTTCGACATCAGTCGATCGGGTTGCCACTTATCGTTACCCCTCAATATCAACCCAGAAAATAACCTAGTACGCATTGGCATGGAAATGAATCTTACGGATGAATCTATGTACATAGAAGGAATATTGAAATGGAACAAAGAACAACAAGGCAGTTTCCACTACGGCATTCAGTTGGACATCCCTGAGAATGACGGTGAACGACTCCCAAGGGTACTTCGCATACTTGCTGGAGAAGGCAAAATATTAGTTCGTTAAGATAACAAAAAAAGAGTAGTTTTAATCTAAAAAAGCAACAACCCCGCGTTTTCATGCAGGGTTGTTGCTTTTTAGCTATTGCGATCCAAACTTATTGTTGTAATCCGAAATTACAGACTAACATTTCCTGAATTTTATTCTTGAGGCACATCCCGTTCAGGGGATGCTGCTACAGCTTTTTCTTTCTCCAGTACCTCTCTTAAATCATCCTGAATTCTGCGATTCCATAAGGGAACCCCTGAGCGATAAGCAGCTCTACCTGTCAAATGCGCAGATAAAGGTGAGGTCATAAATACAAAGACAATCCCCAGTAGCAGCTTAGCACTTATATGATCTAGAAAAAATGCAAAATATAGAAAGGCCCCGCTCAGAACACATAAAACACCAAGGGTTGCACTTTTAGCAGCGGCATGCGATCTCAGATAAACATCAGGCAGCCGAATCAGTCCATAAGCACTTACAGCACTAAGCAATGCCCCCATCAGAATTAACAAAGCAAACAGCAATTCACCGACTGTCTTGATCGTTTCCATGTTCTAGCACCACTCCCCTTTCGATGTATCTGGCAAATGCCGTCGTGCCGATAAAGGAAAGAATGCCTATTAACAAAATAATTTCGATAAAAGCCTGCGTTCGGAGTAAAACAGAAAGAACGGCTACCATGGCTAACAGATTAATTCCAATCGTATCCAGTGCTGCTACCCGGTCAGGCAAAGAAGGTCCCTTCAACAAACGCCAGGCGCATACACCAATCGCCAGCGCCATAATCGTAAGCGAGAGCATAAGAATAAAATGGATCATTAACGGGTCACCTCCAATATCGCACGCTCAAAGGTGTCACGGATATTCGCTCTGAACTGTGCGGGATCATCAACATCCATGGCATGAATATACAAAGTCCGGTTATCATCCGATACTTCAAGTACCACAGATCCGGGAGTAAGGCAGAGCAATGTGATCAAAGTAGCCACTTCCCAATCCGATTTCAGCTCTGTAGTATATTTCAAGATTGCAGGACGTATATTAAGCTCCGGTCTCAGAACGGCTTTTACCACTACATAACTTGAAACGACCAGTTCCCGCAGCAGTAAAAGGATTAGCTTAATAATTGCCCACACTTTTCCTAGATATAATTTGGGCCAAAAACGTCGCATTCCGAGCAGAATGAGGATACCGATCAAGAAACCAATGACGAAACGTGGCCCAGTCCAGTCATTGTGCAGGAACATCCACAGGAATGCTATCATGAAATTCAATAATAGTTGAAAAGCCATAGTATCACTCCTTCATGACAGCGTTAATGTATAGTGCTGGATCAGCCAGTACGGCTCCGGCTTGACTCACAAAACCGTTTACCGTCTCCGCACCTACACCCATCAGAATTACAATCACGAACAGAACAGCCGCCGGTGCCATCATGGCTTTATAATGAAGCGGTTTGACTTGTTCTTCCCTTTTCTCGCCACCCCAGAATACTTGCTGGAATACCTTGATCAAGGAATATAACACTACAAAGCTGGATGCAAGTGCAATCAGCGCCAGAGCCACGTGATTCTCTCCAAATCCACTACGCACCATCATCACTTTTCCAGCGAAACCACTAAGGGGTGGAACACCAACCAATGCCAAAGTCAGTACAAAAAACATCCAGCCGGTCCACGGATAACGTCGGATCAAACCACCCATTTCTTTTAATCGGTCGGTGCCCGAAGCTGAGATAATCATCCCACCCAGGAAAAATAATAATGCTTTGGCAACCATGTCATGCATTAAATAAAACACTACACCATTTAACGAATCCTGAGTCGCGACAGAGATCCCAAAAGCAATAAATCCTACACTGATGATGATATTATAATTAAATATTCGGCCCAGATCGTTGTAAGCCAATGCCCCGATTGCCCCAAGTATCATTGTCGCCCCCGCCATCCAGGCAATCAATGTATGGGTGAGTCCCGGTTCTTGAATAAAAATCAAAGTAAAGGTACGTGTAATTGCATACAATCCGACCTTGGTTAACAAAGCCCCAAACAGGGCTCTAACAGCCAATGGCGGTGCACTATAGGAATCGGGAAGCCAGAAAAAGAGCAGCAAACCTGCCTTAATCGAAAATACAATTAGCAGCAGGACCGCAATGACGTTCATTACACCGCCTTGTCCCGCCTCTGCTACACGCATAGATAAATGCGCCATATTCAGTGTGCCTGTCGCAGCATATAAATAAGCAATCGTCGCCACAAACAAGGAAGAGGAAATCACATTAATTAATACATACTTTAATGTCTCTCGCAGTTGACCCTTGGACCCACCAAGTACGATCAAAGCGTAAGAAGCAACTAACAGCACCTCAAAGCAGACAAACAAGTTAAACAGGTCCCCGGTGAGGAAAGAGCCAAAAACCCCGGTTAATAAAAAATGGAAAAACGGGTAGTAATAAAACCGTTCTCTGTCTTCCCCAATGCTAGCGAAGGAAAAAAACAGACAAGCCGCACCAACAATGGCCGCTGTCAACACGAGCAATGCCGAAAACATATCGGCAACAAACACAATGCCATAAGGTGGACGCCATCCCCCCATATATAAGGTCTGGATACCGTTTATATTTACCTGATACACAATGAATCCTGCAACAAAGATATTTAAAAACACACTGACGGCACTTATGATTCGTTGCAGACGTACTCGTTCTTTCAGAAAAATGAGTATAACTGCCGTAATGGCCGGAATCAGCAGAGGCAGCACTAACAAGTTGTTCATCGTCTCTCCTCCTTGGTTCCTTCCACATCATCGGTACCCGTCGAGCGGTAAGTCCGGTATGCCAAAACAATAAAAAATGCTGTTACTCCAAAGCTAATTACAATAGAGGTCAAAATGAGCGCCTGCGGCAAAGGATCGACATAAGCTTCCGCTTCCTCACCCAGCAATGGTGCAGCACCTGTCTTGAGGCCAGACATTGTCAGTAACAACAAATGAACGCCGTGCGTTATTAAAGTGGTTCCCAGAAGGATACGCAGCAAGCTTTTGGAAAGAACTAGATAAACACCTACGGAAAACAGTACACCGATCGCCAGGGCAATAATAAGCTCCATTAGCTATCCCTCCCGATCGTAAATATGATATTCATAGTGACACCAATAACAGCTAAGAAAACACCGAGATCAAAGAACATTGCTGTGGTCAGTTCTGTTTTGCCCATAAGTGGCAGTTGGAAATAGCCAAACGCTTGGCTCAGAAAAGGTACATCGAATAAAAACGAACCTATTCCTGTAAGAAAAGCTACAGATACCCCTATCGCGATTAACTTACGATAGTCGATAGGCAATACCTTCTCAACCATATCAATCCCAAAAGTAATGGCGAGTAGTACCAATGCGGCTGATGCCATCAATGCTCCAATAAATCCGCCTCCCGGATTATTATGTCCGGCGAAAAACAGATAAAGCGAAAATATTAGTATCATAACGAAGGCTACTTTAGCTACCGCTTGTAGTAACACATCATCACTTACAGAAGAACGTGGTTTATTATCCTTCACAGCCCGCTTCAGTGGGGCAATAGTTCCATCTGTATCCAACTGCAGTTTGATCATGGAATAAATAGCAAGTGAGGCAAGGCCAAGCACTGTAATTTCAAACATGGTATCAAAGCCGCGGAAATCAACGAGCAGAACATTAACAATATTTTTACCGCCACCCAAGGTATAGCTATTCTCCACATAATATTTCGAGATGGATTCGAACGGACTACTGCCTAAAGCAGCAAGTGCAACCAATGTCATGGTTATTCCCATCCCGATGGAAATAATTAGCTTAGGCAAGCGGGACCGAAGTTTGAACGGTTCTTTCTCCAGCTTAGGCAAATGCCGAAAACATAGCAGGAACAATGTAACGGATACTACTTCGACAATCATCTGCGTAAGCGCCAGATCAGGTGCCCGGAACAGAACAAAGAGTAAAGTAACCATATAACCAACCATTCCTGTTAACAAAATGGCTGTGATTCTGGAACGTACAAATGGGATAGCCAAAGCGCCCGCAAGCATAACCATAACAACAATAACTTCAAACAACGAAAACGGAGCATATTCAGTTGTCCCAAGCGTAATTCCATCGGTATACCACACGGCTCCACCAATGGCTACGATCAGGAAAGCGAAGATATACATCAAGTAATGGCGCATAGAACCTGTCATATAGGTGCCAGTCAACGCCCTAGACGATTTCTCGACCAGCCGGATTACTCCGTCATAGACTTGATTTAAAGTGTAGCCACTGCCCCATTCTTTATCGACCAGACTCCAGCGGCCATAGATTCGGTATACAATAATACCAAGAATCACAACACCAAGTGTCATCCATATTTCTGGTGTAAAGCCGTGCCAGAAATGAATATTCACAACAAAGGGTTCTCCGGTCTGCAAGATTGGGTGAATAGCATTCATTGCAGGGATAATAAGTGTATTGGATAATATATTCGGGAAAAAACCGATAAATATAGACAGCACTGCTAGCAGGCACGGGGCAAGCAGAAGTCCAAATGGGGCTTCATGCGGTTTTTTGTCCAGCTTCTCAGGCTGATATTTTCCGAAAAAGGTGTGAAAAACCAAAATCATACTGTATGCAAAAGTAAACACGCTGGCAATCCAGGCCAAAACCGGGAAGAGCGTAAACAACGAGGGAACAGACAATATATCCAGGTTTCGGATATTCAGAACAGCTGTAAAAAACATTTCTTTACTTAAAAACCCGGAAAATGGCGGCAAACCAGCCATCGAGAAACTGCCGATCATCGCTACCGTAAAGGTAACCGGCATAATGGAAATCAGTCCGCCCAGCTTCCGCAGGTCGCGGGTACCCGTCTCATGGTCAACTATACCGACCATCATAAACAAAGAGCCTTTAAAGATGGCATGGTTAATAAGGTGAAAGATAGCCGCTGTTGTTGCAGCAGTGTAAAAGACTGAATCTCCCCCTACATAAAATGCCGCTGCCGATCCCATTCCCAGCAATCCCATAATCAGTCCAAGTTGACTAATCGTTGAATAGGCTAATAGAGCCTTCAGGTCCGTCTGCTTCATCGCCTGGATAGAGCCATAAATCAAGGTGATCAAACCGACGCCTGACACAACCCAGAACCACTCATATTGCCCCGCAAAAACAGGGCTGAAACGGGCGACAAGATACAATCCAGCTTTAACCATCGTTGCCGAGTGAAGATAGGCGCTAACGGGTGTAGGTGCCTCCATGGCATCTGGCAGCCAGATATGAAACGGGAACTGCGCTGATTTGGTGAAGGCGCCTAAAAGAATTAGTAGCATCGCCGGAATAAATAAAGCATGCCCGCTAATATCGCCAACCTCACTCCAAATTTCCCGGATACTAAAGGTGCCTGTCATTACATAAAGCATTAAAAAGCCGGCAAACATCGCTAAACCACCAAATACGGTAATCAACATAGATTTGAGAGCACCATACCGCGATTTTTGCCGCCGATGCCAAAAGGCAATTAACAGAAATGACGAAACACTTGTTAATTCCCAAAAGCCGTATAACACCATCAAGTTATCCGAGAGCACAACGCCAAGCATCGCCCCCATAAACAACATTAGATAAATATAAAAAGGGGTTAACGCTTCTTTTCGCCGGTCAAGATAATAAATTGAATAGATAATTACAAGACTACCCATCCCAGTGATTAGCAAAGCAAACAACAAACTTAATCCATCCAGATGGAAAACCAAATCAATTCCTAGTGAAGGAATCCATGAAATGGTTTCATATCCCAAATCCCCACCCTTAATAACGGGAATCCGGGTTAAGAAATAAACAAACAAAACGAGTGAACCAGGGAAAACAAGCCATCCTCTATGAAGGTTGGGTGCTCTCTTGGACAAAAGTGCGATTACTAAGGCCATTAGAAACGGAACAAGTATGATTACATGCAGCAAAGGCAGTCCTCCTTTTCCACTTGAGCTTATCAAGTTGTGAACTTTAGTACTTACTTTTTTACCAAAAGCCAAAGATCATATGATTGGTAGGGCCTTATATACAAGGCCCCAATGTTGATAAGGGCAAGCCCGATTATAAAGAATCGGTCAATGTGCCATCACAAATATGCAGATATCTAGCCTTTCCATCTTCCTGCTCAATTCTGAATAAACCGTTCTCAAATTCTGTGTGTAGTTCGTGAAAGAACTTTCCCTTAAGCGAATACTCTCCCTGAGGTTCATCACTGAGCTGATATTCAGCCCCGTTTTTGACCAGGTAGGCGATAACGCCTTCCTCATGGGTTTCTTCCAACCCGGCGCGCATCCGCTGCACAGCCACGACATGCAGATCCATCATTTTCATTTTACCAATGAGTTCATTGATGAAATTACGTTTGGTAAGCTCCTGCCACCGAGTTTGAGCAGATTGTCCAATGACGATCTGTGTAACCTCATTCTCTTCAGCAACTTCTACAATAATATCTGTTGTTTTTCGGCCTTCACGTTTCCGAATGATAAACTCTGCGCCAGCTTCATCGGCAAGACGTTTCCAGACCGTCATATACATTTCTTTGCTCTGATTATATTCATCAATATCCGAACTATCGACATTTAATACAAACAATGGCGCCCCTATAATTTCAGATAGTTGGACACCACGCCGGATTAAACGCTCCCCATGCGGACCATAATGAACACAAACCATAATCTTTTCATTGTGTATGACCTTCACCCTCCTGTAACATGGCCAAGAAATACAAAAGGAGCCCACTGGCGTTAGGCCCCTTGCGTATTTCTAAAACCCGATAAGTTATACTTAATTATATCTATTCCTATGTTTATTGTAAAGTTTGATGGTTATCATGGAACATATTTCTTTTTAATGCTTGTATCATGCCCTTCTTTTGCAGGTGTCATTCAATGCATTTTATACATTCCTTTACAGGAATATTCCTGTCATGGTATATTAGAATTAATATTACAAACAGGAAATAACAAAAAGGAGGCGCTATAGAGCCGTTTAACCATGGTGCGTCATTATTAGAGCGAATGAATTTAATGAATCGAAGTGATCCTCGTTTATGAATACTAACGTTATGAGTGCCTTAGCTGAGCCACACCGCATGCAGATCGTTGAACTATTACGGGTTAATCCCTTAACCGTTGGGGAGATTGCAGAAAGTCTTCAGCTACGGCAGCCTCAAGCGTCCAAGCATTTGCGTGTCCTTAGTGAAGCAGGCTTAATTGAAGTTCAAGCTGTTGCTAACAAGCGCATTTGCAAGCTCCGTCCTGATCCATTTAAGGAAATAGACGATTGGTTAGACTCCTACCGCCATATATGGGAAGAACGATATGATCGACTGGATGATTATTTGCAAAAGCTACAGAGCAATGAAAACAATAAAAAATCATAGTCTCAGGCTGAAATTGGCAGGAAGCAAACAAATTTGAGGAGGATCTATCCCATGACAAATTCTAACCCGTCCAACCAAGTGGTATCCAAAATTGTTGATGGCAACACATTAGTATTAGAGCGCGTATTCCAAGCTCCACGTGAACTTGTATTCAAAGCTTTTTCTGAGGCTGAGCATTTGAAGCACTGGTGGGGTCCAAAAGGTTGGACGCTTCCCGTATGTAATGTCGATTTCCGTCCAGGGGGTACTTGGCATTATTGCATGAAGTGCGAGGATAAGAATCAAGGTGATTTCTACGGTATGGAGTCTTGGGGCAAGGCATTGTATAAGGAAATTACAGTCCCAGAACAAGTCATTTATACAGATGGGTTCTCAGATGCAGAGGGTAATATTTCAAAAGATTTGCCTGAGACGCTTGTCCAACTAGATTTTATCGTCCTGGATGGTCAAACGAAGCTGGTGAATACCGGTAAATACTCTTCTCCGGAAGCCTTGCAACAAGTTATTGATATGGGGATGTTAGAGGGGATTTCCCAAACCTTCGACAATTTGGATGCCCATCTCGAGAATTTACAGAAGAATAACTAGAGCAGCTATGTGCTAGCCATGACCCTTTTCATCGATAAATAGGACGAAGCAAGGCTACTCTCTCCCGCTCGTCCTATTATGTTTATTTTGCAGGAAATAAGAACCTGATACTATTCGGAAAATATTGCAGGAAAAACATGTCATTATGCGTGCCCAGCGGATCCGTCTCAAACTTCACACGCTGATCAGCTTCATCAATCTTCTCTTTTAAAATATCATAAGCACGTTTGCTGTTAGGCACCATGTCCTTCTGGACATTTGTCTTGTGGATACCTTCCTGTTCACCAACATACATATAAATTCTGCATTCCCTATCTAGTCTTGAAGCTTCCATGTAATGAATGAAATCTTTAAACCATACAGACGCAGATATGAATATAAAATTTCCAAAAATAGCTTCAGTCTTGTACATTGCGTACAGACTTATTAATCCACCTAGTGAAACACCACCCAAAGCCAATTTCTTCGGCTCGTTAGAGATGCGATAGGAGCTTTTGATATAGGGTACAAGATCCTGATAGACGTAATTCAAATAATCATCGCCCTTGCCCCCAAAGGACCAATCCTTAAAAAGAGCAGGCATTTCCCAAGGTGTATATTCATCATTCCGCAGTTGAGAATCAATCCCGATAAAAATAACCGGCTCTGTTACTCCCTCTTCCACATCTTTCTCTATAGCTATAATCGCCTCTTTGAACAAAAAATCTCCATCCTGTAAGAAAACCGCTGGAAATATCCGCTCCGGAAATAGATGATATTCTTTCGGTAAATACACGGTAATCTGACGATCTATATGTTCAAAAAGCACAAGCTCGCCTGCCCTCATTTGCGTCATATCCCCACTCCTTAACAGTTCAGCACTCGAAACGCTCTACTCATAATCGTTGGCACTACAGAAGCGTGATTTTCATTGGGTGCGACATAGTGCTCAACCTCTAAATTACGCAGAGCATATTCATTCATTTTTGAAAATAATAATGCTGCGTCATCGACCATAAACGACTCTTCACTCCCTACGGTAATCAATAACCTTTGTTTATCGGTCATCTTCACTTGACCATTGTTATAGAACCGCTCCGCATACGTCAGGATTTCATGATCATTCCACCAAATGGATGGACTAGAGGCCAAATAATACTGGAATAGCTTCGCACGAGTGAATAACGTCCAGAGGACAAATAAACCGCTGAGAGAGTGACCAAACAAGGCTTGTTTATGCTGATCCACATTATATTTCTTGTTGATTGCTGGCATTAACTCTAATTCTAAAAAAGCTAAAAACTTCTCAGCCCCACCATGTGGTCCTATGTCAGCATTTTTCAATCGATCCGGATATACATACAACCTCGCAGGAGGTGTGAAATCATAAAATCTTCTTTTAGAGACCTCTTCATCTGTACCATAATGTCCAATTCCAATCACAATTGCTGGTGCAATAAAAGTTTTTGGGGCATTTCTTGACTGCAGTTTTACGACATCCCGACCTAATTGAAAATATGAATTACCATCGAGCATGTAATATACTGGAAAGCCCTTTTCTGGTGCTGCTTCTCTGGGAAGAGAAACCTTTATATCGTACGTGTAACCCATATACTGAGATTCAAGTTTCCATGATTCTGTGTGTTCGAGCTCTACTTGTGTTGTCATTTTTTCTGTACACTCTCCCCTACACTCTTGACTTGGCTAATAAATATAAGAAATATGGAATACCAATAATCGAAACGACTATACCCACGGGTAACTCTGCCGGCTGAAATATTGTTTTGGCAAAATAATCTGAGATCACCAGCAAAAACATCCCAACCACTGCACTGGATAACATAATATAGCGGTGATTAATTCCTACTAATCGTCTGGCGATATGAGGAGCCATCAAGCCTATAAAACTTATAGAACCGGATACAGATACACAAACACTTACAATCCCCACACTGCATAACAGAAAGATCAGCTTTTCTTTTTCTACCGAGATCCCCAAGCTTTTTGTACTGGAATCCTCCAATTGAAAATAATTGAGTAAATAGCTTTTTCGATACATTACAAATCCTAAAATAAGCACCCAAGGTGCGATCATAATGATATAAGTCCAGTTCGCGCTATAAATACTTCCGACACTCCAAACCGCGGCCATTTCATAATCACTTGCATTCATTTTCAGAGAAATATACAACGACAACGCACCAAAACCACTACTAATCGCGATCCCTGTCAAAATCAAGCGTTGCATATCGAGTGCACCATTCCGCCAAGAGAAAATAAAGATAATCACAACTGCGGCAAGCCCACCTACAAAACCAAACAGCGGCATGGCTAGTATCGAGAACCAGCTTTCTTTGAAAAAAGTAACTCCCGACATCTGAAAGAAAAACATAAACGCGACGATGGCAGCTCCAGCGCCTGCATTAATCCCAAGGATCCCTGGATCAGCCAGCCCGTTACGGGTAATTCCTTGAATGACAGTTCCCGCCATCCCCAGACCTATTCCTACTAAAGAAGCAATAATGATCCGTGGTAACCGAAACTGAAAAATAACCAGATCAAATTTAGGGTTAGGATCTATTCGCAGCAGCGTTTTTATCACATCCATTACAGACATATCAAACACGCCATTCGTAAGATGAAAATACCCCGCCACAAGGGTTAACAGGATAAAAACTAATAGTGTCAGCATATAGCGGCTAAACTGTATTTTACTTCTATCCACGCTGCTCTCCCCCTTTAACCCGAATTAAATAAAGGAAGAACGGGATTCCAATAAAGGCTGTTACAACACCGATTGGCGTCTCAAACGGAAAGTTAATATAACGGCTTAAGACATCGCATAACGCTAAAAAAACAGCTCCAATCACCGCTGAGCAAGGAATGATAAAGCGATAGTCTATACCTACGATAAAACGTGTAATATGAGGAATGATTAGGCCCACAAAGGCTATCTTGCCAACTAAAGCTACTGCTGTCCCGGTCAGACATATAACAGATATAATACTGACAATTTTCACCCATTTTGTTCGTTGACCCAAGCTAATCGCCGTTTCATCCCCTAGGGAAGCAACCATTACTGATTTAGAAATACTAACCGCCAAGAGCAGTCCAACGATTATAAAAGGAATCGATAATATTAGCATATCTGGATTAACGGTATGTATTTTCGAGCTATACCAAACGCTAACATTTTGTGAGACTTGAAAAAACATCGCTACTGCTGAGGCGATACTACTTAAAAAAGTACCAATTACAGTCCCAATAATAGCTAACCTGACTGGTGATAAACCGTTTTTGACCAAGGAACCAAATCCGAAAACCAAACCCGCTCCGATGGCTGAACCCACCATGGATAAAATAATCATCTGAACATTCGATAATCCCGGATAAAACACCATAGCCAACGTAATAACAAATGCCGATCCGTCATTTACTCCCATAATCGATGGTGATGCAAGATAGTTACGTGTAACCCCCTGCATTAACGCCCCTGAAACAGCCAGAGCCGCTCCAACTAATAAAGCGGCGATTACACGCGGAAATCTAGATGTCATAATAATGTTGTGGTCCACATTATTAGCATCGAAGTGTGTAATCGCCTGCCATATTGTCAATATTCCAATATCTTTAACACCATATAAGACGGATACAACAATTGCTAATACGATGAATAATGGAGAAGTTGATAGGATCAATATAACTTTCCAATTTTTTGTATTCATTTTATTCATCGCACCTTTGGTTTTACTTCAACAGGTTTTCAATTGCTGAATCCAGGAATCTTACTTTAGACCAAGCCGTTCCACCTTGTGCCAACGGATCAATTGCATTTACAAACACATGATTATTTTTGACAGCAGTAACGCTTTTGAAGATCGGATTCTTGAGCAAATCATCAAGTGCTGTTGCATTATCAGTATTCTCACTAGTCTCAAACTGCAAGAAAATATAGTCCGGATTAATATCCGCCAAAGCTTCTAATGAAAGCTCTGCTTGTGCCTCTGTAGAGGAGATCACCTCAGGAATGGCAGCGCCCAGATCTTCATAAATAACCGGATTCAAATAAACGCCAGCAGGATATACACACATACTGCCTTGACGAATACGAATGACTAGAATGGATTGATCTTTCAGCTTTTCTCCGATTTCAGCCTTAGCATCAGCGGCTTTAGATTCATAATCGCTAATAATCTTTTCCGCATCTGCCGTCTTACCGGATAATTGACCTAATAAGAGCAAGTTATCTTTCCAGTTCGTTGAAATATGTGAATAAGGAATCATCGTTTGAATTTTATTAAGTGCGCCTGCCACATCTTCCCCAAACTTGGAAGACCCTAAGATAACATCTGGATCCAGCTGCAGGATCGCTTCATTACTTGGAGCAAATTTATCCCCCACTAAGGATGCACCCGCTAGCTCTGTTGACAGATAACCTGGAATAGCATCAGCTATCGCAAGTACACCTACAGGTTTCACTCCCAGTATGGCGGCATCCTCCATAGATTCGAGACTTGCTGCTACAATATTATTAATCTCTGCAGGCACGACATAATCCTTGCCCAAATATGTAACGGTTTGTTCAGTGGCAACTGCCTCCTGAGCCGCATTTCCTTTGTTATTTGCTGTTCCTTCTGCTGCTACTGCAGCATTATTTGTGCTTTTTTCTGAAGCTGTCTTATCCTTCTCATTGTTACCGCAAGCTGCCAAACTCAAAGCTAAAACTGCTGATACCCCAGCTAATAAATATTTTTTCTGATTCATATTCAATCTCCCCATCTATATTTTATTTATCATTCTTCAAACCAAAGTGATGATAATGAGAATCGTTATCATATTAAATCATATGAGAATAATTATCAATACTTTTCTTTGAATATATGAAATCTTGTAGTTTAACAGATGCGTAGAAATATTAATGAGCATGCAGAAGAACCCGCACCAAATGCGGGTTCTTCTGCACTAAATATGAGTTAAATTTTTAATCAACGTTATAAAACTCAGATAAGTCACGGAACAACAATCCGCACTCCTCTAGTCTATTAAGTTCCTCATTCACATCAGTGATCAAATTGCTTTCTCTCTCATGGGCTGTATTGATTAGCCACGGTTGTCCTTGTTTTAGAAAACAAAGATCATCAGGCAGCCTGGTCTGTACCCACGAGTACAAGCTGGTGGAATAGGATAAAAGAATATCGACCGCTTCAGGTGAACAATGAAAAAAATAAACATCTGCATAATGCCCCATAAGCCGAGTCCCCGGCCAATAGTCATCTTTTATGACCTTTTTGAGAAATGGTTGCAGCTGTTCAAGCAGTTCAACTCCTTCTGGCTCCAACTCCATCTGATCACGTTTTACTAGAATAAATTCATCACATACTTCCATAGCTACCTGTACCAGCGTCTTGTAGGTCTGACCCGTTGGTTCCTGCAAAATAGTATGAATAATAATGTCCCCCCTCTACTTATTTGTATTATTCAAATATTCTTTATGCATCCTACCCCAGCCACACATGCTATCCAACACTGTAATTAGCGATTTTCCATGTTCTGAAATACTATATTCTACCCTCAAAGGAAGCTCATGATAACTCACCCGGTCGATAAGCTGATCCTCTTCAAGCTCACGTAATTGTTTAGCTAACGTACCTTGGGAAACATCAGGGATGATCCGTCTAAGTTCCCCAAATCTTTTTGTGCCATCTATCAATAAAATAAATAAAATGAGCGGCTTCCACTTTCCACCGATCTTTTCAAGTGTTGTAAGAACCCCAGTCAATCTCGGCTCCAGCAAATCCATGTGATCCCCTCTTTCGATAGTTATATAACTATATGTTCGAACCAGCTAGTACGAAAAATCGTACCTAGTACGAAAAAAGTGCGTACTGTGCAGGTTATATTTTATAGCTAATAATAAAAAACAGAACTTAATAAGTCCAATTAACTATGAACGGAGAAGATAAATATGTCCACTATTTCATTAAAAAACCAGCGTATCGTCATTATCGGAGGAAGCTCCGGAATAGGGCTTGCGACTGCCAAACAAGCGGTTGAACAAGGCGCAGCTGTCATAATCGCTGGGCGTTCACAAGATAAATTAGAGAATGCTCAACAGCTTCTGGGATTCGATTCTGTTGAAATTCATTCACTAGATAATCAAAATGAACAGGACTTGAAAGCTTTCTTTGAAAAAATCGGCGCATTTGACCATTTGTTCACTCCGGGAGCCTCCTATGTTAGAGGACCGATTACTTCGAGCTTAGGGGTTGCTCACAATTGCTTTAATGCAAAGTTCTGGCCGCAATATAATGCTGTAAAGCATGCTATCCCTTTTATCAACCCTACAGGCTCCATTGTTCTTATGTCCGGCGCATTCAGCCAACGTCCACTTGCAGACGGTGCCTCCTATGCAGCTTGTAACGGCGCGATTGAAAGTCTGGGAAAAGCATTAGCAGTAGAATTGGCTCCGATTCGGGTAAATGTCATTTCCCCCGGAACCATTCATACCAACTTTAATTGGGAAGGCGCAGAACAGGAAACTAGAGACAAGGCTTACGACGAATATACGAATATCAATCTCCTTGGCAGGGTTGGCCATGCCGACGAAGCAGCACATACAACGATTTATTTGATGACCAATGGCTATACAACAGGAAGTACTTTATTTCCGGATGGGGGATATATTTTGCGATAAAAAACAGCTGACTCAATAAGTAAGAATTTCTACTTATTGAGTTAGCTTCTTTTAGTTTAAAGAATTAGGGAAGAATTCCTTGATTATCAGCCAGGGGATCCGTTTCCCTTAGTTAAGATCATAGTAAATTCAAATAAGGAGCATAACCTCATTTGATTATGAACTCCAATGACTACTTCGTATTAAAGGTTATACTTATGGAATCCTCCTGAATCTCCTTAATTGTATATATACCGATTTTTTCAGCAGCGCTCACTAGCGCTGAGATATACTCAGGAGTTGAATTTAATTTCCGAGCAGAGGGCTTCAGATTAATGGAGAACTCCTCCCCATGCTCGTCAACATCAAGAGATTTCACATAAACTTTAAATACCTTTACATAATGCTCATAGTTAACTAAATGTTCTTCAGTAACACCTTGAAATGAAACATTTACTTTCAAGGATTCCGGCTTCAGGAAGCTCACCTTACCTGCCTTGTCTAACTGCCCTACTTCAGGATTCAACACTTGATATTCAACTCCGTCAAGGATTGTAAAATCCATCCCATTATCCATAGTAACTAGTAAATTAAGACGCACGTCGATAGCTTCTGGTCCGATTAATGTCAGATAGTCGCTAACTTCATGCTTGATCGTTTGTCCAGCCTCTTTCCCGGCGAACATAATCAATGGACTATGTACACGTCTATTCCATGACTTCTCTTCATGTGTACCCAAAGGGTCCATCTGAAAGAATAGGTCCTTCCCTAATACAAATCCCTTCGACTTTAGTACCGTCACAAGCGGATCAATTGGCATTCCTTCGGTTACACCCATGTCGAGCCAAATCTTCAATGCAGGCTTCCCGGACTCTTTCGCCAACTCATCCAATATACGCCCATTGCTTACCCAAGTGGCAGGGGATAAAGCCCCTATCGCTGAGAAGGTCTCCGGGTGCTGATACCCCATCCATAATGCCTGAACAGCACCGAATGACGATCCCATGATCATCCGGTGATCCCGATCGGGAATGGTCCGGTAAGCGCCATCCACATAGGGAATAACTGTATTGATAAAATATTGGGTAAATTCGGCTGCACTCGCTCCATCCGAAGGAATAGACTGATCCGGAAATGGAACATACTCCATTCCCCGTTCTGATCCATCACTTGAAGCGACTCCTATCACGATAACCTTCTCCATGGTTCCATCAGCAACAAGCTGATCAATGATCTCCTCAACTCTCCATTCTTTGCCTAAAGAGCTGGTATTTGTGTTAAAAATATTCTGCCCATCGTGCATATACACAACAGGATAACGCTCACTGTCAGCTTCATACCCTGCAGGTAAATAAACAAATATTCTCCGCTCACCTAGATTCTCTATGTGCACAGTACCTTTTGCCGCCCCCACATTGGTTGGGTTCTCCGATGCATTAGAAGTATTGCTTATCGTTGGATTGGGGGTTGGTGATGTAGCAACTTTTTCATTTACATTTCCGTTACTGGAACATCCCGAAAGCGCTAACAAAACTAATACTGCAAATCCCCAAAACCTCCATCTAAATAATCCATTTGAATGCATAGAACCCCTCCTGATTTTTGTTCAAACGTTTTCACAACTCTTATTATACAGGATTTATATGGGATTATGAACATTTTTTCACAAGTTGGGGGAGCGTTATAGTAAGCTCTAAACCAAGTACATCCTGGGACATACAAACCAACTCCGACAACGTCCAAACAACCCGAAGAACGGTTTACGGATCGCTCCGTGAGGGCTACAATTTGTAGCATTGCCATAGCAGGCAGGAATAGGGCATATTTTTATAACATCATTCAAAGGCATAAAGGAATAGGAAAAGCCTGCTTGGAGTTCCCAAAGAGATGATTGTTGAAGACTAACTGATCTCTAACCTGATACACGCGCTTATGAATGAACATATAAATCTATATAATTTGTGCGATTACACTCCAGCGACAAGTGATGCATGGAGAGTTGAGTTGACGGGGGGGCAATGTGTAAAAGCGTTCGAGTTTAATTGTATTTCATACAACTATAATCAAACAGAACGCTCGATCACTGGATATAAGTGTATTTCGTGCAGCTATTTTCTGAAATTACTCCCTTATAAGTGGATTCTCTAGTTTTTAGTTGTATAAAGTGCAGTTAAAGTCAGGATTATTCTTTTGGCACTCGAAATAACTGCACAAAGTACAGCTATTTCGCAGATTCCTTCTACTTCCCACACCAACAACCCGACGAAAAAATCAAAGAAGCAATCAGACAACCTCCACTAGCTCATCATTTGCAAAAGCAAACCTCCCCGCAGACCAAAAACACCAGACAGTGATTCTCCACGAACTGAAGGATCACTGTCTGGTGTTTTATTCAGATTCAGAAAGGGTTGTTGTTTTGAGACAAACTCTTCTTTCCAATTAGTACTGTTGTCTTTCCTCGTAGGATACGAACAGCATTCTACGTTGCACATCCATAAGCATACGAATCACCCAACTTGCTAACAAGGCAACAACAAATCCAGCTACTACATAGGAGATATATTGTTGGGATAATGTCCAGTCGATCTGGAACAAAGCAAACACACTATTCTCTAAAATGTTCAAATCCATGGTTTGCAAGAAAATCTGGTGCAGCACAGGTAGTGTAATCAGGCCCAATGCAGCCGCTACTACAGTTACTGTTATTGAAAAGAATATAATGCTGGATACGAATCGACCCATAATCAGCATAACGTTACGGGCAAACTTCGCTCCATGAAAACCTAACTTCATTCGTTGCAGGAAGCCCGCTCCCTCCAGCTGCATTTCCGATCTGGCCTCTTCACTAGGTCTAGGAATATCTAACAATGATCTGACCAGCTCTTGCTCAAATTGTACGATGTAATCCAATCCCTTAGCTACTGCAAAAAACAAAGGAATTCCGATGAATATTGGGGTTAACGCAATGGATAACGTCAGCCCTGTCACCATAAACACGAAATATACAATCGTAAGCGGCAAAGAGATTAAGAAGTATAAAATACTCCGATATGTCTTTGGACTTGCTCCACGTTTGCGCGTTTTAGATTGGGGTTGGGATTCTGCTGGAATATGCATGGAATCAAGAGCTCCCATCGGCATAGAGTATAACTTATCATTCATTTCTATTGTCCTTCCTCTCACGTTTTTCAATTAATCTCATTATACGTGGGAAAGAGAAGGCTCAAAACAGTCTTGGGACTGGAGTCATACCAGACTAAAGGCTAGGATTTATTCCTTCAAGGCGCATAATTGATCGGTTTTATGATTTTGCTAGGCTACAATCCCAAGTTATTTCCCTTTTCCAGCCGTACAATCTGCTGTTCGCCATTATCTGCCAGCTCTCTGAACTGATTAATAGTTTCACGCATTTTGGGGAGAGCTTCCTGCTTATAAGTACTGATGGAATCGAGAGCGGATAGCACATCTGTAAAAGCTTGCTTTAATGTATCCACTGAAATACTTGATTCTAACGACTGTTTATGGATTTCCGCCCCTTGGTTTTTCAACATTTTTGAGGTACCGCTGATCAGGCTATCGGTGGTTTGATTTAGAAGTTCGATCTTTTTCAAAACAATTCTTTGATTATACAGCGCACTAGCTACCGTAACCGATATTTTCAAGGCAGACACGGTAACATTTCTAGCTCTGTCCACCCCTCTGATCAGCTCTTTATTATTTCGAATAACTACTTCTATGGCCATAATTCCTTGTTGATTCACTACAAGCATCTGTTGCAAATCCATAACACGCTGCCGCAACGGAAACAGCACTTCTTCTGTAATGAACCGAACTTTCTCCTCATCCTCATCACGCAGCTTAGCCGCTTCCAGTTGCGTCTCTATCTCCTGATCCATCAACATGCCGAGCTGAATCTCTTTTTGTAGCTTTTTTGTGAGTTCCCGAAGGGCCTGTTGCTCGAATTCCAGCGTAGTATTGTCGTTCTTCAAAACGGTCTTACCCTTATCTAAAGAAATTATAATATCTGAAATCACAGCATCCGCCTTTTGATATTTAGCAAAATAACTACGTAATGGATTAAAGAACTTACCTAGAAAACCCGTCTTGGCAAAATCTACTGCACTGGGATCCAAATCCTTCAGCTGGAGATTAAGCTCAGTCAAACCTTTTGCTACTTGGCCGCCTTCATCTCCTGTTTTTGATAAATTCCCCACAGAAATCTGCAACAGGGAGTTTTTGTCCGAAGAGGATCTCATCGTTTCCATACCGAAGCTATCAATGGATTGCAGCACCCCTTTTCGCTTATCCAGTGACTCTAAATTCAGATCCAGAATGGCGGAGACATTGTTTACTGCCAGTGCTTTGAGTTGTGATACTTCCTCGGGCTCAGGTTTGACCTGCTCCTCAATTACTGATTTCAGCTTTTCCTGACTTACGACTTCCATAGTAAACGACATAGAACCCCTCCTAAAAAATATAGCTTACATTTGAACATTGAGCAGGTTGCCGATTTTATAGACTACATCCTCTGTATCTGCATTGATGTTGGCCGCTTCATTTATACTCGAAATACTCTCAAGCGCCTTGATATTCGCATTGTAGCCAATCGTGTAAATCGGGATTTTGTAGGTCTCAATCAGACCTCTGATATCATTCAAGGAATGCCCTGCATTGGTCTCCCCATCACTTAATACAAAGATCAACGGCTTTAAATCCGGATTTAGCTGTAATTCCGATTGAAGCATGTGGATGGCTACCGCGATCCCGTCAAAAGTAGCCGTCCCCCCATTTGCTTGTAGACTGTCAATCGCACCAACAAACATGGACTGCTGGTTCGTGTCATATTTTCCAATCGGAAGATTGATTGTAACGTTATCAGAGTAAGAGACAAAACCAATGCTGTTATCCTTGCCCAAGTACTTCTGGCCTGTTAATAAAGATTGCTTTAAACGGTTCAAGGGTTCCCCGTTCATACTTCCTGAGACATCTGCTACAAATACTGCGGCGATAGGTTTATTACCATTTTTCTTCTCTTTCCACAGCTTCTGAGCTGAGGATATGAGACTACCATCCACTGTACTAAGCTCTGATTGGTAATCATTAAGACCATTGAAGCCTTTTTTCTCACCCAGTTCCTGGTATTTATCCAGTTCAACAAACTCAGCAAACTTCTTAATAATATCGAGTTTTTCCTGAGGAAGATCACCCAAAGCATAAAGCGGGCTGTCATGTCTTACACCAAAAGGAGTGAATACATACCCCCCTTTCAAATCTGTTGCATTCACAAAGATCTGGTATTCTAAGACAAAAGCATCAAGCTTACCGGTTTTTGCAGCCTCTCGCATCTGTAAAGTGGTTGAGGCGATAAAGGGTACATTTGCTTGGAATTTCTCAAAGCCCTGCACCGCTTGCTCACCAAGTAAATCTGCACCGCCAAACGTCCCAAGCGCTGTTACCAGAAAATTCAAACCCGTAGAACTGGCAAAAGGATCGGTATAACCCATTGATAATTCATTATTTGCTATGGCGTCTGTAACCGTCTTTACGTTTAAAGAACCGTATTTCTCTATTAGTTCATCATATTTCGCCTTACTGGTAACAATACCAGCTACATTACCTATAAGGCGTTTAGTGATTAGCTGCGTGTTCATCCCGTTTGCTTTTACCATTTCGCCCCACAACTCATTTGAAGGGGTAAAGGCATCTGGCACATACTTCCCAGATCTTATGTAATCTGTCGCTGTACCTGAAGCAATATTACGGATTTTCACAGAAACGTGACTCCCGTTCACCTCAATATTAGAGTTGTTAAAATCTGTAGCAACTTCATTCAGCCACCCGTCATTACCTGTTCCTGATTTTTCAGTAGAAGAGAATATCTCTACAAAGCTATCTGTTGTATTGTCTACGGATACAGGAAACTTTGAGATATCTGGTAATGAATCCCCAATCGCA
The DNA here is from genome assembly GCF_037963285.1 of Paenibacillus sp. FSL H3-0329. Lineage (NCBI taxonomy): Bacteria > Bacillati > Bacillota > Bacilli > Caryophanales > Paenibacillaceae > Paenibacillus > Paenibacillus sp. FSL H3-0329. The sequence continues at coordinate 2,984,927 of NZ_CP150150.1, read as the reverse complement.
ACAGGATCCAGGTCAATCTGGCCTTTGATTTGCTCAGCCGTAGTCACGTTTATGTTCTTGTATAGCTTCTCTAGCTGCTTCCCCGCATCTTCGGAAGAAATCTGGGTTTTGGTTTTTCCTATATTAGAGGTTAAGGTGATTCCAAAATACACGAGAGCAAAAACTACCACCGTAATGGTCCCTAAAACTGCTACTGTTTTTCCTTTATTAGCCATACACATCTCCCCTTCATTGCTTATAAAATTTCGTCTGCTTGATCAACTCATCGATTTCCTTCATACAAGGCATCTCTTCAACATCTGTATAATCTGTACTGTCGAGTAGCGATATTTCCAGCAGCAGCTTATCCAGCTTCAGCAGAATCTCTTCATTTGCCCCAAGATACCCTGTTACGTAGGCCAAATATTCATTGTACAAAGCTGTCTTTTTCTGCACCAATTTTTCTGAGAACTGCGAGGGTCTATGCCGGCTGGAGAAAAGGGTGAACTCTGAGGCATCAAATACACTGAGTTTATTCAGAATCCCTCGAATGTTCAGGTAAAAAAGCTTCGCTACTTCATAACTGACTGCATTAAATTTTTTGAAGCTAAGTTCAGTGGATTCGAATCTCTGACCTAAAACATCTAACAAGGTACTTCTCTTCTTTTCCATCCGGGATATCTGATCTAGAGCAAGCGCAATGTCTTTTTTCAGTACTTTGACATTTTTGTATTGAGTAAGCGCGGCTATATAATCCTCATAAGATTTCAGTGTTTTCACAGCAGGGATAGATGAAGGTTTAAACAATAAAATATAACTTCCATAAAGAACAACAAGTAGACTAACAAACAACAATGTCACACCCAAAGCGGTTTCAAATACACTGGTTCCTCCGATTTCCACCCCTAATAAACCTGGTGACAACACGATAATGTTCAGTAGTACCACACCGAGAATAAGTCCCAACAGCTTTATGGCTCTAACCCCGTTCATCACAACCACCTCCTGCATCCAGTCACTTCTATTGTATGGAGCAATTTCTGTTATTACGTCTCTTCCTTTGCTATATGTTAAAAAAATAAGGAATTAATCAACAAAAAAACCTTAACAGGCAATAAGCCCATTAAGGTTAACGATCACTATTTTATACCCACGCATCATTTGAATACCCGCGTTGCTCCCAATATCCCGTATGATCGCCTTCGATCAGCTCAATCCGGTTCAGCCACTTCACAGACTTGTACGCGAACATCTTCGGAACGATTAACCGTACAGGACCGCCGAGATCGCTAGGAATCGGCCTTCCATCATGCATTACCGCGACCAGCACATCATCCATGTCGGCTTGTTCCAATGTGAGCGTATCCGTGTATACACCATCACCCGAATAGAATTTCACAGTCTTAGCTGTGGGCTTCACACCGGCCTGACTCAAAAGATCTTTTAGCTTGATGCCTTCCCAGGTATTCTTATAGACTGACCAGCCTGTCACACAGTGAAAATCACTCACCTGAACGGTCCGCTTCAGCTTTACGAACTGTTCCCAGTTCCACTTGAAATTCTGCTCCACAAGCCCATCTATCGTAAAAGACCAATTGTTGTTCGTAAACTCCGGAATCGGAGTGACTGTGTAAACACGGAATTGTCCTTGCGCCTCTCCTCCGAGAGGGGGTGAGGATGCTGCCAGTGGCTGGGGTGCAGGCAACAACTGATTGCGATCACTTTCGATCAGCTTTTCAATCGTTTCGCTGCCCCCGATATTTCCAATTGAACTGCCGAGCCATTTTATAAACGATGGGCCTATAGTTACCGCAAGCCCAACACCAATCGATCCGCGTATGAAAGCTCTACGTGTATAAACCGGCTGCGGGGTTTCCCGATGATTCGAAGGGCTACCTGTCTCAATGCCGCTTTTCACTACCCGGCGGCTCGGTTCTTTAAGCCATTTTACCCGAGTCAAAGAATGATAAATAATATAAGGAAGGCCTATCCAGGTCAATAAGTCATGGACGACCAGAGCAACGTTCGATACATGTGGACCCACCACGCGGAATTGCCAAAGTAGCACTCCTGAAACGAACCAGCCTAGCAGCAATGAAAGTACAACGATTACATTAAAACGTTGCCAAGGCCGCTCCTTCAATTGTTTCCAATGTTTCCCTGCCAGCAGCAAATAATAAATAACCGGAATAATCGAAACAACACCGACCACGATATGAAGCCCTTTGATCCATACTCTGCCTTCCCCTAAGAAGCCACGCCAGAAGCCACCTACAAGTACAAGTCCTGTGAGCGTGAGCAACACAACCAGCCAGCCATTCCAGGTATGAAGCGCCCGAAGCTTTTTCCCGTATCCCTTGCGCAGCCGAGCCAGTAAAGAATTCATTACCTTTCCTCCTCTTCACTAGGTATGCTCAAATTGCTCTTTATCCTGATTCTACTCTAATAATGTTAGAAAAGACTTTGAAGCAGCTGTAAGAGGAACTCCACGCAGGGTAGCAATTCCTATGTTACGTTCTGGCAAAGGTGGGTCCAGAGGAATCTCGACAAGCTCACCTTTCTTCAATTCTTCGGTTACGTAATCACGAATAACAAAAGCAAGGCCAAAACCACGTTTCGCAAACTGAACAAGCAAATCCACACTTCCCAGTTCAAATTCAGGTGTAATCGTCAGATGATTAGAAGCTAAAAACTGATCCATATACTTTCTGGTGCTCCCACCCGCTTCTAAGCATAACAACGGATACTGCTGAATGTCTGCAAGCGGCATGGTCTTGTCCGCCAAATGACGAAAACCTTTGCCTCCTACAAGGCAATCTTGAAGCTGAGTACTTTTGCGAAAATCAATCTGTTTATCAGATGTCGGCAAGCTGACGATACCAAAATCAATTTTCCCTTCTTTTAAAAGCGTAAGTGTTTCTGGTGTCGTACGATTCGTAATATGAATGCGGATATTGGGAAATTGTTCGTGAAATTGCTCCAAAAAAGGCAACAGATAATATTTGCATAAGGTGTCACTTGCTCCGATATGAATCTCGCCGCTGTTCAGATTGTTCATATCTGCGATCGCTCTTTCGCCCATGTCTACATGATGAAAGGCTTGCTCAATAAAGCTAAGCAGTACTTTTCCTTCTGTTGTTAGATCGACCCCGCGAGAAGTGCGAAAAAATAACGGGCCGCCCATTTTCTCTTCTAATTGTTTAATCGTGTGACTTACTGCCGGTTGTGTAATATTGAGTCGTTCTGCCGCAGCAGTTAAGCTCCCTGTATTTGCTACCCAATAAAAAGAGCGATACCACTCCAAATTAATGTCCATCCCCACGTCATTACTCCACCTTATAATAGATATAACTTATATCAATTTTTCTAATGATTTAACTAGCATTATACTTAGTCCTGTAGCCAAAAACAAGCTTGGGAGGCGAAAACGCGTGACCGTAATTGCAATTGTAGGAGCAAACTGGGGCGACGAAGGAAAAGGAAAAATGACGGATGTGCTAGCTGCACAATCTTCCTTTGTCGTTCGTTTTCAAGGTGGTAGTAATGCTGGGCATACCATCATAAACCAATATGGAAAATTTTCATTGCATATGCTGCCATCTGGGGTATTTTATCCTTCCGTTACAAACATTATTGGACCAGGAACAGCACTTGATACAGAAGTATTAATAAGAGAACTGAAAGCTTTAACGGATAGAGGCGTGCCAAAACCTAGGTTATTCGTATCCGAACGGGCGCAAATCGTGCTTCCAATCCATCGTTTGTTTGATGAACTAGAAGAGGAACGTCTGGGATCTCAAGGATTCGGTTCAACAAAACGAGGAATCGCACCATTTTACGCAGATAAATATGCAAAGCTAGGCATACAGGTAGCGGATTTATTTGATCCTGCTCGACTTGAGAAACGTCTTGAACAATTACTCGCTTCCAAAAATATATTACTTGAGCATTTATATAAGAAAACGCCTATCCAAATCTCGGAATTAATGGTTCAGCTGCAAGAAGAAGCTGCACAGCTAGCGCCTTATGTAGCCAATACAACAGACTTACTGCAAGAGGCTTATGCCAAGGGAGAGACTATTTTACTTGAAGGTCAGCTTGGGGCTCTGCGTGATCCTGATCACGGTATTTATCCTTACTCCACCTCCTCTTCAACACTTGCCGGGTTTGCACCTGTCGGTGCTGGTCTTCCTGCAGCAGCTATCACGAATGTCATCGCTGTAACCAAGGCCTATTCCAGTTGTGTCGGCGCTGGACCTTTTGTTACGGAATTAGAAGAACCCGTAGCGGATGAACTTCGTACAAGAGGTGGCGATGCCGGGGAATTCGGGGCTACGACTGGCCGTCCTAGACGTATGGGCTGGTTTGATGCTGTAGCTACTCGTTATGGTTGCCAAATGCAGGGTGCCACTGAAGTCGTGTTGACTAATCTTGACGTGCTTGGTTATTTGGATGAGATTCCGGTTTGTGTGGCTTATGAGCTTGAAAATGGAGAGATTACCGACAAGTTCCCGGCTACCCATAAACTGAACTCTGCAAAACCGATATTCACGCATTTATCTGGCTGGAACAGCGATATCTCTCAGATCACCGACTTCGAAGATCTGCCAGAACAAGCTAAGCTTTACATTGATTTTATTGAAACCTCTATTGGCACGCGTATTACTACGATTTCCGTGGGTCCTAGACGCGAACAGGTCATTAATCGGATAACGAAATAATCATATACGTACTAAATCTCTGTAGAATTTAAAAGAAGCGCCTCTCTTATTAGAGAAGCGCTTCTTTGTTTTATTCATGAGAAGGGCTGCCTCATACGTAGAAAAATCCACTTTTGAGACAGCCTCTTTTTTGTGTACTCTTTTTAAATCAACACGGCATCTACTTTTGTCTGCGGAGCCTTGTCACAGCGTTTACAGACCTTAACGACTGCTCCATCCGTTTTTTTCTTGGGATAAAGCAGCTTAATACGGGTGTTCTGACAGATTGGACAAGTCCCTCTGCCCCTTGATGGTAAATTCCAAAGTGCATGTCCACGTTTTGACTTTGCCATGAATAAACCCCTCATTTCGAACAACAATAGTCAACACTTTAATTCTGAAAGTGCTTCTCCAAAATGATATGTCGCAAAGACAGGCTCTATGACTAAAGTAACGCAGAAATAAGGAAGAATTAATTCGTATAGATCATGGAGACAACACCGTTCGTAAAGGTAACATAGTTATAATTACCATACTGCCAGGTCTCCACTTGAATGCCACTACCTGATAGTGTAGATTTACTTATTGGCTTACCCCAACTAAACTCCACTTGCTGCTTGGTCATCCCAGTAGCAACTATGCTCTTTTTAATCTTAGTCCAAATCGCATCCGACCACTTATAGGTCTTAAATGGATCCGTTGTTAAGAAATATTCTTTATTTCCTAATGTACGGATCAACTCATCTCCCGACATTTTATAAGAGTTAAGAATTTGCCCCGTCGATAAAATCTTAAATGAAATGGCGAATTCACCTTCATAATCAGGTAGAATATCTACAATAGTGACTTTTTGGAACTTATAATCGGAGTCGAATTGATTGAGCCAATATGTTTTTCCAATGAACTTAACGAGGTTTCCTTGTTCTTCCTTCTTAAAAATCTGCGCGGTTTGTTTCGTATAGGCGAACAACTCTGCTTTGCCGAAGTAGATCTCCATCGTCTGATAATTTCCATCCCAAATTAACTCTGCTGACAGTGCAGTCTTTAAAAGCGTGGCAGGAAAAACTGTAGATCCGTCGATCTTTTGCACTTTACCACTCATTTTGACCTTCGCACCATTCACCATTGCAATATCGCTTCCGAGTTGAAGCTGTATTGGCAAATCACCTAGACGAATGCTAAAGGTTTTAGTTGCTGTATTAACTTGGACTGTTGCTCCCAACGTTTGAAAAACCGATTGAACCGGCAAATACATTGTTCCATTAACAAATGCACCTTGATCAATATCATGGTCCGCACTGATCGAAACTTTTATTGTTTTGGTATCTGATCCTGAAATGACCGTTACGTTCGTTTCTCCTACCGCTAAGGCTTTCATTGTGCCATCGGCTTGCTTTTGCAGCAAATAAGGCTTTTCAATTACGACATTTGCTTGAGCTAACGGGACGCGTTCGGATATGCCATCGGCATCTTTAGCATAGATTTGTACCGGAACATTATCCCCAACAGTGATTTCCGTAGCATCCATCTGAAATATCAAATCTTCAACCTGCCGATTGCCTTCATTGTATGATGACGAAACTGAACTGGCACTCCGTAAAATACTACCTTGATCGTAATCGACGTTACGCGTATCTGCCGCCTTCACTGTATGTATTGGACCCAACATAGATACTGCTAACGCTGCAGTGATGCTCCATTTAATAGCTTTCATTTTCCTTACATCCCCCTCTAAATATATAAACCTTAATTACTGTATCACAATTCCACAATTTTACTAGAGAAAAATTTACAGAAATATTTTTTTGTATTTCTAGTGAATTTACTCCGTGATAATTACAGAGTCTTCCATTATAATCATGGATTAGGAGGTGTTAGCCAGTGGAGATAATAGCCGACAGATTGATATTAAGAGATTATACAAGCGATGATTTTTCTTTTTATGAAGAACTGGAACTTAATCCGTTGTCTCACAAATATGAAAACTCCGCACCAGATGCCAAACAAATTAAAGAGAACTACCTGTCGATTCTGACTCAGACTACCAGCGATCCGCGTGAGCATTATGATTTAGCAGTATGTACTAAGCAAAATAGGACACCCATAGGTAACGTAAGTATAAAGTTAAATTGGGAAGAGATCAGAGAATGGGAGATTGGCTGGGTCCTACTGCCGGAATACTGGAAAATGGGCTATGCGACTGAAGCCGTCAAAACACTGATAGGTTACGCCTTTAGCTCTCTTAATGCCCATAGAGTCGTTGCATATGCCAATGCAGAGAATCTTCAATCTGAAAAAGTTATGATTAGAGCAGGAATGATTAGAGATGGAATCCTCAGAGAGACTAGATTTTGCAATCAACAATGGTGTGACGAGTTCATTTACTCTGCTTTGGAAAAGGAGGCTACATTAAATTGACAACAATCAAAGTTTTAAATGAAGGTTATGTAAGATTAGTAGATCATATGGGCTCAGATTTAACGGTTGCTAACGCTGCGCGTGTATCTTATGCTAAACAATCTTTTGAGCTTAGTGATCGGGATATTAAACTAATAAAATTCCTTGCCCGTGAAGGACATACCTCTCCTTTCCGCCATGCCATCACTCAATTTGAGGTTTATGCCCCATTAATGGTTGCGAGACAGTGGTGGAAATACGTAGTCGGTTCTGCTCATTACGAAGGTACTGGGGATAGCTTGGAAGCCTGGAACGAATCCAGCAGAAGATACATTACAGAAGAACCCGCTTTTTATCAACCTGCTGCGGGAGAATGGAGATCCAAACCAGAGAATTCCAAACAAGGCAGTGGCGACATCATTGCATGGGAGCTTGGTGAAAAATTCACCCGCGAGCTTCAAGAATACACCGAGTTAGGATTATCTAAGTATGAAGCAGCTTTAGCAGATGGCATATGTGCTGAACAAGCAAGACTGTTTCTACCTGCTTATGGATTATTCGTTCGTTGGTACTGGACAGCTTCAGTTCAATCTGTAGCTCATTTTTTAAATCAAAGACTGGAGCATGACGCTCAGAAAGAAATTCAGGAGTATGCAAAAGCAATTTTATCGCTGATTGAGCCACTATTCCCTGTCTCTTTTGATCAGCTGCTGACTACCGGCTCTGTAGATTAATTTTATTTCCTTATATAAAAAAAGAGCCGCCAAACCTTTGGCGGCTTCTCCCTTTCTACACTACCAACCCTCGTATAACTTCAACCTCGTCTCTACTGACTTCAACGAACCCAAGTGATGTATATAAATTCGAAGCACGTTCGTTCTCGATCCGATGGCCAATAACGATTTTGTCGCAATGATGTTCTGCTTTAATATAACGAATTAAGGTATCCATACCCGTTCTGCCTAAACCTCTGTTTTGGTACTTCTGGTCAATCATAAAAGCCATAATCCAATAACTTCCATCCTCAGGATCTACGCTATACACAGAGAAACCTACCAATTCCTCATCTGCATATAAAGCGAGCGGGGTCATACCACAATAAGCTGCTTCTGCTAACCAATAGACCACCGGTACGGGGAAAATAGACTTTTGCGCATCCGATACTTCTAATTGAGTACAAGCGTACCAGTTTTTTTCCGTGATATCCTTCAGCACTATATGTGCTTGAAAGCCGGTTCGAAATCGGTCACAAATTCTTTCTAATTTCAGTTTAAGCTGTTGCGCCCAATCCGGGAAAATAGAATCATCCGAATTCTCCATACACCGAAGTAATCTAGCAAAACTGTATAAGTCTGCAAATCTTTGAAATTCAGGTATCATCTTAATATACTCATCATCTAGCTGCTTAACCGATCTATATCCACTAATAAAAACATCAATGTTTCTTCTACTTTCATCATCATCCGATTCCGTCAGGTCTCTTAACGCCGATGTAATATCCATCGCAAACCAGTGATACATAGAGTCATCAAAATCGATGGCACTGTAGCGGGATTCTTCTTGCATATAAAAGATATTATCTATCTCAAAATCATAATGTACGAGCCCAGTATGCCCCACTCCAAAAGGGAGCTCTGATAACCAAGCTTCAATCCGCTCATATTCCTTAAGCGCCTTATGCTCCTCAGGATGCCTGCTCAATACGGAATAAATAAAATTCAATGAATCGACCCAGCTTTTGCGATAAGGCGTGCTCGGTGCATAGGTTTCCGAAAAATTATGCAGACGTGCAAGCGATTGGCCCCATTGATAAAAATGAGGTTCCTTCATCTCATCAAGTGAAACATATTCACCCTGGGCCTGTTCAAAAACTACCCCGTGGTATCGCCCGTGATTCGTTAACAACGTTTCAATCCAATTGCCAGACTTAGAACGCACAGGAGCGACGGTCTCATAACCTTGCTCTAATAAATACATCATAAAATCCAGCTCTGCCTGGATATTGTCTGCAGAATTATCCTCTTCATGAGTAAACCTTAAATAAAAGCGTTTACCATTCCACTGAAAGGTATAAATAAAATTGCTACTGGCCCTTACCATCTTTAAAGTTCCAGGCTCATGATTCCAATACTTAATCATTTCTTTAGCAGGAAGATCGTTCTCCGTTCCCCGCACCATGTTCATTAAAGTCATCATTGTCCGATAGTGCCTCCTGCTTCATGACGGATTTGATTCTGGGTTCCCCATTAACATTATCGGTAAATTATTCTATTAAATCAAGGGAATTTAATAGGCTCTATTATTTCTGGAAGAAAAAAGTATTCAGCTTAGGCTTCAGTTTGTCATACTTGATTTCAAACTCAGCATGATCTCCGATAGCATGAGAAATCTGCACACTTATCCCCAGCGTATTCTCCGTCAAGTACCATCTTATATCCGCTCCACTAGTATCTGCGTGCTGAAGTGAAGTCAGCCATTCCTCATCTGATCTTTCAGTAAGAATATTCTTTTGCTCAATAATATCGGATTGAAGTTCACTTTCCTTCAGCTCCTTCAAAAATTCCGCATCGATGGTCACGATATCAGTTAATTGTAGGGGTTCAAATTTCTTCATATCAATATTTATAGTATCAAAAATATCTACAGGATGAGCAGCACCTTCAACATAACTGTATCCTGAAAACTGAATACTTAGTAAGCCCTCATTTTCTAAAGATACAGAATAATCCATATCTAAACTAAAGGTCTCTTTTTCCTCCGGAGAGTAATTATCCAAATAACTATAAGCACGTTCCTTGATCATTTCATTTAACTTCTCTTGTTCATTCGGTTTTCCAAAAATAGATATTTGCGGATAGTTAATATTAATTTGTTCATTGTAAGTATATAACTCCGGAGATAATTCATAAGAAATGCTGTGTTGATTTTCGATTAGCTTAGTTTCGTTTATGTGGTTTTCAAGTGTCGGCTCCTTGTTAGTACAAGCTGTTACAGCACACATTACTACAGCAAGAATTATGGATAACATGGTGGTTTTCTTAATATTAATGCTCCTTCCATCAAAATTGAATTATGATTTGAGCTACAGCGCTTTTGTTCTCCCACCATCTCTAATGTATTGCCCCTTTTTAATAATTGAAGTTGGTGATAGATCTAACCTTTTACTTATTTCCTCAAAATCTATATTTTCATCATGAACTATAAAAGAAAAATTCCCTTTCATTTAGCTTTCCCTATCATATCTATAGCATTTTATAAAAAAAATACTTTTCTAATTAGGACTATATAATTCATTGTGCCGGAGCAAATCCCCTTGGGATTTGATAGTTTGAAGGTCTCTGCGGACGTGAACAAATTCCCGACAAAGCGACTCATCGTCCTCTATCCAGTCATATTTCAGAATAAGCGGAGCAGGCACAACAGTCTCCAGTTGCTCTACAATCTCCCGGACATCATCATTCTGGAACATGACACCCAAAGAATCGGGCGAAACGGTCAACCCCAAACGTTCGACGACTGCAGCGTAGTCAAAAGTCTCCGGCTCCATTTCATATTCTTCTAGAACATCACCTCCAGCATATCTGTCCAGTATTTCCCCATTCTGATAAATGAATATTTCCAACACTTCATCATCAAAGTATCCTATAGCAAGTACAAGGGAAGAGATCAAGTTAGACAAAGATCTGGCGCTTTCACCAATCGTTTCCCAGTTGAACTTCTCCCCCAGTACTGTTGTCCAGCCTTGGGACTGCCCGATGTAGTAGCTTCCTTTAGGTCTTAGCCGTTTCAAGCTCTTCAGCACGGCTTCCTTATCGTTTGTAAACACGTGGAGATTAGCAAATGAAGTTCCCATTATTCAACCACCTAACAAATGAATTCCCCGCCGGTCAAATTTACGTATAAATTACCGTCTGCGCCCAGGGAAGGGCTGGTGTCAACGTAACTTTCCTCCGGTTGGTATATCCATTTCACTTCGCCATCCGGAGCAATGGCATATAACTGGCTAGAAAGACACCAATACATAACCCCATCCTGATCTATGACAGGGGGACGGTGCCCTTCTCCTTGACCCATCCGTTTCTCCCACAACAACTCTCCATCAGGACTAAAAGCATAAAGTTTGGAATTCACATTTTGACCAACATATATGATTCCTTCACGGGAAATAACCGGATCGCACCAAAATATGGACGAGCACTTGTAAACCCATCTTATGGTTCCATCCGCGTCAAAAGCATAGAGTCTCCCAATAATTTGTGACTCATCTTCATATGTACACAGGTAAATATGGTTTGCCGTATTGATGATTAAGCTCGAAATCACCCTGCCCCACAGCTAAAATGGCTCTCCCTTGTTCATCCACTGTAAACGGGCTTAATCCATATGAAAAATCCGGCCGCCCCGAGTCAACAACTCGCTTCAAAACTGAAAGCGATGTTGGAGCTCTGAATCGGGATTGTCTGGTCCAATTCGCATCAATGGGATGAATGGCTAATGGACGATAGCTACCTTGTTGAAAACCGCCTATTCCTTCGTTGTTATTATAATCGACCATAGTTTGCCCATCCTTTGTTATATAAGTTAAGGGATACAAATTGGATATCTTGTATTTCTTAAGCCTAATTAAAATCTTAGCTAGGCTGGTTTGGTCAAACAAGTTTATCCGAGCCGGACCAGTTAAGGTCGAATTTCCCCGAGTCTTTGGACACATTGAATTCGTCGTAGCGATATCGTGTGATATACTCACATTAATGAATCACCATCATAAATTCAACGTAAAAAGCGAAAAACTGCTCTCTATAACATAGGTTAGTTGTGTTGATGGTTGAACGAAGGGTTCATTCGGCATTGGGTACTGGGGTGGGCTATAACTAATAAAAGAAACCACATGGAGTATTATTCACATGTGGTTCTAACTTAATTATTTAAAAAATTAATCAATCCCAAAACACTAATCAATCTTCAATGGCTCAATTACACCGGATCTCAGGGGAATCTGAGGAATGGAATAAATGTATTCTATACAGTTATTTCGTAGGCAAATGCAATCATTTTGACTTTAGTTGCATTTTATACAACTAAAAACACGAGAAGCCACCACTAAGGCTGTAAATCAAGAAAATAGCTGTACAAAATACACTTATGCCCATCGGCTTGAGGGATTCGAGAAATATAGTTGTACGAATTACAATTAAATGCTTCTACGTATTGCTCCCGGTGACTTTCTATACAGATAGATTGTGCATAGATCCTTATAGCTCTGCTCTCTTTACTTTATTGGGGCTATACTCCCACACCTGCAGCCCCGCTCCGATCATTCCACATAAATTACCATGATAGGCCGCTTCAATACGAACATTTTCCAGCATCGATGGCATTACTCTGCTCTTTACTTCTCTTCTAATGCCTTCAAATAAAAGTTCGCCTGCTTCAGCCACTCCACCGCCAATGACGATGACTTTAGGGTTAAAAATATGGATTAATGAAGCGATCGCGGATCCGAGCGCAGCAATCGTGTCTACCATTAACTCTGTAGCCAGAGAGTCACCCGCCCTCCATCTCGCTAACACTTCCCGTGAGTCTACGTTCTCTGGGGACTGGTTATGTAATAAAAGCTTGTCGCGCATGCGACGTGCGATACTTGTGCCTGAAGCATACTGCTCCAAGCAGCCTTTTCCACCACAAACGCATGCAGGACCTTTGAAATCTACGGACATATGGCCTAACTCTCCAGCCCCACCCCAAGAACCATGAACAAGATGGCCGTCTACGACTATCGCTCCACCCACGCCCGTACCAAGGGCAAGACAGATAAAGTCTTTTACCTCTTTGCCTGAGCCTAAATATTTCTCTGTTAATGCTAATACATTCACGTCATTATCAACGATTACTGGAAGTTGAAACTGTGTCTGAAGCAAATCCTTCAAAGCTGTGCCAGCATAGCCAGGGATAAGCTCCGAAGCGGAGCGGACACGCCCCGCCTCCCAATCCATTTGCCCTGCTGATCCTACGCCAATTCCTTGGAGCTGAATTCCCGCTTGTTGTGCTGTTATTTCATCCATTAATGTCTGAATTGCTAGTATAATGCGATCCATTGTTTTCGTCTGTCCAGCCAATGTGCTTAGGCTTACAGTATGTAAAACGCCCCCTTGTGAAGAGACGAGTCCGGCATTAATTTTCGTGCCGCCAATATCTACTCCGATCGCATATTCTATATGAGGATCATATCCTTCCACCGCGGACTCACCTCCGTCAGTCATCGACATTGCTCACGGCCTTAACATATCTCGAAGTGATTAATTGTGGCCTAGTAATTGCACTTCCTACAACAACATATGATGCCCCTGCATTCTTAGCTTTTGCTGCGTCTTCCGGTGTCCATATACGTCCTTCCGCAACAACAGGAATGTTCACAGATCCGCTTAATTGTTGAATTAAGACAAGGTCCGGTCCTTCCTGCTGTGTACTGTATGGGGTGTAGCCTGAAAGCGTGGTACCGATAAAATCCACACCTAATTTCTCAGCGGCAAGCCATTCCTCAAATGTAGAAATATCCGCCATAACAAGCACACCTCTCAGATGTGCATATTCTATTAATGGCTTTACTGACTCTAAGCGTTCTTCCCGATTCGTTACATCAAGCGCAATAATCTCTGCTTTTGCAGAAACAATCGCCTTCACTTCATCTAAGGTTGGTGTTATAAATATGGCTGATCCGGGAATCTCCCGTTTAATAAGTCCAATGACCGGTACATTTACTTCTTTTTTGATAGCTACAATATCTGGAACACCATTTGTCCGGATTCCTATAGCTCCTGATTGAACCGCTGCTCTTGCCATTTTAGCCATTGTATCCCCACCATGAAGCGGCTCATGCTCAAGTGCCTGACAGGAAACAATCAGACCTTTCACCGGAAAGATATCACTTATTCGAGTCATTATTAACCCTATCCCTTCGCTTCAAGAATATAGTCTAATATTCTATTGTTCAGAGCTTCCACCCGCTCCTGATCGGAATCCTTAATCGGTAAAAGTGGCATTCTTGGCTGACCTGTTTCAAATCCGCGCACACTAAGGATCGCTTTACACGCACCATATAATGAAGGAAAGGATAGCAATTCAACAATGAGCTCATTGATTATGAACTGCCATTTCTGCGCCTCAGCCATCTCTCCTTGCACATAACATTGTTCCACTTTTAGGAATAACTCGGGCATCACCCCATAAGTTCCACCAATCCCGCCATCTGCCCCAATACTGCGGCCCGCCAAATACTGCTCATCAGGTCCATTTAAGACTAGAAAATCCTTCCCGCCTACGGCTTTAAATTGCTGAAGCTCAAACGTGCTCTCCGCCGAAATTTTCACCCCGATTACTTTATCCTGAGCTGCCATCTTAATCAGCAAGCTTTTCGATAATTGAAAGCCTGTAGTTTGCGGGATGTGATAGATAATAAATGGAAGCGCCGTACTATCAATAATCGCCTGCCAATGACTTTCAACACTGTCCGGAGACAGACGATAATAAATCGCAGGAACAGCCGATACGGCATGTGCGCCAACTTTCTCAGCATGGATAGCTAGTTCAACACTGTCTCTTGTAGATGGAGCACCCACGTGAGCAATGATTGTAAGCTCTTTTCCAACCTCTGCTATAACTGCCTCGAGCATTTGTTTGCGTTCTTCTACAGATTGCAGCATACCTTCGCCAGAGCTTCCGCCAACATAAAGACCTTTAACTCCTGTAGAAGCATAATGACGAGCTAATTTCCGGGCTGCTTCTTTATCGATTTCCCCCTCAGCATCATAACTGGAGTACATAGCAATAATAATGCCTTTAAAGGATTGAAGATCATATGATTTCATAAATTATAGCCTCCGTCGTTTAATTCATTGCTATTAATTTTCGTTGTTATAAGAATAATTAGCCTTTTATAGCCCCCATAGTAATCCCTTGGGTAAAGGCTTTTTGGAACATTAGAAAAATTGCAATCATAGGAATAGAGGCTAACGCAGCACCTGCCATAAGCAGTCCATAGTTTGTTGTGAATTCACCCCGAAGAGTCGCTACCCCAAGTGGCAATGTCATCATTGAAGTCGATCTGGTCATGATCAGCTGACTGAAATAATCATTCCAAGAAGTGATGAAGGTAAAGATGGCCAGTGCCCCTATTGCAGGTTTTAACAAAGGTAAAATGATGGTTCCGAACAAACGAATCTCAGAGCTGCCATCTATTTTGGCTGCTTCAATCAATTCTCCTGGAATGGTCTGCGCGAACTGCTTCATTAGGAAGACTCCAAATGGCCAGCCAATCGCCGGTAAAATAAGCCCTTTATACGTATTGACCCAACCAAAATCTGCAAGCATCGTAAACAGCGGGACAAGAATAACTTGCTTAGGCAATGCCATTGCGGCAACAAACATCGTAAAAATAATCCCTCGGCCAGGAAAAGACTTTTTGGCAAGCACATATCCAGCACAGGAAGAAACGATACAAATCGCTGCCATTTCACAAAAAGCAATGATGAAACTATTAAACATCCAGCGCTCAACGGGATTCTTAAATAACTCGGTCCAGTTTTGCAGAGTCGGCTTAGCCGGAAACCATTCCGGGGGGATCGTTGTTGCTACAGTCTGAAGCTTAAATGCCCCTGAAACCACCCAATAAAAAGGGAAGATAAAAAACAACGTTGCCAGAATCAACAGGATAGTGGCTAATATTTTTGGAATCGTCAATTCTTTTTTCCATCTGCTTACTTTCTTAGATTGGCCAATAGGTGCTCTCAGTTCTAACGGATTCGTAGAATTCATGATGTCCCCTCCTTAATACTCAACATCACTGCCAAAGTATTTGAATTGAATGATAGAAATGATCCCGATCACAATCGCAAGGATGACACCCATCGCCGAGGCATATCCAAAATGACCGAGCATAAAGGCTTGTTCGTAAACGCCATACATTACAGTCGATGTGCTATACACAGGTCCACCCGAGGTGAGCAGCTGAATTAGCGCAAAACATTGAAAGGTGTTGATCGTGGTAATCACGATAATATATAAGTTCGTTGGCATTAGCATTGGCCATAATATTTTTCGGAAAATCTGCCAAGGCGTCGCTCGATCAATCTCAGCTGCTTCTATGTAAGAAGTAGGAATGTTCCCAATAGATGCCACATATAAAATGATCGGCTGCCCTACAGAGGTCGTTATCAGAACCACGATAATTGCAAGCAGTGCAGTCCTCGTATCTCCTAACCAGGATATAGGCTCCATTCCCAAAAAGCTGGTTAAATAATTTAGAATCCCATAGTTCGGATGATAGATCCAGCCCCAAACGACTGTGATACTTACGACCGAGGATACAGCCGGCAAATAGAACACTCCGCGGAAAAACGATCTGGCAAACTCTTTTTTCTTATAAATATTCATAGAGATAAATAACGAGAAAATAATAACGATAGGTACGGTTATGAGTACAAGCAATAATGTATTTCCCATCGACTTCCTGAAATTATCATCTTTTATTAAGGAGATATAATTATCGAGGCCAATAAAGCTGAAATCTCTCAACGAATAATCGAAGAAACTAATATAGACCCCTTTCACCATCGGATAAGCTACAAAAAGCAGGAAAAACCCAAATGCCGGCACTAAAAAGAGATAACTCATCATCCAGTCGCGAATCACATAACCTTTTATTTTGCGAACCGTTGTCCCCACAGTCCTTCCCCATTTCTTCGATGATTTAAAAAGAAAAGAGTGCTTCCCGCACTCTATTCTTTTGGACACCATTCACTTTTTTTATTTCATTGCAGCCTTTGCTTTTGTAATCGCTTCGTTTGCTTTTGCAGCAAAGCTGTCCAAAGCTTCTTTACCGGTTGCGCCTCCAGTTAAAGCACGTTGTAATTCAGGGAACCAGAAAGTACGAATATCAGCATATCCATCGGCAATGGTAGGTGCATCTGTTGTGAATTTACGAGCATACTCAGCGTATTTGTACTCTGCATCATCATAGAGGCCTGTAATCGAATTACGAACAGACAGACCACCTGTTTGAATCAAGTTTTTCTTACCCCATACAGGGTCATTAGCGATAAAATCAATCAGCTTCTTAGAAGCTGCAATCTTGGCATCATCACCATTATTGAATACAGCCATACCGCCGAGGTAAGGTTCAAGCTTAGGTTCCGATCCATCTAAAGTAGGGAAAGGAAGCAGAACATCTTCGAATTCAACCATTTTTTTAGATACGTTCTGAGCTTTAAGTACTGCAGAATAGTTAAGTGTAAAGGCTAATTTTCCTTGCAAAAATAAGTCATTCACGTCAGCAGCCGCAAGGGAAGCCGCACCAGAAACGCTAAGTTTATCTTTTGTAGCTTGAACGATCCAATCCAACGCTTTCGCAGCATTATCAGTATTGATCGCGACTGCGGAATTATCTTCATTTAGAAATCTGGATACACCTAAGTTAGCAAGATATGCGCGAGTTCCTTGATCTCCAGCTTGGCTCTTCGCGAAGAATCCGGTAGGGATAACATCAGGTGCTTTTTCTTTAACAGCTTCCAGCGCTTTCTTATATTCTTCAAACGTCCAAGTTCGATCTTCCTTATCCAGAGGAAGCAAATCTAACGCGCCAATCTTCTCAAAAACGGTCTTGTTTACCGCCATCATAAAAGGAGCTGTATTGATCGGGTACATAAAGATCTCATCGCCAACACTAGACTGCTTCCAAAAGGCTTCCGAAATATCATTTTTCACTTCATCGGTCACCATATCATTAAGAGGTGCTAATAAGTCCTTTTTACCCCAGTCAATAATCCGTCCAGGAGCATCATAAATTACATCAGGTGCGGTATTCGAAGCAATCGCCACATTCAGTTTTTCAGGGCCGCCTTCAAAGGTGATCATCTCAAGGTTGACTTTAATTTCCGGATTCTTCTCATTAAAAGCTGCAATGATTTCCTTCTCATATTTGCCAACTTCACCATCTAAAGCTTGAAAGCTCGGAAAATTCCACCATGTTATTTCTACTGGTTTAGCAGCAGTCTCAGTGGCCGCGGGCTCACTCTTATCAGTATTTTTACTTGGTTCATTGGCGGAATTCGCTGTATTCGTATTTCCGCATGCAACTAACTGTGTACCTAAAAGTGCGACACCAACAATGCTCATTAGCCCTTTTTTCATTGCTCTCATGTGCTACCCCCTATTATTTTTGTGGAATAAAATGCTTTATCATTCCTTGCGCTAATCATAAATCAATTATAAATTTAGGAGAATCCCACTCCTTTTACATTTAGGGTCGTATTCTGACCTATACCTTCTTTCAGTCCCTCTTCAATGTTATAATACATTACATATTTCACCTATAATTATTTTAATTTTTAGCTTATAACTTACATTTGATGGTATCGATGTTGAATAATCCACTATAAATCTAGTCTTCCGGAGGGATTTCATGTACAAGCTTATGATTGTAGAGGATGAACCGTTAATACGGACGGGATTAAAACATTACTTTTCGTGGCAGGAGCTTGGTGTTCAGAGTATTGTTGAAGCGGAGAATGGAAAAGAAGGCTTCGTTACCGCACTGCGTGAGCAGCCAGATTTAGTGATCACTGATATTCGCATGCCCGAAATGGATGGTCTTCAGATGATCGAAGAGCTTCGCCAATTCCTTCCTGATACTTTGTTTATCATTTTGACGGGATTTAATGATTTCGAATACGCTCAACGAGCCATCAAACTTGGGAGTGTACATGCTTTTTTGCTCAAACCTTTGGAATATGAAGAAAGTCTAACCGTGATTCAAGAATGCATGAACAAGCTGCAACTTAAACAACAAGAACAAAGAAAACGTTCTACTCTGGAAGGCTCACAACTTATAAAGCTACTACTGGAAGAAGAACAACCTGCAATGGACACTAATTTAATCGCTGAATTATGTAGTTTCAAAAGTAAACATTATTTGTATCTCCCTTTTGTTTTGGCAGGTTTCCTTATCAGAGAAACTCCTTCACAATCCACCTTGTGGATGAGAGAACAGGCTACTAAGTTTATACATCTTGCTACGGAGGCCTATCTCCCGGCAGATCTGCCAAGATCTATTTTTACATATTCCGCTAAATCCAAACTATACGGGCTAATAGTCATGGGATCACAGACTGCAACGAGCACTATCCCTTTTGAGACACAAGTACTTACTGAACTCGATCAGCATTTGAACAAGCTTACACTAGAACATCATTTTGCCCTTTATCTTGCTATAGGCACAGTAACGAACGAACTATCTCAAATCACTTCATTACTTCACGAGTCTGAAAAGCTGTTATATCAGCGCTTCTATCAGAAAGAGCGCAATATATTCCATATCTCATCCATAAAGGCTGGCGCCACAGCTACTAAACCAACACTTATTCAACTAGATGACAACGATAAGAAACGAATAATCTCCTGCATCGAAAACGCCAATAAACAAGAGATATTGCAATTAACGCAACGATTGGCACAAGATATTTTGCATAAAACAGATGGCTCTTCTACTGATCTATGGCTTGCGTATTTACAAGAAATTATAAGTGTCATTATCCGCTTCGCTAATAAAAATCAGATTCATATGGATGGTGTGTACAGCGATAAACTCTTAAACCTCACTTTTGTAGAGGATTTCCACTCCCTTGAGGTCATGTTCGAGTGGCTGGGGAATTGGATGGTTCATTTGGGAAACATTTATACCGAAGGTCTGACGGATAACCATCAGCAGGATGTGATTATCTTTGAACATATTAAATCCTTCATTAGAGCTAATATTGATCAAGATATTACTCTACAAATGGTAGCGGATCGATTCTTCTATAACCCTTCTTATTTAAGTCGTCTGTTCAAAAGAAAACTCGATAAGAACTATATGCGATTTGTAACCGAAATCCGTATGGAATACGCGCAGGAATGCTTAAAAAAACCGGAGATTCTGGTGACCGATGTCTGCACAATGTGTGGTTACAAAAGCTATAAGCATTTCGTTAAAACGTTCCGGATTTTTACCAACATGACCCCATCAGACTATAGAAAACAATCGGGGTGGTAAGCAAAATGATGCAAATTAACCAGCCAAAAAAACGTTATCGGATGCGGCATGTCAATCGGCAGATTTTTGTGCTGATGATCCTGACCATTACCATTCCTTTGCTGATTATATCCGCGATTATCTATATTTTTTCAAATCAAGCCGTCAAAAATGAATATCAAAGCAGCTCTAATCTCATCCTTAATAATCTTTCTTTCAACATCGACCAGTATCTGCAAAGCATTGAAAAAGGGACCCTTAATGCCCAAGTAGATAGTCAATTACAAACCGCCCTCGAGCATTGGACTATCAACAAAGATAATATCGGGAATGATCTAAGTATTCAGTATGGAAACACGATTGAACAGTTCATCAGCGGGATTGAAATGACGATTAAAAATGTCGACAGTGTGCAGATTTTCGCGGGGTCACGTGTATTCTACTCCGCCAATTTCAATCGTGCGGATTATGATGTGAAGGACTACACCCAAGAGGATTGGTATTTACAGACGCAACAAAAAAAGGGTGGTGTAATCCTATTTGGAAGTCATCTCCCATTCTATCGCACCAATTCTAAACAATCCGTCATCTCCATCGCCAGAGTCATTAATAAAAAAGGAAGCAAGCAGCCCTTAGGTGTCATGTTAATTGATATCCGGCTGGATTCATTACGTGAAATCTTAAAGCTGTCCGAGAATAGCAAGCGGAAATTCATTATTTTAGACGATAAAGGAGGCAACGTTTATAGCTCAGATTCATTGGAGACGAGTCCTTTAGAGCCTATCCCCATCGACAAACAGGCGCTTAATACTTTTATGAAAAACGACGCCGGAAGCTTATATGGTACTTTTGATGACAAGGATTCGTATATTAATTTTGTTACTTCTCCTTACTCCAACTGGAAGGTCATTCAATATATTGATGAAAAAGAGATGACTAAGCAGGCTTCTTTTCTTGGCAAAATCATTTTAACCTTAGCGCTCTTATCGCTTGTCACTGCACTCTTATTTATGTATATCCTTTCGGAACGCGTAACCAAACCTATTATTCTGTTAAGCCGGAAGGTGAAGCTGGTGGGGATGGGTAATTTCGATGTGGATTTGTACAGTAACCGCCAAGATGAATTTGGGGTTCTATATAATGGAATTCGTAAAATGGTAAAAGATTTGCAAAACTATATTGAGCGATCATCGATGGCCAAGGCTCAACAAAAGGTAGCCCAGTATGGTGCGCTCAAAAGCCAAATCAATCCTCATTTTCTGGCAAATGTCCTTGAATCAATTCAAATGAAAGCCATCATCAATGGGCAAAGAGAGATTGGCGAGATGGTGGGAATCGTGGGCAGATTGTTTCGGATTCATGTTCAGACGGGGAAAATCACCGTTACCCTGCGCGAGGAACTTGAGCATGTCCGGCTATATGTGAAAATTCAGCAGTTACGTTTTGGGGATAAATTACAGTATATGGAACAGCTAGATCCGCAATGCGAGATCGTTAAGGTCATGCACTTCTCCTTGCAGCCCATCGTAGAGAATGCTATCGTACACGGCCTAGAAAGTCGCAGTGAACCAGGTCTGCTTGAGGTATCCTCGGTGATATCGGGGGATGATATGCTGATTATCGTTAAAGATAACGGCATTGGCATCGAGGAAGAGAAACTTAAACAGCTTCGTTTCCGTCTCTCTCAACCCTCAGATACCTTAGATGAGGAACATATTGGCATTAAAAATGTTCATGATCGTATTCAATTTCATTTTGGCGAAAAATATGGAATTGAAATTTCCAGTCACGTAGGTGAAGGAACGACAGTGATCATCCGTCTTCCCGCGTAATCCTAGACATTTTGCTCAGTAATGCCTAATTCAGGATCAAAGGTGAGCATTTTCGTCGCTATTTTATCAATAAAAAACCGATCATGACTAACTGTTACTACAGCGCCAGGAAAATGAATCAACGCCTGCTCCATCACCTGAATACTAGTTAAATCCAAATGGTTAGTGGGCTCATCTAAAATAATGACAGCAGCTCCGGAGAGAAGGCATTTCGCTAAAGCCACTCTGGCCTGCTGTCCACCTGAAAGGCTGCCAATCGTTTTACTCAGATCCATTTCCGAGAATTGCAGCATCGATAGAAATTTATTCACCTTTTTCCGCGGTGCGTCCAGTCCCAGTCCATAAACATTTACGGCATGGCTGACAGTATCTTTATGATCCAGCTCATCCCACATCTGATTAAAGTACGCATAGCTGACCCCGCGTTCCCAAGTCACTTCCCCCGATTCCGGTGCTTCTTGTCCAGTCAGTACTTTGATGAGTGTCGACTTTCCGCTGCCGTTCGGACCCACGATTGCTATCCGGTCTTCCTTTTGAATATCGAAGCTAATGTTCTGGAAGATGGAGCGGCCATCATAACTTTGTCCAATCCGCTTCACTTCCCCCAGCTTGTCAGGAAAACGTAAATTACTATAAATATCAGTGATTAATACGTTAACTGGATGAGGTTCCACTCGTTTTTTCATATCCGTTAGCTTACGCGAAAGACGGTCCTTAGAGGACTTCTTACTACCACGGTTTTCAATGGCCTCAGACTCCATAAGGAGAAGTTCTTCTTCCCACTCAAATTGCCGATCGAGCACTTTTTTGCGCATCTTCTTTTTACGAACGTAATCGGTATAATTCCCTTCATATTCCTGGAAATGATAGTTCTCGATTTCTATCGTCCGCGTGACCACTCTGTCAATAAATTGCCGATCATGAGAGACCAGAAGCATCGCCCCATTGAAACGGTGCAGCCACTGCTCCAACCATACGATCCCTTCCATATCCAAAAAGTTAGTAGGCTCATCGAGCAATACAACATCAGGTCCTTCAATTAAGACTTTAGCCAGTGCCGCGCGGTTCCTCCAGCCTCCGGATAACTCCTCTACAGGTTGATGCCGCGATCTCTCATCGAATCCTAATTTAGTCAGCACCGTATTGATTTCCACAGATACATTCCAGCCATCCAAATGCTCCATTTGTCCAAAAAGCTCAGCTTGGCGCTCTAAAAGTACATTCATCTGGACATCATCCGACACCTGCCCTAGCTGTTCTCCTATTTGGTTAAGCTCCTGTTCAATGCGTGCTACCTCTTCGAAGCAAAGTTCTAACTCTTGTTGTACAGACAAAGACCCGGAAAGCTCCGAGAATTGAGAGAAGTAGCTGATCTTCACATTGGGATCTAATTCTACTTTTCCTGCCGTTGGCTCCTCTTTTCCCATTATTAGCTTAAAAACAGTAGATTTACCTGCTCCATTTCGTCCGATTAAGCCAATACGTTCACCCTTGCTCACACGAAAATAAATATCTCGAAAGATTAATGTATTCTCATATTTCTTAGTTACGTTCTCCATTCGGATTACGCTCAAGTCTATCACTCCTAGTTCGTATAGATCAGAATTCATCGTTGAATACCCAAAAAGCTATTATAGCACTAATTAAAAAAAGGACTTTATAATCATATTATTACTTATATTTATTTCCGATATATGTATTTATATTAATATAAATTTATAAATACATAAGGAGGATTACAATGAGTTTGCTAAAATCAATCAAGAAAAATGTGAGTGTTACTATGTGCATAACCCTGCTCTTTTCTCTTTTTATTGTGTATCCGGCAAGTGCTTCTACCTTCTTCCAAGACCGCTTTGAAGAGGGCGGTAATCTATGGACATCCACTAGTGGGAATTGGACTATTGTTGAGGACGAAGGCAACAGCGTATATTACCAGTCTGTCACAAAAGAAGGACGTACTTCTGCAGGTGATTCAGCCTGGAGCGATTACACTGTGGAAGCGGATGTAAAAGTAGTTGATTTTAATGGCTCAAACAGAACTTATGTTGCAGGCAGATACATAGATGGAAATAATTTTTATGCAGCTTCTTTGTATAATAATAATGATGGCATGCTGGAAATCAGAAAAAAGGTTTCTGGATCTACTACAACTTTGACCAGCAAACCCTACACTCTGCAAACAGGAGTTTGGTATAATGTAAAACTTGAAATGAGCGGAAATACCATCAACATGTATGTAAATGATACGCTGGAGCTCTCAGCTTCCGATTCCAAATTAAAAAAAGGTACAGCAGGGCTCGTTACCTTTAAGACAATTACGATGTTCGACAACGTGACCGTTTCTGACACCAATGGCACTACACCGACACCGACTGTCACGCCGTCACCAACTGCTATACCGACTCCGACTGCTATACCAACACCAACTACAATACCGACTCCGACTGCTTCACAGACACCAACTGCTTCACCGACACCTACTGCTACACCAACACCTACTGCTGCACCGATACCGACTGCAATACCGACTCCGACTGTCACACCAACACCTACTGCTACGCCGATACCAACTGTTTCACCAACGCCTACACCGGTACAGGTTAGTGAATATGATTTGGCTGGGTTTGCCACAGGAACAACAGGTGGTGGAAATATCCAAGAAACCAGTCCACTCTATAAAAAGGTATATAGCGCAGAAGATCTTGCCACTGCACTGAGAAAAGGATCCAAAATAAAGGTTATTGAAATTATGAACGACTTGGATCTGGGATGGAATGAAATTTCTGATGCGGCAAAGATCTCCCCATTTAGCGCTCATAACAGTGCTTTAACACATCCCGTATTAATAGAGACTGGTGTCAGCAAAGTGTCTATAGACAACTTCGACGGTTTGACCATTTTCTCTGCTAAGGGTGCAACCATTAAACATGCCGCTTTTACTTTTAAAAGAAGCTCTAACGTCATCATCCGCAACCTTGAATTTGATGAGCTGTGGGAATGGGATGAAGCAACCAAAGGAAATTACGATAAAAACGACTGGGACTACATCACCATTGAGAATAGCAACAACGTATGGATCGACCACTGCACCTTCAATAAATCTTATGACGGAGTTGTCGATGTTAAAAAAGGCAGCAACGGCGTCACCATTTCATGGTCTTCCTTCTTAGGGGATGATAGAAACGCAAACAGCTGGGTTACTCAGCAAATTAATGCTATGGAAGCCAACAAGGCTGCTTATCCCATGTACGCTTATTTAAGAAGCAGCTCAGTTGGCCTAAGTAAAGACGACATCATTGCGATTGCCGCTAGTCAAAAAAAGGGCCATTTAATAGGCGCAACAGAATTTGCAGCTGATAATGCGCTTCTTTCTGTGACGCTCCATCACAACTACTATAAAGATATACAAGACCGCATGCCCCGCCTTCGTAGTGGTAATGCGCATGCCTATAACATTGTAATGGACAACGAAGATACCAGATTGGCTAAAAAACGTCTAACCTCCGCTATGGAAAAAGCGATCTCAAGCAAGGGGTATCATTTCGGGGTTACAAGTAACGGAGCAATCTCGACAGAAGGAGGAGCTGTATTACTTGAAAGTTCTGTAATCATTGATGTAGTGAATCCACTTCGCAACAATCAAGCGGATGCGAGTAATAGCAAATATACGGGTGCAATCGCAGCTTTAGATACGATCTATTCACTAGATGGAGCAACATTCAGAGGAGACAGTACATCTAAGAACAGCCCTCTCTCCCCTGCACCCGCTGCCGTTAAAGCATTTGCATGGAACGGATTCACAACACTACCTTATAGCTACACTTCAGATGACCCAGTTAGTCTAAAATCTAGACTTACCGCTGTTGACGGTTCAGGGGCTGGCAAATTGTCCTGGTCAAACGAGGAATGGTTGAAAACAAGTTACAGTAACTAATTCGACTAATGCGACTAACTAATCACTGAACACATACTCCCATAACTACAACGAGAAAAGTTACTAACTTAGTTGCCACATTAGCGCCACCTTTGCACCATATTAGCGCCATATTAGCGCCAGATTAGCAAACTTTTGTACCGCACTAACGCCGCACTAACGCCACTTTTGTTCTGCCGAAATAGCTAAGACGCTCAGACGGTGATTTACTGTTTACTGTGCAGTATTTACGAGGTCAGACGGTTCGGACTCAGGAGCCCTTATTTCGAAGAATCCGGGCATTTCGCAGTGCTATCGGACTCAGATGCAGCTATTCAACCCAATATGCTTAATTTTGGTGTGGATTTAGACCAATAAGAGCTATGCAGTCCGAAAACTCAGCAAAATGGTCAAAAAAGCCAAAATAGTTGCAATACAGTCCGTTAGGAGTGTTACGCGCGTGAGAAACATGAGGAACATGAGAAACCTGAGAAACGTGAGGAGCCTGTGAAACATGAGGAGCCTGTGAAACGTGAGGAGCCTGTGAAACATGAAGAGCCTGTGAAACATGTGGAGCCTGTGAACATGAAGAGCCTGTGAAACATGTGGAGCCTGTGAAACGTGAGAAGCCTGAGGAACATTAAGAGCCTGTAGCCCGTGAGGAGCATTATGCACATACAGTCCAAATAGGAGCATTAGGAGTTTGTTCTCATTAACAAGTGATGCGTTTGGTGTTAATGGTAACTCACAAAGTTAGTATAATGTCCCAACAATAACAAAAAGGCCGCAACCAGCGGCCTTTTTCTATATTACGACTTCCAACGCATATTCACTAATATCGCTTACCGCTCATTTTTTCAGAATATCAATATACTCTTCTTTCTCTCGATCTGCCCCCGCACTAAGCTTCAAACGCAGTGACTTCGGGTGATCCAACACATTACTGCTGAAGTAACTTATAAATCCATCATCAGCTCCACTACCAGAATTCGGATTAATTTTAATGTCGTGCTTCCCAACCTGCGCAGTTAATTCATAGGGGAGCTTTTGAAACAGTTCATTTCGGACGATCCAATCCGTTTTCAATTCCTCATTTATCGTAAATTTGAGCGCTATGCTTAACGGAGAAAGCTCGACTTCGGCTAGTTTTACTTCCTGTCCGTCAATTATGAAAGGGTGGTCAACAACTAATGTCTCCGTCTTCAGCTCCCAAAACTTAGGATCAATAGAGAAGTTCACTTTTAAACGATCAGAATACCGCATGTCGGATAAAACCGTTCCTGTTTGCGGTTTACTTAACATTCCCGGATCTACAGAGGCAATCTGAAAATCCGCCACTACGTCTGTTGGCCTTGGTTTATTTCGGTCCAGTGAAAATACAGTTTTGCCGAGCCAAGTATATAGGGTTCCCTCTGCGTGTGCTCCCATTCCGCCTCTATTCCCATTCTCCTCCATTACATCTCGTCCAGTTTCAGCATCTGTCAGCTTCACACTATTTACACTGTACACTTCCTGACCATCACTTGTTGTTCCTGTATACAGCAGCATGATTTTGTTTTCATCAGCAAGCACAGCATTCAGAGTAATTTTATATCCATTTGATTCAGCACTCTTATTAACGATTTGTACATAATCATTCCGGATTGCAGACTCTAAAGTAAGAGCATCAATATCAGCTGCAGCCAATGTTTTAAAAGGCTCCAACACGCCCCGATCGAATGTTTCAGCACTCGAAGTCCCTTGCTGTGGCATCAGCTGGGTTGGATTGAAGAACAGCAGGCCCGCTATCATCACTGCAGCCGCCAGCACAGACATCGCGCTTTTTGTGAACATTAACCTTCTGCCACGTTTCTTGCCTAATTCCAAGCCTGCTTGGATCGCATAGATTTGAGCGGCTGCATTCTCTATTTTTTGTTCTTGTGGGATACGTTCGGCATCGCTTAACATGGCAAGCTCCTCTTGACTACTCATTGTTCCATTCACCCCGATTCTTTATGATGGTTCGCAACTGCTTGAGCCCTTTATGTTGCCAAGTCTTAACCGTTCCCTCGGGTTTATTCATAATGTTAGCGATCTCAGTCAAGGTCATATCGTTGTAGTATTTTAGCAGCAGCACATGGCGATACTTGGGCTTAACCTGCTCAAGTGCCCACAACATTTCCATCCGATGATGGCCAATATGTGTGACCTGTTCTCCTATTCTTTCATCTACCAGCGGCATGGAACGTTTTCTTCGTCTTTGTTCATCTATACAGACATAAATTAGAATTCGAATAATCCATGATTTGAATGCTTTGGGGTCCTTTAATGTTTTTCTTTTAATCCAGGCCCGGCAAGTCATTTCCTGCATCGCTTCCAGCGCATCGTTTCGGTTCCGCAAGTAACTATAAGCAATACTGTACAGTTGTTCTCTATGTACCAATATCGAATCGTAAAAATCCGTCTCGCTCCGAGTATCAAGAATCGTTACTTTTTTCATTTCTGCATTAGTCATCGTCATGTCCTTCCTTAGCCTCCCCTCTTCAACCTTTCATAGATTAAGACGGGGGAGGTATAGAAACGGTTTTTGTTTCGTTTAACTTTTTTGCCCAAAGCTCTCTAAATTATAGCATTCTATAAAAATTGAACGAAAAATGTTATGATAGGTTAAATTGGACATAATCAATAGTACGCACTTAAAAGTGCCATAGGTACTAAAAAGTACCCATACCTTGGAGGTTATCATGACAACAACACCAACAACAACTGTCAAGAAAAAATACAATATTTCTGTTGAAGCCACACTAGAGGTCATCGGAGGGAAATGGAAATGCGTAATTCTATGTCATTTAACTCATGGCAAAAAACGCACCTCCGAGTTAAAACAGTTGATGCCCGGCATTACTCAAAAAATGTTAACCCAGCAGCTACGCGAGCTTGAGGCAGATGGAATCATCAACCGAATTGTTTATAATCAGGTTCCACCAAAAGTAGAATACGAGCTTAGTGAATATGGTGATAGTTTAAGCGATATTTTGACTGCATTATGTAATTGGGGAGAACAACATATCATTAAGCAATTCGGCGATAAATACGCTGTTTTAGAGGATAACATTTTAAATAAATAAACCGCTCTATCAAGGGTATGGTTGGATATTTATGCTGCTAGAGTTGTACTTCAATTATACGTTCATGAAAAAAGGACAGCTGAATCAGATCGATTCAACTGTCCAAAGCTTTGATTCACCCGTCCCTTGAATGGCGCACAGGAACATAACTTAAATTACGCCCTCTCCTCCAATTGCAGTTGCTGTGAATGATATGGGTCCAAATAGATTTATAGGCAAGTTGCTATCATTCTGAATTACCAATTCATAGTTGTGGACTCCAATATAAGCACCATCAACCCACTGAGCACTTAATTGAATATCAGTAATTGTAGTAAAACGATAAAAGGATCTATAAATATCGACTCCAGCTCGTCGGATGATAACAAGAAATTGGCTATTAGCAAGTGCAGTAAGACTAAAACTACCATTTAACTCGACTCTACTGGAGAAAGAAGCCGGATTAGCCGGACTAATATTTACTTGCGCTGTGGCTAGACCCGCTCCAGCTCCAGGAATCCCTGCAACCGTTATAGCTGTAGTAAACGGATCTAACGGGATTTTTGCCTGTGACCCATAACTTATTATTGTCGCCATTTATCATCACTCCATTTCAAGGTTATAGAGTAGTATATTGTGAATCCGCAATGATAGATTGGACTAAATTCCTGATGATTATATACATTTAAGGTATACTTTGCTATATCATATAAACCTAGATACCTCATCAATCACCATACGATTTCCACTCATTGACAACACCCCTGTTCAGAATTACAATAATTCACATATCATGAACAACGATGACAAAGGGTAAGTAGACAGACGAACATGGTCTTCAGAGAGCCGGTGGTAGGTGCGAACCGGTGACCAGCGTATGCTCGAATGGCCTTTATAGTTGTTTTTCCGAACTATCTTAATGGATGCAGTAGGGAAAACCGGGGTTCCCGCCGTTATCAAGGGACCTGTATCGAGAATTAATTCAACCTCTCCGTACAGGTAAGAGAAGATCGAAAGCCAAGAATCGTAAGGTGACACGATCATTTAAGGTGGTACCACGACAACTTCGTCCTTATTGGATGAGGTTTTTTTGTCATTTAAAGGAGGTGATGGCCATGGATGATGGCTGGTGGTGGCGACTCGAGTGTAACCAAATGCTAAATATCAGGAGGAATTTATATGATGAACGAACGTGTCTTAACTGGAGATCGAGTGACTGGAAAGCTTCACCTTGGCCATTACGCCGGCAGCTTGCAGACCCGAGTAGCCCTTCAGGAGCAATATGAAACTTTTGTGTTTTTAGCGGATATTCAAGCCCTAACGACCCATTTTGATCGTCCGCAGCTGCTGGGTCAACATCTGCATGAGATCACACTGGACTATTTATCTGCGGGTATAAATCCGGAGAAAACAACTATATTTATTCAATCGATGATCCCTGAAATCGCAGAGCTGACCATCTTGTTCTCTATGTTTGTTACTGTGAATTCTTTACGGCATAATCCCACGATTAAAGCCGAATCAAAAAATTCCAGCTTAGATGAATTGTATTACGGTTTTCTAGGTTATCCAGTTAGTCAGACTGCTGACATAACTTTTTGTAAAGCAACGATCATTCCTGTAGGAGAAGACCAGCTCCCCCATCTGGAATTAACCCGCAAAATCGTCCGCAGATTCAACGAGCTGTACAGCCCGATACTGGTGGAACCCAAAGCGCTGATCAGTGAGACGCCGAGACTTGTGGGTACGGATGGCAACGCTAAAATGAGTAAAAGCCTTGGCAATGCCATCGAGCTGGACTCCACTAAGGAAGAAATCACCTTCAAGATAAGAAAAGCCACAACCGATCCTGCGCGTGTGCATAAAAATGATCCTGGACATCCAGATATCTGTCCTATTTTTGCTTATCATGGTGCTTTTCGCTCAGCGGGGGTAACCGAAATTCGTGAAGGCTGTGAGCGGGGTACCATGGGTTGTTCTGCTTGCAAACAGTTGATTTCGACAGCTCTAGATCAGCTTATAGAACCGATGCGAGAGCGACGTTCCTATTATGCTACTAAGCCCAAGCTTGTGCAGGAAATCTTAATCTCTGGAACACAGCATGCCCGCAGCATTGCTCAGGAAACAATGGCCGAAGTACGTGAGGCTATGAGTCTTAACTATTTTTCAATCTAAAAATGATATTTATAGGTACTCAAAAAAAGCCGGAAGCTCATTGGAAGAGATCCGGCTTTTTTCTTCTCCTTACAACACCCAATTTCCCTTACGGAATACGGGTTCAATCGTGCCGTCCGCCAGCTCTCCGTCAATATCCAGCTCTGCTGAACCGATCATAAAATCGACATGAGTTAAGCTGACATTAGCTCCTCTAGCCACAAGCTCTTCGTTCGTAAGCTTTGTGCCGCCTTCAATATTTACAGGATAAGCACTTCCTAGCGCGAAATGGCAGGAGGCATTCTCATCAATCCCTGTATTGTAAAAAATGCGGTTCAAGCGAGAGATTGGAGAATCATGCTGCACTAAGGCTACTTCTCCTAGATAAGATGCACCTTCATCCGTTGCCAGCAGTGAGGTTAAATGCTCGCGTCCGGATTCAGCTTCATAAGCTACGACTTTCCCCTTTTCAAAAGTGAATGAAAGTCCTTCAACTAAACGTCCATTCAAATTAAGAGGGAGCGTGCTTCTAACTGTGCCATTCACTCCAGTACGATGGGGCATGGAATAAATCTCTTCCGTTGGCATATTAGCAACAAAATAAACACCTTTATCATTCTCACCGCCACCCCCGCGCCATAAATGGCCTTCCGGAAGCTCTACATGCAGATCCGTTCCCGGAGCACGGTAATGCAGGCTTTTATAACGTTTAGCGTTCATTCTATCCTGACTTTCTTTCAACTGACCAATATGCTCTCTCCAAGCAGCTACCGGATCATCGCTGCCCACACGATTCATCTGGAATACAGCTTCCCACATCGCCTCTACCCGCTCTTCTTCAGGAAGATCGGCAAAAACCTTGTTCGCCCAAGCACGTGTTGGCGCTTTGACCAGAGACCAGCTGATTTTGCTGTTCCGAGTATATTTGGAGTAGTTCTTGCGAGCAATAGCTGCTGCTTTGACTGCTCTAGATACCTTAGAAGAATCAATGCCATTAAACAGTTCCGGATCAGGTACTTTAATATGTAAGATGGCACCATTTTCTTCCGCGAATTTCTCCATCATCTCAGCCTGCCACTGTGGATAGTAATCGAAAGAATCCTCTGGGGCTTTTTCATAACGGATCCGTGTAGTTGCTTCATCGTCCCAGTCAACAATTACATATTTAGCTCCCGCTTCATAGGCTTTCGCTACAATCAAGCGAGTAAGTTCTGCGGTTTCTATCGGTGCATGTACCATAAGGACTTGTCCAGGCTGTACATTTACTCCTACTTTTACAACTAGGTTCGCGTATTTCTCCAGCATTACTTCAAAATCTTTCATGAATTCTCTTCCTCCATCTCTAGGGTTGCTATAAGCACTCGGTCAGCTTCACTTCTTATTTTAACGCAAAACGAGGATAGTTGCGATTCGATTTAGATTCTCAGTTACTTCACTTCAGGTATTTCCCCTGTATAGACACCTAGATCATTCTTATGAATCTCTACGTTGGACATTCCGATCTGCTTATCATTATGGTAAGCAATCACTATGATCTTGGTATCCTGAGGCTCATCTATTTGTTTATTATTTCCATCCATTGGACTCCAATAAATTTGATCTCCAGATTTGATTTTCAGCTCAAGACCTTTGTTATGCACCTTGTAGTCAGGGGGGTTCCATAACAATAAATTGCCGGACGTAACCTGTATCTTAATAACATTCGCCCCTTCAGCAGTTATAAGCATAGGTAATCCTGGAGCACTACTATCAGTCACCCTGTATTCCGCTGTTGGGAACAGAACTTCCGGTTTCACCTCAAGTGATTGATTATTATGCTGCAAAATAAAGAAGAAAAAAAGTAAAATCGTTAAGCCCATGACGCCTCCGATGATTATTTTTTTCACTATTCAGCCTCCCTTCTACCCTAATACTGTAACATATTTCCTTAATCTGGACAGTTATCAGCCAAATAAAGCGGCTCCCACAAGGAACCGCTCACTTGAATCACTATTTTTTATCCACCTGTAGCAGTGTTACGGTCTTCAAAGCATAAGTATGCATGATTTTATCCTCTGAAATTACATTCAACTTGGTCAAGCTTGCCACCTTTGCCGGATCTGATTTGGAGAGCAAACGCCACACTTCAGGGTCCGATAAGGTCTCATATAACTTTGCATCATCATATTCTTTGCGGTTTTGCACGACCAGCTTCACTTTATAGCTGCCAATTTCAGTCTCGGTGGTTTCCTGCTCACTACAATAATTTAAAATATCCTGACGAAGCTCGGCCAATTCTTTTTCAATATCTTTTTGCTTTTGCTTGAGCCGATAATACTGCTGAACCTTTTTCTCCATCCACTTCACGCTCCTTCATAGACATATGTATGCCGAAAACGTTCGATAAATTAGTTGAGTTCCCTATCATAAAAACTTATAATGAGCCGGGGATAGCTAATTTCCAAGTAGAGTCAAATTCCTTATAAAAACAATTCCACGGCAGGTGACTTATGTTTCATTCGTACTTATTTCCAATTTCGTATGCGTTCATGATGTTTCCAATAGCAGCGCTGTTCTTCACACTTCCTTTTCTTATCGTACAATACCGCAGACATGGCTATATACATAAGCTTAGAGCTTTAATCCTATATCTGCTGCTGCTCTATCTGATGAACGCTTATTTTCTAGTCTTGCTTCCTTTTCCATCCTCCCGGCACAATGCTGCACCTTCTGGGAGTATCGTCCAATTCATTCCCCTTCAATTTATTCAGGATATTGTGGATGGATCGTCGATCATCCCTGATCAAATCTCGACCTACTGGTCATTACTGCGTGAGCCTGCATTTTTACAGGTCATTTTTAACGTTGCATTAACCGTACCGTTTGGAATGTTTCTGGGCTATTATTTTCGTACACGCTGGGTCGTGTGCATTCTACTATCCTTTGCCTTTTCCCTGTCCTTTGAGATCACGCAGATTACAGGGATTTACGGTTTCTTCGATCATCCTTACCGTCTTTTTGATGTCGATGATCTCATTACCAACACAATCGGAGGAATCTTTGGATTTCGAATTTCCATTTGGATCTCCGGGCTATTGCCACGTATAGAACAACTGGATACAAACATTGACCGCTCTGCCAAAAGAGTCTCCTATACCCGCAGAGGAATAGCTTTTCTAATCGATAGTATGGTGTGGAGCATCGGGTTTGGGGTACTCTTCGGATTCGATATAAAAGCTGCCTTCTGGATTGTAACTGGTATTTACTTCATGCTTGTTCCGGCTCTCACGGGCGGACGGACCTTAGGGAAATGGATGGTGCGGATTCGGGTGAAGAGCAGCGGGAATCATGCTTTTTTCTGGGCTCTGATGCTCAGATATGGCCTGCTATATTGGTTGCTGCTTGGGATTCACGCTCTTTTGCTTGATTCCGCCCTTCTAGGGCATCTTTCCTCCGTATGGAATATGCTTATTCATCTGTTTGTTCTATTGATAGACTTGGCTTTCTTTATTCATTTAGTCATTAGTATATTCAAAAAAGAAACTCAGCTAATATATGAGAAACTAAGTCAAACTTCTCATGTTATTTCTTGGCCAGAGAAACGGCTCCAATCTGATGTATCCCGCAACAGCCCTGTAGAAAGCTAAACTAGTTATTTTTTAAAGGGTATTTTAACATTGGAAATTATTATAGAATTAGGAGGTGAGCATTCTCAAAATTTAGGAGATGAGCGTATGGAAACTACAAGCAGCTTGCGGTTATCTAGAAGTCTTCCAGAAGAACAGGGCATTTCATCAACCGCAATATCCCGCTTTATTAGTGCAGTAGAGGAACAAAATTTAGGCCTGCACAGCTTTATGCTACTTCGACATGGTTATGTGGTCTCTGAAGGCTGGTGGGCCCCTTACAGGTCCGATCTTCCGCATATGTTATTTTCACTTAGCAAAAGTTTCACCTCAACCGCAATCGGGTTTGCTGTTACAGAGAAACTCGTCACCCTTGATGATTCTGTCCTATCCTTTTTCCCTGAAGATGCTCCTGATCCAATCACAGACAATCTAACCAATATGACAATCAGACATCTATTGATGATGGGTACCGGGCATGTCGTGGATACTATGGACACACTTCGCAAAAGTGCAGACGGGAATTGGGTGAAAGCTTTCTTCTCCGTCCCGGTCGAGAAACAACCAGGTACACATTTCCTATATAATACCGGTGCTACTTACATGCTGGCCGCGATCCTTCAACGGGTTACTGGCCAAACACTGCTAGAATATTTAGAACCACGCCTCTTCGTTCCTCTAGGCATTCACGGCGCAACGTGGGAGTCTTGTCCACGCGGAATTAACACAGGGGGATTTGGCTTAAACATTACAACCGAGGATATCGCTAAATTCGGCCAGCTATACTTACAAAAAGGAATCTGGAATAATCAACGGGTTCTGCCTGAAAAGTGGATTAATGAGGCTACTTCCAAACATATTTCCAATGGCGAAGGCGATCATGACTGGGCAATGGGATATGGGTATCAGTTCTGGCAATGCCAGCACGGTGCCTACCGGGCAGATGGCGCCTTCGGTCAACTCTGTGTCGTGCTTCCGGAGCAAGATGCCGTAATTATTACTACTGCTGCATCAGACAGTATACAAGGAATGTTGAATGCTGTGTGGGAACATCTGCTTCCCGCGATGGAGCAAGCACCCTTGCCATTAGAGCCTGCTGCTTCTGCCCACTTGGTTGAACAATTAAAGTATTTATCTATCCAACCGCCACAACTGCAGCCATCTTCATCACAAGAAGAACGAATAAACAGCTTAACCTATAAGCTCGATGACAACCAATTTGCCTTGGACACCTTCTCTATCTCTTTCAATAACAACGAAGCTGCAGTTACTTTACAATTTAAGACTGGAGAGGATTCTGTGATCTGTCTTGGTCGAGGGGAATGGCTCGAAAGCTTCGCACAGATCATTGATGCTTCCTTGAACCGAATCATGTCCAGCTTTACTTGGGTTGCTGATGATCAGCTGCAGCTCACTTTATTGTTTATTGAAATGCCTTTTTGCATAACTCTTGAAATAATCTTACTAGAGAAGCAGCTAATTCTTAAACAAAAGTTTAATGTGAATATGGGACCGACTGAATTCCCTGAGATCATTGGCAGACTATAATTCTTAATGAATAAAAAAGGCCGCTTCGTCCTTTAAAGAGACTTAGCGGCCTTTTAAATATTCGATCCTAGTCAGTGAAATCAGCAAGCTTGAGGATGACCGGGCAATGATCGCTCCCCATAATGTGGCAATCAATTTGGGCATCCAGCAGATTAGGTGCAAGTCTAGAAGAAGCTAGGAAATAATCAATCCGCCAGCCTACATTCCGTTCTCTCACCTTCGGCATATAAGACCACCATGAATAAACGCCTTCAAGCTCTGGATGAAAATATCTAAAGGTATCTATGAAGCCGGACTCCAGCAGCGTACTCATTTTCCCTCTTTCTTCATCGGTAAAGCCAGAGTTTCCGCGGTTAGCTTTAGCATTTTTGATATCAATATCCTGATGGGCTACGTTCATATCGCCGCATACAACGACTGGTTTTAGCTTGTCCAGTTCCAGAAGGTAATTGCGGAAGCGGTCCTCCCATTCCATTCTGTAATCCAATCTAGCCAGATCTCGTTTGGCATTTGGTGTATACACATTCACTAGATAAAAATGTTCGAACTCCAGCGTAATAATCCGGCCTTCCGCTTCTTCATCCTCTTCCATTCCGTATCTCGCAGAGATCGGCTTGATTTTGGTGAATATAGCTGTGCCTGAATACCCTTTTTTCACTGCATAATTCCAATATTGATTGTATTCTTCACCCTGTTCCAGAACAATCTGCCCTTCTTGCAGCTTTGTCTCCTGAACACAGAAAATATCTGCTTCTACTTCCTTAAAATATTCATCAAACCCTTTTTTCACACAGGCCCGAAGGCCATTCACATTCCATGATACCAACTTTATCATTAACGTTTCTCCTTGCATTTTGCTTTGATAGTAACCAGTTTATCATATAACGACCAGAAATTTATAGAGGATTAGGGTCATCTTGAGCAATTCCGCGAATAGATTTATATCCTAATCATTTACTATCCATGATACAATAGCAAAATTGACTCTATACAAATTTTCTAACACGTGAGGTAAAAAAACTTATGAATGCACCAAATCTTTTACGAGGGTTTAACTTTTTGTATTTTGCTCTGCTGGCCATGTTTATTCCCTTTCTGCCAGTCTATCTAAGTGAACAAGGTCTAAGCCCATCGCAAATCGGCTTCATTATTGGAACTGGTGGTTTTGTTACCATCATTGCTCAACCTTTATGGGGGATGATTAGTGATAAAACAAAAACCATCCGCAAAGTGCTGTTAGCTCTGCTGTTATGCTCAGCGGTGACCGGATACTTTTTGTTCGATTCCAGCAGTTATGCTGTTCTCATTCTTTTTGCTATGCTGCTGTATTTCTTCTTGATGCCCATTGATCCGCTGACAGAAAGCTTGAATTTCCGAGTCTCTGAGGCGGCTGGAATTAGCTATGGTTCTATCCGTACATATGGTGCGCTAGGTTATGGTGTAATGGCTTTGATTACTGGCTATGTGCTCGGCTTTTTCGGCTCTCATGGTATAGCTCTTCTGTTTGTTGCCATTTGCCTTATAAGCTTTATAGTAAGCTGGAACATGCCAGATGCCCCCGTCACAGGTAAACCGGTCACGCTGGATAGTCTCAAGCACTTTTTTGGCAACAAAAAGACATTGATGTTTCTGGTGCTCATATTTATTAGCTCTGTACCCGCACGAATGAACGATACATTTATTGGAGTTTATATTCGTGAGCTTGGTGGCAGTCCTCAATTGGTAGGCCAATCGTTTTTCCTCGCGGCAATAAGTGAAATCATTGTCTTTGCATTAAGCTTCTGGTGGTTGCGTAAAGGAAAAGAACTGATCATCATATCGATTTCCGGAGGCTTCTATTTCCTTCGTTTCTTTATTTCAGCTTGGATCACTGATCCACACTTATTAGCCTATTTGCAGATTCTGCAAATTCTTACCTTCCCTGTGTTCTACTCGGCTGCTATTCAATACCTGTACAGTATTGTACCCGAGGAATGGCGTGCTACAGGCCAGACCGTACTTGCACTGTTGTTCTTCGGTGTATCAGGTATCCTGGCTTCTTATGCTGGTGGGGCATTATATGATGCCTTTGGGGGTAAAGCTCTTTACTTAACGATCTCCGCAATGTCATTTGTCGGCATGCTATTCGGATTGATACTGTATCTGATTTATCGTAAAAAAACGGAATAAGCGTACGTAAATAAACCGGGGATTTCCCAGCCGCTTTCTAAGTGGCTATAGGACATCCCCGGTTTTTTCTATTAAAAAGTGCTAATTCACCATGGCATTCGCTCTAGCATTAATAGATTTTCAACATAGAATATCCTATCAAACGAAAAGGAGGTCGTTACTATGGCCATCGTATTACCGATTCAATATTTCAATTTAGCCCCTGTCATTGGTAAATCTTATTATGAAAACCTTGCAGGTGGTATTAACGCTGCTGTTACTGTGAACAATAACTCCAACTTCCCAGTAGATTTAGTAATCACTCGTGTGAATGCTCCAGTTATCACATACACGATTCCAGCGTTCAATAGCCTTACGCTTGCAGTTCATGCCCTTTTGGTAGCTGCACTCTTAAGCACTCCTGCTGGCACCACATTCGGAACTATTGAAATTTCAACATCAGATTTCTAATAGTGTAGTATTAAGCATCTCTAGCTGGAAGTTCAGCTAGGGATGCTTCTCTATGTGAATCTAGCTTAATCCTTCTATTGTATGCTGCTCCATAAGCTGCTTTAGCTTGGTTTCAGTATTCGAATCTCCCGCAGGAGTATAGATGCTGCACCGTAAATCGGCACTGCCATGAACCTGCAAAGAGGTAAGATGAAATAACATTTTCCCCGCCTTGGCATGTCTGAATTCTAGTAACACATCCGGGGCCGAACTAACCCGACTCTGCTCCCACATCTCATTAAAAGCCGGATGCAATTCTTTCAATTCCTCTATAAATTCATCATACCAATAATCCTCTACATACTGTCCGTAATACGCTCTGAAGATAGAAAGATAACCGCTGACGAACTGTTCCCAATTCACCGCTAAGCGTCTGAACTCCTTACGAACAAATAACAATCGGATCATATTCCGCTCTTCGATGGGCAGCTTTGAGAAATCAAGAAAAACATGCGCGGCAGCATCATTCCAACCGACGATCCCGCAACGTCTATCAGAAATTATCGTAGGACAATATTTGAGTTCCTGTAAAATTTTCTGCAGCGAAGGACTAATTACAGAAGATTCATCTTGCGGATAGGGTGTGGTGCCGGTTCCAGTTTCTAAAGCCAGTGCAAAAAGATACTTCCGCTCGTCTTTAGTCAGCCTAAGTGCAGTGGCAATACAGTCCAAAACAGATGACGAGACTTTTATATCTCTGCCTTGTTCAAGCCACGTATACCAGGTGCTGCTTACCCCTGCAAGCTGTGCAACCTCTTCCCTGCGGAGTCCTGGCGTCCTTCTGCGTGTGCCTTCCGGCAAGCCTACAGAGCTTGGTGAAATGGCCGCACGACGTGCTTTCAAAAAATCGGATAATGCTTGTAATCTTGTTTGATTAGCCATAAGCTACCTCCACTTTGGGATTCCTGTTCCTTTAGTATAGTACAAATTATACTAGGATAAACGATAACTTGTAATAGGATAAGTAAAATGAAAAAATACTAGTATACACTAGCTGAGGAGGTTCATTATGGAACGCGTAGTGATTACAGGCATGGGCTTAATCTCACCACTTGGGAATACAATCGGGCAATTTTGGGATCGGCTAATTTCTGGTGAGTCGGGTATATCCCCGATTACTTCATTTGATACAACAGGTTTTAAGACGAGGATTGCTGGCGAAGTACGTGATTTCGATGCAGAGGGCAGATTTGGCCGTAAAGAGGCACGCCGAATGGACAGATTCAGTCAGTTTGCCCTCGCAGCTACTGAAGAGGCTTGGAAACATTCTGGTCTCCAGCTTGATAAGATTGACAAGGAGAGACTTGGCGTTTATGTAGGATCTGGCGTTGGAGGAATTCAGACCTTGATGGATCAAGGTACGGTCCTGAAGGATCGTGGTCCTGATCGAGTTAGCCCTACCTTAATTCCCATGATGATCTCCAATATGGCTGCGGCAATGATCAGCATTAAATTTGGAGCTCTCGGCCCGACCATGTCTCCAGTAACAGCTTGTTCTATTGGCAATACTGCGATTGGCGAGGCTTTCCGTTTAATTCGTTATGGCGGTGCGGACATCGTTATAGCCGGGGGTTCTGAAGCTGCTATTACTGGCATCTCGCTGGCCAGCTTTGGGAATGCCACCTCTTTATCTACACGAAATGAGGAGCCTACGAAAGCGAGTCGTCCTTTCGATGGAGAACGGGATGGCTTTGTAATCGGTGAAGGCGGCGGCATAGTCATTCTAGAGTCACTCTCCCATGCTCAGCGTAGAAACGCCAAGATTCACGGCGAAGTGATCGGGTATGGTGCTAGCTCTGATGCTTATCATATGGTTGCCACTCATCCAGAGGGAATTGGTGCCTATCAAGCTATGAAGTTAGCGCTAAATGAAGCTAATCTCCAGCCTCACAATGTAGATATAATCAGCGCACACGCGACAAGTACAGTAGTAGGAGACCACTCTGAAACACTAGCGATTAAAAAATTATTTGGCGAGCATGCGTACCACATCCCCGTAACCGCTAATAAGTCCATGACTGGACATGCTTTGGGGGCCGCTGGCGGCTTAGAAGCCATTGCGTTAGTTAAGAGTATCCAAGAAGGGATCATTCCTCCTACCATCAATCAGGACACGCCTGATTCCATCTGTGATTTGGATTACGTACCTAACAATGCACGAAAAGCTAATCTCGAAATAGGCATCTCCAATTCATTTGGCTTCGGCGGCCATAATGCTGTTATTGTGATCCGAAAGTTCGTAGACTAATCTTACATTATAAAAGGGGTTTCAACTTAGCCATTACACATGACTAGTTGAAACCCCTTCTGCTGTTAATCCTTTTAAACTATCTTATTCCGAAGGTGATACATGACTTCCCCAGATAGAGATCCCTTCATTAGAAACCGCGGTGAACGTCATAACATTACTGGCTGTAGCTTCATTCCACTCTTTCAGGAACACACCCTTATAATTAGAACCACCTATCGTTAACTCTGCAGTATGATCGTCGATAAGCTTCCACTTGCCCTTAACCGCGCCTTTGATTTTACCACTCTTCGTCAATTGAATTAGCTCTGATTGCACGATATCAGCCGTAATCTCTTTATTATGATTTACATATTTGTATTCGCCTGCGATTTGCTCTTTCGTATATTTATCAATGGTCTCGCCGCCATAACGGTGTGGTGCGACCACCGGCCAGCCATCAGCGTTCATGAACATTTGATGTACTCTAACCTCATGCTTTTCACCACGATTCGGGAACCGTGTATGGAAGGTCAAATAATACTTGCCAGTCTCTTCATCGTAAAATGCGGAGTTATGTCCTGGTGATACATATCCTTCCCCACTTACTGGGAGCTCATCGTCATTATTCAGGAATTCGAAATTCCCCATGAGTTTAACTCCGTAAGGAGCATAAGCAGGATCATCAAACAATACGCCAGCTGTGCCCTGTGAATGGATCATATCCTGGCCCTCAGAATCTTCAAAAGGTCCATCAGGTGTCTTCGAGCGAGCTACACGGATGTTATATCCACCATCTGCAGCCAGACCTCCGTAGGATAAGAACAGATAGTAGTAATCCGTCTCAGGACTGTACAGCATATAGGGAGCTTCTATCCGCGCATGATTTGCGCCTAGAAGCTTTTTGCCATAACCTTGGTCTGGCAGTGGGAATCCTGTGCTTGTATCCAGTTCCATAATAAAAATACCACCAGAATAAGAACCATACACCATCCACAATCTGCCTTCTTTATCAAAGAACACATCCGGATCTACAACATTCGGCTTTTGTGTGGCATCATAAGTTTCTCCGTCATCCCCTGCGCCCACCATACCGGACTTCAGAAAGATCCCTTTGTTCTTATAAGGTCCTTCAATATGGTCTGACACGGCTATACCGAGTGCTGATAATGGGGAATCGCCTTTACAAGCGTTGTAATACATATAATATTTGCCATCCGCCAATTGAATGACATCCGGAGCCCATAAGGTGTCCGTCTTTCCCCAGGTTAAGGCCTCTTTTAATTCCTCTTTGACATTCGGGATGAGTACGTTTCCATCAACAACTCCAGAGGACAATTGAGTCCAGGACATCAGGTCGTCGGATTTAGCAGAAGCCAAATGAGAGCCAAACACATAGTACTTATTATCAGCCAAAATAATGGATGGATCATGTACAGAAACATTTTTAAAGACAGGCTGAACAGGCTCAGGTCCGCTGTTTGTGTTGCCAGAGTTAGCCGTGTCGTTGTTGCATGCGGTTACAGCTAATAATGAAACACTAAGTAAAGTAGTAATAATTATCTTCTTCATCGTTATACCCCCTATGTATGCCTTTTCATTTTGAGATGAAAACGATAAATAGTCAACCCTTTTATTTAATTAAGTTCGTATTAATTCATACTTATTTAAATAATAGTGAACATTTTAGAAAATAAAAAAAACGCTAAGCCAACTAAATGGCCTAACGTTTCCTCTTATTATTTAGTTAAAACAAGTTGCTTACTTAGCGCCTTCTTGCACTAAAACAGGCTCTGGATAAGCGTTCTTAAGCACACGTTGTCTATTCTTAACAACTGTTGGTGGTTCCACCTTAGGAGCCATCGGATGCATTAGCCAAGATTTCACCATATGGGTATCCGAAACCTTATACATTGGAGGCTCTTTCTCCATATCGATTTGCATAGCATAGGTGCTGCGAAGTGCGAAGGCATCACCCTTAGGCGGTTTGATCAAATCTGGAGGTGTACCAGGAATCGCGGTAAGCAAAGAACCTTTGCTCTCAAGACTTGGCATGGATGCAAGTAATCCCCAAGTGTAAGGATGTCTTGGATCGTAGAAGATCTCTTCTGCAGTTCCCATTTCAACAATTTGTCCGGCATACATTACCGCTACACGATCCGCCATTCTTGCTACAACACCAAGATCATGGGTGATAAAAATAATCGCCGTATCAATCTTCTTCTGTAATTCCTTCATCAGGTCAAGAATCTGTGCCTGAATGGTTACGTCGAGCGCTGTAGTTGGCTCATCCGCAATCAGAAGCTTTGGGTTTGCTGCAAGTGCCATTGCGATAACGACACGTTGACGCATACCGCCACTGAACTCATGTGGATATTGATTGAAGCGGCGCTCTGGTGAAGGAATACCTACTAGCGTAAGCAGCTCAATCCCACGTTTATTTGCAGCTTCTTTGGAGATTTTCTCATGTTTGTGCAGTACTTCAGTTATTTGTCTGCCGACCTTCATCATCGGGTTCAAGGAAGTCATCGGATCCTGAAAAATCATACCGATCTCTTTACCACGAATCTTCTGCATTTGCTTTTCAGTCTTACCGATCAAATCTTGTCCATCAAATAAAATTTGTCCACGTTTATATTCTCCTGGCGGCGTTGGAACTAGCTTCATTACCGCTTGTGAAGTTACACTTTTACCGGAACCGGATTCCCCAACAATCGCTAGAGTTTCACCTTTATCTACATGGAAGCTAACACCACGGATCGCTTGTACTTCTCCACCGTGTGTTTTGAATGATATCGCTAGATCTTTTACCTCTAAAAGGCGCTCCATCTTGTCACCCTCTCATTTCCTCGTCAATTATGATAATGATTCTCACCAAGTTGTAAGCAATAAGTATTATTTTATCTAGTTCTAAGGGTTCTAGTCAAGATTTTTCTGAAAAAGATATGGTCAGCAGCAGCCTTATGTACTAGTTCTGTTTAATGCGAGCTCTATTCTT
The DNA here is from genome assembly GCF_037963285.1 of Paenibacillus sp. FSL H3-0329. Taxonomy (NCBI): domain Bacteria; kingdom Bacillati; phylum Bacillota; class Bacilli; order Caryophanales; family Paenibacillaceae; genus Paenibacillus; species Paenibacillus sp. FSL H3-0329. The sequence goes on along the minus strand of NZ_CP150150.1, from coordinate 2,940,764 downwards.
CACTAACAACCACAATATTGGCGGAAGCAGCAAAAGAACTAACAGTAGAGACCATCCGATATCTCCAAGGGATACCAAGTTGTCATTCAATAGTCGATAATACGCATAAAGAGAATAGGGAAGAACTACTAGTACTGCTGTAACTACCCCTGGTGCATATACCTTTAAATATATCGTCTGTCCTAGATGAGTAAATACATGTAAGAAAAATACCGCAAGCACTGCCAGGTACAATAAATAATTAGAAAAGAAAACTGCAATACAAGTTACCGTCACTATCAAAATATACACGAATAATACGTCCATTGCAAAATTACGTGTAGTCATTTGTAACATCGAATGATATGTCTTGCGCATAAACGAAGGAATTGCAGCCTCTAACTTGGTTCTATACTTTGCACCCCATGCTTCAATCGTTAATATTTCTTCAAAATCATGAAACATAAATAGGATCGGCAACAGCCACAGCAAACTTACGATATCTATATGTACACTTAGCCACTCAAGCATGTGAATCCTCTCCCTTCTCCTACTCAGCCTCCTTACCTTCTTATGTTGTGATCTTGCTGAAAATGTCCTAACCCATGAAACGGTCCCAACCTTCCAGCAGATTATCATGTGCCCACTGGAAATGGCCTTGGCTATCGTATTTACGCGAATAACACTCAATGAAATAAATTAAATCGATATATAAGTCGTAGAGCTTTTTGCGTGCACATTCATTAGGGCTATCAAAGCTGTCCCCATAACCTCTACAGAAATACTCAGAATTCTCAATATAGCGAAAATAATATTCCATAAGGTGATCGCCCCATAACGCCCGTTCCCAATCGATTAAAGCAACAATGCTTCCCTCTCGTACAAACACATTCCCATCCCATAGATCCCAGTGAACTAAACGTGGCTCAGTCACCACATCCATCACATGTATACGGCTGTTGATCTCCGCCTCAATCGTTTCTAAAGGAATGGGCATCTTTGCATCTAATCGCCGAGCATCATCAAGGAGGTTGCCAATTAAATTTTGAAAGGTTTCCCGCCAAGAAGTCCCCTTTATCTTCGAGGATACATTAAATAATCCGAAATGATCCCCTTGAATTTCATTAATAATCCGGCTATAACGACCTAATTCTTCCTCAATACAACTTCTTTGCTGCGGACTAAGCTCTTCCTTAATTTCATTATAGGGCTGGCCGATTATTTTCTCCATGAAAAAAAAGTCACTCGATATTAAATTTCTGCTGTTATCATAAGCGTATACCTCAGGCACAGGTACCGTTCCTTTAGACTTCATTAGCTGCATTGCCGCAACCTCTGTAGCCATGATATCGTGCTCGTAACTTAGCGTGTCTGTCTCATCAGATGGCGATATCTTAAGAATCGTAGCCCTGCCATCTGACAATAGAAGGTCATAAGCTGCGTTGAAATAACCTCCCGTCAATTCCGTACTTTGAATGATTTTCACATGGCTTCCAAAAGCAGCACCCACCAGGATGTCCTGCTGCTCAACCGTCAATTTTGTTTTAGTCTGACTTTCCAAGACTTCACCACCATACAGAGTTAAGTAAAAATGCAAAAATCCAACCTTTTAAAAGCCCAGGATTTATTGTATTAGATACAAGAAATATAAACAATCCTTCTCCATTGGAATGAAAATTGTTAAAATTAGAAATAACACGTATCATTAGCTGCTTTTCATGAAAGAGAGGAAACTATTATTATGATCATAAAACCTAGAACACGTGGCTTTATATGTACAACCGCACATCCGCAAGGCTGCGCTCGTCAAGTCGAGCGGCAAATTGAGTATATTAAGGCACAACCCGAGATCAAAGGACCACAGAAGGTGCTAGTCATTGGCGCATCCACAGGCTACGGCCTCGCCTCACGGATTACAGCCGCCTTTGGGGCTGGAGCCAGCACAGTAGGCGTATATCGGCCGAGCAGCAGCAATGGAACCCGTACAGCCTCTGCTGGGTGGTACAATTCTGCAGCCTTCGAACAACTTGCGGAGTCTGCTGGCCTGCAATCCTACAGCGTTACCGGAGATGCATACTCCAAAGAGACCAAAGAAAAAACTATCCAGCTGATCCGCAGCGAATTAGGACAAGTCGATTTGGTCATCTACAGTGTTGCTTCTGGGCGCCGTACAGATCCGGAGACAGGTGAAGTATATAACTCTGTTCTCAAACCTATTGGCGACACCTTTACCAACAAAACTGTAAATTTTCACACCGGTGAGGTAAGTCAAATCTCCATTGAACCCGCGACCGATAAGGAAGTTCATGATACCGTACGGGTGATGGGCGGTGATGATTGGCAGCTATGGATAGAAGCACTCCAGCAAGCCGGAGTATTAGCAGATCACGCAACCACTATTGCTTATTCGTATATCGGATCAGAGCTTACTCAAGCGGTATATCGCCAGGGAACCATTGGACTTGCTAAAGACCATCTTGAAGCTACGGCGAGAACACTTAACGAAGCGTTATCTGTTACTCACGGTAGAGCTTATGTAGCGGTCACAAAAGGTCTTGTCACACAGTCCAGCTCGGCGATTCCTGTAGTGCCCCTCTATATTTCCGCCCTTTACAAAGTCATGAAAGAGCACAGTCTTCATGAAGGTTGTATTGAGCAGACCTATCGGTTGTTTGCTGAACATCTCTATGCAGCGAAAGGAACTCCTGTGGATGAAGAAGGTCGTATCCGTATAGATGATTGGGAATTGTCTCCGGCAGTCCAGCAAGAAGTTATCGAAATCTGGGACCAGCTTACTTCAGACAATATCTACGACCTAACGGATCTGCATAGCTATAAACAGGAATTCTTCCAGCTATTTGGCTTCGAGACTGAAGGTGTAGATTACGAAGCTGATACTGATCCAGACGTAACTGTTATAAATCTGCGTTAAAATTTATCGTGTTTTTGGATTATCTTCTGCCTGAGGATAAGGGTTGTTCGAGAGCATACATTTCCTCTTCCAGAGATATCATCTTTTGCTCAATCATTTTTCGTGCATCTGCCAACGCTTGATTGTAAATATAAGGCGAAAGTTCTTTGAGCATAAAATCGAGAAGGTTCTCGCTGGCTAATTGACCAATTTCGTTAGACAGCTCTGTATCAAAATATTCTTGAATACTGGCTGTAATCTGAAGCTTATGTTCTCTCGGTATTTTTAACGGCTGCATGGTAATCCTCCAATCTAATTAGATACAGGAAAATGACGTGCTTTCGCACGTCATTTTTTACACCTATAACCTTCATTCACTGCTGCCTTTGAAACGGTTCCAACCCTCAGTCAAGTTATCGTGCGTCCAACGGACATAACCTTCGTCTGCATATTTGCGTGAATAACATTCAATAGCAAGAATAAGATCAAGATAAAGATCATAAAGCTTCTTCCGCTGAATCTCGTTTGGACTGTCGTAGGTTGTTCCGTACCCCTTATAGAAACTGGCAGAATTCTCAAAATGCCTAAAATAATACTCCATCAGCACATCGCCCCACAGGGCTCTCTCCCAGTCAATCAGCGATACGATGACTCCATCCTTCACAAATACATTCCCATTCCATAAATCCCAATGCACCAGTCGTGGCTCGGTTACAGCATCTAATGCAGGGAGATACTTGGAAACCTCCTGCATAATCTCTTCATAGGACGCAGGGAGCTGTGCATTCAGCCTCTTGGCATCAGCAAGTACACTTTCCATCAGGCATGAAAAGGTCTCTCTCCACGAGGCTCTTGGCTCCTCTGAATCCGTTCCAAAAATGCCAAAACGTTCTCCGCGTATCTCATTGATTATGCAATTGTAACGCCCCAGCTCAGTTTCGATAGCCTCTCTCTCCGGAAGTGAAAGACTCTCCTTCACATCACTGTAGGGCTGGCCCTCCACCTTCTCCATAAAGAAATACGGAATAGGAATGAGCAGCAGACTTTCATCATAATGGTAGACGGCAGGCACGGGCACGACACCCTTATCTGCAACCATTCGGAGAGCTTCCACTTCAGTTCGCATAATGTTCTTCTCGTAACTTAACGTATCTGTCTCTACAGCAGGGGCAACCTTTAGAATGACAGATTTCCCAGTGCTAAGTTCCAAATCATAGGCTGTATTAAAAAAGCCTCCGGTAAGTTCTGAACTAAGGTTAACTGCAGTTTCTGAACCGAAAACCGCTTTCACCAAAATATCCAGCTGTTCATCATTTAATTTAACTTTCGTGAAGCTCTCCATTTCGTTTAAACCCACCACATTTCTGTCAGTGGCTCCTCAATCAATACTTGTTGAAGGTTACTTACAGCTTTGGAGAAACCTTCTTCAATAGACATCAGCCCATCTTCATGCTCGATACTAACCACATAGTCATACCCAACCAAACGAAGTGCACTAATAATGTCAGCCCAAGTCTTAAGATCATGTCCAAAACCGACAGAACGGAACTGCCAAGCACGGTCAAGCATCTTGGTATACGACTGCATATCAGTTAATCCGTGCATGTTGACATTCACAGGATCAATAACGGTATCCTTCGCATGGAAGTGATGGATTGCACCTTGGCGTCCCAAAATATGAATCGCTTGCACAGGATCAATTCCTTGCCACCACATGTGACTCGGATCAAGGTTCGCACCGATCACTTCACCTGCTGCTTCTCTCAGCCGCAGCAAAGTACCTGGTGTGTGTACAGAGAATCCGCCATGCAGCTCAAGACCTACCTTTACATCGTGCTGAGCGGCAAAGGCACCCCATTCTTTCCAATAAGGAATAACCTTGTTCTCCCATTGCCAGTCCAGAATTTCTTGATAATCATTTGGCCATGGAGCTACAGGCCAGTTCGGATATTTAGCACCCTCATGATCTCCAGGACATCCAGAGAAGGTATTCACAACCGGAACCCCTAGCTTCTGCGCCAATTTGACCGAGTTTACGAAATCCTCATGATCCTTTTGAGCAAGTTCTTTTTGCGGGTGCAATGGGTTACCGTGGCAGCTCAAAGCACTGATTGTAAGTCCGCGAGATTCCACAGCATGTTTGAATTCTTGTAAGGCTGTTTCATTCTCCAGCAGCATTTTAGGGTCGCAGTGGCTGTTGCCAGGATTGCCTCCCGTACCGATTTCTACCGCCTTTAGCCCTTTGGATACTACATAATCAAGAGCATCCTCCAGCTTACGACCTCCAAACAAGACCATAAATACTCCAAGTTTCATTGTAGGCCACCTCCTCTTGGAAATAGTTTACTTATTATTTACCGTAGATATCAAAATTCTTCACCACTTGATTACTCTCAGCAGCTTCAAAAATAACTTCAATCAAATTCTGTACCCGCATAACCTCAGCGTTCTTAACGATAGGTTCTGCAGTACCCTCAATGACAGCAGCGAAATTATCATAAAAGCTAGAGCTTAACTCCGACGGCTGAGGTAATTCCTCAGTGATCGTTGCCCCCTCCGATGGAGGTGCCATAGTTTTAGTTAGTCCTACACCTGCACGAATCGGCTTCGGTTCGATTTTTTCACCTGCGTTATTTCTTGTAACCAATCTTCCGGTTAATGACCAGTCTTCAATAATTCCAGTGCCTTCGATACCCTTCACATACCATCTTGGCAATGTAATAAAGTTAGTCGTCCCAACCTCTACGATCGCTTTAATTCCATTCTCAAATTGCAGAATAGCTTCAAAGCCGTCATCGACATCGTTTCCTAAAATAAAGCTTAGACTACTGCTCACACTGGTGATTTTGCTATCAATCATGAATAATAGCTGGTCCAATAAGTGAACGCCCCAATCCAGCAGCATCCCTCCGCCTTGTGCCTTAACATGACGCCAGTCTCCAGGAATTCCGTTCGCTCCATGCACGCGGGATTCGATCTGGAATAGGGATCCAATCGTCTCCTCATCGTACATTTTTTTGATGGTTAAAAAATCTTCATCCCAACGTCTGTTCTGATGCACCATAAACACACGTCCAGCTTCATCAGCGGCTGCCAGTATTTCTTGAAATTCAACCTTCGATAGAGTAACTGGCTTCTCACAAATGACATGTTTGCCAGCTTGTAATGCACGAATCGCAATTTCTTTGTGCACATCGTTCGGTGTGGCAATTAGAATAATTTCGACCGAAGAATCTGCCAATACTTCTTCATAACTTTGGTACGCCTTGTAGCCAGCGTCGTTGGAATTGGTACGACGTGCTTCAAGCACATCGTACGTTCCAACTACGATTAAGGTAGAGGTCTCTTTTATCAATCCTGCGTGATAACTTCCCATTCCTCCAAAACCAACAATGACTACAGAATGTCTGTTTGAACTCATGAACTTCACACCTGCTTCTCGTTTAGTTATCTGATGTTCCGTCAAAATACACAGCACGACCTGTACGGGAAGATTCGTAAATAGCCTCCAAAATTTGGGTAACGACAAGGGCTTGTTCAGGTTTAACTACTGGTTCTTTATCTTCCCTAACTGCCTCAAGCCACAAGCGAGCTTCACGATCGGATTCACTCTCTTGTCCTCCGTTAAAGAAAGCTACTCCCCCTGCGGACAAGTCAATTTTAGTCTCGTATAGACGGCCACCACGGTCACCATTTAAGCGTAACCCGTCCTTCATATCTGCGCCACCCTCTGTACCTGCGAGGAGCGTCTTCGCTTCTCCAAATTCCGATACATTAAGAGCCCAGCTTGATTCCAGTACAATTGTAGCACCATTTTCCATGGTAATAAATCCAAATGCTGAATCTTCTACTTTAAATTGTTCAGGGTCCCATGGACCAAAGGCATTTCCGCCGTTTTTACGGTTACCTAGCTTATGAAAAGTCGAGCCCATAACACTACGCGGTTTATAATTGTCCATCATCCATAATGTTAGATCAAGCGCATGCGTACCGATATCGATCAGTGGACCCCCACCTTGCTTTTCTTCATCCAGGAATACGCCCCATGTAGGAACCGCACGACGACGTACTGCGATCGCTTTTGCATAATAGATTTCACCAAGCTCACCGTTTTCGCAAACGTCTTTAAGGTATTCACTATCCGCACGATAACGGTTTTGATAAGCTACAGACAATTTCATGCCTGTACGTTTAGCAGCCTCTAACATTTCCTGTGCTTGAGCTGTAGTCTTCGCCATAGGCTTCTCACACATTACATGATTGCCAGCTTCCAATGCTGCGATTGTGATCACGGAGTGACTGTCATTCGGTGTACATACATGCACGATATCGAATCCTCCGGCTTTCAAAAGCTCTTGATAATCTGTATATACAGCCGCGCCTTCAGCACCATAGGTTTTTGCTGCTTCCTGTGCACGTTCTTCGACGATATCACAGAAGGCTACCATTTCAGCATCTGCTTGACGTGACAAACTTGGCATATGTTTTCCATTAGCAATTCCACCGCAACCGACAATAGCAATTCTCAACTTTTTAGACATGAACATTTCCCCCTTGATTAGCGTATGCTTTTACCCATTTCAAACTATCTTCTACACTTTCTAATGGTGAACGGCTGCAATAATCCTGCTCCACTACCGCCCACTCTACCTTTGCCTGTACAGCCGCATCAAGAATTGCTGTAAGGTTTACTTCTCCTTCGCCTAGAACAACCGTTTCTGGTGAACCATCCTCATGTTTCTTCAAATCTTTCAGATGGATGATCGGCAACCGGCCAGCGTATTTGTTGATATATTCTACGGCATCATAACCTGCGTGATGTACCCAGCATGTATCCATTTCAACTTGCAGCAAATCAGCTGGCACTTCTTCAAACAAACCGTCAAACGCTGTACGGTCACCATATCGATCAGTTAGCTCAAAGTCATGATTATGGTACAAAAGAACCGCTCCACGCGCCTTGCACTTTTCTCCAATGATCTTCAGATTCGCAGCAACTTCTTCATAGTTACGTTGTTCTTCTGACAGATACGGCACAATCAGATTATGATTTCCAATCTCTAGGTTGTACGCAATCTCTGCCTCTGTATCATTTAACAACGCGTCATAGGGACGGTGTGCGCCCAGCGCAACTAATCCTAGTTCATCAAGCAGTTGTTTGACTTCTGCTGCGCTACGGCCGAAGTAATGGAAAAACTCCACGCCTTTATAACCAAGGGCTGCCACTTTACGCAGTGTCCCTTCAAAATCCTGTTCCAGTTCTTCTCTGAGCGTATACAATTGCAGGCCTATCTTCAGCATTTTCGAATCACTCCAATTGGATTTAAAGTTAGCTTTCTGTAGTGATAATCACTTGAACAATAATGCTGTAACAGAATTGACTAATCTGATTCTCATCAGTTTCCTTAAACTGTCATTCTTGTAAGCACAGCTAATACCGACTGTTTCTAGCGTTGATGGTCGATTTCTTTCTTTATTGCTTAGCTACATAGTAATATGAAAGCGTATATATTAAAATGAAGAATATGATTAAAACATGAACAATCTGCTTATCATTTCAATACACCTAGGAGGACCTATGACTCATTCTGCTACCTGTCACGTATTATCAGCCGGATTTTCTTTTCATCGCAAGCCTTTTCATATGTCTCAAAGTCAAGGGAACCAGAACTTTCTTATACGTCTGCAAACGGAAGGAAGAAGCCGTGCATTGATCGATGGTGTGATGTCACCTGTGGAAAGCGGGGATATTATGTTATTCGCTCCAAATGATCCTTACTATTTGATCATAGATAAAGAAGAGTACCCTGTAGGCAAGCCACGAATTGAAAGCGGAGATTATCATATTTTTTGTGGGGGAACATGGATTGATGAATGGTGGCAACGTTCACAAAGACCCACTCGCCTAAGTGTGCCGCTTAGTGAGAATTTTCTTGGCTTGTTTCGCCAGTTAATTCTGGAGCACCGTCGACTTTCCGACTTCTCTCCAGAAATATCTGCCTGCTATCTGCAAATTCTATGTATGGAAATCGACCGGCTAATTACAGACCAGCCAGCAATTACTCCAAAAGGTTATTTGGCATACCGAATGAAGCAATATGTTGAGGAGCACGCAACCGTACCCTTTCTATTGGAGGATGTAGCAGGTTTTGTGGGTATATCCGTCTCGCGAGCCGTTCATTTATTTAAAGAAGCCTTTGGGACCAGTATTATTAAATATGTAAACGATGTCCGACTGGAAATGGCCAGAGAACGGATAACCTTCAGTCCCATGCCGCTGGAGCAAGTAGCAGAAACTTGTGGTTTTGCGAACTATACCTATTTTCACCGCGTCTTCCGAAGCCGTTTTGGTATGTCACCAAGAGAATATCGTGTGCACAGCAGAGAACAGGTGTAAATGAAGAAACATGAGAATGAAATTATTCTTTTACAGCCGAAATGATCAGGAACATCGGTCTACGCTCCTCATCCTTCATCCATGGATCATTACTCATTTCTTCTAAAGGCTTTGGTTCTTTAACCGCTTTAATAGTAAAGCCAGCTTCAATCAGGTCATTAAAGTAGGTGGAAATCGTGCGATGGTATTTAATCACATTTTCTGTTAAGAATTTAGTTTCACGAAGTCCTTCTGATTGATAATGATCTACGGGCCAATGCAGGTGGTTACCTTGTTCATCGGTATACCAGTCTTGCTCTTCCCGTGAAGTAAAGATAGGATGCTCCACTGAAAAAATAAAACTCCCACCAGGCTTAAGAAACGCATGGACTTTGCGGCAGATGGCTGTAAAAGATTCAATATAGTGGAAAGCCAATGAACTGAGGACCACATCAAATTGCTCGCTCGTAAAATCAATGTCCTCAATCGGCAGCTGGATATAAGTTATAGCAGGATCGTTCGTTTTTTCACGCGCCTGTTGCAGCATTTTTTCAGAGATATCCACACCTATAACTGAACTCGCCTGCTGCTCACGGGCATATAGGCAATGCCAGCCGAAGCCGCAGCCTAGATCAAGCACACTTTTATTATGTAAGTCTGGAAGAAGTGCCTTTAATACATGCCATTCTCCTGCTGCTGCAAGCCCTCCGATAGATCGAGGCATTTGTTGGTAAGCTGAGAAGAAATTCGAATCGTCATATTTATTTTGTTTCATCTGGGATACATCTCCTATATATTATTTCTTCAATTACTATACGCTGAGCGACGTCCTCTTATCAAATAGCCAATAAAAAAGGAGCATCATCTTGGAAGATCTGCCCCTTATATCTATTCTTATTCAATTGTTCCTGCTTGCTTGGTGTTAACCGTACATGCTGTGAAATGGCTCCATAATCACTATTCGATCTACGACTCTGTGCTGCGCACCAGGCTCCGGAGCGCTCTGCCTTACGCAAGGCTTTTTGTGTCTTGGTTCGTGCCATGTGACACCACTCTCCTATTCATGGGTGAATGATTATTGATCTTACATCTATAAGACAACTTCATTTTAACATATTCCAGACTATGAGCGAAGCAAGAATTCCGTTACACTTAGAGCAAAGCTAGTATTCTATCTTATCTAAATAGATGCGGAGGTTTAAAGGATGAATTACCAGGTTTTGTATGAAGGTGCTTTTGCTATGTTAAAGGTCCAACTAAATCCCGGTGAAAGCGTAAAGGCTGAAATGGGCGCAATGGTCGCGATGTCACCTAACGTAGAATTAAAAGGAACCGTGGATGGTGGTTTAATGCGCGGTCTCGGGAGAATGCTGAGCGGTGAGAAATTCTTCTTTCAAGAACTTAGAGCGACCCGTGGTCAAAGTGAGGTATTGCTGTCACCTGGCTCACTCGGCGATATTCAGGCGATAGAATTAGACGGATCGTATAAACTGTTAGTTCAAAAAGACGGATTTCTCGCCGGAACTGAAGGCATTCAAGTAAATACCAAAATGCAGAATTTAACCAGAGGGCTCTTCTCCGGTGAAGGCTTCTTCATTGTAGAAATCAGTGGCAGAGGAACGGTGTTCCTGTCTTCCTTCGGTGCTATCCATGCGATTAATTTAGGACCTGGTGAAGAAATGATTATCGATAACGGACACCTCGTAGCATGGCCAGATTATATGGACTATAAGGTAGAAAAGGCAGCCTCTGGCTGGCTAAACAGCATAACCAGTGGTGAAGCACTTGTGTGCCGCTTTCGTGGAGAAGGTGTAATTCTCGTTCAGAGCCGTAACCCTGGCAGCTTCGGAACGTGGATCAAATCCTTTGTACCTACTCGAAGCTAGACTTCCTAAAACGCAGTAATCAAAAAAGACACAGGCTTGGACCCTGTGTCTTTAGGTTAGAAAGCGATCTTACGAGACTGCTTTATCTGCTTCTGCTTTTGCTTTTTTGCAGCCTGTACGTTTACATGTTCCATAAGTACCCTTGAAATCAAGGCGATGATCCGTGACGTTAAAGCCATATTCACGTTCCACTCTTCTCTCCAGCTCCACAAGCCAGTCGTCCTTAATTTCCTCCAACCGACCGCATACGCTGCATATCAAATGATGATGCATATGCGAATGATCGTTCCCGCGCAAATCGTAACGGGCAACTCCGTCTCCGAAGTTCATCTTCTCTACAATGTGTAGCTCACATAAAAGCTCAAGTGTACGGTATACCGTTGCCAGGCCCAGATGTGGATAGCTGTTCTTAACAAGCATATATACTTCTTCTACGCTTAGATGATCCTTCTCATTGTCGAGCAGAACGTTCACTATAGCTTCACGCTGAGGCGTTAATTTATATTTTTGCGCCGCAAACAATTGACTGATATTTGATATTTGATCCATTTGGTCTCCTACCTTCCCGGAACGATTTAACATCCGTACCCTCTGAGACGCTCCTATTTATGCAGTTTGGACAAACCATAAATAGTAATCGTTACGATATAATCATAACAAAATTAACCACGAATGAAAAGAGCCTGACATCATTATATCATTTCATGCCACTTATCCAAAGTACTACACCCCAATCTGGCCCATATTTCTATTAAAATCTACTTTTTCGTGAAATAATACAGATTAGACCGCAACCTTTCCATAATTTACAACGTTAAAGGAGTGACAAAGGCTAAGGAGCCTATCCATACAACGAGGTGAAAAGACATGAACATGAAAAAAAGCACACTAGCAGCGATCACAACCGTAGCCATTTTCTCCTTTTCTTTGGGTGGTCAGATGTTTGCAGCTGGGAACACCTTTAAGGATATTGATAACATAAACGGCAAAGAAAAAATCATTTCTTTAAAAAATCAAGGGTTAATTAAAGGTGTCAGCGAATCTCAATTTCTCCCTGGCTCTAAGGTAACTACAGCCCAAGGGATTCAGTTTATCTCCGGCGGTCTCCAGCTTAGCCTCGCGGCCATTGATTTTAACAAAGCTCCTGTTGCCAGCGGCTTGTTCACAAAAGTAAAAGACAAAGCCTGGTACGCTGAAGCCTTTATCAATGCTTATTACAATGAAGTTAAGCTTCCTAAAGACATTGATCCTAACCTCATTATGACCAAAGAGCAATTCACTAACTATCTAGTGCAAGCGATCGAAGGCGTTGGCAATCTGCCGATGATCAATATCGTTCCAGTAGATATCGCTGATGAAGCTTCTCTGACTCCTGCGTATCAAGGCAGTATTCAGCGCTCCCTGAAATACAAGATCAATAGCCTGGATGCTAACGGAAAGTTTAATCCAAAAAGCGAACTCACCCGCGCCGAAGCAGCGATTATGCTCTACAACGCTTTGGAATTTCTGAAAACTGGAGTATAAGCCAAATTTCAGATACTCTTCTCATTTGAATAATCTACACATGAAAAAGCAGCTCCGGATGATTCCCGAGCCGCTTTTTCGTGTATATTGTCTTTCTACTCTTCTTCACCATTCAGTCTGTTCAGAAATTGCAGAGCCCGGGGATTCTTCGGATGCTCCAGCACTTCTTGCGGAGTCCCTTGCTCTAAGATATGACCACCATCCATCAAAATGATCCGGTCCGCTACATCGGCGGCAAATTTCATCTCGTGGGTCACAATCACCATAGTCATACCTTCTGCCGCTAATTGTTTGATAACCTTAAGCACTTCCCCTACCAGCTCAGGATCGAGCGCCGAAGTGGGCTCATCAAACAATAACACTTCTGGATCTACTGCCATAGCCCGGGCGATGGCCACTCTCTGCTGCTGTCCACCTGACAGCTGATGTGGATAGTTATCAGCTTTATCTGCCAAACCCACCTTAGCCAGCAGCTGAAGCCCCCGCTTGCGCGCTTCTTCCTTGGATCGTTTCAGGACAGTTACCTGTCCCTCCATCACATTGCCAAGCGCAGTCATATGCGGAAATAAATTATACGATTGAAAGACCATCCCTGTTTTCTGACGAAGGGCCAATACGGAATTCTGAGGAATTTTCTTATGATCTGTAAAATTGATGGTGATATCACTGAGCGACAGGCTGCCTTGATCCGGGATTTCCAACAGATTAAAACAGCGCAGCAGTGTAGTCTTCCCGGAGCCAGATGGCCCAATAATGACAAGTACCTTTCCATGCTCCATTTTCAGATCAATACCCTTTAACACTTGGAGTGCGCCGAAGGATTTATGCAAATTAATGATTTCAATCACAAGTATCTCTCCTTTAGGTCGCAGAGTAACGATCGAGTCGTTTCTCCAAGTAATTTTGCAGCGCCGACAGCACAGAACAGAACACTAAATAAAACAATCCTGCTTCGGAGTATACCAGCAGAGGCTCATAAGTGGTAGAGGCTACCTGCTGTGCGGTTCTAAACATCTCCGTATAGGTGATGATCGCTGCAAGCGAAGTATCTTTAACCAAGCTAATAAAGGAATTGGATAACGGCGGTACAGAAACGCGCGCAGCTTGTGGCAGAATTACGCGGCGCAGAGCCTGCCCACGAGTCATCCCGACTGAGAAGGCAGCTTCCCATTGGCCTTTATGTATCGACAGGATAGCAGCGCGTACGATTTCCGATGAATAAGCCCCTACGCTAAGAGTAAATCCAATGGTGGCGGCAATGAAGGGGTCGAGTACAATACCAACAGCCGGCAAACCATAAAATATAATAAATAGCTGCACTAACAATGGGGTTCCTCGAATAACCCACACATAAAAACGGGCGATTAGCTTCGGAATTACCCACGGTGAAAGACGTGCCAGCGCGGTTAGGATCGCCAAAATCAATCCAAGCACAAAGGAAAGTAGCGCCAACGGAATGGTAAAAGCCACCCCGGCTTTTAGCAGGGGTAGCAGTGTGTCTAAGAAAATTTGTATTTTGCGGTCATCCATTATTCAGACATCCTTTTTAGCTTCCAGGCTTAATTAGCCTTGCTAGCCTTGTATTATTTTGAAACGTCAGCTCCAAAGTATTTCTCGGAAATTTTCAAGTACGTTCCATCACTCTTCATCTCTGTAATCGCATCACTGACCGCTTTCACCAGCTCATCATTGCCTTTCAGGAATACTGCGGCACTTTGTGATCCTTCAGGAATCTCATCAACCACTTTAATTTTTGCATCTGGTTTTTGTTTTTTTAGATCCAGATAAGACAAGCCATCATTCACAGTTGCATCAATACGTCCCGAAGTCAGCAGATCCATCGCTTGATTGAAACCGTCCGTAGCTACGATTTCAGCATCGTTCTCACGAGCGATGTCGGATAAGTTACTTGTCAGGGATTGTCCGGCTTTTTTACCCTTAAGATCGGCAAAGGTCTTAATATCCTCATTGTCTTCGCTCACGATCAATACTGCTTTGGATACGATATAGGGTTCAGAGAAATCATATTTCACTTTGCGATCTTCGTTAATGGAAACTTCATTAAAGATTACATCAAACCGTTTCGCATCCATTCCAGCGAAAATACCATCCCACTGAGTTTCAAAAAATTCAGCTTTAACACCTAAACGTTTTGCTACTTCTTCAGCAATTTCCACGTCAAAACCAGTCAATTTCCCCGCAGTGTCATGATAAGTAAAAGGCGCATAAGTCCCTTCTGTACCTATCCGCAATTTGCCGCTGGCTTTCACAGCCTCCAAACTGTTTTGCGCTGAAGATGCTGCTCCACCATTCGTTCCAGCTGTAGGTTCAGCAGCCGTATTGGTATTCGAATTATTGCCGCAAGCCGCTATAAGGACCACGGTTAACGCCAATATAATAGTTAAACTCCATTTTTTCATTATTAAATCCCCTCTCTCTACCCGGATTTTTTCCGGTAAATTGAATAGTACACTGCCATCACATGATCGTCAATACTTTTTTCCGATTATATACATCGGAATTATAATATTAACTAGATTCCTACCTATATCTTACCCAATCTTGGATTAATCCTTCACTTCTTTCTCTCTTTACTTCTCAGAAAGATATGGTATATTTATTAACAAATTAATATGGACCTGTTATTTCACTAGGGGAGTCGGCCGACTGAGACGGAGCTTCAAGCTCCGGACCCTTGGAACCTGATCTGGATCATACCAGCGGAGGGAAGTGGAGCAGAATTTTCATCAAGCATGTTAAGTGTTATTATGCAGAATGAACTTTTTGACCCATTCATTTCCTCTGGAAATGGATGGGTTTTTATTTGTTTAGGCGCTCCACAAAAATTTTAGGAGGTTTGATCATCACGACCATTTTATCTATTCAAGGCCTAACCTACTCTTTTCCGGAATCTGAGCAACCCCCTGTATTCGCAGATCTATCCATGGATATCAGGCAAGGGGAATTCGTCTCCGTAGTAGGTGCTAGCGGATGCGGGAAAAGTACATTTTTCAAAACGATTGCCGGTTTACTCGAACCTACTCACGGAAAAATAAAACTCTCTACGCACCCGTCAACCGCTAGTCGTTTAGGTCAGATCGCTTATATGCCTCAGCAGGATTTATTGCTGCCTTGGAGGACAGTGCTCGACAACTGCCTTTTGCCTTGGGAGATCAAGCCCAGATTCAATAAACAAGAAACGATCACTCAGATTCGGGAAATGTTGACCCGCTTCGGCTTAGCAGATGTAGAGAAGGCTTATCCCCATGAACTTTCGGGTGGAATGAAACAGCGAGTCGCATTTCTGCGCACCTTAGTGGCTGGAGGCGGAAGTGGTCTTATGCTGCTGGATGAGCCCTTTGGCGCTCTCGATGCCATGACCAAACGCGAGATACACCGTTGGCTGTTGGAGTTATGGGGTGAATTGAATCAGACGATTATGCTCATCACTCATGATCTGGAGGAAGCACTATTGCTCAGTGACCGGATTTATTTATTATCTGGCGGTGCGCACAGCGAATTACAGGAGATCGTTGTGGATTTACCAAGGCCAAGACATTATAAGATGAACTACGAACCCCGGTTTATAGCACTGCGTGCAGAGCTGGAGCGGAGATTACATGCGACCTATACCTTTTAAAAAACATCTAGACAACTATGGTCCCTTCCTTCTTCTGGTACTGCTCATTCTTGTAATCTGGGAGTCAGCTGTTCGCCTTCACATGATTCCAGCCTTTATTCTCCCTGCACCTTCCTCTATTGGAATCGCATTGATCGAGCACAGGCAATTATTATTTGGACAGCATTTATTGGCGACGTTACAGGAGATACTGGTGGGTTTTGTCCTTTCTGTTATTTGTGGTGTATTGCTGGGCACTGGAATGTTCCTGTATCGCCCCATAGAAAAGGCCATCTATCCCTTTCTTATCATTAGCCAGACGATCCCATTAATTGCGCTATCCCCCATTTTTATTATGTGGTTCGGATATTCGCTGTGGAGCAAAGTGGCTGTGGTGTTTTTGACGGCTTTTTTTCCAGTCGTAGTGAGTACATATGATGGACTTCGTACAAGTGGCCAGACTTACAAGGACTTATTATTAACATTTGGTGCAAACCGCTGGCAGCTGCTTGTCAAAACCCAAATTCCACTGGCGTTGCCTGCTTTTTTCTCTGGCTTAAAGCTGTCCATTGTATACTGCGTCATCGGAGCTACTATCGGGGAATGGCTCGGCGGCAGTAAAGGACTCGGTTACTTCAGCCGCAGAATGGCCGGAAATATGCAGAGCGATGAAATGTTCGCGGCTGTATTTCTGCTGTCCGCGCTTGGTGTGGTGCTTTTTCTGGCGATAGCTTTACTCGAACAATTATTTTTAAAGAAAAGAGGATCAAACCAATGAATCATTTAAAATCCCCACAACGAGGACTTATTTCTGTATTTCTAGTATGCACACTTTTGCTCTTAAGCAGCTGCGGGAAGGCAGACAAGATAAATAACAACTCCCAAACCGATCCCTCCAATACCGAAAATAAGCAGTCACACAAGCTGACGATTATGCTTGATTGGTATCCCAATGCCGTTCATTCCTTTCTATACGCTGCGCAACAGCAAGGTTTTTTCCAAGAGGAAGGTTTGGATGTCGAGATCAAAATGCCTGCAGACAGCAATGATTCCCTAAAGCTTGTTGCAGCGAATCAAATTGATCTAGCGCTCAGTTATCAGCCTCAGGTACTTATGGCACGCGGCGAGAAAATCCCTGTACGTTCGATTGCAGCAATCGTGCGGCATCCACTGAATCATCTGATGGTTCCTCAGGCTGGCAGTATTCATAGTCCAAAAGAGCTCGCGGGAAAACAAATCGGCTATTCCTCCATTCCGCTCTATGAAGCGATGATTCGGACAATGATCCAGAGTGATGGAGGCGATCCTTCATCCGCCAAGCTGATTGACGTAGGTTTTGACCTCATCCCTGCGATCTCTACTGGACAAGTAGACGCAATAATGGGCGGGTTCATCAACCATGAACAACTAATCCTTGAAAAAGAGGGACATCCGGTCACTTCGCTTAATCCAACGGATTACGGAGTGCCTGACTATTATGAGCTTGTGCTGGTGGCCAGCGAACAAGGATTGCAAAATTCTGAAGCCTACTTTAAAAAATTTCTAAATGCCATTACAAAAGGACAGGAATTTGTGGAGCAGAATCCTGAACAAGCCCTGGATTTACTGGTTGCACATGAAGATGCAACTTCACCGCTCGACAAGGAGATTGAGAAAAAAAGTCTTGAGATTCTGCTGCCGCTGATGAATGCTGGCGATCAATCTTTTGGATATCAAGACCCGACATCTTGGGAAAAGGTTCAGCAGTGGTTATCCACCAACAATCTTCTACCAGAGGATATTAAAGCACAGGAAGCTTTTATCAATCTGTAATGTTTAGTTAGTTGTTCATACAAGCTTGAGGAGGAATTATGATGAGTTATTTAGCCAAAGTACGGGAATCCAACCCGTTGATCCACAACATCACTAATATTGTGGTAGCCAATTTCTCAGCCAACGGTCTGTTGGCGCTTGGCGCCTCTCCCTTTATGGCGGATGCCCACGAAGAAGTGATCGACATCGCCGCTATGTCGTCTGCTGTAGTTCTAAATATCGGCACACTCAATGATTACGCCATTCAATCTATGTTGCTTGCTGGTAAATCCGCTAATAAACACAGGGTTCCCCTAGTGCTTGACCCGGTAGGTGCAGGCGCAACTTCTTATCGGACCGCTGTCACTCAAAAGCTAGTGAATGAGATGCAAATCACCGCACTGCGGGGGAATGTGGCTGAAGTCGCTAATGTCATTGGAGAGAGTTGGTCCATTAAAGGGGTGGATGCTGGCGAAGGTGAAGGCGATGTAGTCCTTTTGGCTGAAGCTGCTGCGAGGAAGTTAAGCTGTGTGGTCATCATAACTGGAAAAGACGATGTGATCACGAATGGAAAAAACACCTATATTGCTAGCAACGGTCACCCTATTCTCACGAAGGTTACAGGAACTGGCTGCTTGCTCAGCGCTGTTGTGGGGGCATTTCTCGCGGTAAGTGGCGGTGACTCGTTGGAGGCCGCAGTGGAAGCCCTCTCCTTCTATGGAGTAGCAGCTGAAATCGCCGCTGAACTAACAACTGGTCAAGGGCCGGGAAGCTTTCAGGTTGAGTTTCTAAATCAACTGACATGGGTCACACCAGAAGTCTTCCTAGAAAGATCCAGCATCAAACAGCTCAGTTAATGACCCTCAAAGGAGTGAATTCGATGATTATATCCAAAGCTCTAACCATTGCCGGCTCCGATAGCGGCGGTGGTGCTGGCATTCAGGCCGATCTAAAAACCTTTCAGGAGCTTTCTGTCTACGGCATGTCCGTCCTCACAGCTGTGACAGCGCAGAATACGCTTGGTGTCCAAGGGGTTTATCCAGTGACTCTGGACGCCATAATTCAGCAGCTTGATTCTATAGGACTTGACCTGCAACCAGATGCCGTAAAGACCGGGATGTTATTTAACAGTGACATCATCCGCATTGTGGCAGATAAAATTAAGTATTACGGCTGGTCTAATCTTGTAATTGATCCTGTGATGGTCGCTAAAGGAGGGTCCACACTGCTGCTGCAGGAGGCGGTTCAATCCTTAATCAGCCATCTGCTGCCCTTAGCATTGGTGACGACACCCAATATTCCCGAAGCCGAAATGATCACAAAGATGACGATCTCCACCATCGAAGAACGCAAAAAAGCAGCCAAAATCATTCATGGCATGGGCTCCAAATATGTAGTGCTAAAAGGGGGACATGATACCTCGACCACAGCCGTAACCGATCTTCTATATGATGGCGACGAATATACCTTATTGGAGAGTAGCCGGATTCAGACCAGACATACGCATGGTACAGGCTGCACCTATTCAGCAGCAGTCACCGCCGAGCTAGCCAAAGGCAAATCCGTAGCAGAGGCCATTCAAACTGCCAAAGCATTTATACAAGCGGCGATCGAGGACGAGCTGAGCATAGGGGCTGGGCATGGACCAACCAATCATTTTGCTTATCAGAACAGACTGCGAGGGATAAACAGTGCAACGAATGAACAGTGAACATCTGCGAGATCTATTAAAAGTCTATTTCATTATGGGCAGCGTAAATTGCCGTAAAGCTCCAGTTAAGGTGCTGCAGGAAGCGGTTGCTGGGGGCATAACCATGTTTCAATTCCGTGAAAAGGGTACCGGTTCCTTAAGCGATAAGGCTCGACTTAATCTTGGGAGACGACTTCAAAAGATTTGTCATGCCAATGGCGTGCCCTTTATCGTGAATGACGACATTGATTTAGCGATCGCGCTTGATGCGGACGGAATTCATGTAGGACAGGAGGATACACCTGCATTGGCAATCCGCCAGCTACTTGGAGAGAATAAAATCATTGGTGTATCCGCTCACTCTTTCGTTGAAGCTCAGCAAGCGATTGCCGATGGAGCCGACTATCTGGGCGTGGGTCCCATTTATCCTACGTCATCCAAGGAGGATGCCAAAGCTGTTCAAGGCACTGCGATTATTGAAGAACTAAGAAATAAAGGCATTACCATCCCTTTGGTTGGCATTGGGGGAATCACGCTGCAAAATGTTGCACCTGTATTAGCAGCCGGTGCGGATGGGATCTCTGTTATCTCAGCGATTACCGGAGCTGTAGACATTACCCCAACTGCCAGAGGCTTTGTTGACAAAGTTAGTTTAAGCGGGACATAAGCTCATTCAGCTCTTCACTGCTTAAATGCCGCCATTGTCCTAGCTCCAAGCCGTCTAATGTAATATTCATAATTCTTATGCGCTCCAGCTTTAGTACTCTATATCCTAACTCCTTGCTCATTCTGCGTATTTGCAGATTAAGACCTTGAGTTAGGATAATTCTAAACTGACATTCTGTGATCCGATAGACCTCACAAGGTTTCGTTGTGATTCCAAGAATGTTCACGCCGCTAGACATCGCTTGTAAGAATTCTGATGTAACCGGTTTGTCTACATTAACTACATATTCTTTTTCATGCCCATTCTCGGAACGCATCATTTTATTTACGATCTCTCCATCGTTGGTTAACAAAATGAGGCCTTCCGAGTTTTTATCTAATCTGCCGATCGCAAAGATCCGTGAAGGATACCCTACAAAATCAATAATGTTCCCAACTACATGTGGGGCTGCTGTACAGGTAATGCCTATCGGCTTATTCAAAGCGAGATACACTGGCTCCCCTTTACTGCTTGTTATCGGCTCCCCATCGATCCATACGATATCCTCTGGCTCTATAAGAATGTTCGCATCACAGACGATACCATTCACAGCGATTCGACCTGCAGCAATTAATCGTTTGGTTTCCCTTCTGGAACAAAAGCCTGTTTCGCTTATATATTTATCGATTCTCACTGCTGATCCTACTTTCTCTCTATATACTTACATCTGGTCATAAAAAAACACCTGATTTTAACGATCAAAATCAGATGTTAACCTTCAGGAATAACCCAGTTTATTGGAGCTATTTGGTGCTTCCGCTTTTTTTCACGTTACTGCCCTTGCTTCCACTTGCACCTTTAGCACCTGGAGCCGTCGTTGGGTCACCTTTAGCAGGTTTAACTGGTTTTGCTGTTTTGTTCCAGCGTGTCCAGCCTTTACTCCCCGTACCTCTGCCTGTGCCGCCACCTTTACTTTTTGCACCCATTATATCACTCCGTCAGTCATTCAGAATTCGTATAGTTTATACACTTTACCTATCTTACCACACTCTCAACCTTTCTGTTTAAGTAATAACAAAAGCTTCATCTAACTAGCCACCGTTTAGAATTTAGCATCTTTATTCATTTCATGAATATCAAAGCTATCCTCATGTATTTCGATGGCGATGACGGTGTCCTTTTTTTCAAAAAATTGCACATGCCCTAACCGCTTGTCCTCCAGCTCTATCCATCCATCATCGCTTAATTTATTAAAATAGCTGTCAGGCCGATAAAGACCTTGTTCTCCCCCTATATTATCCAACTCGTACTTTGCTCCAATTTTTATATTAGGGTTATTTGAATTTGTTATCACTTCGATTTCTTTGGCATTCTTCGGAATTGGAATTTCAGCATTTATAGATGACACTCCATACTCTTGAGCTGACGATGTACAACCGCTTGTAAACAGGATTAATGGTAACCAAATAAAAGCTAATAAATATTTATTCAAAGGTATCCTCTCCTTTCATAACTTATTTTACCAAATGTAAAATTAAAATAAAAACACCCCACCAAAGACTAAGCTTTGATGAGGTGTCTATTCACATCAGCTTTGCAGCTCATGCATGGACTTATTTCGGTTGAATATAACCTTCTGCTTTCAGAAGCTCAGCGATCAACACAGCACCGCCAGCTGCTCCGCGCAGCGTGTTATGGGAGAGACCTACGAATTTGTAATCATAGAGGGCATCTTCGCGAAGTCTGCCCGTCGATACGCCCATTCCGTTCTCAATATCACGATCCAGCTTGGTCTGTGGACGATTGTCCTCTTCAAAATAGGTAATGAACTGTTTAGGTGCGCTAGGCAGTTCAAGCTCCTGAGGACGTCCTTTAAAGCTCTTCCAGAGATTCAGAATCTCTTCTTTGGACGGTTTTTTCTCAAAAGAAACAAATACAGCAGCCATATGTCCATCCGCTACAGGCACACGGATACACTGCGAAGTAATCGTTGGCGCTTCACTCTTTACGATACCCTCTTCTTCAACGCTTCCCCAGATCCGCAAAGGCTCTTGCTCACTCTTCTCTTCTTCGCCACCGATGTAAGGAATCACGTTATCCAGCATTTCTGGCCAGTCCGCAAAAGTCTTTCCTGCACCAGAAATAGCTTGGTAGGTAGTGACCACCACTTTAGATGGATTGAAGTCTTTGAGCGCATGAAGTGCAGGCACATAACTTTGAATGGAGCAGTTAGGTTTAACTGCAATGAACCCTGTCTCTGTTCCCAGACGTTTTCTTTGCTGTGCAATAACCTCAAGATGCTCCGGATTAATCTCAGGAATGACCATAGGCACGTCAGGCGTCCAGCGATGCGCTGAGTTATTGGAGATTACTGGCGTTCCGGTGCGAGCATAAGCCTCTTCGAGCGCTTTAATCTCATCTTTTTTCATGTCAACAGCACAAAAGATCAAATCTACATCCGCAGCTACTTCCTCTACCTTAGAAGCGTCTTGGACCATAATATTCTTTACGTTCTCAGGCATTGGAGTAGATAACTTCCATCTGCCCTTGGCCGATTCTTCATACGTTTTTCCAGCAGATCTAGCACTGGCAGCAATCGCAGTTACTTCAAACCAAGGATGATTCTCTAGAAGGGCAATAAAACGTTGTCCTACCATACCTGTGCCGCCAACTATGCCGGCTCTTAGCTTTCTTGACATCAGAAAATACACTTCCTTTTGATTAACTGTCCTATTGTGAATAATAGGCCGATAATTAATGATATACGGCGCGGGAACATTTGGCGAGTGTTAACATCAAAATAACATTAAAAATTTTATTTTTAGCAGATTATATTGAATTTCATTAGTGCGAATAAAAGAAATAGCTGCACTCAGTACAATTATAAGTATATTTTCTGCTTAGACAACTCTTTAACTGCATTCTCTACAACTATTTCCCCGAAAAATAATGGAAATGCCCTCTAAGCGAACTTTTAGATGTAAGAAATGCAACTAAATCGCATCTGCCGAGCATTTTATAGCATATAGTTGTAGGAAATACATCTATTTGCGATTGGTGAGTATAAACAGCAATTGGCGATTAGCAATCAGCGATTAGCGATCAGCGATTAGCTATTCACGTTTACAAGCTGCTTCTGCCAACTAATCGTTTCTTACCCACGCTCATTTAAACCAACCTTTTTCCTTAAATCGAGTGATTGCCTCGATGCGGTTACCTACATCCAGCTTATCTAGTATAACAGAGATGTAATTCCGGACTGTACCCGTGGTAATGTACAATTGGCTGGCGATCTCTTTTGTATTTTTGCCGTCGGCAATGAGTCCAAGTACTTCCTTCTCCCGCTGAGTCAGAGGATTCACTTCACCGCTGTAGGCTTCATCCATTAGCTCCGGTGCATACATGCGTCGGCCTGCCATCACATTACGTATCGAAAGTGCCAGTTCTTCGCTAGGACTGTCTTTCAGCAAATAAGCATGAACTCCCGCCTTGAGCGCACGTTCGAAATATCCCGCACGGGCAAAGGTGGTTAATATCATCGTTTTGCAGCCGCTATTCTTCAGCGCTTCCGCAGCGTCGAGACCACTCATCGCTGGCATTTCAATATCCATAATACAGATATCCGGCTTATGCTGCTGAACCATCGCTACAGCTTCTTCCCCGTTGCTTGCCCGGCCCACTACCTTCATATCCTCTTCTAAATCCAACAAAGATGCCAGCGCTCCAAGGAGCATCCGCTGATCCTCAGCGATTACAATCTTAATCATTATAAGGTTACCTCCTGTTCCGGATGCTTAAATGCATTAGGGACCTTAATCACGATCGTAGTTCCCCCATCTTGCACGATATCCATACAGCCATTCACAAATTCAAGACGTTCCCGCATGCCTTGCAGCCCATGTCCTTTAAAATAAAGATCATTGCCCGGGATGCCGGTTCCATCATCTTTCACTTTAATGATCAGATCTGTACGCGTAGGTTCGATGATAATTGAGCAGGACTGTGCATTACTATGCTTCACAACATTTGTGACAGCTTCCTTAATACACATGCTGAGCACATTCTCCGTAATCAATGAAGTGTTAGAAAGTTTAGGATTGCCTTGCAAAACATAATCGATCTCCGCAGCCGCAAGAAACTGCTGAATATGAACGAGCTCGTCTTCAAGGCGAATGCCACGCATTCGCGTAATCATCTCCCGGACCTCTTTCAGTGCACTTCTCGCCGTCTGGCGTACATCATTGATCTCGGCTTTTGCTTGCGTCGGATTACTGTCGATAAGCTTTCCTGCCAAATCACTTTTCAGACCAATTAACGAAAGCTTCTGACCTAATGTATCGTGTAGATCACGTGAAATCCGCTGGCGTTCCTCGAGCTTAACCAATTCAGAGATTCGCTTATTAGCATCCTCCAATTGGTCTTGCAGCTTCCCTTGATTATTGCGGTTATAGGTACTGATTGGCAGCAGGATCACTGCAATCATACTGACAAGCACAAACGGAAGCTGGCTGATAAATACGGGATTACGCGACAGCAGCTCATAATTGATCGTAATAATCGTAGTCAGCAAATGAATGGAGTATAGGGTGAAAAACCCTACTCGATTCTGGATATTCCCAATAAAAAAGGCTAAAAAAAGCGCAAAATACATATATCCAAACAACAACGTCATCGTTATAGAGACAAGTATCTGCACGCTCGTCCAAAAATAAACTAACCAACCCTTGGAGACAAAAGAAAGCACATAACAAACAAAAAACACAGCGATCATCAAGATTCCCGAAACTACCTGGTAGGGAGAGGAGGACCGAAAGATGAAATAAAACGGTAGAATATAAAATACGACCCATACATAAGGGCTAAGACCTGTACTTTTATGAAAAATATGATGCCACTTCTGCATGTTCGCTCTCCTTTTTGCCATATGCCACTCACCCTATTCTAGCATAAATCCGGTAAAATCCGGTGAACCACAACGATAAAGAGAAAAAAGATTAGAGCGCGAATGAGTTCTCCGGCTCTAACCTTCCATTTTGCTGCTATTTGATTACAATGTGGACCATTATTCTCCCTGGAGTCTGGGCTTATGAACTTGCAGGACCTCGCCTGCTGTTTTAGGTTTATTTAATATGGACTTCATCTCTTTGAAACTGATGAAACGTTTATTTTCCTCATCCCAAAGACGGAAGTGAAGAGCCTTCAAGCTGGTACCAATCGTAATCGTTGTTGCTTTTTGTAGCGGTGGAGTCGCGTTATGCGCTTTTTCCAAATTATAGTTTGGCACCTTTGGACTTAAATGATGCACATGGTGGAAGCCGATGTTGCCCGTAATCCATTGCAGCACCTTCGGCAGCTTATAATATGAGCTGCCTTCAACCGCGGCCATCACATAACTCCATTCGGATTCATTCTCGAAATAAGAGTCTTCAAACTGATGTTGGACGTAGAACAACCATATGCCGAGAAACCCTGATACAAATGCTACAGGCAGCTGCACCATAAGAAATGCCTGCCAGCCAATAGCCCATATCAGCAAGCCATAAAGGGCTGCGATTGAAATATTCGTCAAATAGGTATTCATCCGCTCTTTGCGTCTAGCACCTTTAACATTAAAACGATACTGAATCATAAAAACAGCAATCGGTCCAAGACCAAACATCACGATGGGATTGCGGTAAATCCGGTAATATAGACGTTTCCAGAAGGAAGCTGCTGCGTATTCATCGACCGTCATAATCCAAATATCGCCGATCCCTCTTTTATCGAGATTACTGGAGCTGGCGTGGTGAATGGAATGACTATGTTTCCACTGCCGATAAGGAACCAGTGTCAGTACACCTGTGATCGTTCCGATAATATCATTCGCTTTACGATTCTTAAAAAACGATCCATGTGTGCAATCATGAAAAATAATAAAAGTTCGAATTACAAATCCTGCTGCAGGAATAGCTAACAGAAGGGTGAGCCAATAGGAAACGGATAAAGAGAAATAAGCTCCGCCCCATAACAGCACAAGTGGTCCTAAAGTATTGATGAGCTGTCTTATACTTGCGTTGCGGTCATTTTTCTCGTAAGGGGCTACACTCTTTTTAAGGCTGGAGAGCTGTGATGTCTGTTTTGTAGTCATCTATATCGTTTCCTCCTTGATGTGTCCGGCTAAGGATCTTTTCATCTACTCTAAGTATAGGCGATGAAGTATCATCCTATAAGTCATAAACATCAAGTAGAGAGTATGACAAATGTCATACTCTCATTCTAATCAATTTCCGTCAGCATTGCAGCCAACATCCATCTTCCTTCACTTCATATTGACCTTTGATCTCACCAATTCCATTAAGGATTAACGAATCTTTATTAAAAGTTGGAGGTTCATCTAATACTAAGTGCAGTTTATTAATATTTCGAAGGTCAGCTTTATAGTAGCTAATCACTGGCTTTTCCAGAAAATACTCCGCATCATTGATTTGGATTCGTAAATTATTCTTATGAATACATTTCTCATCTCCACCAATAATACCCATAGGATTAAAACCCGTAGATTTTATATCTCCTTCAATATACAGGTGGTACCCTTCAAGGCTGATAAAATCAATGAATTCCTTCTCCCTGATTGTTTTGACCGATTGCATAATTTCTTCCGTTTCTTTGCTGATGGATATCTCCTCGAAGGGAATGATGACTTGATCCACAAATTGCTTAAAAAACGCATATAAACTTAACTCCGACTTCATAAACTCTTCTTTCCAATCGGTGCGAAGCTCATCCAGCAGCAAACATATAAACAGTCCAGAACCATAGCAGCTTCTTCTAATATTTGCCGATGATTCAAGTTCATCTATTAAATACGAACTGAACTTCTGCAATACCTCCTCATTAGGAAGTGTGGATTTCTCGGCATAGGCATTTAATTCAACATACCAAGCGGGTCCTTCCAGCGTTTCAATAAGATATTCATTTAGCACGTACTCCCCGAGCAGCTGTTCTCTTTGTTGACGTAAGGCAATAAATCTGTACATTGCTTGATTACGCTCTTCAATAGTAGCTGCCATTACACTAAGATATAAATGATGTCTTTCTTGAATCCGCAATTCCATATTTTCGAGGGATAAAGGGTAGGTAATCATCAATAATTCATCTGCATAACGTTCATCTCCCATCAGGAATTGATAACCGTGAAATAATTCGTGTACACAAATGGCGTACAAGTCTTCGAATTCTTCATGTAATTCCAGATTAACGATGGCTGTAGGGTGATCCTCATATAAAATGATTGTATCTCCTGAGAATTCATTACTCCAAGGAAGCAAATGTGGATGATATCCTACCGTTTTAAATTTGGGATGATTGTACAGATACACGTTATCCTTATTATAAAATGCAAAAGAAACAGCCTCGAATCCTTTCCAATATTTCTGCAGCTTGTGGTTCGTTAAACACTTAACAATCATCTCCAAATGAAATTCCATCCCTTACCTCCTTGTTAATGGATCTGCTTAGTATGCTCTTCTCGGTATTCTGTTGGCGTTTGACCACTAGCCTTTTTAAAAACCTGTGTAAAATAACGCGGGTCCTGATAACCGACGAGAGGAGCTATCTGATACACTTTTACGTTGCTGCTCTGCAAAATATACTTCGCCCTCTCCATCCGGCAGTGTGTAACATACTCCAAAAAGGTATAGCCCGTTATTTGTTTATATAAAGTACAGAAATGACTGATACTGAGATCAGCCAGCTCCGCTACTTCCTCAATACTCAAATCTTTATGGTAATTACTCTCAATATAACGTTTCGCTTTCTCGATGGCGCTACGCGTATCCTCGCGATTCACAGGCTTGTTCCCTTGCTCCAATCGCACACCAAATTCTTCTTTCAGAGCAGAGATCACTTCATTTAAAGTGCCAAGATTGTGCATCTTGCTAAGCAATCCATGTAAAGACCAATCTGAATTTATATTCAAATACTCATAATTTCTGTACAACACAACGATCATTTCAACAAGAAGACGTTCAGCCATATCCTTAGGAACAGCTTGTGACTCAATAAATAAAGCAAGCTCATCAAATAAAGACCACATCCGGTCTCTATTTAAGGTACGTATACTTTCAATCAACGCGGTTTCCAGCTCTTTTGGGTATTTCACCTCTTTACTGCTAGGGAACGATATCTCTTCATCAATAAAGACCCCGGCAAGACCCGAATAGAACCGTTGATATAAGGCCTTCGCAGCCAGAGGGTAAACCGTACTTAATTGATCAATGCCTTGTGTGGTGCGGCTGATGCCTACGGAACAAGACTGCTTGGAGTATCTCTTGATCCCCGCTATCAAATGTTCACCAAGTTCTCTCCTGCTGGCGCTTAAAGATCCAGGGAACAGTAGTATCCACTCTCCATTATGAAACGGGAAAACCGTCAGCACTCCATGTTCCAGTGACCATTCTTCCACAATATTGCGGATTGCAAACAGCCATAGCCGTTTTTCTTCTACACTCCATTGATTGCTCAGTGTGGAGTAATCATCTAACTGGACAACAGCCATGAAATATCCGCTCTCCAGTTCACTGTTCTCCAGCCATTTCAGATGCTCAAGCGGCCTTGCATTTCCCAAAGTGATTTCTGCAAACAGACGTTCACGTGCAAGCAGTGACAGCATCTGCACAGAATGAATCAGCTGATCATTTTGCTTCTGTTCATCCAGCTTGGTTCTCGCGCGGTTTAACATTTCAACCAGTTCATCATGATCGATCGGCTTCAATAAATAATCAAAAGCGCCTTGACGTAATGCTTCTCTTGCATATTCGAACTCTCCGTACCCGCTTATAAAAATAAACACCAGCTTCGGATTTTTAGACAATACTTCCTTCATCAACGTAATCCCGTCAATTACGGGCATGCGAATATCACTAATCACGATATGTGGTGAAGTGTCTTCTATTAAGCGAAGAGCTAATTCTCCATTTCGTGCCTCTCCCACAATCTCCATCTGAAGATCATTCCATGGAATGGCTGCTTTTAAGCTACGAAGAATAATCGGCTCATCATCCACGATTATTACTTTATATTTCTCTTGTAACTCATCCATTCCCTGCACCTCCAGGATCATTGTACACTTGAGCTTTGGATCAAATTCCAATATTGAATGGAGGATGCCTGCACTTGCTTTAACGCTTGCTCAGCAGACATTTCTCCATTAATCATCTGTTCTATAACACTCAGGAACGTTTTTTTCACTTCTGGTGACAATACATTATCATAAGGGACAAAGCTCTTGCGGTTAACTTCCATCATATTCATGACTTGCGCGAATACGGGTCCTGTCTTCTCAGGATCAAAGGCGATGCGCATGGACGGAATTCTCAACCCTTCATATACAATCCGTGTCTGAACCTCCTGGGTGTAAAAAGCTTTCATGAGATCGAGCGCAGCCTCCCGCTTCGCTCCGCTTAGTTCGGAGGAAAGGCCGATGCCAAATGTATAACCGCCGGCTATCGAAGGTTGTTCCCCCTTCTTCAATGTGGGAAAAGGAATAACACCTACTTCATTTTGAAAATCCGTAGGAGCAGCTGCGCCGGCAAATAAATTGATATCCCAGTTTCCGTTTAGATACATCGCAGCCTTGCCGCTCGTAAATAGTCCCACCGCATTTTCTGTGGATAACACATTCGATTTCGTGCTGAAGGCACCTTCTTTAATCCATTGCTCCAAGTGCTGAAAAGCCTTTAAATAGGCCTCATTCTGAAAGCTGGCTTGATCTTCACCAGTAATTAGCTTCTCGATCAAGTCGGCGCCGGCATAACGATCCATTAAATAATGTGCAAAAATCCCTGCGGGCCAACGATCCTCGTTGCCAAGTGCAAATGGAATATACCCAGCCGACTTCAGCTTTAGTATGGCTGCATCAAGCTCTTGCAGCGTTTCTGGCGGCTTCAAACCCAGCTTTTCGAATATGGTTTTATTAAAATATAAGGGTTCAGCATTCCCTTCAATAGGCAAGCCATAAATATGGTTGTCAAAGGTCCAGAGATCCAGATCCTTGAATTGATTGGTCAGCGCATTCTCCCTGACGAAATCAGTCAGATCAATCAGGCGCTTAGAGCGCACATATGGCTCAATTTCCGCTCCACCGAACAAAACAAACATATCTGGCGGGGTGCCAGTAACCATCTCGTTCTTCAGCTTTTGATCACGGTGCAACGTCTGATCTAAACCTTCAAAGTTAACTTTCACATTTGGATGTTCTGATTGATATTTGTCCACGATATCTTCATAAATAGTCAACAGTGGCCGATCATGCTCTTTAATCCAGAAATGACGGAAAGTTAATGTGATTTTTTCTGGTGAATCATCTTCAATGGGTTCTTGCTTTCCTAAAGTTATAAATAAAACAGCACCCGAAATCAGCACTAGATATAACCACATCCAGCCCCATTTCAATAACCATTTTTTGATAACAATCTCCCCCTTCTTTCCGCACGGTCGATTACGGCAGTATTTTTGGTATTCGGATTCGGATGGTTGAACCAAAGCCGGGGGAAGAACACACTAGTATGCCGTATGGACTGCCGAATCGAATATTCAAGCGTTCATGCACATTTTTAAGCCCCACGCCGCTATCACTGTATTTCTTCTGAGCACTTCCCTCGTTATCCCAAAGACTCATCATCTTGGCAAGGTCAAAGCCGGGGCCGTTATCTTTTACGATAATGATCATATCCGTGCCCATTTCATAGGCCGTAATCTCAATGATCCCTGGGTCCTCCATCTGCTCAATCGCATGATACAGCGCATTCTCTACAATCGGCTGAACGATCAGCTTTTGTGTCATGAACGTCTTAAGACCATCCGAAAGATCTATGATATACGAGAATTTATCTTCGAAACGAAACTTCTGGATATCCAAATAATGACGGACATGCTCGAACTCCATATGCAGCGGAATCAGCTCCTGATTCTGACTGATGCTGATTCGCAGCAGCTTGCCGAGTGAGATGACCATTTTGCTAATATCTTTATTGCCTTGCAGCACTGCCATCGAATTAATCGATTCAAGTGAATTATAAATAAAATGAGGGTTAATCTGCGCCATTAGCGCTTGCATTTCTGCTTCCTTCTTACGTCCCTGCTCAGTCTCCACCTGCACAAGCAGCTCATTGATCTGCGTGCTCATCCGATTAAAGCCATCAATCAGCAAATCACTTTCATCATCAGCACGATAGGGTGTAGTGATCGGCGTAAATATCCCCTGCTTCACCCGCTTCATCCCGTTAACCGCACTATTAATACTATGAACGAGCCTCCGTACGAAATAGCGGTCGAACAAAATGGCGGACAACAGCGAAACAGTACTTAAAATAATCGCAATATTTCGGATGGATACAGATTCTGACGAGATTAGATTCATAGGTGTAATGGCTACTAAATACCAGGCTGCATTATGAGAAGGTAGGAAGGTTATAAGTGATTTTTCCCCCTGATAGTTGTCGATGTAATAGTCATGTTCTTTAGCATAATCATTTTGTAAAAAGGGGAAATCTGTGCGTTGTCCAATATGTTCACCGGATTTATTAAAAACAATATTTCCTAGCTTGTTGACCAGCAAAATATCTCCCTTCTTGAGGGTTGCTGCTTCCCAGAAAATCTGATCCAATAAATCAGGTTTTACATTAACAACCAGATATCCGATATCTTCGAGAGAATATGAATCTTTGATTACTCTTGCTTGTACAAGTACCGGATTGCCGGAGATCTCCGAGCCATTTTCTCCCGGTCCTGACCACACGGGCCGCCCTTCGGCGCCCTCCATCGCGTCAAACCAGCTTTGTCTCTTCAAGTCCTCAAAGGACATCGATGCATTGTATTGATAAATTAAACGATCTTTACTATAAAAACTAAATGAAGTAATCATCGGATGATCAATAAGATAACTGCTAAGCTCCTGCTTTCGATCATAAGTGATTACAAAGTTCTTCTGCTTCAGTGATTGCTGAACAACCGGCTGCGTAATTTTTGAATTCGTGATCGAGGTGATTTCACTAAGCGCGAATTTAAGCTTTCGATCCGTTTCAAGCAGTGAAATCCAGTAGAAGTTGCTTGATTTTTTCTCCATTGCATTAGAAAAATTAACGTAAGTGACGATCCCCATCAGAATAACCGGAATAAAGACGAGAAGAATAATAGCGAACAAGATTTTACGGCGGAGTTTCATGATATTCCCCTTCCCCCTGCTGTCTCTGTCCTCTAGTATTCTTCACAAAACCGCCTATTCCCTGTAAAGATCAAAAAGTAAGATCAGCTCTTAATAGCTCCAGAAGTAAGTCCAGCAATCACCCAGCGGCTAAATAACAGGAATACAATCAGCAGTGGCAAGGTTGCCGTAAATGTTGCTGACATGATCATTCCGTAGTCTAGACCATCGCGATTGGAGAACAGCTGCTGGAGCGCAATTTGAATTGTGAAATGCTCTTGATTCTTCAGTACCACTAAAGGCCAGAAGAAGTCATTCCAAACGGTCATAAAATTCAGTATACCTAGTGTAGCCATAGCTGGAGTAATGACCGGGATAGCGATGTTCCAGAAGATCCGGAAATGTCCGCCGCCATCGATCCGACCTGCTTCAATCAATTCCGTATGTACAGCTGTAGTGATATACTGCCGCATCCAGAAGATCCCGAAGGCATTAACCATCGCTGGGACAATAAGTGCCTTGAAAGAGTCAATCCAGTGGAGCTTGGCCATAATTACGTAAGTAGGTAATACACCAAGCTGCTGAGGCACAAATAATGTAGCAATTACAAAGTAGAACAGAACATTTTTAAACGGAAATTCATATTTGGCAAAGGCATAACCTGCCAGTGTACAGAAAAACACGACCGATATTGTAACCATAGAAGAGACAAATAAAGAGTTGCCCAAGGCTTGAAAGAAGTCCGTTTTGTCCAGTACCCGCTGGAAATTCTCAAAAAACTGGTCTCCAACCGTAAGTAAAGGTGGCACATGGAATACTGCGCCTCTGTCATTAGTGCCAACTACAAACATCCAATAAAAAGGAAAGATGGACACGAGCGCACCAACAATCAGCAGCAGATAAAATCCTAACTTGCCGATGATCCCTAGATCATCCGGATCTTTTTTAAATACACGCAGCGTACTCACGCTTTACCCCCTCCCGTATCTCCACCCATGCGATTTGAGACCAGCATATTGAGGACAGAGAAAATAATCGTGACCAGGAACAGCAAGACTGCCGTAGCTGCTGCCGTACCAAAAAATCCGTTGCGGAATGCTTCGCTATACAAATAAGTAACCATAGTGATTCCTTCCTGACGTGTAGATCCAGTTCCCGCTTGGCCCAAAAATACATAAGGCTCAGTGAACAGCTGCAAGGCACCTATAGTTGAAAGCAAGGTAACAAATACAATGAATGGCTTCAATAGCGGTAACGTTATAAAGGTTAGCTGTTGTCTTCTGTTCGCACCGTCAATACGTGCCGCTTCATATAGATCCGTAGGGATACTTTGCAAGCCTGATAGAAAAATAATGGCATTATACCCCGTCCAGCGCCACATAACCATCGTAGAAATGGCGATTTTAACGCCCCACCAGCCAGAGTTGAAGGCCATACTATCCAGTCCCAAGCCGTTTAGAATCCAGTTGATCATTCCGTTGTTGCCAAACAGTGTACTGAACACGAGCGTAACCGCAACGATAGACGTAATATTAGGCATAAAAAATAAAACCCGGAACGTCTTCTTAAAGCGAGTCATCGCTGAATTCAGCAAAACAGCAATCAATAGAGCTAGTAATATCTGTGGAACAGTACCCATAAGCCCCATAATTAAAGTGTTGCTAAAAGAAATCCAGAAAGTCGGATCACTTGTGACCAGATCATAGTTTTTCCACCCTACAAATTTCATAGGATTCAGGGCATCCCATTTAAAGAACGAGAGATAGATCGTGAAAAAGATCGGATATAGTCCAAATATCGAGAACAGAATAAAAAAGGGCGAAATAAATGTGTACGCAGTGATGCGGCTCCTTCTTTGTTCAGTTAAAAAGCGGCGCTTGCTCTCGGCATGCGGACTTGAAATAACAGGTTGTGCCATGTCACACCTCCAGGTAATCTAACGTGTAAATCCGAATTCACAGAGAATGTTTCACTCTATGAATCCGGACCTTCTAGAAATTAAATTTCATAAGCTTGAAATCTTAGCTGCGTTCAGCCAATGTTTTCGCTTGTTTTACTGCTTCGTTCCATTCTTTGGTCGGATCTGCTTTTTTCTCCAACACATTTTTCAAGGCGTTTTTGAAGAAAGTATCGGTTTGGTCATGAAGCGGACCGTAGTATACAGGTTTTACCCGGTTTGCTGCTTTACCGAATTCTACAGCGGTTTGTTGTCCACCGAAGAAATCATCTTTGAAATCTACGAATGCAGGATCTTCATACAGTGCAGGAATGGAAGGCATAAGTCCTTTAGTTTTGAACGATTCCAGTTGGTTTTCCTTGTTATCCATCCATGCGATAAAGTCATAAGCTTCTTTCGAGTGTTTGCCTTCTTTTGGCAGCGTCAGGAACGAGCCACCCCAGTTACCAGCACCTTCAGGGAGCTGAGCAATTTTCCATTTCCCAGAGGAGTCTGGAGCATTACTCTTAACATTTCCTGCCATCCAAGCTGGTCCCATAACTACTGCAAATGAACCGTCGTTCATACCTTGACCCCATTCAGGAGACCAGAGCATAACATTGCTGATCCAGCCTTCTTGAATACCTTTAACCGTGAAATCATAAGCTTTTTTGACTTGCGGATTGGTATCTCCAATAAAGCTGCCATCAGCTTTGCTGAAATAGATTTCATCAGCAGATTGGTCACGCAAAGCATTAAAGGTAAGATCCGTAAGGTCTACAAATGGTTTGCCTGTTTTTTCTTTGAAAGCTTTGGCAACAGCTGCGAACTTATCCCAAGTATCAATAGCAGCGCCGAATCCTTCGGAATCACTTGGCAGTCCAGCCTCTTCAGCCAAATCTGTGCGGTAATATACGACCGTTGGGCCGATATCTGTTGGAAGACCCAGCTGGAAGCTGCCATCTACGGAAGATGCTTGTTTCCATTTCCAATCCAGATAGTTGGCTTGAATATCTTTGGCACCCAGATCATTCAGGTTATAGAACTTGTCCTGAGCGTTGATGAAACGTTCCATGAAACCGATTTCAAGTTGGAAAATATCAGGTGCACCCGATCCGGCCGACAAAGCAGTGGTCAAATTATTATGGTGAGCGGTTTGGTCACCGGTATTTTGCACTTTGATCGTAATGTTTGGATGTTCCTTAGTGTACTCCTTCGCTAAATCCTCGTAGTTCACGTTGCCCAGCGTCCAGAAAGAAAGTTCGATTTTCTCAGCCGGTTCTGTTCCCTCATCTTTAGTGGGTTCACTAGTGCTTGCTGCGTTGTTACCTGTATTTTTGTTCGATGTGTTGTTGTTCTCGGCGTTGTTGCCTCCGCATGCTGCCAGTGAACCTACGAGCATGATAGCGACTAACGATAGCGCCAAGTGTTTTACTTTATTCATTCCCCTGTACCCCTTTCAAAGGTTTCTCTTACAAGAATTAGTGTACAGGGTTTAAATTCTTTTTTTGAGGAGGTAAACTTCCGATTTATGGTGGAAATAATTACGAAACGCAGAAAAGCTCAAACAAATATTTCGTACAGGCCTATACCTGCTAAGGAGGGAGTATAGAATTTTGTCCAATTATGTTCCTCACAGGATACATGTACTTCATCTTAAATTGGATTTCTTGTGCTTCCGCAGGTATACTATTTTTATTTCTTACTTCATTACATGATCAAAGGAGTTATTCCCCATGCCAATTAATCGCCCGCTGCTAACCGACAGCGATTTCCAAGAAGCCGTTGACCGCAAATTACCTGTTCGTGTATTTCAGGACGATCATTTAGTAAATTCAGGAGCTACCGTTGTCCGCTTCACTGATTTTGATGTTGTTATTCAATCTAGAGTTAGTGATCTGACTTACTACTCTCGCAAGAGCTGCGAATTTTTTGAGGTCAGACCCTAAAGAAAGCCGGAATGCAATGATCTCTAAGATCATCGCGTTCCGGCTTTCTTTAACAAACATAGGTTATAGCTTTCATACTTAATTTTTGTTGTAGGTGCTGTACACTTTCATTTTCTCATTCAGAACTTCCTGGAAACTCATTCTCTTCTTGTCTGCTTTCCCTTGCTTGGGATTGACCACGGGTTGAGGTCTAAAAAACTGATGATTGTAAGCCATAAGATTATGTACGATCACATTCATTGGATTTCAACCTCCTTCCGTGATGTTCCTGAATTTTGCATTTCTGCTTAATTACTTACGGCTTATTTACCCAGCTTCGCCAAAATTTAAACAGTTTTATCAGATTCATATTAAAAAATGAAAAAGTGCACTCTTTACAATATGCTAAATACATCTTTGTAAATCACGTATGTCTTTCCACGAAATAAGTTTAATCTCCTCATTGATAATCAATTGCTTAATTTCAATATCATTTAGAAGACGATATTCCAATTCTCTTTCTGTATAACATTTCGTCATTGCTATTAATTGATCTGTTATTTTAGATGGATGTATAGTTAACTGTGTTAT
This sequence comes from Paenibacillus sp. FSL H3-0329, assembly GCF_037963285.1. Classification (NCBI taxonomy): domain Bacteria; kingdom Bacillati; phylum Bacillota; class Bacilli; order Caryophanales; family Paenibacillaceae; genus Paenibacillus; species Paenibacillus sp. FSL H3-0329. The sequence goes on along the minus strand of NZ_CP150150.1, from coordinate 2,903,706 downwards.
TCCAGGTTTTAAATTCTTTAACAATTCAGTTAATCTCATTTTCATTTTGCTATATTCCGCAGCAGGGTAAAAACAGTAAGGAAGAGAAATTATATCATCGATTAAGAAAATCCCCCTTTCTTTTGCTGAAAAAATTCTTTTTTGAAACAATCTCAACTGATCATTATTAAAAAAGGGTTGTTCTAATATCCTAATAGGTAAATTAAAGGGTAAGCGGTACTTTTCACACAAATCAAATATTATTTCTAAAAAATCTCGCCCAGTGTATAACCCCATAATACTCCCCCCATGACTATCCAGATGAGTTGGATCAATGTCTTGTACGATTGCACTTTGGATTTGCGATTCTAACTCTATTCTAATCTCGTCATCAGCAGCGTTTCTTTCCAGAAGAGTGGCATCTTGATGAAAATACCCTTCATCAGTAATTAAGCTACTCAAGATTTTTTCTTTGAATACTGGTTGATACGGATATTTCTCGCCGCTCGTTAGCGTTAGATGAATTCCAATATTCTTTATTCCTTTCCAATTAATTATCTTCATAGCGTCACTTGATTCTGTGCAAGGCATCATAATAGATGTAGATGTTATAGCTTTTCCTTCAAATAAGTTAACAATAGCTTCATTAGTTCCTTTAGTTATTCCGAAATCGTCGGCATTAATTATTAACAGACGGTCGTCAGCCGCAAAGCCTAATTTTCGAATCATAAACCTTCCCCCTATTACTGAATGATTTAACAAAAAGAAAATAAAAAATAAGGACGTAGACACCGTGAAGTGTTTGCGTCCTTATTGTGAATAGTGTGTTAAACCAATTATTCGCACCTTAGAGCAGTGGAAACCTTGAATCTAGCGCTGAGACGGGAACCTTGCTTTCCCCTTCGTTTCATTACTATGATCAATCCGACCGCGCATCAGTTCAAGCAAATATTCGGGATCTGAGTTCGTATGCAGCATTTGGAGTGCAGTTTTTGGTGCAAAACCTTCAGCCACACTATGTGAAATCAAGGCTTGCAGTGGATTAAAATAACCTCGAACATTCAGCAGCCCTATAGGCTTCTGATGAATACCAATCTGCATCCAGCACAGAATTTCAAACAGCTCATCAAAGGTTCCAAGACCTCCCGGCAAAGCAATAAAAGCATCCGCCATACCGCTCATTACCGCCTTACGTTCATGCATACTGGAGACCTCAATCAAATTCGTCAATCCGGAGTGTCTGATTTCATCTTGAAAAAGATCCACTGGCATAATTCCTACAGCTTCGCCGCCATTCGCAAGTACCCCGTCCGCAACCTGTCCCATAAGGCCATTCCGCGAACCTCCATAGACCAACCTACAGCCTTGTGCCGCTATATGATAACCTAATTCCCTAGCCATTTCCGTATATTCAGAGTTAAGACCTGGATTCGATCCGGCAAACACACATATTGTAAAAGCCATTCCTATCACTCCAGACTGGTTATTATGGTGCAATTGAGATTAATTCACTTATTGTACCTCAGAATATTAATATAAGTGTTAAATGAAAATCATCTTTTTGTCTGTAATGTTAATTGGTACAGCGTACTATTCCAATCCGCAGAAAGACCTAGAGCTTTAGCCAAAGCTGCTGCTGGAACTAGCGAAGTATAGCTTACTTTAATGGATTCTGCTGACGGTAATGAAATTTTCTTTCCAGCTTTCGTCAACGTCAGTTCCCCCTCCAAAGAGAGGGTATATCCCAGACTTTCTGTTACATCCCTAATCGGTACTTTTACACTACCATCCTTAAAAATAGCGGACTGTACGGAGTCAATTTTTTGACCATCTACAATTACAGTAACAGGCTTTAAAATAGGAGATATAGCAAAAGGACGTGAATCAACAGCACTAATTCCGAGTTGACCAAACATATTCGTTCCCCAAGCCACAGCTGTACCATCCTTCAGGACTGCATACTTACTATTCTCACCCTTGGCAAAAGAAACAGGATCACTTAGTCCTTTTATTAACTTAGGCTGCGTAAAAACCAAACGGTTGTCGGTTGTAGGTTGGGTACTCCAAGTCCACACGGTGCCATCTTTTTTAACAGCTACAAAGTTGCCTAAATCCAGCGTAAGTTTCGAGATCGATTTTACGGCTGTAATCTTTTGCAGACCTTGTAGTGAGGTACCAGCTTTCCATACCCAGTATTCTCCTTTTTTATTGGCAACAAGGTTGAACCCGTTTTTCGTCTGGACAGATACAATATCCGTAAGACCTGGCATCTTGCTCATCGTGACTTCGTTATAATTATTGCTGTCAATTGTTCCCCAGACGCTCCCGCTCTCGGTTAAAGCCAGTATACTGCGATCGCTCATGGAAACAGACTTCACATGGTATAAATCCTTAACTGGGGTCGGTTTCTTCATCACGTTCGTGTTCTCTGTTTGCGGGATAGCACTCCAAATCCACAGGGTACCGTTAGTTCGAATGGCGGCATGATAAATACTGCTTCCGATCCACTTCACTTCGCTTAAACCCTGTACCTTAGTGGCAGCAGGCAGCTCTGTATAGCCCACATCTGAAGCTTCTGGAGGATTCCACTGGAGAAGGCTTCCATCGTTTCTCAAAGCTAATGCACTATGCAATCCTGACGTTATACTAACCACATCTGTCATTCCAGAGATCCCTTGAGGAAGCAGAACCTTGTGTTGTTTAGCACTTGCCCCATTGCCAGCTTCTGCAACACTCTTATCCCGATAATCTCCCCAAGCCTTAACCGTGCCGTCTTCGTTCAGCGCTACATAGTACGCTTCGCCGATCGCCAGCTGTTTCGTATGTTCAAGCCCAGCTATTTTATGGGGAGTAATCGTCCAACCCTCAGGCCCGGCGGCACCATTAGCAAATTGACCAAAAACATTACTCCCCCATGACCAAACAGTTCCATCAGTTCTCACTGCGAAGGAGCTTCCACCCCAGAAACCTGGCGAAGCAACAATCTCCTTAATCCCACTCAACTTCGCAGGTGATGGAGCTGCACTTATAACTTGAGGGACAGACAATGCAGTCACCAGAGTTGAACAAACCAACAAACTAAGCAGCCTTAGCTTCCTTGCAAATAAGTGCATCTTGATTTTCCCTTCTTATGATATTATTGTAATTATTATTTCTATTACACTAAGACGCTATAAAGCTGACAAAAGTTGTACTTTATCTTAAATCCCGGGATTCAGATTGGTTTGAATTATGATATAATTACGCTGCCTTAGATCTGCTCTTATTCAACCGCAATACCGGAACCAAATGATCATGGAGGGAAATCATGCTTAAATTTATAGGTATTATGATGCTTTTCAGATTAGTGGGCAACCCTTTTCTGGCTTTATTCATCCTGCTTGTTATCTTGTATTTCTTAGATCGGAGATACGTAGGGATCTTCCCTAGTATTACAAAGCCCTTCAAACGAGTGCGGCAAATCTCCAAGCTGCGCACAACGGTATCTTTGAATCCAAATGATGTTTCTGCTAAATTTGATTTAGCCCGGAATCTGTCAGAACGTAAAAAGTATAAGGAAGCCAAAGATATTCTGCTACAGATCGAAGACCGTTACGAACAGTCTGCCGAATATTGGGTAGAGCTGGGTCATGTGAATCTTAAGCTGGGCGCTTTGGAAGAAGGCGAAGATCAGATGCTTCGTGGTCTAGAAATCAACCGAAAGGCCCAATATGGTCAGCCATATCTTCGGTTAGCGGAAACCTTTCGCCATACAGATCACGATAAAGCGTTGCATTACGTTACTCAATTTCAAGAGATTCAGTCTTCCTCTAGTGAAGCCTATTATTTAGCCGGCTCCATGTACAAAGCACTGGGCAGAACCGAGGATGCTAAACGTGCTTTCGACGAATCCACCGCCATCTACCGTTCGCTACCCAAATATAAAAAACGGCAAGAACGCGGCTGGGTGTTACGCAGTTTTTTTGCCAAGATGAAATAACCTTTGCACTTATATTTCAACCAAAAAACCTCTAGCCGCCTATTTATTTAGGCGAACACTAGAGGTTTTTTGCTGTGTAGAGTGATTACATGTTTACATCTTGTTTAGTGGGTTCTCCACTTTGTTTGACCGCAAATGGCCACCAGTTCCCACGGCCGAAGATCCGTACCATAACAGGGACAAAAAATGGCAAGAAGATTAGCGCATACAAGGCCAACCCTACGAGCACCACTGTTGCAATCTGCATCATCGACAATACGCCTGAAGGATACATCGATGCGAAGGTGCCGCCCAAAATAACTACCGCTGAAAGAATGACTGTTCCCATATTGCGCATGGCATGCAGGATCGCTTCTCGAACATCCCATGTTTTATATTCGTTAAAGCGGGCCATTAAGAAAATACTATAATCTACACCAAGTGCAATCAGCATAACAAAGCTGAAGAATGGCGTTGTCCAGGTAATCCCTTCAAAGTGCAGAAGGTGAACGAATATAGCCTCTGTAACACCCAATGCCGAAAAATAAGTAATCAAAAGAGAAATAATAAGGTAAATCGGCATTACGATTGAACGAAGCAGCAACACCAAGATGATGAAGATCCCACCCAGCATTAAGATTACTGTACGTGTGTAGTCTTCGTTGGAAATATTACGCAAATCGTTCTGACTGCTTGTAACCCCGCTGATTGCAGACTCCGCATTTTCCAGCTTCGTTCCTTTCACTGCACGATCTACTGCTGCTTGAATATCATCAACACTGTCGATAGCTTCTGAACTATATGGATTCTCAGTGAATACCACATCCAGCGTCATCACCTTACGGTCATCAGACAAGTAGGTATCGAATACCTGCTCTATGCCTTCAGCTTCAAGAGCCTCAGCCGGTACAAAGAATCCACTCAGCTCATCATCCTTAGCCGCTTGAATCTGATTCAAATAATCTTGTGCGGAACCCAGCCCACTGGTAATTTGTTTCAAGCCGTTTGCACTGTCGCTTAATCCAGTAGTTAAGGCTCCTATCTGCCCTGTTAATTGACCAAAACCATCCGCAAGCTGCTGCTGTCCACCTTGCAATTGATCTAGGCCACTAGTAATGGATGGAATTTTATCTACGATCTGTCCTTGGCCTGTTGCGGCCTGCTCCAGCCCAGATTGCAGCTGACCGATGCCCGCAACGAGCTTAGCTAAACCTTGTGCGAGTGCGCTTTGCCCTGCCGAAGCTTTGGCATAACCAGCATTCGCCTCGTTTAAGCCTGCTGCTGCTCCTTTAAGCTGCTCTGAGATCTGCCCGAGACCCGCCGCCAGCTGCGCTGCCCCAGTACCACTCTGCGTTACGGTGCCTTTAATCGTCAGGTAATTAACATCCTGCAGAATTTCCGGATAACTGCTCTCAAGACCCGTAAAAGAACCATCCAGTCCCTTCAATGCTTCTGCCACACCTTGCAGCTGCTGCGGAAGCTGCCCAAGCCCTTGATCTAACGCAGTTAAACCGCTGCCGATTTTTTTATAGCCCTCCAGCAGCTTCGTATTGGCATCCGCAAGCTGCTTAGCACTAGCAGCTGCCTGTTGAAGTCCTGCTTTGATCTCTCCTGCACCTGCTGAGCCGGTTTTTATTCCGTTCTCAATACGTGCCAGCCCATCACCTAACGCGACGATACCATCTTTCAGCTCTGCTGTGCCTTCCGTCAGCTTAGCGCTGCCTTGAGCAGCCTCTGTAAGCTTAGGTGCATTTTCACTCAGCTGTTTACTTGCTTCAGACAATCCCGTTTGAATCTTGGTCAGTCCCTCACTGGTCTGATCCAGACCGTCAGATAAAGTCCCCACCTGATTCGGGATTAAAAAATCACTGATCAGCTCTCCCGTTGGACGAGACATGCTGCGCACCGATTTTACGCTGTCCACTTTTTCCAGCTCGCGGCTGATTTTTTCTGCAAGTCCAAGATATTCTGAAGTATCCATCCGGTCATCATTTTTGATTACGATCTTGCCAGGCATGGATTCACCCGGCCCGAAACTATCCGAAATGATGTTAAATCCTTTTACCGAGGCATATTCTGAGCCAATTTCCTCCAAGCTGTTGAAGGACAGCTTTCCGCTATAGGTAACAAGGAACGGAGCTACGATTACTGCAACAATTAGCAGCGCGGCCCATGGTCTTTTTAAGGAAAAAGAACCTGCTGCTCCCCAAATACGGCTCTCACTGTGCTCCAGCTTGCCGCGTGAAGGCCAGAAGAGCTTTTTGCCAAGTACCGCCATAAAGAATGGAACAATGGTTACAAGCGCCAGCAGCATAACCGCAATCCCCACGGCAACGGCTACCGCCGAGCGATACAGAATGAATTTGGATAATCCAATCGCTACAAAACCTACGAATACCGCAAGTCCGGAATAGAACACCGTCCCACCAGCCTTACGATAGGTTGCAATAATAGCACTTTTGGTATCTTCTGCTGTCATCATTTCTTCTTTAAAACGACTGATCAATAGGATACAATAATCCGTACCAATCCCGAACATGACCGCAACCATAAAGATTTGAGTAAACGTAGATAATGGAAAATCATAACGGTCTACCAAAAAAGCCACAACAGACTGAGAAACAATATAGCTGAGTCCTACGGTCAGTAGCGGAACAAACGGTGCCACGAACGAACGGAACACCACGAACAGGATAAGTAAAATAAATACTACCGTAATATATTCCGATTTCTTAAGCCCGGCTTCCGAGCTAGCAATCATATCCTCAGTAATCAAACCCTCACTGGTTAAATAATGATCCGCCTTAACATCTGAGAGTAATTCATCCACTTTATCAGGAAGTGCGGTGACAGACTCTCCTCCGCCCTTTATAGACAACGCCACCATTATCGTCTTGCCATCCTTGGCAATCAACGTATCCTTAAGTTCACTTTGTGAAAAAGGATCGGTGATGGAACCAATCTGCAGCGTCTCCTTATTCGCAGCCAACTTCTCAACACCCTGCTGGATACTGGCTGTTTCATCGGCTCCGATTCCCTCAGGATTATTGAATACAAGAGCTACCTGATGCAGTGTCTCTCCGCCCTTGTCATTCGCCGCTTCCTTTAAGATCTCTGCCGCTCTAGAAGAGGAATAGCCATCAGGTACAGTAACCTGCCCCTTCTCACGTACAAGATCAGAGAACGAAGGGGCCGTCATGACCAAAACTACGGCCACAGCGAGCCAGATTGCGATAACCGCCCATCTTGCTTTTAGAATCGTCTTCATGGATTCTTCCCTCCATCATCATTCTGAATTAAATTCGCCAGCTTCTCGAACATCATGACGAACATTTCAATATCCTTCTCTTCAAAATGAAACAAATACGGGGAAATCACTTCATGTACCTGCGTCTCCGCTGCTTCAAAAACTCTTTTCCCGTGCTCAGACATCGATAAATACACCTGGCGGCGATCATTCTCGTCACGAGTTCGCTCGATAATACCCGCATGCACCAATCTGTTGATGATTGCTGTAATGGAGCTTTTACCCACGCAAAAAGATTCAGCAAGATATGTAGACGTACATTGTTCCTGAGCATTAATCAACCGAAGAATTTGATACTGATCATTTGTTGTCTCCGCAGCAATACTATCTTTAATTCTTGCTGCTACTTGTCTGGTCACAATCAAATAAGCATCCATGTAGCGATTGATCCAATGTTGCACTTCGTTATCCAAAGCTTCCTACCTCCAAAATATAGTTCAACTGTCGAACAGTTTCATTGTCAAACTATAATACCTGCCTTTATAAAAGTCAATTGGCTTTTTTTCGGGCATTTAAAGGCGAAATGCACAAAAAAACAGGCCGAGATTTCTCTCGACCTGCCATTTTATGACCTCCAAAGACTTTTTAGTCCTCATCCTCGGTCTCTTCAACTTCGTATACACATCTTAACATTTCAATTCCGGCTTCATTCTCTCCTAAGCTGTACACCATGAACCCTAGACTGCGATAAAAATCTGCGGCGATTTCATCCTCAGTCTCAGCTACCAGATAACGCGGCTGACGAGTAGCGAGCAGCTCCAGAATCATCCCCCGTGCATAACCTTTCCCTCTATTCTCTGGCAAGACGGCAATATGCCGAATGTCCAAAGAACCGTCTTCGGTTTCTTCGAAGCCTACAAGACCAAGCAGGAGTTCTTCTTCTTCCCAGCCATATAACTTCAGCCCGGCTTGTTCGTTGTACTCAGACGAAGTCTGCTCCAAAGCGTTGGGGTCATCAATGACCGCATACGTCAACAGCTCGTTCACCGCAGGCGAACCAATAAGGGATTTAAGATCTACCAACATTGTTCACATTCCTCCTTCTCTGTTGCTTCTGTACCCGATTCGAAACATACCGTAGTAACCTGTCCATATCCCTAACATGTTTAACAATAAATCATCAATATCAAAGCTTCCCACATGCAGCAGCATTTGCAGAGACTCCAAAAGCAGGATGCAAGGAACAGCATATAAAGAGATTCTTATCCAAGAAATTGGCCGTGTCTTTGCAAGTGGAATTAGTATACCAAATGGAATAAACACAACAACATTTCCAAGCAGATTCACAAACCGGCTGATCAGCGATAACCCGTTATTCATGTCGAAATAAAGTGACACCGTACGTAATGGGATCAAATTGTACTGAAGCGGGCCACCTGTATGAATCTCACGCCCAAAACCGATGAACATCCAATAGATAACAGTAGCACTATACAGAGTCAGCCCTATCCGTGTCAATGCTCTCAGCTTCCGTAAACTGCTAGATTCTCTAGATCTACGAACGATCAATTGCCCGGTTTAACTTCTATAATTTCAATGCTTCCATCTTTTTTACCCACAATAGCCATAGCTGCAATTTCGATAAATAGGCCGTGTTCTACAACTCCCGGAATACTTTGGATGGCCAGTGCCAGCTTCGGTGCGGACTCAATCGCTTCGAACCGGCAGTCTGCGATGTAATTGCCGTTATCTGTCTTGTACAGCTCTTCTCCACTACGACGCAATTCAGGATTGCAACCCAGCTTGGCAAGTTCAGCCACAGTCCATTCCCATGCAAAAGGAACAATTTCTACAGGCAGCGGGAATTTGCCGAGTGTATTTACCACTTTACTCTCATCGGCGATAACGATCATACGAGTACTGTTACTCGCAACAATCTTCTCCCGAAGCAGCGCGCCGCCGCCGCCTTTAATAAGCTGTAGACTACTATCCAGCTCGTCCGCTCCGTCAATGGTCAGGTCCAGACTATCAATATCTCCAAAAGCTACGATTGGAATCCCAAGTTCACGCGCCTGTTCTTCGGAAGCACGGGAGGTTGCTACAGCGGTAATCTTTAGACCTTCACTGACGCGCTCACCAAGCTTGTTGATCGCCCAATAGGCAGTAGATCCAGTGCCAAGGCCGATCTTCATGCCATCTTTTACAAATTCCACTGCTTTTTCCGCGGCTAATTGTTTAACATTGATACTCATTTTATTACCCCCATGTTATCCGTTATAATGATCTATGATGATGTTGAAATCACCTATTGTTCAGGAGGATTCCGGATGAGAACCGAAAACCAAATTCAATCTAAAATCAACGAATTGACACTGCAGCGCAGATCTCTGGAATCAAGATTAGCTTCATTAACAGAAGACAGTCCACAGCAAGATAACCTACAAACTCAGCTCACTAGAGTAGAAGATATGATCATGATGCTGGAATGGGTGCTTAATGCACCCGTAGGGAGATATCATGCCTAAGTGCTGACTGGCATCCATTATTTTACCAATCAATGTGCCGCGGTAGCTGTGTTTAACATAAAACGCGATTGCTTCCGGCTGTTTGATTCTTTTTTATATCCAAATTTGTATTATGCTTTGCGCAGAGCAAAAAATCAATATCTTTCAACCTACTCTATGTATATTGTAAATTCACTGCATCCTCTAGATTGAGAACCATCTCTTTTTCTGTGTGATTAGCCGTCCTGTGTAAGTAGGCTTTATGCTCAGAATACGCATTCAAAGGCATTGGCCTACTAATCTTGTCAAGCATATTACGCTCAACATCGGCCAGTAAGTAATCACCTTTACCCGCAGCAACTCTGCACAGAATAATCATAGCTACAGGCTTGTTCCCAACAACCGCTCCATTCGACCGCGCAAATACAGTGTATTGAAATAACGGAATGGCCTCAGGTTCTTCAACACCAGCTGCACTAGATTGGTCAAAGATAGAATACATAAGGGAAGGATCACTTGATGCAGTACCGAGTTTCTTCTGATTAGACACCAACTTGCTGTTCTGGTAGGCAAGGAATCCCGCTGCTGCCAGCACAAGCACAAGTAAAATAAGCAATATCGCATACATCATCCCATCCCCACCCCCCACTCCAAAATAACAATTCCGGTTATATATTATCATGGAGGGAGGCCTAAGCCAATCTTATATTATCTGAAATTCAGCGCATACAGGTAATACTGGTTCTATAAAGTTATTTTGAAATATTCAAAATAACAGTTGAAACTTTGATTTGCATGTCTCATAATGTAAATATGAATGTTGCTTGTCAATCCATATGGAAATCAAGGGAGGAAATTTAAAATGAAGTTTTTCTTGGATACCGGAAACATTGAAGAAATCAAACGTATTACTCGCCTGGGACTAGTGGATGGCGTAACGACTAACCCTTCGCTGATCGCTAAAGAAGGAAGATTGTTCAAGGATGTTATCAAAGAAATCGTTGCAATCGTTCCAGGACCTGTAAGCGCAGAAGTAATCGGACTTACAGCAGAAGAAATGCTTAAAGAAGCATACGAAATTGCTGAATGGGCTCCAAACGTTGTAATTAAACTCCCTATGACTGAAGATGGCTTGGAAGCTTGTTATGAGCTTACTAAAAAAGGCATCAAAACTAACGTTACACTAGTATTCTCCGCGGCTCAAGGGTTGATGGCTGCTAAAGCAGGCGCAACTTATATCTCTCCTTTCGTAGGTCGTCTGGATGATATCGGTGTTGATGGAATGAAGCTGATCAAGGATCTGAAGACTATCCTGACTAACTACAACTTGAAATCCGAGATCATTGCAGCAAGTATCCGCAACATTGCACATGTTGAGCAAGCAGCTATTGCTGGTGCTCACATCGCTACAATCCCAGGCTCACTTCTGCCAACCCTCTGGAAGCACCCGCTGACAGATAACGGTATTGAACGTTTCTTGAAGGATTGGGAATCCGTTCCACAAGCATAAGAATATCTTTTATTCTTTTATCAAGAGGGCTATCCCACAAGCTGCGGCAACGCAGCTTAGGGATAGCCCTTTTTTCCATCCAGAGACATTGCAGAGGTTTGGCGAACACGTTTCGGCCAGATCGGAGGAATTATCTTCTCTGTATCTTTAACGCCTGGTTCTCCCTTTTCCCCCTTACTCGGAGTTACCGCAAATAAGGTCAGCAATCCACCAATTGCCCCTACTGTAGCCATCAACGCGAACAATACCCAATGCCCACTGCTTAACAGCAGCGATACCACCGGCGGTCCCAACGCTACCCCTATAAACCTCATACTACTATAAAGAGCGGTTATCGTGCCGCTGTTCTCCTTCTCAATCCCCTCCGTGATTAAAGCGTCCATACAAGGAAGTACAATCCCGATTCCAACACAGCCTAAACCCATAAATCCTACTAAAAAATAAATGCCTTTGTTGAATCCCGCACAAATCATGGCCGCAGTCAGTAACACCATTCCTCCAAAGCCCAGCCATTTCATTAGCGTTTTATTCTGACCAATGATCTTTCCTGTGCCGTAGGAGGACAGACATAAGAGGGCAAGCGGTATCGCCAGCACAAACCCCTTCGTCGCCCCGTGCATTTTATATTTAGTTTCCAGCATTTCTGATAAATAGAATTGGACACCAAAGGTCACAAACATACAAATGCCGCCTATGGCAAAAATAGCATACAGCCAACGCCCTTTTTTACGTAAAACACTCACAATTCCAGCTAAAAACGCTCGGATTTCCTGTTTCTCAGGTTCATCCTTCGCTTCGGGCTTTCGGACGAGAAATAAAACTAACAAAAATGAAATTAGACATAGAATGGGAATCGCAATAAAAGGAGCAAACCAGAGCCATATCCCAAGATAGGCACCAAGAATTGGACTGAGTACTTTACCAAACGTATTGGAGGTCTCAATGATTCCCAGACTTTTGCTCACATCCTCTTCTTCCTTGAACAAATCGCCTACAAAGGGTATTACAATTGGAAAAGCACCCGCTGCACCAATTCCTTGCAACAGACGCCCCGCTAAGATCACCCAATAAGCGCTAACCCCCTTCATAAACCAAGCAGCTACCACGCAGACGGCACCACCAATTGCGGCAATGATTAAACTAGGAAGAATAACCTTCTTTCGCCCAAAACGGTCTGACAGATAACCTGCAATAGGGATCATTACAATTGCCATCAATCCATACACGGTAATCAGCATACTGACTTGAAAAGCACTAATGCCTAGTTCTTTGGAGATCTGCGGCAGAATAGGCAGCAGCATGGAGTTACCGAGGGTCATTATTAGTGGGATTGATGCTAAGGCAAGCAGATCCCATTTTCTTTCCTTCATGAACTGACCACCTTTGTCATTGTGTACAACATTCTTTATTGTGGTTTGTTCGCCCTTCTTTATTCATGAAAACAAAAAAACCGTCCCTCCGCTGCTGCGAAAAGGACGATCTTAAAATGAAGAGATCTATGGTTACAGCGATCCGGCGCTTAAAGATGCCACATTAGCGGACGGAATAAAATGACTAGGTTCACCCAGGCTAAAAATATGCAGTAAGTGCATAGCCCGAGTGCAAGCCGTATAAAACAATTTGCGTTCACTTTCTCTGCCATATTGTTCAGCCGAGCCATCAAAGATGACGACCGCATCAAACTCCACACCTTTTGCTAAATAAGCAGGCAGAACCAGTGTCCCCTTCTGAAAATTCGGCGTTTCCTTTGTAACAAGTCTTACCGGCAGGCTACGATTCAGTTCAGCATGAACCCTTGCGCTTTCCTCCGCTGTTTTGCAGATGACAGCTACATAATGATATCCCTCAGAATGCAGCTTCCGGATATCCTGTTCTACAGCATTCAGAAGCTCCTTCTCGCTGGATACCACACTTAGCTGGGGTTCTTCTCCCCGCCGATTAAACGGTACGATTCGTTCTCCTCCAGGGATCATTGACCGCGTAAACTCCACGATCTCATAAGTTGAACGGTAGCTTTGGGTTAACGAGATCACTTCTGTGTTTTCTTCACCATATATACTTACGAGACTAGACAAATCCCCCAGTACCTCACCTTGTGCATAAATGGCCTGGTTCAGGTCGCCTAATACGGTCATTTTTGCTCTTGGAAATAAACGGCGCATGAACTCTAATTGGAATGGAGAGTAGTCTTGTACTTCATCTACAATCACATGGCGGATCAGTGTGTTGGTCCGGAAGCCTTGGCTTAACTCCTTCAGATAAAGGAATGGCGTAGCGTCTTCATAAGCAAGCTCGTTCACTCCAATAGATTCCAATGTCTGCTCACAGATATCATCCCACACCTCTGGTAAAGGATAATCACCATTGAGGCGCTCCATAAGTTCGCGATCTGTAAATAACGTGCTGTACAAGCCCTTAACGTCCACAAATCGACCCCGTTTAGTCCAACCACGCAGTGGTTTGAGCCGCTGGCTGACTACATAACGAGATAACACTTCTTTTTCGGTATCAAAATCGTCAAAGCTATCCTGCGAAGCTTTCTTCTTCCGGCGCAACATCTGATACGCACGGTGATAATCGCTGGAATCCAGCAGCTCGATCTGATCTTCAACCCACTGTGCATTTCTTTCCTCATGGGTAAAATCTGCGATCTTCTTAAGCAGCCAGCGGATCATCAAATCCACACGATTCGCAAGCTTTATGGCAGGATCGTACGCGTAGAATTGGCGTTCCATTTCTTCTTTACTGACCACTGCTTTCCCTTGAAACATTAAAGGTTTAAAAAGCATGCCCTCCTGTTCCAGCAACGTAGCATATCGCCGAATCACATCTAGGAAAGGTACAGACGATTTATAGGCAATGCCTTCTCTGCGTATAGCCACCTCAGGACCATCAGGAGCATTTAGTAGACTTTCGGTCTGACAAAAGACATCTTCGAGCTGGAATTCATGGCCAAGACGATGTTCCAAATACATTTGAAACGTTGTTTGCTGCATATTTTCTTCGCCTAGCTCCGGGAGCACTGTAGATACATAGCTGTTAAACAGCGGATTCGGTGAGAACAGCAGCATTTGATCTGCTGATAATACTTCACGGTATTTATATAGAAGATAAGCTACCCGCTGCAATGCAGCAGACGTTTTCCCGCTTCCCGCTGCTCCTTGCACAACTAGCATCCTGCTTTTGTCGTTGCGGATTATCGCATTTTGCTCTTTCTGAATTGTAGCAACAATACTTTTCATCCGATCGTCAGCGCTATGACTTAGCACCTGCTGCAGCAGCTCATCCCCGATCGTAACCCCAGTGTCAAACATAACTTCAATTACACCGTCAGCAATAACAAACTGGCGTTTAAGGTTCATTGTTCCGGAGACTAATCCTCCAGGTGTTTCATAAGCAGCGGGACCAGGGGCTCCGTCATAATACAGACTGGAAATAGGCGCGCGCCAGTCATAAATCAAAAAGGTACCATCATCCTCCATCAATGATCCAATTCCTAGATAAATCTTTTCCAGCCCGCCAGTTGGTTCCTCGGTGAAATCAATTCGGCCAAAGTAAGGAGAGACAACCAGCTTTTTATATTTTTTCAGCGCTTTGCTTGATTGCAAATGATGACGTTCCCGTTCATTTAGGATTTGGGACTGTTGGCGAAGACTTGTTGAGGTTTCTCCCAAATCATCCGGGCTACTGAAGTTTACGGTTACCTCTTCCCAGAAGTCTTTCCGCATATCCACTACATCACTGCGATGAAGTCCAAGCTCCTCTGATAAATGGCGAATATGGGCTGACAGAAGTTTGGTTACTCCGTCAACCCGTTGCTGTTCCTCTTTCCACTGACTTTCATTGTTATCCACTACATTTCATCCCCTTTTGGAAGGTTGACATTCCATTTGAATCGTGATATGATAAATTTGCATATTTATGTTTTTAAATGCATGTTTATTCGATATCTTTTCATTTTAGCAATTACAAGTTGAGATTTCAAGTATTCTCTTAAATAGATGATCCGGTCCCTAAGGAACCGGATTTTTTTACTGTTACAAAGCTTATATGTTGCTCTTCACAAGGTTATGTTTAGGCTTCGTGCACAGATTCTTTCTCCTCTGCTATACGATTCATCTGATCGGCCACTTTATCTAAGCGCTCCAATTGATATCCGTAATCATAAATCGCCGCTGCCACAACATATAAACGCAGCTGAC
Organism: Paenibacillus sp. FSL H3-0329; assembly: GCF_037963285.1. Classification (NCBI taxonomy): domain Bacteria; kingdom Bacillati; phylum Bacillota; class Bacilli; order Caryophanales; family Paenibacillaceae; genus Paenibacillus; species Paenibacillus sp. FSL H3-0329. Next base: position 2,888,306 of record NZ_CP150150.1, on the reverse strand, counting down.
CTATTTTCTCTGCATTATACCCCAAAATCGCGGTATTCAGAAAATCATCATTGTCTTCTCCCAAGGGTTCGGAATCATTGGCATTGGGCTTTAATTTGTCTTCAAACTTAAGTAAGATGTGCTGATGATATTTGATTAAATGTTCCAAATGATTATCAAATAGAGCATCTGTATGTTCGGTCCGATCCGCCTGGAAATAATGCCGATCTACAGCCTCGAGAACATCGTAACCTTTTTGCAAAGAAGCTAACAGGTTCTTATACACAACCATTTGTCTAGTCTGGCTATACTTGGCCCGTTTTAACTGCTTCTGCTCCTCCTCAAACAATGCATACTTATCCGCCAACGATTTTATGGATGAATGTAAGGCATTTTTTTCATCACGAAATACACTTTCCTTCATCTCATGAGAAACCGCTGTTCTCAGCAATAAAGAGAGGCTTGAAAAAACATTCTCAATTTGCTTAATGTATTGCTTACGAGGTTTTGGAGGAACGACAATAATATTGATTAGAAATGCAGAAACAATACCTGTCAAAGTTAATAAAAAGCGATTAAGTGCGAATTGCCATTCACCCGAAGCCTCCATCACTGTTATTACAGTAACTAACGTAAGACTTATCGTATCCGCCCGGTTGATTTTCATACTGATCATAATGACTAGAATACAGACCAAACCGACTGCTATTGGGCTATTGGATAACAGCATCCCTCCGAGTAAAGCCAGAACGGCCCCCATTGTACTAGTCGTGAGCTGGTCAAGAAAATAACGCCAAGAGCGATAAATAGAGGGCTGCATAGCGAAAATCGCCGCAATCCCTGCACCCACGGCAGAAGGAAATTGAAGCATTACAGCTAAATACAGGGCTAGCGTAACGGCCAAACCTGTTTTAAATATGCGAGCTCCTAAAGCCAAACCTATCCCTCCTAAAAATTAGCCCACGCTACAATATGAACATCAGCGAACCCTCGTACTTCTAATTACCCCAGCCTGGAGTTGATGAATTTTAAGAACATTTAAGCTCTCACTCATGTTTCTTTCAGCTTTCAGGGAATACTAATCCGAGTAGTGCCTATCACATAACATACGAGGTGAGTGAATGAATAACCATATCAAAAGATTAATGACTTTCACAACCGTTATTTTTCTCAGCCTGTCTCCAGCTCTTGCGCCAATTGGAAGTGCTTCTGCTGAGAAAGTAACCCCCACAGCCACCGCACCTGGTGCCCACCCTTCAGAGAAAGGTCACGGTCACCATCCAGGAAAAGACGGAAAGGTTAGGGCTGGTGGACATTTCATTATTTTTGAAACGGCTAAACTGCTGGAAATGGATCGTACAGAGCTAATCAATAGCCTGAAAGCAGGCAAAACGCTCCCGCAGCTTGCTCTTGAGAAAAAAGGCTGGACGGAAGATCAATATATTCAGAAGCTCTGCGAATCGGCAAACCAACGGCTGGATCAAGCCATCACCGAAGGACGTCTGACAAAAGACGAAGCCCAAAAGCTTAAAGCAGGACTTCCTGCGATGCTGAAGCAAAAAATAAGCAAAATGGGACAATTCCAGGATCGCAAAACATCTGAACAACATGTGACGACCCCTTAACCAATCTTCTTCCACATAAAGACGGATATCTTCATGCGCTATGAAAGATATCCGTTTTTGTATCTATCCTAATTCGTACGCGAGCTCTTGTAGATTTGAAATAAACAAATGGACAACATCAGCCAAGCGCCACTAGCCATATATCCCCCAATAACGTCACTCGGATAATGAACACCCAAATAGATACGACTCCAGCCAATCCCCACGGTCATGAATACAGCGAACATTATTAATAAGACCCGTTCATGCCTCCGCCGCAGATGACGCCACAGTATAAAGGCAATAACGCCGTACAAAGAGAAGGCTGCCATTGAGTGCCCGCTCGGAAAACTATAACCAATCTCTTCGACAATACGATGTAAATTCGGACGTTCTCTGTGAAAACATAACTTCATTATTGTATTCAAGAGCTGCGAGCCTAATCCAACCCATAGGAACAAGATTAATTCAAACCGGTGTTTCAGCAAAAAATAGAGCAGTGCCATGGTAACGATAGATATGCCAATAGCGATCTTAGAGGAACCAATTAGAGATAAACCTTTGGCGAATGAGGTCAACCCCGGTGATTCCGCTGATTGTACCCAATCAATAATATAGTTATCAAAGGTTGATACCTTATTCATACTTACAAGGACAGCTATAACGGCGAAACACGCAGCAAAACCTAAAAAAAAGCGAAAAGCTCTAGACCAGTTCTGATAATAAAGCATAAATACCTCCATGTCTATTCTGGTGACTGTTGATCTCATTTCCAGTGAGGGACTAACCCATGTTATAATTATTGAGAGAAAAAAATTCACAGAAGATGGAGTGCTGCCAAAGTGGAGAGTTTAAAATTGCAAGAACGATTGTTGAACCAGTTCATTTCCACAAAGGTGCCTGTGACGATTTTTACGACGAATGGTGTGAAAATGCAAGGGCTCGTAACCTCGTACGATGCTTTCACAATCACTTTACAAGGTCAAGGTGATGGCAGGCAAAATGTGCTATTCAAATCTGCAGTATCCACTATTGTACCTCTTAAGCCCGTTTCGCTCAAATAGTCTTCTCCCTCATTCACCTCATCAACCAGATAATCACAGGCTTTTATTTTCAAAAAAAAGGGAACACCGGACTTTATATCCGGTGTTCCCTTTAGCATTTCCCAAGATCACTTATTCACTCTTCAAGCGGAGTAACTTTATGCAGGAACAATTACGGGCTTCACACATACCGGTTTGGATACTTCAGCTGTATTTCCAGTAAATTCGAGTCGGCCACTAGCCGCTTCTATTGAAAATACAACCAGGTTATTCGCATCACGATTCGCTACTATAAGATAAGCTCCATCTGGTGTCAATGCGAAGTGACGTGGATGTCCTCCACGAGTAGATACATATTCAAGATGTGTAAGCTTAGCAGAAGCATTATCCACCGCATACACGGCAATATTATCAGCCCCACGGTTTGAAGCGTACAGATATTTCCCATCCTTGGAAATAGCGATTTCAGCGCATGTATTTTCTTCGTCAAAATCATCAGGCAGTGTCGGCACTGTATCTACAGTGTGCAGAGTGCCTGCGGCACTGTCATATGTAAACGATGTAATGGTGGAATCCACCTCGTTAATTACATAAGCAGACTTTCCGTCTGGATGGAAAGTGAAGTGGCGTGGTCCCGCTCCTGGATGCAACGCCGTATCACCATGTACCTCTAGTTTGTTGGTTTCTCTATTGATTCTATAGGCCCGAATTAAATCAAGCCCAAGATCAGATACAAACACATACTGCCCGTCCGGACTGAAAATAGCGGAATGGGGATGAGGGCGGTCCTGCCGTTCAGGATGTTGGCCATGACCTGAATGTACGGCCACATCAACTAATTGATCTGCAGCTTTATCTTCATTTAATTTGATCAAGCCAACACTTCCACCATGATAACTACATACAACCACGTATTCATCATTCAAATCTCTATTGATATGGCAGGTGGTTGTTTGACGATTGCCAGAGGCAGGCATGGAGGGAATGCGTTTCAGTTCACTCAATTTCCCATCCTTTAGATCAATAGCAAAGGAAATAACCTCGCCTTCTTTTCCACCCTCACCATTCGGTTTTTCTCCTATAGCGTATAGACGTTTCTCTGCGGCATCTACATTAACAAAGGTAGGATTAGTTAAGCCCTGCACCGAATCCAGCAGCTTTAGCGTACCACCTGCAGCTCCATCGAATTCAAACACCTGCACTCCGCTTTCTGCGGCACTTGCATAAGAACCTGTAAACAGCAATAACTTATTCTGCTCATTCATCTCTATATTCCTCCTCAAAGTATTGCTACTTCACACTCATTAGATGTGATCATCTATATAATCTACAATTTTTAAACGTTAATTACAAACGATAAAGTTAGAAATGTACGAAACAATTCAAAAATGGGTCTTTCCAACGATTAACTGTTGTGATATAATGAAAGCGCTAACATTAGTCTTTTATTCCGTATAAAGGGGGAACATGAATGAGTAGCATCCTGCTGGAAGCCAGAAATGTGTACGAGGACTTCGAGGTGGAGACAGACATTCTGTTCTTTAAGGTCGGGGACCATGATTTGGTCATTTTTCACGGCAGAAACTATAACATAAAAAAGAGAATGACTGCCGAGCAATTAAATCGATTGTTGTCCAATTCAAGTTATTATCATGTGTACGGTGGCTGTTATGTCAACCTGAACAAGATCAGCTCTATCGCAGATGACTGCATTTATTTCGGTGAAATGGGCCTGTATGCTAAAAACGTACGTGTCCCAAGACGAAAACAAGAAAGCATTCGTCATCTTCTGAAAGGACTGAAGTAGACATCTTATTCCCATTAGCCGGAAGGGCATGTTACTGATGCCATTTCCGGCTTTTTGCTTTTTATTAATAGAAACTTAAAAAGATCCTGCCTTTTTTTATACTTTCTTAAGGTTTAGGATTAGGATTTCTGTTAAAGTTGTAAATAGACAAGCAACACCTATATTGAAGGGAGTCATTACTAATAATGGACAAAAAAGATCTGAATGGAAATGAGAACTTAGAAAACAACGGAACCACGGAAGAAGATTTGAACACTTCCGAGATTATCAATGAAGAGGTTGAAGTAGCGCAAGCAGCTGCTGAGGAACCTGTGAATACAACAAAAGCAGACAGTATTCCAGTAATGAACAAAGTCGGTGCGAACAACGCTACGCCACCTACACCTCCGACTGCTCCTAGAAGCAATAAAGCTTGGATGATTGCCTCTATCGTATTAGCTGCAGCACTAATCATTGTTCTGGTCGTCCAAAAAGACGACAGCAAAAAAGCTGTTGCAACAGTAAACGGAACAAAAATCACAAAAGAACAACTTTATGATAAATTGATCGAAGCAGGCGGAGAAAGCACGCTGCAATCTATGATTACTACTGAGCTTGTTGATCAAGAGGCTAAAAAAGCCAACGTAACTGTTACAGATGAAGACATCAACACTGAACTTGAAGATCTTAAAGCACAATTCGGCGGAGAGGCTGCCTTTAATGCTGCTTTGTCCCAAAGCTCAATGACTGTAGACGACTTGAAAAAGCAAATGCCGCTGCAAGTAAAGCTGCGTAAAATCCTTGAGCCACAAGTCACTGTAACGGATGATGAAATCAAAGAATACTATGACACAAATAAAGCTACTTTCAGTGAAGAAGAACAAGTTCGCGCTTCCCACATTCTCGTTGAGACTAAAGAAGAAGCAGATGCAATTCTGAAACAATTGAAAGAAGGCGCAGATTTCGCTACTCTTGCCAAGGAAAAATCCTCTGATACGGGTTCCAAGGATAATGGCGGAGATCTAGACTTCTTCAAACGTGGCGATATGGTAGCTGAATTCTCTGATGTAGCCTTTAAGCTAAAAGTTGGTGAAACCAGTGATGCTGTGAAATCCGATTATGGTTATCACATCATTAAAGTAACCGACCATAAAGATGCTAAAGACTATACACTGGAAGAAAAGAAAGATGAAATTCGTAAAACTCTAGTTTCGCAAAAGGTTTCCACTCTGTCCTCCACTTGGTTGTCAGAAACAACTGAAAAAGCAAAAATTACGAACACACTTACTGACGCTAAAGAAGATGCAGCTGCAACAGCTGAGCCAACTGCAAGCGCAGCAGCAGGAAATGAATCTACTAAATAATTGTGCCCGTCAAAAAGCAGGACAAGCGTTAATAAACGCTGTCCTGCTTTTTTTATTTCTATGCTCAGGCCTTTGATTAAGCCTTAATGGCCTTTTTTACGGATTTGTTTATCGTGGTTCTCCCCCCACTCTTTCGCCTGCGCTGTGGCAATTGAAATCGCCCGCCCCTCCTCATAACCATCTTCGAGGAGCGCATTCGCAATATCGATTGCCTTATTGCGAACAGGTGCTGTGAAGTTCTTTAATGATTCTGGATAATCCTCTTTGTTCCATGGCATACAAAAAACCTCCTTAACCAGTCTATATACATACTTAGCCTGGTTAAGGAGGTTTCAAACGCTTATCTCACTTATTTAAAGACTTTAACACGATCTTCAACCGGTTGGAATTGTTTCTCACCAGCAGGAGTAACGGTTTTACCAAATGGCAATTGAGCAATCAATTTCCATTCTTGCGGGATCCCCCATGCTTCTTTTACTTCATCATCAATCAGTGGATTATAATGCTGCAAGGATGCACCTACACCTGCTTCAGAAAGTGCTGTCCATACTACAAATTGCAGAATACCAGAGGATTGGTTAGCCCAAATTGGGAAGTTCTCAGCATATAGAGCGAAGTTCTCTTGCAGGCTCTTCACTACCGTTTGATCTTCGAAGAATAGTACGGAACCGTAACCTGCTTTGAAAGACGCTAATTTTTGCGCTGTTCCTTCAAATTGTTCGGCAGGAACGATTTTACGCAATGTTTCTGTAGTGATATCCCATAGCTTATCATGTTGTTCACCAAGAAGAACAACGGCTCTTGAGCTTTGAGAGTTGAATGAAGTTGGGCTATGTAGCACCGCTTGTTCAACGATTTCTACAATTTGTGCATCCGAAATCGTAGTTTCTTTACTGATGGCATATATGGAACGTCTTCCTTTTACTGCTTCAAAGAAATTGTTAGACATAAAATAACTACCTCCATTAATTTTAGTAACTTACTTTTGTATATCTTAGCACCTTTTTTCTGAAAACACAACAGTTATTCACAACTTATTTTGTCGGATATATTCGTTGCCAACTCTTATTGTCGCATTTATGGGCTTAATTATGCACCTGATCTATTAATCATTAATCAATTCATGCGGGCTAGAAACTGCCCTCTTCCTTTTCCGATATACACTACGAGCTAAAATGCGCTACAATAGTGCAGCAAATGTATAGAAGGAAGGTTATAATCATGAATTTTCTGAGCAAGAAAGCCCTTGTTCGACATAAAAAATCAGTCTTTACCTCTTTGTTGCTGCTCCTTTTCCTGAGCTTGGCTCTAACTAGCTGTAAAGACACAAATTCGTCTAATTTGACCTTTACAGAACTAGATCCGACTGATCTTCACCCCCTCACTTTCTGGGTGGCAACGGATACTCACTTCTTAGATAAGAAGCTTCAGGATGGCGGTACAGCTTTTCAGAAATATGTAACTGGCGGTGATGGGAAAATGCTGCCTTACAGTGATGAAATCCTTGAAACCCTGGTTTATGATACTGAGCAGCAGAAGCCTGATTTTCTCATCCTCAGTGGAGATTTAACAAATAACGGAGAACGCAGCAGCCATCAGGAGCTAACCCAAAAACTAAAGCGAATTGAAGCGCAGGGAACCTCTGTTTATGTCATTCCAGGCAACCATGATCTATTTAATCCTTGGGCCAGATCCTTCAGCGGGGATAAGCAGCTCGTTACGGATTCTATTACAGACAAAGACTTTACCAAGATGTATGAGAATTTCGGCTACAAAGAGGCTGTATCACGTGATAAAGAATCGCTAAGTTACATCGTTAAAGCAGCTCCAAATTTATGGCTCCTTATGATTGACAGCAGCCAATATCATAACAATCAGAAATACGGTTTCCCCCAAACGGACGGACGCCTGACCGCCTCTACCCTATCATGGATAGATAATTCTGTTAAACTAGCTGCTAAGGAGCATGCTTCTGTCCTCACGGTTATGCACCACAACCTACTAAGCCACACCTCTATGTCTGTTTCAGGCTTTAAACTTAACAACAGTCAGGAAACAATAAAGTTACTTCGTGAAAATGAACTTAATTTAGTCTTGTCAGGCCATATCCATATGCAGGACATCCAGGTAGACCCGGCAACTTCTTCGGAAGTAATGCCAATTTATGATATCGCAACAAGTGCAATGGCTGTTTATCCACATCAATATGGAGCGATGACCTTCGATCCTCTGAGCAGAACCGTCAATTATGAAGCAATGCCCTTAAATGTAGAAGGATGGGCTAAAGCTAATGGCATTACAGATCAGAATCTTTTAAACTTTAAGACCTATGCTGAGGATATTTTTGCTACAAACTCTTATAACAAAGCTATGGATGGTCTAAAGGAGAGTTCCTTTACGCAGTCTGAAAAGGCATCGATGGCAGAGGTAATGGCCAAGCTAAATGTAAGATACTTCGCGGGGACAGCCGGCAGCTCCTCAGAAGATATTAAAGCGATGCCAGGTTACAAGCTTTGGGAAGGCCTACAAGAAGGTTTCTTAGGTGGATACATCCTAAGTATGACAGAGGATAAAGAGCTTAGTAATATAGCTTTAGAGGTGGTATTAACGAAGCAATAACTGGTTTATGTATTTCATATAAAAAACCCAGCCTCCACTCGCATTTATGCGTCAGATGGAAGCTGGGTTTATTGTGTTAATTAATCGTTAAGATGCAACTAGTTCCGTACAATAGTAATCCAACCATCTTCATCTACCGACACAGTAGCATGAAGCGCTTCAGCAAGCAGACGCAAGGATACATATGCATCGCCATACTCGTCAACAAATACAGGTTGGGCAAGCTTTACAGCCGTGCCGTTAATCAAGGCTTCGGAAGAACCGATTTTGAACACCAGTTTATCTCCGTACACACCATCAGTAACGTTAATTGCACGATTGACAGTATCCCATTCTACAGTACCATCTAAATCTTCTGCCAAATAACGCAGTGGGATATAAGTAGTGTTCTTGTCTACAATCGGGTAATAATATTCGTCATCAGGTTCGATAACAATGGTTCTCTTCGTAATGCCCAGATCATCCTTCAATATACGATATACATCAGAATCTGGGGCAAAGTTTCTCAAAGTCTCTCCAGGTGTAAGCCCGGAAGAAATATCAAGTGCACCTTCAGTGCTGATTGGATCAGCAGTTACAGCACCGCCAATGTTCCAAACCTGACTGGAAGCTTTAAGCGAGAGACTCTTCAGTGGGAAATCCTCGGTACCCGGAAGCGCCACTTTCAGATCAACATTCTGTTTACGCACATGCAGAGCACTATCAACGAAAATATCAACAGATAACTTCGTATCCTTACTCAACACAGTCTTAATCTCAGGAGTTGATTTGTAAAGACTGTCCACTTGATTGTCATATACTAGCAGCAATGCATCAACAGCCAATTTGGCAGCATCATGCAATACAGTTACGACAGCTTCTTTATCATCCAGTGGAATATCTCCGAATCCAAGATTGAAAATATCGCCAGAACCGTCTTCATCCATAGCTTTGATCACAGGGTACAGATAGTCGTAAAGACCACCTACCAATTCAGTAAAAGCTTCTGTGTCTTTGGAGACAGACTTCAGGAAGCCTTTTAACAGTGCAGGAAGCTCATCACCCGTCACTTCTGCATGCAGCTTCGTCATGTTCAACTGCTCGCCATACACAGCATCACTAACCGGTGTAATGTTGATTACGCCAGGATTAGGAAGATTCTTAACAACGAATTTCGTCAACAGCTTACTGACATCTTCAGCTTTTGCCGTATCCAAGCCTACTTCACCTAAGATTTCATCGTATCCTTGTACAGGGAAGTAGAACGGTTGTTTTGCTCCTTCAACTGTAAAAGCAAGTGTTTGTTTGTCCATAAACAAGGTGAATGGAATATCCAATTGTTTATAACCAACAGTTCCTTGGGCCGATAAACTCCCATTATCTTGTAACTTAGCTTTACTAATATTCAAGGAAAAAGAATTAATAAGATCAACCATTTCCTTATCTTCCGTGCTAATTCCCTCTATGGGCTCAGCATTCATGGAAAAAGTCATACTGGATTCTGATGATTTAACATCAACATCCCCAATCAACGCCTTATTAACATCGAACCCCCCTACCGACTGACAGCCGGCAAGAACTAGCATCAGTGCGACAAAAGGCAAAAACCACTTCATTTTTGCTTTAACTCTACTCATAGCATGTCTCCTTCATCTTATTTTGTGAAATCAATCCATTATCTCAGCTAAGGTAAGTTTTGTAAATCAAAGTTCCTTTTATTGTAAAATGTTTAAATATTCAACAAACTTCGCCATTCGATCTGAGCCCATTCCTTGTAAATTACAGCCTTAACTATTGCCAACATCAGTAAATGTGCAGGATAAAATGACCACCACACCCAGCGCGGAACCCGATGCCGCTCCAAGCGATTCCAAATCAAAGGCGTAAAAGCAATCAGCAAGGTAGGTAAAATACTTAGCATCTGTACAACCCAATAATTATAAAACATATAGAATAGATTCAGTGCCAAATGGGCTCCAACAAGCCAGTACGATTTCGTATAACGAAAAATCAATACTAAGAGCAAACCGTACGCGTTATAATCTATAGGGTAATAATCCATTAACACTATAGCAGCAATTACCACAGGTATACCTAGCCATAGTGAAGGCAGTTTGTCCAAAATAACCAGTACGATTGCCGACAGCAATAACGTAAACACCACGTTCCAGCCACCAGAATTTAGCGCTAAATTATAGGGAATCTGAGCAATAATCGCTATCAAGAGCAACCGTAATAAATATTTAGGTCTGGATGAAGTATGAATATGTCCCTGCACAAGCCCATAACAATAAATCGGAAAAGCTATTCTCCCTACATATCTCCAAGCAAGATTCTCCGGGAAAAAGATATAGCCAATATGGTCGATTAGCATCGTCAGCATGGCAATAATCTGCATTACAATCCTCCTTAAGCATGTTGAAATATAAATTCGCCAAGCCCTTCCTCATTTCCTTTACCAATAAGCAAATGAAGAACGCGGAGAAACGATCATCCGCTTTCTGTGCACCTCCCCCCTTGACTTTATCGAATACTATTGAGTAATATTAACTAGCAACAGAATATGGCAATGATCAAAGACATGATTTCCTACACGAACTGTCCAGAGAGAGAAGTCCAGGCTGCAAGCTTCTCCAGTTACCGGTTGTGAAGTTACCCCTTTGTAGCCGTGACGCTGAATCCGTAGAACTTTGTTTTTCGGTAGTATGCGGCACCGATTTATCCCCGATATCGGATACCAATGAGGTCCTGTCCATGTGACAGGTCGAATTAGGGTGGAACCACGAGCTGAACGCACTCGTCCCTTTCTGGGAGAGATGCGTTTTTTTGCGTTCACAACTAACAATATTTGAGAAACGGAGGCTAAAATCATGAAGATCAAGGTAACACTGCAAGATGGAACATTTAGAGAGGTACTGCAAGGAACAACGATTAAAGAAGCAGCAGGTGCCATAAGTACCAGTCTGAAAAAAAATGCTGTAGCTGGAAAAATTGATGGAAAATCTGTTGATCTAAACCAAGCGATCGAACATGATTGCCGGCTCGATATTGTTACGTTGGATAGCAAAGACGGTCTTGAGGTTTATAGACACAGTACTGCACATATCATGGCGCAGGCCATAAAACGTATATATGGAGATAAAGCTGTCCAGCTAGGCATAGGTCCTGTTATCGAAGACGGCTTCTATTATGACATTGATATTGAGAAACCTCTATCCACTGATGATCTTGCTGCAATCGAACAAGAAATGGCGAAAATCATCCAAGAGAATCACCAGATTGTCCGCCGTGTGGTGAGCCGCGCAGAGGCCATTAAACTTTTTGAAGAGTTGAATGAGCCTTTAAAGCTGGAGCTTATTCATGATCTGCCGGCAGACACAGTATTAACTATTTATGATCAAGGTGAATTCTCCGATCTTTGCCGTGGGCCACATCTTCCCTCAACTGGCTTGGTCAAAGCCTTTAAGCTGTTGAATGTAGCGGGTGCCTACTGGCGTGGAGATTCCAATAACAAAATGCTGCAACGTATTTATGGAACTGCCTTTCCTAAAAAAGCGCAGTTAGAGGAACATTTACTGTTTCTTGAAGAAGCTAAAAAACGTGACCACCGTAAGCTCGGCAAAGAACTTGAGTTGTTCATGTTCTCTGAAGAAGCGCCAGGCATGCCCTTCTATCTTCCCAAGGGAATGACAATCCGTACAGAGCTTGAGAACTTTGCCCGGGAATTACAAAGACAGAGAGATTACGATGAAGTTCGTACACCGCTGATGATGAACAATCGGCTTTGGGAGCAGTCGGGGCACTGGGATCACTACAAGGACAATATGTATTTCACAAATGTAGATGAAACAAAATTTGCCCTTAAGCCGATGAACTGCCCTGGGCATATGCTAATTTTCAAAAACAATCTGCATTCCTACCGGGAACTGCCTATCCGTATCTCGGAATTCGGTCAAGTGCATCGCCATGAATATTCTGGAGCACTTAACGGGATGATGAGAGTCCGCACTTTCTGCCAGGATGATGCTCACCTCTTCGTTTTGCCAGAGCAAATCGAGGATGAAATAAGACGGGTAATCTCACTGATTGACCATATTTATCAAGTGTTCGGCTTTGAGTATAAGATTGAATTATCTACTCGGCCGGCAGATTATATGGGATCTGAAGAATTATGGGATCAGGCTGAACAATCTTTACAAAATGTATTAGACAATCTCGGGATCGAATATCGAGTGAATGAAGGGGATGGCGCGTTCTATGGACCTAAGATTGATTTCCATATCTTAGATGCGCTAAAACGAAGCTGGCAATGTGGAACAATCCAACTAGATTGGCAAATGCCAGAGAAATTCGATCTTACTTACATCGGGGAAGATAATCTTAAACATCGCCCGGTCGTAATCCATCGCGCTGTGTATGGATCGATCGATCGTTTTATGGGGATTATTACTGAGCATTTCGCTGGAGCTTTCCCACTGTGGCTCGCACCTGTTCATGCGAAGTTATTGCCAGTCTCTGAGAACTATGTTGACTATGCACTGCAAGTGAAGCATCAAATGGAGAAGGCTGGCATTCGTGTCGAAGTAGATATTCGAAATGAGAAGTTAGGCTACAAAATTCGTGAAGCTCAGCTTGAAAAAGCACCTTACATGCTCGTACTGGGGGAGAACGAAAAAAATTCCGACACTGTCTCTGTAAGAAAACGTGGTGAAGGTGATCTTGGTTCGAAGAGTATCCAAGACATCATTAAACAGATTAATGAAGAGATTATTAGTAAGAGATAAATTTAAGGGGCTGTCTAATCGTAGAAAAACTACGTTTGAGACAGCCCCTTCTTTATAACCTATTCATATTCACATGAACTCTATTTTACGTACAGGCGGCTGCTTTCTTCCCAATATTCGCCTGGTTTCAGGCTGAACAAGCCGATATCATCAGCAGGAAGGTCTACCATTGGCGCATTCACCAAGTTAATTTGTGGCTCAGGGCAGAAGAACTGTTCTGTAGCACCGTTATTCCAGATCATCCATTGTTTGTACGAAGTCCCTACATCGTACACCAAGGTTACTCCAGCTTTGCTATCGGTAAGCTCCATCCGGTTGCGTCCGTTCTGAGGTACAGCCGTGTAGTGATTGTCCATCGATGCAAAATATGGATTCACACCTTCTTCACGAAGCTGAACTTCTCCTGGCTCCAACGCCTGGAATTTGCCTGTTGGCAGCATGCGGTCGTTAAGCTCCCAGCGCTCACCAATAGTAGCTTTTACGCGGTAATCTTGTGCCGAGCTTCCTGGTGCGAATGGTGCGTTAATGGCAGTGTGGAATGCCAGCAAGCAAGGCATCACGTCATCTCCATCATTGTGTACCAGCACCTGTTGAGATAATCCTCCTTCGCCGAGGGTGTAACGCAATTTGATCGTATACTTATGTGGAAAATATTGATAAGAAGGATGATTCTCATCCACCTTGATGAATACGGTTACGAAGCTTTCAGTCTTACCGCTGCCAAATTCTTCGACTTCCCAAGCTGCAGTATGTAAAAATCCGTGTAAATGGTTGCCCGTTGCAACTTCATTTACGGGGAATTGATAAGTTTGACCATTCCATGGAAATTTACCATCCTCATAACGATTTGGAGGAAATAATACAGGAATTCCGTGAATCCCCGGACTTGCCTTGAAGGCTTCCATTTCTTCAGCTCCAGGCTCATGCAGGAAGCGATATCCGTTTTCGGTATCACGGAAACAGATCAGGTTGCCGCCAATGCCTGGCAGAATAGCTGCCTCATAACGACCGGCTTTCAACCAGATAGCTGCTTCTCCTTCATATTGTCCTTCATACGCTGTGATTGACATAATATATTGTTCTCCCTTCCAGTGTCTGATAATTGTCTCCACTTGATAGATTACCACATCTAGTCATGAGGTGACATGCTCTTTTTACAATTGCTCCACTTCTACGCTCATTACATGTTCAATTTTCTTCACATCGTAATAAATTTCTGTTGCGTAATCTCGATCCGGGGCTGAGATCACCATATCGATCATTTGTCTGCCATCTTCCAAATCTTTAATTTTCATTCTTCGAATCGCTCGGGATGGACCTCTAGTACTACGCTGCGAGCTGACCTGAGGCCGCTCGATTTTTTGGATCACTTCTGTAAGCACGAAATTAGCTTCCATAATGATCCTCACTGAAACTTCATGTTTATTCAGTACTTCTGGTCCTAGCGAGCGGATTAAATGAGGAACTAAATTCACAGCAAACATCAGCAGAATAACCGCATATGCTGCTTCAATATAGAATCCCGCACCCACAGCTATACCAATTCCAGAAGCTGTCCAGATGAGTGCTGCCGAAGTAAGGCCCGAAATGGCATCTCCGCCTCTACGCAGAATAACACCCGCACCCAAAAAACCAATCCCGCTGACAATCTGAGCCGCAAGCCGCATTGGGTCCATGTTTGGATGCTCTGGCCCTGCGAACTTATCAAAGGCATGGATAGACACCACTGTGACAAGACAGCTCGCAATGCTTATGACCATACTGGTCCGTATCCCCAGCGGTTTCTGCTTGATCTGTCGGTCAATCCCGATGAACAGCCCGAACAGCATGGCCACTAGTAACTTCATTAATGATTCCAATTGAAAATCCATATCGCAATCTCCTTTCTCCAGAGATACTCCATTATAACGGAAATTGGAGATAATGATTAGCTTTATTTTACAACAAAAAACGGTATAACCATCCTCAGCGCTTATGCTCTTTCGACCCGTGTGGTCCGGCATAGCGACGAGGATGGAATCCGTTATGAGAGGTCAAGATTATGTTGGAAAATTAACCATGCAGAAGCGACTCTGCACCGTCACAATAAATTTCCGTCCCCGTAATATGATCTGAATCTTCCGACGCCAGAAACAGAGCCAGCTTCGCTACTTGATCAGGTCGCCCCGGACCTTCTTCCAGCGGTTGATCTCCCTCAGGAAATTCTACTGGGATTTTCACTTCTTTCAGATCCTCTGATGGAAAAGTGTTGTCATCTATATTGGTCTTTATAGCCCCAGGACAGATCGCATTTACGCGGATTTGAAATTGAGCCAGTTCCAGTGCCGCCATTTTCATAAAAGCAACCTGTCCTGCCTTAGTCGTGCTGTAAGCAGAAAAACCAACATTGGAAAACACACGATTTCCGTTAATGGAGCTGTTGATCAGGATGCTGCCTCCGCTTTCTTTTAGATGCGGTATCGCATATTTTACAGTCGCGAAGGTTCCACGCAGGTTAATATGAATGGTCTGATCCCAAGATTCAATATCCATCGTTTCAATAGGCGTCATCGCCCCATTAATCCCTGCGTTGGCAAAAACAACATCAAGACGACCCCATTTCGCGGCCGCCTTGTTTATCGCCGCTTCCACTTGTGGTGGTTCAGCAACATCACATTCGATAACTAGGGCTTCTCCGCCCTCTTTCTCCACTTGCTGTCTAACCTTTTCAGCGTTCTCCACAGTTCTGTCCAATAATACAACTTTGGCTCCGTTACGTGCGAACTCAAGCACGGTTGCCCGGCCAATTCCTGAGCCGCCTCCGGTTACAACTGCAACCTTACCTACAAGCTTTTTATCTGCCATATCGTGATATCCTCCTTCTTATCATGCAAGTCTTCCAGTTAAGTTCTTTCCTTAACCTTAACCTTGCATACAGAAGTTGAACCGACAGATATTTACTTTTCCTTTAGGATTATTATTCTCCCTGACGAAGATGAATGATGAGATCGTTTAATCCGGCTTCCCGGATCCCTTCCACTATAAGTTCAGCTAGAAGACGAGCCCCTAAAATCTGAAAATGTGTATTATCCTGCACGCCACCTGGATGCGCAATAAATTCTCCTGGATAGCTCCACATGAATAAATCTTTTGAGCCCTCTGAGCCATAAGCTTCAAAGAGCTTGCGGCTCTTCTCGGCTAAATCAATCAGTGAAACCTGCTCGGTATCTGCGAGTTCCCGTATGGCGATTAAATAATCTCCATGCGTGTCTACAATTGCTTCTTCACTATCAAATCTTCGCCGATGTACAGAGCTCACAAGAACCGGATAGGCCCCCGCTTCTCGGGCGACTGTAATCAACCGGAGCAAATGTTCCTTATATGTAGTAAAGGGCTCGGTATGTCTTAAATCATCAGTTTTGGAATCATTATGTCCAAACTGGATGAACAGATAATCTCTGGGTCTGATATCTGCGGCAATGCCCTCCAAATGCCCTTCCTCAATAAAACTCTTGGAACTGCGTCCAGAAAGTGCTCGGTTATCAACAACTATTCCCGCTTTGAAGCAGCGTGGCAGCAGTTGACCCCACCCCGCATAGGGATAACCTTCTTCCCCTTGATCGGTCACCGTGGAATCTCCCGCCAGAAACAAGACTAGCGCTTCATTGTCCATCTGAATGTCCAAGGCGTTAATACGCGGTGCCGCACCCGAGAACGATAGCTTTAGCTGCCCATCCTTAATTCTAATTGCAAAGGATTCGCGTAAATATTGGCCCGCAGGCACATTTAGAGTGTCCAATACGAACTTGCCTTCTCCAGCTTTGATAAATGTGCTGGTCTCTGCCAGAGCATCACCCAACAGCAGCGTAACACGGTAGATCCCATTCGGGAGATCCAGAAGAAAAACTGCTTTCTGTGGGATGCAGCAATCACTTCGCAGTATATCTGTTCCCCCTCTGAAACGACCAAAGACGGTGGAATCAGAAGTGAAACCATACCCTATTTCCTTAGAATAAGATGTGTCCGGCCGAATTTTGGTGTAGCCAGGCTCAGCTTCCTTAATCCCAAAATCAAAACGATAGCTATCCAAATTCAGCCGCACCTTTCTTAATTAGAGATTCAAAACATTTATATTCATTTGCTGAAATCAACCTTTCAAACCACTGGTGCTGATTCCTTCTACAATCTGCTTTTGGAAGATAAAGAAGATAATCATGACTGGTGCCAAACTTAGAACAGACATGGCGAACATTGGACCCCAGTTGGATACGGACTCACTGTCCAGGAACATTTTCAGCCCCATCGAAACTGTATATTTAGAAGGTGAGTTCAAGTACAATACCGGTCCAAGCAAGTCTTCCCAACGCCAATAGAAGGAAAAGATTGCCGCAGTAGCCATAGAAGGACGGATAAGCGGAAGTATAATTCTGAAATAAAGTCCAAATTTCCCACAACCATCGATGGTAGCCGCTTCATCAAGTTCAACAGGAATGGTCCGAATAAACTGCAGCATTAGGAAAATGAAAAACGGGACACCGAAGAACTGTGGAACAACGATCGGTTTGATACTGTCGAGCCATTCCAATTTGGCATAGATAATGTATTGAGGGACGAGCACCACATCGGAAGGAAGCATCAGGGTCATCATCATGATTCCGAACCATAAGCCATGGCCTACAAATTTATTGCGGGCAAAACCAAAGGCAACCAGTGAAGATGAAATGACTGCGCCCAGTGTTGCGACAATGACAATTACGAAAGAGTTCTTGATGAAGACACCAAAGGAGTAACCTGCAATACCTTCCCAGCCTTTAGCATAGTTCCCCCATTCCCATGGATCAGGTATAAGGTGCTGCGCTGTAACAAACACAAGCCGGCTCTCTTTAAAAGAACTCATGATCATCCACAGAATCGGATACAGCATAACGATAGCGAGGCCACCTATAAGGATGTGATAAAGCGGCCATTTCAGTTTAATTTTCGCCATGGATTATTTTCCTCCTTCCGACTCGTAGAAGACCCACGATTTGGATGTCTTGAACAAGATTCCGGTCATGATGCCGACAAGCAACAACATCACCCAAGCCATAGCCGAAGCATAACCCATATTATTAAACATAAAAGCCTGACGGAATAAATAGAGAGAATACAACATAGTGCCGTCCATAGGTCCGCCTTCACCTTTAGAGATAATATAAGCTGGAACAAAGGTCATAAATGCGCTGATCGTCTGCATAACTAGATTAAACAGAATCACTGAACTTAAGAGTGGCATAGTAATCTTGAAGAACTTTCTGAAGAATCCGGCTCCATCCACACTAGCTGCCTCATACATTTCACCAGGAATATTTTTGAGACCTGCCAGAAAGATCAACATGGATGAGCCAAACTGCCACACAGATAGAGTTATCAACATGATAAGCGCAGCGTTCGGATTGCCAAACCAACTTACCGGTCCAATTCCGAAAAAGCCAAGCATGCCGTTAATAATTCCAGTATCACTAAAAATATTACGCCACATGATGGAGACCGCCACACTACCCCCTATAATAGAAGGTAAATAATAAGTTGTCCGATAGGCTCCTACCATACGTGATTTCGTATTTAGAATCATGGCCACAAATAATGCGAAGGTTAGACGTAAAGGCACACCGATAAATACGTAAAGCAGCGTAACCTTTAGTGAATGCAAATATTTCGGGTCATTTGAGAACATTTTGATGTAATTATCAAATCCAATCCACTTAGGTGGAGCGAATAAATTGTATTTGGTAAAAGAAAGATACAGCGAAATGATCATCGGGATCAGTGTGAAGCAAAGGAAGCCAATGACGAACGGACTGATGAAGGCATATCCTGTAAGGTTGCTTCGTAACCGCCGGCCGGTGAGGTTCTTTTTCTTAACAGCCAATGGATTCGAAGGTAGGGGATTCGTTAATGCCAAGGGTCTCCAACTCCTTTTTATGTGAATAATATGGGAAACGGGATGCCGCCTAGCGAAATGGCACGCCGTTTCCCATGTGAGACGCAGTATAGTTATCTGTTACCCTACGATTAACGGCTGGAGAGAATAGAGTTCGCTTCTTTTCGGAACTGTGCTGCTGCTGCTGCTGGATCGATTTTTCCGAAGTTCATTTGTTCAGCAAGGTCTGTAAGCAGGGCTACAACCTCTGGTGATCCTACCGGTGGACTCATAGGTGAAGTAGTAGGCTCCATGTCAGCAACAAACTTAAATACTTGCTTACCGGAATCAGTTAATTGTGTAGCTACAGATTCTTTGATTTTGCTTGAAATCGGTACTCCGCGTTCGCCTTTGATCAGGTTGTTAGCTTCCACATCATTAATCCAGAAATCAACGAACTTCGCTGCTTCTTCCTTCACTTTAGAGTTAGAAGTAATTGACCAGTACATACTTGGCTGCATGTAAAGCCCTTTATCCATATCTGGACCAGGCATTTGTGCCAGCTCCATAGGACGATTTACAGCGATTTGCAAAGCAACGTATTGGTTCGACCATTGCCATACACCGATACCTGTCCCTTTAACAATATCCGACTCTTCAATAACCCCTTTATTTTGGCTCAGTTTGTCTTGTGATGGGACCGCTCCATCTTTAATCAAACCAGACAACATTCCGAAAAAGTCAGTGAACAACGCATCGTCCTCATAGCCAAGTGCGGAACCATCATTGTTATAGAGTGCCAGCCCTTTTGTACGCAGATAATAGTTGAAGAACACGTCTGCTGCCATGGAACCGTCCATATACAGTCCAGCCGACTTAGCTTTTGCGGCGATTTCCTTGTATTGATCCCAAGTCCAATTCTCTGGGATAGAATCAACACCTGCCTTTTTCAGCAATTCTGGATCATATTGAAAACCAAGTACGTTAACCCCTAACGGAATTCCGTATTGCTTCTCACCGATCACTCCAGTACTCAGCACGTTCTCATTCACATCGCCGACTTGAATCTGAGAGTTCAAATAAGGTTTCAAGTCTTCGAGCTGTCCGTTAGATCCATATTGATTGATATAAGAAATATCCATTTGAACGATATCAGGAAGCCTATTTGCAGCGGCTTGCGGAGCAAGCTTTTTCCAGTAATCATCAAAGGATGCATATTCAGGCTCAATGGTTACATTCGGGTATTTGGCTTCATACATATCGATAACTTGTTGTGTATAAGAATGTCTTGTATCTCCACCCCACCATGCGATTCGCAAGGTTACTGGTTCTGCTGAGGTCGTAGCCGCAGGTTTCGTTTCCGAAGGAGTATTTGTAGCGGAATCCGTAGCGGCAGCATTGTTATTGTTGTTACCTCCACCGCAACCAGCTAACATCGACGACAGCAATAATGGTACGGCTAGTAAAGCGAATCTCTTTTTCAATTTCATGTCCCCTTTTCCTATGATAGTGTAAAGGCTCTGATCCCTTTAGGTAGCGCTTTCATTGGTTAAATTTTCTCAAATATTCCGTGATTATTGAATACAAAAAACCGTCTTGTTTGTTCAATAATCAGTTCGCTTGAGGGGGTTTCATGAAATCTGTAGGGGTCTGGCCGGTTACTTTTTTAAAAACCTGACTGAAATATTGTGCATTTCCACCGAAGCCGAACATTTCAGCCAGCTCAAATACTCTCACATCCCCACTTCTCAAAATATGCTCCGATGCTTTAGCAATCCGGTAATTGGTTACATAATTCGAGAATTTCTCCCCGGTAATTTTTTTGAATATTTTGCCGAGATAGTCGGGATTCATATATAACATTTCAGCAGCGACCGAGCTAAGCGACAGCTCTGCATTCTTGTAATCCTCTGCGATAATTTTGAACATTTTGTCTACAATAAGTGATTGCCGGGAACTAAAATGTCGGTCATACATCGCTGTTAAGCGAACCGCTGCCTCTTTGACGTATGCTTTTAAACCTCCCAAGGTTCTAATTTCGGCAAGCTCCGCCAAGCCCGATGTGAAGCTATTTCTTTCATCAGGGACTGCTAAACGAATCATAGCGGAATATAACTGTAAAACATAAGAACGCGTCACGTTAATATCTAACCGCTCATCTGCGAGCAAGTTGAATAATCGTTCCAATTCCAGCTCAACCGTATTTTGATCGCCTGCTTTTATAAGTAGACAAATATGCTCTTCATCTAGCTCGATATCATTTCTTCCACTTAGCTCATCACTTGGGATATCACTCCCGGTAATCAAACCGCCCGCCTCCAAATAAAAACGATGGTTCAGGCACTGCAAGGTCTGACGATACAATCTCCGGGAATGAATCATAAGGTCAGCATCACTAATCGCGATTGTCACATCCATTTTATAAAACTTGCAGAATACCTCTCTTACTTCAGCGATACGTTTAAGCAGGGGGCTATTCTGCACCGTATTTCCTTCGTCTTCTAGTAAAATTAATAAATGACCGCCTATCGTCGCACTCAGGAGTGTTTCCTGAAGTACGTCCTGGGCAATATTTTGCAGAGCGAACAGTTGCTCATATTCGTAAGAACCTTCTAGTCGGAACAGGAGCAAGCGCACCGTTTTGTCATTAAGTTCAATGCCGAATAGTTCCTGATAATACTCTAGATCCTGACTTCCATAAGTTTTATTAGAGATCCATTCCTTCAAAAATTGTTCTTTCACATGGGGCAATACCTTCTGAAGACGTTGTTTCATACGATTTACGAATTCGCCTCTGCTCTTTTGCTCATCGAGTTCCGCTACCAGCTCAATCAGTGCTTCATGGATCTGATTCTCATTGCACGGCTTTAAAAGATAATGTTTGACCCCGTTCTGCATAGCAATACAAGCATAATCAAAATCCTTATAACCAGTCAGCATAACGAATTTCACTTCTGGAAATCGTTCACTGCATTTTTGCACCAGTCCCAGGCCATCTAGACCAGGCATAGAAATATCCGTGATCACAATTTCAGGGTTAAGCTCCTCAATTTTCACCAAAGCTTCAATCCCGTTCCGCGCCGTGCCTACAAGCTCTGTTCCCGCTCTTCCCCAGTCCACAACCTGCGATATCCCTTCCAGAATCAAGCGTTCATCATCCACCAGCAGCAGTTTATACATTCTCTAGCACTCCTTTTAAGTAAGGTATACGCACATGTATAGTTGTTCCTTGACCCGGCTCACTTTCTATGACTGTGCCCCATTCAGGGCCGAAGACGATTTGAATACGCTCCGCGATGTTAGCTAAGCCGATGCCTTCTCCACGTGTCTTAACTCTCCCCATCTGTAAATCTTTGATAAATTCAGCGCTCATCCCCGGTCCATTATCACTGACTTTGATATCGAGGCCCTGATCTTCTTCACTAACTGTTATAGAAATGGTGCACGGCTCAATATTAGGCTCTAGCGCATAGCGAATAGCATTTTCGATTAAAGGCTGCAAGGTCAGCTTCGGAATTAATGCATCATGCAGATTTTCAGGTACATCCATCCGGAAATCAAGCCTCTCATCAAACCGTGTTTTCTGGATAATGACATAATTTCGCACGATAGTGATCTCTTTTTCAAGTGTAATTAGCGGATCCTTGAGACCAATAGAGCTGCGGAACAAGTAACCGAGCGCTTCTACCATTTCTGAGATTTTGGCTTGTTTGTTCATTTTGGCTAACCAATTGATCGATTCCAGTGTATTGTACAAAAAATGCGGATTAATCTGTGCCTGTAATGCTTTCAGCTCGGTCTCTCTAATAATCAGCTGCTTCGCATAGTTCTCATCAATAAGCTCTCTGATCCTGCGGATCATCATTTTAAAAGTCCGGTTTAGCTGACTAACCTCGTCCTGCGCAGTCTGTGAAACCACACCTAATGACTGTTCCTCCAGATTGTCCAGATCGCCCTTCTCGATTTGCTTCATTTTTTTGGTCAGCTTAGAGATCGGACGTACAATACTACGAGCAAGCCTGTAGCCTAAAAGGAGACCAATTAATAAGATTAGTGCGAATATGATGACAACCAGTTTTTTGACAAAAGTAATATGTTTGAACATCTCATTAAATGGAGTTGCATTGATGTAGATCCAATCTATATAAGATGATTTCGTCTTGGTTATAAAATAAGTACCTTCTTGATATTTGGCCGTGCGATATAGCTCCGGACGTTCTGTCTCTTCTTTAAGCTCTTCTGGCAAAAGAATCGGTGCTTCAGGATAGATCGCCTGTCCCGTCGTGGCATCAACAGCTATTAATTGGTCGGTATCGCTCGTACTATCCGCAATGATTAGATCGATCCGAATACGGATCACGAGTGTTCCCAGATCATCCAGCGTAAACGTTGACCCTGTATAAGATTTAATCTGCCGAACCGCCAAAAGTGAATTTCTGTTTCCTTGCGGATACCACACTATACTCCCGCTAGCTTCCGCAGCTAACGGCTTTAACTGATCCTGCAGATCCTGTGATACCCCTTCACGATTGCCCGCAGTCATTACTCCGCCACTCGTATCCATTAGCATCATGGAATAAACGTATTTCTCTGCCCCTGCAAAAGCAACCAGCCTGTTTATGATCTTGTTATGTAGAACTTGTCTTTCATAAGGCTGTGGATCATTCTGCAATTGGCGCAGGCATTCTTGGATTTGCTCATCAGACACCACTGTAAAAGAAAGCTGATCCAATTCTCTTAGGGCATTCTCGATGCTAATGGAGGACATCCCCAATACCTCAGAGGCCTTTTCATAAATTTGCTTGTCATAGATACGATACACATATTGCAAAACGGTCAACGAGAATAAAAAGGAAAGTAGAAGCAAAAAGGAAATAATCAGTATCATTTTGTTGAAAATGCCCGAACTTCTGTAAGCGCTAACATTTTTCCAAATCATCTGTTTTCTCCGCTCCCTAAATATGATAATTTTCATTTATTATCACTATAATTCCATTATAAACCATAATGTTCCATTTGGGTAAATTTACGTGAACTGAAAGATAAGGATAGTATAATGGCTCGGCGAAAAAAATCCTATGTAAAAAAGGGCTCGAAATGAAATCCAGAATCAGAGTTCACTTCAAGCCCTTATATTGAGCTACCTTCACACCTACAACAGACTAACCAAGCATCATTCGGTCATCTGCCAATTTATGTCCGCTGATTGTCTCGAATTCTCCGAGCAGCCGTTCTACGGTAAGATCTTTTTTACGAACCTCGTCGATATCCAAAATAATACGCCCCTTATCCATCATGATCAGACGATTGCCAAGACGAATGGCCTGCTCCATGTTATGGGTAACCATTAGGGTGGTTAACTTCATCTCACGGACAATGGACTCTGTCAGTTTAGTAATCAGCTCCGCACGAGAAGGGTCAAGGGCTGCTGTATGTTCATCTAAAAGTAAAATTTGCGGTTGAGTAAAGGTCGCCATTAGCAGACTTAGCGCTTGTCTCTCTCCACCTGACAACAACCCTACTTTTGCCCGCAGGCGATCCTCCAGCCCAATCCCCAGACGGCTTAGCTCGTCGCGAAATAAAGCTCTTTTTGCTTTATTTACTCCAAAGGTTAACCCTCTGCTTTTGCCTCTTTTATAAGCCATAGCTAAATTTTCTTCAATCGTCATATGTGGAGCCGTACCCGCCATTGGGTCCTGAAAGACCCGGCCGATCCAGCGACTCCGTTGAAATTCCGCCAAATGGCTGATTGAATTTCCTTCAATGCTGGCTGTACCCAGATCCGGCTTCATGACACCGGAAATAATGTTCATCAACGTAGATTTACCAGCTCCATTACTTCCAATGATGGTGACAAAATCACCGGGAAGAAGCTCCAAGTCAATGCCGAGCAGCGCTATTTTCTCATCTGGTGTTCCGGGATTGAACAGCTTAGATACGTTCTCCAGTTTAAGCATCGATGGTGCCTCCTCTCTTGCTGCTTAGCGCTTGCTCAGCTAATTCAACGGAACGCCTCCGCGCCATATTCTTCTGCTTCAGGAAACGCTGAATCGACGGGAATACAAGAGCGAAAATAACGATAATTGCTGTGATCAGCTTAAGATCCGAAGCTTTCAGCCACGGTACCCGCAAGGCAAGTGCAACTACGATCCGGTAAACTATGGATCCGAGCACAACAGCCAGTGTGGCCCGAAATACATTTTTGGCACCAAATATGGCTTCACCGATGATCACCGAAGCTAACCCGATTACAATCATCCCAATACCCATGGAGGAATCCGCAAAAGTAGAATACTGAGTAATTAACGCTCCCGAGAGCGCCACCATTCCATTGGATAAACTGACACCAAGAATAGTGGTATTATCCGTGTTTACACCCAGACTACGGATCATTCTTGCATTATCTCCGGTAGCCCGCAGCGCAAGTCCAAGATCCGTACGCAGGAATAAATCCATTACTATTTTCACAAAAATAACTACAAACGGCAGTACGAGCAGAGGATCAATGGAAGTGAACAAGGTAGTGACGCCCATTAAAGACCAGTTGGGTTTGCCACCAAATATCCGCAGATTAATGGAATAAAGTGCAATCATCATCAAAATACCGGATAACAGTCCATTAATCTTGCCTTTCGTATGTAATAGGCCCGTGCACATTCCTGCCAGCATTCCACCAGCAATAGCGGCCAAGGTAGCAAGCCATGGTGCATAACCGTTAGTAATCATAACAGCGGCAATGGCGCCACCAGTGGTAAAGCTCCCATCTACAGTCAAATCAGGGAAATCAAGAATACGAAAGGTAATGTATACACCTAAAGCCATAAATGCGTAAAGCAAACCCATTTCAACGGCCCCGAGCATCGAATTTAACATAGATGACTTCCTCCTTCGAGCGGAAAGGGGCGTTCTCACGAAATCGCCCCTATATAATGGCTTATTGAATAATATTGTTAGCTTGATCGGCAACTTCTGCCTTCATTGCATCAGTCACTTCTATGCCTTGTGCTGCTGCAGATTTCAGGTTAAGAATGAGATCAAGTTTTTCTTGCATGGTTACTTTCATATCAGCTGGCTTTTTACCATTTTTCAAGATATCCACGGCCATTTGACCCACTTGATAACCATGATCGAAATATTTAAAACCAACGGTGGCAAAAGCGCCCTTTTCAACCGTATCACGGTCACTGGAGAAGAACGGGATTTTCTTGTCATTAGCCGTTTGAATAATGGTATCCACTGCACTTACGACTGTGTTATCCAAAGTAATGTAGAATGCATCTACACGACCCACAAGTGATTCCGCAGCTTGTTTGACTTCAGAGGTATTCGTGATGGCAGCCTTCACTAGCTCAATTCCATGCTTATCCAATTCTTTTTTAGCAATCTCAGCCATAATTACTGCATTGGGTTCACCTTCATTAATAACGATGCCCAGCTTTTTCACGTTAGGAAATTGGGTAGCTATAAATTGCATTAATCTGTTAATCGCTTCGGGATTGGTGTCCGATACACCTGATACATTTCCACCTGGATGCTCCAGATCCGTGACAATCTTCGCGTCGAGTGGGTCAGTTACTGCTGCGAACAAAATCGGTGTATCCTTACTTGCTTTGCTGAGTGCTTGAACAATTGATTGAGCGGAAGGCGTTGCAATTGCCAATACCAAATCATTTGAGTCAGCGGCAATTTTTTGAGCAATGGACAAGTTATTCGCTTGGTCAGCCTGAGCATTCTCAAGGTCAACCTTCAGGTTCTCGCCTTCAACGATTCCTGCATCCTTCAAAGCAGCGAGAATTCCTTCGCGTGTAGCATCAAGTGAGGGGTGTTCCACATATTGTGAGATCGCAATTTTGTACGTTTTTGAATCTGCTGCTCCTGCATTCGTAGGGGAATTACCGGAATTCACTGCATTTCCTGAGTTTTCAGCGGTGTTATTGTTGCCACAACCAGCTGCTACGAGCATGAAGCATAAGCTTAATCCCGCCAAAATGTTTCTCTTTTTCATCAAAGTACCCCATTTCATTAGTTTATTAACGCATACATCAAGGTGAGCGACTCAGCATTATCACTTTTATCGATAAAAGCATTAAAGCATAAGCTTACACGTACCTCACATTAATGATAGAAATCTATTAAACCTATATTATATGGAGGTTGTTTATCCGTCAATCACTTATCATATTTCCATAGATTTCAAATTCTGAAGAATATATGACATCAAAAGAGGTAATGCTTGGTTGTCTCTTACAGCGATTGCCTTCGTTTCTTTTACATAAAAAAAATCGCCCTGCACAAACTTAATTTACAGTTTGAAGATGGAGCGTGTTAAATGGCTAATAATCACAAAAGACTACTAACCACCGCTACTGTATTGCTTGCTGTCGCTTTAACGAGTTCATCCTGCGGTTATTCTTCTCAATCGCAAAAACCTAAGGTTAACGCGCTAACTCCTGATGGTAAAAATGCCTCCAGTTATTATGAACAATCTGCAATTACTGACGCTCAGGGAAAGTACTGGATTCCACTCAAGCCTGCGGTTACTTCGCTCGGATATCGGATGAAGGATGATGGTTCTAGTGATGGATACACTAAAATCGGTTATAGCGATGTTATGTATATGCTGCGCCCTGGCTCTCCACAGGTATTCTCACTTGGGGAAAAAATCACACTGCCACAAGCCCCTAGACGGCAAGAAGGGCAAATCTATATCACCCCTTTAGCCTTGTCCAAATTTTTGCAAACAGAAGTAGGCTGGAATCCCCAGTCGGGTGAGATAAACATTGCTACACCGTCCGAACGTAAGACTATCGAAAAATTATCGACGGTCGAATCCACGAGTGAATCTAAATCTTTACGCATTCAAAGTATTTCTGAAGCGGATAAACAGGAGTTAATCTCTTTTGCCAAAAATTTCTTGGGTGTTCCCTACGACTTTGGCGCTGGATCTTATGAAGAAACCAAAAAATTTGATTGCTCTTCTTTTACAAGGCATGTATTCAAAAAATTCGGAGTCAGCTTACCTCGTTTAGCTAAAGATCAGGACAATTTAGGTACCCGTGTAAGTCGAAGCGAACTGGATGTAGGAGATCTTATCTTCTTTACCGTTCCCGGTCGATTTGAAAGTGATGCTATACCTGGTCATGTCGGTATTTACATTGGAGACGGAAAGTTTATCCACACCTGGGGTGAACCCGGAGTTCAGATCAGTGACCTCGACTCAGGTTATTGGAGTAATGTAATCCTCCATATGCAACGTGTTTTATAAGCTTCCCATACTTTAAAAGAAATCATTCAAAAAGCCTGAATCCCTATTGATGGGGTTCAGGCTTTTTGACTATAACTTTTATCCAGTTTCTTAATCCCAGCTCTTGCCCCTTCCGCTCATCCGGACAAACAGCTTTACAAGTTCAACTATAACAATAATCGCTACGGCCGCTGCACATACTATTCCCCACTGTAATCCACTTAAATGTGAAACACCAAACCAGTCGTTTAAGCCCGGGATGATGATCACAAGCACAAGCATTAGTATAGAGATCAGCGAAGCCCATAACATATAGCGATTGCTGAACCAACCGATCTGGAATAGCGATTTTTTATTGGATCTGACGTTAAAAGCATGAGCGATTTGCAGTAATCCTAATGTACCAAAGGCCATTGTAACCGCAATACCTTCATTGTAATGCGTATGCGCCCATTGATACACGATCAACGTAAGCGCCGCTTCTATAATCCCTTGATATATAATCCCGATCCCCACGCCGCCCGCAAAGATGCTACTGCTTGCTTTACGCGGCTTCTTCGCCATTACATCCTCGCCGGCTTTCTCAAGTCCGAGGGCAAGTGCAGGTAAGGTATCCGTAACGAGATTAATCCACAGAATATGGATCGGCTCTAGAATACGCCAGCCAATCATAGTGGCAATAAATAATGTCAGCACTTCCCCAAGATTAGCGGAGAGAAGGAACTGGATAGCCTTGCGGATATTGCTGTAAACCTTCCGTCCTTCTTCTACGGCAACAACTATAGTCGTAAAGTTATCGTCGGCAAGCACCATATCTGATACACCCTTGGCAACATCCGTTCCGGTTATTCCCATGCCCACGCCGATATCGGATGATTTAAGTGCAGGAGCATCATTTACACCATCTCCGGTCATCGCCACAATTTTTCCTTTTTGTCGCCAAGCCTTAACGATACGAACCTTGTGTTCAGGAGAGACGCGTGCATAAACCGAATAATCGGTAACCTTCTCCGCAAATTCCTCTTCGCTGAATTTATCCAGCTCACTACCCGTTAATACACCTGATTCATCTTCAATAATCCCTAATCTTTTTGCAATAGCCGCTGCTGTATCACGATGATCGCCTGTAATCATTACAGGTCTAATTCCCGCTTTACGGCAGATAGCTACCGCATCCCGTACTTCCTCACGCGGCGGGTCAATCATACCGACCAAACCAATAAATATTAACTCTTTCTCCGTGGTATCTGGTGAGAGATCGGTCGGCAGCTGCTCCTCATCTCGGAAAGCAAATGCCAAGACTCGAAGTGCATCATTCGCAAGTAATTTATTACTTTCCATGATATTCCGCTTATGTTCGTCTTGTAGAGTTACAATTTCTCCATCCACATAGATATGGCTGCATTTGGACAAAAGTACATCTGGTGCACCCTTTGTCAGCACACGATAACGTCCAGCTTCGACCTCATGAACCGTTGTCATCAGCTTGCGATCGGAGTCAAAAGGCAGCTCATTTTTACGTGGGTATTTCTTTTCCAGCTCCCTTTTGTCAGTGCCTATACTAAGCGCATAATCGACTAACGCAGTCTCCGTCGGATCGCCGATGATTGCTTTTCCGCTCTTGGTTTGTGGGTCCTTAGCTCCAGCTTTTGCTTCAGGTTCACTAGGAGTCTTTCCTTCGTCAATACTGGAGTCATTACAAAGCGTCATAGCTTGAAGCAATAACTCGCCACCAGGAATCCCTTCAAGCCCTGCACTGGAATCAGTGGTCTTTCCGTTGACATGCACTTTTTCGACAGTCATTTTATTTAATGTTAAAGTACCTGTCTTATCGGAGCATATAATCTCTGTACTTCCAAGTGTCTCCACGGCGGGAAGCTTGCGAATAATCGCTTTTCGTCCCGCCATTCGCTGCACACCAAGCGCGAGAATGATCGTAACAATTGCTGGCAGCCCTTCCGGGATAGCCGCTACCGCGAGTGAGATCGAGGTAAGTAGCATATCCAGCAGCTCTCTTCCTTCGAAGATCCCAACGGCAAAGATAATCACGCAGACGCCAAGAATAATAAAGGTAAAATATTTACCTAGCTCATCCAGCTTTTTTTGCAGCGGTGTTACATCTGTATCTTCTTCCGAGATATAACCGGCAATTCTACCGACCTCCGTCTGCATTCCTGTAGCTGTAACTACACCAATTGCTCGGCCATAAGTTACACTGCTGCTCATATAAGCCATATTGGTGCGGTCGCCGATTACAATGTCGCTACCCTCAAGCACACCGGCCCGCTTTTCAGAGGGCAATGATTCTCCGGTAAGCGCGGCTTCCTCCGTCTTCAACGAAGCGGCTTCCAAAAGTCTTATATCCGCCGGAACTACATTTCCAGCTTCCAGCAATACGATATCCCCGGGCACAAGGTCTTCACTTTTTATCTCAGTAACCTGGCCGGAACGTCTTACTCTGGCGTGTGGAGAGGACATACTTTTTAGCGCATCGAGTGCTTGCTCAGCCTTATTTTCCTGAATAACTCCAAGCACCGCGTTCAAAATGACTACAAGCAAAATAATGATCGTATCCGTCCATTCCCCCAAGACTCCTGACAATACAGCTGCTACTAGCAAAATAAAGATCATTACATTTTTAAATTGTTCGATAAACTTTCCTAATAGCGATTTGGTCTTCGCTTCTTGAAGTACGTTCTTCCCATATCGCTCCACAAGTTTGGACGCTTCATCGGAAGATAAACCCTCTTTCCGAGTTTCCAGCCTATTCAGCACTTCTTCCTCGCTCAGTGTATGGAAGGGTACCAGCCCTTGCGATTGTGGATTATTTGAATTCAAACCATAGCCTCCTTCCAGAATTGAGATCTGGTAAAACCTCTCATATGAGTTTTACCCAAAATAGGCATGGTGATTCTTGAATGGTATGTACTTTTTTAGAAATTTAGATGTTCTTTCTTCAAATCGCGATTGAAGCTTTTAAACCTGGTCCCTTGATACAGGAGTTCGCCTCGATCCCCTTCCACAATCAGACCAAAATCCTGATCTCTTACCTGCAACTCCAATCGAGAGCCATCGGCAAACTCAAACGTAACAAAATAGCTAGTATTTGCTCTCGATTCACCGGATCCCCCCCATACCTCGGTTCGTTTGGTGACCGCTGTGCAGTTTGCTTTTATCAAAGGACTTGCGTTATTGGATATCCAGATTCTCACTGATTTAACAATTATAAAAACAAAAAGGCCAAGAAAAAGCAAAGCAAATAATTTAAAAAACAGTGGCATCTCATGAATGAAACTTCCGAAAAAGCTGCGCTCATCAAAACCGTTAAAATCCTGCCATTCGCTCAAATTTATCCCTCCTGACTGAAACAAGATAATAAAAGTTATCTATGCTGCGAAATACGTCATTTTTCCCGTTCGGTTTCATGTTTTCATCATCTATATATGAATTTTTTTCACAAAACAATTTGGATTCAATGGAAAAGGTATGGTATGCTTTTTATACTACATGCAGTTGGGAGGTGTTATTTCGGTGCAATATATAGCGCGTTTGTCATTACTTTGGTTTCTTCGTATAGTCCTAATCCTGGGGATGATATTTTCTTTTCCACCTGCCTGGTCTGGAGGATCATTCACTACGGAGCAAGAATCAACGACATCCGAAAATGAACGCTACGAGCGAAAGTTCACACCTCCCGTAAGGATTGCACCTCAAATAACCCCTCAGGTAGGAGCCATCAAAATAGCTGAACAGTGGGGAACGAAGTCTATTGCGGTAGCTGCAATACTCCCTGTACTTTCTTTACTGTTCCGCCCAGTGATTTATAAATTCCTGCTTCGACTTCGGCTGTACCTGTTAAAATTCACTTCTCATTTTCTAATATCACTCCCCTAGCGAAGTTCACCTCTGCCCTAATTGAATGTCTGCTGAAGGGATTTTAGAACTTCGATTGATAAATAATCTTATGATTCATGAATATAGAGAAGCGGATTTACCGGTTGGTATACATGCTCGCATTGCTCATCCTCCACCGGAAGAAAGCAAGTATTTTGGCTGAAACGTGTCCTGAATATCTCTTCCGGTGAGCTTTTTGCATTAGTAATATTCGCAGCACTATTCCTGATTGCTGGATTCTCCGAGACCATTCATCTAGCAGACAGAAGTTATTGGCGCACTACTAGTGGACTTGTCCTCGCTGAAACCGAACATGTGAAACGGATTGATAAATCTGGTGATCCTGTTTCGTGATTTCTTCAGTGTCATCTTCTGCTTCAGCTTCGGACTGACATAGATCCACTCACCTTAGGCAGTGAGGCGCTCTGGTACTCCCTTGCAGCAGTTATCGTTACGCTAAATGGCAACTTTATTGCAGGCTTGCTGGCCGGACGTAGCGTTGGTCACAGCCTTCATGCTTCATCATCCAACATTCGATGCCCATAGTCGCGCGGGATGAATTTTCAATAATTATGGCCAATTTGGGTAAAGCATTGCGGAGTGCTGGCTATTCTTCACTATTTGTAGCCATTCGCAGCCACTTGGAGCCTTTGCAACATTCTCCGTCATTTGCAACCATTTGCGGCCCTTTGCAGCTATTTGCAGCCATTTTCAGCCTTTCGCAGCCTTTCGCAGACATTTGCAGATATTTGCAGCCATTTACGTGCTGATCCTTGTTCTCCTTGGACATTGTCTGACGAAGGAATCTAAATAGATTTATAAATAATGGATAAAGTATTCAACTTTGAGAAACGACATGATGCACGAATATCCAAAAAATCTGCCATAGCCACTGAAAATGAGTAAGGTCGTTTCCCCTGTTGAAGGAGGAAAAACTATGCAGAACAAAATAAATCAACGTCAACAGCTACAAAGAAGCTCTACCTTCCGAGTTCTTACCGTCATTGCCGGCGCATTGCTTGCTGCTGTAGGATTGGAATTATTTTTAATGCCACATGGCCTTGTTGTCGGCGGGATTACAGGCTTATCCGCATTATTCGCTCATACTACTGAAATGCAGCTTGGATTGTTTCTATTTCTATTCAATCTGCCCTTTATATTTATGTCGCGAAAACAAGTAAATCTCCGCTTTGCTCTTTACACTGTTCTGGGATTAACCTGCCTAACCATCGCGTCTCTTGCGCTGCATCGTTTTCCTGCTGTGATTAGCGATCCTTTACCTGCCGCAATGGCAGGAGGCATCTGTCTTGGAGTAGGTATTGGAATATCTGTGAGATTCGGCGGTGTAAATAAACAAGCCAGTGACCAGGGGTATTCTCTGCTGAGCGGCGGACCTCCAAAATCAACGGAAGTTGTGATTATGATCCTGAACTGTGCAATTCTGCTTTTTGCAGGTACATTGTTCGGTTGGGAGCAAGCGATGTATTCTATTATTGCCTACCTGCTGGCTTTCGAAGGTGTTCGTATCTCACTACGGGGATTATCCCACTCCCGCACTGCTTGGATTACCAGCAGCCGATGTTTGGACATTCAGCAAGCAATCGCAACCTCTCTAAACCGAGAAGCTGCGATTGCCGAAGGTTCAGGGCAAGATGGAGAGGTTAGCACGTTGTTTTGTCTGACAAACAGAATGGAAGAAGATCATCTTCGGGCAATCGTTCTACAGTGTGATTCAGAGAGCCAAATCGTGTTCAGATCAGCCACTAAAGATCATAGACAAACACGCTTACACGAATAAAAAAAGGGAGCGCCCTTAAGCCATGAAAATGGCTGGAGCGCTCCCTTCTTTTTGAATTTAGCCTTTGATCGCAACCAATTTTTCTGAGCGAGGCCTCAAACTTCTTGTTCGAGACCCCAAACTTCTTGCGAGAACTCAAATTTCGCATTATTCGAAGACGTTTACGCGCATGAGGCAGCTATCGGACACAGCGGACCTTATATGCAGAATTTCCCGGAATTCTGAATGCATTCGGACCGCATAGCCCCTATTGGCACAAAAAACGCCAACTACGAGCCTATTTCTTATGAATAGCTGCACTGGGGTCCGAAACCTTGCTCCAAAGGCGATATATTTGCGAATAACGTCATTGGAGTCCGAAAGCTTCAGCGGATGTACATGATTCGGTGGGATCGGACGATGGATGAATATGATTCGGTGGTATCGGACGATGGATGAAAGTGATTCAGCGGTATCGAATAAGCGGAGAGCTATGATTCGGTGGCATCAGACGGCGGTTGACTATGATTCGGTGGTATCGGACACAGCGGACCTTATATGCAGAATTTCCCGGAATTCTGAATGCATTCGGACCGCATAGCCCCTATTGGCACAAAAAACGCCAACTACGAGCCTATTTCTTATGAATAGCTGCACTGGGGTCCGAAACCTTGCTCCAAAGGCGATATATTTGCGAATAACGTCATTGGAGTCCGAAAGCTTCAGCGGATGTACATGATTCGGTGGGATCGGACGATGGGTAAATGTGATTCGGCGGTATCGGACAGTGGATGAACATGATTCCGTGGTATCGGACGATGGAGCGATGTAATTCGGGGGCATCGACGATGGATGGATGTGATTCGCCGGGATCGGACGACAGATGACCATGATTCGGTAGCGTCCGAAGATGGTTGAATGTGATTCAGCGGTATCGGATAAGCGGAGCTATGATTCAGTGACATCAGACGGCGGTTGACTATGATTAGGCGTTACCGGACGACGAATGACTATGTTCGGTGGCATCGGTTTATCCGGATTAGAGACATATTGCAGCATGCCGTAACTACGGCCAAAAACGCAAAGCAGCGATCCTCCAGTAATAGGAGGATCGCTGCTTGCAGACTGTCTCATACGATGAAAAAAACACCCATGGACAACCCCTACTTTTCATTTAATCCGCTACTTAACGGAACATTCCCCACAAGCGGATTAAATGAAAGGTGTTGTTCGGATCGATTTTCTGCGCGATGATAAACTTTACAATTTGTTCTTCCTGTGTCGAGGTCAGTTTCTCGTTCAATACACCTGACGCTTTCCGTACCAATCTGCGAACAACCGCAGGATCCTGCAGCTCCTGTTTCGAGATGCCCTCAATCATACTTTTGATACGATCCTTCACAGTCGAGTTTTTCATCTTCAGCTTGATGCGATCCACCAACTGAGGGCTAATTCCGAATTGTTGATAACCCAAGTGTAGCACCTCCCGTCATATCCAATCTTTCACAGTATATGAGCCTTCGGTGCTACATGTGCCTAGTTAGTCAATTAATTCTCCTTGGAAGATCTGTTCACTCTGTAAATAATGCCGAAGAGATGCATATTCAGGTGATGTCCAAAAGGCTTCATCCTTAAGCAGCTCTGCGACATCATCACGCGCCTGCTCCAGAATTTCAAAGTCAGCCGTCATATCTGCCAGCCGAAACTCCGGTAATCCACTCTGCTTTGTCCCAAAAAAATCCCCCGGTCCACGCAGCTCCAAATCCCTTCGGGAAATCTCAAATCCGTCATCCGTATCGGTCATGGCAGTCATTCGCTCACGTCCGATTTCAGATTTTGGATCAGCTACCAACACACAAAAAGAGGCATGCTGCCCTCTTCCTACCCGTCCACGCAGCTGATGCAGCTGTGACAGGCCAAAACGATCCGCATCCATAATGATCATCAATGTAGCATTAGGAACGTCTACACCAACCTCTACCACCGTAGTGGACACAAGCAGCTGCAGCTCATTGTTATAAAACGCCCGCATCACTTCATCTTTTTCAGCGGGAGTCATTTTCCCATGCAAAAGCCCAACTTTATAGCTAGGGAAAGCTTGGCTCATCTGAATATGCAAATCAATAGCATTCTGCACATCCAGCTTCTCTGACTCTTCAATGAGCGGACAGATCAAATAAGCCTGACGACCCAGATCAATTTCACGCTTAATCAGATTCAGCACACGATCCATGAGATCATGTTTTACCCAATAACTAGTTATAGGAACTCGGCCTTTCGGCCTTTCAGATAAAGTGGATACATCCATATCGCCAAAAACAGAGATCGCAAGTGTACGTGGAATAGGCGTCGCAGTCATCGTCAGTACATCCGGATTATATCCTTTTCGCCGCAATACACCACGCTGATTCACACCAAAACGATGCTGCTCATCAGTTACCACAAGACCCAGATCACGGAAAAATACATCCTCCTGAATCAAAGCATGTGTTCCTACCACGATATCAAGCATCCCCATTTGCAACGAGGCCAATAACTCTTTACGTTTTCGGCCAGTCACACTGCCCGTCAGGAGTCCTACAGTAATCCCAAACGGCTCAAACATCCTGGTAAGTGAACGCATATGCTGTTCTGCTAAAATCTCTGTGGGCACCATTAGTGCGCCCTGAAAACCAGATCTTACCGTAGCAAAAAGCGCCACAGCCGCAAGCACTGTTTTACCCGAGCCAACATCTCCTTGCAGCAGACGATTCATGCAATATGGTGAACGCAGATCATGTAAAATCTCCAGCTCTACACGTTTCTGTGCATCTGTAAGCTCAAAGGGCAGACTGCGCACGAACTGGCGTACCGTCGCGTTATCCACTGTGTGGACTACCCCATCCATCCGCCCGCGGTTCAGAACCCTGAACGCTTGCATCTTCAACTGGAACAGGAATAGTTCCTCATATACCATCCTACGGCGCCCCTGCTGCCCCTCACGAGTGTCCTCAGGCCTATGGATAGTGGCAATGGCCCGTTTACGCGGCATGAAGTCATATTCCCTCATAATAGAATGCGGTAAAATCTCTGGAATCAGATCCCCATACTGCTGAAGTCCCTGATTAATAACCTTCCTGATCCAGGACTGAGTGATCTTACCACCTACCGAATAGACTGGCTGCAGTGTTCCCGTCTTCCCTTCACCACGATCCGGAAATTCATAATCAGTCACTGTAATCTGATTGCGCTTCTGATCCCATTTTCCGGTCAGCACAATTTCCCGTCCCACAGTGAGTTGCTCTCTTACGTAATGGCGGTTAAACCAGGTTGCTGTGAACATCCATGGCTCTGCAACCATCTTACAGCTAAGACGTGACTTGCCGCCAAAACGCTGCAGTACAGGGATACCGATTACTTTTGCCTCAACGGTCACTTTATCCCCGTGTTTAGTCTCACTCAGCGAGCGGGGCCGATAATCCTCGTAGCGGAACGGATAATACTCTAATAAATCCTTTACTGTAAAGACGCCAAAGGCGTGAAGCTCGCTTTGCTTTTGAGCACTCACGCCAGTTATGTTTTTTACTTCAATTTGATTTAATGCCAGTGTCATATTTATCCCTCATTTTGCAGGCCAAATGAACACAGCTAATGTACCGTTACCGACATGGCTGCCCACGACAGGGCCGACGTTCGTCAGCACTTTTTCTTCCAAGGTGAAGTGTCCTGCAAGCTCATTCAGGAACTCCTCGCCGGAAGCCGGTTCAGCCGTATGACCTACGGCCACATTGATTTTGTTTACACCCTGCAGATCCCGCTTGAACAGTTCAATCATACGGGCGACAGCCTTCTTACGGCCTCTAACTTTCTCCACCGCATAAATAATACCTTCTGCATCAATGGACAATATCGGCTTAATATTCAGAAGTGTCCCCAGAATAGCGGAGGCTTTTCCAATTCTCCCGCCTTTTTGTAAATATTCAAGTGTATCTACTAAGAAGTAAAGCTTACGCGATTGACGTAGGCTTTCTACAGCCTCAAGTATCTCTTCAGGTCCTTTGCCTTCAGCAGACATTCTGGCAGCTTCCACTACCATAAATCCAAAACCATAAGAAGCGGAGAGAGAATCCACAACAGTGATCCCTTCTCCCTCTTCCTCCAGCATCGATTTAGCCAGCAATGCAGATTGATAAGTCCCGCTCAGTCCAGAAGAAATATGAAAGGAAAGGATAGAACAGCCCGGGTTACGCTCCAGAATACTGCGGTACACATTCATATATTCAACCGGTGAGGGTTGAGAAGTAGTCGGCAGCTGTGAGGTACGGGGAAGACGCTCATAGAACTGCTCCGGAGTCATATCCAGATTGTCCCTAAAAGCCTCTTCGCCGAACATTAAGGTCAACGGTACTACCTCAATTCCGTACGTTTCCGCCATTGCTGGCGGGATATCTGAAGTGCTGTCGGTGACGATAATGGTACGATTCATGGATTTTCTCCCCCAAGCTATAATTTTGCCAACTACGCAATAACAAATTTCTACTCCATTGTTAAAGAACCATTAATTCCTACCTATGGCTCTACAGAGAACAGATAATAATACAGGGGTTGGCCACCCTCATGAATCTCAACTTCCACATTCGGATAAGTCTCTTCCAGCCACTCACTCAAAGAATCAGTAGCCTCGGATTCTGTTTCTGCACCAATAAGGATCGTAACGATTTCGTCGCCATTCTCCAGCATATTGGATAACAGCGCCTGACTT
The DNA here is from genome assembly GCF_037963285.1 of Paenibacillus sp. FSL H3-0329. NCBI lineage: Bacteria > Bacillati > Bacillota > Bacilli > Caryophanales > Paenibacillaceae > Paenibacillus > Paenibacillus sp. FSL H3-0329. Next base: position 2,849,611 of record NZ_CP150150.1, on the reverse strand, counting down.
GCAGCCAAAAGATCATCTGCAGCAGCAACAATTTTGGAATTAGAAATCCCAATAAATTGGCCCGATTTAATCTCCAGCTCATCAAAGCTTGTATCACGCACAGCGTTCGTTACTTGTCCGGACTTCACATGAGAGATTGCTTCCAGCATATTCTCAGAATTAGTCTCCACTGCATCTTCCTCTTGGAATGCAAAAGCTGCTGCTATTCCCTGCGGAATACTTTTACTTGGAATCACCGTAATCTCACGTTCGCCCTCTAGAAGATCTTTAGCTTGTTGAGCGGCAAGAACAATGTTCGAGTTATTTGGCAAAATATAAACATGCTTCGCAGATATGGAAGAAATCGCGTTCACGAAATCCTCAGTGCTAGGATTCATTGTCTGACCGCCAGCTAGGACTACGTCCACTCCAAGGCTTTTGAAAATGTCAGCAATACCTGCGCCAGATGATACCGCGATGAAGCCGTAAGGCGCCAAATCATCGGCCGGTGGTTCAGCAGGAGACATTTGCACTGCGCTCTTCTCATTCGGCATATCAGCGAATACATCAGGCATTGGTGCAATATCCATGCCCGCAGTCAGCAGGTCACGATGCTGCTCTCGCATATTAAGAATGTGAATCTGCGTGATCTCCCCATAAAGAAGAGCCAAGTTCATCACTTCACCTGGAGCCTTAGAGTGCACATGCACTTTAATCGTCTCATCATCCGAAATAACAATAATGGAGTCGCCATTAACTGACAACGCTTTCCTAAAAGCTTCCTCATCAAAATTGGTTCTCACGTTAACGCCTAACTGGCGATTAATGAAAAACTCCATATCATATAGAAATTCTATATCTTCAGTAGATAGCTGTGACTGCGCAGAAGACTGTACAGAAAACAGTTCACTTTCAGGTTTCGTTAATACGGGTTTAGGCGCTGGTGCAACTGGTGTGTGGGTTTGTCCTTGCACAGATTCAGACAGACCGGTAGTACTTCCATTCGTCAGATGCTGGTGAAACCCTTCATAAATGTAGACCAAACCTTGGCCGCCAGAATCTACAACACCGACTTGCTTCAATACAGGCAATTGCTCAGGCGTATAAGCTAAGGCTTCTTTTGCTTTGGCTAATACCTCTGTCATCAGCTCCACAACGTCAGTAGTACGGCGGGCATAATAAACAGCATGTCTTGCAGCCTCTTTAGCTACAGTAAGAATAGTTCCCTCTACGGGCTTTACAACTGCTTTATACGCAGCGTCCACTCCGGTTTGCAGCGCAGCAGCGAACTGCTGTGTATTAAGCTCATCATGTTGAGCCGCATACCTGCTAAACCCTCTGAATAACTGGGACAAAATAACGCCGGAATTCCCACGAGCTCCCATTAATAAGCCCTTGGAGAGTACACCTGCACATTGGCCCACAGAAGTGGTGTTATTTTTCTTTAATTCATTCGCACCTGCGGTCATCGTCAAATTCATGTTTGTGCCGGTATCTCCATCTGGGACCGGAAAAACATTTAGGGAATTGACGTGTTCTGCATGCTGTTGCAGCTTATCCGCTCCAGCCAATACCATAGCGGTAAAATCTGTTCCGTTTATAGAACGCTTACTCAATTGAGAATTCCCCTTCCTAACTTCATGCCTAATCATTCTATGATTAACAGGACATAATGCACTAATTTACATTGTACTATAAGTATTAAAAGAAATAAATGTTTTTGAATCGGTTGACGTAGCAAAATTTGCTGTGATATTATAGATAAGTATTGTTTATGCAGGTGTTAGGAATAAGGAGGTGTAATCTATGTCCCGCAAATGTGCAGTAACAGGCAAGAAACCGAGCAGCGGCAACCACGTGTCTCACGCTAATAACCGCAACCGTCGTTCTTGGGGAGTTAACGTTCAGAAGGTCCGTATCCTCGTGAACGGTAAACCAAAACGCGTGTACGTCAGCACCCGTGCTTTGAAAGCCGGTAAAGTTGAACGCGTTTAGTCTTTAGCAATTTTAAGACCGAACGATAACTTATATGAAGCAAAAAGCACCCTTTACATTTGTAAGGTGCTTTTTTTCATGTTTTCTTTTCTGTTAGCGGCTTAACTCTTCTGAAATGTGTTCAATATTGCTTTAACAAAACCTCCCAAAAACCTTGGCAGCTTAAACGTGTAAAATTTCATGATTTACCCTCCCATCAATTCATGCCGTACGCAGGAGACTTTCCTCTTGTCAATAACGGAAACGAACTGCAGTCCTCCCTGCCAAAACAAAAAAGGCTACATGAGATTTCTGCTCATGTAACCATATTTATGCACCGAGGACTTGGCCTATACCTCTAGTCTCAATAGCCTATTTTTTTAACGCAGTGCAGATTCGGCTGCTTCTCGAATTCCGCGGATCGCCGCAGCACGATCACTCCGGCCAAAAACTGCATTCCCCGCTACCAAAACATCGGCTCCAGCTGCCACAACTAAGGGTGCTGTCTCTTCCGAGACTCCACCATCTACTTCGATCAATAAATCTGGATTCACTTCATTCGCCCATTCTCGAATTTGAATGATTTTGCGCAAAGTGTTAGGAATGAATGCTTGACCACCAAAGCCTGGATTAACGGTCATCACCAGAATCATATCCACATCCTCCAGCACCTCACGCACCGCTGAAGCCGGAGTACCCGGATTAATTGCTACACTTGCCTTCAGCCCCAGCTCCTTGATCTGATGAACCACACGATGCAAATGAACGCATGCCTCAGCGTGAACGGTGATCACACTTGCACCTGCTGCAGCAAAATCAGGGATATAACGTTCTGGTGACTCAATCATCAAGTGAACATCAAGTGGCAGCTTGGTATGTAACGATACAGCTTTTACAATAGGTGGACCCAATGTGATATTCGGCACAAAATGACCGTCCATTACATCCACATGTATCCAATCTCCACCACTGGCTTCCGCCTCTGCTACTTCTGGACCTAAACGCGCGAAATCCGCCGACAATAAAGATGGTGCTATTCGTATCATGATGTTAGTACCTCCGCTTTTTATCTTTCATTTCATTAAAAAACAGTTTGTAATGATCATAGCGACTATCCGCAATTTTCCCTGCTTTCCAAGCCTCTATTACACGGCAGCCTGGTTCATGCTGATGACTGCAGCCCCGGAACTTACAATCGGATGCATATTGAGCAAATTCACGAAAACAAGTGGACAGCTCTTCTACACCAAGCTCTAAGAAATCAAGCTGACTAAAACCTGGGGTATCTGCAACAAAACCTCCACCACCAATATCCATCAGCTCCACATGACGGGTCGTATGGCGACCACGTCCCAATCGTAAACTGATCTCTCCAGTCTCCAGTTTAAGCCCTGGAACAATACGATTCAATAAGGTGGACTTACCAACCCCCGATTGACCCGCAAATACGCTAATACCACCAGTAAGCCGTTGTCTTAGCTCATCGCTTCCGGCACCAGTAAGTGAACTTGTGACCATCACTTCATATCCGATATCCTCATAAAGTTCTTTAACATAACGAGTAGCTTCACCATCATCATCCGCCAAATCCTGTTTAGTCAGAACAATTAGGGGTTCCAGACCCGAATGCTCAATATGAACTAGAAACTTGTCCAACAGATTCAGGTTCATATCGGGCTCTCGAACGGAGAATAAAAGGACTGCGAGCTTAACATTCGCTACAGGTGGACGAATCAGTTCAGATTCTCTAGGTAGAAGTTCATCCACCATTCCTTCTCCATGCTCAGTAAGTATATAAATAACCCGATCTCCAACTAGCGGAGCGATCCCTTTTTTCTTGAGAATTCCTCGGCCTCTGCATTGAACAGAATGCTCTTCAGTCGCAATTAATCCTTCGCGGAGCGGTTTCACATAATAATAACCGCTTAACGCCTTAACAATTATACCTTCAGGCATACATAGTGAGCCTTCCTCTCCTGATTTTGCGAAAATGACCCAAGTCTGATATCCCCGGGTCATTTCGCTACGCCAACCGTTCAGGTTAAACCCTGTTTAGTTGTTGTTTTTATCTTTAGATTTATCCTTGCCTTTATTGTTGTGCTTATTATTGCCATTATTAGTCGATTCACTATTTATAGAACTATTGTTTACGAACCCTGTCTGATTCACCGCCCCGTTATTCCCTCCGTCATTCTCTGAACCTGAACCTGGCAAGATCTCCGGTTCAATCGTAGGTTCAATTGTAGGCGTAGGTTCAGCAGAAGGTGTTGGAGTTGGCTGTGGTGTTGCTATAACTGGTGGTTCAGGCTCCTGAACGGTTCCGTTCTTAGCATCGATATAAGGAATGACATAAGTATCCAAAAGCACACCGTCACGGGTAACAATAACTGAACCATCTTTATTAGGAGCCAATACTAGATTCACAGATAACACTTGGCTCTTTCCAATGGTACGTGTTCCCCAATCCTGCTTCTCTCCATTATTGCGCGCATCCACGAATTCGATACGAATCTTGCTCTTTTTCCCATCCTGAGCAGGAGCGACTGGCACATTAAAGGTATAATTCAGGGCTTCAGGTGGATAACCTGTACTTAAGTAAATCGTAATCGCTGTTCCAGGTGGAACAGAAGTACCTGTCCCCTTATCAAATGCCCAAGTCTTTGTTACTTTACCTTCTTCAATGCTGAAGCTGGATTCTTGTTTAACTTCTCCAAGAACAAGCTTGGCACCTTCCAGCAGCGCCTTTGCCTCACTCTCCGTCTTACCGATGAGATCTGGCAACAGTACACTTTCTTCTCCTTTACTAACGTAAAGGGTGATTTGAACCGTCTCAGGATCGAATTCTGTATTTAATGCAGGGTCAGATTTTACAATGAGACCTTCATCTGTATTTTCGTCATAGAGAGGTTTATTATCAATCCGGTCCTGGGCTACACCCAGCGCCATCAATGCTTTAACCGCATCATCAAAGCTCTTGTTAACTACATCTGGCATCTTGGGTAGTGGCTTAGCCGTATTCACAGTGAGTATTAGGGACGCTCCTTTTTTCACTTTGGCATCCTTTTCCCTACTTTGCTTAATGACCACATTCTCTTCAAAATTCGGACTGTAGTCATACAGAATAGGATCAGCAACCTCAAGCCCCAAATCCTCAAGCTCAGTTTGTGCTTGTTCTATCTGTTTACCTACTACATAAGGAACGGAAACCTCAGGAACAACTAGCTGTGATTTAACGTACCATACGAGACTGGCCATAGCCAACAGCAACAGCAAGGTAAGCCCAATCCATAATGTGGGTTTTGCCCATTGTTTTTTACCTTTGCTTGAAGGCACCGGTTCATCATCTTCATCACGAACCATCCGTTCCTCACGATGATTACGATTACCATTGCTTCTTTGAATCGGTTTTATCGCCGGGATAACCCGCGTACGATCCTCATCTTCTTCATCGTTGAACAGAATCTTCGCCTCACTGCGGCGCTCCGGCAATAAGCATGTTTCCAAATCCTGCAACATTTCTTTGGCAGAGTCGTACCGCTCCTCCGGATTTTTACGCATTGATCTCAGAATTACATTCTCAACGCTTTGCGGAATGAGTGGATTCAGAAGTTTTGGTTCTTCAAACTCTTCTTGCAGATGTTTTAAAGCTACACTAATCGGACTCTCTCCCAAGAAGGGCAGGCTTCCGGTAAGCATTTGATAAAGTACAATACCTAATGAATACAAGTCAGACTTTTCTCCTGTAGAGACACCTTTGGCATGCTCTGGCGAGAAATAATGTACTGAACCAACCACAGAACCGGTCTGTGTAATGGTTGTTGACGTAACTGCGCGGGCAATCCCAAAGTCGGTTACTTTCACCCGGCCGTTGCGTCCGATCAGGATATTATGTGGTTTTATATCACGATGAATAATTTGATTCTGATGCGCATGATCTAGGGCATCACAGATTTGTGAAGCGATCCGTACGGATTCATCAACCTGTAATGGCGCTCGTTCTTTTATAATTTCATTAAGATTCTGACCCTCAATATACTCCATGACAATGTAATGAATTTCGTCTTCTTGTCCTACATCGTATATGCTGACGACATTCGGATGAGACAAAGATGCGGCAGATTGCGCCTCACGCCTAAAACGGCGAATAAATTCCTCGTCATGCACAAACTGATTGCGCAATACTTTGATGGCGACATTTCGGTTTAAAAGAATGTCATGTGCTCTATAGACGAGCGCCATTCCACCTCCGCCGATCCGTTCGATGACTTGGTAACGGCCGCCCAATTCGTGACCGATCATCAATCCCACTCCTTTGTTTCGGGCACAGCGGCCTCTCCATGATGTTCTAACAAAGCGACGCTAATATTATCGCCACCGCCGGCGAGCAGTGCCAGCTGAAGTAAACGGTCCGCTCTTTCCTCTAACGATATCTCATGTATACCTGCTACTTTGCCTAAATGCTCATTTGTGACAAAGTTGCTTAAACCATCGCTGCATAGAAGCAAAATTTCCCCAGGTAGCAGAGCTATAGGCGCCATATCAACTTCAACCTCAGCATCTGTTCCAAGTGCCCTCGTCAGCACATTACGACGCGGATGATTATCCAATTCCTCCACACTGATCTGACCGTTCTTGAACAGCTCATTGACTAGCGTATGATCCTCGGTTAGTTGAACTGCCGCACTGTCTTTTATTAAATAGGCTCTGCTGTCTCCGATATGGCCAATATATCCGTTTGATCCATTCAAAAGAACAGCAACGACAGTAGTACCCATATTATGATACTTATCGTCACCGGAAGCCTCCCTGAACACAGTGCTGTTAGCTTCCAAAATAGCAGCTGACAACGCATCACGCAGAGCTTCGTCTTGAAGTCCAGACTCTAACCCGTCTAGGTTATTCCTCATTGTCTCCAAAGCGAGCCTGCTTGCGGTTTCACCAGCCTGATGTCCACCCATCCCATCGGCAATAATACCGAGTGTATAACCGTGGCGCGTCGCGCCGATCCAGACCGAATCCTCATTGACAGAGCGCACTCGGCCAATATCGCTGGCATGAACTGTTCTGATCAAATATCCTCACCCCAACTCCATATGTTTGGCACGCAGCTGTCCGCATGCGGCCGCGATATCATGGCCTTGCTCACGGCGAATAGTAACATTCACCCCGTTATCAGCCAAAATACGTTGAAACTCAAAGATATCATTGCGTGAAGTACGTACATATTTTCGCTCAGGCACATGGTTTACCGGAATCAAATTGACGTGGCACAGCATGCTCTTAAGCACCCCAGCCAATTCCTCAGCATGCTCCGGTTGGTCATTTACCCCGCCGATCAAGGCATATTCAAAGCTGACACGTCGTCCCGTCTTAGCTTGATAATAACGCAAGGATTCAATTACATCATCAAACGGAAAACGGCGGTTAACAGGCATTAGCTTTGAACGCAAGGCGTCGTTAGGTGCATGAATTGAAATCGCCAAATTAATCTGGGTATCTTCTTCTGCAAATTTATAAATGCTCGGTACAATACCGCTGGTGGAAACAGTAATATGCCGTTGTCCGATATTTAGGCCCTTCTCATGAATCATTAGACGCAGGAATCTCATTGTTGCATCATAGTTCTCAAACGGCTCACCAGTACCCATGATAACAATGCTGCTGACACGTTCGCCGCGCGCATCCAGGATTTGTTGGGAACGAACTACCTGAGCTACAATTTCTCCCGCTGTCAAATCCCGTTTTAATCCACCTAGTGTGGAAGCGCAGAAAGTACAGCCGATTCGGCACCCTACTTGGGTTGTTACACAAACGCTATTGCCATAATTATGTTTCATGATAACTGTTTCGATAGCATGATCGTCATGCAATCCAAACAGGAATTTTACAGTTCCATCTTTAGATTCCATTTTAGTAATTTCAGTTAGCGCTGCAATAGAGAATTGTTCATTCAGCTTCTGGCGAAGCCCTTTGGACAAATTGCTCATTGCTTCAAAGTCATTTACACGTTTTACATACAGCCAATCAAAAATTTGTCCACCACGAAAAGCAGGCTCACCATTGTCTTTCGCCCACTGTTGTAACTCTTCTAAAGAAAAATCATATATTAAAGGTTTCATTATTATCTACACCTGTTCTTTCATAAGGATATGCGTATTATTTCTCATTCTTCCTATTTTAACACAAATTTCAGAGACGGTAAAAGAAAACGCCCGCCGTACGGTAGCCCGGCGGGCGGAGGATACTACAATTGTCAGAAAATTTGCTATATTACAAGACTCTCTGAAGCTTGGAAATATAGAACCCGTCGCTCCCATAATGATGAGGCAGCAGCTGAATTCCTTCACCCTCAGCCAGCGCAGTACCCTCCAGCCTGTCCCATAATGGGGAGGCAAAAGTTACAGCAGTGAAGTCAGGATTCTGCTTCAAAAATTCAGCTACTACTTCACTATTTTCTGCTTGTTCAGTCGTACAGGTACTATATACCAGAATGCCACCCGGTTTCAACAGTTTAGAGACCGACTGCAGCAATTCCCGTTGCAATGACGCTACGCTAGCCACATCTTCCGGCTGCTTACGCCATTTGAGGTCTGGCTTACGGCGAATTACGCCGAGTCCAGAGCAAGGTGCGTCGAGAAGAATTCTATCAAAGGATTGATGCTCTAAAGTGTGCTCCAGCTCCAGCGCATCTGCACTGCCTGTAGATACGCAATCAAGACCTAAACGTTCTGCTTGATCTGAGATCAATTTCGCTTTATGCAAATGCAGATCATTAGCGTAAATCGATCCTTCATCTTTCATGAGCTCGCCCATATGTGCTGTTTTGCCCCCAGGAGCAGCGCAGCAGTCAAGCACCCTCATGCCAGGCTCCGGAGCTACCGCTTCAGCTACTAGCATAGAACTCTCATCCTGAACGGAGATATATCCATCACGATACCAGGAGGTGAGTGCCAGGTTTCCGCCGCCTTTCACAACAATGCCATAGGGACTAACATCAGATGCTGAAGCTTGCAGACCTTGTTCAATCATCTGGTTCAGCAGAGCTTCACGACTGATCATCGTTGTATTCACGCGTACACTGACCGCAGGCGGCTCATTGTTTGATGCACAAATAGCTTCCGCCGTGTCGACACCGTACTCGGTAATCCAACGTTCCACTAACCACAACGGATGTGAATATAATATCGATATCCGCTGCGCTTGACTTAGCCCCTCAGGCAGAACTGGCAGATCACCAGCACGCAATACACTGCGCAGCACGCCGTTAACCATCCCTGAGATTCCCTGGTGGCCTTTTTTCTTCGCTATATTAACAGCCTCATTTACAGCTGCATGGGACGGTATACGATCGAGATACATAATTTGATATAAACTAAACCGCAGTAAATTACGGACCCATGGCTGTAGTTTGGCTATCCCTTTACTAACAAATCCTTCAAGCACATAATCCAGGGTGTTCATCCGCGAAATAGAGCCATAGACAAGTTCTGTGACCAGTCCGGCATCTTCTCTGCTAAGCGTTGCCTTCTGTAGACTGCTGTTGAGCAGCAAATTGCTATAAGCACCTTGCTGCTCAACTTTAACCATTATATCAAGCGCGATTTCCCGGGCAGAAGCAGGGGTAACCTTACCCTTGTTGCCAGCTCTGCCGTTGTTGCCAACTGCTTTAGAGTTATTCCCCTGTCTCTTACCAGCGCTAGGATTTACTGCTGATCGGCCAACACCATTTCCACCGCCGCTCAACCTAACACCGTCCCTGGCTTCATAACAGCACCACGGCTAAAATCGGCCGCACTCATTGCTTTTTTGCCAGCAGGTTGAACCGTTGTCAGCAGCAGACTTCCGTCACCTGTTTTCACTTCGACACCTCGTTCAGTTACAGAAAGCACCGTTCCTGGAGCACTATCGCTTGCTTTCTGCGCTTCAGGCAGCTTAGAAGCCCAAGCTTTAAAGGTCTCACTATTCCAGAGCGTAAATGCGCCGGAAAAAGGAACTAATCCACGAATTCGATTATAGTTGTCACGTGAGCTAGCGTTCCAATCCAAGCGTTCATCCTCGCGATTAAGGTTAGGGGCATAAGTTGCCTCACTATCGTCTTGCTGAACAGCTTGAACTTTTCCGCTTACTAAACGTGGCATTTCAGACTTTAACAGATCTCGTCCAGCCAGGCTCAGCTTCTCAAAAAGAGTTCCAGAGGTATCCTCATCCTCAATAGCCACTTCGACACGAGAGATCATGTCACCGGTATCCAGCCCCTCAGCCATATACATCAAAGTAACGCCGGTCACTTTCTCACCATTGATGATACTGCGCTGAATCGGAGCACCTCCCCGATATTTAGGAAGCAACGAACCGTGTACATTCACACAACCATTCCGCGGTAAGTCCAACACAGCTTTAGGCAAAATTTGACCATAAGCAGCCGTGACGATCAAATCCGGCTCATAAGCTGCCAGCTCGGCGACTGCCTCAGGACGACGCATGCGTTCTGGCTGAAGCACAGGTAATCCGAGAGCTAATGCGGCTTCCTTAACTGGTGAAGGAGCCAAGATCTTTTTTCTCCCCTGCGGACGATCTGGTTGGGTGATGACAGCTACAACTTCATAGCCTTCATCTACCAGCATTTGCAAGCTTGGCACCGCAAAAGCTGGAGTTCCCATGAATACAATCTTCATATTCCTCACTCCTCAGTCTCGTTAGCAGTCATCTCGTATACTTTTTCAGCGATATCTGTAAATAGAACTCCATTCAAATGGTCAATCTCATGCTGAAAAGCCCGGGCAAGTAAACCACTGCCGGTTATCGTAATCTCTTTTCCCTCACGGTTAAGGCCACGAACAGTTACAGTCTCCGCACGGCGTACATCACCATTCAAGCCAGGAATACTAAGGCATCCTTCTGGTCCTAGCTGTTCACCTTCCATGCTGATGATTTCAGGGTTAATCATTTTGATCAATCCATGCTCTTCATCCGCATCCACCACAATTAAACGTTTCAAAATTCCGACTTGGGGTGCCGCCAGCCCTACTCCTTCAGCGTCATACATCGTATGTGCCATATCATCCAGCAATTTTTTAACATTAGGAGTAACTACAGCTACTTCTTTAGCTTTTTTGTGCAATACTTCATCCGGTTCTTTAACGATCAAACGTATAGCCATTACAAAACACCTTCCCGTTCTGAACATTTCTATATTTAAAGTCAATTGATAAAGCTCTTTTTTTACATTGTAACATGATACGGATTTACATCAACATCTGCGGATCCACATCAATGCTGATCTGAAGACCGGTATCCCGCACAGAATCCTCTAACTCTTCAGCCACTTGGCGGACAAGTCCAATCACATCGATGGCGCCGCGCCATTTTATCATACACTGGAATCTATATCTACCCTTTAATCGAGGGATAGGTGATGCCACAGGACCCAACAGATCTAACACATCGCTGGTTAGCTTATCGAGACTTCCATACCACCTTAGCTGTCTGGCCTTTCCCTGAAGATTCAGAGCATAATTCTCTGCCATCCGCAGTAGAAGCGGCAGCTGTTCATGAGACAATGTGACCAGGATGAGTCTGCAATATGGCGGATAATGGAGGCCTCTGCGATGCTTCAGCTCTTCACGTACAAAAGAGAGATAGTCATGTCCGCTGGCATGAATAATAGAATAATGCTCTGGCGTATAGGACTGAACGACCACTTCGCCTGGAAGCTGGTGCCGGCCTGCTCTGCCTGCAACTTGTGTAAGCAATTGGAATGTCTTCTCTGCTGCGCGAAAATCGGGCAGGTTCAAAGCTGAATCTGCTGTGATTACACCAACAAGAGTGACATCTGGAAAATCCAGTCCCTTTGCTACCATCTGAGTGCCCAGGAGAACATCCGCTTTTTTGTCTCTAAATTGGTTCAGCAGCTTCTCATGCGAGCCCTTTTCTGTTGTTGTGTCCACATCCATACGAATCACTCGTATGCCTGGGAATAGCTTACCAAGCTCTTCCTCCACCCGCTGTGTACCCGTTCCGAAAAACCGGATATGCTCACTACCACACTCCGGACAAAGCTTAGGTGCTGGTTCAGCATGTCCGCAATAATGACAACGCAAATTGTCACTACGGCTATGATACGTTAGTGAGATATCACATTCTGGACAACCGGCTACGTAACCACAGCTACGACACATGACAAAGGTTGAGAAACCTCTACGGTTAAGCAGCAGCACCGTCTGTTCTCCGCGTTCCAGCCTCTCTTCCAGTGCTGAATGAAGCTTTCGGCTGAACATCGAACGGTTGCCTTCTTTAAGCTCTTCCCGCATGTCTACTACGTTCACCTTTGGAAGTTCATTTCCAAGCGCACGGGTAGGCATCTCTAGCAGTACCGGTGAAAAGTGAATATCACTCTGCGATCTTGCAGCATGATAGCTTTCCAGCGAAGGCGTAGCAGAACCTAGAATCACAGCTGCGCCACACTGTTCCGCTCTACGAATAGCAGCATCACGGGCATGATATTTCGGATTCTCCTCCTGTTTATAAGAGGTTTCATGTTCTTCATCCATAATAATCAACCCTAGGTTGGAGAAAGGAGCAAACACGGCCGATCTTGCGCCTACAGCGACTGTGGCCTTTCCTTCACGGATTTTACGCCACTCATCGTATCGCTCACCAACAGACAGCCGGCTATGCATAACCGCGACACCGCTGCCGAACCGCCCCTTAAACCGCTCCACCATTTGTGGTGTTAAAGCAATCTCTGGCACAAGAACAACAGCCTGTCTGCCCTGATCTAAACAGCGTTTAATACATTGCAAATAGATCTCTGTCTTACCACTACCCGTAACTCCATGAAGCAGAAATACTTCGTGAAGCTGCTCCTCTAAGGTTCGAGAAATTCTTGTATATACGACCTCTTGTTCCGCTGTAAGCGGCAGAGGTGTGGTAGGTTTAAAATCTCGTCCTTGATAAGGATCGCGATAGACTTCAATTTCACTGATCTCGATAAAACCTTTTTCCTCCAAGGCCTTTACAGTACTTGCCGTTACTTGGAGTGCAGACAAAACTTCTTTAAGGGCCATAGGGAGTGTAGCTTCCATATCAACTAAAAAGCTCAGAACTTCCTTCTGGCGTGCGGATTTTTTTGGGAATTTGTTCAAAGCCTCACGGGCAGCAGTGACACCTATCGCCAGATCGACTGCCTTGAGCTTTTTCTTGCCCATTTTATCCTTAATGGATTGACTCTCTATAAGTACTCCACGCCGCAGCATGAACTTCACCGTCTCAGCAGCCTCAGGAAATGCACGAGTAAGCTGCTTCATGGAAACTTCGCCACTACGTCCAATAAATTCTGTGATTAGTCGTTCCTCATCCCCTGTGTCGGCAAACATTGGGAACAATTCATCCTCTGGAAATGCTGTCTCTTCCTGCACATCTCCAAGTGAAATCAGCCGTTCTGCCTTCCCTTTTAGAGCGGTGGGCAACATCGCCTGCAGTGCTGAAATTCGTCTACATGCATATCTTTTACTCATCCAGTCCGCAAGCTCAACTAATTCAGGAGATAAAGGCGGAAGCAAATCCAACACTTCTTGAATAGGCTTCAGGCTAGGACTCACTAGGGTCTCGCCTGATTCTAAAGATACTACAAAACCTTGGACTGTCCGGTGCCCAAACGGAACGGCTACCCGACTGCCCACTTCAATCCATAACTTCAGGGATTCTGGAATACTATAATCAAATGGCCGGTCAGTGCTGCGTACAGGCACATCCACAATGACCTTGGCGATATCCATTATAATGAAGCTCCAGTAATCCGCTCTGCCACGAGCGTCAACAAACGACGAGCAACCTCATCCTTCGACAATTGTGGCAATTCAAGCACCAATCCATTCACATCATATATCGAAACGATATTCGTATCCGCTCCAAATCCGGCTCCTGCAGCCGCTACATTGTTAGCAACGATGAGATCGCAGTTTTTGCGGACCAGCTTGTCCTTAGCATAAAATTCCGTATTGCCCGTTTCCGCAGCAAAGCCGACCAAAAACTGCTTGTTTTTGGTCTTACCGAGTGTTTCCAGAATATCCGTTGTCTTCACAAGCTCAAGCGTCATCGTCTCTCCGCTTTTTTTAATCTTGGAAGGCTCACTATGCTTCGGACGGTAATCCGATACAGCAGCCGCCTTGATCATAATGTCGCAGCTGTCCCACAGTGCGGTAACTGCTTCATACATTTCCTGTGCAGATTGAACACGAATAACTGAAATCTCTGGTTCCAGTGGAGGAGCCTCATCTGTACGCGCAGCAATCAACGTTACCTCAGCACCCATTGCACGTGCAGCACGTGCTAGCGCGAAGCCCATTTTACCGGATGAATCATTGGAGATATAACGCACTGGATCAATCCGTTCTACCGTTCCACCCGCTGTGATGACGATTTTTTTACCCGCAAGAGGTTTGGATGCGACGCTTGCTTGGTGTGCAAAAAAATTCTCAACCACACTCACAATAGCCTCTGGCTCTTCTAGCCGACCTTTGCCAACGTATCCACATGCCAGCAGTCCTTCACCAGGCTCAATAAACTGAATGCCCCGGCTAGCGAGAATATTCAAATTATTAAGTACAGCTGGATGCTGATACATATGAACATTCATAGCTGGTGCAACCATAATAGGAGCCGTAGTAGCAAGCAGTGTAGTAGATAACATATCATCGGCGATCCCGTGTGCCATTTTGGCAATTATATTTGCGGTTGCGGGTGCTACCAGCACAAGATCCGCAGCATCTGCCAGATCAATATGTGAAATGGAGGATGGATCTCTCTCCTGGAATGTATCGCTATATACTCGTTGCTTCGATAGTGACTGTAGAGTTAATTCTGTAATGAACTGCTTCGCCGAAGCTGTCATAATGACATGAACCTCGGCTCCTTTTTGGACAAGCTTACTGGTCAAGGACGCCGCTTTATAAGCAGCAATGCCTCCTGTGATCCCAAGTAAAATAGTCTTCCCCTTCAAGCTCTTCAACATGATCTCCCCCCTGTTCCCTACTCTTACAACGAATGGCTATCTTTACGACGAGAAAAAAATAACAACCTTCCGGTTGTCATAAAGAGCCCGGTTCTGGGCTTTCATCATAAATTTAAGACCCGTAATTGCTCCATAACCCAAGAAGAAACGGCAGCGCCTCAAAACAAATAGGCGGCATCCGTTTCTACAATAGGTCATTATTACTTATACTTGAGACTACTCTTCACCGCGGGTTAGAGTAATGCGATCTTCGTAAATTTCCTCAAGAGCAACACCAACAAATTTATGCGATCTAGGATTCTTCACATCTGTCTTGCCACCCTCACGCAATTGTCTAGCACGACGTGCAGCAGCGACAACGAGCGAATACTTACTGTCAACCTTGGTCATCATTTCATCAATGGATGGATATAGCACTGGGACACCTCTTCATAGTTTACTGTTAATACCATTTGACCTTCAGCATAAATTATCTGACTTTACAATGTTCGGCGATAATAATGCTTTCTATTCTCTTACAAGCCAGATCAATCTCATCATTCACTACAGCATAATCATAATGCTGCATTAAGTTGATCTCATCTTCCGCTACAGTCATGCGGTGATCGATCACATCTGGATGCTCAGTACCCCGTCCGCGAATGCGGTCCTTCAACTCGTCCATGGATGGAGGAAGAAGGAACACAAAAATCCCTTCAGGAAATTTCTCTTTGACTTTGAGAGCTCCTTGAACCTCAATTTCGAGAATAATGTCTTTGCCGCTATTGAGAGTTCTCTCTACAAAATCACGGGGAGTACCGTAATAATTACCTACGTACTCCGCGTATTCAAGCAATTGATCGGCTTCGATCATTGTCATAAATTCCTCTTTGCTTTTGAAAAAATAGTTGACGCCATCTTCCTCACCCGCACGCGGACTGCGAGTAGTAGCAGAAACTGAGTAGACAAGTTCGGGCATCTTCGGACGTAGTGCAGTACAAACAGTACCTTTACCCACGCCGGAAGGTCCGGATAATATGATGAGCAATCCTTTTGACATAATACACTCCATTTAGTTGTTATTCGTCGTTGTCGTCATCTTTACTGGATAAGCGATGCGCCACAGTCTCCGGCTGTACAGCCGATAGGATGACATGATCACTATCTGTAATGATTACGGCACGAGTCCGTCGGCCATAGGTGGCGTCGATCAACATATGCCGATCACGTGCCTCCTGGATAATACGTTTGATTGGTGCAGATTCCGGACTGACGATAGAAATAATGCGGTTGGCAGACACAATATTTCCAAAGCCAATGTTAATAAGTTTGATTGCCATGTTCCGGTAGTTCCCCCCATAAAGTTCTATGCTATTACCTATTCCCGATTACTCTATGTTCGCAGCTTGTTCTCGAATCTTCTCCAGTTCTGCTTTCATATCTAGCACAAGACCCACGAGAGTTAGATGATTGCATTTCGATCCGATTGTATTCGTCTCACGGTTCATCTCCTGAATGAGAAAATCCAGTTTGCGTCCTACCGGTCCTTTCCCCTTCAGGAGGGCTCTGCATTGCTCGAAATGACTATACAACCGGGTCAACTCTTCATCAATATTACAGCGATCTGCAAAAATAGCGATCTCCATCCCGAATTTATGCTCATCAAAAGCGAACGTCCCATCATTTAGTTCATTCAATCGATGTCGAAGTTTCTCACGATATTCAATGATTACGACAGGTGCAAGTTCAACCATTTCAGCATGCATGTTCTCAAGATGGTTCAGGCGCTGTTCAATATCTGCGGCTAGATAACTGCCTTCACGGGCGCGCATCTCCAGCAGAGACTGCAAACACTGCTCAAGTCCCGCCTCCAATACTTCGGAGTAGTCTTCTAATGTCGCAGACACGGCACCCGCAGCCTCGTCTTTGCTGTCCATAATACCGGGTATAGAAAGTATATCACGTAAAGTCAACTCACCAGTCAAACCATATTCGTTCTTAAGCTGCTCTGCTGCCTTTAGATAGGTCATTACAGCAGAGTGATTCAGAACCGGTCTAACTGTCGACTCATCGTGCTCTCTATTGATGGTAACATCTATTCTTCCCCGTTTGATGTGCTGTTGAACCTTTCTTCTCAACACATCCTCATAACCCGTCCAATCCCGGGGCATCCGCAGTACAACTTCGCAGTACCGGTGATTCACCGATTTCACTTCGAACATAATCTTGTAGCCGCCGAATTGCAGGGACGATTGACCGTATCCGGTCATGCTAAATGACAACGGAATCACATCCATTACACTATTGTAATTGATTATTACTAGCGAAACAAGGGGGACAATTTGCGTCCTGATTTCTCCCACACATACTCCATTAGCTGTGCGCTCATATCATAGAACATGAACGGAGTCATCAGATAGATTCCATTAAAATGGGCAGTAGCAACATCTAACAGTTCCTTAGCGATAGCGACACCTTCTGCTCTTCCAGCTTCCCCTTCAAGTCCCTTCATGCGGTTGCGGACATCGTCCGTAAGCTGAATACCCGGAACCTCATTATGTAGAAACTCTGCATTACGTCCGCTTGCCAGTGGCATAACACCAATGAATACGGGGATTTCCAGATGTGCTGTTGCCTCAGCTATCTTCACGATAAGTTCCTGATCATAGACAGGCTGGGTCATAATATAGTCGGCACCAGAGGCAATTTTCTTCTCCAGACGTTGCACTGCCTTATCCAAATGTTTAACATTCGGGTTAAATGCAGCTCCGATTACAAAATTCGCTTTCTGTTTCAAAGGTTTACCTGAGAAGGAAATCCCGTCATTCAGCTGCTTGATCATTCTAATAATCTCAAAAGAGGTTAAATCATAAACCGAGCTTGAGCCGGGAAGATCTCCAAATTTCGCAGGATCACCTGTTACAGCCAGCACATGATCAATTCCAAGCGCATCAAAACCCATCAAATGGGATTGAGTACCAATCAAATTACGATCCCGGCAAGCAATATGCACTAGCGGACGAAGTCCAGTTTTAGCGTGCACCAAATGTCCCAAAGCCATGTTGCTCATCCGTGTGACAGCCAGGGAGTTGTCGGCGAGTGTCAGCGCATCCGCGCCTGCTCTTCTCAAAACTTCTGCGCCCTGCATAAACTTTGCAATATCCAATTCACGAGGTGGATCAAGCTCGACAATAACCGTATGTCGTTCCTTTACCAGATCAACCAGGTTCGGCTCTTTACCATCTCTATCCTCATCGCCAAAATTCTCTTGCAGCGATACACGCTCCACTGCAGGTGGCAACGGTTTAGGAAGCGGTTGCGGTACATAATTCTTCAGTGCAGAGGAGATTTCTGCGATATGCTGCGGAGTTGTACCACAGCAACCACCGATTATCCGGCAGCCCATCTCCGCGAAAGTCTGTGCCATTTGGCCAAAATATTCTGGTGAAGCCCCGTACCGGTATTCTCCGTCTACATAATCCGCCACACCCGCATTTGGATACACAGAGGCTGGCAGAACCAGATTCCCTTGTACAGCTTTGAGCGCTCGCATCATTCCGTTCGGGCCTGTGTTACAGTTAAATCCGATAACATCAGCGCCATCGCCTTCCAGAATACGAAAGGCTTCTGGCAAAGTTAATCCATCTAATGTGCGTGCCGTTTCATCGACAGCTAATTGGCAAACTACAGGAAGCGAGCTGATCTTGCGGAGCGTTCTTAGAGCTAAATGCAGTTCCTCAACATCGTAAAAGGTTTCCAGCATAATGCCATCTACGTCCTCTTTTAGCAATGCAGCAATCTGCTGTGTAAAATATTTTTTCAGCTCTGTGGAAGAGAGATTCGCACGTTTGCCCGCACGAATAGATCCTACAGCTCCTAATACATACCCATGATCTCCAGCAGCCTGGCGAGCGATTCTAACCCCGGCTCGATTTATTTCCTCAACCTTGGATTCTAGACCATATTTGGACAGCCTGTCATAGTTCGCCGAGAAGGTGTTGCTTTCCAGCAGCACTGCCCCTGCCTCAATATAGCTGCGATGAACATCTTCGATTACCCCCGGAGAGGTCAAATTTAATTCTTCATAGGAAATGCCGACCGGGAAACCCTTCTGATATAAGTAGGTCCCCATCGCTCCGTCTCCGACTAATACTTTATTTCCCCATGCGGAACGTAAATCCGGCTTCACAACAAGATCCTCCCCTGCCACATTAGTTTCTAACTTTAGTTTCATACTAATGTAACATAAATCGGTATGGATGATAAGCTTTACAAAAGAAAAGCATTTAGACCAAAATATCACCATGCATGTTCATATGTAAAAAGCTTCATACTAACGTTAATGCCGTTATTTCCATAAAGGAGAGAATACTTTGAAGAAAAAAACAAGAAAGTTTCTGATCCGAAAATACGCTGTAACTTTACTGCTAGCCACTCTCTGCTTGCTGTATATTTATTTGCTAGATTGGCTGTATGGCTATGGGCTGGGTAACGTCGGGTATATCCTTAACTATCTATTCTATACCGCCTCTGAGAAAGCTACTGCTTGTATTTTGCTGCTCTGCTTGTTCATCCCCGATATCTATTACTGGAAAACAGGACATCAACCAGAACGTGGCGGGGAAAGATGACTTCTTATCGCCGCAACGATGATAAGAATTACAGGGATCAACACCATAAAGAAGGGAAAAATCGTATATAACAATCTCCCCCCCTCATTAATATGTTCAGTAAAGCTCCGCGCATTCAACATCGAGCTGAACAGAATGATCAGAGCACAGGGATAGACCATTCTCCGGTAAGGAATCTTGAACAATTCCGAAATTCCTATAAGTGCGGCCGCAAAAAACACAGACATTTTGAAAAAAACGCCGATAATCAGCACCATAACAATTAGAATATCCACACGTTGAATAAAATCGGAGATTGAAATCTTGCTAATCGTGGGCATCAGAGGGAGGGGTGACCGTTTCACTATATCTGTGCCAAGCACGGAAATATTCAGCATCATAGTCAGACTTAAGAGCAAACCTGAAACAAATATCCCCGCGGCGATGACCCAAGGACCTTTTTTAACATTGTTCAGATAGGGCATCAGCATGGTAAAACAAATCATTTCACCAAAAGGGAACATATAGTTCTGGCGAATAACAGAATCAATCACAGGCTGGAACCCATTCTCAAAAATAGGAAGTAATCGATTCAAATTAATTGAGCCCGATAACATCAGCATGATCGAGCAAAATATTCCTATCAGCATTACAAGAGTTGCGAATACCAATGAAGTTCGGGATAATACCTCTACTCCTTTATGCAAAACATACGCAGAAGATAAGATCATCAACGTTGAAATAATAAACAAAGGTGTGCGGTGCATAGTAGCCATAACCAGCATGGAACTGCCATCCCGTAAATCACGACCCGCTAAATTGAGGAATAGGGTAATGTAGAGAACGGAAATCACCGTACCTAAGGATTTTCCCAATAGCTTGCGGGTATAAGCCGTTAAGGGGAGATCCGGAAACTTTCTGTACAAATAAGTGTACCCCGAAAATACAATCAAACCGATCAAATTTCCGAGGAGTATGGAAATCCACGCATCTTTACCAGACTCCATCCCAAGATTCACTACCAGCGCTGTTCCCAGCTCAAACAACAAAGTCAACGTGAAAAATTGGAGTAGTCCTATTTTTATCTTTCCCATAGCTGTCCCTCCTTTATTGTCATTACTTATTCTTGGATTGAAAGGAATCACTTCGCATATCCGTATGCCTGATCACAGCATCAGCCTCGATATTAATCTGGCAGGTTTCAAATATACTCTCCCAATGATCTTTTACTTGTTTCCAGCCACGTGGATTAGCTCTTTCTACTGCTTCACCGAAACCTAGATAATCACTTTTTAATGAACGGGCAGTTGCTATGGCAGCGCGGATCTGTTCTTGAATATTCTTTTCCAAAAGCTTCGAAAGATCGTTTAACACTGTTGGATCTGTTAGATCCAAGCCATTGGGCGATTCCTTTAATCCAGCCTGCTGAGTGACATTAACCGTGAAGATAGGATGCTCTATATCTTTCGCATCCGCGTGGATATGTACCTGTGATAAATACACATTAAACGATATATAGTCCTTCTCCCCTATCGAGACCAATACCGGCATCTGAGATATTTTATTCTTAAGTAGAACGGTACCGATCGCCTCTTCGCCGAGCAGCCATCCTTTAAGCTTGTCTTCTTTAAAAGCTGCAAGACCGGTAACCTTTATTATGGTCTTCGGACTTACGTTCTTTAAATTATCGTTGCTCTCCCTCTGGTCCAAATCTCCAGTCACTAGCACGCCATTGATCACAGGCCCCCCACCCGGAACCTGAATCCCCCGGATAATATCATCCACTTCCATCCGATAGTTATATCCGAATTGTTTAGAGGTTGTCTGCAGCTTCTCCACCAAATCATTGGCTGGAATCCTTCCGAACACGGTCATAGTCGTCATACATTCACTTGCAGGCTGTCCCTTGGAAATAAAAATCAGGCTTGTCAGCCGGGTTTCGCTTTCCCTTTCCAGCACATCCATGATATCCTTGATGCCTTCTTGAGCGAACTTCTCGGAAATGATGACCACCCTAATATGTCCTAAAGACAAAAAACGTGCAGTCTGACGCGAGGCATTAGCTAATGCTTCAAACATAGTGCGGCCGCTACCTTTATAAACCGAAACAGGTGAAGTTCCTCTAGCGTTCTTCCCAGAGATTTCGTCAGCAACGATAACCTGAAAGGATAATACATATTTCTCTTCTTCTGTAGGTCCTCTATCTATGGACACACCGGAAACGATGGCTCTTCTGTTTAATTCCACACTATCCCAGCAGCCTGTGAGACTAAGACAGATCAATACGCAAGGTAAAAGTCCTGCTAAGAAAAAATTGCATTTACTCAGAATCTTGCTTTCCTTTCTTATGCGGCTGTGTCCCTTTAGTCTTATCAAGAATTTTTGGAGATAGGTTCTGTTCATGTCCGGTTGTGATCTCCTTCCCTTCTGAAATGTTCCCTTGCTGCGCAGTAGCAGGAGCTGGTTCTGCTGTGCCAAGCGCCCACAAAGGCAGCCTTAAGACGGCATCCTTCTGACCTCTGGATGACAAAGGCACTATTGGAGACAAATAAGGAACGCCAAAAGAACGCAGACTGTTCATATGTGCAACCAGTACGATTAAACCTAAAGTAATCCCGTAAAAACCAAACATACCGGCCAATATCAAAAAACCAAAACGGATAATTCTGCCCGCAATCGCCATGTTATACGCTGGAATGGCAAAGCTCGCAATCCCGGTCAACGCGACCACAATCACCATAACGGGCGTAATAATTCCAGCCTCTACCACGGCCTGACCAAGAATCAGAGCACCTACTACAGATACGGTCTGCCCAACTGCACGCGGCATTCTTACTCCCGCTTCCCGGATGATCTCAAACGCACCTTCCATTAGAATAGCTTCGACAAAAGCGGGGAAAGGCACATTTTCCCGTTGCGATAAAAGGTTGATCAGCAAAGTCGTAGGGATCATCTCATAATGAAACGTCGTCAAAGCTATATACACGGAAGGCCCTAGAATAAGCACGATAAAACTGATATACCGAATAATTCGCATCAGAATAGCAATATCGAACCTTTGCGCATAATCCGAAGCTGACTGAAAAAAAAGAGTGAAAACCGCAGGCAAAATCAATACAAAGGGGGTGCCATCTACGACAATCACTACCCTCCCTTCTAACAGATTCGTTGCAGCAACGTCTGGCCGCTCGCTGTTATTGATGGTTGGAAAAGGGGTAAAGGTCTTATCCTGAATCAGCTCTTCGATATAACCGGATTCCATGATGGCATCTACATTAATCTGCTGCAGCCGTTTTCTAACTTCTTCAACCAGCTTCTCGTCCGCAGTATCCTTGATGTACATTAAAGCCACATCGGTCTGAGTTACCGACCCGATCTTCACATGCTCGAGTCTTAGTTTGGGTGATCTTATTCTTCTGCGTATTAATGAGACATTCGTAGCCAAAGATTCAACAAAGCTATCCTTTGGACCACGCACAACTAGCTGAGTGGAGGGTTCAGTGACAGAACGTGCTTCCCCTCCTTCAGTCTCACACATGATGCCACTGTCATAACCTTCAATGAGAATCAGTGTCTTCCCAGAAAGAATTCCGAGCAGCACCTCGTTCCAATCCTCCTGCAGCTGCGCTTCACCTATTTCCAGGGCACGGTTTAAGATGAGGTCATTCAGATTATTTGCTGCAGTATTGCTTTCCTTGAGCATCTCATCCGTAATGGAGAGCAATGAACCCATTACAAATTGATTAACGGTTTCTGTCTTAGCTAGACCATTAAGATGTACCGCAGCAGCCTCAACAACGGATTCCTCACCAAGCTTTACCTGGCGGATTCTAAGATCCGGACTATCTCCCAGCTCGGTTATGATATTGTTTAGCGTCTGCTCCAGATAAATGGTTAATCTCACTCCAGAACCTGGACCTGCCGGGTCAGCTTGCTGTCCCTTACCGGATTTATTTTTTTTAGTTAACCCGTTGATGTTCAACAAGCTCCCCTCCTTTTTTTCATAAACATTGTAGTATTATTCTCGGTTACTCCTTCCATTATTCGGCTGCTTAAAGTCACCTCAGGTTAGAAACACAAAAAAGGCAGTCCAAGAATGCGCTCTTGGACTGCCTTTTTATTATTTTTCTATATTGCTACACTGCCCGTGAATACGACCTCAGCAGGTCCAGTCATATACACATGATTATCCTCTTCATTCCATTCAATATAGAGATCGCCGCCCTTTAGACTAATCCAAGCTGCCCGGTCTGTAAGATCATTCAGCACAGAGGAGACAAGGGTTGCGCAGGCTCCAGTGCCACAGGCAAGCGTAGGTCCTGCCCCACGTTCCCAGACACGCATATCCACTCTGCCCCGATCCAGTACCGTTGCGAATTCAACGTTTACTTTTCTCGGGAATAAAGGATGTACCTCAAGCTTAGGTCCCCATGTGGCAAGATCAAAATTCACTGCATCTTCTACGTAAATCACGCAATGAGGATTTCCCATGGATACCGCTGTGAACTTAAATTCGGTTCCGTCCGCTTCAATCGGCTGAGCGAGCACTGGCTCTGCATCAATAGATACTGGAATTTGCAGACCGGACAATACAGGTTCGCCCATATCTACGGTTACAGTCTCCACAACACCGTCTTTCACGTTTAAAGTAACCTTTTGTTCTCCGGCACCAATCGTTTCTATTACAATCTGCTCTGAGCTTACCAGTCCGTGGTCATATACATATTTAGAGACACAGCGAATGGCATTTCCGCACTGCTCCGCCTCCGAACCATCAGAATTCATAATACGCATCTTGAAATCGCCACGCTCAGAAGGCAGGATATATACCAGTCCGTCAGCACCGATTCCAAAGAACCGGTTGCATAGGGTTACAGCAAGCTCCGCTGCATTACTTGGCAGCTCTTGCTCGCCGAAAACAACGATGAAGTCATTACCGAGGCCGTGCATTTTTGTGAATTCCATTAAAAGTCCACTCCTAAAGGTTATGTTATGTTAGCATTCGCTTAAGCTTAAAGTTCTGTGTAATTGAGCATTTCGCAAGCATATGAGCGGTTAACTGCAACAAGTATACCTTTAGGAATGGAGCATTAGTATTGACTTTATGCTGAAATTTTTGTACTTTTTATCATCGGATTACTGCCGCTGCGTCCACGATTACGTTTGCCGCCCCAAACACTGCCGGCACCCATCAAGAAGGTCGGGATCCCCGCTGTTACAAACACCAGACACCATTCGCGGAAATTGAGCGGCACTGTTTTGAAGACAGGCTGGAGCACAGGCACGTACATTACGGCCAGCATCAGTAAGACTGATGACAACACGGCAAGCACTAGATACTTATTCTGGAACGGATTGCGGTGGAACACTGAACGCGAACTGCGGCAATCGAACACATGGATCAACTGTGCCATAACTAGTGTTGCAAAAGCAACGGACTGTGCCCGAATCAATTGTGCAGGATTCTCTGGTGCTATACGTAAAGTTAGCCAAAATGCTCCTAGCGTACATAAACCAATCAAGAATCCACGGCTTATAATTTTCCAGCCTAAGCGGCGGGCAAAAATATTTTCTTTCGCACCACGAGGTTTATGCTCCATCAAATCCTTCTCGGGCTGATCCACTCCAAGTGCCATCGCTGGCAGTCCGTCTGTCACTAGATTGACCCAAAGAATTTGGATCGGAACGAGTGGTAAAGGCAGACCCAGCATCATGGCAAAAAACATAGTCAGAATCTCTCCCACATTGGATGCCAACAGATAACGAATGAATTTACGAATATTCTCATAGATATTTCTGCCTTCTTCGATGGCAGCAACAATCGTTGAGAAGTTATCATCCCCGAGAACAAGTGACGATGCTTCCTTGGTCACATCTGTACCTGTGATCCCCATGGATATCCCGATATCTGCAGCCTTAATGGCTGGAGCGTCGTTCACTCCATCTCCGGTCATAGCCACTACGTGACCGTGACGTTGTAGAGATTTAACGATCCGAAGCTTATGCTCTGGAGATACGCGGGCGAATACAAACACATTGTCCGATATCTTATCCAGCTCATCATCATCCATCCGGGTTAACTGAGCGCCTGTCAGCACCGTTCCACCACGCTGCAGAATTCCCAGCTGGTGAGCAATTGCCTCGGCAGTTGTTCCATGATCACCAGTAATCATAACCGTCTTAATCCCTGCCCGGCGTGTGACACTGATGGCATCGCGGACTTCACGACGTGGCGGATCGATCATTCCTGCCAAGCCAATAAAGACTAATTGATTCTCCGCATCCTTTTCACTATTCACATGTTCATTTGGACGCATATCCCGGTAAGCCATACCTAGCACACGAAGGGCTCCTGAAGCCATTTGCTCATTGGCATCAAGCACCTTCTGCCGCAAAGTTGGCGTACAAGGCACAACACCGCCCTCCCAAAGCATATATGCGCAGCGATTCAGCAATACATCGGGCGCACCTTTGGTACATACCATCCGTCCTCCCGGATGGCCTACGATCACAGACATCAGCTTCCGCTCAGAATCAAACGGAAATTCCTGTTCACGAGTGTAGGTTACGGCAAGCGTCTGAGCGGTCAGTCCCATCTTTCCTGACAGTGCCACGAGCGCTCCTTCTGTCGGGTCGCCCTTCAGTTCCCAAACGGAAGTGTTGTCTGCAGACTTTTCAAGAACAGCATCCTTATCCTTCCCTTTTCGTTTGCCTCGCACTTCAGACTGGAAGGTCTCAATAATTTCCGCGTTGCTGCATAATGCGCCAACCTGCAACATCCGCCGTAAGCTTTGATCATGTTTTAGATCCACTGCTTTGCCTTTCTCCAGAACCTGTCCATTTGGAGCATACCCTTCACCTGTTACCTCAAGACCACGTCCACCCGTCCATAATCGGGTCACCGTCATTTTATTTTGCGTTAATGTTCCTGTCTTGTCTGAACAGATTACCGAGGCACAGCCCAACGTTTCCACTGACGGCAATTTACGAACGATAGCCTTGCGTTTGATCATCCGCTGCACGCCTAGCGCAAGCGCAATAGTTACAATAGCGGGGAGACCTTCCGGAATCGCGGCAACTGCCAAGCTCACACCAGCTAAGAACATGGAGGTGGCAGGCTGTCCATGCAGAATACCTGCTACCACAACTACAATTGTCAATCCCAGAGATACGTAGATCAGAATCTTTCCTAGCTGCTCAAGCCGATGCTGTAAAGGTGTTTCCTGAGAATCCGTATTTTGGATTAGATCCGCTATCTTACCCATTTCCGTGTTCATACCGGTACGGATTACAACAGCTCGCCCTGTTCCTCTGGTCACCATAGTGCCCATGAAGCCTAAATTCTTCTGATCACCAAGCGGAATCTCTTCTGCACGGATCGCTTCCGAATGCTTCGAGACAGGCAATGATTCCCCAGTAAGTGCGGATTCTTCCACATATAGAGCACTGCATTCCAACCAACGTACATCGGCAGGAATCCGATCTCCACTCTCCAGCAAGACAATATCACCTGGCACCAACATCTTGGCTGGGATAATCTCGCTATTCCCTCCACGTAGCACTTTGGCAGAAGGTGCGGAGAGTTGCTTTAAAGCTCTTAGCGAACGTTCGGCGCGAAACTCCTGAACAAATCCAAGCGCTCCATTCAGTAGGATAATCGCGATGATCGTGATGGCATCCAAGTATTCGCCTAGCAACCCGGATACAAGCGTTGCACCCATGAGCACAAGCACCATGAAATCCTTGAACTGGTTCAACAGCAGGGTAAACGGAGATACTGTCTTTCCTTCCGACAGCTCGTTGTACCCGTTCTCCTTTCGTCTCTCCGCGGCTTCCTCATCACTGAGGCCCGTCCTTGGCTGGACATTGAACATTTTCTGCAGCTCTTCTGCACCGAGACGGTGCCAACTGTTTTGTTCCATGACTTTTCTTTCCCTCCCGGTCGTTTCTTTACTTCCGGCGGCGCACAGCTTTTCCACCTGTTCATGACAAATGTATTCAAGGTCGTCCAATAATATCACCCCTATCCAATTCCCCTTTTGCGCGAATGTCCTAAAGTATGGCATCATAGAGAGGTGAGCATAGACGTCTTCGGTGTCCTTATAAGGACAGGTAAGCGTTTGAGCGAGAAATATAAGATATAAGTATTGTATGAAACTTTTACTTTCTTATATTTAAGAAATTCATTTCACGGCGACAGGAGAGCTTTATCATGGCATTAGACGGCATTGTTACCCGAGCTATCGTGCACGAATTGCAATCATTCATAGGTGCACGTATAGGAAAAATATATCAACCGAACAATCACGATTTAATTTTTAACCTGCGCGGCGCAGGTGGCGGCGGCAAGCTGCTGCTCTCTGCTAATCCAACGTATCCTCGGGTGCATTTTACCGAAAGAAACAGCATTAATCCTTCGGAAGCACCCATGTTCTGCATGCTTATGCGGAAGCATTGTGAGGGAGGGACCATTGAAAGTATTACGCAGGTAGGTATGGAACGAATTATTCACATAAACGTCAAGACTAGAGATGAGCTTGGTGACGTCTTTGCCAAAAAGATCATCATAGAACTCATGGGTCGACACAGTAACATCATTCTTACTGATCTCAGCTCTGGAACGATCATAGACGGCATTCATCATGTAACTCCATCGATCAGCAGCTATCGGATTGTGATGCCCGGCATCGCATACACAGAGCCGCCACAGCAACATAAGCTGAACCCTTTGGAGATTGGCCAGGAGCAATTTCTCAATTTAATCTCGGCTGCTGAAGAAGCTGCACTGATAGAGGATGATGAGGAGGCTGAGCCAGAAGAAATCATTGAGGGTGAGCTTGCTAATCTGATCACAAAAGAAGCAGTAGAGCAAAAACCTGACGGCTCTGGCGGTCCTTCTCCCTCAGCTGACCCCGTGGGCTGGATGGTACATGCTTTCAGCGGAATGAGCCCACTGATTGCTGGTGAAATTGCTCTTCGTCTGAGAAACACCCTGGATAAAGGCGTTACAGAATCCGAAGCAGCATTTCCGACACAATTATGGGTTGCCTTCCATTCCGTAATGGGATCCGTACGCGATAACGAATTTTCTCCTGTTGCAGGTGCAAACGCAAAAGGTAAGATGATTTTTTCTGCGATCCCCTTAACACTTCTGGGTGAGAGTGCGAAACATTACAACTCCATCAGTGAATGTATGGAGGATTATTACGGGGATAAAGCCGAGCGCGATACTGTAAAGCAACGGGTGAGTGATTTGATCCGCTTCCTCAGCAATGAACGGAGCAAAAACGTTAAGAAACTCGCTAATTTGCAGAAGGATCTCGACGAAGCTCAGGATGCTGATCGTTACCGCATTTGGGGTGAGTTGCTTTTCGCTTCATTACACGCGGTATCCAAAGGGGATAAAGAAACCTCCTTGGTCAATTATTATGATGAAAATCAGGCGGAAATGGTGGTTCCGCTCGATCCGTTATTAAATCCTTCGGACAATGCACAACGTTATTTCAAAAAATACAACAAATATAAAAACAGCCTGCTTGTCATTAATGAACAGCTTTTGAAGACGCATGAGGAAATTCTGTATATGGAGAGTCTGCTGCAGCAACTTGCCCACGCTTCCCTCAACGATATTGAGGAGATCCGCGACGAGCTTGTAAGCCAAGGTTATCTGCGAGACCGGAGCAAAAAGGGCAAAAAGAAGAAAAAGGCCACCAGACCCACATTACAGGTCTTCACCTCTTCAGAAGGAATCGATATTTATGTCGGCAAAAATAATTTGCAGAACGAATACGTCACCAATCGACTGGCTTCTCCGAATGATACTTGGCTGCATACCAAGGACATCCCCGGATCACACGTGGTCATCCGAAGTGAGCAATTTGGAGATGCAACGCTGGAAGAAGCCGCTCAGCTTGCCGCTTATTTCAGCCAAGCCAAACAGTCCAGCAGTGTGCCTGTGGACTGTACATTGATCCGCTATGTACGTAAACCAAGCGGTTCCAAGCCGGGATTTGTAATCTATGATCATCAAAAGACACTGTTCGTCACACCCAATGAGGAAAGAATTAAGAGTCTTCCAAATACTTTGAGAAGCTAAATACTAGATATAAAGAAACCTCCAGCTGCAGATGTTGAACATCTAAAGCTGGAGGTTTTTTATAATTCGCTCCGCACTAATTTCATGCCTTTTTGTTTAAAAACTTCAGTACTTCTGTAGAAACCGTAACACTGCCGATATCCCCGTGAAAAATCACGCCTTGACGGGCACCATGAAAGTCAGAACCTCCGGTTATTAACAGATTATAATCCTCAGCCATAACTTGGTAACGTTCTTCTTCCGCAGGTCCATGATCAGAGTGATAGACCTCAATCCCTTTAAAAGCGCCTTGCTCCAGAATATCTCGCACCAGAAGGTCATCCCCGTACAAACCCGGATGGGCTAATACTGGAGACCCTCCTGCCTCAATGATCCACTCGCAAGCTTCCTCCGGTGTGATTCTAGGAGGTGACACATAGGCCGCTGCACCCTCGGCCAAATACTTGTTGAAGGCATCTCTCATATCGGTAGCTGCCCCAAGCCGAACCAGCTCGTCGGCAATATGTGGGCGGCCGATGCTTTCATCAGGCTTCAATTCCCGCCCGATCCCCGCTATAACCTGTTCCAAGGTAATCGCAATACCAAGGTCTTGCAGCTTGGTAATTATCGCTTCATTTCTAAGTGCCCGGGTATCTCTTAGCCCTTCCAAACGTGAGAGAAATTGTTCATTCTCAGGATCAACATAATAGCCCAGCACATGAATGTCTTTGCCACCAGCACGCGTACTGATCTCTACACCAGGCACAACGGTTATTCCGTACTTATCCCCTGCTTCACAGGCTTCCTTCACGCCAGCCACTGTATCATGATCCGTAATGGCAACAGCGCTTAGCCCCTTCTCCTTAGCAAGCCGTACATTCTCCGCTGGCGGCTGCATGCCGTCAGATGCTTGAGTATGGGTATGGAGGTCGCATACATCCTTCGCAGGTAGGTTGCCTGCATTCTCCCACTCTTCCCGCAGAATCCCCATTTTTATGGCATCGTAGTATTCTCCTCGCACGATTCGTGCTTTACGGACGCGAGCTTCCTCCACCATGCCACATTTCGCTGCCAACCCGATCATTCTTTTATTCCCTGACCAGGTGCCTATTCCAAGACGGACTGTATCAAGAGAATTAAATAAATAATCTATCCACATCTTAAACGCTTCCGTACCGTAACCACCTGACCAATAACTAGAATCAAAGATTACTATGCCAATCTCCATCCAGTTGGTTTCTTGCGATATCCAGTAGCGTCCTACTTTCCCCTTTACCTTGCCGTCTATTTCTATGATCAACAGGTTACGCGGGGTTTCCGTCTCAACTAACGCCAAATGACCTATGTAGTCCTCGGTAAACTTTTCGAATCTTTGATGTGCCAAAGATTTATAAGGACCATCCCATTTCAAGTGTTCACGGTCTTCAGCTTCATGATAGTGATAATAAAGCTTCTGAAAATCAGCCTCTGTAATATCGCGCAATACTAGCTTTTCTCCACGTAGAACAATTGACATTGTGATATCCCCCGCTTTAACTATCAGATTTCATTCGAATGCTCACGCAAATAAGTCAGGAAGGTTACTGCAGAAATTGGCAGCAATGTTGATTTTAAATGAATGGCGTAGAATTGTCTTTTAAAAGAGGCATCGGAGATATTCACAATTTTCAACAGTCCAAGCGCAACTTCATGCTTAACCGAAGAGGTCGATATGATCGTTATGCCAAGACCTGCTTCCACCGCTGATTTCACAGCTCCCGTACTTCCAAGCTCCATCACGATCTTCATTGTTCCCGGATCAAGTCCCTTGGAGAACAGCTGCTCTTCCATCACACGCCGTGTTCCTGAGCCCTGCTCACGCAATACAAAAGGATGCTGAAGCACTTGCTCCAAGGTAACCTCTTGCTGCTCCGCAAGTGGATGATCATATGGCACGATCAACTTCAGCTCATCCCCCATCACGGGCTCGATCTCCATGTCCGGATGTGTGACCGGGGCTTCAATTAAACCAAAATTCAGTTGATGCTTGAGGATTTCCTCCATAATTTGCGAGGTGTTCATCACTTTCATCATAATTGAAATGTTAGGATATTGCTTTCCGAAAGGGCCTAACAGCCGTGGCAGCACGTATTCTCCTATCGTAAGACTCGCCCCAAGCTGCAATCTCCCTTCCAGCATATGTGTGAATGCTGACATGGCTTGATCCGTCTCTCGCATCAGCAGAATACTGCGTAGCGCGTATGGCATTAGAGTGTGCCCTGCCTCAGAGAGTACGATTTTTTTGGTGGAACGATTAAACAATTTGGTGCCAAAATAATCCTCCAGCGCCTGTACCTGCATGGTCACAGCTGGTTGAGTCATATGTAAAGTCTGCGCCGCCGCCGAGAAGCTTCCCCGCTCGGAGACCGTATAAAAAATATGCAGCTGGTGAAAGTTCATGCTTCGCAACTCCTTATATTACAAGAAGAAACGTCGTTGCCGTCCTTTAAAGACGACAATCGTTTCCCGTAGAAATCTAAGAATATTATAATTGTGCAGTATATAAATTCTTATATTTTCAAAAAGGACATGCAGACTCGCCGCATGCCTCTTGCCCGTTTCTTTATAGACTATTTGCGTCTTCGCTTCTTCTTCGACAGCTTTGTACGGTGAGAATTACGCAGCAGTGAAAAATAGGTCTTTAAATCTCTCAGCTGTGGCATCACCGAGATTCTACCAAGAAACGAAACGATGATCATAGAATATAATGGCTGGCCTGAGAGATCTCTCTCACCTGTCAATTCCGTAAACTCAGCGATTACTACAGAGTCATCGTCAATTAAATATGCGTTATAATCACTGCTTGAAAAGGGCTTGATCCGATTCTGCATTAGGCACTGCCACATCCATGCAGCGACCTCTTCGGCATTGCTTGCACCATTGCTGATGCGGTCCATATAACGGCTCTTCGCATGATTTGTTATAACGATGTCGGCGACCCTGTAATCGTTCAGCATGATGTGGAAGGGCTCATAAGTGCTGGGCCAATCCATCCCCTTGTTGCGCATCATCATCACACTCCACCATAAGGGTCTTAGTATGCACTTAATGTTGTCATCTTACCTCATTGCCGAAAGTTGTACAAGTTTCTCCCCTTGAGAGTAATGGCTTTTTTTGTAAATAAGCATAAAAAAAACAGGCGCTGTTTAAGCGCCTGTTTATCTCCTGGAATCACATACTGTAATTACGGGACTTGTCCGGTCCATTACTAGTATACTCTGTCTTAATTTCGTTACGATAAGATCTTTCAATCTTTCGTACATAGGAGAGTCTGCGGACATTCTTCATAACTTCCTCGGCCCGTTCTGCATTTACATACATAACTGCATAATGCATTTTCCGAGAAACATAATGTAATGTTCCGTATTTCTCAAGGTTACGTGCCGCTTTAACGTCACTTACCCAAATGATGTATCCTGTCCGTTCCGCAAACATAAGCTAAACCGCCTTTCTCTCTCTAAATCCTAAGGGAAGCTTATCCGCAGGAGCATTTTCCCCCGCTGCCGCATCCACCTTTAGGGGAAGGATCATTACTTGGTACTTTAATGCTATCTGATACTGAAAAAGCAATCGCTTCCGACATGGAATGCAGAATGTCGTCAAGGGTCTTCTCTGCCAGCTTGAAACGAACAACTTCTTCGAACTGCTCCAGTTCCGCTTCTACTGCCGAAACCTCATCCTTTGCTGAATGATAATTCGGGTGGAAATGTCCGAAACGCTGTGTTTCTTCAAACAGCTCCTTCTTAGTCTGAAGTCGTTTGACCATGGCCTGAATTTCGGGGTTCGTATCAACCCGCCCTTTCCAGTATAAGTAATCCGACACCTCGGCGGATTGATTAATCATATCGCCTAATTCATAGGCGTATGTCAGTACTTCAGCCATATCGACCGTATTTATTTCAGCTACGCTCATGAACTCAGCTCTTTTCTTCGTTAATGATCTACCGATTCAGTAGACTTTTCTATCATACCATAATCACTCGCTTGAGCAGAAGAGGAATTTCTTCGTCCTTTGGGAATAACTAACTTCATTTCCTTCCAGTCTTCCGGAGTGAGCTCTATATCTTCAACCGTTTCACCATCATGAAAGAGCAGTTGTCCGGAAACTCTCCATGGATTCCCACTTATGCGTGAAGGGATAAAATCTAACATCTGATCCTTTAGTGCAAAACGCACCTTGACTCCCCATCTTAACCCTTGCTCCATCACCTTTTGTGCAGTCGAGCTATGATAATGCCGCCATTCTTTGCTCCAGATCTGCGGTACATTTTCTCCACCGAAGAGAATCTCTTCCTCCTGTTCAGGAGCAATAACCGGCAGGTTAAGAAAAGGATTCCCTTTGGACAGCAATCCTAGTTCTACATTCAGCTCTGGAAGAACATACATTGCTTCGGGGTTTCCTGTTTCATGAGGAAACAAACACCACCCTAGGTTTGTTTCCTCTACCTGTCCTCCAATGATTCTGGAAGGCGCTAACCCCGCGGAGTACAGCTCTTTTCGTATCTGTTCCATACATTGCGGGTCCACTATGAAATGTAAAGGACCGATACGTTCAAGGTTCTCCTGTAAACGCGGGTGAGCTGCGATAGCAGCTCCATCTGCTTCCGTCTGACAGGTCAAAATAATTACTTGGGTGAGTGAGGTACGGCCAATGCTTTTTGCCCATTGCTCAAGAGACATTTGAACCACCAAAGGAAGCCCGCCTAGTGCATGCTCACTTATCCATGAGATGATGTCATTCGGTGACATTCCACGCTCAGCTGCAAGTTCCAACCTCTCTTTCGTCAGCCGGAAGCTCCATATCGTATCACTTTGCTGGAGCTCAGCGCAGCCAGCCAGTGTCCATCGTACAGAATAGGGGACCTCTGGTGGAACCAGCACCTCGAAATCCGGCTGCACAATAAACTGTTCCTGTGTATCTCCAGACCCAACAGCAGCGAATGATCCCCTCTCAGCAGATAACATTGGCTTAGCAGCGGTCCAGCAAAAACACAACATACCCTCAGCGGTTTCTCCCAGCTCGCACCAGCCAAAGCCTGTTAAACAACGTAACCAGTTCAAGCTTGATTGTTCAAGCTCATTACGGGCAACGGTACCTGTGAGATTAGCATCCATCATCCAGTCTAATAGCGCGGGCAGCATTATCCATTTCCCGGGGATAAAATCTGCATTTGAGATTATATAACGAAAATGTTGATCGGCAGGTCCCACGCATCCGCAGCGATTAATTACAATTCCATAGAGAATGTCACTCATCGTCGCTTCAGGAAGCTGCAGCCAACGATCCAATAGCTCCATATCAAGCGTGTACCCGGCGCTCTGCCTGCGAATAAGTCCAAGAAACAGCAGGATATCCACCGTCGCAATGACAGAAAGAGTTTTCTGTTCCTCTAAAAGAGAACCCACGGAGAGCCATTGCAAATGCTCCTCGCCAAAAGAGAGCTGCGCCGCTAAGCGGTTTAGGTGCTTTTTATGAATAATCCCCTTGGCTGTCAGCGGCAGTCCTTCCCAAGCGGTGAACAGCAAAGCCCGAAACAGATCTATCGCCAGTCCGGCCCCCGCCTCCATGGTAAGACTCACTAAATGCCCGGCAATGAATTGCGGCTGATACGGGAAAAATTCTTGTTCAATTGCCGGTAGTTGATCAACCGGAATCTGATACAGCTTTTCGCCCAAAATTTTATGCCTTGCAGTTAACAGCCCCTCGCGGCGCAATTCGTTCATTGCAAGCTTTTGCTCAGCACGACAAAGCGCCACAGGGCGCAATCGTTCTTCTTTCCCTTCTTCAAACGGCTGGGCAGCATAAGCTGCACATAACCGCTTTAAGACCTCTAATGCTTCTGTTGATAGCTGGTTCAATGAATGGTTCGCTCCTCTCCACTCGGCATCTTTTTAACGACATATTCATAACCCTGCTCAGTCAAAAACATCCGGCGGCGCAAAGCGAAATCCTGTTCCCGGCTATCTTCAGATACCAGTGTATAAAAATAGGCTTTATTCTCCCCCGCTTTTGGACGGAGGATTCGACCTAGTCGCTGAGCTTCCTCCTGCCGGGATCCATAAGCTCCCGAGACTTCAATAGCAATCGACGCGTCAGGTAAATTCACCGCGAAATTCGCTACTTTTGACACCACCAGTACCTGTATATCTCCCTCGTTAAAAGCCGCATATAGCTCGTCTCTTTCACGCTGCTTCGTTTTGCCGGTAATTAAAGGTGCCCCGATCCTGTCAGCCAGTTCACTTAACTGGTCGAGATATTGTCCAATAACCAGTACCGAAGAGCCTGCATGGACCTTTAGAAGCTTGGCTACAATCTCAGCTTTGGCAGGATTGCATGAAGCCATACGAAATTTTTCTTTTGCCGCCGCGTACATATATTCTTGTTTAAGCTCCGGATTCATGGGCACAATGATCTCTACACATTCCACTTCAGCGATCCAGCCCTGCTGCTCCAGCTCCTTCCAAGGCAGATCGTAGCGTTTCGGTCCGATTAAAGAGAACACATCCCCTTCCTTCCCGTCTTCTCTAACCAAAGTGGCTGTAAGCCCCAGTCGACGTGTAGCCTGAATGTCTGCTGTAGCCCGAAATACAGGCGCTGGAAGCAGGTGAACCTCATCATATATAATCAAGCCCCAATTGCGTTCGTTAAACAGCTTCATATGGAGAAACGGACCGTCTTTGGACGAACGATGGGTTAATATTTGATAGGTGGCAATGGTAACTGGCCGCACTTCTCTTTTTTCACCGGAATATTCTCCCACTGCCTCCCCGGCCAAATCTGTTCGCTCCAGCAGTTCATCCATCCATTGCCTTACGGATGTTGTATTTGAAGTTAAAATTAAGGTTTCACATTGGAGACTTTCAAGTACTGCTACTCCTACAATTGTCTTTCCTGCGCCACAAGGCAGCACCACCACACCGCTTCCCCCTTGTCCTTCTGTCCCTTGAAACAGCTGAACGGCCTCCTGCTGGTATTCACGTAAGCCAAATGAATCGTTTGCCGTATCAGCCTTGCAGGCATCGAGATTCTCCTTCCAGGTCAAGCTAAGCGCTTGTCCTTCATGATATCCGGCGTAGTCGAGAACTGGATAACCCAATCTCATCAGCTCTTGTTTCAAAAGCCCTCTATTCTCCGCAGGACACGAGCATTCCAGAGGATTTATTCTCAGTAGACCCAACGCTTTTAGACCTTGTTCATCACTCAATTCATCCAAAAGCTCAGGAGCATCCGCTCTTAACATAACGACCTCATTCCGAGTCTCTTGGCCATGAAGAGTCAGCTTTCCATATCTGGACAAAAGAGTTTCGATTTCCTCCTCCAGTCCTGTGGGAACACCCCAGCGTGCAAGGTGATGCAGGTTAGTGATAATCTCCTCAGCAGTATAATTAAGCGCAGCCGCATTCCAAAGAGATAACGGGGTAATTCGGTAGGTATGGTAAGCAGGAGGACTTTTTATCAGCTCCGCGAAGGTCCCTAGCTTTTTCCTTGCCACCTCAAAATCCGGATGAGCACATTCCAGTAAAATTGTCCGGTCCCTGCGCACGATGCAAGCTCCTGATCCATTCATAGTTTTTCCTCCCTAGTGTTCATGTAATTTAAGCTTGCGCTATGTAATTTTGTTTATTTTCATATAACAGGAAAAAGCCCATCCCCGCATAACGGTCATGAGCTTCCCTATCTGACTATTTAATGTAAATGCTGCTGCGAAATATCATGGAGTGCTTCACCAGCTTCATCCGCAAAAATGTCGCGCACAGCCAGATCTCCAATCGACACTACGCCCACCAGCTTCTGGTCACGTGTCACCGCCAGCCTGCGGATTTGCCAGCCAGCCATTAACTCTGCAGCCTCATCTACTGAAGTATTCTCCGAGACGGTCTGAATCTCTTTACTCATTACAGTTTCCACTGAGGTTGAACCAGGATGTTTAGCCGCATAACCTCTAATCACGAGATCGCGGTCAGTAATTACGCCGATCAGTGTCTTATGTTCTTCATTATCAACAACAGGTATAAATCCAGTGTCATAATCTCGCATTTTCACGGCAACTTCATACACATTATCTTGCAGCGTAACCGTTGCAGGCTCCTTCGTCATAACCTCTTTCACTGTCTTCAAGAATGAACCCTCCTAATCATGATCTCCATGTTATGGGAATAGGTTCTCCTCTATGAAACGAAATTATACGATTGTGTTCTCACGCATACAGGAATTCGCCATAGCAAT
Organism: Paenibacillus sp. FSL H3-0329; assembly: GCF_037963285.1. Classification (NCBI taxonomy): domain Bacteria; kingdom Bacillati; phylum Bacillota; class Bacilli; order Caryophanales; family Paenibacillaceae; genus Paenibacillus; species Paenibacillus sp. FSL H3-0329. The sequence goes on along the minus strand of NZ_CP150150.1, from coordinate 2,811,716 downwards.
GAGCAGCTTCATTCCGTGCAGCATGGCATCTTCGTCAAAATCAAATTTGCTATGATGATGTGGATAGTCAGCCTCTTTATCCGGATTTCCTGCACCTACAAACATAAAGCAGCCCGGAATCTCCTTAACATAATAGGCAAAATCCTCAGCTGGCATCAGCTTTTCCATCCGAATCACCTCAACAGATTCTCCTAAAGCCGCTGGGGCCACCTCGAAAAACCGCTGAACTTCACCATCGTGATTTACGAGGGGAGGATATCCCATTACGTAATCTATCTTAGCTTCTGCCCCGTAAGCGCTGGCAATAGAAACGGTCATTTCTTCGATTCGCTGGCGTATCAAATGCTGTGTCTCCTCGTCGAATGCCCGCACTGTCCCTGTGATCCGGCATTGCTCGGCAATGACATTCTGGGCGAATCCCCCTTGAATGGTTCCTACACTGAGTACAGCAGGCTCCAGCGGGTTCACAGAGCGGCTTACAATGCTCTGGAGCTGGGTCACCAGCGCCGCTCCCGCCACGATGCTATCAATGGTACGGTTCGGCATGCCGCCGTGTCCGCCTTTGCCAATGATATCTATAAAAAACTCGTCCGCAGACGCCATCAACGGTCCCGGAGCACTCCCTACAGTTCCCATAGGCAATGGAGTCCACAGATGCAGACCATACACCGCATCCGCTCCTTCTAACATGCCTTCGGCGATCATCCCCTGCGCCCCTCCTGGGCATACTTCCTCTGCGGGCTGAAAAAGAAAACGCAGCTCCCCTTCCAGCTCCTCAAGCCGACTGCTGTAGTAAGAGGCTACACCGAGCAGTATGGAAGTGTGGCCATCATGTCCACAGGCATGCATTACCCCTTCATTTTGCGAAACGTAATCCTTCTTGTTCTCCTCTTTAATAGGTAGGGCGTCCATATCCGCGCGAAGAACAACGGTTTTCCCCGGCCGCTTCCCCCGTAATATGCCAAGCACACCATACCCTGTCCCGCTTTTTCTGACTTCAATTCCGAATTTGGCTAACTTATCTGCTATAAATGCTGACGTTTCCTTTTCATGAAAAGACAACTCCGGATGACGATGCAAATGGCGTCTCCATTCCACGATCTCCGGCATGAGCGAATCAACCGCTAAGCTCTTCATAAGTTCTCCATCCCCTTCTCGATAAACCCGCATCCATAGCAAGCGATAGCAGTCCTGTTCACTTTGTTCCAGCCGCGAACGACTATAATTCTTTTATTGTAGCAGAAACGCAAAAAACTGGGTATTGTTAGGCACTGCCTACTCTTGCACAACCTTTAGAAACATACTATCATGAGGTAGAACATCAGCAATCGGATCAGAAATTCATCATTATACTTCATAAGGGGGATATGCGTGCTATGATTTTTGAGAACACGGGCCTCGTAGGATTGAAGAGTGATCTTCTCTATCTGGACGAGAGTGCCACAAAAGCTGGCTTCATCCGCTGGCAATGGGAATACTATCGTGCCACTTACGACTGCAAAATTGAAGACCCACAGGATGGTGGCGAATACTTCCTACGCATTAACACTCGCGCTGTCGAGGGAAAGCTAGAGAAGTCTGATGCCGTACTTGCAATTGAAGCCGTATACTTAGGAAAAGCAACCTTCCCTCATGGCCTGGAATATGAATCTCCGGTGCCAAAACCAGTATTGGACACTGCTGCTAAGCGGATTCTTGAATTAAAGCAGCTGTTAGAGGCTTGAGTAACAGAAAGGGAACGACGAAACAAAATGTCAGCCTGCCCAAAAGAGGAACACCCGATTTCCAACTACTTATCTTAACACTACTACTTGTGGGTTTCGGTCTAGTCATGGTCTTCAGTGCTAGCTCAAGCTTAACATTAGCAAGCTCGAAGTTCGGTAATGACCCTCTATATTTCATTAAACGCCAAGTGATCTGGATCGTACTCGGAACCGTTGTTATGTTTATAGCTATGAACATTCACTACAGTAAGTTTAAGAAGTGGTATGTACCTATTTTTATCATCACCGTTATTCTTCTGCTCGTGGTAGCCTTCTCTGAAAAAATTAATGGTGCCAAGAGCTGGCTTAGTATCGGGAAACTTGGAATTCAACCCACCGAATTAGCCAAAATATCGATTATCCTGTATATCTCAGCACTCATCACCAAAAAAGGTGAACGGTTTAGAGATTTCCGTACAGGATATATCCCTGTAATGGTTATCGTGGGTATTGTTGCCGGACTTATAATGATGCAGCCGGATTTAGGTTCTTGCCTCATTCTCGTAGCTACCAGCGGACTTGTTATTTATGCCGGTGGTGCCAGCATGAAGCATATTCTGGGCTCTATAGCACTGCTAGTGCTGGGTGTAGGACTAGTTATAGGCGCCAAAGCAGCGATTGATTCCTTATCTCCATCCGATAAAGCCACTGACACTCAGGATTATAGAAAAGGTCGTATCGTTGCCTTTTTAGATCCTTATCAGGTTGCTGAGGGTGATGGTTATAACATTATTCAATCCTTAACCGCTCTTGGCCAAGGTGGAGTAAGTGGTTCCGGCTTCGGCAAAAGCATTCAAAAGCTGGACTATCTAAAATACCCTTATACGGACTTTATCTTCCCCGTAATTGGTGAAGAGTTCGGCTTTCTAGGGACCTCCATATTTTTGATGTTATATCTGTATTTTATCTGGCGGGGTATTCTAATCGCTTTAAGGTGTAAGGATCCCTTTGGTACGCTCGTCGGAATTGGGATTATGGGCCTCATAGCCATTCAGGCCTTTGTCAATATCGGTGGTGTAACCAATACAATCCCTCTTACCGGCGTTACCTTGCCGTTTATCAGCTACGGGGGCTCTTCACTCCTTGTCAGCATGCTGTGCATGGGAATTATGCTAAGCATCTCAAGAGAAACCAACCTTCCTGCCAAAGAGGAAGTAACGAAATCTGTAACAACGGTTAGACAGGTTCGTTCCCGGTAAGCTTTATAAAGCCGGAGGTTAGGGGATATACACATAAAAAAGCAGCCCAGGGAATTAACCTTGGACTGCTTTTTTGTGTACAAGTTTTTTAAGAGATTTCATCATTCTTGAAAGCTACGCCTTCAACTTTGACATTTACCTCAACAATATGAAGTCCAGTCATGCTCTCCACAGCTTCACGTACGTTCTGCTGAAGCATCCGGCACACTTCGTGGATCGGTGTTTCATAGAGAACGATAATTCGTAGATCTACTGCTGCTTCCAGCTGTCCTACTTCAACGGTAACGCCCTTCTGAACGTTCTTACCGCTTAGACGTTTCGCCCAGCCTTCTGACAGGCCACCAGACATGGCTGCAATTCCCGGAGTCTCCAAGGCAGCCAAACCGGCAATTTTTGAGACGACGTCATTTGAAATTCGTATATTTCCCATTTCCAGTTGAAGTTGTTCTGCCATGCCATATCCCCCCTACACTCATTATCAATTATTGTAATTCCAAAACAGGCTAAAAAGCAAATCACTTTATCGCTTTCTCGTTTACACCTAGGAACAATTTGGGTATATTGATTATGAATTCAATCTAAATACATAGATAGGAGTGTCCTTTACATTGAAAAAATGGATTTCACCATCACTGATGGGTATCACCTTTATCCTTAGTGCAATCGGCCATTATGCCGATTGGGATCATACCCTGCAGTTCATTCTCTCAGCAATCGCTGTGGTGTTTGTGGCTGGATTTCTCGGCCGGGCTACTGAAAGTGTAGCTCATTATGCCGGACAGCGACTGGGCGGCTTCCTTAACGCCACCTTCGGCAATGCTGCTGAGCTAATCATTGCCTTCTTCCTGGTCAAGGAAGGATTGTTCGACATGGTCAAAGCCAGTCTTACCGGTTCTATTATCGGCAACCTGTTGCTTGTTCTAGGATTGAGTATTTTCGCCGGCGGGATGAAGTTCAAAGTTCAGAACTTTAACGTAACCCTTGCCGGAATGAATGGCTCCTTGATGATCGTTGCCGTCATTGCCTTATTTGTTCCCGCTATGTTCTTTACCACCCACTCTATTACGGAGAAGGATACAGATGTGCTCAGTTTAATCGTTGCCGGGCTGCTCATCGCTTCGTACATTGCTTGGCTAATCTTCTCCATGATCACGCATAAGAAACATCTAGAGGACGTTACAGAAGAGGGTAAAGAAGAGTTAGCCCATGAGCATGCCCCTGCATGGTCCAGAAACAAATCCATCCTTTATCTAGTGCTTGCCACCGTAATGGTAGCCTTCGTGAGTGAGTGGCTGGTAGGGACGTTAGAGACTTTAACAGAACGTTTCGGATTCAGCGAGCTGTTTGTAGGTGCGTTCCTCGTAGCCATCATCGGTAATGCCGCAGAGCATAGTGCAGCCATTATGCTGGCCATGAAGAACAAAATCGGTGCAGCCGTAGAAATTGCAGTTGGAAGCAGTCTCCAAATCGCCCTGTTCGTAGCACCTGTCCTAATCTTCGCCAGTTATTTCATGGGTGATACAATGGACATTGTTTTTACGACCATTGAGATTGTCGCCATCGGTGTAGCCGTCTTTATTGCCAAATCAATTACCCAGGACGGCTCGACTAACTGGTATGAGGGCCTTTTGTTATTAACTGTTTACCTGATTTTAGGAGTCTCCTTCTATCTCGTATAATTATTATTAACCATTGTACACAACAAAAAGCGCACATGAGCGATTCGTCCTCATGTGCGCTTCTATAAATACTTAAGAAACCGATATTTATTCTTCTTTCGCTTTGTTGTTCAAAGCCTCGTAGAGTACTGCTAAGTTACGCTCCAGCTTACTTAGTACCATTTTACCAGTAATTTCTGGGACCAAACCTGCTCTAACCGCAAAATCCACTTCTCTGGAGAAACCGTACATCTGGGTATCCAGCACTTCCTCATAGAGAGGGCAGTAGCGTGTTGCCAGATTCTCCATCTGCACTTCTATAAGTTGCTGAATTTTATCGGCATCTTCTTGTAGAAGATTGATTGCTTTAAGATTATACTGTTCCTGTAATTCCGATGAAGTCATGCCTCTATCCCCCCCATGTCCAAAAGTTAAGCTGCTTTTACTATTTTACTTAATATTAGACGAAATCCGGTATCAATACAACAATTCAGTTTATACTAACCATATATTTAAAAGAACCTGCTGCGTTATCCTATCAAGTTTCATATCTACTTCTAGAAAAAACGCCCCACCGAAAACCGGTAGGACGTTTTTAGCACGACTATTACTCAGCAACAACTGTGAATTTCAAACCGTGTTTTGCAAACACTTCAGTCATTGCCTTCTTAGCTTCTTCAGCATCTGCCCCATGAACATGAAGCTCATAGCTCTGGCTGGATACCAAAGTAGTGAACAAACCAAGGATACTTTTAACATCAATGTACTTGTTGTCCGCTTGAAGAACGATTGAAGAGTTGAACTGGCCTGCCGTTTGGGCAATATCGACAATTGCCGCATTGTTACTGGACATAGAAATCCCTCCGCAACTTGATTATAAAACTTTAGTCTTTTGTTATCATTTCTTATGATACATTGAATCCGCTTACTTGTGCAAGGAGTTTTCTTGTTATTACATTTTATTTCAAGTTTTCAGGATTCAGACCTTCGAGTTCCGGCAACACAAAAATTCCATCCTTACGGATCAATACATCGTCAAAATAAATTTCTCCGCCGCCATAATCTGGACGTTGGATCAACACAAGATCCCAGTGAATGGAGGAGCGGTTACCGTTATCTGTAACATCATATGCTTGTCCTGGCGTAAAGTGCAGGCTGCCTGCGATTTTTTCGTCAAAAAGAATATCATTCATCGGGTGAAGAATGTAAGGGTTAAACCCGATAGCGAATTCGCCAATATGACGTGCGCCGTCATCTGAATTCAAAATCTCGTTCAAACGGGCGGAGTCATTGCTGGTGGCTTCAACAATTTTTCCGTTCTCGAATTTGAATTTGATATTTTCAAAGGTCACTCCATTATATACTGACGGTGCATTATAGCTGATCGTTCCATTTACAGAATTGCGAACTGGGGCGCTGTAAACCTCGCCATCCGGAATATTTTTTTGCCCGGAGCATTTCTCTGCACCGATTCCTTTAATCGAGAACTTAAGATCTGTTCCAGCACTCAAAATATGTACCTTATCCGTTCTGCGCATGAGATCAGCTAAAGCATCCTGAGCCTTGTCCATCTTGGCGTAATCCAAATTACACACTTCGAAATAAAAGTCTTCAAACGCTTCAGTGCTAATATTCGCAAGCTGAGCCATGCTCGCATTCGGATAACGCAGCACTACCCACTTCGTGTGCTTCACACGTTGTTCACTGTGCACTGGATGGGAGTACAACGAGTTATACAATTTCATATTTTCTTCAGGAACATCAGACAGGTCATTCACATTCTCACCTGCACGAATCCCGATATAACAATCCATTTGCTTCATCCGGTTCAAGTCAATTTCAGCCCATGTCTGAAGACTCTCACGAGTTGCGTATTTAAGCATGCTGCGCAGGACTGTACGATCTGTTAATTGTACAAAAGCATGACCGCCGGCTTTGCCGATTTCCTCTACAACTGCTTTAATTAAATCTCTTTCATTGCCAATCATTTCGACGAGCACGTTCTCGCCTGGCTGGACATTTACGGAATAACCGACTAGGTTAGCCGCCAGCTTTTGAATTCTGGGATCTTTCATTGTGTATTCTTCCTTCCTCTGTCTAAAAAATAAGCAAGCTTTTCTATTGTAGCACGCCCTGTATGGAGCGCAAGACCTGTAGCATAATGTGAAAATCAACGAAAGCCTGAAAAATTTACCTGTGATACATAAGTTTCATTATCAGATTTATTCCCCGCTTCCAAGTAGGTAACCTTACGATTTAAGGTGAGCTTTCTCGGCAGATTATGTTTTGTATCAACCGTTAAATGGTAGACTGTCTCAACATTAGCTTGTTTCAGCTTTTGCTGTAATTCATTATTTTTCTTCTCCCACAGCTCCACTAAAGCTTGCGTAACCGCCTGATCGTTCTTTGTTATTTTTCCAGCCGAATCAGGTGTTTCAGGTCGAAGGTCTTGCATCTCTTTTTCTAATTCAGCAGTCAGCTGCTTTCTGGCCTCAGCAGGCGTCAGCTCGATCCGCAGCACATTTGTCCCTCTGCCTGCACCCGCATCTTCAGTCACATTAGCCTCCATGGATTGCAGCTCCTCCAGCTGTTTTAACGGATTAAGCAAAGCAAGCGGATTTCCGTCCTCAGATGAACCTTCAGTGGTCAACGCTACCCATTCCCCCTCTTTTTTCTCTAGCTGACTATGGAAAGCTTTCATAGAAGTGATGCCGCTTTTTAAATCTTTAGCGCTATTAGCTGCTTTTTTTGTGGATGAGGATTTATCAGGAAGCAGTGTATACAGATTGACCTTCTTATGGTCCTGTACTGTGCCTTCGTAAAATATCATGGATTCCGGAACGGTCTTTCCACCTTTTGTAAGCATGGTTGACCCTTTAAAAGTAACCCCATCGCTGCCCGTTATACCCGCTAACACCAAACTTAGATCTTTCTTGGCTGGTTTGTCTCTAATAACGCTGCAACCGCTGTTGAACACGCAGGACAAGGTAAAAATCATAAGAACTAACCCCTTTAGTAACAATGACTTTCTCACGGTCATCAGGCCTTTCTTGGAGTATTTTACTTTACAGCCCACTATAGGGTTCTCCCTTCCTGCGCGCCTTATACAGATGCAAATACGTTGCTGCTATCGTTTTCCATACATTGCTCTAACTTATGCGCGTTCGTCGCTTGCTTTCGAATGTCAGTACATACCACCTTCAGACTCACGAAGTTACCGCTGCCAGTCGCCGCACCGTTGTCGCTTTCGGACACAGCTGACCTTAATTACAGTATTTTGCGATATTTCGTATGCCAACGGACTCCATTGCAGCTATTGATCCGAAATGCGTCCGATATGCCCCTCTTATTAAGGAATAGCGTCTCCGGAGTCCGAAAACATGCTTAAAAAGCTAAAATCACGCAAATAACGTCATCTGAGTCCGATGCACGTTGGATGCTGTGGACGCAGATGAAACGCGAAGCTAACGTGCAACACAAAGAGCAGCATTTCTCCAATATCGGAGAACCGCTGCTCATGTGGGAGTCAGATACTGATTTATTAGCGTCGACCTATCTTAAATGTGCGTACATTTAAGATATAGACTCAATTAGGTAGTCGCAATCTTGTGCGCATACAAAGTCACCGTAAGCATGGAGCCATTATCAAATGTAATGCGGTGGTGCATAGGAACCTACTTCACTCTCACCTTCCTTTTTCAGAACTATTCAATGTGTCCATACATATTCGCTAATGAATCCGCGTGGTGTCGATAGTTAATGCGAGACTTACAGCGCCACAGTCCTGGCTAACTAAAGATATGCACAGTAACTCCCTAACGGACACAACTGACCCTTAACGCAGCATTTCCCGATATTTCCCATACCAACGGACTCCAGCGCAGCTATTGACCTCAAAAACGCACAATATGAGTCCTTTTCCAAACAATAGCGTCTCCGGAGTCCGAAAACATGCTTCAATGGCTAAAATCACGCAAATAACGTCATCTGAGTCCGATGCATCGCAGCAGGATGATAGATACACAGTCGAAGCAGCCAGCCATCTGCCAAAACAAAAAGCAGCGACTCTCCAATAAGGGGAGAACCGCTGCTCTGCTATCTTTTTTTACTTATGAGGCAATCCCTTCACACCACTGCCATTCTCTTTAGTGTCAACGATCACCTGGTTACGCCCATTGTTCTTAGCTTTATACAGTGCCATATCCGCTCGATAGAACAGGGATTCCACGCTTACACGTTCGTCCATCCAGCTCCATTCTGCTATACCGCAGGACACTGTTACATTAGGTTCGGTTTCGTTCATCACCCGCTTGCGAATACGCTCAGCCACATTTACTGCCTGTTCTACTCCCATTAATGGTAAATAGACCGACAGTTCTTCTCCGCCCCACCTCGCAGCAATATCACCTTGTCGGATGGAGGACTTCACAATTTCACTGACCTCTTTTAAAATCTTGTCACCCTTTTGATGACCATAGGTATCATTCACCATCTTGAACTGATCGATATCCACAACGATTAAGCAACCGCAAAAATCTGTAGACTGCCGTTCCTTTATTTCTTCGTCCAGATAATGACGAGCATAAAGTCCAGTTAGGCTATCTCTGTTCGCTAGACGTCTAACTTCGGCATGCAGCCTTGCGTTCCCTACAGCAAGTCCAATATGCCCCGCCATCGCCTGAAGCAATCTGTAATTGTCATAAGAGAAATAATGGGCATCGCGATGCGCCAACATGATGGCACCACGCACTTCACCACCTACACTTAAAGGTGTGGCAATCAGCGACTGCGACCCGGTAGCATTCATTAAACGAGAAGTAGTGTTAGGATTATCTATGTAGTTAGACATGATTAATGATTCCCCAGTAGTATAGACCTTCCCGCCTAAACCTTGTCCTACTTCTAAAATTTCATTTTGCAAGGAGGAATGATTGCAAGCAATAACCTCTAGCCCGCCCTTTTCTTCGTTCATATGTAAAATACAGCAGTAGTCTGCGCCAAACATCTCTAACAGCTCTTCAAACGCAAATTGAAAAATATCCCCTAAACGCAAGCTCTGATTCAGCCGTTGTGTAAGTTCATTACTCATACGCAGCTCACGAATGAGCTGATTGGACCGTTCATACAGCTTGGCATTCTCAAAAGCAGTACCTGCGGTATCCGCCACCATCGAGAGAAAACGTAAATCTACATCCATAAAGATCGAGTTATCCATCACCATGTGGAATACGCCATAAACCCCTTGCTTCCCGCCTAGCGGAAGACCAATTTCTACAATGTGTTGATCTTCAGTATTGGTGTTCAGAGCAACACGGCCGTCTTTAAATGCTCTAGCGCAGACATCATCACTGGACATCTGAAACGGTAAAGGTTTGACCTGCGGATGAGTGCTGCGGTGATCTTGCGACATAAACAGCTCAAGCCTGGCACCAGGGTACATTGCAGAAATGCTATCTATAACCTCCGTAAGCACGGCGTTCACATCAATATTGTCATGCATCCGCTGAACGATCTGAAATAACAAGGAGCGGCGATTGCTCTCACGTTCAGCATGTAGATGAACACTCGCAAGATCAGTTACAAAAATATGTTCAAACTTATGATAGAAAATGGTCCGGTACTGCAACGATATAGCCTCAGCAGTATCTCGTCCACCCATTAAATATTGTTGTGTCGGCATAGCACAGCCCAGGAAAGCAAAAATTTCTTTGTCAACGCGAGTGATGAGCGGTATAGTAAAAAAGCTCATATCCTGACCTTGCACCGTCAGTTGAACAGATGAGGTTGTGCCGGAAAGTAAACTAGCTGCCGCCGCCTGCTCCCATTGGTGCCTCCATCGTTCTTGCTGATCGGCAATATTAGCAAAATATCTGCCTTCAAAATTCAGTACACACCAATCCCATGATTTAGCGAACGGTAGAGCCTCTAGCCCATCGATCCATTCCTCGAAGCTGTCTGCAATCAGATTGGCCAAATATGGGAAGTCATGGGACACTATTTCCGTTTCCCTAAGCCAGGCGGTGGGATCTTCGGAATCTCTACTAGCGTGCAATTTGTCCTGTATCAGCATACGACTGTCTTTATAAGCGTATGCTTTCTGTTCTGACATAACGAAGATCCCCTTTGCTTCTCAATTAAGAAAAAAAACCTTCCCAATTAACATCTAATTAACTATATTTTACTCCCTTTCTTTGTGTATTGCATTATATTTTCCTTATTTCCGGGATTTTTTTTAGGACCAAAGAACTAACGACAAAGAATGACAAAAACTCTTTTAATATGCGCTTGACTTTATATACTACTTTCATATAATATTTATTGTTGAACAAGACTGTAACAAGTCTTACTTGGGCGTAACGTTGTGTCACCCTCACGCATTTCGTTACTGCCAGGGCAGCGGCTGAACTTCCCTGGTAGTGTGGAAGCCAATAATGCTAATCACGGATACGAAATGCGGCGCAAATAGAGCCCTAACCTGAAATTTCAAATATAAAGGAGTCTACTATAACATGGCACGTTACACCGGACCTAAATTCAAACTCAGCCGCCGTCTGGGCATTTCCCTTAGCGGTACAGGCAAAGACCTGAAACGCCCTTTCCCACCAGGACAACACGGCGCTAACCAACGCAGAAAAGTAAGTAACTACGGAATGCAGCTTTTGGAAAAACAAAAACTGCGTCACATGTACGGCTTAGGAGAGAAACAATTCCGTACTCTCTTCGCTAAAGCACAAAAACTTCCAGGTCTTGCGGGCGAAAACTTCATGTTCTTGCTTGAAAGCCGCTTGGACAACCTAGTTTACCGTCTTGGATTTGCTAACTCCCGTGCTGGAGCACGTCAGTTGGTCTCCCACGGACACGTAACTGTAAACGGCAAAAAAGTCGACATCGCTTCTTACCGTGTAAGCTTGGGCGACGTTATCGGTCTTCGCGAGAAGAGCCAAGGCATGGCTTCCATCAAAGAAGCTCTTGCTAACCGTAACCACCTTCCAGCTTACCTGGAATATGCTGAAGGATCTTTCGAAGGTAAATATATCCGTTTGCCAGAACGTTCCGAGCTTTCCCAGGATATCGATGAGAAACAAATCGTCGAGTTCTACAACCGTTAATATCTCGCTTTTAGCGGGTATGACCGAAGCCTCCGGATTAATCCGGGGGCTTTTTGTTATGTCTATATTCTAAATTCCAAGCCGTTTGTTGCCTATTACGCTTTCGCAAATCATACCCTAAATTACTTTATTTATAATTTTTGCACAAAAGTCGAATCTTAAGACCATGAGAATCAGGTAGAAGCGCATTCAAAAACGCCAATTTATGCTATAATAATTCCGTTAAAAGGAGGAATTATCGTCGATGGCTCAAGAGAACAAGAAAAAAAACGCTAAGAAGCCTTCACCCCGCAGATCCGCCCTAAGCAGGTTCGGTTCTGTAGTTAAGTGGATGTTTATTCTTGGAATAATAGGCGTTCTATTTGCCGGTGGTGCTGTAGCAGGCTATGTCGCTTCCATTGTGAAGGATGAACCTGTTCGCTCCGAAGAAATGATTCAGCAGCAGGTCAGTCAAAATGCGATCACCGGATTCGCTTATTTCCGAGACGGCGCACCGATCGGCCAGCTTCGGACAGAAGAAGACCGAAGGCTCATTGAATTCAACGATATCCCCCAGCTTATTATCGATGCAGTTCTCGCAATAGAGGACAATAATTTTAATGAGCATAATGGCGTGGATTTCAAAGGCACCTTGCGTGCCGTCAAACAAAAGCTTCTCAACGAATCCGTTCAGACCGGAGGCAGTACACTCACCCAGCAGCTCGCAAGACGTGTATTCCTGAATCTGGATCGGACAGAAGATCGTAAAGTAAAAGAAATTCTACTTTCTCTTAGATTGGAACGCTTCTTGACCAAGCAAGAAATATTAACGGCTTATCTAAATAAGGTTCCTTTCGGCAATGGTTCGAATGGCTACAATGTTTTCGGGATTAAAGCAGCAGCCAAGGGGATATTCGGTCTAGACGATCTGGACAAATTGAATGTCGCTCAAGCAGCGTATTTGGCTGGTCTTCCGCAGCTCCCTTCTGCTTATTCTGCATTTAATGGCATAGGTGAATTCAACGAAAAAGCTTTCAACAGAGCTATGGACCGCCAACATCTTGTACTTCGTCGTATGCTTGAGGAGAATAAGATCACTACCTCTCAATATGATGAAGCCCTTAAATTTGATATCAAGAGTTCTCTGGCGCCACATACCAAAAAAGCCTATGCTACATATCCATACCTGATGATGGAGACTGAGCGTAAAGCATCCGAGATCCTTCTATCATTGAATGAAGAGAAAAATGGCACAACGGATGCCAATAGCACTACTGACAATGCCGTGTTACTTGAAGAAGCAAGACAGCAGCTCATGACCGGCGGTTATCGAGTCTACACAACTATTGATAAAAAAGTTTACAATGCAATGCATAGTGTCTCAGAAGACAGCAATAATTTTACTAAAGACAGCAAAACCAAAGGTATGGAACAGACGGCTGGCATGTTAATTGATAACAAAACGGGAGCCATTCTCGGCATGATTGAGGGCCGCGACTTCAATATTGAGCAGATGAATTATGCTACCCAAATGATCCGTCAGCCCGGATCGACTATGAAGCCAATTTCAGCTTATTTACCAGCCTTAGATGCAGGGCTGATTCAGCCTGCCGGGATTGTGGATGACGCGCCAATTATTCTAAAAGACGGCGGAAAAGGATTCCATATTCCCAAGAATGCCAATAACCGCTATCAAGGTCTGGTCACTGCCCGTTACGCACTTAATAAATCGCTCAACTTGCCTGCGCTTAAGCTGTTTAATGAAAAGGTCGGAATAGAGAAATCTTGGGCCTTTACTAAAAAGCTGGGGATCACCACCCTCACAGATGATGATTACAGCGCGCAGACTGGGGTTATAGGCGGTCTCAAATACGGTGTATCCGTAGAAGAGTTAACCAATGCCTATTCCGCTATCGGCAACCAGGGAGCCTTTAATGATGCCTACATGATTGAGAAAATCGTCAATTCAGAGGGCAAAATTATCTATCAGCACAAGGTTAATCCTGAGCAAGTATTCTCTAAGCAAACAGCTTACCTAATGACAGATATGCTGCGAACTGTAATTACAGAGGGTACAGCCAGCACCGTAAAAAGAGCATACAAACACTCTAAAGAAATTCCGATTGTCGGTAAGACTGGATCTACCCAGAATTATGGGGACGTATGGTTTATGGGCTACACTCCTGATGTCACATTGGGAATGTGGGTCGGTTACAAAGAGCAAATCAACACCCTTACGGGAGATACACAAAAACGTCAAGCCCAAACATTATGGGCAAAAGTATTGAATGCTGTCATTGATAAGCAGCCGGAACTATTCGTCACAGACAAATTTGCACAGCCTGAAGGAATTATCAAAAAGACAGTTTCAGCATATAGCGGCAAACTGCCAACATCTCTGACTGATAAATTCACAACGGATATATTTAATACAAAATATGTGCCAAAAGAGAGCGACGACGGGATTTCCAAAGCCAAGTATATTACTTACAAAGGCGTCAATTATATCCCGTTGGAAGGTACTCCAGAGGAGTTCCTAAAGGAAAAAATTGTCGTTAAACGTGAGAAGCCGATACAGGAACTCGTCAAAGAACTCCTGGCTGCCTTCCCTAAGATGAAGGATCATAAATCACTGGAGTATTATATGCCAGCCGATGCCAAGACGGATTTCCCAACAGAAGTTGATCCACGAGTGGACGACGGGGCTTCCCCTGCTGCTCCTGGAAATGTTAACGTCTCTTATAGCACTGGTAAAGCGGTCATCAGCTTCTCCGCTAGCAGCTCGGCAGATGTTGTGGGATACCGCTTATATCGTTCATTAAATGGAGGTTCTTTCCAAAAGCAATCTATACTCATGGCAGATGAGAACAAGGTATTCACGCCGGGTACACCGGCAAGTGCTAATGCAACCTTCTATGTAACCGCCGTGGATGTTGCAGGTAATGAGACGGCTTCTGGCAGCGTTGCTGGAGGGATTACACCAACACCAGAAGCAACTCCTACACCTGATCAACAACCTGGCACAGAGCCGCCTACAGAGCCTGAGACGACACCAGGAGACATTATTGAGGATCCAGGTAACATTCTCCCGCTACCGACGGAAACACCAGCCGGTGGAGGTAACAGTACTGGGGGCAGTAATAATCCCACAGCAGGTAATAATGCAGGGACACGTTAGCCCAAAGATTAATAAATAACTTTACACAGCAAAACACCGTTCCCATGGATTCATCCGGGGACGGTGTTTTTTTACAATTCATTCTAATCCTCAATCGTGGATAGATCTCCTGTCGGAAGATGCAGCTCCCATGCCTTCAGTACACGCCGCATGATTTTACCTGATCGTGTCTTCGGTAGTTTATCCTTAAACTCGATTTCTCGCGGCGCAGCATGTGCAGACAGGCCCGCTTTGACAAAAGCGGCGATCTCCTCTTTCAGAGCAGCAGTTGGAGTATAACCTTCTCTAAGCGAGATAAAAGCCTTAATAATCTCACCCCGCACAAGATCCGGTTTGCCGATTACACCCGCTTCTGCCACTGCCGGATGTTCCACTAATTTGCTCTCCACTTCAAATGGCCCAATACGCTCACCAGAAGAGTTGATAACATCATCAATTCGTCCCTGAAACCAGAAATATCCTTCGTCATCCATATAAGCGGAATCGCCAGAAATGTACCAGCCAGGAATCCGGAAATATTCCTCATACTTCGTCTGATTGTTCCAGATCGTTTTCATCATGGACGGCCACGGAGTTTTTATCGCAAGATTCCCCATAGAGAACGGTGGAAGAACATTTCCCCGATCATCCAGAATCGCTGCTTCAATCCCCGGTAACGGACGGCCCATTGAGCCTGGTTTGATATCCATTGCCGGATAATTACAAATCAATTGTGCCCCTGTTTCAGTCATCCACCAAGTATCATGTATACGCTGATTGTAAAATTTATCTCCCCACCGCACCACTTCCGGATTTAACGGTTCACCAACCGATAGAACATGGCGCAAGCTGCTTAAATCAATCCCCTGTAAGGAGTGCTCCCCTGCACCCATCAACATACGAAAAGCTGTAGGTGCGCTGTACCATACAGATACCTTATTCCGTTCGATTGTCTTATACCAATCCTGAGGACTAAAGCGGCCGCCTCTAACTACATTGGTCACCCCGTTTAACCAAGGGGCAAATATGCCGTATGAAGTTCCGGTCACCCAGCCAGGATCTGCCGTACACCAGTATATATCGTCTTGACGTAGATCTAGCACTACTCTGCCTGTATAATAATGTTGAATCATTGCTCTATGCACATGATAAACGCCTTTGGGCTTTCCTGTAGAACCAGATGTATAATGCATAATAAGGCCGTCATCCAAATCAAGCCATTCTAAATTAAGATCAGCAGAAACGTTAGCCATCTCTTCTGCGAACCCTAAGTTTCCTTGCTCAATATCTGTTGCTCCACCTACTAGAAAAATATGACGAAGCTCCGGAAGCTCTTCTCGCTTGACCCGATGCAGCAATTCAGGCGTAGTTACCAGCGCAACGGCTCCACTATCCTCCAAACGATCCTTAACTGCTGTTTCCATGAAGGCTTCGAACAAGGGTCCTGCTATGGCTCCGATTTTGAGAATACCTAGCAGACTGAAATACAGTTCCGGTTGGCGAGGCATAAAAATAAATACCCTATCTCCTTTACCGATGCCATATTTACGCAATACATTTCCGAACCGATTCGACCGTTCCTGCAGATCGGTAAATGTATAGGATTCTTCCCGTACAGTGTCACTGTAGAGTAGGGCCGTTGCCGCTCCCCGCCCTTCATCAACATGGCGATCAACGGCTTCATAGGCCATATTAACCTTGCCGGTTTCATACCATGAGAAATTACGTTCAACATCCTCCCACTCAAAATTGGCTACTGCCTCCGCATAATCAGACATATTGGAGCTCTGCACACGACCCGGCAAAATTTCGCTATGGACTTGACCCATCACTCTTGCCTCCCTCACTCGTTTGATTTAAGCTTTAAGGGTAAGACTCATGTTTTAAATAATGATGTCAATGCAGTGAATGTGAATTTTTTATGTCTGAATTAGTATACCATAGCAAGCGTTTACATACCATTTTTTTGATCTGAAAGGAGCACTGTCATGGAGCATCGCAAAATCCCTATTTCCCATACTCTCTCCTATATGGGTAGAACGATAACTGTGAGCGGACCCCGATCTCCTGAGGACCTTGAAGCCCTGCATATGCATCAGGATCTAGATGCTTTTCGCAGGCCATTAGAGCAGCAAGAGGCGCTCGTAGAGATCGCCAGCTTGCCAGAAGGCCGTGTGATTACTGCGGTAGAGAATGATGTCATAGTGGGCTATGTGACCTTCCATTATCCAGATGAAATGGAGTTATGGTCACAGGGTGGGATGGAGGATCTTATTGAGCTTGGAGCAATAGAGGTGAGTAATGATTATAGAGGGGCCGGACTAGGCCGGCTGCTGATTTCTACTGCTTTTGAACGGGAGCAATTAGAGAATTGTATTGTTTTTACAACAGAGTATTATTGGCACTGGGATTTAAAAGGCAGTGGGCTGAACGTGTGGGCCTATCGCCAAATGATGGAACGCCTGATGAAGACCGTTAATATGGTTTGGTATGCTACGGATGATCCGGAAATCTGCTCACATCCCGCTAACTGCCTAATGGTTCGCATTGGACAAGAGGTGCCCATGTCCTCTCAGGAGACCTTTGACAGAGTACGTTTTAGACAACGTTTCATGTATTGAGCATTAAATATGCTGCAGCATAAATTCTAATATGGAATGCGAGCGTTGTGAAGATTGTACTGTAAATTCTCTGAAATTCACCTCAGCTGATCCATCAGACTTATCTGACATCGAGCGAATGATGACAAAGGGCGTGGCGTTCATATGACAGACTTGGGCAACCGCCGCCCCTTCCATTTCCACACAAGCTCCATCCATTTGCTCTCTTAATTCAGCTACCATCTCCGCATTAGAAATGAATTGATCACCAGATAACACTTTGCCTATCAAGTACTTTTGACCTAACTCATTGCATGCCTTCTCAGCAAGCTGTACTAACGCAGGGTCTGCCTGGAAGACGGAAGTCTCCTGATAAGGAATTTCGCCTCTTGCGAATCCAAGCCCCGTAGCATCCATGTCATGTTGTACACATGTAGACGATATAACAATATCTCCAATATTCAATTCAGGATGTACAGCACCAGCAACCCCCGTAAACAGCACACGGGATACGCCAAAATTATCAATTAGAAGCTGAGTCGTAACTGCTGCATTTACTTTACCCACCCCAGATTTACAGAGCACTACGGATTTGCCTAATATATTTCCTATGTAATATTGTATACCTGCTTTAACTTTTGTCCGCTTGTCCTCCATGCCTTCTAGAAGCAGCTTAATTTCTTCATCCATCGCTCCGATTAATCCGATGATTTCACTCACAGCAAATGCCTCCTTTGATGATTTGTTTAATAAATAAAAACATAAAAAGCTCCATAAGGAGCTTTTTACGGAATAACTGTTCAGTTCTTAAATTACTTATTCAGATGATTAACCGACAAGCGGAGAATCGTTTCATGAGGCAGGATAACCCGCGGATTCTCAACGGTTTCTTTCTTCATAAGCTTGGTCAAAAGTCTCATCGCAACCGCGCCCAAATCGTACATAGGCTGAGCTACGGTTGTCAGCAAAGGACGAACCATCGAAGCCATACGAATGTTATCCACACTAATAATGGAGAAATCATCCGGTACCTTCAGACCTTCATCTTGAATACTGTGAATGGCGCCAATAGCCATTTCATCCGTTGCCGCAAAAATAGCGGTTGGTTTCTTCTTGAGTCCAAGGAAATACTTCATTGCTTCTACACCAGATTCATAGCGGTAGTTACCGATGCGTACCAAATCCTCTTGGTACTCGATTCCTGCCTGTTCCAGTGCTTTCTTGTAACCATGGAAACGTGCATATCCATTTGCAGGATCCTGCAGTGTGCCACTGATCATAGCAATCTCACGATGACCGTGACGAATCAATGTGTTCACAGCATCAAAAGCAGCGGTTTCATGATCGATGTCAACGGAAGGATAAGTTCCCTTCTCATCCCGTGTAGCACATAGAACAATCGGAACTGCAGAAGTCTGGAAAGCTTGAATATGTTCGTCAGTTACTGTACCCCCCATGAAGAGCAGACCATCGACCTGTTTCTCCAAAAGGGTATTAATGACACGAATTTCTTTCTCTTTACGCTTATCCGCGTTACACAATATGATATTGTAATGATACATGTTCGCGATATCTTCAATCCCGCGTGCAATTTCTGCAAAAATCGAGTTTGAAATATCAGGGATGACAACCCCAACGGTTGTCGTTTTCTTACTGGCAAGACCTCTTGCCACGGCATTGGGACGATATCCCAAACGTTCAATCGCTTCAAAAACTTTCTTCCGGGTCTGCGGTTTCACGTTAGGGTTATTATTCACAACCCGTGATACCGTAGCCATAGATACGCCTGCTTCTCGAGCTACATCGTAAATGGTTACCGTCAAATTACTCTCTCCATTGCGATAAATTTTATCGTTCGACTAATTAAAAATATGATACGACACTTTGTACATTTGTGCAATGATAACGCTTCATTTTCCTTCCAAAATTTCTTTCAAGGCTGAAAACGTCACCCTGGATTAAAATTGTGACCAGTGCTGGTTAACCTGTCCAAGAGCATCAATAATGTAACTTCTATCTATCGTAACAAAAAGTGAGTGAAAAATCCAACATTCCGTGAAAAATTTTCATTATTTTCACACAATTTTTTTATAATCTTCATTTTCAGTCATTTGGAAGGTTAATTGAGACAATCTTCGACTAGTTTCTTCCATCCAGTGTTGGTCTGACAGCTTCTCAGCTAAACGATAGATATCGAGAAGCATATCGACTCGGGTCTGAATCCTCTCTCGGATTATCGCCTCTAGTTCTAATATTCCCCCTATTATAGTTTCTGACAAGGATTCTTTTAATACACTGGCCAATTCATTTCTCTCCGTAAACAAAAAATCTTTTCCCGGATCATCTCCACTGAGTTCTTTTACTAATTTGCCTAGATCTGCTTTAATAAACTGCAAAGGTTCATAACTAGCGCATTCTGGGCAGGTATAGACAGGAACATGCGTAATCTTCATCTTCGTATTAAAAATCAAAGAATGCATATGTAAGTTCATGAGGCCACCACAACTGCACAACTTCTCCATCAAATTATCTTTATACATCTTCTACACCTCTTGCACAAAATTAATAAAGCACAAAGTTTGACTTTTTCAACTTCTATATTCGACTCCACTCGATTAAAACCCTCCTTTATTGCATATAATGATTAAATTGGCAATTTGTCTATAATTTACATCCCTAAAGATGACTTCATATTTTAAATTTGATAGAATAATGAAAGAATCATGGGAATCGAAAGGAGCTTAACTAAATGAGACTAGCCGGTAAAAAGGTGATAGCACTCGTAGACGATGAATTTGAAGATTTGGAGCTCTGGTATCCCGTGTATCGGGTGAGAGAAGAAGGTGCCGAGGTTCACTTGGCAGGTCTGGAAAAAAATAAGACGTACGTCGGTAAATATGGCGTACCTGCTAAAGCAGAATACTCCTGGGACGAGCTTAATGCCGCAGATTATGATGGGATTTTGGTTCCAGGCGGCTGGGCTCCTGATAAAATCCGTAGATACAGTGCCGTTCTAAAGCTAGTACAGGATTTTAATGCGGCTAAAAAACCAATTGGGCAGATCTGCCATGCAGGCTGGGTATTAATTTCTGCTAAAATTCTGGAAGGTGTAACCGTCACCTCCACGCCGGGCATCCGTGATGACATGGAGAATGCCGGAGCCATCTGGAAGGATGAGGCTGTAGTTACGGATGGACATATCATTTCCGCTCGCCGCCCGCCAGATCTTCCGCCATACGGCAAAGCCTTTTGCGATGCACTTGCTGGGGAATAAACAATAGGTATATAGTTTAAAATCAAACAAGCCCTGTTTCTCACAATTTGAGGAGCAGGGCTTTTGATTTGAGGCGTTTAAAATTCCAAATTATTACCTGATCCGCATAGAATCCGTCTCCATGATCATATTTGGATAATTTGTAAACCTAAAGGTCAAAGGTTGAGGCAGCTTTTCTTTACCCACGTTAAGAAAATAAGTTATTGTAGTTCCTTTAGCATCCTCTCTATACTCTCTATATCCGGAGTAATTATCATGTACAAGCCAATGTCCGCTTCCAGCGCTATCCACAAAATTATCGTCTATCCCAAAACCGGTTGCTTCATGCAACTCCTCAACTTTTTTGGGAATCAATAAATCCAATACTATAATCCCCTGCTCTTCGTCCGCGGTCCGTTTGGAAATCGAGAGAGAGTTATCCGGTGCCTTTAAAATCTGCTGCGTTTCCGTGTTAATCACAAGCTCGACCTCTGATTGATCTAGAGCAGAGATTCCTTCAACTTCAAGTTTGATTGGATCATTAGGTCTCATATTGTCATTGTGGTAAATATTCGATCCACTTGCCCGCATTAGTTCCTCTTGATGACCCCCTTTTCCGAGGACAAGCTTAGGTGAAAGCAAACTAAAAATCCTCATTGTATTCTCTCTGCCAAAGGTTTCCCGCATATAAATACCCGTAGGTCCAATATAAACCTGGTCCATTATAATTTTCTGTCCACCGATAGACAGACTATCCTTCAAATCAACAAGTTCTCCTTGAAAATAATTGTTATCGGCTTCCAGTGGAATTTTGACACCCATTTCTTTTATATCCTTGTTATTAAAAACTTGACTAAGAGCATCTGGAAAAAGCGATAATGTGATATTCAACTCCTCTGGTATCTCATCCTGATATTTATCCCAGACGATTTGCTCATACATACGAGTCGTCCCAGGGGACCCAACCTCTTGTGCATTAGAAGTGCTAAACCCGCTGTATCCACTAAGGTGGTATTTATCCTCTGGAGTCTTTTTCAAAGACAAGCCAAAAAGACGCATCTTCTGATCCGTATTATTCTGGATTGTATAAAGCACTGCAATGCCTCTTCGATCTGCAATGATTCCGTTAACAGTCCATGTTATCCCATCCACCTCAGAAGAAGAGATACTTACCTCCTTCATCATCCCTGCATCAAGTGCTGATTTAATCGTCAGATTATTAGCAATAACGGGTCTAAACAATTCAAGCTGGCCCCAGCTTTTTGGAGGTAATTGTGCACGTACGGGATTTATCATCTGATTTGCCCAAGGCACAATTATAAGTAAGGCGAATGCCAAGACCACCAATACAACAACAGCGTACCTTTTACTAAAAGACAAACGTGTACGGTTCCCTTGCTGCATCCCCCTGCGGATCGCAGTGTCCAGTTTTACATCCAAAATTTCTTCTGCCTCCGCATCGATTTTCTGAAAATAATCCTTAAGCAGCTTTTCTTCAGACTCAGCCATAAAATAGCTCCCCCTTCCGCTTCATTTTGTCACGCAATTGTTTTAATCCTTTATTCAGCCATGTCTTCACTGTGCCCTCTGGTTTATCCAGCACCTCTGCAATTTCGGCAAGGGTCATATCCTTGTAATATTTGAGCACCAGCACTTGGCGATATTTGGGTTTCACTCCATCCAGCGCTTGTTCCATGTCCAGTCTGCGGTCACTTTTCATCTCCATGATTCCCTCATCACTTCGAGCAGCTTCTGCGACTGTGTTCCTCTTTCGGCGCTTCAGCTCATCATTACAGCAATTAATCAAAATACGTGTTAACCAAGGAGCGAACCGCTCCGCGTCTTTTAAGCTCTTTCGTTTAATCCATGCGCGGCAGGTTGCCTCCTGCAAAACCTCCAGCGAATCCGCTTCATTTCGCAAATAGCTGTAGGCAATGCTATAAAGTTTTCTTTTCTGTCCAGCCACTTGCTCATAAAACAGCTCTTCGTCCGTAGCGGCCATTTCCATTTCATCATTTATAATGTGATCCATTTTCGGCCTGCCTCCCCCCTTGCCTTTATTCCTAAATCGGTTCTGTGTAACTCTCTCTATGTATTGACTGCGCTGCAGGGTAAACGGTTTTGTTTTTTTAAAAGTATGTCATAAATATAGAAAAAGGCTCGGCAAGAATGCCGAACCTTGATATGAATTGAATAAAAGTTACAGTAACTTTAGGATGAGGCTTTCTCCTGTAGTTCTCCGCTTGATCCAAGCGTAAGGCCACTTTTTTGCGCAAACGCAGTTAACATTTCTTCCGTCTCTGAGCTTGTACGATGATGGAAACACGCTTTGGCAATTCTTTTGGCATCCTTGGCCAATGTGTTCAGTGTGCGGTGTTTAACCTTCAGCAGCGCCTGCGGCGACATGCTGAGATCTCTAATTCCCAGCTCCAGCCAAAGAGGCAAAGAACGCTCATCCGCCGCCATTTCACCACATACACTGATATCAATCTTGGCATTACGTGCCGCTTCTACCGTCATACGGATCATTCGCAGAACCGCTGGATGGTACGGATGATACATATGAGCAATTTGTTCATTCATACGGTCTACCGCTAACACATATTGAACCAAATCATTAGTGCCGATACTGAAAAAGTCAACTTCCTCAGCCAATAAATCCGCAATCATAACCGCCGCCGGAACTTCAATCATAATACCCACAGGAAGATTCCGGTTAAAAGGGATATCTCGTTGCTCCAGCTCAGCTTTCACTTCTTCTAAAACAGCTTTTGCCGCCTGCACTTCCTCTACGGAAGAAATCATCGGAAACATTAACTTTACATTCCCGTATGCACTTGCCCGCAAAATGGCACTTAGCTGGGTTTTGAACATATCCAATCGATCCAAGCTGATGCGAATCGCCCGATAACCAAGGAAAGGATTCTGTTCTTCAGGCAGCTGGATATAATCCAACTGCTTGTCCCCGCCAATATCCAGCGTACGAATCACTACAGTGTTGTTGCCCACCTTCTCGACAACCTGTTTATACACTTCAAATTGTTCATCCTCAGTTGGGAAAGATCTGCGATCCATATAAAGAAACTCGGTACGGAACAGGCCTACACCTTCAGCACCATACTTAAGTGCTATGTTGAGTTCTTTAACTGAACTGATATTGCCGGCAAGTCGCAGGTTCACACCATCCTTGGTGACAGCCTCCACGGTGGCGAGCAGTTCCAGCTGCTCTTTCTTTTTATGCTGTTTATCCCGAATCGCTACATATTCATTTATCGTAAGTTCATCTGGGTGGATTTGTACAGATCCGGTATCGCCGTCGATCACAAGCATGTCCCCGGTCTGAATAGGATTAGACAGATTATTCTCCAAGCCCGCTACAAGCGGAATGCCTAGCGCACGAGCCATAATGGAGGAATGTGAGGTTTTACCGCCCATCATGGTGACAATACCTAGAACATAAGTTGGATTCAAGTGAGCTAGCTGGGAAGGAGACAACTCCTTCGCAACAAGAATATATGGCTGTGTATCCGATGGTAACGTAACCTCTGGAGCGCCTAAAAGATGTTTTAAAAGACGGTTTCCGACATCCTTGATATCAACCGCCCGCTCCTTCATGTACTCATCGTCTAGCAGATCAAACATCGCTACAAAATGATCAATCGCTTCTTTCACAGCTACTTCTGCCGCTTTGTACTGGCGTTCAATGATCCCGCGGATTTCACTCATGAACACAGGATCATCTAAGATCGCCAGATGAGCATCAAAAATACTCGATTCCTCCGGACCTACCACTTCTCTGAACTCTTTTTTGATGAATTCAATCTCGTCCTTAGAGGTACGGATACCTTCGTATAAACGCTCAAACTCCTTAGCTAGATCCACTGGGTTCACTTGTGTATCCGGTAAGCTCCATTCCCAGTTCGGCAAGACAAAGGCCTTCCCGATAGCTACACCTGCTGCTGCGCCTATGCCTTGTATCATCCTTCAATCCCTCCAACGTTACTTTCGTGTAAGACTACGGACATTACTGATGATTGCCCCTTTTTAACATTTTTAAATGGAGCATAGCTCCATGATTTGACCCGATCAGGATTCGTGATCACCATCGGTGTAGCCAATGAGGCCGCATGTTCACGCAAATAAGCGAGGTCGAATTTAACAAGCAATTGACCTGGCTCCACGCTGTCGCCTTCTTTTACAACCGCCTCAAAGGGTCCCTTGAGCTGTGAAGTGTCGATCCCTATATGCATGAGTACTTCCAGCCCTTCCGGCGTCGAAATACCCACGGCATGCATTGTAGGATAGACGTGCATAACTTTCCCGAATACGGGTGAAGTAAGTTCCCCTTTTTCCGGCAAAAATGCAACCCCATCGCCCACTAGCTTAGCTGCAAAAATGTGATCAGGCACTTCCTCGATAGGCATCATTCTGCCCTGCATTGGCGAACTGAACAGCACCTGCGGCAAATCACGAAGCATAAGCTTGTTAATCTCCTCGCGGATCAGTTCAGAATACGTGCCAAATACTACCTGGACATTTCCGCCGCCCAGCTTGATAATCCCTGCGGAACCCAAACCTTTAAGCGCTCCAGTATCTATATATCGGTCATTATGAACCGTAAGCCGCAGACGGGTGATACAGGACTGCACTTGTACAATATTCTCCTTGCCCCCAAGCGCCTCTAAAATTAGCGGTGCCTGATAAGGGATATTGCCGGCCCAATCCCCAAGCTCTGAACCTTCTTCACGCCCCGGTGTCGGGATCTGAAAACGGCGAATCGCCCAGCGGAATAAATTATAGTACACAATCCCGTAGCCGATACCAATCGGAATCAGCAGCCAAGCCCTCTGTGATAAATGCATGTTCAAGAAGAAATCGATGGCTCCAGCCGAATAGGAGAACCCGTGATGGATTCCCAGCATGTAGGTCAGTACCATTGCGAGACCGGACATTACAGTATGTACCGCGAACAAATACGGAGAAGCAAATAAAAATGCAAATTCGATTTGCTCCGAAACCCCGGTCAGAAAACAAACCAACGCCGCCCGTACAAAAGTCTTTTTAATCTTGGGCTTCAAATCCTCGCGCGCTTCCTGAATAATTGCAAAAGCAATGGCAGGCAGCGCAAACATCATAATCGGAAACAACCCCGCCATAAAAATCCCCGCCGTAGGATCGCCTGCAAAAAAACGCGGCAAATCCCCCTGAACCACAGCACTGCCATCAGGAGTCGTAAAATTCCCAAATTGAAACCAAAACACATTATTAAGAATATGATGTAGTCCAAAAGCGGTCAGAACCCTATATAGGACCCCATAGATAAAAACACCAAACCCGCCCGTCTGCAATATTCCCTGAAAAAGATTATCCAGCCCAATCTGCAGCAGCGGAGATATTCCTAACATTACCCACGCGAACCCGGCAGAAAATAAGCCCATGAACAGCAAAACAAAACGCGACCCTCCAAAAAACTGGATCGCCTCTGGAAGCTTAATATTTTTAAACCGGTTTTGCGCGACACCGGCAACGATCCCCAGCAAAATTCCGATTAGTGTTGCAGGTTGTACAAGCCCGTCTCCCATTTGGGTGACAATTCGGTCGTAAGTGAACATCCCAGCCAGCGCTGCAAGCCCCGCCGTTCCGGCTTGATTGGATAAACCCCATGCTACACCTACAGCGAACAAATAAGGCATATAATAAAATATTGCCTGCCCCGCGTAAGTAGCCACTTCAGACACCGAAGAAAGTCCCCATGCAGACCAAGGTAAGCTGCCCAAACTCAGCAAAATGGCTGCCGCCGGCAGTACCATGGTAGGAAGCATTATGGCTCTGCCCAATTGCTGCAATGATCCGAGCCAATTCAAGGCTACCCTCTCCTTTCTTTCTATATTGAATGGTAAGCGCTGCGGGGATTTTTGTCAAAAGAAACTCATGAGATCTTCACGTTACATTTTTAAAACAAATATTCTCACTTTCCACTAAACATTTATTCATTAGTATCCATAGAACGGCTGGTATTTACGTGGAGCTATTAATACTACAGAGTCAGAATCGGGTTTAAGTGTACTTTGTGCAACTATTCATATCGGCGTTACTCTGAGCACCTTTTTAACTGCACTTTATACAACTATTTTTAGTGATTTTCCACTTCATCTAATCTTTGATGCGTTCTAAGTGTACAAAGTGCAACTATTTCGCATTTAGATAGCTATTTTAGCGTTTTAGTTGTATAAAGTGCAATTATTCCCTTGCGCAGCTGTCCTATAGATGTCCCTAGCATACCTGATTGGATTGGATTTGATTTGATTTGTTTTGATTTGTTTTTGATCTGGTCTGATCTGATCTGAACTGGTCTCAGAGCATTCGCTTCATAACATCGAACTTTTCTCCCCCCATTAGCTATCTCCAACACCCTAAACTCACAGTTAGGAATTCCACCTGAGTTTAAGTGTACTTTGTACAACTATTCATATCGACGTTACTCTGAGCACTTTTTTAACTGCACTTCATACAACTATTTTTAATGATTTCCCACCTAATCTAATCTTTGATGCGTTTTAAGTGTACAAAGTACAACTATTTCGCATTTAGATAACTATTCCGGCGATTTAGTTGTACAAAGTGCAATTATTCCCTTGCGCAGACTCTAAAGATCCTCTTACCACATTTGATCTGGTCTGAGAGCCTTCACCTCATAATACCGAATTCTTTCTCCCTGATTAACCGGCTTCAGCAACCCCTTCTCACTTAATGATTGCAGCAATCGACGCGCCGTACGGAAATTAATGCAGAAATGCGTGGCCACATCCTTTGGACGAACCGGTCTACCGAGACGCCAAGCGAAACGCAGAACCTCTTTTTCCTCAGACAAAATAGCTACGCTAACAGAATTACGAGCCAAGTAAGGCGCCAGCACCAGTTGCAACAGCATGCGGCAGACCTCGGGACGTTGCTGGATATCATCAAAAGAAAAATGAATCATCCTCCAGCCCATCCCAGTCAAAAAAGTGTCCCTATTTACTGAATAGTTGAATTTTTCGCGGTCCATATCTTTCACATGGCTTTGATATCCATCACACTCGATCCCAAAGCTGCTGCCCGTCTGCGGAAGAAAAGCAAAGTCCAAAAATTGTGATTTGCGATTCCAGTCATATACTTCGTATTCTGGATGCAAATCGTCTAGGGACTCAAACATAGGCCACCATACATTCTGCAAAAATAGCTTTTCCGCAAAATTATTGCCTCTAACCAGCCTCCCTCTTTTTTCACCTGTTCTTGATTTCATATGTTGGTCGATAAACAAACCATGCGCTTCTTCAAACTCCATAACCTATAGCCTCCCCTACAAAATAAAAAAACGCCCTTCACCGCAAAAAGCGGTTAAAGGACGTTCTTCGTCTAATCTCATTATAACTAGCTCAACAGGCGAGTTACATTAAAAATCGCACCTTGTGTTACACAATACCTCTTACTTTGGCTGATCTCCATCATCTAAGTTTGCTATAACCTCAGCGTCATAAATTTAAACCTAGTTAGTTTATTCCTCTTTTGCTCGTTCTCGCCAGTTTGCTCATTCTTCACCAGCTAGTTCGTTCTTCACCAGCTAGTTCGTTCTTCACCAGTTAGTCCGTTCTTCACCAGCTAGTTCGTTCTTCACCAGCTAGTTCGTTCTTCACCAGTTAGTCCGTTCTTCGCCAGCTAGCTCGTTCTTCATCAGCTAGTTCATTCTTCACCAGCTAGTTCGTTATTCGTCAGTTCCTTGTTACGTCCGTTGGTCAACGATAACTGTAATCACCACACACTTAACTCAGTGTTCAGTTCAACAGTATATGACCAACCCTACTGCCGGCTACGCCCATGCATAGTGATCGCTTCTTCGACCTTGATGCAGCGGTCCATAATGGCGATCATACCGTGCTCAGCGGCGATTTCAGCGGCTTCTGCGCTAACTATACCCTGCTGGAGCCACAGCACACGTGCGCCAATGTCAGCAGCCTCCTGCGCGACCTTTGCGCAGTGTTCGCTTCGACGGAATACATTGACGATGTCCACTGGATCTGGAATTTCAGCTAAAGTGTGATAACACTTTTCACCCAGGATCTCACCATCCACCGTTGGGTTAACGGGAATGATCCGATATCCCCGGCTTTGCATGGCGCCCGCGACCATATAAGAGGTTCGGTCTGTTTTGTCTGACAAGCCGACAACAGCAATGTTACCTGCGGAAGCAAGGATATCTCCGATCTGCTCCCGACTTGGATTCTCAAAGCTCATAAGTAGTGCCCCTTTCCATAGTTACACTTAATGATCCTTGTTTAACTGAAGCTAGATACACTAGCTCCCTCATTCCTATTGTACCCACTCCACATTCGCACCAAGCGCACGCAAGTGATCAAAATATTGCGGATAAGATTTTGCCACATGATGTGCATCCTTAATCAAAAGAGGTTTACGCGCACGCAGGCCCACTACGGATAGTGCCATAATTACGCGGTGGTCATAATGCGCATTAATGGTGACTCCGCCTTCGACACCTTCAGGCATGCCGTGAACAATTATCTCATCGCGGCGTTCTTCTACCTTAGCTCCGGCACGGGTTAATTCTGCTAAGTAATCGGTAATGCGATCGCATTCCTTATAACGCAAATTCTCAACATTATAGAATCGGGAGGTGCCTTCTGCAAATACTGCGGCAGCCACCATGGCCAATACCGCATCGGTTGCAGCATCTCCATCAAATTCAACAGCTTTTAGGATACCGTTCCCTTGGACATGTACTGTGCCCTCTTCATGAGTAAGAGGAACTTCCATCATCCGCAGCACATCAACAATGGCTCTTTCACCTTGTTTACTTTGTTCTGCAAGACGGTGGATTTTCACATTCGACTTTGTAACGGCAGCCGCCGCAAGGATTGCCGCAGAGCCTGGGTAGTCACCTTGAACAGTATATGACTTAGCTGCATAAGCTTGACGACCTGGAACTTTAAAGGACATGTAATCATCCGCAGCGTGCACCACAATACCTGCCTGCTCCAACACTTCCAAGGTCTGACCCACGACAACCTTCGATTTCAAATCATCGAGGACAATAATTTCACTATCTTCTTCAAGCAATGGTGTCAGGAATAATAGAGCACTTAAGAACTGGGAGCTTACTGCACCAGAGACAGTAATTCTGCCTCCAACCGGTTTACCCCCACGGATCGTGATTGGCAATTTCCCTTCATTATGCTCCACCTGAACACCTAGCTGTTCCAGCGCCACAATCAAGTCGTCATGCGGACGTTTGCCCAATGAGTCTGGATACGTATTTACAAAAGTAACCTCAGGACTTAACGCGGCCACAGCCATAAGAAAACGCAGCACCGCTCCGGCATTTCCTACATTAAGTTCTTTAACGTCTTTTGGATGACGTCCGAAGCCTTGAATCACAATCTTTTCCTCATCCTCTGTAAGCACAGCACCCAAATCTGCTATGCAGCGACGGATCGCGTCGCTATCCTCACTATGTGCAGGATGATAAATCGTACTTACTCCTTCAGACAATGCCGCAACCAGCAGATAACGTGTCGTATAGTTTTTGGAAGAGAGGGCTCCAAATTCTCCTTGCAGAGATGGCGTTGGCCTAACAATAACGTCCATAATATAAACTCTCCTTAGTAGATGTAGTGGGTATGTAATGCTCGTTTGACAGGGTATTCTGTTCTTGTGTTATCATTAAACCATTCTTCTGATGAAAAGAGGTCAAACCCATGCATAATGTACCACAAATCACACCGCAAGAATTACGGCAGTGTATAGAGACAGGTGAAGACCTTGTACTCATCGATGTTCGCGAAGACGAAGAGGTGGCCTCTGGGATGATTCCAGGTGCACAACATATCCCTATGGGAGAAATTCCACACCGTACTGAGGATATTCCAAGCGACGCCAAAGTGATCTTCATTTGCCGTTCCGGTGCCCGCAGCCAACGTGTCTGCGAATATCTACAGCAGTTTGGTTATAACGCTGCGAACCTTAGCGGTGGTATGATTGAATGGAATGAGACACTCTCTTAAAAGCTCAACCGCGGTAATGCATTAAAATATGTTGCGACACTTCTGCCGCAGTCAGTCCCGTTGTATCGACCGTGTAATGCGCGAATAGGTATGCATCCTGGCGATCTTCCATGATTCGTCTGACCCGTTCTTCTGCATTGCCGGCGAGCAGCGGACGATTCTGATCCCCGCTAACACGTGCAATAATCTCTTCCTCAGTTGCCGTTAGCGCAACCACATGCCCTTTACTCAGCATTAAGGCTGTATTCCCCGGCGCCAATACCGCGCCACCACCAGTGGATATTAATTTATTCTCAGACTCTAGCATTTGCTTAAGAACCGCAGTTTCTACGCTTCGAAAGTATTCCTCACCATCTTCTGCGAAGATTTCTGCAATGCTTCTGCCTTCAGTCTCAATAATGACATGATCCAAATCAACCAGCTCATAGCCCAGCTCCTCGGCCAAAATAGCACCAACAGTTGACTTACCAGTCGCCATCATCCCTACTAAAATAATGTTTTTGTTCTTATCTTCCTGACTCATCGTTTTTAGTTCTTCTGTATCCCCAGCCATGACTATCCTCCAACCGCGATATTTGTCATATCATAACACAGGGTCAAAACATTAGACAATCCGCTTCTTCCAGTAAAAAAAGACCCGAAAGGCTCCCCATTTCTGGTGAAGCCGTCCGGGCCGCTTGTCATTCAGTCAATTAGATTATTCTGCTGCCATCCAGTTGTGGTGGAAGACGCCTTCTTTGTCCACACGTTTGAAGGTGTGAGCGCCAAAGTAATCACGTTGAGCCTGAAGCAAGTTAGCAGGCAAACGTTCTGTACGGTAGCTGTCATAGTAAGCCAATGCGCTGGAGAATCCAGGGACTGGAACACCCAAAGTTACCGCAGAAGCAATGACTTTACGCCATGCAGATTGGTAATTATCCATAACATTCTTGAAGAAAGGATCAAGAAGCAGATTCTTAAGCTCTGCATTGTTCTCATAAGCATCTGTGATGTTTTGTAGGAAACGGGAACGGATAATGCAGCCGCCGCGCCAGATTTTAGCCAGCTCGCCATATTTCAGATCCCAACCATATTCGTCGGAAGCTACGCGAAGTTGAGCGAAACCTTGCGCGTAGGATACGATTTTGCTCGCGAACAATGCTTTACGCACGTTCTCGATGAATTCGGCTTTGTCGCCTTCAAATGTTATTGCTTCTGGTCCGTTAAGCACTTTGCTTGCTTCTACGCGCTCATCCTTCATAGCAGACAGGAAGCGGGAGAATACGGATTCGGTAATCATGGACAGAGGTACACCAAGATCTAGTGAGCTTTGGCTTGTCCATTTACCAGTACCCTTTTGGCCAGCGGAATCAAGGATAACGTCAACCATAGGTTTGCCGGTTTCTTCGTCATATTGAGCAAAGATATCAGTAGTGATCTCGATCAGGTAGCTGTCGAGCTCGCCGCTGTTCCACTCTTTGAAAATATTGTGAAGTTCTTTTGCATCCAGACCTAGAACATCTTTCAACAACTGATAAGCTTCACAGATCAATTGCATATCACCATATTCGATACCGTTGTGCACCATTTTAACATAGTGTCCTGCACCGTCAGGTCCGATATATGTACAGCAAGGCTCTCCGTCCACTTTGGCTGAGATTGCCGTTAGGATAGGCTCTACAAGTTTATACGCACTTTCTTGACCACCTGGCATAATCGAAGGACCTTTAAGAGCACCTTCTTCACCACCGGAAACTCCAGTACCGATAAAGCGGAAACCTTTTTCTTCCAGCTCTTTACTACGACGAACTGTATCAGGGAAGTAAGCATTCCCTCCGTCGATAATGATGTCGCCTTGATCAAGATGCGGCAGCAGTTGCTCGATGGTAGCATCAGTAGCTTTACCAGCTTGAACCATGATCAGAATTTTGCGCGGTGTTTCCAGCGAAGCTACAAATTCTTCAACAGAAAATGTGCCTACGAGGTTTTTACCTTCCGCTTCAGCAAGAAGATCATGTGTCTTCTCCGGGGAGCGGTTGAATACGGATACGGAAAAACCTTTGCTTTCGATATTTAGAGCCAAATTCTTGCCCATTACCGCCAAGCCAATAACGCCGATTTGTTGTTTTGCCATCTGGTCCTCCACCCTTTGCACCCTATATTTTTGTGAAATCCATTTCTCGCAGTATAAGAATACCACCCTTTATCAGAGACAGCAAAGCCTGCCCTGCGAATAGAGATCAATTTCATTGACAAATTCAGACCAAGAAATGATCACAATGACTATTTTAACGTTTTTAACGCAAGAAGTGAACCCCTGTCTGCAAGTTCCAATACAAATATAAGACACCCCGATGAACAGGGTGCCTTGAAAGAACATTTGCCCGGCACTTGCTTACCATTCTAACATAAACAATTCCTTGGTCAAAAAGGCAAGCTCAGCTCGACATTTGTCCGCGCGAACCGTATCTCCAGCCTTTAATGCATCATTTAACCGATCCAACTGTTCATCAACTTCAATTCTCCGCTGGCGAACCCGTTCTTCCCCTTCAATAGAATAAAAGAGTCTTGTCAGCTCCTCATCTGTGAGCATAGGTCCCTTCTGATATAACACACGCTGCTGATAACCAGAAATTTCAACCAGGCGAATCACTTCGCCAAACAGAATATTTTCAATAATAATCTGCCGATCCCGGAAACGCTTAACGATAGCATGCCCGCGCATATCCCCAATTAATTTCTCCATCCACTCTGACAAGCGAGCATCACGGATCATATAATCGCCCACAAGCTTATAGCCGTCCTTAATCCTTTGAAACCGCAATTTCACTAACTTACGACCCGTACGGACCGAAATCACAAAGACCTGTTCATTCTCGCTCCAATATAGGGAATAACCTTCTTGAATCAAATCCTTGATCAGGTCCTGGATATGCTGTCTGTCGAACCGCAGTTCCAGGTTACAATATTCCACCTCGTCGTTTTTGTTCACGGCACTCCCCCCTAACAGCTTCACATCTGTAAAGCCAGCCTTCATTAGTTCAATTCCAGAGTAATCATGGCTGCCGGACCTCTTCTTGAGTTAACTTCCTTTTTGCGTTCGTCTTAATCTTATTTTATACTTCAGTTTATGTAGCGGTAACTTGGTTTATTGACTATTTTTACCCGCAACAGCCTTTCTCCAAACGCTGAGCGAGAATTTTAATGCCTTTTAGTCCTTTTGGAGCATAGACGTTCTAGTCCTTCAGCTGCACAGTGTCATACAGAAGACCTTCGAAACTTACTTCCGTTATATCTTATATCCTTCTAATTTTCTAAAAAAACCGCTGATATACCGGATCATTCTTCGGTTATCAGCGGCTCTTTATTTTCCTCAGCTAGTCTTAAATTTCTGTTTCGTTCTATGCACAATAAGCAGATGCAGCCCGAAGAGCAGCAGCATTACAATGGCACTTGCCAGGAATGGGACACCATGTCCTACATGATCCCATAATCTTCCTGACAAAACTGGCCCCGCTACCATTCCTGATCCTTGGAGTGTCAGGAACAACCCCCAGACCGTCCCTCGTTCTCCCTTAGGTACTTGCTTAGCCAGAAAGGCATTCCATGCCGGGAGGATAAGCGCGTAGCTTATACCGACCAGTGCCACCGCGATAAAGGCAAGTGGCAGCCAGCGAACCTGAGAGAAAAAGGCCAGTGAAAAGGCAGCTAACAAAAAACCTATATTCAGAAACACCGTTGTCCCTATGCGGTCCACCAGCTTGCCTGCGGGAATAAGTGCAAGAACTGTAATCCCTCCCCCTGCGATGAGGAGCAAACTGAATTGATTGGGACTAACATGCAGCTCTGTACGTGCAAACAAGGTAACTACAGGCGTCATCAAGCCAATGGCGAAGGCTTGTAGGAACAACGCCGGGTACAGCCATCTGCTGACTTTCAGGGTAGTTCTCACCTGATGCAGCGTTCTTTTTATACTTTCTATCGGACTAAGCTTTTTACGATCCATTGCTCCGCCAAGTCCATGCATGTCCCTCACGACAGCATGAGACCCGCTGGAAGAGATTCGTTTAGGTAAGAAAAGGGCTACTACAACTACAGCGGCAGCACAACCTAACAAGACCAGAAAAGCCACATGATAACTCTGTCCACCCTGATCCATTAAAAAATTCACAACAATTGGACCGATTCCTGTTCCTGCGAGAGAGGCCATCTCAACAGCGCCCATGGCCGCACCACTGCTGCCGCTTTTGGTTGATCCGGCGAGTTCGGTAATTCCGGTCATCACACATGGCCAAAGCGGAGATGTCCCGATCCCAAGAATGAGACAGGCGATGGATAACGCAACGGCCGTTTTGGCATAGATTATCAAGCCAATGGCTACTAGAATCAGCAACAATGCACCTGTCATCGTCCAGCGGAACCCTATGCGCTCCATAACCCAGCCTGAAGGGCTGCGGAAGACGTTGTCCCCCAAATACTGTAGGGCAAAAGCGAATCCCACTACTGTCACCGACAGGCCCAGTATATTCTCCATATACACTGGCAACAAGGCAACAAGCAGCGAACCTTTAACAAATTCAACTAAAAAAATAATTACCCACATCTCCACAATAAATGGTGATGCTAAACTAATATTCATCCGTTGTTCAGCTTTCGTGGACATTCTATCACATCCAAATCCTAGTATTCTGAAGATTGTTTTGTTATACTGATGCTTGCCTTAAAAATTAACTATTCGCGAAAGGTTGTGACAGCATTAAATGAATCAACACCGTACTCCCCTCTTCACAGCTCTAAAAAAGCATGCCGCCGGCAATCCAGTTCAATTTCATATTCCCGGGCATAAGAAGGGGCTAGGAACCGATGCCGAATTCCGTGAGTTTATCGGCGATAACGCTCTATCCATAGATCTAATCAACATCGCACCGCTTGATGATCTACATCAGCCAACTGGCGTAATCCAGGAGGCTCAAAAGCTGGCTGCGAAGGCTTTCGGCGCCGACTATACGTATTTTAGCGTACAGGGCACGAGCAATGCCATCATGACGATGATCCTCTCTGTCTGCTCACCGGGTGAAAAAATAATTGTGCCGCGTAACATTCATAAATCCGTAATGTCGGCCATTATCTTCTCCGGAGCCAAGCCTGTGTTCGTCTCGCCTGTACAGGATGAGAATCTCGGGATAGATCACGGCATAACCACCAGTGCGCTGGAACGAGCGTTAAAGCGTCATCCAGACGCTAAAGGAGTTCTAGTTATCAATCCAACGTACTTCGGCGTATGTGCCGACCTGCGTTCGATTGTCGACCTGGCTCACCGTTACGGGGTACCCGTACTGGTGGACGAGGCACATGGAGTACTGATTCATTTTCATGAGGATCTGCCGGTATCGGCCATGCAGGCCGGTGCGGACATAGCTGCCACTAGTGTGCATAAGCTTGGTGGTTCCATGACGCAAAGCTCGGTACTGAATCTAAATGCGAAGACTGGGCTGATTAACCCACAACGGGTGCAGACCATTATGAGCATGCTGACAACAACATCAACCTCATATATTTTATTGGCGTCTCTCGATACATCTAGACGTAATCTCGCGCTGAACGGACATGAAATGGCGGAAAGAACGATCCAATTGTCCAACTACGCACGCGAGACCATTAACACTATCGAAGGCTTGTACAGCTTTGGTAAAGAAATACTTGGAACTGAAGCAACTTTCGATCTAGATCCAACCAAACTTAACATTCATGTTCGCCATTTAGGGATCACAGGTTACGAAACCGAAAACTGGCTGCGTGAGAAATACAACATCGAAGTTGAACTGAGTGACATGTATAATATTCTTTGCCTTATTACCCCAGGTGATACTCAAGAATCAGTAGATAAATTATTAGCTGCTTTGCGGGTGTTGTCCGCCATCCATTATAGCAAGGGTGAAATCTATGAACTGAAGGTTCAGGTTCCAGAAATCCCGCAGCTTGCTTTGATTCCAAGAGATGCTTTTTATGCTGACACTCAGTTAGTTCCGTTCCGCGAATCTGCCGGGTACATCATTGCAGAGTTTATCTATGTATATCCACCGGGGATACCGATTCTCCTCCCTGGCGAAGTCATTACTCAGGATAATATCGACTACATTATCGACCACGTCGAAATCGGTCTGCCGGTTAAAGGTCCTGAGGACCGCAGCATCACTAATGTTAAGGTGATTGTTGAAGCCGATCCTATATCCTAAGATCCATCTTTTCCTAAAAAACTTCAATCATTTATACAAAAACCCGATACCATAATGAGTATCGGGTTTCTGTATATAAGCATCAACTGTCCCATTCACATAGAACAGCTTAAGTTTAGTCGCTAGAATCTATTCTTGCTGAGCAAGCAGATTGTTGTAAGCTTCTTCAACAGCTTTCCATTCTTCTTCATCTTCGATATTATACAATACCATTTCTTCGTCTTCTTCTTCCATACGCAGAATAATGCCGTCTGCTTCTGGATTCTCGCGCTCTAACAACAGAGCATATAATTTCTCGCCTATGTCGAACGTTTCTACAAGCACCATTTCCACATCTTCGCCCTGCTCGTTCGTCAAGGTCAGCACAAACTCCTCGTGCTCATGGTCGTGATCATGCCCGCAACCGCATGCTTCACCATGCTCATGTTTGTGATCGCTCATTGTAATACCTCACTTTGAATTGTATTATCCTACATCTGGTATCGTACCACGTTAGATTAGTTCAGGTCAATTTAGAACACCTAATTTAACGCTGTAATTACCTTCTCCGACACAAGTACGTAATCTGCATTTTTGGATGGCTTAATATAGAAGCCTACCCGATATTTGCCCGCTTCTTTAAAGTCATAAGTAAACTCAGAGGTTGGAAACCAGAAATTATCCTTCTGTGAGCCTTCAAGCACCTGCGACTGAATATCCTTAACGTTACCAGACGGATCTGTCATGGCTACTTTCACAGCTGAAATCTCTTCAGTCAGGCTATCTACCTGTGTTAATATCTTAATTTTCAGCTTGCCTACGTTGACATTGCCAAAAACCGTATCCCCTTTAAAAAGTACAATATGGACATTAGGTTTAAGAATCGTAACTTTCCCAGAACCGTCCCAAGTAACAACCCCGCCTGTTTCTCTAGCAGGAATGTACGTTTTTCCATCAATTAGATAACCGCCGTCTACAATTTCTTTTCCGTTGCTCCATACTCTAATTTTCTGATTAACGGAATCGGCGAATAATAATGAGCCACCCATTAAGGAAAAAGCAAACACGCACAAAGTGATTTTTTTCCATCTATTCATTTGAGACCCTCCAGATAATTCATGCTGTTAATATATACTTACTTTGTTTCAGCAAGTTGCGCTAATTTTAGGTAAATATTTCATTGATCTTGCGAAAAATGATATTATGGTCTTATTCGAAGCAGAAACATTAGCTATAACCGATTTCAGGAGGGTTCTTTCTTATGAGTCTAAGCCTACAAATGCTAGGGACAGGCAATGCTTTTGCGAAAAAATATTTTAACAACAATGGCTTGCTGCTAGATGAAAATTACACCCTGCTGATTGATTGCGGGATAACAGCCCCGCTTGCCATGCATAGACTTGGAAAATCCTTCAATGACGTAAATGCTACGCTCATTACACATATTCATGCGGATCACGTTGGAGGGCTGGAAGAGCTTGCGCTAACCTTAAAGCATGTGCACGGTAAAAAAATGACCTTGCTGCTTCCTGAGACACTTATAGAGCCCTTGTGGAACAATACATTAAAGGGAGGCTTGTACCAAGAAGATGCTGTATCTTCCTTATCTGATATCTTCGAAGTTAAGCCCTTGCAGCCTGAAATTACCTACAACCTCTCTCCTACTCTTTCATTAGAGATCGTACAAACACCGCATATTCCCGGCAAAAACAGTTATTCCCTTCTAATAAATAACGAGATTTTTTATAGTGCGGACATGACCTTTCAGCCGGATCTACTGATTAGCCTTGTGCGGGAGCGCGGGATCCGGATCATCCTGCATGACTGCCAATTAGGCGGAACAGGCGTTGTTCACACTACGCTGGAAGAGCTGATGTCTCTGCCTAAAGATGTTCGCGAACGGATCAAGCTCATGCATTATAGCGATGAACAACCAGATTTCGTCGGACTTACAGGGGAGATGGAATTTTTAGAGCAGCATGTGAATTATAAGTTCTGATCTTTGCATATAAAAAAAAGCCGTACATAAACGTCTGTTGACGTATGTACGGCTTTTCGTGTTGAACTATGAAAATGTCGGCAAATTATCCAGATTGTTAGTTGGATCTCCATCCGCATCTCCGCGGATATAAGTTTCTCCATCCTTACCTTTAAAAGCGTTCACTCCGGCAATATTTCCGGCCTGTACTTCTTGCAGGGCTTGGTCATACGCCAGCACACGTCCTGTAGAGGTCTGGAAGCTTGTCAAATCGCCATCCCCATTTTTTTGAACAGCTACGAAAGATTCTCGTTCGTTATTTGGCACTTTAGCTCGCCCCTTGCACTTGGATTTGCCATCATTCGGCACATCCTAGCTTGCGTAAAGAGTCCAATAATTATGTGCGCCAATCTTTAAAGCATTTTTTGCATCCGTACATGTAATATACCTGCATCATAGAATGGCTCCGTAGAAATAACTTCATAGCCGAGTTTCTTATAGAAATTCTCTGCCTGACACTGAGCATCTAAAATTGAAGCTTCCAGTCCAAGCTCCCGAGCAAGCTCTTCCATAGCCAGCAACAAGACACGTCCGTATCCTTTGACCCGATAGTCTTTCAATACGGCGATGCGCTGCATTTTAGCAGTACCTGCTTTGTAATAGATCAATCTCCCCGTTGCTACAGGTACCCCTTCATCTATAATCAGAATAT
This sequence comes from Paenibacillus sp. FSL H3-0329, assembly GCF_037963285.1. NCBI lineage: Bacteria > Bacillati > Bacillota > Bacilli > Caryophanales > Paenibacillaceae > Paenibacillus > Paenibacillus sp. FSL H3-0329. Next base: position 2,772,056 of record NZ_CP150150.1, on the reverse strand, counting down.
GGTGCGCATTCGGACTGATGGCATCGTATTCGTCAATTTCTTCCTCGGCTGGTACCTTTTGTTCCTCAACAAATACTTTAGTGCGGATATCCAGCCCCATCTGAAGCTGTTCCTCTGTAGTTACCCGTAAGATTTCTGCCGCCATGTTAGTTGCAAACTCCTCTCTCTATGTAGCCAACGATAGTTGTCTATTATATAAAATAATGACTAGAAAGAAAAGCCTACATATGGAATCCGTAACCTCTCAGTAGACTAATCCACAGAATATACTTCTTCAGGGATCGAACGGTTATATACGTCTTTCATCACAGGTGATAACGGAGGATACTGACTTTTTGATTTGCCATCCAGATTGGTCATCTCATTGATTTCCATAACTTTTGTGGGTTTCGCCGTAGAACAACCCACTACACCCAGTAGTAACACTAGGCAAACGCCGACTTCCCATTTCACAATTTTAGACATTAAAAAAGCTCCTTTCACCGCAACTGCAGTTATACTCACTACAGCTTTGACGATTCAGGAGCTTTATAAACAATAGGAGCTATTCATTCCAGTTGCCCTCTTAGAGATTGACGTTTCCAACCAAATGGACTAAATACATCATCCCAACCAGAAAGCCTGCTAAAACAAAATAAGCTGTCCCATATTTCCAACGTGTACTGGCTGGTACATCGTAATACTTATCATTATCATGGACTGTATAGCTGATGTCACAATGCATTTTTAAATGAAGACCATTCTCTAACGTTACTTGCTCCAGCTGCGAAATTCTTACCTTTTCAATAATACATTGCTGTGGCAGTGTAGCTTTGCCATAATAATTCAGCTGATCCCATCTCACCACAACATACTGCTGTCTCTCTAGATCACTGTAGGTGGTAAAAGGTAAATCCCGGCGATGCTCAGCTCCTGGAATCATGTAACCCGCCTCTCTCAAGGGCTCCACTGGAATTAAGAAACCCTTAGTCACAGACTGCGGCCGGTTGTTGTTACGTCTTTTCACAAATTTGTTATACAGATCGTAAGCAAACATTGCCCAGATGATAAAGAACAAAATCGAACGCAAGTAAACGATTATAGCTAAGCCACCGACCAGACCCACAAGCCACAGCCAGCGCGTAACCGCGGTAGCGATACGTCCACCGTCTAGCGGATGGATTGGCAGCAGGTTAATCAAATTAAGCAAAAAGCCTATATAAGCCAGGGAATAAAGAAGCGGACTATCCATATAATATGCCGCTCCAAAAACAGCAGTAGACCCAATAGTACCCAGAATCGGTCCGCCAAAAGCTACATACGCTTCTGTCTTCGCATCCAGCGGATGTTTTTTCATAGTAATTAACGCGCCTAAAAAAGGAATAAATAGCGGAGCGCTGACGGGTAGCCCGATGCGCTTAGCGGCTATAACATGTCCCAATTCATGAACAAGCAAAAGCAGGACGATACCTATGGCAAACCCCCACGGATAAATTAAAGCATATGCCCCTATCGAAACCATCATGGAAATTAACGGCCCGGCAATTTTACCTATTTTCAGCAGAGACAAAATCGCCTTTCCTTTTAACAGGAGCATAGCGGCTCCGCCCCCCAACCATTTCAGCGGAGTAGAAGTATTCTTTTTCTGCTCATTTTGCATTTGCGGCAAGATCACAAGCTCCTTTATCTTTCAATTTTAAAAAAACTACTAGTATTTCAACAAAGAGTCCTTCCGAATGTATACGATGCAACTTTTAGAAACGTTTCAGCGTCAAACCAACTATCTTGGATAAATTTTACTGCCAGATAAAGAAAGGGTTGGTTCATATGCTCTCTTTTCACTCCAAAGCTTGGTTATCCGTCTTAATGCTCTCAACACTTCTACTCCCTGCCACCGTGTCAGCAAGCTCTTCATTAACTGTATCGGAGTCGCCTGCGCTCGCCCAAGCTTCCTTTGCTAATACTTCGCAAGTATACTACCAATTTGGCGTTCCAGGCGGAAACATTGGCGGACCTGCGCTGCTCAAAAATGGTGTAATCTACGTAGATGTTCGGGGGATCGCTGAGCAAGCTGGCTTAAAAATGGACTGGGATAAATCCGGCAAACGTGCTCTGTTCAAAGGCTGGACTAAAAGTTTTGCTGTTCGAATCGGGAGTCAAACTGGAGTCCTTGACGGGAAAGCGGTAGATCTAGGAGGAATACCTTTTAAATCCAAAGAAGATGGGATATATGTGCCGGCGCGTTTTATCGTTAAGGCTTTCGAAGGCAGCCATCTCCGTCTGGACTCCACAACGAACACACTTTTAGCAGATGATCTGAAAACCTTCAATGTTTTCACAGAATCCTCTGGAGGGCGCACCTATACGTTGGTCAAAGCTAATGGTGATTTATATGTCTCACAAGGCAAGGATACGGTGATAAAACTCACTTCACTCCAAACAAACTTTGACTGGGCAGGAATGAAGATCGAGAAAACGGCGGGGGGGCTGCTAGTCATTAAGATTATTGATTCCTATGGAGAGCCTCATATTAATACACGCGAAATCACACTCATATTCAAAAATGGTGCATTACTACGCAAGGCCACATTCGCCTACCAGTTCAGAGGAGATGCGGATTTCAAACCTTATGATGGCAACCTAATCTTGCATGATGGTAATACCTTACGTTTCATCCAAGACGGCACGGGCAATGTAATAGATACTCTTGATCTTGTAAAGCTGGGTGGCGAGGAAGATGCTTACTATGTAGAAGGCATTGATAAAGAAATCATACTGCTTCGTGGAAATCAGAATGGATTGCTTACCTTAATCGACCGCCAAACAGGCGAGCGAACCCTTTTGTATAAGGAGCTACTCACAGCAAAGGATCAGGAATACGCGGAAAATAACGATGTTCCTTTTAAAGGAGATACTTTGAAATTCATAAAGCGGAGCGGTGACAAACTGTATTTTATAAATGACTCCCCTCTTACTGGCAAAAAAGAAGTTATCTACTCCATTGAAGCTCATTCCAATAACTCCAAGAATAATACTGATTAGAAAGTACAGTACAAGCATGTGTATTGATTAAAGAACTAATCGAATCCTCCTCAGGGATTATCCCTGAAAATTAACCTTCCTACATATAGGCAAACGCCGTGAACGTTGTAGGCTAAGGACCATAGACTGTTATCAGGATTGAAACATTCGAGGAGGATATCCATGGAATCAAATACAAATTTTCATCAACAGGTCGCTTGGAATTGCATGAATAAATATGTAGGTATAGTAACGACTGATGGTCAATCCTTTGACGGCTTCATCGCTCACGTGGACCAGAACTATATCACCCTTGCGGTTCCCAGCAATGAAATGGTCGATCGTATGAACGGAATGCCTGCCGAGCAGTCGAACTATAGACAATTCGGGTTCCAGCCCGGCTTTTACCCAAGACGCCGCTTCTATCCACGCCGTATCCCTTTTTTCGGAATAAGCAGTCTATTTCTACTCCCGTTTTTTATCTGACTCGGTGCAGGGGGATGATGGGTCATCCCCTTTCTAGCTATTAACTACTTAGTCGGAGGAGATAAGAGAAAACACCACTCTACATCTATATTGATTATAAAAAAGAATTGCCATCCTACTCTCTCATATGGTATTATAAATTTCGTCGCAGGACGGTAGCTCAGCGGGAGAGCACTATCTTGACAGGGTAGGGGTCATGGGTTCGAACCCCATCCGTCCTATACGTGAAAGCCTTGATATTCAAGGCTTTTTTTGTTTTCTATTCACTTATCATTCTATTGAAATCCTTCATGATACGAATTTGATACGAATCGTTATTTGCTTTTCATATCAGTTCGCTAGGTCCTCCGGGAAAATATCATCACTTCTACCCTCTAGCCAATTCCTAAATACCGCTTTATTGATATATAATTCCCTTCCTGCTTTTGCAACATGAAATGGTGCGTCCCCTAAAAACTCATATAACTTAGCTTGACTCAATTTCATTATTTCCTTTACATGCTTTGGGCGGAGTGTCATCGGGAAGCTTTGCCTATATCTTCTGATCCGTGATGTAATCAAATTCGGTTATTATATATCTTTCTTTAATCAAAAATGATTCCATTCGTGGAAGCCTATTTACAATCCTTTCAATTCTCTCACAGTACTCCTTACGTGCTGCTAAACTATCAACATTGTGTATGGCAATATTCGCGGTTTGGTCCGAAGTTGTTCCCGTGTCGCTTCTCGGAGTAGTTGACCATGCTGCTGTCGTGGCTGCTTCGCGTTCCTCAAAAGTTAGGAATTTATTCTCTCGATACTTATCAAAAGCCGCTTCAACCGCAGCTTGCGTCCGTTCTCTATCTATCTCTGGCAGGAAGCTTTGTTGCACCTGCTATCACCTCACTGTAAAAGAATCCCCCGACCGAAGCCGGAGCGTGTAGCATCTTAAAACGGCAGATTATCATCATTTTCAAGGATTACCGGATCATTCTTATCTCCTGCAGCAGCTACCTCCTCCAGAGTGAGTTGATCCTTGTCTTCCAATTCAATCGTACCGTCTGGATTAACCTTTCCTCGTACGCCTTCTCTTGACTCCTCACGATCCTCTTCATCGTCATCACCTCGGAACTCCTCGATGCTCATTTGAGATTCAGCGATTTCCAAGACTACATCAGATCCAGCCTTCCGGTAGAATTCATAAGAGTTTTCAGAGGATTTATCACCCTTTACGTGGAACTATAAAAGTTCCTTTTTGGAATCCTTCGTTTGCTTATTGAAATGTGCTGCTATCAGAACTTTCATTTATAATTACTCCTCTCAAATTTGGGTTTTATGAAAAAATAACGTCTGCAGCTAGTGCGATAATTGAAGCAACACATATTGCTGCCATGTGCATGCCACGTTGCTTGTAAAGAATAGATTCTTTGTCAGCTGCTGAAATAAAAGATAGGATAGCGATAAAAGCAAAAATAATTTCAATCCACATTGACGTCAGTTCCTCCCTCATTCCGTGATGTATTAAATAAGAGGTGAATTTTATGAACGGTAAGAAAGTTATCACTATTCTTTTATCCATCTCTTTACTGGGTGTGATTGCTTACTTCGGAATAGCTTATGGATTACTATGGTATATCTTTAATGGGTAAGAAATGAAGATTATCCATCCCCTTTATAAGTTCAGTACAGCCAAACTATCTCTTATATCCTCCTTGTGGGAGAGAGTCTTTTTTTTTGAAATTTGTTATAATTAAATAAAAACTTTTAATGAGGTGTTATCTTGCAATATTTTTTTTTAATACCGTTGGCATTTGTTTTGGCAATTCCCTTGGTTTTACTGTTAAAAGGTGATTATGGAACCAAAAACAAGGTTTCAGATAAAACTAGTAGCATAGAGAAAAAATTAGACAGAATAATAGAATTACTTGAAAAAGATAAGGATGCATAAGCATTTTTATCTTTTTTCATGTCGCAATATGTATCTACTACGTCATAACCTTTGTGAGAGGAGGGCTATTAACCCTCTCTGTCCATGTATCTTCGTACTGTGAGTATCCGATTTTGAATCTGTTATGAGCCGATTTCAAGCGAGACGAACTGATAAAATAACTCAACTCACTGGGACACTCCCAGCGTATTACGCCATCTTTGATATCTTGATATACAAAGGTAAGGATACGGAGTTTGTACATCTGGAGTCCCGGCTACAAGCAAAGGTAAGAATGAGGAACTGGACCAAATCTGGCATGCTTCGAAGCCCAGTATTTACAGAGTTTATCGTATAAGCACTAATAGACCCTTCAGGCATAAGCTTGACAGGTTATTTTATGTTTGTTCTGAATCTAAATCGCTACGGGACAAACGTGGCAACTCATAATTTCTAACAACACCTAGCCTCTAAAATTGGTCCCTTTTTTTATTAAAGAATTGGTAAAGGCAGGAGTAGACTCAATTGGTGTACTGGAATCAACTGGTAACTATGCGTATCTCTTAGTAGAGGGGAGCGTTTGCGTGTCCTTGAGCTTGCTGTTAGTTCTGCTGAAGGGATTCCCGTGATGACAAGCATAAGTGCGATTCGAACTTCAGAAGTACTTCGATTAGCGGAAGATGCACAACAAGCTGGGGCAAGTGCAGTACTCTTGGCTCCTATCTCCTATCAGGCACTAACAGATGAAGAGGTGTTTTTTCTATACGAGCAGGTGACAAGTTCACTCTCCATTCCACTTTGTGTTTATGATAATCCCGGCACTTCACATTTCCATTTCAGTGATGAGCTGCACAGCAGAATTGCTAGGTTACCTAATGTTTGTTCCATTAAGATTCCCGGCATACCATCAGAATCTGATAAAGCCAAGTTACGTGTAGAAAAACTCAGAGCTGTTATTCCACTCCATGTTACGTTTGGAATAAGCGGGAATCCATCCGCATATCCAGGCTTGAGTGCAGGTTGTGACTTATGGTACTCAGTGCTAGGTGGTTTATTTCCGAGGTTATGTCTAGATATCACAAGAATGACTCAAAGTGGCCATTTAGAAGAAGCACCACACCTTTCAACATTACTAGAACCGATCGCTACGGTAGCCTTCGAGTGATTTCAGCAGCTGCTGAAATAATTGGCTTAATAAAAGTCCTAGTCTTCCCTTGCCTTTACAACCATTAAACAAATCCGTTAGGAATCACCTGAATATCATTCTAAAGGAATTAAAATTTACTGTATAAACTTAATATAATTCATTGGGAAGTATATATGCTGCTCTATAACACTGGTAAGGATCGTTAGTTTTCATCAATATAACAAATACCCCATCAACCTTAAGTGATTGACGGGGTATTTGTTATAGACATGCTTATGCCAAAATCACGCTTAAAATATTACAACATTGTCAATTGTCAACTATTTTGCGTTCATTAACAATGAAGTGGGTATTTTATGAATATAATCATCTTATGCAAGGGGGCTTTAATATGAATCTCACACTGATTTTTCACGCAATTGAAACAGAATTACAACTACAAATACATTTAGTCAGTGGAGAGACATATGTTGGTTTTTGTCAGGAGAGCGACTCTTCAGGTTACTTCACAATAAGAACTAAGAGTGGTTTATTTTCTTTTCCTTCTTGGGCGATCAAACGAATTAAAGAAGTGTGATATCGTAGGTTATTTAATGCATGCTCTAAATTCAAATCACTCCCAAACAAAATGGGATCCAGCAAGTTTAATAGATCCGGTGTATCCCCCTCTACAATCCCACCATAATCCATAAGATGACCTATTGGATCTGGTTCCAAACGAAACCAATCCAAGTATGAGTATCCATAGAGTTGCTGGATTCCCCACAATAAAGTATGTCTCTCTGTATTGAAAATCTTTATTGTTCATCAGTACAAAAACTCCTTGTTCTCCGAACTATCTATTTCTTCGCAACCAATCGTTTTTCTGCTTTAAAGTCCTTCTTAATAACTTTATTGTTGTTCATGTAATTATCCCACGAATCATACTTACAATTAGGTGAAAAGTTATGACTAATCACATCGATGTAAATACGATACTAAGTAAACACTTCCCGCTTCTGGCACATTTTTATTGTAAAGACACTTCTTGCATTGTAGCTGTGGCTCTTGAAGAAGAACGTGGACAAAATTGAGATTAACTCCTGACTGTCCTTGGTGGAGGGGAAGTATCCGATCTTTTTACAACTCCATAACAACTATCCTCCTAATTCTATAATAACTTGGTGTTAAGATGTATAAAGATTCATCATCTTAGATCCCAATGGAGGTAATCCGATTGAACAAGAAAAAGCGGTTCGCTACATTAGTTGTTATCCTGTTTTCAGCTGGTGTGCTTGCAGCCAGTGCTCTGATCGTCCCCAGCCTGATGAATTCCGTAGTTTTCGCCAAGAACAGTTCGTCAATTCAGGGCAGTAACCGGCTGGCTTTGAGCGAAAGCACGATACCCGTGCTAAAGGTGGAGGCGCCGGCGCCGGTGTCCACCATACAACAAGACCTGTATCAACAGATGACAGCGGCGCAAATCCAGCAAATCTATGACTTTATAGACAAGGCAGAAGATCCCCATATTTCAGGTCGGGAACAAACCGAATCCGAAATCAACCGCAGACAAGTGTTGGACGATAAGTATGTGTATGACGGCCTCCGCCCCAAGCAGCAGCTGCCGTTAAAGGCTGGACAAGCAGATATGTATCTAGATTTAGAAACCAATACGTACACCTACCCGGAGAGGAGTATGACTGATGAGGAACTGTTACAGCTGATTGACTGGTACTACCGGGTGAATTACTTCGTGTCCAAACGAAATCCGACTGTGCCTCAGCTTCAGCCTCAGAAAATCAGCCAGGTTGAAGCTGAGGCACTGGCCTCTGACAGTGTGCGCAAGCTGTTCGATGCCGACGTGTCCAAGCTAAAAACATCGGGAATGCTGATTGAGCTGGGACTAAACAAACGTCCAACCTGGACAGTTCATTTTGCTCCTTACAAGAATCTTACCCTGCTCGGATCAGGCGAGGTATTCTGGGAATATGATGTGTTGATTAATGCAACAACCGGTGCCGTAGAGGATACGACAGCCATTAATTTGGCACTGAAGAGAACTCCCATCGACGACGACGCAGCCGGCACCATCCAGAAGGATGCCAGTTGGATTCATAAAGCCGTGCAGGTCATCACGGACAAACAGGGAGAAACAAGAACCATTGTCAAAGCTTATCTAACCGACACCGAGTTTAACAACAAACGCGGAATGGTGGATGTTAAACTGTTGTTGGAAGATGGAAGTAGCTATATCGCGGAGTTCCGCTATCCCGATCAGACCCTTCGTTGCCTAATCTATGAAGCTTCTGACAAAGCCAATTAAGCGGAAACGTTACAGAAATACAGCAGTCGGGGCACCGCCGCCACACTGACTTTTTCAAGACCAGTTATTAATGTAATTGTGAGTATTGCGCGAACATCAGATGGTTCTGGTTCAGGTTGATCTGCCTTCTGAGGGGTAGCTGATGCTTCGTTTGAAACTTAACTTTCCATTATTATTCAATGTAGTAACTACATAAAAATTGGTCTTACCGTTAGAAACTGATATATCTAAAAACCTATCTTATTACCAAGAAGCACAGTAGATGAAATATACAACATTAAAGGTTCTGTCTCTAAGAGCAGTATCTGTCGATATGGTGCAGAGGTTACATTTAAAGATGAGATCGGATATCCATATGAGTATGGTGTCTGTAAAACAACCTTTCTGTGATGCTTTAAAGTAATTAATATTTATAACTGTCAAATCATTTCATGTGTAGGTATGACTATTGTGCTACACTTCATTCGTATGTTCGAAGGTTCCACCATTTGTAAAATCTAGTGGCCCAAGCATTTCCTACTGTGCATCAAATCTCAGTCGAATGAATAGTACTCAGCAGCCTGATTCTTGTAAATATTAACATTTGATTATAAAATCAAACAAAGGCGGTGTTAACAATGAGATTAGTACTATTCATGTTGGCTGGAGTAGGCGCGATTTTCTATCTCTCATTAGGAATCATCATTGTAAAGGTAATCCTTACAAGAAAATTACCAAATAATAATTACACTCCATTTGACTACATCACGGCCCAATCTCCTGTTGAGTTTCACGATGAGAAAAAAGAGATAGAAGAAAATGCGGACCATGGTGATGATAAGGATAAAAACATCATTTCGTTATCAAAACGACGACCTTCTCTTCCCTGATGCGCAATAGGCTGCTACTTCGTCATAACCTTTGGAGGGATACTCCTACTCCTTTAATGATCTGTATCTTCGTACTGTGACATAAAAAAACTCTTACGTTATAATAGTGTTGAATTAAATATTGAAGGGACTGAACTATGCGCAGATATCGATATCTTAACCCCAAAACAAATAGATAATGGAGGTAATATATTGATTACAGAAATACAAACCAAAAGACTAAAATTAAGAAAAATGAAATTATCTGACTCTGCTAGTTTGTTTAACATTTGGTCTGATCCTGAGGTTACAAAGTTTATGAATATCAATAGTTTCACTGAGGAAAGCCAAGCAGTAGAAATGATTAAAATTCTTAATAACCTGTCTTTGAAAAGCAAAGCTATTCGTTATTCCATAATCGAGTTAGAATCAAATCGCATAATTGGTTCCTGCGGTTATAATTCTATAGATTCTTCAAACGTTAAAGCAGAGATTGGATACGATATTAGTAAAGATTATTGGGGCAAGGGATATGCTCCTGAGGCCATTCAATCTCTGATGGATTATGCGTTCAACACTTTAAATTTCAACAGGATAGAAGCAAAAGTCGAACCCGAAAACAATAATTCCATAAGAGTTTTGCAAAAGTTAAACTATACATTCGAAGGAACAATGAGAAAGTGCGAAAAGTCCAAAGGAAAGTTTATTGATTTAAGCATTTTCTCAAAATTAGTAACAGAGTAACTTTTAATGGGTGGGCCTACATTTTTATGGTGTAGGCTTTTTATTTACTATATTTTCACGTTGCTCAACTAAATGAATAGTTTGCGTCTACTTCGTCATAGCCTTTGGGAGAGGAGGGATACTCCTACTCGTTTAATGATCTGTATCTTCGTACTGTGTATTAAGTAGAGCAACTGTTGTCACATCTTCCAAACGTAGAAGGCTAGACAGACTCTCCTAGCCTCAGCCGATTCCGGATCGAGCTTAACCGCCTTCTGCCAGCAGCTCTGGGCTTCTGTTTACAGATATTCAAATTAGGTATTTATTGATAATATTTATTCCTTAAGGAGGTGGACGCACTGTTAATGATCTTTGATAAGTTATTTAATATTTCCAAGGTTGCTGCATATGCAACAATTGCGATGTACACATTCTTCCAGTTTGTACTCACAAAACATAATACGGTAAATGATTTAATCAATAGCAACCTTTTAGTTTATGTCGTAGCTGCTGCTATTCTTGAAGCATTACATAATCTATATGACTTTTTATGTGGTCATCTAGAGCGGTAATTCTACTACTACCAAACCTCACCAGCCCAACGTTCCGTTTCCGTTACTTCAATACCTCGACGAAAATAACTCGGAAATACGGGAGCGCGACCGCATGGGTCGCGGGCTCTCCCAAACTGACGATATGTTCGCTAGACAGTTGATTTCCACCGATCGCCTCACTTTCTTTTAATAAACTTTGGCCATACGCAGTACGTGTCAGTGCCATCGGGCCAAAGCTTACCCAGGCACACATCATGGCGCAATAATGGATAGATTTACTTTATTGGTCCCTATTAATCATCTATTTTTTATATGGAGCACTTAATTGACCATCTATTGATTACATTGTATAATACAGGTATATTATGTAAAATAAAGGCAGGTGAGGCTGTTGGATGGAAATATCGATTTAGATTTAGATATAAATCTTCTAGATCTTGATCCAGCCGTAAAAGTTCTTAAAATGATATATTCTTTTGAAAGCTGGCCCAATCTTCTAAAACTAGCAGATACCTTTTTCAACCGAATAACTCAAATTTATAATAATTACACACATAATAATGAACTGGAACTAAAACACCAACGACCTTTAATTTATTATTATGGATACAGCTTGCTTATGTTGGGACTAGCCCACAAAGAAATTGAAAATTATGATAAAGCTCGAACTTACATTAAAGCTTATAGCGATTTGAGTTGGTTCAAGGGATTAGATGCTGAAGGATTAAATGAGGTAGCCTATTATAAGTACATATCAGAACCAAATCTTTTAGAAGTAGAAGTGCTTTCTGGAAATATTCAATTCATAGATCGCTATGTTTCGTTCCTTTTATCCAACTCTAAAGAAGTTCTACCAGGACTAATAACTTTGTTAAAGGCAGCTACTAATTTTGATTTAAACATTGAATCTCATTTAGCTCTTTTCTCTAATAGAATTTCAAAATTTGAGGATACCGCTGCTGATGAAATTATAATAAATTCCTACCAAGAAACTTTTTTTATTAATATGATCAGATATAAAACAAAAATTCAAGATTATAATACAGCTATCAAATATAGCATGAAATTATTAGATTCTGCAGAGGTCACAAACTCTGATAAAATCTTTAAACAAGCAGTAGTATACTTCGAATCATTACGTTCATGTGCTGATGCTACTCAGATTAAAGATTTTGAAGAGAAAATAATAAATTTCAAAGAAAGGGTTGAGTCTCTGTGAAAAAATTTGCCGTCTCTTTATTGTTGGTCCTCACTATCGTCAGCATTGCGCCAGCACTGCCAAGTACCTCACCAGTGGTCTTATTCCACGGAGCAGAACATTAATATCAGAAGTACAGCGCGGGTTAGGAGATTGCTCCTAACCTGTTTTTTATTAAGTGAATTATGTAGTTATTGCAATAACATCCTCCATCTTGAACCAATCCCACTCATCCTCCGACCAGCGGAGTTTAATTCCCTGTTGTTTATCCAGTTTCATCACGATACCTCGTTTTAATATATTCTCCATGGGATCAAACAGAGTGAGTGTAATCGGGCTGTGCTCTTCCATAGAACGATATAACAATTTTTCAAAGCGCTCTATCTCCTGTAGATCTAGAGTGGGTTTTTCACGACGTTCCTGCTCATTATTGTCATCTATAATCCGGTTTTTATGTTCGGGCAATATCATTCTGCTACACTCCCATACGTTCTCTAATTTTTTCATCATGAAGTTGCCCTCCTAATAATCCGTCCAGTAATTCGTTTTACTACCATCTATCCCCCACTGGAGCTCTTGTGGCTCTGACTTTTTCTTTTTAAACCTAGGGTCAATCCTTTCCCAGCCTTCAATAATTCGGGCGCTCTCTGGTGGAGTGTGCGGGGTCCATTCTATATATTTTTCGTTAACTAATTCCCTAAGCCCACTAATGATCTTACTTGGTGTCCGTCCACTCTTGATTTCTAACTCCTGTAAAGTTGGCATATGAGCATGATGCACGGCAGAGTGGCGCATGATCATTAGTAGCTTTCGGGCGGTGTCACTAAGCATGTCGCTTCATTTGCACAGGCTGCCAAGCAAGAATATTAGCCTCCAGAAATACGCGCGGAGCTCCGGTTGATAAGCAAGTTGCGCGAATATATTCTCCACGAATCCCTTTCACTTCAATTTTACGTTGAGATATCTTACCTGATTTATCTTGGTACACTATTTCAATGGTTTGACCGATTCTTATTTGCATAATTACTCACCTTCCAAGGATAAGAACATTTGTTTGTATTATAACCAAACGTACGTTCGTTAATCAATGTAAAAATATCCCGCCAGGCATGAATTATTACATACAAAGTCATCGCTCAGGTTTATAATTTGTTTTATAAGCATTTATTGCATTTCCGCAAACAAACTAAGGAGTATGAGTGTTTTTTATATGTTATAGGGGGAAACGAATATTAGGACCGATGACTGAGGTTGAAGCTATGCGTGAATGGTTTACTCTCTCCGGTACAGTGAAGGAGATTTATATTATTGAGGTAGATGAGAACGATAAGGTAAGACGCCAGATCGGACCCACAAAGAAGAAAAAGAAATAAATATAAAGGAAAATAACGTAAAAAAGCCCCACCGACCCATTAAGGTTGACGAGGTTGTTTTTAATTTTCAAAAAGGAAACTGAGTAAGCGAGACTATTAACAGTACAATCCCAACAATCGAGGATAGCACAGCCATTTTATCTTTAGTTTTCAAATACAATGCCGCTCCATTAAATATTAAAGCTCCGCACATCCCCAGCATAGTCCAAGAGATTATCACTTGATCCTGACCGCGGAAAAATGTGATTCCCAGAATGATTGTTGCTGCACTGAATAAAATACCGCACACCCTTAGTACTTTCAGCAAAATGCTCACCTCCGACAAATAAAACACGCTAATCTAATATATTGGTTCCGCCATAAATTATAATTCATAGATTACTATTCCTATATCTGGTAGAATTAATTAGCAATTATTAGCAGATTTAGGGGGATATAAAATTGAACAAAAAAGCTTTTTTATGTATCGTGGCAACTATTGTAATCCTTTCAGGATGTGGTAGTTCCACAACAAATTCAGAGAAAAAAAATACAACGTCTACAGGAGTTATACCGTCCGAAGCAACAGCCAGCCCTTCAGAGCCCACTCCTGAGCCAAAAAAGAAACTTACAGCTTCCGAGAAACTGGCTCTCAACTATGTGGAGATTTTCCTCAATGGTTCAGATATCGAAGCGAAAAAGAAATTCGTATCCGAAAATATACTTCCAGATGTACAACCCATTTTCCAAATGGCTGAATCTACTGAGACACCCGAGAATAATAAACTTAAGAATCCTACAGTAATTGAAACAGCTGATTATAAGGACAAAGATGGCGGAAAAGATAAACTCGTGCTTATCCAAGGTGAGAAGTCTTCCTCCAATAGCGAACTTATCATTTTTATTAAAGATGACAAAGTTGGTTGGGGGTATTCGTCTAATGACAAAGATAAGGATGCATTTAACGAAGTGAGGAAACTTTTCAAGGAACCTGTAATTAATACTTCAGATTCAGGTAATGCAGGTACAACTGAACAGTCTCCTGAAGCGATGCTTAAAGAAATCAGTAATTTTGTCGTTTCAGATATTTGGAATGATGGATTTGTTGATATCAGCTGGTATGCAGGTTCAGGAACTGGCTCTACGGGTGAAACAATAGATATAGATTTTACAATCGAGCAATTAGGAAAAGCTATGATTCAAAAAATGGAATACGATAGTTATATCAGCAACCTTGATGCAAAATATGATTCAATTAAAAGCATCTGGGCTAAGCTCACGGGTGAGATGGATCGTATGTACAAACAAATCCAAGATACGCCTCCTATTGCAAATGATGCAACCACCAAAATAGATACAGGATTATTCACCCAGTACTTGGAAGCCTTTACTGACGAGGTTAACAAATTACCTAATACTTAGATTAAAAAATAACGTCCCTGCCGGCCGCCACGGTTAGCAGGGATTTTGTTCGGCTTTAATGGCTTGCCGCTCAAAATAGTAATCCACCAGAGCATAGATGAAACCAGCAATACCGAAAAAAATAATAGCTGTACTACTATTCAAATGGTATTCCCGTATAAAGCGTTCATCGTACACCTCGTAAAAGAAACCATATCCCGCAATACCACTCAATAAGAATATCATTATGCGGTTTACTAAAGGATTAACTATCTTTCGAATAACCCATGATAAAGGAAGCAGTATAACCGGGTAAAGAAGAACTGAAAAGAGGAACACCAGAAAAATAAAAGCAAACCCAATGTTTTGAAAACCGTAATATTCTGTTGTACTTATTTTAGTTCCTTCCCAAAGCTCCAATCCAAAGGCTGCCAGGGTGAATAAAATCGTCGAAATAAACCATAACATTATAGGCTTAACTGCACGCAAAACAATCCCACCATCTTTATGCTTTTTATACTTACAGCCGATTTTTCAAATCATCATTTCGCACTTGGTTTTATTGAGGTTAAGAATGGCTTTTGCCCTATTCTACTATTATATGAAATAAAGTACTCCTCATTTACATCTATTAACTTATATATTCCTTTTGGGATTGTGACTGTATTTTGATCACCGCTCATATTTTGTATTACTATTTCTCTTTTATTTACTGACACTACATTAACAACAGCTGAAGTCCCTGCCATCAAAAAGTACCATATAATAAACAAAAAAATGATCATGGGAAGTAGTGAGAATACTTTACGATAGTTCATATCTATTACCTTACACCTCTATTCATCGCCTTAATTATTTCACTTTGGATATTATATCATTAATTCCCATATATTATAGTTATGATTTCCCTTTGGAAGGGTTAATTGTCTTGTAATATGGGTAATCCATCTTCTTTTGCACTTCTCGAACTACATTTTCATTAGTAAGCGATTCTATGAAATATAAACCCAGATCAATCGAAGCTGCTACTCCTCCCCCAGTAAAAACATTTCCATCCCTTACGAACCGTTCCTTAACTACTTCGGAACAATAAGGTGCTAATAGTTCATATGCAGAAGGATTGGTAGTCGCCTTCTTCTGATTTAAGAAACCGGCAGCTCCCAAAATCAAAGCTCCTGTACACACTGACACCTTGTATTCAACCTCTCGGGCAGTCTGAATCCATGTTATAAAATTAGTATCGAATCTAAGTTGTCGAGTCGAAAACCCTCCAGGGATAAATATCAAATCATAGGCTGACAGATCAGGGGAAACCTGGTTTATTTTCAACGTCAATCCTCGATCATCCGTGACTTCTTCCTTGTTGGAACAAAAATCCCACGATACATTTTCTATCGCCTTTAGAACTCCCATCCGGGTAACCGCATCGTAAAAACCAACAAAATCTAACGTGGTCATCCCATCAAATAGAATATAAGCCATCCTCATCATTTTCATTCTACACACTCCTTCGATACTTTTCGGCGAAATTCATTGGGGGTGATCCCGTATTCATTTTTAAAAACACGATAGAAAGAACGCAAACTGTTGAATCCGGAATCAAACGCGATATCCGTGACCGGATGGGTAGTGGATAACAGCAGCATATGAGCAAAGGCTACCCGTTGGCCATTGATGTAATCACGAAATGAAATGTGAAACTGCTCAGAAAAGATTCGGGAAATGATAAATTTACTAATGCCAAGCTCTCTTGAAAGCGTATTCAGATTTATGTGATCTAAAAAATGCATGTCGATGTAAGCTAGGATTTTGGGGACGAGATCCATTTCTTTTTTGTAGTCTACTTTTTTCATTAGCAGTAACGGCAGCGCGTGCCCTAATACTACAGAGGTATAAGCCTTGAGCAGACGAACATCACATTGTTCTTTATATAGTTTATACAAGGTTGCCAACAGATCTTGAAGCACCTTTTGTTTCGAAACTATAGGGTTATCCGGAACATGATTAAGCAAATCCCCCGCAAAATCCCCCGGAAAAGTGGCGTCAAAAAAGAACAGCAGGATCTGGCTTTTCTCTAGGGTTTTGTAGCTGTGAGGTTGATTGGAGAAAATAATCGCTATGTCTCCTTCAGACAAATCATACTCTTTTCCATTGATGTTGATATTGATTTTGCCGGACAAAACCATTGTTATCTCTACATTTTTGTGTAGATGAAGAGGATAAGTGTTATTGGTAGAAATAAAGGAGTGAAACGCCTGGTCACGATGCTGATATTTAATATTCATGTTTTTCTCCCTATCGTCATGGAATGCCAAGCACTATAGCTGCTGTAATACTAAGAACATAATATGAATTTGTTCGTTTACGCAAGAACCAAAGAGCAATAGTTGGCACAAAAAAAGATTTTTTTGGCAGGTAAATACGCCCTAAAAGTTTTAAAGTATTACCAGTAAGCTGCTTGTCGCAGACCAGTAACATTTCACTGAGAGGAGGAAGTATAACAGGAACAGCATTCAGCGATAAGACTGTATCCATGTTATACGTCAAAAAGATGAAATGGAAGAGTAAAAAATCAGGTAAGGTTATAGGTGTCTTATTGAGTTTTTCGGTAGCGTTTTCATTTTTAGGAGGTCACACACTTGCAGCTTCAGGGCAGGCAGACGGAGACAAAAGTTTTGCGGGTGCCTCTATTCTTGCTTTTCCTGGCGCGGAAGGTGGCGGCGCCTATACAAGCGGTGGTCGAGGGGGCGATGTATACATCGTAACTACCCTTGAAGATTACGCTGTAAAAGACAAACCGATTGCAGGGTCCCTTCGCTATGGAATTTTATCTACGCCTAAAGAGGGTCGTACCATTGTTTTTCATGTTTCCGGAACGATTGAACTGAAGAGCACGTTAAGTCTCAATAATATTAAAAACCTGACCATCGCTGGGCAAACCGCTCCAGGCAACGGAATTACCATTGCAGGTTGGGATACCAATATCAGCAATTCAGAGAATATCATTATTCGGTACACCGCTTTCCGTCCGGGTGCCACTAATGTGTATAATGGCAGTGATTCAATGGATGCGCTTTGGGGGAGAGACAACAACTACTTCCTCATTGACCATTGTTCCTTCAGTTGGAACACAGATGAAACTCTATCTTTATATAGAGGCGAAAATGGCACGATCCAGTGGTCCATTATTTCCGAAAGTCTGACTCTATCCGGGCATTCCAAAGGAAGACATGGCTACGGCGGTATTTCAGGCGGAGACAAAACAACATTCCATCACAATCTGTATGCGAACCATACCTCGCGAAATCCAAGACTAGGCGGCGGTTACGCAGGTGCTGCAGATGCTGATCATGTGGCGGTTGTTCAGTTCTCGAACAATGTAATTTACAATTGGGGCTTTAACGGCACTTATGGCGGAGGGTTTACTTTTACTAACTTTATGAACAATATCGAAATTGCCGGCCCAGGTACAAGAGATAATGTAACTAACCGAGTGATTGATGCCGGTGAAGCTACCAAGCTGGGCGGTTTCTATATTGCTGGAAACAGAATTAACGGTAAGCTCACAGGCTTACTGAATGATTCTTCAGATTATGTGAAATTTTCTGGCGTACAGAGTGGTGAGCAAAAGACGACCCTTGCAGCCACACCATATCTTTCCGCGGACAGTACTGGAGTTAACCATGGTATTACCAATAAAGCATTTGATAATTATGTTAAGTCCGGCGTAAAGCAAGCGAATGAATCACTATTAAAAAGCATTCTGCAACAAGCGGGCGCTACCTATCCACGTCGCGATGCTATCGATGCAAGAATTGTGGCAGAAGTCGAGCAGAACTCGGGAAGATATATCAACACTGAACATGAAGTCGGGGGTTACATTTCAGACTTTGGCGTCATTGAGGCACAATATGATAAGCAATTTGACACTAATAAAAACGGAATAGACGACAAGTGGGAAAAGAAAAATAAAATCTGGGGCAGCAAGGATGCATACAAAACGGTTACTAAAAATGGTTACACCTGGCTTGAGCTTTATATTAACGGCCTAGTTGATATGAAACACGTCGCCGAAAACCCTGATGCTAAGCTTTTAGCGCCAGAAAACAATGCACAATTTGTTACCGGGAAAGAGGTCGAAGTTAAAATCAATGCTTCCCCTAGATCCGGAAACAAAATAAAAAAAGTTGCTGTATATAATGGTTCTAAATATCTTGGGGAAGCAGTCAAAAAAGGCAACACATACACATATACCCTCAAGAATTTAACGGATGCTTCATACTATATTTCTGCAAGAGTGACCGATACCCAAGGAAATGAGACGCAGACCACAGCCACTAACATCCATATCAATGCTGCTACCTCTTCCCTGGCTGGAAAGGGTTGGACTACAGCAGATATCGGTGATCCGAACATTAAGGGTTCCGGAAGTATGACAAATGATGTGCTTACCGTTAAAGGCAACGGAAAGCTTGGAAAAAGTGAAGGTGGCACAGAACGATCCGAAGCAAACAATGCAACCAAAGATGACTTCCACTTCGTGTATAAAGAAATGAACGGAGATATGGAATTTACCGCGAAGCTCGAAGAAATCGGGGCCGTTGACAACCATGCCTTCACCGGGCTAATGATCCGCGATGACTTGAATAAAGACAGTGCCGCGGCGGCCCTTGGTATCTCCTATGTGAAGTTGTCCAAAGAGACCAGCTGGTCATCTTATCTGACGGGCAGAAACATTAAGGGCGGAGGATTTGATGAATTAACTGAAACTTTAGACAGCGTATCTGCTGCTGAAAAAGCTGGCATTCAACTTCTTTCAGATATTCCATTTAAAATTAATGGTGTGGAGCAAGGGTATTGGCTCAAGCTTGGCCGTAAGGGAGAGGTTTTCTATGCTTACGGATCAACGGACGGAAAAGACTGGAAGCTAATTGGCGAGCGAACTATTGTTATGGATGGTTCGGTATATGTCGGATTCGCCGTTGACAGCAATGATGTCGCCAATAAGATTGAGCAACTGAACTATGCTAAGTTCTCTAACCTTACTGTGGAGAATACATTCACTCCAATAGGTGACTCAGCGATAAATAAATAGTGTCTGTTCTTCTACACAGTTCCAAAAAAACGGAAGCCAGTAAAGCGGCTTCCGTCCTTTTATTGCTATCCAATTGGACCAGCACAATAAATTGCCTGATTCACTGTTCACTATGGCTTTAAAGTTTTTTCTTTAACATTACTTCATCATCCTTAACATACCCGCTCAATTCATACGCTTTAATGGCTACACGATTATCTTCTCCTGTTAAAATCTTAACTGTTTTGACTCCACGAGAATAAAGCTGACTTTCCAGAAAAGAAATTATTGCAGTAGCAACACCATTCCTACGAGCTGACTCTTTTACATACATTTCAGTAATTTCACCATATGCTTCATTATAACAAAATGATTTCAAACTTTGAGCACAGCCAAAACCAACCACTTCATCCCTTAAAGTAGCCACGGCCACCAATTCATTATTGCTGTTCAAACACTTGATGATCTCCGGCACAGGACGTTTTACTCCACCATTGAACTCAAGATTTAACCTAGACAAAACATCCGCGTCACATATCGTTGCTAGCCTAACATTTGGAAGCATTCTCTTCCCCCTCTACAATGTTCCCTTTTCAAGAACATACTCTTCATTGGAATTTTTTAAAACGATATCAAATTTATGATGATAAGAATGCATAAACAACTCATATTGCATCCTGCGCTGTTCATGGGATTTTCTTAAATAATTAATATCTGTTCCTCTTTCAGAAACATCACGTGTACTCCTTCTTATCAACTCAGTTTCTCCATCCGTGTATAAGTAGATTTTCAGATCATACAAATTCGGATCAGTAAAGGCAACACTCATGCCTTCTACAATATTTACCTTCTTTTGTGAAGATATGAACATACTTTTTGTATAGTCCGTGCCAATTGTGTAAAAATCCAACCCATCCCTCAACATATGAATGTCTCTCTCTAAAGCAAATATATGATGAGCAGCAGGATGACAAGCTGTCACTTTATCGTGATAATGTACATTCTTATATTCATAGTCGATAGAAGTGTATTTTCTAAGACTAGATTCAACAATATAGGGGTCTGTATTAATATAATTCACATCATCCTGCTGCAAAAGCTTTAAAAGATTATGAGCAAACGTTGTTTTTCCAGATGCACCATGACCCGAAATCCCAATGATGAATCTATTAGCCTCACCGCTAATCAAATTAGCTATCTTATGTAACACCTTGTCCATATTATTAGCCCCTCTCCCTACTCGATCCTATGTATTCCTTACTCCGCTATGGTTTAGCACATTAAAATCAATGGTGCATTTTATATAAAGAAACTTAATAGAAAGGGGTAGATCTTCCATGGCTACTCGTCAGCCAGATTTAGTATTGATCAGTTGGAGCAGAAATCCTTTGGTTGCTGGATCAGCACGTAGGATTATTGCCGTCCGTGTTATTGGAAATGCCGTGCCGTGCAGACCTAGCTTGAGACCCAACGGATTGCTTAACACCGCTTTGGCTTGCTTATTAGACAACGATGTTGGTTTTAAAGTGGTCTTTCGTAAAAAAACTTCAAGCATTAGCGGATATATTTTGTTACAACGTAACTAATAGGTTTAGGGGGCAGTGAAAATTGCTGCTCTCTTTTTCCTGTGTATCTCATTGCACTTAAAGTCCAATCAATCCTAGAAAATGGTGTATATAATTTATTAGAAACTGAATCTGATTGAAAATGGGTGAGTCCATGAAATTACAAGCTGTGAAAAAAAGCTATGATTTAATAGTAAGCTTAGGGATGTCTTGTGCTCCTGCTATAAATCTGCAAAGAAATAGCTTAAGGAAATTCTCCATGCCGCTCGACTGGATGGTTTCTTATTCATTGGCTGATGTAAATAGACTTTATAAGAATAGATTTCAAAATTTCATGGAATTAATAAATCTGCAAATTCTTGATGAAACACATTTTTTTCTGGAGGATGGATTACCAGTCTATCCTAATGGGAATAAAAATGCACTAGTGAAATCCTATTTTATTCAGGATACTTTATATAACATTATCTCAGTTCATGATTTTCCAATCCACCAAGGTAAACACTGGTCTATAACCTATCCTTCGTATAAAGCGAAGCTGGAATTACGAATTAATAGATTTTGGGACAAGTTAATCCACAGTAAAAAAACTTTATTCATTAGATGGTTTGCCTCATATGAACAGGCTGTAGAGCTACAGTCAATTTTGTCTGATTTATTAAAACCGAACGAATTTATTATTCTTATTCTTATTCCCGTTCGTGAATCAACCTCGGTACAAGAATTAAATTGGAACATAAATAATATTTGTGTGTTAGAAGTCCCTGAGGATATGAACGATTATGATAGCTGGGATTATATTTTGAAAGACATACACGTAACTAATAACTAATTTCGCTTTGATCGATCATATGATTAATTATTTCCTCTGCTGCAAAAACATATGGATACAAATACAGCCTACTGATGCTGACCAATAAAGAAATAGGGTTACTAATTCCAAAATCGTATTGACTCCCATGCGCTGCTGGATTTGCGGGTTCAGGCTCTACAAGATCATACTTCTCCATCAGCCTTTCCTTGGTTCCACTATCTACTACTGTTCCGTTTCCATTATCCGCAAGGACAGATCCCGATTGAAAACACGCCATGAATAAGACACAGCAAATGGTGAGGATCGCTAGTTTCTTTTTTCGCATCATACATCTCCTAATTCTTTCTGGGTCTCCCCTATAACTTAGAGCCGTTCAAATTATTTCTTGGGTAATCGTAGGAAAACTATGTATTCGACAATCTTGATCAGTATAGATCATATTCCATGAAAATAATGGGAGAAAAAGTCTCGAATTCTATAATACTCCTTTCTATATATAAAAACAAAAGCACCCCACAGCTAAAATTAGCAGGGTACTTTTGGATGCTTCGCCGTATTTACAATATCAACATTCCGCTGAGCGGTTTATGGAGTTGGAGTTCCGCCGTTCGCATTCAGTGTTTCGCCACTGATATAGCTAGATTCCTGGCTAGCCAGGAATACATATGCCGGAGCCATCTCCGCAGGCTGTCCCGGACGACCTAGTGGTGTGCTCGACCCGAACTCCTTCAGCACTTCCTCCGGTTGCCCACCCACAACTTGAAGAGGTGTCCATACGGGACCAGGTGCTACTACATTGACGCGAATCCCCTTATCAGCTACTTGCTGAGCGAGAGACTTACTGAATGTATTAATAGCAGCCTTGGTGGTCGCGTAGTCCAAAAGGATCGGTGAGGGATTATAAGCTTGAATAGAAGAAGTGTTAATAATGGTGCTGCCCGGTTGCATATGCTTCACCGCAGCTTTGCACAGCCAGAACATAGCATACACGTTCGTCTTAAATGTGTCGTCAAAATGCTTCGTAGTGAGATCAGCGATGTCTGGAACGAATTGCTGTTTGCCCGCGATATTGGCTAAAATATCAATTCCACCTAGCTCTTTAACCGCAGTATCGACGAGTTGTTCGCAGTATGTCTCATCCTTCAGATCGCCTGGAATGGCGATTGCAGTACGACCCGCTTCCTGCACTAGCTTGACCACCTGCTTTGCATCTTCCTCTTCCTCGGGCATATAAGATAGAACAATATCTGCCCCCTCACGAGCAAAAGCAATAGCAACAGCACGGCCTATACCGCTGTCGGCTCCCGTAACTAACGCTTTACGTCCGGTCAGACGCCCAGTTCCTTTATAGGTATCTTCTCCTGTATCAGGTACTGGATTCATTTTCTTCTGCAGACCCGGCTCCTCTTGTTGCTGCTGAAATTCCGGTCCAGCCTTAGTGTACTGAGTGGTAGGATCTTGCATCGTATATTGGTTAGACATCGATCAATTCCTCCTTTATTTTTAGAAATACATTTTTATATTTTCCGAACTCTTTGTTATGTAAACACAACAAGCACGCCTCTAAACATTCACCTTCAATAACATAGCCTTGAATAGTGCCGCAAAAATACCCCAACCACCTGTCAAGGTGGCTAGGGTATCCCCCGCCTAAAAATAAATATATGGAAGCTCACTTGTTAGTTAGGGAACGCTCCGTATAGTCTGGCGTATACATTAGATAAAGGAGTGATAAATCATGGGCTTTTTTATATTCCTCTTTGTACTATTAGCATTGCTTAATATCTTCTTTCCTCATTTGGGATGGTACATGCGCTATGGCTGGATGATGAAAGGTGATGTAGAACCCAGTGATGCCTATTTATTAATGACTCGCATCAGCAGTATAGTGGCACTTATTATCCTCTTTTTTATCTGGACTAGTTTCTGACTTACCCTAACGCTCTTAACACATCTTCAATCTTGCGCTGATGCGACAATACCCCATAATTCATCCAGGCCATAAAATCCACCTCATATACACAACGATTACGAACAGCGGGCAGATTGCGCCAAAGCGGTGTATCCAACAGCTCCCGTCCTTCTCCTTCCTGTCGATCAAAGGTAATGAACAAATGATCTGCAGTGAGGCTCGCAAGCTCTTCTCTTGTTAGGCTCACCCGCTTCTGTCCACGAGTCAACTTCGGAACCAAGGCATGGGGCTGCAAACCTAAATCATCATGGAGTACGCTACCTGTATACCCCAATTGCCCGCATCCATAGAGATTGATTCCGTAGGAAGATATTCTTAGGCATGCTACAGTCTGCCCTTGGACAGAACGGTTTAGCACTCGTCTAGCTTGCTGCGCCCGATGCTCATAATTGCCGATCACTTCCTGGACACGATCCGTTCTGCCAAAGACGGCTGCTGCGGAAAATAACGTGGCCCGCCAATCCTCTTGATGAAAAGGCAGCTTGAACAACGGAGCAATTTGGCTGCACTCATCCAGGTGCCAACGCTGAAAGCCATCATCCAGCAGGATCAGTTCGGGCATGTACTGGGAGAGCTCCTGCCAATCGCCAGTCGAAATATCAACCGCAGGCACATCGAGGAGGGACAGATACTCTTGCTTCCCCCACTGAGCGTGAGAATATTGCGCCACCGGTGTAATATCCAGAGCCAACAGGTAGTCTTCCAGAAAAGGAGCGAACACCCGCAGCCCTTCCTGATGGAAGCTTCTGTATTGGCCGGGCGTAACGCCCACCGATCTTTTGAAACGCCGGTTAAAATAATACTCATTGCTATACCCTACAGATAACGCGATGTCATGCATACGGTCATTCGTAAGCAGCAACTGCTGCTGCGCCCTTTCAATACGAAGTCCGTTCAAATGCTCTAAGGGAATCCGCCCTGTCACTTCTTTAAAAATCTGTGTGTAGCGTGCACGTGTAATGCCTGCCACTTCAGCTAATTGATCGACGGTTATGGCGTGATTGTAGTGTTCCTGCATATAGCGGATGGAACGCTGTACCGCCTCATGGGCTCCTTTCATCTGGATGACAGAGGAATTTGCCCGCATGATCAGCAGCAGTAACTCTTGAAAGCGGGTATGGCCTGCGAACCATTCAATCTCTTCCGTACTTCTGCGACTATGATAGATAGCCTCCAGCAGTAATGCACATTGTGAAAAAGGTCTGCAGCTTAGCGGACCGGACTGGAGTATTCCTTCTTTAGTCCCCTTTTCCATTCCACTCTGCCTGCTTCCCCCCGTTTCGATGACTTCAAACGTAAGCCTATAAAAGCTAAGTCCTCGCTCCTCTGCATTAATTTTGCTTATTAGCCCAGGTTCGAACAAGAACCCGACACCTTTTTCCAGAGGAAAACGCTTCTCCTCGGCTTCTAACCATCCCTGTCCTTCCGATACAATGATCAGGGTATGATTTTGAAACACTAAGGTCTGTCCGTTCACCGATAAGGATTGGGCTTCTATGTTAATCAAGCTATAGAATAGCCTCTTTTTATTGCTGTCTTGTAAATCTTCTGCCATTCTAGCGCCCTCCAATTGAGAACCATTTTCATTCACTTTACTATAGTTTAGAATAAAAAAGAAGGTCTATCAACTATGCTGATAGACCTTCTTTATGCTATTCCTTACGACGGCTGCCGTTTTATTTCACCATAGCTTTCAGCAAGTCATCAAGCTTCATCGAATTGGCTGTGATGGCACCAGTCTGCCAGTGGGAACGTTCCATTCTATAAACATTCCCGTTCTTCACCGCCGGCAGGCTCTTCCACAACGGGCCATCAAGGATTTGAGTCGCTTCCTGATTCCCTTCAGTATCCCAGCCCCCGTTGTCAGGGAACACAATGATATGATCCGCTTCGAGCTGAGGGATAAGCTCTTCGGAGATAATAGATTGATATTCGGTCATTTCTGCCGCCATAGGCACAGGTGTCAGGCCAAATTGAGAATAAATTACACCGGTGAAACGGTTTTCAACACCGAATAGAGCAAAGGTTTTATCCGCTACGTTGAGCCGGATCACTGCTACTTTTTCCTGACCTAGGGCCTGTTGCAGCTTAGCTTTCCCCTCTGCCACTTTCTGATCGTACGCTGCAAGGACAGATTCCGCCTTCTCCGGAATACCGAGGGCATCTGCAATAGCCGTAAGCACTTGTCTTGAGTCTTGCAACACCGCCTCAGGTAGACGATAGGTTGGTGCTATCTTGGAATATTGTTCATATTTCGCCGCATCCGCACCTCCATCCACAATAATCAAGTCAGGGTCTTTTTCCAGCAACACTTCCATACTACCGGTAATATCAAATTCTGGTACATCAAGATTTAAATAATCCTGTTTGCCCCAGCTTGGATGATACCACTGCACCACCGGGGTAATGCCCAATGCCTTCAAATAATCTTCAACATAGATCCCGGCTACCCGTTGCGGTTTAATTGGAATTTCAACATCCCCGAATTCCCCGGCAATCGTCCGAGTTGCACCCTCTTCTGCGGCATTTCCATTTCCTTCAGTTGGTGCGCTAGTGCTCGCTGAGGTAGATTCCTCTGCATTCTGTGTCTTAGCAACGTTTTCTTTCGCAGTATTGTTATTCGTTCCGCATGCTGCCAGCGCAGTTATTGCCATTATAAGTACCGCTGCCCATAAAAACTTCTGACCCCATCTTGCCATTGATCCCTTCACTCCTATGCTTTATTGTCATTGATTATCATTCTCAATAACCTTTATCACAATAGTAGCATGACTTTCATAGCTTTCAATGCACTTTCTCCGCAAAAAACTTATACAAACTATTTCTAGTTGCTCTGCTCTATCATTATTCGGTAGGATTCTTCTTCTATTAAAAATATGTCATCCTTTATTAACTTGATCGCAAAATTTCTTTTTTTACGATTGATTTATACGATGCTTTCGCTTACAATAAACTCATAAACGCGCGTTTATGAAAAGAGGGGAAACATGCGCAGCGAAGATATTGCTAAGTTGGCCGGGGTTTCCCGTAGTACGGTATCCCGCGTGATCAACAACTATTCCAATGTTCCTGAAGAAACCCGGGCCAAAGTGCTGCGGGTGATTGAGCAACATCAGTACGAACCGAACAGCTTTGCACGGGCTCTGGCCGGTAAGAAAACCGATACCATCGGATTGTTCGCCATCAGTATGAACGAGAAAGAGAACACTACCCGA
The DNA here is from genome assembly GCF_037963285.1 of Paenibacillus sp. FSL H3-0329. Classification (NCBI taxonomy): domain Bacteria; kingdom Bacillati; phylum Bacillota; class Bacilli; order Caryophanales; family Paenibacillaceae; genus Paenibacillus; species Paenibacillus sp. FSL H3-0329. The sequence goes on along the minus strand of NZ_CP150150.1, from coordinate 2,744,499 downwards.
ATTTATCAGAACAATTACTTTGCACCATTCGTCGATGCCGTAGTCGACACGTCGAATGCCCGCGGATGTTACGTTCTGATTCATACGGTATACTCTCCGGACGATTTCCTGAAGGTAAAACAAGCTTTTCTGCAAAAACGGATTGACGGTGGTATAATTGTCGGCACTCAGAAGGATATTAATATCGTCCGCGAAATGGTGGGACTCGATTCTCCGCTAGTACTGATTGATTATGATATCTCAGAGATTATGTCGGAGCATCTTGACCGCAATCATTTGGCCATTGTGAATTCCAAAGATTACGAGGGCACCACAGAAGTGATTGAACATTTAATCTCCTTAGGCCATCAAGAGATCGGCATTATCTGTGGGCAAATGAATACGTACTCTGGTCGAGAACGCTACACGGCCTATGAGGACACGCTGAAAAAACATGGTCTGCCTCTGAATGAGAAGTTTATCCTAAAGGGTGATTTTCTGAAAGAGACGGCTTATGAAGAGGTCAAGAAGCTGCTTGCTTCTGGTGAACCTTTGCCGACTGCCTTTTTCTCTTCCAACGATGACATGGCTATTTCAGCGATGGAAGCGTTCTCCGAACATGGAATCATTGTCCCTGAGGATATCTCCATTGCGGGTTTCGATGACATTCAGCTGGCATCCCGTATTCAGCCTAAGCTGACCTCTGTACGCTTGCCGATTTATGAAATGTCCAAGGCTGCAGTGGAAAAAGTAATCGAGCTGTGTGATTCGCAGCAGCCGACTTTCAGCACGATCAGCTTTCCAGCTCGTTTAGTGGAGAGAGATTCCTGTCAACCGCCGAAGAAGTAGCACAGATTCATCCTTCACTGAAGAATACATATTTTTCTGTGAAGCTGCTATCATCGGTTCTCGAAATCACTGCCTAATACTATCTTTTAGAAACAACGGAAAGAATCCCTTCCCTCGAGGGAATTTTTCCTGAAACTTATAAACGCGCGTTCACAATCGAAAGGAGACTTTCTCACATGAAATTCGGTACCTTTGACGACACTCGTAAAGAGTATGTAATTAACACACCAAAAACACCTTACCCTTGGATTAACTACCTTGGTAATGAACAATTTTTCGGACTTATTTCTAATACTGCTGGTGGCTATACCTTCTATAGAGACGCTCGTCTCAGAAGATTGACCCGTTACCGTTACAACAATATCCCAATGGATGCTGGCGGCCGTTACTACTATCTTTATGATGATGGTGATTTCTGGACTCCAGGCTGGATGCCAGTAAAACGTGATCTGGACTTCTACGAATGCCGTCACGGTCTTGGCTACACCTCCATTACTGGTGAACGCAACGGTATCTCTGTAAACCAGCTTGCTTTTGTACCTATGGGTCATAACGCTGAAGTACATCGTCTTGTAGTGAAAAACACGGGTTCCGCGAAGAAATCCGTTAAACTGTTCTCTTTTGCAGAGTTCTGTCTTTGGAATGCACAAGATGATATGACTAACTTCCAACGCAATCTCAGCACTGGTGAGGTTGAAGTGAAGGGTTCTGTTATCTATCACAAAACAGAATACCGTGAGCGCAGAAACCACTACGCTTTCTACTCTGTTAACAAAGAAATCGCCGGCTTTGATACTGACCGCGAAGCTTTCGTAGGGATGTACAATGGTCTGGAAAGCCCGCAAGCTGTTGCTGCAGGTGAACCAACTAACTCGGTAGCGAGCGGCTGGTCCCCTATCGGATCGCACGCCCTGAACATTACTCTGGAGCCGGGCGAAGAGCAAAGCTTCATCTTTGTCCTTGGTTACATTGAAAACCCAGAAGAAGACAAATGGGAATCTCTGAACGTAATCAACAAAAAACCAGCAGAGGCTATGATCGAGCAATTTGCTACAGACGCTCAAGTGGACGCCGCTTTGGCTGCACTGGCTGCACACTGGGATAACCTGTTGTCCAAATATCAAATCCAAAGTGGCGACGACAAGTTGAACCGTATGGTTAACATCTGGAATCCATATCAATGTATGGTTACCTTCAACATGTCCCGTTCCGCTTCTTACTTTGAATCCGGTATTGGCCGTGGTATGGGCTTCCGCGATTCTAACCAAGACTTGCTCGGATTTGTACACCAAATTCCTGAACGTGCTAAAGAACGTATTCTCGATATCGCCGCTACACAATTTGAAGACGGCAGTGCCTATCACCAATACCAGCCGCTTACCAAAAAAGGTAACAATGAAGTCGGTACCGGCTTTAATGATGACCCACTTTGGTTGATCCTCGGCACAGCTGCTTACATCAAAGAAACTGGCGACACATCGATTCTTGATGAGCAGGTTCCTTTTGACAGCAATCCGGATAACACAGCTACTCTGTTTGAGCACTTGAAACGCTCCTTCGAGCATGTAACTAACAATCTCGGACCTCACGGCTTGCCGCTGATTGGTCGTGCAGACTGGAATGACTGCTTGAACCTGAACTGCTTCTCTACAGAGCCGGGCGAATCTTTCCAAACTACTGCCAACATCGAAGGCCGCGTAGCGGAATCCGTATTTATCGCGGGTCTGTTCGTCTTCGTTGGACCGGACTATGCAGAAATCTGCCGGATGCGCGGACTTAATGATGTAGCTACGGATGCAGAAGCTAAGATTGACAATATGCGTGAAATCACACTGACTCACGGTTTCGATGGTGACTGGTTCCTGCGCGCTTATGACCACTATGGCGACAAGATCGGTTCCAAAGAAAACGAAGAAGGTAAAATCTTCATCGAACCACAAGGTATCTGTGTTATGGCCGGTATCGGTGTGGAAGATGGTCAAGCTGAAAAAGCTCTGACTTCCGTGCAAGAGCATTTGGATACTAAATACGGTATCGTATTGCAACAGCCACCATATTCCAAGTACTATCTGAACCTGGGTGAAATTTCTACGTACCCTCCGGGCTACAAAGAAAATGCTGGTATTTTCTGCCACAATAACCCTTGGATCATGATCGCTGAAACTGTACTTGGACATGGTGACAGAGCGTTTGAAATTTACGCTAAAATTGCTCCTGCTTACTTGGAGGACATCAGCGAAATTCACCGTACTGAACCTTATGTATACTCGCAAATGATCGCAGGTAAAGATGCCGTTCGCCACGGGGAAGCTAAAAACTCCTGGTTAACTGGTACTGCGGCTTGGAACTATGTAGCGATTACACAATCTATCCTTGGTATTCAAGCGGACTTCAATGGTCTGAAGATCGATCCTTGTATTCCTACAGAGTGGGACAGCTTTGAAATCACCCGTGTCTTCCGTGGAGATACTTATGTGATTCAAATCAAGAACCCGAATCATGTATCCAAAGGTGTAGCTAGTCTTACCTTGGATGGCGCAGCTGTAGAAGGTAACATCATCACTCCTGTTGGAGACGGCGCTGTACACCAAGTAGTTGTAGAACTGGGTTAATACAAAAAAAATCCGCTCAATCGTTCAAACGAACGGTTGAGCGGATCTAAAATTAACAGTAGATGCCCCCTGAAGGATTCAGGGGGCATCTTTTTTTTACCCTTCCACAATATCTGCTCTTAAATCACTCGCAACCTCAAGCATTCTAGGAATCACGGCTTCATTGGCGCCAGAAACATAAATATCGCCCTGATAATGTCTAAATGGGATAGTTGTATCACCATAGCTCCACATAAAGAAATCTCCCTCAATGGACATGGTAGTGGCACCTGTTACTGTAAAAACTGATGTATAGGTGAAATCAGGTTTGGATGCGAAATATTGCTTACACTCTTCTAAAGATAGGGTTGTTGCTGAATCTCCAGCATTCTGCATTGCTCTTGTCATCCGATAACGTTTACTCATTGTGATGCCTCCATTATTATCTGTAAAATGATCAGTTGCCTTATCCAGATCAAATATAGCATACAATGAAGGGCAAATCCCATTCCATTTCTAAGTCGAAAATGTTAATATAGCCGTTTTTCATAGCTTTCTTTTAGTGATTTTGAGATATCCTCTGGAGTAACTCCAAGTTTACGGGCATGCTGCGCCAGTATTTTTGATGGATTAGGCAAGACTTCTTTCGCAAGCCAATGATCGTCATCCCACAAATGTGACCGCTTAAAGGCTTTTGCACAATGCATATAACATTCTTCTACTTCCACGCCAATTCCAATGATCGGGACTTTACCATGCGCTTCCATAGGTTTCAATATATCTTCATCCTTAACTATACTCGCGTGCCCATTTATTCTTAATGTTTCTTCAAGTCCGGGGATGATGAATATCAAACCGACTTTTGGGTTCTCAAGTATATTCCGCAAAGAATCAAACCGTCTATTCCCAGGGCGTTCAGGGATCACTAAATGTTTATCATCCAACACGTGAACAAAACCTTCTGCGTCCCCGCGCGGAGAGACATCACAAGCACCGGACGAACCGCTTGTAGCCATAAAAAGCATTGGGGATTTTGAGATATAATCACGGCAATGATGATCTATAACAGTTATGGTTTTGTTGTTAACCAATTCGCTTGGGTACCCAAATAAAGACCTTAGCTCTTCTTCTGACTCTATAACTTTTTCGAAAAAGTTTGACTTCATACTTCTCCCTCTCTCAACTTAATAAGCCCCAATGTTCTTATTTTTGCTCAAATATCCGCTTAATAATTGGGCGAAATTTTTTCTTGTTGATTCATCCGATAACTTCCCAAAAGTACCATACAGATTATCCCCATGATATCTTGGAAACACATGTAAATGATAATGCCATACATCTTGGCTGCCATCCGGCTCATTATGTTGTCTAGAAGAAACGCCATCACATTTATAAACTTCTTTAAGACCTTTAGCAATTTCAATTTCCAGCTCATGTATCCGGTTTGAGATCTCAACCTCCAATGTGTAAATATTCTCGATATGCTGATTAGGGATGATTAAAACATGCCCTTCATTATTCGGATACCAATGAGAAGCAATAAAAGCCGTTATGTAATGATCTTTATAAATAATATCCGCTTGCTTAGAATGCACATCTTCATTTTCAATGCCCGAAACCAACAAACAAAAGGGACAAGTATAACCCTCTGGAGCATGATTATAAATATAGCCCGCCTCCACTGTTATAGGATTTAAGAATATTTCTATGTTTCTTCTAATTTCGCCATTTCGCGTGTGTTCTCCTTTTTGCAAAAAGAAAAGGACAGACTGTAAATTACAGCTGTCCTCATCGGTAAATGTTGATAAACTACAGCCATTCCCGAGATCTATGTCTACCTATAACTTAAACGCTGGCTTCCGGAATCCATACCTTCATTTCACCACTGCCACGATTTCCCCATAAGTAATACGGAACCGCCTTAACTTTTACGGTTTGAACTGGTGCCTTGACTCTGCTGTAAAGCTCACCACTCCAGCCCTCTTTATCTACACGTAGCCCCTCTGCCTCGACAACAACAGCGCCGCCGAGCAACGTCTCATCAAAAGCCGCAGTAAGTTCACTGCCTTCTTTTAAAGAAATCGAGCTTAACGGCTCACCATTATCGATACTTTCAAGACAATACACAAGAGGTCCACGCTGAATCGTTACTTTTTGAGCATCAGCACGCAAACTTGGATGTGCGTAGATACGATGTGCCTCCATAGGGTCATGCACTTCGATTACATCTCCTGCTCTCCACAGTCTCCGGATAACGAGGTATCCCTGCTCGATGTTCTCAGCAGTATTCATTGCTTCACCGTTGACTCTGATCTCCATTCCTTGGCTCCAAGATGGAATCCGCAAGGCAATCCCAAACTCTGCTTCCGCTGCAGGATTAATCTTCAACGAGACTGTACCTTCCCATGGATAGTTACTCTCTTGCTGAATCGCAACATCTGTTCCACCCAGCTTTGTTGTCAGCTCACTCCCAATATATAAATTCGTATAGAGCGTATCACCATGGATCGTATAGATATATTGATTAAGCGAAGTCAGCAGACGCGCCACATTCGGAGGACAGCAAGCGCAGCCAAACCAGCCTTGGCGCTCGGACTTCACATGATGTTTATCTGGATTGCAGCTGCATGCCTTAGGCCATACTTCCAGTGGATTCACATAAAAATAGTGCTTACCATCCTGTGCCATTGAACCCAACACATTGTTATAAAGCGCCCGCTCCATCACGTCGGCATAACGTGCATCCGGCGATATTCTCAGCATCCGCTGTGCAAAAAAGATCAACCCAATAGATGCACAAGTCTCTGCGTACACCGAATCGTTAGGCAGATCATAATCGAAGGTGAAAGCCTCACCCCGATGCGTAGATCCGATCCCGCCAGTAATGTACATTTGCTTAGTAGTGATGTTATTCCACAGTCTCTCGCATGCTTCGCGAAGGGTGTCATCTCCCGTAAGTGCGGCTAGATCAGCCATAGCAGTATACATATAAACCGCACGCACAGCGTGTCCTACAGCCACTTCCTGTTCTCTTACCGGAAGATGACTTTGGTAATATTTTAAATCTAAATTCTCCTTCTGACCTGTAAAAAAATTGATACTCCCCAGATTATCCCATTGTTGCTTTAGGAAATTCGGCTGTTGACCTCGCTCATTAATAAAAAAGCTGCTGAGCTTCAAATACCGCTCCTCACCTGTGAGCCGATACAGCTTCACGAGCGCAAGCTCAATCTCCTGATGGCCATCATATCCCCGCATTTTGCCTTCTTCCGGACCAAACACAGAATCGATATGATCAACCATTCGGCACATGATGTTGAGCAGTTTTCTTTTGCCTGTAGCCTCGTAATAAGAAACGGCTGCCTCAATGAAATGCCCAGCACAGTACAGCTCGTGGCAATCGTTCAGATTAGTCCAGCGTTTGCCGGGTTCTTTTATCGTAAAATAAGTATTTAAGTACCCGTCTTCCTGCTGCGCTTCTCCAACGAGGTCAATCACTTCATCCGCTTGACGCTCCAGCTCAGGGTCACGTTTGATGCTTAAGGAATAACCTACGGCCTCCAGCCACTTGGCTACATCACTGTCTTGAAATACCCAGCCGTAAAATTCACCGGTCTTCCGGCCCGCAGCAATCTCAAAGTTAGCAATGGCATGACTGGGCTCAGCTCCCGCTGCTTTGTCGTGCAATGCCTCATATTGATATGGGATTACAACATCCTGAACCAGCTTTATATAACTTCCCCAGAAATCATCTTTAATGCTAACGGATTGATCTTTTACAACTTGCTGATCCTGGATCGTTTTATTCATCATCATCTTCCCCTTAGCCTTATTTTATACTCGCTAATTACAATTATAGAGCGTACAATAGATAAAAAATATAATCAGAAGCAACCCCTTTTTTGTACTATTTCACACTCCTATTTTCAAGGACTATTTGAGCTCGGACTACGATAAAAAGAGAGGTAGAACACAGTGAGTCCTTCCTATGTACATTTCGCAGCGCCGCCTTTTCCATATTTTCTGGAATGCAATCACACTGTTTATCAACCCGGAGAGCAGCATCCAAATAGAAGCCATATCGGCTTATTTGATCTGATTATTGTAGAGCAAGGTTGCCTATTTATCGGTGAAGAGCATAATCAATGGGAGGTTGCGGCTGGGCATACGCTGCTTCTGCTGCCTGACCGCTATCATTATTCCGTTAAGTGTTGCGAGGAGCTGACTTCGTTTATCTGGATTCATTTTCATACCCTCGCAGATTGGTCAAGTTCTGATGGCGAGCCCGTGTATATCAACCGAGAGACACATTTCCGGCAGTTTCTTACTCATCCATATACCATTCGCATCCCGCAGTTTGGTCCCCTTCCTGATCCCTTTAAACGGAGTGGACAAGCTGAGAAGCTTTTACAGCTGTCCACTGGAAGACGTTCCAGTGCAGTTTGGGAGCAGCAAAGGATTTTTGAAGAAATGCTGCGGATGATGGATCTAGCGCAGCATGATACTTCAGAAAGTCATGCGGTAGAGATTGCCGAGAAGACGGAGACTTATATCCGCAATCATTATGCGGAGCCTCTCTCCAATGCCTCTCTGGCGGATGCGCTGCATTTTCATTATAACTACCTTGCCCGCTGCATGAAACGCGTATATGGACTGACTCCGATGGAGTATTTAACGGATTACCGTTTGGAACAGGCCAAGCTGCTTCTGCTTAAGACAGAGATGCCTATAGCTGCGATCGCAGAACGTATCGGTTTCGAGAGCACCGCCTACTTCTCGCGTCGCTTTACTCAGCAGATCGGAATCTCTCCGCTTCGCTTCCGCAAGCGGTATTCCCGATAACAGCAAAAACAGCACGTCTCATAATGGAGGCGTGCTGTTTTCGTTGTTAATGCGATGCTGTAGCTTTCTTGTGGGAGGCTGGCTTTCTTCTGTGCTGCTGGCTTACGTGATCAGCTTTGGATTAATTGGACGCGAGATGCTCCTCTAGCTCGGAGAAACTTAGGTAACTATTGTGATGGAGCAGTACTCCGATTGGCACATTTATTGTGTACCCGTGATCCGTCCTAAATCCTTCTGCTGCTCTTACTTCTTACTTCTTGCTTCTTGCTTCTTGCTTCTTGCTTCTTGCTTCTTGCTTCTTGCAATAATTTTACCAGTTTACCTTCCTAGGCGTGGCGCACTCATACTTACCATAGGTCAACGCTGATTATGCGGCTCGACCCTCCAAAGCTTATCAGCAAGTAACTCACCGTATAGCCATCACACTACTCTCTGTATCCCCCGGAGACGCGTCTGCTTAATCATCCATTCATAGCACTCCCCGTTGCGGACCGGATTGCACCTATTTGTGATTTTCCGTCCATTTTGCGGAAGTTTCGGACTGTATAGCTCTTATTGCCCATAATTTGCCCGCAATTGGACCACATTTGTAGGAATAGCTGCAACTGAGTCCGATAGTGTGACAAAACGAGCGGAATCATGGAAATAAGGGCAACTGAGTCCGAACAGTTGCTAAAAAGAACACTGCCTGCCTCATTTGATCCTAAACGTGCTACCCATTGTTTAAACTAGCTGTCTAGGGCTCAACCTATCTACACTGTGCGGAATTAGCTACCTATAGCTCGACCTATCTATACCGTGTGCGGAATTAGCTACCTATGGCTTAATCTAGCTACTCCGTGCGCAGAATTTGTTACCTGTTGCACAACCTAGCTGTCTACATCTCGAAATCAGCTACCTTTTGCTCGATCTTGATCCTATCGGACCCTATTGCACCTATTTGTGATTTTCGGCCCATTTTGCGGCAGTTTCGGACTGTATAGTTCTTATTGCCCTTGATTTGCGCAGAGAAGGAGCGCATTTGAGCGAATAGCTGCAACCGAGTCCGATAGTGTGACAAAATGAGCGGAATCATGGAAATAAGAGCAACTGAGTCCGAACAGTTGCTGAAAAGAACGCCGCCTGCCAAATTTGCTCCTAAACGTGCTGCCCAGTGCTTAAACTAGCTGTCTAGGGCTCAACCTATCTACACCGTGCGGAATTAGCTACCTATAGCTCAACCTATCTACTCCGTGCGGAATTAGCTACCTATGGCTCAACCTATCTACACCGTGCGGAATTAGTTACCTATGGCTTAACCTATCTACACTGTGCGGAATTATCTACCTATAGCTCAACCTATCTACACCGTGCGGAATTAGCTACCTATGGCTTAATCTAGCTACTCCGTGCGCAGAATTTGTTACCTGTTGCATAACCTAGCTGTCTACGTCTCGAAATCAGCTACCTTTGCTCGATCTTGATCGTATCGGACCGTATTGCACCTATTTGTGATTTTCCGTCCATTTTGCGGCAGTTTCGGACTGTATAGCTCTTATTGCTCATAATTTGCTCGCAATCGGACCACATTTGTGGGAATAGCTGCAACTGGGTCCGTTAGCTCGAAAAAATGCCTTATATCTGCCTAATAGGGTCTGCTGGGTCCGCATGATTAGGCCCGAAATCAGTTTTTTTGCTTCACTGCAATTTTTTGGAAGTGACAAGCATATTTATAAGACATGCCTTTAATGTGGAGATGTTAAATATGCAGTCATTATTAAGATACGCGATCATCCTGATCGGAAGTTTGCTTATTGCAGCAGCAACTAATTTTTTTCTAGTCCCATATAAAATCCTAGATGGGGGAATAATAGGAATAGCCCTCATCATCAATTATTTATCCGATGCCAAAATCGGTATAGCTGTCCTTCTCTGCAGCTTTCCGATATTCCTGTTAGCCTGGCTGAAGGAACGCGATATCTTTTTCAACAGTATATTAGGCTTATTGACCTCATCGTTTCTCATTGAGCTTCTCGGTCCTTTGCAGTACCACTTTCTGTATTATTTTGAGTTCGGCTCCATTTCCAGCGCCATTATTGGCGGTTTTTTAATGGGAACGGGTCTTGGGCTTATGCTGCGGTTCAAAGCCAGTACAGGCGGAACGGATCTGCTGGCTCAATATATCAAAAGGTATCTCCCGCTTAATCTTGGACTCATCATTTTTTTGACGGATTTCATAATTATCGGCGCGGGGGGACTCCTGATTTCCAAAGAAACCTTCTTCCACTCCATCCTCACGATTATCGCTGGGGGTGTGGCCACAGGTCTCTGCACCTTGGAGACTGAAGAGAAATGGAAAAAAATATGAATATACACGATCATATGTTCGTATTATAATAATAAGAAAATCATCTACCGTATCTCTACCTCACCTGGAGAGTGTGAATCTATGAATAAAGAGCGTGTTATTTTGTTATCCGATTGTCAGAGCTTTTACGCCTCCGTGGAGAAGGCCTCTAATCCGCAATATAGCAACAAACCGCTTATTGTCGCCGGAGATCCGGCTAGACGAAGCGGGATTGTGCTTGCCGCTTGTCCGTTAGCCAAATCTTTTGGCATTACTACCGCCGAGACCTTGAAGGAAGCACTCGCGAAATGCCCCGAAGTAATCGTCGTCAGACCACATATGCAGCAATATATCGATGTTTCCTCCCAAATCACGGACATTCTACGCAAATTCAGTGACCTCGTAGAACCTTATTCCATCGATGAGCAGTTTATTGATATCACCGGCAGCCTCAGCTTATTCGGAAGCCCAAGACAGATCGCTGCGACCATTCAGGACTTAATCCGCAGAAATACAGGTGTGCGCGCACGTATCGGTATAGGTTATTCCAAGGTTACCGCCAAAATGGCTTGCGACCTGTGGGCCAAGAAGAACCCGGAAGGTCTATTTACTCTCACTCAGGAAGAGCTTCCAGATGTACTTTGGCCGCTGCCCATTAGTGAGTTGTTTATGGTAGGCCGCCGCATGTCCGCGCACTTCCAAAGCATGGGCCTCACAACGATAGGCCATTTGGCACAGATGCCGCTAAGCGAGCTGAAATGGCGCATGCGGGAGAAATTCCATAAAAAATGCGATATCGATGCCGAGCTATATTGGCGAATTGCCAATGGCATCGACGATAGCCCTGTAAGTCCCGCTACCTATGAAGTAGCACCCAAGAGCGTCGGGCACCAAATGACACTGCCACGGGATTACTATACACTGCAAGAGATCAAGACCATCATTCTGGAGCTCTCAGAGCTGGTGTGCAGGCGCAGCCGCAAACTGAAGGTGCATGGTGCAGTCGTGTCTGTTGGCTGCCAAGGCGCCAGCTTTGATGACCCCAGCGGCTTCTCGAGACAGACTACGATGAGCGATCCTACGAATGCAACCCAGCTGGTATACGAGGCCGCCCTCGCTCTTTTCAAACAGCATTGGGAAGGTCAGCCTGTGCGCCGAATTCATCTAAGCCTGTCCAATCTGTCTGACGAAAGCCAATATCAGCTAACCTTATTTGAGTCGCGCCCCCGCTACCGCGAGCTCGAACGGGCCACTGATGCGCTGAAGAATAAATACGGAGAATCGATCATTGGACGCGCCGCATCGTTCACAGATGCCGGACAACTTAAGGACAGATCCGGAAAAATTGGCGGGCACTATAAATAAACAGTGCATCTTTATACATTTTATTTCTTAAACTATATTAAAATATATCCCATATCGTTTATAATGCTATATTGAGGTTGTTATTTTCACACAATGAAGCGACAATCATAAGTATATACACATAGATATGTAACATTCCAGGGGAGGACCGGAGAAGTTGGAAAGCACGAGCAACACTAACACTACCTATTATGAAATCGTTGATCTCTGTCTTCTTGCTGGCAAGATCATGCTGCAAAACGGTGCAGAAACCTACAGAGTAGAAGATACAATGACACGTATGGCTGCTTCTCTCGGTTTTCCAGGGGCACACAGTTATGTGACGCCAACCGTTATTATGTTCACCACCAATAGAACGGAGCCCGTTAAGTTATATCGGATTGCCGAGCGAACCACAGATCTGCAGAAAGTCTCGGAGGTTAATGATATCTCGCGGCGTCTGAACGAGCGTCAGATTACAGCCGAGGAAGCTCGGACACGATTAGGAGAGGTCGATGATGCCGCACATGCGTATCCGGTATGGCTGCAAATCATAGCTGCGGCACTTACCGGCGCTTGCTTCACCGTTATGTTTAAAGGCAGCTTGTGGGATGCTCTCCCCGCATTGCCGATTTCCGGGTTAGGTTATGCTGCGGTTATCTACCTGCATCGTCTTGTGCAGACTAGATTTTTTGCAGAGTTCTCTGCTTCCTTCCTGATCGGACTTCTAGCCTTCTATTCTGTAAAGCTGGGTATAGGTCAAGAAATGGACAAAATCATCATCGGCTCCGTGATGCCTCTAGTACCCGGTCTACTCATTACAAATGCCGTTCGTGATCTGATGGCCGGTCATCTGGTCTCAGGCATATCCAAAGGAGCCGATGCCTTTCTAACTGCTTTTGCGATCGGTACAGGCATTGGGCTTGTACTATCACTATTTTAATTCTCCATGTGAAAGAGGTTAGCCCTTCATGATTTTGCAACTTATAACCAGTTTTATCGCCGCGGCAACCTTCTGTATTTTATTTAATGCGCCTAAGCGCGCTCTACTGCAGTGTGGTTTTGCTGGAATGGTAGGCTGGATGGTGTATGTAATCCTTGATGTAGAGTGTGGGCCTGTTGTTGCTACGTTTGCGGCTACTGTAGTGGTGGGCATCGTCAGCCAGTTATTTGCACGATCCTTCAAAATGCCGGTTATTATTTTTAGTGTAGGCGGCATTATCCCACTTGTTCCGGGTGGCCTTGCTTACGATGCTATGCGCAGATTTGTGGAAGAAAACTATAATCTGGCTGTAGAAATCGCTGTTCGGGCATTAATGCTCTCTGGCGCAATTGCAGCTGGACTTGTACTGAGTGAAGTTATCGGACAAATGTTCCGCCGGCGTGCAAGCAAAGCATAATCTTCATACAACCAACGTCATCTCATAGATTCAAAAAAAAGAAATCGTCTCTTGGTATAATGAGGATCATCCGTCCCTCTTCCAAGAAGCGATTTCTTTGTTTACTGTCCTATCTACACAAGTACTGCTACAGGTTCGACCTCCGAATCAATACTATTGATCCGGTTATTTTTAATCCAAGAAAGTCCTACGGTACCCTCACCCGCATGAACAGCCACGGCAGGAATGTAAGTCATAATCTCCGTACGTAAATCAGGTGCCATCTCTTTGATGTCTTCTTCTAGCTTCAGCGCCATTTCTAAATTATTGGAATGCATGATGCACACATCGCTAACAAGTCCAGCATCCTGTTTAAAGATATCTAACAGCGCCTGCTTCGTCTTCTTCATCGTACGGATTTTTTCCACAACAATGACCTTACCCTCGTCAAAACGCAGCAGCAAATTTATCCGCAATAATTGACTAAGCACTACTTGTGTACCAGAAACACGCCCACTACGGTGAAGCTGGGACAAGCTTGCAGGAATTAAGTAGAAGGACATATTTTGAATGATATTCTCTATCTTTTCTTTAATTTCTAGGGCAGTAAAGCCCATCTTGTGCCAATGAATACCTCGCGTGATCATTTCCCGAATCGGATAAGCGCCAACCTTGGAATCAATTCCAATAACATTAGCTTCCGCTATTTCAGCACCTTGCATGGAAGCATTGTATGTTCCGCTAAGCCCTGTCGAAAGATGCACAGCAATAATCTCATCATATTCTTCCTTCAACCGTTCGTATAACTCGATAAACTCACCGATTGGCGGCTGTGAGCTGCCTACTTGATCATGCTGACGCATTTTCTCATAGAACTCATCGATCGTAATATCTATATTTTCTTTATAACACTCGTTGTTAATAATCAGACGTAAAGGAACAATATACACATGGTTGTTCTTGGCGAACTCAGGATCGATTGTACATGTACTGTCGGTTACCCAGGCAATTGATTTCATGGTCACTTGTCACTTCTCTCTTTCATGAAAGGAATAGTAGAATGTTTGAAGAGACAAGGGCCACTAAACCTTCTCGGCCAATGAATCACTCTCTCATCCTGTACAATCAACATACGAATAGACCAGCGGTTTAGGAAGTCCTCGTGCGTATTCGTAAATTATACAAGATAACGAGCGATAAGATAGGCAAAACAGGACGATAATGCAAATTTTATTCATCTTTTTTCAACTTTATTCGACATTATTTCACATTATGTATGACGAATATACCTATCCTAATAGAGCCACTTCATGTTATGTAAAAGCCTAACCACAGCAAAAATATCCCCGTCCCCGCCCTCACCGTTCTTGCATAAATCAGCGCTTGGTAGTTACATTAATAGGTACTCTTTACAGTTGTTACAGTACGGGGCTAAGTTATGATTTGGTCAGATTTGGCCCGGCATCTGTCAATTTGTCCAACTTTCCCTGTTGGCGGGTTGCGCTCGCCTTTATGAAGATCAGTTACCTTCTGCTGTGATAAAGCTTAGCTTATTACGGTGTAAGTAAGTCTACCGTCCAGTTTTTCTCCTGAATTTTAAAATCCAACTCCCGATAAGACTTAGACAGCTCATCAATCTGCTTCTGAATCTGGGCGACATCCACCGTTCTCTGGAAACGAACCTCAGAGCGGCTGTACCGATCCTGAGTGATCGATGCTTGCTCAAGCAAATCGCTAAAAAGCTTCCGCAGCTGAAGCATTTTATCCCGTTCGGCTAGGGCATCAGCAATACTCCACTTCTCATTGAAGGCCACAGATGAATTCGTTCGATTAATTGCTCGAATCAAAATCGTCTGCTCGTTAACAGCTATTTCCAGCTCACGCAAAAGAGCCTCCGGCTGTTCTGCCGGTTCTTCCCCTTCCTGCACCTTAACGACCCGATCGAGCCGCTGCTTTAGCTGCGCGATTTTACGAGTAAGATCACTTCGGTTCACTAATGCTTCCGCAAGTTTCATATTTGAGTTCCCCCTAAGATTTTCTGATAGCTGGCGATATCCAGTCTTCGACCAAATTTACAGCCAATCTCCTTGAAGTAGGCGCATTGTTCATATCCATTCTTTGAGAAAAGCTGGCGACTGCGTTCATTCTCTGCGCAAACGGTAGCTACTAACACATGGAAATCCAGTTCGGCAGCTCTCTCTTCAATAAAGCGTAAGGCATGCTGTCCTATTCTTTTACCCACACAAGCCGGTTTCAAATACACACTAATCTCCCCAGAGCTATCATAAGCCGGCTTACTCTTATGTCTAGCAATCAGAACATAGCCCTGAATAACATTATCCCAGGATAATATAACGTATGATTTGAACCGCGGATCATCATTCATCACTGATTGCCGCATTTCGTCCAAACTTAAAGGCTCGGTATGAAAAGAAACCGTAGTGTTCAGCACGTAATAGTTATAAATATCGAGTACATCCGACAGATGCTCTTCGCGAATTTCAGTGAATAACAAACTTTCTCCCATTACTTTGTTCAACACAGCTAATCCTCCCAAATGGATGTTTCCAAATGATCGACGAACTTGCGTAATTTACCGGCTAGCTTGCGGTTAATGGTTCCATCCTGGTACATTTGCTGGACCTTATCCCGTTGCTCCTGAATAGCTTTCAGTTTCAATTCCAGCTTTTGATCATCAACAAGACCATCTTTAGTCCAGCCTTGTCCCTGCTGGAGGCGTGAGATCAGCTTCTCGTAACTGTCTGCGACCTTCTCAGCTGCTTTACGGTTGTTCTCATTCTTACTTGCATTAATAGCAGCAATCGCTGCATGGGACATAGAGATCTTAGCTTTTCTGGCACACTCAGCCTGTTGCAGCATCAGTTGACTAGCTTCCCCTTCATTCTGGCCAGAGAACATCCCCGCAAACAGCCGTCTAATCTCTGTAATGGAGATTCTGATCTGAGAGTTTAGACTTCTGGCTAGAAAGACTTCACTATGATCCAAGAATTCTTCCATCTTCAGCGCCACTGAGGCAGGAATCTCATTGTTGGCCAGCAATTGGCTCAGCTCTTTGCGTTCGGCATGCAGACCCACAATCCTTGCTTCAACCCCAAGTCGGCGGAAGTTCTCCAATGCGGGGTCATTCGCCTGATCTTCGCGGTTAAGACTATAAACTTTTTCTTTAAACTCACTCAAAGCTGGCAATGCAGATTCCTTGCTCTCTTCTGTCATCATACTTTGAAGCAAGGTTATCCCGGCGGCAACAACCTTAGATTTGGCCGCCTGCTCAACCTCAGTATCACCCGGTTCAGCAACCGGCTCTTCTTTACCTGCGAGAATTGGTAAAAAGATACTAGCGATCAGCAGTGACATCAGAATCACACCCGCAGCGATAAAGATAATTAGATCACGTTCAGGAAAAGGTGAGCCATCCCCTAACACAAAAGGAATCGAGAAGGCACCGGCTAAAGTAACCGCGCCTCGCACTCCTGAAATTGTCAGGATTAGCATAGACTTAATAGACGACTTTTCCATTTTTTGCAGGCCGGCGCCAGCCAGGGAGAACACATACACCCATATAAAACGCAGCACAAAAAGCAGCAACGTTATCGCTAATACATAACCAATCACCATAAGATTGTCCACAGCTGTATCCCGGTAGATCACTTCAATAACATCTGGAATCGACAACCCGAGAATAAGGAAGACCAAGCCATTCAAGATGTAGAGCAGCACAGACCATGTGCTGGCGGACACCAGCTGTAGCTTATACTGTGGCGAAACTGCACGGTCCTTCTCGACAGCATGAATTATGCCTGCTGCAACCACAGCTAAAATACCGGATACCCCTATTTCTTCACTAATCAGATACACAATGAAAGGAGTCAGGATTTGCAGCAGCACATGCACTGTGATGTCCTCCATCCCCAGTCTGCGAATAAATACGCTGAACCGAATCAGGAGGAACGCGAGTATTGCTCCGACAATTAGTCCACCTAGAGCAATAATCACAAAGCTAATGGAGGCTTTCGGCAAAGAAAATATGCCTGTAACAGCTGCTGCAATAGCAAAGTTAAACGCAACAAGACCAGAGGCATCATTCATCAATGATTCACCCTCTAGAATACGATGAATACTCTTGGGAAGATGTACTCTCCCAGCGATTGCGCTTACCGCCACAGCATCTGTCGGCGATAAGATCGCTGCCAGCGCAAAAGCAGCTGCGAGTGGAATGGTGGGGATCATCCAGTTAATGGAATATCCAGCGATAAGCACTGTAGCAAATACCAAGCCTAGTGCCAGCATTAAGATTGGAGCACGCAGGTTCCATAACTCATTTCTTGGTGTTCGCTTTCCGTCATTGAACAAAAGCGGCGCAATAAATAACACGAAAAACAACTCTGGCTCCAGTGACATATGTATTCCCAAAGGCAATAGTACGACCACTACACCCAAGCCAATTTGTATTAAGGGTATCGGCACGAAGGGAATGAATCGGTTTATGATGTTGGATATTGCGATAAGCCCAAGTAGGACGAGTACAACTAGAAATGTCTCCAAACCACATCAACTCCCTTTTTTTTATTTGATTATTATATCGCAAAGCTTTAGGCAAGGGCAAAATCTAGCAAAAGATTCTCAATAATAAAATCCCCTACAAATTCCACAAAAATTCCATCAGATATATATTGACATAAATATTTATTTGTGTTATAATAAAATATTTACCCATTGTGTTCGTTTCTAGTTTTGAGTAATATATGCATTAGCCTCACGGCGTCGCTCTTATTATCAATCACGGAGGGATATTATGTACATTGCTCAAGGAATAGAAATGCTCGAGATTACAGCGCAGGTTATGGGTGGAAAAGACACGATTTACCCCACGCTACTCTGGGATGGACATGCCGCCGTACTCGTCGATACCGGATTCCCGGGTCTGCTCTCTAATTTCAAAGAGGCTCTAAAAGAAGCGGATGTGCCTTGGCAGAAGCTCCGCACCCTTATTATCACGCATCAGGATTTAGACCATATCGGTTGCCTCCCTGCCCTATTGGCTGATGAAGATCTAGAGCTTACTGTTCTGGCTCATGAAATTGAGCAGCCCTATATTCAAGGAGAGCGAATGCTCCTTAAGCACACTCCCGAAGCATTAGCGGCGGCAGCGGCTATGATCCCAGCTCATGTACCTGAGGAGTGGCGGCGTGCCTTCCTCTCTGTATTAGCCCATCCTCCTAAAGGAAAAGTGGATCAAACGCTTGTGGATGGAGAAAAGTTACCTTTTGCCGGTGGAATTACGGTGATCCATACCCCAGGCCATAGCCCAGGGCATCTCAGTCTTTACCATCATGATAGCCGTACACTTATTGCTGCCGATGCCTTGACCGTTCAGAATGGCGAGCTACAGGGTCCCACTCCTTCCGCCACACCTGACATGGAGCTGGCTTTGTCCTCTCTGACCAAGTTCTCTGAGTATGAGATCGATACGGTCATTTGTTATCACGGCGGACGCTACCGCGGAGATGCAAACAGACGTATTGCTGAACTAGCAGAAGGAAAAGGAAAGCTGTAATTGTACAAAAGAAGACAGAGCCTGAAATCCGGCTCTGTCTTCTTTTTTCATATATGATCGCTATTCTTAATTATCACTTAAGACTCTGAACCCACCGTAAACCGTTCACGAATATGCTGCGGCTGTTCGATTTCATCAACAATAGCAACGGCATAGTCTTCGTAGCTGACATAACTCTCGCCTTTGGAGTTCACCAGAAGATTATCCTTACCTTTTACATAAGAGCCCGTTCTTGTGCCAATGGCAAAATTAGCAGATGGACTAACAAAGGTCCAAGAGAGTGAATCTGTTCCTTGTAGTATCTCCAAATTCTTAGCTTGATTCGTCGCTGTTGGCTTAATGAAGTCAGGAAAGTCATTCGTATCCGCTACTTTAAGCGTTTTGGCTTCATCTACATAAAGACTTCCTGCACCGCCAACTACAATCAATCTTGTATCGGGCGAAGCCTTCAAAGCTTCAATAAGCACATTCCCGGCATCCACATGCAGATGTTCTTGTCCAAACGGCGCACCAAAAGCATTCACAACCACGTCGAACCCCTGCAAATCTTCAGTGGTAAGCGCAAATACATCCTTTTCGATGACATTCGCTTTCCTATTTGTTACTTTAGATGCATCCCGTACAATCGCTGTAACTTCATGACCTCTATCCAACGCTTCCTGCGTAATTCGACTTCCAGCTTTTCCACTTGCTCCAACAACTGCGATTTTCATATGATTGTCCTCCTGAGTTTACGATGTTTTCGCTTTAGTATTTATATCAAGAAGCTCCTGAACGATGGTTCTATCGATATCGAGATCAAATTTTCTCCCCCAAAAGCATTCCGTGCCCCGTTGAGTGATCCGATCATAGTCTTCTATCGTTAGTGTTCTAGGATAATCCGGTCCTGTTTCCCAATCTGTATACCGCTTAATTTCATTCAGTACATGCATCTTATAAACGCTATTCAAAATTATCGTATGGAAAAAGATTTCATCTCCACATAAAGTGTTCCTAAAAAATCTGACGTATTCCGGAGAGCTTTTTGTAAAATCCAAGATGTATTCCATACATTCACCTGTAATTGACATCCAGTTCGAGCCTTTATATAAACCTTTCGGCAAAGCGCCTAATTTTCTTTGCAGAAACGGAACGCTCATAATTAGTTTAATGTACCTCATTCTGATCGCTGTCATACGCCGGGTCCTTGAGATGAGGAACCTAGGATAATAAACTGAGACCCGCTCGTAACATCCCCAAGTTTCCGCTGCATTAGGCAGCTGCAAATACTTCACAAATTCCTTACCCTCATTCATCTTAAAGAAATCTAGAATCACTTCATTTGAAGCTAGAGGCAGATCCTGACCGCTTAAGATGTGAATATAATTGAAATCCCCATGTTCTTTGATCAGCGAAAAGCACTTCAAAATACATTCAATTTGACTGTAATGCCCCCACTGTACATCAATAGGCTTTTCCACAAAATGAATATCGTTACGATGAATAATATCAGCCTCAATATTACTTTTCTGATCGACATGCAGGAAAAACTCTACGGACTCGTTAGTTAAACTATCGATTAGCATATTGATCTGCTCCGGATTTTTATGACAGAGAATTATATACGCCATTTTGAATGCTTCCAACAAACTTCACCCTTCCGCCCACCTATTTCCAATATTATAA
The DNA here is from genome assembly GCF_037963285.1 of Paenibacillus sp. FSL H3-0329. Lineage (NCBI taxonomy): Bacteria > Bacillati > Bacillota > Bacilli > Caryophanales > Paenibacillaceae > Paenibacillus > Paenibacillus sp. FSL H3-0329. The sequence continues at coordinate 2,723,949 of NZ_CP150150.1, read as the reverse complement.
AATAAATGGACGAAAATGGATATAGATTTATCTTTCTAAAACAAGTCTGATTCCAATGTTCCATGGATCTTGGAATGTAGGATTTCCATTCTCTTCTGTAACTGCGTAACCAGCCTGCCGAACTCGCTCCACCACAGCGTTACGTTCCTCTTCATTCGCAAGAATTAATGTGAAATAATCAATCCCTACAGTATCAGCTGGAGCCGCAGGTGCACCCTGTCCGGCCCAAACATTCAGCCCGATATGGTGATGATAGCCACCAGCAGAGATAAACATAGCAGCACTTCCATAATTGGCTGTTAGTTCAAAACCAAGCAAATCGACGTAGAAGGCTTTCGCCTTATTTAAATTCCCCACATGAAAGTGTACATGCCCAATCACTGTTCCTGCTGGCAGCCCGTTCCATGATAAACCTTCAGAAGCAGCCAGTAGTCCATCTACATCCACTGGATCAGTGGACATCATTACATGCCCTTCCGCATCATATTTCCATTCACTCTTAGGTCGATCTCGATAAATTTCAATCCCATTATTATCTGGATCCTGAATATACAGTGCTTCACTGACCAGATGATCGCCCTGCCCCACCTCAATCCCCGAAGAGATCAAATTACGCACAACCAATCCAAGGCTAGGACGATCTGGAACAAGGATAGCAAAATGATACAACCCAGCCACAGAATTAGGACGGATCACCCGCGCATTTTCAATCTCCCGCAAAATCAATAACACATTCTGACCGTCAGCGGTCATTTCAACTTTGCGGCCAGTCTGCCGTAAAACGCTTAATCCCACAACATTCTGATAAAAGGTGAGCGAACGCTCCAAATTACTTACTCTAATCTGCACCAGACCGATCTGAGTGTCTGGTTGAAGTATTGTTTTAGTCTTCATTATAAATTCCTCCTAATCGCGCTGTAACTGTTATAGTTACAAATTAACTATCTTTAGTATAGTTACCTTCTATATGTTTGTCAATTACCTATAAAAAAATCATGTCGACTGGTTCACAGCCAAACATGATTCACAAGAACATATAAGAAGTAATTCAAAAAAAGGTTTCCGGGTATTTCAACTCTCCCTTAATCCTCTGCAGTACGCCTTCCTTCAGCTCACAGACCATAAAGACTCTCTCCGGTACCTCAAACTGCTTCAACTCGAGCCCATGTGGCCCTGCGGGTTGAAATCCGAATCTTGGGTAATATTCGGGATGCCCGATCAAAAAAACAAGCTCATATCCAAGCGTTCTACATCTTTCTAACCCTTCTTGGATCAGCGCCTTGCCGATTCCTTGCTTCTGAACGTTCGGCAGAACAGCTAATGGGGCTAACGCAATCACATCAGATAACTTCTCCCCATCTTGAACTACAGCCTTACTTAACAGTAGATGTCCTACAATCTCATTATCCTTTTCCGCTACAATCGAGAGCTCCGGGATAAACCCCTGCGAATTTCTAATGTTTTCGACCAACCGCGCTTCATCTTCCCGATCACCAAAAGCCTTAACATTCACTTGAAATACTCCATTATAGTCTGCCACAGTTTCTGTTCTAATTCTCATTTTTGTTGCTCCATTCCAGAAAATATTCGGATACACTGGATTCCAGAAGGCCGATCAAATCTTCATCCATATACTTATAGTCATCAGCTATGTTCAGGCAAATTATTTTTTTGCCAATTACACAACCTCTAAATTTATCTTGAATTCTTCGAACATGTTTCTTCTCCATCACAAAAATCACATCCGCCCAACCCAAATGCCCTTCAGAAATTTTGATTCTGGCATGATCTTCAGTCCCTGCAGATCTCACTTCATGACCATCAATTCCTTGAAAGATCTTCTCCGCAGTTAGACTCCGCCAGCGATTCTGGCTGCAGACAAACAGTAGTTTAATAAGTGCACCTTCCTTATCCGATTGTTAAAAAGATATTTATTGTCTCGCCTGCTTCGTGTATTCAATCAACCAACAATCTCTTAGCTCTCCTTCATGTTGCTCGTGCTGTTCAAGGTATTTCTTCTTCACAAAGCCAATCTTCTCATATACTCTAAGGGCTCTCTTATTCCAGGCTTGCGGGTCCATGACAATTTTGTCCGCTTGTTTTATTTCGATAAGATACTTAACCGTTTCTTTAATGAGCCGTGAACCAATTCCTTGATTCCATAAAACAGGCTCGCCAATGAACTGGTCCATCCCAAAGATTTGACCTTTGAATCCCACGTAGCCGTACACTTCTAATTCTTCATCATCTATAAGATAGAACTGGAGATAACCTATATCCCGCTCCTTGTATTGCACTATACACCGCGTGACTTCTGCTTGCTCGTCGTAAAAATGCTCCCTCACCAGCTCCAAATCATGCGGGCGATCACGGCCTTCATAGAACTCCAGTACAACGGGATCTGAGAGCCATTTTACAAGTAATGCGGCATCGTTTAACTCAAGTGTTCTCAGTCTGATCTCTTGCTTTTCAAAAATAATCATAACGCGCCATACAGTTCATAAAGAGGTCTGTAGCTTGGATGTTCTTCTATTTCCGTTACGACAACACCTTGCTCGGAGTCAATCACACGGTAGGCTTTAGCTACTTCTCTGGTCGACATCACTTTATATTCATTATCTTTATAGATGATTGCACAATTGTTATCCACCGCGATTCCCGGCAGACCTCCACCTTTAACCATGCGTGTAAAATCTTCAACCCGAATATCCTCATTATAATGCGGACAATGAATGCCCGGCAGAATCCCCATGGCTGCAAGCTTGATATACTGCCATTCACCCTGGTCGTCGAACGCTTCAGAGTCACTATGCCCATATTCAAACCAACAGATGGAACCTGCGCTAAGCCCGGCCAATACGGTTCCAGAGGAATAAGCTTCTTTCAAAAGCGTATCTACCCCTGTATTTTTCCAAATCTCCAGCATCTTTCGGGTATTGCCTCCACCAACATAAATCAAATCAGCAGCTGTAATTAAATCTGTAATCTCATCCTGAGTGTAGGTTTGGCTCACAAGCAATAAGTGACTTGTTTCACATCCGAGAATATCGCCATATACTTTGCTAAAAGTATCACAATACCCCGGCGCATCACTACTGGCTGTTGGAATAAATAACGCCTTCGGCTTAGCCTTTTGAGTTAGCTGCACAACTTCACGATCAATTTCCAGCGTTTCAAGCTCGATTAACTCTCCCCCGCCAATAACTACGATAGTGCCCATGTTTTCCCCTTCTTTCACTAGGATTACATCCTATTGCTTACTCTTGGCTTACCGATGCTTGCAAAATATTCCTCTGCCAAAATGCTGTAAATCTCCAGATCCACCAGCCCTTTACCTGACCATACATGCGCCTGCCTTAACGTGCCTTCTTTCGTAAAGCCATTTTTCAAAAGCACCCGCTTCGATCGTTCATTAAAGGGCATAACCTCAGCTTGAATTCGATTGACTTCTGCAGTCTCAAATAAATATTTCACCACTAACTGAATGGCCTGAGCTGCAATCCCTTTGCCCCAATAAGGTTCCGCCAAAAAGTAACCGATCGTCACCATATCCACCTTTTGATTAAAATCCATAACTTCGATGATACCTAGCAGTATGTAAGGGTTATTTTTGAGGAAAATCCCCCATTTCACTCTCACCCCTTTGGTAAAATCACGTTCGAAATGACCGATCATATTCTTGACTGTATCTTTATTATGTTTCGGAATAATCCCACAGTACTCAAACACTTGATCATTGCTATATATCCCAAATACCTCATTAAGGTTGCTGACTTCAATCTTTTTCAGTAATAATTGCTCGGATTCCAAAGTAGGGAATTGCTCAAATACGTGACTAAGCTTCAATTTGTTCCCTCCATTACTTTTTGATGGCTTGGATTAAGGTTGCAGTTTGATTTTTTGTTTCCTTTATTATCCTTTCCTTTATTATCCCCGGACACTTCCCCTGTACTGCGCGGTTCTAAGCTCACGAATATAAGGCTCAGCAGCTGGCATATCTGCCTCAACGGCCTGTTGAACGGCTAACTCGATGTCATAAGGCACTCTTACAAATTGCAGATTTAAAGGAGCTGCTGACCCTCCCATGTATTCTCCCTCCATAATCACATAAGATGCCTGGGTTAAATCAAGCGGATTCCCCACACTGCCTACATTAAATAAAGTCTTGCCTTCTAAATGTTGAATAAAAGCATTATGAATATCCCCGTAACCTACGATATCCGCTTGTCGTTTCTCCTGGCAGAGATCAGAATAATCAAACAAAGATAATCGCTTTTCATAATCATCCCATGGTTGAACACGTTCATACAGGCTTCGTGGCGAAGCATGAAATAATCGCACAAATTTACCACTTATCATAAACTCAACCGAAAACGGCAACGTGCTTAAATAATCAAGACGTTCTTGACCTAATAACCCGCGGCACCACCGAGCCATCTCAAAATCAACATCCTGATTCATTAAATCATCCCAGTTCCCCATAACACTGATTTCACAATTCTTTTTTATGATATCAACGGCTAGATCTGAGTTCGGTCCTTTTCCAACAATATCGCCTAAACAAAAGACTCTGCTGATTCCCCGCTGCTGGATGTCATCTAAAACGGCCGTAAGGGCCGGTATATTTCCATGAATGTCTGAGATTATTGCAATTTGCTCCACTGTAGAACCTCCGTATATATTGATCTTTAAAAAAGTTACTTATCCTAATTCTAATTGTACTGCATCAGCGACTGTGGCTCATTTATAGGGCTTTTTTGCTTCTCATTTTGCTACTTTGGATGATTTCAGCCAAATCTGAGGCATTTATACCGTACATTTCACCATTTCAGCTACTTCAGCCCATTTCTAAGGCATTTATACCGTACATTCCACCATTCCAGCCACTTCCGCACATTTCAACGGCATTTATACCGTACATTTCACCATTCCAGCCACTTCAGCCCATTTCAACGGCATTTATACCGTACATTTCACCATTTCATCCACTTCAGCCCATTCAACGGCATTTATACCGTACATTTCATCATTCCAGCTACTTCAGCCCATTTCAAAGGCATTTATACCGTACATTTCACCATTCCAGTTACTTCAGCCCATTTCTACGGCATTTATACCGTACATTCCACCATTCCAGCTACTTCAGCCCATTTCAACGGCATTTATACCGTACATTTCACGAGTCCAGCCACTTCCGCACATTTCAACGGCATTTATACCGTACATTTCACCATTTCAGCTATCTTGTTCTAGTCCCACTTAATCTTTTGTAAACTTTATGGATTGTAAAATATCCTCTATCCTCTTCATGTCTTCTTTATGTACTTCATCCACACTGTAAGGGAACTGCACCATAAATGACATTTCCGGTTCCTCAATAACGTAATAGATAGCTTTCCCTTTACTCCCTTCCTCTTCGAATACTTCAGTTTCGTACTTTATGGACTCTAACTCGCCTAAACTAGCTTTACTTTTTGTCAGCTCCGCCCCGTTGTTGTAATTCGTTTGGGCATCCCCGAGCCATTTGTTGACAAGCTCCATATCCTTAGGCTTAAATCCAAAGAGCATTACTCCTGGACCTTTAAGTCCCTCAGCAGGTTTATAATCAGTCGTAGAGACTATCAACCATAATGGCGCTCCATACTTCTCAGTTACAACCCAATGATCCGGATAGTTAAAGGTGATTCCAAAATTCGCATCCTCGTATTTAGTGGTATCCCTTGATTCATTACATCCGGTAATCATTACCATAATTAGTAGTATAGGCAGTAATTTCTTTAACATTCTTTAGCTCTCCCTCAATGTATGTATGTATATTATCTTTAATCCGGCTTCTAAATACAGATTCTATATTCCCTCTTACTTCCCTTCTTTGTCCATAAACCTAATTAAGCAAAAAAAGACCAGAATCACGTTTTCACATGTTCTGGCCTTCCTTCTAAGCTATGATATGGAGTAATCATAATTCAGGCATTTCATTCACAATCTGCTCCAATGTAACCTCCTGGAGAACATTCTCCATTGCTTTTTGGGCGAGTGAGAACACAGGTACAATTGCACTGGCTATATTCTTACCAACAGGACAATCGGGATTAGGATGCTCATGGACAGAAAACAACGAGTCCTCTTCCACCGCATTAACTGCCTTATAAATCTCCAGCAGCGTAATCTCGGATGCGCTACGTGTAAGCGAAGCGCCTGCGACTCCGGGGCGGGCATTTACTAGTCCTGCTTTTTGCAGCATACTCGTAAGCCGACGGATAACTACAGGGTTTGTGTTTACGCTACCAGCTATCCACTCCGAAGTGCTTTTGCCTTCTTTATTGCTGTCAATCAACGTTAATATATGAATGGCTACCGCAAATCGGGTGCTAATATTCATAGAAATCTCTCCTTCTGCCTTGCTGCAAAACATCATTCAGATGCAACTATAATAGTTACATTTCATGCGTTTGTCAAACTTTTGAGGATATGAACAACTTAAAATCTATCAATATTCTCCATATAGATTAGGATGGTATATTTTCATGAAAAAAGATCGCTGGGCAATATTTTTAATAATAACAGTTGTCTTTGAATTTATTAATATAACTTACAGTTTAATATTCGAACAATCCATAGAATGGTTTTCTTTGATTATATTAATTCTCTTTGTTTCTTTAATTGTTAAGTCTAATATAAGTAAAAACAAAAAAATGATTAAATACAACTGCCAAATGGCACTCGTATCCTAAGTATCTTTTCCTATGTGATCGAATTCCTTTAGAATCTCAGCCACCTGGGCAGCATATTTTTTACTCAGACGCGATTTGCCAAGATTACTCTTCACAATCTTAATGATTCGGGCATCTCGGCTCTTTGCAAATCTCTCCAGCATAACAAAGCCTTCTTCAGGCTCATTCGCCACAAATACACTCAAGCTGTATTCAAGTCCCTTAGATAATACACGAAAATGCTCAGCGTCCTCATGTTGCGCTCCCCCACCATCTATACTCTCCATGATTCGGGCAGCCAACTGAAGACAATATAGCGTATTTTCTTTCTTTTTTAAAAGAGGAGGATGCGCTAATGCCGCTACAAAAGCCCGTTGTTCAAGCCTGTTCGCACCTTTCTCCCACATGTCGATCAGCTGTCTAAGTAGGGTGAAATCATCCTCCCCTATACTTTGCAGCGCCATAGCAGATGCTTCACGTACCCTCCATCGCGAGTCATTCATAGCTGTCTTAATGATGTTTTGAATCACTACTTGCTGCTCTTCTCCACCGTAACTGTAATAAGCACCGAACGCCCTAATCGCACAAAACGGCAGAAACTCACGGGGATCATTCACCCCAGCTTCAGCTTCAGTAATATTAGTCCAAGAGACGAGCAGCTCCCAGCCTGTATCTGTTAGATTAGGATGCGCGAATTGTTTGGCGAAATGGTCTGAGAGCTCCAAATTCACTCGTGGTCCTGGGAGTTTACTCTCCTGCATCATCAAATCATTAAGCTGTACCCACAGCTCCTTATCGTTTACCCATTGCTGAAACGGCACTTCAATCATCTTTTGCTCAGCCATCTCTGGTCCCTCCGATAGTTATCTTCAGATTCGAACGATTCCTTGCATCGCGTATGCGAGTTTCCTGTTCCATCAATATTTGATCAAATCTCCAGCATTAATCACTCATGGACATTTTACATCACATCAATGGCTTATGCATATAACCGATGAGGGAATATTAACACCTTGGCAGAAAACTTCAAATCTAGATAAAGCGAAAACGTGCAAGACAAAAAGCAACTTATCTGTAGATAAGCCGCTTCTCTGTAACAAGTTCAATATCACCTAGGCTTAGATCGTTAAAAAGCATCCAATAGTTGCATGCAATCCTGGTGAAATTGGCATTGGTTTACCACTGAAACCTCCCCGGGAAATAAGGGGTTTTGCGCACATACGGCTAATTTATATTTCTCATCAATATGATACTGCTTAAAGTGATACAATCCGATTGCGTCATGGTTCTCCAATTGAATTCCGTTGTTTAAACGAAACGAAAACGAGTTCAATGGAAGAGATAATCCCTTCCCTATCGCTTTGATATAGCTTTCTTTAAGTGTCCAAAGGTCAAAGAACAGACTCATCCGGCCCATCTCTTCACATTCCGTCAATTGGACATATTCATCTTGCGAAAAAAAACGCTTAGCAATATTAAGATCGGCTTGCTGAATCTGCTCAATGTCAATACCGATCGGCAATTCATCCAATGCGCAAACCACCCATTCTCCTGAATGCGAAATGTTAAACTCTACAGTACCCCCCCTTTTTTTTAGGGAGGGTTTTCCGTAGACATTTGTAACAAACTCGATATCGCGGTTGTTCACTTTTAACCGTTTATTTAAGCTTACACGAACCAGCAATTCAGCAATAAGAGAATGCTGCAACGCTTCCACTCTTTTAAAGCGTTTAAGCCGCTCTCTCTTTTGTTGGGGGATGCGCCACATTAATGTTTCTAACGCAGGTTCAGATATTAGCTCAGCCACCTTCACCCCGAAAATCTCCATCGCTCATCGCTACTCCTTCAGCTCATAAGTACTTGCGAATCCTATTCATGAAAGGACAACACGTCATTCTCTATAAAAGCAGCTTTCTCTACAATTTTCCGCTTATAATTCCTTACTTTTGCATCATCTTTCTCTCCTTGAAGTGCAAAAAAACTATCCCGTGTTTCATCAGAAATTCCCCAGAATTTTTGCATCACCAAGGAAGTATGCATGTAGCTTTCTTCACCATCTTTATAAATTCCAAAATCAAAAAGCTGTTCCTTCACCTGTTCATATAGCTGTGTGCCAACATAAGGAACATTGATATTTATCACATAATTATCAGCCTTTAAGGCTTTAAAAAAAGGTAACATCTCTATATAATCTTGGTCATTGAATCCAGGGCATCCCAGTAAAATATAGGCTGTCCGTTTGATTCCCGCCTCCGCTGCCATGCGGAAAGCTTCCTCGACTTCCGTCAATCTAATTCCTTTATTCACCACTTGCAGCATCCTTTGGTTGGCCATTTCCACACCAAATTTCAAATGCACGCACCCCGACTGCTTCATCTTATCAAGGATATTCTGTCTCACACAAATGTCCACGCGCGCCTCTGCCCACCAGTGAAACTCAGGGTACTCCTCTTTTAGTTCAATCAGCAATCTAAGCATTTCTGAGGTGCGTTTGCCTAAGCCCGGCAGAAAGATCATATCTGAGAAATAAAATCCAAATACATGCATATGTTCAATGCGGTAGCGGATTTCGCTAACAAAACGTTCGGGAGACATAAAGGAGACATTGCAGCCGCGCAGCGAGGGCTGATAACAGAATATACAGCGTTTGGGGCACCCGCGCATAGACATAATGTAGTCCCAGTCTTCCGGCTTATTTTTCTGCGCTAAATATGAATCTGTCAGTATCGGAAGATCGTTTAATTGCTGGGCCCATTTAACAGGCAGCATTCCCCTTGCATTCCCCTCTACTACAGAAACCGCAAGATCCTCGCCTTCTCCAACAATGATCGTATCCAAATCAGCCGTGTCCTTCAGCTTGGCATGTTTAAGCAAATGTCCATAACCAATACAGGTAACCTTATCTCCCCATCTCTTCTTTATCTCTTTTGCAAGGTATGCACAGGACTGAGTACTTCCAAGCTCGACAGTAGGCATTAGAACATCGCCAACACCAATAAACACATAATCAGGCTGAAAGCGCTCTAGCTCATTTATTACCATATCAAAGCTTTCATGCCCCCGAGTACAACGTTCCTGCATAAGCCAGCTGTTCATAGTCATACTGTACCGCTCTGTATAATCATGATCATCTGGAGCATTATCGCCATTAATTAACGTGACTGCATGACCCCTACGATGCAATATCTCCGCTATGTAATGCATAGCAGGACTGATCCTATTGTTTTTCGACTCAATAAGCCGGTAAAACGGGGGAATAACACAGGCTACTCTTTTACTCTGACGATCTGCCATTGATTTCGGCCTCCATTGTTAAATTTTAGTGAAACTGAGGTCTGAATCTGAGACGATGGAAGAACCGACTTTGGCAGCGGAACCGGGAAGTGTTCCAAATCTGGCACCCAAAAAACTGGCAGAGAATTGGGGCATCCAGCCATGCACATTAAAGCAGCCATTTCGGTCAAAACCGGCAATTAACATTCCCGAACGGTCGTATCTCCCTCTTGGAAGCCAAATCCAGTATTCCGAATCCGGGGTATTACCTGTCAAGAATCTCACTCTAGCCACGAAAAGAAGATACCTTTCCAAACTAAAGTTAAGATCCCCGCTGTCTTCCACTAAGTGTGCAACCTCTAGCCCTGTGTGTTTCATTAATGAAGGCGACAGTGCAGCCGATGTTCGAATCCAGCAATCTTCCTGCTCCGTTGCGGCTGTCACAAGTGGATCTTTTAAGGCCCAGCTTGAAATTCTTGTAAGCTCACCAATCTGTTCCCGTGTAATTCCCTTGGGAAAGCACAAAATAATTTCTCCATTTTCTCTCGATGAACGAATCTCTTCGCTTGTAAAAGGACAAGGCGATAGTTCGAATTTTCTGCCAATGATCTGATCTACCCCCATCCCACGATACCAGGATTCAAGCTCCAGACGCAGCATTTCGGGATCATCCGGTGAATGCTCAAGGTTTGCGGTAAACCGTTTGAGATCCGTCCGCTGAAGCACATTTGCGTTTAGCATATTATCTATAAGCTTTAACATTTGGTTCTTAGAGTTCTCCATTTCAATAAACCTCCTATACTTCTAAATCTTGTAGTATTCATTAATTTTTCTGCCTGCTGCAGTTAGCCAGCGATTGGACCGCAATGATGATATGTCTAATGTTTGTGCCGAATTCCCGGCTATTTCTTCACTGATTAGGAGTCCGGCGGCCGGGCTGTGCATAAAACCATGTCCGCTGAATCCTGACGCATGGTAAAACCCTTGGATTTTGTTATCAGCGCCCAGCACCGGATGGGAGTCCGGCGTGTCATCATAATACCCTCCCCAGCAGGATTTGATGGTTGCTTCCTGGAGACGAGGCAGTCGACGAAGAGCAGCTTCCAGATGTTTATATTCCCATTCCGGGTCTGAGTAGCTATAATCCGGATCTTCGCATCCCCCTGCAACAAAGGGCTTATTTAAGCCCGTTAACAGACCGCCTGTCTCCTTATGTAAGCCCAGACCTTCCCCGGGGAACACAATAACGGGAAAATCGGCGGGCAGCCATGGGAGCACATCTGTAACCAACAACTGCTGATGGCAGGGGATTACCGGCAACTCAATTCCGGCTTTAGCAGCCACAAATTTGGACCAGGGGCCCGTAGCATTTACAACAACTCGCGAAGTTATCGCTCCTTCTGACGTTACCACTTGCTGTATCGCGGAACCGTCAGTAATAAAGTCCGTTACAGCGACTCCAGGATAATATTTGACACCCAGCTCTCTGGAGAGCCGAATATACGTGCTTGTAATCTTATTGGGATCGATCAATCCATCCTGCTTATTGTAAGTTGCACCGGTTACATCCTCTAGAACCAGCATCGGCAGCTTCTTTTGAATCTGCTTAGGCTCCATCCATTCCGTTTGCACACCCAACCTTTGCTGCAAAAGCATCGCATCATAAAACTCAGAAAGATTATCTTGTGCCGTGAAAATAAACATATAACCGCACTGGTCCATTTCATCCTGAACAAGGTTATACGAATCAAGCTGCTCCAGCAATCGAAAACTTAACTTGGACAATTCAATATTTATCTCCGTTGTAAACTGACTTCGCATCCCGCCTGCGCAGATAGATGTGGTTGCTCCGCCTAAACTTTCGCTTTTCTCAAGCACTACCACATCGGTTATTCCTTTTTTGGCTAAATAGTAGGCTGTACACGCCCCGACTGCCCCAGATCCAATAATAACAACTTCACATTTATCGGGTATCACCGAGAATTCTCCTTTTCTTCTATTTTGCTGGTTACAGTACTAAACTCTTTCAAAAGCGCTGACAGAAGCGCGCGCTCTTGCACATCGATACTCTCCACTGTGCGTGCAGCGATCCGCAACAGGTTAAGGTCAGGCTCAAGATGATATTTCACCAAAATGTTTCTGAGAATAAGAGTGGTTTCGTATATATCCTCATAGCCTTTCATAATGAAATCAGAAAGGTTATATCCACATTGAGATAAATATCCAAGCCTGTTAACCATGCATTTTTTGTGCTCCCAGAGTAAATGAAACGGACGAACACAATAGAAAATTTCGTTACGCGCCAACCTATCTAAATAGTCTAGCAGCGCTCCATACACCTTCATTCCCCAACACGAACCTCCATCTGTTCCCGGGCAGGTTACCATGGTTTCTGGCTGGCGTGAATAGTAATAATCCGCTAGGCTTGCGATCAGTGTAGTTGGCTCAAAATGCATCTTATCAGCTTCATTTAGCCGGACAGAGCGAATCGAACGCCGTTCGAATGCATGAGCGCGCAGCGATGATATGATCTGATCGGCGGGAAGCTCATGAAACTCGAAGATTTTATCGTAATCCGAGCCAGCAATACTAAATGTATGACTAAGATCATCATAGCCGTAAATCATAAAATTCCTTTCGAAATGAACCTTATTAAAATAGTGCTTACCTTCTATATAAAATTCATCCAAGCTTACTTCGACATACTCCTTCTCGGCCAGACAATCCAAGATCTGTTTTACAGCAACACGTTCAGGACCAAGCCTGATCTCTTTCAAATTCAGATAGGGGAAATGCCCCAAAGATTGCTCGGGTGACAGAAATTCAAGATCCATCACATCCATATTCGCTCCAAGATACAAATGAATATAATGGTTATGCAGCCAATCCATCTTTCTAGAGCAGACTTCTACTACACTGAGCAGATGAGAGCTGTTCATGCTGCTGTTCACCATAGGGTACTTGATCGGCAGGTTAGGCATCTGTGGCACATCCTTCACCATTTTTACTCCAGAGATATGCCGTTAAATCTCCAACCGTAGGAAAATGTCCTGCTACCAAAAGGTAAGGATCAAAGTCCAATTGCAACGCCCGCTCAACTTCAACAATAAATTTGATGTAAGTAAGCGAATCCATTTCCAGATCTGTGAACACACTTTCGGGCTCCAAGGAAATATCACACTTTACAAATAGGCGCAGCAATACCTCCACCCGCTGTTGTATTTGGTCCATCATATCCTCCCCGTCCATCATTTATCTCTGGCCTAATGTTCCTTCGCCTACTTGCAAAATTTCTTCCAACGACATTCCTAATTGAGATAACACTGATTTCGTCAGCTGTCCCTGGGCTGCAGCAGAGGACGGTTCAGCAAGCATGTCCGCCATTCTTGCAATCGTAAATTCGCCTAGGTACAACTCCATAATGGTTATGTTTGTATTGAATCTTTTGTTGACAATACTAACTAGCTTTAGAGCTAATAACGAATGGCCGCCCAGATCAAAAAAATTCTCGGCAATGCCGATCGCACGGCCCTCCAAACTCAACAACTCTTGCCAGATAGATTCTATCTCTTCCTGAAACTCATTTTTAGGAAGTAGAGCGCTGCTCGCTTCTTTAAATCTCACATCAGGCAGCGGAAGCGCCTGGCGATCAACCTTACCATTTCGATTTAACGGAAATCTCTCAAGTCTCATAAAGATGCCAGGAATCATATAGGCCGGCAAATAAGCTCTCGCATAGTTTCGCAGCTCCGCAGCGGCAATCTCTTTATCGCTCACATAATAGGCAATCATAAGCTGCCCCCCGTTATTCTGCTTGAGCGGATGGACAAGAATCTCTTTGATCCGGTTGTAACGGCGAAATACGGCCTCGATTTCACCCAGCTCTATCCGCGCACCGTTGAGCTTGATTTGTTGATCTGTTCTTCCCCCATAAATAATCGTGCCGTCTTCGAGGAATTTGCCCATGTCTCCTGTGCGGTACAGACGTTCAGCAGCAGGATGTCTGGTGTAAGGATTGGGTACAAAACTGCGGTTGGTCAGCTCTTCATTTCCGATGTATCCTAGGCCCACTCCTATTCCACCAATGCATATTTCTCCGTAAACCCCAACGGGAACCGGCAGAAGATATTTATCCAGAATGTAAATTCGGAGATTGGAAATCGGTTTGCCGATCGGAACACTTGAATGGCCTCGGCTCTCCGCACAGTCCCAGCAGGTTACATCAATGGCCGCCTCAGCGGGCCCGTACAAGTTGAACAAATGCGCAGCGGATTTTGAGAAAAAAGAATCACGTAATGTGGTACTCAGCTCTTCTCCACTGCAAATGACATTTTTAAGTGAAATGCAGCTTTCTATTGGAAAGGAGTCCATAAACTGCTGCAGTAACGCCGGAACAAAATGAATCGTCGTAATATGCCTCTCGACAATCACATTCCCAATATATTCAGGATCATGCGGTTTATCCGGTCGGGCTAATACCAATTCCGCTCCATGCAGTAATGGCCACAGCAGCTCCCATACTGCCACATCAAAAGTGAGCGGTGTCTTCTGCAGCACTTTATCGGTCTCATCCAAACCAAACTGCTGCTGCATCCAAAGAAGCCGGTTGTATAATCCCTCATAGCTGTTCATCGCGCCCTTCGGGGTTCCGGTTGAACCGGAAGTATAGATAACATAGGCTAAATCGCTGGGTTCGACCGGCTCATTGTGCACAATTTCACACCTTAAGTCAGCTGAATAAGAGCTAATCCCGACGAGGACCACCTTATGCATCGGTTTAAACAGAGCCGCATATTGTTCCTGGGTGATGATCAGTGCACACGATGACTCACAAATCATATGGGCCAGACGTTTGGAGGGTAGCTGTGGATCAAGCGGCATAAATGCCCCGCCGCATTTAATTACCGCCAGAATTGAGGTGACTAGCTCAACAGATCTCTCCAAGCCCAACCCAACAAGGCTGCCACGCCCGATCCCCAATTGCATCAGCCTCGAAGCAAGCATATCTGAGGCCAGATCAAGCTCCTCATAACTCATGTTGTCTTCTTCGCTCAAAAATACAGCCCGCAGATGACTATGCTTCGCAGCTTGTTTTTTGATCTGGCTTATGAACCTTCGGCTGTCCAGACAGCCGAAATCCGTACAAGTATCATTCCATTCGTAGATCACTTTATTGATTTCTTCCGCGGTCATAAACATGTGGCTGCTAACCATAGCCTCCGGTCGCTGCAGCAGCTGCTGGAGAATGTTAATGTAGTGGTAATGGAATTGCCTCAATGAGGCCGCGTACCATTTATCATTGTTGTATTCGTAAAATAATTGCACTCCGCTTCCGGTATCATTAAGCCCAATCGTCAGGTCAAAGGCCGAAGAGCTTTTATCTGCCTTTAACGCTTCAACAGTTAGGTTGGATAACTCCAAATCCGTTTTGCCGCTCTGCACATAAGTAAACATCGTTTGAAACAGCGGATTTTCCCCTGGCCTGCGATCTGGATGCATAATACTGACCAGCTTGTCGAAAGAGACTTGTTGATAGGCAATGCCCTCATTAATTGTTTCTTTCTCTTTATTCAATACTTCAAAGAAGCTGTCTTCAGTCTGCACATTGGTGGTGAGTGGCAAAGTATTGGCAAAAAAACCGATAAGATTCCTTACTTCAATGCGGTTACGGTTAGCCATGGTTGAGCCGATAATCAGGTTAGACTGACCGGTATATCTAAACATCAGGACCCGGTAGGCTGCGAGCATAACGTTATAGACCGTGAATTCGGGGTGACGTTTTATAAAATCCAGCATTTCATTATAGGCATCCTGCGGCAACTCTCCCCCATAATTGCACTCCGAATCGGTTGGCCCAGCAGCTTCAGGCATTGCCGCAAGGTTTAAATCAAGCCGTGTATCTGCCGAAGCTAACTTGTTGCTCCAATAATCCATTAGTGTTGGATTGCCGGCATTTGCAATATATTTTTGTTCCCAGACAGCATAAGCAGAATACTGTACCGGCAATTCAGGCAAGCGTGCCACCCTGCCTTCTTCCAAAGCGTTGTAGATCTCCCTGAATTCATTTGTAAAAATATCCAGAGACAACGCATCTGAAATGCTGTGATGGAAACGAAATATCAGTAAATGCTCGGTTGGGCTCATCTGCACCAGTACCGTCTCAAATAAAGAGCCTCCATTTAATTCGAACGGTTTATTAATCTCCATTGCCAACCAATCCAACGCCTGTTTCTCCATCTCTGACTCAAGACAATCCAACCGCTCAATCCTGACCGCTGCGGGCTGTGGAACCGTCTTTTGGTAAGGCTCCCCGTCTTTTTCGTAAAATACAGTGTCTAAAATTCGATGCCTTTCCTTCAATATACCCAGACATTCAGTCAAGTGTTTATAATTCAGACAACCCTTCAAGCGGTATTGTTTCGTCATATTGTAAGCGGAGCTGGCAGGGTTCAATTGATGCAAAAACCATAATCTGCGCTGAGCGCCGCTCAGCGGAATATCGGTTAAATCGGAATCAGCACGGATAGGAGGGAGACTTCTATGCATTCGCTCGGCCTGCAGCAGCGCTTCCCAATTTGATAAACCTCGAGTCATACTTCATCCTCCCGATTCTTGGAATTAAAAATCATGCATCAGGAAATTGCCTTATCATTGAGCAACACTTTAAGACAGTTAATAATCGTCAAGGGAGACTCAAAGGTCTCTGGAGTGAGACAGTTGTCTGGAATCTGAACCCGGAAGACCTCCTCCAAATCGTACAGAAGATATAAAGCCCGGAACGAATTAACTCCCCATTCGGTTAAAGTTCTGTTCAAATCAGCAGCCTGCAGCGTCTCTTTCTGCTCTACTAAGGGTAAGGCTCCATTTTTGCGGATTAGTTCCATCACTGTCGCTTGGATATATTCCTCATCTCTGTTCATAACGGTCAAATCCCCTCGTTTCCCGTATTATTTTTCGATTAAGAAATTGCCGACCGCCAGCGCATCCATAGCGGAGGTATAGAAGGTTTTGATGGCGTCGTATGGAGTCTCACACACCGGTTCTCCTCGTGTGTTAAGCGATGTGTTCATTATCAGCGGAATTCCAGACAACTTATAATGCTCGGCAATAAGCTGATGCCAGACCGGATTCACCTCGCTTCGAACCGTTTGCGGTCTGGTAGATCCATCTACATGCACGATGGCAGGAACAGCCTGCCTTCTCTCTTCTTTGACTGTGTAGGCTTTCAGCATATACGGCGAATACTGCGCCTCCTCCACCAACCAATCCGCATGTTCATCCATAATACTTGGCGCCAGCGGTCTCCAGGATTCTCTGAATTTGATTTTTTGATTGACTTTTACATATGAATCATAACTTGCAGGACTGGCTGTTATGGAACGATTGCCCAATGCCCTTGGCCCCATCTCGGCTGCGCCTTGGAACCAGCCAATGACTTTACCTCTATCAATCAGTTCTGCCGTCTGCCGGCAAATATCGGATGAATAGTTATACTTCAAACCAAGCTTGTTTAATACCTCCGATATATGGTTGTCATCATAGGAAATTCCCCAGTAAGGAGTCTTCAGTCTGCCCTTTACAGGGAGAACGGAACGTTCTTTAGAGGCAATCATGGCAGCTCCGATACAGCCCCCAGCATCATTGGTTGCCGGTAATACGAAGATTTCATCGAAAATTCCGAGGCGTTCCAGCCTTCCATTCGTCGTACAATTGAGAGCAACACCTCCGCCTATCACCAAATTTTTACTGTTGCCTTGCCGGATGGTCTGCTGGCAAAGATGCACAATAGTGTCTTCCAGCGCCTGCTGCGCCGATGCGGCAATATCTTTGTGCTTCTTGCTGTATTCGACCGTATAATTGAGCCCGCCATACAGTGTATTATTGCTATAGATACGCTTTGGAGGATCACCGAATTTACGATACATTTCCTTCATCCATATTCGGGTCAGCTTGTTATACTTATCCTCCAAACCAAGCGAACTATCAGGTTCTCCGATAGGAATCTCGTACCCGTCTTCCGTCAACCGTACAGAAAAGTCATAGACTGACTCTCCATAAGAGGCTAATCCCATCAGCTTTCCTTCTCCCGATGCTCCAAGCTGTAAATAATCACTGACGATGGAATAAAAAAATCCAAGCGATTGTGAAATCCCGTATTCTTGCTTAACCTCAATATGCTCATTCTTCCCATAGGCTACTGTGGTTGAAATATCGTCACCTTGTCCGTCCATGACCAAAATCACCGCATCATCGAACCCGGATAAATAGTAGGCACTTGCCGCATGGCATAAATGGTGGCTGACCGAAATGATAGTGGGCATTTTTTTGCCTGATAATACCGGGTGCTTCTTGAATTTCTCCAATATCCCCAATTCTTCCGCTTTTTGCGGGTCCCATGATAAAGCAATCAGATCGATATCTTCAAAAGCAACGCCCGCTTGTGACAGACAATTGAGGAGCGACAAAACCGGGGGCTCTCCGTAAGCATGTTTTTTTCGGCAAAAACGCTCCTCCTCAGCATAGGCCACCAAAACGCCATCATGAACCAAACATGCCGCTGAATCATGTCCTAGCCCACCGCTTAAACCAAGAATTAACACGTATACTCCCCCTCTAAGTTTTGTTGATATTGATTGAGAAGCTGATTTACAATTCGACCTGTTTTGGAATTCTTGATTTCCGCGATGTTCTCTGGTGTGCTTTCACCCAAGACTTGTCCCCCCTCAAGGCCTCCCTCCGGCCCCATGTCAATAATCCAGTCCGCCATGACTAAGACATCGGTATTATGTTCTATCACAACGACAGAATTACCCGAGTCGACCAACTGCCCAAGCATATCAATCAGCTTAATCACATCATGCGGATGCAGGCCTGTTGTTGGTTCATCAAGCAAGTACAAGGTGTGGTGTCTACTGCTTTTGGAGAGCTCTCTGGCCAACTTTACCCGTTGTGCCTCCCCGCCGGACAAAGTGGTTGCCGGCTGGCCCAGAATTAAATAATCCAGTCCAATACGGCACATCACATCCAGCTTGTTATATACGGATGGTTCATCCGCGAACAGTTCCATCCCTTCTTTTACAGAGCAAGCCAATACATCTGAAATGCTATGGTTTTTATACTTTACATCCAGAATCTCCGGCTTAAATCGTTTGGTCCGGCATACAGGACATGGGGTCTCAACCGACGGTAGGAATTGCAAATTCACTTGCACAAGCCCTGCTCCCTGACAGCGTTCGCATCGGCCGCCGGGGACGTTGCAAGAAAAGTGTTTGGCCTGGAGATTACGCATTTTCGCTTCAGGCAGTGCAGCAAAAATATTCCTTATCGCCGTGTACACATCTGTGTAAGTTGCCGCGTTTGATCTTGCAGTCTGACCGATAGGGGATTGATCAAAGCTAATGACCTTATGCACATTCTCCCAGCCCTTAACATCTGCATAGGCATCAGTCTCGGTGCTTTGGGTAAAATGAAGCTGTGCGGATCGAGCCAGGACGTCGAACATAAGAGTCGATTTCCCCGACCCTGATACCCCGGTCAGCACAACGAGCTTGCCCAACGGGATATTCACACTTACATCCTTAAGGTTATGGCGATTGGCATTTGTAATCTCAATGCATTTCCCGTTCCCTCTGCGGCGCTGTTCAGGAAGAACCACCGTATCTTTACCAGCGAAATACTGCCCGGTCCATGATCTGCTGCACTGAATCAGCTGCTGCACGGAGCCAGCCGCAACCACTTCTCCCCCTTGCTTGCCCGCACCCGGTCCGATATCAATAAGGTAATCGGCCGCCCGCATAACATCCGGGTCATGCTCGATAACTAGAACCGTATTTCCAAGATCACGCAACTGCCGGAGCACCCGGAGCAGACCTTCGGTATCTATCGGGTGAAGGCCAATTGTCGGTTCATCGAGAATATATAAAACTCCTGTTAAGCTAGCTCCGATTAATGAGACGAGCTTAAGCCTCTGCATTTCTCCCAGAGATAAAGAAACGGTGGAGCGGTCCAAGCTTAAGTAGCCGACACCCACTTCAATCAAGCGAGCCAGCTTTTTTTCCATTTCGGAAACGATGTTCATAAGCGGATCCTGACTTCCCCCTAGCTGTTGAGCGGACACTTTACGCAACCAGCCAAGCAAATGGAAGAGCGGCATTGCAGATGCTTCGGTGATACTTTTCCCGGCTAGCGTAACCGCTCGACTGTCTGCGTTCAGCTTCGTACCGTGACAATCCGAACACTCTTGCAGATGAAAGAATTTTTCAATCTTCTCTCGATAGTCCGATTCGTGTCCACGTTCCTTGTATCTGCGTTCCAGGTTGGTCAGAATCCCCTCGAATCTTCCCTCTGCAGCATAAGTTGGAGGGGTCTTCCCAGGAAAATGCCTGATAAATCGCTGGCTGTATACACCGAAATACAGCAGATCCCGTTCGACCGTGCCCAAATCTCTCAAGGGTTTATCAGGATCAAACACAAATCCGTAATAGTTACCGGCTGCAACCAAATTATCGGCCATTAACTGTGCTCCATGAGGATTGCTCCCCTTAAGTGCACACTGCTTCAAGCTGAGGCTGTCATTGAAAATTTCTTGTAAATTCGGTTTTCGTTCAACCCCCAAGCCCATACAAACCGGACATGCGCCTTCAGGTTTATTGAAAGAGAAATGGGACATGGTCAATGCTCTAAGCTCATGGCTGCACTCTGGGCACACGGCTTTGCCCTCATCGGAATAGGACATAGGAAGATCATGAATCTCTGTTTCGATCGACTCATAGTTTTCCTGCCAGATGTCAGCACTACTTGAACCCTTGACTTGGCTTCCGCAATTAGGACAAGCTCTTTCTCCGCTTTTGGTAAACAATATACGAAGCAAGGTGTACAAATCCGTTGTAGTTCCAACGGTTGACCGGGGATTTCGGTTAGTGTGACGCTGGTCAATACAGATGGAAGGCGACAACCCTTCAATAGAATCAACCTTAGGTTTGTGGATAAAATCACTTATCATACCGAGCGAATCCATGTATTGCCTCTGACATTCCTGCTGCAAGGTATTCATGGCAAGCGTTGATTTGCCGGAACCAGACAATCCAGTTAACACCACTAGTTTGTTTCGGGGGATAGACAGAGATATATTTTTCAGATTGTTTTCTCTCGCACCTTGAATTTTAATCCAGTCATTCAATGTGATCGGCTCCTTCATGAGACATCGTCATATGCTGCCGTATGAATGTTATCCATTCGGTCTTCGCTTCAGAAATGTTCATCAGCTCACTGAAGCATGATTCATGGTTAAAAGCTACTAACAGATTTCCTTGCATCTTTGATGCTGGTTTTCGTTTTTTGCCGCTCCATATTTCTCCTTCAAAAAAACAATAGCTATCTTCATCAGTTATACAAACCCCGCCTTGAGACTGGTGGCTTTGATTTAACCAGACATACACCAACACTGTAAGGGAAGCCGGATCGGCGGTACCGTGACGTATTACTTGGTCTGCAGTCATCAGTCGGTCGTGTTCCCGAAATATGGATTTCTTCTTCAATAAATCCACATACTCAAAAAAATGCTGTTTCGTATTATAATCGCTCAGAAACTGACGAATAAGCGGACTATTCATAGATGCCAGAACATAAGCCTGCGGTTTTGTTACTAATAGTGTCTGATAAGCATATTTGGCGTACGTATATACAGAATCCGGCAGATTGCAGCTGTATCTCAGCATCGTTTGACGCAGCAACCGATGAAGTTGCAGCGGGTCAGCGCATTCTTTTAAACTGGGCATTGGGCATTCATCCATATAGCTAATTCCCGTTGTTAGCGGACGTGAGAATTTAAACACAATGCCATCCTTGAACCAGTTATTTAATCGCTCCACCGTCCGGCCTGATAAATTCGAACTTCCGGCAGCAGACCAATACTCCCTCTCATTGAACAGCTTGCTGATTTCGGTCTGATAATAGTAAGTACCTGCATTTAATTTAACAATCCGGTCTGTGAAAAACAGGTATGCCTCTCCAGTGATGGAGACGAGCAAACAATCGTAATTAACTAAACGGAGCTGGACGATATCCGAAGCCGCCAAGCCGCATAATCGGAGCACCGCAAAATAAAATGACATAAGCGGCGTACAATTAGCGGTTAATGGAAAGTGATCTTCAGCCAAGGTCAACAGTTCATCATAACTAAACGTTGGAGCAGTAAATTTGCTTGACCAGCTGCTGTTACGATCAGGCCGCTCAATCTGGAAATTGATATTTTCACTTGCAAAATGATATAAGGACTTCAGCGTCCCTAGAGCGGTTGGCTGAAACAGCAATGCTGCCAGATCAGCTACGCGCAAAGACAGCATATTGGATAGAATGGCCGCACATTCCAATTCAGAGTGCACTTCCCGGGAACGTATATTTCGTGGAATTGCCCGAGCGTATAAATTCGCCGGCAGAGGATCGTTGCTGTTTCTAACAATCTCCAATTCCGCTTCATTGGTCCACCAGAAGAGATCAGTCATGGAATAAGTATCGTAATGAATTAGATCGGCTTCGGCCGAACCAAACGGTAGCCAGCTTTTCTCGATCGTTACAACCTTCCATTCTTTTTTGTCTTCAACATAGCGCATAGTATAAATATGCTCATCCTTTAGCTGGTCAAACTGTTCATAAGTAAAGGTCAAAGTACAAGCAGCAACAATTTCAGCAAGACTTATTCTGACATTTCGTACGTTAAATTCTATGCAAGTCGGAACTGTTTTTTGTAAATACCCATGGAACCATGCCCGCTGTGATTCAGCTTCCATTTCATCTTCGAAATACTGGGTCTCCAGCCAAAGTTCAATATCTCCTGTTGTTAAAGCACGATGAAGACAGTCGAGCAATGTAACGGAAATGGCGGATGTATCCAATGTCTTTTCCACACTCTTCACCTCACCTTGCTGACATTTCGGATTGCAGCATATTCTCCAGATACAGTTCGAATTTTTCAGGCTGGGCCTCCGTTATAAATTCCTGCGCGGCAGCTTTAGAGGCTGCAGAAATGGATTCGTAGAGTGTCCTGTCCGTCAGCAGCCGTTGCAAAGTCTCCACCCATATGGCAGTATCCTGTTCGGGAATAACCGGCATTGTATGTCCTGTTGCTTCATCCTTGTAAGTTTCCGTAATCGGCGTCACCGGAAGATTATAGTCAACCTTGCATTTCGATTGCATGAGGCCGCCTTGGTCGCTTGCAATAACAGGAATACCTCTTAGCATCGCTTCAACTACTGTCTGCCCAAAAGCTTCAGCGCAGATGGAAGGATGAAGCCACACTCGTACCTGTTCAAAAATCAAATTCATCTCGCGCTCCGGTTCAAGCAGTGTCACATTAGGCAGAGCACGTAAAGCGGATTGTTCCTCCTGCTTCAAATCGCCCCATGTAATTACCGCAGCAAAAGGATAGTCCGGAAAAGCTTGAGCCAGCTTCAGAAAAATGGATAAACCCTTTATCTCTGTAGGGTTGCATATCGCGATGTATCCTCTGTTGAAATTATGAAAGGTTGGAAAAATACCATCCCCATAAATTGGGAAACGTAGCGAAACAGCATTGGTATAACCACCCCATTCGGTGATATTATGAGCTACGAAATCACTGTCACCAATAAAGCCGGAGACCTGGGCAAGTTCCTGTCGGAGCAGCGGATTTTCGATCCAGCTATGCGGCCCAAAAGGGAGAGTGATCACATCATGACAAATCACAACCAATTTTGTTGCGCTTCCAGCCACGAGCTTTATTCCCGCAGCAACCATGGTGTGGTAAGCCATATTCACAAGAACCACGTCCGGATTGCCTTTTTTCATCAAATCCCCTGCTGTTCTGTATAACAGCATAACACTCGTGGTGAAATGGCATTCTACACCATTTACTGTCCCCTGAAGACTATGCGCGGAACGAATAATATTGTTTACCCCATGCTCCTGCAGCTGTTCCTCCACCTGTAACAGAGAATCTTCCTGGTCTACCAGATGGACTACTCTACATTGATGTCCCCTGGCAGCCAGGGACTCGAATACTGCACGGTTAGCCTTGACGGCCCCTTGATAATAGGCAAAATAAGCACCTTCAGAAAGAAACAAAAGATTCATCGTCAGCTGCTCACCCTTTCCGACTGTCCCTCAATATATGCCGTCAATTTTCCGGTATCATTTAATAGTTCCAGTGCCAGGTCATCATCTTCAATGACGATTCCAAGCTGTTGTTCAATCTTAACGATAATCTGCAAAGCAATCAGTGAATCCATATGGAACGCTTCAAGTAAATCCGCTTGCGCATCCAGTTCCTCCATTGTAACCTCCTTGCTCAAGACCTCTGAAAAAATAGCGGCCAGCTTACCCAGAATCTCCTTGTTCTGCATGCGTATATCTCCTCTCAGAAAACCTTTGGTTGCCGCTCTGCCGTATCTTGTACCAGCTGCTGCAGCATGTTTAAGCTCTTGGTCCGGGCGGAAGGATCAGGAAACGAAAGGACTTCAACGGCAAATTGATCACAATACCCGCATACCGCACAATCCAGTGACCGGCAATCGACTTCTTTGAAAAAATCAATAAAACCTTGCAGCTTAGAATTGTCAATATAAACATCCAATAAGGTCAGGGCACGGATGCTCTGGCGGCTCTGCTGCG
Organism: Paenibacillus sp. FSL H3-0329; assembly: GCF_037963285.1. Taxonomy (NCBI): domain Bacteria; kingdom Bacillati; phylum Bacillota; class Bacilli; order Caryophanales; family Paenibacillaceae; genus Paenibacillus; species Paenibacillus sp. FSL H3-0329. The sequence goes on along the minus strand of NZ_CP150150.1, from coordinate 2,699,317 downwards.
TTTGCCGGGAAAAAAACGCCTTTTCTCGTGTAACCGCACCGGCCGTTCTGCGATGGTTGGTGTGAACGATGTTCAAAATATCAGCCAAGTTCCCCGGATACTGCCTATCATGATAGGCTTTTGCCGCCTGCAGCAGCCAGGCAGTAGATTTTGACCGGTCCGTCAGCTTAAAACGGTGTATGCCTATCTTCTCATATTCCGCCAAATCCTCCGGCCTGATCCAGCGCGCCTTCATGATATTCCCTGGATCATTAAATTTCTCGTAAGTGCATTTGACGGAGCAATAATCCATAAAGCTTTGGTTATCCGTTCCACGGTTGGATGAGCCATGGCTCATTACATTGTCATGATAGACCTGCATTGGACATTCATAGAGACAGGTCTGATTGACAATGACCTGGATTTCACATTCAACGCTGTTCTGTATACGTTCAAGCAGCCTGAAATCTCTGGCTATGTTTTCTCTTACTGTGATCTCTTTGACGCCCATTGAATCAAAGTATTTTGCCCGTTCCACACTTTCGACCACCGCAAAGGAGGACAAGCTCACTTTGATCTCAGGATGTCTTCTCCTGCAAATGTCCACAAGCAGCTGATTGGCTAAGGTGATCCAGTCCACACCTATTTCAGCGGCCCAATCCATTTGATCTACAATTTGTCGGTAGCCTTCATCCTCATATTCCCTGTTGCCGAGACAGGAACTGTTCATCAAATAGTTAAACTCTTTGTTGTACATATGGGCCCGCTTAACCGCTTGTTCAATATCGCTCCGCGTACTTATCGGCATTGCCGCAGCCGATCTTCCGCTTCCACAGCCCTCCTGAGAAGAACCACCGAAGAAGCAGCTGATATATTCGTATCCGCCCAGCTCGTCAATAAGCTGGATATCGCCGTTATATGGAACAGATATCTTCATAAATTACACCTGCCAGCTATTTTTTTGTGCCAGTGCGATCAATGCAGCACAGCAATTCTCAGTTCCGCTTAAAGTCCTCAGCTTGGACTTATAATGCCCGCGAAGCTCAGCCAAATTATCGTTCAACGCTGTCTCAACAATCTTACGGATACGGCTTGGTCTGAATGCTTGAACGGGTAGCTTATAAGTGAGACCAAGATTTTGGAGCTGCGTACAATTATAGTCCCGTTCAAAATGTTGACCGGGAACGGTTATGCTCGGAAGTCCATGAAGCATTGTCGTAAGCATAGTATCTTGTCCGCCATGAAAGATTACCAGAGCTGCTTCCGGCATAATTTCAGCAGCCGGGATAAACCAATGGAATTGAATATTGTCGGTATGGTCAGGAAGCACCTTAAGCTCATAATGAAATCCGCATAAACAGGCAACACGGTAGGGTTGCTTGTCAAAGATCTCTTTGACCAGCTCAATATAAATTAAAGGGGGAATGGCACTAACGCTTAAATAAATAAAAATTAGCGGCTTGCCCTGCCAGTCCGGATGCCACTGCAGATTTGAAGATTGTCTTGCCTCCAAATCCAGAATGTAACCGGCGAAATCGCACTCCTTAAACGCAGCCAGCTCCGGCTCCAGTTCCGGTAGTGTCGGTGCCATTTTAATTGTTGCTCTTGAAAATAATAATTCAGCCAGATTGGAAACAGAATCCAGTGAATAATCCGCCAACACCTCATTAAAAGCGGCGATAGCTTTGGCAGATCCCGGATACTGTAGGTTGGCCGGGAAGGCTGGATGGCTTGGCCAGCTCGCAATCATCAAAGCGGGAATCTGGGCCACGGCAGCTGAAATGGAAGCACTCGGACGAGACTCGGCAAATATGGCGTTGGGTTTAAAAGCCTGTATCGCCTTCAGTTCAGCCTCAACCGCTTGACGAATAAAGCCCGATTCTGCCATCCCTGTCCACTCTACATAATCGGCAGCACTGCGAACATCTCCGGAATTCCCTGAAGGAAGCGGAATCGGATAGTCATAAACCTGAAAGCCGTTGGCTCGGACAAAGTCAGCAAGCTTGCCGCCAATCACAAAGCTGACCGTGCAACCTTGGCTTTGCAGAACCTTGGCAATGCCCAGCGTTTTGCTCACTGATCCTACAGAACCGGAGCTAGGGGGGCTTGGAAGAAGCATAATTCTTGGCGGACTCACAAACTATTCACCTCGCTTCTATTGGACATTTCTTCGATTAAATAAGGAATCGCATGGGCGTAAGTAGGGTATGCCAGCCGTACATCGGCATTCTTTTTTATCTTTTCGTTTCCCATACGTACGGAAAGGGCGCGTAAACCATGTATACTTAGTCTGATACGATCAGTGACAGCCTCAGGAGAAATCCATTGTATTTCAGACAGTTGAGCATATTTCCGAACCTCTTTTATCAATTCCTCCTGTGTTAGAGGAAGATCATCACTCACGTTATAAATCTCTTGAACAGCAAGATTACTCCAGGCCAACTGCATCATTGAAATAACATCATCAATATGCACTTTAGATGAATAACTGCGCCCGTTCCCCAGCATCTGAGTGCAGCGCATTAATTGCCGGATATAATTATGCTCAAGCGGGCCGTACACTTCAGCGATCCTGAGAATTATATAAGAAAATTTCGCATGGGTGCAGTATTGCTGGACCAGCCGCTCCATTTCGAGTGTAATTCTTCCAAATGGATGAACGGGATGGCACAGTGCAGATTCATCGGCCACACAAACGTTGTCGCTTCCATATACAGCCCCATTGCTTGCCACAATGAACTTGCCATACGTTCCGCTGCGCAAAAGTTGGTCCAGCAGATTCCGCGTCCCCTCTACATACAGCTGCCTCATCCGGGACACAGAACCAGAATGTTTGCCGGCAAGATGATAGACGACATCAATATCCTCCCCTATGCCATCCATCGTTTCAGGGTTCAGAACGTCGCCTACCCACAGTTCCATACCCAATTCTGCAAGTGTTTCGCCAACGCCTTTTTCCTTCGGCAATACAAGCCCTCTGACAGCATGTCCCTGTTCCAGTAAACTGCTTGTTAACCTGCTCCCGATAAAACCGCTGCAACCTGTCACAAGAAACCTCATGGCGTCAGGATGTGACTGGCTGCTTGATTCTGATTTCTCAGCTTCTTCCCATAGCGACCCTTGGGAATGTTATCCGTCCACTTGATTACTCTCGGCACCTTATATGCCGCAAGTCTCGCTGAACAGAATCTGATAATATCATCGGCTGATACCTGGGCATCCAGCGGCACGATCTCCGCAATCAGCTTGCTGCCATAGTATTTATCGGAAACACCATATACAAGTGCTTCTTTAATGCCGTTATGGAGCAGCAGGACTTGTTCAATCTCTGCCGGATTTACCAAATGTCCGCCGACATTGATGTTATCAGAAAGCCGCCCCGACAAATACAGATACCCAGCCTCATCCAACCTTCCCAGATCACCCGTACGTACCCAACCCTGTTGAAAGACCTCTGCCTGCAACTCGGGCTGCCCGTAATACCCGCACGATATATGAGCGCCGCTGACCCATATCTCTCCTTCCTCTCCATGAGCAACCTCGTGCCCCTCCGGGTCAAGCAGCCGAATAGAAACTCCCAGATGTGGCTGTCCCACCGAATCTCTGATCAGTTCTTGCTCATTTGAAGGATTATAGGCAATTGCCCCACCTTCGGATGAACAGAACAATGAACGGATAGACTTGCCCGACAGCTTATAAAAGTCCTTAAAAGTCGCTGCGTCCAGATGAGCAGAGCAGCTGATGCACAGTCTCACTTTATCCCAAGCTACACTTGACGATGACACGACTGACTCATTAAGCAAGGCATACATATAGGGAACCGCAAAAAGAATCGTTACCTCTTTGCGATTGATCTGCTCGCAAATTCTAGCAGGCATTGTTCCCTTCGACATGATTAATGTAGCACCGGCACAGAGGGCCGGTAGGACTACAGTGGTTAGCGTCGCGGGCAGCCACGGCGAAATCGGTGTGAACAGCTTGTCGTTTGCAGTAATTTCAAGCCCTCTACAGATGGCCATTACATTATTGTAGATGGCCCGATGGCTAAACTGTACGCATTTAGGCGGTCCAGTCGTTCCTGAGGTATAAAAATTCAAAGCAATATCTTCATCAGACTGCTTATCTGCCTGTAAAAAAAGCGTTGCAGTCCTAAAAATAAACATCGGTACTCTGAGTACGAGCTCAAGCTGACTGCTGCCCTCCGAATCAATTGGATCGCAAATTAAATACTGACAATGGCTTGACGAGTGCATTCTCTCCAGTTCCGGTAAGTTCTTCACAGGTTCAAATGGGATCGGAACGGCTCCCGTATGCCAGCATGCAAGCCACAGCATGATAAAAGCAGATTTGTCTGCAACGGCTAAGGCAACTCTGTGCCCGGGCCGGATCCCCGCGAGATCCAGCTTCTCACTACTGTGCTCCAGTTCCTGCCGTAGCTCTTCATAAGTGATCGTTGATCCTTCATAATCAATGGCCGTAAGCCCTGGATTATTCGAGCAATTGAAATAAATCAAATCCAATATGGAAGAAGTGTTCACTTAGAATCCTCCTCAGCTAGAAGCACTTGCATATTTTTTCACTGCTCGTTTAAAAAACGCACTGGCTAACATTAGCAAAACCGCAGCTAGCAAGCTGCCTCCGAATAAATAGGACAGGCTTACCCTGCCCACTAATGCTTCTGCAGGAATGGAAACGATAAAGGCGACAGGAACGATCCAGGTAAGCGCCAATTGGATTGGTTTCTGATATACATTGACCGGAAATCTACCCATCTGCATGATACTGTCGAATATACTCAACATCGGACTTCCGGCATACCAAAACGCCAAAGAGCTTAATAACAGCAGTATTGAGTACAACAGCAGTAAAGCATTGCAAATGGCCCATACAAACATCAGACAAGTGGATATTCCTATCGCTTCTTGCATTTGAGAAACGCCCAGCACCATCACCGCTACTCCCACCATAACATCAAACAGATTAAGCGGAGACCAGTATCTCGTGCTCACATAAAACTGGGTCTCAATCGGTTTGAGCAGCGTTAAATCAAATCCTCCAGTCCATAGCTCCCCTTCCATCCCGGCTAATGAGCCAAGGCTTGGACCAACAAATAGATTTTTCATTGCCAAAATAAAATAGTACACGCCCGATAATGCCAGCGTATCCGCAAAAGTCCAACTGTTAAGCGAATTTGTGTTGGAAAAGAGGATCGCGATCCCCCCAATCGTCCCGGTTAAATTAATTGCGGTATACAAAATTTTGATTAGAAAGTCACCGCGGAATGACGCTTCCTTTAGAAGCGCTGTAGAGAAAAACAATCTCAGCAAACGCATATATCTCAGCATGTTCCCTACCCTCCCACGGCCATGTATGCACGAATCCCTTTTTTCCACACTAAACGGTTACATAATATGATAACGACCGCCCAAACGAATTGAACAATTATGCCAAAAACAAGCTGTGAATGATCCAACTTTCCAAGGGAAAACTCTATCGGAAAGCTGATCATATATTGAAAAGGCAAATAATCCGAGATATCCTGCATAAATCCCGGAAGCAACGACGAAGGCGCTACCTGTCCGGCCAGCAAAAATACCAGGGTGTCATTAATAGAAAGCAAGGACTTGATTTTATTGGTGAAAAATGCAAACAGGGAAAGTGTATAGGCCAGCATAAATCTGATTATTTGAGCCATGAGAAGAAGATATACGGCCACCAGCAAGTCCAGACCGGATATAGCCAGTCTGAAGTTCAAAAAAATGGCAGCCACACCGGCAACAAATATAACAAAAGGCATACAGACGATTTTGACAGCCAAATCTGATGCAACCACATCGTAAAAAGGCGATATCGGCCTCAATAATACAATCGACATCTTGCCGCCATAGATTTGATCGCCGACCGTCCAGTGTGATGTAGGGTAGGTCAGCTGGTTCACAAGAATTAACAGAATATAATACCTCACAAAATCCTGCTGAGTGAACCCGGTTATGCTTCCATCTCCCGCAGCAACGGTCCAAACAAACATATAGATGATAGGTCCCATCATCCAACCAAGCGTCAATGTCCAGAAAAAACCTTTCTCAGCCATAAACCCGAACATAGTCCTACGTATCAGCGCAAAGCCTCCGCGAAAATTCAAAGGAGCCTCCCCTCTCGATACACTTCATCAATTACCGAATCGATTGGAGCATCATTGATTGTTACATTTCCAATGCAATAGCTATTAAAGATTTCTGAAACAATCTCAGGTACAGCTTCCTTCTGAATCTTAAACAATACGTAGCTTTCCGCAAGCTCCATGACCTGCAAGCTGTCAGTAAACTTCTCCTTTAGCTCTTCAATTGTGCCCGTTACGTCTTCATCCATAAAACTGACTTTGAGAATGCGGTAGGGAGCTATTTTACCGCTCAGTTGCTCCAGAGATCCGTCGTATAACAGCTTGCCTTGATTGATCAGCACAACCCGTTTACAAAGGGAAGAAATATCCTCCATATAGTGACTGGTAAGCAGGATGGTTGTCTCATGTTTTTGGTTATACTCCTTGATAAAACTGCGAAGCCGCAGCTGCATGCTAACATCCAGCCCCAAAGTAGGCTCATCCAAAAACAATACACGTGGCTGATGTAACAACGCTGCTGTTAATTCACACTTGGAGCGTTCTCCCAAAGAGAGATTCCGTGCCTGATTCTTAAGCAGATGCCCTATATCCAGTAGTTCTTTTAGCTCGTTGAGTCTTTGTTTAAAATCAGCATCAGAGACTCCGTATATTTCCTTCATCACAAAGAAAGAGTCCTCGACCGTAATATCCCAGGTTAACGTCGATTTGTTCCCCATTACCATACTGATGTTGCGCAGAAACTTATGTTGGCGTTCCCACGGTTTGAAGCCATAGACGGAAATGTTGCCTGATGTCGGATACAGGATACCGGAGAGCATCTTCAGCGTGGTTGTCTTTCCCGCGCCGTTAGGTCCGATGAACCCGACAATTTCTCCCGGCTCAACCCTGAGGTCGATACCTTTTACCGCCTCAACTTCGTTGTATTCCATTTTGATCAGACTTTTGAACGCATGCTTTAACCCATGTTCTCTTACAGGGACGCGATAGACCTTTCTCAGATTATCAATAATAATGCCCTCGTTCATTGCTGCCCCCTTAACTCTGCGACCACACTTAAGAATACAGCCAAAACATAATCGATCTGCTGATCAGTCAAATTGGGATAAATCGGCAAGCAGATATGACGCCGACAATAATCATCCGCTAGCGGATATTCCCCACTGAACTGTAGGGAAGCAGCGATCGGCTGCCTATGAAGCGGCGTTGCATATACCTCCCCTTGGAGCGAAACGCCTTTCTCCTTGAGTCTGTCCTTCAAATCGGAACTGTCAACGTCTAAAGGCACTATAACAATGTACTTATACCAACTGCATCTGTCCTGCGGCATCACAATCTCGAAATCAGGAAGATTTTTCGTAAAGAAGGAAGTATAACGGTTGGCGATCGCTTCCCGTTGTTCAATGATCGCGTCGAGCCGCTCAAACTGGGTAAGCGCTATCGTTGCTGTGATATCACTCATTCGATAATTATTGCCAAGCGAGGTGTGGTAAGTCTCCCAAGGCTGGGGCTTGCCATGATTGCGGAACATTCTTAGCTTCTCAGCCATTGAATGATCGTTTGTGACAATGATCCCTCCTTCCCCCGAGGTAATGATTTTCGTGGCAAAAAAGGAATAACTTCCGGCAATTCCGAAAGCTCCCGCACCTTTTCCGGCCATCCTGCTGCCATGTGCATGAGCGGCATCTTCAAATAACCAGAGCCCCTGCTCATCGCACCATTGCCTGATTTCTTCAATCTCCGGTGTAACAATTCCGCCAATATGTACGATAATAACCCCTCGGGTACGACTCGTGGCCTGCTTCTTTATTTCAGCCAGCGACACCGAAAATGTACGGGGATCAATATCAACAAGGCGAACATGCCCTCCGGCAAACAGGACACTGGAAGCCGTGGCAATAAACGTATTTGCCGGAACCAGCACTTCCTGCCCCTTTACTTCGAGCACTCTCATTACCGCTTCAATCGCACTTGTACCCGAATTAACCGCAATGGCATGAGTAACTCCTACATACCGGGCAAAACGTTCCTCCAGCTCCTGTACATACCTACCCTGACTCAACGCTCCTCTCGACAGACAATCATCAATTCGCTCCATAATGATACGCCGCTCCTGCTCAGAAAATGCAATATCGAGTGCGGGTACATCCATAACACCTTGTGTCAACTGCATGACGAACCTCCTCTACCAGTCATAGACTACAGTTTTCCCTTCAAAAAAGCCTTCCGCCGCTTGCCTGATAAATTGCTCCATATGTTCCGCATGAATATGTTGGGCAATTAGGCTGGTTACTTCAAGCTCTTGCTTCCCAATTCTGCGAGAGATTTCCTGAATACGGTCATGCGTTATGGATTCCTTAAGTATTCCAGGTCTTGTCAGATCAATAAATTGTATGTGCTGGTCTGGTGGATGGTTTTTTAAAGCCGAATGCCGTTGAACCTGCGAGAGCAGGTCCGAATCAAGTGCAACAATGGCTCTCTCCTCGCAGTCCCACACACCGCTGTTTAACCCGGCCCAAATCTCATCCTTGGCCTCCTTCTTTTCAACACTGAAGCTCAAATCTTCATCCTGCTCCAGCAACCTTAATAAAAGCTTTCCTAGCAGTCCCATTCCCCACAGTTCCACCGTTTTAATGCCTTCATCTGCCAGCTCTTCACACACATTTAGTGCCACACAAAACATAGGAACAAACGCAGCTGTCACAGGGTCTAAGTCGTTGGAAATAAAGATCTGACCATCCACCCCACTGTGCAGAGGGACACATACATCCTTTGTATAATGAGGAGAAAACACAAGAGCTTGGCCTACGCGATGCTCTGCTCCAAGCCCCGCTTTAGTCACTACTCCGACACTGGAGTAAGGATAATGCCCTGGTAAATGGCATGCCCCATGAAAAAGCTGCAAGCAGGATGGGTCCTTTACCGTTCCCGTTAAAGTAAAACGGTTGGTAATGAACAATTCATTAGGACCCGGTTCCGCCTTGCGAGCAGCGGTGAAGTGTACACTAGGCTGAGGTCCCGATTCAGTGAACTTATTGTACATAGCCGAAATAACCGTCTCCTTACTGTTTATATATGGTCAGGTATCCAGGTATAACGTCCGCCCACCATAGGCGAGTGGAAATTCGGCATCCAGCCATGTGCTGTAAACTCGCCAGCCGAGTCGAAACCAACCACAAGCATCGCCTTTCCTTCATATTTGCCGTTGGTAATCCACATCTTTGTCCTTATATCCGGTGTTTGTCCTGTCAGATGCCTCATGCGGGCGACAAATACCAGATACCGCTCCAGACTCATTCCCAATTTTCCGGTTTTCTTGTATGTACGCTGTATTTCCACAGCCGTCCGATCCAGCATATCCGGTTCGGTTGTCCGCGGAACGGTGAACCAGAAATCCTCAATTTCCGGAGTTGCTGCGACCAGTTCACTCTCCAGCGCCCAATTGCGGATATTAAACAAGCAGCCTAATTGCTTGCGACTGACGCCTTGGGGAACACATAAAATGATCTCGTTTCTTCGGTCCGCTTCTTCTAATTCTTCTCTCGTAAACTGCGGCATCCGAAGTGAAAATTTTCGCTGGATGATATATTCGATTCCTAATGTTCTGTACCAATTCTCCATCTCGCTCCGGATGTATTCCGGAGAATGTGTGTCGTGGACATCGCTTTGAAACCTGAACATATCCTCCTTCTGAAGCAAGTGCTCATCGAGCATGACGCCAATCGTATGCAGCGTTTGTTGTCTTAATAGCTCCTTCTCAATCATCGCCCAACCTCCTGTACTGTGTTCAATGCCGACAATATTTCAGGTATGACTGTAAAAAGATCGCCTACGATCCCATATGTGGAGTAATCAAAGATAGGTGCATTGCGATCCGTATTTATTGCAATTATCGTCTCCGAATGATGCATCCCAACCTTATGCTGCACTGCCCCAGACACTCCGCAGGCGATGTACAGTTTGGGCTTGACCATTTTACCTGTCAGTCCGACTTGATGCATACTATCCATCCATCCACATTCTACAAGCGGTCTGGTAACCGCTACTTTCCCCCCAAGCGCATCGGCGAGCGCATAGATTAAACGAAGATTGTCTGCGTTTTGAATGCCTCTCCCGGCAGCAACAATAATTTCTGTAGTCTCGATGTTCTCCTTGCCCGCGGCTTCTTCAATTACTCCCATAAACTGCAGGACTGAGGAAGAGCAAGAATACAGGGAGCTTAGATCAACAATCTTGCCCTGCGCGACGTGTGCGGTCTCAGCAGCGGAATAAAAATTGGTTTTTACAGTTGCCATTTGCGGCCGTCTTGCCGGTATTTTTATCTCAGCGAATTGCTCGCCCATTTGCGTCGGTCTGGTAATAATAAAATCCCCGTGATCCGGTCCCATCTTCAAATCGATGCAATCGGCGCATAGCCCCGTCCGCAGGCGAACTGCGACTCTGGGGAAAATAGACCTCCCCCATGCGGTAGCCATACCTAGTACGACAGACGGTCTTTGATCCCGGAGCACCGCAGAAATCAAATTATAATGAATATCTTCGGCGTAACGCTGTATTCCCGGTTTGTTCACCATCCACACCTCATCTACTCCCCACTGAAGCAGACGCTGGGCTAGGTCTTCTATACGCTCTCCGACCACCAAAGCGTAAATGCGCTGGGCTCTCATAGCCTGCAGCTGTTTTGCTGCGGTAACCAGTTCCGGAAAATATGAAGAGAGAGCGCCTTCAGCATGTTCCACAACAAGGCAAATACCCTCATGCTCAGGGTACGGTTGTCTGGTCTCCTGTGCCCTGTCTTTCATTATAATGGCTTGGTTAGGACAGCAAGACGTGCAGACTGAGCAATAAGTACATGCCGCAACGTCGATACGCAAGCCCTCATCCTCATCCTTGATTGCAGCGGCGGGACAGCGTTTTAAACACAGGAGGCAATATGTGCATTGTTCCTGATCAATCCTAATCATCCATTTCTAACCTCGCTGATTTTGCTGATTATCGGCTCCAATACCCGTAGATATTCATCGCTTTCTAGCAAAATCCCCTTTCTTTCGGAGTGCTGTTCGTACACTGAAACTACTTCAGTAGCCGAGCCTGCCAAACCAACCGTCTGTGGGTCAAGGCCAAGGTCATGACAGGACCATACCAGAATATCCTTGGTTCTGGCATGCAATTTGGCAGCAATTGTTAGCGGTTTCAACTCAGAGACGGCTGTCATTCCACCAATACTCAATACTGCCGGAAGCCGGCAAGACTGTCTGGTTGTTACCCCTTCGTCATGCTGGCGGTGGAACAATACCTCATCGGTCGAAATATCCTCAAACCGTGTTACATTTATCGCGTGGGGGATATCTAGATACTCGCCGATTCCCGGACTTACCTGACCGGTATCACTGTCGGTTGAATGGCTGCCGGTCAGAACCAGATCACATCCACCAAGCTTCTCAACAGCACGAGCCAGTACCAGCGATGTCGCCAATGTATCCGAACCGGCAAAAGAAGCGTCGCTGAGCAGGACTGCCTCATCGATTCCATAACCCATAAACTCCTGCAGAGCCGTTTTACAACCGGGAGGGGCCATGGAAATAAGAGTTACATTAGCATTACAGCTATTCTTCAGCTCCAATGCCACATGGATGGCTTGCCGGTCCGGATAGTTTAGCTCAAAGGTTGCCTTCGGTGGCGGTGAGGCCGAGATCTTACGGCCATCAGCAATGCCACGCACATCGCCTTTGTTCACGTGTGCAATAAACTTTAAACAAACCACTATTCGCAATATATCGCTCCTCCCATCACATTCTGCTGCTTTTTTATCAGAGAAACGTATGTCAAAATGTTTCCAAAAGTACTATTCTTCGCCAGATTACCATTTCCCTTTATTATCATAATATGATTATCATCACATAATTGGAATGAACAATTATTATAGTATAATAATGTCATTTATTTCATTTTCATTTACATATAAGGGGAATATGGAGGTGTAAATTGAGTAAAATTACTTTACCCGTTTCCGATCCACTAATAAATACTTCCAACGCCTATGGGACTTTGTTTTCTATTATTTCTTCGGATAACCGCATATGGCCCTGGGTTTATTCCAACTTCATTCAGCTGAGATATGTAACGGATTGGGAAACTTACTTTTTTGACAATCATGAGCTTCTTGTTGATTATTGCCCATTTCTCAATAAGTTCATATTGCCTAGAACCATCATTTCCAAGTGGTCTTCCTTTACGGATTTTGTAGTAGACTCTATCAACGGCGATTGCTATGTATGGTGCCATCTCGACCGGTACTTTATATCTGCATTTCAGGAGTTCGGCCAAGAGCACCGTTTTCACGAGACATTAATTTACGGCTACGATCTTGATCGCCAAACAGTCTGCATTCGGGACAATATTACGGGCGGTAAATTTATGACCGCTCAATGCACCTTTTCCGAACTGGAATCCGCCTTTGACTATCTGTCCGGGGAAGAAAATTTTATTACGCGTGTAACTTTGCTTAGCAAAATCGATGCAGAATTTGATTTAAACGTCGAACAGATTGTCGACAGCTTGCAGCGATATCTATCCTCCAAGCGCTCATTCGATTTTATTAACCATACCACTACCAGCATCTATGGACAAAGTGTTTACCAACACCTCATTTATCAAATGGAGCATCCTAAAGAAGATGACCCTGAGCTTGACATTAGAGCCTATCATTTGCTGTGGGAGCATAAGAAGCTTATGGTTTTAAGACTTAAATATCTCCAACAAATAAAACTCCTGCTGCAAAGCGACCGATGGATTGAGCGTTGTACTGAGCTTGAAGAACGCTCTCTTCTGAACAGAAATATGGTGCTTCGGTATAATCTGTCCATGGACCCCAAGGTGCTAGACGCACTCAAACATTCTCTGTTGACCATACAAACAGACGAAACCAAATTATTGGGCGAAATAATAAGCGCGCTCGGCTCCAAGGGATGAATTGGAGAATTAGCAGCAGTTGGAGGGACAATTATGCAGACGTTGCAGACGTTAGAAATGGAATATTACTATAATTCTGCAGGGGAGCCTATTGCAGAGGTACAGTCACTGGGAAACTGCTATACCCGTAATATTTTTTTCATGCTAAAGAGGTATGTCAATGATTCTAGCGTATTGTACAAGATGTTTTTAGATGATTTTAATCTGAAATTAGTTACCCATACTGACAGTGACCAGTTTGAATTAAGCTTGAACGAGATCAAAGATCCCGAGGATTATATAACAGTCGCTAATAAACATACTTTTAGCAACAATGCAGAGGCAGCCATCCAGACGATAGAGACACTGTTAGCAAATAACGAAGTCGTATTTGTCAATACGTTAATGAAACGAGTCCCCTTTTATAGAACATTTGAATTAAACCCGGCTCTGGAAACAGATCATATTGTGGATGGGCATATATTTTTGATCCTAGGGCAGACGGCAACTGATTTTTATTTCTTGGACAATTATATAAATTACAACAAAGAGTATTTCAAGCCTTATCCGCATAACAAAAATATCGGTCAAGATGCCAAAACTTCGTTTATGGATGCCTACAATCGGCAGTTTTCCTGTTTCACAGTACATCCTAATCAAGATGAGCTTGCTGAATTGCCAGCCCGAGCCTCGCTCATTTTAAGAACCGCACTATCGAATTATTATAAGCCGCCCTCTTGTACCGAAGGCCGCCTGGAATATATCGGACGATCAGCCATCCAGGAACTGAACAATCTGTTTGCAAGTGGACGTTTCATCCTCAATACAAAGATTTCAAACCGCCCCCATGACCTTTACTCTTTAACCCGGACGACGCTCACCCGTCATTCAGATAGGAAAAAAGTATTGCTGTTGCTGCTGAATTCCTTAGCAAATCCTAATGCTCTCAGCGATGTCATTCATTGTGCTCGGCAAAGCATCGAACAATGGGAACTTTTAAGGAATGTTATGACCAGGCAGTATATCATGAATGAATTTACACTTACTGACCAGATGGAAGAATACATGGCCTATGTCCTTCATGCGGAAGACCTGTTTTATCATTCCATTGAAAAAAACATCGATAATTTATGCCAAATATAGGATATAAGCGTAACGCCTCATCCTAGAAAAAAAGAGACTTGTCAAATAGACAGGTCTCTTTAAAGTATTTACCGCATTGCCACTTATCACGGCTAATAACAACTTCGCTAACGACATGGAAGGAACGGAGGGTCCGGGTAAGGCTTTTGCTCATATCCCCCTCCATCCTCCACCCCTTTAAGTCGCTATTCGGGCTTACACACTAGTCAGAATAATAGGCTCACCTTTAGTCACGATAATCGTATGTTCAAACTGCGCTACCCGACCGTTATCTACAACACTTAGCGTCCAGCCATCCGATTGCTGCTCAACATAGTCCGCTCCAGTCGAGAGGAAAGGCTCTACTGTAATTACTTGTCCTTCCTTCAGTACTGTGGTCACTCTTGGATTATAGAAGGGTAGAATTTCAAAAGGCTTCTCATGCAGTGATTTGCCAATTCCGTGGCTGCACAGATTACGCACCACTCTATACCCGCGTTTCCGAGCTTCTAATTCCATCATTCTGCCGATCTCGTTAACCTTCATCCCTGCCCGCAGATGATTGATTACACTCATCATGGTTTCCTCAGTACTCCGGCATAAACGCAGAATATCATCGTTATAGGGCGGCAGTTGAAAAGAAACGCCAGCATCCCCATAATACCCATTCAGCTCAGCAGAGACATCAATGTTGATCAAATCGCCAGCATTAATCACTCTCGGACCCGGAATACCATGAGCAACCTCTTCGTTCACACTGATGCAGGTGCTGCCCGGGAAATTATAAGTTATCTTCGGGGCTGAGGATGCTCCGAAGCTTTCCAGAATCTCAGCTCCAATAAGATCCAACTCCGCAGTCGTCATCCCAGGGGTTACTTTCTTTTTCATCTCGGCGATGGTGTGGCCCACCACTTTTCCAATAGCTTTTAACCCTTCTAAATCTTGTACCGTATCACTTGTCATCCAACACACATTCCTCTCACTTCATGAATTAATCAATTGTCCAGCCTCTGAAATGCACTCCCTACCCACTGAAAAGTATCTTCCACTTGTTTGCCTGCTGCGTTATCGTAGTAACTTCTCTTGAAGCTATGCTCATCAACTTTATCCAGCTTTATGGAATACCGCTCAGGACTGCTGATAAACAGCTGATTTTCAGGTTTAATAGGCAGTTCTTCTATCACGTTATTTCTTCTGAGTGTAAAAAGCTTATAGAAATAACCGTTACTCGTTCCATATTGTCCGATCGTAAAATCGGGATCACCATCTCCATTATAATCCTCAAACTGAAGCTGGAAAAAATCATTAAAGGTCTGGGCAAATTGATCATTTAACGGATAGCTACTCAGCGTTTTCCCTTGTTCATCAGTCACAACTAGTCTAAATCGGCCACTCCAGTTTCTTCCCGTTAACGGACTGGGTGTAGTCCAATCTTCGCTATATGTCCCCTCTAGCAGTTGCAGATTTAAAAATCCCGCTCTGCCTGTGACCGGAGACAGTTCATTATGTGATAGGGTTACTGGACCTGTTACCTCGACAGAAGTCTCCACAGGGTCTGCCTGTTCAATGTTCTCCGTATCGATTGTTCCATAAATGAGCTTTCTTAACTGGTCAGAGTTTTTCACAGGAATCGTGTAGCCCTGACTGCTGTTCTCCGCTGTAGTAAACATCCCTTCATGTCCAAGTTGATCTCCAAGCGCTATGTAATAGTCTTCCGAATAGCCGTCCCCATAAACAAGCTTCATTTCAAATTCCGGACCCCAATCCAGATCATCAGAAAATTTTTTACTCTTGTTCATAGCCTCCGCAAGCGTCTTGATCAAAACAGAATCCTTTAGCGTTAAGCTCTCTGAGTGCAAAGGACGATCCGCTTGTTTCTG
This sequence comes from Paenibacillus sp. FSL H3-0329, assembly GCF_037963285.1. NCBI lineage: Bacteria > Bacillati > Bacillota > Bacilli > Caryophanales > Paenibacillaceae > Paenibacillus > Paenibacillus sp. FSL H3-0329. Next base: position 2,683,267 of record NZ_CP150150.1, on the reverse strand, counting down.
ATCACTAGTTGCCACGGGTGTCAACGACACGCCTTCGATCCATCTGGCATTGATGAAGCCCAAATCACTTTTACATCCGCTTAACACTACGACCAATAACAAAGGTGCTATCCATATTAACCGCCTAATGCGAATCGCCTCCAATACATAAGCATATTCCAATTATAACAGTGTCGTTAAATATATAAAAACGACTTTACTAACACGCGATTAAAAAAAGACTACAACCTGCTTATTAAAGCGTGGTTCTAGTCTTAAAATGACAATTGATTAGATTGCTCCCATCGTTTTGAGCCAAGCATCCGCAATAAGTGCATGACCTGCAGGAGTAGGATGTACTCCATCATATGCCCAGTAAGCCGGTTCTGCTTTTACGGAGGCCGCTGCAAAAAGTCCATCTAGCGGAACCAGCGGCGCCCCATATTCACGTGCCAGCTCGCGGACAATATGAATTTTAGGATCAAGATCCTGACGCCAAGTTCTACGATCTTCCGGTACAGGCAAAACAAAAGGCTCTATAAGCACTAATTTAGCATCCAAAGATTTCTGAGTGCGTTTAATCAGGTCCCGATATGAAGCTTCAAACTGCTCGGGAGTGGTTTCTTCACCAGAATCAAAACGGCGCCAAGTGTCGTTAATTCCAATATAAATGGACACCCAAGTCGGCTTCAAATCCAGGCAATCCTTATCCCAACGCCCCTGTAAATCAACAATACGGTTGCCACCAATGCCACGGTTAATAAAAGTAAGATTCTTCTCTGGATATAAATACCCCAGACGAGCGGCGACCATCATTGCATAACCCACTCCAAGCGATGAAGCGTCTTCATGATTACGTCCCCAGTCTGTTATGCTGTCACCTTGAAACAGAATGACATCGTTTTGTTGGAATATCATAAATGAAATCCTCCTCTAACTACCTCTGTTAATATAACCCAATCTATTATATCAAATACAATGAATACAGCCTACTACGAAACATCAATAATGCAAACATTTCACTAAAAAAACAATAACAAAAACCCCGCTCAGATTCGAGCAGGGTTTAGGGTTAAACTATATTAGTAAGCTAGGCTGAACAATCCTTTAATGTGGGACAAGTAACGAATATTACTTGCTTCCTTCATCAGAGTTGCAGGCAAGCCTTTTAACGGAGTAGAACTTGCACCAACGATGGCTACACCGTCTTTACGGCCTAAGCTAGCAAGCGTACCAGAGTTGATTGGGCTAAAGCTTTCAAACGATTTATTTTTCAAGAAGGCATACAGATTGTATCCGATCAATTCACCCATTTGCCAAGCGATTTGAGCAGTTGGAGGGTATGGACGTCCATCTTCTGCAAAGACCACCGCGCTGTCACCAGCAACGAATACATCTTTGTGAGAAGTGGATTGCAAGAACTCATTCACCGTTGCACGACCGCGGTTAACTTCAAGACCGGATTCGCCGATGAGTGGATTTCCTTGTACGCCACCAGTCCATACAAACGTGTTAGCAATAATTTTTTGACCGTCTTTCAAGTCAATCGCATTGCCTTCTACATTCGTAACAGGAAGACCTGTCAAGAATTGAACACCACGTTTTTCCAAGCTTGCTACAGCACGTTCGATCAATGCATCTGGCAATACTGGAAGGATTTTAGGACCTGCTTCAACGAGCATAAGCTTAATTTCTTTAGGATCAACGCCATATTTTTTAGTAAGTGTAGGCAATACATCCGCGATTTCACCAACAAGCTCAACACCTGTTAAGCCGCCGCCACCGATCAGGATGTTTGCATCTGCTTCATTTTTCGATTTCGCATATTCACGAATACGATCCTCAATATGTTGATGAATTTTGTTAGCATCTGCAGCTGATTTCAATACCATACTGTATTGTTCAAGCCCTGGAATGCCAAAATAAGCTGTAGTGCTGCCAAGACCTACAACAAGCGCATCATAAGTAAGTGTCACACCATCAGAAAGAACAATTTGTTTGTTCTCCACAGAAAATGAATTAACCTTCGCGATTTTCAGGTCAATATCTTTACCTGCGAAAAGCTTAGTTAGAGGCATAGCAACAGCACCCTCTGCAACACTACCTGCTGCAAGACGATGCAATTCTGTGATGATTTGGTGGGTAGGATACTGATTAACTACAGTAATTTTAGCTTCATCTTTTTTGAGATACTTGCGTACGGTTAAGGCGCTTAGTAGACCACCATAACCTGCTCCTAGAATGACAATATGTTTAGACATGATGTTTCCTCCGTCCCTTACGAATAAGATATGAAAATGATTATTTCTGCTTACTGCGTTCTCCAGCAACTTGAAGGTATGCATTTACGAAACGGAAAAGCTTTTGTGCTTGTGGATCTTTCAACAACTTCATAAGACCAAAAAGACCAATAACTTCGTTACTTTCATTCGCACGATCTTTTGCTTCGATCACTGTAGCTGCCATATTCTTCGCGGAATGCACTACAGGTTCAGCAAGTTCTTTAATTGCACTTACCGTATCACTTTTCAAGACATCATCCGCTGCGACAGTTTGCACAAAGTCATAGGACTTTGTAAGCACGCCAACAAGCTCAGTTAATTTTGGCAGCTGTTCCACCAAGACTGTTAATGATTCCTGAACTTCTGGTTTCAAGAGCTGCTCTAGAACATCCATTTGTTCCTTGCTAACAGCTACTTTTGGTGATTCTTGTTCAGGTTGTGTTTGAGTGATTGATTCTGACATATCCAAATCTCCTCTGCAATAAGCTTTGCTGCTTAATAGTAATGAAAAACATAAGAACTTTTAACGCCATATTTCTATTATAGCACTTATCAAGTTATAAATGTCACAAAGTTTTTGAATTTCCATAAAATTTTGTGATTTTTATTACATTATAATAAATTATTTAAATTACCAGTGTTAATTAAAACCGTTTGAGTGAATTAATGTACAAATTCATTCAAATTCTTCTCAGTTTTCAATAAAACATCCACAATGTCCATATTCTTCTCTGTTAGAAGTAACCTGAAATAAAGAGAACGCAGGAAGTTCTTTGTATTTATTCGAGTAACGTACTGGCTGTGGCTTCTAGGCCAACTGCCACATTGCGCCAAGTTGAGAATCCAATCGGTTATAGACTGCTGTGGAAGTAAATGATGATCGATGATTGTAACTATAATAGTAGCAATCCGTTCATCTTCTTCCTCCCTGAATATGTATTGATCGTTATAAAGCATCTTTTGAACAACTGTCAGAACCTCTTCCCGCACCTCGGCATCACTCTCCGAGCATAAAACCAGCTCATCCAAGGCGTCTGCGCCATGTGCTGCTGCGTGTGCCCAGCCTTCTTTTTCCATATAACCTCTTAAATCCCGTTCTTCCTTATAATAACGAATTAAACCCTGCTTCACCTTTGTAAATTCAGAGCTATCCAATATAGCCTTTTCCCTATTCCGCTGGAGAATAAGAGCAACAACCAATACAGAAAATGTTCTTGTATACACCGTCTGATCTTCTTTGTTCCCAATGTGATAAAACAGATGCTGCTCGTCAAGGAGTATCCACAGCAGTTCACGAAGCTCCGCATCATTAAACCAATGTTTCTCATTAATCCATTTGTAGAATGTGGAATAAATCAATTCATCACGCAGCACAGGCTCGGGATCTCCTAAATGCTCAAGCATCAACTTCACATAATCCTTTATGTCCTGTCCACTTCTAAGCTCGTAGTCATTCTCTTCGATTCTTTGTAAATCTATCATCAATCGTTCTCTACTATTAATCAATTTATCCACCCTTTCATTCACCGTGTTTTTACATATCCTAATATCCTAATTTATGTCCTATTTTTTGACAACAGGGTATTCAAGATTAACTTCAATAAATTTTATCATTGACGAATTTTATAGGCTGTGTTATTTTGAGTTAGTAACATTTAGTTAGTACATTTACAAATATCAGGTGTTTATATTTTACAACTGAATACATACACAACGGAGGAATACTTATGAGCGCTTTTACAGACTTGATTCAGTCCCGCAGATCCGCTATGAATTTTGTGGAAGGGGTCACCATCCCTCAAAATGAATTAGAGGAAATGTTCTCTTACGCCAGATTGGCACCATCGGCCTATAATCTACAGCATACAAATTACAAAGTGATATCTAACGAGAGCTTAAAAGAAGAAATTCGCGAAGCGGCTTACGGCCAATATAAAATCCATACTGCTTCAGCAGTTATTGTAGTGCTAGGAGATAAGCATGCTTATCAGCAGGCTCCAGAAATCTATGGCGGGCTTAAAGCTTTAGGAGCGATGTCACAAGAGGAATATGATGAGCAAATAGAGATGATTAACAATGCTTACATTGATAAGGATGCTTTTCAAAGAGATGAAGCAATACGTAACGCCTCTCTCTCGGCCATGCACTTTATGCTGATCGCCAAAGATAAAGGCTGGGATACCTGCCCGATGATCGGCTTCGATGCTGATGTTATCCAATCCACCTTGAATCTGCCGGATCATATGGTACCTGTTATGCTGATCACGATCGGCAAAGACAAAAAACATAAAATCAGACCCCGCGGCTACCGTAAGCCAGTCAACGAATTCGTTGAGTTCATCTGATTATAGATACAGCAAAACGTTCCATCCGAGGCAAGTAGCGGGTGGAACGTTTTTTTAATTGGAACTCATCATGAAGATAATGAACCGTGTGCCCGATATAGAAGAGGTGCTCTACTTCGCATATTGTAAAATGGCAATCGCTGCTCGTTCCCGTCGTTCGGAGTCATCACAAATCAAAGCTTCTTTCAAAATATTAAGCGCCTTAGAGAGCGTCTCCTCATCCAATTCCAGCGGACTATTCACTTCTTGTTCATTAGCAGAAACACCTGTAATCCACAGATCCAAGCGAGCACTTGGTTTTGGACCCTTAAATTGTACAACCGGTGCACTTTGGTTAAATAACTCCCGCACGCCTGCGTTTAGTTCAGAAATCGGCAGACTTTTCAACCACGTTACACCACGCCGATGGCATGTACCCTCGTCAACATTATCATTTAACTCGTTGTAAAAATAATCTCCGAGGTCTCCGAGATGTACCCAATCTCCATCGGCCACCAGCACATAATCTCCATCTTGCATCGTATGTACAAATAGCTGAAGGGCTTGCAGATGTTGCATAAGCTCCGGCTCACTATATTGGTAAGTACCGATTAATCGATCACGAAGTTCCTCTATGCTTAGATTCTCCAGATCCCCTATTCCGGGGTAGCCGATACTCACATAATTATCCTCCAAAAATGTGCTGATCCGCTCAATCCCCAGTAGCTTAGATCCCATCCGAAACAGATTCATATGTCATTCCTCCAAATACTTAATAAAATGCTTATAGTAGCCCTTGGATTTGGGAGTAACAAACCGTCCATCATTCGCAGAATCCTTCATTAGTTTATGAAGATTCGGACCTCCAGTATAGGGATCTACTACGCTAGTCTTCAGTCGTGTCGCTTGGATTGCCTTCTGAGGACAAGAATAAACACAACGCATACATAATAAACAATTTTGACTGAAAACAATTCCTTCTACGCCGCTACTAATATTGGATGTTGGACAGTTGCTGACACATTTTAAACATAGTGTGCAAGCGTCCGTTGTACGCAATCCTTTGGCGAAGTATTTTCCCCCTTGGTGTTCCTCACAATAATATACTGTTCTCAGAACCCGCTCCAACACAGGGTGAATCGGCAGATTTCGTGGTGTTCGGTTTACGATTTCCTCTGCAAACAATTCCACCTTACGCTGTGCGGCTTGGTACAACTGCTTATTCAACCTGTCATCATATTTGATATAAAAATTACATGGCATCGCCAAAATGGAATTGTGAAAAGGGATATATCCCTTCCCACGCAAAGAACGAAGAACCGTATTCGAAGCACCGTTATTGATATAGTGTGGAGAGGATGCCGTTTTGAATACAAATGCCGGGGTTCCATTACATTCAGGCAGCTGATCTGCAAAATGTTCAACAAAACCGGAAGCGCCAAAGCCTAGAACCGGATGACCAATACCTATAAGATCATAAGCTTCATATTCTACAGAACGAGTGCCTTTAATAATATCTTCCACTCTAAACAAATCTACGTCTTGCCCTTTACTTCTTAGCCTTTCAGCAAATTGCTTAGCAATAATCTCCGTATTGCCAGTACCTGAGAAATAAAATATGGCCGTCTTTGCATTATGCATTCCATCCCCTCCCAGATCAAATATACCTCATTCCCGTCTGGGAAAGCTGTGATGCTGAAGTGGGTTTGGGCTATTTCGGACTCAGTTGCTCTTATTTCCATAATTTCGCTCGTTTTGCCACACTATCGGACTCAGTTGCAGCTATTCGCTCAAATGTACTCCTTTTCTGAGTAAATCAAGGGCAATAGGTGCTATACAGTCCGAAACCTTCGCAAAATGAACCCATATGCTGAAATAGCTGCAGTACGGTCCGCTACGATCTAGATCGAGCAAAAGGTAACTGGTTTCGAGACGTAGGCGGATAGATTGTGCTATAGGTAACTAATTTCGTGCACGGAGTAGATAGGTTGAGCTATAGGTAGCTAATTCCGCACGGTGTAGATAGGTTGAGCAATAGGCAGCTAATTCCGCGCACGGAGTAGATAAGTTGAGTCATAGACAGTTAGTTTAAGCACTGGTTAGCACGTTTAGGAGCAGATTTGGCAGGTGGCGTTCTTTTCAGCAATTGCTCGGACTCAGTTGCAGCTATTCGCTCAAATGTACTCAAATACTGCAATTAACATATCCTCAATCATGCGTCCTCACAGGAGTAATTAAAAAAAGTGTGGACGAAGATGCGTCTACAGGCAGGATCACCAGCGGCCTTTCTTTTCCCGCGAACCTGATTCTAAGCGTCTCACTATCTATCGCCCGAAGGATGTCCCTGAAATATTTTCCGTTAAAGGCTACTCGAAAATGATCACCCTCTAGATGATCCAAAGGAATCTCTTCTTTTACATCCCCAATTTCTGCAGTCTTGGACACTAAACTTAGCGTGTTAGAAGGAAGTACGCTGAGCATAACACTCTCACCAGCCAATATAGAAATACGTTCAACCACATGTAACAAGCGGTCTGTCTTAACAATCACTTCGGAGAGATACGCTTTTGGGATTAAATTATTGACAGAGGGATAAGTTCCTTCTAGAAGGGCAGACTGAACCCTCAATCCATTAGAAATAAATCTGATCTGCTTGGGGCCTATTTCTAAATCGGTGCTGCTGTCTGCATCATCGCTTAATATTTTTAAAAGATCCTCCAGGCTGCTGCCCGGGATTACAACATCTAAAGGAATTGCACCGTAATCTTCTACGCTTTCAACAATATGCTGGGCGAAGCGGATGCCATCAGTGGCGACTACACGAATATTTCGCTTATCTATTTGAAGCAAAACTCCTGTGAGCACAGGTCTGGTTTCCGATGAAGAGACTGCAAAAACCACTCTTTTAAATATTTGCTTCAGGAGAGTGTTCTTCATGCTTATCTTTTGAATGTTTGGATGATCTATGTATTGGATTCTTGGAAACTCTGCCGCATCCATTCCACATAAACGAAATTGAGTGTTCCCTGATTGAATGTTTAGAATCAATGCCTCTTCGATTTCCAGCCTAATTAGTCCAGGATCAAGCTTACGAATGATCTCATAAAAATAACGCGCGGGAACTACGATCTCACCTGTGTTGTGCACAACCATCGAATCCATCTTCACAGGGAGCTTATATTCAATGGTCATTCTTATATTGCTGGCTGTTAATATCAGACCCTGAGTTTGCGCCTGAATAAGTATTCCTGAAAGAACACGTGAGGAACTATTCGCGGATATGGCTTTTAATGCTGCCTGTAATGCGGTACTAAGAGAATCTTTTGATACATGGATTAGCAAAGACTTCACCTAACTCTCCTTAGATTCCTTTACAAAATGCGCCTCAATAATGTTCCGAAATACTTGAGAGCGAGATGCGTTCTGATCCGCACAAGCCTGCTCTATCTCCTGCCAAACGTCCTCAGATAACGTCAAAGATACCTTTTTAGTTACACCAGTGCTTTTTCTACCCGCACCCTCCCGAAGACCTCCCCTTGTAAAAAGAAACCCCAACTGCCCATCTTTAGTAGCTACACCTACTTTAACTTTATCCTCGTTGTTACTTGCGCTATCGCTAGTGACTTTATCTTTAATTTCGTTAAAATTGCTCCTCTTGTGTACGCCTTCGAATTTATGATCACCCAATCCCTCGCACCTCCGTATTTGAATTTAGTAACTTAAATCAATACATTCGCTAATTTCATAATACCATAATCGCCATTAATCCACCACAAGTCTAACCACAAAAAAAACACCCCAAAGATCGGAGTGTGTGTGGTGGGCTGGGCATGAGTTTGGTATGCGTTGGGTATGAGTTGGGTATTGCAACGTTAACCCATGGATTTTTTATTTTGCTTAAATTTTTTTGTGAATGTATGAGTTAATTGCACTTTATACAACTATAAACAATACATTGTGCTGCCCGAGCGAAATAAGTGTATTCTCTGCAACTAAATTCAACGATATTAACAAATTAGTGTGAAAAGACTTCTTTTAACTGCACCAAATGCAACTAAAAGTGACTAAGCTTCTTATCTCCTGCAAATAAGTGTATAAACTGCAACTATCCCGTTTACCCGCTCCCGGACACACGCACTCACCCTCATCACGCCACTAGCCCAACCTTCATTCCCTCTCACACACCCTCATCATGCCACTAACCCAACCTCTATCCCCTCACATACACACCCTCATCACGCCAGTAGCCCAACCTTCATCCCCTCTCACTGACCCTCATCATTCCGCTAACCAAACCTTCTTCCCCTCCACTCACCCTCATCACGCCACTAGCCCAACCTTCCTCCCCTCTCACTCACCATCTCCTAAGACTCCCTTCCCTACTCAACCCATTACCTTTACCGCAGAACTCCCTACTCATGTAAAAATAGCTCGCCTCATAACTCAACGCGCGGCACATATTAACATCTACTCTTCCGCCCGCCTTACCTAAACTACACTATCTCAGGATGTTCTGATAATTTGGTGGGAAGTCTGACTTTTGGGGGTCTTTTAGATGCTTGAACGATTCAAGCTTCACCTTAGGACCAGGAGAGATCCTAAAAGTCATGGTATCTTCTCCAACTGAAATATGAGGACCTACTGTAGGATATACGTTAAGTGTAATCAAGAAATCAAACCCACGGAAACCATTGAGCCGCTTCACCTCAGTCACATCCACAAAGTAAGGATAAACCATTGGCGATTCTCGCAGAAGCGGTGAATAAATATCTGCAATTTTTTTCTCAATATGGGGTAAAAGAAATAACATCAGAATGTCTTGAAACTTAAGTTCGCGAGAATCTTGATCTGGCAGTTGAAGTCCCGAATCAGACCTGGAGGGCGTTATAGATTGAGGTTGAATTAACCTACTAGCGGAGCAAGGTTGTGGCGTCAGAACAAGCATCACTGCGACAAGAAGGGGAGCAATCCAGCTTTTTTTCATCACAATAGCCTCCTTAGGGAACTTTATATAAATTCCCCAAAGAGACCCTATTTTTATACGTTAAATCTCAATCCTGTCAAAAAGAAAGGGTTCTCCCTTAAGATAATTTTTCAGGATCGCTAGCGCATAGAGCTGTTCTGCTTTTAGACCCTCAGTTTCCCTAGGATCGGTTACGTGATGGCAATAATTTTCGATCATAACCATGACCGTAAAATTCTCTAAAGTCTGAACCCACTCCCCATCGAGCTTGGCGATACTTTCGTACCCCTTAATGACCCCTTCTCTTTGCAATGGATACAGTCCAAGAAGGGTATGTGCCACGTCATAAAGATAATAACCCCAACCACATCTTCCAAAATCAATCGGCCGAGGTTCGCCCTCTTTAAATATGATGTTGCCTTGATGTAAATCTCCATGGATAACGCCATAAGACCTTCTGTTCTTATTTTTATGCTGCTTGCTTAACCAGTTGTATAATTTTTCAGCTGCCGACTGATACAGCACAAACTCATCATCCGTAAGAAAACAATGATAATGCAGCTTTAAACGAAGCATTGCTTTTCGAAAGCTATGCTCATCCCAAACAGGACGATTAAAGCCAGAGGGTAACTCCAGCTCCTGTGCCGCCTTATGTAGCTTGGCTAATAGAACGCCTTCTTTGTAAATTTGTTCTTCGGTAAGTCTTTCATTCGCATGTTCCCCTTCAACCCAACGCATTAAAGAGGCATACACACCTTCTCCATTTCCCTGTTCCACTCTGAACGTTACAGCACCTGTGCGGTCGTGAATACCTTTTGGCAGGGGGACATCAATTTTGCTCTTCAAAAGCTCCAGCCACGCGATTTCGGAGTTGATTTCCTCTTTAGATCTCCCCGAATGAAGGCGCAGTAAAAAAGTTCCCTCTTTATTAGTTTCGATTACAAAGGTACAGGTATCCGATAGCTGGTTAAAACGAATCTGCGTCCAATCCAGGTCAAAGTTCTGAAGCGCCATTAAAGCTGCCTGCTTATAATTTTTTCTCATCGCAAAGGAAGGAACACTTCAGCCTCATCGGGCCAGGAAGGGTTCGCAATTTGATAGATTTCTATATCCAATCCAAGATCATTACTCTGCAAACTGTTATTAAATTCTTGCTTCATTTCCGGCAATTCAAGTACTTGGACTTGGCCTTCAACATTCATAAATAACCATCCCTTCAATGATCTATAAAAATGAAAACTATCTGAAAAAATATTTATCTTGAAAATATTTTCAGAAAACTAAATAATAGAAAAGCAATACTTACATGTCGGATCTATCATCTTAACCAAGGTGGAGCTTCATTACAGGCAGAAGAAAGGTTGAACATCGGCATCATGAATGCAATTCCAAACCTCAACAAGGCACAAACACGCAAAGAACGAGCAGGGAAAGAGCCCTTTCCCATCTCTATACTTTCTCTTACGGTAGGCGCTTTTGCGATTGGTATGACTGAGTTTGTTATTATGGGTATTTTACCAAATGTCGCCAACGATTTACAGGTTAGTATTTCGACTGCTGGCCAACTCATTACAATGTACGCACTTGGAGTGGCCGTTGGCGCACCCATCCTGACCATTCTCACGCAACGCATTCCACAAAAGAAACTGTTATGTCTTCTCATGATTCTTTTTATACTGGGCAACGGAATCTCTGTGTTTGCACCCAACTATACCGTTCTCATGGTAGCTCGTATAATTACAGCTTTAACTCATGGTACTTTTTTTGGGGTTGGCGCAGTCATTGCATCCAATCTTGTACAACCCAATAAGCGGGCCGGAGCCGTATCTATTATGATGGCAGGTTTAACGATAGCCAATATTGTCGGAGTTCCTCTAGGGACATTTATTGGACAAAGTATGGGCTGGCGGGCCTCATTTGCAGCGATTGCTGTCATGGGAGTCGCCGCTCTGATCGGCATCCTCATTTTTATTCCAAAGCTTAAACAAGAGAAACCAGCGAGTGTTATCCAGCAGATTGCTGCGCTGGCTAATCCAAAGCTGCTACTATTCTTATTGATCGGGGCGTTAGGGAACGCCAGCTTGTTCACCGTGTTCACATATATTACTCCACTGCTTGAAGAAGTGACTGGTTTTGCTGAACATAGTGTGACTTGGATTCTAGTCTTATTCGGCTGTGGGGTGACCATCGGGAACATCGTTGGCGGAAAGCTTGCGGATTGGAAGCTGATGCCTTCTATCGTGGGACTTTATTTTGCAGTCAGTATGATTCTAACGATCTTTTCCTTCACGATGCATAGCCCAATAGCTGCGGTAATCACAATATTTTTCTGGGGTATGGTGTCCTTTGCGGTCATGCCGGGTCTGCAAATACGGATTATGAGTCTGGCTCAGGCAGCCCCTGCACTTGCCTCAACGACCAGCCACTCCGCCGGGAATCTCGGTAACGCAACGGGTGCCTTTATTGGCGGTTGGGTCATTTCTCATTTAGCGATCACTTCGCTTCCTTGGGTCGGTGCGGTTCTAGTGGGCCTTGGTCTGGTATTAGGCATAGCTTGTTTTGTAGCAGAACGGAAAGAAACTGTGGCGTAAGCTTTATAGATATTTATACAAAAAACGAGGGCGCTCCCAAAGTCATCATGGCTTGAGGCACCCTCGTTTTATATTTCAGAGGAACAATTCTGCTCTTCTAATCTTCAACATCTGCTTTGCACCTTTTTGAAATTCATAAGGAACCTCTAGTTCCTCTGCAGTAAATCCTTGCCTCACCAAATCATCAATAAGGCGGTCTAAATACTCATACCTTTTACAAGAAAGGTCGACTAGTGGAAAGATTCGAAGCTCGCCTCTCGTCACCCGCATTAGTTCCTTAACAGCCTTTAGATGAAATTCATAGTCCAGCCGATCGCTGTACATAAATAGAAAGTGAGCAGATAATGTCAGATCAAATGCTTCATCCGCAAATGGCAGATCCGGAAGTACCACAGGAACATAACGCTCCGGGGTTTGTCTTCGATCTTTAGTGCTGGCGGTTAAAGCTGCGTTCCTAGCTTCGGTCAGGCCCTCGATTGATTTAAAGTAGTTCCAAACGAAGTTATCCTGTACTTTTTCCATTCCGGACATCGCATGCGCAATATCTTGAACCCCTTTGTCTGCCAGCTCATCTTCAGAGTAATAGTAAGCAATATCGGCAGCCGTTACATCACCACCCAACTGATTCGCTATTGCTGTAAAAGAACAAGCACCCGCAGGACAATCCAGAATTCTCTGGCCGATGAGATCTGATTCCAGCAAATCAAACATACGTAAATATTCCTCATAGGTCCTGCCAATAAAAACAATTCTCTCCAAATCAAGCTTTCCCTTTGCTCCGCTCATCTCAGCTCACCTTTCCTCTTCTAGGCTCATTTACACTTCTACTTCTGTTTTAATATACGAATAAGGTAATCAATTAGAATCCCCAAAATCAAAAACGTTCCAAAATGAATAATATAAGTTGGGAATCTGACGCTGATTAACGCACTATTGGTTCCCCATCTCGGATTATTTACATCAACCATGAAGCTTTCAAAAGGTTCTGTAAAGATCAGTGTATCTATAATAGGGTTCAAACGTACAAGAATAATATTCGCGATCCCCACCCCCAGATAGTCACTCAGACAGATGATGATACTTATAATCGAAAGCCAGAAACTGAATTTCCTCCTAAAAAACATCAAACACCGCCCTTTCTATTTTTTCTATTTCTTAACAATTCGTTTAAAATTCAAAATATCCTTGTCACGGTTAGTTCCTGTTTTAAAAAATGATACAATCTGGAGCTCGCTAGCTTAAGCGGATAATCTGAAAGTTTACACAGGATACCACAGGTCATATCAATAACCTTTCCCTCCAGCTTCCGTACTATAGTTCCTGCTGGGGCTGGATTCAGCACAATCTCAGGCACAAGAGCCACGCCTAAACCACTTCCCACAAAATATTTCAGCGCCGTCATGCTCCCAATCTCCATAGTATTTAGTGGCGGCCCACCTGATTCCTGCAGCACACTTTCTAATTTTTTGCGATAAGGACAATTCGCTGCCGTAATCAATAAGCGATGAGCCTGTATATCCTCTGGGGTGATACTCTCCTTGGATGCTAGCGGATGCTCTTCTGGCAAAAGTAACACAAATTCCTCTGCAAATAAGGGTTCAAAATAAAGCTCCTTGCCGAGCTCAGGCGCCGAGCACACAGCCATATCAATTTCACCACGCAGGAGTAGTTCACTAAGTGCTGCGGTTCCCGCAATATCCACGGAGACTTTCACTTTAGGAAACTGTGCCATAAACTCACTTAAAAGCTGCGGCAAACGATAGCTCGCCGTCGGGTCCGTTACCCCTAATCGCACGTTGCCAGCTTCCCCTATTTTTAAATCAGCCAAACGGCTCTCTAGTCGTTCCATATCTTTAACGATATGTAAGCTCTCTTCATAAAACAATCTGCCTGCTTCTGTTAAGCTGATTTGCTTACCCCGCTCAAGCAATTGACATCCCAGATCAGATTCAAGCCTTTGCATCTGCATCGTAACTGTAGATTGGGCATAGTTCAATTCTTCTGCGGCACGATTAAAGCTTCCGGAAGTTACGATTGTTTGAAAGGTTTTTATTGTTTTTAGATCCATCCTAGTGTCCTCCAGTGTTCAATTCAAATAAATTGAACCAAACTTTCATTATATTCAATTATACGAAATCCACTTTTCTCTATAGAATACTTTATATCAACAACATACGCCAACTTAAGGAGTGCATGAGGATGGATCTCAACAATAAAGTCGCATTAGTAACTGGTGGAGGGACTGGAATGGGCAAAGCTGTAAGCTTGGAACTATCCAAACGCGGGGCTCACGTCGTAGTGAACTATTCTAGATCTGAGGATGAAGCCAATGAAACCGTAAAGACAATTCTGAATCAAGGGGGGCAGGCTATAGCAATACAAGCCAACGTTTCTAAAGATCAAGAAGTGCAGAGTATGGTGGATTCGATTATTCAGCATTTCGGGACAATAGATCTGCTAGTGAATAATGCCAGTATAACTAAACATATTGCTCTCGGAGATCTGGAAAAGGCAACCGAGGAAGTATGGGATGAGCTATATGATGTAAATGTGAAAGGAATGTTTTTCTGCGCCAGAGCGGTTGCACCATATATGAATCATAAAAATTCAGGAGCCATCATCAATCTCGGCAGCATCGCTGGACAGACAGGCTTAGGCTCCTCCCTTCCTTATGCCGTCTCCAAAGCGGCTGTCCACGGTCTTACGAAATCGCTGGCACACGCGCTGGCTCCAAATATTAGAGTTAACTGTGTAGCACCGGGCGCCGTTGCTACTAGATGGTGGGCTGGACGAGAAGAACAGATGTATAAACTAGCCCCTAATCTGCTGCTTCAGCATATTTCAACCCCCGAAGATATCGCCCAGTTCGTCTGCGCTGCGCTAGAACAGGAAGCAATGACTGGACAGATCATTACCATAGATAGCGGACAAACATTGTAACAGCCAAAACAGCTAATGGTATGTCAGAACTACTTTTAAGTATCATTAGCTGGTTCTTACGTACCGTACAGGACGAAGTGAAGCGTTGATAGAATAATTGGGGAATTTCTCCCTAAAATTCTGAGTTTTCTGGTCATCCAACCAATAATTAGGGAAATCCTCCCTAATTATTAGCTAATTTACTGAAAAATAACGAATTCGCCTGATTTTTAGGGAGGAATTCCCTGATTTCGTTGATTTAAAGCAAATACCGGCTATTTTCAGGGAGGTTTTCCCTAATTACTCTCTAGCCCACACCGCACGAACCATAAATGCATCTGACATACCACATAACGTATACCCACGCCTCCTCATAGCACATACCACATACCACATGATTCATAGAACGTAGCCATCCGACATATCACATATCGCATGATTCATAGAACGTAGCACATAGCGTATCCCACATGCCTCATAGAACGCGTAGTACATAGCCTATAGCGTATATCACATAGAACATACCACCTATAGCCTGAGGGTTAAAGTAAGAAGCTGCCCCAAAGTAGAATTTTCTACTTTTAGGACAGCCTTTTCAGCATAACTATTGGTGAAGATTCTTAATTAGGTTCACTACCCCAGATCAGATTACCCGAGATGTAGGCTGGCGCTTTTGTCCAATCTACAAAATTGGTATCAACCGCATTAAAGGAGTAATCTCCGGTTTGAGTGTAATTTGACCAATCCTCTTTAGCTACTCGCACTTGGATATCGATGCTCGCACCCGCAGCAAGTGAACCTGCTGCACTCGAGAATCCAAGCTCCAGATAATAATCCGCATCAGCTTTAGCCGTTGGCAGCTTCACAAACGTGCCCGTTACATTCGCGCTTCCAGCCTGTGACCAATCGCAAAAGAAGCTTTGTGCCTTCTCTCCGTCAATTGTGTAATAATATCTTAATTTCACATCAGAAAGTGCAACAGCACTTGTACTTGTGTTCACCAGCTTGAACTTTGGATTTAGCGTATTTCCGGAAGCAGTCACTGTACCGTTATACATCTGCACTTTCAGTGCTACTGTAGGAGCTACTGACGTATCTGAGATAGTGACAACCAAGGATTGTGCGGCTCCGGCACTAAACTCAAAGGTCAGCGTTGTCGTTCCTACGGCTTGAGTTGCCAGATACTCCTTCTTGAGAGTGACTGTTGATCCACTTACCGTATAATCCGTTCCAGCTACGAGGGTTGCCGTTCCATTTTTGATCGCACTCAGCGTATTTCCGTTCAACGTCATAGTTACGGCGACGTCTGTCTGATTCGCTGTCTTCTTATCAAATCCGGCGCTTGTTGGCGTTATCGTGGAGTTGGATACTGGTGTTGTAGTATCCGTTACCGCTACCGCCAAGGATTGTGCGGCTCCTGCACTAAACTCAAAGGTCAGCGTTGTCGTTCCTACGCCTTGAGTTGCCAGATACTCCTTCTTGAGAGTGACTGTTGATCCACTTACCGTATAATCCGTTCCGGCTACGAGGGTTGCCGTTCCGTTCTTGATCGTGCTCAGTGTATTTCCGTTCAACGTCATAGTTACTGCAACGTCTGCTTGATTTGCTGTTTTCTTATCAAAACCTGCGCTGCTTGGGGTGATGGTCGAGTTGGATACTGGTGTTGTAGTATCCGTTACCGCTACCGCCAAAGATTGTGTAGCTCCAGCGCTAAAGCTAAACGTCAGCGTAGTCGTTCCTACCGCTTGTGTCGCTAAATACGCTTTTTTAATCGTCACTGTTGATCCACTTACCGTATAATCCGTTCCGGCCACGAGGGTTGCCGTTCCGTTCTTGATCGTGCTCAGTGTATTTCCGTTCAACGTCATAGTTACTGCAACGTCTGCTTGATTCGCTGTTTTCTTATCAAAGCTTGCAGTTATTGGCGTAATGGTCGAGCCTGTAGCTGGTGGATTTACAGGATCAGCATACAAGGTGCCTCGGCCATTCGTACCGAGATATACACGTCCATAGATTCTTGGATCCCCAGTAATCGCCATATTGATCTTAGCGTATTGGTGAGCATCGTCATTAATACGTACCCAAGTTGCGCCAACATCATCGGAACGGAAAACGCCCCTTACACCATCAATCTTCGCTACGGTGTACAATGCCATATAAGTTTGGCCCGGAGCAGCCTTACCATAACCAATAAGATCAGCTTCTTCTACATTCGTTAACTTCGTGAAGCTCGCACCTGAATTAGTGGAGTGCCATAGACCATATTTATTCTCAACCGTATTCCCTCCGGCGAACCAAATGTCGCCTTCAATACCTGGAACTGCCTTCATACTGATTTGGGCTTCATTCGGCTGTAATCCAGCCACATTATTGGTCGGGAAGCCCGAAGCTGCGGTGGCAGTAAATGTAGCTCCACCATCCACACTTACATAGAAAGTTCCTGCATAGAATCCATAATATTTGTTAGGATTCACGCGATCAGACGCTATCTTCGCCCCTGACGGTAATCCTGCACTTGCTGTCCAAGAATTGCCTGAGGTTTTGGAGTAATAGACCCCAATATCTGAGGTGCTCCACAGAATGGAATTACCACTTGCAGAGACTGCCACTTGTCCATGGCCCACCGTTGTTTTGGTTCCATTTGAAGGCTCGGAGTTTGGCATATACCAGTTCACTCCACCATCGTTAGAGATACCAATGGACTTCATGCTTGGCGTTTTTTCTTTATCTGCACTGCCTACCCGCACCATATAGGACGGACTCAATTCAGCGTAGTCAATACTCATCGTTGTTGCCCATGAAGGACTGGTCTGGAATTTGGTTGGTGCTACCGACAAATCCTCATGACGGAAACCAGAAACGTCACCAAGTGCAGTGATCAAATGGGAAGTTCCCGTTGGCGGGCTAATTAGCCCCAGCACTGCAGTTTCCTCCACACCTTTTGCCATGACAGAGATATTTACCTTGCCACCGGTATCCCATGAGGTCAAATTGTTCGAGCCATAAATTGTTGCTCCAGTGCCGTACATCATTCGATTCGAGTTAAATGGATCAATTTCCAAATCACCCATCATCCAGCCTAACTTCGGTGAAGGATCCAGGGATGTAGAAGTGGTTCCATGATCGAGCCATGGAGCGGCGGTGATATCCATACTGAACTTATAAGTCCGTTCTGGATAATTGCCCCAATCCCAAATGCGACTCCAAGTAGCGCCACCGTTGGTACTGCGGAAAATGACTTCATCAGGCCACCAGGCGTTTAAGCTGGATACCATCAATGTGTTAGGGTGCTGAGCATCCAGCGCCAATCCACCAAAGCCGTACCAATTATCTGTACCAGTCGTAGGACTGATATTGGTCCAAGCCCCACTAGTTTTGTTGTATTTCCATACTTCACCCTTACTACCATCATACGGTCCTACACCATTACTATAAGTAATATAGAGATCGCCTGTGGATGACAGCTCGCCGTGATGTGGCAAGAAACCCGTAGGTTGTCCAGCCAGAGCTGTCCAGGTTACTCCACCATCTGTACTCCGATATACGCTGCTAGCCGTGTCGGCTACACCAACATAGATCGTTTGAGTTGCGTTGCCAAGTGTACCTGTACTCTTATCGAAAGTGATCCAAGACAATCCGACAAGATCATTCCCATAATCAAGTGTCGGATTCTGAATATAAGTTCCAACGTTTGGAAAAGAGGTTACCTTTGACCAAGTTACACCTGAGTCAATACTTTTCCAGAGGCCATTACCACTTCTAGCTCCAAAGTAGAGAATGTTGTTCTTATTGGGGTCGATGACTAGGCGTTCACCAGCGGAACGGCCCGGCATATTGCCACCTACTTTAAAAGGCAGTGGAGTAGTTTGCCAGGTGTTCCCCCGGTCATTAGAGCGCATAATCTGGCCATTATTATCCCAATGATTAGTATACGTACCCGTTGCCATGTAGACTTTATTAGGATCAATTGGGTCTGTAGCCAGAGCATCTACGCCATTCTTGTTCCAATCTACCCAGCCTACCGAGTCACTAATTGAGACCCAACTGGATGTAGCTTGATTCCAGCGATAGGCACCGCCAATATCTGTTCTGGCATAAATCAGATCCGGTTCAGTTTGATTAAAAATAATTCCGGGTACAAAGCCCCCGCCAGCTCCCGTTACAACGCTTTTCCAGGTGTAAGGTTCACTTGAGGCTGCATGGGTAGTAGCTGGGAATGCAGAGAATAAAGAGCCTACCATCGCGCCAAGCAGGACCAAAAGTCCTGTTTTCCGGATACGGTTACGAATCACGTTTTACGCCTCCTACGATATAATTGGTTTGTTTATGCCTTCTTCTTACTCTATATCCCTGCTCCTCCCTCCCCCTTAATCCATACCTTTAGAACTTAGAATCCATTTTCTGATAACGCTTTCATTATAATGGTAAGGTTTTTCATTATCGAGAGAAAATGGTTATATTTTGCAGAAGATTGTCTCTAAAAATCGTACCATTTTCACACTTCAGGATACAATTTCACTAAATTTTGATCAAAAATAATTCTGTTGATAAAGAAAACCTCCGGAATAAATCCCAGAGGCTTTCTAATATAACTATTCTTCACTAGTATCTGCAGGCATAACAATCTCTTTTATACCATTAAAATTGCTGATAATTGTTTGCAAAGTGAGCACTGATTCTGAATCTAAGTTTTCTGATTTTAATGAAGTGAATATTTCCGCTTCCACTTTTTGCGGCAAATGTGTAGTTTTATCCAGCGTATATCTTAGTTTAATTTTGTCTGTTAAATTCTGTTTCATCAATTTGAGTGTTTCCTTACTCGCATCATTAGACGATATCTCCATCGAAAGTATGTATTCTTGTTCCTCTTCAGTAACAACGATCTCCTGAGAATCTATCTGGTACGTGTCTATATAATCGTACGGATCAATAAATCTTTGTACCATTTGTTTTTCTTTCACTGGAATATAATCGTCTTGCTTGATAAATAAATCATCCATTACCTTTGTATGATATTCAGTATCCGATATGTACTCTTCTCGTTCCTTCCCTTCCGCAGTCTCCGATTTTAGATATACGGTATAAGGATTTCTAACATAGTCGACATGAAATGAGACAGCGCTCGACCAATGTTTATCTTCACTTTTTTCCGATTTGCTTGATGTTTCTTCTTGTTTCTCCATTTCTATAGTGTAGCTCTCCTGCTTAGCCAGTTCACTCCGAGACATGCTGAGCAGCTCCTCTGCACGCTTATCTCCCTCTCCTTCAGCACCCGATTTAATGTTCGTTGCACAACCTGTCAAACCTAACATACAAATGATACCGATAAAAACCGCTTTTCTGATAAACATATTACTTCCCCTTCACTTCAAATGAAATCCAAATATAACTAAATCTATTTTATCATTATAAAGCTAACAGCTTATATGACGGAAAAGGTAGACATGTGAAAAAGCGTCTTAAGGTGCACAGTTGCGCCGGGTTTGGTGGTTTGATGCAAATCAAAAAAATACCTCCCCCGCCTTTACAGCAGAGAAGGTATTTTAGTAATATTACCAATTCCCTTAGCTCAATGTGTCAACACAAACTCATCCAGCAGCTTTCCATCCACGTCATAGGCCTGATAGGTTAATGTATCCCCGATAACGTTAATGCCGGCAAACATTTGCTTATTGTTCTGAAAATGCACCGCATGATAGAACTGATCTTCTTTTTTCTCGTTAAATTTCCCTCCAGAAGCGTTAGTCACAACATAGACTGTCCCTCGTTTAGCACCTTTGGAAATCTCACCTTCTAGAACTATTTTTCCGCCACGTAACGGGTAGGATCTGGAATATTCATGATTATGACCCTGCAGCACTAAGTCAACCTGATACGTATCAAAAATATCCGTCCAATCTTCAACTTTCTTATAGGAGTTCCCCCCGTAAGCCGGACGGTGCATCGCAACGATTTTCCATTTCTTGTCTGTGTTCTTCAGATCTTCCTTCAGCCATTCCGTTTGCTTTTTTAGATTGCTCTCTGTATTCAGTACCGTTACATGCACAGGTCCATAATCGAAGGAATACGAGGTACCTGCAATTGAACCTTTTGCCCCATTATCCGGCAGGTTGAAGTGTGAAGTATAATACGTTGCATCCTCATCCACCTCATCATGATTGCCTGTTACCGGCATTAACGGAATCCCTGAAATCCAGCCCTGCACATTGCCAAAAAAATCATCCCAGCCTGCCGAATCCTCCGGACCCTCCGTCAAATCCCCGTTATGCACAATAAATTTGGCTTCAGGAAATGTCTGAAAAGCCTTGTTCAGTGTATTCCCCCACAGCTTAAAATCCTCTGCCGTTTCCCCTTGAGAATCCGTTACGTTGATAAAAGACACACTGTCCAGTCCATCTTCTTCCGTTGTAAATTCCGCTGCCGGACTCCATTCCCCTTCAACGCCACTACCCACTCTATAAGTATATAACGTCCCGGGTTCAAGACCCGTAGCTTCCACTTTATGAACACCTTTGGTGCCATTGTCTGTTTTGATGGAACTACTTTTCGCTTCTACCCTTTGTACATCCGTATTTGCAAAAGAGGACACCTGTCCCTTTACAATCTCCAGAATGCCTGCTGCACTAGAGTCACTTGTATACCAAGTAAACGCGCGGCTTGTGCTCGCGGCTCCCTTAAAGGTAGTCACGAGATCATACGGTGCTGGTGAATTTGCATCACTTCCGCTTTTCGATCGTTCCAACCCATAAGCCACTAAAATAACCACAATCACAAGCACTCCTAGGATTATGGCAAATTTATAGTCTCTCATCACGGTACCTCCTTATGAAAATTTCTCTCTAGCCTTCTAAATAAGATAGCCCCCTACAAAGTCAGAAGTCAAATCTGCACACGATTCTTTATACAGACTTTTGTTAACGCAGTGTAAAACATTCAGCAAACATTCAGTCTATTTTAAGT
The DNA here is from genome assembly GCF_037963285.1 of Paenibacillus sp. FSL H3-0329. Lineage (NCBI taxonomy): Bacteria > Bacillati > Bacillota > Bacilli > Caryophanales > Paenibacillaceae > Paenibacillus > Paenibacillus sp. FSL H3-0329. The sequence continues at coordinate 2,661,249 of NZ_CP150150.1, read as the reverse complement.
TAAGCATAAGGTCTGTCTCCTAGAATTAGTCAAGCAGGAAGGTTAGCCAGAGATAGAGAGAGAAACGAGGTGTGAAAATGAATAAGAAGCTTCAATTCCGGCATGAACTTAAATTTTTCATTAACTATCATCAATACCTTATATTACGCCAGCGATTGCAAAGCTTGATTGATAAAGATCAACACGCTAATGAGAGTGGAGAATACCACATTCGGAGTTTGTATTTTGACGATATCAACAACACGGCACTTGCAGACAAGCTCGGCGGTCTCAGAGAGCGGGCCAAATACCGGATTCGCATTTACAACATCCAAGACAACATCATTCACTTTGAGAAAAAAATTAAAATGGACGATTATATCGCCAAAATCAAAGAACCGCTAACACGGCAAATGTACGACGAGATTATGGCGGGCAACTACGAAGTGCTGAACGTCCCGGACAGTCCGTTGTTCATGGAGTTATACGATCAGATGCGCCATAACCTGCTGCGACCCAAGGTCATCGTGGATTATGTTCGCGAGCCTTATGTTTGCCACAACGGCAATGTGCGAATAACGTTCGATAAAGAATTACGTACGGGCCTGCATTCTACGGATATTTTCGATAAGGATTTGCATCCGATTCGGGCGATTGATGAGAACTTCATAATTTTTGAAGTGAAATTTGATGAGTACATTCCGGAGTACATTAAAATCGCGTTGCAGCTTGAGGGACTGAATAGGCAGTCCGCTTCGAAATACGTGATCTGCCGCAAATTCTTAAAAACTAACACTTGGGAGGATTATTGATTATGAATGCATCACTAGCACCGCTAGCAGCTACAACAACGACTACAGATACTACAAATAATTTTTCGGACATTATTAAAAACTCGGTGATCGACAATTTTGTATCTGATATTAGTATCTCCAAGATGCTGATTACCTTGGGCGTAGCTTTTCTGATCGGATACTTCATTTACCTGCTCTACAAACGTGTCTTTAGCGGTGTTTTATATTCCAAAAGCTTTAACGTCTCACTTATGGGCATGACCATGATTACAGCTACTGTCATTATTGCGATTAACTCTAACCTTGTGCTGTCCCTCGGTATGGTCGGCGCATTGTCCATCGTTCGTTTCAGAACACCAATCAAAGATCCAACTGATCTGATCTTCTTGTTCTGGGCAGCTGTAGCAGGGATTGTAACTGGAGCAGGATTTTTCACCTTGGCTATTATCGGTTCGATCATTATCGGTCTCATTTTGTTCCTGTTCATCAAACACTCTTCTATCGAAACGCCATACTTACTGGTCATTAACTGCGACAGTGATGAAAGTGAACGTGAAGTACACAGCCATATCACCAAATCCGTAAAACGTTACAATGTGAAGCAAAAAACAGTCTCCGCAAACAATATTGAATTGACGCTGGAGCTTCGTCTGGATGATAAAGTAGGCGGCTTTGTCAACACAGTCTCTGACCTAAAAGGTGTCAAAAATGCACTCTTGATCAGCTATAGCGGTGACTATGTATCTTAATTACAACGAGATGAAAGGCGGTGCCCCAGATGAAAACCAGAGGTAAGTCAATCCTGCTGAGTTTTTGCTGCCTGCTGCTGGTCATCGCCGTAGCCGGGTGTCAGAACGCAAGTCCGTCTGCAACAAATAATCCAACGTCTGATGCTCAAGACAAGGTCATTTCGAGCGATGAGAAAAAGCTAGACGAGCAGGTCTTTCCAAAAGATAAGGTCGTGGATGTCAAAATCACCTTGGACCCGGACGATTTTCAGGACATGCTGGATAATGCCAGTGCTGAAGAATATAAAATGGCTTCCGTCGAGTACAACGGTATGAAATACGATAATGTAGCTGTACGGACCAAAGGAAATCTCAGTCTCAGAAGCGTAGTACAGATGACAGACTCTGACCGCTACAGCTTCAAAATTTCTTTTGATGAGTATGTTAACCAGAATTTATTCGGCATTACTAAAATCAATCTTAATAATAATTACAGCGATGCTTCTTATATGCGTGAATTTCTAACCTATGAGCTCGCTGAAAGTGTCGGCCTCCCGACGCCGAAATATTCCTTCGTCAATGTGTATGTAAACGATGAACTGAAGGGTTTCTATCTTGCAGTAGAACAGATCGGTGATGCTTATCTGGAACGCAATTTCGGCAACACTTATGGTGCACTTTATAAAGGTGTAATGACCGGTCAGGGCAGTGATTTGACTTGGCTGGGCGATGATCCAGCCCTCTATACTGGACTAGAAATGAAATCCGATAAGTCCAACGATGATATTCTTGTCGACATGCTGAATGAGCTAAATAACGGCACCGATTATGAAAAATACATCGACGTAGAGGAATCGCTGAAGTATATCGCTCTAAATGCGGTCACGGGTAATATGGACAGTTATTTAGGTGGGAATAAGCAGAATTATTACTTATATGAAGACGATGGAGTCTTCTCGATTCTGCCGTGGGATTATAATATGGCTTTTGGCGGCATGGGAAGCGCAGATGTGTTAATTGACGAGCCTACCCAAGGTGCGTTGGCAGAACGCCCGCTGATTGCGAAACTGCTCGCTAATGAGGAATACAAAACGAAATATCACGAAATTGTTAGTGAGATGATTACTGGCTATCTAGCGGACGATACGTTCCAGGCTCGGATTGATGAGCTGAACACGATGATTTCCAGCTATGTCAAAGCGGATCCATCCGCCTTCTACACTTTCGAACAGTATGAAAATGGGATAAAGGCTGTTGAGACCTTCATGTCGAACATGGCCAAAAGTATCCAGCAGCAGCTCGACGGCACCATTTCTTCATCCGGTGACGGATCAGGAAGTGGTGGCGGCATGGGTGGTGGCATGGGCGGCGGTGGCTTTGGTGGCGGCGCTAAAAATGGTGCAGCTCAAGGCGCTGCGGGTGCTGGGCAGGCCACAGGTGCGGATGGCGCTACTGGTAATACTGGCGCAAACGCAGCTGCACCAAATACCGGAGGGCAGGCGGCTACGGGTGGACAGACTGCTCAGGGTGGTGCAGGTGGTGAGCCTGGTGCCATGGGCGGACCGGCTATCCCTAATGCCGGCGATGGTCCTGGCAGTAACTCACAAGCAGCTGCGGGTGGGCAGACTACACAAACAGGGCAAACTGCTCAAGACGGACAAACCAACACCAACGGGCAAGCTGCTCAAGGTGGACAAACCAACACTAATGGGCAAGCTGCTCAAGGTGGATTTGACGGCGGCGCGGGTGGTGAGCCTGGTGCTATGGGCGGACCCGCTTTCCCTGAAGGCGGCGGAAATGGCCCTGGCGGTGGCGGCATGGGCGGCGGTGGATTTGGTGGCGGTATGCCTGGTGGTATGGGCGGTGGCGACTTTGGTGGTGCTGGTACTATGCAGCAAAAAGGCAGCACGAGTGAAGCCATCACAACTGGCGTCGCCATCCTTCTCCTAATACTAACCGCTGCTTTCGTAACCTACTACAAACGCAAACGGCTGTAGAGCAGTAAAAAGTATCCTCATCAACAAATAATTCATGCAAGAAGCCTCCGTCGTTTATTGACGGAGGCTTCTTGCATGAACACTATATTCTTGTATCACAACTAGTTCCCGCTTACTCTTTCCGCCCGCGCAATATACTTATGGTTGCTATTAAAAAGGCTAGTAAAGAGATCCCTAATGCGATATAGACCATTGGGTTGACACTGGTTGAGTTGTTCTCGCTTTCCATGATGGCATTATGTTCTTCCATACTCATGCCATTGTCACTGGAACCGTGAGAATGTTCATTCCCACCGGAGGCTTGCACAATCGAAGTAATAGAATGCGGACTTTCTGTTCCTGCCTCACCAGACCACTGCACCAAGCTGCCATCGGCATAATGCTGATAAGCATCCCAAGCAATGTCACCTGCAGTATCAGGGTTCTTCGCTGTGAAATAGAAACGTTGGAATTGTCCTGCTTTAATTCCTTCTCCATTAGCTATCCAGCTAACTTTGTTCCCCTCAATGGTAACATCCCAGCCCGGTGTAGCCTCATATTGCTTGAACTCGGCACCTGCCGGGATACGTAGATCAACTTGTACAGTCGCTACATCTTTTTCTGAAGGGACTTTAAGTGTGTAAGTCTCCCATGCTCCGGTACTGGATTGTGCTGGTGCCACGGTTACGTGTGCGCTTGCCACGGCTGCGAACAACAGAAGTGTTGCAGCGGCTGGTGCGAATAGTGTCATTATTTTGCGAGATAATCTGTTCATAGTTAGAGTGCCTCTTTCCTTAAGTAATTTTATCATTTTTTCTTTCATCTCTATCCTCATATTTACCGCGGAAAATCACGTTTACGTGAAGCAAGCCCCTGCTCCAGAGCATAACGCGTCAGCTGCGTACGATTTTGGAGTTGAAGCTTTTGAAGGATGTTTTTCAGATGGTTTTTTACGGTATGCTCCGAAATCGACAGGCTTATGGCAATCTCTTTATTCGTCGATCCGGAAGACACACAGCTTAAAATCTCCTTCTCCCTTGCCGTCAATGACTCTCCTTCGTCTGTTACTGAAGGAACGGTAAATTCTTTCAGGATTTGAAAAGCCAGCTCCCGGCTTAGCGGTGCTTCTTCATTCACAATGGCTTGCAAATATTCAATCCAGGTGGAAGGTGCCAGATTCTTCAATAAGTACCCTTGTGCGCCTTGCTTCAGCGCTTCGAGGAGGTGGGAAATTTCGTCCGATACCGTAACGATAACGATTTTGACATAGGGATATTCCTGCTTGATCCGGCGAGTAGTCTCCAGCCCGTCCATCTCCGGCATCTGAATGTCGATAAGAATGAGATCAGGCATCCACTGGGCCGTGAACGCGATCGCCTCAGGACCACTCTCCACTACACCAATGACCTCAAAACTATCATCCATGGACAAAATCTCACACATCGCCTCACGCGCATGCGCATGATCATCCACAACCAAAACCCGGTACCGGCTCATAAACTTCCCCCTCCTTTCGTAATTTCCACATTTGTCCCCGTATTGCCGGAGATCACCTGAAGCTTCCAACCCATTCCTTCGACACGTTCCTTCATGATCTGAAGGCCGTAACTTCCGTTTACCTCAAAAGGGTCATGCTGAAATCCTTCGCCATTGTCGACAATCGCCACGCTCCAGTTTTTCTCAGTGCCTGCACCCGTGATAGAAACCTTCGCCGCTCTTGTATGCTTACGCACATTAATAATAGCCTCTCGGATACAAGATAGCAGCTCTGCTTTTTCCGAAGGAGAGAGGGCTTCATCCTGTAGACTCCAATCCAAGGAAACTTCAATCATAATCTCGTTAGCCATTTGAGCAAGCTGATCTTTAACCGACTGTTCCAATGAAAAAGAGTGCTGCTCAGACACTGGTACCTTCAGATTGGCGATCGCCTGCCGAACATAACGGTTCACCTCGTGGACGGTCTTTTTGATCTGATCCACATTTTCTTCGCTGACTTCCCCATTCCTGCGGCTTGCTTCCAGACGATCTATTTTGACAGATAAAAGAAATAAAGATTGCGCCATCCCATCATGCAGTTCCTTAGCTAGCCCTTCCCGGGCTTTCATTGCCTCTTTGAGCGCACGTTCCTGCTCCAGCTCCCGCTGATTCCGCTCCATAAGCGAAAACATAGGGACGAGCAATACAAGAGTGAACAAAAATACGAGGACAGGTGTCAAATAATTCCCCAGATCCATCGAAATATAAGGCATTAGAAACTGATGGCGCACGACCTCCCAGATCCCTACCATTAGCGTTGGCAGTAACAGGATCATGTACTTGATTCGGTTATACGTTGCTGTCCCCTCCCGTACATCTTATGATTAACAATATCACCGTCACAATTCTGCTACATGACTCGATCGGGCTATTTAAAGTTCTTATTGTTACAAATTTAAGTATTTTAAAAAATTAATGCTACCCTTCATAATATTATAAGCAATATATAGTGAAAATTTATACTTTCTTATATTGTAGCAAAAAAAAGATACATCCTTCGATGTATCTGCATCCCAGTTATAGTGGTGATGTGTAGCGTCCGTATTGAATGTCCATTTCTTTAAAAACATCTCCCTCTTTTTTCAGGAAAAATGTATTTACGCCTTCCGCTCCCCACCACTCCATACCGAGTAATGGGCCTTCAGCGGTTTCCGCCGCAAAAAGAATAGAGAACATCTCTGGTATGACTTCCCCACCATCATCCACTCTCCAGACGGAAAATTCATCGCCTTGAATGACAGCCGGATAATCCATAAAGGTAAGCCCGACCTTGTCTTCCAGCACGAGACTGAATAACATATCCTGATCCTGCCTAATGAATTGAACGAGATACAGTTGCCGTTCACCAGACAGGTCAGCAAGTTTCCAAATATGCTCTACTTCACGATTTTTTGCAGAAACAATATTCTGCCGCACATTTTCTGCAACATTTAGCGAGGCTTGCTTAACCTCCGTAGGCTTAACAGAGATTAGCGCATTCGTATTAAACTCTGCCTGATCCGTCAGGTAATAGGTCTCATCAGGAGTCGCATTCCCCTCTTCAACCGTATAAAGATACCCTGGCAGATTCACAAAATTGTGAGCCATCTCCCGGCCATTACTGTTCTCCGTACCCTCCTGCCATTTATTCAATTTCACTTTTAGCACTTGCCCATGATCACCGATCGCCTCATTCAATTGTTGCATTTGCGCATCCAGCCCTTTTTCCTGCCCGGTGACTAAGATGCTCTTGCCAGACTCATCTGCAAAACCAAAATTCGCCTTCAGCTTTCCAGCTTCCAGATAAGCTTCTGGCTGCTGCATGCTTGCCGTTGGTGTTGGCTCTGCACTTGGAGAAGGGGTTGGCTTGTTAGTGCCTGAGCAGCCCGCCAGCAGTAGAACAATAAGAAAACTCACACTGAGCTTATTCATTCCCATTCCTCCAGACGAAACTAAAATATTCCCATACTAAGATACCGTTCCCCTGTGTCAGGTGCAATGCAAAGCACGCGTTTGCCAGCCCCAAGACGACGCGCTTCCTGCAACGCCGCCCATACAGTGGCACCACCGGATGGACCCAGCAGAATTCCTTCTTTTGCAGCCAGCCTTCTTACCGTCTCCAAGGCAGCTTCATCCGCGACCTGAACGATGTCATCGTAGACCTGTGTATTCAAAATTGCGGGCACAAAGCCCGGACTCGTTCCTACCAGCTTATGTGGTCCTGGCTTTCCTCCAGATAATACGGGCGAGCCTTGCGGCTCAACCACAAGAATCCGGATATCAGGTAGATGCTCACGCAAAACCTCACCGGTTCCAGTTATCGTGCCCCCAGTTCCTGATGAAGCAACAAACACATCCAGCTTACCTTCCATTTGCTCCAAGATTTCCAGAGCGGTCGTTGTCCGGTGAATATCAGGGTTGGCTTTGTTCTCGAATTGCTGTGGAATAAAACTGTTCTCCACTTCTTTTCCCAGCTCAATCGCTTTTGCTATAGCTCCCGGCATCCGTTCTGCTGCCGGCGTCAGCACAACATCCGCACCATAAGCCTTTAGAATATTAATTCGTTCCTTGGTCATATTATCAGGCATGACAAGAATCGCTTTATACCCTTTTGCCGCGGCATTCATCGCTAATCCTATCCCTGTATTTCCACTAGTCGGCTCAATGATCGTCCCGCCCGGCTTCAACAAACCTGCTAGCTCGGCTTGCAGGATTAGATTATAAGCTGCCCGGTCTTTTACACTGCCACTTGGATTAAAAAGCTCCAGCTTCACATATAGTTCTGCATCTTGGGGGCTAGTCAGCCGATTTAATCTTACAACCGGTGTATTCCCAATCAGCTCTGTTATATTGTTAACCACTAAGGATGTCATTTTAGAGCCTCCTTCATTTCTGTACCTTCCATTATTGTAACGTGAGCAGCACCTCCTGTCGATTCAGAACCCTTGGTTTCTGCAACCTGAAAACAACCGCCCCCCACGAAAGCGGGAGACGGCTGTTCAGTATTGGCAGCTTTATTTTTACGGATTAACGTTAATCGTAAAAGTAGACGTATTATTTTTAATATTCGTTACCGTGTTGGTAATTTTCAGATTGTTAAAGGTGGCTGACCCTCTGGCAGGACCTTGCCCAGCCTCAGCCGCTTCATTTACCCAGATGCCCACTCCGGATTTGCTGTCAAAAGCATCTCCACTCTTTTGCGCACCGGAAATTGTGACATTCGTGAAGATGGTATCTGTCACTGGGAACTGCGGCGCGGAGCCGACATAGTTGGTCTGGAACATGATACCATGATAGGTTGGATCAATGATATCCACATCACTGACACGAATGCCTTGGAATACCTTAGAGGCTGAGAATACCCAGATTGCCGGGAAGGTCTGTGCCCCCCAGAAATGTCCACCTGCACGAACAATGGAAATATTCTCAAAATTCGTTGTCGGTGAAGCGCCAAAGCCGTTCATTGGATACCCGAAGTCAAGTGAGCTGATCGTAATTCCAGAATAGCAAAGCGTGTCGGCAATATAAATGTTGCGGAAGGTATTGGCATATCCGCCATAGACGGCTACACCTGCTGCCCGCCAGGTTAAGATTGAAGTGAGATTCTCATAAATATTATCCTTCATATCTGCACCACCGGAATCAATAGCCGAAAACAATGCAAAGCTATCATCCCCTGTAGCCCGTGCCTCAATATTGGATACGAGATTATTCGTGCTGCCATTCGTCATATTGATGCCGTCAGCGAAGGTGTTGCGGATACGGGAGTTTTTGATCACCATGTAATCCGTATTAGCTCCCCAGTACATACACACCTGATGTTCGGTCCAGATGTTATCGATCGTAATATTTGCCACATTGGAGAAATCAAATACTTTACCCGGACCATCAATACGTGATGTGTAGTTCCCAAAGTAAGCAAAATTCGCAAAAGTAGAGCCATTAGCAGTATCGCTTGCCCGGAAACCGATATCCGTATTCTCCTGATTCGTTGGAGCGTAGAATCTCGTATACCATGGGCCTGCACCAATGATCTTCACTGCTTTTCCATAGACTTGAAATTTACTGGAGGTCTGATAGTTACCTGCTGGCAAATACACACCTACGAGATTTCCGGTCGTATCCATGCGTACTTTATCTAGCGCATTTTGCACATCCTGATGTGTAAAGCCGGCTGGGACCGTATATTTGGCCGGATCTGGATTGGCAATCGGTGAAACCTGCTCCAGACTGATGAAATCAATGGCATACTGCGAGGTATTTGCCACATCCTTTTGCAGTCGAATCGTACTACCTTTCGGAATCGTGCTGTCGAACATAATGTTGGCTTCATCATAAATATGCCGCGGAGAGCCCGCGCTTGGTGAATTGCCGGGACTTATCTCTGAACCGTACAGCCATGCATATTTAGAGGTCAGATTAATCGCCTTGGTATAAACTCCGTTCACATAGATGTTCAGTGTAGCATTCGTACCGTCTCCACTCGCCGAATCTGGAATCGAGAAGCGGGTGACCAGTGTATTAGTGTCAGCCTTAGTAGTGAATTCTACATAACTGCCTGTAGTATTCAGTGTAACTGCTCTTCTGCCTGAAGCCTCACCCGCAAGATCTCCAATGGTCCGATTAGCAGTAAGCTTCACAGCCCCGCCACCAATCACGCCCTCCTCAGCCTCATACATGTCGTAAGGCATATTGGCTCCACGACCTACAAAAAGAGACTGTGTTTGAATATTGTTGGCTTGTTTAACTGGCAGCTCATTAGTGTCTACGGCAATTTCGGTCTTCACAGTATATTTGCCATTAGCTGCTGTCCAAGTGCCAAGGCTAACAGGAGGCGCTGTTACTCCACTGCCAATCACGCCGTTATAGGTTCCAGTTAAGGTTTGGAGTACAGCATTCGTAGTAGCATCCAGAACCTTCAAGGTTATGTTATGCGCACCCCCTGCGGATGCTGCCGTCCCTTGATTCTTAATTGCCACCGAGAAGCTGACCACATTGCCGCCTGCTGGATTGCTTGGTGTCCAGCTAACTGGGGAAGCTACTAGATCAGAACTGGATACGGGAGCAATAATAAGAGAATTTGGACTAGTGAAGCTGTTATTGCCTTCGTTCAATTCAATAACCGTATTATTCTCGTCAACCTTTGCAGTTAATGTATAGGTAGCTGCATCCTTTACGCCCATATTTAAAGTGACGTTCGTAGATGCGCCAGCCGCTAATGCCCCCACTGGGCTAGTACCTACAAGTGTGCTGCCCAAGTAGAAATTTACATTAGTCGCTGTGGAAGCTAATGTTCCAATATTTTTTACCGTTGCATTTAAAGTAATGGCATTGGTCTCTACTGGAGCTGAAGGTGACCATGTAAGACCGGTTATCGCCAAATCCGGATTAGCAGCTGGTGCACCCATCACTTGGAATTCAGCGATTTGTCCAGCGGTTGAACCAGTATTGGTGGTAATCTTCAACTGTACTTCACTAGCCGTGGCCGTTACCGGAATAGTGACCGTATTGCCGGTTGCCGGATTAAAAGTATACACGGTTGCTGGCACAAGACTAGTAAAGGCTGTTGTATTCTGATTATGCCCAAGCACTTGAATAGTCTGAGTACGTGTGGACCAGGCCGATGATGGATTCAGTTTGAGGACAATGGATGTAATATCGGCATTACTCCCCAGGTTTACAGATAATGTATTGGGATAACTTCCTCCTGCTCCTTCCCAGTAAGTAGTTACATCACCGTCATTCGCATTTGCAGGAACAAAGGTAAAGACGGAAGAGGAAGCGTTGATGCTTTTGTTCAAAGCCAGATTGGAACCCGCCCCAGGCGTTGGTGTAACTGTTGGTGTCGGGGTCGGTGTTACCGTTGGAGTTGGTGTAGGTGTTACTGTCGGTGTTGGCGTAGGAGTTACCGTCGGTGTCGGTGTTGGTGTTACCGTTGGAGTTGAGGTAGGTGTTGCCGTTGGTGTTGGAGTTGCCGTCGGCGTTGGTGTTGTCGCAGAAGCTGGAGTGACGTTCAAATTATCTAGATTCACATTTCCAGTGTCTCCTGCATCGTACTTATAAGTAATCGTGTTAGTGCCAGCATTCAGAGCCAGCGTCTCAATCTTTGTTGACCAAGTATTCCAATTGGCCAGATTCGCAAGTGAGATTTGCTTAATTTTAGTTCCATTCACATAAACACTGATGGTTTTTGTACTGCCTGATGCATTTGAAAATCTTAATGTAGCATCATAGTTACCAGCAGAAGCCACATTAACGCTAAATGCAGTCGCAGCACCTTGATTTAGGTAACCATCAACAAATCCTGTACCTGTATAACCTGTATGATCCGTGTTAACCTTGGCACCACCGGATAATGCGGCATTCTCCGCTTCATATCCTGAGGATGGAGTTGTAGTTGTATTACCATGAACCTCAAATTCCGCTAACTGTGCTGCTGGCCAGACCGTATTGGATGTGAAATTCAGTTTAACATATCTGACATTCGCAGCTGTAAAGCTGATGGTCACTGTATTGGAATCACTCGTTGGATTAAATGTATAATTGGCGGAATCTACTAAGTTATTGTAAGCTGCATCATCTGTACTCCCTTGCACCGCTAACGTTTGAGTTCTTGTTTCCCAATTCGTTGGCAGCTTTAGCACAACCTGATTCACGCTGCTTGCTGCCCCTAAATCCACTTTAATCCATTGCGGAAAAACACCGCTTGCGCTCTCCCAATACGTTCCTTGGCTGCCGTCATTAGCATTGGCTGCTACGTATACATCACCGAACGAGCTTGAAGTAATAGTCTTCCCTTGGGCTAAATTCCCCGCAGCTAAACTCACCGAGGGATATAACGTTAACTGACCTATGCATAATATAACAATTAAACAATAAAGTACTGCCGTCTTCCCGGTAAATCTTTTAAAAGCTGCTATCATTGAATAACCACCTCCCAAAGTTTTGTGGAGCTATGAAGCAGAAAGGATGCGCTTTCAAATTAGTAGTTTTATAGACATTCGCCTCCTACATTTGAAGTGATGAATTACGGATACAAGCTAACTAATAACGCTAATAATATAAGTTATACGTAGATGGCCGTCGATGGCAATTTCTATGCTTTGTATGTGGGATATTACGTTCAACAAAAAAAGCCCCGGAGAGGACAAGGGGACTATATTGCCCCTTAACTCTCCGAAGCTTCATGTTATACATTAAATCTAGCTACCAACCCTTGCAGTCCATGCGCCATTGTACTTAATTCACTTGCAGAGGATGCAATTTGTTCGACCGAAGCCATTTGCTCTTGCGAGGCTGCCGACACATGCTGAGTACTCGCAGCGGTTGTTTCCGAGATTTGCGTAACGTTACGAATTGACTCTACAATCTCATCCGCAGCCGCCGTAATCTCCTCCACGGCTCCAGATACTTCCTGAACCTGTTCGGCGAGTGAATCTATAGATAATCGAATCTCACCGAACGATCGTCCCGCTTCTTCGATAATCTCCGTACCTCCCTTTACTTCACGCATGCTGCTCATCATCACCTTCATGGCATCATCTGCTTCACTTTGGATCCCAGTCGCCATTTCTGCAATTTGATTGGCGGATTCCGCGGACTGCTCTGCCAGCTTGCGGACCTGATCGGCAACCACAGCGAAACCTCTACCTTGCTCACCAGCACGAGCTGCCTCAATCGTCGCATTTAGGGCCAGCATATTCGTCTGCGAAGCGATCCCTTTTATGACTCCTACAATACTGCCAATCTCCTGAGATCGATTCACAAAACCTTGGACCTGCTGTGATAAAGATTGTATGGAGTGATTAATCGATTCCATTTGCTGCCCAGCGGCCTGAAGGGATTCATCTCCTGTAATGGCAAATGCCGCAGAGCGATGGGAGGCTTCCGAGATGTCCTGGACACTGGCAGCAATTTGGCCGATTCCTAGTGATATTTCTGAGATTGTAATCGTATTGGTCTGCAAATCATTCATCTGTTTGGCTGTTCCGGTAGCGATTTCACCCATAAAATCCGATATTCGTTCTGTGGCGCCTGCCGTCACTCCACTATCTGACCTAAGCTTTGTAGAGGAATTCGCGAGACTATTTGCCGATAACTTCACCTGTTCAATCATCGTGCCCAGATTATCTGTCATTTTATTAAAGTTAAACGCCAGTTCACCAATCTCATCTTTAGAACGAACACTTAATTTGCGCGTAAGATCGGCATCCCCATCTGCAATTTCCTTCAACTGCGTGTTCACATCACGAAGCGGTTTAATAATCCGTCCAGAAATTAGCAGCGCAAGGGTCACCGCGAGCACTACCGACAATCCGGTCACACCAAAGCTAGTAATCAAAGCGTTATTACGATGCGAATTTGCCAGGCTTTGTCCATTCTCTATTTCCTCCATGAGCATGTTCTGAAACACAATCTGAGATTCTATCATAGCGTCTAATGATAGGTCCGTGAATTTCTTTTGCGCTTCCGGGAAGTTGCCTTCCTTAGCTAAAGCAAAAGCTTCCTTCAGAACGATCAAATAATCATTCCATTTGCTCTTCAGCTCAGTTACACCCTTTAACTCAGCTTCACTTAATCGGGCACTCTCCAGCTCTGTAATAGCATTTTCAATCAATGGGAGCATTTCTTCATACTGCGCCAGATAGGAATTCCGCTCATCATCTGTGTTGCTCATCACATAACGAGCACCCAGCTCATCTGCGGTACGAATCTTATCCGTTAAGCCTTGAACAAGTGACAGCTTGTCCCAGTTACGATTAACCTGATCTGTCAATTGGGTAACCTTCCCCTGAAACAATGTGTTTCCGGCTATCGCCACTAGAAAGACTATAATCACAGCAGTAAATCCTAAGACTATTTTCCCACGGATACTTTTCACCATCGTTTTTCCTCATCTCTATATGTATGTAGGTCTATTTGGTACTTTTATCCTACTAGCTCTCCCTTAAGCCTCTCTGAATTTGAACTGAATGTTTGCTTAAAAAAACAAAAAGACCCCTATTTCCGGCCGAGGGCAGGAACTAATGGTCTTTTGAGATCTTTTTATTCGTATAAATTTCCGTTAGCCAGCTCTGCCAGCTTCGATTCATCCAGTACACTTAAGCGTCCACGATTTCGTGTAATGATTCCTTCATCAATAAAACGACGTACGATTCGATTAAGATGCCGATAGCTTGTGCCGAGCAATTCTGCTGTTTCAATAAGACTTGAGGTCCGAATCTCCTCCACTCGCCGGTCACCGTTTTTATCTGCGAACAAAGACATTAAATAACTGGCAAATCGATTCTCCACAGGATACAACAGGTTAAGTGCGGAGGCTTGACCGAGCGTATGCAATTTGTGACTAAGTTCTCCGACGAGAAAACGTAACAACGCTGTATTTTCCTCAAGCTCTCTCAGGAGTAGTCTTCTCCCTGCAAAAAGAATCAAGCTCTCACCCACAGACTCCACTTGATTCTTAACAGGGAACCGGTGAAGCAGCTCTACATCCCCAATCACAGATATCGGATTTGTAAACCGCACCAGCATAGATTTGCCATTTGGCAGCAAGGTCTGAATTTTGAGCTTGCCCTCAACCAATATGAACATTCCATCCAATTGATCGCCAACCAGACACAGCTTTTCTTCATCCGCGTAACGTCTCAACTCCATTTTATGCGTTACCAGCGGGCTAAATATTCCGTCCAGACCGTTCTTCACTGCCAAGGCACGGACAGCCTCACGGTCATTTATCGTCTGCATGTAGTGCCCCCTCTATTGTTTGCTCCAGTGTAATTTAGAATACCCCACAAAAAAAGGACATATGTCCTTTTTAATGAGGTTTTCCTATGACACTTTACATTACAACAGAATCCACACAATAACGAATCATATCTACCTTCTGATCCTGCAGCCAAAATTCAATACTCCGATGGTTGATTTTATCCACGTATCCGATAATCTCAGCCCCTTGCTCCCCTCTTTTATAATAAGAAGTGCCATAAGCCTTGATCACTTCGTCTGCTGAAGCTCCAACATGAATATCTCTTGCCGTACTCATCGTATGATCGGAATAGACGCTGATTAAAATAATTTTATCATCGCCACGTGCTGTGGCTATTGTTGTCTCGTGGCCCAGATCATAATACTGATACCGCTCTATATCATTATTTGGCTTAGGTTCCCTAGCAATTGAATCAAGGCTTAGAAGCAGCTGAATGCCGCCCAGACTTTCCTGTTCAAGATTGGTGCTGGAAACACGCGAGTAATGATTTTGTTTGGGCGCATTGTATAAATAGATATGATAGATCCCGTAACTTAAACCTACCGTAATAAAAATGATGATAAATGACCAGCCTCTTTTAAATGGCTTCTTCCTCACTGACCTCACACCTTCTTCTTACCTTTACTGTGCAAAATATTCAGCCAGCTCACGCTGCGCCAGATATTGCGGGAAATTGAACGACTGCCAGGCCCGCTCACGCTTATTGAGTTCTCTCCATTCATTCTTTAAAAAATCATCCAGCATCCCATCTTCCTGTTCACTAAACCTTATCAGAGAAGGGATGACCTCCGGAGATAAACGGACCAAATAATTGGCGTCCAATTTACCACTTGCCGCATAACGATCCATATTTTTATTAGCGATAATAACATCCATCCCGATATAGTTCATGACGACGTAGGAGATCAAGCCCAGCACAATATAACATTTCGCCAATGGAACACGCTGAACAGCTATCCGTAAGGCTGCAACCACCAACAATAAGCCCATAAATATCATAAATGCATGCACTAAAAACCGAGTCGTGGTATAGCCGTACACCTCTTCATATAGAGTCAGACGGGTATAGGCGGAATATAGCATCACTGTCGAGCAACCAACCAGAATGTAGAGCAGGACATTAATAAATTTTTGCAGCCCTCCACTTCTATTTCCTTCCGATACCAAAGCCAGCAGCAAAATCACGAAATTAATCGCAGCCACCATAATCAGCTCAAAAAATCCACTACGTGCGTAATCAGCATATGAGCTGCCCTCTGGTAAAATCCCTTCCCATGCTCCAAACAAGTAAGAAAACTGTACGAAAACAAACAATACATATACCGTGTTAATGGCTATAAGAATCGTCGTCATAATTATCGGATCCATTTTAAAGCTTACAGGCGCCAGCACTGGACCATATTCCTTAGGCTGCATATTCCAGTCATAGATTTTCGAATCCACATACCCCCACACTAAGCCGAACAAGCCCATGCCCAGCAGGATAATCCACAGCACCCGCACAAAACCTTCCCCAAATGAAATCCGATCCAGCACATTCGGCAGCGCCAGCAGTACATGATGAAACACTCCGTCCGCTGAGGACAGCAGAGTAACCACAACCAGCAATATTGGAAAAGAGATCGCAAGTCCTATCAGCACTTTCCCCATGACCTGCTTACGCTCGTCCTTCATTTTACTGCCGCCAGTCCTTTTAATGATCGTAAACACAGTGCTACAATGGCGGAAATTCTGTGGAAGCACATGCTCCAGCGTGTTCCCCACTAATCCAAGCCGGCTCCAAGCCGGCCGTTTATCACTAAGCAAATAAGTCATATGTAATAAAATCAACACCGGGATCACCAGCAGGTTCAGCCCAAAGAAGAAAAAATTATGAAAGAATAAATAGGTTAATGAAAGTAGAAAAATCGCTCCAAACCAGAAGTAACTGAATTTGTTGAGCTTGCGGATTTTAGCCTTGGCATAATAAAGCATGAACGCATAGAACAGACACACAAAGATTGGATACGATAGGCCCGCCAGCTTTCCATAAAATAAATACTGATGAACTATTGCCAGTAAGAACGCAGCAAGCAAAGCAGCAAGTGATCGATTAAGCCTAAGTCCCGTTCCCGTTTCCATTTCCTCGGTCATGGTAATTACCCCCATTTTCTTACTTTCTCATCCTTATTTTACGTGATAAAATAAGAAAAAAAAGAGAAAGAATTTATTTATAATTTCCTATTTTCCGAAAGGAACCAAAACAATGAAGCTGCATAGCCAATTTTTAAAGCTGCAATCTCATTTTGGGGGAGCCACAGAAATCTCAGTGACGATGGATGAGTTGGCATTGATTTTCGGCTGTACACACCGCAATGCCATGCATATTGTGAATAAAATGATGTTGCAGGAATGGATCAAATGGACGCCTAAGCGTGGGCGAGGAAGCCGCTCTTTGCTGCAATTTCTTGTTCCCTCCGAAGAAATTGCCCTTCAATCCATGATGCAGGCGATTAGCCGCAAAGATGTCCACCACGCTATAGAAGGCATCAAAACCCATGCCAGCTCCACCTCACTGCAGGATACACTACAGGGTTGGCTGCTGACCTATTTTGGGCATCATTCTGAAATTCGTAGTGACAAACAAATTGATACTCTCCGCCTGCCCATTACCCAGCAGCTACATACCTTCGATCCGTTATATATGAATTTGCTGGCAGAGTCATTTGTTTCCAGCCATGTTTTCGACGGGTTAGTGAAAAGAAGCGGTGAACGGGACAAAATTGTTCCCTGTCTGGCTCACGCCTGGGAAGTCGATGAGAGCCGGACGCTCTGGACTTTTTTTCTGCGCAAAGAGGTGTTATTCCATCATGGAAAAGTGCTTACAGCCAAGGATGTAGTCTATTCCCTGGGACGGTTGATGCGAACCTCTAAACGGACACTCTATAGCTATATTTTCAAAGAAATCCAGCGGGTCACCGCATTAAATCCATCTACCGTTCAAATTACGCTTAAGCAGCCTAATGAACTATTTCTGCCATTTTTGTGCACGAGCAGAGCCGCAATTGTACCGCGTGATTTAGAAGGAATAGATGAGCAGAGCTTTGGCCGTAGACCCGTGGGGACTGGCCCCTTTAAGGTTGTGGACATGACCGAGGACACTTGTGTGCTGGAGGTTTTTCCTTATTATTTTCAAGGACGGGCTCATTTAGATCGGGTTGAAATCCTTTATGTCCCGTGGGATACCGAAACGTCATCCTCTGATACGGGTTCTGCTTTTCACGTGATTCAAAACCCCTCATCCGCCAGTTCTTCGACCTGGAGCCGAATTCATTCGGAGTCTTCCATTCGGAAATTCGTCACCTGCAATACGCAAAAAAAGGGACCGCTAAGCGATCCCCTGCTTCGGGCAAAAATAGTCTCCTGTTTAAAAGACGATTCAGCGTCCATCGAGCAAGAAGCGATAAAAGATCAAGAAATCACGTTGCAAATCTCTACGATTCCACAATATGCTGGCGATGCTGATTTTATTGCCACTAGACTAGAGCAACAAGGTTATAAATGCAATGTCATTTCCGTGTCTCCAGAGGAATTTAAAGGTCCGATTCGGCTGGAATCTGACCTGATTGTTTTCTCACTATTCCGTGATGAGGATGAACAACTTCGTTTATTTGATCTATACCTTACGCTCTCCCAGCATATTGAACCGTATACCCGGGCGGATATAGAAGGCTGGCTGTATACCATCGCGCGCGAACCTAATCCGGTGGCCCGAGCGGAAAGTTTCAGTATCATCGAGAACCGTCTGATTAAAGAACACCACCTACATATTTTGTATGAAAAGCCCACTCAGACAGCTTATCTCCCCTCTGTCCGCGGGGTTAGCTTCAATAGCCAGGGTTGGGTCGATCTTCGTCATGTCTGGTTTCCGCCACTGCTCTCTAGCAGCAGCACGAGTTGATCTGCTTGAATTAAAAAATGCGGAAATCCAGAGCTTGCCCCGGATTTCCGCATACGCGATAAAGCCTAATTATTAAGCTGCTGTTTTAGTCGTAGCTGTAACTGTAGAAGTCCCCGCATCCCACTTCACATCCATATTCAATCCCTCGGAAATAAATCTAACCGGAACTAATGTCCGATTTCCGATAATTTGCGGAGGAACGTCGAGTGTGAGCGCTTTGCCATTGATGTAAGCAGTCTTGCTGCCAATGGCCATTACGATCGTTGTATTGTCTTTTACTGCGGTGATTTTCTTAGTCGTTTGATCCATGGTTACTGTAGCACCCAGAGCATTAAAGATTGCATTCACTGGCACAAGCACCCGGCCATTCTTATTCACAGGAAGCTGATCTGCAAAGCTGACCGCTGTTCCGTTTAAAAGTACAGATATTCCGTTAGTGCCCGTCGTGTTCGGATTAGTTGTTGATGGTGTAGTAGTTACAGAGGGTAGAGGTGTGACGTTAAGTCCTAGCTGGCCTTGCAGATTAGCAAGTCTGTTCAGCGCAAAGGTCATAATCGAACCTGCAGCCATTGTGCCCATACCTTGTCCCCCGCCTCCAGCGTTACCTGTTGGAGGTGTAGGATTACCATCAGTCGCAGTCCCTGTATTATCAGGACGTGCTGGCGGTGTCGTTCCATCCGGAGGTGTCATGCCCTCCATCCCTTCAGGAGGTGTCATGCCTTCCATCCCAGCTGGTGGAGTCATTCCTCCACTACCACCCATCTCACCTGTTGCTGAATAAGTAACATTACTTTCAAATTGTTCCATGGTATAAAATTTGGTTGGGTCTGCTTGAACGTAAGGTTTAATTAAGGTAGCCAATTCAGTAATTCTGCTCTGAATTCCTTCCAAATAATCAACCAGCTCAGATACATATTTCAGGTATTTAGTCTTATATTCAGGCACTTCCAACAGATTAGCAATCATTGGGACCTGATCTAAACTTATCCCAAGTGTAGGATTATCAATTGATGCAGTTACTGCGTTGCTATTGGCTGCAATGGTTGTTGCCGATGTAGAAGTTGTGCCTGCAGCAGCTGTTGTACCTGCTCTGCCGCCTCCGCCACCAGAATACCCGTTAAAGGACATGTTCATGTCCCATGGAAGTACACTAAATTTACCGGATGCATCCCCGTACAACATATAATTATGACCTTTATCCCCGTTATAGCTGTCATAGTTACCCAATACAGCATTAGCGGCGATATACTTCAGGGCCGAATCCACATCTAGCACACTTTCAATAGAACCCTTCACACCGGCAGGCATCTCATTCAGTACCTTGATGAAGTTCTTTAACGAAGCTTTATCATCTTCTTTACCTGTATCATAAGTTATCGTTTCGTAGTCACTGTCTTCTTTGTACTGCAGATAACTTTTTTCTTCTGTATCATACAGAACACCTTCGTCATAAGTTTCTCCATAGGTACGTTCCAGGTAGCTGTCATCTATCGCTTCCACACCTACATAAAAACCATATAATTCTCCGTTGATATACAGATTGGTGAACACAGTCAAAGGTGCATCCACACCAACAGAACGGAGCGCTTCGTAATGTAAATATTCACGAATATACGAAGGGTCCGAAAAATTGTTGTTCAGTACCATTTTATCAAGACCAAGTAACGTTTGCTTCTTATCATATTTATCAAATTTCAGCCGGAAGCTGTATCTGTCCGAGTCTGTCATACTGGCTACCGATTTTAACGTCAGATTCCCTTTAGTAGAAAATCCAACATTTTCAACAACATTCCCGTCAACTTCAACCTTAACTTTTTTGTATTCTTTTTCGAGGGGACTTGCTAATATACTTTTCCAATCCGCATCATCAATCGTTACTTTAACATCAATGATTCTGTCACCCGCGAACAGGGATTCATACGCTTTCGTTACACCTGCATCCGCCGCACTAACTACGGGCGTGTTTCCAGCAACTCCAAACGCCGTTGAGACGATAGCAAGACTTAGTGTAACTGCCATGAACTTTCTCAGCAAATTTTTCTTCTTCACCATGTGTAATCCTCCTTGAAGTACAGATTTATGTTTTCGCAGTTCAAGGAGATTGTAAAATATGAATCTGAATATACGCTGAATAGCTTGTCTAAGCTTTGCCAGGCAGGCTGTTTATCAGCCCTTTGCCAATCAGATTAGCTGAAACCGGCGGTTTTCCGATCTCTCTGGCCCAGACCGATAATTGCCCGACATGATGAATCTCATGAGCAATCACATGGCGCATTACCTCACCCCAGGCATCGGTCACGATCCTGCCATCCGGAAGGTGATCCTCAAAAATCCTCTGCTCCAGCCCCTCATGCCAAGCCGTTACAAAGGGTTCCACCTCTGTGTGGAATTTTGCATCCAATTCTCGTACTTGCTGCAAAGTCTTGTACTGCTCAAAATCCTCTTGGAAATCCGGTTTTCCTTGCAATACTTGAATCCAGCTCCACTCCACATCCACAATGTGAGAAAGCGTCTTGAGTATACTGCCTACACCACCTATACGTATTGCAAGCAGCTCCTCCTCAGAAATATTTGCACACCACTCATACCATTGTTCGCGGACCATCCAGTTATATTGAAAAAATGTCTGCAAATAAAAACCTCCTAGAAAGTTGTTGTACTTTTTAATGGGAACTTAAATGTTTTCGGTATCCTTCTACCTTTTCATCTCTATAACCTAACGATTCATAGAACACATGCGCTTCCTTCCGCTGCTCACCGGAGACTAAAATAATATAATAGCAGTCTCTTTCCCGGGCCGCTTGTTCAATGGCGTTCATAAGTTTTTTGCCGACGCCTTGACGACGTGCCCGCGCTGAAACGACCACATTCTCAATCACCATAAACGGTTTGCAGTCCCCCACTAAGTCCTGACACACGATGCCCATCAAAGACCCTAGTAACTCCCCCTCTACAAAAGCACCCAATAGAATGTACCGGTTATCCGCCTTAACCACTTTAAACACTTCTTCAAGCTTATTAAAGTCAGACGGTTTATTCATCAGCTCTTGATATAAATTCCCCAGTTCAGGAAGAGATTCCATTTCTATTTCTTTAATATCAACCATGATTGTTCATCCTGCTTTCTTTTAAATTAACAGCCCTGCTCATACACATACAGTCCACCATTCCGTGGATGAGATATACGCTTTCAATTATAACCTCTTTGGACCAACTGCTGTGCCAACATCTTCATAAAAGAAGAATGCCCATAATACCAAGCCATCCGCCCCAGCACTAGCCACATAAAATGGATGCAGCTTAATCTTCTTCATAGCCCCATTATTTACGAACTATCAACTCGAATTCATCCATCTGTCCATCCCACTCTACGCACCAATCCCAGAATGTACGGACTTTAACTCACCTTTGACTCCCTCAACATTATTGCTGAATTCTTCTGTAGCCTGTTGAATATATTCCGCCGACCAAAAGTTCCTCCTATGCCATTTGTAAATATCTGAGCACGATCTCAACACGCTCTCCAACCGATAAATCTTCCTCTATTCGTAAAATAGGACATTCCAGTGCGGACATCCATTCCTCATGCAGCACTTTGCTCCTGACTTCAACTCCAGCAACATCATATAATGCCGCCCACTCCATAAAGGTCTGATACGCTTCGTATTTACTTCCTCCAGGCAAAATATGATCACCATATCTCTCGTACTCTCTGGCTCTTAATCTATCTAAACGAATTTCCGGTGGAAGTCCTAGAAAAATAACCAAATCGAATAATGGTCGAAGGCCATCTCCCCAGCCACATACCGCACCACTTAGAATCCAAGGCTCCATATGGGTCAAATCGTTTGTAAGTTTCGCTAATCGCGCATTGACCTCACGTTGCTTAGTGAATTTATGCTCCCAAAAATAGTCGTCACTGTCCAACTGGACATGTGGCAACACTTTAGCTAATTCGTAACCTAATGTACTCGTTCCTACGCCTGAGGCTCCCATAATATGAATTCTTCTCATACATTCCCTCACCTTTAAGTGGATTTAAAGTTGCAATTAAGGCAATTTCCCTCCAAATATAAAAACAAATAGACTGCTCTCTAATGAAGCAAAGCAGTCCATTTATCATATAGCTCTTATTCAGTTATAGCTGCTACGTCTTTAGGAATCCGGCGTGCTGCATCCGTGGATATAGCCGCTTGGATTACTGCCAGGCGGACCTGTTCAACTACTTTTTCGTTAAAAATACTTGGGATGATATATTGCTCATTGAGTTCATCCGGATGAACGACCGATGCAATGGCTTTTGCCGCAGCCAGCTTCATTTCCAGATTCACAGTTCTAGCCCGGCAATCAAGTGCGCCACGGAAAATACCCGGAAAACATAACACATTGTTGATCTGGTTCGGATAATCACTTCTGCCTGTCGCTAGAACGCGAACAAAAGGTTCTGCCAAATCCGGTTCAATCTCCGGTGTAGGATTAGCCATCGCAAAAACGATGTTATCACTGGCCATGCTTTTAAGATGCTCCACGGTCAGAATCCCCCCACGGGACACCCCAATAAAGACATCTGCCCCTCGTATAACCTCCGTTATTCCACCCTCAATTCCCTCAGGATTGGTTGCGGCAGCAAGCTTCTGCCATTCCGGATTATCATACTGGAGATCTTTTCTGAGAACGCCTTCACGATCAACAGCATAAATATAACGCGCGCCCGCTGCCAGCAGCAGATTACATATGGACACCCCAGCCGCCCCTATACCCACAACAACAATCCGCGCATTTTCAATAGATTTATTTACAACTTTAAGCGCATTCAAAAGTCCTGCAAAAGCCACCACGGATGTTCCGTGCTGATCATCATGGAATACCGGAATGTCCAGCTCTTCCGCAAGCCGGCGTTCGATTTCAAAGCAGCGTGGTGAACTTATATCCTCTAAGTTTATCCCTCCAAAGCCAGGAGAAACTGCTTTTACGATATTGATAATTTCTTCCGGATCTTTGGTATTTAAGCATAGCGGAAAAGCATCAATGTTCGCCAATTGCTTAAACAGCATCGCCTTACCTTCCATGACAGGCATAGCTGCTTCCGGGCCGATATCCCCTAGTCCAAGCACAGCAGTGCCGTCCGAAACGACTGCAACTGTATTTCTTTTCATCGTCAGAGAATAAGCTTTTCTGGGATCTTCGGCAATCGCCGTACACACTCGGGCTACCCCCGGCGTATACACTAAGGATAAATCCTCCCGATTTTTAATCGGCATTTTAGGTGTGATTTCGATTTTTCCGCCAAGATGAGCCAGAAACGTCCGATCCGACACGTTGATTATTTTAATTCCCGGCATCTTCGATAATATTGAGATAATTTCTCCATTAGCTGCGTCTTGCACATTCACTGTTATATCTCGGGTAGTGACATCCTTCCCTGCACGTATCACGTCAATAGCAACAATATCTCCGCCAGCTGCGGCAATTCCTGAAGCAACATCGCCAAAAGATGCAACCGATTTCCGAATTTCGAGCCTGATAATCATTGTAGTCGCAATCGACATGAATTAGCCTCTCTTTCTTCAATCCTATTATTTAAAAAATACTATACTTTCCCATTTAAACATATCTTCCGCCTATTAACTAGATCAACGAAAAATTTTTCTTCATACAGTATTCCCATCCGCACCCGGTCCAAATACATCAGGTATGGCAGCTACGGACACAGAGCCATTTTTCCCGTGAAAATAAATTTCATCATAATCTTAAGTGTATGTAAGCATAAACAAACCGTAAGCTCTTCTACTCTTCATTACCTTCACTGCATGCTGTAGAGCATCCCGCCGATTCTTTTCTCCGCTGGCACTTTCAGTTGCTCTCCCTCACTAAGGTCTGTACTGCTCTTCTAGCAAAACAGCCTTACCTTCTACAAATGTCAGATGGAATAATCTATCCACAAGCTCTTCGCTAATAAAATTCGTATAGTCAACTTGCTGAGGTCTCGCCCCATTTAGTTCAGCTATAGTTACATCAGTCTCAAGCTTAAGTCGTTCGATTTCATCGCTTGCATTTCGGATATAGAATCCATTAGGCAATGATTCGGGTTCTTGTATACCATCTTCTTTAGCCGCAATTTCTGCCGCCTCTCCACCGAACCATTCCACCTCATCCAGATCCAGATAAACCGTATTCCCTTCTGTGATTACTCCCTTTATAAAAGCTAATTTTTTCTCCACTTGAGGTAAGTTATAAATAATTTTTTTCAGTTCCTCCACGCTTTCACCCTGCACTCCACTCTCAGAGTTAGATTGGATTGAAATCTCGCCTATAGTTTGAACAAGCTCCTTGGTAGTTTGGTTAGTCTCTTTTGGTGGCTTGTTATAAAAAGAATATCCATTAAAGCCAAGTGAGACTAATGTGATACCCGCTAAGACTGTACCCATTAAATTTTTCCATTTCATAAGCTTCACCCTCTATCACAAGATTTAACGGAACCTTAATAAACAATTGCGCTATATCATAGACAATCACAAGTTGACCGGGCAGAATAAATATTATATACATGTCTTACCTATAACGTAGTTGAAGGAGCTCACACTTATGACAGAATCATTTCAAGCGTTAGTTGTCGACAAAACAGAATCTTCCTTCTCCGTAGCTGTTAAACCGGTTACCCTAGAGGATCTGCCAGCTGGAGAGGTTGTAATTAAGGTTGCTTACTCCAGTGTAAACTATAAAGACGGTTTAGCCAGTATTCCAAACGGTAAAATTCTAAGAACATATCCCTTTATTCCAGGGATAGATTTATCCGGTGTTGTGGTATCTTCCACAGATGAGCGGTTTCATAAAGGGCAGCAAGTCATTGCGACAGGATATGGTGTTGGCGTATCACACTTTGGCGGCTTTAGCAAATACGCTCGGATTCCAGCAGGTTGGATCACTCCCCTTCCCGAAGGCCTGACGCTTAAAGAAGCTATGATCTACGGTACTGCAGGACTGACAGCTGCCTTGTCCATACTAGCCCTGGAAGATCATGACGTTTCCCCGGACAAAGGCAAAGTACTTGTAACAGGCGCTACCGGCGGTGTAGGTGGATCTGCTATTGCCATGCTTGGCGCAAAAGGGTATAGCGTAGTGGCAAGCACAGGTAACGCCAAAGCTACCGATTACCTTAGAGGTATAGGAGCCGAAGACGTGATCTCACGTGAAGAGGTCATTGGCGGCGCCAGCAAACCCTTGGACAAACAATTATGGCAAGGCGCAGTAGATTCGGTGGGTGGTGACACCCTTGCCGCAGTTTTGAGTAAAATCACCTACAGAGGTTCTGTAGCTGCAAGTGGCTTAACCGGAGGCACTTCAGTTCCAACTACAGTACTTCCGTTTATTCTTCGGGGTGTTAACCTTCTCGGCATAGATTCCGTTGAATGTCCTGCAGACCTTCGCCAGAAGGCTTGGAAACGGATGGCGAGCGATCTGAAGCCAAGTCAGCTGGAGAACCTCGTGGATCGTGAAGTCACGTTAAACGAGCTACCGCAAGCATTGGAAGATATTCTACAAGGAAACCTTAGAGGAAGAGTACTTGTCCGTTTATCCTAGGTTTAACAACGAAACCTCCCGGAATCTAGAGTTCCGGGAGGTTTTTTTAGTTTACTCTTGGTTATTTGGATACTGGTAATGCGGCTGCTGCTGTACATAGGGTTGTTGGCGATAATGCTGATCATAACCCTGCGTATAGTACCCTTGCATCGGGTATGGCTGATAATTAAAGGCTTGTGTAGCTGGAGGCATTTGTGAAGATATCGGGATGGGTTGTGCCTGCATATGAGCGTATGGATTCATATTAGGATGCATATTTGGGGCCATGTTAGGGGCCATATTAGGAGCCATATTGCTGCTGCCCATTACTTTATCTTCTTCGCAGCAGTCAGCAGGAGGGCCGATGAAGGTTCCCGGCTTGATTGGAGCAAGAGCTTCTTTTACCTTAGCTTCATTTAAGCAGTAAGTATGGGCTAATACATTTGCTGGGGTTTTGCTAAGAATATCCGAACCTAAAATGACCTCAGGAATAGGTGCGTCAAAAATCGCGAGCAGATGTGTATTATCCGCAGTAGCTACCTCATAATGCCACCAGCCTTGCGGCACGTTTGCCACTTGACCCGGACAAATCGGAAAATGCAGAAGTTCATTTGTGAACGGATTGATTAAAGACACTACCGCTGAACCGCAGATACAATATACAAGCTCTGCAGCATTTTGATGATAATGAGGTTCCACAACATTTGATTTGCTAAGAAAAATATCCAGCAGCGATATGTTCTCAAGCGTGTTCAATTGTTTAATCGACAGCAAGTTAATGAAGTTGTTGGCATCTTTTTTAAAAAGTGTATTGGTGTTCACATCAAAAGTAAACTCTGTATTGGGGGACGTATAGTCCATGTATGAAGTCACTTTTTTTCCTGCCTTTCTGTTGCTATAAATTTTTGCTTTCCCTAAACACAAGATATGCGTTTGCCTATGCCTAGGTGCGGAGATTCACTACTCCTGATAAAAATTCATCTTTCTTTTCTAAACGGGGCATCCTCTAAGTATTACACTCTCACCCCACATAGGAGGCATAGTATGAAATCCATTCACACAAAAATAGTGTTAGCGTTATGTATCACTCTCTTTACAATTATGGGTTTCCAGCCTATGAATCTCAGCTCCACGGTTGAGGCCGCCAATAACAAAACATCATCGAAACAGGCGCCTCTTACATTTGTTCTAGTTCATGGGTCTTGGGCTACTGCTGGTTTTTGGGATCAAACGGCCGCCGCACTTCGCAGCTTAGGACACACCGTCTATACTCCGGAATATGCCGGTCATGGCGGGGACAAAAACAATAATGTAACGCATGCGCAAATTACACAGTCTGTTGTCGACTTTATCAAGCAAAAAGACTTAAAGGATATCATTCTGCTCGGACATAGCTTTGGTGGATCGGTGATCCAAACCGTCTCTCAGCAAGTACCGGATCGGATCAAACGTCTGGTATTCTTCGATGCCTTCGTACCGCTGGATGGGCAAAGTCTGGCGGACCAATTTCCAGCTGATTCGCTTAAGTACTTTGAACAGCTAAGAGATACTTCCGGCAATAACACCATAACGCTCCCCTTTCCTCTCTTCCGGGATACATTCGTCAACACCGCCAGTCTTGCGGAAGCGCAAGCTTTTTATAAACAAGCTCCTCCTGAGCCAGCAAGTCCACTTTTCGAAAAGCTTGATCTCAAGAAATTCTACAGTCTCCAGATCCCCAAAAGTTATCTTTATCTAACGGAGGACACCGCGATACCGCAAGGTCCATACGGATTCCATCCTACACAATCCAGTCATTTAGGCGTCTTCCGCTTCATCGAGGGCAAAGGAGATCACATGACCACCGTTCGAACCGAACCCAAAATGCTGGCGGAATTGATGGTGAAGGCGGGAAGAGATTAGTCGCTTAACAGCTGGATAGCCTAGTAGCTGTTGTGGCTTGAGCTGGGGTTCGCGAGCTGGGCTGGTGACGTGAGCTGAGCTGGTGGCTCGAGCTGCGCTTTGTGATGTGAGCTGAGCTATGCGATGTGAGTTGCGCTTTGTGATGTGAGCTGAGCTATGCGATGTGAGTTGCGCTGTATGATATGAGCTGGGCTGGTGACGTATGCTATACTCTATAATGCAAGCTGGGCTTTGTGATGCTGAGTTGGCCTTCCACTCTGAGCTGAACAATGCGACTCTAAATACACTAGAGCTTAGCGGGGATCGGACCGAGGAGCTCTTATTTTCACAATTTCGGCGATTTAGCCATGCTATCGGACTCAGATGCAGCTATTCACCCAAAAGTACTCCTATAATGCGTGATTTCAGGGGAATAAGAGCCATACAGTCCGAAACTCTCGCCAGAACGATCATAATGCCAAAATAGCTGCAATACGGTCCGTAACGATGTCTGACGCGAGGTCTCTTAATTAATCACCAACGTAGGCTGATGATTTGTGACTCGAGCTGGCATTGCCACTCTGGGCTGAACATTGCGACTCCAAATCCACTAGAGTTTGGCGGGGATCGGACCGAGGAGCTCTTATTTTCACAATTTCGGCGATTTAGCCATGCTATCGGACTCAGATGCAGCTATTCACCCAAAAGTACTCCTATAATGCGTGATTTCAGGGGAATAAGAGCCATACTGAAGCTAGAATAAAAAGTGGACAGTAGTTAACAGACTGGCGATAATGAGTCCACGGAGGTGTGTTCACATGGGAGAACATCGACAACGGTATAACGAAGAATTTAAAAAACAGACAGTGCAGTTCATTCAAGAGCAAACAAAGACAGTGGGCGACTTGGCGGAAGAGCTCAACATCCCAAAAAGTACCCTGCATCAATGGATGAGCCAGTATCGAGAACTAAAGAATGAACCGGCAGCTAGCGTGGATCGAGTACGGGAACTCGAGGCACAGTTGAAAGAAATGAGCCGTCAACTTCAAGAAAAAGATAACAAGATTGCTGATGTGGAAGAGGAATTAGCGATCGTAAAAAAAGCAGTGCACATCTTCAGCAAACCAAGGAACTGAGATTCCAGTTTATTGAAAAACATCGCTCCGAGTTTCTCTTGGAGAAGATGTGCATGACCCTACATGTGTCACGGAGCGGGTACTACAAGTGGCGGACAGAAAAAAACAGTACGCATATGCTTCGTAAGGCTGCGATAATGAAGCGAATTCAGTATCATTTTGCAGACCATCAAAAGCGGTATGGGAGTCCGAAGATCACCCGCCTGTTGCATCAAGAAGGTTATACCGTTACCGAACGCACGGTGAGTGTGTACATGCGACATATGAAGCTTCGCTCCATTGTCTCCAAAACGTATCGCGTACAGACCACCGACTCCAATCATGACCATCCGATTGCCCCAAATACGCTGAACCAGCAATTTAAAATACTCAAACCCAATTCAGTATGGGTTACCGACATTACATACATTCCTTGCCGGGGAGGGCGCTTGTACCTGGCTAGTGTGATGGACCTTTGCACGCGCGAAATCGTGGGGTGGCGCTTGGAGAACCATATGGAAACTAGCTTAATTTCGGGCGCCTTACAAGATGCTTACGAAGCTAAACAACCGGAAAAGGGTCTATTACATCACTCCGATAGAGGTTCTCAATATACTTCTCATGAATACAGGCAGCAGTTGAAAGCGTATGGCATGGAGTCCAGCATGAGCCGCAGAGGTAACTGTTATGATAACGCCTGTATCGAGTCGTGGCACAGCATTTTGAAAAAGGAGCTCATTTATTGTAATCCACGATTCAAAACTAAGGAGCAAGCCTACCAGACACTTTTTCAATATATTGAGTTTTACTATAACCGCAAGCGAATGCATGGCGCGCTGGGGTATCTTTCTCCAGTTCGTTTTGCTGAGCAATTGACTAGAATGTCTGTTGCGTGACTGTCCACTTTCTTGACAGAGGTCCATACAGTCCGAAACTCTCGCCAGAACGATCATAATGCCAAAATAGCTGCAATACGGTCCGTAACGATGTCTGACGCGAGGTCTCTTAATTAATCACCAACGTAGGCTGATGATTTGTGACTCGAGCTGGCATTGCCACTCTGGGCTGAACATTGCGACTCCAAATCCACTAGAGTTTGGCGGTGATCGGACCGAGGAGCTCTTATTTTCACAATTTCGGCGATTTAGCCATGCTATCGGACTCAGATGCAGCTATTCACCCAAAAGTACTCCTATAATGCGTGATTTCAGGGGAATAAGAGCCATACAGTCCGAAACTCTCGCCAGAACGATCATAATGCCAAAATAGCTGCAATACGGTCCGTAACGATGTCTGACGCGAGGTCTCTTAATTAATCACCAACGTAGGCTGATGATTTGTGGAGAAACAGACCACGTGGACTGATCGATGTGCTTTCGAATCAAAAAAAGAGCAAGCGTATGGGAACCCCCTACTACGCTTGCTCTTTTTCCTATCCATAACCAACCTACTTCCTAGGCAATCCGCCACGCGGCAGCTCGGGGTCCGATGTCACTCCGGTAATCACCCAGCTATTCTTCTCTTGCACAAGTGAGATTGTCAAAAGTATAGAAGGTGCTGGTCCACTTGAAGTCGCAGTATCCAGACGCATTTCAATGACCTCTGAATTCTTGTTAATTATCGTTTCTTTAGTGACCTCGTAGTTCGTGATCCAAGGGCTAGAGACACCCGTCACCCAGTTTAGTTCGACAAACCGCGGATACATAATCTTTTTGAAATCTTTGGAGAAGATCGAATATTGAATTGAGGCATTCCGATGCTGCAATCCGAACCCGTAAAGCTCTGATGCTTGAATTGCAGAAGGTAATATAATGCGCTTGGACTCCGGAGCTGGCTTGGGCATAGCCGATAGCAGTTCTCCATTAACGCGAGTCATAGCAACGGGGGCTGATGCACCCAAGGCCATTCCCGGCAGAAGCAACAACCCTGCAATTAGAGCAGTCGCCATTTTCTTTTTGCTAATTAGAATCACCTCATTCGTAGCCTGTTCACTACATGTGAATTGAATCTAATTATTCCCCCACTTCACCCATAAATATGTACACTGTTTCCAAATCCACCAATAATGTATACCTCAATGAATTAAACTGGTAATATAAAATACATACGATACTACGCAATCATCAATTCCATTAGATTTTTATAGGAGATGTTCTCATGAAAAAAATCTTAAACATTTGTCTAGCATCAGGCCTGCTACTCACTCTATCCGTCGGTACCTTAAATACAGCAAGCGCAGAATCCAAGGTCAAAACCTACAAAAACTGCTCGGAGCTAAACAAAGATTACAAAGGTGGAGTTGCTATTTCCAGCTCAACCAAGAACAAAGGCGGCAAAACGAAAAATAAACCCTATGTATCGAAAGAACTCTATAATGCCAATAAAAAAAGCGACCGTGACAAAGACGGAATCGCTTGTGAGAAATAGGCTTAACCTTACTCAACCATTTGCTTGAGCCTTAGATCCCGCGTGAATATCGCATTTCAACTATAAAAAAGAGAAAGACATCCAGATCCAAGACGCCTTTCCCTATTCGAACTATTGCTTTTTATTGATTAAACCGGGCCACAACAAACACCGCAGGTGAATTCCAATAGATCGTCACTTCATTCGTAGAATAGCTAAGCTCATGATCGACAAAGCACTGCGCAGCTGGTTTTCCCTGTAAATGCTCAACTACATATTCATCATGCAGCCCACGATCTGGCCCCCCTGACACCAATCCTGGCACCGGATCAGCCACTTGGTCACCTACAGAAGGGCGATGATGCGGATTCATCACGGCATGATCCCCAAATCCGGTAACATAGCTGATATCCAATATGTTACGCCCCATCAGATAATGTAGATGATCTAAGGCACAGTCCGCAAAACCGGAGTCTCCACTAAAATATTCAGCCGCCAGCAGCAGTATTGCATTGTTCATTACAAGCATATTGCTGCCCCAGATATAGTCCTCCTCTTTTAAAGAGATCCTATGGCCCTCCTCACGACTCTGTTCCACTAATCGTTGCGCCTCAGCAACAAGCCCTTCTTTTAACGAGACATATAAAGCACGTTCTGCTTGCTCCTCACCATTTAACAGATAAGCAATAGTGCCATAACCCCCCATATCACCCCAGCCTAAACTGTATTTTGGAAAAGCCAGCTGCACTAGCTGGAGAACAGCTTGATGATACTCCTCTTTCCCTGTCGTACGATACAGCTCCGCCGCTGCCCAATACCGCTCGTCCTTATCGACTCCATCCCCGTATTCTCCAGTGCTAATCTCAGGCGGATTCGTAAAACCGGGTACATCTGGATGCTGAACAAGCCATTCCCATGCTGCCCCTGCAGCATCCAGACATTTCCGCGCATAAGCAGCATCAAAAGACTCGTACACTCTTGCAGCCATAGCCATAACCCCAGCAAAATCTCCAGTAGCAGTAGCAGATATTGGTGAGAAGTACAGATCCGCTGTATCGTCCTCAGGCATAACATCCAGTCCAGGAAAGCTTAGCGTAGTCAGTTTATGGTATACACCACCTGTTGCGGAGTCTTGCATTTTAAACAACCAATCGAGCTCCACCTTGCATTCCAGCAGCACATCTGGCGTAGATCCATCACTTTCAGGCAATGGGATAGCGCTTACAAAAGCCGAGGGATATAATTCATATGCAAGCAGCATATCCGCGATAGCTTTCGCTCCGGGACCGCTATATTTTCCATAATCACCTGCATCATGCCAGCCACCCGAACAGTCTAGTTGAAGATCCGGTTGCCCATATACAATCCCTTTTGCGGTATGACACGCCTTGTGCTTCCAATCTTCAGCATATTCTTCAGTCAATTCAACGCCACAGCGATAATAATAGAAAGCTTTCAGCAAGCCCTGTTGAAGCTCATGATAAGGCTGATCTGAGATTGTAAAGGATGCCGAAGCTACACCCTCGCCCTGCTCAATCCGATATCTTCCCTCAGCCTTGACCTCCGAGAAATCACCTGTGTGCAAAGTTACTCCACTGGCTTTATCAAATCTTCCAGCATCTGAACTACCTTTGAACACAATAGTCCCGCTATCAACATCAACTACCTGAAAATCATGCTCAGCACCTGTAAATACTGCGATTTTTTCTCCATCCAGCGGATATCCGATTTGATTCACAGTAATGGCGCGAAGTGTACGCTCGCTCATCTTCATTCTCCTTTTATGTAAAAATGATGAAGCTGAAGTAACCTTTCTCTTCTAGTTGAGAATACTCTATTCTAGTTATCTATGGCAATGATGTATACAAGAAAAAACCTAGAGTCACCGAAACGAAACGGATAACTCTAGGCGGACAAAACAGCTTATTTATCGTCAAGCAGTTTAATAAAGTTAGCTGGAAGTGTGAACTGCTTATTATGAACCACTATACGGCGAAGCTCCTCCTCGAAAGAGCTAAGATCATCTTCATCATCGTCTTTAATTTCTTTTATATCTCGGTGCAGACGCTCCATTTGCAGATCAAGAGCATGGGCGGCATCCGCCGCATTTTTCAGCTCACGAGTCATGCTCTCAGGTACTGATTTATTATATTTATAAAAGATTTTATGTTCGAGGCTTGCCCAGAAATCCATAGCAATGGTACGAATTTGAACTTCTACACAGACAAGCTCCTGGCGATCGGACATAAAAACAGGGACTTGAATCAGCAAATGAAGACTCTGATATCCGTTAGGTTTAGGATTCTTAATATAATCCTTCACCTCAAGAACCGTTAGATCATCCTGCTTCTGAAGCATCTCACTAACATGATAGATATCAGAGATAAAAGAACAGGTGATCCGCAGACCAGCGATGTCTTTAATACAATTTTTCACTGAATTCAGCGATAATTCACCATTTTTGCGCAGCATTTTGTTCATGATACTCTCTGGTGACTTAATACGCGATTTGGTATGTTCAATTGGGCTGTAATCATGCAGAGACTGAAACTCCTGTTTTAGGATCTCAATCTTTGTTTCCATCTCATCCAATGCAAATTTATAAATCAACATGAAACGAGTGATATCGTGCTTAAGCTTCTTAAATTGTTCAATTTGATTCTCGGGGGTCATTATCTCATTTCTCCTCTTGTAGCGTTTCTCTATATTTATCATAGCCAATCCACTAGTGAAATTCAAATTCAGTGGTATTCACTTTTCAATTTAGAGAAGACAGCAAGATCCACATACCGACCTTTTTCGAACTCATGTTGCCTTAAGACCCCTTCTTTGTAGAAGCCGAGCTTATTCATCAATATAAGTGACGCCTCATTTTTCGGTTCCACTCTCGCTTCAATTTTATTTAGTCTGATGTTCAAAAAGCCAAACTGCATAACACGGTTCACTACCTCTGTCATAATCCCCTTTCCCCAAAAAGCAGGCATTAAGTCATACCCAATTTCCACACGATGATGATCTTGCTCATAATTCAGAAATCCGCAGGTTCCAATCACTTTTTGAGTCTCACGATCTTCAATCATCCACCGTAAACCGGATTGTTCCTTAAAAATTTTGTCATACCATTTCATTTCATCTATCGCATCCTCGACCGAAATGAAGGGTGTAAATGGCATATATTTCACAACGGCTTCTTGGGAATAAAGTTCAAATATATCATAGCGATCATTTTCTGTTGCTTTACGTAGTGTGCATCGTTCAGTTTGTAACACAGGGAAATCAGTAAATGCAAATTCTGAATTCATGTAAGTTCTCCTTTTTCTAGTTGAGCTGTTTCCACTTTTGCTCTAGCGTTTGCGGAACATACTCCTTCAATAGAGTTAAGAGTTCCATCGGCTCGTTGGATACGTTTAGCAGACTGAGATGCGAAGAATTAGAGAAGCCTTCTTGGATACTGTTATGAATCAGATTCAGCAGAGGATCAAAATAATTCCTGATATTTAGAACCCCTACCGGCTTCTTGTGTATGCCAATTTGTGACCAGCACAAAACCTCAAAAAGCTCCTCATACGTTCCAAACCCTCCAGGTAAAGCAATGAAGCCATCTGCCAATTCTCCCATTTTTGCTTTACGGCCATGCATATCTTCTACTTCTATCAACTCCGTTAATTCTCTATGTACCATTTCCCCATTAAATAATCCTCTAGGCATTACCCCGATTACCTCGCCTCCACCATTCAAAACAGCATTAGCGACTTCACCCATTAATCCGATTTTTGAGCCACCGTAAATTAAACGATAATTATTCATAGCCATGTAGTTACCAAGTTCAACAGCTTTAGCTTTATAATCCTCATGTCCCCCTAAATTCGATCCTGCGAAAACACATATTGATTTCAAAATCCCATCTCCAAACTATATATTGATAATGTCCGCTATCTAATATACTATATGCTGGAGTATAAATCATG
This sequence comes from Paenibacillus sp. FSL H3-0329, assembly GCF_037963285.1. Taxonomy (NCBI): domain Bacteria; kingdom Bacillati; phylum Bacillota; class Bacilli; order Caryophanales; family Paenibacillaceae; genus Paenibacillus; species Paenibacillus sp. FSL H3-0329. Next base: position 2,625,621 of record NZ_CP150150.1, on the reverse strand, counting down.
TGAAAGATTAAGGAGTGCTACATAATATGGAAATTAATGATGTGCAGAAATGGATTAATCATTTTTATGGAGAACGAGGCTGGACTACTTATGGTCCTTTTATAAGAGTGGGATTCTTAATGGAAGAGACAGGTGAAGTAGCACGAGCTGTACGCTCCTATGAAATCGGCAGAGATCGACCGGATGAATCGACTCGTACTCCAGAGCAACTGAAAACCGACTTGATTGAGGAAATCGGGGATGTTCTCGGAAATATCGCATTGTTAGCCGACTTATATGGCATCACTTTAGAAGAGGCTTTTACTGCACATAAAGACAAATTAGTGAAGCGATTTAATTCCTAGGGACGAAGTAATCCTGAAAAAAATAGGACTACAATCGGCACAACCGAATTGTAGCCCTTCATTAATTTACTCTTTATGCCCTGTTAAGCTTTACCGCCTAATGTATGATTCGAAATTGCTTTGATTATGGTTTCCCAATCATCCGGATGGACTTCGTGGCCCGTTCCTTCCAGGGTTAGAAGCGACGCATTAGGAATTTCCGCAGCAAGTGCCAAGCCATGCTCTATAGGAAGCACCGTGTCTTCTGTGCCGTGGATAACCAAAGTAGGAACCATGATATTTTTTGCCTTGCCCTCGTAGTCGTCATCCCCTGTAAGGAGAGAATGATTAAACATGCTAAGCAAGTTGTTGGCACGTTTTATTTCCATCCTTACTTGTTTATACGCTCTTTTCTCATCGAATTTATGTTTTGAACCACAGAGTATGCCGGAACCTGAAACCAAATAATTGGCTACCGCTTCCTCATTAGACCAATCCAGTGTTGCTCCATCTGCATGGAATGCGAGGATCCGCTCATCCATAGGAGGCAAGTTCCGATCATTATCATCAGATTCGAAAAAACTTGATGCGATCAAGGTTAAGGTTAGAACTTTTTGCGGATGACGTGTAGCAAGGACTTGTGCAATCATTCCGCCTAAGGACATCCCAACGATATTTGCCTGTTCAATATTATAGGCGTCTAGTAACCCAGCGGCATCATTAGCCATATCTATCACGGTATAATTGGAACTCCCAGGCTCATAAACAACGGAACGTCCGACATCCCGGTTATCATAACGAATAACGTAACGTCCGGTATCTGCTAATCGCTGACAGAACTCTTCATCCCAATAAACCATAGAACATGTGGCACCCATAATCAGCAATATCGCAGGATTGCTAGGATCTCCAAAACTTTCCGAGCATATATCAATTCCGTTTACTTTTACTATTTTATCGCTCATTGTTCATTCCTCATTTCATTCGAATTTTATCAATGAATGCACAGTTAAATAAGACTCAATACATTTTCAAAAAAATGGATGATGTCATCATTGAATTGCACCTCAAATTAACGTAAACGAATGAATTTGATAATCACGATAAGCACTCTCCTATTCCATATTGAAAGGTTTTTAACCCAATTCCGATTATAACACAAAAAAGCTATCCCCTGATTTTACGGATCAAGGAGATAGCCTTACTATTTTTCGCCACAAAAATATTCGTTAAATAAATACTTCTTCAACAGTCAAATTACGCTCTTTAGATAAGTCTCTGAACGTAGTCTCATTTATTTTTACCAGAGGTTTGAAAATATCCAACGGATTATTCATAATAATCGTACCTTGCTCACCATTGCTAAGCTGAACGCTCTTACCCACAAAATTCGGCAATAAATGTCCGATCAGAGCTTGTACCGCATTTCCATTCAGCTTGCCAAATCCAAGTTCATGTACCTTGCGAAGAACGTTAATCAGGCCTTGTTTCGGTTGATTCGCTCTTCCTAAGGTCATGCCTACATAAGTATTTGCGACAGCAACAATCTGCGTATACGGGTGCAAGTCCTGTTTACGGAGATTGTTAGGATAACCTGTACCATCCTCGAATTCATGATGCTGAAGCGCCACTAGTGCGGTCTTTTCGTCATTCATCGATTTAAGGATAATGTCGTATCCATACGTAGTATGACGTTTTAGTTCTTCTGATTCTTCAGGAGTTAAGTTATCCGTCTTATTTAAGATATGTGGAGCAATCTGGCTTTTTCCGATATCGTGCAAATAACCGGCTCTACTAATCTCAAATCTTTCGGCTTTTGTATGACCTAACCAAGTCGCTATGTAAAAGGATAACAGTCCGACCTGCAATGAATGATTGTATGTACTGATATCATCACGTTCAAGCAGCAATAATAAAGAAACGACATCCTTTTGTTCATCCAATTTCTCCAGCAATGGCTGCAGCGTATTATCAACATCCGACTGCGTAAAGCTACCCTTGCTGAGTGCTTCCAGAAATATAGATTCATAGTTTTGGATGGCTTGATCAAAATTACCATCTATCCCTTGTGCCACATTCATTTCTTCATTATCCAGCGCCATCATGCGTGGTTCAATATCGACATAATCAATCTGATGCCTCATCAGGATGGTGATTTCTTCTCCGTAGACCACTGTCCCCTTCGGAAGCACGTGTAGGCCAACACTATTGAATGTATCTGCTATTAGACAATCGCCATGTTTGAGATCTGTGACATGAGCTTTCAAAATTCAGCACCCCTTACTATATGTAGGTATATTTTACCTTAAGGATAGCTAAATTCTTCCAAAGTAACAATATGGTTAAAGTCTCATTAAACCACTCGGTTAGTTCAAAAGACCCCCGCGACTTCAGCACCCCTAAATCTATTTTTAGAGATTAAGCCTTACATTTATCCGTCTTACACACTACCTAAAAGGGATTGCTAAATTCAGCGATCACTTTCCCAATCAGCTTATCCTTCGACACAAATGGAGTATCCCACAGATGAGCATCATAGCTTATATTCCGGTTATCTCCAAGAAAAAAATAATGATCGGCGGGTACCGTAACCGGTCCAAAAGTGTAATCCATCTGTTCATTGAGGTAAGGTTCGTTAACCATCGCTCCGTTTCGGTAAAGTTCGCCATCTTTAATTTCCAAGGTATCTCCAGGCAGCCCCATTAGCCTTTTTACATATCTTTTATTCTCATCACCAGCTACAGGTGGCGTAAATACAACAATATCTCCATGCTCCAGTGTGGTCATCCATAACATTTTCTCAACAATTAAGCGATCATTGATTTGAATCGTTGGGATCATAGAGCCCGTTGGAACTCGCATGGCTTCAGCAACATAGGTTCTAACAAACAAAGAAATAACCACTGCGATCATAATACTCGGCAACCATTGCTTCATAAATTTCAACATTATTGCTCACCTCGCATTCATTTTAATGAGTCAAACTTTTTCAGCTGGTTCATATTCAGTTCATATTGTCGTCATGTATAGTTCATCTTCATCGGGTAAGCTTCCTTTAGCGACTCGTTAAGGTAGCTAGAATAAAGCGATTAGAACAGGAGAAGATGCGAGTGAAACCAGAAGAAGAGGTTATAAAAAAAAGGATGAATAAACCGCTGAAAATTATACTTATTTCCTTAGGGGCTTTAGCTACTGCAATAGTACTTTTTCTAGTGACTGTTTTTGTCGCTAATATTTTCCTTAATAAATCGGACCAAGCTAAAATAAAACCCTATGGTCAGTCTGTAAGCGTCGACGGTAAAAATATGAATGTTTTGATTCAAGGAAATGGCGAAGAGACGGTCGTACTCTTACCTGGTTATGGAACGGTGGCACCGGGACTTGATTTTAAACTGCTGATAGATGAACTATCTCCATTTTACAAAGTTGTCGCGATTGAGCCTTTCGGTTATGGATTAAGTGATAGAACTGAAAAAGAACGAACCACGGAAAATATTGTAAGTGAAATTCATGAAGCTGTAAAGCAGCTTAATATTGACCGTTATATTCTAATGGCACACTCTATTTCCGGTATGTACAGTTTGAATTATGTGAACAAATATCCAAACGAAGTGAGTGCATTTGTCGGGATTGATAACAGTATTGCAACAGAAGACAGAACAAATGTTAATATACCAACAGGAAAATTAAAACTACTTAGAAAATCAGGCTTGGGCAGATTGTTATTTAAAACAAGTGGAAACCCCTATGTTGGATTGCCGTTTGATGATGAAACTAAAGAACAATTGAGATTATTTACACTTAGAAACACTTATAATTACACTCACTTAAATGAAGTGGAACATATGTCTTCTAATTATAAAGGGGCTCTAAATTCAACTTTTCCAAAGGATCATCCCCTTTTGCTCTTTGTACAAGGGGATGATACTCTCTTAAAAGATTGGATATCATTGCATGAAGAGCAAGTCAAAAATGCTAAACAAGGAAAATTGGTAAAACTTGATGCAGGACATTATCTGCACCATACCAAATCAAAAGAAATCACTGAAAATTTCAAGACATTTATGGAAGAAATAAAATAAAAAGCGTTTCTTCTATTCTCCATGCTGCAGTCATCGTGTGCAAGTTTCCTTGCATTTCATGACGCAGCATTTTTTTCTTAGTATTCAAATCTCGAACCGCTCAATAATTCGATTCATTTCCCCATCAACATCAATCGAAGTATTCTTAGGAATATGAATGACGAACAAACCGCCAAAGATCAACTCACATTTGCCTTCATTCTCTATAATTCTATGTTTAAAATCTGCAATGGCCGTAGAATCAACAGCCTCTTTACTAAGCAGCCAAGCGTATCTTTTGAAAGGAGATTTCTGGACGGTCTCTTGATAATAATAGACTCCATTTTCTTCCTTCACCTGTATAATATCTCCCATTGTAACAGCCGGATTAAAAATCGGTGTCTCTTCAATTCGAAATTTATCTTTGCCAAATGGAGTAACATCGAGGATTTCTATTTCACGGCCATCTGCGTTGAAGCAGATATGGATTCCGGACGATTCTAGCATCGGCACACCTCTATCCTTGTTCAATATCTAATCTTGTTCATTCTAAATAACACAAAACAAAGTAAATACATTAGGCTCGTAATCCCGAACAACCTAAAGATTCCGGGCGTTAATAACATATATAAACTGTAGGGAAAACTCCAGATAAATGCAAGCAGCATTAGCCGACTTCTGTTTAAAAAGACACCTATTGCTAATAACCCCGCCGGTAATAACAACATAATTATACTAATTACAAGAGTGGAGCGATTCGTAATCTCAGCATAAGGATTGATGAATATAAAAATTAGCCATAAAAAAACGGTCATCAAACTAGACATATAACCTATTAGTTTAATGATTGTTAAATTTATGGATGACTCCATCCTATCCCCTCAATTCTTTCGCAATAATTCTCTCCAGCCATTTCCATGGAAGCAGCGTTTTGCCTAAGATTAAGATTCGCGTGCCTTTGCCGATAGGATAACGTAGCCGTGGTGCTTTCATTTCGGTAATACGACCGATAAGATTAGCCACTTGACTAGGGTCAGGCGCTGTCTCAGCAGTATGTTTGGAATATCGTAGCACAGCGTCAAGACGTTCTTTATACGGAGAATCCTCCTTACGTCGAATTTGCTCCATGCCTTTTCCCCATATCGGTGTACGGAAGGAGCCCGGTTCAATTAATACCACCCGTATTCCATAAGGGGACATTTCATGACGCAGGCTTTCGCTGAAACCTTCAACAGCAAATTTAGAAGCTGCATAAGGCGCATAACCTGGAAATCCGGATAATCCGCTTACACTTCCCACATTAATAATCGTGCCGCTCTGCTGTTCTCGCATAATGGGCAGCACAGCTGTTGTCACAGCCACTAATCCAAAAAAGTTCGTCTCCATTTGCCGCCGCCATTCCTCCATAGATATTTCTTCTATGAAACCGCCAATGGCAAAACCTGCATTATTGACTAGAACATCAATTCTTCCAAATGTTTCGTGTACTGAAGATATTGCTGTCTCTATAGAATCGCTGTCGGTGACATCCATCGTCATTAAATGAAGCTGCTTTAAAATTCCTGCCTGCTCTGCCTGCTGCACCAGCTCGGCTTTACGGCTTAAATCACGCATGGTTGCTATCACCTTAAACCCCTGTCCAGCCAATTTGAGCGCTGTCAGCAATCCAAATCCACTGGAGGTTCCGGTAATCAGGGCCACTCGATCGTGCCCATACTCTAGATGTGAACTCATATTTACTCCCCTTTGTATTTCACAATTATAAAAACAAGCAAACAAACGTTCTATTGTCCATTGACTATCCATTAATTTCAAGTTATAGTAAGAGCATCTTTTATATTTCTGTGCGGGAGAAGCACCTCGCAAGACAGGCGTCAATGCCTATCTTGGAGGTGCTTTTTTGCGTATATTAACTAATTCATTAAGGAGCTGAGATGAATGTTTAAACCAAAAGGTACCGTCAGATGTAGAAAGAACATTTTCAGAATTAGGGATTTAAAATGGGTGGCTCAATTAGTGCTGGTAGCAGCTTTCCTAACCTGTAACCTTACACTTGTGTCTGCTGCTACTGGCTGGGATGCCGCGCTGGATGACATTAACAGTCTTCATGGTAATTATACCGCGCTTCAAGCCACCCTCAAGACAGATAACTCAGAAATTCAGAAGTTACGCAAGCAGAATAATGACGCTCTGAAATCTATTCGTTCCGTCATACAGTCAACAGATCAAGCACTGTTAAGCCGCTTATCTTCAGAAGCAACCTCAGTTCAGAAGAAACACGCTCCCCTTCTGGAACAATACAGCACACTCGGTAAACAGTCTACCGCAGCCAAGAAAGCTAAAGACTTGAAAAAAGTCACATTGCTGGAACTGAAGCGTAATAAACTAAAGGCTGCTGTAACCCTGGCCCGAGCCGAAATTAAGACAAAGACAACCGCTTTGGCAGCCGCTCGCAAGCAAACCTCTGCTAAGCTTAAACCCGTCAAAGATGCGTTAGCACCCATCACTGCTTTAAAGAAACAAATAACTGCCGAAAGTAAGAATCTCACTGTCACGCAGAAAGTACGCGCGGATGCTGACAAACAATATAAAGCAGCTGTTAAGCAAGGTGATGCAGTTAGAGCCGCTACAGAATTGAAATCATCCTATGAGCAAATGAAACGAATTCATTCCATGCAGCAGAATATTTACAGCTGGGAGCAGAAGATCTCGCTAGCTCTAAGAGCAGCAGAATCTAAACTTCGCTAATGATTAGCCCCACTGGCTCAAATCAGCTTCACTAACATACTAATTAGCTGGGCTGCGGGCACAATCAGGAGCTGAGCAAATATAGTGCCTACAAATCGAGAACCCATCAATACCACATATATTTTTCCTAGCTGATCACGGTATTCTACATTTTCAGTAGCCTTATGGGTAATAAGACCAAGCTGTGGGTCGATAAATATGGTCAGCAGAATAGTCGCCATACCGTTAATCAGTCCGGAAGCTTGAGAAGCAGTCGTGCTATATTGAGGCATTAGATGAGCAGCATACAAAGATGATATGACACCTACGGTGTAAAAGGCTGTAACAAAAACATTCATCACAATAAATCGTTTAGGAATCCCCAGGTATCTGAAGTTATATAGATTCACTTTTGGTTTTCTTATGTATTTTCTTGTGTTCTTTAGTTGCCCGATCGTTACACTGGTAAGCAGTTTTGGGATAGAACCCTCAATTTCAAGCTTAGAGATGATTCTCCCAAACAAGCCGACAAAGGTAGGAAAAACAGCAATGGCAATTAATGTCCCTAAGGAAGAAGCCAATAATATAATTCTCAAGTAATTTAGAAGCGGAAAATCAGAATGTATTTTGGCATAATCTACGAATTTAGCCGTCAGTGGAGCTTGGATCATATTTGCAGTTCTTGAGACGAGAACAATAATGCCTGTGAGAGATAACGCAATGGCTATCTTGTTCAGCTTCACTCCGGCATATCGTACCGAATACGATAAGGTTTCTGCCGTGTGAATAATCATCGTAAGCAAGCATACCACAATCAAACTATTTACCATTTAAAGGTTCCTCTCCAATAAACACTATTTATCATTTCGGTGCACCTTTTGGTGAAAGTATTGATCCAATCCATAACAAAGGGTAATGCCAACCAAATATCTAACGAGGTCGATCCATAGGAATCCTTTTCCGAGAATTAGACCACCCAATACTGTAGATCGGATGCTGTTGATCCACTCCGCTTGATACAGCTGGCTAAATTCTATGCCGAAGCTAAACACCAAACTCCATACAAAGGCGAGCCTTAGCTTTTGATTTACCAGTAGGACCCGAAACATAAAATAAACCATACTGCCCCAAAGCGCATCTCCGAAATGTCTAGATACAAACAAAGGCAGCTGATTCGTGAATACTCTAGAGCTTAACCCCAATACAATAACAACGAGGCAGATACAAGTATAAAAAAGTCTTTCTTTCAAATCATTGATCCTCATTTCCAACCTCTATCCAGCGTCTGACTTAAAAGTGATGCTTGCGATAATACTAATCATTGCGATATAAAACGGATAAATAATCATGGCTCCTATTATGATCAGTCCTGTTACCGGTGCAGGTTTATCTGCAGGTTCTGTGATTGGGAACCACCAAGCCTGAAATTCTGCTGATTCGATATATATTCAATGGCAGCTCTATTACAATAAACAACATAAAGGCATAAAGTACGCTTAGTGCATTCAGCTTTATAAAATATTTCATCTGTTCAGCACTTCGGAGTCCCACAGCCGCTCCACATGGGTAAGCTCCAATTCTTCAAATTCCAGCTTATAAATATCCGGCTTGGACGTCTGTTCAAAGAACTCATATCCATACTTCTTATCGAAGTAATTCAGGATAATGGTCATGATATTCCCGTGCGTACCTAAAGCGATTTTGCCGCCTTTATGCTGTTTAATTAATTGCTTGATAACAGGAATTGCACGCTCTTGTGCTTCCTGAGTACTCTCTCCATCCGGCATTTTATAATGCTTGTCGCTAAATGATGTCCGAATGCCCTGCAGAAAGTCATCTTCATTAATTTCAATCTCGACACTTCCGATTGCTCGTTCTCTGAGTTCTTCATACAGTTCAATCTCTTGGTTCGAAGCTTCTGCCAAATACTTGATCGTCTCTACGGCTCGTCTATATGGACTGGAGACAAAATGTGTAATTTTCTCCTCCGCCAAAAGCTCTTTGATTCTATAAGCGTCTGCGTGCCCTTTTTTGGATAATCCCCGTTCCCGCTCATTCCCTAATACAAAAGGTGACACTGCATGTCTAACCATATAAATGTAGGTCTTCATGAGGCACTCCTCTCAGTCACTCAAATATCGTTGCAGTCTTCTCTCGGTCTTTTATAAAAATCTCTCTAGGATATAGAATTGCAATCTCTGGCAGCTCGTTCTCTTTGAAAAATTTAAATTCTTCGATCTCCCCATCTATAGCTCTAAGCGTTCCTCTGATGATAGAGCACTCAAATACAATAACCGTATATTCTATCTGATCGCCATTACTATATTCGTATCTATATTTCGCTCCACCAAAAACACCTAAAATAGACGTAGGATGAACCATCAACCCTGTCTCTTCATATACCTCTCTGCGTAAGGTTCTTCCAGGACGCTCCCCTGGCTCAATCGCTCCCGCAGGCAATCCCCACAAAGATTCTCCTGGCTTGCGGATGAATAGAATCTCATCCTCTTTATTTCTTATTACTGCAGCTACGGAAGGCATCATTAATAATTCTGAGCCCACTTTCCCTCGAATTCCTTGATAGTACTCAGACATCGGCATATTGTTCATCCATCCTCTCCGTAAATGGGTTTATAATCTTTCTTTTAAAAAGCTGATCACATTTATTTTCTCACCGTCTGGCTGAACATTACATTGGGATAACTCGACATTAAACCGCTCACCTGTCTCTATTAGTTCAATCGCCTTGCATACATATTCGATCTTCCCAGGACTATTACTCCATGCATCTCTTGTATCATCCTTTACCCAATGAAGCTCTTTACCATTAGAATAGAAATCATGAATTAACTGTCCACTATCCGTGGTTGGCTCAATCAACATCAGGTTATCCCCTTTACCTTCACTAAACCTTTGAACCGTTTCTTTTATCCTGTTTAAATCTTTTTGATCAAAATGTATTAAAATATCATCATGTTTAGACTCATCTGAGCCTGGCTTACCTAGATCGGCCGCCAAAACGCCTACAAGCACAGCAATCATAAACAACTGAACAATGATTATCCATGTTCTAAATTTCATAGTTCCCCCTAATTTCTTTCCTTGGACTTCCCAAAAACCCACTATATGTATATTAGACATCACTATGAAGGAATCCTTTAGATTTCACAATATGCATAGCCAGGGACAAAAAAAAGCTTCCGAACTCAAAAAATCCTGAGCTCCGGAAGCAGTTACAATGAGGTGAGACTTAGTGTTTACCTTTTGTGCCAGCAAGCTGTACGATCATAATGACAAGAACGAGCAAAGCAATGAGCTGATCAATACTCATCTGCGTCCGCCTCCTATCCCAAATGAAGGATGGCTCATCGGACGGCATTTCCTCTCCCAAGGACACTGCTTCGTTCCCCTTATACACACTATGTATCCTGCAGCCTATTTATTACTTAAAGAATAACCTGCCCGTCCATACGTGCGAGTTCCTGCTCGACTTCGTCCAGCTGATCTTCGCCAAATACTTTAAACCCATTTTTCCTCAACAGCTCCGTAGTGGTGCCCTCTCCCGGTGCTTTCGTATCTTTAAAGGTTCCATCATAAATATACAGGCTTCCGCATGAAGGACTGTCTTGTTTTAAAATAGCTAATGCAACCTGATGCTCCCTAGCCAGCTTTAGTGTGGCTTGAGCCCCCTTCATAAATGGCTCGGTAACATCCGTGCCTGCCCCCGTCACTACCCGATCTCCTTGCCGCTGTGCGTCAGGACGAGGGGTTGGCAAACCGCCCACTACCTCTGGACAAATATGGACAAAACGCCCTTCCTCATACCACTTTAGGAATCGGGCATCGAGACACGGAACATCGCCATTATCATAACGTACTTTATGCCCTAACAGACATGCGCTCACTAGAATCTTCCCTGTCATCGTTATCGCCACCAGTCCGTCTAGTATTTAATATATTGCTATATTATTTATGACTAGAAACGGATATGCAATATCGAAATGCCTGTCCACGAAATGTTTGTGCTTGATACACAAAAGAAGACTCATTGTATACATATAGGAAACCATTATTTCTGATATTGAGGGGTTTTCTCCATCCGATATCGGCTCCAGCAGGTCCATAATAAATCCGCCATAAAGTAGAACCCCACGATCGGAAGCACGAATTTCCAAATAGGCTGAACACCCGAATATAAAAGCTCCATAAGCGGCTGAATTACATACACACTAGCTACTGAAAGCCCCCACCAATATAGAGAAAAACGCAGGCAAATATGCCCTTGCAGTTGATAAGACATTCCTGAGTAATCCCACCATTGCTTATGGAATACCGTTTTTAACAGCCAACCGCTTATAAATTCAACAGCAGAAGGAATGATTAGCGCAAGAAATAGGAAAAGCGGAAGTGGCAGCGTCAAATCTCTAGCAATCAATAGCAATAGTGGAGCAAAGCCATACATCGGCTTAAATGGACCTTTTAGAAATCCTTCTTTGCGAAAGCTTCCATTACTGTATAGATTATAGGTCCCTTCCAATACCCAGCCTAAAAAGGAATAGACCATAAAATAAAAAAAGTATTGGCCCACCACAGTAACTGCTATATCTCCACTTAACGAAAATATAGGAATAATCATGACCTAATCCCGCCTCTCGTTGTCATTATTTTCTTAGTCGCCCATCCGGCCCTATTATGTCTTGATCGTTCAGGAAATATGCGCACAAAAAAGACATAACCCAAAAGGTTATGCCTTCATTCCAGAATTTCAGGAGTAAAAGTCTCCCACTCGTTACTTTCTAATTATTTATGCTCTTCTTCATGAGGTGTCGTCAGCAACTGATCGTCGTTTTGTTTCTTCAGTGCATCCATCTTAAGCTCACTGCGTACGCCAAAGTTTGAACCGTACTTTTTCTCAAAGTTTCCTGCGAGAGCCTCACCACGTTTTTGCCGGTAACGGCTGTTCTCATTTCGACTACGCATTCCATTTCCTCCCCATTGGCAAAGATCTGTGAAATTTGCGAAAAGCTAAGACGAACTTGGAGAAAACACTCTGATGAGGTTGTACTTTTATTTATTATACAATACTTACTACAATCATCAACAAAAACAGACTGTCCCCTAAAGGACAGCCTGTCTTCCGAATCATTTACTCCAAATTATCGGGAAGCGGATCTGGGTGTGAGGATTCAGCAGGTTTGGCTACCCACTCATCTGCCTCTGGCTCGATGTCTACACCGTTCTCCATCTTCTTAATTTCAGCTAATGAATCGCCTTCTTTATTTTCCTTGTTGCGGATTTCCGCTTCATCTTGTGTGTGATCGGACATGTGAAATCCTCCTCAGGTGCTTTGCTTTTTTTGTTCCTTAGTTATAGTTACCCGATGGAGTGTTTTGCAAACATAGTCCAATTAAAAGAATAATTTAAGGGTACATCATCCACGCTACAAGTGGGCCGATACAAGAACCAACTATCGCGCATACAGTCATCGCAACCGAGCTCATCGAAACGGATTGTTCACCATATTCCAAGGCCTTTGCTGTTCCTAGAGCATGAGAAGCGGTTCCGAGACCAATTCCGATTCCAACCTCACTACGAATTCTAAACAGCTTGATGATAAAAGGTCCGCCAATCGCACCAGTAAATCCAGCAATCATAACAAATACGGAAGTTAAAGAAGAGTCCCCACCTAAGCTGTTCGAGATCTGTATCGCTACAGGTGTAGTGATCGATTTAGGTAATAAAGATAAAACATATAATTTAGAGAATCCTAGACCTGCCGCCAAAAGCAGTCCACTAAACATCCCTATAAGCAGTCCCACAATCGCTCCGCCCAGAATCGCCGGGAGATTCTCAATCAACACATTACGTTGTTTATATAATGGGTAGGCTAACGAGACTACAGCAGGACCGAGCAGCTGATTAATCCATTGGCCGCCTATCATATATGTATCATACGGAATATGAAAATATAGCAGTAAAGTTACAACAATCACTGTTGCTGTAAGCGCGGGAATAAGTACAGGAATACGAAATCGTCTATATACTACTGACATCATCAAATAAATAGCTAAGTTAAGCAGTACAATACCTGTTGCGATAAAAAACATTATATTTCCTTCCCCTTTTCGCTTAGTCTCTTGCCGCTCCAACCCGCTTTCAGCTTGTTGTTTACACTAGTAAGCCATTGGCTAGAATGTGCAGCTGCGGCAATCGTGAGAACACTGCTAACGATAAGGATTAGGATTAATAGTAAACCTCTACCACTAAAGATATCCATATGATTCACGATCCCAGCTGTCGCTGGAATAAAAAATAACGGAAGATAAGCTAATATCGTTGTTGCACCCTCTTCAATCCACTTCACAGGCACGACCCTGAATAGCAATAGAACAAAAAGTAACAGTAATCCTACGATACTCCCGGACACGGGGAGATGCAGTTGCTTTTGCAGATAGTCCCCAGCCAAGTAGAACAAATATAGCAGGAACACTTGGATAATAATGCGAATGATTTTCATGATGCAGGATCCCTTCATTATTAAGTTAAAGCGATAGCGCTAATATTGAGTCACCTTCATAAGGGTATCAGAGTTTTCATGAAACTTTCAATTACTTTTTGAATCTTATAAGAAATATCGCAAAAAAACCTGCAAAATCCCCAGAATACAGAGACTTTACAGGCTCAAAGATTAAAATTCAATTTCGTTAAACCCACTGAATTACTTGCTCTGCACCTTGACGCGTCTTACCACGTGGTTCATTCAGGCGATATCCGAAAGCTGCCATACAAGAGATTCCAAAATGCTCAGCGTCCATAATACCTTCTTCTGCCAATATCTGCTCAACCTTTGCTTTATCGAAACCTTCTATTGGGCAGGAGTCGATCCCAATTAACGCAGCTGATGTCAGCATATTCCCAAGTGCCAGATAAGTCTGCCGGCAGCTCCATTCGAACATCGCCCGCTCATTCGCCATCAGTCCGAAATCAACCTTCAAGAACTTATCAAAAACTTTACGTTTTCCTTCCATTACTTGCGGAGGCAACTCCTGCACATTCTCCATGATCCCTTTAATATAATCGGAGTCAGCAGCCATATCTTTAGGAAGACGTGAGAGAATAAGCACAAAATGGCTTGCGGTTGCCAATTGCTTTTGTGCTCCCCAGGCATTAGGACGTAATTTCTCACGTACTTCCGGACTTTGCACTACCACAAAACGCCAAGGCTCGAATCCGAATGAACTTGGTGACAATCGTCCAGTTTCCAATATAAATTGAAAGTCCGATTCACTAATTTTTTTATGGCTATCGAATTCTTTAGTTGCATGTCTGAACTGATATGCAGACAGGATTTCATTCTTGTTTAACGATAAAGTATCCATGAGTAACACTCCCTTTACTTGATTAGAATCGACGGGCATTTGACTGTTTGCCGATCACATGCTTAATATTAGTATATATATCACTTCTTTAAAAGTACGCACAATAATGTTATGTAGTATACAAAATGATACCATGGGAGTTGAACAGCTATGCGTGACCGAAAAGGTGGCTTCGGAAATTTCCCGGAAAGCAATAAAGAAGCTTGCCCTGTAGAATTCACACTGGACGTTATAGGAGGCAAATGGAAAGGAATTCTCATCTATCACTTGATTGATGGCACGAAACGTTTTAACGAATTCCGCCGGATCTGCCCGGGAATTACCCAACGTATGCTGACCCTGCAACTAAGAGAGTTGGAAGAGGATGGGGTTGTACACCGTGAGGTCTACCATCAGGTTCCCCCAAAAGTCGAATACTCTTTAACTGAATTCGGCAAGACACTGATTCCTATTATTAAACTCATGAAAGATTGGGGCGAGGTGTACAAAACAAAACAGCTTTCCGCAGAAAGCTGTCCTGAAAGTACAGATATAACGGTGTAGCTTAATGCTGCACCTTTTATTTTTCCCCATTAAAAAACGCTTCCGCCTTTTCCTTATGTTCGTTGGTTACCTGACCGGATATCGCTTTAATGCCTGCTGCGATAATCGCTGCATCATCTGTAAATCCAAGGCCTAGAATCGCATCGGGTATAGCATCTATAGGAGAAATAAAATAAGCCAATGCACCGAAAGCAATTCCTTTCGCCCATAAAGGTGTCTTAGCGTCGACGGCACAATAATACATCGCGATAGCATCTTTAGTAAATGGAATTTTGCCTGCAAACTTTTTAGTTTTCGTCCAAAAATTTTGCGTTACCATTTCCTCATTTTCTTTGCTATATGGAA
This sequence comes from Paenibacillus sp. FSL H3-0329, assembly GCF_037963285.1. NCBI lineage: Bacteria > Bacillati > Bacillota > Bacilli > Caryophanales > Paenibacillaceae > Paenibacillus > Paenibacillus sp. FSL H3-0329. Next base: position 2,610,243 of record NZ_CP150150.1, on the reverse strand, counting down.
ATTCCTCTGCAGTGAGCTCCATGCTATTCTTGACCTTATCTTTCTTCATTGCCGGTTCCCTCCGAAAGGTTCATATGACGTACATACCTAAAGTATTCCCTCAATTGAGGTTTATATCTTTAAGATAAACTAAAGTCCGTATCCTGAACCTACTTACGATTAATCGATTGCTTTGATTTTCGTTAAATCGCTGCTGCATAACACTTCAAGATTATTAAAGATTCGCTCTGCATCCCAATCCCACCACTTCAGCGCTTCAAGATATTCGATCATTTCATCATCAAAACGTTGTCTAATCACTTTGCAGGGATTTCCTCCAGCTACACTATACGCCGGAATATCCTTTACAACTGTAGAATTGGCTGCGATAACTGCTCCATTTCCAATACGCACACCTGGCATAACCGTAACATTTTGTCCAATCCAAACATCGTTTCCGATGACTGTATCGCCTTTTAGCGGCAGATCTTTTAAATCCGGGACCGCCTGTTCCCAGCCATGTGCCATAATATTAAACGGATAGGTCGAAACCGAATTCATCCGGTGGTTGGCACCATTCATGACAAATTCAATGCCTTTGGCAATCGCGCAGAATTTTCCAATAATAAGCTTGTCGCCAATAAAATCATAATGATGAGTCACACGTTCCTCAAACTTCTCTGCACCGTTTATATCATCATAATAGGTATAATCGCCAACAATGATATTGTCTCTTGTAATCGCATTTTTTATATAGCAGATACTTTTAATTTGTTCATTGGGATAGAGCGTATTCGGGTTCGGTCCATATTGTTTCATAGTTTACGCCTCGCTCTCTTTTGGATAAAACATAGCAGAGATCAGAGCTGAATTCAAATAATGTACGATTTATAAACAAAAAAAGCGGCCACCTGCTGGTAACCGCCTATCTATTATCTACTTATATTGTCAAAGCTCGTTCTGCTTCTACTTCTACCTCTATCTTTTCGATAAAACCTCTGCCTCATACTGTTTTACTTCATTTAGCCAGCTTGCCCGGACCGGTACGCCATTCTTCGCACAATAATAATCCCAAATGGCTCCAAACGGATACGATTTAAATTCCTCGACCAAGGCAAGTCTTGAAGTGTAATCTCCATCCAGCTCAATTTGCTTCAATTGCTCGATTGGCTCCAGCATGGCACGAAGCAAAGCTTTTAATGTATTTCGTGTTCCGATCACCCAAGCAGCAACATGATTGATGCTTCCGTCAAAAAAATCTAATCCAATATGCGTTCTGTCCAGAAACTGGCCACGAACCAGTTCACGGGCAATCTCGAGCAGCTCATCGTCCATAGTTACCACATGATCACTATCCCAGCGTACTGGACGGCTAACATGCAGCAGCAATTGATCCCCAAACAGCAGCCAGGAAGACAGCTTATTCGAAATCGTCTCGGTTGGATGGAAATGCCCAGCATCGAAGCACACCGCCTTGCCCCGGCTTAGCGCATAACCCATATAGAATTCATGTGAGCCAACCACGTAACTTTCCGAACCAATACCAAACAGCTTACTTTCTACAGCATCAATGTTATATTGCTGATCGATTTCCTCGCTGAAGATTTCATCGAGTGACTGCTGAAGCCGTACCCTTGGTGACAAACGGTCGATCGGCGTATCTTTATAACCATCTGGAACCCAAAAATTAGTCACACAAGGCTGACCTAATGCCTGGCCAAAGGACTCGGCGATTCGACGTGAGGCCTTGCAATGAGCGATCCAGAAGTTGCGGATTTCAGGATCTGGGTGGCTCAGTGTGAAGCCATCGTTTGCTTTTTCATGAGAAAAACAGGTAGGATTGAAATCCAATCCGAGTCCCCGCTCTTTGGCCCAGCTCACCCATCGCTCAAAATGCTTAGGCTCTAAAGCATCGAGATCTACAGTCTCTTCTGTATCCGCATAAATAGCATGTAAATTTATTTTATGTTGGCCTGGGATGAGTGCAAGGGCCTGTTCCAAATCACGGCGCAGCTCCTCCGGATTCCCGGCCCTCCCCGGGTAACTTCCAGTGACTGCGATCCCGCCGCTCAGTTCTTTTTCCTTATTCAAAAATCCCTTCACATCATCACCTTGCCAACAATGCAAAGAAATCTTAATTTCCGCTAGCTGCTGCAACACCTTATCTACGTCGATCCCATGCTGTGCGTAAAGCTTTTTCGCTTCATTGTAGCTGTTCTGAATGCTCTGTAAGCTCTCTTTACTCTGCTCCATGATTGAGCCTCCTGATTGTGTTTTAGGTGAGGCACTTTTGCCTCTCTTTGGCTCGCGTGCCTCTTAACTTAGCTACTAATTAACGGCCTGCAACCGGGCGAACTGTGCCAAAGCCGCCTTTTTGGTAGTGGGGTCCATTCCCTTCGGTATATAAGATGTAACTTGGAATGAACGACTTATAATTTCTCTCGCCTCTTGAAGATCAGTTACAGCACCCGTGCTGATCATCTGCACCACCAGATTGCCTAAAGCCGTAGATTCCGTTGGTCCGGCGTGAATTTCCATCTCCAGCAGATCAGCCGTAATCTGGCACAACAGACCGTTATTTGCACCTCCGCCAACGATATGCAATCTCTCTAAGTTGTCCCCCGTCAATTGCTGGAGATCCTGAATGTAGAAATAATAAGATAAAGCAAGACTATCAAATACACATCGAGCCATTTCCCCAGGCGTTTGAGGAACCAACTGTCCTGCTTCCACACAATAGCTGCGGATCTCGTCAATCATGCTCTGTGGATTCATGAAGCGTTCATCATTGCAATAAATGATTGATCTAAAAGGGATTTCTTGTGCTGCCAGCTCTACCAGCTCGCCGAAGCTGTATTGTCCGCCGTACTCCTCACGAACCTTTTGAATCAACCACATGCCCATAATATTCTTAAGAAACCGGAATGAGCCGTAGGCTCCCCATTCATTCGTATAGTTGCGTAACATTGCCTCTGGACTTGTGATGGCTGAACCCCGTTCCACCCCGATGAGTGACCAAGTACCACTACTGAGAAATCCCCAGTTCTCGCTGTTTGCCGGAACCCCTAATACAGCTGATGCTGTATCATGAGAGGCTACTGCTATGAACTCGCAATCTGGAAGATCACCGCGAGCCGCCAAGTCCTCCGTCAACCTCCCAACGGGTTCCCCAGGTTCTGTTAAGGGAGGGAATTGCTCTTTTGAAAGACCAAGCACCGACAGAAGATCCTCATCGTAATCACGAGTGTGAAGATTCAGCATCCCAGAGGTGGAACCTATCGTCACTTCACTAATCTTGCGACCCGTAAGCCGATAATAAAGATAATCAGGGACCAGCAGGATGGAATGTGCTGCTTCCAGCTCCGCCTGATCATGCACAAACAGCTGATACAATGTATTAATCGGGAGATATTGTATCCCCACCTTTTCGTAAACGCTTTCAATTGAGATATTGCGATGCAGCCTCTCTATCGCTCCATCCGTTCGGGAGTCACGATAAGAAAAAACCTCATGGATCCGCGCTCCCTCCTGATCGAGAAGTACATAATCGACACCCCAAGTATCGATGCCCACGGTGCAGCGCGCGATCCCTCTAGCCTTGGCCTGCTGTAAGCCCTTGACGATTTCAGCAACTAAATAATCTATATCCCAATATAGATTACCATTTTGTTCAGCGAATCCATTACTGAAGCGATGAATTTCTTCTATAGACAGGGTTCCTCCCGGCTGCTGCAAGGTTCCGCAGACCACTCTCCCACTAGAGGCTCCGATATCAACAGCAATATGATTCTGAATTTGATTATGAGCTTGTGTATTCATCTCTATACAACACTCCTTATCTCCTATCAGCCTACTAGCAAAGCGAATACGATTCCTGGACCATGCACGCCTATCGTCAGATCATTCTCAATATCCGCTGAACGGCTAGGTCCGGAGATAAAGTGAATGCCCGCCGGCAGCCCCGATGGCCCAGCTTCATCAAAATCAATAAGCACCTCACCGAGACGAGTCTTCAGCCGCTCCAATGGAACGATGGCAATTAATGCGGTAGGTAATAAGCTGACTGAACGGCCTTTATTCTCAGAGGACAGCACAGTAATGGAGCCTGTATAGGCAACTGCATAATCCGCAATCACAATTCCAATATCAGCCTCGGCCGCCCTAGCTTTCCATGCCTCCTGATCATCTGTATTCCAGACAGACACCCGTGTATCTGTGAGTTCCTCCTCTAGTCGAAGTGCTGCTAGCTCGGTGACATTTTGCCGGAGAATATACCGTGCGAGCATCTCATTGACTTTGCTGACGATGAAAGCTTTGGCTTCATCCATATCCTCCATACGAAATACATGACCACCTGCGCTTTGAAAATTCGCCGTAAATTGTTCAATCCTTTCCTCCGGACTCCACTGGAATTGCTGCCAATACTGCGGTGCGCCGCGAAAAGGATGTGCAGGAGCTTCAGTAATTCTCGGCCGCTTCAGGCGGCGTGCGATATCATTCATGAATGCCTGCTGCTTTTCACGTGAATCCTGCTCCATACGTTCCAACCAGTTACTGTGCGTCTCTTCAGTCATGCCCGGCCCCTCCTTCCAGCTCTTCCGGCTTCCGCTTCGCTAGTAAATCTTCCATTCGCTTCTGTATCGCCGGGTCCATTTCGCGACTGTTCTTGTCTAGCTCCTGTTGCAGCCCCTTCCAGCTCTCACGGAAGGATTGATCTGCCAGCTTCGGGGCGATCCGATAATTGTTCCAACCTTTCAGCGGGCCCAGTTTCGACGGAATTCCTCCGTCTCGTACGAGCAGCTTTTGCCCGATTCTACCTACCTTCATCACATTACTAAATCGCTGTGACTTCGCCATGATCGCCCCAAAACCCTTCATGCCGAGACCTTCTGCCTTATCCCCATAACCACGTTCTACCTTACGCCGCCGTAAATAGATGAGCATATCATGCAGAGGGATTTTGACCGGACAGGCTTCATAACATGCTCCGCACAGGCTAGAGGCTGAGGCGATGTCATCCCATTGATCTACATTTTTATTCAACGCCGGAGTCAACACCGCTCCTATAGGTCCGCTATACGTTCCTCCATATGCATGACCGCCAATATGACGGTAGACAGGACAAGCATTCAGACAAGCTCCACAGCGGATGCAGTTCAGCAGCTCCTGAAACTCAGGATCGCCTAGCTGCTCAGATCGACCATTATCAAGAATAATAATATGTTGCTCTTCCGGCCCATCACCGTCATTATCCCTGCGGGGACCAGAAATACCCGACATATATACCGTTAACTTCTGCCCTGTTGCCGAACGAGGCAATAATGTAGCCATCACTTCAAGATCACTCCACGAAGGAATAATCCGCTCCATCCCCATCAGGGTAATTTGCGTTTTCGGTAAAGTGGTGACCATACGAGCGTTACCTTCATTCTCGAACAGCACCATCGAACCCGTCTCTGCAATAGCAAAGTTACAGCCAGTCATTCCGATATCCGCATCAAGGAACTTCTCTCTCAGCTTACGCCTTACAAATCCAGCAAGGATAGTAGTTTCGGGCAAAAGCTCCTCTCCTGCCTCTTTGGACAACAGCTCGGCAATCTGGTAGCGGTTCTTATGAATCGCCGGAATAATGATATGTGACGGGGTTTCCCCGGCAAGCTGGATAATATACTCCCCCAGATCCGTCTCTATGGTCTCCACACCAATGGATTCCAGCGCCTTATTTAAATGCAGCTCCTCTGTAACCATTGATTTGGATTTGACCACAGAAGCTGCCTGTTTTCGCTGCGCGATTTCAAGGGCAATCTTCACAGCCTCTTCACCCGTTGCTGCAAAATGAATATGTGTGCCGTTTACTCTTGCCTTGTCTGCAAAAAGGTTCAGATAGTAATCAAGATGGGCGATCGTGTGTAGACGGATTTGCCGCCCACGTTCACGCCACTCTTCCCAGTGGCCATGATCGTTAGCCGCTTTTTGTTTTCCATCACGCAGTCTCTCCGTGGTAAAACGAACAGCCTTGCGTAAAAAGTCATTATTCAGCGCCAAGTCTGCACGTTCTTTTACTGTAGCTGGCTTTCTATTCTCTGAACCCGCCTTGGGATTGGTGGTAGCTTGGCTCATTTATCAGTCACCCCCTCATACAGCAGTTCTGCTAAATGCATAACTCGAACGGGTTCGCGGCGGTAACGCAGATTCCCGGCAATATTCATCAGACAACCCATATCCAGACCCGTTAGGATTTCTGCTTCCGTCTCCAGCACATGATCTGATTTCTCAGTGACCATTGCCCCGGAGATATCAGACATTTTCACGGCAAAGGTTCCACCAAACCCACAGCAGTCCTCAGCAAAAGGCAGTGGCACCAGCTCCATCGCCTTCACATTTTGCATAAGCTGCATAGGTTCGTCGCGAATCCCTAGAATCCTTGTGCCATGACAGGAAGGATGATAGGTAACCTTATGCGGAAAGACTGCTCCTAGATCAGTTACGCCAAGTACCTGCACCATAAACTGGCTAAATTCATAGGATTTGCGTTGCAAATTCTGCGCCTTGACCAGATTAACCGGATCATCCTGAAACAGCTTAGGGTAATGATGAAGCATCCCCGTACAGGATCCGGAAGGTGCAATGACAAAATCACTGTCATCAAAAGCCTGTAGAATCGTAAGTGCAGCTTGCCGCGCTTCATTCCAATATCCACTGTTGTACGCAGGCTGTCCGCAGCAAGTCTGCACCTCCGGGAACTCCAGCTGTACGCCATACCTGGCTAGCAGACGAGCCATGGCTTCCCCGACCTTCGGGAACACGGCATCGCTGACGCAAGTTATAAACATCGATACCTTCATGCCTTCACCTCCTGCACAACTATTTACTACACCGTCGTTATTGCGATGTTCAGCTTCTGCAACTGCTTCATTTGTTCTCCAACAGGGTTGTAATCCGTTATTAGGACATCCACATCACTAGGAGCCGCAAAATGTGTGAACGCTTGTATTCCAAATTTACTGGAATCACATAATAAGATCACTTGCTCCGCTATAGAAATCATCTTTCGTTTCACCATAGCTTGCAGCTCATTTGATTCACTAGCGCCACGTTCGAGATGAAATCCTTTGCAGGAAAAAAACATCTTATCCACGTGATACAATTCAAGCGAACGTTCTGCTAAATGACCAACATAGGACATTGATCTGCGGCTCAGCTGTCCGCCTGTAGAAAAGACCTCGATCCGCTCCTTCCCGCTTAACTCTGCTGCCACTCTAGTAGAATTGGTCAACACAGTAAGCGGCATATCCGGCAAATGCGAAGCCATATACCAAGCCGTTGTACTGGCATCCAGCAGAATTCGATCGCCCGGCTTAATCATCATTACCGCCTCGCGGGCAATCCGCTGTTTCTCCGCTGCATTCATGATTTCTCGTTCGGCATAAGGGGTCTCCGGTTGCCGGTCACGCAGGCTAACTGCTCCGCCATGCGAACGCAGCAACCGCCCCGCTTTTTCCAATCGATCCAGATCGCGGCGAATGGTTTCTTCCGTCACTTGGCATAATGTACTCAATTCTGAGACACGGATACTGCCGCGTTCATTCACTAGTTCTACGATTCGTTCATATCTGTCTGCAATCAGCATGATTTCCCTCCGTTATCCCTATCTATATTCAAGCTACCTCTTATCTAGTAAAAGCTGCTGGCACTCCACCGTCGATTGTCAGCATACAACCCGTAGTTTTCTCTGACTTGGAAGAAGCAAAAAAAGCAACGCCTTCGGCAATATCACGCGGATAAATATTAACTAGCAGCGTCGTGCGTTTACGGTAATGCTCCTCTAATTGATCCGGCTCAATCCCGTAAGCAGCCGCCCGTTCATTACGCCAGTTCGAATTCCAGATGGCTGATCCCTGTAAAATTGCATCGGGCAGAATCGTATTGGCACGGATGCCAAACTCTCCGCCTTCAGCTGCTATACAGCGGGCCAGATGGGCTTCGAGCGCCTTGGCAGAACTGTAAGCCGAAACGCTTTTTCCTGCAAAAATAGAATTTTTGGAGCCGATGAACACCATGCTGCCACCGATTTTTTGCTCCTTCATCACTTTAAAAGCTTCGCGTGCAACGAGGAAATATCCTGTGCCCAGTACAGAAATATTCAAGTTCCACTCTTTTAATGAAGTCTCATCAAACGGACTGGAGGTTGCAAGCCCAGCATTATTAACGATAATGTCGACCCCGCCATAAAAAAGTGCTGTCTCCGCATATGCTGCGGTTACCTGCTCTTCCTGAGTTACGTCCATTTTAACGGCGAATGCACGATTTTCACCATACTTAGCGTTAATCTCTTCCGCTACTTTTTGTGCACCCTCCAGATTGAGGTCTGCCAATACAACATGCGCTCCTTCTGATACTAAACGACGAGCCGTCTCACTCCCAATTCCCCCGGCACCACCTGTAATAAAGGCAACTTGACGGGAGAACTCCGCTTCTGCCGGAGCCAGTGATAATTTATATAATTCCAAGGGCCAATATTCCACATTGTACGATTCATTCTCACTAAGAGAGACGAAATCTCCCAGTGCAGTAGCTCCGCGCATAACAGCAATCGCCCGGTGATACAAGGCTCCGCTGATCTTAGAATTGCTCCAGCTTTTACCTGTGTTGATCATGCCCACGCCAGGAATCAGGATCACACGTGGCGCAGCCTCGAACATTACATCGCCCTCATGTTTATTACGGTCGAAGTATGCTTTGTACTGCTCCTTATAAGCGCTAATCGCTTCGCTCAGCTTCGCCTTCAAGCCATCGATATCATTGGTGTTTGGCTCCCACGCAACAAAAAGCGGCTTCATTTTGGTATGTACCAAATGATCCGGACAAGCTGCGCCTACATCAGATAACTTCTCCGAGTCAGCCCCTCCTACGAAACGCAGCACATCCTCCGCATCATCGAAGGTCAAAATCATTTTACGCTCATCGCTAACTGCGCCTCTGATCAGTGGCATCACTGCGGCCGCTACAGCCCGTCGCTCTGCTTCTGGAAGTGCTTCTGATTTGCGGCCGCCAAATAGGTTCTGATCTTCAATTCTTTCTTCAATATAACTTTCCGCTTCGTTAATTATGGAGATTGTTTTGTCATAACAAGATTCAGGTGTATCCCCCCAAGTCACGAGACCGTGTTTCTCCATCAGCACTAATTCAGCTTTCGGGTTTGCGAGCACACCTTCGGCAATCATTTTGGATAAAGTGAAGCCTGGACGGATGTAAGGCACCCATACGAAACGATCCCCATAAATCTCACGGGCAATTTCCTTACCGTTATGCGCACAGCATAAGCTGATAATGGCATCTGGATGCGTATGATCCACATGTTTGAAAGGTAAAAACGCATGCAGCAACGTCTCGATGGAAGCACGCGGATGTTTAGGGTCAATCATACAATTTGCGAGATAAGCTACCATCTCTTCATCTGGCATTTCATCACGTTCAAATAACGGGGCAATATCCTGAAGCCTTAGTCCGGTAAAATTGCCTGCTTTCATCGTAGCGAGGTCAGAGCCGCTGCCCTTCACCCACATTACTTCTACCTCGCGCCCGCGAAAATCCAATTCTATCGTTTTGCTGGAGGTATTCCCTCCGCCAAAGTTACAGACTCTGCGATCTTCGCCCAGCAGATTAGAGCGGAACACTAATGCATCCAATCCCCCGTTTAATTTCTTTTCCCGAGATGAATCCCATAAGTTTTGTACCATTTGTGAATACCTCCGTTTTTGAATGTTTGTTTTTTTGTTTATTTTTGTTTGTTTTGATTTTAAACTATTTGTTTGTGTTTGAATAGAGCGCTTTCAACAAAATTTTAAATTATTTTCACATTTTAGACGAATCTACATTGGATGAACTACAATAACCTCGTGAATAACAAAAAAGAGCTGCCTCTTGGCAACTCCTCCACTATTTTTCAAACCAGCTTAAAGGGTGATCCAGTAGTTACATTTTTCATCCTTAATGCCATGTAGTTTTCCTTTGTTCGCTTCAATAACCTTTCTCGAAGATATATTGTCCGGCTCACAAGTCAGCATGACCTTATCAATCCCCATGTCCGCAGCTTTTTTTAACAGCTCTGCCAAAAAAATCGTACCATAACCTCTTCCTCTCTCACTGGGTCTGATACTATAGCCAATGTGTCCACCTGACTTCCTCAATTGATCATTTAAGGAATGTCTTAATTTTCCGACACCAACGGGATAGGAGTCAATCAGTAGCCAGTAGTTGGTCTGTGCTACATACTGTGGTGGAAGATTATCACCTTGTGAAAGTGCTATCCTCTCCCGGATGAAATCAGGAAATTGACTGAAAGCCAGATTAAATCCATTGTTGACGAATCCATTTTCCCCCGGACCTATCTCCACAATCATCTCAAAAATATCGCGTCCATCTGAAATGCTAGCTTCCTTTAGCTCAACAAGCATAATAATCCCCCCTAGAACGTTATTAATAACTTCCCTATCAAAAATTTACCGCAAAAAAGACCGGCATGCATTATTTAATTGCACAATCTACAACTAAAATGTACTTCAATGCTCACGCCTAATGTATTAAGTGTACTTTGTGCAATTAAATTCGCCCAATTTAGCTAAATCAGCTAATTACGAGAGATATAGTTGTACAAAGTACATCTATATCACCGAAGTGAGAGTAAAGTAGCAATTTAGTTGTATGAAATACACTTATCTGGCTCCTTGTGACTACTAGGTGATCAAGCAACAGGTATCTAAACTAATCTATCTAATCTAATCTATCTAATCTATCTAATCTATCTAATCTAATCACCATCTACTCACCCTCTAATCACCTTCTGCTCCCCCACTTTTCACAGGAATGTTTCTATTTCTCGCCCCTCCTTCCGCACTCTCGTAGTATACTTATTGGAATAAGATACAGATGTTGTATTTTTCACTAAGGAGGTTTGTGATGGTGAATAGCTTTAAGAATGCCAAGGCGCAAGAACAAGTGTGGCAGTCCTACCAACAGCTAGTTGATCAGTGGCCTGTTCCTCTTGAAGAACTCGATCTCCCAACCACATATGGGCTGACGCATTGTATCCTTACCGGGCAAAAGAGTAATCCCCCCTTATTTCTATTTCATGGCGTTGGTGATAACTCGGCGGTCATGTGGCTCCTTAACATCGAGGAATTATCGCGGCATTTTTACTGCATCGCTATTGATACTCTGGGCGGACCCGGAAAAAGCATTCCTAATGCGTACTTTAATAAACAAAAGTTTGAGCAGGTGGAATGGATTAATGAAATAGCCAAACATCTGAGCATAGACGTCTTTAATATTGCAGGGGTGTCAAATGGCGCCTATATTGCTTTTAATTATGCGACCAAGCAACCGGACAAAGTGAACCGTGTGATTTGTTTGGAAGGCGGAATGGTCACCACACCAATCAAAGCCATGCTGCAAACGCTAATGATGATGTTCCCAGAGATTCTGATTCCCACGGATCGCAATTTACTCAAAGTGCTGAAGAAGTTAAGTGCGCCTGACTCCCCTTTATTTGACAATCACCCAGAAGTAGCTGCTCATCTAATCCTTTTAATGCGCACTCATAATCAACAAGCTATGTTTGTTCATAAGCTTCAAAAATACGATAGAAACGCCGCAGTTGCCGTCAGAGATAAGCTCTATTTTTTAGTAGGAGAACACGCATTAAAACAATCAAAGGATTTCATAGATATTTTAGAGGACGGAAAGTTTCATTACCAAGTCATCCCCCGTGCGGGACACGGCATTAATCATGAGCAACCGGATAGAGTCAACACTGAAATCATCAATTTCCTGACCGGCGATAATGATAAATCACTTGCATCCTTATGAAAGCGTTACTATTATGAAGGTTATTACTCATACTTACTCTATTAAAGGAGAGGTTACCCATCAGATACGGAACTCTAGCCCACACATTTGGCTGCCTGCCGCTCAAGTCGTTAACTGCAACCCTTCAGAATTATGATATCGATTTTGTTCAGCTTGCATTATCCAAAGCCATTCAGGACATCGACACTTCTACCGGTAAACTAAGTCCAGGTCTTGCCAGCTATATTGGCGAACAATTTGATAAAGCAGGAATACGTATCGGTGTTTTGGGCTGTTACATCAACCCTGTTCATCCGGATCCTGTCATCCGGAGAGCTGAGATCAATCGTTTTAAAGAGCATCTTCGTTATGCCCGCCAATTCGGCGCACCTATGGTGGCAACAGAGACCGGTGCGCTGACTACTTTTCAAGCACAAGATCCGGTCCATTACGAAGCTATCGGCTGGGATACGTTAAGGGCAACTATAGAAGAACTTGCAGAGGAAGCTGAAAAATGGGGCGTTTTTCTAGGACTAGAAGGGGTCTGCACACATACACTTTCTACACCAGACAAGATGCGCCGCATCTTAGATGAAGTCCCATCAAGCTGTATAGGTGTTGTATTGGACCCTTGTAATTTTATTGGCACGGCTGCGCATTTGCAGGATCAAATTGTCGATGATTCCTTCAGATTATTCGGCGACCGTATCATTCTGGCGCATTTAAAAGATATCTATCAAGATGGTGAAAAAGCATACCACGGAAAAGCAGGCAACGGATTATTCCATACCGAAGCTTTCCTGCGCAAACTCCAAGAATATAAGCCAATGATCGATGTGTCATTAGAAGATATCAAGGATCTGGAGGTTAATGATACAGTTGCTTTACTGAAGAAGCTTGCTCCTATAACACAATAAAAACCCACTTCTGAGGATAGGTGTTAGCAGCAGCTGCGCATCTATCCCAGCTTTATCTATGCTCAAAAATAGTGTTTCCAGTTATTGAGCAGATGATCATCCTCTGCCTGCAGCAATTTGGAGGCATATACGATTTGACCTGTATGATAGGAATAATGTTCTACCGCTCCGATCATAATCTTTTGAATACTCCAAGTATAATTCTCCATTCCAGCCCCCTCAGGGAAACTAATGGTGACCTCCCGTTCTAGATCAGCCTTCGTCAAATTGCCCACCACCGCACGGCTTTCTTCCCTGACCTTCAGCATATACTGCAATAATTCCTGTGATGAATAACCGCCTCTGGTCAAAAATTCATTAGGTCTATCTCTTTCTATTGGCTTATTGCCGATTCCGCTGACCAGATGCTGATATTCGCTGCCCGCAATATGCAGGCATAGGTTACCAATGGCATTCATTTTTGACTTTGGACGAAACCATATCTCTTCGGTCGATAGCTTATTTACAGCTTGCTCCACATACCCCAAGGATTGATCGAGCCTTCTCATACATTCGATAATGATTTCACTCATACTAATCCCTCTTCCTTCTACTTTTGTTTGTAAACTTGTTAAATGGTACTTTTCTATAGGAGCTGAATAAAATAAGAAACATAACGATTGAATCATATTGTTTCACTATTACAGCTCTAACTTGGAAGGGACGGGATTATCAATGAGATTCACATTCCCTATTCTGACCTTATCTCATGGCGGAGCACAACGTATGCTGGTAGAGCTCACCAATGGGCTGACAGATTTGGGCCATCAGGTCAACCTCCTCTTGCCTGTGGATGGCGCTATTTCTTATGATGTGCGCGCAAACGTAATCCGCTCCTCACATATGAATATTCACGAGCATGACTTTCCTCCCGGAGACGTCATTGTTTCTAATTATTATACAACTGTCCCCATCGCCCAAGCAGCAAGCAAACAAGGAAAAGGGGTTCATGTACGTTTATCTTTATGTTATGAGCCTCCTTTTTTACCGGATAACGGACGCTCCTTCCCCTCCTATCACATCACTGAGCATCTAATCGTTTTATCACGTTGGCAGCAGGAGCTGATCTTTTTAAATCATGGCATCACCGGCAGTATCGTGCCCATTGGCATTAGCTCCTCTTTTAAAAATATGAATATCCGTCACAGTCTTCAAGAGCCTTTAAACATAACAGCTATATTAAGAAAAACAGAACGCGGTTTCTCCTGGCACCGCGAGCAAGATTACCTTATAGAACAGCTGGATTACGTAAAAAGCCAATATCCCGATGTAAATATTAACTTCATCAGTCCGCCTGACGAGTTCAACACCTCAGAAATTCTCCAAAGAATGAAAGCTACTGGCAAATATCGGTTCTTTACGCCAGCAAATGATGAGGAGCTCTGCTATCACTATAACGGTGCGGATATTTTTGTTAGCTCAAGTATTTTTGATACAGGTTCTTTACCGGGACTTGAGGCCATGCGTTGTGGAGCAGCGTTAGTCTGTGTATATTCGGGTGGGAATATGGAATACGCCCATCACAAGAAAAACTGTTTGCTCTCTTATCGATATGAGAACCGGCTCGGTGAAGATGTCATCCGCTTAATACGTGATCCCAACTTAAGAACTAAATTAGCGGAGCAGGGGGAAAGATATTCGCGCAAATGGACTTGGGAAAATAGTGTCAGATTATTTGAACAAGCGATCACAGATTTATTATAAAAATATAAAAAAGCAAGTCTCCAATGGCTGAGATTTGCTTTTTTATTGATCCAAAAGAATCATTGACTAGAGAAATAATACAAGATATTATGTAAGCGTTATCAATCGCAAAACAATGAAACACTTTAGGGAAATCTAAACTAAAAGGAGAAGGAATATGGCGAAAAAAGGTAGGCAAGGTTATCGGTTGTTATTGTTGTCTTTTTTAATGCTTTTTACAACTGTTTTCTCAGGAGGATCGCAAGCTTATGCAGCAACCTGGAATCTGACTGGAGATACCAACGTACACGACCCTTCATATATCAAAGAGGGGAACACACATTGGGTATTCAGCACGGGATCAGGTCTCCAAGTGATGTTTTCAAACGATGGAACTAACTATATTCGCTCCCTCCCGATTTATACCTCGAAACCCTCCTGGTGGAGCTCTTACGTTCCCAATCAAGAAGGGCTAGATGTATGGGCCCCAGAAATTTTCTACTATAACGGTACCTATTACCTCTATTATTCTATCTCCACATTCGGCTCAAGAGTGTCTGCTATTGGTTTAGTAACTACTAAATCGATCTCCGGGGGAAAATGGACGGACCAAGGTGTCGTTATCTCGTCTAATGACGCCTCCAATTATAACGCCATTGATCCTAACATTACGGCAGATGCTAACGGAAACCTATGGATGACCTTCGGTTCCTGGAGCAACGGGATTTACATTACCTCCATCAACAAAACAACCATGAAGCCAACGGGCAACTCGTATCGCATTGCGACTAAATCCGGGGGGATTGAAGGCTCCAGCATGGTTTACAATCCAAACACCGGATATTATTATCTATTCGTATCCATTGGCCAATGCTGCTCAGGCGTAAACAGCACCTATAAAATTGCAGTGGGACGCTCAACCAGCGTACTGGGGCCTTTCTATGCGAAGGACGGTACCGATATGAAAAATGGCGGGGCTACGGTCATCGATAGCGGCAACAGTTTTTGGGCGGGTCCTGGTGGACAGGATATATACGGAACCAACGTTATCGTCCGCCATGCTTACAGTGTCGCTGAGAATGGCGCACCCAAATTGTTAATCAGTGATCTCGAATGGGATTCTGCTGGCTGGCCTTACTATAATTAACGTCTAATCGAGAGTTGCCCCGAAGTCCTACTCTGTGATTTATGGGGCAGCTTCTTTTTACTGATAAACCTTCTACTCTCTCTTTCGATAGATACCTGGCGAGACACCATAACGCTCCCGAAACACCCTGTGAAAATAGGTGTAACTTCCAAACCCCGTCTCCTCTGCTATACGCTCTAAGGTGTAATTGGTATTGTCCATTAATCTCAGTGCCATCGCAAGCCGGATTTGCCCCGCATATTGCATAATAGAATAACCGAATTGGATCTTGAATAAATGTACAGCCCTTGTCACACTAATTCCAGCATGAGCAGCTACGTCCTTTAGTCTGATCTCTGAAGTAGCATGCTCCTCCACATAACTCTTCATTTTAAGTCCGTGTAGAAGCGAAGCCGAAGATGATGCAGGTGCCTCTTCCATAGCCCGATCTAACAACAAACATAAAGCTTTAAATAGTGCTTCAAGTATTTCAGGGCTACCCCCGTCTAGTCTTCTATTCTCCAGATCAAGCTGTTGCCATATACTTTGCAGCTTACCATCATCCGCAATTCTAACCTTTTTGGGTCGCTCACGCAGGTTCCACCAGTGGTCCACCCATTCCCCTGTACACATTACAAAATAGTCCACACTATGTCCCAAAGGACTTTTCTTTTCACCGATTCTCAGATCATATATATCGTAGGGCTTAAATAACAATAGATCCCCCGGCACTACGGCAGTCATTTCTCCATCGATGAGGACTTCACATTCCCCTTCTGCTTGCAGCCTGATGATATAGGTATCCAACCCACTGCGATATAGTTGCCGAAAAGGCTGAGTATGGCGGATAAATCCACACAGACTAATTTGAACGCTGTTTGTTCCCATCGCATATGCTCCTCATTCTATAATAGTCGATGACCAGATTGTTGAGGTTCTTAGCCATATAGTTTCTTCAAAGTGCAGTGAATCTCCTTCTATAATAAAGACAGAATTCATATGTAGGAGGTTATCAAGCATTATGAGTAAAACTATTCGCGTCATTCAAACCGCTAAAGAAACCACGGATCGTTTAACAGAAAAGGACCCTCTGATTTTCCTTCCCGATACGTCAGGAGTCGAATCAGAGCTAATCAATATCTATGATGATCTGGAGTATCAAGAAATTGAAGGCTTTGGTGGAGCTCTTACGGAGTCCTCTGCCGTTACTATCGCTAAGCTTAGTGCAGCTAAACAAAAAGAAATCATCGACGCTTATTTTCATCCTGAGCACGGCATTGGATATACCCTTTGCCGCTCACATATCCAAAGCTGCGACTTCTCACTGGGCAACTATGCTTATGTAGAGGAAGGCGATGCGGAGCTACGTTCGTTCGATATTTCCAGAGATCACGAGTCGGTTATCCCCCTCATAAAAAATGCTGCCGCAGCAGTAGGTGAAGATTTCCGTCTGTTCTCTTCCCCATGGAGTCCTCCAGCGTTCATGAAGACTAACGGGCAAATGAACGGAGGCGGAGCTCTTAAGCCTGAATATCGTAAGGCTTGGGCTAACATGTTCGTTAAATATATTGAGGCGTACACTGCAGAAGGGATTGATATCTGGGCTGTCAGTGTTCAGAATGAAGCCAAAGCTGTACAAAGATGGGATTCCTGCCTGTATACCGCCGAAGAAGAAAAGGATTTTGTGCGTGACTACTTGGGACCTGCTCTGGAACAAGCGGGCTTGGGCCATGTAAAGGTTATGATCTGGGATCATAATAAAGAACGGGTGTATGACCGTGCTAAGGTTGCTTTTGAAGATCAAGCAGCGTCCAAATACATATGGGGAATCTGCTTTCACTGGTATTCCGGTGATCACTTCGAAGCCCTCTCTGCTGTACATGATCGTTTCCCTGATAAAAAGCTGTTCTTCAGCGAAGGCTGCCAAGAAGGTGGCGTTCATCTCGGCTCATGGAACACCGGTGAACGTTACGGACATGATATCATCGGCAATCTGAACAACTGGATGTCGAGCTGGACAGACTGGAACATTGTCTTGGATGAGCAAGGTGGACCTAATCATGTAGGAAATTACTGCGACGCTCCAATTATCGGAGATACCAAAAACGATGAAATTACTTTTGAGAGCTCATTCTATTACATCGGGCACTTCAGTAAATATATTCGTCCGGGTGCTAAACGCATTGGTTTCTCCAAATATACAGATAAGCTTGAAACAACAGCTTTCCGCAACCCTGATAGCACTATTGCTGTTATCGTTATGAACCGCACAGAGCAAGAGCTTCCATTCACCCTGCGCTTCCATGACGAACTGGCTGAGAACATGATTCCGGCTCATGCCATTCAAACGCTGCTAATTAAGTAGAAGCGGTTCATTCCTAATAAAAAAGAGGTTCTCTTTATGCCAGCGCACAGAGAGAACCTCCTTTTTTATTAAATTAAATGAAATAGTGCTTAAAGTCTTGCCGACAGTATTTCACATAACGCTCCATACAGTGTATGTTCAAGATCCAACGAGGCAAGAGAAGCCAGGGCCGCCATCGGCGTTACTGCTGCTTTGACTACATGGTAAATTTGCTCTTTCAATTGGAAAAGAATTTGCGCACGGTTCAGAAGGCTGAACACCTCATCATCTACCGAATTCACCGCAATCCGGGCATTTGTGAACGTTACTTCCAATGAATGCTCTACCGCTTGATCCGAAATCATGATCGTAAGCGTATGTGTAGCCTCATCATAGTCCATGTTTGCTTCGATTTCTGTGCCACCAGCGAATACCTGTACCTTCGTATCAGCAAAACCGACAAAGGACAGCTTCCACGATCTCCGCTCAGGCACAACCTTTGTATTTCCCTTAGCAGAGAGAATCTTGAAGCTGGCTCTATCCCCCATTTCCAGGATCATTTCTGTATCACACCATTGATCATCCTGATCCTCCGCAGTATCGCCCTCATCCTCCCAGAGATGAAAATGACCCCTTCCTCCCGCAAATACACGGACCTCCATATGCCCCGGATTATCCACTGAAGAGGTATATTGCGTCAGATCTGCCATAGGCACGATAGCACCCGCTTTAGCTAATACAGGGATATTCTCAAGATTGCGATAAAGAGAAAGCTTTCTGCCACCGTCGTACACTCTTCCGTTAAAAAAATCTATCCAAATCCCTTCAGGTAACCAAGCCTTAAATTCGGCAACGCCTACCTTTGGGTTGACCGGCTGTGTAATCGGACAGGCAATAAGTTCCGTTCCGAAATAATATTCATTGGGCACTTCATAGGCTTCATTCGACAACGCATGATGATAATACATCGGTCGGATTAGCGGAAGACTATCGCGGCTGGCATAGCGATTCATCGTGTACAGATAGGGAAGTAAACTATGCCGCAAACGCAGGCAATCCTTCATCACATCTTCCGCAATCTTATTGAATCGCCATGGCTCCTTGCTGTTAAAGGCACTAGCAGAACTATGTAACCGCAGAATAGGCGAAAACACACCGAATTGCACCCAGCGCATTGCTAACTCATCATCTAAATAACCATTCATATGGCCCCCGATATCATGGCTCCACCAACCATATCCCACGTTAGCGGCGTTGGCTGTGAAGTAAGGCTGGAAATCCAGCGACTCCCAAGTGACAATGGTATCTCCAGAGAAGCCCACAGGATAACGATGGCTGCCAAGACCTGCATAACGGGAAAAAGTAATCTGCCGGTTGCCTCGCCGGCCGCTATCCAGATAGTGATAATGGTTCAGCATCCAAAGCGGATCTAGTCCCGGTACTTTAGTCACTCCACCCTGCTGCCAATCAATCCACCAGAAGTCCACACCTTCATTCTCTAGCGGATGATGCAGAAACTTAAAGTATGCTCGCAAAAAATTCGGATCCGTAATATCAAATTCTACAGCATCACCCTTTTCCGGGTCCATACCCATCTCCGCAGCAATGGCTAGATAAGGATCTTCAAACGCTCGTACACCGTCTGCTGGATGTACGTTGAGCGTTACTCGAAGTCCTTTTTCATGCAGCCATGCCAAAAATCTTTGAGGCTCCGGAAACAGTTCCCGGTTCCAGGTATAACCCGTCCAACCACTGCCGTACTGCGGATCAATATCGACGAGATGCCAATCCATATCTATAACAGCGACGGAAAACGGAATTCGCTCGAGCTCAAACCGCTCCATTAGCGCTTTGTATTCTTCTTCTGAATATCGGTAATAACGGCTCCACCAGTTGCCAAGGGCATAACGTGGCAATAGGGGCGTACGACCGCAAAGGTGATAGAAATCCTTCAAGCAGTGCAAATAATCATGACCGTATCCAAAAAAATAAACATCGAGGCCAGCCATTGCCCGTAGCTCTACCCGTCCATCCTCTTCCAGTACTAGGGAGGTGCTATCATCAACTAACGTATACCCCGCACGTGAAAGCAGTCCGTGCTCCAGCGGAATGGCGCCATCTGCATTATCCAGTGTACGTGCTGTCCCTCCCAAATCTTGGACTGTATCTCCATAATTCCAGACACTCATTAGGTGACCCGCTTCGTTTCTCACCCGAACATTGAGACCATGCCGGGAGAAAGGCTGCTTGTCATAAGTTAAATGCAGGCGCTCCGTAATCAACTCAAGTTTATTCCCCAGATCCATTACGCGGAACTCTGGAACCGGAAAATTGCGATTCACAACGGTCTGTGACGCCCGATCTTCGAAATATCCTTCCTCACTATATTCCATCCGGATAAGCTCCGGAGTTAAGACAGTGAACCGATAGCACTCCCCCTGAATAATCGCGTCAGCATTACTGCCTGGTTCAGAACGCAGCTTTAATTGGGTCGCCAAAGGGGTTGGCTCTTTCATCGTATTTCCCATCAAGTAAAAACCCCATTTCTTGTTATTCAACGCCGATATAACGGCTGAAAGCATCTGTCCGAATTTTCACCATCTTTTCGAGGCCCATCCCCCGCAGCTGCTTCACATAGTCATCCCACTGCTCGTCAATATCACCTGAGATTATAAATTGAGCACGCATTGTATTGACGTAACTATCAATATCGGTGGTCAAGGTCGGCAGCTCCTGAAACTCTTCTGCAGTGTACATTACGTTAGGGAAAGGTGGTGTTGTGTAGTCACTTCCCAGCTTATCGAGTTGTAGCTTCAGCCCATCTCCGGTTTTGGGATTTAGAAAGATGGTCTTTTCAAAAGCTGGGCTCACATATTTCGGCCCGAAATCCCGGAGTGACTGTTCCCAATACCAAGCATCTGCACTGGTGCCGGTTGGAGGGTCCATCAATGTATACGTACCGTTGTCATTTTTCTTAATCACCGTTCCAATGGCACCCCAGAAATTCTGAATGCTGGCTTCATTGGTATAGAACTGATCCGCCCAGCGTGCTGCAATTTCTGGATACTTGCAGGATATGGTGATCAACAGCTCGTTGCGTTCCAGATTCATCCCATACGGGTTCCCAACGGTGTAGCGCTTCCCGTCTGGTCCAGCAATTGGCGGAATGGTCACATATTGATCACTCCATTTGCCAAACATAGCGTCTGGCGTCCACTGATAAGAGAAGCCTACGATTGGGGCATCCGGATTTAGAAACTTTGCCGATCTCATCGTTTCGTCTTGAGTGAATACTTCTTTATCAAGTAATCCGTCTTTAAATAATTTGCTCTCCCATTTGAGCCCTTCTTTGTACTCTTCTGAAATCGGGTAATAAACCGCATTTCCGTCCTTGACCACCATGAAGTTATTATTCAAATCTGCGATTCCGAAGGGACTGATTAGATCATTACTTAATTCGATAAAAGGAATCTCATCCTGTTTTCCGTTTCCATTCGGATCTTGTTCTTTGAATGCTTTTAGCACGTTATAAAGATCGTCTATCGTATCCGGTACCTTCAAACCCAATTTGTCCAGCCAGGTTTTGTTAATCACAGGCTGACGTGAGCTTTTAGGACGTGAGGGTAATCTTGCAGGCAGCGAGTAGATTTTCCCGTCAGGAAAGGTGCTGATTTTTTTCATTTCCGGTGTTTCTTCCATAGCTGCTTTGAGATTAGGCATGTTGTGCTCAATATAGTCATCTAACGGCCGAAATAAGCTTAAATTATTGACGATATCCGCATCTCCGAAGGTCTGACTCCCTAAAATGATATCTGGAAGTGTGCCGCTGGCCAGCATAATAGACTTCCGTTCACTCCAATCATTGGAGGACATCACCTGCCACTCAATTTTGACATTCGTGTTCTTCTCCAAATCCTTGAGCCATTGATTCTCGGTAAAAGAATCTCCCATGCTGACCCACCGGACAGTGAGTACTTTCAACGTCACCGGCTTATCCACTATCGGCAATCCTTCTTTGTTAAATTCACCCGGTTCAGTTTCAACAGAATTAATCCCACTGTTCCCTTTACAAGCTGTAAGGCTAGCAAGCAACGTTGTCACTAAAAGAATGACGGTGATTGTTCTATATATCCTGTTTTTTTGTTGCTTTTTCATAACGTTCTTGCTCCCTTACGAATGTTAGTAGAATAGCTGAATGTACTATTCCTTCACTGCGCCGATCATTACCCCTTGGTTAAAGTATTTTTGTACAAAAGGGTACACGCACATGATCGGAACCGTTGCCACGATAATAACAGAATACCGCATCATATTGGCGAGTCGTAGTGCGATTTGCGCAGCTTCCCCGGTTCCCATCCCCGACTGCATCTGATTGGTAATCAAAATATTTCGCAGGATCAGCTGCAAAGGATACATATTAGGATTTTTCAGATAGATCAAGGCATTAAAATATGAATTCCAGTAACCAACGGCGATCCATAGACCCAGCACGGCAATAATCGCCTTCGACAGTGGTAAAACGATCTGTAGAAAATAACGAAGATTTCCACAACCATCGATCTGTGCAGCTTCCCATAAATCTCCCGGAATACTCGACTGAAAAAAGGTGCGGGCAACGATTATGTTAAACACACCAACGGAGAAAGGCAGTACCATCACCAGAAATGTATCGTACAGATGGAAATCACGGATCGTTAGAAAAGTCGGAATTAACCCCCCATTAAAAAACATCGTAAAGATGAAAAACAGGGAAAGATATTTTCGTCCCACAAGATCCTTTCTGGACAACGCATAGGCCGCAGAAATATTTACAATTAAACCGATTGCCGTCCCTACCACCGTATACATGATGGTATTCCAGTAACCGATCCAAATATTTTCATGACGCAGCAGCTCTTTGTAACCATCGAAGGTGAACCCTTTAGGAAATAACCAAACCTGCCCCCCCGCCACCGCGGAAGGATCACTGAACGAAGCAATGACGATAAAATACAGCGGATAGATCAGGATAATTAGAAAAAGTGCTGATATAACATACATCACTATTTCCATTATAGTATCCGAAGAACGATTCTTCTTTATTTTCCCCACATTCCCTTTAGTAACTGTCTCTAAACCTCCCATTTCAATTCTCCTCCCTTCTACCACAAGCTATTTTCGCTTAGTTTTTTAGATATCTGATTGACCATGATCAATAAAATAAAATTAATAACGGTGTTGAATAGGTTGATCGCCGAGGAAAAGCTGTATTGACTGCTGAGCAAGCCAATTTTGTAGACATAAGTAGAAAGAATTTCACTTGAAGTGATGTTCAAGTCATTTTGCATTAGGTACACTTTTTCAAAACCAACCCCAAGCAATCCACCGACCCGCAAAATAAGCAAGGTTATCGCGGTTGGCATCAGCATCGGAATATCGATATAACGAATTTTGTGCATCCGGCTTGCTCCGTCTACGGTTGCCGCCTCGTACAAGCTAGGATCAACTGCGGAGAGCGCAGCGATAAAGATAATGCTGTCCCAGCCGACATGCTGCCACACATCCGACCAAACATATACACTGCTGAATAATCCAGCGGAGCCAATCAGATCAGGAGCCTCTTTTCCAAAAAGACTATATATATTGCCCAGCAGTCCGGTGCTAGGTGAGAACAAAATCATCATTAAACCCACCATTACTACCGTGGAGATAAAGTGCGGCATATAGGACACCGTCTGGAAAAAACGTCTAAACCGGTTAGGTCTCATCTGGTTAACCATCAACGCCAGTATAATTGGAATCGGAAAGGTAATCAGACTGTACACACTGATGATCAATGTGTTTTTAATCGTTGATGAAAATTGATAGGAATGAAAGAATTTCTCGAAGTATTTGAATCCAGCCCATGGGCTGCCCCCTATTCCCAACGCAGGGCTATAATCCTTGAAGGCAATCAGCACCCCGTACATTGGCTTGTACGCGAATAATAACGTCAGAACTACAGCAGGAAAAAGCAATAGATAGAGACCCCAATTTTGTTTGATTTGTCCGAATTTCCGCCCGAAATGAAGTGGACCAGATTTCATGACATCCCCTCCTTATTTAAAATAGAGAATGCTACCCCACAGCTATCCTGTAGGGCAGCACCTTTTTCGAAAGACGAATAGGTTATTTCACGTTCATATAACGGGTGTAAGCATCCGTGCGAATCTTAACTAACTTTTCAAGTCCCATTTTATTAAGCTTGCTCACATAAGCATCCCAGCCCTCGTCAATTCCGCCTTTGCTAATAAATTGCGCCCGCATAGTATTCACATAGCTGTCGATATCCGTAGTCAAGGTTGGCAGCTCCTCGAACTCCTCAGAAGTGTACATTACGTTAGGGAAAGGTGTTGTTACATATTCACTGCCCAGCTTATCCAGTTGCAGCTTCAGTCCATCTCCACTTTCAGGGTTCAGGACGATTTTCGATTCAAAGGATGGGCTCACATATTTCGGTCCAAAATCACGTAGAGATTGATCCCAATACCAAGCATCTGCGCTGGTTCCAGCTGGTGGATCCATCAATGTATAAGTGCTATCATCGTTTTTCTTAATAACCGTTCCAATCGCACCCCAGAAATTCTGAATGCTCGCTTCGTCAGTGTAGAACTGATCTGCCCAACGTGCAGCAACCTCAGGATATTTGCAAGATGTGGTAATCAGCAGCTCATTACGGTTAAGATTCATCCCAATCGGATTTCCGATCGTATAACGTTTACCATCTGGTCCGGCAATCGGTGGAATCGTCACATATTGATCGCTCCATTTTCCAAACACGGCGTCTGGAGTCCACTGGTACGTAAAGCCTACAATTGGAGCATCCGGATTCTGGAACTTAGCCGATCTCATCGTATCGTCCTGAGTGAATACCTCTTTATCTAGCAAGCCTTCCGCATACAATTTATTTTCCCATTTGAGACCTTCTTTGAACTCCTCTGAAACAGGGAAATATATCGCTTTTCCGTCCTTGATGATCATATTATTGTTATTCAAATCGGCAATTCCGAAAGGACTGATCAAGTCATTACCAATTTCAATAAAAGGAATCTCATCTTGTTTTCCATTACCATTCGGATCTTGTTCTTTAAAAGCTTTGAGCACGTTATAAAGCTCATCAATCGTTTCAGGCACCTTCAAGCCCAATTTGTCCAGCCAGGTCTTGTTAATCACAGGCTGACGTGAGCTTTTTGGACGTGCAGGAAGTCTTGTTGGCAGGGAGTAGATTTTCCCGTCAGGAAATGTGCTGATTTTTTTCATTTCTGGGGTTTCTTCCATAGCTGCTTTGAGATTAGGCATATTTTGCTCAATATAATCATCAAGCGGCCGGAAAAAGCTTAGATTATTTACGATATCGGCATCCCCAAAGGTTTGATTTCCCAAGACGATATCCGGAAGCGTGCCACTCGCCAGCATAATCGACTTCTGCTCACCCCAATCATTGGAGGACATCACTTGCCAATCGATTTTGACATTCGTATTTTTCTCCAGATCCTTCAGCCATTGGTTTTGCGTAAAGGTGTCCCCCATACTCCCCCAACGGACAGTCAGCACTTTAAGTGTTACAGGCTCATTCACAATCGGCAGACCTTCTTTGTTATAGCTGCTCGTTTCATTTGTCGCTGCATTATTCCCGTTGTTACCGCCGCAGCCAGCAATTCCAAATACCATCGCAGCCGCCAGCAGACCCACAGTCCATTTCTTTGCAGTTTTTTTCTTACTGTGTTGACTCATCTCTTAATCCCCCATTTCAATTTATCAAAATGCATCTGAATAGCTTTATAATAACTTCTTATTTTTTCGTATTCCGGACACATTAAGACGGTTATCCAGACCTTTGAATCCGCTTACAAAAAATGCAAAAGCTAAATGCTCTACTTGGGGAGATTTAATAACAGTATCCCGACTTCTGTATGTGCTATCCGGACTTTGAGGGAAATCGCTAGCGAGTTCTTATGTTTTTTTCACGCAGAGGTTTTATAATGATTTTATGATCAAAAAAACAGCGAAACACAAAACCTACCCCATTCGCCATTATATAAAAGTCATGATGTTGGTTTCATTCACAGTCCTTATTCTGGATTTAGGAATCAGCATCGCTTCCATTTCCATCGTTAAGCAGCAGTCCACTCGAAATTTGCAGGATACTGCGGCGCTTTACATCAATCGTATTAATCATGATTTTGCCTACATTAATCACTATATGGGCTGGACGCTTGGGAACGATGAGAGCTTACTAACGATGAATACTTACGGGGTCAACAGTATCGAGTTCTTAAAGGCAAATGATAATCTGTTCAAACGCTTTACCGAGCTGCAAAAAAACTACGGGCATGAGTATAACTTCTTCTACTATTTGAAAAATGAGACCTATTTTTTGAATTGCGCACCGATCAGCGTAACCTATACGGATTACAGGGAGCTGAAAAAAAAGATTATTTCTTATATTGATGATAAGGAGATGTACGAGAAGTTTTATTCCAAATGGACGCCTATTCTAGTAAACAACCATTATTATGTGATTAATATCGTGCCCTATTACAATCGCTATTTAATTGGACTGATCTCCGCAGATAATCTGATCCGGCCGCTACGCCAAATTAATCTTGGCGCCAATGGTTATGTTTCTCTAGTAGATGAGAATGAACAGCCTTTAACTAGTCCGATCTCCAATAGCGGAAAGCTAATAACGGAAAATGGGGGATTCTCTAATCTTTTGCAATCGCGTACAACAATCAACAGTGCATTCTCAGACACCACCTTCAGCACCAAAATGGTCATTAAATATGGCATATTCGAAAAAATCATGATTGCCCAGCTGCTTATTATGTTATTGTTCTTCATTGTGACCTCCACGTTATGCATTGTTCTGCTCTTTTTCAAAAAAAGAGTGTTAGGTCCGATTCAAAGCTTCTCCGATAACCTTGCTTTCATTAATGAGTCTGGGCAACCCGCAGATTTCAAAAGCAGTGAGATTATAGAGCTGGAACAGGCTAACACTCAGTTTAAAGGCTTGGTTGAACAAATCAAAACCTTTAAAATCGCTATGTACGAACAGGAACTGGAGAAACAAAGAATACAGCTGGACTATATGAAGCTACAGATTAAACCACACTTTTTCTTAAACTGTCTGACTAGCATCTATAGCATGGCGCAAATTCATATGTATAAAGAAATTGAAAATATGACGTTGTCTACCTCTAAGTATTTCCGTTACATTTTTCAGAATGGCGAGAATTTTGTCCGGCTGGAGGATGAAATCGAGCATGTCCGAACCTACTTGGAGATTCAAAAGCAACGTTATCAGGACGCATTTATTTATTACATCGAACAAGAGGATCAGGCAGGCAGTGTGGAAATTCCACCGTTAGTGCTGCAAACCTTTATCGAAAATTCAATTAAATATGCGATTTCACGCGAACATGAAGCCGAGATCAGACTTACAGTACAACGATTACAGATGGATCAGGAAGAAGAAATGCTCGTTATCCAGCTCACCGACACCGGTCCCGGTTTTCCATCTCAGGTGTTAGAGAAACTTAATCTTGGAGAGCCCTTGGATCAAAGCCAAGGTACGCAAATCGGCATTATGAATACGCTCAAAAGATTAGAGTACCTATATTTAAAAAGAGCAACCATTACCTTCTCCAATTTGGAGAGCGGCGGCGCTAGTGTAATCTTATATCTTCCGAAGCTTCCTAATAAATCTAAATGAATGGAGAGCAAACTATGAATGTACTGCTTGTTGATGATGACTTTTATGTTATTGCCGCATTGCAAAAGAAAATTGATTGGGAATCATTACACATTGATACTGTTTATACGGCTAATAATGTCGCTCAAGCACGTGAAATAATAGAAAAGCATTCTGTTCAAATTCTGATTTCAGATATTGAAATGCCGCAGGGCAGCGGACTGGAATTACTAGCATGGATTCGCGAGGGAAATTATAGTATTCAGACTATTCTTCTTACCAATTATGCAGATTTTAACTATGCGCAGAAAGCAATCGAATTGCAGAGCTTTGAATATTTCCTTAAGCCCATTGAATTTGACAAGCTGATGTTGATCATCCATAAGGCGGTTACCCAAGCAAAAGAGCAGCAAAAAAACGAAAAAGCCATTCAGGGCGGTTACTTTTGGCAAAAAAATCAGGCGAAGATTCTTGAGCATTTTTGGCGGAAGCTAGTTAGTGGCAGTACATCATTTCCCATTAAATTGTCAGACATCACACATGCCATTGAAGAACAAAACCTCTCCTATCAAATGAGTGATACCCTACAGCCTTTGATATTTAACTTATTCCCTTACAATGGCAGTATGGGAAAAGAAGAAAAGGATCTGTTTGATTTTGCCCTGCTAAATGTATTGTACGAATTGTTTCAGCACCCTTGTTTTACCATCGAAAGCATTCTGGAATACAAAGATTATAACTGGATCGCCATATTAAAATGGAACCAGGCTCCAGATACGCAACTGCTTGAAGCATTATGTGCTTCTTTTATTCAAAAGGCGAATCCTTATTTAAAATGTGATGTCTGCTGCAATATTGGTTTAAACGATAAACTGAGTAATGTAGGGAATGTTCTAAAACAATCCCTGACTATGGATGAAGAAATTACGAGATGCAGAAATCAGACCTTTTTGGTGGAGGCTTATCTGCATCAAAATAAACCGGGCTATACGCCACCGGATCTTGCCTATTTGGAAGAACTGCTGAATCAGAATAAATTCACTGCTTTTCTTGAAGAAGTTACACAATATTTAAAGGTCATGCTTAACAATAGAACACTTGAGACCTCTGTCCTTAGCTTGTTCCGTTTAGATGTAGTACAGCTAGTCTATTCATTTCTCAACCTGAAAGGGATAAGATCACACAAATTATACTCTGGCAAAACTAATGATAAATTATCTATGCACTCTTTGGATTCAATCGAGGATATGGAAGAATATCTTAAATACCTTGTCACTACAGCCATGAAATATCGTGACTTTGCTGCCCAGCCTAAGTCCGTCGCAGAAGAAATCAAACAATACATTCATTCACATTACGGCGATGACCTGACCCGAAATGATTTGGCTGAAATTGTCTATCTCAATCCTGATTACCTGGCAAGGATATTCAAACGAGAAACTGGGGTTTCATTAGGCAGTTATGTCATCCACGTCCGAATCGCGGCTGCAAAACATCTATTGGAAACCACAAATATGTCTGTATATACCGTCGCGAACAAAGTTGGCTATAGCAACTACTCCTATTTCTCCAAGCTTTTCAAACAAGAGGTAGGTCTCCCTCCAAACGATTATAAAAAGGAACAACAATACAATCCAGCTTACTAAAAGAGGGTAACCCAGCATCTAGTTCATGGATGCTGGGTTACCCTCTTTGGGATATCTTCTGCATATTAATTACTGTCTACCTTTACTCCTACGCTGCTGATAATGATCCACCTACGAGCTTACTCTTGCGCCCAGTGATCAACCGCCACACCTATACTCCTACGCTGCCGGGAATCTTACACCCCTGACTTTACTCTTACACCCAGCAATCATCCGCGATGCTCCCTGCTTCCGGACCCAGATGACGCTATTTGCTCATTTATCGCCTTTTGAGCACAGTTTCGGACTCCAGTGCAACTATTACTGTGATATTGCTCCAAATCGAGTGTGTTTCAGGTCAATAGCGACTATGCGGTCCGTTAGAATTCCAAATGTGGCATAAAGCAGCGTTTAAGGTCAGCTGAGTCCGATAGCTACTTCGTACGCGGAAATCTAATCGAATCTGCGAAGCTTGCCGGGGATCACGGGAAGGTTCCCCACCGCCAGTAATCTTGCAAGCTCCAAAAAACACATAAATGCCCCAGCAGTCATAATCAGAACGGCTGGGGCATCTCTTTTACTAAATTAAGCCTGAAGCGTTACATACTTATCGCCAAGCAGATTTTTGAAATAGGTGCGATTATATAACATACTAGGATGGGATGGATAAAAACTCAACGCCGTTTCATTGTGATGATTCGCCTTCTCGTGTTGGCCGAGACGATCATAACAGAGTGCCAATTGAAGATGCGGCAGCCAGGTATAAAAGATTCCATTCTTCATCCCCATCGAATCGTAATCCCGCGGTAGCTGAATCGCTAGCTCATACCAGTATGCGGCTGGTTGCAACTGGCCTTTTTCCAGCAGAAGTGCCCCCAGTCGGCAACAAAACTCTGAACGTGGTTTATCATACTGCAAGGTTTTACATAACGCTTCAAAAGCACCTTCTTTATCCCCCAGCCGTTCCCGGCATTCGGCAAGCTTTAGGCAAGCCTGGAAATTATCTTCAATCCAGCCCTGCCTACCCGCTAAAAAAATCTCATAGTATTTGCAAGCCTCTTCATTAATAGCATGATCTCTTAATTCATTCGCATAATAATACTGGTCTCTCGGCGAAAACACTTCACCCTGTGCAACTCGTTTTTGATAAATCTGCAAATTACGATCTGTGTATTCCTTATCCTTCTCATGTGTGATGCAGACATCACTACTAAAAGAAGGACCACTTACCTCTAAATACTCATGAACAGGCCCGATCCATTGAAAGTTGCAGCTGCGCCGAACCAGCCTGTTGCGGCGTAAACTAGCTGTGACATTTCCCGCTTCGTCAAAAGCCAGATTATATTGCATGTTCACACTGTGAATATGTCCCGGCAGGATTTCTTTTAGTTTTTTTAAAAGAATCTGATCCTCTTCCTTTATATAATCATCCGCATCAAGCCACAAAATGTACTCCTGAGTAGCTTTGCTAAAGGCAAAATTACGTGCGGCACTAAAATTATCAATCCATTCGAAATCATAAATTAAAGCTCCGAAGGACAACGCAATCTCTTTCGTTTTATCCGTCGAGCCTGTATCCACGATAACAATTTCATCTACGAGACTTGCAATGGTAGATAAACATCGGTGCAAGCTTTTTTCTTCATTTCGTACTATCATACATAAACTAATCGTAACCATACTCGCCCTCCTACACGCTTTGTTTGAAATTCTTTCTATATTGATATGCAGGGTTTAAGAAACGGACTCCCGCTCTATCCCGCCCGATCATGAAGAACTTCAGAAATATAAAGATTATGTAAGAAACTTTCCACTCCATTCTTAGGTCTATATAAGTAAGATCAAAGGAGGTACAGCATATATGAAATCCAAACGAAAAAGCGTTAGAAACGGCTGGATCTTAACTTCAATATCGTGCGTCGTAATTGTACTAGTACTGCTGATTGGATATAAAGGGCTTGACTGGGGAACGCCCACCACTCCACCCCCGTCCACCAACGCACAAACTAATAAGGAAGCAGATAACGAACCCAGCTCCACTCAAAAAATGCTCGAATTTCCTAGCAGTGATCCCGATAATGGGCAGGTCATCATTCCACTGCATACCACGCTCGCGCAGCTAAATATTGATAGTGGCAGCGAATATGTAAACACAGAAATCCCCCCCATACCTGAAATGACCTTTGCTTTATCTCAAGACATGAAAAACCAAGTAGAAGCAACGCTGGTCTACCGCCCTGATATCGGTGGAGGTTATCTTCTACTTGCTCCTGCCGGATGGCAGGCTACGGCGGTTGTCGGCGCTAACGGTTCTTATGGAGTTACCTTTCAGGATCCGAACCATCCGGAACAAAACATGAACTATTCAGATACGGCTTGGACTTGCACAGGCTGTGCCATCACTGCAATCGGAGCCTATTTCCCGGAGAAAGCCGAATGGGCTGACGCGCTGGGATTTACGATTAATAATCCACTTAAGTTTAGCGAACAGCATATTTTAGGTACTGCAGGAGCTGAAGCAAGAACGGTCAGATATACGCTTCAAGCAGACGCGAATGGCTATCAGAATGAGGGTGCTGCCTATTACGATAAGGGAGAATGGGGTTATTTATTCCGCAGTATCGGAATACATCAAGCTCAAACATCCCCACAGCAGGAAGTAGTGGAGACCCTCATGAAGTTCTTTACAGATAATCATGGACCGCTCTTCATTGCTGACCCAAACGCAGAGAAGCTGGACTAAGGGTGGGAATTTTTAGAGGAAGGTATTTTCAACCTTGCTCTTGCTTTTAGAAAGACGTAGGTGCTATTTTTTGTTATAATCAATGCAATGCGTTGTTTATGAATTCAGACATATATAAAGGGGACGTAACCATGACTCAAATTATTAAAACTCTAACTATTGCAGGCAGCGACTCCAGTGGTGGCGCAGGCATCCAAGCGGATCTAAAAACATTTGAAGAGTATGGTACCTACGGCTTTAGTGCCTTGACCACTATCGTTACTATGGACCCGGACAACGGATGGCACCATAATGTTTATCCAATTGATGCCTCCATTGTTGCTGAGCAGTTAAAAACTATTTTCGCTGGTGGCCCGGTTAATGCCATGAAGACAGGTATGCTTGGAAGTGTTGAAATTGTGCGCGTTGCTGAGCAAGCGATCAAAGAAAATCTTCAGACTAATGTAGTTATTGATCCAGTTATGGTGTGCAAGGGTGAAGATGAAGTCTTGAACCCTGACAGCGCTGAGGCTATTCGTGACTTATTGCTACCACTAGCAACTGTGGTCACCCCAAACTTGTTTGAAGCAGGTGTTCTTTCAGGTCTTGGCAAACTTACTACCCTTGAGGAAATGAAAGAAGCTGCCCGTCTGATTCATAAGCTCGGTGCACGTAATGTCGTGGTTAAAGGCGGCAAAGCACTCGGCGGCGATCAAGCGATTGATATCTTCTTCGACGGTTCTGAGTACACTGTATTCCAAACAGCCAAAATCGAACCCGCTCACAATCATGGAGCTGGATGTACTTTTGCCGCAGCAATTACAGGCGGTCTAGCTAATGGCTTAACGGTTCATGAAGCTGTTGCAAAGGCTAAAGATTTTGTCTCCGCAGCCATTCGTAATGGATTTGCGTTTAATGAATATGTGGGTCCTGTATTTCACGGTGGTTACCGTTTAGAACGTTAGAACTCGCAATCCAATTACACAGAAAAATAAATGGCAGTCCAGACGCTGAACATCAGCTCTGGACTGCCATTTTTATTTACTATTATTGAAAATCCGTAAATTCAAAACTATGCTTACCGAACATAGATTTTTTATACGATTATTTTCATGAAAAAAGCACCCGAATCAAGATTCGAGTGCTTCTGAGCTACGTCCTCTAATTATTTTATCAAAATGGATAAAGCACTTTTTGACGCCAAACGGAAAGATAATTCATCCGCTCCCGGCAAGTTCAAAGCCACATTCTCAGCCTTTTCACTATCGTTGAACAGAACAACTGCAATAGAGTTATCTGTATTCTTAAAAGCTACGGAACGAATCACTTCTTGATTGGTGGAGGCGTCAATGCGCACAGCCTTCGGACGAATAAATTTACTGAAATGGGCCAGCGCATAATAGTCGAGCGTATACGTAAGCTCCTTGGTCTCTTGGTTGACTGTCACAACACCACGACAAGTACTTTTGCCAAAACCCGGTACGGTTGGGCCGTTCTTTTCATCTAAGGCCATATTCCATAACACAAAGGATTTACTATGATTTCTAAGAATATCAATCCCTGTTCTCATTACATTGGAGAAGGCTTGTTCAAACGGAGGAATCCATTCTCCACCAGAACCTTCTGTAAAATGCACTTCTTTATCAGCAAAAGCTTTCAGAACCTCTGATTGCGCTGATACATTGCCACCATACCAGTGCCAAGCTACACCATCTACTTCATCTTTTGCATAATCGAGCACGGTTAACGGATAATCTGGACGATCCCAGTTGTGGTCGTAGCAGAGAATTTTTGTAGCGATGTTGTGCTTAACAAAGCTAGGCTTCAAGTAGTTTTTAATGAAATCTTTTTGCGCCTCAGGCAACATTAACATACTAGGGTAGTGTTTTGGTTCAAATAAAGGCTCGTTCTGTGGTGTTACAGCATAAGTTGGCAATCCGTGCCCTTCAAAAGCTTGAATATATCGAACAAAATAATCGGCATAAGCCTGATAATATTCTTGTTTAAGTTCTCCAGCAATCATCGATCCGCTAGTCTTCATCCAACCTGGTGCACTCCATGGAGAAGCCATCAGTTTGATCTCAGGGTTAATTTCCAGAGCTTGTTGCAACAAAGGGATAATGTCTGCTTCATCATGTGCGATAGAGAAGTGGGTTAATTCCGTATCCGTTTCCTGTGCAGGTCTATCATCATAGCTATAAATATCTCTAGCATAATCCGATGCCCCCATTGGATTTCTTAATACGGACAAACCAATTCCATCTTGTGCGTCAAAAAGCTTGCTCATGACTTCCTTTTTCTGTTCGTTGTCCAGGACTTGATTAATCAAATAAGCGGATGAATCCGTAAAAGATGCTCCAAAGCCATCCATTTCCTGAAAGGTTTGATTCTCGTCAATAGTTACAGTAGTGGTCGCCTCTGCGTCAGCAATTGGAGTTAATTGTTGCAGACTTTGCTCTACAAACAATGTATTCTCCCCGGTGGATTGATAAATTTTAAGCTCTGGCATGTTGTTTCCCTCCATCTTTCTATGAAGAGGCCCCAGTGAAGGGGCCACATTCTATTTTCTAACTTATTTAAGGCCTAATTTTTCTTTGTTGTTTTTCATTTTTTCAGAACGAACTTCTACAATCTTATCCCAGTTGTTATCATTTAAAAATGTTTTGTAAGCAGCTAAGGTGCTGTCGAATGTAGCATCGTCTTTAGCGCGGATCATACTTACAAGCGTAGTGTTCCAAGTAGTATCAATTGCAGTAAGACTGCGAGCTTCAGGCGTTCCTTGAGCCGGGTTAATGTTTTCAAGAATAAAGTGTGGTTTTAGCTTTCCTTTGCCCCACTCTTGCATTTGTTTAATGGAATCTGCGAATGCGTCATTACTCAGCGCTTTATCACGGTCATGTCCAAAGAACATAAATTCGCCCATCCGGTAATCTTTTTTGAATTTATCGGCATTATTTAATTGCAGGTCTTTGATTTCAGGCAAGAATTCAATTTTACCGCTGTCGTTAACTTTATAGGTTTCTCCTTCAATACCGTAGTTCATGAGCTTTTGTCCTTCGTCGCTGAGCAAATAAGTGTAAATTTGAATCGCTTTTGCAGGATCCTTAGCCTTTTTAGTAACATAGCTAATCATCCAACCTGTAATTCCGGATTGATTCAACGTTGGTTCATGTCCAACAGTACTTTGTGGGCCATCAATAGCGATATATTCCTTGCCTGGATTTTCTGTCATGAAGATTTGCAGGTTACCACTTTGTTGCGGTGTTCCATCCAAAAGTATTGTTGCATATTTACCGGATTTCACTTTTTCTTCAA
The DNA here is from genome assembly GCF_037963285.1 of Paenibacillus sp. FSL H3-0329. NCBI lineage: Bacteria > Bacillati > Bacillota > Bacilli > Caryophanales > Paenibacillaceae > Paenibacillus > Paenibacillus sp. FSL H3-0329. The sequence goes on along the minus strand of NZ_CP150150.1, from coordinate 2,574,934 downwards.
AGGCAGTACCGTCATCAGCAAAGCTGTCATCACTGATGTCACCATTTCTGTAGACTTCATTTAACGTTTTCAACCACGTCAAGTAATCCTCATCCAGGTTACGGTTGTAGAATTCGCCATTTTCAGTTTCCATCGGCACTCCGATAAAGTCCTCCAATACATCTCCCAAAGAACCAGTGCCTGAACCAATGGAGTTAAAACCAAAAGGAATCATGTCCGGGAATTGTTTTTTGATTTGTTGCATAACGCTCTTGAATTCTTCAGGAGTTCCAAAGCTTGGTTTTCCAATGGCCTCGTAAACATCCTTACGGATGACAAAGGCTGTTTTAGCAGGGATGTTACCGCTATCATAATCGTTTTGCGTATTGGAATAGTTAGGGTATCCATAGGTCTTGCCATCTGCTAACTGGAACCAGTTCATCGTATCTTTTTCTGCAACTTTATTGAAATACGGATCATATTTATCTGCCAGATCATTCAAAGGCAATGCCCATGTAGCAGCTTTTTGTACGACTGGAGAGTTGGAATCAAAAATAGTCAACAGGTCTGGCATTTCACCGCCGGCAAAAATCGTATTCAGCTTAGTGTCATCGCCTGTAATGAATTTAATGTTGATGTTTAAATCCTCTTTAATTTTCTTGGTGACAAGGTCTTTTCCGAAATCAGTATTCCACCAGTCTGCATTCACGTACCAAGTCAGATCTGTTGTCTCTTTTTTTGTATCCAGCTTCCATGCCGGTGTTTCCGGATCTATAGTATAACGGCCTTCAATGGAGCTTAACTCTTTACTGGAGCTGTCAGAATTACCTTTCGATCCACAACCTGTAAATACTAATACAACAGCCATAAGTGCCGTACAAAGTTTGAGTCCTTTTTTCCCAAATGCTTTGTTCATCTTTTATTTCCCCCTAAAATGTTTTGTAAGTATTCACTACTTGGAAATTTACTTACTATTCCTTCACCGCCCCCATCATCATGCCTGAGATAAAGTACCTCTGTAATATTGGATACATCACAACAATCGGCAAAGTTGTAATGACAATTGTTGCTAGTTGAACCCCTTTAGTCGTAGTTTCGATAATCGCAGATCCACCCACATTTTGCATGGATTGTGTTTGCGACTGAACAATGATTTCATAGAGCTTCATCTGCAGCGGGTAGAGCGATTGATCGGTAATATATAACTTGGTGGTCATAAAGTCGTTCCACTGCCCAACCCCGTTAAATAACGCAATGGTGGCCATAGCCGGCATGGAAAGAGGGATAAAGATTTTTAGGAAAATGCGCCAGTCACCTGCACCATCAATTTTGGCTGACTCTTCAAGTGAATCCGGTACATTTCTGAAGAAGTTCATTAGAATAACTACATCATAATAACTGAACAAGGCCGGGATAATATAAACCCAGAAGCTGTTTAAGAGGCCTAATGATTTAATCAATAAATACGTAGGGATCATTCCACCTGAGAAAAACATGGTGATTACACCCATGGCAACATACAGCTTACGTCCACGTATGTATTTCTTACTCAAGCCATAACCGATCATGGCACAAAAGAATACGTGGGTAATGACACCAATAAATGTTTTGGCAAGCGATACTACGAATGCTAAACCAATGGTCTCATCTTGAAATACAGCACGATAATTTTCCAAGGAGAACTCTGGAGACCAAAATATGAATCCGCCTTCCGCAAGCGCCTTGCCCGAGCTTAAAGAGGATATGACTACATTCCATAAAGGAACGACAATAATGATTGTACAAATACAGAGCAGGATAATATTTAAGGTATTAAAGATTCGACTATCGAGATCTTCTTTAGCCACCGTACGATTCACAGAAATGCCTCCTTCTACAGAACTGATTGATTATCATTTAATTTACTGGATACTTTGTTGGCGCTAATCAGTAGGATGACTGAAACGATGGAGACACCTAAACCAACAGCAGTAGCATAAGAGAAGTCACCTTGCGTCATACCCATACGATACACATAAGAATTAATGACCTCCGCCTTAACGCGGTTCTGAGAATTCATCAATACCAGGGTTTGATCCAGATTTGATCCTAATAAACCGCTTACAGTGAGAATCAGATTTAAACTGATAATCGGCTTCATATTAGGAAGCGTAATATTCCAAATTTGTCTCATACGACTTGCGCCATCTATTTTGGCAGCCTCATAATAAGTAGGATCTATTTTCGACATAATGGCTAAGTAGAGAATCGTTCCCCAACCAGCCTCTTTCCAAATATCGGATAACGTTGCAATCCACCAGTATTTATTCGCATCAAGCAAAATATTTACCGGTTTCGAAATCAGTCCCAAACTGAGCATAATCTCATTAAACATACCGGATGAGGAAAACCAGGCAATCAGCATCCCGCCGAGAACGATCCAGGACAAAAAGTGTGGTAAATAAGAGATGGTTTGCACTATCTTTTTAAAGCGTCCGCCACTTAATTCGTAAATCATAACGGATAAAATAATAGGAATAACAAACCCTATGGCTAATTTCAGAAAGCTGATCCCTAATGTATTGACTACAGCGTCCCAAAAATATTTATCAGATAAAATAATTCTGAAATTATCGAGCCCTACCCAAGGTGCAGAATCGAGCGTATCAATTACGGTGTAGCTTTTAAAAGCAATCGTCAATCCGTAAATCGGAATAAAACAAAAGATAATCATAAAAATAATTCCCGGGATGACCATGGATTGAATTTCCCATTGTCTCTTGTAATCAATTACAAATTCTTTGACCCTCTGCCCCATAGGCTTTTTCCCGCTCATTGGATTCTTTCCGTTTGCTGGCACTACGGCTAATTTATCCACTTTTTCTTCTCCCCTCCAAATCATGATCCCCACACAATAAAAACGTTTTTATTTTTTTGAAAAAAAAACCCTCCCAAAACAACAAAATTATAAAAAATGATCGGGTAAAATCTTGAACCCATTACATATATGTGTTCTTACCGACCAATCTTTACTTGACTAGAACCTCTTACGACTAATTCACCCGCCAATTTCATCATCTCGCCCTGTTCCTTCTTCTGGATCATGCGAACTAGGTGATTAATAGCCAAAATACCTTGTCTAGCAATTTGATTTCTTACCGTAGTTAAAGGTGGTGAGAAATACTGCGCAATATCAATATCATCAAACCCCATAACGCTAACATCTAGCGGAACTTCGTATCCATGCGATTTCAAAGCTTGAATACATCCAATCGCACTCAAGTCGTTCCCTGCCAAGAAGGCATCAGGTATTTTATCAGGACTATAATGAAGAAAAGATTTTATAGCGTTGTAAGTGCTTTCTTCTTCAAAATACCCTTGTATAATATACTCTTCATGCGTGGGTAGCTGATACTGACGCAAAGCAGCTAAGTATCCTTCTCTCCGCTGAACACTGTCGTACATCTCATCCACACCAGATATGTAAGCAATCTTTTTATGCCCTAGACTGATTAAATATTTGGTCGCTTCAAACCCCGCTTCAAAGGAATCAAAAATCACGCTTCCCATCGTGTCGTTCTTAAGCGGTCGATCCAAAAATACAGCCTTGATCTTGTCTTTCACCATTGCAGCAATTTCTTCTTCGTCTATTCTCAGCTCCTCGTAGATAATGACACCATCCACTCGCCGGCCTAGAATATTGCTCATAATCACTTGTTTATCCTTGGTAACAAATACATTCAGCCCGTAACCTAGCCGATCACATTCACGCGACATGGACTCAACCAGCTTATAGAAGTATGGACCCGACACACTTGTTGTGAAAAAACCCAGCATTTTGGTTTTCCCGTTCCTAAGGAGCTTACCGTTCAGGTTAGGAACATAGTTTAATCGCTTCGCAACCTTAAGAACATGTGATTTCGTCTCCGGGTTCAATACATCTACGTCATTTAACGCGTTGGAAACCGTAGAAATGGAGACTCCAGCCTCTCTGGCAACATCTTTGATCGTTACCTTTTCCATAATGATTCAATCTTCCTTTACGAATAAAAACGTTTTTATAGATTTAAATTAACATAAAAACGTTTTCATTACAATATATTTTTTATTTTTATTTTATCAGAGGTAATAATTGGTACACAAGCTTAAATTTTCTACAGAATCTTATAAACACTTTACCTGTAAACTCGAAATCATTCGTAATACACTCTAAACATAATGTCTTGCTCGTAGTTCCCAAATCCACGGCCATATATGGTTAGTCCACCTCTTCTCCGTCCGCTATTCTCTGCCGTTAAACGAAAGGTCCACTGATCCTGCTCTACTCGTACATCCTCTAAGGTAATATCTGAGATTTGCTGCCCATCCACAAAGGTTCCACCTGCATTAATCCGCAGAACCTTCAGCAAACCATATTGGTTAACATCCGAACGCCACCAAATGGGATTTAATCGTCCTCTAGTGAGGCCAAAGTCGCCCGGACTGGTCCATTTTCCTAAATCCTGTCCATTCATCATAAAGCCGATATCCGACGGCCACTTCTCATTTACATGTGGAGCTTCGGAACCTATTTCCAGTGAAATCTCAATCTCTTGCACCACTTGATCTTGAAATAGATAATTTGGAATCTTGTACTCGATAGAACCTTTCGCAAACCATACAATGCCGGCATTCACCCGTTCCGGGTCCAGAAAATAACGTGGATCATCATAATAGCCGATCAGTTTCTCAGTAGTAGCAATCCCGCAGGTAGGTAAAGCCTGAATATCGGTATATTGCCCTACAGGGATAGACACCTCAACCACCTTTCTGGCAACTCCACGGGAGCCCGATAATTTAATCTGCAGGTAATTCGCAGACAAAGAACAATATTTATAGGTCCCTCCATTTACTCGTCTCATTTTAGAACTGATCAGGCCTGCTTTTTGCAGCTTTGCTACATGAGTACTAACAATTGCACTACTAAGATAGAGCTCCGCTGCCAGCTCTTTGATGTGCATCTCTCTGCGGTCCAGAAGTTCAATAATTCGCAGCCTAACTTCACTTGCCAGTGCTTCATACACCTGCAAAGATTCAGAATCTGTGGTTAAGTACATTTCAACGTCTCCTATGCTTATTGAATTAGTATTTTAACGAATCCTAAATTAATTCATTGCTTATTATAAGCTAAAATCAGTATCATGTAATCATAAAACAATTACTTAATTAGTGAAATCATTAATTCAACTAGAGGGAGCTGTACACTCATGCCGATTAAATCGACAATGATTATTGACAAAGATTTCAGACTAGCTGAAGTAGACCCGCGGATCTACGGCTCATTTATCGAACATTTAGGAAGAGCAGTTTACGGTGGGATTTATGACCCGGGTCACCCTACTGCGGATCAGAATGGTTTTCGGAACGATGCCATCGAAGCTATTCGTGCCCTAAACGTTCCTATCATCCGTTATCCTGGAGGAAACTTTGTATCCGGTTACAATTGGGAAGATGGGGTTGGACCCAAGCATGAACGCAAGCAATCTCTTGAATTAGCTTGGTGGACCACAGAAACCAATCAAGTGGGTACCAACGAATTTGCAGATTGGGCTAAGCTCGTAGGCAGCGAAGTCATGATGGCAGTTAACCTTGGAACACGCGGCATCGATGCAGCTAGAAATCTAGTAGAGTACTGCAATCATCCTTCCGGTTCCTACTACAGTGACCTGCGGATCTCTCATGGGTATAAAGAGCCCCACGCTTTTAAGACCTGGTGCCTCGGAAATGAAATGGATGGTCCGTGGCAGATTGGAGCTAAAACCGCGGTCGAATATGGCCGGTTAGCGAACGAAACTGCAAAAGCTATGCGCTGGGTCGATCCAACGCTTGAGCTTGTGGCTTGTGGCAGCTCCGGCAGCGGCATGGACACTTTTGCCGAGTGGGAAGCTACCGTGCTTGATCTTTCTTATGATAATGTGGATTATTTATCACTGCATACGTACTACAATAACAACAATGACGACACGCCTAACTTCCTAGCCCGCTCCATGGATTTGGATCATTTCATCAGCAGTGTGGCTGCCACCTGTGATTATGTTCAAGCGAAGAAAAAGAGCAAAAAGAAAATAAATCTGTCGCTCGATGAATGGAATGTATGGAAATCACAAGGCAGCAGCCGTGCCGAACAACACTGGCAGATCGCACCGCCAGAATTCGAAGATGTGTACACACTTGAAGATGCACTTGTTGTGGGCTGCTGTCTTATTTCATTATTGAAGCATGCTGATCGTGTGAAAATGGCCTGCTTAGCGCAGCTGATCAATGTTATCGCCCCAATTATGACTGAAAATGGCGGACCGCTTTGGCTGCAGACTACTTATTATCCGTACCTGCATGCTTCCCTTTATGGTCGTGGAACCGTACTTCACCCGCTGATTTCCAGCCCTAAATACGATTCCAAAGATTTCACTGATGTGCCTTATTTGGAAGCCATTAGTGTATACAACGAGGAACTGAATGAAGTAACCGTCTTCGCTGTAAACCGCCATTTATCCGAAGGACTAGAGCTCGACGTGGATCTGCGCAGCTTCAGTTCCGTAAACATTATTGAGCATATTGTACTGGAACATGAAGATATTAAAGCTGTAAATACCAAATCCAATCCACATAATGTGATGCCTAGCCAAGGCAAAGCCGTTGTTGAGGGTGGACATGTAAAAGCCCTTCTCGCAAAAGCTTCCTGGAATGTGATTCGACTGCGTGTGAACGGCTAAGTTAACTTGTAATAGTCATAGAAACGCCCCCATGAATCTTTAATAAGCCTTAGATTCATGGGGGCGTCTTCGTTATTTCATTCTGAAAATTGTCACGGATTGCTTCGGAAATTCATAAGTAAAGCTGCTTCCTTCTGTCTTAAAGCTGGTTTGTTTCGGAGAGACCCGCTGCTTATTCTCAAAGTTATTTTCGTCCTCAAGCTGGTATCCCGACATTTCATAGACTTCGATGGTCAGTGCTTCTTTTACCAAAGATTCCAGTACAACCTTTGCAGAAACACTGTTCTCTTGTACATTTACTGTCTTGAGGATAATATCCCCCGTTAAATCTTCCACACTTGCCGTGTAATACAGCGGTTCAATGACCGGAAGTTTATCTTCTGTCTCATTCACCAGTTCTCCGTTAATAAAAGTACGGATATGTCTGCCCACTACTTCTAACTTAAGATCGTATTCTACATCTGTTTCAACCGTAAACATAGCATGCGTCAGAACAGAATTTCTTCCGTTGATAATTGAGGCCACAATCGAATCCTGATTCTGCCAGCCACCCAGCTCCCAGTACAAATGATTCTGATCATCCGCTTTACCAAAATAGAAGATAAACCCTTTATTTCCTGCGGTTCGTGTAGCCTTAAAATGCAAAGTATAGTTTTCCCACTCTGTCTCACCAAGCTCTTGTGTCCGTTTAGCCGTTCTGTTCTGAGCAGGGTCAGGCAGATTTGAAACCTCCTCTGATAAGTCAGAATACGTCTTCACTTCTCCCGTAAGATTGTTGACTAATGTGATCTCGGAGAAACGAGCAGCAGAGGCATCCACACCGAAACTGATGGCTCCAGTGATCGCTTCCTTTCTGCTTTCCTTCGTTGCCGTGAAGCCATCTGCTTCCATCTTCAGCAAATGATCTCCCTGATGGTTCATGAATAGCTTTTGCACATAATAGTTTGCCGTTCCGTACACTTCATGATTATTGAACCAGATCAGGTCCGGCTTCCAGTTGATATAATCCACATTACAGAGCATTGGAGCATAACAAGCTAAGCCAACGGCATGAGCATTATTTTGCAGACCTGTCATAAATGCTGCTTCTACTAATGCATTGTAATAGGTATTGCCCCATGAAGCATATTCACCGAGGAATACCTTTGGCTCATCCGCTTTGAAGTCATCATAACGATGATGATTAGCCAGGAACCATTCAGGTGTACAGTAATAATGCTCGTCTACGAGGTCAGACTTATTCTCTTTTGCCGACGTCCAGCCCCGTTCATATTCCTGGCCGGCAGAGAACGGGCCACTAGAATTAATGACCTTGATTTCCGGATATTTTGCTTTGATGGCTTGATGAAAGTAAGGATATCTCTCGAAAAAGGGTGCGCCTACCTCTTCATTCCCAATGCCGACATACTCCAGCCCAAAAGGCTCGGGGTGACCCAGTTCTGCACGAATGCCTCCCCACTTCGTGGAAGAATCCCCCTTGGCGAATTCAATTAAATCCAAAGCATCCTCAATCCAAGGCGTTAATTCATCCAGCGGGACCATCCGTTTATGATGCGGGTCATAGCCGCCCGGAAGAACGGGGATCGGCTTAGCTCCAATATCCTCACAGAACTGAAAATATTCATAATAACCTAACCCAAGCGTCTGATTATATGACCAGTTATTGCGTCTTGCCGGTCTTTGTGCAACATCCCCAATCGTATTCTTCCATCTGTACATGGAGTCTCTGTCATCTGGATCCAAGGAACCGTCATGCACCAGACATCCTCCTGGGAACCGCATAAATTTAGGTTTTAAATCAGCGAGCAGCAGCGAAATATCTTCACGCATGCCTCCGGGTCTATTCTTAAAGGTCTTCTCAGGAAACAGAGAAACCATATCCAGATATACCTTCCCGCTACCTTTGGTAACGATTACAAGACGACTGCTTGTGTCAGTGCTATTAGCTGTGATAACGGCTTCATATCGGTTCCATTCCGAGCTGCTAACGGCTATTTCCACTTCACCAAGAATGGTGCCGTCTGTGCTTTCGATGTTTACGGTAAGCGGCACATCAAAGCTTGTCTCCCGGCGGGCATACACCGAGAAGTTATAATTCTCGCCTTCTTTTACCGGAATACCACTGTTAAAGCCTAGATTCATCAGGCCAACGCCGTCACCTTCAGCCACAATATCGATGGCAACATAATGTTGGTTACGATCATTTAAGGGCTTGCTGTCTTCTACAGAGATATTCACCTTTCCATCTCCACGTTCTACAGGCTCCCAAGCCATCAGCGCATGATAATCTGCCCGGTCAATCGGGTCGAATTCAAAAGATCGGTTCTGAACTAGCTCAGCGTAAAGCCCACCATCGGCCGCATGATTCAAATCCTCGAAGAAAATACCGAATAGATCGCCTAACTCCGCCCCCCGCTGCTGCGTATGTATCGTCAATTTTCCTTCTGTTTTCATTCTTTTGTCTTCCTCCTTGTGAATTCCAATTTGATTTATATTTATATTACTTAGTTCATATCAATATAAATCATTATAATAACTCCTCTCTACATTCGTCAATTCGAAAACGAAAAACTGACACCGAATACCCCTCGATGTCAGTTCACACTAGGAAGCCCCCTAGTATAGGTTATAAAGAATACGTAAATTGATAGCTGCCCGAACCTATTTCGAGTCTCACTCCGTTATCGACCAAGCTGATGCTGTGCACGCCTCTGGACTGCTCTACAGGAACTCCATTTTCTAATAACCCTAGTTGATTGGCTCCAGGCAGAACGACAATACCGTTGGTATTGGCAGGAATCGTAACGTGGATCACCATTCCATTATCCTCTGATCGCCGCCACGCTGACTCCACTTTTCCGTACATGGTTTCAAGACTAGCTTCTGCATAATCCAGACCGGGGCCTGGCTGTGGCTTGATATGAACGATTTTGAAGCCAGGCTCCAACTCATCTGTTCCAATTCCTGCAACGTAACGATACAACCATTCACCTATTGCGCCATAGGCGTAATGATTGAAAGAATTCATATCTGCACTCCAGAAGCTGCCGTCCTCCTTGATCCCATCCCAATGCTCCCAAATCGTCGTCGCACCTTTCGTCACCTGATACAGCCATGATGGATAATCCTTTTGAAAAAGAAGCTTATACGCGAGTTCGTTATTTCCAATCTCGCTGAGCACAGGATTCAGATAAGGTGTGCCCACGAATCCAGTAGTCAGATGATCCTTAGCTTCAGCAAGCAGCTCAGTGAGCTTCTGAATTGCACGTTCTTTGGCGACCCCTTCTACAAGATCGAAACGTAAGGCTAATATCTGTGCAGTCTGTGTAGAGACGGATAACCTTCCCGCAGGTGTTATGAACTCATCACTGAATGCTTTTATAATTTTGGCGTGCAGCTCACTATAATAGTCCACGTCCTCCGATTTTTCTAAGGCTATTGCCGCTTTCAAAGTCAGAGAAACAGAATAGGCATAAAAAGCGGTGGCGACATAATCCCGATCTGTAGCCCCTACATAGCTGTCTGGCTTGGAATCAAGCGCCAACCAATCGCCGAAATGAAACCCAGTATTCCATAGATAGGGATTGCTTCCCTGTGCATAAATATAAGAAATCCATTGTTTCATGCTCTCGTATTGCTCTGCAAGCAGCCTTTTGTCGCCATACATTTCATAGATTGTCCATGGACAGATCGTAGCTGCATCTCCCCAGGCCGCAGAAGAATGGTTAGTATCTCCGTCGCCAGGAGGAGCTGCTCTCAGCTCTGGAATAAAAAACGGAATGCCGCCCTCAGGGGTTTGGTCTGCCTTCAAATCCCGCAGCCATTTCGTAAAGAATGGTGCCGTATTCATCAAATAAGAGGCTGTGCGGACAAACATCTGAGCATCCCCCGTCCAGCCGAGCCGCTCATCACGCTGTGGACAATCAGTAGGCACATCGAGGAAATTCCCTTTTTGCCCCCACAGGATATTGTGATGCAGTTGATTCACAAGTGGATCTGAGCACTGAAAATCACCCGTACGTTCCATATTGGAGTGCATCACAATTCCTGTGAAATCCTCTAGTTGAAGATCTGCTGAGAACCCACTAAGCTTCACATACCGAAAACCTTGGAAAGTGAAGTGTGGTTCATACGTCTCTTGCTCTCCACCTTTCAGAGTATAGCGGATGCACTGTTTCGCTTTACGCATATTCTCCGTGTAGAAATTTCCGTCCCGGTCTAATATTTCAGCATGCTGAAGTTCTACCGCCTGACCAGATTGACCTTTTACATTAAATTTTAACCACCCTACCATGTTCTGGCCCATGTCCAGCACTCTATCTCCCTGGGGGGTAGTCAGCAGTGCAATCGGCTTCAAGGTTTCAACTTGTGTCACTGGCACATTTTCCTGGGCAACGATGATCGCTTTGGAATAGTTAATAATCTCCACTGGATGCCAACCTTCTGATGAAGGATCGGTGATATCCAGCTCCAGCCGAGCATCATAGGTTTCACCATTATAAATTTCAGACATCATAATTGCGCTTTTTGCAGCCTGCCAATTCTGATTTGAGCTAATAAGCTCATTTGAACCGTCTGCGTACCGGATATGAAGCTCCAGCAGAAGTGAAGTCTTTGATCCATATATCTCCTTTTGATTATCCCAGCCTAAATACCCTCTGTACCAGCCATTGCCTAACAGTGCGCCTAACGCATTCGCACCTTCATGCAGAAGCTTTGTGACATCATAAGTTTGATATTGCAGCCGTTTACTGTAACTGGTCCAGCCTGGAGTAAAATAATGATCTCCCACCCGACTTCCGTTCAGCTGCAGTTCATACAAGCCCAAAGCAGTAACATAAATCCTTGCACTTTCCACTGGACCTTTTACATCCACGAATGTACGAAGCTGTGGGCAAATCTCAAAATCTTTTGAAAAAGAGGCTGTAGGAGCGCTGATCCACTCCGCCTGCCAATTCCCTGCATCTAATAGTCCGGTTTCAAAAAATGCAACCTCAGACCAACCCGAGTCTGTTGCATTCTGATTCCATGCCCGAACCCGATAATAGTAACGCGTGCGAGCTTCCAGCAGCAGACCTTCAAGCTCAACATGGATCGATTGAGAAGACTTTACTTCCTCTGTATCCCATAGCTTGCCTTGAAAAAGCATATTCTCAGCCACTTGAATTTGATAAGCAGACTGCATGCAGTCCCTGTCATCTGTAACTAACTGCCAACTGATTCTGGGTCTGATCACATCAATTCCTAGCGGATTTTCTTTGTACTCACAACGAAGCTTAGTGATTGCGAACATATAGATAAAAACCTCCTTCTATAGCGACAAATTAGTCTTTGCCCTATAATTATAGCTGCGTTACCGCTTTCATCACCCGGTAATAAGGACATCATATCCCTGCAATTATGCCATAACTCTGGAAAGGGGAATTCAATATGCAACGAACCACCGAGTTGTTCAAAAATGAAGTCTTTTTTCAAAACGATCTGCATCTGCTGGTTAACCGCTATTCAGAGAACTTCCATGCCCCTTTTCATGCACATGAATTTATTGAGTATTGCTATGTAGCTGAAGGAAGAGGTTTTCATCACCTTGAAAATGAGATCTTTCCCGTTAGAAAAGGAATGCTGTTTGTGATTCCTGTAGGTGCTCCCCATGTGTTCCGTCCAGCATCTTCTGATACTTTAGGGAATCGCCTGATCGTCTATAATTGCCTTTTTGATATGCAAATGGTGGAGCAATTAAATATCGTCCTTCAAGAGCCATCTATCCGGGAGCACCTAACCACTCTTGGGAGTAGCAGCTCATCTTACTTTTCCGTCTCAGATCTAGATGGCTCTATTGAGCGCTTAATGCTGAATTTATATCATGAAATGTCGGTATCCGGTATGGGCTCCAAAACAATGCTTTACACCCTGCTGAGTCAATTAATCATAGCAGTGTACAGGCAAAAATACGGAGAAGATGACAAATCTACGATGGATATGGCTGACTTCACGCAAGTCATTCAATACCTAGAGCATAATCTGTCGGAGAAGATTACACTTGCCGAATTAGCCCGTATTACACAGTGGAGCAGCAGGCATCTTCAGCGTATGTTCCACAAGCATACTGGCCAGTCCTTTGGGACCTACTTGAAGAATCTGCGAATGCATAAAAGCTGTGAATTGCTGCGTACTTCTGGACATAAAATTAATACGATTGCCGAGTTAGTTGGTTACCGTGACATCGACTCCTTTAACGCTGTATTCAAAAAAATAGTCGGCCAGACACCCATCGCGTACCGCAAGCTCTACAGATCATAAAAAAGCCGATGTCGTATGAACATCCATACAACATCGGCCCTATTAATTTATTGATTAGTGATCTGTTTAAGTAAAAACTCAACAAAATCAGTTGATTTAGTCTTACTGTCATCTTGCCCTAACGTTCCGATGATCATCTGGTTAGAATGGATAGGGAGTTCTGTAGCAAAATCCGTATCTGTGATATCTATGCCAGTAATCAGCTCTTGACCACTCTCCGGGTTAGTCATACGTTTCAAACGGTTATCGTCCAGAGGAAGTCCTGCGGATTTAATAAACGACTCCAGATTTTGCAGTCCCGACTGCTGGCCAATCCATTCAAAAGTAGCATCATCCATAATCAGGATATCCGGATGGTCGGCTGCCAGCATCGCCATAGCCCGCTGCATATAGCTCATATCCAAGACTCCACCGTCCGTCCCACCTGTTGAGGGTAGATAAACGATTTCTGCCTCCACTCTCTTCCAGGTCGGGTAACGTTTGATAATCTCTTGTTTTAGCTCTTCATTCTTACCTGACGAGTCCTGAGATTCATAGTTGCCTAGGAACATGATTCGAACATCTACCGGTGGGAGCGTAGCTTCATATTTTCTTTCCTGCCACTGATCATAGAGCGCTTTCCCCCCAAAGATAACTACTAGCAGCACGATAATAGAAATAATAGTGTGCGTTTTGTAGAGCCGAAAGAAATTCTCCGATTTACGTGCTACGCCGGACATGGCTCCCCACTTCTCCAGGCGCTTGTCCTCCGCTTCCTGAATCTCCTTCTGATCCAAGCCATCTAGGATGGTTTTGTAAGCGCGGAATTCCTCTTCATAAGCTGCGACCTCATCTTCAGTCGAATTCGATCGACGGCGTTTCAAATGAATATCTAACCTTTTGTTCAATTCCTCCCGGGTAACGTCTTCAGGCAAGTTCAAACGCTCATAGGCTTGCTTTAGCTTCTCATTCAAAATGATGTCTCCTTCCTGATGCTTTTCGTCATTTCAGATCGTTAATTTGGTTCTATGTATTGAATTCTTGTGGCAGTAAAAGTATGGGCTAAGCAGTAAAAAAAACATCGCAGGAACTCAAGTAAACTATATCATGTTGTGCTAGACGGTAACAAGTAAGCGTTTATCTAATCCAAACCATGCAGCTGCTTAAATTGCTCAGGACTCATCCCTGTCAATCTTTTAAACACCAAACAAAAGTAACTAGCATTATCAAAGCCCACTAGCTGGGCAATTTCATACATTTTTTTATCGCGTCCATTAAACATAAGCTGTTTACTCAAATTGATACGTTGCTTATTGATATAGGTTACAGGTCGATCATGAATTGTTTTTTGAAAAAGCCTGCATAAATACTGTGGCGATACAGAAATAATCTCCGCCAGCTCCTTTAAAGGAAGCGTCCTATGCAGATTGCTCTCTATATAACGCAGCACCGGTTTGATTCGCTCCAATTCATGTGCCTCATTTAGAGGCGATACTAGCTTTCTTTTTAAATCCAGAAGCAATGCGTAAAGATGTTTTGATCGTGCTAAATTGGTTTCCAGCTCATTGCTATCTGGCAGCATAAGGATTTGCTTTAGAGGATTGAGCCATTGATCTTCTTTTAATCTAGCAGGACCAGACTCGCGGATGCCCGCATAGAGCAGCATTTGACCAACCTCTCTGCCATTGAACGAGACCCATGATACCTTCCACTCCTTCCCACTGATAGGGGCATACGAATGAGGAATATCCGGGAACAAAAAGAACACATCACCTGGCCCCACGAGATATCGGCTCTCATGAATGATAAGCTCACCCTTACCTTCGTGAATCTGATGTATTTGATAGTCTGGAAAGCCTGCAGGACGTATAGTTTCTGGCTGATGCTCCCAAAATCCAAGGGTTGTAGCATAAAGCGGCAGCATGCTTACATCTTCTGTTTGGCAAAAAATAATTTTGCTCTCCATAAATAAGTCCTCGTTTCATATTTTGTTATCTGGGACTAAAATTCTTTTATTTATCCTAACATTACTTCAACTTATAATATGAATATAATAACATTACAATGATTATAAAGGAGATCAACTCATGCGAGCAAAGTTTGTCTACCAGCCACCTGCTAACGGTTATCCGGAATGGAATAACAACCCAGAGACTTTTGAATTGAATCGATTGGATGCACATGCCTCCATGATCCCTTACCGTAGTTTATCCCAAGCGCTAACTAACGATAAAGAAACCTCACCTTTCTACCAAACCCTCAATGGGCTTTGGAAATTCGCTTTTTCCGAAACACCGGATCAACGAATTGTGGATTTCTATAAAGCCGATTTCGATTGCAGTACTTGGGATACAATTCCTGTACCGTCCCACTGGCAGTTCCAAGGTTACGACTATCCACAATATACAAATCTCCGGTATCCTTGGGCGGAATCCGAGCCAGAGCTTAAAGCCCCCTTTGCCCCAACAAAATATAATCCAGTAGGCTCTTATCTACGAACCTTTACTGTACCTGAGTCTTGGAATGGTCAACCGGTGTACCTAAGCTTTCAGGGTGTTGAATCCGCTTTCTACGTCTGGGTAAACGGTGAACTTGTCGGGTACTGTGAAGATACATTTACTCCATCAGAGTTCGATATCACCCCATATTTAGTTGCAGGGGACAACAAACTAGCTGTCGAGGTTTATCGTTGGTGTGATGCCAGCTGGCTAGAGGATCAGGATTTCTGGCGCCTTAGCGGTATTTTTCGGGAAGTCTATCTTTATTCGGCGCCTTCCGTTCATATTGCTGATTACTTCGTCCACACCGACCTGGATGAAAACTTCGTACATGCGGATTTAAATGTAGATATCAAGGTGGAAAATTACTTTAACGAGCAAAGCCCATATACACTGCAAATGCAGCTTTACAATAAAGATGGCCAGCCTGTTTGGGAGACTCCTATCTCCACTACTGGTTCCTTTGAGCAAGAAGGCGTCCAGCAACTCAAGCTTTCTGCCCCGGTTGAGCAGCCATTTAAATGGAGTGCTGAAACCCCTTATCTTTATACCTTAGTCCTGTCTATAAATGACGACAACGGGCATACACAAGAAACGGTCAGCTGTAAGGTTGGATTCCGCAAGTTTGAGATTAGAGACGGACTTATGAAGATCAATGGCAAAAGAATCGTGCTTAAGGGCGTCAATCGCCACGAGTTCTCTTGTGACACAGGTCGTGCTTTAGCCAAAGAAGATATGCTGCGCGACATCCAATTAATGAAAACACATAATATTAATGCCGTTCGAACCTCCCATTACCCGAATCAGTCTGTCTGGTACGAGTTATGTGATGAATACGGATTATATGTAATTGACGAAACCAATCTGGAAACGCACGGCACTTGGGCATACAGCCAAGAAGGATTGAATGACGGGAATGTTCCTGGAAGCAAACCGGAATGGCGGGCCAATGTCATTGACCGCTGCAACTCCATGATGCAAAGGGACAAAAACCACCCTTCTGTCATCATTTGGTCTCTCGGCAATGAATCTTTCGGAGGCGACAATTTTATCGCTATGCACGACTACCTGAGAGAAACCGATCCTTCGCGGCCAGTTCATTATGAGGGGATCTTTCACTGTAGAGAATCGGAAGCAGCAAGTGACATAGAATCTACTATGTACATTAAACCGCAGGATGTTGAAAAATATGCGCTTAATAATCCGAAGAAGCCTTATATCCTCTGCGAATACAGTCATGCCATGGGCAATTCATGCGGTGGGCTGCACTTATACTGTGACTTGTTCGACAAATATGACATTGTTCAAGGTGCATTCATTTGGGATTGGGTAGATCAAGCCATTCGGACCCACACCTCCGAAGGAATTGAATATCTCGCTTATGGCGGGGACTTTGGTGAATCGCCTCATGACGGCAACTTTAGTGGCAACGGATTGCTTTTTGCTGATCGTACGGTTACTCCTAAGCTCTTTGAGGTCAAAAAATGTTATCAGAATATTAAAGTAACGGCTGAAAATATCCTAGAAGGACTCTTCCAGATTCGCAATTCCTTCTTATTTACCAACTTAAAGGAATACGATCTCAAATGGGAAGTTCGTTTAGACGGAGTAACTGCGCAAGAAGGCTTACTGAAGATCTCATGTGCACCAGGTGAGAGCACTTCATGCAAAGTTCCTTACGAGCTGGATTCACTGCGTGGCAATCATGAGGCAGTTCTGAATCTTTCCTTTATTCAGCCTTCAGCAACTATATGGGCAGAAGCCAATCACGAAATCGCTTGGGAACAGTTCATTCTGTCACCTCGTTTCGTAACCAATACCTCAAAGAGAACCACAGAAACACTGCGTGTCAGCGAGCTTGAGAATGTTTTGAACGTGCAAGGTGATAATTTCGAACTGAGCTTTAGTACAACTACGGGTGCTCTGAACTCTTATCGTTCCTCAGGCAAAGAACGTCTGCTAGAACCTGTAAGACCTAACTTCTGGAGAGCAGTCACAGATAATGATTGCGGTAATAAATTGCCACAGCGGTGTGCAGTATGGAAGCAGGCATCGCATAAACAACACTTAATCAGCTTTACATTTAGAACCGAAGGCTCTCTCTGTTTCGTCTCTGCCAGCTACCTTCTGGCTACAAGTCCGGACTCCACGCTTCGGGTTCAGTATGTGATTCGCGCTGACGGGACTTTAGAGATCACGCAAGAACTGAGTCCGGGCAGCAGCGTTCTGCCAGAAATCCCTGAGTTCGGAATGATGTTCGTTCTAGATGGAAGTCTTGATACCCTATCATGGTACGGCCGCGGGCCTCATGAGAATTATTGGGATAGACAAACAGGGGCACCACTCGGACGTTATACAGGCAAGGTTAGTGAACAATTCACGCCTTATCTCAAACCTCAGGAGTGCGGCAACAAGACAGATGTCAGATTTGCTTCAATTACAGAGAGCAAGGATGGATCAGGGCTCTATTTTGAAAGTGCAACGCCTATAGAGATTAATGCCCTGCCTTGGAAACCTGAGGAATTGGAAGCCCATGATCACGTCTATAAATTGCCAGTCTCGAACAAAAGCGTACTAAGAGTTAACTACAAGCAAATGGGTGTTGGCGGGGACGACAGCTGGGGCGCACCAACCCACGAAGAGTTCACTCTGCCGGCTAATCGCCCGTACATCTTCCGTTTCACTGTCTCACTGCTCTAATCTCTTCCACTTATAAAAAAGGCCGTCTCTGGTTGGTTTCTACCACACAGGACGGCCTTCTTCTATTTATTTTACAGCTACTGTTCCTTGTCTGAATTCCGAAGGGCTTAAACCTACATTTTTTTTGAACTGTTTGGAGAAATAATAGAGTTCGCTAAAACCAAGATCATGGGCAATCTCACCGACAGAACTTTGCGTCCCCCTCAATAGCTCCTTGGCCTTAGTTATCTTTTTTCGGGTGATATACTGAATGGGTGGAACTCCGATTTGCTGTTTAAATAGCCGGATAAAATAGTTGGGATGCATGTACGCAATCTCGGCAAGCTCGTGTATGGTGATATTTCGCTCGATATGAGCGTCTATGTACGTTAATACTTTCGTTAATTTTTCGATCGAGCTCAGATTCTTAAAGGTGATATCATCTACATCTATGTTCATAATAAAATAAGAGAATAACTCCATTAACTTACTTTTGGCTAATAAATGAGCATACACCGCATCAGATTTCATATGACTCGTTAGGCTGCTGAAAATCTTTTGGATTACATGAGGATCTACTTCTCTGCATACATGACTTAACTCTAACATTTTGAATAGATTAATGTCTCCGACTTTTGCGCTGAAATGGCACCAATACTTCTCAAAGGGTTGATCATTTATGCAAGAATAAGATTGCTTAACTCCCTCAGGCATCAAAAAAAGCTGACCAGGCTTCGGATAATATTCTCGATCTCCAATCTTTAACCAACCCTCCCCATCGCAAATAAAATAAAATTTACTATAGTCAGGTGTGTAGTCAAGATCTTTCCAGTCACGGCCACAAAGATTGTAATCAGCCATAATTAAATCAACCTTTAAATTGGATAAATAATTTGTAAGCAAAACATGGTTATCCATCCCTTACTCCGCCTTATCAGGTTAGTTTTGTACATCTAAAAGTTAATGTCCTACATTTTGATTCCCACATCTAATCACTAGAATGAAGAAGAAATAAACGTTTGAAAGGATGATTGCAAAATGGTGGATAAAAGCAAATATTTAAAAGTAATCGAAGATACGATCGCAACTGGAAGATTCAAAGCCGATTGGGATTCACTAAGTCAATTTCAAGTGCCTACGTGGTATGAGAACGCTAAGTTTGGTATTTTCATTCATTGGGGCCTTTATTCTATTCCGGCTTTCGCCAATGAGTGGTATCCCCGAAATATGTATATCCAGGGTTCGCGGGAATATGAACATCATCTTGCTACCTATGGCGAGCATAAAACCTTTGGCTATAAGGATTTCATCCCCTTGTTCAAGACTGAGCATTTCAATGCTGAGGAATGGGCCAATCTCTTTAAATTATCTGGAGCCAAATACGTGATGCCTGTTGCAGAGCACCATGACGGCTTTCAAATGTATAAGAGCGCTTACTCCCACTATAACACATATGAGATGGGTCCCAAGCGGGATTTAGTCGGGGAAATGAAAGACGCTTTTGAGCAGCAGGGATTAGAGTTTTGTGTATCTTCCCATAGAGCTGAGCACTGGTTCTTCCTGTCTCATGGCAAGGAATTTGATTCCGATATCCATGAACCGCTTGTATGTGGAGATCTCTATTGGCCATCCATGCCCGAACCCGATCATCAGGATTTATTCGGCTCCCCACCCAATCAAGAATTTCTGGAGGATTGGTTGATTCGCTGCTGCGAGCTGGTAGACAATTATCAGCCGAAAATCTTTTACTTTGACTGGTGGATTCACACAGCCGCCTTCAAACCCTATCTCAAAAAGTTCGCTGCTTACTATTACAACAAGGGAGAGGAATGGGGAACTCCGGTTGCAATCAATTATAAGCATGATGCCTTCATGTTTGGCTCAGCGATCCCAGATATTGAGAGAGGTCATTTCTCTGAGCTTAAACCTTATTTCTGGCAAACGGATACAGCAGTAGCTAAAAATTCATGGTGTTATACACCGGAAAATGATTATAAATCTGCCGTAGAAATTATCAGAGATTTAGTAGATATCGTAAGCAAAAACGGCAACTTGCTGCTGAATATAGGCCCTAAAGCGGATGGCAGCATTCCAGCTCAGGATCAGGAGATTCTGCTTGGCATCGGAGAATGGCTAAAGGTGAATGGTGAAGCAATCTATGATACGACCTACTGGCGCACCTTCGGGGAAGGCCCTACAGAGATCGTTGAAGGTCAGTTTACAGATGGGATCACGAAGATTTTCACCAATGAAGATATCCGCTTTACGGTAAAAGGCAGTTATCTTTACGCTAATGTTCTTGTCTATCCAAACAACGGTATAGTGCAAATCAAATCCCTTAAAGAAAACTCTGCTCACTTCCATGGGATGATTAAACAGATCAAAATCTTAGGTTTTGAGGAACAACCTGCATGGGAAAGAACCGATGAAGCCCTGATTATAAAAACAACCTCGGTTCGCAGTGAGACTCCGGTTGTTCTGCGGATTGAATTGGATTAGGGACACTTACAGAACTTCATAACCTATAAAAAGAGTGTTCTTGCCCATCCAGCAGAGAACACTCTTTTATAGTTTTATAACCATCAATTTATATTAAAAGTAGGGTACCCTGACGTTTACTGTCTTCATTCTAGTCCTATGAGGATATCTCGCGCGTAATTTGTTGGACTCCAAAATAATGCGACCATGAAGCGGATGCTCCGTAGGGATTTTTAGTTGTGTAGCAATGACTTCACTTAGCCCGTGGTTTCGGATGTCCGCTTGAAGCTGTAAGGCTTCTGGATCTTTTTCATAATCAAAATAAAGTGCAGAAACAATAGCTGAGACTAAATGTGAGGTCTCAAAACCAAGTTCATGAGCAAGCATTGCCGGTTTTACGAGTCGATCATTAGGTGAAAGCTTGCGAAGCGGGGAGCGGGCGACACGTGTAATTTTATCGTTAAAGTTGGGGTTAGTGAATCGTTCCATCATCTTTTCTATATACCGGTCATGTTCTATGGGCTTGAAGCCATATAAATGCACCAATAAGGTCCCTGTTTCCTTAAGCACCCCGTGAACACGAGCTCTGATTTCGGGATCAGACATCGCTTCTTGAATGCTAGTATAACCTTCCAGGTATCCAAAATAGGCTGCACTGCAATGACCTGTATTCACAGTAAATAGCTTCCGTTCGAGGTATGGCGCCAGCGAATCTACATAATGGACGCCTTTAATTTCATTGTAGTTACCAATCATTCCACTGCGGGGAATAACCCACTCACTGAAGGGTTCAACGAGGATTTCAAGTGAATCTGTATTTTTCTGCATAGGTACAATCCGGTCAACCATCGCATTGGGAAAAGCGACATTGCGGTCAGCAAGCTCCTTGAAGGATTGCTTCATATATCGATAAACAGATTTTTTCAACTTCTGACTGCTTCCAATCCCATTCTCACAGGCGATGATATGAAGAGGGGTGAGATTTCTGTTGTTTTCAAGCCTTCGTTCGATGCCCTGCGCAATGGTCTCAGCAATATCTTGTAAAGCGGATATTCCGACTGCAGTTGTCACAATTTCAGCTTCTGCTATAGCTCTAGTAACGTCCTCAGTATCATTCAGATTGATCGCTGTAACATTATCAACGATAAAGCTGTCCCGGTTCTTGTTAGCTAGGGTGACAGGATATTGGCCACGTTTTTGCAATTGGGCAATTTTACTCTTATTTCTTCCGACGAAACAAACGTTGTAACCGGAGTCCGACAACATAGGCCCAATAAATCCTCTGCCAATATTGCCCGCTCCAAAGTGTACGGCTCTCAATTTGGTATCCCCCTTTAATTTGAACTCAGTTTCTCGGTTTCTCTATACGAAGCAACGTTGAGTAACTACATGATCAAATTCAAGAAGACTTAGATTATCAATTTTATGGTGCTGCTTATCGAATTCAAGAAAATTAGTAATTTCGTTAGGCGTCACAATGCAACGGATGCCAGCTGCTGCCGCTGCCTTAGATCCATTCGGTGAATCCTCGATAGCAACCGCCTCATCAGCTGTGATTCCAAGACAAGCTAACGTTTGGTTATATAGCTCCGGATCTGGTTTCACTTTTGCCACATGGTCGGCAGTCCGAACACATTCGAAATACTCGCGAATACCCAATTGATTCAGATATTTTTCCACCCATTCCAGGGAAGAACTTGAGGCCAGCCCTATGCGCAGTCCAGCTGCCTTGGCAGAATCAAGATAATGCTGAATACCTGGTCTTATTGTTTCAAGCTCCATCAGTTTGCTGTGTCTCTGTTTAACAGCCTTGCTGAACTCTTCTTTGTCAATTGCGAGCTTAAGATCAGTCATCAAATATTCATAAGGATTAAAACTGTTCAAGCTCGTGCCGATGCAGGTGGAATATTGTTCAAGCGTCAGGTCCACTCCATATTCTGCATAAGCCTCGTTAAATGCGGTGTACCAAGCAGTCTCCGTGTCGATAATCGTTCCGTCAAAATCAAAAATAATTCCTTTGATCACAATCAACCATCTCCCTCGTATTATGTTTGGTTAGAATATCTTACGCAAAACCTTCTGCATATTCTACAAAAAGCTATTTCGGCTTGCGTTTGACTATAAAAACCATAACAAAGCCCTTCTACTGACGTCAAGCACGGTAGATAACATGCCACGTAATGATAACGATTACAATCAATGCGGACAACCCTGAATTTTTGCATCACCTGAACATCTTAATACATAACAATAATCAGATTCAAAAAAACACCACAATCCTATGTGCTTCAAGGGATTCCTTCTGCCAAGTTTGTTATGAAGGCAAGCTCCCTCTCTTTCTTTCCATTGCTGTTATTTAGAGTATTTTTCCAAGCAGCTAAAAATAATTTAAAATAATTTCAACCACATCCTTTTTACTTGATTGTACAAATCAAATTACGGGGTTATTTTTTGTCCATTGAGTAAAAAGAGGCTTTAATTTATGATAGTTTTTAATCGAGAATGATTATCATTATTGGTGGTCGTTACATATAATAGGGAGGCAATAAGATATGAACAA
Source organism: Paenibacillus sp. FSL H3-0329 (assembly GCF_037963285.1). Taxonomy (NCBI): domain Bacteria; kingdom Bacillati; phylum Bacillota; class Bacilli; order Caryophanales; family Paenibacillaceae; genus Paenibacillus; species Paenibacillus sp. FSL H3-0329. Next base: position 2,551,730 of record NZ_CP150150.1, on the reverse strand, counting down.
GGTAAGACAGTCCTTCGCTGTGGTATGTGTACTATTTTTGCTGAGTACATTGCTACTGGCGTGCGGAAACTCAAAGGAACAATCCTCTGCCAATAGTACGGCGAACGCAACCGGGAACTCTTCCGCTGCAACCGCGGCACCTTCAGCAGAACCCTCAGATAGCAGTACAGATGAAGCTGCAGCGACTACCCGCTCCTATACAGATTACATAGGACATACTGTAGAGATTCCAGTGAATCCGCAGCGAATTATCTATTCTGGAGAAACTTATGGCGATTTGCTTGCACTTGGTGTGCAGGCGGTAGGTTATCCTCTTTCTATGGGGGAAGGCCAGGTTTTTGAAGATCAATTGCAAGGTGTGGAGGATGTAGGCTTCCCTATCAATCTGGAAAAAACATTGGAGCTTCAGCCTGACTTGATCATCTATGCGGGCACAGATGAAGCTGATTTCGAGCAGCTCTCCAAAATTGCACCAACGATAATATTTAATACCTTTGCCCCACTCCAGGAACGTATGCTGGACATTGGTGGAATTGTTGGTAAAACGACTGAAGCAGAAGCATGGCTTGCCCAGTATAAAACCGCTGAAGAGAACATGTGGAAGCAATTGAAATCCGCAGGCATGAAAGAGGGCGAAACGGCTGCGGTCTTCACTTATTATCCAGGAGACAGACTATTTATAATGGCAGCAACCGGACTTTCACAGGTACTCTATGGGGAGAATGGCTTCAAGGCAACTCCAGCTATTCAGAAGATACTTGATGAAGGTAAAGGGTTCCAGGAAGTATCCATGGAAGTCCTGAAAGAATATGCCGGAGACCGGATATTCATCTTGACTCCAGTGGCAGAAGAAGCAAAACAATCCACAGAGAATCTATTAAAGAGCCCTATCTGGAAGAGCCTTCCTGCCGTCAAGAACGGATATGTCTATACACAAGACATCATGAAGACTTCAAGTGATGCGACAACAAGAGAATGGCTGCTTGGCGAAATTCCACAGCTATTGAATATGAAATAACCTTCCGAGATGAAGTGTTTAACACAAGGCTGATAAAAAACTGCAAGAAGCATGTCAACAGCTGTTGATATGCTTCTTTTTTTTATATACAATGAATTCATTGATAATCATTCTCACCAAATGAACGGAGGCTGAACCCATGCTGCATACATCATCGTCCTGCCCCCCACTCCACTCTCTGTTATTTCAGCTAAACGAGGCCGAACTGATGATTCAAGCTGCCGATTCAAGCTCTATAACGCGTACAACCCAGGACTATACCCTTCTCATATTTACTGGAGGGAACGGACAATTGAACCTCGATGATCAAAGCGTGATACTAAGTACGGATAAATGTTATCTACTATCTCCTGGAATCTCCTATAGTACGAACAACCAGGAGCTGACGTTGTATTATTACCTCATCACCTTTACAGCAATTTATACAACCAAGCATCCTAAACGATATTCTGGAGAGCTGCTTTCCGGCAGACGGGAGTTAATTGTGCACCCGTTCACCAAGGTAATCCGACTAGTCGAAGAGCTGCTCATGAACAGGAATAATACCGATGATGTACAACAATTCAAGCGACAATTAAAATTCCAAGAATTGCTGCTGCTACTTTTTGAGCATAATTACCCTTCCAAACACCTGCCAAGTCCTACGGAATCCGTAGAAAAGACCATAACATTCATTCAGGAGCATTATACAGAGAGTATCACCGTGAAGCAGTTGGCTGAACGGGCGGGGATATCGATCTGGCAGTATACACCGATCTTTCAACAGCTTACGGGTAAAAAGCCGCTTGAATACCTGACGGATCTGCGTATTAATCATTCCAAACGATTCCTGCAGGAATCGACTGAACCACTGCGGGAAATCGCCAGACTGGTCGGCTTCTCGGATGAATACTATTTCAGCCGCCGCTTTCGGCAAAAAACAGGAGTTACACCCGGACAATATGCACATCAGCAAGGTCGTAAGCTTACCGTCAAGGATTGGACGGGTCATGAGGTGGAAATTCCTGAACGAGCGAAACGTATTGTCTATCATGGCGAGACACTTGGCGACCTTCTCGCGTTAGGTGTAAAGCCTATCGGTGGAGATGAAGCATTCGCCCGGAACAGCGTCTATAAACATCGACTTAAGAAGCTCGCCAACGTCGGGTTTCCACTGGACCCGCAGTTGACCGCTTCCCTAAACCCAGATTTGATCATTTTGGCAAATAGTGATGAAAGAGCCTACAGAGCAGTTTCTGGTATCGCTCCGACACTCACCTTTGATTCATTTGCGCCTCTCGACAACCGAATGCGGACATTAGGCAGTTGGCTAGGTAAACAGCGCGAAGCGGAAGCATGGCTGGAGTCATTCACAATCAAAAACGCAGCCATGTGGCAGCAGCTTTACTCGACAACTCTCCAAGTTGGAGAAACCGCCTCTGCTTTGGTCTATGATCATGGAGATCATCTATATGCTATGGGAATGTCCGGATTCTCCACTGCGCTTTATGCCCCATGTGGTTTACAACCGACCGAAGAGATTCAGGCCATATTGGACGAAGAGTTAGGGTTCGCCGAAGTGGATCCAACACGACTGCCTGCCTACGCCGGAGATCATATCTTCATGTTCATTCCGGAACGCAAAGACTCGCGAGCTGCAATGGAACGACTACTAGACAGTTCACTTTGGAACAGTCTCCCGGCAGTACGTCAGGGACATGTTTATCTGCTCGACGGAAGCAAATGGAACTCCAGTGATGCGTTAACCCGGGAGAAGCTGCTAACGTTGTTGCCTAAACTACTCGGCGGAAGTAGCGCTAGCAATTGAAGGTGAATCTAGGATTCTCTTTTGACTTTTCAAAACTTCATAGGGTATACTTTATCTACGCTTAATTTCCAACTTTTACAGTTGAAAAGCGGGGGAACCAGTTAATTGGGGCGAATCATTGAGCATTAGAATGTAGGGTACCATCTTACCCGAGTCCGTCAGCTAACCTCGTCAGCAGTGGATGGGTCTGCTTTTCATGTTATTTACATAACCAGAGACCCTTGCTAAGGGTCTCTTTTTGTGCTTTTTTTGGACCCTGCTGGCAGTAGATTGGCCTTTGACACTAAGGCTCCCTCATTTCTCACACTACGAGACAAAGGAGAGATGTACGTGCAAAAGGTAAAGTACTTCACGGATATTAACAAAATAGCTATGTTGTCTGAGCTGGAAAAAGAGAATCTGAAAGAAATTACAGAAAAATTTGTTTTTCGTGTAAATGACTACTATCTGTCTTTGATTAACTGGGATGATCCAGAAGATCCCATCCGTAAGCTGGTTATTCCTAACGAAGGTGAACTGCTGGAGTATGGGCGCTGGGACGCCTCCGATGAGGACACGAATTATGTGGTACCTGGTTGTCAGCACAAGTATAGAACCACTGCACTACTGATTGTATCCGAGGTCTGCGGGGCTTATTGCCGCTACTGTTTCCGTAAGCGTCTGTTTCGAAATGACGTGAAAGAGGCGATGGCTGATGTCTCTCCGGGCTTGGAGTATATCGCAAAGAATCCGGAGATTAACAACGTACTTCTTACGGGCGGGGACAGTTTAATTCTCTCCACACCGAAGCTAAGATCCATTATTGAAAATCTAAGAAGCATTGAGCATGTTAAAATCATTAGACTAGGTTCGAAGATACCCGTATTTAATCCGATGCGGATCTCTGAAGACGAAGAGCTGCTGGAGCTGATTCGTACTTACTCTACCGAAGACAAACGAATCTATGTTATGGCGCACATCAATCATCCTCGTGAAATCACACCTGAAGCCAAAAAAGCATTTAAAGCTCTCCACAACGCAGGGGCAATTGTCGTAAATCAGACTCCCATCCTCAAAGGCATCAACGATGATCCCATTATTTTAGGGGAACTACTGGACCGACTTTCATGGGCTGGCGTTACACCCTACTACTTCTTTGTGAACCGGCCCGTTGCCGGAAACCGGGATTTCGTATTACCGCTCGAGCAAGTCTATCAAATTGTAGAAGAAGCCAAAGCTAGAACCTCAGGACTTGGCAAAAGAGTACGCTTATCCATGAGCCACACCTCAGGAAAAATAGAAATTCTCGCCATTGATAACGGGAAAGCCTATCTCAAATACCATCAATCCAGAGATCAGGAATACGGAAAATTCATGATTCTAGATTGTCCAAAGGACGCCGAATGGTTCGATGACCTGCCTGGGAATGAGCAATATTGGACCCCACCTGTGAAAAAAAACGATGCTATTATTTCTGTTAATCATTTATCAGAGCCTGCGGATTTAATCTATAAATAAATTAATCGGCTCTGTCAGACTCTGTCATAGGATATTACTTCATCACCAACAACAAAACTCCTCCCTCCCAAAATTAGCCCGAAAAAATCTATGATATAATCACGCTGTAACACGAAATGGACTAATGGGTGGGAATGCACACATGAAATTGGAACGATTGATTTCTATGATCTACAAGCTATTGAACCACGAAGTTTTATCTGCCTCCAAGCTGGCTGAAGAGTTTCAGGTTTCCCAGCGAACGATCTATAGGGATATCGATGTGATTTGTGCCGCTGGTATCCCGGTCGTATCATATCAGGGAACTAAAGGTGGATATGGCATCATGGACGGATATAAAATGGATAAAAGCCTGCTCCGTTCGTATGATGTCACTTCTCTGATTACTGTACTTAACAGTCTTTCTTCCGTGTTTGAAGATGAACATACGCAAAGAACCATTGAACGGCTGCAAACGATTGGAACGGAGCCACAGACCTCTAGTCTCGCGGTGGATCTTGAAACCCGGCGTACGGATCCTGACGCACTTCCTCTTTTACGTGCGGCTATAGCGGAACGAAATGTTGTCCGTTTTGATTACATCAGTGTAAAAAATGAACGTACAACCCGTGAAATGGAACCAGTAAAGCTTCATTTTAAATATAGCAACTGGTACATCTATGGTTATTGCCGGGCACGGCAGGATTATCGGGAGTTTCGTCTTTCCCGGATGCTGAATTTGTTCCTGACGCAGGATACCTTTCAATCACAACATGAAGTACCCAAAGAGGCTGGCTGTTCAAACAGGGTAGATCAGGTGGAGGAAATAGTAATCCGGGTGGGCCCTGAGGCTTTGGCAGAAGCTTTGGATCAGTTTCATCAAGTCGACAAGGAATTTCATTCTGATAAAAGCATGACGATGCGAATTCCTGTGTATAAGCCATTGGAAGCTTGTTGGCTTTGGTCCATTCTGCTGAGTTTCGGCAGCGGGGCCGAAGTCCTCGAACCCCCTGCATTGCGAGGTATTTTAAAAGAGCAGCTTCAAAACACACTCAAACTTTATGAAGAAGTATGACAGTCTGATGTCATACTTCTTCTTTTATATTAACAACAGTAACAAAAACAAATCCATGACAATTCAAAAGGAGACAATACGAATGACAAATTATCCAGTAGAAATGTTTAAATACCACACATGGGGAAACCAAACTATCCTGGGGAGAATCAAGGAACTCCCGGCTTCTGTGCTAAGTCAAGAAGTGAACAGCTCATTTCCCACCATCGCTCATGCCCTTAGCCATATCTATGCGGTTGATACGATGTGGTATCTTGTTTTAACAGGCACTGCTATGCCTGAGGCTTTTCAACAAAGTATCCCGCTAAATTTGAGCATTCTAGATTCTGTGGATGAGTACGTAAATATCTTTGCACAGCTATCGGAACAATACAAAGCATGGTTACACAACCAATCCGATTTGGAGCAAACCATTCTGCTTGACAATCCATTCGCCGGAATCCGCCAAACACGCCTATCAGAAATTGTGTTGCAAGTCGTCAATCACGGGACTTATCATAGAGGTAATATATCTACTATGTTACGGCAGTTAGGCCACGCTTCCACCATGAATGACTATTCTCTTTTTTGGTATCAGGTAACAGCGGAAGCTATTTAAACACTAATGGGCAATCTGCCCCACTCCATACCTAGAAAGGAAATTGTATTTTAATTATGGAGATTGAAAATCTAATTACAGTAAAAACGAGAGAAGATTTAAGAGTTTGGCTGCAGGAGAATTGTAAGACTGAAAAATCTTGTTGGGTACTCGTTAGTATGAAGCCAAACCCAGAAACGTTGCTATATTTGGACGTAGTTGAGGAATGTTTGTGTTTTGGATGGATCGATGGAGTGAAAAAGAAAATTTCGGAAACAGAGCTGGCGCAAAGACTCTCTCCCCGAAGTAAAAAAAGCTCTTGGACTGAATTGAACAAAGAACGGGTCCGCCGCCTCGAAAAGCTGGGGTTAATGAGTGCTGAAGGAAAACGGATACTTCCTGATATGAACCCTGATTCTTTTATAGTAGATAAGATTATAGAGCAAAGGCTAAAAGAGGACAGGCAAGTATATGAGAATTTCCGGGCCTTTCCCCCCCTTTATAAAAGAGTTCGGATCGACACGATCCAAAGCAATAAACATCAGCCAGATTTATTTAAGAGTAAATTAGACAAATTCATAACAAACACTAAAGAAAATAAAATGTACGGGCAATGGCATGATAATGGACGTCTGCTCGATTAAGCTGCGCTAGATGCATGATCTCCTGCTGAGGCTTTCGGACTCCAATGACGCTATTTACTAATTTATCGCCTCTTCAGCAATCCATCGGACTCCAGCGCAGCTATTCCTTAGAAACTGGCTCTTATAAGGCGTTTTTTTCGCCAATAGGGGCTATGCGGTCCGATAATACTCCAAATGACGGATTTTCCTGCATTTAAGGTCTGCTGAGTCCGATACGCCGAAGAATGATCATTTGCTGGACTCCTGAGTCCGACACCGCCGAAGTATGATCATTTGCTGGGTCAACTGCTATTGCTATTGCTATTGCTATTGCTATTGCTATTGCTATTGCTACTGCTACCACTACTGCTACCGCTACTGCTACCATGATCTCCTGCTGAGGCTTTCGGACCCCAATGACGCTATTTACTAATTTATCGCCTTTTCAGCAACTCATCGGACTCCAGCGCAGCTATTCCTTAGAAACTGGCTCTTATAAGGCATTTTTTTCGCCAATAGGGGCTATGCGGTCCGATAATACTCCAAATGGCGGATTTTCCTGCATTTAAGGTCTACTGAGTCCGATACCGCCGAAGCATAGTCATTCGCTGGGTCAACTGCTATTGCTATTGCTACTGCTACTGCTACTGCTGCTGACACCATGATCTCCTGCTGAGGCTTTCGGACCCCAATGACGCTATTTACTAATTTATCGCCTTTTCAGCAACTCATCGGACACCAGCGCAGCTATTCCTTAGAAACTGGCTCTTATAAGGCGTTTTTTTCGCCAATAGGGGCTATGCGGTCCGATAATACTCCAAATGACGGATTTTCCCGCATTTAAGGTCTGCTGAGTCCGATACCGCCGAAGCAGGATCATTCGCTGTGTGTTGTTTCCGTATCTTGGTCATTCGCCGTGTGATGCTACCGTGTCTTGGTCATTCGCTGAGTGATGCTACCGTATCCTGCTCTTTTACTGTGTGATGTTACCGTATCTTAGTCATTCGCTGTCTGTTGCTACCGTATCCTAATCATCTGCGGATCAAACACCATCGACTCATGATCATCTGCTAATCCTATAGTGCTACATACGTGTAAATTCATCTGTTAATCCTAATGTGCTACGTACGTGTAAATTCATCTGTTATTCCGAAAGTGTTAAGTACGCGTGAATGGGATCGGTTCAAACGTTCAGACGAAGTTTAGAGTTGAGAGCAGTGGTTGGTTTAAGTTCAAAAAAAGGAGGTGTCCTAGCCATTTTCATGGCTTTTGGACACCTCTTTTTTTGATTATAGCCCCTCAGCCAGAATCCGTTTCAGGAACATCCCTGTGTAGGATTCCCGCACTTCAGCAACCTGCTCCGGTGTACCTTCAGCTACAAGCTTACCGCCCACAACGCCACCTTCAGGGCCAATGTCAATCACCCAGTCGGACTCCCGAATCAACTCTAAGCTGTGCTCCACAACCACGACCGTATTTCCCGTATCAACCAATTTGCTCAATAAGGTATGGAGCTGCCTGATGTCTGACGGATGAAGGCCTGTTGTTGGTTCGTCGAGCAGATAGAGCGTATGGTTTTTGGAAGGTTTGCTCAACTCTTTAGCCAGTCTAATCCGTTGCCCTTCACCACCGGATAAGGTTTTGACAGATTGTCCCCATTTAAGGTAACCGAGACCCACCTCACACAACGTCTCGATTATCCCCGCCATTTTGGCTTCCGACTTAAGAATTGGCAAGCTTTCCTGCACGGACATGTCCAGCAGATCCGAGATGGAATATCCATCATATTTCACCTGGAGAACCTCATCCGTAAATCTTCTCCCCTTGCAAACGTGGCATTTAACCTCCAAATCGGGTAAGAAATTCATGTCTACAGTCAGCACCCCAAGACCCTGACAGGTTTCGCAGCGTCCACCCGGTGTGTTAAAGGAAAAATGCTTGGAGGTCAGTTTTCTTTTTTTCGCCTCCGGCAATGCAGCAAACAGCTGGCGCAGATGTGTGAAAACATCTGTATATGTCGCTACATTAGAACGCAACATCCTCCCCATGGGCGATTGGTCAAAAATCACTATATTTCCAACCTGATCTAAGCCTGCAATCTCCGCACAGCCTGTTTGCTCATGTTCTTTCGCACTACCTTGCGCAAGAATATCAAAGACTAGCGTCGACTTGCCTGAACCCGAAACCCCAGTTACAGAAACTAGACAACCTAGAGGAAATGTAACCTCCGGGATCTCAATGTTCCGGTATTGAGCCTGTCGGATGGTGATCTGTTTTCCGTCACCTTTCCGGCGAACATATGCAGCAGTCTTATGACGCTCTTCTCTAAGATAGACTCCCGTAACGGAAGTCTCGCTTGCCATCAAGTCCTCAATGCTGCCCTCGCCAACAACTTGCCCGCCGTCCAGACCAGCACCCGGACCCATATCAATAATATGATCGGCAGCGCGCATCATCTCAATATCATGCTCGATAACGAGCACCGTATTCCCCAAATCGCGTAACTCCTGAAGCACACGAATGAGGCCAACAGTATCCCGCGGATGAAGCCCGGTCGTCGGTTCATCTAGAATGTATAACACTCCAGTCAGACCTGACCCCAGCAATGAGGCAAGGCGCAGCCGCTGTGCCTCTCCACCAGATAAGGAGACCGTCTGACGGTTCATAGAAAGATAACCTAGACCAACATCGATAATCCTTTTTAGTCGGGTAGGCATATCGTGAAGGATGGGTTCAAGCAGATGAAGTCCCTCGGCGGGCAAAGCCGCCTCTAAGCCTTTCGTCCACTCGTAAACATCGCTTAATGACCAATCCGATACCTCCGTAATCGATACGCCAGCTACCCGTACGAGACGAACTTCGTTTTTTAAACGAGCGCCAAGACATTCCGGGCATTGCTGCTCATGAAAAAATCCGCCGTCTTTTTCCTGTGTACCAGCTTCTCCTTCCTTCTCCTTGTAACGCCGCCACAAACCAGGAATGACGCCTTCAAATTTGGTGCCTTGAATCGGCTTAACATTGGGAAAATGGCGCTTAAACGCCTCACTTTCCACTCCGTAATACAACAAGTCGCGCTGAATTTCACCGTAATCTTTTAAGGGCTGATCCGGGTCAAACTCAAAGCCAAAATGCTTGCCAGCGGCCAATAATATACGCATCTGTATATCACGATGAACACCATTCAGCGAGGCAACCCCACCCTCACGCATACTAAGCTCTGGATTAAACACCGCCGCTTCATTTATAGTTGCCACAGATCCAACACCACCGCAGGCTTCACAAGCTCCCTCCGGTTTATTAAAAGAGAAGTGGGACATACCCAGCTTCTCAAGCTCTGCTCCGCAATGTGGACAACCCATCGTCTGACCATCCATTTCCTCGTCTTCCTCGATCAGCAATCCCCTCGCTTCAAAAGAAGGTGGGATGCTGCCACTACAGGAAGGGCAAACCTGCTCGCCTAATCTGGAAAAGATAAACCGGACAAACGTATAGATGTCAGTGACAGTCCCGACTGTCGAACGGGGATTACGATTGGTGACATGTTGTCCAACACTAATGGACGGAGATAGTCCAATAATAGACTCCACCTTTGGTTTACTGATCGTATCTGACGTCATGCCCATGGAATCCAAATACTGTCTTTGGCATTCCCGCTGTAGTGTATCCATAGCTAGCGTCGATTTGCCTGATCCCGAAGGTCCTGTCAGGACAACTAGCTTATACTTAGGAATCGTGAGCGAGACATTTTTCAGATTATTCTCACTTGCACCTTTAATAACAATAGTCTCTTTCACATCTATTCCCCTCTCATTTCAACCCACTGGTTCGTAGTTATATCTTCTATCCATATGGTTGCCCAAAGTTGTTGTATTGCAATTATTTTGCAAAACATTCCTAATTTCGATAGAATGTATTTGATAAATCACAAAATTTTCAAATAACTTTATAATCTAATATCTTGACTATCAAGATATAATTATTTTAAAAGGAGCGTTATCTTTTGTCAAGCCACGAACAACCTACACCAGAGCAGGAACAATTCACCTTGCTTATGCGCAGTTTGGGAAACCGAACGGTATTGTACCAACAAAATGTAGCCGCCTCACTTGGGTTATACAATAATGATTTCTTATCTATAGATATTCTACGGGAGAAAGGTCCGATCACTGCCGGAGAACTGTCTAAATTAACCGGTCTGACCACCGGAAGTGTTACAGCATTAATAGACCGGCTCGAAAAAAATGGCTATGTCCGCAGACAAAATGACCCGAATGACCGCCGTAAAGTGATTATTGTGCCATTATATGAGAATAAAGATGATGTCATTAATACGTACCAACCGCTCCATACCGCCATGGTTAAGCTCGCAGCTTCTTATACGGATGAAGAGCTCGCCCTTATTTCGCAGTTTTTAGGCAAAGCAAGTGCGGTTCTAGAAGAGCAGATTGATCATCTTGGATCCACTGCGCGCGGCAAATCTTCTTCCTAAGATACTTATTTATACAAAAAAGGACGATATCCAAAAGTCATACGACTCTCTGGATACCGTCCTTTTTCATTTATTTTCTAATACCAATCGTTACAATTTCGCATGGACCGATCTGTAAGTCAAAGCTTCCTTTCTCTTTCTCATCACTAGAGACAGGGTGGCTCTCCTCTTCTAGGATCGTCGTTTTATAGAAATACTGCTGCGGAATACTTGAACGGAAGGACAGGTTGGTGTTCTGCTGACTCATGTTATACCAACGCAGCAGCAAGTCTCCAGTCTGCTCGTTCATTTTTAGTGAAGAAAATGCGAGTTCCTTACTCTCCCAATCGAATGGAGTATAAACCGGCGCAACTACTCCTGCATGTACATCTGTCTGGCATACAATCCACGGAACCTGGAATTGGTAAGCTTCAGCATAAGCACCAGAAGTTATACCCTCACCTGTGTGCGGGATTAGCTCCATACGAACAACGTGCTCTCCAAGACACTGCGCTTCTGGAGTAGGGAATAGCCCCCAGTCACCAAGTTCACCAACAGAACGTAGCAGTGTAATCGCAATAGTGTTACGCCCATCTCGCAGCACTTCATATTCATTTAATCCAAAATTAGCGACGGTTAGACCCGCTTTCCCATCACTAATATCAACAAAGGCTTGCTGATGTTGCGTGTTACTCGGATTCTTCCATTCTGTGGCGGGTTCAATATTCCGCTCAGCAACCTCGAACATCGAATCTACACGATGCGTAGCAGCGTTCAAATCTGTCGGAAACAGTATACGAATCCGGTGATCTTTGGCCTGGTTTTCTATTGTCGTTTCGATATGCAATCCCTTTCCGCCCCGCTCCAAGGTGATTACAGTACGAAGTTTTAGAATGACTGTGTCACTACTGCGCTGAGCTTTGCGCTCCGGATAGTAAACCAGTGCACGCTGCTCCTCATCCAGCTTATCATCTGCCGAAGCTGGAATCTCCCAGTCATGCTTAATTTCTATAGCGGCGCGAAACGATGTATTTTCCAGTACACAAATATTAGCCTTTAGTCCTTTAGTCGTCAGAGCTTGTTCGGCCTCTGGCTGTTTGTACATATATTCATTGCCGATATCCCCGGTGTTTTCATATACGCCAAGATCTTGATAGGTCACTCCACTAGTTTTGTCACTTAGCATAAACGAACCATCATCATTAATAACTACCTTGATAACGTCATTTTCCAGCACCCGATCTCCTTGTAGCAAAGATTCAGCGGCTATTGGCAGTTTTGCATCTGCCCGGCGAACCCAAGCATATGAACGAAGACCTAGCGCAGGAACTTCTACGGCTTCAAAGGTAAGTCTTACCCGGCGGCACATATACGGCTGACGGAACTTGTCATCTGGCAAATCATAACCAAACTGAAGCCCTAAGTCCTCCATCTGGCAGGCAATATCATTCCCTTGATCGTCTACTAACACACGATCGTGCAAGTCAATTCCGGTCATACGGCTAGCCGTTTCTTCCAGAGAGAACCCTTCTCGCAAATATAGACGCGCCACATCAAGTTCTACGCTCACAGTACCCGTGCGACTCCAACCCGTCATATTCATCGCAACTAGTGGAAGCACGTCTTCACCATATGCTGTAAACCCGGTCGTATCCACAGCTTCTGCAATCTCTCGTTTACTACCCTCAACAATGGTCTCTGCCACATGACGGCTTTTGTCAAAACGGGTGACCATCTCACGGTGTACCTCATCCACGCTGCATCCACAAATGCTATCATGCGGATGATTCTGCATTAATGTCTTCCATGCATAGGTGAACAGATGATGGGGGTACTCTTTGCCCAGTAAATGTGCGAACGAAGCAAGTGGCTCGGCCACCTTTTCAAGCAAGATTTGCCCTTCCTGATTCATCTGTTTCAAATAGACACGCGCAGACGCGGTATTCACTAACGTACCCCATCCATCAGTATGCTGGCTCCGCAGTTCGCCCTTTACAGTCGACAGATTGCTGCGATCCATTACACCCTCTACGGCCTTAAGGTAATCAGGAAAGTTCGAATGAATGAACTCCATATCTGGATACAACCGCTTCGCAGTTTCGATAGCCTCTGGCAAATCCAGTTGAGCCGGCTGATGATCGCAACCATTCATGAACAGCAGCTCACCTGTAGAGGCAAACTTCCGCGCATCTGCCAGCTTTTTCTCCCAGAACACTTTGGCTTCTGCTTCATTTACAGGCACTTCGTTTCCGTTAGAATACCAATTAACAAATAGGATGCCGAGCACTTTTGATCCATCAGGACCTTCCCAAATCAGCTCCGAGAATGAGGATTCGTAACCTCCATCTGACACCGTATTATTGAATCCAGTGGGCTTCACACCTCTTCCAAAAAAGGCATTATTGATGCCGGATTGCCGCATTAATTGTGGAGTCTGGCCGACTAGACCAAAGGTGTCCGGAAAATAACCGATTTTGGAGGGTTCCCCGTAACGCTTCGAATCCTGATGGCCAATCTGCATATTACGAACATTGGCCTCCCCACTAGTAAGGAACGCATCCTGCAAAATATACCAAGGTCCTATTAGAAGGCGACCTTCCGTAATATATTTCTGCAGCCGCTCTTGATTTTCGGGACGTACCTGAAGATAATCATCCAGAATAATCGTCTGTCCATCCAGATAGAAACTCTTAAATTCGTTATCCTCATCCAACCGGTTCAGTAATTCATCAACCAGTTTTACTAAGCGTACATGATGTTTCTCATAGGGAAGATACCATTCCCGATCCCAGTGTGTATGGGAAATGATATGGGCAGTCTGAGGTTTAATAGATTGATTTGAACTTTCCAAAGTGAAGACCTCCTTATATGCAATGCGTTCTCTCTACCAAGATGCTTAATATAGAAGATGTGGTTAATTTACATGGATCTCGACTTCCTGCGGGCGATAAACACCAAGCAAGTCTCCTTTACTATCCGTAGCAAAGAGAACAGAACGTTCCTGTTCTAACACGAACGAATAGGTTCGGCCAGTGGCTGAATCCTTCACCTCGATCTTTGCATCTTGGGCATATTCCGACACGAAGGTAAAAAGCGCACCCGTAGCAAAGCTCAATTTCCGTCCGTAGATACCCGCTAAGTCCCCACCACTAATCCATTCAAAATCACATTCCACAAAAGCAGCATTAACCGCGTAGCGGTAAAGTGCAGCCGTAGTATCCCTACGCTCACTCAATTCAACTGGCAGTGGGCTCCATAGGAGTCGACCCTTGCCAAGCGGAAGGTTCACGACAGTCTCTATAGTTGAACTTCCACCAGTTTCTTGAATGATCGTTTCCTTTGTCACCTCAGCTATCCGGCGGTGGCCGAAAGAGACAGGCAGGACTTGACCTTGAAGCATAAGCACTTCTTCGCGGCGCACATTACGCAATTCACGTTTGCCAAGGATATCACTCAACCGATCCGAAGAACGCCAATAGGCATCAATGCCTAACGGTCCAGTGGCAAGCAATACCGCTCCTGTCTCTTCAACAATGTGTAACAACCGTTCCATTGCTGCATCAGCGAAGTTATGCGCGCTTGGCAGTATAATCAGTTTCGCAGGGTTCTTCTCCAAATCATCTAGATGGTATTCGGAAGCCCCCCGAAAAGACATCTTGAGCTCATAAGACAGAATGCGGGTAAGCTCTGTTGTAGCAGCAAAAGCCAACTTCCGATTAGAGAAATCATTCGAATAAGGGAACACCACCGCAATCTCTTCCAATTTCCGATCACCAAATATATCACGGATACCTTCTATAAACTTCCCGAAATCATAAGATACGCCTGCCTCAGGCTTCTCGGTTCCATCTGCTCTCAGTGCTCCGATATGGGACTCATTCGCATTATCCATATAGAAATTCGTATTCCAGATCCAGTGAATAGCCCCCGCACCTGCCGTTCCAAAAGCGTAAGCATACTTGCGTTCCAGCAAATTCTGCAGCTCTTGTTCTGAACGTTTGGCTCGGCCATCTGGAGTTTCTACATACATGACGCCAGTCTCCTGAATTAGGTTTGGCTTATTAGGCGTCTTGGCAAAGATGCCATCCCACACCAGATAATCATTAAACCACCAGGAATGAACAGTGGTGTAATCCACCGCCTCCTCGTAGAAGAACGGCGAAGGTCGCTGCGCTCCTAGTCCCTCATCCTGACCAACCGTAACCATCTGAGCTGGACATTGCTCCTTAATGGCGTCGTATAATTGTTTCACCCAACGGTTATGCATCTCCATAGAGAACAAACAATAATCCAACCAGCGTGTTCCCCTCTTAGCACTGTGCATGTCTTGTACGTCGAAGTTAATCTCTTTTGCTTCTGGCAGCCCTGCAGATGCAAAGTTCGGAAGCTGTGCAGGTGTCATATTCCAGCGTTCCTGCAGCACGTCGATTACACCATGTCTTTCTTGTAGCCATTCCATAAAGGCTTGTCGCTCAAAACGATCATGGCATGAACTCGGGCCGTCCGAAAAAATACGTGCCGGATCAAACATCGACGGTTCATTAATAAGATCCCAATCTACATTCGAAGAATCTTTATGACGAGATACAATAGACCAAATGAACCGCTTCTGAGCTTCCACACTTTGTGGGTCCAGATAAGGATTTACCCCTCCCCACGTTTCCGGTGTGAAGGAGAAGAACGTGAAAGTCACTTGAAGATCATGCTTCTTCGCCGTCATGATGAAGGCGTCGATCGCCCGCAATACTTCTTCCGAGACATGTCCATCGTCTTGCATCACATTGCGATAAGCTGTCCAGATCCCTGTACGGATCCAGTTAATCCCGGCCTTCCGCATCTGGCCCATATCACGGTCCCAAACTCCCACGTTCGGTAGAAATAGAAATTTCCGCGCCACATCACTCGCCATATAAGTCATGCCGACCACTGGTAGCGGACGCCCATCTTTTATAAAGTAATCTCTGCCGCTCGTTACCGGATTGCCTGCTGCCAGCAGCTCAGGAGCATGACCCCAGAACCCTTGGCGCAGAATGCGAACCTCACCATCACTGGCTTCTGCTTCACAGACAATCTGGTAGAGGCCCCTACTTATCTCCAAAGGAATAGGCAGACGCACCATGTTTAGTTCAGCATTCGCCTTCATTTCCAAACTCTGAGACCACTTCAAAGAGGTATCTGATTCATGCTCTACATGAATTGTGAAATTCCATGTATCTTCATTACGCATAGAAGGTCTCACTCGTTCAAGCTGCTGAATCTGAAGGGTTAGGGAAGCACGTTCTCCTAATTCATAAGACGCGTAATTGGGCTTAACCCACATTTCCGTTACACCCTTGCTGCAGAAACGAGCCCAATTGGATATCGCGAAAGGACCTTTTTGCTCCCAAAAAGAAGCTGTTGCAGGTGTATTTACGAACAGCCAGCGTGAGCCTGCAAATAAACCGCTCGTATTCTCCCAAAGAACTACTGGCGCAGAAATTTCCCGACCCTCGAGTGTAACTCCTTTTAATAGCGGGTAAATCCGTGTGCTCATTGGACCTGCAGAGCCCATTTGATGTGGTAAATCACTCGTCTTTGTCGTATGTGGCACGAGGTTCCATGTATTCGCACTCGTTAGAAAAAGAGATTCTTGACCCTTAAGCAGAGGAATGACATCCGAGGCAAGCAATGAATGGTTGCGTGAGCATTCAACATGAAGTGCCTCATGAATATACAGCTCCTGATGATAGGAAGTCTGCTCCGCTTCCACATGCCATTGGCCATTTTCCCAACGAACAGGTTGTTTGAAGGGTGCGCCTCCAATGCTAATCAGCCCGCCTTCTCTTTGCAGGTATTCAAGAATGGCTATCCAGGCCGTTTTCGGGAAATAGGGTGCATGCAGATTGATGAAACAGCCGCCTTCCGTTTCGCGAAGCGTTTCTGCAAGCTGATTCTCATTTACAATAGATCCGAACTCACTCATGGATGTAATCGCATCGCTAGGAATGGGACTGGAAATTGGAAAATCAGAATCATAAAATATGATTACAGGTCTGCTCGGGCTGCTCATAGTAGTCCTTCCTTCATCGTTTTATAGACAAGTTGGGAGAACAGGCTATTGGACCAGGCGAACCATTTTCTAGTGAACGTATTCGGATCATCAACATGGAATCCCTCATGCATAAAGCCAGTATCCGCATCTGTAGCTTCTAACATCGCAAGCATCTCCAACTTTTCCTCCTTAGTGGAAGCCGTCAAACCTTGCATCGATAATGCCATATGCCAGATGTAGTCTTTGGGAGTATGCGGACTGCCGATTCCCTTCGCTGCGGTTCCTTCAAAATAAAAAGGATTCTCCTTGCTCAGAGCAAATCGTCTCGTATTCTGATAAATTTCATCCTCTGCGGTAACATAGCCGAGATAAGGAATCGACATGAGTCCTGGTGTTCCCGCATCATCCATCAAGCAGTAGTTGCCATAACCATCGGTCTCGTAGGCGTAGATTGGACCGAATTTTGGATGACGATAAATGCCATACAATTGAATTCCGTGATCAATCTCAGCTTCTAATGCTTTAAGCTGTTCCAGAAATTCAAGATCACGGAATACCCATTCAGCGAATTCCTGCATATGACGTAATGCAACAACAGCGAACATATTCCCCGGAATGTTGTAATGGAAGTCGCAAGCATCATCGCTCGAGCGGAACCCGGACCAGACCATGCCCGTGTAATTAACAGGCATACCCAGGCCGTTATTACGCAGTGTATCTTCAGGAATCCCATTGTTACGCGTAAAGCGGTATGGAGATAATTCACTATGGCGCTGTTCAGTTTTGAACAGGTTGAATATTTTGACCATTGCTGCCTTAAATCCGGCGTCGAATATATCAGCCTTTCCGGTTTCTTTCCAATAGGCATAAGCCAGACGCATGGAAAAACAAAGAGAATCGATCTCGAATTTACGTTCCCACACCCAGGGGGACATTTCCGTAATATCGCTAGTGCTCCAATGCCAATCATTCGCCGTCTCATTAAACGCATTGGCGTACGGATCGATATGAATATACTCGATATGACGTTTAATTAACCCGCCAATAATCCGCTGAAGATCGGGATCGTTTTTAGCAAAGGGCACGTAGTGCATAACCTGCTCCACAGAGTCTCGCAACCAAGAAGCCGGGATATCTCCTGTAATCACAAACGTTGTTCCATCATCCATAAGCTTAGTCGTTGTCTCAAGCGTATTAGGGAAACAATTCTTAAAGAGCTGCAATAGCTTCGGCCGATGAGCTAACTTCTCCTCTGCTTCGTTTAATACTTCTTGAACCGCTTGAGGAAGCGTCAGCTTCGGCATAGAGATGGTGGGAAGTCGGAATTGTTCCATATTCTCACTCCTTCATAATAAATGGGGATAGATAGAGAGACGGGCAGCATAGCTGCCCGTCTCCACTAATCCTATTTGTGTTACCTTTAGTGATTAATCTTAGGCGTGTTACGTTCATTAGCTTATTTCTTTGTCTGGTTCCACTCATCAAGTTGCTTTTGAACTTCTGCAATGACTTTATCAAGTCCAGCTTCTTTAAATTTCTTCGCTGCTTTTGGCAGATATGTTTTAGGATCAACAGAACCTGTGTATAGCGCTGGCATAAATTCTTTAGTTACGTTGTTGATAGCCGCTACTTCTGTTTTCACAGGTGTAGGATCAAATGCAAAACCGAAGGTAGGGGCTTCTTTTGAAGAATCATTAAACTTCTTAAAAGCATCCCATTTATCAGCAGGGTCATCAGCATGCAGATAAGTCAGTAACATGTTTCCAAGTGTGAAGCCTGGCATTGCATAGCTATCTTGCATAGCTGGCAGATCTTCAATGACATTGTCGGAGATTTTCTTATAATGAGTGCCTTCAATACCATAGTTGAGCAAATTGCGTAAGTACTTATCTGTATTCAAAAGATTCAAGAACATCATAGCCCGTTCAGGATCACCTGAGGTTACGGAAATCGCGTGCATCGAACCTGCGGCGGACTGTGTATATACATAAGGCTCATGCATAGGCGAAGTTACAATTTCATAACCTGCTGAACGAGACCAACCTTTTTCTGCATATGGTTGTGTAATTTCGCGATCGGCAAACCATTTACCCGTCTTAATGTTATCAATACCTTCAAGTGTTGCAACGTCTGGGCGTAAGTAACCTGCTGTGTAAAGTCTACGCATCGTATCTAACGATGTTGCAAGTTCAGGTGTCTCCAGAATATTAACAACCTTGCCATCTGTGGAATCCATATAGACCCCGATAGGTAACTCATCACCTAGTACATAGTCAAATGGCATAAATGGTTTAAAGCCTTTAGGAACAGCTAGCGGTGTAATATCACCCGGCTCGTTCTCTTTAATCGTTTTAAGAAGTGGCTCTAGATCATCCAATGTACGGATATTGGAAATGTCCATGTTGTATTTATCAACATATTTCTTATTGAAGCGCCATACCCATTGCTGTCCAAGCTCCTTATTTACAGGAACACCATAGATCTCACCTTTAATCTTAGTTCCTTCTAAGAAACGAGGGTCCAAAACTTCTTTCGTTTCCTTACCATACTTATCTAGCAGATCATTCAGACCCAAGAACGTACCATTAGCAGCGTTACGACGGAAGTCATTTGTCCAAGAAGAGGTAAAGGCAATATCATAAGGCTCACCAGAAGCGGTGATGACTTGCATCTTCTTATCGTAATCGCCCCAATCGAACATCGTAATGTTCAACGTCGCGTTAATTTTTTCTTGGGTATATTTATTAACTTCTTTTAAGACAAGATCCAAATCCTTTTGAGGTCCACCAATTAAATACATCTTCAACTCATATGGCTTTAATTCTGATGTGTTCCCTGCTGAATTCCCTGCTGCCGCTGAATTGTTTGTTTCTTTAGCAGCATTTGTATTATTATTCGAACCACATCCAGCTAGAAGGCCAGAAAAAAGCATTGTCCCTGCAAGAGCGAGTGTTAAGCCTTTTTTCATTTTCATTTCTATTTTCCCCCTTTAGATTAATGAACGCTTTATTTATATCGATTCCTATCCTAGCGATTCGAATAAATACATCTTAGTAGTGTTACTCCTTTAAAGAGCCCACGGTTAAACCTTGTACAAAATACTTTTGGAAGAACGGATACGCTAGTGCTATAGGCAAGGTTGCCAGTACAACCATCGCCATACGAACGGTTTCTGTTGGCAAGGTTGCAGCAATCTCAAAGCTTGATCCCATCTGTATACTGTTCTGAATGACAAACTCCATATTATTCTGAATTCGCATCAGCATCGCTTGGAGTGGAACAAGACTAGCATCATCTATATACAGCAGGGCATTAAACCAATCATTCCAATATCCCAGCGTACAGAACAATCCAATCGTTGCAATCCCCGGTAAAGAGATTGGAAGTACAATTTGCAGGAAGGTCCGAAACTCACCAGACCCATCAATTTTGGCAGCCTCAATGAGTGCATCAGGTACGCTAGTCTGGAAGAAGGTCCGCATTACTAGAATAAAGAATGCATTCATCGCGATTGGCAATATCAAAGCCCATATCGTGTTGTACAAATGTAAAAACTGCGTAGCCACGATATAGTTGGGAACCATTCCGCCTGAGAATAACATCGTGAAGAAGGCGAAGAAGCTGAAATAATTACGATAGCGAAATGATCTTCGAGAGAGAACATACGCATAAGTTGTTATTAGAAATAAACTAATGAGCGTACCTAGTACAGTAACCATCAAAGTAACTCCAAAGGAACGAAGTAATTGATCACCTGTGTTAAAAACAAACTGATAAGCTGCTAAACTATATTTTTCGGGTAACAAGCTAAATCCATTTAGAGCAAGTACTTTCTCATCTGTAAAAGAAATGGCTATGACAAACAAGAACGGAAACACACAAGTAAAAGCGAAGATGCCAATTATAATATTGAGTACCACATTCCATAGAGGAGTAATGGCGTTGTTGTCGATTTCTTTTGGCTTACGTTTGAATACTGCCATAACATCACTAACTCCTTTCTAGAATATCGCATTCTCTTTGCTGATCTTTTTCACAATAGAATTCGTTACAAGCACCATGATAAATCCAACAATCGATTGATATAGACCCGCCGCTGTACTCATTCCTAGATTACCTGTCGTACTCATGCTTCGATAAATATAAGTATCGATAACATTCGTTACGGAGTATAGAACACCTGAATCCCGAGGGATTTGATAGAATAAACCGAAGTCTGATCTAAAAATACCACCAATCGCTAAAATCGTTAGCGTTACCATTAAAGGTTTAAGCAAAGGAAGTGTAATAAACTTAATCTGCTGCCATTTGCTGGCCCCATCAATCATAGCCGCTTCATAGTAGGACTTGTCGATACCCGCTATAGCCGCTAAGTAAACAACACTTGAATAACCAATTGATTTCCAAATCCCCATGAAAATTAGGATATATGGCCAAAAGCGAGTATCCCCATACCAGGAAATAGGATCGCCTCCGAAGTAAACAACCACTTGATTCAATATTCCTTTATCTACACTCAGAAAGCTGAAGGTAAAGAAACTAATAATGACCCAAGAAAGGAAGTACGGCATAAACATCGCCGTTTGATAAACTTTAGCCGTCCGTTTGTTCACAAGTTCATTTAAGGTGATCGCAATGCCCACCGCAAGAACTAAACCGAGAGAGATCAACGCCAAGTTATAAAGAATCGTATTTCTTGTAATGATATAGGCGTCCTCCGTCGAGAACAAAAAGTTGAAATTTTCAAGGCCAACCCACTTACTATTTAAAACGCTTGCAAAGAATCCATCCCGATGAATCTTGAAATCCTTGAATGCAATTACTGTTCCAAACATCGGTAAGTAGCAAAAGATCAGGAACCATAATGTCCCTGGTAATACCATAAACCAGAGTACCTTATCCTTAATTAGACTTTTGAAAAATGCAGGCATTATTCCACATCCCCCTTCTCTCTATCCCCAAACAACCCCTATATATCCCTTCGATCTTTTTCCCTCGCCCCTTTAACTACCCTTAATTCTGCGCCATAAAAGCGGTTTCATAAAGTTGAAAAACTCCAGAATCAGATGTAAAAATTAAAGATCCACAGCAGAAAGGACATTTAAAAAGTCTATTTCCCCTTAAATTTGAGCAAAAAAAAGGAAACATTCTCGTTATCAGCGTCCATGAAACCCGTACTTGAACGTGGATAGCCAGGAACATTTCCTTTATTTTAGGATTTTGCTTTTTTGTACATATTCCGAAGCTCTGTTGGCGATACACCTACTGATTTTTTGAACTGGCGATAGAAATATGCTGGATCCGGATACCCTACTTCAGCTGCAATTTCGTTGGTTAGTAACGTAGTTTGTAGCAGCAATTGTCTTGCCTTTTCAATTCGAAATTGATTAACATAATCAGAGAAACTACGGCCCATTTCCTTCTGAAATAGCTGTCCCAAGTAATTAGGATGCATTTCCATACGCTGACTGAGCGTTTTCAGGGATAGCTCTTCTCTATAGTGTTTGCTTACTTGATCAACCATATATCTCATATTCGGACTGAGCTCATCACTTACTAACGATAATTGGTCCAGTGTTTCTTTCACACTTTCCTGCACATGGTGCACCAATTGCTCAATAGTATGTATGCGCAGCAATGGATTAAACACGGCACTAAAATTAGAGTTTTTCTCCATTTTCTTGGCAATCAACATTAACTCAATCGCTACGTTGTAATTATCAATACGGGTAATCATGCCACAGCCAAACAGCTTTTCGAACGTTTCTGCGATAAACTGGTTCGTAGCTTCACGGTCTCCAGATAATAATAATTTGGTGAATTCCTCATAATCAATTTCGAGCTTCTCCTCGTGCAGAACCATCTTTGACAGTTGTTCCGCATCTATAATCGGGTAGCCAGGTAGCATTAGATGATCAACATATAAACTCTTCGCCTTTTTATAACTTTTTGGGACTTCCTGAAAAGCATGCTCCTTACTTCCTATCGTTATCCAGACAGACTTCTCCAACTCATGCATAGTCTCATATTGTACTCGTTCCAGTACACAATAAAGCTCTTCTTTGTTCTCAGCTTCAGCCCGCTCAGCAATAATAAGAACAAGATCACCTTCCATATCTATAAATACAATAACGGTTCCAAGTTGCTCTAATGACTTCACAGCGATACGATAACATTCATCCATAAGCAGATTCCTGTGGAGTTTATCCTGCCCCTCATCGTCATCCTGTTCGGTGATAAGCCGAATCGCAGCCACCGTAAAAAATGAACAGTCCAGTGAGATATTTAAGACTTTTGAACGGTGCTGTAGCTCCTGCCTACCTATATTGCCAGTTACCCAGCGGTTTAGAATATTGTTGCGCAGAACTTGCCAATCCTCTTTAGCATGAAATTGTTCAACATCCTCTTGATTCAGCACTTCAACAATTTGTTCAATGGTTGATTCCAATTCATTTATATTAATGGGTTTGAGAATATAATTTTCAATGCCTAGACTCATTCCAGCTTTTAAATACTCAAATTGCTCATAGCCGCTCAAGATAATAAATCTCATTTTTGAATCAAAAACCTTTATTTGTTGAATCAGTTCAAGTCCCGTAAGTTTTGGCATCGTAATGTCAGTAATTAATATGTCGATCCCTTCATCATGATTGCGTAGAAATTCTAAAGCTTCTTCCCCATTAGACGCTTGTCCCGCGATTCTCAATCCATATTTTTCCCATTCAATCACTGAACGTAATCCTTCAAGAATAAGAGGTTCATCATCCACGATAAGTATATTGTGCATTATTAGTACTCTCCCTTACTACTGGTATATTCATGATGACTATTGTTCCTTTATTTACTTCACTAGCGATCGTCAATCCATATTCAGTCCCATAATAAAGTTTAATTCGTTCATTCACATTACATAGGCCTACCGAAGAAGGAGGTTCATCCATTCTCATACTGACTTGAAGCATTTGCTGTAGCTCTGTTAGCTTGCTGGGAGTAATTCCATTTCCGTTATCACTTATAGCAATTTGAATTTCCCCGCCAGATTCAGTAACTTCAATACGGATGAGATTGCCAAAACGGTCAGGTCTAAATCCGTGAACAATATAATTTTCAATAACCGGTTGAATAAGCAATTTAACGATAGAACAATTCATGGCAGCTGGACTTATTTGTGATTCGATTTGGAGCCTATCTTTATGTCTAATCTGGAACAACTCCAGATACAAATTACAATATTCAATCTCATCAGATATTGTAACGACCATACTTTTCTTAATCATCGTTCGAAATAATGTCGATAAAATGTAAATCATCTGACCTACATCCTTCGCTCCTTGCGTAATTGCCCGCATCCTAATCGCCTCAAGTGTGTTATATAAAAAATGTGGATTAATCTGTGATTGAAGTGCAACTAGCTCAGCATTTTTCTGGGTAAGCTCCGAAATATACACTTTGTTAATATAGAGTTCTAGTCTTTCACACATATAGTTAAAATTGTTGGCAATTAGCTGCAATTCATCTTCTCGATTAAGGTGAATACGTGTGCTCAAATCACCTTCCTGTAAGCGCTTCATAGATTTGACAATGATCTTCACTTTTTTAGAGAAACGTAAAATAATTCCGTATGTAAAAGACATTGCAGTAATAATAAGCGCTGTGGTAATCCCGATAATCCAAGTTCGAACCGTTTTCATTTCGTTGTTGACCTGTGACTTCTGAATGATTCCTGCCATAATAAGACCTGAGCTGTTCGTTGTATTTAAGTTAACCTTGGAGATCTCATCCAGTGTTGTCCAGCCATCGGCATGAAGCGCATCGATATGTGGATATCGCTGTCCCATATACCTTCCCAATGAATCATATATAACGTCACCGCTTGGGGTTAAGACCAACAATTGACCATTATTTTCTGCAACTTTTGTGCCAAGCCATTTTGAAATAAGTTCTGCGTCAAAATCTACTATGAGCATACCGATCGTTTTCAATGTAATCGGATCTTTAATTTCCCTAGTCATTGTATACAAATTGTTATTGTCTTCTCTTATTTCCTTAAGCACTAATTTGGTTTCATGCGAGACCCAGCCATTCTTCGGTAAGGATAATTTTTGCTTAGGACCGTCCATGTCGCTCAAATAGAATTGTCGGGTATTATTTTTATATAAATAATAAAATTCTTTCTCTGTGCTGTACAAAATAACGTCATAAATCCCATTTTTCTGATTCAAATAGGTTTTGAAATAAGTATCGAACGTATGAGGAACGGAGCTCCCTATGTCTGCATATTGATCTAAACGGTATTTAAGATAATCCCCATAATCATGTTGCAAAAAGTAGGACAAATCCTCACTGACAGAGGCATCGCTATAAATTTGCTGGATGGCTACTTGGATGCTTTCGTACTGCTGATTCATATACAAACTTACATAATCCAGCACCTCCCGATTGGCATCTACATGTTGGCGAGTGATCGTCTGTTCATAGTATTTATATACGGTAATGGATGAGGCTATTAACGTAATTATGATGATTGAAGAGTATATAGCTAATATTTTATTGAACAGTTTTTTCTGCAAATGGTTTTGATAAAATTTCTTTACATTCAACAAAGCCACCTTCTTTCTGAATATCACCTTTAGGATTAGAAGCTTAACATCACACTTCTTTTTCTGCAATGGAAGCGCATGCATTTTTTATTTATAAATTCTAGCGCTCCAACTTTTCTCTCCACCGAGAGTTTACAACTCACAAAAAATCGTCTATAGTTGATTTCTACCCCCCAAACAAACCTATAATAACCCAAATAGATCTTAATTTCCTCGTCCCCCATCAACATATTGGAGGGGCTATTACTCATGTTTCTAACCAAACGCAAACTCAACTCCCAACTAAACGAAATTTCCGAATATCGTTACCGGGATCGTATACACATTCCTTTTTTCAACTCAATGATTGACGAACAAGGTGAAATTGCAGCCGAACCGCCCGTGGATGGAGAATGGTCTGAGCTACGAGTTGGCGATACCTGGAAAGGCCGCGATTTGTATTTATGGCTAACGACAAATATAGACGTACCCGCTACTTGGGCAGGCCGTAGAGTACTGGGTCGATTTGATTTTGGCGAGACGGGTGCTGGAAACAACTCCGGATTTGAATCCTTATTCTTTTTCAACGGCAAACCCTATCAAGGTGTAGATTCCAATCATACCGAAGTGTTCTTGCCAAATGAAACGGTAGGCACTCAGCTTCCACTGACCTTCCGGTTATGGTCGGGACTCGAAGGAGGCGGCCCTAAAAAGGATCAGACACATGGCATTCGCATGGCTGAAATTTGTTGGCTGGATGAAGCAACGGATGATTTCTATTTTACCGCGCTTGCTGTAGTCGAGACGCTGAACGTACTCGATGCCAAAACTCCAGAATATACACAACTTATGAGTACAGTAGACCGCTCCTTTCTTCTGATCGACTGGTCTCGTCCTGGTTCAGACAACTTCTATGCTTCGATCGGGAAAGCCCGCAATTATTTGCGTGATGAAATTAATAAAATGGAGAAGTCCTCACCCGTCACAGTTACCTGTATTGGCCATACCCATATTGATGTGGCTTGGTTGTGGCAATTGAAACACACCCGTGAGAAATGTGCGCGTTCCTTCTCAACCGTACTACGTCTGATGGAAATGTTCCCGGACTATACCTTTTTACAGACTCAGCCGCAACTCTATGAATATATCAAAAATGACTATCCAGAAATCTACGAAAATATTCGTGAACGTGTGGCTGAAGGACGCTGGGAAGCTGGCGGCGGCATGTGGCTTGAAGCAGATTGCAACTTGACCTCAGGAGAGTCTCTAGTCCGTCAATTACTGTATGGAACTCGCTTCTTACGTAATGAATTTGGGGTTGAATGTGACTATTTATGGCTGCCGGACGTATTTGGCTACAGCTGGTCCTTGCCACAAATCCTAAAAAAATCAGGAATTAATACCTTCATGACCACAAAAATTAGCTGGAATCAATATAACCGGATGCCACATGATACCTTTCAATGGCGTGGGATTGATGGCACAGAGGTGTTAACACATTTTATTACAACGCCAGAGCCTTGGTCCGAAGAAGATTCTTGGTTCTACACTTATAATGGCCGGATTATTCCTAAGACTGTAAAAGGAATTTGGGATACCTACCGGGATAAAGAAGTGAATCGCAATCTGTTACTTTCTTACGGATATGGCGATGGTGGCGGGGGTGTGAACCGTGAAATGCTAGAGATGCGCCGTCGGCTAAACGATCTTCCCGGTCTGCCGAAGATTGAAACAGGAACAGCGGGAGACTACTTCCGTACCCTGCAAGAAACTGTTGCAAATACGGATCGTTATGTCCATGTATGGGATGGCGAGCTTTACTTAGAATATCACCGCGGCACCTACACAAGCCAAGCCTACAATAAGCGGATGAACCGTAAGCTTGAACTGCTATACCGTGAGGCGGAATGGCTAAATACACTGCAAAGTGTGATGACAGGTGACTGGTCGAACTATCGTCAGACCGATTTAGACGAGGGCTGGAGAATTATTTTGCGCAACCAATTCCATGATATTATTCCGGGCTCTTCGATTCGTGAAGTATATGAAGACAGTACGATTGAATATGCACAAGCAGAAGCAATAGGTCAGTCTGTCTGGGAGCAATCCAGTAAGGCACTTGTGAGCGGAAATGAAGCCGGTAAATATACGATCTGGAACAATGCTGCTTGGGAGCTGACAGAACTCGTAGAAATTACTGTTGAAGCCGGGATGGAAACAGGACATTGGATAAGCTCAGAAGGAAAACAACTACAAGCTCAACGTGAAGGTGACCGCTGGATCGTTGAAGTATCTAACATTCCTTCTCTCGGATACACAACCATTTCCTTCGTAGAAGATGTGAATTCTGAGTCTCTAAGTGCTCCATTCAAGCTAAATGAATCAGGAATTTCAACGCCTCACTTCGAAATTGAATGGAACGAACAAGGGCAATTAGTATCCATCTATGATATAAATGAACAAAGACAAGTATTAGCAAACGGAAGTCACGGTAACGTGTTCCAAGTGTTTGAAGATAAACCCCTAGCCCATGAAGCTTGGGACATTGACATCTACTATCAGCAAAAGAAACGTGAAGTCACCGACTGCCGCAGCATTGAAGTCATAGAAAAGGGTTCACTGCGATGTGTTGTACAATTCACATGGAGCTATATGGATTCCACGATTAAGCAGCAAATGATCTTACATGCACACCATCGTCGTATCGATTTCGTGACGAAGGTAGACTGGCATGAGCGACAACAGCTAATGAAAGTAGCTTTCCCTGTTGCGATACGAGCTACCGAAGCCACTTATGATATCCAGTTCGGTAATGTTACGCGTCCAACACATTGGAACACTAGCTGGGATTACGCTAGATTCGAGACTGTGGGGCATCAGTGGGCAGATTTATCAGATCGTGGTTATGGCGTTAGCTTGCTGAACGACTGCAAATACGGTTATGACATCAAGGATAATGTGATGCGTCTATCCTTAATCAAATCGGCAACGCACCCTGACCCTGAAGCGGATCAAGGCGAACATACTTTCACCTACTCTATCCTGCCTCATACTGGGGATTGGCTACAGGGTGACACCGTCCGTCAAGCTTGGTCCGTCAACAACCCTCTACGGAGCACCATGGGGCAAGCAGAAGTAGCAACCAAGTCGCTTATTCGCCTTTCTACACAGACGGTTATGGTTTCTGCGATCAAGAAGTCTGAGGATGGTCAAAAATTAATCGTACGTGTGCACGACTATTCTGGAAGCCGCCAGCAAATTGATATGACTAGCGACTTGAATATTATTTCGTGGCAAGAGTGTAATCTAATGGAGCGTCCTGAAGGGGAAGTCCACACTGAACCTGTCATTACTTTTATACTTGAACCTTACGAACTAAAAACATTTGAAATCGAAGCAGAAAAATTAATAAAGTAATACACAAAAATAAAGTAACATACAAAAATCGGGGTGTCCCTGTAGCCATGGATCAAAGGCTATGAGGACACCCCCTTATATATTTTCTCACGATTGTTTCTTACGCTTTTAAGTATACACCTTGTGTAATGAGTGATCTTGACGTATACTCCGAGTAAGGGAGAGATGGATATGAGAAAAATGAGGAAAATCACAATATTCACAGGTATTGGGTTATTCAGCCTTGTTTTGATTGCCATGTTTGCAATCAGCGCTTTTGTAATCAAAAGACCGGCGACTACCACCCCCGTAATCGCGGAAGTGAAGCCTTACAAGTGGAATAAAGTCACGCTAGACGGAAATGTCATATCAAGTGATGGATCAGAGTATTTTTTGTGGAATAAAAAGGGTGAAAATAATAACTGGATCATCTTCTTTTCCGGGGGCGGGGCCAGCTGGGATGCCCAAAGTGCCGCACACCCCATCAAGCTTATGAACTTTATTAAAGGTGGAGATACAGGCAACTATTTCCCCAACATCCCCTTCTATATGCTTACATTGCTGAGAGGCATGATGGATACGGATAACCCTGCCAATCCATTTCATGGCTGGAATGTGGTCTACCTTCCCTATTCGACCGGTGACTTCCATATCGGCAACCGCACGGTTGAATATAAAAAAGATGACGGCAGCCCCTTTACTATGCGTTATAACGGCAGCAATAATGTGCGAAGCAGCCTCGATTGGATATATGCCAACGTGGATAAACCCGGCAAACTACTGATTGCTGGCGAAAGTGCTGGTGGCTTTGGGTCCGCTTTTTGGGCTCCCGAGATCGCCTCTCACTACAAGGACTCCGAGATCTTCCAATATTCGGACAGTTCCTTCTTGAAATCAGACAAGTGGCCAAATGTTGTGAAGCAGGAATGGCAGGCAGACTTCGTGAAGAACTTCGGATATGCCCCTGAAGCGGATATCATCGGGGCAGCTTTTAAAGCGAACGGCCATCTACTTCCTGTGAATGCGATAATATTGCAATCCTACTCGGTATTTGACGAGATTCTGATCCACTTTCAGAACAACATCAACGATTACAAGGGGCCAAGAGATCAAAGCATCATTAATGAGTGGTCACAGGAAATGCGGCAATCTGTTTCTTCTCTGGCAGCCACTTTACCTAATTATTATTACTATCTCACCGACTATGGACTGAA
The DNA here is from genome assembly GCF_037963285.1 of Paenibacillus sp. FSL H3-0329. Lineage (NCBI taxonomy): Bacteria > Bacillati > Bacillota > Bacilli > Caryophanales > Paenibacillaceae > Paenibacillus > Paenibacillus sp. FSL H3-0329. The sequence continues at coordinate 2,521,466 of NZ_CP150150.1, read as the reverse complement.
CGCTAAGACGGGTACAACTCCGCACACTTTTGCCACCAGAGAGACCTTCTTTCAGGCTGAACAGGATGGTGTGAAGCTTCTGAATTGGTTAGGTGATGCGATCAACCGGCAGAACCCCTATTCAGTGGGCAGCAAATTCCTCATGAATTTGAAGCCAGCTCAGAAATAGTGCTAGAAGCAGCGGAAGAGTTGCAACAAGACAGGAGAGAAAATCAATGAATTTGCGGGAAAAGCAAATGCAAATGACAAGGGAGATCATTAAGGATACAGCGCTTAGCTTATTCTGTGCCCAAGGTATTGAGCGCACGGATATGGCACAGATTGCGGAACAAGCCGGCATCTCCCGGCGTACTTTGTATCATCATTATAAGGACAAGGAAGAGTTAGCCGCTCAAATTTATGCCCTAAATCTGGAGCGGATGTTTGGACAGCTGCTGTTTGATTTTGATTTTGAACACCCTGTACAGTCATTGGAGAACATTCTCGATAAATATCTGGCGTTAAGAGATCATCAGGAAGCCCTGATCTACTATGATGCCATTTTTGGAGTTTACTACAGCACGCTTTCCAAAAATCCCGCGGAACTTCCTGACTTTAAGCAGGCTATGGAAGGCTGGTATTCACGGTTAATTCTCCTTGAGACAATTTCAGTCGCTCCGGAGGAAAAAAATAAGTGGCTGGACATTCTGCACAAGTCCACCCACCTGTATTTCATGTATTTACAAAAAGCCGTCATTATTACTCATCAGCGGGGGGGTGTGGTTACGGAGGAAGATCGGGTTATGGACCGGCAATTCAAGGATTTCATTATGTTTGGCGTACGGCAATCCAAGAATGAGACAAACCCTTAATTTCACTTATGGGGCAAACTGACGATAATCGTCGTTCCCGCTCCAACCGCACCGTCCACTTCTATGTTTCCCTGATGCAGGGAGACAATTTTTTTAACGATTGCAAGTCCCAAGCCATTGCCATTGTTGTTTCCATTCCGTGACTTGTCTATTTTATAAAATCTTTGGAATACGGTGTTGAACTCTTCCGGGGAAATCCCGATCCCGTTATCACTGATGGTGACCGATACATCTGCTGCACTGTCATCTATGCTGATGCGGATGTTCCCGCCTTCCGGTGTGAACTTGATGCTGTTGCTAAGCAAATTCATCCATACTTGCTTCAGCTGATCTTCATCACCCTTAATTTTGACAGCTTCCGGCAGCTCAAGATCGATAACGATGCCTTTGGCTGACCATTGTGGCTCACAGGTCACAACGATGGTTCTAATCTGCTCGTCAAGATTGAAGGAATCTGCGTTAAAAGGATGATGTTCAGAATCCAGGGAAGCGAGCTTCAGCAAATTATCACTTAACCTCGACAGACGCTCACTCTCAGCATTGATGATATCAAGATATTCAGAACGTTCCTCTTCCATGATTAGATCATTGTTCTGCAATGCCTTAGCAAAGCCGGAAATAGACGTAAGCGGTGTCTGAATTTCATGAGACACGTTGGATACGAAATCCTGCCTCATCTGTTCTAACTGCTTCAACTCCCCGGCCATCTCCACATAGCTTTGTGTCAGTTCCCCTATTTCATCCTAAATACTGGACAGCTTTCAAGCGTGTGCATTATACACTAGTGGCACTTTCGGCTGTAGTGATGACTCTGTTTTTCTACTATTGGAACCTGTTGGGTTGGCAGTTCGGATAACTTCGTTTCTACAGACGCAAGATCAAGGCGATGACGCCTCCGGAAAAGTGGGCCATCCGCTTATCTGTGGGAACTGCTGGGTGGGCGCTGCCGGGGGGGCTTACCCGTGCCAGCATATGCTTATTGAGTGCTTCCGAGATTGATCCCGGCAATTTGGCAGGGTCGGTAGTGATTTGATAACCCACTCCACCCTCTTCAAACCCCGCTGTATGTGTCATCAAATGGCGCATCGTGATCGGCTCAGGATAAGTAGCAGGAATCTTCACTGATTTCAGGTAGGTGTTAATATCAGTGTCCAGATCTATCTTGCCTTGTTCGACCAGCTGCATCACCGCTGTCCAGGTGAACAGCTTTGTTGTTGAAGCGATTCGAAACATGCTGGTTGTCGGATCAACCGGTGCCGCTTCTTCCAGATTGGAACTGCCATAACCTTTGGCTAAAATAATCTTGCCGCCTTTTACAATGGAGATAACCGCTCCCGGAATTTGCAGCCGGTTCATATCTTTTTCCATAATTCCATCAACGAAGCTAGTCAGTCCTGCGGCATCATCGAGATTGGCAGATGCTTCAATTTGAGCTGCCGGTAGCGCGGTTTGACCCATTTTGGTCTCAGCCGAGGCCTGTTTCCCGGGAAATACCAAGCTTGCGCCTAAGCCGGCACTAATTATAGCCAATAGAGTCAGACCAGCGATCAGCCTTTTTTTCATAGGTGTTAACATTATTATCCTCCGAGTCATCATTTATTGGGGTGGATGATCATCCGCCTAACACTTATAGAGATTATCAGAGTATTATGAATGGAACGTTAACAAGACAATAAAAAAACTAGACAGCAATCCACCCTTAAAAGTGACGGATCATAGTCTAGTTACATCACAAAAACCTATAAAAAATCCCATAGCGAACGTATGCCTACCACCTTACTGTAGCTCAGTCCCGATCCCTTTTTCTCTCGCCTTTTTCACGAAGTATACCGCTGTTGCGATATCAAAAACCGCCATCCCCATCGGACAAAAGAAAATCGGCTCATCTGCTCTGAGTTCATTCAGGCAATGGCGCGAGACAACATCGGTAATCATTCGGGTATCGGCACGAGTTAACCCATGTTTCAGATGGAGCTGCTGTATGTCAGTATTCTCGCGGCACACCTCATCCCAGTCGTCGACGATTATGGCCTTCACCGAAGCTAATGCCTCAGGCTTATAATCACGCAGTGAAATATTCAGTAGAAGACTACCTTCCGCCGGAAGCATATCGATATATCTATGATTGGATACGGTACAGGTGATAAAGATATTGGACTTTCGATAAACGTCCGCCCACGTCTCCTCCACTTCTATCCTATCCTTATATATAGATGAGATGTCTGACAAATCTACTTCCCTTATATCAAAGATGCGGATACGTTCAACTCGATCTCCGTACAATGCCATAACCATTTGAAAATGATATCGCCCGATTGGTCCCCAGCCGATAATGCCAAGATGAATCCGTTCAAGTGAACGAGCCTGCAAAAAGTGACCAATCATCAGTCCACTGATGGAAGCTGTCCTTACGATGCTGGGGAGCGGAGAGCTTAGGACGGATATAGGCTCGCCCGTAATGGGATCATTCAAGACAATGATGCTATGCGCGCGGGGAAGACCAACCTGGATATTATCCGGGAAGCTGGAAATCCATTTGATCCCTGCTGCGTTCACGTTCCCCCCTACGTATGCGGGCATTGCAATAATACGATTTTGAGGATTTTTATACCTTAGGTAAGGTTTTACGGGCTGCGCGTAATCTCCAGAATCAAGTATGCGCACCGTAGTTTCTATCGATTCCACGAGAGAAGGCCAATCAAGCCCCACCTCCCGGATGTCCCGATCGTTTAAATACAGCATTCCACAACCTCCTTTTGCCGTTCGTTAAGCAAGAACATCTCCACCGTCAGGCGAGAATTCCTGCCCAAATTCATTCTGAATCCATGGGTCAGAGTATACTGTATCGAGGTAACGCTCCCCTTTGTCATGCAGAATCACCGCACAGACAGATCCTGGAGCCATTTCTTGCTCCATACGCCTAACAGCGGCAAGGTTAGCCCCTGAGGATGCACCGGCCAGAATCGATTCATTCTGGGCGAGTGCTCGGCATCCTTTTACGATATCCAAGTCTGAGACATGCACGATACGGTCGATTAAATCCGTTCTGCAGAAAGGGGGTACGATACCAGCACCCAGTCCCGGGAACCGCCGTTTCTCTTTGTTCCCACCAAAAATAGTACTTCCCTCCGCATCGACGGCAACAATCTTAGTCTTCAGACCCTGATCCCTTACATATTCCGCGAGACCACGAATCGTGCCGCATGTACTTACGCTGCAAAACAAATAATCTACTTCGCCAAGCTCAGTCACGATTTCTTTCATGGTCGTATGGTAGTGGGACAAATAGTTATTTGCGTTTGCATATTGATTCGGCCAGTAGCTGCCCGGTATTTCCTCCAAGAGTCGCTGCACTCGATTCAGTCTAGCAGGCAGATATTCACCGGTCTCGGGATCGGGTTCGCTAACAAAGTCAATTTTCGCAGTTAATGCTTTCAGAATCTGCAGATTTGTTGTGGTAGTTCTTGGATCAACCACACTAATAAACCGCAGCCCTAAATATTGGCAAATCATCGCCAAGCTAATCGCCATATTTCCCGAACTCGACTCAATAATAGTAGTTCCCGGCCCGATTTTCCCTTCCTTCCATGCCTCATGGATCATCCGCAGAGCTGGACGGTCTTTCGCACTTCCTCCCGGATTTAGCAGTTCCATTTTTGCGTAGACTTCGAACTCACTGTTCTGGAACAGATTATCCAGCTTGATTAATGGTGTTTTTCCGATAGTCGATAAGATACCGTCTTGGATATTTATGTCCACCTTAGCTTTGTCCTTCTGATAATATAACTTCTTGTTCTTGACCTGCCCGCTGGCCAGCGGCTCCCCTTTAGCTACTATAATGATCTCAATATCATCAAGCAGATGGTTGCGAATCATCATCCCGATTTCCGGAATACACTCCCTGATTTCCTCTTTGATTACCGGAATAATAGAGGGCTTCACAGATTTACTCTTGATATAAATAGAGAGCGCATTGTTTTTTACTTTGACCCGAATGATCGCATCTTCAATATGACGGTATACGACCTGCTCGATATCGTACAGGCTGATTTTCTCACCGTGCTTCAGTTCCTGACCCACTCTTTTTACAATGGACTCAAAGCTTTGTTGTTCAACCCCGTCTATCATCACAGGCCTAAAATCCCTTACGACGTCATAAGTAACAAAACGAAGGGCTGGCAGCATCCTGCGGACAGTTGAGGTAAGCACCAGAATACTTTCATTGTTCCGAAGTGGCCTTACTTCTTCGTCTAACTCATGAACCCCGATTCCTTCCGCAAAAATTCCGTCGGCAAAAATGTACCTGCCATGATCATGGGAGTAATAAGCGATCGTACCGATTTCAATGGAGCCGTAAGTATCGATGATGTCTCTAGGCTCAATACCGAACATGCCAGCCATGTTCCGCTGCCACTCAGGCGGAGCAATTTCCCCTACCAAAATAATCTTGCGAATTCCGAATTCACGCGGGTTTCCGGCAGCATATACGATATGGTCAAGGATGGACGGCATCGTATAGAGCAAGTCAGGTTTAAAAGCTTTAAGCTGTTCAATATGCTGTTCGATTGGCAGTTCAAAGGGGATTGAACTTTTTTCCAATCCTAACCTTTCAAAAATGGTCAGCGCAGTATTTGCTGCATGTCCAGTGCCCATATCCGCCAACGCTCTGTTACATCCGCTTCCCGCAATAAGCTCGCCGAATAGCTTCGTTTTAATATCCACATAGTGTTTGTCATCTTCCTCAGAGTAGAGGATTGCTTTTCTACGGCCTGAGCTTGTACCAGACGTCCTATAAACAGTCCAAGAAGGATCGATGGGTTGGTTATAATAGAAAGTTTCAAGTGTTTTCGAAGACATAAGAGGTAAGTTCTGCAGGTTATAATTCGTTTTCTCCCCATCGATCAACCCCTTGTACCAAGGGTATTCGTCCATTACTTCTTGCACCTTATTCTGCAATTTCCCGAGCAGCATCATAGCCGCCTCCCGTTGACCGCATGCTGCAGCCCAAGTTTAATAAATGCCTCCAATATTCATATGTAGAATTCTTTGCATGTGTTCTATTCTTCTGTGGTTGCCCAAGCAAAAACTGCGTATTCCCGTAATATAGCCTATAGATATATAGAACGGAGGAACAAAATGAAGGAGCCAATACGGCGGATATCCAATAAGCTGACGAAAACAAAGGTACTGCTTAGAAAACAAGAGCTAAGGAAGTATATCCCGGTAACGAAAAAAATGAATAAAAACGTACTCTATGAGATGTTGCAAAAACATAAAATGGTGTACATTAAGCCCTGCTGTGGATCTTTGGGACAGGGTGTAATCCGGATTGAAAGATCACAAGATCATTCCGCCAAAAAACGACCAGCCTACAGCTATCAGTCCGGTACGCATAAACATACATTTTCTGATTACGAGATGGCTTATCGGGCAATCTTTAACGAGACCCAAGGAAAGTCCTATTTGGTGCAAAAGGGGATTTGGCTTTTGGTTTATGAAGGAAGGCCATTCGATATCCGGGTAATGGTGCAAAGAAATCTTAAGGGTGGGTGGGAAGCTACAGGCATTGCGGGTCGCGTTGCTCATCCTCGCAAAGTGGTTACGAATGGGAGCCAAGGGGGAACGATTTATCCGGTAGAGGCATTATTAGAATCCTACACAAACATAGAGAATAGTAGCGCGTTGATCCGGTCCATGCAACAAATTGGAGTGAACTCCGCCAGACAGCTAAGCACAGCCTATCCCGGCCTGCAGGAAATCGGTGTGGATATTGCCTTGGATCGACGCCTTAAACCATGGATCTTGGAAGTAAATACGGCCCCCGATCCGTGCCCGTTTACCAAACTGAATGACACCAGCATGATTGAGCGAATCGTCAAATATGCGAAAGCCTATGGCCGCACATACAATCTTAAATGCATGAAGTCCAAACAGGGTATGGTCTGAACGAATTAGATTGGTGATAATACAAACAGCCCTGATATATAGAAGTCTCTACCAGGGCTGTTTGTGTTGTTTTAGAATTCGGAGTCGCTCACCTTAACAAGCATCTTCCCTAGGTTCGCACCTTGGAACAATTGCAGGAATGCTTCCACCACATTGTCGAATCCTTCAACAACTGTTTCTTCATATTTTAATTTACCTTCTGTTAGCCATTTTCCAAGCTCTTGAAGGCCTTCTGACTGGCGGGCTGCGTAATCACTAAGAACGAATCCTTTGATAAGGGAGCGGGTTTTGATCAATCTGCTCTGAATACGGGGACCCATATCTCCATCTGTACTGTTATAGGAAGAAATAGCGCCACATAGTGGAATACGTGCATAATCATTAAGCAAACTCATCACAGCATCTGAAATCGCTCCACCCACGTTGTCAAAATAAACATCAACACCATTTGGACATGCTTCTTCCAAAGCCTGGCCTAAATTTTCCGTTGTTTTATAATTAATGGTTGCATCAAAGCCAAGTTCATTTTTTAAATAGTCGCATTTATCATCGCTACCTGCGATCCCAACGACACGAGCGCCTTTGATTTTGGCAATCTGTCCAACAAACATCCCCACTGAACCCGCTGCCCCAGACACTACGACAGTCTCTCCTTCTTTCGGCTGACCGATATCAAGTAAACCGAAATATGCAGTGAGCCCTGTCAAACCAAGAACACTTAAGTAAGCCGATACAGGTGCAATCGAATCATCGATTTTGGTTACTGCTTTAGCATCTACAGTATTATATAACTGCCAGCCCAGCATACCGATGACTTTATCTCCAGCTTTGAATAGCTCCGATTTGGAGTCTACGATCTCTCCCACAAGTCCTCCAGCGATGACTTCATTAAGCTGATACGGAGGAACATACGATTTAGCATCATTCATTCTTCCGCGCATATAAGGATCCACTGACAAATACAACGTACGTACAACAACTTGTCCTTCTTTTGCTTCAACTACAGGAATATCTTTGAACTCGAAATTTTGCTGGGTTGGCATGCCTACAGGACGTGAAATTAACAGGACCTGTTTATTTTTCAACTGATTCATAGATCACTACTCCATTAATATTTATTTTTGCTGCTACCTATAACTATTAACCAAACCCTGTACATGATTATCAAATAGTTATAAAACTATCAAACTATCAAGAAAAAATTATAGGTTTCCGGACATATTATAAACTGTCCAAGAAACCCGGTAATAATTCGCTAAACGTATCCTCTCGAAGCTGGCTAATCTTATTCTGCCCCATACGTGTGACACTTACTAAATCAGCTTCATACAAAATCTTCAGATGGTACGACACATTAGATTTGTCCATTCCCATAGATTCACCAATGGACCCACATGTATTGTTCTCCTTATGGAGATGAAGATAACGAATCATTTCAATTCGTTTCACTTCTGCTAATGCTTTAAAAATCTTCACTCGCTTTTCATCATCTTTTAAGGAATATTGTTCGATAGTCATAAAACTATTGTATTCTTCTGATTGCGCAAAGTCAATTTACAATCCCATTTCTTAATCGGTTTCATTTTTGTATAATATACCAATCGGCATTAGCGCGGCTCTATTTATTAGGAAGGAGGGGTGGTAGAAATGGACATTACCAAATATGAAAATCTTGTTCCCCGTGTTTTTTTGTTTGTTGATCGCCGATCCTTCCCGGATTGGGAGATTACGAGGAGTAAAATCGATTTCCATGATCTTACCTTCATCGTAGAAGGGAAGTCTGACTATTTTATTAATGGAGAGAAATTCACGGTTGAAGCCGGAGATATGCTCTATGCCCCTTCTGGCAGCATTCGGGAAGCTCAGACCTTTAAGGAGGCACCCATGCGTTCTTTTGCGTTTAATTTCTTCTGGGAGGGGGAGGACAATCATGTGCAGCTCCCTTTTGAGACTGTAACTAGGAATTGGAGAACTAAAGAGATTCTAGAGGATATTAAAGAATTCTCACATGTCTGGATGGGCAAACAACCTTTCTACAAAATGAAGGCCCGGGCCATCTTTCAACTGATAGTGTACCGCTTATTAAGTATCGCCCACCATCAAGAAACACCTCTGATAGATCTAAGAATCCAAAAAGTGATGACCTATATTATGGATCATTATTCGGAGGAAGTTACGATCAAGGAGCTGGCAGATTTGGTTGCCCTAAATCCCGTATATCTTGGTAAGCTATTTAAGCAGAACACTGGCTCCACCTATAAAGAATTTATAAACAAGGTGCGGGTGAACAATGCTGAGATGATTCTATCGGCAGGTGGTTTTAATGTGTCCGAAGTGGCTGCGCACTGTGGTTATCAAGATGTCGCCTACTTCAGCAACGTTTTCAAAAATATAAAGGGTTATCCTCCGTCATCTGCCCTGAAATAACGGAGGATTCGAAGCAACAACCCAGTTGTTCGCCCTTTTAATTCAACCTAACTAAGAATGGACGCCGTCCCGCTAGTATAAAAGCTCTCCTCCGGCCCTAAATAGGAATAAGGAAGCTGGGCAGCGGACAATACAAGCTTTTGCAGAACCAGACCCGCATCCAATCCGTAAAAGCGGAGGGTATGAAGATCCTTTGTTAAAGCATGGCTGGTGGTCACAGCATGAATATTGTCCATAACCGCGCGGCACCACGGTTCATTATCATGATTACCGCCTTCAAAGTTCGTTGGTAAAGCATCCTTAATCACGGGTGCCTGATCATCGAAACCTATCGCATATTTCAACCCACTAGTTTGTGACAGATTGTTTGTCGGCGCAATATACGCGGTTAAGCTATAATCAGTGTCCTGCTGCACTATAATCCGATATTCCAGATAAGGTGCATCCTCCGGTTGTTCAAAAGATACAGCATCCGGATACATTTTAACCGAGGATAAAGAACGTCCATAGCTGTCAATGGTCTTCCATACCACCCCTGATTTCGAAACACGAGTTATGGTATGCTCCGCTTCAATGGACACAATATTATGGGTCTCGATGAAAGTCATCGGTGGCACATCCGGAATGTCTATCCAATCCACGGCTGCCTTCACCTTAACTATATTCCCGGCACCGGAGATCGTAATTTCGCCCGTCGATGCTTCTTTGACCTTCTCCCAATCTACGGAAACCTGAAGCGTCTCCCCTGCCTCAATCCAGCCGCGTATTTTCTCAAGCTTGATCCAATCCACGCTGCTCCGCACCTGATATTCAAAACCCGCTTCTCCACCGTTACTGATTGTTATGCGATAGTTTTCTTTTTGGAGATTTGTAATTACCGGAAGTTCAGCTGTGCCGGAAACATACGCTTGTTCCGTTCCTTCCACATCGACAATCATTAAAGAACCTTTGGCGGGAGTTTGGGTGTTTACATCCGGATAGTTCCACCCTTCTGCATTCCAATGTATATACCCAACATGAGGGGAACTCATCATTCCCTGCCATTTTCCATCCGAAATCCCGCTATTATAAACCAACTCCAGATACTTATCCCGTTCGATGGTTTCGCGGGTCAGAGCAGCGTAAGTATTTGCCAACATACTATTTCGTTTAGCGTATAGATGGTTCAGTCCAGCATAAATTTGCATTTTGACCACATTGGCCGAGGCAACAGCAGGGAAATATACGAGCTGGAAGTAAGCATCCTTTAGTTGTTCCGGGATTAGCTCATCGTATTTGCCGGCAGCCTTCTCGGTCATCACCGCTTGCTCCAGAACTCTGTGCGCCTCATTGTAATGGATAGGACTGAAGGTGGACGGATAAATAATTTCAGGCTTGCACCGACCGTTCATCCGGGTATAATCACCTAACAATTGTGCGATTCCCAGACATGTCTCTTGTTCCAGCGCATATCCGAATTGCTGCTCTACCCAACGGTTGGTGTATTCCACAATCCGATTGATTGCACCTGTCCCCCAAGCCTCAAAATCGTAGGCCAAATCCAGAAAGTAGGAAATGGGCAATTCCATAGGCTTCAAATCTCCGACGTTCACAATCCATACATCACGGATTCCATAGTCAAATGCCATACACATTTGCTCCCAGACTTTTTCAAGCGGGGTCGTATTTAACCATTCATAGGAATGCGGACCACCATGATAGTCAAAATGATAATACATCCCCCATCCTGCGCTGCGATTACGTTCGTTTTTCGTCGGGATTTTGCGGAGATTGCCAAAGTTATCGTCAGCAAGCAGGATCGTAACGTCATTCAGAACATCCCAGTCCTTCAACCCTTCCACCCCGGCAGTGCCATACCAGTACTTCTCAACTTCCTTATAAACGGCCAAAATTTGCGGCGCATGTTCAAGATTGTATTTCTTCAATAGTTCTTTTTGCGTAAGTATAATGTCCTTCAGCAGATCAATATTCTCCTGGTCGGAGCCCTCCAGCGCAGAGTCACTTTCCCCCCGCATACCTAGAGTAATCAAGTTATCAAAGTCCTGATTGCGCTTGATTCCGTCTTCCCAGAAATCTGTAATCGCCTGTTTATTACGGGCGAAATCCCATAGGTTACTTGTCCCGTATTGACTGTATACCTTCTGCCATTCACTGCCTGCCCGGAATAAGGGTTCATGATGGGAGGTCCCCATAATAATTCCGTATTCTTGTGCATGCTTGGCGTTGGCAATCGGGCTGCTTTTACCATTCAGGCTGAATTCGGCGCTCCACATCGCCGGCCATAAATAATTCCCCTTCAAGCGAAGAATGAGTTCAAATACCTTGTCATAGAAATCTTCATTAAAGTCACCAAATCTTTGAGTTACCCAAGAACCTAAAGACGGCCAGTCGTCATTCAAAAAAATACCTCTATATTTAACCGAAGGCTCCTTGGAGATCACATGAAGCTGGTTATCAGGAATGGACAATGCCGGCTTCTTCTCCGGCACAATATCCGCCCAGTACACCCAAGGACTAACTCCAATCTTTTCGGAGATCGAATACAACCCGTAAATCGTCCCCCGTTTATCACTTCCTACAATGACGAGCGCCTTGTCCACTCCCGCTGTGGGTTGTTCAACCACCTGAATTTTATAACATTCTCTTTTACCTTGGATGGCCGATACATCAACGGTTCCCTCCGCGATTAAATCATCGATATAATCATTACTCCCTATCGACCCAGCGATTATGACTGTTCCATCCAATTCGTTCAATTGTGTATATATCTCAGGCTCTACCTCTGTTACCTGTTTAACATCTGCTGCAAAAGACTGTGCCACCCGGCGTAATCCCTCATAATCTTTCCCCATGGGGTCTACGTAAATCTTGGCAGCACTGCCCTGCTTCACAAGGTGCAATTCCTTCGTAGGCATGATAATTCTCCCCTTAAGCATCCTATTTTCGTATGACTAGGCACATTATATAAGTAAGCGATTTCAACATCCATGTGTAAACTAGCAACTTTTTGTAATTATTAAATGAAACTTTGTTTATCGGTTGAACAATCTGGATATTTGGTGTTACTGTTAACAGGTATTCCTTCTAATAAAAATATGTTTTTTGCAAGCGCATCCATAACAAGAAAAGCTTATACAAAAAGCGAGGATGATCAATATGAAAAACAATAACGGGATCATTACAGGAGGCAAGATTGAAGGTCCAAAGGCACCCAAGGATCCGGCTGAACGCAGGAACGGTTTTTTTGTGCTCTACGAAACCGCGATTGAGGCGACAGCCCGGGCCGAAGGTCCACCTTCACAGGAAGTTTATCTGGAAGGTAACTATCTAATCGACAAGGCCAGATATATTGGCGGCGTCACTGATGAGACAATACTGGAGCTGCTAGGAAACTGCGTTGGATTTCGCAAATTGGTTCATAGTATTGGAGTGTCTGTGAGAAGGGATCCTGAGCAGAACGAGCCCATCTCTTTTCTATTGCAGAACTGGGGCAAAACCAGCAAATACGAAACAGGCAGCAGCATACGTGTGCCCTGTCCCCCCGACGGTTCAGAAGTCCTCTTGAAGTTAGAGGATTTGGAATGGTCTGAAGAGGATGCGGTGCTCGGCAAATTCGCTTTTGAATTTAAACATGAAGGCGAACTGGCCATTGCGAGTATAATTTTTTATTTGCATGACGGTTATTCTGTACCAGAGCTAATCATTGAACCGCCTGTAGCGTTTGAATCTAACGAATACCGGGAGATCATTACCCAATCCTTGCTTCATCCGGGCAATAATAAAAGATTAAAAACTGCCATCCATAAGGCTATAAAAGGTGAAGATGTCACGATTGCTTATATTGGGGGTTCCATTACTCAGGGAGCAGGCGCTAAACCGATCCATACAGAATGTTATGCCTACCAATCGTATCTGAGATTTAAGGAATTATTCGGTACGAATGGTGGCGGGAACATCCATTTTGTGAAGGCTGGGGTAGGTGGAACACCATCCGAGCTTGGGGTCATCCGTTATGAAAGGGATATTCTCCGGGAAGGTTCTGTAACACCGGATATCGTGGTGGTGGAATTTGCGGTAAACGACGAAGGGGATGAAACGAAAGGCAACTGTTTTGAAAGCTTATGCCTAAAAATACTTTCCGCCGATAATAGACCGGCTGTAGTTCTCCTGTTCAGCGTGTTTATGAATGACTGGAACCTGCAGGAACGGCTCTCCCCCATTGGCCGGGCTTATAATCTTCCTATGGTTAGTGTAAAGGATGCGGTATCCGGGCAGTTCCGCCTAAGCAAAAATGAGGGGAACATCCTCTCGAAACGGCAATTTTTCTATGATATCTATCATCCTACTAATGATGGTCACCGGGTGATGGCTGATTGTCTAGCTTATTTATTCTCCGAAACCCACAAAACGCTAATGGACGAAGATGATCTCCTATTGGATCAACATCCGGTCATCGGGAATGATTTTGCGGGAACCCTCCTGCTGGACCGCAAAAGCCATATTGACGCAGGCAGGATCGAGGTGGGCGGGTTTTCGGGGATCGATACCGATTTGCAGCGGGTAGAAATGGATGCCAATCCTTTCGGAACTCCGGAATTCCCTCATAATTGGATGCATTCAGCGTCGTCTGGGGAACACAGCTTCAAGCTGACGATAACAAGCAAAAATCTCATCCTCGTATACAAGGATTCTGGCAGCAGCGAATTCGGCAAGGCGAACATTTACGTCGATGGTTGTCTTGTAGTCACCGCTGATCCACATGAGAATAACTGGACACATTGCAATCCTATAATTCTTTATCAAAATGAGGTTAGCGGGGAGCATCAGATAGAAATCAGAATGGTGCCGGAAGATCAGGACAAGTCTTTTACTATACTGGGCTTCGGCTATAATGTTTAATAAGTTGACCTAGTGGCATATAAACTAAAAAGAAACCCATGGTCTTTAAATGACCTGGGTTTCTCAATAATTTGAGGAATCTTTTTCTATTTGGTAGGCAGCTTTTTATCTAAAATGGCCTTCACATCTTTAACAAGCTGTACGGACGCTTCAATCTCCAACTTACTTGTTGAAACACTTTCAATACTGCAACCAATAGGAATTCCCTTCTCCAGCCCGAAATCTAGTAATTCTTCAAAGATTTTTTGCGATAGCTGGATTGATTTATCCAAAATATCATTCGAGTATTTCAACTCGTTTTCTAACCATCCCGGGATACTGATCCCTAACCACTTCATAAATTGTAATGTTTTCGCTGTGCCGCATGGTGCAAGATTAAATAAAATAGGAACCATCTCAAAACCGTTATTTGTATAGTAATAATATAAATCAGACAATAAATTCTTAGATGCCTCTACATTATAAGTTGCCTGAGTGATAAAAAAGTTGCACCCATTGTTGGTCTTTTCGACAACCCGTATATGCTCATCATTCTTTTTTATATGTCTTTCCGGAATGACAACCCCACCAAAAGTTAAATTACTATTTAACTGTTTGCTTAGCTCATAAGCATCTGGTAAATTCAATTTCACCTCTTGTTTACTTGACGAAGCGCCCACATATACTGAAAATCTATCTTCATTTTCGTCAGTTTTAACCCAATCCTCGAACTGGGCTCTTGTATCATTACCGACGCACCGGTAAATTATCTTTGGGACCTCCACCTGTCTTAGATATTTATCACCATAGACAGCCGGATCAATCGTTGGTAAATACGGATATGGTCTTTCATGATCCACTCTATCTACTTCTTCCTGAACGTCGTACAGAATTAACGCATCTAAATCAAGATTTTTAAGTCTTTCAACCTGTTTCTGGGCGATTTCCGAGACCTTTTCTGGTGCGTGGCTTGCCTTCGGTGGTGTCATCCCATATGTTATAATACCCGGTTTTTTGCTCAATATTTTTTGTTTAAATGTATTCTCTGCCGCTCCCACATTACAAAACCCCTCTACTCGTCGCTTTTAAGATAAGGTTACCATGGCAGGCTTAATATGTGTAACTTCTATTTGCTATATCTAGTTATATTTTAAAACTATGATTCCCTAATGATACTTATCGAGTAGTACATGTTGACAACCATTTGATGTGACTATAATATTAGAAGTCCTGCCAACCTTAGTTGGCGATAAGGGGACCGAAAGGTTCATTCTTATTTAAAAAGGGTGAGTATTATGAATAAAGAAGAATTAATGGAAAGCGCACGTAACACAAAGAAAGCTGCTTATGCCCCTTATTCTAAATTTCCAGTTGGAGCAGCCTTATTACTTAAAGATGGAAATGTTATTAATGGAGTAAACGTAGAAAATGTATCTTTTGGTGCTACTAATTGTGCAGAGAGAACAGCAATCTTCACAGCTATTACAAAAGGCTATACTAAAGGTGATTTTCAGGCTATAGCTGTAGCAGGTGACACAATGGATTTTCTGCCGCCATGCAGTATCTGCAGACAAGTATTATCGGAATTCTGTTTGCCTGACATGCCTGTCTATTTAACCAATGAGAAAAAAGAAATCTTAGAGCTGAGTTTAAGGGATTTATTGCCTTACGCATTCAAAAATTTAGATATGTAAAAATAATTCCTCTCGTAGTGGAATAACAAAAACACGCGTACCTTTGTTAGACAAGTACGCGTGTTTTTTGTGTTAAAAAGCTTAGCTAGACACGAGTTCACAGACCAGACACACCGCGTAAATACGTTGTTACTTACCAAATCGCAATTCCAACCTTATCTTTTTCTTTAAATACTACCTTTATCATCTCCAAAGCATTTCTTACCCTAAATTCAATAAATTCTTTATCATAGTCTGTATGTAGTTCTATAGTATCTAAATTATCAAGCAAAATAAGGAATTCACTTTCCAGTTTCTCTGCATGATTCGAAACCAAATAAATTATTGTGTGGTGCAGGTACCTGCTCCTCCAAAAAATTAGTATCTACAATTATACTTCCCTTTTGAATTACACTAATTATCAAACTCATATAGTTAAAACCTCTTAATGAACATCATCAATAATAAAAAAACAAGCGATTCATTGAGATAAAAGATTAACACTTCCTCTCGATGATCGCTGGCTTTTAGTAGCTATGCATAGTCACATTTCTAGTTTTCCCATAAAACACTTATTGGCTCTAACGTTTACCCACAACGACTATACCCGCAATTGCCACAAGTCTTACAGCCCTCAATATTAATCAGCGAGGCGCTGCCGCAGGATGGGCAAAGGTCACGGGAAGCCGTAGAGTGATTATGTCCATGATGATCACCATGTCCATCTTCCGTAGCTGACGGAACGCTCGATTTTATCTCCGCATTTAACGCTTCATTGAAATCCTCCAGCTCCAAAGTTGCTGCAATCGGAGCAGGTACATGATCATCATGAGCATTGTTCAGCACATGTGATTCCAGTGCCTTAGCTACAGCGTCAGCAATGGATTCAACACGATTCGCGCCGAAGCCGATAGCTCCTGATCCGCCAATGCCTTTCAGATGTTTAATCAACAGCTCCACTTTCTCACCATGATCTCCGTAACGGAGGAACAAGGAGCAGACACGGCCTAATGCTTCTGCCATAGCAAAGACGTCAGAACCTGCTTTACCTACATTCAGGAAGATTTCAGCCGGTATTCCATCAAGGTCATTAATCGTAATATATGCCATCCCAAATGGTGTATTGATTTTATAGGTAGCGCCGCGCAGAACCTGCGGACGTTTTTTGTATTGTTTATCCGCCTCTTTTGTAGTCACTTGAGGCGCTGGACTTGCTGCTACAACACTTGTACTTGCTTCTACAGTAGTTGCAGCTTCCTCTGCCGCAACCGGAGCGGCTTCTTTAGCTGCGGTATCTTTTTTGTCTTCCTTCTTCGTGGTTTCCAGGACTTGAACATCACGGCTTCCATCGCGGTAGATCGTAACACCCTTACATCCTAGATCAAAGGCCATTTCATATAGCTCAGCCGTCTCTTCAACCGTAAAGTCAGACGGGCAGTTCGCTGTTTTGGAAATGGAGCTATCTACCCAGCGTTGGATCGCTGCTTGCGCACGGATATGATCTTTAGCTGACAGATCCATCGAAGTTACAAAGTAGTCCGGCAGCTCTTCACCTGGATGAGCTTCAAGCCACTCTTGAGCGATTGGAACAAACTGTTCATCATAGCCAAGACGACTTTGACGGAAATATTTGAAGGCAAAATAAGGCTCAATTCCCGTAGAAGTCCCCACCATTGTACCTGTACTACCTGTAGGTGCTTGTGTAATCACTGTAACGTTACGCATACCGTGTTCACGAATTGCTTCGCCAACCTCTGGATACGCTTCGACTATATTTTTCATAAAGCCGCTCATTAGATATTTCTCAGTATCAAAAGCTAGGAAGGAACCCTTCTCTCCAGCAATTTCTGCCGATGCAAGGTAGGCTTCACGAGCCATAAAGCCGTATAGCTTGTCCAGAAACTCCAACGATTCCGGGCTGCCGTAACGGATGTTCAATTTAATCATCAGCTCCGCCAATCCCATGGTTCCGAGACCCACGCGGCGTTCCTTTTTCTGATTCGCTTCATTTTCCGGGAAATGATAAGGTGTTTTATCAATTACATTGTCCAGAAAACGGACGGAATAACGTGTGGTAGTCGCAAGATCTTCCCAATCCACATCATGATTTTTCTCATCGTAGAACTTGGACAAGTTCACCGCAGACAGATTGCAGACTCCCCAGCCAGGCAGGCCTTGTTCACCACACGGATTTGTACAAATAATCGGGTTGAAATACCAGCTATTAGACATCTGGTTATAGTATTCCATGAATACGACGCCCGGCTCAGCGGATTTCCATGCCGATTCAATGATCGTACGCCACACGTCACGCGCTTTTACGGTGCGATAATGGATAACGTTTTTGCCGGCAGCTTTCCACTTGTCGAGATCTCCATCCCACATTTCGTTATATTCAGGATCGGTTGTATCCGGGAATACGAGATCCCAGTCCAGATCTTCTTTTACAGCCTTCATAAAACCATTGCTCACACATACCGAAAGGTTAGCATTAGTGACTTGGCCCATCGTTTGCTTCACGGTAATGAAGTCCTCAACATCGGGATGCCAGTCATTAATCATTAGCATGAGCGCACCACGACGGCTGCCGCCTTGCTCAATAAGCCCCGTAGTATAACTAAACAAACCGCCCCAAGATACGGAACCACTGGATGAACCATTAACCCCTCTAACAATCGCACGACGAGGACGCAATGAAGACAGGTTAATGCCCACCCCGCCACCACGGGCCATAATCTCCGTCATTTCAGACAATGTCTGCATGATGCCGCCACGGCTGTCTTTTGGAGAGGGAATCACATAACAGTTGAACAATGTTAATTCTTCACTAGCACCTGCACCAGCCGCAATACGTCCACCCGGTACAAGCTTCCAATCATCCAGGATTGAACGGAATTTGCCTGCCCATTCTGCTTGAAGCTCAGGTGTCTTCTCTACAGAAGCCATCGCTGTGGATAGACGGTCCCACATTTCCTCAGGAGTTTTTTCTATATTAAGGGTCAACTTTTCAACATCCGATTTCACAAGCTCGCCACTGCGTGTCTTTACAGTTACAATTCGACCACTGCGCTCCACAATTTCTCCGACTTCCTTAGTTGGAAACTTCGGATCATCTTTGGTCAGCACCAATACAACGTCGCCTACTTTAGCATTGTTGCTGTCTGCATCCTTCCAAGCATAACGATCCAAAAATATTTTTTCACTTAGCCCTTCAAGGCGTTGCTTACGTTCCACTTTACTCAATAAAAAAACCTCCCGCATGTGTAGTAGATATTAGTTTCCGGTCCAAGGTATGGGCCCACAACAAAAACTCCCTTACCATCCTCCGCTGCTTAACAGGTGTATGTAGGAAGCTCATCTTGTCAATAACAAATACCAGCTAAGCACTCTATAAAAAATACATATTCAAGCTTTTGTCACAATATATTGTGTGCGTCAGCTTTTAAACTATACCACATATTGTATCGAAGGTCTTATTCGAAAATAGAGTCAAGTTGCCGAATTATCGCAAACGTTGCTGCTTTTTCTCGCTCTTGCTCTCTTTTTTAAAGGCTATCGTGAAAAATAAGAGGTTATGAATTCTCTCGTTTACGAGCATACTACTCTTACGAATGGTGATATAAATCCGAGCTTGAGGAGGCTGCATTATGACGCAATTATTCCGTAATTCTCTACCCCAGCAAGGGGGAACACCCGCGCCGATACTGCCTGTTCCTCTTTCTTTTGACCGTAATTGGTTGCAAGATCTGGAGCTCAAACTGGAAAAGGGCGGCCCATGGGGAGACTACCGTTTATCTAAGCTTGCCGTACAAGGAGAGGAAACAGGTCTAGTAACGAGCTTCGATGAGCTGCAATGTATGAAGCATTTATCCGGCTTGTCCCCTCTTCCCCATCAGCTGGATACAGCGCATAAGGTTCTGTTCGAAATGTCAGGCCGCGCGATTCTTGCAGATGAGGTTGGACTTGGCAAGACCATTGAAGCAGGACTGGTGCTGAAAGAATATCTCGTTCGCGGTCTTGTCTCTAAAGTGCTTATTCTCGTACCTGCTTCTCTAGTATTGCAATGGGTTCGTGAGCTGAATGCGAAATTCGGCATCACTGCTGTCGCTCAGAAAAAAGCCTATTCTTGGGGCAACGCCATAGTCGTCGCATCGATGGATACCGCCAAACGCGATCCGCATAAGGAAATCTTGCTGGAAAATGAATACGATATGTTGATCATTGATGAAGCTCACAAGCTGAAGAATAAAAAATCGACCAATTATCTATTTGTACAGCAATTACGCAAAAAATATTGCCTGCTGCTCACCGCGACTCCCGTTCAGAATGATCTGGGCGAACTCTTTAATCTGATCACTATACTGAAGCCGGGGCAACTTGGAAATCAGGGCGATTTTGCCTCAAATTTCGTGGTTGATAAACGCCAGCCCAAGAATGAAGGTCAACTGCGGGACGAGCTTTCGAAGGTCATGATCCGCAATCGCCGTGGTGAAGGTCCAGTTAATTTCACGAAACGAAAAGTCCGTAATATTCCCTTAGTTCTCTCCCAAGAAGAGAAAGATTTGTATAACAGTGTTACTTCCTTTGTCAAAGACCAGTATCAGGAATCCGGCGGCAATCTTAGCAGCATGCTTTCTCTGGTAACCCTTCAACGTGAGGTGTGCAGCAGCCGGGATGCCGTCTTTATCACTTTAGTTAATTTGATCAAAAAGCTGCCTGCGGATTCACCAAAAAGAGACCGGATGATGGAGCTGCTACAGACCCTCCGTACCGTTAAAACAAACACTAAAGCTGAAACAACCTTAGCACTCATTCAAGAAATGAATGAAAAGGTCATCGTCTTCACGGAATATCGCGCAACTCAAGAGTATTTACTGCAGTATTTCCGTGAACATGGGCTGATGTGTGTCTCTTATTCCGGCGGCATGAACCGTGGCAAAAAAGATTGGATGATGGATCTTTTCCGCGGCCGGGCTCAAGTTATGATTGCTACGGAAGCCGGTGGTGAAGGGATAAACCTGCAATTTTGCCACCATATGATCAACTTTGATCTGCCTTGGAATCCCATGCGCGTGGAGCAGCGTATCGGCCGTGTCCACCGGTTAGGGCAAGAAAATGACGTAGTGATCTACAACTTGTCTACGCAAGGCACGATTGAAGAACATATCCTGCATCTGCTGCATGAGAAAATCAATATGTTTGAAATGGTGATTGGCGGGCTGGATGTAATCCTGGAACGTTTTGAAAAGAAGGAATCGCTGGAGAAAAGTTTATACAAAATCATGCTCGAATCCCGCTCCGACGAAGAATTGCGGCATGAGCTGGACCATATTGGTGAATCCCTCAGTGAATTGACACAGGGTATTAAAAAAGAAAGTGGGACTGCGACATGACCCTCACCGCACAGGAAGTACGCAAGCATGTGATGGACTATCTTGAAGCCACTGAATGCTCCATCATTGAGGCTTCGCCCCTTCACGTAACTGTGAAATTATCACCTAGAGCTGACAAAATGCTCACCGACCGGCCGTATTATTGGGGATTCGTGGAGCGCACAGGTGTAGATCCTGAGACCCTTTCTTTCACCTTTGTTTTTGATCCGGAAAAATACGACAGTCAAGCTGCTGTAGAGGTTCCCCCCATTGCAAATCGTAGTGCTGGCATTTTGAATCAAGTTGTCACCGGAAGCCTAACTACAGGTGTAACAAACGATGCAGAGGCCAGCGCTGACTTACTCGAACCCGCCTCCCCGGGCTCAGAAGCAGTGAATGCTCCATCTACTGACCCGGAGGAAAGTATCCTAGCCCGCTACTTCGGCATTGTGCCGGCACTCCCACGAATTGGACCCGGGATGATCCGAAGAGAGGATATTATTTACGGAAGCAAGCGATTGCAACAAATTTGGAACGCCGCTAGGGACGAAGGGAAATGCCTTTATTTATTTGAGGACCCGGGCAGCAGGCAGCGAAACACGCTTTTCTCTGCCGCTTACGAACCATGGCTTAGTGTCTGCTATAAAGTGGAGATGAGCTGCGATTTGAAACGTGAAGAACTCCATTATCTTGGCATCTCCCTAACAAAGGGAACCATCATTGATGACTTTAATGCAAAAGTTTCCACAAAAGAGATGATGCCACGCTTGCCGGAAAATGTGCATATCCAGCCTTATGAAATGACAGTAGCAGCCGCTACCGAACTATTGGAAACTCATCTAACCGCTCAGCTAGCCGAACTGGACTATACTTGGGCAGAACAGGCGCGTGAGCGGCTAAGGGTTGAGCTGGACATCATTGATGTCTATTATGGAGAGCTGTTGAAGGAGCCTGATGAAGAAAAACGCCTAGCGACACAAGAACAGTATAACCGTCGTCGCCAAGAGACCATTTGGCAATATGAGCCGCAAATCGCAGTTTCTGCGGTAACCTATGGACTGTTTCATCTGCGGAGCCTATAGAATGCGACCCTACTCGCTAAAAGCAGGCAAAAAAACAAGAGAACTTCCGCCTTCCGGCGCGACAGCAAGCAACAGCCTTTTTATAGCTTGTCCTCTACAATAAAAAGGAAGCTTATACTTTCTGATATTTCATAACAAAGAAAGGTGAACGACGCCATGAAAATAAGTGTACGGCGGAGGCTGCTTCTTGCAGGTCAAAGCTGCTTCCTCCTGCTTCTATGCATCGGACTCATCGCAACGAGCTCCGGTTCCTCTTCTGCGCTTGCCGCTTCCAGAGTAAGTGTAGTTGATTCAGTCACACAGGATTTGATACCTGTACTGCAGATGGATATCTTACCTTCACCCGGTACGGTCCAAGAATTTGCCAAGAGTACACTGAACAAGCTCGCAGCAGAAGCTCCATTTACAGCCTGGAAGGACGCAGGAATAGAATATTATCCTCTGGGTCCAGGTACTCATAGCTGGCTTGTCAACGTTATGAAAGGTGAACAGCGGATCGGTTACATGATCATTTCGGCTACGGATCAAGGTGGTTATATGCTTAGCGAATATGGAGCTGGCACTTACGGTCTCCCCTATAGTTTATTAGAACTGCGCCAATTTTTGGTGCAGGAAGGACTTATACCTTCATCTTTTACAGGCAAAATAAAACTTACAGCCTTATATGCACCACTTCTACCCGTATGGAAAATCGCCATTGACGATAAGACGATTTTTATCAATGCTTCCGTACCCCAAGTTTTACCATGGACGCTCAGTAAAGCGGAAGAAGTGCTTAAAGGGCAGCAGACAGAAACGGATGTAATCACTAACTTAACTACTGACCTGTCGCCGCTTTCTGCCTATCAAAGCGGGGGAACAGATGATCCTTATAAAAATATCATGTGGTTGACCTCCCCAAAACTGCTTGCTGTAGGCGGTGACAATATCGCCGCACTGATTCGTCCCAAGGAAAGTATCGCTTATCAAGCCGCTGGCCGAAATGATATCGTAGGGGCCCCTTTTATGATTACAGGTTATCAAAACTGGTTGCCTGCTTCGAATAAAACACAAGCAATAAACAACATGCCTACCGTTTACGCAGCATCAGGGCCAGAAGGAAGACGGTATTTGCCACTCACTGCCTTGCAGGCTATCGGAACACTGCACAAGCTGCCCGACAAAAATATCTATAACTAAAAATAACAAATAACCTTCCGCTGCCACCCTCGATTAGGCACTGGAAGGTTATTTGTTATTTGTGATATTCAATCCTTATCACTGTGGCTCCATTTGCTTCGCCAGATCGACCAACCCAGCGGAAGCATACCGAACCATTTCTGTGACCACGGCTGCTTAGTAGCCGCTCTTCGAGCATGAATGGCACGCGGATCCTCGATATAAACAACTACCTTCTCAGTGATATACTTTACAAGCTCATCGCCGCCGGAAGCCATTTGTAACACCTCCTACATTATAAGTGAATTAAGATAACCAGCGTCGTTCCATGCTCTTAGTGTGCACCAGCGAGCATATATCTAAACTCTTGTCCCGGATTGTTCGAATAGGTTTACCTATTAAAGCACAATCTAACAAAGAATCTAGGGCACGAGGTTATTCACATGCAAGGAGGAGTTCATTTGAACAATGGGAGAAATAAAGCTTATTCCAAGACAGCAGCTGCAATATGCGGCTTACGTATTACTTTAACTACAGTTGGACTTCTAATGCTGTTTGTGGGGAGTGCATATGCTTCTGCAACTCCATCCAAACCCGTAGTGAATGATGAACGTCAGCATCTCTTAAGCCACGGCCACCGTATGATCTTAATTGATGCAGGACATGGGGGGATCGACGGAGGTACTTCCTACGGCAACATTCTTGAGAAGGATATTACATTAGATATCTCACGCCGATTATTTCTGCTGCTGCGCAGCGATGGATTTGATGTTGCCTTAAATCGTAATGGAGATTATGCCCCAAGTGATGAGAACCGCTGGCTGCGCAGTAAATCCCGACATCTGCGCGATCTTGCCCAGCGTAAAGAACTGGCTGAGACATTACCAGCTACCGTAGTGGTCAGCATCCATGTTAACTGGGCACCTTCTCCTTCCAAACATGGTCCGCTTGTATTATATCGCCAAGAAGGCCGCAGCTTTATCCTTGCCCAGACCATTCAGCAACAATTAAACAGTCTCTATAATATCCGTGCTGAGACAAGACCGGGTAAGCCCTTTTATTTACTCAACAAAATAACCGCCACAACTGTAATTGTTGAGGCGGGTTTTGTAAGCAGTCCGACAGATCGCGAAAAGCTATGCACCCCTAAAGGGCAACAAGAAATTGCAGAAGCGATTGCTGGAGGCATAGTAGCTTATCTTATGGAAGTGTAGGATTCGAGTTCCAGTTCATTTCGTTTTTGACTAGATCAGAAATGCCTATAAATTCAACATCATCTTTTATTTGCTCAACACCGCTGCGGATGCCTGCGGCGGTTTCTTTTCCATATACACCAACATGACCAATGGTTACGCAGAATCGTTGATCCTTCGCCAGGTTATTTACGAGGCCCATTTGTTTCAGGACATGATTGGCTGTGTGTGTATCATCCAAAAAGATATGATTCTCTACACGCGGCAGCCCCATTCGATAAGCCATATTGCCAGCAACAGAACGGTAGTTGGTTTTACTGTCCACAAAAAACAATCCCCGCTCTTTGCACACGGATAAGATCACACCCATAATCCGTTCGTCCCCGGTAATCTTAGAGCCCATGTGGTTATTTATGCCGATAGCATAAGGCACATTATCGAGTGCTGCCTCTACTTTTTGACGGACTTCCTCATCAGACATCTTGGCCAGTACAGCTCCTGGTCCAAGCCATTTAGGATTACCTTGGCGCGGCTCCATCGGTAAGTGGAGAAGAACATCATCTCCGCGTTCATGCGCGCGTGTGGCATCCTTCACAGATGTAGGCAAAAAGGGCATGACCGCCACCGTAAGCTTAATCGGCAGTGAAAACATTTCATCCGTCCCCTTCATGTCATTGCCGAAATCGTCAATAATAATTACGACCTTATTACGTCGAGATGCCTTCTCTTCACTTGGTGTGTTTGTAGGGTTGTCTCTGGACTCGGCAGCTGAAACAGACGGTACCACGGAACCGATTAAAGTAACCATTAGAGCAGCAACAGCAATCCAAATCAGTAAATAACGTTTGAAACTTCGACTGTCCTTCATCAAGAGGAACGCCTCCTTCGTCTTAAACAATTGTTCTCATTGTTTGGTTCACGAAGGTTAAATATGTACGAGGAAGGTTCGCAATAATTTACAGTCGAGTTTTTTCTATTGTCCCCGTGCGTCTGCGGCAAGAATAGCTTCCAGCACATCCAGTGCTTGAATTTCAATTGGCATATTCCAGATGGGGCTATCCTTAGAACAGCTAGCTTCAGCTACAGTCATCAACTGATTGATATCCTTATTGGTAATCCCAAGATCTTTGAGAGTAACGGGAAGGCCGATTTTTTTGCAGAAATCAATCACCTGATCAATCTCTTCATATGGTGCTTTCTCCAGTACAAGCTGAACGATCGTAGCAAAAGCAACCTTTTCACCATGAAGAGTATTCCTGCATTCCTCATGCAGCGTCAATCCATTATGAATCGCATGCGCCGCAGCAAGTCCGCCGCTTTCAAACCCAATGCCACTTAAGTAAATATTGGCTTCAATAATGTGTTCCACCGCAGGAGAGGTAATGCCTTGCTTAACATCTTTTAATGCCGTTTCACCCTCTGCTAGAAGGGTATCCAGACAGGCACGAGCTAATGAAAGGGCTGCAATTGTGCTAGTCCCACCTGCATGGGTAATAGCCCCAGATTCTCGGCAAGCTCTTGCTTCATAAAAAGTAGACAACGCGTCACCCATTCCAGCAACAAGCAATCTTGCAGGAGCTTTGGCAATGATATCGACGTCTACGATAACCAGATCGGGATTTCTTTTTAATGGAAGATAACAGTCAAAGTCTCCTTCATCCGTATACAACACTGATAAAGCGCTGCAAGGTGCATCCGTTGAAGCCACTGTGGGTACAATAACTACCGGGAGGTTACTCATGTGGCTTACTGCTTTTGCCGTATCCAGGGTCTTGCCGCCACCAATCCCTATAATGACTTCCGCATCCTTCAAGCCAAGTGCTGCAACTATCTCATTAACCTGATTACTGCTGCACTCGCCCTTGAATTCAGTCATCACTAGTGGCATTTCGTTCATTTCAAAACTGTATGTGATCTCTTTTTTGTACACAGAGAAAATATAAGGATCAATAATGGCATAAGCTCTTGTCGCTCCAAGCTGCGAACAATAATCTCCCAGCTTACGAATTTCACCATGTCCTTGTATATATTTAGTTGGTGAGCAGATGATCTGCGTCATGGTTCACTCCTCCTTTTATTTACATTCATATTAGAAGGATTGACCACATTCAGCTATTAAAAAGATCCCTTTAGCCACCAGCTTAAATAAATCCACCATTCACACGGATCGTTTGCCCTGTAACCCACTGTGATTCCTTGCTGGCTAAGAACAACACAATGTTTGAGATATCCTCAGGCTCGCCTAAACGTCCAAAGGAATTCATATTCCCTACGGTCGCAATCTCTTCCGCTGATTTTCCTACGGTAAATAACTCCGTATTCACAGGTCCCGGTGAAACAGCATTGATAGTGATTCCTTTTCGTCCAAATTCTTTGGCCAGCTGACGAGTGATTTGTTCCACTGCTCCCTTAGTTCCTGCATAGACGCTGTAGGTCGGGAACATTTGACCCGTAACGGAAGTTGAAAAATTGATAATCCGTCCGTTATCATTCATATATTTAGCTGCTTGCTGGCAAGCAAAAAAGGTGCCTTTCACATTAATCGCAAACTGCATGTCGAAATCCTCTTCTGTCATATTTAGAATCGGCTTCGTGATCATAATACCAGCGTTATTGACGAGAATGTCGAGTTGTCCATAAGCTTCTAGTGTGGTTTGGAATAACTGTTCAAGTTCTGCCACCTGGCTGATGTCTGCCCGAATAGCGACGGCCTCTCCACCCTTTTGCTTAATACCGGTTACGACTTCCTCGGCTTTGCCGGGGTTACTCGAATAGTTAACGACCACCTTCACACCTTGTTGTGCCAAGTTCTCCGCAATCTCCCGGCCCATGCCTCTCGATGCACCTGTTACTAATGCTACTTTTCCAGCTAAATTGTGGTTCATATTTATTCCTCCTATTACTTTGTCCTTCTTGTTGGTCTGATTATAAATCGATCGATTACAAATTACAAGTGACATTTTTTAATATTTGTCATTCTAATTCGCTTTTCACATATTTTGCAACAGTCGCTCGATTCAGACTAATCCACGGGATTTATACCGCTCATTCGCTGCTAGTCGCTCGATTCAGACTAATCTACGGGATTTATACCGCTCATTCGCTGCTAGTCGCTCGATTCAGACTAATCTACGGGATTTATACCGCTCATTCGCTGCTAGTCGCTCAATTCAAACTAAACTGCGGGATTTATACCGCTCATTCGCTGCAACTCGCACAATTCAGACTAATCTACGGGATTTATACCGCTCATTCGCTGCTAGTCGCTCGATTCAGACTAATCTACGGGATTTATACCGTTCATCTGCTGCAAGTCGCTCGATTCAGCCTAATCTACGGGATTTATACCGTTCATCTGCTGCAAGTCGCTCGATTCAGCCTAATCTACGGGATTTATACCGTTCATCTGCTGCTAGTCGCTCAATTCAAACTAAACTGCGGGATTTATACCGCTCATTCGCTGCAACTCGCTCGATTCAGACTAATCTACGGGATTTATACCGTTCATCTGCTGCTAGTCGCTCAATTCAGCCTAATCTACGGGATTTATACCCCTTTAAGACACAAAAAAACCTCCTGAACATCAGAAGGTTTTAATTAGATGCTACAAAGAAATCCCGGAAAGGAGCAAATCCCAAACAGAGGCGAAATCCTGATCAATCGTAGCCGACTGCCACTCTATAGCATGTGCTGGATGATGGTACCGCGAAGTAGCATTAAAAATTGCTCTAGCCGTTACCACTGGTTCCACCACTCTATACTCTTTGGATTGTATGCCTTTTTCAATAATGCCTGCAATTTGCCCAATTAATTGATCTACGTGTAGGGTAATCATATCCACCGCTTCTAAAGTTACAGCTGCGTACATAGCAAACATTTCGGCATCATCCACAGCATAGGTGCGTTTACTACGAATCAGCGTGTCCATCCATAATCGGAGTTGCTCTTTGGCATTCCCATCAAAATGCTCTGAAATATTCTTTAAAGGCTCTGAAATATTATACTGCAACCATCTTTCGGTTACTGCTTCTCGCAAAGCAGATTTACTGGAAAAATGTCTATACAACGTACCATGACTTACTTTAAGCACCTTCGCTACATCAACAACAGAAGTCTTGTCCGGGCCAAAACGCCGGAGCACTTGTTCAGCCGCGTCCAAAATGTTTTCTTTTGATAATGGAAGATCATTCGACATATGTATTCCCCTCGCTCTATCTCTGGTGGTAATTATCATAGCATATCATGTCCAAAAACGAACTGACAATATTACCACTTTGTCATTCGTTAAATCATTATCAGTATATACTCACACCCATTTATTAAACTTAGATACACGTCTGGTGTCTAATTCTCCGTAGCCCCCTTCCTACATGAATTCGGACTGAGGAGCCCTTATTTCCGAAAATCACCGTAATTCACCATGCTATCGGACTCAAATGCAGCTATCCACCCAAATCCCCACCTTTTCGGCGTTCTTATGTGCCAATAAGAGCTATGCAGTCCGAAAAGTTAGTCAAACGCGCTGAATTGAGCAAATAGCTGCAATACGGTCCGTTATGATGAAGAAGCCCAGCATCTAGCAATCCACCTTCTGCGAACCTAACGATTTCGCCAAAAAACCTCCTTGATCTCTCAAGAAGGCGGGCAACATCATCTGCTTTTTTGCTCAATCCGATCTAGCCTTGTTCTAACAAACTTACCGACATTCGCGATCGCTTGCTGCGCCTCTGGCAGCATATAAGCTAAAAAGTGAAAGACGCTCCACATGTTCTCCCATATTTCCAGTTCTACATGAACATCCGCGGCTTGTGCTCGTTCAGACAACCTCGTTGCATCGCTTAACAATACCTCGTGGTCGCCTACTTGAACAAGTAAATCAGGTAATCCCTGCAAATCCAACCTTAAGGGAGATAATATAGGAGCTAGTTCTGTCCGAGCACCTAGATAAACATCAATTATTCGTTTATTTCCTTCTATGCTGCCTGTTGGATCAAACTCCGCTCGACTCAGATACGATTCACCATCCAAAAGGACGAGATCTGTATGCGGCGAGATAAAAAACGCACCCGCCGGCAATTCCACACCCGCATCCCGTAAAGTAATCAACGTCATCAGCGCAAGGCTGGCTCCAACAGAATCCCCTCCAAGCACGACATTCCCGGCAGAATATCCATTCGCGAGCAGCCACAGATAAGCGTCTATACAATCTTCGTTAGCAGCCGGATAAGTAAATTCTGGTGCCAAGCGATACTCAATGATTAGGATTTTCTTACCACTAGCTTTTGCAATTCGTGTAACCAAATCCCGATAAAATTCACAAGTCCCAGAAATAAAACCCCCACCATGGAAATAAAGGATCACTTCATCAGCGGGTGGAGCAGATTTCACAGGAATAATCCACTCTCCACTTACGGGCCCAATCATGACCCGCTCGACGATAACATCCGTAGGAATGGGCATGTTCGCAGCCGTCGCGGACATCTCCTGCCGTATTTGCCCGATAGACTTGCTATCCAATCGGTTGCTTTGTCGCAGATAATCTTTGATCGCTGCAAGCTGCTCTGTACTTGACTTTTCCATATCGTTAATCCCTCCTACAATTCTTTTCAACTCAGATTGTAAAGTCTGTAGGAGACTACAAGGTCAAGTTAAGAATCCATTTTTAGGATTTCGAGCGTGGACTGTACGCCTGGATGTTTATCTGTGGCTAACAAATTTTTTCTCAAATCTGCGAGGGCTGTTAGTTTTATTTCCTGTTTTGCAATTTCGCCACGAACTCGATCCATTTTCTTATCCACAACAGTTACAAAATCATCTATGCTAATGCCGCTGCTTTCAGATTTAGTGAGTGCCTTCTTGATTTCCTTTAAAGTGAAACCACACAGTTTAGCATTATGTATAAAAACAAGTCGGCTAAGCACCTCATCCGAATAAAGACGATAACCAGCTTCTGAACGTAAGGGAGTGCTAATTAATCCGAGCTCTTCATAATACCTTAACGTCTCCATATTCACATTCGCCATTTTAGCAATTTGGCCTCGCAAGTATTCTGTCATAATCAGCGCCCCCTTATAATCCCCTACATTATACCAAATTCAGAGGCAGCAGAGGACATCAAAAGGACATCAAGGGACATCAAAAGAACGTCAACAAGTAACCAAGCTCCCTTTTAAAAACTCCTTATTTACGCACAAAAAAAACGACATTTCTGCCGTTTTCTCATCAATCATTTCCCAATTTACTCACTTCACTTCGGACTGCATTTTTCTGTATAAGCGAAATCTGTCCGGCATGAATGCCTGTATGATACATAAGCCTGCCTATCGCTTCAAGCGGTGTAGATGTGCCAAAAGCCGACTCCACACTCACATGCCACGCTTCTTCCGGAAATTCCTGCATCGCAGCAGTTAGATTCTCATTGGAAACAGTCAGCAGATCAACGAGTTCATTCAATGTAGAATATGCCGCCTTGTCGCTTTGAGGATTAGGTCTTGCAAAAAAACACTCTGCGAACATAAACTCAACTTCCGCATTATGCTGAATTAATCCCCCAATCGTAGAGTTCCCTAGCTTAAGGTTAAGATCCTCTTCCGGCAATGCCTTCACCATTTTATGAAATCGCGTTTGCACCGCTTGCCAGATTGGCAACACTAAAGTGAAAGTCATAGATTATTTGCTCCCTTGTACAGTGGCTTCTTCGTCTTTTTTCTTGTCGATCACCACATGGTTGAACAGGTTCGCATCTACGTCGATGTCAAAGGCCAAACCAAAACCAACAACATAACGCCCTTGGAGAGGGGTCAATTCAAACAATGAAAAATCCAATCCACGCAGCAAATTCACCATTGCCGCCCCATGATCAGCATTAAACAATTCAAAGATCTCCTCATGCCCGTCATTCCCGATATTGCTTGAAGTGCAATTCCACCGCACACGCTCCGTTGCAAATTTATTATTCGTTGCAGACTCATCTGCAATTAGAAGCGCATCTACAAACTCGTTATTTTCCATATATCGGTAATGCTCGGCGATCTTACTAATGTAAATATAAAGTTTGCCTTCATGCTTAACAAAAGGAGCATAGCTGATAAAAGGTTTTCCTTCGTCATCTATTAAGCTCAAAATCAGATTTTTACGATTCGCAATAAATTGCAAATAGTTTTCTTTATTTTTCTCTACATCTACAGGCTTCTTCATTATAATATCCCTCCATTAATAGGTTATGTAATCTAGCCACGAATCTAGCGAACGGTACTTAGCAAATGAATACGAGGTTTCGTCTCTGCAGGAACATATTGAACTTCGGCATCCATTCGGTATATATTCCGGATCATATCGGTTGTCATAACTTCATTTGGTGTCCCATACATCGCTTTTTCACCCGCCTGCACCACAACAATACTGTCACTATAGGTAGAGGCTTGATTGAGGTCATGCAACACCATCACGACGGTCATCCCCATGTCTTGATTTAGCTCACGTACTAGCTCAAGAACTTCATGCTGATGCGAAATATCCAAGTAAGTGGTCGGTTCGTCAAGCAACATAACCAAAGGGCGCTGCGCCAAGGCCATAGCAATCCAAGCACGCTGTGATTCACCACCGGATAACGAGGAAACTGCTCGATCCTTATAATCCTTTAAATGTGTCTTTTCCAGTGCCCAGTGGACAATCTCCATATCCTCATGATTTAATTTTTCGAACCATTTTTTATGAGGATACCTTCCATAGGAGACGAGATCGATCACGGTCATATCATTAGGCGCTTGGTTCTTCTGGCTCAGCATGCACATTTTTCGAGCCACTTGTTTGGCAGTCATGGACTTTAGATCCGTACCCTCGAGTGTGACCGCACCCGTATGATATGGAATTAGTCGTGATACCGCCTTAAGTAATGTAGATTTACCTGAACCGTTTGGTCCTATAATCGAGACGATTTCACCCTTTTTTACGGAAAAAGAGAAGTTGTTAATAATGTTTTTCTGCTCATACCGAATCGAAATAGAGTCGACAGTAAACATGTTAGAACGCCTTCTTTCTCATCAGGTATAGAAAATATGGTCCACCGATCACCGCCATAAGGATACCCGCAGGAATATCTAAAGGTGCAAATAAGGTACGTCCACCTGTATCTGCTATCAACAATACCAATGCTCCAAGTCCCATACTCATCGGCAAAAGAAATTTATAGTCTGAACCCACCAACAATCGAGCCATATGTGGCACAACAAGTCCAACAAAGCCAATCATCCCTATAGCCGCTACAGAGATAGCCGCTAGAAATACTGCCAGCAAGGAAAGTAGAATACGAATTCGATCCACATTTTCACCTAAATTCGAAGCCACCTGATCGCCTAAACGTATAATATTCGCCTTGCGGATCGCGAAAAAGGATAAGATCCAGCCTGCAATGGCATACGGGAAAACCATCATCAAGGCATTGTTCCCTTTTGCAGCCAAACTGCCATTCAACCATTGGACTGCTGCCGGAAGTCTGTCGCTGTACATGATGGTCAGGAGTCCTATTAATCCCCCGCAAAGAGCATTCACAGCAACTCCTGATAAAATAATAGTGATCGGCGAAATGCCGGTTCTTCTCCACGCTAATGCATATACAATCCCTGCAGCGATTAGTCCACCAACAAAAGCCGCAATTGGAATAAACTCCGTATATTGTGGTGCTGCAAGCATAATGACAAGCACACATGCAGCCGCTCCACTCGTTACACCGGTCAATCCTGGATCAGCAAGTGGGTTGCCCATCACAGCTTGCAGCAGAGCGCCTGAAACCGCGATATTTGCCCCAATGATCATCGCCAGTAATACACGCGGCAAACGAATATCCCATATGATGGTGGCATTCACCGCTTTTGCCGCTGACCCAAAGATTGTGCTTAGGATGTCTGGTATGGGGATGTATACTGAGCCTAGTCCAATCGCAATTATGGCGGCAACGAGCGCAAGTGCTAACGTTACAATAACAATAATTCTGCTACGAGATGTATTTATCACTTGCTGTCTCCTTTAATTATTCATAGAAGTATTTTGCAATTTCGGTTAAGGCTGTCTCGGCGTTAAGGATCGAAGTAACACCGAATACGCTGTAATCTAGAATGTTGATTTTGTTGTTTGCATAAGCTGAGAGCTTTGTCCAAGTTTCATTTTTCTCTATTTCTTTTTTGAACTTATCCTCTGTCGCTCCGTGGTCGCCTGAAGCGAGTACGAGAATGATGTCTGGATCAGCGGCTACAATGTTCTCCATATTAATAGGTGAGTAAGTGTCAGTAACTTGCAATACAGAAGTTGCGATGTTATCAGCACCAAGCTTTTTCACCAAGCTACCTAAATAAGATTTCTCACTCATGACCATAAAAGAATCCGCGGTTCCGATTACGAGCAGCACGCTTGGCAGCTCTTTGCCTTCGGCTAATTGACTCAGCTCATTTTCTTTGTCCAAGATCTTAGTTAAAGCAGCATTCATTTCATCTTTTTTATTAAAATAAGTGCCTAAAACTTTGAGGCTAAGCTTTAAATCCTCGAATGATTCTGTTCTCAAATATGCTTTTTGTAGGTCGATTCCTTCTAGCGATTTGTCTAATGTGCTGCGAAGTGATTCCGCTCCCAGCAGCAAGTCTGGTTCAAGTTTTGTCACTACTTCCAGATCCGGTGCCATAGGAGATCCAATACGATCAATTGTTTCGAAATCAGCAGGGATTGGATTCGTTGAAGTAGGTACACCTACCGGTGTTATGCCGAGCAAATAAAGCATTTCTGTTAACGGTACAGAAGTTGTTACAATACGCTCCGGTACTGTAGAAGGGAATTGGCTTAAGGCTTCGTTGAACAACGTTTCATCCACACCATCATTCTCCAGACTGTACACCTTGCCGGCAGCTTCCGCTGTATTCGCTACTTCTGTTGTATTTGCTGCATTCGCTTCTTTCGATTCATTAGCAGTTGTATTCGTTACTGCTTCATTTTTTCGATTGTCCGTTGTATTAGTAGACGAACAAGCAGTCATTGCAGTAACCGCTGCAACAACCAGGAGTACTAATAATTTTTTCAAAATCTATCCCTCCGAATATGTATATTTATACGTTTCATGTAGTGATAATGATTTTCATTTTCAATCATCGATTCCTATGATAATCGTTATCAATGAGAAGTGTCAAGAATTTTATTTAAATTTTAAATAAGAAGGGATTTCATTATTGTCCGTTGAAGCGGACTAGCATTTCTAATAAAAAAAGCCACGCCCAATGGGCGTGACTTCAAATAGTGGTGTATGAAATCCAAGCGTTAGTCAGTAGCTCTCGTATTTAAAATCCCATAATGAATAAGGTCCACAAACTCATTTTCTTTATAAATATGCTGTAACAAAACGCCTTCTTTCAGCATGCCAGATTTTTGCATAACCCGTCCCGAACCAGGATTTGTAGCAAAGAATCTGGCATACACTTTGTGATAATGTTTTTCTGTAAAAGCAAAATTAATGACCGCTTTTGTTGCTTCTGTAGCATATCCATTACCCCAGTGTTCCTCACCTATCCAATATCCAAGCTCGCCGTTTCTGTGTGTCCGGTTATTTCTCAGTCCTATAGCACCATACAGCTCGTTTGTATTTTTATCAGTAATAGCGAATTCATATGAATTATCATTATTGAACTCATCTTCATGTGTTTCAATCCATGATAACGCACATTCAATGGGGTATGGATAAGGTAGAGTTAATGTACTTTTGTAAACATTATAATTATTGCAGAGCTCACTGACACGCTGTGCATCAGACAATGCAAAAGGTCTTAAAATCAATCTTTCAGTAGTAATTGTTCTCTTCTCTGGATTGTACAATGGTATCCCCCCGTTAAACTAAATATTATAAAACAAATACAAGCCAGATAAACAGAAAACTTGGCCACCACTGCTTACCCGCTTTCACAAACAGCCAGCCAAACACCAAAGAAAAAGCAGTAATATACAAGCCGCTTTGCAGACCATGTGTCAAATGACCTAATCCCCAAGTCAGCATTAAACCTATTCCGCCATAAGGAAGAGAAGGATTCTTAAACCATACTTCTCCTGCAGACTGCATTAGCGCAACCAATAGTACAACTAGTACAGCTTCCACAATGTAATATATGTTTTGAACCAAGGCAACCCATACGCCCATAAAACCATGTTCTAACTTGAAGTTTTCATATTCTCTATAAATCTGTGGAATGCTCTCCCCATTAATCCAAAATTCCAACACAGCGAACAAAAAGCTTGATATAAAAGCTACAATTAACAAAGGAATGACCTTAGAGCTCCAACGCAAAGATATTACCTTTTCAATCAACTTCCTCTTCCTGAACCAAAGTAGAAATATCATAGCTCCAACTGACCACAATATGGTGACTATGCTCCAATGAACAACTAGTACGTACCAAGGGCTGACAAAAAAGTCGTCTATATTAAACAAATCCCCCCATAACCATTGATCTAATCCCATGATGAACATATCCATTCCTAACATTAAAAATACAAGCAGTCCTAATAAAAAATATTGAATACCTGATATATTCCCTTTTTCTTTCACGAAACCTCTCACCCGCCTTATGTCCATTTTTGTACTATATTCCCAAAATTATGATGCTGAAAGTATGGCATCCCCCCATTCTGTTTGTCTGTAACAAATCACTCACTTGAATCAAAGTTAGAAAAATACATAAAAAAAAGCACGCATCGATATAAAATCGACACATGCTGTTTACTTGACCTGGCTTGTCCAAACTAGAATCTAGCCACAAAAAATTCGCGGTCTGCGGGAACGTTAAAACTTCTTATAGTAGCTCCACTCTCATCTCTTAAAGTGAGAAGATAAGGTACTGATGTTAAGGTACTAATTGTTGGGAATCTAACTACACCAAATTCGTCAAAATCAGCAGTAACTGTTGTAGTTCCAGCTCTCAATGAAGCTGACCACCCCGTAGTATCTTTAGGTGTACCCGTTGCATTTGTACCAATAGCAACAACAATAAATCTATCCAGAGTCTGTCTAATTCTACGTTTCTTTCTCGTAGGAGCTGCTTTCGCTTTTTTAGCCGCGAGAACTTTGCTAGCCATAACTGCTTTCTTGTTAACTGGTTTTTTAATAATTGCCATTTACTTCACCACTTTCTTTTTAGGATACGTTAGTAAATGCAAGAATCGTAATGTTTGACCTCTCTTTCACCTACAAATCTGAAAATGTGTTAAATCCTAGTTTCATAGTTTCGTGTCCACTAGCTCTGCAGTGCATATAATACCTTCAAGAGGTGATTCATTACTAATGAACGGTCAAAAATGGCTAGAGCAATATCATTCGAAAATGCACCATTCTTTGAGAAAAAGAGTTCAACGTTCCTATCTTCCAGCACATAAGGCAAATTCCATTCCAGTTATCATTAAATTCAAACAAAAAATAACTACAGCCCAGCTACAGTCTTTACAAAACCATTTAAAATCCCACGACCTTCCGATCAGACATCATCTTCACCTGCTCAATTCGATATCATCCAAAGTTTCAAAGAACTGCCTGAACCGGATGTGCCGCTGGGATGGTATCGAAAAAATTTATTTGGATCAAGTCAAAAAAACATCCCTTAATATAGCGACACCATCCATTGGTTCCACAGCTGCCCAAAAGAAAAAGCGGCTTACCGGAAAAGGGATTAATATTGCTATTCTTGATACAGGGGTGTATCGGCACCCTGACCTGTTTCGCCCTGTTAACCGCATAGTTGCTTTTAAAGATTTTATCAATCATAGAAAACAGCCCTATGACGATAACGGCCATGGAACTCATATCGCAGGGGATGCAGCAGGCAACGGTTGGATGAGTAAAGGAAAATACAAAAGCCCTGCTCCAGAGGCAGGGATAGTAGGTGTCAAAGTACTCGATAAAAATGGCGATGGATATGATTCCACAATCATTAAAGGAATTGAATGGTGTATTGCGAATCGGAGAAGACTTAATCTTCGTATTCTTTCGATGTCATTCGGAGGTAAGGTGAATCTTCCTTGTTCAGATGATCCACTCTGCCAAGCTGTAGAAAAAGCAATTAAAGCCGGACTGAACGTTGTAATAGCAGCTGGAAACAGCGGACCGGGACGCAGTACGATCGAATCTCCAGGGATTAGTCCTTCAGCAATTACTGTCGGTGCAGTGGATGACCGTCGCACGCTCACGCAAGCGGACGACCGAATCACTTGGTTCTCCAGTCGTGGACCCGCACCGGGAGGAAGGAAGAAACCGGATCTCGTTGCTCCAGGCGAAACGATCATCTCCCTTCGTGCCCCACGATCCAAGCTGGATCGCGAGCTTCCTTATTTGCGGATAGCTAAAGATTACTTTGTACTGTCCGGTACCAGTGTCTCAACACCTATCGTCTCGGGTGTGATCGCGCAATTACTCCAGAAGAACCCTTCTCTTACGCCTAAGCAAGTAAAATCCATACTAAAAAAGAACACGTTTCGCCTTAAACTAAGTCCTAACACAGCAGGATGCGGTGAGATCAATGCGCGGTTTTTATCGTAAATCCGCTTCTTTTTTAAAGGCAGTAATGATTGAAACCGACAATTCCTCTGTAAATATACCTGTAGGCTCTATTTCTAATAAAGCTGATTTCATATCATCTTCAAAACGTTCTAAGTTATCTCTAAATAATCGCTTAGAGGCATAAGACGTAGAATACAAATTTCCTAGAATAGAATTAACAGTCCAAGTGATGGAATAACTCGATAACACCTGTCTTTCAACATCTGTAAAACTGGATCGCTTTACAACATCCTCATGTCTTTCTTGTGGATGTCTATATGTACTGTTCCCGGCTATTCTTTCGTCACCCAACCAGCGTTTCACTACTTCATCTACCTTTTGTTGCCAAGGTAACGGTTCTTGTTGTTCATTAAAAGTATCAATTACAGCAATACCGCCGTTATCATCTAAACTGTGATAGAGAATTTCAAGAATGGATTCTCGGTCCATCCAGTGAAACGCCTTAGCCATCATGATGAGACGAAAGGAACCCCAGTCATTGGATAGTTCTTCCGCTCTCCCCTGTTGCCAGCTAACATTCTCAACCCTGTTGTACTTTGATAACAGCTTTGCTTCTTCTAGCATCTCTAGTTCAGTATCTACGCCAACAATTTTTTCGAACCAATCCGTAAACCTTTGCGCTAACTGCCCAGTACCACAACCTAAGTCTAGCAACCGGCCCTCTCCGTTAAGTGAGAATTTGTTCACTAGATATCGAATCAGTGAGGACGGATATAGCGGGCGATATCTTGTGTAATAGCTTGCAGTATCTTTGAACAGATCCGGACCATAATCATTCATAGCTGAACTCCCCCTTCTTTTTTACCAAGGACAAAATCATAGCATTTATGTAATGCAAATAAAAGGCTATCCAGAGCATTCTGGGCAGCCTTTATTTATGTGGATACAGCCCAAAATAATTAAAAAATATTGACAATTAACTTCGTTGCATATATGGTTAATTGCATAACTAACTAACCAATGGAGTTGGCGGTGAATACATGGGAAACTTAATGGATGATACACGACCGATATTTATGCAGATCGCCGAACGAATAGAAAATGACATCATCGAAGAAACACTGCTGGAGGAGTCACAAGTTCCTTCGACAAATCAGTTTGCTGTTTTCTACCAGATCAATCCGGCTACGGCTGCGAAAGGTGTGAATTTGCTTGTGGATCAAGGGATATTGTACAAAAAACGAGGAATCGGTATGTTTGTAGCTTCTGGAGCGCGTGCAGTATTGATGGAGAAGAGAAAAGAACAATTCTATGAACAGTATGTAGTAACCATGATCCGTGAAGCTGAAAAATTAGGAATTACGTTGGATCAATTAACAATTATGATTCAGAGGGGAGACAACAAGTCATGAATGAAGTCGTTGAAATCAAAGGATTGACTAAGTCAT
Source organism: Paenibacillus sp. FSL H3-0329 (assembly GCF_037963285.1). NCBI lineage: Bacteria > Bacillati > Bacillota > Bacilli > Caryophanales > Paenibacillaceae > Paenibacillus > Paenibacillus sp. FSL H3-0329. Next base: position 2,481,919 of record NZ_CP150150.1, on the reverse strand, counting down.
ACGGAAATGTCACTGCCATCCATGAACTCAGTTTTTCTTTGGAGAAAAATAAGATATACGGGCTACTCGGCAGAAACGGTGCAGGAAAAACCACAATAATGCATATGATCACAGCTCAGCTTTTCCCTACAAGTGGTGTCCTGAACGTATTTGGTGAACATCCGTACGAGAATAACCGGGTTCTCAGGCAGATTTGCTTCATTAAGGAAAGCCAAAGGTATCCGGACACGTACCGAATCATCGATGTACTGGAGGTATCCGAATTATTTTTCCCAAACTTTGATCGGGAATATGCTCACTCTTTAATCAAGGATTTCAATCTGCCATTAAAAAGAAGAATAAAAAAGCTGTCCCGAGGTATGCTCTCGGCTGTAGGAATTGTAGTAGGTCTAGCCAGCCGTGCTCCACTTACCATTTTTGACGAACCCTATTTAGGTCTTGATGCAGTAGCTAGAAGCCTATTTTACGATCGCCTAATTGAAGATTATGCTGAAAATCCACGTACGGTTGTTTTGTCCACCCATTTGATCGATGAAGTAAGTCAGCTTTTAGAGCATGTTATCGTCATCGACAACGGCAAGCTAATTATTAACGAAGATGCTGAAGCCCTTCGCGGGCAAGCTGTTACGGTAATCGGCGCGACAGCAAAGATCGAAGATTTTATCGCTGGCAAACAAGTCATTTCCCGCGAGTCTTTTGGCGGATTGCATACAGCCACCATTATCGGCTTCAACGTGAAGGATCAAGCACATGCTGAAAAGTTAGGCTTAGAAATCTCACCTGTATCTTTACAGCAATTAATTGTTCATCTCACAAATAAAAAATCTCTAGGAAAGGAAGTGACCGTGTAATGAATCCTACGGCAGGTATGTTAAAAATGCATTTCAGAGATAAGTGGTTATGGTTGTATACGCCTTGGGTAATCTTGTTATCCAGCTTCTTGGTAAATGTCATCGTCGCTTCTTTCCTCCAAGAACCGATCTATACCGGCGGTCTGGTTTCTATCTTCATTTATATGTTAATCACCGGTATACTCATTTTGGTGCAGACCTTCCCTTTTGCTCTGGGCTTAAGCCAACGAAGAACGGATTATTTCATAGGCACTTCCTTAATGGCTATTATAACTAGCGCCGTCTACTCAATTCTCCTCTACCTGCTCTCCATCATTGAAAGCAAACTGACAGGTGGCTGGGGTTTGGAACTACATTATTTTCATTTGCCCTATTTAAATGATGGTAATGCCCTCGAACAGCTATGGATGTATTTTGCGCTCTTTCTGCATATGTTTTTTCTGGGGCTAATGATATCCAGCATCTTCCGGAGATTTGGCCGAAGCGGTTTGTTCATTTTCTCAGGGGTTACGTTTATCCTGTGCAGTCTCGGCGTATTGTTAATGACCTATAATCAGTGGTGGGTAGACCTCTTTAACTGGTTTGCTGGATATACCGCATTTGAACTTGCCTTGTGGTCCATGCCTCTGACAGTCGTGTACGCTCTTTTATCGTTTTTGATGCTGCGTAGAGCAACCGTGTAATTCATTATCCTATAAAAAAACAGGTGTGTCCCAATAACCATGCAATGGTTGCTGGGTGCACCTGTTTTTTTTCGTGTCTTAGACTTTGATCTAGACAACAAACTTCATTGGATTCGAGCATAGTTGCGCGCGCGAAGTTGCTATGGGACTCAGCGGGTTAAGTAGCGTAGAAGCAAAATTCAGTGTCGCTATTGCAGATAGCGAAGGACCAAAACACAGATTAGTATTTCGCCAATCTGCGCGTACGAAGGCGCTATCGGACTCAGCGGGGCGAGTAGCTTAAAGCAGAACGTAGTGCCTCTATTGCAGATAGCGAAGGACCAAAACACAGATTAGTATTTCCCAATCTGCGCGTACGAAGATGCTATCGGACTCAGCTGACCTTATTCGCAGCTTTAGAGCACATTTGGATTCCTATCGGACCCCACAGTCGCTATCGGCATAAAAAACGCCAAATTCGATCCTTTTCCTATGCGATAGCTGCACTGGGGTCCGAAACTATGCTCAAAAAGCGATAAATGAGCAAATAACGTCAGCTGGGTCCGTAAGCCTTAGGTGATGATGATTCCGCGGGGTGAGTAGCTTAGTAGTAAAACACAAATTGGTATCTCTCCAATCTGCGCGTACGAAGATGCTATCGGACTCAGCTGACCTTATTCGCAGCTTTAGAGCACATTTAGATTCCTATCGGACCCCACAGTCGCTGTTGACATAAAAAATGCTAAATTCGATCCTTTTCCTATGCGATAGCTGCACTGGGGTCCGATACTATGCTCAAAAAGCGATAAATGAGCAAATAGCTTCATCTGGGTCCGTAAGCCTCAGGAGATGTTTCTTAAAGATTTCTTTCGCTTAAGCACTACCGTCTGCTGAAAAACACAAAAAAAAGGATTATAAAACTGCTACTGGAGCAGTTCTATAATCCTTTTAGCTATGCGGTCAAGAGGACTCGAACCTCCACGATATTGCTACCACTGGCACCTGAAGCCAGCGCGTCTGCCAATTCCGCCATGACCGCGTATTATAATGACTCGCTTATTGCGGTCACAAGATAGATCATACCACGCTGAGAATCCAACGTCAATATATTTCCGTCATTTTCTTATCATTCATTAATTTATGGATAATTATTGCTTTTGTTGCCGAATATAAGGTATAATGAGAACAAAAGTTCGCATAATATAAATGAGGTGATTTATAATGGCGACTACGAAGCTAAACACATCCATTATTGATGAAGAAGTAACTAAAGAAGAACTGTCCCTGGTCAGAAGCTATTTGCTGCTAACGTTTATTCATAAAGTTTTCGAACGCGACTGCCGTGTAATCAGTAGAAGCGGCCTGTTTAAGACCCCTCAGCTATATATGGAGCTCGTATCTGGTGCCACTAAGAGGACGTCACTAATGCTTCAAGAGGTTACGCGCGAGCTGAGCTCCCATGATTTGAAGATTACTACCGTTCGCCAAGATCAGCGAGGAGTCGAGGCATTATATTCCTGCAGAGGATTTCAAGGAGAGATGAATATATTATGGCCAGGCTTCCGTAGAGAAATGATGTTGCGCATGCGCGCGTATCTTGGACTGTCATCAGAACTCTCCATACTCTCCAGAGAAGAGAATGCGTCTGAACTAGCTCTAACTATATAATCCCAAATGACATTACAGAAACAGCTCCCGCCCAGTAGGGCGAGGAGCTGTTTTGTATTATGAAGATTATTACTGCGGATATTATTACTGTAAAAATTATATATTATCCGGATCTTGTCTTGGTTCACTAAATGGCTGGAATAAATAATTGCGATCCAGCTTCACTACTCGTCTATTCTGACGACGTATCATCACCTGAGAATCATCCCATGCAAGAACTATCCCTTTTACGTCGTTACTTTCCAAGCCATCGCGCACTACACGAATTTTCTCACCGGAAATCCGGTAAGCATCCAATTGCTCATCGCTAATCATCATTAATCCCTCCTGTCATAGCTTGTCCTATTTAGTCTCAGAAAAAAGACCCAAATGATAAATCATCTGGGTCTCATGTAGGCAATTAACGACTTGCATGTCTACTAAAGCATTCTTATATCAGCGCTTCATTCTTCTCAAACCAGAAGTCAAGAACTTTAGCGGACATCACACGTTGCTCCAGATACTCCACTTGGTTAGTAGTGAATTTTTCCCTCCAAGGAAAGGATAACTCTTCACACAAACCTTTGATTGTCAGAAGCTCTGACCAGGCTACATAGCGTTTGTACCAAAAAAACTGAGGATGTTCAATCATATAGGGATACAGATCGTCGAATTCCGTGTGTTTGCAGTCCAGCGCACGCTCGAAATGATCCTTGGCCTCGGTTAATTTATCAATAAAAAATTGTTCAGTCACCGGTTCTTTCCCCATTGTGACGCCTCCTCCCTATGTCTAATTTTTATTATAAAGGAAAATCCATAGGGTGAAAAGCAGTTGTTTAAAAAATAGGCCTGTTCTTATTGCCAATTAGGTTATTCCCCAAATTCGATGGTGCCTCCATTTAGAGAGGTAATTCTTACGAGTGACTCCAGACGAATGCCTTGCTCTCTGATCGTCCGAGCCCCTGCCTGAAAGCTTTTTTCAACTACAACACCAAGACCAACTAGCTCAGCGCCAGAACGTTGAATGATCTTAATCAACCCACGCGCTGCATCACCATTGGCAATAATATCATCGATAAAGAGGATTTTATCCTCTGGAGAGATAAATTGGCGAGACAACATAATATCAGTAACGATACCTTTTGTAAAAGACGGAACTCTTTCGCAAAGCGCATCTGGATCAGCTAACAGAGTTTTTTTGCGGCGTGCAAAAACTAGCGGCACCTTTAATTCATACGCGGTGGCAAATGCCACGGCAATGCCCGAGGATTCAACGGTCACAATACGTGTAATTCCTGAGTCCGCAAACCTCCCGGCAAACTCCCGTCCCATTTCCATCGTAAGCTGTGGATCAACCTGATGATTTAGCAGTGCATCCAGCTTCAGCACTTCATCCGAAACGACGACACCTTCTTCCAAAATCCGCTGTTTCAACACTTCCATGACTTTGAACCTCCAATACCCTTTATAATCGCAGACATTCCGTACAAATTAATCACTGATCATAAAGCAATTACGACGGAAGTCATGTCCTACTGATCCTCATCATAACCTGTACTATACAGAGTACACAAGGTTATCCTGCATAGCACTCGTTATGATTTTTCTTTAGCTTCGTAAAACTATTAGGAGGGGAGCCATGAAATCACATGTCCGAACATTACAGATCGCTTTCACTTATATTGGCACCATTGTAGGAGCCGGATTCGCCACCGGACAGGAAATATTAAAATTTTTCACACGTTACGGGCACTGGGCAGTCCTGACCATCCTGCTCTCAACTATATTGTTCATATGGCTGGGTACAAAAATGATGGTCATTGCTCGGCGAATAGAAGCGGAATCCTATGAAGACTTTAACCGCCACCTCTTCGGGGAACAGGTCGGAAGCACCATCAGTTTGTTCACGATGGTCGTCCTGATCGGAGTAAACAGTATTATGCTTGCAGGGGCCGGCGCTATTTTTCAGGAGCATCTCGGACTTCATTATCAGACTGGACTAATTATCACGTTGTTTGGTTCATACTTTCTGCTAAAACGAGGGATTTCCGGTATTCTGCAAATGAACAGTATTGTTGTACCTTTAATGCTTACTCTGTCACTTATCATTATTTTTAATACTTTTCAAATTCCGGGAGCTGGACGGTTCCTGTTCCTTGATAACGATCGCTCTCTCTTTGGCGCATGGATGTCACCGCTGCTCTACACCGCCTTTAATTTAGGGATGGCACAAGCTGTTTTAGTCCCTATGGCTCGTCACACAGAGGAAGAAAAATCCCTTGTATGGGGCGGTATTATTGGGGGTACCGGGATTGGTTTTATGTTGATCGCCGCACATTTCGCAATGAGCTCACAGATGCCAGGGATTCTCAAATTTGAAATTCCGATGGGCAGCATCGCCGTCCGGTTGGGTACTGTAGTGCAAACTATATATCTCCTACTGATCTTTTTGGAGATCTTCAGCACTTTTGTGGCCGATATTTATGGAGTAGCTGTACAGCTTAAGCAACGGCTTCCCCTATCAACTGCACTAATCACACCACTTCTGATGTTGGTCTGCTATTTACTGAGCCAGTTTGGCTTTAGTTCACTGCTCTCCGTGTTCTACCCAATCTTCGGAGGTTTATCATTGGTCTGGGCTGTCAAGCTGCTGCGCACGCCATGGTCCTCTCCACCAGGTAGTAATACTTCATCGAACTCAAAGGAGAAGGGGAACAGTCTCGTATCCGTAAAACCAATCACCCGAACTACACGGAAATAACCGCTGCTGTAGGAATCATACGTGCTGCCGCTTCCGCCACATGCTTGTGACAGGTCATCATCACAATCTGGCGGGAGATCGACAGTTCTCCAAGAAGTCCAAGCGCAGCATGAAGACGAGACTCGTCAAAGTTAACGAAGAGATCATCGAATAACAGCGGCAGCGATACTTGCCGTGACATGGTCTCTGCCAGTGCCAGCCGGATGGCAAGATACAGCTGTTCTGCCGTCCCTCGGCTGAGCAGTCCACTGTCCAGTAGTCCCCCGTCCTTGTGTTCAGCTTTCAGCTCTTTATGCCCTAGTGTCATAACAACCCTTTTATATTCCCCTTCCGTCAGCTTGGAGAAATAGTCTGAGGCAAGCAGTAATACCTGTGGCTGCTTCTCCTGCTCATACACACGGCGAGTTCGCCCGATTAGTTCGGCAGTTATTGCTGCCACTGCATATTTATCAGCCACCATCCGCAAGGCTGCTCTCTGCTCTTCCAGTTGCTGAATAACGGAATCCTCCACGCAGCGCTCCTTCAGATACTCCCTTTCCTGAAGCAGCTTGCCTCGTTGCTCCAGCAGGGTGTTCCAACCCTCTTCCTGCCGTTCCATCAACTCTTCAGCCAATGACCGCTCCAGCTGCAATGCTTCTGCATCATGATGATTTAATAGTTCCAGCAGAGCAGCAACCCGCTCCTCCTCCCAACCACCGAACATAGCAAGCTCCCACTGGCGAATCGATTTATTCAAATCACTGCGCCGCTGCACAGCTGCTGACCTGCGTAAGAAATCCTCTCCACCACTCGCCCCGCCTTCCTGTATCAGAAGCTCACGCTGTTCTCTCAGCTCACCTAATATCCTGTGGCTCTCCTTAAGTTCTTCATCCACATCCTGCAATCTTGACTGCATAGTTTCCCGGCGAATCAAGTCCTTTTTCAGATCATCCCATGCTCTTTTTCGCAGTTCCAGCCAGCTTAGTAAGGTTAATGCAGATACTCGTTTCCCCTCTTGCGGATCTATTTCAAAGCCAGCTGCCGCTACACCAGACTCGTCGCTAAGATCAGCACCGGACTCATAAATAAGAGCAAGCAGCTCCTCCTCAAACACATTACATTCTGCTTCCAGCTCCTTCAATCGTAAGGAAAGTTTATTCTCTTGGCGCAGCAGCTCATTCCCTTGTTCAACCATAGCAAAAATATCCGGCAGCCCTTCAGGAGATAATCCTTCTGGCAGCCTGCGTTGGCGAAGCCATTCTTCATATTGCTCTGCAGTTTCCGTGAATGCCGCCTCCGCCCGGTGCATTTCTTCAGCGAGCAGCTTCTCTTGGCCTGCCAGCGTCTCCAGCTCCGTGCGGCAGGCATCACGCTCGGCGGCATAGCGTTCGATGCGCTGCCGCCAAGCTGACCAAGCCTCCATGAGCCTGCGAAGCTCCCTCATGGAGGCCTCCAGCCCGCCTGCGTCAGGGCTGGACCCCGGGGCGGCCGTCCGCCGCCCCGGCACAACGCTCTCCGGCTCCGCCCCGGAGAGCAGCTGCCCCCGCAGCCGCAGCATCTCGGCTGCGGCTGCGCTGACGTCCCCGCCATGCTCTGGCGGGGACGCTTCCGGCCGGCGCGCTCCGCGCAAGCCGGCCCAAAGGGCCAGATCGGCCGCACCCAGCAGGCCGATCGCAAGCACGGCGCTGGCCGGCGGAGCACCGGTCAGCCACAGCGCTGCGGGCAGCAGCACGGTTAGTGCTGCCCCAGCCCACAGCAGGCGCCGGTAGAGCGCGGCCATGCGCTTCGCGCCAAGGCCGTCACTTCCGGCGCCGCGCGCTGGCCCTTCGCTGAGCTGCGCTTCGCGCCAGCGTTCGGCCGCCTGCTGCAGCTCGTCCCACAGCTGCAGCACTTCACGGGCGCTGCGCGGAGCCAGCTGCGCAAAAGATTCCGCGCCGGTAGCGTGCTCACGCGCCAGCGCCCGTTCTGCCGCTTGGAGTGACGCTGAAGCAGCGGTCAAACGGGATCGCAACGACTGCCGCGTTGCACCCTCCGCCTCCATGCGGCGGTCATAACTAGCGAACGCCGCCGCAAACTTCCGTGCAGCTTCACGATCCGCTGCTGTACCGGAGAATGAAGTCAGCTCTGCAGAGCCCCAGCTCACATCAATGCCGCGCAGAATTCGCCGCAAATGCTCATTCAGCGCTGTTAATTCTCCCTCAAGCCGCTGTCTTTCCGTTCTACGGTTCTCGTAACTGCTCCGATGCCGGTCCAGCCGCTCCAAAGCAGGCCCCTGCGCTGCTAATACTTCATCTGGAGGGTTCTTTGCCAGTTCAATAGTAAGCTCGCTTAGAAGACGTTCATAACGTACTACTGATCCCTGTGCATTACGAATTTCTCCTTCAAATGCCTGAAAGCGAGTTGCCCCTTCTTCAGGAAAGGCTAAAATCAATGGCAATCCTTGCAGCTCTAGCTGAGCCTCGCTCCACTTTAACCACAGCTCACGGACTTCCTGTGCTTTTCGAAACATCACTAGCTGCTCTCCAGTGAGCTTACGCTGTTGCTCCAATTCATCTAGCTCCGACTCCGTTGCCCTCAATGCCACTATATTATCGTTATATCGCGGGAGATAAGAACGGCTCTCAACCATTTGGCGCTCAAGCTTTTCAATGGCTTGCACAACTTTTGCTGCTTCTTGCAGCTTGCCACGAGGTTTGTACAGCTTCTCAGCTTCCTGCACCAAACGGCGTTCCGCACGCATGATTGCACCTCCACCGCCCATACCTGCATGAAAAAGAAAGCTGCTCATCTCCTCAGATTGAAGGGCAGCAAGCTCCTGCAGCTCGTCCAGTGAAACTGCGAACAATTGCTGGAACATACTCCTAGAGATCCCCCCAAGTAAATGTCTTTCCATTTCAGCTTGTCCTAGCTCTTGAGTCGTTTCATTTGGATGATTTACTGTAATGTTCAGCTTTTCATTTCTTCCTGATCCCTCAGCACCTGAAGCAAAACGGCGAATGGTCCACAAACCATCATCACAGTCACGTATCTTCAGGGTCCCCCCATGCAATCCACCTTGCATAGGTTCATACCTTTCCAAGGGATTTCCACGGCTTGGAATTCCAAACAGCATAGAGCGTATGAATTGCAGTGTCGTACTTTTTCCTGCTTCATTACGCCCATAAAGTACGGTCACTCCCTGCGTTAAATGAATCTCTCGATTGTGAAGACGCCCGAAGCCATTGATATGCAAATGTTCAATTTTCATCGTTTTGCCCTCCGGCTTGTAGATACGAAAGACTTTCCGCCGCTTCAACAGTATCATCCATCCCACCAAGCATCGTGATTCCCTGCTCTGCTGCACCACGTAGCCAGCTCAACTTCTCTTCTTGACTAGTCATAGACAACAGCTTACGCAGCTCCTGATTCTCCAATAGCGGTTTAAGCGCACTATTTAATAGTTCTTCGAGCGCTTCCGGAGAATGTTCCGTATGCTCTGCAATGCGCAGCATTTCTCCAAGAAAACTATCTTCTTCCAATAAGCGTTGGCGATCAATAGCTAAGCTGGACTCGATGGCGAACCCTTCGGTCCAGACAAGCCCTTTGTAATCTTTACGCTCAGCCCTAATCGCCTCACGGCGCTGGAGTTCTGACAGCAGATCCTCTGCCGCCCCTTTTTCAGCCAATACTTTATGTACGTCCCCTCGTCCAATCAGACGAAATCTGACCACCGACATGAGCTCCGGGAACTCCGCGCGGATGTCTTCAATAACCTGCTCCACTTTCTGTATCCATTCTGCTTCATTGCTTAATCCTTCTATAGATAGGTCTCTAACCTGCCAGCGAACGAAATCCAGTTCATGAAATTGCAGAGCGGATCTTCCAGCCTCATCTACATCCACAATATAACAGCCTTTAGCACCGGTTTCCTTAATGCTGCGCCCTTGTATATTGCCTGGATACACAATCACAGGCTTCTCATGCAGTACACTCCGTTTATGAATATGTCCAAGCGCCCAATAATCAAAACCCCGTTCGATAAGGTCCCTGCGACTGCAAGGAGAATAGGTCTCATGCAGCAAATCACCGTCTACATTGCCATGCAGCATCGCAATATGAAACAGGCGGCTGCCAGGTATACGAGAAAAGGTTACAGCTGTGTTGTTCGTCACTTTCGCCGTTGGATAAGAGATTCCACTAACGATGGCAACTTCTTGGCCATCTATACGGCGGTAAGCTGTAGCGTGTTCTGGCTTCTCTCCGCCAAATACGATAACATGCTTTGGCATTTCCGTTGTCAGACGCAGTCCGTCAAGCGGATCGTGGTTGCCATGAATCAGGAACACGTTAATCCCGTGCTCACCGAGTTCTTTGAGCGCTTCCTGAAATCGCAGCTGTCCCTGTAATGAAGCATCTGAAACATCGTACACATCTCCACTAATGACAATAAAATCAACATTCTCTTGGATCGCAACGCGGACAAGCCGCCCGAGGGCGGCAAAGGTAGACTCACGTAAATAAGCACGAATGGCTGGCGAAATATGCGCCAGCCCGGCAAAACGGCTATCCAGATGTAAATCAGCAGTATGCAGAAAGCGAAATGGAATCATAGCTGCTCACCCTTTCGTTCCTGAGGGATACTGTAAATAGGTTTTTTTAAGTTCATTAGCAACTCGTGTCAACGAATATAGGCTTTTTGCTTTATCCCAAGCGGAACGTGAAAGCTCATAACGATAAGCCGGATCAGATATCACCTTCTCTAATGCGTCAGCAAGAGCAATCTCATCATCAGGACTGACCAATAAACCATTCACACCATCTTCAATCTGCTCCGGTATTCCGCCCACATTTGTCCCCACTAAAGCCAGGCAGCTAAGTGCCGCTTCCGCAAACACTGAACCGAACGCCTCCGCCCGAGAGGGCAATACGAAAATATCAAAAAATGGCATGAATTCTTCAGGGTGCAGCGTATATCCGTAAAAAATCGTTTCATTATAGATCCCTAAATGTTGGGCCATCTTTTCCAGATCCGCACGTGAAGGACCATCGCCAATAATATGCAGTACATACTCATGGCCGCGATTTTTAAGCTCCGCGCAAGCTTTGAGTAATATATCTATTCCTTTAGCCGGAACCAGACGTGTCACGGTCACTAGCTGCGGAATAGCATTATCATGCGGAACAGGCTTAAATCTTTTTTCATCAAAACCATTCGGAATAACACCTATATTAGAAGGATCAATAATATAAGGGGCCACATAATCTGCAAAAGATCGCGACACCGTCATTAATCGATCACTAACATGCTCAAGCTCACGATAAAGTGAGACTAGAAAACGATGCTCCAAGCCATCCTCGGAAATCGCTCCATTTAGAATCAATTCCCGCTCGTAACTGGAATGCAGGGTATGAATTAACGGAGTATCAGGGAACACTTTTTTCATTGCTAAGCCCGCAATCGGATGATGAGAATGAATAAGATCATAGGGCTTACTCATCCGCAGTTTAGTCCACCATAAATAATCACGATAGGTCTGAATATATTTCTGAACGATCGGACTTTCTCCATACTGCGTCCAATCAAACGTCTCGAATATTACTTCCTCATGCCCCTTATTGCGAATCCGCTTAGGCAGCCAAAACAAATCCATCTCCCAACGGCTTGAACGGAATCTTTCCTGAAGATAAGGGATCATAGATGATACACCACCGGGTTGCTCCGGCGGGAAGAAGAGCGCTTGCAGCAAATTCATATGGTACATCCCCTTTACAATTGCCCTGTGTACTGTAAGACTTGGCAATTATGATATAGTTGAATATATGTAGAATTTCAGGTACGATTACGTTCCCCATACCTTGATTTTATCGGTATAAACATGAAACAGCAACTAAGAAAAAGGAGAATGAGCTATGAAGGAAGAACAGCTGCCTGCCTCTTACACCGCATCTATTAAAGAAATGCTGGGGCAAGAGGCAGATGCTTTTCTAGAAAGTTATTCAGCACCACGAACTCAAGGACTGCGCTTTAATCCGCTAAAAAGCACCTCAGCCATAGGCCAAGTTGCGGTGGACCGTACAGTCTCACAATTTAATTTGAAACCTATCCCATGGTGCCAGGGCGGGTTTTATTATGATGAGCCCGCTCGACCCGGCAGGCATCCTTACCATGCCGCTGGACTATATTATATTCAGGAGCCTTCCGCAATGTCCGCAGCTGAACTGCTGGCACCTGAACCCGGTGAAACCGTCCTCGATCTTGCAGCAGCCCCTGGAGGTAAAACTACGCATATCGCTGGTTTAATGCAGGGACAAGGCCTCTTAATCTCTAATGAGATTCATCCGGAACGCGTAAAAATTCTAGCAGAGAACGTTGAACGTCTGGGCATTAAGAATACCCTCGTAACCTGTGCAACACCAGAACAGCTATCTGCGCGTTTCCCGCAAGCTTTTGACCGAATTATGCTGGATGCTCCTTGTTCTGGAGAAGGCATGTTCCGAAAAGATCCAAAAGCCATTCAAGAGTGGTCTCCTGCTCATGTAGTTATGTGCGCAGCGAGACAATGGGATATCCTGCAAGACGCCTACATTATGCTTAAACCAGGGGGTACTTTAGCCTACTCTACCTGCACCTTTAACCGTCAAGAGAATGAAGAAACCATTGCTCGATTGACGGCTAGTTACCCCGATATGGAACTACTCACCTGCAAACGCCTTTGGCCGCATTTAGAAAAGGGCGAAGGTCACTTTGTAGCACTCCTGCGTAAGCAAATTGACACTGCATCCGTGAATGATGATGCCAACCACAACGCCAAAAAACGCCGAAGTAAAAACAACCCAAAAACTAATTCTTCTGTACGCGATGCCTACCAGCTTTTTCAAGACTGGGCTGCGGTAGAACTGCCTGGTCTTTCATGCCAAGGTGTGCCACTGCTCTTCGGCGAATCCCTTTATTTGCTGCCAGAATCCTTTAATGGCAATCTCCATACCGGGCTGCTGGACGGACTGCGTATTCCACGAGCTGGACTACATATCGCCCATTTGAAGAAAAATCGGATTGAACCTGCTCATGCATTAGCTATGGCACTACAGCCCATACAAGCTTCACGAAGCTTTGATCTCAGCAGTGATGGCCCGGAAATACATGCTTGGCTACGTGGTGAAAGCCTGCCTGTCCCCAGCGAATTACATGGATGGACACTTGTAACTTTAGATGGTTTGCCGATTAGTTGGGGCAAAGCGAGTTTAGGGCAGCTTAAAAATCATCTTCCTAAAGGATTACGTATCCTAAAAGCCCATATTGACGAGCAATAGGCCATAGACCAGTACAACAGGCCCTCTTCGGCATATGATGTCATTATCTCAGAAAGCTGCGACATCAGTCACAGCAATTGAGAAGAAGACATAAGTTGAGGAGGAATAAATCATGGGTGAATTTCATGGAGGAGCCTTCACTTCGACCGGAGCGATTTTGGTACTTTTCATCTTGCTGGTCATCATTTCCCGTTCGTTGTTTGTTTAATACCTTCCCGGCTTAAATAGCTGGTGAAACGAAGCGGCTGTGTCGTCCTTTTTGGGGCGGTGCGGCCGCTTTATTTCTTTCCAACATAACATCTCCATTTGTTATTCTCGTGAATATTTACCGTCTGAAAGCCCGATTTCCGAAATAACTGCTCCATCTCTTCGTTCTTAGTGAATTGCTTCATATGATAATTGATTTTATAGATCTCAGAAATAATAACAAATGTACCGCCTGCCATCAGCACCCTAAATGCTTCACTTATATCGTGTTCGAGGTCCGGCCAGAAATAATGTGTCTGAATCGCTGTGATCGTCCCAAAAAATCCATCGTTGAACGGTAACGCTGACACATCTCCCTGACTAATTTTCACCTTACCAGCGATTACAGCCTTATTGTTTTTTTGAATAGATGTCTCTACAGCTTGTTCTGAGTAATCTATGCCGTAAATTTCATGTTGTTTATTTTGTTTTGCTAACGTATGTATAGTTTGACCGCCACCACAGCCTATGTCCAGGATAGGATCGCCGCTCTTAATTTCTATTTTTCTAAGTCCCCATGTTGTGATGCTGGTATGTGCCTGATTCATGATTTTGATCATGATATTTCCTACGAACCCTCTAGGATTCTTGGCTTGCTCAATCAGCGCATTCAATAAACCCATATTTATACCTCCCAATCAATTGGCCATACCAGCAGCCTGATCACTTGATATATGTTCCGTAAGATTTTCTGCTGTAACTGCCCACTTATCTACTTGATACTCTATTTTATGAATACTAGTATATGAAGTCGGGAAATGAGCATTCTTATTCGTCCACGTTAGCCCTTTTAAAATATGGTATATAACATTAATTACGCCACCATGAGTGACCACAATTACATTTTCATTTGGATCAGTACTCTCCAGTTCATTACATAGTTTTGAGAAACTTGAACTTATTCGCGTAAAAAATTCCTGAGGACTTTCTCCTCCTGGAAATCTCTCATCCATTCTTAAAGCCGAGAAATAAAGACCCGGGTATCGTTCATTTACGATTTCATGAGGCATTCCAGCGATTACACCATTGTTCGTTTCTCTCCAATACTGGCTGCTTTCAACAGGCAAATCAAGCTCTCTGGCGATCTCATTTGCTGTATCTAACGCACGTTGCAAATCACTACAAAGAATACGGGTTATGTTAAAGCTAGATTGATTTTCCTTAAGATAATATCCAAGACGTTCGGCTTGTCTATATCCCTCTACTACAAGTCCACGTTGACTCCAACCCCCACGAAAGCCTTCATCATCTATTCCATGCCTTATAAAATATATAGCCATCGATTGTATACCTCCTGAACAAGATTGTTATACATTTGCATTAAACTTCGAAAACGCTTGTTTTTTAAGTTGATCCCAATTGGGCGTTGCAATGTTTGCTTGTTGCTTCAAAATATCAAATGAATTAAACAAAGCCGCTATTTCGCTGAAAGAACCGTCCACTAATTTCATAAACGGTAATTTATGAATTATTGCCAGACCATAATATACAGCCTGCTTGTGCTTTCGAACAAAGTTAACTTGACCTGCTGGAGTAACAGTATAGCTTAATTGCTCCATGATTTGAAACCCCTCGTCCATTACTGAAATGGCTTGTTTTAATAGCTTCTTATCTTTAGATACCTTTTTCAAATCCCCGTCATGCAGATAACTAAGGGAGTTCAAAGCCACTATTGGCACGATATGACTTTTGAGCCAAGCATCCATATCCTCATGATAAGTTAGCTTATACTTAGCGTTCTCAAACGCTTTTTCCAGTAAGTGTTTTATTGGAATCTCACCGTCTAAACTGCCAAGTACCATTTGCCCTCCTGCGTGTATTTTAATAACACGACCGCTCGTTTCCCGAATTCCTGCACTAAGTTGAAATCCGAAGAGTATATTTTTCCTCACATTGCTCATTTCCTGGAGATCCTTTTGCATGCCAAGAGCATCGCCATTGTTCCCCACAAGAATTATATTCAGACTCTGATTCTCAGCTAGAATAGGTAACACAGATGGAAAATCATTATATTTCATAACAACAAAAATAAGATCATAGAGATCATCGGATCTAAGCGTAGAGATGACCTTTACTGTATCCACAGTGTTTTTAATTTGAAAATAATGGCGAAGCACAAGTCCGTCTTTCGTCAATTGCTCTGCTCGCTTTCCTCTGGCAAGCATGGTGACATCATTTCCCCCACGCACTAGAACATGCGCAAGATAGCTGCCTAATACTCCCGCTCCAAAAACTAAAACTCTCATATTTAGCTCCTCTATCCCTTTTTAGACATTTGTTGAATTTTGATCAACTGTTCGATAAAATCAGATTATCACATCTCCGGTAGGGTTCAATCGTTAGTTTGACCGGTTTTGTTGATTTTTCAACAAAATACAATACATTGTTTAATAAAAAGGGAGTCTTATCATGGATAGAAGAATTAAAAAAAACCAAACAGCCATCATGAATGCGTTAATTCAACTGATGGCTGAAAAAGATTTTGAAAAAATAACGATCAACGAAATCGCAGAGCGTGCTGATGTAAACCGCGGAACGATTTATTCCCATTATGCGGACAAATACGATCTGATGGATAAATGCCTGGAGGCTCAGCTCCAGCAACTAATCGAAAGCTGCTCCGCAGTGGAGGATGAAACCGAACCCAATCCCTCGAAGGCGTCATTGCTCCGCACGCTGGAACAATTGGAGGAGAATGCTCTTTTTTATAAGATTTTATTAAGAAACAAAGCTCTGCTCTCCTTTAGAAACCAATTACAAGAAATGATAAATGAGCAGATTAAGGTACAATTTTTAGAAAACAATTTTAATCTCGATGAGCTGAGTAAAGATATATCTGTGCAATTTTTAAGTTCGGCGACTGTCGGAGTGATTGAATGGTGGTTTACCCATAGTAATCCTTGCTCTGCAAAAGAGATCACTGAAAAGTTATGGTCCATGCTCGATCTAAATCTGCAGATGATCCGTTCTCAAGCTTGAATATGTTCTCCCATATCCATCTCATAAATGGAGCTGATAATTTTTTCAATGGGAATCTCCTTAATGGATATATCAAGGATCTCTACCTTTTCGCTAAGAATATGCAGAAACTCGCCCATTTTACATTGCTCGGTATCGATCAGCAGCTCCACTTCGTAATCCGATATTCTTTCCGATATCTGAGTGCCAGGCAGATCAATATTTCCAATAGTTGTGGCGGCTGAAAGCCTAACTACTTTTTGGGCACCCAGATGCAGTCGAAGTTCAGAGAACTTGTCGTCATATACTTTTTTCCCTTGATGAATTATAAGTACTCTTTGAACCAAACGCTCTACATCTTCCAAGTCATGTGTTGTCAGAATAAATGTGGTGCCTTCCTGATTCATTTGCTTAATGAATTCTCTGATTCTTTGTTTAGCTATTACATCCAGCCCGATCGTTGGCTCATCTAAAAAAACCACAGGTGGTGAATGAAGCATCGCCATAATAAACTCGCATTTCATTCGTTCTCCCAGGGAAAGGGTGCGCGTGGGCTTAGTAATAATATCGCCAATCTCAAACATGTTTACAAATCGGTCTAGTCTTGTACGAAAGTCGTTCGTAGGAATATCATAGATTTCCTTGTTCATATAAAAGCTATCCAAAGGGGGAATGTCCCATATTAACTGCGATTTCTGTCCGAACAATACCCCGATTTGTTTTACATATTGATTTTTCTGCTTATGAGGGTTGTACCCTAGAACATTTATTTCGCCCGAGGTAGGATAGAGAACGCCTGTCAGCATTTTAATAGTCGTAGATTTCCCTGCACCGTTTGGACCCAGAATGCCAATGATTTCTCCTTTTCCAACACTAAACGAAAGATCTTCTACAGAGGTAATTATCGATTTTTCACGGTGAAACAGACTTTTAAATACACTTTTTGCATCTTGTCCACGGTGATAGGTTTCATATTGCTTGGTTAAGTTCTTGACGGTAATAATGTCCAAGTGAAATTCTCCTTCTTAGATCTTAACTAATCTTTTATCCTCCGGCGCTTTTGTAACTGCGAAGCATATATGTATAGAGCCAAATTCCGAAGGCAGCAAATAATACACAAGGAATAATCGCTATAAAAAAATAGGGTTCCCATCGGCCAATCAGTGTAGATGCTGGAAAGTAGGCAATCATGGAGACCGGAAACAGAAAAGAACTCACAGCTACGACTGCCTTAGGAAAAATCGTCCCTGGATAACGTCCAAAAGACTTAATGCTCTCAAACATCTCCGGCAAGCGGGAATTCGCCACCCATTTGAAGGAAATCGCTGCCACAATAAGCGCCACACCGAACATAACAAGCAGCCCTGCACCAAACAACAACAGGAACAATAACCAAGAGCCTATGGTCATCCCATCGATTCCGCTAAGTGCGTATACGAACATGATTACTCCTCCACCTAAAAGCCCGATACTTTCGAACTCAAAAGATCTGGCCAACAGCAGAAAAAGGCTCGAGGTCGGTTTAATTAATACCACTTCCAAAGTCCCTTCTACAACATGAGACATCGTATTCCACATAATTCCGTTAAAAAAAATCCCGGCACAAGCCGTAGACAGAATAAAAACGGATTGAATTAACAGCGCCTCTTTAAAGGTCCATCCTGCAAATGAAGCATTCGAATTATAAATAAATACCGTTACTAGAGGAAACAGCACATTCCCTATGAGCATGATAAGACTATTAAGAATAAAGTTAACACGATAAGTGATAGCAGAAGCAATATTCGCCTTCATGCAGGTTTTATATATTTGATACATACGTTTCATGCGCCCACCCCCGTAAAATGCTTAAGCGACACCGCATACAGCACCCGGCAGACAACTCCGGCAATAATTACGGCTATGAGCTGCAGCAATAATACTTGAGGAATAGGTAAGCTTATATCAGCTAAAGTATAGCTACCTGTATAGACCATTGCTGGAAGAAAGGCCGTATATTGAAAGGGTAAGAAAAAGGATGCCATTTGTAAGGATTTTGGGAAAAATACTAATGGAATCAGCGATCCTGAAAATATCCCTTCGCAGAGATTAAAAAAATTACGAATACTAGAGGATTGCACCATCCAAAAGGCGACCATTCCAATACTATAATGAATGAAAAAATTCATCATAAACGCCATAGCTATTGAAAGAATCGCGTATAGTAAATTTACGGGTAAGACATCAATATGAAAAATAAAGAAAAAGATCATAAAGCAGGGTAAAAATTCAAACAAAAGCCCAAGTACCCTATGCCCTGCCTTCTGAGATAAAGCAAAGAACATATGATTTAGCGGTCTTAACGAAAACGTAATGAATTTCCCGGTACGAATAAGCATTTGTAAATTCCAATCAGCAAAATCCATAGTCAGATAGTTGATCAACATCGTAGCACAAAAATAGGAAAGCATTTGGGAGAGTGACATCCCGTTGATGTAAGATTCCCCGCTATAAACAGCGCTCCATATATAATACTGCACTAAAAAGTACACTGGGCCTACAAAAATAGAAACCATCGAATGCGTCCTGTACGCACTCCATTCCTTATAAGTAACAAAAGCAACCGCCCTCATAATGCGAAAGCGGTGCTTTATCATCTCAAACATAAGTCACATCCTGCCTATCTATAGATATCACATAAAAAAAGTCTTTTTCTTATTCGAGTCCGGACCAGATCACATTGTTTGTACCGAAAATCCCTCTACCGTCCCATATATTTTTATGAAAAGGGATATACCAAACGGCAATCAGCTTTTCTACCGGATCAACGACCAAAGAACAAGACCCCCATCCTTCGTGAAAAAAAGTGCCTTCAGAATAAGATGTACTTTCATTATATCGAAGGTCTGGCCCAAGACCGTATGGTCTATCCGCTCCTCCATCTCCCCATGCGTAGTTTGGAATTTTTTCAGAATTGAACCGCTTGGTCATTCTCTGAACAGCCATCCGACTTAAGACATGACCCCCTTCGTATTCCCCATGGTTAAGCAGCATGATTCCGAACTTTTGTAGATCATTAACGGTTGAATACAGTCCCCCACCAGTTCCGGGAGTCTTGATTTCTTCCTCAGACCTTTGTTCTTCATCCGTAATTTCCCCGTTTTGCAGCTTCTGAAGATATTCCTTGGCTTCTTCCGAACGAATAGCGATCCTACCAGCTTTCTCAGGCGGTATATCAAAGAAAGTATCTGTCATGCCTAACGGTTTTACAATGTGGTCCATTATGTAATCTTCTGCAAAAACACCTGTTATTTTCTCAATAATTGCACCAAGAACCACGTATCCAAACGAGGAATACATCCATTGAGTCCCTACCGGAAAACGAATGCCATAGGAAAGTCCAGCTTTAATCCAGTTTTCTTTTCCAAGCTCTGATTCATAAATATACCACCATGCACTTTTATAGTAAGTATCACTTATAGTGCCAGGATCAGGTGCGATGCCGGAGGTATGAGTCAGTAAATGAGCAATTGTAATCGGCTTAAAAGGGTCGGCATCAAACTCTGGAAGAATAGAACTAACTGGTTGTCCCATAAAAATTTTTCCATCATCTGCAAGCTGCCAGATCGCTGTTGCCGTAAACAGCTTGGTAATAGAAGCGATTCGAAAAATTGTATCCGTTTTCAATTCTTGGTCGCTATCTTCTTCGTAACTGAAGCGTCCCCCCGCTCCATTAGCAAATATTTTTCCATAACGACTAAGAGAATAAATATAGCCATCGGCTACTTTCTTATTACAGAGATCCTCATAAAAATGATTAAGTGCCTCTAATCGGTCCTCCCTGTAATTCACTTCGTTCAGCTTGCTAAGCTCTGTGGATGATAACATTATTCGCAGTCCCCCTTATTATTCAATAAAATACATGATGCATAAATATCTTGCAATAAAACCCAAATAATTGAAAGGGTGATTATACATATAACTATTTTATACTGCTCCAATAATTCTGTAACAGCAATGCTGTAATCTCGTTAACGGTTTGTCGTTAGAGATTTAACTAGTGCCATTCCACTAACCAGACCAAATACTACCCCATCATGTATGCTTGCAAATTTGTAGATCTCTATGTTCGAAATGTTAAAATACATTACTAAAATTGGATACATAAGCAGAAGTAAACTTGGAAGAAACGCAATAAACAACAGCGGCCAATTAACAATAAAAGCTTTAGGTAATCCTTCTAATAACGCCAGATAGATCCCATAGACAAACGGGACAATAGCCGTGATCCATACAGTATTTTCTAATTGATAGTTCTTTTGTGCCTCTTCAGTGTAATGACTAATCAGCGAGTTTCCATAATGTAATAAGAGCGCCCCCACTATGATCCAGACAAGATAATATAAAAATTTTGAATTCCGCATCTTCATGAAATCACTCCGTTTCTTTTTATATAGTTCATTAGAATGTCTCTATTTAACTTACCATATAATCCATACTTTGGATATTGCATTAAAGTAAACTGGTCCTAACTAAAAAGGCTACCTCCCGGCAGCCCTTAAATTGAATTCCAACTCCCCTGGAGGATAAGTTTATCTGCGTGGCATGGTGACGCCTGCTTTGTTGTTATATTTTTCCGTAGCTTCCTTGATGACATCGTTACCGCCCTTAGAAAGCCACTCCTCCACAACCTTCGGCCAGTCGCTGATAGGTTCCTTGCCATATACCATCTTTACCATGTGCGTCAGCAGTACCGGAGGAGCCGTGTCCGAGTTAGGTGCAATGTCTGGATTCTTCACCAAGGCATCTAGCCGCGGGTCGAACTGAATTCCGTCACGGCCTTCATTAGCCAGAATAGTATCATATACATTGATCAAGCTTCTGCCTTCTTCTGTCATGTTAAGGACACCCTTATTATAAGTAGTATCCTGCACCATCCAGAGGAAAGACTGGCGGTAGCGCTCCTCATCTATAGCAGCGGAATCCGCAGGAGAAGTGTACACGATTTTGCCGTTCTCTTCCTTATAGGTTTCGTCCTTGATCCCAAAGGTAAAGAAGGTCTCAGCCTCTTCGCTCAACATCCAGTCAAAAAATTTCACGATATCCGCAGCATTTTTCGTACCTTCCTTGATAAAGTAGGTGCGCGTGGCGGAGCCGTACAAGTAGGAGCCTCCTTTTCCATCAGGTCCAACTGGCGAAGGAATAATCTCCAGCTTGGCGGATGGCGTCGTAGCCTTCAATTGTTGCTCCCACTGCAGAAGCTCGTTGGCATTCATCGTCCACATGCCCGCTTTGCCTGAGAGAATCGCATTTTTGTAGTTGGTCGGGTTAATGGTGGCAAATTCCTTGTTGATTAAACCCTCTGTATACATGGTGTTGTAGGTTTGTAACGCCTTCATCATATTTTCGCTATCCATAAACTTCGGCTGAACCTGGCCGTTTACTTCCTCGAACATAGTCAGGTACGGAAAAACATCATAAGCGCCAAAGAAAGCGTCGGCATATTTGAAGTCTTGACGGCCCATGTACGGGTTCTCTATCCCCAGCTTTTTGAAGGCACGCAACACAGTCAAGTACTCATCGACCGTTTTTGGAACCTGCAAGCCGGTTTGATCCAGCAGGTCCTTGCGAATCCAAGTCGCCCGGCGGGAGGGATTGGACAGAAACTCCGGTATTGCGTAAATTTTCCCTTGATAGGTGACGTTCTCCCAAGCTTCCTTCGGGATTACTTTCAAAAGGTTCTGGCCGTTTTGCTGCAGCAGATCATCCAAGGGCATGAACACACCAGCTTCAACGGAACCAGCCATTTCCTTGCCATTTACGCCGCCCGAGCCTTGAACGACATCCGGAATATCATTAGTGGCGAACATCTGCACCATTTTCTGTTCGAACTCTTTATGAGGAACCAACACAATATCCAAGTCTGTGTTTGTCATCTCCTCCAGCTTTTTCACCCATTTGTCCTTATTCAAGTCGGGTGATTTCTCAACATAGTTAAAAGCCAGCGTCCGCATCGAGATCGAGAATTCAGTTTTCTGCGGCGTATTTGACGAACCTCCGGCAGTCTCTTCTTTGTCCTTGTCCGAGCAACCTGCAATAACGGTAGCACCCATTACGGTAGCCAGACAGATGCCAATCCATTTTTTCATAATATAACCCTCTCCTTGTACAATGGGGTGTATACGTAAATGAAGATATTTTAAGGCTAATAAGCTTTTGGGATCTCAACCCGGTGGGTAATTCCCTGATTCGTAAAGTAGACATGAACCCCATGGTCCTGATCGTCCATAAAGTACGATACGTAATCCCGGCTTCCTGATTTTTGGGGAATCAGAAGAGTGACGATCCGATGACTTACGGCCTCTTGGGTAGAGGCAGTCAAATGCCAATGCTCGGGCAGCCCTTCCCATTCTTTCGGATCTACATCTGTAAATTGATTGCTTTGGCTAAGTGTCATTTCTCCCGAGGAACTATAGACAAATCTGCCCTCCATCTGAGCTTTTTTACCATTTACTTTAAAAGATTGATCCTTCAACTTCATGGGATACAGTGTATGAAACAGCCAATCCAATTTTCCCGGACGTTCCAGCTCGACACTGTCTGCGATAACAAAGTAAGCGCTATCAAAGAAAAATATTTCCCGCACATACCGCTTGATATAGGGTACATTCTCGCGGTAGGCTTCGGTGGCATCCATTTGCGTGTAGTTGATTCCGGGCGTACTATACGCCTTCAACACCTTGCCGTAGGCTGCCATGTTCTTCGACTTGTCCGTGCCAGCATATTGGCCTTTGCCGTCAATAAGAATTGCGTTCTTGGAGCGGGTCTGCCTACGCCACTGCATATGCATCGTACTGTTGAATGCAACGTAATAGCCGCTTTCAATAGCCAAAGGCTCGCCGAAGGCATGCAGCAGGAAGGCGTTTTGATCCCCATGGCTATGGCTCACAGAGCCGTAACGGCTGCTCTTGGTCAACAGCATGATATGTTCCTGCGGATCCTCCATCCGATGATGCATGGCCACCCATCCCATATCCTGAAACCACTTCAGAGGTTCTGCAGCCACCGGTGGCTCTGAAGAAATCTGCGGATAATCTGTGCGATAAACCATTTCATCGAACCGGAAATCCCACCAGCCGTAGTTATAGAAGATCATCTGGGTGTCAGGGTTCAGTTCCTTAGTTTGCTCAAAATACCATTGGTACTGGCCATTCCCGGTTAAACCGGCAAATTGGCGGATATTGAAGCCCGTTTTGAGATTGACCGGATCTCCCAGTGACGATTGATCGCCGAAGCTGGCCCTCACGGTATCCGGACTGAAGCAATAGAGCGGAAAGTCACCGGTTTTGCGAAAGAAAGGACGGTCATAGAAATTGATTGCCATGTATTTGCGAATTAGATTGAGCGCCTCCGTAACGAATGCCATCTGAGTGGTCCAATACATCGGACCTTCGGCCCACCCGCCATCTTTGCCACCCCATGGAGTATACATGGCGGAGAAGTACTCCAGCGTATAATCAAGCCATTCCTGCGCCTTCTCCTCCTCACCCAACATGGAAATACAACACGGTACGAGTACAGAGGATAAAGAGCGGATCGCATGGCTGTCATAAGGAACTTGATGGATGCGGGAACGTTCGATGACATGGAATGCGATCTGCCCGGTTCTTCGCAGTAGCGCCTGCCTTACCTTAAGGCGTTCTTCTTCCGCCAGAGAGCCGTGAAGCCAATCATAGCCCCATGCCAACGCTCCGGCTATGCGAAAGGAGCATTCATCATTGTAATCCCGGCTGGTGGTACCATCCGTGTTCCAGCTTGCAGCATGAAGCAGCCACTCTTTAGCTTTGGCGATAAGCGCCTCGTCCTCCAACACAACTCCAGCTATAGCAAGATGCCGGACAGCATAGAAAACTTCCTGGCAGTCCATATACATCTGCCGCCATAGTGTGGCGACACGCTTATTATCTGGATACGGTGCAGGCTCGGGAATAAGCTCGCGCTTTGTCCAGGGTAAAACGGAATGCTTCAGGAAGTCATCCCAGCCAGTGAAAATGGGGTCTTGGCGGACAACTTCCCGGTAAGACGGAAGTTGCTCCGCTTGAAGCCATAGCCGCGGATGGTGGGCGGAAGCAGTTGAATATCGTTCTGTACGGGAAGGCAGTGGCGTTAGCGGCAATTCATCCTCCACCACAAAAGCTCTTACTTTACTCCACTCGGAACGGATATCATTCTCCCCGATAAGACTGTATCGCCAATAATACGAGCCGGGCGCCAACGGCTTATCCGGGGTAAACAAATTATAGGGAATTCTGCTGTAGGTCAACGTACCTTCCGGCTCAAATCCAGTGTTTGAGGAGATCTGCAGCTCGTACATACTCTCTTCTAGACATGCAGGCATCCAAGTAAACCGCGGAGGATTCTCTCCAACATCTGTATGTTCATCTGGCCCATATGACAGGTCGAGTACGCCGCTGGTAGGTTGAAATAAAGGTTCTAACATCTCTACTCCTCCGTATTCCGGGACTTTTCCTGAATCAGTCCCGCTTTAGGGTCAAGGCAATAGACCACTACTTGCCCAGTTGTTGCTATTTGGATTCGGGGCGGTTCGCCCACCTGACTCACTAGCTTCAGTACAGCAGGTTCGTGACCGTCCCGATAAACCGTAATAAAATTAACCGACGGTCCTTTGTGCCGAAGCATAATACCTCGTAGCAATCTACTCGGGTCTTCGGCATTACCCGGTGTGCGGATTTCATACATAGTGGAGCCGGGCGCCAGTAGAGTACTCGTGGATACTTCATACTCCCGGCCGGTGCTCACTCCATCATAACGGATATTCCACTCCGTA
The DNA here is from genome assembly GCF_037963285.1 of Paenibacillus sp. FSL H3-0329. Lineage (NCBI taxonomy): Bacteria > Bacillati > Bacillota > Bacilli > Caryophanales > Paenibacillaceae > Paenibacillus > Paenibacillus sp. FSL H3-0329. Next base: position 2,456,698 of record NZ_CP150150.1, on the reverse strand, counting down.
TTTAACGGACAATCCGTCTCATTTTTCATTGCGGACAGTACTTCTACTGAGCCATAACCTGCTTCCAGACCAAGGACTGCCGGAGAGTCCGTCTGGACACGGTGAAGGTCGAACGGTAACAGCAAATGTCCCGTCGGATGAAACCATAAGTCCACTTCCTGATCCCGCTCCGTCACCTGCTCAACATGAAACCAATCCAGCAGCCAACCGCCGGCCAATACAAGATGCCGGTCTAGAACAGCTCCTTCATAGGCGCCGTCTGAGCGAATCCATAAGTACGTAGCATTGCCTTCCTGACGGAATTGACAGCACCTTCCGGTATGTGGAGCTTGGGAGCGCCCTCCGATGGTAACCGTGTTATGGCTCGCGGTTTCGGAATACCATTCCTTCCGCAAAACAGATCCATAAGGAACCATGCCCAGCTCGGGAGCAACCTCCCCCCATCGGTGCATAATCGTGATATGAAGCTTATCAAAATGCCCATGTGATCCGCCATGCTCTCCGAAATCCGCCAGAACGGACAACGGATTGCCCGGGTGGCGGAGCACGGCGAATCCGGAATCCGGCAGTAGAACAGAGTCTCTCACCCTGTAACTGGTCTGAAGCTCCTTACTCTCACCTGCTCCATACAGCACTGCCTCCAGACCGGTCCTTAATTCCTGTCCATATAGATACCTATAAGCATTCGCCAGTATTGGCTGGAGACTCGGGTCTTTGTAAACCGCAATACCTATTTCAAATACTTCAGCAATTTCTCGGGCGAAAGGAACGCGCGCATAAGGACCATCATGCACGGCTGGAAGCTCCCCGTTATCGCCGCTAAGCTCTACCAGCAACTGAAACATGCCACGGATGGATTGTCCCTGATCTCCTTTGGCAGCATAGAGGTCAACCCCAAAGCGCCCGGACATCTCGGCTGCTATGAGATAAGCCCGCAATACAAAAATGTGGTAGTACGTGCTGCCTTCAAATTCAAAGCCATCTGGCTTCACGCCAATGGACAGATGATGATAGAATCCGCCTTCTCCCTCCAGCAAAGAAGCAAGCTTTTCTCTGGTGCCTTTGGCGGCATATACACAAGCCAGGCTAGCGTTCAGCCATGCGGTATAATTGTTCTCTGCATTCTTCTTCTCGTAAATGAGGATGTGGCGGTATTGCTCCATGCTCTCCTCCAGCATCGTGAAGAATGTTTGAAGCCTCAACTCTTCTTCCTCAGTGAACGTTACTCCATAGTCCACAAGAAGCAGATAGGCCCGAATAAGCGTGGTGGACCAGATAGCCTCTGTCAGCGCCTGATGAAAGGCACGGCCACTAAGCATCCAGGGTTGGGCATCGGGATGAACCGGATACAAGGGGAACTGCTCTGCATAACCGACAAGAATCTTCCGGGCTAAGCTGCTATAGAATTCTTCTCCGTCTGCGGCGAATACCGCGGCAGCTTGCAGGGCGTATCGCGCCATCGCCTGATGCCGGTATACCAGCCATGCTCCCCGGTAGGGTTCACCTTCCAGCTTGCAGCCCTTCGGGCAAGAAAAAACAAACGCATCTTGCTCCATAACATCGAAGATTAGCTCAGTATGATGCTGGGGACATACATATTGGTGCCACCAGCCACCAGGCTCTGACGGGAGCAGAATCTCTTCTCTCCGGAAGGGATCCAGCTCCATTTTCAATTTATCCACCTCAAGACCAACCCAGGAAAAAGTATCTGCTTTCTCCTTAAGGTTCATCATCGCATGAACAAGCCTCCGTTAATTTCAATAATTTCGCCTGTCAGATAATCCGACAGCTCTGAAGCGAGGAAGAGTGCCACATTGCTCACATCCTGTGGAGCACCTTCCCGGCCCAGCGGAATCTTTGCAATCGTTGCCTGTCTTGCCGCATCCGCAGTAAAGGTAGCATGGAAAGCGGTCTGACCGATAAATCCGGGAGAGATAGCGTTTACATTAATTCCATGAGGACTCAGCTCTTTGGCAAGTCCCTTGGTATAAGACCATACCGCAGCTTTGCCCGCTGCATAAATGGAAGCCCCCGGTCCGCCGCCGTCATGGGCCGCAAGGGAAGATACATTGATGATTTTACCGCTTTTCTTGGCAATCATTCCTGCTGCTACGGCTTTGCAGGCAAACACGCATGATTTAAAATTGACGTCCATCACCTTGTTGTAATGCTCTTCGTTCATTTCAGTATTTGGAACCCTATTGATCATACCGCCTGCATTGTTGACGAGAATATCGATGGTTCCGCCGAAATGCTCCTCTATTTCCTTTACCATATTGTCCAATTGGGCAGGACTTGTTGCGTCTGCCTGAAAAGCATAAGCTTCTCCTCCGGCCTGACGGATCGCGTCAACCGTCTCCTCCGCAGAACCAAACAAATAGTTTACCGCCACTTTGGCGCCGGAAGCAGCCAAAGTCTCCAAGATTTGTCGGCCTATCCCTGCATTGGACCCTGTAACAAGCGCAATTTTACCAGTCAAATCAATTTTCATTGCATATTTCCTCCTAGTAGTAGTTTTTTCTGAAAACATCTATCTTCTCACTCCGCAGGCATAGATAAGATCAGCCGGGTCCCCTCATTCTCCACGCTTTCGACACTTAACCCGTATTGTTCACCGAACACCATTTGAATTCTCCGGTGCACGTTCATGAGCCCGATTCCACCTCTATGATAGAGGGAATCTCCTTCCGTATCCGCCAGCTGATTCAGATTCAGCTTCTCACGAAGCTTATCAAGCCGTTCGCGGGACATCCCTGCGCCGTTATCCTCTACAAGAACTAGAAAACGGTCTCCCTCTATTCTGGCGTCGATTCGAATATAGTGCTTGTCTTCAATTCCCTCGGGAAACGCATGCTGAAAAATATTTTCGATCAAGGGCTGAAGTGTCAGCCTGACCATCTTAGCCAGTAGCAGCGTCGGCGGAATCACTACGTCAATTTCGAACTCTCTGCCGATCCGGTGCTTGAGAATCGTCATGTAGCTCAGTACATGATTAAGCTCATTGGCAATCGTAATTTCCTCCAGATTAGTTTGGATGGAGTAGCGAAGCATGAATGCCATGGCCTCCACTATTTCTGTGATTTCATCCGAATCCTGAACGACCGCGTAACATTTGATAGTCTCTAATGTGTTATATAGATAGTGCGGATTAATCTGCAGCTGGAGTGCCTGGAATTCAGCTTGATGACGCTCCAGAGCCTCCTTCTGGGTGGTAAGCTCCGCTTCGTATACCCGCTCAATCATTTCGGAAAGCCGGGTCACCATGAGATTGTAGCTGCGCATCAATCCCCCCAGCTCATCCTGACGGCCGTTCATCTCAAGCCTGCGCCACTTGCCTTTTTCCGTCTCCCTCATGCCCTCCTTAAGAATCAGGATGGGCTTCGTGATGGATCGTCCGAACCAGGTTGCAAGGAGCAGTGTGCCTACAAGCGTGAGAACTCCCACCACCAGCGTGGTCGTACGAATGGTAGAAATAGGCTTGCGCAGCTCACCAACGGGTATGGATACTACAAGCTGCCATTTGGAATATTCGGATTTTCTCGACACGAACAAATACTCTTTCCCGTCTACTTTTTCCACCACAGAGTCATTTGGGTGTTGAAATACGTTCTGAATGTGCTCAGCAGATAACCCAGGGTGGTTATTATTCCCTTCCGCCCGATAGAGGAGTTTGCCGAATTCGTCCATGATAAAGTAGGACCCGCCCTGTCCCAGATCAAGAGGTTCCCATATGCGGGCCAGATCCTCTGCCTTAAATTCAATAGCCACTATACCTTTAGGACGATAGGAAGAGACCCCTCTGATTCGTCGGACCATCGTAATAATGTTCTTATCCCCTTCATTCATCACATTTGTGTTGAGAATGGTGATGCGGCCGCTCTCCGGCGTATGTTCGCTTAAGAAACGGTAGCGTTCCTGAGGATGAAACTGCAGGCTATGCGCCTGATAGGAGTTATCATCGCTAATGGCCTTGCCGTGTTCACCGATGATGTACATCAGATTAATCTGAGGATACAGAATAAACAAAGAACGAAACAAATACTTCTGAATGTCATTCGTATATTGATAGTAAGAGAAGCTATCCTCCGGGTCCATATCCAGGAACTCCTTGACTTGATTGTAGGACAGGATGGAATCGCTAGCCTTTTCATAATTTTGCAAATACAGATCCGTTTGATAAGAGGCACTTCTGATAACTTGGGCAATGGACTTCTCTGAAGACTTATCCAGCTCAGCCGAAGCCTGAAAATAGGAGATAAATCCAACCATGGACAAGGATAGAAGAATGACGGTCAGAAAAGAGGCGAACAGCTTGTTCGACAGACTCTTTCTCATCAATCGATCCCCAGCTGGTTGCGATACTCGGAAGGAGCCAGCCCGGTGAACTTTTTGAACGTTTTCGTAAAATGAGGATGGTCTGCATACCCGACCTCATAGGAAATATCGGTGATCCGATAGCTTGCATCGGCAAGCAATCTTTTGGCCTTCTCCATCCTGCGTTTTATGCGGTAATGTACAAAGGTCTCTCCCGTTGAGTGCTTAAACATCTGGCTGAAATAAGAGGCATTTAGCCCAAGCACTTCCGCCACTTCTTCCAGCGATACTTCCTGAGCGAGATGCTTTTCTATAAATGCTTTAGCTTCCTCTATCGGATCCTTCGCTTTACCCTTGCGCTTTCTACGAAGCTCTTCCAATATTGCTGCTGACGCTTCTGCGAAACAGCGGAATAACTGCTCAGGTCCAGCTGCTGCGGACAAGTCTAACACGCTTTTACCGGGTGTAACTGAATTGACAAGCAGCTTCTTCACGAGCAAAGCGTAGCCCTCTTCCAGAAGCTCTTTTTGCTGACTTCGGCTCATCTTACGCTGGAGGAAGTCAGTTTCCCATTCCTTCAGTACAAGGTACAGCCTTTCTTTATCCAAGGTCCAGATGGCATCATCCATACGCACGACCCATTCATCGAGCTTAGCGACAGAGACAAAACTCTCTAACTTCTCTCTATGCGCTTCCAGTTTGCCGATCACATTTTGAAGGTTCCCTTTGCTCACGGGTTTCAGGAGATATTCTTTCACTCCATAGGACACGCATTGGCGGGCGTATTCAAAATCCCCATAACCCGAGATGACAACAGTCTGAATATCCGTCTCCATCTCCGACAGCCGCCGGCACAGCTCCAGTCCGTCTACCTTGGGCATACGGATATCTGTAAAAAGAAAATCCGGCTGCTCCTCCATAATGAGCTGGATGGCCTCTTCGCCATTCTGGGCCAGCTTAATGTTATACGGATGCTCGCCGCATTGCTGGATCATGATAGAAAGTCCCTTTCGAATCATGGGCTCGTCGTCTACGATTAATACACATCTCATCCATGGATACCACCTTCCGATTCGTCTCGCTTAACGCGTTCCTATTCTACCACACTATGATAGATCAGGATTTGACGGATCCGACCATCATTCCTTTAACGAAATGGCGTTGAAGAAACGGGTAAATCATGATAATCGGAATAGTAGCGACAATGATAACAGCCATTTTAATGCCCTCAGGTGAGGTGTGGGCCAAAGAGCTATACACTGAGGAAGCCGGATCAATGCTGATATCGTCCGTCTCGAAGAGCTTCTTCAACATCACCTGCAGAGGCCATAAAGACGGCTTGTTGATATAATACAGAGCGCTCATGTACGTATTCCAGTGCCCGACGGCGTAGAAAATCCCCAATGAGGCCATTACCGGTTTGGACAACGGCAGTACCATGTTGACAATGATCCGCAGCTCGCCACACCCATCGATTCTAGAGGAATCTATCAGCTCCTGAGGCAGCTGCATGAAGAAGCTTCTCATCACGAAAAAGTTAAAAGCGCTGATGGCGCCCGGAATCATAAGTGCCCATAAGGAGTTCATAAGCCCCAAATTTTTTATCAGGATAAAATTTGGAATAAGAGGGGCGCTGAATACCATAGTGAACAATACCATCATGACGATGTATTTACGTCCTAGGAATTCCGGCCGCGACACCGGATAAGCGAGAGACGCTGTCGCAATCAGATTAATTGCGGTGCCCAGTACCGTAATATAGACGGAGACACCGAACGCCCGCCAAATGGAATGATCGCTGAAAACGTACTGATAATTGATCGCGGTAAATTCCTTTGGCAGCAAACCTACCCTACCATTAATAATTGCTTCAGAGCTGCTAAAGGACTGGGCAATCACATTCAGAAACGGCAGAAACATAGCCAAAGCGAGAGCGGTCAGAAACAAAAGATTGAACACATTAAATAGATTCTGGCCGCGAGTATAGCGTACTCTCATCATCCCTACCTCCATAAAGAGCGATTAATACAGCGATTCACCGGTTGTTTTTTTGCTCAAAATGTTGCCGATGAGCACCAGAATGAGTCCAACTACCGACTTGAATAGCCCCACTGCTGTTGTATAGCTGTATTGCTGAGACAGCAGCCCCGCCTTATAGATATAAGTGTCCAGAATCTCCCCGTTCCCGGTATTAAGCGCGTTCAGGAATACCCATACCCGCTCGAAGCCAAGATCAAGAAATCTCCCGATATGGAGAAGGAACAAAATCATAATCGTCGGTATCAGAGACGGCAGTGTAATGGCTAAGGTTTGTTTCCAGCGCCCGGCTCCGTCTACTTCAGCAGCCTCATAAAGATCTGGGTTTATTCCTGCCAACGCGGCCAGATAAATGATCGTACCGTACCCGGAATCCCTCCAGATACCGGAACTGATCAAAATCGTGCGAATGTATGAATTTTCACCAAGAAAATAAATTGGTTCAAAGCCGAAGGCTTGTAAAACCTGATTCACAATCCCTGTTCCTGGGGAGAGGATACCCAAGGCGATACCGCTGACAATTACCCAAGACAGGAAATGGGGCATATAAACCACCGTTTGCAAAAACCGTTTGTAAAACACAAGCCGAATTTCATTCAGCAGAAGTGCAAGCAATATTGGAGCCGGAAAGGCGAATATAAGATCATACAAGCCTAGAAGAATTGTATTGCTCAAGATTCTTCCGAAATCCTGGTATTGAAACATCGTCCTAAAGTGCTCAAGTCCCACCCATTCACTGCCTGTAAAGCCTTTAAAAATGTTGTAGTTTTGAAATGCAATAACTGAACCAGCCAACGGCAAGTACTTGAAAATGATGAAATACAAGATCCCGGGAATCGCAATCACATAGAGTGCTCTGAATTTCCACATGTTTAAAAGCAAGGATCTTTTCGTGTCGGCTTTGTAGTTAATAAGGTCAACCCCAGTTAACTTAGCTTTCATAACCGTTTCCTATAGATCCTGTTTTCAGCAGGTTCGCCGGAGCATTCTCATCCAGGGGAATTTCTTGAAATTCGACGGTAATAAATCGTTCATCCCGTTCAATAATTCGGGATAACTCCCGCGTGAATACGGTGACTATCTCCTCCTTCTGCTCACTCGTTCGGCCTTCGTACATCCTAATCTCAATATGTGGCATCGGCCTTCCTCCATTTCCTTGAATAGTGAATGAATCTAACCTCATTCTACCTACAATAAAGCGCTTGCAATATGGAGTTTCTATGAGTGAGCTTGTGTTTTCTTTAGGGTATATTCGGTAACGGCCAACCCTCTACTCCCACATGATCATTTTTGAAATAATTGCGACTTATACTGTCAATAAGATTCCCTTGCAGGATGATCCCTTTTCCAGCAAGAAGTCGAATGCCGTTCGTATTGCCAATCAGCGAATTTCCGATCAATTGAACGTCCTGCGGGTCGCCCGCTCCGATATCATTTGCTTTGCTGTCGCCGGGATCATGCTCAAGGGATACAGCCCAATAATTCGACGCAGTATTGTTGCGAATGATATTCTCCTTAATGATTGTACCTGGCCCGTTCAAAATCTGAATGCCTTTGGCGTCCTCTATATGAGTTGTATTTTCAATCACATTTCGCTCGATGACTGTATCCGGAGTGCCCATAGTTACATTGATTCCTTCTCTTGTATTACGAATCGTATTGTCATGGATATAGTTGCGCGGTCCTGACTTACTGTGATTGCTGGGTGCTGTACCCCCGGTGTTTCCCAGCCCGATCGCCGCGCCGTAGGGAATGTCACTAATCAAATTGCCGTATATCTCGTTCAAATATTCGAGTTCTCCATGCAGATCGATGGCATCCAGCTTTGTATTCATAAACTGATTGTTTCGCAGGACATTGTTATGGGCAACAAATTGGATCAGCGCCCCATGCCGCAAATAAGGGCCTTCGAAATGGGAGTCCTCCACAACATTCCAAACCGTGTCGTTCTCATACCCGTTGCGGTCCTGTTTGGCCATGCCCTGAATCGACACACCATAGCCAGCACCGCCCGGCCCTACATCTGTCGCATTTCGGAACGTGCTGCGGCGTACGACAATATCACGGCTGTTGTCGATACGCACACCCATACGTGAATACTTCTCTACAGTAACCCCATCAACCGTGATGTTGTATGACGGAACCTCACCAAAATTTGCGATGGTAATCATGCTGTCGGGACCACCTGCGTCCGGGTTGTTCACTTTATGATCCGTCGTGTAGACACCGTTCCAGGTAGAAGTCAATGTGAGGTTGGATATGGACAGATCATGCTGTCCGGATACTTTCATCAAGGTGCTGTTTTTCACCTTATTGAGAGATGTCTTGAGGATGGTTGTTGATTGATCCTCACCGCGAAGGTTTACACCTGACTTGAGCTTCAAATTGACAAGGGTATCCAATGTTGAGTTCAAATTATAAACCCCAGACGGCAAATAGACCTCATCGCCGGGCTCAGCACTGTTTATGGCAGCTTGAATAGCAATACCGTCATCTGTGTCGTTATCGGCGAGATCAGCATTATAGTCCAGCACGTTCCAGAGGCGCCCAGTGGTAGTAGGTGAGGAATGAACCGGATGCACCGTACCATCAGGTTCAGTTAATCCGGGAGCTGTGAATGGGATCGGTTCCCGGGGTGGATTAGGCGTGTAATTCGGAATGCTGGCTACAGGTGTATCTCCATTTGCGAACGGCGCATAGATGTTTACCTCCGATAAACTTGTAAACGCGCTGCCATCAGAATTCCCAAGACCTACGATGCGCACATATCTTGCTTCTGTGTCAGGAAGATCGAAAGGTTGCATCTCTATCGTCCTGAACATACTTGCACCAGTCCATATCGTAGTCCAAGCCAAACCGTCATTTGAAGTTTCGATACTCAATTGAGCCGTGCGCGTATCACCTTTATAAACGGCAATACCTAAATAACTGATCTGCTTCTCTTCGCCTAAATCGTATTGGATCCACGGGCTGTTACCTGCAGCGGACCAACGGGTGAACAAGTTATTATCGATGGTATTCGTTGCGATATTGCCATCGCTGTCGCTAGCTGTCACGTTTGCAATCGCATAAGGAATGATGGGTTCTGTAAGCGTTGACCGGGTAAAAGCAAGCGGTACGGATGTATTGCCCGACTGATCCACCGCTTCAACCTTAAAGCTGTACGCTGTGCTAGGGCTAAGCCCAACGACTGTATACGTTGCATCGTTAACATTGGATAACAGGGTGTTATCCCGGTATACGCGATAGGAGGCGATACCTTGATTATCGCTGGCGGCCGGCCATGAAAGTTGAATGAACTCTGTACCTATATTGACAGCCTTCAGAGAACTTCCATCCGGCCAGGAAGGTTTCTCAAGGTCACTTGAAGGTTCAACCGCTTCTTGAACAACAAGCTGTGGACGGGGGTTGCTGTTGCCATTAGCTTCTTTCGAATAGACATTGAGGGAAATTCCAGTGCTTGCCGTATCACCAAGCAGAAAAGCGATATTACCGCCCGATGCGGACAATCTGTCTCTGACAAACTCAGACACATCGATGCTGTAAACCTGTGGAGCTCCTGATTTGTCTGCCGTTACGGTAAATTTCCCACTTAACGAAGCAATGGTCAGATCCGTGACAGGCGCATTGCTCCAAGTCAGCTCCGATTCAGTCCAATTTGTATCCTTTAGGCCGAATAACGAAAGTTCGAGGTCCGCATTGGATGAACCCTTTTTGGCAGCAACATTAAAAATATACCTGTTTGCAGGATTGCTATATGAAGAGACATCAAATTTAAAATACACATATTTCTTGTTCTCGGCGCCAGACGAAATACTGAACAATCCATTGCTGCTGCCCGTCGCGCTATTGAAGTTTACAGTGGGCTTGCTGCTGTCGATGACTGCATCGTCGCTCGGTGTCAGACTGGCTAGATCGCGGTATACAACCTCATCATCAGATGTTGTTGCCGTTCGATTCTTTACATATTGATCCATAAAAGCCCAAGCCTCGGCGCTTGCTTGCTCAGCCGCTTCGCCTATAAAACCGTGACCTTGTTTAGGTACAATTTTGACATCGACCACTTTCACGCCTGCATCCTTCAATTGACTGGAGAACGTAATACTGTCCGTGTATGGGATCGTTGCATCCACATCCCCATGGCGGATGAAAAAAGGCGGATCGTCCGGTGACGCATAAGTGCCAGGCATGGCCAACCTTGCCTGGTCTGGCACAGAGAACGCGTCGTTCCCGCCTAAAAGCGCCTTCACGGATTTATAGCTATTAGCGAAATTTGTTGTAAAATCCGCTGGACCGTACAGATCGACAACGGCTTGCACTTGATCAGAATATTGCTGCCAACCGCCATTCCCCTCCAAATCCGGAACGTTTACGGTATGTCCAGTATCCAATGTGATTGTCTCGCCTGACTTGATGTCCCCAGTGGTACCGAGCAGTGAGGCCAGATGCCCCCCTGACGACGAACCCCATACACCGATCCGACTCGGGTCCAAATGGTATTCTGCCGAATGCGCGCGCAAGTAACGGATAGCAAGCTTCACATCCTGAATTTGCGCCGGGAATGGCGCTTCCGGGGTTAGGCGGTAATCCAGCGATACTCCGATATATCCTCGCTTGGTTACATAGTTGCAGATACTGGCAAGGGCTTGCTTCCGGTCCCCATGGTTCCAACCTCCGCCATGAATGTATACCATCACTGGCATCGGTGCATGAGGCGGGATCTTAGGTACGGCAATCGAAGTATAAATCGGCCGCGTTCCAGCGTTCCCAATCAGCACATCTTCATACAGCTTAACGCCTTCAGGAACCACAAACGGCTTAGGTTCAACCGGTGTAGGGATTGGCACCGGTGTCTCTGCGGGTGGTATTCCAGGAATCGCTTGAGCTTTGAGGGCGACACTATCGATGTACATATTCGCGCTCATCAATTCCCCCACACGGACCCGGATCTTGACGTTCGGGTTGTTGTCAGCTCCGCTGCCCAAGTTTTGGACTTTGAGTTGGTTCGGCTCACTGTTCTTTTGTTCCAGCGTCCCTGGGGGCAGCTTAAATTCCTCCAACGTTGTCCAATTTATCCCTCCGTCACCTGACCATTCTACGATGACGCTTCCTCCGATGTAGGAGGATGCCCGTGTATAATAACTCAATTGAAGATTGCGGTACCCCGTCGAATTCACTGGCAGCGCCAATGCATCCTTGCCATCGATTTTCACCAGATTCGGTACGGACGGGGCCGTGGACGAAACCGAAGTTTTCGCCATGCTGTTTCCTTCACCTTCCTGCAGCCAAGGCCCCGGAATGGTAACGCCACCGGTCGATCCAAAATTGTCAGGGTCATCGAAGTTTTCCTCGTAGAGCGTAACATAGTCATCGTTTATTCCGTCTGCATAAACTTTGGTAAGCGCTTGCATTTCCAAAGGCGAGTATAACAAAGCCAACGCCAACAGTACTCTAATGCCCACTCGAAAAGCTTTCCTATATAGTCCGTTTCTCAAATGAATTCCTCCCTGACATGGTATAGGTAATCACAAGCATTATGGAGTTCAAACCTCTTTTGAGATGCAGCTTATTAATGTCGGGACAAAATTACACCGTCGTTATTGTTATAACGTTCTGTTGCTTCCTTGACGACGTCACTTCCCCCTTTCTGCAGCCATTCCTCCACCACCTTCGGATAGTCTGAGATCGGCTTTTTGCCGTATACCATATTGATCACATGCGTCAATATAACAGGCGGCAATTTATCTCCACCTGGAGTGATGTCCGGGTTTTTCTGATAGCCTTTTACTTGCGGTTCAAATTGAATCCCGTCGCGTCCCTCATTCGCAAGTACTGTGTCGTAGAGCTTCATCAAATCTTTTCCTTCGGGTGTGAGACTAAGCGCGCCTTTATTGTAGGTAGTATCCTGTACGAACCACAGCAGGATTTGACGGAACGTTTCCTCATCAGCTTCATCGGCTGTTTTCGGTCTGTTATAGTTAATATTTCCGTTCTCTACAGTGTAGTTTTCCCCTTCAATTCCGAAGGTAAAAAACTTTTCCGCTTCGTCACTAACCATCCAGTTGAAAAACTTGACGATCCCGGCAGGATCTTTCGCATCCTTGTTAATTAAATACGCTCGCGGCACCGTACCGACAAGACGAAGTCCCCCCTTACCGTCAGGTCCTGTGGGCGAGGCGATCAGCTTCATTTTACCAGTAGGCACCTGTTCTCTTAGCTGCTGATCCCATTGGATCAACAGGTTGGCATTCATGTTCCAGATACCCGCCTTGCCTGCAAGAATATCGTTCTTGAATTTCGTGGGATTAATTGTGACGAACTCTTTGTTTATCAGTCCTTCGTCGAACATTGTCTTGTACGTTTGGATCGTCTTTTGCATATTTTCGATATTCATAAATTTCGGGACAATTTGATCCCCTTGTTTCATAAAGAAATTGGCAAAGGTATCGTAAGATCCGAAGAACATATCCGAATATATAAAGTCCTCCCGGCCCATATAAGGATTCTCCACACCCATCTTCTTAAAAGCACGCATGACATTCAGGAAGTCATCGACTGTTTTAGGCTCTGGCAGCCCTGTTTGTTCCAAAAGATCCGCACGAATCCAAGTTGCCCGGCGTGACGGATTGGACAGCCATTCCGGAATCGCGTAGATATTACCTTTCGCATCGGTCTCCTTGTCCCATGCCTCCTTCGGAACTTTCTTGAGAAGATCTTGCCCATACTGCTCAAGCAATTCATTAAGTGGCATGAATACTCCAGCCTCCACGGAACCTGCCAACTGAGGGTTCGTCAGCCCAGAGCTTGCTTGCACGACATCCGGAATGTCGTTGATCGCGAACATTTGAATCATTTGGGAATCAAAATTTTTCTGCTGCATCAAACGGATGTTAATATCTGTATTTGTAAGTTCCTCCAGCTTTTTGACCCATTTGTCATCATTGATATTCGGATGATTGTCTGCATACGAAATGTTTCCGCTCCGGAACGATATGGAGAAAGCAGTGGTTTTTTCTGGACTCTCCCCAGCTTGCTCTTCTCCCCCCTTATTAGAAGAGGAACATCCATTCATAGAGGCGGCTAATAATGAAACTCCCACCATGGTAAGCATCCAACGCTTCATTTCCATCAACTCCCTATTACAAAATTTGGGACACGGCACTAGAATGACTAGAAGTTCGGAGGGGCTCGATCATGGGCCGCAACAGTTTTGCTAAATGCTCGCTCATTAGCGTGTGTCCATAATCGGAAGGATGAATCAGATCGGAGGTCAGCGAGGTAAGATCGCGCATGACTGATGCGCCATCCAGCAGATGTAGTTGTGGATGTTTATTGCTCTCACAGTAACGAAGCAGCACTTCGTTAAAAATCCCCTCTTGGACATGAAGAAGATGGCCTGCATCAAGAAAATACGTTGCACGATTCGGATAAATCGTAGTAACAAACACAGGTTTGTCAGGATGATTTTCGATAACCCGGTCCAGCATGTAAGACACTCTACGCTTGAATTCCTCGGGAGACACTACAGCACGCATATTGACACCAAGTTCCAGAAACAGAAAATCCCAATCCTCACGTTCAGCCAGATGATCGGCAACTACGTCCTCGCAATAACAAGATCCGCTAAGCGCAAGATTTAGCACATCCACACCAAGTCTGCGCGCTGTCTGCTGTAAGTAACCATTGAAATGATGCGTGGATCCCGCGCTCTGGCTGATGGAAGATCCATAGGCGAGCATCGTAAGCTTCGGTACCTCATCCGGTCTAGGCGCACGTGCTTCACAACCAAAAGCATCCACATCGTAGAAAACAGCTCCGAAACGATCAAAATGCAAACGCCATACGTTAGAGGAAAATCCAGACTGATTCAGCCGCTTACTTGATACCTCTGTAAAACGTTCCGGCTCCTCCAAGTGCAGAGTGGTTACCGTACCCGCCTGCAAAAAATGCTGAGAATGAAAAAAATCCCCTCTGCATACCACAACTCGGCCGTTACTATCATTCGATCCGACAGTGACCCTAACATGCTTGGATTCGGTGACAAACCGCAATTCGCAGCCGTTCGATTGTATAGCTTTGGTTCTTCCTTTCTCTGACAAGCCATTGCGCACATGCTGTGGAAAACGCTGGAGATGTAATCCAGATTGATAGGGTTTATGAACCAGCTCCGAAACATTGTGAAAATAAACGCCTTCCTTTTCCATCGTTGCAGCTACACCACCTTAATAATAATTAGTTCGCGTTAACTCATATCTGACTTCTATTGCATCATATAATAATAATAAAAGTATAGTCAACATGTTTTTATGAGTCATATATGAGTCAATTATTGTGCGACAAACAAATACTTCAGCATAACAAAAAGCACAGGTTCAGAATTGAACCTGTGCCGGAATTTTCGAAAAAACTTTCAGCCCTCAAGAGTGCTGAGTCTCCTGATTTACCGTATTCAATATCTCCTCAAGCCTGCGGCATAACTCGTCGTTGTCCAGTAGGCCTGATACAAACATCATGATATCGCGTTGAATCTCTTTCAACTGGAGGTTGCTTAAACCCAGCTCTGTAACCAGACGATAGGTAGGGAAGATCTCACGGTAAAGCTGAAAACGGGCCGGACGATAACCCACTTCCTCACCTTCCCAATCCATCACCAAACGGTTGGCTGCAATATTCAGTGTCTTGCGCCTAATGATCAGTTGCGCCTCGTGTGAGGTGAGAAAATCAACGAGTAGCATGGATGCATCCTTGTTCTGTGATTTGCTGTTAACCGCCAGTCCATTTATAATCAGCAGCGTATCAGCATTTTGCAGCCGAGGCAATGGAGCAATATCGAATGCCAAATCGGATTGACGCAATTGATTCAAGAAATAATAGGTCGTCATTATCATGGACACTTTGCCTTGCAAGAACAAGGCTTCCGCATCCGCATCGCTCTCGGACAATACGGCTGGAAATACATCCTTCATGCCTATCAGCTTTCGGATGGTTCCTAAACTGTCGAGTAGCTTTGAGCCACTGAACCGGTATTTGCCTTCGTCATCCTGTTCTGCCGCAAACGTTGTGCCGCTTTGAAGCAGGAACAACGGCCACCGGTTACGAGAAGGCAAATAAAAATAAAAACCGTACCAGTCATGACCTTCTGCTACCTTTCGACCATTAGCGAACAAATCGTCCCAGGTCCAGCTACTGTCGGGTGGTGATACGCCGGCTTCCTTAAAGTGCTGTTTATTATAACAAAGCACGACTGGAGAATAAATAAAGGGGCGAACACGATTATGGTCACCGTACCGGA
The DNA here is from genome assembly GCF_037963285.1 of Paenibacillus sp. FSL H3-0329. Taxonomy (NCBI): domain Bacteria; kingdom Bacillati; phylum Bacillota; class Bacilli; order Caryophanales; family Paenibacillaceae; genus Paenibacillus; species Paenibacillus sp. FSL H3-0329. The sequence goes on along the minus strand of NZ_CP150150.1, from coordinate 2,441,055 downwards.
ACGGGTCGGAAAGAAAACGATACGTGTCCGGCTGTTCCTCCATCGGCTCCAGCAGCTCTGTACAGCCTTGCTCCAAAAAATCCTGGTAATTGTTATTATTCATCAGTACGACATCCATGATTTCCGATTGCAAATATTCTTTCAAAGATGTTGAGTAGTTTCCTGAAGACAACTCGAGCGGCTGAACGTCGATATGCGGATAGCGTTTGCCGAACTCATTCAGTAGCTCTTGCATCTCTACAAGCTTGGGGATGGTGTTCACATATCCGAACTTGATCGTCGTTCTGCCTTCCTCTACCGGAGGGATGACCCGATTGCCAACACGCGGAATTTTCTCAATTAAGCCTTCATCCACCAGCACCTTGAGCCCGTTGCGCACAGAAGCGTTACTAAGTCCGAAACGCACCTCTAAGTCGCTTTCTGAAGGAAGATAACTGCCGATCGCTATACTTCCCGAACGAATTTCATGTCGCAAGGTTTGAATCATTTCCTCTAGCCTAATCCTGAAAAATTTTCTGCTATTCCTTTTCTGCATTGGGTTTCCTCGCCATCTTCCGATTAATCGAGCCCATAGGGACAAGTTTATATAGTATTCATCATACTGAAATCCTTTGGGAACGACAAGTATTCGGAGTCTGGCCCCATATAGCGTATGTTCTGCACCAACGGTGTCATACAGGACAGTCAATACACCGTAATCCTCTTAATACCCCATATAACTCTCCAAACCGGCTGGATCTATAATGATCATTTGCTTGTTTCCGATTAGCTCAATAAGACCTGAATCTTCGAACCTTGAGAATTTTCTGCTAATAGTTTCGCGGGTGACCCCAACATAACTGGCCAGCTCTTCACGAGACAACGGAAGGTCAATATGAATATGAGCGCCACGCTGCTTACCATATTTGTCGCTGAGTTCCATGATCATATAAGCAATTCGTATTTCGGGATCTTTGGTCGCCAGGCTTTGCGCCAGATTTTCCGTATGGGCTAGTCTTTTGGTCACACTCTTCAGTAGCCTGAGCGAAATATCCGGATTATCCCTCATCAGCTGCTCCATATCCGTTCGGGTCAGCATGCAAATGTTAGTGTCTTTCAGAGCATAAGCACTGAAGTTACTCAGCTCATCGCTGTTAAAAATGCTCAGTTCCCCGAAAAAGTCTCCATTCGTCAAGATGTGCAAAATTTGTTCCTTGCCCTCAGGAGTTGTTTTGGATAATTTAACATGCCCTCGCTGAATAATGTAGAGCGTATCCGACGGCGCCCCTTCCAGAATTAAAGGTTGACCTTTAGTAAACTTACGATGCTTGATCATAGCGCTGATCCGGGAGAGATCGTCATCGCTTAACGCAGCAAAAATAGGCACCTTGCGGGTACAAGGTTCAGCAGCGTATCGGCAAGAATACTCCTTCATAACTGTCCCCCCTGTTGTTCATTTTTTTTGTACAACTTTTACTTTCCTTTAGGATACAAAAGTTTTTTTGTCTTCAACCGCTGCAAAATGACTGGTATCTTCACCGCATACCGGACAGACCCAATCTTCAGGCAAGTCTTCAAATGCAGTGCCTGCAACAACATCCTCATCGGGATCGCCTACTGCCGGATCATAGATATAACCACAGGGTAGACAAATGTATTTTTTCATCTTTATCATCTCCTAAAAAGTTAATAGTTTAGTTCAACCTGGCTTGTACTTCAGCCATAATCTCCTCGATGCTGCTCCCGTTAACATCGATCCCCTCAAGGGGGATGCCTTGCTCTACAGCGGTTTTATACCCCAGTGAAGCAGCTGCTCCTTGCCAGGATATCGCACCAATCATTGTGTTATCTTTCACATAGATTCGCGTATACGCCCCATTTTCTTCTCCGCGTACCACCGTATCGCAATACCGTTCATCCACGTTGCCTATCGAAAATAAAGAGATGCCAAAGGCATTAAATAAGGTAACCGGAACAGCTCTACGATACGCAGTCAGATTGGCAACCATATTACTGCCGGCAATCCGGCCCTGCTCAATCGCTCCGCCCCACAGTCCTTCCACATGCCCGTTAACTTCAGCCACATCTCCGGCTGCGTACACATGTGGATCATTTGTTTGCATTTGTTCATTTACGATAATGCCCTGCCGGACTTGAATACTCGAGCCACTTACCAGTTCCGTATTCGGTACAATACCAATGGAGTAGACCACATGGTCACAGGAAAAATGAGATTGGTCGCCCAGCGTAATTCCGGTAACAAACTCTGTTCCTGTAATAGACGCCACATCTGCTTGAAGAATAACCTTCACACCTGCTTGTTCAAGGTTCTCCTTAAGTAGTTGTGAGGATTTCTCATCAAGCTGTCTGCCCATCAACCGGTGAAAAGCTTCGATCACCGTTACCTGATATCCAGCTTCATGCAGCGCCCAAGCGGTTTCGATTCCCTGCACTCCCCCACCGATTACGGCTACATGGCTGCCATCCTGCAGGTTTTCTTTCAATCTGTCCGCGTCGTTCATGTCCCGGAGGGTATGAACATTGTTCAGGCCGGAGCCCTCAAGGGAAAGTTCACGATTCTTCGCTCCCATGCACAATAAAAGCTTATGATAAGAAACACTCTGCCCATCTTCTGTCACAATAATTTGCCGGTCCGGATGAACAGAACGGATTCGGGTCGAGGTTTTTACGGATATACGGTTATCTCGGTACCATTTTTCCTTCTTAATCAGTACCTTCTCACTGTGCAGGTCGGTAAACAGCCCTTTAGTCAGCTTAATCCGGTTATAGGGCAGTTGGCTTTCCTCCCCGAAGATCGAAATTTCCGAATCTGCGTCTTGATCACGGATGGCTTTGGCGGCATGGACGGCGGCTACTCCGCCGCCAACAATAACGTAATGTTTTGTCATCCTATGCTCCCCTCCCTAAAATGAACTCAGCAGCAAATCCGATACAAATTCAGCCGCATTTTTAATTTTTTGAACTTTCTCAGGCTCTTTCGGGGAAAACCTGATTCGTACAGGGAACTCTACATGTGTCATCCCCGTGGATTTAATAACCTCAGATGTGCTTTGCACCGTCATGTTTGTTCCATTCAGATAATCCTGAATGACTTCAATGGCTTCACCACTCCAACCGTAGGAGCCAAAGGCTGCAGCAAGTTTGCCTTCCAGATTCATATTGTGCAATTCTTTCAGAATGTTCTCCAGATTCCCAATCATGTCCGCGTATTTAGTGGAGCTGCCAATAAAGACCGCGTCAGCTGACGTTATGCTGTTCAGAATATCGGTGGCACTGCTTTTATCTGCATCCCAGACCTCTGTCTCAATATTATTTTCCTGCAAGCAATCCTGTATAATTTTGGCCATCTTCTTGGTACTGTTTTTGATGGTGGTATAAACGATGGTTGCCTTTTTTCCTTGCGTCGTTTCGCGGCTCAATGTGGCGTACATCCCGATATATTTACGTATGTCCTCCCGGATCACAAACCCATGGGAAGGAGCGATCATCCGGATCTCAAGATCCTTAACAGCCTCTAACAGGGTTCTTACATATCTTCTGTGAGGATGAATAATTGCTGCGTAATAGCCCTGGAAATCTTCCGTAATATCAAACCCGGCTTCATCGCTGAATAGATTCTCCACCGCAACATGCGTGCTGAAAATATCACAAGGAAATAAGATTTGATCTTCGATACAATAGGTGATCATCGTTTCTGCGGTATGGAGATACGGTGTTTCTTTAAACAGCAGCGTTTTCCCGCCAATATCCAGCTTATCTCCGTCTTTAACCACCAGGAAGTTCCGGCTATGAAGCTTGTACATTTCCTGCAATTCGGGAACAGCAATCTCGGTGCATACGATCGTGGCATTTGCAGCCTTGGCAGCGAGAGCTGCCAGTCCACCAGAGTGATCAGGCTCTGTATGATTAATTACAATGTAATGGATATCTAGAAGATCAATCATTTCACCCAGACACTCGGCATATTCACGTCCGAATTCCATATCTACGGTATCAATGACAGTTGGTTTACCTGTTTTTAATAAATAAGAATTATAGGTAGTTCCTTTTGCCAGAATCAGGCGGTGAAATGGAACCTGGCGGTTATCGATTTTGCCTATCCAGTAAGTATCCTCGGCGATTTTTTTGAATTGTGTACTCATTTCTTTAACCTCCAATGTTTGATTGATAATGTTTATCAACAACCTTATTTTATTATGGCTGCCAAACAAAAAAGAGGATTTGAATCAAATTATAAAAGTTTGAAAAAAATGAATACCTTAAATTTAGACGATCTAAATAAAGTGATTATGCGTTGAGTCACATTTTAAATAAAAAGCCATACAAATGTTTGCACTTCGCCTTAAAGAAAGAATAACCCCTAACAACTTTATGCCATATCCTAATGAAAATAATAAAAAGGTGGATATCCATGACTGAAATACAAATAGCTGCTGTGGGAGATCTAATGGTCAAACGTTATATTATTTCGGATGCTAAACAGCCTGACGGAACCTATTCGTTCAGCCCCCTGTTTGCAAAAGTAGCTCCTTATCTGAAACAGGCTGATTTGACGATTGGCAATCTCGAAACCACCTTTGCTGGAAGTGGCCCCGAATGCCGGAAAAGCCCACGATCAGGCGGTCCGATATTCAAATGTCCAGACGAACTGGCCCCTGCACTTAAGGAAGCCGGATTCGACGTATTAGTAACGGCCAACAATCATTGCATGGATTATGGTGCCCCGGGTCTGGTTCGGACGTTACGAGTTCTGGACCGTAATGGAATCGACCACACGGGAACAGCTAAATCATTAGAAGAATCCAAGAGAACGCTTATTAAAAACGTCAAAGGAATTACGATTGGCATCCTCTCCTACACAGCAGGAACTAACCGAATTCCTGTACCAGTGAGTAAGCCATGGCTGGTTAACCGGATATCTACGCCCAAGATCATTCGCGAGATTCGAGATTTAAAAAAGAAAGTCGATCTAGTCTTGCTTTATCTGCATTTCGGAAGCGAATATCGTTACACTCCAAACAAGAGACAAAAAGAACTGGTCAATCTCTTCTTTAAAAATGGCGCCGACATCATACTGGGGTCTCACCCACATGTTCTTCAACCGTTAGCGCTTCGTGGAAAAAAACAATTCGTTATTTACTCATTGGGGAATTTTGTTTCGACTAAACTAATGAATATTCCTTATACACAAAGCGGTGTCATTCTTACGCTTAAAATAAAGAAGGATGAAAAAGGACACACGAGTATAACCAACGTAGGTTACATCCCGACTTGTGTAGATCGAAGAATAAAAAGCGGCAGGAAAATTACAGAGGTCATCCCCATCCGCGACGCATTAAAGAGAAGCGACACCGACATAAAAACAGAGCGGCGAAATCTCATGAATCGAATGTTGAAACATACGACAACAATTTTAAAGAGGGAATAGAAGTCATTACACAAAAATAACGTTCCGCGAAATTTACCGCGGAACGTTATAGATTTAGCGCTCAAAACTGTGTTTGGGTTTAGCGTAAACGATCAGGCATCATTAATTTAAGGAATTCTAGAATACCATTCTCTACTACGAGTTCTTCTCTATCTTGATCAGCAAGTACTCTTCTGATGATATCTTCTTTACCCTCCAGCACTTTACTTGTCCAATGAGGATCAATGATAAGAGATCGTCCTACTGCTACTAATTCAGCATTTGTCAACGTTTCCTCTGCGTCCTGTTTGGTACGGATATCTCCTACCCCAATTAAAGGTACACGGCCATTGATTTTCTCATGTACATATTGCAGGATTGATTTTTCTTTAAAATCTTCTGATGCAGAAACTTTCTTAAAATCCCCTAATGAAATATGCAGATAATCCAGCTTTTTATCAGCTAATTTATCAATAAGATAAAAGGTGTCTGTGATTTTAATGCCAGGCTCTTCATATTCTTCTGGAGAAAAACGATAACCGACAATAAAATCCTTAACCTTTGAATTGTCAACGACAGCAATAACTGCATCCACTAATTGGTTAATGAAATTAAATCTTTTCTCTAAGCTTCCGCCCCATTGATCTTCACGACGGTTGGAGTGTGGAGAGAAGAATTGTTGGACTAAATATGTGTTTGCTCCATGAATTTCTACCCCATCGAATCCAGCTTGAATAGCACGTTGAGTCGCTTTTTTAAAATCCTCAATTACACCGAAAATTTCATCTTCTGTTAATGCTCTTGGAATTTCTGCATTCAGACGTTCGGCAGCAATGGCGCTGGAGGAAACGGGTTGTACGCCACGCAATATTTTTGAATCTGTCATTCTTCCTGCATGGAAAAGCTGTAAAATAGCTTTTGTTCCATTTCGTTTAATAGTAGATGCTAATCGGCTAAGGCTAGGAATAAATTGATCGGAGGAAACACTAAGTTCACCTTCCCATCCTTTTCCACCCTCCTGTACATTTGCTGCCGCAGTGATGACCGCACCTACTTCGCCCGTTCTTAGCGAATAGTATTTCAATTCATCTTGTGTTACTACACCGTCATAAAAGCTCATTCGGGTGGTCATTGGAGCCATAACCACTCGGTTTTTTAATGTCAGTCCTCTGCGAAAAGTTAATGCTGTGTCTAGTGCTATCATCTTTTTCCCAACTTTCATTAAATTATATTTAGATAAAATATTATATACATGCGCATACATATAAATTACAGCAATGATTTATTCTTGTCAACTAATAAAGAACTGCTGTTGAATACAACAAAAAGCGCTGTTCAGCGGAACAGCGCTTTTTGCTCGATATGAATCGTCCTTATTATTCTAGTTCGGCCGGTTTTACAATGGCTGTACCTTTATTATTCTTGGAATATTTAGCTTCGATTTTCGTGGTGTATGTATCTTTGGCTCCGTCACTTACCAGCACATAACTCAGATCGACTGTCAGCTTTTCCGTTTGCCAGGTCTTAGTATTGACGAATAATTTCCACGTTACGCTTTTGGGTTGAACTGTCTCACCATCCCAGAGGTTCTCCTGGTCATAGAGTTTGATTATCCCCTTAGCTGCTGTCGGATCGGTTACCGTGAATTGTAAGACCGTTTGTGCGCCAGCCGTGCTGACTTTCATGGATTTTTTATAACTTTTGACCGAATCAAGCATGGAAACAGGATCGTATTGGCCTTTAGAGTAAAAGGCATCCCATTCCGTTTTCTCCAGTCCAAGCCAATACTGTGCATCAGGATCGATCGGCTCCCCGTCATCGTCGTAACCTTCATCTTCAGATTCATCGATCAGTTCACTTCCGTCTACAAGATAGTAAAACTCCTTGTCATTGGCATATAGACTGTACGATGTTTCTAAAAGACTACTAGCGACAGTGCCTGCTGCGGCAAAATTCGGCAGACGGTTGATATCCAGCTTCAGAGTGTTGGTGTTGCTGATACGCACCCCGCCGCTTTGAATATCCTGTTTTTTGGTCACATCCAGATGGAAATTCTTTATTGCTTTGGAGGCTGCCGTTACTTTGCTGATCATCTGATCCGCGGTTACTACTGTTGAGGTAGCTGCAGACACTACTCCTGGATTAGACATCCATCCGATCGTTCCGGACAGCAATAAAGCACCTACTGCCAAACTAGTACCTATTGTTTTGAAAAAACTGTTCATGTACTTCCCCTTTCGGCCCCTTGCGATAATGTAACGCCGTATAGGTCGAAATAATAAAAGAGCTCAAAATAGACTACATATTCTTAGAGCTATCCTTTATGCTTCATAAGACATCCCTATGGCGGCCTGGCGATCATTTCCTTCTGTCGAAAGGCTTTAGACCCATGGCTTTGTGTCATCATCTTTCGATGATTTTACCTTTAACGCGGACATTCAATTAGTTTTAATAGATTAGGGACGCATGTCCCACCGCTAATTTTATCATGGTTATAATTACCTGTAAACGACTTATCTTCCATTCGAATTCGCTATGATACTCAGAAGAAATACTACAATCAAAATGAAAAATGAACGATTACATACGCTTATAAGTCTTATTAATGAGAACAGCAGAGACAGGGGGTGCAGCAAAATGAGTGACCGGGAAATTTTCGAGCTCTATAAAGAACAAGTATATTATTTTTGTTACTACTTAATGAAAAATCAGGCAGATGCGGAGGATATTTCCCAAGAGGTATTTGTAAAAGTTATCTTAGCGGATAAGTCGAAGGTAAGAAACTTGAAAGCTTGGATTTTACGAATTGCTTCGAATGAGTGCAACAGTGTGATCAAAAGGCGTAAGACGGGGTGGATGAAAGAAGTACGTAATTATTTACTATCCAGGTCTGAGGAATCAAACCCTGTAGAAAAACGTTTGGATCGACAGGAAACTAAAAAAGAATTACAAGGGTTATACAGTCAGCTTCCTGACAAAATCAGAATGGTAGTAGTCCTTCGTTTTATAAACGAATTGACTGTACCCGAGATTTCTAAAGTTATGAGCATACCCGAAGGAACTGTAAAATCCAGACTGAACAAGGGACTTAAAATACTAAATAGAATGGGTGGAACCCAACTAAAGGAGCTGAATAGTAATGAGTCTCTATATTGAAAAAGATAAACATATTCCCCGACCGGATTATGATTTGATGTGGACTGCCATAGAACAAGAAGCTTATACACGTCAAAGAAATCTGCATGCCTCCCAGAATACTCCTAGGTCTAATAAAAAGCTTATTCCTATCAGTATTGTCTTCTCTTGCCTCTTACTTGTAACCATTCCTGTATTCGCTAGTATGACGATTAATTGGGATAAAATTGGTGGTCGAAGTGTGAGCAATGCATTAAATAACGGCATCGGTCAACAGTATAATCTTCAAACTTCCATTTCAGGAGTAACAATGAATTTGAACGGTGTTGTAACTGATGGAGAAAAAATGAAAATGCTGTTATCACTTGATACTAAATCTGATCTATCCAAATATACTGGATTTGCTACAGAGGAAAACATCATGACTAGTGAATCCGGTGCCAAGGCAAAGGTATACGGTTATTTAGAATACGATCCTGAAAGCCAGAAACTCATTGGAGTATATGAGACACCTGATACATTAAAGGATGATAAAAAGGACTACAGGTTTGAAGCACGGAATCTCATTTTTTACAGTGATCGGAATATTCCCTTACAATCTAATCATCAAGCAGGGGATACTATCAATACTGGAGTTAAGCAATATCCAAGCATTCAAATCGAATCCGTTCGACATGTTTCCAATCAAACCATTATCCGTTACAAAGTCGCTGCATCACCATCTGACTTAGGACGGGGTAACCCACATTTGGTAGTTAGTACTGGTGGTCAAGAGAATGAAGCAATTCCAACCATCATGCCTAACGAAGGATCGGATTTATTTATTGAACAGGTTTTTAATATAACTGAATCAGATTGGAAGGAAGCTAGTCTTCATTTTAGTTACATTGAAGAAGCGAAACGATTTTCAGGTACGTGGAAGTTCGATTTTAAAGCAGATGGACAAAAAGCAAGTGAGGCGATTTACACTAAGAAACTGTATAACAGTCCTGAATTTCAAGAAAAGACCGGTATAACCTTAGATCAGCTAGTGGTTACCCCTTTGGATATCCAAATTCTAATAGATGAAAATGATTCGCTTAAAAAAGGAATTGTCCACTATAATACCGCTCAGTTGGTTATAGGTGATAAAACAATCACTGGGGGTTGGAATTTGAAAGGTGATCATTCCGAAAGCTACCAGCATTTATTTCAATTCGAATCTCCGGAATGGTATAACGACTGGTCCGATGTTCCAATGAAACTTATATTAAAGGATGCTGTTATTGAGAAACGTGATACTACTAAGAATTGGATCACTATAAACAAACCTAAAGAAGAAAAGCAGTTCACTTCACTTGATGTCGATGGGTTAAAAATTGAATTCACTTACTATACTGAGGGCGAAAATTTGATTGTCGAATCAACATCCAAATCTTCTGGCTTCAAAAGTGTTAACCAAACTACGTTACGGATTAATGGCAAAGAGGTGGTGCCTGAAATTACGCCTAAGGGCATGATATCTGCAGGAACTAATATTGATAGCTACAAAGATATTCCTTTCGACGAAAAAATCGAACTGAACCCTGGTATCTATAAATATAGCGATCCTAGCCGGAACGAGGAAATTAAACTTTAATACAGGAAGTTAATCTATGTCCCGCCCTTTCTAGTTAATCCTAAGGGCGGGTTATTTTTGGATAGAATCATTTCTGTTTATGTATCTCTTTTATTTCCTTCACACCAAAAAAAGCATAGAACGGACTCAAGTCCGCTTTATGCTTTCCATTATTAAGATAAACAATATTTAACCAGCGCATCTCGCACACCATGCTCGTTGTTTGACCCCGTGACAGCATTCGCTGCCGCTTTGACCTCAACCGGAGAATTATCCATTGCAACGCCCATACCCGCGTATGTAAGCATAGAAATATCATTAAAATAATTACCGATCGAAAGAACTTCCTCTTGCGGAATTCCCAGCTTCACAGCCAGATTCTTTAAGGCGTTGCCCTTGGAGGCTTCCGGATGCATCAAATCAACGAAAAATTCACCACTGCGCAAAATATTGTACTCATGGGTCCAAGTACGCCATTCACGTTCAGCTTCGTCAAGGATTTCTGGTTGTGTAAATACAGTAAACTTAACAACCGGTTCACGGAAATCTTCCCATGCTGGCAGTGTAGCCGGCACGATACGGAAGTGTTCATACATATAATTGGCTTCTTTGGTCAGGTTTTCTACATTATCTACATACATATCAAAAGCCGTATTCACATCATAATGAATATCATGCTTTCTACAATAATCAATATAAGGGTCAAGACCACGAGCATCCATACCGTATTGATGCAGCACTTCCCGATCTTTCACACGAACCGTTGCAGCTCCGTTATGACCTAGCACATAACCAGACAACCCCATTTCCTCCATAAAAGGAATCGAGTTCTGCGGACTGCGGCCGGTACATAACACGATTTGCCCGCCAAGACGCGTAACCTCAGCAATGGCTTCTTTATTCTCAGTGCTCAAGTGGTGATCATCATTCAACAGTGTACCATCCACATCTAGTGCAATCAGTTTGTATCTCATACTCCCACCATCCTTGTCTTTCTTTTTCTATATATTATTGTTCTGGTGCTTCTGTACTTAAGAGTGCCAGTTCCTCTAGCGTAAGTTCCCGGCTAGCTCCCAGTGGCAGACTTTCGTCCAGCCTCAATTCTCCCATAGATACTCGTTTCAGAAAAGTGACTTTTTTGCCGACAGCTTGGAACATTCGCTTCACCTGGTGAAACTTTCCTTCTGTGATGATTAGCGAAATATGGGAGATTACTTTACTGCCACGTTCTCTTCCCAATATAGTTAGCTGTGCAGGTAAAGTAACATATCCATCTTCCAGCTCGACACCTGCCGCAAATGCCGCTACATCGTCTGCATCTACGTCTCCCTCAACTGTAGCTTCATACGTCTTAGGGACATGCTTGCGTGGCGATAGTAGTTCGTGGGCAAGCTTTCCATCATTGGTGAGCAGAAGCAGCCCTACTGTGTCCTTATCTAACCTTCCTACAGGAAAAGGTTCAAACTGTACATATTCCTGCTTTAAAAGATCCAGAACGGTCCGATCCCGCTTGTCCTCTGTTGCCGACAGAACTCCCGGTGGCTTATTCATCATAAGATAAATAAATTCTCGATAGGTAACAAGCTCGCCGCCAACCACAATTTCATCGTGATAAGGGTCTACATGAAATCCACTATCCTTGACGACTGCACCATTCACGGTAATTAAACCTTGCTTGGCTTGTTTACGAATATCGCTGCGTGATCCTACCCCCATATGGGACAATACTTTATCTAAACGCTGCTTTTTTGCAGTTTTCCCTGATAGGCTCATTCTTACATCCACCTCCAGCCTGCGGGATATTCATTCTTGAGCACACCGTCCTGCCACTTCCCCCAGCCTGCACTATAACCATCTATGCAGACCAGTACGTATCCTTTTTGGGTAGTTCCTATTTTAATAGAGAGACGTTCTTGACTAATCAACAATGTCTCTCCTTTAAGATAGGAAATAGCTTCATTACTCGTACTGGAAAGTGAGACACTTCGGCAGCTCTCTTCAGGGTGTAACGCGGTAGCCATTGGATGTCCTGGGATAAATCTGCCGTTACGGACATGTCCTACATACCATCCTGGACGAATCGCCTTTAATCCATTTAATCTTTCCTTAGGTAGTGGGGAGATGTACAGATGATCACCGAAGAAAATCGGATACCCTTTTGGCTCCCAGCCAAGCTGATCTTTTATAAAATCTCCATATGCAGCCAATGCTTGCTCTTCTCCTGAACCTTGACGGCCACGTTCAGCGCCAGCAGCAGATTTATTAGAGAACTTACCTTCTTTCCCTCGTCTGGCTTCTGGTTTGTTTGCGGATTTAATATGAGCAGTGCCTTTTTTATTCGTATTCCGTGTAACTGCGCTCAACTTAACTTCGGCTTGATCACGTTCCTCCGCAGATACCTTTGGCCCTACATGCTGCAGCACAGCCATGAAATGTCCTTCACCTTTTACTTTATGCGGCCATAGTCTTGCCGTCCCTGATAATTCTCCAAAACCTGGAGCAAACGAGCCAGTACCTCCAACTGTAATCACCGAAAACTGTGGATGTTCAGAAATAAACTCCGCTATAATTTCCTCATTTTCTTCTGTAGCAAATGTACAGGTGGAATAGACAAGTGTACCTCCCGGTGCCAACGCTGTTGCAGCAGAACGTAAAATATCCCGCTGCATGGCAGCATATTTGGCAGGTGTACCTGAATCCCACTGCTTCACCATGTCTTCGTCTTTACGGAACATCCCTTCACCTGAGCATGGAGCATCAATCAAGATTTTGTCAAAATAAAGCGGGAATGCCGCTGCAATATGATCTGGACTTTCGTTTAATACGATACCGTTGCGCACCCCATACAGCTCTAGATTTTTGGCTAAGGCTTTCGTGCGTTCTGGATGAAGATCATTGGTAACCAACAAGCCTTCTCCTGAGAGCTTGGCAGAAATCTGTGTGGATTTGCCCCCAGGTGCAGCGCATAAATCAAGGACACGATCTCCTGGCTGTACATCAAGCAGTTCCACAGGTGCCATAGCGCTTGGCTCTTGAATGTAATACAATCCCGCGTGATAATGTGGATGTTTACCTGGTCTGGCCCCATCCTCTGTATAGAATCCGGTTGGACACCACGGAATGGGTTCCAGCTCTAAAGTGGAAAGAGCTTGCAATTTCTCCACTGAAATTTTCAATGTATTAACACGAACGCCTCCGTTAGGGGTCTCCTTGTACGAATCCGCAAATTGATTATAATCCGTTCCCAGCAAGTCCATCATACGCTCGCTGAAAGAACTGGGCAGTTGTGCCGCCATGATGCCGTCCTCCTGATAGTACTGCTAAAATTTAGGTGTTTAAAGATTCAAGGAACACCCTTACGGGTGTCCCTTTGGCAATACTCATTTATAGAGGATCATTATTTACGATGAGAAGAGGTCGGTCTTTGAGGACCTCGTCGTTGAGGATTATTCGGTGTGATCACCTTAGCCGCAGAGTTCACTTCATCCGCCAGACCTTGATCAATGATTTCTATAGTCAGATCATAATAAGAAAATGACTGCTGCTCAGACTCCATGCGGCGAACATAATCCTTCACTTCCACCACTAGCTTAGCCAAATTAATGCCAAGTGTCACTGCTGAATATTCTTCCAGCTTGGCAGCAGCCCCACTTAGCATAATCGTTGCACCACGCATATTATTATTGCGGCAATGGTACAACCCAACAGCTACTTGGAGAAGTGCTTTGTACAATGGGTCGCGTTGCTTGGCAAGCCATAGCTCTTCGAGCACCTCGTGACATTCGAAATAATCCCGGTCACGATTAAAGTACACTAGATAAGCCAAGTACAACGGATCATAAGCCATCCGGCAAACTATCCTTTTTAGCTGCGGAGAGAAGTCCCCGTACATGATCCAGAAGCTCCTTCATCGCTTCCATGTCCTGAGCCTGCCATATTTCGTTAAATCGAGCCTGAGTCTCTATAGCCTCATTCACCAAATGATAAAAATACAATTGATGAATAGATTTGAGAATTTGAGTCGTCATATTCGAGTTTTCCTCGAAGGTCTTTTGCGCTTCCAGAATTTCATCACGAATACTGGACATTTCGCTGTCCAAGATGGAGGCTGCTTCAGCTGCAGTTTTCAAGCGCACTCGCATTTCATCCGGCAAGCTTTCCCGATATTTATAATTCAGAGAGTGCTCTATGGTTGCCCAGAAATTCATAGCTAGTGTACGAATCTGGATCTCTGCGAGCACTATTTTTTGTCCCAGAGCTGTCTGCACAGGATATTTAATAATCATATGAAAGCTGCGATAGCCGCTCTCTTTATAATTGGTGATGTAATCCTTCTCATACAGGACTTCAAGATCCTTACGAGCCCGGATATATTCAGCCACTCTGCGGATATCCTCCACGAACTGGCACATAATCCGGATCCCGGCTATATCTTCAATGCCCGTCTCCAGATCTTCCATCTTCACATTCAGGCGCTTAGCCTTCTCCAAAATGCTTGACAGCCGCTTTACACGACCAGTTACGAATTCAATCGGCGTGTATTCCTCTCTTTTCTTCAACTCCGAACGCATTGTTTTGAATTTAACTTTCAATTCTTCCACAGTCTGTTCATATGGAAGCAAAAAAGTTCCCCAGTCCCTGCCGTCCATCGCCTTCGTCCTCCTGTCCTTTCGACTCCTTCAATCAGTGATGATCAGCACCCACTGCTTCAGAGATATGACTGAATCCGTCCCGCCGTAAGAGCTGCCGTAATCCGGCATGCAGCCTGCGGTTAACCTCCGGTCCTTCGTAGATAAGTGCTGTATAAATTTCGACCAGACTTGCGCCTGCTCTTATCTTGTCATACGCATCCTGACTGGTGAATATGCCCCCTGAACCTATGATCGGCATCTTCCCTTCAGTCTGGCGATAAATCCTACGGATGATTTCCGTTGACCGGTCACGAAGCGGCTTACCGCTTAATCCACCTGTCTCATTAGCCTTTTCATGACTAAGTCCATCCCGGTTCAATGTAGTATTCGTAGCAATAATACCATCCATACCAGCTTCTGTCAGTGATTGAACCATATACTCCAATTCAGAATCACTGACATCTGGAGCAATCTTAACCAACAAGCTCTTATTCATGCCTGTGGCTTTACGCTGAATCTCCATTTCTTCCTTTACTTGTGCTAGCAGGAACGCTAATTCGCTGCCATGCTGGAGACTGCGCAGCCCCGGCGTATTTGGTGAGCTGATATTGACCACAAAAAAATCACCGTACGGATAAAGCGTACGGATACACTGACGATAATCTTCATGAGCCGCTTCATTACTAGTTATTTTATTCCGTCCAATATTTACTGCTATTGGAACTCTGCGATTTTTTAATTTTTTTAGACGCTCTGCCATAGCGTCAGCCCCTTCGTTATTGAAGCCCATACGATTGATCAGAGCTTCATCAGAGGGAAGACGGAACAAACGCGGGCTATCATTTCCCGGTTGACCCTTAGGGGTAACCGTCCCCACTTCCATAAATCCGAATCCGATCGAAGAGAATCCAGAAACAGCCTCAGCATTCTTATCCAAGCCTGCTGCCAGTCCAACTGGAGTCGGAAAATGTATGCCAAACAGATCAACTGCTAAATCTGCCGTTTCAGGAACGCCATACATTAAACGCAATGCCGCGCTTCCCCCTGGAACTGACGATGATTTGTCCAATCCACCTATGACGAGATGGTGAGCCTTCTCAGGGTCCAGCTTAAAGAAAATTGGTTTACCAAAATTACGATACAACACCGTTCTCGCTCCTTAAGGGGTACTTCACTAATCCACGTGTCTACCCGATTCTGTAGGTTTCTTCTTAATTTTAGCCTTTTCTTGAACAAAAGAAAAGCATTTTACCCTGTAAGTGTGCAGAGAGCTTAACCCAAAGTATAGTAATTTTCTTGTAAACGCATTACAATATAGGGGTAATCAGCGATTAAGAGAGAAAGAAGGTATGCTGGATGTCAACTAAACGTAAACCACCAACTTTGCAGCAAAAGAAAGAAGAAGTTAATCGTAAAGCGCTAATGTGGATCGGCGTAAGTTTAACTTTACTAATTCTTCTCATCATCGTTCTGTTTATAGTTGCCGGGAACTAATTCAGCCAGTGATATACTTTGTGGGGGTTGGTCTGATCATACGGAGCAGCAGGGTTGAAGCGTTTCGCCGGCAGCAGCTGCTTTTCAGGCAGAACCCCTTTACTGATCACCACTTTTGTTCCTTTTGGAATCATAGCGAATAGTTCTTCCACATCTTCTCGACTCATCCGAATACAGCCAAGGGATTCATCCTTGCCGACACTTTCTGGCTCATTGGTGCCATGAATAGCGTAATTACTATCTGAAAGTTGTAGTCCGCGGCTTCCGAACTCCCCATTATCATGACCGTTTGGATTGACCACTTTATCTGTAATGATGAAGTTGCCTTCTGGAGTCTTGTCTCCCCCAAGACCTACCTCATAATTCCGCAGAATAACAGAGCCGCTGACTACTGCCAAGCGGTGTTTTTGTTTATCCACAATCACTCTAAGCGGCTGGTCAAAAAAGGGAACACCCTTTCCATTACTTCCACTCTCGCTTAACGCCGTCGGTATGCCCATTCCCGCCTCAACAATTGAGCTTGGAGGCTCCTCCGCAACTTCTGGTATCCCAAGTGCCTTAGCAGTCGCTACTTCCTTTAGAGAATTGAAATCACGCTTCATGACTGGTGTCGTCCCGCCAATCCAATTCTCCGGAAAAGGTCTAGTCAATTCCGCCAAGGAAACCGGAAGCTTGCCTTTATGATTCTGATAAGCCCTCATTGCACTCCATAATGTAGCTAGCTCCTCTTGATCACCCTGCCACTCAGCTGCATCCTCCGCAACTTCCCCTTGCTCTGGCGGTTCGCATGCACATGCCGCTGAATCATAGGATTGGTATACCAACCGTCCATTCCCATTCTTCTGCAGTGTGGAATTAAGCGGAAGCTTCTCTTTCCACAGCAGCCACTTCCCTTCCCGCTCCATGCCCAAAATAGCAGCTTGAAACGGTTCCTCGCGCATTAGCATAGTTGCCATCAGCTTCCCTGACGAAGCCGAAGCTCCACTCTCTTGCGCTGTATACATCATTTTTCGTGCCTCTAGAACGGGTTCCTTCTCAATATCTTTTTGATCAAGCGGATCTTTAACTTCAGAAGTAACCGTGTCTTGGACCGTATCCTGATCTCCCGCAATATCTAGACCCGGAGCTACAGCCGATGGCACCATAACCAGTAATAGAAGCATCAGCCCAAGCATAATGTAGCGGAATCTTTGCTGCCTTCGGTCCCGCTGGCGGCTTGCCTGAAGCAGCCCTTCCTCATATTCCCGCAGCGTTTCCGCAGGCACCTTACTATGCTCGAAAGCTTCATATACTTCTCCAGCCTGATTGAAGCAATAGTTAGCTTTCCCCTGTTGACCGTTCTTATAGTATTCCTTACCCAGCAAGTACCATGCCATCTTATTGTCTGGATGCATCTGTACATATGCTTTGAGGTGCTGAGAATTTTTCATCGGAACCTCCGAAATTTTATAATTCCTTCCTACATTAATATCGGTCAGACATCGCAAAAAAGACATCCCTAGCTGAACAAAAGTTCGCAGGAGATGTCTTTATGTTGTGCTGGAAGTTACAAAATCCCGGTTAATTAGCCCTCTTTGTTAAAAGGCTCATCCGCAATTTTAATAGAATCGGTTGGGCATCCATCACAAGAATCCTGGAGATCATCAAACAAATCATCCGGAATCGCTGTGATGCCGTGGTTTCCGTCATTTTCATAAATAACTTCTGCCAAACCTTCATCATCGTAATCAAAAATATCAGGAGCCGTTGCGCCACATGCACCGCAAGCGATACAAGTGTCTTTTTCGACCCAAGTGTACTTAGCCATTTTATCTCTGCCTCCCGTTGAGCAATACAGCGCTGTTGTACCAGCGTCTTATTTTTCTCATATTAATATAAAAAGAATACAATTTCAATCGATTTTCAATACGTTTGCATTTCTGACGCATTCTACGACACCTATTTTGACATGTCATAGAATGTTCTTGTCACTCTTTATCAGACTCGACAGATAGAAGATTATCCTTTTGCAGTGAAGTGCCCCGTTCTTTATGATTGCGGAGCCTTGCAGAGTGAGAATCGCTTAACATCCCGGCAGTTAACACTGCATTTTCACCGAATTTATTACGCAGCATATCCATAGTCTTGTTAAGAGACTCTTTCTTAGGCTGACGTTCGTAATCGAACAAATCAAGCTGAATGGCGGAATCCTCTTTAGCAATCAAGCCCTGCAGGGTCACACCCAGCAACCGCACAGGCTTCTCCCCATTCCAATGACGAACATATAGATCGCAGACGGACTTGTAGATATCCTCCCCACTCTCCGAAGGAGCCTCTAGCTGACGCGAGCGGGTTATAGTCTTCATATCGGGCGTCCGAATAGTCAGCTGTACCCCTGAGGCAACAAGACCTTGCTTACGCAATCGCCGAGCTACCTGATCACTTAAATTCAGCAAAATCGGTCGTACCTCAGCAAGACCTACGACATCCCGCGGCAATGTTGTGGTGTGCCCAATCGACTTACTCTGCTCCCGCTCAGGGTTAACGATCCCATGATCAATACCGTTGCCGGCACGCTTTAGCCATGAGCCCATAACTCCGAAATTCTCAACCAGCATATTTTCATCAGCCGCTGCTAATTGACCAATACTGTAAATGCCCAGTTTGCGGAGCTTTTCTGCTGTTTTTCCACCAATGCCGAACATTTCATTACAGGGCTTGTCCCATAAAATCTTAGGCACATCCCGCAGCCGCAGCACCGAAATGCCGTTTGGCTTTTTTAAATCGGAAGCCATCTTCGCAAGCAGCTTATTGGGAGCGATCCCCACTGAGCATGGCAAGCCCAATTCTTCCATTATACGGCGCTGAATCGTCTCCGCTATTTCCATGGGTGTACCGAATTGTCTGGAGCCAGTTATATCAAGGTAACATTCATCGATGGACACTGCTTCCAGTAACGGAGTATAGCTATATGCAATCTGCATAAAAGCATTAGAATATTTGCGGTATAAATGGAAGTCCGGTTTAATAACGATAAGCGATGGACAAATACGAAGCGCCTTCTGAACTTGCATTCCCGTCGAAATCCCCATTCTGCGGGCGACGTAGGAACAAGTCACTATGATCCCTTTCCGCAATTCAACACTACCCGCAACCGCAGTAGCTTTGCCTCTATATTGGTCAGGGTCCTCTGCCTCATGCACAGAGCAGTAAAAAGCATTCATATCGACATGCAGGATAACCCTGCCGCTCGTTGGATAATACTGATCAACATTCTGCACAATATCTACCTTCTTATCCTCAGGTTTTCTATTGTCCAATTTAGAATAACTCTCCGCTGCGGTTAGGTCAACTTAAGAGGCTGTAAAGTTCTTTGTTACATTCCCGCGTAAAAATGCTATAATATATAAATTCATTTCCCTATAAGGAGGACTCTCATGTCTAAGTCCATCTCCATCTTCGATACTACATTACGCGACGGCACCCAAGGTGAAGGCATCAGTCTGTCGGCTGACGACAAGCTGAAGATTGCCAAGAAACTCGATGATCTGGGTGTGCACTATATTGAAGGTGGCATCCCGGGAAGCAACAATAAAGACATTGAATTTTTCAAAAGAGTCAAGGAGCTTCATCTGAACGCCAAAATTACAGCGTTCGGCAGCACTCGGCGTAAGAATTCCTTGGCCGAAAACGATGACAATTTAAAACGTATGATTGACGCAGGGGTTCCTGCTGCTACACTCGTCGGAAAATCTTGGGATTTCCATGTACACACTGCATTACAGACTACGCTTGAGGAGAACCTCGCCATGATCGGCGACTCCATATCCTACTTGAAACGCCAAGGCCTTGAAGTGATTTTTGATGCCGAGCATTTCTTCGACGGATACAAGAATAATCCTGAATATGCAGCAGCTGTTCTGTCCAAAGCCCGGGAAGCCGGAGCAGATTGGCTTGTAATGTGCGATACCAACGGTGGAACCTTACCTTATGAAATTCATGAGATTGTTACCGCTCTAAATCAACAATTACCCGGAGCCAATCTCGGAATTCACACTCATAATGACTGTGAGCTGGCGGTTGCCAATGCACTTAGCGCCATCGGAGCTGGAGCACGGCAAGTACAAGGTACCATTAATGGTTACGGTGAACGGTGTGGCAACGCCAACCTATGTTCTATTATTCCTACACTACAGATCAAAATGGGTTATCACTGTATTCCAGGCGATTCATTATCACAGCTTACCAACACTGCCCGCTATATTAGTGAAGTGGCCAATGTTAATCTGCCGGTAAATCAGCCTTATGTCGGAAATGCAGCTTTTGCCCACAAAGGTGGAATCCATGTCTCCGCCATCATGCGTGATTCACGGACCTATGAGCATATCGCTCCTGAGCTTGTCGGGAACAAGCAGCGTGTGCTGGTCTCCGAACTGGCTGGACAGAGCAATGTACTCTCCAAAGCGCAGGATATGGGTTTAAATCTGGATCCAAGCAGCGAGCAGGCTCGCCGGGTGATCGAGAAGATTAAAACGATGGAACATCAAGGTTATCAATTTGAAGGTGCCGATGCCTCACTGGAGCTACTCCTTCGGGAAGCTACCGGTGAGATGAATGAAACCTTTACCTTTGAATCCTTCAAGATGTTAGTTGAGAAAACCGCAGAACATCCAGTAGTATCTGAAGCGTTCGTTAAACTGAAAGTTGGCAGTGAGAATCTTTATACTGCTGCTGAAGGTAACGGTCCAGTCAACGCACTCGATAACGCGCTTCGTAAAGCATTACAGACCTATTTCCCACAATTAAAGGAAATGCATCTATCCGACTATAAAGTCCGTGTAATAGATGAACAGGATCAGACTGCAGCGAAGGTAAGGGTATTGATTGAATCCAAGAACTTCACAGACACCTGGAGTACGGTTGGTGTCTCCAGTAACGTAATTGAAGCCAGCTGGGAGGCACTTGTTGACAGTATGCGCTACGCGCTTCTCAATGAGCTCTCATTGGAGAATGAGAAGACAACCAGCAATGAACCTAGAGGCCTGGTCAATCATTAATTGATCACTTATAGACTTTTGTAAGACAAAAAAAGAAGCTTCCCAATAGTAGCGAATTCTACTTATAGGGCAGCTTCTTTTTTATTAAATAGGCTAAATAACGGACTATTACTTTAGCCCATAGACTATGGGTGGTGGGCAGTGGGCGGCGCGGGATGTACGGATGCGCGGGGTGCGCGGAGTGCGGGTGCGGGTGCGGGTGCGGGTGCGGTAGAGTAATTAGGGAAAAACTCCCTGAAAGTAGCCGATATTCGCTATAAATGAACAGAAATAGGGAATTCCTCCCTAAAAATTAGGGTGATTTCATTATTTTTTACCAAAACAGCTAAATTAGAGGGATATTTTCCCTAATTATTCGTTGAATGACCCGAGATCTCAAATTTATGGGGAGAAATTCCCTAATTGTTCTAACGCGGCTTTCTTCGGGGTTCCAGCCATTTCTGCTCCACGGTATAGTGAAATTAATGCTTGTGGTCCACTAAAGCAAATCGCGTATGACCAAAAACGCAGATCAGCGATCCTCCAATAAGAAGAATCGCTGATCTTTAGACTTTTGCTGTTTGGAGAAAAAAGCAGATCTGTCTCTTATATGGACAGCCCGCTTCATGATTCGGTAAGCTTGATTATTTTCTTTTCCAACTCTTCAGGGCTAAGAATACCTAAAATAATCTCGGAGATCACTCCATTCTTATCTATGAGCACATTGGTGGGAAAAACAGCTCCATTATATTTGCTGTACACCTCATCTTTTACATCAAACATAACCGGAAACACAAGACCGTATTTCTTGATAAAACGTTCAGCATTGGGTTTATAATCCTGACTGCTCACATTAATACCGTAAATATCTAGAACATCCTTATACTTAGTGGCCATGGTATTAAGTTCAGGAGCTTCCTGCTGGCAGGGATCACACCATGAAGCCCAGAAATTAAGGATTACCGCTTTATCTCTGGGGCCATCAACAACATAGGTAGTCCCATCTGTTCCCTGAAGTGAAAACGAAGGTGCACGCAGTCCAGCCTTAGGTCCACTCTTCATCGGCAGCTCATTTTGCTGCGCAAGCACAGCTTCTGCTTTTGGCTCACGATTATGCCACACCGCAAACACAGCAACACATACAACTATGAGCAACACTGTTATATTTAATTTGTTACTTGCTTTCATAGTCATCTGTTCCTTTACAATTGGAATAGTTTTCTACTATTGTACCCTCATTAGGTTAAATTTCAAACCATTCATATTTTACACAATAATATATACTTTTATAATAAAAAAGAGGGTTTCGTCTGCGACGAAACCCTAAAGAAGAGAGAGGGGTGAACAAATGGCAGCATTCCAGGGAAATGTCCAGCCAATAAGACTGAAATATTCCGTACAGCAAGCACTGGGGAAGCACCTGCTGTCCTGTTATCCGCATGAAGCATGCGGAATCCTGCTGGGTGCTGCCGCAGCGGGTGGCATGCTCATTGATACTTACGTACCCTTGCGCAACGTAGCGCCAGACCCGCTGCACACCTTCACTCCCCACCCCGAAGAGTGGATTAATGTTCTTTACAACGAACCGACAATCATCGGTCTATTTCATTCCCACCCACATTCAGCACCTATCCCTTCAGTTGCCGATTATAAAGGATTAACAGCACTAGGACCTGAGTTTGCCCTCTATCTTATAGGTTCTCCCAACACCAAAGACAGCGGCAATCCAATTCTGAACGGATTTTATATTGAGCGTTTGCCTGATGACCACGGTAATTTGTCCCGCGGTTTATCCCAAGCCCCGCTTCACGTTCTACTTAAATAAGCATAGAGATCTCCCAAGGTATCCACTTGGCCGCGCTCCGAAATTTCCCGAAGGTAGATCACCCACAGCTGCGCTGTCATCTTTGCGTCTTCCAAGGCATGATGACGGCCATGAATCGGAATTTCGTGCACATATAGCAGCTCATCCAGCGAATAATTACTTCGTTGTGGCTCAAGCCAACGCGCTAACATCATCGTGTCCAGCACACGGTGTGTAAGCTGAACTTTAGAGGTTTTCCATAAAGCAGCATTAAGAAAAGCCTTATCATGTGAGCTTGCATGTGCCACCAGCACATTCTGACCTACAAAGGACATAAAATTATGAAGACCATCCATTAAGGAGGGAGCGGATTGTGTCATTTCTTCCGTAATCCCAGTCAGCCTTGTAATATCCTCCGGAATAGCCGTCTGACAGTTCACCAGTGTATAAAAGCATTCTTCTTCTTTAATCTGCTCTCCAACAACCTTGACGGCTCCAAAAGACATAATCTCATCCCCATGCTGATGGGAAAAGCCTGTCGTCTCTAAATCAAATATCACTGTCTCTAGCTCAGACAATGGGGTATGCAGGACCTCAGGACGCCGCTTCTCTCGCATCAAAGATCGAATAAAGGCCATTTGCTGCGCAGTCTGTTGCGCAGTTTCCCCACCTCTCATCGAAGCGATAGCCGAGGGCATTCCACCTTGTCTTAGATTACTCCAGAATCCTCCGCTTTTGTTCGGCTCCCTCATGACCGCCACCTTTCCGCTGAGCGGAGCTGACGCTGCAGCGCCCGGTGAAGGCGTCTGACAAGCAGCAGGCTTTCACGCAGCTCAGACAGCAGCTGCTTATTCTTCAATTCACTCTCAGCTACATAATCACTGCTGATTAACAATCCATTCTGAACACTATATGGCGTGTTCACTCGCAACCGCATTGCTAACAAGAAAGCTCTGCGAATATCCTCTAAATGTTGATATTTCCCAAGCCTATCAAGCGCTTCAATCCGCTCTAATGTCGAGCCAGCTCTAATGCCATGTAGTAAGGACAACCGTCTAACAATGTTCACTAACGGAATATAGACCCCATACTTAACATCAAATCCGCCTGCATAATCACCAAACCGTTCTGTTAACACCTGTCCCAGTAAATTCAAAGTCGCTTTATGGCGTACTGTATTGCGAAGAACAGCATTAGACAGCTGCTCATTGTCCGCAAAGCCTTCATAGAAAGCTTCTTGCCACTTCGCTGATAACTCCACGCTTCCTGCCACATGACGCATATCAGAAGAGATAATAAGATACCGGATCGGCTCCCATTCCAACTGATTTCTCCAGCTATCAAGCTGCTCTATCCATTCAGATAATGTCTTACGCCACATAACTTGGGAGCACATCACCTTCCCCGCACATTTCTCATACCCTACTTCTTCAAGCATATCGGATAACAAAGTTCCGAAAAATTCGAAATAGCGATTTTTTTCCCCGTCAGGCTCTCCTTCGACTATCAGGCCATTATCCTGATCGCTCCAAAGCGTTGCCTCCTGTCTCCCACTGCTGCCAAACACAATAAAGGAATAAGCACAGGGAGGCGGGCCATAGCCCGCCTCTTTCATCTGCGCCTCACATATGAGTACTGCGGTTTGGGCAATAAGATCATGCATAGTATTCACACGGAACATCCATTCCTCTATAGGAATAACATTCAACTTTTCGAGAAGTACTTTTTGACAGGCAACACGCCTCTCCCTAAGCTCCTCTGACGAACCGGCCAATACGATGGTCCTAAAGCTTTCTTCATTATACCCATCTGTTAACTCCATCGATGCCACACGGTCCGCCTCCCTGTCCGAGGTGAAATATTATTGTTTAAGGGTTTTGGATTCCGAATCTGCGATCAATTTCATTTGTTCAGGGTATCCGTAAGTACCATGCTCACTGATATCCAGACCCATCAATTCTTCTTCTTCTGTAACACGAAGTCCGATAGTTACCTTCATTACATATAAGATGATGAAAGAAAGAACGGCTACGAAAACAAATGTTCCTACCACACCCAGCACTTGAACCCCTAGTTGATGGAAACCGCCACCGTAGAACAACCCAGCTTCACCTACCAAGCCGCCTTTAGTAATAAGCTCAGGTACAGCGAACAGACCCGTTGAAACTGCACCCCACATCCCCGCAATACCATGCACCGAGAAAGCATAGATTGGATCATCAAGCCCTGCACGTTCCAGCCATTGGGAAGTCATGAATGTAAAAGCACCGGCTACAAAGCCAATAATGATTGCTGCCCATGGATCAACGAAAGCACATGCTCCTGTGATTGCAACCAATGCAGCCAGAACACCATTCAGCATCGCTGGAATATCAGATTTACCAAAATACAACCAAGATGCAATTAGAGCTGCCAAACCACCTGCTGCTGCTGCAATGTTCGTAGTTAGGGCTACGTGACCGAAGAAACCGCCCATTGGGGACAAAGCACTACCTGGATTGAATCCGAACCAACCAAACCAGAGGATAATAACACCGAGTACAGTAAATACTTGGTTATGACCTGGAATAATCACTGGTTTTCCTTCTTTATTAAACTTACCAAGCCGAGGCTTAAGCAATATGGTTGCTACCACTGCTGCCGTTGCACCTGTAAGATGGACAACTGTGGAACCTGCATAATCTTGCATTCCCAGCTCAGCCAACCAGCCACCGCCCCATACCCAGTGAGCTACAACTGGATAAATTACGACGGAGAACAAAATTCCGAAAATGATATACACACTTAGCTTCGCACGTTCTGCCATACCACCAGATACGATAGCCAAGGAAACTGCTGCAAAGGCCATTTGGAATAAGAATTTAACATTTAAAGTAACATCAGAAAATGCAAGTGATTCAAAAGAAGCTGCGGTTGAATCTCCTCCGTACAAGAAGCCTGTAGTACCGAAGAAGCCATTGCCGTTACCGAAACCAAGTCCAAAGCCGATAGCCCAGAAGCAAAGACTTGCGATAGCCAGGGTAAGTACTGTCTTACCTGCTACGTGCCCTGCATTCTTCATCCGAACCGAACCCGCTTCGAGCATTGCAAACCCTGCTTGCATAAAGAATACTAAAATGAATGCCAGGAAGGTAAACGCTGTGTCCAATCCGACTTGTAAGTCAACGTTCGTCGGACCGTCCGCTGCAAAAGCACTTACCGGATAAATCATCAGTGTAATCATGGCCAGTAACATCATCAACCATTTCTTTTTCATTTTTACCCCACTCCCCAATGTTATATTTTCTAACAAAGCGTGAAACTCTTAATGTCATTATAATCAGAAGTCAGGTAAATTGACAAGACTATTTTGGGAATGTTTTTATTTTATTTTATTTGAGCACACGAAATTTTCACAGTACTAATGAACTAGAGGTCCTAAAGGCCTGATTCTAGCTGCATTTTCATTAAAATAACTACGTGTACAATCTCATTTATATTACCTAATTATTGAACGCATCTTTTACCAAAATCACAAAATACATAACATTCAATGTTATGTATTGGGGTAACTTATAGTTTTCATCCCCAATCATTCTTCAAATTTGATATCCCTTTGAGTTTGAGTGTATTGTATAGAAACTACAGATCACCGTTCATGAATTAACCCTTCTTTACTGCATATACTTTATGAAAGTATGACGTTTGACTGTATGGTTTCCAGTTTGTTATCATTACAGATAGCATAAGAAACCATCAATTTAGAAGATGACCGCCACTTATCGGCAGTCGTATTCAATTAGTGAGGCGAGATTAAATGGGGATATGATTTTGTATCGAATTGGAGAATTAGCTAAGGCTGCTCACATTAGTGAACGAACTATTGATTATTACACGAAACTGGGATTAATCTCCCCGGAATCTAGAAGCACCAAAAATTATCGGCTATACAGCCATGAAACCTTGGCTGCTTTAGAACGTATTACTCAATTAAAGCATGACAAGTATTCATTGGAAGAAATCAAATCTATGCTAGGCAAATGGAATGAGGCAACACCAGAAACCGACGTCTCTGATAAATTAGTCGAGTTAGAGCAGCAAATGCAGCGGCTAGAACGGGAAGTAAAAGCCCTTGAACCTCTTATAAGTGGTTTGAAGCCAGGACAGGCCAGTCGCGTACTTTCAAATCTGCTCCCTCAGGGATTAGCCTGCATGGAAGCGATCCGGCTATTGCTTACGCAAGGACCGCCAATGTAAATACCATATTTACAATACAGTGGAGGAATGCACCTATGTTTATGTACCTGTTAGTAATTATTGCCTTTCTTTTCTCATTGTGGGCACAGTTTAGAGTTAAAGGAACCTTCAGCAAATGGTCGAAGGTAGCTAATTCGAACGGCCTGACTGGATATGAAGCAGCTAGACGTATGCTCGACGCCAATGGCTTACACGATGTTCCGATTGAACCTGTAAGAGGCACACTTTCAGACCATTATGACCCCATCCACAGGGTTGTACGCTTATCAGAGCCTGTGTATTATGAAAGCTCCATCTCTGCAATCTCTGTCGCTTGTCACGAAGTAGGCCACGCGATTCAGCATAAAGTAAGTTACCCTATGTTGACACTTCGTCACCGGATGTTCCCGGTAGTTAATTTCGCATCAGGTGTCGCGCCTTTCATGCTGATGGCAGGTTTCATCTTCGGTTACTTTAATCTTATAGGCTTGGGTATCATTTTCTTCTCAGCTGCTGTTGCATTCCAGCTCGTAACCCTGCCTGTAGAATTCAACGCCAGTAACCGGGCTCGTCAGGTCATGGTAGAACAAGGTTTCATCCGTAACGAAGAAGAACGCGGAGTAGCAAAGGTTCTCAACGCCGCTGCATTAACTTATGTTGCCGCTGCTCTAGTATCCTTGCTTGAACTGCTTCGCTTAATCACCGTCTTTTTAGGCAACCGCGACTAATATCG
Source organism: Paenibacillus sp. FSL H3-0329 (assembly GCF_037963285.1). Lineage (NCBI taxonomy): Bacteria > Bacillati > Bacillota > Bacilli > Caryophanales > Paenibacillaceae > Paenibacillus > Paenibacillus sp. FSL H3-0329. Next base: position 2,413,024 of record NZ_CP150150.1, on the reverse strand, counting down.
CATACCTCTAAACAACAAAAACCCCGGAAGGCTAAGAGCCGACCGGGGTATTATTTTGTCTAGCTTTAAAGTAGGAGATTAAAAAAGTCCGAAAGGAACGTGCCACCAGCGGCAATTTACTATCTGTACGGTAGATCAAGCCAACCGTTCTCGTCACCGCAGGCTCCACAACCCTCACCTGAGCTGGTTGAAGAGGATTCGTCTGATAGAACGCCATCTCCGGAAGCAGGCTTACACCCATCCCTGCGGCCACCAAACCACGAATGGTATCGGTCTCTCCGCCTTCAAATGCAATCTGCGGTTGAAATCCCGCCTGCAAGCAAGCTTGCCAAACGATAGGTCTTAACGAATAGCCTTGGCTGAATAGAACAAACTTCTCTTTTTGCAGCTGTTCCAACCGGATCTCAGACTCTCCTGCCAACCTGTGATTCTGAGGAAGAATCGCAAACAACTCTTCAGTCATTACAATATCCCCCGAGACATGCTCATCATTCTCCGGAAAAGGCGAAATGAAAGTTAAGTCCACTTCTCCAGACAATACGTCTTTTATCAAAGAAGGGTAAGATCCTTGTTTAAAACGAAATTTGACATGAGGATAATATTTACGAAAATCTGCAACGATAGTCGGGATGAGATGTGTACCAAGACTATGCGGGAATCCGATCCGAATCTCTCCACGCTCAGGATCCAGAAATTCATGCACCTCATTTACCGAATGCTCCAGCTCCTTAAGGATACTCTCAACCTTCTTGCAAAAGAGCTGTCCAACAGGCGTAAGCTGCAGATTGCGCCCTTTTTGCATGAATAGATCAACCCCAAGCTCTTGCTCCAGCTGATGAATCTGACGGCTTACCGCAGACTGCGCTACATGAAGCTCTTCTGCCGCTCTTGTTACGTGTTCTTTTTGAGCTACCTTTAAAAAATATTGCAGCTGTCTTAGCTCCACTCCATCATCGCCCCTGTCTTAGGCTTTTTTTGAATATACGAATAATTAGCCCATATACGAAAAAGCCAGAAACCAAACCTCCGAGATGCGCAACCCAATTCACATTTGGTGTAGCAAACGACATAATGATCCCGATTATTAACAATCCATATAAAGTTTTACGCGAGCCCTCATCCATCATAGCCCGTTGAATAACTGCAATGTATAAAAATGCACCATAAATGGCGTAGATTGCTCCAGAAGCACCAACCGAGACCGTACCAAACTCTACTACTGAGCGAGCACTAATCGCAATTGTAAGCACATTTGCCAGAAATCCGCCCACCAGATAGAGCAGCGCATAACGCCACCAGCCCAGCAATCGCTCCAGAGGCGGTGCAAACACCAGGAGAGCGAAGCAATTAAAGAACAGATGGGAAAACCCATTATGTAAAAAAATAGCGGCCAGATAGCGCCACAGTTCCTCTTTGTACGGACTCACATCAACTATAGCACCAAAATCAACAAGCGTTTGAATATTTGTTGATCCTCCGTTAACTGCCTTAAGGATAAACATGATCACATTGGCCAATATGAGCAGACAGGTTACCGGATAATACCGGACATAACTTTTCCAATTTTCGTACCGAATAAATATCATAACACCCATCCCTTTACATATATATCTTGTCCGGTTGGACATCTTCCTGCTATTAAGATTATAATTTATTGTGGCAGTAAGAATCCAATATTATAATTCGAGGAGGAAAACAAGGATATGACGCAAGAAAAAACAGGCGTAGCTACTTTTAAAGGCAACCCCATCACTCTCGTAGGACCTAAGCTAACAACTGGTGATCCTGCACCCGATTTTGTTCTGAGCAAAAATCTCCTGGAAGACGTGTCTCTAAGTGATTATGCCGGTAAAATCAAGCTGATCAGTGTTGTCCCTTCTCTTGATACCGGGGTATGTGACGCACAGACCCGCCGGTTCAACAGTGAAGCCGCAGAGCTTGGTGACGATGTGGTAATTCTCACTGTAAGCACGGACCTGCCGTTTGCCCAAGCTCGCTGGTGCGGTGCTGCCGGCATCGATCGAGTTATTACTCTATCCGATCACAAAGCAACCTCATTCGGACAAGCCTATGGTGTGCTGATTAAAGAATTCCGCTTAGATATGCGCTCCATTTTTGTTCTGGATAAGAACGACAAGATCGTATATGTTGAATATTTGAGTGAAATGACCGAGCACCCTAACTATGAAGATGCTATTGCTGCTGTGAAGAAGCTGCTCTAATTCTCCAATCAGTAGCGGTTATTACAACAATACTTAATAATCTCTGTTAAAAAAGCGGCAGAAGGTCCATCCTTCTCCCGCTTTTTTTGTAATAGAAAGATTTATCGATAACACACTGAGCAGCTCACCGTTTACGTAAACGCATTCATACTATCCCTAAGCAAGAAGGGTTTGACGGGCCTCTAAAAATCAGTCTGCTTTGTATTTTCCTAATTTTTTGTCCAAAGATGCATACAAGCGTTGAATCACACGGTAATTCGCCCCGAGATCACCAAGTGAACCTCTAGATGCAGAATACATATCTACACCACAACGAACAGGCGTCGTATTAAGCACCGATACCGTAATGTCCAGCGTACGGCCAAATGCCGTTCTCTTCTCAAGAGTAATCTCACCTACAGACTCCACTTCGTGAAGCACCTTAAATCCAGGAACTTTCTTTAAAGTCGATGAAACTTCTTCCCATGCTTTGTCTTTAGTTAGATTGTAATAACGCGTTTTTAATGTCGGATCTTTGGCGCGGTCGCTTGTTCCATCATGACTGCGGAATAAGCCAACCAAGGTTCTTTTTAACGACAAAATTCTTCCCCCTCTACAAATCCCAAGTTCATTATTCTAAGTGTAACACTCTTGTCTCAGGAACAAAAGGGTATAACTCACTTTCCCTTTATTCCAGACATACAAAAAAGCGCCCGCTCCCATTATTCACGGGAAACAGGGCGCCTTGGCTTAAACAAGAGAAAACCCGCTTATGCCGTCCGGCTACAGTGTCTTCTGAACCTGCTAGAGCAGGTGGGTGATCGCAGAAAACGTTTTTGAATTCCCCAAGTCATATAGACAGGGCGGTTCAGCTGCGCTTCGTGTAGATCTCCCAAGACATTATCATTGGTTCAAAACAACGAGTAACCGTAACGTACATCGCAGGATTTGTTATTATTATATTGCGTTTTAACGAAAAAGTAAACCTGTATGCGCTTTATTTTTACACAGGAATTAATTACCTGGAAATATCCAACGCTAATCCAGTTTTTTGTTAAATGCGTTTGGTGTCCTTTTCATCAATTTCATCCTCGTAGTCATCATCATCGTCGTCATCGTCGTCATATTCATTCCGATTGTTCAATGCTGCTGCTTCTGCTTCTTCCTGCTCTTTCAGCTTCTTCTTTTCTACTTGCAGCTGTAGCTTATTATAAGTAGCGTAGAAGTTAAAGAAGGCCGCCATTGCAATCAACGTTGGAATACAAATGAAATAAAGAGCCGGATATCTAAGACCGATATAAACAAGAACTGCGGCTGCAATCAATGTAGAGAACACACGAATTGGGCGTGCTATAGTCAGCAATATAGAATTGGTCATCACTTGCTTGAAGCCCATTTGGTAATGAACCACAATGGAAAAGAAGTTAAACATGGATACCGACAAAAGTATCATCAGCACCAACATCAAAATACCAACAATTCTGAAGTTAGGCATTTGTGTCATGTAAACTGTTACATCAACGTACATAACAACGAACATCAATGTATAGATAACTCCTCCGAGCATACTTTTTACATAGTTCTCTTTATACCCCTGAAAAAATGTACGAAAAGTTCCTACATCCGTATTCCCCATTACCCATTTACGCACTACGGTAAATAAAGCGGCTGAAGCTGGAAACACCGTAAAGGGCGCTAAAATCCCCATTGCCCAGTTCAATGTAATTTGCTCGTTCGCTCCACCTGCGCCTGTCCCTAACATAATCATCTTTAAAACACCAAAAAACAAAAACGGGGCGGAACATAGTGCCCATAAGATATTACTGCCTGCGATACGTGAAATCCATTCTGTCACGCGGTATAAGCCGCCCATTGCTCCTTTAAACTCCAATTCCCTTCCTCCTCTGTCTCTTACATACTACATATCTTAACTATACCTCATTTGACCTCCTCATTTCCATAGCCCAACTTTCTGAATTATAGACTATCGTCTATACGTAAAGCCTTTATAGTCCATATATTAGGATTGTAACCATAAGAAATACCAAAATCCCCACATTCTAAAGGAGGTTATCTCATGTCTACACCTGTTGGCTTCGGCGGTTGGACTTCTACAGGCACGATCCTCGTATTGTTTATCTTGCTCGTTATCATCACTCGTACATTCGGATACTAATATCACACAAAACAAATTCGCGCCCTACTAAGGACATAACAATTCACCAAACATCCTTATATTTCAGCAAAAAGAAGACGAGAACCGCAATGCGGCATCTCGTCTTCTTTGGTATCTTGACGAAGTATTAATTATCGAAATCTTCACGTTTTGCAGGACGAGTGCTCGTGCTGCTTGGACGAGTGTATGGTTTACGCTCTGCGCTGCGGTTTGCACCACCGTCACGAGCTGGTGCGCCATCACGGTTGCCTTTATAGCCACCGCCATAGCCGCCACTGCCGCTACCGTAGTTGCTGCCACCGCTGCTATAGCCACCACGACTACCGCCACCGTTATTATCACGGTTACCACGGTATCCGCCACCGCTACCGCTGCCACCGGAAGTACCACGGTTTCCGCCATAACCACCATTAGGTTTACGGCCACTGCGGATATCGTTTTTGCCACCACGACGTTTAGCACGAATCGGATCTTCAGGAGTCAATTCAATTGCGGAATCCTTCTTGTCGCCAGTGAGAAGCTTCATAGCTGCGGACAACAATTGTACGGAATCATATTGCTCAAGCAATTGAATAGAAATTCCTTTGTACTCGTTCAACTCTCCGCTTTCTACCACTTCAAGCAAACGCTCAGCAGTAACGCGTTGTTTACCTTCAATAGCTTCAGCCATTGTTGGCAAAGGTTTACGAGTAATCCGGTGACGAGTAACACGTTCGATCAAATGCAGGTGATCAATTTCGCGTGGAGTAACGAATGACCAAGCCGTACCTTCTTTACCTGCGCGTCCTGTACGACCAATACGGTGTACATAGCTTTCAGGATCTTGTGGCAAGTCAAAGTTAATTACGTGAGTTACGCCGGATACGTCCAGACCACGTGCCGCTACGTCAGTAGCTACCAGCACGTCAATGCTGCCATCACGGAATTTACGCATTACAGCATCACGTTGGTTCTGTGACAAGTCACCATGCAATCCATCAGCAGAATATCCGCGTTTTTGCAAAGCTTCAGCAAGCTCATCAACCCGGCGCTTAGTACGTCCGAATACGATAGCTAATTCAGGTGATTCCATATCAATCAAACGACTAAGAGCTTCAAACTTTTGACGCTCAGGCACTTCCACATAAGCTTGATCAATCAGTGGGGCACTGATTTGTTTCGGAATAACGGAGACATGTTGCGGGTTGTTAAGAAATTGTTGAGCTAGGCGTTGAATGTTTGGTGGCATTGTAGCAGAGAACAACATGGTTTGACGTTCTACAGGAACGAGCTTCAGGATAGTCTGAATATCTTCCATAAAGCCCATATCCAGCATTTCATCTGCTTCATCCAATACAACGGTTTGAACATCATCCAAACGGATCGTTTTACGGTTGATGTGATCGAGCAAACGACCAGGTGTACCAATAATGATTTGTGGTTTCTTTTTCAATCCACGGATTTGACGTCCAATATCCTGTCCGCCATAAATCGCCAACGAGCGAAGACCTTTGAAACGGCTTAGTTTGCCAATTTCTTCTGACACTTGGATGGCCAACTCACGTGTTGGTGCCATAATAAGGGCCAAGATTTTTTCGTCTTCACGGTTAATCTTCGAAATGAGGGGGATACCAAAAGCAGCAGTCTTACCTGTACCAGTCTGAGCTTGACCGATCAGATCCGACCCAGTCAATGCTAATGGGATCGACTGTTCCTGTATCGGTGTTGCCTCCTCAAATCCTAACTCTGTGATTGCTTGTAGCACTTTTGGCTCCAAGCCAAATTCTGCGAATGTTTTCAAATTATTCATGCTCCTTCTATACAGTGGACATTCCACATGCTTGTCTGTATTCTTAAGTAGCGGTAAACACATTTATAGGCTGTCCAATCATGCTCTATTTTCTGCATGATATAGCGCTTTTGGGACGAAAAGCCTCCCTAATCATCAGGTACCTTGTTGTACCTGAGCAACTGTAGCTTTACATCCGATGCAATGCAAAAATACCATTGTAACGTTCTACTCAAGAATATCCTATACATTATATCACAAACACATGTGAGAATACCAGTGGGTTCCTTTCTTTTCATTGCTTTCATGTTTTATTTTTTTAAATATATATATAAGGGTGGATTTACTTGTTAAGACAGATTTTGAATTGTTTGGTTGTTTTTTTAGGGGCAGCACTGATCGCCAGTGGATTTAATCTATTTTTAATTCCACACCGTTTACTAAGTGGTGGTGTATCTGGGCTTTCCATGTTAGTGGGTTATTTCACCCCATTAAACATAAGCCTTCTATACTTGCTCTTTAATATTCCTCTGTTGGCTGCAGGCTGGTTCCAGTTAGGCCGGAGATTTATTATTATGAGCATGTTGTCTGTTGTGTTTACAACCTGGTTCTTAACGGTGATTCCCGAGTATCTGGTAGCTACAGATATGCTGCTGTCCTCTGTATTTGGCGGCGTTCTCGTTGGGATTGGCTGCGGTATCTCCTTCCGTGCAGGAGGTTCTTCCGGAGGTTTTGACATCTTGGGTTCAATTATCACTAAATACCGAGATTTCCCGGTCGGCAATGTAGTAGTAAGTTTAAATGGACTTGTTATCCTGGCGGCCGCTTATCTTGACCAGAACTGGAATTTAGCACTTTCATCAATGGTATCTATATATGTAACAGGTAAAGTGTTGGATATGATTCATATCAGCCACTTAAAGGTAACCGTATATATTGTAACAAACCGTACAGATGAATTACTGCAACATCTGATAGGCCTTCAACGAGGTGTCACAAAGATTAAAACAGAAGGCGCTTATTCTCACGTTGAAAAGGACATGCTAATGACAGTAACAACCCGCTACGAACTAGCAGAGCTGCAACGTATCATCCGCACGACAGATCCTCAAGCTTTTGTAAATATTGTTGAAACAGTGGGTGTTATGGGTTCCTTCCGCAAAGACAAAATGAGGAAATAAAAATTCCTAGTATTGGAAAATGCACCAGCCTCAGAATTATGATATATTATACACACGCAGAACCCTAACAATTTCATAAAGATTGAGATTTACCCCTCTTTTTTCCAAAGCACTTCGTTTTCCGATGAACACTGAATCTATTCAGAACTATCGAAAAAGGAAAGGGTGATTTTTGTGGAAATGGAAACGGTAAAACTGTCAGCAATCGTCATGAGGTGGTATCCTGATATGATGCCGTTTCTCAAACAGGACGAATTAAATTCAGTAATCGTTCTGCGAGACGGGCTAAGTATTCTGGAACCTGCAGATGCCATGGATATTATCCATTACAGCATCTGTGAACATCAGAATTCTGCGTATCTTCAATGAGCAAGCCGCAAGAGAAGTCTTGATAGTTGCCGCCTTGGGTTCGGCCCTGTTGCCGATTTAAGGCGGCATTTACTTTTTTCATACCGTTTCGAATCCATACATCTCGTTTATAAACAACAAAGGCGGTTTTTTATTCCCAATCTGAGCTAATATTGTTACAACACTGTTCTTTTTGGGAGCAACCGTTCCTATATAATTTAGGGGAAAGTACATAAAGGGAGAGAAAAACGAATGAACATCACCTGGGCTCTACTGATGATGGCCTTGGGAAGCGTAGGCGTACAACAGAATCAACATGACGCTGAAGTGGCGATCGCTTTGAAGTCCGCCATGAATCCCCCCATCATTGCACAACAAAACAACAATTCGAATGTAGCAACTCCAGCTCCAAGCGCTTCACCTGAAGCAACAAACTCAGAAAGTATGTTACACACCGATCCACAACCAGACGCACCCAAAGTAAAAGGCATTTATGTTACCGCCTACAGTGCTGGTGGGGAACGAATGGAAAAGCTGCTTACATTGCTTGACCAAACCGAACTTAACTCAATGGTTATAGACATTAAGGACGATGCGGGTTATATCACGTATAAGACCGATAATGCCGACCTCCAGAAGCTCGGTAACCCTCAGCCTTTTATTGGAGATATCAATAAGTTAATGGAACGTTTGAAGAAACATGATGTTTATCCTATCGCCCGGATTGTTGTTTTTAAAGATTCTATTCTTGCCAAGAAGAACCCGCAGATGTCTTTTGTTAATACTGACGGCACTGTATGGAAGAATAAGGGCGGCGACAGCTTTGTTAATCCTTATAATGAAGATGTGTGGAAATACAATGTGGATATCGCCAAGGAAGCTGTTAAGCTCGGCTTCAAAGAAATTCAGTTCGACTATGTTCGCTTTCCGGAAGGATTCGAAAAACGTGCTGATACCCTTAAATACACTAAAACCACTGACTCACGCGTAGAAATCGTATCTAATTTTGTTAAATATGCCAAAGCAGAGCTAGCTCCACTTGGTGTCCGTGTGTCCGTAGATATTTTTGGATATGCCGCATCTGCCCCTGCTGAGGGTATTGGCCAAGACTTTGTTAAAATATCCAAGAATGTGGATGTTATCAGTCCAATGGTTTATCCAAGCCACTATTCAACGGGATGGTTTGGCGTGAAAGAGCCCGACTTAGATCCTTACGCTACAATCAAAGGTTCCATGGTTGATACACATAAGAAGCTTGATCCACTGGGCAGCTATAAACCCGTTATTCGACCTTGGATTCAAGACTTTACAGCAAGCTGGCTCGGAAGTGGTCATTATGTGAAATATGGTAAAAAACAGGTGGAAGATCAAATCCGCGCTTTAAAAGATGAGAACGTGGATGAGTTCCTTCTCTGGAACGCCAACAATCGCTATACTGCCGATGTTGATTACGAAAAACAATGAATACAGCCCTTATTATTTATAGCTGATCTGATATATGTATGCTAAAGACCCGGCGTCTGCCGGGTCTTTTAACGGAAACTTATTGAACTATTTAACCTATCCCTTGAAAAATCATAAAGAATGAGGCACAGAATTATGATACAGACCACCTCTTTAAAAAAAAAGGCAGGACAATTTTTTCATATTTTATTCCCAATCCTTGTTACACAAATTGCTTTATCCGCGATCACCTTCTTTGATACTAATATGTCCGGTAAATTCGGAACCGTCGATCTGGCAGGAGTTGCGATAGGAACTAGTCTTTGGATTCCAATCCAAACCGGTCTCAGCGGTATTCTTATGGGGATCACACCTATTGTTTCACAGCTCATCGGGAGCAAAAAGGATAAGGATGTTGCCTTTCAAGTCACACAAGGTATTTGGCTGTCACTGATTGTTTCGATCATCGTCTTGCTGATTGGCAGCTTTGCCTTGTCACCTATTCTTAATTTTATGAACTTGGAGTCTGGTGTAAGAGATGTTGCTTTCCGCTTTCTCAGTGCTATTTCGTTCGGAATTATCCCCCTGTTTGGATATACGGTACTTCGTAGCTGTATAGACGCTTTAGGGCAAACACGCGTATCCATGTGTATTACACTAATAGCTTTGCCTGTAAATGTAGGTTTGAACTATTTGCTCATCTTCGGGAACTTCGGATTCCCTCGTCTCGGGGGCGTTGGTGCTGGGGTCGCTTCAGCTATTACCTATTGGGTTATATTTGCCGTTGCTCTACTGTTCATATATCGTTCTCAGGCCTTTGTAAATCTCAGATTATTCCGTAAGTTCTATTTTATATCGTTAAACAGCATTAAAGATTTGCTCAAAATCGGAGTACCCATCGGTTTCTCGATTTTTTTCGAAACAGCTGTCTTTTCCGCTGTAACCTTGTTAATGAGCCGATTTGATACCGTAACAATTGCCGCGCATCAGGCAGCAATCAATTTTGCAACAACACTTTATATGATTCCGCTCAGTATTTGCATCAGCCTTACCATCCTCGTCGGCTTCGAGACGGGGTCTGGCAGACAAAAGGATGCACGCCAATATGCCATAATGGGTATCGGACTGGCGGCAATCCTTTCGCTGGCCACAGCTTTATTACTCTTGTTTGCCGGAAATCATGTAGCTGGTCTATATTCAGATGAACCCGATGTCATCTCGTTAATTCAGCATTTCCTGATCTATGCAATCTTTTTTCAAATCTCAGATGCGATTGCTACACCTACTCAAGGTGCGCTTCGCGGATATAAGGATGTTAACCCAGCCTTTATCATTTGTTTTATTGCCTATTGGGTAATTGGCTTACCTACAGGTTATGTACTTGCAACTTACACAGATCTAGGAGCATTCGGCTACTGGATTGGTCTTATCACCGGTCTTGCCATCGGTGCGACCCTGCTATTGTCTCGGCTTATCAAAGTTCAACGGCGTTATGCCGCACAATACACACAGGAACAACCACAGAGTTAACGATCCATATTACACAAAAAAGGAACAGTGCGAATCTCGCAGCTGTTCCTTTTTGTATATAGGGTCGCTAATTATTGGGAAAGACGGGAAGCCAGCTCATACAGCTCCAGGTCAAAGCCCTTTTTCGTATTTACAACGAGATCAATATCCGTAAGGGTTAATTCACCTTTGATGATACCACAAGCCTTGTCGGATTCACCTTCGATTAGCTTACGTACGGCAAAATCGCCAAGACGGCTAGCCAAATTCCGGTCTCCAGGAGTTGGTGTTCCACCACGTTGGATATGTCCGAGTACAGTAACACGCGCATCCAGAGAAGCATGACGGTCTTTCAGAGCTTGAGCCACATCTTCACCTTTGCCAACGCCTTCGGCAACAATTACGATACTGTGACGTTTACCTCTGATAAAATTATCGCGCATCCGGTCAGCAACTTCATTCAAATCATACGGCATTTCCGGCACAAGAATTGTTTCTGCTCCGGAAGCCAGTCCAGCATGCAGCGCGATATCGCCACAGTGGCGTCCCATAACCTCTACAATCGAAGAACGTTCATGGGAGGACATAGTGTCACGCAACTTGTTAATAGCGTCTACAACAACGCCAACCGCTGTATCAAACCCGATAGTGTAGTCTGTGAAGGAGATATCGTTATCAATCGTACCTGGCAAAGCCATAGTCTTGATACCGAGTTTACTTAATTTGTTAGCTCCTTTATAGGAACCATCTCCACCGATAACTACTAGACCATCGATACCCAGTTCATTAAGGATATCCGCGCCTTTTTGTTGTCCTTCCGGTTTCGTGAACTCCAGACATCTTGCAGACTGCAGAACAGTACCGCCACGTTGAATAATATCTCCTACACTGCGAAGATCCATTGGGAATATATCGCGATTCAGCAGACCTTGATAACCACGTTGCACCCCAAATACCTCAATACCGAAATAAAGTGCGCTTCTTACAACCGCACGAACAGCGGCGTTCATTCCCTGTGAATCTCCACCACTAGTCAATACTGCGATTTTTTGAATTTTAGACATTCTGTTGTTCCTCCTTAAAATTGTGCGAAGCCTGATACTTCTTATAAAAACAACTTCGCGACATGGTTACAAAAAGCGTTTGCGTATCCAACGGCTGTTAGCGAAGAAGAACAGTCTTGTAAGCGGACTGCCTTTCATCAGGCTTTTAGATACAGAGCGAACTTCCCGCTGTTCGCTAACTTTCGGATCAGATAAATAAAGTGCCAGCAATCCCTCAATCACCATACGATGCATCGAAGACTCTGGAAGATTACGAACATCCTTACGGGCCCACTCAACCATTGCAGCGATCCGACTCAGCATGGTATCCGTGTCATCATAATAATTGCAGAAATTAAGATCACCGCCTGCTCGGTCCTCTTCCTGATCAATCAGATAATCCAGCATAATGTGCAGACCACATACATGCGGAAAATACGCGGCTCGAATCGAAGCCGCAGAAGCTTGGTTCAGCTTCGGATCACATGCGGATAGAAATAACATAAATACACCTAGCGTTGATCCCGTTGCAGCCGAAAATTCATTCCATTGCAGATGTGGTGCTCGACTGCCCTGTTCCTCCCACCACTCCTTCAGGGCTGTTTCCCTGAGTTCCGGGCGGATGTGCTTATACACTTGTAAATCTGTATAGAGCACAGCCAGTTCTCGAATCTCCGCTGCAGCAGCGGAATAACCTGGCAACAAAGAAATCATCTCTTGGCATTTGCGAACCAGCCTGTACAAATATCCGCCGTCATTCTGTTCACTTCGAAGCGCATAATAATTACCTGGCTCAGCATTTGGATCAATAGCATCCAGCATAGATTGATGCAGCAGCCTGAAATCTGCAGGATCAAGCGAAGTACTGCGATCACATAAGTTGTCCAGATAATCACTGATAGTTTGATAAGCAACAATTAGCGGAATCAGTATATGTTTCATCGATAAATTGCCGGCGGCATAAATACCACCGCCTATGCAATGAAACTCTTTAGTTTCAATGCTGGCAAGTGCTTGCTTCCGGAGCTCGGGATCGGGAATCCCGTTCGCATCTTGGCGCCAGAAATGGAGACATTCTCTCACTTCCGGCAGCACGTACTTATAGACCCTGTTCATAAGTCCCAGTGGACCACGCGGGCTAAGGTAACGGCCTTGCTCTAATTCACTCAATGACAGTGCCTCCACATTGTTGTCTCCTTATCCAAATCACCACTTATTATAATATGATCAGGCGTATTTGTACAAACAACAAAATCACTTTCGTAAAATCATGAAAGATTCAGAAATACAGCAGTTTTTAAAAACATCTCCCCATTGCTTTATGCTATACTAGGCATATTTCAATTTCGGAGGAGTGCAATCCATGTTTTCAAAACGGACCGGCAGCCTTTACAGCGATCAAAACTGGCTGCGTTCCTTTCTCTTTACCATATATGGTACCAGCGTCCTTGTAGTATCCTACTTTCCTTTATTCTACACACATTTAGGGTTTAGCAGTTCTCAGATAGGCTACTTGTATTCCCTCGGCCCCCTTATCTCCATCCTATCCAATCTATTCTGGAGTATGATAAGCGATAAGTTAGGCACCATTCGAAAGATCATGTTCATATTACTTGCGGGTCAATTAGTAACTGGTCTTCTATTAGCCAGAGCGACGGAATTTTCATCTGTCATGCTTATTTTGTCCTTCTTCTACTTCTTCTATTACCCAGTTTTTCCGCTTGCCGATACAATGGCTATCAAAGTTGCCGAAAGACACGGACGGAACTTCATTACCATTCGCGTTTTTGGCTCCTTAGGCTATTCTTTCTTTGCTCTAACCGTTGGCTATGCATTAAGAGCATTGGGCTCTACTTGGAGCTTGACCCTATGTATCATCATCATTATTGCTGCACTTTTAATTACCCTAGGACTTAAGGATGTTAAAAGACCTGCTGTTATAGAAACAACGAATCAAGATAAGGACACAGCTGAAGCTGATAATAGCAAAAATGGACTTAAAGATATATTGTTGCAAAAAGAGGTGCTGTGGTTCTTCGGGTGTGTGTTTGTACTCGCGTTAGGCCATAGAATGAACGAAGCCTTTCTGACGATCAGTCTAAAACAACTAGGCGCTGGTGAGGAAATCATTGGCTGGGCACTGCTCGCGTCAGCTCTTAGTGAGATCCCTGTATTATTTATCCTCAGCAGATACGGCGACAAATTCAAAGAATTGCCCTTGCTGGCCTTGGGGAGTCTGATGTATGCTCTGCGTTTTCTTTTGATGTCCCTAGCGGATCATCCAGGCTCAATGATTGCCATTCAAGCCATGCACAGTATATCATTTGGTGTTTTTTATGTAACATCTGTCCGTTATATCACCCGGATTATTCCGGATCGCCTTCGGGCAACAGGTCTTGCCATTTTCACCGTCGTTTGGTCAAGTGCGTCTGGGCTGCTTAGCGGTACCTTTGGCGGCATTATTTATCAAGAGGCGGGGCGTTATATTTTTTATATAGTGGCTACGGGTTTCAGCTTACTCGCTTTTGCAGGGTTTCTGGGACAGCATTTATTGAAATCCAACCTGGATCCGATCAATTATTTCAGAAAAAAGAACAAAAAAGCCTCCCTATAATTAGGGTTGGTATTATTTCATAATACAAAAAGGTCGTTGCACTCCCCTTCACTGGAGTGTAACGACCTTTTTCATTTTGGATAACTTCTATAGTGGGCGTAAAAAAACACAGTTCCCGAAAGAACTGTGTTCTGTAAGTTGGTAACCACTCTTGCAAGGGCTTGCCAAGTAAATTATATATTTGTAGCAGACAGCTTAACTGTCCTGCTGTTTCTTATAATTTTACTACGTTTTCAGCTTGCGGTCCACGACTACCATCAGTGATGTCGAATTCTACTTCTTGACCTTCGTCCAAAGTCTTGAATCCTTCACCTTGAATTGCTGAGAAGTGTACGAATACATCTTCGCCGCCTTCTACTTGAAGAAAACCATAACCTTTTTCTGCGTTAAACCATTTTACTGTACCTTTCAATTGAACAACCTCCTAAAAATAACCGCCATATATGGCGTATAACTATAGTATACTGCAATCTTCTGTTCAAATCAATCAAACCCAACCCTTAATATATGATTTAATTTGCTTTTCCCTTCTCCAGTGCGTTATCATTGAGCCAAAAGCCAAAAATCGCCAGGGTGGTAATGATAATGATCAAAAAACATGAAATATACAAAACAGACAAATGGAATATGATGACAGTAGAAGTTCAAGGCCGCTACATTGTACTCCGCGAAATTTCCGATCAATGGGGAGAAGAAACACATACCTTCCTGAGTCGTCCAGCGATGATGCAATGGGTGAATAACCGCTTCAACAAGGAATCTTATAAAGACAATGAAGAAGAGTACAAAAACATCATTGCAGCTTTCAAACAGGTATAACAGGAAATGAATAACGAAAATCTCACGATTTATGTTGTCCTAGTCCTCTGTCTAGGCGCAGTATTAATTATGACCAAGGATCGTGTCCCGCCGAAACTAAAGCGGGGCATGGCCATGGCTGCGGTCGTAATGATTCTGTTTGCTTTCATCTTTGTTATTTATAGCTTGTTGGCATAACTACCATATAAAGAAGACTAAATATTAATAATCAGGACTTAGCAGGACATAATAAGCTGACTCTACTTTTCAAAGAGGAGGACGTCATGCCTATTACACTTAAGTCCATCCCTCTTCTACTTGTGCTCAGCTTGCTACCGGGTGAAATATCATCCACAGTATTGCCGAGGGAGATTATGCCTACTACATCTCATCATTCTAGGAGGGTTTCTATGGAACAATTATTGAAGAGAAGTGAAGTACCTGCTGAGAATCGTTGGAAGCTTGAAGATATATTTGCCTCTCAGAAGGATTGGGATGCAGAATATGCTGAAGCTAAATCACTGATCAAAAAAGCTGCTGATTTCCAAGGTAAACTTGATTCCGCAGAAGCTGTGAAACAATGTTTTGAGCTGGATGACAAGCTGTCAGTCTCCACTGAGCGACTTTTTGTCTATGCTCATATGCGTCAGGATGAAGACACTGCTAATCCTGAATATCAAGCTTTGTCCTCCAAAGCGAAGAAGCTTGGGATCGAAGCAGGCGAAGCCTTTTCTTTTGTAACCCCAGAAATCTTGGCACTGCCTATTGAGAAGCTGGATCAATTTATTGCTGATCCTGAACTGTCCGCTTACACCTTCACTTTAAAAGAGATGAAACGTGAGAAAGCGCATGTATTGTCCAAGGCTGAGGAAGCTCTGCTTGCCCAAGTTGGAAACCTAGCACAAGCGCCTCAGAACATTTTTAGTATGCTGAACAACGCAGATCTGAAATTCCCTAAGATTAAAGATGAAGATGGCAAAGAGGTCGAGCTGACTCACGGCAACTATATCAAGTTCTTGGAAAGCTCCGATCGCGAGGTTCGCCGAAATGCTTTTAAAGCAGTCTATGACACCTATCGTAAGCAAAAAAACACCATCGCAGCAACGCTTAGCGCCAATGTGAACAAAAACGTCTTTTTCTCACACGTCCGCAAGTATCCATCTGTAATGGAAATGTCTCTTTACGGTGATAACATTCCAAAAGAGGTATACACCAACCTGATTGATACGATTCATGAGAGTCTTCCTTTAATGCACCGTTACATGAAGTTGCGTCAAAAGCTGCTTGGTGTGGATGAGTTACATATGTATGACCTATTTGCACCACTAGTAGATGAATATAAGCTGGATATCACGTACGAAGAAGCGAAGAAAATTACCAAAGAAGGCCTCAAACCGCTGGGTGAAGATTATCTGAATGTGCTGCAAAAAGGCTACGACAATGGCTGGATTGATGTCTATGAGAACGAGAATAAACGCTCTGGAGCTTACAGCTGGGGCCCTTATGGCACACACCCATACGTCCTGCTGAACCATAACGATAATCTGAACAGTATGTTTACTCTGGCACATGAGATGGGTCATGCTCTACACTCTTATTTTTCAGACAACGCTCTGAACTATCGGGATGCACAGTATACCATTTTCCTTGCAGAGGTTGCCTCGACTACCAATGAAGCTTTGCTTATGGATTATCTACTCAAAAAGTCTACAGATCCTAAGGAAAAAATGTATCTGCTCACCTACTATGCCGATCAGTTCCGGACAACGATTTTCCGGCAAACGATGTTCGCAGAATTCGAAAAGATCATTCATCAGCGTGTTGAAGAGGGCGATTCGCTTACCCCACAAGATCTTTCGAGTATCTACTACGACCTGAATGTCAAATACTACGGCAAAGAAATGGTTGTAGATCAGGATATCGAGATGGAATGGGCACGAATTCCGCATTTCTATAACAGCTTCTATGTTTACAAATATGCAACAGGCTTCTCGGCAGCGACTAGCTTTGCCAAACAAATCCTTGAAGAAGGTAAACCGGCGGTAGATCGTTACCTCGGCTTCCTGAAGAGCGGTGGCAGTGATTACTCCATCAATATTTTGTCAAAAGCAGGCGTTGACATGTCGTCTCCTGAGCCGATTCGCGAAGCGATGAGTGTGTTCGAAAGTGTTATCGCGCAAATGGAACAGTTGACCAAATAAGGCAGAGAGCTTAGTATTACATTAATCCCTTGCCCTATCTGGGCAGGGGATTTTATATTGTTATATCCCCCTGAGGAGGAAGAATTCAATGAGAATTCAATGGTCACTAATTGCGGGTCTAATCTTCGCGCTGCTAACCGCCATATTCGCAGTCATCAACGTTGATCCCGTTCAAGTCAATTTCGGTTTTGATGTGGTTAATATACCACTTATACTCGTTATTCTTGGCTGCGCGTTAATTGGCGGAATCATCGTGGGCTCTTACGGCATTTTTCGTCAATACAAACTACAAAAGCAAATTAAAAGCTTAACTGCTGAGCTTACCAAGCTTCGTGATGCCGACACTTCACTGGATTCTTTTAACACAGACAATGATGGCTTAACAGGAGGGCTTAACTAATGATTACCATTCAACCTAATGAAGACTACATACTTTCCATCCTAAAAAAATTACTCGATACCCCCAGCCCAAGCGGTTTCACCGCACAGGTAATGACACTAGTTGCTGAAGAAGCAGCTACGCTGAACATACCTTTAAGCTGGAATGAAAAAGGCGGCGTAATTCTTAACGTCCCGGGCCTAGATCCCTCTCGTACTATTGGCATCAGCGCTCACGTGGATACACTTGGTGCCATGGTCCGCTCGATTAAAGCTAATGGTACACTGCGTCTGACCTCTGTGGGTGGCTTCGCCATGCACAGCATTGAGAATGAATACTGCACGATCCATACCCGTAGCGGCAAAACTTATACAGGAACCATCTTAACCAGCCATCCATCTGTTCACGTATATCCAGACGCTCGTGACTTCAAACGATCAGAGGAGAACATGGAAGTACGTATTGATGAGCTGGTATCTTCTAAAGAAGACGTACTCAAGCTTGGTATTTCCGTCGGAGATTTCATTTCTTTCGATGCACGTGCAGTGATTACGCCTAGCGGCTACATTAAATCCCGTCATTTAGACGACAAGGCAAGCGTGGCTGCCCTTCTTGGATTACTGGAAAGTATTAAACGTGAAGGCTGGAAACCTCTCCACAACCTTTCTTTCCTCATCTCTAACTACGAGGAAGTGGGACATGGTACAGCTTGGATTCCTGGTGAAATCAATGAAATGATTGCCGTCGATATGGGCGCCATGGGTGATGATCTCAGCTGTAAAGAAACCGATGTATCCATCTGTGCAAAAGACTCTTCCGGCCCTTACGATTATGTTATGACAGGCCGTTTGATTGAACTGGCAGAGGCACTCGCGATTCCTTATGCCGTTGATATTTATCCTATGTACGGCTCCGATGCTTCCGCAGCGCTCAGAGGCGGAAACAATATCCGTGCAGCATTGATTGGCCCAGGTGTACATGCCTCCCACTCCATGGAACGCACGCATAAGCAAGCTGTAGTGAACACTGCTAAGCTTCTCGCTGCTTATGTGGGGACAAACTGAGGTTAGCTCTGGCAAGTCGAAACAGCTCTGGGGACGCAGACAGGGACTTATCGTCTCACTTCTGGTGTTATTGATAGCGGGATTAGCGCTATCGTTGTTTCTGGTATTTAGAAATCACAAGGAAGATCCCTTTAAAGGTCTTCCTCACGCCTATAGCTTTTTGGAAACAGTGAGTGCAGATAATGTGCAGCTCTATATGATGTCACTTTCACCTGAAGATATTAAGCTCAGGGCCGCGGGTGTCCCTTTACGGCAAGTTAATGCATATGGGATTAACGGTGGTTTTTTCTATCAAGATGCGCTTTTATCCATGGCTATCATGAATGATACTCCAGTCAACGGAGCCCAGAAGGGTTATGGGTCTGGCTGGTTCAATGCTAAATACGCACGTGGAACTCTTGTCTGGGATGGTGCCACCCGTAGCTTCTCCGTACAGGTTGTCTCTTCTGGAGAAGAATTGAAGATTACTGATCGCCAGCATTATTTTGCGCAAGGTGGCATTAGTATGAATCTGGGACACGAAGACTTATGGGAAGCGGCAGTAGCTGAAGAGCATCTTCCTTATGCTGATGAGAAACGCCTGCGTTCAGGCATGGTGTATGACAACACAGGAAAGCTCTGGCTGATTGTTACCCCAACGCTCTCAACAGCGGCAGATTTCCGCTCAGCGATCCTCCAGACAGTTCCTGCCAAGGGTCTGGAGGGTATCTTCTTGGACGGAGATGGCTCTTCCCAGATGAATGCGAAGGAAATCATTGTACCCGGCGATTCTCGGTCTGTAGTGCAAATGATTGCTGTGGACGGAACGAAATAAAAGAGTAGAAAAATAAAAGAGTAGAATTCTCCAATTACTGGAGGACCCTACTCTTTTTTTATTGGTGGTTCGCTTGTTCTTCAACAGACATTGCCGGAATTTCCGGTGGTCATCACTTTCGCCTGGTGCTTACGGACCCAGATGATGTTATTCGCCAATTTTCAGCCTATGGGGCACTGTTTCGGACCCCATTGACGTTATTAGCTTGAAAAGCTACGTATTAGGAGCTTTTTGTGCTAATAGTGACTGCGGAGTCCGTAAACATTCCAAATGTGCAATAATGCTGCGTTTAAGGTCAGTGGTGTCCGGATAGTACTTCGTAAGTATTAATGCGATATAAAAGCTAGCATCAATCCCAGACTTGCTCCAGCTTATCTGAATAATAAGAAATGGCCTTACTGTAACTTCTTATCCCTTCATCCGCAGAGGTTTCTGCCAACAGCTTAAGCAGCAGCTCCATCGCTTGACTATGCTCTCCAAGATTGTGCAAGGTCATGGCTAGGAACGCCGGAAATTCCTTATTCTCCGGGTACTCCTGAACAGCCTGCATCAGAAGACCTTTTGACTTCTCGTATTCTCCGAGTGTCCGGTAGGTGCTGCCCAGTCCCAATAGAGCGCCAACTCTCTGCTCAGAGGGTAATCCTAACGCCAAGCTTTTCTCATAAAAGGGTACTGCCGCCCGCTCCAAACCCAGCACATCATGCGTCCAGGCCAATTGATATAGAAGTTCAGCGTCCCCAGCATTCTGCTCATATAGCTCAAACAGCATCATTTTGGCTTCTTCCGCTTTACCAGCGTTGCGTAGGGCTACGGCAGCTTTAAGTTTATCTTCCACACAGAGCCCTCCCATATTTTCATTCAAAACCATCCAACGGGTTTAAGCCTTACCAGCGATTTTCTCCGCAAGCTCGTTCAGATAGGTCCAGCGTTCCATAAGACGCTCCAGCTCTGCTTCGGCTAGGCGTTGCTCCTCTACTAGCTCCTGCAGCCTTCCAGAGTCAGCAAAAGCCGCCTCCATCTGTACACTAATATCCGTCAAACGTTGCTCTGCAAGCTCAATTTGCTCATCAATGCCCTCATATTCACGCTGTTCCTTGAAGCTGAATTTGAGTTTTGTTTTGGGAGCCGTTGAAGGTGCAGGGTTGCTGCCAGTGTCCGCGGCCTCTTTTCGCTTTGAGCTTCCATCTTCTTTGTTCGATTCTCCAATGCGTGGCGGTACATTTTTGGCCAGCCATTCTTCATATTCCGTATAATCGCCCACATGAATCCGGATATCGCCATTTTCAAAAGCAATCAGCTTATCTATCGTACGGTCCAAGAAATAACGGTCATGGGATACGGTAAAGACGACACCCGGAAATTCATCCAGATAATCTTCCAATACAGCCAATGTGCCGATATCCAAATCGTTCGTAGGTTCATCCAAAAGCAATACGTTAGGTGCTCCCATCAATACACGAAGCAGATACAAGCGTCTCTTTTCGCCACCGGACAGCTTCGAGATCGGTGTCCACTGCATCGCAGGAGGGAACAAGAAGCGTTCCAGCATTTGACCAGCCGTAATCACACTGCCGTCTGCTGTCCGTATCACTTCTGCTTCTTCCTTCACGTATTCAATGGCACGCATACTGTCATCCATATCCTGATGCTCTTGTGTAAAGTAACCAAGCTTAACCGTAGCGCCAAGCTGAACTTCACCTTTATCGGGTTGCAGCTGACCTGCAATCATATTTAAGAGTGTTGATTTGCCGCTGCCGTTCGGGCCGACGATGCCCACTCTATCCTGGGGTACAGCGATATAGCTGAGATCTTTGATTAGCTGACGACCATCCAACGCTTTCGACAGGTCATTAATTTCAATGATCTTGCGACCTAAACGTGTAGAAGCCACAGAAATATCCAACGAACCGTTCGAGCTGCTTCCTGTACTCTCTTTCAGCTTTTCGAAGCGGTCGATTCTTGCCTTCTGTTTTGTTGAACGGGCTTTGGCACCGCGACGAATCCAAGCCAGCTCTGTACGCAGCAGGTTCTTACGCTTCTGTTCGGCAGAGGCTTCTCGTTCTTCGCGATCGGCTTTAAGCTCTAGAAACCGTGAATAGTTAGCTTCATAACGATAAAGCTGGCCACCATCTAGCTCTAGCATGACACTAGCCACACGCTCCAGGAAGTAACGATCATGCGTCACCATCAAAAGAGCGCCGCGCCGTTTCTGCAAATATTGCTCCAGCCAAGCCACGGAATCCGTATCAATATGGTTGGTAGGCTCATCAAGAATCAGCAGTTCAGAGGGGGTAATCAGTGCAGCTGCCAGAGCTACACGTTTACGTTGTCCACCAGAAAGTGTGTCCATTAGCGCATCAAACTTTAAGATGCCTAGCTTGGTAAGCACGCTTTTGGCTTCACTCTCCAAATGCCATGTTCCCGCAGCGTCGATCGCCTGCCCAATCTTTACTAGTTTTCCTTCCAGTTCAGCATTACCAGGCTGCTGTTCAAGCTGGGACATAGTCTCCATATACTCACGCATGGTAGCAAGGTCTGGATCATCCCCGGCGAACACTTGCTGCAAAACTGTATTCATAGGATCATAAGGAGGATTCTGCGCCAAATATTGTACTCTTACATTATTCCCGATGGCAATTTGCCCACCATCCGGAGTATCCAGACCGGCAATAATCCGTAAAAAGGTTGATTTACCCGTTCCATTCACACCGATCAAGCCAATTTTATCCCGATCGTCCATACCAAATGAAGCGTCGCTAAAGAGTACTTTCTCGCCATAACTCTTGGAAAGATGTTCCACGGTCATAATATTCATGCTATTTCCTCGCTTGCCTTATATTTTCATAAAACCGGCCGCATCTAACCAATGCTATTTATCCGGTCTATCATCCTATCCAAAATTCAGGTGATCATGGCCCCTCTAATAAAAAGACCAGCAGCGAAATCAGCGCGTTTATACGCGTCCTCCTCCGTAAAAGACGGATCAAATAAGATATCCATCTTCAAACGATCCAACATCCCTATGTAGGACTGTGCCATAAGCTCAGGCTCGGATGCTCCACCTTCTAATAATACCTTGACCACATCTTGCATGTATTGCTCCATAAATTGTGTCATATACGCCACTAATTCAGGATTATTGTTAGGGGCACGGAAAAAGAGCTTCGTATGCCTCTTGCGTTCATAATAATAATTCAGGTGATGTTTAGCAATGATCGACAGTTTACCGGCCAAAGTATCACTAGCCTTCAGCCTTTCCTGTAATTGCAGGAGAAATCCCTCACAATCGCGGCGCGTCACTGCCATGAATAATTCTTCCTTGCTCTTGAAGTATAAATAAACGGTGCCCTTTGCTATCCCGGCTTGCTCCGCCACTTCCGACATCTTCGTTTCGTAAAATCCACCTGAACCGAAGAGCTCGTATGCGGCATCCAGAATAGCAGTATGTTTTTGATTGGATGCGCTACTCATCGGTCCCTCCCTAAACTGTGCCGTTCAAAGCTTAAATTCAAATGCTAAATGATCATGCTCAGCAGTAAGGCAGCTGCACCGCCGAGGATAGAGCTGATGGCATTGACTGCATCATTGCTCATCCACTTCCAGCCTCTTGCGTGTACAGCTGGAGCCCCACAATGCTGTGAGCCTTCCACTTCGCGGCCGCATACCGTACAGCGGTTCATCTGCTGCACGGTTGCACCAAGGATAGAGTCGGCAAAGGCGCCGACTAGTCCTCCGGCAAGTCCTGCTAGGGTAAGCAGCACGAAAGAGTGATCCGGCATGCCGGATATCATTCGCAGCAGCCAAGCTGACGCACCGATGAGTGCGCCTCCTGCTGCTGCCGCCAGCGTACCCAAGCTGGATACACCTCCCGAAGCTCCGGCAGCAAGAACTTTACCCGTAAGGACAGAACGAGGCGGTTTCTTGCTCAGTGTTCCGATCTCCGTAGCCCATGTATCCGAGGTTACTGTAGCCATTACACCAATAAATAGGAACCCCCACAGCTCATGCGGGAAGATCGCATTCAGGAGAACCAGAACCATGCCAAGTCCACCGTTAGCAAAGACCTGCCCGGCATCGCGGCGGCCCGTCTTAGCATACGTCAGCTCTAATTCTGCTTTATTATCATGATGAAGTTTGGACAGCAGGCTTGAAGTGATGAAGAAGATCAGCAATATCCCAAACCAAAAAGCATTTCCGGCACCAAAATAAATAGTGCCCATCACTACCGCGGCAATCATGCCAGAGAGACTTAAAGACTGCTTCCAATATGCCGCTCCCGCAACAATCAAAGCGCCTAAAGCGCCAATAACCCACTGCATAGATTCATCTCCAACAGATCTATTAACCGATCAGGCAAGTCCCCATCAGCTTGTCGCCCCAGTACAGCTCGAAAGCGTCGCCAGCTACAGTAGGACCCACGCCTGCCGGAGTACCTGTAAATATCACATCGTCTTTCCCTAACCCGTAGCGCTCGGCGATAAAATCAACAATTTTTTGAAGTGAAAAAATCATGTTTTTAACATTGCCGCGTTGTACTTCCACCCCATTTTTCACCACTGTAAAATCAGTTCCCTCCAGCTCTTCCTTATCTGGAAATGCTATGTAAGGGGTGAGTGGTGCGGCATTTTTAAAGCCTTTAGCTGGCGTCCACGGCAAACCTTTCTTCTGCAGATCATTATGCACATCACGCAGCGTGAAATCCAGTCCCAGTGCCATTACATCTACCAGATCCTCCACGCTCATGCCGGGTGTATAATCACGTGCAATACGCAGTACAAGTTCACCTTCATAATGAATCTGACCCGCATCCTTTGGCAGCTTAATTACTGCTTTATCGAGGGAAACAGCCGCATGTGAGGGCTTCATGAAGATGAGCGGCTCCACTGGCACATTGTTACCCAATTCCTCCGCGTGTAGCTTGTAGTTGCGTCCAACACAATATAGATTATTAACAGCAGCGCACATAAACAGTCAGCTCTCTTTCCCATCGATTTGGATTATTTATACCTTCAGAAAGGTGTCGCCCCATATATCCGGGCGGTTTGTACAGATCATTATATCAGAATGCATGTCGGCTAAGCGACGCATCTCTTTCGCTTTGTTCACAGTCCAAGCCATAATTTCCACCCCACGCTCGGACAAAAGCTTAGCCAGTCTAGGATTCAGACGCGAGAAGCTAATCGAAAGTAAAGAGCAATCCAGTTCATGCAGCCTGCGTGCAGGATTGCCAAATCTGGAATCAAAGATCAATCCGGTGCGAAAACGGGAATCAATTTCCTTGACTTTTTTTAATGCTCCAGTATCAAAAGAGGTCAAGATCACGTCGTCCCGCATACCTTTTGCAGAAATAAGATCCGTCACCGTCTTCTCAATGCCAGGATACATATCTCCCACTGTTTTCAGTTCAATATTCAGACGCAATCTTCCGGAGGCTAGTGACAGCACCTCTTCCAAAGAAGGCACCCGCTCGCCCTGAAAAGAACGCCCTTTCCAGCTCCCCGCATCCAGACGCCGGATATATTTCCAGTCCATGTTCTTCACCTTGCCATGACCATTGGTCGTCCGGTCCAACGTATAATCATGAATGACAACAGGAACGCCGTCTTTGGAGAGCTGGACATCAATTTCCATCCAGTGCACATAGGGCATGGCAATCGCCATCCGAATGGCTGCCAATGTATTCTCTGGAGCTTTACCGGAAAACCCTCGATGGGCTACACACAAATTGTTCATCATAAGGACCTCCCAGGAACCCTATTTGGTAACTTGAGTGACTTTACCGTCGCTGCCGATCTTTACCCGTCCTGCGGATAGAGCTTCTACTCTTTTTAACAAAAGTTGTCCATCCACTGCGTTCATCGGCACAGGCTGTGCTAGCTCGGCTTTCATAGGCTTCAGCTTTAGGGAACATTGACCTTTTACACTACATTCCGCCTGAAAAACCGCAGTTTCCCAAGTGGCAGGCACTGTAGATCTCGTAAAAATAAAATTCCCGGTGCTGTAGGCAATCCATTTGCCCTTATATGGCTCCACGCCTTGTAGCACGTGTGGATGGCCGCCAATGACAAGATCGGCTCCTGCATCGATAAAGCTATGGCCCAGCGACTGTTGCGTTTTATCATATTGTTCTACCCGTTCTTTACCCCAATGGACAACTACGACCACCAAATCGGCTTTCTTTTTGGCTGCAGCAATAGCCTTCAGTCCTTCTGCACTATCGTATACGGAGGCAAGTCCCGGCTTATTTTTTCCTGCCATCCAATCCGACGCAGGAATCACCCGGGTGAATCCCAGCAAAGCGATCTTAATGCCCTTACGTTCAAAATATTGCGCCGAATATGCTTCTTTACTGTTAAGCCCCGCACCCACATAAGGAATTCCTCTTTCAGCAAGGTGGTTAAGGGTATCCCGCAAGCCTTGCTCTCCTTGATCAAGCGTGTGATTATTCGCCATATTTACTGCGTCCACACCAGCTGACTTAAGCGCATCCAGAGCGAGTGGTGATCCTTTGAATACAAATTGCTTATTAGTGGCACTTACGCCACCTGTGGTCACTGGAGTTTCCAGATTCAAGATCGTAAGATCATCTTTCTTGAACAGACCCTCCAATGCGGCATACGAATAATCATAACCTTTCTTCTCCAGCAGTTCTCCAGCTTTCCCGGAAAATATAACATCTCCACCAAAATTCAAAGTCACCGTCTTACCAGACGCGTCATCATCTGACGGCAGACCAGACACTGGATCATTATTTGCTGCTTCCGAGCTGTCCTCATCCTTCGCAGGGGTTGCTGTCGCTTCAGGAGCTTGTGTTTCAATGATCTCTTCGGGCTCCTCCTGCGGTGTAGGCGTTGGCTCTGGAGTTGCCGTAGGAGAAGGGCTTGGCGTCTCCGTAGCTTCAGGCGTTGCAACTGCAACCACCGGAGATGCTGTCTGAGGCTGATCACTACTCTCCGGTATAGGCGTAGCTGTCGCTTCTGCAACCGGAGGCGGTGAGGCGCTTTTCTTGTCAGGGTCATTCGTAAAGCTATAAGTCAATAACACGGTAATCATCAGAAGAAGACCTGCATTGATCCAAGCCCAGGCCGTTCTGCGCTTGCGTTTGCTCTTATGTTTGTTCTTTTGTCTAGAACGCGATCGCGGCGGATACATGGTTTCTGTGATCTCCTCTACTCTCAAATTGTTTTTATTATAGCATATCTATCACAGCACCCTACAAATAAGAGAGACGATAGAAATAGAAAATTTTACTAACTAAAGAAAAACAGTGAAGCGCCTCATGCTTCGCTTCACTGTTTTATTTAGTCATCGTACTCACATTTCATTCATTAGCTGTTTAGCAACGCTTTCCGCAATAAGCTTGGACTGCTTGATGCAATCCGGCATGGCTATGCCATTAAATCCGGCGCCAATGACATACACACCAGGAAGCGAAGCTGCTAATTCTTTGCGGAATTCGGTAATATTATCAAGATGTCCTATAGGATACTGCGGCATGGAATGCTCTAAGCGGGTGATTTCCGTAAATATTGGATTCGCAGTAATGCCCATGATCTCTCGCAAATCTTTAAGTACAAGCTCCGTCAAAGCCTCATCAGGCAGCTGAACATTCTGTTCATCATCAGAACGACCCACATAACAGCGTAAGAGCACCTTATCATCAGGAGCCGTATGCGGCCATTTCGTAGATGTCCATGTGCAGGCAGTAATATTTCGCCCTTCTTTACGAGGCACAAAAAAACCCGATCCATCATATTCGTTAACAATATCCTTTTTGTTAAAAGCCATGACTAGATTCGCTACTGAAACATAATCCACCGCTTCCAGCGCTGTAACATCCATATGGGGACGAAGTAAGTCAGCAGCCGAAAAATTAGGCGCAGTGATATATACATCATCCGCAAGCAACCGTTCGCCATTCTCCAGCTCTACCTCATAGATAGAAGGACTCCCAGCAGCCTGAATAGAAACTACGTTAGACTCCGTCCGTTGTTCTACATCATGCAGCTCATAAATCAGACTATGCACGAGACTTTGCAGCCCTTTGCGGAACGTGAGGAAGGTACTCTGTGTAGTACCTTCCTGTGCCTTTTTATTCTTTCGCCCTGTGCGCATTCCACGAATAAGGCTCCCATACTGCTGCTCTAATTCTCCAAATTGCGGAAATGTAGCTTGCAGGCTAATCTTTTGTATATCTCCGCCGTACATGCCAGAAAGGAGCGGCTCAGTTAAATTCTCCAGCACTTCAGATCCTAGACGTCGCGCAATAAGCTCACCAAGCGATTCGTCCTCATCATTACGCCGCGGAGGAAGAATAAAATCCATCATCGCACGTATTTTGCCCCCAAACGAAACTAACCCACTTGATAAAAAAGGTTTCAGTTCGGTAGGGATACCGAGTACAAGACCGGTTGGCAGAGGATTAAGCTTGTCCCGCTGCAAGATATATCGCTTCTTAGCAAGAGGGTTGGAGGATACCAGCTCGTGATCCAATTCCAATTCCTTAGCCAGCTCGCACATCTCCGCCCTTTCCGCTAGAAATGAATCTGGGCCCTTTTCAATCACAAAACCATCGCGATGTAAGGTTTCAATCTTTCCACCGAGGTTTTTCTCTTTCTCAAGCAAGACTATATCAGGCTTAATACCCGCTTCTTTATAAAATTTACGAATATAAAAGGCGGCGCTGAGTCCACTCAGCCCTCCGCCTATGATAACAATTTTTCTTGTGGGGCCAATCATGATTGAGCGGCCTTCATCTGCTCCAGTCGTTTACGAATTACATCGCTCAATACAGACATATATGCGGGATCACTATTCAGTGAGTCAATCCGCATAAGACGCATATCAAGCTCCGAAGCTACGGCTGTTGCCTCAATATCAAGATCGTACAGTACCTCTAAATGATCGGATACGAATCCGATAGGGGCCACCAATACGTATTCCACCTGTTCTTTACTAAGCTGTTGCAGCGTGTCCAGAATATCCGGACCGAGCCACGGTTCAGCTGTGCGACCAGCACTTTGCCAAGTAAACTGCCAGTTGGTTACGCCTGCCTGAGCTGCAATTGCTTGCGAAGTTTCCAGCAGTTGATCCCGATATGGATCACCCATAGCCAGAATACGTTCTGGAAGACTATGAGCGCTGAATAATACGCGAATCTCATCACGGGTCGCACCTGCTTCAATATATTGATCCAGCTTAGCCGACACTCTTTGGCTTAACACATCGATCAATTCAGGATGCATATGGTAACTCTCTACAAAACCCATGTCAATCTTGCATGCATCAGCCTTTTCCTGTGCACGCTTGATGTAGCTCCCCACACTCATACTGGAATAGTGTGGCGCCAAAACAATACCCACTGCTTGAGTAATGCCATCCTTCGCCATAGCCTCAACGCCGTCCTCAATAAAGGGACTGGCATGCTTCAAGCCTTGATAGCAGACAAATTCAACATCTGCTCCCGCTTTATCCGCATTTAATGCTGCTTGTAAAGCTTCTACTTGCCGGTCTGTATTCTCCCGCAGTGGGAATACCCCCCCGACGATTGCTTCATAACGGTCGGTTAACTCTTTAAGCTGCTCCGCTGTTGGCGGATTCCCCCGTCTAATATGCGTGTAATAAGCTTTAACATCTTCTAGGCTCTTAGGAGTGCCATACGACATGACGAGAACACCTATTTTTACTGTCACGGATTCCGTCCCCTTTACAATTTAATAGCGTGGAACATATAAATTCTTATATTTTTTACGAACGTTGCTTAGCCGTTTTTTGTAATACTTCCTGAGAATAAGTGTGAATATACTCCGTCAATTCTCTAAGTTTATCTAATGAAGCCTCCGGGAATAATCCATGGCCCAGATTGAAGATATAACCTGGCTCAAGCACACCTTCATCGATCAGTTCTTTCGCGCGTTCCTTCAAAAGGTCCATCGGAGCTGTAAGCAAATATGGATCAAGATTTCCTTGAATCGCAAATTTATTGCCTGTTCTGCGTCGGCCTTCAGTCAAGCTAACACGCCAATCCAGCCCGATTACGTCTGCTTGAAGCTTCGTAAGACTTGGCAGCAATTCTCCAGAGCTCACACCAGGAAAGTATATTTTCGGTACATCAAGATCAGATAATTCGGAAAAAATACGAGAAACCGTCGGCAGCACATACGTTTCAAAATCGCGTGGAGCAAGCGCACCAACCCAACTGTCGAACAATTGGAAGGCCTTTCCTCCACTCCGCACATGACTTCGGAGGTACGTGATAATCATATCGCCCAGCTTGTCCATCAGCATTTCCCAGACACGGGGTTCACTGTACATTAGCTCTTTCGTACGGATATATCCTTTGGAAGGTCTACCTTCGATCAAATAGCTGGCAATTGTAAACGGCGCGCCTGCAAAAGTAATCAAAGGAACGTCCAGTTCCTTATCCAAAATAGCAATCGTTTCCAAAATGTGGCTAAGATCACCCTCTACATCAATGGGTTTTAGTCTCTCCACATCAGCTGCACTACGGATCGGATTCTCAATCACTGGACCGATATCCTTAACGATATCGAATTTCACTCCGATTGAAGCAACTGGATTCATAATGTCGGAATACAAAATGGCCGCATCCACACCCAGCTTGCGAACGGGCATCATGGTTACTTCTGCCGCCAGCTCAGGCTGCTTGCAGATTTCAAGCAATGAATACTTTTCCTTAATTTTACGGTACTCGGGATCATAACGGCCGGCCTGCCGCATGTACCATACGGGAACGTGCTCCGTGTCCTGCTTTCTGCAGGCGCGGATAAAAGTGTCATTGTAGGTCATGATAAGATCTCCATTATATTTTATTAGATTTTTTTAATCGGCATATCTACTATTATGCCCTTTTTAAAAGCTTGTAACAACTAATACGAAGAGTTTGGAATGACAATCCTATGACATTACTATGACATGTGTTGCACACATTAAGCTGCAAAAAATGATATACTGATAAAATGGCATTTTTTCCGTGAATCATATATTCTCTGAAATTCTTTGAAAGGATGTGAAAGCACTATGAAGAAATGGGAGACCTGGAAGGTCAACCTCTTAGTGCTTTGGTTCGGGCAATTTTTGGTGAATGCTGGAATGACAATGATTACACCCTTCCTGACCTTGTATCTTGCGAAGGATCTTGGTGTCCAGGGTGAACATGAAATTGGAATCTGGGCGGGACTTATTTTTGCCGCAAACTTCTTAACCTCTTTCATATTCCAGCCATTATGGGGCAAGCTTGCAGACAAGTATGGCCGTAAGATCATGTTGCTGCGTTCCAGCTTTGGGATGGCTATTGTCATGGTATTAATGGGCTTCGCACAATCCCCTTTACAGCTGCTCCTGCTCCGTCTCTTAAACGGTACAATCTCTGGCTTCAATCCCGCCTCCATCGCACTGGTGTCAGGTACTACCCCCAAAGAACGTATGGGCTTCTCCATGGGATTAATGCAATCAGGATCTGTAGCAGGAACAATTCTAGGGCCACTGATTGGTGGCTTACTTGCCGATTTAATCGGATTTCGGCCGATTTTTTATGTCGTTGGGGCCTTGCTCTTTATCGCCTCTCTCCTGGCATTATTTCTTGTTAAGGAAAAATTCGACCGCGCCGAAGCTGCACAGGAGCCGCAGGTTTCTGTACTCGCAGGTTTGAAGGAATTAATCAAAATCCCTCAGCTGCCAGCTCTATTCGGTGTAACCTTTCTGCTGCAATTTGCAATGATTAGTCCTATGGCCTTGTTGCCACTTTATGTAGAAAAATTAAATGGACCCGCCGAGAATATAGCCTTCTTGGCCGGAATGGTCAGTGCCGTTACAGGGATCTCCAATATGCTGGCTTCTCCCTTGCTTGGTAAGCTAAGTGACAAAGTCGGCGCACATCGTATTCTGACCTATGCGTTAATTGGCGCTTCACTATTCCTAATTCCGCAGGCATTCGTAACTAGTGTCTGGCAGCTGATTATAGTCCGTTTCCTAATGGGAGTCTTCATGGGTGGACTGTTGCCCAGCGTTAATGCGCTTATCCGCTCCTATACCCCTGACGGAAAAGAAAGCCGCGCATTCGGCTTCAACAGCAGTACATTGGCGCTAGGCAATATGCTGGGAGCTATCTTGGGCGGCTTTCTATCAGGTTACATCGGAATTGAGGGGCTTTTCATTATATCCGGCTGCTTGCTGCTGGTTAATACGATTTGGGTTCGATTGAAGCTGTACAAAGTAACAACACCGCGGTTATTTCGCTAATCAGCTATTTCACCATCGCTAGCGCCAATCCATCATAGGCAGGCAGACATGTACTGATAAGACGTTCATCCGTGGCGATCATCTCATTGAAGTGGCGCACAGCCAGGATGGCAGGACCATTTCTATCTGTATTTAAGGTCCGTCCACGGAGAAAAATATTATCACCCGCAATGATCGCTCCTGGATTGGCCAGCTTGATGGCATATTCCAAGTAGTTAGTGTAGTTCAACTTATCTGCGTCAATGAAAAAGAAATCGAACCTAGCGCCCTCTGCTTCCAGTGCCTTCAGGCTGTCCATTGCGGGTCCTATTCTATACTCCGTAGTATCGCCGAAGCCTGCCAGCTCTAAATTACGTCGGGCAAGCTCGGCATAGTCGGCTCTCAGCTCTAGCGATGTCAGTGTGCCACCTTCAGAGAAACCGCGGGACAAGCAAATTCCGCTGTAACCGCCAAGTGCGCCAATTTCCAAAATACGCTTAGAGCGAGACAGTCTAACTAGCATGGTGAGCAGTCTTCCGTACCCCGGCTCGACAGACACCGGCGGCATGCCTGCTTGGACGATTGCTTCTTTTACTTGAAGCAGAATTTCGTCCTCTGTATAAAGTTGTTCACTGTATTCTTCTTGCGTAAGCATAAAGATTCTCCTTTGAGGATCCCCCGTTTGCTCATAGTAAGGGATGACGGGGAACATTTTATGATTTATGGAATGCCGGGCATTGTGAAGTGTCCCACATTCCCCTATACTTGTATGGATGCTTTAAAGGACGACAATGTCGTCTCTTCTTATTGTACTGGCTTTTTGTATTTATCTACAAGTTAAACGGAGTTGAGAGTATTTGAGCAAATTACAATTAATCGCTACTGCCCCTATGGGTTTAGAAGCTGTGGTAGCGCGCGAATTAAACGAACTGGGTTATGAGACCAAGGTCGAGAACGGACGAGTATTATTCAGCGGTGATTACATCGATATCTGTCGCTGTAACTTGTGGCTGCGTACATCTGACCGCGTATTGGTTAAAATGGGCCAATTCCCTGCTAAAACCTTTGACGAGTTATTCGAAGGGGTTAAAGCTTTGCCTTGGGAAGACTGGATTCCAGAGAATGGAGAATTCCCGGTTGAAGGACGGTCCCATAAATCACAACTAACGAGTGTACCCGCTTGCCAAGGGATTGTCAAAAAAGCCATCGTCGAGAAGCTGAAGCTTTCGTATCATACAGACTGGTTCCCGGAGAACGGTCCTCGATATGTGATCGAAGTGATTTTATTAAATGACATCGCTTTGATCACATTAGATACCACAGGACCCGCACTTCACAAACGTGGTTACCGCAGACATGCAACAGAGGCTCCACTGAAGGAAACAATGGCTGCTGCACTAATCCAGCTTAGCCGCTGGAATGGCCATCGGCCGCTGTTCGATCCATGTTGTGGTTCGGGAACACTGTTAATTGAAGCCGCCATGATCGCTTGGAATATTGCACCAGGACTACGCCGCTCATTTCCATCTGAACATTGGCCAGTCATTCCGAAACATCTTTGGGAAGAGGCTCGCGAAGAAGCTTTCGATGCTGTGCGCGACGATTATCCTTTGCAATTAACGGGTACGGACATCGATCCAGAAGCAATTGAAATTGCTGAAGCCGCCGCCAAGAGTGCTGGACTGTCCGGAGAAATCACCTTCAAAGTGATGGCTGCCGCCAAAGCAAGACCTGAAGGAGAATATGGTTGTATCATCACCAACCCTCCATATGGTGAACGGATCAGTAATGACAAAGAAGTGGAGAAGCTGACCCGCCAGTTTGGTGAAATGATGATATATCTGCCAACATGGTCATTTTTTGCGATTAGCCCTTACAAGGAATTCGAACAATTTTACGGTCGTAAGGCAGACAAACGCCGCAAACTGTATAACGGACGTATCGAGTGTCAATATTATCAATACTTGGGTCCACTTCCACCTAGAAATCCGAAATAATTAGGATCACCATTGGTTTGAATGCAGAACGGACATCTACCTCGTATCGTATGAGGAGGGTGTCCGTTTTTCTCCGAGTATAAGACAGTTTTAGTTTAACACCCATCCTTTACGCTCTTATATTTCTAAGAGAAACGTTTGTCATCTAAAAAAGACAACAACGTTGTTTCTTCTCGTTTTATTTATTTTCTGTGCTAGGAGGCTTCAAAATGTCAGTTTTTCCATCAAGTCGGAGCAGCACAACCGTAACAAGTACAATAGCTTCTGTGATTCGCTCCCGATATATCGGTTATCTCCTTTTTCTTGGCATCATGCTGGCCAAGTTATTATTTCTGCATAGTGGGCTGCATGCTCCCAATATAGATATGAACCAGCAGGACAAATGGATCGCTGTAGGTTCAGTCATGTTATTGTCTTTTTGGACCCTGTGGCTTCCCCGCCGGGGACAGACGATAACGTTGTTAAGTATAAACTTGCTTCTGACGCTGCTTATTTATTCGGATATCGTCTACTATCGTTATTTTAAGGATTTTATCACGGTACCCGTATTGTTTCAGGCTGGACAGATGGATGCGCTTGGTGGAAGTATCTTCGCCCTACTGCGTCCTTCCGATCTTTATTTGTTCGCTGACTGGCTATTTCTTATTGCATACGGAATCGGCGTAGGATTATACCGCCGCAAATCCCATACATACTTGTCTAATGCCGTCCCTCGCCGTTATGGGCAATCTCACTCTTATTCTCAAACCGGTTATTCCCGCCGCTCTTCACGCCTAAGCAGGACGCTAAAAAGAAGCGTGAATGGGATCGTTGCTCTGGTGCTAGGTTGCGTGCTGACCTTTGGACCTATCCACACCTACGCTACTACCTGGGCTAAAGATCTATTCACTGGCAACTGGTGGAGTCTCGCCATGTATAACGTAACCGGACTAATCGGTTTTCACGGTTATGATATTTACTTATATGCTAAAGATCATCTTGGTCCGCAGCCCGAGCTTTCACAAGAAGAAGCCACCTCGATGCAGCTCTGGTTCAATGAACAAAACACTGAGCAAAGTGCCAATAATGACAGCTTTGGAGAATACAGCGGAAGCAACATTGTTGTTATTCAAGCTGAAGCTTTTATGAACTTTGTAGTTGGACGCTCAATATCCGGCCAGGAGATCACGCCTAATCTGAACGCTCTAATCAAAGAAAACACCTATTTCAGCAATTACTACCATCAGACCTCACAAGGCCGAACTTCCGATGCGGATTTCACGTCCAACGCTTCCCTGTACCCGCTGGTCTCCGGCTCGGTATTTGTCCGTTACCCGGATCATCAGTTTGACACGCTGCCTGCTATTTTGAAATCAAAGGGCTACAGTACCAATGCTTTTCATGCGTACGAAGGTAGCTTCTGGAATCGGCAGATTATGTATAACGCGATGGGTTATGACCATTTTTATAACAAAAAAGACTATACAATAGACGAACCTCTAGGCTGGTCTCTGGGTGACAATTCTTTTTTGCGGCAATCCCTCGATATTATGGACACTTCAGAAACGATACAGCAGCCCTTTTATTCATTTTTGACTACACTATCCAGCCATCATCCTTATTCTCTCCCTGCAGATAAACAAGGGCTTGATACTGGAGAGTTCAAGGGCACGATCTTAGGAGATTATTTGCAGGCTGTTCACTATACGGATGAAGCTTTAGGGGAAATGGTCAAAGAGATGAAGCAGCGTGGGCTGTGGGATAATACCCTTGTTGCTTTCTATGGAGATCATGATAATTCGATCCAGGAGATCGCTTATTACGAACAATTTCTCGGCAAAAGCCTTAGCGCACTCGATATGCAGCAAATAATGCATCAGGTTCCCTTGCTCATTCATCTGCCAGGCTTTAACGCCTCTGTCCTAGATTCAGCTCCAGCTGGTCAGTTGGATCTTACACCTTCCTTGCTCCATTTGCTCGGGATCTCACGTGATCCTTATTATCTCATGGGCAATAATCTGTTTAGCGGGCATGAGCGTCTTGTAACGCTGCGATCCGGCGCCTATGCCGATGCAAAGCTGTCTTATCTCCCCAGCGAGAATGGGCAATTTGCCAGCGGAACCTGTTATAGCCTCGAAAGCCGCGAAGCCGTGGACGTAGGGGAGTGCAGCATCGGGTATGAGACCAGCAAGCTCCGCCTACAGATCTCCGACGATATCATGAAATATGATGGAATCAAAAAGCTTAAGAATACACAATCTGCACCTTAAGCTTATATCCCGGTAAATGAAGAGACTGTCCACAAAACTATCGAAAAGGGCTGCTGCGACATCCTCTCTATGTTGGACATTCACTCCTGATCGTTGTTGGAAGCACGTTGGGTTTTCCGACTTAGATACGCGAAGTATCTCACTAACGGACACAGCTGACCTTAAACCCAGCAATATCCGAGGTTTGGAATGCTAACGGACTCCAGAGCAGCTATTAGCCTGAAAAACGCCGATATGAGCCTCTTTTCTGAGGAATAGCGTCCATGGGGTCCGAAATCTTGCATTAACAGCTAAAAACACGCAAATAACGTCATCTGAGTCCGTAACCCTTGTAGGATGAGGAGATGGTGGGATGGTGGAATGATAGGATGATGGGATGAGGAGATGAGGAGACGGTGGGATGATGAGATGGTGAGATGATGGGACGATGGGTCGATGAGATGAGGAGACGGAGAAATGATGGGATGATGGACACGATTGAAGTAAGCCACCAATGACCAAAAAACACAGAGCAGCGATCCTCCAAATAACAGGAGAATCGCTGCTCTGTTTACTTTTACTTATTCTGAGAATGAAGAGGGATCGACCCTATTATCTTAGTTGATAAGAACTCAGTATTATTTCTGAACGGAGGGCTGTTTGATAAAAGCTTCTGCTTTCTTCAACACTTCATCCTCCGTTGGAGCACTCACATAACGACCATTCACATAAACAAAAGCCCGTTTGCCACATGGACCGCAGTACGACTTGCAGCCGACCTTGATCTCGGCATCAGGTGCCATTTTTTGCAGCTTAGGGATAATACTTTTCAACTTCATGAAATTACATTCATCGCACACTTGTATTTCGTTAGCCATGGAGCAACCCTTCTTTGTGTTCGAAATTTACAGGCGAGTGTTTAGTGATCGCCGTGATTACCTTTAGAGGGATTCGTAATGACAAAACCTTCTTGTGGAAGATACAAATAATCAACGACCACGCCATCAAGGAGTGGTTGACTCGGATCAAGAATAACATCGATTTCCTTATCTGTCGACACTACAACATCGTTCTCTTTAGGCGTGTCCAAGTCCAGTCCGTAGTGAGCATGATCACCGTGTGCATGTGTAATTGCTACGCGCAGCTTCAACTCGCTGTTTCCTTCAAGCTCCATTTGTTTCTTTATCACTTTAGCCGCATTGCGGGTAATTTTGACCTTCATCTATATTCCATCTCCTAGTCCGAAAATTAAATACTCAATTACTTATTTTAAAGGTAAATGACATCTAAAAGCAACTATATTAGCTAATTAGCTCTGAAGTTCTTGTCGAAAATGTGTGGTGCGATCCTATTCACCCTGCTGAAGTGTAGGATATTTCCGCCCCATTCGTGACACGAACCAGCCCATTAGCAGCATGGTCACTCCAATATCATCGATCGGAATAAATGGCATGAAGTCCGGCAAGACCCAATAGAGCAGTACTGGAATTGTAAATAACAGCTTGTCCCCCATTGCTACTTTAGGGGAGCGGATGTATTGCCAGGAGCTACTGAAGATATGGGACCATTGTTTTAGTGACAGTATTTTTTTCAGTTTCATGGTGACCCTCCTCCCAAGTAAAAAGGATACAGCCGCGGATAACGTGTAGTGACGACAGCGGCCATACCCCATGTTTTATTTTACGCAAGTTTACTGCAAATGTTTCATAATTATTTCACATTAGAAAGGAGCGTTGCCAATATAAGTCCTGTTTCCAAGGCCATATCTTCAAAATCTGCTAGTGGCAGCGGATTTTTGCCGATCCCCAGCTCCACCGTAAATCCAGGTTTGCGGAAGGTCTGAATAAACCAATCCTTATATCCGGCATCACTTCCAGTCAGCTCCACTGCCCGGTAACTGCTCGCAACTGCCAGCTGCGCGGCTAATTCACGGCTCTCGGGAGGTTCATACCCCCGGTAGTTCCAATAAATCTCTCCTCCTTGGCTATGCAGAGACACTGCAGCTTCGCCAGGCGCTGCCTCAGCCAGGGCAGCCAGAGCGGCTGCTTCTGGCTCACTCAGCGGCTCAGGGCCGCTGTAATCCCGCGGTGAGGGCAGCCTTACTCCCCGACGTTCCCGCTCCTCTTCCCAATGAGCGGGAAATTGATCCCCAAGATCCACACCGCGGATGTTAGCTTTCCAATGCCGGAAGCTGCTTCGTCCACCATTCCATTTCATGAGGTCATCATAAAACGGATGGTCTGGCAAAACCCCTTCCTGAACCAGCTCCACGCCATCTGGATTAGCCATAGGCACGACCCATAATGTCCAGTTTTGGAACCAAACCTCAGGACTGTGTCCATTCCATTCCAAGCCTTCAGCATAAGCTGTTGCATACTCCTCTATGAAGGACATCAAGCATGGCGAAGTCAGCCATTCATTGGCATGCAAAGCGGCGTTAACATGCAGATGACGAGTGCCATTCCCGATCTTGAGTACATGGAGCGGCTTGCCGAGCACGCTCGTGCCTATTGTGGCTGCTTGTATAAACGGGTATTGGACAAGCAAGCTGTCAATGTCGCTCTCAACCTCAGCCGGACCGTACTCCCCGCGCAGAAACACCACGCGGTCTGGAATTGGGGGTGGAATGACAAGTATTTTTCCAGGTGTACAGCAGCGCCCTGAGGTCACACCAGGATTAAGCTTCTCCAAATCCTCTAAATTCACCTTAAATAATGAGGTTATCCGTTCTGGAGTGTCCCCTTCCTGCACAGCATACCTTTTACGCGGCGAAGATGGCAGAAATAAAACCTGACCTGGGTATAAATAAGATTGTCTCCCAACCCATGGATTACCTTGAATAACATGCTCAGGAGTTAATCCATGTAGAGCGGCAATTCGGCTTACGGTATCTCCCCTGTTTGCAATATATTGTCGCATTAGGTCTCATCCTCTCGGCCTTAAATTGCTGATACAGCAATACAAAAACAGCGGCATACAGCACTTAACTCTATTGTATGCAAGCGCCACTACCCGGCATGAAGGAGAAATGAATCACAAGAAAAAACAACGTCATCGCCCTTTATAGATGGCAACCGTTTCTCATGAAAAATAAGGATATTACAGTTCCGCAGCATATAAGTGCTTATATTTCAAAAAAACAGACTGGGAAATGTGCTTTCCCAGTCTGTTTTTCTTTTACACTCCCATGGAGTTTGTCCCTATTCAATTCAACATTGCTCCTGCTTATAACGTGGATACTTGCCACACTACTGGGGTGCGTCTAATTTGTTCTCCAAGCCAGTCTCGCGCGATGCTTTGAAACATCTCAGCATCACCGCTGCAGAAAAACTGGTGAATTGGACTTTCATCCCCGATGGACAGCTTGCCTTTATCATATAAAATTGTGCTGATCTCACGAGCGGTCTCATCTGCAGAACTGATCAGCTTGACTCCCGATCCCATAGTCTCACCAATGGGTTCTACAAGAAATGGATAATGAGTGCATCCTAAAATTAAAGTATCGATGTTAGTGTCTTTAATGCCTTCTAGTGCCTCTTCTACGATATCGTAACTTTTCTCTGAGCGGAACTTGCCTTGCTCGACGAGTGGGACAAGCGCTGGACAGGCTTGACTTACAACCTCAACAAAAGGGGACAACTGCTTTAATGCGTTAGTATAAGCACCGCTGTTGATAGTTCCTACCGTACCGATCACGCCGACATGTCCGCTTTTGGTTGCGCTAATTGCTGCGCGGGCTCCGGGATGAATCACCCCAATTACAGGGATGGAGACCTTAGCTGAGATATAATCGAGTGCCGCAGCTGTTGCGGTATTACAAGCGATAACGATCATTTTAGGATTAAACTGGATCAAATAATCTACAATTTGTTCAGTAAACAGTTGTACTTCCTCGGTCGAACGGGGTCCGTACGGAGCTCGGGCAGTATCTCCGAAATAAATGATCTTCTCCCGCGGGAGTTGCCTCATCACTTCTTTGACAACTGTTAACCCTCCCACACCTGAGTCTAATATTGCTATAGCTTGCTGCACGAACACACCGCTTCCTTCTACTTGTTTTGTGTAGCTTATGTAAGGTGAAAACAAAATGTACCTGGCTTTCAGCCCCAATTGCAGATATTACTCCTTTTGCCCTCTGAGTTCAAGACTAGTCTTCTTCCATCATTTAACAAGCGGGTGCAAACTAATTAAAAAAGCCACCCTCCGCCCAATGCGAAAAAGCGGCTCTATTATAAGAGAATGAGTACTCTTTTACCACTGAAACAGAGGATTTAAACCACGGTTCCATTATAGAATTTCTTTATTAACCTTGTCATCTTGAACGACTTCTTCAAAGCTGGCTTCTTCACTTACATCTTCACTTATAGTGGCCTCAACCAACTCAGTTTCCACTTCCAAAGTGGCAGCAGCCTCTTCAACAGCTTCTACAGCGTCAACTGCTTCTACAGCTTCTTCTGTAGCGATGCCGCTGACAGTTACTGTAATTTTTTCTTCTTCATCAACAGCATTCGCACATGATTTGCTCCATTCCCGAACTTCATGCACTACATGCCCAATCGAATCTTTTGCCTTGTCATAAATCTCAATGCTCTTATCTCCCGCTTGAACGGCAAGTTCTTGAACCTTTTCAATACCAGCGGTAGTTCCTTCTGCAATATCCTTGCGCAGCTCTTTACCTGGTTTAGGCGCGAACAGCAATGCTGTCACCGATCCAACCACACTGCCGACTAAAGCGCCCCATAATAAACCTTTGGTGTCCTTTTTCATCGTTTCATCTCTCCTTTAAATTCATTGCTCCCCGCTCTACCGGGCTAATGCCTATATCTGCTATATCATAAGCAGCAGGGGATTGTCTTGTGACTAATTATTATAACTTTTCAGAAGTTTTGTCTGTAACATTTTTGGGTACGATAGCGTAGCGGCAGCAATGGCCGCCCTCTGCCATACATTCATTACGTGTTACCTTAGCATCCAGCAGTTCTTCGAAAAGACTATGCTCACATTGGCAAGCCTTACGATACTGGGTAGCCACTTGGCGAATCGGGCAATTGTACTCCCTTATGACATATGAGCCATCCTCTTCACGGTTCCATTCTGCCATATATCCACCGGCATTTTGGATAGAAGATAATTCGGCGACGCGTTCTTCCAAATTGCGCCGTTCCATCATCGGAGCATACTGAGCGAGCATCCGGCGGCGGCGGCCTTCAAATAATGTATTAACAGCATCCAGTCCACTGCCGTAATCCAATTCACGCAGAAGCTCCAAAGCCAAGTTGTGATAACTTTTTGGAAAATATTCTTCGGCTCTCTCCGTTAATGAGTACATATGTAAAGGCCGCCCCATCGCTTGCCGGACCACTTTTGTCTTTGCAAGCCCTTCTTGCTCCAGCTGAAGCACATGACGACGGACACCCATCTCTGTAATTCCCAACTCTTCTGCCAGCGCGCCGATGGTCAGTGTTCCTTTCGTCTTCAGGAGCGTCATAATCATTTGTCTTGTCGATCCGTTTTCCTGCCCCATCTTCATCATAAAGGAACCCCTCTCTTTCACGGCTATCGCCTATTCTATGTGATTCTATCCTATGCTATTATAGCGGTACACTGGCTCCAAGCTCCTGGTCCAAATATTTCCGTACCTCAACGGCAAACTGCTCAAGCACTTCCGAAAGAATGGGGGTAAGTGGATGCAGATCACCTCTCTCCCAGGCATAATAATCCTGAACGAGTGGCTTACGCAGAGCAACTAATTCTATCAATCTTTCATAAATCTCACTTTGACCTAGCACTTTCTCTTCATGAATAATAGAAATTATATCCTCATAACTTCCAGCATCACGCATAATAAACCCGTCAATGAGACAGCTACCAACGTCTGTTACAACCTCTATTGCCAGATGGAGGCTGCGTTCCTGTATTAGTCCGGTTAGTGTTGTACCATCCCAGGAAGCTGCTACAGTCCGAAGACCAGCGGTAATATCAGGGATTTGAGCAAGAATGGTTTCGATTTGATTGCGGTTGACATAATACACAGCAATACCCCCATATCGATAATAGTTAGAGAATCGTCCTAATCTCTACTTACCGCGTTTGCCACGGCGTTTCAGCCAGAAGAACATTACGAAACATGCTCCGAGAAAAACGACTAAATAAGTTAACGCTTCCATTGGATACTCAAGCTCACGCATTCCTGTCACCGCTTCCGGTATAAAATGATGATACTATATTCAAGCAGCAGCTTAAATTTCGTAATCTACAGCAATTGAGAGCTCTTTGACTTCATTAATGTGAGCAATAACTTCTTTATGAGCCGGATGAACCTGATACGCCTGTAAATCCTCTAGAGAAGCCACTTCTGTGACTAGAGCAATATCAAAGGAACGATCGGAATGAATGATGTCAGCACCCACCTCGATGGAGAGAAGCTGCGGAATCTTGCCTTCCATATTACGCAATACCGCTACCGTTGCCGCTACGCTTTCTTCGGACCGATCTTTTAATTTGAAAAACACAATATGTTTGATCATTCTATATCGCTCCCTAATGTAATATTGTAATTAGATATTAAAAATATATCATAAGCGTAGCTGTTCTGAAAGAAACTTAAACAGTGTTGTCAGAAATAGCAGCATTAACCATTGCCGATATACCAGAAAGTGTTGTAGTATATTTTTAAAAAATCGGAGGAATTATGCCTAATAACCAACAAGAAACTCATAATATCCAGGCGTGGTCTCTGATCAATCGCAAATACCTTGGACAAGGCGTTCGAGTCAAAAGATTTCGCCGTCCAAAGCGCAGCCAGATTAGAAACCGTGTGCTGCTTGCTGTATTGATGGCTAAGGATATCAAGCTGTCACGACTCGCAGAAGAGCTTGGTATATCCTCACGCAGTGTAAGCGCTTGGGTATACGAAGGTCGTATCCCTTCCAACAATAACATTGACAAGACCTGCCGCCTATTGGGGTACCCACCCCACATTCTGTTCAATGAAGCATTGATTCGTCAAAGCCCCATTGTATGTCAGCCTACACCCTCACGATTTATGAAAAGAAGTATTACCAGTTCACCGCGCAGCAATGTTATCCTGACCGGACTTTGTATGGTTTACGATTTCTCAGTAACGGATGTAAGTATTTGGATAGGCGTCCATCCCGGAACGTTTCGGAAATGGCTCCACAACAGCCATCTGCCGACCCCTGCTCTGCAGGAAAAAGCCGAAGCTTTCTTTCGGATTCCACGCCATATTCTATTTGCAGACTGCGGAACGCTCTAATACAATCCTCTCACAGAACACGTTTAACACAGCCCTTCTTCAAGAAATCATGAGAAGGGTTATTTGCCATACCTTTTTTTCTTAAAAAGAGGTCATACTACTGTATGTAGATACATTGTGTAGTACTAAAGAACGGGTCAGGAGGCGCAAGATGAAACTTAACGGAATACTGTCAAAGGGCTATACCGATACTTGGAATGTGGCCCCTGGTGTCATTGGACTTCGCACTATGTTTGTAAATGTCGCATTAATTGGCCAGCCCTCTTCGGATTGGGTTCTTGTAGATACTGGTCTTAGCTCATATACAGGCAATATTATTGATTTTGCTACGGAGCATTATGATAAGCCTCCGGTGGCAATTATCCTGACGCATGGGCATTTTGACCATATTGGGGGTGTGAAAAGGCTTGTTGAGGAATGGAACGTGCCTGTATATGCTCATCCGCTAGAACTACCTTTTCTGACAGGTAAAGAAGATTACCCTCCAGCCGATCCGGCCGTAGGCGGCGGGCTTATGAGCATGATATCCCCTTTATTTTCACATCATGGCATTGATCTTGGTTCAGCCGTTCACCCCTTGCCGGAAGACGGGACTGTCCCTGGTGCGAAGGGCTGGGAATGGATCCATACCCCTGGACATAGTCCCGGGCATATCTCCCTGTTCAGGCCTGAGGATAGAGTCCTGATCGCTGGTGATACGTTCCTTACGGTCAAACAGGAATCCGTATTTGCAGTGGCTACGCAGCATCAGGTGGTGCATGGCCCACCCTCTTATTTCACGACAGACTGGGAAGATGCCGAGAAATCAGTCCGTACCCTTGCCTTGCTGAATCCACATCTTGTTCTTTCGGGACATGGAGTACCCATGGAAGGTGAGGAGCTGTCTACCCAGCTTGCTCATTTATGCAAAAATTTCAAAGAAATGGCGCTACCGGGTCAAGGTAAATTTGTGTAAATAAGGTATTCCTGATCATCGAGCAGAGGTCTAGGGAAAAAGTCCCTATAATTCATTTGATATAGCCGATTCTACGGATATTCAACGAAATTATAGGGAGTTCCTCCCTATATTATTTGCTAAGTGCAGATTTACGTGCGACTATATATCTCAGTATGTATTGATGGTTTTTTCCAAGCGGCCCACATAAAGTCTCCACACATGAGCCGGTCGTAATTATTTTCGTACCTGCAAAATGTTGTCTTAAATCTTCATCACTAAAAAAATGGGCATATTTTCCCTCTTTGTATTCGTAGGTTCCCGGTTCCAAAAGTGTTCCACAGCCGTTGTTCGCATCCTCATCGGAAAAACTGGTAAAATAGAGCAAGCCATCCGGCCGCAGCTGTTCCAGACAATTAGCTACGAGCCTGCGGCGATCCTCTTCGAGAAATAAATGCAACACGTCATAGCAGTAGACAGCATCAACCTGTACTTCAGAAATAGTATCTAATACGGAACCTGAGATAAAATGGCTCTTGGGATCCCATTCTGCCGCCATCCTTAACGCATCCTCGCTTAACTCAACGCCTAAGGTCTTAAACTCATCTGAGAACACCTTCGTATTTCTTCCGTATCCCGCACCCGGGACTAAAACTGATTTCACGTCATATTGCCGAAATATCTCCCTTGCTGCCTGGGCTGTAGGACTAGGTTCACTCCCCCAGATCATGCCT
This sequence comes from Paenibacillus sp. FSL H3-0329, assembly GCF_037963285.1. NCBI lineage: Bacteria > Bacillati > Bacillota > Bacilli > Caryophanales > Paenibacillaceae > Paenibacillus > Paenibacillus sp. FSL H3-0329. The sequence goes on along the minus strand of NZ_CP150150.1, from coordinate 2,368,076 downwards.
TCCTGAGCAAATCTTCGACTCCAGTATTCGGACATAGATTAGACCTTCTTTTTAAATTTATTCGCTAATTTCATCGCAAGGAATTGAGGGATCAGGTTTAGCATACTAAAAAATAAAAACGATCCTGTAGGTCCAAGTGGTTTGAAAAACGTCCCGTCCCAACCGCCTTCTCCTGACAATTTGCTAATAAAATAATACGAAACAAACGCAGAAGCGATATTCCCAATGACTACAGCAATTATATTATTAGACCATTTTCCCAAAAAAGCTATTAGCGATGTTATGACGATCATCATTAAATAACCAACCATTGAACCATTATTGAAATCTTTATCCATCGCGAAATATACAAATGGAAAACAGTACACACTAATGATCAGGAGATTTAATCCTAATTTTCTCACCGCATCCCCTCCTCAGCTAGTTTTTCACTCTATACCAATACTGATAAATCTCCTTAAAACCCAGCTTGTCATACAAGGCTGAAGCCCGCGTATTCGCTTGCACAACTTGCAGAAAGGAAGTTGTTGCTCCCTTTGCTCTACCCCAATTAAGCAACGCTAGCAGCAGCTGTTCCGCCATTCCCTTTCTACGATGAGCAGGGGAAGTGACAATATCATACAGACCCAAGTATCCATTCTGAATCACACCAAGTCCGCAGGCGGCAGGAACACCATGATTAAACAACAGGACATAACCCTGCTGCAAATGTGATGCAGACAACATTCTAGTTAAGGTTTCCCGGTTCTTGCCAGACAACCCGGTAAGCTCACTGAAGGCGTGCAGCCACTCTTCAGTCAAGCTCTCCTGCATCTGAACCGTATAACACAGATCGGGGCTCGCTAAGCCCCCCAGATCAAGAAGCCTTACCGATGAAGGCTCGACAATTGTATAACCGCGATCCGCAAGCATCTCATCAAGCTTTGCCGGCTGGATATAGGGGGTTATTTTGAACACTGGCTGTAGTCCAGCATGCTCATAATACCGCTCCGCAAGCTTGATTTGTTCTGCGAGATCAACCTGAGAGCTGTCAGCCCCGTATAATGGATTGACCGAATTGGCCCTTTTTGTATAACCAGCTGCCGTACGTAGAATCCAGCCCTGCAGGAGAACACTTTGCTCCGCCGGCCAAGTATTAAGTGTGATTTCTTCTATGAATTTATACAGCTTAATCCGCTCCTTTTGAAGCACGTTTGTTACGCATCGCAGGCAGTAATTTCACAGCTCCCTCCCCTTGGGAGGTAAAATAGTCATATTCGGGAGACTCTTTGCCATAGAGAGCTATTTTCCCCTCACCGTTATAATGAATACCCCAACCAAAACGCTTTGGCAGCAGTGAAGCCCTTAGACAAGGATGGTTTTTGGAAAATAGTTCTTTCCATATTTCTTCCTTACGGACCAAACGTTCTTCCTGTGGAATTTGTTTATGGCGCACATGAACCTCGTACAGAAGTTCTTCATGATTGTATTTGTAGGGCTCATTAATTAACAGTTCATATTGAATCACACGTGCAGGCGGGAGTGTTCGGCAAGACATCGGAGGAACTCCGATTTCCTCAGGGCAGTCCTCTGCTACACGAATAAAAGTATCGGTATAGCTCATTTGCATCACCTCCATATTAAATAGAAATATATTCCTTCTATGATAAATCATTTTCCTATTCTTAGCATAGCCGAATTTTCTAAAGTCCATGATGGATGAGCAGCAAAAACGGCCAATCCTCTAAACTACGGAGGATTGGCCGTTCTCATTTACCAACTCGACTTGGTAATACCCGGAATCTGGCCTTTATGCGCCAATTCGCGGAATACAATTCGGGAAACATTAAATTTGCGCAAATAACCTCGAGGTCTGCCAGACACTTGGCATCTATTTTTTTGACGAGTTGCGGAGGAATCACGTGGCAGCTTTTGCAAAGCCATATAGTCCCCTTGTTCCTTTAGTTCTTTTCTTTTAACAGCGTATTTGGCGACTAGTGCTTGTCTCTTCAATTCTTTCACAACTTTAGATTTCTTGGCCATGTTCGTTCTCCTTCCATCCTTTAAATCTACTCGTTCAATGCACTCTTCAAGGCTTCCAGGTTCTGACGCATGATTCCTAAATAATCCAGGTTTTGACTGCGATCTTCCTCTGTTAATCCTTCAATTGGGTTTAGAACGGCTGCTTTGGCACCAATCTCTTTTGCTATTGTGTCTGCCACACTGGAGGATACAAGTGTCTCGAAGAAAATCGTCTTCACTTTATGCTCTTTCGCAAACTCCACAATCTTACTCATATTTGCGGCAGAAGGCTCCTGCTCCGGAGATAGTCCGGCAATCGGGACCTGAGTTAATCCATACTGCTTGGCAAGGTAACCAAAAGCCGCATGCTGAGTGATAAAATCCTTGCGTTTAGTATCCTTAAGACCGTCCTTAAATTCTTGATCCAGTTGCTCCAGCTTAGCTACATAAGCATCTGCATTTGTCTTAAAATCCTCGGCATGTTCAGGTGCGGCAGCAGCTAAAGCTGCTTCAATGTTACGCACTTCTTGAATGGCTAGTGTAGGATTGAGCCACACATGCGGATCTAATCCACCGTGATCATGCGAATGCTCTTCATGAGCATGTTCTCCTTCTTCATGCGCATGTTCTCCTTCTTCATGAGCATGCTCCCCTTCTTCATGAGCATGCTCCCCTTCTTCATGAGCATGCTCTCCTTCTTCATGAGCATGTTCTCCTTCTTCATGGTGGTGGTCAGCTTCTTCCTCTTCCGTGCCTTCCATGATGTCCAGACCCTTGCTCGCTTCTACAGTAATTAACGGAGTGCCAGATACACTTTCCAGCACCTGGTCTACCCAGCCTTCCATTCCTGCGCCATTATAGATCAGCATATCCGCATCTGAGATTTCTGCCATATCTTGTGCAGTCGGTTCCCAATCATGGGGTTCGATTCCTGCCGGTATGAGTGCTTCCACGTCCGCCAGATCTCCTGCCACATTTTTGGTAAACTCGTAAATTGGATAGAAACTGACTTTAATATTTAGTTTAGATGACTCTGGAAGGGCTGTGGCTTCTGCGGCTCCAGAAGCATTCGTAGTAGTAGAAGAATTACTAGCATTATTATTACCGCAACCTGCGGCAATAAGTAACGCGGACAGGGACAAAATGGCTAAATGATGGATTCTAAATTTCATTGAGAGGTGTAACTCCTTTTCTGGAAATAGTTTTATGAATTCGCCGACGATTTCTTAGTTGAATCAGCTTCTGTACCAAAATTGCGATTAATAAAAACGATAGCAGTATAAGAGCAATCGTCCCACCAGGCGGTGTATTGATGTAATAGGAGGCACTTAGGCCACTAAAAACGCCGAGTAACCCTACGCCGATTGAGATCAATATAGCTGTCGTAAAACCAGACGCTATACGCAAAGCAATCGAAGCTGGCAAAACAATAAGCGCTGAGACTAACAGCACTCCAACAACTGGCATCGCAGCGGCTACTGTCATTCCAGTTAGTACAGCAAACGAAAATGATAACCAGCCCACATGAACTCCACTAATACTAGCGGTCTCTTCATCAAAGGTCAGATTATATAAAGATCTGCGTAACACAATAAAATAGACCAGACCGATTACAGCAACCGCAGCGATAATCTTTAGTTGAGTGTCGCTGACCGCAACGATGGAACCAAACAGATAGGAACTGAAGCTTTTACTTAAATTCTGCTTTAAGCTCATAAGTACAACTGCCAATGCTAATCCAGAGGTCATAATAATAGCTACCGGAAGCTCGCTATATGTACGATAAGAACGTCGAAGCTGTTCGATGACAATACCACCGAGAATCGCCACCATGAAACCACTTAGTGCCGGATTAAGCTGAAGTATTGAGCCTAGTGCTACTCCTGCAAGCGAAACATGAGAGAGGGTATCCGCCATTAGGACCTGACGGCGAAGCATGAGATATACCCCGAGCAGCGGACCAATAATGCCAATTAAACCACCGGCCCAAAATGCACGTTGCATGAATTCGTAACTAAACATTGCCAACCCTCATTCTCCTTTCGTTCCAGGCTGATCAACGTATCCAGATAGGAACTGGTCTCTTCCAGGCCATGCGTCACCATGATTACGGTCCGGCCGTGTTCACTGACATCATGGCGCATCAGCTTATAGAACCCAATGCGACTGTCCAGATCCATTCCCGTAGTAGGTTCATCGAGAACCAATATCTGCGGCTGTTGTGCCAATGCTCGAGCGATGCAAATCCGCTGCTTCTGGCCGCCTGACAGTTCTCCTATCTTCCGGTCTCGCAAATGCCACATATCCACCTGCTTTAAACTTTGCTCGACGATCTCGTCCTGCTCAGGTGTAAAGCGTCTAAATAATCCCAGCCTTGGATAACAACCCGAGCGAACCAGTTCGATCACCTTACTTGGGAATCCTGCGTTAAAAGAAGCTACCTGCTGTGGAACATAGCCGATAACCATCTTTCCGTTATCTGATAACTCTTTATTCAACTGAACCGTTCCACTCCATGGACGAAGCAGGCCGAGCATTAGCTTCAGCAGGGTGGTCTTAGCAGCTCCATTGGGTCCCGTTATACCAATAAACTGTCCGGTATGAATATCTAATGAAATGTTATCAAGGACAGCTTCATCCCCATACCCGAACACTACATTCCGCATGGATGATAGGATCATCGTGCCTCGCCTCCCTTCTGACTGATGTTATGTCCATCTCGGATTAAATCGTAAGTATTACGATTTAACAAATTTGATAATATCGTAATCATTACGATTTGTAAACCCAAAATTAAAAATTAATCGTAATAATAACTATTAGACCTCTTTTTCATACAGCAAAAATCCGGAATCCCACCTTCTGGATTCCGGATTTCCATCGCTAATTTACTAAGTATCTATTCCTCAGCAGCCGCAAGGAGTTCTTCAACAGGCCACGGAAGTGGATTGTTGAACTTTGTCCAATCCTGCTTCAGCTCCTCCACCGTCAGCAAACATCTGTCCAATCTGGCTTCGAGTTGTGCCTGATCTATATTTACACCGATAAATACGATTTCATTTATTCTATCGCCCCACTGCTCGTCCCATTTCGCCTGCAGCTCAGGTTCGCTTTCCAGTACCTCCAGCTGCTGATCCTTAGGCATTGTAGCCAACCAGTAGCCAGCAGGTCCGAACTGAATAGAAGGTCCTGCCTGACTTATAGTAGCTGCAAGATCACCTTTTGCAGCTACCCATGCCACACCTTTTGCCCGAACGACCTCTTCCGGCCAGTTGCTAAAGAAAAAACTTAATCTTTGCGGGTGGAAAGGTGTTCTCCGGCGATAAACAAAGGAAGAAATTCCGTATTCCTCCGTTTCAGGGGTATGGGTCTCTTTATTCAGCTCCGCGATCCAACCAGAGGATAAGCTTGTTTTCTCAAAATCAAACAATCCGGTATTCAGAATTTCCTTCGGATCTACTACGCCGTTAATCGTGCGGATCAGCTTGGCAGACGGTTGAAGCTTACGGAGCACAGCTTCAAGCTTGTTGAGTTCATCTTCTTTCAACAGATCACACTTATTAAGCAGCAAGACATCACAAGTTTCGATCTGATCAATAAGCAGATCCACAATATCGCGGAAATCTCCTTCGCCAGCCGTTTGGTTGCGGTCCATCAGACTATCACCAGAAGAGAAGTCATGCCAGAAACGCCCAGCATCCACAACAGTCACCATCGTGTCTAATTGAGCAAGCGAAGTCAAATCAATATCCAACTCGGGATTGGCATAGGTAAAGGTCTGTGCCACTGGTACAGGTTCGCTAATGCCTGAGGATTCAATCAGGATGTAATCAAATCGCCCTTCCGCAGCCAGCTTTTGTACTTCGACAATCAAATCATCACGAAGCGTACAACAGATGCAACCATTAGACATCTCAACTAATTTCTCTTCTGTTCTAGAAAGCGTATTTCCGGACTTCACCAGATTCGCATCCACATTGACTTCACTCATGTCATTTACAATAACAGCTACTTTAAGCCCGTCACGGTTGTGCAGAATATGATTCAGCAGCGTTGTTTTCCCAGAGCCCAAATATCCACTGAGCACGGTAACAGGGAGCTTTTTCATCTATACCACTCCTATCGTTTATAAAATCAAGATTAAAAGCCTCCGCCCTTAACGGGTTTCGCGATGTAAGGTTACTCTCTTTAGGCGTGGACAATATTTTTTCATTTCCATACGCCCTGGATGATTTCGCTTATTCTTGGTAGTGGTATAGTTGCGATCTCCTGTCTCCGTACATGCCAAAGTAATGATTACTCTCATCGTTTCCATCTCCTTTTGATTAAATCGTAATAATTACGATTAACACATCGTACACGGTTTATTCACAATCTGTCAACTATGATCTTGTAAAAATTTCAACTCTCTTAATTTTGTGGTCTTTCTGGTGGACAAATTACGTATAGATGGAATTATAAAAAATATGATTCTTGTAATTCCTAGAGAATCAGGCAGGAGTGGAGATCATGAAGATACCAGTAATTATTTTGAGCGGGTTTCTGGGGAGCGGGAAGACAACTCTGCTGTTGTCCCTGCTGAAAGAAAGCAAGGTAAGAGGGCTGAATCCAGGAGTAGTAATGAATGAACTGGGCAAACGGGATGTGGACGGGTATATTCTGCAGGAGCATACCGGTACAGCTGTAACTAAACTGCTGGACGGATGCGTATGTTGTAGCCGTAAAGAGGATTTGGCAGATAGCCTGATGGTGCTGCTGAGAGGACGTCCAGATGCCATTTACATGGAGTTGACCGGCGTCGCCGATCCTGAAGAAATCGCTAAAACGTTGCAGGAAACCCCTCTACAGGATCTGGTGGAGCTGCACTATACCATCACTCTGTTAGATGCGGAAAATGCTCTGGAATATAACAGCAGACTCTCCTCTGACAAACAGCTCGTTCGGACCCTGCGTAAGCAGCTCTCCACAGCTGATCTTATTGTCGTTAATAAAAGCGATCTCGTAGAGCCGGAAACCTTATGGAGAATTGAAAAGGGAGTTCGTAAACAAAATACGGAGGCTGAAATTGTATACACCCATTACAGTGAAATCAACCTGTCTCCGATATTGTCAGGAATAATCCCACGTAAAATTATAGCTCCGGCTCCACAGCGAGCGCCTCAAACCTTCAAAGGAGCATCACTGAAACAAATGCATTCAGAGCATGGGGGAACCGCTGTAAAAGAGCTGCATGAGGAGCAGCACGCTTCTTTCTCGCAGGTAACAGCCATCACGTTAACCATTCCGCAGGTAAGGACAACTATGCCTTCTAAAGAACGCCTAGAGGCCTTCTTCCAAGAATGGGGTGACAACCTGTTACGTGCCAAGGGGCATATTCTTTTGTCCGAACAGGAGCCGGTTCAGCTTGTCCAATATGCGGGGATGCGTACTACCTGGGAAGCCTCTCGTTATCCTGGTATGCCTTATGTGGTGTTCATCGGGATGAATATAGATGAAGAACAGCTGGCAGATCGGTGGTCCGCCTTATTCGAGTTTTGACTACCTTTTCACCATTAAAAATACTGCCGTTGCTCCTCCCGATCTCGTTCCTGATTATCATTGGCTTTGTATGGCTGCCGAATCATCTGGAGCTGCTGGATAATGCATACATCGACACCTTCAAAACCGCTTTTATCGGCATATTGCTGGAAGCCTTGCCGTTTGTATTAGCAGGAGCATTGTTATCTTCACTGCTTCGCGTCTTTATTCCGGATGAAATGATTTCCCGGTGGATTCCGCGGCGACCTCTTCCGGCCATTCTGTTCGCATGTCTGCTCGGAATTATTTTTCCGGTCTGCGAATGTGGAATGATCCCGCTCGTCCGCCGACTTATCCATAAAGGTATGCCTGTTTACGTGGCTATCGTGTTTATTTTGTCCGGTCCGATCCTAAATCCTGTCGTCTATGGGGCGACCATGACAGCATTTCGCAGCCACTCGGAGCTGGCCTATGCCCGTATGGGTCTGGCTTTTGTTGTAGCCTGTCTAATAGGTTTGATAATCTACGCAACGGTTAAAAAATCTTCCATCCGCCTAAATGTTCAGCGTGAAACGGGGGAAGCTCATCACAATAATTCTCGTGGGGGAAAAATAGCCGCTGTCTTCGTCCATACCTCAGATGAGTTTTTTGAGATGGGAAAATATTTAATTATCGGTTGCTTATTAACCGCTGGCATTCAGACATTTATGGTTCAAGACAGTCTGGCTGCGATCGGAGCTAAGCCGCTGGGTTCATATTTTTTCATGATGGGACTGGCATTTGTGCTCTCACTTTGTTCCACCTCAGATGCCTTTGTAGCTTCCACCTTCGTACATTCTTTTCCATCTGGTGCTCTGCTCGCTTTTATGGTATTCGGACCGATGCTGGATTTCAAAAATTCATTGATGTTGCTCTCACTGTTTAAGACCAAATTCGCTCTTTATTTGTTCTTTCTGATCTTCGCAAGCGTGTTTATTGGGGCGGTATTCATGTCCTTGTGGCTGTAATTCATAGAGGTGGTAAGCTGTTGCTTACAACATGGGTAGGAGGATAGAGCATGAATGACTCTCGAAGCATCCGGTTTCACTATTTGTTAAGGGCGGTCATTCTGCTCGCTTTCGCCCTCTATATCGGGCATCTGGTACAGCAGGACGCTTTGCATTATTATGTAGCGCCCAAGCTGGCACGCTGGGTTCAATTATGTCCAATCCCACTGACACTTATGGCGCTCAGTCTGGCCGTACAGGCTTTATTTGGCAAGGGTAGTGTTCTCTGTGACTGCGAGCATCGGCTTCCACATTCTTTTTTCAAAAGTACAGCGCTATATGGATTATTCCTTTTTCCACTGCTGCTCGGATTTCTCCTTCCGGATCGCGCTTTGGGAAGTATGGCCGCTGCTAAAAAAGGAATCTCCCTATCCTCCTTGCCCACTGAAGCTAAAAATTCCGCGAGATTCGAGTCCATTGATCCTTACCATGAGGAGCTTACCGAGCTGGCCAAGATCCTTTATGCACAACCTGTGGTCCCAGTTTATTCAGCGATTTTCTCCGAAACCTTAGGTGCCCTTGAGATGTACAAACAACAATTTGCAGGCAAAGAAATTACTATTTCCGGCTTTTTATATCGTGATCAAGGTGAACATTCAGAGAATTCTTTTGCCATAGGTAGATTTCTGGTCCAATGCTGCACTGCCGATGCTACACCCTTTGGGATATTAGTGGATTCCGGCAAACTAAAAAGCCTGCCTACCGATACCTGGATAGAGGTCCGGGGCAAGCTTCAAGTTGTTCCCTATAAAGGTCAAGAAATTATGCAAATTAGTGCTGAGTCTATTACACCTATCAAACAACCCGCAACACCTTACATTTACACCAGTCCTGACTCTATCACCGCATGGAAAGAGTTAGAAGGTTCAACTAAGATTACTAAATAATCGCATCTAGCTCATCCTCATCATTCTCAGACTTATTAGGATTAAATACTTCTACCATAATACGAGCTGGAATACAGATAATTTGCTGTTTGGGTCTTGAGATGAACCCCATTTCTAAAGCGATTCTCAAGGGAGCATCAGAATAGATCATTTGGATTCCATAATCAAACACCTTTAGCGTATTGTGGCCGAATTTCGTTTGAATATCTATAATTTGTTCTTCTTTAGTCAAAGAAACGGTTTTGTACTCTTTACCATCCACCGTAATTATAGCTTTCAAATCCCCTTGCTGATACTGCTCATTGCTGCTGTCCCACCACTTCATGCCATAAATCAAGCCCGCAGCTAACAAGGCTATCACAATAATTAAAATATCCCCGCGCTTCATTGTTAACAAGGTAAGAATCCTTTCATGACAAATAATATACGTAATGATTACGATTAATATCAATATATTAATCATAACCCTATTTGTCAATGATGCTCACCTAAACGAATTTGGGCAGACCATTCTCTTAATACCCGGTCGAGCTCTTTTATCGAGATGGGTTTAGAAATGAAATCCTGCATTCCAGCACTAAGACACATCATCTTATCTTCATCTCTTGCAAAAGCTGTAGCCGCAATGATAATTGGAGTCAGCCCAAGCTTCTCACGTATGATTCCCGTTGCTTCAATTCCATCCATAATAGGCATCTGAATATCCATAAATACCAGATCATAATGATTGGAAAGCACAGCCCGAACCGCTTCCTCACCATTTAAAGCGATGTCAGGAACATATCCCCTCTTTTTCAGATAAGCCTGCATAAGCTGCTGATTCACAGGATGATCTTCAGCAATAAGAATGGACATCGGTCCATACTCACCGGTAGTTAACTCTTTAACAGCAGATTTATCATTTCTGACCACATCTGTTGAGGCGTTGACGGTCACTTTCTGATCCCATTCCTCTTTGGGTAGAGAGACCTCCACTGTAAAATAAAACTCCGAGCCTTCATCCTCACAGCTATTGACACCGATAGATCCGCCAAGAAGCTCGGCCAGCTTTTTACTTATGGCAAGTCCAAGCCCAGTTCCACCATATTTACGATTGATCGACGGATGCAATTGCGAGAAGGATTGAAATAATAAACCTTGGCTGGAAACTGGAATCCCCAATCCTGTATCTTTTACGATAAATTTCACGATAAGATTTCCGGATGCCTCTGAAGCTTCTAACATAACAGAGATACTGATTTCACCTGTCTCCGTAAATTTCACTGCGTTCCCAACCAGATTTACGAGAATTTGACGCAATCTCGCCCCATCAGTCATGATGACGGCTGGAAGCTCAGGAGATAGCTCGCTAGTAAGTAAAAGCCCTTTCTCCTTAACCTTCGGATAAAACAGTTCACAAACGTTCTGTATCACTTCATGCAAATCCACCATTTGTAGTTCAAGCGTCATCATGCCTGCTTCAATTTTGCTGAAATCCAACACTTCATTCAGAATATGAAGCAATGCCTCACCGCTTTTGTTAATGATCTGTGTGTAGTAGCTTTGCTCTTCATCCAGCTCCGTCCCAGATAAAAGATCAGCCATCCCAATAATGCCGTTCATAGGCGTGCGCAGCTCATGGCTCATGATCGCTAGAAACTCCGATTTTGCCCGGTCCGCTTCCTCGGCAGACTCCTTCGCCCGCACAATCTCCTTCTCCTCCGTAATATCTCGAAAGACGACAACCGCCCCAATCCGTTCATCACCATCAAACAGTGGGGTCATTCGATATCTGACTAAAAAGCTTGAACCATCCTGCCTCCAAAACACACCCTCCCTATCTTCAATAGTGAGATTACTGGAGCGTGAAGGAAGCAGCGTCTTCTGAATTCCTGTAAAAGACTCGTTATCCAGCCAGGTTTGGTGAATCGCATGAAATTTGCTGTTTCCCCACTCAGTAGGATCGAATCCCAACATAGTAATGGCTGCTGGATTAATGAACATCGTGTTGCCTTCAAGGTTCATCCCAAATATGCCTTCAGAGACCGAATTCAAGATCAGCGCATACTCGTTACTTAATTTCTGTATTTCTTCAAAATGACGCGTACGTTCCCCAATGTCGCGGGTTACACAGACAAGCTCCTGATTCCCGCAGGTCTCAGAGTAAATATACCGCAGAGTCGTTTCTGTCCAAATAAAGGTTCCGTCTTTGCAAAAAAACCGGAGAATAACAGGCTCAAGCTTCTTCCCTTCCATACAATTGCTGAGATATGAAGTTAATTTGATTCTGTCCTCCGGATGTATGTAATCAATCCCTCTAGTTCCGCACATTTCTTCTGGTGCATAGCCAAACATAGTCTGGCAGATGGGTGAGGCATACAGATAGGTAAAGCTCCCGTCCGCTGCATTACGTGAAATGAAGTCCATAGAATTTTCTGAGATCAGACGATAGTTCTGCTCACTTTCCCGCAGTTGTTCTTCCATTCGTTGACGTTCGGTCACATCCTGGGCTATCCCGCTGATCTGCAGCAGTCTTCCTTCTTCATCTGTAATCACTTCCCAGTGCACATCCAGAAACTTCAGCTCTCCATCCGCACTATGAATACGGACCGTTGCTTCGCCATTAGTCCCATTCTCCATGGATTGATGTACTAACTGTTCAAGTCTGATGAAATCGTCAGGATCAATGCAAGCAAAAACACGTCTGTAATCAAAATAAGAATGATTGCTCTCATCTTCCAAAAAGCCAAAAATATTACGCATCTCTCTGGAAACCGTCAGCCGTGATTTTGTCATATCCCATTCCCAGGATCCCATCTTCGCAAGGTGTTGAGCTTTAGCCAGCATATCCTCGTATTTCTTGCGCTGAGTAATATCGCGACCAATGGTTAATATCTGTTTAATGTTCCCCTGCTCATCACGTACCACTTGGGAAGAACTCTCGATCCACAAATAATGTCCATCTTTATGACGGGCTCTACGAGTAAATACGTCCGTATCCGAATATAGCTTGCCTTGTTCAATCATCTCAAGAGCATCATCTACGTGATAATACTCGGGTCTTTTGGTACCTATCATTTCTTGTGCAGAATAACCTAACAGCAGCTCCACTGAGGGAGATACGTAGTGCAGTGTTCCGTCAGGATCGCCAAAAGAAATCATATCCGGTGTATTTTGCGTGATCAAATTATATAAATGCTCATCTTCCTGAATCTTCTGTTCAGCAAGTTTTCGGTCAGTGATATCCGTTAACTCAGAAATCAGGACATAGGGTTCACTGGAATTCTCCTGATAGATTAAAAATATATGTTGGGCTACCCAGATGATTTCGCCATCCTTACGCAAAAACCGCCGTTCTTTCTCCAATGCAGTCCCAGGCTCAGCTAGCAGATCGTTCAGGATAACGGAATGATCGTTATTAGTTTTATCTTCCGGATACACAAGATCCAGATAATTTATATTCAAAAGATCTTCTTCTGCATAACCAAACATTTGGCATAGCGCAGGATTCGATTGTAATAACGTCCCATCCTTCGGAGAGACTACCGCAATCCCGATAGAAGACCGTAAGTATAGCTGCTTAAAAAGAAAATCAGACACCTGTAAGCCTCCTCTTTTGAAAATGGGGGACTATATTAACAAACTTGTAATAATTTCAGTATACCTTTTTTTCGGTAAATAAGCTTGATAGTTGAGTCCTAAATGATAGACTGGTAAATTTCGCAGTAAAACTGCGCAAAAATAAACAGCAAGTCTCCCTTTGAAAAGGAAACTTGCCGTGTGTGCATGTTACAACTCTAAAGTCCTATTCTATTATCAAATTTTCCAGCTGAAGCTTCTTAATTTTCTTACGGATAGGTGCACCAATAATTAAAAAAACAAGACCTAACAAAATCAACATTCCGCCCATTATTACGTTTACTATACTGAGATCCTGTGATGAAAAAGAATAATTTATTACACCAATCATCACATTAAATAGACCTAAAATCAACTCTAGCCACATTACAGATTTCCATAACCTGTTGATTCGCTTATAGTGTTTTATTCTGGATTCCAGATCTGTGTAAATATCAAACGGACCTTCTCCCGACTTCTTTCTAAGGTAAACCCAGCGCATGTAAGTACTAACACAATCTATACCGTTTTCCTCTAAAAACTTGAGATATTTGATGCTATCCGGATGATCAGGCATGTTATCTAAAAGCTCAATTCTATACGTGTACTCATTATTGGGGGTCTCTGTAAACACATATTTGCACCAAGATAATTCTGATAGAGCCATCCCCTTCGCAGACATTTCATTAAGCCACTTTTCTTCCTTCTCATAATCCCAAATCAGCTTGCGAACCACATGTTTCATTTGGACTCACCTCCAGCTATTCTCTTCCCATTCGCTATCAATTCTTCCAGACGGATAATCTCTCCCTGAATCACTGACTTTCCTAAGTCGGTAATTTCGTATTCTTTTCGACGGGAACCTTGCTCCCCTTCCACTGCTTTTATCCAGCCTTTTTCTAGTAAAGTGTTAAGTGCTCCGTATAAAGTGCCCGCGCCCAGATCAACCCGACCGTTACTTAAGTCCTTCACATTCTGCATAATTGCGTATCCGTGCATTGCTGTATATAGAGACAATAAGATATAAAATACAGCTTCAGTTAATGCGCCTCTTTCTGTGCTTTCAGGCATCATTTCATCCCCATTCTATTACTGTTGTCGATATATCGGCTTCCGTAATACCATTATTACGGAAGCCGATATAATTGTCAATACAAAAACACCCATTTTATTCTTCGCAGCGATTATGAGCGCAACAAAAAAACCGCCCAGCACTTAGCTAAGGACGGATTTGTTGGGGGGGCTACTCAGCAGCTAGATACTCCCACGTGGAAACTATTCCATCCTCATTATGATGTATCGGACTGAAACACGCTATTTCTGAAAAATAGCGAGTTTCAGCTTACATTCGGACTCAGATGCAGTATTCGTCTCCAAACACTCGCTTTTCACACGATTCCTTAGCAATAAGAGCTATGCAGTCCGAACCCCCTGTAAAATGTGCCAAATATCAATAATAACGACCATACGGTCCGTTAGTTTAACACCGTTCACCTAGGTTCCGTTTATGGACCTAAAGAACACCATGCGCTCTGGCGGTGACTGTATTTAGAGATAGTTTCGTTAATTTGTTTGAGAACGCTGAGATTCATCAGTTGGATGCTATTGATCTACATGACTGCTGCTCAGCTACATAATTGCTAATTTAGCTATATGATAATTGCAAATAAAAAAGCCCCCAAATCACCATAGGAGCGAATTTAGGGGCTTTCTATTAAGCTATGATGCGGTCAAGAGGACTCGAACCTCCACGATATTGCTACCACTGGCACCTGAAGCCAGCGCGTCTGCCAATTCCGCCATGACCGCGTATTATGTAACTGGCGACCAAAACCGCCTGTACATAATACTATACTCCCTTTGCATATAAAACGCAAGGTTTTTGTATTATTGAATTGGGCTATATATAGACCTCATAGGCATAACCAATCAATATTATTCAGTTTATATATTTCTATTATAAGATCTCATATGGTACAACATAGATAAAGTATGGCGTTATGACGGAGATGTCTGAATAATCTATCAATAGAAAGGATGAATACTTATGAACCAGCAGTGGAATACCCAAACCTATGATACTGATATGGCCTTTGTGTCTCAGTTTGGAGAGTCTTTGATTGAGCTGCTTCGCCCACAGCCTGGCGAACAGATTATCGATTGGGGCTGTGGAACCGGAGATTTGGCGGCAGCCATTGCTGCTAGAGGCGCCACTGTGACAGGTATTGATGCCTCTGCCGAAATGATTCAGACAGCCCGTGACAAACATCCCCATCTAAGCTTTGTCTTAGCTGATGGGCAAACTTATGTCGCGGAACAGCCAGTCGATGCTGTGTTCAGCAACGCTGCCCTTCACTGGCTAACAGACGCAAACGGAGCGGCGGCGTCCATCGTTGCCAGCTTGCGGGTAGGCGGCCGTTTCGTGGCCGAGTTCGGTGGACTGGGCAATATTGCTTCCATCGTCGCTACACTTCCACAAGCTTTTGCAGTCATTGGCTGTAGTCATAAGCTGCATTTGCCCTGGTACTTCCCCAGCATTGGCGAGTACGCAACTCTACTAGAGAAGCACGGACTGACCGTGGACCTCGCTCTTTGTTTTGACCGGCCAACACCACTGGAAGGCTTGGAGCAAGGATTTCAGCGGTGGTTGAATACTTTTGCCGATGGAATCTTAAGTGTGCTCACACCCATTGAACGCGCAGAAGTTCTCTCTTCTATGGAACAGAAACTGAAACCCACGCTATATCAGGACGGCCGCTGGGTAATGGACTATCGCAGAATCCGGGTTGTTGCTTACAAACGAAGCTAATATAGATGAGAATTACTGCCCATGTTCAATAATCAAAAAAAGAGTGCACTGGCGCTTAGTACGCGTTAGTACACTCTTTTTACACGGGATCCTATTTTCTATCTCCAACGTACCGATCACTGCCAGCACCAAGTCCGACAACCATCAACAGCACACTTGCACCCAGCAGTAAAATTAATGGCACCGTCCAGCTGTTCGTTACATCATGCAGCCAGCCGAATAATGCCGGTCCCATTGCTGCCAGTACATAACCCACAGATTGGGCCATTCCTGACAGCTCCGCCGCTTCTTGCGTACTTCTTGTTCTTAGACTGAAGAACATCATCGCAAGACCGAAGGCAAATCCTCCGGCAATACCAAAGCATATCGCCCAGACAGCCATTAAAGCGCTGCTGCCTTGCCAGATGCCACCTAATGCGATGAAATAAAGAACAGCAGTGATTATAACTAGAATACGTTGGTTTTTCATCCGGCCTGCCCACAGCGGTACGAAGAAAGTAAAGGGTAGCTGTGCCAATTGCATGAGCGAGAGAAACCAACCCGCATTACTCGACGACATTCCCCGTTCACCGAGGAGAACCGAAAACCAGGCAATAAAGACGTAATAAAGCAGTGACTGTAAGCCCATAAAGATCGTGACTTTCCAAGCAAGAGATGAACGCCACATATTTTTGCTTGAGGCTGCACTCTTAGAGCCGGTTCCTTGATTAAGCTTACGCATTTGCGGAATCCAGAACACTGTTGCTAGAGCTGCGATCATAAACCAGATGGCCAAGGTCCCTCTCCAACCGAATCCAGCATTCGTTGCCAGCGGTACACTAATTCCTGAGGCAATAGCTGCGCATAAATTCATAGAAACCGTGTAGATACCTGTCATTAGCCCGATTTTGTGAGGAAACTTCCCCTTAATAAGACCTGGAAGCAGTACATTACACACGGCAATAGATAATCCAAGTATAGCAGTACCTGTGAACAACAGACCTGCTCCAGATCCCGAGCGAATTAGAATTCCCATAGCCAGCATGACCATGGCAACTAATAACACATTAGCCAAACCAAAACGGCGGGCCAGCTTTGGAGCAAACGGGGACAAGATGGCAAAAGCTAATAATGGTAAAGTAGTAATAGCTCCCGCTAAAGTATTGGATAAGCCGAGGTCATCCTGAATCAATTGTATTAATGGACCCACAGAAGTAAATGGAGCCCGCAGCGCTGCAGCGATAAAAATAATTCCCAGCACAAGCAGCCAGCGATCATATTTGCTATCCATTAAGCTATTATTCTGAATCTGTCCTTCGCGTTGTGATGCTTTCATCGTGTATCCTCCTAAATTACAAACAAATAACCCCGCCAAGCAGAAAGCTTGTCAAGGATTTGAAATATTTTAAACACTATGAACCATCATCTACTATTCTATTAGAAGTTACAACCCTTAAGTAATTTTATACCCGAATTATTGACAAAACCGCTGGCCATCTTTAGTATCCATATCATCGGGTAGTTGAGAATTAATTTCAATTGGACTCATATTTAAACCACAGAAAAGAGTGAACAGAATGCTTCGAAGGTTTTTTTCCTACTATCGTCCGTATAGAAAACTATTTATATTGGATTTCTCCTGCGCTGTTTTTGCGGGACTGCTAGAACTGGCTTTTCCGGTAGCCGTCAATAAATTTATTGATGATTTGCTTCCTGGTCAAGATTGGCCGCTTATTCTTATCGCTTGTGTTGCGCTGCTGGCGATTTACGCCTTAAATACGGTGATGCAGTATATTGTCACCTACTGGGGTCACATGCTGGGCATAAATATCGAAACTGATATGCGCAAAAAAATGTTTGACCATATTCAGAAACTCTCGTTCCGATTCTTTGATAATAATAAAACAGGCCATCTAATCGGACGAATCACCAATGACTTAAATGATATCGGCGAAGTTGCGCATCACGGTCCTGAGGATGTATTTATTGCAATCATGACCCTTGTCGGAGCCTTTCTCCTAATGGCTGATATTAATCTGAAGCTGGCGATCATTACTTTTATTATCGTTCCAATTATGGCTTGGGTAATCATCTACTTCGGGCGCAATATGACTTCCACTTATCGTCAGCTATTTGGAAATGTAGGCAGTTTCAATGCCCGTATCGAAGACAATGTCGGTGGGATTCGGGTCGTGCAATCTTTTGCCAATGAGCAGCATGAACAGGAACTATTCGCAGTAGATAATCAAATGTTCCGCAAAACAAAACTTCTGGCTTATAAAATCATGGCTAGAAGCTTGTCCGTCAGCTATATGATGACCCGCCTCATTACTATCCTGGTGATGATCTGCGGCGCATGGTTCTTCATCAATGGCGAGCTGCAAATCGGTGAATTTGTGGCGTTTATCTTGTTGTCGAATATCTTCTTCCGCCCTATCGAGAAAATCAATGCAGTAATCGAAAGTTATCCTAAAGGAATTGCCGGCTTCAGACGTTATCTGGAGATCATTGACACGGAACCTGACATCAGTGACAAACCGGATGCCGTGGAGATCAACGCTTTGCGCGGTGACATTACATTCCAGGATGTATCTTTTGGATACGAAGAGAATCGTCCGGTTCTGCAAAATATAAGCCTTAACGTAAAGGCTGGCGAAACCATTGCCTTTGTTGGACCGTCCGGCGCAGGTAAAACAACAATCTGCAGCCTGCTTCCGCGCTTCTATGATGTCACAGCCGGGGCCATCACGATTGATGGCATCGATATCCGTGACATGAAGCTGGAATCGCTGCGCAAACAAATCGGGATCGTGCAGCAGGATGTTTTCCTGTTCTCCGGGACAATTCGCGAGAATATTGCCTATGGGAAACTGGATGCAAAGCTGCCTGAAATCTGGGAAGCCGCGCGACGTGCTCATCTGGAGGAGCTCATTCAGAATCTGCCAGATGGAATGGAGACAGTCATCGGGGAGCGCGGTGTGAAGCTGTCCGGTGGACAAAAGCAGCGCCTGGCTATCGCTCGCATGTTCCTCAAGAATCCGCCGATTCTGATTCTGGATGAAGCTACTTCCGCGCTGGACACAGAGACCGAAGCCGCGATTCAGCAATCCCTGGCTGATCTGTCCGTAGGCAGAACCACACTCGTCATCGCTCACCGTTTGACGACGATCAAAAATGCCGACCGGATTATGGTCGTGAATGAAGAAGGAATCGCTGAGCAAGGCAGACATGAGGAATTAGTCCATGCTGGTGGAATTTACAGCCGTCTGCATCAGGCGCAATATAACTTTTAAAAAGTAATTTGCCACAGCTGGGCAAAAATGAAGCAAGCCTAGTCACCATGTTTTTGGCGACTAGGCTTGCTTTTTCGCGTAACTCCTCTATTTGCAGCAAACGTGATGCTTGATTAAGGAATTCCTCCCTGATTTTCTTTGGTTTTTTGCTCTAATCCTTGCAATCAGGGAAAACCTCCCGCAAATTCACCCCTATTTGCTCATAATAGTGGAATTCAGGCGATATTTAGGGAGGATTTCCCTGAAAAGCTAAGTAACCAGCATAAATCAGCTATTTTCAGGGAGGTTTTCCCTAAAAATTAAAAACGGCACAATTAAAGCTCAGTTCCCCTAGTTTCGCTATTGCGGCTCTGTTCCCCATACCAGCACTCCGTTCCGATAAAGGGTCACCTTGTTCCAATCCGCATAAGCGGTCTGAAGTGAATTAAACGAATAATCATTGGCCTCGTTAAAATTGCTCCAATCTGTCTTGTGTATCCGGGTCTGAATATCCCCGGAAGCACCTCCAGCTGCAAGCATGCCCGCACCTGCGTTGAATTTCACTTCCAAATAGTAATCTGCTCCCGTTCGAGGCGTGTCCAGCTTTACAAAACTACCTGCTACCTTGCTGTTGCCGATCTGGGCATAATCGCAGAAAAAGGATTGCGGCTTGTCTCCATCGATCGTATACCAGTAACGGATGCTCAGCTCGCTAAGATCGACTGCAGTTGTGCCGTTATTTTTAATATTAAAATAGGGCTTCATCTGGTTGTCATTTGGGTTAGTATCCGCTGTCCGATACGCCACTGCAAGCCCGGTGAACGGTTCGACAGGCCCCGAGCCTTGCGGTGTAGCCATCGCTTGTACAGAATTGCTGCTCGTACCCGCACTATTGACAGCATTCACAACATAATAATAAGTCGTTCCGTTCCTAACGGCCGCATCGCTATAGCTCGTCCCGGTAGCCGTAGTCAGAGTGGTATAAGGGCCACCACTCGTAAGTGACCGTTTCACCGTATAGGAAGTTGCGCCCGCCGAGGTGCTCCAGCTAAGATTCACGAGCCCATTGCCTGCAGCTGCATTCAAGTTAGCAGGAGCAGCTGGAACTACGGGAGCTGCCACTGTCTCCAATACGGACCAGTAGGCCGGCTTAGATTGAAGGCGCTCATCAAATAATAAAGGCCAATTGTTGCGGGCTACCGGATAAGTGCGCAGCCAAGTATTACTGTCATCCTTCCCCCAGAGAGTAACATTCGTGACCGTATCCGTGTGCCTCAGGAAGATTTCAAATAATGATTTGTATAAAGCCGCTTGGCGCTGCTTCAAATGATCAGGGAAGGTCTCATAGGCTTGTGAATTATCAGAATACACACTAATATCCAGCTCAGTAATATGAGTTTCCAGCCCTAAAGCCTTGAACTTGATAATCGAATTTTCGATTTCAGAGAGCGAAGGATAATACAAGCTGATGTGCGTTTGATGCCCTACTCCGTCAATAGGAACCCCTTTAGCCTGAAGTCGTACAATCAGATTGTATAGTGCTTGGCTTTTGGCTGGCTCATGCGTATTGTAGTCATTGATGAATAGTTTTGCGTTAGGATCAGCTTCATGAGCGAACTGGAACGCCTTCTCAATATACTCTTCACCCGCGATCTGGTACCACAGGCTGCGGCGCATGCCATCAGATTGCGAAGTGTCAATCACTTCGTTGACGACATCCCAAGCATAGATTTCACCTTTATAACGTTCCATAACGGTCTTAATATGACTCTTCATCCGCTCATATAACACCGTTTTGGAGACCAAATTACCACTGGCGTCACGGAACACCCAATCCGGTGTCTGCGAATGCCAGACCAGGGTATGTCCACGTACCTGCTGCCCATTTGCGGTAGCAAAAGCTACTGCCGTGTCAGCGTCAGCGAAATTAAACACACCTTCCTGCGGCTCCGTGCTGTCCCATTTCAGAACATTTCCTGGCGTTACACTATCAAAATGCTTGGATAACAATTGCCGATCCGGAGCTGTCAGCAGCTCACTATTCGTAAAAGCCGAGCCGATCAGAAATTTGTTTGCAAACACATCCTTCAGCGAAGGAATCGCATCCTCGATGACAATTGGACCGAGATCCGGTAGCTTTTCCAATCGAAAATCATCCAAATAAAAAGAAGTTGTCGCGCTACCCGGCACTTCAAAATAAATAGAAAGTTGATCTGCCGGCTCCAATAGCTTGTACTGCGCCTGAAGCTTCACCCAACCGTTCGCTGTCACTGCACCAAAGGTCAAATTGTCATAATGAATGGTAGAAGGTAATGTCCGCTGCAATGACATATAGATATTCGCGTTAGATGATCCGGCCGGCAGCTTCACCCATCCAATAAACACATAAGTTTGTCCCACTTCTAGCTGGCTAGTCACATCCAGTGAAGGTCCATGCCACGTTTTTGTTCGGCCGCTTACCTCCAGGCCATATGTGCCGCTGCGTGCCGCATCTGTTTTGGCCGTAAGCACCTCAACTTCCCCACGTCCACTCCAGCCCTGAACAGTACCATCTTCAAAATCGCTTTGCTGAATAAGCGTGTTCTCCGCATGTGCGGGTGCAGCCCAATACACAGGTACAAGCAAACATAAAACCAAAACAAAATTAAGCGCTTTCAAAAAAGTTCCTTTTTTCATCGCTTCGATTCTCCCTTCTGAATTAGGTTCGAACCTTATTGCTTCGTTTCTTCCTGTCCCCGATACCGCTCGGGCCACACCACCTTCCTCATAAAAAAATCAGAGCCTATCCTCAGGAGGAACCAAGCTAGGCAGGTCATCCGTGAAGTATGGGCTCTATATCGCCATAATATCACATTTGTTTCCATTTATGGAACTAAAATTAATTATTTTCGATCTTATTTTACTTAAGCTGAACGGATCTGCGTTATCAGATCCGTTTAGCGTCGAAAAAACCCAAGAGACGACACCATTATGGTGTTGTATCTTGGGTTACATAATATGCTGGCTGAATGTACGGGATTTCTACCGTTCATTTCGCCACTTCCAGCTGGATCAGCTCATTATACGGGAGTTATACCGTTCATTTCGCCACTTCCAGCTGGATCAGCGCATTGTACGGGATTTCTACCGTTCATTTCGGCGTTTCCAGCTGGATCAGCGCATTGTACGGGAGTTCTACCGTACATTTCGGCGTTTCCAGCTGGACCAGCACATTGTACGGGAATTCTACCGTACATTTCGCCACTTCCAGCTGGATCAGCGCATTGTACGGGAGTTATACCGTACATTTCGGCATTTCCAGCTGGATCAGCTCATTGTACGGGAGTTATACCGTTCATTTCGCCACTTCCAGCTGGATCAGCTCATTGTACGGGAGTTATACCGTTCATTTCGCCACTTCCAGCTGGATCAGCTCATTGTACGGGAGTTTTACCGTTCATTTCGGCATTCCTAGTGCGTACAAGAAAATTATGCTAGTCAGCTATTGATTTTTTCTTTCGTTACTATCATGATCAATAGTAAAAAAATCAAAACTAGTTGAATACCTAAATATATTATAGGGAAAAAATAAATAAGACTTATCTGATCAAAGTCAGGCTTCATATCAAAAAACCTTAAATCAACAACCCCTGAACCTCTAGACTCTTTTCCTTGTAATTCTTTTAAATAAAATAGAATTCTCGTGCTAGGAACAATACTAATAACTAACCAAGAAATGTTGTACCTAAGCTTTTGCGTCTTTAAAGCTATCTTGCAAGACACATTCAGAAGAATTATTGGTGCTGCATACATTATAAACATTTGTTTTACTACTTCTACTTCCAACTTCCCCGTTTTCATTCCCAAAAGGTAGATAATTATTAAATGTAAGAAAATAACAATGGTAACTTGTAGGATTGCTTTCATCCTTGTGCTTCTAGATTCAGCTTTCAATCTATCACCTCTCACAAGTTATATTCTAATTTCTATAATTTCACAACGAAAACATAGAAATGCTGAGATAAAACAACAAATTAAAGAAGGAGCCGTGTAGTGAACACGACTCCCTCTTCCTATAAACCGCATCAGTAGCGGCATATTTGCAAGGAGCTTAGCAATAAGCTGTCATCCTTGATTTATTTTTTCGCAATATGAACCTTCAGCTGCTTGCCCTTTACGGTGGTCTCTCTCATCGCTTGCAGCACCATTGCGCCTTTACCGTTCAAAATATCCACGTAGGTCACATTGTCCTGAATCGAGATAATCCCGATATCTTCGGCGGAAATACCTTCAAGCTTTGCTATTGTGCCGACAAAATCCACGGCTCTTAGCTTCTTTTTCTTGCCGCCGTTGAAGTATAGCTTCATAATCTCTTTGTTTAAGCTTTCGCTTTTGTCCTTTTTGCGGACAGGCTGCTTATTGATCTTCTGCTCGAACGCTTCCTTTGCGTAGGCAACTGCGTCGTCCGAAGGAGCTTTCATATGCGGAATGCTGAAGCCAATATAGCTTTCAATTTCAGTTACCCACTTCTGCTCATTCGGAGTGACAAAAGTGATCGCTTTACCCGTCTTGCCTGCACGCGCGGTTCTGCCTGTACGATGCACGTAGCTTTCTTTTTCCAGTGGAATATCGTAATTAATCACATGGGTGATATTCTCGATATCAATCCCTCTAGCCGCCACATCGGTAGCGATTAAATAGCGGAATTGCCCTCTTTTAAAAGCATTCATGACCTCAAAGCGCTCATCCTGCTCCATACCCCCATGGATCTTATCACAAGGATATTCCAGATCCGCCAGTCCTCTGAATACAGCATTCACCTGCTCCTGCGTACGGCAAAAAATAATACAGCTATCCGGATTCTCCACCGTTATGATATCGCTTAGCAAAGAGAATTTGGCAGCTTGTCTCACTTCAATCAACGCATGTTCAATCGTAGCCGTCGTAATTCCACTTGCCTGAATCTCGATATCCGTTGGATCGTTCATATATTTTCGGCACAAATTCTTAATGACTTCGGGTAAGGTAGCTGAGAATAACATGGTTACTCGTTCTTTGGGCAGCTGCTTGATGATCTTCTCGATCTGCTCAATAAAGCCCATGCTCAGCATTTCGTCAGCTTCATCGATGATCAAATATTTGATTCGATTTAGCGGAAGTGTGCCTCTTTCAATATGGTCAAATACGCGTCCAGGCGTACCTACGACAACATGTGTTTTTTGCGTAAGCTCTATCTTTTGGGGGGCAAAGGGCTGCTTGCCGAAAAGAGCAACTGCCTTAATCCGTTTAAAACGTCCGATGTTCGTAATATCCTCTTTCACCTGCATCGCAAGCTCTCGAGTTGGCGTAAGAATCAAAGCCTGCGGCTTATTCTCCACCCAATCCACCAGATCGCAAAGCGGAATACCATAAGCTCCGGTCTTGCCACTGCCTGTTTGCGATTTCACAATCAGATCCTTTTGCTGCAAAGCCACAGGAATTACCTTGCTCTGTACCTCCGTAGGTGTCATAAATTTCAGAACATCCAGTGCTTTAATTATCTCTTCGTCTAACTCATAATCTCTAAATTGCAATTCACTCATCGTTCAACCTCTTCTATGCCGATTGTTCTGGTTAAAGCGGAAACTCCGCGATCCTTCCATCTTGTGCATACTTATCATTATAACAGTTATTGGCGTCCTTGATTCCATTCCTTATAGAACTGGTCCAGAAAATTCAACATGAAATCATGCCGTTCTTCCGCTAACTTGCGTCCATAAGCCGTATTCATTAAGAATTTTAGTTTCAACAGCTTCTCATAAAAATGATTCACAGCCGTCCCCTTGCTATAATCCCTGTATTCCTTCTGCAGCGACTCCTCGCGTGGAGCCACTTCTGGATCATAAGCCGGACGTCCCTTTGCACCTGAGAAAATAAAGGTTCTGGCAATGCCAATCGCGCCAAGTGCATCTAGTCGATCTGCATCCTGCACCACTTGACCTTCCAGAGTCTGCATAGGTTCTCCTCCACCACCACTAAAGGACATCGTTTCAACGATCAGCATGATATGACGAATTTGCTCCTCCTCTGTAAGGTTTGCCGTGAGCCAAGTGTGGACTTTAAGCAGACCTGCTTCTTTTGACGGATTAAGCTTCTCGTCTGCAACATCATGCAGCAAGGCTGCCATCGTACAGATAAACACATCCGCACGCTCGATCTCAGCAATTTCACATGCCGTGCTGCGGACCCGATGGGTGTGCCACCAGTCATGACCCGTAGTATCTTGTCCCAGTTGTTCTTTAACAAATTCTTCCGCCCGGGCTATTATTAAAGGTTGATTCATCGTCAACAAGCTCCCTTCGCCTATGAAATATCGAAGCCCTATTATAGCTGATTGCCTGTCCATTCGCCTACTAAAAATCTTCGTTATAACAAATTCTTACTTGCACGACTCCAAATGATCCGCTATAATCGGCAGTAATCAAAATGTCGAAGGGAATTGATTCTGATGAACACCATAACAATCATGCTGAATCAACTTCATTATTATCACAAACAGCGTTAGCAACCCTGAATTTCTCAGGGAGGCTAACGCTACTCGCGTTGGCCTCCCTGCGGCATAGATCACGCGCAGGACCATGAGGTCCTGCGCGTTTTTTTATTCTCTAAACTATGCCAATTCAAAGGAGCTACTAATGATGCAAAACATTAAAGGAACTTATGATTACTTCGGAAAAGAGCAGGCGCTCAGAAAGAACATTCAAAATACGCTGCAGGATTTGTTCGAACTCTATGATTTTGAATCCATGGACACCACATTATTAAATGAACTGGATTTATTAACCTCGAAATATGCAGGTGGGGATGAAATTCTCAAGGAGATGTACCAACTCACCGATCAAGGCAACCGCAAGCTGGGCTTACGATATGATCTGACCATCCCTTTTGCCAAAGTGATCGCTTTAAATCCTGGAATAGAGTTTCCCTTCAAGCGTTATGAGATCGGAAAAGTATTCCGTGATGGTCCCGTGAAACGTGGGCGCCTGCGTGAATTTCTGCAATGCGATGTTGATGTCGTTGGTATTTCAGGACCTGAGGCGGAAGCTGAATTGATGCAGCTGGCCACAGAAGCTTTTCGCAAGCTGGATATCCCGATCATCCTAAAATGGAACAACAGACGTTTTCTCGGTGAGATTCTGGAATCGATTGGTGTACCTGCTGAGGACCAGCTGTCCGTTATGCTAACCTTGGATAAATTAGAAAAAATCACCCTCAGCGGCGTGAAAAATGAATTGATCAGCAAGGAAATCAAACCTACAACCATCACTGCTATCCTAGAGCTTATCGAAACGGACAATCCAAGCTTTGAGCAGTTATGCGAAAAATATAGTCTTACCGGACAACCGGGAGCGATGGAGGTTCTTGTCCTGCAAAAGCTGCTCCAAGACATTCAGCTGCAACAGACTTGTCGTTTCGATCCTTTTTTATCCCGCGGGCTTTCTTTCTACACTGGAACCGTCTACGAGATCTTTGATGCATCCGGTTCCTTTACCTCAAGCTTGGGGGGTGGAGGCAGATATGACGCTATCATCGGACAGCTAGTGGGCAGAGAGGATATTCAATATCCTACGGTTGGCTTATCTTTTGGTATGGAGTCTATCATGGCGCTCCTTGCAGAACGTCCTATCCAAGAGCACAAGACAGCAGAGGTTATGGTCATTCCGATTGGCGAGACGCTCCCACAGGTTTTAATTGCAGCCGCCGAGCTCCGTGCCTGTTCTATCCGGACCACTCTGGTATCCGGTAAAAGAAAACTTAAAAAGCAACTCGCCACAGCCTCATCCAAAAAAATCCGTTACGTTATTCTGATCGGCGAGAGTGAATCCAGTGTGGATAAGGTGCGGTTGAAGGATATGAAGGAACAAACAGAGGTTATAGTTCCATTAGATGAAGCCATCTACCTTATTACTGGCTAAACTACTGCCTGATATTCTTTTAGAAAGATTCGCATAAAAAAAAGACCCCGCCGGCGACCGGCGGGGTAAAGTCTATATATAAGGGAGGTTATACATGTACTATAACCCTGCAAGCTTAATATTTTATGAAAAATAGATAAGGATTCCCTTAATTCATTTCAAACCCTTAGATCTTAAACTTATCTACTAACCCCTGAAGCTCTTTGGCACTTTGAGTATTTTCATCAGCCATAGTAACCTCCAGGAATGTTTTTTCCACGATATCCGCCGTTTTCACCGCGATATCCTGAATCCCTATAGCTCCTTCGTTTACTGTAGCAGCTACTTCATTAACGGCAACATTAATACTCGATATGGCCATACTCAAATGATCAGCTGCGCTCTCGAATTGTTTTAACAGCGTATTTACAGTGGCAGCATCACTGTTGTATTGCTGACTTACCTCAGTTAATCGTTCATAATCTGCTAGGACATTCTGGTCTATAAAGGAAAGTAATGCCTCAGAATTCTCCTTCATGGATTCAACAGAGGAATATACACCTGTTACCACACCTTGAATTCCAGCCGCAATCTTAGACGATTTCTCAGCCAACTTCCGAATCTCACCAGCTACAACCGCAAAACCTTTACCTGCCTCACCCGCTCTTGCCGCTTCTATAGCTGCATTCAGGGCCAGCAGATTGGTCTGACTGGCAATGGATAGAATCGTATCTGTCAGTACATTAATCTCTGCAATCGCGCTCGACTGCTCAATCGCTTTTTCCATATCGATTCGCACGGATTCATAAATTTGTTTAGCATTCGTCGTAGATTCTGTTGCCTCATCTTGGAGAGTCAGCGCCCGCTCACTAATTTGTCTAGAAACGGCAGCGCCTTCCTTCACATTATTGGTGATCCCGGATACATTGTTATCAATTTCAGTAATTGCTGCTGTCATTTCCTCTGTGGAGGCTGCGGTCTCTTCCATACCTGCCGATAGCTGCTGCGTAGTCGCTGAATTATCGTGGGCATTTTCCCGCACATCTATAGACAGCTTCTCCAGCGTTTCTGCATTTTCAAGCACTTTGGACGAGATCGTAATTAAGCTTCCAGCCATCTCACGAAGTGTAGCCCGGGTGCGGAACATCGCTTTGGCGATCGTCCCTGTCTCATCTTTGTTTTTAGTCAAATACTCATACTCTGAGTCATGCGTCAAATTCAATTCTGCCGTTTTATTAATCATGTCCGTTAGTTTAACAATCGGAGAAGAGATTTTTTTAGCAAAATAAAGAGCAATCAGCAAGGCAATAATTAAACTTCCCACACCAAGAAATAAGTTGAAATTTCTCATATCTGTGACAGGTTTCACGATTTCATCAAGGTCTGCGGTTAATACAAGCAACCAGTGCGTCTCAGGCAAAACTGTATAGGTAGATTTTTTTTCCACACCATTATATGTATTATTTAGCAGGCCATCCGCTACCTTCTCACCAGATTTCACACGCTCCATAACAGCTGCGATCTGCGTATTCTCAATAGGCTGACCAATTTGTGTTTTATCCGGATAATATAATTTATTGCCGTTCTCATCCAGTAAATAAGCGTAAGAGCTCGTCGTGTTTACCACTTTGGTATCGGCCAAATACTTAATCATACTATCTGCGGAAACAGCTGACGCAATAAATCCAATCATCTTTCCATTACTCTTTACGGGCTGTACAAAAGCCACTACATAAGCTCCTGTAGATTTTGATTTCAGCGTTTCGCTGATCACAGGCTCAGCCGTCTCCATTACTCTTTTCGTATAATCTCTTTCACTAAAATCTGTCCCTATAAGCTTAGTATCACTGTCAGCCACACTAATACCTTTCATATCACTGACAAGAATGTGCTCAAGGTTCCCTGCTTCCTCCACAATGCTTTGAAGACTGGCGTTCACCTCATTCTGAAGCTTATCACCTTTGCTAACTCCACCATTCCCAGCTTGCAGCAGTAGATCAACAATTTCCGAGCGGCTCGCAATAAGCTCTGTGCTTCTCTGCTCTTTTGCTATCATGGCTGATATGGTCTGAGCTTTGTTCGTATTGACCTGCTTCATAGAATTCTCAGTAAGATTCACAATCGCCTGAGTTGATTTCAAATACGTAAATATCCCCATTACAGAAATACATAAAAGGGTCACACCTATCATAACAAGTGATAACTTTAGGCGAATCTTCATATTCTTTTCATCCTTCCGACTCCTTGTTCATTTGCGAACAATGAAATTGTAAATAATACAATTACTATCGGGTGGCAAAGTTGAATAGTGAATATAAATCGCGCAAAAATAAGAAATATATCATAAAATGTCGAAAATTTTCATGTAAATGAATAAAATATCACAGCTTTTAGGTCATATATCCTTCACAAACCGGCTAACAAGACCTATCATCTGTCCTAGAAGAAGCAGAGGGTTCTATCTGAGAGGCAGTATTCACTTGCATTAATGCACCCTCACTTAACAGTCGTTTAGTTCTACTACGTAAAAATAGACCAGACATCGCAGCGAGTATTTGTTGGAACAACATCCCCGAAATTACTGGAAGCGCGACAGCAGGAGGAAAATATTTCACTGCTAATACAGCTCCCGCACTTAAATTCCGCATACCCGAATTAAACTGCACCGCCACGGAATCTTCATAACTAAAGCGGAAACGGCGTGACACCAAAGCTCCGATTACATAGCCAAGCACAACGGTTATGAAGGTCACTCCAATTATGATCGCTAATTTGCCATCCGGATGTTTCAGATAACGGGCAATACTGGCCCCATTAATAGAAACAACTATAAACAATCCGACTTTAACAAACGGAGCA
The DNA here is from genome assembly GCF_037963285.1 of Paenibacillus sp. FSL H3-0329. NCBI lineage: Bacteria > Bacillati > Bacillota > Bacilli > Caryophanales > Paenibacillaceae > Paenibacillus > Paenibacillus sp. FSL H3-0329. The sequence continues at coordinate 2,338,196 of NZ_CP150150.1, read as the reverse complement.
AGCGGCGGTCCACATACCGTATTGACTTTCCCTTTTGTCCATTGATTCAGCAGCATCCCAACTACAGAAGGAATGACTACCATCCATAGCAGCCCTTTCATCATATCAGCTAGCTGAATTTCCACACTCGCTCCCATCAGCAAATATAAGGTACCCGGGACAACAATTGGCGACAAGAGCGTATCAATCAGAATAAGGGCTAATGTCAATGCAATATTTCCTCCGTACATCGACACCCATACCACACTTACAACACCTGTAGGAATCGCGAACAGCAATACATAACCAGTCACTGTATATGGATCTCCCGGAAAAAAAGCCATGGCTGCAAGCCAGCCGATCAGCGGCATTACAATATGTAAAATTACCATTAGAATAATCAGCTTCTGGGGTTTCAGAAGTACCCCTAGCAGGTCCTTTAGGTTGGACTTCAAGCTACCGATCAGCGTCATTACAGCGAAAATCCAGGGCACGAGACCTGTGAACGGCAGCAGTCTGCTTTCGTTAAGCACACCGACCACGATGGCTGTGGGTGTTAATAACGGCATAATCTTTTCTAGAACAACATTAGATTTGATAAGTCCATTTCTTATATTAGCAAACACTTGGCAGTACACCTTATGTATGAAGCTCATACATTCCTTATCTGTGTTTTTTATTAAGTCTACCATAAAAAAATAGGAACCAATTCTTAAATTGGTCCCTCGAAGTAATCTATATAGAGTGTTAAACTTCTAAGCCTTGTGGAAACAATGCATCCAGCGCTGGGCAAGGTTGCTTATCCAAAAACTGTGCCAATGGCGCTGGCATATTATTGTATAAATCTTTTAGTGAAGTTCCTTGATAAATGTTGCCGATAATCACCGGATGGCAAAGCTCTGAAATCAAAATGTCGCCATTTCCATGCAAATGAAGCTGCTTCTTCCCCTCTATACAGTGAGGAAAATACACACCCGGCTGCTCTTCGAACCCAAGGGCGTCCATAAAGCGGTCCATGCAGGTGAAATACAGAATCGTATCTTCTTTCTTCCGTGCGATCAGCTCACTCACTGCATTCTTTAATTGTTCCCGCGCAGCTATCGACTTCCACCCTGTATGATCCATGATAATACTGTTCTGAATTTCATGTGTGCGCACGCCCATTGCGTAGACATGATCGCTGATCTCCTTCATATTATCCTGGGTTTCACTGAACAGCAGCGTCTCCAGCACAGTATCTACACTTGTTGCGGCGAACAGGGTAATATTTTCTCTTATTTTCTCATAAATGCTTGGATGAATATTATAATATTTTGAGAAAGCTTCCGCATTAGTAAAATTGAAGGAAATATGTATGGTCGTTAATCCTGCGGAAACCAATTGGCCAATTCGTTCAGCATTTAAAAGACTGCCGTTGGAATTCAGTTGTGTCTGAATCCCTCTGGATGCGCAGTAGGTTACAATCTCCACACAGTCATCGAACTTCAGCGTCACTTCTCCACCTGATAAACGTACTCTTTTAAGGCCTGGAAGTTCGTCCAGAATGCGGATGACCTCTTTGGCTTTGATGCTTTGTCCATCATTTCTATTATATGCACAGCAATAATCGCAGCGGAAATTACAGTTCGAAGTTACCCCTATTTCTAACCCTTCCAGCTCATAAGTAAGCGGTTTGTCGAGCTCTAATGCTTTATATCTCATACTCTAAAGTCCTCCTGAAAAATAATGAATTTAGTTCAAAAGTTCAACCTTAGAGATTATATAGGTTTATAGCTTAGGTTAATGTGAGTTTTATAACATTCGAGTGTACGGTTTGATTAACGAATACTGATCTGCCGCTGCTTATTTCCAGATTTCTATGATCTCACTTGATAAACGAGTCCATTGAACAACACTCAAATTTTCACCATAATCGTAGTCGGAAGCGCATGCGTAATCACTTTCAGATACGCGTAGTAACCTGTAACGGACTCCAGTGCACCTATTGACCGAAAAAACGCCCAATAAGTGCCTTTTGCAATGAATAGCGTCAGCGGAGTCCGAAATCATGTTTTGATAGCTGATAACATACAAATAACGTCATCCGAGTCCGGAAGCCTCGTGGAGTGATGGATAAACCGATACGCATTCAGGCATATATGTTACAGGTTATCTTCAAACTGGTGAAACCTATAAAACCTGGGGTTATGGGCTTTACTACCATTTCGTCCATCGAGAATGGAACTGTAATCGAGTAGTAGAGTTTGTTTTTAATGTCCACCGACACTTTTTATAGGGATATAAAGATCAACTTTTGCTTTACCTTCAGGGTCTGTATATGGATCATTCATACAAAATTCGAGCGCATACCGATCATCCGGTTCATAATCACTATTAGGTAGCCATTGACCGTACACACTTTGATAGGCAATAGCCAATTTGTCGATCGTATCATAAAACGGATATAAGGCATAAAGACCACCAGATAAAGTTTTGAACTCTACGCTCGAATCACCCTCTTTAACAAACTCTTCTGGAATGGTTATGCAGGCATCATATCTACAAGAGTATTCGTCAGTCACGCTGGGATCATCTAAAGAAATACCAATGAAGTATTCTGTTGACGGTAAATCATTTTTCTCAACCCACTTGCTGAGTGTTCCCCATGCCTTATACGTTTCAAGATAGCTGCCAACATGCCTTACGTATGCCACTTGATAACTTGGAAGTTCTTTTACCTCAATGTTCATTTCCCATACTCTCCTTAAAAAATTATTTATGTTGATACTCCCATCATAATTTTTAGAAGGAGACAATTCTTCCTGATTATTGCTGGAAATTAACTGATAATTGCTATGTTCTTGCATTGACCTTCTCATCTCGCTTGGGGTTGCCTTAAACAGTTTCCTAAAGGATGAATTAAAACTTGAGATGGAACTAAAACCGCATAGAATTGAGATATCTAGCATGGTTTTATTGGTTGTTTCAAGATAGGTAACCGCGTGATATAGACGTCTTTCCGTCAGATAGGTCATTGGTGTTTTATTTGTAATTGCAGAAAAAACTCTAGAAAAATGATACTTAGAAAAATTAGAAACTTCAGCTAGCGTTTCTAGATTTATCTCTTGATCTAAGTTGTCCTCGATAAAATGAAGAACCGTCTGAATACGCACCCTGTAATCATTGTTCACTAGACCTACCTCAATCCCGTGATGATAAAATGATTTTTCCTTATTTATTTTCTTCGCCCTATATACAACAGATGAGAGGAAATCCCCAAAATGGATGGATCCTTTGCTGCGTTAATGAGAAATTCAAAGAGCTCCTCATGCTCACCCCGGTCTGTCCAGTATTGTTTCTGCTCATTTGTCAGTAATGCTCCGAGGCTAGAAGAACCAATTAAATCAATGGTTCGAAATCCATTCTCCTCCATGAAAGGTTTTATATCCTCAATATTGAAGTAATAAGCTCCCGTAAACCTACCTTCATCTTTATGATTAAAAATCCCGCTATCATAAAACTCTTGTATTGAATCCATGTTGTCATTAGGCTTCCAATGTTGTGGGAACTGTAAGGATGTAAGAGTCATTCTCATCCGACTTTGAAAGGCTACAAATACGATGCCATTCTTCTTTGTCACACGAAACAATTCCTTAACTGCTAAAATCCGATCCTCTTCTTCTTGCAAATGATATAAAGGGCCTAACATCAGAGAAGCATCAAAGCTTTCGTCTGATATTCCCTCTAAACTAGTTGCATTCAGCACATGAAAACCTTTAAATTGCTCAGTTAATCCTAATTCATTAACCTTCTGCTGAGCTATTTCAACTAACTTAGGGGTAAGATCCGATAACGTTACGTTATAGCCCAGCTTCGCCAGCTCCATGGCATATTTACCGGGCCCAGCACCATTATCCAGTATAGATTGTGCGGTAGTTAAATACTGTTTTATATAATGCAGATTAATGATGAACTCCAGCGGCTCCCTATCCAATCTTCCCCACTCATCAAATTGGGAGTAATAATCAATAATATTGCCCATTACCAAAACACCGACCTTCAATTGTATTTTTTACTGTAGAGAACAGAAAAAACCTATCGCCTCCAAAGAGGCGATAGGTTTAACCTTCGCGGTACCACTCTTTTTGATCGTTGCGTATTGCTTATAATAAACAACGAATCTTAGAACCCGATTACGGAGGGTTAGCCGTTAAGATCTACTGAGGTTCGATCTTACCGCTCATGGGTGAGTTGGGGAACCTACTCCGCTGTCTTGCACCAACCGGCAGCTCTCTGGGCAGTAGTTATTCCTTAATACTCCCAATCATTACGTTTATTCCGTATTGTATTTTGACCTAGTATATATTTAGAAATTATTCCCTGTCAATACAAATTCCACTTACAGCTCTACTGACTTACCCATTTCGTTCCAGACAGGCTGTCCGATCAGACCTAAACGCCAGATCGCAATTCCTTTAAGACCATAACGTTTAGCAAGTCCTACCTTCGAATTCACTGAAGATTCGTTTTCGCTATACACAGAGATCCCGAGGATCAGCTTATCCTTACTCACTTGCTGAAGCGCAAGCCGGATGCCTTCATCAACTAAACTCATCGGCTCTGGAACTTTTTTCTCTTGTAAATAATCGTACGCCATAATGACCAAATCATCTGCAAGTGTTCCTAAAGTTTTGTAATCATATCCTTTATAAGAACTATTTAATGGATGAAGAATAACGGTAAGTTTAAGTCCTGCTGCATGTGCTTTTTGTGATAGGTTTTTAACAAAAGCATTGTAATCTGCTTGCACCTTCGCCTTATCACCTGTTAGACCTAGGCCCTCCAGATCCAGGGTAATGCCTTGGAATCCTTTTTGCGTTGCAAGATCTACGATTCCAGTAATCGTCTGTCCTTGAAGCTGCTTATCTTCCAGGTTCTTAGTTAACTCTGATGCGGTATCTCCAGAGAAGACCATCAGATAAGGAGCTGTTCCACCTGCCGCTGCATTCGTGACAATCGATTCTGGCGTTACGTCACCAGCCGCTTGAGGCCATTTGAAATCAGTCCCCGTTGTGGTGAATTGCCCGCTTTTATCAATCCCACTCCAACCAAAGGCCACAGCATCAAAATTAGGAAGTAAGGAAATCTCACTATAAGAACTCAGAGCATAGAAACCAAGAGTGTACAGCTCAGTCTTCGGCGAAGTAATAGATACGGTCTTCGTAGATTGATTCCAAGCTACACCCGCACCAAACTGCTGGCCGAAGAAGCTAAGGGGAATCATCGTTGTATCCCGGATCGTCTGCGGAGCAACTCCTAACTTCACAACCGCGCCGTTAACACCTGCATTTTTGCTGCCAAGGGTCAGGGTTACCACTTTGGTCCCTGCAGTATCTGTTTTGGTAGCCGTAATTTTCTTCTGCGCTTGATTCCACTCGACATTAATTCCCAAAGCTTCAGATATAGCTCGGAATGGCACCATCGTTGTTCCGCTCATCACAACAGGTTCTACTGGAAAGGGTAGTGGATAACCATCCAGCACAATACTAACTCCACCAGCTGTGGCTGCCTGTGTGGTATTGTGGAATAAAGCCGTGGTGCCTCCTAGCGAAATAGCCAAACATAATACTAATTTACCGATTCGCTTGTTCATGAATGATAAGTCTCCCTCTTCTATGATATGAAGTCTAATCTTGTAAACTCTTATATGTCCTCTACCATTTTACCAAAGATTATCCAATTGTAAAATTAATAGATTGTCATCTATGAGCTTCGAAATTATTTTTCATATTAGAAGAGGTCGGCAAAATTACATAAACACGCTCAAAAAGGTTCCCACTGCTCGTTCAACATCTACATCCACTGCAACTTGTATAGGTTTACCTACTTTTGGCTGAGCCCGCAAGTCCGCTACGACCATTCCCGATGTAAACTCACCTTTGTGCTCCACACGAACATTCATCTCTTTGTAGGTTACTAGATCTGGTTGCAGCGCAACCATAAGTGCGAGTGGATCATGCAGCGGTGCGCTGTTGATCAAAAAGTTCGCTTCACGATAGAAATTAAAATAATGAGTAAGCGATTGTTCCATGAACGAAATGATCGCTTTATTTTCTTCACGTCCAAAACGGTTTAATAAATCGATATGCTCTTGGGTAATCCGCGTCTTAAGCGTAACGTCTAGACCCACCATCATAACAGGAAGCCCAGATGTAAATACATGATCAGCAGCTTCCGGATCCCCAGCAATATTCGCTTCCGCAACCGGTGTTCTATTGCCGGGATTGAAGATCGTACCGCCCATCACCACTACTTTTTTCAAAGTATTCTTAATACCAGGGTCCATATCAAGCGCCATAGAAAGGTTAGTTAGATGTGCCAGTGTGACTAATACAATCTCTCCGGGATTCTCATTAGCCATCCGAACAATAAACTCAGATGCAGTTTCGCTAATGGGACGCTGGCTGGATGGAGCAATTTCCACATTACCAATACCGTTCTCACCATGCACATGAGTGGCGTAGCCTGAGTGCTCACGAACAAGTGCCTTGGAGGCTCCGATCGCTACAGGAATCTCATAACCAGGCTTAGCAAGCTCAATTAGCCGCAGTGAATTGTCCGCCGCCTTTTCGACATCAATATTCCCAAAAACGGTTGTAATTCCTTCTACAATTACGTTTGGAGCGCGTAAGGCATATAGAATCGCCAGTGCATCGTCAATACCTGTGTCTGCATCAATAATAATTCGTGTTTTGCTCATTTATGTTCTCTCCCATTATGCTTTTTTCATAAAAGTTATCATATCACGGCCAACGAGGGTCGCTCAATTCTTATTCAATTCCTGTTCTTTAAAGGCTTCAATAAACCGCTTGGGATCACACTCTATCAAATAAGCATACACACCCTTACTCGTGTGCAGATAGAACATGCCGCCCATATCCCCCATTGAACGATAAGACATATCGAAAATATCTTTTAGCGGGAATTCCCGATGACGAGTTACAATTCTATCTTGATATAAATACATTAGCCGATTGGAAGCAACACTTCGTTGTTCTCCATCCCTAATTTCTCGTTGTATCTTATAATACGGAAGCTGGGCTACCCATTTCATTTGCAGTCCTCCTGCTTGTCGTAATGGACTCCATTTTATTATTCTTTTTACCCTATTGCAAAATAAAGAAGCTTAACGACCCCATTAGCGGAATCATCAAGCTTCAGTAAATCACCGTTTATTTCTTTGTATAAGCTGCGGCTGCCTTGCAAAAGCGTTCCAATGCCTCAACTAACGTAGATCTCGGACAAGCCAGATTGATCCGCAGATGGCCTTTGCCCTCTGTTCCAAAAACAGAACCTTCATTAAACGCAACTTTAGCCTCTTTGTGCATCAGCTGCTTCAGACCGTCTATTTCCAAGTTCAGTTCGCGGCAATCTACCCATAACAGGTAGGTTCCTTGCGGCTGCATCACATGAACCTGTGGTAAATGCTCCGACAAATAGCTAATAGTATAATCCACATTATCTGATACATATTGTAACAGCTCATCCAGCCATTCTTCTCCGTCGTTGTAAGCGGCTTGTACTGCTCCTTGCGCGAAGAAACTAGCCATATGTAAGCTCAAGGCTTTCATTTTTTGATCAAATTTACGTTTCAATTCCGGATTCGAGGACACGATAAAAGAGGATTGAAGCCCCGGAAGATTGAAGGTTTTGGTCGCGGCAAGTGTGGTTAACGTAATATTGGCAATTTCCTCAGACAAAGATGCAAAAGGAATATGCTCATACCCTGGAAGCGCCAAATCACAATGGATCTCATCAGAGATAACTGTCACTCCGTGGCGCAAGCACAGTTCACCGAGCTTCAACAGTTCTTCTCTTTCCCATACTCTACCGCCTGGATTATGCGGACTGCATAACAGCAGCAGCTTAGCTCCACCCAACATCAGCCCTTCCAACTGCTCATAATCCATCTCAAAGCGCCCATTACGGACGATAAGCGGATTCTTGGCAACCTTCCGGTCATTCATCTGGATGACATCATAGAAGGGATAATAAACTGGCGATTGTAAAATAACCTCGTCCCCAGGCTCAGTAAACAGTTCAACAGAGAGGCTTAAGGAAGTTACAATTCCGGGAGAATCTGAAATCCACTCCGGTTTGATCTGCCAATCATGCCGTCTTTTAAACCATGACGTGATGGCTTCTTTATAAGTATCACTAGGTACACTGTAACCGTAAACTCCTTGTTCTGCGCGGCGCAGAATGGCTTCCTTCACTGCGGGAGGACTTTCAAAATCCATGTCTGCCACCCAAAGCGGCATAATATCCTTCTCACCAAACAACTTCTCGGATTGATCCCATTTGTAAGAGCTAGTATTACGGCGGTCAATTACGCGATCGAAATCATACTTCAACTAAAGTCACCTCATCCTTATAAACTTATCTTTTATTGTATCATGAGGAAAGCGATATGGCATCTTAAGATAGAATCAAAAGAATTCACATAAATAGATGATTAATTTCAAGTCGTTAGACGATAGAAAAACAATAGAATGTTAATAGTAAATACTCTGAATAAAGAGGAGGACCTTCGTTCGTCCTCCTCTTTACAATAATCATAAGTAAAATCACCAATATTAAGGTGACCAACTTATCTATACGAAATACACCTTATTACGCTAATTGTGTAATAACGAGATGTGCTGAAACAGATCTTGTTCCTCCAGCGAGAGGAGTAATAGTAAGTGCAGTAGAGTTACCAGCAGGATTCCGAACGGTCAGGATGGTGTTAATAACCGTTGTTTGCACTATAGCCATTTCTACGATTTGTGATGTACCTGTTGCGCGTCCAACTACAGTATAGGCGAGATCCGCGCCATTAAGAGTCAAGATGAGTTGTCCTGCTTCGGTTACACTAACCTGAAACAACACCTGATAAGTCCCTATTGCTGCTAAATTAAAAGAACTAGGACCCGTTCGTGCAATTGTCGTCCCGCTGGTAGGTCCGTTTTGAGGAAAACTTACGTCTGTGCCCGGTGCTACAGTTGCTGCATTATCAGGAGGCATTAGGGCAAAAAAATCAGCAAAACCTAATACGCCTCCTGGTGCTCCGGTTGCCCCCGTTGCTCCTGCTGCTCCCGGTGCTCCGGTTGCTCCCGCAGCTCCTGCTGCCCCCGGTGCTCCAGCTGCCCCCGGTGCTCCGGTTGCTCCCGCGGCTCCTGCTGCCCCCGGTGCTCCAGCTGCTCCCGGCGCTCCGGTTGCTCCCGTTGCTCCTGCTGCTCCCGGTGCTCCTGCTGCTCCCGGTGCTCCTGCTGCTCCCGGTGCTCCGGCCGCTCCCGGTGCTCCGGTTGCTCCAGCTACTCCTGGTGCTCCTGGCGCTCCTGGCGCTCCTGGTGCTCCTGTTGCTCCCGGTGCTCCCGGTGCTCCTACAAAACCTTGTGGTCCTATAGCTCCTGCAGGACCAGGTAAACCTTGCGATCCCTGAGGACCTACAACTCCTTGGGCACCCGGCACGCCTTGGGCACCCTGAGGACCAACGGGTCCCGCTACACCCTGTGGACCAATCGCTCCCGCTGGCCCTGGTTCACCTTGAGGTCCTTGGGGTCCTGGAGGTCCGCCGGCGGGTCCTGGAGGTCCTTCAGCTCCTTGGAGTCCTCGTGCTCCTTGAGCTCCGGGAACGCCTTGGGCCCCTTGTATTCCTTGGAGTCCTTGTGCTCCTTGCGGCCCTTGCGGTCCTGTAGCACCAACGACTGTCGGTGTAGTAACATTCACTTCTGGTGGAGGACAAGTGACTTTTACAATCTTCTTAATAACTTTTCGACGATGTTCTTTTCTTTTTCTTTTCGAAGGAAATACAGTGGCGACTTTTTTCTTATGACACTTTTTATCGTCTGGACAACTCAATGCGTACACCTCCCTATAAATATAGTTCAGTGTACGCATCTTACTAATTTTAGACATGGACCAATAACTAGTTTCTATTAGACTGGAACCTATTTTCATAAAAAAGGGCTAATAAAGTAGGAGGTGGCCCTTAAGTACATTACAATGTCCACACCATTTTTATTTACTTTTCGTATTTTATGATTAGGACAACTGACACTTCCCTATTAGGCCCAAATCATAGATTTGGGTCTTTTTTATGAGCACATAAAAAAACAACCCCCAAACCACGGGAGCTGCTAATCATCAACTATTATATTTTATCAACAGGCTTACGAATGGTGTTGCCTACCTTCGTGAGAATATCCGCCATTGATGCCGAGTCATTTACGTCATAATCATCAATGTTCAGACGAAGCACTGGGCAAGCTGTAAACTCATTGATCCATTTCGAATATCTGCCATGCATATGCTCCCAGTAGGACACGTCCGTTTGAATTTCCATTTCACGGCCGCGTTCATTAATTCGCGCTAAAATAGAAGGAAGACTGCCTTCAATATAAATCAGCACATCAGGGTGTGGGAAATAGGGTGTCATGACCATGGCTTCATACAAGCTTGTATAGGTTTCATAGTCTGTCTTGGACATCGTGCCTTGATCCGCATGCATTTTAGCAAAAATACCAGTGTCCTCATAAATCGAGCGATCTTGAACAAAACCACCGCCCATTTCGAACATTTTCTTCTGTTCTTTAAAACGTTCGGCTAGGAAATAAATCTGTAGATGAAAACTCCATCTCTCAAAATCATGATAGAACTTTTCAAGATAAGGATTATGATCAACTTGCTCCAGCGAGGTTTGAAAATCTAACCTTTTAGCCAAAGCACCTGTTAAAGTGGATTTCCCCACCCCCACGGTTCCTGCCACGGTAATTATGGCGTTAGCTGGGATGTTATATGGATTCATTTCATTAGCTCCTTTATGTGAGAGGCAATTTCGACGAAGTGTTCTGGGTTCTCCACGAAATCGACTGCATTTCCATCTATGGTAATAATAACGGTAGACGGCTCTTGAATCGCTAGAGAGCCCATCGCATCATCATAATCTTCTATCAATTGCTGCAAATACGCAGTATCCATATCCCCTTCAAAAGGGCGTCCGCGTTTGGCGATTCTTTTTAACAAGGTATCGAGATCTGCTTTTATATAGAGAATAATATTTGGCTTCGGCAGGTCATCCGTCAGCACATGATAGATTTGTCGATACTTTTCTCGTTTCGTTCCCTTCAGCGTTCGTTCCCCAAAGATAAGGTTCTTATAAATATGATAATCCGAGATCACCGGTTTACCTTTATCTATGTACTGAGTTACTGTATCTTCAAGCTGCTTGTACCGATTACAGAGAAAAAACATCTCCAGTTGAAAGCTCCAGTCATCCATGTTCTGATAAAATTTAGCCAGAAACGGATTCTCATCCACAATCTCCTTAATAATCGGTAAGTTTAATTCCTCTGCAAGCATCGAAGCTAATGTTGTTTTTCCAGCCCCGATCGGGCCTTCCACTGCAATAAACGGTGCATGTTCCATTGATGCTGACTTCCTCCTCAGATACGGACCCTTCAATAACTAATTTTAAAAAACAGACTAAATTATTGTATCACATGAGACCTTACTTGTGAGCGGCTAATTATGAAGAAACTTTTCCAGTAATACAAGTGTCCAACTGTAAGATAAACGCATATATAAGAGAGTTATTCCTCTGAAAAATCGGTTCGACATCTATCTTCTCCCCACGAGGATGAATCGGACCGAGGAGACTCTATTTCCGAAAAATCGGCTGTTTCAGCATACAATCGGACTCAGTTGCAGCTATTCTACCAAATGCGCCCTAATAATAGTCACTATCCGACCAATAAGAGCTATACAGTCCATAACCTTAGCTAAATGAGCTAATAAACACCAATAGTTGCCATACGGTCCTTTAGCATCACTTCTCTTTTCCTAGATGTAATTGTGCATTCAAAGGACTGGAACCATAGCAAAAAAGGTGTCCCTGAAGGAACACCTTTTTAGATCATTCTATTAAGATAAACGTCCGCTGAAATCTTCGAAAGCGAACTGTTTAATTACTTTAATTCCCTCTTCGTCATTGTAGCTGACGATAGCTGGCAGATTCACGCCGTTAAACATATGGTTCTTCACCATAGAATAATGCGCCATATCTAGGAATACGAGTCTATCGCCGTATTTCAAAGGCTCCTTGAAGGAATAATCTCCAATAACATCTCCGGCTAGGCAAGTCATTCCACCTAATCTGTACGTATAAGGATATTCCCCAGGTTGTCCAGCATCGATAATGTTCGGACGGTATGGCATAGCCAGTACATCTGGCATGTGGCATTCAGCCGAAGTATCGAGAATCGCAATGTCCATTCCGTTATGCATAACATCCAGAACGGTAGCTACCAAATATCCAGTATTAAGCGCAACGGCCTCACCTGGCTCCAGATAGATTTCCACACCGTAAGTCTCTTTCATATGCAGAATGCAGCGGACAAGGGTCTCCAGATCATAATCGGGACGTGTAATATGATGACCGCCACCAAAATTAAGCCATTTCATCCCTTTGAGATAAGGTCCGAACTTCTCTTCGACTACCTTGAGCGTACGCTCCAGTGTGTCTGAATTTTGTTCGCACATGGTATGGAAATGTAATCCATCAATTCCCTCAAGCTCTTCAGGTCTAAAGTTAGGGAGAGTTACTCCCATTCTGGAATAATTGTAGCATGGATCATACAGCGGAACTTCGATCTCGGAATACTCCGGATTCACCCGAATGCCGCAGCTGATATGCTTCGGTGCATTTTTCACACGATCCTTGAATCGATTCCACTGGTCAAAAGAATTGAACACAATGTGATCGGAGTATTCAAGAAGCTCATCGAATTCACTTTCCACATAAGCTGGTGCGTAGACATGAACCTCTTTGCCCATTTTTTCATAGCCAAGTCTGGCTTCGAATAAGGAGCTGGAAGTTACGCCATGCAAGTACTTGCCAACTAGCGGATACAAGGAGTGCATTGAGAAGCCTTTTTGCGCGAGCAAAATCTTAGCTCCTGTACGTTCTTGTACAGAATTCATAATCTCAAGATTGCGGGTAAGCAATCTTTCATCTACAAGGTAACATGGTGACGGGACAACGCTGATATCAATATCCATCAATCGCGCCTTAGTCTAGCAGCGTTGGCGAGAAATCTTCTTGCCAAGGCAGACCATGTTTATTCAAAGCTTCCATGAATGGATCTGGATCGAACTCTTCTACGTTGTACACGCCTGGTTTCTTCCAGATTCCTTTTATAATTAACATTGCTCCGATCATTGCAGGAACGCCTGTAGTATAGGAAATGGCTTGGGAGCCAACCTCTGCATAACATTCTTCATGATCGCAAACGTTGTATACATAATAAGTTTTTGGCTTACCGTCTTTAGTACCTTGGATGATACATCCAATGTTAGTTTTACCTTTTGTTCTTGGTCCCAGGGAAGCCGGGTCAGGCAGCATTGCCTTCAAGAATTGCAAAGGAACGATCTCTTTGCCTTCGTACATGATAGGCTCGATAGAAGTCATACCCACATTCTCAAGCACTTTCAAGTGAGTCAGGTAGTTCTGCGAGAAAGTCATCCAGAAACGGATCTTTTTCACGCCCTTGATGTTAACAGCCAAGGATTCCAACTCTTCATGGTACAAAAGATAAATATCTTTAGGTCCGATTTCCGGAAGATCGTAAACTTTCTTCTCAGAAAGTGGTGCGGTTTCAATCCACTCGCCATTCTCGAAATAACGGCCATTAGCTGTAATTTCACGAATATTGATTTCAGGATTAAAGTTTGTAGCGAATGGATATCCATGATCGCCAGCGTTGGCATCTACAATATCAATGGTATGGATCTCGTCAAAATAGTGTTTTTGCGCGTAAGCCGTGAACACGCCAGTTACACCTGGGTCAAATCCACTGCCGAGCAAAGCGGTAAGGCCAGCTTTCTCAAATCTTTCTTTGTAAGCCCACTGCCAGGAATATTCGAATTTCGCTGTATCTTGTGGTTCATAATTGGCAGTATCCACATAGTGCACTCCTGTTGCCAGGCACGCATCCATGATCGTCAGGTCCTGATATGGGAGAGCGACATTAATAACGACATCCGGCTCAAAGCTCTTGATCAGTTCAATGACTTCGTCCGTGTTATCTGCATCGAGCTGAGCAGTAGAAATCTTCGTGCGGCCTCCGGCTAATTTATCTTTCAGAGCGTCACATTTCGCGACAGTTCTGCTGGCAATGCAGATCTCTTCAAATACATCCGGGTTCTGGCAGCATTTATGAACAACAACACTTGCTACGCCGCCAGCGCCAATAATTAACGCTTTTCCCAAAATAAAAACCTCCTAAAATTCCATTTGCAAAATCAACAAGGCTGATTATACATAATATTTTTGAATAAATCAATAAAAACCGACAAAAAATGATGTGTTTTGTGTAAAATCTCTAAGAAATCTTGTTAATACTCTTAAATGCTCATATTTCCTCGATTATCCACGTGTATAGATCAGGTGTTTTGCTGGAACAGAGTGGATTTTCAGAAACTAGAGCAACTAGATTATTCTATCACAAGAGGGTTATACTTCATACGATTTATTTTAAAATCAATGAAAAACCTCACCATCCTTTCAACTCCGCCTAAAAACGTTCGGTTTCCACCATTCCAATCAACAGCACTGCAACAAATACAAAGAGGCCGTAATATATACTCTTACCCGTTTTTGTCGCAATATTAATCGTTGTTGCTATGCCCATCCGTTTCGCGACCAGAATTGAACGATCATTGGGATAATTATAAGTTGTCCCATTTTTCCAATATTCATCATCATCCGTATAAAGAATCCTCGAAAAGATTCCCGCTTACATTCTTCAAAATCGCATACGCTTTGTTTACCGTTATTGCATTTCCCTCTAAATCTTCTGCGCTCCACGCAAAAAGCTGAACTCTCCAGAAGGAGAATTCAGCCTAAAGCTTCTAATAAATAGTCAACTTATTTATTGGAATTTATTCGAACTGCATAAGCATCTGCATCCCATTCTACCTGCGCCCCCAACATTTCGCTTATCAATCTGAGGGGTACATAAACGCTATCATTAATGAAGACCGGTTTTTGATCTGTTGCTATTACCTTTCCATTAACAGTCGTTTGTCCAGTTACCGAATTCAAGATCAGAGTTGTAGATCCCTTTACAGCGACCACAGCTCTCGATGGAACATCCCAACGAACATTAACTCCCATCTGCTCGAAGACTCCTCTTAAAGGAACATATGTCGAATTATTAATTAGTAGTGGCGGCATAGTCAGTTCCATTTCATTCCCATTCAACAATACTTGAATAGATTTCTTCACGAGCTGAGGCGTATTCACCTCGATCTCTCTGACCCCCAGACCCGTCTGCCCAAATTCATTTGCTCCCCAGGCAAGGACATGACCATCTTTTAAGAGTACATAATGATTTCTGCTCCCTTTAGAAATGGAAACTGCATTCTGAATACCCTTTGACTGTGTAACATTAATCTTGTTCTTATCGCCAACCGTCCACTGCCACACGGTCCCATCCGCCTTCACCGCGGAATCTGTTGTCAGCGAAATGACGTCTGAAAGCCCTGGAATCTGAACGGGTTTTAGAGTTTCTCCCAGATATGGATCTATGTAATTATTCCAAATCCATACTGTACCATCCCATCTCAATGCTGCCCCATAGAGCCCATAGGCTCCGTCCATATCAACCGCTCTATATTCTCCGCTTCCTTTAATAAGCGTAGGCTTTAAGATTACGCCTTTTTGCGTTCCCAGCGGTTGCTGCGATCCCCACACCCATACCTCTCCACCATTACCAAGCGCCACTGAATTATTCGATCCCGCTGCTATAGACAGGACAGAGGGTAGTCCCTTTACCTGCACCGGGGTTAGCTTGTTTTTCCGCGAATCGTCACCGAGTTCACCTTGTTCATTGCCTCCCCATGCCCAGACCGTTCCATCTTTAAGAAGAGCTAAGCTAAAGGTGCCCCCCGCAGAAACAGCTTTCACATCTGTTAGCCCTTGCACTTGAACAGGCTCTACAAGAATCTTAGAGGACTGTGTTCCAATGCCAAGTTGTCCATGCTCGTTCCCCCCTACTGCCCACACTGTTCCATCGTCCTTCAACATCAAGTTATGACGATAACCACCTGAGATTTGCTTTACATGATCGATATGCATTTTGACGGGAGTATACGCTGGTGTGGTCGCCCCATTACCAATAGAGCCGTACCCACCACCCCACGCCCAGGCTGTTCCATCCGCAGTGACGGCATACGCACTTCTGTCACCAGCGTCCAGTTGGGTGATGCCAGACAATAATTTCTTTTCTTCAGGTGAATTCACATTATCTGCTGCTGCCACTAAGGGTGAGACCATAGCCAAGCTAAGAACAGTCCCGACAACAACTCTACATATCCGCCTTACCTGCACTTTTGACATCAAACTTTGTTTAAACACTTGAGATCACTCCTTTTATTAATAAATAGATAACGCAACAACTCACGGTCCCGTTCCAAAACCTCCAATCTTCCAGCCGTTAGCGTGTTTGGTCAACACTGCGAAGCGAGTCTCCCGGCCATCTGGGGTATTGAAGACGGGATTTAGTGATTTCATATACAGATCGACCACAATATTTAACGTTGTGCGATCACCGATGTCTTTGATTTCAGAGCCAGTATCATAATCCATCACTTTATAAGAGGTAGGCTTAGCCTCAACAATACTTTCACTGAGAGCATTTTCACCACCAAAACCCGGGTTATAGAGTTGATGCTCTTGACGGTTAACCGTCAATGCAGTGAGTAAGGCATTAGGATTCAAACATGCGCGGGCGCGGGTATGATTACCCACCTGTATAGCCTGGAAAAAAGCATCCAGCAGCTCGAAATGGCCTAATGAGGCTAAATCACCATTCTCACCTTCCTTAGCAAACAAACCTTCTCTCTCCGTCCACTCCTCAAATGTATATCCTGTAATGTCGGTCAAGCTACGCTTCTTAATAGAAGGGCCGATACTTTGAATATTAAATTCCAGCCAAGCCCCAACGGTATTTCCTGATTGAACAAGCAAAACGAGATTGGAGGGATAAGAAAATTCTTTTTGTTCGCCAGAACCAGGTAAACCATCGACTAAGGAATACCGCTGTACCTCTACCGTGGCACCCTTCAGGAGGGTCAAATCCAATCCGGCATCTTTAGAGAACTCATTCGCTAATCGCCAGTAAAGTCCCACTGGATACTCCCCCAGCTTAACCTCCCAGTTCTGTGGTACCTCAACTGCAAATGTATCCGGATGGTTCTGAACTTTATAATCCAGTGTTAGCAAAAAGTCTTCGGGAACCTGTGGTACAGACGTTGAAGCTATAGAGCCAGAAGGCTCCACACCAATGGAGTTCTCCCCTTGATTACAACCTGAATTTAAGAGCACAAGAAAACAAATCGTTACCATCGTTATGAACTGCCGCTGGGTCATCTAATTCCCGCCTCTCTAATCACTCCTCTATATTTAGACTGAGGAATATTATACAAAGTTGCGGGAAACTGGAAATTATTAAAATCATTTTATACGCATAGGACCCTGTAGTTTGGGATTGGCGTTGATTTTACCTGCTTATGCGGCATAAATCGCTTGTTGCTTCACTCTAGGACTCTCGTCCACCTTTTGACACTTGATAACTTCGGGAGCATAATAAGCTTCGGCATATTGCAACGGATTTCCATGAAATACAGGTATATGCAGGACCTTGGTGTAATTGCATCAGAGAGGATGATAACGAGTGAAAAAAGATTTTGATATAAAAAACAAACCCTTCCTAGTCTTTAGCTTCGTCCTGCTGCTAAAATGCGCAGTGGCCTGGTTCGTAGTTTTTAGCGACGGTCCTAACTGGAGCATGCTGCTGACAGAGATCCCATTTTTCTTTATCGTATTTGGACTTATTGAATGGATGGCTTCCAAACGAAAATTTCTGTATTACATGATAGCCAACCTATTGATTTCAGTCATATATTTCGCCGTCCTAATGTATTACAAATATTACGGTGTAATTGCTACTTATCATGCCTTGGAACAAGCAGATAAAGTAACTAAGGTGGGAGAAAGCACATACTCGTTGCTGGACCCTTACTATTTGTTCATTTTTGTGGATATTGTAGTGTTCATGTTTTTTATGTTCCGTCCGAAATATATTGCGATCTGGAAAGAAAGAGGTATGAACCGCCGCATGAACCGGACCGCTTTGTTTGGGATCATCAGTGTTTCCTTAGCAGTTTGTGTCTTTAATGTTTGGCCGAATCATGCCAGTATGAACGAGAACAAAAAAGCGGAGAGTATGGGGATTCTTAATTACGAGGTCTATACTATTTTTGCCGATACAAGGGAAACAGAAGAAATAATCGACAGCAAAGAAATCACGCAACCATCCATTAACGAGACCAAAGGAATTACAGAGCCTGGCTCACCGAAGTACTGGGCGGCAGCTCAAGGTAAAAATCTAATCGTGGTACAAATGGAATCTTTTCAGAACTTTTTGCTGGACCTGAGCATTGACGGACAGGAAGTAACACCCAATCTAAATAAGCTTTTGAAAAGCGAACATTATTTCAATAACTTCTATACTAATGCCGGGCAAGGAACAACTTCGGATGCTGAATTTGTGGTGAATACTTCGTTGTACGTTCCTCATCACGAGGTAGCCACTTCATCCAATTATATGGATAAGGCGCTTCCGAGCCTGCCTAAGCTGATGAAAGCTAATGGATATAATACAGCAACCTTTCACACCAATAGCGTAGAATTCTGGAACCGCAAAACTCTATACAAAGTCCTAGACTTTGATAAGTATTACGATCAAGCGTTCTATGGGGATGGTGATCATATCGCATTCGGTGCTTCTGATGAGGTACTCTATGCCAAGACTGTGCCTGAATTAGTCAAAATGGATGCTAAAGATGATCCTTTTTATGCAATGGTCATTTCTATGAGTGCTCATCACCCTTATAAAATGCCAGAGTCAAAAAATAAAATGACGCTGCCTAAACGGTATGAAGGTACCCTAGTTGGCAACTATATTCTAGCTCAAAATTACGCAGATTATGCAATGGGACAATTTCTGGATCAATTAAAGTCCAGTGGTCTATGGGATGATAGCGTCATTGTCTTTTACGGGGACCATCAGGGTGTATCGCTATATTCCCTTGATGGCAACGAGAAATCGTTAATGGAAGAAATGGTCGGTCACGAATATGGTTATACCGATATGTTCAACATTCCTTTCATCGTACATGCGCCAGGGGTAGGTCAACCTACGGTATACAGCCAAACTGGCGGCCAGATCGACATTATGCCAACTGTAGCTAACCTGTTAGGGATTTCAATGAAAGATCAGCTCTACTTCGGAGAAGATCTGATGAACCAACAGACCAACATGCTCCCTGTCAGACACTTTTTGCCTACCGGCTCTTTCATTAATGACACAAGCATGTATTTGACTGGTGTCGATTACGATGATGGAGACAACTTTAATCTAATCGATGGCTCTGAAACAGAGGGCGGTTCGACAAAAGAACAATTTGACGCCGTTCAGCGGCTTCTAAATATGTCTAACAGCTACATTCAACAACTGCCGGATTTACCATCTACGGATAATGCAGAGTAACTATAAAAAGAATGCCCCTCAGCCAAATAGCTGAGGGGCATTCTTGTATTATTTTATAAGTATCTAAAACTTAATTAAGCTTCAACATCCTATCAATAATCACTGCTGCTTGAGCACGGTTGGCAATGTTTTTAGGACCGAAGGTATCCGCAATCAGACCTTGCACAATACCTTCCTGAGTTAGTAATGCCACCGCTTCTTTACCGTAAGCAGCGATTGTTGCCTGGTCTTTAAAGTTAGCCAAAGCGGCATTTGTATCATTTACCGACTTGCCTTTAAATTTCTTAAGTGCATTGGATACAATGATTGCCATTTCCTCGCGTGTAATCGCACGGTTAGGATCAAACCTTCCATTGCCTACACCGTTAATCAATCCGTTCTTGACCCCGGATGCAATGTATCCATAAGACCAGTCAGAAGCTTTCACGTCACTGAAGGCAGCGGTTGATTTCACATCAAGCAGATCAAAAGCTCGCACGATCATGGTAATAAACTCGGCACGCGTCACCTCTTTAAGCGGAGCAAAGGAATTATCGCTCACTCCTTGCAGGATCCCTTTTGCCGCCAGCTCTTGAATTGCCGATACTGCCCACGCCACCTTACCTAGATCCGTGAAGTTAGAACCTATTGGGTTTGGTGTTGCAGACGGCTGCACAGTTGGAGTTGGAGCTGGCGTTGGTGTTGCAGACGGCTGCACGGTCGGTGCAGGTGTTGATGTTACAGATGGCTGCCACGGTGTCGAAGGTGTTGTTGGCTCTGGTTCATTCACCCCGTTATCCATACCATCCTCTTTAGTCGCCGCTGGAGCAGCAGCATAGATTGAATTGGCAAGCAATCTGAATTGATTTTGCGGATGATATTTATTCATCAGATCATTCGCAAATAACGTCACATGGATGTTGTCTGTATTGTAAGTAAGCGCCAATACTTGGTCTTGTGCAGCCTCGTTATTCGGCCACCAGCCTGCTTTGAAAAAGTCAGCTCCTGATCCGTATTTCGCCAAGATCTCTGCGCCTTCAGGCACTTTTGTAATATAAGCCGCGGAAACTGTGTAGAGATATTCGCTATCGGCATAAGGCGCTGTAATTACATTGTCCTGAGAGACCTCAGCCTTAAACAATCCCTCATGAGCATCTTCTTTACCATCCTTATTGACCGGAGTTGAATAGTCCAGTCCAGGGAGGACCTTAAGCCCTTTAACAGTTTTTAGCATCGTTCTTCCATAACCGATAAACGGTTTACCTGTAGCAATCAGATTCGTTCCCGAATTGATTAGAACATCTGCTGCCACTGTATCCGTAGTTACGTTAAACCCAAGATCCTTCAGCATAAATGCAGTCGCTCCTGCAATAGCTACCTTAGGAGCCTTAAGCAATTTACCCGTTCTGTTCTCTGCAGCACTAAACGGCACAATATCCAGCAGATATTTAGACGATACCGTTCTAAGATTGGATCTGGAAACAAGGAAACTTCCCTTCTCGTAACCTGTACCCCCATTCTCCAGCAGTGTCACTGCCTTATGGTTGGCTAGCAGCTCATTCACAGCTTTTATCGCATCATTGTTGCTGTTTTTAATCACATAATTTTGCTCGAACGGAGATTGATCCAGATTCGTACTAGGGATCGTTACACCGCTAACCTCTTCTGTCTTCCCAGTGAATGCTCCTACAGAACGGCTAATATATCGGTCAAAACCACGCATAGCCGAGAAATTCTGTACCGTATCGGAATACATCTCATTAAAATCCGAGACATCTAGTCCATCATACAAGACAAGATTCGCATAACCTCTTTTGGCTTGATGCATATTCACCACATAGGTTCCAGCCGGATAGACTACAGAATCTACAGTTACACTGGCTGTTGTCCGTTCTACTTTCACATTGTTACGCAGTAGGTACTGAACCATTTTGTAGGTTTCCAGATCATTTTTTTGCAAATCTTTTGCAACCGGAAGAATGTAATACTCAGGGAAGAAATTCGTATTCTCATCTACCCCTGGACGTCCAATAGACTCATTCTGTGCATTGATTAGATAATCTTTAACAGCAGCATTAGTATTCTCATTTTGGATACCCCGTTTGAAGATTTCCAATTGATTCAGGAACAGTTCCTGCTTGTTGTTGATCACATAATCGGTGGCCCCCAAAGCCGCATAATAAAAGGCATCCAGTGAATCTTCATTCAATTCAGGCACTTCAATGGTATGCCCAAGTGCTCCTTGATGCATGGCATATACAGCTGTGTAGGCTGGCGAAGCATCATCCCAACCTGTTGCATTCGTTCCTTTATAGTTCGGATCCTGTTGTGTTTTTTCGTATTCTTCATAAGGGATATGGTAGGAATCATATTTTGTATTAGCAATCCCCGCCTTACCCATGGCATTTGCTTGCTCAAGCATACTTGGCATTACAAGATCATATTCAATGTTAGGATCATGAGGTGGTGTGCAAGGCTCAATCAAGAAGCCACTTACAAATCCATGCATGTCCAAAAAGGTAAGCGGCGTCCACTTAGCAATTTGTGCAGTTACCGCTTGTGTCTCAGGTTGGGTCTGGTAAGAGTTGTCCCGATTTGGATCAAGCAGCGTTGAAGTTTGACGCGTGTTTAACGCGCGACCGTCAGGATTCTCTACATAATCAAGCAGGAAAATCACATGGTCAAGCGCTTCGTCGATGTTCAGAACTACCTTTTTCGGATTTCCATTCTCATCAGTGGTATCATAGGTGACAATTTGCTGTGTCATCAGCGTATCCAAAAACTTAATGATTACATCGACACCATTGGCTTCATCGGCATGAATGTTATTCAACCAAATAGGTACCTTATAATTCTGCAGATCCCCGTCGTTAATTTTCTTTTGCAGGGCTTCAGGATCATTCATCATAAGCGGTAAGGTCTCGTTCAAATATTGATCTACTGAGGACTTATCCTTAGCAACAATAGAGAAATGAATGGCACGACCTTGAGTTGAGGTCCCAATTTGCTGATACTCTACATATCGATCATATTTATTATTGCTTTCAGCAGTAATCCTATCGATCGCGGGTTTAATCTCATCATATGTATGATAGGTTTCATATGGATTTAGTTTGACTTGCTGCTCTACCAGCACATCTCCAGCAGGTAATGTCCCGATTAGATTATAAATTCCCACTCGTTTGACGTACTCTGCACGTATACCCGTTAGTGAGAGATTCTCTCCGTACAGCAAATCAAAATGAATTAAAGCCTTTACTTTTGAACCTGAGATCGGCTCATATGTCACTGTTACGAAAGGATTACCTGAATAATCTTTCGCATCTTTATTCCATTTTTTCCACTCTGCCAGCGGCTTCATCTCTTCCGCCGTTCTGCCAAAATTCCAGATGATATCTTGAGGCGATGCCCCATCAGGAAGATCTAAAGTCAATTCTAATGTTCTAGCTTCCGTCATAGAAGCTTTGTATACTTCTGTGGAAACTGTCGCCGCTATTTGTTCATAGACAGCAGTCGCTACCGTAGTTTGTTCTGAAGAAAGCACCGCTGGGTCAGCTGTGTTCTCCGTAGAAACCGGAGCAACAACCGCCTGCGGGTTAATTTCGGTTGCAACTTCACCTGCATATGCAGCTGGAAGCAGACCCGACATCATAAGTGTAAAAGCTAGTAATAAAGATAGTATTCTCTTGGACATTTTTTACCTCCTATAATTTTGTCTACTTTCACCCCAAATTGAATGAATATACACTTATATGAATCTGTATTCATAACATAATATAGTATTCTATTAATTTTGGGAACAAAAATAATAGAAAAAATAATATTTTTATACGACTTGCCTAGGTAAGCGTATTCATTTTGTGCAAGAGTCCTACACTACCGCAATCGAGTAGGAGGGGGCGGCTAGCCCCCGACCTCTCACACCACCGTACGTACCGTTCGATATACGGCGGTTCATGAAATATTCCGTAAGGAGTTGTATCTGTCCAATACACTCTTTAATCCATTGGCTTCCCAATATTGGTTATTCAATGCATGTTGTAGAATTGGACTCCCTGCAATTCGCCAATACCCTTTTCGGGTATTTCCCCACTCATAGGCTTTATCCTTAGGTACCCCTAAGGATATAAGTCTTTTGACTTTGGTTCTAGGGGTCTTCCACTGCTTCCAGAGGCACATTCGTAGCCTTCTTCGTATCCATTTATCCATATCTCGAAAGGTACTTGGGGTATCCGCCAGCGAGAAATAACCGCACCATCCCATGAGGTAGTGGTTTAGTTCCTTGATTCGCTCTTCCATCTTCATCGATCTCTTTCGAGAGGATATCTCCTGTATTCGAACCTTGACTCTCTGTAAGGACTGCTTCGCAATTCTCACCTTTGGTTCTTTGTCCACACTAAAACTAAATCCTAGAAACTTTCGTTTCCAGGGACGGTCTACCGCGCTCTTTACTTGGTTCACCTTCAGCTTTAGCCTCGTCTCGATGAATCGGGTGACCGTTGTCTTGACTCTCTCTCCTGCTCTTAGCGTTTTCACGTAAATATTGCAATCATCCGCATAACGAACGAAGCGGTGCCCACGTTTCTCGAGTTCTTTGTCGAGCTCATCTAGGACAATGTTAGATAATAACGGACTCAGTGGACCGCCTTGCGGGGCACCTTCCGTTGTCGGGGTTACTAACCCGTTCTCCATCACACCTGACTGAAGATATTTGCGGATAAGCAGGAGAACTTTCTTGTCCTCCACTTTCTCCGAAATCTTCATCATCAGTCGGTCATGGTTGACGCGATCAAAGAATTTCTCCAAGTCTAGGTCGACTACGAATCGATATCCTTCTTTCATAAAGGTTCGAGCTTTCCTCACCGCATCATGCCCTCGTCTTTTCGGACGGAATCCATAGCTATGGTCGGAAAACTCTGGATCAAACAATGGAGTTAACACCTGCGCGATTGCTTGTTGAATCATTCGATCTGTCACGGTAGGTATTCCTAGTAACCTAACACCTCCGCCACCGGGTTTCGGGATTTCGACTCGGCGCACGGGGCTCGGTTCATAGGTTCCTTCTTCTATGGCATGCCGCAAGGTCTGCCAGTTTTGTACGATGTGTTCTCGTAAGGATTTTACGGACATCCCATCTACGCCATGACTTCCTTTATTCGCTTCAACACGCTTTAAGGCTTGCAGAAGATTTTCCCGTGATAGCAGTTGCTCCAACATTTTTTTTTAACCTCTCTTTACGTGATTTATACCTTCCATTTGTGCCAAAGATGAACTCCGCCCTGCTGAAGTCCCCCACGGGATTCACCGTTTCCTTCTTCAGTCAGGTCCTTTCGGATTTTTTTTTCTGCATTCATCGCTCATCTTGAACGCCTGGATGTATAAATCCTATTCCATGTTCAGCCCTTCCGCAGCTGTTGCAACAGCTTGCGTACTATGGCGTCTGCTGACTTCTGTGCACTCAGCCTACTCTCACAAGTAGGGTTACGAAGTATACTCGCCTATCACACAGATCTCCCCAGGTAAGAACGCTATCTTCCTCTCCATCTATCTGCTTCATTTACTCTCGTACGCCTTTGGCAGTATGGACTTTGGTTTGTTGTGCAACCTCATCCAGCCTACGTTAGCCTTGTATGAAGTTCGTATTCCTCAGACCGGAGATTTGCCGCTGGCTTCCTTCAGATTCCACCTCGCGGTGGACACCCTTGCCTTAAGCTAATGGCTACTACTGCCTTCGCCATTCGGGACTTCAACCCTATAGATAGCGCCCATGCTGGGCGCACACAAAAAAAGCGCCCGGATAACCGGGCGCTTTGAATTACAATAATATATTAAACTGTTTCTGGAAAAGAAGCTTCACTTAACTCTTGTGCAGGTACAAGTTCACTGCTCCCCTCTTGCTCTACAGGTGCGTTAACCAGCATATACACACGGGACTCGTAAGGCCGTAATGCGACAGTCTCAATCGGCTCCGCAGGATCAACCTCATAGTTATGCAAGAGCAACTCACTAGTATCAAACTCCAATTCAAATGGAAGGTCAAACAGCGCTTCCTCTGCTGTCAGGTTAGACATGACTAGCAGTTTTTCATTTCCAAGCGTCCTAGTATAAGCATAAATACGTTCATCTTCAGGCAAAATGAGATCATAAGTCCCGTAAACAGTAACGGGATTAGCAGCCCGAAGAGCGATAAGCTTTTTGTAATGATGATAGATGGAATAAGGGTCCTGCTTCGCCCGCTCCACATTGATTTCCGTATAATTCGGATTCACCTTCATCCATGGCTTGCCGCTGCTGAAACCAGCGTTTTCAGAGTCGCTCCATTGCATTGGTGTTCTAGAGTTGTCCCGACCGTTCTTCCAGATTACCTCCATGACTTCCTCATGTGATTTACCGGCTTCAGTCTCCAAACGATACAAGTTCTTCATCGCCACATCATCGTAATCATCCATTGATTCAAATCTTACATTGGTCATCCCAATTTCTTGACCTTGATAAATAAATGGTGTTCCCTGCATCAGGAAATACATCGTAGCCAACGATTTAGCTGACTCTTTCCAATACTGGCCATCATTTCCCCAAGTAGAAACTGAACGCGGCTGGTCGTGATTTTCGATGAACAATGCGTTCCAGCCTCTGCCCTCAAGACCTTTTTGCCAACGGGAGAGAGCTGATTTTAGCTGCAGAACATCCAATCCACCTGTCACACTCTTATTCCAAAGAGCTAAATGCTCGAATTGAAAAATCATATTAAATTTGCCTTGCTCTTCACCCACCCACGACTCCGCCTGATCAACATTTACACCACTCGCTTCGCCAACCGTCATGATGTCATATCGGTCAAACGTCTCCTGCTTGAGCTCCTGCAAGAAATCGTGAATCCCTTCACGGTTCATGTGACCATCGCCAGACGGAACATACGGAAGATTCTGTGGATTCGGCAGATCGGGATGTCCGGTGATTTTTTTAATATGTGAAATGGCATCCACCCGGAAGCCGTCGATTCCTTTGTCCAGCCACCAGTTGACCATGCTATACAATTCACGGCGCACCTCAGGATTCTCCCAGTTGAGGTCTGGCTGTCTTTTGGAAAATACATGCATAAAATATTGCTCTGTGGCGGGATCAAGCTCCCAAATCGAACCGCTGAAAATACTCTCCCAGTTATTCGGCTCCTTCCCGTCCTTAGGATCACTCCAAATATAATAATCCCGCTTCGGATTATCCTTGCTTGAACGTGCTTCAACAAACCATGGATGTTCGTCCGAAGTATGATTAATCACTAGATCCAGAATCAGCTTCATGCCTCGTGCATGAACCTCGTGCAGCAGCTGATCAAAGTCGGCCATGCTGCCGAACTCCGCCATAATATCCTGATAATCCGAAATATCATAACCATTATCATCATTTGGGGATTTATAAATAGGACAGATCCAAATGACATTGATGCCAAGCTCCTGCAAATAATCAAGTTTAGAAATGACTCCTTGCAGATCCCCTACACCATCACCATTGCTGTCCATAAAGCTCCGTGGGTAAATTTGATACGCCGTGGCTTCTTTCCACCATGTTCTGTTCAATGCATGCAGCTCCTTCGTATTCATATACCCTTCATAGGAAAATATTTTCCCTAAATTCATTAAAATTAATAATTCAGTTATTGTTTTTAGCAAAAATCCAACTTTATCGTTCAAAAAAAGCTTTTTTCAAGGAAATAATTTTCCTACAGCGATCATTATAGGACCTTTTATTTCCTAGGTCAACAACAATCTTTTGGATTCTTGAAGCTATCCGTGATATGCTTGCGAGAGTTGAAACACCAAGTGAATCATATGGAAAGTTATGGTGATCTTCTTGAAGGTAAAGATAAAAGATATAGCCCAAATGGCGAACGTTTCGATTTCTACGGTGTCCAGGGTAATCAATAACAGCAAACCAGTAAACGAAGATGTCCGTAAACGAGTATTGGAAGCTATTAAACAAACCAACTACCGTCCGAATGTCATCGGCCTTGAAACGGACAAAGCTAATACACAGCTGATCGGTGTGATCATTCCGCAGAATAGCAACACTGTACTGGATGACTTCAATGTTGGTATTCGCGATCTTGCGGATTTGTATGGATACGACATTATGGTCGGATTAACGGACGGCAGTGCAGAAAGTGAACAACACTATTTGAAGATGTTCCAGCGTATTGGGACGGAAGGAAATATATTTGTGGGTTCAATTCCAAACCATGAACATCTGGAGATCATCCGCAGCTCAAATACACCTTGCGTGCTTGTCGGGCAACAATCGCAGGTGGATATGATTCCTTCCGTTCATCTGGACAATATAACTGCCTCCTATGAAGCTGTTACTTATCTGATTCAAAAAGGTCATCGCAAAATCGCTATGATTCGCGGCTCGGGAGATAATGCGGTGGGTGGGGATCGGTATAAAGGCTATCTACAAGCCCTTATGGATGCAGGCATAACCTTAAGGAAAGAATGGGTAGTAGAAAGTGCGATGGCCGTCGAAGATGGGAGCGACGCCATGCGCCGAATTATAGATAGCGGGGAGTTACCTACTGCGGTGTTTTGCTCTACAGATTGGATGGCAGTTGGAGCCATGAATCATTTAACCGATAACGGTCTACGGGTGCCAGCTGATGTCGCCGTGTTCGGTTTTGATAACAGCTTCATTGCCTCTATCGTTCGACCTAAGCTTTCCTCGGTTGAATACTCTGGAACGGAGATTGGGATGACCGCCACCCGAACCTTAATCAAGCTGATTAAAGGGGAGACCGTTGTGCCGCATCATGCAAATGTGGCTCATTATTTGGCTATTCGGGAAAGTACGGGTTAGGAGCTGTGGAGCTCCTAACCCTTTTTTATACAGATGATGTTATTGATGTTATTGTGTGAACCCTACTTTGGCTCGTTCACGCGTTTTGGTATCTAGAGAGATAGAACAGATCGAGCTGATTGGAATATAAAACTCTTCAAAATCCGTCCGATATTTGACGAAATTTTCACTTACCGTTTCCAGCACTCCTTTTGTAGCGTTGGAGCCATCCACAAAATAGATTGTTACCTCTTTTCCCTGCAAAACCTCCAGCATAGCCTTCTTCACTCCTTCGTCTTAGAGATTTGTGATGACCTTATCGATAATTCCGTATTCAACCGCCTCCTCGGCTGACATGAAATAATCTCGATCCATATCTTGCAGTACCTTCTCTACCGTCTGCCCAGTTCGGTCCGCTGTAATTTGCACAAGCACTTCCCTTGCCTTCAAAATACGTTTGGCACTGATCGCAATGTCACTAGCTTGCCCCTGCGCCCCACCATGCGGCTGATGAATCATAATCTCGCTATTCGGCAAGGCATAACGTTTCCCTTTGGCCCCAGCCAATAACAACAAAGAACCAAAAGAAGCCGCCATTCCTGTACAAATGGTATTCACCGGAGGCTTAATAAGCTGCATCGTGTCATAAATACTGAAGCCTGCGGTGATAGAGCCACCTGGACAATTGATATACATGTGTATATCTTTATCCGGATCAACTGCTGATAAAAACAATAACTGGGCAACAATACTGTTAGCCAGCTGATCCTCAATTTCCGCACCTACGAACACTATCCGGTCCTTCAACAGCCGCGAATAAATATCGTAAGATCTTTCACCTTGATTCGTTTGTTCGACTACATAAGGAACGTACGCCATCCGTATTCGACCTCCATCTGTTTTAGAGTTTTGAAATCTACCCTGTAAACGGATTAATATGGGGATAGGATACGTTAGGCGTGAGAATTTATATTTTTTAAAATTGCGTATCTTAATTTCCTGCTCATTCGTTTATTATTAGAAGTAATCGAAATCACCTTACTGGAAAAGGAGTTATGCAGAGTGATCATCCTTGAGAAGCTTAGCACCGGAGATGAGCCGGATGAAAGTAACAGCAGGTCTTTGCAGATAGCTCTGAAGCGATATTGTCTTGCATTGACACAATCCCCGTGGGATGCCGATGATTTAGCTCAGGATACATGGGTCAAGGCTCTAGGTTATATGAAGACTTCGAACTCAACGAGCGCAAATAATGGGAACAGTCCAATGAATGAAGTTAAACAAAATAAAGAAACCATTGAAAATGATAAGGCTAATGGAGCAAATGGAGCTAATGAAAAACTTGAAACTAATCAAACTAATCAAACTAATCAAATGAACTATACGTTTTCTAAGGCTGCAACGTCTGCTAAGGCTGTAACGCCATCTAAGACTGCACCATCTGCAAAATCTGCAATGCATTCTACGATTCCTACAAATTCTACTCATCATACAAGTTCTACAAATCACCCAAATCCTGAGGCATTGCTTTTTCGGATTGCCCGAAACACATGGATTGATATCATGCGGCGAAAAGCCACCTTGTCACGAGTGTTGGAGCTGGATCAGTCCCCCACTGAAGCCTCTGCGGAGTATGGTTCATTTGAGATTGAAGCTGCTTTTCAAGCACTACAGGAGCATTTATCTCCGCTGCAGCAGGCGGTATTCCTGCTTCGAGATGTGTTGGGACACTCTGCAATGGAAGCTGCCGAGATTCTCGATACCACAGAAGGGGCAATAAAAGCCGCTCTGCACCGAGCCCGGCAAGCCCTTCCTCTCGTAAGACAAGAGCTGCTTCAGGCCGATGGTCCTTCCTTACCACAGGACACAGCCATGCAGATTGTCTTGAGCCGCCTTGCAGCCGCGTATGAACATGGGGAAATTGCCGAGCTGATCGAGCTTGTATTTGCGGACGAAAGTCAGGAACCTGTAATGGCGGTATCGAGCCAAAGCTTGCAAGGCTTCCAGACCTTCCAAGCTGGTGGATTCAGTTCAAACAGCTGGAATTATACCACGCCAGGAATGTGTATGGTGGCGTAGTTTTTCGTTAAGCTCGATTTCGGGCAGCTAAGTGTCTCGTTACGTTAAAAACGAACAGATATAATTGTGATTAGTGTGCTTAATGTGTAATTAACATTTGGGCTGTTTGTGGTAACTAGCTACAAACGTTGCATATTGTACAACAGAATCCGCCGTCCTAGCCGCAAAAATTGAATCTGCTGCAATCTCTGCAATAGATTCTGGTGAAAAGCTAGTTTAATGCCACTTGATCATCCATTGATTGTATAGAGTGCAATAGGATCAAATTTTCTCCACTCTAATACGAATTCTATTGCACGAAGTACAATCAAACTAACTCTTTCCCGTTAGTCCAATTTGTATCACTCAAAACTCAATACATTGCTGCTGATCTGGCTGATCCCGCCGCTTCTCTACAATGAATCAGAAGCTTCACATAAACCAATAAACAGTCATTTTAATAACCATTAATAGCAATCAAGGAGTGAGGTTGATGAGGAGGATTCTTATTTTAGGCGGCACACGCTTTTTTGGGAAACGTTTGGTCGAGCGTCTGCTTGAGGATTCTAAGAACGAAGTAACCATATTAACGCGCGGGGAAACAAGCGACCCTTTTGGCGATCTCGTTCACCGGATACAGGTGGATCGGTCTCAACCGGAGGCCTTCGCTCAAGCATTAGGTGATACGAGTTGGGATGTAGTTTACGATAATATTTGTTTTTCACCTGATGAAGCGGATCAGGCGCGCCGTATTTTTGACGGCAAAACCACACGTTACATACTGACTTCAAGTTTATCTGTTTATGATTTCAGTGAGCAAGCGCTGACGGAAGAGGTGTTCGATCCTGAAACGCACCCTATTCGTTATGGAGGACGAAATGACTTCACCTATCAGGAGGGGAAAAGACTGGCGGAAGCCGTCCTTATCCAACAAGCTAACTTCCCTGTAGCCGCTGTCCGCTTTCCGATTGTTCTGGGAACTGACGATTATACACGAAGACTCCATTTTCATATCGAACATGTACGTAACGAGCTGCCCATCGGGATTCCGAATCCAGATGCAAATATCTGTTTTATCCGTTCGGACGAAGCCGCTGATTTTCTGTATTGGCTTGGCAACTCGACGGTGACGGGTCCTCTCAACGCTTGCTCAGACGGTACGGTTAGTATTAAGGAGCTTATCTCGCTGATTGAAAAAGAGACCAGAAAACAAGCCGTCATTCAAAGCGAAACAGCGGATGCGCATAATTCTCCATTCGGGATCACACAATCTTGGTTTATGGATACAGCTAAAGCTCAATCGGAGGGATACAAGTTTCTCACTCTAAGCGACTGGCTCCCAGAGTTAGTTAGCACCCTAAATCAAACTTACGAGGACTAATTATATTTCTACATAAAAAAGCTGGCTCCTTCGTGGATACTCCCACGAAGGAGCCAGCTTCTTTATGCAACAAAACACAATTATGCGTTGAGTTAATTGCACTCTATACAACTATTTTCAGGTATGTGCACTCCCACCTGGTTTTAGTTGTATTTCATGCAATTATATCCCCACCAAACCACCGTTATCGTCATTTCGCCTCGAAATAACTGCACTAAATACAACTAAACCCTAATCAAGCTAAATACAAACCTTTTTAGTTGTATAAAATACACTTAAAATCAAAACGGCAGGTAGAACCTCACTAAGCGCTAAACTTTAGCCTCTCATCTCTAAACTCTATTCTATAAACTCTATTCTATAAACTCTAATCCCTAGACTCTACTCCCTACTCCCTACTCCCTACTCTATTCTCTATTTTACCTTACGCTACGAATGCCAATTCCCGCTGAGCTACGCAGAGATTGTCAGATAAGACCCCTCTTTAGAAGCGTCTGCATTTGGTGTACCACCATCATTTGGAGTACCGCTATCATTTGGAGTACCGCTATCATCTGGAGGATCGCCAGCACCCAATGTATCATCTCCTAATGCGTCTCCTAATGTGTCCCCAGCTTCTGGAGTGCCAGCATGCTTTGTATCCCTGTCACCTTCATATCTGACCCCATCGTCCCCATCCGAATCAATCTTAAAAATGTTGATTTCTTTAAATAAATTCTGCGAAATTTCATTAATCTCAATGGCTTGACGGGCTATATCACGGATAGCATGATCCTGCTGTACGCTGGAGGCGTTCACCTCTTGCACCCCTGCCGCAGTTTCCTCGGCGATGGCCGCGACGGCATGCACAGACTCTGCGAGTCTACGGTTCATAGTCTGAGTCATATCCACTTTGTCGTGAATTTGCCCAATCTGTTTACTAATCTCCACAATAGAATGATCAATCGCTTCAAAAGAGGACAACGTTTCGGCCACTTTATGATCCTGTTCCTCAAGATTTCCTTTGGTCACCAGCATATATTGCTGGAATTCATCCATCCCGGATTGCAGCTCGCTAATAATCTGACTGATATGTACGGAGGACTCTTTAGTCTGCACAGATAATTGTCTTACTTCATCAGCGATGACAGCGAACCCTTTTCCGTAGGCACCTGCCCGGGCTGCTTCAATTGCTGCGTTAAGTGAGAGGATATTGGTCTGATTAGAAATATCTGTTATGGATTTAGTGATGCGCGAGATGTCCTTTGATTGATCACTCAGTTTGGTTAAAGCCAGATATACTTTATTAACAGATTCACGCGAATGCTCAGATACCTCCCGGAGGGCGATGACGGATTCAGATCCTTTACGAGTATTGTGATTAGCCGTTTGACTGGTAGCCAGCATAACCTCGGTATACTCCGTGATCTCATTCACTTCACGTTCCAGCTCCTGAATCAGGCCAGCGCTCTGCTCGGATTGTCCTGCCTGCTGTTCTGCGCCTACCGAGATTTCCTGTATAGTGCTTACGATATCTTGATTCGTATGCGCCGTTATAGATGAAGATTCTTGAAAAGAATGCGAATAAGTTGCCAGCGAAGAGGCTACTGACTGAGTATGCTGAAGCATTTCCCGGACCCGCTCCACCATATGATCAAAATGATGACTCAAACTGCCCAACTCATCGTTGTAAGGTGAGTTAATCTGCTGACGCAAATCTCCTTCGGCAATTTTTCGCAGAGCCAATTGCAGTTTATGAATAGGATTCAGGAAGGAACGTATGAGCATAACCGCAATCACTAATGTGAAAATAAACACTAGCACAGCTGCGTAAGCAACTATAGAGGTGGTTAGATTAAGCAGATCAAAAGAATAATCCTGTGCTTTTTCTGCATTTTCTGCTGCTGCCGTATACAATTTTTCATTAGTCACTAGCATGACTTCACTCAACGCTGTAGCCTTCGTATGTAATTCATCGATTTGTTCCAGCACACTCATGGGATCAAGCTGCTCGTCTTCTATGGTCTTTACCAATTCGTCAAAATATCCCGTATATTCCCCAATCTGACTATGTAATTGTTCTAACTCTTTAAATGCCGGCGAATCTGCCGCAAAATTCACCGTCGCCAACTCTTTAGTCAGCTTTGTTTGCTTGTCCTTAAAGGGTTGGACGAACTCCAAATCACTCGAACCCGCTAACGAAGATTCTACCGCATTCATTTCCTGCAGCAGTTGCGTAATGATTGACACGGTAATTCGTTTTTCCATCTCAGCTTTTTGCGTTTCCATAGAAATCTCCACTTGGCTGATTTTATGGTTTTGATAAAACGCTACTCCCAAAAAGAAAAGAACAACGGCGGAAAAACTCAAAATCAACTTCCATTTCATAGTTAGATGCATAGACCTAGCTTTCAACAATATCATCCTCCGTATAAAGCCTCATATTGCAATAGGTACATTCTACCAATATCTTGATTGTAGAAGCTGGACGTTAAATACTGGACAATGTTTTGTATGAGAAATGTAAATTATCTCGAATACCCAATCATTAATTCTCCTTGCAATTGACGTAACGTTAAATGCTAAAATAATCCACATAAGGCGCCTTATCAAACTATGAAACGGGAGTTGTCTATGAGCGGATTTGTTACCATTGATAAGCTTTCTGCGCAATTCGGACTGACGAGTCGGACTCTGCGTCACTGGGAAGCTCAAGGATTGTTTGAAAGTAAGCGGGATAGCAGCTCTGGCTGGCGGATTTATGATGAGAAAGCAATACTCGCCATTCGGGTTACCTCATTATTAAGAAAGCTGGATATTAGCATCAAGGATATTGGAACTGTGCTTAAACATATGTCCGTTCAGTCCATGTACGAAGCGCTCAGCCAGCAAGCGGCTTCTATTCACAATCAAAAAACAGAACTAACAAATAGAGAAGGTGAAATCCATCTCTTTTTACAGTGGATATCCGCCCATATCGAGGAACCCATTACAAATCAATTATTATCTGAACTAAACGAAAAGTCATGCAATCCATCGGATGGTATGACTAAAACTGAGGAGGTTATATCTATGCCAACTATTAATCACTCTACCCCTATTCATGTAAGAT
The DNA here is from genome assembly GCF_037963285.1 of Paenibacillus sp. FSL H3-0329. Lineage (NCBI taxonomy): Bacteria > Bacillati > Bacillota > Bacilli > Caryophanales > Paenibacillaceae > Paenibacillus > Paenibacillus sp. FSL H3-0329. The sequence goes on along the minus strand of NZ_CP150150.1, from coordinate 2,303,248 downwards.
TCATTACTCTTCCAGCTATGAGATTTGCCTACAATGTTGCGGTTAGTACCTCTCCAGAAGATGAGGCTATGATCCCAGTTAATGAATGGCTGGAAGCTAGTCAACTATTAGGCACAGCACGGCTTTTTGGCGGCAATACGAACCCGCATCCAACTGGTGAGAATAAACCTTACGGATATGGATTCTGTGCCTCAATTCCGGAAAATGTGAAGATACCAGCTCATCTAAAGGAAATGCGGCTCGACGGCGGCCTCTATGCTCTGACAGAAAGCACTGATGATATCTACGGCTCATGGCAAGCCCTAATGGGGTATCTGGATACTCATCCTGATTATCAAGCGGATCACAATTCCAGATTATGTCTTGAGGAGCATATCCGTAACGATAGTCCCAAAGGTAGCGGAAATGAGTATGCCCTAAATCTACTCGAACCTGTAAAAAAGAGAGTTCACGCGCTTGCGTAAATGAGCGAGCCATAGATAAACGTTTCTAATCTTTAAAAAAACAAAACGCTCTCATCTGCTTATTCGGGCAGACGGAGAGCGTTTTGTTGTACATTGCTTCTATTGATTTATTCCCTGCGCAGACACAGCTGGAGTAATTTTCACAAAAATAAATCGTGTAAGCGGCCCAACTAAAATGATCTGCAGTGGAAGTGCAAAAATAAAATTTTTACCTATGGCAGACAGATAAGCTCTTGGTAGTTCAGCAGAAAATCCAACATGGAGAACTGCGCCATAGAAGGACATGAACAATACCATTCCGGTCACCATAAAAAAGGATATGAACATGATTTTTTTGATCATCGGATCATTTTCTTTAACCAGCTTATGCGCGATCCCCTTCGCAACCTTGCCTACAACAAATACATCTAGAATGAGTGCAACTATAAATGCAGGCAAGTAGCCGACAATCACATCCTTAACTAACGTGCCTGACCAACCCTCCATTAGTGCTACATTGTAAATACTCATACCCAGCACCATCAAAAAACACATGATGAACGTAAATAAAAATGCTTCTTTTTTGTTTCTTCCCATCTTCAAGCTCCTTTTATCTCTATATTGTCAACTTGGATTACAATAACACAAATTCTCAAATCAAGTCAACCAAGTTGACAATATTCGCAAATGTCTTATACTGGGATAAACGAGCCATGATTTAGGAGTGTTCTAATGAATAAGCAGCTGCAAAAAATGAACCTGATCGATTTACTCAGTGAGAAGCATCTAGCTTTACGTAAAATAGTGACAGACAAAGACCCGGATCAAATTAATAAGACCGAATCCCACATTCTTGCAGTTCTTGAGGCCCGAGAAATGTTATCGATCTCAGAAATCAGTAGAATAATTCATATTTCAAGACAGGGCACGCATAAAAGCATTCAAGGCATGTTATCCCGTGGTTATGTCGAAGCCGTTGAAGTCGAAGGAAATCAGCGTGACAAAAATATTGTCCTCACTCCAAAGGGAATAGAATGCAATAACAGAATGATGATCACCAAAACTGAATTAGAGCAGCAGATCGCTGCCAAGCTAGGAGTAACAAATGTAGAGCTTCTTAAATCTTTGCTAAAAGAAGATTGGCTCTAATCTCCAGCAAAAAAAGACGCAGAGTTGTCTACTCTGCGTCTTTAAAAAGATTGAATTATTTTCCGGGAAATTGTCGTTAATTAGCTTTCAAAGCACTGTTTGCCGCGCTCTCTCCACCTAGACGACCTGAGGTAAAGGAATAACCAATTCCAACCCCATTGCCAACATAGGTATCGTTGAATAATACGCCTTCCGATTCAAGCCCTACAGCAAACAATCCTTTTACTGGTGTACGTTTATCATTTAGCACTTGGAACTTAGTGTTTACCAGCAAGCCACCTACAGAACCCAAGTTGTTGATTTCAGCGACGATGGCATAATATGGTCCTTCTTCGCCCATTGGCTCTAAATAATCAGCAGCTTTACCAAATTCAGTATCCACACCAGTTTTTGTAGCTTCTTTATAACTATTGTAATTTTCTACAAACACATCTACATCCATACCTGCATTTGTTGCTAATTCTTCGATTGTATTTCCTTTGAAGCCATCTCCGTTTTCTACCATAGAATCAAAGACCTTTTCTGCATTTACCCATGGATTCTCTAACGTGAATTGATCTGCAAATTCGGCATAAAATTCTGGTGGCATTCCTGGCAGGCTTGGTGCGTTAACACCTTTCATCCCCTTGGACTGAAGAGCAGCCAATTGTGATTTTGATACGATAACCATATGATAAGCACCATTAAATGCACTCGTATTAGCTGCGGCGACCGATGTTAATGTAGCTGCTTCATCTCTGAAACGTGCTCCGGAAGAACTGACATTCATGAAGTTAGGCAGATATGTCAACATCAGCGGATAACTTGCTTCAAAAGGCTCATATTGTGCTTTTAGTCCTTGTGTTGCTCTGGCTAATGTTTGGTGCAGCATCTGTCCACCGAAGTTATCAGGAACCTTGGCTCCTGCTTCCCAAGCCATCTTCAGACCTTCCCCAACGTTCTGACCTAGTCCTCCGTTAACCCCTTCAAAGCCAAAAGCTTCTTTAACCATTTCCGAATTTGCGGCATAACCGCCTGTTGCCATTACGACACTTTTTGCTGTGATTTCAAGAGTAGTCCCGTCTGATTTCTCAGCCACAATACCTGTAACTTCTCCTGCTTCATTGGTAATCAGCTTTTTGGCAGTGGTTTCAGTGATCACTTGTCCACCCTTTTGTTCAACCGATTCAGCCAACATTTTCCGAAGGGTCTCTTCACGGGTTTCATAAGCTGGCAGTACATGCAGCTGCTCTCCGAAAAAGTTTAGGAAGCTGGTTTTATACCCTTTTTCTGCTAACCAATCATAAGTTTCACCGGATTTCGTTACGTATTGTCTAATCGCTGCAGCGTCAACTCTCCAGTGATTGTTGACAATCCAATCGGCAATTTCTTTTTCCACATTTACTTTAAGATTATTGTCAGTAGCTGCGGAAGAATTATAGAACTTACCAGCCCAGGATAGATTACTTGCTCCCCCGATAACTCCTGTTTTTTCGATAATAATAACCTTGGCACCTTTATCAGCAGCGGTTACCGCTGCGGACACACCAGATGCACCGGCGCCTACTACCACTACGTCTGATTCAAGCTTTTCCGTTTTACCTTCACCCGCTTTTTGCACGCCACCGGCTTTGAGGACTTCCAGATTTCCTCCACCTTTGGTTACGGCATCTTCAACTGCAGCGAGCATTGCTTCACTGGAAAGACTCGCACCACTAACAGCATCTACTGCCAAGGTTTGTCCTTCCAGAATTTGATCTTTTATTTTTTCAAGTGCACTATCGCCTAGACCACCCGTTTCTGACTGGCTTACGATCTTGATATCTTTAATTTTATCTGGCTCATCCATAGTGACTTCTACTTTAATCACGCCTTCTTTGCCTTCCGCTTCCCCAGCGAATGTACCGGCTTTAAAAGATGATGATGACGAATTTGCCGACTCCCCATTTCCTTTGCATCCGCTCAGCATGGAAACGATCAGCACCATACAAAAAGTTAACATGAGCATTTTCTTGGTGAAATTTCTGTTGCGCATTCTCTTCTCCCCCAGTATCTAATATCTTATAGCTCGCCAAGAACGTGATATTTTTCACATTCATATCTATACATATCTACCGAACGTTGCCAAGCTATATACCGAAGTATAAACCTTGGTGCAGCACCAAGGTCAATGTCCAATTCTTGTCCAAAAAGAAAAACACCCGCTCTCAGAGCAGGTGTTTATAGAAATACACTTATAGAATTGGAATATTCACTTCCAAATACGAACGGTTATTGCCTTCTATTTTTTCAGTGAGCATTAATTTACCCACCACATCACCCGCTATGGTATATCCATTTGCTTCGATGTAATCTATCATAAACTGCAAGGATTTCTTCGTGATATAATGTCCATCCGTAGATAACATGATAGCAGAGATACAGGTACTCGGGCTAATGTACTCTACATATTCATCGATATCCATCGCAAATTTCTGCACTTCCTCCTCGGGTAAGGTAAGCCCCCAGCTATAGTCAAAGTTATTATCACTGGATAACACCCCCGCGTCCTCAATCTTAAAAGAATAAAACGCATAAGGAAGCCTATCCATCCAAGTGTTGACGAGGCTTTTTACGATATCATTTTTTAATAATGCATTTTTATCCGTTTGCTTAAGCCTGTACATGCCTGGCAGCTGTTTAAGTTTACATATATATAATGAGGACTCTATTTCCTTAAGCTCTTTATGAATTTCATTCATCTTGTTTAGCAGCATCGTCTTTTGCTTAATCTCTTCTTCTAAACTCTGCCGAGACTGCTGCATCATTCCCATAACTTGCTCAATAGAGGACTCCTTCATCAAAAGTGCCACTTCGGGCAATGGAATTTCCATACTGCGATACCATCTGCTCATTAACAGATCCCTTGCATCTAAATCATTAAAATATCTATAATTATTGCTGTTATCTTTTGTAGGCCTAACAATATCATGTTTCTCGTATAATCTCAGCGTATCCGCAGTTACCCCGAGAATGGAAGCAAATTCACCTATGCAATACTTCACCTGAAGTCCCTCCATTCATTTCATGCATACCCTACCACACTAAATGATAAAGAGAAAGACGCTGTTGGGATATGAAGTAACTCATTTCATACTCAGGGTGTACATGCTAACTACGCTAGTGCAAGTAAGTGAACTAACATAAATCCAACTAGAGATAACATGACCGATCCTATAAGTCCCGCTGCAAAAGACTTCATTCCAAGCCGTCTAAATGCCGCCAAATCAACGTTTAACCCAAGCCCTGCCATCGCCATAGCGATTAACATATAAGCAATCGTAACGATCCCATTGGCTACTGATGCGGAGACGATTCCTAACGAATTCACACCACTGACGACTAGAAATCCTAGAATAAACCAAGGGATTGGAATGCTTTTCCACGAAGCTTTAGCCGCTCCACCTTGCACTTTTCTATCTTCACGATTGGACCAAATCCCAATTAAAATAGCCACCGGCACAAGTAAGGCTACCCGGGTCAATTTAACGATGACCGCCATATCAACGGCAGCATTTCCACCAGCATCCGCAGCCGCGATAACGTGAGCAATTTCATGTAAAGTCGCTCCTGAGAATACCCCATAACCTAAATCTGATAAGCCGAGAAAAGGATACAAAAATGTGTACAGCAGTGTAAATATTGTGCCTAATATAGCTACTATAGCTGCACCAATGGCCGTTTCGTCATCTTTGGCTTTTATCTGTGGAGCGATGGCAACCACCGCTGCCGCACCGCAAATCGCAGTTCCGCAGGCAGTTAAGATACTGAGGCGCTTATCTACTTTGAACAGTCGAGCCAGTCCGTATACAACGGAGATCGCAAATATAATGACGATGACTGCCAAAAGAAATACCCGGGGTCCTGCAGCAACGATATCCATTAGATTAAGCCGCATACCGAGCAGGATAATCCCTAGACGAAGCAGTTTTTTACTGGAAAAATCGGTGCCATGTGTGATGCTACCTGGCACTCCTATCGTAGCTCGCCAAATAATCCCGATTAAGATGGCAATGACCAATTGCCCCATAATAGATAGGAATGGAAAACCCGCTAAAAATTTCGCCAATAATGCGATAACTAAGGTTAGCCCTATCCCTAATGCAAACCCAACCTTTTTGTTGTGATCTGGTTGATACAAACCTTCTGATTGACCCATGTCGTATACACTCCTTGATGAATCTCTAGATGATGCTGTATAAATACATCCCATGACTCAACAATAATACGACATCGCTCGGAAGTTAAATACCAATATCCTATCCGTAAGATTAGGAATACTTATGCTTAATTTTAGACAAAAAAAGCTCCTTCGAGTGAAACATAAATGCCGTAGCATCTGCCTCACCAAAGGAGCAATTATAATCGTTAGTGATATTTAGGCTTCCAGCTTCTGTAGTCGAGTCCCTTTTGGAAGTACAGAAGTTATATATTCGTGTACCGGATGTTGCCCTTCCTCTTCCGCAAGTACAGTTACAATTCCTTGATCTGTACCGGTTCGAATCAGCCGCCCCATCCCTTGTTTGAGTCTTAACAGCATGTAAGGCAAATCCACATCTTCAAAAGGAGTGGAGGTTTCCGCCCGTTTTGCCATAAACACTGGATCAAGCGGAGGATACGGCAACGACCATATGATCACATTGGATAATGAAGGTCCAGGGATGTCCAGCCCTTCCCATAAGGTGACCGCACATAACACGCTATGCTCATCCCGTTGGAATGCCGAAATCAAATAGCTGATTTCTTGATCCCCTTCATATAAAAATGAATATGAACTGCTTTCCGGTCGTAATGAGTTAAGCTGCTTGAACTGCAAAAGCTCTTCACGAGTACGGAACAGTAGCAGTGCTCTACCTTCAGTCCGCTGAATAAGCTTCAGGGAAATTTCCATTTTCTCAGCAAAATCCCCACTCTGAAGCTCTGGCACATAGACATTCATCTGGTGCTCATAGTCATAAGGTGAGTCTACAGAGAAGGATAAAAAATCTTGTATCCCAAGACTGTCCTTCAAGTATTGGAATGATTTATCCACAGACAATGTAGCCGATGAGAATACGATTGGCATTTTTTGCGTGAACAGGCTGTCTTGAAGTACCTCTTTGACATTTCGTGGCATGACCGACAGCGTTAGACCATCGCTTTCTTCTGTCGCCCAGCAGATTAGAGCTCCCGAATCCTCAAACAATCGCAAAGCGATCTCTATGGTCTCCAAACGTTCCTCCACAATTCGCAGTTGGTATTCATCAATCGTGTAGAGTCCGCTTTCGAATACTAATTCTTCTTCGATAGCAGCAATTACACTCCGCATCCGGTGTACCTCACGAATCAATGAAGCATTCAGCTCAATGCTTTTCCGATCTGATCCAGGTATGTTTCGGCATTGACGGCGAATCGCTTTGAACATTTGCTCACTTTGCATGATCGCTTCATCAATCAGAACGGCCAGCGTTTCACGGATTTCATTCTGTAGCAGGCGGGAAATCAATTCTTCAAAGACGACATGCTTCATCTTATAGCCAAGCGCCTTCATGGCCGCTGATTCTAATAAATGTCCTTCATCGAATACAACCGCACAGTGATCCGGAAGCAAAGGGATTTGCCCTTCCCGCTTACGCGCTTCATAGGTCCAAATATGCTCCATGTAATAATCGTGGGAACAAATGATCAGATCGCTTGATTTCCGGTAATGATCACGGGACAAGGTCTGCCCGCAGCGGTGACGCATATCGCAAGTAAAGCAGTCCTGAAACGTATCCCAGTTAATCTTGTTCCATTGTTCGTCATTCAGATCAGGATAATCTCTGCGGTCTCCATAAGCATGGAATTGCTGCATCGGTGCATGTGAATGTACAAAATCAGGTAATGTACTGTACAAGCTCTCCAGTGGTAAGCTTTCATCATCATGGTTCCGAGCCTGATCCAGCTTTTTCAGACACATATATTTATCCGGAGATTTCGCTAGTCTGGCATCAATATTCATGTTCAGATGCTTCGCAAGCTTGGCGATATCGCCTTCCGGTTTCACAAGCTGCTCAATCAAGGACTCGTCCGCACATGCAATAATCGCAGGTTTGCCCATATAACGCGCGTAACAAATGCTATACAACAAATACACTAATGTCTTGCCTGTTCCGACCCCTGCCTCAGCAAAAATCGTCTTTTTCTCGGCAAAAGCTCGCTCTACCTGAAAGGCCATGTATATCTGTTCATCACGTACTTCAAATCCAGCCTCAGGAAGAATTTCATAGAATACATCTCCGACCCATTCCCCTACTTGCTCCATAAAAGGTTTGGTCCGATCATATTCAAAAGGATACTGTTTCGCCAACAAGCCTACCTCCAATATTTGATCAGGCATCTCTACCATGCCATGAAAAATAGAATCAACGGAAAAACTCTATTATCTCATACGTTTGGAGGAATTACAAAAAATAATTAGAGACAACTAAAGATCTGATTAATAACGAAGATACTCATTTTCGTAAATATCATTAATCCTTTCCAAAACATTCCGGGCTTGATCCTTAAATTTGAAATCCGCAACCTGGCCTTTCCGAAGAAATATACCTGTCTCTTCACGGTGTTCTCCCAGAGCACCCTCATACAATTGGCCGGCGCCGTGGGTAGGCGGAGAGAAAAACAGCTTCATCAACGGTTTAACTATTAGAGGCAGTCCAGAATTTTTTCCTTTTCGCAGCGTATTATTGCTACCCGGATCAACACTGCGAATCATGATGCCCTCATTAGCAAGCTGCGGCGCAGCGGCCTGTGTCCATAACGATAATGCCAGCTTTGAGGTGGCGTAAGGACCAAGCAGCTTGCGGAAGGTTGTGGGATGCTCCAGGATTTCGATCGTAAACTCTTTCGTATAATTAAGCGCTGAGGATGAGGTGTTGATCACCGTTTTTAAGCGTCCTTTTTGTAGGATATCCTTCAATTCCATTAAAATAATATACGGAACAACGGTCATCAATTCATAGTGCTTTTCGCGCCCCTGTTTCGAATAGCTTAGTTCGGGGAAGCTCCCGCCGGCATTGTTGAACAAAATATCGATTCGCTGCTCTTTGCCTTTGATCTCTTCCAACGTCCCTCTCAAGCTGGCAAAATCCGCGAGATCGGTTGTTTTATAAATACGAAGCCAGCCGTTTTTGATGGCTTTTTGGATGTTCACATCGTCGGCGGGAAAATCGGAACGGTTCAAAGCAATCACCTGCCAATCCTCCGCTAGCAGTTTTCGAGTTAATTCCAATCCAATCCCGGCGTTAGCGCCTGTAATCAATGCGATATTTTCACGTTGCTGTGTGCTCATTGTAAATCTCCTCCTGAATTCGGGATATCTTCCTCTTATAACGCACATTTTATTAATTGGAGTCGACTCCAAGTCAAGGCGTAATAAAAAGATTTTGTCCCAGAGATAAGGTCTTGACTTGGAGTCAGCTCCAAGTTGTATAATGCACACACAAAGCAATCTCCAGGAGGTACAGTATGAAGGCAGAGCAAACGTTTACGATAAAAGAAACCGCCGTGCAAACCGGAATATCCGAGGATACGATCCGCTATTACGAAAAGATCGCGCTGCTTCCCCGGGCGGACCGGAAGGACAACGGGCATCGCGTTTACCGGCAAGAAGACATAGATACAATCCGGCTGCTATCCTGCCTCAAAAAAACAGGCATGCCCTTGCAGGATATGCAGCCATTTTTGGCGGTCTCCGCCGACGCTGATCCCGCGGATTATCCTGAACTGGTGGAGCATTTAAGGAACCATCGAGAAAACATCGTCAGCCAAATCTCGTCGCTGCAGCAGGTTGTCGATTTTATTGATATCAAGCTGGAACAAGGGAAATATCGCCGAGACTGCTCAGATAAAAGCGAAGACCGATCGGAACCAAAAACCATCTCCCCCGTTGAGATGAGTTATTTTTCTGGAACAGCAAAAATGAATAATTAATGAGTTGGAGTTTTTAGGATGAAAGCAATGATAATTAAAAAATACGGAAAATATCCTCTTCAACTAGCCGACGTCCCTACACCCGCAGTGGGTGATTATGATGTATTGGCAGAGATCCATGCAGCAAGTATTAATCCTATCGATTTCAAAGTGCGGGATGGCAAAGTTCGTACGCTGTTGAAATACGATATGCCCCTAGTTTTAGGAAATGATTTTTCAGGGATTGTCATCCAAGTAGGAAAGAATGTTAAAAAATTCAAGATAGATGATGGCAAAAGGTATTGATTCAAGCGGGAGCGGGCGGTGTTGGCACTTTTGCTATCCAACTTGCCTAAGCGATGGGGATATACGTGGCTACTACTACAAGCGATGCTGGAGCAGAATTGGTCAAGTCACTTGGAGCCGATCAAATTATCAATTATAAAACCGAAGCATTTGATAAGGTCCGGATAAATAAAACCTGTTATTGATCAAGTGTTTCCTTTTGTAGAGGCGCAGAAAGCGATGGAGTATTCCGAATCGGGCAGAGCTAAAGGAAAGATCATGTTAAAAATAAAGTGATACAACACATAAATAAAACGGCAGTCTAAGACTTTATGCTTCTCGTCTAGACTACCGTTTTTTATTTGTGTACTCGTTAATTAAAGTATCTATTTCCAAAAATCCGTGCCAGCAAAAACAAACTCTTTATCCAACGTCTCGTCCCCATCTTCAAAGCAATCTGCCCAAGAAACACGTTGCTTACTCAGGAGAATTGCATCCTTCACGCCATATTCCTGATAACTAACGGTTTGTTCATTAGCGGTGTTGTTCCAGTTATCCCAGCCAAGTGGATGAATATGTGCACCCAGCTGACAATCTACAAATACGGTTTTAGCATACTCACGCCATGGACGGCCCAGAAACACCGGAGCAATATCAGGAGCCGCTGTTAAAAAGCAATTTTTAAAAATATAACCATACGATTGTCCCACGGGTGTGGAGGCTGCCGTAATATAACCTGCTTGATTCTCACTATGACGCAAGCTGCGAATTTCACATCTGCCAAAATAAGCCGTAGCCCCACCAAATATAAAGTCCACTGTTCCCTCTATATAGCAATGCTGATACAACTGCCGATATTGGGCATGGTGCTCTCTCAGTGGTATACCTCCAAACGTAGATCGCTCTTTGGGTGCAGGTGGCAAAGGTCCCGTGAACAACGTGTCCTGATACCCTTTTAAAGTACAATTTCTGAATACGGTTTGATCACAATTAGCATACACGGCTACCGCCTGCCCGATATTTTCACCCTGCCCTGCATTATTGGTAATCACCAGATTCTCCAAGATCAGATGGCTGCCGCCCAGAAATAACGTTGGTGTAGAGAATGTATTGATTTCTTCGCCCGCTTCATCACGCTCTTTCGCGTAACGATTCATAACAATCTCCACGTAGCCAATCCCTATGATCGTAAGATTAGAACGATAAATCCGCACTGCCTCTTTATAGACCCCTGACAAAATATAAAGCGTATCCGCTTGACCGGATGGCCCCTGCTCTAGTGAATCTATCGCCTCTTGAATCGTGTGATAAGCGCAAAAGGATTCTTTTCCTACAACAAGCATAGTGGATTCTTTTCCTTTCAATAAATTGATGACTCTCTCTTATGGACAGACATTCTGTTCTTCAGGTGACACTGTAGCTTGTTCTACTAATTTTTCCGGCTTCTTCGTGTTTTTTGATCGACAATTTATGATCTCTACAGCTTCTCCATTTTCAATGTAAAAAGCAGGCCCTTCATGGTTCTCAATCGTCACCTGATGAAATTGAACATCTCTTGCATTCCCGAGGAAAAACCCGCGATTATTCATGTTTTCGATCCCTGTCATCATGTCTGGATGGCCGGGAATTGCATTCGTCGCCATGGAGATGTCCACATTGGTAAACGTAATCTCGGATACATACTGCTCCGCAAGCCCGTATAAGAAACCCGCTGCGGCATGAACATTACGTGCGGTAATATTGGCAAAATGAATGCGTCTAAAACACGGCGTTTCCTCTGTAATCGGATAAGGATTTTTATCCCACACATATTTTTCTTTTCCGCGTGGTCCACAGAAATAATATAGATTTAGAGTAAACGGACAAATAACGTCCTCCATTACAATATTGCTGATCCGAATATCTTCAATCGTTCCCCCGCGTCCCCGTCTTGATTTCATCCGGATTCCACGATCGGTTTGTTTAAACACACAATTACTAATCGTGACATTACGAATATCTCCACTCATTTCACTACCGAGTACGACACCCCCGTGTCCATGTACCATAGTGCAGTTGGTGATCGTAATATTCTCACAAGGAACTCGTTCTTTGGTATCCTCAGTTCCTGCCTTGATCGCTATGCAGTCATCACCGACATCAATATTGCAATTGCTAATTCGCACATTGGTGCAAGACTCTGGATTAATACCATCTGTATTTGGAGAGTCCGCCGGGTTCAGAATGGAAATATTATCAATAGTCACATTGTAACAGCCTATCGGATTAACGGTCCAGCTTGGAGAATTGACCAGCGCGATATCTTTAAGGGTTACCCGCTGACAGCTGTCCAAGCCGATTAGAGTCGGCCGGGGATACTGCAGCTCTTCCCGGCGGTTCCGAAACGTATCCCACCAGAGTTCACCATTTCCGTTAATCATTCCGCTGCCAGTGATCGATACATTAACTAACTCTCTTCCATAAATACAAGGTGAATGAACCCGCTGCTTCACTCCTTCCCATCTGCATTCCACTGCAGGGTAATCCTCCGGGTTCGTACTAAATGAAAGAATGGCACCCGGATTTAAATTCAATTCGATATTGCTTTTCATATGAATTGCACCGGTTAAGAACGTGCCAGCCGGCACATAAACGGTTCCTCCACCGGCTTTATTTGCCGCTTCAATCGCACGTATTATCGCTTCAGTCGCTAACTTTTTACTATTCTTAAGCGCTCCAAAATCCTCAATATTGTAGATCAACATTCATAAGCCCCCCTGTTCTATATCAGATCCAGCCTCTTAATTGTTCGTATTCCACACAGGCCTGAAGGAAAGCACCCACACCTTTTTGGTCGTTAGTGACAATAGGCTCGCTAATGTAATAAGCGAAAGTACCGTCACGTTGGTCCACTCCACCTAATCCTGCTACTTGGCAATTCTTATTTAAATTGACCCATTCTTCTTTGGTTTCTAGTACAAACTCCGAGATAAGTCCTTGTTGAGCCAGATCTAATGTTTCGTACCATCCAGCGTTTAACACGCCTAATCGGATACCTTTAGCCATGGCATACACGATCATACTTGAAGCAGAGGCCTCAAGATAATTTCCTTTGCGTTCCCCTAGATTAATCACTTGATACCAGACCCCGGATTCCTTATCCTGATATTTCTTCACCGCAGTTAAGGTATCATTTAGTATTCGTACCAGCTCTGGATAATCTGAGTGCTCACTAGGCAGCAATTCCAGAACATCAACCAATGCCATGAGATACCAGCCAAGTGAACGGGCCCAAAAGTTAGGCGAAAGTCCTGTTTCAGGGTCGCACCAAGGTTGAATACGCTGTTCATCCCATGCATGATATAGCAGACCTGTTACCGGATCTTTCGTATGCTTCTCACACAAGATAAATTGTTTGGTTACATCCTCAAGTCCCTGCCCTTCTTCAAAAGCTAGCAAGTAGGCTAAATAAAAAGGAGCGCCCATATAAAGTCCATCTAACCAAATCTGATAGGGATATATATTTTTATGCCAAAAAGCACCTTCCGAGGTTCGCGGATGGGTCTCAAGTTGCTTTCTAAGTAGAGCAGCCGCTTTTTTGTATTTTTCCTGCTTCGTTTCTTTATATAGAGTCAATAATAATTTTCCGTTGTTAATATGATCGATGTTATACTCCTCTAGGTGGTAGCCCTTGACACTGCCATCTTCCTGAATAAAGTAGTCCATATTATCTTGAATGAACTGCAGATACTTCGAATCACCGGTCTGCTTCCAAAGCCATTCAAAACCGTTCAATACCACGCCATAATCGTAGGTCCAGCTTCCTTTGTAGCCTTTATCTTCATAAAGCTTCGGTGTCCGCGCCATAATAGAGTCTGCCGTTTGAATTGCCCACTGTGATTTCTTCATCCCAACCCCCAAAATATTTATAAATTTAAGAGCTCAAAAACTATAAATAGGTTCACCCGATTTAAGGATTACTTTGTACATAAAATAATACGACTTGATTCTCTGCAATCTCAGAGAATCAAGTCATTGTTTAGTAAGGATACGGAGCGATTCAGTCTTGGAGCATTGACTGTATTTCAACACAAGCCATCACCAATGCGCCCACACCATGCAGATCATTTTTAACCTTAGGCCGAGTCACGTAACTCTCGTAATCTCCAGCTGAGGTACCGATACAAATGTCCGGCAGAACTAATCGGTTATGCTCATCCCACTGGATTACTTTGGTTAACCCTTCATATCCTTTTTTAGCGGCAGCTGTAGCGATAGTCACATCACTTACAACGCCATGCTTCACGGCTTTGGCAATCGTATAGACGAACAAACATGACCCTGAAGTCTCCAGCCAATTATCTGGCTCATGTCCCTTATCTACGACTTGATACCAAAGTCCACTTTTTTGATCTTGGTAACGAATAAGTGCATCCACAAAATCTCTCAGCGTAGTAGACAGCTCTGTCCGGGCTGAATCATGGGAAGGTAACAGATCCAGAAATTGCGATAAGGCGAGACCATACCATCCTAATGATCGGCTCCAGAACTCCGGTGAACAACCCGTCTCCGGATTCGACCAAGGCATCCGCCGGCTCTCATCCCAGGCATGGTATAACAAACCCGTTGTCTCATCCTTCATATGCTTGCGCATTAACATTTCCTGATGAAGGACCGTTTCACGCAAGCTTGGTTCATCGTAGACATTAGCATATTTCAAGGAGAATACGCCTGCCATATAAAGTCCATCCAACCACATTTGGTTGGCGTACTTATCCTTGTGCCAATACCCGCCCTCAGAGGTTTTATTTAGTGTGAGCAGTAAATTTCTTAGCTTCTCTGCTGCAATACGATACTTAAGTTTGCCTGTCCGTTCATAAAGAGTGAATAGTAGCTGTCCTGCTTGAACCGCATCCAGCTCATCACGTGCAAAATAAAAGTTCCCGTATTCATCCACCAAATCATCTACATATTCCTGAATATAGTTGATATAACGGTCTTCTTGATAAGCATTCCACAAAAGCTCCATGCCACACAGAAATACACCCTGATGATAGTGCCATCGATGCGCGGGGGGAAGCTCTCCCGCCCTGTAAGTATCCATTAGTGAATCGCAAGCTTTTTTTGCCCACTCTATCGGCGTTGTAGGTATCTGTACAGTCATCTCGAAGCTCCTCCCCTAAGTATAGTCTCTCTCTTTCTTGCTAGCCCTTCATAGAACCCAACATGGCACCTTTGGCAAAATGCTTTTGCAGGAACGGATACACACAAACTATTGGTAAGGTAGCTACAACGATAACAGCCATTTTAATTGATTGATCTGGCGGTGGAACAGCAGCATCCAGTGTAGCGCTGTGATCCATACCGCTGGCAAGGACGACAATTTGTCTGAGCAGAACCTGTATTGGCCATTTCGCACTATCATTCAAATACAGAATCGCATTCATGTAGGTATTCCAATACGTTACCGCATAGAACAATCCGATAGTCGCTAACGCAGGTAAGGATAGTGGCAATACAATCCGAAATAATATTCCAAAATCGTTACAACCATCAATTTTGGCCGATTCCTCCAAACCTTCAGGTATATTTTGGAAAAAGTTTCTCAAAATGATCATATTAAAGGCACTAATCGCTGACGGTAGGATCAGTGATGCGTACGTGTCAATTAGTCCTAATTCCTTCACCACGAGGAACGTTGGAATCATCCCACCATGAAAAAGCATGGTGAACACGACCATGAAGTTAACCACTTTACGACCATCCAGATCTTTTCTGGTAAGAGCGTAGGCCATCAAAGAAGTTATAAACAAACTAAAAATAGAACCAATTGCCGTGACACCAATGGAAACACCCATGGCTTTAAATATTGTATTCGTCGAAAAGATGAACTTGTACGCTTCCAGACTCCATACCTTTGGAATCAGTACAAATTTGCTAGAAGCTAGTTCTGCACTCGTTGTGAAAGAGCCTGCTACAACGTGAACAAGGGGAAGCACAGTAATTAAAGCAATGATCGCAAGCAGCGTAAAGTTTATAGCAGAAAAGATTCTACCACTGATTGTTTTATCTTCTACCATTTCGATTCCTCCCACAAAATATCAATAAACGCCTTCTTCTCCCATTTTCTTGGATAATTTATTCACCATCATCACCATTACAAAGCCTACAATCGATTTAAAGAATCCAATAGCTGTACTGTAACTAAACTGCCCTTGTCTCAAACCAGCAGTATATACATACGTATCGATAATTTCCGCAACTTCTCGATTCATGGAGTTAAGTAGCAGATATACATGTTCAAATCCAAGATCAAGAACGGAACCAATTTTCAGAATAAATAATGTAATAATTACGCCTCTAATCGCTGGAAGAGTGATATGCCAGACTTGTCTAAGTCTTCCAGCTCCGTCCATACGCGATGCTTCATAAAGCCCTGGGTCAATCGCAGCTATGGAAGCTAGATAAATAATCGTTCCCCAACCTGCTTCTCTCCAAATCACCTGAATAATATACATGGGCCTGAACCACCCTGGATTAAGCAGGAAATTGATTGGTTCAAAGCCAAAATAGACAAGCAGCTCGTTGATAATCCCTCCATCCATCGTGACCATTACATAAGAAATGGAGACGATGATAACCAATGACAGAAAATGGGGCAAATAGAAGATCGTCTGAAAGGTTCTTTTGAAAAAGCTGCCTTGAAGTTCATTTAACATCAGGGCAAGAATAATCGGCATCGGGAAATAGATAAGAATATTTAATCCGAAAAGAATAAGTGTGTTCACTAATATATTTAAGAAATCCGGCTCTGTGAACAACCTGCTGAAATGCTTCATCCCTACCCAATCACTACCGTTGATCCCTTGATAGGGTTTGTAATCCTGAAATGAGATAATTAATCCGTACATTGGAAGATATTTAAAAATCAGAAAATACAGTACTCCCGGAGTTAGCATGACGTAGAGCCATTTATTTCTCCACAGCCGCTTTTTCAGTTCGCTGCTGCTTTTATAAATTTCAGGCTTAGGATTCATTTGAGGAGCTGAGCTGGGCTGTGCGGTGACTTCCTGCATGATATTCTTCCTTTCTCCTTCTTTATTCAAACACGATATTTCTGAACCCAGTGAGGAATAGAAAAGGTTGTTGAAACAAGATCAACAACCTTTTCAGCTACAATTTGTCGCTTAACTATTCCAGTACGGGTTACTATTTTTTGTATAACGCGTTGTATTCTTCAATAATCTTATCTCCACCACGGCTCTTCCAGTTCTCTACTTCCTTCTCAAATCCAGCCTTGTCAATCTGACCATAAATATATTTATAGGTTGCATCTGTAATAATCTGTTGAAGCTCTACGCCTTTTTCTGTATAGGTAGCCGAATCCATAGCAGCTGTTGGATCCGCTACACCAACTTTGACATTCTCAAGAACCAATTGATCTGCATGAATTCTTCCTGGCAGCGTGTTATAGTTCTCGTACATTCCATTGGTTTCAGCTTCGCCGATAACGCTGTCCTTATATCCCTTTACTTCACGTTCAATCAATTCTTTGTCGTCTGCAGCTTTCGCTTTACCGTCTTCAACGGTATAGTGAGTACCTTCAATTCCCCAATACATCAAATTAGCTACTTCTGGAGTCATCATTTGATCAAAGAAAGCAAGAATCTTCTTCAGCTCTGCCTCATCCTTGACAGCAGATTTCGGGAACAAGACAACATTGTTATAGCCTGGAATCATCCATTGAGCATATTTTCCATCTGGACTTGCAACCATACTATGCGCATCCAAAACAGCGTCAGGGTTATTCTTAATAGTATCTTTATTGAGGGAATCAATATCTTGCATGGAGCCCCCAATATAGAGTCCACCCTTTCCAGCCTTAAACATATTTACTGCATCCGTTTTACTGGTGGCAGCGAAATCTTGATTAATGTATCCGCCATCACGAGCTTTTTTGAAAAAATCCATTGTGTCGAAATATTCATCGAAGGTAAATTCAGGCGCTAATTTGCCATCCTTCTCACCCCAGGTATTCGGTGTTCCGAACCAAGACGAAACAGTTTTGAAAGCTCCATAGGTCAACTCATTACGGTCAATAATACCGGTAGTATCTTTCTTTCCATTACCGTCTGGATCTTGTTCTGTGAAGGCTTTAGCCATTTCAAATAATTCATCTACATTAGCTGGTGCAGCAAGTCCTAATTTATCTGCCCAGTCTTTGCGGTAAATGATCCCTTGGCGTGCAAGTGGACGCCCGATATATAGGGTATAAAGCTTGTCATCTACTTTCGTGTTATTAAGAATTTCTGGTTTCAGTTTGCTCAAATTCGGAAATTCGCTTAATAGTGGACCGATTTCCCAGAATTGTCCGTCTTTTATCGCTTCTTTCATCTGAATGAAGGTTGTCTGATTCTTCAAATATGTTACTTGCGGCAATGAACCCGTTGCAAAAGATGAATTCAGTTTTTCTTCATAAGTATCAGCCGGAAAAAATTGATAAGTCAGCTTCGTGTTGGTCAATTTCTCAAGTTCATTCTTAATCGTATCAGGCGGAGTCTCTGATGTATTCAATGGAAGCATGATTTTGATTTCTGTAGGTTCCTCTTTAGGTGCTTCAGTCTCTTCCACCTTCGTAGTGTTCTCTGCACTTGTAGTTGGAGCTGCTGCTTCTTCTTTGTTATTGTTGTTACCACCGCATCCAGCTAACAATGTGCTGAATGTTAACAGTGCTGTTAACAACATGGTGAAGGATTTCTTCTTCATACCATTTTGACCTCCATAATTTGTATTGGTTACGAGTTCCACGTTACATCGTCGGCAAGGTTACGAAAACAATCATTTCTCCATAACGGCGCGTTCTGAAAGGGATCTGAGCAAATGATTATCGTGATATCGCAGCACAAAAAAAATCCACCGCATTATCCGCAGTGGATCAAAACCTTTTTAACCTATTTACTTTTCTGTCCCAAACTCAGCCTCAGCATATTCCTTAATAATAAGATTGCCTCCACGAGCTCTCCATTTCTCAACCTCTTGCTGGAATCCCTCGACGGTAATATTACCTAATATATAGTTATATGTAGCATCCACAATGATTGTAGATAACTCCATATTCTTCTCATCAAAAGTAGATGAGCTCAGAGAAACTGTCGGGTCATCGACCAGAAAAGATTCATTATCTTTACTCAGCTGATCTGCTAGAGAGGTTAATTGCTCCTTCTGAGCCACTTCCATAATGTTTTTATTACTAATGTCCGCGATCATTAAAGCATATAGCGGATTCACTTCCTGTACCCGCAGTTGTGAGGTTTCCTCGGGAAGGATAATCTTGCCGCCTTCAAGCTTATAATGCCGCCCCTCAAAGCCATACATCATTATATTGGCTACATCTTTATCCATGGTCCGATCAAAAAATCCAAGCACCTGCCGAAGCTCCTCCTCTGTGGCAATGGACTTTTTGGAAAAGAGATACAGTCCGTTGTAATTGGGGATAGACCACACTTTATATCCATCAGGCCCCCCGATACGATTGATCAGGGTAAGTTCAGCCTTTGGATTGTATGCTTGAGCTTCAATTGACAACCGCTGCACATCAGTCATGCTGCCAATAAACACACCAGCGATTCCGTTAATGAATTTATCGCGTTGAACCTCTTTACTGGTAAGAGCAAAGTCCTGATTTATGATTTTTTCATCATATAATTTCTTCATAAAATTCATTGTGTTCATATACTCCGCTGTTACGAATTCCGGAACAAATTGATGATTCTCTAGCTTCCAATTATTTGGTGTGCCAAAATAAGAGCTTAGTGTCTTAAATACACCATAAACAAGATCATTACGATCGACTAATCCAAGGGTATCTTGTTTGCCATTCTGATCCGGATCGTTATATGTAAATTGCCTCATTACTTCATATAGATCATCTAAGGTCTGTGGATTGCTTAAATGAAGATTGTCCAGCCAATCCTTACGTATAATGACACCCTGTCTGGAGGAAGGGCGTTCTGTATATAGGCCGTAGATCTTTCCATCTACAGCGGTCTGTTTAAGAATAGCGGGGTCCAGTGCTTTAAGATTGGGGAACTCCTGAAGATATGGGCCGATCTCCCAAAATGCTTCAGAACGGATGGCGTTTTTCACCAGATTATAATCTGAGAACTTCACAAAGGTGACTTTTCCCAAGGAATTAGTGGTCAACGCCGTGTTCATTTTATCGGTATAAACACCCTCAGGCACCCACGTGATATCAAGCTCCACCCCTGTTAATCTTTCAATCTCAGCTATAATCTTTTTTGAAGGCTGCTGTGGAAAATGAAGGGGTGCCAAGATCGAGATGTTCGGGCGAGCTTCTTGCAGTACAGAACCAGCTGACTTTCCATCACTGCAAGCGCTTAACATAGGGAAAACAAGCATGAAAAATAAGCAGAAACAAAACGTTGCCCTTCTACACAAAAATTGTCTAAACATTTCTACAGCCTCCTAAGGTATTGTAAGGATTTTCACCCTACAGCTTGAAGATTTTCCATTTTGTAGTCATAATTAGGGTTAATGATTATTGCAGAACGAGATGATTATTGTTATTTTCCACCAGGTTTCATACACTAAGAACAAGTGTCTACTTCTACATAAGTAAAGGTGCTGAGCCCCGTGAGACCATTAAGCTTTTTAAGTAAATTAACGATTTTTGCCTTTGTAATTAGCACGTTGCCGGTGATATTCATCGGTTCTTTTTCCTATTTCACATCATCTAATGAGATCCAAAAGAACGTAAACAACAGTAAAATGGAACTTATATTACAAATCACCTCAAATGTAGAACATAAGTTAACAACTGTCAATCAAACATTAAACCAAGTGATCAACTCTAGTGTATTAAAAAAAGCACTAAATAACCCTTTAAATGAAACCGATTTCATTTTATATAATGATTTAAGAAACGAAATCCGCAATATGCAATCCTTCGATACGAAACTGGAGGATGTCATCCTGCTCAATCAGCAGCAGAACTGGATGATCAAAAATTCAGGCGTCTACCGTCTGAATGAATACAAAAACCACGCGCAACTCTCTAATCTAATGAATATAGCTGACGATACTTCATGGATTTTGAATCCGTCGTCCTTATTTTATAGCGAGGAGAGCATTAACGTCACTGGCTGCAATTACAGCATTAGTCTTATCAAAAAGCTTCCCACCAATAAGCTGCAAAAATATGGGCTTGCCCTAGCTAATATTCCGGTCTGCAGTCTTCAGGATTTCATTAATTCAGATGTGCAGCCACTCGATGACATTATCGTTCTGGATCAAGCTGGCCGCTTCCTGCTCCATCCGGATACCAGCTTAATCGGAAAACCTAAAGAGCAAGGCGGATTTAAAGAAGTCCCTTTAATCTCTGATCCTTCTAAACAATCCGGACAGTTCAAGACTGTGATCAATAAAAAGAATTACTCCGTCACTTTCATGCGTTCTCAGTTAAATGGCTGGGTTTATCTATCGGTTACTTCTATGGAAAGCTTGACGAAGGAGTCCAATAAAATCGGGATGTTTACGATAATCGTGTGCACCATTATGCTCTTGTTCTCCATTCTTCTGGCATGGATCGGTTCCAGACGTATGTACACCCCTATCGAAAGACTGCTTAATCAGATGGGCCAACGCAAACCGGATATTAAATCGAGACATCGCAATGAATTTCAGATTATAGGAGAACAAGTTCATTCTTTGTTCCAATCCAAATCACAGCTGGAAAAAGAAGTCCGGCAACACTTTCAGCAGGTGCGAACGTTTTTTCTGATCAATGCCTTCCACGGAAATGTTAAGAAACGTGATTTGCTCGAAGAATTAGGGCAATTCGGCTACCAAACACAGCTTAAAGAATGGAAAACCATGGCAGTAATTACGTTGTCTATTGATTATGCCGAGGATTCCAGCTATGAGAAAAAAGATCTCAGCCTCTTATTGTTCGCTGCCCACAATATGATCGAAGAGTTAATCTGTCCTGAACAACGGCTGGCTCCTGTAATCATGGACCATGCGGTAGTCGTATTATTGGGCAGTTCAGACTGCGATACCCAGTCTTTTCATAAGACACTGTATTCGTTAACGGAGAAGCTGCAGCAAGAAATAAATAATTATCTAAAGGTGCAGGTGAGTATTGGGCTGAGCCTTCCCTTCAACGCCTTCGATAAACTAGCCATCGCCTACAGAGAAGGTCTAGAAGCACTGAAACATCGCATTAAGCTTGGCAAAGGCGTTATTATTCAATATGAGAACATTAACTCCGGCAAACATTATCTGAACTTGAACTACCCTACGCATAAAGAAAACGATCTAATGGATGCTATCAAGCTGGCTGAAACGGATAAAGCCAAGGAACTGATTCATTTGCTTTTTAAATCTATTTTTGCCCTTGAGCTTTCACCACAGGAATATCAAATCCCGTTGACCCGCTTACTCAATAACTTGCTCATTATGATGCAGGAATCGGGCATTAGCTTAAATCAGATCTATCATGCTAATGGCTCTATTTTTGAGGAATTGCATGACCTTCATACCGTGGCTGAGATTGAGGATTGGTTCTGGAGCATGGTCATTTACCCGATGATCAAAATTTTTATCAGCAGGCAAAATGCCCAATACCAAAACATCTCTGAGAAAATCATTGATCTGATCCAACATGAATATGATACAGATCTAACCTTGGAAGAATGCGCTTCTCGGCTGCATTACAACGCCAACTATATCAGCAGTGTCTTCCGTAAGGAGACCCAATACTATTTCAGCGAATATTTAACGATGTACCGATTTAAAATGGCGAAAAAATGGCTGCAGGAAACCGATATGCCGATCAAAGATATTGCAGCCAAATTAAGATACAACAATTCTCAGAATTTCATTCGATCTTTCCGTAAACAGGAAGGGATGACCCCTGGACAGTACCGGGATAACAATACAGGCACTAAATCCAAACCAACATTTGACGAATCTATGTAAAAATCACAAAATAATCGTTCAAGGTCGAATCTAAAAAAAAAGAGTCTCTCTTTTTTTCGGAAAATATGTTAACGTGTGCATATAACCATTTAGGGAGGAATTTGAACGCAATGTTGAACTTTCGACTAAATACTAACCGTGTAGAACAAGATGAGATTTCTCAGGAAACCTCACTACTCACCCTCTATCCGCTCGAGACGGATCAACCCCGTCCTTTTATATTGGTATTGCCTGGTGGAGGTTATCAGCACTTAGCCAAACATGAAGGAGAACCTGTGGCTCAATGGCTAAACAGTCTAGGTATTCATGCAGGTGTACTAGATTATCAGGTCGGAGACTTCAACGTCTCTTCTTTGTTAAATGATGTTGAGGAAGCTCTCAAATGGATTAGGGAAGCACCCAAAGCTTGGAATGTGATCTCAGACAAAGTAGGGATGATTGGATTCTCGGCTGGAGGACACTTAGCTTCCATCTTTTCTACCACTAGAGCAGAGAAACCAAATCTTCTTCTGTTAGGTTATCCTGTAATCACTTTCCAAGAGTCCCATTCGCATAAGGGAAGCCGGCTACATTTTCTTGGAGACGACCCATCACAAGCGGAGCTTGACTCCTTTTCCTCAGAAGCCCAGGTGGATTCACTCACACCTCCAACCTTTATCTGGACAACAGCAAACGATGCCAGCGTTCCCGTGGAGAATAGTCTGTTGTTCGCCTCTGCCCTGTCTAATCAGGGAATTCCTTTTGAATTACATATCTTTGAAGAAGGGCGGCATGGTTTAGGGCTTGCTAAAGAACACCCTCATTGCCAGCAATGGCTTTCCCTTGCTGAGAACTGGCTAAGGGAACATCAATACGTTAAAGGAGCAGAAGGCCTTATGAGACAACAACTATTTATTGCAGGCGATTCCACTGCGGCTATTAAAGGCGCTGGAGAAAAACCTATGACTGGCTGGGGAGAATACCTGCAAAGTTATTTTGGGACTTCTATTCAAATCCAGAATCGTGCAATTAATGGTCGAAGCACCAAATCGTTCATAACAGACGGCCGCCTGGATGCCATCAAAAAAGACTTTCAACCCGGCGACTACCTGTTTATTCAATTTGGACATAACGATGAGAAAAAAGATGATCCATTACGTTACACCGATCCTGAAACTGAATATCGCCACAATCTAATTCAATATATAGATGCAGCTCGGCAGCTAGGGGGGACTCCGATTCTGTTAACCTCTGTAAGTCGCCGCCGCTTTAACGCCGATGGAGAGCTTGACCCGTTGGCTGTAGGCGCTTATCCCGAGGTAATGAGACAAGTGGCTGAAGAAACGCACACTCCGCTACTTGATATTTTCACAGCCTCGCAAGCGCTCTATCGTTCATTAGGCGAAGAAGAATCCAAGAAGTTATTCATGCACTTACCAGAGAAAACACATCCCAATTACCCCAATGGAGTTACGGATGATACTCATTTCTCGGATGAAGGTGCCCAGCAAATTGCTAAACTTGTGGTTCAAGCACTTAAACAAAATACAGCCTCCCCTATATCAAACTTACAACAACTTTTATAAGGAGTGATCACAGATGTCTATAATTAAAGAAGTTATTACAGAGTACTATCGTATCCCTTTGCCAGAAATCATGGAGGATGCTAAACACGGCTTGCATACTCATTTTGAAGTACCCATTGTCAAAATTAGAACGGATGAAGGTCGTGAAGGTGTAGGTTATACCTATACTGGCGGATTTGGCGGCAAAGCGATCTGCTCACTAATTGCTAATGAATTAACACATATTTTAGTTGGCAAAGACGCCAGCTGTGTGGAAAGTATCTGGGAGCAGATGAACTGGGGAATACATTATGTTGCTCGCGGGGGTCTGGCGAGCTTCGCCATTGCGGCATGTGACATTGCGTTATGGGATTTACGTGCGAAGAAAGCAGATGAACCTCTCTACAAACTTCTGGGTGGCGCAAGCAATGAGGTCAAATGTTATGGTGGAGCGATTGATTTGAATTTCCCATTAGAAAAGCTCCTGCGCAACAATCAAAAATACTTAGATATGGGCCTCCAGGCTGTCAAAATTAAACTAGGCCAAAAAACATTAGCTGAAGATGTGGAACGAGTGGCTGCGGTACGCCAATTGGTCGGCCCGGATGTAGCCTTTATGGTCGATGCCAATATGAGCTGGAGTGTGGAAAAAGCGATAAAAGCCGCACGTGAATTTTTGAAATATGACATTCTTTTCTTAGAAGAACCAACGATTCCGGAGGATTATGCCGGCTATGCACGGATTGCTGAAGAAACAGGAATGGCCGTTGCAGGCGGGGAGAACTTGCGCACATTAACCGAATTCCATCACATGCTGCAATATGGTCATGTTGATTTCCCTCAACCTGATGCTTCCAATATAGGCGGAATTACGGGCTGGTTAAAGGTAGCTCACTTAACACAAGCCTATAACCTTTCCGTTTCCACACATGGGATGCAGGAATTACACGTTAGTTTGTTAGCAGCTATGCCAAATGCAGGTTATCTCGAAATGCATAGCTTCCCTATCGATCAATACACTACACGTCCGCTAGTGATTAACAAAGACAATGGGATGGCAGTAGCGCCTGAAGTAACGGGCACTGGCGTTACCTTTGACTGGGACAAATTAGCACCTCACAAACAACAATACTAATAGGAGCGATCGATCATATGAGCATTCCCCTTCATCTAGGTGTTCGAGCACATGATTTCACACAAGTTCCATTGCAAGAGTTAATTGAGAAGATTAAGTCCTATCATTTCACTCATATCCAGTTTGCACTTAAGAAATCTTTTCCTGATAGTGCCCCTAGTCTGACGGCTATAAGCCCTGGAACAGCCAGCTATTATGGCAATGCCTTTAGGCAGGCAGGTATTCAGATTGCGGTTCTGGGCTGCTATGTAAACATTGTAGATACCGATCCTTACAAACGGGCACAAGCATTAGCCGCGTTTAATACCCACCTGCGCTTGGCCAGAGATTTTGGCGCTAGTCTGGTAGGTACGGAAACCGGAAGTGTGGGACTTGGGTATACCACAGATAATTTTACAGAAGAAGCCTTCCAAGAGGTGGTGACATCAGTTAAGGCCATGGTGGCGGAGGCCGAACGTTTTGGTGTGACGGTAGGAATCGAAGCAGGACTTCATCATCCGCTGTACACCGCGCCCTTAACCCGCCGACTTCTGGATGAAGTCCCTTCTAACAATCTTCAGGTCATATTGGATTGCGCAAATCTAATGTCACCTACAAATTACTTGCATCAAGAAGCTATTATTATGGAGGCTTTGAAGCTTTTAGGAAATCGAATTGCTATCATTCATTTAAAAGACTTTATCGTCCAAGATGGAGCTATAAAAATTGTCCCTGTAGGTCAAGGGTGGCTAGAGTTTGAGCCGATTCTTCGTTATATGAAATATGAACGTCCTCATATTCAAGGAATCCTGGAAAGCACTCCTGAGTCACATTTAGGAGAAAGCATTACCTTTTTGCAACAGTTATACGAATCCCTGTAGGGCTTCATCCCATTAAAACTAATAAATCCACTGCACACCTCTTTACCTTACTTGGTGCAGTGGATTTTTATATTCTGTTTAACATCCGTTTGACCTCCATCAAATAATCGCCTGTTATGATCAGGGCATCAAGAGTATCTGGGAGGGGTTCCATGCGTCTTGCTTTATTCACGGACACATTTCTTCCGCAAACCAACGGAGTTTCACGTACGCTTCAACGATTAACCACTCATTTGAAAGGGCGTGGTATTGAACATCTGCTTTTCTCACCGAAATCTGCTCCTGAAGACAGTTATGCCGATCCCATACGTCCCATTACCAGCATCCCCTTTTTCTTATACCCCGAATGTAGACTCGCACTGCCCAATATGTCCTCTATCCAATCAGAGCTGAAAGCTTTTCGTCCCGATCTGCTTCATATGGCAACTCCGTTCAATATCGATCTCTGCGGCCTTCGTTATGCGCGAAAACATGACTTGCCCCATGTCGCCTCATACCATACCCATTTTGACCGCTATCTTGAATATTACCGGATGAAAAAAATTGCTCCGCTCTATTGGAAATACATGAAGTGGTTCCACCGCTCCTGCGATGCCACCTTTGCACCATCCTACGAAACCCTCGATTCCCTCCAAGCTCAAGGCTTTCATCGCCTGAAGCTGTGGTCCAGAGGCATCGACTGCCAGCAGTACACCCCCAAAAAACGCAGCCATGAGGTCCGTGAGCGCTACGGAATTACCGCACCGTTACTGCTTCTATATGTGGGAAGGATCGCCCCTGAAAAAGATATAAACACCCTTGCTCTCGCCATGCAGCAATTACCCGAATCTATGCAATCTCAGGTTCATTGGCTGGTCGTAGGAGACGGCCCCCTTCTGCCGGAAATGCGGGCACAGGCGCCCCATAATGTCACGTTTACAGGCTATAAACATGGTGATGAGCTTGCCCAATTATATGCCTCAGCAGATCTGTTCGTCTTCCCTTCCAGTACGGAAACCTTCGGTAATGTTGTCCTTGAGGCTATGGCCTCAGGACTGCCTGTCCTCGCAGTAAATGAAGGTGGAGTGAAGGATCTGGTCACACCCGGCCGCACAGGAATGATTGTCGAGTCCCGCTGCCCGGATGCTTTTATTCGTGAGATTTGTGCATGTATAGAGCACCCTCAAAAGCTAGCTGCTATGGGACATGAAGGTCGACAGCTGGCACTCGGCCGCTCTTGGGAGAATATTTTTGATGGACTCATCCGCGATTATGAAGAGATCATTGAGAATAGACGTTATGATCTTATACCGGCTTTACTACCATTAATATAATAATGACGATAGTAAGCACATGAACCGCCGCTTCTAGGGGAGCGATCTTGTTCATAGCGGTAGTGTAACCCTCAGGGATTTCCTCCCCTTCGCTGGTCATTACGAGCTGGGTTAGCTTTTTCAATCGGGGCTCAACCATTCCAATAATAATCACTTCGATCACGATAAAAAATAATAACGACAGATTTAACCACAACACCGACAAGCCCATTTTATCTATGATCATTAACAAAATACCTGTAACGATCAGGGTGACCCCACCTGTCTTAGGGAATCTGTTTATTTTCTTCATAAGACCAAATACAAAACGAAGCTGACTGCCTGTCTTGGCTGAGCTTGTCAGTATTGGCAGCACAAAAGCTGGCCCAATTCCCACTATGGATGCTATAACATGTATAACTACCACAAGCTTTGAGATCATATGCGTCAAATCCATATTTACAATCCCCCTATCATTCGTTGTTTAGATTCATATGAGGCAGATAGGAGAATTAGTCTTGCAGAATCTTTTAAATCTTAGATAATCTAAAAAAAGCGCCTAGCCGGATATTACCGACTTAGGCGTTTTTTTAACAAATATTCAGTTATTTTACCGTAACTTTCATGATAGCACTCTCATTTACCCCTTGATCATTCAACAGCTCAGCCCGGTATTCATAGACGCCTGGAGAACGGTTAGTAATAGAAGTAGATGCCGTTTGTGCGTTTGGGGTGCCTGCTGTTAAAGTCTTAGTATCGATCAGTATTCCGTTCTCATACAAGCGATACTCTTTGCCGTTCATCCCCCACCATAAATTCATAGTCACTTTATACTCTTCATCGCCATCCCAGTTGTCATTGGACAACACCGGCTTAGCTGGTGCAGCATCCTTCACGATAACCACATGAGCAGCAGACACCGTTGTGCCAAAAGAATTGGTCAGCTCAGCCGTATAGGTGTAGGTTCCGTTTTCTTTTCCGGTAATATTAGTCACTGCAGTCTGTGCAGCTGGGGAATCATCACGTAAGGTTTGCGTGTCGATTAAGGCACCATTCTCATATAGCTTGTAGACCGTACCATTATTGCCCCACCACATATTCATTGTGATTTGGTAATCCCCGTCCAAAAGTCCTGTATCCTGCCCATTATTATTGGATAGAACCCATTGCCCCGGAACACCTGTAGCCTTCTGAGGTCCACTTACGACCACAATCACTTGTTCTGTCGTTGAGAGTCCAGCGTTATTAATGGCTGTTGCGATGAACGTATGCGCTCCCGCAAGTTCTGTGAGTGGAATCTCATCTCCATAAACGACAGGTTTACCATCAAAAGTAATATCCAGACTGCGAATACCAGACTCTGGATCTTCCGCTACGACCTGCACCTTCAATACATCCGTTTCACTCATTTGAGCAGAAGGTAAACCAGAAATCGTAGGTGGTGTAGTATCTTCAGTTTCTCCCGGTGAGCCTACATATTGAATTTTTGGAGCCGCTGGTTGTTCCATCCCTTCACCAAGAAAGAATCCAGGGTGCGGAGGTTGATTATAGCCTACATTTTGCCAAGCTACTGCCAGGCGGTAGATCGGATCATGCATCAATGTGCGAATACGATAATCTGTCATATCCGTTGTTGTGTAGATCCGTAGTTCAGAACTGTCCGTTGCCCGCCAGATCACTTCTTCACGCCAATCCCCGAACAGATCTGCCTGCAAGCTTGGATTCGCCTTGGTGCCATTATTTGAAGAAGCACCTACAGCCGTCAATAAGTTAACCGTTGTCTGATTGCTATAGTCCCACTTATCCACTCGATTAGCATCCAGTAATTCACGTAAAAGATCACCATCCCACCAAATACCAAAATTCGTGGAGGAAGGCAGTTTTTTAGTAATTAGTTCACCTTGCGCACTGTATAGGCCCGTAACAGGTATATGCTCCTCATTGGTGATCGTTGCAGCCCATACCTCTTCGCCAGCATATCGCGGATCAATATCCGCTGACATCCCCCGTCCAGTATCAATCCCCGTGAACACACCCCATAATATATCTCCTGTAGCTGCATCACGCATTTCAATCCCATACTTCGAATCGGTATGCTCATGAACATCAAAGACTTCCAGCCCGGGTCTGGTAGGATCAAGGTCCCCGAAATGAATTGCATCACCATGGCCAAGCTTTGTATTATACAGCGGCAACCCATCATCGTCGATTGCCATCGCACCGAAGGTTATTTCGTCCTTACCGTCGCCGTCCACATCTCCTACAGAAAGATTGTGGTTTCCTTGACCTACGAAGTCTCCATATCCTTCATCATTAGAATCGAAACGCCATACTTTCTCGAGCTTGCCCTCGCGATAATTGTAAGCTGCAAGTACAGTTCTAGTATAATAACCGCGGCTAAAAATCACGCTTGGCTGCTCGCCGTCTAAATAAGCTACAGCTGCCAAAAAGCGGTCTACACGGTTACCATAGGTATCCCCCCAAGCGCCAACATCTCCACGTGGCGGATCATAATCCACGGTATCCAAGGCCCGGCCTGTTGCCCCTTCGAACACCGTTAAATATTCATTGCCCAGCAGCACATAACCCGAACTGTTACGATAGTCTGCACTGGCATTGCCAATGACTTTTCCTTGACCGTCCACTGTGCCATCTGCCGTCTTGATCATAATTTCGGCACGTCCATCACTATCCAGATCATATACCAGGAATGGAGAATAGTGTGCACCGGCACGAATATTAGGCCCTAAATTAATCCGCCATAAGCGAGTTCCATCTAATTTATAAGCGTCCATATAGACAAGTCCAGTATACCCAGCTTGAGAGTTATCCTTGCTGTTCGAAGGTGACCACAACATGATGATTTCATATACACCATCACCGTCCAAATCACCTACACTTGCATCTCCCGCACTATACGTATACGGTTGACCATCCTTGGTGTAATCATCTGTTGGCTTTTGCAAAGGGATCGATAGATATTGCTTCTGCCATACGCTGAATGGTTCCGAAGCAGATTTCTCGACTCCATTGATTACTGATGTGATTCTATATTTGGCATCCTCCCTGCCTGTAATATCGAGATAGTTCGTGTTTTGAGTAATCAACGAATCATTTAGTTTCTTATCGCCACGATACAGATTGAATCCTATCGTTTCCGGATCCAGACCTAACATCCGCCAGCTGATATACACACCTTCATCTGTCTTAACCGCTACAGGCGCACGATCCAGCGCCTCCATCTTCCGGTATAAAGTTGTCACCGCTGAGGTTTCCAACGTAGCGGATAGATCAGAGATGCCGCCTGCATTTACCGAGGCTACTTTGTAATAGTAAGGAATGGTAGTCAGAACGGTCATGTCTGTGTACGAAGCTTCGAATGATTTGCCGATCAGGATGAACTCACCGTCTGCGGATTTCGCACGATAAATGTTGAACATCCGTGCATCCGCTACCTCATTCCAAGTAAAGGTCACATCATTTTTGTTCGTAGATTGTACAGCTAGACCACTAGGTACGGGTGCTTTTGCTACGGAGGGATCAATCATAGACACTTTTAGCGCATTAGAGCCTACGGATTCCAGTCCCGTGCTGTCGACCGAAGTTACCGTATAGATATATTCCATACCAATATCCGCAGTGGTATCTGTGTAGAACGGCTCTATTGTCTCGTCCAGCAGCTCTGCACTATTCGCAACCGTAGCCTGACGATATATACGGTATTTCAGCGCCCCCTCCATACTGTCCCAAGAAAGATTAGCTGTAATAGGCTCACTGTTTAAATCCAGGCTACCCAGTTTCAGATTCGTTGGGGCTAATAATAACGGTGTGATCTCCAGCCCATTGAGATGAGCGGTTGTGCCACTAAAGACAAGATTCATCTGCCCGTCTTTGACAGTAATCTGGTTATACAGCTTCTCAGCAATATTTTCCTTACCTGAGGAGACTGTTCCGTAATCTTTGCCTTCAATGGCTACATTCGTCTTGGCAGATCCAATCCAATCTCCTGTATAAGTCTTAACAGAATAATAACCATTGGGTAAATCAACTTTGAATTCATACGATCCTCCAAAATAAATCACAAAATCTCTGCGCAGATCGTCCGTCGCATTTCCCCGATCCCGATCAATCATCCCTGCACTCGAGGTCAAACCATATCCTCGTTCTGGGGTATATAGGACATTCACATTCACTTCCGTATAACCCGCAGCAACGGGTGAACCAACAGGTCCGAAATCATAACGATACTGAGCGGATTTCGTAGTCAGCTTCACTTCATCTGAAGGCTCAGACTCTCCTAGCCCATTCACTGCAGTCACTCTTACCGAGTAGCTTTGACCTTCAACCAACCCGCTTAATGTCAATGAAGGGACAGTTGAAGTTCCCGCTAATGTATAAGCAGATTCGGCTTCTGCCGCTAGCTTACGATAGATTTTATAGATATCTGTACCTTCTACTTTATTCCATTTCAGTACTGCACCTGCATTACTGATACTCCCAGCTACAAGTCCTTCAGGCTTCGCTGGCACCGTTTCCGGCTGTTTGATGTCCTGCACAAAGCTGGAGAGTGGAATATTTAATTCCCCTATTCCTTTGGCCAGCAGACGGGCCATTTGAATGGCTCCGTACTCTTGAAAGTGAGTATCGTCTGTCGAGCCATTTGGGAAAGCACCATATATCCCTGCATCGAGGTGAAGGAATACAGAGCGTGTAGCTGCAAAACCGATAGAATTGTAATAAGCTACACTGAGTGCGCTAAGATCGACCAAGTCAACATCCAACTCACTTGCTACTTCTTTCATAGCCTGCACATATTCTGGAAAGCTCACATTAAATTTTTCACTCGCGGCATTATAATCTCTGCGGCCCATGGGAGTCACCAGAATCGGAGTTGCTCCTCTTTGCCTAGCTCCATTGACATAAGTTTTTAAATAAACTTTGTAATCGGCTGGAGAAGCATATCGGTCTGGAACGCTAATCGTTGCGTCATTATGACCAAACTGGATAAGGAAATAGTCACCCGGTTGGATCTTACGCAGGACTTCATCCAGCCTTCCCTCGACAATAAATGACTTAGAGCTGCGGCCTCCGATAGCGTGATTCTTAAACGTTACTTCCTCGCTAAAGAAATCAGGAATCATTTGTCCCCAGCCTGCCTGTGGTATCCAATAAGGATCATAAGTCTGCACAGTTGAATCACCCGCAATATAAACCGTAGGCAATTCATTAGCAGGACGGTCTGGCTGCTTAGTAATCACCAGTGCATTGATATTAGGCTTAGTGCCAGAGAACACCAAGTTCATTTGTCCATCCACCAAAGCGATGTCAAAGCTCATTTCCAAGTACTGGCCTGCTGTTTTGCTCGTCTGTTGAACTTTTTGAATGGATTCGACTTTGATGCCAATCTCTGTATCTCCGGCGCTGTCACCAGCGATAAGTGACACAGTATAGTCGCCATTCGGTAAATCTACATTAAAGGTAGCATCCTTAGGGACCACAAAATCTGATCGCAAAGGATCTGAGGTTCCTCGGTCTACCCCAGTTACTTTCGATATATCTGTAAATCCATATTTAACCTCAGAGGAATAAGATACCCCTGCATCTACCTTAAGATAACCTTCAGCCACAGCACCCGGGCCAAAATCAAAGGAATAAACATCCCCTTCTGGCAAAGTTCCAGGAGGCGTATACACAGCGCTTTCCACCTTATCAGATAGCTCTGATTCTCCTTGGTCATTGGCTGCCTTCACCCCATAATATTGCCGTTTTGAGGTATCCGCTGAGGCATCCGTAAATGTCGTCTTCTCTGACTGACCAATCTCATGGAATGTTCCATCTGCTGAATCAGACCTTAAGATCGTATAGCGGTTTGCTCCAGCCACACTGTTCCAACTCAGTTGAACAGAACTTACACCTACACTGACAATTGAAAGACCGATTGGTGCTGCGGGAACCTCTACCCCCGGAATTTTGTCTACTGTCACAGATGCGCTCAAAGCAGACTCCTCACCCTTTCTATTTACAGCTGACACATTATAAATGTAGCCACTGCCTTCATTTACGTCTGAATCCACGTAGCTGTTAGCTGCAACTTGACCTATGGCTTGAAGAGTTCCACTAGGAAGAACCGTTCGATAAATATTGTAATAGACTGCTTCTGTCACGCTGCTCCACCCCAGAGATACCTCAGTGGGAGTGATATTATGAACCACTAATCCCTCAGGGGCTTTCAATGGACCTGGTACAATCTGCTGAATAATTAGTCCATTTAAATATCCGCCAACCCCTGTACCCGTAATGCCGACGGTCAGTTGACCATCTTGAACAGTCGTCCGATAGGTAGCTTGATTTACAGCTTGCTTGCTGCTTATCGACCCAGCCGTGCTACCTTCCAAAGTAATCGTAGTTTTGGTTGTACTTGTACCCGCTAGTAAATCTCCTGAGTATACAGTCACATCGTAATCCCCATTAGGAAGATCCACCAAAAAAGAATAGGACAGTCCCAATACAAAATCGTTGGTCATACCGTCTCCACCCGAACGATTCCTCGAAGCAACCGCCTGATCTAAACCATACCCTAGCTCATTCGTATATAACTTAGATTCATGCACGCCTGTATAACCACTCATAACAGGACTTGTTGCTGTTCCAAAATCATATTGCAAGGTTATTGGGCCTGAAGCTGCACTGGCCTGTTGCCCCCCAAATGTTGTAGATGGAAGTATTGATGAACAAATGAAGATCCACGACAATAACACCATAAATATTTTATTTCCAAGTTTATTCCTCTTCATCTTCCGTGCTTCACCCGCTTTCTTATGATTGAAAGAACTTAGTACGCATCTAGCCCTGTTGTAGTAAACGCTTACAATAAGCTTCGTTGTCATTCGTTCTTCAAATATAAGTTCACTTCGTGCGCGTATCCCCTCCTCTTTGCTCAGGCAGCTGGATGGTTGATAATTCCAGTTTTACTCATATCCAACACGATACTACCACCTAAGTGTCACTCTGAACATTTAAAAAACAGATTTTATCATACACTAAACCGTTCAATTTCTTCGCCTATAGTTATAAAAACCTACGATTTGGTAAGCAGTTAGGACAGAAGAATCAGTGAGGGGACACCCGCCTTTTGAGATCACGACAACAGTTTTGCTATTCCTTCATCCTTAACCATTCACTTCTGAGCAATCCATAGGAATAAGTATCATGCCAGATTGGCTCTCCATTACTATCGTATTTAAAATAACCCGTCTGCAAAAAATGTCCTTCTCGACGAAGCTTCAATCGTTCAAGCAGTTTCCATGAGCGTGTATTTTCGGGATCACAGTTCGCAATCACACGTCTCATTTTCAGATTATCAAAGCCATAGTTTAACAATTGATTACAAGCCTCTGTAGCATACCCGCTTCCCTGAAAATCAGGGTTAAAAACATATCCAAATTCCCAAACGCCAAAAGCCTCTGGTTGGCTCTCTTGAAAATATAAGTTGCCGATCATTTTTGTCGTAGATTTAAGACAGACTGCCCAAAAAGCACGGTCCGATGACCGTCTGAGCGCCTCAGTGCGAGATTCATCTGCACTAAACAAGGAATAGGGCTCATATTTCACAACACTTTCTTGCGACAAATATTCATGAAGGTCTTTCCAATCCTCTGCTGAGAACCTTCTAATCCATAAACGTTCGGTTTCCATAATTTCCATCAGAACATCACTTCCCCAATATTAATAGTAAATATATACCATACACCCCATAATACCCCTATGCCTTTTTTATTTCATATGAGCAAAATCATTTCACAAACAGCAAATAGGCCTCCTTGGATTCCCAAGAAGGCTGATGAATGTTTCTCTATATCTTAACTCCGCTTAAACTGCCACCTGACGCAAATAATCGTTCGATATGCTTCTGAACGGTTGGGTCGGGAATCAGTGGTGGGGCTTGATGGGGTTTTACCCGAGCATCAATAATCACGTTATCACAGGACCAATGTTTATACTCAGTAGAACTGTTCACTCCATAGATATCATGAGATGGATTACTGCGGGTAAACGTCGCCCATAGGAAATTGTCGATCTTTTCACTCAAAAACTCGCTATCATCACACAAAATAATCATTGGACAAGAAGGAAGTGCCCCTTGCTCCTGAATAGCTTCACTAAGCTTGTTCATTTCCAATGCTGCTTCAGCGTAGCTTGTGAATTTAGCACCTTGAAGGGCAACAAGACCAGGCATCACCATTCGTGCATGTCCAAATCCCTGTAATTCTTTAAGCATGCCCGGTACCTCTGTACATAGCTCTCTTTTCTTATCCCCTACTGCTGCGAAGATCACTTTACTTCCGCTGTTTAATCCTGTGCCGGAATAATCAAGCGTATCAATCGTGGTGTTGGTATAGAAATGAATATCTCTACGAAGATTAATCCGCTCCAAGATATACGTCAAGAAATCCTCGATATTATGTGTACTGATAGGCTGATTCTCTTCTGCAGTAATAAACAAAAACTTAGCTAAACTAAGCTGACCCGTACCTAAAATCCGGTTAGCAATGGTCAGAATTTCCGCTGGCTGCTTTACTTGCTGATAAGGCGTATAACGTTCACTGCCAATGGCGAACAGCAGGGGATGAACACCCGCAGCATCGACTGCATGAACTTCTTTGACGCCCGGAATTTCTTGGCGGATAGCCCCACCTGTCAGCTCGTGAATTAACTCACCAAACGCGGTATCTTCCTGTGGCGGCCGACCGACAACCGTAAA
The DNA here is from genome assembly GCF_037963285.1 of Paenibacillus sp. FSL H3-0329. Lineage (NCBI taxonomy): Bacteria > Bacillati > Bacillota > Bacilli > Caryophanales > Paenibacillaceae > Paenibacillus > Paenibacillus sp. FSL H3-0329. The sequence goes on along the minus strand of NZ_CP150150.1, from coordinate 2,266,854 downwards.
TGGAAAGATTGCATTTTTTCTGGCGTACACTTTATGTACTCTCATTACTGGGAAAGGGTGAACCAAGCTATAATAGCCTAAATGGTCGCCAAATGGCCCCTCCGGCTTCGTCTCACCAGGGTGAATTTCACCTGTTATCACAAAGTCCGCATCATTGCTGATACAGTAACCATCCACATAGCTATAGCTGAAATGGCGTCCTGATAATAAACCTGCAACGATCATCTCACTCATTCCCTCAGGCAAAGGCATAACCGCCGATAAGGAGTGAGCGGGTGGCCCACCGATAAAACAACTCACTTTAAGCGGTTGTCCTTGGCGGTTCGCTTTTTCCTGATGTACGCCAATGCCGCGATGAATTTGATAATGAATGCCCACTTCTTTATTTAATTCATACTCATTTCCAGTCAGTTGCACACGGTACATTCCCAGATTGGAATTCATAATGCCCGGCTTGTCCGGATCTTCTGAATACACCTGCGGCAAGGTTACAAAAGCACCACCATCTCCCGGCCAATGTGTGATTAGCGGAAGATCAGAGATACTAATTTCCTGGAAACCGCTTGGCAGACCTCCTGGCTTTTTAATAGGCAATGCTTTTCTCGCGGATAATCCGGTTCCAACATATTTAAATGGATTTTTGAGTGCTTTTACGGGATCGTTGCGAAGGGCAATTACGTTATGTGTGGAGTCCCAAGTCCGCCGAAAGATAAACTTACTGCGCTCTAGCGTTCCAAAAAGGTTAGATACGGCCCGAAACTTCGAGCCTTTTACATTCTCAAATAATAATGCGGGTCCACCAGCCTCATAAACCTTTAGGTGAATCGCCGCCATCTCTAGATAAGGGTCCACCTCTTCACGAATCCGAACTAAATGTCCGTGTTTCTCTAAATCATTAACACACTCTTCTAAATTGCTATATTTCATTTCATTACTCCGATCTCTAGAAGGTTATTACAAGATTACTTGGATGCTTTAATTATACCCTGTAAGATATTAAAATAAAGCGCACGCGTACCCTATGTACTAGAACCTAACGTCTTTATCTTGTATTCTCTGGTTTCGGTTCACTCCGCAATATATTTTTAGCAGGAATACCTACTGCCGAAGCATTATCCGGCACATCCTTTACCACTACAGACATGGCCCCGATATTAACATCGTTACCAATGACAACCGGTCCAAGAATCTTGGAGCCTACTCCAATAAAAGCTCTGTCTCCAATCACAGGCTCTCCTAAGTTATTTCTCCCGCCAATCGTCACTTGATGAAAAATAGTAGCATGGCTTCCAAGCACCGCTTTAGGACTAATGATAATCCCATTTAAACCATGCGGTAAATGAAGCGCATCACCAATTTGAGCTTGAGCGTGAAGCTCTCCATTTGCAAGAATACGGACAAAAAGCACATCCATTATTCGATATAAAAGCCACAAAGGTTTTCGCACGATGCCATTCTTCACTCGATAATACACCCAATTTCCATAACGATAAGTAAACAAGGCCATAATCGTTTGAGGATTTTTCAGATTTGCTTTCCAGTCCGTTTTGAATGATTTCATCATTTTATCGTTCTCCTTTTTAGGGGCTAGGGTATGCACTGTATTCTGGAGTAATGAAGGGCAGCTGTGGATAAAACATCTGGGAGGATCGCGGGCTGGAGGGTCAGTCGGTGATTGTACTTTCACCAGTGTAAGATAGATTTTGAGATTCATCAAGCAAGTGGACAGTTCTCTCTATATAATCATCAACCGATTTAGAGGCTTGTTAAACAACAACACGCGCCGAACAAAAAGATCGGCGCGTGTTGGAAAGCATATTTTCTATTAAATCAGATCCAGAACAATCACATTTACGGAATTGGCAGCTAGCTTCACAACTGCCGTGTCTTTATCAATTACGATTTCTGTTTCGACTGGTGTAACCTTCTCATCATTTTTTCTGTTCACATTAGGTGTATGAACCAGTGAGGCGTCTCCAGTTAAGGTAATCCGTTTACCAGTAGCAGCTACTTTTAAACCTTTTAGATCAAGCTTCGTTGCTTTTTCTACACCATCCGCATTTACAAGCTTCACATAAAGATGCTTATCATCTTTAGTTACGGAATTATATACCTCTCTGTTATAAGCCTCAAGCTTATAATCCAGTACTTTGCTTGTTACCTTGCCATCTGTATAAGAGCAAATCAAATGTTTGCCATCTGCTCCGCCATAATTAACGGTGATAGTATATTCCGTATGATCCGCAAGCTCTTCATAGCAACTGGCTCTCAGGTTACCAGCAGCGGTACTAGAGGAATAATCGCCCAGAGTATAAGCCTCAATCCCTTGCTTGTACACCTTGACTCCTGTGGCATCACCATTATAGCCAATCGCATATTCGATGACATCTTTATTTTCCGGTGAGATTTCTGTCAGACCTGCGCCTACATAGAAGCCATCTTCGCCAGAAGCTTTTTCAGCTACAACCTCTACTTTATAATTAGTCCACGCGTCATTAAGGATATACAATCCATTCAGTCCGCCATTCTGCGCTTTCAATACCAGACCTTTGGAAGGATCAATCGTATATCCGGCAGAGCCAGGAATCACTTTCCAAGCTTCATTCAGCGGCTGCGTGAAATCTTGATCCAACCAAACACTGCCATCTACATTCGAGGTCACTTTCACCCGTTTCACGATCACAGCTGATTTCCCGGCAGCCACTTCAATTCCTCCATGAGGAATGAGGTCTACCTTCTCCCCGTTGCGATAAGTCGAAAATGAGGTGCCAACCACTTTGGTTCCCAGGTATTTAGCATACAGCTGCTGAACATAATAGTTCGGTGTGTACCATACGGTCTCATCATCGAACCAGATGCAATCCGGTGTCCATCTATAGGTGCCATCTGTCAGAACCTTGTTGAACAATGGTGCCGTTGCCGCCAATCTAATCACATCAGAGTTATTCTCGAAGCTGGACATAATCGCTGCCTCAGCAACAGCTCCTGCCAATGTGTTTTTATCTGTGGAAGCATATTCACCCACAAAAACCTTTGAAGTTTCAGCCTCATCCAAGCTGCCGTCTTCCTTATAGGCTCTGTAATAGTAGTTGTAACGATCAGCATTCTCTAACAAATACTCATTGGAACGGTAGTAATGCTCATCCGCAATGGTATCCATGTAGTTCTTTTGTTTTTCGTACCAGGTAACAGTCTCTTCGATGCTCGATGTACCATCCGTAAAGCTGATTTTTTCCGAGCCCTGTAAATTTCCGCTTAGGAATTTCCAACCTTGCTGGTAAGCATCATCATCTGCCTGTGCACCCACGGTAGAGAGAATAGTCAATTCATGATCAGGATAGTTCTTCACCATATACTCATCAATCACTGTTTTAAAATATTCGAAGTTGGCAAAAAACTCTGTACCCCAGTTTTCATTCCCCACACCCAAATAACGCAGGTCAAACGCTGCTTCATGGCCCATCTTTTTACGCAATGCAGCCCACTCATTATTGTCAAAATCCATGCTAATCGCAAAATCAATCAGATCCGTAAAGTTCTTCACATAATAATCTCTTAACGCACCGCCAGCTGGATTCGCATAATCCGAACGAGCTTGACAGAGTACGCCGCAGGCCATAACCGGAAGTGGTGTTGCGTTCAAATCCTCGGCTAATTGGAAATACTCCATATATCCAAGACCCATGGTCATCATGTAGCCCCATACGTTATAGTTCTCTTTGCGCAATTCGATATCGTTGACGGACTCTTTCCAATCGTACACGTTCTCCCAAATGTGAGAACCTTCAGAAATACAACCCCCAGGGAAACGCAGGAATGTAGGATGAAGATCAACGAGTGCATTCACTAAGTCTTTTCTTAATCTATAGTTTGGATTTCCTTTATAGTTAGCATGAGCTGTAGCAGAACGTTCCTCTTCACCAGCGCCCCAAACGTCATCAGGAATTAAGGATACCATATCAATGGAGATCTCACCGTTAAAGGTTAACGCCAGCTGACCAAGCACAGTTTCAGACCCTGTTAATACAAGCTTAGAATCGACACCATACTTCTTCCAGTTGCCGTCACCGTTTACTTCAACAACTGCAGTATCGCTGATGGCTTTACCGTCTTTGTCGAGCAATTGCAAGGTAATTGTGCCTGCTGCTTCAGCCTTCGCCCAGATTGTGAAGTTGTACTTGGCATCTTCCTTAATAAACATCGAGCAGTGCTGATTGGAATCCGCAAAACCTCTATTATTAATAGTCGCGCCATCCGCTACCGTCACATAATGAGCATTCATATCTTTATCTTCGATGCCGAAGAAATCGTTTAATCCGCCTGTATTATGGACAGTCATTTTCTCTGTATCCCCAGACCATGCGTGAAGAGGTGTATAATTTCTTCCGGTGGAAGCACCATGTACACCACATACATGCGAATAGCTGTCAAAAGCAAAAGATTCGAAGGAGCGATTCTGCACTAGCTCTGCATAGATCCCACCGTCTGCTGCGTTGTTAATGTCCTCATAGAATAAACCATATAGAATTTGGCTAACATCCAAAATCTCCTGATTACCATCAATAGTTAAGGTGTATGGTGGCAAATCTTCCGGAAGCACAGACACCGTGAAGCTCTTTTCTACTGTACTAGCTCCCTTTTTCAAATGTGCTGTAAGCGTTACGCCTTGAGCAGATTGAACTCCTTTATTCACAACACCTTCATTAGAAATGACTTTGGAATCGCTGGATACCCAAGATACGTCAACTTTTCCGCCCATCAGCGAAACTGGCAACTCAATATCTTTGGTAATGATCGAGCTTGGGAAGGTTAAGTATTTATCTTTTGCAAGCTTTACGATATCTTCATCCGTCAAAGATTCGCACATGATTTCAATCACTTCATCTTGAGTTAAACCTGCTTTATATACACGGAAGTCCGAAATATAGCCGCTAAAATCAACATCTGCCGCGTATTGGGATTTCCCGATTGTATTATTGCTATAATTCTGTTGATCTTCAAAAGTAGCAAACCATGTACGCAGCTTAGCATATGTGCCACTCGAGGTTTGGCTGATCATTCCATCCGCAACTACTTCACCATTTACATACATCACAGGACCTGCACTGCTTAGTGTTCCACCTTCTGTACCTGTAACTGCAAAGGAAACATGTACCCATTCATCAGTCGCAAAGGATTTCCCTGGATCTGCGATTAAGTCTTCCCCTGCAAAACAAGTCCCCCGCAAATTGCGAGTTACGAAAATATAAGGTCCTGTTTCACCTTTACCAAAATCAAAGATTCTTTCCCATAAGCTTGAAGCTTTGCTTACATACATCCATGTCGAAATTGTAATTCCTGTATGGTCACTGACCTCTTTAAGCAGATCGTTAGGTAATGAAATATAGGATGTGCCATGTTCTCCCCCAGCAAGCGAAACAGCTTGTCTACCTGCTACGGATTTAATAGCCGGCAGCGTAGTACCTGAAGCGGTTCCATCATTGCCGTTCCCCGAGAAATCTTGACCTACATCCTCTGGATTATCAAACTTATAATGCGCAATTAGACTACCATTAATAAATTTGTTACCGTTGTCATTTTTCATAAAATATCACCTGTTATCTTTATAGTAGAAATCTTAAAAACCAAACAATACTAGTTCATTGCCGTTTATACGAAACATAATAACATATTTTATAGTCAATTAATATATTAACCAATTAATATTTATGTGAAATAAAAGAAAACAAATTTTATAATCAAATATTACCAAATCAATCATTTATTCCATGGTAAAATATCTGTTAGTTAATAAAGGAGTGGTGAAAGTTGAGCGAAGCTGTGAATGAAAAGGCCAATTCTAGTGATTTATTTACGATTGATTGTAAAGATATTTTTCTGCGGGAATATAGTGTGGAGGATTTAGAGGAGTTTCATGCGCTTACTCTACAGCCTGAAATTATTGAATTCTTGCCAGAGTGGAATGTTCCTAAAGAACAACGGTTGGACTGGTTAATAAACTATGAAATAAAAGAGAACCAGCAATTTCTTCAAGTGATCTCAGTGGGCGGAGATATCGGAGAGCTTCGTCTTCGTTTAGGCATTATTTTAAAAGTGTCCGGTGAGTTTATTGGTTGGTGTTGTACAGGAATTAAGGAGGAATTGCCCGTTCCTAACAGAGAGATTATGTATGCCATATCCAAGGATCATCGCGGTAAAGGCTACACTACTCAAGCTGCCAAGGGATTAATTAAGTATTTGTTTGATAATAGCTCTACCGATGTATTAAACGCCATTGCTCTGAAACACAATATCCCGTCTAATAGAGTCATTCAAAAATGTGGTTTCGAGCTTCTTGACGAGATTACAATTGAACATGAAGACTATAATTATTACCGGCTTTCCCAGCAACAGTGGGATGAACAGGTATGATGTAAATAGCGCCTTACACTAAAAAACCTCTGTATGGGAAATGGAGATTCGGTCCATTTACCAAAACAGAGGTTTTATTGTGAATTCATGACTGTTGCTTCATGCGAAGCATTTGATCCAAAAGCTCTTTCACATCTTTTTCTGGAAAAGCTGCAAGCAGGGTCTCTTGAAAGGTATCTTGTGCACGAAGGAGCTTGTCTTCGCCAATGGCAGTCAAGGCAGTATAGATACTTCTGCGATCAGCATCACACGCTTTTCTTTCTAAAGCGCCACAGCCTTTGGCCTCAAACCGACTAACCAGTCGGGAAACTGCACTCTGGCTTAAACCCACCATAGCTTCTAGCTTCTGCAATTTCAGTTTCTTCTCCGGCGCTTCCGATAAAAATAACAGCAAATAAAATTCTTTTAAGGATAAGCCATGTTTGGCTTGTAGATTAGCTTCCAATTCATTCGTCACATTCATTTGTATATGCGTTAACGTCAACCAACTCGTTATAAGGTCATTGTTAAGAATGTCGTCCATTTTATTATTCATCTCCCGGGTGTATGGCTTTTCATGATTTTTTCCTTCTATATAATAGTACTACAATCCACAACCATACATAAAGTATAGGTTCGATACTTATACTTTATTTTATTTTAAAAAAGAGGAGAGACCGTTTCTCCAAGAAGCCGGCCCCTCCACACTTTACAATTATTTTGTTTGGACTTCAGACTTCATACCATTTATATTAGTCTTTACCCATTAATTCTTGGAAACCCGAAAGTATACTGTCTAGGAATGCCGGCATCTTTCTGAAGTTCAACCCCAGCTTCCAGCGTCCAGTATGGATTTCTCAGCATGCCCCGGCCCACGGCAACAAGATCAGCTTCCTCATTCCCAATCACGGCATTAGCAAGTACAGGCTCATCCAATCTGCCAACCGCAATAACCGGAACATTCAAGCCATACTTGATTTCTCTGGCCAAAGGAACCTGATAAGCTGCATGCGTCCCTGGTTTCCCGGCAGCTGCGATAGGACCTTCACCACCTGCACTGATATGGAAAATATCTGCGCCTGCTTCTTTGTAAGCTTTACTAAATTCCAAGCTTTCTTTGATACCGTACCCGCCCTCAACATATTCTTGGGCGGAGATACGCATAATCAATGGCATTCCTTCCGGCATTTCACTTTTTGCTGCGCGAATGACTTCTGTACCAAATAGTGTTAAATCCTTGCCGTATTCATCTGTTCTTTGATTGGTTAGAGGGGAATGGAACTGATGAATAAGGTAACCATGCGCTCCATGAAGCTCGATAACATCAAATCCCGCTTGTATCGCCCGCTTCACGCCCAACCGGAATTTCTCAACCATAGCTTTCACTTCTTCAGTTGTTAATGCACGTGGTGTTTTGGAGTCAGCGTCAAAAGGAACGTTAGATGAGGATACAGGAACTGCTGCATCTTCTGCTTTACGTCCGGCGTGTGCAATTTGAATACCTACTTTAGCGCCATAAGAATGACAAGCTTCAACGATTCTGGCCAGTGCAGGAATTTGCTCATCAGACCAAATGCCAAGATCAAAATCAGTAATCCGTCCATCAGGCTCCACGTCCGTCATTTCAATAATAATTAATCCGGTTCCGCCAACGGCGCGACTTACGTAATGATTATAATGCCAATCCGTAGCAATTCCGTCTTTGTTAGACACTGAATATTGACACATCGGAGGCATAACCACGCGGTTCTTCAGCTTCAAATCCTTCAATTCATACGGGGTGAACAAGTCCTTCATGATATCTCTCCTCTTTATAAAAAACTAAGTATAGTATGATCAATGCTACCAGTGAACATGAGTTTCTAAGTTCATCTTATATATTTTTATAAATGCATGCTCATGCATGTATTTTATTATAGAACAGCGATGGTGTCAACCGTGAATAATCTTCTGCTTAATGGAAACTCCATGTATTGTTGAAACTTCTACCTTGAGGTAATATATGGATATCTATTTTTCTTTGAAAGGATGACCTCACTCGTGGACAAAAAGCTCTTACAATCGCATAGTATTTTCCCTACCTTGAATATTGAGCAAACTGCTGCCTTCTACAGCCAGTACTTAGGTTTTAAAGCTGTGCCCTATTTAGATACACAAGAACCACATCTTTGTTTGTATCGCGACGATACAGAGATTATCCTTACGCAATCCCATAGACAAAAGGTCATTCCCAATCGAGAGTTGTACGGTTATGGATACGATGCCTATTTTATTACGAAGCAGCAAGAAGAGTTGGAGAAGGAGTTCGAAGCCGCCGGTGTTCATATTGTTCGTTCTTTATCAAACACCGATTATAATAACAAAGAATTTGTGATCGAAGATGTAGATGGTCGCTGGATTGCTTTTGGAATCAAAAAATAAAAAAACGGCTCTCAGCCGTTTTTTCTTGTCTTTAAAAGAGTCCCCATAACTTCTTACAACTATTTTTACGGGAAGGATCCAAAACATCCGTAACCCCAATCTTATTTAACTTGTGTAGTAACTCTTCCTCGCTATGCTTGATTTTATAATTTAACTCCTCCCCATAGAGCGGAATTAACGTATAAAAGTGCACCACTTTCTCACGGGTCATTTCTAAATTAAAGAAACCGGCTTTATCTTTTACATCTGGAACCCAAACGAACATCCCTTGAAATCCTGTATCCTCACTATAAGGCTGGGCGGGATTACCGTTCACAAGCGTATGCCCCATATAAAGCCATGTATTATATTCATGCGGAAACCTAGCCATTGTTTTCAGGGCCCGAATCGGCCAATAATTCCGTTCATCCTTAAACGCCTCATCCGACAGCTTCCAGGTAGGAGGGAGACAAATCATTATTTCAGCATATTGATATTCTTCTGCACCTTCTGGCACCGTCATCGGTAATTCGCTCATTCCAGAAGTAATTAAAGTATAGAAGTTCCGCTCAGGCGTCGGATCAAGAATTAGAATATCTATCGACAGAACACCTGAAATAATTTCTTTAAAAACATTATCAATAACACCTATGTATTTTTCAATATGATTACATATTTTCTCATTAGACTGAGCAGAATGCATTCATAATTCCCTCCCTTATATATGTTTATCGGTATAAACAAAGGAGAGTTTATTGCTAATTTACAGAATTTCTTCTCCACTACCATGGATCTCACAAAAATCTTTATGAACACTACTAATTAATGCCGAATAACCTTGCCCCTGATCTAAAAGATGTTCCAAAAGGAACTTACTTATAAGCTCGTTTAAGCAAGTATGAATTTCACAGGTTCTTTGTTTTAAAGTCTCTCCTTCCTCATAAAGAGGCAGATCGCTAAATGACATATGTGTAGCATTTCGTATTTTTAGAAAAGATTTATATCCGTTCCAATTCTGAAAAAGCGCCTCTTGTCCTTTGATGAAATCATTTGCCAGTTTCTCCTGTAATATATTACTTAAGGATTCTAAGGTCGAGGCCTTTTGCCTTAATACAAGAAGCGGCACAGTATTGTTCTTCTCTTCATTCTCAATATATAAGTGCATGCTTGCATCTAATAAAATAGCAGCTTTAATTCTATCGTCTTCCATAGTTAAATCTAATGCAGTAGCACCACCGATGGAATGGCCGATAATACCAATCTTATTCATATCAAATAAGCCCTTCACATCTTTATCCATAGAATTAAGCGTGGACAGGTGATCCAGAACGTATTGAATATCTTTTTTTCGAATGGAGATTAAGTTATGTAAATCGGTATAATCCGTAGCTTTTATTTGCCTCATGGCTTCGGATTGATTAATAAATCCACCACTAGGGCAAACAGTAAACATAGCTTCGTACGCAGCACTGACCGTTACCACTATGAAACCTTGCTTGGCCAACGCTTCTATATTATAAATATACATATCTCTATCTAAACCTAATGCAGGTGAATAGATGATGACTGGATAGGAGCGTTTGGATTTGCTTTGAAAGGTTCGATCGCTGATTGAGGTAGATAATGTATTTATGATTTCCATATTCATGCCAATATCTTGTAGAAGCTCTCTCGCCTGTTGTTCACAGGGCCCGAAAAGCTCCATATACTTCATTGCAGATGCGTTTTTATTTAATACACCCTCTGTATCCGGATAATAAATACTTATAACTATTTTCCTTCCCTCTGACTCTTCTTGGAACGTTTCCGTGCGTGTGTAATCCTTCAATAATTCAACTTTTCGAAAAACTCCCATTGCTCCACCCCATTCTTCCTAATATTCTATATTTTAATTGATTTTCCCATTTACTGAAATGCAATCTCCTTAATGTCCATAATAATGTCGATTACAATGAATGGAATGAAGCTGTATGAACGGTTATAATACCTAAGTGCATAAGAAATCTCTAAAAACTTCAGGGATGTGGAAAATTTAATGGTGAATAATTCAGCATATACACTTTATTTACGTGAGGATTGGAAAAAACTAAGCGATTTCACCGCTATCCAATTATCAGAAGAAGAACTTATGGAAGTCCAAAGTATTAATGAAAAAATCTCCAGCGAGGATGTTAACGAGGTCTATCTTCCTCTGTCCAATCTGCTAAATCTGCAACTTCTATCTGCTCATAAATTTAATGAATCTATAAATCACTTTCTGAACAATGATGTAAAAAAAGGTCCATTTATCATAGGCATCGCGGGAAGTGTCGCTGTTGGCAAAAGCACTACGGCCAGACTCCTACAAAAACTTCTCTCACAATTACCTTCCCATCCAAAGGTGGATTTAGTTACGACTGATGGGTTTCTACATCCCAACGCAGAGCTGGAAAAGCGCGGTATAATGACGAAAAAGGGCTTTCCTGAAAGCTACGACACGCGTAGTTTAATTTCTTTTTTAACGGATGTGAAGTCTGGGGTGCCGCGGGTCCAAAGCCCTGTATACTCTCACTTAACTTATGATATTGTGCCAGATGAATATATTACGATTGAGAATCCGGATATTCTAATTGTTGAGGGCTTAAATGTTCTTCAGACTGCGATTACAAATAATCATAATATGCCTAACTATTTTGTATCTGATTTCTTTGATTTTTCTATTTATGTGGATGCTGATGTAAACGATATCGAGACATGGTACATTGATCGGTTTATTAAGCTCAGAGATACTGCCTTCCAAGATGAACAATCTTATTTCAAAAAATATGCACAGCTATCTCTAGAGGAATCTATTGAAATCTCAAAGCGGATCTGGAAAGAAATAAACTACGTTAATTTGCAGCAAAATATTCTGCCCACCCGAAATCGTGCGGATCTTATAATGCATAAGGACAACAATCATCACGTAGATCGAATTAAGCTGCGAAAATAAAGATTGAAGTCCTTAGCCGACCAAGTTGCTGAGATTCAGCACTTGGTTTTTTGGTGTTCACATCAAATTGGGTGAATATTCTGGGTTTAATGTCTCTGTCCTCTGATCAAGGCGAACGTATACTGTGGTACATTCGTACACAAACGTGAAGAGAGGATAAATCAAATGATCGATATCGCCTTGGCTTTTCAAGATAAGGATGGGAAATATGCTGAACATGCCGGAGTCGTTCTAGCGTCAATTTTTCATCATACGAGTTCCCCAATTCATATTCATATTTTACATGATGTTTCTTTAAGTGAAACTAATAAGCGCAGGCTTAGCGCATTAACTACAAAACATAATCATACCCTTAGCTTTTATTCAATCACTATGCCCGATGATCTAACTCAGGTGTTAGCCAATGTTAACTCCATTAATGTATGGACGCAGGCATGTATGTATCGATTGCTTCTTCCTGCACTAATACCCGTGGACAAAATCATCTATCTGGACTGCGATGTATTAGTGAATATGGACATAACTGAAATATGGCAGGTTGAACTGGATGACAAGTATTTGGCCGCAATTTGGGACCAAGGGATTAGAGAGGTTGCTCATATTGTGAGCGCTAAGGGATTAAATCCTGAGCTTTATTTTAATTCCGGAGTGATTTTATTTTCTTTGCATAATATCCGCCAGAATACCAACTGGTACGAAGAAATGCTAACCTTTCTACGTACCTTTCCTGATGTCACCATGCCAGATCAGGATGTTCTGAATGCGGTTTTTGGTGGGAATTACCTCCCCCTTGATATCCGTTTTAATTCGTTCAACACAAACATTCCGGACCATGATTTCACTAACAAAATCATCCATTTTGCCGGAGATGATAAATGCTGGAATAAAGATTCCGCGGGTTCATCCCTATATCAGCAATTCCTAAAGCTAACCCCTTGGAGAATCACCAGAGCCAAAATCAGACGAAGAAAACGGAAAAGCAGCCCTTTAAAACCACACCTCACCCGAAAAAGAAACAAGCAGAAAATAAAAATTGTTCAGTTGAACTTAACCCCTATTTTTTTATCCGATTTAAAACAAATTAGACCGATTAGACCGATTAGAAAAAGCCCCATTTGATATGGGGCGGCATTCTTTAGTTCACTTTCGTAAAAAACCATTTCTGAGCATCACTCCCGTTATCTGTCCACTGCTGGACAGCTGCGCCATCGGCTGTTGATGCTCCGGATACATCCATGGCTAATCCGCTCACTTTTGAAATAAGCTTATAATAGCCCCCTCCGACATCAATAATTCTCCATCGCTGAGCGTTGGTACCATTGTCATCCCACTGCTGCAGCTGTACACCGCTCGCGGTTGATGAGTTTGGCACATCCAACACTTTTCCACTATGCACTGCCGTAAGCTTGTAATAACCGTCGCCTGTACTCTCCACTTTAAATTTCTGATTATTGGCAGTGTAATTGGTCCATTGCTGCATTTTCGCCCCGCTTGCTGTGGATACATCCACTACGTCCAGAACCTTACCACTAGCCTTGTCAGCTAAAGTGTAAATCCCACCACTAACAATGCTTGAGGTAGGCGCAGCCTGATACACACGTACGTAATCAACCAGCATTTGAGCTGGGAAAGCAGTTGAAGCATTTGGACTTCCCGGCCAATTTCCACCCACGGCAAGGTTTAGCAGGATGAAGAAAGGTTTCTGGAACTCCTCCGTATTTCCGGTTCCGTTCTCAATATAAAAAGCATTAAATGGGTTGCCGTCTACAAACCATCTTATATAATTCGCATCCCATTCCACGCTGTACACATGGTACTGTGAGAAATCGAGGTTACCAGACACCTGACCGTACTCGGCATGCCCATTGGCATCCCAATGTACCGTCCCATTAACAAAAGCATTATTGTTTACACGCTCCATAATGTCCGTTTCCCCAGATTTCGGCCAACCCACTGAATCAATATTCGCCCCAAGCATCCAAAATGCTGGCCAGAGTCCCTGTCCTGAAGGCAATTTGATTCTAGCTTCGATTTTTCCGTAGGTGAAGCTTTTGAGTCCCTGTGTTTTGATCCGTGCAGAGGTATAATTCATCCCCCCGTACGACTCCTTTTGTGCAGTAATCACTAAATTCCCACCTGTTACCTGCAGGTTCTGCGGGCGACTGGTATAATACTGAAGCTCATTGTTTCCCCAACCTCCGCTACCCGTACCTATTTCCGCCGACCAATTATTAGTGTTCAGAGAATTCCCATCAAATTCATCGCTCCATGCCAGATTCCAGCTTGATGCCGCGCTTGAACTCCCTGTAGGTACCCAAGCAATTAAGAGGGTGAACAGCAGAAATAGACTTAACATTTTTCCTTTTCGTAACATCGTCTTTTCCTCCTACTGATTTCATTGCGCGGCGCGCTCGCACATTTGAAACCGGTTTCGAATATTGGATAAAACAAAACGTTATCCCATAAACAGCTATAACAGCCGGAGTCAGGTTAACGCCTCGCTTCATTTGATGTGTACGTCTTTTCTAAACGCAATATGCCAACATTTCGATTAAAGGGACCATTTTCCATAGTTCTGCATGCTTAATGTCCAGGTTTTCTCTGCGTATTTCACCGTCGCCATACTCTCAGAGAGCGTCCATGCTATACCAACATACTGATCCATATGATCGTCAAGGAATGATTTCCAATGTTGTCCTCCGTCTATCGTTATAAATAACAATGTATATTCTTTTTCAACGGGCCGAGTAATTAAGATTCCTTGATCCTTCGTAAGAAAGAGGGGAGGATAAGCATAGATTTGCGAGTTTACTAACTCACCCGGCACTGTGACTGTCTGTTCACTCCAGGTAACTCCACCATCCATTGTTTTATATAAACCAACCTTTCCCTCCCATGGAGCATTCGTTGTAATCCAGCCTTCTTTTTCATTAACAAAAGTAAGTCCCGATTTCACCCCGCTAGGAAGAGTACTTCCTGCTTGTAAGCTATCCCCCATCTCCTTCCAAGTCTCTCCCCCATCACTAGTTGCATAAAGCTCCATATCTTCGCGTGACATCCCTTGAAAATGATAGACTACTTTCCAACCTATATTTTTGTTGAGGAACACAGTATCTTCTCTGCGGTTATCTGAAGAATCAGTATCAGCATTCAAATTTGTATTTGGATTAGGATTAGGAGAAGGAGAAGTTTCCTGATTAGAAGTTGGATGAGGGATTGGAGTGGTATTGGTACAACCAGATGCTATCACTGCAGCAATTAGTAGTATTGAAACTAGATATTTCATCTTGTTACCACGCCTTCTGTTATTTTTCTGAAAAAGTATAGTGGTGCTGTACATATAGCTTGGTCCGCAAACGTATTCAGTAAATGAAATTTTATCCTAAAATATCTGAAAAGTATTTACAGTTTCTTTATATAATCCAGCAACACCAAGGCCTATCGGACCGAGGAGACGTTATTGGTTCATTTTCAAGAGAATTCTTCTGTTAACGGACTGAGATGCAACTATTTGGCTAATCCTCCTACTTTTATAGGCAATAAACAGACAATAAGGGCTATACGGTCCGCGAGTTCGGTAAATGGAGCTAAAAAGCAAAGATAAGCGCTATACAGTCCGAAGATAATGTGAACGAAACCTTCAAGCAGCAGGTTATCAGCTTAAAGCTATCAGCTCAAAGTAGATATGAATGAATTCATCAAGCAAGGATCTACTCTTTGAATGTCAAAAGAAAAAGAAACGGCATTTCTGCCGTTTCTTTGGGTTATGGATGGTCAGGGCTCAGAGCCTGTTTTACTCCAATCCATGTTCTCTGCGGATGTTATACATACCCTGAACAAGCAGCTCAGATGGATCCCGGTTCAATTGCAAATGGGTCAGCAACAGATGAAGCGGGAATGCACATACGTTATTCCCATCGGTGATCGCTGGAAATCCAGCCTCGAAGACTGGTCCCAATTTCTCGTTCCAAGCTAGCCCGACATGCACTTTTTCAGGAGCAAATTCTTGGGTAATTTCCTCAATACAAAGCGGAACTAACACATTGTCAATGATCCCTTTTGCTTCTTCTTCACTTGCTGGTGGTTTTGGAAGTGTTTTGCCTCCCTCAATCTTCATCAGCTCAACGAAGAATGAGGCCATCCATGCTGCCGGATCCTTACCCGACTGGAATCTTGCAATTAACTCGCGCAGAAAAAATCCGCAGGAATACACCTGATCTAATTCAGTTTTCACGTGAAAAACAAACACAGGGCCGTAGGCTTCCATGTTCAATACTTGTCCTTCAACATCTTTAAAGTGTACTCTCAATGCTACAAGGCCGTTATGGTGAACAGCCTTTAGCAGCTGTGCCATATCCTCTTCAGACATTTCTGTATTATCATTTACTTCCTCATTCTCATTTGTTATTTCATTTTCATTAGTCGTCTCATTGTTCATTTTATAATTCCCTCCCATACCTATCATACCATCTAGCGAATTGAACGAACACTTTATAATAGAACAATTTCTACCAGATTGCAGAGAAAACAAAAAAAACGGCAGCTTTGCCGTTTCTCTGTTCGTCTCGCTGGAGCTTAAAAGCTAGATCATATCCCTTACTTTCCTCACTATTTTTCCAGTTAATTGATTAATATCGCCCTCATTTAACTTATAAGCTGAGGTATCTTTACGTGCAGGCTTGTGATCTGCTGATATCAGATCTGCGATATGCTGCTCGATGAATACAACAGGATCTGCTCCAGTTCTTTTTCTGAGCTCCCCTGGCACCTTCGGATTTGGACCGTCAGCTCCGCCACTGATTGAAAGGTAACCATACTTTTGCGGATTTTTCTTCAAATCCTTTAAATAGGCACGGAGCGGTGTGGCCACTTTCCCCATCCAAACCGGTCCAAAAAATAGGATAATATCATATTTTCCTATTTGCTCAGGCTTCGGTTGAACCAACGGTATCCTGTCAAAAATCATATCGAAGGTAATCCTACCGAGTGTTCGGGGTTTGGCTTCCGAGATTCGGATATGTTCAGCCGACAACGCATTCGCCACACTCCTTGCTAATGCTTCATTATTACCTGTGAATGAATACGAAATGACTGCAATGTTCATATAAATTCTCCTTAAAATGAATTATTTCGTCTCCGCCTGCTGTAGGGCATTTTCGAGTGCCTTAAGATGTGTTTTAGAGGTAAGCGTTGCACCGCTGATAACATCCACCTGAAGAGACTGCGATTCAATCACATGACTAAACAAATCACCAATGCCTAGACCATCCTTCAGTTCAGCAGGGTTCCCTGTTTTGTCCAAGGCACCTTTGAGTATTTTGATATCTGTCAGCCGTTCAGCAGATATTATTGCCCTCACCTTGGTATCTCTGGAATGATCTTTGATGCCAATGTATTCCCCCACATAGGTACCCTCCCGCAGATTCTGTATATCTATGACGTTGATAGTAAGCTGCTGAACCTCATGCCTTCCCGGAGCAGTCAAGAGAATACCACCTATCCAACCTATGACTGTAATCACGCATAGAATGCTGAGAACAATAATCCATTTATTAAATTTTCGCTTTTTTCCTCTTCTCTTACTCACCTGCTTGCCTCCTTCCTTTGGATTTCAATTTCGAATGAATATTTAATTATTCATTCATTTTACAAGAAAAAAAAACTGCACCATAAGTGTATTAGGGGCAGTCTGTCAAACCCTTCATGATTAGTTCCAGCATATTGTCCAGAAGTTGTGGAAAGTGCTCCAGCCCGATTTCTTCCTTGTGGGTTTCCACATTAATCATAGCGGCGAAAATCATCATAATCATTTTACTATCCATATCGCTGCGCATTTTACCATCGGCTTGCCACTGCTTAATGATTTCATGGAAGCTATCATACAAGAAGTCGTTTACCTGAATGTTGGTTTCTTCCCGGTACAACTGTTCGATTTTTGCGAAAACACTTTTGTTATACCATTCCTTAAGAATGGGGTTGGCTATCATACCTTCCAAATTAAGCGCCATCATCTGCCGTATTACTGCCAGTGGGCTTTGGCTCATATCGAGCGATTGCATACAGCTTTTTTTGAGCTTTTCATTTTCCTCTAAAAAAATATCCATAAAAAGCTTTTCCTTAGAGGGATAATAGTTGTAAAAACTTCCTACAGCTATTCCAGCCATTTTAGTAATGCCAGAAACATTAGTATCTTTAAAGCCTTTATTGCTAAATAGCTCTTTCGCGCATTCGTATATCTTTGTTTTTTTGTCTTCCACTTTTCGCCTCTCCGTGAATGAATAATTATTTTTTCATTCATATCATAGTGTTAACAGCTTGGTATGTCAATGCAAAAATAGATCACCAAAAGCATTAACATCTATAGCATCACCCAAATTAGGTTGGAGTGCCCTCTTATTGCGCAAGAATTAGAAAAATTCTGACTAATCATTCTAATCTTTGCCAAAATGCTTAATTACAACATTATTAAAAATCGCGGTGCCACCTTCAGAAAACAAGGTAATGCCTTGATCATTTATTTCCGGGAAAATTTCATTAGAAAATACAATTTCACCATCATCTATAAAAACTTCAATACTTGTTCTATCCACAAGGATCTTCAGATGCACTTTTTTCTTGTTCACATCAAAGGGGGCCTTGCTTTCAAGATATCTGTCACTCTTATCAGGTTGTCCAGTAAAGGCTCTGTTAACATAAGAATATTGTCCTTCAACAAACACTCCTACATCCACATGGCGCGTCTTATCTGCGGATTCACGAAGTCTTAAGCCTACATTGGTAATCTCTGACCAAGATAGATCTGCATCGAGCTGGTAATTTTCACCTGTGATATCAAGTGTTGACGAGCCGTTCACTTTTATTTTTTGCAAGGAATCCGTTGAAGTTACCATTTGATCTAATGCTTCGATGGGCTGTGATACTAACTGATACGATTGCTCTTCATCTCGTGTTAATTTTATTTGACGCACGATTGAATCCATTCCGTTAAAACCTTCGTTAAGATTGGGGGTAACATGAGGGTAATCCCAATTATTCATCCAGGCCAAAGCATATCGATGATTGTATTGATCCTTATCCTTTCCCTCTTCAAACGTTACAGCGCCATACCAATCAAATCCATAATCTAGCCACTGTGGTTCATGATAATCCGTGATAAATTCATTCCCATTAAAATCTCCAGTCCAGTAGGCATACGTGTTGGGTTTACCTATCGACTTACCATTTGCACTGACCCCAAGAACCCATTTATAAGTGCCATCATTCGCCCGCATCATATAGAAGTCAGGACACTCCACAATTCCGATATTTTCTGTTTCGAAGCCGCTTGTGTAGTGCCAATCCTTTAAATTGTCAGACTCGTAAAAGCCTACTTTCGTACCTTCGGCTAGTGTCATCACCCATTTATGAGAATGTTGATCCCATATTATCTTCGGATCTCTGAAATCTTCTGTGCCCGGATTTGGCAAAATAGGATCATCACTATAAGATTTAAACGTCAGCCCACGATCCGTACTGAACCATAAATATTGTTCTTGCTTCCCCGCCTCTGCAGAGGGCTGTGTTAAAATCGCCACAATTGCCCCTTCGCCAAAACCTGCTGTATTGCTATCGTCAACAACAACAGATCCTGACCAGGGATCACCATTGGGTGTTGTATATTTTGGAATCGCAACGCCTTCATCTGTCCAGCTCACCAAATCCGTTGATGTGGCATGTCTCCATTCTGTACCATTTCCATCCGGGTAATCAGCATTATAGAGATAATAGTAATGATATTTACCATCAAAATAAATGGGTTTTTGCGGATCGTTTTTCCAATGCTCAGGTACAGTGAAATGATAGCTAGCCCGAGTGGTAGGTTTATGATCAGGAACGTCGGTCCCCGGCTTATTCTTCTCTCCAGCGCCATAAGTTACTAATACTATTGTCACAATACAAATTAAACAAAGGATTAATATAGTGATTCCTATCATTTTTTTCTTATTCAAAATATACCTCGCTTTTTTCACATTGCTAATCTTAGCTTATAAAAAGAAAAGTAAACGCCAACTACATTGGCATTTACTTTGTAAATAATTAATACGGTTTGTTACCTTTAAGTGTCAATTGCCCTTGTTCCAAAATGCTGTTCGGTACAACTGAAGTCTTGGAGCCTTTAATATTCAGCACAAAGCTTGGAGCAAAAGTGGAATGATGATCCCCAAAGTACCCTCTATTCGTCATGTAACTTGTGATGACTACATTATTCCCTTTCACTTGCGGAATCGCAAAGTGAGCATAAGTCCAGGTAATATCATAAGGATTAAGATCTTGATGGAGGACAAGTCCTGTACCATTTAATGGTTTATACGGTCCGTTTAAAGAATTAGATACGTACCCGAGCATGTAGATGTCTTCATCATCAATGCCATCAATGAACATTTTAGAACCTCTTGAGCTTGTGAACAGATACCACTTGCCATTCAATTTAAATATGTTCGCACGTTCAATTTCATCTGTCACGGTATTGGAGGCAAGTAGCGGCTTCATTTCTTTTTTGAATGTATAATCATTATTTAATTCAATGATACCGAGCGCACCATTCGCGGTTTCCGCAGATGTTTTGTCAGCACTGCTTAGTAATTTCTTTTTCTCCGCTTGGAAGAAGGCATTGCTATTACCATAATAAGCTTTGTTAAAGAGAGATTCTTCACCCTGGTAACCCGTAGTTGTCCCTGTATTTGCTTCAAACACAAGATACTTGTGGCCTTTATCCTCCACATAGTGAGGATCTCTTAAGGTATGATTATCGTCGTAATCGCCTTTGCTGAAACCGGTGATATCAAGACTTTGATAAATTTCACCTTGATTACCGTCATAGATGGATTTCATATCTTCTACGCCATCAATCTTAAGGGTATCCCCATCCGGGGCAGAGACATTAATTTGAGCTGTAGTTAAAGTTTGTTTCCCGTAAAATCCGCGATCTGGATCCCAAGGATGACGATTGGTGTAGAACAAGCGAACTTTGCCATCAGATGTCATGGTTGCTGAACCGGACCATTCTTCGGCTTGATTGTTTAAAACATAATCATCAGGTACAAGTTTGTCACTATCCTTAAACACCCGGCCGGCATTCTTCCAGCTGCTGATAGAGTTGTCTCCTTCTTTCTTATAGAACAAATAAATAAATGTGTCTGATCCATTATTAGGGTCGCCCGCCAGACCAAAAACAATTTGATACCCCTTATAACTTGCTACAGTTCCATCTGCATTTTGCAGCGGCCAAGTATCCCAAACATCCATTTCAATTTTGTTTCCATTCTCATCGAACTTAACGGCTGCAGGAATGTTCTTAATCGTTGAAGCATCAAATTTTGGGACTTGGAATTGATTACTATTTTGTTGTTTGGGTAATTTCAACATGTCAGCGCGAGTGATATGAGAGAAACCGTAGTCATTGTACTCCGGCTTGTTCGGCTTGTTATTTCCTTTCGCAAAGGTTTGAGTAGCTCCACCTAACATTAAAGCAGCTGTAAAGGTTAGGATTGTTGTTTGTTTAATCATTTTCTTGAAATTCATCATCTAACTCCTCTTATACTTTAAATTTGGGTTTCGATCTTCCTTTGTGCTGTTCCCCTTTTAAATTCTAATGAAGAGTAGACGTTATGAGTATGTCGTGAATTGATGCATTTACAGGGCTATATTGATTTGGTTTTATTGCTTCACATAGGTATCCCACGATTTTTGAAGCTCCTGAAGCAATTGATCCCGATTGATTTGCTCTCCTACATATGCTTGCATAAGATAGCCAAACTCCTCTCTTGCTCTGGAAGGGAATTTGAACCAATTCCAAGATAAAGTTTTCTGTTCATCGACGTATCGCATAAGATCTTTTACTAGCGCTCCCGAACGGTCCGTCTCTATATTTTTAAAAGCTGAAATAAAATGAAAGCGATCCTTCATGAACTTTTTCCCTGTTTCCGAGGAAACCATCCAGTTCAAAAACTTTTTGGCTTCCTTTTTCTTTTCTGGCGAAGATTCTTTATTAACAGCCCAATTATTAGATATCCCTACTGGCAACGCATTGTTTTCGGCACCATCATTAATAGGCATGGGTAAAAAACCGATATTCATATTCGGCGATATTTGATCAATTTTAGACTGAACCCAATTCCCTTGTTTAAGAATCGCCGTTCTCCCTGTTGCAAATAACTCAACTTCCGAATTATAATCTGTTGTCAAAAAATTTTCGTTACCATATTGTACGGTCAAATCCAGCATCCGAATGACATCTTTAACTTCCTTATTCTCTCGAAAAGATTGTGTTCCGTTGTTTAACCCTTGAATAAAAGCATCCGGCTCCTCCTGTTGGGCAATAGCAATATTCAACAGGAGTACAAAAAACCAATGATCTGAATACCCAACAGAAAAAGGAGTCACACCTATAGCCTTCAGCTTTTTCGCCGCCTCTTTTAATTCCGTAAACGTTGTCGGGAGAGGAGTAACCCCAGCCTTTGCGAATAAATCCTTATTATAAATAAAACCGTAGCCTTCAAAATTGATCGGCATCCCGTATATTTTCCCGTCCATCTTCATCGGTTCTAGCGCCTCGTCATAAGCCTGTTCCACCCAGGGTTGATCCGATAAATCTTCAAGATATCTACTCCATGCCCTCGCTTCTTCATAACCGCCATTTGGAAAAATATCCGGACCAACATTGGCCGCAAACCTCGCCTTTAGCTCATCAAGGTAGTTAGCTCCTCCGCCAAAGGTTAGAATTTCTACGTTAATATTCGGGTTTTCCTTTTCATATTCCTTAACCATCTGCTCGAATTCTATAGAAATTTCCACTTTAGGATTCAGTACCTCCAAAGTGACTGTCTTATCCGCTACCTTCAAATCCGCTTCCTTCAGTGGACGTGTATGCGCACCACATGAAGAAAGCGTTAGCGTAATCAACCCCACGATAATCATTTGAACCCTTTTTATTTTCATAATTCCCCCAGATGCATTCAACAATGAACTTATGTATTGGCTATCCTGACTTCCGCGTCTATTTCTCTTGCTCCCTGTGAATTACGATATTCAGCAGGCGTCATACCGACGTTTTTTTTGAACAGCTTAGAGAAATAAATCTCATCTTGATACCCTAGCTTTAAGGCAATCGAGTACATCTTTTCATCCGATTCCAGTAACCACTGTTTCGCTTGATTTATTCGTAAATGAATGACGTAGTTAGTAAGAGTCATCCCTACTTCTTGCTTAAATCTCCGCGAGATATGTTCTCGGCTCAGAAAAAAACGGGTGGATAATTTGTCCAAACTTAACTCTTCCATATAATGCTCATCAACAAATGCGACAATATCATTCATACGCCTAACATCATCTAAATCCGCCAAACGATGGATTGCTCTAAAATTTTGTTCAGCCATAGACCTTTGTGCAGATTGAAAAGATAAGGATATCTCTGCGAGCGATTGAATGGAAGGGCCGCTAACCAAACGAACAGGTATATCAAAATGCTGGGTAATCCATTCCTCTATCGGGAAAAACTGTCCATGAAGGGACAGAATCACACAGACATTAGGATCATTTTGAAGCGTAAATGCATTTCCCCACTCCCGTGTAGCCAGTTCTTCGGTCAAAAGCTGAATGTATGGCTCCGAATAGTGAGATTGGTAAAAATACATCATGGTGAAGTCGTATACGTCTGCCTGTGGGAGAGCTGAGGCAATTTCGCCTGCATCAAAAGCTTCACCGTTACAAGCAGCAGTAATCTCCCTGTTTAAGCGAAACATTTTTACCTCTTCATAAAATCCGGACTCCATATTGCGACGGTCTCCCTCTTCTTGTTCCCAGGCTCTCAACGCCCCTTCTATAGTTTCATTCAGCATTTTCTCTTCAATTGGCTTCATCAAATAATCAAAGCATCCCAGCTTAAACGCTTTACGCATGAAACAATAATCGTCAAACCCTGAAATCATAATCACTTTTCCCGGATAGTCTTTAGCAGCCAACCACTCGATTAACTCCATCCCGCTATTTTTGGGCATTTTGACATCTGTCATTATGATCTCTGGAGATTTCTGCTCAATCAACGCCTTAGCCTCGAGACCATTTCTGGCTTCCAGCACTTCGGTAATCCCGTATTGTTCCCACCGTCCCAAAAAACGGATGATTTTTCTAACATTAGACTCATCATCTACAATAAGAGCTTTCATAAACGTTACTTCTCCTTTAGGTAGAGTGGAATTACTAGCCGTACAGTGAACCCTTGTCCCTGCATCGAATCCAGTTTGATTCCCGCTGTGTGATCGAAATGAAGAACCAAGCGATCATGAATGTTTTTTAACCCGATATGTGCAAAAGAAGGATTGCCTTCGTTAACCGGTGTGTAGAGATTATTTTTTAATGCCTCAAGTTCATCATCCGTCACGCTGTTTCCGTTATTTTCTACGACTAGATTCAAATATTCACCTTGTATTTCACCATAAATATGGATGTAAGCTTGTTCATAGCCCTCGTCATAACAGTGCTTAAAAAAGTTCTCAACGAGCGGCTGCAGGATCATACTAGGAACCGGAATATCAAAAATATCTTTAGGTATATCAATGGAATAGCTAAAATCAGTCTGAAAACGTTCCGCTTGAAGATTCAAATAAGCCTGTACATAATCCACTTCGCTTTGAACCGTCGCCTTCTGATCCACACGAATCGAGTACCGCATCATTTTGGATAAAGAGGTAATCAGTTGATATACTTTTGGAGATTCAGAGAGTAGGGCAACAGCTGCAATGGATTGTAAAGAATTAAATAAAAAGTGCGGATTGATCTGCGACTTTAGCGCCCTATGCTGATTTTTCCTGTTCTCTATCTCAAGCTTATACTCCCGGTCAATGTGACGGTTGATCCGATTCATCATCTCCTTGATATGTCTTTCTAGAATACCGATTTCGTCCTCCCGCATATCGTCGAATGGGGCATTCATATTCCTCCCCTCGATGCGCTGGACTTTTTGACTAAGCAATTTTATCGGCCGTGTAAATCCATATGAAATGATTGTTATCATTATCAAGCCCAGTCCACCTACAACCACACCTACAATGATGTTTGTATAGGCGGTTTTCCTTACATCTTCAAATAAAAAAGAGCTCGGGGTTACCTTAGCAAAATGCCACTCTTTTATCGGTTCCTGCAATGTTCTAGTAAACACAATATCTCCTTCTGGAGATTTAGTATCTGCCTGTGCCGGACTTATTTTCCTTTGCAGTTCATCAGGAACGGTTTTGCCTATCCATGTTTCATCACTGGCGTAAATGACATGATCCTCCGCATCGGAAAGCCACACGCTCTCTTTATTTTTCTGTAGAAAATGATTAGCGATATGAGCAATCTTGTCCAAATCAATATCTATAGTGATGACGCCCAGAAATTCCTGCGTTAGGACATCCACAATTTTGTGATGAACCGTCAAGACCATCGTTTTATCCGAAGGAGGCATAATGGAGGTATCGTTATAGTTCTCAATCAGATGCGGAGCTTCAATAAGATAATTGCTATTAGAGCTCATCAGCTTCTGAATGGAAGCTTGCTGTAATAAATCCGGATTCCTTTTACGGGAACTTAACATGGCATTATAAACTGTAAATGAGCTTTTCCCTTCGTTTATGAATAAACGGATCTGACGAATTTCACTCCTCATGAGATAGAAGTTAGTCATACCCTTATTAATTTCAAGCTGCTTAAAATAAAAATCTTCTTCTAACCCTTCTTCAAACACCCTGAATAAGTCTGGATTTCGGTATAAAATATATGGAAGATTAATGATTTCATCAAAATATTGCTCTAGATCGGCTGACGCCTGCTGAATTTGCTCTTGGCTGTTCTCAAGTTCATGTCGTTCCACATTCTCTTTCGTCTGCCGATAGATCAACAACACGGATAAAAAATACGGTAGAATTATAAACACAAGCAGCAAGAATAATAAGCGCTTATGAATGCTTTTCAAATAAATACTCCTCTGTAAAAATTTCGGTTTTCAGCAAAAAATCTAATATCAGGTTTTATATTTTCACAAATATCCAACACAAAATCAAAATACTTGTTGCTGAGCAACAAGTATTTTTGCCGGATCCATATATGACAAACGCCAATCGTTTATTACCCAAATTATATCCATATGAAACAACCGTTAAGAAATTTCCGCAAATTAATCAGCTATTTGAAGATTGAAATAATTCCCTGCACAATGGGCTTCCAAAGATGTGGATATTCTTGCTGAATTAACTTTCTTACCTCCTCCCCCTTGATGTCGTTGAAATTATTATCTTGAGTAATAAAGGTATAAGCACCTTTTACGGTATCCCCTATAGCTATATGCCCGCTTGCATATCCACCCATTGCAATATGGGAAGCGATAGAGAGACCACCCAAGGAGAACATACCTACAGCTAAACCTCCAACAGCAAATATCCCCAATGCTATTCCACCAACGGCCATTGTACCCGCCGCAATGCCCCCAACGGCTAACAAAAGCCCTAGAGCCAGACCTGCAAAACTGATGAGTCCTAAAGCAAGCGCACCTAAACATAATCCGCCCAAAGCAACAATACCAATAGATACAGCACCAATCGCAATATTACCTATGGCAATAACCCCTTTGGCAACGTATAGCCCCCGTCCGATATGGATATGAACCAGAGGAATTCCAAAGCATGTTCTCTTACTTTTGTACTCATAATGAAACAAGGAATTCAGATCTACATATACGGGGCTTGCGACATGCTCTGCTTTGGTATCGCTTGAAGCATCCTTCACCAGATGATCCAAACTTACGTGAAATAATTCACTTAAACTAATCATCTTATCCATTTCGGGATAGGATTGACCTGATTCCCACTTAGACACGGCTTGCCGCGAAACACCAATCACCTCCGCCAAGTTCTCCTGGGACATTCCTCTCTGTTTCCTATAGCTTTGCAATTTATTTGCAAAGTCCATTCGCCATCACCTCATGCTCATCATATTATAACGTTCTGTAATTGACTACCTATCTACCCTTACATACTGTCAACCACTGGTTGCACAGCTGATTTTGCGGGCTTTTATCCTCATTAAACGTTCTTGATTCCCCATTCTCCCTATTTCCGGGCAAGATGATAGCGTATAATATACGATATAGAATATTCATCAGAGGAGACTATAAAACCATGAAATTGAGTATGAATTGGATTACGCTTCGGGTCCGCGATCTGGAGGCTTCCCTTCATTTTTATAACCGGATACTGGGGCTACCCATTGAGCGTAGATTTGAAAGCAGTGGAAAACAGATCGTCATGTTAGGTCTGGAGGGGCAACCCAAGATCGAGCTTATTCAGGGAAGTGACCCGGCTTTGAAACCGGAATGTGGCGTTTCTGTGGGTTTCGAAGTGGAGTCACTTGATGAAGCGATGGAGAGTTTAAAGAGCCAAGGTATCCCAGTAGCGCGCGGACCAATCGCCCCCAATCCCCACCTGCGGTTCTTTTATATCCTGGACCCGGACGGGTTTGAGGTGCAGTTAGCGGAGCATAACTAACGTTTATCAAGCGCGTTATTACCTCAAAAAGAAATAGACCGCCCTAACCAAAGGTAGCGGTCTATTCTGCCGTTTAAAACCTAACCCCCACTCTTAAAGCAAGGCTTTATTCAACAGCTTTAGTTGATCTTTTTTCAGTGAAAAAGTAAACCAAAGCCAATAGCGGCAGGATCACTCCGATGAGTGAGGCGAAGGTCCATCCCCCATAGGCATAAGCCCAACCACCCAAAGATGATCCAACGGCTCCGCCCACGAAGAAAATCGCCATAAAGATCCCATTAAGACGCCCCCTCGCTTCACTACCCAATGAATAAATCACACGCTGTCCGAGTACAAGATTTCCGGATACGGCCATATCCAATGTAATCGCGGAAATAAAGAGCAGAATGAGAGCAAAAGTTGAGTGGCTATGGAAAAGATGAATTAGTAAAAAAGACAAGGTGGCAATGATCATGGCCAGCCCGGTTAACCATTTGCTCCAACCTTTATCTGCCAGTCTTCCAGCAATCGGCGCGGCTACAGCCCCACCAACACCTACTAAAGCAAACCATGCGATACCTTGCTGCGACATTCCAAAATCATCCGCCAACCGCAACGGAACCACCGTCCAAAAGAGACTAAAAGCTCCAAATAAACAGGCTTGATATAAGGCACGTCGGCGCAATATAGGCGTTTGTTTTAAAAGGGTGCCTAAAGAGACAATTAATTTACCATAGCTTACCGAAGGTGCAGGTTTACGTTCAGGAAGAAATCGCGACAGAAGAATGGCTAACAACGTGATGACGACCGCTGAAAAAATAAAAACGGCTTGCCATCCCCAGATGCTGGTGATAAAGCTTGCCACGGGCCGGGCAAACATAATACCTAGTAAGAGTCCACTCATAACATTACCAACCACACGCCCACGCTGCTCTTCAGACGCTAAATAGGTGGCATAAGGTACCAGGATTTGGGCTACCACTGAACCGGTTCCTATAAACAAAGATGCTGTCAGGAACAAAGGCGCATTAGCTGCGAAAGCTGCAACCAGCAATGCACCCACTGCAACCATTAACGTGATTATCGTGAGGCGCCGATTCTCAACAATGTCACTCAGCGGCACGATAAATAACAAACCTACAACATAACCGATTTGAGTTAAAGTGACGATCAAGCCTGCGGCTGTAGAAGAAAGTCCTGTCGAGACACTGATAGGTCCAACAAGGGTTTGAGCATAATAAAGATTGGCTACGATAAGCCCGCATGCGGCTGCTAACATAAACATCATCCAACTTGAAATGTGGTTCTCTTTCACCGCTTGTTCTTTTTGCATGTGAATCCTCCTCAGATTATCTTAATAATTTAAATACTGTACGTTCAGTTCACTAATTCATGTTTAAATAATATACTGAACGTATCGTTTTGTAAATAGGTGATAGTCATTTATTTTTTTAGGTTTTTTTAGTATACTGAACGTATAGTTTATATTTTGATTGGAAACAGATTAATGAAAGGGTGATTTCAGATGGAGAGTAAACGAGGGCGTCCGCGTAATGTTGAGACGGAGAAGTCTATTCTTACCGCATCCTATGATTTGTTATTGGAAAATGGTTTTGGAGCAGTTACGGTGGAAAAAATAGCGGATCGTGCCAAGGTCAGCAAAGCTACGATATATAAATGGTGGCCTAACAAGGCTGCCGTGGTGATGGATGGATTCCTATCCTCCGCTGCGGACAGACTGCCCGTACCTGACACAGGTTCAGTATTTGATGATATTCTCATGCATGCAACGAACTTATCCCGGTTCCTGATTAGTCGAGAGGGTAAAATCATTACGGAGATCATTGGCGAAGGACAGATGGATTCAGGCTTGGCGGAAGCTTATCGGACCCGATATTTCCAGCCTCGTCGGCTTGAGGCACGGCTGCTTATGGAACGGGGTGTTCAGCGCGGGGAATTGAAGGATAATCTCGATATTGAAGTAGTTACCGATCTTATTTACGGGCCGATATTCTACCGCTTGCTGGTGACCGGCCAACCCATAGACGATGCTTATGTGCAGCAGTTGGTGAGGTACGCTTTTCAAGGAATACGTAACTAACGGGAACGGTAATGGAAAAATAGACCGCCCTCTCTCACCAGAGATGCGGTCTATTTCTGCTCGTAGTACTATAAAAGGTCGGCCTGGCGGAAGGTTGAGATACAAAGGACCAAGGTGCTCTTATTTTCTCATTATGGGGCGTTTTCCCAAGCTATCGGACTCCTACGCACTTATCTAGTCTTTTCAAAACAAAATACTGCTACTGGAGAGGAAATAAGTGCGCTACGGTCCGATCACTCGACTAATTGCACCGAATAAAGAAAATAAGAGCCATACAGTCCGCAGGATCAAAAGTAGGTGATTCGAACGGAAATGAGGTCAGTTTCACTAATCACATCAGTTTCCAACGAAACCTTTCTGCTGCACAATGTCTCTCGTATCGTTCCATAATTTATTTTCCATTACCTTATCTCCTCCCGGTTGTACGGGTACAATGGGATTGCCTGTCCCAACGTTAAAATATCCCCCGGTGCTCACTTGATACTTAGGATCGGTCATTAAACGAATAATGATCTCAGCTCCTTTACGAGGATCGCCAATACGAGAGAAATTCAATAAGTGCTTAAGCATCGAAGAAAACCAAAGTTCACGCCCGAGACCTGTAACGTTAAAACCCGGATTCAATGCATGAACGCTAATTCCCGTTTCCGCCCATCGACGTGCAAGCTCACTGGTAAACATAATATTTAACAGTTTGGTTTTCCCATAAATCTCAGATGATCCTCTGGAAGTAAAAGAAGCTGTATTGAGCAAATCTTCTGGCAACTTTAGCACTCCATGCCGGCGTGAAGCTTCCGAAGCAACATTTATAATTTTTGCATTTCCTGCTGCTCTCAAAGAACGTTCTAAAGTATGCGTCAATAACCAAGGTGCAAAATAGTTCACAGCCATCATTTCTGAGAATCCATCTGCAGTTATCCGCTGTTCAAACCCATGAAGCCCTGCGTTATTTATTAACACGTCGATCTTCGGAAAAACATTAGATATTTCTTGTCCTAACCTAGTGACATCCTTCATTGAGGATAAGTCTCCGTAAAAAAAACTAATTTCGACTGCTGGTACGCTCTCCTTTATCATTTTTTCAGTTGCTTCCGAACGGGTTTTACTCCTTGCTGTCAGAACAAGATGGTCACCCTGCTTTGCCATTTCAAGTGCAACGAGTTGTCCCAAACCGCTTGTAGCTCCAGTAATTACAATAATCGGCTTTGTCATCCTCTACATTCTCCTTTATATCAGGAATTCATCAGGAGCAATTTCATTTTGACAGCGTATACTCCAAAATATATAGTTGATATATATCAACTATATGATGATGGTTGATATATGTCAACTATATAGATGTATAATGACTTTTAAAAATACTAGGTTAGGTGGTTAAAATAATATGAATGCCGAGCGTAAAGACACGTTGAGAGGGCAATTAGAACTGAAGCTAGGTGGACAAATTAGCGCCCTCATTAGCGCTTCGCATGCCCTAAATGTCAGAACTGCTGCCGCTTTCGATTCATCTATACAGCCTGCTGCTTTCCATATAGTCCGTTGGTTGTACTCTTATGGACCAACAAGCGCCTCTGTGTTGGCAGAATCAACGGCTATGGATCGTAGTTCAGTCAGCCGTCTCATCAAGCAACTCGAGAATTTGGGTTATATCAAAAGGGAAGACTCCCCTAACGATCGTCGAGCGATCCTTCTTACTCTCACTGATCTTGGGCGGCAAAAAACCTTTGACGCGTTACAGGATAAGGAGTTCATATTTTATGAGCGCATAGCCCAATGGGATAATCAACAGCTTGAGACATTTATCGAAATGCTTCAGGAGTTTAATGGATTTAATGATAATTAATAAATGGAAATCGAGTAGGAGGGGGCGGCTAGCCCCCGACCTCTCACACCACCGTACGTACCGTTCGATATACGGCGGTTCATGAAATATTCCGTAAGGAGTTGTATCTGTCCAATACACTCTTTAATCCATTGGCTTCCCAATATTGGTTATTCAATACATGTTGTAGAATTGGACTCCCTGCAATTCGCCAATACCCTTTTCGGGTATTTCCCCACTCATAGGCTTTATCCTTAGGTACCCCTAAGGATATAAGTCTTTTGACTTTGGTTCTAGGGGTCTTCCACTGCTTCCAGAGGCACATTCGTAGCCTTCTTCGTATCCATTTATCCATATCTCGAAAGGTACTTGGGGTATCCGCCAGCGAGAAATAACCGCACCATCCCATGAGGTAGTGGTTTAGTTCCTTGATTCGCTCTTCCATCTTCATCGATCTCTTTCGAGAGGATATCTCCTGTATTCGAACCTTGACTCTCTGTAAGGATTGCTTCGCAATTCTCACCTTTGGTTCTTTGTCCACACTAAAACTAAATCCTAGAAACTTTCGTTTCCAGGGACGGTCTACCGCGCTCTTTACTTGGTTCACCTTCAGCTTTAGCCTCGTCTCGATGAATCGGGTGACCGTTGTCTTGACTCTCTCTCCTGCTCTTAGCGTTTTCACGTAAATATTGCAATCATCCGCATAACGAACGAAGCGGTGCCCACGTTTCTCGAGTTCTTTGTCGAGCTCATCCAAGACAATGTTAGATAATAACGGACTCAGTGGACCGCCTTGCGGGGCACCTTCCGTTGTCGGGGTTACTAACCCGTTCTCCATCACACCTGACTGAAGATATTTGCGGATAAGCAGGAGAACTTTCTTGTCCTCCACTTTCTCCGAAATCTTCATCATCAGTCGGTCATGGTTGACGCGATCAAAGAATTTCTCCAAGTCTAGGTCGACTACGAATCGATAGCCTTCTTTCATAAAGGTTCGAGCTTTCCTCACCGCATCATGCCCTCGTCTTTTCGGACGGAATCCATAGCTATGGTCGGAAAACTCTGGATCAAACAATGGAGTTAACACCTGCGCGATTGCTTGTTGGATCATTCGATCTGTCACGGTAGGTATTCCTAGTAACCTAACACCTCCGCCACCGGGTTTCGGGATTTCGACTCGGCGCACGGGGCTCGGTTCATAGGTTCCTTCTTCTATGGCATGCCGCAAGGTCTGCCAGTTTTGTACGATGTGTTCTCGTAAGGATTTTACGGACATCCCATCTACGCCATGACTTCCTTTATTCGCTTCAACACGCTTTAAGGCTTGCAGAAGATTTTCCCGTGATAGCAGTTGCTCCAACATTTTTTTTAACCTCTCTTTACGTGATTTATACCTTCCATTTGTGCCAAAGATGAACTCCGCCCTGCTGAAGTCCCCCACGGGATTCACCGTTTCCTTCTTCAGTCAGGTCCTTTCGGATTTTTTTCTGCATTCATCGCTCATCTTGAACGCCTGGATGTATAAATCCTATTCCATGTTCAGCCCTTCCGCAGCTGTTGCAACAGCTTGCGTACTATGGCGTCTGCTGACTTCTGTGCACTCAGCCTACTCTCACAAGTAGGGTTACGAAGTATACTCGCCTATCACACAGATCTCCCCAGGTAAGAACGCTATCTTCCCCTCCATCTATCTGCTTCATTTACTCTCGTACGCCTTTGGCAGTATGGACTTTGGTTTGTTGTGCAACCTCATCCAGCCTACGTTAGCCTTGTATGAAGTTCGTATTCCTCAGACCGGAGATTTGCCGCTGGCTTCCTTCAGATTCCACCTCGCGGTGGACACCCTTGCCTTAAGCTAATGGCTACTACTGCCTTCGCCATTCGGGACTTCAACCCTATAGATAGCGCCCATGCTGGGCGCACACAAAAAAAGAAACAGCATCTTGCTGTTTCTTTAGATATGGATTGTCTTTAATTAGAGCCAACAATTGTCACTGATGTTCATCTTCGGCATGTTCATTATTGCATTGCTCAACTACCTCAAAAAGAAATAGACCGCCCTCTCGCAAAGGAATGCGGTCTATTTCCTGACTAAACTTCCGAAGCCGCCGCCCTTAAAAGCGGCTATTGCACTGGGAGTCGTGTTTCCGCACGACTCTCTTTGCATTGTACGTTTTATCTACCCAAACTATACCACGATCAAAACCAAATAAAAAGTCACTCTTCCCCAAACAACAAAAAAACGGCATTTCTGCCGTTTCTTTAGGATGGACTCTCAGGGGCTCGAACCCTGGACAAATAGATTAAGAGTCTACTGCTCTACCAACTGAGCTAAGAGTCCATGATATAAAGTTTTGGTGGAGCCAAGGGGGATCGAACCCCTGACCTCATCGCTGCCAGCGATGCGCTCTCCCAGCTGAGCTATGGCCCCAAACTGAAATTTCAGATGTATGTAATCACACATTTTTAAATTTTAGTTTGGTCGTAATTGAGTTGTTCCGATAAACTCAAGCGTCGTAGGCGACTTCTATATAATATAAAAAATCGCCCTCTATGTCAACACTTTTTTTAAAATTCATTTTTCCACTCAAATTCCCCGCTGAGAACTTAGAGGAAACAAACCAGTAGAAGCACTCCTAGCAGACCCTAGGACTGGCTGTAACGCCCTAACTGGGCAAAACCCTATAATCCCTCTAATTCTCCCGTACTCTTGGACAGCAGCCCCTTGAGTTCCTTCATGAACATGTTAATATCCTTGAACTGGCGATATACGGACGCAAAACGAACGTAAGCCACTTCATCTACTGGGTAGAGCTGCTCCATTACGAATTCACCAATCTGTTGGCTTTCCACTTCAGCCACGGCGATGCCGCGCAAAGATTTCTCAACCTCGGACACGATCTTTTCTAGACGTTCCACAGAAACCGGCCGTTTCTCACAAGCACGGATAAGACCGCGGAGTATTTTATCACGACTGAATTCCTCACGGCTGCCGTCTTTTTTAATTACAATCAGTGGCGTCTCTTCAATCATTTCAAAAGTAGTGAAACGTTTGCTGCAACGCTCACATTCACGCCTACGACGGATTGACTTATTTTCATTCGCTGGTCGCGAGTCCAGCACTTTAGTATTTGTGTGATCGCAGTAAGGGCATTTCATAAGCTTCATCACTTCCTATTACATAATGGTATTGGTCCCGGAATGTTATAAATCCGGCTTTTGAACGGCTTTTTTATTATTTCCAGAAATCACCGTTTTTTTCTTGTAATGATAATGGCAAGTCCGGCACATAATACAGTTACCAACAGAGGAGGTGAACAGCAATGAGCCAAAGCAACAACTCCAATAACCTTGTAGCTCCAAATTCCCGCGGTGCCTTGGAACAACTTAAATACGAAGTTGCCCAAGAACTAGGAATCACGCTTTCCCCAGATGGTTACCAAGGCAATAAAACTTCTTATGAAAATGGTTCGATCGGTGGTTACATCACTAAACGTCTTGTAACCCTGGCAGAACAACAACTGGCAGGTCAATACAAATAACCTGACCAACATAAGCTTTTTGAAGAAGTATTAAACGACCTACAAGTCGTTTAATACTTCTTTTTATACATAACACGGCAGAAATTAAAATTCTTTGTAAATGTCCGTGTACTGATCATAGTAATAATTAACGCGCTGTACATAATGCCTGGTTTCACCAATGGGAATATCTTTAATGGTTGCATCTGTCCCATCCCAGATCCCTTCGTCCAACCAGCGTTGAACTTTTCCGGGTCCAGCATTATAAGCTGCGATAATTGCTGTACGTTTACCTTCGAACTGACGGGATAAAGTTGAAAGATACCATGTACCCAGTTCAATATTAGCCGAAGGCTCATGCTTGAGTTCTTCCATAGATACGTTTGGAAGCTTGGCCTTTTCCAGCGCCCACTTCGCGGTATCCGGCATAAGCTGCATCAGCCCTAGTGCGCCTTTTTTGGATTCTCGTCCAGTTTTAAAGTTCGTTTCTACACGAATAATCGCGGTTACAAGAAACGGGTCTATCTCATAAGTGATGCTGTGCTTGCGAATCTCGTCTTTAAAATGGATGGGATAAAACCACGACATCCAGTTTGTACTCAGAAACAATATTGCCGTAAAACCAACAAATAGCAGAAGCAGTACTCTTTTTTTACGTAACCATTTCATGATAAACCCAGCCTGTCCCAAAAAACAGCAACCTGTTGCTCAGTGTACGCAAGATCGCCACTGTTGTCGATGATGTAGTCCGCTTTATTACGTTTCTGTTCAATATCCATCTGTGCATTCAATCGCGCTTCTGCTTCTTCTAAAGAGAGCCTGTTACGTTCCATTAATCGAGTAATTTGCACTTCACGGGGAACGTAGACTACTACAATCTCATGGAACAGGGTCTCAAGCCCTGATTCAAAAAGAAGCGGAATATCCACAATAATAAGCCGCTTCGGCTCTTCCTGCTCCATGCTGTACATACGATTTTTGATTTCCTGCCGGATGGCAGGATGCGTCAAATTGTTCAAGGTTTGCAGGGCCACCGGATCTTGAAAGACGATTTCACCTAATTTGGCCCTATTCAGTGTTCCATCCGAAAAAAGGATCTCTTTTCCAAATTGCTTAGCAGCAGCAGCCAACACTTTATGCCCGGGAAGCATAACTTCTCTGGCGATCACATCGGCATCAACCAGCCTCGCTCCCTTGTTCACAAGCAGTGCAGACACTGTGCTTTTTCCGGATGCGATTCCTCCGGTTAAGCCTATAATCATGTACTCACCTCATAATAGCTTCAGTATTCCCATTGCAATTAATAATAACGCTGGTAATGCGGCAGCATGCTTCATCCAGTAGTTCCCGGCAAATCTAAGTCCAGTCTTCATACCCAGTAATAGAAATGTACCACTAAATAAAGCTATTGTAAGTGATGTCCATATCGGATTGAAGCCAAGCAGCGCTGCGCCAAGTCCAGCCCCAAAAGCATCCAGAGAGAGCGCAATCCCAAGTATCATCGCCTCCATCGAAGAGATGCTTCCTGAGGCATCCATATCCGCAGAAGACGGGGTACGCAAGATCTGCACTACAATCCCCAAACGGCGTAGCTCAAGCGAAAAAACAGCTGATTTCAACGGTTCATCATTCATAACAGGTTCTGTACCCGCTTCAGAATCAGCAGCTACCTCTGCCCAAGCCTGCTCGGAAAATGAGCCCTCATCTACCGTTTCAGCTTTACGTCCGCCATCTGCATCTTTCTCTTTTTGCATCAGCATCTGAACAAGTGACCAGCACCCCATTAGCACAAGTATAACCG
This sequence comes from Paenibacillus sp. FSL H3-0329, assembly GCF_037963285.1. Classification (NCBI taxonomy): domain Bacteria; kingdom Bacillati; phylum Bacillota; class Bacilli; order Caryophanales; family Paenibacillaceae; genus Paenibacillus; species Paenibacillus sp. FSL H3-0329. Next base: position 2,230,312 of record NZ_CP150150.1, on the reverse strand, counting down.
CACCAACCATAGAAGCTGCATTCGGAGACACTACCTTGGCAAGCAAAACCCCAACCTGCATAGATACACAGATAACTACCCCCGAACAGAGCGAGATAATCAGAACGGAGAGCAGTGGTATTTTCATTTTACGCAGCCCATATGTAATTCCTACACCAAAACCGTCCAAACTCAAGGCAAACGCTAGCAATAGCAGTGAAAATAATGGGCTGAGCACCCGCAATCCCTCCTGTGAAGAACCGGCAAACTGAAAAGTTTATCGTTTCAGCTTCCGTTCTCTATTAAGCATTCTTCACACAGTATATGGGCGGGACAAGTAGTGGGTGCCAACCTTATTATTTCAACAAATTCAGTTAACAGTCGGGCGCTGGCAATTTGGACAATAATGCGTGCCACGACCGCCTACAACCGTCTTCTCAATCATCGTTCCACAGTTACTACACGGCTGATCCTTACGACCGTAAATCAATAGCTGCTGCTGATACGTACCGCTCTCACCTTGGCCATTAACATATGACTTAACAGATGAACCTCCGGCGTTAACCGCTTCGGCCAGCGTGCTTACAATGGCATGATGCAGCTTGTCCAATTGATTGTCCGTGAGCGATTTGGCGCTGTCTTCAGGATGGATGCCCGCACGGTGCAACGACTCATCTACATAAATATTGCCGATGCCGACGATATATTCCTGATTAAGCAGCAGCGATTTAATTTTGGTGCTTTTACCTGACACGATCTGCTTAAACCTCTCCGGTGTAAAAGAAGGCTCCAGCGGCTCCTGCCCCAGCTTGTTTAAAGGCGGCAGCTGAAGATCTTCTCCCATCTGAAAAAGATGCATCGTACCGAACTGGCGAACATCCGTGTAACGCAGCTCAGTTCCATCCGTAAAATGAAAAATCACATGTGTATGCTTGTCCAGTGGGTCATCATTTGAAAAAAGTCCGTAACGGCCTTCCATCCGCAAATGTGACACAAGCACCAGACCATCCAGCACAATACGCAAAAACTTTCCTCTTCGTTCAACTTTAACAATGCTATGACCTGCCAGCAGGTGGGCAAAAGCCTGAATATCATCCGGACGCTGAATAATCCGCGCCAACCGGACGGTTACATTCTCTATCTGCTTTCCATTAACTAACTCATTAAGTGTTCTCTTGACTGTCTCTACTTCCGGTAATTCCGGCATGATGTCTTCACCTCAACTACATTATAGCTGATATGCACACCTTAAAGGGAGTCTATTTCGCCTCGTACCAGTTACTTCCAAAGCTGACCTCTGCCTTAAGTGGCACAGATAACTTCAGGGCTCCACCCATTACTTCCGGCAAAAGCGTCTTCATAAGCTCCATTTCATCCTCTGGCACCTCGAATACAAGCTCATCGTGTACTTGAAGCAGCATACGGCTCTTAAGCCCACGATCAAATAATGCCTTGTCCATATGCACCATCGCCAGCTTGATAATATCCGCTGCTGTTCCCTGTATAGGTGTATTCATTGCTGTCCGCTCCGCAAAAGAGCGCAGATTAAAGTTTTTCGCATTAATCTCCGGCAGATAACGGCGACGTTCGAGCAACGTGGTCACATAACCATACTTCCGCGCCTCTACTACGATATCGTCCATATAGCGGCGCACACCCTGATATACCTCGAAATACTGCTCAATAAATTGAGCGGCTTCCTTACGCGGAATATTCAAATTCTGCGAGAGGCCGTAATCACTGATCCCGTAGACGATCCCGAAGTTTACGGCTTTTGCGGCACGGCGCATATTGCTGTCCACCTGTTCCGCGGTCACACCGAACACATCCATCGCTGTCTTCGTGTGAATATCCATATCATGCAGAAAAGCTTCCTTCATCCGCTCATCACCTGAAATATGCGCAAGCACACGCAGTTCGATCTGCGAATAGTCGGCTGCCAGGATGGACCAGCCCGGTTCGGACGGAACGAATACCTTGCGGATTTTGCGTCCTTCCTCTAGACGAATCGGGATATTCTGCAAGTTCGGGAATTGGCTGCTAAGCCGTCCTGTAGCGGCAATCGTCTGCCGGTAGAATGTATGCACCTTCCCTGTGTTCGGGGAAATTTCTTTAAGCAGCCCCTCTACGTAGGTAGATTGAAGCTTCGCAATTGTGCGATATTGCAAAATCAAACGCACCACATCGTGGTATGGCGCAAGTTTCTCAAGCACTTCGGCATCCGTGGAATAACCCGTCTTCGTCTTCTTGACGACAGGCAGACCTAGCTTTACAAACAAGATTTCACCCAGCTGCTTTGGTGAGTTCAAATTAAACTCAGTGCCACAAATCTCGTATATTTCACTGACCAATTTGGAAATTTGCGCCTCGAATTCTTTTCCAAGCTCTTTAAGATCACCAGCATTGACTGCAATCCCCTGTTTCTCCATATCCGCCAAAATCCGTGACAAAGGCATTTCCAGATCCTCGAATAGCCCTGTCATCGCGGTCTCCACCAGCTCCTGCTGTTGCTTCTGTGCGATTCCAAGAACCGTTGCACTCTTTCGTGCAACGTGATTTCCTAAGACTTCAAGCTCAGGGATTTTGTATTTGGCACCTTTACCAAATACCTCTTCATCAGGAGAGAGCCGCGGCAAGCCGTATTTAGCAGTGAGATCGTTTAGATTCTGATTAGCCTCCGTAGGATCAAGCAAATAAGCCGCCAGCTGCACATCATGGGCTGCACCTGCAAAAGCAATTCCCTGCCAGTGTAGAGCCAAATCAGCGCGGTGAAGATCATATCCACTTTTCGGAGCCTTTTCATCTCCTAGCCAATCACGCAGCTTCGCAGCAGCCGGTTTATGCAGTAATTCAAACGGCACATAGTAATGCCGCTCCAGAGAGGACAATCCTATTCCGATTACCTCGGCACGATGCGGATTATCTCCATTCGATTCCACATGCAGCGCCGAAATGCCAGCCAGGGCTTCACTTAGCCCCTTAAGTTCTTCTTCACTTACGATCGTAATATCAAGTGCAGCTGCTTCTACTTCAGCAGCACTTTCCTCTCCCTCGGCAACAGGAGCATAAGCACTAAGAGACAAACGTTCCAACAGTGATTTAAATTCCAGCTTGGCAAGCGCTGGGCCGGCTGTATCCGCTAAAATTCCATTAAAGACCATGTCTTCCCACGAATGCTCAAGCGGCACTTCGCGATAGATGGTCGCTAATTTTTTACTCATTACCGCATCTTCCGCATGGGTTTCCAGTTTTTCTTTCATTTTACCCTTTAGCTCACCGGTTCCAGCTAAGACACCTTCCACCGATCCAAATTGATGCAGCAGCTTCAAAGCTGTCTTCTCACCTACGCCGGGTACTCCCGGGATGTTGTCACTCGCATCGCCCATCAGCCCTTTAAGATCAATGATCTGCTCTGGGGTTAGGTCATATTTCTCCCGGATTTGTTCCGGCCCATAAAGCTCAACTTCAGTGACCCCTTTGCGGATTAAAGCAACGGTCGTATGCTCAGAGGCCAGCTGCAACATATCCTTGTCTCCCGACACGATCATAACCTGCCGTCCCGCTTCATCCGCCTGGCGCGAAATGGTGCCAATAATATCATCAGCCTCATAATTGCCAATTTCAAACTGCGGTACACCTAAATTAGTCAGCAATTCCTTCAGCAATGGGAACTGCTCGGAGAGCTCGGGCGGTGTTTTTTGCCGGCCGCCCTTATAATCCTGATAACCTTCATGCCGAAAAGTAACTTTCCCTGCATCGAAAGCGACAATCATATGTGTCGGTTTATGTTCTTCGATTAAACGAAGCAGCATCGTTGTAAATCCGTACACCGCATTTGTCTGTTGCCCTGCTGTATTCGTCAGCGGGGGCATCGCAAAAAAAGCACGGTAAATAATATTGTTTCCATCTATAAGTATCAACTTGTCCATAGTGCACCTCGCCTTTTTCATGCTTACTCCTTACATCTTACCATATGCCCTGTACAAGTAGAAACGGCTTTACCAACCTAAACAGTGGGATAAGCTGATATGTTAAGGATATACAACAAGTAGCCGCCCTTTTAAAAGGGCGGCTACTTAGTTTAACTAAAGATATAACAAAAGATGTGTGAGTACAAATTACTGATTCAAGTCCGGACGGCTGCCTGTGACCAGATAAACAACACTCTCACCAATGTTAGTCGCATGATCGGCAATCCGTTCAATATAACGGCCTACCAGCGTTAATAACATAGCTTGGGACACAGAATCCGGTTTTGCCACCATATAACTATATAGCTCATTGATCATCGAACCATATAATTGATCGACCTGATCATCATCTTGTGCCATTCTATAAGCCAGATCAGTGTTCTCATCCAGATAAGACTGGATAGCCTCATCAATCATGGTCGTCACAATTTCCGCCATACGCGGAATGTCTACAAGCGGCTTGATCAGCTGCTGTCCATGGATGCGCATAGTTGCTTTCGCAACATCAATAGCCAAGTCACCCATACGTTCCAAATCGCTAGATATTTTGAAAGCAACGATAATGCGGCGCAAATCTTTTGCTACAGGCTGCTGCGTAATAATTAGCCGTGAGCCAATTTCCATGATTTTATCTTCCATGGCATTCAGCTGCAAATCTGCTTTAATGATTTCCTGAGCGCGTACAGTATCAAGATTCTGTAAAGCAACAATTGCTCCACCAAGAGCATCTATTACATGTTCACCCATCTGCTGCAGCAGACTGCGCAGCTCTTCCAAATCTTTATCAAATTCTTTTCTGCGAATCATAGTAAGAGCGATCCTCCTCATTAATGTATGGTCAGCTTGCCATTTCCAAGGACGAGCGCCCTTGTAGCCCGTATCAGCCGAAACGTCCAGAAATATAATCTTCGGTGCGGGAATCCTTAGGAGTCGAGAACAACACCTCTGTATCCGCCGCCTCTACAATTACACCATTCAAGAAAAACACGGTTCGACCAGATACACGTGCCGCCTGATGCATGTTATGAGTAACCATAACGATTGTATACTTACTTCTTAATTCCTGTACAAGCTCCTCTATCTTGAGCGTAGACACAGGATCCAGTGCAGACGTTGCTTCATCCATGAGCAGGATATCCGGCTGAACTGCCAAAGCTCGGGCAATACACAGCCGTTGCTGCTGTCCGCCGGACAAGCTAAGGGCAGATTTTTTCAGAAAATCTTTAACTTCCTCCCACAGCGCGGAATGACGCAGACTTTGCTCTACAATCTCATCCAGTTCGCTCTTTGAACGAATGCCATGCAGGCGAGGACCGTAAGCTACATTGTCGTAAATCGACTTTGGAAAAGGATTTGGCTGTTGGAATACCATGCCGACCTGTTTACGCAGGCTTTCTACCTCTACCTCGTCACTATAAATATTTTTGCCACCGATGTTTACAGTTCCTTCAATACGTGTACCAGGAATCATATCATTCATACGATTCAGCGTGCGCAACAGAGTGGATTTTCCGCAACCGGAAGGTCCGATAAAAGCAGTAACCTGTTTCTCCGGAATTTGCAGATTCACATTCTTCAGTGCGTGAAATGACTCATAGTAGAGATCAAGTTTCTCTATGTCAATGATGGATTTCATTAGTATTTACGTCTCCTTCTCATCATCTTCGTTCTCCATAATAAGCTTTTAATGTAAATACAGTTGGAGAGAAATGTTAACGCAATGTAAAATTGGTGAAGATGAATTAGTCCACGTGATAGTATTCCCTACAATTCGGCGTGTAATCTCACCTGAATCTTGTTTATGAACGGGATAAAGAAGAAAACTCCAGTCATGCTAAATGACCGGAGCTCTCTTTTTGTTAACAACTAATTTATAACCTACACCTCGAATGGAATCGATATGAACGGATTCTGGATCTAGCTCAAGCTTTTTACGGAGTGAACTTACATGCACATCAACTGTACGCTGTCCACCAATATAATCAAAGCCCCAAACAGCGTTCATAAGATCATCTCTTGTCAGCACTACCCCGGGTTTACGGGCCAAATATAACAATACCTCGAACTCTTTAGGTCGAAGGTTGATGCTATGTCCTCCTAAGGAAACTTCATACCGCTCAGGATAGATTTCTAGTTGTCCTAGAATGATCGTTGAAGCAGATATAGGTGTCTCTTGTGGAGCCTCCTCAGCAAGGCCGGAAATCCGCCGTAATACAGCGCTCACTCTTGCAAGCAATTCGGATACTCCAAAAGGTTTGGTTATATAATCATCAGCACCGGATTTCAGCCCTCTAACCACATCTTCTTCAGCATTTTTAGCAGTCAATACGATAATAGGTGTGCGGATACCTTGTCCACGCAATTTATCAAGGATGTCAATGCCATTCATTCCTGGCAGCATCAGATCCAATACGATCAAGTCAAAAGGTTCCCTCGTCGCACGATCATATCCTGCCGTTCCATGATCCTCTACCGTCACCTCGTAACCTTCCTGCGTTAAGTTATAGGACAGCAGCCGGGCTAGTGTCGGTTCGTCTTCAATGACAAGCAATCGTTGAGCCATAGGTTCCCCCGTCTTCCATATAGTTTGATTTTTACAAAACAGCAACAAAACCATCATATCACCGTAATGTTAACTTAGTGTAAAATTGAAAAAGTGAATTTACAAAAATCTAATCGGTCTTTTCTTCCTGCAGCAAAGGCAATTCAATCACAAAGGAACTGCCGATTCCCAGATCACTTTCAACTGAAATCACTCCATGGTGCATATCTACCAAATGCTTCACAATAGACAGCCCCAATCCCGTTCCACCGGAGCTTCTGGATCTTGCCTTATCCACACGGTAAAAACGTTCAAAAATACGCGGCAGATCTTTTTTAGGAATCCCCATACCCGTATCGCTAACAGTAAATTGAACATTTTCGGAGCCATCTGGTTTCAGTAGACTCTTAACGTAGACCTTTACGTTTCCGCCTTCATGTGTGTAATTAATCGCATTAGAGAAAAGATTCATAAAGATTTGACGCAGCTTATCCTCATCCGCCTCAATGAATAGCTCCTCAGGAACCTCTACATTAAGACTAATGTTTTTCTTCTCAGCGACTTTACTGATGGTTCCCAGCACGGAATCAAAGAATTCAATGATATGAACCGGTGAGCAATCGAGCTGCACCCGTTTAGATTCGATTTTAGATAATTCCAGAATATCTCCAATCAAGCGATTTAAACGCTCATTCTCATCATATATAATTTGCAGGAAGGATCTCGCCGTCTTCTCATCTTTAACTCCGCCTCCCAGTAAGGTCTCGGCAAACCCTTTGACCGCTGCAACCGGAGTCTTTAGTTCATGCGATACGTTAGCGACAAATTCACTGCGCATCCGCTCCAAACGGCGAATTTCCGTAACCTCTTGCAATAGGAAAAGCATACCTCTGTACGTACCATCCTGGATCATCGGAACCGCGTCCATCCGTACAATTCGCTCTCTTGGGTTATAAATACTTCGCTCTTCATGAATCGGCTCCCGGCTTAATACCCCTTCTTCAAGCAGACGGGTTAGCTCATAATGCCGTTTTAACTCTTTGTACGAATGACCCGCCATTTCACTGTTGCTGACATCAAGCATTCGCTCTGAAGCCCGATTGAGCAGCGCAATCTCTTCTTCCGCATTGATCATTATGATGCCGCCAGTCATATTATCCAGCACGCTTTGCAGCAGATCCTCATTATCACGAATCGTCTTGAGCTGGTCTTGAAGACTGTCTGCCATCGCATTAATCGCTGTAGCCAGCTGTCCAACTTCATCTTTACGCTTCAAATGAACTCTGGCATCATAATCCAGATCGGTAATCCGCCGGGCGACTCTTGTGATTTGCTCCAACGGGGAAGTCATGCTTGAAGCTACTTTATAGCTCACAATCGTTGCTGACAAGAACAAGATAATAAGACCTGCAGCCATGATCATCCAAGCATGCTTAAGACCTTGAGTAACAGCATCAAGTCCCATTGAGACCCGAATATAGCCGTCAAACCCCTGATCTGAAGTTACCTTTCCAGCCACATATAACATCTCATGCTTTAGAGTTTCGCTGTAACGGATTGCCCGTCCAGTTCCCTCTTTCGCAGCCCCTATCTCTTCTTCACGATTGGAGTGGTTGTCCATTTCCAAGGGGTTTTTCTCAGAATCGCCAATTACTTTACCCGACTTTGTAATAAACGTTATCCGAGAATCTAAAAGTTTAGAAATATGCTCCGCCTGTTCAGTGTAATACGGGATCGCATTTGAAGAATTCATATCTACAAATTCCAGTGTGCCTGAGAGCAAGCTTATTTCCCGGGACATATTCTCTTCCAGAGCAGTTATATGGGAGCTCTTAAACAGATGAGCCATCGTAAATCCAGTACCAATCATGGAAATACCGATTAAGGCCATAAGTATAAACGTAAGACGAGCGCGAAACGGTTTCATCTGAAATGTGCCTCTCCCTTTATCATTGTATCTTTTATCCTAACTTCATTTTCTCCAAAATACCAGTACGACTATGACCGTGACATAAGCCCCCCAGAGTAGATTATATAAAAATAACAGCCCGAGTTGATTAACTCTGGACTGTTACTTTGTATTACTTTTGTAAAAACACATGAGTTTATTCTGTACGGGTGGCAAGAAACCACTGATTACCCTGACGGTCTCTAACCCCTGCTCCTCTTTCTCCATAGGACTTATCCAGTGGTTCTTCAATAATAGAGGCCCCGGCATTCAGGCACTTGCGGTAGGTCTCATCAACATTTCTTACATAAAGATGAATGGCAAGCTGTACCGGTAAATACTTTTCATTCGCTTCGGAAACCTCAATGATGGAATCACCGATTCTGACCTCGGCATGCCTAATCCTACCCTCATCGTTTCGCAGCATATCAATAATTTTGGCATCAAAGCAGTGCACAACAAAATCTATCAATTGCTCTGCATCTTCCGCAATAAAATACGGCGTAACGTTAAGAAACCCATTTCTAATATAATGTGGTGCCATTCGTTGTCCTCCTTTAGACAGGCAAAAACGCCTTCGGCGTTCCTTAAGGATAATTTATAGTCTGGACATATAAATCCTTATAATTTGATTAAAACCCATGGAAAAGCCATTCAGAGAATAATCTGCCCTCCTCATGACTTATCCACCGGTTGTAACCCCATTTATTTAAACACTGGCTCCTTGAATTGAGTCAATTTAGCTGCAGAATCTTTTTCCACATCCGCATGCAGACTGTTGCCGTGAGCATCCATCGTCACAATCGCTGCAAAACCCTCCACATCGAGATGCCACATCGCCTCAGGAATACCAAATTCCATAAAATCAACAGCGTTGACCTTCTTGATGCACTCTGCATAATACTGGGCGGCTCCACCAATCGCATTGAGGTATACCCCGCCGTGCTCCTGTAAGGCTTTTAACGTTTTTGGACCCATACCACCTTTTCCGATGACTGCACGGATTCCAAATTTTTTGATGATATCGCCTTGATAAGGCTCTTCACGAATGCTCGTAGTTGGGCCCGCAGCTTTTACATGCCAGCCTTCCTCATCTTTCATCATCACAGGACCGCAATGATAAATCACAGCCCCTTCCAGATCTACCGGAGACTCATGATCCATTAAATATTTGTGCAGAGCATCACGGCCTGTATGCATTTCACCGGATAAAATAACCACGTCTCCAACACGCAGACTACGGATATCCTCTTCACTTACCGGCGTTGTAAGACGTACTTCCCGCGACTCAGAGGCTGGGCTGTTAGCTCCCTCAGCAATTACCGCTTCAGATTCATGTGCTCCTTCATCATCTACAGATATCCCTGTGCCGCTCTCATATAACCAATCCTCTATATTGCCAGTTGATGGATCAACCAGCACCCCTTGGCGGCGGAAGGCCCAACAGTTATAAGCAACGGATACGAAAAAGCTAGCTGGCAGACGATTCATAACGCCAACCTTACAGCCCAGCAGCGATACCTCACCACCAAAACCCATCGTGCCAATTCCAAGCTTGTTAGCATTCTCCATAATATAGTCTTCCAGCTTGCTAAGGTCTTCTATCGGATTAACATCCTCCACTTTGCGGAACAACTGCTTCTTAGCCAGCTCGTAGCCAGTCGTACGGTCACCGCCGATACCCACGCCAATAAAACCGGCACTACAGCCTTGTCCCTGCGCCTGATATACCGCGTGTAAAATACATTTACGGATTCCGTCCAGATCCCGACCCGCTTTGCCGAGTCCTTCTAATTCTGCCGGGAGACTGTATTGAATATTTTTATTCTCGCAGCCTCCACCCTTCAGAATAAGTCTAACGTCTATTTTATCCTCTTCCCATTGTTCGAAATGAATGACTGGTGTGCCTGCACCCAAGTTATCTCCGCTATTCTCACCTGTTAATGAATCTACAGAATTGGGACGAAGTTTACCATTCTTGGTCGCTCGTACAATGGCATTATGAATATCTTTTTTCATCTCAATCTGATTGATTCCCACAGGGGTGTGAATGATAAATGTAGGCATTCCCGTATCCTGACAGATCGGAGACACTTGCTGCTCAGCCATTCCGATATTTTGCGCAATCGTGGTTAAAGCAAGACCGGACCGGGTAGCCCTGTCTTCCAGCGCACGACCTTTTGCAACTGCCCGGCGTACATCTCCCGGCAAATTCGTGGAAGTTTCTACGATAAGGTTATAAATACTGTCTTCAAAATGCTGCATCTTCATTCAAGCTCCTCTCGGCAGTTCCAGGTTATCTAAAGTTTGATACAATTAGTATAATAATATCATACCTAGCACCGCATGAAAGGGGTTACTTTAAAATTGAGCTACCATTTTTCTGCCTATCTATATCGTCTTCAGTATATTCAGCGCTGGAGCTTGATGCGCAGCACCGCACCGGAGAACGTCGCTGAGCATTCTTTTCATGTTGCATTGCTCACACATATGCTCTGTTCCATTGGTAATGTACATTTCGGGCGTTCATTAAACGCGGAACGAGCAGCAACCATAGCTCTTTTCCATGATGCCAGCGAAGTATTCACAGGCGACATTGCCACGCCGGTAAAATACAACAATCCTCGCTTGCTCACTAGCTTCCGCGAAATGGAAAAGGTTGCGGCTGATCGCTTAACTGGAATGATTCCATCAGAGCTAAAAAGCATCTACACTCAGCTCATACGACCGGAAGACAGCCCTCCCGATTCGGAGGACATTCTGCTGCACAGCTATGTGAAAGCCGCTGATCGGCTGGATGCTTATTTGAAATGCGTATGGGAGGTTGCTGCAGGCAACCGAGAATTTGCCGCCGCGAAGGAGCAGACAGCAGCAAAACTTCGTGGGCTTGGCCTGCAGGAAGTGGATTATTTTCTGACTCATATGGCACCGAGCTTCGAAATGTCTCTCGATGAGCTCTCTGCCGGAAACTAAACACCATCTACACAATAGAAAAAAGGACCTCCGCATGAATCTCGCAGGGGTCCCTTTAGTGATTAATAATAAAAATACAAGCGTTACGTTACTGATTCAGTCAGGATATCCCAGTCTTTAAAAATCGGCTGCAAACCCTTCGTATATAGCATTTCCGTAATCTCCTGCACACTGCGGCTATCGGATATTTCGAATTGCGGAGTTCCCCCTGCATTAGTGTGACCGCCCACCTCAGTTGTGACCCCGGCTGACATCTTAGTTATTCCTAGATGAATTAAATGATCGCGTAGAGAGGCAGGCTCTCTTGTAGATAAAGTAATGCCCGAACGGGGTAAAAATAACCGGTATGCCAAAATAATCTGCACTAGTGATCGATCGGTAACATCGCACTCTGGGTTAAATTCCCCTAAATAAGGCCGAAACCGTGGGGGTGACAGGCTGATCTCGCAATCTGGATACCGATCCTGTAGATAGCGGGCATGCATGGCACTTTGGAATGCCTCTTGCCGCCAATCGTACATCCCGAGCAACGTACCAATATTCACAGAACGAAAACCTGCCTGACAGCCGCGTTCAGGTGCATCCAGGCGATTCCGGTAGTTTCTTTTAGGCCCTTTAACATGCAGCTTTTTGTAAGTCTCCTGGTGGTAAACCTCTTGGTATAGTGTTAATCCATCCACGCCTGCTTGAAGAAGCTCTTTATATTCGGCAGTCGATAGAGGATTTATCTCAATACTGACGGAGGAAAAAAATTCTCTAAGTACAACTACACAATCCTTAATATATGAGACAGGATTCTCCCGGCGCGATTCACCAGTCAAAATGAGGATATGCCGCAGACCTGTAGCTGCAATCTTCTCAGCCTCCCTGCGAACCTCCTCCAAGGACAGCTTTTTACGCGGAAAATCATAAATGGAGCTGAAGCTGCAGTAGGTACAATGATTCACACAAAAATCGGCAAGATACATCGGTGTGAACAGCTGCATCGAATAACCAAAATGTGCACGGGTCAGTCGCTGAGCAGCTTGCGCCATCTCCTCTAGCAGCGGCGTTGCTGCCGGAGAGAGCAATGCCAGCAAATCATTTTCGTTCAGCTTGTCTTTTCCAAGCGCCCGCTTAACGTCATCCTCCCGGAACTCCTTCCACAGCTGCTCATATGGATACTGCTCCAAGCGGGCCAGTGTGTCAAAAAAGCTCATGCTAATCCTCCCTCCTTTGGTGAACCTATCAAATTCAGTTCAGAAATCCAGTCAACGGTGACGAAGCAAAAGCAACTTCTTCTACAGGACCGAGTCCTGCCAAATAAGCTTTGCGGCCAGCGGATATCGCCTCGCGGAACGCTTCCGCCATGACGAGCGGATTACGTGCCGTTGCGACAGCCGTATTAAGCAGAACAGCAGCGGCCCCCATCTCCATTGCTTCCGCCGCTTCCGAGGGCTTGCCAATTCCGGCATCTACAATAATCGGCAAATTCACTTCTTCAATAAGAATACGCACAAGCTCCTTGGTGCGCAGGCCGCGATTCGTCCCGATCGGCGCACCAAGCGGCATCACAGCAGCAGCACCGGCATCTCTCAGACGTAAAGCAGCCGAAAGGTCCGGACTCATATATGGCAGTACTACAAAACCCTCCGCCGCTAGAATCTCTGTAGCTCGTATGGTCTCCAGATTATCTGGAAGCAGGTATTTCTGATCATTGATCACTTCGATCTTCACCCAGTTCCCCAGTCCCGCAGCTCTTGCTAATCTCGCAATACGGACTGCCTCCTCCGCTGTACGCGCTCCTGAGGTATTAGGCAGAAGAGTCATGTGGCCGGGAATGTGGTTCATGATATTTTCTGCTCCACCTTCCGGGTCCACTCGGCGAAGCGCTACAGTAATCACCTGAGAACCAGAGCTTGCGATCACTTCGGGGATCAGAGCATTCCGGCTATATTTTCCGGTTCCGATAAATAATCTACTAGTTAATTCGATGCCTCCAATATGTAACGGGTCATGCATGAAATTACCTCCCTTTGGTTCTTATAAATTTCTCAAAATTCTATACCGCTCCATCTCAACCCCCACCAACAAAGTGCACCAGTTCCAAACGATCATCCTCGCTCAGAGCAGTACTTTCATAATTCTCCTTACTGACAATTTCTCCATTCAGCTCAATGATCATCAGACGACCCGACCACTCAGGAAGACTGATCAAATCAGCTATAGTTTGAATACCACCAGAACACTCTGCGGATTTCCCGTTAATCAACAGTCTCATTCTGAATCACCCCCTTCGCCTATGCTTTTACCTCCCGGCTATGAATGAACCGCCTTATGAATAGCTTTGGCGGCCTCATAAGGATCATCCGCTCCGCAAATTCCGGACATCACAGCAATTCCTGCCGCGCCTTGCCTAATGATCTGCGCCGCATTAGCGGGACCAATTCCGCCAATCGCAATTACAGGAATAGAGCTAGTCTTCACCGTTTCTGCAAGCAGCTCTAACCCACGTGCGGGCAGCCCTAGCTTGCTCGCCGAGGGAAATACATGGCCAAACAAGCAATAATCAGCTCCCTGCTCTGAAGCATTCGCCGCTTCTTCCGGAGAATGAACCGATCTCCCCAGCCAAAGCTGAGGTGCAATTCGCCGGGCTGTAAGCGGGCTCAGACTGTGCCCAGCCAACTGAACACCCGCGGCACCAGCTGCCAATGCTACATCGATCCGGTCATTGATTATCAGTTTGGTAGCGGGTATACCGGCAGCCAACAGCTCCTGTGCCGCAGAGAGCAGTTCGCGTGCTGGACATTGCTTCTCTCTTAAGTGAATATAATCGACCCATGTCTGCACCGTGACAGCCAGTTCAACAAATTGTCTCAACAGCTGCTTGCCGTCTGATATTAGATGGATCTCAGCTTGTACCACTCGCGATCTCCTCTCTCTCACTTCCCTGTAGGCCAGTAAAAAACAAAAAAACTGCCCCCGTAAGGAAGGCAGTCAGAATCTGTATATAGACGGTACTACAAATAGCCCGACAACAGAAATTCGTTCTCCACTTCCCTACGCTGGTCTTAACCAGATCAGGTTCAAAGGGTCCGGAAATCCATTCCGTCTCAGCCAATCGGCACCCCTAGTGACATAAATATACAATTTTAAAATGCTAACGTGGTTTATAGTAACATATTTTTTTATTGAAATACACCCATTTATTCACATTAGCTGTACTAATCTAACCGTTTACTACCTCGCCACCATTTACATGAATAACCTGTCCAGTCACATAACTGGAATCGTCAGAGGCAAGATATACATAGGCTGGCGCCAGCTCCTCTGGTTGTCCAGGCCGTTTCATAGGCTGCGTGCCTCCAAACTCGCTAACCTGCTTCGCATCAAAGGTAGAGGGAATTAGCGGTGTCCAGATTGGACCTGGTGCTACACCGTTTACCCGTATGCCCTTCTCCGCCAGATTCGTGGACAAAGATCGTGTGAAACTCAGGATAGCTCCTTTAGTTGATGAATAGTCCAGCAGCTGCGGGCTTCCGCGATAAGCGGTAATTGAAGTTGTATTTATAATTGTAGATCCTGCTTTTAAATGAGGCATAGCTGCTTTTGTTAAATAGAACATCGCAAATATATTCGTACGGAAAGTACGCTCTAGCTGCTCGGAAGTAATATCCTCGATCTTAGCTTGCGGATGTTGCTCCGCCGCGTTATTGATGAGAATATCAAGCTTTCCTAAGCCCTCTACCGTCTGTTTAATAAGATCCTTACAGAATTTCTCGTCACCGATATCACCTGGAATTAGGATACATTTGCGGCCTTCCTGCTCGACCTGACGTTTAGTTTCCTCTGCATCTGAGTGTTCATTAAGATATGAAATGACCACATCAGCACCTTCTTTAGCAAAAAGCACAGCAACTGCACGCCCAATTCCGCTGTCTCCACCGGTAATCAACGCCGCCTTGTCTTGCAGTTTACCTGCTGCTTTATAATTTGCCGGCTCGTATTTGGGCAGCGGCGTCATTTCACTCTCAATCCCTGGCTGATGATGCTGCTCCTGTGGGGGTAAGGTTTTTGTAGCTTGTTTATTATTGCCTGACATCTTCCCTATCTCCTCTCGTTAAGTAAATTGATAGTTAACTGATCATCTTAGGATGGCACAACAATGCACGTTTATACGCTGGGTTTGTCATTTTCTTAAATCGCTTTACGAATCTTACTTACCACAATGCAAGTAGAAATAAACAACCGTGGATGTAAACTGCTGTAAGTGGAGAGGACTTCACTGCATACAAAAAGGCACAGCATCGCTGCTGTGCCTTGAATTGTTCACCCTAACTATTTCAAAGAAGAAACATGATTTTCTGCATTCACTCCATGTTCCAGTACCCACATAAAATAAAGAGCTTTAGCTGCTTTCTCCCGGGTCACTATGGCTTTAGGTTCTAGTTCTGTCCCATTGACCATTTGGCCTCTAGCAATCCCCACTTCAGATCTAATAAGCCCTAATTCATAAGCACTTTTCACTTTTGAAATTAAAAAAGGAGAAATGTCCGCCGTATCAACCAGCTGCTGCCAGGATACAAGTGGATAGTACATCGCTCCTCTAGCTCCTGGATCCAGATTGAAATCATAACCAGGATCTCCTGGCACTACTGCTGTGCCGTTATAATCAGTCATGTACTTAGGTTTATTAGCAAACTTTACTTGGTAAACATCATAGAGAATAGCACCCATCGTTTCACGTGACAGCTTACCTTTCGGATAATAGGCAAGATCTGATCTTTCCACTTTCATTAACTTAGAAATACTGCGTGTGAATTCAGCAACTGTCATCTCCGTATCTGGCTTAAAATTCCCTTGGCGGTCTTTGCCCATTACTCCCAGCTGGATTAATTTTTCAATTTGATTGCGGTAATAAGCAGCTTCCCCGGTCGTCGTATCATTAGTTATTTCCGGAAAAACCTTATCCCAGTTGCCTGTTAGTGCCGCATGCTTAACGTTCCCTTTAAGATAAGCAGTAATGGAGGCAGCAGTAGAATCGCCAGTAGCACCTTTCTCTACAAGCTCCGTAACAATCATCCGCGAAAATTGTTTGGCGAGCGCTTCTTTAAAATGAGTCCCATCGATTTTCTTTGAAGGATGCCCGTTAGCGTAACTTCCGTCATTTGTTTTGCCTGGCGTTTCTCCGGCTTCAATTGACATGAAGAGGGCTGTTATCGCTTCTACTCCGATCTCGTTATAATATTTCAGACTTTCCGAGTTAAGGTCAATAAGTGTAACTCCAGATTCATCTGCAACCCGTTTAAGAATATCTACAAACTTTCTTGATTTAAAAGAATTCTCATAGATATATCCCGGACTTGCATTCCCTTTAATTCTGGACATTGGCGTTACCAGTACTGGTATCATGCCCCGGGCTTGGATCGCAGGGAGATAAACTTCTTTAAGGTAGTTTTCATACATTGCCTCAGTCGAACCTCTGCCGTAACGTCTGAACTCATCTGCACTCTCATCATTGTGTCCGAATTGAATAAACACATAATCCCCAATGCTGCCACTCAGTAAAATGTCGTTAAGTCGACCTTCTGTATAGGCATTTTTAAACGAGCGTCCTCCCATGGAATAGTTAGTTACACTCACTTTATGTTGATTAAACATACTGCCAATAATCTGGCCCCAACCACTCATTGGCGCTTCGTCGAAGGTGTAGGACTTGACCGTGGAATCTCCAAGTATAAATAAATTCGGAAGAGCTCCAGCTGCTCTATGCTGTGGCAAAATCGGTTCCAGTATGATCTCCTCAATCCCTACAGCTGTGTTCACTTTGTTCGGTTCAATCTCAATATCTATATGGTCACGGCCGTTTACATACGTATAAGTCCACTCTTTCCCTTTGGCTACAGCCGTATGCTTGACGGGTACAAGCTTTGCCGCGTCCCAATGTCCACTTTTCAACAAGCGGCTGGTCTGCATCCCTGATACTGACACGATCCCATCCTCTGCGTCAGAAGTCGTTTTTACATATACGTTGTAGGTTCCAGGAGAAGCATCCATTCGAAACGCCATGCCGTAGTTATTATAATTATCCTTTTCAGATTTAGGTTCAGCAAAAAAATAAGATTCTGTGATGAAAAAACCTGTTCCATCGGATGTAATTGAATCGGTATGCACTTCTCTAGCGGGTAAAGCGTTGGTCTCTTGGACAAAACCATAACCTAATGATGAGTCATACAATTGCGCACCGCGATTAGGATCATACCTAACGGATTGATACCCTGTTTTAACTTGGTTTGTAAAATTGAGCTTGTATGCGTTTGCAATTCGGATTGGAGGTTGCCCCTCTACCCCATCTTTAATAAGGGCTGCCTCTGTTATACCGTGAGTAAGAGTCAATGAAGCCATAAGTAAAGAAGATAAGATTAGTATATCCCTACACAGCTTTCTCACTTCATTACACTTCCTTCCGTTTCTCGAAGTACTTCCCTAGGTTCCTCCATTATCCCTTTTCTCTAAAGTGATTCAAATGATGATTTCATTCTTTTTTTTGACCTTTTGTAACGTAAAACTTGGAATTGATCAACGGCTCACACTGCAAAACGGTCATATGTATAGGTATCCTTGATATAATTAAGAACATCCCTATTGATCCTAAGGAGGAGAACTCCTATCGCTTACAAAGTCAGCTTTCCGAACATTATAAGTACACTGCAGCTGATCGGTGTTCATTATCGTGTAGCAGAACCTGGGTGGGCATACCCTGATCATCATCACAAAATCTTCGAACTATTGTATTGCTACGACGGCAACTCCCATCAATATGTAGAAGGAAGCTCCATTGCCTTTGGTAAAGGAGATTGGTTAATTATTCCGCCTGGCTTACGTCATTATGTAGTTAATTCTGGCCTGAGCAACTATATCTACCTCTCCTTTCATTTCGATATTGACGATTTAAAGTTTCGTGAATGGTTTCAGTCTCTGGCTGTACAGAAATGGAATAACCAGCAAATGCAGCGTTCAGGATTAAATCAGCAGCTGGAACATTTGGATGAATTTATTAAGAATAATATTCTTGCCACGACGGCATCCACTGGATTTCCCGAGGAAATTGAAGAAATGATCCTTGTAAAAGAAAGGCTTCGTCTGCAAGCGATCATCCTGATGATTTTGACTGAACTCATTGATGTACAGCTCTCGAATTCAGAGAATTCCAACACAGCGAGACAAGCAAACTCTTTGTACGAGGTGGAAACTGCTCATCAGATCGAAAAATATATTGCAGCCAATATTCATTTACCGGAGCTCACGGTTAATTTGATTGCTGAGCAGCTTTGCTTAAGTCGGGTGCAGTGCCATAAGTTGTTTACAAAGGTGTATAAGATATCTCCTAGGCAGTACATAACTAACCTAAGATTAAAGAAGTCAAAACATTTACTGCTTCATACCGATTTAAAAATACAGATGATTTCTGAACAACTCGGGTTTGCTTCCCAGAGCCACTTCAGCCGACAATTCAAGCGATGGACGGGTGTTTCTCCCTTAAACTACCGGCCGAAATCTTATACTAATCCTATCAGGGATTAACGTTTATGAAGATAAATTACCGGTACATACGAAAAACCCGCTCTCCATTAAGGAGGCGGGTATAATTCGCTGTAAATTAAACTATGTCGTTAAACACCATGAAGAATACCATCAATAGCAATGACACCGTAAGCAGTGCACTAAGTGTGCGCAATTTGCCAGTCTCTGCGCTAACGTCGCGGTTCTCACGAATTCCAGCTGCTGCAAGACGCAAAGGCTTGCTCATAATACCGCCAAGCGCAAACATCGCTAGCAGTAACACAACAACAATAATCATCCACGCTACTGAATAATCACCTTTGGTCATCATGTAACCGCCTGTAAGGAGTTGGATCACCAATCCATACTGCGCAAAACGATTAAATCCGGTTACTGCACTTAACGTTCCTTCTTTAGCCCCAGACGACAGTTTCTCTGCACGTCCTAGGATGAAGGGTAGCACAAGGTAGAAGCCAAGTGCCAAGGTTCCGATCATATGTAAGAAAAACAAAACGTTCCAATCCATAACATATCTCCTCCATTTTAACTGTGATAATAGTTACATTTAATTATACCCATTATTGCTTGAGAAGAAAAGGAAACCCCCATTTTAAGTGAACAAAATGGGGGTTTCTTCATACCTCTGTCACAATCTATACAGTTAGCACAGCTGTTACGCTACGCACGGATTCAGCAGACTTATCTAAAGCCGCTTTTTCCTCAGCTGTAAGCTCCAGTTCAAAAATCTTCTCGATACCATTGGCACCAAGTAACGCCGGAACACCCATGAACAGGTTATCATAGCCATATTCTCCTTCGAGCAAGGCGATAACCGGAATGATCCGTTTTTTGTCCTTCAAGATAGCTTCCGCCATCTGAACTAAAGAAGCCGCTGGTGCATAATAAGCACTACCATTTCCTAAGAGGTTAACAATCTCTCCGCCACCCACACGTGTACGTTGCACAATCTCATCAATACGCTCCGCAGATATCAATGTATCAATTGGGATGCCACCGACACTGGAATACCTTACGAGCGGTACCATATCGTCGCCATGTCCGCCTAATACGAAACCACGTACATCTTCAACGGATACCTTCAGCTCTTGTGCAATAAACGTGTTATAACGGGCTGTATCCAGCACTCCGGATTGTCCAATTACGCGACTCTTCGGAAAACCCAGCGCATTAAATGCCGCATAGGTCATAGCGTCAACTGGATTGCTCAGAATGATTACAATGGAATCTGGTGCTACACGTTTTATGTTCTCGCATACCGACTTCACAATACCTGCATTGGTGTTCACGAGATCATCGCGACTCATTCCAGGTTTACGGGCAATCCCTGCAGTGATGATTACAATATCTGAATCCGCAGCATCTTCATAGCTTGAGGTTCCTGTAATTTGACTGTCAAATTTCTGTACAGGACCTGCTTCCAGCATATCTAGTGCCTTCCCCTTGGTAGTGTTCTCCATTTGTGGGATATCAAGCAGCACAACGTCACCAAGCTCCTTTTGAGCAAGCATAAGAGCTGTAGTAGAACCAGTAAAACCGGCACCTACAACTGTAATTTTATAACGTTTGATTGCCAAGGATTCTCCTCCTAGAACGGTGTCGGTATAGCTTGTATTAGCTAAACTTCAATATATTCAGTTGGTTGAGCCAGTCTCTTAGAGGTGATTAATAATCTCGTCGGCAAATGCAGAGCATTTCAGTTCAGTTGCGCCTTCCATCAGGCGGGCAAAGTCATAAGTCACGGTCTTGTTATTAATAGCTGTTTCCATACCTTTATAAATCAGATCTGCTGCTTCCTGCCAGCCCAGATGCTCCAGCAACATTACACCGGACAGAATCACGGAACCAGGGTTCACAACATCTTTGTCTGCATATTTAGGTGCGGTGCCATGAGTGGCTTCAAAAATCGCATGTCCAGAAATATAGTTAATGTTCGCTCCAGGAGCGATACCGATACCGCCGATTTGCGCAGCAAGCGCGTCAGACAGGTAGTCCCCGTTCAGGTTCAAGGTAGCAATAACATCAAAATCAGTCGGACGAGTCAGAACTTGTTGCAATGCGATATCCGCAATGGCATCCTTGATGATGATTTTGCCTGCAGCTTCAGCATCCTTCTGAGCAGCATTGGCAGCAGCTTCACCTTCACGTTCTTTAATCACATCATATTGATTCCAAGTGAAGACCTTATCTCCGAACTCTTGCTCAGCAACTTCATAACCCCAGTTTTTGAAGGCACCTTCAGTGAACTTCATGATGTTTCCTTTGTGCACAAGCGTTACGCTCTTGCGTCCGTGTTTGATCGCATATTCAATCGCAGCGCGCACCAAACGTTTCGAACCTTCGGAGGATACTGGTTTGATACCAATACCAGAAGTTTCAGGGAAACGGATTTTATTAACTCCCATCTCTTTTTGCAGGAATTCGATGACTTTCTTCACTTCAGCAGAACCTTCTTGATATTCAATCCCTGCATAAATATCCTCCGTATTCTCACGGAAAATAACCATATCCACCAGCTCAGGACGTTTAACAGGAGAAGGAACCCCTTCGAAATAACGAACTGGACGCAGACATACGTACAAATCCAACTCTTGACGCAAAGCTACGTTCAATGAACGAATACCGCCTCCGATTGGAGTCGTAAGCGGACCTTTAATAGCTACAAAATATTCACGGATTGCCTCCAATGTATCATTTGGCAGCCATTCGCCATATGTATTGAAGGCTTTTTCGCCAGCAAAAACTTCGTACCAAGCGATTTGCTTTGTGCCGCCATAAGCTTTAGTTACTGCTGCATCAAGTACGCGTTTGGAAGCCTTCCAAATATCACGGCCTGTGCCGTCACCCTCGATAAAAGGAATGATTGGATGATTAGGAACCTGCAGTTTACCATCTTTAATTGTGATTTGTTCGCCTTCTGTTGGCAGATCGAATTTTTCTAGTTTCAACATTTGAGTGTATTCCTCCTAAAGTTTTGTGGGATTTAATTTCTCATGGACAAGCCTCGAACAAAACTCTCTACGTATGAATATGCATTATTGCATATATTCTAGGGTTCATTCTACTAAACTTTAGGAGCAGCCTGCAAGGCTGCCCTTTTATCTTTCGTCTACTGGAACGTATTTCTGTTCAATCATACCTGTGTATTCTGCACGTGGCCGGATAATACGGTTATCTGTATATTGCTCCAGAATATGCGCAGTCCAGCCTGAAGTCCGGCTAATTGCAAAGATAGGAGTGAACAGCTCACGTTCAATACCCAGCTGTGTATAAACTGATGCCGAATAGAAATCAACATTTGGTTTAAGTCCCTTTTGTCCGGTAATCAATTCCTCGATATTTACGGACATATCATACAGCGTAGTATCATTCTTCATTGTGCCAAGTTCAAGTGACATTTTCATCAGATGTTTAGCACGTGGATCACCATTCTTGTATACTCTATGGCCGAAGCCCATGATCTTCTCACGGTTATCCAGCTTCTTACGAATATAAGGTTCAACCGCTTCCAAACTTCCGATCTCTTCAAGCATCTTCATAACGGCTTCATTCGCCCCACCGTGAAGTGGACCCTTGAGTGCACCGATAGCAGAGGTTACGCCTGAATAAATATCGGACAAGGTTGCAACCGTAACCCGGCCTGCAAAGGTTGAAGCATTCAGCTCATGGTCCGCATGAAGCACAAGTGCGGTATCAAGCGCTTTAACAGATACACTGTCAGGCTCTTTTCCCCATAGCATATACAGGAAGTTCTCGGCAATCGAGACGCCTTCTTTAGGAGCCACAGGTTCCAGACCTTTGCGAATACGCGATAGGGCTGCCACAACCGTCGGGAGCTGTGCCTGTAGTTTTACTGCTTTAATCTCGTTAGCTTCTCTACTCATATCGTCAGCCGCTTCATCATAGAGAGCAAGGCTTGATACAGCAGTCCGCAATGCTGCCATGGTGTTGGTGTCTTTTGGATAGAGCTTCATTTGCTCGATAACTGGCTCAGGAATCCGTGCGAAAGCACTGAAATCCCGTTTGAGCGCTTCCAGCTCTGGTGTTGTTGGTAGACTGCCAAACCACAATAAATAAGCGGTTTCTTCGAAGGTAGCATTTTCTGCGAGATCATCAATATCATAACCACGGTAAGTGAGTACCCCATCCACAATAGAGCTAATGGATGAAGTTGTTGCAACGATACCTTCCAAGCCTTTGGTAGCTGTCATAGCATATCTCTCCTTTGCCAACAAGGTATAAAAAGCATTCTCGGTTTCATGAAAACATTTCCAATTTAAAGCATTGAAAAATCTAATAAGTGCAGTTCAAGGACATATCCGGCGAGGATGTTGTCTGACTTTCGTAATCGAATCTTTATTCATCATACTGGATTTTGTCGGTTATGTGAACAATGTGGAAGCTTTGCAGCGCATCAAATGATTTTATCACAGAGATAGAAAAAAACTTCTAAACCCTTGATTCACAGTTGAGATTTTAGTTTATAGCATCCGGTTCAGCCCAATATTTATCCCGTTTCCTAGTCTTTAAATACGTTCTATGAATATATATGAAGACGAGCTTTTATTCCCCTGCATCAGCAGGAATGAAGGAGGTGTAGATCTTCGTATGGACCGATTAGCATTAAAAAGACTGCTGCGCGGCCTGTGGGTCGTTCTGGCTACCTCTATCCTCCTGCTGGCAATCTATTTATTGCTTCCGCTGTTATACCCCCTCCTGCTCGCTTGGTTGCTCGCTTATATCATGCATCCACTAGTGTTGATTCTTAAAGGTCTTAAGCTCCCAGCGTGGCTCGCAGTGTCGCTCTCGCTGCTATTTTACATAGGCGGAACCGCACTAGTACTGACCGCGATGATTACAAGGCTAGTGAAAGAATTGATCGTGCTGCTGCAGACCTTTAATCTTCATACGGACCAATGGAGAGATCTTCTGCTGTCTTTGAGCCAGAATGCAAGCATACAGAATATCATTAACCAGATAAATCAGTTCTACCGCGACAATCCTGACTATCACGCCACCATTGACAGCAATATCAGCAGAACAACGGAAACAGTTGGTTACGCAGTTACGCAAGTGGTGACCGGATTTTTTAATGTGATCTTAAAGCTGATCTCTGCTCTACCCAGTATGGGTACAATTCTTATCGTGGTCGTTCTCGCTGCCTTTTTTATTAGTACTAGCTGGGAAAGACATAATGCCAAACTCACAAGCTGGCTGCCAGCACCGTTCTTAAAGCCTGTATCGGATATCTGGCGGGATCTGCGAAAAGCTCTCTTCGGCTATCTCCGGGCTCAGCTAATCCTCATCTCGATTACAGCGGTCATTGTCGTGATCGGGTTGCTGCTCTTGGGTGTAAAATCTGCTTTCGCTATTGGCTTAATGATTGGTTTTGTGGATCTGCTGCCTTATTTAGGGGTTGGAATCGTAATGATTCCCTGGGCTTTATACTCTTACATGACAGACAATCTGGCACTGGGGATCGGACTTACTATCCTATATGCCGTTATCCTTATAACCCGCCAAGTGCTTGAGCCGAAAGTGCTCGCCAGCAGCATTGGGCTTGATCCCCTTGCTATGCTGGTCGGTATGTTTGCAGGTTTGCAGCTGTTCGGCATGCTTGGGCTGATCATCGGTCCCGTTATTCTAGTTATCCTTGTAGCCTTTAACCGAGCAGGTGTATTTCACGCGTTACACAGCTATATTGTCAGCGGAAGACTAAGATAATAAACAATACCCTACAATTCCTAGAATAGCAAAACAGAGCGGATCCCTATCAATGACCGGGATCCGCTCTGTTTTTGTTTTGATTATAACTAGCGGCGGTAAAAAGTGAAGGTGCCGTTTTTCATCTTTTTCTCAATCCACTTCAGCAAAAATATACGATACAAAGGCCGAGTCAACGGAAACACCAAGGAGAAACCTACAATATCCGTTACGAAACCAGGTAAGATCAGCAGTAAGCCCCCGAAAAAAATGCATAGGCCATCCAGCATCGTCCGGCCAGGAACGCGTCCCTCCTGCATATGTGTTCTGCTGTCTTGCAGCACCTTATTCCCTTCGAAACGCATCATCAATAAACCGATAACCGAGGTGGTCAACATAAGCAGCAGCGTTTTGAATGCTCCAAGCTGATCTGCTACAAAGATAAAGCCGAATAATTCCACGGCAGGAATGATAAATAATGCAGCCCACAACCATTTGCTTCTAATCATACAGAACCCCTTTCTTCCCGCAGCGCTCCTTTAATCGCGTGAAACAGCTCCGGAAGGGCTCTATCCAGCCTGGCAGGCTTCCATTCTCGATTCACCCAAACATGATTTGTCGAGCCGGTAACCAGCAGTTCCCCGGGGAGGTCCATCGACCGCAATTGTCCCAAAGTAGCCGCTGAACCCTCTAAATTCCTACCTTCTGCTTCCGAGAGCCTCCGCACCTGATACTCAAATGCGACTCTTAACGCCGAAAAGGTAGTCATTCGCGCATACACGGAGATAAGATCATCATATCGCGCCGGACTTTTAAATTGCAAATCGGCTGAGGTAACAGGAAGCAGCACTCCCTGATTCTCAAGCTCACGATAAGTAAAGCCAAGCTGACGTAACAACTCCGTACGGCCAGACTCAAACCAGTTCAAATAATTCGCATGATACACAACGCCCATCTGATCACTTTCCTGGTATCGAACACGCAGGGTCGATTCATACCACCGGCTTCGCAAGCCGTCTTGCTGTAATTCCATTTATAAATACTCCTTTCGGCATAGGCAGCAGGGAGAGCTTTATGCCCTGGCCCCGTCTGAAGATAGCTTTGTCGTTGATAGTTTGCTTCGGGAGCTTCTGGCGACATAAAATAGCAGCATCGCTCCTGCGATTGAACTCAACATACAAGACAGGTTCATCACTTCTACACCGCCTTGATTGAGCAAGAATCCATTTAATAAATTGCCAACAACACCGGCAAAACCCGAGAACACTATATTAAAAACACTTTGCCCAGTCGCCTGCATCTCGTTAGAGGTGATCTGAGATACATATTCAACGGCAGCAATATAAAAGAACCCGAATGACAGACCATGCAGTACCTGCACTCCAATCATTACGGATGGATAAGGGAATGCCACCTGAATGCCCCACCGCAAGACATAAATAAGTGCACCAAGGAGCAGCGTCCGCTCGCGACCCAGCTTTTTGATTACCTTGGAAGCAAACAGCATGGAGGGCACGTTCGTTACAGATGCGAGAAAAAGCGCAATTCCTGCATAACGAGTTGAACCTCCAACCGACTGAAACGCGATAACGAAGTAGGTTCCAAAAGCAGTCATCGTCTGGTTCACAAGAAAACTGCCACCCAAAAACGCTAGGAACACCCGATTCCCCAGCAGCTTTTTAACCCCCTGAGAAAACGATTGCCGCATCATATGATTCTCTTCTGCCTGCTTCGGCAGCGTCAATGCAATAAGAACCGCAATTAGATTAAACATAAGAAAGGGCAGCCATATCGTGGATACAGAGAAGGACGATACATACAATCCGCCTAAATAGGCTCCCACAGCCGCTCCAATGCTCATCATAAGCCTTATACTACCATAAGTAGCCCCAGCCTTCTTCGCCGCTGAAATCGCGTAAGAATCGGCTATAGGCGCCTGTGTTGAGGAAAAGATTGTTGAGAGGGTATACACCAGCAGTAACACTATAAAATATTCCGAACGGTAAAAGACCGCTAATAAAGCCGGTATCGCCACACTTAGGATTAGTACCAAACGTGTCTGATTATACCGATCCGAGACAATTCCCCATATTGGCTGAATCGTGATCGCAATTAGCGTGCCTGTTGCCATTAGTATACCTATTTGCCCGCTATCAAGTCCATTGTGTACAAGCAGCAGCGTTAGATATGAGCCAAATGAACCACCGGCCAATCCTAAAAACAGATAAAAGCCACGCAGCTTCGATAATTTTTCCATTTTAAGCTACAAATCCTCTCCAGCTTCTTAATCAAGCATTGCACTCTCTTATATTTTAGCAGAACACCCGTACTTCCTATGTAATCACCGCATTTAATATAGCAGTACTATAAAGGCGGTGGACAAGTTGAATGATAAACAAAATTCTATTCGGGTCAATCATCCATGTCTAAAAGACAAATCTAATGCGAACAAATTTCAAAGCTCCGGCTTCGGCTGGTCTTCAACAAACTGGAGCGGGTATACAATCACTGGAAAAAAGGGGACCTTTAACCGCATTGCCGGCGAATGGATCGTTCCCTCCGTAAAACCAACCTCTAAACCTTCCTATTCCTCTGCTTGGATTGGAATCGACGGTTTCAAGAACAGCAGCCTGATCCAAACGGGAACAGGCCATGAATTCGTAAATGGTCGTGCCCGGTATTACGCTTGGTGGGAAATCCTACCTGATGTTGAAACGGTAATTCCCCTTCCAGTGAGCCCTGGAGACCATATAAAAGCTAACATCACGAAGGTAGGCCGCAACAAATGGACGATTACGCTCCGCAATTTGAGCCGAAATTGGATTTTTCGAACATTGCAGCGATACAACGGACCACAAACCTCTGGTGAATGGATTATGGAGGCTCCCGAGGTAGACGGCTCGATCGCAAAGCTGGCGCGCGTCTCCCCTACTTGCTTCTATTGCTGTCGAATTAATGGCAAAAGTCCGAGGCTTACCCTAAATATGGGAGGAATCATGGTGCAAAATAACGCTACTATCGCCGTTCCTTCTTGTCCAAACCATCGTGGGGATTCTTTTACTGTCAAACGAACATACCCCAAATAAAAATTCTCGAACCTGTCATTCAAGATTTGTTACTAACAGCATAAATGGATTTAACATAATCTTCAATCGAATATGTTGATAAACACGAAAAAAGGGCTGCCTCGCTTGTAGATTTACACTACAGTTGAGACAACCCTTTAATTAAGCTCTATGGAACCTGTTAAACAGGTGAAGCCAGTCGAAAACTACTCGATTGTGCTTACTTTTACCAAGTTAGTGGAACCAGAACGTCCAAGTGGAATTCCTGCAGTAATCACAACTAGGTCACCAGTTTGAACCAGACCGGAATCCTTACCACCTTTGATTGCTGTTTCCAGCAGCTCATCTGTGGAAGATGCAACTTGTCCGAACACTGGCGTTACGCCCCAAACGAGGGACAATTGACGCATAGTTCTTTCTTGTGTTGTAACGGCAATGATTGGTGCTTTAGGACGGTATTTGGAAACAACGCGTGCAGTATGACCTGTTACAGTCGAAGAAATGATAGCCTTAGCGTTCAGATCCAAAGCAGAAATTGCAACGGATTGGCTGATTGCTTCTGTAACTGTAGTTTCTTGTGCAGTTTGTTGTTTCATGAAGATTTCATGGTGGTTCAGAGCGGATTCCGCTTTCTCAGCAATGCGGGACATTGTAAGTACGGATTCTACTGGATATTTACCAGCAGCAGTTTCTCCGGAAAGCATGATTGCATCTGTTCCATCTAAAATAGCGTTTGCTACGTCACTTGCTTCAGCGCGAGTAGGACGTGGGTTGCGTTGCATGGAATCCAACATTTGTGTAGCTGTGATAACTGGTTTACCAGCAACGTTACATTTTTGAATCATCAATTTTTGAGCCAAAGGTACATCTTCAGCTGGGATTTCAACACCAAGGTCACCACGAGCAACCATCAGGCCGTCAGAAGCTTCTAAAATTTCATCAAGGTTGTCAACACCTTGTTGGTTTTCGATTTTGGAAATGATTTGGATGTGAGAAGCGTTGTTTTTCTCAAGCAGCTCACGAATTTCCTGAACGTCGCTAGCTTTGCGAACGAAGGAAGCGGCGATAAAATCGATGTCCTGTTCGATACCAAAAAGAATATCGTTGGTGTCTTTTTCCGTAATACCCGGCAAGGAGATGTTTACTCCTGGTACGTTAACGCCCTTCTTGCTCTTAATCGTACCACCGTTTACAATACGGGTCTTGATTTCTGTACCTTGAATGTCGACAACTGTCAAACCAATCAGACCGTCATCAATAAGGATTGTGGATCCTACTTGAACATCGTTAGGAAGTTCGCTGTACGTGATGGAAATACGATCTTGATTACCAAGGATCTCTTCCGTAGTCAGTGTCAGGTACTCGTCCTGAACAAGTTCAATCGGTTCTACTTCCAGCTTGCCTGTGCGAATCTCCGGTCCTTTAGTATCGAGCAGGATAGCAACTGTTTTGTTCAGTTCCTTAGATGCTTGACGGATCGTATTGATCCGAGCACCGTGCTCTTCGAAATCGCCGTGGGAGAAATTCAGACGGGCCACATTCATACCAGCCAAAATCAATTTTTTGATATTCTCCAACGATTCACTCGCAGGTCCGATCGTACATACAATTTTACTTTTCCGCATTAGGTTTTCCTCCGTTTTTTCGTTCTCTCTGTCTCACTTTTTCCAACTACAAAATCTACTACAAGGCTAACTAATAAAATAGGAACTTTGTCACATGTGCCTTTAAGTACGCCCTTATGAATATTACTGCAAACCAGACACAAAATCAATGTTGTAGGCACTTTTGGGTGTAACTTTAAGTCGAATTTTCTGTAAACATAAAAAAAATTAAAATAATCCCGTTAGTGGATCGAGATTATTTTAATTCCAATAAATTGTATATTTTACACTATATCCAAAAGACCCACTAAGTATAGCTATATGTCTTAAAGTGCAAATGATTTTGCACTTTTACACTTCTGACTTCACTTCTTCTTCAATGAAAATTTGTTCCTGCTGAGCCTCTGCAAACTCACCAATTTTACGGAATTTACGGTATCGATCATCCTTCAATTCCACTGAGTTCATCTGGGTTAGCTCCTGCAGATGCCGCCATAATGCATCCTTAATCGCCGCTGCCGTTGCTTCGTAATCCCGATGAGCGCCGCCTTTAGGCTCTGGTACGATCTCTTCTATAACTTCCATCTCAAGCAGATCAGCAGCCGTTATCTTCATGGCTTCTGCCGCTTGATCAGCCTTCGAAGCATCCTTCCACAGAATAGAGGCCGCTCCGTTTGGAGATATCGCCGAATAAATGGCATGTTCCAGCATGAGCACTCTATTTCCAACCGCCAATGCCAGGGCGCCACCGCTTCCGCCTTCACCGATGACCACACAGATTACAGGGACACCAAACTGAGACATCTCGCGTAAATTACGGGCAATCGCTTCGGATTGACCTCTTTCCTCGGCTGTGTTGCCTGGGTATGCACCTTTCGTATCCACGAAGGTAATAATGGGACGTTTGAACTTGTCCGCTTGCTGCATCAGACGCAGCGCTTTACGGAAGCCCTCAGGGTGTGCACTGCCGAAGAATCGTAAAATATTCTCTTTGGTGTCTTTACCGCGCTGCTGGCCAATAACTGTAACCGGCAACCCATTTAGTTTACCGATGCCGCCTACAATAGCAAGATCATCCCCAAACATCCGATCACCGTGGAGCTCAATAAAATCTGTGAAGATCTGCCCCATAAGATCAAGGGAAGTCGGACGTCCTTGATGTCTAGCCAAATGCATTTTTTGCGAAGGAGAGATATTAGAATATATTTCTTCCTCCAGCACACGGTATCGCTCTTCCAGCCTAGCTACCTCGTCCGTAAAATCAATACCCTTCTCTTCGCCAAACTGTTTCAGTTCAGCAATCTTCTTGCGCATTTCTACCAGAGGCATTTCAAAAGGCAACTCTCCTGCCAACCTAAAATCCCCCTTTCACGTCATGCAGCTCCAAAATTTTAGTCAATGTAGCGCGCATTTCTTTGCGGTGCACGACCATATCAAGCAACCCATGCTGAAGATTAAATTCAGCGGTCTGGAAATCATCCGGAAGCTTCTGGCGAATGGTCTGCTCAATGACTATACGTCCTGCGAAACCAAATACCGCTCCAGGCTCTGCAATAATTATATCACCAAGGCTGGCAAAACTCGCAGATACTCCACCGGTAGTAGGATCCGTAATTATCGAGATGTAAAGACCTCCAACCTCGTTAAAACGAGCCAGCGCAGCGCTGGTCTTCGCCATTTGCATTAGACTAAGAATACTCTCCTGCATTCTCGCTCCACCTGAAGTAGAGAAAATAAGGAGTGGAAGCTGTTGCTCCGTGGCCTCTTCTATCGCACGGGTGATCTTCTCACCTACTACAGAGCCCATACTGCCTGAGAAAAATTCAAAATTCATCACAGCTACGATGACTGGATGGCCACCAATGGAACCCTGACCCGTAATTACGGCTTCAGTTTGTCCAGATTTCAGCTGCTGTTGCTCCACTTTGGAAGCGTAACCCGGAAATTTCAGCGGGTCGATAGAATACATTTCACTGTCAAACTCAATAAAGCCCTCAGGGTCTAATGTCATCGCAATGCGCTCCACAGCATTTAGGCGCATGTGGTGACCACAAGTAGGACATACCTTTAGGTTCTTCTCTAATTCCTTACTATACTGGATCGTTCCGCATTTATTACATTTGCTCATTAATCCTTCAGGGATTTCACGTTTGGGGCGTTCGCCTTCCGCAGGCCCGCCGCTCCGCTCCAGACGTTCTGAAGGAATAGTCGCGTACTTCCGTTTCTTCTGAAATAAATCTTTGAACACACCCGCACCTCTTCAGCCGTTTATTTGCGTTATGCAGCTTGCCGCTGTCATGACTTT
Source organism: Paenibacillus sp. FSL H3-0329 (assembly GCF_037963285.1). Taxonomy (NCBI): domain Bacteria; kingdom Bacillati; phylum Bacillota; class Bacilli; order Caryophanales; family Paenibacillaceae; genus Paenibacillus; species Paenibacillus sp. FSL H3-0329. The sequence continues at coordinate 2,198,662 of NZ_CP150150.1, read as the reverse complement.
TGTCTTGTAAGAAACTCAGGGATGCAGAATAAGATTAAGGACTTCCTGTACTTCCTCCAGTTCACCTGAAGGAACCAATATCTCAAACTGCTGCTTGGACATATTGATTGGACGGCATTCTACCAAAAAACCTTCTTCTGTTAGCTTACTCTTAATCATATCCGCCACTCTGGCGGTCGGCGCGATATATATTACCGTCCACATGCCCTGCAAGGCCTCCCCAATCTTAATTCCCAGCCGTATCCCGTATAATGGAATTATGATAACACAGTTTTCTTTTTTCCCGCAACAGGAGTAGGGCATAGGAAGCAAGACTGAGGAACTTGTTCAAACGAAATAAAGGGGCTCAATTATTCCTTGTCCGTGCCTAAAGGATATACTTTTGCCCCTTCATGCCGATGAGCAATTCTGGCGGAAGCGGCGGCAGCAATGCCGGCAACAAGGTCATCCAAGAATACATGAATCCTACCTTTATCATCGTTCAGTTCACCAATGATTCCAAGCTTTATTTTGTCCAAATACCCAAAACCTGTCAGTCCGATCATCCCATATACCCCTGTAATACCAAGCGCCAGAGTCTCGTCCGCTCCGTAGAGGGATTCATCAGCCTCCATTACCGCCTGCAGCGGCTGTGGAAGCAGTTTTTTCTCGGCTAATTCATCAAGAGCAACACCTGTCATTAAAGTATACTGCACTTCTCTTTTGCCCAAAACAGACTTGACGCTGGACAGACATTCATCCTTGGTTAAACCAGGATAATAAACCGATTGTAAAATATATACGATTTCAGCAATGGAGGAAAGTGATACACCTCTGCGTTCCAACAGATCTACTGCCATTTGATAGGACATGCTGCGACTCCCCTTTCCGTACAGGGATGTGCCCTGTGGTTTCCTAATGTATGCGGAAAAGGGGAGAATTGTTCTTATTTTATTCTTACCGTACCTGCACCCAGCATAACCTCGATCGCCGCGAAAAGTTCCTCGGACGGCTTAATTCGATAATTATCGCTAAGAGCTAGGAGCTTCTGATCCTGTTCATAGAACAGAAGCGTCGCAGCTGGACCGGGATGATTCTGCAGTAGCTCTTTCAGGCGCGACAGCAACGCTGCATTCTCTGAGGCCGGCGTGATCTTGATAAAGACACGCTGGCCTGAGGTCGCCGCTGTTGTTGGCGCGGCCTGTGCAGTTGTTGCAGGCGGCGTTGTGCCGCCTGCTGGTCTGGCAGCCGGACCAGTGGCGGCACCGCTGGTCCGGGAAGCAGGAGCTGCGCCGCGTGGCGGCGCTCCTGCCGAGGCCGAGCGTCCCGCGCTGTACGAGCGGGACGCGGCGGCACTACGGCGCTGCAATAGCCCGCGGAGAGCCTCCGCAGACAGCAGCGCCACTTCCTCGGCCAGCAGCTTGAAGCCTTCGTCTTCCTGCTGCACCTTGGCGCGCAAGGCCAGCAGCGCGCCCTTGGCAATCAAGCTGCGGCTTCGCTTCCACACCTCAGGGAAGAGCACGACCTCGCAGCGCTCGATCTGATCTTCCCATTCGACGAAGGCCATCGATTTTCCTTGCTTCGTCGTAATTTCCTTAACGGATACGACCATTCCGGCCGTAACCGTCTGGCTCTCATCCGCGGCTTCACCAAGATCCATCAGCCGCTGCATACCGGGCTCCTCAAGCAGCTCCGCGCTATCATCAAGCGGATGGCCCGAAAGATATAACCCCAGCAGCTCACGTTCCATCTCCAGCTGCTGGCCAATGGTGAACTTAGGGATATCCGGATAGCGGATTTCCCAGTTCGGTGTCTCCACCAAATCGTCGAACAGCTGGATTTGCAGCTCATCCCGCTCCTTGCGCCACTTCAATGCAGCGTCAACCGTCTCGTCCAGCATAGCCAGCAGCTGGGCGCGGTGACCCGGCAGACAGTCAAAAGCTCCCGCCTGCAGCAATGATTCCACTACCCGCTTATTGCAGACCCGCAGGTCCACACGTCGACAGAAATCTAGCAGACTGTCGAACGGACGCTCCTTGCGGACCGCCATAATGTTCTCCACTGCCAGCGTGCCGACGTTCTTAATGGCTGCGAGTCCAAAGCGGATATGCCCGGTTCCGGTTCCTTCGCCTGGAACCGGAGTAAACAATACGCCGCTCTCGTTCACATCCGGCGGCAACACGCCGATGCCCGTGCGGCGGCAGTCCAGCACATACTCCGCTACCTTGCGGTGAGTGCCCATTACAGCGGTCAACATAGACGCCATAAACTGCACCGGATAATGTGCCTTGAGATAAGCTGTCTGGAAAGCCAACACTCCGTAAGCCGCGGCATGAGCACGCGGGAAGCCGTAATCGGCAAAGCGCACGATCATATCATAAACAGCATTCGCATCCGTTTCATTATACCCCTGCTGCAAGCTGCCTTGAACAAAATGGCTCCGTTCCTTATCCAGAGTCTCACGTTTTTTCTTAGAGACCGCTCGACGGAGCAGATCCGCTTCTCCTAACGAGAAGCCCGCCATCAGAGAAGCAATCTGCATGATCTGTTCCTGATACACAATGATCCCATAGGTGTCCGCTAAAATAGCCTTCAAATCAGAATGTGGATACTCTACTTCAATCTCACCGTGTTTGCCTGCTATATATTTCGGGATAAATTCCATCGGACCCGGACGATACAGCGCTAGAACCGATACAATATCTTCAAAGCCGTTAGGCTTCAGATCTTTAAGTACTCGTCTAACGCCCGCCGACTCCAGCTGGAAGACCCCTGTTGTCTCACCAGCACCAAGCATTTCATACGTAGCTGGATCATGATCTGGGATGACACGGAAATCTGGAACACTTCCGCTCATTTCTTTAATCGAATTCATGCAGCGTTCGATAATCGACAACGTGCGCAAACCCAGAAAATCCATTTTCAGCAGCCCGACGCTCTCCAAATGCTCCATAGAGTATTGGGTTAACGCCGTACTTTCGTTACCTTCCTGAAGTGGGACTGCATCGGTCAACGGACCTTTCGAGATAACAACCCCAGCGGCATGTGTCGAAGCATGGCGGGGCATGCCCTCGACCTTCATAGCCATATCCAGCAACCCTTTAATCTTTGGATTGCTATCATACAGTGCTTTAAGATCTGGTGTACTCTCCAGCGCCCTGGCAAGGCTGATCCCTAGTTGTCCAGGTATAAGCTTGGCAGCTTTGTCTACCTCGTTATAAGGCAAATTCAGCACCCTGCCTACATCACGAACGGCAGCCCGTGCAGCCATAGTTCCGAAAGTAATAATTTGCGCCACATGTTCTTTGCCGTATTTCTCCACTACATAACCAATAACCTCATCACGCCGTTCATCGCTAAAATCGATATCAATATCCGGCATGGTGATCCGTTCTGGATTTAGAAAACGTTCAAAGAGCAAGTTATATTTCAATGGGTCCACGTCAGTTATTCGCAAAGCGTATGCGGTGAGACTACCCGCGGAAGATCCCCGTCCGGGTCCCGTAGCAATTCCCTGACGATGACAATAAGCAATAAAATCCCACACAATTAGAAAATAATCGCTGAAGCCCATACTCTCGATAACGCCCAGCTCATAGGTGAGACGCTTCTCAGCCGTCTCTCTTTGCTCAGGTGTAGCCCATTGCGGTGTATCTATATATCGTTCCTCCATCCCCTTCCAGCACAGCTCACGCAAATAAGCAGCGGAATCCATGCCTTCAGGGAGCGGAGAATAGGCAGGCAGAATATGATTGCCAAAGGTAAGCTCCAAATTACATTTTTCTGCGATCAATAAGGTATTGGCGATAGCCTGCGGCACATGCGGAAACAATGCCGCCATTTGCTCGCTGCTTTTTAGAAACAGCTGATCTGTTCCGATCTTGAGACGTTCCTCATCATCCACCGTTTTGCCTGTTCCGATGCAGATCAGCACATCCTGAACCTCAGCATCTTCCTTCGCCAAATAATGGACATCATTCGTCACCACAAGTGGAATTTCACATTCCCCGGCAAGGGCGATCAGCTTGGGATTCACTCTCTTTTGCTCAGAGATCCCGTGGTCTTGCAGCTCCAGATAGAAATCTTCGCCAAAAATCGCCTTATATCGCAGCGCAGCCTTTCGCGCCTCCTCATCACGACCATGCAGCAGATGCTGCGGCACTTCTCCGCCCAGACAAGCACTAAGGCAGATAATCCCCTCTGAATGAGCTGCCAACACTTCCATATCGATCCGGGGTTTATAATGATGGCCTTCCAGATGGCCGATAGAGATCAGCTTCATCAGGTTCTTGTAGCCGGTTTCATTCTTGACGAGCAGAATCAAGTGGTAGATCGGTTGATCTTTTCGACTGCCCCGCTCACGGCGTGAACCCGCGGTTAAATAAGCTTCACAGCCAATAATCGGCTTGATTCCATTCTCTTTACACGCTTTATAAAAAGGGATGGCCCCGTACATCACTCCATGATCCGTAAGCGCCAGCGACTTCATGCCGTATTCGCCGGCCCGGCGCACGAGATCGGTAATGCGCGCCGCCCCGTCCAGTAAACTGTATTCGCTGTGCACATGCAAATGCACGAAAGGGCTCATAACCCCACTTCCTCTCTACTGCAAAAATCAAACATAAGATGAAACTATTTTATCATATTAAAGGGGGACCCGCCCATACAATGGATTAAGAGCATAAGGACAGGCAAAGCTTGTAAATGCCTCGTCCGGGAAGGGGCCTGTATGAGCATTTTTATGAGCAAAGCTATCCTCGACTTCTTTATCGCCTTCGGCATCGTGCTTGGCGGAGCTATGCTCGGCGGAATCGGCGCCGTTGTATCCCTGCAACCGCCGACGCAAACGATGCTGGATGTGGCAGATCGGATTAAAATATGGGCACTAGCAGCCGCTGTAGGAGGTACTATGGATCCCTTACGGGTCATTGAAAGTAACATGATTGGAGGCAACCTCTCCCCCGCCATCAAACAAATCATGTATCTTGCCTTCGCTTTTCTAGGAGCCCATATGGGCAGTGAGCTAGTAAAATGGGTGTGCGGCAGGGGGTAACGCCAGTGAGAGTTCCACCATTCAGTCGTTTTCGCAGATTCACCCAGATCTCCGCTATATTCATGCTAGGGATCGTCGTAGGAGCTGTCATATACAATGCTATTTACCATGTAGGATATAACGTATTATGGCTTCATAATCAAGATCTGCGTGTACAGATCGAGCAATATCAAAAAGATATTCAGACACTCAAAAAATACAATAATACCTCAACCGTGATCAGAGAAATCAAAATTCGATCGGAGGAAAGCAAATCCAAAGAAGATACCCCACTTGACCCCGTAACTGTAAAATTAATCATAAGCCAAATGGGCTCAGATCTGGAACCGATGCGCGGCCGCAGCATGTTCGATATTGATACTGACAGCAAACTGGTTAGACTGCTGTTGGATGGCAAGCTATACATTGTGCGTGACAAGGAATACTCTGTCAAAATCCGAACCATGCTCGTCATGGAAGGTGTCCTGCAAATCTGGGTAGAAATCAGTCCTTTTAAGCGCAGCTGACAGCCATCGTGTGATACAATAATGGACAGACGTGGAAATTACTTCTTGGCTACTGCAAGACACGATAAAGGAGCTGGCTGTCCATGGTTTTATTTATCAAGTATTTATTGTTTATCCTGCTGGTGATCTTTGTAATCGGTGCCGCTGTGTTCAGCATATCCTCCCGCCGTGCCTTAAATCCCCAAGATAAAGGGCTGAAACGCTCCGTCATGAATGTGATGCTCGGTGCTATGCTCGTAACGCTGTCCTTGATATCCATGTTTTTGTTTCGCGGCTCTACCGTTAATATCATTGTTGAAGCTGTCTTTCTGCTGATTGGTGCGTTCAACATCTTCTCGGGTCTACGCAGCTATAGTTTTACAGCCGTAGCCGCAGCCAGGAACAACACCAGTCAAAAGCCTAGCTGCTGCTCTGACGGAATAGGAAAAGAATAAAATAGACTCCCCTCTCAATCAATGATGAGGGCAGTCTATTTAGCATGTATACGATCCTATTTACCGGATGCTATCCAGCTAGCAAACCATTCTTTAGCCATGATCAATGGATTGCAGCATCAGAACAGCTTTGGCTACCAGAGTATCCGAGTGGCTGATCTCAATCTCAAGCTTACAGGTACGGCGGCTGATTTCGAGCAGTCTCGGCATTACAATGATCGCGTGTTCGATCTGTACCGGTCGGATAAAATAAGTGGACATATTATCTAGTACATAATCATTTCCTGTGATGTCCTTAGCTGCTTTAAATGCCGAAAGCGTCATAAGCGTAGACAATATCCCCTCAGAAATCGTCCCAAGATCCGTGGCCATCTGCGGCGTAATAAAGCCATGGAAGAACAATCGTCCCTCTTCGTCCCGCTCATCCGCAAAACCATTCCAAATGAGATGATCAAAAGTCTCTCCCAGCTGAGGTTGGTTCCGAACATCGCGTAAGCTTTGCAGCACTTCTTTACGGGTTAGGGAGCCTACCAGTTTGCGGTTACGGTCCACTATGGGCAGAAAATCCACGCCTTCCCACATCATGATCTGGGCCGCGGAGGCTAGTGAGGTTTGCAGTGCAGCCGTAACCGGACTGCGAATCATCGCTTTTTCAATGATCTGCCCTTCCGTCAATTCCTCTACATCACGGCGACCGATAATGCCAATGACTCGGTTCCATTCATCCGTAACGGGAAAGCGCTGCTCTCCAGTTTCCTCAGAAACCTGTCGTAGCTCGCCGACGGTGCTAGAGATTTTTAACGTATTCAGGCGCGGTTTGCTGTCGATAATATCCTCTACCAGCATAATTTTTTTCTTTATCAATCTATCAAAAATAGCACGGTTAATCATTGAAGCGACGGTAAACGTGTCATGTCTCGAAGAAATAATGGGAAGATCCAGCTCGTCTGCCAATGCCTTCACTTCACGGCTCGTCCCGAAGCCCCCTGTCACCAGAACCCCTGCACCCTGCTCCAGCGCCAGAGAGTGAACATCATCACGGTTACCCACAATCAACAGACTGTCAGCGTCTATATAACGGATCATCGCATCGACCTTCATCGCCCCGATCACGTATTTATGCAGATGTTTATTTAGTCCACTTGCCCCGCCAAGCACATGCCCTTCAACAATATCAACTACATCGCCAAACGTCAGCTGCTCTGAAATGTTCCGAGGTTTCTTTTCTACACGAACTGTACCAATCCGTTCCTTCGTGATGACTATCCCGAGATTCTCAGCTTCCTTCACTGCACGGTAAGCAGTCCCTTCGCTGACTAACATTTCTTTGGCGAGCTTGCGAACAGATATTTTGGTGCCTACCTTAAGACTTTCAATATGCTGCAGCAGTTGCTCGTGTTTAGTAATCGCATCGCCTTGACCTTCCAACTGTTACACCCCCATGCTCCGATCTGTACTATACTGTACCTATTATACAACGATAGAATGGCTCAGTACAACCGATTCATAAGCTTCGGATTCGAATTTCACTCTCCTTACACAATCTACGATTAAGGTAGGTATTGCCACATAGCAGGTTTGAAATCCACCTGAAAATCCCATTTTTCGAAACTGAATATCTCTGATGCGTTTTAAGCTGACCTTAAAAATTCGCTGCCTTTATTTAGCAACCTTTTCCTCTTTTTTATAGTCTGAGAATTAATGAATGTGTAAAGGAGCATTGAAGATATGAACAAGACCGCTTTATTACTACTTACCCTTACTTTGCTTTTCATAGGACTGGTCAGCTGTGGAAATACGGGAAACGAAATAAAACAAGCAGACCAGATAGAGCTGGATGCAAATAATATAGTTTCTATTAACTTAATTGAAAGAAAACAGCCAATGGCCACTATTTCGGATACATCCTCCTTTGAACGTTTCGTTCAAGCCATAACTACTGCTGAATATGATAGAGGACAACTAGATATTGCTCCCAGCGATTACAGAACCACTCTGAACATGAAGGATGGCATAAGTTATGAATTGTCTTTTTGGATCGTCGGAAGTAACAATGGGTTACTCATTAAATCAGGACAAATGGGCCACTATCGCCTGTCAGATACCAGCAAAAAGGATCTATTGGACTTGTTTCAATCAACTTTTAATGAAGATAAGAATTCATCAGAAGACACTGTTAACCCACAGCCCCCAAGCGTTCAAGTTACTGTTGGCGGTGAACAGTTCGAGGCTATTCAAGGCTCTTATTGCTGGAACGACAATGGCAAAGGCGTATGCGTGGATATAGCTTCTAACGTTGAGCTGGTTTCCATACAGAAGGTACATCCCAAAGCCATCAGCGGTGATCAGGTAGAACTCGAATTCTCATATGCACCCAAGGAGATGGAGGTTATGGCTTCATTTCCTGGTGAGGAACGACCGGACGAAGCCCTTTCCGTGGACAAAAACAGTTTTCAACTCGCAGCAGGTAGCGGCAGACACCTATATATCATCCATGCAAGATGGCCTCAGGGAAGCGCCAGTTATGTATTTGAAGTTCAATGCTCGGTCAGTAAAAAGTAATCGGATTGTTTTTGCTTAACACGTGGATGGGATGGTCGGATGATGGTCGGATGATGGTAGGATGGTAGGATTATGTCCATCCTCTCTACGATCAGGAAAAAAGTTTATACTATCGACGTGAAAGGAGCTGAGCTTATGCAATTTCTTTTTATACTCGCGGTCCTCGTTCCTGCAGTGTGGTATTACGCGGCTCTTGGTAAACGGATATCTGCCGAAGAAAAGAAGGCTGGAAGAGATCTCACCAATGAGAAAATAACATTTAACCCCCTGCAAGCAATACAGGGGGCATATTAAAGCCCACTGGCTTAGGCTAGTGGGCTTTTTCGTATGAGTGTGTCTTTTTTGTATGCCTCTTTGTGTGACTTTTGCGCTTGGCTCGGCATTCTGAGGTATTTATACTTCTCTTTTGGCTACTTTGGTGTTTTGCCCGGCATTCTACGGTATTTATACTTCTCTTTTGGCTACTTTTACGATTTGCGCGGCATTCTACGGTATTTATACCTCTCTTTTGGCTACTTTTGCGTTTTGCCCGGCATTCTACGGTATTTATACCTTTCTTTTGGCTACTTTGGTATTTTGCGCGGCATTCTACGGTATTTATACCTTTCTTTTGGCTACTTTGGTGTTTTGCCCGGCATTCTACGGTATTTATACCTCTCTTTTGGCTACTTGTGCGATTTCCGCGGCATTCTACGGTATTTATACTTCTCTTTTAGCTACTTTTACGATTTGCGCGGCATTCTACGGGATTTATACCTCTCTTTTGGCTACTTGTGCGATTTCCGCGGCATTCTACGGGATTTATACCTCTCTTTTGGCTACTTTTACGATTTGCGCGGCATTCTACGGTATTTATACCTCTCTTTTGGCTACTTGTGCGATTTCCGCGGCATTCTACGGTATTTATACCTTTCTTTTGTGTACTTGTGCGTTTTGTGCGGCATTCTACGGTATTTATACTTCTCTTTTAGCTACTTCTACGCTTTCCGCGGCATTCTACGGTATTTATGCCTCTATTTTCGCCACTCCTACGCTTTCTACAACATTCTAAGGCATTTTTGCCTCTCTTTCGCCACTTCTGCACTTTCCGCAGCATTCTGAGGCACTTATGCCTCTCTTTCGCCACTTCTGCGCTTTCCGCAACATTCTAAGGCACTTATGCCTCTCTTTGCACGACTGCCGTGCTTTTCGAGAGACCTGAAGCTAATCTAGCTTTTTTAGTAATCGACCCCAACTCTATTATCTTTGCGAAACTCTAGTTTCTTCATTCCACTTTGTCTGCCATTGCTCCAGCTTTTCTTTTCGCACAGCTTCCAAACGTTTGGTCTTTTCCTCATCAACCCCGATAATAAAATGCAGATGTGCCGCAATGACCATAAACGCAAAAAGTGACCAGACGACTCCAAAACCAAACACCCAACTCGGTCCATTCGCAAGCGAAAGCTTCGGCAGTGCATACAAAAGCATGGCCAACGCCAGCAAGAGATAGACACCGTGTTTGAACTTGTTTCTTTTTCTCATTAATAACAGCTCCTTCGTAGACAGGATATTCGATTGAATCTATATCTCTACTCTATGAACATGAGGCCCGTAATATGAGACAAGTCCATTAAAAAATATAACCTTTTCAAAATTATGTATAAAAGGTTAGCATTTATATAGCAAGAGACGCTTATATATGAGATGATGATTTCATTTAGGGGAGGCGTTTTTGAATTGAATGCAGCTTATAATCATACCGAATACATAATTCGCAAAAAGGTATTTTCGATCATGGGTGCGAAACTTCATATTTTTGACAGCTCTGAGCAGCTTGTGCTCTATTCACAAATGAAAGCGTTCAAGCTTAAAGAAGACATTGCACTTTATACGGATGAATCTATGCAGAAGGAGCTTCTGCGCATAAAAGCCCGTAGCGTCGTCGATTTTAGCGCTACTTATGATGTACACGATACAGAGTCCGGTGAGCATATTGGTGCTTTTCGCCGTAAGGGTCTCAAATCTATTTTGAAGGATGAATGGATTATTCTTGACCGTCATGATCAGGAAATCGGAAAAATCAAGGAAGACAGCACCGCGATGGCTTTACTGCGCCGCTTCATCGCTATTATTCCGCAGAAATATAATATCGAGATGGATGATACTACGATCCCTGCCTTCAAGCAAAATTTCAATCCATTTGTCACCAAAATTATGGCTGACTTCTCGGAGGATCGAAAAGGCAAGCTTGATCGCCGCTTAGGTTTGGCAGCTGGTATTCTTCTCTGCGCAGTCGAAGGTAAACAAGATTAGTTGAGGTTGAGGTTGAGGTTGAGGTCGAGCTTGAGCTTAGGCTAGCCATATAGTCACAGCCACAAGAAAGAGGGTGCTTCCAGAGCCATCGGCTTCGGGAACACCCTCTTTTGATTTTCATTGCTGAAATTTATTCACCGTACAATTGGGACAAACTCTCGGTGATAATTTTATTTACATCCTCGATTACAACGCTCAGACGGCGTTCCGCATCGAACAGACGACGAATGCCAAGATTCAAATTAAGCACCTCGAACAGCTTCTCCATCTTTTCCATTTCTTCTTGTGGAGGCATTTCTCCGCTCATCATCCGTTGTTGCAGCTCCATCTGACCTTGGCGGAAATTGTCCAGCATCGCTTTCGCTTCAGGATCCGTTTCTACGACCTTCATGGCATTTCTGATGTCCGATACCTCGCTGCTCTCTTTAATGGCTTTCGCCAGTTCATGTGCTTTGTCGTGAATGCTCATTATGATTCCTCCTAAAAGTTTTGTTAGCGTACACTCCTCAGATCGTCTTCGTGCAAAACTCACTTCGGAAGCTTACGCTTAGGTTTTGTAACAGCTGCTTCCTGAATCTACTCTGCTCTAAAAACTCACTCCGAAAACATACGCTTAAGTTTTGTTAGCAGCCGCTTCCTGAATCCACGCTGCTTTAGTTTCCAATATTCGCTCATTCCATACTTGTTTCGCTTCTTGGGCCGAGCTTATGAAATGACTGGGCAAGGTTTTTAGCGATTAGGTCAATCACCAAGGGTCATCTGTCTCCATATGATGAATGATATGTAACCCTTAGCTACCAAATTGCCGGCATCATGCTGCCTACCGGAAGGAGATCCACGATGTCCCAATTCAAGATCCCGGTCCATACGGTCAACTCGGGCATCCTGCAGGAAAACGCTATAATGCTTGGCGAAAAATCCATGAAAAGACTCAAAATCCCGTCTCACGGAACACTCCAGCTGGCATTCGGCTCTTTCCGGCAGGAGGTTACCATTATCTCGGCTCCCAAATCCGACATCCTGCGTGTAAGCGAAGGACTGGCGCGGCGGACCGGATGGAAACACCGACAAACCCTCAACGTTTCTTACAGCTCTGTAAGCCGCACCTTGCGGCTTGGACCGTTGATCGGCGTGCTCGTCAGTCGTGACCATCCAGATAATCTCGACAGGTTGTTTGGACCCATTACCATGTTCTGCCGGGAATTGACAAATGCCTGCCACACACAAGGCGCCTATGTATATTTCTTTACCCCGGAAGCGCTGGAAACACGCAGTTCTTCCATTCAGGGCTGGGTATACAACGAGGGTTGGAGAAAAATGAGTCTGCCCATTGCCGATGTAATCAACAATCGGTTAACGACGCGAAAGGTGGAGAATAAACCTAGCGTACAGCATTTTTTGGCGGATGTAAAATCGCGATATGGAACGCATTTCTTCAACGAAAAATTTCTTGACAAGACAGAGGTATTTGAAGCTTTAGCGCAAGACCCTTCCCTGCAGCGGTATTTACCTGAATCGCATGCGTTGAACGGCTTTGCCGTAATGAAGAAGATGTGCAGCCATTACCCAAGTGTATTTTTGAAACCTGTACGAGGCAGTCTCGGCAAAGGCATACTTCGTATCTCTAAAGAAGAAGGCGGAGGTTACCGTCTATTGTCTACTACCTCCATAGGTACACGCAAGCAAAGCTACACCACTCTCGCTAAATTGTACCAGTCCATCGCTCCCAAAATGAAGACCACTCGATACCAGATTCAGCAGGGATTGCCTTTGATGGAGCTAGGAAGGCGACCTGTAGATTTCCGGGCACTTGTTCAGAAGAATGGCAGCGGAAAATGGGGAGTTACCTCCATTGTCGCCCGCACCGCCGGAAGCAATCACTTCGTGTCTAATTTAGCTAGAGGTGGCAGTCTCAGCACAGTGAAAGAAGCGATTAGCAAGAGCAGTCTTCCTCCGGGCGCAAAAGAAAACGTTCAGCTTCAGCTGCCCAGAGCAGCACTTGCCATTGCAAGAGGGGTCGAAACCTTTATCCCCGCTCATTTCGGAGAGCTCGGAATCGATCTGGCACTGGATCAATCAGGACGAATATGGCTCTTAGAGGTTAACTCCAAGCCCTCCAAGAACGATAATACACCGTTAAACGACCAAAAAATAAGACCGTCCGTCAAGCAAATGATTTTATATTGCCGCTACTTGGCCGGTTTATAAGGAGGACACGATGACTGAAAAAGAAGTGGGGTTCCTCGGCATTATGACAGGCCGCCGCAACGGGAATCCACCGATCGCCGAGCCAGAGTTTTGCAGTCATTTATGCCGGGCAGCTCCTCTATACAGCCTAAAAGTCCTCGTATTTCATCCAGACGGAGTAGCGGCAGACGGTTCCTCCATTACCGGCTATACCTGGAAAGATGGAAGCTGGCAGAATACCACTTCTTCACCGCCAGATATTGTCTATAATCGCTGTTTTCACGAAGGTCCGAAAGAAAGAAAAGAAGCTTCCGCTGCACTTTCTTCTCTTCATCGTTCTCTACCTTGGTCTCGAGGTTTGCCAGATAAATGGGGTGTACATGAGATATTGAAGCGCGACCGGAGAGCAGCGGCAATACTGCCGGAAACTGTACTCTATACCGGTACCCGCAGGTTAAGTACAATGCTTGCTGAAAGAGAATATGGAGTTTTTCTAAAGCCCAAGGCCGGCACCCATGGCAAACGTACATTACATTCCATACTGCAGAACAGAGGCATGAGAGTACGAGGGCGTGACGGAACAAATACACCATTTCAATATGTTTTCGACTCACAGGCTGAAGGACTGAACTGGATTCATGAATTTATCGGCTCACGCCGCTATATTATACAGCCTTTCCTGCACCTAACTAATAGTAAGGGGCAACCGTTCGATGTGCGTGTATTGATGCAAAAGAATGGCCTTGGCCGCTGGACTCTTACCGGCATGGCCGTACGGCTGGGTAACCAAGGTTCGCTGACTTCGAACCTGCATGGCGGCGGAACAGCTGTTTCTCCCCTGCCTTTTTTGCTTGCAGAATATGGTCAGGGTGGAAAAGACATCATGCGTGAGCTTGCTGCAGAAGCTGCATACTTGCCTCCACTACTGGAGGCTGCATGCGGCAGGCTTGGAGAACTCGGCCTTGATTTCGGTATTGATTCGAGCGGTCGGATTCATTTACTAGAAGCAAATTCCAAGCCAGGGCGCACGGTATTCCGGCTGACGGGCGACCGCCGGGCTGCTAAGCTCGCCGCCGAGAATCCACTGTCTTATGCGCGCCATCTACTGCTCACACAACGACGGATACCATCCCTATCTACGGACAGCTCCGTTACAAACGGGAGAATGATAACAATGGTTCCTAAGGAGGATTCATAAATGAGTCTCACTTTTTGCAATGTGCATTTCACTAAGCAGCCCCAAAGAGTTGTATATGTATCAGGTGCACTGATGAAAAGCTTGAAGTTAACCGGGAAAAAAAATATACGCTTAAGGCTCGGTAAAGATGCCACCCCGACCATGATCAAGCCCATCAAGCGCGCCGGAAATCACCTATATCTCGCCTCAGGCGTAAAAAGCGCTATCAAGGTTCCGAAATCAGGCGGTGTCTATTTACGCAATCTACAGAATGACGAGGTGCAGCTAGGACCTTTAGTTGGCATATTGTCCGATGGTCCTGCTTCCTCGTCTCAGCCTTTCGGTTCTCGCACAGGGTTCATCAAGCAATTACTGCGGGAAGGCAGCAACAAATGTTATATATTTGCCTTTATGCCGCGTGACATCAACTGGCAACAGGAACAGGTCTATGGATATTTTTTGACTTCAAGCGGTAAGTTTGAACGAAAAATGGTCCCTCTGCCTGATGTTGTCTATAATCGATTGCCCAGTCGGAGAGCTGAGACCTCACCCTATATCAACCAACTTCGCGAACGATTTATGCGGAAAAGAATTCCATACTTTAACTGGAGCTTTTTCAATAAATCCGATATCTATAAGCTTTTAGAAAATGATGGGGCGGCAAATCGTTACGTACCTGAAACCCACAGCAATCCGTCCACGGAAAAAATGAGAGAAATGCTGGATCACCATCATTTTGTATACTATAAACCTTCTGCGGGAAGTCTGGGTCACGGAATTTATCGGCTTACCTATCTCCCGAAAAAGGGGTATTTTGCCCGCTACCGCCGCGGTGGAAAAAACGTTCTTTTACGCTTTACCACCTTTGAAGCCCTTATGCGTATGCTTCGTTCGCGTCACGGTCAAAATCTGCAAAATTATATAGTTCAGCAGGGAATACGCCTCATTGAAATAGATGGCTGCCCGATTGATTTCCGGTTCCATATGCATAAAAACGGCAGTAATCAGTGGATTGTAGTCGGCATAGGCGCTAAAAAAGCCGGCCGTGGCAGTGTCACCACTCACCTTAAAAATGGAGGAGCATTGCTTACACCTCAGCAAGCACTCGGACGTGTATTCGGCGCAAGAGCTGACGAAGTACTGCAGCGTGCAAAGACTACAGCCATCAAGCTGGCAGAATCACTAGAAGTCCAGCATCGTCATTTGCTCGGTGAAATTGGCTTTGATCTCGGAATTGATCAGGATGAAGACATCTGGATGTTCGAGGCCAACGCCAAACCAGGTCGTTCCATCTTCCGTCACCCTTCCCTGCGCGCTGAGGGCAAAGCTTCCATCGAGCACATTCTGGAGCATTGTCTATACCTCAGCAAATTCCGCAGGAGGGATGAGATGTGAGCACCCATAATCCGGAAGATACAAAACCTGTTATTGCCATACTGACCACCAGCGATAAAGTACGGCAATTTAATGGCAACCGCAGCAACTTCCGGGACATTATTCGCACAGGCAAAGAAATGGGATTTCTTGTCTACGTCGTCACTGTCCGTGACCTCAAGCTTGAGGAACGGATGGTGAACGGATATGTCCCATCGTCCAGCGGTAAAATCTGGTACAGCATTCCTGTACCTCTTCCACAAATCATTTATAACCGAATTCCCACCCGTGAGGATGAGGAAAAACCTGCTGTGGTACGTAAAATAGCTCAATGCCTGGAACATCCAGGCATTAAGCTATATAATCCATATTTTTTCAATAAATGGAGTCTATTCGAATGGTTAAGGGGTTCGCACTCCACCTCAAAGCATGTTCCAAAAACGAGACGATTACGCAGTGCAAACACCCTTACTGCCATGCTGAACCAGCATACCAGCCTCTACCTTAAACCAGAGAACGGCAAAGCAGGAAAAGGAATTATGCGCCTGAAATATCGTGCAGATACCGCTTTGCCTTACCGGCTTCAAATTCAAAGCGGCAAAAAAAATGTGACGTACAAAGCAGCTTCCATGGACCGGCTCTGGGCAAGAATCGGAAAAGAAAAAGGAATCTCTCGTTATATTGTGCAGCAGGCTATTGAACTGGCGACTCATCGGGGAAGACCGTTTGATCTGCGGGTGCTGCTGCAAAAAAACAGCAGAGGCGGCTGGGGAGTGACCGGCATAGGCGCACGCCTCGCCGGTGCCCGAAGTATAACGACACATGTACCACGCGGCGGTAGTATTGAAGAGCCTGCCAGCATGCTGGAAAGTACATTTGGAACCGAAAGAGCAGCCATGATCCTGAAGAGCGTGCCTACAACCGCCCTTCTTATCGCTAGACAAATCGAAAGAGCTTCTGACTCTATGCTCGGAGAGATGTCGATGGATCTGGGTGTAGATGAGAACGGGGGACTCTGGTTCTTTGAGGCCAACTCCCGGCCGATGAAATTTGATGAACCCGCGATCCGCAAGCTGTCCCTAGAGCGAATCTTTCACTACGGCCAGCACTTAGCGCGCCAGTTTAAATAGAAATCATTAAAAGGATGTGACACAGCATGCAGATATCCTCCATCTATGACACAAATGCCAAACAGTGGAAATCACGGCTGGCTGGACTGCTTGAGTTTATAAGAGCGCATGGGGAGAAGCGAATCACAAACCAAGCTTGCAAAGTACTGGCCCGTTTAACACCGGATCAGTTGTCAGAGCCGGGTATCTCGCTGCTTGTCGCCACCGTACGCGGTCAGAATGGGCGCCAGCTCGCAGGAGTCAGCTTCGTATCCGGTTTCGGTGCAGAAGCCTGTCTTGTCGCTGTGCACCCCTTCTACCGGAATAGACACACCGGCACTGCCTTAATGGCTGCCCAGCTGAAACGCCTCGGGCATCTGCAATGCAGTGTTGCCTGTGACAATACAGCTAGCCTAAAGATGTGCTTCAATATCGGCCTTGCTGCCGACACACTTACCACTGGTCCTACCGGCAAGCCAACATTACTGCTCCGGTCACCCCATCATACCGGCAGCACTACTAATTCTCCACAAGAAGGTGAACTCCTGTGCCAGAGCCCGTCTTAGGCATTCTTACTTTATATATTAACGAAGCCAAGCAGCTTGAAGAAAAGGCCGTGTACCGGAGAATGATCGTCGAGGGCAAACGAATTGGCTTGGATGTCTTTGTTTTCACCCCCATGGATGTTCATCCCAGTAAAGAGCAGATCCATGCCCTTGTCTTTGATCCCAAGAGCGGAAAATGGTCACGCAAATGGCGTTCTTTTCCGAACATGATTTATGACCGTTGCCGTATTCAGCGCAGCTCACGCTTTCAGCAACTGCTTCGTTTCCGAGAACGCTACAATCATCTGTTATTTCTGAATCGTCCACTGCGCAACAAATGGACCATTCACCAAACATTCTCACAAAAAAGCCGTTTCCGGCAACATATGCCAGAAACTTTACTCTATCAGTCCTCTGCCGACCTGCGCCGGATGCTGAAAACCAATTCAGTAGTCTATATCAAGCCGGCAAACGGCACAGGTGGACGTGGCATCCTCAGAATTGAGAGAATGAAGAATGGGCGTGGGGTATATGATATTCAAGGCCGTCGCCAGGATCGCCGAATCATTCCCACACGTAAAGTCTCTTCTACTCGGCTGGATTCCATCGTACGGCAATGGTGCATCGGCGGACGTTTCCTTATCCAACAAGGGATTCCATTACGTCTGCCGGGCGGACGTTTCCATGATTACCGGATGCTCGTTCAAAAGAATGGGCAAGGTGTCTGGGAACTCACAGGTATGGCAGCACGGGTCGGTGCAGCGCGGAGTGTAACCTCCAATCTTCATGGCGGTGGTCATGCCGTTCGAGCGGAAACACTGCTGAAGGAATGGCTGGGTAGTCAGGATAAAACCGATAAGGTCATGAAGACTGCCGAGAGGTTAGGCCTTGATGCCGCAGCCTTCCTGGAAGAAAGTTACGGAGCCTTATGTGAGCTTGCATTGGACCTCGCCATTGATCGCGAAGGGAAAATTTACGTGCTGGAGGTTAATCCAAAGCCCGCCCGTGAAGTGTTCGCAAGATCAGGTGACGGAACCACATACCGCAAAGCCCTTATTCGCCCTCTGGAATACGCGCTGTGGCTCTACAATAACAAAGGAACCCCCAGCACAGCTAAAACGACTGAGGAATAAAAATTATCTTAATAGTCATCAAAAAAAGACGCCCCTAGCTCGTATTAATACGAAGCCGAAGGGGCGTCTTTTCGATTTATTTGGCCAATGATCCCTGCAGGGAACCTGCATCGAAGTCCGGCTGTGCTTCGATATCGGTGTCACCTGCGGCTTTGGCTTTTTCAAGTGCCGCATTATAGCGAGTATTCAAGTCCTGAAGCTCTTTATCTAAATCTCCACCACCAAAAATGTATCTATTGAAGACATCAACCTTCTTTAGTCCTTCCAGACGTCCCTCACTAATGACCATCGGAGTCGCTGGATAAATCCCGTCTAACTTTGTAGGCAGAAAATCTTCAATCCCTGCAATGTCTGGTGCCTTGGCAACAGTAGCAACCGATGGAATAACCGAAACCCCGTACCCTGCTTCCTGATAAGCAATCTGCACATCATCACTGTACATCCATTCAATAAACTTCCAAGCTTCTTCCTTATGCTTAGAATCCTTGCTCATAGCCAAATAACTTCCTGCAATAACTTGGCTGACACCCTTCTGCTCCCCGTCAATAGTTGGAGGAATCGCAGCTGCCCAGCGAATTTCAGTTGGGAATTGGGTTTTGTAGACCGTCGGCTCAACGGAATGGTTGAAATACATACCGATCTTGCCTTGAGCAAATTGCGCACGCAGCGGGTCGATATCAAGCGATTCCGATCCTGGCATCATGCTTCCATCCACCTTAATCTGCCGCAGCGCCTCAGCAACCTCTTTATACACGCTAAAATCAAATTGCCCGGTCTGGAAGTCGAAGCCCTCTGTGCCCTTAGTCTTGCTAAGTGTTGTTATTGGATAAGCGATACGCTCAAATCCGCTGGTACTTTTGAAATTACCCGCGAAGCCGTAAGCGCCTATATCTTTTCCCGCTGCCGTAATTTTCTTGGCATCCTCGACCATCTCTGCGAGTGTGGTAGGCGGCTCTGTAATGCCAGCCTTCTCGAACAAATCTACGTTATAGATGAGGCGCCAGAACTGACCAATATTGGGAAGGCTATATATTTTGCCGTCAACGGTATTTTTCTCGTTGATAAGTACGTTCTCGAACCGGCTCTTCATCTCTGGTGAAATGTAGCTATCAAAAGATTCCAGATACCCTCTTTTGACCCAGGTTGGCACGTTATAAGTATCCACCCGGAGAATATCAGGCGCCTGCATGCTGGAGAAGGCAATATCCACCGACTGGGTATAGTTCTCTGCCATAACCTTCATTTCAATCTCAATATTGGGATTAAGACCTTCATACTCACTGATTTTTTGTTCAATAAAATCAGAATCGTGACGATCAATGGTCCAGTAGACCAATTTTGTTTTTTCGGAGTTTGTATTGCTGCTGCTTACCTCCGTATTAGATTCGGATGATGAACAGGCGGCCAACGAGCCAGCCAGCATCAGCGAAACTCCAGCTAATATCCATTTGTTTCTTTTCATCTAAAATGCCTCCCTTTTCTTTTGAAATCGCATTCATTTCTTAAGAAAATTATAATTCCACTGCCCTTTTATCAGTGAAGGAGAAAACAACTGTCAATGGGAGACGAAATCACTGTTTCCCTCCACTTTGGGTAAGGTATATTTTGCACGAAAGTCAGTCGGCGTCATTCCGGTATATTTTTTGAACTGCTCTGTAAAATAGGGACGATCCTCATAGCCCAAAGAGATGGCAATATCCTGAACCTGTATGCCTTCCAGCACTAGCTCCTTGGCTTTGTCCATTCGTCTCCCGATAATATATTGGGCGAGTGTCATCCCCGTCTCCTTTTTAAAAAGATTGGAGAAGTAGCTAGGACTAAGATGCACCTCCCGTGCACAGTCGGCGACGGATAGATTTCGATGCAGATTGCCATTGATATGAGTGATGGCCCGATCCACAAGCATACGCGCGTCGCTGCATTGGCGTTGTTGCAAATACGTACAGCCCAAACGGCAAAATTCCCGAATCTGGCGGCTAAGATCTTCAAATGAAACTGCACTGCTCATGTCTGCAAGTTTGTTTTCCAGAGTTTTAACTTCCGAATCTGTTGCTTTTTCCGAAAAAATCCGATGGATAGAATGAGCCAGTTCAAGACAGAGTGTCTTAACGATGGACGGGTTAGGCGTTGCCGGTGCAGTAATCCAATCATGCCAAATGTTATCCAGCTGCTCCTCTGCTTTGGACAAATTTGCCGAACGCAGACAATAAAGCAATTCTTTCTCCTTGTCATATGAGTATCTGGGTAGCGCGGCATTCACGACTGCATCTTCAACATAGGTGTACACGCTGTTCCCACCATTTAGAAAGGTGTTCGCAAGTGCAGACAGTGCCTGCGCATAAGAAGCAGAAAGCTGCCCTACCTCTTCTACCTCTCCACCCAGTCCAATGGACACCGTCTGGTACGTATACCGATGTACATTTTCCCGGCATTTCTCTGCAAGTTGCTCCATATTCGGCTCCGCCAGAGGGTTCATCACAATAACGAATTGATTCACATTTTCCCGGAACACAATGCCCCGAGTGTATTCAGATATTGTATTTTCCAAAATATTCTGTACGGCAAAGCGGATTAACTCCACCTCGGAAACCGTAAGTTCTGATGTACGTTCCACAAAAAAATCCACTTCCGCTACCATCACGCAAAAGTTATGGTTATTCATCTCGATATTGTAAAAATCCCACTGCTGGCTCAAATGCTGCTGTCTAGTTCCGTAACGGATGAGCAGACGCATATATTCCTGACGCAAATAGGGTAAGCTCTCGCGCAGCTTTTGTTCCATGCCCATCATCTGCTCAGCTTGACTGCGTTCCCGTTCCAACACTTCCTTGGCCTTCAACACGGATTCAAGCACTTGAACCTTGGTGTACGGTTTTACAATCAGATCAAAGGCACCCAGCTTAACAGCTTCCTGGGCATAAGTGAAATCAGAATAACCCGTCAAAAAAATCAGTTTGATGCCTGGCTGCTCCGCTTGAAGGCTTCGCATCATCTCTAAACCATCCTTAAAAGGCATTCGGATATCCGTCAATACGATGTCAGGACGATGCTTGCGGATCTGCTCCAGACCTTCTTCCCCGTCTGCCGCGGTGGCCGCGATCACAATCCCATGTTCCTCCCAAGGAATCCGCTGCGACAATCCGCGGACCACTGCAGGAATATCATCAACAATACATATTTTAATTGAATGGGCGCTCAGGATTTATTCCCCCTTCCACAGGAATGGATAGAACAGCTTCGGTTTCAACACGCGGACTGCTTCGAAAGACCAATCCGGCTTCTTTGCCGTAGTACAGCTGCAGTCGGCTACATATATTAGACAGAGCGTACCCTCCACTGCCGTTCGGCTCCTTCAGCCAGGCATTGAGTTTCTCCGCATTCATGCCGGTTCCGTTATCGGTAACCCGGATGAGCAGTGTGTTTTTGGCTACTTCTACAGAGATCCGGATCACTCCCCCTCCCCTTAATTCCTTAAGACCGTGCAGGATAGAGTTCTCTACCAAGGGCTGAATAATAATTTTCAACACAGGAAGCTCCAGCAGTTCCACTCCGGCATCAATTGTATAGTCAAACAACCCTTCATAACATTGCTGCTGAAGGTTTAGATACTGGCGGACATGTTCCAGTTCCTTGCCTAAGGTCGTAATTTCATACCCGTTGTTCAGTCCCAGCTGAAACAGCGCAGACAGCGAAATGACCATCTGTTTCACGTCCTCATATTCATCCATCTCACATTTCCAGAAAATCGTGTTTAATGTGTTATATAAAAAATGAGGCTCGATCTGCGCCTGAAGCGCCTTGATCTCCGCTTTTCTCTTTTCTTTTTCTGTATCCTTGACTTCAACAATCAACTCGCCGATCCGGTCTAACATCTGGTTAAATTTGCGTCCTGCCTCCCCAATCTCATCCTGGAAAGGACTCTGGAAGCGAGCACTGAGATCCTCCTGCTCTACACGAGACATCGTCCGTTGCAGTTTCAGCAGCGGTCCCAGTAGCAAAGCGGACAGATACCTTGCAAGAAAAAGCGCGATGACGATACATGCCGCCATGATCATCAACACCAGCCATTGAATACTCCGAACAGGTTGCAGCAGTTCCTTTTTGGACAGGTAGCTGACCAACACCCAGTCTTTTGCATACCCTGAACTGGCATAGCTGAGCAGCATTGTCCCGTCACCAGCGGAATATTCAAAATTACCCCGGTCCGCCTCCCTCAGTTTGTCTAAAAACACAGAGTCCCGAGACCATTCCGGGCGTTCCCCGTCTCCGAAGACGCTTGTTCCCTCTTTATTGATCAGTAAAAAACGCGCGGAGCCAAGGCTCCCGCCTCCACTTACAGTATCTTCAAGAATGTCCTCTTTTACATTAACGATCAAAAATAGATCAGGGACATAATTGTCTGTAAGCGGCTGCAAGACTAGGGAAATAACATGATGTTTCCCGGCAAATAGCTCGTCCCGATGGCTCTCCACCCAATTGGATTCAGGTTTCTCCTTAACCCGTTGGTACAGCGAAGATTCTAGAAATGGGGTCAAGGTTCTGCGCTGATTGCTGGTAGAGTAGAAATCCCCGTCCGGCGTACTGATCAAGATAGATTCAATAGAGTTTTCCGTCAACTCTACCTGCGTGAAGGGCGCTTGCAGCATAGAAAAATTGGCAAAAAAACGTTCCATATTATGAGCTTTAATATCCCGGATGGTCTGCTGATAAGCTTCGCTCAACATCATCGTGGAGGAAGCCACAATGATTTGCTTTAACTTCTGGTCTAGGACATTGATTGACTGATTCAGCACATTTTGATTTAACTCGACAGAGTTACGCTCCATCGCCCGAGAAGCAATGGAGTAAGCCAATAAACCAGTGACAGAAATACAGAATACCGTCAGTGCGGTAAAAGACAGCCATATTCTTTTCTTCAAAGAGGTACGATAAACCCAGGCCTTCAGCATGTATTCACATCCTTCTTGAATAGCTGTCCGAAGCCCGCCCCGAATCTAGCCCTTTACAGAGCCAGCTGTCATCTGCATGAACGATTTATTAGCGAAGATATAGACAACAATCATTGGCAACATGGACAGACATGCACCCGCGAGCATCAATTGAGGTTGCGCCGCATCGCCGATACCATATTTTAGCCCCGCCAATCCTACGGTGAGTGTCTGTAATTTGGGCTGAGTCATGGTAAAAACCAGCGGCAGAATATATTCGTTCCATGCTCCGCGGAAGGTCCAGAGCGCCGTGACTCCAAGGGCGGGCGTCAGAAGCGGTAAGATAACTCGAAAGTATACGCTATAGAAATTACAGCCGTCAATAAAAGCAGCCTCATCCAGATCCTTCGGAATCGCTCGTACAAAACCAATCAACATAAAAAATACCGTAGCATGCGCACTAATCAGAATAATAATGACTCCCCATAACGATTTCTGTAGATTAAGCGCTACCATAAGGTCAAATTGCGGCCGAAGCACCACAGCACCGATCGAGATGAATAGCGTGCAGGACTGAATTACAACATATATACGTTTCCCGTAAAAATCGACTCTCGCTACCGCATATGCGGCCATCGTTCCAATTAATAGAGTGCCTAAGGTGGTAAAGATACTGATAAACACACTGTTCCATGTAAAGCGGGCAAAGTTAGCCGAATTCCAAGCCTGCGCGTAGTTTCCAATCTGCCATGACTTAGGCAGCAAGGTGGTTCCCGTCGTCAACTCCAGATTGGTCTTAAGGGATCCGAAAAAAGCCAGAATAATCGGAAACAACGCAAAAGCCGCCACTATAAGTAGAAAAATCCACAGCAAGGTCCGGGACAGCACCGCTCGGGTCTTGAAGGATCGGACAGGCTGGACCGAAGTATTCTTCGTCTCCGCATGTAATGTACTCACTGTTCATTCTCCTCTCTTTTAATAGATATCATTTAGCTTTTTAGATACATAAAAGTAGACTAAGGTAATCAGACCTACAATAACTGCTGTGGCAAAACCAACCGCACTACCGTAGCCAAATTGCTGAATGCTTGTACCTCCACTGGATACAGGGAAGAACAGCTTATACAGGTACAGGTACATAACTTCCGTCTTGCCATAAGGACCGCCTTCGGTAAGCACCATAATACTCTCATAGCCTTTTAGGGAGGCGGTAATAGCGAGCATAATGATCATTTGCAATACAGGTCCGAGCATGGGAACGGTGATGTTCCACATTTTTCTGAAGGGTCCAGCTCCATCTATAGATGCCGCCTCATAGAGATCCTCAGGAATGTTCTGTAAACCAGCGATAAAGAGCAGCATATAGTTACCGATAGCCCCCCATATCGCAATCATAATAGCTGTTAGTAAGGCATATTTCGGCCCTAGCCAATCTATCGGAGCGGAAATAATTCCAGAGCCGACCAATAGCTGGTTAACCATCCCATTGTATGAATTAAAGATAACGTAGAATACGATGGCCATAACCGAAGCACTGATTACGGTCGGCATAAAGTAAATCGCTCTTAGCAGCTGCCGCCCTTTCAAAGCACGGTTAAGGACAACCGCCAGTAAAAATGATAATGGCAAGGTGATGAGCAGCTTGCCTCCAGCGTAGATAAAGGTGTTGACCACTGACTTCCAGAATTCCTGATCCCTTAATAAGCGCTCGAAATTCTCCAGTCCGATAAACAGGGGTTCGCCGAAGCCCTGGTAATCATAGAACATGTACTTCAGAGCCCAAAAGATCGGATATACTCCAAAAACCAGCGTCAGAATCAAACTGGGAGCAACGAAGGTCCAGGCGTTAATTTGACGTTTTGATAAATTCATTTATTGTTCCTCCTGTCCATTGGACTAAGCTTATGTCCTTAATGATAATTCTATCCGTTCGTAACGGTTAGGGAGAAAGCGACTGCGCTTGGGGGAGAATTTCACTTTTTCAGTTGCTTTGTCCCCTTTCCTTCATTTGTTTATCTATCCCGCCCTTCGTAAAGCCACGTTTATACTAATTAAGAGAAAGCTCACCCACGAAATATGACAACTTTACAAGGAGGTTAGAACTACCGATGATTTCAGCATATGGTGGCGGTACACGCCCCTTCGGGTGTTATACGGAAGGAGAGCTGGAGGGCATACGCCTTAGAATCGAACAGCTTCCCAAGGTCCGGCAAGAGTACGAAAGACAACGGCAGCTATCTGAACAATTTGCCAGCCGAGAAGCTGCTGCGCCACTCCATAAACTCGGCGTGTTCCGGGTAGAACCCTTTGTTTTTAAAACCCCTCCCAGTACGGCCTTCCTGAAGCTTTCTGTACAGATTCGGGGAAAGGGCACGGCACGCATCGGGGGCTTGCGTCTGACTCATTCGCAGCTTGGCTTGCCGGTTGAACTAGCGAATGGCGGTCTAGAATCTGGGATGCTGGGGTGGAGTCAGGACCGAGAAAACGGAAGCAAAGTATATCTAGAGAAATTGGCCAGCTGGCAGCAGGGTCTTCAGCCATCTGGTGTGACTCCATCTGGCGCCACTCTGGCAGACGATTTGCAATGTATCTGCATCAGTAATGAGGAAGTGAAGGGATTGACAATCCTTCATTATGGAGAGACCATACCTGTATACGAAGGTGATCATTACAGCATGCAGACAGCACTCAGTCTGGAAGCTCCTCTAGACGAAGGAATCTGCATCGGGGTCCATTTTCTAAATGCTGCGGGGCAGCCGTTGGGAACCGAGCAGCTCTCCCCGCTTTTTAATCGGCCGACGCTTACCAATTGGGCCTACCTGCTGGAGGCTACGGGAACGGACGCCAATATGTATATGATCACGGGTGAAAGTGAATTTGCGGTTCGAGCCAAGCAAAAGCTCCAGTACATGCTTGCCGATATGCGGGTAGGCATGGATATTTTCCGTAGAGACGGCTGGCATGACGATGATACTTACGGCGCGGTGCATATCGGGAGGGGGCTCGCTGCTGCTTCGGTAATCTACGATCAGATTGCTGGCAGCAGTGTATTCCTCACTGGAGAAGAAACCGAACTTCTCGCTCATTTCCGGTATATCGCAGACATGATGATGGATACCCACTACTACCGGTTTGATCTGGAGACCTTCCCAGATGAAAAGGGAGGAAAACGCAGTAATTGGAATGCCGACCGGGCAACCGGACTGGGTGTATATGCCCTCCTCTTTCCCAATGAAAAACAAAGTGAGGCATATCTTGATCATGCCCTCTCTGTCATCAACTGGCAGCTGGCAGAAGTGGTGGATTCAGACGGCGCATGGCCAGAAAATATTCGCTACCATGGCGCAGTATTGCATCGCTATTTTCTCTTCTTCGTCCTATTAAAGCGTTTGAAGGGCATTGATTATTTCAAGCATGAAAAGGTTAAGGGCATGTACCGTTTCCTAATCGGCACAGTGACTGTACCCGATATTATTCAAGGAGGCTCTTCTGGCTCCCCCATCCTGCTTACACCAGCGGTCGGCGATGCCAATGTGCAGGAACAATGGTTTCGCCTGCTTGGATACGCTGCCCCATTCTATATGGACGAAGACCCCCAGCTTGCCGGGGAAATGCTCTGGACGTGGAAGCACGGCGGAGAACCGATTGAGGATAGTGGCGCATTTCCTCTGCCTCTGGTCGCGCTGTTATATCCACAGCCCGATTTAGCAGAACAAAGGCCTGCACTCGACTCCGTACATTATCCCGATATCGGTTATGTCATCTTCCGCAACGGAGAACAGAACCTTCAGCATTATGCAATCTACGAGGCTTCACCGCTGACTTATCACGCTCATCACGATGAAGGGCACTTCTCCATCTGGGCAGATGGTGTTCCAGTAACCCTTGATTCTGGAACGGGAGGTTATTATAACGGGGATCGGCATTGGTATGTATCCAGCGCAGCTCATAATGTTGTCCAATTTACCGATTCATTCGGAAATTTTGCCAATGGCCCACTGCAAAGCACTTGCAAGGAAGTACGCTTCTCAGAAGAGTTAGATCATGCCAGCAGTCTTATTCCAGATGCTAACGCCAGGGAATATGAGCGGAATTTCTTATTCATTAAAGCAGGCTTTAACGTCTACTTGATATGGGATCGAATCGAGGGAGCATCGAACAGCGTCTGGAATCTGCATACACTCAGTACTGATGCAAGTATCATGGAGCAATCCATTGATGCAGCTTGCCTGAACGGCAAGCACCTAAGCGCTTATATCGCCGAGCCAGAACTTCCAGTGATTACAATGGGAGAAGGCGCTGTAGCCGGGAATTATCCGCTGGCAGAGCAGCAACATTTCCGTGTTTATGGTGGTACAAGCGACTACGTCATTCTGCTTCATCCCCGGACAGAAGATGCTCCTTCACTACAGCTTGAACAGCTTGATTATGAAGAGGCTGTCGAAGGAGTACGCTTGTACAGGATATCCCGTACGGATGGAAAATGGTTTATCGCCGCCATCAACGGCACCAAGGAGGAACGCCTTGTTACTATTCCGGGTCTCGGACCGCTTAGGCTTCTCGGAGAACCTGAGTCAACGTCCGGGCAACCTGAACCAACCCAATTAAGAATTGAGGCAGGCAAAATTCATATCGCCATGCCCCGATAACTATATAGAAGGAGGAAGATTAGAACATGAGCAATCTTGGAGTATGGGAACCAGCAGAACCGGGAGTTAAACGCTGTATCTTGAATGCTGCAGCCAGTCTGATGATGATGGAGGTTCATTTCGAAAAGGGAGCCGAGGGCTATGAGCATAGCCATCCTCACGAGCAGATGAGCTACTGTCTGCGTGGAAGCTTTGAATTTCGTATTGACGGCGAGAAGCATAAGGTAACCGCGGGGCAAAGTATTGCCATACCGCCAGATGCAAAGCACGGTGTAACCGCATTGGAAGCAGACTCCGCGCTGCTCGATGTCTTTACACCAATCCGCGAGGATCTGCTGAAACGCTAATAAATATATATCTGGCAGCAAAAAAAGGCCCAATCATTCCATTTCTTAGGGAATGATTGGGCTTCTGTTATTTTTCAGCTTGGTACCGTTCCACTTCAAGTGATGCTAATAACAATGGAGCGACGCCCATAGGCACATCCGACAGTACGTCCTCAGAGATATAGTAATCGTATGAGCCATTACGGTCTTTGCTCAGACCCGCTCCATGACAAATCTGGTGCAAGTGAACACCTTGTTCATCCTCTTCAGTCAAATGCGTCAGAATGCCTTCATATCCTTGCAACATCGCCTCTATAAAAGAGGGTTCCAGATAACCTAATCTTAGTCCCTTAGCCATCGCATAAACAAACATGCACGAGCCGGAAGCTTCAAGATAATTGCCTTTTCTCCCCGCTTGATCTAACACCTGGTACCAGAGGCCAGTCTCCTTGTCTTGAACCTCCAGAAGCGCGCCGCACATCCGCTGGAAAATGCCAATGATCGTCCCCCGCTGCGGATGAGTGAGCGGAAAATGCTCCAGGCAATCAACCACAGCCATCGCATACCAACCCATCGCCCGGCTCCAGAAATGAGAGGACAATCCGGTAGACGAGTCAGCCCATTCTTGCTCTTTGGACTCATCCCAGCCATGATAGAGCAGGCCGGTCCGTGGATCGCGGGTCCGTCGCTCGACCAGCAGCAGCTGATGCGCCGCTTCGTCAATCAGTTCAGGTCGTTGAAAGACCTTGCCGTATTCCGCTAGGAATGGCGATGCCATGTACAGCCCGTCCAGCCACATCTGGAAAGGGTATACCTTCTTATGCCAGAATCCCCCTTCGGAGGTGCGGGGATGTCCAATAAGCTGTGCGGCCAGCAAATGGGCTGCTTCAGCATACCGTTTTTCTCCGGTTTTCTGGTATAGCAGGAACAGGTTTTTCCCCTCGTTAATCTGGTCCAGATTATATTCTTCCAGCCTGTAGGTACGGATGGAACCATCTTCTCCAATAAATGTGTCCATATGCCGCTCCATAAAGGAGATATACTCAGGCTGGTCGAGCTGAACACCCGCCCGGGCCATTGCCATCAGCAACATGCCCGGAACATACGCCCATCTTTCCAGCACATATTCATGCTCTCCCTGCTTGTTGCACCCTCCAAGAATCGTATTCGCAATTTTACTGGACAAGCGAACGGTTGTTGCTTCAGTTATAGACATCCTTATTCCTCCTTCGTTTGTCATCCATATGAAGTCTAATCTTATGCTCAGGTGAGCTGCTTGCGCAGCCAGGCAAAGGCTGGTTCACCATGAATCTCATGACCTCCGGTGAAGAAGTCCGCTTCTACCTGTCCGATATGATTCGCCGACCTGTAAATCGTCTGCAACTGGGTTAAAGCAGATTTTGTTCCGCGCGGGCCAAACAGATGATCGGCATCTCCCGATTCGAGGAACAGGCCACGTGGGGCAATGAGGCCCAGTAGATCAGGCATCTCCGCTTCCAGCAAAATCCCTGGAATATAATTGTCAAGGCAATGATTGCGTGTCAGAATACTGTCCACGAAAGTATTGGCATACCCGCTTACGACCGCACAAGCGATTCGTTCGTCAAGTGCAGCTGTGAAGCCAGCTACCAGTCCTCCACCGGAAATACCCATAATTCCAATCCGTTCGCTCTCAACCTCTTTTCTTGTCTGCAAATAATCCAGTGCCCGCATGGTTTCGTAGATACGGTAGCCGGCCATCGTCTTCCCAACCATCAACAATGCTGATGACAGGCGGAAGCAGGAATTACGTCCAGGCTCCCCGCTTGTTAGGTCTTCTTCCAGTCGTCTGTCGCCAAAGCCGAACAGCTCCGGAGCCGCCACTACAAAACCCTGTTTTACCAGTGAAACAGCGAAGTCCTTGTGCAGCCCGGGATCTCCCTGCCGATCCGATCCGTCCGGATTCAAGCCTACGATCTCCCGGCTTCCATAGCCATGTCCATGAATGGCAAGAACGGCAGGGGCAGGGGTAGAGAACGGCTGATCCGGGATCAAAAGATACAGCGGCATGCGCAACCCTTCATAGGTAGTTATCTCTATACGTTCACGGGTATACCCGGAGCAGACTGTACGTTCCAGCAGAACCGGTTGCAGCTCCTCAGCTATTTCTGGAAAGCCACCTAATCGCTCCGTAAATGCTGCGGTAAGCTCATCGCGCCATTGCTGAAAGGGTATATCTTTGCTGAAAGCCGAGTTGCGTTGAGCTGAACCAGATAGTTCTTTCATGTATTGTTCCAGAGGCTCCATCCGAAGTGCTCCTTCCCTTAATATCCTTCAGGATGCCAGCCATCAAGCACGGACAGCACCCTATACTCCGCAGCTTCCTGTGGAATCAGCTGCCGCGACCATGCAGCTCTGGCTTCGGGATTAGCTCCCGGTCCACTGCTGCCATATTCTTCATAGCGGCTAGTTTCCTCCCTGTCCGGCTGCCCCCAATTATGCCAGCCTTCGCCGATAATCGAACTGTCCATGACCGTGCGGATAAAAGCAACATGTGCATAAGGGCGCCAAGGTCTGCCAAGATACACTTCACTTACACCTTGACCGCCAGTAATTTCACAATCGAGGAATACATAACCAAACGATGCGTCTTCAGGCGTTGATGCGGCTGTAATATATCCTCTGGAACGTTTGTTATGCAGCCGGCAACGTTCAAACAAAGCCGTAGCCGCGCCAAAAATATAATCCACATCGCCTTCAATGTAGCATTCGTTATAATATTGCTTCCCTTGCCCTGTATACAAAGTATCCTGATCACCCAGCAGGCGTACACGCCGGAATACAGCATGACCAGCATCAACAAAAGCAGCCACCGCCTGGCCAGTGCCGGGACCTGATGCATTTCGAATGGTCAGATTTTCAGCCGTGAAATGCTCAGCGAATACATTCAAGGTGCCGGATTTGAACGTGCCAAGCGGCTCTCCGTCCGGACCTAAAGTATGGGCGTTGTCTGACCAGGTAATGATGGTGGAATTCGTGTCTTCCCCCAATAGCAGAACCGGAGGCGTTCCCTGTTTCACTGTAATTTTTTCCTCGTAAATGCCGGGTTTGATACGAATCGTCACTTCTTCCTTGTGTTCCTGTGGAATTGAATCCAACGCTGCCTGTAGACTACTGAATCCTTCGTCGACACTCTTAGAGACTGTAATTAACATCTGCGGCTCCTTTCCTATCAACCTGAGTTTATTCTATAATAACCGTAACGCTTCGTAAGAGAAGAGGAGAATTATGACTAGCCTGACTAGCCCCAATCACAAATATCATATTGAAGAAGACCGCTACAGCATCCAACATATGAAACGTAAAGGCATCACTGCTATGCCACGTCCCCACAGCCATAACTTAGCCGAGCTGTACTATCTGATACAAGGGGAGCGGGTATACTTTGTGGACGACCGAGTCATTACGGTTCATAAGGGTGAGCTTATTCTTATCTCCGGCCGGGAGCTTCATTCCACAGCAAGCTCGGAAGTAGCCGAGTTCGAGCGGATTCTGATCAACTATGATCCTGCTCTTCTACCGCCTTCCCTGCAGAGTGAAGCCATCTGGTTTCATGACCGCGGGTACCGCTTGTTCAAGCTGACCCTGCGCGAGCAGGACGAAGCGGAAATCCTAATGAACCGGATGCTGGAAGAATGCCGGTTGCAGCGGCCGTATTACGAAACCAGCGTAATCGCTTTATTCTCCGAGCTGATGATTCTCCTTCAGCGTTCAGAGAGTATCTCACAAGCTGGAGGGACGAAACATCCGCTCCATCATCTAGTAACTGATGTAGCCACCTATATCCGCGATCACTACCGTGAGGCCCTTACTCTGGAAGAGACTGCAAGTAATTTTTACATTAGTCCTTCATACTTGAGCCGGGTATTTCACCGATTGACGGGTTTTCACTTTCGGGAATACATCGTTCATGTCCGCGTAAGGGAAGCCGAACGCCTGCTTGTCGGATCTACAGGCAAAATCCAGGAGATCGCCTCCGCTGTCGGATTTGAACATCTTTCCCATTTCAATAAAACATTCAAAAAATCAACCGGTCTGACCCCGCTCCAATACCGAAAAGAAGCAAGGTCACACCCACGGAAGTTCAAGACGGATTTCCATCATCCATAGAATTTTTTATCTCTCTGTGATCGTCAAATCTTCGGAATTAGTGAGCGTGACGTGGCTGCATCTATGCGCTGTTATCTTCGGCATTTCCGAAGTCTGCAACCGGATACGATCCAGCTTAAGCCCCGTAGCATGCCGCAGCACAATTCCCCGGTCACTCACTGCGTGGAATTTTTCAATGGTTAGATCAGCAAGCGGCATCTCCGGCAGCCCGTTAACCAGTAGAGCGGTTGCCGCACCATGGCACACAATGTTCTTCAGGGTAATCTTCCGAAATTGCGGAGTTTCCTCTGTAACCGAAAATAACTGCTCGTCATACCCTTCCGATCCTTCAACCCCTGCATAGAACATATGAAAGGATACAGCCTCGTGGATGATGCCGGTCATGTTGATATTCTCCATTACAATATCCTCCACCACACCGCCTCTTCCCCGGGTGCTTTTGAACCGCAGGCCGATGTCCGTGCCGATGAACAGGCAGTCACTAACTCGAACTGCATGTACACCTCCGGACATCTCGCTGCCGATCACAACGCCTCCATGTCCATGATATACCGTGCAATTCCGGATGGTAATATACTGGCAGGGCATTCCCCACTTACGGCCTTCCTCATCCTTGCCTGACTTGAGACAGATGGCGTCATCACCCACATCAAAGCTGCTGTGCTCAACTAGAGCATGCGTGCAGGATTCCAAATCAAGGCCATCCCCGTTCTGCGAATACCAAGGATTACGTACCTGAACATTTCGTACGGTAATCTGTTCGCAACCAATGGGATGAAGACACCAAGCAGGTGAATTCTGGAAGGTCGGCCCTTCCAGCAGCACCCGCCGGCAGTTGCGCAGGCTAAGTAACGTCGGACGCAGATACGTACGAGCAGGCAGATAAGCCTCCATACTAGTTTCTCCCTTGTCCCACAGCTTCCGGCAGAAGTCCTCACCTTCCATGGCTTCCCGGGAAGGCCACCATACTTCGCCCTGGGGATCAAGTACTCCTCCAGATTCGATCAAACGCTCCCATTGCTTCTCGGTCATCTTAAACCGCTTCACTGGACGCCAGCCTTCACCGCTGCCGTCGAATATTCCCTCACCGGTTATTGCCACATCGCTTAAGCCTTCTCCATCGAGCGGAGCCTGACAGCGCCAGCCGGCATTCCCCTCATAATGGGAAGAAAGTAGCGGATACAAGGTATGATCAGGATCAAACTGCACCAATGCTCCCTTGTCTACATACAGATTAATTCGACTATGCAAAGTAAGAGGTCCTGTGCGCCAGATACCAGCGGGAATAACAACCTTTCCGCCTCCCGCTGCAGCGCAGGCGTCCAGTGCAGCCTGAATAGCAGAGGTACATAGCGTTAATCCACCCTCTTCCGCCCCATAATCCGTGATTGTAAAAGTCCGCTCGGGAATCTGGGGAAGCTCGGGAATCGGATACGTATTGGTTACAAGATTGCTGCTCATTGAATTTCACCTCCTCCTATTACTCAAGTCCTTCATAGCTAAACCAGTCGAAATCAGCATAGCTTTCGCTCTTTGCACCTTGAGAGCTTGTGTACATCCCGAGGTATGCTCCTGTGAACCCTCCGGCCAGATCGGTGCTGAGCACTCTGCCATCCGTCCGTTCGCAGAAGGCTGTCCACTTGGCGGCTTCAGAAGGTCTGTAATAGAAGCTGTACTCTTGTCCTCTGGCTTCCACCTTAAGCTGTACCTGATCCTGTGGATATGGCACTGACGCCAGCAGCTGCTCGCTGCCCCCCATCCGATGAATCAGCTGTAATACACGTTCGCCTGCCTCCAGCCCCAGTTCATAACGGAAGTGGTGATCCGCATTTTGGAGGAGAACAAGACCAGCCACTTCCCCTTCTGCAGCGGGACTAAACGTCATATCAGTCGCCGCCCTGAAGCTCAAATGCTGCTGGCGTCTACCGATATAAGATGGATTGGCAATCTCCGAGAGCCGTTCTGGCTTCAGGCGAAGCCGCAGAACTCCGGGCTTGTCGGTGAGACTCCAGAATTCACCCCGCGGTGTCCGCAGGAAATTCCAGATCGGTGCCAGCTCATAACCTATAAACTCATCGCGCGCAGGCAATTCCGGCCATTTTGTCTCCGGCAAATCCGGAGCCTCCGTCTCAAATTCCAGCACCCCTTTGCCGGGATTGACCACAGGCCATTCGTTCTCCCAGATTACCGGTGTCAGGAAGGTTTCACGTCCCAGATTGCGGTAATAACCACCGCTGGTTCGTGAAGCCAAGCAGAACATCCACCAGTCACCATGCTGAGTCTCCACTAGCTCTCCATGACCCACATTAACAATAGGATACGCTCTGCCAAGATGGCGATGCGTCAGAATCGGATTGGCTTTATGGCCCTCATAAGGACCTGTCACACTCTTGCTTCTGGCAATCGTAATCGCATGAGTATGCCCGGTTCCGCCCTCGGCAATCAGCACGTAATACCAAGCGCCGATCTTATAAATATGCGGTCCCTCTTGCGCATGAGCTACCTTGAGTGCGCCTTGCCAAATACTATGCTTCGGACCGATTAGCTTCCCTTGGCTGAGATCAATCTCCTGCAGCCAGATATCCATATGCTTCGGATAATCCTGCCCTTCCGGCGGAACACGGTTGCCGGTATAATACACCTTGCCGTCTTCATCGAAGAACAAAGAGGAGTCAATACCGGGTGCATCCTCCAGCCATACAGGGTCAGACCAGTCTCCGGCCGGATCGGTTGTTGTTACATAGAAATTATGCTGGTTCTTGTCATTGTCAATAAAAGTAGTAATCATATAGAAAACTCCCTCATGATAGCGGAGCGTCGGTGCCCAAATGCCCATGGAGGGAATCGAGTGATCCAGATTGAGCTGGGACGGGCGGTCCAGTACATGGCCAAGCTGGCGCCAATTGACCAGATCCTTGCTGTGGAAGATAGGAACGCCTGGGAAAAATTCAAAGCTTGAAGTCACAAGATAATAATCTTCACCAACACGGATAGCGGAAGGGTCAGGATAAAATCCCGGCAGCACTGGATTGCGGAATGTTCTCATTAAAAGTAATCCTCCTCAAAACAATTCAAATGTAAGCACCACCAATTATAGTTCGTATAAGTTTAACTTTCTTGTATTTTCTATGTTCTATTTCTTCATTTTTATACTTTCATGCTATATTGCCCATATTTCACTCCTTGTCAGCGAATAGCCTTTCCCTCTAGAATGGGTGTAATAGGATTTACCTGAAGGGGTGAGCAGCTTGGGAAAAAGAAAGAAATTGTACTCCCGCTTTTTTATGAGCCTAACCGCGATTTCAGTTTGCTGTATTCTAGTACTGGCTGTAGTGATCTTTTATTGGTACCGGAATATTACGATAGATAATGTCAACAAGGCGAACCAAAATGTACTGGTGAATACTGAAACCGTTTTTACAAACTATGAAGAGATCGTCCAGAATTACGCTATGGACTTCTATAGGAATCCAAACATCAACGCGCTCATGATGAATGGCGATACCAGCTGGAGCGATCAGTTGTACAGTGCCCTAAGCCAAATCCGCGGAGCATTGGTTGTGAACCAATATATGGAGAATGCCTACATCATGGGAGTGGATGAGCCTGTTGCCATGTTCGAAAACCTTCCGCTAAGCCCTGAATCCAAGCTGGAGCTGTTCTCGAGAATGCGGGATAACATTATTGTTGAATCACCGTTTCTGTGGGAGGCAACCTTGAATAACGGTGCCCCCATTACCCTGCTCACCGTGTTCTATAATGACCGGGCATTTGCGGATAGCGAATATAATGGTGCGGTAGCGCTGACCGTCAATTTGGGAAAGCTGCAGAATAATCTGTTTACGCAAAAAGAAGGCGAAGCCACCCGTTACGCTGTGCTTGACGGAAAAGCATCGGTGCTCATGCACAGTGCATTATCTGACATCTCTCTGGAAGAGGGCATGTTAAAGCAGGTGGTGTCCTCCACCTCTGAGAGAGGCTCTTTTGTCTATAGGGGAGGTGAAGAGCCGCAGCTGATTACTTATGTATATTCTGCAGCGGACAAGCTGTGGTTTGTGTCGGAGACTTCCTACAAGGATAGCATCCGTGATATCTCCAATGCCCGCAATCTGATGACTGGCCTATGCTTGGCCTTGATTGCCGCCGCATCTATAACCGCCAACCTGATCTCGCGGCGGATGTATAAGCCAATCGGCCGGCTGTTCGGCAATATCGCTCATCTATCTGGCAATGAAGAAGCGCTGAAAACCGGTGGCGATTTCGATACCGTAAGCCAGGAGCTCGAACAGATTGGCGTTAAGCTGGAGCAGCTAAAAAAAGAAAGCGATGATAGCGCCTTGATGCGGTGGCTGCTTTCCCCGCAGAGAACACCGGAGAACAGCAGGACACCCCTGATGAGTATAGCCGCTGCTGGGGGAGCATATTGTGTATGCGTGCTGGCCGCTCTGGAGCCCGAACAACCTGAAGACTCCGACTTCCGGCATACCTTTGAGGAAAACATACAGCAGATTGAACATGCCTTCTGTGAACTTGCAGCCATTCAATCCTTCCGCCCGCATCAGGGCACTGCTGTGCTGATTCTGAGCGAGCTTCACAGCGGCAGCTTCGGCGATTACGCTTTGTACCGCGGCAAATGGGAAGAAGTCGCCGCTCAGCTGCAGCTTTCCGGAGCCTGCTGCGCCTTCGGAATCAGCGGGCTGACGGATGATTTAAACCTACTGAGGGCTAAATACAATGAAGCTGCGGACTGTCTGCAATATAATAAATTTCATGTGCAGCAGAACATCATCTTTGCCGATGATACGATCCATCTGAACAGCAGCCCAATGCCCGACAGTGCCCTTGAACCGGTACTGCAAGCCGTTAAGCAGACGGAACTCTCTAACCATATTCCGCAGGCAGTGGAGAGATTGCTGGCAGTAGCCTGCAGTTACCGTGTCGAGCCTGCCACCATCGCTTTATCGAGACTGGTCTTTGAGCTCAGTCGCACGGCTGAGCTTAATGCAGACGTCCAGCATTCCGGCTTTCTAGATAATT
Organism: Paenibacillus sp. FSL H3-0329; assembly: GCF_037963285.1. Classification (NCBI taxonomy): domain Bacteria; kingdom Bacillati; phylum Bacillota; class Bacilli; order Caryophanales; family Paenibacillaceae; genus Paenibacillus; species Paenibacillus sp. FSL H3-0329. The sequence continues at coordinate 2,161,222 of NZ_CP150150.1, read as the reverse complement.
ACCAGCATATCTGGCAGATCCAAAGCTATGACAAGCTATGGAATTGGATTGTAGACAGCTGTTATACCGCCCACGAGCGCATTGCCAGCATGAGTGCTGTACAGACCAAGAGCATTGCTGGTGAAGCCATTTGTTATATCAGAGATCATTATGATGACTCCAGGCTCTCCCTTAATGCCCTTGCCGACAAGCTATCGCTAAGTCCCGCTTATCTCAGTAGACTTATTGCCGACGAAGTAAACTGCAGCTTTCCCGATTTCGTTAACCTGCTGCGTCTGGAGCAGGCGCAGATGTTATTAGTCACAGAGCTTGGCTTGGATATCCGGGAAATTGCCGAGAAAGTGGGCTACAACAGCAGCACCTATTTTACAACCCAGTTCAAAAAGCGTTATGGGGTTACACCTTCCAAATGGAGAATGAATCATATTCTGCAAAAACAGAATCTTCCTGATTGACCCGCTAAAAGTAAGGAACAAAGGGGATGTCCCGGCAGCATTTTCATAGCCGGAGACATTCCCTTTTTGACTTTCTATGAATAATCCCTCGCGTCGCATATACTATGAGATTTCCCTTTAAATCAGGCTTTTTAGCACCTAAAAAACAAAAAAGTTCTGTTTTTTTCGTTTTTTTAAGCCGTCCTTTTCCGCTTTTTTTAACTTTTTTCCGTTTATTATGATAGCGTTTACATTCCGGGTGGATTTATGATTTTCATGTAAAGCGTTCTCCTAAAACAAGGGACGGAAATGACAACGCTAGTATAAAGGAGTGGACTGTTAATGATGCAAGAGGCTACATCGGAGACACAAGGAATGCCAAGTCCGGGAATCAGGACGGCCAAAGCCAAGAGCTTCCGTAAATCCCTAAGGAAGGACAGCTCGCTTTATTTGCTCGCTCTTCCGGGAATCGTCATTCTAATTCTTTTTGCTTATCTGCCGATGAGTGGTCTGATTCTCGTCTTTAAAAATTACAACTTCAACGACGGAATCTTCGGCAGCCCGTGGGCCGGCTTCTCTAATTTCGAGTTTTTCTTCTCTAGTATGGAAGATTCTCTTAGGGCTACACGCAACACGGTGATGTTAAATGCGCTGTATATGCTAACCGGCACGTTTTTTTCAGTGGCCATCGCCATTATTCTAAATGAGCTGCGCAGCAAATGGTTTATCAAAATCACGCAGAGCGTCATGTTTTTCCCGTATTTTATTTCCTGGATTATTATCGGAGCCATTCTGTTCTCCCTGCTGGATTACGACAAAGGCATTATGAACCAGTTGCTCCAGACATTCGGCTTCTCTCAGGTTGACTGGTATTCCAGCCCTTGGCTGTTCGTAATCATTCTCGTGCTAGCGAATATCTGGAAAAGCGCTGGTTACGGCGCCATCATCTATTATGCGGTGCTGCAAGGCATCGACACTTCCTATTATGAAGCTGCAAGAATCGATGGTGCCTCCAGATGGCAGATTATCACCAAAATTACGGTGCCAATGCTGATTCCGTCGATCATTCTGATGACGCTGCTGGGCATCGGGGGCATGCTGAAAGGCGATCTCAGTATGATTATGGGGGTAACGTTCCTGAATCCGTTGCTTCTGCCGACTACCGACATTATCGATGTGTATGTATACCGCACAGCCATCCGTTCCGGTGAATTCGGCTTTGCTTCAGCCATTACGCTCTATCAATCCGTCTTTGGTTTCATTCTGGTGCTGGTGGCCAACAAATTAGCCGGCTGGTATGACAAAGACAGCAAACTATTTTAGGAGACTGATAAGATGCAAACTACCGAAAACAAAGGCCTGCTCATTTTCTTTTACATCTGTATTGCCGTATTTTCAGTAATCTGTCTAGCGCCGTTTATTCTGGCAGTATCCGGCTCATTATCTACCGAATCCAGAATCGCCGCGGAAGGATATTCGTTCTGGCCCAGAGGCTTCACCTTTGAAACCTATGAATTCCTGTTTGGCTCCAAGGCGCAGCAGATTCTGCGGGCGTATTCCATGTCGGTGATCGTTACGGTGCTGGGTACCGTGTCGGCCGTATTGGTGACCACCGCTTATGCTTATGTCATATCCGTTAAAGGCTTCCGGCTCAAAAATTTCTTCGCCTTTTTCGCCTATTTTACAATGCTGTTCAGCGGAGGAACGCTGCCATGGTATCTGCTTAGCACCAAATATTATCATTTGGGCGATACGCTCATCGGCCTGTTCATCCCTTATGTGCTAAGCGTCTTTCTGATGTTTCTCATGGCTAACTATTTCCGCAGCATCCCGCATGAAATTGTGGAATCTGCGCAAATCGATGGTGCCGGACATCTGCGTATCTTCTTCAGCATTATGATTCCGCTGGGCCGCGTCGGACTGGTCACCATCTCGCTCTTTTACGCACTGCAATTCTGGAATGACTTCTATTTGCCACTAATGCTGGTATCCGATCAGGATCTCTATACGATTCAATATTTGATGTACAACATGATGGCGAACATTCAGTTCCTGGCTTCCGGCAACGCTGCTCAAATTGGTGGAGCTATCATCGCACCGCCACTGGAGACAGCCAAAATGGCAATGACCTGTCTGACCGTTTTGCCAATCGCCATATTATATCCTTTTCTCCAGCGCTTTTTTGTCAAAGGCATTATCGTAGGTTCAGTCAAAGGCTAATTTCCAGCAAAGATACCAAATTATGTTCGGTTGCACCGGGTTTATGCTCCCCTACTTCTTGATGTACAATGGGACTTAAGGGAGCTCGACCTTTGCAATAGATGCCTCAAACATTATGATTCTATTTCAGGAGGGTTCATCATGAAAAAGAAAAAAGGTTGGTTAAGTTTGCTCCTAGCTGCGGTGTTCTTGGTAAGTGGCTGTGCTCAGGGCAACAATGAAAGCGCTCCCCCTAGTTCTGGGACTGGAAATGAAGGTACCTCTTCCTCTACGGATAGCGGTAGTAATGACGGCAGCGCCTTGACTCCTGCCAAATTGAAAATTGTGCTGTACGGGGATGAGTCCAACCGGATGAAGGAACTAGCGAAGACATCGTTCTACGACACTATTAAGAAAGAAATCAATGCTGAGGTTGAATTTCAGTTTCTTCCTTGGACCGAATATGGCGGCGGCAAAACTGACTTAATGCTGTCTACGGGAGAAGACTTCGCAACCTATACAGATGCCAATTACATGGTAAAATCTGTGGCAAAGGGGCTTTATGCCGACCTCACTCCGTATGCCGATGCAGCAGCTGATTTGAGTAAAAATGTGGACGAGGCCTCCTTCAAAGCCTTTCAGCTGGAAGGCAAGCAGTATGCGATCCCCGTCGGCAACAAACCGAATTCTGCGGAATTCTACAGTGCGCTAGTTAGACAGGATTTGCTTGAAGAAGCCGGCATGACACAGGTCACTTCACTGGGGGAACTAGAGCAGTTCTATGATAAGGTCCATGCCATTCATCCCGAACTGATCGGGTACGCCAACACCGATGCGCGCAGACTCCTACAATATGATTACACGGACAAAAACCTCTATTGGCAAAATGATTTTATTGCCCTGGATGAGTCTGTGAAGGATGATCAAATTATTAGCTGGTTTGAAACCGAAGAGTTCAAGAGTTATGCGAGCCTTATGCACGGCTGGTATGAAAAAGGAATCATTCCGAAATATGCCGCCACCAATGTTCCGCAGCTGCAGTCTGACTGGAACTCCGGTAAAGCGATGTTCTGGGCCGGCACAGCAGCACGCCCATTCGAAGGTGCGGCAACCATCTCACAAGCAGTGCCTGATGCCAAACTGGTCAACTATTTCCTCGGCAGCGGCCGTCCAAAAATCAGCCGCGGCACTTACAGCACCGCCTTTTTCGTCTCCACCGCAGCTAAAGACCCTGAACGTTACGTCATGTTCTTCAATCTGCTGCAAAAAAACCAGGAGCTGTACGACTTGTTCGCCTACGGGATAGAAGGAACAGACTATACGCTGGATGAAAACGGGCGTTTGACTAAAATAACCACTGATTCGCTGATCCCTGACTGGCTGCTGATGAACAAAAACTTCATGCGTTTCGATAACACGGTACCGGACGAATTCATTGCAGAATATAAAGCTTGGGACGATGGAGCTATCATTTCCAAAGGTGCCGGCTTCAACTTTGACAATACACCCGTCAAGAATGAAGAAACGAAGCTGAACGGCGTATTCACTGAATACCTCGCTCCGATCGGCAGCGGCTTCAGCGATTATGACACCGCCTTCCCCAAAGCGCTGGACAGACTAAAAGCAGCGGGAATAGACAAATATATCGCTGAATACCAGAAACAATTTTCCGAATGGTACGCTAAGCAGCAGTAAGCACCGCCGCGGCAATTATCATACAGCTCAAGAAGCGTGTCTCCATTAAAGAGCACGCTTCTTTTGGCCTTCGAACGACGTAGCTAACAGGCAGAAAAGCGTAATAGCATGTCCGATATTATGGTACAATTTGTAATACTAAGGCGGGGTGAAAAACTTTGAGGAATATTGTTAATGATACTCAGTTTCTCAGTGAAAGAGCTACGATGATGTACTATTTTCAAGATGAATTTTACAATCCTGAGAAAACTGAAATTTTTTATTCACCATCAGGGAAGTTTAAACTTGAAATCCATCACTATAACCATGTAGAAGGTATTATTAGATATAATTATACAAAAGGAATTATTACGGATAGTGAGCATAAAACCATCGACATAATATATAGAAACTTCGGCACATTTCTATTCAGTTGGTTAGAGATAAATGGCATAGAATATCTTTTAGGTGGGTTAGATTATCAAGGGTATTCAATTGTTAATTTATCAAATAAACAAACCAAACATTATGTTCCTGAAGAGGCATATAAAGGTCATGGATTTTGCTGGGGGGAAATAATATATTTTCAACAAAAAAAATTAATAGTGATTGATGGATGCTATTGGGCATGTCCTTATGAACTTGTTTTTTATGATTTTTCTAATCCGATGAATATGCCATATAATGAATTATTTCGCGTGGAAGTTGACAGTATAACAAATTGGGATAATTGGAAAGATTACTGTAGGGTTAGATATCTTGATGGGGAAAACAACGAGAAAGAATTTGTATTTTAGAGACTACACTAACGGAAAACGATAGTGGGGGAGCTTCCTATAAGGTAGCTCTTCTTTTCTATTAAACAAACCGGTAACAACTAAGGGAATATTGGAGGAATACTTTTATTGTAATTAATGATCGAGTGTTGCCATTTATAGGTAAATACTATAAATATTATCCCTATTATATATTAGACCAATAAACGCCTATAGCGCTATTATGTTATTTATAATAATAACGTGGAGGGATGATCTGATGTCTATTTATGATTTTCAAGCAAAGTCAATTCATGGTGAGCCTGTTGAATTGTCCATTTATCGTGGAAAAGTTCTGCTTATTCTGAACACTGCCAGTAGGTGCAGCTATTCTCGCCAATTACCTGATCTTCAAAAACTTTACGAAATTCACCATGAGCAAGGGTTTGAAATACTTGGTTTTCCTTGTAACCAATTCAACGAGAAGGAGCCAGAAAGCAACTCGGATGTACATGAATATTGTGAGAGCAACTTTGGAGTTAAGTTTCCTTTATTTGAGAAAGTTGAGGTTAGGGGACCGTCTGCCCATCCTTTATTTCAATATCTAACACAGCAAGCACCATTTCAAGGATTCGATACTGAGACATCAGGCGGTAAATGGATGCAGGATTTTCTGCAGGAAAAGTATCCGGACATATATGCCGGAGATGGGGTTAAGTGGAATTTTTCGAAGTTTTTAATCGATAGAAACGGTCATGTATACGGTAGATACGAAACAATGACTGAACCCTTTGACATAGAGCCATTTATTGAATCACTTCTTTTAAAGTAAATGAATCCGATTGGTAATTTAACCAACAGAGAACGATAGTTTAACATAAAGGGGTTACATATTAGGCATGCAAAACATATATAGACCCTCTCCATTTTTTATCGGATTACTTCCTTTATTTATGTATATATCTTTGCTGCCTGACGACGATACCGATTTCTTTCAACTGAAGCACCATCTTTTTGACTTCAATAAAAAGACAACCTTCTTCAAGAAGGTTGTCTTTTATGTGATCAAGCGCTTGCTTGTAAGCTAGCAAACTCCCCATCGTAAGTTCTTATTCACTAATCGCTGCGTTGTCGTATAAATCAACCAATTCGGCGAAGGAGGTAATAATGACATCAGAGCCCTTCAGCTCATCCTGACGTCCGAAGCCTGCATAGGCGCAGCCGATTACGGTCTGGCCATTTCCTTTACCTGCCTGAACATCAGAAGAACGATCCCCAACCATCCAGGCACTGCTGATCCCATGATTATCCAAAAGAATGCGTAGCAACTCGGTCTTAGTCGCAGTGCCTTGACCTCCCGCACTATACAATCCTTCGAACAACTCCTTAAGCTCATGTACCACAACGATGCTGTGAATGTAATCCTCCAGTCCGTTGCTAGCCACAAACAGCTTCACTCCGCGCTCTTTAAGCGCTGTCAGTGTCTCAACCACCTGTGGATACAGTAGTGTGCCTCCGGCTTCAAGCCCTTCAATCTCCAGCTGCAGGAGCAATTCATCCGCCCGGCGGTGCACGGCTTCATCTGCTTCAGGCATAACATTCTTCCAAATGTCTGCCAGCAACATTCCTAAGCAGCCTAGAATACGTTCTTCTGGTGGTGTAGGTCCTACGTATAGTCCCTCTTCCCGCAAAATATCGAACATTTTATGATATGCAGGCAATAAAAGACTTTCAGTCTGGAACAATGTTCCATCCATATCAAATACAATCGCTTCTGGCTTGTTCAGTTTCGCATGAACCACGTTTTGTTCCGTTCCTTGTACTTCGTTACTCATCTGTTGTTCCTCCCCATTCTGTTCTACTTCAGGTAAGACATTCATCTGTGCGATATTTCCAGTACAAGCCCTATGATATATGAAATCGCTTTGTAATGTCCATGCTCTTAACTTTTTCTGTTGCAGTTTATATTTCGTTGTGCTATATTTCAATATGTAATATTACAACTTGAAATATAAAGGAGAAATAACCATGTCAAATCCATTAATCATACGCTTCCTCAAGCAGCCTGCTACCATCATTGGAATTATAACTGCACTGTTGTTCCAAGTTTTTTTCAGCTTAATTTGGATTACAGGGTACGATCATGTAACGGATCGGGTAGATCAGTTGCCCATTGCTATTGTTAATGAGGATGGTACAAATGCCCAGCCTATAGTCGATGGGATTGCAGGATCACTTCAGTTCGTAACCAGACAGGATCTCCAACTAGAAAATGCAAAAGAAGCACTTGAGCATAGAGAAATCCGCATGATTATCAATATTCCCCAAGGGTTCACTGGACAGATCAGTAATCCATCTGCAAAGACTGAACTCCACTACTTCTTAAATGAATCTAATCCGCAGATGGTCAGCAATGTCATGCAGACGGTAGCACTTAAAGTCACGGCTGCAATGAACACTCAAAGCAGTAATTCAGCACTAAGCCACACCTTGGATGCTATGAATCTGCCGCAGGCACAAGCGGAGATCATCAAAAGTGCTGCAAGCAGCCGCATTTCCGCCAACGTCGAAATCATTAACCCTACAACTAATTTTGCACAAACTATGGTTCCCTTAATGATCGTTACCGCCTCATTTACCGGTGCTATGTTACTCGCGATGAATCTCCATAAAGCTTCCTCCAACTTGTCTGGACAATTTAGTAAATGGAATCGCTTTGCAGCCCGATTTGTCATAATGGGTGGAACGGCTGTGCTTATCTCACTAGTGGGAACTATCATGGTTAACTCACTCGGTATCCACTCTAATCGTGGCTTTCTGCTTATGTGGCTGTTCGAGTTCACGGTAATTCTCTCCTGTATGATCCTTGCTCAGTTTAGTCTGCTGCTCCTCGGGGATGCTGGCGGCTGGCTAAATATTGCCCTTCTCTCCATGCAAATGCTAGCGTCCGGAGCAACTATTCCACGCGATGTGCTTTCACCTTTTTATAACTGGATCGGTCCCTTTTCGCCCGCTTACTATGCAGTTAATGGTATGCTCGACCTGGTTATCGGGGGTAACGGGGTATGGAAAGATATGTTCTATTTACTCTGTATTGGGGCAACAATTGCTGTATTAAGCGTACTTGTCACTTTCCTTCGTAAAGAAACTCGGATCTCACGAGAACAAGAGCCCGTGTCAGTAAATGCGTAATTATACAGTTTGCCACTCCGGCTATGCCATTTCAAATTGAGAGCGATATGCAGTTGTGATATGGTAGGAAGTGAAAGAAAGGAGCGGCAATGATTTATGAACATACAAGATGTTATTCTGGGGATTTTAAGCGAAAACCCTCATTCTGGTTACGAGATAAAACGACATTTCGAGGAATACTTCTCATTTTTCTTCGATGCCAGCTATGGCACGATCTATCCTACCCTAAGCAAGATGGAAAAGCTGAATCTGATCACTAAAGAATCTGTGCGACAGGAAGGCAAACCCGACAAAAATGTATTCACCATTACCTCTGCCGGCTTGGATCAGTTCCACACTTATCTACAATCACCAGCCGAAAAAGATGTTCTGCGTTCTGACTTTTTTATGCACCTGTATTTTGGGGAAAAGACGGACAAAGAGAACATAGATAATCTGCTTCGGCAAGCATTGATAGAAAAGCAGGCAATGTACGACGATCTGGAACAGAAGTTGAACCAGCTAGATTACAAGTTATCTTCCTACCAGAAGTTGTGCATGGAGCTAGGCCTCGTACAATATGATGCTTTTATCAAAAAAATCCAAAGTGTGCTAGAGTCTAAATAAAACCCGCCTTCGAAAGTACACCATAAAAAAAAGAACCGGTATTACAGGCACATCTTGTGCTTGTAATACCGGTTCTTTTTTTTGGAATCATATGTGGTATATGGATTATGCTCTATCAAAGCTTGCAATAAGTTCATCAAGAACATCTTTGCTTACCATTTTACCTTTGAAATTGATCAGGTTTTCTGAGCTTCCGGAGAAGATACAAGTTGGCTCATATTTTCTAAGGATAATCTTTTCAGCGTCTACAAAAATTTCGAGCGGGTCTTTTATGTCGATTCCCATTGTTCTACGCAGTTCAATAGGAATTACGATACGTCCCAATTCATCCACTTTTCTTACTATGCCTGTTGCTTTCATCATCGTACATCCTCCCTTGAAGTCACATTTATAATCATTCTTGCTAAAAGCTATGTACGCTTCTATATGATAGTAATGATTACGCTACTACCTAATTCTAAAGTTCTATTCATTTCCTGTCAATTATTTTTCTACATTATATGATATTATTCGACAAAATTTCGACAATGTATGATATCTGTTGAGCACCAAGATATGAAGCCGTGTCAGAACACAAAAAAATAGGGGGCTTCTCTGGAATGTCGAAATCCACCCAGAATGTAACCCTACTTGATGACAATTCTACCCTAAAATACCTTCGTTAATCTATTTGTAAATCTTGTCACTCCGCTTATCCGCAATCACAAGTAGGAAATTGTCGAAAACTAGCAAGAACGCTACTCCGTCATTTACCCAGATGTTTAGTAAGTCAAACTTAAATAGGATCTATCATTGGAATAATAATTTCGCTATGAGTAGTGTGTGTATCGAATCCTCATGTAAATACAAGGCTGATGATATCACTGTAGTGTAAATACGATGAATCCGGAAGTCGACTAACGAGGGGCTATCAAAGAAGTTATTAATGGAGGGTATTCTAAGTGTTTGATGATTTTTGTCCCCCATTAAGAGAGTAAATAAACTATAGAATTATAAAGTTCTCCGATAAAGGTTTCATCAATCTGTTTAATATTGATAATACGTTCCTGGCATAAGCCATTTACAGCAAAAGTTGCTTGAAAGTAACCGTTTAATGGTTCAATGTCTATTTCAATATCCGTTTCTATTTTATCCGAAATATCATAGCCATATAAGACATATATCGCGATATCGTAAGATTTCTTATTCAGAATTAAGGAAAAATAGGAAGATGTCTGCGCTGAGTTTGTCTCAGGAACATAGTCTATTCCGTATAAAACTCCGATAGGGTGATTCGATGCAAAATAACTGTTATAGTTATTATTTTTAAATTGCCCTTTTAACCAGAGAATAACTTCAAAGTCAGTGTCAGCAGGGATGTAAATAGAAACCATTGGCTCTTCGATCAGCAACGGGGTGCTGTTAAGTGTGTAAATGTTGTGTATTTTGAATAAGCTATGCCATAACTTAATGTTAGTACACTGATTGTTAACTATCTTGTTCATATCTTTTCCTTGATAATTGTCAATAAACACTACATTTTTATTGTATTTCGAAGCAATCCACTGTAATTCAACATAAGCATCAGGGTAAAGATCTCTGCTGATCACAACGAGAGTCTCAATATTTTCATTGTAAGCCAATAGGGCTGCATCAACAGCATCATAAGCCGACTCAGCGGGAACGACAATTTCACCGTGTATGTTAACGCAAAGATTCCGATTGTCCAATTTGCATTTTCCGTTCACATAGCATACTAATATATCACTTATCCAATCAGGGTCAGCATAGCAAATAAACAAGTGTTTATCGTCCCTATAGTTATTTGCCATTTTCGACAACATGAGTTTTATTTGCTGCAAGTTAGTTAGGTGAGATTTACCAATGAGTTCACATACTTTGGCTGTAATCATGGGCGCGGCAAAGCTGTTCGAGTTGCTGCACTCTTTACCATTCAAATGATGTCTAGCAAAAGCCGTAAATTCTATACCGTCGATGATATTATCATTGAGATAAAACTCCCCTTCGTGCAGCGTGTTGCTTACCTCTCTCTTAACACCTATAACGTTTGAAAAAGAAGCTGGATATGTAATATAATCATGATTACTTGCGGCACTTACAATAACTAAGCCTTGACCAGCAACCTTGTTTATAACTCTCTGCGTTTCTAATAAATCCGCTGAGCAATGGCTTCCCAAGCTGATATTTACAACTTGGATATCATTTTGAACGCACCATTCTAGTGCACTATACAACTTCTGGATATTTCCCCTTAAGGTATCAGACAATATCTTCAAGCTATACATATAGATTTCCGGATAATAGTGCTTAATTATGCCTGCGCAGATGGTGCCGTGAGTTATTCTTTCGGGACTGTCTATTGTATAAGCGTCTATTGTGAAATCTTCATTGAAGATCAACTGTTGAACAACCGGTTCACCTAGCAAATATTCGTTGATACCATCATCAATCACGGCAATTTTCACTTTAGCTTCGATGTTCATCATCTCCTTTTACAGATCGACAAAAATAAAACCGCCTCATTGGTCACAAATCCATTGACCCAGGCGGTAGTCATGATTAAAAAAGTGATTAATCATTTAATTAAACAGGTTCTTTTTCCGCAGCATCGAATCCAGACTAGCTTGTAGCACACTATTTAAATACATGCTATCTTCTTCACCATTATTGGAGTTGTCAATAAATAACCCGAATTGTGATAGGCTAGAGCTGCTACTTAATTTACTCAACGAGTCTAACTGCTCCGCCTTTCTTTTTTTTTCTGCCTCTACTTCTTTATTAATCTTCTCCCGCTCGGCAGGTGTTAAATAATCACCAATCACCCAAAAAGTAGCTGTTCCATCCGGATGTATAATGACGCCACTGGCATCACCGGGTTTATCATTAGCGCTGGAAGCAAAATGATCCTGAATAATTGCTTCTACCCTTTTTTGCATTTGTGGATCTGTTGCCGACTGATTCAGTATATTTGGAGCAATGGTTACATTCCCTTTGCCAACACTACCAGAGTATACACTTTTCACTGCTTCATTGTTCTTTGGTATGGCTTGAACGTTGATTTTAATGTCGAATTTTTTTTCCAATTCCGTCAAAACCGCTTCCGAACTCGATGTCGATAGCGCGTCTTGAAATGAAATCTCTGAACTCTTATTTTTCTGGATTACCATTGCAGCCCCCGCACGATTCAGGCTACTGAGTGAAGCTACATTCAACAACTTAAACCAACTCCCTTATTCTTTTTTCCTGTAGAATGCGGCAAACTGTATTATTAATTCGATCTAGGCTGTTGAAGCATCCATTTAATATATCGGTTTCCGGAATTTGTATTTTTAGTTTTTCCTCAATATGTACAAATAGAACCAACAAATCCCGTGGTGAGAACTGCATCGCCTCGCCCAATAAATCTTCATAGAAGTAGTTTTCATTAAGCTTGATCTTGTCCATTCCCATTACGTCGAATAATATTTCGTTTATCTGTTCACGCACTTGATCCAGATCCATAAATATCACCCTTCTTTTATACGATTTGCATATTTTCCTGTAACAATAGAGCTTCACAGCATTCTGCTAATTTCAAAGTGTCTGTCCCATTTAACGAATTAAACAGAGGAACCTTTGACTCTAGCGATATTTGTGCAATTTTTTCATCAACCAACTTAGAATCAACCGTAAAAAACTTCAATTCTTTATCCTGTTTGCTTCTGCCCGTATCAAATTTATGATTTGACATATTAAAACAATCAATATCAAAACCTAATTTATGCTTTGTTGACACACATATCTTATCGAGAAACTCTCCATTAAAATCATCATAGGTCAAGTTCATAATACCGACATCCGGATGGATTGCACTAGCCGCCTCGAATGCAGTAATACCAAATCTATTGGTAAACAGATTATTATATACCATTGTCCCGCCTGGAATTCCGATAATCATTACATCAGGTCGTTCGTTCAATTCAATATATTTACAGAAGTGATTAAAAAGAAATATTTTATCTATCTCCGCTTCTTTATGATTAAACATAAAATCAGGAAAAGAATGAAATCCCATAATCTCACAATAAGATTTTGTCCCAATTTGACTTACTTTGTACCCTTCTTTCAAGAAATAATCCCTTAGGCTAAGCTGAACATCAAATTTATTGGATTTTTCCATAAGACTCGCCACGCAGATTATCGGAACATTAATATCCAGCAGTATTTTCTCAACGAGTTCTACTTTCGTTCTGTCAATGTCAATTCCAAAAAAACTTGTGAGTTCCACATTATTTTTCAGGCATACCTTCTTTACCATTTCAACTTCATGATCAGCACATCTGTTAAGCAGAACAATATCTTTCCCCATCTCTGCGGCTTTGATAATTGTCGGGAACACCACTTTTTCAAAACTGCATTCAAATTCACAAATCATTAACACATCAAATTCATCATCTGAAAAAGAATCTTTAACTTTTATACCCACATCCTCACCATAATAGCTGTACGCTGCATCTTTTTCATTCAGTCCAAAACCTAAAGGTGCCATTAATGAAACAAGCTCAAAGTTGCCCAGTAAATTGGAGAATCTGACGACCGGACCGAAATCTGCATGATATGGATAAACAATTGCTCTTTTTTTCACCATTGTCTCCCCCATTACACTTTTTCTTTATCAAAGTCGTAGCCTAACTCTCTTAGTACGCAATAATCTTTAAACAAACTCTCAGTGTTTTCTTTAACTTTATTGCAGATACTTAATTTTTTGGCAGCAGAAAACTCACTGATATCATCGGCGGCCATTGCACAAGAAGTGCAATATCTAAAGGCCCAGCACTCTTTGCATTCTTTCTCCGTTATTGTTCCAATGTTTAGTATGTTCCGGATATTATCCAATTCAAAGCCTGTATCTATATGCCCAATCCTCATTACACTAGATGCTTCACTAACTCTTTCACAGGGATACAGAGCACCGTCAGCATTCACAAACAATCGTTGTACTCCTGGAACACACGGTCCGGAATGATGGTCTTTTTTTACATCATAGAAAGAGATTCTAAGCCTGTTATGGACATTCTCCTGGATTTGATCAAAGCTTTCCATCACCAGCTTGGATACATCATTTTTCTTAAGCCTATCAAATTTATAAAGAAATAATTTGAAAACTTCGTAATTATACATCTTGATAAAACTGTCATTGATTAAGGACTCACTTTTTTTGTAGCTACTTGCTATATCACTTGCCATAACAGCAAAGTCTTTTACGGTCTCATAGTTTGAAAAAAAGTTTGTGGAACAGCTAAAATCTGAATTTGGATCAATTACTGCATTGAACATCACTTTATCAACATAGTCTGGTGTTTTGTTTTTGATATTTTCAATATTATCCATAATAGTCTGAAAACTGCCTTTATTATTTACCGCAAAAACTCGGTTTCTATCATGCGCGACTTCATCGCCGTCCAGGCTGATCGTTAAATTAAAATCATTAGAAGATAAGAACTCTAAGGTTTCGTCGGTAATTAAAGTTGCGTTTGTAGTAAGGTTAAACGTTAGTTCTTTGCCCGCACTTTGTTCTCTGGCATAAGCAACACAAGCTTTTATTAAGTCCATTTCCAGTAAGGGCTCTCCTCCATAAAATCCAATATTAATAATTGGAGAATCTACGGAGTGCTCAATCAAAAACTTAATTGCTTTCAAAGCAACCTCTTTTTTCATTCTCTTATTGGTATGTACTCTGTGTAAGTAGCTCCCTGAATACGCGCAATAGCTGCATCTTAAATTACAGTTTTGCGTGACCTGCAAAGTTATCGAGCCAACGCTTCTGCTTAAATTGTGCTGCAAAGAGTCGCTCATGGGATGAATCATCTCAAAATCCTGTTTCTCCGCCAAAAAACCGGAATCAAATAAGTTTTGAATCTCCGGTTCCACTTGTTCAAAGTTTGAATTTCTATAGTTCAACAAAGCCTGATAAGATCTTTCATTTAATTTAAGAAATGTATTTGCATTCGCATCGAACATATATTTTCCCGTTACCGTGTCAAATAAATGAAATACTGGCACCTGAACTCCCCCCACTCTAAAAGTGAAGCAGGACAGCTTTTTTAATAAAGCCATTTAGCCATCCTGCTCTTAGCTATACTTAAGATTGCACTTACTACCCGATTCCAATAGCAGTCATCTTCATGGAGTTACCAGTATAGGTTACTTGTTTCATGGCTGCTTTGTTTGATCCGCTGGCATTGCATGTACATGCATAACAAGGACATGCACTGCAAGCTGCATATGCCTCCAACGTTTCATAATTTGCATTTGTTCTTTTTACAAGTTGTTTCATATGCCTATTCCTCCTTTCAAATCGTATTTATCTAAATATCAATATTTGATATTTAAATCACTCGAAGGGTAAACCCATTAAACGAATTGATGCTGTTGTGTGATGAGCCGATACCTTTCATTTGTATAAGACAACTTCTCATGAAGTCCAATAGCGGAGACCTGGCCTTTTTCTAAAAAGATTACTCTATCCACATGCTTCAGAATTTCCGGCCTATGACTGACTATAATCACTGTATTGTTACTGAGTGCTGTATCTAATAGATGGTTGATGGCTTGTTCAGAGTGAAGATCAAGGTTGGAGGTCGCTTCATCAAAAATCACCATAGGCCTGCTTTTTACTAATGCTCTGGCTATCGCGATTTTTTGTTTTTGTCCACCGGACAACTTGTTCCCATTAGAACCTACGACATAATCCTCAAACCGGCTTGTATCCTTCTCTAATAATTGGGTAGCCTCAATAGCCTGTCTATACTGCTCCTCATGGTTTTCACTGTAAAGTTTTATGTTATTTTCGATGGTTGTGTCAAAAAGATATATCTCTTGACTAACAGTCGAAATTAATTCCCGATATTCATTCAAATTAATAGCCTTAATATCCACTCCGTCAAATAAAATTTTTCCTGCAAGTGGTTCGTAAAACCTCTGGATTAAATTTAGGATTGTAGACTTCCCCGAACCATTCATTCCTACAATGGCCACTTTCTCATGGCTGCCAATCGTGAAATTCACATTTGACAAGATCAGTTCAGTATCATAAGCAAAGCTTACATTTTCAAACTGAATGCTCCCAAAAGGGTTGAGTCGCTTCATACCAATGTTGGCGGATTCTACATCACAAGCTTCGATTTCTTCCTCGAGCAATGAATAATACCTTCGGGCAGAAGGCATTATTCCCGACAATAAGTATCCAATATTCAACATCGATGAGATAGGAGTGGTCACATAAGCGCTATAGGTAATAAATGCAAATATACTTCCTACCGAAAGCTTTGAATCTAATATCATCGTCGATCCAGAAGCATATATTAGAAGAACTAGTCCTCCAATTAGAAATCTCTCCACAGTAATCCGCCAATTATCCAATAAACTGATTCCCATATGGGAGGTTATTACTTGATTCTGCTTGTCTGCAAATTCTTTTTCTTTGAAAATGAATAAATTAAAAAGCCTTGTTTCCTTCACACCATTCAAGCTATCCTCAAACCAATGCGAATATTCTCCATCCTTCGTGATGTATTTTTCCGCAAGAGACTTTCTTTTTTTAGCAAACGATTTCAAAATTAAATATTCTATAGGGATTAAAATAAGCACAATAAGTGTAAGTTCCCAACTTATGATAAAAAGTCCAATAACTCCTCCTACCAAACTAAAACACTGACTAACAATAAAAAGCATGCTACCATCCGTTATTTGCGAAATATTCGATATATCGGTGCTAACGCGATTTAAAATTTCACTGCAGTTTTTATCAGTGAAATATTTCACTTTCACTTTCATAAGTCGATCAAATGCAGCTTTATGCAAGGAGTAGATAATATTTGAAGCTATTTTTATTCTTCGTTTTTCTTTGAGCAAATCTAAAAAGCTACTGAACATAGACAAAAGAAAGATGTAGATTGCCGTTAAAATAATGGTTCTAACATCTGATTTCATAAATCCTTCATCAATAATAATTTTGTTGAACATCGGCAAAATGGAACTAATCAAAGTAGAAAATATTAAGAGCAGAAAAATAATACATAAATTCTTTTTATGCGCTTTAAATAATCCGATAAGTTTTTCAAGGGTATCCTTATCATTCATAGAATATATCCTCTTCTACTTTCAAGCTTTGGTTTGACATTGATAACGCTATCAATATATCATATAAAAGAATATTTGGGGTAATTTGGTAGCTAATGGTTGGAATAGGAGGCTGAATGACGTTTCGTGTCAGGTTTTGGTATCTCTGAAGATTAACAAATTTAATTATGGGGGGGATGGCTTTGTTACGCATAGCCGTATGCGATGACGAGAAAAAGGAACACGATTTGCTAAAGGAATATCTCCCAAGACTTATGAAAAGCACGGCTTACTCTTTCGAGACTCAATATTTTACCTCCGGTGAGGAATTGCTTCACTATTATAATCAACAGAGTAGTTATCCTTTTCATATACTTCTAATGGATATTGAACTGAGAGGATTAAATGGAATCGAGGTTGCAAAAAAAATCCGTGCACTTCCGGATCGGGAGGTTCAAATTATATTCTTGACAAACTATCCGCAGTACGTAATGAGCAGCTTTGATGTGCAACCCTACCATTATTTGATTAAACCAGTAAACTATGAGTGTTTTGAGGCAAAGATAATAAAGCTATGTAACTATATCATTTCTTCTGTAAATAGGTTTCTAATGATTAAAACTGAAGATGGACATATGGTGATCAAAAATTCTGACATTATTGCGATTGTTAAAATCAAACATTCCTTGGCTAAAAACCGACTAAAGATCATTACCTCTACGCAGCATTACATAATTCCAGGTACAATTTCAGAATATATAAGTAAACTAAACCGTCCATTTATGCTTATTCATCGTTCCGTTATTGTTAATCTGGAACATGTCCATAAGTTTACAGCTACTTCCGTAGTCATGCACAATCAAGAGCAGTTTCCTATTGGCCGTACTCAGGCAAAAGAGGTTAAAGAAGCCTACGCCTATTATATGATTGCACAATTCAAAGAACGAGGATGACTCTTTATCTATCAATGGTCATCATGATGTTGCTTATTCTGCTAATCAGAGAAACCATCCTTTTATTCGGTAAAATTAATGAAAACACCAAACTGACTAAAGAAAATCTGCAATTACATAAACAGATGGATTATCAACACATCAGCTATGAAAAAACCACACATTCCCTTACAAGCATCAAACAAGTTATCCATGATACGAACAAGCATTTGGTATATGTCCGGAATTGTATTCAGAACAATGAGATTCAGGAATCTATCCATCATATCAATTCAATGCTCGGTCAAATTCATCAGCCTTCTCTCAAACTATCAACAGGTAATTTGGTAATTGATTCTTTAATTGGCAACGCGCTAAATATTGCTTGTGAACACAAAATTGCTATTAAGTATGATATTCATATACACGCCGAAGCTATTGATATTGATCGGTTTGACTTATGTACCGTGATCGGGAATGTGCTGGATAATGCTCTAAACGCCGCTGCAAGAGTTCCAAAAAAAGAAGATAGATTTATTCAGCTGCTAATTTTCACTACCGATACTTCATTGTTTATCCAAGTCACCAACTCACGGAACAATTCTAGCACTATAGTGCAGCATAATTTTAAAGAGAATCCCGCTTTTCACGGATTCGGCTTAACAAATATTCAAAGTGTCACCGAAAAATACGGAGGTCATCTAGTTACTAACGCTCAAAATAATGAATTCGAAACAATCATTGTACTACCTTTTCTAAACATACTTTCAGCAGCTAAGCCAAACCTGACCGAATTAGAAAGGCAGTGAAAAAAACTATTTCCCTAGCAAGTACAGCGGCCGCTCCCCAACAGCAGACTGAAGGGGAGCAGGCCCGCCGCAAGCTTTACGAAGTAATCTCAAACAATCTCGCTGTTTTTCCTGGTGGGAGTGCCACCGTCAAAACCCCTGCCGATTGATCCCAATTCCAAGTTGAACTATGCTGCTGAGGATAGGCACAGGCGATCACTGGTTCAAATCCCTTCAGCTCTTCTATCGGCAATTGGACATTTGCAGCTTCTCCGTCAATCCGCCATACCGCGACATACCGTCGTTCGCCGCGCCGCAGGCCAAGGCTGACCCATTCGCCCTCACTGTCCGGCAGGCCGAGCGGCCAGAAAGGTGTGGCGTGTGGGATATCACTGCGAATGGTTTTGTAATAATCCAGCGCTTCTTTAACTAGACTTCTGCGGTGAGGTTCAAGCTCCGCCAAATGACCGCTCTGGTGTACACGAAGCAACAGCGCATTAACCATATTGAAGATGACTTCCTCATCGTCACCCTCGCGCAGCGGATAAGACCAAACTGCGGACTGCTCCGGTGTCAGTGCTGCCGGAGAACCTGCGGCAATGGCCGCATACTGTACATAATCCTCCTGGTCGCTAGTAGACTGGATGCTGTGTCGGCTGAGCATCGCATAATCCATGCGCATTCCCCCGCTGGAACAGTTCTCGATGACAAGGTTCGGATAACGAACAAAGATGCTGTCCAACCAAGCCAGATAAGCGCGGTTATGCTGTAGCAACCCATCTCCGAAGCTGTCCGCATCCGTTTCTGTCCCAATGCCTGCATTGATGTTGTAATCCATTTTAATGTATCCTACACCGTACTGCTTAACCAGACGCGCAATAACACCGTTTGCATGATCAATGACTTTCGGGTTGCGGTAATCTAGCTGATAGCGGCTACGGTCCTTAACCCTTTTACCATGCCGCATGAAAAACCAGCTGTCATCAGTCTCCGCAAGCTTCGGGCTGTTGATGCCCATAACCTCCAGCTCAAGCCATAGTCCGGGAATCATCCCTTTGCTGCGGATATAGTCGAGCACATATTTAATCCCTTCCGGAAACCGATCGCTGGAAGGCTCCCACTGGCCTACGCCATCCCACCACTCTCCGGGTGCATACCAGCCAGCATCAATACAGAAATATTCACAACCTACTTCTGCGGCAGCATCAATTAAAGGCAGTAGTTTCTCAGTCGTTGGGCTTCCCCATAAGCAATTCATATAGTCATTAAAAATAATCCGCAGCAGCTCATTATCCTCATTAGGTCTGCGGATCATCCGGCGATATACCGTAAGCTGTTCTGCCGCGCCCTGAAATCCTCCCTGCACAGCACCTACAGCTGCTGGCACCGAAGTAAACTCTTCACCGGGAGCTAGGTTCAGCCACCAATGGTTGTCATGTTCTGTAGGTCCGCTGACCAGCAGTGTAAGCTGATCGTATTGATCCGTCAGCTCCCAATGCCAAGAGCCGTTATGCTCAATCTGCCAGAACAAGCTTGTCCCGCTCTCCTTATTATGCAAAACCGCCATCGGTAGAAGTTCCGCTGCTGACCAAGAGCCTGTATTGCTTGCGGCAATTCGTTTGGAGCCACGGTCTGCCAAATGATACATCCCAAGCTCAGGCAGGCGGTAGGTCCGCCACTGAAGTTCACTCTGCCATCCACTGTGGGCAAGGGTTACTTCAATCTTATCATTGCGCTCCCCGCTCCCCTCTTTGTCTACACCTGTAAGAGCAAAGGAGGAGATGTATTCCACTGCCACCTCAGCTTCTCCAGCATTCTTTAGCACTGTCCAGCTTCGAACGATTTGCACGCCCTTGTAGAACTGAAAATGCTGCACTGCCTGGATTCCTGTAATCGGATCAGCCAAGCTAAGCTCCAATTTACGCCCGAGTGCATTCACTGTATCGCTGTGTCCCACATATACCATCCGAAGACCCGGAAAGGATGCTCGGTGTGTGCGCCCGTGATATTCGGCGCGGTCTTCGCCCGATAATTGCAGCTCCAGCAGCCGGAAGCCTTGCTTGTTCTTATCCGCTATGGCTGCTTCCAAAGGTGCCGCGCCAAAATGCAATAGCCGAACATCTTGATCTTCCGTAACTTCAATCGTAAGATATAGTCCATTTTCAATGATTTCAATCATTTTGCTATTCACAATAATGTACCTCCTGACTTTGTCTCAGTATCTTCTTATGATTATATAACATATAAAAAAGGGACGGTTCTCCAGTAAGTGAATCTTACCTTGGAGCCCGCCCCCTGATCTCAACCTAGTTATTCTGCCGATCCGAATTGAATCCAAGCTTTTTGAATTTCATCGATGGCTTGATCCTTAGTTTTGCTTCCGCCGATGTAAGCCTGCATGAGCTCACCAAATTTTTGGTGGAAGGTATCCAGAGAGTAGTTCACGGACAGGTCGCCGGATTTCTCTGTTTTGAGGATCTCTTCCATTTCTTTTGGCATTTGCAGGTCAGGCATTGGAGCATCCTTAATTGGAGGAATAACCTTAGCTACTGTAGAGAACCAGTTCTTACCGTATTCAGAAGTATACAGCCAGTTGAAGAATTCAATAGTCTCACCAGCTACAGCAGAATCCTTATTGATACGCAGGGCCTGATCCGCACCAGTAATGATCTGGGACTGTTCAGCCTTGTCGCTGACTGGGTAACCCATAATGCCCAGGTCGAAGTCAGGTGTGATTTTCTTAATGGCTTCTTCATCCCATGCGCCTTTACCAGTCATGAACGCTGTTTTGCCGGATGCAAAGTCGCTGACTTCAGCATTGCTGTCCCGTTCAAGCGGTTTGTCTGTGCCATGTTTAACAGTGGTATCAACGAAGCTGAAGAAGTTATTGTACAGCACCGGGTGATCCTTGATCGTGGTTTTTCCGGCAATAAAATCATTTACTAGTGTCTTAGCATCCGTACCTGCATCTTGGGCTGCCGCATCTACGAAGTGTTGGAAGATGTGTTTCCATACCCACCACTCTTTATAGGCGTTGGCAAAAGGAGTAATGCCTTTAGCTTCAAGCTTAGTAATCGCATCGTCCATTTGGGCTGTTGTCTTAGGAACTTCCGTAATCCCAGCATCAGCCAACAGTTTCTTATTGTACATCAGGACAAATAGATTCCCTTTTACCGGAAGACCGAGCACTTTACCGTCCGTAGAACTCATGTTAGAACGCACTGCATCGGTCATCGCCGCAGCCAGTGGCTCATTAGTTAGGTCAGCACTATACTCCGCAAAGGTATCAATATCTCCACCCGCTGTGGTCTGGAATACGTCAGGTGTACTTCCCGCAGCAATCTTCGATTTGAGCACCGTATTGTAGTCAGCCTGCATAATCTCCAGATTAATCGTCACATTCGGTTTAACTTTCTTGTACTCGGCAATATAAGCGTTAAAAGCATCAGTGTACTCGGGTGATGCGGTGAACATATTAATCGTGACCGGCTTGCCAGAATCTGTGGCAGGAGTATTCCCTGTTCCGCTATTGTCAGCGGCATTGTTGTTTCCGCCGCAACCCGCCAGTAATCCGCCGACGAGCAGCAGACTCGCAGATAAAGCCATAAATCTTTTTAACATGATGTTGCCCCCTTTTCCTCATGCATCTAGTGGTCTTGAGACAATTCTAAAGAAAAAGAAAAAGGATAAGAATGTACATAAGTGAACTTATTAGGGTAAAAAAGTGTGTTCATGTAACCGCTTCACTCATCCCCGTTCAATAGCAGAACCCGATATTCAGAAGGTGAACAGTCATAATAATTCCGGAACGCCTTGCTGAAATAATTATTGTCCTTGTACCCCAACATCTCGGAAATGTCTTGGATTTTCAAGTCGGGGGTGGATAGCAGCTCCTTTGCCTTGTCCATTCTTACCTTTTGTACATACTCATGTATGCCATAACCATATTGCCCCTTAAAAAGTTTCATCAAGTATTCTCTGCTCAGGAAATATTTATCCGTGAACATCGATATTTTAATATTCTCAAAATAGTGATTATCAATGTATGCTTTAATATTTTCCAATACGCTGGGGCGATTGCCAGCAAGGCTTTTGCTGATTTCATTGCCATAGCAATCTAGAATCCCGCTCAGCACCCGCTCAAATTCGCCAAAGGAAGCAAAATCGCTCCCGATGCCTAGCCCACGCAATCCTTTATCTTTACCGCCACGGATACGTTCGGGGATTGCATCCAGCTCCGTCGCAATATCGTTCAGTAAAATAATAAATTCCTCTATCTGCCGGTCAGCCTCGCCCAGATTAAAACGTCCGGAAGCCTCCCATTTCTTCGTGAATTCGCTTAAAATACTTTTGGCATGATTGATGTTCCCGCTCTCCAGTGCGTTGCGAATCAAGGGCATACGTCCCGTCAAGGAAGGATTATCTTTCCCCTGGGAAGTATCGTTGCTGCTATTTGTGACAATCGCTCCCTTCAGCGTCAGGAGGTCAATCCCGTCGAGAGAGGCTTTGGCAGTCTCATAGGATTGAGCAAGCGCCATGATGTCACCATAGGGCTGTCCAATTCCTCCGGCAACAACAATTCCGAATAGCTCTTTCAGCGTCGAGACTAACTTCTTCATATGATGTAAAGAGCGGAAAGTTGCGTCCTCCTCATAGCCGCCTTTCATCGTGAAGATGGCGATAAACTCGCGTTCTCCCTTATGGCTGGCGAAGCTGAAGGCCTGAAAATGCTCATCGCTATTCTCATTAATCACATTTGTGACGGCAAAATGCAGCAAATCCCGGTCCTCATGGAAGCGATTACGACGCACTTGTTCCAAATTGAGCACCCGCAGTACACCCGCAGCAAAATAGTTTCCGGCCGTATCCGCGCCGATCAACGGCAGAAAAGCCTCGTTGGACTGATTTTTGAAGCTGCGCTCAATGATCGACAGATAGATTTTCTCCTTTAGCTTCGGCAGAGACATGTTGAGCGTAATGTTCCTGTTGATGAACTCACTTTCTTTCTTGCGTTTGGCCTCCAGCACATCTATAGCTTTACGCAAGGCCGCATTCAAATCCGCCCGGTTGACCGGCTTCAGTAAATAATCAACTACCTTAGAACGGATAGCCTGGCGGGTATATTCAAAATCATTGTAGCCGCTGATTACAATCGTCAGCAGTTCCGGGAACTCCTTCTCCACGATCTGCAGCAGCTCACTTCCGTTCAGCTCCGGCATCTTCATGTCAACCAGTACAAGGTCGATCTTTTGCTCACGCAGCATGGCTAGACCCATATTTCCATCCGTAGCCTCCAGTACCTGATCGACACCTAGTCCTTTCCAGTCTCCCAGGATGTTGATCGCCTCACGCAACGGTTCCTCATCATCTATAATCAGTACTTTATACATGGTTAATCCCTCCCCGCGGTAACCGCATGTCCATCTTTGTTCCGCCAGCATCACTGGTAATGGCCAAACCCGCAGCCTCACCATACAAAAGCTTCAGCCGCGTGTTCAAATTTTTCAGTCCAATGCTTTCCGTGTCACTTTCGGCAGCGTTTTCTCCGCCCTGATCCTCCCACTGGATTTGAAGAGAATTTCTCACTTGCTCCAGCCGCTCCCCGCTAAAACCCGGCCCATCATCCGTCACTGAAATAACAGTATGGCTGGGCGTCACATGCGCTTCAATAGTAATTGTGATCGTTGTGGATACTTTTTCCAGCGCATGCTTGATGCAATTTTCTACCAAGGTCTGAATGGACAGCTTCGGAATTTCCAGCTCTAGCAAATGGTCTTCCCACTGGTAGGCCACCTGCATTCTGTTTCCGAAACGGGCCTTCTGCAGCGCTAAATAACGTTCAATATGCTTTAATTCCTCTCTGGCATGGACCACATCTTTACCGCTAATGCAGTATCTCAACGTCATAGCAAGATTATCGACCATATCGACAATATCATCATTGTTGTTTTTCAGCGCCTTGGTGGAAATGGCTTGCAGGGCATTATATAAGAAATGCGGATTGATCTCAGCTTCCAGTGCTTTGAGTACAGCATTTTTCTCGACAATTTTCATTTTGTACCGTTCATTGATCAGCTCATTCGTCTTTTCCACCATCTTATTGAAGTGGCGAGACAGATAGGCAATTTCATCCTTTCCCTCAACCTGTGCTTCAGCGTCAAAGCTGCCTGTACTGAACCGCTTCATCTGCAGCGACAGATTCTTTAGCGGGCTCGTTATTTTGTTCGAAATAAAGCTGACCAAGATGACCGAAACGATTAAAAATAACAGTCCTATGAAATAGTTCAATTTGCGTGTTGTCGTGGCCGCTTCATAAATTTCTTTGTAGGGAATCGGCTTAATCAGCTTCCAGCCTTCTTTTTTGCTGATGTCATAAATCACTAGATACTTCTCTTCTTTATCCGACCACGTCACGCGTCCTCCTGAGGCTGGTGTCAGCTCCTTAAGCAGTCCCTCTTGTTCGCCCTGTTGATAAAACCCGGGGTCATCCACCACAAAAGGTTCATTATCGGGACTGACGTACATTAGGTGCTGCCCTTTACTGAAGGGAATATCCTTCATAATCTCGTCCGTAACCGAGGAGTTGAAATAAAGGGAGAGCACCGCCTGTGGCTCTCTGGAAACTATGGAGCGCAGCAATCGATGGTAGCCCATGAAGCTTTTATCCTTATTTATAGGGTAGTCGGAGCTATTGATCATCGAGGATTGGTTTTTTACAAAAGACTGGTAAGAACGGTTAAACGGGCTGGCCAGCGCTTTTTTATACCAGGAAAGATTCTCAATCGACGGATGCTCGGCGACCCGCACGGTAATATTGTAGTTCTCTTTGGTGACATAATAATACTTGTGCTCCTTGATCACATACAGGTAGATAGCTTCCAGATCATTGCGGGAGAAGTACAGGTTCTTCAAGTAGTCCTCCACATACATCTTCGAGGCATAATCCTCCGATTCATGCAAAATCGCATAGGTGATCTCGTCATACGATATTTGCGGCAGGGATAATTGCTCGATGCCGTCCAAATAACTCTCCAGATTCCGGCCGACAAGCAACAGATTGTTGCTCGTACTGGCGATGCTGTTATCCACCGATTCTTTTCGCAGCATGCCGTATGAAATGAACGTCAGTGAGGTCACCACCAAAACAATGATGATTGTAAACAGCAAAATAAGCTTGTTCGCCAACCTGCGTGAGACAAGCTCCAGCACGGGTTCAAACCGCTTTATGATCCATTTTTTAATAATGACCGGCAACCTCCCCCACGATTTACAGGCTTAATTATAAATATTTCAGTTCACCTTTTTACCCCTAACTGTACTCTTAAATCCATTTTTGAGTATAGGGCACTGCTCTATAATACACAATATAGACTAACCGGAATGGTTATGTGTGGCAAGCCTAGTCGATATTACCACCCAACAAATCAAGAAGAGGTGCATCCATGTTAAAATCACTCGGCAAAAGATGGCGCGAGAAAACAGAATTCGGATTATTCACTCTCCCAGTCCTAATCTGTATCGCTGTAGCATTCTACATTCCGTTTGCCATGACTATCCGCTATTCGATGACCAAATGGAACGGAATTTCGAAACACCCTAAGTTTGTCGGACTTGATAATTTCAAACAAATCTTTATGGGCGACACCAACTTCGCCAATTCAGCCTGGTTCACCATAAAGTATGCGATTCTGTACATTGTTCTCGTTAACGTGCTGGCCATCTTGCTCGCATTAGTTCTGGACATGAAGCTGAAGAGCACCCCTTGGCTGAGAGCCGCTTTCTTTATTCCTTATATCCTCAGTCTTGTCATTGTCGGTTTTATCTGGAAATTTATCTTTATGCAAGGTTTCAACTCACTCGGAGAAAGTACAGGCTGGTCCATATTTGGTCTAAGCTGGCTAGGGACGCCAGGACTTGCTTTCGTCTCCATACTGGCCGTCTCCATCTGGCAGTCGATTGGTTTTTATCTGGTCATTTATATTGCCGGTCTGCAATCTGTACCTGAGGATCTCAAAGAAGCAGCCACAGTTGATGGCGCTGGTCCCATGAGAAAATTCTTCAGTATTACGCTGCCACTGCTCGCTCCATCCATTACGATTTCTGTGTTCATGGCACTGACCAATTCGATCAAGGTTTTCGATGTCATCCTGTCCTTAACCGGGGGCGGACCTGGCGGAACTACCTACAGTATCGCTTACGATATCTACCGTGATACCTTCCAGAACAATCTGTATGGATACGGTACAGCGAAAGCGCTTATCCTGTTCCTGGCCGTCTTGGTGGTAACCATTCTCCAGTTAGCATTCTTCAAACGAAGAGAGGTTGAGGCATAATGAATACAAACCGCAAAGCAGGACGAATCATTCTAGAGGTTGTTATGGTCATCCTCTCTCTTCTGTTTCTATATCCGCTATTTCTGACAATTATCAACTCGTTAAAAAGCTTTAGCGAAGTCATGACAGATGTCATCGCCCTGCCAAAACATCTGGTATTCGGCAACTATTCCTACGTGTGGAAGTTTATCAACTATCCGAAGCTGTTCCTGAACAACTTTGTCATTACCGGTGTAGGTCTTCTGGGTATTGTGTTCATTTCATCCATAGCAGCCTACAAGCTGGCACGGACGAAATCCAGACTGAGCGGGGTGATTTATTTCCTCTGCATTATGCCGATGCTGATTCCGTTCCAATCGATCATGCTGACCGTTCTGCAAACGGCTAAGACTTTAAATCTCTCTGAGAGTACTTGGGGACTTGGGTTGTTATATTGGGGTTTCGGTGCTCCACTCGCCGTGTTTATCTACCATGGATTCGTCAAGGGTATTCCGGTTGAAATTGATGAGAGTGCCACGATTGATGGAGCTTCCGGCTTCCGCCTGTTCTTCAGTGTCATCTTCCCACTGCTGAAATCGGTCACAACAACCATTGTCATTATCGACGTAATGTGGATCTGGAATGACTTCCTGCTCCCGCTGCTCATGGTCAACGGCTCCCCAGATACCAAAACGCTGACACTGGCTGCCTACACCTTCGTAGGCCAATATACCTCAGATTGGCAATATGCGATGACTGCTATGGTCATGGCGGTGCTGCCATCAATCGTAGTATTCATCTTCTTGCAAAAGTACATCGTTAAGGGTGTTGTTGCGGGGGCGGTGAAGGGCTGATTAACTGATTCCAAACCTAGCTTCTGCATAAAAAGGGGGAGATCCATATGGATCTCCCCCTTTATGCAGACGTTCCAATACTTTGCATACTGCTACGGTCAGCTTTTGATGCAGACGTTCCAATACTTTGCATACTGCTACAGTCAGATTTTTATACAGACGTTCCAATACTAACTAGTAGTTTAACTGTATTTTGTACAACTATAACTCTGCAACTCGCTCGGCCGATGGATATAGCTGTATTTCGTACAACTATTCTCTTGATATATTGCCCTCTAGGTCGATTTTCTAGTTTTTAGTTGCATAGAATACACTTAAAAGCAAAATGGTCCGTTTTACATATAAAATAGGTGTATAGAATGCAGTTATTTCACAAACACAACGGTGATACTTCATGGGCACTCCATACGGACTCCATAAATACTCTCTTCATACTGCTTCAGTCAGCTTTTTATACAGACGTTCCAATACTAACTAGTAGTTTAACTGTATTTTGTACAACTATAACTCTGCAACTCGCTCGGCCGATGGATATAGCTGTATTTCGTACAACTATTCTCTTGATATATTGCCCTCTAGGTCGATTCTCTAGTTTTTAGTTGCATAGAATACACTTAAAAGCAGAATGGTCCGTTTTACATATAAAATAGGTGTATAGAATGCAGTTATTTCACAAACACAACGGTGATACTTTATAGGCACTCCATAGGTATTCCATACGCCACATCCTACGTACACCATACGTACTCCATACATACTCCATACATACTCCATACATTCTCCATTCGTACTC
Source organism: Paenibacillus sp. FSL H3-0329 (assembly GCF_037963285.1). NCBI lineage: Bacteria > Bacillati > Bacillota > Bacilli > Caryophanales > Paenibacillaceae > Paenibacillus > Paenibacillus sp. FSL H3-0329. The sequence continues at coordinate 2,132,583 of NZ_CP150150.1, read as the reverse complement.
CATACGGACTCCATACATACTCCATACGTACTCCATTCGTACTCCATACATACTCCATAAGTACTCCACACATTTCGCATTCCAACGGGATCGGGCGCGATCCGTGAATAGTTAATCAGAGTTTGTATTTATTAAAGCTCCTTCTCCGTGACCCTGCCGTTAGCATCTATGTTGGCATTAAAAGATAGGGTGTTCATGAGCTTAATCGTTTTCCTATTGTAGGAATCATCCATGAAATTAGGCTGTCCGCCAATGATTTTGACAGGTGTAATCTTGCTGGTGATCTTGGAGTCCTTAATCTCAACATTCAACAGCATAGAATTAAGTGTTTTTTCCCACCACGTGTGGAGCGATTAAACACAAAATTCCCAAGTGAATAATAAATGGGCTTGTGCTTATAGTATTCGATGCCCATAAGGCAGTGACTGTGTGCGCCAAGAATTAAATCCGCCCCGCTATCAATCATCTGTTTAGCTAGTGTGCGAGCGTACTTTTCAGGGAAATCCTTAAACTCTTCATTCCAGTGAATATATACGATCGTGTAATCATTCTCCTTGGACATCTTCTGAATGGCGCTAAGCATAGGCTGCGAGGTGTAAGCTGAAGCGGCTCCCGGTTTGTTTTTGCCGGCATACCACGAAGGATCTGAAAGCACACGGCTAACGCCAAGGATGGCGATCTTTTTCCCTTTTACTGTCTTAGTATAAGGCTTGAACGCTTCATCTTCATCTTTGCCAGCTCCTGTATGGCCAATCTTGTTTCGATCCAAATGGATCAGCGTGTCGAGCATAGCGTCTTTTCCATAATCCAAAATATGATTATTCGCCAAGGACACTCCATCAATCCCGGCATAGGTTAAGCCACCTAACGTTGCTGGTTTGGATCTGAAGGCAAAGGTTTTCTCTGCCGCTTTCCCTCGGATAGACACAGGCGTCTCCAGATTGGCGAAGGCGATGTCAGCCTTTTGCAGCGTAGGTGCGACCTTTACAAACGGAAAGTTCACCCCATATTTAGCAATCTGATCGCCAACAAAACCATCCAAAAGGATATCACCCGCAAAAGCAAGCTTTATAGGATCTGAAGATAGTGAAGCTGCACTGGAGGCAGATGTCACAGGAACTATTAGTGATAACATAAGTGTAATGAGTGCTATTCTACGCAAAACCTTCGATCCTAATCTCAAAAAACACAGCCTCCTCTCATCTTTTTATTAGCTATGATCCTAGCATACTGGAAAGAGGTTACTAAATTAAGAGTAGAAAGACCTGTTATTCCTTTGCTTTTTTCAGAACGGCTCTGAAGCAATTTAATCCGCCCCACGCATCCGTATGCACAGCATCCGCAGGCAACTCAAAATCTGTCTCCCCCCAATACTGAAATCCAGTTTGCAGCAGCAGGTCATTCATAAGATTCAGATTTACCGTCGGATAATCAAATGTCAATACCAATAATCCTTCTTCGTTCAACGTCCGGTGAAATTCCCGTAAAGTACCCACTGTATCCTCAAAGCTCAAATGCTCTAATACTGATATGCAAAAAACAGTGTCAAAGCTCTCATCCTCATACGGCAGATCCGTCAGATTAGCTTGAGCCAAATGCAGGTTGTTTGTTCTTCTAGCGATAACCTGCTTTGCCGCTTTTTCCCCAATCTCATTTTCAATACATTCTTGGATAGCTTTTGGGTAAATAACCCTACTGTCCATATCGCAGGCATAGACCTCTGCACAAACCCCTGCCAAATAAAACTTCAAGGGATGAGGAATCCCACAGGCTGCATCCAGTACAACACCATGCGGAGAAATAAAGTTAATACACCACTCATATTCAAAGGGACGGCTCCACCATGATTCCGGCAGATCATAAATTAACTTCTCACGACGTGCATCTGAATTTACGAAAAAACGCGAGACAAAGGGATGGGTTGGCATGGCCAGGACTCCTTTTTCAACGGAATTTTAGGTAGTGAGAGTATATTCATGATTTGCTGATTCATTCCATAACCTTACATTGAACGAGACAAACCCAAAAAAACGGCTGCTCCCTTAGGAACAGACCGTCTTTAAATATAACTGTATAGTATAAACCTTATGCGTAGAATGAAAGAGGTTTGGACTCAATTCCATGTCTCTCGATCATCTTATCAAGTAACGCAGACCATTCCGCATCGACTGTACATTGCTCAGGATGTGCCTCGAACCAAGCAACCGACTGCTTGATCCCTTTGGAGAAAGGCACAGTAGCCTGGAAGTCAGGCACGAAACGTTTGATTTTGCTATTATCAAAAACACTGCTTACCGCTTGATCACCGATCAAGCCATCCGCTGTCCCTGGAGGGGAAAAGGCTGTGATAAAGTCTGTGGAGATATGCACCACTTTAGGTTCCACACCTGCCGCTTGTCCGATGGCCGCATAGATCTGATTCCAATTCAATACCTCGTCGGAAGTAATATGAATGGCCTCCCCTATCGCTTCCGGATGTCCAAGCAATCCAACAAAACCTTTGGCAAAATCCGAATTATGCGTCAGTGTCCACAGAGAGGTTCCATCTCCATGTATGACTAAAGGTAAGCCGCGGCGGATACGATCGATCAGTGACCAAGGATGCTGGCCACTCGTAAGTGCCGCAGGGATGGCTGTATTTCCATAGGTATGGGAAGGACGAACAATCGTAACCGGGAATCCGTTCGCCTTGTAAGCTTCCATCAACAGCTGCTCACACGCAATTTTATTCCTCGAATACTCCCAATAAGGGTTCTCCAGCGGTGTCTCTTCTGTAATTACATAATTACGCTGCGGCTTCTGATAAGCAGAGGCTGAGCTGATGAAAATGTACTGCGTCGTTTTACCAGTGAACAGGTCAATGTCTGCCTGCACATGTTCCGGTGTAAAAGCAATCCAGTCTACCACTACGTCAAATTCGTAATCTCGTAATACTAATGCGGCTTCTGCCGGATTACGAATGTCTCCTTTAATTACTTTTGCACCTTCTGGAACGAATTCATCCCGCTGTCCTCTGTTGAACAAATACAGCTCGATTCCTTGAGCTACAGCCAACGGGGATACAGCCTGACTAATTAATCCCGTACCTCCAATAAATAAGACCTTCATTTTGCACGCTCCTTATAGTGAATCCGGCTCGTTATTTACTGGTTAACATAATCTCGCCATACGTGCTTCGGCTGCCAATTCAGCAGCTTTTTGGCCTTCTCATTACTGAGTAGCGACTCGTGACCCTCCAGCGGCTGGCGGAAATCCGTCACCTCTGGATAACGTGCGGCCATTAGCTCTCTGCTAGGAACAGCCATGCTGGTCTCATCTGCACATATATTAAGAGCAACCGCGCCCAATCCATCCGTTTCGATTGCCAATTGGCAAGCTGTTGCTACATCCCGTGTATCAATATAACTCCATAGAATCCGATCGCGCTGCGCTGGATCATGAATGAAGGAAGGGAAACGTTCATACGCCGATGGATCAATAACATTTCCGATTCTTAGGGAAACGACCTGTATACCCTTTCTGCGATAGAACATCTCAGCGGTTTGCTCATTCACAACCTTAGACAGACCGTAGCTGTCTTCAGGCAACTGTGGATGCTCCTCATCCATAGGCACATACTTCGGCCCCAAAGGATTAACCGCAAAACAGATTCCGTAGGAGGATTCACTGGAAGCAATCACTGCTTTTCGAATCCCGAGACCCGCTGCAGCCTCCAAAATGTTATAGGTAGATACTACATTATTTTGAAAGGTGACCTCACTCGTCTTTATATTTGCAGCTGGGATCGCAGCCAAATGTACAACTGCATCAGCGCCAGCAAGTACACCATATACTTCACCCAAATTATTCAAATCAGCAATCATCGTTGGGCACAAAGAATCTGCGGATTTTTGCGTATCTACATTCACAACCTCATACCCTTGCTCTACAAAATGCCGGACCACCCATCTGCCCAACATCCCACTGCCGCCTGTAACAACTACTTTCGCCATGAGTGTGTCTCCTTTTTTATGAAGCTAACAACTACTCCAGAATCTCCTCAATCTGCTTCAAAATCTCTTCCGAAAGCTCAATACCTGAAGCCTTAACATTCTCTTCGACCTGCTGCGGACGGCTGGCACCCACCAGCGCACTAGCTACATTAGGTTGACGCAAAATCCAAGCCAAAGCCAAATTCCCAACAGAAATATTCAGTTCCGTAGCGATCCCACTCAATTGGCGGACTTTTTCAATCTTTTCTTCTGTAATCGAATCTTTTAATCGATCCAGCTTAGCAGCACGGCTATCCTCAGGGATGTCCGTGTTATACTTTCCAGTTAACAGCCCTTGAGCCAGTGGAGAAAATACCACCTGTCCAATCCCACGGCGCTCACCGAGCGGAATAATCTCTTTCTCAATATAACGGTTAAACATATTATAAATCGGCTGATTAACAACAATATGATCTAGCAAATAGCGGTCTGCTACAGCTAACGCATCGGTCATTTGCGCCGCCGTCCACTCACTAACACCGACATAATATACCTTGCCTTGCCGAACCAGATCATCTAGCGCACGTAAGGTTTCTTCAATTGGAGTTTCCGGATCAAAACGGTGGCAATACATAATATCCACGTATTCTACTCCGAGACGTTTCAAGCTAGCATGACACTGTTCCGTGATATGTTTGCGGGATAGTCCACGGTCGTTAGGTCCCGTGCCCATTTCCCCGTATACTTTAGTAGCTAATACATAGGACTCACGAGAGTAGTTACGTAAAGTCTCACCTAGTACTTTCTCGGCAGCACCTTTTTCATAAACATTTGCAGTATCAAAAAAATTCACGCCTAAGTCGTAAGCGGTTTCAATGGCATTAACAGCATTATCTCTTTCCACATAGCCTCCGTATGTCAGCCAGCTTCCCAAACTAATCTCACTGACTTTTAAACCGGTTCCACCTAATCTGCGATATTTCATAATAACTGCTCCTCTCCATAGTTCCGTGTTTGATTTTGGCAGGTTGCTTAGCACTCATATTCATTCTAGAATAGTTTGTATATAATAGAAAGAAGTGAAAATTAGTTTATTATATGATCTCTAGTGTAGTTACTATACTAGAGTATAGTAGCTTCACAAACAGGAGGAGATACCTTGAAGACAGCTAAATCTACTAATAATTATATCCCCAAAACCCCTGTTACTATTGAATGTAATGTTGAAAAAACACTTGAAGTATTAGGTGGAAAATGGGCCTTTCTTGTCCTCAGAGAGCTATTCGACGGCACGCAGCGTTTTGGGGCACTGCAACGAAAAATCACTAACGTGTCTCCCCGCGCACTGACCACTACGTTGCGCCATCTGGAGGAGCATGGTGTGCTTGAGCGTCACGTATTTCCGACTGTTCCTGTTACGGTAGAATATTCGCTTACTCCCAAAGGTGAGGATTTACATCAAATTTTGAAGGAAATGAAGCTGTGGTCCGCGAAATGGACTTAGCTTGAGCAGATTGTGACTGATGAAAAAAGAAGCTGTCCAAAAAGTAGAGAATTCTACTTATAGGGTAGCTTCTTTTTTATAAATTGGCTATACAATGGATTCTTACTTTAACCCATGGGATATGTGCGGCGTGCGGTGTGCGGTGTGCGGTGTGCGGTGTGCGGTGTGCGGTGTGCGGTGTGCGGTGTGCGGTGTGCGGTGTGCGGTGTGCGGTGTGCGGTGTGCGGTGTGCGGTGTGCGGTGTGCGGTGTGCGGTGTGCGGTGTGCGGTGTGCGGTGTGCGGTGTGCGGTGTGCGGTGTGCGGTGTGCGGTGTGCGGTGTGCGGTGTGCGGTGTGCGGTGTGCGGTGTGCGGTGTGCGGTGTGCGGTGTGCGGTGTGCGGTGTGCGGTGTGCGGTGTGCGGTGTGCGGTGTGCGGTGTGCGGTGTGCGGTGTGCGGTGTGCGGTGTGCGGTGTGCGGTGTGCGGTGTGCGGTGTGCGGTGTGCGGTGTGTGCGGTGTGCTGTGTGCTGTGTGCTGTGTGCGGTGTGCGGTGTGCGGTGTGCGGTGTGCGGTGTGCTGTGTGCGGTGTGCGGTGTGCTGTGTGCTGTGTGCGGTGTGCGGTGTGCGGTGTGCGGTGTGCAGTGTGCGGTGTGCGGTGTGCGGTGTGCGGTGTGCGGTGTGCTGTGTGCGGTGTGCTGTGTGCGGTGTGCGGTGTGCGGTGTGCTGTGTGCGGTGTGCGGTGTGCTGTGTGCTGTGTGCTGTGTGTGATGCGCCGCGGTGTGCGATGTGTGATGTGCGCTTTAGTGTAATTGGGGAAAAACTCCCTAAAAATAGCCGATATTCGCTAAAAAAGAGCATAATGAGGGAATTTCTCCCTAAAAATCGGGTTGATTCCTTTCTTTTTCACCAAATCAGGTAAATTACAGGGAGGTTTTCCCTAATTATAAGTTAGATGACCAAATATCTAAGAATTATAGGGAAAAATTCCCCAATTATAGAGTCGGAATGCGTATTTGGTTAACTGAAAACAACCGGAGATACCAGCGATTTCTGCGTCAAGTCATACACAAATTGCCGTTTGAGGTCAGCAGGCTATGCCTTGCCTTCAATCTACTACTGAAGCAGATCGCGGATAATCAAAAACGCAGAGCAGCGAAGATCCAATAGGAGGATGAATCGCTGCTCTTTTGACCCTTGCATTTTTGAAAATGAAGGAGAGGTCGTCTCTTTTCGTAGAAAATCCACCTGTAGAACAACCCTTCCAGCATTTTCACTATACGGATCTAGTATTTATCCACAATCGCGCCGAGAACTGCCGTATTTACATAGGGTTTTCCTTTGAGGCTTTGCAGCTCTTTCGCAGTTCCTGTAACAACAGCTCCCAATAGCTGTACATCACTGGCATCCGGCGCCGCTTTATCCTTTTTCAAGTAATTCGAGATTCGCTCAAACTCTCCGTAATGCTTGCCCTTCATCTGAAGCCCATAGGCTAGGGATTGTAAAAAATCCTCTGGTTTCGGTTTAAATAACCCTTCCCATTCCCCACCGTAGCCATATACTTGTCTAGCTGATTCCGGTAAGGCATATTTATTCGGACCGCTGTCATTCCTAATAAACTCAAGGTTCCTTTTATCGTCATACGTATCCACCCAATACCATGTCTGTGTCAAACCCGCCGGCAGCATCTTCTCTACCTCTGCCTGAGTGTAGCCTTTATCAAAAGAAACTGCCATTTCTACGAGCTTACCAGGTTCCATTTGTTCGAGTGCAGGCAGGTCATTCAGCACTTTTTCGTTATAATTCACTCCAGGCACATAAAACATCATTTCCCGCTGAGCATTTTGACTGTTATATCCTCGGTAGTATTCATAATTTTGCTGTGTCATTACCGGGTCAGGAACATTTATACTAGAGTACCCCCTATTAAGCAGAGAAAAACGGCTGCCCATATCGAAATACAGTTTTTTTGTATCCCATACGATGGGTACACCCTCAACAACTTTGTAAGTACTCAGTTCGACTTTACCCGATAGAAACCCTAAATCAAGCTCAGTTCTCAACTCCTGAAGGTTAGGACTGCTTATTTTCATCATGATCCTCTCTTCATCCAGACCACGCATTGCCAACCAGCTTGTCAGATGGGCGTTGCCCAGCATCCCGCCGAATAATACTATAACCGTCACCACTAGAGAAATGATCGTATTTCGAATCATTGTTTTTCGTTTTGCCTTCTTAATTACTTTTGAAAGGTTCTGATCATCCTTTTGTTCCCATGGAGCTGTCATTCCGCATCACCTCTATACTTTTTTTGAAATTGCTTGCGGGCACGAAACAATGCCGATTTCACTGTATCTGTCGTAATTCCCAGAAGCTCAGCTATCTCCTGATAGGACAGCTCCAGCTCATATTTCATAATAATTAGTTGTTTATGGAGCGGTAGAAGCTCATCCAACACTCTTTCGATGTCTTCTCGTTTCTCTTTTAACAGCACATGATCCTCTGGCAATTCCATATCCGGCACATCTACATAGTCAATAGGAATGACTATCCGCTTGCGGCGGCGGCACAGATCATAGTAGCGGTTGATCGCTACTTTATATAACCATGCACTGAATTTGTTCTCATCAATGGAATCAATATACAAAAGAGCCTTATACACCGTATCCTGTACGATATCTTCAGCGTCGGCTGCAGGTGCCCCGAGACGAATCAGGTATTTTTGAATTTCTAACATTTTAGGTTGAAGTATCTGATGTAGCTGCCCGGGCTTCATCCTGCACCTCCCTTCGTATGTATAACGATAAAGTTCTCAGAATGTTAGCTTATGAGGTAAAAAAATTATAAAAGAAAAGACGGCTGCCTCAGAAAGACATGCCGTCACATTTTAAAGAATGAATAAGGTTCCAGTACAATTCCTATATATCCGTAGGATTCATTGCCTGCTGAGCTGTAGATATGAGTATGGTTTGAACTTTCAGAGATTGTTTGTCAATAATGAAGCCTATATAGAACCCACCCTCCAGATTATCCATTTCAAAAGGTGACAATCGGGGCTCATACACTCCACCCTTGTTCTCAAACCAGTAACTCACTATAATCCCGTATTCGTTATCCACTGCAACGTATGTACCGTATGCCTTTAGCACATCTTCCAATGTACTTACCCCAGGTCGAATATTGTTCAATGTACCTATGTGGATTGGATCAATGCGCTCATTATCTTTATCTATTTTCCAAGCGTTCAGCCGACCTTCGGTATCATAATGTACAGATACTTCTTTATACATTTCATTATTGAATACATCTTGACCTGTTGAATCCCCGTAATGTTCCTCTACTAACATTCTTGAACTCCCAAAATCAATAAAAAGATTACGTCCACTATCCGCTATTCCGAAATCACTATCAGTTACCGGAGCCGCTATAAAGTCCTTCAAGCCTGTACCCTGTTCCGGTAATGACGGTAATAGACTCCGATCCGATCGTTCTTCTGGACGAGAATTTACAGTATATATTCCCTTAAGCTTGAGCATTCTCATCCATTGTATAGCCTCTGCTCTTGTAAGCGGGAGATTTCCTTTAAAACCGACTAAAGTTGGCTCCCCGGGAAGTGGAAGTAGAGAGTTACCCAGCAAATAAACGACGGAATCCGTGTCGTTGTAATTCATCCCTAGACCAGATACAACTAACCTTGCGGCGGCCATTCTGGTGATTGGAGTCGATCTTGCCACTGGATATTGTAGTCCAGTAACTGGATGATTCCACCACTTAGCCATTCTATACGGTGCTGCTGTCCATTCTTCGCCTATGCTAGTAGCCTTTGGATAGCCGAAAGAAAGATAAAATAATTTCAAAAATTCCGCTTCCGTAATCGGCTGATCCGGTCGAAAGCTCCCATCATCATAACCAACCATCAATTGGTTGCCTAACGCCCAGCGCACCCAAGGTTCAGACCAGTGACCTTGAATGTCAGTGAACAGTGAAGATGCCGGATCCTCCTCACCGTCCTCTTCCACTTCTTCATATGTCCCTGTATTCTCGTACGTTGTCGTTTCAGCATGAACTCTATAACTCACGTTGCCGCATGTCACAATTGTCCCCGAGATAAGACCTAGTACCAATAGCTTCATTATCTTCAATTTAATAATCCCTTTCGTTCTTATCGGTAAGGGGTTCCTGCTCTCTTTGTCAGGTTTATCGTGATTAACCCTTTATCTTAACTATCGGGTAAAAAGTCTGATTCGTAAATATACTGCTCTCCTTTTTCACAAGAAAAGCCAAAAAAGATCGCTCCCCTTCATAGCGGGAACGATCTTAACCTACCTACTACTTAGACCTTTAATCGACGTTCGAAAGCTTTGGGGATAAGCATTATAGCAAGTATACCTATGATTATCACCGAAAGAATTGACAAGGGTAGATGTAATATAGGGATGCCAAAAATGTTATAGGATACATATTTTACGATTAAGGATCTGCTAACCATTACACCTGACGGTAAAAAAGAGATTATTTTGCCCAACATTCCAGGCAAAGAGAAAAGGGGAAGAATAACTACGAATGCTGCCAGTCCAAGACTGCTTAAGCTACTCCGACACAAAGCGGATATCAGCGCCGTCAATAACAATAGACCACATGCAGCCAGCAAGGTTACAGCATATTTCAGGGCAAATCCCTGCAGCTGGGTTAAGGCATATGGAGTCTCATCAAAATAAAAGTAACTATTCAGCGGGGCATTCCAGCCCACGAAGCCGAACGGTAAACAGGCCAGCAATGTGCAAATTCCGTAAAAAAGAGTAACCCAGCTAAACGTAACTATAAATCCAGCTAATAGTTTTGCCGAAACAATCTTCAACCTTCCGTATCTACTAGATAGAATAAGTGCATCCATTCTATAGTTTTCCTCACCAGAGAACAAGGGTGCCAGCGCAAATACTAGAATAAGACCGATCAGAAGATCGCCGACGCCAGGCAAGCTTGAAAAAAATATATGTAATAAGTCCCAGTCCTCCGTTACATAAAACCCCCGTGGTTTTCCCTCCTCCAACATGGAGAGTTTTTTAGTAACATCTCTTAGTGCATATGATCCTGGTTCTTGCTTCTCCAATAAAACCTTCCGCTCTCTCAGCTCTGTTAAATTTCTGTTGAATTGATCTACCATATAAGCTGTACCAGCATAGTGTTGCTCCAGAATTCGTTTCATCTTCTCCTCTTTGGACCAAGCGCTGTCTTCGGCATATTCTTCTTTGAGTCTAGGAGCGTATTTCAAAACTAAATCTGCTTGAATCGGTCCTAGATGAGCGGCGATAGCTTCAGGCTTTTCCTTGTTTACAACCAATAGACTATCCGTACCGGATGGGTAGAAACTAACAAAACAAAAAATGGCTAATGCAGTACTTCCAGCTATAGAAATCCAGACTCTGGGAATCATAATTTTGCGTAATTCAAACATCACCAGACGGTTCATGTGTATCATCCCCTCCGAAAATAATGCATATATACATCTTCTAATGAAGGATTCACCATCACCGCATTCTCAACTGGCGAATCCTTGCTGACTATCCGAACCACTAGTCCAGTATCTGACTGCTGCACATTCACTACAGTTCCCTTCTCTTCGATTTGAGCCAGCAACCGTGCAGGGATATGAACCTCCCAAACCTCTCCTTGCAATTCATCGGTCAACTCCTTAATTGTTCCTTGACGAAGTAACTCTCCTCGCCCCATCAGTAGCACCTGTTTAGCTATATGATCAACATCAGAAACGATATGAGTAGACAAAATAACGATGCGCTCATTTGATATTTCAGAAATTAAATTTCGAAATCTTACGCGTTCCGAGGGGTCAAGTCCTACTGTGGGCTCATCCAATATGAGGATGCTCGGATTATTAAGCAATGCTTGTGCGATACCGAGTCTACGCTTCATCCCGCCGGAGTACTTTCCGCATTTTTTATCCATTTCACCGGATAGATTAACCGTTTGAGCCAGAACCTCTATACGATCACTCGCCTCCTTCTTGGTCAACCCCTTTAGGGCAGCAACATAATACAAGAAATCACGAGCTGAAAAATGATTGTACATCCCCAGTTCCTGTGGTAAATAACCAATCTGAGCCCGGTACTGATCCCCCATGTCATCCTTGTTTTGTCCATCTAAAAGTACATTTCCACGAGTCGGATACAGAACATCTGCGACAATACGCATCAATGTCGTTTTTCCTGTTCCGTTAGGTCCTAGAAGACCATACACACCAGGTGACATAGAAAGGTTAATAGTATTCAAAATTCGCTTTTTGTCGAAATCATGTACGATATTACATAGTTTAAGCTCCAATCAGAAACCCTCCCTTGCTCAATACTCTGGATTGAAACCTCATGGCTAAGACAAATAACACTGCCGACAGAACACCCAATCCCATTAACCAAAATAACTCAACCGACGTCGTCCAGCTCACTGCAAATTCTCCGGAAAATAAAATCATCCAAAAGAGAGGCAAACTGAAGAGTACGGTCGTTAATTGTCTAAAATTACGTATCAGCGTAGATAATACTGACGCTACCGCCGCATTCATTAGGATTGGGATGCACCATAGCAAGGTCATACGCAGCATAAACTCCTTTCCCCCTAAAGGGGTTACCATAGCAGTAACACTAAAGTTAATCATTAGTGAGATCAGCCCTGCCATAAGGAACCGAGCTTGCACATACCGATGCAACGGGATTCTAAAACTACGTGCGAGTTCTCCCATTCCACAGAGCGTATTCCGAGCCGTATGAGAGACGACCACCAGTAAAGGAATACAACCCACGATGGACAGAATAAACATAGGGCTAACAATCTCCGTAACACTCAGCACCAAATATCCTACTACAAACAAGATCACACCAAGCACAACTTCTCTCCACCATCCCTGTGAAAAAAGAATCCTCATCTGTTCCCGTACAAATAGAGGAACTGGTGGGACTGGCGCAGGTAAAGCCCGCTTGGATCTTCTCCACCTGCTCATGGCTTCTTCTGCAAAACCGTCAAGGAGTGGCGGTTCAGGAATGCACTTGATGGAATTCACGATCTCCTCTACAGACTCTGCTGTCATCTCATCCTGTAAATTTAGATTGAGGTAATCTTGATGGTTACGTTTAACCCTCATTTCCCTGCTCCTTTCTTTAGGGGTTGGGATATATCCTCTTGCTTGGAATACCTTAGTAAATCGCGTAATTTTATCAGTGATCGACTTACCCTTGACTTCACAGTTGATTCAGGTTCATGAGTTACGGCAGCTATTTCTGTAAACGTAAATTCATATTTATACCTTAACAAGAGCGCATCCCTCTGTTCCTCTGGCAGTGAGCAAATCGCGGCGTATACCTGCTTAACCTCTTCACGAAGTAATATTCCTTCAAGAAAGTCTCCTTCGACTGTGATTTCATCAGATAAGCTTTGATTCAACTCTGCTTGCCGAGCACTTTTGCTGCGAAAATAGTCAATGCAGACATTTTGCGCGATCGCCATCAACCAAGCTCGAAAACTCCCCTGTTTATTTTGATAGCTGCCAAGCTTGGCCCATGCTTTTTCATACACCGTCTGTGCAAGATCCCAGGCTAATTCGTCATTATGTATTTTCCATCTGATGAATCGATAAATATCGCTATAGGTATACCGAATTAATAATTCCACCGCTGCCTCATTGCCCTGCTGCGCTTCTGTGACCCATTTGTCCTCTCCGATTTAATTCCCCTCCAATCTACCAATCTACTAAATATAACGAAATCGCCTACAAAGTAGACGCATCACATTAAAAAGACCAACCAGAAGGTTCTGGCTGGCCGAATATAAATTTTCCCTAGATTATGTCCCCGGTTCAAATTATGAGTGAACATTCTCAGCTTGTATCTTAGTGAATTATATAACATTGATTCTATTAATTTCCATAGTGTACACTCATTACAAGTGGTCTTTTTGTGAAACTCTTCGGAAAAGGTGGATTATTGTTCGATGAAAAAAATGATGCTGTCTATTCTTTTAATAGTTTCTTTAATAGGTATAAGTGGATGTGCAGAGAGTAATATAGGAGATCTTAAGATAAGCGCAGGAGATCAAGAAATTAAAAGTACAACATTATCTAACACTAAATTAGCTAACGCGAAGAGTGACTTATCCTCAAACGCTGAAGCAAGTGGATTTGAATTCGCCTTTGAGCAGGATGCAGTAAAGAATATTCAATATTTAAAAAATGGAGAAATCATTACTCTAGACTTTGGAGATTCTGAGCCAGATAATGTATCGCTCGAAGATAGCGTACTAAATAAGAGTGGAGCTTATCAATTTTCATCCAGAGAAACACTAGAAGTTCCAATTACAAAAGAAGACGGTAAATATTCCTTTACGATCGAAAAGCATATGGCTTCTTCATTGAGTTCGTTTTACGAAGAGAACAAAAAAGACTATAGAGGCTTTAGCATAACGGCAAGCTGGGGAGAAAAAGAATATAGATATGCTTTTGTTATACAAGCGGATGCCAATTAAAGCTAACATTCTGATTTAAACCCGCTAATCATATTAGGCATTCCATCGAAATATTCAGGGCCCAGAAGTCATCCAGATGGCTTCTGGGTTCCCTTGAATAGAAATCTAACTATCTATTTTTTAAATATACAACAAATTGTTCATGCAACTCTAGTTCGGATCGTTTAAAGATCCCAGCCCTCGGAATTTAATTATTGAAAAGTAGGAATAACAAGATTATGAATTTGCTCTGACCCGAGTTTACTTTCAACAAAAGATATTTATGGATTCTTTCGCGATATTGATTATAAGTGATTTCAAAGCTTTGCTTGTCTCCCTGTGCATCCGGATAAACAGTGGATTTGTCATGAGCTCCAGACATTGTAAGAACCTCCTCTTGACCTTACATTTAATTAGACACCGCAGGTTGATTAAAAGCCACATGTCATTTCAAAAAAATCCACAATAAAAAACTGTCGATTGCTAGACAATTATATAGAGCCAAGTTATAGTATTGATAATACTTTTAATAACTATTTTCAAAAGTCTAGAGGTGAATAAAATAAACCAAATCGCAAACAATTCTATTCGTGTTAAAAAGATAAATCAGGAGCTTATCAAGCAGGCCTTGAAATCGATGAAAGAAGGAACCAAATCCACGATTGCAAGTGCCACCGGATTAAGTATTGCTACCTGCGGAAATATCCTGAATGAACTTCTGGAGACTGGTGAAGTCATTGAGACTGAACTGGAGGCATCAAATGGAGGTCGACCGGCCAGACGATTTATCTATAACGCTGATTTTTCCTATATTGCATGTATCTATGCCAAAATTGAGGATGGCCAGAAATCCATAACCTATGCGGTGACCAATTCAGTTGGTGATCGTGTGGATCATGGATGGATGGAATTAGAGTACATAGATGCTGCAGCCATCGACCATCTGCTGGATACGCTTATCCAACAATATAACAACATCAAGGCAGTCGGGATTGGAATTCCCGGCCTTGCTCACCAAGGTGTCATTAATATCTGTGACATTAAAGAGTTAATTAATGCTCCCTTAGAATCACTGCTCAGAGAAAAATACGAGCTTGAAGTCACGATTGAAAATGATATGAATCTGACCGTTTACGGGTTCTATAAACAGCAGGATTATGAAGAGGATAAAACCATTGTCGTGGTGACCTTTATCAAAGGAGCTTTTCCAGGCGCCGGGATGATGATCGACGGGCATATCCACAAAGGTAATACTAGATTTGCTGGTGAAGTCTCTTTTTTACCGTTTGGAATCTCGCGTGAACAGCAATTGAGTAGCTTGGACCACACGGATACCTTCATCCCTTTGGCGGCTCACACTATATCGTCCCTGATTGCAATTATTAATCCAGAGACCATAGCTCTCACAGGAGAACAAGTCAAACAAGAGAATGTGCGGCCGATTTATCAACGTTGTCTGGAAGTGATTCCAGAGGAGCATATGCCTCACTTAATTGTGCTGGATCAACCTGATGATCATTACATGAACGGATTAATTGCGATCACACTGGAAAGCTTAACCTACTCATTGCAGTTGGTTGAGAAGCGCCGTTAAAAACATAAAACTAACATACACTTCAGGAGGAACTACGAATGGCAACAAACAAAGAAAACATGATCGCAGGAAAGCTATATATGGCAGGCGGTGAAGAATTAGCAAAGGATAACAAAAGATCCAGAATGCTCACTCGTTTATTTAACAATACGACGGAAGAACAAGGTGAATATAGAGTAGAACTACTCAAGCAATTATTTGAGTCTACAGGAGAATCATTATATGTTGAACCTCCCTTCCGTTGTGATTACGGCAGTAATATTACCGTTGGCAATAACTTCTACGCTAATTTTGACTGCATTATCCTTGATGTAGCTAAAGTAACGATTGGTAACAATGTTCTCTTTGGACCTAGAGTAGGCGTATATACTGCTGGTCACCCCATAGATGCGGACGTGCGTATTAGTATGCTTGAATTCGGTACACCGATTACCATTGGAAACAATGTGTGGGTTGGTGGAAACGCGGTAATTAATCCTGGGGTAAAAATCGGCAACAATGTAATCATCGGTGCAGGTTCAGTCGTAACTAAGGATATCCCTGACAATGTAATTGCGGTGGGTAACCCATGCAAGGTATTAAGAGCAATCACCGAAGACGATAAGCAACACTGGGAAAAACTTAAAGAAGAGTATTACAGAGACATTGAGCAATAAAGTAACCCGTTCTGGGAGGATCTTAATTTGAAAAAGCGCTTCGGGGGATTTAACAAGATTTATGCCATGCAATTGGCGACCATCTTTTTAGGATTTATAGTGTTTGGCATATCGGAAAATATTAAAGGACCCGCCATTCCGCGAATCCAATTCGACTTTAATCTGGACGAGAAACAGCTTGGCTCCCTTTTATCCCTAAATGCATTAGGTTATTTGATCGCCTGCTCCTTTACAGCTGTATTGGTTCGGAAGTGGGGGATCAAGGCTGTCAGTATCATTGCTTTTGCATCCATGATATTTTCAGGAGTGTTAATCTATATCTCCCACAGCTACCCCTTTTTCTCAGCTTCTTATTTCCTGATGTACATCGGAAACGGAATGCTGGAGATTGGTCTTGCCATTTTGGGAGCACGCATCTTCGTAAAAAATACCGGGACTATGATGAACTTATCCCATTTTTTCTACGGATTTAGTTCAACCTTAGCTCCACTGCTGGCAACAGGACTCATGTCGGTAAGTATATTTGGCCATCCACTCGACTGGCGCGGAATGTATTTGATTATGCTAAGCTTATCTTTACTGCCTATTCTATCTGCCTTGCGCAGTACATTTCCGGGTGACGATCTTCCGCAAGAGGACCGGATCCCATTAAAAACGCTGGTCCGCGATCCCGCTTTATGGCTGATGGTGCTTATTCTTTCTTTCGGTGTAGTGTCAGAACTTGCAGTAGGTGGATGGCTAGTGAATTTCCTAGAAAAAGCATACTTGTGGGATACAGTTACAGCTTCTGGTATGTTGTCCACCTTTTTTCTCTGCTTCTCGCTAGCAAGGCTCCTGCTGGGGCCGGTTACAGATAAGATTGGTTTCAATCTATCGCTTATCATCTTTTCAGCCTTCTCTGCCTTATGTACGTTTGCTGCTATTTTGGGTGGGGAACAGCTCGCGTTTCTATTTGCAGCAGCAGGCATAGGTATCGCTATGATTTATCCGACCGTCATGGCGTTTATCGCAAAAAGGTATCCGCATGGCAGTGACACTGCCATCACCTTTACAGTTACACTAATGGGAGTCGGTAGCGTGATTGGCAACTATGCCATAGGTGCAGTAATCGAAGGTGTAAAGAGGCTTTACGGAGCAGAATCACAAACTGGCTTGCTACGTGGACTTCAAGCTGGGTATGGTTTTATCGGTTTATGTGCAGCTATATGCGCGATATCCGGTTGTGTTTTATATCGTTATTTAAATCGCCGCCAAGAACTTATATAGAATAGTTATCGCACTTACTTCTGCTCATCCCTGCAACAACCTGCTGATTTCATGGCAGGTTGTTTTGTTGCAAATAGCGACCAACCTCCCACCATCGGACTCAAATGACCTTATTGGCTTCGAAATAGGCAGAAACGAGGTTTTTCGGACCCCAGAGTCGTTATTGAGTTGTTTTTGTGCAAAAACCGCTGTCTTCTGACTTGATAACGCCTCCTGAGTCCGAACACTCCGCCTAATGAAGCTAAATCCTGAAATAGCGACTATACAGTCCGCAACAATGACCTCTGAGCTGGTGATCACCATCCCAACAATTATCGCAGCCCTCCCGCCAGCTCCATTATTTTTCTAACAATCTGCTCTTCACCACTACTAACCTTTTCCGTTGCAACTTCTCCCAAGGTTATATGATCGCCAACACAAACCGAGTGTGCGGAATGTCTGAACATTTCTATATCATTAGCATCGTTACCAAAAGCAATAAATTGCTGCGGTTCTATGCCTAAATTTTTTAGTCCTGTCCATTTGTTTACGCCTTGGGGACTTATATCCATAATATCTTCTTGTCCATGCTGGTAGATCACAATCGGCAGATTTTGCAGCTTATGTATAAGTTGTTCCCCGTTCAGACTGCTCAAAATAACTACCTTCACAATCTCATCCAGCTCCGATGGAGTTACATTTTTGGCGCGTTGTTCTGGATCTACATTTCTCCGCACCATTCCCGCCAACCATAGACCTAAATGCCCCTCATTTAATTGAGGATAAAATGATCGATGTCATCATAACGGATATCGATCTTTTCTCCGTTTCTTTTGACAAGATTTATATACAGAGGAGCTGCATCAACACTTCCGCCACCCACCAGCACATGGTAGTTTTCATTGATTTCATATTTACGGATGTACAAGCCTGAACCGACATCTTCAAAGGGATAACCTTCAAAATCCTTCCACGACAACGCCTCGCCTTGATGAGCTAGATCCTGTATTTCATCCATGGATAATATTGCAGTTTTTTTATCATTACAGGCTGAAAGTATAATCGTCAAAGCAAACAATAACAGCATTATCAAGCTACGCTTACTTCTCATTCATAAACCTCCAAACTCTATATATTGTTATTTATAGGAAAATATAAGGTAATAATAACATAGCTTAGACTTGCTTTGAATGGATTGCGACCAGTTTCTGCTCTGAGTGCTAGAAATTCAAGCTCCCCACATCCTCCTCGGTTTCTTCCTGCAAATCTATTTTAAATTTGACGTTAATTTGTTATGTATGCTCTAATATAAATGAAGGGTGGAGCTGCATGTTATCATTTTTACTAACTTTAAAACGTTTATTCTCGGGCTTATGGAAAGCGCTAAAACGTAAAAATTTCCAAGTATTATTCTTATTAGTTTTGATGACGCTGTTGTCTGGAACCATTTTTTATGTCAAACAGGAAGGTTTGTCTGTCCTGGATGCTATTTATTTCTGTGTTGCAACGCTTAGTACATTAGGTCATCCAACATTTGTTCCCCAGACAGCACTCGGAAAAATATTTACGATCGTTTACATTATTGCAGGCACAGGGTTGTTCTTGGGAATGATGGGGTATATCGCTTATGAACTGATCAAACAAACCGATAAAGATAACAATTAAATAATGGAATCCAGAACTCGTGACATTATTAACAGCCTTGTTAGCCGAAGCTGACATGGCTATTTTTTTCAAATATTCGATTATATCTGTTTCTTTTTCGCAATCACTTTCACTTTCAATCAAAGCAATGTTGATGGATTAACGTGTCTCATCTCCAATGGCTGCAAGAGCTTTACTGCTTTCACCATTACCATTGAAATGACCAAACAAGGCTTGAAAAATGGCTTTATGCATGGCTGGATTGTTGGCCACTCCATATTTTCTAACATTAAAAGCCGTTCTCTTATAGAAGAGAACGGCTTTAAATGTTTTTTTCACAGAAATCCTTAGAACACCCGCTTCTGATTCCGATCATCAATAATAATCTGCACCGCTTCCTTAAACCGTAATGCATGCACAATCTCCCGCTCCCGCAGGAACTTGAGGCTATCCTGCAGATCCACGTCATCCGTCATGTCAATCAGCCACTGATATGTAGCCCGGGCTTTTTCCTCAGCCGCAATGTCTTCATAAAGGTCTGCCAAAGGGTCTCCCTTAGCTTGAATATAGGCTGCGGTGAATGGAACTCCGCTAGCATCCGTGTAGAACAGGGCATGATCATGCGCTACAAAATGTGGCCCTAATCCCGCTTCCTCTAATTCACATACCGAAGCATCCTTCGTCAGCTTGTAGATCATCGTGGCAATCATCTCAAGGTGAGCGAATTCCTCAGTCGAAATATCGTTCAACACGCCAATAACTTTATCTGGAATCGTGTATCTTTGATTCATATAGCGTAGTGCAGCGGCGAGCTCGCCATCTGCTCCTCCGTATTGCTCACTCAAATAACGCGCCATCCGGACATCACATTTACCCACCCGTACCGGATATTGCAGTTTTTTTTCGTATATCCACATTCGGGAACTTCCCTCCTCTAGAAAAATAGTTCCTTACGGTTATACTCCTCTTACACCTGCCAAGGCCAAGGGGGTTGATTCCATTCCCATGGACATTTAGAATAAGCGCGGCCAAAATTCTGCAGCGGACCATATAACTCCTGAAAATGATTCGCTAGCTTGGTTCGTTCCAGCGTAAGCTGATTAAATTGTTCAATACTTCTCAGATCGTCAGGATGCGTATTTAGATATAAGTTCAACTCCACTAAGGCAAAATCAAGGGTCTGCAACTGTTCAAGCAATTCATAATAACGTTGGTCGCAAGGATTTGCCTCCATAGTCTATTTTCCTCCTCCTTTGCACTTGGATTCATACGGACTAAATAGTGCTGGCCAGAGCGTTCCATACTTCAGAGCCTCCTGCAAACTAAACTGTGGCAAATCGGGTGGCTGAAAGGTGATAAATTGATTGGGTGGAACTACATACGTCTTGAACGGCACCGGTGGGCAAGGATCAAACGGGCCCCTAAAGGGGGTATACCTCCGCAGCTGTGATTCCATCTTTTTTGTACCTCCTTTGTTCCTGTTCCTTCTTTAAAGACTCTGAACATTACTCCCTTAGCTAACTTATGACAGCAGGACACAATATAAAACGTTATTTACAAAAAAAGCCCATTAGCAATTTTTTTGAGCAATGTGCACGACAAATAAGCTGTCTCCGGAAAAGTACCGGAAACAGCTTATAACTTGAGTCTTTTAGTATTCAGCTTAGGGGTTCGCTCTTTTGAACGAATCTTCGTGGGTAATCTCAAGGATATCCAACATAAATACAAAGATAGGAATACCAAGAATAAGTCCCCAGACACCTATATAATGCTCAGAGAACAACAACACGCTAAAGGTGAAGAACATCGGCAAATTCATTTTTGTGGACATCAGCTTAGGATTCAAGAAATAACCTTCGATAAAATGCAACACCGCAATAATCGCCAGCACATAAGTAACTGTTATAAGACCGCCGATGTTGTAACCAATTATTAAAAGCGGAATGAGCGAAATCAAAAAACCAACCACCGGAATGAGACTGAGCAGAAAAATCAAAATCGCCAGGGCAAATAAATACGGGAAGTTAAGCAGCCACAAGCCAATAACAGTAAGACAGGTATTGAACATGGCAATGAGAATTTGCGCTTCTATTACTTTCCCAAAGGAAACGATGAATTTTCGGCTGAAATACTCCAGATCTATATAAAACCAGGCAATCCTGCTCTCTCTCATCCTAGAAGTGAAACTGACGACCCGGTTCTTCTCCAGAATAAACACAAAGCTTAAAATGGTTGATAGAACGAAAGTTGCACCCCAGTTGCTAACCTGCAGCACATAATCGATGCCTCTTTTGATATAGGACTGATAGTTAAGGTCCCTGAGCATATCATACAAATATAATGTAATCTTGTTCTGCGGAAGATCCTCTGATTTGAGATTGGTGAGGAAGATCGCCAATTGCTTAATCTGCTCCAATACTTTAGGAAGATATTTTACAAGGGCCAGTACAATCAATGCGATTAAAGCAAGGTATAGAATGACAATAATCACCTTACTGTTAACCTTCATGAATTTACCAATTCGTTTACTGAGCACAATCTGAAAGCTGTTCATGACAAAAGCAATCAGAAACGTCAGCAACACCAGATTAAGCATCCCACGAACCATGTACAGCAGCAACCCGATAAGTGCGAGAATAAAAAAGCGTCTGGTAGTACTATTCGCGTAGAATCGCTTGAATACATTCATTGATCTTGCTCCATTCAATTGCGATTAATAATGTTAAACTTCAATGGCTATAAAAAGGAAAACTTAGCCCCCACAAAAAAGCCGATAGAAACAAAAAGGAGTGACCAGGTTAGCGCTCCTGCAGTCGTTATAAGTATATATTTTTTGAAAGACATAGCACTGATTCCAGAGATATAGCTCGATACATGCCTCAGACCTGGAATAAAATAAGCAATGAAAATCGCCCAGTTTCCGAACCGCAAAAACCATCTTTTCATACTGGCAAAACGCTTGGGTGTAAGGCCAACCCACTTGCCGAATTTTGCTACCACAGGTTGCCCTAGCCTTAGACCAATAGTATAGCTGATAAGCATTCCTGTGATGGATCCCATGAAACAAACCAATACAGAAAGTGAAAAATCCAAAACCATAACGGAGGATAAATAGCCTACAAACAGCATTAACACCTCATCAGGCACAGGAAGTCCGATAATCCCAAGTGCCATAAGGCCAAATATGGCTAAATATCCGTACTGTGAAATAAACTCTATAATCCAAGGCATGGGTGTATCACTTCCTGTTGAAGGATTTTTTAAGGGACGGAAATGGGATACGGCTAATCATCATTACGGACAGCAATGCCATTAATCCGATGACCAGTCCTGGTTTCATACGTTCATCTAGTAAAGAAATCATCGACAGAATGACTCCAGCAGCAGTAATCGGCATCCCCACGAACCCTTTGGAAGGCGCCGACAGATTAAATCTGGCCAAACGAAGTGCGCCACAGATCAAAAAGAAAACTGCAGCTGCAGGTCCAATCCAGTGGGCATCTTCTAACCTATACAACAAGATAAGGAAGGTAGGCGCTAAACCAAATGATATAATATCCGCCAATGAGTCCAATTGTTTACCGAATTCACTAGTACATTGCAATATTCTTGCCAGTAATCCATCCAGTACATCGCATATTGCCGCGAGCAAAATCATTAATAAAGCTAGGCTATATCGTTCTTGAATCGTAAAATATAAGGACAGTGATCCTAGTCCCAAGTTTCCTAGTGTGCACGTTGAAGGCAACCAGTTCAATTTCATACAATCTCACCCCTTTCATAGCAGTATTTCTGTTGATCCGATTTAACCTACAAAGGTCACAGTAAAGCTGACACCGTTCTCCGTATTTTTCACTGTATAAAGACAAGCGTGCATATCTAGTATTCGCTTCGCAATGGAAAGCCCCAGACCCGTACCGCCTGTCATTCGACTGCGGGATGGCTCCAACCGATAGAACCGCTCCCAGATCTGCTCCAGCTGATCTTCAGGGATTGATTCTCCTATATTTTGAATAGTGAATACAATAGTCTGGGCATGACTCTCAATATTGACGGTGATAGAACTTCTTTCTTCCGCATGCCTGATAGCATTGGTCATAAAATTTAGCATAACTTGTTCGATCCAGTTCACATCCGCATAGACCGGTAATTCATTTGCAGGAATAATGATGACTTCCAAATGTTTTTCACTCAGCAAGTGGACCAGCTTGTCCGTCACCTTTTCCGTCAGTTCACTTAACATAAAGGAAGTTTTCCGAAGTTTAATCGTGCCCGACTCCAACCGCGCTAGATCTAGCATATTTTTAACAAGAAACTCCATTTTATCGGCTTCCTCAATAATTACCTTAATGTAGTGATCCTGCTTGCCGGCGCTAACGCCATCTTCCAAGCCTTCAGCAAAACCTTTGATAATACTGAGTGGTGTCTTCAATTCATGGGAGGCGTTGGCAAAAAAGTCCTGCTGCATGATCTCCATTCTTTGTTTCTGCTCCATATCCTCAACTAGCTGCTGATTGGCCTCTCTTAACTCTCGTAAAGCAGAATCCAGACTTAGTGATAAGGTGAACATGCTGTTAGAAAGGCTGCCTAACTCATCCTTCTGCCGAATCGATGTGTCCCCTGTAAAATCCAGAGAAACCATACGTTTGGCTATGTTATTTAATTTAATTAGCGGACGCGTTACCATTTTCGAGAAAAAGAGAGAAAGCACCAGAATCAGGACAAAACCACCCATTCCCAGATATAAAAAGAACCAACGCAACGCATCGTTCGAATCCTTAACTTCCTGTAATGAAGTGACTGTGAATAGTAATTCAATTTCTCCGTTACTTTGCTTCAGGGGCAGAATAACCACAGAATTGCGACTCCCACTCCAGGGAGCAATCCAGTCTTGCTTCTGTATTTTCAAATTTTTGAAGTCTTCTGCCTGCGCCGGTGTCAAAGGAAACCATTCCTCTAGAGCCTCAAACAGTATTCCCTGGCGTGGATTCCATATTTTCAAATCAGGCAGTACAACTTCGGCAACAGTACCAGATGCATGAATCGTCCCAGTCTCTCCCGTCTCCCCTATTGTTCCGCCCCCTTTTTTTGTAATGCTTATGGGGTAGAGTATAACGGGTGAAGCACTGTCTTCGTCCAAAAGTTCGCCTTCCACGCTCAACTGATCATCTACTTTAATGTTTGCTGCTCTCAGTGAATCTCCGTACTGATTCATGAATAGGGATAAAGAAACAACCATACTCTTCCCGTCATCATCGATTAGCTTTATATGAAATGGATCTTCTGAATTCATCTTTCCATCCAGCTTCAAAATAACCATTTGTGTTTTATTCCGCAGCATAAACCGGACAAGCTCCTGAGAGGTTCGAGTGCTTCCCCATGGCTCACTTATATATCTTGCCGCAAAGCTCTTAAGG
The DNA here is from genome assembly GCF_037963285.1 of Paenibacillus sp. FSL H3-0329. Lineage (NCBI taxonomy): Bacteria > Bacillati > Bacillota > Bacilli > Caryophanales > Paenibacillaceae > Paenibacillus > Paenibacillus sp. FSL H3-0329. The sequence goes on along the minus strand of NZ_CP150150.1, from coordinate 2,108,068 downwards.
TGTTTCTCCACGCGGTGCTCTTTTTGCTTCTGATAGAAATTGTCAAACAACAGCAATTGGCTTAGAATCACCATGCCATAGAAGCAAAGGAAAAAGATAACGGTCATCACAAACAGTTTAAAAGTAATTCCCCGTCTTCTCATGCCTCTTCCTCGAACATGTATCCTGTGCCAATTACCGTACGAATAAAACGTGATTCATAACCCAATTTACTTCGCAGCTTTTTAATATGACTGTCCACAACTCTGGAATCTCCTTCAAATTCAATTCCCCAGATCCGACTGAGGATCGTATCCCTTGAAATGACAATCCCTTTATTTCGTATTAAAAGCCATAAAAGATCATATTCCTTAGGGGTAAGCTCCACTTCCGCATCTTCTACCTCCAACCGATGAGCTAAGGTATTAAACATCGCGGAACCAAATTTTATTATGCCAGATTCAGGCTGATGGGTGCCTTCAACCCGCTTCATGAGTGCATTTGCCCGGGCTACCAGCACCTTTGGACTAAATGGTTTTGTAACATAATCATCGGCTCCTAATTCAAATCCATAGATTTTGTCGTCATCTGTAGACTTGGCGGTTAACAAAATGATGGGTACCGCTGATTTCTCACGAACTTCACGGCACACTTCAAAGCCATTCATAGCAGGCATCATGATATCCAGAATCAGCAGATCCGGCAACAGTGAATCAAACCAAACCAATGCATCTCTTCCATTATCCGCTTCAAGTACTTCCCAATCATTCTGTAAGAAATAATCAGATACCAGTTCACGAATACGAATTTCATCCTCAACGAGAAGAAGTTTCTTTTTCAATCTAGACCCCGCTTTCAAACAATTTATAAACATTAGCATAGACGAGCGTTATGTCCTTTATGTGTCCACAAAAAACTCCCCCTGTCGTGAGCCATAAAGCTCTTACAGGAGGAGTTCATTATATCCCTGATAAACCGGAACAATACGTTACAATCTTTAATAGATTATTCTTTATCCTCGTCCAATTTTGATGAGGTTTCTTCATCCTCAACACGGGGTTCCCGGTGGATATTAATTCTAGTGATACGCAATCTTGTCGATTCCTCGACTTCAAAAATAACATCTTCAACTTTGACACGTTTTCCTTTGGTTGGATTACCCTCCAGCTCCTTAAACAACCAGCCGCCGATGGAATCCACCTCATCATCTTCAATCACAACACCCGTAAGATCGTTGACATCCTCAATCAGCATCCGGCCCTCAACAGAGATATACTCCCCGTTATGTTCCACACTTGGACGCTCATCTTCGAACTCGTCATGCAGATCTCCTACGATTTCTTCCAGAATCTCTTCTGCTGTCAACAAACCTGCTGTGCCGCCATATTCATCGACAACCAACGTTAGCTGCGCCTTATTCTTCTGCATAAAACGAAGAGTATGACTGATCTCCATCGATTCCGGAACGTTAAGGATAGGCCGAACCAGAGTTGTAAGATCATTCTGCTGCTCCGGTGGAGCAAACAACAGGTCGGTAATATGAATAAATCCGATAATACGGTCCTTATCTTCCAGAGCAACCGGATAACGTGAATGTCTCGTTTCGGTAATAATCTTCATATTTTCTTCTAACGAAAGATTGCTGTAAAGCACATCCATATCTGTACGAGGCAGCATGACTTCACGTGCAAGCAGATCTGAGAATTCAAAGATATTATCCATTAGTTTCATCTCATCTTTGTCAATGACGCCACTCTTGGCGCTCTGATTCATCAGAATACGTATTTCCTCTTCCGAGTGTGCTGCTTCACTTTCATTTGCAGGCTCCACACCGACTAACCGAAGTAACGCATTGGCTGAAGCATTCAGCACCCAGATAAAAGGCATGAACACATTATAGAAGAACATCAGGGGTGCAGATAACAACAGTGCCGAACCTTCTGTTCTTTGAATCGCAAGCGATTTAGGAGCAAGCTCCCCAAGTACAATATGTAAAAATGTAATGATCGAAAATCCAATAATCACAGATACAGTAGAAATCAGGGTATGATCGGTGATCCCCATCTGGTACATTAAAGGTTCGACCAACAGCTCAGAAATCGCGGGCTCTCCAACCCAACCTAAGCCCAGCGATGCAAGTGTTATCCCAAACTGAGTGGCGGATAAATAGGAGTCCAGTCTCTTATTTACTTTCAGAGCATATCCAGCCATTTTATTACCTTCACTGACAAGTTGGGTCAGGCGGGACTGCCTGACCTTAACTAATGAAAATTCCGCTGCTACAAAAATACCGTTCAATAATACGAGCACCAGAACCAGCAAAAGATTAAGCAATAATCTCCCTACTTCAAATTCCGTATGCACCACTTAACAACGCCTCATTTCTACAGATTGATCGCTTTTCTAGTTTTGAAGTCAACTTCCGGATAATACATATCCGCCACTAACAGATTAGGTCCGCAGCAGCCTGCTGCATCGCAGTGGCAGTTCACCTTTTGGTTCAGCGGGTGTTTAGTCTGCCAATCGATAAATATATCATCCAGCTTTTGGTTCTCGATGTTGCCAAAGGCTGCGATATCAGCGAAATCTGTAACAAAAACATCGCCCGTAAACATGTTTACGTTCACTCGATTCCGGCCATCCGGATCATTGCGAAGGGTAACATTCTTCTCGGCGCGCATTCTGCTTATCAGCTTCTGGTCTTCTTCCAGGAAGCTGCAAGCAAAAAACGGAAGGGTCCCAAACAGCATCCAAATCTCCGGATCACGGGTATCCAGTAGTTTATGGATTGCCGTCCGCATTTCATTCAAGGACAACACTGGCAACGCCGAAGCAAAGCTGGAGTTGTACATAGGATGTACCTCATGCCGTTTGGCGCCCATATCGAGAATCAACTTATGAATTTCAGGTAGCTTAGTATGTGTACGGTAATTAATCATAGTTTCCGCAGAAATTAGCATACCATCCTCACTTAGCCGTCGAGAATTCTCAATCATTGCATTATATAACCGATATGCACTTTCCTTTGAAACAGCATGCCCGCTGTTGGCAAAACCAACTTCATGAAAATCGTCTCCGTTCACATAATTAAAAGAAATATGCATAACGTCCAAATACGGAAGCAGCTTTTCATATCGAGCATACGGCATCGTCAGATTAGAATTAATTTGCGATCTAATCCCCCGCTCTTTGGCATACTTTAAGAGCGGCACTATGATATTATCCACCGTTCCGGCCAAAAACATAGGCTCTCCGCCAGTAATACTAATAGTCTCCAGATGCTCTACTTCATCTAAACGGTCCAACATATTTTTAAGCGGCAGCATATCCCCTTCTCTAGAGGTTAAACTATCACCTACCGCACAGTGTTCACACCGCATATTACATAAATTGGTTACTGTAAATTCCACACTCGTTAGCACATGGCGTCCATGCTTGCGTAAAGAAGTAATGGGATCCCATGGATCGTAGCTTGGCGACAGCTCCTTCGGTGAAGATGTTAATGGTCTTAAAACATTCATTTGTACTAGCTCCTTTAAATCTTATTCCTATTATTAACCCATAATCATGAAGATTGAACGGTGTCTTATCCTATATCATACCACGTTAGTCAGAAAAACTGCACTTCGGATGTCTTTCGGACTGTCCTCACAAGCTTTCTCACTGTAAAAAATAATAGCAGCGAGACGAAGAATAGGCTTCCGCGAGTTATGCGGACAAGCCTATTCTTCTCTCTTCGCTGCTATTATAAATATTTTGGCGTTCCCACAGAATCGCCTTGATCTGCGACGTCAACGATAACAACGGAGAGGGCTTTTCCTAGATCCCTTTCGAACGGTACGACTTTCTCTCCTTCAGGCCCTGTAAGCACACGTACGATCGGTCTGTGAGGCGTACTTGGATCTATTTTGACAACAACTCCACTTTCACCCGTACTGAGCTTCACCGTAAGACCAAGTGGATAGATAGCCACACGATCTCTAAATAACTCTAGCTGCTTCTGCTCATACAATGTACCGGAACCTACATAAAGCGCCTCAACGGCTTGATGTGGCAGCATAGCCTTTTTGTAGACCCGGTTGGAGGTCATAGCATCGTAGGAATCAGCCACGCCCAACCATTTGGCATATTCATGAATTTGAGGTCCTTTTAATCCCCGCGGATATCCGGATCCGTCAATGCGTTCATGATGCTGAAGCGCACAATGAGCCGCGAGCAGCGGGATATTCGGTTCTTCCTTGAGAATCTGATACCCGATCTCGGTGTGTGCCTGCATATGGCGAAATTCATCTTCACTGAGCTTGCCGGGTTTTTGAATGATTTTTATCGGGACTTGGGTCTTGCCAATATCATGCAGCAGCGCACCCAGACCAATCACTCGAAGCTCCTCTTTGCTGTACCCATGCGCAATGCCAAGCACCAAAGTGTACAAGCAGACGTTCAGGGAATGGACGTACAAGTAGTTATCAGCAGTGTGCATATCAAGCAGCATGATCATCGGATCTTCTTGTAAAGACAAATCATCCAGGATGCTATCCATGATTTTTGAGAATTTTTTATCCAGATGGTAGAATCCCTTACTTATTCCTGAAGCGCCTGTCATTTGCTGAAACTGATTACGAATCACCTTCAGTGCCTGATTGCGCGTCTCATCTTGAAGCATACCTATAATTTCAACATCGTCCGTGACAGAGTCCTCTATGTAAATATAACCGATGTCAATTCTTGCAAGCCTCTTGATCAACGCATCAGTAAGCTCCACCCCATCCGCGAGGAGAGTTAGACCTTCATCATTATATATTTTTTTACCTAATTTCATGCCTGCTTGAAGCTGATTCACGGATACTAAACGCACTTAGCTCACTCCTGCCTTTAACGGTAAAATGCTATTCTGTTTTGAAATCCTTGGGTCACACGCTTTGTCTATACCGTTTATGTAGAGATCAGACAGGTGCACCATGAAGAACATCGGGTGTGTCTAGGTCTTTGCCTATGGGCATTAACGCATAATAAACAACCAGAATATAGCAGCAAGAATAAATCTGTAGATCGCGAAATGCGTCAATCTAATCTTTTGAATCAATTTCATAAACAAAATGACCACTACATAAGCCACTACAAAAGAAATCAGAAATCCAATTACAAAATAGCCAATCGTCTCACTAGTGAAGTTCTTATAAGAATCCAACAGTTCATATCCGGAAGCCGCACACATAATAGGAATGGCTATAAGGAAGGAGAAATCCGCAGAAGCTTTATAACTAACTCCACTTAACATCCCTCCGGAGATCGTAGATCCCGAACGGGAAAATCCTGGCCAAAGCACTGAAATAATCTGATACATCCCGATAGCCAGCGCCTGTCCGTAGGAAAGATCGTCTAGCTCATGCGCTGTAACTCTAATTTTGCGTCTATTTACCCATTCTGCGATAATCATTAGAATCCCTCCGGCGACAAGCGCCCAAAGAACAGTCGTGGCCCCAAAGAGACTTTTTATAAAATCGCGGGCAAAAAATGCCACAGCTAGTGCTGGGGCAATCCCAAGTATTACATGGATTAAGTTCAAACGAGACGCCGGCATCACACCGCCTCTTCCTGAGTTCTTACGCCCAATGCCCAGCAAATTAAGCACACGCTCGCGGTAAACAAGCGCAATCGCCAATATTGCCCCTAGCTGAATAACGATTTCATAAGTCTTCATAATCGAATCCTGCTCATCAAAGCCCAGAAGCTTCGAGGTCAAAATCATGTGTCCTGTAGAAGAAACAGGAATAAATTCAGTGATCCCTTCGACAATTGCTAAAATAATAGCTGTAATCGTGTCCATAATTTCCTCCTATTTTTTTGGGAATCTAGCACTGTCTAAATGGAATCAAAAAGTAAATCTTGTAAGCTGCAGGTTTACTCAGACTTGATCTGCCAGCGAGTGAGCATGCATTCATCAAGACTGTCCGGGCGCTGCAATTCCATCCCAAGCAGGTCGCGTAAAAAATGAGGCAGCAAAAATAAAGGATCCTTCCCATTGGCGATCGTCTCATAGCCTGCACGGAAAGTAAACATGTCCAGCGTACCAACATTATACTCTTTATCATCCTCCAGCGGATTTCCTTCGACAAAAACTGCAATATTGTTATCATACGGTATCTGCTGCGGATCGTACAAGATTTTTATCCCATCTACTGCTAAGCTGCCCAGATAATTCCCGCGAAAGCCATACCCAAAAATCACCTTATTATAAAATTCTTCCGTAAGACTCTGCTCCAAAGCTATGCGAATATCTAGGCCTTTCAGCTTGATTACGCAGGTATTAATGGGAGAAGGACATAGGGCGTGCAGCATTCCCGTTGTAACCTCCCCTTCAGGCAAAGGTCCTAGAAGCTGACCTGTGTTAACTATCGACAAACTGGCGCCTGTAAATCTACGTACAGCTTGGGCTAAAAGATTGCCAAAAGGGGATTCTCCCTGCAAATTCAAAGGAAGCTCACGATCTGTGATCGCAACGGTCTGCTGAAGAGCCTCACGACCACGCTCCAAATGAATAGTAGCGGCAGGACCTACAACCTCTTCCTTCAGTTCTGGGTCAATCGGAATACATTCACCTACCACCAGACTGAATCCAGTTTGTCCCTCTCTCCGCTCAAATTGAAGCCGCCCGAGGTAACGCCCGAATTTCCCCGCTCCACATACAGCTGTTCCGTTAATCATGAGCGGCTCTTCCAGCATATGATGCGTATGTCCACCAAGAATAGCATGCACACCTTCCAGCCGCTCTGCCAGAATTCGATCTGCGGGAAGCCCCAAATGAGAAAGGATGATTAGAATATCCACCTGGGGAGCTAAAAGAAGGCATTGTTCCCGAAGGGTTGTCTCGGGATCCAGGGCATCCCAGCCCAGCAAGGAATAGAACGAACTAAATGCTGCTGTCGCTCCAGTTATTCCTATTCTGATTCCATCCTTCTCCAAGATGGCATGACGCTTCATCCAGTGGGGAGGTTCCCCTGTTGCAGTCTCCACAAAATTACAGCATACCACTGGGCACTGTAACCCGGAGAAAATAGAGGATAACATCTCCTGTGAGAATGTTAACCCCTCATTATTACCGATGGTTACAGCATCATATCCTGTTAAGTTAAGTACATCGATGTTAGCCTGACCCATAGTTCCTTCTGTCTCGACGGCTGCACGATCCATATGATCGCCAATATCCAGCAACAGCACAGGCTCTTCCCCCGCTGCAGCTCTTTGTCTCCCGATTTCTGCTGCCAATGGACTCACCATTTCGAAATGGCTATGTATATCATTGGTATGAAGTATGGTCAGTCTTTGCGGCACATGCCCCATTAGCAACATTCCTCCTACCTGTTGAGCCGCTCTTAAATGAAGCAGCCGATGCATGATCTTATAGAGCCTAGCATAACATTTTCAGGCTCATTATGGTATATTGTAGACATTACAACATATTTCAGAGGTGAATAAGTATGCATATCACAATCCGTCTGTTCGCGGGTTTGGCTGAGATTATCGGCTCATCTTCTCTGACCTTTCATGCGACAGAGAATCCCTTAACCGCTGGGAAGTTAAAAGAACTCCTTTCAACCTCTTATCCGGATGCAGCATCCCTAATTGGAACTTCTTTGGTCGCCATTGACCGGGAATATGCACCTGATGAAGCCCTCATCACCGAGTCTGCCGAAGTTGCATTAATCCCTCCCGTTTCCGGTGGAGAGAATGGTTCTTTATATGAAAGCACTTCTGACGGCCTCTATAGCATAACGGATCTGCCTTTAAATGCTGAGAAGCTTCTGGATGCCGTCCTCGACGCCAATCATGGAGCATCCCTATTATTTGTAGGAACTACACGCGAAATGACCGGAGAACTACGTACAACAGCATTAGACTATGAAGCCTATATTCCTATGGCCTTAAGCAAGCTGAAAGAAATTGGTGACGAGGTGCAGAATCGCTGGAATGCACGCTGCGCGATTTCCCACCGCATTGGGCTTGTAGGCCTGAAGGAAGCAAGCGTTATCATTGCCGTCTCTACCCCTCATCGCGATACCTGTTACGAGGCTAGTCGTCTGGCCATTGAACTGCTGAAACAGACCGTCCCTATCTGGAAAAAAGACATCAATGAATCAGGCCAGCACTGGGTAGGCTCTGAACAAAAGGCTGCCGATTCCCTCCACAATTAATCTTCACTCCTTTTTCATTGAAAAATCTGCACTTTGTTGATATTCTGGATAAAATCGGATAAAAGGTGGCATAGGCATTGAGAGTACACGTCTCGGATCTAAAACCTGGTAATCACCTCAACTCAGACGCTTATAGTTCAAGAGGTCTGCATGTATTACCAAAGGGATCGCTGCTCCAGATAGATGATATCGCCAAGCTGATGCAGCATGGAGTTGATTATGTTGATATCCAGACGTTAGTGGAAGAACCTGCCCCATTAAGCAGACCTTCAATTATTCAGACGGTGACCACTAGTTTTGATACCATGATTGACGGCTTTGAGAATCTTTATATGGAAGCACTATTAAAAGGAAGCTTTAACCAATCCGTGGTTAACGACATTCTTCAGCCTTCGCTTCAATCGTTGGACAAGCAAAAGGATGTAGTCTCCCTGCTGCTTCTGCTCGATCGCGAAGATAATTATACCTACAATCACTCTTTGCAGGTAGGTATGCTCTCTTATTATATTGCAATCTGGCTTGGGTATTCCAAACAAGAATGCTATGAGATTGGACGAGCTGGATATTTAATTGATATTGGAAAATGTAGAATCTCACCTGCACTATTAAATAAGCCTGGGAAATTAACCGCGGAAGAATTCGAAGAAGTTAAACTACATACTAAGTACGGCTACGAAATTATCCGCAATTCTATGGATGACTCACATACAGCCTTGGCAGCCTTGCAGCATCATGAACGTGAGGACGGCTCTGGCTATCCTAATAAGCTAACCAAATCCGATATTCATCCTTATGCGCAAATTGCTGCTGTAGCTGACATCTATAGTGCGATGACTTCTAAACGCGTCTATCAGTCCAAGCAAGAGCTTATTTCTGTCCTACGTGAACTAAATGACCTCAGCTTTGGTAAGCTGAACGGTAGAACGGTTCAAGCCTTTATACAGCATTTAATGCCTAACTTTATCGGCAAGCGAGTATTACTGAACACGGGGGATACAGGTGTGATTATCATGAACAACCCGGTTGATATTTTCCGTCCGCTGGTAAAGATCGATGGATTATTTGTCGATCTAGCCCGCGAACGTAACGTTACGATTGTGGAAATCTACATGGACTAGGGCGTTTCTTGAGGTCCTGCGTTGCTTAGCAAAAGGTTCAGAGCTGCTGTTTGTACACTAAATCCCCCGGTTTGACTACGGGGGATTTTTTTGTTGTACTTTGTGCAACAAAATTCATGTCTACCAGGCTGACTTCTGATTTTGTTGTACTTTGTGCAACAGTATCCACGTCTAACGAGCTGAATTGTGATTTAGTTGTACTTTGTGCAACAGTATCCACGTCTAACGAGCTGAATTGTGATTTAGTTGTACTTTGTGCAACAAAATTCATGTCTAGCGAGCCGATTTCTGATTTAGTTGTACTTTGTGCAACTAAATCCACGTCTAGCGAGCCGATTTCTGATTTAGTTGTACTTTGTGCAACTAGAATTAAGGAAAATGCCCTTAATAAGCACATTTCTCGAAAATAGCTGCACAAAGTGCAATTAACAGTATTTTTATAACGAGAATGGCGGTTACTATTGTACAAACTGCAACTAAACGATTCGTTTCCTGATTACTCCTAAACTTCCCTCGATTTTCACCTCTACTTGTTTCCTTCTGACTTCGAAGATAGTTCCTCCTACCCTCAACATAGTAAGGCCCCTCAATTTAATTATCTGACGTAACGTTTGAATTTCTCTTCTCATGGCGAAACTAATATGTGGTTTTAAATTGCTGTAGGAGGAAAAAAGCATGCTTCCTGTCCATGAACGCCTTGCCGAGTTGTTCACCCTGAGCCGTAGACGGCAGCTTACTGCTGCTGAGGAAACGGAACAACAGCAGTGCCTGCAAATAAACGCTACCTACTGCTATGAGATGGCCCGATTGCAAAATGAAATCCAATTAGCGGAACAGACAGCTGATCTACAATGGCATCAAGATATTTGTGCACAAATGTTTGAGCTGCGTGTGACGGGCAGGGTATCCAAACGTCCTAAGTAACTGAATAGAAATCTAACCCTGCTGTATTATGTTCTGCTGTTTTGCCGTTCTGCTGTTCTGCCATTTGCCGTTCTGCCGTTCTGCCGTTCTGCCGTTCTTCCATTCTGACATTCTGCCGTTCTGCCGTTCTTCCAATCTTCCATTCTGCCGTTCTTCCGTGCTTCCGTGCTTCCGTGCTTCCGTTCTTCCGTTCTTCCATTCTGCCGTTCTTCCGTTCTTCCGTTCTTCCGTTCTGCCGTTCTTCCATTCTGCCGTTCTGCCGTTCCCCTGTTCTGCTGTTCTGCTGTTCTGCTGTTCTGCTGTTCTGCTGTTCTGCTGTTCTTCCATTCTGCCGTTCTTCCTTTGCCTTGTCCCGTAATACCTATATGCCATATTCCACTCTACTCTGGTCTGCCTGTTCTAACCCCGGACCCATTAATCTCTACATTCTATATCCCTATAAAAAACAGCCCACACCGCAGTTGCCTAAGCAACGGGAATGAGCTGTTGTTCTGTTCTGTTCTGTTCCGTTCTGTCGGTCTATAGGAAGCGGAATTGCGCTTCGATCAGACCGTTGTATACCCCATCACGGGATGTCAACTCATGATGGTTTCCTTCTTCTTTTATCTCTCCGTGATCGAGGACGACTATTTTATCCGCATGGCGGATGGTAGAAAGTCTGTGCGCTACGATAAAGGAGGTTCGGCCTTGAAGCAGGATTTTGAGTGCCTCCTGGATCTTCAGCTCTGTCTCCGTATCAATGCTGGCAGTTGCCTCATCCAGGATTAGAATACGCGGATTTGCCAAGAGCGCCCGGGCGAAGGAGAGAAGCTGACGTTGTCCCATCGACAACGCGCTGCCGCGCTCTTCCACCTCTGTCTCATACCCACCGGGCAGCTTCATGATGAAGTCGTGGGCATCCACGGCTTTTGCAGCATTTTCCACTTCTTCATCTGTAGCCTCCAGACGGCCAAAACGGATATTATCCCGAATCGTTCCCGAGAAAATAAAGGTATCTTGCAGCACGATTCCGATCTGCCTTCGCAGGCTGTCTAACGTAACCCCGCGGATATCTTCACCGTCTATCGTGATTCGGCCGCTTTTGATATCATAAAACCGGCCAATCAGGTTAATGATCGTACTTTTACCAGAACCTGTATGACCTACGAGCGCGATCGACTGTCCTGCTTTTACATCCAGATCAATACCTTTTAATGCAGCCCGGCCTTTTTCATATTCAAAAATGACCTTCTCAAAGTTAATATCCCCACGAATCGTTCCCATTGGCTTAGCACCAGGATTATCTTGAACCGCAGGTTGCTCATCCAAATATTCAAAGATCCGTTCCGAGGAAGCCATTGCCACAAGCAGCTGATTGTACATCTGCCCAAGGCGATTAATCGGGTCCCAGAAGTTGCTGACATAAGAACTGAATGCTACCAGCATACCTACTGTGAGTTCTCCAGATTGGATCAGATAAGCCCCCAGCCAAAAGAGGATCATTGTCCCAAAACCACCTGTGACCTCAATAATCGGACCGAACGCCTGGTTCATCGCAGAGGCTTTGTTCCAGGATTTTTTGCTGTCGGTATTCATAACATCGAAATAATTCATATTTTCTTGTTCTTGGGTGTAGGCTTGTGTGACTCTGATTCCCTGAATCGATTCATTTAAATGAGAATTAATTCTGGAGTTCTTCATCCGCACATCCTGCCAAGCGATCCGAATCTTTTGGCGCAGCTTAGTTGAAACAAAGAACATAATCGGAACCGTAACCATTACTGCAAGACCTAGCTTCCAGTTGATCACTAGCAGAATAATGGTAATCCCCATAAGCTGCACGCAGTCGATCATCAGATTGACAACCCCGTTTGTGAACAAATCCTGCAAAGAGTTGATATCATTGGTTACCCGCACTAATACCGAACCTGCCGGACGTTTATCAAAGAAGTTAAAGGAGAGCTTCTGAATATGCTTGAACAAATCTGAGCGCAAATCATAAATCACTCTTTGGCCTATGATGTTCGTGTATTTAATCCGGTATACTCCCGCAATCCATTGAATCAGATATAAGACGATTACCCCTGCTGTAAGCGAATATAGCAGAGATAAGCTGGGATTCCCCACCTTTGGCGCAATCGCACGGTCAATGGCTAAACTTGTTAGGAACGGGACGGTCAACTTCGTGATAGTTCCCAGAATCATCATGATGGACACCAATGGAAGCATCTGCTTTGCATAAGGCTTCATGTACCCGAACAGTCTGGTGAATTGCTTCCAGTCAAAAGCCTTATCGATGACATCATCATCTTTATATACAAAACGTTCATCCAGCTCTTGCTGCTCGGCTGCTTTATTTTTTGCTCCCGTAGCGGTCATTGGTTTGGCTTCAAGTTTCATATGCCTCACTCCTCCCCTCTTCCGGTCGCTCTGGCCAGATAATCAGCATACTGTATCCGGTATACATCCTGATAAGGACCCGGCACTTCAATTAGCTCTTTATGGGTACCACGCTGCTGTACATGACCTTCGTTCATGACGATAATCTGATCCGCATGGCGCAAGGAGGAGATCCGATGGGCAATAATAAGTGTAGTGCGCCCCTTCATGACCTCTTGGAATCCGGCTTGAATCTCGTGCTCCGTCTCCATATCGACAGCGCTGGTCGCATCATCGAGGATAAGAATCCGCGGATTCTTAAGCAGGGCTCTAGCGATGGCAATCCGTTGCTTTTGTCCACCGGAAAGACCCATTCCGCGCTCACCCACCACAGTGTCATAACCATCTTCCATCTCCATGATGAAATCATGGGCTTTGGCAAGTTGTGCAGCTCGGATAATTTCTTCCATGCTTACATTTTTCAACCCATAGGAGATGTTGTTGCGAATTGAGGAGGAGAACAGGAAGGTCTCCTGAAAGACCGTCGCGATCTGTGAACGCAAGCTGCGAACATTGTATTCTCTGATGTCCATCCCATCCAGTGTGATGCTGCCTTCATTAACGTCATAAGCACGCATCATCAGCTGTGTAATGGTCGATTTACCAGAGCCCGTTCCTCCAAGGAACCCTATAACCGCACCAGATTTAGCCTCAAAATCAATGTCTGTAACCGCAGGCATTTTGTTTCCATAAGCAAATGTGACGTGATTAAACGCTACATCTCCCTTAACCTCAGAAGGTACCAGTTCACGGGCGTTCTCTTTATCCTTCACATCAATATTCTGATTAAGTACTTCCAATACACGTTCTCCCGATGCTTTGGACTGTGTATAGTTATTAATATGGAATCCAAGACCCCAAATCGGTCCAATGATGTACCAAATTAAGCTGAAAAAAGCAACCAGTTCGCCCAGCGACATTTTCCCCTTAATAACTAACGTTCCGCCTACTCCAAGCAGAATAGCTGCACTGATCGATGCTAAAAACTCCATCGCTGGAAAAAACTTACTCCAGAGCTCAGCAGCAAAAATCTGGTTATTCTTATAACGTTCGTTACGGTGCGAGAATTTCTCTACTTCATGAGCCTCTCTCGCAAACGATTTGACGGTGCGCACACCCGTGATATTCTCCTGTACAGCCGTAGTCAGAGAACTGAGCGCAAGGCGCATCTCTTGAAAGGCCGGGTGAATCTTAGACTCAAATTTTAGCGCAATAAACGCCAGGATTGGCATCGTAATCAAAGTTACTAGAGTAAGCTGCCAATTGAGTGAGAACATCATAATCGAACCAAAAATGACCATAAAAAAGACATTAAGCAACTGAGCAAAACCGAAACCGATAAAGTTACGAATCGCTTCCAAATCTCCGGTTAGTCGGGACATCAAATCCCCAGTTTTCGCGGTATCATAATAACGGAAAGATAGGAATTGCAGCTTCTCATAACAAGCATTACGCAGCCGGTATGCAAGAAAGTTACCTAGCCGTCCTCCAAAAAATCCATGTGCAAACTGCAGGCATGCTTTTACTATTACTACAGCTAACACGCTCAATGCGAGCACTGGCACCTCTGTAAACTTAAGTGGCACAATAACATCATCGATCAGCTTTCTTAACAAATTGGGGGTAATCAGCCCCACTGCAGTTGCAGCGGCCAAACATATAATCGAAAGAATCAGAAAATGCAGCTTCTCTCGATAATAACCGCGCAGTTGCCTGAGAACATCCATATCTCTCCTCCTTAAGGCTTACCTAGTAAGCATTTTTTTGTATAAAGCAAATGTTACATCGTAAGCTAGCTTTTTTTAGCGCTTACAATTTAGTGACTTTATGCAGTGTATCATCCATAATTTAATGCGGCAAAGGGGAGAATTGCGCGTTTTTGCGGTTATTTCGGAAAAAAGCAGCATCTACATGATATAAAGGACCCTCGTTATCTTAAAATGCTCGTGTTTCCTCCTTAATCCTGATGAATGAAGAATCTACATGAATATTGTAATCATCGTGTAATATTAGGAGGACCTTTATTCGGTTTTTTGCATAATTATTGGAATTTATTCCGGGTTTCGAAGAGTTCACTTTTTCGCCGTCTTAAATTTGCCTCAGATGTAAAACTTTTACCACAATTTACCGTAATATAGTAATACAACACTTTTTACTTATATTATGGAGGGGAACTATATTGAAAAAGCAGCTTATTTTATATTGTATTATCGCCATTATCCTTCTCTCAGGGTGTAGCAATACAAATAACAATAACCCTACGGACGCAAACACAGCGATCAACGAATCTAAAAACTTGTTTAATTTCGGGGAAATTTCCTCAAAAGCAGATACAGCAGCACCCTCACCTGAAAAAACGCTAAGAGAAATAAGCAATTTTGTTATTGCCGACATTTGGAATGTAGGGTTTGTAGATGTTATCTCATACACTAGAAGTGGTACAAGCAGTACAGGAGCGAGCATGGACATAGACTTTACGGTCGAACAGCTTGGCAAAGCCATGGAAGAGAAAAAAGAATACGATACATATATGAACAAGTTAGATACTAAGTATGATTCTATTAAGAAAATATGGGCCAAGCTTTCACCAGAAATTGATCTTTTATATAAGCAGATCCAGGAGACACCTCCAAAAGCAAACGATGACAGCTTAACACTTGATGCAGGTAAATTTAATCAATATTCAGAGGCTTTTAATAAAGAAGTGAATGATCTGGCAAAACAGTAGCCTTTACTATATAAAAAACCCCGCCAATGATTTGGCGCCATTCTATTCTTTCTCTCATAAAATATAAAATCAACAATGAGAGGTTAGGTGAATAGGATGAGTATACAGTTTCTTGATATGCGGATTTCACAGGGCAGCACTATGGATGCGCAAAATCTTAATTTAGTTCGTTCAGGTGCAATTTTCGGTGACATTGGACTTCAGACAGTAAAAGTTACCCCTGCAAATGCAGGCTTAGTGAGAGTCACATTGAATGCTTTTGCCAGACTTAGTGTTGATGTTAGCATTATAGTTCAGAATGATGTTACTTTTAGTATTTACCGCAATAATATATTAATTTTTAGTACAACGTACCCCGGAAACATCAATAATACAACGACCCAATATGAAATGGTTGGAATCACCGCTGTCGACTATCCGCCTTCGACCGATTTGCTTACCGGCCAGATTCAATACACCATTGTAGCATCAGCGATTAGAACGGCATCTCTGGGAGCCAGATCCTTCAGTGGAATTGCCGTTGCCGGAAATGGATAGTTGAAAATATTAAAGGTAAGTCCCCGGAGCATTCGGGGATTTTTTTCAATTGTGCCCATAAAAAAGCATCCGCAGAAAAATATCTACGGATGCTTTGAAGAAATATAAACGTTAGGAGGACGGGCCTCCATTCATAAGCGCTCTTATTAACCGATTGAACCTTCCATCTCGAACTTGATCAGACGGTTCATTTCGACCGCATATTCCATCGGCAGTTCTTTTGTGAACGGCTCGATGAAGCCCATGATGATCATTTGAGTCGCTTCAGCTTCTGTGAGGCCACGGCTCATCAGGTAGAACAGTTGCTCCTCAGAAACTTTAGACACGGTTGCTTCATGTTCAAGAACGATGTTATCGTTCATGATTTCATTGTAAGGAATAGTATCCGAAGTGGACTCATTATCCAAAATCAGCGTATCACATTTAATGTTCGATTTCGCACCTTCTGCTTGACGGCCGAAGGAAGCTAGACCACGGTAAGTTACTTTACCGCCATGTTTACTGATGGATTTCGATACAATGGTGGATGTTGTATCTGGAGCCAAATGGATCATCTTGGCACCCGCATCCTGATGCTGGTCTTTACCTGCTACCGCGATGGATAGTACTGAACCTTTAGCACCACGTCCTTTAAGAACAACCGCAGGATATTTCATGGTCAGCTTGGAA
Source organism: Paenibacillus sp. FSL H3-0329 (assembly GCF_037963285.1). Classification (NCBI taxonomy): domain Bacteria; kingdom Bacillati; phylum Bacillota; class Bacilli; order Caryophanales; family Paenibacillaceae; genus Paenibacillus; species Paenibacillus sp. FSL H3-0329. The sequence continues at coordinate 2,091,503 of NZ_CP150150.1, read as the reverse complement.
CCGATGTTACCATCGACCCATTCCATGGTAGCATTCTCTTCTGCAACCGCACGTTTGGTAACGAGGTTGTAGATGTTTGGAGCCCAGTTCTGGATTGTGGTATAACGAACGCGGGCGTTCTTCATACACAAGATTTCAACAACCGCACTGTGCAGAGAGTTCGTGCTATAGATTGGAGCAGTACATCCTTCTACGTAGTGCACGAAGCTGTCTTCATCAGCAAGGATCAAAGTACGTTCGAATTGTCCCATGTTCTCGGAGTTAATACGGAAGTAAGCCTGCAAAGGAACTTCACATTTCACACCTTTAGGAACATAGATGAAGCTGCCGCCTGACCAAACTGCACTGTTAAGTGCGGCAAACTTATTATCGGTTGGAGGGATGATCGTCCCGAAATATTTTTTCAGAAGCTCTGGGTGCTCACGCAATGCAGTGTCGGTATCTGTAAAAATAACCCCTTGATCTTCAAGGCTCTTCTGCATGCTGTGATAGACTACCTCAGATTCATATTGTGCCGATACGCCGGCGAGGAACTTCTGTTCCGCTTCCGGAATCCCCAGCTTGTCAAAGGTTTCTTTGATTTCGGAAGGAACTTCTTCCCAAGTCTTCCCTTGCTTCTCTGAAGGTCTTACATAATATTGAATATCCTCGAAGTCCAAATCATCCATATTGCCGCCCCATGTAGGCATTGGCATTTTACGGAACTGCTCCAAAGATTTCAAGCGGAAGTCAAGCATCCACTGTGGTTCATTTTTGATCGCTGAAATTTCTTTAACAATTTCGGCCGTCAAACCTTTACCAGACTGGAATATCGACTTATGCTCATCACGGAACCCGTACTGGTATTCTTCCATATCAGGCGCTTTCTTAGCCATGGTGTCAGCCTCCTTGTTCTACTGTTATTTATGTTGCTCTTCTTCGTCAATTCCTTTACGAAGTGCGTTCCAAGCCAGTGTTGCGCATTTGATCCGTGCAGGGAATTTATTCACACCCGAAAGGGCTTCAATGTCTTCGTAATCTCCAAAATCCACGTCTTCACCCTTCATCAGTAAGGAGAAGTTATCGGCCAGTTCAAGCGCACGTTCAACCGTTTGTCCTTTGATCGCCTCAGTCATCATCGAAGCCGACGACATACTGATCGAACAGCCTTCACCATTATAACGGGCATCCTTTACGATTCCATCCTCTACCTTAAGCTGAAGAGTAATACGGTCACCACAGGTTGGGTTATTCAGTTCAATTTTTAGAGCATCATCTTCAAATGAACCGCGATTTCGAGGACTTTTATAATGATCCATAATTACGCGTCTGTATAAGTCATCCAAGTTCATAGCTGAAGTACTCCTTTGTCTTGATTAAAGCGTCCACCAGTCGATCTACATCCTGCTCAGTATTATACAGATAAAAGCTTGCACGTGCTGTAGAGCTGGCTTCCAGCCAGCGCATCAGCGGCTGACAGCAGTGATGACCAGCGCGGATGGCAATACCTTCCGCATCTAGCACTGTAGCGACATCATGCGGGTGAACGTCACCCAGATTAAAGGTGACAACGCCGACTTCACGATTCCGAGGACCATAAATGTTCAGACCCTCGATCTCTGACAGACGTTGCTCTGCATACGCTGCAAGAGCTTTCTCATGGCGGTGTATCTCATCCAATCCGATTTCTTGTAAGAAATCAATGGCTGCACCTAAACCAACAGCACCAGCTATGATCGGCGTACCGCCTTCAAACTTCCAAGGCAGTTCTTTCCATGTGGATTCATAAAGACCCACATCATCAATCATCTCGCCACCGAATTCGACGGGCTCCATGGCTTCGAGAAGTGCTCTCTTGCCATACAAAGCGCCAATTCCGGTTGGTGCAAGCATTTTATGACCAGATAGTGCATAGAAATCACAATCCAGATCCTGCACATCGACCTTCATATGTGGTGTGCTTTGTGCACCATCTACGACAATTACTGCACCATGACGATGAGCAATAGCCGCAAGCTCTTTAATAGGATGAGTTACTCCCATAACGTTGGATACATAAGCGATAGCAACGATCTTGGTTTTATCCGTAATCGTCTGCTCGGCAGCTTCCAACGTAACCGTTCCATCAGGTTGCAACGGTATATATTTTAATGTAGCACCTGTCTTCTTAGCGAGCTGCTGCCATGGAATCAGATTACTATGATGCTCCATTAATGTGATGACGATTTCGTCGCCTTCACCCACAGCAGAGGGTCCGTAAGAAGAGGCCACAATATTTAATGCTGTAGTCGTTCCGCGTGTAAAGATAATTTCTTTAGTGCTGCGGGCGTTAATAAACTTAGCTAGCTTCTCCCGGGCTCCCTCGTAGGCATCGGTTGCTCGGCTGCCTAAAGTATGGACGCCACGGTGTACGTTGGCGTTATCCCACTCATAATACGACTTGACCGCCTCAATCACTTTCCGAGGCTTCTGTGAAGTAGCAGCACTGTCCAGATAGACTAGTGGATGTCCGTTCACATTTTGGTTCAGTATGGGAAATTGCTCCCGGATGGCGTTGCTAATCATTGAACTAACTTCCTTTCCACAAGAGATTGGAGCTGATTGCGCAGTCCCTCCAGTGGAATTTGTGACACAACAGGAGCCAAGAAGCCGTAGATGATCAGAGTCTCTGCATCATGCCGTGTAATTCCGCGGGACATTAGGTAAAAGACTTGCTCGTGATTGACCTGTCCTACGGAAGCGGCATGGCCGGCTGTAACATCATCTTCATCAATAAGCAGGATCGGATTGGCGTCACCACGGGCTTTTGGACTCAGCATCAATACTTTTTCCGTTTGCTGGCCATCCGCTCTAGTAGCACCTTTCTCAATCTTGGTGATTCCGTTGATGATAGAAGTAGCAGAATCACGCATAACTGCACGAGTGATCATATCACTTGGTGTGCTTTTGCCAAAATGCTGAGCTTGAGTGGTGTAATTCAGTTTCTGTGATCCCGTACCTACTGCAATTACTTTAGCGTCGGAGCTAGAACCGTTGCCTTTAAGCACAGACTTGGTATCACTCGCAGTATCTCCGTAGTTCATCTCACCAACGATCCATTCGATGACTCCGTCATTCTCAACAACAGCCCGGCGATAAGTTACATCTGTAGTATCTACACCAAGCTGATGCACTGTAGCATAACGAACTTTAGCGCCAGCGCCCACGAATACCTCTACCGCACCATTGTGTAGTCCAGCTTCTTCTTTATCCGATACGTAGTTGTCTACATAGGTTACGGAACTGTTAGTATCAGCTACGACCAGAATGTGTGGAACAAAAGTAGCTTCCGCATCATCCGTTAACAGCACTGCTTGAAGCGGAGTTTCAATAACAACATTCTTAGGAACATAGAGGAATACTCCACCATTCCACAATGCAGCATGAAGCGCTGCGATAGAATGCTCGTCTGGCTGAATGGCTTTATGCAGGTAACGTTGAACCAAATCTCCGTGTTCTTTAACAGCTGTCTGTAGATCTGTAAAAATAACACCCTGTTCTGCAAGCTCAGGAGCGATACGTGTATATACTGCACCAGAGTTGCGTTGAATAATCAGGCTGCCTTCCTCCTGATCCTTGATCAAGGAAGAAATAGATGCAGGTGCATCACTTAGCGAAGCAAAAGGTTCACTTGCTTTATAGCTACCATAATTATTGACATTCCAACGATCAATCCGTGTCTTCTCTAATTTAGGCAGTGTCAGAGTAGCTGCCAATTCTAGTGCCTTCAAGCGGCTTTCTTTCAGCCAACCCGGTTCGCCGCTGCTGTGCGATAATTCGCTCAAGCGTTCGGCATCCACCGGAAGAATGGTCTGTGTCGTCATAGTGGTCTCCTCCTTCCTGGCGTTTCTTACGCTTCTTGCCCTACAGTTTCATCTTCAATTCCAAGTTCTTCTTTAATCCATTCATAACCCTCTGCTTCCAGACGCTGTGCAAGCTCTGGACCACCGGATTTCACGATTCTACCTTGCATCATAACGTGAACATAATCAGGTTTGATGTAGTTCAAAAGACGTTGATAGTGGGTAATAACTAAGAAGCCGCGTTCTTCGCTCCGCATGGAGTTTACGCCTTCAGCTACAATTTTCAAAGCATCAATATCAAGACCGGAGTCAATTTCGTCCAAGATCACGATTTTTGGATCCAGCATCATCATTTGTAGAATTTCATTACGTTTCTTCTCACCACCGGAGAAGCCTTCGTTCAAGTAACGGTGTAAAAACTCAGGGTTCATATCTAGTTCTTTCATCTTTGCTTCCATTTGGCGAATAAAACGAATCAACGAGATTTCGCTTCCCTCTTCACGACGGGAATTAATGGCAGAACGCAAGAAGTCGGAGTTAGTTACTCCAGAGATTTCGCTTGGATATTGCATTGCAAGGAAAAGACCTGCACGTGCGCGTTCATCAACAGCCATCTCCAGAAGATCTTCACCATCAAGAGTTGCAGTTCCATCAGTTACTTCGTATTTAGGATGACCCATTAGCGCCGAAGCCAAAGTACTTTTACCTGTACCGTTTGGTCCCATGATGGCGTGAATTTCGCCACCTTTCATTTGAAGGTTAATCCCCTTCAAAATTTCTTTTCCCTCAATCGTCGCTTTAAGACCCTCAATGACAAATTCTGCTGCCATAATATTATTCCCTCCATTGATCGATTTGCGAAATCAAAAGTTGTATTGAAACAGGATAATCCTGATTCCCAGCACAATTAGATTTTCTATCACATTATAATTATTATAAATTGAATCACAATGATTATCAATGATTCTCACTAATTTTATATCAAACCTTGTTTTTTTACAAATTTCTCTTTAGCTAATCACTTGTGACTCAGAGAAGATTTTCATTAAGTATAAGACTAACGCAAAAATAAGACTTCCCGCAGGAAGCCTTATTCAAACTGCTTAATGATTAGCTAAGAAATGAACGTAGCATCCATTGGTGTTTCTCCAGATCACTACGGATTTTAATGAACATATCTGAGGTTGGCTGATCCTTGGTTTCTTCGGCAAGCTCGATGCCTTCTGTCAGCTCTTCAGAGATGGTGGCGAAGTCTTCAATCAGAGACTGAACCATTCCCCGTGTATCTTCCTTACCTGTAGCTTCTTGAATTGTAGCTAATTCCAAATATTCTTTCAATGTTGCTGCCGGACTGCCTTTGATGGTTAGCAAGCGTTCTGCTACTTCATCCATGTGAAGGGTTACCTCATTATATAATTCCTCAAATTTCACATGAAGGGAGAAAAACTGTTCTCCTTTGACATACCAATGAAAGTTATGAATTTTTACGTACAAGACATTTAAGTTAGCAACCTGACGATTCATGATCTGTTCCAGTGAAGTTGTATTTACTTTATTCGATGCTTTAGCCATGAGATGATCCCTACCTTATCCATTATATTTACCGGTTACTATTTCCTTCGTCCGGTAGTAACTTGTCTATTCTTAATTTACCCTTTTACCTGTAATACGAAACAAGGAGAAGCCTTCCATAACACCTTTATTTGTTCTAGCATTAGCATAGACACACCCGATTATGCTTAAATGTGAATACTTGCACACAAACAAAAAGGGCCTAAGCCCCGTTTGTTTGGAATTGTTAAATTTTCCGGTCAGACCATAAGAAGTAACGCTTCCGCACCCGTCATACCTGGTACGATGCCAAGACTCTCTGCTTCTATCGTTACAGACTCCAACGGGGCAGCTAAAAGCTGGGCAAGCGTCCGTACACCCACCGCACGAGCTGCGATGATATGCCGGTCACTAAGTGTTTCATTGAGGAGACCGACATCCAGTGCACCGCACATAATATAACCTCGGTTCGTGCTGATGGAGAGCAGTGTAGTTTTGGGAAGCTTAACCTCTACCCCGATCAGCGTATGTTCACCTACTGTAATAGGCTCCATAGTAACCAATAGCAGCACCTCCTTTTTTTCACTATCCACGTTGTATATGTATGCTAATTTTCCTGTGGGTGTGCTGACGGTAGTCCTATGCCTAGTATAAAATGCAGTATAATAGTCCCTATTCCAGTAGTCCTGGGTATATGAATATTGCATGTTTAATGTTATAGTTAATTACATTCCTGTAACCATTCAGAGATGTTCTAAACGAAAAGCTGGGGGATTTATGGACGAGAAACTACAACGCACAGACGGCAATTATTTATTTAACGTCGACATCCTGATTAATGCCCGTACCAACCCGCTTGCACTGCAATTTCTGCTCGAAATGTTGAACAATAATGACTATATCACAGATTTCAACATTAACTCCGGTCTTGAATTAGGGAGAACCATTGACAGCTTGCTACGCTCCGCTAAACTAGCTTTGAATCAAAACTCTGCTCCTCCCATTTCATTAAAGCTGCCTCCAAAATCTACGAAGAAGCAGCTGGATACACCGATAAAAAAACAGGCAGAAACGCCTGCACAGCAAACGGCCATTGAGACGCCAGCTGATGCATACGGGAAGATTCGTCAGTATATTCAGAATAATCAATTGGTACGTTTACGAGCGAACCGGTACGGGAAACAAGTGTCCATGCCCTGTCGTATTTTAAACTTTGATGAAGCAGCCAACTCTATAAGTGTCTACCATGTGGATGAGAAGCAGGTGTACAGCTTTAATCTAAATGAAATCGACGAGTTTCTGTAAGCGCATGCGTTACAAGCCAATAAGCACCCTCCCTCATTGGGGAACAGGTGCTTATTGGTCTTTCTTTTTTTTTAACAACTAAGACGACGTTTTACGTGAAAATCCCTCTATCGCAAGGCATAACCAGCCAATTATAAAGCATACCCCACCGATAGGTGTAATCGCTCCTAGCACCTTAATTCCGGAGATACTCAGAACATACAAACTGCCAGAGAACAAAATGGTACCTGCAATTAACAATCGGCCCGCCCAACGTAATCGGACACTTTCGCCCCATTGGCCCACAGCCAGTGCGATGAGAATTACCCCCAGCGCATGTACCAAGTGATACTGCACACCAGTCTCATATACCTTCATATAGTCTTCACTAATCACTGGTTTTAGTAGATGGGCACCGAAAGCACCAATTCCTACTGCCAGCATTGCTAGCACAGCCCCCCAGGCCATAAATTTCCGTTGCAAATGATTACACCCCCTTAATTTTAGACTCATTCTATCATAACGTAATGCCAGTTCCTATTTCCAGCAGTCATTTTTTATTTTGCCTCATTCAGGGGTTGCTTTTTTAGCATCAATATGAAAAAGTGGATATTAACAACATTTTCATTCTAATCTCTCAAGGAGTGCAAACCATGGACTTAAATTCTCTGTCAAAATCAGACGTACCTGCGGCAGAGGTGGGAAATCCCAACCCTCATCCGGATTACCCAAGCGCTGATTTATCATCTACGCATCAAAAAGTAGAACATGATCTTCAACATTCTGGACCTGGTATTGCTTCATTCATTATCTGTCTCGTGTCGATCATCGGCTACGCAGCCATCTTTATCTCTATTATAATGAAGTCTTCTTCACTGGTTAATGAGAATTCTGAACTATTAAGCCAGTCCTCGCAATTCATAATGCTTCTAGGATTAACGGTTATTATTTTAGCTGCTCTTAATGTAATCGGAGTAGTCATCGGCATCATTGGGCTTTCCATTCGGAAACGTCGCAAGGTGTTTGGCATTATTGGTACGATTGTTAATGGTGTTATTATCTTACTCTTTATGCTGCTTATTACAACCTTCCTAGTCAATGCTGGAACGCTTTAAGCTTATTTTAAACATGTTAACTTCATTAAAAAGGGTATCCCAACAACTTTGAGCTGTTGTGGGGATACCCTCATTTTATGTATGAAGCTAAAATCTGCATCGGGGAGTCCTCATCGTCATCCGCGGCTTGCGGACTCAGATGACGTTATTTACGGATTTTCGCCCTTTGGAGCAGAGTTTCGGACCCCAGTGACGCTATTGCATCGAAAAAGGATCCTAGTGGGCGCTTTTCATGGCAATAGCTGCGATGGGGTCCGATAGTAATTCAAATATCGGAAAAAGCTGCGTATAAGGGCCGCTGGGTCCGATGATACTGAATCCTATCCCTCATCCGCGGCTCACGGACTCAGATGACGTTATTTACGTTTTTTTCGCCTTTGGAGCACAGTTTCGGACCCCAGTGACGCTATTGCATCGAAAAAGGATCCTATTGGGCGCTTTTCATGGCAATAGCTGCGATGGGGTCCGATAGTAATTCAAATATCGGAAAAAGCTGCGTATAAGGGCCGCTGGGTCCGATGATGCTGAGTCCAATAATGCTGAGTCCGATAATGCTGAATCCTATCCCTCATCCGCGGCTTGCGGACTCAGATGGCGTTATTTACGTTTTTTACGCCTTTGGAGCACAGTTTCGGACCCCAGTGACGCTATTGCATCGAAAAAGGATCCTATTGGGCGCTTTTCATGGCAATAGCTGCTATGGGGTCCGATAGTAATTCAAATATCGGAAAAAGCTGCGTATAAGGGCCGCTGGGTCCGATGATGCTGAGTCCAATATAGGGGCTACCAGTTCCGTTAGTGTGCTACTAGATCCGTTAGTGGGGCTGCTAGATCCGTTAGTGGGGCTACTAGTTCCGTTAGTGGGGCTACTAGATCCGTTAGTGGGGCTGCTAGATCCGTTAGTGGGGCTGCTAGATCCATAATGGTGCTGCTAGATCCATAGTGGTGTAGCTAGGTATGCGTACTGTGATCGACCAAACAAAGTTTAGTGTTTTGAGCAAGAACTATGCTTAAAAAATACGAGGGCGTCCCAGCAACCACTATATGATTGCTGAGACACCCTCTATTAATTTGCAAATCAATACATTCAATTATTTTGCTAGAGCCAGCTTTGTCAGCACACGCTGCTTGACGGACGGATCGCCCTCCACTGCTTTTTCGACATATTCAATAACTACGGAATCATCCGAATTCAAAGTGTCAAGTATGCTCTCCATTCCAGCTGAAATCTCAAAAGCGGTTGGACCTTCTTTTGTCGCAATCTCAACGGAATGACTATCAATTTGTCCGATATAAACGGCTGTCATTTTTATTGTTTTACCTTCAGCTTTTGGAGTAGAACTAGGTTTAGCTGTGCTCGGATTTTCGGTTGGTGTGGCTGTACTTGGGTTCTCAGTGGGTACGGGAGTGCTTGGAGCTTCTGTAGGCTCAGCAGTGCTTGCGCTCTCGGTTGGTGTTGGAGAAGGTGTTGCAGTCGGTTCTCCTGAAGTCTGTGCCGAATTATTCCCACCGCAAGCGGTTAAGGCAAATGTTAAGGCAGCAATCGCTGCTATGGCGGGTAATGAACGTTGTTTTTTCATGTTGAGTGCCTCCTCTATGTGGCGATTATTTTCAAAGTCATCTTCATAAGTATACTCCTATAACGTTAACCACTCTATGAAAGTTTCATATGAAGTAATTTTAGATAACTTCCAGCTTCTATTAGGCATCCGTCGGATGCAGGCTACAGCGGTATTAATACAATAGTGTGAGCCTGATTTATCCCAAAGGAGTGAGCCCCTTGAGAATCGATATCGGCTGTGGATCTAATAAGGAAGCAGGTTATCTCGGGATCGATCGGATCGCGGGTCCTGATGTAGATATTGTCTGTGACATTTGCCAAGAGATTCCTCTCCCTGACAATAGTGCTGAGTTTGTTATGGCTAGCCGTGTACTGCCTTATGTGGACAATTTATTCGCAGCCCTGTCGGAAATTCACAGAATTAGCATCCATAAAGCAGTTGTTTGCATCCTAGCACCCTATGCCCACAGCTTTGCCCATATGTCCAACCCTGCCTTCAAGCAGAAGTTTGACGAATATACCCCCCGGCATTTTACAGGATCCTTCTTCCAGCCTCCATCCGGTCCAGTTTGCCCAGCTATTCCAGACTACCCTGTACCCGCACCACCCTTCGATTATCGGTTGCTGCGGATGGAGTTATTCTATCAGCATCCTTATGAAGATCCGCTTTACGAAACTGAAGAACTAGAAATACTAAAGACCCTTCAAGCAAATGTAGTGCATGAAATCATGTACCATTTTGTCGTAGTCAAGCACAATATCAACGATCAGGAGTTAGAGCTGATGAGCAGAAGCCATTATCCTGAACCTCATGTTCTTGTCGAACGAAGACTTAAATCACAAAACAGACATTTTTTTCTATAATTTTAAGATGGGACATACACTAATACCCATTTTGTGTCATAGGCTAACATACAGGTATTAACTGTGCCATCCTAGTTATAGGACGGCACACTTTTGATCAAAACCAACCTCGAAGGAGGTGAGAATCATCCCACTAGTCGTACGGGCAACGATCAATGCGACCGGTGCTATCACATTTACCGGCAACACGCTTGGACTTAGCCGCTCCGATACGATCGGAGTGCCAGGGACACTAGACAGCATCGGTGGCTTTACTACTGTTAATACTTCATCAACATTTGGTACCTATCCTAGCGGAACTACTAGTCTTTATACAAGCAACAGTTCAGCAGCCATACTGGTCCTACCCTCAGGCAGTACCGTACTGTATGCGGAGCTAATCTGGGGCGGTACCTATATTAACGGAAATGTAAACCTTAGTTCGGCCATTAACAACCCTGTCTCCTTCATAACCCCTGCCGGCACTACATTCAGTGTTACTCCTGATTCAGCAACGAGCAACGTAGTCGATTTGGGAGGTGGTGCATCAGCATATGTTCGTTCCGCCAACGTGACCAGCATTATCCAACAAGGCGGTGCCGGCACCTACACTACTGGCGGTGTAGTGGGTACGATTGTTATCCCTAGTGATTCTACAGCCAACCATGCGGGCTGGACGCTGGGTGTAATCTACCAAAATACAGCCTTACCTTTTCGCAATATGTCCCTTCGGGCAGGTGCAATACTTGTACAGGCAAACTCAGCTCCGGTATCCACTACAATAACTGGATTTGCCACACCCATTACTGGTGCGCTTGGCGGCAGAGCGTTATTCAGCGCGCAGGAGGGGGATGCCAACCGTTCGGGGGATCAGGCATTATTTGGTCCAACCTCTGCTACACTTGTTGCTTTATCGGGACCTAATAACTTTGCCAACAACTTTTTTGCATCGCAGATTAACAATGATGCAGGTAACCTAAACACAACGGGTACCTTTGGAAACCGCAACCAAATAAACGGAAATCCAGGAACCAACATTATCGGTGGTCGCCAAGGCTGGGATATTACCAATGTTGACGTCTCCGCACGGCTGATAAACAATCAATCTTCAGCCGTATTACAATTAACCACCTCAGGCGATGCTTATGTACTCAACGGTAATGCCATACAGGTTGATATCAATGCTCCAAAAATAAACCTCACTAAAAGCGCTAATGTAGCCGGCCCCATAGTCGGTGATACGGTAACTTATACGGTGACTGTCAGTAATACAGGAACAGCGGGAGCAGCAAGTGTCGTTTTATCAGATGCGCTGCCGGCAGGATCCACTTTTGTAACTGGAAGCGTAGTTGTTGCTGGTGTCTCCAGACCTACTTTTGATATTACAGCAGGAATCTCACTAGGCTCATTAGCTTTAAGCAGTTCAATAACTGTTACATATCAAGCCAAAGTCACTTCATTACCACCAAGTCCGCAAAATATCGCTAATACCGTTAATGCTGCCTTTACATTTCAAAGTGTAGCCGGAGGCCCTATCATGACCGGGGTCATTCCATCTAATACAGTAACCTTACCTGTATATTCACCCGTCCTTAACATTGTGAAATCAGCCAGTACTACCAATGCTACGGTTGGAGATCAGATCACCTATACCCTTCAAATCACTAACACAGGAAATATCGGCGCGGTAACAACACTTACAGATAATATTCCTTCAGGCAGCTCTTATGTCGCAGGTAGCTTCACCGTCAATGGAAATCCTATCGCCGGTAACCCTGCCACAGGGATTGCTATCGGTACGGTTGCCGCCGGTGGCAGTTCTACTGTTCAATTTCGGGTCATCGTGAATAGCCTACCTTCTCCGCCACAGCTGGTCGACCAAGCAAGCGCCGCTTATACGTTTCAAGTTCCAGATGGGCGAACAGTAGCTGGATCTGCCTCGTCCAACATTTTGTCTATTCCAGTTAGAACACCTAATGTTACCGTAGTCAAAAGCGCTGGATTCGCCGAAGTAACTGTCGGAGATATACTACTCTACACCTCTGTAATCAGCAACAACGGAATTGCAGCAGTTACCAACGTTTCACTCTCAGATACCATCCCTGCGGGTACATCGCTGGTCCCCGGAAGTGTTACCGTCGCCGGTGTGTCACAACCCTCAGCTAATCCTGGAACAGGGATTTCTGTCGGTACCATCGCTCCAGGAAGCTCCGTCGCCGTCACTTTTCAGGTCAACGTTATCTCATTACCCAGCCCCGCTCAGCTATTGAATAAATCTAGCGCCTCTTTTAGCTCGGGTGCTTTTACTGGCATTTCAGTCTCAAACACGACGACAACTCCCGTGTATCAGCCTGTAATCCAAATTGCAAAAAGCTCGAACGTTTCCAGTGCAACTGTAGGCGGCAATATTCTTTATACGTTAAATGTGCAGAATTCTGGAAATATTGGGGCGGCTGTAACCCTGAGCGACAATATCCCTTCAGGGAGTGCCTTTGTCTCGGGAAGTGTAACTGTTAACGGTGTTACTAGACCTGCTAACTCTCCACTTACGGGGATTAATTTAGGTACTTTAGCTTCAGGGGCAGCTGTTCCTGTGACCTTTCTTGTCTCTGTGCAATCTATACCTACTCCACCTGTTTTGAATAATCAAGGAAGCAGCAGTTACACCTACCAATTGCCAAGTGGAAGATCATTATCCGGGACCAGTCTGTCCAATACCCTAACCATTCCGGTCTCCGCTCCTAACATTACACTAACCAAAACTGCAAACCTGACTAATGTAGCGGTTGGAGAAAATCTGACTTATTCAGTCGTAGTGTCCAACCCAAGCAGCGTCGCTGTCACCAACGTCGTTGTCTCTGACCTTATTCCTACGGGGGGAGCTTTTGTAGCAGGCAGTGTGACTGTCAACGGTTCGACGGTAGCAGCGGCTAACCCAAGTACAGGTATAGCAATCGGAAGTATCGCCGCGGGCAGCTCTGTCACGGTGTCTTTTAGAGTGAATGTCGCTACCTTGCCAAGTCCAGCACAGTTTACAAACAGAGCCATCGCCTCCTTCACCTCTGGGGCGTTCACCGGTTCTTCGCTCTCAAACACGATAGTAACACCTGTATTTCAGCCCATCCTTAGTATGGTCAAAAGTGCCAATGCAGCACAGGCATCTGTAGGGGGATCTCTCTCATACTCCATCCTGATCAGCAACACCGGGAATATTGCAGCTACTCTATTAGTAACTGATATCCTGCCACCCCAAGCCGTGTTTGACACGAATAGTGTAATTATTGGAGGAACGCCTTTGCCCGGATATAATCCGGCAACTGGCATTCCAGTAGGACCGCTCGCTCCAGGTGACAGTGTCACCGTAAGTTTTCTGGTCACGATCACAGCACTGCCTCCATCACAAGTATTGCTGAACTCTGCTTCAGCGACATATAATTTCACCCTTCCAGACGGGCGTCAGCTCGGTGGAAATGTAGTGTCCAATACGCTCTCTGTCCCAGTGTCTGCCCCTAACGTCAGTGTTGTAAAAAGCGTAAACGCTGCTACTGCTGTTACTGGTGATATCCTTACCTTTACCTCTGTATTGACCAACAACAGTATTGCAACAGTAAGCAATATCATTCTCAGCGATCCTCTGCCTGAGAATGTAGCTTTCATTCCCGGAACCGTAATTGTAAGTGGCACTCCCCTGCCGCTAGCAGTTCCGTCCGCCGGCATTCCAATCGGTAGTTTGAGCCCTGGCGCCACAGCTACCGTAACATTCGAGGTGAGGATAACAATGCCGATACCATCACAGATTAACAATCAGTCGTCTGTCAGTTTTACATCCGGTGTATTCTCCGGTTCTTCTTCATCTAATATCACAACTACACCAGTTATTCAGCCCCAAATCTCCTTATTAAAAAGTGCCGCTGATGGAGACGGCGATTTCGATGCTTTAGTTGTCGGTGATTCTGTCATCTACACAGTGCTTGTTAGCAACACAGGTAATCTGGCTGCAAATCTTACGCTAACTGATAACATTCCAGCAGGTACAGTTTTTGTTCCTAATAGTGTCATTGTAGGTGGCATGCCTCAACCCGGATCAGCCCCTGATACAGGGATAGCTGTAGGAAATGTCGCTCCTGGTGCCAGTATTGCAGTCAGCTTCACCGTTGATATCATCTCCCTGCCAACACCTCAGCAGATTAGTAATCAGGCTTCTGCAAGCTTTACCTTTACTCCGCCTGACGGTAGACCGTTATCTGGGACTGCGGTGTCTAACACTGTAACTTTACAAGTCTCTGCTCCTAACATTGTCGTTACCAAGAGCACTACTTCAACATCAGTTGCTGTTGGTGAAACGGTCACTTACAACGTCAATATAACTAATAATGGTATAGAATCTGTTACTAGCGTCTTACTCAATGATCCTACACCGGTAGGGAGTACTTTTGTAACAGGCAGCGTGTCTGTCAACGGAGTTCCATTCCCGAACTTGAATCCTGCTTCGGGGATATCTATCGGTACTCTAGCAGCTGGTGCATCAGCGCTGGTTACCTACAGTGTTACTGTTATCTCCGTCCCTCCTACAGCTTCACTCATCAATCAGGCATCCGTTACCTTCACTTCAGGCGTTATTTCAAGCTCCACTTTTTCTAATACTGTTACAGTCCCTGTGTTCCAGCCGAACATTGCCGTAGTCAAGAGTGCTAGTACAGCCAATGCCACGGTTGGCGATTCCGTTAGCTACACACTGACAGTGAGTAACACAGGAAACTATGCTGCTAATTTAACACTGACGGATAATATTCCCGCAGGTACCACTTTCGTTCCGAATAGTGTGCTCATCAACGGCCTCCCTTTAGCGCAAGCGGATCCTTCCACCGGAATTGCAGCTGGAATAATACAGCCTGGAGGAACGACCGTAGTCATTTTCACGGTTGACATCACTTCATTGCCTAGTCCTCAGCAACTGGTCAATCAAGGAACCGCAGCATACAGCTTCACCTTACCCGACGGACGTACACTTAATGGGTCTGCACTCTCTAACACCGTCACTATTCCGGTCTCCTCACCTAATATTGCTGTAGTTAAAACTACAACCACAACATCAACTACAGTCGGTGACACTATTACTTATTCCATAGCTTTAACTAATAACGGGATTGCCACTGTAAATAATGTGGTCTTCACAGACGCCCTTCCTGCCGGCACCACCTTTGTGACAGGCAGCGTGCTTGTGGACGGTGTGCCTCGCACAGGAGTTAGCCCAGCTATTGGAGTGACCCTAGGCAGCATAGCACCCGGTGTAACCGTAACTGTTGCTTTTACCGTAAATGTAGTTTCACTGCCGCCTACTGGATTGTTAAATAATCAGTCAACAGTCAGCTTCACCTCAGGTGTTGTCTCAAATGTAGCCTTCTCAAATATCGTCACGACGCCTGTCTATCTGCCTATCCTTGCAGCAGCAAAAAGCTCCAATTCAGTCAATGCTACCGTTGGGGATACGATTACTTATACTATAAATGTGACCAACACAGGTAACTACGGAGCTTTAGCAACCCTGAGTGACACCATTCCAGCGGGTACAACGTTTATTCCAAACAGTGTACTCATTCAAGGCGCTCCTGCTCCAGGAGCAGACCCAGCTGCCGGGATCTCACTGGGGGTAATCTCCGCGAATGGAAGCCTGTCTGTAATGTTCTCAGTGCTTATCACAACATTGCCGGCAAGCCAACAGCTGCTCAATCAAGCTTCCGTCGCGTTTGCATACACACTTCCAGATGGACGGACATTTAACAATTCGATCAATTCCAATACAACAACAATCTCAGTATCCTCACCGAACGTTATCGTCACTAAATCTTCGACAGCTACCGATGCCGTTGTTGGGGATACCATCACTTATAACTTCACTGTTACCAACAGCGGAATAGCAAATATCAGTAACGTTAACCTCAGTGATCCAATACCTGCAGGCTCTAGCTTTGTCGCTGGCAGTGTGACCGTAGATGGCACTCCACGCCCTAGCGCCAACCCAGCGAACGGGATCTCGCTCGGTACACTTGCACCGGGAGCATCTTTCCAAGTCTCGTTCAACACGATTGTCAATGTGCTTCCTAATCCTGCAACGCTTAGTAATCAGGCTTCCGTCAGTTTCACCTCCGGCGCATTCTCAGGATCTTCTTTCTCAAATACACTTGTTATTCTGGTATATCAACCTATCATTGTAGTTGTCAAAGGGGCGGACAGAACCGCCGCAACTGTCGGAGATACGATTACTTACTCCTTAAATGTGACGAATACTGGTAACCTCATAGCAAATGTAGTTATTACCGATACCATTCCGAACGGAGCTGTCTTTGTTCCAAACAGCGTGCTCGTGAATGGGGTACCACAACCAGGATCAGATCCATCTACTGGCTTAAGCATTGGGGCGGTAGCTCCGGGAAGTACAGTAACAGTAACGATTACCTTACAGGTTACTATTGCGTCCCTGCCTTCACCGCAGCAGTTGGTCAATCAAGCTACAGCAAATTTCACATTCACACCGCCAGATGGACGTTCACTCACGGGCTCCTCTGTCTCAAACGTCCTCATTATCCCTGTATCTTCTCCGGACGTAAGTGTGGTTAAGAGCACTACTTCTATTGATGCGGTTGTTGGCGATATCATTACCTATACGATAGTTGTCACCAACTTAGGGATTTCACCAGTCAATAACGTCATCATGGTTGACCCTATTCCAGCTGGCAGCCAGTTCGTAACGGGAAGTATTACCGTAGATGGAGCCCCTCGTCCTAGTGGCAGTCCGGCTTCGGGAATCGTAATTGGTACAATTGCTGCAGGTGCTTCTTCAACCATTACCTTCCAGGTTCAGGTAGTAGCGTTATGATTCCCGGCTCACGTACCCAACCTGTCGTAACCAATCAATCCATGGTACTCTTCAATTCGGCAGCGGGTGTTGACGGAATTGTCTATTCCAATACCGTTAACACCCCGGTCGTGGGCCCCGTGCTTTCATTGCTGAAGAGTACAGATAAACTCCACGCCTCTTTAGGCGACACTTTGGTGTATACCATTACAGCCAGTAATAATGGAAATACAGATGCTTTTTTGACGGTGTTTGACATTCTTCCAGAAGGTGTATCCTTTATTTCCAACAGTGTGCTCAGAGACGGTGTGCCTCTTCCGGGGGCTACACCGTCTTCAGGCATCCCCCTTGGTTCTATTGCACCGCAGAGTCAAGTGAGCATCGCCTTTCAAGTCGTCATCATTTCCCTGCCGTCTTCCCTAGTGCTGCAAAATAAAGCGCTAGGCCGTTTTTCTTTTTCCACTCCGGAGGGAAGAACCGTTAAGGGTGAGCTTGCGTCTAACTCTGTACTGGTTTCTTTACGCTCCTACCAGCTCTCGACCTCCTTGTCTGCAAGTACTCCGACTTCTTTTATAGGGGATGTAGTCACTTACACCTTGCGGCTTACAAATGAAGGCAACAGCCTTTTAACTCAAATCAACGCAATAATTTCTATTCCGGACGGGGCGGTGTTTATACCGGGGAGTGTCATTGCAGGTGGGATTTATTACCCAGAATCGGACCCGGCGCAGGGGATATTACTCGGTTCGCTGGACACAGACCTAAGCGTTGATATTACTTTTCGTGTCCGAGTAACAGAGTTTTCTCCCTCGTTGGCCTTAACCAACAACGCGGTTGTCACCTATTCAGTCGATGAGCATACAATTATGACCGAAAGTAACACTGCGGTTGTCTCACTTGTCCAAGCGGGGGTCAACATTAGTAAAAAAGTGGATCATGTTACAGCAGCTCCGGGCGATAATTTGAGATATGAGCTTACGGTAACGAACAACGGGAATCTGGCTGTAAATGCAGTCCTAACAGATGCTATACCTTCAGGTACTCTTTTCGTATGGGATAGTGTTCTCTTAAATGGAGTGTTGCAAAAAGGTGCACGACCAGCGGAAGGCATCCAGTTAGGTACTTTAAGAGGCGGAACTACAGCAGTTGTAGTATTTCAAGTGAGTATACCTGCAGCCATTAACATTCATGAAATCGCAGCCGTACAAAACCATGGTAGTGTTCAGTATACCTTTGTGCTTCCAGACGGACGGACCGTACGACAAACCTCTCGTTCCAATACAGTTACCACCTTAGTAGTCACACCTGTCATTTCACTCGTAGTCCATGCAAAACCAACTATTGTAGAAGCAGGAGAGCGAGTCCAATGCTGGATCTCACTAACCAATAGCGGAAATTGGCCTGCGGAAATATCTCTGAATCGGCTAACCCCGGAAAAATGTTTTCTTGATCCCAACAGCATTGTGATTGATGGAGTTCCGAATCCACAATCTTCATTTGCCGGCACCTTGCCGCTGGGGGTAATTAATGCTGCATCTATGGTTAACATTCATTATTTTGTCCAGGTAAGTGAACAGGTAATGGGTCGTTTCCTTAAGGGCTCCGTGAATGCTCAATACTCTTTCAATATGGATGGACGTGACTACTCTGGCGAAAGTCAATCTAACAGTTATGTGCTGACCGTAGATGAGATCAGTGAATAAGAAATCACATATCCCTCATCCCCATGAATATACTTTAGTTACAACCCCAAAACATCCCCACAAGGTGAGGCTTTGCTCTCTATGCGTACTCAGGTACTTTGCGGGGGATCCAAATATATGCTTTGCAAAAGATTTCTTCAATCAACATTCATATTCCATGGGAGGTGGTCATCCTGTCGCAATCATCCGGTCCCTTTTCCTTCGTAGTCTCAAAAGAAGATTGGTCCCTTCATCGTAAAGGTCATCAGGATCAGGAACGCCATCAGCAAAAGGTCAGAGAAGCCATCAAGGATAATTTGCCTGACCTCGTTACCGAAGAGAATATTATTTTGTCAGGCGGTAAGCAGATTGTGAAGGTTCCGATTCGCAGTCTGGATGAATACCGGATTATTTATAACTTCCGTAAACAGAAGCATGTAGGACAGGGGGACGGAGAAAGCCAGGTCGGAGATGTGCTTGGGCGCGATTCACAATCGGCACAGCCAGGCAAAGGAGAAAAAGCAGGCGATCAGCCCGGTCAAGACACCGTGGAAGCAGAGGTCAATCTGGAAGACCTGGAGGACATTCTATTTCAGGATATGGAATTACCACATTTGAAGCCTAAGAATAAGGAAGAGATCGAGGTCAAATCCATTATTTTTAACGATATTCGTAAAAAAGGGATGATGTCCAACATCGATAAAAAACGTACGCTGCTGGAGAATCTTCGGCGCAATGCAAGCAGCGGCAATCCCGGCATCCACAGTATCAGCCCAGATGATCTGCGCTACAAAACATGGGATGATATTAGAACCCCTCATTCCAATGCGGTCATTATTGCCATGATGGATACGTCAGGTTCGATGGGTTCATTTGAAAAATACTGCGCCCGCAGCTTCTTCTTCTGGATGACCCGTTTTCTGCGCCGCCAGTATGAGAAGGTAGAGATTGTCTTTCTCGCCCACCATACGGAGGCTAAGGAAGTCAGTGAGCATGATTTCTTCACCCGTGGCGAAAGCGGGGGAACGATTTGTTCCTCGGCATATCAGCGAGCGATTGAAATTATCGATAGCCGCTACCCGCCTGCGCAGTACAATATTTATCCATTTCACTTCTCCGATGGTGATAATCTCACCTCCGACAACGAACGTTGCGTGAAGCTGATCGGAGAACTGCTGAAACGAAGCAATATGTTCGGCTACGGTGAGGTGAACCAATACAATCGAAGCAGTACCTTGATGTCAGCTTATCGCCATCTGAAACATGAACAATTCATGCATTACGTCATTAAAGACAAAAAAGAAGTGTATCAGGCGCTGAAGACCTTCTTTAGTCCAAAGGGTACGGTTAATTCTTAATCCCCCACTCCAAAACGCGGGTATCCCAAAAGCCAAAAATGGCTGATGGGACATCCGCGTTTTTGGCGTTGCTCCTTCTTGAACAAAACAACAAACTTCGTAAATTGCGTCATCTAAGGCGAATCGCTTCATCTGGGTCCGTAAGATCGAGGGATGGACGAATAGCGTCACCTGGGTCCGTAAGATCAAGGGATGCGCAGAGTAGTATATTAGGGCAACTGAGGGATTACTGGGGGATCGGCGCTTTCGGACACAGATGACCTTATAAGTAGCTTTAGCGCACATTTGGATTGCTATCGGACCCCATAGCTGCTATAGGCATGAAAAACACCAAAAACGAGCCTCATTCTGAGCAATAGCTGCACTGGGGTCCGATAATACGCTCCAAAGGCGATAAATTGCTAAATAGCGTCATCTAGGTCCGCAAGTATCGGGGGATGGGCAAATAGCGTCATCTGGGTCCGAAAGTACCGGGGGATGGACGAATAGCGTCATATGGGACCGCAAGTATCGGGGATGGGCAAATTGCTCATCTGAGTCCGTAAATATCATAGAATGTAGGGCAACTGTGTGGGATTACTGTAGCGCTCGGCGCTACGGTATAGATTAAAAAATAAGCCAGTGAAATTAAACTAACTTTCTTTTTTCAGTTACATAATAACTCCTACTATACACCTAATTTCACAATTTGGATCGGCACCGATAAACTTGTACTCCCCACCCATGTCAGCTTGTTATCGTAAGCTATGACTGCTGTTTTGTTTTTCCCCGCTTAGATTTCCACCATGCAAATAACCTCCAATCTCAAACTCTGGAATGCGGAGGTTATTTATAGTTAAAAAGCTTTCAACGCTACAGCCTAATGAACCTTCTCTCTATCCTTGCCTTTATCAGACTCACCAGCATTTTTGTTCGCTGCTTCCCGGTCCTGCATCATCTCATCCACCGTCTTCACCTTCAGGCGAGCAGCGCCCTCGTTGTTAGCGTTCGTTGGGATAAGCTCTCCTGAAGCCAAACGTTCCTTGGCCCTAGCAATAGCTTCGCTGTATTGAGGCAGCCACTGTTCCCCTGCGACGAGCATCTCATCGACCATCTGCCAGATTTCTTTTGGATTACATACAGCACCAACGAGTGGGTCCATCATAAATGCCTGACGCAACAGCTTATCATCGCCGTGTACAGCTGCTTCAACCGCCAGACGTTGCACTGAAATGCTCACGTTACATACGGCGGCAGGCCCAAGCGGCAATTCACCTACCAATGGCATGGAGATCCCGTTCCGGTCTACATATCCCGGTGCTTCGATAATGGCGTCCTCTGGTAAATTAGAGATTACGCCATTGTTCACTGTATTAAAGTGCCCCCGGTACACTCGTCCCGTTTCCAATCCTTCTATAATATAAGAGCCGTGCTCTTCCCCGCGATTCTCCTTCGTATACTCCAATGCCGGGTCTTTCATCCAGTTTGGAAAATCGGTCTCGAACCAATTCCGACCTTCCGTGCAGACACGCAGATAACCGCCTGTTTCTCCGTTAATCCAGCTCCCCAGATCGATCCAATCCATAATTTCATCACTGCGTTTACGATACCATGGCACGTACTCACTTAAGTGTCCATTGGATTCTGTACTATAGTATCCAAAGCGACGAAGCATATCGATGCGCACTTTTTCCGTACGGCTGAATTCCGGATGTTTCTCAAAAGCCTCTAAAAGACCTTCGGTCAGATCCTTCCCCTCATGACTTGCTGAAATATACCAGGTCTGGTGATTGATGCCCGCACAGATAATATCAACTTCGGATTTCTTAAGCCCATACACATCCGCAATTTGTTGGTGCCCATGCTGTACACCATGACATAGACCGATGGTCCGAACACCACCATATTTATTGCAGGCCCAGGTCAGCATAGCCATCGGGTTCGAATAGTTAAGCAAAAGCACATCCGGTGCTGCCATCTCCCTAATATCACGGCAAATATTCAGCATCTCCGCAATTCCGCGTTGCCCGTACATGATACCTCCCGCACACAGAGTATCTCCCACACACTGATCGACTCCGTATTTTAAGGGAATGTCCACATCCGTAGCAAAGGCTTCAAGCCCACCCATCCGAATAGTACAAAATACGTACTTAGCATCCTTCAGTGCTTCTCTGCGATCCGTTGTCGCCTGAATTTGTATATTTAAACCATTCTCCTTAATATCACGCTGGCATAGCTCCGTGACCATCTCCAGATTGTGGCTGTTAATATCCATAAATGAGACTTCGATATTTTTAAATTCCGGTACAGTTAGTAAGTCCCGCAACAATCCACGGGTAAATCCAATGCTGCCTGCCCCTATAAAAGACACTTTAAATGACATGGTTATCATCCTCCGGTAATGAATTGGTTGTTCCTGTCCATTGTAGCAAGGGACCTGAGGAAAGCGTAACCAATATCATGACCTCTTTTGAAAGAAGGTGTCAAAAATCCTAACCTATCTACTAAAAATCATGCTCTTCATAACTCCAGGCGTGACGCTCAATGGAATTGCGGAATTCTACAGGCGTGCAATCGGCGTATTTTTTAAAAAGAAGGTGAAAATATTGCCTGCTGCTAATTCCTACGTAATCTGCAATTTCAGCAATCGGGATGTCGCTCTGCCCAAGCAGCATCTTCGCCTTCTCCATTCGCAGCATATTCAAGTAATCGCTGAGTGTCCGACCCGTATGGCTCTTAAAAATTCGATGCAAATATCCGGGATGCAGATTTACTGCGGCAGCGATGTCCTTAACCTGAATGTTCTGGTCATAGTTCTGATGCAGAAATTCGATGCTCCGGCGCACATAAAGCTGCGAGGGCTGTTGGCTGGTATGAAGCTGCTCTTGCCGAAGTCTGGATAATCGCAACAGAAGCTCACAAAATAATAAATCAACCATACTTCCCCCCTTCCCGCCGCTCTGATCAAGCTCTAACACAAGTCCCTTTAGAACATGATAGATTTCCTCCGGATCAGGCATTACTAAACTGGAAAAAGGAAGCTGCAGCATTTCTGCGAGCGCCGTTTCTTCACGGGCTAGCTTGCCGACAGAGGGTGCAACCCCTCTATATTCCATGAAGCCAAATTCCACATTTAGCATCCGACAAGGTGCCCCCTCTTCAACAATCAGCCTATGCGGAACATTCGCGTCTAGGATGATCAATTCTCCCCGCTTCAGCCGAACTCTCTCTTCTCCTCCTGAGCTTGGACGGACATCTACGATACAACTTCCTGAGATCAAATACATGATTTCCGTTGAATTATGCTGATGGTAAGACATATTGTAGTTATTCCACTGTTTATAATAGTAAGCAAAAAAATGAGGACTATAATCTCCCTCGATTAAAACCTGCTGAAAAAGACTCCCGCTGGGGCTCAGATTTAAGTTCGTCAATGGATCACTACTTTCTTCATTTATTACTTAATACAAGTGTATCTCTTTAGCCACTTCGAAGACAAGATAACGTCCGATAGCAATCAAATCAACAAAAACGAGCAACTCTCCATTATATTGGAAAATTGCCCGTCTCTATTAGAATAATATTGTCATACTTGAAAAGAAACCAAAGAGTGCTTAAGATCGGCTGCCAAACCCTCCAGCTTTTCCGATAGGGCAACCAATTCCTCACTAACCGTGAATTGCTGAGATGACATAGAAGCTACCTCCTCCGTCGAAGCAGTGGTTTGCTGGACGATGGAGCTTACGCTGGCCATGGATTCACCGAGTTGACGCTGGAACTCAATCAGTTCGAGGACAGAAGCAGAAGATTCACTAATATGTTTCATGAAATGTTCCATTTCCTCTTTGACACTCGCGAATATCGTTGACGACTCTCTTACAGAAGAGATTTGTTCACGGAACTTAGGAGCGGCTTCATTGATATCCTTAACGGTGTTCTCGATATGTAGACCAATCTCTTCCGTGATCTTGGAGACCGATTGAATCGATTCATTCGACTGGTTAGCGAGCTGCCTGATTTCATCAGCAATCACTATGAACCCTCTACCTGCCGCACCTGCTCTAACTGCTTCTATGGTAGCATTTAGTGCCAAAATATTGGTCTGCTTATTCACAGCAATCATAGGGCTGAGTATACTGCGAATTAAATGAGTGCTTTCTCTGAGCTTAGTAGAATTATCTTGAATTCGATTGATCACCTCTACCGTAGACTCACTCTGCTCTACCAGCAGCTTCATCAGCTCTGTACCTTGATTGCTAACCTCAATGACCCGTTCTGCTGAATGGTCCATCACTGTATTTATTTCCGTCACTTCACTCATTTTGTTGCCGATAATCTCAACATTGTGATAACTGCGTTCGGCTTCAACAGCGAGGCTGGCTGACCCCGCTGCAATCTCACCGGTAGCGGTCGCAACCTCTCTGGCATGGAGGGAGATTGTACTTGATGCTTGTACTAATTGTTCCGAAGTAAGGAGGACCTCATCTGCCGAATTCCCGCTCTGCCTTGCAAGTAAGGAGATCTGCTCCATCATTTTGTTGAAGCTTTGACCCAAGCGGCCAATCTCATCTTTGCCCTTGAAATTGGTTCGTACCTGTAGGTTCCCACGCTCTCCTTCCTCCATCAAGATTGCCAGCTTACCCAGCGGGCGCCCTACCAATCGAACAAGAATATAACCAATTAGCAGTGCTATTAAGGCTGCCGCCAGCACCACAGAAAATGTGATATATAAAAGCTTGTCCGCAGACTTAGTAAAATCACTGACAGGAGCATACCCCATAAGCATCCACTTGGCAGTCGCCAGGGGCTGGTATACAACAAGCTGAGAACTTCCGTTCTCATCCTCCGCTGTAAATGAATGATTTTGCTCTTTCCCTTGTTCTTCTGAAACTTTTATGTAAGAGGATTGACCCAGCTTGGCATGATCCGCACCATACACAATGCTGCCATCCGCACTCAAGATACGAATTTCACCGGTCATCCCAATCTGAAGGTTAGACAGCATTTCAGTCATGGCCTTCCCTTTCACTTCGATTAGCATGTAATACTCCGCTTCGGGATGTAAAAGATTACGTAGCAATCTCCCCATAGTTAAGGATGGCTCAGTATAAGCATCAAAAAAGCCTTTCTCACGAACGGGAAACCAGACTGGCTCTCCTTTAGCTGCGGCAATTTGCTCTAATCTTGCGGAAATGCCTTCATCACTACGAATCCCACTTATGCCAGCAGACTTATAAGATTCTGAGTCTACCAAGCTCTTGGATACCAGCCTGACGCCATACATCCGCTCATCAGACCCTTTTACCAAGTCCAGCTTTCTGCGAATCCGATCTTCAGCACCGGCTTTGTCCACAGTTGTAAGCTCGCCACTATTTATTTTTTCTAAATCACCCTTTAACACAGAGTCGAGTGCAAACTGCCTTGATAGTGCCTCATACTCTGCCAGCACAAAATCCAGCTTGTCCGCTGCCTGAACTACAGATTGTGTGGAGGCTGCAGCAACCTCATTCGTAATGATATTTTTAGCGGCAAAATAGGAAGTCAATCCTAGCACGGAGGATAAGAGAACTATAGAACTAAATAAAATAACGAACAGTTTAACTCCAACAGATTTAAAATATAGAGTCCAGGACTTTTTCATTAAGTTCACTCCCCGTGACGAAATAAGGGTACAGCCCTCCATTTCTGTATAAAGGCTGTACCCTGATCATTTATTAGCATGAAGCGAGCGAATGGGTTTACCCCTTACTAGCTCCTGCTGTCAAGCCATCTACTAGCAGACGTTGCAAGAATACAAACAAAATCATAATTGGAATGGAGATCAAAACCGCACCCGCAGAGAACAAGGTAAAGTTCGTGTTTTGGTTCGTGTTAACCATATCCCACATTCCGACTGCGACCGTCCAGTTCTCCTTCGTCCGCAAAATAAGTCTGGCGAAAATGAAATCCACCCAAGGACCAACAAACTGAGTCAGCGCCATGTAAGTGATCATAGGACGTGACAAGGGTAAGATGATCCGCATAAATATCCCGAAATTACTCGCCCCATCTATTCGAGCCGCCTCATCCAAAGAACGAGGAATCGTATCCAGGAACCCTTTAGCGATAAAGGTCCCACCCAGCGGTGCCCCCGCCGCATAAACGATAATTAACGCAATATGTGTATCCAGCAAATTAAACTCTTTAAGCAGCATATAAATAGCGATCATACTCATAAAACCAGGGAACATACCAAGAATCAATACGGTGGATAACGCTGTTTTACGCGCTTTAAACCGGAATCTGGATACGGCATAACTGGTTAACAAAGTAAGAACTACCCCGATAAGCATCGAGAACACAGCTATTTTCAAGGTATTGGCATACCAAGTCCCAAACATATAGCTGGGTGATGTGAACAATTCTCTGTAATGTGATAAAGTGAATTGCTCGGGAATAAACGTTTTGCTGTACAATGATTTACCAGGTCGGAAGGAAGCTAAGAGAATCCAAAGGGCAGGATAGAGTGCAGCTATCGACAAAGCAATCAAGATAATATAACTACCTGCTAAGCGAATAATGTTCGCGACTTTTCTGCTCATTGGATCATATCCTCCTCTTTAAATGACTTCGTCCGGCGGTAATTGTACAGGGAGAATGAAGCGACAATGATAAAGATAATAATCCCTATTGCCGAAGCCATGTTGTTTTTATTCTGATCAAGCGTTAATTTGTATAACCAGGTTACTAGCAAGTCCGTAGAACCGGCATATTGATAGTCACCATTTACCGGACTACCCCCAGTTAATAGGAAGATTGCGTTAAAGTTGTTGATGTTACCTGCAAACTGCGTAATCAAGGTTGGTGCTGTGGAGAATAATACCATCGGCAACGTTACGATACGGAACTTCTGATAACCCGATGCTCCATCCACCTCAGCAGCTTCATACATATCCCGTGGGATAGTAGTCAGAACGCCCATGATAAGCAGCATAGAAACAGGAATACCTACCCACATATTAACGATAATTACGGTAACCTTAGCCCAGAATGGGTCAGTCAGCCACGGTAATCCATCCAATCCAAAATACCCCATGTATTGATTGATAGGCCCGAATTGACCGTTAAATAAGTTGCGCATGAGCAGAAGCGAGATTAACTGTGGCACCGCGTAAGGCACAATCAGAATTACTCTCCACATTCCTTTGAAGCGAATGCCCTTCTGACTCACCAGCAAAGCGACCAACAGTCCTCCGAAGTATGTAGTAATGGTTGAAAGAACTGCCCATATAATTGTCCATGTTAATACACCATAAAAAGTGTGGCTCCATGTCTTAAGGACCAATAAATTACGAAAGGTCTGAAATCCAACCCAGTCCACCAATTTGGCGGGTGGAAGATGATCAGGTGCGGAATAGTTCGTAAAGGCCAACAGGATCATGAAGATAATAGGCATAATAGTAAAGAATAGAACACCGATACCCGGCAAGACTAGAAACGCTTGAGCAAACTTGTAATCCAGGATATAACGAACACTTTGTTTAAAAGTGTTTGCCTGAAGACCGTTATCACGTTTTTCTCCAATCTTGTAAGCATCTCTGATATTCAAATACCACGCGATAATCAATAGAATAAGAATAAGGATGGTGATCAAGCTTTGGATCATAATATAAATCGAGTGATCACCGGTAACCATCTTGGCGATCCCCTTCACTTTAACCAGACGACTCGGATTCTCTCCTAGTGTTACAATGCCCCATAAGGAGTTGGCAAGATTCTCAATAAAATAAAAAACGGCTACAGCTTCTACGGCTAAATATAATATTCCTTTAACGAATTGGCGGTTATATATTTGTCCCAATCCCATAAAAATCGTCGACAGTATTGCGGCCCTCGTGCGATGTCGTTGCATTTCGCTTCCGTTCTCCTCTCCGAGTGAAAATAAGAAGCTGCCAGCCGCTAAACATGCGGCGGGCAGCTTGATTCACTGTATGCTGTTAAGACAGTGAATTATGATCCTTATTGAGATGCACTGTTATTCAAATCTTTGATTTGTTGTACAGCTTTGTCCATTGCTGCTTTTGGATCCCCATTTTTATCCCAAATTTCTGGAAGGGCAGCATTTACTGGACTCCATACGTTACCCATTTCAGGGATAGAAGGCATCGGTTGGGAGTTCTTAGCTTGTTCTGCAAAAACGGACACATAAGGATCGCTAGAGATCTGTGGATCAAGAAGCGCCTCGTTGTTTGTAGGAACCGAACCAATCGTTTTGTTCAGTAACAGCTGAGCGTCTTTGCTTGAAGCAAAATTCGCATACAATTTAGCAGCATTCGGATATTGAGTAAACGAGTTAACTGCGAAAATTTTAATACCAGAGAATGTAATTGCTGTTTTGCCATTCACTGTAGGGATTGGAGCAATACCAAGGTTGTCACCAAGAGCTTCTTTGTATCCTCCAAGCTCCCATGGACCTGTGATATCCATAGCTACATCACCAGAGTTGAACAAGCTGCGTTTGATATCACTGTTGATATCACCACTCTTAATTGGCAATGCTTCCTTCAATTTCACAAATTCTTTAAGTCCTGCAATTGCGCCATCGTTAGCAAGACCGATATCATCTTTATCCGTACCATCCTTACCGAAGAGGTATCCGCCATCGGATGCGATAAACATGTAGTTGAAGTACACGTTTCCTACTTCCCACATAATTCCATATCTATTTTTCGATTTATCCGTGAATGTTTTGCTGAATGCAAGAACATCATCGAATGATTTAGGTGCTTCTTTAACAAGCGATTTATTGTAGAACAATGCATAAGTTTCTGCTGCTCTTGGGTAACCATACAATTCGCCTTCGTACGAAGATCCGATAATCGAAGCTTCAGTATTGTTAGCTTTTGTTTCTTCACCGAAGACATCGTTAGGAAGAACCAAGCTCGCGCTTGCCGCTTTACCTAAGTTATCGTGAGGGATAAGAATAACGTCTGCCGCTAATCCTGAAGGACCATCTTGAGTAAGCTTAGTTACTTGATCCGGGGGTGCCAATTCTTCAACCTTGACTGGAACGTTATATTTTGCTGTGAACTGTTTAGCAATCTCATCTGCAAAAGGTCTTTCTTCTTTACTTTCCCATACCACTAGAGTTGCGCCATCTTCAGGTACGATTTCATCTGTTACTGCTGCATCTGTGCTCTCTGGCGCTGCAGTCTCTGTAGTAGCGTTGTTAGTAGCTTTTGCTGCGTTGTTGCCCCCGTTATTCGTACTGTTGTTGTTCGAACCGCATGCTGTAACGGACAGAGCCATTGAGAAAGCTGCGGTGATAACCATCATTTTTTTCAATTTCATTACTTTAACCCCTCCCAATTTTTAAAAACGTAAGATGGAAAATAGTAGTGCTGCAATCTGCGCAAACGATTTCAGAAAGGCTAAAAAAAAAGTTCTTCTTTTAGCTTGCTCCTTCTGTATCTGCATTTCACAGGTACGAAAGCGCTTCATTCATGAGTACATCATACAACAGTAACGATTGTTTTTAAAAACGTTTGCATATACTGTATTGGGTCATTTTCCATTAATTGATATACATTATAGGCATATATCTCCATTTTTCACATGATATCTTTTAATTAGTCGATAATTCATGTGTTTAATATTGGAATATCTATTTTATTTGCCCCTAATATGCCACATTTTCTCTATTTCAAGAGATTTCTCATAAATTAACGTTCACAATGCTCGTTTACTTTAGTGAAATTTAGTGCAATGGTTTGAACAAGAGTATTGAAAGCCCTTTTATTCCATGCTATAATCCAAAACGTTAAGAGGCTGTCCAGCATGAAGCACAACATCTCTTGTCTGCCTCCTGTTCTATACAATTAAAAGGCAATGTTACTTATCAAAGGTACAACCTCGGGCAAGCTACTTCGCGGTGGCTGTGCCTCTTTGTTATGTGCTACTCTGCTACTGATTTAGTGCATGTTGCATAAAAAACTGTGCAACCAATAACAATAGCGACATTCTACATTCCACGCGCTCTGTGGAGTATCGTCCGGGAATAGTTTATGCTTTCGATGCGGTTTTGCCGAAGTGTCCGAGGAAGTAGCGCTAACAAAACTTAGCCTATGCTTTCGATGTGGTTTTGCCGAAGTGTTCGAGGAAGTAACGCTAACAAAACTTTAGGAGGATTTATCATGTTACTGGAAGCAGTGTATCATCGTCCGCGGTTAAATTGGTCTTATGCCTATAATGAAAGTACGATTCACCTGCGTCTACGCGCTAAAAAAGGGGATTTAACCGAAGTGTTCGCCTTTGCTGGAGATAAATATGCTTGGGATACCACAAAAGAGCTAATTCCCATGACCCTCTTCACCTCCGATGCTATGTTTGACTATTGGGAATGTGCTTCAGTACCTCTCTACCGCCGCTTGAAATACGGCTTCTTACTTCAAAAAGATAACGAACGAATTTGGATGACCGAAAGTGACTTTCAAACGGTGCGGCCGGAAAACCCAAACAAGCTGTTCGAATTCCCCTTCATTAACCGCGTTGATGTATTTGCTCCGCCTGCCTGGGTAAAGGACGCTGTTTTTTATCAGATCTTCCCAGAACGCTTTGCAAATGGTGACCCGAGCCTTGATCCGGAAAATGTTCAGCCATGGGGCTCCGAACCAACACCAACCAATTTTTTTGGCGGCGACCTGCAAGGGGTTATTGATCATTTAGATCATCTTAACGAGCTTGGGATCACTGCTATTTATTTCACACCTATCTTTGATGCAACTACTAATCACAAATACGATACAGAAGACTATATGAAAGTCGATCCGCATTTTGGAGATATTGAGACTTTAAAAAAGCTCGTCGATAGCTGCCATAAACGTGGGATTCGTGTCCTGCTAGATGCCGTATTCAATCATTCTGGCAGAACCTTTGCCCCTTTTGTGGATGTTCAAGAAAAAGGAGAGGCTTCCGCCTTTAAAGATTGGTTCCATATTCGCAAGTTTCCACTTCAAATTGAAAACGGTGTCCCTACTTATGACACCTTTGCTTTTGAACCGCTAATGCCAAAGCTAAACACAGAACATCCTGAAGTTAAACAATACTTACTGAAAGTCGCAGAATACTGGATCAAAGAAGTTGGGATCGATGGCTGGCGTCTGGACGTTGCCAATGAAGTGGATCATGATTTCTGGCGGGAATTCCGCAAGGTGGTTAAACGTGCTAATCCTGAGGCTTACATATTGGGAGAAATCTGGCATGAATCTGCACCTTGGCTAGAAGGCGATAAATTTGATGCCGTTATGAACTATCCTTTCACTGACGCTGTCCTTGACTTCTTTGTGCATGGCACTCTTGATGCTGAAGAATTCGCTAATTCCATTGGCAAACAGTTATCGCGCTATCCGCTGCAGGCAAGTGAAGTTGCTTTTAATCTGCTGGACAGCCACGATACTCCACGACTGCTTACGCTGGCTGCTGGAGACAAAAACAAGATGCGATTAGCAGCACTGTTCCAATTCACCTTTATGGGCACTCCCTGCATCTATTACGGTGACGAGATCGGCATGGACGGTGAAGGTGACCCTGGTTGCCGCAAATGCATGGAGTGGAACCCTGAAAAGCAGGATCGTGAGCTCTTCGAGTTCTATCGTCAGCTTATTCAAATACGCAACGATCACCCTGCTCTCCGCACAGGTACATTTACCTTCCTTGAGGCAGGACAACAAGGCAGCAAGCTAGCCTATGAGCGCCGGCTGGATCTGCAGACAATTGTCGTACTAATCAACAGTGAAGAGACCGCTCAGACCTTCCGTATTGACGTAGACGAGCGGGATTGGGAGAACTTGTTTACAGGCGAAACACTGCGCACAGAACGCAGCAAGCTGAACGTGAAGATGCCAGCCTATGGATTCGCAATCCTAAAGGCAATCATCTAAAAGACTTCTTTTCTTCCCACTGCTCAGCCATATAGCATAACAAAACAGGGTATCTCGCAAGCGATAATCGCTTCGGGATACCCTGTTTTCTTTTGGAGAATACTAAAATGCTAACCGCTGCTCTAACTAAAGGGTGCCAGAGTTCAGCACACCTTAGTTTAGCCTACTTGCTCAGCAGCGTATAAATAACCTGTGCGCTTTCTGCGCGGGTCATCCATGCTTTTGGAGCGAATCGATTGTTCTCTCGGCCTTGCAGGAGTCCTAAGTCTGCTGCAGTCTTCACATAAGCTTCCGCCCACTTGCTAATACTTGAAGCGTCAGTAAATGCCGTAGAGGCTGCTACAGGTTCAAGCTTCTTACCAGACTTCACTTCAAGTGCGCGGATCGCCATAACAGCCATTTCCTCACGGGTAATTGATGCATTCGGCGCAAAAATATTATTACTCCGTCCACTAACAATACCCAGCTTAGCAGCTGTGGCTACATATGAGGCATACCATGCATCTGACCTGATGTCAGTAAACAGGACCTGCCCTTCCGCTTTTAAGCCAAGTGCACGTACTAGTAGTGCTGTAAATTCCGCACGGCTAACATTACTTTTCGGATCAAACTCAGAGGTAGTAACCCCTGACACAATTTGTTTGGCGGCAAGTGATTGAATCGCCTTAAATGCCCAATAGGTTGCAGGAACATCTTTGAACGACTTATCGATTTCAAGCACAGCATACTTACTGAAGTGTGTGACTTGTGCCGTGATCACCTCTCCATTCAGCTGTCCTCCCACGTACTCTAACCCGCCATTATCACTTAAATAATAGATTCCGATTAAGTCTTTGTTGAATTGCCCTTTAATCTTAAATGAGATCGTAATCGGCTCATCGAACTGCTTAATTACAATCCGAGTACCGTCTTTCATCAGCACGCTAAGTCTGAATTCAAATACATCGGAAAGAGAGCTAGCATGAGCACTATCATTGTTTAAACCGTCTACTATGGCTTTCGCAGCAGACTGCGCCAGTGGCTTCAGTTCAAGCAAGATTTGGGCACCTACCCCATCAATACCTGAAGCTAAACTTGGCATTGTACTTAAAAGCTGGCTAGGGATAGTAACTAACAGATCTCCCATTTTAAATACAAGATCATTAGTTCCTAGTATTTGTGCAGCTTGTAAAGGTAAGCGTACCGCTGTCTTACCGGCAGCAACATCAATTTGCACCTTGCCTTCTTTACCATTCTTCAAGCTATCCTCATTCACAACCTGAGTATCCGCTGGCGGTGTAGGGCTAGGGTTAACAACAACTCCAGAGGTTGGTGCCGCTGTGGCTTCTGGCGTTGGTGTCACCTCAGGCGACGGTGTTACTTCTGGTGCCGATGTTGGCGTCGATGTTGGCGTCGACGTTGGTGTTGGCGTTGGTGTTGGTGTCGGTGTTGGTGTTGGTGTCGGCGTTGGTGTTGGTGTCGACGTTGGTGTCGGTGTTGGTGTCGGTATAACATCCGATACCTCAGCCAAAATAACCGTACCTCCATCATCTCTACCTGGCAGATCAATATTTACCTTTTGATCCTCGGAAACCATGTATGTTTTACCGCTGTATTCATCGGTTACCGATGAATTAGCAGCAAACGGTACTGGAATCGTTACAGAACTCTCACTAGTTTTAGTATTGATTACCGTCACTACGTTCTCATCTTCATAAGATTTGTTGAAAGCCAAATAACCTGAATCATCTGAACCTGCGAGCTTCGTGCGCGCACCTTTGGAATACACTTTGGAGTACTTCGCACGGATATTCAACAGCTTTTGATAATGGTCATGTAGTGGCTTCTCTGCCGTCAATTGATCCCAAGGCATATCCTTACGGTTCTCACTGAATTGACCTTCAGACATATTTCCAGCATTGCTGCCTGAATTACCCAGTTCTTCTCCGTAGTATATTACTGGCTGTCCTTTGGCGGTAATTTGCAGAGCTGCAGCAATCTTCAGCTTGCCTTTATCGCCTCCCACATAATCAGACAAGAAACCATTCTCATCATGACTGCTCAGGAATTGAGCCATCATCTTCGTATTGTCGATCTTCAATTCACGTTCCTGCAGATAAGCATCCACACTGTTTACCTTACCATTTGCAAAATCTCTGGCTGCATCTTTAAATCCAAAATCAAGCAGCCCATCCATCTGGCTAGTTTCGAGCATTCCACCATTGTTATCAATGGTTCCACCGAAGTATTCGCCGGTCATTTTGAAGTTTGGATCCATCGCTGTCAGTGCATTTTTAAAGGCTTTCCAAGTCGTATCGTCCACGTGTTTGACCGTATCCACACGGAAATAATCAATCGTGTCTCCACGTTCCGTACGTGCGTTGTCTAACCAGCCTGTTTGCCAAGCGATAATTTTTTCACGAACGGCTGGATCTTCCGTCTTGAAATCTGGCAGGAAGGCAAGTTCACCCTTAATTGGATCTGTATCTGCGGATACACCATCCGTGCGCAGCATCCCTTCGAAACGTGCTTTATCCTCAGCTGTAATTGTCGGATAGGTATCCTCAGCTTTCAGACCGTAACCCGTATGATTGAGTACAACGTCAACCATGATCTTGATCCCTTTGTCATGCGCCTTTTCGATCAGCTCCTTGAAGGTGGCCATATCGCCAAGATGCTCGTCGAGCTTGGTGAAATCTTTTGCCCAATACCCATGGTATCCATATTGTTCGCTGCCAAAGTCAACGCCTTTGTTAAAATCAATATTATCTACGATTGGCGTGATCCATAACGTGTTAATTCCTAGCTCTTGCAAATAATCGAGATTGTCGATCATCCCCCGGAAATCTCCACCATGATAAGCTTCCAGATGATTTTTATTCACATTCTCATTATTCGTTGGGTCACCGTCTTTAAATCGGTCTGTAAGCGCGAAATAAATTCGAGCCTCATCCCAATCAAAATCCAGCTTATCCCCTGTATAGGTTCTTGCTTTTACCTCAAGTGTAGCCTTTTCCTTATGTGCATTGCCGTATTGGTCTACGAGCGTAATCGGAATATCCTTGATGCCCGCTGACACCGTGTCTTCCACAGCAACCGTTTGTTTCAAGAGTTCCGTATCCAGCTTAACTTTGCTAGGGCCCCCAAGATTAGTTAAATCCATATATGCTTCAGAGTAAGTTACTTCTTCCGAAGAGGAAGCGTGGATGGTTACAACAGCATTCTGATTGGATGTGACTGCCTCTGGACTTACGGATGTCGCAATCTTAACGACAGGTTGATGATAATCAATAACAGATTCATCATTCACCGTATTCTTTGGATCTGTAATTTCGGTAGTGACGCCGTCTTTTGTAATCAAGAAAGTATATTTATACATACCTTCTTTTAAATCAGCCAGTGTGTAAGTGAACCACTCGTTAGCCGGATCATAGATCATTGGATACGAAGTGCCGTTCACTTTTACTTTAGCAGCTGTTATTGCGTCCATATTTCCATTACGGAACAAAGCGTCGTCGCGGTATCTGAAAGTAATCGTTCCATCTTTTAAAATAGGGCCGCTAATACTTGGTTTGATATCAAGCTCTTTAACCATACTGGTTACATACACCTTAGTGAACGGTTCACCAGGGGTCAACGGAATAACACGATCGTCTGGGTAGTCTAGTTTCCCCGTGTTCCAATCCGTACCTTTGCGCAGGACAAATCCAACGCTTGTTGCATTCTCCGCAACCTCAATCAGAACGCTCGCTGTGCCATTCTTAAAGGTTGTGAAATCAATCTGGTCATTTTTAGCTCCAGTGTTCCAAACCCAGATATTCCAATCCTTATAGTCCTTATCGCTACGGGTATAAGTGAATTGAACATATCGTTTGTCAGTAACATTAACAGTGACGGTTGTAGAAATACCTTCATAAGAAATAGTAAGGGTTGCCGTTCCTAGCCCAACCGCTTTGACTAGACCTTTATCAGTTACTGTAGCTACTTCAGGTTTATTGGAGAGGTAAGTAGCCTTCTTAGTAACATTACTTCTGCTATTGTCATCATATTTCGCAAAAACAGCGGTTTGATGCGTATTTCCAGCTGCCAGCGTGTAGCTTGCACTATCTGTTTCCAAAGAGTTCAGCGTAACTGGTGCAGCTTCCTTTTGAATAATCACGGCCGTCAAAGGCTCTAGTGTAATTGAATTTGCTGTCAAAATAAAACCTGACTGCTGTGCAGCCGGTATCGCTGTAACACCAGCTTCATCGTTGTCCACAAGCACCTGACCGCCCGTCAAATCCTCAGATAAGGTCAGTTTTCTAGTTGTGCTGTCACCATTCATGAAGACATAATAGATGCCAGTGCCATCTGTTGCTTTGTTGGAATAGCCGATGACAAGATCGTTATCCTTCATTTCTGGAGCAGGGATCAGGTTAATGTTAGAGTCAACCAAATCCTTATCGCCCAATCGGAAGGCATCCGTTGATTTTCTCAGCTCCATCAGACCCGACGTATATTTTCTTGTCGTGTTCTGTACTGGGAACTTAGATTCATCTGTTGCTTTGGTCCAATCAAACATGTTAACTGCATCCGATGAATCGTAAGAATCATGAATGAAATAGCCAAACGATTGGTTGTTGTTGTCGAACATCTCTGTGAATTTATCCTCAGGATCCGTTGTGCCCTTCCACTGCTTAGTCCGCCCATATTCCTGACCGGCATGGATAAAGGCTGTACCTTGAGAAGTTAATACGAGCATATTTCCTAATCTGATCCGCTGCTGAATTTCAAGCTCATTCTCAGCAATATCCGGATCCTTCTTGATCGATTGTGCTATGACATCATGAAGTGTCAGATTATCATGAGCTTCGATATATGGGACGATATCACCCGGATCATCTGCTGGTGTATTCGAAGGTTGAGCTTTGATATTGTCCAGGATTGTAGCGATCGGACGTGCTCCACCTGTAATAAATCTAGGCTGACCTTCGGAACCATAACCAGACTTCAATTCATTACGGAATTCATCGGAGAAAACACCGACACTATCCGTTTTATCCATCCAATCCTGATCTGCACCTTGCCCAGCGAGAGAAGGATCAGCCGCGGCGCCGCCGAATGTTCTCCAGCCTTCACCAATAAAGAGTGCCTTCGGATTCACTGCTGCTGCGGCATCATAAGCATGCTGAACAGCATCAGCTGTCGCATCGCCCATCATATCCCAGCGCATTCCATCAATCTTGTACTCTTCAAACCAGTATTTTACCGAATCAACCATCAGCTTCTCAGCCATTTTATGGTTGGTGGCTAAATTGTTGCCGAACCCCCCGATAAAGTTACCGTTTGCATCTTGGAAGGCATAGTAATTAGGTACGATGTCGTTTAAAAATTCTTTTTTAGCCATATGAGTATACACTACGTCCAGAATGACACCCATTCCAGCTTCATGCACGGCATCAATCAAACCTTTTAATTCTTTAATCCGCTCTTCTGGATCGGCAGGGTTCTGTGAATAGGCCCCGTCCGGTGAAAAATAGCTGTGAGGATCATAACCCCAGTTGTATTCATTGTTTTTTGCGGAATAATCCGGCTCTCTAGTCCCCATCTTCGTCTCATCCCCGTAATACCAAGCCATCACAGGAAGCAACTGAACATGCGTTACACCAAGAGATTTAATATAATCAAGTTTCTTTTCAAAAGCGCTATAAGAACCCCATCTTTCCCCACTCAGACTATCCTCGATCGATACATCCGATGTAAAATCTCTCACGTGGACTTCGTAGATGATGGCGTCCTCACGTTTTTCGTAGCCTTTTATATCAGCATACCCAAAGGTATCTGGGTTCGTCTGGCTTAAATCAACAATAGCCGCTTTGCCCACTGTATCCACGCCAGCACCAGCAGCACCTGTGGTATCCACAGTAAATACCGCCATTGATTTAGCATAAGGATCAAGAACCTTATGGGTTACACCGTCATTCGTTACTTCGTATTGATAAAAGAAGCCCCTTACATCTGTTGCCGTTGTGCCTGTCAAATCAGCTGGCTTCAGCTGGACTGACCAAACCCCTTGCTCGCCGAGCGTTAAAGCAACACTGCCCACTTGCACGTTAGAGTCATTCTTATCGTAAAGATTCACAACGACCGAGCTTGCTTTAGGTGCCCATAATTTCAATGTGGCTGTTTTGTCAGCATTATACGTAGCTCCAAGATCGTCTCCTGTATAGTTGTACATTTCATCAAGCATTCTCCAGCCACTTGCGGCTGAGACCGTTTTACCTGAATAGGTAACGCTAAGCGGAACTTTTTCCAGATCAAATGCTTCTGTATCCACTTCGATTGAAGTTTTGCTTGTAAGGGTTACAGCAGTAATCGGGATTGCAGCACCCTCTTTATCCTTAACTGTAATTGCTGTCTTTAAGGCTGCTGGATCCAAACCGTCAGTCAGTGTGAAGCCGAGAAGGATTTTGCTCGTCGACAGCACCTCTGCGGATACTAAGCCAATAGGTGTCTCACCAAACGGAGAAACATAAACATTGTTGTCTCCTTCTTTAACCCATAGCTGATTGTATCGATCCAGCAGGCTAAAGGTTTTATTGTCACCGTCCTTATCACCGTTCGAAGGTTTCATCACAATAAAGCCGATTTTCTTCGCATTCTCAATAAGCGGAACATCAACATATGCACCATAACGATCTGTTTGATCTGCTACAAAAGGAGTAGCTCCAGACGGCCAATTTTCGGATGGGGCTACGACGTCATCCCACAGCCACAGTCCATATTGATCATGATTTGTATCAGCTCTGGTATAGTGAATTCGCACTGTATTAGGAGCAAGTGTAACTGGTTCATACGGTGTTACATCATTTGAACCCTGCTTGATCCAAATTTCATTCGCCTCAGGCGTGTTAATGGCAAAGAGTTTATCCCCTTCATCCTTGGCCTGAGTGACTCGGTTTACCACAAGGAACGAAATTTTCTTAGCTCCATCCTTCACTGGCACGTCAACATAAGCACCATAAGAATCGATTTGCCCTTCAGGAAATGGAGTTGCACCTGTAGGCCAATTTGCGGAAGGGGATTGAGCATCATCCCATGTCCATAATCCCTGATTTTCATAGTCACCAGCTGTCCGATTGTAGTGAATACGGATGTGTCCAGCCGGAACAGGAGTAACCTCAACAGGTTCAGAAGGAATTTTATATTCTGCTGTCACACTGCCATCCAGTGGATTAAATTTAAAGGTAACCAGAAGATCTGAAGGAAGACTCAGATTATTAGCAGTTTCGGGATACAATTGATCCCCGGCTTCACCGTCTCCTGGAACAGAAACTTGGTAGGTGTAATCTCCCTTAGGAAGGGTAGCCACCGTACTGTAAACATCATCAAAATCAGGATCAGATAATACGGTAAGTGCTTCTGCCGGCAGGTTTCCTGTCAATCTTGGTAGTTTAGCGGAAGCAATCGGTGTGTAATACGTGGAATCAGCTATTTTATGAGTTAAGTCATTATAATAAAAGGTTACGGCAGTCTCTGTTTCCAGCTTGATATGGATATTCTCCCCATCATTTGTTCCCTGAGGATTGGTGTAACTTGTGAATCCATAGTTCTCGTCCCATAAATCATTAAGAGTAACCTTGTAGTTATATTCTCCTGCCGGCAGAGTGCCTGTAAAAGAATATAGGCCATTATCTGAATAGGTCATTTGGGTAACTACTGATGTCTCATCCCAATCCTTACCCGGCGTTTCCGCACCTGTCGATGTAAATTTAGACTGCAGATCCCCAACCAATACAACCTTCGTCGTTGCTGCTGTAACATTAACAGGATGTAGTCCAAGACCAGAGAACACGAGAGCAATAATCATAAAGATCGCAAATGCCCTCTTCCCCCATAAAGTTATTTTCATTTTTGCAAAACCTCCCATAATTATGAATTCCCTTTTTGCAAGCGGATACATGATTTCACAAACCCCACCAATTTATGAGATTATAAATCATGCTATTCCTTCTAAAGTTGGAGAAGGTCTATATGTATGGCTCGTCAAGCCAATTCAACGCTGTCACCATCCTTTTATCAAAGTAAAAGCTTGATACATCATGTCGAAATTAGTGCAATCGTTTGCAAAAAGCTATGCACAAACACTAGTCCATAAAACCCATTCGTTAGTGCAACTGGTTCAACCTAAAAACGCCCAATGAAAACGCTTGCTGTATTTTGATTTACATACTAATGCCGAATTTGCGGTATTGTCAACCAGTATTTTCTAAAATAAAAGCTCAATTTAAAGCCGCAATAAAAACGAAACTTGTTCTTCCCTTCCTTTCAGCTAAGTTCTTGCATCATTTAAGCCATACGTTTGCATTCAGCGAATACTCTTTTCGCAAAATCCAGACCGCATTTATACATATTAAGATCAAAATTCCCGAATCATTCATACTTTTTTGGTGAAAAGCAACAATATTACATTGAAATTTCTTGTGTTCCTTCCAAAAGTAGCAATTTCCCCCTTTTGAATGACTTTATCTATTTACAATTTAGAACTCTTAGATTAATATTACTGTGTAAAGCAAACGGTTCCATAAGGAGGTTTCAATGACAGTTACCATTAAGGATGTGGCCAAGAAAGCGGGAGTATCTCCCTCCACGGTATCCCGGGTATTGTCCAACCATCCCAGAATCAGCCTGGAAACTTCCCGCAAAGTTAAAGCTATTATGGAGGATATGGGCTATACCCCTAACATGATGGCTAAGAGCTTGGTGTCGAAAACTACTAACAGCATCTGCTTCAGTCTTCCTAAACCTGCTGAAGAGCTGTTCTCTAATCTATTTTTTATGGAATTAATTCGCGGGATCGTTACACAAGCCAGCCGTTCCGGTTACGATGTGTTAATAAGCTCCGGAGCGAACGAGAAAGAAGAACTGGAAGCCGTTTCACGACTTCTGAAGGGTCGCCGTGTTGACGGCGTTATTCTGCTTTACTCTCGTACGGATGATGCCGTTATTGATTTTCTAGAGAGCAACGATTATCCATTCGTGCTTGTTGGCCGAAGTGATAAATATGAGAATATTTTATCAGTCGATAATGATAATGTGATGGCAGCGTACGATGCTACGAACCACCTCATTTCCATGGGGCATAAACGTATTGGCTTCGTAAGTGGACCACCTAATCTAATCGTTTCTCGTGACCGTCTCGCCGGATATCGTAAAGCATTGCAGAATAGCGGTTTAGAAATGCGGGATGAATGGATTGTAGAAGGTGAATTTCTACAGGATAGCGGCTATAGAGCGATGTCCTTTTTCATGAATTTGCCGAATCGCCCCACTGCGCTGGTAGCGGTGGATGACATGGTATCGTTCGGAATTTTGCGCGGGTTGAATGAACTGAAATACAAGGTTCCAGACGATCTCGCCATTGTAAGCTTTAACAATATTCCATTATCTGAATTATCTAGTCCTCCGATCAGCAGTATTGATATAGGAATTTATCATCTTGGCTACACC
Organism: Paenibacillus sp. FSL H3-0329; assembly: GCF_037963285.1. NCBI lineage: Bacteria > Bacillati > Bacillota > Bacilli > Caryophanales > Paenibacillaceae > Paenibacillus > Paenibacillus sp. FSL H3-0329. The sequence continues at coordinate 2,050,064 of NZ_CP150150.1, read as the reverse complement.
GCATCACAAGTACTTATCCAAAATATCAAGAGTCCGGATAACGGTTCAGGTCATACCAACCGATTTGTTATTCCCCATCGTCTGATCGTGAGAGAGTCATCCATGCACTCTCTGGCAAAGCATAAAACCGAATGAATAAGTGAAGCGTTTAACCGCTTCATTTATTTTTTGAAAATCTGTACAAACGTTTGCGCTAAATCATACAATACTTATTGATCCAGTTCTTTATGGGTGATTTCTAGGATCTTAGGTTAGGATAAACTTACACATCTTAATCAAAGTTTAAACGGTTTAATAAGATTCTAATACGGCATCCGCTGGATCACGACGCTGTCAAAACTTTTAGGAGGTACTACAATGTCGGAAATTAAAGCCTGCTTGTTCGACTTGGACGGAGTAATCGTCGATACAGCAAAATACCATTATATTGCTTGGAAAGAGCTTGCAGATGGACTGGGGTTTCTATTCACAGAACAAGATAACGAACGCCTTAAGGGAGTCAGCAGAACGGCTTCACTAAATATTTTGCTGGAAATCGGCGGACTAACGATTGACGAAGAAGAGAAAGCTAAGCTTGCGGAACAGAAAAATAATCGTTATGTCGAATATATTGCGAAAATGGACAGTTCTGAGATTCTGCCAGGTGCGCTTGATTTCCTAAAAGAGTGCCGTGCGAATGGCATCAAAGTTGCTCTCGGTTCTGCCAGCAAAAACGCTATGACGATCTTGAATAATACCGGATTAACCCCTTACTTTGATGCAATCATCGACGGCACACACACTAGTGCTGCTAAACCAGATCCGGAAGTGTTCCTATTAGGAGCCAAAGCACTGGATGCCGCACCTGAACATTGTGTAGTCTTCGAAGATGCAGAAGCGGGAATTGAGGCCGCTAGCCGGGCCGGTATGTTCAGTGTTGGCATTGGTTCGCCGGAAACCCTGAGTGCAGCGAATATTGTTGTCCCATCGCTTGCTCATATGAGTGTGTCCCTGCTCAAAGAATCTTTTGCATAAGTTTATTGAACATAATTAACTCAAATAGTACTGATTTGAGTTGTTGTGGACATTCCAACCAAAGATTAAATGAACTAATAATTAATCGTTAGCCTTCTGGTGATGAAGTGACGGAGAGGAATTTTGGAACTATAGAAGCATAACGTTCGCCTTTATAATCAGATTTCATCCGCAAAATGTGATCGAAAGTCCAAAGATTCCGCGCAGTCACTTTTATATCACCGAAAGTTTAACAAGGGATTTGTTCATTTTATATATCCCCCTAACATATTTAAAGGAGCGGTTATCGTGAAACAATATTTAACAATTGATGAATGGTCCATTATTGAGGAATCCTTTGATCCACAGACGCAAGAAATTTCTGAAAGCGTATTTAGTCTTGGTAACGGATTTATGGGTGGCCGGGCCAATTTCGAAGAGCAATATAGCGGTAACAGCCTGCAAGGCAGCTACATGGCTGGCGTCTACTACCCTGACAAAACACGTGTCGGCTGGTGGAAAAACGGCTATCCTGAATATTTTGCCAAAGTACTTAACAGCACGAACTGGATCGGTATTAACATTGAAATCGAGGGTACACCCCTTGATCTGGCAAAGTGCACCGTTTCCGAATTCCGCCGGGTACTTAATATGAAAGAAGGAACGCTCTCCCGTAGCTTCACTGCCACACTCGAAGATGGTAAGGAAGTTAAAGTAGAAAGTATCCGGTTCGTAAGCATGACTCGTCAAGAAATCGGCGCGATTCGCTATTCCATCATTCCTGTCAATTTCTCAGGCAAGATTACGATTACTCCTTATCTTGATGGTGATGTGAAGAACAAGGATTCCAACTATGACGAGAAATTCTGGAATGAAGTTGAGAAACAAGCGGGACCTGATCATGGACATCTCACCCTAAAGACTAAGAAACTCGACTTCCATGTCACCTCTGCTATGGCTTTTGATATCCTTGTCAATGGTGAAAAGGTAACTGCCGAAGCAGAAGTCATCGAACAAGAGAAATATGTAGCCAGCAAACTGGACGTAACCGCACAAGCGGGCAATCAAATCGTCATTTATAAATATGTAGCCAATGTTACTTCTCGGAATCACGGTCTGGGACAATTGGTCGACGCCGCCCAAACTGCTCTGCAAGCTGCTAAGGAAGCTGGGTTCGTAACCCTTTTGACTGAACAAATTGAAGCTTGGAGAGAAAAATGGAAAGAAAGCGACATCATTATTGAAGGTGACGTTTCGGCTCAGCAAGCGATTCGCTTTAATATTTTCCAACTCAATCAAACCTATAATGGTGAAGATGACCGCCTGAACATTGGGCCTAAAGGCTTTACCGGTGAAAAATACGGCGGCAGCACCTACTGGGATACAGAGGCGTATTGCGTTCCCTTCTATCTCAGTACGGCGGACTCCTCCATTGCCCGCAATTTGTTGATCTACCGTTACAAGCACTTAGAGAAAGCTAAAGAAAATGCCCGTAAGCTTGGATTCAAAAAAGGTGCGCTGTACCCAATGGTTACTATGAACGGTGAAGAATGCCACAACGAGTGGGAAATTACATTTGAAGAAATTCACCGGAACGGTGCCATTGCCTACGCCATTTACAACTATGTGAACTACACCGGAGACAAAGCTTATCTGGGACAATATGGCCTTGAGGTTCTCGTGGAAATCTCCCGCTTCTGGGAAGGACGTGTTCACTACGCATCACGTAAAGACAAATACGTAATGCTCGGCGTAACGGGCCCGAATGAATACGAGAATAACGTTAATAATAACTGGTATACAAACCGTATGGCTTCGTGGACTATGGAATACACCATGGAAGCACTGGCATACTTGCAAGAGAATGAGCCTGCTCGTTATGCAGAGCTAGTTGACAAACTAGGGCTGCAAGAGAGCGAAACTACAAAATGGAAAGACATCATTGCTAAGATGTATTATCCTGCGGATGAAGAGCTGGGTATCTTCTTACAACAAGATGGCTTCCTGGACAAAGAGATCATTCAAGTCAAAGATCTGGAACGTGAGCATCTGCCACTTAACCAAAAATGGTCATGGGACCGTATCCTGCGTTCTTGCTTCATTAAACAAGCAGACGTTCTGCAGGGATTATATTTCCTGGGTGACCGTTACGATCTGGATACAAAAAAACGCAACTTCGACTTTTATGAACCGATCACTGTTCATGAGTCCTCCCTTTCCCCTTGTATCCACTCCATTCTAGCCAGTGAGCTGGGATATAAGGATAAGGCCTATGAAATGTACTTGCGTACTTCAAGACTGGATCTTGATAACTATAACAATGATACAGAAGACGGGTTGCACAGCACTAGCATGGCTGGTACTTGGATGTCGATTGTACATGGTTTCGGCGGACTCCGCGTACATGACGGCAGACTGACACTGAGCCCATCTAACCCAGGTCACTGGACTGCTTACTCTTTTAAAATTATGTTCCGCGGCTCCCGTCTGAAAGTAAGCGTTACGGATGCACAAGTTACTGTTACGAATGAAACTGATATCCCTGCTTCTATTACTATCTACGACAAAGAATATACCGTAAACGGACTAAGCAGCATCACTGCTGATAGCAATTCCGTCACAGTATAAAACTTACACCCAAGAGACCCTTGAAGCTTAAAGCTTTTGGGGTCTCTTTATTTTTTAGGAAGCTAACTTATAAAAGGAGTGATTATGAATGAACAGAACCTTTTGGAAAGAAGCCGTTGTCTACCAAATCTATCCCCGCAGCTTTCAAGATAGCAATGGTGACGGGATTGGAGATCTGCAAGGAATCATTTCACGTCTGGATTATTTGCAAAAGCTAGGTGTCGACGTAGTTTGGCTGTCACCTGTATATAAATCGCCAAATGACGATAACGGTTATGACATCAGCGATTATCAAGATATTATGGATGAGTTCGGCACATTGCAGGATTGGGAAGAATTACTGACTGGATTGCACGCCCGTGGCATAAAACTGATGATGGACCTTGTAATCAATCATTCCTCAGATGAGCATCCTTGGTTCGTAGAATCCCGTTCTTCAAAAGATAATCCATATCGTGATTACTACATTTGGCGTCCGGGTGGACCAGATGGTGAGCGCCCCAACAATTGGAGTTCTGTATTCAGCGGCCCGGCTTGGGAACTGGATGAAACTACTGGTGAATACTATCTGCATCTGTTTTCGCGCAAGCAACCGGATCTCAACTGGGAGAATCCGCAGCTGCGTGAGGAGTTATACAAGATGATCACCTTCTGGCTCGACAAGGGTGTGGATGGTCTACGAATGGATGTAATCAATATGATTTCCAAAGTGGAAGGTCTCCCTTCCTCCCATAGAGACGGCCTCGCTCCCGGGGAACTTGCCTGGGGTGGCGAATATTATATGAATGGACCACGTGTTCATGAGTTTTTACATGAAATGAATGACAAAGTGTTATCCAACTATAACATTATGACTGTCGGCGAAACTCCTGGCGCTACAGTTGAAGATGCTATTCTTTACACGGACGAGGAACGCAAAGAGCTGCAAATGGTGTTCCAGTTCGAGCATATGGATGTGGACTCGGGTCCTGACGGCAAATGGGACGTAGCCCCGTGGACGTTGTCGAAGCTGCGCGATATTCTTCATAAATGGCAAGTGGGTCTGGCGGATAAGGGTTGGAATAGTCTTTATCTTAACAATCATGACCAGCCACGTATGGTCTCAAGATTCGGGGATGATGGTAAGTATCGCGTGATCTCTGCCAAAATGCTCGCTACCTTACTGCACACGCTGAAAGGGACGCCCTATATTTATCAAGGCGAAGAAATCGGGATGACCAATGTAAAGTTCACAGCCATTGAACATTATAAAGACATAGAAATCCTCAATATGTATCGCGAAAAGGTTACCGAAGGCGGCGCTGATCCTAACAGCGTTCTAAACGCTATTCATATCAAAGGCCGTGATAATGCGCGCACTCCGATGCAATGGGATGATTCTGCGAATGCCGGCTTTACTGAAGGGGAGCCGTGGCTCAAAGTTAATCCGAACTACAAGGAAATTAACGTGGAGCAGGCGCTGGCTGATTCGGATTCTATCTTTTATTATTACCAAAGGCTGCTTGCTTTGCGCAAAAAAAATCCGATCATGGCTTATGGCGAATACAAGCTACTTTTGCCAGAGCATGAGGACATATATGCCTATACGCGTACTCTGGATGACGAGAAGTGGCTGGTGCTGCTCAATTTCAATGAGGTTCCACAGACTGTTGATCTTTCCGCAGAGCTAAGTAAGGCTACGGAACTTATTATTGGAAATTACCCTGATGATGCACCCACACGGGAATTATTACGACCTTATGAAGCAAGAGTGTATCGATTGAAAGACTAACTTTGTCTATCTTCCTGAGTTATACTATTTAGGATGATTTTTTATGAGATTATCCTTCTGCCTGCTACCTGTCATTAGAGAGCACGGAATAACAGGATTTTGCAAATGCAGCCTGATAGTATGAACTTAAAGGGAGATGACGGACTTGGAATGGCTTATCCGCATGAAAGAAGCTTTAGATTATATGGAGAGCAAGATGGAGGAATCTGTGACGATTGAAGAAATCGCCAAGGTTGCTTACTCCTCCCCCTTTCATTTCCAGCGCATGTTCAATATGCTTACCGGAGTATCTATTAAAGACTATATCCGTAAGCGCAGATTAACTCTGGCTGCACAGGAGCTTGCTATTTCTAAAGTTAAAGTGCTAGATGTTGCACTGAAATACGGATATGACTCGCCCGAGTCGTTTGCCAAAGCATTCCGCAAGGCACATGGAATTACTCCTTCTGCTGCGCGGGAGTCAGGGGTACAGCTCAAGGCTTTCCCTAGACTCTCCTTCCATCTATCACTGAAGGGAGATAAAGAAATGGACTACAGAATTGAGAAAAGAGACGCCTTTAATGTTATCGGACTAGTAGAGGAAATGACAACGAAAGATGGGGAGAATCTGCGCCGCATCCCTCAGTTGTGGATAGAAGCTAATGAAAATGGTACGTCGGATAAGCTGATTGAGCTCGGTGGAGATAAGGATTTATTAGGCATCTGCTCTGACATGAACCATGATAAAGAAACCTTCTCCTATTGGATCGCTGTCGAAGCTACTCCAGAGACTGATGCACAGGGCTTTGCTTCTACAACAATCCCAGCTGCAAGTTGGGCTGTGTTCACCTCAGTAGGGCCGATGCCTGATGCTATCCAGCAGGTATGGGCACGCATTTTCCAAGAGTGGTTCCCTTCCACAGGCTACGAGCATACAGGCGGGCCTGAGTTTGAGCTATATCTTCCGGGGAGACCAGACGCAGAGGACTATCGCTGTGAGATATGGATCCCTGTTACGAAAAAAGAATAGAACTAGAAAGACTATCGAAACCTCGATAGTCTTTTTTCTTGTGATTGCCTACTATTTCATTTTGAGAATTGGCATAGTCTTGGTATAATAAATAGATTATATAGTTCTATAATGATTATTGATTATTGTCATCCGAATTATCGGTGAAGGAGAATTTCATGTCTACTGTAAAAATATTTTCAGACAGCACTTCCGATTTACCTCAAAACTGGAAGGATACTTATGACATCGGCATCGTTCCTCTTTATGTAGTATTTGAAGAAGGTACCTACAAAGATGGTGAAGATATTACACCCGAGGAAGTGTATCGCCGTGTAGCCGCTAGTGGAGTATTGCCGAAAACGGCAGCACCTTCGCCAGCAGATTTCATTGCTGCATTTCAACCCGTGATTAGTAGCGGACAAGATATTGTATATATCAGTCTCTCCTCCTCACTATCCTCTACATATCAGAATGCACTTTTGGCTGCCGGGGAATTTCCTGAGGGACGCGTACAGGTCATAGATTCGCAAACCTTGTGCGGAGGCATTGCCCTCCTTGTTATGAAGGCTGTCAGAGCTGCTGAAAAAGGCCACACTGCCGTAGAGATTGCAGCCATGCTGGAGCACAGCCGCAACCTTGTGGAAACTGAATTCGTTGTGGATACGCTAGATTACTTATATATGGGTGGACGCTGTTCAGGCATGCAGAACTTCATCGGTAGTCTACTCAAAATCCGTCCTGTTCTTAGACTGGTAGATGGAAGCATCATACCTACTAGCAAAATCCGTGGCAAAAAGGAAAAAGCTGTGGAACAAATGCTCCAGAACGCTTTGGTTCACATCGATCGAATGGATAAAGAGTTGCTCATCGTTGTCCATACCTTGGCGGAAGAAGATGCACTCTATCTGGAGTCAGCACTACGAGAGAAAACTCAAGTTAATGAAATAGCAATTCTCCATGCTGGTTGTGTAATTGGCAGCCATTGTGGGCCGCATACTGTAGGTCTCATGTATATGCTTCAGGACTAATAACACACAAATCTCCGGCCATTGCTTCTTAAGCAAATGGACCGGAGATTTGTGTGTAACCCCCCTAGTTTGAAGTTACTTCCAGCTCTATATCTTCTGCTCTGCAAGGCAGCATAAAACGAAACGTAGAACCTTGATTCTCTTCACTTTCTACAAAGATCGTCCCACCCATCAGCTCAACGAGCTGCTTGCAAATCGCCAGTCCCAAACCTGTGCCTCCATATTTACGGTTTATGGACGGATGCAGCTGTGAGAAAGATTGAAACAACAGATTGAGTTTGTTACCGGCAATTCCTACACCTGTATCCCGCACTGAAAATTCCAACAAAAATTCTTGTTCATCAGATAGTGGAATGTTCTTCACCGATAGGGTCACGCTCCCACGTTCAGTGAATTTCAGCGCATTGCCTACCAGATTCACGACAATCTGCCGCAAGCGGATCGGATCAGCAATGATTATGGTTGGAACGCTAGTATCCATCCACCACCGTAATGCCAGCTTCTTCTCTTCCGCTTTCGGTGCAAATAAATCAATGACGTCTGAGATCATTTCGCGGAGATCAAACTTCTCGGATTGCAGTGACATTTTACCTGCTTCCATTTTGCTGAAATCAAGAATGTCATTCAAGATCTGCAATAACGTATAACTACTGCTGCGTAAAATCTCGGCATAACCTCGCTGCTCTTCTCCAAGCTCAGTATCCAACAATAGATCAGCCATTCCGATCATCCCGTTCATCGGCGTCCGAATTTCATGGCTCATCATCATTAAGAAATCAGATTTGGCTTGCGCTGCCTGCTCTGCTGATTCTTTGGCACGAATGATTTCTCGCTCATTCGTAATATCACTGAAGGCAATAACCGCACCTGCGATCAGCCCTTCATCAATAAGAGGTGCCACCCGGTAATTAACAAAAAAACTGGTGCCATCCTTACGCCAGAAGATCTCATCATCTTTTTTACGGATGATTCCATCCTCTATCGTAAGACTAATCTGGCAATCAGGCGTCGAATAGCGCGAACCGTCACCTTGGATATGATGGATATAATCCATAAGCTTCAGACCCATCAATTCTGTAGGTTGATAGCCTAGCATATCTGCTGCCTCACGGTTAATAAAAAGAGTTCGCCCCGTTGTATCGAGCACAAAGATTCCCGCAGAGACAGAATTCAGAATGAGACTCGATTGTTGATCCTTCACAGCTACTATTGAGGTATCTTTGGAGCTTACCTCCGCTTCTCCCTTGGCAGGTATTTCAGTGTCCAAGGTGTCTGCCAATTCATCCAACCAGTCTTGTAACAATTCCGCATGTAAAAGAGCGCTTCCGTTAGCTACTTTGGTAATCGCGAATACCCCGGCGATCCCTTCTTCCGTTCTGATCGGTAAAAGTTTAACGCCTACGCAATTCGAGCCTTTTTTGGGATTCTCTAAATCTTGTAGCTCAAAGCTTGAGGAGTTCCCCTGCAGAGCAGCCTCAAAACTAGCAATATTGCCAAGTTTTTTTCTCTTTGCTGATATCGGACTTGTATTTTGAAACTGCGCTTCTGCGCCGGAGCCTAGATGGAACGTTAGGTTGGTTCCTACGCAGCGACCTTGTCTATCCAGAACGAATATCAAATCAGGATGATGGTCATATAACGATTTATAAGCGCTCTCTTCCGAAAGCAACCGTCTCAGAATGGACGTCCAGTCTTTATCCACAGTTCACATCCCCTCAGGCTCTCTCATCCATTATCATTACCCCTAAACGGGCAATGTTCATCTAAAATTTAAAATATATTTCATATCTATTATATCAAAATTACGGAAATCAGTCGTAGATAAACGTCAAATCCCCCCTTTATAACCCCAATCACGATGCTTTTTCATCGTTACAAAAGGGTTATAAAAGGGTTATAAAAGGGTTATAAAAGGGTTATAAAAGGGGGGAATTCCGAAGCTATTAGGCGATATCTTTATGTTCAATGTTGCGAATGGCCATATAGGCAATGGCTGCTCCTAGCAAACCAAGTGAGATCGACACCGCCGCTAAATTACCTAAACGCGCTTGATCAAATCCCCCAGAAATTAGGGAGGTAACTAACACAGCTGAGACGATGGTGGCCGGGACTGATTTCTTCTTCATCCCAAAGTACAATGGAATTAGAGCGATACCCGCGGCATAAAATGCGTTTGCGCCTAACTTAATCAGCTCTGATGTGATTACATGAAGGGTCAGTTCACCCGGAATTAGCCCTGCAAAGGAATTGAATCCTATTAGGATAGCGCCGACTACAATGTCTGCCACGATAATGGCAACAAATGTGAAGGCGAACACTATCAATATTTTCGCAGTCATTAGCTTTTTACGTGAGATAGGATACATGAAGAGAAGAGTAATGGTGTTGTTCTTATACTCATCAATCACCAGCTTGCTAATAATAACCGAAGCGAAAATAATATAAGCAGCCTTTACAAAAACGAACACACCCTCAAACAACTCTGCATAAGAAGCAAACGACGGTTCGCTCTCATTTTGATCAACGAATAAAACCATAATCATAAAAGCAAGAATCGCAAGATTAACGATTGCAGCACCTGTAAGAAGCGTTTTTAGCTTATTCTTCCGAATCTCCAAAGATATTAATTTAAGCAATGCTTTCACCCCCAATCAATTGCAGAAAATGATCTTCCAGCGTATGTTGTTTTTTGCTGATACTCTCAATTTCCACATCTGCTAGCACTAACGCCTTATTCAGATCACGCTGTGAGATTCCATCGTCATATATTCTTACTGTAATATGGTCCAGCACTTTGAAATTATTAAGCCCAAGCTTATGCTCCAACACATACACTGCTTTATTAATCTCGTTCGTAACCACTTCGATATATTCAGTATTTTGGCCACGAATGGAATCCATCGCCACTTCTTCTACCAGAGCACCCTGCCGGATCACACCGATCGTATCAGCAATCTGCTCTATTTCCCCCAGAATATGACTAGATACAAGTAACGTCATTCCATATTCACGGCTAAGCATCCGGAACACTTCACGCATCTCCTTGATTCCCACAGGATCAAGCCCGTTAATCGGCTCATCCAAAATGAGCAGCTCAGGTTTCGTCATGAAGGCTCTGGCAATACCCAGTCGTTGCTTCATCCCAAGTGAAAATTGCTTCACCGGCTTTTTATCGACACCTGTGAGCTTTACGAGCTCCAGCGCTTCACCAATCGCTTGCGGATCATAATAGCCCATGTACTCTCCGTGCAAAATCAGATTTTCCTTGGCTGTCAATTTATCATAAAACACGGGATATTCAATGATGCAGCCCATCCGCTTCAGCATTTCGTAAGAATGCTCTGTCATTTTTTCATTAAAAAATTCAATTTCTCCACTCGTAGGTTTAACGAGGTTCGTGACCATTTTCATCACGGTAGTTTTGCCAGCACCATTGGGTCCAAGAAACCCGTAAATTTCACCTTGCTTAATATTCATATTCACATTGCTTACGACTTCTTTACCTTGATAGGTTTTCGTTAAATTTCTTGTCCGAAGTATTGTAGTCAATTCCGCGCTCCCCTTTGTTTTCGTCTCGTCTTCCTTAGTTCTTATTGTACACAGCAGAATTTTCTTTTTTATTACTCGTTTCTTACGAAAATCTTAAGCTGCGCACAATTCTATTCCTTAGAAGCGTAATCTGCGAAAAGAAAGGGTAAACACCGTTCTCACATACGGCTGACTAACCAGTGTAATCGTTCCATTCATTTGCTCCGTTAATCTTTTGGTGATCGTCAGACCTAGACCGCTGCCTTGATAAGCCCGGTTTCTTGAATCCTCCAGCGTATACAGACGCTCAAATACTTTATCTTGGTGTACTTCACTAATGCCCTTTCCCCGGTCCCACACCTCTATGTATACTTTGTTCTCATCACTATAGAGCTTTAATCCTAATACGCCCCCCGCGTCGCCATAAGAAATTGCGTTCGACAACAGATTGGACAATATTCGATCAAGAGCCTCTTCATTTCCCATGAAGTAAACAGCCCCATCCGGAATCTCAATCTCCACCTCACTGCCCTTAGCACTGAGGATATCATAGAAAGAAAGGATGTTGCGTCTGCATACTTCACCTGCCTCAACTCGCGAAAGAGCAACTTCCCGATCTCCTGATTCCAGCTTGGACAAATCAAAAAACTTGTTCATCAGCTGGATCACTTCATTGGCTTTTTGATGAATCATCTTCATCATCCGTTCCCGTTCCTCAGCCGGCAAATGCTCATCCTGCTGAATGGTCTCAATATAACCAAGCACAACCGTTAGCGGAGTCTTAAGATCATGAGAAATATTAGACAGCATATTACGCATGGATTTCTCCAGCCTCACACGCTCAATGCTTCCTTTATGATTGATATCCAGCAGCCGGTTCAGGTCAATCAGCACGTTTTGCAGCTCCAAATTACCGCTGAACAGCAGCAATCTTTCATGTGAGCCTTCTTCCATAATGCTGCTTAACTTGTCATGCATATATCGCAAATCATTAGAAGCTTTACGCGAATTCTGATATTGCCACACAATGACGGCCAGTAAGAGCACAATGACAATACCTAGCACCGCAATCATTATAGCTGTTCTCCCAGCTTATACCCGATGCCCCATAACGTCTTAATGTATTCGGGATGGGAGGGGTCGTCTTCTATTTTTTCACGCAATCTTCTCATATGTACATTAATGACGTTCTCATCCCCGAAATAATCATCCTCCCATACGCTCGCATAAATCTGCGCTTTGGTAAATACTCGGCCCGGATGTGTCACAAACAGCTTAAGAATATGAAATTCCTTCGACGTTAGCTTTACTTCTTCCCCATTCTTCAACGCAGAGAAGTTATCTAAATCTACAGTCAATCGGCCAATGGAGATCATTTGCTTCACCGGAGCTTGATCTTCCACTTGGATACTGGGAGATGCATAACCTGCACGACGGATCGCTGCCTTCACCCTAGCCGCTAGCTCAATCATAGAAAAGGGCTTCGTAATATAATCATCTGCCCCAAAGCCTAACCCAAGCGCTTTATCTACATCACTGTCTTTGGCGGACATGATCAACACTGGAACCAGACTCCCCGCACGGATAGTCTGAAGAATGTCAGTCCCGCTACGCTTCGGCAGCATAAGGTCTAACAGTACAAGATCAAATGGACCCCCGGTCCGAAATGTTCTCTCCGCTACTTCACCGTCAAATACAGCTTCAATCTCATAACCTTCTTTTACCAAATAAGACCTGACCATTTCACTGATTGCTTCGTCGTCCTCAATCAGCAGCACACGCTGTGGCATGTCCAAACCTCCCCGTAGTCGAAAACCTCTTCGTTAAATTATACCAATTTCCCGGAGCGCTTACTATTTCAGTTTTTATTTCAGTTTCATTAAAGGTAGCCCAGGTATTATGGCCTTAACAACTTACAAAAAGAGGTGATGCTTCAATGTTGAACAAGAGAAGTAAACAAGCCTGGAGCTTCAAACGAAAACTGCTGATCGTCATGATCATTGTCCTCCTGCTTCTCGGCACAGTGATATATAGTCTGGCAGATCGTTACTTAATCGAACATGTCGAAGTCGTGGTTGCGGATGATGCAGCTACAACTAGCAGCTCAGGAGCTACAGCCGTTACAGCTGCCGAAGTTAATGCAACCTCTGATGACTGGAATTACTCCAGCGATGATATTCAGATCCAGGTCGATCAAGTGCAGACCGGTTCCGGATCAGACCAAATCACTTATTTTGTCGCTGATGTCGTCCTCAAGGAAGCGAGCAGCCTGCGCACTGCCTTTGCCGACAACAGCTTTGGAACAAACATCACTGAGGATACCTCGGACATTGCTTCCGCGAACAATGCGATATTTGCCATCAACGGGGATTACTATGGCTTCCGCAATGACGGAGTGATTATCCGTAACGGCACGGTGTATCGTGATGATCCTGTGCGGGATGCAATGGCGCTGTTCGATGATGGGACAATGCAAACCTATAACGAGGAAGAGATTTCTTCCTCTGAACTGCTGGCGCAAGGGGCCACCGATACCCTTTCCTTTGGTCCGATTCTGATTCAGGACGGGGAGATTGCCAGTAGTTTCAGCAATGTCAAAATCGATACCAACTTCGGCAACCATTCCATCCAGAATGCGAATCCCCGCACCGCAGTTGGTATGATCGCACCAAACCATTATGTGTTTGTCGTAGTTGACGGGCGCAATGAAGGGTACAGCCGTGGGATGACCCTTACTGAGCTAGCCGATGTAATGTCCGACCTTGGCGCCACAGAAGCCTACAATCTGGACGGCGGTGGTTCATCCACTATGTACTTCATGGGACGGGTCGTAAATAATCCGCAGGGCAAAAACAAGGAGCGGGGCGTCAGCGACATTCTTTATATCAAGGAGGGTGCAACATCATGACTATACTGATCCCAGCCTATGAGCCAGATGAACGACTGCTCGATTTGATTTTACAGCTGCATAATTTCCAGCTTGAACCTATTGTTCTTGTGGATGACGGCAGCGGCCCGCACTACCGTGGAATCTTCGATATGGCCGAAGCATTCGGCTGCACTGTCCTAACCCATGAAGTCAACCTCGGAAAAGGACATGCTCTGAAGACAGGGTTCCAGTATATTCAGGAGGTTGGGATGCCGGACTATGTAGTCTGCGCGGATAGCGACGGCCAACATCTGCCTTATGATATTAGCCGAATTGTTGAATCTCTGCGGAACCAGACTACCCCGGGAATCGTACTCGGCAGCCGCCGTTTCACCGGAAGCATTCCACTGCGCAGCCGCTTCGGCAACTCGGTAACCCGGACGGTCTTTTCCTTAACTACAGGCACTAAGATTTATGATACACAGACTGGCTTGCGCGGCTACCCCATATCAATGCTTGATTGGCTATGCCATATTCCCGGTGAACGGTTTGAATATGAAATGAACATGCTGCTGACCGCCCATAAAGAGGGGTACACCATTACGGAAGAGTACATCGATACCGTCTATCTGGACGATAATAAATCATCCCATTTCCGGCCTCTGATGGACTCCTTCCGGATTTACCTGCCGATACTAATGTTCAGCACTTCTTCGCTGCTGTCTGCCCTGCTCGACTTCACACTCTTATTCCTGTTCCAGAGTCTCAGCCATAACCTATTCCTGTCCGTCGCGGCCGCGAGATTGTGCAGTTCTGTCTTCAACTATTCTATGAATCGAAAATATGTCTTCACGGGCAGCAAACGCTCCAAGATTCAGGCGTCGCTTCCCAAATATTTTGCGCTGGTGATCCTCGTGTTGTTGTTCAACTATGGGCTACTCTATTTCTATAATGAAAAGCTGATTATTCCGCTTGTCGCCGCCAAGCTACTGACCGAGGCTTCAATCTTCTTATTCAGCTATTGGGCGCAACGGAGGTTTGTGTACTGAGGGTTTGTGTATCGAGGGTTTGTGTACTGAGGGTTTAGGAACTCTGGGGAAGGTTACGTTCTCTGAACCGCTTATGCTCGTGTGGTGAGCAATCGGGAATTTGTGAAGCACTAATTGGACATTTGTGGAGTACTTTTCGAACACTTATGGAGTACTAATCGGATACTTGTGGAGTACTATGGGTACCTATGGAACTGCTCCTCGAACTCATATGGAGCTTCTATCGGATACCTATGGAACTGCTCCTCGAACTCATATGGAGCTTCTATTGGGCACCTATGGAACTGCTCCTCGAACTCATATGGAGCTTCTATTGGGCACCTATGGAACTGCTCCTCGAACTCATATGGAGCTTCTATTGGGCACCTATCGGACACAGATGACACTAATCGCAGTATTATTCCACTTTTGGTATGCTAACGGACCCCATAGCCGCTATTGGCAAGAAAGACACCACATATGAGCCTCTTTCTGTGGGATAGCGTCTGTGGGGTCCGAAACCCTGTTCAAAAGGCTGGAAATTTGCAAATAACGTCATCTGAGTCCGAATTCACCGAGAAGGGTACCGTTGATAGAATCGCATACAAAAAAAGCTAGTGCGTCCTTCCAATAATGTATGCAAAATCACATTATCTTTGCTCAGAAATTCAGAACGTCATACACTCATCTACTCTCCCATATATATAAATGGAACAGTCCCGGACGTTGTCGCGGAACCTTTGCAGCCTTGTCAGAATAGGTTGCAGCATAAGCCCAAGCTGGAGGGAGAGAAAGATTCATGCCAAGCGAAGAAATTAATGCGCTAGAGCGGGCAATTGCCGAGATTACGGAAATAGCCACTGGCTTCGGTTTAGATTTTTATCCCATGCGTTATGAAATATGCCCCGCAGATATCATTTATACATTCGGCGCTTATGGAATGCCTACACGATTTGGACACTGGAGTTTTGGAAAAACCTTTCATAAAATGAAATCCCAATACGATTTCGGACTGAGCAAAATATACGAGCTCGTTATTAACTCCAACCCTTGTTATGCCTTCCTGCTGGATGGAAATTCACTGATTCAGAATAAGCTGATTGTTGCCCACGTGCTAGCGCACTGTGATTTTTTCAAAAATAATATGCGTTTCTCCATGTCCAACCGAGATATGGTCGAGAGTATGTCAGCTACAGCAGATCGGATTGCCGGTTATTCTGTAACCTACGGAACTGATGCTGTGGAGAGCTTCATCGATTCAGTGCTGGCTATCCAAGAGCATATAGACCCCAGTCTGATCCAACCACGCAAGCTGGGCAAAACTCACCTGCTGGAAGCTAAGATGAAGGAGCTCAAAGATGCCCCTCCAGGTGGCTCGAAATCATCCAATCCTTATGACGAATTATGGAATCTAGATAAAAGCACTACCGGTCCGCAGGAAGCACCCTCTGGAAATCGTGCTTTCCCCCCAGAGCCAGAAAAAGATATGGTCTGGTTCATTCAGCAATATTCCACTGTTTTGGAGGATTGGCAACGTGACATTATGACGATGCTCCATGATGAAATGCTCTACTTCTGGCCACAGATGGAAACAAAGATCATGAACGAAGGCTGGGCTTCGGTCAGCTAAGGTGCTTACGCAAAAAGGCTCTCCATGAACGATATACATCGTTTTGGAGAGCTTTTTAATGGCCAATATTCTGGTACAATAAGAGGACAAACCCGATTGGAGGTGCCAGCCATGCAATGGGAAGAGGTTCGGAAGATTTACCCCAATCAATACGTCAAACTGCAAATTCTTGCATCACATACCGAAGGCAACACCAAGTATGTGGATGAAGTCGCACTGATTCGTGCTATTCAGGACCCGAAAGAAGCAACCAAAGAACTGCTTCAATCTAAGGATGGCGTGATTGTGTCACACACCGCAAACGATGAACTGAAGGTTGAGATTCGTACTCTTCGTGGCTTGCGGGGAGTAGTCCAGCATGAGAATTGATTACGTCGATGGACTGCTGCAAACGTCCCTAACCTTGATTTATAAAGGACAAGCTCTGACTATCGACAAACTTGTCATTGATACTGGGGCGTCTCACACCTTGTTATCCGCTGATGCTGTAGCTGATATTGGCGTTTTCTTTGAGAATGGAGATGAAATTATTACTGCGTTTGGCATTGGCGGGGAAGAAAGCTGCTTCCGCAAAGCATTCGATTCTATTTAGTTAGGTGACATTAGAATTGAGAATGTTAAGCTAGATGTTGGTTCGCTTCATGAGAAGCTTGCAATCAATGGCCTGCTGGGACTGGATCTGTTGATGAAAGCTAATATTGTGCTGGATTCGCAAATGAAAAAGATTAGGTTAAGGTACCTAATCTCTCTGCTTTGCTTGATTTAAATTCTGTAAACAAAATATTAATAAAGAATTAGTCCTTATCACTTGATCAGGTTATGAGTAAATTGAAGCACTTCTTCTAACCTTCTTAAAATACGTTTTTGTTCTTTAACTGGTGGAATTGGAATCGGCATATTTTGAAATTCATCGAATTTCAAACTGTCTACAGTTGTTACCTGCTTCCTATATTCCTTTAAAATATATACTTCCATCGCTTTTAGCGTGTAATAAACATACTCAACAAGTGAACTATCGTACAAAGTAAACGCCTTTAAATCCTGATTTATTGTACTATTTACTGTTAATATCGCGAGTGGAAGCTGCCTTTTTAATATCCCGCTTCTAACAACCATTAACAAAGTTCCAACTGGATAAACTGTCATCTCATTGGCAGCCTTTTGAGTTATATTCATTTCAGAGCTGTTAATATATTTACGTTTCATATCTTTAGATGTTACCCAAGGAAAATCCCCATTTTCCCAATAATCTGTTTTGGACATAGAAGGGGTTTTACCACTACTAAACCACCCTAAATCACGCAATCTTATCCACTTCCAACTATCAGGAATGTCAAACGGTATTTCATCCTCTGTGATTGCTGGCAGTGGTTTTTCCTTCTTAAGCTTGCCTTCCTTAATCAGCTTAACTTTTTCTTCTTGAATCTGCTGATATAGTGCTTCGGCAGTACCCTCGTCTACTAGTTGTTCGACCAATTTTCCTTGGATAGCATATTGCAAAATGGACTTCTGCATATCCTCTGAAAACTTCTTATTAAACACCTCTAATTTAGAATGGGCTTCACCATACTTTTCAACATAAGGTAGTAATTCTTCTATCTTGGCTACAATTCGCTTTTGTTCTTCAAGCGGGGGAATTGGTATAATCATTTTTTGTAAATGAGTAGGACCATAATGCTTTATTGTGCCTCCCGATTTCTGTTCATTGATTTGTTTCGCATAAAAACTCGATTTAATAAAATATTTAAAATAGTTTTTATTTATATTTCCATACATTTTAAATCTTATTTGACCAGTGTACGGTATAGAGCCAACTGTCTTCTCAGTCACTTCACATATTTTGTCCATAGATGCACTAGTGCTAATTAATATATCCCCTATATCTAGTTTATAATGATCCCATTTTCTTTCGACCATTTTAAAATCTAAATAATTGCATCCTTCTAAACTTAACTCCTCTCCTTGCATACCAGAAATTCTAATCAACGGAATACCAGAATCTCGAAAGTCGACAGCTAGAATACCTGGGCCTTCTTGAAAATATGACATTTCAGGAATCCTCATCCACTTCCAATTTTCAGGTATTTCAAATGGTATCTCATCTTCCGTAATTTCAGTCAGTGGTTTTTCCTTTTTAATTTTTCCTTCCTTAATTAGTTTTGCTTTTTCTACAAATATCTGTGGATAAAGTTCTTCGGCAGTTCCCTCTTCCCTTCTCTGTTCAACCAATTTCCCTTGAATCGCCAGCTGGAGAATGCTGTTTTTTAAATCCTGTGCATTCACCTTAATTACCTCCAATCAAAGAAGTAATCTGCTCTAGTACATGATCAATTTCAGCATTTAAAGAAGCTCTCTTTTCTTGATAATGATGTATCAAATCCATTGGCTCTAAAATCACTTCTTCCTTTTGGGCAAAACCGCA
Source organism: Paenibacillus sp. FSL H3-0329 (assembly GCF_037963285.1). Taxonomy (NCBI): domain Bacteria; kingdom Bacillati; phylum Bacillota; class Bacilli; order Caryophanales; family Paenibacillaceae; genus Paenibacillus; species Paenibacillus sp. FSL H3-0329. Next base: position 2,031,176 of record NZ_CP150150.1, on the reverse strand, counting down.
TAAGTCAATGTTATAGTTCAAAGCTGCGATCTCATTAACTGTATATTTCTTAGTTTTTGGAAAGCCGTCAACTTGGACTTCTTCTCGATTTTCCCACCAATTTAAGGCTGGTTCAAAATGTTCCAGCTTCATTGGTTTTGTCTTCGAGAAGTTTTTATAACCTTCTGGAATATCCAGGCGATAAAACCAAGTTTCCTCTGTTGGGTGCGTGTTATCAAAGAATAAAATGTTTGTTGTAATTGTGGTATATGGTGCAAATACGCTACGTGGTAATCTCATAACCGTGTGAAGATTGAACTCCCCGAATAATTTCTTTTTGATATTAACTTTGGCATTATCCGTACCAAACAGGAATCCATCTGGAAGGATGATGGCACATCTTCCGTTTTTCTTGAGTCTGTACATGATGATATTCATAAACAAATCAGCAGTCTCAGAGCTTCTAAGGTCTGATGGAAAATTGACTTTAACGCTTTCCTTTTCATTGCCACCATATGGCGGATTCATAAGGACTACATCAAACTTCTCCATCTTTCTGTATTCCTTGTAATCCGTTTCTAACGTATTGCCATGAATGATGTTTGGGTTGTCAATATCATGCAGCAGCATGTTGGTAATACATAGAATGTGCGGAAGCGCCTTCTTCTCCACTCCATAAACAGAGTTACTGTAGACCTCTCTGTTTTCAAGGGAGTTGCCCACCTGCTTCTCCAGGGAATTTAGAGCAGAAACTAAGAAACCACCTGTACCACAAGCAAAGTCCCCAATTTTTTCACCTAGAATCGGCTTAATCACTTCTACCATAAAATCGGTTACCGCTCTTGGTGTATAGAACTCCCCTGCGTTACCTGCACTCTGTAGGTCTTTCAGGAAAGATTCATAAATTGTACCAAATGCATGACGTTCTTCATATTCTGTAAAATCAATTTCACCAATGATATTTATAACTTGCCGCAGTAACACGCCATCCTTTTGATAATTGTTGGCATCTTCAAATGCATATTTCACAATGACCTGATTCATTGGCGTTTCATCATCAATTTCAAGATTTTTAAGGGTCGGGAAAAGCGTGTTGTTAACAAAGGTTAACAAGGAATCGCCAGTAAGTGCTTGACCATCTTTCTCATCTACAGCCCAATCTCTCCACTTTAAGCCCTCGGGAATGATTGATTTGTAATTATCATCGTACAGTTCCCATGCTTCTTCTTTTGCATCATAAATTTTTAGGAATAGAATCCAGACGATTTGTTCGATCCGTTGAGCATCGCCATTAATCCCTGCATCATTTCTCATAACGTCTTGAATTCTTTTAACAAAATTAGTTACTGCCATTCTTGTTTACCTGCCTCGTCGTGTTAGTTTATGGTGTTATGCGTAATAAATCTCGTTCTCTAATTCCTGAACTGCCTTTTGATAAGCCTCTTTTCCACCAAAGGCTTTAACTATTTTCATCGGGCTGCCAAACTTGGAAAATTCCTTAAGTTGGAGTACTTTGGTTTCTTCAATTTCCTTGATACCTTCATCGGCATACTTATCAAGCAATGTTTCTAATACTTGCTGTGCTAATTCAGAATACTTATAAAGATAATGACGTTTTTTTACGTTGTTTGCTCTTTCAGCTTTGGTGAGCGGAGGTTTATCATAGGCTAAATGACAGATTAAATCGAAATCATCCAGTTCAGTTTTACCTAATTCTTCTCTTACCGCATCCAACAATACGCCTTCATCTTTTAATTCGTCAATGATGGCTTGTTTTTTTTGAGCTTCTGTCCATGTTTTAAGAAAATCATCTAGCCTTGCGTACTGTTGCAGGATATTTTTCTTAGTATAATCTATAAGACTTTCGGTAATAAGCTTACCATCCTTATCCAGGTATTGAACCCTTTCTGAAAGGACTTTTACGACAATATCACCTATATAATACTTTTTAGGTTTGTCATTATCATTAAAAGCATCCGTATTATAATCCCCTCTTGTTTCAATGATGCCACTTGCATGACTGTGACTCTCTGTTTCATAAAAATCCTCTTCAATTATTGGCTCGATTACTGGCTCATTGCCATTTATCTCTAAGACGACTTCTGGCTTTCCATCAAATGCGGGGTCAGCAAATAATCTACTGGCATTACGAAAATCCATGATCGTGAAATATGTCTTTCCGTATTCTTCGAGAAGCCTTGTTCCTCTTCCGATAATTTGTTTAAACTCAGTCATTCCATTATCACCAAAATTGTTGTCGAGCACAATCAATTTACACATTTTCGCATCCACACCAGTAGTCATTAACTTGCTAGTAACTGCAATAACAGGGTATGTACTTTCTTCGTCGATGAAATATTCCAGTTGTGCTTTTCCTTCATCATTATCCCCTGTTATACGCATGATATATTTATTATTTGCAGCATACAAATCCTTGTTTGCATTAATCAGAGCTTGTCGCATTCGCTCCGCGTGTTCAATATCCACACAGAAAACAATCGTTTTGCTAAATCTGTCTGTCTTCTTTAAAAACTCAGTAATCTTGGCTGCAATCACCCTCGTCCTGTCATCAATAACCAAGGTTCTGTCGTAATCCTTGACATTATATTCTCTATCCTCAATTTCAAAGCCATATTTATCGACTTTCCCAATCTCTGGTCGATACCCTTCAAGGTCCTTATCAAGGCCAATTCTTATCACTTTATATGGGGCTAAATAGCCATCATTAATCCCTTGCTTTAAAGAATACTCATAAATAGGCTCACCAAAGTAAGCTTGGCTTGAGGTTTCCTTCGTTTCAATAGGTGTAGCAGTACATCCGACATGGGTGGCTGATGAAAAGTAATCCAAGATTTTTCTCCATGCAGAATCCTCTTTTGCGCTGCCTCTATGACACTCGTCTATAACAATCAGATCGAAGAAGTTCGGTTGAAATTGCAGATAGGCTTCTTCTCCGTCATCACCTGAAAGCTGCTGATACAGAGCAAGATAAATCTCATAGGAACTGTCTAGGGTTCTGTTCTCAACCTTTGTCATTTTACCGCCAAATGGCTTGAAATCACCTGATATCGTTTGGTCTACCAATACATTTCTGTCCGCTAAAAATAATATTTTCTTCTTTAAGCCAGCCTTCCAAAGTCTGTATATGATTTGAAATGCCATAAAGGTTTTACCCGTTCCAGTGGCACATACCAATAATACTCGATCTTGTCCCTTTGCTACTGCATCCACAGTTCGATTAATAGCTATACGCTGATAATATCTAGGGATCTTGTAATTAGGCACATAATAATAAGGTTCGAGAAGCACCTTTTCTTCTGCATCGGTTACATTCTTATCATTTAAGTATCGTCTATATAAGTCCTCTGGCGAGGGGAATTCTCCAAGGCTTAGTTCACTTACTTCACCCGTGATTAAATTTTGCTCAATAAATCCATCCCCATTGGAAGCATATACATAATAGATGTCGAGTGCTTTTGCATAGGCAATGGCTTGCTGCAAACCTGCACCAACTGAATGATTGTTATCCTTTGCTTCAATGACAGCTAGAGGAAAATTGTTTTTATAGAACAGAACATAATCCGCTCTTTTCCTCTTGCCTCTGGTTGTGACATTACCACGAAGTATGATTCTGCCAGCCGTAAAAGCATATTCCAGACGAATTTGTTTTTTTATATCCCATCCTGCATTAGTGATTGCTGGTGTGATATATCTGGCTTTGATATCTTCCTCAGATAAATTTTTCTTTGTCATCTGCTTAGTCCTTTCCATCTGATTTTATCTGGATGAATATTATGAGTTCTTATCAAACGTGGTTATGTATACAAGCTAACTATCAGAATTGGTTCACGCTGATCACTACTATAATCCAGTTTGAATTTAGTTCTATGGACTTGATCCACATCCCGACTAAAAAAACTTTTATTTGACAATGATTCCTTGCTATTCGTCATCTCTCACCTTTGGAGAATTAATCTTAAAATGCAAGATAATGCATGGGTAAATATTCCTAACCCTATATTAACATGTATAAATACATGGGGATATAAAAATGAGGACTCAAGTTGAGTCCCCTACATTTGTTTCATCTATACGTCTTAGCCAGGCATCGAAATAACTTCTGCTGAGGTTCTCCACCCAATGATTACATAATAGATAATCATAGCCATAGATCGAATACGGATCAGCGTAGAATCTTGGACGTCCGTTTATATTCCGCTGTTCGGTCAAGGAAAAGGTTGGGTCGACCTTCTTCAATATGGGGTACGTGATGTTGAAGGTTCTTTTGGTATAGTCTAACCGCTGCAACCGCTCAATCTCTTGCGCAGTTAATACATCATTCGCAATCAAGCGTTCAAAACTGGATTTAACAAAAGCACCAATCTTTATTTCCTCAGATCCTTTAAAATCGGCTGGCATTTTCTCAATCTTAACTGTGCTTATCGATTGCCCTATACTCTGCTTATCCTCCGCAAAAAGATAATACAGTTGTATACTTCGCATAAACAGCTCCGAAGTATCAGAAACAGAATTGGATAAGGCTGTAACCACATTGAAGATTTTCTCCTTGAAGTCTTCATTGCACAGAAGCTCAAAACGAAAATCTAGACCGTTTGCATGGAACAGCTCTTGAAGTTCGGCTATGTAGAGTTGCAACGGTTCACGTATTGCACCATATATTTTCGGAGCAGCAAAAATAATAATTCCAGCATTCAAATTGAAATACCCATGAATCGCCATAGCAGTACGAATCATTTTCTTCAGTACTCTGGAAATTGTTTCTTCCTTGGAGCCGTAATTCAAGCCATTCTCATGAAAAGCTACATCTATACCGTATATACTCTCAACACCATTTAGCCCTCCAACTTCCATACCCAAAGCATCAATCTCAGCCTGTTGGAGTAGTTGGGAGAATGAACTGTTCTGCTTAAACAAATCAAGGCTGTATTTCTGTTTAAAATATAGGTCTGAATCTTTCATCATACTCTCGACGACAGCTTCGTTATGAATTTCCCACGACTTCACCGATGGCTTCCAGTTCAACTGAACAAGCTGACAATTCTTTGCATGTCTCAGCCATGAGAGCATCAAGGATTCTCCGATTTCTATTTTCAACAGAGCTACACCTCATCACCAATTTTTCTGAATGCAGTCTTTTCTCCAAGTGTGACTGAATCCACTTCCCAACCAGCGTGCAGCCATGACTTAGATTGTGTATTCGTCAATGCATTAGCCCACCACGGACGATATTTACTCGCAGATGCAGGCAGTGCGAAACCTAGTATCGCTTCGATTTGGCCTATAGTCATAATCACTTGCTTTCCTTCAGCACTCAGTAAATATCGATAAAGTGAAACGTATTTCCCAACGATATACTCCGTAAGATTCTTCGGCTGATCTCTATGTTTTTTCAATGTGCGCTGTATAATAACTTCAGACGGTGACTCCAGAGAATCTCCAGATATCGCCCCTTGTCCTTCCAATGCTCGGGTCAACTTTTGCAGCATATAGCCAATCCCCGTACAATCACTTAGAGGAAAAAACAATTCCTGTCCTTGATTAAATACAGTCTTAGCTCGATCCGCATAATGCTTGCCGCCCAGCACCGTAATCTCCTGATATTTGAATAATCCCTTGCTTTCAGCCTGCTCTTTCAATTGAGCGATAAGAATGGTCTCACTGGAAGGCTTAATGAAGGACACGTTATAGTCCTCTGGAATGATATCCTCAGGATATAGAAAACCATATTTTGCAGACAGAATTACCCAATGATCGAAGAAGGTTTTAGCATACCTTTGACAGGCCACCGCAAAAACACCAGTATAAACGTTCTGCGCTTCTACAGGTCCAATTGAAGGCTGTTTATCCCAAATCTTCGCGGCACCGCAGGGAATAATACAAAGTGATTTATCTCGATTCACTAGCGAGCACCTCAATTCTGTAAAAATCTTGGTTATTCAAAGGTTCTTTATACAACTCGTTCACTTGCCAAAGTCCACTTCTTCTTATTTTTTCATGGGGTGACGACATCCCAAGCCATTGAACAGAAGGAGTGCAATCATCACATAATGATAGCGTAGATATGAGCCTGGATTCCAAGGATAAGCGCTCTGTTTTATCTTCAATAGCCAGCACACAAAATGAGAAATGCTTCTGAATATATTCACTGACCCTGCTCTCGATATTTGACTGATATGCTAGATCTATTAAATGACCATTATTAAGCTTAGCTTCCCGAGTTGTAAAATCGAGTTCCCATACACTTGCGTATGGATCTTTGTCTCGGTTCAACAGGCACCTACCTATGTTCTTGCGAAATATACTTCTATCCTTATTCTCCTGAACAAAATGCTGCTTCAAACGCGACCTAAGTTGATTAGGGCCTGTGTGGGTACCAACTCGAACGATCCGATCTGTGTCATGCCCGTATTCCCCCGTTTCAAAAAGCAAATAGACCCCATTTCTGGGGATCAAGTTGTCCTCGAAGGGAAAATGATGCCGAGTCATTTTATTGACGATCTCATGTAAGCCACAACAGTGTTGGCTCATACAGATTAGCCCCCTTAAGATCTAAAAAATAATGATATTCAAGTGTTAATAAATGTAATCTTAACACAATAAGATTGCTAATGGTTTATGATATAATGAGCGAAAGGAAGGTGAGCAGGATGTCCATTTCCAAGGAACAATTGGAACAGAGCTTTCAGGGCAAATCTTACGTAGACCTTAAAGACTTGGTCCAGCTAATTGAAGAGAACTTTGGATTTAACGTTACGTTGCAAAGAAAAGATGGGCAGCCTACATTTACTGATGAACAGAAGAAGCGAATGACTTCAGTCATTTTTAAAGATGAAGATGTTCTGTCCCAACTGCAGCTAGCTCAAAAGGATCGTAATGATGGAATTTCCACATACAGTGACAGCGAAGAGGAGTTTGCACAATTACTGAAAGAGGACCAGAATGAAATCTGACCGATTCAAGGTTCTCTGGACCACCTACGCATGGGTAGCTCTTGCCAGAATGAAGGAATATAAAGTAGATTCCATGAACGTCTTCAGACGTTCTAAGTCTGTATTAGCCGATGAGCCGAAATACAAAGCTGATGAAGTCTCTGATTTCCCTGGTTTTGAGTTTAACGGGTACTTCTGGGTGCTAATCGGCAATGTGATCATTATATACAGGATTGACGAGGATCTTCGTGAAGTGTATGTCGATGCTTGTTACTTTGCCAATACTGGGATGTCCCATTATGTATTTTGGGAATCGACCCAGATGAAGAATAGCCTAGCCCACAATGTAATTACACATGGGCTAGGCTATCTTTTGTCGTATAATTCTGCTTTCTCAACAAGCCAGATGCTGATCTTCTGTTCGGTAATTTTTCCTAATGCCGAAGAATTCCAATTGAGACAGCATCTTGTTATAAGGAACACTAATTATTATGTTCTGGCAAAGCTACATAAGGTCTGCTGACTGAATATTTATCTAACTCGTGATTACCTTTTTCAAAAAATTCTATCACTTCATCGTTCCAATATCGTATAACATTATCATCCTTTAAATATTGCAGAGACCTCATTATTTTGGAGGGTTTATACATTGAAGTCTCTGGCACATACTGTGATGTTTCTATACTTGTAACATTCAGATTCTCCCTCAACTGCAAAGCCGTTTCAGTGCCAGCTTTTAGAAGTTTTTCGTAATTTCTATGCAAATCGGGCCGTTTTGCTTTCAATAAAGCTTTAATATTTTCGTATTCATACTTGTCAATTATGGATTCAGCATAATATGGCTTCACTGTTCCGTCTTTAAGGTCTAAATATACATGATTAAAGAAATCAATATCAACAATACAGCCATGGATATTGCCAGACCCGCCAAATGCTTTTATGCTATTCGATATTGAATTTAGTGCTTTGTAATAATCCGTGAATATTAACTTAATAGCATCAGAATAAAAGTTCATCCTTTCAAAATAATACTCTATGCCACTATATTCTAATGATTTTATTGCACCTCCGTTCAATAAACTCAATTTTCTATTCTTGTTATTTTCAAATATGAAACAATAAATACCAGATCTTTTGAGCATGTGGATTTTACCGTTTGTTCTATTAAAGGTCATATTGATCCCTAAAACCCTGTTGAAATCGATATATTGCTCCCGTGTAATAGTATGAATCCCATCTGGATGATACAGAAAAATATCACATTTTCCAGATAGTGCAAAATACTTCAGTCCAGCCTTTAGACCCTTATATCCAATTTGATTATCTGCATATACTGTATGATCTCCAGAACAACAATACTCATTTCGATGCGTATGACCACTTACATATATCCATTGAGAATTGTAGTCTTCTCTATTCCAGTCTTCTTTTGGGTTATGGGTTAGAACAATAATCGGCTTGATACTTATAGCGTTATTTAATATCGTATAGATTGTTTCAAAACGTTTGGTTTGCTCAATATCCTCTGCCAAAGAGGTAATCGTATTTCTGTAGATTCCATTCGTTGCATTAAAACTTGAATTATATCCTGAAAAACCCAATCCCCCGAAGATGTTAAGCGAACTTTTCAAACAAGTTTCTTTCAGTGTTTCTGCTGGTAATGTTAATAATTCTTCTTCTTTAATGACTACCTGCTGCCCATCCTTCAGTATTAATAACTCGTTATGCAAAAAACAGATATTTAGCGCAGAGAATAGCTCCCGATATTTATAAACAATATCTTCTAAACTCTTGCTATAATCATCTGGTTTACCATTTCGGTTAAAATCCCATAATTCATGATTTCCAAGCACAACTACAATATGACTCGGATTCCATAGCTTCGCCAATTCCTCATAAAAAATAGCTGAGACTTCATAATTAAAAGAAACATCCCCTGCTAGCAACAAGTAATCAGCTGAAGATTTCTGTGTAGCCGTATTAACCATTTGACGTACTAATTTCCTAATAAACCATACTACTTCCTGCTTTGTTGCACGCTTTGGAAATTTTCTAATAAGTTTATGATCAATGTGTATGTCGCTTACATAGTAAATCTTTCTTCTGTCATCATTCAGAGTAATATCAATATCGGAATCATGCAAAATGGCACTAGCTTTAACAACCTCATTTTTAGCAGATAGCATCACACCAAATTCTTCATTATACTCTCTGAATGCGGCATGATAAAATGAGTCATCATAAATCTGTTGCGCCAGCAAGACATCATTGCGAATCAAAGCTCCTTCTATGTTAAAGTCGGACAGATTGACATCTAAAAAATCACAATCATATAAATTCGCATTTTCTAAATCTCCGCCTACATATTCATAGAAATGTGCAAAAGATTCAAACTCTACAGTTTCACTTTTTTCTCTATAGTGGATTTGTTCTTCTACTATAAATTTTTTGATTTTTTTCTTGTAAAATTTCAGGTTTATTGTTCGTACCTCTATTTGTCGTTCCAATTCAATGATCCGTGGATCTTTGTTAATTTTTTCTGGAAAGCGTCTAACAATTGCTCTGATATAAGTACGATCACTAGATGACATTTCTGCGTGATCGAAATATTTACGATTAAGGCTTTCTAAAAAGAATACACACGCTTGTACCGAAAACACACTTTCCTCTACGTACAAATAAGATCGCCAATTTTTATGTACCGCCAATTCACAAAGCTCTTTTGATTTAAAATGATCTGGCACATATTCTAATGCTAATGCATTATTATCAACTGCTTGAGCACATAATGTTTCGCTTTTATGACTGTCTGGCACAAACTCTAAAGCCAAACCATTCTGCTCAACAGCCTTCTCGATAATTTCTTTTGAAATAAGTGTGTCTGGCACATATTCTAGCGCTTTACCATTTTGTGAAATAGCTACTGCACAAAGGTCTTTTGATCTTTTTTCCTTAGGGATACGGCGAAGAGTTAGTCCATTTTGTCTTACCGCTTCTAGATATAATTCACTACTACAAAATTCATTTGGTATATGAAGTAACGCCATTCCATCATTTTTAACGGCTTCCATACAGATTTCCGTATTCATTAGGTCTGCTGAGATACATCTAATCACCCTACCTTTCTGTTTCACAGCCTCTAAGCATAATTCAGGAGTATGCATAGTCTTAGGAATCACCTGTAAGGCATAGCCTGTCTGCTGAACCGCAAGCATACACCTTTCTGGCGTTTTTTCTACTCTTTCAATATAAAAACCATCTTTTCGAATCTCCGAGAGGATATCTTCTTCATTGTTTCTGACAACCAAATTTGACATTTTGTTTTACACTTCCTTGTTATGTATTATTTCACACTTGTTTCAAGCATAATTTATACTATATTCAATGAAGCTTATCACTTATAGGTTAAGAGTTATCTTTCTACGTGCTGAGTGCTGAATCCTCTATACTCAGAAGAACACTCGTTCACCCCAAAAAGAGGTCTTGAACTCAATGTTCAAGAACCTCCTTTTCAAATCCAACATATTGCTCGATTAGTTTCATTAATTCTTCACCGTTAACAGTCAGAATTGATTTATTTTCTGCACATTCTAATGCCTGCTTAGTGAATTCACCTGTTGTTATATAGAATCCTTCAACTGCATTGAAATCAATTATCGCGCTGTGGAATTTTTGAATATCTGGTCTGCCTACCTTAGGAGATGTGTATCTTTTGCACTCCACTAATCGTACTTCCCCATTTCTCCGAAGAATAATGTCTTTGCCACCATCTCCAGTACGCTTAGTTACCTCGCTATCAAAACCAGCACAACGAAATACACGTGCCATATACTCTTCAAATTCAAAAGGACACATTTTTTTTAGATAATCCAAATTCCTCAAGAGTGATATCTGCCTTTTCTCTTCCTGCTCACGTTCCATTTGAAGGCTAATAAGTTCCAACTTTCTTTTATTTTTTACTTCATGAATAATCCAAACCGATAACAAGCACAAACCTACCAAAGCTATAATAAAGGCTGTTTGAACCAGAGAATTTTGCTTTGAGAAAAACGATTCTATATTTTGAAAGGCCGATACAATAGCCTTTATTATGCTGAATGCTACAAAGATCAGAAATGCTATCAATACCAAGATCACTTCTGAGCTTCCTTTTTTGCTTCTGTAAGATCTGCTGCGTCTTCTTCTTGCCATTATAACACCTCCCTGACGGGCAATATTATTCCCTACAGATAACGGATTTAGTACAAGTGACAACATAACTGAGAAGACTTCACCATAAATATAAACAAAGGAATGAATAGAGGGGGATTAACAATGGGAAGCAATGAGCCTGTTTCATCAAAACAATTTCTGAGTAAAATTGAAGAAGGTCAGGCCAAAATGTACTACGACATTGGAAAACGAGTACATAGTTATTTCGAGGATACATTTAAAGAGGTGAAGCAATACCTACAACAATTCCCCCCACAAAATGGAGGCGCATTTATCGAAGAGGCTGAATCAAACAGTCAATTACCTCATAACTACGAATTATTGCAGCAGGAAATTCAGAAACTCAAATCCATCAACGTAAATCAGAAAGCTCAGATCCAAAAACTCAAAGAAGAGAATGCACAACTTTTACGTAAAGCAGCAAAACCAAGTTCAAGAAAAATGAAAGATAAAAGTGAACTGGAGACGGATACTTTAAGCAACCCCGACGAAACAGAGCCCAAAACGAGAAAAACAAGAACTCCGAAAAATACGAAGTCACTTGAAACCTTAACGTTAGAAGACTCAACACGTGAAAATCAGTCTGAGCCTTGGGATCATGAATCTCTGGACCAGTACAATGATCAGGTTAGTAAAGACAATAAAGAAACCTCAGAACTAGATGAACCCTAACAATTATACACTTACCGTAATTATAAATTCCATCATACACACTTGCCGAAAGGAATTGATCAGTTTCCTTGTAAAGGATACTGTATCTGTTCTTTTTTTTGTAATAAACGCTGTTACGGCAATGATTTTGTCTTTATCTGTTAAGGTAAGCGTATAGGGTTACGATCGGTCCCCTATACGCTTACCTTAATATTGTTACAAATGACTGATTGATCCTGATACACTTACCGAGAAACTTACCACAATCAACCTTTAACTCACCGTAGCTTAAACATTACCTTTATCATGGAGCATATCTGCTATCCCTTTGAGTTTGTATAAAGTTTTCAAATTGGATGAAGCGCTCATCAGCAGAACGACCGTTTTCTCGTATGTATTTGGAAACGCCGATTCAACTCCAAAATGAATTGCATTGCGAGAATCCCTGACGACATCAGACCAATAAAGTATTTCCTTTATCATCGGTATTGAAACTTTTGATTCTTTTATCAGTTCTCCGAACAAATCATGTCTGCCTTCATATAGCTTCACAACCTGCTGAACTCTGTTCATAAAATTAGTTTCATTTCTTAATTTCTCAATAAGCCAAAAGAATAATCGAATCGTTCACATGCACTTTACTCATTACTTGAACAGAAAACCTATTCCCGTTCATCATTATTCTTCATTTCACATTCATTATTTTCTCATATTTTATTTTTCGTGATCTTACAATTTAATCCTTCAACACAACAAAAAACCGCCTCCAATATAGAGAACGGTTCACAATAATTCTGACTTAATCGCGTATTCAATTTTCCCGTTCTGATCAATAGTCAGGTAAGCTAGAGCAAATTGCAGTAATTGTTTCACGTCATGGACAGGTAATCCTTCATGATCACTTTTTATTATGTTCATAAGCTTCTCTGTCTCTTGAATAACCATCTCCTTATCTTGTTTTAAAAAATCCAGTTTATGTGTGTAGCGTGCATACATTTTCTTAGCAGCCAATAAGTTTTTCTCATTATAGGCATTAGCTAAACTGAACGCCTCGTAGACATCCCTATCTTCACTTTTCATCTTTCCATACTCTTCAATCCATGATTCGTAATGCACTTTGTTGTTTGAGAATTCTTGAATTTGCTTTTCATAAATTTCCGTTCGATGCTGTATGCTAGCTACTTCATTTTGAAATCGAACATATACAACTTCCGAAATCCTCGTAACGTCGACTGACCGCTGGGTTTTTCTCCATATGGCTTTAATAATCGGCAATAATTTTTCCGACCCTACCTTATAGTTACACTCCTTGCAGATATAAAAAATATCACCGTAGACCTTCCCGCTGTCTTTATTCTCGGAGGTCATATCTTTACATTTCAAACGTTCGTTGCAATCTGCACAATACAGCAGTCCATTCAATACATTCTTTGTGACATAGAATTGAGCAAATTTAAGCCCTGCGTTCTTCAAAGATTCTTCACCATCATAATAATCTCTACGATTTTTATAAATGAACCAGGTTGTTTTCCACTCCTCAAGTGTCACAACGGGTTCAATAGAAGTATTGGTTCCTTGTAGCCACTCCGTTATTTCTTTATTTACGGTTAAATGAGAAATGGAATTGCGACGATTTAACGTCAATACTCCCGCATAAAAAGGATTCGTTATAATCTCTTTGATATGATTCCACTTCCAGTCCCGCCCTCTTCTTGACTCTTTGGGCAACATTCCTGCAATTGCCCTGAAACCCAAATTCCCCTGTTTGTAGAGAGAGAATATATTTTCCACATGTTCTATTTCATCAGGAATGGTCTCAAATTTCTTCGTATCCTTAAGATACCTATATCCATATGGAGCTGTGCCGCCCGTCCATTGCCCTTCTCGATTTAATGTTCTCATCGCTCGTTGTGTATCTCCAGCAATCTTGTCCCCCTGATACTGTGAGAAACTGTCGCGAATAGTTTGCGATAATAACTCACCTTCGTCATAACGGGTATTATTGTGAAGCACATATACGGGAATTTTATACTCCAGAAATTTCTTGCGAATTTCACGGTGTTCTCTAGTATTTCTTGCCAACCGATCTTCAGCCCATACCAGAACAAAATCAAATACCCTCTTCTGTGCATCATCAAGCAATCTTTTTAACTCTGGCCGTTCATTCAACTCCTTCTTTCTTGCCGATACCGCACTATCTAAATAACTGCCCATGAGACTTAATTCATACCGCTTTACGAACTCCTCACAAGCACTTTCCTGGGAATCCATTTCTTGCTTATCCGTCGAATGCCTTCCGTAAAATGCACCCTTCATTCCAGGTTTTATAAAGTCAGTTATAATCAAATATCCACCTCCGTGTATTTACTTTGACCATGACTCCATTCAATTCTCAGTATTTTGGTATTTGCCATAATCCCTGCACTCATTGATATAAGAAATTGGATTAACTCGTCTCCCTCAAATTCCAATAATCTGGATTCCAGAACAAACTCGGCCGCTTTCAAATTAGGTGATGAAGCGTATTTCACCATGCCTTTAAACGTTTCAATTTCACCCTTAATGCAACTAATATCCTCCTGTATGAGATGATATCTATGCTTTATCATTTTTAATTCATCCTTATTGCTATTCGACTTATCAAGCATATAGTGCTTGGTTTTTGTTATTAACGAAGAACCGATGGTACTGAGATCGAACTTTAACTGAAATAGTCTGTTTTCTAAATCTGTTGTTTTTCCAGCTACATATTTTGGAAACCGTTTGTCTAATTCCAATGGTAGCTCACTTAAGAGAAACTCCTTGGCTGCTTGTAAATAGCCTCCTTCAACTTCCTTCTTCTTAATCCTAAGACCGTGCTTCTTGCATACGTATAACCCCTCAACGTCTTTATAACTATAATTTTGGGTTATCATCATATCTCCACATATTGAACAGGTGATTTTGTCTTTAAGTAGATATACGACATGATGTTTGACATTCGTCCGTCCAGTTGAGTAAGTTGCGAACTTCTCCTGAATCTTCTTCCAGTCTTCATCTTCAAAAATACGCAGGTGAGGAACCGCTGTACGCACATCCCCATAACTCAGATATCCATTGTAATACTGATTACCGAACATCCCACGTACCCGAGAATCAATCCATTCCTGGGGGATTATTCGTTGTGATTTTAAGTACTTCACATAATTAGCGAATGACTTGAAATCTTGAGCGAGAAATACATTGAACATATTTCGGATCACTGCAATCTGCTTTTCCTCTTTCTTCATTATTCCAGAGCCACTTTTATCTTCTGCTTTGATTAAGCTGTAGCCATAAGGCGTTTGGCCTCCTGGGTTCCCTCCCTTCTTCGCTTTTGCTCGTTTACCCGCTTTGATCCCTTCAACAATCTTATCCCCCTCCAGCTCGTTCTTCGCTCCGAAGATGGCCTCAAGAATTTCCCCTTCCTCGGAATAAATCATTGGAGGTTCGCTTTCCTCCGAGAAGATAACTCTGATCTTGTACTTTCTAAAAATATCGTAAATCTCAAGATGCTCACTCAAATTGCGTGCCAAACGACAACGTCTGCTAACAATCACATTCTGCACGATGCCCGTCTGGATATCAGACAATAGTCGATGTAACTTAGGTCTCTGAAATCTGCTATTGCTGCGCGCCGAAACTTCGGGATCAAGGTATCTTTCATCGATAAATAATTTTTGTTTGAACGCGGCAAGTTCTCCTTCACTAATCTGTGACCTCATTGAGGTTTTTTGGATTTTTTCATTTATTGAATGTCTTGCATACAACGCCGTCTTCATTGAAGCTCCTGATTGCGCTTATTCATTTCTTCTTCAACAATTCGCTGGATGACCTCAAGAAACAAATCGTGATATTGTTTGGCCGCTGCGGGATCATTCACGTATTTCACGGAATGAATTTGGGCATCCTGAATCTCTTGGTACCTTTTTTTCATAGGTTCAATCCCTTTCTAGTATTTGAATTTAAAGGAGGCTGCGTATGCAGGAAATCGGTCAACAAATTCGTCAGATCCGAAATCGGAAAGGCATTAGTCTTAACGCTTATGCGAATGAACTCGGCGTTTCCTCGGGCTATCTTTCCAATCTGGAAACAGGTAAAACTCAAAACATAACTCTTAGTGTTCTGGAACAACTTCAAAAGGACCTTAACTTAATCCCGTTTCCTGCGGACAGCGGAGATGAGATTCAGATGCGACTTGATCGGGTATACGAACTTCTTGTAAATTTGCAAAACTATAAACCTGATGCCGTTGAATATTTGCTTCGATGTGTCGAAGAAGGAGCCGAGGCCTTTCTGTCTCATTACACCTCCTCACCTCGGTAATTGGTAATATGTGCTTCTTTAAGAAAAAGTATTCATAACCATGAACAAATATTTACCATCGTGAAGAGAACTAGCTTCATACTCATAAATATGCGTTTATAGCCGTGAATAATGATCGAACTAAAGGGGAGTCTAACCAGCAATAGGTTAGCTCCCTTTTTGCTTGCATTATCAGACTCATTGCCATGCAAAAAAAGGAGAGTCTATCCCACCTCAGGAAGACTCTCTTCTTTATGAACAAAGCTAATTTGATACCCACTAGCGTGTTCTGAGCCAATGGTCTCAGTAAGTAGATGTGCAGCTGCTCTTTCTTTTAGCGTCTTCTCCCAAGAAGCGAAGTGTTCCGCTAACTTCTCAAATGTTTCGGAATGTTCGATTTCCTTAAGATTGCCAAAACAGATCTGCTGCGAAGGAGTGTTGACAGTAAAACGGATCTTCAGGTCCATCGTGCCTTCCCCCTTTAATACAACCTATGTAGAGGAACGACGAGGACAACCCTATAATCGTAAATCTAATTTTTGGCGCATAGAATAAAGGACCAGCCCTTCAGGAGGATCAGCCAATGAATGTAGAGAGCACCACAAGCCGTTTTGTGGCGATTTATTGCCGCGTATCCACCGATGAGCAAGCACGTGAGGGTGTTTCCTTGGATGAGCAGCAGGAGCGCCTTAAAGCCTATTGCAAGGCCATGGGCTGGTCAGACGAGGTAATGTTGTTCATTGACGATGGCTACTCTGCAAAAAGCACAGATCGTCCTCAGCTTAAGCGGTTGATGACATACATAGAGAATGGTGAAATCTCAAAAGTTATGGTGACCAAACTGGATCGGATGAGCCGCCGACTGCTCGATTTGCTCACGCTGATTGATATGTTCCAACAGCATCAAGTCGCGTTTATCTCGATCAGTGAATCGTTTGATACGAATACACCATCAGGTCGTTTGACACTTCAAGTACTAGGCGCTGTCGCAGAATTTGAACGTGAGCGTATTCGGGAACGTGTCCTGGACAATATGTTCCATGCAGCTAACCAGGGGAAATGGCTGACCCAGAGTCCCTACGGATATCGCCTTGAAGACAAAGTCCTTGTCATCCATGAACCAGAGGCAAAGAATGTGCGTCAAATGTATGAACTATACCTCAATCAAGGAATGGGATTCTTCGCAATTGCCAGACAACTGAACGAAGAAGGTATCCCTTCCAGGCACAACAAAGAATGGTCGATTCGTTCCGTTAAACTGTTGCTTACCAACCCTGTCTATAAAGGTACTTTTGTATGGAATCGTGTGGATTCAAGCAAGAAGAAAAGAACCATAAATGACGATAAAGATTGGATTGTCATTGACGATTGCCTACCTACTATTATCGACAAGAACACTTGGGAAAAAGTGCAGACCAAAATGAACAGACCAAGCATCGCCCCCCGCGCCCAGACCAGCCCTCATCTTCTCGGCGGCATACTGAAATGTGGAAACTGCGGCTCAGGAATGAGCATTGGTTGGTCAGGATCACGAGACAGACGTTACCGCGTCTACCGCTGTTCTGCTAATAAGAACAAAGGAACCTGTACAAGCAAGCAGTACAAAGCCGATGAAGTGGAGTCCTGGTTTTTGCAGGGGTTAGCAGGTTTATCTGATTCACTTAGCCTTGAGTTAGTTCCTCATCTCGTTGAGAAAGCCCGTAGCAACCACAGCAGCCGTGGCGATCAACAAATCACAGCAGCTAAAAGTCGTTATAAGCGGAAGGTCGAAGCCTATACCGCTGGACTGATTGAATTGCAGGATCTTAACGAGGAGAAGCAGCGGATGGAACAGATTATTCAAGAGAATCAAAGTTCGAATGAACAGGGAGCGAAAATACAGGTGGAAGAGCTGAAGGAAATGCTTGAGAGCAAGATTAAGACGGTTCTGGATGCGATAAAAGCGCTGCCTGTTGAGGAGGCTAAGGTGCTGCTTCGAACGCTGGTATCGAAGGTGACTGTTTTGGGGGAGGAGGAGTTGGATGTTGAACTGCTATTTGTTTAATCGAAGGATAATCAGACAATGAGGGTAATAGTGTGCAACATATATTGTCTAAAGGTTCAAGCATATGATAATAATGGTGATTACAACCAAACTAAGGAGGTAAATATTATGGCTTTCTGTGATTATTGTAAGGAAGGAATTGGCCCAAAAAATAACTATGAAATTATTATTCATGATTTAGGTGCATTTGGAACTCATGATTATTGCAAAGATCATATGTTATATAGATTAGCAAAAATAAACAAAGAAAAAACCCTTGATAAGAATCAAGGGAATATTGAAAATTAAAAACCATATTTACGCTCGCGTTTTTCAAAAGCTTCCTGGCCACCCTCAAGTATTTCACATACATGTTCTTTTATCCCTTTTTTATAGAGCGTACCAACAGCATTATCATCAATAAAGGCACATTCTAAAGCTCCAGAAACATACTCAAACCTATACTTTTCATTTTCTTTTTCAACCTGTTGTCCTGCTTGATTTGCAACAATAACTTGTTCCGCATCCGTTAAAACTACAAGATTAGCATTATGGGTAACGATTATAATTTGACGATTATTTTTTTTACTTTTAATAAATCCATTTAACTCAGTATAGATAGTTCGATTATCAAGATTGTCTTCTGGTTGATCGATTAATATAGGATGTGTAGAATTGCTAAGATGCAAAAAAAGCTGTAATAAAATCATTCCTCTTTTACCAGGAGACATATGAATAAAAGAATCATTTTTCTGACTAAGATTAAAATCAAAATAATAATAATCAGAAAACAAAGCAAGTACAGCTGCTTTTAATTCATATGTACTTTTAAGTTTCAATTCATTATTAGTTAAAATATTCAGAAAAATATTCTTGATTTTCAATTCGTGTTCACCCAATGTTGTAAAGATAATTTCATCATTTTCATCAAAACATCCAGGTAAACCTTTATATAACTTTTTCTGCCTGTTAAACATTTCAGTAAATTGTTTAAAGAATTTTTTTGTGTCAAATAAATTTGTTGTAGTTAATTTCATGTCCTCAGAGATACTATTATATTCTGATTTATTAAGTTCTTGTACTACCTCTTCACGTTTATTTATAATTAATGAATATTCTTCAATTATACGACTGATTTGTTCTTCATACTTTTCTTTTTCTAAGACTAATTGTTTCTCACTTTCGGTTATAGAATTTAATAAATCCATTTGATAGTCCAGACTCTTTTGAAGTTCTTCTGCCCGAGATCTATTTTTAAACTTCGCTAAAAATGGAGATAAATCCAATTCAATTATCTCACTTAGTTTATTGGCTTGAGAAATCAATAAGTTTATTTCATCATACTTTACATGCTTAGATATTTCACTCATTGTAGGATGAAGCTTAGCTTCTAATTCATCAACAATTACTTTTACTAATGAATTATTTTTTTCTTCGAACGTGGTTTGTTTATTCAATTTATCGATTTCTTGTTGAATTTGCATTAAATAAATAGATGTATGATGTTTTACTTCCCTTTCGAAAATTGTCAACGACTCTAGCACCCAATTTAAATGATACATTTCCGTGGCATTATCATTTCTAATTTTCATCAAATTTTTATATTGTTCTTCTTCCTTTTCTGAAAATCCAGAATTAAACCTCAATTCATTTATTTCACTTTGAATTTTATGGATTTCCATAATGATTGAATTTTTATCACCCATTTTACTAATTTCTTCAGTTTTGTTTTCAATATCTTCTTTACTAATGAATAATGAAATTATTTCTTGTTCTATATTTTTAAAACTCCTTGCTATATCCTCCATTTTATTATGGAAAAATCCCTTAAATAAATCATTTTGAAGTAAAATATCTAAAATTATATCTCTTAAATTACCTTGTCCCTCTTCATCTGCCAATTGATGTATATATAATTGAGGTATATATGTAATCTGATGCATTGCTCTACTGTCATCCTCGTCCTTCAAAAAGTTCGTAGTACCATCAGCCCATTTAACTTCAAAATTAAAGCTTTCATTTTTTTCAAAATCGTACAACTCATTTCCCAACTTTTCCTTTACCTGCTTGGGATCAATAGTCTTAGCAATATAATGAAGGAGCAAGGACTTACCTGAAGACTTTCCTCCAATTATTACATTAAGTCCATCGTTTAGTTCAATCCATTGATCGCTAAATTCTTTTGTTTGGCGGGTATCAGAAAATCTAATCTTATCGATAACCAAATACGATATCTTCTGATTTGGTTTATTTTCTGATATACATACACGGGTTTCTGGTTCATGAATAATTTGTCTCAATCCATTAAAATTAGGATCAGCTTTTATCCACGTCATTTTATTGCTCGGATATATTCCGTATTCCGAATATTTATGGGCATCGCTACCTGCAATTCCAGGTTTATGTGCATTATTCAATGCCGCTTGAAAATCTTTAATGAAGTCAGCATTTTCAGACGTTTGTTTACCAATAAAAAGGTCTACCGTTTCTTGTTTTCTTGTCTCAAATATATGAGCTAGTCCTAAAAAAAAAGTATCTGATATAGGAAATGTCTTCCAGTCTAATTTACTTAATCCATCACTTGTATCATAAGGAAGAAGAACATAGCCCTGGTTTTGAGGTATGCTGCTCATTGCTGATACAAAAGACTCCTTTGTTACCTCAGCTACCATTGACCCAAACTTTAATTTATCTGCTTCATCCATATTATCTGGATCTTTAAAGCCACGTGCACGTTTCTTATCAGCACCTAGATGGTCTGAAAGAGATATCAATGCTTCGTTTGATATCTGCCTATTCACAACCCCTAGCTTTAGATGGGATTTGAAATCATACAATTGTTGTTCTGTTAAATAATTTGAAAGTATAACATGAATATTCAACCTGTAATTCGTAGGTGACTCAATTCTGAGTTCCATACCAGGTAATACTGTTTTCTTTAATTCCCATCCTTCCAAATTAACTTCCTTCATAAATTCTAAATAACCATCAAATGTCCAATAATCCATTATACCGAATACAGATACATCCGAATCGTTAATTGTGTTAAGCATAGTTTTAAATGATGCTTTTCTTTCATCCTGTGTCATTGTTGCAAATCTTTGACCCTTCCAATGAAAAGAAGCAGGAGTATGTACATGTAAATCCCATTTTCTCCACTCAGAACCTTTAGGAAACAAATATCCTTTCATACTATCCCCACTATCTTTCAGTATTTTAACAGTTAAATTCGACTTTTAATGGCAGAATCCTCCTATTTCTCTTATGAATCACTTTTATTTCACAATTACTCGTAAGCACCTTAGCAATACGAAGGCTGGGCTTCCTACTGGCATCAGCGCATCGTTCGCGAACTAGATCTGACCGAAGAGGAAACAGTGGAATACGCAAAACTGAATTCATCCGTCGTGCAGCCCTCACGGCAAAGCCTGAATCCTTACTATCTGGGGCTGAAAATCTTTGAAGACATCGAACGCCGCTGGGACCGCGAGAAAATCTTTGAAGTACGTGAGCTGGAATCCGATACCTCTTTTATCCGCAGCTATCTATCTAAGGAATTGGTGAACGACCTCGATCTTTATGTTTTTGAGAAAAAAGGCCCCGAATGGAAAATCACCGATAAAGCATGGGAAAATGTACGCGATCAACTGGTGCTCGCCCGGGTCAATGGGGGGTCTCCTTACTTGGTCATTGAGGATGCAGACTTCGAGAAGAATGGTGAATTATTTATAACTCATCGCTATGAAAGCATCGAGCTGGATCTGAAGTACCTGGAGCGCACACTCCCTCACATCTACTCTTTATGGGGGCGGACGGTTCATCTACAGACGGTTGTGGAAGACAAAAAGGCGCGTTTTTCATACGATGGCAAAAAGGTGCAGCGGAAGTTTATTTAGAATTAAAAAGCGGCAGACCTAAACGGGTATTAACACCCTGGTCTGCCGCTTTTTGCTTTGGCTAAAATGAGGATTCAGATTCTTTTAACGACTTCGAGAAATATTTTGGAGCCTCAACAAATCCTTGCCGAGCATAAAATCTATGCGCATCAGTTCTTCTGGAATGACAATGTACCTGAATGTTATCACAGTTTCTTTTTCTAGCTAATTCAGCGCAATACTCCTCAAGCTTACGTCCAATTCCTTTGCTCCTAATGGCATTACTCACCACAAGATAACTTATAATTGCAGTCTCTCCTACCAGACCTAATTGGGGTATGTAATGCATGGAAATACAAGCTACCACTTTATCATCTTCCTCAAAAACCAATAATTCCTCATCCGGATGTAGGATTAGCTTTTCTATTTTTTCTTGCATGAACATTTCTGTATTCGGATATCCCAACTGTTCTAATAATTCCTCTATGTCTTGCCAGTCATCTGCTCTCGCTTCTCTAATCATCTGCTTCACTCTCCGTTATTTTCGAATTACCTTATTAATTGACTCTATTAAACTACGGAAGATCATACTCGTCAAACGTATTAATTTCGATGTATAACTCCTCCAAGGTATCTACGTTTCCCATATGGGAATTCCTAAAAAAGAAGGCCCGCAGCGGTAACACGCTGCGGACCTTCATCGACACCCTCATATCGACTTAATAACTGCACATGGCAAATGCCCAGGTGAACGTAACGTAAGGAAGTTTAAAAATGTAGGCGCGTAGCGTTCGCCTTTGTCAGCGACATAAAGTCCAAACATTTCAGAAATTACAATTATCACCGAGCGGTATTTGCCCTTATCGACTATTCAGTCAACTTTTTCACAGGAACGTAAATCTCCATCACTGTATCTGGCCGCGAATGGCAGCGTTCATCGTAAAACTCAAAATCCAGCTTAGTCTCGTCATAAACGTAACCACTATCCTTAAACCATTCTTCGAAGATGTACTTCCAGCTGCTTTTTATGACTTGGGCAAACTGTATTTGCTCTGTATCCGTTGAAGTATCCACCGGAGGTGTTGTAAACACGGCATATTCGGCTTCTGGCACATCCATCGTCAACATATCAGCTTCTACCTTGGAGTAGTCCTCAACAATAACACCCAAAAG
Organism: Paenibacillus sp. FSL H3-0329; assembly: GCF_037963285.1. Classification (NCBI taxonomy): domain Bacteria; kingdom Bacillati; phylum Bacillota; class Bacilli; order Caryophanales; family Paenibacillaceae; genus Paenibacillus; species Paenibacillus sp. FSL H3-0329. Next base: position 2,007,990 of record NZ_CP150150.1, on the reverse strand, counting down.
ATAGGTGGCATTGCCGTTATCTGAAGACGGAATACATAAACCAACTTCTCCGTGTTTAGGCGGGTTTAGTATTTTATACATTTTGGACTCCAGGTTTTCACCCTCATAATGGCTCCAAAAAGAAGCAATATCCTTAGTGTACATACTACCCGCAACATTAGTTTGGATACCATAACCAGCCACCTTAAAAGCAGGCTTACGAACAAAAACAGGATTCATAATATAACCTCCGATATCAAATATTGAATTTCCTTTACTAAACCCATCCATCCGCGCCGCATATTGTGTCGGACTATAACCAAAGGTTTTGCGAAAAGCTTTAGTAAAGCCACTTTGTGTTTCAAAACCATAGTCCAGCGCAATATCAATGATCTTTTTTCCAGCAAATAATTCAATTGAGGCTAAGGATAATTTTCGGCTCCGCACATATTCCATCACAGACATTTCCTTGCACAAGCTGAACACTCGGCAAAAATGATACACCGAATATCCGACCTCAGTCGCTATTTCTTCCACCGTTATATTTTCTTTGATATGAGCTTCTATATATTCAACACATTTTTCTATATCTTTACTGTAATTCAAGTGCAGCACCAGCCTTCCCCCGTACGGTGATTTCATTATATCAACTGCGCATGAGATGGACTGTTCCTGTTTTGCTGAGCTGCATTATTGCCTGTATAAAAAAACAGAGCAGCGTGCCCCTCCATTTACAGAAGGATCACAACTCTGCGTATTCTTAGTCACCATCATTTTGGTTAAGCCTCGAAGTAGACAACGCTGGATTCACGTAACCTACTTACACTTCAGTTGCTCCCTACGACTGACTAAAGGACCCAGATGACGTTATTTTCCAAAATATCGCCTTTTGAGCGGAGTTTCGGACTCCAATGCAGCTATTACTCAAAAAAAGGCTCATATTTAGGGTTTTTCCTGCTAATAGCGACCATGGGGCCCGATAGCCTGCGAAATATGCTCACAATCTACGTTTAGGGTCTCCTGTGTCCTTTAGCAACTTCCTACGCACAACAGCCAAATTAGTCAGATGGGTGGCGGCGTTTAGATCAACATTAGGAGGGTAAAAGGAGGCAGATAAAACATGGAAGGACAAAAAAATGAGTGCTCCACAGCCATTTTCATGGCTTTTGGAACACCCCGCATAAATGAACTCTTTTTAACGGTTTAGTAGACTTCCCACGTATTTCAGCAGCTCGTTGGCGCAGATTGGGCAGTAGTGATGTCCATCAATAAGTCTGGCGCATACCTCATTGATTCGTTTGAGCTGACTTTCATCAGGTGTTTTGGACGAGGTGGTGATTTTGACGATATCTTTGAGGTCTGTGAACAGCTTTTTCTCAATCGCTTCCCGCAGGCGGTCGTGGTTGTTGTACTCGAATTTCTTCCCTTTGCGTGAATACGCGGAAATCCGGATCAGGATCTCTTCACGGAACGCTTTTTTTGCATTCTCAGAGATACCAATTTGCTCTTCAATCGAACGCATTAACCGCTCATCCGGCTCCATTTCCTCATCCGTCAGCGGATCACGAATTTTCGACCAATTGCAGAAAGCTTCGATATTATCTAGATAATTTTCAAAAAGTGTCTTTGCAGATTCCTCAAAGGAGTAGACAAATGCCTTTTGTACTTCGCTTTTCGCTAAAATATCATATTCCTTGCGGGCAATGGAGATGAAATTCAAATAACGCTCCCGCTCCTCTTTTGTAATCGATGGATGCTGATCCAGGCCATCCTTTATCGCCCGCAGAACATCCAGTGCGTTCATGCACTGCAGATCTCCTTTGATCAGAGCGCTGGAAATGCGGTTGATAACATAACGCGGATCAATTCCGGACATGCCCTCATCTAAATACTCCGTTTGCATCTCCTTAAGATCGGCCTCTTTATAGCCCTCGACCTCTTCACCATCGTACATCCGCAGCTTTTTGATCAGATCCATACCTTGTTTTTTGCTTTCTTTAAGACGGGTTAGGATGGAAAAAATAGCGGCGGCACGCAGCGCATGTGGCGCAATATGCACATGACTCATATCACTCTGGGCGATCAGCTTCGCGTAGATTTTTTCCTCTTCCGAAACTCTGAGGTTATACGGAACAGGCATAACAATCATACGGGACTGGAGCGCTTCATTCTTTTTATTAGAAATAAACGACTTATACTCGGTTTCATTTGTATGAGCAATTATCATTTCGTCCGCACTTATCAACGCGAAGCGGCCAGCCTTGAAATTGCCTTCTTGCGTCAGTGACAGCAGGTTCCATAAAAACTTTTCGTCGCATTTGAGCATTTCCTGAAATTCCATCAGCCCACGGTTAGCCTTGTTCAACTCACCATCAAAACGGTAGGCACGCGGATCAGATTCCGAACCAAATTCAGTAATGGTCGAAAAATCAATACTTCCTGTCAAATCAGCGATATCCTGAGACTTCGGATCAGATGGACTAAAGGTACCAATCCCTACCCGCTCTTCTTCTGACAGAATAACACGCGTCACCTTAACCTGCTCAATGTCACCAGCATAATCATTTCTCAGACGCATCTGGCAGGATGGGCACAAGTTGCCCTCAATACGTACACCAAGTTCCTTCTCAATCTCCGGACGGAGCTCCAGCGGGATCAAATGCAGCGGGTCCTCATGCATCGGGCAGCCTTCTATTGCGTATACCGCACCCGCATCTGTCCGCGAGTACTGTTCCAAACCACGTTTAAGCAGCGTGACCAGGGTCGATTTCCCCCCACTGACAGGTCCCATCAATAACAAAATCCGTTTGCGAACATCAAGCCGACGTGCTGCAGAGTGAAAATATTCCTCGACCAACTTTTCGACTGCACGATCAAGTCCAAAAATCTCCTGTTCAAAAAACTTATACCGTTTGCGTCCGTTTATGTCCTCTACGCCGTGCGACTTAATCATGTCATAAACGCGGGAGTGAGCGGTTTTTGCGGGAGAGGGGTCTTTTCTCAACAGTTCTATATACTGCTTGAAGGTGCCGCTCCACGCCAACCGGTCGTTCTCAGCCCGATACGAAGCTATACGCTCAAAAATGTCCATTGCTCGCTGCCTCCTCTTGCGCTCCTACTTGCTCTTCTACTTGCTCTCCTATAGCGTTAAAAAGTGTATTACATACCTATGCGGCAAGCGCGGAATAGTTGACCTCTTTTTTACTGTGCTATAATAGAGAATCAGAAAATGGCTGTAAAACCTTATTGAGAAACCCGAAAATAAAGGCCTACGGGAGTGACAAGATGGCGGTACGACATGAAACGGAGCTGTACGCTCCTTTGAAGATTTTTTTTGAAAAGCAGGGTTACAGCATCAAAGGTGAGGTCCGGACCTGCGATTTGGTGGGGATTCGGGAGGACGTTGAGCATCCTCTGATCGTGGAGATGAAAAAATCATTCAATCTCGCCTTGCTGCTGCAAGGGGTAGAACGGTTGAAGCTCAGTCCCATCGTCTATCTCGCAGTGGAACGTGTCCGTGATAAAAAAGGTGCGGTGAACCAGCGCTGGGGCGAGCTTAGCGGGTTATGCCGCCGGCTCGGTCTTGGGTTGATCACCGTTATCTTTTATAAGACCAAAGCACCGCTGGTCGAGGTGCTTGTAGAGCCAGACGAGAAGCCGCCTGCGCAGCGCAGCAACAAGCGGCGGCGCGAGCGCCTGCTCTATGAGTTCCGCGAGCGCAGCGGAGACTACAACACCGGCGGCAGCACGCGCGTCAAGCTCGTGACGGCCTACCGTGAGAAAGCGCTGCGTGTCGCGCTTTCTCTGCAAGCAGCGGAGGCGGACGCCGCCGCCGCTGCAGAGAAGGCAGCTGCGAAGGCTTCGCTCGCAGCTGCCAAACGTTCAGCGGCGGGCACCGCTGAACAGGTTCCGGCGCTGAGCTCAGCGCCGGAGAGCCGTGCTGCCGGGGACGCGGCAGCACGGGGGGCAGCGGCGGCAGGCACGCGAAGCGGTGCCCCTAGCGCTGCCTCAAGCACACTTCCTTCGGCCGTATTGGCCGTAGGAAGCGCTCCCCGCTCAGCCGGCATCACTCCGGCCGAGCTGCGGAAGCGTAGCGGCGTACCCACCGCCGCCGCTATACTTCAGAACAACTACTACGGCTGGTTTCACCGGGTAAGCCGTGGGCGTTATACCCTAACCCCAGCCGGTCATGCGGCGCTGGTTGAATATGCCGCGATAACAAGCGGCGTACCCAATAACAGCAATCATCCCAGTAATTAGCTAACCTAACCTGGACAGTACATCAATCGAGCACCTCTTTTAGTCGGGTTCTAATCTTTTACCTCGGTTCTAATCATTTACTCAGACTTTAAACTTATTATTCTGATGCACACATAACATATTAAATAACGCCAAAAAGCATCCCAACTACGGGATGCTTTTTCGTATGTCTAATCTTATTTGAATCTTATCTCTGTACATTCCATGTTCTTATCTTACACATAACACATTAGTATCTGGTGCGTACCACGCTCTTACTATACTCATATCACATTTAGATTACATTTTTAATACACTAGTATCTCATCCGTATCATGTCTTATTTCACACATATCTCATGAGTATCTCATACGTATCACATTCAGACTGCATTCTTAACATACTAGAATCTCGTTCGTACCACGCTCTATCTCATACGTACCACATTCGTATTTCATTCTTACCGCGTGCGTAACTCGCTTTTCCCACGTTCGTAAATCACTCTCATCACATTAGTAACTCATTCATACCACGTTTGCATTTCACTCTTACCACGTTCATATCTCTGCGTACCTCATCCAGCTCTACTTGACTGTACTTAACTAACTTATTTACAATCTTCGAATACGAGCGCTATTTATTAATTACTATTTTCTCTACTCTTGCTTAAACATGCTACTCTTGCTGATTTATTCACATTAGAACCCCTATGCTACATTCAACATCCACTAATACTAAATCATTCAAAGCAAAATAAGCTTTAAAAACACCATTCCGAAAAAGGCACACTAAGTTATTAGGGAAATCCTCCCTAATATTCTTCGATTCACACGCTAAAAACCGCATTTTAGGGAATTACTCCCTGATTTTCGCCAGATTTACCCCTAAAACGGGGCATCCCTTGATTTTTTAGGGAGAAATTCCCTAAACAGTCCATTTTAGAGTTCAGATCGACCAGTTTTAGGGAGGATTTCCCTAATTAATCTCACATCACGCACTTCGTCTTGCCCGATGAATAATTCTGTCCTTGTTGTAGCTCTATGAGTGTCTTGTATTATTTTTGTTCATCCGTCAGCACATCTGTCAGTCCATATATCTGTCTGCTAGTCTATCTATACATCTGCCCACGTATCTGTCTGTTCGTCTATCCATACATCTGTCCACGTATCTGTCTATTCATCCACCTATGCAACTTCCTCAGTCCGTCTATTCATCTCTACGATAAATCCTCAATCGTCCTGACGCTTTTTTATTTCATTCATAAATCCATCATTTCACTCATACTCCATCATTTCATTCCCATCTTCGCCATTCATAACTCCATCATTTCATCCACAACTTTCATTCCACTACCTAACTCCGTGCCGTGAACTCCTTAACCGCTTCGCTCATCAGGTTCATGCCAAGCAGCAGCTCATCCCGGCCGGGATGGCTGAAGTTAAGGCGAAGATGATTGCTGACTCCATCTACACTACATAACGGACCCGGCAAAAAAGCCACTCCCTTACCTAGCGCACATTTGAGCAATGCCATAACATCCATTCCCTCTGGTGGTGCGACCCACAGGAACATGCCTCCTGATGGAAGATCATAGGAGCTGCCCTTCCAAGCAGGCCGCTTGAGCAGTTCCACCATAAGCTTCAGACGGGTGTTATACTCTCGATTCAGCTGCGCGATATGCTCACGCAGATCAAACGCAGACACATCCAATAAATGATGCAGCAGCCGCTGATTTAATGCGCTCGACTGCCAATCGGCCATCTGCTTAGCCGCAGACATCATTCTGATCAAGACTCGGCTGCCTGCCGCCCAGCCCGTCCGCAGCGCGGGCGCAACGGTCTTGCTGAACGAACCGATATAAAGCACATGTCCGCCATCGCTGATATTTTCCAGTGCATACAAAGACGGATATCTTTTAGCCTTTTGTTCACCCTGCTTCTGGAAGTGCAAATCCCCATAAGAATCATCTTCCACAATCAAGATGTTATATGCGATACATAAATCCAATACTGCGCGGCGTCTCTCCAAACTCCATAAAATGCCGCTTGGATTGGTAAAGCTAGGGGTTGCGAACAGCATTTTCGGCTTATGGAGCTCGATCTGGCTCCGCAAATGCTCCGGATCAAGCCCGTCCAAATCACCCTGTACAGGAATAATAACGGCCCCCTGCATCCGAAGAGTCTGCAAAAATCCTGGAGAGGTTGGATTTTCTACTAATACACGATCTCCTGGATCAATATACACCCGCGACAACAAATCAATGGCTTGCTGGCTACCCGTTGTTAGCAGAACTCCACCCTCAACAACATTTACCCCTTTTTCTTTAAGCCAATCCCCAGCAAGCCACTCCCGAAGCGGTCCGTACCCGGCAGGATCACCATATTGCAGTGCTCCCGCATCTGCTGAAATCACCGTAGATGCTGCTTCAGCAAGCAGTGACAATGGGAATAGTTCTTCCGCTGGTAATTCTTCAGCTAGCGATATCATGGAGCTTCTCCGTGTTTGGGTGCGGATACTAAGAAGCGATGACGACAACAATGTGTGTGCGCGAGCAGAAAATTCGTAAATCATGCGAAATCCCCCTTCCCTGTTACCAAGTAGAAACGGCTTCGTCATCCTCATCCAAGGACGGGATGGTTACCCATTCAACATGATATTCTTACTTCTACTCCAAGAATATTCCACCCCATACGTCATTATGTCGTAAAGCGTGGGTTAGGCGTAGATTTGCCTGTTTTGTCTTGAGAAGAGCGCGAATTTCTCAATCGCTTGTGCCCGGGTCGAAACATCGAGCTTTACATAGATTTTGCGCAAATAATTATCAATGGACCGACGGCTTACCGCAATTTCAAGCGCAATTTTATCGTAGGTAATCCCTTGAACGATTCGCTCCATGATAAACATCTCTGTCTCCGTCAGTTGCAGAACATCATCTAATCCTTTAAATGTCGAAATCGGCCAAGCTCCTTTTTCAATCCATTCCAACGGCATTGAAAGAAAACCCTCCCGTAAACCCAGGATCAGCTGTAAAAGCTGACGGGGAGAAGCTCCCTTCGAGAATATCCCGCTGGCTCCTAGTTCTACGAGGGGCTGAAGCAGTTCTCGCCCGTCTTCATCTGTCATCACGACAAAATGTGAGTTTGGTGAGCTTTTTTTCATATTTAACAGCACACTCTCAATATTCCCCTCAGGCATATGATAATCTACTAGCACTAGCTCGGGATTTTTTTCCCTTACGATGGTAGCGCCTTCGTCCCAAGTGGAATACATTCCCAGAACCTTAAGCCCCTCTTCCTCTTCCAAAATCAATTTTGTCCCCAGCATACTTGTAGGATGACACCCCACAATGACCACCTGCCAAACCTTCATCATTAATGCCCTGACCCCCTGCTCTATATATAATCATCTAGAAAGGAAAGCGCCGCAGCGTTTCCGGTTAAAACGCAAGCAAGGCTGTATGATGACTTGTCTGTATAATCTCTAGCTGGTTACCTTGTGTACGTCTATCAGAATTCCAATCTATAGAAATTGTATCGCAGTAGTTTAATAGGATGCAATTACTTTTTCTAGTTTTCATACTCTCTTACATTTTTGCGAATCTTGTCAAAGTCTGATAGAATGGGGACTTGAAAAAAAGACCAACCCGAGGTGATAAAATGCAACCGCTAGCGGAAACGTCCCCGGTACGCTCGCGCTCTACTACTGCGAGAAACGGCCCTTCCGTAAAATGGTTTTTACTGTTCTGGATTATGATGATCGGACTCGGCGTATATGCTGTATACAGCTACACGAACCATCTGAAGCAACAAGTGCTAACCGAACTTAGTACTCAGAGCCAGCAGCAGCTTACCGTTTTAAAGACCGACTATGAAGCAAAAATTGCCGTTCTCTCTGAAGAAGTGAAGGAATTGCAGAATACAGTGCAAAGCTTTAACGAACTATTAACCTTCACTAAAGATAATGCTAGTGCCAAGACAGATAACAGCAACAAGCTATATACGCAATTGAGTGAGGTAAGCAAACAGTTAGAAGCTTTGAAGAAAGAAATGGATCTGATCAAATGATGACGCCAGTCAAAAGAGTAAATCGCTTCTTCATGCTTCTAACTGCACCGTTCATAGGCTTGTTTATATGTATGTCGTGGTATCGACCACCGCTACAGCTAGACCTTGATGTAGGACAATTCACACCAAGCGCTGGGCCAGTGAATGAAACAGCTTCCTTAAAAAAAGAGCTGACTCTGGCAGAGGCCTCCGCAGCTTACACCATTGATGCTGTCAGCGCTAGTGCCAAGCTATATAAAGAGACTACCACTACGATGAATAAGCTGGTCGAAACAGCAAAGACTCAGGCGAACCGGCCTGAACTGATCTATAACCGCAGGATTTCAGCCAAGCTTGGTATACCTTCAGAGATTGTTACCAGCGACCGTATAAGAGTTGAGTTATATCGATTGAATCCAGGAAACTACAAAGCTTATGCGTTGAAAATCAAATTGAAGGACCCAACCGCTATGAAGATGAGCTTGGCGGAGACAGCCTCCGGTGCGGAAACTACTATGCATGCCGTACAGCGTAATGGTGCCATTGCTGGTATTAATGCGGGCGGCTTTGCAGATCAATCCGGAAAACGTTATCCCTTAAGCACAACTGTAGTGGATGGAAAGTATTTATACGGTTTTGAGCCAACGTACAAGGACCTAAGTTTTGTTGGGCTGAACAAATCCGGGCAATTAATCGGCGGGAAATTCTACAGTCGCGCACAATTAGATCAGCTAGATCCGGTATTCGGCGCCACCTTTGTGCCTGTCCTCCTTAAAAACAACATTAAAACACCAATACCCGAAAAGTGGAAAACATCCCCTAATCGGGCACCACGTACCGTGATCGGCAAATATAAAGATGATCAGATCCTGCTTTTTGTAGCAGATGGATATAATGAGTATGGCAGCTCTGGTGCACAGCTGGAGGAGATTCAGAATAAATTATCGAATATGGGCCTCGTAGATGCTTATAATTTAGATGGTGGTGGCTCTTCCTCATTGATCTTTAACGGAAGAGTTATCAATAAACCATCCGATGGAAATCTAAGAGCTGTGCCAACGAATTTCCTGTTTTTTAAATAATATAGTAAATTGTCTATGTAACATATCACATTTGCGTTTATTTTTATTAAATTGCAGGTTATAATCTTGATAACGAATACATTCGCTATTGGAGGTGCCAGTATGTCGTTCTCATTAACCTTTTGGATCGTAATGTTCGTATTTGTGTTATTTACGGTCGGCATCCTTACCTCATCTTACAACGACGACAAAACAAAAGGCCTATAAAGCCGATATGTCCCTGCACCCACTTGGTGCGGGGGCATTTTTCGTATACATAAAAAAACTGCCCCCAAGTAGAAGAGTTCTACGAAGAGGACAGTTTTTTTATAAGCTCTTGGCTGTCAAAATTCAAAATATGTACTTCTTAGGCATGTCTTGGCAATTGAGTCATTTCCGAAAGGCATGCAGAACAAATATAACGATCTTTATATTCGCTTACACCATCCATTGATCCACAGAAAACACATTTTGGACGGTAACGCTCCAAGATGATATGGTCACCCTGTACCAAAATTTCAACCGGGTCGCCTTCATTCATCTGATACCTTTTACGCAGGGACTTAGGCAGAACAATTCTACCCAACTGATCCACTTTGCGAACTACACCAGCAGGTTTCATAACTAACGTACACCTCTCCTGTTCAAGAAAAATTATTTAGTAGCTACTACTTATTTCGGCTCTTTCAATATATTTCGTTACCTAATTGTCGAATCCTGCTGAAAAAAATAAAAAATTTGTCTTTTTTTAAATAAGATTAGGGAAATCCAATTGTCGAAGCGCCTCGTACACAATAATAGCTGCCGAATTGGATAAATTCAGAGATCTCACAGCATCACTCATTGGCATGCGCATTTTTGTTTCTTTACCTGCTTCTAGAATCTCTGCAGAAAGCCCCTTCGTTTCCTTGCCAAAAACAAAAAAATCGCCATCTTGGAACTCAAAGTCGCTGTATCTTTTCTCTGCTTTCGTCGTTGCGTAAAAGAAACGCCCCTCGCTATATTTCTCCAAAACCTCAGCAAAGGAGTCGTGATATTCAATAGTAACAGCATGCCAATAGTCTAATCCTGCTCTTTTTAATGTAGCATCGTCTGTACGGAATCCGAGTGGACGAACCAAGTGAAGATGAGTGCCTGTAGCGGCGCAAGTACGCGCAATGTTGCCAGTATTGGCCGGAATTTCCGGCTCGACTAATACGATATGGAGTGCCATTATATGGTTCCTTCCTCTCTAAAGGCTTAATAGCCAGATGTTTTACTCTAGTGCCTAACCATAGCTTCTCCAAACAAACTGAAAACCTTCCACCAAGAAGGCGGAAGGTTATAGATAGAATTCATTAACCTTGAGTTTGCCGGAAATGGTTCATGAAATCGGACAGTGCTTTTACACTTTCGTAAGGAACTGCGTTGTAGATGGAAGCACGCAAGCCCCCAACACTGCGGTGACCCTTTAAGCCGACAAAACCTTCCAGTTCAGCAGCTTTGACAAACTGCTTTTCGAGTTCTTCTGATTGCATCCGGAAAGTAACGTTCATAATAGAGCGGCTGCCTTGTTCTGCAACGCCACGGTAGAAACCGTCACTTCCATCGATGTGATCATATAACAGACCCGATTTTTCAAGGTTCTTAGAATGGATGCCAGCTAAGCCGCCTTGCTCCTCAATCCATTTTAATACTTCGTTCACCATATATACAGAGAAAGATGGAGGTGTATTGTAAAGAGAGTTATTCTTATAATGAGTGCTGTAACGCATGATCGTAGGAATGTTAGAAGGTGATTCTGCAAGCAATTCTTCTTTCGCGATAACTACAGTCACGCCTGAAGGTCCAAGGTTCTTTTGTGCTCCGGCATAGATCATTCCGAATTGGTTCACATCGATTGGACGGCAAAGTATATCACTAGACATATCCGCGATTAACGGAATCGAGCCTGCATCCGGAAATTCTGCATATTGCGTTCCTTCAATGGTCTCGTTGGAAGTAACATGAAGGTAAGCAGCATTCTCCGCAGCTTTGATCGAACTTAATTCAGGAATAGCCAAGAATTTCTTATCTTCGGAAGAAGCAGCAACATGAGCGCCTCCTACCAATTTGGCTTCTTTATAAGCTTTATCCGCCCAGCTACCTGTCATTACATAGCTACCTACTTGGCCTTCGGAAATCAAGTTCATAGGGATCATTGCAAACTGTGTGCTTGCTCCGCCTTGTAAGAACAATACCTTATAGCCCTTCGGATTGCCGAGGAGCGAAAGCAGACGTTCCTGCGCTTCATTATGCACGGATTCGTAAATTGCACCACGGTGCGACATCTCCATGATAGACATTCCACTTTCCCGGAAATCAACAAACTCCGCTTGTGCGCGTTCCAGTACCGTAAGCGGCAATGCTGCCGGTCCGGCATTAAAATTGTATGCTCTCTTATTCAAAACTGCTCCCCACCCTTTCTCTCCTATCAATATGGATATGGTTATGATAGCAATATTCTCCCGCACCAGCAAGTATAATTATTCACATAAAAGGTTAAAACGGTACTCATTTCGCAGTGAAAAACCGGTAAGATCGGCGCCAGCTCTTGCTTTGACGCGGTAAAAGACTAATGTTCACAAATACTTCAGGAGAGACTACATGACCCTCTCCCCAAAGGGCCATACGTTCTATTGGAAAGTCCCCACTCTCTCGCACGCCTGTTCCACTAGGCTTATGAACCAACTCCCAGGTGAACTCAGTTTCCTGACCCTCCCAACCGCTCAACTTGCAATAAAAGGGTTTATCCGGTTCCTTTGACCAAGTAAGAGTATTCCCAGATACCTCTAGCAATTCTTTCGTATAGGAGGATTCTGGTTCTACTACCTTGAGTTCCCTCGGGAGACGCAGTTCGAAATCCTGTCCAATATTCAACCCATCGATTCCGATGAAGTTGTGAATATATTCCTCCGTACGGAAAGGCTTTTGCCCTTTGTTATGCAATTCATATGCAATTATTAATTGATCCCCCTGTAAAGAAATCGTTTTAGTTAGCTGCACAGCATATCCGTTGCTTTCCATTGGGTAGATCGTATATGTGACAGCATCATTCCCTGCTTCGACATCCTTACTAAAAGAGGTTAAGGGGAACTCCTCATTGAAACTGTATAATGGGGAATTTCCTTTTTGTAACAATCCGACTCCGATTTTTGGAAACCAGCCTCCGATTGGTGCTTCATCATATCCAATTGCCCGGGAAATGCCAAACTCATTACAAAGCCCCTTGCCCCCAGTTCCTTCGCCTGGCTTCAAGCTTTCCGGCACACAAAACGTATGTTTCCCCTCTTCTAATGTCACCTGTGTAATAAATCCTGTCCAGTCAAAACGAGTGCCCTTATACTCTCCGATATCAGCGATATCGACAGTTAATATGCCATTTGACAGTCTGCAACCCATACCTAACGCGCCCTTTCGTTCATTGTTACAATGAATAAATATTCATTATTGAAAAAAAACGTCTGCAGCCGCTATGAATAACGGTGCAGACGTCTTAAAATATCGTATAAAGCTACGCCAATGTCACTTCAATCAAGTGGCATTTCTCTGTCTGCAGAGAGAGCAACTCTTCACGCGGAATAATCGCACTTCCTGAGCCGCGCTGCAGCGTCACCTCGCTGCCATTCAGGGTAACAGAGTGTATTTGGTACTCCCCGTAGTTTAAGCTTCCTGTGGCTTTATAGACCACTTCAAACTCGCGATCCGCGAAGATTGTCTTAATAGAGGCTTTTCCCTCGGAATCAAACTGCTCTTTAACAAGCTTCGGTTCCAACAAAAGATCACCTAGCTTACCTTTTACACCAAATACTTCAGTAACCATAGTTAACAGCAGCCAGCTTGCGGATCCTGTTAAATACGTATACATCCCTCTGCCTTGCTCGTTAATATACTCAGGAATTCCTGGGTATATGCGGGCTTTTGCAAAGTCAGTACTTAAGCTATACAGAGATTCTAATACTTTATGTCCTTCTTTCACATATCCGCGTTTATACAACGCATTGCCATACATGATGGTCATGTGACTGAACATAGCACCGTTCTCTTTATGTCCAAAGGCAAAGCCAAAGGCACGACCCAGATTCTGCTGGATCCCTCCGAAACGGGAATTAAGTCTGTACCCAATTTTGTCATCCAGTAGATTACGATCCACGGCGGCAATGATATGCGGAATTTGCTCTGGTGCAGCTGCATGGCCCATCAGCGGGAATACTTGACCCGTAAGCGTCATTCGAACGCCTTCTGCGAATTCCCCTTCCACTTGTTCCCCATCATTATTATAATAACCGTTAAACCAACCTCCACCGTGTTCACTTTCCACCCACTCATTGCGGCGCAAGTGATTAAAGATCCACTCTGCTTTTTGTTCCAGATCGTCCGCTACTGTCTCTATGTCGAGTGCTACACGAATACCGCTGACTTTGTTCGGAGCGGCAGCATAATATTGATTAAGTCTTTCATGCTTGCCTGATACAGATTCATAATCCACTTGCTCACCAAGCGAATCTAGCAATAGTTTCATTTCTTCTGCCAATTCAACTGTCTCTTGCCCTTTAGAAGTCTTTAGCGTACGTAGCACACGAGAAATATCCAATAAGTTACTTGCGTAGAATGCTGTGAAAGCTACACTCTCACCCCGGTCTGCGCCCATATCAAGACCATCATTCCAGTCTGCGCCCTCCAGCAGGATATTATTGTGCTCTCCAACATTAAAGAACGGAACCAGATTTTGCAGCAGGATATGCTCCAGAATCGTACCTTTATAAACCTCACCAGAAGTAGTTCTGAGATCACTTCCCAGCGAGGTATCCCATGAATTATCGCGTTCCTTACAGCGACTCATAAAGGTATCGCGGAAATACGTCTGTTCCTGCAATAAGAAATCAAGATCACCACTCTGATCCAGATATAACATAGTCGTTAAGAACGGCCAAGCTCCATGATCCATCCACACCCGCGGGATGTTGTTACGGTCGGCAATAAATTCACCAGGCTGTTGACCGATAATAGTGGCATTACTACCATCTATTCTTACCCCGGCGTAGTTGTTCAGCAGTAAGCTGCGTACTTCAGCCGGTTCCATAATAAGGAGTGCTAGACAATCCTGCCAAAGATCCCGCCAGCCACGTCCGCCCCTTCCATAATCATGATAAGGCAAGAAGGAGTTACCATAAAGTCTTCTCAGCACGGGTTGAATCGTAACCCATTTCATCCATTGGTCAGCATCTGAATCACCGGTATGAAATTCTACCATATTCACTTTATCTGCCCAGAAGGCTTTAGTTTCCTCAAGCAAATGATCAAAAGCTTCAGATGTACCATATTTGTTCATCAAGGCATCCACGTCAATTCTCTCATTATGGATCGCCATAACTACTATATAAGAATGGCTGTCACCAGGAGACAGATTAAGCGCCTCGTAACGAAGACCCCCGATAGCCTCATATCCCTCTCTTTGTACACCTCCACCCGTGCCAATCTCCGGCGTGTTGTTCAGGATAACAGCTTCTGGCCAATCCAGACTTCCACCTTCTCCAATGAACTCCTCCTGCACTGGAAAGAAACCAGCAGGTTGACTGCCGTCACCCTCTGCACCAAATACTCCATAAGAAGTGTGATTGATGCGGTGTCCCCGCTCATCAAAGGAGAGCGCAGGCTGAACCTCAACACCATAAGGTGAAGTATAGATCCGGTTAAGCAAAGAGGTTACATGTCTATGATCGCGCAGATCATCTGCCGAACGCGCGTAGATCGGAACTACCGCTGTCGGTGTCAGCGTAATAACCTCTGCTATTGTATTCGTCAACGTAACCTTCATTAGTTCGACCTTATCATTACCGCTTGGCACAAAGCTGGTGATTTCAGCTTTAACACCCATCTCTGCGTTACAACGCGTTACGCGTTGCCACAGGAAACCAGCCTCTAGTACTGCTTCATCAGTAGACGATGTATAGAAATCGGCATTTTGCTTAGCGGAGTTCCCCACTGCCGACCAAGCTCCCTTGCCTTCTACGTATACCCAGAAGTTACGGGAAGCCCGCGAATTATGCAAATCTTCAACAGATAATGGCGGTGTCAAAAATGTATTATGACCTGTGGTAACCTGACCATGAAGTTTTGGAGTTACCGTCGACATCATTCCCCCTTCATTCACTAGAGGGAAATATAGAAAACTGCTGCGATCCGGTTGCTGAAGCCTGAATTCCCCATCATTTCCGGTGAATTCGAAGCCATGAATTTTATTACGATCCATTCTCTCCATCCTCTCATTTACACAACTACTTAAGCTTTAACCGCACCTGCCAATGCACCGTCAACGATATACTTTTGAATGAAGGTGTATAGGATGATAAGCGGTGCAGATACGATCATGATCCCGCACGCCAACATAGGCCAGTTGTTCCCGTATTGACCGCGGAATTCTTTAAGCCCGAAGGTGATTGGATAGTTTTCTGGACTCGGTAAATACATGACCGGCCCCACGAAGTCATTCCAGATACTAATTGCTGTTAGAATAACACCTGTAGCAATTACTGGTTTCATAAGTGGCATGATGATCTGGAACAAATAACGCATATATCCAGCGCCATCCATACCTGCTGCTTCATCCATCTCCCGGCTAATTCCTTTGATGTAACCTACAAACATCATGAACACGATACCCGTTCCGCCTGTTTTAAGGAGAATGTAACCCAGCTTCGTGTCATAACCTACAAATCCTAGCTCCTGTTTCATGGTAAGCATCAGCTTGAACTGTGCGACCATTGGATTCGGCAGGAACTGAGACATCAAGAAGAACAAATAAATAAATCCGCTCCACTTCACATAATTTCTCGCCACCGGGAAGGCCCCGAATAACGAAACAATTAGGGTCAGCACTGTTGCCACAGCTGTATACAGCAGACTGTTTAAGAAATAATTAGAGAAATTACCCTGTAGCCAAGCTTCTTTATAATTATCCCATTGAATACTTTTTACGAGACCGATAGGATCTAACAGATATTCTGTAAAGGACTTGAATGAAATATTGATTACAAATAACAACGGCATGATATACAAAACAAGCAACACTGCAATCAGAATATAAGAGAGAGTTTTGGCGGTTTTGGAATCCTTCATTAATATTCCACCTCTCTCTTACGCATTTGTTTCACTGCAAATACTACAAACACCAGAATCATAAGGAATTGAACCACGGAAAGCGCGGAAGGAAGTCCCATCTGTAGAGAACCACGGAACGTCTCTTTATAAACGTCATATGCCATCGTTCTTGTGTTAAAGCGACCGTCCGTAGTTGCGAGAATAATATCAAAGGTGGACATCGCACCGATAATAGACAAAATAATGTTAATCGTAAAGGATGGAGCGATAAGTGGGAATGTGATATTTTTAAAAGATTGCCACTTCGTAGTTCCGTCTATATATCCAGCCTCATACAAATCTTTCGGTACGGATTGTAGTCCCGCAAGGAAAATCAACATCGAATAACCCATATACATCCATATTTGCGTAAATATAATATAACCGAACGCATGAGTGAAGCTTCCAAAGAACATATCTTTATAACCGAACAAAGAATCATACAGTTGGTTAACCGGACCACTCAGCGGATCGAACATCATGCCCCATACCAGTGCAACTACCGCTACACCAAGCACAACCGGTAAAAAGAATACCGCGCGATAGAAATAATCGCCTTTCAGCTTCTGATTGATAACTACGGCCATAAGCAGACCGACACCGTTCTGTACAATGGTTACAATGACCATGAAATAAATAGTACGTATAATGGAATCCCAACGCTCGCCTGAATTTCCTGAGTAAAATACATCATAATAATTGTCAAGGCCTACAAAACTCATCTTGCTTCCAGGAACGTTAGTGATATCTGTAAATGAATAGATAACCGTCATCATAGATGGGCCAAAATAGAAAATTACATACAATGATAATGGAATCATTAGCAGCAGAAGCGGTATATATCGTTTAATACCTTTCCCGAACGGATACATTTCTCTCACCTACCCAATCCTAATTCAATAAAATGATCGGGGCCTGCACAAAACAGACCCCGAAGTTGTAAAACATGTTTGGTGTACAGTATGTTGTAGATTCTTTTTATTTATCGGGATAGCTACTTATTTAGGTGCTGCTGCTTCCCATTCTTTTTGTTGTACATCTGCAAGCTCTTTAGCGGTTTTAAACTCGCCGCCTGGTGCCAAATATTCAGTGTGAACGCCTTCAGCTGCAATGTGCTCACCAACGTTATCACGGTTAATCATCATAATTTCATAAGCAAGTTCGAAATCTCCAGTCATGTATGGAGCAAGTTCTTTGTCAATAAAGTCACTTTCAGTGGCAATATTGTCTTGTGTAGGCAAGAATCCAGCTGCTTTAACATATTCTGTGTAGTTTTCTGGTTCAGAGAAGAATTCCAGCCATTTCAAAGCGCCTTCTTTGTTCGGGCCTTTTTCTGCTGCATACCAAGTTACATCGTATTTACCGACAAGAGAATTATTCTTAGCAGCATCTTCTGTAGCTGGGATTGGGAAGTAACCAAATTTCACATCTGGATTTGCTGCCGCGATCGTAGGAGCATCCCAAGTTCCGTCAGCAATCATAGCTGCTTTTCCTGTTGCGAAAAACGAAGGTGCTGTTGCATAGTCGATACCCAAGAAACCGTCGATGATGTAGTTATCTTGAAGCGTCTTCATTTTCTCCAATACTTCTACAGCCTCAGCATCGTTAAACGCCGAAGTTCCCTTCCAAACCCCTTCAATCCATTGTTGTTGGTTGCCGCCACCCAGAATCTTGGCTTGCAAACCGAACACTGGCAATTTCAATGGCCATACATCCTTACCAGCCACTACGATTGGAACAATACTCTTAGCTTTCAATGTATCTAGAACACTAATGAACTCTGTCCAAGTTGTAGGTACAGTCAGCCCGTTTTGTTCAAAAATTTCTTTATTATAGAAGAATCCTGACATCGCTACTTTACCGGTTGGGATTGCATACACTTTATCTTTATAAGTGCCGGCTTTAGCAATATCATTCGCATTGTAGTTTTTAACGAAAGCTTCGCCGCTCAGATCAGCAATCAGTCCGGAATCAATCCATTGTTGCCAGTCTGGCACTTTCGCACCTGGTGTCCAATCTTTCGGAGACAATCTCATACCGGATAGATCGGCAAGTACATCTACGTCACCAGCTGTAATTCTTGCTCTTTGTGCTTGTTTGAATTCATCATCCGGACCAGTGGTTGTGTACTCCACTTTGTATTCCGGATATTTTTCTTCAAACTTTTTATTAATTTCTGTAATGACCTTGTTAATATTCTCTTGTTTCCAGTGTAAGATCTTAATCACTTTCTTATCACCAGATGCAGGCTTGTTTGTTCCGCTGCCCGGAGTAGCCTCACCATTCGCGTTGTTATTGCCGCTTCCACATGCTGCTAATGAGAGCACTAGCGCTGAGCTCAACAATACCGCAGAAA
This sequence comes from Paenibacillus sp. FSL H3-0329, assembly GCF_037963285.1. Taxonomy (NCBI): domain Bacteria; kingdom Bacillati; phylum Bacillota; class Bacilli; order Caryophanales; family Paenibacillaceae; genus Paenibacillus; species Paenibacillus sp. FSL H3-0329. Next base: position 1,989,154 of record NZ_CP150150.1, on the reverse strand, counting down.
GCTTCTTTACCATTTTGTTACCCCCCAGATAATTTGTTATGACCCTTTAACGAAACCACATGCTAATTTCTGAAAATCACGAAACAGTAAGGATGATATCACAGAAAGCGGTTTCGGTATTTTCATTATTGCATCGTTATTTGTCTTTGTAAAGTCTTTTTTCATTGTTCATTTTTGAACGTTTTTTGAACCAATCATTCAAAAAAACCTTTAATATCAAGCATAATCCTAGTTTAAGAGTAAACATTCCATTGACTATAATCTTATTGAACTATAAAATAAGTAACGAAACTATTTCGTAAATCATAAATTCAAGTCATAAAAAAATAGCCTTGAGTAGATTTTAAACATATATTACGGAACATTTTTCACTATAAGGGGGACTTAATTTGGCCTACAGCATCAAAGATATAGCGAAAATTGCTGGAGTTTCTGTTTCGACAGTATCCAAAATCATTAATAACTACAGTGATATTTCGGAAGATACCAAGACAAGGGTTCAACAAATTATAAAAGAAACTGGATATACCCCCTCCAATTCAGCTAAAACATTGGCTACGAAATCGTCCAATCTAATCGGAGTGATTTTTGCCGGAATGCTGAATGTCGACTTTACCCACCCTTTTTTCATCGAGGTGCTAAATTCATTTAAAAAACAAATGGGACTACTAGGTTACGACCTTATCTTTTTTTCCAATGAAAAATTCCAAAGTGGCGATACTAACGATTATCTTGCCCGTTGTCAGCATTTTAATGTAGATGGGTGTGTGCTTCTATCCGGACAGGAGCTAGAAACCTCTATCAGCGAATTAGACAACAGTGCAATTCCATGTATCGGCGTAGATTTAAAACTAACGGGTGACAACTCTGGCTTTATCATGTCGGATAATTTCAAAATGTCCTCCAAAGTGGTAGAACACTTTTATTTACTGGGCTATCGAGAGCTTGGCTACATCGGCAGTTCCTCAGATTCAGACATCTCCAATATGCGCGAAAGTGGTTATCGCAAAGCTCTTGAAGATTTGGGGCTGCCTATTAACGAGAATTGGTTCTTAAACGGAAGTAACTTCTTTGAGGCCAGTGGGTATGAGACGATGCGTAGAATGATTGAGAATGGAAATTTACCTAGAGCGATCTTCGCGGCGTCCGATCAGCTTGCTATAGGGGCGATGCGTGCCCTTAAAGAGGCTTCTATCGCTGTTCCTGAAACTGTTGCAATTATTGGCTGTGATGATATTGAGGCCTGCAATTATACAACACCCCTATTGACTACCATCCGCCAAAATAAAGATAAGATCGGTCGCCTAGCAGCACTAATGCTGTATGATCTAATAAACAACCAATCAGGTACGAGTTCTTTCAGCGTAGAACCAGAGCTTATCATTAGAGAGTCCTGCGGCGCTCCTGAACGGGGGCTAGTGTAGCCTTTCTCGGAGAATACACGAATAGCAAAAAGGGGCTGTCCCAAGCAGCCATTTTATGGCTTGGTGACAGCCTCTTTTATGTTCTTAACACTACTTAATGTCCAAATGGATTCTATGGGCGCACCTAGTGTTGCTCCGGATGATGCAATAAGTGAAGCACTTATAGAATAATTGGGGAATTTCTCCCTAAAAATCAGAGATTTCTGTTCATCGGACTTATAATTAGGGAAAACTTCCCTGAATTTTGGCCTATTCAGTAACTAATTAAGAAATCACCCTGATTATTAGGGAGGAATTCCCTGATTTCGTTCATTTAGAGCAAATATCGGCTATTTTTAGGGAGTTTTTCCCTAATTAGTTTAAATCCACTTTGTACATCACATAAACACAGAACGCATATCGCTCACCGTACATAGTCCAGCGTCACAGATACCACAAATCATATACTGCAAGCCGAACGGAAATCACACATAGCAGTCACCTACCGCCCACCCCAATAACATAGAACACTACTCATGGCTTAGAACACTATGCGTGGCACACATTCATAAGGTACAATAAAATCCATTACTTTCCCAATTCAAAAAAAGAAGCTGCCTCCAAGTAGAATCACTACTTTTGAGACAGCTTCTTTTATTATAAAGATTATAATAGCAGGAATCTTATAGATCGAAGTACAGGGCATATTCATGTGGATGAACACGAATCGCTACCTCTTGTGCTTCAGAACGTTTCAGAGCAATATAGTTATCGATGAAGTCCTTAGTAAATACGTCGCCTTCTGTTAGGAACTCGTAATCAGCTTCCAAAGAATCAAGCGCTTCGCTCAGGCTGCCTGGAACGCTGCGGATTTTTTCTTTATCTGCATCAGACAATTCATAGATGTTCTTATCCAGAGGACCATAACCCAGTTCTTGCGGGTTGATCTTGTTCTTGATTCCGTCCAGACCTGCCATCAGCATTGCGGAGAATGCCAAGTAAGGGTTAGCCGTGGAATCCGGTGTACGGAATTCGATACGACAGCCTTTTGGTGTCACAGCTGCTACTGGGATACGAACTGCTGCAGAACGATTTCCTTTGGAGTAAACCAAGTTAACCGGTGCTTCGTAGCCAGGAACCAGACGCTTAAAGGAGTTGGTGCTTGGGTTAGTCAAAGCGATCAATGCTGGTGCATGGTACAAAATACCACCGATATAATGAAGAGCCATTTCGCTCAGGTTAGCATAAGCGCCTTTTTCATAGAACAAAGGAGTATCTCCGTCAAAGATCGATTGATGCACGTGCATTCCGCTACCGTTATCACCAAACAGCGGTTTTGGCATGAAGGTTGCTACCTTGCCATACTGACGTGCAGTGTTTTGTACAATATATTTATAAGTCATGAGATTATCAGCAGTTTTCTTCAAGGTATCAAAACGGAAGTTAATTTCCGCTTGACCTGCAGTGGCTACTTCATGGTGATGACGTTCAATGCGTAGTCCAACTTCAGCAAGCAGACGGCACATCTCACTACGGATATCCTGTTGGGAGTCAACTGGTGCTACAGGAACATATCCACCTTTAACGCCAACTTTAAATGCCAAGTTGCCGCCCTCTTCTTTACGACCCGTATTCCAAGCCGCTTCTTCAGAATCTACGAAGAATGAGGATCTGTTCATGCCACTTTCGTAACGAACATCGTCAAAGATAAAGAATTCTGATTCAGGTGCGAAGAATGCAGATGTACCTACTCCGCTTTTTTGCAGGAATTCTTCTGCTTTCACAGCAATACCGCGAGGATCGCGCTCATAACGTTCGCCATCAGGAGTGAAAATGTCGCACATCACGTTCAGCGTTGGATGAGCTGTAAACGGATCTATGAACACACTATTCGGATCAGGCATCATAACCATGTCTGATTCTTCAATACCACGGAAACCTTTGATGGAAGAACCGTCGAATGCTACCCCATTTACAAAAGTTTCATCTTCCACTTCAGAAGCTGGCAGAGAGATGTGGTGGGCACGACCACCTAAATCTACGAATCGAAAATCTACCCACTCGATATTGTTCTCTTTAATTGTTTGCAACACTTTTTCAACCGACATGAATTTTTCCTCCCCCAAGTTCCGAACATTAGGCCGCTCACAGTATGCAAATGTTCTTGTTTTAATTTTTTTTGCTGTCGTAATTATAAATCTCATACCTAACATCGTCAATGCTTATGTCAGGTATTTCTTTCAGCAATGTAAGATATTCTAACGCTTTCGTGAAATCTGTTATTTTCGCATATTTTCATGTCACATTTATTTTATTCAACTCCAAAAAAACCCTCTTTTCCCACTAGGTCGCGGGTTAAGAGGGCTTCCGAGGAAGCTCTTAGATTGAATTTTATAGCGCCGAAACCGTTTCTGGCGAAGTAGAAAACTTACGTCCAACAATTGGAGCCAGCTTTTCCAGATCTTTAAGCAGGTTATCAAACTGATCAGGGAATAACGATTGAACACCATCACCTGTCATGGAATTGTCCGGATCTGTGTGCATTTCGATAATTAGCCCGTTTGCACCAGCAGCAACAGAAGCTTTGGCCATAGGCTCAACTAACTCACGACGACCGGTTCCGTGACTTGGGTCAGAGATTACTGGAAGATGGCTTAAGCTTTGTAGAACTGGAATAGCCGATAGATCCAGTGTGTTACGAGTGTAGGTCTCAAATGTGCGAATACCGCGCTCACAGAGCATTACATCCTTATTACCGCCTGCCAAAATGTACTCCGCTGCATTGAGCAACTCATCATAGGTCGCACTGAAGCCACGTTTTAGAAGAACAGGTCTGCCACAGGTACCCAGCTTGCGCAGCAAATCAAAGTTCTGCATATTCCGTGTACCCACCTGCAGAATATCCGCATGCTCCGCACAGATATCAACATACTCCGGTGTCATAACCTCTGTAATCGTCAACAGGCCATGACGCTTTCCTGCTTCAGCCATCATAGTCAAACCTTCCACACCTACGCCTTGGAAGCTGTACGGTCCTGTGCGGGGCTTAAACGCGCCTCCACGAAGTACCTGAGCACCAGACGCTTTAACAAGCCGGGCGATCTCATCAATCTGCTCTGGAGACTCAACGGCGCAAGGTCCGCCCATGATCACCAGGTTTTCTCCACCAATCTTCACACCCTTGATATCAATAATCGTATCCTCAGGATGGAAATCCCGGCTGGCCAGCTTGTAGGATTTGGAGATCTTCACGACGTTCTCTACACCCTTCATTTGCCGCAAATGCTCGGCGAGCTTAGGAGTGACGCCTCCCACTAAACCTATCACCGTGTGATCTGCTCCTCTGGAGAGATGCACCTGCAAACCTTCTTTTTCGATTACGGCAATTATATCTTTAACCTGCTCTTCCGGTGTTTGATTTGATGTAATGACGATCATATTTATAACTCCCTCTCTACACTTAAAATTTATAATAATTCCGCTAGATACTATCGCGCTACGACGCGTGTTCGCTTTTAAGCTTTTATGCTTTTAATCACTAAAGCAATTCTACCTCAAAAAGCGATTATAGTCAATCTATATTCTAGATTCCTATGCTGGAAGCGTTCTTTCGATAAAAAAGAGCACTTAACCTCGACTGACGAAGTTAAGCGCTCTTGTTGCAGCGTTCATAATATATAAGTTCGAGCCTAGCCCATTACATTAAGTAGTACTTGCACTCTTATTCTTAACCGGTGGCAGCAGCTTCGCCATATTCACAGTACGTTTAATCTCCCACGTCTCCGGATTAGCCGAATCATACTGATCTAAGTAGTTAATCACTTCTTTGGTGATAGGTGTAGGTGTGGATGCGCCAGAAGTGACCCCGACGATATTCACACCCTCTAACCATTCTGTTTGGAGTTCAGACACATCAGAAATACGATGGGCAGGAACCCCAGCGATTTCTTCCGACACCTGTGCCAGACGATTAGAGTTGTTGCTTCGCGGATCACCGACAACAATCACCAGATCACATTGCCCTGCTTGTTCCGCTACAGCCTCTTGACGTACCTGGGTAGCCATACATATCTCATTATGCACTTCAGCACCTGGGAAGGTCTCCAGAAGCTTTTTCATGATATGCTTAATATCCCACTGGCTCATAGTAGTCTGATTCGTAATGACGATACGTGAAGAAGGGATGGATAACGTAGCAATCTCATCTTCTTTTTCAATCAGATGCACATGCTCAGGGGCAATACCCACAGCACCCTCTGGTTCCGGATGGCCTTTTTTGCCGATATAAATGACCTCATAACCATCATCTACTTTTTCCTGAATAAGATCGTGGGTCTTCGTGACATCAGGACAGGTTGCGTCGACCGTAGTCAGACCCTTGTCCCTTGCCATCTTGCGCACCTCAGGAGAAACCCCGTGTGCAGTGAATATAACAGTCCCACTATCCACTTTATCCAGAATATCCAGACGATTATGTCCGTCCAAAGTAATAATGCCATCATCTTCGAACGAATTCGTGACATGACTGTTATGAACAATCATACCCAGTATATAAATCGGCCGGGGAAGATCGAGATTTTGCGCAGCCTGCCGTGCCATAACCATTGCATCGACAACTCCGTAACAATATCCCCGGGGAGAGATTTTAATGACTTCCATGAGTTCACCAGCTTTCTGCTTTCATTGACCTCTGTAATAGGACACTTCTAAATTATACCCTATTCCAGCGGCGGAGCAAAGAGAAGCGGCAACCAGATGACAAAAGTAGTACCCTCACCTTGGCGTGTAACAACCTCCACAGACCCACCATGCTCGTCAATAATCCACTTAGCAATGGATAGACCAAGCCCAATCCCTTCCGTAATTCCACGCGATTCATCCGCACGATAGAAACGATCGAAGATATATGGAACCTCATCTTTATCCATACCAATACCTGTATCAGTGATCCGAATACCAACCTGATTCTGATAGAAAAGGGTATCCAAACTCACGATGCCAGAAGGCGTGTACTTAAAGGCATTATCAATAAAAATAAAGAGCATTTGCTGTAGATAATCTTTATTCCCAACTATATATTTGCCATTTAAGACTGACATATCACCTGTAACCCACTCGGCTTGACGCGGCAGGAAAGAGGCGCGGCGCGCAATCTCATTCATCATCGGTTCCAGTGCCACGGGCTCTATATCAAAAGTACGTCCAGTATCCGCACGCGCGAGCGAGAGCATATCCGCTACCAAGCGGCTCATACGCTTAGACTCGTCTGCGATATCCTGCACCGATTCAAGCGATAGCTGGCGAATCTCAGCTTCACTCATCTTCCCTTCTCCGGGTTCCATCTCCCAAACCTTTTGCAGCAGATCAATATTTCCGCGAATCGTAGTGAGCGGTGTCCGAAGCTCGTGTGAAGCATCTGAAACGAAACGGCGCTGAGCCGCATACGAATCCTCCAGCTCTGTGTAGAATCCTTCCATACGCCCAAGCATACTGTTAACGGTCTCAATAAGTCTTCCTATCTCGTCTGGCGGCCCATCGTATTCAATACGCGAGCTTAAATCATTCCCCGTCTGAATCCCATTCGCAGCTTCAATTACTTTGCCGATTGGACTCATGGATTTGCGCGCTAGGAACAAGCCGAAGGTAAATGCCGCGATCAGGGTAGCAAAAGAACCTACGAGCAGGATAGTTTTTAAACGCTCCAAGAGCTTATTCTGTTCACCTACATAGGTAGCCACTTGTAACACAGCAGCAGGATTTTTTTTATAATTTTCCAATAGAATTGGCCGTTCATAAATCAGAAATTGATTGCCTTCAATTACAACATTACGAAATCCCTGTACAATTTTATCCCGCTCGGGATAATCAAATGCAAGATTACCATTTCTCATGTTTGTCGTTCGCTGCATAACCTTAGTATCATAAACATAGATCTGTGTATACGTATTAGAATTCTCAGGAGTTCTGACCCCATCCATCATTAGTTCACCGCTGTATAAATTGATACTGAAAAATGGAATGGTCTGCTCAGCTTGCACCTGGAGGCGATTCTTCAAGTCCCCATAAGTATTAAAATAAACAAAACCGTAAATTGCGGCTGATAAGGCCAGCAGCATAACGGCCAAAATCCCTGAATACCAAGCAGTCAGCCGCAATCTTATAGACATGTTAGTTGTCACCTCTTAGAATGTAACCGGCACCCCGGATCGTTTGAATGAGGCGTTTACCGCCATGCTCCTCCGTCTTTTGACGTAGCATAGCTATGTATACCTCAAGCACATTAGATTCACCGCTATAATCATAACCCCATATTTTATCCATGATCAGATCCCGTGAAAGCACACGTTTCGGATTTTGCATAAAAAGATGAAGCAGCTCAAACTCCTTCGCTGTTAACTCCAGTCTTTTACCGGCACGGGTAACCTCACGTGAATCCACATCCAGCGTAATATCTTCATAAGAAACCGCTTGCTCCCCACCTTCACTTTGCTCACTCTTACGCCGAAGCAGCGCACGTACACGTGCAAGCAGTTCTTCCAAGGCAAAAGGTTTAACCAGATAATCGTCCGCGCCCAGATCAAGCCCTTTCACACGGTGCTCAATTTCATCCTTCGCGGTAAGCATGAGAACAGGAACATTACTGCCCCCTTCCCGCAAGCGGCGACATACTTCAAAGCCATCCACCTGAGGCATCATTACATCCAAAATTACCACATCCGGATCACTGCTCAAGATTGCCCGTAATCCATCCGCTCCATTCACCGCTGTTTTCACATCGTAACCTTCAAAAGCTAAACCTCTACGCAGCATAGAAATAATCTTTTCGTCATCATCAATAATTAGAATATTCGGTCGCATCAAGCAGCCCCCATTGTTCAGTTCTTTTTATATATTGTAGCAGTTTACATCACAATTAGACAAAAACGGAAGGGTCGCCCCTTCCGTGTGACTTACCGTCCGGTATTATTGCTGCTGACTTTGTTGTGTAGTCGTTGTATCAAAATCATTTTTGTTACCGATGGTAACTGAAAGATCCATGGTTTTACCATCGCGCACAACATTTAATGTTACTTTGTCTCCAACTTTTAACGTTTGAATGAAGGTAATCAGATCTTGGTTGGTTGCATACTTCGTTCCATTCGCACCGGTAATGATATCGTAAGGGCGCAGGTCAGCGGTATACGCTGGGGATTTATAGATAATATCTGCAACCACAGAACCTTCTTTAATATCCGTACCCATTTGCTTAGCAACCTCATCTGTAATCGTCATAAGAGTTGCACCAATGAAAGGTACCGGCTCTTTCGGAATGGCTTGGTTGGCTTCCAGTTTATCTACGACTTCTTTAATCGTATTCACAGCGATTGCGAAACCAATACCTTGAGAATCCGTGCTGACGGCTACGTTCATCCCGATTACCTGTCCGTTCATGTTAAGCAACGGACCCCCTGAGTTACCCGGGTTGATAGAAGCGTCGGTTTGCAGCAGATTTTTGTAATTACGTGTTCCACTGCCATCTTCTTCGTTAATATCAATACTGCGTCCTTTTGCACTAAGAACACCGGAAGTTACAGTATGGTCGAAGCCTTGTGGGTTACCGATAGCAACCACTTCTGAACCTACCTTTATGCTATCCGAATCTCCAAGTGCTACGGTAGGGAAATCACTATCTCCTTCAATTTTAAGCACAGCCAAATCCAGATCTTTGCTAGAACCTAGCAGCTTCGCTTCATAAGGCTTGGTTACGCCATCGACGGTTACTTGGATTACATCAGCATTGTCAATTACGTGCTGGTTGGTCAAAATATAGCCGGATTTCTCATAAATGAAGCCTGTTCCAATTCCATAAGGGATAAGCTGTGATGAAGAATCCGATCCTGATTTGGAATCCTGTTCATTTTGTGAAGAACCATTTCCACTGTATTGATCCCCGAAGAAAAATTGTGAGAAGGGATCACTCAGATTCGGGCTGGATGAGCTTCCATTACGCGAATTAGTTTTCACTAATGTCTCAATCTTAACGACTGCTGGTCCCACTGCATCAACAACACCTGTCACATCACGAGATCCAGTCACCAAGGATGTAGTAGAAGTAGAAGGCGCAACACCTGCACTCTCGCCCGTTGTCTTCGCCGTTCCATTCGTTCCGGAGCTAGTAGCAACCGTTGTAGCTGTATCTCCCGTAAACCAGTTACCTCTGTCTGCCATATACATTGAGCCCGAGAGAACGACCATACCGGCTAGGAATGATACCAGCACTGTTTTTAACGAGCTTTTTGGTTTTTTATTATATTGCCAGCCGCCGCCACCTTCAGAACCGCCACCGCCATTTCCTCCGCGGCCACCACCATTGCCATCATAGCCAGTGGTACGAAGTGATGTGTTATATGGTAAGGGCTTTACAGGCTGTGGAGGTGTAACCTCGACCCGTTCTGGCTCCATCCGATTGTAGTGCTGCGCGCCTCCGTCAGCGTTATTCTCATCTTTGTTCAAAGATTTAAAAGGTCCGTAAGAATAGTAGTAGGATGATGATCCTGTTTCAGATGAAGTATTATTATTGCTGCTATTGTTATTATTGTCCCATTCCCGATCTGGTGCTGGTCCATTGTCGCGATTGAAGTTGTTTTTGTTATCGTCCATGTTTATCTTTCCTCCTGCTTCCTGTCGCCGTGACAAGGATTAATTTGTTTTCATGTTCTTATTTTGTACTTTAAACCTTAAGGTCACATTAAAAACAATTTAAGCGCAGATAAAAGATATAGGCAAATGGGAGGAGATTATACAGGGAAGCAGAAAAAAGAAGCTCGGGCGCGAAAAAGGTCGCGGCCCGAGCTTCTAAAACCATTTCAAATAGTAATGCACCTTAGTCTACAAGTCCTACCCCTGAGCCCAGCCCTTTCGATGAGCGTAAATAGCCAACTGGGTACGGTCATCAAGCTCGCATTTCATCAACAGATTGCTGACATGCGTCTTCACTGTCTTGATGCTGATATGTAGCTCCTCACCGATATCCTTATTGGTCTTGCCCTCAGCTATAAGCAGCAGGACTTCCTTCTCACGCTCTGTTAAACCGGAGGAATCACCTTGCACGGTGCGCTGGCGTATACCACGGGTCAGCGCCTGTGACACATCACCCGTCATGACGGGCATGCCGCGGTAAGCCCCTTGTAGTGCGTAGATTAACTCTTCTGCCGACACTGTTTTGAGCACGTAGCTGACAGCACCAGCCTCTATAGCATCTACAACAAGATCATCCTCCAGAAAGCTGGTGAGGATCACGATTTTGAGGCCAGGAAATTCAGCCAGCACTGCTCTTGTGGTCTCGGCACCATTCATCACAGGCATCATCAAATCCATCAGCACGAGGTCAGGCAGACCTTCATGTCCACCAGCACGCAGCATCTCCAGCGCCTCTTGTCCATTCGCCGCCTCACCGATGACCTCGAATGTAGGCTCCAGCATTAGATAAGTTTTGAGGCCCATCCGTACCATATCATGATCATCTACGAGCAACACTTTTATGACACTCATGCTCTACTCCTCCTCGTCCTGTGTATCTGTTCCTAACGATCTATTCTGCTCTAATTCTGGGTTCCCTTGAACAAACTTAGGAATATGTACACGGATCGTCGTTCCCGCACCCTTGCGGCTAATAATCTCCACTTGCCCACCCAGTTTCTCCGCGCGTTCGCGCATGGTGGTGAGACCGTAGGAGCCTTGTTTTTGCTGCACATGTTCAAAACCTTGACCGTCATCACTAATACTCAGCACAACTTGTCTTGATCCTTCACGCAGTGATAGGCTGACCAGTCTAGCTTCAGCATGCTTCACAATATTCGCCATCGCCTCTTGAATAATTAGGAACAGCTGATGTTCGATCGCTTCCGATAACTCGCCCTGAAGTTCGAGCTCCTTCATTCCTTTTAAGCCATTCTGGCGACAATAATCGGGAAACCATTTTTCCAGCGCCTCGAACAGATTTCGACCTTCCAGCTCCACTGGACGCAGTTGTGCAATTAATGCTCTCATTTGTTTTTGTGCCATCTGAGACATTGTAATCAACTGGTCCATGACCATTTGACCTTGAGCTTCATTGACCTTCAGAACTTTAGGCAGCGAAGAAGCGGACATATGGATGGCAAAAAGCTGTTGGCTCACCGTATCATGCAGATCCCGGGCCATACGCCTTCTTTCCTCCAACACCGCACTCTCCGCTGCCTGTTCCTTCTCAATAACCTCTTGTTCACCCAATCGCTGTAGAAGCTGCATCTTATTCTCAACCGTATCCATCATGACATTAAACTCGTGATACACTCGGGCAAAAGACTGATCGTCACTTTCTGGCATCCGTACGGACAGATTTCCTTTGGCTACCTGCAGCATATTCAGATCCAGATGATCAATCCGGCGCTGAATCCGCTGGCCTGCCATGTAGCCGATAACTACAGTGAACAACACAATCCCGAGACATAAGTACAGCCACATCCGATAATCCTTCACTTCGATATAACCAAGGCAAGTGCCTGCATACATCAATCCAGCGCTTACCGCTCCAGTGAGCAAAAAGTAAAACAACAGCAACCATTTGGTATTACTGAAGATTGTCCCCATCTAACCCACCGTTTTAACTTTAATGTCACCTATAAATGCACTTACATTTATACGGACTTTTTTGCCTGCTTCTTTATAATAAGGAGTCTTGCACTGTACACTGCTCATAAACCCACTGCGAGACTGATCCAGAACTTCCATATCCCCGATAAAAGAACTGCTGTTCACCGAGATGCCAAGATCCATATCATTCGGAATGTACACTTTAATGTCGCCTATAAAAGCGGAAATATTAATCCTCGTTTCGCCATAAGCAATTTGTGCATTCGTCAGATCCAGTACGGTATCGCCGATAAACTGCGAGATATTCGTGTTCTTCAGTTGGAAATGCTCGCGCCCCATGTGGACATCTCCGATAAAAGCAGAGCGATTGGTCGATTCCTTTTGATTATTTGATTCATGGAATTCCTCATGCCATTCACCATGTCTACGAGCATGACGCTCATGACGTTCCTGACGTCTGCGCTCGTGTCGTTCCTGCTTCTCTTGCCAACGTGCTTCAGCGCCGGACTTATAAGATCCTGTTTCGTCCTCATCGTCTTCTTCATCTTTTTGAAGATAGTCCTTCCAGTCGCGTTGACCAGAAGCCTTGCCGAATTTTTGCTCAAATTGTTCATCAAGTGTGGAATCCAGCGGTTTGGGCGGCTCCACATCTAGTGAGCTTTTTCCTGAAGGAAAGTGATCTGGTGGTGACGGTGGAGCTGGTGGCACAGGTGGTACTGAACCGCGTGGTTTAAAAATCACATAAAGTCCGCCGCCAATCAACATGACTGGAATGAACATTTTGAAAAAATCCCCGGCCGAAATATCAAACCAATCTAAATTCCGTCCAAGGAAAAACACTCCGATCGCCAGAAAGAAAAAGCCGCCGATAGGTGAAGAACCTTTTGATTGCTCCTCCCCTGTACCTAAAAGCCGTTTCATTCCCATTAGGATCAAGATAACCGGCCAATAATTCGAAATCAGGTAACCTAAGCTGAAATCAGTGTAACCCAATTGTCTCAGTAGAAACATAGCTCCAATCCCTATCAGGATCAGGCCGCCTAAAACCTGGCTGGTGAACCTTCTTTTCATGACTCATTTCCCCTTTAAAGTAGTGGAACGCTCTCTTCTTCAATCTTATAGCCTTAGTCTACAGGAATGAAGTGCTGAGAAACAGCGGCGAGAGAAGGAACTTCCCCTCAGTCTCTAGACTGAGATGAATGGGATAAAATTCTATTTACTTCATTATATATGAAAAAAGACTGTCCCTCAGTAATTAACTGATTTGGACAGTCTCTTTTTTTCAGCAGTCTTCTGCTTCAGTTAGCGCATTATTGTTGCGGTTTCTGAGCTGGTTTAGAAGTATTTCCACTTTGCTTAGTAGCGCCGTCATTCTCAACAGCAAACTCAGCATTGTATTTTTCATTTGGTGTTTTGTAATTTTCTTGTACTTTAGATTTCTTGTTATTGGCCACGGAATTCACCTCCTTTTCTCTTATGCAGCATAGAATATGCTTACTAAGAGAACATCTCGGAAGAGGCAATTGCTTTGCCCCAGTCCGTATTATGGCAAGGTGATGTCACTATTATGCATGACCAAGTGAAAATAAGTTCAATCCCATTAAATGGATTCTTCGAGCAGGGATTGCGGCACTGCTTTGTAAGTCTCAATCGCTTGGCTCAGCTTCTTCAGCATGACTTCCGTGCAAGTCCCGTTACCACGCTTAATGAGTTGAACTACAACCGATTTTTTGCCCCATTCCTTATACACCTGTTTCGTAGTAGCAAAATACAGATCAATCTTCCGCCCTTTAATAGCCGAGCCCGTATCAGCAACTATGGCGTATCCATAGCCCGGTATATAAAGAATACTACCCAGCGGCAAAACCTTAGGGTCAGCAGCAATGGTTGAGACTGTATTCTTATCTCTGCGCACTTTTACACCTGAATAGGTGATTCCATATTCGGGATGCTTAGATGTTTTACCTGTAGATTCATAACCCGCAGTATAGCCAGTCGCCATTACTTTCATTGAAGTAATAATCTGGTCTTCCGCAGGAGCGGCTACAGGAATAGAATTTGGTAACTGTTTTGAGGATCCGCTGCCACCATTTGTTTTAGTGGTTGGAGCTTTGGTGCTCTGCGGTGCCTTTGTCGCTGCTGGTTTATTTTTTGTTGTTGCAGGTAATACAGGTGCGACGGAATGCGCCTCGTTTGACATTAGTGTGGCGCGGCCAGTCGCAAGAACGACCTTATCATCTGTGGTTCTCATAAACACAGAATTAGCTTTGGTATATTGCAACTCGTTCGATAGCGTTTTGTTAATACCCGTGTGCTGTAAAGTGTCTCCTGTCCCAATGGCCCCTACTGCCTGTTGCTTAGATTCTGGAATGATTCCAGCAGCGGTCAATAGCAAAACGATGGTGACAAAAAGACACCAAAACCTCTGAAATATGCCCATTTTGTTCATGTGATAAACCTCCCCCTTATTAGCGAAGGTTTCCCGATTCACAAAATTTTATACATGAAGATCAGAAGTTGATCCTCATGGGCATATAACAGAGGTCTTATTTAGACGTAATTTTGGTGTTGTTAATTACAAGAAATTAGGAAATCACACGATCAGCAATTTCCTGAGACAAGAGCTCAATCACTTCTTGAAGCGGCTTAGCTCCAATGTCGCCTTCCCCGCGTTTACGGATGGAGACCGTCTGAGCGTTCATCTCATTCTCGCCAACTACGAACATGTATGGCAGTTTCTCAAGCTGAGCTTCGCGGATCTTATAACCCAGCTTCTCATTGCGGAGATCTGCCTCAGCAGAGATACCACGGCGACGCAGCTTGTCTGTAACTTCCTTGGCATAATCGTCGAACGCTGTCGATACAGGAATTACTTTAACCTGCTGTGGAGATAACCAAAGCGGCAGCGAGCCCGCAAAGTTCTCTAACAGGAAGGCAACGAAACGTTCCATAGTACCCAAGATTCCGCGGTGCAGAACGACTGGACGGTGTTTTTGACCATCATCACCGATATATTCCAGTTCAAAACGTTCAGGCAGCAAGAAGTCGATTTGTACAGTAGACAGAGTCTCTTCTTTACCTAATACAGTTTTAATTTGCACATCAAGTTTAGGACCATAGAATGCAGCTTCGCCTTCTGCTTCGTAGAACGGCAGTCCTGCTTCCTCTACTACCTCACGCAACATCCGCTGTGCAGTTTCCCACATTTCGTCATTCGCATAATATTTCTCTGTATCCTTAGGATCACGATAGGACAACCGGAAACGGTAGTCATTAATACCAAAGTCACTGTATACCTGTTTAATCAATTCGATTACACGAATGAACTCGCCTTTAATTTGGTCCAGACGGCAGAAAATATGGGAGTCATTAAGAGTCATCGAACGTACACGGTGTAATCCAGTCAATGCGCCTGACATTTCATAACGGTGCTGGATACCAAGCTCAGCAATACGGATCGGCAGATCACGGTAGCTGTGCATCGAGCTCTTATAAATCATCATGTGATGCGGGCAGTTCATTGGACGAAGAACAAATTCTTCATTGTCGATAGTCATCTTAGGGAACATATCCTCTTGATAGTGCTCCCAGTGTCCTGAAGTTTTGTACAGTTCAACATTACCCAGAACTGGTGTGTATACATGCTGATAGCCAAGACTTGCTTCCAGATCTACGATATAACGCTCCAGAATACTGCGCAATTTGGCACCCTTAGGCAACCAGATTGGCAAGCCTTGTCCTACCAATTGATTAAATGTAAAGATTTCAAGCTCTTTACCAAGCTTCCGGTGGTCGCGTTTCTTCGCTTCTTCAAGCAGGCGAAGATGCTCATCAAGCTGAGCTTTTTTAATCCAAGCTGTGCCGTATACGCGTTGAAGCATCTTATTCTTGCTGTCGCCACGCCAGTAAGCACCAGCTACATTCATCAATTTAAAGACTTTGATCTTGGCAGTCGACGGCACATGCGGTCCGCGGCATAGATCGAAGAATTCACCTTGTTCATAGATAGAAATCACGCTATCTTCAGGCAATGCCTCGATCAATTCCAGCTTGTAAGGATCACCTAGCTCACCGAAAATTTCAAGTGCTTCCTTGCGGCTAACTTCTTTGCGCACGATCGGCAGGTTCTCCGAAATTATGCGGTCCATTTCCTTTTCGATTTTGAGCAAATCTTCAGGATTTAGAGGATGTTCCAGATCCATATCGTAGTAGAAGCCATCTTCAATGACCGGACCTACACCAAGCTTAACTTCTTTTGTTCCGAACAAACGTCTAACCGCTTGAGCCATCAAGTGAGCTGTACTGTGACGCATAACCTCCAGACCTTCAGGTGAATCCAAAGTTACGATCTCTACCAGTGCGCCCTCTTCAAGGGGAGTAGATAAATCTACAACGATACCGTTCATTTTCCCCGCTGCTGCATTTTTGCGCAGGCCACTGCTAATAGAAGCTGCTACATCATCAATACTGCTACCCTCTGCGTATTCACGGACAGAACCGTCCGGAAGCTTAATACTTACTGACATTGCTAATTCCTCCTTCATATAATTAAGCCTAACGGCCCTTTAACCTTTGCGGAACAATAATATCCACGCACACAAAAAAACGCCCGTCCCGCAAAGGGACGAGCGATTACACCCGTGGTTCCACCCAAATTCGATTCTCTCTAGCCTCCCTTGAAACCTCAAGCGGAGTGAAGATAGAATCCTTCGTAAGCATGGAGTAACGACCATGAACCGGCAGTTCTTACTATCCCATTGCAGGGAGTTCAAAACGGCAGCTACAAAGGGGTAAATCGAAAGCAGGATGCCGGAGGAAATTTCAGCCTAAGTTTCCTCTCTCTGAACGGTCCAGAACAATCAACTCATATCTTCGTCAATGCTGTTAACGTGAATTATGGAGTAATTATAAATCTGTCCTCTCTGACAGTCAAGTCAGAAAAGGGTCCAAAATGATAGAAACTCAGGCAGAAGACACACATAAGGACTGTTCTGGCAGCCAATACATGGATGCCGAAACAGTCCTTTTGTGGTTATTCCTCTCGCCGTTTTTTTTCAGGTAAGCGGCCTGCACGTTTCAAAGACTCACGCAACAAGTATTCGATATGTCCGTTTACGCTGCGAAATTCCTCTCCCGCCCATCGTTCCAGCGCCTCATGCAGATCCGGATCGATCCGCAGTGGAAAGCTTTTCTTGGCCGCCATGATGCACCGCCTTAGTACAACGAGCCGGCGTTAATGACCGGACTCGCTCCGCGCTCCGACACGATCGCAACCATCAGATTATTGATCATCGCCGCTTTGCGTTCCTCATCAAGCTCAACTACGCCGCTTTCTTTAAGCTGTTTAATCGCCATATCGACCATGCCTACGGCGCCTTCAACAATGATTTGACGAGCGGACAGAATTGCAGATGCTTGCTGACGTTGCAACATTGTACTGGCAATTTCTGTGGAATAAGCCAAGTGTGTAAGCCGCGCTTCAATGACCTCCACACCAGATATCGACAAACGTTCTTGCAGCTCGGTTGCCAATTCTTTAGCAATCTCATCTGCATTAGCCCGCAGGGACATGCCCGATTCATTGAAGTTATCATACGGGTATTTACTGGCTACATGACGCAGCGCTGTTTCACTTTGGATTTCCACAAACGCCATATATTTATCTACATCAAAAAGCGCTTTTGCAGAGTTAATTACCTTAAATACGATAACTGCAGCAATTTCAATCGGATTCCCTTCCACATCATTAACCTTCAGCTTGACACTGTTAAAGTTACGCACGCGGAGGGAAACCGTCTTGCGCAAACTGAACGGAATGACTGCAAACAAGCCACTTGTCACGATAGTCCCTACATATTGCCCGAAAAAGGTAACTACGACCGACTTATTGGGCTGCACAACCGTAACACTTGTACATAATACCCCAGCTACAACGAACAGAATGACTGGCACTGCGACATACTCTTGAACTGCACCATAAATTCCCCCAGCTAAACAAACTGCAATTAAGGCGAGAACCCAAAATCCACTGACAGGACGAAGCGTTTTCTCTTTCATAAAAGCACCCCCAATAGATATTCTTTTGATATGATTATGATATCACTTTTGGAAAATAATGTGAATAGGTAAAAAGAAATAAAAAATGAATTTATGTTCACATTTATATAAAGTTTCGTTTAAAAAGGCGTACTCCACACCAACCTTAGTTTGTGTAGTTAACCTTAGTTCATAATGTTCGTATACCTCAGCTCTATGGACACTAATGCTCTTATACGCCACATTTTCCGATATCCCCCATGCTATCGGACCACACAGTCGCTATTGCGCTAAAAACCAGCCTATATGAGGCTCTTTTCAAGGATACCGTCGCTGGGGTCGAACACCTGCTCAAAAGACGCTGAATTTACGAATTAGGTCCGCTGGGTCCATACGCCTAACGGATGATATAACAAGCGAAGATTCAGATGTGTTCTGCAATGAGGCTTGCTAATGATCGTAATCCTAACCTTACAAAAAAACGCTTGATGCTCATTAGTCCACTGAAGGATTAACAAGCATCAAGCGTTGATTAATTAATATATATTAGTTCTGCATTACAAAATCATTATCAATCTTCGCATTAGGATCATCGAACACCCGCAGAATATCATAACGTGTATTCCGCTGCGCTGGAACTTTGCCTGCTTCGCGAATCAGCTGAGTAATCGACTCGATGTTTACCTTGTAAGTCGCACCCGCCGAAGATACTACGTTCTCTTCAATCATTGTGCTGCCGAAATCGTTGCAGCCATATTGCAAGGAGAGCTTGCCGACCTCTGGTCCCATAGTGACCCATGAAGATTGGAAGTTCTTAATATTATCCAGCACAAGGCGACTGATCGCCACCGTCTTCAGATACTCCTCAGGCGTTTGTCTGTCCAGCTTCAGGTTGGTATTGTCCGGCTGGAATGTCCATGAGATAAAGGCCAAGAAACCTTCAGAATCATATTTGTTGGCAATACACTCATCCTGAGCCTCACGCACACGTAGTAAGTGCAAAGCACGTTCCTCCATACTTTCCCCAAGCCCAATCACCATTGTCGCTGTGGTATTCATACCCACTTTATGTGCCGTCTGCATTACATCCATCCACTCGCGCCACGAGCCTTTTAGTCGGCTGATTTTGCGGCGTGTACGGTCATCAAGAATTTCTGCGCCTCCGCCTGGCAATGAATCCAGACCCGCAGCATGAATTTCACGAACCACTTGTTCCAGTGGTAATCCTGATACTTCTTTCATCTTCATAATCTCCGCAGGAGAGAAGGAGTGCATTGTAATCTCAGGGAACCGTTGCTTAATTCCGCGCAGTATATCTGTATAGTAGCTAAATGGAAGGTTAGGATTAGTTCCACCTTGCATAAGAATTTCTGTACCATTAACAGCAATTGTTTCAGCAATTTTTTGATAAATCGCCTCATCTGGCAGCACATAGCCTTCATCCGAGCCTGGTCTGCGGTAAAAAGCGCAAAAACGGCAGTACACATCACATACATTCGTATAGTTAATATTACGGCCAATTACAAATGTGGCTAACGGGTCCGGGTGCCAGCGTTCCATAATAGTGTTTGCAGCAGCACCCATTTTCTCAATTTCGTTGCTCTCGAATAGTCGGATGGTATCTTCCAATTGGAGACGGTCGCCCCGCAGGGCTTTATCCAAAATAAGATCTATCGCACTCATCGTTCGCATCCTCCTTTTAAACCCTTAGGGATATGGTAGATTCACAAAATCACAAGAAAAAATAACGTTGTCGTCCTTTAGAGATAACAACCGTTTCTCGTAGTAACATAAGGATAAAGTAAGTATGTAACTTATACCTTATATTTTAATAAATGAACAGTTCATTTCCTCATCGTATCACAATCTGAACAGCTTGAAAAACTTTTTACTTTCTCAGCAAGATACCATCCAGCAGAAAGAGTCCTTACATTGCTGCCTGCACCCGTTGAATCAAAATTCCCTGAGGCTGTCGGACACAGATGACGTTATTTGCAAGTTTTTAGCCTTTAGAGCATAGTTATGGACTCCAGTGATGCTATTCCATGAAAAGAGCCTCATGAAAGCTGTTTTTTAGCGCAATAGCTGCTGTGGAGTCCGTTAACATTCCAAATGTGGAATAATGCTGCGTTTAAGGTCAGCTGTGTCCAATAGCGAAAAGTCCAAAAAGAAGAGCTATCCCAGCAGCCAATTCCCGGCTTATGAGACAGCTCTATTTCATCCTCAGTCTAACACCAGTTCTAAATCAACGGTGAGATAGATCCTCGATATTTCCCAGCAATTCGGTGCCGATCTGGGTTGCCGTTACTTTTACTTCGTTTCGATTTCCGCCCGCGCAGCCTCCAAAGCATGACCCAGATCAGCAATTAGATCCTCCGCATGTTCAATGCCCACCGAGAAGCGCAGCAACCGATCATCTACACCCACCGCATTCCGAATTTCCACAGGAATGTCCGCATGCGTCTGTACTGCAGGATAGGTCATTAACGATTCAACCCCGCCGAGGCTCTCAGCGAAGGCTATAAGCCGGATATGACGAAGCAGAGGTTCTACGTATCTGGCATCTTTTAATTTGAAAGAAAAAATTCCGGTATTGCCCGAGGACTGGCGATTCTGAATTTCATATCCCGGATGATCCGGCAGGCCTGGATGGAACACTTCCGCAATCGCCGGGTGCTCTTGTAGATAGCGGGCAATTGCTAGTGCATTACTCTCGTGCCGTTCCATACGCAGAGCCAGTGTCTTCATGCCTCTCATCAGCTGATAACTGTCTGTTGGCCCAAGCACAGCGCCAATAGAGTTATGTAGAATCGCTATTTCAGCGGATAATTCAGCCCCTTTAGATACAATAAGACCAGCAAGTATATCATTGTGTCCGCCCAAATATTTGGTAGCACTATGGACTACAATATCCGCACCTAATTCCAGAGGACGCTGGAAAAATGGAGTCAGCAGTGTATTGTCTACAATTGTGAGCAGCCCATGATGACGAGCCCAAGTAGCAACGGCTGCAATATCCGTAACCATCATCAAAGGATTCGTTGGCGTTTCAATAAATATCGCCTTTGTATTTGGAAGACGGGAAGCCTCAAGCGCATCCAAATCATTCGTATCTACATAGGAAGCAGTGATTCCAAACTTGGACATAATTCGTTCCAACAAACGATAGGTCCCGCCGTAAAGATCCAGCGAAACGATCAAGTGATCGCCTTGCCCAAACAGGGTAAATATGGTTTGAATAGCCGCCATCCCAGAGCTACAGGCAAAACCTGCATCACCAGACTCCAATTCCGCAGCCGCATTCTCCAGTACGGAACGGGTCGGACTTTTGGTACGGCTATAATCGAAACCTGTGCTCTGCCCAAGCTTCGGGTGACGGAATGCCGTAGCATTATAGATAGGAAAATTAATGGCTCCGGTAGCCGGATCTTCTTGTGAACCTATTTGTGCCAGTCTGCTTTCAATCCTAAGTTTGTCGTCCATGATAAATGCCTCCTAAATTATAATGTAGCGCTGATCTTAATAAACAATCGGGTCGATATCGTAAGGTGTCTCTTGATATACATAGTAATTGAGCCAATTAGAGAATAATAAGTTGGCATGTGCACGCCACACTGCAGGAGGTGTCCGTTCTGGATCATCTTTAGGGAAATAGTGTTTCGGCAAGGCCATCTCCATGCCCCTCTCCAAATCACGATCATATTCCCATTTCAGGGATAGAGGATCGTACTCGGAATGTCCGGTCACAAATATTTGTTTGCCGTCGGTCGTAGCTACTAGATACATACCAGCTTCTTCGGATTCTGCCAGAATCTGCAGATCTGGATTGCTCTCAATATCTTCGCGGGAGACATCGGTATGACGGGAATGCGGTACATGGAATACCTCGTCAAAACCGCGCAGCAATTTAATGTTATTTTGATTAATCGTATGGGAGAATACACCAAAACATTTTTCAGGCAATGCCACTTTACGAACACCAAAATGATGATACAACCCTGCCTGTGCCGCCCAACAGATATGCATGGTCGAGGTCACATTATCCTTGCTCCATTCAAAAATCTCTTTTAGCTCTTCCCAATAGGATACTTCCTCAAACTCCATTTGCTCTACGGGTGCTCCTGTAACAATAAGGCCATCCAAACGGCGGTGGCTGATCTCGTCAAAAGTTTTGTAAAAGCTTCTCAAATGCTCAGCAGAAGTATTCTTAGAAGTATGTGAGCGTGGATGCAGCAAGGTAACATCAACTTGCAGCGGTGAATTTCCTATTAAACGCAGCAATTGAGTCTCCGTCGTTTCTTTAGTCGGCATGAGATTCAGAATAGCAATCCTTAGTGGACGGATATCCTGATGGAAAGCCAAACTATCATCCATCACAAAAATATTTTCTCCGGATAGTACTTCTTTTGCTGGTAAACTGTCGGGAATTTTAATTGGCATTGTCTTTCCACTCCTTAACTGTATTTAGGTTATGTTGTCACATCGCGGCTTTCTGAACAATAAAAAGACCTTTCTCGGAAAACGAGAAAGGTCATATCTACAGTCATATGCGCCTCTCTCATCTGCCAGAAACTTTTGGACGGGGTTTAGTCGTCAGCAAAGTTCCGCAAGAATTAGCACCGTGCGTTCACACGCCGGTTGCCGGGTTTCATAGGGCTAGTCCCTCCACCTGCTCTTGATAAGATTTAGCTGTATTCAATTAAATTTCTTTAAAATTTACTTTAAATCATGAACCTCCTTTTCGTCAAGTCCATACAATGCTGAAGTAGCCTTAAAGTAACAATAAATTTGCTTGAAAGAGGCATACTCCGTTGTTATACTAGACAAGTATTTCATACCTGAACGAAAAGAAGAGGTGAGAAGAAGAATGGAAGGCGACCCGAGCTCGCAATTAAGTGTACAAAATGAGCAACCACACAGGATAATCATCAGCTTGCCGGCGGCGGGAGCAGTTCTTCTTCATGCCCTCGAATCGTCATTCGGCCTCTTGTATTGATTGTAACGCCGGCCAAGCTGATTTTTTTCTCTGTGCTTAATTAGCAGTCCCTGGTGAAGACCCGGGGATAGAAGGAGTGGAATCAGATGAAAATCCGGCTGGTGAATGCAGGGGTTTTTACACCTATTGATGAAATTGATGAAACATTGACACCCCCAACAGAAGGGTTCTATTGGATTGATGCAGATGTGGAGGATTTGGAGCTGCTTCAGCCCCTGTTCAACCTGCATGATCTCGCTGTTGAGGATTGCCTTAGTGAAGAGGATCAACGTCCAAAGATCGAAATATACGAAAGTCATTACTTTATTGTTGTAAACAGCATCCGCTTTGATGATGAGGAAATTTTCCTGCGGGCACTCAATATATTCTTGGGCAGACATTATATTATTACTGTAACGAAACAAAAGATCCACGAGCTGCGCATCCTGAAGCCCATGTTATGGGAGCAAGAGGTTAGCGAACCAGACCAATTCCTTTACCTGCTTATCGACCTTGTCGTAGATAATTATTTCTCCGTAGGTGACCGAATTGAAGCCCGGATTGAGAAGCTTGAAGAGGATATCCTAATGCATACCAAGAAATCTCATCTGAGTGAGATTATCGGTCTGCGAAGTGAGATCTTATGGTTAAAGAAGATGCTGGGACCACAGAAAGAGGTTATCAATACCCTGAACAAAAAAGACCTCCGTCTGATTGATGATCAGCTGCAGAAGTATTTTAGCGACATTTATGAAAATGCAGTTAAAATATCCGAAACCTTTGAGACGTACCGCGATCTCATGGGCAACTTACGTGAGGCCTACCAATCCAGTATCGCCAACCGCGCCAATGAAATTATGAGAGTATTTACCGCGATTACAACGATATTCATGCCTTTGACCGTAATTACCGGAATCTATGGGATGAACTTTGATCATATGCCTGAGTTGCATACGAAATACGGCTATTTTGCCGTTATAGGTCTAATGTTGACGTTAGGCTGTGGGATGCTGTATGTATTCCGCAAGAAAGAATGGCTATGAAAATAAACGGACGAATAGGCAAGACGAAGGCCCTTTAACCCTATGGTGTAAGGAAGCCTTCGTCTTTTTGATATGAGGAAAAGCTACTAGAAACTGGTCGCCACGCCCACTTTAGGAGCTTGCTCCCGCCGGAAACGAATGCGGATCAGCCGCAGACGTTCATAATAGCTATCCAGCCCTTCTGCTGCTGAAAAATCCTCCCCATACACCTTATGCAGCACTGGCTTTAGAAAAAGATCTCCTGCCTCTACATAGGCATTCCATATCGCTTCCTGTTCATTCTGCGGCATATTTTTCAGTTCTACCTCGATCAGTTTCTCCACGCAATAACCTTCTCTTTCCAGCTCCTCTACCGCTTCAATCAGTTCGCGACGGTTCACTCCACTGTTCACCTTAAGCTGTTCTAACCCTAACCCATTCTCGATCCCTTGCAGCAGAATTCGCCGTAATCGCAGTCTTTCTAGCTGTTTCTTATATTTGACCTCTTTCTGTTTATAGAGCCAGGATACAAAAGAGTCCTCCTCAATTTCTTGGTGAACCCAATTCAAAGGAAAGGAATGCTCCCTTGCAGCCGTAGAGGTTATAGCCAACCAATCCGTGCCATATTGGGCTACCTTTCCTTCCCCTACACCAGGGATCTGCAGCAGCTCCTCTGGTGTATGCGGCAAGAAAGTGCTTATCAAACGTAACAAACGATTGCTGGCAAGAATGTAAGGGGCTTTCCGTTCACTAGAAGCTCGGCTGCGGCGCCAAGCACATAACTCCTCATAAATAGCTTCGTTCCCATTATATTCACTGTAATATTGCAGCCTTAGCTGCTCCTGATTGCGCCCAGTAAGGCCGTCTTCTTCATGAAATACGCCATCAATCAACGGCCGATAGCCATCCCCCATCTTCACCGCCAGCTCATGCCTGTAAACACAGAGCATTTCATTCCAAGAACCACCCGCATACCACAAATGCTCCTGCGTCTCCTCACCGTCTGAAAAATCACGCCAGCCCAGGCTCCACACTCCTTCTTCCTCTCCAATCCATAGCTGAGCGAACACCTCTTGATCCACCCCAGATATTCTGGATAAGCGATTCATAAATACAATTTGCATATTCATCCCTGCCTTTCTAGTCTTCAGCAAGCACTATACCTACCGGGTCTGAGCTACTCTTCGCTGGTGTGAATCCCACACTGTCAGACTCGGAAAACGCAAAAAAGCACCACTCTCACGATAAACGTGAAAGAGGTGCTCCCTCATTAAATGCTATACTGTTAGATCCTACAATACCATATATTTCCTAACAGTCAATATCTTTTTATACTAGTTTCTTGCCAAAGCTAAGGTTGCCAGTCCAATCGCACCTGCAAGTCCTGCATTATCTCCAAGCTGCGGTGGCACAACGTAATTATCAATATCGGTATTGAGCGCTGGATGCTGAACATAACCTTTAAGCAGCTCCTGCAGCTTGGTACGGATTAGCGGGAACAAGTGGCTTTGCTTCATGACCCCACCGCCCATTACGATTTTTTCGGGAGACAGAATCAGCACGTAATTCATAAGTGCATGTGCAAGATAATGAGCTTCCATATCCCAAGCTGGATGGTCAACAGGTAGCTCGCCTGCTGGTTGTCCCCAGCGTTTGCCAATCCCCGGACCTGCGGCTAACCCTTCAAGGCAATCGCCATGATAAGGGCAGTAGCCCTCAAACGTGTCCTCTGGATGTCTGCGAACTAGAATATGTCCCATCTCAGGATGAGACAATCCATGCACCATCTGACCTCCAACAACTGCTCCCGCTCCAATACCTGTCCCAACCGTAATATAAAGGCAGCTGTCCAGACCTTTAGCCGCTCCCCATTTACTTTCCGCAAGCGCTGCACCATTCACATCCGTATCAAAACCGATCGGCACGTTAAATTGCTCAGCCATTGTGCCTACCAGATTATATTGTCCCCAGTGAGGTTTTGGTGTCGTTGTTATGTAACCATAAGTAGGGCTGTCCAGCACGGGATCAATCGGTCCAAACGATCCAATACCAAAAGCTTCTACATTCTTCCCATTAAAATAGTCGATTACGAGTCCCATCGTTTCTTCCGGTGTTGTTGTCGGAAAGCTAACTCGGTCCAGAATGGTACCGTCCTCATAACCAATCCCGCATACAAACTTCGTTCCGCCTGCTTCAATCGCTCCCAATAACTTCATAGCAACTATCTCCCTTCTCCAATAAGCAATAATCCGCCATCCAGTGTGAAAATAAAAAACAATATAAAATAAAACAATCAACAGCCCTTATTATACGTTGGATGAAGCGCTATCACAATAATAAAACTCCCTTCATGCTATTTTGCATGAAGGGAGACTATTGTTGTTTAATTATTTAAGTCATCAAACATAGAGCCTTTTACCGTAACCTCAATTTGATCCAGCGGCTTAATGCCGACAAGCTTGCCCAGTGATTTGTATGCGTTGGTACTCTTGGAGAGCTCCACATCTGCCAACCAAGCCTTAACATAGTACTTCCCATCTGGCATTTCAGCTGTAGTATAGACAGGAATATGGTCCTTATTAATCGTAATCGTCACCGTAGACTTTTCCGTGATCTTGTACATATTCTGATTCAAGCCCACATATTCACGGTATTTGAAATTGTCGAAGCTTCCCAGTGTACTAGACTGTGAGTAACCCTCTAATATATTCTTCCAGAATTCATGGGTGCCATTATCACTTTCTCTTTCTTGTGAATATGGGATCTCTTCCACATCTTTAGTAAAGCTGTTCTCCACCGTCAACAATTTCGCATCATTCACTCCGGTGTTATCCTCTACGGATAAAGCTGCTGGCTTTCTTGCAAAGTTATTCCCGTTTTTGCTCAGTGGTTCATTCCGCAGATTGACCGCAACTTTATCATTATTGATATACATAAGATCAGTTTCATATCGGAAAGAATTCGTAAGCTCCTCAACAAGATCCTTATGGTCCTTCGTGTCTTTATCCGTATCTTTAAACGTAACTGTCTCCAGTGTAAAGGTATACGTTCCAACAGGATTAAAATAATATCCGGATTTAATCGGATAATCATACCCTTGAAGTTGCTTATCCGTCGCAAACACGGCGGTATCATAATTAGATTTGTCGTTAAGCATTTTTTTAGCGGTAGCTCTGGCTTTCTTATAAGCTTGAGCCATGCTATTCTCTACCTTCCAACCGATGTCTCCGCTTGCCTGTTGTGTGAAGATTCGTTCGAATTGCCCCTTTACTTTCGTCCAATCCTGTAAGTTCTTATTCTCATCTTCATGAGCCATCCAGCGGATTACATTATAATTGTAAGGCTCGCTTGTCCAGAGGAGCTTTCGAATCAAAGAATCCGCTTTATTCTTGTCTATTGAATTCTTGTACAGCTTAGGTGCTATTTGTTTGGCCCCGTTATAAATATAGGTCCGAATGGTTTTGACATCCTCACCTGGTGTAAACGGAGCTGAAGTGCTGCCGCTCTCCGTATACGTTTGACAAGATTCAACATCTTTACCTTGCCCGTTCTTAGTTGTGCTGCACACCTGATAATTACGAGTGAAATTTCTGCTCACAGTACCCTGGAAACTGATATTACCTGACTTTTGATTAGGTGTATACGGAGCCGGATTAATGTACCACTTACCGTTAACAGGATCATCACCAAAATCAGGACGCTGCAGACTAGCTATGATGTCAGGTTGCCTAACTATAGTACTGGCGGCATCGTTAACCAGCGGATTATTCTCCACACGGAAATAACGATAGATAGTATCCGAATTATTGATTACTTCCAAAGCGCCTGTAGCATTCCCACTCCAAGTAAAATCAGAATATTGCGGTTGTAGAACAGCCTTTATAGCAGCACCATCGGCTAACCCGAATTTCACTTTTTTCGATAACACATTATAATCCAGATCAAAAGAGCCTTTAGTTGTTGGCATCGAGTTGACCTTCTTTATCCATCCGTAAATCTCATTATTTCCGTAAAAGACTTCATTAGGTGACTTCAGCCTGTTCAGATTAAACTGGATGTATACGTCCTCATCAGGCATTGTAAATGTCGCGAAAAGAATATTGTCAGCCGTATTAGCCGCAAGCATAATTTCACCTGCTAACGTTGACGCATGACCATGGTATCTTACAGGGATTTCCTTTCCGTTACTCGTGATCTTCCAAGCGTAATCTGTTGTTTTCTGCGTGGCGAAGCTGGATCTGAGTCTGATTCCAACGGTTACCTCTTGTCCAGCTACCGCGCCGGTTGGCAAAGTTTCGAAATGAGGGGATAAATCATTTACCTGCAAAATAAACGGTGCGATAGGAATGCCTAAGTAAGTAATATTTCCGTTGGAACCTTGGATGTAAATCCTGCCTGATCCCCAAGACAGATAGGTAGGCGGTTGCAGGACGTGGACATAATCTATCCATCGCCCTCCCTTAGACGGTGTAGTATTCTGAGTGTATACAACCCTGTCTTTATACTCCTTGTCTTGATTGTTATAGATGAACCGTTCATATTTCTTTCCGGCATAGCTCAAGTTTAATCCAGTAACAATCGCCTGCTCAAAAGTCCCGCCGGAATTTGCTAGATACTCAATATCCCGACCTACAAATGCATCAAAATCATTTTTTCTAATTTTGTAGCTTGATTTTACGCCAGAGTCCTTCCAAGGTTCCTTAATCATATTAAAATTCTGAATTTGAATCCCGCTCCATCCAGCATACCATGGAGCTCCCTCAGTTGAGACCGAGTCCCCATCAATCGAATACCCGGAAAAAGCAAACATATTGCTATGCTCCAGCCATTCATGATTTCCACCATAAACAATCTCAAAATTACTATTGTTAGATTTTATCTGGTTTTGCAACAAATCCTCTCTTAACTTTCCTTTATTAGTCTCCATTGTGTAATAATTAGATTTTTTATAGAGCTCCGCCATATCTTTATTGATCTTCTCGATAACATCTGTCGCTGTTTTTGGAAGATTGTTAGATGTATCATTCACTGACTCTTCAGAGAAAACTGAAGAAGCTATAGATTGGAATAAGAATATTGTCACTATACTAAGCCATATCGATTTTTTCATACCTTCACCTCTCCTACTTCGGCCATACTGCGATTCCTATATCCCCCATACCAGGAGAGTCTACATCAATTTTATAATCTTTGCTTTGGAAGACTTTATAATCTAGCTCATCCATTCTTTTTGTTTTTGTTCTAACATACTTCATAATCGAATCTACGACATCGCCCTCAATGTTTTGTCTAAGAATATTCTCCGCTTCCTTCGCTTCCAGTGCAGGGTCAGAGCCTATATTAGTAAATGTAATTGTGATTTGAAAAAGATACTGACCTGCTTTCCGATCATCATTGTTGTATACTGTCAGCTGTGAATCGGTAATATAAGTCGACTCTAGATTGGCCCCCAATTGAGTATACGGGATTTCAAACCCATGAATCGTTACCGTCTTCGCTCCATTCGTTGATTCTCCCGTAGCAGGCTTATCAGAGGTAGCTATTTCACCTGAAGGAGTAGTGATGTAGACCGTCTTCACAGCATCATCCCATTTCACGTTTACACCGAGTCCTTCATATACAAATCGAAGTGGGACAAAGGTTCTTGACTGTTTGAACAATGCTGCCGTGTCCATTTGTTTTGTTTTTCCATTGAGCTCATAACTCTTTTTCCCGATATAGACACCCATTGTTTTGCCTTCAAGCGAGATTGTTGCCTTTTTGGCCTTACTGTCCCATAACACCTTAGCTCCAAGCGCTTCACTTATAAAACGCACGGGTAGCTGTACTCTTTGCTGCGCATCGATAAAAGGCTGGGCGTCTGGAAAAATAACTTTTTCTCCATTTACTACTACCCTCAATGGAAGACTTGCTGCAAAACCTGAAAATGCAGAAGTCATCAGGGATACCATTAGTAATAAAAGTAGAGAACTGATTAATTTTTTCATATAATTACTCCTCTCAATTTATCTTTCTATTTCCTGATATAATTAGTTAAGATGTATTGTGGTAGTACTTGCACGGGCAGCTGCAACAATTTTGGATTCAATCTCTCGATATTTTGTAACTGTGTATCTTAAACCTGCAGTTTTTCCGTTAATCGCTGTTGTTACACGATTTTTCTGTGTCCGGACTTCATTGCTTAAACGTTGAACTTCTCTTAATTGAGCTTGAACATAAGATTCACTGTAAGTCCTGCCCACGTTAGAACTGACTCCAGAAGCTATAGATAATATCCTCTCGACGGCTTCAGCAATGCTCTCTTCCTTACGCACCAGACTTTTCTGCAGACTCTCCAGTTTATCCATATTCGCCAAAATCTTGGCTCCTTGAATGACACTAGCAGATGCAACTGCAATCTTCGTTATGGTTTTCGTTACGGTCGATTTGACTTTGCTGATCGCTGAATCTTTAATCGTGCGTACGCCAGCGATAAATTCTTCCTTAGTTTTCTTAATTTTAGATTTTACACTTTGGAATATATCCCCCATTTTCTTCATTGCTTTGTCTTTTACACTAATCCAATATTCCTTCTGAGCTTCAATATACTGAATGGCATTCTCTACAAAACGATTAAAGCCCTCTTTTAATTTCGTCATAAAATCAGAGACTGCGTGCTTTACCTTTTGTGAAAACTCCTCAATTTTATCACCGATCAAATTAGTCACTCGGACAGCTTCTGTCACCATATTCGTTACAAATTCAACACTTTGATTATAAAAGGAGACCACTCTCTCCTTGATATCCTCCACCTTTTGCTCAATCCAGGGAATCACACTGTCAATTACAAAACCAATCACATAAAGCGCAACCAGAGCTTTTATAGTGACAACGAGCGCAGCTAACGCTGCAGTAATCGCCGCAGTAACAACTGCAACGGGCCCAACAGTCACCATTAAAAGCCCAACTACGGCTATTCCCGCAAACGCTAATGGTCGCAGATCTACTTCCCCATCCAATACTTTAAAAATCCCTTCAACCAATGCTTCCTTTAGTGGCCCCGGCACAATTTCTAAACCAACTGTAATATTATGCACAAGGTTAGGAACCAAAGCCCGAGTCTGTGACTCTGAACGTTGAAAAGACTCATTGTTCCCGTCGATCTTCAGTGAGAATAAGGAATGATGTGGCAGCACGGTATTCCTTTCAGATTCAGTATCAATGTAAATACCTGCTGATGGATTTTGAAATAAGGCCGGAACGATGTCATTTTTATTTCTGAACTCTTTAATTTTGTCATTCTCATTCAATTCATCTATAGTGGCCCTGTGTTTATCAAGCAAGATTCCATTAAATCCCGGTGCATTAAACGTTGATGCGGAAGTTAGTTGATTCCGTAAATTCTCAGGTAATATAAAAGAGGAATATAGGGCTAGATTACCTCCTAGCGAGTGCCCAGTCAGAAACAATTCATAACCCGCATCTATTTTGAAATTATCCATATATTCTTTAGCTTCCGCCTGTTGTAAAGATTCAAGGGCATATGCAGTTGTTCCGTTGTTTTTCCAGTCATTATGGTAAAGCGGGTTATCCATTGGTTCACTACCCCGGAACGCCGCTACCTTTGCCCCGTTCTTGGTATCTACTGTAAATGCAACAAAACCTGATTCCTCTTTTTTATTATGAGAGACGATATTGGAGATTTCCCAATTCTGATAATCAGATATATTCATCTGCTCTATGAGATCATTCCACTGCTTGTATTCTTTGACTCCGTTAAGATCGTCAGGAAAGCGTTCTTTTAATTGTTGCTGACCTGCGGGAGAAGCGTAGAAGTTGAGAACTTCGCCGAGAGTGATTTTTTTATATAATGCATATGTTTTTTCCAAATCCTTAATGTTGAGTATATCTAAATAAACAAGTTGTGAGATCTGCTTTAACTCTACCTCTGTAAGCGTATCGTCCATTACAATCCCCCTCTTTGTTCCATTCTTTTTATTCTGTCCTCTTTCCATATATCAAAGAATTCTCTAATCTTGTCTTGAGATTCTACAATCTTTCCATCAACTCCTAATTTGAATCCAGCCATTGTAACTATATTAATAATTCCTGTTTTTTGGGTTTCGTCACTAAAATATATGTCAACACTTTCCTCTGCCTTTTTGACCTCTTCTAATCGACCATAGGCCTCTGGAGTGAGGTATCCTATCCCTATCAGACTACTCACATATTTATTTTCTGCTAGTATTTTTGCAAAATCCATATATTTTCTCATTTCTGCCTCTTGGTCCATATCTCCATTACCATCAACATAGTTATCACTATTTAAATAGACTGAAATCACCAGCGTATTCGTTGGATATAACTTCAGAAATTGCTCGTAGGAAATCTTTGTATCGTTATGCTTGGGGTAAACCAACCCCGTTTCGTTGGCAACGATAATTTTACTGTCAGGCCAAATGCTAGCAGCGATTGCTTGAATCATTGGTTCGTCTTTTTTTGCTACCACCTGGTTTAAATAGTTGTCATACACCTTTTCCAAATCCTTCGTGATTTCCACCCGTACATTAATCGTGTCATCCTTCTTAGGATGCACAGTCGCCTTCAATGTATTGTTGTTCATCGTTCCCCAACCGCCGCCTATGCCATCAAGGATGAATTCCTCGCCATACTTTTCCTGCAAGGAGCTCAAAATTTTCTTTTCACTTTTCTCCTCTCTAGAGCCACATCCCATAAAGCTGAACATTGATAATATCAACATCAGAGTCAACACCTTCCTTGTATAAATCTTTTTCATGCTGGCTTCACTCCTTTTTGATGGCGATTCCAGTTAGTAATCAGAACTCAAAATCCAGCTTCAATTCTGGAAATTTGAGCATTTGATTCATGGTTGTTTCAACCACCTTATCGAGATGTAATGTCATTTGGTTCGTTAGTTTCTCCATACGTTCCATGAGGGCATTTGTCAGTTTATTCAACCATTCCTCTACATGGTCCATCAGCTTATCCCCTACCGGACTGCAAATCAGCAGGATGGATAAGACAGCTTGCGTGATTTCATTAAGCTCTTCTGCTATTCCCGCTGCCTCTAGCATGGATGCTTCAGATAGTTGTTCAAATTTCGCACGGATGTCATCGAATAAGAAGGATTCCGGAATATTATTCATTTCGGTTCTCCACTCGCTGAACTTCGCATCCAACATTCGTTCATATTTGTGGGCAATTTCAATCAGTGCACCTCGCACTTTTCCTACATCCAACTGATCTATTAAGGTAAATATCACGTAACCCAAATGATCCGATGCAGATTCTGTTAGTCCGACGGTATCCCCAAATCCACTCATAACAGCATCAAAAACAGGCGTATGCTCTTCCGTTAGGATATTAATCTTGGATAGCAAAGCATAGGCATTCCCTTTTTCACCTATAATCACGCTCCCCTCAGAGTCAAAGGTATAGCGCTGCCAAAGCGAATCAGGAATTAGAAATTCCGTTTCTTCTATACCCGATTTAGCAAATACAATCTCTTCGTTGTGTTTGCCTAACGCGGATACAAGACTGTTATAAGCCACAATATTTTTAACCTGAAGCTTTCCCCTTTGCTCCGCAGTCAGAATGTTTGCTATACCTGGTGCGTCGAATACCACACCACCAATCCCCTCATTAACCGCTGCTGCATAAAGAGCTAAGGCACCGCCCATGGAATAACCAGTAACCTGGCAATCCTTCTCCCCTTTGTTTTTTAATAAAAATCTTGATGCTTCCTCCGGCATGCTGCTCTGACCGCTTAACAGAGACTGCAGATCCGCAAGCCAATCTTTTCCTTTATATGTAAAGATAATTAATCTATCATCATGCTCATCTCTATAGGCATAGGCTGCTGCACCAGCAAAAGCCAGACTATCCGTCAGTTCGAGACCGTCTGCTGCTTCTACAACTGATGCCAGTGTTATGTATTGTTGTTCGGTCAGCTTCACTTACAGATCCCCCCAAATAAATTCACTTCATACTTACTTAAAATCATACTAACAAGGCAGATAGCTCAAAATCTGCCTTGTTATGTATGCCAGCATTATTTTCCACGCAGTTTACTTGCCATTTCTTGCTCGGCTTCTTGCTTGATGTTAGCAATTTGCGTTAGGTTCTTACTGATGTTCTCTACACAGAGAACCATTTCCTTAAAACTAGGCATAAGTCCATCGAATTGTTGTATAAAAGCAGTTTGTGATTCTCCTTGCCACCAACCGCTAACAGCATGAATTTCAGATTGCAATTGTTTGATAAGAGTATCTGCATTGTTTGCTTTGGTTTTAATAGACTTAGCTACACCTAGTGCCTGATCCGGATTAAATGTAAGATTGTTTCCCGCCACATTATTCACCTCCTTTCAAAGCATTTCTATCTCAACACCCCTGTCATTACTTCTGGCTTTGCTTTTGCTTTTCTAATTGCTTTTGTTTCAGTGCCTCTTGCGCCGCTTTCTCTGCTAGTCTTCGCTTTTCTTCTCTTTCCTGTTCAGCACGGATCACTTCTGAAGCCACTCTTTGGACCCCACTTTCGAGCCTATCCAGCATTGTAAGCAGGGTCTTCATTTCGCTATCCAGCTCGTTGTATTCACTTTGAAATGCTTTAGAAGCCGTACCGGTCCAATAGCTGGCCGATTGTGTATAATCACTTTGCAGTTTTTTTGAAGTACTGTTCACTTCATTGATTAGACTATGGATTTGTGAAGCGTTTCCCCTGATTTCTGATGGACTAACTGACACTAGCTGCACCTCCATCCTAAACTCCTACTCCCGCATTAACTCGATTCTCCTTACTCCATACGGCACATCTTAATCCGGTATATTTATTCTTTACAATGAGATAGCCATCACCTTGCTCCCCATCTTTCTCCTGGATTCCGTAAGGTAAGGACACATTGTAAAGATTTTGTTCTTTCATTCTACCTAGCAGGATCCCGGTCTGTTCCTCTCGGATAGTCTTGCCCAAGGAATCCCAATTAGAGGTAAGATCATTTGTGTTATCTGCCGCTAGAACAGCTACCTTCATGCCGCGTTCTTGCTTCACAATTCGTTCAATCAGCTCATGCAGCATATACTTGTCTCCGCTCGTAAATTCACTTAGACGATCAATAACGAAGATTATCTGCTTCCACTGTTTCATCAGAGCGCCAACGTCACCACCGGACATTCTGCATGAGAGAAGCTCACTGCGTCTAGTTTCCAATTGTTCTTTGATCCCATCAATGAAATTGTCCAAATCATCCACGTTCGATAAATCCGTTACGTAAGACTGTTGTATCAGTTCATAAATGCCCATAGCAGATGAATCCAGCGCATATACCTCTAGATCCTGCTTTTCGCTCAGCAGCTTCATCCACGATACAAGTAAAGTGCTCTTTCCTGACATAGCCTCTCCAGCTATCATCAGCACTGGTGTTGCAAGAAGGTCTATAAACACAGGCTGTAAATCATTGTTGCCCAAGCCTATTGCCAGTTGCTCTGTATTATTATTGAGCTGCCGCAGATCAATCGTAGAAGGCATCACCGGAATTGGTGCGGCTCCAGTTAGATTCAAAGCCTCCATTCTCTTCAAGATGAGCTCGGTAGCGGTATGTTGATATTCAGGAAGCGAAGTCTGAAATTCCAAAGGCGGCTTGCCTCTTACCAATCCTCTGCCTGCAACCTTAGCGGGTTCCAAGCCTTCCGTTCGTCCTACAATACCATCATATTCACTCTTCTCAGTCATCTGGAAGCTGATCGCCATTTTGAAGTTAACCGAAAATTTATATCTGACCAAAGCACTATTGGTTGCTGTAGCGACCATATAAATACCGTATTTAAAACCTTCACGAGCCAGCAGCACCATTTGAGCGTCAAAATCTTCGTAGGTCTCCGATAAAGCAAAGTAGTTGTCGATTATGACTATAAATGCGGGCAGTTTTCGTCCACTTCTACGGTAATCATTGAACCCTTCACTTCCATTATTTTGAAACAGCGTTCTTCGATCCTCCATAACCCTGAACATAAAGCGCATAAATTGGTCAATTTTATCTTCTTGCTCCAGTGTCATTACCCCACCGACATGAGGGAGTTTCTCCATAGCTTTGAGTGAGCTTCCGCCAAAATCCATAATATAGATATTGACGTCATCCGGCGGATACATTAGAGCCAGCGATAAACATAACGTTTTGAGGAACACGGTTTTACCTGTACCCGGCGTTCCATAGACAAACAGATTCCCCTCAGATGCAAAATCTATCTCCAGCGCTTCCTGTCTCTGTCCTCTTGGATCATCCATGATCCCCACTGGCACACTGAGCAGTTTCTGCTGCTGCGGCCATCTACCATCTGCTAAGCTATTCGGCAGCAATAAATCGAGGTAGACTACTTCAGGCAGTGGCGGTAGCCAAGGCCCTTTCATTGGAGAAATCCCATATTGCTTGGCGGTTTCTGTAATGTATTCAACCATGGCATGCAGTTGGGAAGCAGACTCATTTTGGGAGAATTTCTCTTCCTCAAGCGGAAAGATCTGCTCGCTTCTACCATTCAGAGCTACCTTATAGATTCGTTTGGTCTTGTTCTCCTGTTTCTGCAGTTCGCCTTTCGGATCATAATCAGCACCAGAATACGCAGATTGGAACAACTCAAAGATCTCATCATTTCCGACCTGTATATACGCCCTTCCCGGTTCCTTAATCATGGCCGCATCAGGACGTTTAATAACATCCCGACTGTCAGCCTCATCCTGCACTTTAAGACATATTTTAAATTTCGAGTTACTCCATATCTGGTCATCCACTACGCCGGCAGGCTTCTGGGTGGCAAGGATCAAATGGACGCCAAGGCTTCGACCTACCCGGGCCGTACTTACAAGCTCTTTCATGAAATCCGGTTGATCCTGCTTAAGCTCCGCGAACTCATCCGCAATCATAATCAGATGGGGAATGGCTGGCATGTCACCTTTTACATTTTTGCTATAAAATAATTTCTGGTATTTATCAATATTGTTCACGCCATATTCCGAGAAGACACGTTGCCGCCGCATGAGCTCACTTTTGATAGATAGCAGCGCTCTCGTCGTTTGATTCCCATCCAAATTCGTAATGGTACCGACCAGATGAGGCATTCCCTTGAATACATCTGCCATGCCGCCCCCTTTATAATCAATAAGAACAAAAGCAATATCATGCGGATGGTAATGAATGGCTTGGGATACGATGATACTTTGTAATAATTCACTTTTGCCAGAACCTGTTGTCCCGGCTACAAGACCATGGGGCCCGAACCCCGTCTCATGCATGTCTAAATATAAAGCTTCTCCACCAGCCCTCACCCCTATAGGTACACTCATGCCCATATAGGTTTTGTTGCGGGTCCAGTTCAACATTACATTTACTTCAGATACCTTTTCGTTCTGTAGCATTTCCATCAGTGTGATGGAGGATGGAAGTGAGAAATTAGCACTTGAATTTTTGATTCGTAGCGGTGCGAGCTTTCTGGCGACTAGATCTAAATCTTTTATATCTGCCTGATCCGGAGTAAATACGATCTTCTCCCCGGTTAATCGATTGGCCATTTCACCGTTTTTTCCGTTTAAATGAATAACCGTTTTACAGTTCATGGGCAAATAAGCGGAATTCTTGGCGATAAAAAGGGTTGATACTCCAAGCTTTACACTGCCGTTGTACAAATATTTACTGATTAGCTCATTCTCAAGTAAGGAAGCGTCCTCTACAATAAAGAGATAATGGGGCAATACACCACCGCTCAAAGACCTCATCTCCCGCTCCTTCAAAGAGCCATAAATCTCGGACAAGGTCTGATGGGCAATGGCTTTACCACATAAAAGAAATCTGATATTAAAACCGTCATCCCATAGGTGGGGTACAAATTTCAGCCAATCCCATTTCTCCAATTCATCCTCTGCGGCAAGAACAATAACCCTGACATCGTCATAACCATGATGAGTCACAAGCTGTAGCAGCATCAGTTTTATTAGCACAGCTGTTTTATCGCTTTCACCGGCAATCCCGCATATTTCGGTAGTCAACAGATTAACCGTTATAGGAACGTTCGGGACCTTCTCAAATTCCATGGCCAATCTCTGCGGCTCCATCAGCAGCGGGTCTGTTTCAAGGATGATCGCCTGTTTGGTGTATTTGATGTGCAGTTCCAGGGGTACACTTCCCACCCCGATCCGCAGAGCCAGAAAATCATTATGTGAAGGCGTTTTTTCCCATAGCTTGTTATCCCTGCGCGAGATTCGTTGCACACATTCCGCAGGATCCGGGCTCATTTCATTCATGGCTTTCACCTGTTGTTCGCGAGCTATCGACAAATCGCTGCGGACATCGGTTATAAATTGAAGATATTTTTCTTCCCGTTCCTTCTTCTTTAGCTTATATTTCCGAATCTGAGAAGTTGCTCCTGTCAATGAGCCAATCAGTGTCATTACTGTGGTCGCAACTGAGATCAGTAAATAGATGGACTGTGAAGTCATTGCGATTAATACGGTAATAATCAACATTACGATAGGTGGAAGCAATATTCCGAACCAAGAGATCTCTGGTTTCTCGTTAATCATAGGTGGATTAGGAACATCAATTTCTCCCCGGGGCATATCCGGTAGAAAACGGGGCTGACGACTGAATTCATAGCTCATTAGATCTACCTTCCTATAAAGGTTATTGTCTCCGCCTCTCCACCAAATAGAGAGATTCGATGCCATTCACGACCACTGCAAAAATAAAGATCATTGTCCAGAACATGTAAATAGTCCGCGCTTTCCCCAGATATTCGAATACTCCCTCCATGCAATGGATCTACGCGATATATACTGTTGTCATTTAATCGGTTAGCACAATAAATATATTTGTCATCCGTGCTTATACTAAGGGCAACTATATTGTCTACCATAGTTACCGTATGACGCTCCACATCAAGTAGCGTCAAGCGATGTCCATTCTCGGCATCTGAAAAACACAGCTTATTTCCTATCCGAATCAGTAAACTTGTAACCAATTCACTAATCTTTTCACTTGCCTCACCGGATTCTGTGCTCCTCTTAATCCCATTTGGTGTAGCATAGTAGATTTGTCCTTCGTACAAGAGAAAACTCTCCACATGCTCATCAATCAGCCTCATATCACGTTTACCACTAGTAGAACAGCGATATAATCGATGGTCCTCCTCGTGAATATAGTAGATCCAATCTTCATGTCGCTGAAGCTGATAACAAGGTTTGTCTAACAATACTTCTGAATGTTGCTTTACAATATCAAGCTTACAGAGCACATTTCCCTTTAACTGATCACTGTAATAAAGGAAATTGCCAGCCTCATTCATGAACCAGAACAAACCCTCATAATGAATAGGCACAGCTTGATCATTCGCTCTGTCCAAAGAATAGGTTCCTGAATAGTTTTTAATATCCGTAATAAAAAGAGATTCATCAGCCTTTAGGATTAATCCGCCACTTTGCAGGTTGCCATTCATTTCATTGCCCCTTCTCAGATAAGTGTGAGCAGTGCGCCTTGGGCTACACCTTCTTGATCCAAGGTTTTACTATTACTTAATATTCTGCCTAATGGCTCAGCCTGAAGCTTAGCCCCGCTTCTCTCCTTTAAGCTCAAGGACTCCGTTAACATGTCTAACAGTTCTTCTATAGTCACAAACACCGGGACTTTTAGGTCCATTCTTAGACCTGTATCCGTTTGAAAAGTAACCATGATATAGTCCATTCTGATTATTCCTTTCATCAATTCTTAACGGAGAGAATATATTTCCTCTCGCTAATTAACTGATAATCTACTTCTTTGTCTGCTTCTTCAGCGAGCTTTAAGTATCTGGTTTTAAATTTGTATGTTGCCTGTGCTTTCACATTAACTTCTGATACCCATTGGCTGGTTTGGGTGTTCTCTATGTTAGAAAAATCTAAATTTACCGTAAAATCATTGTATCTATCATCATTGGAGGTAAATGTAAGCACGTTGCCATTATCGGTCTGTTCCGATACATTTAGAGCACTTTCGAACGCATCTGAAAAGTATTCTTTGAACCTCTCCTCGTTAATCACCGCATCCAGTCCACGTAGCAGTTCATACTCTAAACTCCGATCCTTGGCTGCCCGGCAAGCATTAGAGATCGCAGTGCTCAGCACTACCTTCTCTCTAAATACAATGCCCATCTCCACCAAAGGCTCCACAACAATTGACACTAGAATAATCAACAATACTCCTACTGCAATATTTTTCACACAAAGTCATCCTATCAATCTATATAGTAGTCCAGATCCTTATAATGTTTCAGGCCTGTCGTTGACATGGAGAAGTGGACCGGAATTTCACGCTCCAGCTTCTTTCCCCATAAAGTGATAGAGAAAGGATATACAGCTTTAATCTCAACCGTAAGCGGTTCGCCTCTTTGCCGATAAGGTTTATTCCATTCGTTCCCTTCATCGTAATATGAGGTTTCATCATCATTTCCAATCGCATTATCATGATCTGCATTAGTGACCGTAATGACAATATCATCGGCTTTATCTCGGTAAATAGGGCGCTCCTGTAATCTCTCCATAACATCCTCATAATACGATTCCTTCAAGTAGTTATCACCAGCTACAATCTGCGAAACACTATACGTCTCTGTGACCAGCGTTAAATACCATGGGAAAAAGAAAGCCAAATTTACAAACAGCAAAATCGTAACCGAGGTCAGAATGGTAAGTAATACTGCCTTTGCTATCCCTTGCATTGTGTTTTCACCCCAAATTAGCTAACCATCTTTCCAATCAAATCATCGAATAAGAATTCCCAAACATCATCGACCCATCCTGTCAGTACTCCACCCTTTAGATAGGTCACTACCACTCCAATTAAAATAATAACGCCAACCGTGATGGCAATTTGCTTGATCCCTACTTCTCCTTTTTCCTCCACTAGCAATTCCTTAAGATCTGTCTTCATTCGTTTATCCCCCTATAAATAAATTTGGCTTATTGAAACATCTTCATTGAACTCAGAATGGTAAACAAATAGTACATAACGATATAAATAGCCAACACTATAATAAGTAGAAACTGGATCCTTGCGCTGCTGCGCTGCCTACTCTCCAGCTCTTCTTCCAAAGCCCTGATTCTGAAGCCATCTAATTCATTCTTGAGATATGCCATCTGAGACACATTATCGTATCCTTTAAGCCTCGTCTCCATAATGTCGCAGAACTTGATCACGTAATGCATCGGAATCCGTTTCTTTAGCTGCTTAAAAGCGAATTCTTCTCCGTAATCAATATTGTCCAGCATCACACCGAGCTCCTCGGCTATATCAGGATTTGCACTAGGAATGTAATCCTTAAGCACATCTGAGAAATGAATGTTAACCGACTTTATATACTGGTAATAGACCATACTATAAAAGGCTGGGAAATCCAGGGATATATTTTTGTTCTTCTTATCGATAATCTTCTCCAACTCGACCACCGGATAGAGCCAGCCCAGCATGATGAAGATGGCAGAGATACAGCCAAGCAGGATGTTCACCTTCCATAGCAACAACATAATCACAATAGCACTTAGCGTGTACATGAATTGCTCGGTCCGTATTTCCTCTGGAGTTTTTTGTAGATCAAGTCGGTCAATGATTTTCTTGAATCTTAATCTTTCAGCACTTCCCAATAACCCTTTAACATATTTCATTGCAATTCTTCGTTTATATTGGTTGAACTTCTCTTTTAGCGCCGCATTTTTACGCTGCTTGATATATTGACGTGCACGTTTTTTCTGTTTTCTGCTCACAGGCTTGAAGAAGGGGTATAACAATATCTTGATCAAATAAAGGATGGAGAGCATGGCTATCAGCTTAACTAGGAATATCATTTGCGCTCACCACCCATGCCGACGTTCCCTTGGAGTACCTGACTGCGTGCAAAGCTTAAACAAATGACACTAATCAATATCGTGTTGATCAATTTCCCAACATTGCTTTCAAGCATAAATTCTCTAAAATCCTTTACAGTTAATGCGTACAAGAAAAAAAGCACAATGATTCCGGTTTTAAACATAAAATCTCGATTCATCTTTCTAAAAATCCGTTCCTTTTTAGAGTTAATCTCGCGCAGCACGGCATTTTCATCTACAATATCGAGGAAAATGTCTGCCATACCTTTTCTTTCGTTATATTCGAAGACCACTGCTTTTTTTGTGAAATTATCAAATTTGGGACCAAGCTGTCTATTTAATAGCGTAATAGCTTGCTTAAAGGAATAGCCGTTGTTGTCGCAATTATCTATAAATTGCTGAAAATATGGCCTAAGATTAGGACTGATATATTCATCGCTCTCCATCACCTTTTTAATGGCTACTAGTACACCTTCACGGGCTAACGGACAAATCACATCTTCGGCATCCATTATATTTTCAAGCCGTTCTGCTTGGATGGCTCTAGACTGCATCACGAAAAAAGTAAACAATCCTACAAAAATTGAAATCGTAATCACAAGCGAAAGCGTAACGCTTTTCATAAGCAGAACCACTAGCAGAGCTATAATCGCAAAGCAAATGCACAGCATTGAGGTAAAGCTCTCCAGCGTAAACGGCATATTAAAGTCTAAAATCAAACCCTCTACCATTCGATTGTATTTCGCATAAATATTTTCCTTCTGCCTGACGATTCGCTCCTTCTTGATCCGGTCAACATAACGCTTCGTGTTATACTTGCCTAGGTACTCTGCGAGGGTATCCATAACGTCGAGAACATATCTTACAGAACCCTGAAAAAACTTGACCTCAAAGATGGCGTTAAATAGTACAAATGCAGCCATACCAAGAAGTAGACTAATGATTAAAGTTGTATTCATCGAATTCGTACACCTCTGTTTCGCCCTCCAACGGATCCTTGGTAAAGAACTCAAACCTGCTTTTCTTAATTCCGGCCTTGAGCATTAGCTGCTGTACATTCTCCGAGATCTTTCCTACACGTAAATGTCTGCCAACAATTTTGATCATCTTCTTGCCTTCAATCATCTCTTCAATCACATCATCACAATCAAATCTATAGATTTGATTAATCAGTGGATTCAAGCCATCTGAGCCCAAAATCTCTGAAATTGAAGTCACTTTACGAGTACCATCTGCCAGTTTCTCTTGAAAGATTACAAATTTCACAGCACTGCAGATATTTCGTAGAGCAAGTTCCGCTGGCTCATTAGAGGCCATTAGATAGGCCGTTAGAAATCTAAAGATCGCTTCCTTATCCCCCTCTGCATGAAGTGTGGAAAAGAAATAGTGTCCCGTCTGTGCTGCTCGAAGCGCTGTGGCGAATTCACCGGGTGTTCGAAGCTCCCCTGGTCCAATCCAGTGAGGTGATTGTCTCATCGCATTAATAAGCAAATTTTCCATAGTCGCTGGGCTTGAGTCATCATCATCAGGGACCGACTCGTATTGCAACACATCATTCAGCACTCTACCGTGTTCGCTGTTATCTTCTCTTTGAATCAATCTCATCTCTGAAGGATTTTCAATGGTAATGATCCTTGATAGAGGATTGATCTCCTTCACAAGAATTTCATTTAGCGTAGTCTTTCCGCTTCCTGTCGGTCCCACTGTAATCCAGGATAAGTCTGATTTCGGGATCAAAGACAATA
Organism: Paenibacillus sp. FSL H3-0329; assembly: GCF_037963285.1. NCBI lineage: Bacteria > Bacillati > Bacillota > Bacilli > Caryophanales > Paenibacillaceae > Paenibacillus > Paenibacillus sp. FSL H3-0329. The sequence continues at coordinate 1,945,479 of NZ_CP150150.1, read as the reverse complement.
ATTTATACATATTTGAGGAGAAGGATTTATTCTCAATGAGCATTTTCGGAACAATACTCTTCTTGCTGAACTTTCGGATCACAAACGCCGGTTGGTCATACGGTGAGATCTCAGCATGAGTGGCATTCACACGATACCCCTCAATCGTTCTGGCATTTACCATGGGTATCTTTGGAATCAGCCGAACCTTGGAGATACCTATAAGCTTGGCGATAATCCGTTCCATATGATCACGATCTGTAAAATTTTGATCCCACTGCAGGCTTCTTCCGCCGCTTTCCACAAAGATTTGATCAGGCCCGTTGGCTCTGATTTCATCTATACTAGGGTCCTCCATAGCCTTGGTAATGGGACCATAATGAGTGATTTCATTGGTGAGTGCGTTTTTCAACTCTGCTAGATCATAAAATCCCTCGACAGAAGGTTTCTGCGCGTCTACAAATTCATTTATGTATGCCTTAGTCATTTCGCGTTTTCGAGCAGGGTCGTTTTCTCGCCTATAGGCATGTGTCGTTATTTTCGTAATATATTTTTGGCATAACTCCAAAGCCTCATCAAAGCTTATGGTCGTATATTTACTAGCCAGATCCTCCATGTTCTCCTTCGGCCCTACCTGATGCAGTACTTTTTGCTGCATATCGCTAATTTTCGCACGTGTCAGCAAGTCGCTCTCCCCTTTACTGATCCGCCAACCGATCGGCCAGCTTTTGGATCTCTTTTTTAAAATATTTATTAATTAGGGGGTTATCTTTTATGTACAGCCTGCCCTCATGTGCACGAACTACGGCATCCTTCACAAGTGGCAGTACAGAAACTATGTTAAAACCCATGTCCTTCATAACCTTATAATCAAATTCAATATGCTGAATATTCATCATCACCACACTGGTGAACTTAGCCGTACTTATCCCCACCGATTTAGCATAATCCAGCAGCTTCACCATATTTATGGTAGCTTCCATCCTCTCTGTTGCCGTAAAGAATCCTATGTGACAATACTTCATGGCACCCAGACAAAATTCCAATGGAGGGTTGTTGGGAATGTCGATCAGCACAATATCAAACATCTGCTTAAGTGTAGTAATTACACGCTCTAAATTTCCAAACTCAAAATCAAAATACTCCTCCATTAGATCCTGTGGACTAGCTGATAACAGGAACAGCTTCTCGTATTTGGTCCGCTGCAATTCATCTCGGAAATCTACCTTGTCGCTTTTTAACACCTTAATTAATCCTTGCCCCTTCTTATGTGCAGGGACATCTAGAAATTGATATAAGTTCGGATAAAACACCTTAAGGTCAACCACACAAGTATTTAGACCCTTTTGAGATAATAAATATCCTAAGTTGCTTATGAGCATGGCATTATCTACACCATCACAAGCAGGTATAAAACCTACTACACTATAAATCAGATTATTCTCTTGAAGTTCGGCACCGACGAGATCCTTAGATGATATTTTCTGAAAAATGCTGTCGATTCCTAATCCTCTTTTCCGATCCACGATTCCACCTCTTTCTCCAAAGTGGGCAGTTGGTCAATGATGACATCACTACTTTTTCTGCTCAGTATGGTAATCAGAAATGAATTTCCATTAAGTCCTTTGTATTTGGCATAATTGTTAATTTGTGCACTCGTCCCCTCGAGGAGTAATGCTTTAGGTTGAATGTTCTTTAAGAAATCTTTACTCTTCATAACATTTTGTTTCTTATCCTCATCCAGTTTCTGCACCTCTTTATATACTTCGTAGATGGAATGACTACTTGCGTTGAGCATATCCTTCACAACAATGCTTTCAAACAATACTTCAGTTTTTTTGATCGTATTCGTGGACTCGGAATAAATAGCGTTTGGATTGCCACCCGGGGCATCCTTCTCCTCTACCTCATAGGACACACGGATACGAACACGGTCTCCTGGCATTAGAATATCTCCACCAACCTCCAGAAAATTATAAGGAAGCGTCAAGACCTCATTTTCCTCATTCACTTGATACAGCCATTCATTTTTTTGCGGTTTTTCATCCAGCAACTGATCTTTGTAGAGCACGCTGTTTTCTCGAAGATAATATGCGGACAGTTTATCCTTCACCGAATCTATATCTTCAGACAACACCATGTCCTCCGTGTATTCTTTTTTGATAATATTGTATTTCTCAATCATAGGCTCCGTAATGACTACGTAAGCCGGAATACCATCACTCTGCTTCACCCGCAACACCTCTACCACATCGCTGGCATCTTTGCTGGCTTTCGTAATGAACATATAAGAAACCACGATGATCAATAGACTAAAGAGCAATGCTGCAACCCGCTTGAACATTTGCTTATTGGGTGTCGCGTTTTTAAGCCCACTTAAATCCATTAACTACTCCCCTCCAGTAATCTAAGAAGTATATTTCCATATGCCCGCTCATGGTCTTTGTTTGAATATACAAGCGGCACATCGGTTTCAATCTGAGTATCAAAGTCCGTGTCATAAGAGATATGACCTGCCACTTTCATTCCGTATGTAAAGCTTTCTAAAAGACCGGATGTAGCAACTGCACTTACCTTGTCTGGTACGAAAATTTCACCTTGAAATCTGGAACGGTCATTATATTTGGTGACAATTACTTTTGATTTAGCATTCAAATAGGCCGTATTTTCCTTATTCAGTGTCTCTTCCACATTCCTCAGAGTGCTTAAAACAGCATATAGATTATTGGGAATACAGAGGCCAAAGCTGTCGATATGGATTAATGCTTCTCGAAATCTGTCTAATAAGTTCAGTGGTAGATCCAATAGGATCAAATTAAATTTGTTTCGGAGTAAGGACAACAGACCGACAAGTTTAGAGCTGGTGTAAAATTGCTGGATTAACTTGGGATCGGAAAAGCTGTAACCCAGTCCAGCCAGCCATAGGTTTTCTTTCAAATGAAAAGCCGTAGTCAAATAATCCTGAGGTCTTGCTAACGTTCGGATGAGAGATGCATTTATATCTTCATCCCGCTTGGTTCGTTCATGAAAGCTGCTAAAATACATATTCGTACTTCGATATTCGATATCCATATCCACGATTAATACATTCAGCCCCCGTTTACTCGCTTCACTTGCAACATTGATAGTTGTGCTGGTAATTCCGCATCCACTATGCCCGGTTATCGCTACAATACGACTAATCCCTCGGCTAATCTTATCAAGCTCCCTAGTAAGGGTATCCGTAGCCTGTAATTCAGTTGGGGCTTTCGGTTTCGGTTTAAAGCGATCCAGAAACGACCCTTTTCTGTCTGTACTCTTTTGGTGATTACTCTTATCGTCGTGAGGTCTGGAATGTTGTTTCAATTGAGGTTTGGTATCGGATAAATACTCAAGAGCTTCCTGAAATAGTACTGGTGTAATGCGTATGTATTCGTAATTCTTAATTTGGAGATTCGGATATCTATAGCTGAGATTCTCCCATTCTGTATCTTTCCTTATGTACCTGGTGAGGATTAAAATCTTTACATTTGACTTTTGATTAGCTACGAGCCAATTGATTAGGTTATTTAAATCACTCCTGTTCTGTTCCATCCTCAGAGATAATGCATCATCTGTTATTAATATGCTATCTATAGAAGGATTGATGTTTTGCAAAAACTCCAAAACACCTCCAAGGACTAATTCAGACTCGTTCACTACGTCCATGGTCCGACTGCAATAATTACCTACTATCTTCTGAAACTTGTGCGTGACCAAAAGTATCTTCATCTCATCATCACCTACTATGGAAAATAATCCCTATGTATTTCCTTTGAAATTTCATTAAACCAATATCCATGATTAGAAACCTTAATTTGTAATTCAGTCAAAAAAAGACATATATTGATAAATTTCCACATGAATTCGACAACAAAAAAAGCAGGTCAAGGATAGTAACCTTGACCTGCCATTATGTTTATTCACATTTTCATCAGAAGAGAACCTCTCTCCTTAACCCAGATCACCTAACTCAATCTGTACAATTCCCCGTTCGTCCTGCACCTCAGCGATCAAATGCATCAGGCTGCCGAATTCCAGTTCTTGAAATTTACGCACGGCTGTTTCCCGCTGTAATTGCCATAAAGCTTCTGCCAGCTCACAGACCACAGGCACATCACAACGGATTTCAGCCAGCTCCCTTGATAGATGCAGCATATCTAGGTCGGCTTCAATTTTGGACCGTACACCTTTAGGGAGCAAGTGAAGATTCTCAATTACACCTTCAACTGTACCGTATTCTGTTAACAGCTTCAGCGCGGTTTTCTCACCAATCCCTTTTACACCAGGGTAATTATCACTTGTATCGCCCATAAAGCCCTTCAGGTCAATAACCTGTCTAGGGGTTAGACCTTTATCCTCAAGCAATTCTGCAAGGTCATAAACTTTATAGTTGGAGCGTCCTTTTTTCATAATGACGACTTTAACATTCTCATCAATAAGCTGCAGCATATCATGGTCACCCGTCAGAATGTAAACCTCAGAATTATCGCTGTAACAGGATGCCAGCGTACCTATGCAATCATCTGCTTCATAGCCGGCAAGACCAATGTTTGGCACACCTAGCTCAGCCACCACTTCTTTTACTAGGTCAAACTGCGGAATTAATTCCAGCGGAGCTTCGATCCGATTGGATTTGTATCCATCATATTTCTCGGTGCGGAACGTTCCTTTGCCCATATCCCAGCAGCATACGACGTGAGAAGGCTCAAACGTACTTACTGCATCAAAAAAATACTGCAAAAATCCATATACCGCATTCGTTGGCAATCCATCTTTTGTCTTGCGAATATATCCTCCATAAGAGGTCGCATAAAAGGCCCGGAACAGCAGAGCCATTCCATCTACAAGCATTACCCGGCCCATTGTTTCTGTTCTCACTTATAAACCTCTCCCTTGATCGTTGTATTGATATTAAACATTAGTCCAAGTATCGGCATATTGGTCTTCTTTGAATCCCACCGTAACTTTAACTCCATCGGTGACAATCGGACGTTTGATCAGCATCCCGTGGCTTGAGAGCAGCTCTAACTTCTCCTGTTCCGTAAGCTGGGGCAGCTTGTCCTTCAGACCTAATGATTTGTATACTTCACCGCTTGTATTAAAAAACTTCTTCAGCTCAAGGCCGCTGTTCGCGAGCAGCTCACGCAGCTCGTCCACCGTAGGTGGCTGCTCTGCGATGTGCTGAAGCTCCAGCTCATGACCTTGTCCCTGCAACCATTTCACTGCGCTGCGGCAGGTGCTGCATTTGGGATATTGATATACTTTTAATTTGCTCATGCTGTGCTCCTTTAATAATCGGCTAATAATACCGTAACTACAAGGAATGTTTGGACTTCCGGCCGCTGTTGTCTACAGATTTCATCAATTTTACCGTTAAACACGGTTGAAATCCGCAGACAAAGGCGGTCGCTATCGCTCCTACAGTTCCAAACTTCCCCTTCGCCACTCTATCGCCTGAATCATAATTTTATCACAAATTCGCTGTCAGACCTTGCTCCAATATTTTCTCCAAGACTGCCATGTCAGGTGGCAACGGGGCTTCGAATATCATTTCTTGCAGAAGCACCGGGTGCTTGAACGTCAGACGCACTGCGTGCAGTGCCTGACGCGGTATGGAAGCATCGAGTGCTGCAACGGACTCCAACTGCTCGCTTTGCGTTGAAGTAAATTCTGGTAGATTGTACAGCTCATGACGATACATGCTGTCTCCAATCAGTGGACAGCCGATAGAGGTCATATGGACCCGAATCTGATGCGTACGTCCACTCTCCAGCTTTAGTTCAACTCTGGAGCCGGCCGAATACACCTGCTTAACCTCATAGCGGGTTAGGGAAGGATATCCATCCGGTGTCACGATACGCCGATGTGGCTCCTCAGGATCACGGTCGATAGGGCCGTCGATATCACCGGATAGCTCCGCAGGAACCCCATGAACAAATGCAGCGTAACGCTTATCCACAGTACCGGCGATCATCTGCTCGGAAATATGCTGATGGCTGTATGGATTTTTGGCGATCACTAACACACCGGAGGTTTCCTGATCCAGGCGGTGAACAGGCCGGAAACGGAAGCGTTCATTCTTCTGCGCCCAATAATAAACCACGCCATTGGCAAGCGTGTCGGTGTAATGTCCATGTGTTGGATGAACTATAATTCCCGCTGCCTTGTTAACCACTAGCAGATGTTCATCTTCAAATAGAATCTCGAATGGAATCGGCTGCGGTAAAATATCATCCGAAGTCTCCGTTTCCATGCGGATCTGCACGGTATCTCCTGCCTTAACATGCACACTAATGTATACACGTTCACCATTTAATGTAATGCCTTGTTCCGTCTGCTTCAGCCGGGAGAGTAGCTTGCGTGAGACATCCATCCGTTTGTGCAGGATTGTCTTCAGCAGGAAGTCATCCTCTTCTGGCGGTATGATATAAGTAATGGGTGAATAATAGCTTGTCATATTAGTCTCGAAACACCTTTTTACTACGGATGTATTCTACATCAGTAATCCCTGACCGTGTATTAGCCGTTCTAGCCAACGCGAAAAAATAATCCGACAATCGATTGAGATAAATCACCGCTTCTGGGTTTATGTCCGCATTTCGCCCTAAGGTAACTGCCCGGCGTTCCGCACGACGGCAAACCGTGCGGCATACATGTAGAACCGAAGCCAGCTGACTACCTCCTGGCAGGATAAATTTCTCAAGTGGTGGATTCTCCTCTTGTAGAGAATCTATCCAGCCTTCCAGCCGCTGAGCCATCTCACTTGTCACCATATATTGACCACCGTCAGCAAGTTTAACAAATGCTAAATCCGTACCGCAATCAAACAGCTCATGCTGTATTTCGAGCAATTGCTCGCGGACATCGTCGAAATTATCACTTTCCATCAGGCTTCGTGCTTGCCCTACAAAACAATTCAGCTCATCGATCGTTCCGTAGGCCTCGACGCGGACATCATCCTTGCCGACCCGGCCGCCAATCACTGAAGTCTGACCTGCATCACCCGTACGTGTATAAATCGCCATGGTTTAAGCCTCCTATCCATTCTTGAAATCACATACTGATAGTTTAAGCTTTCTGCTATAAGGAAGGCAATAAAGATAGCAAATTAAGAGTATACACAATAACACCGTCATTAGTAAGAGTGAACAACAAAAAGAGGACCCTAGGGTCCTCTCAAGAGCATTCAGCAGCACTATTTTCCAGCCGGACGCCCCTTCATGTACTCATTTATTTTGAGGTCCAATAAACTGCTAATTTCAATCACATTATCCGAAGTGAATGATTTTTCCTGCAGGAAAAGCTGCTCCATCTTGCTGCGGAGTATTCTAATTTCATCTTCCAGAGAGAGTATGCGAGCAGAAGCATCACCCTTGGGGGGTATTTTCCCATTTCCAGAGAAACATTTCCCACCATAGGAAGGTAAGTAATAATCGGCGCTAAGCACAATCATCCCTCCCAAAAGTATTATTGAGCGCGTGCTGCAAAATAGCATAAAAGTTAAATAAAGCAACTTCAAAGCAACGCTTAGTTCCAGAGTAAATGGATCCTTGTAAGTTCTATTATAGGGGCTAATTACTCTCAAAGTAAAATAATACCATAGGATTGTATGATCGGCTATAGTTCAATTTTCACTAATCCGTTCTCTCACGTGTAAGCTTTGTGACAAAAGCACCAATGCGTTCTACTGCTTCGTTCAGTTGAGATACTGATGTGGCGTAGGAACAGCGCAAGTAACCTTCTCCACCTAATCCAAAGACACTTCCAGGCACAGCCGCAACCTTGTATTCAAGCAAAAGCCGCTGAGCAAATTGATCAGAAGTCAGCCCTGTCTTGCGCACGCTTGGGAAAGCGTAGAAGGCGCCCTGCGGCTCATGGCACTCCAGCCCCGCATCGCGTAGGCCTTTGACGATCAACCTCCGCCGTTGATTATAGGAATCTACCATCCGGTCCTTCTCTTCCATACCATTGGTCAGCGCTTCAAGTGCAGCCACCTGTCCCATAGAAGGAGCACACATGACAGTGTACTGGTGAATCTTAAGCATTGCAGCGATAAGATCCGGGTGACCACAAGCATAACCCATCCGCCATCCGGTCATTGCAAAAGCTTTGGAGAAGCCGCTAACCAGAATCGTACGGTCTATCATGCCTGGTAAAGAGGCAAAGCTGACGTGATTAATGCCATAAGACAACTCTGCATAAATCTCATCTGAAATCACTATAAGATCATGTTTCTCTACTACCTTAGCAATCGGCTCCCAATCTTCTCGGGTCATTACACTTCCCGTAGGGTTACTTGGGTAACACAAAATCAGAACCTTGGAGCGCGGAGTGATTTTGGCTTCCAGGCTTTCCGCAGTAAGTTTAAAGTTATTCTCACCAACCGTTTCAATACCTACAGGTATCCCTCCACCAATCGCGGTAATCGGCGAATAAGAGATATAACAAGGCTCCGGAATCAGAATTTCATCCCCCGGTGAAATCAGCGCACGTAGCGCCAAGTCGATGGCCTCACTTCCGCCAACGGTTGCAATAATTTGATTGGCAGGATCATATTCCACAGCAAAACGGCTGTGTAAGTAATTTGCGATCCCTTCCCGCAGTTCAGGCATCCCTGCATTGGATGTATACCCTGTAAACCCTCTTTCCAGCGAATAGACACAAGCCTCTCTGACATGCCAGGGGGTCTTAAAATCAGGCTCTCCGACTCCCAGAGAGATGATATCCTTGCTACCTGCAGCCAGATCAAAAAACTTGCGGATACCCGAAGGTTGAATTTGCTGTACCAACGGGGCCAAATAAGAATCCATTGATTTGCTGTCTTCTCCAGTTAGCTGCGATTTATTCGTGATCATATGATTACTTCCTTTATGGAGAGATCATCAGACGGTTGTCTTCTTCATGCTCTTCGAAGATGATCCCGTCCTGTTTGTATTTTTTAAGGGTAAAATTCGTTTTGGTTGAAAGTACTGAATCGATTGGAGACAGCTTCTCAGATACGAAATTGGCCACTTCACGTAAATTCCGGCCTTCCACTTCCACCAGAAGATCATAAGCACCAGACATCAGATAAACTGATTTGACCTGTGGATACAGGTAGATTCGCTCGGCAATTCCTTCAAAACCACGCCCTCGTTCAGGCGTAATCTGCACCTCAATCAGTGCGGTTACCTTCTCATCGTCCACTTTATCCCAGTTTACAACGGCAGCATATTTTACAATGACATGATCTTTCTCCAACTGCTCAATCGCAGTCTTCACATCTTCTTCCTCCGCGCCAAGCAGCGTTGCCAAGAGTGCAGTAGATCTTCTCGCGTCTTCCTTAAGCAGTTCCAGCACTTTCCTCTTAAGCTCATTCATTTCCTTCATGCCTTCCCTCCGGATAGTTCGCTAATGACGGTACGCTATTAATGCGTCGCCCCGCGAAAAGAGTTTAATACTAATATGACATGAAATGTGCATCTCTGCAAACAAAATAACCCTATAGGAGCTCCCATGAAAGGCTGAGTTTATATAGAGCATACTCAAAAATATAGAAAAAACGCCCGTTCTACCGGATTTAACCAGTAAAAACGGGCGTTAGCTCCACACACATGAAGCGATTTGCTTCATTCGCCAACCATCATGGTTACATTAAATGAGAAGGCTGATGTTGTCCGTTAGCCGGAATATGAGCATTCTGAGCGTATGCGCCAAATTGCCCTGTTTTTTGTTGAACGAATTGCCCTGTTTGCTGTTGCATTTGCTGTGCGGTTTGAAGCTGCTTGTCCACATCTTGGCGCAATGCTTTTGCAGGTGCAGGATACATATTCAATTGAGACATATGCGTGTATAAATCACCTTGGAGTTGCAGTGTGTCCATGGTCATAGTATTAAAAACCCTACGAACCGCTGGACATGCTGATTCTGTAGCAGCTGTAGCATATTCGCGTACGGTCCGCTTCAAATCACACAAAATGGTGTTTAGTAAATCCTCATCCGGCATAAATGCTCCAGTATTTTGCGCGTTCATTAAATAACCTCCTTAGAATTAATATTGCAATTATTGTGGGCTTGTTGGCGCGTATTGTTGATGTTGTTGGATTAACTGAGTGAGCTCAGTCATGTGCTTGGTGTGATTTTGCATATGCTGCATACAAATTTGACGAACCTGTTGATTCTGTGTTGTCGCAGCCGTTGCTGCACATTGCTTAAGAAGCAAGTCCTCATTGGAGATGGAGTCAGCAATATATTCCAATTCTTTACCACTTAGCGCTTGCATTTGCGTTGATTGCATTTGTTGTAGTCCCTCCTTGTAGTTGATTCAAACAGGCATTAGTATGCCGCTTAAGCGCGCTATTTATTTGCCGAAAAGCACTAGAGAGTTATGACAGAAATAAGAACACGCTGCGAATGAGACGATAAATTGCCGCCAATACTAATCACGGCACGAATGAAGGAGCGAACAATTCATGAATTTAAATAGTGGAAGCACACCTTGGTCTAGCACTTTACAGAACCCTCCGACTTACCCCACTCTAGAAGGTACTATTCATTGTGATTGTCTGGTTGTAGGCGCGGGAATGGGTGGAGCTATGGCTTCCTACCGTTTGTCCTTAAGTGGAGCGGATGCTGTTCTGATTGAAAAAAAACGGGTCGGTAGCGGCAGCTCGCATGCTAACACAGGGCTCCTGCAAATTTCCAACGATAAATCATTAACCTCATGTATGAACACTTTTGGGCAAAAGAACGGTTTGCTCTTTTATCAGTTATGCCAAGCTGGGGTTAGGAACATTCTGGACCTGCCGGACAAGCTCGATATCGATCCACAGATCATTCCACGCAGCAGTCTTTTATATGCCAGCACATCAGAGGATGTACCTGCATTGCGGGAAGAATATGAGAATCTCGCAGCTAATGGTTTCGATTCTGAATTCTGGGAAGAGGAAAAGATTGCAGCTCTATACTCTTTTTCAAAACCAGCAGGACTTTATTCACGTGGGGATGCCGAAGCGAATCCTTATCGAACGGTGCACAGCTTAATCGCCAAGGCAGCGTCGAATGGTGTACGCGTCTTTGAACAGAGCGAAGCGAAACATTATGAGTTTACTAAGGATGGCGTGATTTGCCACACAGAAAATGGCCGGATTATTGCCAAGGATGTTATTTTTGCAATGGGTTATGAAACACAAGAGTTCAAAAAAGACCGGGGCGCTGAGCTGATCAACACGTATGCAGTGATGACCAAACCTTTAAAGGATCTTCCAAAATGGCATGAGCGTAGCCTGCTGTGGGAGACAGCCCGCCCTTATTTATATTTTCGGACAACTCCTGAAGGCAGGATTATTGCGGGAGGCAAGGATGAGCAGCTGACAGACCCTGAACGTCGTGAGGTCCGGGTAATCTCTCAAGGTCAAAAATTGCTTGAGGAGCTTGAGGCCTTATTTCCAGAAATCAAAGGCATTGAGCTGGAGTACTCCTGGGGTGCTGTGTTCGGTTCTACTCGTGATGGACTCCCATATATCGGCCCCCATCCAAAGTTCCCTCACTGTTATTTCATCGAGGGCTACGGAGGCAATGGGACTGTGTACAGTATGATCGCTGCGGAGTTGTTAACGGATACGATTGCCGGCAAACATCGGCCTGAGTTAGATTTATTCTCACTCACCCGGTCAGCCAAACCCTCTCCTTCTAAGAATTTGGACGTGATGAAACAAAGCTGATTAGCATAGAAAATAAAAAAGGGACCCTCCCACGTAGCCGCTCACGGCTTTTGGGACAATCCTGCTTTTAATTGCCTGCTTTAATCGTAAATCCATCATTCCATGAGCTTGCGGACTCAATTGACGTTATTTACATGTTTTTAGCCTTTAAAACAAGGTTTCGGACTCCAGTGATACTATCCTTGGAAAGAGGCCCATATTTAGGCGTTTTTCAGACCAATAGCTGCACTGGAGTCCGATAGCACTCCAAATATCGAATAATGTGGCGCTTAAGGTCGGCTGTGTCCGTTTGCGGGTTACTATGCGCATCCGTCAGTGATTACATATACGCACGATTTCGACAACGGTCAAGTAAGGTCCAAAAAAAGGAGCACGCCCCAGCAGCTATAAGCTTATGGGACAGCCCCTTTTTTTATATGCTTAACCTTACGCCTGAGCGTTGCTCAAATTGCGTACGAGCTGAATACGATCTTCCTGTGCCAGACTGTGCTGAACATGGAAGCATGAAGGACACACGTAAACATTGAGTGAGAATGGAGCGGTTAATACCGATTTACCTAATGTTGCTGGAGCAGACGGCTCAAAGCTGCTCACAGGCTGCTTACCCGCAAGGATCGTAAGCTCATGGCATTGAGTACATTCCGGAGCCTCCTCCTGAATGGCTAGAATAGCTGAAACACTCTCTTCGTACTTGTTCAAATCATAATCATCGCCGAATTGATTAAGCGTATTATAAATTGGAACTACGCTGTCTTTATCAGGCTCTCCCCAAAGATCATCGTCATTAACAACCTCTTGTTTGGGTTCTTCTACGACTTCCTCTACTTCTTCTTCTTCGATGCCGTCAATCCCAACAGTGACCGTGCGGTATCCGCTAAGCTCATTGTTACAGTGAGGACAATTCTCCTCAGGTCCAAATTCCTCATCCCATACAATTTCAGTATGACACCAAGGGCATACAGTTGTTTCCATCTTTTTAATCTCCTTCATACTTTCACTTTTAAATTTAATTCATCATTAAATAAATAATACCGACTGCTATAAAAGCAATCGCTGACAGAAACAGAACTCGGGTGAGAATCTTCATGATTTCCTCCTAAGATACCCCACAAAGAGTGGGACTGCTCATTTCAAAGCTTGTCCAGATCATAATCCTTTGCAGGGTGTCCTTATAAGGACGGATTTAAAAAATAGCCGCACCAATTACATAAGACAACGATACCGAGATCAGCATGGCAATAAGTCCAACAGCACGGTTATCCGCAGCGATCTCCTCGTCAATAGAGAATACAGGGGTCAGAAATTCAAATAAAAAATAGGCAAGCAGCAGCAGCAAAAAACCGACGACGGACCACTTCATTGTCTCATAAATTGAAACACCAGCTTCAATACTGAAACGCAGTACGTTGCAAATCCCGAAGATTTTACCGCCTGTGGCCATTGCCACTGCCAGGTTTCCCTTACGTATTTCTTCCCAGCAATTATATTTCGTTACCATTTCAAAAAAAGACAGAAATACAACCAGCCCAAGAATCGCCACTGCGAAGTAGCCAAGCAAGGCACCTAGCGGATGACCCAGCAAAAGATCAATATCTTCTTGCACGCTTTCCCCTTCTTTCTGCCGGGAAATCCCGCTATTGCAGCTCAGCCACAGTTACGCCCGCGCCGCCTTCGTTATAATTCCCGAGCCGATAACTCTTCACATGCTTGTGCTTACGCAAATATTCCTGAATTCCTGTGCGCAGCACACCCGTTCCTTTACCATGAATGATGGCGATTTGGCCCAGATTACCTAAAAAGGCTTCATCGATAAAACGATCTGTCTCCATGATAGCTTCCTCCAGGTTAGTGCCGCGCAAATCCAGTTCACTGCGAATGTTCTCATCACGGGAACGTTTGACGGTTGTCGCATGGCGAAGGGCCGTTGGCGCAGCTGTTGCCTTCGAGGAGAGCAATTCCAAATCATCCAGCCTTACCTTCATCTTCATAATGCCAAACTGCACCAGCGCCTCTTTAGTACCGCTTAGCTCCACCACAAAGCCCTTTTGGTTCAAGCTGTCGACTTTCACTTCATCTCCAGGACCAATTGTCCGTGGGGCCTTGGCAGTCTTGCGGGTAGCAGCCTTCTTGCGCGGTGATGGCTCAGCTTCATCCAGACGTCGCCGCGCTTCAATCAGCTTATGCTCTTTAACTGAAGCTCCTTCTTCCATAGCCAAGCGGCGCAAATCACTGATAATTTCCTCAGCTTCCTTACGCGCTTTGTCCAGGATCGCGCTGGCGTCCTTCTCTGCCTTCTCGAGGCGTTTCTCGCGCTGGCTTTCCAGCTTCTCAAGCTCTTGCTGTTGTCTGCTGCGTAGCTCCTCCACTTCACGGCGGATGCCCTCTGCACGTTCATGCTCCTGTTCCGCTCCCAGCCGATTCTCTTCGAGAGAAGCAATCATATGCTCCACGCGCAGATCTTCTTCCTTCACTTCACCGCGGGCATGCTCCAGAATCGCATGAGGCAGGCCTAGACGCTCAGCAATCGCAAAGGCGTTGCTTCGTCCCGGTACGCCGATCAACAAGCGATAGGTTGGGCTAAGGGTCTGGACATCAAATTCCATACTGGCATTGATGACTCCCTTACGCTCATAAGCGTAAGCTTTCAATTCGCTATAATGTGTTGTTGCGACCATCCGGCATTCGATCCGGTGAATATGCTCCAGAATGGCAATTGCCAGCGCAGAGCCTTCTGCCGGGTCGGTTCCAGCACCCACTTCATCAAGCAGAATAAGGCTCTTAGGAGTCATTCTACGCAGAATGGAGATAATATTAGTCATATGACTAGAGAAGGTACTCAGACTTTGCTCAATGCTCTGTTCATCGCCAATATCAGCATAAATGGCATCAAATACACACATCTGGCTGCCTTCCTCTGCTGGAATAAACAAGCCGGACATCGACATTAAGCTTAACAAGCCGATGGTCTTGAGGGTAACGGTCTTACCACCGGTATTCGGTCCGGTTACGATAATTGAGCTGTATTGATTGCCCAGCTCCACATCCAAAGGAACCACATGCTCCGCTGGAATAAGCGGATGCCGCCCTTTGCGCAGCTTAAGATAACCGCGGTCATTCATACGCGGCTGAGTAGCCTTCATATCACGAGCAAGACGCGCCTTGGAGAAGATGAAGTCCAGTTCTCCCAGAATATCAATATCGTAGGTCATTTCTTCCGCAATGTCGGCTACAAGTGCCGTCAGCCTGTGTAAAATGATCTCGATTTCCCGTTCCTCACGCAGCCGTGTTTCACGAAGTTTATTATTCATCGCCACAATAGACTCTGGCTCGATAAATAAAGTCGCTCCTGATCCAGACTGATCATGTACGATACCACCGAAATGGGCACGGTACTCCGCTTTTACAGGAATAACAAACCGATCACCACGAATGGTTACCAGCTGATCCTGCAGCATTTTTGCTACAGAAGACGAACGAATCATCGAATCCAGCTTCTCACGAATCCTGGTCTCTCCTCCGCGCAATTCACGGCGAATGTTAGCCAGCTCAGAACTAGCTGTATCAAGTACATCAGCATTCTCGTCTATACATAAGCGGATGGCATCTTCCACATGTTTTTGCTCCGATAAAACGTCGCTCAGTGAGAACAGGAGCTCAATCTTTTCTTCCTCATGCATAGCTGCCAGGAAACGTTTGACTCTGCGTGCGCCGCCAATGGTATTTCCAACGGCCAGCAGCTCAGTTGTCCCCAGCATTCCGCCTATAGACGCACGTTTTAGTGCAGCTCGAATATCGCTTACCCCGCCGAACGAAGGAATACCCTTCAGGCGGTCCACATTAGCCGCTTCATCCGTGGCTTGAAGCAGCTTCTTCACGCCTTCGAAATCGCCGGAGGGTCTTAGCTGCTCAGCAGCCAATCTCCCCATGGGGGTTTGCGTATATTGCATTAATTTATTTAAAATCTTGCGATATTCAAGCGTATGCAAAATTTTGTCGTCCAATTACAGTCACAGCTCCCTTCATAGATGTTTCCATTATACAGAATTCAGGTCAATTTCGCTATTTGGGTCTTATTTTTAAGCATAGAATCACGTAATAAGGTCACAATAAGAACTGCACATATCCTTAGCATGGGCCAAAGGAGGTTAGTACAGTGAATTTCTTAAGTCATGTTGGTCGTTTTGTGGTCGCAGCGCTTGTTCTGATGGTTGTTGGTTGGATTGTTCCACAGTTCACGGTTGGTGGGTTCTGGAGCGCTCTAATCCTTGCACTGGTGATTGCGCTACTCGGCTGGGTAGTCGAAGGAATCTTCGGCAAAAAAGCAACGCCTTTCGGTCGCGGTATCGTCGGCTTTATTGTCAGTGCGGTAGTTATCTGGGTCGCTCAATTCGTAGTCAGCGGAGTCAGCGTATCCATTCTGGGTGCCATTTTAGCAGCTCTGGTCATTGGGATTATCGACTTGTTCCTGCCGGTATCCACTCCATTTGAGGCCGCTAAGTAACAAAAGCTCTTCACAACACAGACCCCCTTATTCCCGGTTCTTCTCCGGCAATAAGGGGGTCTGTGTTGTTTTTATGCAAAAGACACAATCTCCTCTTTATGACTTTCAGCACAGTTGACCACTCTGTTCTTGCCTTGCTTTTTAGCGGTATAAAGCGCCTTGTCTGTTTTACGGAAGAGAAGCTCTTTCCCATCACCAAGCTGATAATCACAAATTCCAATGCTAACGGTGATCGGCTTGTTCCCAGCCTGCAAATGTTCAATTTGAGCAATATTTTTCCGTAATTTTTCTACTGCATCATAGGACTCCGAGAAACTTTTATCTGTAAAAATCACAGCGAACTCTTCCCCGCCATACCTAGCCGCAAAATCATTTAATTCAATCATACCGCCTACCTTGTCCGCTATCACCTTAAGCACAAGGTCTCCAACCCTGTGTCCGTAGGTATCATTCACTTGCTTGAAGTTATCAATATCGAAAAGAGCCAGCTGCAGTTGAAGGTTGTTGCTTTCACATTGCTCCAATAATGAATCCAAATATTCATGAAAGGTTTTATGATTATAGAGTCCAGTAAGTGCGTCTATCTTCAGCAGCTTATCCGAAATAGCCCTCTCCACCATTAGATCTTGGCCCGCCTTCGTTAATCTCTCTAAATTTATACGCGCTTCACGAGCACGAATAATTACTGCAATAGCCATCAGCACAAATACCAAAAATACACACTCTACCATCAAGAATTCAAGCAGCGGTTTATGTAGGAATGGCCGTTCCAACCCAAAATATACCCCAGCATAAAACACAATACTAAATAACCCCATTATGTACAGGAGCTTACGATCAAAATAAATAAGAGCAACCATAATCGGCATCATAAGTGTCATCTGAGCACCGTCAACAAAAGGCTCTAATACAAAATACATAAGGTAGGACACTAAAAAACCACAGCTAACCACCCCATATTTAGGGGACTGTTTACTATAACGCAGCCACAGCTCCGCAGTAATCATAAGGACCACAATTAGTAAATTACAGGCTATAAATAAATGCCATAGGTTCGTGTCCATTGTTGTTTTTATTTGGAGTCGGTCAATATTCGACAAAAACAGCAACTGTGAGATTAATAAAAGAATGACTACCATCCAATAGCCTTTTAAGATTCTACGGTGCCAAACCTCCGTACTTAGCGCATCGTTAATACTTGTAATATGTATCCCCTACTTTTAGACGTTAATGTAATAGCTTTCATTATAATAAATTTTAGTTATATTTTCATCATTTTTTTGCAATTTACGACAAAGTTTGAACAGTCTGCCTGTTCACAGATTTTTCACATTTAATCAAAGCACTTTCTTAAATTTTAAGTTATGATGTCTACATAATTGTCACATTTTCACTATACTTGGACTTCTTGGGAGGGGATTTAGATCATTAAAAAATTTGCAATTCTACTTTCAATGGTGTTCGTTATAGCACTTACAGCCTGTGGGAACAGCAATGATAGTGCTGCTGGCAATGCTAACACATCGGAGCCGGAGATCGAGGCAGAAACAGAACTCATAATTACAGCTACAAATTACAGCTTTGATCAGGAAGAATATCATCTAAAAAAGGGTGTGCCCGTCAAAATCATTTTTAAAAATGATGACGGCAATCACGGTATCCTTATTCCTGAGTTCGAGCTGCAGCTTAATGAAAAAAAATCCTCAAAGGTGATCGTACCAGAGGAAGCTGGAACTTTCGAAATGACCTGTTCCATTATGTGTGGCTCCGGACATAGCGGAATGAGAGCTACTATCATCGTGGAATAGATTACACATAAACAGCCGATTATTAGGGATTCTCCCTGATATCGGCTGTTTTTTTAATCTGAGCTCATTAATAAAGAGTGCTGACCCGAAATAGATCTCTCTACTCATCAGGTCAGCCCTCTTACTTGCATCCGGCATTCAACTGTCCTGCTCGATCAGTTGAATCCATTCATTATATTCATTTTGCAGCTTGGCATATTCCTCTTTAAGGTTACGATGCTCGTCCGTAAGCTTGTCAAGCTCTTCCTGACGCATTTCAAACTGGACCTGCAACAAACGAAGCTGTCCTTGAACCATTTCATAGCTTTCACCAACTTCACCTAACTGCTGAAGCACCTCGCTACGTTCACGATCAATAGCTTCCTGCTTCATCTCAGCCTCGCCGGCTTCCTGCTGCCAAATGTCGATCTCCTCGCGCAGCTTCGCTTCGAGATCCGTCCACTGCAGCTGCCGATCGGATAGCTCCTCGTACTTGTGCTTCCAAGAAGCTCCGTACGCCTCTGCTTCCTTCAGCACTTCCTGTTGCTCAGCAACAGTAGCAGCGGCTTCACGACTAGCTTCAGACAGCTCTTCTAAGCGTCGTGTTGCCTCTTCGCCTTCTTCCTGCAGCAGTTGATATCTTTCCTGCAGGCGTTCTCCTTCTTGCAGTACATCATCGTATTGAGCAATCAATTCCTCATAACGCACACGAAGCGCAGACAGCTCCTTCTGAACCTGCACACCTTGCTCCCGAAGTGCCGCTGTTTCGCGTTCTGCATCTGTACGAAGCTGAACCTCCTGATCCAGCTGCTGTACTAATCCATCGGCTTGCCCACGTAGTGTGTCGATCTCTTTCTGAAGCAACACGGATTTCTCCTCAGACTCCAGCAGATTCATTTCCAGTTCACCAATATCTTCCATGCGTTTATCCGAAAGCTCCTGCCAGTTAGCCGCCTCTGCTGCTGATCCCGCAAGCTCTTCCTGAACACGGTGCAGATTCTCACTCGTCTCCTGTAGTGACGCTCTTAGCTCTGTAGCTTCATTCTGTGACTGTTGATAACGCTGGCGTAACTCTTCCAGCTCCTCATTCAACAGTGTGCCCAGCTCAGTAGCCGTGCGCAGCTCTTCACTGAGCTGTTCTTCACGTTTAACGATCGCTTCATATTGTCCAAGCAGCGTCTGTCTTGCATCTCGCTCACTCTTAAGACTGGCTTCAGCCGCCCGTAATCTGGACTGAAGTTGCCCGGTCCCACCACGAAGCTCCGCCAGCTGTTTCTCCAGCTCTTGAATGCTTTGCTTATGTCTATGCTCTTGAGTGCCTTGTGACTGCCGCAGTTCCTTATTCTTGGTTTGCTCCCGCTGCAGTGCTTCACGTTCTTCCGCCAGCTCTTTGCCCAACTTCGCTTTGGTACTCTCAAGCTCTTTACCTAAGGTCAACTTGGTATCCTCAAGCTCCTTACCCAGCGTCAATCTGGTATCTTCGAGTTCTTTACCTAATGTAGACTTGGTAACCTCAAGCTCTTCCTCCAGTGTTGACTTGGTCTCGGTCAGCTCAAGCTGCAGAGCAGACAGCGTGTCTGTCTTCTCCTTGGTCAGCGTCTCTCGGATGTTCTCCAGCTCTTGCAGATGAGCAGCCTTCTGCTCCTCCAGCTGCTGCAAGCGGATGGCTTCCGCCTTCGCCAGTTCCTGCCGCTGTTGTTCACGACTAGCTGCCCGCTCTTCTTCGTAGCTTGTCCGCAGTTCTTGCAGCTCTATCTCGCGCTCAAGCAATTCTTCTTCCAGCTTCTTGCGTGCAACTTCCACAGCTTGCACTGCCTCCTGAAGCTGCTCCGCATGTACCTTGCGTTCATTCTCCTGAATCTCCAAATGCCGCTTACGCTCTTCCTCCGCAGCAGCAATCAGTCGCCCAGCCTCTTCTTTGGCCGCAGCTTCAAGTCGCTCAATTTCTTCTTGCCGCTCCCGCTGTACCTCCAGCAGGCGAGATACTTCCAATCGCAGTTCACTGCGTTCACCTGTCATCATGTTTAGTTCATTTTTGAAGTCCTGAACCTGAATAGCCTGCTCCGCCATATGTACAGCTGCAAGCACCGCTATACGCGGTGTGTCCAGTCTGGTGTGAGATTTAGAAATCGTGCGCATATGTTCATCAACATAACGGGCCACTTGTTTCATATATTCAGTACTGCTTCCGACGAGTTTATAGGAAGTTCCATATATCTCCACGGCGACACGTGTCCGGTCCATAGCCACAGTTGTGCCCTCCTTTGTATGTGTGCGGATTCTAAGCTAGTTTCACTTCTTCTATTGTAGCTTTTTTGGTAAGCATTTGGCAAAATCCCTAATATTCAATAGATTATGGCTGATATTCTCCGCTTTGCACTCTACCTAGAAAAAACCGCAGCGAATCTCAGTTTCTAAATGGATTCGCTGCGGCTTTACACAATTCCTGCTACTTTCTTAATTCTGCACCAAAAGTTTGTTGAAGAGATGCTAATACCTTCTCATGCACCTCTCCTACTTCTTCATCAGTCAATGTATGTTCACTATGACGATACAGCAGTGAGATCGCGATGCTCTTCTTTCCACTCTCCAGCTTACCGCCAGTGTACACGTCAAATACCTGTACGGACTGGAGCAAAGTACCTCCGTTATCACGGATGGAAGCCAGCAGATCGCCCGCTGGTACAGCGGAATCCACGACCACAGCAATATCCCGTTCCATTCCCGGGAAACGCGGAAGCTCATTATATTGCAAACGGCTTTGCGCACTTTCATATAACGGCTGCAATAAAATTTCTGCCGCATAAGTATCCACCAGATCCAGCTGTCTTTGCAGATCCGGATGAATCTGCCCCATCGTTCCGATCTTCACACGGCCCTCGTTCCCGAGTAAATATACCGATGCGGAACGCCCAGGATGAAATCCTTCTGGACTGTCTCCCACATAGACGATTTTATCAGTCAGCCCTAAATGAGCAAATACCGTTTCCAGCGCACCCTTCAAATCAAAGAAGTCCACAGGCTGTGCCGAAACATTCCATTGCTTCACTGTTAAGCTTCCGCTAAGCAACAGCCCCAGCACTGGCAGTTCGCGTGGTTGGCGAGTCAGCTGTTCTTCATCCGTGAAGAAGACGTTGCCGATTTCAAACAATGCCAAGTCGCTTTGACGACGATTGGTATTGTAGCTGGCAATATCCAATAGTTGCGGAAGAAGGCTGGTACGCAGTACGCTGCGTTCTTCACTCATCGGCATAGCCAGCTTCACCGCTACTGCTCCTTCTGATAACGCAGGGAACATTGTGCTTTGTTGCGGCTGGATGAAGGAGTAACCCATCACCTCTTGGTAACCGCCATGTGACAATAAGCGGCGCAGTTCACGACGGAGCGCTTGCTTGTGAGTTAGTGCTCCTGGCGTTGTAATTCCTTCAATTAGAGTCGTTGGAATATTGTCATATCCGTACAGGCGGGCAATTTCTTCAATAAGATCAACATCATAGCTGATATCGCCACGTCTGGTTGGGACTTGAACTTCAATCAGCCCTTGTGCGGTATCTCCGCATTTGAAGTGTAGGCGGCCAAACAATGTCTTCACTTCCAGCAAGGACAAATCCGTTCCCAGATAACGATTCAGTTTCTCTAAGGACAAGGTGAGAACCTTCTCTTGAACAGCATCAGTTCCTGCTTGCACGATGCCTTCATGGACCGATCCGCCAGCATAACGTGCAATCAGCACTGCTGCACGGTTCAATGCAGGAATAACTGCACTTGGATCCACTTCCTTCTCGAAACGAAGGGAGGCTTCAGAGCGAAGTCCCAATTGACGCGAGGTTTTACGAATCGTACCACCATCAAACTTAGCAGATTCCAGAACAAGGTTTACCGTCTCAGCAGTAACCTCTGTATCCCGTCCACCCATTACTCCGGCCAGACCTACAGCTTTAACTCCATCAGCGATAACGAGCATTTGCGGCTCTAGCTTACGCTCTTGACCGTCAAGTGTAACCAAAACTTCACCTTCATGGGCAAGACGAACGCCGAGTTCTCCACCTTGCACTTTATCTGCATCAAAAGCATGCAGCGGCTGTCCATATTCCAGCATCACGTAATTGGTAATGTCCACGATATTATTAATTGGACGAACCCCAGCAGCCATCAGACGATTCTGAATCCACAGCGGTGATGGTGCAGGTTTAACACCTGCAATATAACGAACTGCATAATGGCTGCAGTATTCTTCATCTTCAATCTTGACGGAAATGGAATCCGCAGCAGGACCACTGATCTCAATAATTTCGCTTTTTGGATCAGGCAATTTAACTTCACGCCCAAGAATCGCACTTACTTCATAAGCAGCACCAATCATACTGAGGCAATCCGAACGGTTCGGAGTCAGATCGAATTCCAGAATCTCGTCATCTAAGCCGAGGACCTTGGAAATATCCTGACCAATCTCTGTCCCTTCAGGCAGCACAAGAATACCTTCTTGTTGCTCTTTTGGAAGCAATTTATCATTCAGTCCCAATTCTTTGGCCGAGCAGATCATCCCTTGCGATAGGACGCCGCGCAGCTTGGCTTTTTTGATATCCAGTCCTGGCAGCTTAGCACCGACCAGTGCTACAGGTACAGTTTGACCTGCAGCTACATTTTTTGCGCCGCAGACGATTTGTAGATCCTCATCTTGGCCCGCATCCACGATACATACGTTCAGCTTGTCGGCATCAGGATGTTTTTCCTTTGATTTCACATAGCCGGTTACGATGCCGGAAATGCCTTTATTGCGGCGCTCTACGCCGTCAATCTCAATGCCGGCAGCGGTAATCTTCTCCGCTAGCTGTTCGGCGGTTACTCCTTCAATCGATGTATAATCAGCCAACCATCCGGTTGATACTTTCATATCCGCTCACTTCCTTTATGTTTCAGATGTATTTATTTCACTGTCGTTCGTGCTGCTTCCTGTGGGAGAACGGATGAAGTGCACTCAATTTCAGCTACACACTATTAAGGACGGTCCCTACAAGGAAATCAGATGCTCCAAAACCCATTCTCCAGCCACTAACAGCCAGCGCACCACAATAACTAAACGCCCTTGAACTGCTTCACAAAACTCATATCATTACTATAGAAATGACGGATGTCATCGATGCCGTATTTAAGCATTGCAATCCGCTCTACACCCATTCCGAAGGCGAAGCCGCTGTATTCAGCAGGATCATAGCCACCCATTTTCAGTACATTCGGGTGTACCATACCTGCGCCAAGGATTTCTAACCATCCACTTTGCTTGCATAGTCTGCAGCCATCGCCACCACATTTGAAGCAGCTTACGTCTACTTCAACACTTGGCTCCGTGAATGGGAAAAAGCTCGGACGAAGACGAATGCCTGTATTCGGTCCAAACATCTCCTGCACAAATTGTTGCAGGGTGCCCTTCAGATCACTCATTCGAATGTTACTTCCAATGACCAAACCTTCGATTTGGTGGAACTGGAAGGAATGCGTTGCATCATCATCATCACGGCGGAATACTTTACCCGGACAGATGATTTTAACAGGAGCTTCACCGTTCATAGCCTGCATAGTACGAATCTGTACTGGCGAGGTTTGAGTGCGCATTAGCAGGTCATCTGTTAAATAGAAAGAATCCTGCATATCACGTGCCGGGTGATTCTTAGGCAGATTTAGAGCTTCAAAGTTATAATAATCGGTCTCCACTTCCGGACCTTCAGCTACACGGTAGCCCATGCCGGTAAAAATATCCTCAATCTCCTGTACGACTCTGCTAAGCGGGTGAATGCCCCCTTGCTGTAAACGGCGACCCGGTAAGGTTACATCTACTTTTTCAGCCTGCAAACGTTGCTGGGTTTCCTGCTCTTGAAAAGCCTCCTGCTTCGCGCCGATAATCTCCTCAATAGCACTGCGAACCTGATTCGCCACTTGCCCGATTACCGGACGCTCCTCAGCACTAAGTCCTCCCATACCGCGCAGAACCTCTGTAAGCTCACCTTTTTTACCGAGATACTTCACTCTTAAATCATTTAGTACCTGCGGATCCATAACCTCCTGCAGCTTAGCCAGCGCTTCAACCTTCAATGCTTCCAACTTCTCTTTCATGGCCGTGTACAGCCCCCTTCAATCATTGTCTAGTTCAACAAAAAAAGGCCTTTCCTCCCGGTAAGGGACGAAAAGACCGTGGTACCACCCTTGTTAGACAAGCTGATCTGTTCCCCTTAAGAGCTTCATTCCCTCTTTTGGCTGGACAGATACCTATCTCACTTTATACAGAAATAACGGTCTGTGACCGGTATCCCCTACCCTTCCCTATTAGACAGCTTAAGGAATTCAGGGAACTGCTCCGGAGTGAACTTCGACAGCTCTGCTTCTTAGAAACGCTCTCAATCCGCGGCGTCTCCTCCCTGTAAGTCAGGCACTGTGTACTCTTCTCCATCACTGCATTTCACAATTCATGCTAATTGTCAGGTATCTCTTTACTACAAGAGATATGTCTCTTTATTATATGCAAAATCTGTCGTTTTGACAAGCTGGATTGGCATCGGGGCGGGCAGGCGTGATTTTTGGAATGATGCCTGCGAACAAAGCCGCACGACTTCACCCCATTCACGCACTGCGTAACAAATAATGAATGATTAGCTTTCCTGTAGTCATTATGACTAAGGGCAGTTTTTTTCAGCAACTGTAAGCCGTATCATTTATGATCGAGTGGGGTAATAGGATCCATCGGTTTGAATATAGATAATTCAATAGGCCCATACATTAAACTTTAAATTTTGTCTTTTGGATTATTATGAGTAAAGATTGCTCTATAAGCAGCACGTCCTATATACTTGATATACTAGAAACTACCATTTACTCACACGTACACTTTCCTATGTTTTCCCACTATGTATACAACACCTCTTTTATTCCAAAAGCACCTTCAAACATCAGTGACTGATTTAAATTACGCCTGACCATAGATTGACTTCTGCAGGTTCTACTTAAGCAGCAATAGATTTACTTAATCATCTTATACAGGGAGAAGATGACTGTGGCAGGGTTCTTCGAATTTAAGGTAACACGCAAACTATTCTATGTCTTCGCTGCAATCTCCGTCCTTCTGGTCGGGATCAGCGTGTCCTCGCTACTCTATTTAAATCACACTATTAATAGATTGTCAGATTCTCTTTATGATGATATATATCAGAACTCTAAGCTCATACTAAGCGCCGATCGTGATCTGCATCAAGCTGCTGTAGCCTTGCAAATCGCAATGGGTCCAAACCTAACAGCCGCGGAAGGTGAACAGTTCACTACGGAGTTTATAGATAATAATCTTCAAGCGCAGGAACGAATAAGTCTAGCAAGAGCAAATATCAACGCTATAAAAAAACCTTACAGTGATATGAAACAAAGTGTAATTATCCTTTCCGAATTAAAAAACGAGCTGCACTCCTTCGAAACTACCATTGTCATGTGGAAAAATTCAGGGCATACGCTAATAACGGAACGGACGAAGAGTAGCTGGAATCCGGATTCATATTCTGCGCTCACCCTAAACTCGCAATTCAATGAAGCTAGAGCACATCTCGATCAAGCAGAGGACTTGATTGGCAACTACGCCTTGCAAGTAACGGACGGTTTTAAGGATAAAAAAAGCGCTTTGTTCTCCCTATATTCGCTCCTCTTACTTGTGTTTCTCCTGGTCATTATTTACCTTGGACGCAAAATCATCTGGCTCCAGAATGAAATGCTGGAAGAACAAACACTTTATCAGCTAATCGGTGAAACCATGTCTGATTTCATTATTTTGACGGATCCTAACGGGTTGATTCTATACGCTTCCCCCTCACACTCCAGTATTCTAGGCTATGTGCCTAAAAAAGGAGATCCGTTATCCAACTACATACGTGAACCGGAGATTGCCTGGGCTAAATTAAAGAGCGTGGTTCAGGGAACCCCGCGCATTTCAGAACTGCGCATGCGCGGAGCAGAAGGCCAATGGGTATGGCTTGAAACTAAGGTGTCACCTGTTCTCGGCAGCCGTAAATTCCCAGCACAATTCATGCTGTTATCTCGAGAAATTACCCAGCGAAAACAATACGAAGAACGACTACATAAGCTAGCCTTCTATGATCATTTAACAGCGATTCCCAACAGGGCTCATTTCAAAATGTATATGGAGAACCTTATCACACAACCCGAAGAACGGAAGCAAAAAATTGCACTGGCCCTGCTGGATTGTGACAGATTCAAGCAGCTAAATGATACCTTAGGCCATCTGGCTGGAGACGAATTTCTTCAGCTGCTCTCCCGTGAACTTCAGCATACAGTCAAAGGAATAGGTCAGGCCTTCCGGATCGGCGGAGATGAATTCGCAGTTGTACTGCATCGATTCACTTCTCCAGAGATGCTTGATGAAACGCTGCAGCGGTTACTTAAACTGTTCAATAAGTCTTGGTCTGTTGATAACGGGTCCAGCTTCCACACCTCCGCGAGTATCGGAGTAGCTTTATTTCCTGAACATGGAAGCAGTATCAATGAACTGCTGCGTGCCGCCGATTTGGCGATGTACCGCTCCAAAGACCATGGTGGCAATAAAGCCAATCTTTACTATGAGCTTGTGGACGAAGAGTTTGCTGACCAGACCATTGTAAAACCATAAAACCAAATAAAAAGCTGTCTCAGGATACAATCAACCCTGAAACAGCTTTTTTTTGTATTGCCACTAACTGCTTAACCGAAGATGATCCTCTGAAATTCCATCAATCTCCTGATCACGATCCCGAACTAAGACCTTGGTTAACTCTCCATTCGTAGAACAATCAATGAAGCGGTCTCCGTCTCCATCTTTTTCTTCCCAATCATTAAGCCGCAAAATATATCCGATGGATTGGGTATCTGGCAGCACTTCGATGCGGGCTACTGCACGCCCGTTCTCCATATATCGGAAATCGCATTGTCCATCCTGGATTCCTGTATCCCAAACCCAAAGATTCCAGCCTTGGTAATTCCGATCTGGGCGTTCATAGTGTATTTCGATGATTTTAGAGCGTGGGGCTGGCTCACCACATTCATCATAAAGGACCATCATCGACAACCCTTCCACCTCTACCTCATTGCCTTCGATTCTGCGGATGGCTTCTATCCCGGCACGGGTATGGTCTACTACTATACTCCACCCGTTAGAAATCTCAGGAAGAGCCACCGTCATTCGATCATTATTAGCATTGAAGATAACGGTTATATTGTTCCAAAGATCGCCTCCTGCATGGCCTCTAAGAAGATACGATACTATTCCGCCATCACATCGCAGAAATTCCAACGAACGTTCAATTTCCTGGCGGCCATGCAGACGAAATGCCGGATGTGTGCGCCGCAGCTCGATCAGGCCTTTATAATATTGAAATACGGGCTTAAATACGCTTTTCATATTCCAGCGGATCGAGTTGATCGCGTCACCGCTGCGGTAGCTGTTATGATCTCCAAATTTACTGCGCAGGAGCTCATCTCCAGCATGCAGGAAAGGTATCCCTTGCGATGTCAGAATAATTCCGTTAGCAAGCAAGGAACGACGTACAGTTTCATTACCGAGAATGTTCTCCGGATCTACATTCACGTATGGATTGGCAAGGGCCACTGCATCTTCCAGATCCTCGTTATCCATGTTGGCGATTACCGGAAAATCAGCTTTCTGGCTCCCCCCTTGAACGATAAGCAACTTATCCCATAAATTCAAATTATCATGGGCAGTTACATAGTTCACAGATTCCACAGGCGAGTCCGTAAACTCATGAATTGCTCCTTTAATTCCGGCTGCAATAGCACCTTCTTTGCCGTATTCGCCTGTCACGAACCCTCTTCCGAAGCCATCACTATCCCCTTTGATCGCTGAACGAAAGTTATCGTTGAAGACAGCATAACCCTTACCCCGTTGTACACCTTTTAGCGTTTTAGTGGCCAGCGGAGAATCTCCACCCGTCCAAGGTTCACCGTAAAGCAACAGATTCGGATTCACTTCTAGACGGAGCTCTTCCGTAATCTCCCGCATGGTAACACTGTCCATCAGACCCATCAGATCAAACCGGAAACCATCGATATGATATTCCGCAGCCCAATAAGATAGGGAGTCTTTAATAAATTTACGGACCATCGGACGTTCTGTAGCCAGCTCATTGCCAACCCCGGAGCCATTCGACAAACGTCCCATAAAATCGCGGCGATAGAAATAATCTGGGACAAGCGGCTCAAAAGGTCCATTCTCCACAGCATAAGTGTGGTTGTAAACGACATCCATAATTACCGCGATCCCGCGGCTGTGCAAGGCCTGCACCATCTCTTTAAATTCACGGATCCGCAAGCCAGGATTGGCAGGATCGGTGCTGTAAGATCCTTCAGGTACATTATAATGCTGGGGATCATACCCCCAATTGTAGTCCACATTAGCTATGGAGGAACCCCGATTAACCACCTTCAGCTCATCCACGGTCTGAAAATCAAATACCGGCATCAGATGAACATGGGTAATCCCTAATTCAGCCAGATGATCAATCCCCACTGTATTTCCTGCCGGATCCTTTAAACCAAATTCGGTAAATGCTTTGAATTTACCCTTATAATACATACCAGAGCTCTCATGTGAGGAGAAATCACGAACATGCAGTTCATAAATCACTGCGTCGGCAGGATGCTGTAACGGAGGCGCTACATCCTGATCCCAATGTTCTGGATTCGTATCCTGCAAATTAACGATTGCCGATCTTAAACCATTAGCTGATACGGCTGTTGCATAAGGATCTACTGCTTCTGTCACATTACCATCTGCAAAAACAGCACGGTACATATAATATTTCCCTTTTAGATCACCTGATAACTTGGTCTGCCAGACTCCGCCATTACTACGCTGCATATATACAATCCGACCACTGTCCACAGCGCTCTTATGTGACTCAGCATTCAGTCGATAACCACCTGTTTCGTACAGGACAAGGGACACAGCAAGAGCCGTAGGTGCCCAGACTTTAAAGACACTGTACTCCGTTGAATACGTCAAGCCTAAATCCTTACCCTCATAGACTTCCATCATCAATTCTGCATTTATATAATTTTTACTCATGAATTAACACCATCCTATGGCTCCCCACCTAACCTGTGGGGTTGCTTATAAGTCCATATATTACCAATTCATTACATATTAATACTTGCACAGCGCTGCAAGTCGGCAAATGGAGTATAAACTTTCTATGGATCCTTACTTACTATTATATGTACGACATATTTATAGGTTTGGGTTCCTTATCGACTTTATGCTCATTACTAATACTATCGGTATAGACATCTGCGCAATAAAGAAAATAAACAGTGAACAGTAAATGAGGTCGAATTAAAGTAAATTATAGATTAAAAAACATAAAAAAGCCGACCTCCAGCCATCGGAAGTCGGCAATAGTAGTTGGAAAACAGTAGAACGCTAAAACGGATTAATGCATGCGTAAAAAGTTACTTAGCGATACTTTGAACAAGTGCAGCTACTTCTTCAGCCGTGCCAAGCTGCAAAGCTTTTGCAGCCAAATCCTTCATGTCGGCAGCCGACAATTTAGAAATTTGACTGCGCGCTGGCAGAATGGAAGTTGCACTCATGCTGAATTCGTCAAGACCAAGACCCAGTAGCAGCGGAATAGCTGTTGCGTCACCAGCCATTTCACCACACATCCCTGTCCATTTACCTTCTGCATGGGCTGCATCAATTACATTTTTGACCAAACGCAGGATGGCTGGATTGTAAGGCTGATACAGGTAAGATACCTGTTCATTCATACGGTCAGCAGCCATTGTATATTGAATAAGATCATTCGTACCGATACTGAAGAAATCAACTTCCTTAGCAAACTGGTCAGCCAGTACAGCAGTTGATGGAATCTCAACCATTATGCCGAGCTGAATGTTGTCTGATACTTCCTTACCTTCTTCCCGAAGCTTAGCTTTCTCTTCGAGCAAAAGATCACGCGCAGCACGGAATTCACCAAGCGTAGCTATCATAGGGAACATAATGCGAAGATCCCCGTGAACACTTGCTCTTAGTAATGCACGTAGTTGAGTACGGAAAATATCCTGACGATCCAAGCACAGACGGATCGCACGGAAACCAAGGAAAGGATTCATTTCCTTCGGAAGGTCCAGATAAGGCAGCTCTTTATCGCCACCGATATCCAGGGTACGTACGACTACCGGCTTACCCTTCATGTTCTCAAGTACAGTACGGTAGGCGTTATATTGGATTTCCTCAGAAGGCAGCTTATCGCGACCCATGTAAAGGAACTCAGTGCGGTACAGACCTACACCTTCGCCACCATTCTCAATTACACCATTCACATCATTTGGTGTACCAATATTGGCAGCTAGCTCAACATGTTTACCGTCTGCTGATACTGTTGGTTCGTCGCGAAGTTTCTTCCATTCTGCGATTTGCAAGTCGTAAGCTTCCTGCTTGCGAGTGTACTCTGCCACTTCAGCTTCGCTAGGATTGATCAGAACGTCCCCATTCAGACCATCGACAATCACCAAATCGCCAGAATTCACTTCGGACAGAACCGTTTTAGTTCCAACAACCGCTGGAATTTCCAAAGAACGTGCCATAATCGCAGAGTGGGAAGTCCGTCCACCAATGTTCGTTGTGAAGCCTTTAACGAACTTACGATTAAGCTGTGCTGTATCCGATGGTGTTAGATCTTGAGCAATCACGATTACTTCTTCACTGATTTCTGCAGGACTTACATAATGAATGCCCAGCAGGTGGTTCAGCAAGCGCTTGGTAACATCACGCATGTCAGCTGCACGTTCCTGCAGATAGGCACTCTTCATATTTTCAAACATCTCAATGAATTGCGTAGCCACTTCGTTTAGCGCATAGTCCGCGTTAACCGATTCCTCACGGATTTTATCAATTACAGGATTGATCAGCTCTGGGTCATCAAGAATAAGCAGATGTGATTCGAAAATCTCAGCCTTTTTCTCTCCCAGCTCTGCCAAAGTACGCTCTTTAATCGTTTGCAGCTCCACTCTTGATTTGGCGAGTGCATCATTCAACTTAGCGACTTCTGCTTCAGTATCACTGATACCTGTCTTCGTAATCGTATAATCCGGATGTTTCAGGATAAAAGCACGGGCTACTGCAATCCCTGCTGAAGCCGCGATTCCTGAAATCTTATTCATGGATTTCCCCTAGCCCTTCTTTAATCATTACTTCTTGAAGAGCGTTCAAAGCTTCTGCTTCTTCGCTTCCTTCAGTAATCAAAGACAAAGTATCTCCAGCTTCAAGACCCAATGACAATACGCCAAGAATGGATTTCAAAGTTACTTTTTTACCTTTAGCTTCTGCAAATGCTTCTGTACCTTTGAATTTTGTTGCTGTATTTACCAAGGCAGTTGCTGGACGTGCGTGAATTCCATCTTCATCGACAATTCTGAATGTTTTTTGCATAATATTATCCAACTCGCTTTCTGTTATTAGAGTATTTTAAATTTATAGTGAAAGCTTCGCTTCCTTGTATGAACAAGGAAGCATCGGCCCTTGCACTTTTACTGAATCGTAATGATGTCTTGGTCTCCTATAGAAACCTTACCCGGCTTCTTCAATGTTACAGAAGAGCCTTCTGGTAAATTCGAGAAAATAACAGGTGAGATTACAGAAGGTGCATGTGCTTTTACATACTCTAAATCCACTTCCATAATCGGTTGCCCAGCCGCTACAAGATCGCCTTCTTCAACTAATACCGTGAAGCCTTGACCTTTAAGCTTAACCGTATTAACCCCAATATGAACGAGCACTTCCTTGCCTCCGTCAGACATAATACCGATGGCATGTTTGCTCGGGAACACGTTAAATACCTTACCGTAAACCGGTGAAGCAATTTTCCCATCTTCGGATAGAAACGCGAAGCCGTCGCCCGTCATTTTTTGGGAGAATACTGGATCTGGCACCTCTGTGATATCCAACAATTCACCGTTTACTGGAGATACGATATCTTCCTTGATAATCGCTTCACCAGCTTCACCTGCCTGTTGTTCTTCTTCTGGCTCTGGAGTAACCACTACTGGAGCTGCTGAAGCCGCAGGTGTCTTTCCGTTAATCACATCTTGAATCTGCGATTTAATCGTGTCTGAACGTGTGCCAAAAATCGCTTGAACGTTATTACCCACTTCCAGCACACCTGATGCACCAAGTTTCTTAAGACGGTTCTTGTCTACGCCTGCCTTATCTTTAACTTCAACACGAAGGCGGGTAATACAAGCGTCTAGATGAGTGATGTTTTCTTTACCACCTAGAGCGGACAAAATGTTCCGCGGTAGATCATCACCGGCTCTGGAGACAGACTCCGTATTCACTTCTTCTTCTTCATTCGTATCTTCTTCACGACCCGGTGTCATAAGATTGAATTTCCGAATTACAAACCGGAAGCCGAAGTAATAAATTAAGGCAAGGGCCAGACCTACCGGAATAACCAGCCACCAAGCTGTACGGTTCGGGATAATACCGAAGAGCACAAAATCGATAAAACCACCCGAGAATGTCATCCCGATTTTAACATCAAGAATATGCATAGTCATAAAGGACAGACCTGCAAACACAGCATGTACAGCGAACAGCAATGGAGCCACGAATAGGAACGAGAATTCGAGCGGCTCAGTAATCCCTGTCAAGAACGATGTCAATGCCGCGGAAATCATCAAACTTCCGACGATCTTTTTATTCTGTGGTTTAGCTTCATGATAGATAGCCAAAGCCGCTGCTGGAAGACCAAACATCATGAATGGATATTTACCCGTAGTAAATGTCCCTGCTGTGAAGTCTACTCCATCGCGAAGCTGCTGCATGAAGATCCGTTGGTCACCACGTACCAATTCTCCAGCTTTATCAACGTAGGTACCAAATTCATACCAGAATGGAGAGTAGAAAATGTGATGCAGTCCAAAAGGAATGAGCGAACGTTCGATCGTTCCGAAGATAAACGCTGCAAGCGTTTTGTTCGTATCAATCATACTTTGTGACACATAGTTCAGACCATGTTGAATAGGTGGCCATACTATTGTCAGTAACAAGCCCAAGATTAGAGCTGTTACCGCCGTCATAATCGGTACGAAACGTTTACCTGCGAAGAAACCTAGGTAAGAAGGAAGCTCAATTTTGAAGAATCGCTTGTACATGGCCGAAGCCAATATACCGACGAGTATACCTCCAAACACCCCTGTTTGCAGTGTTGGAATCCCTAATACGCTGGCATACGAGAAGTCGCCTTGGCTTAGAACGTAATCATTAACACCAATAACTGTACCCATCGTAATGTTCATTACGAGGAAACCGATAATGGCAGCTAGACCCGCAACACCTTCACCCCCGGCTAAACCTATCGCAACCCCCACCGCGAAGAGTAAGGCTAGATTATCAAATACAATTTGTCCTGAATTCATCAATACGTTGGCAACAGCCTGAACAACATGGTTCTCCAGTGCTGGAACATATTGCAGGAAGTCTGGGTTTACCAGCATGTTTCCTATTCCAAGAAGCAAACCTGCCGCAGGCAGAATAGCTACTGGAAGCATCAGAGCTTTACCAACTCTTTGTAAAACACCAAACAACTTTTTAAACATTTAGGTTACTCCTTTCATTAATTTCACTAAAACAGATGCCAAAAAAGGCATGAGCAACACAGTATAGAAGTTGTAATCTAACGCTATCGTTAGATTGCCCCAAGAAGGGGGTTAACAACCAAAATACTGTAATTCACTCATGCCTGATCGAATCAGTTACACGCTCGATATTCTGTTTTGTTGATGACAGTGAACATTGTAGCATCGTTTTTTTTAAGTAGCAAGCGTTTTTTTTGAAACCATGATTTGTTACAACTTTTGCACTTTAAGGAGCTTCACCATTCTTGTCCATATCTTGTTCGTCCACTTTTTTCTGGGCAATACGCTGCAGGTGAATCGTCAAATAACTTACCTCAGCTTGATACACGGGAATTCGCACACGCTGTTCGATAATTTTTGTTAATTTCCAAGCCAACGAATACATCTCAGGATACTCCCGTTTCATGAGTCCATCCAGGGTTGAGGTCTCTTGTACCGCCTCTCCACGGCGTAATCTTTCTAGAACAAATCGCAGATGGGTTACCAGTCTTGAGTAATCAAGTGAATCCCGTGGGATTCGATAGTCCAGATAATTCTCGACTAACCCAACCAGCTCTCCAATCAAGAGAGAATGTTGTCTAACCTCGGAAATTTGCCTATTACTAAGTGCGCTGACAATATGAAGAGCCACAAAACCTATCTCATCCACCGGCAATTCCACGCCCATAGCCTCATTGATCCGTCCAATCGCATATTCTGCCATCTTATATTCCTCAGGATAAATCTCCTTAGTTTCATACAAAAATGGATTATGAATTGGGATATCTTGTTCAAAACGACGGATAGCAAAAGAAATATGGTCGGTAAGTGCAATGTGAATATGCTCATTAAGCGGCTGACGGTTACAATGCATAATATGTAATACTATTTCTTGAACGACCTCAATCAACTTCTCATCCACTTGGGGAAGAAGCTGTTTATATTGTTCCTGCTCCTCCTGGCTACGAAGAATAAACATCTTCTCCACGGAGGATAGATTAATCTGATCACGCAGCTTGCGGTTAAACCCTATCCCTTTACCGATAACTACAACCTCAGAATATTGAGGATGCTGGGCAATGATAACGTTGTTATTTAACACCTTCGCCACTGTTATGCTACTCATTTTTGACACCTCTTTTATTTCTAAACACCTAACTTCCAGCAGCATTCGCAATAAGAAATCGTACGATAAATACAAGCTTTGCTACCATCATAACACCAAGAATTGCATATTAGAAGAACACTCTGTGTCCTTACTAATCTAGTAGATCAGAGTGAACAGCCTTAAAGGCTTTTATTTTACCTGAAAAAATCTTTAAACACCAGTGAAAGCGACGATGTCCATTTATACAATAATTCCCATGGTATTTCGATAAGCTATAAGCCTTCACCAAAAATCACCTGTATACGCACGAGCTGTTTATCATGTTGTCTGTTTTAGATCAACACATAAAGATTAAGGTATGACCAGCAGCTTTGCCAGTCATACCTTAAGTAAATTAAATCAATATAATTTGCATTAAACTATTTTTCCTTTTGTTCAGGCAGAGAAGTTAAAGTCTCGCTGGCTGCACTGGATGTTACTGATGGCTGAATATAAGTTACAGGGGCAACTGCTGCGGTTGGTGTAACTGATGCTCCTTTGCTTCCGGAAGCTTTAGTGGTCAGCCCCTTGATCAGTGCCTCTACATCAATCCCTGAGACGCTCTTCAGCATCTCTGGAGCGGTGGACATTAGCTGAGTCACATAATTGCTGACCCGGGCTGCACCTTCCCCATTACCGGTATCTACAACGGTAAGTTTATCAATAGATGCTAGCGGCTTCGCAATTTGGCCAGCCAAATCAGGCAGCATTTTGACGATGATGTCGAGCACCGCTGCTTCGCCGAATTTCTGGAAAGCTTCCGCCAGTTTCTCTTTGGCTTCTGCTTCCGCTAGACCGCGCAACCGGATAACCTCAGCATCCGCTGTACCTTTAGCCAGCTCTGCATCCGCCATCGCTTGACCTTCAAGACGCTTCTGCTCAGATGTCGCTTTTGCTTGCGTTTCAATACTATATTGCAAGGCATCTGCCTCACGCATTCTCTTCGCCTTATCGGCTTCCGCCGCTTGCTCTACTGCATAACGATCCGCTTCTGCTTTTTTCTTCACTTCAGCATCATACTGCTTCTCGCGAACTTGAATTTCTTTGGCTTGCAAATCGATTTCACGTTCCTTACGTACCAGCTCAACCTTCATCTGTTCTTCAACAACGGTCTGCTTTGCACGTGCCTCTTGAATATGATAAGCCTGGTCGGCTTCCGCTTTCGCTGTATCCTGATCCCGTTTAAACGCAGCCACCTTAAGCTGGTTTTCCTTAGAGGCTTCGGCAATATTCGTATCCCGCAGCAGCTCAGCTTTTTGCCCTTGCTCTTCTGCGTTTGCCTTTTGAATTCTCGCATCCCGCACTGCTTCTGCTTCAGCGATCTCTGCATCCCGCTTCACAGCAGCTATCCGCGGTTTACCCAGTGCCTCTAGATATCCATGTTTGTCTCGCACATCCTTGATGGTAAAGGAAACAATTTGCAGACCCATTTTCTTAAGATCACGTGCCGCCACGCCTTGAACCTCTTGCGCAAAGCGGTCACGGTTACGATATACTTCCTCAACGGTCATCGAACCGAGAATGGCCCGCAGATGACCTTCAAGAACTTCTTGTGCTTCGCTCTTCAGTGCTTCAATCGGTTTGCCCATAAATTGCTCAGCAGCTGTCGCCACATCTTCCGTTGAGCTACCCACTTTAATGATCGCTACGCCGTCGGCAATAACCGGAACCCCTTGTTCGGTGTATACTTCCGGGGTCGTCACATCGAGTTTATGAGAAAGAAGCGACATAAATTCAGCCTTCTGAAAGACTGGGAGTATAAAGGCACCGCCCCCGCGTACAATCTTTATTTTACGACCAGAACCATCGTCTGAAATATGATTTTTCCCTAAGAACGACCCCGTTACGATCATCCCTTCATCGGGTCCAACCGTTTTGTAACGTGCCCAGAATGCGATACCTAGCACAAACAAAACAGCAACGACAACAGCAGGGACTAACAAATACTCAGGAATACCGAACATTAAAGATCCACTCCTCTTCTCTTTTCGAATTCTGACACCAATGCAACGCCTTCTCTAACCTCCACTACAACAACTTTAATCCCTGCCGGAAGCAGCTCATGATCAAAGCTTGCTGCCGTATGCAGGCTATTGCCGGCGCCAAACTTTACCATAATCTCACCATAACCAGTGGCGGGAACAGGAATTGTGATTTCCCCGATCTTACCAGGCAGATCACTCATTGAGAAACCATTGGACATTTCGCTTTTTTCCATGGGCTTAACCACCCCTAGATACATAAGTACTCCCAAAAAAGCGGCGGCTAACAAAGACAAAGCAATGATCGCCCCAGCTTCCAGAGCGCTGTACCGGGTTAGAAGAATGCCCGCTCCGCCGAACACGGTTATTCCTCCTGCCAGCACGGTGGGATTCAGAAAATCTACAGATACGAAATCAAAGGCCCCATGCAAGGCATCTCCGATCACATCGCCCACCAGGACGCTGACTATGGCAAATATGACGCCTAGCGCCAAGCAGCCTAAATACAGCGTTTGCATTTTTATTTCCTCCTGTCTTCTATCAGGACTGTCATATTACATTAAACGTACAAAGTAGGTCCTTGGTTTCACAATCTTTGGATATTCACCCAAATAAGTTCCATTCAGAGGATAAGCATGCGCACATTGACACTATTTTATTACATGTGCTGGGGTTGTCCTAAAGGACGTCCAATAGTTACTGAGGCGCTGATTTTTGTTGGTAACACTCTCGCGCGTATGAAGGGGTTATGCTGTTTACGCGCCTTCGGCCCATCGGACTCAGCAGACCCTATTTGCCGTTTTATCCGACATTTGGTATGCTATCGGACCGCATAGCCACTATTGGCATTGAAACCAGCAAATATAAGAGCATTTCCAAGCAATAGTGTCTCTGGTGTCCGAAAACTTGCTCAAAAGACTGAAAATTCGCATATAACGTCAGTTGGGTCCGTAGGTAGGGCGTATAAGGGTAGGCCGTATATTGGTAGAGGAATCAGTTGAGGGAGATTACAAACACTAGTTGGTTGGGTAACACTCTCGCGCGTATGAAGGGGCTATGCTGCTTATGCTGCTTATGCTGCTTATGCTCCTTCGGCCCAACGGACTCAGCAGACCCTATTCGCCGTTTTATCCGACATTTGGTATGCTATCGGACCGCATAGCCTCTATTGGCATTGAAACCAGCAAATATGAGGTCATTTCGAAGCAATAGTGTCTCTGGTGTCCGAAACCTTACTCAAAAGGCTGAAAATTCGCAAATAACGGCAGCTGGGTCCGTAAGACTGTGGAGGACGGTCGACGGATTAGATTACGGGAACGAACAGTGATAGATGAGGAGCGGTCAGCGGCAGTGGGTATCTGTCAGCGGCAACGGAGGTTAGTCAGATGCAGTCGAGGTGTGAACAGCGGTAGCCGGAGGTTTGGACAGCCGCAGCGAGACACGGTCAGCGGCAGCGGAGGTTTGGACAGCCGCAGCGAGACACGGTCAGCGGCAGCGGAGTTCGGATAGCGGCAGCGGAGGTTTGGACAGCCGCAGCGAGATACGGTCTGCGGCAGCGGAGGTTCCGCCAGCCGCAGTGGAGTTCGGTCAGCGGCAGCGAAACCTTGTG
This sequence comes from Paenibacillus sp. FSL H3-0329, assembly GCF_037963285.1. Taxonomy (NCBI): domain Bacteria; kingdom Bacillati; phylum Bacillota; class Bacilli; order Caryophanales; family Paenibacillaceae; genus Paenibacillus; species Paenibacillus sp. FSL H3-0329. Next base: position 1,907,091 of record NZ_CP150150.1, on the reverse strand, counting down.
ATGAGAGCGACAGAAAAGTACCGTAAGAGGAGCAAGTCACACTAGACCATAAACACCAAGAAGCGATTCCTCCATAACGAGGAATCGCTTCTTTGACATGCTTTTGCGGCTTCTAGAATAAAGAAATATGGTCTCTTTCCGTAGAAGAGTTACTTACAAAGCCATTTTATAAATCTCAACTACATCTTCACGCTCAAGCTTGCGGAAATTACCAAACGCTCCGAAACGAACAGCCTTGTCAGCCATACTGCCGATCTCGCTGTCATCAATATCATAATCACCAAGTGTCTTCGGAGCACCGATGGAATCCCAGAAATTACGCAGAGCCTCGATACCCTCCAACCCGATTTCTTCATCAGTCTTGCCAGCAGGATCAACTCCGAACACATTTACCGCAAGCTTGCGGAAACGTGCAGGGTTTGTGCTGAGGTTATATTTCATCCATTGCGGGAACAAAATCGCCAAACCTCCGCCATGCGGAATATCGTATACAGCCGATACTGCATGCTCGATATTATGAGTCGCCCAATCTCCGGCAAAACCCATGCTGACCATTCCGTTAAGCGCCATCGTACCGCAGTACATGATGGTCTCACGCAGCTCGTAGTTATTCAGATCTTCGATAAGCTTCGGCGCGGTTTCAATTACAGTGCGCAGCAAAGTTTCACAGAAACCGTCTTGTACCGGTGTATTGCCGTCTGTATGGAAATAGTGCTCCAGAACATGTGACATGATATCCACCATGCCATAAACGGTCTGATCACGTGGCAGAGAAAAAGTGTTCTCTGGATCAAGAATCGAAAATGCCGGGTAGGCATGCACGCTGCCCCAGCCCATTTTTTCCTTAGTAACCTCGTTTGTGATTACGGAGCCGTTATTCATTTCAGATCCCGTAGCAGCCATTGTCAGCACTGTGCCCAGTGGAAGCGCGTCTTGGGCCGCTGCTTTACGCTCTACAAAGTCCCACATATCACCATCATATTTCGCTCCAACAGCAACAGCTTTTGCGCAGTCCAATACGCTTCCGCCCCCTACTGCGAGAACAAGGTCAATATTATGCTCCCGGCACAGCTCTACGCCTTTATGTACTGTGGAAAGACGTGGATTGGGTTCTACTCCAGAGAGTTCAGTCACTGTAGCGCCTATTGAACTCAGCTCAGCAACTACTTTATCGTACAAACCGCTACGCTTGATACTGCCGCCACCGTACATCAAAAGCACATTTTTACCGTACTTAGGAACCTCCGTCTTCAAGGCTTCAAGGGTACCCTGTCCAAAAATCAGCTTGGTAGGATTATAAAATTCAAATTTACGCATATGTGTAAACCTCCAGTAGTTAATTCATAATGTCTTACTCCTTCGTATTATAAACCTCTGGTTACCCGCATTCAAATTAGGTGGCTGGATTTCGTCATTCCGAATAAAAAAAGATGCCCCAAGCCCATAGGCTTGAGGACATCCTTAAATCTAAATTCACTTACTACAAAGCACCGAAGCTAGTTACAAAACGGCGGAAAGCCGCTTGACCTTCTGGAGTCCGTTTGTAAACGCCAGCGTGTTCAAGAATATGCGTAAACTTGATGCCAACTTCGTTCTGCACAATCTTGAGCGCTTCCTCGTGTTGCAGTGCAGTTCCGAATCGCTCCACCAGCTCCTGAATCCAAGCCGCATGCTGCGCAAGAGAATGACTAGGGTCATTCTTCACCGCTTCTAACAGCGCTTGATCTCCTGCAAGAATACCTGCGATGGAATCAAGTTCTTCCTTCAAACGGCCCGGCAGAATCGCCAGTCCCATAACTTCAATCAAGCCGATGTTTTCTTTTTTGATATGATGCATTTCCCGGTGTGGATGAAAAATCCCTTCAGGATATTGCTCATTAGTTCGGTTATTCCGCAGCACAAGATCCATCTCGAAGCTGCCGTCCTCGGCCCGGCGGACGATAGGAGTAACGGTATTATGAGGTTGTACTTCACCGTCAACCTCACTAAAGGCTAGCACTTCCGCCTCTGGATCGCTGTAGGCTTTCCAAGCTTCATAAAGCGCATTTCCGCATTCCAGTAGAACCGCAGGATCTTCACCATTTAAGCGCAATACGGACATCGGCCATTTTACGATATTAATGCTGACACCCGGATAAGAAGCATGTGTAAATGTATCTTCCTTAGGCGCTTTTTGAATCGGGAACGTGTGGCGTCCGCCCTGAAAATGGTCATGCGTCAGAATAGAGCCGCCAACAATCGGCAAGTCTGCATTTGAGCCAATAAAATAATGCGGAAATGATTCCACGAAGCTAAGCAGCCGCTTCAAGGTATCCTTGGTAAGCTTCATTGGCACATGATCATGATGGAATACAATGCAGTGCTCATTGTAATAAACATATGGCGAGTATTGGAAGAACCATTTTTCATTATTCAGGTTAAGCGGAATGATACGCAGGTTCTGGCGCGGCGGATGATTGATCCGTCCGGCATAACCTACATTCTCACGGCACAGCAGACATTTCGGATAGACTGGCGGCGGGAGCAGCCGAGCCATCGCAATTTCCTTCGGATTTTTCTCAGGCTTGGACAAATTGATCGTCATTTCAATGTCTCCGTACGGCGAATCCTGCAGCCAGTAGACATTCTTGGAGATCCGATCCATCCGAATATAGTTCGAATCAATGCTCAATTTATAAAAACGGTCTGTAGCCGCGGAGATGCCTTTTTCAGCAGTCAGACTATAGAATTCAGCATTTACATCCGAAGGACGGGCCATGAGAAGTCCCATAATCTTGGCGTCCAGCAAGTCACGGTAAGTGTCACTATTCTCTGGGATCAATCCGATTTCAAAACCATAATCAATCAGTGCATCGAGTGGAGCCTGCGGCCCTTCCAATGCACTTTGATCGATGTCACCTACAAGCGGCTCACTGAAACCAAACTGTTCGAGCAGCACATTACGGCTATAATCTTCATCGGATGGAGCTATAAGCTGCTGGCGCAGTGCGAACAGAACAAGCTGCTCAATCGCATGTAATGCTTTCTGGCCAGCAGGCGTAATCTTATTCTCGTTGTGCATTTTAATTCTCCTTAAGTAGGGTCTCAAGTTCAAGATAAGCTAACCTAAAGTCCCTTATTCTCCGTATCCTTGCGGATTGGCAGAGTGCCAGTTCCATGCACTTTGAATGATATCTTCCAAATCTGCATGCTGCGGGTTCCATCCAAGGACGCTACGCGCTTTGTCGGAGGAAGCTACCAGCACAGCAGGATCGCCGGCACGGCGTTCTTGAATGACTACAGGAATTTCAAGTCCAGTAACCTTCTTCGCCGTTTCAATCACCTGTTTTACCGAGAATCCAAGTCCATTACCCAGGTTGAAAATATTGCTGCTGCTTCCGCTGCGCAGGTAAGTTACCGCACGGACATGGGCGTCAGCCAGATCGCTGACATGGATGTAGTCGCGCACACAAGTACCGTCTTCTGTAGGATAGTCATCTCCGAAAACAGCGATACTGTCACGTTGCTTCAAAGCCGTTTGCAATACCAGCGGCACCAAATGACTTTCTGGACGATGGTCTTCACCGATTTTGCCACTGGCATGTGCGCCAGCTGCATTGAAGTAACGCAATGCTACATATTTGATGCCCAGTACTTTATCAAACCAAGCCATCATCCGTTCCATGGTCAGCTTAGTTTCTCCATACACATTGGCCGGTTCAGTGCGATCTGTTTCTTCAATCGGCACCTTTTCCGGTTCGCCGTAGGTTGCAGCTGTGGACGAGAATACGATCTTGTTTACGCCAGCTTTTTGCATAGCTTCCAAAAGACACTGTGTACCATATACATTGTTGTCGTAATATTTTACAGGGTCCTTCATGCTTTCTCCGACCAGCGAGCTTGCGGCAAAATGGATAACCGCTTCAATCTCATTTTCAGCGAACAGCTTACCCAGCAGTTCTTTATCACGCAGATCACCTTCGTACAGCTTGCCACCCAGCAACGCCTCACGATGCCCTGTTAGCAGATTGTCGATGACCACCACTTCTTCGCCACGATCCAGCAGCTCCGCTACAGTATGAGACCCAATATACCCTGCTCCACCTGTTACTAAAATCGCCATCTGATTACACTCCCTTCAATTCTTGGACACCATTACCGATGCCGCAAACGTAGAACTCGCCAACCAAACCAGATCTTGTGGTATAGGCTTCACCAACTTCACGAATGAAACGTTCTATATCATCTTCATGTACCAAAGATACTGTACAACCTCCGAAACCCGCGCCAGTCATACGGGAACCGAGTGTACCTGGGATACGTCCAGCTTCTTCAACCATAATATCAAGCTCTGCACAGCTAACTTCATACAAATCGCGCAAGGACGCATGCGAATCATTCATGAACTGTCCAAACTGCTTCAGATCATTGTTTTTTAATACCTCAACGGAATCCAGCACGCGTTGATTCTCTTCCACGACATGGCGAGCGCGGCGTCTTACAATTTCGTCTGTGATTTTATCTTGATGTGCTTCGAACTGTTCACGATTGAGCTGTGCCAGATAAGCTAGCGAAGGCACTTCTTTTTGCAAAATAGCCAATGCTTCATCACACTGCTGACGACGTTCATTGTACTTGGAATCTACAAGCCCTCTGCGTTTGTTCGTGTTGCCGATAACCAATTTGTATGAACCTGTGATGAATGGTACCAAATTGTACTCAAGTGTGTCGCACATCAGCAGGATTGCATGATCGCGTTTGCCGTTAGCAACTGCGAACTGATCCATAATTCCGGAGTTTACACCTACGTACTGATTCTCCGCACGCTGGGACAAAAGTGCAATCTCAACAGTGTCTGTATCGCCGCCTTCGAGAGTCAGGAACGCATAAGCAGTAACGACTTCAAGAGATGCCGAGGAGGACAAGCCTGCTCCATTCGGAATATCGCCATGGAACAGCAGATCGTACCCTTTGGATACCGGGGTGCTTTTCTTATCCAGCTCAACCATTACCCCAATCGGATAGTCAATCCATTCACCAGTTTTGGACTTGCCAATTTCGCTATAATCAATAGAAGCTTCGTAAGGAAAATTAGTCGATGCAAAATTCACTTTGCTGTCACTACGTGGACGCACAATCAGCGTTGTACCGAATTCCAAAGCTGCGGGAAGTACATATCCGCCGTTATAATCCAAGTGCTCTCCGATGAGATTGACACGCCCTGGTGCATAAAACACCTTAGCCTCTTCCTCGCTCACCCCATATTTTTCAATAAATTTGTTGTTAAGTTCCTGCATGCTCATTAATACCACTCCATCCTTTCGCTGCTTCAGCCAGTGGGAATTAGTAAAGCGTTCTTTATGTACTCATTATAATAGATTCACTCATCCTCTGATAATGCAATCATGTGTGTAATGTATGGATAAATGTGACTTCCCATAATATAATAATTACATATATTACTGTTACTCTCTAAACTATAATCCATTAAATGACATTAACACAAGAAAGGCTGTCCCAAATGGAGCATACTTATTCCGTAGGATCCAATCCCGTGTATTACGATAAACAGAACCTTCATGTACTGTTTGCCGGCCAGAGTCAGACACTGCCCATGCATCAAGCTGGACCCAAGATCTATGATTATTATTTGCTGCATTTCATAGAATCTGGCTCGGGTGTTTTCCGTACAGAACATCATAAATATGAGTTGGGTAAAGGAGACTGCTTCTTGATCCATCCGGGACAATTAGTCAGTTACGTCTCTGATAAAGATCAGCCCTGGTGCTATCGCTGGGCAGCATTTACTGGCAGCGAAGCTGACGATCTGGTGCTGCAGACGGGGTTCACACCACAACAACCCGTGGTGACCACAACAGGTGAAAGCCTCATTCCAGGTGCCCTGTCCAGCATCATGCAAGCCTTCAACGCCAACAAAGAAAGTGCCCATCTGACTTCGCTTGGGTATCTCTATCTCATTGTCGGCGAGGCAGCTGATTTGCTCTCTTCCTTCTCCCGTCTTCCCGGAACAGAATCACAGGTTAAGCGTACTGTGAAGCAAATGATCCACTATATGGCTTCTCAATATGCGCACCCGGTCTCTATTGAACAAATGTGTGATACGCTGGGTTATAATCGAGCCTACCTGTCCCGTGTATTTAAGCAAGAGACCGGATTATCTCCGGTGACCTACTTGCTGAAGCTGCGTATTGAAAAGTCCAGACAGCTGCTGCGTGAACGACCGGAGCTGTCCGTGGAACAGGTAGCAGCATCCGTGGGGCTCACCGATGCTTTATACTTCTCTCGCCAATTCAAACGGTTTTGTGCCCAGTCACCGACGGCTTACCGGATGACTACAACGAGACAAGCAGAGAAACCTGAACGTTAGTTTGACCTTTAATTTATAAATCCACCTTACAACAACAGCCCGTCTTCCTTAACTTAAGGAACCGGGCTGTTACTGTGTTCAATACGCTATAGTTCTGTCTTTAGAATCGTTTCAATCCGCTCTAACTCCTCTGGACTGAAATCAGGCTTAGCTAAAGCAGCTATATTCTCTTCAATCTGATCCACTCTGCTTGCTCCAATTAGGGCGGAAGTAACCTTGCCCCCCCGGAGTGTCCAAGCCAGTGCAAACTGAGCCAGACTCTGTCCTCGCGAAACCGCAAGCTGATTAAGTGCACGAATCCTCCGCTGCACCTCCGGTGTAATCCGGCTCTCATTCAAGGCGGCAGACGGCTTGGCAGCCCTTGATCCCTCTGGAATACCATTCAAGTATTTGTTGGTTAACAAACCTTCAGCCAGGGGTGTAAAAGCGATGCTCCCTACACCACTTTGTTCCAGTACATCCTGTAAGCCACCCTCAATCCAACGATCGAGCATAGAATAACTAGGCTGATGGATTAAGAGCGGTGTGCCCAGGCTTTTTAGAATGCTGAGGGCTTCAGCCGTCTGCTCCGCATTATAGTTGGATAGTCCTATATATAAAGCTTTGCCAGAACGTACCGCATAATCCAGCGCCTGCATGGTTTCTTCAAGCGGTGTTTCCGGGTCTGGACGATGAGAGTAATAAATATCAACATAATCTAGGCCTAGCCGTTTCAGGCTCTGATCCAGACTAGCCAGCATATATTTACGTGAACCCCATTCGCCATAAGGGCCGGGCCACATGTTATACCCTGCTTTTGTAGAGATCACTATTTCATCACGATAAGGAAACATATCATTGGCGAGAACTTTACCGAATAGCTCTTCTGCTGAACCAGCTGGTGGACCATAGTTGTTGGCCAGATCAAAATGGGTAATTCCAAGATCAAAAGCACGAGTGATCATTTCTCTGCCGTTCTCGTAATTATCGATCCCACCAAAATTCTGCCATAATCCTAATGAGATTGCTGGGAGCTTGAGACCTGAGTTCCCGCAACGATTATAACGCATGTTGTCATACCGTTTATCGTCTGCTACATATACCATTGCTTATCCCTGCCTCTCATTACACGCTGTTGTGAGCCTACCTTATCTTTAAACTTCTGAGCGTAATAATAATCTGGCAAGAGAAACCAAAGGACAGCTTTTTCCATCTAGCTTAATAGATCCTTGACACTGCCCATTACTTTTCCAATTCGATCTGTAATCAGCAGATCCGCCCGGTCATCATAAGGTGTGGGATCTCCGTTCAGCAGCACCGTACGTTTGCCCCGGAAATAAGTCACCAGACTAGCCGCAGGCTGAACCGTTAGCGAGGTTCCGCCAATAATAAGCATATCTGCAGAGGCAATCGCAGCGACAGAGCCCATAAGCACGGAATGATCCAATTCTTCTTCATATAAAACCACATCCGGCTTGATAATTCCGCCACATTCCGGGCAGCGAGGAACGATCTCAGTCATTTCCAGCAGTTGATCCAGCCCGTAATACCGTGAGCAGTCCATACAATAGTTGCGATGGATCGAACCATGCAGCTCAAGTACACTACGGCTACCCGCCTGCTGGTGCAGGCCGTCAATATTTTGCGTAATCACCGCCTTCAGCTTCCCCTGCTGTTCCAATTCCGCTAGTAGCTGGTGCGCACCATTCGGACGGGCCTCTGGATGAATCATTTTACTGCGGTAAAAATCAAAAAAAATGTCCGGTGAGGACATGAAAAAAGTGCGGCTCAGCATCACTTCAGGTGGATAAGGTGAATTGTGCTGAGTTTGATATAATCCAGCTGCGGAGCGGAAATCGGGAATTCCACTCTCTGTCGACGTACCCGCCCCTCCGAAAAAAACGATGTTGTCACTTTCTTTGATCCAAGAAGCAAGTGTCTGCAATTGATCCATGCTAAGTAGCACATCCTTTCCTTTTATTAGCTGATCAGTAAGTGATCCGAAGCTCATTAAAACCGGAAATGATTACATCTGCGTCTATAAGGTGCTCCCCATCACCACTGGCGGAAATCCCAATTGCGAGGCGAAGCCCTGCACCTTTACCTAATTGCATATCGGCATTACTGTCCCCAATAATAATCGTCTCTTCAGGCGAAAGCCCTAGCTCCCGGCAGGCCAATTCAGCCATTTCAGGAGCGGGTTTTCCGTTTTTCACCCTGTCCCTAGTAACTACCGAATCAAAATAGCCTGCCACATTAAGCCATTCCAAATGCTCTCCAGTGGTCTTTGCCCCATCGGAGGTAACCACGCCAAGCTTAAGGGATGCCGCAGAGCATTGCTCCAAAAAAGAATAAAGTCCCGCTAAAGGCTGTGCCATACGGCGTCGGCGTAATTCGTACATTGCGTTTTTAGTTATGCTTTTCACACGGGTCAGCGCTTCATTCCAAGGAACTCCTGCTGCATATAGCTGCCACGCGAGTACACCGTAACTTTCTTCCTCTGTAGCCATGGTAAGCGGCCCCGCCGGGTCGTACCCTATTAACTTCCCTTGCGGATCATGTTGCGTACCCAGCACCTTGCTGCGCTCTACAATAAATCCCGCTCCCATGATCGCTAGTTGATCTTCCAGTCCGCGCAGCACAAGCTCCGCCCAATTCCCCCAGGTGGCTAATAGATCGAGTAACGTCCCGTCTTTATCAAACAATATTCCAGAGCAGGGAACGCATTCATCGTTAATGTGTAATACTGGCATGAATTGTTTCCTCCCTCTGTTGAATGACCCGTAACTACCTCAGATTTCCCAGCCAATCCAACAGGGCACTTACTGTGCGACTCTGCTGCTCTTGCTCAGATATTGTGGCTTCGCCGTCCCCCTTCTGAGGCCCGTAGCTGCCAAATTGCGCATGATTCCCACCTAAAATTGAACTATAAACTGTATTATCTGGCAGATAGGAACGCCCTTTGTTGTAGCTGTCTCTGTCAATCACTTGATCCTCAGTACCCACAACTGATAACACTGACAAAGTAGTCTCTCGTAGACTGCCCTTTTCATCTGGATAAGAGGCTAAGAAAAATACACCTTCCAGCTGGTCCGTATGCTCAATTGCGTAACGTGAGGCCATGACACCCCCAAGTGAATGTCCACCCAGCACAAAAGATTGCTTCGGATGTACACGAATAATCTCTTCTGCGGCATCCCCCTTCGTTACGGCTAAATTAAACGGCATTTTGGCGATGTAGAAGGGATGCCCTGCAGCAGCGACGCTCTTCGCAAGAGGGGAGTAAGCTTCCGGTTTAACCAAAGCCCCAGGATAAAATATAATCGAGGCGCCTTTAGTAATGGAAGGTTCGAACGAAATCCAATTATCATTCTGTTCGACGGTAACTCCACCACTTGAAATCAGTGCGGTTTCGGCTTCTTGAGCCGGTGCATATGGCGTTAAATACTTCCATATCAGCAACCCAGCTACAACTAAAATAATCAATACAAAAATAGCGACGCGACGCTTAGTTATTCTTCTCTTCAACATGTTCCACTCCCAGATGTTAATGCATATAAAAATTATAGTGGAATCCCTCTATTCTAACAACCTTCAACACATCGCCACATTTCGCACACATGATACGCTTTCTATTGTGACTTAATTCACAATTAAATCAAAGAAAATCTAGTATTTTAAAATTAAATTAATTTGCATACAGCATAATTTGGAGGCTAAATCATGGTAGGGGAAAACTCGCTGGAAACGCGCGGAGAAACCTTTTTTCTCAACCTGCGTTTTATGCTTATTATCACTGTTTTTGCCGGTAATGCAATTGAACCTCTGATTAACAAAATGAGCGGAATACACGGATTATATATGTGGATTTTCAGCTTTCACATGCCACTGTTCGTACTGGTGACCGGCTATTTCGCCAGAAAAAGCCTTGCCGGAACTACCGGCCGCAAAATGCTGCTGCAAATTGGATTGCAATACCTCATTTTTCAAAGCTTATATTCCGCACTCGACGTTTCCCTCTTTCATGTAAGCAACATCCAGCATTCCATTTTCGCACCCTATCTGCTCCTATGGTTTCTGGCCAGTCATGCCTGCTGGCGCCTCCTGATGCTCGGTATGAGCAGATGGTCCATAACCGCTAAGCTCCTCTTCGCTGTAACAGCGGGGGTGGCTGTCGGATATCTCCAGCTGGACGGTGTATGGTTTAGCATCAGCCGTACCTTTGTATATTTGCCTTTTTTCATTATCGGCTATCATTTCTCCTTCGAAACCTTCGTCAAGCTCTATCAGAAATATATCAAAATCTTTGCAGCAGCCGCCTCCATTCTACTCCTTGCCATCATGGCCGCATGGGGGGTAGGATTTCCCTTTGGCTGGTTATATGGCAGCATGACCTATATGCAGCTTGATGCCAATGTATGGTATGCAGGCGTATACCGTCTGGGACTGTACGGACTACAAATTGTCGCTTCACTCGCTTTCCTCGGCCTCGTACCTTACGGAGCGAGCCGCATGACCGACTGGGGGCGCCGCACGTTGTATGTTTTCCTGCTTCATGGTTTTATCGTTCGTCTGGCTGCCGTTTCCGGGATTTACACCTATATTGGCAATGCTGCTGGGGCAGTAGTCCTGCTGCTCACCGCCGTATTATTCACCGTATTGCTGGCTCAGCCGTCCGTTAAACGGCTCTTTCACCCGCTGGTTGAGCCGTCCGTTGACTGGATGATCACCCTTCAGCGTGCCGCCCTACGGCGCACACTCTAGCTTTACATCCAGAACAAACAAAGCAAGGCGGTTCCTTGGATACGAAGATTCGTTTCCGAGGAACCGCCTTGCTTTGTTCATCTCCTAAGCTAAAGTTCTACTTCATCCTGATCCATGGTATATTTTACCTTCATCATAATATGTTGTTCATAATCGCCAAACTGGCGCCCGAACAGGTTAAGTCCGCCTTGATGAACTGCATCAGGGTTGATTCCAATGCGCAGCCGCAATTTAGGGCTCCGGTTAATCAGAAGATCATTTAAGGAAACATTCGACACCTTCTCCATATCAAGTGTCGTCTTTTCATGGTCAACACGCCAGGTCTTGAGAAACCCGTATTGTGTAGATCCATCCCACCACCAGTTCGGATTCAGCTTGCCCCGCCGGTCACCGAAATCACCGGGACTGGTCCACATGCCGATCTCCGATCCATTCACCCATACAGAGATGTTCGAAGGCCAGTTCTGGTCATAATTCGGAGCTTCCGAACAGATCTCCATGGATAATTCCAGCGATTCAATTTGTGCTCCGGAGGGGATATCCATAGGCAGCAAATATTCCAGAAATCCTTTGCGGAGCCAGATCAGCTGGGCGTTGACATGTTTAGGGTGATAAAAGCTCGACGGTTCATCTTCTTTGATAATAAGACCCTCGCTATTAGCCATTCCGCAAGTAGGAGATACCTCACAGTCGCTATAATGGCCGATCGGCATCTCTACTTCATAGACATGAGTTAATCCCTTTGACATCGGTTCTTTCAAATTCAAGGCAATATGAAGATCATCATAATTCCGGCTGCAAACTTTCATTGCCCCGCGTGAAGCCGGAAGCAATTCTGTATGAATTAACTCTGCTGCTTCTAATACTTTAATATTGCTTGCTACCGTCGACACTGGAAGCTTCAGCCTCTCAGCGATTTCAATAATATTTAAGTTTTTGGAGTTTAAGAGCCGAAGAATATCAACCCTAGAACGAGTTGATAAAGCATGCGTTACTGTGACTAATTTTTCCGGGTCGTTTAAGCTAAGTTCCAGCACAAATCAGCTCTCCTTGTATCCTAATAATTATCCTAATCTTACTTCTTAATGAGATGAAAAACAATTACACCTACAAGCCCTTTCACCTAGAAATGACCTCCGGAAAACCGGAAGCCATTTCATATGTCTCTTAGGATTGTTCGATTCACAATGGCTTAATATCAATGAAATCAATTTCTCCGTAACCTTCGCCTTTGGTAAAACGAAGCTTGTTCATGCCTGCCTTCAGTTGAACCCGGGCTGTGGACAGCCCCCAATTCTCCCACCCTTTATTGGTGATATAGAATGGGCTGGAAGGTCCTGCATTGACACTAAGCTGAAAATTCGACCAATTCCCGCCAGCCGTTCCATTCGCCGTTCGAGCCAAAAGAATATACTCGCCTGCGGCTGCCGCATCAACCGAAAATTCCACGTAACTGTCCGGCGTATCAATATGACCCGCCTTAAGCCCACCCGAGCCCTTGGGACTCGAAGAGGCATAGGCATCGCCGCCAAATGTCCCTTTTTCCGCTTCGTAGCGGGTATGCATGGTTTCACCTGAAGGCAAAGTTATCGGAAGATTAGGGTCAACGGGAATGCCCAGATTAGGTGTATGATCAGCATTCCAGCTGAATTTCTGCATCCGCACCTCGCGGTTCCAGCCAGCGTTGTTGTATTTGGCGACATGGTACATGATCCAATCCTCTTGGCCGTCAGGAGACTTAGTAAACGAATGGTGTCCAGGTCCGTAAAGTCCATTGCCTGAGGAAAAGATAGGCTGATTGCGTTTATTCCATGATGCCGGATTCAACAGATCACTGGAGATGTCTGCGGTGATTAGTCCCAGACAATAATCATTAGTCCAGCTTCCGCTTGCCGAGTAGACCAAACTAATGACTTCTCCATTTATAATCACCTGCGGTCCTTCATTCACATTTGGGGAATAATTCGTTTCCCAGCTATACGTTGGTCTTGAAATCTCTACGCGTTCGGAATCAATGGTCCAGGGATTACTCATATGCGCGATATAGAGATTCTGCCGCACATTAACATTCCCCTCCCAGCCGGACCAGATAAAATACAGCTCGCCGTTCACTTGCAGCACAGTACCGTCTATAGCCCACTTATTGCTTGAATCTGTGATCTGGCCTTTGTACTGCCAAGTTCCCTGCATCGGGTCTGCTGCTGTGTTCTCCATTACATGCATGCGGTGGTTTACGTTATCTCCGTCGTCCATCGCATAGTAGATATACCAAGCTCCGTTTATATAATGTAGCTCAGGCGCCCAGATGCCGCTACCGCCTGTGTTGACAACTTTAGTAGGCGCTGCATCAATAGTGGTCAACTGGGCTGACTTCCAGAGGGTAACATTGCCACCTGTTGTTTTGGTGAAATAATAGAAGCCATCTGTATGTTTATACACCCATGGGTCCGCCCCGTCCTGCATAACCACGTTGTAAAAGTCATTATGATCAGAGACAGCTAGGGTCACCTTCCCCATTGGAAGAATAAGAAGAACACTTAAGGCGACCAGACATTTTTGCCGGAAATTCACTTTCATAATCTATCACATTCCTTTCGAATGAATAGTTACGTAGCGCCTCTAATCTTCAATTGCAGCCTTACGCGCATTGATGCCGCGGATTCGCTCGGGGTCGAACTTCGGCTGTCTGTCATAAGTGTACAGTCCATTGACTTCCTGCTCCACATCGTACAGCTGGGTATAGCAGAATCCAAACATCAGCGGATGATCTAATAAAACATTCGTCAACCCCTCGTAGCGTTCGATAAACATTTGCTCTGAGGTCGGTCTGTCCCCATACCCCCATGATTTTTCATCTTTCTGCTGCGGGTTCCACCAAATTCCGCCATACTCGCTGATGAAGTAAGGTTGACCTTCATACGTTTGGCGATCCGGGAAGGTATTGAATACTTCTCCGCCACTTTTCATCGGTTCATATCTGTCCCGGAACGTCTGCGGATTCTGGTCATAGTCATGAAGATCGAAGATATCTGTAGCCACATGGAAGTTGCCGCTTGTATCAATTACTGGACGTGTTGGATCCATACGTTTTGTTACGTCGTAAACAATCTGGAGCACGGGGTTATGCTGTTTCGCACCGTCCCGGTCCCAGGTCTCATTAAAAGGGCACCAGCCGATCAGCGCGGGATGATTGAAATCACGCTGCATACCTTCGAGCCATTCCGGCAGGAAGTGAGTCAGGCTATCCGCTCCAGTAATATTCAGCCCCCAATTGGCATGCTCTCCCCAGACAAGATAACCTAATTGGTCAGCCCAATAAAGATAACGCGGTTCAAAGATCTTCTCGTGAAGCCTCGCGCCATTGAAGCCAAGCCCTATTGAGATTTCGATGTCTCTGCGCAGATCTTCATCAGTAGGAGCGGTATAGATTCCCTCCGGATAAAAACCTTGATCCAGAACTAACCGCTGAAATACGGATTTCCCATTGATCCGGAATGCCATCCCATCCAGTCGTACCGTGCGGAGTCCAAAATAAGAATGGACCACGTCACTCTCCCGTCCCTGACTATGCAAGGACAACTTCAGGTCATACAATCTGGCGTTTCCAACTTCCCACAAGTGAATCTCTGATAGCGGAATCGTAAGTTTTATAGAGGGTCCGGAAACGATCACACTGCTGTCCCCAACGGGTTTGCCGCCATAAAGAGCAGTGGCCCTAAGCGTGTCCCCCGCAGCGTTCCCTTGTACCTTCATTTCTAGGTGCACACAGCCATTGTCGGGATCAGCGACAACTTTCAGATTAGACAGATAGGTTTCAGGGACTTGCTCAAGCCATACCGTCTGCCAGATTCCTGTAGTGCGTGTATAATCACAGCCGTGCGAATGGAACTGTTCACTCTGCTTGCCCCGTGGCTGTCGTCCCGATCGAACGTCGTCTTCAGCATATACAGTAATCACATTACTTCCCGCTAAAAGATTAGAAGTAATATCAAAGCTAAACGGAGTATATCCTCCGCGGTGCGTACCTACGGATACGCCGTTCACCCAGACCTCCGCCATATAATCAACGGCGCCAAAATGAAGGATAACTCTGCCATTTGTCCAGCTCTCCGGTACGGTAAACTCCCTTTTATACCATACAGCAGCCATAAAATCTTTATATTCTACACCGGACAGCTTGCTTTCCGGACAGAAGGGCACAGTAATTGTCCCTGAGAGATTATGATCGTTAACAGGGTATCCGCGCTCCTTCCCACTTTTGCCATGATCAATTTCGAATTGCCACTGGCCGTTCAGATTGATCCACTCTGGTCGAACAAAGCCAGGGCGGGGATATTCAGGACGCGGAAGCGTTGCTTGTTGTGTCATGGTGTAACTCCTTTTAGTAAATGTTATTTATTGGATATGCATCATGATGTTGCGGATCGCTTCAAGCGGAGCTTTGGGCTGTCTATCATAGGTGAGCAGTCCGTTGATTTCCTGCTCGACATCCGTCAGCTGGGTATAGCAATACCCTTGGATCACCGGGGAAGTGAACATCGGGTCAACCACAGCCTTGAGCTTCATCAGGAAATCCTCTTCATTCTCTGCCCCAGAATAACCCCAGCCCTCCCACTCACTTTTCTTGAAGGCAATTCCACCAAACTCGGATACGAGAATCGGCTGGCCTTGATACGAAGCTCCACCGACAAATATTTTGCGGTTGGCCGGCATCGCATTTACAGAAGATTCTGCCGTGGCATATCTCTCCTCCAGCACTGCCTGATGGCTCTCATAGTCATGAATAGTCACCAAATCTGTAGTCATATGCTCCCACCCATCGTTATACACAACAGGTCTCATCTCATCCAAGGATTTCGTTAAATGATACATAGCCAATCCGTGCTGCTGCTGGCGTGTATCAATCTGGACATTGGGAACACCCCAGCTCTCATTAAGCGGAACCCAGGTCACGATACAAGGATGGTTATAGTCGCGCTCGATGATCTCCTGCCATTCCTTCGTGAAACGGCGGACATACTCCTCGGAATATTCGTAAGCATTGGCTGCCTCACTCCATACCAGCAGGCCGAGCTTATCACACCAATACAGGAACCGGGGATCTTCTGTCTTCTGATGTTTTCTCACCCCGTTAAAGCCCATTTCTTTCGTCAGCTGGGCATCCCGTTTCAACTCTTCGTCTGTAGGTGCGGTTAGTATCCCGTCAGGGAAGTATCCCTGATCCAGCACCAGTCTCTGGAAATATGAGCGGTTATTCAAGCATAGCTTGCCATTTTCAATCGACACCTTACGCATGCCGAAATAACTCACTGCTTCATCAATTACTTCCTCATTCCGAAGCAATTGGAATTGAATATCATACAAATTCGGATGCTCAGGGCTCCATAAACGTCCAAGACCATGATCCGCAAAATCACCCAAGCCGATAGTGCGCAGCTGCTCAGCATTCATGACCATATATTGATCTTCCGCAATTACTTCACTGTCATACGATACCGTTATGCGCAGCTTGAGCGGATCAGCAGACTTAAATCCTTGCAGAAAGGTTCGAAGCCGGATTTCATTGCGGTCAATATCAGGTGTCATCATGGTTTTACTCAGATGCACTGCAGACAGCGGTTCAAGCCAGACACTCTGCCAGATTCCGGTTGTGCGGGTATAAAAGATGGCAGCAGACTGCTCCAGCCAATATTGCTTGCCCCGCGGCAAGGTGACATCGCGGCTGAAATCCTCTGCGCGCAGTATGATGGTATTCCTTCCTTTGAGCAGCGAAGGAGTGATATCGATCTGAAATGGTGTATGTCCGCCTTCATGCACGGCCACCAGCTGACCATTCACCCAGACTTTTGCCAAATAATCAACGGCGCCGAAATGGAGGACAATCCGCTTCCCATTCCAACCCTCAGGAACTTCAAAAGTTCTTCTATACCACACAACATCATGAAATGAAGGATCTTCAATCCCGCTCAGCTTGCTCTGAAACGCAAAGGGCACTTGAATAACCCGTGAAAATAAACCCTTTGTGTCCGTCCGATACCATTGTTCTTCCTCACCGACATCTTCATCATCAAACGTAAAATCCCATTCTCCATTTAGGCTAAGCCAATCCTTACGGGCAAATTGGGGTCTTGGATATTCTGGACGTGGAACGGATGTGCTGCTTGCTTCTGTCAACATGGTGTACTTCACTCCTATTAAATAATTTCTATATAAGATGAACTTGTTTTTTTGCCCGCTATCCTTTAATCGAACCTACGTAAACACCTTTAACAAAATATTTTTGCAAGAAAGGATATACCATTAATATAGGAAGCGTAGAAACGACGATCGCACAATACTTAACCAGCTCGCGGAAAGCCGTCTGGCTCTGGGCACTATCGATGACTACCCCGCCTGCACTGCCGATCGAGGTTGCGGTTGCATCATTAGCTACTAATATTTCCTTCATTAATAGCTGCAGTGGGAACAGCTGTCTGTCCTTCAACAACACCATCGCATTAAACCATGAGTTCCAGTTCCCCACTAAATAGTATAAAAAGATTACGGCCAGCGTAGCTTTGGACAGCGGAAGAATCACATTCGTTAAAATATGGGCCTGACTTGCCCCGTCAATGGTAGCCGCTTCCTCCAATTCCTGCGGAATGGCTTGAAAGCTAGTTCGTAGGATAATAATGTTCCATGTGCTTAAAGCACTTGGCAAAATCATGGCCCACAAATTATTGTACAGACCAATATCCTTCATTAATAAGAACCAAGGAATCAACCCGCCGCCAAAAAACATGGTGATTGTAATCAGGATCATGATGAAGTTTTTGAAATACAATCCTCGTCTGGATAATACATAAGCTCCCAGAATGGTCATGATCATGTTGACTAATGTGCCTAATCCTACATATATAATCGTGTTTTTATAGCCGTTGATCAGACTGTTATCTTTAAATACCAGCTTATAGCCATCCAAAGTGAATCCCAGCGGTTTCAGCAAAATCCCTTTATGAGCAATCAACATGCCGGGGTCGCTGACGGAGGCAAACAGGATGTGCAGGATCGGATAAAAACACACCAAGGTTAATGCGGTCAACAGAGTATAAAGTGTGCCGTCAAACACTCTGTCGCCGATGGATTTATGTTTTCGTCTTTTTTTCGCTTTACGCTTCAAATTATCTTTCATAGCTGTCCCTCTTTCTTACCATAAGCTGACCTCGGACCTGCGTTTGGCTATTGTATTGGTCATCCAGAGCAGCCCAAAGTTAACGATTGAGCTGACCAAGCCCACAGCCGTGGAATAACTAAGACTGGCTTCTCTTAAACCGCGACGATACACGTAAGAGGCAATAACATCCGCCGTATCATAGATCAGAGGATTGTACAGCAGGATAATCTTCTCGTACCCGGACGACATCAACCCGCCGATGGCAAAAATAAACAGAATGATGATAACTGGGCTGATCTGCGGCAGCGTAATATGCCACATTTTTTTAATCCGTCCCACTCCGTCAATTTCAGCAGCTTCATATAATGAAGTATCGATGGAACTCATCGCCGCAAGGTAGATGATGCTATCCCAGCCGATGCTCTGCCAAATGCCGGAGAAGGTATAAATCGGCCGGAAGAACGCAGAGTAGCCGAGCAGTGAAGAGTACTCTTTTCCGGTAATAAATTGCAGGATTTGCGTGATAATCCCTTCATCTGCGGCAAAGATATGAATGATCCCGCATACCACCACCAGGGAAATAAAGTGCGGCATATAGGTGATCGTTTGGACCACTTTTTTAAACTTAACCCCACGGATTTCGTTCAGCATCAAGGACAGAATAATCGGGGCTGTAAATCCAAAGGCAATCCCCCAAACATTGAGGAGAAGGGTGTTTTTAACGACCCGCCAGAAATAAGGCCCTTGGAAAAAATCAATAAAGTGCTTAAACCCTACCCACTCGCTCTGGCCAAACCCCAGCAGGGGTTTAAAATCCTTGAAGGCGATCATAACCCCCCACATCGGCCCGTAGCAGAAAATCAGGAACCATGCTACAACAGGGACGGCCAACAGATAGACAAACCAGTTCTTTTTCAAATCCTTCTTAATCACTAGCTTGGTATTTTTAGGTTTGGCGTCCTGAGGAATGGGCTTTATCGCTCTGTTTTTTCGTAATATTTCCATAAAACAACCACCTATCGTTTGTTATATCGATCTAAGGCTGCCTGATGGATACTCAAAAACTCTTCCAGTCCCATGCTCTGAGCTTCTTTCAAAAATTTATCATAGGCATCTACCGGCAGGTCTCCCATTATGATTTTTGCAAAATACTCTCCGCGCAGTGTCGACAGCTGGTTTCCAAGCTCGGCTTCCCGCGAAGCTTCATCCTTGGTAAAGGAAATAGGTGGCATAGCCATACTGGTGTCCATATTTTCAGTCCAATTCTTGCGAATGTCTCCCGAATAACTTCCTTTGGCAGCGATCAGCGGGTTGGAATGATGCTCATCCCGGATATCCGGCCAGTTGTGCATCCGGTATTTCCATAAGGTTGTCGATACGGGCTGACCTTCAGGGTCTTTAAAGATATAACTGTTCTCTGGATAATAAGGCATTCCCGTGTCATCAATCAGGTGGACCGTGCCGTATTCACCAAAGTTAATCAATTCCCAGCCCTTTTTACTGTAATTAAAATCAAGCCAAGCCATTGCCGCTTCTACATTTTTGCTTTGCGTTGTGATCGCAGCTTCGATCCCCGCTCTTTTGAAATTTTTGTACGTGGTTGCGGACTTATCTCCTTTGTTTAGAACCGGGTTCAGTGCCCCCACAAAGTCGATACCGCTTTGCTCTTTCCAATAACTCCACATCGTATCCGGAGAGTCCATCATCATCGCGGTATCTCCCGAAATGGCACTCGCCATTCTCTGGTTAAAGTCTGCCGTTGCCCAGTCCGGGTTCAGTAATCCTTCTTTGTTCCATTGCTGCATGGTGGTCAAATATTCCTTAGCTTTCGGCTGTGCTGGCCCCCAGGCCACTTTGCCATTCTCATCAAGGAACGTCCAATCCCATACTCCATATGCGCCATTTATGATGCCGGTAAAAATCTGGCCGTAAGTAGAGCCGTAATTAAGTGGTGCTTTGTATCCGACTTCCTTTGCTTTTGTCAGGAAGGTATGCCATTCATCAATCGTATTTGGAACTTCAAGCCCTGTTTTATCCAGCGCCTCTTGCTTAATCAACGTTCCAAACCAAGTCCACTCTGAATATGGGGCGATGCCATAAAAGCCAAGCAGCTTGCCGTCATCCGTGACCGTGGTTTTTCTTCTTGATTCATCCGAATTGCGCCACTTCGTATAGTTCGGAGCATTTTTCTCCATCAGATCTGTCAGATCGATATAAGCGCCGTCATTTACGCCCGCTTCAAAACCTCCCGGATAACGTCCCGGCTCAATGATAATGTCAGGCAGTTCACCGGAGGAGATCATCAGCGTGAAGGCATCCGCTTCCTGGCCGATTGGCGGCGTGATGAAGTTTACTTTGATTCCCGTTAATTGCTCCACCTGCTTCTGGACAGCATGATTGTTCATATCCGGAATATTGGAATTCGCAGGCATCCATACATCCAGAACCACATCACCTTTAACAGGATAAGCTGAGTAATCATTTGGAATGACTTCATCGAAAACGTCGCCGAGGTATGTATCATTCAAGGAATGATTAACTTCGTCGATTTGCTCTTGCGTTGGGGCTGTATTGCCGCGTATGTCTGCGCTGATATCTGTAAACTCAACCGGGTCTTTGGCTGTGCTCTCGTTCTCTTTGTTGTTGGAGCCACCGTTATCAGCCCCATTGTTTGCACTGTTGCCACTACATGCTGTTACAGTCGAAATGATCAGTATTAACACAAATAAAAGACTAAAAAAACGCTTTGCATTGTTCTTCATACTTAACCTCCCACTATAAAATATTTGCCACAACGCCTTAAGCAAATCCAAAGCTTGGAACCACGCTCCTTTTTGCCCTGTAGATAACTCCCCTTGATTAATACAGTTTTTCTGTATCTCAGATCGAATTATAAGCATCCAAAATCCATATGTCAACGCTTTCAAACAATAATTTTGTAATCTTACGAACTTTTCTCAAACAAATATATGGCTACACCATCTACAAACCTATTAAAAAAACGTACTAAACATCTGTATTTTGGCGAAAAACCCCTTATAACACAGGCGTTTTTCGTCAATTATTATCGACAGCGAATAAAAATATCTGCATTACATGAAAAGGCCATTCATTACAGTTTTTCTGTAATGAATGGCCTTTTCAATCTTGTTTTTCTGTTTTATTCTTATTCTCCCGACGGTACGGTCTGAGCAAGCGTATCCCTACAAGGAACCCCAAAATCCGGTGTCCCATCCACCTTCCACCCAAATTTCTGGATACGGGTTGCTCGCAAAGACACATCCGCTCCAGCGGAAGGAAGCGCATGATAGACTATCCAATCTTCCTTGCCATCAGGAGATCGTGTGAAGCTATTGTGCCCCGTGGCAAAAATCCCGTTCTCTACACTTTTGCAAAATACAGGCGACATTGATTTTACCCATGACAGCGGTTGCAAAGGATCTGCCGCTTCGCTCATGGTGAGCATCCCTAGTGCATAATCCTCAGACCAAGTCGTACTTGCCGAATAAACCATGAAAATACGATTGTTGCGCCGCAAAATTACCGGACCTTCGTTAATCGCCATGCCACCTTGCTTCTCCCATGACAGAGTTGGAGCGGTAAGCAGGTGATGCTCCCCTTCTAAGGTCCAAGGATTACTCATTCGCATAATGTAAATAGCCGACCCATAATCAGGGAAATGACCATATCCCGCATACAGAAAGTACAGCTGATCCCGCAAAGACATTACTGTTCCATCCAACCCTGGGACAGGTGTCTGCAAAGCACCTCTCCATACCCACTGCCCTTCCAGCGGGTTTGCCTCTTCATTCTCCAGCACGCAAATCCGTCGTGAATCGTCGCCTCCTCCGTCATTCGCAGTGTAGTAAATGTACCATTTGTTGTCCAAATGATGAATTTCCGGCGCCCACAGATTGTAACTGTAGCTGCCCCCCGGTTCGGGAGACCAGATCACTTTCTTGTCGCCCTCCGCAAGGCCGGTCAAGGTTCTAGATCTCGTCAGCTCCAGACATTTAGCTTTTGTGGCCATAAAGTAATAATAGCCATCGGTATGTTTGAATACCCATGGGTCTCCTGAGCTTGCTACAATTGGATTTAAATAAGTTGTACGCTGTGACATTCCCTTTCCCTCCTTAGCTTTTCATCCCCGTAAAAACGATCCACCGCGGCGATAATAATACACAAATCCCGATTTTCCAGCACCTCCCATAAAATAATAACTCCCATCATACTCAGCTCTCCTAAAGTTGTCTAGAGTGGTAAATAGATACATCCGAACCCTGATCCATTTTCCAAATAAAGCACTTTCCTTTCGAAAATGAGCTTTTCCTCCACTTCCCACGCTTTGCGTCAATCGACAAACTTCACATTGTCCGGTAGAAAAAACGTGCTCTTTGTGATAGACTCACTAATAACAATGACTTCTCCGTTCATTTTAGGCGGTAACTGTTTATACCAAAACAGCGGCTTTTTTTTATAGAAACGGCATCGCTTTTCTTATTGAGGAAGCAGGTCCCCGTTCTTTCTATAAACCGTATATACGCAGGTCTTTGGAGTTCATTGCGTTAATGCGACACTATATTTGATTGAAATTCATTTAGGGGGGAATGTCATTATGGCAGCCAAGAAAATGCGTTCAGACATGATTAAAAAAGGCTTTGACCGTGCTCCACACCGTAGTCTCCTGAGAGCAGCCGGAGTAAAAGAAGAAGATTTCGGAAAGCCGTTTATTGCGGTCTGCAATTCCTATATTGATATTGTTCCAGGGCATGTGCATTTGCAAGAGTTCGGTAAAATCGTTAAGGAAGCGATTCGCGAAGCTGGTGGCGTTCCTTTTGAATTCAATACGATCGGCGTAGATGACGGAATTGCTATGGGACATATCGGCATGCGTTATTCACTGCCAAGCCGCGAGATCATCGCTGACGCCTTGGAAACCGTAGTTTCCGCGCATTGGTTCGATGGCATGGTCTGCATCCCTAACTGTGATAAAATTACACCGGGCATGATGATGGGCGCACTGCGTGTTAACATCCCAACCATGTTCGTAAGCGGCGGCCCAATGAAAGCCGGCGTAGATAGTAAAGGTAACAAGCTCTCTCTGACCTCGGTATTTGAAGGCGTTGGTGCTCACCAAGTCGGCAAAATCAACGATGCAGAGTTGCTTGAATTAGAACAATTCGGTTGTCCAACCTGTGGATCTTGTTCCGGAATGTTCACTGCCAACTCCATGAACTGCCTTGCAGAAGCACTTGGACTGGCATTGCCAGGTAACGGTACAATTTTGGCTGTTGCTGATGAGCGTAGAGAATTTGTTCGCAGATCCGCAACACAACTGATGGAATTGATTAAGCTGGATCTTAAACCAAGAGATATCGTAACTAAAGAATCCCTTGATAACGCATTTGCACTGGATATGGCAATGGGTGGTTCTACTAACACAGTGCTGCACACCCTTGCATTAGCTCAAGAAGCAGGTATCGATTATCCGCTTGAACGCATTAACGAAGTTGCAAACCGTGTTCCATATCTGGCTAAGCTGGCTCCAGCTTCTGATATCTTTATCGAAGATGTGGACCGTGCGGGCGGCGTTAGTGCTGTATTGAATGAACTGCTGAAGAAACCAGGTGCTCTGTTCGGGGAATGTATGACCGTTACCGGCAAAACATTAGCCGAGAACGTAATCGGACACGAGATCCAAGATACTTCCGTAATTCATACTATCGACAACCCTTACTCCGAAAGAGGCGGTCTGGCCGTACTTTACGGAAACTTGGCTCCTGAGGGTTCTATCATCAAGGTTGGTGCAGTTGATGCTTCAGTAGGCGGATATCATAAAGGTCCTGCGATCTGCTTTGATTCCCAAGAAGCTGCACTGGAAGGTATCGCCAACGGTAAAGTTAAAGAAGGCCATGTAGTCGTTATCCGCTATGAAGGTCCTAAGGGCGGACCTGGAATGCCGGAAATGCTGGCGCCTACTTCACAAATCGTGGGTATGGGGCTGGGTGCTAAGGTCGGTCTGATTACAGACGGTCGTTTCTCGGGGGCTTCCCGCGGAATCAGTATCGGTCATATCTCTCCAGAAGCAGCTGAAGGCGGTCCGATCGCTTTTGTTGAGGATGGAGACATCATTGAACTGGATCTCAACAACCGGAAGATTGAATTGCTGGTTGAAGAAGAAGTATTAGCAGTTCGTCGTACAGGTTGGAAAGAATTCGAACCTAAAGTTAAAACTGGTTACCTGGCTCGTTACTCCAAAATGGTTACCAACGCAAGTAACGGCGCTGTGCTGAAGATCTAATCCCTTTAGCAGAAAAGAATATTAAAACAAGCAAGAGCAGTCCCACCTTAGTATTTTTACTGGCGGGCTGCTCTTTTTTTAATTATCCCAACAAAAAAATGTTCCACAACCCAACGTTGGATTGTAGAACATCTCTTTACACGTCCACTGTATAATATTTATCAATAAGATCATGAATCAATTTGTTACTGTCGCACCTGGCATTTCTACTTCCGCAACCGAATCATTAAGTGACAACGATTCTTCCTGTTGCGATTTGCGTTTTTTTGCAGTTTTCGGATGATGAGGCAGCTGTTGATTCATCTTTTTGAGCAGCTCTGAGACAGGCATCAGGATAAGCTTCGGCACAAGGACCTCGCTCCGTTCTTTAAGCCTTGCCCCACCTGCTGGATGAATCACACTTAACAGGATCCTTAAGTAAAATTTAGAGGAACGTGCGAATAAGCCATCCGGCAAATCGCGTACGGTAAAGCCGAATTTCTCCGGTCCCCGGTTAATCATGCTGACCCCGTAAAGCGCTTTGGCTTCTGCAAGATCCACATCCTTGGCAATGATCTCAGCAAGAATGGGCAGATCCTTTTCCATTCTGCGGATCATTCGAATCGCAAGTTGAGCGGAAGAACGTGAATGAATTCCTAATTCGAACAACTGTTTATTATCGATGTGCAGCTCAATGACTTTGTCACCTTTACGGAGCAGTGCTCCACCCTCGAGTTCAACCGGTTCGCCCTGATATTTCCGCATCCGATAATGCAGGAAAGGATCTGACGGAGTAATCGTTTGGAGATGAAAAAGAGCTTGAAATACCTGTTCCCAAGCTAACCAAAGTCCTACAAGCACCCGTTTACCAAAAGATAAGCGCCGGATAGGTGACGTCTCAGCCATCTTAATCATTTCGTCAATCCGAATGCTGCGCAGTCCCCGTTTACGGGCTTCCTCCAGTGTCTG
Source organism: Paenibacillus sp. FSL H3-0329 (assembly GCF_037963285.1). Classification (NCBI taxonomy): domain Bacteria; kingdom Bacillati; phylum Bacillota; class Bacilli; order Caryophanales; family Paenibacillaceae; genus Paenibacillus; species Paenibacillus sp. FSL H3-0329. The sequence continues at coordinate 1,881,579 of NZ_CP150150.1, read as the reverse complement.
CTCAAGAGCCACAAGCATATTCCCTGGAGCATCCGCATCTGCACCCAGCGTTGTGCCGCTATCATGCAACAACATCACTTCCCCGGGATTTAGACGGGCCAGCATCTTCTCAGTAAGTTTTTCGGCGCCGAGCTTCTCACGCCAATCGCCAAACATTGCCGACCAAAGCACAATTTCAACTTGGCGTCGTTTGGAAATATCAAATAAATTGACAATGCCCCAAGGTGGACGGTAATACGTACTGCGTTCGCCAATAATATTATAAATAATATCATTCGTACGTTGAATCTGCCGGCGGACGGTTGCTGGCCGCATGAGCCAGTTCGTCTTGTGAACATAATTATGAATCCCGATGAGATGTCCCTCATCATGGATACGCTGAATAAGATCAGGATAACGTTCAGCATTAGAGCCTACTACAAAAAAGGTCGCTTTTGCATCATACCTCTTCAGTAATTCCAGCAATAATGGTGTAAATCGAGGATCAGGTCCATCATCGAAGGTCAGAGCAAATTCATTTCGCCCAGTTCCTTTACGAAAGACACGGTAACCAAAAATCCGGCTGATCATACCAGGGATAAAAGCATAAAATGATGAGATGTAAAATAACCAGAGCAGCAAAGTCTGCATATTAATTCCCCGCTTTTCCAGAGTTGACTTTGGCTCGCCTAATGTCTGCAAGCAGAACCTGTGAAACGGCCAAGTGAAGTAGAATAAAAAAAACGTTACCCCCTATTTTAACACATGTATCAAAGAAATAGACGCTTTTAAAGTAAAATCATGTACAATGTAATCAACCTGGCATATCCACTTATAAAAAAAGGGAGTTGTTTATATCTATGCTGCCGTTATACAAAAAATATTGGCGCACATTTTTTGACATCGGATTAATTGTCCTCACGGTTTATTTAATTATGTTCTCCTTTAGTAAACTGTACCAGTTAGCTGCACCTGTATTCCTGTCTTTTTTTGTATTTTTGCTTATCGAACCCTTGGCCCGCTTCTTGAACCGCCGTGGTCTTGGTAAACCTTTCGCCTCCGCTATTTCAGTGTTGCTCTTTCTGATTGTGCTGTTAGGTACATTATTTGGTGCCGGTCTACTGATTACGATCCAGGCCCTTCACTTCCAAGAGAACCTCCCTAAATATACATATGTGGTGCAGCAGCATTTTGTGGAGACCACAACCTACCTGCAGCAAAAAATAGATAACTTGCCACCCGATATTACGAACAAGGTCAACGGCTACTTTAAAGATGCCACGGATGTCCTAACAGGATGGCTGATTACTTTTCTAAAATATATGGCCGGTATTCTTGGCTCCTTCTCCACCTTCATGGCCAATTTCGGGATAGCCATCATTTTGGCATTTTTCCTTAGCATGGAGATCAAAGATTGGCGTAAAATCGCGCATGACAAAATGCCAAAAACTTTTAAGAACGCCTTTGCCTTTTTACAAGGCAATGTTTTTAAAGCCATCGGGTCCTATTTAAAAGCACAACTTATTCTGATCAGCATTACTTTTGCCATAGTTCTGGTCGGCTTATTTATTCTGCGAACCGGCAACGAAATCACAATGGCGTTAGTCTGCGCTGTATTTGATGTTTTGCCTCTTCTTGGCGTGACCACAATTTTAGTCCCTTGGATCATCTATTTGTTCATCGTGGGCAATACTTCACTGGCTATCGGATTAATTATCCTCCTTGCCATTGTACTAATTGTTAGACAGCTGCTTGAGCCGAAGATTACCGGGAATTCGATTGGCGTATCCTCAGCTTTCCTTATGCTGTCGTTCGTCATTCTGTCCACATCTGCTTTCGGTATGGCCGGTCTGATCCTGTCGCCGATTCTGCTTATTCTGATAAAAGAACTGATTCAACAAGGGTATCTTCAGAGCTGGATCTATCTTCCGCAAGAGGAATTTATCGTTTCGCCCTTTGCTGCTAACGGTCCAGCTTCCAATCATACCAGCTCTGCGCCACCACCTGAACCTCAAGCTCCAGAGGGAACCGATGATAGTAAATCCAACACTTGACCAAACAGCTTAACCGCTAGATGTGAACTGTCCGGAGCAACGTTCTCAACCGCTACCGACACAGCATATCTGGGATGATCCACCGGCCCATAGCCGATAAACCATTGATTGTTACGCGGCACACCCTTAACAAGGGTTTGTGCCGTACCTGATTTCCCGGCAACCGGCCATTTCGTGCTCTGCAGACTTGTGCCGGTTCCATCCGTAACTACTTTACGCATCCAGGACAGCAGCTGGCGGGCTGTAGATTCTGAGATCCTCCCGGCAGTTGAAGGGGAAAGATGACCCGGCAGATCCTCTAGCTTTTGCCCATTTGCAAAGGTTACACGCTGGAGAATTCTTGGCGCTCTCACTTCCCCACCATGCAGTAACGTCACTACCAGGTTGGCTGCCTGAAGTGGTGTCACTTGCACATCTCGCTGCCCAATGGCCGTCTGCACTCTGGCGCCTGGATCATCCGGCAGCAAAGAAGTGAAGATCGTCCCCTTCTGCTCACCGGATAGTGGCTTAAGAACTGGAAAACCAAGCGTATTCTCCGCTTGCCAGCTAATATCTCTTCCGAGCCCCAGCGCGAGTGCTGTCGCTTGAAGCTGCGCCCCACTTAAGCGCTCTGCCAGCGCAGCAAATACTGTATTACAGGACACGGCGAACCCTTGCGCCAGCGTGAGGGCGCCGTGTCCTTTTCCTTTTAGACAAGATAATCCATATTTCTCATATTGCCCTGAACAATAGAAGAGCTCATCCGCTGAGGTGACCCCGGCTTCTAGTGCCGCGGCTGCTGTGACGATTTTGAAGATTGATCCAGGTACAGCAGCCTGCAGCGCCCGGTTATTCCACTCTCCCCCTTCAGGGGATATCTTCTCTGGGTCGTAAAAAGGTAAAGATACCATGGCTTCAATATCTCCCGTTCCGGTGTCTAACACCACCACGGCTCCTTCCTCCATTCCAGCTTTGACAGCTAACTCCTCTATTTGTTCCTGAAGCTTTTTATCAATCGTTGTATATAAAGACAGCGGATAATACGGATTGCCCGGGGCCCGCACTTGAATGGGACTGCCCGGGACACGTTGCCCGCGCGCATCAACCTGAGCGTATGCCTCAGTATGCCCGACGCCTCGAAGCAACGGCTCCAGGGTCTTTTCTAACCCGTCCGTTCCTGTCATCGGAATTCTCAGCCCCGATGGCGATGCCTTCCCATCAGTGTTTGGGACCGCTTCCGATAAATATCCAAGCCACTGCCGTCCAGTTGAATTTCCATCATATCTGCGAGCAAAGGGAAGCACGCCTACTCCGTCGATCCCCAGCGCACTCACTTCTTTTGCTTGTGCGGATGTAAGTGCGAGCGGTCCTTTTCCCACTGAGGATGGCCAAAGCAGAGGTTCTTTAAGGGAAGAGCGCTTGTTTAGCAATTGCTCATAACTCACTCCAAGGATAGCTGCCAATCGGTGCATGGACTCAGCTTCTTCGTATACAACCTTCGTCACGGTATTCCTAGCCTTCGCCTCTTGAGGAAAAAAAGCAGCCGTCCAAATGGTTTCCCCGGCAAGGGGTTCACTCTTTCGGTCATACAGGCGCCCCCGCCCAGTATCCAATACAGTCTCCCGTTCGCTTTGAATTTCCGCCATCTTTGCAAGTGTATATTTCGTTCCAGGGACCGTCTGTTCCTTCATAAACAGTTGAATCCACGCCAGCCTAAGGACCAACACGGCTACCACTGAACTTAAAATAATCAGTCCGCCGAGTATGCGTCTGTGGACATTATTGTGCAATCCCATTCCTCCTGACTGACGTTCATAGCCTTTATTATGTCCCACCCGCTGGATTATTTACACTCATGCTTAGTTAGCTATTTTATAACCTTTTGAATAGCACAAAGACCAGTCCCAAATAATTGGAGACTGGTCTTTGTATTGAAAATAATTACTGAGGTTATGCAAGGTTACAAATTAAACTTGGACAGTTTTTCTTGCAACTGCCGGGACGCATGCTCAAGCTGCTCAGACAGCTCCACTAAATGATCACTCACACTTTGTTGCTCTCCGCTAAGCGAAGCCACTTCTTGCGAAGCTGCTGATGATTCCTCTGCAATGGAGCTGATATTGCCCATGGAATTTGACAGCACCTTTTGGGATTGGCTCAAGCTATCCATCGATAAAGCAACAGATTCCAAACGTGTAATAAAATGACGCATCTGATCCTGTACAGATACGAAGATATCGCTAGTGCTCTCCACTGAAGTCACCTGCTGATTAAAAAGAGGGGCTACTTCCGAGAGAACACCTACGGTCTCGTTCATATCCTTCATAATGGTGTCTGTTATATTAGCCACCACAGCAATGGAATCTTTGGACTGATCTGCAAGCTGGCGTATTTCATCGGCCACTACCATAAATCCCCGGCCGGACTCCCCTGCCCTTGCCGCTTCTATCGTTGCATTTAGAGACAAAATATTCGTCTGCTGTGTAATATTCTGCATAACATCAAGCACCTTCATCACTGATGATGTGGTGTCTTGCAGCTCATTCACTTTCAACACGAGCTTATTCGTCATATCGCCCGTCTTATTGGTTTTGCCAAGCAGCTCTTTTAACTCATTAAAACCTTCTTCACTAAGCACGCCGATACTATGTGCGGTATGATCCATCTCATGCGTAGCTGAGTTCACTTTGTTCATTTGCACCGAAATTTGCCCCGTAAGCTCGTTGCCCTGGTCCGCCTCCAAAGCCAGGTTGCCTGAACCTCCGGCAATTTCTTCTGTTGCAGCGGCAATCTCTTTGGCGGCCATCGCTGTCTTACGCGATACCCCACTAAGTTCATTGGCCGTTTCCATTACCTTTCGAGCCGTTTCATTAGTATGGATAACCAGTTCTGTGATCCGTTCCATCATCCTATTAAAGGAACCCGATAACTGACCTATTTCATCTCGTGAGGTAATCTCTGTGCGTACTCCAAGATTCCCATCTGCCCCCTTAGACATTAAATCTTTAAGCCGGGTCAAGGGCTTGGATACCATTCTGTACATCCAGTAACCAATTAGAATGGCGACAATAGCAGCCACCGCAACAATAATATATGTAGTTTTTAGAATACGAAGTGCGTCTTTCGTAAGATTCTCAGCCGGAACAACACCAAGCAATCTCCAGCTGGAGCTTTCCATCGTCCCATACACAGCTAGTATGGATTTCCCTTTCTCATCCTTCGTTGGCAATGACCCCGCCTCATGCTCCAAACCATGAAGAAGGGTCCCTCCCAGACTGAGATAAGTATCTGTTCCTACTTGCTGGGACGATGCGATCAATTCATCCTTATCCGTCAGCAATTGCATGTAAGAGCTGGGTCCGAGATCAACTTTACGAAGCTGATTTTCTAATTCACTAATTCTAATATCACAGATAATTATGTATCCCGGGCTTTGTGTATCCCCAGCTATCGATTGTGCCAAATGAAACATACCCGAAGTATTTCCTTCTTGTTCTTGTACTGTCCGGGGAATCCACAGTGTTTGTGGTTCCTCTTCAAGCTGCTTGAACCATGATGATTCTCTGAATTCCTTGATAAAAGCGCTGTCTTTTGATCCCGCTGAAGAAGTGGGGACTTCCTGATTCATCGGGATGAGGTATACAGCTTCTACCCCCTTTGATGCGGTCAGCCAGGCATTCAGCTCGGCGCTAATCTGGTTAGACTGCAAATTACGTTCCTCATTACTTGTAGTGGGATTATTCCCTTGTTTGAGTGCATCCTGAATCTCATTGTTGTAAAGAATTCTTCCTAGGCCGTCCTCATAACGCAATAATTCAACATCAAACTTCTCTGCAGCTTGGACGACTGTCTGTTGATTGGCTGACAGCGCGTTATTCTCGATCGTTTGCTCAGCTACGGAATAGGAAATGTAGCCAAGTGAGAGAACGAGCACCATTGTTGAGATGAAGAAGATGAGAAAAAGCCGCACCCCAATCGATTTGGCAGGGTGCAGCTGGAAATGCGCCTTTTCTTTTTTTGCTTGCGACTTCATCAATTGTTCACCACCGTTGTCTTCAGTTATGCCTGCTGGCTTATCTCTTACAAGGTCATGAACAATTCCAACGCCCGATCGGCAAGATATGGTAAATACTCATGACCGTACTCATAATAAACCATAAGCTCTTTGGACGCTAGTATTTTATTGTATGCGGCAAATTGAGTTGAAGGTGGACAAATCGTATCGGATAACCCGGTAACCCACAGTACTTTAGCCTGAATTCTTTCCGCAAGATTCTGAATATCGATATAGCCGAGCCTATTAAAAATCTCATCCTCACGCAAATGATGGGGATCAAAAAACCGGAAATAATAGTTGATCTCCTCATAAGCTGAGGTGGTAATATCCAGTTCCCAAGCACGTTTATAATCTGAAAGGAAGGGATACACAGGCAAGGCTATTTTTAAGCGAGGCTCTAATGCTGCACAAGCGACAGTAAGTGCTCCACCTTGAGATAGTCCAAAGGCACCTACACGCTCAGGATCAACTTCATCCATAGACATCAGAACTCGGGCAGTCTGTGCCGTATCCAAAAACACATTGCGATAATAAAGGTTATCTGGATTAGGATCATCCATCCCTCGAATGATATGTCCACGTATCGTGGTGCCCTTTACGGTAAGATTATCTTCGGAGAGGCCGCCCTGTCCGCGACAATCCATCGCCAGGACGCTAATCCCGTGGGCAGCATAAGCCACCTTCTCCATCCAATCCCCGCTGTCACAGGAGTACCCATGGAACATCACTACACCGGGGCCTTTTTTATGTACGTTTTTCTTCGGTCTTACATATTTGCAATGGATTCTTGCACCGCCAACACCGGTAAAATACAAATGAAAACATTCCGCAAGTTCACTGACAAACTCCGCCGGCTCCAGCTCATAATCCAGCGGCTGTGCATCCAGATCACGTAATGCCCGCTTCCAAAACTGCTCGAAATCACCCGGCTTTGGACTACTTCCGTTATATTCCTTTAACTGTGACAAATTCATGTCGCTTCCCAAAATAATGATCCTCCTTAAGTTATGTAACGATATTGTTCACTTGCTGTTCGTAACCGCGAAGCATCATTGGAGTTACTATGCTAGATAGAAACGGAAAACCCAATATGGGTTTTCCGTTGGTGTATGGATATTTGCGATGGGATAGTGGGACGGGATAGTGGGATGGGTTAGTTGCGTTTTCTGCGACTGAATAGTTTAATTGCAGCTCTGAGCTGGATAGTTGCACTTTGTGCAGCTATATTTCAGCTGAATATGTGTGTTTTCCTCTTAGTTGCACTTTGTACAACTAAAAAACAGTAAAAGGAGCTTTTGGAGGTTACTTGGCTGATATAGTTGCACGAAGTGCAATTATATCGCCTAGTAACCAAAGAAATGTTAGTTTAAGTGCACAGAGTGCAACTATTTAGTCCTAGAGTAACTAAGCAACAGAGTAGCAGAATCACCAACAGATCCACATTCACCACTCACTCGCTGCTTGCCTATTACCTTCACAACTAATCATATTCTACGTGCCTATAACCTTCTTTTTACCTCTACAACCCCTCACATTCCACTTATCCGCTATCTTCTTATTACTTCTACAACTAATCATATTCCACGTACCAACTACCTTCTTATTACCTCTACAACTACTCACATTCCACTTATCCGCTATCTTCTTATTACCTCCACAACTAATCACACTCCACGTACCTACTCCTTCTTATTACCTCTACAACCACTCACATTCCACTTATCCGCTATCTTCCTCTTACCTCCACAACACCCACATTTTCCACCTTGCCCATTAACTTCTTTATAATCGGCACAGTAACAGCTTCTGGCTGGATAGTTGCACTTTGTGCAGCTATTACAGCTGAATATGTGTGTTTTCTCTCTTAGTTGCACTTTGTACAGCTAAAAAACGGCAAAAGGAGCTTTTGGAGGTTACTTGGCTGATATAGTTGCACGAAGTGCAATTATATCGCCTAGTAACCAAAGAAATGTTAGTTTAAGTGCACAAAGTGCAACTATTTACGTCAGAGCCATAGAGTTGCACTTTGTGCAGCTATTACAGCGGAATATGTCTTTTTCCCCTTTTAGTTGCACTTTGTACAACTAAAAAACATTAAAAGGAGCTTTTGAAGGTTACTTGGCTGATACAGTTGCACAAAGTGCAACTATATCACCTAGTAACCAAAGAAATGTTAGTTTAAGTGCACAAAGTGCAACCATTTACGTTAGAGCCATTGAGTAGCAAAGCCATGGAGTAACCAAGCCACAGAGTGACTAAGCAACGATCGCCAACAGAGCCGAATTCCCCCCTCACCTGCTACTTATCTATTACAAGCAATATTGAGTTGTTCTGTTGCACATTCTGCAACAGAACGGAGGCCGCACATGGCAACCTCCGCACTGAGCACACTTAACAACACCAATCCCAACACTTCTTTCGAACTCTACGCTACGCAATTCTCCGGACAAGCAAGCTCCCTGCAAATATAGGTCATTAAGTCCAATTAGATTTTGCCTAAACCTGCATCATCGCCAACCTCTTCATGAGTTTCGATGACATAGTTGACGATTTCATTAACCGTTGTATAAGCAACGCCTACATAAGTATCAGCAGCGCCATAATAAATGGCGATACGGCCGGTTTCTGCATCATGCAGTGTGGCACATGGGAACAGGACGTTATTCACAAAACCTCTTTCCTCATACCATTCTTCTGGCGTTAATACAAAGTTTTTCGAGCGATATTTTACTTTTGAGGGCTCATTGATATCCAAAATAACCGCCCCCATGCTATACACAAGACCGTTGCAGGTTCCAGTTACGCCATGGTAGAACATCAACCAGCCTTCAGTAGTTTCAATCGGCGCTGGTCCGCCACCAATTTTGACACTTTGCCACCAGCCTTGACCACCCTTGGTCATTACATGGCGATGTTTTCCCCAATATACGAAGTCAGGGCTCTCACTAAGGAACACATCACCAAATGGCGTATGGCCACTGTCACTTGGACGGGACAACATCACGAAGTTATTGTTGATTTTTCTAGGGAACAGTACGCCGTTCCGGTTGAATGGCAGGAATGGGTTTTCCAAGCTGATAAATGTTTTGAAATCTTGTGTTTTAGCTACACCAATAGCTGCGCCGTAGAAATCTGTACACCAGATAATATAAAATGTATCTTCAACCTTCACCAGACGTGGATCGTAAGCATAACGCGGCTGATAAGGATTACCTTCTTCATCTATAAATCGGATCGGCTCATCATCGATTTTCCAATCCAAACCATCCACACTATGTCCCATACGCAGATGCGGACGAGTCGTGTTATCTTCTACACGAAATACACCAATAAAACTGCCTTCATACGCAGCAACCGCACTATTGAAAATACGGGCTACACCTTTTGCAGGATTTCTTTTGATAACCGGGTTATCATTATGTCTCCAAATCGGATTCTCGTAGCCAGCAGGCTTTTCTTGCCAAGGCATGTTCGGGATGTTAATTGCACTTGCTCCAACCAATTTTACTTCACTCATTAGTATTCCCTCCAAATGTATGCAACTTTTCAGTATGCTATTTTATCTAGTACTGTTATTAAATTTACTGTTGAACTCACTTTACAGAACCTTGCGAAAAACCATTGTAGATATATTTTTGCAAGGCGGTAAACACAACCAATGTAGGTATAATTGCGATCATAATCGCCGCACATATTACTTCCCACTGCGATCCATATGGACCTTTAAACTTAAAGAGTGCTGTGGAGATCGTTTGCAGATCTGTTTTCGGCATATAAAGGAAAGGGGTGTAAAAATCGTTATAAATATTAACACCCTTCACGATCACTACAGTTACAATCGCCGGCTTCAACAATGGCAAAATAATTCTCCAATAAATCGTCCAATACGAAGCTCCGTCCAGCATCGCGGATTCATCTAGTGACTCGGAGATCGAATCCAAAAACTGCATGAAGATATAAACAGCGATAATATCCGTGCCCAAGTACATAACGATTGGCGCCCATCTGGTATTAAATAATCCCAAGTGATTGATGATTTGGAAAGTAGCCACTTGTGTAGTTACGCCTGGAATCAGGGTAGCAATCAGGAACATACTAATTAGGATCTTACTGCCTTTAAATTTGAAGCGCGATAAAATATAAGCCATCATCGAACCCGTCAACGTGGCACCCGCAATAGAAATCACAACGATAATGACAGTATTTTTAAAACCGAGCAGCATTTTCCCGTCTACAAAAGCCTTTGTGTAGTTGGAGAAATTCAACCAATTCTCTGGCAGCGTTAACGGTCCGGTAGAAGCATATTCCGTTCCGGTCTTTAATGAAGCGAAAAACACGACCACGATAGGTATCAAAGCTACAAGTGCTCCCAAAATCAAGGTGAGATATTTGAATATACTAGCAGTGGTATATTTTACAGAATGCATAGTTTATTTCTCCTCCTTGATCAGAACGCGCTGCAAAATAGTAACTATGATAACAATACCCAGCAATACCACGGCCATCGCCGATGCCAAACCAACCTTGCTGTATTTGAAAGCTACATCGACCGTCTGAATAACGAATGTACTACTTCCGTTTGATCCGCCTGTCATGACGTATGGAATTTCGAATACCCCAATGGCGCCACTAACCGCAAGAATCAAGTTCAATTGCAGAATACGTTTAATGCTTGGCAAAATAATATGCATAAACTGATGCCATCTGTTTGCACCGTCAATTTCAGCGGCCTCATAGATATCCTTACCGATAGAAGAAATAGCTCCAAGAAAAATCAGGAAGTTCATTCCCATGTATCTCCACAGTGATGCACCTGCGAGCGAGAAGTTAATCAAATTAGGATTCAGTAGCCACTTCTGCTGCAGACTGCCAAGCCCAATCAGATTAAGAATCGTATCTAGCGTTCCATCTGGTTTGAAGAAGAAGAGAAAGATAAAACCGATCGCTACACCGTTTAGCAAGGTCGGGAAGAACAAAATCCCTTTAAACAAGTTTTTCATGCGAACACTAAAGCTTAAGATGGTTGCAAAATACAAAGCAAGTGCCATCTGAATAAAAGTGGTAAAGAAATAATACAAGCTGACCTTAAACACAGAAAAATACTCAGGTTTTGTAAAAATGGTCTTGTAGTTTTCTAAACCGACATATTCCATATTTTTGCTTAATCCATTCCAACTGGTGAAGCTGTACCGAAACATACTGATGACTGGATAATAAGCGAATGTGAGCAGCAATAATATCGGCACTAATGAGAATAAGATGATGATAGCGATTCTTTGATTTTTATAACTCAAATTTGAAAACTTAAACACCCGATACACCTCCAGAAAAAGCATCCTCATTTATTTAAGACTCGTTTAAATGTGAAGGGGGAAATGCTTGTTAGCATATCCCCTCCCACATTCACTACCGCCTATAGCATCTAAGAAGCTTATAGTTGTTACTGTGCTGTGACTTTAGCGCGAGCGGCTTTCCACTTGTCGTTCAGGTCTTTCATGATGTCATCATAGGATTCTTTTCTGTTGCCAATCGCTGCTTCAATAATCCGTTTCTTGAAGTCTGGCTGCCAAGCACCGATCTCAGCTTGTTTGTCGATTTCATCAGACCAGCCTTCTTCACCAGCTTTAGCAGGAGCAAGAGTATCAAAGGTTACATCTGTACCTTCATATTGTTTCAGGATTTCTGGAAGCTCTGCACCGATAGCCGGGCTCATACCGCCGCCTTCAGTTGTAGGGTAATTAGATTCGTTGATGAACCAATCCACCCAAGCTCTAGCAGCTTCTTTGTTCTTACTGTGAATGCTGACACCCAGATTGTAGTCACCAGCAAGCGGCACAAGGATTTTATCCGCATTGGTTGGGAAAGGCATAAATCCAACATCGTCTGGATTTGTAGCCAGGCCTTTGATTTGGCCAATCGCCCAAGATCCAAGCACCATAGTCCCAATTTTTCCGTTGGCTAGATCAGCTTTGGAAGATTCCCAGTCTGTTGTAGTTGGATCTTCTTCAATCAAACCTTTTTGTGCTGCATCGTACAGAATTTTGTACAATTCATAGTGTGGTTGACCCGCTACATAGTTGTCGTCGCTAGCCACTTGAGCAATGTTCACATAATCACGGTCACCAGCTACTGTAGCCAGATCCGCTTCCCATTGTGTCAATGTCCAGCCTGCTGCGTAATTTGTGTAAAGAGGAACAGCTTGTGTTTTGTCTTTAATAGTCTGCAGAGCATTCAAGAATTGTTCAGGGGTTTTGGGAACCTCTGTAATTCCGGCATCTTTGAAGACTTGTTTGTTATAGATAATGCCGTTAAAGTTGATGGTCATCGGAATACCATAGGCAACTCCGTCTACTGCACGTTCTTCCAGCCCTGTGTATTGTTTGCTCATTTCTTCAAGCTTGCCAAGGGGTTCGAAGAAATCAGGAATATCTTTTACAGCTATGCTAGTAGGTAACAAAAGAACGTCGCCATAATCACTAGTGCTCATACGAATTTTAATTTGGTCTTCGTAAGTAGCGAGCGCTTCAAAGTTCACCTTTACATCAGGATATTTCTCATTGAATTTAGCCGCATACTCTTTGAATACGGTATCAACAATATCTGTTCTTTGCGTTATGACTGTGATATCCCCTTTGATATCCTTGGCTGCTGTACCATCGGCTGGAGCAGTTGCCTCTGCTGAAGAACCATTGTTTCCTGTGTTTTTAGCAGCTTCATTGTTAGTGTTGTTGTTTGAGGAACAACCGCTAAACAATCCCGCCACAAGTGTTAGTGCCATCAAGCCCATCATTGTTTTGCCTTTTTTCATGCTGTTACGACCCCTCTCTTCAATTCAACTCTAGTTTTAGGTAAATAACAAATATAATAACTTTTATCATCACTTATAACTTGAAAGAGTAGTCATTAATACCGGATTATCTGAATTACTCTTAAAAACAAGTGATGATATCGCTTACAAACCCATTATAAATCTATTTTCGACGCAAAACGATGGTTTCAATTGCTTTTTCTGGTCTTATATTTGTTATTTTTGTTTTACTTATAATAATTTTGTTATCTAATTTATAAAAATATCTACAAAAAAAGAGAGCTTTTCGCCCTCCTAATAAATAGCTTCCTATATATGCCTAAAACTCTCGTTCAATTTTCGGGAATTTACAGCCGCTTTTATAATCCTTAGGTGTCATACCACACATTTTCTTGAACAATTTATTAAAATATACCGGATCGCTATAACCCACCTTCTCGGCAATTTCATAATTCTTCAGGTCAGGATGCTCCATTAGCAGTTCCTTAGCTTTAGAAATTCTAATCCGAATCAGATAGTCTGTGATCGTCTGCCCCGTCTTTAATTTGAACAAACGGCTGAGATAACTCGCATTCATGCCCACCATTTCCGCTAGGCGTTCTAGCTCGAAGTTCTGATCATACTCTCTCTCCAGAATGCTTTTTGTCTGCTCAACTACATAATGTTCCCCACCATCCGCAGCTTGTGAGAAAATCTCCTCATGCTCCGTCACGTTCTTTTTCTTTACATCCTCTACTCTCTTAAGCAGCTCATATAGCTGAGTCTTATCAATCGGTTTAAGCAAATAATCCATCACCCCATGGCGGATCGCTCGACGGGCATATTCAAATTCACTAAAACCGCTAAGGACAGCAATAGGTATATCCTCCATATGGTCTCTAACCTGTTCAATCAGCTTAAAACCATCCATTCTAGGCATTTTGATATCTGTAATAAGCAGATCTATATCCTCTCGGGATAACTTTTCTAAATGTTCCCAGGCTTCCAACCCGTTTCCGTAAGATCCAATTACATGTACGTCTATTTCCATTCTGGATGTGATTTTTTCGAGCCCCCTGCGAATGACTTCCTCGTCGTCCGCAATCATAACATTTATCATTTAAGTAATTCCCTCCAGTTGTATCCGCCAGTTATTATGATTGCGCTATCATCACGAATAGTATCTCCCCATGCATTACGTCAATGTACGATTGCGCCCTTTTATAGTCTTATATTTACTATAACTAAAGTTATTCAAATTTCCCAGCTCCAACTACAAATTGTCCTTGAAATCATCTACGAAAAAGTATATAACTAAATTAAGTTGTTATTATAAACTAACAAAACAATAATAACTATCTAACAAAATTAAGTTTGCTAATTTATCTATTTCCATTTGTAAAGTGAGGATCCTCGATGATGTTAAACAACGAATACATTGCAGGCGTAACCTGGGGTTTCTCAGGTAGACGTGGTTCATGGACAACAAAAGAAGCTGAGTGTTCGCTGGAATTAATGTCCTCTGTCACCGGAGCGAACTGGACGGCCATTGCGCTCAGTGCGCTTCAAGCTACCGCTCATTCTACGGAAATTCCCTACTGGGAGGCTCCAACCGTTAGCGACGAAGAAGTGAAATGGGCTATCAGCAAAGCGAAGTCACTGCAGCTAAAAGTATGTCTGAAGCCGATTGTTAATTGTGCTGACGGAACTTGGCGTGCCCATATTAACTTTTTCGATAAGGATGTCCCTTGCGAGCCTAAATGGTCTGAGTGGTTCAGCTCTTATACTAAATTTATTCTGCACTATGCCGCTATCGCTGAGGAAACAGGCTGTGAAATGTTCTGTATTGGCTGTGAGCTTGTACAGACGGATAGACGCGAAGCCGAATGGCGTTCGCTTATTGCCGAGGTGCGGAAGGTCTACTCAGGTATTCTTACTTATAATTGCGATAAGTATCAGGAGGATAACGTAACCTGGTGGGATGCGCTCGATGTGATTTCTTCAAGTGGGTATTATCCAGCTAGTGATTGGGAGGCTCAGCTCGACCGGATTGAGCAAGTGGTGAGCTCACAGAATAAGCCGTTCTTTTTCATGGAAGCGGGTTGCCCAAGCCGGAGCGGGAGCGCTGCGATTCCCAATGATTGGACCTTAAAGGGCGAACCAAGTCAAGAAGAACAAAGTAAATTCTATCAGGCTATGTTTCAAGGATGTGAGCACAGAGATTGGGTTCAGGGCTTTATGCTCTGGGATTGGCCTACTCATCTTTATCCAATTGAAGAAGCAGCACAGAATGATGATTACTGTATGTACGGTAAGCAAGCCGCTGGGATCATCAACAAATATTTCACCTCAAAAATCACCAAATAATGTGAGGAGTGACTGATTACAATGATTAATTCACCAGAATTATGGTTGACCCAACTTGAGGATGAGCTGCAGGATAATATTCTTAGTTTTTGGATGAAACAGACGAAGGACGAAGTAAACGGCGGTTTTGTAGGTGAAATCGACAATCAGCTGAACATTACTCCTAACGCAGAGAAAAGCCTTGTGCTTAATGCCCGGATCCTTTGGTCCTTTGCGAGCGCTTACCGGATCTACGGTAAACCGGAATATCTGACGATGGCAGAACGTGCTTATACCTATCTGATGGAACACTTCATTGATAAAGATTATGGCGGATTATACTGGATGGTGGATGCTGAGGGCAGACCTTCTCAAGAGAAAAAGCAGATCTATGGCCAATCCTTTGCTATCTACGCACTGGCTGAATTCTACCATGCGACCGGACGTCCAGAAGTCTTAGAGGATGCGATTCAATTATTCCAGCTCGTTGAGAAATACGGCTATGATTCTATTTATAAAGGTTATGTCGAAGCTTTATCACGGGAATGGCAAATCACTGATAACCTCAGTCTCAGCAGCAAGGATATGAATGAAAAAAAATCTATGAATACCCATCTGCATGTTCTGGAAGCGTATACTGGTCTCTATCGAGTATGGAAGTCGGAGGAGCTAAAGAGCACGCTAACTGAGCTAATCGAAACGATGCTGGATCATATCATTGATCAGAAAGGCCAGCATTTTCATCTTTTCTTAGATGAGGCATGGAATGTGAAATCAGATATTATCTCCTACGGACATGACATCGAAGGAAGCTGGCTGCTGGTGGAAGCTGCTGAAACCCTTGGAGAAGAGCTGCTGCTGCAGCGTGTGCGAACAGTCGCTGTCTCCATGGCAGAAGCCGTTCTTGCGGAAGGTATAGATAGCGATGGTGGGATATGGAATGAAGCTGACCCAAGCGGGCTGCTGAGCAAAGATAAAGATTGGTGGCCGCAAGCTGAGGCGGTTGTTGGATTCTATAATGCTTATCAGCTGACTGGTGACAGCAAATTTAATGAGGCTGCCCAAGCCTCCTGGACTTTTATCGATAAATACATGGTGGATCACAAGCTCGGTGAATGGTACTGGGGCGTGGACGAGAACCTTCAGCCCCTGCCTCACGGATCAAAGGTTAGCGCCTGGAAATGTCCTTATCATAACAGCAGAGCCTGCTTCGAAATGATCGCACGACTGAAATCAACTATAAAGGAGACTGTCTAATGTCATCATTATTCCAAGAACGCAAACAACAATTAACAGAACGTTATGAAGCCCTGATCGCCCGCAAGAACGAAAAGCTTCCTTATGGAAACGGCATTTATGACCGTTATACTCATCCACTGCTAACTGCTGAGCATGCGCCCTTAATCTGGCGTTATGATTTTAACCCAGACACCAACCCTTATTTTGCCGAAAGAATTGGCGTCAACGGCGTCTTCAACCCGGGTGCTATTGCACTGAACGGCAAATTCTATCTTGTTGCTCGGGTTGAAGGCAATGACCGCAAATCTTTTTTCGCTGTAGCAGAAAGCGACAATGGCGTAGACGGCTTCCGCTTCTGGGATCATCCAGTTGTGCTGCCTGAGACAGAAGTTCCTGATATCAACGTCTACGACATGCGCCTCGTAAGCCATGAAGATGGCTGGATCTACGGCCTCTTCTGTACAGAACGCAAAGATCCAGAAGCTCCACATGGTGACCTTTCTAGCGCAGTAGCACAGTGTGGTATTGTTCGCACCAAAGATCTGAAAACCTGGGAACGTCTGGCGGATCTCAAAACAGGCTCTGCTCAGCAGCGTAATGTCGTGCTCCACCCTGAATTTGTAGATGGAAAATACGCTTTCTACACTCGCCCACAAGATGGCTTTATCGATGCAGGTTCCGGTGGCGGTATTGGCTGGGGACTCTCGGATACAATTGAAGATGCCGTAATTACTAGTGAGACCATCATGGATGAACGCCACTACCATACCATCAAGGAAGTTAAAAACGGCCAAGGTCCGGCTCCAATCAAAACTGCAAAAGGCTGGCTGCATATTGCTCATGGTGTACGCAACACAGCTGCTGGACTCCGATACGTGCTATATGCTTTCTTGTCTGATCTGGATGAGCCAAACAAAGTCACTCATTCACCTGGCGGTCATTTCATCGCACCAGATGGTGAAGAACGTGTCGGCGATGTCTCCAATGTCGTGTTCTGTAATGGCGTGATTGCACGTGATAACGGTGAAATCTATATTTACTACGCTTCCTCCGACACTCGTATCCACGTGGCTACAACTACCGTTGACCAAATGTTAGATTATGTGCTGAACACTCCAGAGGATCCACTTCGCTCTTATGCTTGTGTACAGCAACGTATTGCTCTTATTGACCGTAATTTAGCATTGTAAATAAGGTTTCATAAACCCTAGAAATCAACAGAGCAGCGATTCTCCTATTATTGGAGGATCGCTGCTCTGCGTTTTTTGATCATTCTTTGTCTGCTTAACCGTATATCTATTATCCAACATGGCTTACGGACTCAGTTGACGTTATTCATATGTATTTAGCCTTTATTGTAAGTTTTCGGACTCCAATGAAGCTATTCCCTGAAAAGAGGTCCATTTGGGGCTTTTTCTAGGACGATAGCTGCTGTGGAGTCCGTTAGTATTGCAAATATCGGATAATACTGCATATAGGGTCAGCTGTGTCCGTTAGCGGGTTACTATGCGTATTTGATTGCGTATTTGATAGTATTTGCAGTTTGCCTTTTCGACACAAAAAGCCATTTACATGACGCACATCCATACTTTTCAACCCATTCATGAGTAATTCCTATAGATTAAGCTCAAAATAGCTCAGTAACCCCTAACCTCAAGGAGGCTGAGATATTAATGTTCAAACGTATGGATGAAATCATGATCGAGATTCCTGAAGTTGAGAAGCCCGATCCCAATGCTGCTGCCGCTGTTCAGGAACTGCTTGGCGGAAAGTTCGGAGAAATGTCGACCCTTAACAATTACCTCTTTCAATCCTTTAATTTCCGTTCAAAAGACAAACTGAAGCCCTTTTATGATTTGGTGATGAGCATAACAGCGGAAGAGCTTGGCCACGTCGAGCTGGTTTCTCATGCCATCAACAAATGTCTTCGAGGGTCAACAAGTTATAAAGAGCCCGATTCCACCCCTCTAGGGTCCGCAAAAGATGCGCGTCTATCCTATCACTTTCTGGCTGGTGCACAAGGGGCTATGCCTTTTGATTCAACGGGGAACCCGTGGACCGGAGCAAACGTATTTAATAGCGGCAACCTAGTGGAAGATCTGCTACATAACTTCTTCCTCGAATGCGGAGCCAGAACACATAAAATGAAGGTCTACGAAATGACAGACCATCCAGCTGCACGCGCTGTAGTCGGATTCCTTTTAGTCCGTGGTGGTGTCCACGTGGTCGCTTATGCCAAAGCAATCGAAGTGGCAACAGGTGTTAATGTAACTAAGCTCGTGCCGATTCCTTCGTTAAATAATAAATCATTCAGTGAAGCAAAAAAATATGAAGAAAAAGGCGTGCACACCAAGCTATACACCTGGAGTGAAAGTGACTTCGGCGCCATCGATCAGATTTGGAAGGGAACCCACCCGGAGGATAATCTTCCGCTTGAAGTCATTCAGGGAGCCCCTAAAGGTTTTCCGATCCCCGTTGCTCCGGCAGTCGAAGAGGAATTCGCTCCAGGAATCTCCCCCGAAGACTTTAAAGAAATTGCCAAACGCCTCAAAATGGCTGGAAATATTACAGACTAATATTCATAGTGAATCTGGTGAGGAAGTTACTTACAATCTTCCTTACCGTAGATTCACTTTTTTTAATTGTACAAACTGCGGAACTCCTCCTCAAGCATGGACATCAGAATCATGTTATGAAACTCTCCGTCTACATAAAGAGCATCCCGCTCCACACCATCGCGTTGAAAACCAAGCTTCTCATAGACATGAACGGCTCTGGGGTTAAAAGTATATACGCCGAGATGGATGCGGTGCAGCTTCAAAGTTTCAAAGCCATATCGTAGCATTTGAGTCATAGCTTCAGTACCGTAACCCTTACCCCGATGTTCATGTCCACAAATGCCGATTCGGATATTTGCACTACGATTGTCCGGATCTATTTCATTTAGTACCACTTCTCCAATGAGCTCACCCGTGTCCTTTACTATAATCATAAGATCTACACGATCCTCGGCTGGAACACTAATCTTACGAATCCAAGCTGCTGTTTGCTCACGGGAGAAATCTCCTTGTGATCCTGTTAATTGCCCCATCTCAACATCAAGCAAAAAATTATAATAAGCCTCCAGATCGGATACTTGTACACCTCGTAGTTGAATCTGTTCGCCTTCAATCCTTGGCATGACAACTGGTTCTGTCATAGCTAAACTCCCCCTTACTCAAGCAAATCACAACATAGTTCTAGTCTCGCGGCTTATCCACAGAATCACGATGAACAATGTCCGCTGCGATAAGAATTTTCTCAAGCGGCGCAGAAGGATTATGAATACGGCTCAGAAGTTTCTCCACTGCGGCTCGGCCCATCGCTTCTTTAGGAACATGAACAGTTGTAAGCGCTGGAACTCCTCTTAAGGCATCCTCAATATTATCAAAGCCTGTAACTGAGATATCCTCCGGAATATTAAACCCTTCTTCCTTAAGAATGTCACTGACCGAAAGGGCTGTGGAGTCGTTAGCGCAGACCAAGGCTGTCGGGAGTGTTTTGGCTTTTTTACGCTTATTCACCCAGCTTTTAAAATCCTCCTGAAATAAATCTTCCTCCACCCCTTCCAGAAAAAGATTCGCATCATCTTCCAAAGGCAGTCTTATTCCGCTCTCCTCCAGCGCACTCCGGAAGCCAATCCACCGGTCGCGGAAACTGCGTGAGAATCCAATATTGCCGATAAAATGCATTTGGGTATGGCCTGTTCCCATCAAATGATTCGTAAGTCGAGCCATGGAATCCACATTATTCGCAAACACGGTATCACTTGGAATTAGCGGATCTTCATGGTCAATCAACACCATCGGCAGACCAATACGATGCACCTCAAGCAGTAAGGAAGTAGAGATTTGTCCCACACCTACTAAGCCAAGGATTCCATTTGGATTCAAAATATTGACGAAATTATCCGCACGATTCTCAGAGATAATGACCATCCCAAGCCCTTCCTGATCCAGCGCAATAGCAATACCATCCACAATTTTCCCCCAATACAAGGAATCCTGCGTCTGAGAACGAATATTCGGCATTAACACCAGCACGGATTGCTTATTCCGATCACCGCCACCTACCGGAGGGGTGCGTTTTATGCCTTGGACAAAAGCATTTTTTTGCGTAAAATAACCCAGCTGCGATGCCGCTTGAATCACTCGTTCTCTTGTCGTCTCATTAACGCCGCCTTTACCCGAAAGTGACTTGGAAACAACGAATTTGGATACGCCGAGATGATCAGCGATTTTTTGCATAGTGACCTTTTTAGCCATATATAACCCTCCAGAGAATGTCATCAAATTTATGTAGTACTAACTTTAAGGCTGAGAAGTTTCTGATGTTCCTGCCCGCGCTTCCTTCCATTTTGCATTCAATTCGTCAAAAGCCTTTTGTAAATCAGGCGCAGCCAGTAACTCCTGAATGTAATCCCCGGACCAAAAGGACAGCTTGGCTCTATTCGCCAGATCGATGAACGCATCACTTTGTACGGTAGCATCAAGTAGCTTAGGCTTATAAGATAAAAACTCACGGTACTGCGACATAGAGGAATTCAAGCTTCCATCAGCCGGAAGGAATCCCCAGTCATCCCGATAGGAAGTCTCCTTTACAAAAAAATTCAACCACGCCATAGCAAGCTCTTTGTTCTTGGTGTATTTACTAACCCCCATGAACCAATCTGGATTGATCGGTGCATAATGAGTGCTGCCATTATCATAAGGAAACGGGAAGAATCCTATATCATCCGGGTCAGCCCCCACATCAAGGACTTGTCCAATCGTCCAATTCCCCAGTAAATACATTCCTGCTTGACCTTTAGCTAGCCTAGTCTTTGATATCTCCCAATTGTTCGAGAATAGTTCATCTTCTACGTAGCCTTTACCAATTAAGGTTCGAGCAATGGAAATTGATTTCCCCCACTCATTATCAAGCTGCCATGGGCTATCCTCATTTACCATATTATTTAGATACTCTGGATTGCCTGTCATATAGTTAACCAGACTGTTCCCCCATTCACGTAAAGGCCAGACGGCCCCATAATTCATATATAGGGGGATAATACCCGCTTGTTTTAATTTCGCACAAGCTTCGTAGAATTCATCCAGTGTCTTCGGAACAGTAGTTATCCCTGCTTTTTCGAATGCCCTTTTATTATAGACAATCCCAACCGTAGTAGTCCCAGTGGACAGCCCATAACGTTTCCCGTTATACGTAGCAAAAGAAGTGAAACGCTCACTAGCAGCGGTTTCTTCATCCAGCGGTTCGAAAAAATAATCCAGCTCCTTTGCCGGAAGATTCACCGGAAGCAGCAGTACATCACCGGCATCTTTCGTGGACAGCCGTACCAGAATATCCGTTGCATAATTGGACAAACCTTCAAATTCCACATTGGCTTCGGGGTATCTCTGTTTAAACTGGTCCGCGTATCCTTGAAAAGTTCCGTTCTCAATCAGATCTATTCGATTGGTCATCATGACTATGGTGCCGGACAAGTCAGACATCACCTCGTCTCCAACTGGAGGCGGAGTGGATTGCGCCTGCTTATTGTTATTGGCACAGCTACTACTCAATAACACCAAGAGAAGTAACAGTATGGTTCGCATAGTCCATTCTAATTTCAACCCCTTCAACGGACAGCCCCCTCTTATTTCGTTACTCAGGTAAGCCAATCATTTCCGGCTCCAGTAATGGCAGCGACAAAATAACATCGGTCCCTCGTCCAAGCTCACTATATACCTGGATCCCAAATGCCGCTCCATAATGAAGACGCACTCGCTGCTGTACATTTTTCATGCCTATGCCCCCGTTAATGCTTTTCTTAGGAGGACTTTCGTTCTGCAGCCCATCATTCAATTTCTCCAAAGTCTTCTCATCCATTCCGATACCGTCGTCTTTGATATGAAACAACAACATTTGCTCTGTAATCTCACAGTGGATGCTTAAATGCATTTGCGGCTTATTATCATCTAAGCCATGATAAGCAGCATTCTCAATGATGGGCTGGAAGACCAGCTTGATAATAGAGTAATTATCTAACGCCTTCGGCACATCAATATCCAGCAAAAACCGGTTAGGATAACGATAGTTAAGCAGCTCAACATAATTACGCACATATCCAAGCTCTTGCTTCAATGTCGTATTACCGCTCAGATCACTTGTACTATACCGTAGCAGTTTGCCCAGAATAGAGATCATATCCGCAGCTTCGACATCATCATTCAGCTCAGCGGTCATTCGGATGGACTCCAGTGTGTTATAGATAAAATGAGGATTGATTTGACTCTGCAGCGCATGAAGCTCCGCTTCCTTTTTCTGTTCTTCTATGCGGTAGATATCCTGAATTAACTGCCTGATTCGGGCTAACATACGGTTGAATTGATGCCCCAGCAGACCAATTTCATCACGCCGCTTAACTCTGAACATCACATCCAGATCGCCGCCCTGAACTTTTTTCATCAATTGAATCATCTGAGTCAGAGACTTAGTAAGGGCAACGGAAAGAATAATCGAAATAATTAACGCCAGTACAATGATACTTAATGTAGCAGCAAGTGTTGTATTACGGGTCACCTTCACATCACGCATCAGTACATCAACAGGTATAGAGATAATTACCTTCCAATTGGTTTTGGCAGAACCAGAGTATATATTTAAGCGCTCTTTTCCGTTGACTGTATCATAGAAGCTTCCAGAAATTCCCCCAACTCTTTTGAACAAGTCTGAATCAGAAATATCTGTGGCCAGCAGCTTCTTGTCGCTGTCGTAGATGACCATTCCTTTCTCATCCACAATCAACGACTTCCCATGGGTGACTTTATCCAGCTCCGTAACTTGATTCTCCAAATTGCTAATATTCGCTTCAACCGCAATCAGCCCGATTGGATTTAACAAGCCATCCACGATTTTGCGAACAACGGTAAAAGCATATCGGGTGCTCTGCAGATTACTTGTATACGCCTGAGTACCGAACAATAATGCTTCTCCGCTGGAATCCTTAGTCTGCTGGCTCCAGTATTTATAGCTTTGCTCGAGATCGAGCCGTACGCCACCATCCTTCGCAGAATAATAACCATTTCCGTAAGCGTCAAAAATATAAACCGAGTTCGCGCCTCGCTTAATATTGTTAATAAACGAAATGTTGCCCTCTATCCCCCGTTGAATGGACAACAGTAGATCAAAATCACCGGGTGATAAAGTAGCACTCCCAGTTGCGCCTCCCATAATCTTTTTCTGCTCATGGTAGCGGTTTGAACGTATTAAATTAAGTTTGATATCATTCACATAGGCGGGCATAGATGAAATACGCTTCATATCTTCGATATAATCGTCTACTCCATCCATCATTTGATCGATTAATTTCTCAGAATAAGCAATAGTGTTCCCCTGAATAGATTCTGAGTAGCTCTTGAAGGTAAATACACTGATGAAGGATAGCGGGAGGGTAATGATAATTAAAAAGACGAGGAGCAGCTTGCGTTCCATGCTCATGTCCCCGATAACGGACCACCAGCCAGAGATGCGTCTACCTTTCATTTGGTCCTTCTCCTTAATACTTTTTACCTAACTTGTTATTAAATTATAACAAATACCTAACAAAGTTATTATACGGTGTAGTTCTTCATTACACAACAACAAACCGCCTCTTCATGTTGAAGAAGCGGTTTTGTTAGGTAAACAATTTAGAGATTAGTGATGAATCCACTCATTTTATAGTGAATAATGACAGTTTGTCCTTCAATTGACCTGAAGCACTTTCCAGCTTGCCAGATAATGAAACGAGTTGATCACTTACATTTTGCTGTTCATTACTGAGGGAAGCTACTTCTTCGGAAGTTGCTGAAGACTGTTCTGCTACGGCGCTAACATTCCCCATAGCCTCTGACAACACACCTTGTGAATGATTCAGACTGCTAATCGCTGTTGTTACCGATTCTAAGCTTGTTATGAATTCATCCATCTGTCCTTTTACGGACAAGAAGATATCACTTGTACTCTTCACAGAGCTTACTTGTTCTTTAAACAGTGGTGCTACTTCGGATAATACAGCTTCCGTTTCGTTCATTTCCGCCATGATCTTATCCGTAATTCCAGCAACAAGGGCAATAGATTGCTTCGATTGGTCAGCAAGCTGCCGCACTTCACCCGCAACTACCATAAAGCCCTTACCAGCTTCTCCTGCACGAGCGGCTTCTATTGTCGCATTTAATGATAAAATATTCGTCTGCTGCGTGATACTCTTCATCACATCCAACACCTTAATTACGGAGAATACGGTCTCCTTCAGGTGGTTGACACGTTCGACAAGCGCACTTGTTTTTTCTCCAGTGCGGCTAGTCTGATCCAGCAGGTCCGTTAATTGCTTAGCACCTTGAGCACTAGCTTCACCAACCCCACGTGCTGCTTCATCCATCTCAGTGTTGGCATAAATCACAGTCTGCATTTGCGTAGCTATCACATCTGTAAGCTCATTACCACGTTCAGCTTCGAGCGCCAGGCTGCCTGCCCCACCGGCAATTTCTTCCGTAGCGGCTGCAATTTCCTTCGCAGAAATAGCTGTCTTACGTGAGGCTTCACCAAGCTCACCAGCGGTCTCCAGCACATCCCGAGCGGTTTCTGTCGTTTGCGATACAAGCTCAGTAATACGCTCCATCATCACGTTAAAGGAAGCTGACAGCTGGCCAATTTCATCCTTAGATACATATTCTGTACGTACACTAAGATCACCACCTGCACCTTGTACCATAAGATCCTTCAAGCGAGCTAGAGGACGAGCAATCATACGCACCATCCAAATCCCGATTACTATGGCTAGAAGAGCCGCGCCAGCAGCCGCAATAAAAGTAGTCAACAGAATCGGACGTGCTTCTTTCACTAGCTCATCTGTTGGGACTACCCCTGCCAACTTCCAATCCGCCCGGATCATTGGATTAAAGACAGCAAGGATTTCTTCCCCGTTTGTATCTTTTTCATCCAAACTCTTGTTATCTTTTTTACTTGCCTGAATAAAAGCAAACTCTGAAGGTTTACCATCGTCTTTTGAATCCGAAGAAGCTACTACGGTTCCATCAGGAGTGACAAGTTGAATTCGAGAGCCATCTCCCAGCTGGACACTTGCGAATGATTCCTCCAGCAATGTATTCTTCAACACAAGGATGACTATGTATCCTGTACCTGAGCCCAGGGTTTTGAGAGATCTTGCCATAGCAATATTTTTGTCTCCATCACCTTGAACAGCTGTAGAGAACCATATGTTCTTGGCCGCATCACCATCACCTTTAGAATAGTAGGATTCATAAGATGCAGTGTTGTCGACAATCTTCTTATACCATTCTTGTTCTCTAATGTTATCTAACTTAATGCCGCCACTGCCACTTGTAACAATGTCTTGATCAGGTGACTCCGGGATCAAAGAAACACTAAGAATATTAGAATCCGTTGTAATCTGACTGGACAACTTTTTACTTACTGCGCTTGTAGCTTCAAATTTCTCATAGGAAGATTGTGCAGTCACTAAAGACTTCAAATCTTCTTGCATCTGCGCATCAAAATAAAGCTGTAAAGCCAAGTTCTCGTACTGCTTCAAAGTAATATCTAACTTCTCTGAGGTCTGAATAATAGTCTGACGGTAGGCTTCCGATACGTTGTTCTTAATTGTCTTCTTGGCTTTTGAATAAGATAGCAGTCCAAGTGCCATTACCACAATTACAATTGCACACAAAAATATCAGGAATATCTTCACGCCAACAGATTCCATAGGATTAACTCTTTTGATCTGTCCCCGTAAATCTATTCCATTCTTCAAATTAAACTTAGGTGTCTTGCCTGCCCCTTCAATCTTGCTTGTTTCCTTGTTTCCTGTAATCGCCGATTTCTTATTCTTTTTATTCATGCTAAACCTTCTCTCATTATGCTTTTCACTAATACTATCTTGATCAGGATCCCCCATCTTGATCACCTACCCGCTAATATTAGAATACGCATGAAAGCGTTAACCAATATATATATCGGCGTATTAGGTCTTTTTCCTTAGCTTTACGAGACTTTTTTTACAACTTTTAACCTATGTATGTTTAATCATAATAAATAGCTTGTTGGACCTCCTCCCTTGGATATATTTGTTAATCCCTAATATATATAACTTATTGTTCGCTTTGTCAAAAAGAAAAACAGGGAGGCTCTGGGATGACCAAAAGCTTCCCTGTTTTTTATTAAAACTTCTTCTTACGCATCATATCAAAGTATGCAACTGGTTGATCTACCTTCATGCGAATAGGTTGCAGTGGATGACGGGCGGCATCAAGCGAATTGCCTTTCTCATCCCATATTTCGCCAACCGTTTGCTTGAAGAACGTATCGTTAGGTCCAAAGAATTCTACTTCCTGACCTGGCTTAAAGTGATTGCGCTGTTGAACTAGTGCCGTACCACTTTCAGCATCGTATTCAATTACAAGTCCGGCAAAATCATACGGAGCTGCTTTTTCTTCAGGCTCATAGATATGATCTTCATGATCCGGAGTATCATAGAAGAATCCTGTGTTTAGCGGACGGTTAGCCGCTTTGTTAAGCTCATCCAGCCATTCCTGCTTCAATTCATACCCTTCCGGATCTGCCATATAAGCATCAATGGCTTTACGATATGCATTTACGACAGTAGCCACATAGTGGATTGACTTCATTCGCCCTTCGATCTTGAAGCTGTCGATGCCCACTTCAATCAGTTCAGGTATACTTTCCAGCATACACAGATCCTTAGAGCCCATGGAGAAGGGATTATCTCCTTGCTGATGCAATGGAATCTGAGTTACACCTGGAAGCAGAGGAGCTGGAGATTTCGCTTCAGCCTGCTCTTCCTCAGACACCCAAGTCCCTTCCGGACGTGCATCCTCAAACAAATCATATTTCCAGCGGCAAGACTGGCAACAGCCCCCGCGATTGGAATCACGGTCGGTGAAATGGTTGGACAATACACAACGACCCGAATATGAGGAGCACATGGCACCATGGATGAAGCTTTCGATTTCAATGTCGACATGTTTTTTAATCTCAGCAATCTCTTCCAGGCTTGTCTCACGGCCCAAAACAACACGTGGAAGCCCCTCTTCTTTCCAGAAGGACACCGCTTGCCAGTTCAACGTAGACTGCTGTGTACTTAAATGTACTTCAAGTCCAGGCACTAACCGGCGTGCTGTATCTACAATGATTGGATCAGCTACGATAATGGCAGCAATGCCAGCTTCATATAAGTTACGCAGGTATTCTTCAATTCCCGCGACATCTTCATTGTGAGCATATATGTTTGTTGCAACAAATACCTTAGCGCCATATTTCTTGGCGAATTCAACACCTTCGCGCATTTCCTCGAAGCTGAAATTATCTGCGCCGGAACGCAAGCCGTATTGCTGTCCTCCAATATAAACAGCATCCGCACCATAGTGTACTGCGAACTTCAATTTTTCCAAATTACCAGCCGGAGCAAGGAGCTCCGGTTTGTCCAGACGGTAACGTTTGCCCTTATATTGCGGCTTTGTCATGGTTCCCATTCCTGTTCTCCCCTCCATCGCCCACAAAGCTAAGTCACATGCTATAAATGCTGTCATAATCTTCGTGGGGACCTATAACCTCTTTATTTTTGTCAAACTTAATATACTTGCTCTTTATAGAAAAATCCGAAGCTTAACTCCCGTTCAGGGTCCTGCACCGTTCTGATTACATCCATCCATTCCTCATCGAAGGCATAACCTTCCGGATCAGCCGCATAAAGATCTATAGCTTTACGATAAGTCTTCACAACCGTCACATTATACGCTATCGATTTCAAGAGTCCCTCAATCTTAAGGCTGTGTATACCTGCTGCCATCAGAATATGCAGATCCTCCAAAATACAAATATCATCCGAGCTCATAATATGAGTGCCGTTCTCGTCTTCATAAATCGGGAATTTCTGGTCATCTCGTTCTTCCTCAATCAGAAATAGTCCGCGTTCCTTCCCGAGACTTCCTCCATCACTAGGACGGCCTTGATGTGACATATAGCTTTCAACAAGCTTCCGCTTGGAATGGTATATATTAGTCATTCCATGAACCTGCACCTGTGCCTCAATCTCCAAAAGCGGAACCATTTCCGTCATTTCATCCATATTCAGCTCACGGGCCAGCACGACACGAGAAGCCCCCTTGCGTCCCCAATAATTCGCGGTCGCATAGTTGGTGGAAGTCATTTCCGCATTCCAGTGCAGCTTCATTGCTGGCGCTTCTTTCTTCACTGTGGTTAACACAGCTGGATCCCCGAATTCAACACCATCAATGCCAAGCTCACCTAAAGCCTTCACATAGTCAGGAAGCTCATCCAGCAGACGGTTAGACATCAGCCCACCCAAGCTTGCATACACTTTGCAGCCTCGCGAATGCGCCATTTCTACGACAGTCGCTGTATCCTCCAGAGAGAAATGTCCAGCAAGCCGCATCCCGAAACGGTCATCCCCAATGAGCAGCGCATCTGCTCCGGCATCCAGCAGAGCAGCAGCTTCCTCTAAGGACGCTGCCGTCACCAGCAATTCCGGTTTGTTAGTCATGTTGTACCTCCTACTTGTACAGTTATTTCAACCGCACCACTCTTCATTTTAATAGTTTATTTCGATTCTTGCTTGCTTTTTTCGATATTGGCTAAATGTTCCTTGTAGGTCTTAGCAAACAAATGGTCCTGTGTACCATCTTTTTTGGTCACATAGAAATAATATTCAGAAGCTTCTGGTTCGAGTGCCGCCTGAATGGACTCCAGCCCCGGATTACTAATAGGTCCCGGAGGAAGTCCAATATTCTTATACGTATTATATGGATTATCAACTTCCAAATCTTTATACAAAAGTCTTTCCTTCTGCTTATTGAGTAAATATTGAACGGTAGCGTCGATCTCCAGCTTCTGCTCTTTCTTTAGGCGGTTATAAATAACACCGGCCACAAGCGGACGTTCACTATCCACCACAACTTCCCGCTCTACCAGCGAGGCTACGGTTAACAGTTCATGCAGAGACAATCCACGCGTTTCTAGCTTTTGCTGCCAGTCGGGAATCGTATCCAGCTTCTTCTGGAACTGATCCAAAAGTGCTTCTACAACTTCCTGGGGCGTGCTATCCTTGGCCAGTTCATAGGTTTCGGGAAATAAATATCCTTCAAGACGGTGGCGAAGATTCTTATCCTGCGGGATACCCAGAATATCAATCCCCTTCAAACCTGCACCAGTATCCATAATTTCAAGAAAAGTAGCCGCATCCTGATTCCAAGCTTCAGCGAGCTTCTTAGCGATCTGCTCAGCAGTATATCCTTCGGGGATGGTAAAGACCACAGTTTCTTCCTTAACTACATCACCTGCATTTAATCTCGCAATGAGTTCATCATAGCTGTCACCCGGCTTAGCGATA
Source organism: Paenibacillus sp. FSL H3-0329 (assembly GCF_037963285.1). Classification (NCBI taxonomy): domain Bacteria; kingdom Bacillati; phylum Bacillota; class Bacilli; order Caryophanales; family Paenibacillaceae; genus Paenibacillus; species Paenibacillus sp. FSL H3-0329. The sequence continues at coordinate 1,851,691 of NZ_CP150150.1, read as the reverse complement.
TAAGTACCTGCTTTGAAGCTAGAACCTTCTTTAGTCCATTTCAAATATCCCTTAAAAAAAAGACTCTTACGGATAATGCCATTCTGCTCAAGCAGATCAGCAATCTCCGCACTTCCCATGCCCTTCTCTATCGTAAATGTTACAGCAGGACCTGCAGGCTCTACCGGCTGCATCCCGTTCCAAATGTACCATGCTCCCCCACCTCCTGCTGCTGCCAGCAAAAGAATAATGATTAACACAGTACGGATTGCGGATTTCAAGTCTGGTTCCTCACTTTCCGACTATAAAGTATAAAAGTGTATTGCCTAGAATTCAATATATATTTCCTTAAATTGATGTTTATACAGGATATTGCTCGCATTTCAAGCAAAAAGAGCGCGGAATTCTCCGCCCTCTTCCGTGCCCATCATAAATGTAACGTACATGTTTAAGATTTATTCAGCGCCATCTGCTGGAAAAGTCATCTCATCGTATAGCTCAGAGATGTCTTCCCACTCTTCATCGTCCATAATGCTCTCCAATTCCGGAAGTCCGTCAGAAGAGATAACGATACGCAGGATTTCATACTCCACGTCTTTGCCAGAGCCTTTCAGCACCGCATATCCGCGATCACCGACTTCAAATTCGGCGATAATATCGTAAATGGAAGATTTGCCTTGCTCATCTTCCAGTTCTACAGTTTCTCCGTATGCTTCTTTAAGCCGTGAAGTCCACACCGCTTGATCAGCGGATATCTCAGTCATTCTCCGATCCTCCGTCCAACTCGTCGACCAGTGTGTTGAAAGTCTCTTCGACAATCGCCCACTCCTCATCATTATCGATCATGAACAATTGAAGATCGTCGCCTTCTTCCACATAACGGAACGCGTATACCTCATCGGTTTCCTCGTCCTCGGAGTCTAGCGGAACCACCATCATATACTTAGCGTCCGAGCCATCAACCTCAAACTTCATAATGACCTCGAATTCCTCTTCATTACCTTCCTCATCGGGAATATAGATAATTTCCGGTTCTTCCTCTTGGCCAATCTGTTCGTTTGTCATATCCTCGCACCCCTCACCTTTTACTGTTAGCATCCAAAAAATTTTGCAAAATCAGGGCTGCAGCCATTTTATCCACAATCCCCTTGCGTTTCTTCCGGCTGACGTCCCCTTCAATCAGCACCCGCTCTGCGGATACCGTCGTCAGACGCTCATCCCAAAGGTGTACGGGCATTTCTAACTCTTCCCGTAGCTTATCAGCGAATTCAATACAGATTTCGCCCCGGGGTCCTACTGAGCCGTTCATATTCTTCGGCAGACCAACTACAATCTCTCCAATTTCGTGCTCTGCAACAAGTTCACGAATGCGTTCGAACTCATTACCCGTACCTCGGCGCTCAATCGTTTCAAGAGCTTGTGCCGTCCAGCCAAAAACATCGCTTGTGGCTACACCGATTCTACGGTCGCCGTAATCTAAACCTAACTTTTTCTTCATTTCGGATTGTCCACCCTGTGATTGACGAGATAGAATCTAACCAGCTCTTCAATCAGCTCATCACGTTCTTTTCTCCGGACCAAACTTCTCGCATTGTTATGGCGCGGAATGTAAGCCGGATCTCCGGAAAGAAGATACCCTACGATCTGATTGATCGGATGATACTCTTTCTCCACCAGTGCATCGTATACTGCTAGCAATATTTCCTGGGGAGAAGCTTCCTTTTCGTCGCCCTTCACATTGAATTTGACCGTTTTGTCCATGGAGTCCATTTGTGACACCTTCCTTCTGCAAAATCGCCTTTTGGGACGGCTTCGCAAAGTTGCTACTGTGCAGCTCGCTTGCTTCCTTTATCATAACATATTCATGCCCCAACGAGGAAATCCTGCCCGTTATTAACGCTTTTTTTGGCATTTTCTCTACAAAAATTATGATATTTTTGGCTTTTAAGCTATTGTCAAGCACAATTCTTCATGAATAATCTAACATCCTGCTAATAAAGAGTAGCGGTACTGATATCAAACTCTCAGTACCGCTATGTTTTCTCGTAATACGTTTAGTTAGAGAAATGGTTTCGTAATTTTAACTTAGGCTAAGGAAGCTACCAATTCTTCAGCCTTTGCCAATGCTTCGTTTAGCTTAGAAGCATCTTTACCGCCGGCTTGCGCCATATCTGGACGCCCGCCACCGCCGCCGCCGCAAACCGCTGCGATTTCTTTAACGAGTTTACCAGCGTGGAAACCTTTCTTCACAAGGTCTTGCGGTACAGATACTACAAAGTTCACCTTATCATCCATCGCTGCACCTAATACAAGCACTGCATCCGGAAGCTTGGATTTCAATTCATCCGCTGTAGAACGCAAAGCATCCATATTGCCTGCTTGAACAGCAACAGCCAGAAGCTGCGTACCTGCGCCAACTGTCTTCACACTGCTTGTAAGTTCAGCAGCAAAAGTAGCGCTCAGCTTGGATTGCAGAGATTCATTCTCACGTGAAAGCTCACGCACCTGGTTATGCAGCGCTTCAATCCGTTTCGGAACATCATTCAGAGAAGACTTGAGAAGGCCTGCTGATTGTTTGAGCAAATCTAGCTGGCTTTCAGTGAACTGGTAAGCGTAACGTCCGGTAACTGCCTCGATGCGGCGCACTCCGGATCCAATGCCACTTTCGCTAAGCAGCTTGAAAATTCCGATTTGCGACGTGTTGGATACATGACAACCACCGCAAAGCTCAAGACTGTAATCGCCCACTTGAACGACACGGACGATATTACCGTATTTTTCACCAAAGAGCGCCATTGCTCCCATTGCTTTAGCTTCATCAATCGGCTTGTTCTCAATCACTACATCTAGACCGCGCCAGATTTGTGCATTTACGCGATGTTCGATATCGCTCAGTTCTTCTGGAGTAATCGCTCCAAAATGGGAGAAGTCAAACCGCAAACGAGCACCTTCCACTAAAGATCCCGCTTGATTAACATGCCCGCCAAGAACTTCTTTAAGCGCTTTGTGCAATAAATGGGTAGCTGTGTGGTTCTTCACGATATCTTCACGCTCTGCACGATCCACTTCCGCGCGAACGGATTCGCCCACTTTCAATTCTCCCGCTTCCACAGTTACCAAATGTACGTGTTGGCCGTGCGGCGCTTTAAAGAGTCCTTTTACCTTAGCCGTAACTGAACTCCCAGTAAGCACACCGGTGTCACTTACTTGTCCGCCGCTCTCAGCATAGAACGGTGTTGCTTCAAGAATAACTTGGCATTCTGCGCCTTCGCCGGCGACATCTACCAATTCATCACCCACAACAATAGCCAGGATTTTCGACTCTGTTACCGAGTCATTATATCCAACAAATTCACTTTTAACCGTCAGGTCTGCTAGTGCGCCTCCCTGAATCTTCATGCTGCCGCCATCATGACGTGCAGCTCTTGCACGGTCACGTTGCTCCTGCATAGCCGCATCAAAACCTTCACGGTCTACAGTTAATCCTTGCTCCGCTGCGAAATCTTCGGTCAAGTCAAATGGGAATCCATAAGTATCATATAACTTAAATGCATCGGCTCCAGCAATATTGCTGAGACCCTCTGCTTTTGCTTTAGCACTGATCTCACCCAAAATAGCCAATCCGTCAGACAATGTTTCGTGGAAACGTTCTTCTTCAGTACGAATAATCTTTGCGATATATTCGCGGTTGTCCACAACGGATGGATAGTAGACACCCATAATTTCGCCAACGGTTTCAGTCAGCTCATACAGGAATGGACGATCCAGACCCAAGGTCTTTCCGTACCGAACAGCACGGCGAAGCAAACGGCGGATAATATAACCGCGTCCTTCATTAGAAGGAAGTACTCCATCCCCTACTGCAAAAGTAACGGTACGCACATGGTCAGCGATTACTTTAAGCGCGATATCCTGCTCAACGTTATCTTTATAAGTTACACCCGCGAGCTGTGCTGTCTTTTGAATAATAGGTTGGAACAAATCAGTGTCGAAATTGGAATCTACATCCTGTAGAATGGATGCAAAACGCTCCAAACCAGCACCTGTATCAATGTTTTTATTCGGAAGTGGCGTATAGCTGCCATCCTTGTTATGGTTAAATTGTGAGAACACCAAGTTCCATACTTCCAGCCAACGTTCATTTTCTCCGCCTGGATACATTTCCGGATCGCTCATATCACTGCCGTAAGCTTCTCCGCGGTCATAAAAGATTTCCGAGCAAGGACCGCATGGGCCTTCGCCAATATCCCAGAAATTATCGTCGCCCAGCTTAATGATGCGTTCAGCAGGCAGGCCAACCTTTTCATTCCACAGCTTAAATGCCTCTTCATCCTCTGCGTACACCGTTACGGAAATACGTTCCGGGTCAAAGCCGATCCACTCTTTGCCGGTTAGGAACTCCCAAGCCCATGTGATAGCTTCTTCTTTGAAATAATCACCGATGGAGAAGTTACCCAGCATCTCGAAAAACGTATGGTGACGGCGTGTCTTACCCACATTCTCAATATCATTGGTACGAATACATTTTTGTGAGTTGGTCAGGCGCGGATTTTCTGGAACCTCCCGGCCATCGAAGTACACTTTCAAAGGTGCCATACCCGCATTGATCCACAGAAGCGAAGGATCGTTGTGAGGAACGAGGGACGCGCTTGGTTCAATCTTGTGACCTTTACTTTCAAAAAACTTAAGCCATTTGGAACGAATTTCACTTGCTTTCATAATTTACAGCTCCCGTCTCATCTTTTTACTTCGGCATTTACACCGGAAATTACAAAATACCTAAAAAATAAAAACAAAAAAACGCCCCTGAATAATTCAGGGACGATTAATATCGCGGTACCACCCTGGTTATCGCCTTGACCCCACTCATGGGACAATTGCAGACGATCGCCTTGTCGCGGCTGATAACGGGCGCCCCCGGTGAGCATTGATCTCACACTCCGAAATTAGCTTTCCACCGGCCTGTCTTCAAGGTTCTCACAGCCATTACGAAACGTTTCGTAAAGGAACCTTTTCTCTGACCAAGCCATCCTCCGGTGTACTTCATTTTCATCAACGATTTGTCCGATTTGCATTTTAACATTTCAAGTATAGCCAGTGCCCTTGCTTCTGTCAATCTGGGGATGGGCGAATGTGAAGAATAACACATGATTTTTGTAACAGTAAACTTGGCCTCAAAAAGGATATAGTGAAATCTAAGGTTAATTTGGAATATTTTGTATTCAGGAGGACTGCCGTTGATGCTTCACTCCAAGGAGTTCAATCCATCATCGATTTTTGAAGCAAAGCCTACACACTACCTTTTTATAGCGAACCTGATTTTTATTCATATTATCTTTACTCTTGCGGTTAATCTTATCCTTTTTGAGCATGGATATTTAAGTTTTATCGCCAAAAACACAAACCACTGGATCAATGAAACGTTAGCCGCCAATCTAGTTGGGCTTCTCTTAGAAGTAATTATTTTTTTGATTCTGATAGCTAAAGTTTCGCCCCGGGATTTTGGGTTAAAAATAGAAAAATTACGAGCTGGACTGCTGGGCACCTTTCTGTTTTGGCTCGCTATAAATATAGTAGATTTGTGTATGGTACACTTGAATCACTCAGAGCTAACGCTTAACAATAATATCTTCAGTCATTCAAATTTAGTTTTCGGTGAAATTCTAGGTCAAATCTTCGGAAATGCTTTATTGGAAGAAATCTTATTTCGCGGCTTCCTGCTCGTTCAAATCTATTTATGCTTAAAAAAAATCAACAACAAGACTACACGGATGATCACGGCAATGCTGATTTCACAATCGATCTTTGCTGCCATACATATCCCAAACCGGATTTACTCAGGATTAGTTGGAATGGAGTTTGTTTATGATTTTATCATGCTTCTAATTCTAGGAGTTATATTCGCTCTACTCTATATCTTAACCAAAAATCTATTTTTCGTGATCGGCGTTCACTCATTAATGAATATTCAGATAGTGTTTTGGAATAGCAATTTCACGTATACGGCAACTTTATTATGTGTGTTATTACTGACCTGTCTTTTGCTTTGTATAAAAAGGAAAGAGTTTCGCGCGCAGCAACATCAGGCGGATATGGAGCTCTGATAATTAGAACTTTAATTACTCACAAAAAGAAGTTCCACCCTTTAAGCTGGAGGAACCTCTTTCATTATTATATTATTTCTATTAATTCGCACCCTCTGCAATAGCCTTATAAGCAGCTAAATCCGTATAAACTTCCTCTTTAAGCGGATTGCGTTTATGCTTGATAATTTTATAGAAATGATAACCAAACACTGCAATATTAGCAGCTAAAGATAATGCACTTACTACCCACAGAGCGGTTTCACTATGAGAGGATTGTACAGAGAACTTTGACTCGCCAACAAACGCCGGGAATGACATCGTAAACATCATCCAAATCGCCAAAGTCTGTGCACGATGCTGCAGCCATGCCCCTTTTTTGAAGAAGAACGCCGGGATGGTACAAGAAATCAACAATGCTGCACCTGCATAGAAGGAATGGTCAGAAACTGCATTATATACATAGGCAAAGTTCCAAATGTCATAAGCAATGATCCAGAACCAAAGCTGGTCAGGCCACAACATATCTTTACTCTTATCTTTACTGATCACAATTCCCATCCAACCAGAAATCGTAATAATGTTCAGAATACCTGCGATCCCGTTCATAATGTTCCAAGGACCACCTACCATCATTACGCCATCCACCATACCTTGCAAGCTGTACACTTGGAAATCACGAATAACTGCTTCAAGAATGTTAACTGCAAGGATAATAGCCGGGAACATTAATATATATTTATTTTTGTCCCATCCTTTAACATAACGGATAGCCATAAACCCTATACATCCTGCCAAAGCAGAATATACTTTTACCCAGTGAAACCATGTTCCGGTACTAGAGCCTTCGCCTGCCGTATTCGGCCAGACCGCTATGGTAAGAACAATAGGGACAACTATAAACAGAATGATTGAGAACCACTTGCTCTTCCGTGCGATTTCATTTACAAACATTAATCCTGCTAGTACTACTAACCACATTAGCGCAGAGTACCAGGGAATCGATTCGAATAAAAACATTTTTTACTCCTCCTTGTAGTTTGGTGTATATAATCTGTGTCTCAGGTCCAATATAGTACATCCCTCTTTGAACGATCAAATCGCTTAAAACGTTGATTTATCAGTGTTTTTTTAGTTTCATTTCAAGTTGAGTTTACACAACCATAGCACTAGGATTCGCCAAAGTTTCTACCTTTCTTCTGAGCAATCTATTAGAATGCATGTCTACAGAACTATATACTGCAAACCTAACTTGAATGTAAAAAAAACCTTGTCGACAAATTTCTTTGTGGACAAGGTTCCTCTTTACTATTATTTAAAAGAATCGTTCAACCAAGTGTTTCGCATATACAATACAATTCTCAAGTGTAGGGAAGTTCATGATTTCTCCAGCTAAATAGATATTGTTGTTCCCCTGCATCTGATCAACCCGTTCATAAAACCCCTCATGTAGCGCATCAGAATCCACATGAGGGAAATGCTTCCAACGCTTCATCATATACAGTCGAATGCTCTCTCCGCCCAGCTCGCGAAGTTTATTTTCTACCGTCTCTCGCATTTCCAGATCAGTCATAGCTTCATTCTCTGCTACATAAACCGTAACTAGATCCGTAGTTCCCATATCTGCCCACCGATAGTACCATGCCATCATATGCCCTTTACGTTCAGGGTACATATTCCGGGGGATATAGCCAGAAAGCTCCGGCAGCCCTTTCACTCTGTAGGCATATACCCTAAACCATTCATACGTTATACTCGCTAATAAGGTTTTGTCCTCACTGGACAGGCTAACTGTATCGCCCATTTGCTCTAAAGCTGCTGTATAAATGACCTTGTCAAAATAAAAGATGTCCTGACTCGTCTCTACTCGAACCTGTCCATCTTGTTCTTGCTCCATAAAAAGCACTTCACAAGTCAGGCGGAGATCGTTCACTTGGTCGGCCATTCGTCTTATCAGTTCAGTAACACCCTTAGGCCAGGTTATCATATGCGTAATTTCAATAAACGACAACAGATTATCATAGCTTAGAAATTTCAACACATATGCAGCGGGCACATTATGGATACTACCGAATCCAAAAGTATTAAAATAATGCATGTAGACCTGTTCAAGGACAGACAGCTTATTCTCTGCACACCACTGTGAAAATGGCTGACATAAATCTGGTGGTAAGTGAAGAAATCCCGGTTCTTGGAGAGACTCATAGCGTTTTAGAATATCCGGCAGTCGTTTGAATTCTTGTGTAAACGCCTCTATCTGCTCCATGGGAATCTGTGAAGTTTTCCTCCCATTATTATCAAAAAATCCACGTTCTAACAATGGTCCCCTATCCATAAGATCAAAATCTCTCATTAAATCCATCGTATGTTTATAGGTGGGCAGGCCGATTAGCGTCCCCATTTCATAACTTTTTCCTTTGTACTCAATAGAATGACACTTTCCTCCTACTCTGTCCGACTTCTCCATGAGGGTAATGTGGGTATATCCTTTTTTCGCTAATTCGTAAGCAGCTGTAACCCCAGAAATCCCTGCACCGATGATCCCAATTCGGTCTTTATTCTTCGTGTTTGTCATCATCCGTTATCTCCTTGTAAATAACCATAATGGCAAAGTTTCTCGTTGTCCCGTATAGGCAAGTGCGACATCCGATGGTATTTTACCTTGATTAGGTCCATCTGTAATTTGCCTGCTGAAGTTGTAGGTTCTCAAATATTCATGTAAGCGCTTTTCTAAAATTTCAAAAGAATCTATCGTATCATCTACCCAAGCCTGCTGGTAGAATTCTTTGGTCAACACCGCCGCAAATTGCTGCAAGGGCTGAAATATCTCTGTTTGGTCTACCGTTATAGCTACTTGATTAATATTGTTCTTATGTAAAAATTCACTATATTTATGTTTTCCTCTGTCCCAGTTCGTAATGAATTCACGGCTTTTGTTCGTAACCAGATTATCGATATGAAAATCTAATGTCTTCATCAATGGGAGAACTTTCAGATGCATAAAATCTATAAAATGAATGGTAGACTTACGATTGTATAGCTTAACTAGACCTAGTCTGGAGTAGGCATCATAAATTACATATTGATATACCTTTCCGACCCTCGGGAAAACTCCCAAATAGCTGATACTCTGCTGACACATATACCCGGGATGAGCATTTATCGGATTCTTCATCTTATAATCTAGTGTTTTCCGTTTCTCTTTAAATCCTTTAGTGAGAGTGGATTGTGCGCCATCCCTCTTCTTTGCTTTGATTTGATTGGCGTAAGCTTCACGCTCTATTCGTTTATTTAGTCCGTTTCGACGTAGTACATTATAAATACCCGATTCCCCTATTTGCATACCTTCATCTTGCAGTTCATAAAAGATGCGTCTAGGCCCATCCTCAGGAAATCTGGCGACGTACTGCAAAATCAATCTTTCCGTTTTCTTATCTACTTTATTAGGCATTACCGGCTTTTTTTTCTTCTCCCCAAGTCCATCCATTCCATGTTGTTGATAAGCTTTAGACCACTTATAATAGATCGTCCGGGAAATGCCAAACTCCTTACAGGTTTCGCTCACATTCTTGCTGATGGCCCCTTGCATGAGGATATGATATTTGCTGTTTGCATTCACCTATTTGCACCCCTCCTATCTTTATTTTATACATAGTTAACGTTTAATTCATTACTATTCTAAAAAAAATGGGAGAACGCTCAAAGCGTCTCACCATTCCGAACAAAATGCGTTATGTATTTCCCTGCGGAAATCTCCAGGCAATTTAGTCGTTGGCCATATGCGCAGCCACCATCTATGCCAATTTTATCTCCAAGTGGACTAAACCAAATTTCTTCTGAATCATGCAGATCCATCGTCGAAGTATGACCGAAAACAACCGTTTTGTTAGTGCTAACTACCGGATTCTTATAAAAGGGTTCTCTAATCCAGATAAAATCATAAGGGTCCTGCTGCTTCCAATCCTCTATTAATGGATTAATGCCCGCATGAACAAAAATATGTTCTTCCGTCTCATGATAAAGCGGCAATGTGCTTAGAAAGTCTATATGATGTCTATAGTCCCGCCTAATTTTTTCTTTTAGCTGCATATAATCCTTCCAGCCAAAATCCTCCTGCAAACCTTCGGAGCCCGCCTCACAATAACTCATCAGCGTATGAAATCCGCCATTAGTAAGCCAATGGGTATCCAATTTATCATCTTCGCCGGTGAGCGCATCGCAAGCCATTTTATCGTGATTTCCTTTGAGAACTATAGCTCCACATTCTTGCTGCAGAGTCATCACTTGCTCCACAATTCCTTTACTGTCCAGCCCTCTATCCACATAATCTCCCATCAAGATAAGCTTATCCTCCGCTGGGCGATAATTCACTTTTGATAACAGTGCATTGAATTCTACATAACTTCCGTGAATGTCACTAATTGCTAATATTCTGATGATAATCGCTCCTTGCTCTAAGATGCAAAAAAAGATGTTCCCGCGGGTGTGCAGGAATATCTTTTGATGTTGGGCTTTTTATACTGAATCTATAACTAATGACTCTTCATCCGACTGTGGAAAAAAATGACGGCTTCTGACCTCATGCACCGCTTCTTGAAAACGATCGCACAAAAAGATCAGCTGGTCGATCTCTTCCTTACCGACCTTTTGCGTGATTTCACTCAAAATACCGGAATAGGATGCCATCTGCCTGCTATAAATCTGCTCTCCAAGCTCACTCAGACAGATATATACGACCCGACGATCTGTATCGGATGTTGTACGTACTACGTAACCTTTTTCCTCCAAAGTATTTGCCATTTGCGTGGCAGTAGGTCTACTTATCTGGAGCAGGTCACTTAATTTAGAAATCATAACTCCCCGGTGCTGTTTGTCACCTTCGGTCGCTTTCTTTTGCTTCATTACAGTGTGAATGACGTACATCATAACAAACTCTCTATACGATACTACATCAATCGAGTAGGGGCGAGCAGTCAGACGCTTTATATTTTCAAGGGCTATGATAAGCTTCTGCTCTTGATTGTCATGGGTATCCATAGGGCACCTCCAATATACCTCAATCTAATTAGATTACTTACCTATTCCTAAAAAATCAAGTCAAATTCAAATTCTCTTTAAATTAAAATTTAATAATTAACCTGTTGTGCTAATTGATGAATTTGTGTATTATACATAAATGATAGTTTGGCTACCTAATTATTACGACATGAATTCCCAAACTACAATATATAGAAGTTAAAGGAGAGGAACTGCTCTGGAGCATCTCACTCAGAAAAAGAAAGTTACAATTATGATTGCTTTAATGGCGGCTATGTTTTTCGCAGCAATCAACCAGACAATTGTGGGCACAGCAATGCCCCGAATTATTGCGATGCTTGGAGGCATTGAACATTATACCTGGGTAATTACCATCTATATGCTCACCTCAACCATTGCTACCGTACTTGTCGGTAAGTTATCCGATATTTACGGAAGAAAGCCCTTCCTGTTATCAGGGATTGTCATTTTTATTATAGGTGCGTTCCTATCCGGATTGTCGACCAACATTTTTCAAATGATCACTTATCGCGGGATTCAAGGTCTAGGCGGCGGGATTCTAATGTCGGCTACCGTAACCGCTGTAGGTGATTTGTTCGCTCCAAGAGAGAGAGCCAAGTGGACTGGAATTATGATGGCGATATTTGGTTTCTCCAGCGTAATTGGTCCTACTCTTGGCGGATTCATGGTAGATCACATGGCTTGGAAATGGATCTTCTGGATCTTCTTGCCTTTCGGTATCGTGGCCTTCTTTATGATTTTGAAAATGTTCCCTAAAACAACGCGTTCTACATCTGAGTCCATTGACTATTTAGGCTCCATTTTCCTTTCCCTGACCATTGTTGCGCTCTTGCTCGGCTTTTCATGGGCAGGAACAAAATATGACTGGGGTTCTCCGGAGATTCTCGGCTTGTTTGGGGCTTCCATTCTGGGTCTGATTATCCTGATTCTGATTGAGCGTAAAGCTAAGAGCCCCGTATTGCCATTATCCTTATTTAAAAACTCCATCGTATCCATCTCAATGATTGTCGGTTTCCTGATGAATGCCGGTATGATGGGCGCAATGATCTACCTGCCCTTCTTTGTGCAAGGGGTAGAGGGCGTCTCCCCAACTAAATCTGGTTTTATCAATATGCCAATGTCACTTACTATGATTGTACTAAGTACTTTAGTGGGAAGATGGATCTCCAAAACAGGAAAATATAAACGTTATGCTCTAATGGGGATGCCATTCATGGTTGTAGCCATGATATTAATGGCCTTTATGAGTAACATTGCTACGGCTGTAGTCAGCATGATTATCTTCGGGGTTGGGTTAGGACTATCGATGCCCGTATTTACTCTAACCGTACAAAATGCTGTTGCTCCTTCAATGCTAGGTGTTGCTACTGCTACAAATACTTTATTCCGTAATTTAGGTGGAACCATAGGTATTGCCATCATGGGTACCATTATGAACTCCTCATTAACGAAAAAATTAGAGGCAGCGGTATCTTCAGGCAAAGGTCCGGATTTATCCAAACTCGATCCTGAATCCGCTAAACAGCTTTCTGCATTTATGAACCCTCAAATGTTGCTAGATCAACCTAAACTAAAGGAATTGCATGCAACATTGCCAGAGCAAATCCAGCCGCTCTTCAATCAATTGATTGAGATGCTGCGGAACGCACTGAGCGATTCCCTGACAGTTGTGTTCTTAAGTGGTACGGCGCTGTTAGTTATCGCAGCACTGCTCGTTCTGTTCCTTAAAGAGATTCCATTACGTAGTGGAGAGAAAAAAATGGAGGCACACGCAGAGGATAAAACCGGGAGTAAAAAACTCGAAAAATCTGTGCCTGCTGCACATTAATCACAAATAACCTTACATTAGAGATGTCCGTAAACAGCTTAGGCTGTGCGGCATCTCTTTTTGATAAGAAGGGCTAGGATTCGTTTGATTGATCATTCAATTCTTCGAAGTAAACGTAAACTCCGTTTAACAGCTCCATTAACGTATCCGTCTGTTCTTTGCCCATGTAATCAATCATACCTTTAAAGGTATTCCGGGATTTCGTTACGGCCATCTCAGCCAGATGCTCCCCTTTTTCCGTAAGCGTGATCTCACTAACTCGGCGATCCTGTGCATCGGAAGTACGCACCACATATCCTTGTGCAATCAGACTATTGAGCATTTGGGTAACCGTAGGAGAGGTGACTTTCAGAAACTTGCTAATCTCCGAAACCGTCTGTCCCTTCTTCCCTTCCCGTTCTTTACCAAGCTTTAAAGAAACCAACATCCGGACCTCACTTGGCTTCAAGCCCCAAATCGTAGTTTTACGCCAGTTCATTCTAGCGAATTGTTGGAAAGCCTCCATTAATCCATCCACATTCTGATATTTCTCTTCGTTCATCAGTACACCCCATAAAATCATTTAACACTAAGTATAGCCTAATATGACGTAAAAAAGAATTGATAGATGTCAGATTACCCATTTTCAAAAAATAACTAATGGGATGTATAATATAATAATCATCCTAAATTGAAAGTGGGTATTAATTTGACCTTTTCTTACTCTACCTATGACGCTCTAGGACTTGCTTCACTTGTCAAAGCACGTGAAATTTCACCTCGTGAGCTGGTCGAAGCCGCCTTTGCTCGGTTAGATGAGGTCAATCCGGTCATAAATGCGGTGGTGCGCACCCGCCGGGAAGCTGCTCTTAGAGAAGCCGACGAGATGCCTGTTCAGGATAACACTCGGCCGTTTGCTGGCGTTCCGTTTCTATTAAAGGATATTTCCCAATCTATCGCTGGCGAGCCCATCACTTGTGGGGCTATGCTGATGAAGAACAATGTCGCGCGGTGGGATTCAAATTATGTTGCACGGATTAGGAAAGCCGGCTTCATTCCACTTGGCCATACGAACACACCAGAGTTCGGCTTAAAAAACATTACAGAGAATGTCCTCCATGGACCTGCTCGTAATCCTTGGAATCTCGAATATTCTCCTGGAGGTTCGAGTGGCGGAGCCGCGGCAGCTGTTGCTTCTGGTATCGTTCCAGTAGCAGGAGCCAGTGATGGTGGTGGGTCCATCCGTATTCCCGCCTCATTCACAGGCTTATTCGGACTTAAACCCACGCGCGGGCGCACACCAGTAGGACCCGGAGTCGGCCGTCAATGGCAAGGGGCTTCTATTGATTTTGCCTTAACCCGGTCCGTTCGCGATAGCGCTGCTATGTTAGATCTGCTGCAGGTTGTGCAGCCAGAAGCCGCCTTCCAGACTCCGTTATATCCGGGCGTATATCTGGATGATCTGTTTAAGCCTACGCAACGTAAACTACGAATTGGATTTACGACTGCTTCCCCAGTAGGTACGCCTGTCTCTGAAGAGGCCGTAAATGCTGTTCTCAAAACCGTGAAATGGCTCGAAGCTGAAGGACATGCGGTTGAAGAAACAGAAAGTCCTGTGAATGGCACAAGACTGATGGAGAACTACTATACGATGAATGCCGGAGAGGTAGCAGCCATGTTCGTCTCCCTGGAGAGAAATATGGGACGTTCCATAACTGCTGACGATGTCGATATCATTACGTGGGTTCTTGGTGAGACCGGAAAAAATGTTTCAGCGGCCGAATTCGTACATAGTCTGGATGAATGGGACGTTGCAGCCGCCCAAATGGCGGAACTGTTTAATCATTACGACTTATATATAACACCTACGAATGCAAACTCCGCTCCCAAAATTGGTGAATTAACGCATAAACCTGCAGAGATAGCAAAGCTGCTGCACGTAAACGAATTGCCAAAAGAAGAACAGAGCCGCTTAATTTACGAGATGTTTGAGCCAAGCCTAACCTATACACCGTTCACCCAGCTCGCAAATCTGACAGGCCAGCCTGCAATGAGTGTGCCCGTCCATAAGTCAGCAACTGGCCTGCCGCTAGGCGTTCAAGTCATGGCGAACAAAGGTCGTGAAGATTTGCTGCTTCAGCTTGCTGCCCAGCTTGAACAATCCGCTCTTTGGGTCGGCATGACTGGAAATCCGCTGTTCACCTGATCAATTAAGGGTGATGCTCTCGCAGCTCAAGCTCCCCTTACTCTTTCCCGCAAATGCCATAGAAGAAAATATGGATGGCTTCCTCGATGAAGGCATCCATATCTTCCTGTTTGCTAGCTTCGTCTAGAAGTTCACCCGCATTACGCATATACATCCCCATTAGTGAAAGTATCCCTTTGGTGGATACTTTATTTGAGATTTCTCCCCGGGCTTTCCCATCCTCAACCATCTTCACCAGCACCGGCAAAATGTCATTCGCATATCGTTCCTCAATATAACGGAACATTTCTTGATCCTCAACCATAAGCTCCTTCACAGTCGCGGGAGATAAACCGCTGTAAGTTTGCCTTTCCATGGTTAGAATGTAACCAATAATCTCCTTTAGAGAATGCTCTTGATAAATGTAATCTTCAAACTCCTGAATTTCCTTCTGAACAAAGTCCTTAAAAGACTCACTAAGCAGCGCTTCCTTACTGCCAAAATAATTATAAATCGTCACCTGAGAGACCCCTGCTTCTTTCGCAATATCAGCGATCCGTAGACGTTTCGGTTCCCAGTTCTTGAGCATCTCCATGGTAGTTTTCATAATTTTGAATTTAATCTGTGCTGCTCTCTTCTCAAATCCATTCATAGCTTCCACCCTAACTTCGTTATTAAGTATGCGTATTTAAATTTAATGAAATATTCCATTTCAATTATTTCATAATTATATTGACTTCATTAACCACTAGGAATAATATAACATATGAAATATTCAATTCATATTAGTTCATTATTTTTACGGCGGGGGTGGCAGCATGCTGGTAGTAGAAGGCTTAACTAAACGATTTTCGAATGGCAAAGGAATCGAAGATGTAACATTTACCGTAAATAAAGGCGAGGTTTTTGGATTTCTGGGTCCTAACGGTGCGGGTAAATCGACGACCATACGGCATATCATGGGTTTTATGAAACCAGATCAAGGGCATGCGAGTATCCATGGGCTTGATGTATGGAAGGCACAAGGGACAGTCCAGAAGCATATCGGCTACTTACCCGGTGAAATCAACTTTTTTGATGGGATGACGGGTCTTTCTTTCCTTAAATTTATCTCAGCCATGCAGGGAATCAAAAATACTACCAAACGCGAGCAGCTGATTGAACGTTTGCAATTTGATGCCACCACTCCGATCCGAAAAATGTCAAAGGGAATGAAGCAAAAGGTCGGAATCGTCGCTGCTTTTATGCACAGTCCTGACGTTATTATTCTGGATGAACCTACCTCGGGTCTCGACCCGCTCATGCAAAAGGTATTTATTGATCTGGTACTGGAGGAAAAATCAGCCGGAACCACCTTTCTCATGTCCTCACACAGCTTTCAAGAAATTGAACGCACCTGTGACCGCGCCGCAATTATCAAAAACGGACGGATTATCACCGTAAAAAATATTCATGAACTGCAATCGATGCAACGGAAGCTGTTTGAGGTCATTTTTGCGAATAGTGAAGATGCAGTGAATTTTGCCGCCTCCGGCCTACAAGTGGAAGCTCACGAGGGAAATAGGGTCCGCATAGCTGTGCAGGGCAATTATGACCGATTCATCCGGGAAACTGGAAAATACAATGTCCGCAGCATCGACGTATTCACGCAGAATCTGGAGGACATCTTCATGGACTATTATGACCGCGAGGGGGCAGTGCAATGAATCTTCCGCTCTATAAGGAAATGATGCGAGTGAACCTGAAAGGAATATTGAATTACGCCTTTGGTTCTGCCTTCTATATTTTGTTTATGATCTGGCTTTATCCTGGGATTGCGGGGAGTACACAAGCAATTGATGACCTTATTAAGGCGATGCCAGAGGGTGTGGGTAAAGCCTTTGGGCTAAATAGCGGTTTTACCAGTGCTGAAGCTTTTATCTCCGGAGAATATTATGGACTTATACTAGTTCTGATTCTTTCCATAGTTTGTGTGCAAATGTCAACGCAGCTAATGGCTCGACTCGTGGATCGCGGCTCCATGGCTTATCTGCTCATAGCCCCAACTACACGGAGAAAAGTCGCCACCACGCAGGCACTTGTACTCACTACAGCATTGCTCTTAATTATGGGTGTAACCACCCTCGCCGGATTATTAGGTAAAGCATGGTTTCTTGGCAGTGAATATGACTTTAACAGCGGTCGCTTCGCTCAGCTGAATACCGTGGCCTTTTTATTATTTTTTGCGGTAGGCGGCCTTACCTTTCTCGTGTCCTCTGTATGTAATGACGAGAAAAAAGCACTCGGAATTTCCGGCGCCATCGCCTTCGGATTTTTCACTCTGGATCTACTCGGTAAAATAAGCGACAAACTGGAAGGACTGCGTTTCCTAACCTTATTCTCCTTCTATCAACCCGGGGAAATCGTTCAGGGCAACGTGGAGATTATTCAGGTCTCCAGTTGGCTGCTGTTGATCGGAGTGTTCACCTTTTCCTTGGGAGTAGAGCTGTTCAGAAGACGGGATCTTCCATTATAAGAGTACCTCACTTGATCAACTCGCTTTTACGCGTTCCCGAAGCAACTATCGGACACCGTTGACCTTAAATGCAACTTTATCACAAATTTGCGTACCTAACGGACCCTAAAGTCGTTATTGGCTTGAAGATCAGCAAAAATGAACCTTTTCTAAAGGAATAGCTGCACTGGGGTCCGCAACCTTACTCAAATGACTAAAAAATTGCAAATAGCGTCAGCTGAGTCCTTAAGCCTCAGGAGGGTTATAACTATGACTCTTATAAAAAACAACAGAGCAGTGTTTCTCCACCTCTGGGAGAATCATTGCTCTGTTGTTTTATGCGACAAATCCCTTTTTATTTCGTATCCGGTCTAGGTACACCAAAGTTTGGCGTTCCATCTTCATTCCACTGGATTACTTGCACACGTGCGTGACGATTCGGATCGTAAAGCGGATCTCCGACAATTTCCTTATAGCTTCTAGCATGGAAAACAAGGATATCCTGTGTGCCATCCTCAGAGACAGTAAAGCTATTATGTCCCGGACCATATTGGCCATTTTCCTCAGAAGTCGTAAACACAGGTTCAGGTGTCTTGACCCATGATTTTGGATCCATTAAATCACTATTCTCATCAGCAGTCAATAATCCCATACAATAGTTGTGATCTGTTGCACTAGCTGAGAATGTCATGAAAATACGTCCATTACGCTTAAGGATTGCCGCGCCTTCGTTCACCAAAAATCCGATTTTTTCCCAATCGTATTCAGGAGTAGTGATGCACACCTGCTCACCTTTTAGTGTCCAAGGGTTCTCCATTTCGGAAATATAAATATTTGAATTGCCAGGGATAGCAGGATCTTTTTGTGCCCAAACGTAATATCTAACTCCTTTATGCTCAAAAGTTGTTGCATCCAAGGCAAAAGATTCCCATTTTGTTTTTATTTGACCCTTTTCCACCCATTCACCCTCTAAAGGATTTGCGGATGGGTTTTCTAACGCAAACATGCGATGATCAAATAAACCATCTTTCGTATCAGAGGTATGTGCAGCTGCATAATACACGTACCATTTCCCATCAATATAATGAATCTCTGGCGCCCAGATATTAGCACTCATCAAGCCCGTTTCATGCTTAACCCAAATGGTCTTCCCTTCAGCCTCAGCTAATCCTTGAATGGATTCAGAACGGCGAAGCTCAATTCTATCGAACTCCGGAACTGAAGCTATGAAATAGTAGTACCCGTCAGTATGTTTATAGATCCAAGGATCTGCTCGTTGCTCAACTAGTGGATTTTTCACATTAAATTCTCTCACAATGACAACTCCTATATTTATCTCTTTTTTTATATTTGCAGGTCACCAAAACACACCCTTCCTATAAGAAGTCAAGGTGTATTTAAGTTTAAGTTCATTCGATCTAACCTTTGATACCCGAATTCAGGTTGATGGATTGAACGAAGTATTTTTGTGCAAAAACGAATAGCAGCAATGTTGGAATAATCGCCATGATTGCCGAGCCCATTAATTGTCCGATCATACGATAGTTTCCGTAGATGTCTTGCAATAAGAGCAAACCAGCGGTAATTGGCATTTTGTCTACGTCTGTGTACACGATAACCGGCCAGAGGAAGTCATTCCAAGATCCAGTAAAGGAGAACAATCCGCAAACAATTAGTATTGGTTTAACTAACGGCAATATAATTTGCGCGAAAATTCTAAAGTCACTTGCACCATCAACTTTAGCCGATTCATCTAATTCTTTTGGGATACCGTTCATAAACTGTCTGACCAAGAAGATATTACCCATACCCGCAAGACCAGGGATAATCATAGCCCAGGAAGTGTTCACCCAACCAAAGGAGTCAATGATTTTATACGAAGGAATCAAGTTAACAACACCCGGGAAGAAGGAGATCCCCAGCAAAGTAAAGAACAATGTGTCTCTTCCTTTAAACTTAATACGGGTGTAACCAAAACCTGTAATCGAAATAACAATAACAACCAGAATGGTGTGAGATGTAGCAATAAACAATGAGTTACCTAACCAACGTAGAATTGGAGCTGTAGAAGTATTGTTTAGGATCGTAACGTAGTTCTCAAAGACCCACTCTTTAGGAAATAGTCTAAAGCCCGAGGATACTACTTCCGTTTGTGATCTAAATGAGGTGGAAATCCCGAATATAACAGGAATGATCCAAATCACACATAGGATACCTAGAAATATATAGGATATATATTTTGAAATACTTACACTGGAGGAGCCTTTTATTTTGCCTGTTGTATTTACAACTGGATTTACTGCCTGGTTTGACATTTTAGTACACCTACCTTTTCCATTTCCTTGTTAGTCAATTAGTTTCTGCGAACCCTATGAAGCATTTCGGTTCATTACATAATATTGCAGTGCTGAGATCACCAAAATAACTAATCCCAGTAAAACTGCCATAGCTGATGCCATCCCGGCGATGGATTCACCGTTACCGAAAGCTAATTGACGAATATACATCATTAGAACGTGTGTACTTTGTCGAGGTCCACCATCGGTCATCATTAACGGTTGGCCGAATACATTAAAGGCACCCGCAGTTGTCATAACAAAGGTATAAATTAATGGAAAACGAATAGATGGCAAGGTAATACTAGTGAATCTTTTAATTGAACCCGCACCATCGAGCTCCGCTGATTCATATAACTCTTGAGCCACGCCACTTAAGGAAGCACGATAGATAATCATGTTGCCCCCAATACCACCCCATAAAGTAATTACAATGATAATAATCCACGCATAGGGTTGATTTGCAGGCCAAGCAATTTGTGATCCAAACAGATTACCAGTGATCCCTAGTTGCTTATTAAAGATCAACAGCCAAATCAGTGCTGCCGCAGAAATTGAAATCAAGCCAGGAATATAAAGAATAGATTGAATTAAGCTCTTCATTTTAACTTTTTTATGCTCCAACGCCACCGCAACCATTAATGGAATAATAATCAGCAGCGGAACAGACAAAGCAACGAAAATCAATGTGTTTTTTAGGCCTCTGAAAAATTGAGTATGAAAGGTTGATCCGCCGTCAAAAAGAATAGCTTTATAGTTATCAAAGCCTACCCATACCGGATCACTCATTAAATTCCATTTTGTAAATGAAGCATAAATCCCATAAATCGTTGGCAATAAAATGAAGACAGCAAACAAAATGACATGCGGACCTACAAAGAAAGCAGGTGCCCAATTGATTTTCTTTTTCATAGGAATTCATTTCTCCTTTTGCACAAAGTAATGCACCATAACATGGCACATTACTTCGTACAATCTATTCTATTTTGCTTTATTTTGCTGCACTGCTGCTTTCCGCAATTTTATCTTCAACAAATTTTTGCATCGTTGCCAAAGTCTCATCAATATCAACGTTGCCACGAACGATATCCGCACAGTAAGTATCTACAGCTTCCGCAATGTATGGGTAGTATTCATATGTGTAAATGTAAAGGGATTCGATTTCTTTTTCATCAGATGTAAAGAAGGATTGCATATAGTCTTTGTACTCAGGGCTTTGGTTAACTACGTTACTAGCTACGTTTTGTCCAGCTTTTGCCCATTCCATCGAATTCGTACGAACATATTCCAAGAAGTTAGCAATACCTACTTCTTTTTCGTCTGTTCTCTTATCATTTTTCAACATAGCGAACAAGTGAGAGGAAGATCTGTTGGTGAATTTGTCAGGAGTAGGAGAATAAACATTGGTCACGCCAAAGTTCAAGCCTTCAACCCCAGCATGTGCTGTAGAACTCCAAGTTCCGTCTGTCGAGAAAAGTACATTTTGAGATTGGAACATCAAGTAACCGTCTTCACCAAATGGAGTCATAAGGCCAGCATCGGCGATTTTCTTAACATTTTCAAACGCTTGTTTAAAGACAGGGGTGTTAACAGCCGGTTTTCCATCAACTTGGATATCGCCGCCCAAATCTTGAATTTGAGCCAAGATAACCCAGCCCAGCAAAGCATCATTAACTACGTAATCGCCTTCATCCAATTTACCTTGTAAGGAAAGCATTTCATCAATAGTAACAACGTTATCATCCAAGAAAGATTCAGCATTATACTTTTTCAGCAAATCTTTATTGTAATACATTACGTTACTATGAATATCAAGAGGAACTGTGTATTGAGTTCCATCGATATTACCAGTGTTCCAAGCTTGTGGTAAGTAATTTTCAGCTTTCAGTTCAGGTTGTGCTGGCAATACGGTATCTTGCATGGATTCCAGTACACCTTGTTTAACAAATCCAGGAACACGGTCAGCATGGATAATTGCTAAATCAGGAACACCTTTGCTAGATGCCAAAACTGTAGAAATCTTTGTGTACATATCAGCCGTAATAACATGTTTTACTTTAATTTCGGGATTCGTTGCATTGTAGTTTTTAACAATTTGATCCATATAAGCACCGTCATCACCGGTCAGCGGTGTCCAGAACGTAATCGTCTTACTATCATCTTTACCACCGCATCCTGCCAAAACTGTCGATAATGTTAGAACCGTTGCTAATAAAACTCCAAATTTCTTTTTCATTACTCTCTCCCCCTGCAGCTGTAATGTTAAGATAACCATTCATGTTCACTTTCTTTGAAAACGATTAACTTGAGATTAGTATACATTCATTGTGAAAGCGTAGTCAATAACATTTAAATAAACTTAACAGAATTTTTTTTCGTTTAATTAACCTTTTGATTCATCTCTCGGAGATGAAAGCGATATTATATTTACTTCGGTTACCTTTCATGTTACTTTATATATAGATTAATAAACTTTACAGTATATGAAATAACTTTGAAAGAAGTGGGTAAAATGCAGTTGGAAATCGACAAATCCTCTCTTGTTGTTTACGAAGCTTTAGCGAGTGAAGTACGCATCAAAATTATTCAGTTGCTCTCCAAAAATAAGATGAACATCAAAGATTTGGCAGAAGAACTTAAAATAAGCAGTCCTATCGTTACCAAACACATTAAAAAACTAGAAGATGCAGGGCTCATAAAAACGGAAAAGGTGCCTGGTAAATCAGGAATGCAAAAAATCTCAATCCTTAGGGTGGATCATATTGAGATTAACTTCCCGAAGAAAATCTTTCACTCCTTTGCCTCCTACGAGACATCAGTGCCGATTGGTCATTATACCGATTATGATCTGAAACCTACTTGCGGACTTGCTACGGATAAGGAGTTTATCGGCAGAGTAGACGAACCTAAGTATTTCATGGATTCTAAAAGAGTGGACGCAGAGATTCTCTGGTTCACTCAAGGTTATGTGCAATATAATATCGCTAATTTCCTAAAAAAAGAGGAAACCCTACAGCAATTTGAAATTAGCTTGGAGCTTTCTTCCGAATTCCCCTTTGCTAATGACGTATGGCCTTCAGACATCACCTTTTCTTTGAATGGCTTGGAATTAGGGACTTGGACGAGCCCCGGGGATTTCGCTGATGCTAGAGGTAAATTCACACCGGAATGGTGGCCACACAATATCAATCAATACGGATTGCTAAAAACGATTAGAATTACAAACCACAATGGAACTTACATTGACGGTGACCCGCTGTCTCAGGTTTCGATTGAGGATTTAGATACGACTTGTGACCGTTGGACCTTTCGGATCGAAGTGAAGGAAGATGCAAAGCACGTAGGAGGAGCAACGATTTTCGGGAAAAAATTCGGAAACCATGATCAAGATATCATTTTCAAATTGTACTATCTGTAAATTTTTCTTTTATGTTCTAAGCAAAACTGGTTCTTTTTGCGGGGGTGAACAACTAATTAGCTATTCTTCCTTAGCTCCCCCCCACCCGTTATGCCCTACCCCCTCTCTTTATCCATGCTGATATATCCCGCCTAGTCATCCATTCACCAAATTTCACTCTTATCCACTTCAGCATTAATCACCAGTAGTTAAATCATTTTCCTCTATTTTGAATTTATAATTTATAAAAATATAAAAAGATTCACGGATTTATAAATTTCTATTTGACTATTTGCTGATATCATGCTTAAAATGAGAGCATTATAAAACGTTTTCCTTGTTATGGTTTAGTAATACATAAATTAAAACCATTTTCATATACGAAAGCGTTTTTTTAGTAGCTATTTATGTAAGCGTTTTACATTTTTTTCAGTTAAGAAGGGAGGAATTGGAAAAATACGCGTGTACAAGCTCTACATCACTAGAATCGGAGGATCATACATTTGAGAAAAACTACTGGTAAACTAACCGCTTCCCTGCTTGCACTCACTCTATTAGTGCCTGCTCCATTAATTTCTGCAGCTTCTGCAAGCGATTCCAAATCAGTCGCATTATCCACTCAGCAACAAATCGCCGATTATTCCGGCCACTGGGCACAGAAGGATTTTCAATCTTGGGTAGATAAGGGCTTGATTCTGGGTTACGGAAACGGAATATATAAGCCAAATCAAGAAATCAACCGTGCAGAGTGGGTTACTCTGGTTAATCGGGTCTTTAATTTGCAGGAAAAAGCCGAAATTGGCTTCACGGATGTTTCCACGATAGGTACTTACTACAGCGATATCCAAAAAGCAACCGCTGCAGGATATGTGACAGGATACAGCGATGGCACCTTCCGACCCGCACAGCAAGTAAGTCGTCAAGAAGCTGCAGTAATGTTATACAGACTGTTCCAACTCAACTCATCTGTTGGCACTTCTGCACCAAAAGATGCTGCTGATTTGCCAGAATGGAGCCAAGAAGCAGTATTGTCTTTACTTGGTGAAGGTTATCTGCAAGGCTACACTGACGGCAGCTTTAAAGGAACTCAGGCTGTAACAAGAGCGGAAGCACTGCGCATGATTGAGAAGCTGGGCGGAGAAATCACACCTAAGAGCGGAAGCTATTCGGGGATTAACACTCGGAATATGGTTATCAGCAGCCCAGGCGTAGAGTTGAAAAACTCCACAATCTCAGGGAATCTCTACCTTACCGAAGGTATTGCTGAGGGCGATATCACACTGAATAATGTCACTGTTAAGGGAAAAGTATTCGTTGCCGGTGGCGGTGAGAACAGTGTCGTACTAAGCGACTCCAATGCTGCTGAAATGGTAGTAGATAAGCATAACGGCAAGCTGCGCGTCGTTACTAGAGGCACAAGTGCTGTACCAAACGTACGCGTACATTCCGGTGCAATACTAGAGGAAGATGCATTAACGGGGGCAGGTTTCAGCCGGGTTATTGTTGAGAATACGCTGCCTAAGGATTCCATCCTCAAGCTGAGAGGAAGCTTTGATTCCGTTGAGCTTCAAGCGTTGGGAGAGCCTACACTCCATCTGACAGCAGGCAGTATTGCTGAAGTTACACTGAAGCAAAAAGCCAAGCTGCGTGTAGAGGCAGGTACGGAAATCAAGAATCTAATCCTTGGTTTCAACGATATCCTAACCATCCAAGGCACGGGTAAGGTTATCTTTGATAGCAAGTACAGTCAGCTAATCCATTTTGAAACACCAACTCCAACGGCTACGGCAACCACTGGTACTGGTGGATCTAACAGCGGTTCTGTTGCTACATCAGCTCCGGAAGTTACAGCTACTCCGGCTCCAACTGCTACACCAGATCCAACGGCTACACCAAATCCAACAGCTACACCAAATCCAACAGCTACACCAAATCCGACGGCTACACCAAATCCGACGGCTACACCTAGTCCGGGAGCAACTGCACCAGCACTCACCAATGTCTCGGTGCATGATCCATCGGTGGTTGTGGATAATGGAACTTAT
Source organism: Paenibacillus sp. FSL H3-0329 (assembly GCF_037963285.1). Lineage (NCBI taxonomy): Bacteria > Bacillati > Bacillota > Bacilli > Caryophanales > Paenibacillaceae > Paenibacillus > Paenibacillus sp. FSL H3-0329. Next base: position 1,826,307 of record NZ_CP150150.1, on the reverse strand, counting down.
TATGTATTTGGCTCCCATATCGATGCGGCCAAATCAGATGATCTGATGAACTGGACACAGTTCACTAATGGTTATACAACACCGGGCAACGTGATTTTTGGTGATCTGTCCAAGAATCTGGCAGAATCCTTTAAATGGGCTGGCGAGAACGATTCGGACAGTAAAGGCGGATTCTCCATCTGGGCACCGGACGTATTCTGGAATAACGATTATAAGAACGCTGATGGAACAACTGGCGCTTATATGATGTATTACAGCGCTTCTTCTACTTATATCCGTTCGGCGATTGGCTACGCCACTTCGCAAAATATCGAAGGGCCTTATACTTATGAAAATACCGTAATTTATTCCGGTTTCACCAAGGAAGAGGCTTATGACAGTGACAGTAAAGTAAATAAGAAATGGGACAATACAAATATCAAGGACCTTATCGACAATGGAACGTTGGAAGGTGTCAATCCAGATTGGTTTAATGCAGGTGGTTTGTATCAAAACAAAACCTATACAAATGCAATTGACCCAACTATTTTCTACGACAAAGACAACAAGCTTTGGATGACTTATGGTTCATGGTCAGGTGGTATATTCATTCTGGAGATTGATCCAGCTACCGGAGAACCTAAATATCCAGGCAAAGATGGAAAGACCGCTGATGGACGTCTTATCGACCGCTATTTCGGAACCCATATTTCTGGCGGAATGACCAAATCGGGTGAAGGTCCGTATATCGTTTACGACAAGGAGACTGGTTACTACTTCTTGTATGTAACTTACGGTGGACTTGACTCCAAAGGCGGTTACAGCATGCGGCAGTTCCGTTCAACAAATCCGGACGGCCCTTATACGGATGCAGCAGGACAGAATGCTGTTCTAACTACCGATGGTGACAACACACCATATGGTAATAAGCTATTAGGAAACTTCATGTTTACAAATCAAAATGCAGACCCGAATTTCCAAACGTATGGTTATGTGTCCTCAGGACATAACTCGGTACAATATGATGATGAAACGGGTAAAATATTTAACTTCTTCCACACTCGTTTCCCACTCCGTGGTGAAACACATGAACTTCGTGTGCATCAAATGTTCACTAACGAAGATGGCTGGCCAGTAACTGCCGTACATCGTTACACGGGTGAAACTATTGGGGCTGTAGCACGGGATAATGTTGTCGGCTCTTATCAGTTCGTTAACCACGGCAAAGATGTTTCAGGCATCATCAAGCCTACAGTAGATATCGAGCTGAAAAGTGACGGAACGATCGCTGGATCGTTAACCGGAACTTGGGAATTGAAGGATGAGTACTTCGCTCATTTGCTTATTAACGAAACGGAAAATGGAAACACCGTACAACATCTCTACAAAGGTGTATTTGTGAAGCAATGGGATTCCTCACGCCAACAGCATGTTATGACGTTCACCGCAATGTCAGATCAAGGAATCACTATCTGGGGCAGCCAGATGGAATCGATGAGCGTTGAGCAGATTTTGAACAATATTGCTGCAGGCTTGAGTATTGGTGACACAAGAAAAATATACGATGACATCACCCTCCCTACGGAAGGCTTGCGCGGAGCAGAAATTTCATGGTCCTCTTCCAATGAGGCCGTAATTGGTAACAATGGTAAGGTTACTCGTCCTGAACTTGGACTTGGAAACGCTACAGTTGAACTGACTGCTACAATTAAGCTAGGCGAAGTCGCAGTAACTAAAACCTTCACCGCCGTTGTTATGGAAAAAAAGAGCACGCAACTGGAAGACGGCTTAGTAGCTGCCTTTGACTTTGATGGCGACCTTGCAGAAAATGGTGATCGTACAGCTGACGGCATAGTCACCGGAAATCTGATCAACAACACTGAGGATGGAGACATCACTTTTGAGGCTGGTAAAGACGGTCAGGCAGCCAAGTTTGATGGCAAATCCGGTGTTCGTCTACCTGACGGATTAATTCAAAGTAGCGCATACTCGGTAGGGATGTGGCTGAATCCATCCGAATTAAAAGCTTTTACTCCTGTATTCTTCGGTGCTAAAACCGAAACGAACTGGTTCAGTCTCCTGCCTTATGGAAACGGTGGAGCAACCACTAGACTCTGGTTCGGTAGCGAGACTTGGCTGGATGCTGATACAGGCTTACAAATTCCAGTTAACCAGTGGACGCATGTAGCCTTCACTTACAATGCTGGAACAGTCAATATGTATGTAAATGGTGTATTGAAATCCTCCGGAAAAGGATTCACAGATATTTTTGATACAGAAGACGGCGTATTTGCTCTTGGTGTGAACTATTGGGATGCACCCTACAAAGGTTTGGTTGATAAATTCCGCGTGTATGATAGAGCATTGTCTGCGGAAGCTGTTGGCTGGCTTGTAAACGGTGAGCCTGATACGAACATCAAAGTAAGTAATATTTCATTCAGTGAAGCTGTTAAATCAGTAGCTGTAGGAAATACTTTCACCCCTCAAGTAAGTGTGCTTCCGACCAATGCCGGAAATAAGGCGCTAACTTGGAGCTCTAGCGATTCCAGCGTAGTGGCTGTTGACGCAGCGAGCGGAATAGTAACAGCACTAACTGTCGGTGGCCAAGCTGTAATTACTGCAACAGCGACTGATGGAAGCGAAGTTTCAGCCAGCTACACAGTAAATGTAACTGATGGAAAAGTAGCTCATTATGCTTTTGATGGCGACCTGGATGACTCCTTCCAATTGAACGGAAAAGGCGAAGTTACAGGAGCAAAAGTAGATAGCCCAACAGTAGGCAATATCACATACGGTAACGGTGTCCTCGGTCAAGCTGCAATATTCAACGGTACCTCCGGTATCCGTTTGCCTGATGGATTAATTGACAGCAATACCTACACCGTATCTATGTGGCTAAACCCTGAACAACTTACAGATGCAACAACTACTTTCTTCGGCGCTGCCACTAAAAATAGCTGGATTAGCTTCGTTCCTCAGAACGGTGGCGGTAAAACGTTGTTATGGTCCGGAGAAGCTTGGTATGATGCTATTTCTGCCATGAAGATTCCAGTAAATACATGGACACATGTTGCGTTTACGGTCAGCAATGGAACCGTAAAAGTTTACCTCAACGGAGTAGAGCAGTTCTCTGGTGAGGGCTTCCCGAATGTCTTTAAGAATAAGAATGGTGTTTTCGCTCTAGGCGTCAACTATTGGGATGCACCATTTCAGGGTATGATTGATGAACTGAAGATTTACAGCAGAGCGCTCAAGTCAGATGAAGTACAGGCAGAGTATAGCTCGAACGTAGATTAAGCAAGACTTGATTTGAAAAGAGAGAGCGGAGCCACAGGCTCCGTTCTTTTTTTAAAGTCCCATATTGTAAAAAAAGTATTTAACTAATATAATCATTAACTATACGTCCGAGATAAACGTCGATTTTTATATTGTTATTAATAAATTTCTTAATCATCGGCGATTAGCCCATAAATTTTAATTGGAGGCCATTTATGAAACTTGACCTGTCGGAAGAATCCCTTCCCGTCTATGAAGCTTTAGCCAGCTCAGTACGCCTACACATGTTGCGTTTGCTTGCCGAAAATCCTATGAATGTTAAGGAATTGGCCGCAGCAGTAAATTTAAGCAGCGCCATTATGACTATGCATGTGCGTAAGCTGGAAGCTGCCGGCCTGATCCAGACGCATATGGCACCTGGTCGAAGTGGTCTGCAAAAGATCTGTACTCTAGCTGCTGAAGGAGCAGAAATCACCTTTCCAGGCAGACAAATCAATGAGCGCAAAAGTTATCGTAAGGAAATTCCGGTTGGACATTATTCCGACTTCCTGATCGAGCCCACCTGTGGTCTTGCAACTACTGAGAAAGTGATCGGCAGTTTTGATGATCCCCGATATTTCTGGGATCTTGAGCGTATGAATGCGGGGATTCTTTGGTTCGGCAAAGGATTTATTGAATATAAAATCCCTAATTTCCTACTCTCCAGCCAGCATCCTGAGGAATTGATTATAACCATGGAAATTGCTTCCGAAGCACCTTCCATTAATAATAATTGGCCTTCGGATATCACATTCACTCTGAACGGAGTGAAGCTTGGATTCTGGACAAGTCCTGGTGACTACGGGGATAGCCGTGGTAAATATACACCGGCCTGGTGGCCAGCACTCACGAACCAATACGGCTTGCTCAAGCAGCTGCGCATTACAGCAAAAGGTACATTTATGGATGGTTTGAAGCTCTCAGAAGTTACCCTTGATCAAGTGAATATCCGTGACAAACAGTGGTCTTTCAAGCTTTCCGTAGATGAAGATGCCGAGCATATTGGCGGGATTACTCTTTTTGGCAAAGGTTTTGGAAATTACAATGAAGATCTAATCGTTGAATTGTTCTATACGGATAACCAAGAATAAAGCCGCATTCACCTCCCATTGGAGAGTCGAATGCGGCTCTTATTTTAGCTTAATTCTTTTCGATAAAGGGACCCCACAAGCCCCCCCCGGGCAATGGACAACTACGTTCCTTAAGCTTGGCTACTACGGGGATGATGCAGCCGCAAGCGACGCAAGTTACCCCTTCGTGCAGCTTAGGGCAAGTCCCACAAAGGGCAACCCGTTCAGCATAAACTTCATCTGGAACACAAAACTCTGGCTTAAACATGGAAGAAGACAAGATACGATTAATCTGCGTTGGCGTAACTTTATAATCCTCTCTGCATCCCTTGCATGTTGATGTTGTTGACATGGTAACACCACCTTAAGCCTTCGGCGTAATCTCCAGCACGGTTACTGACATTGGAGGCAGCTCAACATTAAGAAGATCGCCCTCCAGAGTAAAGGCAGTGAAGGCTTGCGGCACTACCGCCTCCGGTTGGCTGAAGGTATTGTGAGCATCAATTTTATCACCGGCAAGTGTTGTGCCTGTCACTTCAACCTTCTTCCCGGAAAGACCACGAAGCTCAAGTGGAACAGCAGCAGAAGCAGCATGGTTCAAGTTGCAAAGGCTGACATGGATGATTCCAGAAGGAGTTACGGATGCCGAAGCAGATACTTCAGGAATCTCACGGCCTTCAAAGCTGTAAGTGCCACTTTCCAGTGCCAAATCCAGCAGCTCCGCATCCTGATGGACTTTAAACATATTGAATACATGATACGTTGGGGTCAGCACCATCTTTTCCCCTTCGGTCAATATAACTGCCTGAAGTACGTTAATCGTCTGCGCAATATTTGCCATCCGTACCCGGTCACTATGTTTATGGAAAATATTCAAGGTCACGCCTGCCACAAGAGCATCCCGAATTGAATTTTGTTGATACAGGAATCCTGGATTCGTTCCCGGCTCTACATCATACCAAGTTCCCCACTCATCTACGATAAGACCTACTCTTTTATCCGGATCATATTTATCCATAATAACGCCATGTCTGGTGATCAGCTCATCCATGCGAAGGGCTTTCTCTAATGTACTAAACCATTCACTCGTTTCAAAGCCTGTAGCTGCACCTTTATTCTCCCATGCTGGACCAGGGATTGTATAATAATGCAGGGTAATCGAGTCCATAAAGCGTGTTGCCTCACGCATCAGAACCTCCATCCAGTGATAATCATCCACGTTAGGACCACAAGCAATCCGGTGAATACGATTGTCCCCGTAATTACGTACATACGTCTGATATTGGCGATAAAGATCTGCATAATATTCTGGACGCATATTCCCGCCGCAGCCCCAGTTCTCATTCCCCACGCCAAAATAAGTCACAGCCCAAGGCTCTTGATGGCCATTCTGCTGGCGAAGCTCGGACATTGGAGATACGCCTCCAAAGGTTAAATACTCCACCCATTCGGACATCTCTTGAACGGTACCACTGCCCACATTACCGTTAATGTAAGGCTCACATTCCAGCATCTCACATAATTCCATGAATTCATGTGTACCAAAATGGTTGTTCTCAACCGTTCCGCCCCAGTGAGTGTTGATCATACGTTTACGACCTTCACGGGCTCCGATACCATCTTTCCAGTGATATTCATCTGCGAAACAGCCGCCTGGCCAGCGAAGTACAGGAATTTTAATTTCCTTAAGCGCTTTCACGACATCATTACGAATGCCGTTGGTATTAGGAATAGTTGAATCTTCTCCAACCCAAATCCCTTCATAAATACAACGGCCTAGATGCTCAGAAAAATGTCCGTAAATATTTCTGTTAATCGTCCCTTTGCGAATGTCAGTATTAAGGATCGCACGTTCTGCCATGGTTAAATACCGCCTCTCAACGTTTATATTTTTATTAACTAATTAATAATTATATAAACATTATAAGACGCTGCTTAGGCATCCGTCAATCTCCAATATGAATAAAAGCTATTCTTTATCAATAGGTTTCTTTATCCCGTCTTCATAATAGTCAAAAATGAGCTGCTGCTGCGTTCCTCTTACCCCGTAAAACACATCAGAAATTTGTTTTCCCTTACGTCTTAACTCGTTCTCCAGCCACTCGTGGGTCAGGCTATTATCCTTAAGATTATCTGCAAGCACTATTCCATCCATAATCAATTCAACGGGAAAGCTCTGAGGAACGGACAACAGCTTTAGATCTTTTCGGGTAACATATTGGTACTCTTGTTTCTTTAATACAGACACCATTCCGTTATCTTCCAGCACAGCGTATTCTACTACCTCTAGATTAAAGATTTCCTTTTCTCTCAATGCCTGATCCAAAGAGTCCAACGAATACCTTACCTTTTTCATATTTTGCTCAAGAATTTTCCCATCCTCAATAAGTACAGTGGGTGAACCTGAAATCCAGCTTCTCATTTTACGACTTTTTAAAGCGATGACAGATAGTATAAAAGATGTAACGGTAACGACTATAAGCGCCAGGATCATGTAGGAAGAATGCAGCTGTTTATTAAACGCCAGGTTCGCGGCTATTGAGCCCAATATAATACCCGTCACGAAATCGTGGAAGGTCAAGTTAGATAACGTTTGTTTTCCCAATATTTTGGCGATCAGCAAAAGCATGATCATAGCAACAAACGCCCTAAGCACAATGTCCATATACACCTGCATCTCTAATGCTCCCTTCCTATTCAATCCTCCATTATTCACAAACCGAGTAGAAATGAAACCTCAACGAAAGCTCTGCCCATCCAAACCTGCCGATTTCTCTAAACGCCAAAAGGGCTCTGGAATGGTTCTACTGAACCTTCCCAAAGCCCTGGCTTCAAATTCTTACTTTTCAGTCTTAATTGCTAAAAGATTGTATAGAACCATTGCACTCTCAGCTCGAGTTGCTGAGCCTCCCGGAGCGAATTGCTGGTCACTTCGACCCTGGATAAGTCCAAGGGCTTGGGCAGCAATGATCGATTCACGGGCCCATGAGGCAGCCGCACGCAAGTCACCGAATTGGATTACAGGCTTTGGTTCCACCTTTTTCCCGCTGACATATTGGTAGGCTCGCATCACCATGACCGCCATCTCTTGGCGGGAAATAGGGGCTTCTGGAGCGAAGAGAGTCTCACTCACCCCATGGACTATCCCCGCCTCTACAGCCTGCGCCACTTCCTCCGCATACCACTCATCCGCAGATACATCCGCAAATGCTGTAGATGATTTCCCTTCAAGTCCCAGCAAGCGGATCAGCATAGCTGTAAATTCTGCACGGGTCACTGACCGGTTCGGCTCGAAATTCCGAAGTCCGACTCCTTGAATCAGATGTTTGGCCGTTAGCTCTTGTACAACCGCCGCCGCCCAATGTCCAGAAGGAACATCGTCATACGATTTGTTGTATTCCAGCACAGCATATGTGCCTAAGTATTCGGTGCGCAAAGCCACCTTGCCCTTCAGCCAGGAACCGCCCGCATACTCTATATTTCCGGAATCCGGAAAATAATAGCCGCCGAGCAAATTCCTTTTGGCCTCAGGGTAGGCGTTAAGCTCTAATGTAACGGGCTCAACAAATTGGTGAAGTATGCTTCTTGTACCGTCACCAGCAACAATATACAGGTTAAAGAGAAGGAACTCTCCTGCCTGGTTTAGCACTGCACCAGATTTCTTCTCTGCGCTAGCTAGTATTCTCTGCGCCGCTTCCCCATTCACCTCAGAAGCCTCCAGAAAGATCTGGCTACCGGCCAATTGCTCCGCAGGAATCAAACCCCGTAATTGTTGAAGCACCGCTGCCGGAAGGGTCACATTAAAGTTAGAAGCCTCTACCCGAAGCGGCTTCTGTTTGAGCATGTCTGCTGCCATCCCCGGCAATACTAGCATTCTCAATTTACCCTCGTAGACAATGGCTGCCGAAAGATCGTTCAACGAAGCTGCGTTTAGTTGCAGCCGCCCCGCCGTTACCTCCGGTACGGAAGGCACTTGTGGTTGCGGACTCGGAACAGTTGAAGTATTGTCTTCCGCTTGTAGAATCTGAAGCGTCAGCTTGCTCTGCCGTCCTCCGTAACTTGCAGTAATCACTGTCATGCCCGGATCAAGTGCTTGCAGCTGCCCCGTTGCCGTTACTGTGGCTACCTTCCTGTTACTGCTCTCGTAGATCACACCCTCTGTTACCGTAAGGTGGCTATCATCACTATATACCGCCGTTGTGACCACCTTACCGCTCTGCCCTATTTCCAAGGATGTCGGACCGCTTAACGAAATAGAGACGAGCTCCGGCAGTTGTTCATACACCTTTAATAAATAGGAAGCGGTCATGTTGTCATATACGGATGAAATAACCGAAACGCCCGGGCCTTTAGCTTCAATATGGCCATCTTTGCCTATACTTGCGACGTTAGGATCGCTGCTCTCATAGACTATACCTTCGGTTACTATATAACGGCTGCCATCGCTGTACACTACCGAAGTAACCGCCGTTCCGGTCTCCCCGACACCCAGGCTTTCCGGGCCGCTAATTGCCGTTGAGACTCTTTCTGTAGGCTCCATGACCGTCACCTGAAGCTGTCGGAACGGCTCTACATTGCCAGCCTTATCCACCGAACGATAATCGATCCCGAAGGTTCCGGGGTTCTCGATATATACGCTCTGAGTAACCGTATTCCATGCACCACCATTGAGCCGGTATTCTGTCCGCTTGACTCCCCAGCCGACAGCTCCCCCATTGGATTGGTCGGTGACATCAAAAGTGATATTGACTTTGCCCTTATATGCGCCCCCTTCTCCTGTTTCTCCAAGTATGGTAGCCTTCGTGACTGGAGGTGTTGTATCTTTCGGCAAAATTTCCAGATACGCGGCATATTTGCCATTCTCATTCTTACGGCTTCTTATGTCTGTGGCGAGATTATAGCCTACCTGCCTAAGAGCCAGACTTATCACCGGATCGGAAGGGAACTCCGTGCCAACCCATGAGGTGATATCGAACTGCCGCCACTGCTCCGGTCCGGAAAAAGTCTGCAGCGCAGCTTGAGTACCGATTTTTGGAGCATTATTGTAATTTAGCGTTGCCTCCGTCCAATCATCATCTTGGACTCCAAATACACCGATATCGGACAAAGTGCCTGCCCCGTCATTTGTCTTTCCGAACACATTCAGCTTCACAGAACCGACTTCGCCGACAAACGGACTCAGATCGAATTTTAGATAAACCCTTCTGTCTGTGTCCCCGCTGCCATTTCTGATTTGCAAGTAATTGACCGAACTATAATTGACTGCAGCTTTCGATCCTCCATTGACATACGCATCTTCAGAAACATACAGCTTCGTTATTGCCGCTTCGTCTGGTTCCGAATCGGAAGGCTCAGAAGGTTCGGCATTCGGATCAATTCTGAACTTGACAACATGGCTTTTTCCTTTGGACCCGCTTGTATGAATTGCGAGTTCAATCCTCGGCGAGGTCTGCAGTACCGTTACGGTTGGATCTTTCATCAGTTCTTCCAGCGCGGTTCTGCCGACATCCACATTCACCACAGATTGAGACTGTGTCGGATCCGAAATGGCTATCGTCAGTTCATCTCCAGACTCCTTGATAATAATGGAGGCTGGATGATTGGCGCGCACGGATTCGATCATTCCCGGTACCCAGAAGTTCATAGCCATAAGTCCCAGCTTCTGTTCCTTGACGGCTTGCACACTATCCGTGTTGGCTATAATTTCGATGTCAGGACTACTGCTATAGCGCGCTGTCGCCGTTTCATCCTGATTCGGCAGAAGCACATACGAATACGATTGATTCACCGGATTCGTTCCCTGAGCAATCGACAGGCTGGCATAATTTCTCGTAATCGGCTCCGTTGATCCCCCTTGATTAATATCCTTCCATGCGCCAGTCCGAGACTCACGCAGACCGTCAATCGTTGGGGCATCAGGGAAATAATAACCGATTCCCGAGCCGGGAACATTGCCTTCCAGATGTGCCCAATGCACCTGATTCATTGACTCAGACCAACCCAGCGCGGATGGCTTGGCCTCTCCGTTGACCGTAAGTACATTGTCTCCGCTCGCCTTGAGCTTACGGTTATCTACGATGGTCTCCACCTTGCGGTTATCTGTGCTTGTAATGCCTGCCCCAAGCGCTACGATTTCATCATCGAACATGAACCAGGACTTTTTACCGGACAATGTGCTGTTATCCGGATCCAGATCCATGCCGGCCGCTCCATAAAGGCCGTCTATGGATGATCCTCCCACCCATGTTTTAGATGTAGTCTTGGCTGCACCGCGACTTGCCCCATCCGATGTAACCCCAGGTAGACGGTAAGCGTTCACGGTCGGCCAGAATGCATCTGCATATTGATCCAGATCCTGATTATACAGATAGGTCATGCCTTCGCCTGTATACCAGCCCTTCAGATTCTCTGTGCCCGCTTCATAGTTGGCAATTCGGGCCGAAGACATGCTGATCCCAAAGGCATATCCAGGCCGATGGTGGACAATCCGGTCCATAGCCGAAAACTGCTTATGCACAGTAAGGTCTCCTGATGGCTGCACCTCTGGATCGTCCATAAGCGTCTGGAGCAGAACAATATCGGCTACTCTTAGACCGTCGTAATAACTTTCTACTACCGTATCGGCTTCGAACCAATACTTCACCATCGATTTAAATCGGGCCGCTTGCTCCGGTGGCGCGGAAGAAGCCAGCCGCAAAATATGCGACCAAGGCACGAGCTGCCGGTTTCCCCGGGCTATCGATCTACCGAACACCATATCCATCATTAATTTTCTGTAGACAAGAGGTTCATAAGAATCCGTTACCCAGTTGTATACATTCTTCATATTGGTATCAGTCAGCGGCCAAGAGGACCCTGTCAGCAAAGTCATCATTTTCATCATATCGCCAAGCAATACAGCCCCATAACTGCCGGTATAAGCAATATTATTATGCTGGATAAAGGAGCCGTCCTCATAAAATCCGTCTCCGCGGGTCACATAGGGTAATACTTGGCTAACTGCATCCCGCCCTTGTTTGATCTTCGCGCTGTCACGATTATAAATGCCCCTCAAGACCACTGCCAGTGCTTTATCCAGCCGATTCGCGCCGGTTTCCATCAACGAGGGTTGATTGGTCCGTTTGGTTGGGTCCGGGCAGAATTTATCAATGGCTTTGGTATATTTGGTAATCTGATCGCCTGACAAATACTCGAACATTAAGGCCATCGTATCTCCCAATGCAAGCGGAATGCCGATCTCCCATTCGAACCAATTGCCTTTCTCCAGTTTGGTTTCGTTATACCAATTCGCGTATAGGAAATCTAAACCGTCCAGAATATCTGATTTCAACTGCATATTCTCGTACAATGGTGAGCCGGATGTCGAAAAGGCAATAGCCATATCCTTCAACCGGTTATAAGAGGCTGCCGTATCAAAAGCATCCGCTGTGCTGCCCGGCTTATCGCTCCATAAATAAGTACGGTTCATTTGCTTGTTCATCGTATCCCAGAATCCAGTTCGCTCCTGATTACTGATCTTATCGGATAAAGTTTTTATAGACTTGGCAATGTCCGGGTTATTCGGGTCGAAGGATTGCCCTCCGGTCAAATACTCCACCCATCTTCCACGAAGCTCGTCATATTCGTCTTTTGGAGTCTCTCCTTCAGTAATATTAAATTTCAATACATGCGTTGCCCCTATAGAATTCTTCACATCCACCGTTATAACTGTATTTCCCGAAGCTTGCACTACTTCCGTCTTGCTGTCTTTGCTGAGCAATGTCAACCCCGGCACATCCAGTTCTAGGGCCAATAGGTTTTGCGATTGTGTAGGATCAGACACCGAAACGATAAGCTCCTGATCGGTCTGCTGAATCATCACGGAAGCTGGATTGCGTGCCTTGATGAAATCCACCGTTCCGGCATTCCAGAAATTAGCGGCGGTTATGCCCAGCTTTTTCTCTCTGACTGCATGCACATCCTTGCTGTTGCTCAACACTTCGATATCCGGGTTGCCACTATAGTCTTCAGTACCGGCAATGTCACGATTAGGCAACAGAACATAGGAGTATGAGCCATTCGTAGGCGTATCTCCATGCTCAACTGCCAGGCTTAAGTAGTTGCGCGTAATGGGAACATCGGATTGAGTGGCATTAATCTCTTTCCAACTGCCGGTTCTGGCTTCACGTTGCGCCAGTATACTTGGAGCTTCAGGGAAATAGTAGCCCACGTCGGAACCTGGCACATTACCCTCCAGATGGGCCCATTGAACGTTCTTTAACGTCGCTGACCATCCGGACTGTGACGGTTCTACAGCTCCGTTGATTAGAAGTTTGTTGTTTCCCACTTCGTTTAGCATCCGGTTATCGATAATCGTCTCAACAGACTGCGGGCCGGCAGTTGATTTGGAAATTCCCGAACCAAGCGCCACAATCTCATCATCGAACATAAACCAGGATTTCTTGCCTTGCAAATCGCTACCGGTCACTTGGGAGAGTGAGAAATCCATACCTGCTGCACCGTATAGGCCTTCCAGCGACGATCCACCCACCCAGTTTTTCGGATTCATGTAACTTTTCCATTCCACAGGCACCATCCCCTGCCCCGATCCATCCGTTGTCGTGCCAGACAAGCGATAGGAATTGACGGTAGGCCAGAAGTCATTGCGGTATTGGGTCAGATCCTGATTGTATAAATAGGTCATCCCAATCCCCGTATACCATCCTTTCAGGTTCTCGTTATTCCCTTTCTCAAACGCCGAGATACGATTCGAGAACAGACTCAAACCGAAGCCGTAACCTTCGCGTAGATGAACCACCCGGTCCATGCCGGCGAATACCTGATTCTTAATGAGAGCTCCTCTTGGATTGATCTTCCCGTCATTCATCAGCTTTTTCACAATCGTTATATCGGCAAGCGACAACCCTTCATAATAATTGCCGGATGTCATATTCGCCGAGATCCATTCTTTCGCCGCTTGCTTAATGGATACTGCAATATTCTCCGGAGCAGTTTCAGCCATCCGCAGCAAGGTGACAATTAACCCTCTTGCGCTGCCGCTTCCTTTTCTAGATATACCTCTGCCATTTACCGAATCCATAAATTGACCGTTGTAGATCACCGGCTCGTAAGTCTGAGCCACCCATTCGTAAATGTTCAGAACATTCGGGTCCGTTATTGGCCATGGAGAATCGGTCAGCAGATAAGACATATCCGCCGTCCCTTTGAGCCAGACCGAACCATATCCTCCCGTATAGGCAATATTATTATGCTGAACGAGGGAACCATCCTTATACACACCGTCACCATGGGTCGTGTACACATACTCGGAGCCAATAGAATCACGGCCCTGAATGATCTTTGCACTGTTGTTGCCAATCACGCCTCTTACCGTGACCACAAGCGCTTTATCTAGTAGATTTGCTCCCGTCATCTTCGTGCCCTTAACGCCAAGCACCGACCCTACTTTGGGGTCTGGACAGAAGGCATCAATAGCCGCAAGATACTGATTGATTTGCTGCGGTGTTAGATGGTCATACATGAGCACCATAAGATCATTCACAATCTGCGGCGTGCCAATCTCCCAGTCCCACCAGTTCCCATAAGCGCTTTTGCTCGGATTATAGCGGTTTGTATACATCCAATTGATTGCGCTTACAATATCATTCACCAAAACGCTGTTGCCGTAAAGCTCCGATCCCTCCACAGAATAGGCCAATGCCATAGTCTTCAAGCGATTGTAAGCGCTTGTAATAAACTGCGAATCTGTAGTGCTCGCGGTATCACTCCACAAGGAGGTGCGGCCGGAGGATTTATCCATACTCTCCCAAAGTGCAGCAGCCGATGCAGCCTGAGCGCTAATACTAGCAGCTATATCAGGATCACTCCCATCGTATTGACCACCACTTAATCGGTCGTACCATTTCAGCCTCAGTTTATTGTAGGCCTGTATCGTGTCGGGAGCTTCGACAGTAACCAGACATTCGGCTGCAAGGCTACCATCCGGTGTGGCGATCTTGATGGTCGAAGAGCCGATCCCCGTACCCATTACATTACCAAGTGCGTCCACAGTCGCAGCTTCTGGATTGCTCGAAGTCCACACTACCGTTTTATCCACCGCCGTTATAGGGGATAAAGTGGGCAGAAGTGCAACCGTGTCCCCTTTGACCATAGAAAAGGCCGTACGGTCTAGCGCAATTCCTGTAAGACCCGCATATTCCTCCAATGCGATATCATCTATCCATAGCTTTCCTTTTCCAGTCTCCAAAAAAGGCTCGATGACTAGCTTCGTCGCGTTAGCCGGCATAGTTAGAAGTACTTGCTGCATACTCCAGTCCTGTGTGCCTGTTATTTTGGGAGAGGAAGGTCCATCTCCCACTTTGGCAGTATTGTAATACTGTGTTCTAAAGTGGGCTCCCTGTCCAGTGACGTTGTCCGTCTTTAGCCAGACTTTAAGTCTGTAGGATTTACCGGGGATAACCGAAGTTACCCCCTGATTGATGGAAATCCTGCTTGTGGCAAAGGCATCGAACAGCATGGACCGGGTTCCTTCATGCGCAGTGCCAGCGTCTATCTTGATATTCGCTGTTTTATTCGTGCCTTTCCCGCTACCTGTAGGGACCCATAAGCTCCAGCCCACCGGAGCAGCGTCTGTAACCCCTGTCCAGGTTGAGTCAAGGGCTGTCGTTGTATTCTCAAAGCTTCCGTTAAGCATAAGATTTGATGCAGCCGCAGATGCCCTGCTATGCGAGGGATAAAGAACTCCCCCACAGGAAGAAAAAAGATCAACAATGAGAACTAATACTAAAAATAGACTTGGTTTACGCATTTGTTCACCCCAATCTTAGAATTGGTTAAAGCTAAAGGCATCTACAAGTTATCATCCTGCACAAAATTCAACACGGCGTCATCGACGGCCGAAGTTCTTCCCAGATCAGGAAGGTTCACAAGCTCAATCTCGCAAGTCTCCGCACGGCCATGCAGCTCCAAAAGAACAAATTCATTGCGCCCCTTGCGCAGCAATGGGCCCGGGATATATAGGGCGCGTTGCGGCCCTGCGTTCCAGTAGCGGCCCAGATTAAAACCATTGATCCAGGCGACCCCTTTATTCCATCCATCGAATCGTAGAAAGGTATCGCCAATCTCCTCCGCCTCGAAGCTGCCCCGGTAGAATCCGGGCAGACCCGAAAGGGTCGCAGCTTGCTGCTTCTCCACCGGGTGCTTCTTGTACGCTAGTGAATCCAGCTGTTCCTGTTCCAACGGCAAAGTACGAATCGTCCAGTTATATTGCAGCTGGTTATCAATCCGAACCCCGTCCAGAATCCCTTTCGGATCGCGAATGAGCGGCCCGTAATTGATTCGTCCCATGTTCTCGACGAGGATATCCAGCTGCGCTCCCCCAGCGGGGATGGAAAGTTCCAGTGGCAGCGGATTCCAGCGCTCAATCACCCCAAGCACCTGTCCATCCAGGAAGACCTGCGCCCGATCGCGCACGCCCTCGATGTAGAGTTTCTGTCTAGAGCGCGGCCCTTTCACATAAGTGCTGTACAATATAAAACCATAGGATTGTCCGAGCTTCTCCATCGGCTGTACACACACGCTGTTCACCGTCTCTGATAACTTCTCCAGATTGGAAGCCGTGAATAGTTCCGCTCTTTCCGTCAAAGCGACTTTCCCGTAAGAAATCTTCGGAATCGGCTCAGGGAGTGGACAAGTCGGGGCAAATCCATGGTTGCTGAGTACCGACCGGACAGCTTCAAATTTCGCCGTCGTATCTCCCCATTCCGTGAGCGGGGCATCATAGTCATAACTTGTAGTCGTTGGCTCGTAGGTGACGATATGATTCGCACCATTATAGAAACCAAAATTGGTTCCACCATGGAACATGTACATATTAAATGAGGAGCCCTGTGTCAGAATCTCATCCAGAACACCTGCTACATCCCCGGCATCGCGTACATGATGATCCTCCATCCAGTGATCAAACCAGCCGTTCCAGTATTCCATCACCATAAGCGGCTCTTCAGAGCGGTATTCCCGATATTTGCGGAAGGATTCCTCTGTACTGGAGCCGAAATTGACTGTCGCATGCACATCCTCCAGTGTTCCGCCGAGCAACATCTCATCGGTTGGCCCGTCGGAAGTAAATAGCAGCACATCGATCCCTCTGCTGACCAGTCCATCACGCATATAGCCCAGGTAGCCACTGTCATTACCATAGCTGCCATATTCATTTTCTACCTGAACGGCCAGAATTGGTCCGCCATGTGTGGAGAGCAGCGGAACCAGCAGAGGAATTAGCTCATCGTAATAACGGTCTACCTTGCTTAAATAAAGAGGGTCACAGCAGCGAAGCTGGAGTTCCCCGTAAGCTAGCAACCAGCCCGGCAGGCCTCCGAACTCCCACTCCGCACAGATGAATGGACTCGGTCTGACAATAACATGAAGCCCAAGTTCACCAGCCAGTTCGATAAAAGATACCACATCGGCCATGCCATCAAATACGAACTCCCCTTCTTTAGGTTCATGTATATTCCAGGCGATGTAGGTCTCCACGGTATTGAATCCGCAGGCTTTCAATTTCAGCAGCCGGTCTTTCCAATATTCAGGCACAACCCGAAAATAATGAATGGCTCCCGATACGATACGATAAGGCTGTCCGTCCAGCAAATAGTGTCCGTCGTTCCAGGTGAGCAGGCTCATTATCGACAACCTCCTTTATTAATATTTATTCTAACGATTCCCCGCAGTGGTAGACGGCAAGCCGTCTGATCTTGGGGCTTGCGGCAGCTTCTGACACCCGTAAGCGGATTTTCTCTGCGACAACCGGAGGGAAGGCGTCGATTTTCTTATGGCCAATCGAACTGCCACGCTTCAACTCCAGCCACGCTCCGTTGCTGTACGCTTCCAGCATATATCCTTCTACTCTTTCGCCGTAAGCGATATCCTCCATAATCTCGGCATGATCAATCACAGTAGCTGCTGGCAATTCCAGTTCAACAATATCTCCAGTACCTGCTGTTACCGCCAGAGCCTTGTCAAATCTGCGTCTTATCTCCTTGCCGAATTCCAGCAGCCGCTGCACATCAGCCTCCGGAAACAGCCCGCGGTTGTCAGGGGCTACATTGAGCAGCAAAGTTGCCCCATGTCCAACCGAACGATAATAAATATCCATTAGCTGCTCCAGAGACAGCAGCAGATGCTCCTCCTCAGGATGCCAGAACCAGCGGTCTTTACGGATGGGCACATCGCATTCCGCAGGCACCCAGCTCGGCGTTCCGGGAAGCCAGTTCAATGAAGCTTCACTGAACATGCTACCCCGCGCAGAATTTGCAGTGTTCCAGCATGGATAAGGAGCAACGCCATCCTCATTGCCAACCCAGCGGATCGTTGGTGCCCCCATATTAAACACCATGGCGCCTGGCTGGTGGCGCTTGATCAGATCCATAATCCGCTGCCAATCGTAATTGCGGCCCTCCGACCCTGCGCCGTCGAACCAAATTTCCGTAAGCGGACCATAGCCCGTAAGCAACTCTTGTAATTGTATGGCATAGAAATCATCGTACGCTTGCGGATCTGCATAACAGGGCTCATGTCTGTCCCACGGAGACAAATAAATGCCGAAGCCAACTCCAAGTTCACGGCAAGCCTCCGCGCATTCCTTGACGACATCGCCGCGACCTTCTTTCCATGGGCTAGAAGCCACAGAATAAGTACTTGTCGCAGTCGGCCACAAGCAGAAGCCATCATGATGTTTAGCTGTCAGTATAAAATAACGGAATCCAGCTTCTTTGGCTGTACTAACCCATTGGTGGGCATCCAAATGAAGCGGATTGAAGACCGCAGGTGAATCATTGCCTTCTCCCCACTCCTGATCGCAAAACGTATTGATGCCAAAATGGCAAAACATCCCCAGCTCCAGGTCCTGCCACTCCAGCTGTTCCCTAGAAGGCAGCGCCAGTTGCTCTTCCGGCTTGTTCTGTGAAAATCTGCTTTCCATCATTTCTACACTCTCCCATATGTTTGTGTAGGCCCAATATATAAATAAGGCTTTGGAAAGCCAGTTGATGACCTTCCAAAGCCCCGTCCACAACTTGTGATACTTGCTTATTCCCTATTTATTTGATAACACCTTTTTCGTTGATGATTTTTGTCGCTTCATCAACCATCCATTGCTGCACCTTATCAATCGATTCATTTCCAAGCATAAATCTGCTGAAGCCGTCATCGATTATTTTGGTCAATTCGGATGTTGCCGTCGTCATCACCTGCGCACCATCAAGGAACTGAATTGCACTGTCAAAGAGTGTATATTTGAGTGAATCCATATCATACATATCCTCTTTGCCAGCTACCAGTTTGGTCAGCAAGGCTTCATTATCCGCTTTTTTATAACCGGAGAATTCCAGTCTGTTATCACTAACAGCCGTTGACATAAATCTCATCAGTTGGAAAGACGCCTCTTTGTTCTTCGAAGTAGCGCCCATCGCCAGCATATTGCCGCTGGTGAAGTATTTGCCCTCGTATTCTTTTGGTTCCGATCCTGCCGGAGGCACCGGTACCGGAGCAAAAGCTGTCTTGAAATCATGCGGATACTGCTCAGTATTGCCCGGATCAGCAATCGTCCAGTTACCAGCCAGAATCATAGCGGCTTCTTCATTAAAGAATTCCGTGCGGTAATTGAGCTTAGCCGCTAAAGCGTCTGCATAAGTTTTCGCAGATTTATCAGCAGACTCCATATCTTTGCGCAGCTGGAAGAAGTATTTATAGGTTGGATCCGCGAAAATGGTCGTCCCGTCATCATACACGAATGGATCTTTCATCATCGTTTGGGCCGGAGCGTTCATATACAACTCCCAGGTGTGGAAGTATGTGCCGTAACGTTTGTCTACGCCTTCACCTTTGGTCAGTTTTTTAGCATAATCGCGGTAGTCATCCCATGTCCAGCCAAAAGTAGGTACAGGCAGCCCAGCTTCATCCAGTGCATCTTTATTCAGCATTACATAGTTGCTGCTCTTGGTATATTGCATCCCATAATAGTTGTTGTCTACCTTAGCATTCACATAATATTCATCCTCAGGAACGAGGTTATCCTTCTCATAGAATTCATTCAGCGGGGCAAGTGCTCCCCGGGTCGCCCGTTCAAGTACGCCTCCAAGGCTTGGTACCTGAACAACGTCAATCGCTTCGCCGGATGAAATCAGGAAGTCGAGTTTCTTCAGCATCTCCACAGAATCACCGGGAACGAGTGTCACATGCTCTACCTTGATATTTGGGTTCTGATCCATAAATTCCTGCAGCATGGCATCCGTGCCTGCTGATTGGGCTTCATTGTCCCAGTTGTAATATTTGATGGCGACTTGCTTGTCCACCTTGGTGTTCCCGGCATTCGTACTGGCTTCAGCACCGCCATTCTTCTCTGAATTTCCGGAATTTCCACAGGCGCTTAACGTTAAGGAAACCGCCAGCATGGAGCCTAGTACAACGGATAATCTTTTTTTGCCCTTTGTTTTCATTTTACTTCCCCCCGCACTGAAATTTAAGTATAGTGCCTTGTTCATTTCTTATTATAGGCACCCGCTGTACAAGCCAAGTGCACAATTTTGCTGTAGTAGGATCACATTTTTGACTTTTACCCTCTTTTGCATACCCGCAAGTCAGCCCTTTACGCCTCCCAAGGAGATTCCGTTAATGACTTGCTTTTGCAGGGCAATGAACACGATGACCAATGGGATGATCGCCGAAACGGCTGCCGTCATCATAATCGCATAGTTGTTCGAATAATCGTCCCGGAACAGTGTCATACCGAGTGGGATAGTGTACAGATTCTTGTTTAGCAAGAAGATCAGCGGATTCTGGTAGTCATTCCAAGTCCAGATAAATTTGATGATCGCCACGGTAGCGAGCACCGGCTTGCAGAGCGGAACAATGATAGACCAGAATATCCGCAAATGGCCTGCACCATCAATTCGCGCCGCTTCAATATATTCGTCGCTGATACCAATCATAAATTGCCGCAACAAGAACGTGAAGTAGATGGAGAACATACTCATTAGTACGATAGCAGCATGAGTATCATAGAGGCCGAACCAACGAATCAGCAGAAAACGCGGAATCAGCGTGGCCTGGTCAGGAATTATCATGAACGACAGCAGCGCCAGAAAGACCATATTCCGTCCTTTAAACTTGATTTTGGTCAAAGCGTACGCCGACATAGATGAAATGATCAGTGTGATGCAGGTTGTAATAATCGCAACTTTAAAGGAGTTTAAATAGAAATGGGAGAAAGGTACCCGTCCCATCCAAACCATCTTGAAATTATACGCTACATTGATCTTCTCGGGAATCCATTGGATCGGGAAGCGCATTACATCTTTTTCATACTTGAAGGCTGCGGAAATCATCCAGATCAGCGGAATAAGAAACACAATGGACAAAGCCCCCATGATGCAGGTAGTGATCACTCTGGACATATTTTTTCTAATCAGTTGCATGTTAATCTCCCCCCTTTATTCTTCATTTCTCATTTTCCAAGTGGCTGCGGTAATCAAGCCGATAACAGCGAATAGCAGCCAGGAAATTGCAGAAGCGTAGCCCATGTTGTAGTATTTGAACCCTTCCTCATAGATCCTGAACACAAGCACGGTAGAAGAATTATTCGGACCGCCTTCGGTCAAAAAGGCGATGATGTCGAACACCTTAAACGAGCCAATCAGCATGGTAATAAGCAGGAAAAATGTAGTCGGACGCAGCATCGGAACTGTGATGGCAAAGAATTTTTTCAGCGCGCTGGCGCCATCTATTTCGGCGGCTTCGTAGATTTCATCGGAAATATTCGTCAAGCCAGCCATATAGATAATAATGGTGTAGCCAAGACTCGCCCAAGAACTGATAATAGCAATGGATAACAGTGAGGTCTTTGGATCAACTAGCCATTTCGGAGGGCTGGAAATTCCAAACTCCATCAGCAACTGATTGATAGGTCCAAGAGACGGATGGAACAATGCACTCCATACGGCAGCTATCGCAATAATCGAAGAAATATAAGGAATAAAGAAAGCCACTTTAAAATAATTTTTGAGGAACACACTGTTTTGAATCAATGCCGCGAGCACCAGCGCAATCGCAATCGGTATCGGCACGGTCATAATCATATAAAAAGCATTGTTCTTCAAAGCTTGAATGATACTCGGATCATGGAACATTTTGATATAGTTATCCAATCCGATGAACTCGATTCCTTTGACTCCCGACAATAGATCCCATTTCGAGAAGCTCAAATAAAGTGAGAATCCAAGCGCAAATACATTAAGAAAAAGCATCCCGACAATTTCTGGTGCCAAAAACAGCCACCCGGTTAAAGCCTCTTTCCGTTGCGGAGTCCAGAATTTCCGCTTCTCTTGCAGAATTTTTGGCACAGGTTGTTTTGCAGCCTCCACGTTGTATCACCTCGACAATTTGATTTGTCATTATAGTAATACATCCGCCTTCCGCAAGAAGGAGTGATTATGACCCGGAATGTGCAAGATTTTGACCTTTGTCCGCCGACAACAAAAAACCGCCCTAGAGGGGCGGCGGGTCTGTTCATATCGTTAACAATTGTGCTTCTCAGCGTACCGAATGTTTGGATTTATATTCGCTTGGCGTAGTTCCTACATATTTTTTGAACACTTTTGAAAAATAGGTTCTGTCCGAATATCCTAGACCGACGGCTAGCGATTCCAGATTCTGGCTGGAGATTTTTAGCATTTTGGTAGCGACCTTCATCTTGTGCTGATGTACATAGTCCGTAAAGGTCAGGCCAGTCATGCGCTTGAAATAACGCGAAAAATAGCTTGGATCCAGAAACAGATAACGTGCCATATCAATTGAGGTGATATTATCGCCAAGATGCTGGTCGATATACTGCTGGATAAGCTGCAGCTTGGGCTCCTGCGGAGAAGCTCCTGCCACCTGCTGCTTGCTGCCTGTAATCTGTACAAGCTTTCTTTCCACCAGTTCCATCGTATCTTCAAGTGTGCGGGTCTGCACGAGATAGACGAACAGATCCTCATCGAACATCAGGCTCGTAAACATTAACTCGATGCCGCGGAGCATAAAGGATAAATCCCGGGCGAAATCGCCAGGATGAATAGACATTGCTTTTGCAGTCCTAGCGATTTCTTGTAGAGTGCTACGGATGGCTTCAAGGTCTTTTTTTATCACGGCCCGTTCCATCTGCGGGATATAGCTGTCCAGAAATCCTTGGGGAGCAGGCTGGAAACGTGGAGAAGCGATTTGCAGAGTATCCAGAACCGTGTAATCCGCACTTGCATAGAACTCGCATTTGTCCTGAACAATCTGCCGATGGATCTGGCCAATCGCCTGTAGCTCCATTTTCTCTGTGACGGCAATAATGCCCGGTTGAATCTTTAGGAGATGGGAGCATTCGGAACACAGCCGCTGTAAATAATCGTGAAAATGAAGACTGGCATTCTGCGCGAGATTCACACGGTAATTATATAGAATCACAATATTCTTTTGCTCCAAGAAAGGCGTAATCCCTTCACATGTTTCGGACAGTTCCAAGGCTATATTGTAAATAGCATATAAAATAAGTGGATACTCACTCTGCTTGTATCGCTTGTCGAAACTGGAAAAATGAATACTAACCGTGCCCAGCATAAACCACGGATACGTCCAGGATATGCCGATTTGCGCCGCATAAGCCAGTGTGGTTTCAGGCGGAGCACCGCCAATCACCCTTTGCAGCAGGTTCTGCCGGAAGAGCTGGCTGTTGTAGCCTGTCTCCCCATGGCTGATCAAGCCAATCTTCGACTTAAGCAAGTGTACGGACTTGGCAAGGCTTTTCTCCAGTTGCTCTTCTGTAAGCTGGTCCTTGATTAAATAATCATCTACTTTCAGCTTTACCGCCTGCTGAGCATAATGGAAATCCTCATGACAGGTCAGGAAAATAATTCTGACCTCCGGCTTCATGCGGGTGAAACAATCGGCTAGCTCAATCCCGTTCTTTTGCGGCAAACCAATATCCGTGATCACAATGTCAGGCTGCACTTCCTCAAACATTAATAACGCCTTGGCACTGGAATAGGTGCTGCCGACAATCTGCAAGCTATGTGCCTCCCAGTCAATCATCTGCTGAAGCACTTTGAGCATAGGAACATCATCGTCTATGAGCATCACTTTATACATCAATATCCCTCTCTCTCTGACAGATTAACCTGATGATTGCCTTGCGGCAAATACAGAGAAACGGACACCCCACCCTGCGGCAGATTATGCAGCGACAAGCGGGTATCCTGCCCATAGGTCAGCCGCAGCCTTTGAACTACGTTCATTAACCCGACTCTTTGATAAGCTTCATCCTGTTCATTGTCCTTATACAGTAACCTGCGGTTCAGGCCCGCCAGAACTTCAGCCCCTGCACCGCAGCCATTATCTTCAACTTCAATCATGATCCCATCAGGGACCGTTCGAGAGCGAACGACAATACGCGGTGCCGGGTGGTCAACCAATCCGTGGACGATTGCATTTTCTACAAGGGGCTGCAAAATCAGCTTAGGGACGATGAGCTTCTCTGTATCCTTTTCCAGATCGACCTCCAGTTCAAGAGGGATTTCATTACGGATCTTCATAATATCGATATAATGGCCAAGCAGTTTGCATTCTTCCCGCAAGGTGGCCGGTTCATTGACCTTCAAATAGGCCCGGAGCAGACTCATTAATGAATCGATGATCCCGCTATGCAGCTTATCTTTGGCCAAAATAAGGCTACATTTAATCGAATTCAACGTGTTGATCAAAAAGTGGGGGCGAATCTGCATAAACAGCGCCTCCAGCTCCATCACCCGCTTCTGTTCCTGCTCCAGCTCGATGTCGTGAATTAGTCCTTGCAGCTGGTCCAGCATAGTATTCAACGTCTGCCCCAGCTCAGCGATTTCATCCTTGCCCTTGACCTCCAGCCTGACATCAAGATTCCCCATCCCGAACTGGCGCACAACGCGCTGCAGCTTCATGATCGGACTATGCAATCTTTTGGCAATCAGCATGGAGGTAGCCGAAAAGACAATAAATAAGAGGAGTACCAAGCCAATGCCACTATAAAACGTCCGCGAGATCTGGCCCGACCATTCTTTCTCCGAAGCTTCATAGATCAGCTGCCAATTAGATTTGTCGATAGCTCTGGCCGTACGAACGCTTCCTCTTGCTTCCTTGCCTTCTGGAGCCAGCTCAGAGTTCCCAGCAATCAAGCCTCCTCCAGAATCAAATAACGCAACCTTGCCAAATTCGACGGGTCCGAGCAATTTATTGAAATAGGATTCAGGAATTGAGATAAGCAGCACGGACACCTGCCGTTTCTCCCGGCTGTCATAGATAACTCTGGCAATATAATAGCTGCTGCTTTTACCGGAACCGCTATCAGCCATCCCAAGCCATTGCAAGGTCTCCGGTTCGTGAATATTGACACGGCTCATCAGCTTGTCCAGGTTGGCATTGATCACGGATAAATTCTCAGTCCCAGAGGAGATCACAAAGTGTTTCCGGTTGACCAAATACATGCGGATATTATTATTCAACGGCTTAGAGTTGATGAGCGAAAACACATCTTGAATTTGCGTAAAATGTACGTAATCCTGATAGCTATTCAGCCGCTCAGTATCCGCAAATGACTTCAGATTAGCGCGGAAATTGGTATCGTTTACAATAAAATGGGAAGCGAACGTCACATCATCAATAGTTTTGTTTAGTTCGTCAATCATAACGTTCAGGAAGTTATCGTTGCTGAGCTGCAGCTTCTCTACCATCGTATCCCGGATGAGCACGAAGGAAATGATCGATACTGCAATCAGCGGGATAAAAATCAGCAAAAGAAATGAAACCTGGATACGTCTATAGTAAGTGAATTTGAACATGTTTTCTCCGCGCCTCTCTCATGCTCTTTTCTTTTATTCTATCAGCCCGTTGTCCAGTATTCATACATTATCTGATTACCGTGACCTTCTTTTGACCGTCTGCTGAAACAATAAGCACTACTTCTCCAAAAATTTGTACGCCTTCCACTACATAGGAATCTAAGTGACTGGATGGAATCTCGTGGCTGATCACGATAATATGCTCCTCATTCCTTTCGGGGAGGATGATGCGGCAGGCCTCCGCGTGTGCAGCAGCCACCGGTTCACCCGTATGGCGGTAAATCGGCACCTGTTCGACCAGCGGACAGAACAACTCACCCGAAGACTGCGGGTACAGCACCTGCATGATCGAGACCGTTCCTTTCCCCTTTCGGGAGTACACAGCATACTGATTAGGTTCCAGCAGATTATATTCGCGGGAGATTACCCCAGCATCAACCCTGCCCTGAAGACCATCAACATGAACAGGAAGGATACAAAGATTAGCTTCCCGCTCATTTTTTGTACGGCATATTAGCGTTCCATCTTCCATCTGAACCGTTCCGGGTGCAAAATGAAAATGCTGGGAAAATGTATGCTCCTGCCGGGAACTGAAGCTGTCCACCAGAAGCCAGTAAAAAGGCTTAATAAATAGGATCCTCCTTAACGGGTAGACCGGATCATCCAAATGACGGTAGCCGTCATGGCTGCCCTCTACATAATCAAAGTCCGGATGGCTGATCCATTGGCAGCCCATTGGCTTCGCAATCTGAGAGAAGGACCATGTATCCGTGACTTCGGTAAATCCAATTCCGTCGACAGTGGTCGTATTATGGGCAGCGCTTTCTTTTAGCGCTTTTCTAAGTGGTGTATGATCACTATAGTTGTATCTGCCAAGATCGGTAAGCAGATCCCGCCCATAGGCATACAGATCGAAATGTAGCAGATCCGCGTGCCCATGTCCACCCCCAAGCGGTCCGCAGTGAAAATATAGGTACAAATCCTGCTCGTCCCAGCCCGTTCGCATCACATAATGGCCGGAATGTGCATAGGCGTGTGACAAGTTTGGTGGTAGCTCCGCAGTCAGCCGCTCGTAGCCCTCAACTCCATTTATCCCAAACAACCAGGCATTGTCATAATCCATTTGATCGTATCCGCCAAAGCGGAGTACAGCATCCTGAAATAACCAGCCCGCATAAGTCAAAAGCGAACGGATATCGCTGTCATCACTATCGCCAAGCATCGGCTGCCGGTGATTCGGCTTGGCCCAATATAATGAAGCGGCAGCCATTTGCTGAACCTTTTGCTGAAACTCATCCTGAAGCTCCACTCCATTCAATCGGGCTAAACGGATGCAGTCGAGAAAACATACCAAAACCTCATGGTGATAGGTGGGCGATTGCTCCCAGTGGATGCCGTCCGCCATAATCTGAATTCGAGCTGTCTCTCCCAGTCTCTCCTTACTGAGTTGTCGCCAGTTTTTGGCGCTAGTGAACTCAGGGAAGTAGAGCGCAGTTTGGAACAAACCACAAGTCTCCAGCACCCCCCAGTTGCTGATCTTCTTCCAGCCCGTAAACGATAAAGCTAAATATTGGCCGTGTTCATACAGAGATACCATCACTTTGGCCAGCAGCGCCGGTGTGAGCAGTGGACTATCCTGTATATAGGACAACGCTTTGATCCAGTTAGCACAGCGAAGGCCCACTTCAATTGTGCGCCATGTCAGCGTATCATTCGTAGGCTTGTCTGGAACGGGGTTACGGTCTATCCAATCTTCAAGCTGGCAGCAAAATGCTCTCGCATAATCCTCTTTACCTGTTATCGTATACGCTTGTCCTAATGCCACCCAGTAGCGGTGGCGATTCAGCATATAAGCCCATTCTACATCCTTGTCTGGAACATGACGCCAGTCAATTTCTTCCTCAAAGGTAACCGGAATGCGGCTGCGCTCCATATCCCAGGGAAAACGAAAGAGAAACGTCTGCTCCACAACTTCATCCGCTGTCTTCATTACAGCTTCCCGCTCGCCTGCACAATAGCGCTGTACATAGTCAATAAGCTGCTGCTTCCGGTTATCCTCTATCCGCCAGCCCGGCGTGGTCCGGCGGGTCAAATACCGATGCAATTCAGTCAGCGCATCGTCCTGCCGAGCTTGGCTGAGCGCATTCTTCACTAGAGCTAAAGCGGGCAACTCAAGATCGAGCAGCGCAAAGACGGCATAGGGGGAGATTTGTCTGACATCAGCGTTCATACCAGTACCCCTTGTTGCCATTTTGCAGCCGCATCAATGCTTCGAGATAGAAATAATCTCCCCAGATCATGAAGTCATCTGGAGACAGATCGCCGCGCACATGGTAAGAACCATGCTTCAGCAGCCCCTCCGCCTCTTCGCCGAGCGTGGAATAGTTCTGCACAAGCGAAGTCATCGACTGCACTAATCCCTGCTGAAAATAAGCCCGCTCAGAATCCTCCCCATCCATTAGCTCCAGCAGTTCCTGAAGTCCGGCTGCTACTATTGCAGAGGCCGAGCTATCCCGGTAAGTATCCGGAGACACCGGAGCATTAAAATCCCAGTAAGCGACATGATCCTGCGGCAAATGCTCCAGAAAATAGCGGGCCATCCGCTTGGACGTTTCCAAATACAACGGATCTTTGGTATAGCGGTAAGATAACGCAAAACCGTAAACACCCCAAGCCTGCCCGCGCGTCCAGGTCGATCCGTTAGTAAAACCCTGGTGTGTGGCGCCGCCAATCGGCTCTCCGGTCTTCGGGTCGAAGAAAAACGTATGGTAAGAGCTGTCATCTCCCCGTACCAGATACCGTCTCGTTTTCTCCGCCTGCATGACCGCCACCTCCCGGTATACGGAATCACCGGTCTGTTGTTCGGCCCAATACAAAAGGGGAAGATTTAACAGACAATCAATAATGATGCGCCCGCCTTCCTGAGCATCCCCCTCCGGTCCCCATGCCTGAATATAACCGCCAGCTGTACGCCAGCGCTTCAGCAGCAGGTCTGCCGCCTGCAATGTCAGTTGACGCGCTGATTCGTCTTTATCTATAATCCACTGGGCTTTAGAGGATAACGAATACAGGAAGCCAATGTCGTGATGATCAAGCACGGTCTTTGCCGCGAAACGGCGGCGGAAATCTTCTACGGTATGGGATGCCGCAATACGGAAGCTGTCATCCCGCGTATATTCATAACACAACCACAACATGCCGCTCCAAAATCCGTTAGTCCAGTCGTCGTTGTTATTGAGCTGATAAGTTCCATTCCTGCTGACATGAGGGAAACTGCCCCCGAACCGGTCTATGTTCTTACGTACCTTCTCTATCGCATCTTCAATCGCACTGCTCCACATAAGTTCCTTGCTCCCTTCAGGCTCTTCGTTTCTTACGTTTCATGATAAGGAGAGTGAACAGGATCTAATAGGGGCGATTTTTGCTTTGATGTGCATTATTTTGACTTTTGAATGACGTGAAGCACTGTAAGTTTACTTTCCAATCATAGGCATCAAATCAATATAGTAACAAAAGGTATAACTGTTTATGGGAAAATACGTTAAAATCAGAGAGTGACTTACATCTTTCATTCTTTTTTAGAAACGGAGTGTCCTATTAATGAAAAAGCTAGGTGCATTATTTTTATCCATTTTCATGGTTATGTCTGTCTTTACCACTGCGCATGCTGCTGAAAAGCCTGTCGGTGTATGGATTGATGGAACCGAAATAAAGTTAGGCGATTCTAACCCTGTTGTAGAAAAAGGAACGACCCTAGTTCCTATGCGTCCTCTGCTAGAGAAGCTTAATGTAAATATTAATTGGAATAAAAAAACCCAAACCGTAACAGGGACCAAAAATGGACTGGCCCTCTCACTGACCATTGGCAGCACAACTGCAACGGTAAATGGGGAGAAGAAAAAACTAGAGGTGGCTCCTAAGACCATCAACAATGTCACCTATGTTCCTGTCCGCTTTATAGGAGAAACGATCGGCTATAAAGTGGAGTGGAGTCCAGCGCTGCGCACCATCACTTTTGTGGCCAATACTCAAGCTGCAGGAAGCACCGGATTCTTATGGAAAGTGGAGAACAAAGGCAACACCGTTTATCTGCTTGGTTCTATCCATGTGGCTAACGACAAAATGTACCCGCTGCGTCCGGAGATTGAAGCTGCTTTTGAAGCCTCGCAATATTTAGGTGTCGAAGTAGATATCTCTAAGATTGATCAAGCTGAGATCCAAAAGTTTATTTTGGAAAAAGGCTCCTATACAGATGGAACCAAGCTCAAGGATCATGTATCCGCAGATACCTATAACAAAGTGACTCAACTGCTAAAAGCAAATGGTCTGGCGGAAAATGCATTCGATTCCTTCAAACCGTGGGTCGTTACCCAAGGTGTCTCAAGTCTACAGATGCAAGTTACAAGTTATACGGCGGATACCGGCATTGATTTATATTTTTTACAAAAAGCAGGCAAGCTGAACAAACCTATTATTGAGCTGGAAAACACACAATTGCAGCTGAATATGTTCGACCAGTTCTCAGATGGATTGCAAGAAAAGCTTCTTGTCGACACACTCGGCAGCCTCAATCAAACGGACAATACTTCCGCAGCAGCTTCACTGGATGCACTATCCCAAATGTGGATGCAAGGTGATGAGCAGTCGCTCGTAGCGATGACAAAAGCGGTCGCGCAAGAGCCAGAGTATTATAAGGGCCTGGTTTCGGATCGTAACGTCAACATGGTGAAGCATGTAAAAGAATATTTGAATAGTGATAAAAAAGCGACTTACCTTGTCGTCGTTGGTGCGCTGCATATGCTCGGTGACGATGGTATCGTGACCCAATTGCAAAAAGATGGCTTTAACGTCGTCAAACAATAATTGTTTTAGCTAAAATAAACAAGGCTGTCTCTTAGTCATCGTAGATGACTAAGAGACAGCCTTGTATTTTACTTTTTTTAGCTTAATCTAAAAGTAGAAGTTGACTTAACGTGCGGACAGCGCGGAGGGCCCTCCGGGATTCTGGAGAAACGCACCCTCCGAACCCAAAGCCGCTTGTTCATAAACGGGCTACTACAATTTTATTAACTGATCTACCTTAACTGGAAGTCCAGTAGCTATCGAACGATTTGCCGCAATCCCGGTCATAATAGACAACGCCCCGTCCACATGGGAAGCCGCACGATTAAAGCGATCCTCTAGCGGACATTCAAAAATATCACGCAGCATCACAGGATCTCCGCCCCCGTGCCCCCCAACTCCTTCTTCAATCTCCACTTCATAAGGTGCTGCGAAATGAGGGAAAACCGTGATCCGCTTGTCTTTTAACGCCCCTTCATCTTCCTTGTTTCCTCCGGCATTTACATAAGACTGTTCGACGACCTTTACTTCCATCCGCCCCTTCGTTCCATTAAATACTACAATGAAGCCCTCCCAAGGCAAATAAGCATTAAGTGAATAATTCATAATCGTCTTATTTTTGTATTTGACCATAACCGCCATCGTATCCTCAATGCTGATATTATCACCGAACACACTTTGGTCACGCAGGTAACCATCCTCATGCTCCGTATCCAGATACATCTGCTTTAACTGCTCGTTGTCTTTAAGATGCAGGGCAAACGGATCATTTTCTGCCGCGCTACTTCCATGAGCACGCTGATAAAACTCAGTCACCCCGCGCTTCTCCGCGTTTTCTCTGCCATAAAATCTTAGATCGCCCATCGCATAAATCGTATCCGGGCGCGAACCCAGCCAGAAATTCATCAAATCGAAATGATGTGTGGATTTATGAACCAAGAGACCTCCGCTGTTCCGTTTATCACGGTGCCATCTGCGGAAGTAATCCGCCCCATGCTGCGTATTCAGCAGCCACTCGAAGTTGACGGAAAGCACTTCTCCAATCGCGCCGTCCATAATGAGTTCACGGATTTTGGTGTTGTGTGGTGCATAGCGGTAATTGAAGGTCACACGCAGCTTTTTCCCAGTCCGCTCAATCGCTTCAAGAATTTCCTGACATTTCTCTTCATCCACTGTCATCGGTTTCTCCGAAATAACATCGCAGCCAAGCTCCATCGCCCGGATAATGTAACGATGATGCGTGCGGTCAATACTCGTGACAATTACCGTGTCAGGTTGGGTTTCCTCAATCATACGGTCAAACTCATGAGCTTTATAGGTAGGAACCGCTTGATATTTATATTTTTCCTCCAGCAAACGGTTCGCATAATCCATTCTTGCTCCATTCACATCACAAAAGGCTACAATTTCAGAGGTTTCACGATAATTCGTAGTGATCTCACCATAAAAAAACTCCGCTCGGCCGCCGGTTCCTACGAAAGCATATTTCTTGTTGGACATCAGGATCACTCCATCACTTATTGATTTAAAAGCGTTTTTTTCTTATAGTGTATAGTATAAAATACATCTGAATCTAAGCGATTCTTAGCAGAAACAATAAAAACTTTGCATATATTATCTTCATTATCTGAAAGGAGCAGATTTAGCATGGAACAGGAGCCTCAGCCTCCTTTTATGATTGAGCAAATAAAAAGAGCCGGTCCATTCAGCATGGATTCCGACCATTATCACGATACTTATGAAATTTATTATTTACTCGCCGGGGAACGCAGTTATTACATTAACAATCTGATCTACACCTTGCGTAAAGGTGATCTGATTTTTATTAACAAGAACGAGCTCCATCGTACCACCTCTAAAGGCTCTGCAAGCCATGAACGGATCTTAATTAACTTTGAGGAAAGCTTTCTGCAAAAGACATTGGCGCACTTCGAGCTGCATTTTCCATTTATGGCTACACAAAGCTTGCTTTTGCGGCCCGGAGTACATGAACAGGGGGCCATTGAATATCTACTTTTCAGCATGCTAAAAGAACAAACAGAACCACGGACACAGCAAATCCCCTATCTTCAGACGCTACTCATCCAACTATTTATTGAAATGAACAGAATACAGGAAATAAGCCGTGAGCCCATTGCCTCTGAGAGCAGTGAGAAGCAGCTAAAAGTCTACGAAATTATCGATTTTTTACAAGCACATTATGCTGAAAAGCTTACATTGGAGCGGCTATCTGAGACTTTTTTCATCAGCAGCACCTATCTCTGCCGTGTGTTCAAGCAAACGACTGGCTTCACTATCGTAGAATATCTAAACTACATTCGGATCAAGGAAGCCCAACGTCTCTTGCAGAGCACCAACGCTAAAGTTACGAACATCGCCGAGGATACCGGCTTTGACAGCATCGCCCACTTCGGGCGTGTGTTTAAGCAAATCGTTAAATGTTCGCCTTTGCAATATCGCAAGCAAAACCGCTGATCCACAGTTAGAAATCACAACCGATTCTCTATGTAGCCGCTCCGTCGATCAAAAGTACCTTATGTGAACTGCCATGGGCATACGGGGGCATCAGGAGCATCGGGGGCATCTGAGCAACAACAATACCCCGTCACTAGATTATCTTTTCGCGCGAACAAAGTTCATGAGGCTATCGGACCCAGTGGACCTTATTCGCAGCATAATCGCTATTTTGGGATTTTATCGGCCCCCATAGTCGCTATTGGCATAAAAAGTTACCTATATTGAGCGTTTTCGAGGGAATAACGTCACTGGAGTCCGGAAATGGTCTCAAAAGGCGATTAATCTGCAAATAACGTCATCTGAGTCCGCATAACTTTGTCTAGCAGGAGTAATCGGCGGTTTCAAGGGGGGCCGGGGGGGGGGGTGGGGGGTTAAGCAGCACAGTAACTCACAACAAAGAGCAGCGATCCCCACTAATGGAGTATCGCTGCTCCGCTGTCATTTTGTGATTAATACGGTCGTCTCATTCCTCATCATGCCATTCATTTTGCTTCGTTATGTGATTTCATTTCCAAATCTCGTACAAGCCTGTGAACCTCAATTCCGGCCAGCAGCACGATGCCAATCCCATGTGTATCGTTTAATTGCCAGGTCAATTCATCTTTATAATACAGTTTGTTAAACGAATAACCCGAACCGCGGCAGACACCGTAAACATTGCCTTGTTTGTCAATACAATGACGGGTTAAGCCGCTCCAGCCGTGGAGTGCAGAGGTTACGTATGACTCTGGTTCCAGCAGCCAACCGCAGCGGACGCCTCTAGCAAAAGCATAAATAAACATAGAGGTACAAGAAGCCTCTGCGTAGGACTCAGGATCTGTTAACACTTGATGCCATAGGCCCCGCTCATCTTGCAGCTTAAGATAGCCTTTACTAAGCTCGCGGAAATAATCAAGCAAATCAGATCGCAACGGATGTTGCTCAGGCATAACTTCAAGCAGCTCAGTCAGTGAGAAAATCACCCAACCATTACCTCTGCCCCAAGGCACGCCATTGGGTTTATTAAACTTATAATCATATACATGATGCATAATGCCAAGCTCCGGCTGGAACAGCCGCTCCTTGTAATGTAAAAACTGCGCCGCCGCATCATCAAGATAAGCCGCATTTCCGGTCAATTTATAATATTTGCTTAGAAAAGGCGTGCTCATATACAGATCATCACACCACATCGTCTGCTGCATGAAATCAACTGTGCCACTGGTCCGATACAGAGCTCCGTCAGGCAGCCTGCTCTGCACTTTAGTAATGTAATTGGCAATTTCAGCAGCAGCTTCCGGTGCGCCCTGTAGTGGACGAAGCTTATTTGCTTCCAGCATCGTTGCCCCGAAGGATCCGCAGTCGTCCAGCGAATCCATCAGCGCCAGCTGATGATTGATGCCCGGAGCGCCATAACGTCCAAGGTCCCATAAGGCATATTCATGCAGCCCTGTACATTGCTCAATATGGTGTTGTGCATATTCGGCATAATGGGGGGCCTTAAGCTCTACTCCTGTTCTCAGCAATCCGTACAGGGTTACGCCTAGAGGGTAATTCCAGCGCCCAAACATAACACTCTCCAAATAAGGCCTAACCCAGCTATTCGGTTGGTCCACCCGCCAAAAGGTTACTTCATCCGCTTCCCCAAATAAAGTATCCATAGAGGTCAGTTCTAAGACTTTCGGCGCTGTCCCCGAGGTGAATAGTCCAAGGTACAGCCAAGGATCAGTTAATCCTTCAACTGAATAAGGTTGCACGAGACTACTCTGAACACCACCAGACCGTACGTCCAGTTCAAATCCCCAATTCCCCTCTCCGCAGACGGACTCCACGACGAGATCATGTAGTCCATAACCAAGCTCCAGTTGGATATCCAGCGTGCCGTTCACGTTCTGGTGCTCAGCTACAAGTTCCCCATTCACATAGATAGAGATTTCAGCCATTCCACGATAGCTACCTTGCAGGCGTATGTCATCTTTCTGTAGGCTCTTAACTTCCAGCTTACACCAAGCAAACGCCTTGGCTCCTAGTAATTCCCCAAATATACGTGAACAGTTGCCAGATGCCTGTTCCTGTGGCGACCATTGCGGCGTCGGAAACCAAACGCAGCGAGCTGTCATTTGCTCTTCAGTGAATTCAGCTTTCAGCCAAGCTGCCCAAGACGTCTGTTGGGGTCCACTATAAATCCAACCTTCACAACCGCTTAACTGCGCCGTTGGAGTAAGAAAGTGTACCGGTGCACCTTTGACGCTGCCCGTTCCAAAAACCCCTCCGCAACCTGTACCTGTTGCTACATACTCCAGCACAAGATGGTTCCAGCCTTTATCCATGCCCGCCCGAAAAAACGTCCTCCGGTCCGGAAACACATCATCATTTAGATTGGAGCTAAACACCAGCCGTCCATTTATGTAAACCTTAACTGGACTGTAGCAACTAACTGAGAAAGGGGCTTCTACCTCATTGTCGCTCCACAGCTTTCCCCACACATATACGAATTGTCCTGCCTCTAGCTCCGGCAGTCGTTCTTCCAGATTCATATCATAACGGCAGTCGCGGAGCCGTTTGAAACCACTCTGCGAATGTACCCGGTAAACCGGAGGCTGCGGGGGATAGGCACCGATAAAACGGCTGGCCACAGCGGCCAGTACATTTTCGATTTCGCCCCCATTATATTTGGCAATACAATCAGGATCAGGAAAGTATTCTGGAATATAAGTACTCACTAAACGTATCCTCCTTCACACCGTTATTTCTCCACCCGGATACAGCGTCGAGCTGTACAATCTTTTAGGCTGAGGTAACGATTTCTCAGAGGCACATGTACTAATATCTATCCACTCGCTTGAATATACCGATGCTGACTCATCATTATAAATTACAACCTGTTCCCTGCCACATCCCAGAAGATCGCCATGAACGGCATAACCTTCCTCCTTGAATTCAGCTACAACCCGCATATGTCCATCGTACAAAGCAGGATATACCCCGCCTCCCCGGCGGTACGCGAGAATATAATCCGGAGAACCCACTTGCCAGTTGCTAACGGCTTCAACGATAGTCAGCCAACCATCGGTTGTGCGCTCTTCTTTCCACAGTTCCTTGCCATTACAGTCTAAAAGGAACAACGCATCCTTACCTTTTAGCCCTTTGCCGTCATCTTCGCGGATCATTCGGTCCAGCCCGGCAACCTGAAGACCAGGCAGTTCGGGCCGGAATCGGCCTAACGCCAGATGCTGTGACTCTATAGAACCGTCATAACGCCAAAGCTCTTGCCCGTCCCGGTCATACATCACCGTTACGCTTCCGCCGACAACCAGTTCAGGATAACCATCTCCATTCACATCGCCAACCCAAATACAGTCCGCGTGGTCATCCAGATCGTGGCAGCTCCATAATAAATTACCTTTAGAATCAAGCAGATCATAACCTGCCATCACTTGATCCTGTCCATTTCCATGAAGATCGTGAACCCACGGATAATGTCCTACATTGCCTGTATGCGTCCATAATAAATTGAAATTCTTATCCAAGGCCCACAGTTGATGATAACGGTCCTTCAGAATGATGTCGGAAGCATGTTTTTGCCCTGTTAGATTGGCAATGATAATACAATCATGTGCATGTTCAGCAGGTAAGTCGTATATGGACTTAACCGTTCCTGTTGAACCTTCAAAAATATGAAAACGTCCATCCATTACACATAATACTTCCAGCGACCCATCACCATCTATATCATAAACTTGCGCTGGATAGTCCGAGCCTTGGCTGCCAGCGTCAGGATCGGGTGTGCCCACCTGCCACAGCAGCTTGCCATCCATATCAAAAGCGGTCAGGCATTGCACCTGATGGGGAATATAACGAACATCCTGGCGATTATCCGGCTGGACCAGCAGCATTTCTGCACGTCCATCCCCATTCAGATCGCCAATAAGCATTTTACAGCGTGGACCAGCAGCGGAAATATCTACTTTTGCCAGCTGATAGACTGATTGTGTGTCCTTCGTTCTCATTAGAATCCTCCTGTCTTCTCTCTTCGATTAGATCTCAGGGAAACGGACGGTTTGTCCGCCTGCTACTTCTATAATCACACCGTCGATTTCCAGCCAGACAGATACCGCTCCCGGATTATATACAAAATCCCTAGCAGCGGAGAAAATAAGGGCTTCACAAGCCTTCATATAATGAACGAGTTCAATATTTGTGGCGTACCAGATTTCCTCCAGTCCTCCCACTGCTTCACAGAAGCTTTCCATCAGCTCCCAGTTATTATCGTTATCAAATTCATAACTATGGCCCCACACATACATCAGATATAAATACTGCCGTTTATGCAGCTTCACGAACTGCTCCGCATGCTCCAGCAAATGATCATTATGATGGCAAGTCCCCCGCCATTCCAGCCAATCCTCCGGCAGCCCAAAGCCGCCGCCAGTGGTCTGTACCACACGGGCATATTCCATGCCTAAATGAGGCAAAAGCTTCTTTATCTCCTTGTTAAAGGAACCGTTAGGATAAGACATTCCCCGTATCGGCACCTGGAGCAGCGTCTCAAAATATTTTCGATCCTCCATAATCTCATGGATGATTTGCTCCTGCGGACAACGGGCCAGCGTCGGATGATGTTGCGTATGGACAGATACTTCATGTCCCTGGTACAGCTCAGTTATTTCATCTGCCGTAATACGATCACCTTCACCCAGCAGGCCAGAATTGAGATGAAATGTTCCTCTAATCCCATGGCGGTTAAATAGTCCTACCAATCTTTCGTCAGCCCGTCTGCCGTCATCATAGCTCATTGTAAGCGCCTTATGTCTGCCCTCAGGGTAACAATAATAAATAATAGACATCAATCTGAAGCCTCCTTCGCATTACTGTCCAAAAACCGTCAGATTCGAGTAATCAGCAATCAGGGGTGCCATCTGTCGGAACCCAATTTTCCCGCCTGTCAGTAGCGGCCCATAGGTTTCACCATCATCTATCCATGTAAAAATCGGCAGTTCATTGATTGCAAAAGACAGCATAGGGCCACGTTTCACCACTAACATCCGGTAGGGCTCAGTCATGTCGCTGACGTCCGGAAGCGGATCGGCTGCCTGCGCAACCAGATGAAAACCATAGCTTTTGCGCAAATTACAGGTGTGAAATTCACGTTCTTCCACCCAACGCCTGCGAAAATACGAGATATGATACGTGTCTATCTGCCCGTGATGGTATTGATCATATTCACCCGTACGGCGAGCAAGCGTGGAATCAAATAAATCCTTCCCACCCTCTCCTTTGGCCGCTATAAACAAAATCGCCAACCCCGGCTCACACAATGGGCGGAAATTCCACGATACGGCGAGGTCTGCCGGGAACTCCTCTGGACACCAGAGAACGACATTTGCTTGTTGTCCGGCCTCGGCATGGATAGTGCTCTCTAATCTCATTCGTTGCAAAGGGAAGGAAACCGTTCCCTCTCCCTCCATCTGGAATCCAGCGATATCACTAGTTGAAGCGAGGGGATTATGGTAGATTGGTTTCCATGCTTCAGGGATCAAACCACCTATACCCGTGTCCTGCATCGGCCTAGCCATAAATCATTCCTCCCCACAATGAAGCCTTCAATTCGCGAGTTCCGGTATAGCACTACCGATTAATTCCAAGGCAATGATCGTATTTAAAGACCACTGCGAGGCTTCATTTGTATTCATCCAATCGATCTCATTTAACTCAGTCATATAAGTGACCCGATCAGCTTCCTCCTGTAGATTCACACAACCAAATGGATTCTCCAGCAAAATCGTCCAACACCGCTCTGCCGTCGCCGGATCCTTGCGGTAATATGCTCCATATGCAGCAATGGCTACGCTGAGCACAGGATGCTCAAAACGGAGTTTTCCTGAAATCAACCCTCCTGTAAATGCGTCCTTCTCTTCTTGTGGCAAATTATAAAATACGCCGAACTCAGCCAGCATATCATCCCAGTCCGAGTCCTCCAGCATTGCCGCCAGCTCGAACCACACCTGCGGACCTCCCATACTAATCGCTAGATGACGCCCCCAGTTATCGTCGCCCATTCCCGACAATAGGCCAGTTGCCGGATCATACCCATATGTGGGACCAGATAAAAGCCGTAAATTTGCCCTTTTGATGCAATTCATGCCTGTTATAATCTTGTCACGATAAGCGGTATCCTCGAACCGCTCCCAGCGGGTCATCCAATTAGAGCTAAAGGCCGCCCAGTCCGGACCCACCCTAACATGAGTGGGGAATTCATCCTTCGGAAAATACGCCCGCATCGGGTCCAGAGTAACTGTTGAATAATCAGCATCCTTTACACTGTCCATAATATCGCCGACCCGCTCGTCTCCGGTCAGATAATAATAGTAGCGATGCAGACCCGCCATAGCGATACGAGCCTCTTTGCAGCCGCAGCCCCAGTGGATGACATTATGCCGCGAGCCTAGTCCGGCGTATTCGCCAAAATGATATACATCTACCTCACTCGTATGCCTGGTCATAGCTTCGGCCATTCGGAACACATCCGCTCTCCCGGACCGGAGAAACGTTACCCACAACCACATATTTGGCACCAGCTCGGAATTCTGCCAGGCACAGCCACCGAGATCATAGTTCCATACATGTCTGACCGGATCGTAGCTGTGCATGAAATCTCCGTAGTCCCAAAAACCGTACCATTTGCGCTGCTCGATCTCTTCCTTGTAAAAGGAGATGATCCCGTCCAGCCGCTCTTCCAGATACACCTTGGCTGGCGTGCTCCGATCAGGCAAACTCCAGAAACCAAAAGCACCCGCTTCATGATAATAAGTTGGTTCACAAACCAGCAATGAAGGTTCTTCAGCTTCTGCCTGCATCCGCTGCAACAATTCAGGCCCGGGAGTCTGCGCCGTACACCAGAATGTTAGCTCGCTAGTATTAGCGATACCAAATGGAGTGGCCCGTAATTCTTCTGCACCTTCATACGAGGATTCCACATGTGTTTTTGTATCATAATGCCGCAAGTCCATAGCTGCCGCATCAGGTGACCAGAACCAGACAGTAAGAGCTGCCGCATCTGTGGCAGTGGAACCAATCTCCATTCCTGCCGGATGCTTACGCCAGAAATTCTTCATCCCGACGGCTAGCCCTCCACCCTCTGCTCCAATATAACCAAGCCCACCTGCCCGGCGGCCTTCTGCTGCCTTGATCCAAGCGCACCCATCCTCTGTCCGCTTCCAGATCCCATAATGCTCGGAAGAATCTTGAACCAGCCGAAAGCTGCCCCAAGTCGCGGAGTCATCCAATAAACTAAGGAAATAGGCATCCTCTTCTGGATCAAATTTCACAGTACATCCTGCTACCTGATCGACGAATAAATCACGGTACTTACCTTTGGTTCGCCGTGTATGCAACGTCTTAGGAGACTCGCTAAACAAGCCGCTATCTCCGGCAAAACGAACATGGCGGTTGTAAAGCGGTCCACGCAGCGGCACTGTGAATTCTATTCCTAATCCTTTAATAAAATCCTGCTGTGGATTACCGTCATAATGAAACGTATGAACTAATCGAATAGACTCCAGCCCAGCATAAAAATATAAACGTAACGTATAGGGAAGCCACTCACGAGCATTGTGTGAAGCTTGGTGAAGTCCCTCTAGCTTCACCACTGCGCGAACAGGTCCGTCCTGTTCAAGGATGGCACTTAACGTTCGTCCTGTGAATCGCTCCTCACGTATGCTCAGGGTGCCAGCACCCTCATCTCTCTGTTCACGTATACATACAAGCTCTCCATTACTGCATACTTCGGTTCCTTCCGTGTCCGCCGGATTTCTGCGCACAATACTGCGGATAAGACCCTTCCCCTGCTTGTTAACCGTGCAAATAATAACACCTGTATCTATAATGAAAGCTTCCTCTGTTTCCTGCACAGTTAGTCGCTCAGTCATTTCCGTAGCTGGAGCCGCTTGATTTATTGTCATTGTCGCTAAGGAATCCTGCTGAATATCCGAATTTTTGTTTACTGCCGAGTGCGTGGACCATTTGATGCTCCCGTCAGGCCAAAAAGCTGCCGGCCAGCTTTGCAGCGGCACAAGCTTTTCGTTCTTCGGCATACTTAAGCAGAGATTCTTTAACGATTCCCTGTCGAGCGCTCCTTTTTTCCAAGGAACCCCCCAGGTAACACCCACATCAATAGCGGGCTTTTTTAGCCAATGCAGGCTAATCGGCAGAGCCGTAGGCACAACAACCATCTCCTTTATACCTTCTTCGCCGCACGTCCTCTTACTTTTAAAGAGCTTCATTATTATGGCTTAGCTCTCTATAGCGGCTTGGAGTTATTCCCTCTTGTTTCTTAAAAATCCGGTTAAAATAGCTATGCTGATAACCCACCTGTTCAGCTACATCGTTAATTCGCAGCGAGGTATCACGCAGCAACTCCTTGGCTTTATCAAGCCGCAATTCGGTCAGATAATCAATGAAATTTTTCCCGGTGACCCGTTTGAATGATTTACTCAGTAAAAATGGGCTGATCCCTGTATAATCCGCACATCCATCCAGCGAAATATTATCCATATAATGCTCATTGATATACATCATGGCATGCTCAATCGTCCGTTTGATTCCGGCATCAGAACGCTCGCTCAGCTCCGTCAGATACGGTGCGACTACCTTTTCCTGAAACCAGGCAAGGATAAGCTTCGGCTCATGAATTTGCGACAGTGCCGCGTACAGATTAGCCCCTTTGAACAGTTGGTTTGGATGAATGCCTGAGACCATAATGGCGTGCTGAATACTGCCTAACAAATGAAGCATGCCCTGCTGCACATCAATCACTTTTGCCCCATTGGCACACAGTGCCTCCAGAAATTCCTCCAACAGCCGGTAAGCCTCTTCCGCTTCTCCTGTGCGCAGGGCCTGAATCATTCCGCGCTCCAAAGTGAACGAATATTGCGGTTCTGGCGTACTTTGCCCCTCACGATCCAGTAGCTCCATATTAATAATCTGGTTCTCACCACCAAACTGGCGATAACTAGCGGCTTGCTTCGCAGCCTCGAACGCTAGCGGAATACCGGATATCCTTCCAACCGGTGCACTAAACGCCACTGTTACCCTCATTTTTAACATGCGATTAATCGTTCCTGTCAGTTCTTCGCTAAAGGCTTGCACCGCTTCCAGCGATGGATTCGCAACGGGTTCGATAAGAAGTAATCCTGCCGTGAGATCATGGAAATTGATAATATCAGCCTGCTTAAAGTGCTCGGCAGA
Source organism: Paenibacillus sp. FSL H3-0329 (assembly GCF_037963285.1). NCBI lineage: Bacteria > Bacillati > Bacillota > Bacilli > Caryophanales > Paenibacillaceae > Paenibacillus > Paenibacillus sp. FSL H3-0329. The sequence goes on along the minus strand of NZ_CP150150.1, from coordinate 1,784,468 downwards.
CAATTCTCCGATAATATTGACGGCGGCGAATGATACAAGACTTTCATCACCGTTGCGGAACTTCCCCTCCTGGCTGGAGATGCCTGTAAGCTGAATATAAAGAATAATATAATGACAATCCTCTACTTCCCACTTAAAACGCCGCATCCGGCTTTGCAGATCCTGCTCAGAATAAGAATATAAATACCCCTGAAACAGCTGATGCAGGAAGCTTTCCTTCACATGTGGAAGCTGCTCGGAAAGAGTGTACTTCAGGGCATGGCTCTCCCCGTGCAAGTTCTGCCAATGCCGTTCAATCAGAATGAACTCATCCTCCCTACTCGCAGCCGCCGCTTGGTCAGGCAACAAAGTCTGCAGCAACCGTCCTATCGGTGAATAGATTTTACGGGAAGCAAACCAAGACAGAATCGCCGCCAGCAGCAAAGCACTAAAGCTAACTAAAAATATCAGTCTCGAAATGAAGACGACAGGTGAAGTTATGCTGGTTATCGGTGAAGCGGACACATAGAGCCAATCTGCGGAGAGTCGGGAAAACTCACCATAAGTCACTGCATATGTAGCCTTACCCCAGTCGAAGAGAAAAGAGGACTCAAGATTTGACTCATGGTTCGCGCTCCGTTTCACAATCTCATTATGCAATGCGGTAAGTAAGGGAGAATCCTCGGCACTGTCTCCAGCAGATACGTACAAATCCCCCGTCGTCTGCAGCAAAAATGTCTCGCCGCTATTATAAGGTGTCATAGTTCGTAGCATCGCAGCTACTTTCTCCGTATCCATGCGGAGCAAAAGAGCCCCGAAGGGCTTCAAGCTTCCGCCCGGAATATGATGGACAAGCGTTAATTCTTTGACATTTGGTTTATTGGGATCGAATGCCCACTGCGTCCAATAGGTGCTTTGTTCAGTATCAATCAATTTGTCATATTGACCCGATACCGCGCTGGAGTCAATCGTGCCATATTCGGGATTAAATAGTAATGGATGATCTCCTGATAGATAGAGTTCAACGTTACTCGTCATCGTGTTCGAGCCCTGCATCACTACGAGTGTCTTCGTAATATCCCAAGCCCGCTCATGATCCTGAATAAAATCAAGGCCATTCAAGCTGTAATCAAACTTGGGATCAAAGGCCCAATGTGCCAGCATCAGCTCCAGATTGGACAGTTGATCATCAATATTAGCCGCCCGCTGTTCAATCTGCCTGTTATGCATCTGCAGCAGCTCGCTCTCCAGGCGTCCCCCTGCCATCCAGTAGACAAGCGCACCAATAATAAACCCCGGAATGGATGACACCACCAGCATAATGATCAGATTTTTACGATAATATCGGCCCTTACAGCCTGACCAGCCTTTTGTATAACGCTTCCATTTCGCCACATTTCTCATCACTATGCTCTCACCAGCCGAATCAGATAAATTTGAAGTGCAATCGAACCACATTCGTTTTGCTCCTCAGATCCTTTCCAGCCGGATAAAAGCACTAGGAAGGATCTAGCGGTCAGCCTTAGCGTATAACTCGTTCATTTCCTTAACTAAATCATCTCCACCTGTTTTTCTCCATACATCAAATGCTGATTTCAATTCAGCTTCATCAATTTGTCCTACAATATATTTTATGCGTGCATCATTAATTACATTGTCGAGTTGAGCACCCTTTTGGGAATATACTGTGGAAATAAAGGCCTCTGCCGGATTAACCACGATCGAAGCTTCATTTGCTTTCTGAACTTCGATTTGTTTAAGCCGCAGCGGTGTCTGAGCTACAGTCTTGGATTTGTCCTCAGGTATAAAGGCCAGAATTTGGTTTAACCCTTCCACTTCTGACTCCAGAAGGACAGTGTCTTTGGAGCGTTCAATAAAACCATCCACCATAGTGTAGTGAGTACCTTCCAGACCAAAACCTAACATCGTTTGTAATTCCGGATTATTGATTTGATCTAGAAAAGCCAGTACCCGTTTCAGTTCTGCTTCGCTCTTCACAGATGATTTTGGAATAGCCAGCATGCCCGAGAAACCAGAGGTCGGCAATGTATGTAGCTTGCCATCCGTACCTGTTACGCCCCCGCTTACATCTACATAATGTTTATCCGGTTCGTCTTTGCCTTCTTTTTCTAGCGCAGCGTGAATTTTATCATCCACCCGGGCGCCTGTATCGACCACATCGACGATTACTCCTGCCTTATTGTTCACGATCGGATCTGTCCATTTGGCACTGTCCATCACAGCGAAGTCGGAGTTGATCAATTTCTCATCATACAGCTTCTTCATGAACTTAAGCGCTTCCAAATATTCTGGATATTCATGCTCAGGCAGTAGCTTGCCATCTTGCACGCCCCATTTATTCGGTGTTCCAAACCATAACTTAATGGTATCAAAACCGCTGGCCCACTGGCCGCTCCATTTGACCAGCACCATGCCATAAGTATCCTCTTTACCATTGCCGTCTGGATCTTTTTCCTTGAACGCTTTCAGCATATTGTAGAAATCATCTACCGTCTGCGGTGTTTGCAGCCCCACCTTCTCCAGCCAATCCTTACGGAAAACCATACCGTTACGGCCGAGTACACGCCCCCGATAGATTCCGTAATTCTTCCCATCAATAGCCGAGTTTTTCAGAATAACCGGGTTCGCTTGGCTTAAATTCGGATAATCCTTAAGATAAGGCCCTACTTCCCAGAATGCGCCCGATTTGGCAGCGTTCACAAAACTAGAAGCCTTAACATCCCCCACGTAGATAATAGTCGGCAGTTTCCCAGAAGCTAGCGTAATATTAAATTTATCTGCATAAGATGCGTTCGGGACCCACTCAAAGTGGATTTTTGTGTGGGTCTGTTTCTCCAGTTCAGCAGCAACCGGACTGCCATCCTTCGGATAATTTGTTTTGAATATCGGCAGCATGAGGGTCAGATCCAGCGGGGACTCGCTTTTCTCTTCTCCAGTATTACTACTCCCCTCACTTTTGCTGTTAGAACCTGCAGATTCATTACCTGAGCAACCTGCAACAACAGTGGTAACCATCATAGCCACAAGTAAAAGTAACAACCAGCGCTTCTTTTTTACCGAACGATTAGCTTCCATTATTATACCTCCAAATTGGAATAAGTTAAGTTTGCTATCCTTTAACAGAACCCAGCATCACCCCTTTAGCGAAATGTTTTTGCAGAAATGGGTACACACATAAAATTGGTAGAGTACCTACTACAATGACCGCCATTTTAATCGACTGCTCCGGTGGCTGCACAAAGCTCGGATCCATAGAACTCATATCGCCAGCCGCAGATTGGGACAACATTACGATCTGTCGCAGCATCACCTGCAAAGGCCATTTTGTCGGATCCGTAATGTAGAGCAGTGCCGAGAAGAAATTGTTCCAATGTCCCACAGCATAGAACAACGTAAATGTAGCAAGAACCGGTTTGGATAAAGGAAGGACTATCTTCCACAACAAGCCCAGCTCAGAACAACCATCAATACGCGCCGCTTCTTCCATTTCTATAGGCAGCTCCTGAAAAAAGTTTTTGACAATAATCAGGTTAAAGGCGCTAATTGCTCCCGGTAAAATAAGAGAATTGAGCGTATCCAGCAGATGCAGTTCCCGAATGACGAGATAGGTTGGAATCATTCCTCCACCGAACAGCATCGTAAAAATAACAAGGTTGAGTACCAAATTACGGCCCATCAGATATCGTTTTGCCATCGGATAAGCCATTGTTACCGTGAAGAATAAATTAACGACAGTTCCGATTACCGTAACATAAATAGAAACCCCTATACTGCGCATAATCGTATCTGTTGAAAAGATAAATCGGTAGGCGTCAAATGAAATCGTGGTCGGGATCAGGAATACGGCACGTTTAGTAATTTCCGCATCTGTAGCGAAGGAGCCCGAAACCACAAAGAGGAAAGGGAGAATCGCTACGATTCCGATAATCCCTAAAAATATATAATTGAATACATCAAATGCAGTTCCACCCGTACTCTTGTATTGTTTGGCCACAGCAAGCTACTCCCTTCTCAATAAAGTCCGGATTCACCAAATTTTTTGGCGATCCAATTCGTCCCGAGCACAAGCGTCACACCGATTATTGATTTGAATAATCCAACAGCTGTACTGTAGCTAAAAGCTCCCTGGGTGATTCCCAGTGCGTATACATAGGTATCGAACACCTCACCTACTTCACGATTAAGAGCATTCATCATTAAATAAATTTGTTCAAAACCGTTATCCAAAATCGTTCCCATCCGAAGAATAAGTAAAATAACGATTGTACTGCGAATAGCAGGCAACGTAATATGCCAAATCTGCCGCCACCTGTTCGCACCGTCTACTACCGCAGCCTCATATTGCTCCACATCTACACCGGCCAGCGCTGCCAGGAATATAATTGTCCCCCAACCGCACTCCTTCCAGATCGTCTGGAGAATAATCAATGGACGGAACCAGTCGGGATTAGCTAGAAAGTCTATTTTCCTGCCTGTAAACGTATACAAAAACTCATTTACAGTCCCGCCTTCCGTAGTTAGAAATACATAGCTCATACTGGCCACAATGACCATGGATATAAAGTGCGGAACATAAATCATCGTTTGTATCGTCTTTTTATAGAAGGAAAGCCGTATTTCGTTTAGAAGCAGTGCCAGAATAATCGGCGCCGGAAAAAAGAAAATCAAATTATAAAAAGATAACAATAACGTATTGCGCAGCAGCATAAAGAAATCGGGATTCTGGAAAAAAACACGAAAATGCTCAAAACCTACCCATTCACTTTTCTGAAAACCAAGAAACGGCTGGTAATTCTTAAAAGCCAACAGCACGCCCCACATCGGAACATATTTGAAAACAAGAAAATAAAGGACTCCAGGGAGCAGCAGAATATATAACCATTTATCACGTTTAAAACGTTTCCATCTTCTTACCCGGATATTTCGATAGGTCTGCGGTTTTGGCTGTTGTTCTGCAGTTCCCGGAACTGTTACGTGCTTCATCCTGTTCACCTCCATTTGTCATGTACAGCTCGCGATTACTGTAGCCATGGATTACTGCAATCACCCTTACTGCGACTCCTATTATGCTGCGAGTGATTTTTTCCAGCAATCGGACTTTTTTGAACGCTCTATATAAGCTAAAAATCCCATTTTATCTAAAAAGTCCAAACCGCGCAAAAGTTTACTATTGCCCGCAAGACCCTAACAACCTATGATTCCAAGTGATGATTTCCAGCAAATGTTTGCCTTAAAGGGGGAGCTGAATTGAAGAACAAGTTATACTATGGTGCTGCTTGGTATCCCGAGCTATGGAGTGAAGAGGTGCTTGAGCAGGACATCCTTCTAATGAAAGAAACGGGGATTAATATCGTACGAATCGGAGAATTCATTTGGTCTGCCTTGGAGCCAGAAGAAGATAAGCTTGATATCCGTCCCGTCGTGAAATATATCGAAAGGTTACATAGAAACGGAATTGACACAGTAATGTGTACGCCGACACCTACACCCCCCATTTGGCTTACCCATGGACATCCTGAGCGCTGTTATGTGGATGAGAGCGGAACGGTAATGGGACATGGAGCACGGCAGCATATCTGTACGAACAATCCTTATTTTCGTGAGCGGGCTGCCATCATTACGGAGCATATTGCCAAGGAGACCGGAGCACTTCCGGGGTTAACCGCCTGGCAGCTCGATAACGAATTCAAAGCGCATGTGGCGGAGTGCATGTGTGAAACCTGTAATGGCTTATGGCATATCTGGTTGCAGCAGCGCTACAGCTCCATTGAAAAGTTGAATGAGGCATGGGGAACAGCCGTCTGGAGCCAAACTTATCAACGTTTTGATCAGGTGCCACAGCCAGGACCCGCACCTTTCCTCCACAATTCATCTCTGCGGACGATGTACCGCTTATTTTCAATGGAAAAAATCGCTGAATTCGCCGATGAGCAGGCTGATATTATCCGCCGCCACTCCTCTGCACCAATTACCCACAACAGCAGTGTCGCTTTTCATCTAGATAATGAGCGGCTATTTCAGAATCTCGACTTTGCCGCCTACGACACTTATGCCTCACAGGAAAATATGCATGCTTATCTGCTTAACTGTGATCTATGGCGAAATTTCAAGCCGGGAAAAGATTTCTGGATAATGGAGACAGGACCCTCGTTTGCCGCATCTCTAGTAAGTTTTGGTGTGCCACATCCGAACGGATATCTGAAGGCAGAAGCGGTTGCCGCCTATGCGCTGGGTGCAGGTGCATTTTGCTATTGGCTCTGGCGCCAGCATACTTCCGGAAGTGAACAAACACATAGCTCGATCCTTAGTGCCTGGGGAGAACCCGCTCTAGGGTACGATAATGTGCTGGAGGCCAATCAAGCACGGCAAGAAATTGAACAAATTATGCTCTCCACCCGGCCCCTTCGGGCAGATGTTGCGATTACCTATTCGGACAGAACCAAAGCTTATCTCGCAACTGAACCTCATCGGAAGCTAAATTATCGTAGTCTGCTGGGCGATTTCTACAAAAGAATTCTACATATGGGTATTCACCGGGATCTGCTGCCCGAAGGCGGTGACTTAACCGGATACAAGCTGTTATTCACTCCATTCGTACATTATTTGTCCCCCGAGTATGTGGAAAGTGCGCTGGCCTTCACAGCAGCTGGCGGGATTTGGATTGTCGGTCCTCTTACCGGAGGACGAACGAAGGAGCATACCCTTCATACGAATGCCGGACTTGGGGAATTGGAGCGATTAGCAGGAGTCAAAACTAAGTTTATCTATCCGCTGGAATCAACAGGCACGATTGGACACGCTTTTGGGGTATCTGCTCCCTTGTCCATGTGGAGTTCTGTTTTTGAACCCGTTTCAGAGTCCGCTTCCAGTCTCGGAATGATTACGGAGGGGGTGACGCCGGGTTTGTCCTTTCTGACGGAGCAGCCTTACGGACAAGGTACTATTGTTATGCTGGGTTCAATGCCTGCCGGTGAAGAAGGTGACCTAATGTTATGTAAACTTATTGATCATTATGCAGAACGTACTGGTGTTACCGTACGCAGTGATGTCACTAAGGGAACCCTTGTCTGCCCTAGAAGCAATGACCAAGGTACCGAAGTGTGGACCATTGTAAATATGGATGGACACGGGGGAAGTCTCACACTCCCGCGGGACGGACATGATGTTCTCTCAGGCAAATCCGTGGCCTGCGGCCCCCTCTCCCTTGGTGCATATGAGTACAGAGTAATCCGGTTATAAATACTTATCCTTACAGCATAAAAAGCCGCTAACTCCTTGGTCACCCAAGCGGTTAGCGGCTTCATTTCCGTTATTTTAACTTTTAATAACGCCTTTTTTAAGAATAACATTCCCATACAATGCTTCTTCACCAGTAACTATAACCGCATAACTTTGCTTAGAACGGTTATAGAAATCAAAACGTTCCTCATGTTTAATCGTCGCTTCAGCATCATGCTTGGCAATGATAGTCTCGTATGTGGACCAGATGACCGGCACAGTTGGATCTCCAGCCACCACTGCCATAAAAGCCACCTGTTGCTCTGCATAATGATCCAGAGGTAACAACTCTAAGATGGCATCCAGCAGGTCAGGAATACCGATGCCATCATATCTCAGTACCCTCGGATTCAACGAATGTCCGGGATAATTAGCATCAGCCAATACAAGCTCATCCCCATGACCCATTTCCATCAGAATGCGCACCAGCTCCGGAGAGAGCAGCTTAGGAATTCCTTTTAACATAAGGCACCTCTTTACTTCCCATAAAATGATCGCAACGCTACCAGCTCATCAATCCGATGCTGCGGCAATTCTCTCTCCCCGCCAATCATCCGGGTAATGAAGGTGAGCTTGGCCGTATACTCAAGCCGTTCCATATTCAGATATGCTTCCATAACATCTTCTCCCCAAGTAAGGGCTCCGTGATTCTCGAGCAGGACCGCAGTTTTTTTGCCCAGGAAAGGCATCAGTGAATCTGGAATTTCTTCCGTCGATGGTGTTCCATATTCCGCCAACGGAATATCTCCGATCATAATCACCGACTCTGGCATCATCATCTTGTCGAGCGCCTCACCTTTTATGGCAAATGCAGTAGCATACGGGGGATGTGCATGGACCACACCCTTCATCTCTGGCAGCTCATTATAAATTCTTAGATGCATTTTCGCTTCCGTTGAGGGTCTGTAGCCTTCAGCTGCTTCAAGGACTTCACCTTGCAGATTCACTTTCACAAGCATATGAGGCTCTAAATATCCCTTACTCACCGCTCTGGGGGTAGTCAGAATTACATTCTCTGATAAGCGAGCAGAAATATTCCCATCATTAGCCGCGATAAAATCTTTATTAAACAGGTTTCTCCCGATATCACAAATCTGCAAACGTAATTTTTGTTCCAATGTATCCATAGGGTTTCTCTCCTCGCATCCTATTTTTCACAAACCTTCATCAAAGAAGGCTGATATGTCTTAAAGGCAAAAGATCTTTCCACTACCTGCTTGCCCTCGGAGATTTCCAATTCCCCTAGGGCAGCCAGTTGAATAATTATATTGCCAATTGCACTAGCTTCCACAGGCCCTGCTACAACTTTTCTCCCCGTAATATTAGCGGTAAGCTGACAGAGCAGTTCATTCTGAATCCCACCACCGACCATATGAATGATATTGATTTTTTTGCCGGTGATCTCTTCCATTTCGTTAATCGTATGGCGATAGGACTCTGCTAAGCTCTCAAGTATGACGCGAATAATCTCAGCTTTCGTGTAGGGGGCTTGCTGGCCTGTTCGTTCGCAATATTCTCTAATCCGTTGGGTCATCACACCGGGTGTACTAAACAGTTCATCATTCGGATCAATAATTGCTGGGGCATGATTTATGGTTTCAGCTAGCTCAACCATTTGGCCTTGGCTGACGTATTTTCCCGCTTCTGCCCAATTCCTTTGCAGCTCCTGCAAAATCCATAGTCCCGTTATATTTTTGAGCAAACGATTAGATTGGCCGTAACACTGCTCATTTGTGAATCCGTATTCATAGCTTTTCTCTGTAATGACAGCTTCAGGCGTCTCCATGCCCACTATCGACCATGTTCCACAGCTTATAAATGCTGCATTATCCTTAAGAGAATACGGAATGGAAGCTACTGCTGAAGCCGTATCATGAGAAGCACCCGCAATTACCTCCATTGGACCAACGCTAAGCTCCTCTTGAATTACCGGAAGGATAGGACCAATGACCGTCCCCGATTGAACCTGTTGTGGCACTAGGCTAACCGGGATACTAAGCCTGCTAAATACTTCAGTAGAGACTTCACCAGATACAGCGTCCATTAAGCCACTTGTACTCCAAATCGTGCTTTCTGCTGCCGCGATACCAGAGAACAAATAGTGGAACAGGTCTGGCATCATTAAAATAGTATCTGCGACCTCTAGCAGAGAATCATTATCCTGAAAATCAGCAAACAGCTGATAAACCGTATTAATCAAGCTCGGTTGAATACCAGTAACGCTAAATTGCTCCCTTGGCGGAAGCAGTACTTCCAACCCTTGACGATGACTTCCCATTCTCTTATCCCTATAATGATGGGGGGAATAGAGCAACATCCCTCTTTTATCAATAAAACCGTAATCGACTCCCCACGTATCCACGCTTAGAGACCTCAATTTTCCACGCGCCCTATAAGCTCTCTGGATTCCTTTTTTCATTTCGTGAAAGAGCTTCAAAACATCCCAATACAAATGCCCGCCAATATACACCGGGGTATTAGCAAACCGATGAATTTCTTCCATGCGAAGGGTGTTACCGTCATACAATCCCAACATCACTCTTCCGGAACTGGCGCCAAGATCCATAGCCAGAAGCTTAATCGTATCACCCATTTCAAGCACACCTGCTCCACAAGAAGATTTTAATATAGCGGTCCGAAATTCTGACAGGCTCTGTAATCTGCTCCTTCCAGATTCTCCGTCCCAAATAACGACCACACCCGTGGCCTGAAAATACGTGATTCCTCAACGTTATGCATACTTACTGGAATACGCAAAATCGACGCCAGCGTAATCAGATCCGCCCCGATATGGCCATAACTGATCGCCCCATGATTCGCGCCCCAATTATTCATGACATCATATACCGATTGGAATGAACCACTGTTAGTTAGCTTAGGAGCGAACCAGGTCGTCGGCCAGGTCGGATCTGTTCTTTGATCCAAAGTATGATGAACCTCTTCAGGCAGCTCTACGGTGTGACCTTCAACAAGCTGAAGAACAGGTCCAAGCCCCTTCACCAGGTTCAAGCGAGCCATAGTAACCGGCATTCCGCCTTGGGTTAAATAATCGGTAGAGAAGCCGCCTCCCCGGAAATATTCTTGAGAAGCTGGCCGGAATTGTGTATTGCTTAGACAAGCCTTAGCCTCTTCGTCTGTAATCTCCCAAAAAGGTTTGATTGCAGGCTTACCCTCTATCCTTTGCTCACCTGTGCCATCAAGCGCAGCCGAACCAGAGTTGATCAGATGCAGTATTCCGTGAGCTGCTTCTCCCTCCAATTGATGACCCGTCACTCGCTTCACAGCATCAGGACTCCAGAAGGTCCGGACATCAGCAAAGATTTGTGCTGTATTCGTAAGCAAATAATTGAACAGCATCGTTACCCCATTCAGGCTGTCATTCTCTGTCGCTACGAGATAAGGAGCACGTTTGCCGTTCCAGTCAAAAGAAGAATTCAACATCGTCTCCATGAAATCGCCGTTAGGGAAATGGTCCGTCCATTGTCTCTGGCCTTGGAAACCGCCAACAATCGCATTGTGGCCGTTAGCTTCCTCCGCAAAACCAAGCTCAGCGAGAACCGGATTGCCGATCATCAGGTCGCGGGCGATCAATGTCATTTTCACACAGGTCTCCCACTGCTTCTCTTTCTCTTCTGCACTGATTTGCAGATGCTGCGGATTATTATCGGCGCCAACTTGGCAGTTTTCTTTAGTCCACGCAAGCGCCCGCTTAAATTCCTCTTTATCATAAATCTCTTCTTCAAAGCGCCGGACATATTCAGACATATCTATATATTCATTGCGCATGCCCAGATACTCTTGGAAAAATTGTTCATTCACAATGGAACCCGCAATCCCCATCGAAACAGAACCCATAGATAAATATGATTTTCCCTTCATTTGAGCAACTGCTAAGCCTGCTCTAGCAAACTGTAGCAATTTAGACTGCACATCCGCTGGAATCTCTTCACTGCTAGACTCTTGAACCTCTTCACCATAGATACCAAACGCAGGAATTCCCTTTTGAGCATACGCAGAGAGAACAGCAGCTAGATACACAGCACCCGGCCGTTCCGTTCCGTTAAATCCCCACACGGCATGCGGAATGGATGAATCCATATCCATTGTCTCTGAGCCATAACACCAGCAAGGCGTCACGGTGATCGACACCCCTACGTTAGCCCCGGAGAATTTCTGAGCCGCAGCAGCAGCTTCTTTAACACCACCGATCGTAGAATCGGCGATGATGCACTCTACAGGACTTCCATTCGGATACCTTAAATTCGCTTCAATAAACTTAGCCACCCGCTGAGCCATGCCCATCGTTTGCTCTTCCAGTGATTCACGAACGCCTCTTCTTCTGCCATCAATGGTTGGGCGGATACCAATTTTCGGATAGTTTTCTATCAATGCCGTTCCTCCTCAAGATCATCTTAGAGTCATCGTTAATAGATCTATTTCTCCTTCATCATAAAATCTGCAAGCGCTTTAGTCAACACAAAACAACATATTACCTAAACAAAAGTGTGGTTTTATGTGATATAATTATTATATATTGTGGTTTTATGTGAATATGTAATTATTTTTAGATTTAAACAACAATGTAGTACACTAGAAAGCAGACGATTTATATATAAAGGTGAGTGAACGAATGAAAGCATTTGAACGACGGGATCTAATTATTAAAGAGCTTTACAGACAGAAGAAGGTCCATGTCGCAGAGCTAGCGCAAAAATTCAACGTCTCGGAAGAGACCATTCGGCGGGATCTAGATAAACTGGACAAAGAAGGTCTTGCCAAAAAAAATTATGGTGGGGCCATTCTCAATGCCCATACCAATGAAGATCCTTCCTATACCAGCAGGCATCAGGTCAATATTGAAGCGAAGCGAATCATAGCCGATAATGTACTGCAATTAATCAATGATGGAGACAGCTTGGTGACGGATACGAGCTCAACGGTGTTTGAAGCCTTGCGTAGAATTATTGAGGAGAAAAACAATCTGACAATTATTACGAACTCTCTGGTGGTATTATCTGAATTTCAACACTCCGGTCAAAAGCTGATTTCCACAGGTGGAATTTTAGGCCCCGAGACCAGCTCCTTTGTTGGAAATACCGCTTCACAGACAATTCGAAAATATAATGTGGATGTAGCCATATTCAGCTGTAAAGCATTGTCCATGACAGGCGGTCTAAGTGATTCAAATGAAGAAGAAAGCGAACTGAAGGTGCTTATGCAGCAGCAGGCGAATAAAGTGGTTCTGCTCGTAGATCACTCCAAATTTGACCGGACCGCGTTCATTAAGTTGTTCAGCTTTGATAGAGTGGATTATATCGTTACAGATCAGAAGCCTTCTGAGGAATGGATCGATTTCTTAAATAATTACCATGTATCTCTTATCTATGCGCCCGCTGAGTGATCAGTAGGTGCATAGATAAAGAGAGATAATGACTTTATAACTTAATTGTTTAAAAGACCACTTTCCAAAACGACCTTCAGCCATTCCCCAGCAATCAGATCATGCCCGGCAGTCGTCGGGTGAACGCCGTCCCACAGCCAATAGGCTGCCTCTGCTCTCTCTGCAGCTGCGTTGAAAGCATCCTGTAGAGGTACATAAACCGTATCAAATTGCTCAGACAGCTGCTTAACCACTCCCTGATAATGTGTAATCTTCGCTTCCCATTCTGTCCACTGTTCAGCTGGAGCTCCGGTATTTAAAATAAAAGGCTCACATAAAACCAGCTTCGTATGTGGCAGAACTTCACGTGTTTCTTCAAGTACGTGACGGTAAGCGCGTTCAAAACGGTCCGTAACTCCACTTGGTTCCCCTTTCATCATTCTCCAAATATCGTTTACCCCAATCAATATACTAATGATGTCAGGCTGCAAGCTAATTGCATCTTCATTCCAGCGTGCATATAAATCGGAGATTCGATCTCCACTCACTCCGCGGTTATAGAATACCAGATTTTCTTCTGCCCGCTCATTCCCTAGCTTGCCTCCGATGATATACGCATAGCTATGTCCAAGAATATGATTCGGGTCTTCATCACGACCTCGATTCCCATCCGTAATGGAGTCACCCTGAAATAAGATCACTTTTGATTTTTTAGTAGCTGGATTAGTCATTGAATCTTTCATCTCCTTGATTACTAGTATATTAATCATTCAACTTGAATGTCTCCTATAATACAAGTAAAGTTATCATATAGAATACAAGGAGGAAAGAGAAAAATGAAATATAGAAGACTAGGCAATTCAGGGCTCAAAATCAGTGAGATCGGACTAGGCAGTTGGCTTACATATGGAACCGCAGCAGAGCAAAAGGCAGCTGATGCTTGTATAAGCAAAGCTTTTGAATGCGGTATCAATTTCTTTGATACGGCTAATGCATATAACCGTGGCGAAGGCGAAAAAGCGATAGGTGCTGCTCTACGTTCCTATGAAAGATCATCTTATGTGCTAAGTACAAAGGTCTTTTTTCCCATGGGAGACGATGTTAATAACCGTGGCTTGTCCCGCAAGCATATTATGGAGCAATGTGAAGCCAGCCTCCGCCGCTTAGGCACCGATTATATTGATGTATATTTTTGTCATCGCTTTGATACAGAGACCCCTGTAGAGGAGACTCTACGCGCGCTGGATGATCTGACGGCTCAAGGTAAGATTCTCTACTCCGCTGTTAGCGAATGGAGCGCAGCCCAAATCTCCAATGCTGCTGGTATCAGCCGCAGACTGAATCTGCGTCCACTGATCTCCAATCAACCCATCTATAATATGTTCGAACGTTATATTGAAGACGAGGTCCTTGAAGTATCCCAGCGTGAGGGGCTGGGCCAAGTGGTCTTCTCTCCACTGGCGCAAGGAATTCTGACTGGCAAATATAAACCGGGACAACAACCTCCAGCAGGATCCCGTGCTGCGGATAATTCAGTTAATGGTGTAATCTCCAGCTACCTCCGTGATGATGTGTTGTCTGTGGTTGGACAGCTGGTTGAACTCGCTCACAGTTTAGACCTGAAGCTGTCGCAATTGGCATTGGCTTGGATCCTGCGCCAGCCTGGTGTAAGTTCAGCATTAATTGGTGCCAGTAAGCCAGAACAAGTTGCAGAAAACGCCAAAGCTGTAGATGCGGTACTCTCCGCTGATACTTTACAGCAGATCGAGGAGATTCTTAAGCCAGTAGCTGATTTTGCTCCTGCAAGATAACCTATTGCACACTTGCCATATAGTACACAAAAGAGGTTGTGCCAAAAGCCATCACCATGGCTTAGGCACATTCTCTTTTTCTTTAAGAAATCAATTTAGACTCTTCGGCTTGTTCAGAAGCCTTATGGATAAAAGGCTCCAGTGGTTTCTTGAGGAGTAATGCCAGCAAGAGTGCCAGCACACCGAAGATAATCAGATAGATCACATCACGAATCGCCACTTCTGGCAGAATTCCCCCAACCGCCTCCCGCATCAGACTAATTGCATAGGTAAACGGCATATACGGATTTAATATTTGAAAAAAACGCCCTGTCGTACTAATCGGAAATGTACCGCCGGAGCTAGAGAATTGAAGCACCATGAACACGATCGCTATTCCTTTTCCCAGGTTGCCAAATACAGCGACAAGCGTAAATACAATGGTTACGAACACGATGCTGATTAACACTCCAAAAAGTACAAACCACACCTTATTCACCACATAACAGTGCAGAATAAAAATGTTGCCAAGGACAGCCACCAGCCCCTGAAGAATTCCCACCGTAAGGAAGGTCAGCAGGCGGCCAAAATACAATTGATATCTTTTGTACGTTAGCCCACCCGTATCCACACCTGTGCGGAGAAGGGAGACAAGCAGTGTGCCTCCGACCCATAAGGAAAGTACGACATAAAAAGGAGTCATTGCCGAGCCATAATTCGGAATGGGATATAACTTATTCTCTTTTAACACTACCGGATTGGCCAAAAAATCACTTTTGCTCTTAATATCTCCTCCGAGCAGTTGTGCAATCTCCCCCAGATCAATCTCCTCTTTAATTTGGCGGATCGTGGAAGCGGCTTTTCGAATCGAGTCTTCCAGTACTGGAAGATCATTTCTCACCAAATCTGCGGCAAGCGCCACTCCTTTATCCGCACGGGGGAGTCCTGTACGAATCAACTCCGAGACCTGATGAACCCGCTCTTCTACAGTAGGCAGATCCTGACGCACGAAGTTCGCAGCTTGCTGTATCTTTTCCCCTGCAGTAGGCAAGCTACTCTCCAATAGCGGAAGTGTATCTCGGATGAAGGCACCAAAGCCCTGGGTCTGATCGGCAACCCCACTGGCTGCTGTGTGGATCGCTTCGCGTATAGCTGGCAAATCCTGCTGCAGACTAGCTAAGCTTGTCTGCCCAAACTCAATCGCCGACATTGTCTCTTCCAGCAGGGTACCCAGCGCGGGTAAGCGATCTGGCACCTGCTGCAATGCGGTGGCTGTGACATCTGCCGCCGAAGTTATTTGCTCCAGTGTATTTTTTATGGCAGGGATTGTCGACGAATCATACCCTGAGATAAGCTTCGCAATCGCCAGCTTCCCAAGACCTGACTTTAGGAACAATTCGTTAATTGCACTGGAATCAGCGTCTTCCTTATTCTGAAGGTCAGTAATCATAGCATTTACCAAAGACTTCTGACTGTTCAAAACACTGTCCACACCTTTTAATGCCGCAATCTCAGCAATAGACACTGTTTCAGGCGAAAATGTGTTCAATGCATTTAATATAGAAAGTGTGTGTTCAATCACGCTGCTTCCTGCAGCCAACTGTGCTGAGAGTACCTCCAGCTGCTCACGTACAGCTTGCGGCTCGTTATCCTCTCCCTTTAACTGTTCAGCAAGCTTGAACACTGAGTTCTCCGTTTGCTGTAGGAGATTAAGATTCTGTTTGATAGCTGCTGGAACAGCTTCAAATGCAGCACTGCTCTTCTCCAAAAATTGTTGGAGCTCCAGAACAAAATCATTTCCGGCAGTGGCAATCTTTTCTGCCTCAGGCAGTGCTGTTAAGGCAGCATTAACGATTTTATGCGCTTCCGTAAGACCTTGCGAGGCCTGAGCCATGATCTGTTCAACTTCACCATAATGGTTATCAAGTTGAACGATTAGCTGTGCCGCTTCTTCAATCTTGGGCAGCTTGTCCTGTAGCCCTCCTAAATGATCTAAGGCACTCGCGATTTGCGGCCAATGCTCAGCAATTTTCTCTAAAGCCTCACCCGCTTTTTCCACCTCTGGCAGCTTATTCTCCAATGTGGAAATACGCTCTGCTGAAGCATGAATCTGCGGCCAATTTTCCTGAATTTTCAATACACGTTTACCTGCGGTTTCAATTTCTGGCAGGCTCGCCTCTAATTTAAACAATCCTTTTTCTACCTTGCGTATAATGGGCAATTCAGATTGAAATTCCTTATCGATTTGACTTAAAACAGTAAATACCGTCTCACTAATCGTTTCCGTGAAATTCTCACTGATCTGTGTGGTGATTGAAGTGGCGCCCTTATCCGTGATTTTAGGAGCAATCGCATTTATTTTCTCATTGACGGTATATTCGATCTCTGGTTTCACAATCGTTCCTTCAAGAATTCCAGTCATTCGTTTGGAGAAATTAGCAGGGATAACAATACTGGCATAGTAGTCTCCGCGTTTGACACCATTATGTGCAGTCTCTGCATCTACAAAGGTCCAGCCCAGGTTTTTATTGCTCCGAAGACTTTCCATGACCTCATTGCCGATATTAAAATCCTTCTCCTGCACCTTAGTACCTTCATCTAAGCTGGTAACAGCAATTTTAATGCCAGAAGTATTGCTATAAGGATCCCATACTGACGCAACGTTCACCCAATCATACACGGAGGGCAATACCACCAAAGCGGCAACCAGCAATACGGCCACAGGAACTCTGAATAAGTTACGCCAATCGTTCCTATAAATCCGTAGTATTCCGCCCATTCGCTGCTCCCCCTAATCTGCATGTTTTGATATTTTAATATGCCCGAGGAGATAAGCTTTTACTATTCATTTTAGGGAACTCGTGACTTCTCATTGCTTTTTAAAAAAACTTTTAAAAAAATGCAACAAAAACTGCTCATTTCACGTAAAGAGTAATATATAACCCGTTTAAGAAAAAACGGAGCGGGTAATAAGTTTTATACAACGTCTTACATATCTCAAGGGGGAGATTAATAATGTTTAAGAAAAAGTCAGCGTATGTGTTACCGGTTGTTGTTCTGTTGTTTCTTTCCCTCATTACTTCTGCAAGTACCGTTGGAACACGGGTAGATGCGCAAGATAGTGACAAGACCCAGCATCAAACAGTTTACTTTCATACTATTGAATCCGACCATGGCAAGCTCTCCGGTACGACCGATGAAATAAACTGGTATCAGGGTGCTGATGCCGATCGAATCTTTGCTGAAAGAGATCCAGAAGCTGCAGCAGAAATCGGCGGAGCTCCAGACAGTTATTATATTGTAAATGATGTTGATACTCTAACAACTTATCCGATAGCGGATAACGCCACAGTGACGTTGCAAATTTTTGATCACACTGGCAACATGGAAGACTTGGATATCAACTGGAATGAGTCCATCACCTTACAGCAATTTATGGATCAATTTAATAATACGGATGTCATCGACTTGAGCCAGTTCCCGTATCACATCACTATTCAGGACGGCGTAATTACTTCGATCGTTCAACAATATATACCTTAAGGTGCAACATAAGAAAGAGGGTTACTCAGCAGCCATCTACATGGCTTATGAGTAACCCTCTTTTTTATATACTCAACGAATTATTGTTTAGCAGCATCCTTAACGGGAACCCCAAAATTCGGCGTACCATCTTCATTCCAATGGAAGACTTGAGCACGAGTATGACGGTTCGGATCATACAACGGATCGCCAGTAATTTCTTTATAATTGCGGCAGTGGTAGATGAGTACATCTTCCCCATTTTCATTTACAGTAAAACTGTTATGACCCGGACCATATTGTCCATTCTCTTCGTGGGTCTGGAATACCGGTTCCGGCAGTTTGGTCCATGAAGCGGCGTCCAGCAGATCGCTGTCTTCATCCGCAACCAAAAGTCCCATGCAGTAATTGAAATCCGTAGCGCTAGCCGAGAAGCTGATAAAGATACGGCCGTTACGTTTAAGCACTGCAGCTCCTTCGTTTACCTTGTACCCAATAATTTCCCAGTCATATTCAGGAGTAGCAATCATCGTCTGAGGACCCGTTAGCGTCCATGGATTACTCATTTCAGAAATATACAGATTAGAATTCCCCTCAATATTCAGGTCCTTCTGTGCCCATACATAATACAATTTTCCTTTGTGCTGGAAGGTGGTTGCATCCAAAGCGAAGGATTCCCAAGCGGTTTTCACCTGGCCTTTTTCTACCCATGTTCCTTCTAAAGGATTGGCAGATTCATTCTCAAGAGCAAACATACGGTGATCGAATAATCCATCCTTCGTCTCCGTAGTACGCGCCGCTGCGAAATAAATGTACCATTTCCCGTCAATATAATGGAGCTCTGGTGCCCAAATGTTTGCACTAAGCGGACCCGTCTCATATTTACGCCAAGCTACAGCCGGTTCTGCAGCAGCCAATCCCTCGATTGTTGTTGCTCTCCGCACTTCGATCCGGTCGTATTCTGGAACAGAAGCAATAAAGTAGTAATAACCATCTGTATGTTTATATACCCATGGATCAGCACGTTGCTCCACCAATGGATTTTTATATTCTACACTCGTATTCATAATCTCTCTCCTCTATTTAAACTTTAACAATACAGAACCATGCTGTGGAAGAGTTTGAGAAATACCTTCGTTAACTACTTCCAAATCGCGGCTCTGCCATAGATCACGTATAGTATTAGGAATTGAAACATTAAGCTGCTCGAATGATACCTTAAGCGTTAATGTTTCATCGCTAAGATTAAACAAAGCTACATAATGGTTTCCTTGTTCATCCTCAGATGTCCAGATCGCATGCTCCTCATTTAGCGCTACCTGTCTGCCGCCTTTACCATAACGATGCAGATGAAGCACTTCCTTATTGGTCAATAAAGATAATGTCCAATCATCATTGTCCCGAAGTTCTCCTCCAAACATTAACGGGGAGCGGAAAATACTCCAAAGTGTCATCATGGTGACCTGCTCGTCATGAGTAAACCGCGTGAACCGGTCTCCCCCGCCATCTACAGAACGAATGCCCAGATGACCTAACGGCAGCATGTCACAATCCGGCCAATGGCCCGGCTGCACATAAGGAGCCCATTTCTCACAGCGCTCAAACATCCCGCGCAGCAAATGCCAATGATCCCAGTAATCATCGGTCATTCTCCAAAGGTTAGCGTGTCCGGCTAAGTGTTCAGCCTCTTCCACTGGAGCAGGTCCAGGCGAAAGACTGAGCACCATCTCGCGACCACTGCGGTCAATAGCCTTACGGATCATAGCAACTTCTTCTTTGTGGTATCCATAAATGCGAGAAGCGGCAATATCATCCACTTTCACATAATCCACACCCCAACTGGCATACAACTGGAACAGCGAGTCATAATACGCCTGACTGCCTTCTTTTGAAGCATCTACTCCATACATGTCCGTATTCCATGGACAAATAGAATTTGGGTGAGCCACATCGCGTGCGGTTTGCTCAGATCCTAGTATGGCACTGGCCGCATGAGCAGCCTGACGCGGAATTCCGCGCATAATGTGTATGCCGAATTTCAAACCCAATCCATGCACATATTCAGCGAGTGGCGCAAACCCTTTGCCTCCCGCTGCGGAAGGAAACCGGTTCTCAGCAGGTTGAAGTCTGGAGTACTCATCCATAACCAGCGGTACAAAGTTGCGATACTGCGAAGAATTCGCTCCAGGCTCATACCACTGAATATCCACAACTACATATTCCCAACCAAAGTCCTTCAAATGGGTAGCCATATATTCTGCGTTGCCTCTTACTTCTTCTTCATTTACACTGGCTCCGTAACAGTCCCAACTATTCCAGCCCATCGGGGGCGTAGCAGCTAACAAATTTTGTTTGATGATTTTCACGTCCTTTTCAAAAACTTAGTATTCAATCCCAGCGAGGTGCCGAGGGATAAGGGCAAGTAGAGTCCTGTAATCTTGTTCTCACCTCTACGAGGCAGCCACAATAACGGCAAGTGCTACCAAATTGCAGGCCAGAGCAATCTCGGCAATGTTCAATACGCTGCAAATATTGCTCCTCCGGCGCTAAGGGTCTTTCTCTAGTGGCTATTTCTATTAAACGCTCCAGTTTTTCTGGGCTTATTCTCATGTTCTCATCACAGCTTTTGCAGCGACGGTTTTTTTCTTGATTCTCTGACATGATATTATTCCAGAGTCAAGACTACTACAGAAGCAGGTGGAAGCTCGCAGCTCAGCTTTTCACCCGATAAAGATGCACCCTCAAAAGCTACTGGAGTAACTGTATCCGGTGCCTCAAACGTATTGTGCGCACCCAGCACGGAATGCGTTAAGATCTGACCTGTCACTTTGCTAAAGGTAACCTCTTCAATACCAATACTTAGCGATGCGCTGTCATTATGGCTCAAGTTACAGAGAGAAACATATACATTGCCATTCGTATCGCGAGAAGCAGAAACGCTAATCTGTGGAATTGTTAGCTCCCCAAACGTATAATCAGGGCTCTCAACAGTTACTTCAAGCAGTTCATTATCCTGATGCTCTTTGTACATTTCAAATACATGATAGGTAGGCGTTAGAATCATCTTGTCGCCCTCCGTCAGGATAAGAGCCTGCAGTACATTGACCACTTGAGCCAAATTCGCCATTTGCACACGACTGCTATGCTTTTGGAAAATATTCAGCGTTACCCCTGCTACCAATGCATCTCTGAGTGTATTCTGCTGATACAGGAACCCCGGATTCGTACCAGGTTCATTTAAGAACCAGGTTCCCCACTCATCTATAATCATTCCAACCCGCTTATCCGGATCATATTTATCCATTACCGCTGAATGTTTGGTAATCAGTTCATCCATATGCAAGGTTTTTTGCATAGTCTCAAACCATTCGGCTTCGTCAAAACCTAAAGCGTAACGTTTCTCTTCCCAGCTTCCAGGAATCGTATACGAATGAAGACTGAGACCATCCATAAACCGTCCAGCTTCGCGCATTAGCACTTCTGTCCAATTATAATCATCAACGTTGGCGCCACCAGCGATTCTATAGATCTGATTTTCACCATAATTACGCACATATGTCTGGTAACGTCTGTACAAATCCGCATAATATTCTGGACGCATATTGCCGCCGCAGCCCCAGTTCTCATTACCTACACCAAAATACTTCAACTTCCACGGCTCTTCACGCCCATTTTCACGACGCCAATCCGCCATCGGTGATTCGCCTTCAAAGGTCATATATTCAACCCACTCCGACATCTCCTGAACAGTGCCACTGCCAACATTCCCGCAGATATATGGTTCACAATCCAGCAACTCACATAATTCAAAAAATTCATGAGTCCCAAAATGATTATTCTCGACGACACCGCCCCAGTGCGTATTCACCATCCGCTTACGGGTTTCTTTTGGACCGACGCCATCCTTCCAATGATACTCATCGGCAAAACAGCCCCCCGGCCAACGAAGGACAGGAATATTAACTTTTTTGAGTGCTGCTAGGATGTCGTTGCGAAAGCCCTTGGTGTTCGGAATCGGCGAATCTTCCCCCACATAGATCCCATCATAGATACATCTGCCCAAATGCTCGGCAAAATGACCATATAGATACTTGCTAATCTTATTAATTCCTTTACCTGCATGTAGCTTGATAGTAGTCATCTATTCTCTTCTCCATTCTTTTGCTTACCCCAGATGGAAATTCCATTTTCATTTAATCCAGTAAATACAAGGGTCTGAGTTTCTTTCTCCCAATCCCATGACGGAAGCAAATGCACCTTCTCTATCCGGCCTTTACCCTCGATAACGTCATTCCAGACCAAGGTCAGGACTCTGCGTCCATCAAAAGACCAGCTTCCTTTTCCATTCGCACCTTCCAGCTTAAAGTCAGAGGATAGACTTATGAGGGCAGACTGAATCTGGCCATCCACTGAGGGGTCCATTACAATCCATTCCCACTGTCCTGCGATTAGCTGTTCTGGAATATCCTGTTCCACTTCACCCGCATACCGTTCTGGAGATACAACAGGCCAGCCATCCTCTGTCCACAGAATTCGACGAATCTGTAGATAGGACCAATGTTTATCGATTTCACCACGTGCATGATGAACTATATAATAGCTGCCATCCTCATGAAGAACTGAGTTATGGCCGGGAGCAATCCAACCTGGATCTTGTCCAAAGCGATAGCCACCCAGTATTTTATTGCCGACCTCATATCGTGGTTGATGCGCACTATCACTCATATCTCGTCCGTTATAATCCACATATGGGCCGGTAATAGTATCTGCACGAGCGACACGAACGTTATAATCCTCAAACAGGGAGTCATAGGAGACGAACAAATAGTATTTTTTGAATTGCTCGTTATACACTATGTACGGTCCTTCAACTGCTCCATCTTTAATGGTGTTATCCCGTTTAGCGATCAGCGTACCAAAACCTTCTTGCTTCGGTTTGCCCGTTTCCGCATTCAGCTCAATGATATGAATTCCACCAAAAAAAGAACCATACACCATCCACATCCGTCCATCTGCATCCGTAAGCACATTTGCATCAATCGCATTCAGTGAATCTTCAGCACGCGTCTGAATCACCACACCTTCATCGGTCCAAGGTCCCTCAATAGAAGATGAAGTTTGAAGTCCGATTAGCGATTGTCTACTTCCAAAAGATGAGGCCGAGTAATACATTCGATACTGATCACCGTATTTCACCACATCTGGTGCCCATAAATTAGTAGCCCCTGCCCATTCCTTCGCAACTCGGGGAATTCCCGGCAGCGCATAATGAACCCATTCCCAATGGATAAGATCCTGTGATTTTCGAACCATTACGCCTGGTCGTAATTCTCCTCCGACTCTTATGTCGGTAGAAAAAACATAGTAACCCTCATCTGTTTTAATAATGCCTGGATCATGTGTGTTGTGAAGCGTCCATAAAGACTCAATATCAATCACTGATAGATCATACATTGGCATGTTCCCTGGGGAACTTGGAAAGACAAGATCTGTTGTTTTTTTTACCATTAAATTATCACCTCAGAAATAGCAACAGATTGAGCAGCAATAAATATTAAATTTAAAATGAAAAAATATGTATTCGCTTACAATATAAAATAACATATATAAAAAGCCTTGTAAATATATTTCTATAAACCTTTTCATATTTATATGAAATTAAACTCGAAATAAATGAATTATGGCGAAATAATCGTCTTTTTCTTTAGTTTAATCCTTTGTTTGTTTAAATTTTACTAAATTAAAAGAAAATCATGCCAAAAATCCCTCTTATATTTGACCATTCTACAAAATAAGGAAGTATACTTTATTTATATGCCTTATTAGTTTATAATTTTATAAAATAGTATAATTTATGACGTAATCGGAAGAAGGTATTGATAAAATGATCTATATTAAAGATTTAATGAGTGGATTAGAAATTTTCAAGGCACTAAGCTCAGAAATCAGAATCCTCATTTTAGAGCTCCTTGCCACCAATCAAGCCTTGAACCTGAATGAAATTGCCAAAAAACTGAACCTCAGCAACGGCGCCATTACCATGCATATTAAAAAGTTAGAAGAAAGCGGTCTCATTGAGATAAACACATCAGTGGGCAAACACGGTATTCAAAAGGTCTGCTATTTAAATAAGGACAAGCTTATTGTTGACCTTCGCAGCAAGGATGTTGATAATCTTTACGAAGTAGAAATTCAAGTAGGTCATTACAGCAACTATCAGGCTGTTCCAACTTGTGGACTGGCTACCAAAGATAGCATCATCGGGGATTTCGACGAGCCGCGTTATTTTGCAGATCCGCAGCGAATTGAATCCGAAATTATTTGGATGGCTGAAGGGTTCCTCGAATATAGAATTCCAAACTACCTTAAAGCCAACCAAACGTTCCGCGAAATTCAGTTCTCGATGGAGATCGGCTCTGAAGCTCCTGGGTCTAACGATAACTATCCGTCCGACCTTTATTTCTATTTAAATGGAATTGAAATCGGATTCTGGACTAGCCCTGGCGATTTCGGAGATACCCGGGGAACGTTTAACCCCGATTGGTGGCCTCCGCACCTAAACCAATACGGCATGCTGAAGCTGATCCGTATCAATAATGAAGGCAGCTTCATTGATGGCTGTCGGATTTCTGATGTGACCCTTGATGATATTCAATTGGATTACAAAAGTGAACTCACATTCCGTATCGCAGTAACCGACAAGCCTACAAACAAACGTGGACTCACGATTTACGGAAAACATTTCGGCAATTATAGCCAGGACCTACTGGCACGTGTGTTGTATGATGTACATGAAGTTGGAGAGGGCCTCCCTCGTAACGCTGTTATAATAGCAGAGTAACCAACCCTAATCTAAATAAAAAGACCCTAAATTCAGCTAACGCTGATTTAGGGTCTTTTTGAGCTTCGTATATTTTTTCGATATTGAACCATAATAACTTTGTCTCCCAAACCACCGAGAAGGAGTGTTTCGAATGCGTGAAGGTCTAATTCCCGCTGTTCTTGGAACCGTCGTAACCGCTTCTAGCGCCGCTTTTCTTGGAAGCAAGTATAAGATGGCAGCAACAGGCGTACTTGGATTTGGTCTGGCTCATGTCGTATTGGGTGCCATTGATCTGTTTGAGCATCGGTAAGGATTGGAAGATGCCGGGTGGTATGAACACTGCCCGGTTTATTTTGTATTTATTATGTTGGCGCAATTACAAGCTGCTCCAACGAATGAAGTCATAAAAACAGCGATTCTCCTGATATCGGAGAATCGCTGTTTATGTTTGGGTCGCTGGCTGGTTACTCCAACCTTGTCTCCATCATCTCACATGTATCTCACGTGGCTCACGGACCCAAATGACGTTATTTGCATATTTTTAGCCCTTGGAGCATGTTTTCGGACTCCAGTGACGCTATCCCTTGGAAAATGACCAATATTGGACGTTTTTCAAGCCAATAGCTGCAATGGAGTCCGATAGCACCCAAAATATTAGCAAATGCTGCGTATAAGGTCCGCTGTGTCCGATAGCTACTACTAATACGTATATCTGATGGTAGTTGTGCATGTATGTGTGTTGGATAGTGAAAACCTACACGCATCCGAAAAGGGCGATGCATGAGCATTCGAGAGCGAGAACTTACACGCTTCCGCAAAGCGGCAATATATGAGCTTTCGAGAGCGAGAACCCACACGCTCACGTCAGCGGTAATGCATGAGCATTCGATAGCGGAAACACACTTGTTTCCGGCAGCGTCAACCTAGGTGCTTCCAACAGCAGTATTCCACTCGCTTCCGCCAGCAATCAGCTAAGGTCAAAAAAGGGGCTGTCCCAGCAGCTATTTTCATAGCTTATGGGACAGCCCCTCTTAGCATTTTGAATATTTATTTTATAGCTACATAAAATAATCGTTCAGCATCATCTTCTGCCTCTACCCACTCGAAATCGGCATAGATCTTCACATCACTAAACCCAGCCTTAAGCAGCTCTTCCTTCATCCAGTTAGGATCGTAGGCACGCTGAATATGGGTCTCTTCGAATCGGCGATAGCGATCGCTGTGTCCGTCTTCACGGGCAAAAATGGACAGATGATGTTCAATTTCGCGGCGTGGAACATCCATCTCACAAGTCCAAATATAAGACACAGATGGCTCGTCCAGAATAAAGGGCTGTTCTTCTTCATAACGAATTAGTGTGTTTGGATGATGCACATCGAACAGAAAGGTTCCGCCTTGCTTTAACCCTGCATAGGTACTGGCAAAAACAGCGCTGATGTCATCCTCTTCCAACACATAATTCAGACAATCACAAAAGGAAATCACAGAATCCACCAGCTCCGGAAGCTCCCATTCCTTCATGTTTTGTCTAATCCAACGAACACTGCCTTCACGCAAAAAGCGCCGTCCCTGGGGATGCTCCTCCATTTTGCGCTGTGCCACTGAGAGCATGTCAGAAGATAAATCGATTCCGGTCATATGATATCCTGAACCCGCCAAAGGAATTGTAATACTCCCTGTACCACAGCCAAGCTCGGCTACAGTTAACGGCTTGCCGTATTTACTCCATGCGGCTTCAGCAAAGGATATCCAATCTGGATACGGCATATCTGCCATAAGCTCATCGTATACATAAGCAAATTTCCCATAGGAAGACACAATTACACCGCTTTCTATAACAACATTTTATAAATTACGTCTATTGAATCGTAAGCTTAATCCGTCGTTTCTTCTTGCCCTTCGGTTGTTCCTTCTTCATTATCCTTAGCAACAAGATAAGTCCAATTCTCTTTTTGAGTAATATGGCCTTCCTTCATCAGCTTCCCAAGTGCACGCTTGAAGGCGGATTTACTGATTCCGAACCGTTGTTTGATAATATCTGGCGGCGTAGCATCCGAATAAGGCATCGCTCCACCTGGACGAGCATTTAAGAACTCCAAAAGTGCGGCAGAATCTACATCCATCCCCACTTCTTTACGGAGACCCATAGAAAGGTTAACACGTCCATCCTCACGGATATGAGAGACACGTGCTTCAAACTGCTCACCAAGACGCAGCAGACGGCTCCGCTCAGATGAATGGACCATACCGATAATCCCAAAGCCTAGAACACCCGCATCCACAAGTACAAAAGTACCCATTTGCAGCGGCTTATACACTCGGGCTGTTACAGTCTGTCCCATCCAAGATTCAGGTGCAGGCAGAGCTAGTGGAGCAAGCTCCTGTTCTCCGGCCAGCTTGGCACGCAGACGCCCCTGTTTATCATGCTCCATGATCGCAAACACATAGTCTCCAACCTGCGGACGCAGCTCTGGAAGTTCTGGAAGCTCACGAATAGGCAGCAGCAGCTGGCGTCCAAGGCCCATTTCCAAAAAGCAGCCCAGA
This sequence comes from Paenibacillus sp. FSL H3-0329, assembly GCF_037963285.1. NCBI lineage: Bacteria > Bacillati > Bacillota > Bacilli > Caryophanales > Paenibacillaceae > Paenibacillus > Paenibacillus sp. FSL H3-0329. The sequence continues at coordinate 1,757,131 of NZ_CP150150.1, read as the reverse complement.
CGCGGATGAATATCAGCCACTTCCAATAACGCCATCTCGCCCAGCGTCAGAAATGGTTTTTTCATCGTTGCCGCAAGACGGTCCTCGGTATCAAAGAAAATGAAAACTTCAACTTTATCACCGGCTTTTACCTTCTCTGTCAGCTCCGTATAATGCAGCATAACATCTTGGTCTCCAGCATTTAAAAAGAATCCGTATGGGGAAACTTCCCGCTCTACATGAAGTGTAACCGTAGTTCCTGCAATCAGGCTCATACAGTCTCCACAACCTTGGCATCGGACCACAGACGCTCGATATTGTAATATTCACGCTCATCGCGGTGGAATATATGAACGATAACATCGCCAAGATCCATCAGCACCCAGCGTGCTGAATCCATGCCTTCAATCCCTTTGATGATTCCGCCTGCTTCATGAACTACTTTACGGACTTCGGTAGCGATCGCCTGTACCTGAATATCCGAGTTACCGTGACATACGATAAAGTAATCACTGATTGGTGAAACATTACGTAGATCTAGTGCCACGACGTTCATTGCTTTTTTATCTTCAACAGCCTTAAGGGCCAGTTCTAACAGCTTGCTTGGTTGTACACTCATATTTTATCCTCCAATATTCTAACTAAATCATTACGCGCCAGTACCGTTAAGGGGAAAATCACCCGGCGTTTCTCCAGTAACAAACTAATCGTAGAATCGAACCCAGCGACTAATCCTTCTTCCAAACTTACTTGTGCCTTCTCGCGTATCTTATCAACCCCGGGAAAATCACGCCCAGGCTCGATGTAGTCAGCTAGGCAGACGATTTTTTCAAGTAAACTCATGTCTTCACGGCCTGAGGTATGGAAACGAATCGCATTGATAATATCAGGATCCGTAATCCCATAGTCTTTCTCAGCTACAAAGGCGCCTACTTCCGAATGCCACATCTGCTTGTCATACACCAGAAGATCCAAATTCAAATGATTTTGTTCAATGATCTCCTTCATTCGCTCAACCGGCCAATACTTGGCCACATCATGCAGAATCGCTGCTGTCTCTGCACGTTCAGGGTCAGCACCATATTGCTTCGCCAGTTGAATAGATGTCTCCATCACGCCGAGTGTATGCTTCCAGCGCTTATCAGGCATCTGTGTGGAGACCGCCTCAATCAGCGCTTCGCGGCCGTATGCCATACAATCCACTCCTTTGAACATAATCGAACACTGCCTCTGGAACCATATAACGAATAGATTTACCTGCTGCCGCCCGTTCTCTTAACATCGTTGACGAAATATCAACCAGTGGCATATCTGCAAGCAATACCTTTTTTGCTATAAAGTCTGGCAATGCATCTAGATCAAGAGGTGTTCCCGGACGACCCACACCAATAAATGTAAGCCGCTGCACCAGTTCTTCAATCTCGTTCCATTTCGGCAAATACTGGACCATATCCGCTCCAATGATGAAATAAAGATCGAAATGCGGATACTCCTCTTGCAGACGTCTTATGGTCTCATAGGTATAGGAGACGCCACCTCTGACAACTTCCCAATCTAATGTGCAAAAAGCTTCGTGATTCTTCACCGCTTCCTGCACCATTGCTAGCCGGTCTTCTCCAGATACACCTGCCTCATGTTTATGAGGCGGGATATGTGAAGGCATAAACCATACCTCTTGCAGACCATAAGTATCTCTTGCGGCTTCCGCTGCCATCATATGACCGATATGAAGAGGATCAAAGGTACCTCCCATAATTCCAACTTTCAAGAGGACGACCTCCTCGGTAAGGTATACTTACAGCTATTAACGCGGCAGCTCAATGGTTTTGTTATCACGTGATTCTTTGTATAGAACGACAGTCTTACCGATCACTTGCACAAGCTCAGAACCCGATTGTTCAGCCAGAGCAGCACCGATTTCCTTGGGATTCTCAATATTATTGCTCAGTATACTAATCTTCATAAGCTCGCGCTTCTCAATAGCTTCTTCAATATGGCGTACGAGGTGATCGTTTACTCCACCTTTGCCCACTTGAAAAATAGGATCGAGATGGTGCGCCAATGAACGAAGATACCGTGTTTGTTTACCAGTTAACATAAATGAATAACTCCTTAATTAACATATATTATTACCTATTATTACCCTAACTTAATGAATCCATTTCTTACTCATTTCCACCCAAACAATCCAGAATGGTCTGCCGCATGATTTCTGTAGGAGCAGGCTGCCCTGTCCAATACTCCAGAGCATAAGCTCCCTGATAGACAAACATACCAAGGCCTCCATGAATCGTGCAGCCCCGTTCGAGTCCTTCCAACAATAGCCGCGTGCGCAGCGGATTATAAATCAGATCGCTTACGACCATTCCTTCACGAAGCAGTTCAGGATCTATCGGTGTCTCATCCATATGAGGATACATACCTACGGAGGTAGTATTGATCAGCACGTCTACACTACTTAGCATTTCTGCTACTTCGTTCATGCTAATCCCGATGACATTCCCTTTGCTCCGGCACTGTGTCGCCAAGTCCTCTGCCTTCTCAGCGCTGCGATTAGCAATAATGATTGAAGAAGGTTTCTCTTGAAGTAGTGCGGCAACAATTCCTCTTGCTGCTCCACCGGCCCCGATAACCATAATCTTCGCACCAGACAAATCAGAAATAGCTTCCGCTTTGAGCGAACGCACATAACCGATTCCATCCGTATTATATCCGGTGAGCACTCCGTTATCATTAACAATCGTATTGACTGCACCAACGGCTACTGCACTCTCATCTAATACATCCAAATACTCCATCACCGCAACCTTATGCGGAATCGTCACATTCACTCCACGGAAACCAAGCGTACGGATCGCTTGCACCGCATCGCCCAGCTTCTCCGGGAGGATATGAAGCGGTACATAAGCACCCGGAATTCCCAGCGCTTGCAGCGCTGCTTCATGCATAATTGGAGATTTGGATTGTATAATAGGATCTCCCATTACACCGAGTAGAATATTACCGCTATTGTAGCCTTCGACTGCTGTTGTAGACAATAGATTATCCTCCCTCGTTAAATCATCGAAGGGCGGGTAAGCACCTTCACCCCACGCGGAACGTGAATGGCCACAACTGCACCTTCAGTTCCATTAACCTTAATCCAGCCCAGACCCGAAATGTATAGATCGGTTCGGCTGCCCCGATTAATCCGGAACTCATGCCGCTGCCAAGGTGGCAGCTTGTCCATCCGGTCACTTCCCGGTGGAGACAGCATTTCACCGCGATGATCCTGATAGAGGGAATCTGCGCGTTCCAGCTTCGTGCGATGGATTTTTAAAGTACCACTAATAAAGCAAGTGAAGGATTGATGCGGCCCTTGTACGAAATCAAAACGTCCCAGTCCACCGAAGAAAAGAGTCTGTCCTTCGTTCAACTGATAGACTGTTGGCTTCAAAGGATTGGCAGGCATAACTGCATCCAGATCCTGACGCTCTACTAATTCACTATAACGCCAAGGATACACAATCCCTGGAGTATCTATAATGTAGTGGCCATCATCCAATGGAATTTTGACCGTATCGAGTGTTGTGCCAGGGTAACGTGAAGTCGTTAACTCCTGCTCCAAATCGCTATAGTCCGAAATCAGACGATTAATAAGTGTGGATTTGCCCACATTGGTAGCACCCACGACATATACGTCACGTTGGCCGCGCAACTCCGTTACGGCTTCCAGCAAACGGTCAAAACCTTGATTGCGTTTCGCACTGCAAAGTACGATTTCAGCCGTCCGCAAGCCTTCCTCTTTACAGCGCTGCTGCATCCAGTTACGCAACTTGTTCCAGTTTGTAACTTTCGGCAGCAAGTCACATTTATTCACTGCAAGAATAACAGGGTTATTGCCAACAAAGCGCTGCAGGCCGGAAATCAGACTGCCTTCAAAATCGAAGATATCGACAATATGAATAACAAGCGCATTCTTCTCTCCTACTCCACTCAGCAGGCGAAGAAATTCATCCTGATTCACCGAAACAGATGAAGCCTCATTATAATTTTTAATCCGGAAACAGCGTTGGCAAATCACCGGGTCCCGTTCAAGTGCAACCTCCGGAAGGTATCCTGGTTGATCCTTATGCTCCGTCTGAAGCTTGATGCCGCAACCGCTGCACTTCTCAGGACGCCGTGTTTCGCTTTGTTCGTTCATTACTATTTTTCCTCCTCGTGCCACAATCCTTTTTTGCGAAGCCGTGTCAGAGCAACCCGCTCTACCCGGCGATTAAACCTTGTGCCGAACCCCTCATCCTTGACGGAGATTGGCAGTACCAAAACAGTATACAGGCCAAGGCGATTGCCGCCGTATACATCTGTAAGCATTTGATCTCCCACCACAATCGTTTGTTCAGGTGGCAGCTCCATCTGCTTCATCGCTTTGAGAAAAGGAGCATTACTCGGTTTACGAGCCTGGTGCACAAATTCAATATTAAGCGGTGTTGCAAAGCGTGACACCCGTTCCATGTTATTGTTAGATACGATGATGAGCTTAAAGCCCAGTTCCTTCACCTTTTCGAACCATAACAACAGCTCCGGAGTAGCCACAGGCGCTTTGGCACCGACCAGTGTGTTATCCAGATCCGTGATGATTCCGCGATATCCCTGTCTATACAGCTCGTCCAGAGCAATATCGAATACCGTATTCACCCGGAGTTTGGGAACTAACATTTCAAACAATACGTTCACCTCGATTTCATACAAAAAACTATAACATACTCCTTGCGCATCGCAAATAAATCTGTAGCTATACTTTCACGCAAAGTGTTATTTCTTGGATCTCATTTTTCTCCGCACCCACAAAGCTTCAGTATACACGCTCTGCCAGTCTTTGTCTTCAATAACCTCAGGGCTATATTTCGCCTTTTCGAACATTGCTAGTAGTGAGGATAGATGATCAGCCACTGCCGGACGTTCTCCACTCCAGCGATCTACGGCTTCACGCAAAGTTTCGTGCTCTTCTTTTAGCATTCCCTTGCGGTGCAAATACCTTACCCAACGCTCAGTTTCCGCCACTACTTTCTGATCTGGCGTTAAAGGCCGGCCATTGCGCAGCTGCTGCATGAAGAAGCGAAGCTTAAAGCGTCTATGCCAAACTATAAAAATCGTCCAGGACAGCAACACCGCTACAGCTGCCACAACAACCCAAAGACCTACATGAAACCCTTGATCTTCTTGTGCGTTATTCACAGGCGCTGGTGTAGGTTCTGCCTGTTCTTCTTGATCTTCTGACTCGACTTCAGGGGTTTGCTCATTCTGAGTTAAAAGCGGAATATTAAATCCAGGTGTAGCTTCAACTGGAATCCAACCATAATCACCAAAGTAAACCTCAGCCCAAGAGTGGGAATCCGCATTGGTAATTGTATAATTATTATTCACTGTGCCTGATTGCTGTTGTGCCGGATTCATTGGGATTTCTGGCTGTTCCCCAGGTGCGTACCCCTTAACCCATCGTGCAGGGATGTTCAGAGAGCGCGCCATAGTAACCAGTGCCGTAGAATAATAATCACAGTAACCTTCCTTTAACTCAAACAAAAACCCTTCTACAAAATCGTTGCTTGTGACACGTGATATATCTGGATTATTGGTATATGGAAAGGTTTGTTGTAAGTATTGTTGCAAAAGCGCTGTTTTTTCATACGGCGTTTTTCCTTCAGCCGTGATTTCCTCAGCCAGCTCCCTGACTCTTTTAGGAAAATCGTTAGGCAGTTGAAGAAACATTTTCTCCAAATCGTTCCCTTTATATAGCTCCTCATACGTCTTTGTTGTCAATTCTTGAACAGGAATTACAGGAACCTCAGACGTCACCTCAAAGGTAGACGGATAAGCGAGTTTCTTCCCATCCACATCCCAGATCAGCTCGCTGTCCCGGCTTCTCCAGGAGAGTCCATTTCCAGCTTTTTCCCCATTTAAAGAATCCACCGAAGATACTGAATAAGTGCCAAACAGCACAGGAAATTCATTATTATTAAGCACGGTTACTGTTTGTTTCAGTGTTCGTGTATTCACTTTAGAACCCACACTGCTCTCTAAAGATTCACCTACATCCACCGCTTCTAGAGGTCCCCGATTTAACCGATCTCTATCGACCCAGCCTCTTCCGGAATATAATCTGCGCGTTTCTCCCCGCATATAAATACGCAAATCAGAAACCACTGTCATCACCGGTGTATAATCGAAGGTAAAGCCGCCGCCTAGTTGATCATCATTCAGACTGTAACCTGACGAAGTATTGTTAGTAGGGGAGACAGAACCCATCTCAGATTTCGTGGTCCCAACTGTGCCCTTCCCAGAAGACTTCCCAATCCCATTCCATTCTTGCCAAGCGGTATAAGGATCGGTTAGGGTAGGCCTTACCCCAGGCATATTCACTCCAATTAGGATGACCAAAGAGAAGACGATGGCAATATTAATGACAATTTTCGTGGGATATTTCAGCAGATGCACCCAACCACGCGGATAATGTAGCTGGAAGCTTCTCAGATGATGGCTGACCAGCCAGCCCATCCCCGCAAATACCGTCCAGGCTACTTCCTGCCACAAAACGATAGATGTAAAGGAATCCAAGGCAGCAAAAGCCACTATGTTCATTCCTATAAACCATAAAATACGTCTTTTTGAGGATGCCCACCAAGACGACAACAGCAGCAGGGCTGAGGCCCCGAGAGCAAACCAGATATAGGGCACCATATGAACTGCAATATCCTGCAGTCTGTCCGGGAGGGTTGTTGCCCAAGGATCAGCGACGTATATACCATAATTGATAAGTATACGATAAACGATATAAATAATAGCTGCCGCTTCAATAAAGAGCCTTATTTGAACTTTAACAGGAATTATGATTTCCATAACAGTGATCGTTATTAATGCAGCCCACACAACAGCAGTTGTCTGTCTTAACCAGATAGGCTCCGTATAAGAGACCCACTGGTGGGCTATAATCAAAAGCCACAATAGACCTAAAGAACGATGCCATGAGAATTTCATCTGATTCCACCAGTTTTTCATATCAGACTTCCCCTCCTAATACTATGGGAAGCTCTTGCAGTGAATTAATGCTGTAGCCTGTAATCCCCCGAGATCTTAGAACGTCTGTCCAATCTGTGCTGCTGTTCGTTTCTGATAAATTCCCTATATGAATGTGAGACGGAGTCATCCCTCTGCTGTCAGCCCAACGTAATGCATCCAGTACAGGTTGGCCACTTTGAGGACTAATTAGCACGAAGTATGAGCCTTTAGGGAACATACGATATCCTTTTTCCAAACGGGAAATGAGTGGACCATGCCCTTCGGCGTTAAGATCGATCAAATATTGAATCATTTTCTGACGTTCAGCAGCACCTTCAACTGGTGCAAATACCTTCGTGGTCTTATCCAAGCAGCAAAGACCGATCCCTATCCGCTCTCGAATACCGAATCCAAGAAGTGAAGTTGCTACAGAGACTGCGAGTTCAAATTGATTCGAATTCATATAAGCAGAAGCAGAGCCGTCCAGAACTAGAATGGTTTTGGGAATCGACTCATGCTCGAACTCTTTGGACTTCCACGAGCCTGTCTTTGCCGTTGCATTCCAATGTATGCGTGTTAGGCGGTCGCCGTATACGTAGTCGCGTACACCGTTAATTTGGGTGGTCTCACGACGTGATTGAACAACAGAGGTCTGTGGTCCAGAAAGACGGGATTTTCTTTCATATAACTGCCAGCGCGGAACATAGATTGCACGAGGCAACACCTGAAACTGTCCTTCAGCCAGAAAAGTACCTTTATGCTCGACAAGGCCAAAAATATCTTGGCTGATGATATCCGTATCTGAAAATGTATAAGTGCCCCGTTCCAGAACCGGTGTCTGAAACCGCAGTTCCCCATGCCCTCTGAGGCTGGGAATCAGGCTTTCCTCAAATACCCATGATTCGCCATTATGCCGTTTCAGAACTTCCCTTACAACCACATAAGGTAAAGGCAAAATTCCCGGGATTGTGACCTTCAGACCTACACGAAGATACCCACCGGCAGAGAGCAAATCTCCCTTATCCTGTTCGGCATAAAAACTGCGAACACCCTTAGCCCGCCGAACGCCTCCTAAACCTCCAGCAATCAGATATGCAATAAGTACAGAGACCATAATAAACAACATAAATGCAGTTTTACCGCCCTGAAATAGTACATATAAGAGCGTAATACTCCAAATTACAAGGATGCTGGCGAATTTGGTAGGCTGAATGTGAGCTGCCACCGTAGACAAATAACGTCTCATATTATTGCCTCATCGTAACAGGCACATGAATGCTCTGCAGAAGCTTTTGAAGCAGCGAATCTACGCTAATATTATCTAGCCGCGACTCTGGACGCAGCAATATACGATGACCCAAGGCAAATGGAGTAAGCACCTTTACGTCATCCGGAAGAACATAATCCCTTCCCTGTAGGAAAGCATAAGCTTTACAAGCCAGCATAAACGATAACGAAGCACGTGGACTTGCACCTAGCAATACAAGCGGATGCTCTCTTGTCTGGCGTACAATATCTAACAAGTAATTCAGTACAGGATCACTCATATAAATCTCACGAATCTCCTCTTGAATACTAGCGATCTGCTCCATACTAGTGACAGCTGTAAGCCTGTCCACTGGTTGACCTTCTTGATGGCTCAACAATAGATTTTTTTCGGTTGCTGCATCAGGATAACCAAGACTAATTCTTAGCATAAAACGATCCAACTGAGCTTCCGGCAGCGTGTAGGTTCCCTCAAAATCTATCGGATTCTGGGTGGCGCACAACATAAATGGATGCGGAAGCGGATAGGTCTCCCCATCTACGGTTACATTACGTTCCTCCATCACTTCCAGAAGGGCGGATTGTGTCTTTGTCGTGGCTCGGTTAATTTCATCAGCCAGCAGGATATTCGTCATCACCGGACCTGGGCGGAAATGAAACATCTCGTCCCTCGGATGATACACAGATACACCGGTAATATCACTCGGAAGAATATCCGGATTACATTGTATCCGGCGATACTCCCCGGACATTGATCTGGAAAGTGCGCGAATAAGCTGGGTCTTTCCTGTTCCCGGTACATCCTCGATCAGAACATGACCACCGGCAAGCAGCGCTGTTAGCAGCAATTGTATTTCAAATGATTTTCCAAGTATGCAGGATTCTAGATTATTACGGACAGCATTCATGATGTGCATTGATTCTTGACGAACGGGCATATATGATCCTCCTAGGTCAGAATAAGCAGTAATATTTATATTTTACATGATTAGGGGACCCAAAGTACATTGTTGAAGCTTACGAAGTGTAAACAAACCAAAAACCCGCAGGACACAATGTCCCGCAGGTTCTAATCTAAAGCGCTAGAATCCCATTATCCTTTAGGCCGGACAACCAATGCAGCCAGGAAAGAGAACACAATCGCTGACGAAATCCCTGCGCTCGTGATATCAAAAATCCCTGTAACTACACCGATCCAGCCATCCCGTTCCAGCTCTGTCAATGCCCCATGGACCAAAGAGTTACCGAAGCTTGTGATTGGAATGGTTGCGCCTGCACCCGCAAATTTCACAAGTGGATCGTAGATGCCAAAAGCATCAGCAATCGCTCCGGCTACAACTAATGTACTCATCGTATGTGCAGGTGTCAGCTTCAATACATCAAACATCAGCTGGCCTATAACGCAAATGGCTCCTCCGATCAGAAAAGCCCATAAGTAAATCATCATTAAACTCCACCTCCACTTTCTATAGCAACAGCATGAGCCACACACGGAATGCTCTCTCCCTGCTGGTATGACAATGGGGATAATAAGGCTCCAGTTGCCACAATCAGCACCCGTTTAAGCTCACCTTTTTTAATACGCTTGAGTATATGACCATAAGTCACTACCGCGGAACATCCACAACCACTTCCTCCGGCGATCACATACTTCTGTTTCTCCAAATCGTAGATAAGCAAACCGCAATCATCAAAGGTTGTTTGCTCCATTGGAATCCCTTCTTTAGCTAATAAGGTTTTCGCAATGGGCAAGCCTACAGATGCAAGATCGCCTGTTACAATTAAGTCATAATGCCCGGGGGATAGTCCGGTATCCCGAAAATGCGCAGTAATCGTATCCGCTGCCGCCGGTGCCATCGCTGTTCCCATATTAAAAGGATCTGTCAAACCGAGATCCATTATTCGTCCAAGGGTAGCCGAGACCACTACCGGATTGTTGCCAGTCCCATCATTCTGACCTACTACAGCACAGCCCGAGCCTGTGACCGTATATTGCGCTGTTGGCGGCTTCTGTGAACCGTATTCGGTAGGATAACGGAATTGCTTTTCCACCGTACAGTTATGGCTGGATGTTCCCGCGAGCACGTATTTGCTCCCTCCGGAATCAACGATCATAGAGGCAATCGCCAGGCTCTCCATGGAAGTGGAGCAAGCACCAAAGACTCCAAGATAAGGCACACCTAATTTTCTTGCCGCGAAGGAGCTGCTGATAATCTGGTTCATCAAATCTCCGCCAACAAAAAACTCCAGCTTCTCCTTATCGAGGTTTGCATTAATCAGTGCCAGTAGGGAAGCTTTTTCGAAAAGAGCCCGCTCGGCCTTTTCCCATGTTTTTTCTCCCATTTCCAGGGAGTCAAATATAAAATCAAAATCTGACGTTAATGGACCCTCTCCCTCTTCAGGCCCCACTACAGCGGAAGAGCCTAAAATAACGGGACGGCTCGTGAACTCCCAAGTCTGACTGCCAAGCTGTTTCATGTATGTGCACCTCCACCTACGCCTAAAAAGAGATAGACGATACCAATTATGAAAGCAGCGACAGCACCAAATACGATGACTGAACCCGCCAGCTTGAACATATTGCCACCCACACCGAGCACAAGTCCTTCCGCACGGTGTTCCAGAGCTGCTGAACACATACTGTTCGCAAAACCAGTAACCGGAACCGCAGTTCCTGCACCGGCCCATTGGGCCATTTTGTCATAAACGCCAAAGCTGGTCAGAATTACAGAGAGTAGAATCATCGTCGCTACAGTTGGACTTGCAGCTTCTTTGGAGGTCATATCGAATATGGCCATATAAGCCTCCTGAATCCCTTGTCCAATTACACAGATTAGGCCGCCAGCAAGAAATGCTCGCACACAGTTTTTGAATACGGGCCTAGCGGGTACAAAGGGCTTGGACAATTTCTCGTAATCTTGCGGGGTCAGGGTATCAAGCTTCAGCTTGACACCCGATTTTTTCGTTTTCGCCGGCATTGAGAGCACCTCCTGAAAGTTAGGCGAAGGGGGCTGACAAGCATCATAGTAGTACTCACTTTGAGCCCCTCAAGTTGTTTCTTCGCTTAGAAGTTTTCCTTATTGTTTGCCATACCCCGCTTCGTTATGTCCCTCCAATTCAGGAAAAATACAGTAACACAACTATCAGCAGCAGGAACAGCACAAGAATAAGCACCGCTTCCTTTTCCAGAGAGTTGTGGCGCCAGTAACGTCTGCGCGCTCCGCTAACCTTTAGGTTTCTTTTGGAGTATCCTCCCTGCACCCTTCTTTTGGGTACACTACCTGCTACCCTCATTTCCTTCGCATCCTTTCTAAAGCTCCTGCCACCAGAGCCCCTATTGCATTGTATTCGCGGAGCGTTCACCGGGTGTTCATTTGTCTCTTTAGCATGGACAAGTGAGCTCACAATGTTCATACTAAGTGGCAGGAAGAAATAACGTTGTCGTCCATTTTGGATGGCAACCGTTTCTCGTAGAACTATAAGGATGATGTATAACGCAAAGCTTATACGTCCTTATATTTTAATAAAGGAGTGATTTCAAATGAATCAAGAAACATTGAATCTATTCAAAACACTTACCGAATTCCCTGCAGCCCCGGGCTTTGAGCGCGAACTCCGCGCTTACGTCAAGGATTCTATGACACCTTATACCGAAGAGTTCGTGCAGGATCGTCTCGGAAGTCTGTTCGGCGTATTGCGCGGTGAGGAAAACGGGCCAAAAATTATGGTCGCTGGACATTTTGACGAAGTGGGCTTTATGGTCACCGGAATTACTAACACCGGGATGATTCGTTTTCAACCGCTAGGCGGCTGGCTTGCTTCTGCTGTTGCTTCCCAGCGTCTCCAAATCATTACACCAAAAGGGACATTGACTGGTGTTGTTGGCAGCACCCCTATCCATCTACTAAGCGCTGAAGAACGCGGCAAGACGGGCGAAATCAGCAAAATGTATATTGATATCGGTGCAGACAGCCGTGAAGAGGCAGAAAGCTTTGGCGTCAGACCAGGTCAACAAGTACTGCCAATCTGTCCGTTCACCCCGCTTGCCAACCCTAAAAAAATCATGGCTAAAGCGTGGGATAACCGTTACGGCGTAGGTCTCGCCATTGAGCTGGTTAAATCATTACACGGCAAAAAGCTGCCTAATACTGTTTATGCTGGAGCTACCGTACAAGAGGAAGTTGGACTTCGTGGAGCACGTACAGCCGCTAATCTTCTGTCCCCAGACATCTTCTTTGGCTTGGATGCGAGCGCTGCTGCTGATATGACCGGTGATAGCCAAGCCTTTGGCCATTTGGGTAAAGGCGCTCTCCTGCGCATTTTTGATCCAACGATGGTTACACATCGCGGCCTGATCGAATATGTACAAGACACAGCGGATACTCACAAGATCAAATACCAGTATTTTGTCTCCCAAGGTGGAACAGATGCAGGTCAGGTTCATGTAAGTGGAATCGGCGTTCCTTCCGCAGTCATCGGAATATGCTCCCGCTACATTCATACCGCTTCATCAGTTATTCATAGCGATGACTACGAAGCTGCTAAAGAGCTGTTAGTTAAACTCGTAGAAGGCCTCGACCGCACTACACTGCAAACGATTATCGAGAACAGTTAGGTTCTTATTTTTAAAAGAGCAGCAATCCTTTTTGAAGGATTGCTGCTTTTTTTTGGGGGTCGTGGCTTACGGACCTGTGTCACTTGCGCCCCAGTGGTGTTTACAAACCCCGATATTACTTTTAAAAACCAATTGTGCTTATGCTTATCAATCCCATTGCTCGCTGATCCCGCTATAGGTACTACGACGGACCCATGATGCTTACGAACCCACGTTGTTTATTGTTTACGCTCCCAAGTTGCTTGCTTACGGCGACACGTTGTTTATTGTTTACGCTCCCCAAGTTGCTTGCTTACGGCGACACGTGGTTTATTGCTTACGCTCTCAAGTTGCTTGCTTACGGCGACACATTGTTTATTGCTTACGCTCTCAAGTTGCTTGCTTACGGCGACACGTTGTTTATTATTTACGCCCCCCATATTGCTTCGGACTCAGATGACGCTATTTGCTAATTTAGAGCCTTTTGAGTAAAGTTGCGGACCTCAGAGACACTATTCCAGAGAAATGGGCTCATAATCGGTGTCATTTATGCTAATAGCGACTATGGTGTCCGATATTCCTCCAAAAGTGGCATAATTCTGCGTTTAAGATCATCTGTGTCCTATAGAGACTCCCCCTATCTCTTTTCATATAAAAAAAGCCCGCCTCAACGGCGAGCTCTTTGACAATTCTCAGACAGCTATATCAACTCATATCCAGCGGCACTTTCCACGAAGGTATCGGGAAAGCCTCATCCAGCTTCCATCTTTCTTCTTCACTCAGCGTAATTAAACCTGCAGCAGCATTCTCAATTACATGCTCACGTGAAGAAGCTTTTGGAATCGTAATGATGTCCTCCTCGCGGATCGTCCAAGCTAACATAATTTGTAGTGGGGTTGCGTTATGAACACGGGCAATTTCCTGAACCGCCTCACTTTCGATAACCCCTTTGCGGAGCGCGCCTGCTTGTGCAAGCGGAGAGTACGCCATTACGGGCATGCGGTGACTTTTCTGCCATGGCAGCAATTCAGCTTCGATGCCTCTCGACCCTAAATGATACAGCACCTGATTCATAGCACAGTGAGTTCCCCCAGCTATACTAAGCAGCTCTTTCATATCGTCAACATCGAGGTTCGATACACCCCATCTTGCTATTTTACCTTGAGAGACCAGTTTCTCCATGCCTTCCACAGTCACTTCAAGCGGAATATCTCCCCGCCAGTGCAGTAAATAGAGATCCAGATGATCCGTATTCAGTCGTTGCAAGCTTTCTTCACAGCTGCGAATAAGATTCTCGTTGCCGGCATTATGTGGGTATACTTTGGATACCAGGAAAACGTCATCCCGAATACCTTTAATAGCATCACCTACTAAAAGCTCTGAGTTTCCTTCCCCATACATCTCCGCCGTATCTATCAAATCCATGCCTAATTCCACGCCTAATCTAAGAGCAGCAATTTCTTCCTCTCTACGGGAAGCATCATCACCCATATTCCAAGTTCCCTGTCCTATTCTAGGCACAGAGGTACCGTCTGGAAGCAGCATGCGGTTAGCTCGGTTCACTTTCACAATTTCAGCCAAATGCTCGATTGAATCCTTAGTCATTGTAAAAATCTCCTTACCGATAAATTGTATACTTACTTTATACGACCTTTATGACCCTTTCGAAACATCTGAATCGTGTCTAATTTATAACTTATCTTTCCTTTAGGAGAGAAAAAGCAACAAATTGGTTGCTAACTACGCTATCAACTTCAGCCCCACTGCGGCTCCCAGTATCATAAAAATACAGATAACCCGCCGCCAGTCTTTGGCCTCCCCATATAAAAGCATCCCCAAAATTGCTCCACCGGATGCACCGATCCCCGTCCATACCGCATAAGCTGTGCCCATAGGCAAACTTTTCATTGCAAATGATAGAAAAAGAAAACTTCCTCCAAAACCAAGGAAGAGCAGCAAAAACGACTGCAGATTCCGGTATTTATTCAACCTGTTGATCATAGCCACTCCGAACATTTCAAACAATCCAGCAACAACCAAAAATGCCCATGCCATTTAAGACTCCCCCTTTATTTCAGTTTCTTTGATACCTTTAGTTTCGTTAGTTACCATTTTCAGACCTATAACTCCTGCCAGCAAAATAACCACCAGTACCAGCTTCATTAGCTTGAAGGGTTCACCGAATAAAACCATGTCCGCAATGACTGTTCCTGCCGTCCCCAGCCCAACAAATACAGAATATACGGTACCCACCGGTAATTTACTGCTTGCTGAAATAATGACATAGAAACTTATGATTATGGCTACAACTGTGATCAGCCACTCCCACACGCTTGAAGCATGCTTTAAACCTATGACCCACATGACTTCGAAAATCGCAGCGCCAACCACCTTCAGCCACTCTGAATTCTTTTTCATTTCAAGCCCTCCTTCAATTCTCCATAACTTATGATTGCCCACGGACAAACAAATAAGCCCGGAAGGTCATCGCCAAATGGCGATACCTCCCGGGCTTTTATCCCTCCGTGTAGACACAAACTTAATGTTCGTGCGTTTTCCCTCGGACCAGACCAGCTGTGCACCCGCTGCGGAACCCTAGAAAACAAATAAATGATTAAGTTACATCGTATGGTAGCAAATCGGGCGTATAAAAGCAACCTTTTCTATTCCGAGCGTAATTAAATCATAGTATAAAATTCCATAAAATTATAAAATAGATATAAATTTCATTCGATTATCTAGGAAAAGAGGGTAATTCATGTTTCTTTCCAGACATTTTAACTGCGTCCCTCTAGTGGAAGGCATTTATTGCCTTGAAGCGAAGGAGCAAGGCGGAGCCATGAGTAATGCCGGTTTGATAGATATGGGTGATTACACATTAATCTTTGATACATTCAACACTCCACAAGCTGGCAAAGATCTTAGGGATGCCGCTCTGTATTATTTTAATAAACCTATCAAATACATCGTCAACAGCCATTGGCATGGAGACCACGTTAGAGGGAACCAATTCTTCTCGGATGAAGTAATCATATCCTCCAGTAGAACTAGAGAGCTCATGATAAAAACTCAACCAGACTGGCTTGCCCGAATGAAGAAACTGCTTCCTAATCTTGAAGAAGATCTTACGAAGCTTAATACATCTCTCGAGCTCGAACTGAACGATTCCAAACAACGAGAGCTCCTTTCGCAAATAGGTTATTTACAAGAAATCAAAGAGTCTATACTAACGCTTGAAGTAACCCTTCCCCAACTAACTTATGACCGCAAAATGACTATACATGGCTCGGCAAGGACCGTTGAACTCCTATCGGTGGGTACTGCCCATACGGAATGCGATTCTATTCTATTTTCTCCATCCGATTCTTTAGCTTTTGTTGGAGATATTGTCGCAGTTGATAATCATCCATTAGTAGTAGACGGTAATCCCTTATCCTGGTTGGAGGCACTTACTTATGTCGAGCGCTTAGATGTGAACATAATTGTTCCCGGTCATGGGCCCGTTACTCAAAAACATTATCTACAGCAAATAAAACGGTATATAAATGATATAATCCATATTAGCGAATCATTGATACGCGAAGACATGAATGTGAATGTGAACCATATAGAAATTCCCGAGCCTTATCTGGGCTGGAATTATGGGAGTATTTTTTACAGAAATCTTGAGTTTTTGACGAAAGCAGCTAGTAACTAATTTTTGGAGTTGAAAGGAGCGGTTCGTTATGGTTTTTGGGATACTATTTGTAGGTTTTGCTGTATTTATTATTATACAAGCCGTAATACGTAATGGCTCGAGCTCAAACAAAAGTACCTTTGATAGAAATAGGCAAAATGATGCCGCCAACATGTCTTTTATGGCTGCCAGTCATCCGGATCTGCTGGATCCAAACCACTCTAACCACTCTAATCATTCTAACCACCACCATAATCACCACGGAGATCACTCGCATCACCATTCTGGACCTGACAGCGGGGGGCATAGCTGGGGTGGAGACGGCGGACATAGTGGCGGTGGAGACTTCGGTGGGGGTGGAGATGCTGGCGGGGGCGGTTGTGATTAATTGAAAAGAAACGAAAAGGACATCCCTGATCCTTCAGGAATGCCCTTTTTTTAATGCTCATTTATGATACTGAGAATTTTAGCTTGAGTTTGGCTTAATAACTTTTCGGCACGGAGCGCTCTAGCTTATCTTATTGATTAAATTGAAAACGGCTAAGCAGTACCTCACCATTAAAGATGAGATAAACATCGGTAGTTTCAGATTCCACGGACACTTCACCAGTAAGTGTGTTCCACTGCTGCAACACGCCACCCGACGGTACAGTCACAGATCCAACCAGCTTCCCTGCTGGGCTGCCCGTTCTGATCTCAAGGGTGCCTCCTTTTGCAGAGGATACCAAGGCTTCAAAAGCACCTGCCCCTTGCTCGAACAATACATCTTTAAAAGCAATCCAAGCGCCATCTTTTACCGGATGTATGGATGCATCGCCTGCTTTGCACTCGTCCAGATATACGCCTTCGTAGTCATCGTAATTCTCTGCTTTGGTATTGATATACAGATTACGCGACGGAATAACGTCCCCTTGAACTGATAGTTGAGCGGATAATTGGATATCAGCAGATGAACGGCCGATCAGAACCATGTACTCTCCATTTTCCACGCAATATTGCTCACGGGTAACATCCCAGAATGCCAGCTCGGCAACCGGCAACGTAAACTCTATGGTTTGCGATTGACCTGCGGTTAGGTTTACTTTTTCAAAACCCTTCAACTGTTTAATCGGACGTTTCACCCGGGAATTCAGAGCTTGCACATATAGCTGCACCACTTCGTCCCCATCAACAACGCCTGTATTCTCTACTTGAATGGAAATTTTAAACGTGTCATCCGCTTGCAGCTCCTTAGCACTTAGGCTTAGGTTGCTGTAGGAAACTTGGGCATAACTTAAGCCGTGTCCAAACGCATACAGTGGCTCTCCGTCAAAGTACATATATGTTCTTTTGCCTTTGATAATATCATAATCCATCAGCTCAGGCAGCTGTTCTACAGAACGGAACCAAGTCATGTTCAGCTTACCGGAAGGACTGTAATCGCCGAAAAGAACTTCTGCCACCGCATTGCCCAGCTCTTGTCCACTGTGGGAGGTATACAATACAGCCGGGATGTTCTCGTCAATCCAAGTGGAAGTTATCGGGTAACTGCCGACAATGACTACAACTGTATTCGGGTTCGCTTCATAGACAGCCTTGACCAGTCGCTCTTGCTCCTCTGGAAGCACAATATCCGGTCTGTCGATTTCTTCTTTTCCGTTAAGGAGTGGATGGTTGCCCACAAAAACCACAGCGATTTCCGCAGCCTTGGCAGCTTCTACTGCAGCCTCTATGCCGTTAGTTACGATGTTCTTTTTGAAAAGACGTGCTTCCGCATTAGCATCCTGATCTGCCATCTGTAGCGTTCCATCTTCCGGATTCACCGAGATCATTTTATCATTCCAGGTCCGCAAAGATACCGTATCTTCGCTTTCCGGAACGATGTTAATCGATTCTTTTACAAACCAGCCGTAAATTTCATCAGCAGATGCTGTGAGAGTCTCTGCTTCGCTTAAAGTTACATACTGACCGCGACTTGTCGCCTTCAGAGTATTGCTAGTCCAGCCCCAAGCTGTATGTTGGAACAATTCTCCGTGCTCTGCTATGTCATGCTGTACAGCCAGTCTTCCGTCCTCACCTGTGATTCCGATAGCTTGGCCGTTTGCAGCTGAAGTAAGAATGATCTGATCTGCGCCACTCTCAAAAGTAACGTGTTTACCAGGCAGCTTTTTGCTAACACCCTGCAAAGGAGTCACTCCATAAGGTAATGTGCCAGAATACCAATCTCTAAAGGCTTCATCACCAAGCGGACCAATAATCGCCAATTTGCTCAGACTGCTTTTGTTCAATGGCAATGTGCCTTGTTCATTCTTCAACAATACTATAGATTGTTTCGCAGCTTCCAAGGAGAGTGCGGTATGTTTTTTGCTAAGAATAACGGAATCGTCGATTGCATCGTATGGGTTCCCCTCAGCCGGATCGAACTCTCCCAGACGGAAACGAACTCTGAAAGTGTTGGCAAGCGCACGATCCAAATCTTCCTCTGCTAAGAGGCCTTGGTCTAGCGCTTCGTGAAGAACCTTGATTGTCTCTGCGGTTTCTTCTGTTACGCTGTCAATTCCATTTTTGATAGATTCAGCCATCGATTGTGCAAAAGATTCATAATACTTGTGGTCCTTCACGATCCCAAAAAGATCGCCGGCATCGCTTACAATAAAGCCATCCATTTCCCATTCGCCTTTAACCACATCCATTACTGCCGGATGAAGAATAACAGGCACGCCATTCACCGAGTTATAAGCGGTCATCATGGACTGTGCGCCACCTTCTTGAAAAGCAGGCTTAAACGCTTCCAGATAATACTCCCGCATATTTCTCGGATCGATGCTCGCGGAGCAGTTCCCGCGTTCAATCTCATTATTGTTGCCGAGGAAATGCTTCAGCGTTGCTACCGCTTTCAAATAGACCGGGTGATCACCTTGGATTCCCTGCACTAGTGATGTGCTGAGTCGGCCGGTCAACTCTGGATCTTCACCGTAAGCTTCCTCAGTTCTTCCCCAACGTGGATCACGTTCCATATCCACCGTTGGCGCCCATAACGTCAGACCGTTCACCGTTGGATTCTTTTTATAAAAGGCTCTAGCTTCATCTCCGATGGCCGAACCAATTTCCTTCAGCAGCTCTGGATTCCAAGTACAAGCCAGTCCGCTCGGCTGAGGAAAAGAAGTCGCTTTTCCAAGCCAAGAAATCCCGTGCGCCGCTTCCGTACCATGCTTGTAGGCCCCAACACCCAAACGCTCTATGGCAGCTTGATACTGAGGCATCAGGCTTACTTTTTCATCAAGTGTTAGTCTGGAGATCAGATCCTGCACTCGCTCATTTAAAGGTAAATCAATCTGTTGAAATGGATATTTAGCTATATCTGTTCCCATCAAAATCGCTCCTTCGTCTCTTGTTGATAGCGGTTTCATTCATTCCCGAGGACAATCCTTCAAAAAAACTCCTATACGTCCTATCCATCTAATCATAGAAGATTCCCCTCCTCCGCAACACCTTAACAATCTAAATAGAAATCAGGTCATAATTAGAGATTTAGGGGGATGATGTGAGTACGTAGGTTTGCTCGTTATTCGCTCCATCTCCACAATCTACGGGATTTATACCGTTTATTTGCTCACTTCCCACTCCACGCCCACAATCTACGGGATTTATACCGTTCATTTGCTCACTTCTCGCTCCACGCCCACAATCTACGGGATTTATACCGTTCATTTGCCCACTTCCCGCTGTACGCCCACAATCTACGGGATTTATACCGTTTATTTGCCCTATTCTCGCTGCACGCCCACAATCTACGGGATTTATACCGTTTATTTGCCCTATTCTCGCGCCACGCCTCCAATCTGCGGGATTTCTACCGTACATTTGCCCTATTCTCGCTGCACGCACACAATCTACGGGATTTATACCGTTCATTTGCTCGATTTCCGCTGCACAGCTACAATCTACGGGATTTATACCGTTCATTTGCTCACTTCTCGCTCCACGCCCACAATCTACGGGATTTATACCGTTCATTTGCCCAATTCCCGCTCCATCTCCGCAATCTACGGGATTTATACCGTTCATTTGCCCAATTCCCGCTCCACGCCCACAATCTACGGGATTTATACCGTTTATTTGCTCACTTCTCGCTCCACGCCCACAATCTACGGGATTTATACCGTTTATTTGCTCACTTCTCGCTCCATCTCCGCAATCTACGGGATTTATACCGTTCATTTGCTCACTTCTCGCTCCACGCCCACAATCTACGGGATTTATACCGTTTATTCACCACAGCTGAATATCGTTAAGTGAATGTACATATTCATAGCGACAAACCCTCCCACTCACCTGGGAAACTATCGGCTTAAACTTACCTTTCTCACAAAGCGACCTCATACATTTCCTAACTGTACGCAGATCAATGCCAAGCTCCCTCACCAAATCAACAGGCCGAATGTCCCCGTTCGAACGCACCGCAATTTGCAAAATATCACGCTCCAGTCGACTAAACGCCTCCTTCTCTTCTGTCCTCAAAGCGAGGTACGGCATCAGCAATGATCTCAACAAAAAAATAGTATTCTCAGGATTGGCTTCCAGATCATCATATGGTATCGCCACTACCCGATAACCCGCGATTTGTAGATAAGTCTCTCGATTCAATTCCTGCCGATAACGCGTCCGATCTGTGTTTTGCACATGTGGGCCGTAACCTTTTACCTCAAAAGCAAACTTAACCTGCCCAGGCTTCCACGCAAAATCAACAAAATAAGGCCATCCCCGCCAATCCAACACTTCATATTCAGGATGGAGATCATCAAAATGACCCATCATCGGCCACCAAACCTTCTCCGCAAACATTCGCTCACCATGCCCATGTCCCCGCTCCAATCTCCCCCGTCTTTCTCCCGTTCTTCGACTAATATGATCTTCCACCCACTTACGATGTTCTTCCGTAAATCCCATAACGTTCCCCTCCTCCTTGGCATAAAAAAATCCCGCACCCAATTATGGATGCGGGACGTGCTTCGTCCTATTACTCAAAAGTATAGTATTCGCCTTCTTATGCTGTCAATGACACTCTACATTCAACGTTAGCATCGAGCTAAATATACTTGCCTATTAAAAAATCACATTGGTTAGAGTATGTTGCATTAAAGTAATTTCAGCTACAGTTAGATCACTACAGTGAGTTCAGCTAGAATTGGATCACTACAGTGAGTTCAGCTAAATTTAGCTACAGTTAGATCACTACAGTTCAGTTAGTATTAGCTCAGCAAGAGCAATCTCGGTTAAGTAAACTACTTTTGAGTTAGACGACTAGACTTAGCTCAATATAGTATGTTTTGTATAGTAGGTTCAGTTAAAGTAATCTCGGTTTGACTAAGTTCCCCTAGAATAATATTATTCGACCTACCTTTTTGAAATTGTCTAAAATCGTCTCCCATTCTCTACTATTCACTGGCTATCGACCTGTGATTTTTCTATTTAATTGTATTTCATGCAACTATTTAACCCTTATCCCCCTAAAAGTCCATTTAGTTGTACTTTCTACAACTAAAAAAGGAGATATAAGGTAGTTACGCGTAAATGATCAAATTTAGATGTACAAAGTGCAGTTAATTGTTACTTTTCCTAAAACTACTGAAGTTTAGCTGCACAAAATGCAATTAAAACTGAGTTCGAGTGAGGCTGGCTGGATTGCGTCTTAGTTACATCACTTAGCGCCCTAGCTACAACATCGACTTAACTACATTGATTTAGCGACCTAGCTACAACATCGACTTGGCTACATTGATTTAGCGATCTAGCCACAACATCGCGACTTAGCAACATTGACTTAGCGGCCTAGCCACAACATCGCGACTTAGCAACATTAATGTAGCAACCTACCTACAACATTGCGACTTAGCAACATTAATATTGCGACCTACCACAACATCGCGGCTTAGCATCATTAATATAGCGACCTAGCCACAACATCACAACTTAGCACCATTAATATAGCGGCTCAACTAGAGTGACATATTGCTCCTCTTCGCTGCTCTCCCTCACCTAGCAAATGTGCATGCCGAGCGCCTCACCCATAGGCATCATAAGAGATCATTCCAACGACACCCTGACTTCGACACCCTAGCTTCAATCCGAGACGGGAAATCAATGATCATAAATCCATTATCCTTCACAACAACCTTTCACAGAAATGTCGGAGAGCGTTCTTTTGTTCCCTAACAAATCACCGTTTACCGCATATAACTTACGAAATCCCTGCTTATAAAGAATTCGCGCAGCTTTATTTCTTTTGTAGTAACTTCCTGCAAGAATTAATATTGAATCGCCTGGAGATAGACAGTGCTGCCAGACATAGGGTAACCGCCCCAGCGATATATTTATCGAACCACGGATACTGTCCTTCTGGTAATCAACGGCATCCCTGACATCGAGCATTTTCATAGCCAATGATTGATCCGCTAATTCGCGAACCTCACGGACTTCTATATAAGTAAGTGAACGAACAGGCCATGCATAACGTAAAAACCTCAAAATACTAAAGACTATTACGATACTCAGTAGGATCCGTACCATCATGCTCATGCCATTACTCCCGTACCAAAAAATCATCCGTCCAAGCGCCTAATCCACCCGTCATGTTCACAACGTTATACCCCTTTTCACTCAGCAGCTCACAAGCCAGTCCACTACGGCCACCACTTAAGCACATCACAATTATCTCTCCATGAGGATCCAGTTCATCTATGCGCATCAATAGCTGTCCAAGCGGAATATGCTTAGCACCCATTACATGTCCCTCCACCCATTCGGCTGGTTCGCGTATATCCAACATGGTAGGAGTCTCGCCATTCTTCAAGCGTTCCGCAACTTGCTGTGGGGTAATTTCCTTTGAAATTTTAAAAGACATCGAGCATCTCTCCTTCACCTTTATAAAAATAACTTGATTTCCATATCACTATATCATAATATTACGATATAAGGATATTGTAAAGCGAGGTGTTCGTTACCATGGACAAAAATTTTAAAGCTTATAACCAAACCGCCGAAACCTTAAAGGCTATAGCTCATCCCGTGCGCTTATGCATCATCAAAGGACTTCTGGAAAAGGGCAGCTGCAACGTGAGCTTCATGCAGGACTGTCTCGACCTTCCCCAATCTACGGTGTCCCAGCATTTACAGAAGCTTAGATCACTAGGCATCGTTGAAACCGAACGTAATGGGCTAGAAATTAACTATTCTGTTAAAGACGAAAAAATCAAACATCTGATTCAGTTATTTTTAGGGGAGGAATAAGTCATCATGAGTAAAAAAGTATTGATTGTTGGTGGAGTTGCAGGAGGCGCATCAGCAGCAGCCCGACTTCGGAGATTAGATGAAGATGTGCATATTGTAATGTTTGAGCGTGATCCGTACATTTCTTTTGCCAATTGCGGACTTCCTTATTATATCGGGGGTTCCATTCAGGACCGCTCCAAGCTGCTAGTGCAGACACCGGAGGCGATGCATAAACGTTTTAACATCGATGTTCGAATTCAAAGTGAAGTAGTGTCTATCGACCCCGTGAACAAAAAAGTGCGAGTAGAAAGTATAGAAAAAGGCTCCTATGAAGAGAGTTATGATGCGCTTATTTTATCGCCAGGTGCTAAACCGATTCGTCCGAATTTGCCTGGTATCGAGAGTTCCAAAATACACATGTTGCGTAACATTCCCGACACTGACAAAGTCAAAGCTAAAGTCGCTGCGGAAGGCACACGTTCGGCCGTGGTGATCGGTGGTGGATTTATCGGTGTGGAAATGGCTGAGAACCTTAGAGAAGCTGGTCTGGAAGTTTCCTTAATTGAAGCAGGACCACAAATATTAGCTCCATTCGATACTGAAATGTCTTCTATTTTGGCAAAAGAACTTGACGAGCATGGTGTTAATCTTATTTTTTCCGATATGGTCCAAGGGTTTGCTGAGGTGGGAGAACAAATACAGGTGCAATTAGCAAGTGGCACTGTACTGCAAAGTGATATGGTTCTGCTGGCTATCGGCGTTTCTCCGGATACCTCTTTCCTGAAGGACAGTGGCTTAGAATTCGGTCCCCGTGGCCATATTGTAGTCAATGAGCGGATGGAGACAAATCTGGATCAAGTGTACGCTGTAGGTGACGCGGTTGAGGTGGTTGATTTCGTAAACGGAACAAAAACTGCCATTCCACTAGCTGGTCCTGCCAATAAGCAAGGGCGCATTGCTGCGGACAACGTCAGTGGTCTCGGCACAACTTACAAAGGATCACAAGGGACTTCTATTATTAAGGTTTTTGGAGTCACAGGTGCTTCTACTGGAAATAACGAAAAAACACTACAACGTTTGGGTCTGCCGTATCACGTGATTTATATACATCCAAGCTCACACGCAACCTATTATCCGGGGGCAACTCCGATATCTATGAAGCTGATTTTTGATCCAAAAGGTACGGTGCTAGGAGCACAAGCTGTGGGTTACAGCGGTGTAGATAAACGTATCGACGATATCGCTACAGTTATTCGTTTTAGAGGTACGGTCACTGATTTGACGGAGTTGGAGCTATCTTATGCCCCTCCTTATTCTTCCGCAAAAGATCCGGTGAACATGGCCGGCTTTGCCGCTGAAAATATTTTGCAAGGTTTGACTACGGTATTCGTCCCTAAGGATTTAGAGGGTCGTGACAAAAACAACACCATTTTAGTTGACGTACGTTCGGAAATCGAACATGCCAACGGTCATATTGAAGGGTCCATTAATATCCCTGTGGATGATCTGCGTGGTCGGCTAAACGAGCTTGACCCTAGTAAAGAAATTTGGGTGTATTGCCAAGTTGGACTCAGAGGCTACACCGCTTCCCGGATTTTGCAGCAAAAAGGTTACCGTGTGAAGAATCTGACCGGCGGTTATAAAACCTATCAGATGAGCCAATTTACGCCTAAAAAAAAAGATAACTTGACGCCAAACGTTGATACAGCCGTAGCCATTAAAGAAATCGCAGCAACGGGAGCAATGACGGAGCCTGAGACTGGGACTGGCACAGTTACACCAACCGTCAATGCTACAGCTTTCACTGCTAACTCCAGCACAATAGGTGCCCCTTCATCCAAAATAGAAACGGAACTAGCACCTGATTCCGTGCTTGATGCCTGCGGACTGTGCTGCCCAGGGCCGCTGATCCAAGTTAAAATGAGCATGGACCCGCTCTTGGACGGCCAAGTCCTGAAGGTAACTGCTTCCGATCCCGGATTTTATGAGGATATCAAGGCTTGGGCTCGTATGTCCAACCATACGCTTTTGCAGCTAACAAAGCTGCCTACTGGTATGATCGAAGCTTATCTGCGCAAAGGAGTTATCGAGGCTTCAGCATCAGCACCAACCGGAGCAGGCGAACAAGTAATTCAAACTAGCAACGCAAGCACAATGGTTGTTTTTAGCGGGGATTTGGATAAAGCGATCGCTTCCTTCATCATTGCCAACGGAGCAGCATCCAGCGGCAAAAAAGTCACGATGTTCTTTACCTTCTGGGGCCTCAATATTATCCGCAAGGATGAGAAGGTGCATGTGAACAAGAACTTCATCGGTAAAATGTTCGGTGCCATGATGCCACGCGGCAGCCGGAAGCTGACGCTTTCAAATATGAACATGATGGGCATGGGTTCGAAGATGATCCGCTCTCTAATGAAGAGCAAAAATATCTCTTCCTTGGAAGAATTGATTCAGATGGCTATCGACCAAGGTGTGGAAATCGTCGCCTGCCAAATGTCCATGGATCTTATGGGCATCACTCGTGAAGAACTGATTGACGGTGTCGGAATCGGCGGCGTTGGTTATTACCTCGGCCAAGCCGATCAGTCGGGTCATAATCTATTTATCTAAATACCTTAACATCGCAAAGGGACTCCTCTATTTAAATAGAAGAGTCTCTTTCTTATATAAAAATGAACTCACGAGAATCGGTGATATAGATTTGAATAACCAAAATGCAGAAATTGGCTGGATCTGGATACAGAATCTAAAACCTGCTATCCTATTTAATAGGCATTCATCCGAACAACGACCTATTTTAGGTGGAAAAAGGAGATTAAATGAATAACCCGATACATATTCTTGTTGCTGAGGACGACAGCGACATCAACCGATTGCTGTGCAGCATTATTAAGAAAAGCGGCTACATTCCCCAACCCGCTTACTCGGGAACGGAGGCACTTCTCTATCTGGAGCAACGTCAATGGAGCATGCTGCTACTGGATCTGATGCTGCCTGGCATGTCGGGAGAGGAACTACTTGAGAGGATTGCCGGGCGGGACGATATGTCGGTAATTATCATTTCCGCCAAGGGTGAGCCCCAGACCAAGGTGTCTGCCCTACGGGCGGGGGCGGATGATTTCATTACAAAACCCTTCGATGTTGAAGAAGTCTCTGCACGGATCGATTCTCATCTACGTTTGTATTCGCGGATTGCGCAATCGGCTTTGCCTAACGTGCTCCAGCATCAGGGCCTTGTACTTCATCGAGATGCGATGTCGGTTACGGCAAATGGTGTGGAACTGACGCTCACAGCTCTAGAGTTTGAAATTCTCTCGTTACTTTTGTCAGCCCCCAAAAAGGTGTTTACGAAAGCGAATTTGTATGAAAGAGTCTGGCACGAGCCATATTTCGGGGACGACAATACGGTCAATGTCCATATGAGCAATTTGCGCAGCAAGCTAACCAAGGCCGCACCAGGAAGCGAATTTATCGAGACGGTATGGGGCATAGGTTATCGGCTCAAGCCTTAAGACATTCTTAAGATTTGGCTTTAGCTCTTCTTATGTTTTCAATTCTATACTTGGTCTATCACGAAAAGGAGGCCAAGACGAGATGTACGAGTATGTATTAAAAACAAATCAGCTATCCAAAAAGTTCAAGGGCCATACAGCGCTGGACAAAGTCAATTTGTCAATCCGTAAAGGCTCTATTTATGGTTTTATTGGACAAAATGGAGCCGGAAAATCAACATTAATCCGGATTGTGACCGGACTTGCTTTTCCGACTCAGGGGACGATCGAGCTGTTCGGAGCCAGTGAAGAGCAAGCCCTGATCCAGGCTCGTAAGCGAATCGGCTCGATTATCGAGAGTCCCGCTTTATTCCCCCATATGACTGCGAGTGAAAATTTAGAAGCAAACCGGATTCTACGTGGTATTCCCGGCAAAGATTGTGTTCCTAGAATGCTAGAGCAAGTTGGACTGCAGGGCGCCGGAAAGAAGAAAGCCAAAAATTTCTCACTTGGAATGAAGCAGCGGTTAGGTCTTGCCATCGCCTTACTGGGAGATCCCGAATTTCTGATTCTGGACGAGCCAACTAATGGGTTGGATCCGATGGGTGTCGTCGAAATGCGCGAACTGCTCAAGCGACTAAACCGTGAGCTAGGCATTACGATAATGATCTCAAGTCATATTCTAAGTGAGCTGCATTTAATGGCAAGTCATTATGGCATTATTCATCACGGTCAGTTGCTTGAACAACTCACTGCGGAGGAATTAAACGAGAAATGTCAGCAGTATTTATTTATCAAAGTGGATGATCCGGGCAAGGCAACAGCCGTCATTCAGAACGAGCTGGGTACGGCCGATTTCGAAGTGATGCAGGATGGAACCATCAAGTTGTATAGCCGTATTGAGCAGCCAGGCAAAGTATCAACAGCTTTATTCAATGCCGGCCTCGAGATCGAGAAGTTTATGCCTATGGGTGAAGACTTGGAAAGTTATTTTACAAAGCGGATTGGGGGGAACCTAAATGTATAATCTGATCAGAGTGGAGTTTTTCAAGCTCCGTAAGAATAGATCATTTTGGACTTTTCTATTGGCACTTTCCGTTCTCTCGCTTGCTTACCCATTGCTATATTATTTTGATCATCGGTCCAATGGGGAACCTCAGATCACCGGCGCTGAATTTCTGACTACCTTTATTTCAAGCAATGCCTACATTATTAAATTCGGCGTAGCCATTCTGGCTGGATTCTTTATCTCTAACGAATATTCCACAGGAGTCATGAAGACGATCGCATCTTCGGGCAACACCAGAGGGCGGCTGTTCGCAGCAAAACTAATCGTATTCGCAGTTGGAGCCATGGCGATTTCGCTCGTCTTTCCTATTGTCAGCACAGTCGAAGTCACGCTGCTTTCGGGCTTCGGTCATCTGCCGGAAGGAAGCACTACACTTTTCATACCGCGAGCTCTCGGGCTAACGTTATTGTACACGGCTGGTTACGCAGCCATCGGGGCGCTGTTCACCGTAATCCTAACCGACAGCGGCAAAACTATCGGCTTCTCAATGATTTTCTTCCTTATGATCGATACGGTTTTGGCTAGTATAGGTTCGAAGATCTCTTTCTTTAGTAATTTGTACGATTATTCCATCTTCAAACGGGTGAGCGATATCGGTAAGCCCAGTATCGACAGCGGAGATTGGCCAGCGCTTCTACTCGTGCCGTTGTTGACAATAGCCGTTTCCGGGGTACTCGGTATTCTCGTATTCCACCGAAAAGAGATCAAATAACAAATGGGGGGTGCAGGAGAGTGTTGCTTATTCTGACAATCATATTGTTTGCGGCAGGAGCTCTCCTGCTTTTCCGTTTCTTAATGTTAAGGCGAGAACTAGGGCGGATAACAGAGCAATTGCATACCTACAACGAGCGAGCATCCGGTAAAAAAATTGATGTGGCTCTATTCGACCAGAAGCTTGAGGCGCTTGCGGGACAAATCAATCGTCAATCTGATTTAATCGTCGAAGCGGAAGCCCAGCGAAAACGTGTCGAACAAGAATTCCGTCAGGCTGTGGCGAATATTTCACATGATATCCGTACACCCCTCACCTCCATCTTCGGTTATATTCAACTGTTGGAGGATGAGTCAATTACCCCTGATGAAAAGCTTGAATATGTTGCCATCGTTAAAAATCGGACGAAACGGCTGCAGGCGCTGCTGAATGATTTTTTTGAGCTTTCCTTGATCGAATCGCTAGATTATCCTCTACATACGGAAAAGCTTGGGATGAGGGCTCTACTCTCGGAAATACTGGTCGGATTTTACGATTCTTTCAACGAACGCAATATTACACCGGATATACGGCTACCTGAGGAAAATGTATCCGTATACGCCGATGAATCCGCTGTGCGGAGAGTTGTCGAAAATTTACTTGTCAATACGGTCAAACATGCGACTGGGTATGTAGAAATCCATTTCGAACGACAGCAGGAAACAGCTGACTTAACAATAGTAAACGATGCGAAGGAACTAGTCGGAAGCGATATTAACCTCTTATTTGACCGATTCTATACCGCAGACCGTACCCGATCTTCTCAAGCTTCCGGGCTGGGTCTCTCCATCGCCAAAAGTCTAATGAATAAAATGGGTGGCACGCTGACAGCCGAACTGGAGGATGATCAGCTGATAATGACCTGCCGTTGGAAACTAGGTGATGCCGGCATTAGCTTGGCTACTTAATTCATTTTATATTTGGTCTAGACTAACCATTGTTCTAACCCGTTTATGGAATGTAGCCCATTCCCGATAGCCAATGGCCTGCAGGTTTTTCCGGACTTCTTCGAACTGATCTCCCACCCGTTCGGGTTCATGTGCATCTGATCCAATCGTGACCTTCACACCATGAAACAGAGCTCTTTCTAGAAAAGCCGTATCTGGGACACAGTTATCGTCAGAAGTATTAATTTCGAGAACTACGTCACTTGCTGCAACGGTTTGCAGGGTGAAATCCAGCGCTTCTGTCCACAAGCCGGAATAACCGGGAAAATACCGCTTTAAAGCATCCACATGGCCTAGTATGTCGTATAAGCCACTTTTAGCCGATTGAGAGACATAATCATAATACAGATTTTTGGTCGCAAGTTTCCCCGCCTGATCCAATCCGTCCCAGTATTCTCCATCGTAAATGCTGATTCCGCCGAAATTATGAATCGAACCAATCACATAATCAAAGGGATAACTGGCGATGACACTACGATATATATCCAGGGAATCAGGCAAAAAGTCCGCTTCAATCCCCAGCATTACATCAATCTGTCCCGCAAATTCTTTTTTTAAAGCTAGAACCTCATCCACGTATGCAGGAAATTCACTCTTCGCCATAGCTCCTCCGGGCCAGGGCAGGTCTTCCTCCAGCGCAAATGCAGGAGTATGATCTGAGATTCCAATAACCTGTAATCCCTTTTCAATGGCTGCAATTACATAATCTCTTACTGTTCCTGTTGCGTGCCCGCAACGATTATGATGTGTATGATAATCAAACTTCATAAGTTCCCTCCAGGTAATAAACTTTTTTATGATTCGCGTTAACCTTTCGATCCAGAAATAACAATTCCTTGAATAAATACTTTTTGAGCAAAAAAGAACAATAACAGCAACGGAAAGACGGTTACCACAGATGCTGCCATCAACAGATTCCATGGTGTTTGTCCATATGCGGCTGTGAAATTTGCTAATCCTAGTGAAAGAGGATATTGACTGCTTTCACTTAAATAAATAAGTGGACCAAATAAATCATTCCAACGGGACATGATTTCTAGAACAGCCGATGTAGCGAGCGCCGGTGCCGACAAGGGCAGGAGAATTCTCCAATACATGACCAGATGTCCTCCACCATCTATCTTAACTGCCTCATCCATTTCCCTAGAGATCCCAAGATAGAATTGGCGTAGCAAAAAGATAACAAATGCACTGCCTGTAAATGCCGGAACGATAAGCGGCAAATAAGAATTTGTCCAATGAATTTGATTAAATAACAAATATTGAGGAATCAAAGTCACTTGTGACGGGATCATCATTGTGCTGAGTACAAGCACAAACAGAAGCATATTTCCACGGGCACGAAGACGAGCGAACGCAAACGCAGCCATAGAGGAGGCAAGCACAGTCCCAAATACTGAGATACATGTGTAGCCTACCGAATTCAATAAATATCGCCCCATTGGAGCATCTATGAAAATTTGCTTATAATTACTCCATTGAATAGAGGATGGCAGCCATATCATCGGGACTTTATGAATGTCGCCCATGGTTTTTAGCGAGGTGACCAACATCCAGAATAACGGGAATGCGAAAAGAATAACGCCGCCATAAAGGATTAGATATAACAGTATCTTCTGAATGGGCTTCAGCTTGCCGTGTAAAAAACTTCGCTGTCTCATGATGTGAATCCCTCCTATCTTTTAGAGTCATATTCATAGTGGACAAACCGCTTCGAACTCCACATGAATACAAGAGTCAGTGTAAAAAGGATGATAAATAGAATCCAGGCCTGAGCAGAGGCATAACCCATCCGAAATTGTTTAAAGGCTGTATCAAACAAGTAGTATACATAGAAATATGAACTCCAGTCCGGTCCGCCTTTCGTAATGACGTAGGATTCAGTAAATACTTGCAGGGAAGCGATCATTGCAATAATCGTATTGAACAAAACCACCGGCGAAATGAGCGGAAGTGTAATTTTGTAGAACTTTTTCCACACACCTGCTCCTTCAATTGACGCCGCTTCATATAGATCACTCGGAAGAGATTGCAAGGAAGCTAGGAATATCACCATGGTTGAACCTGACGCCGTTAACTGCATCAGAACCATAGATGGGACGACCGTCCCCGGGCTCGTGAACCAGCCTGGACCTTCCACACCAAACCAGTCATAGAGTAAGGAATTGACTACCCCGAAGGTCGGGTTAAGCAGCCAAGACCACAGGAAAGACACCGCCACCCCGGAAATAACACTTGGCGCATAATACAGCGTACGAAGTAATGACTGTCCTCGAACCTTCTGATTCAGCAGCAGGGCAATCACCAACGAAGATACAATGGTAAAGGGTACGGACAATAAGGAATAATAGATGGTGACAGATAACGATTTGTAGAACAGCCTATCCTGAAATAACAGCCTGAAATTATCAAACCCTATAAATTCAGGAGACGAAATTACATTGTATTCGGAGAAACTTAACATCAGCGACACGATGATCGGTCCGCCAGTAAACAATATGAAACCGATAAACCACGGCATAATAAACATCCAGAAGGCGCGTTCCTCCCGCTTACTCTCAGTTGCCATTCGCTTCATGAATCATCCTCCTTACGCGGCCGGCTAGTCTGCGATTAGCGGCCGCTTATCCTTCCAGTTCTAGTTAATCCAGTTTGAGTGAACGGAGGTTCTGATCCACTTCCTTCAGTCCATCTTTCAAATCTTTACTTCCATTCCATACAGAAGACATGGTCTGGTTCATGGTTTCTAGAATCGTATTGAACTTTACGATCAGATGATTTTCAGCTTCACGTCCATACTTAATAGCACCCTCATGGACTTGTTTGAATTCCGCTTTATCCATCCCAATCTGCGAGGATATTTTTTCGTACCACAGTTCAAACAAGCTGCTGTCCGCTGGCGTTCTACCGACATCATTCATATAGCGATAGGCGCCTCCATCGGTTTTGGGATCGGCCAGATATCTGACAAATTCCCAGGCTTCATCCGGATGTTTACTTGAGTTTGAGATGCTCCATGGGTCCACAAAAAGTGTCACTTTGCGGCCATCATGGTAGGGAACAGCTGCGACACCCCAGCGAAAGTCCGCTTTTTCATAAGAACCCAATCCCCAACCTCCATTAATGTACATGGCAACTTTCCCCGTCATGAACACATCTCCAAGCTGAGCCGCGGCAGACACAGTCTGTTGGTCCGGTGCAACCTTATACTTGTTAATTAAATCGAGGTTAAATTGTAACGCTTCAATATTTTTGTCATTAAGTAGATCCGGCTCCCCCATAACCCCTGAGGTATACGCTTCTGGCTTAAAAAAATCACCGCCAAATGACCAAGCCATAGCATTCGGACTAAGGCCGCTTGCAAATCCGAATACCTGCTTGCGTACATTACCTACATCATGAGAAAGCTTTTGAGCAATTTCTAACATTTTATCGTAGTTCCATGAAGTGTCATCCCAGTCCGTTGTTGGATAAGGAATACCCTGCTGATCGAATAAATCCTTATTGTAAAACAGATACGTCGCATTGCTGACAAGCGGAATTCCGAAAAATTTATCATCAATTTTATATACATCCAGCAAATCCTTATCCATCGTATCCAGCTCTGGAGCCCCTTTTTCAATGTAAGGCGTTAAGTCCTTCAGGGCACCCATCTTCATATAAGTAGCAAAACCGCTGTCCGCCTGGTTCGGATTCCACACATCAGGAGCGTTGCCGCTTGAGATCATAGTGGTCAACTTCTGATCGAACTGATCATACGGAATATTCTCAAGATGAACTTTAATATTAGGATGAGTGGCTTCGAACGAAGCGATCGTCTCGTCTTGCCAAGCTTTTTTATCCGGATCTGCAGCCATCACCCAATTAATCTCTACTGTCTCTCCCTTATTACTCTGCACACCTGAAGGGTCGATAGTAGATTCCTTATCACCAGATCCGGCACATGCCGACAATGACATTCCGAGAACTGCAACGGGTAGAAATGTAGAAAGAAGGTTCTTTTTTAAGAATTGAGATTTCATTTTATGTCCCACCTTTTTTCATTTTTCGTTTAAAATCGTTCAAAGCATCTCTAATTTCAGCATAAGTTTACATATAGATTACACAATTCGATAATTTAGATAACATTCTAATTTTCTCTTCACACCCCCTTTGCTAAACCATTCGGAACAACTTCATCATAGCGTCTAAAAATATGATTTTCAGCACATATATTCACTAAATATATTGTTTTTCTGCATATATTCTTGTTAATATAGTTGACATATAACTGAATTGGGAGGGATAGCAAATGGAAACCAATTTTTATGAAGTACAAAAATTCGACATCAGTCGAGAGAAAAAAAGTCAATCCAGCATGCCTACACGACATTACCATAACGGTTATGAGGTTTTTTACATGGTTTCGGGGGATATTTGCTATTTCATAGAGGATAAGGCTTATCAGGTTGTCGGGGGTTCTCTATTGCTGATTGACATCAATAAAATTCATAAGCTTGTCAATTCGAGTGGGGAGACCTTTGAACGAATAACACTTGTATTTAAACGCGAGTTCCTCGAAGATCTGTTTCCGAACAATAAGACGCTTGATTTGCTGTCCACTTTTACACGAGATTGTCATCTGCTGCGATTTAATGGTTCTGAACAAAACTTTATCGAGAAATTATTCAATAAAATGGTCTCTGAATTTACGAAGCAACCTCCCGGCTATGAATTCTATCTAAAAACACTAATGTTTGAGCTGCTTATTTATATTTATCGCCACCAGGAAGCGATGCCTCCTGCAATCACTGAAGAAATCAGTGTAGTGAACAAAAAAATATTTGAAATTGTTGACTATCTCAACCGTTATTACGACCAACGTCATTCCATACGCGATATTGCCAACAGATTCTATATCAGTCCTTCCTACTTCTGCAAAACTTTTCGTGATAGTACAGGCTTCACCTTTACAGAATATTTGAATAATGTGCGGATAAAGGAAGCTCGTGCCTTGTTAATTAATACTGCCTTTAAAGTAGCCAAGATAGCTGAAAATGTTGGATTTGATAATATGACTCACTTTGGTCGGGTATTTAAGGAAATCACCGGGCTTTCTCCATTAAAATACCGCCAGACTTATAAAATAGAGAGTCCATGATGTATCTACGAAAAAGGAGCAGCTGCAATCATTTTTATTACAATATCCACACCAAAAAGACTCCTCTATTTATATAGAAGAGTCTTTTTTTGTTGCGACAGGCTAACGGATTATGTTTAAAATCTAACTCAGTAAGTTTAGGCTTGCTTCTTCAAGCGATGGTATAAGAAATTTATGATCGATTGGCGATGACATCACGATTAGAATCGTGTAGGTACCGTATTTATCACATTGATTTCCGAACTCCTCTAGGGCTCGTGTAGAGTCGGTTACTACTTTCAATAAGTAGTTGTGTTCCCCACTTATACGGTAACATTCGACGACATCAGGACTTGAGCGGCAGAAATCAAGGAATGCATTACAATCCCTAGAATGAAATAACATGTAGGCAGCAGCATGTTTCCCAATCTTTTCAGGAGAAATTATGGTGCGATATTCGCTGATGATGCCTTTTTCCTCCATACGCCTAACTCTCTCCGTAACCGCAGGTTGCGATAAACCGACACATTTCCCCAGCTCTGTCATAGAAATTCTTGCTTGATTTTGAAGATGGAAAAGAATTTGCTTATCAACATGGTCCATCAAAATCGCCTCCTTTAAATTTAAGGTGTTCTATATTAACTAGCTTGTAATTAACCGTTATAAGGCTAATTTAACTTAGTTGCCTTATGTAATCAAGATAACTCGTTATATATAATAACCCTACAATAGTAAAGTGTTCCTGGCTTTAACTATTCCGAAGGGATGAAGACAGATGAGTATATTGGATTCAAACAAAATAAATACAGAATGTTTATCAGGTCGCATCGATAGAGTAATCGATCGAACCCTCGCTGACAAGCGTTTGGTCGGTGCTGTCATTAAAGTGATGATAGATGGGGAACTGGTTTATAGCCGTGCTGCCGGTTTTGCCGACCGCGAGATAGGCCGACTTATGCGAGAAGATGCCTTATTCCGGCTAGCTTCAGTTACTAAACCTATCGTTTCAACGGCAGCCCTAGTATTAGTTGCGCAAGGTCGTCTACAGCTGGACGACCGCGTTGATCGTTGGCTTCCAGAGTTTCAGCCGCGTTTGCAGAATGGCGAGTTCGCGACCTTGACGATTCGTCATTTGATGACGCACACCGCAGGCCTGTCTTACCGATTTTTTCAAGAAGAGAAGGGTTCCTATCAGTCAGCAGGGGTATCAGATGGTATGGATCAGCCCGGCATCACGTTGGAAGAGAACCTGCGTCGTCTTGCCTCTGTCCCCCTCCTTTATACGCCAGGTACCGAGTGGAAATATTCCATCGCGACAGATGTGCTGGGAGCAGTAATTGCAAAGGTCACAGAAACACCGCTCAGTGAAGCTGTACATTCACTCGTGACAAAGCCGCTTGGCATGAGCGACACGGGTTTTATTGCAGTTGACCGAGAACGGCTGGCCACTTCCTATGCCAATGATACTCCAGAGCCACGGCCCTTACTTGAGCCCGACAGTATTGCCTTTGTGGAGGGAACGGCTGGGTTCCTGCTTGCCCCTAGCCGAGCATTTGACACTACTGCCTATCCTTCTGGAGGATCTGGCATGGTCGGCAGCGCCGGAGACTTTTTGCAACTGCTGGAAACATTACGTAAGGGCGGAGCGCCGCTGCTACCGGAGTCACTGGTTCACGATATGACGACCAACCAGATCGGTGATCTGCCAATGGCCTTCTGGCCAGGACGAGGCTTTGGCCTAGGCATTACGGTACTAAAGGATCCTGTCGCCGCAGACACTCCGGAATCCCCGGGTACTTGGCGCATGGGTGGCACTTATGGTCATTCGTGGTTCGTCGATCCGAAGCAACGCCTCAGTGCCGTGGCTTTCACTAATACTGCACTGGAAGGCATGTCGGGTCAGTTTACTGTTGACCTTTGTGATGCCATTTATGATAGACGTAATAAATAGAGCAAGAACACAAGGTGCCTGGGTCCGGAATGAACCGGCCTAGGCTCTCTGTCTAGTAGACCTATTCGTCGTGTGTATCATTGAGTTTGCTAAAATTATATAAGAGAGGGGCTTCTCTATGAGCCAAAACACATCTTCTGCCACACAAAGTGCCTCCAGCACTCCCTCTTCTGAACGTCTGCCATGGGCTGGATTACTCGCCCTAGCCATGACGGGGTTTATCTGTATTCTTACCGAAACGATTCCGGCCGGCTTGTTGCTCCAAATAGGTGAGGGGCTTGGAGTCTCCGAGGCCCTTGCAGGTCAACTTGTCACTTTGTACGCCCTGGGTTCACTGTTGGCGGCGATTCCCTTAACTACCGTGACGCGTGGATGGCGGCGGCGACCACTGCTACTAATGTGCATCCTTGGTTTTCTCATATTCAACACCGTCACCACTTTTTCTTCCAATTATATACTTACGCTGACAGCTCGGTTCTTCGCAGGCGTATCCGCTGGAGTCTTATGGGGGATGATAGCAGGTTACGCCCGGCGCATGGTTCCGGAGTCACTCAAGGGACGAGCAATGGCCGTAGCCATGGTTGGCACGCCTCTCGCTCTGGCACTCGGTGTCCCTGCGGGAACACTTCTTGGCACCCTTGTAGGCTGGCGCTCTATCTTCGGGATCATGTCGCTATTGGCTCTGATGCTAATCGCTTGGGTGTTTTGGAAGCTACCGGACTATCCAGGAGAGGCCCCTGATAAGCGACTCCCTCTCTACAAGGTTTTTGTTATTCCGGGGGTACGGCCGGTACTGTTTGTTGTTCTGGCATGGGTACTGGCACACAACATCTTGTATACCTACATTGCCCCTTATCTTACTCAGGCCGGGCTAACCCAGCGCGTTGACTTGGTACTGCTTATTTTTGGCATTACAGCGCTTGTTGGCATCTGGGTCATCGGTATTTTGATCGACCGCAAGCTGCGTCCATTGGTTCTGATCAGCCTCGCTGCTTTCGCCTTATCATCCATTGTACTAAGCATTAGTAGCAGCCAGCCCGTAGTGATCTATTTAGTGGTTGGTGTATGGGGGTTGACGTTTGGAGGAGCGGCTACTTTGCTACAGACAGCCGTTGCCGAAACCGCTGGCGAAAGTGCAGATGTGGCCCAATCGATGTTGGTGACGGCATGGAACCTAGCTATTGGCGGTGGCGGCGTGATGGGAGGGATTCTTATTGAAACACTTGGTGTCCGCTCCTTCCCGTGGGTAATGTTTATACTATTGATTCTTGCGCTGCTAGTAGCGTGGCGTGCTAAAGATTACGGATTTCCTTCAAGGAAGCGTTAAGCACACACATAAGAAATCCTGCCACAATCATCGAGTTTACAGATAACAGTAGCTGAACAAGAGATTTTTTAAAAAATAAGCCAGTGGTGCATATTAGATAGGACTAATATATGCCACTGGCTTTCTTATATTAGATTTTATAAAATCAACCCTTGATAAATTCTTGCAGATCCTTGGCCGAATTACAGATCTGTGATCGCTGCCAGAACGGTATTATTGAAATAATCAACATACATATTTTTAAATGGCTTCTGGTGATCCAGCTCTACGGATAAATGAACCGTCACCGTCTGATAAATCGGATCCACACAGAGGAATGGACCTGCCGCCCCCCAGTGTGAATAGGCATCAGGAGAGAGCAGATCTCCGCCGTCACGCTTCGTGCCATTAATCGCCCATCCGTATCCCCAGTACGCTTCAGGAAAAACTTCATCTCTATATTGTGAGGATACGCCCGGAATTTGATTGCGGGTCATTTCTTTTACTGTTACCGGACTAAGGAATCGTACTCCGTTATAAATTCCACCGTTAAGGAACATCTGGCCAAAAACAGCCAAATCCATAGCCGTTGAGTAAGCGCCGCCCCCCGCAGATACAGAATTCAAATTGTATTCGCTGTCTACCCATTCCGCGCATGCTGCCTCAGGAGCACGTCTAACTACTCTGTTCCGCACTTCCATTGGCACATGATAATATGTATTTTCCATTCCCAGCGGTTTAAAAATGGTTTCCTTTACGAATACATCATAAGCTTGTCCACTAACACGCCGTATGATTTCACCCAACAGCTCATAACCATATCCACAGTAAGACATCACAGTACCTGGCTCATGGCTAAGTGGTGCATCATAACCGCCATATAAGTAACTATGCAGTTCTGGATCTTGATTAGGTTCGTGTGGAGGATATTCCTCTTGCGCCTGTTTGGCAATTCCATTAGAACGAATCACATCAACCTCAATTCCAGAGGTATGTGTCAACAAATGATGTACGCATACCTTTGTTTTGTTTTCCCCTGTAAATTCGGGGATGTAATCAGAAACCGGCCTATTTAGACCCACTTTCCCTTGTTCCACTAACATCATAATAGCGGTTGCAGTAAATAGTTTTGTTATGGAACAGAGTGGAAATATAGCATCCGCGGTTAATTCCGCTGCGTCTGCTTCAGGGCCTGTTTTTCCATTCGCTTGATGGACCAGCAGCGTCCCCTTTCTCGCAGCAACAATAACTTGCGCAGGTGTGATATTGTCTTCAACCATTTGCGCGGCGGCTGTACGAATGCGCTCCACACCAAAGGCCGAGACACCCGCCTGTTCTAAAGAATTAAATACTAACCCTCTCATCGGTAGCCCTCCAATATGATTCATTTAATACATATATAAACTATTATACAAATATATTAAATAATCCTGCTAGCTTACTATTATCCTGTGCCTGAATTGTTGCTAAAGCTGACCCCGGCTTCTCCCGAAAATCAGCTTAGCTTTGTTTTACTAATTGACCGCTACCTTAAAAGCATCCACATTAAATGTTGTCCCGTTGATGGATAATGTGGCATTGTAATAACCCCGATCGCCATTTGTTTTGCATTTATATTCCCCGGAACATCCGCATACAAAAAATTTAGTTTTGTTGTAACCGGGATATATATTACTAAGTTTTTGGTAAAACAGATGTCCATGATGCGTAAAAATAGCTAGCACCTTATCTCTCACTTTTGTAGGAATGGATGAAAAAAACTTATTCGTCTCCGATGCGCTTAATACATGGGTTGGGTCCACCGTAATCCCGCTCACTTTGAGGGGCCAATGAAAATCTATAATATAATAAAAACTATCATCTAAATTTTTCAACAAATTTATACTACCCGGAGTGAACCGTCCAAGCGCACAATTAAGCCATACATACTTGACCTTCCCCTGAGTACCCGGGAAATTCATTTGCCCTTCATCAGCACCTAAATATTGTCTGAATAAGGACTGTGTACTTGCCTCCCAATTTCCTATAGATGCTTTATAAGGAATACTCCCGAGCGTGCTTGTTACCGTATCCTTGAAGTCCTTGTAGTAAGCATTCGCATTATTTCCATGATTAGCTCCCGCTTGCGTATTATCTCCTCCAAAAATAACAAATCTCTTATTCCCGCTATTCACAGCTTTAGGCAAAAGATTCCTAAAAATGCTTGCGCTGTTTCCATACCCCACATGACTATCACCAATAACCGCAAAGTTAATGATTTGTGCTTTTGCCTTAAGAATTAAACTACGTTTAGGCTGCAGTCTGGAGGCAGGTCTTCTTCTCCTACTAGGTTTCACCTGTCTTTTCATCTTAGATTCACCTCTTTTAAAATGGATGAAGGATCATAGTAGTATTTATATTCGCTTTACCTTAGGGACTCTTGGACCAATGGATTCATCTAGGAGATTAGTTCCTCTTATACTTTGTGGTCATTTATGCGGCTTGTCCCAAACTGGAGATTATAATTAGTCCCATAGAAATGAATAATATAATACCATTCATAGACTTATTTATTGATTAAGAAATAAATAAGCATATAGAAAAATCAAAAAGAGGTAACTCAGAAGCCACGAATGGCTATTGAGTTACCTCTTTTAGTTAGAACACTCTTACTTAAATCTTCATGTCCTTACCCGTATAATCTACAAACATGAAATGACCTTCCGGTGTTGTCCGCTTCTCGATCAAGTCCATGATGCCCTCAGCACTTTGGGTCGGATTCGTTGGCGCCTCTGCCCCGCCCATCTCCGTATGCATCCAGCCAGGATGTACGCCGAGTACTTGTACCCCGCGTTCTTTTAAATACACATGCAGCTGCTGTGAGAACATATTAAGTGCCGTTTTGGAGATGGAATATGGATAGTCTCCCGAATAAGCATTAGTAATGCTGCCTGCTTCCGACGATATATTGATAATCGAAAGTTTGGGTTCAGTGAGCAGCGGCAAGAAATGCTTAACCACCCGCATCGGTCCGTAAAGATTAATATCCATCGTGGTAAGCATATCTTGGAAATCCAGCTCTTCAATCTGTGTGTCCCTGGCGGTCAGCACCGCCGCATTATTAATAATGGCACCAAGTGTCCGGCCTTGTCCTTGCAGATTCGCAGCAAGCGCCGCGATTCCTTCTTCATCCGTCACGTCCAGCGCGGCCACAGTCAGCTTCTCGCCATAGGTCGCAGCAAGCTGGGATAGTGCTGTTTGTTCCTGATCAGGACGGCGAACCCCGGCAATGACTCCATGCCCCCGCTTCAATGCCTCAGCCGCCAGCTCATAACCCAATCCACGTCCGGCACCAGTAATTAGTATATTCACTATAAATCCTCTCCTTTATCCTTATCGTTCTCCAGCAGTTCCACAATCATCTTTAACTCCTTGAACGTGTCCAGATAAGCATAACGCCCCCCGGTATACTCACCCTTTTGCTGGAGTGGGAACCCTTTGCCTTCGAGCAGCGTAATCTTCTCCTTCATTCCTTCAACCACAAAAGCAATATGATGAGGTCCCTCACCATGCTCATTCAAATAATCACGCCACGTACTGGGCTGCTGATCTGGCTCAATCAGCTCAAGCTGCAGGGAGCCCATATCAAAAAAAGCCAGCTTAGCCCGCGCCACCGTCGCCTCGCCATTATACCGAGTCTGCGCCTTATCTTCTGTATCTGTAACGATAATTTCCGGCTTCTCCATTCCAAAAAATTCCGCATAAGCCGTGCTTACCTTTTCAACATCATTCACCAAAATTCCAATCTGCGTAACAAAATGATTCCCCAGCCATCCTGACATGTACTCTACCTCCCATTTGTCTGACAAGTCCACCATACCGATTCTTTGAAAAGGCTGTCAAGCCTGAAAATAAATCGCTCCGAGCCAGTGAAAATTATCCAGAGAAAGTCCAGCCGACTTCGGCGCTATCATAGGCATTTATACCTCTCCAGATGCCGCAACTGGTTAAGAATATTTGGTGCGTGATGTTACTTTTTGTTTCGGTTAATGACCAATTCGGTTATAGAATGAAAAGTTTAAATTAACAAAAGGGGTGAGGAACGATGGACCATAGAAAAAGATCACGCCT
Source organism: Paenibacillus sp. FSL H3-0329 (assembly GCF_037963285.1). Classification (NCBI taxonomy): domain Bacteria; kingdom Bacillati; phylum Bacillota; class Bacilli; order Caryophanales; family Paenibacillaceae; genus Paenibacillus; species Paenibacillus sp. FSL H3-0329. The sequence continues at coordinate 1,714,586 of NZ_CP150150.1, read as the reverse complement.
GATGCAGCAGTTTATTTTTGTCGGGCCAACTTCCTTGTTTTTCTTTATTATTGTGCTGATTCCTTTCTTTTTGGGACTCTATTATTCATTTACCAGCTGGAACGGAATCTCGCGGCATGTCGAGTGGACCGGACTGCGGAACTATCTACATATTTTCACCAAGGATCCTTCCTTTCTTAATTCATTCTGGTTCACGGCGAAGTTCACTTTCTTCGGTCTAGTGCTGACCAATCTGCTTGGCTTCGCACTCGCTTATGTGCTGACGCGTAAACTGTTCACACGTAATGTCCTGAGAACGGTATTTTTTGTACCGCATGTCATTGGCGGACTTTTGCTCGGGTTTATTTGGCAGTTTATTTTTGTCAGAGGATTCTCCTCTATCGGGCAGGCCACCGGCTGGTCCTTCTTTAATCTTCCCTGGCTAGGCACCGGAGGGACAGCATTCTGGGCGATTGTTATCGTATTTGTCTGGCAAAATGCGGGATATCTGATGGTGATCTACATCTCTGCTATCAACAATGTTCCCCAAAGCCTAATTGAAGCGTCCAAAGTGGATGGAGCCGGACGTTTTCAGGCCTTGCGCCATGTCACTCTTCCACTGGTCATGCCCGCTGTAACTGTTTGTCTATTTCTATCTATCTCCTGGTCCTTTAAGCTGTTTGACCTCAACCTGTCGCTGACCAAGGGTGGACCCTTTAAAGCTACCGAATCTGTAGCCTTGAATATTTACAATGAAGCCTATACCATCAGCCGGTTCGGAATGGGCTCGGCTAAAGCGATGGTTTTCTTCGTCATCGTGGCCGTGATCTCCCTACTACAGGTTAGAGCAACCAAGAAAAGAGAGGTGGAGCTGTAATGGAGACTACCGCCAAGAAATTTAATGTCCCCCTGCTTCTCATCGAAGTGATTGTAATCCTGCTGGGACTTCTATTTTTAGTGCCCTTTTACTTTTTACTGGCTAACTCAGTGAAAAGCTATAGTGAAATACTTTCTGACTCTGCTGCGCTGCCTTCAGCACTCCAGTGGAGCAACTACGCGGAAGCTTGGAAAGCTACCAATTTCCCTCGCGCCTTCCTGAACTCTTTTATCATCACGGTGATTAGTAATGTTCTGCTAGCATTCCTCTGCTCTATGTGCGCTTACAAAATGGTCCGCAACAACAGCTTGTATAACCGTGTGCTCTATATTGCATTAGTAGCCGCCATGGTTATTCCATTTCAATCTATTATGATTCCGCTGGTACAGGTCGTCAGCGGTTTGGGCGTCATGGATTCAACCGCCGGTTTGATTTTAGCATATCTTGGGTTTGGCGCCCCGATGACTGTTTTTCTATTCCACGGCTTCGTCAAATCGGTACCTCTCGATATCGAGGAGGCCTCAAGAGTAGATGGCAGCAGTCCTTATGGTACCTTTTTCCGGATTGTTCTTCCGCTTATGCAGCCGATTATCGTCACCGTCATCATACTGAACACCCTGTGGATCTGGAATGATTACTTGATGCCATCGCTTATTCTGCAGGATCCGGTGCTTCGCACCATTCCTATTGCCACTTATAGCTTTTTCGGACAATATACGAAGCAGTGGGATTTGGCGCTTCCAGGACTTGTACTGGGGATTACACCGGTGGTCATCTTTTTCCTAGTGATGCAAAAATATATTATTGAAGGCATTGCCCAAGGTTCCGTGAAGGGCTAACCATACACGTGACTTTCAGCCAGAGAGGATGAATGAATATGAGAACAAAACGTGGAATTCTCCTCGCATGCTCCCTGCTGCTGGCTGCCCTGACAGCCGGTTGCGGACGCAGCAGCGACAATGCAGATGGAGTCAAAACCGTACACATCTACCAGTTCAAGGTTGAAATATCTGAAGCGCTGGCTTCGCTCAAGACCGAATTCGAGAAAGAACATCCCGATATTAAGCTTGAGGTACAAAGCGTGGGAGGCGGGACCGATTATGGCGCCTCGCTGCGTGCCAAATTCTCTTCCGGAGATGAGCCGGATATCTTCACCATCGGCGGCAACAATGAACGTGATATGTGGCTGGAATATCTGGAGGACCTGAGCGGCGAAGCTTGGGCCAAGGATGTAAAGCCACTCGCAGCAGAACAAATGACCATCGATGGCAAACTCTATGGGATGCCGATGAATCTGGAAGGATACGGCTTCATTTATAATAAGGATCTATTTAAGAAAGCCGGAATCACCGAGAAGCCATTGACGCTAACCGCTCTGCGCGAAGCCTCCGAGAAGTTAAAAGCGGCAGACATCACACCTTTTGCGAATGGTTACCAAGAATGGTTCGTGCTTGGCAATCATAATGTAAACGTACCTTTCGCCCAGCAGCCTGATCCGGAGGCATTCATCGCCGGACTTACAGACGGTTCCAAAACCTTCGCCGGAGACCCTATTTTCTCCAAGTGGATCGATCTACTTGACCTTACTGTAGAGTACGGCAATAAGAACCCGCTCTCGACCGACTATAATACTCAAGTCACTATGCTAGCGAGCGGTGAAGCTGCGATGATGCAGCAGGGTAACTGGACTCAAGGACAGATCGACGGCATCGATCCCAATCTTAATCTGGGCCTCCTGCCCATGCCCATTGACGACACTCCCGAAGACAACGACAAGCTTTATGTAGGCGTACCCAGCAATTGGGTTATCAATAAAAACTCTCCCGTTAAGGAGGAGGCCAAGGTCTTCCTGAATTGGCTCGTCACCTCCGAGACCGGAAAAAAATATATCACCAAGGAATTCCAATTCATCCCTGCGCTCGACAACATTAAGGGAACCGAAGAAGATCTTGGAGCACTAGGTGCTGAGGTGCTGGCCTATACCGATAAAGATCAAGCGCTGACCTGGAACTGGACCCGTCTGCCGAACGGGATGCCACAGGAATTATCCAGCAGCATACAAGGGTATCTCGGCGGCAAGCTGACCAAAGAAGGGATGTTGAAGGAATTCCAAGTCAACTGGGATAATCTCAGTGTGCAGTGATTTACCTGCTCTAAATACGACAAACAGCCGCGCAACGATGCGTGGCTGTTTGTTCGTGTTCATTTAATTCCTCTCCGTTCATTAGTCGGAACCCGTTGCTAGTTCGCACGCAGCATACTAATTTGTCTGGCAAGATACACAGGCGTATAGGGCATGTCATCTCGGAGCCAAGAAATAACCGTGCCGATTAGAGCTGCTGAACCGTACCAAACGGCAATGTCCTTTTGTATCGGCGTCTTTGAATGATCAGCAGTCCCCTCCTTTTTCTCCTGGTGCGCAGAAATGATTTCCGCCATCAAATTAAACAGGCGATCTGTAAAAATCGGGCTTCGTTTGGATGTGAGTATGACTTTGTAGAATTTTGCATTTTCCGCAATATGCTTAAGCAGACTTTCTAATATCCTCAAATTCTCTTCATCAACCGACTGGTGATGGTTGTCATCGTTGTTCACCACTTGTAGAATGTCCTCCACCATCTCATCCGCCATCTTTTCCAGCATATCCGGGAGATCCCGATAGTGCAGATAAAAAGTAACCCGATTGATTTTAGCCCGCTCTGCAATACGATTTACTGATATTTTCTCAATATCCATTTCCTCAAGCAATTCAATCACAGCATCTCTAAGCAATTGACGTGTTCGAAGTACCCGGGGATCTGTACGTTGCGTTGTGTTATTCATCTTGTACTCTCCAATCTTTTACTTTCATATTGTAAGCTACATATTTTAGATAATTGTTGTTTTTTAAAAAGAAAAAACTACATTTTCAGAACGAATGTAAACTACTTTACATTTTTTCGCAAATTGTTGCTTGATTACATGAAAATTTCATTTATAATCTAATTCATGCATTGTAAACTATACAACACACTGTAAATTTAGTCCATGATCGACGAGTTGAAAGGATGGAGTGGAGTGAGTACAAAGACAGAAGTAACAAGCAGTTCCGTGAAAAAGGGCCCCATCTTATTCATTATGATTTTGGGCGCCTTTCTTGCGACACTGAATCAAACGGTAATGAGCGTTGCCGTTCCGGAGTTAATGCATGATTTTAATATCTCGGCGGCTACAGCTCAGTGGCTGACAACGGGGTATATGCTGGTTAATGGTGTTCTAATTCCAATTACAGCTTATCTAATGCAACGATTTACGACGCGAGAGCTTTTTCAAGCTTCTATGTTTATATTTTTGGCTGGAACGATCGTATCGGCCCTCGCGACAAACTTCCCTGTTCTGTTGACCGGGCGTATGATTCAGGCAGCTGGTGCCGGGATTATCATGCCACTGCTCACGAATGTCATCTTGACCCTGTTCCCTCCTGAAAAGAGAGGGGCTGCCATGGGGATGGTAGGGCTAGCCATTATTTTCGCACCTGCGATTGGACCTACTCTGGCTGGATATATTTTGGAACATTATTCTTGGGAGACTATGTTTTATGGCATGATTCCTTTGACCGTCATTGTAATCATATGCGGATTTATTTATTTAAAAAATGTATCAGAACGCATCTTTCCCAAGTTGGACATTGTTAGCGTAACTCTTTCTACCATTGGTTTTGGAACCTTGCTGTATGGCTTCAGCCTCGCTGCCAGTGCAGGCTGGTCGAGCGCAGAAGTGTTATTGTCTTTAGCAGCAGGTGTGCTTTCCCTTGGCTTATTTACTTGGAGACAGCTGGCTTCCCAAAATCCACTGCTTGATCTCCGGGCCTTTAAATACAATATGTTTTCCTTAACGACTGTCATCAGTATCGCAGTTACAATCGTGATGTATGCGGATATGATGCTGCTGCCTCTGTACCTGCAGAATGCCCGCGGTTTTACAGCGATGGAGTCCGGTTTGCTGCTGCTTCCCGGTGCACTCGTAATGGGATTGTTGATGCCGGTAACCGGAAAGCTGTTCGACCGGTTCGGAGCGAAATGGCTCGCCATCATCGGATTGTTAATTACAATTGCAACGACTCTAAGCTTTGTGAACTTAACCGACTCAACCAGTTACATGTATCTGGTATACATGTCAACAGGCCGCCGGATCGGGATGGCTCTCCTTCTCATGCCTATACAAACCTTGGGTCTAAATCAACTACCCGCCAAGCTTAGTGCGCATGGTACAGCGATTTCAAATACCATTCGACAAGTAGCTGGCGCCGTCGGGACTTCCCTGCTCGTCACCGTAATGACGAGCCGTACTACAACGCATATGAAGGATATGCTGGCCTCTGGCAGCACACAGAACGGAACACAGGAACATATGATTATGGAAGCATCCATTCAAGGGATCAATGATTCCTATCTAGTGATTGTGGGAATTGGCATCCTCGGTCTGCTGCTATCTTTCTTTATTAAACGTGTTGGGCAAGCGCCTGATCCTGAGCAAGAACCCAAATTGAAGCTAAAAAAAGTCATTGCCAAAGAAGCTTGATATATAGAAGTTATCAGCACTGTTTAAGAATCATAAAAAAGAGATCAACGATGAATGACATCGTTGATCTCTTTTTAGTTTGATCTTTATTACAACAATTAGCGACCAAACCATCTGCTAACTTGCATAACTATTTCAGTTTAAAATAGATGGACCTTTTGTCGGACTCAAGCTTGCTATCGTTTCTATAAAGAACAAGGTTGTTCTCCTTGCCTTTGATTATTGGCAGAATAACTTTACCCGAAGCTTCAAAAGAACCTGGTTTACTTGGGGTGACTTCAGGAAAATCAGCTAACAACTTTTCGATATTTTCTCCGAGAGATCCCTCAAAATAATCACTAGAGCCACCAATATAGTATTGTCCACTGGATGTTTCTACCCCCCAAATGGTAGGTGTAAAACTTGAAAGGAACTTCCGCCCTTGGTCCTGACTACCTTTTACAAGAGTGGCGTTCTTCACCTTAAGCGTTACATCAAGCAGGACATAATCTACAGCTACATCGGGATCAGTGACATGTTCCTCAAACCCAAGAGCATGTAATTGTCCGAGAGTAGTAGACGTAACCTTATTGATAGTGAAAGTATATTGAACAGATGTTGAATCACCTTTAGGGCTATAATTGTTATCAAGGTCCGTATAAGTAAAAGAAGTACCTAACTTCACTGCATCTGCAAACGAAGCGCCGCTGTTACTGGAAGTCGTAGCGGAAGATGAGGCAGCAGGCTTTGGTGTTGCCTGCGGTGTGGACTCGGTTGCAGGCGGAGTAGATACGGTTGCTGGCTTCGCAGTAGCTTGTGCAACGGTATTGTCCTTATCCGGGACAACGGATGTAGATGTTCCGCCGTTCGCCGATGTGATCACAACAGCTTGACGACTGTTATCCCATTTCACGGTTGCCCCCAGTGCTTCAGATACAGCCTTGGCGGATACATAGCTATGTCCCTCATAGATAATTGGGTACATTGTTCCTTCACTACTTGACAGGTTCACTTTCTGATTATCCACTTCAATGCTGATGGCCGCATTCTGATATGCAGAAATCTTCTTCAATGTCGTGTCTGCGTAAGCGACTGCACCCACAGCCAACAGCATTGAGCTAACTGTAATAATTGACATGACTTTTTTACTTGTTACCTTTAGCATCTTACACTCTTCTTTCATGTTTATGTATATGAATCTCGAAAATTATATCACTTTATATCGAATATTGTAAATATTGGAATGATAGGATATTCGTTCTTTATTTGTGAATACTTAAAAAAGACACATTTCCATTGCCAACGCCACATTTCGCTTTTAATCTCCTAAATAGCGTGAATACTATAGATCTTTATACTCAAACCAAAAAGCAGCCCTGGGGGCTGCCTTAATCAAATTAATTAGTAAGTGTCTTAGAATCATTCTACGCCGAAGCTTCAATGATCTGTCCTGCCAAAGCAATCAAATCCTCCTTGGTCAGGTGTCCACCGGTTTCCCGAATAATATAATTGACACGGGTCTTTGGATTCATCCATGCAACTGACTTGTACTCCATCTTATCAATAGGTGTGTATACCACCTCTTGGCCACTCACTTTTAGCTTCTGCGACTGTGCATTTGCTGGTTCGGATTCAACAGTCGTATCCTTAGGTCCTGCAGGTTCGGCAGCGATGGCAAGAACTCCTCTTTTACCATTTTTCTCTGTGGTCATATTATAGATGATGTTGATAGCTGTACGCTTCTCCTGCAATTTCTTTACATATATTTTCTTATCGGACGCCTTACCCTCGGCGATCACTTGATAGTATATCTTATCCTGTTCTTTTTTCGTCATATATGGAGAAACAATTGCCCTGAAAAAATTGTAGCCTTCCGGAGGCTCTTGCAATTGCAGTGGCATGGAGGTATTGCCGGCAGCATACTTTTCCACATATTCATTATACGTATTAAACGAAAGGGAATAATATGCACCCGCAGTGGGTGATCCCTTAGCATAGGCTTGATATTCCTTGTCATTAATATACACATATCTGATTTCTCCAGGTTTAAGCTCTTCACTTAATGCTTTCTGCTGCAGATCTTTGAGATTTTTGAATTTTTTTTGTTCCTGATCTGTTTTCGCTTTGGCAGCTTCATCGATGCCCTGAGCTATATATTTGACTTCCGCCTTAATGGCGGTTTCTTCCACAGACTGAGCAACAGTCTTCTCGGCGTAAGCTTCTCCTTTGAAGCCATAACCTAAACCGAACATTAGGGTCATACTGGTCATGGCAATGAGTGTTTTTCTATTATTCATTAAAATACCTCACCTTCCTGTATATGTAGTACTCTTACATAACACTTACGTTACCGGATTTGTGACATCAAATTTCTATACTTATTTCATCATGTCGGCAGCAATTCGGATAACCTCCTCTTTGGTTAAAGAAGAAGACTCCGGTGCAGCAGTCATATCGTATACTACATTTTGTTCTGGATCCGTCCAGACAAGTCTGTATCTATACCCCAACTTTATTTCATTGTTTGTAGTTTCCGTATAGATCAGTTGGGTTCCGTTAACAAGAATATTCTGTACGATTGTGGTGTTCGTCCTTAGTAAGCTTTCCACCGTTCCGGACTTTGCCTTGATGTGTTTGGCATTAATTCTTACCATACTCTCCCCTTTTTTGTATCTCATCGACGAATAGTCATAATTAATACTGGCCGTAGCTTCTTTTTTCCACATAACCCGGTAACCGCCTTCCAGCTTTATACCATCAGTCAGGGCAAGCAGTTCATTCTCGTTGACCTCAAAATCAGGTTGTATCCATGCTTGATCAAAAACATACCCTTCTGGCAGATACTCCGGACGTGGCAAATATGGCACCTTATACTCTTCTGCTTTGGCTAAATAACTGGAATAATCATTAAATAGCATCGCAGGAATAACTCTGCCAAGCTGAGGACGTTCATCTCCAGCACCTTCCTTTTTTAACACGTAAGAAGCGCCCTCTCCCGGTAGTAATAATTTCTCTACAACTCTATATGCCTCTAAATTTTTTTCACTCAGCAGCTCTTCTTCTTTGGTCGCCACTCTCTGAGGAATTTTTACCTTTGAAGGAACTAACGGATTCTTAGATACTTCAATCGTCCCCCCTTCCTTCGTTGCAAGAAGCGGCTCGTATGGCAGCACCTCATATTGAAATTTGGCAGCTTGCCAGGGACTCTCCTTAAACAAGGAATAGCTGCCTCCTATCAAGACAACCAGGATCAGCACCGCTGCCCATCTCCTTACAGGCCTGCTCCACATGCGCTTACGGTATCGTTTGGCATAGGTTTCTGGCTCCACTCTATGCATAATATCTGGGATGTCCCCCTCCTGCTGGTGAGGTACAGGCTTAACAGCAAGGTGACCATTACCTAGCCCGATGGCTTGCATTACAGAATCATGAACATCAACCAGCGGAAGTTTGGCAGAATTATCCCCCTCCTTCAGAAACAACTCTTCGGAAGTCAATTCGTCCTTGCGCATAGTTGTTTCTCCTTTCTTTCAATGACTTCTCTGAGCTTGCACCTTGTCCGCTCGTACCGTTTCCTAACTGTGACCGTACTTTTACCCAGAATTTCACTAATTTCTGCAAATGATTTATCTTCAAAAATGCGCAAAATCAACAGATTGCGTTCCTCCACGCTAAGCTTTTCCAGGGCAGAGGCCACGGATTCACTGAACAACTGATTTTCTACCATTTGTTCAGCGCTTTTAGTGGTTACATCCTGTCTGAGTAACTTTCGCAGCTGATTTTGAAATTTCTTCCGGCGCAGTTGATTCAGGCAATGATTATAGGAAACCCTGTAGAGCCATGAGTTAAAACTCACCTGAGACTCAAAATGGCCGATGTTCTGATAAGCCTTAATAAATATGTCCTGAACCGCATCCTCGGCTTCTTCCTTATTGTTCAACAAGCGAAAGCAGTAGAGGTAGATCCGTTGTTGGTAGAGTCTGATAATATCTGAAAAAAGGTAGACTTCCCCCGCTTGTACCCGCTTTATCTTTTCTTCAATAGAGTCCACGACTGTCTCCTTTCTACTATCAGTACAGTTATAACACTTGAGCGGTCTGTTTCGTGACATTTTTTTCCGTTTTAGCTCCGATTTAACGGAACATACACAAAAAAATCGCTGCTCCTCTCCGCAGGGAGGTGAGCAGCGATGCTTAAAACAGAAGAACGCAAGGGATGGTTATACACGTATTTCCGCTCTTCAGATTAAAAATGAACATGAGCTAATTCAGAGTTTTTTTCTCTGCTGCCGGGACTACAGCTTCCAGATACGGTACAGGATGACTGCCGCTTCAGCACGGGTAAGCGTATCGTTCGGCGCAATTCTATTATTCTTTCCGTTTACGACTCCGGATTTGATCAACAATGATGCGCTGTCTTTTGCGTAGCTGGATATACTTGCTTCATCTAGATAAGCAGCTACAGTACCGCTCGCCTTAACTTGCTTGCCGGCTGCCGCCAGCGCGCGTGCTGTCAGCACCATCATATCTTGTCTGGAGATATTGCTATTGGGTCTGAACGTATCATCTTTAAAACCTGTAGCAATTCCCAGTTCCTTCGCGATGACCAGTTCATCATAATAATAGTCCGTCTTTTGGACATCGTTGAACATTATTGCACTTTTGCCCGTTCCCTTCAGTTCAAGCGCTCTTACGAGGAGAGCAATGAAATCCGCTCGTTTGATTGAATCTGCAGGTGAAAAGTTGTTCACCGACGTTCCTTTGATGATATCGCGAGCCGCCATAACGCCTATAGCTTGTTTAGCCCATGACAGATTCTGCAGATCTCCGAAGTCTTTCTTTACGAAGGTTACTGCATAAGTGCTGAAGTGGGTTGTTTGAAAGACAACCGTTTGGGTTGCAGCATCATATCGACCGTTCGGAACCGGCATTACGTTGCCTTTGCCATCGATGTACCAAACGACGATAAGCTCTGGATGGTTAAGCTCCTCCGCTGTCGGCACGTAAGGAATGGCTATCGTTACAGGTGCGTTAGGGTTATTCCAAGGAATAACCCTAACGCACCTGCTACTAAGCTTAGACCGATAATTGGATGGTTGCCAATCATATTGCGGGTAGCTGCTTCCAAGCTGTCCGTGGTGACTTTATTTATTCGTATGGATACTTGTTCAGCACTGTCTGTTACATTGGACAACATATTGCTTGGAATTTGAATTGTGGTTTTTTCCGTCTTAAGCAATAGTTCATAGTTTTCTTTCCCCATTAGACTTTGGGTCGGTAATTGTATATCATACCCTTTCGTGTCCGTTTGCTTTGGCACTTCAATGATAATTTGTTTCTTGCCGTTTGCCGCTACACTAGCCAGTTCAAGCGCTTTTTTCATGTTGTCGCTGGAGATCGTACCTATGACATACCCATTATCGGACTTTACCTCCAGTTTAATCGTAACAATACCATCTTTGTTTGTAATGGCTCCAGGTTGTGGAGTTGATACAACATTACCGGTGCTGCTACCCGTTGGTGCATTTGTTGGCGCTGGCGTCGCTGTTTGAACAGGTGTCGGGGTTGCCGATGGTTCCGTTGGGTTTGTTGGATCCGTTGGATCTGTTGGGTCAGTTGGGTCTGTTGGATCGGTTGGGCTCGTTGGTGTCGGTGTCGGTGCTGTTGTCGGCGTTGGGGTTGGTTCCGGACCGGCAGATTTCCCCTTTAAAGTAAGCACACCATAAACGGATGTGTCCATATACCCAGTTCCACTCGTATCGTTCCAAGCCGCGACACTTTGACGTGAGCCCTCTTTAGCATCGTTGATCTGTACATCGAAACCAAGCTTTTTATCGTTGTCCGGAGTGATCCCTTGAAGTGGAATCTTCACTTCAACCGTATAGTTTGTTCCGGAAATCTGGGTTGCCGATTCGAAGCCGGCTGCGATACTTGAAGGATTAAATGAAGTCTCGTTGTCAAAATTGACTCTGTACTGGCCATCATCATCTTGATAAAACGTCGTTTTCCCATTATTTTGGTCCACGAAGATTTCAACCGAATCCTGTTCATGTGCATTCACGCTGCTCTTATCAAGCTGCGTATCACTCACCTGGACTAGGACATATAAATATTGATCATCCCAGAGTGCTTTTGCTACTCCACTCGCTCCTTGCCAAGCGGTTTGATACCGATTGACCGGAATCTCAGCGGTTTGGCTCCAGATCTCGTCAACTGTTCCGTCTATAACAGGTGCAGCGAATTTGGCAGTAGATTGATTGGCTTCTACTGATTCAGGCTCATGCTCTTCAATGAAGGTATCAGGATCGATAACGCCATAGTAAGCCGGCTTAGCTTGCAGATTTTTATCGAATAACAACGGATTGGATGAAGCTCTCCAGCTTGTGTTATCATCCATTCCCCAGAAGGTAACACGTTTGATAGAATCAGCGTGATCCCTGAAGATATTTAACAACTGTGCATACAGATAACCCTGCGCATTAGCAAGCTTTTCAGAAAGCTGATAGTTGCTTCCGGCCTGAATGTCCAGCTCAGTTATGCTTACTTCGACACCCAAGGAAATGAACTTTTCCAAGGATAGCTTCACATTCTCTGGGTTCGTATTGATGCTGTAGTGCCCCTGCATGCCAACCCCGTCGATAAGCAATTTGCCAGGGTGAGTCAGCGCGTACCTATCATTGATTTCTTTGACCATACTGTAGATGGCCTGCGCTTTATTCTGATTGTCTTCGTTATAATCGTTGTAATAGAGCTTAATATCCCAATCTGGATGCGTGTCCAGCACTTCTCTTGCCGCCAGGAAGGCTTGCTCTACGTAATCTGCTCCAATAGCACTTTTCCATGGGGCGGAACGCAGCGCAGTTTTCCAATCTGTTGGGTTGGATGGGTTATCGCTCATCGCCTCATTTACAACATCCCAGGAGATCACCTTGTCACCAAAATGCTCCATAACGGTTTGGATATGGGTCTGCAAATTCATAAGAGCTTCATCCCGTCCCAAGGGGATCGTGTTGTTAGCTGCGTCTGTTGTTGTATTCAGCCATGCAGGCGATTGTTGATGCCATACCAACACATGTCCATGCATCTGCATGCCCTCAGCCAGTACTTTATCTACAATTGTATCTGCCGCGGTAAACGTGAAGTTGCCCTTCGTAGGCTGCAACGCGTCCGGCTTCATGGCATTACCTGCCGTAGCAACATTGTGATGCATTTTCAGAAGCTCAAGTCTGACACCTTCCAGATCCTCAGCGGTTATCGCATTTCCGATCAGAAAATCACTCTGGTAAGCATCCTTAATCGGCACAAGATCTTTTTCGATATCAACCGGGCCAGAGCCTACCTTTTCAAAATTAATATCATCGATATAAAATGAGGCCGCGCTATTACTGGAGCTTTCCACATAAATGGTCAAATACTCACTGCTTACATTGTTATAACGGTAAGTTCCCTCGAACTGAATCCAGCCATCGCTTGCGCTGATGGTTTTAGGTGCGAGCTGCACATAATTGGCGCTGCTTCCATCGCCAACCTGCGTGGACAGCTGAAGCTGCGAGCTTGCTGGCTGGATCAGCTTGACCCATAACGAAATTTTATATTCGTAGCCTTTGTCCACAAACTTCTCCACACGTAATGTCGGCCCATGCCATGTACTGGTTCTGCCCTCAACCTTCAAAGCGTATGAACCACCATCTGTATGATTCGCTTCATTAGTAACCGTAAGCGTTTCAGTACCTGCTCTGCCTTCAAAACCACCTGCCGTTTGATCCTCAAAAGTAACAGTGGTAAAAGGTAAAGCTGGGTCTCTAGGTGTTTCTGGTGTTGGAGTTGGCTCTACTGTAGCCACCTTTTCTGTGACCAATACATCCCCAATGTAGAACGGAACCGTTTTCCCGTCATCGTTGGATTGAACACGCAGCGTTGTATCTTTGTCCGTATCCACGGTAAATTCTTTCGTCAAGGTGACCGCTTGGCCTGCTTCATAATTCACATTTGCCAAAAGAGCGTAGCTGCCTATCGCTTGAAGATAAGCTTGGGCACCGCTAGGTACAATCACATCAGCGTCTACATACACGGATGCAGTTACCGTGTAGGTTTTGCCGTTTTCTAGGCCCATATCGCTGAATTTAAAATCAGCCGCGTCCCAGTTATTCGCTCGGTTGCTTACATATAAAGCTGCACCGTCAGCATTGCCCGCAAAAACTTTATCGGTCACAGGTGTAAGGCTAGCACTGCCTGCTTGAGCTGCAATACCCTTGCCACTCGCAAAAGTTTCGTGATATACCGTTACCGTATCTGATGATACTGTCGTATCCTGCACCGCAGCTTCAGTAACCGGAGCGATCCAGCTTGTCGGAATAAGCAAGGCAGCTGCGAGTAAAATCGAGATTACTTGTTTAAGCATTCTACTCATTTAATGCATTCCTCCTCTAGTGATTTTCATAAAAATCAGTTAATGACCTACCTTATTAGCACCAGCCCTATATTCCCACGCTAATTTCTTTACCTGCTAAATCCTCAATTTCAACAGTGGCACAATCATTCCGAAGAGCAGTAGAACATCATCACAAATGAATCTTTTTACTTACAGACCCCCTCCTTATATGTAAACGCTTTCATGTGTACTCACACTATTTTACAGCCTCGCTGCTACGCACTACTACGCTAATATTAAAGGTGTTACCCCCCATAATTATAGGAAAACGTATGTATGATTAAAGATTCTACGTATTTAACCCAAAAGAAAACCCCACTTACGGACCGTTGAACGTAACGGAAGGTAACGGGGACTTGGTTTGTTATTTGTTCTGCGGCGTAATTAAATTGTCTGTTTGGATAACGCTCCAAAATATTCTACAACTACCTCCCGAAATTCCAAAGCAGCCTGCGAAATGTACCGGCTCCTGTGCCACAATAAAGCTATCTCCCTTTCCAATTCGTGATTCTCTACTTGGAGGTATTGGATATCTTCCCGTGAATTCCGTGCCGTGCTTGGTATGAAAGCTAAGCCAATTTCAGCTTCCACAAGAGTGCTAAGCCTTGCAGGTTCATCCCCCTCATACACATATTTAGGCACAAATCCAACCGATTTGCATACAGAGTCTATTAAATCGCGAGTACCATAACCACTCTTTACACCAACAAACCATTCATCCCTTAGCTCTGTCAAAGATACGCTGCCTCGATTAGCCAGCCGATGCCCCTTTGGAACAGCCACAAGAATCGGATCGATAAAGACGATTTGACATTCGATGTCATCCCCTTTTATTGGAGGTGAGGATAAGCAATAATCAACCTCTCCTCTATTAAGAAGTGTAACCATTTCCTGCGTGGTCAACATTTGCACATGGTATTGAATATCAGGCCGCTTTTTCCGAAACTCTCGCAGGATATTGGGTAATGTGCTTGCGGTCGTCACCGCTAATTCGAGTGTGCCATGTTCAGGACTGGATAAATCGCTAAGCTCCTGTTTTCCCTGCTCCAATTCAAATAATGCCCTTTCAGCTCGGCGAAGGAACCGGCTTCCGGACTCATTCAGTCGCAGCTTTCTTCCTACCCGATCGAATAAAGGTACCCCCAGATCCTCCTCCAAACGCTGAATCGTTTTGCTTAGTGAAGATTGAGTAACGTGTAGATTTCGTGCAGCTTCAGTCATATGTTCCAACCGAGCTACCGCGAGAAAATATTGCAGTTGCAGAAGTTCCATTTCGCACCTCCATTCATTCCCTCAAGTCAATGAGATCATAACATAAAATGCGTTGGAATGAATAATCGATTTCAAGTACGATGACATTAATAAGCTTTAGGGGGATTTAAAATGAGTGTTCGCAACAGGTGGTTAATGATTTCAGTAGGTCTGGGGATTTTATTGAACCCTTTAAATTCTTCGATGGTGTCTGTGGCTATTCCAAGGCTGCAAAATGTATTCCAGCTTGACTATACAGGTGTTTCCTGGATTATTTTTTCTTTTTACATTGCAAGCAGCATCGCTCAACCTGTCATGGGAAAGGCCAGCGATTTATTCGGCCGGAGGAAAATATTTCTTACCGGGCTTGTCGTATCCTTCATTGCAGGTTTATTAGCTCCTCTCTCCCCAAACTTTGGCTGTCTCATCGTGTTCCGTATTGTGCAAGCCATTGGAACTAGCATGATGGTTGCCGTTGGAATGGCCATTGTGCGGATTCATATTACGGAGAAACAAGCGACCGCACTGTCTGTTTTATCCATCTTCCTATCCGGCGCGGCAGCAATTGGACCCTTTATTGGCGGGGTTATTATTCACTGGTGGGACTGGCCAGCTATCTTTTTCGTCAATATTCCATTCGTGGTGGCGAGCTTTCTATTATCTTGGAGGCATATCCCCAAGGACGAACCGTCAACAACCATTACCCGGGGAATGTCCCTGCGCAAATGGTTTGATTTGATTGATGCGTCAGGAATCCTGCTCTTCACTGTGGGGCTGGTTGGCGTGCTCCTTGGATTGCTTTCAGCAAAATCATCCGGACATATCTCATTAATACATGTCATTACCTTGCTAACAGGACTCATTCTGCTGGGGGCATTCGTCCGGCATGAGCTAAAAGCGGCGTCACCCTTTATTCCTTTACGTACATTTGCCAAATATCCGGCAATGACTTGGGTTAATGTTGAATTCATGCTCGTTAATGTACTTTTTTACTCACTCTTTTTCGGGATTCCATCCTACTTGCAAATGGTACGTCATGTCAGTGAATTCCAAACTGGGATTCTCATGCTAACGCTGGGATTATGCTCGCTGGTTACTGCTCCAATAGCAGGACGCTGGATCGATAGATCAGGACCCCGGCCAGCATTGCTGGTGTCCGGGGTCCTGATGACATTGGGATCAGTGTGGCTTGTGACCTTAAATCAGACTTCACCGGTGATCAGTGTATGTGTGGCTTTAGCTGCATTTGGTATCAGCAACGGATTGAACAATGTCGGCCTGCAAGCAGCCTTGTTCCAAAGTTCTCCAAAAGAAATCATCGGTGTAGCCTCCGGATTATTTAATACATCGAGATACCTGGGAACCATTCTCTCTTCATTGTTAATAGGTATCATAATGGGAGGTAAGTTTAGCTTCGCGGGATTTCAAGTCCTTGGGGTTATCCTCACGATAATTGCATTGTCTTTGGTATTCATGAGTCGGAAGCACCGTGAATCAGGGCAATTGCAGGAGTCGGCTAATTCGGGCGCTAACAAATAGGAAAGTACAGACAAATAAGACCTGTCATCAGACAGGTCTTATTTTGTTCTTTTAACGAGATCAATTGATCCCCCTTCTGCCACTTATAGAGTTTTTAAGCTTACATTGCATATAAAAGGTATATACGATACTTCCAAAAAACAATCCAACAGTTAGCCCATTTGCTGAAGAATAAATGATATGAAATACGCTGCTATGGTAAAAAATCAACATCACATTCAGAATATATTTAACAATAAAATTCAGTAGGACAATAAATAATGGAAGATAACTTTTCTTTTTGAACACTACTGATTCTTTTCTAACAAAGGATTGGTACCTCTTATTTAAAAGATAGCCAATCAGGAAACCTGGAATGATAAAGATCATATAACTCGTCAACGTTAGACCTAATTGAGGAAAAGTAGTTGTTATTGTCCGTAATCCCCATGCCATAAAAATAAGCGGGGCAATAAACATCCGTGAAAAAATAACAGGCCGTTCCTGAGAATTTTTAATCCCCATTATGAACAAAAGAATGAATAATATCCACACCCATGATGGTGTGCTTGAAATTACTTGTGTGACTGTAATGTGCATTATATTTCCTCCTTGTATAGAGCGTTGCAGTTCCACTGTGTTGCCTTACTAATAATAAAAAATCATAGGGACTAACACATCTACACAGCGATTGATTTATAAGCAACGATACCTCTATCTAGAGATATACAATGTTTGAGCAGACCCCACAAACAAAACAAAAAAAGACCGGTTGTGGCCGGTCTTTCTAACTACATGGCTATTTTTTTTATAGAACAACTTCTCCCTCTGTTACTCTACCATCCCTGTCCGTATAGCCAATACAACAGCTTGTGTACGATCTTCGACCTCAAGCTTTTGGAGAATACGATGAATATGAGTCTTAACCGTGCCCTGTGAAATATTCAGAATTTCCGCAATTTCAGAGTTCCTGCGCCCGTATGCCATTTGTTGGAGTACATCAAGTTCACGTTCGGTCAGAGATTCAGAAAAATCATCTGATGCTTGCTCTGTTTTGTTTAGTTTAGCATCACTCGAAATGGCTGCTATAAGCGCCTTACTTGCAGTAGGTGTCCTGTAAATTGCATTACCTTGATTCGCCCAGCGTATTCCCGCAAGAACTTCTTGCATATCCGTATCCTTCAACAAGTACCCTACTGCGCCTGCACGTATCCCTTCAATAACATAGGCTTGAACATCAAAAGTGGTTAGAAGTACAATCTTAATTTCTGGACTTACACGGAGAACTTTGCGAGTTGCTTCAAGCCCCGAGGAATTAGGCATTTGAATATCCATTAACACAATATCGGGTTTAGTTTCAAGTGAAACAAGGTAAGCTTCCTCCCCATCACAGGCTTCTCCTACGCATTCCATATCAGGTTGTGAATCTATAATGTACCTTAATCCTTGCCGGACGAAAGGCTGATCGTCAGCAAGTACAATCCTAATTATTTTATCCAAGTGAACTACTCCTTCTCTTCCACAATAGGTCTACATGCAACGGGAACGACTGCCTGCAGGCGAAAGCCATGAGGTTCTATAGACGAAAAAAAACAGTAGCCCCCCGATGCTTTACACCGCTTTGTTACGCCATTTAGACCATACCCTAAATTTAAAGGTTCTTCTTTAGCAGTTACTCCATTGTCTGTGACCGTAAGGTAAATCGTATCGTTTACTTCTTCAATATCAATGCTGGCAATAGTCGCATTTGAATGACGAAGCACATTGGTTAATGACTCCTGCAGAACTCGATATAACACGATACTTGTTTCAATAGGCCACTCTGTGACTTCCGATTTTTGATTAAGTTTGAACTGTATAGAAGATCTGCTTTGAGTTTGGGCTACGAGGCCTTTTAAAGCAACTAGCCCTAAACCCATTTCGTCATTTGACCATTCCTTTACCGCAACTCGAACTTCCGCCATAGCTTGACGAGCAATAGTAATTAACTGGCTGGTGGACTCAGCTGCTCTTTTAGGATCATTTACTTGCATAATCTGAAGGGCTTGCAATTGTACTATCAGTGAAGTCAATTGATGACCCAGTCCATCATGAATTTCGCTGGCAAGCCGGGTTCTTTCTTCTAAAGCTGCATAACGTACCGAATGAACCATAGCTTCTTGAAGTTCGTTATGCGTAGTCTCCAGCTCTTTATGAGTTTTATTTAACTCTTCAAGGTGGAGCGTTGTTAAGTAGTGAGCATCTCTTCTGATTTTTATACTTCGCGCTACGAGGATTACACAAAGCAGCCCTAAAAAACTGCCTAAGGACAATGAATAAATCAGAAAAACAGCAGTAAGTGTAGTGATTCCAACAATAAAAGAAACACGGGGATAAACTCGATTCATAAATAGGATAATAAAATAAAGCGGCCATAGTAAACTTGTATTCGGTGAGCCAAAAACATAATGAAGCACTAATATAATCAAAATCATTATAAAAGTAACAGCATAATATTTCACTTCAGTCCACCAAGCGTTTTTTGCCCAAATCAACACCATATATAGCAACAACACGATCAGACCACCTAGAAGGTTAATGAATCCTTGACCGCTATAATCTTTGTAATAGGAAATTGCTAAGAGCAATGACCCAACGAAACGAACCAGATTTACATATATTTTTTCTTCCTTGAATGTAAACTTCACGAGGTTCCTCCAAATTTCTATCTAGTTCAGAACTCAATTTATTACAAGGTTCGACAGTATTAATACTATACGTCAAGCTCAATGCTCAGTCCAATTTCAAGCTCAAAAGACACATTTATAATGTAAAAACAGTTTATGCAGCTCGATATTTTGAAACTTGTCCCGGCTTGAACCGTAATTTTTAAGAACAAAGACACAGCACAGCAGAGAGGAGCTATCATTAGTGGAATATTACCGCAACAATGTAGCCGACAGTTTACAGGATGTTCAGAGTTCAGCTAACGGGCTTACTTCGGCAGAAGTCGACAATCGTCTAAAAGATTATGGTTTTAACGAATTAAAAGGAAAGAAAAAAGATCCTGTTTGGAAGCTTTTTCTTGAAAACTTCAAAGACCCTATGGTAGTCGTACTGCTTATAGCCGCCATTGTCCAGATTGTTATGGGACAAGTTATGGAGTCGCTTATTATTTTCCTCGTGTTGATTCTCAATGCAGTTATAAGTGTCATCCAGACCCGTAAAGCGGAGAGTTCACTTGATGCCTTGCAGCAGATGTCAGCACCCGAGGCCAAAGTGCTGCGTGATGGAGAATTAAAAACCGTCCCGGCAAGGGAACTTGTACGCGGTGATATCGTCTGGCTGGAAGCCGGCGATTTTGTACCCGCCGATGGCCGGATTATAGAATCGGAAAGCTTAAAAATAAATGAGGGTATGCTAACCGGAGAATCCGAAGCTGTGGAAAAGCATACAAATATCATCGCGAAAGAATCTCCGCTTGGAGACCGGCGTAATATGGCGTTCAGCGGTTCACTAGTTGTATATGGCCGCGGAACGCTAGTAGTAACGGGAACTGCACTCACTACCGAAATCGGAAAAATTGCTGAACTCATTGAAAGCGCCGAAGCCAAGCAAACACCGCTGCAGCGCAAGCTCGAAACATTCAGCAAGCAGCTGGGGGTAGCAATTATACTCCTGTCCATTGTAATCTTTGCCATCCAGGCCGGACGTGTTTGGTTATCGAATGAGACTGTGGATACAACAGAAGCTATCCTGAATGCGTTAATGTTTGCAGTCGCTGTGGCGGTTGCTGCGATTCCCGAAGCTCTTTCCTCAATAGTAACTATTGTCCTATCCGTAGGTACTAATAAGATGGCTAAGCAACATGCGATTATTCGTAAGCTACCCGCTGTCGAAGCCCTTGGGTCAACCAGTGTCATCTGTACAGATAAAACCGGTACCCTCACCCAGAATAAAATGACTGTTGTAGATTACTTTCTACCAGAAGGTGACCGTGATCAATTCAATCAAGCGCCTGAAGAATGGTCTGAAGAAGCCCGGCGGCTCCTGCATATTGCCGTGCTCTGCAACGACTCTAACATTAATGAGGATGGTAAAGAGCTGGGTGATCCTACAGAGGTAGCACTTATTGCCTTCAGCAACAGCAAGAATAAAGATTATAAGGAAATACGCGATAATTTCCCTCGCGAAGCCGAACTACCTTTTGACTCGGATCGCAAGCTGATGACGACCTTGCATACTTTTAACGGACAAAAAGCAATGATTACTAAAGGTGGACCCGATGTGCTCTTTGGTCTATGCTCGCATGTACTGTTAAGTGGAAAAGAAGTGCCGATGACACCAGAAGTTCTTGAACGCTTCTTCGAAGCCAATGAGGAGTTCTCCAGCAGAGCACTCCGTGTACTTGCCTATGCCTACAAAACCGTACCAAATACAGTTACTGAAGTCGGATTGGAGGATGAACAAAATCTAGTGCTCGTAGGTTTGACAGCTATGATTGATCCACCTCGGGAAGCTGTCTACGGCGCGATCGCAGAGTCTCAGAAGGCTGGAATCCGAACCATCATGATTACCGGTGATCATAAGACAACCGCACAAGCGATCGGCCGCGATATCGGTCTGATGACTGAGAATGAAATTGCCGTAACCGGCCAAGAACTCGATGCCATGTCTGACGAGGAACTTGATCAAAAACTTGAACAGATCGGTGTCTACGCCCGTGTCTCTCCGGAGAACAAGATCAGAATTGTCCGCGCGTGGCAGCGGAAAGGCAAAATAACAGCCATGACCGGTGATGGTGTAAATGACGCGCCTGCTTTGAAACAAGCAGATATCGGAGTTGCCATGGGCAGTGGAACCGATGTTGCCAAAGATGCGGCTGCCATGATTTTGACCGATGATAATTTTGTATCCATTGTCAATGCTGTATCTGTGGGCAGAACGGTATTTGACAATATTAAAAAAGCGATCGCCTATTTGTTCTCAGGTAACCTGGGTGCAATTATCGCCATCCTCTTTGCCCTTATTTTCAACTGGATTAATCCTTTCACAGCGATTCAGCTTCTATTCATCAATCTGGCGAATGATTCTCTGCCCGCCATAGCTCTTGGGATGGAAAAACCTGAACCTAATGTGATGAACAGAAAACCAAGAGAGCTCAAAGAAGGAATATTCGCAGGAGGAATGATGCAGGCCATT
The DNA here is from genome assembly GCF_037963285.1 of Paenibacillus sp. FSL H3-0329. Taxonomy (NCBI): domain Bacteria; kingdom Bacillati; phylum Bacillota; class Bacilli; order Caryophanales; family Paenibacillaceae; genus Paenibacillus; species Paenibacillus sp. FSL H3-0329. The sequence continues at coordinate 1,692,811 of NZ_CP150150.1, read as the reverse complement.
GTCACTCGTGGTCTACTCATAGGTATAGCTGTTATCATATCCCTGTATATCGGACTTCAGGATTCGCCTGATATGGGCGTAGCTATGGCATTCACAACCCTGATCTTGTCTCGTACATTGCAGACCTTTGCCGCCCGTTCGAACAGTCAAACTGCTATTGAAGCTGGCCTTTTCAGCAACAAATACGTCATCGGAGCCGTTCTGGTCTGCTTTGCCTTTTACGGCATTGCGGTTCTGCCAGGAGTTAGAGAAATCTTCTCGATTCCGGCTTCATTTGGAATGTCAGAGTGGCTGATTGCAGCAGGCTTAGCCCTCGGCTCCCTCATCCTAATGGAATTAACGAAGGTTGTTCGAAGAGCTTTTACACCCAAATCTGTTGAACAGAACCCTGTAAATTCCTGAGTAAGCTATAATCGACTGAAAAAAAAAACAGCGATCTCCAATGATGGAGTATCGCTGTTTTTCTGACATCTAGAGTTAAACCCAGAAAAGCTTCTGTTGATTTTAATCAAAATAAAATAATTCTTCGAATTTTTTATCCAACGCAATACATAAAATCAAAGCTAATTTTGCAGTAGGGTTAAACTGTCCGGTTTCAATCGAGCTTATAGTATTTCTTGAGACACCCACCATTTCTGCCAATTGTGCTTGCGATAATTTTTGTTCCGTTCTTGCTTCGCGCAGTTTATTTTTTAAAACCAAAGGTTCACTCATACTAATCACTCATCCCATAAAAGTAAATAAACAAAAACGAAACACTTATAATTAATCCTAAAATGAAATTGAGTAAATGCATCTTTTTCTTAGTTACAGAATACATCCCAAGACCTTCACAGCTCAAATATCCAAAAAACATGGCTATCAAGGCTTTTAATGCAAGATTTGTTTCCTGACTATGATTATATAAACTGAAGACACTCAGAATGCAAAATACAATCAACATTCCAATGAATCCGCTTTTTCTGCCTTTAGCAAATACAAATTCTTTTCCTTCGTCTCCTTTTTCATTTCTGCTTTTTTCTAATATTTCTTCCTTTTTCATAAAAATTTCTCCTTTCAAATTGAAAAGATGATGACAAGTTTTCTTGTCATCATTATTATAATACGCCAAGTTTTCTTGTCAAATAAAAAATAGCCCACTTCAATCCAAAGATTGGTAGTGGGCTATTTTCTATACCTTCATATATTGGTTATATAATTGCTCGAAAGTATTGTATCGTTCGACTTTCCTGCCTACCTTGTTGTATTCCTCCAGATATTCATCCATGACCTTCAGAAACTCATTTTTAAAGACTTGAAGATGGTCAGAATCAAAATACTGCATGATATCAAACTTTTTAGTTCCCTTCCATTCTGTCATTTCATCAAGAAAACCTTGTATGCCCATTGCTGCAAGATACGCATACGATCTATCACCCGATTCTACACTTGCTATAATCTTATTGCGGTAGTTGCACCATAATTCCTCATAAGTTCCGCCAAGATTATCATAACTTGGGACAGGCTGCACTACAAAATCCTTATACATTTTATTATATAAATCATTGATGTTTTTAAGGGCCTTATATGCTGCACTTCTGATTTCATCGATAGTCTTCGCCTCTATCACAGCCATATATGTCTTTTCAAAATCATCAGGAACATAACGGTACGTAGCTATTTCCTCTAAATATCTCTTAATTCCCCGTTTGAAATAAGTATTGTTCAAATGAGTTAGCGCATTTAACAAATTGTATAAAACTTCGCTTGAAGCATACCTTACTGCTCCTATATGTTCAGAAAGTAACGTATTCGCATATTCCTGTTTTGCTATGTCTATACACTTTTTCGCTCTACTGATACATTCTCTCCCTATAGGCATTGCCAGAGCATCGAGTGCTCTCTGTTTATATAAATTTAGCTTTTCCAAATATTCGGGTTTTGCACAGTATAACACCTGTAAATCCACCAGACATGAAATCATTGGACTCTCGAGATTGGCTTGATCTTCTATCCTTGTTTCCCATGGCGTACAATATAGATCGTATCCAATATCATCCAAGATAAAACACGAAGATATTCCCCAGCCTTGCTCTGTGTTATTAATTATGATTAGATCAAGATCGCTTTTTTCATGAAAATCCCCAGTACTAAAAGAACCTGTAAGCCCTATAATTGCAATATCATCAGAAAAATCTCTCTTAGCCCGTTCAATGACCATGCTAATAAGCTTTTCATTTTTGATTAAGATCTTTTCTTTATGAACAGCATCCATATCCATGTCCCCTCTCCAACCTTATTAATTCTATTGTATAAGCATATTGTTAGAGTAGGTATTCCAACTTTAATTATATTAAATCTATACCAAGCCTTTCCTCTCCTTCAAAGAAAACAAAAAAACGCGCTGGCAAGAGCATAATTAGCTTCTCTCCAACGCGATTTATAGTCATTAGTGAATATTTTTCTTTTTAAAACTGCCGCCCTTAACTTCTGCAACATCGTAGACTACTACAAAAGCATTCGGGTCAATTTCACGAATAATATCTTTTATTTTACTTTCTTCCAGACGGTTAATGACACAAGTGATTTCTTTGAATTGTTCATTTGAGTAGCCGCCATAAGCATCTGTATAAGTTGCTCCACGACCCAATCGGTCACGAATAGTCTCGACCATGATTTCCGGTTGAATAGTGATGATTTTAAACGTTTTAGAGCCACTCAAACCTTCTTCAATAATATGAATGACCTTAGAAGCAATAAAATAAGCAAGTGCTGATAGAATAGCCCCTTGTAGGCCAAATACTGTTGAAACAACAATAAAGACAAACATGTTTAGAAATAAGATTAAATCACTGGTCCCAAAAGGTAATTTTCGTGAAAGTAAGACAGCTAACATATCTATCCCATCTAATGCTCCACCATTACGTAAGGCTAACCCCATACCAAAACCGATAATAATCCCGCCAACAACGGTAATTAATAAGGTATCACCTTCTATAATCGTCGGTACATGATGCATAAGACTAGTGCCAATAGCCAGTGAAGCAATACCGATAACGGAATAAAGAGCAAAGCTTTTACCAATTTGCTTATATCCTAGCCACACAAAAGGGATATTAATTATGCCAATTAGCAGCCCTAGCGGTAAGCCAAACAGTTCAGAGCCAACGATGCTTAGACCTGTGACACCTCCATCTGAGACGTTGTTGGGTATCAATACGGATTCTAGACCATAGGCAGCTATTAGCGCCCCAATAATAATCATGAATACTTTTGAGAATATCTTGAGTTTATTTGATTTCTGTTTACGCGTTTCAATCATTGAATTTCTCCGTTTCACATTGCTTAATTTAGTCCATAAAAATTTCCTCTAAAGGTCTTCCGTCACCTGGATTAAAATCAATCCCTAAAATTTTTGCCATCGTGGGGGCTATATCTACCATTTCGATGTCCCCTATAGGATACCCATTTCTAATCTTTTCCCCGGAGACAACCAAGTTGCATCTATAGCCGTCTTTATCAGGAGAATAGCCATGCGTGGCAAATTTAACGCCTTGTTTGTCCAAATCAACAATCGTTGGTTCATCCATACTTTCGTCGAAACAATAACCTCTCTTAGCCTCAAGCATATACTTTGTGGTTTGGCCCACATGAACATAATCCAGTTCATCTCTAGCATACAATTTCTCTATACCTGAAGATTCATCTCTCATATTATCTCCAATAACAGCTAATGCTATTTGCTCAGCTTCTTCATCGCCCTGCCGGATATGCAAGTAAGCCGCTCCACCCCCACACTGAAAGTAAGCTCTCCACTTCATTTCGCCGTTCTCTTCATAGATCAGGCCCTTTTCCTGCAAAAGGTTGTTCAAATGCACTCTGTACCTAACATTAAACTGGCCATGGTCCCCCAAAATTAAAAAAATCGTATCATCCTTCATCCCCGCTTCATCCACTGCCTGCATAATATCGCCTAACCTTTTATCCATACGTGTGATTACCTGCTTCACTTCGTCACTGTCAGTTCCATAAGCATGTTTGGCATCATCCAGATCGATCAGATGCATCATTAGAAGATTAGGTTTTTTGCGCTTAATCGTGTCTATAGCACATTTGGTCGTGAAGTCATCCAGATAGGGCTGCTCAATCCCTTTGCGGATCCGGCCATATTTCAGCTCCATATCCACGCAGTATAAGGGGCTTCCGCTTTTTAATATCTTCAGTGCCTGATTTTCGTTTTTGATGGCTCTGATTTCAGGTATATTGTATTGGATGGAGGATTTACCCGATACTGGCCATAGGATTCCGGCTGTGCTCATCTTATGCTCGCGCGCAACATCGTAAATCGTTGGCACCTTGATCGCATTTCTAAACCAGAACCAATTCTGCTCCTCTTCCTTAATAAAAGGCTGAAACGGATTGTTGTGATGGATGCCATGCTTATCCGGATATACACCGGTTGCTATGGTCGTGTGCACTACATATGTGAGTGTCGGATACACACTTTTCAATTTATGGCTATGAGCTCCGTTTTTAATTAATTTACTTAAGTTTGGAAGCCGGCTGGCCAATGCCCAGTGGTCTTCTGAAAAGGCATCGTAAGAGATGACGATCAAATGCTTGGCCATAGCCGTTTGTGCTTTAATTGACTTCATAGAATAAGCCCCTTAGGTTCGTCATGTTCAGGCTGCTCTTTAGGTAAAGTTATAAATACGAATAATCCAATAATAAAAAGTGGGATAATCGCTAAAATACTAAATTTAGCATTACCTGTTAAGGTTGTTGTTAAAGACATTACAGCAGGACCAACAATGGCCGCGAACTTGCCAAAAATATTGTAAAAACCAAAGAATTCATTGGAATTCTCCTTTGGAATGATCTTCGCATAATAAGACCTGCTGAGCGCCTGAATGCCTCCCTGAGCGGAACCAATTAGCGCACCTAAAATAAATATATGCCACACTGAAGTGATAAAAAAAGCCGCGATGCAGGAAATGATATATGTAACAATCCCCACGATTATCAAAGTCCTGGCGGAGTATTTTTTGGCGAGATTACCATACAGGATTGCACAAGGAAAAGCGATGATCTGGATAACTAATAATATCCCCAGTAAGGTAAAGGTGTCAAAAGCATCCGCACCCAGAACCGATGTGGCATAGGGCACCACCATTTTAATAATCGTATCTACCCCATCAATATAAAGAAAGTACGCAATTAAGAAAACAAATACAACTTTATGCTGTCTAACATTCCTAAAGGTGTCTCCCAGTCTTTTAAAACTGTTGATTACAGGTCTTGGTTCAGGCTCAATATAATATCTCTGCTTCACATCTCTGATCATGGGTATGGTCAACAGCCCCCACCAAAGGGCAGTAATGATAAACCCAATCTGATAACCGATCGACTTATCCATCCCCATAAACAGAATCAATAGCAGGCTGATGCCAAATGGAATGACGCTGGCGATATATCCATAAGCAAAACCTTTTGTGGATACCTTATCCATCCTTTCATCAGTGGTTATATCCACAAGAAAAGAGTCATAAAAAATATTGGCTCCGGCAAAACCTATAACAGACAGGATATAAAACACAATCAATAACTGCCACTGCCCGCTCGCAGGTGCAACGAATGCCAACGAAGCCGTAGCCATCACACCTATCAAAGAGAAAAATAAGAAAAAGCGCTTTTTCTTATCCTTGTAATCTGCGATCGTGCCTAAAATCGGACTAAGGATAGCCACTAGAATACTCGCAATGGAATTAAAGTACCCTAAATCCATGCTGCTGTTAACATTTGAAAACATGCCAAATACAATAGGCAATAAAGCAGTTGTAACCGCCATCGAATAGGCCGAATTCCCACAGTCATATAAAATCCATGATTTTTCCTCTTTGCTAAGTTTCATCTAACAGCCACCTTTTCACCTATTTGTAACTGTTATATCATTTCAGCATAAGAGGCATGTTAAATGAATGTTAATTCCATCACAACTTCTTCATAAAAAAAACGACCTTTTAAAATCGAAAGGTCGCTTACTCGCATTTATATATGAATTTAATATTTGACGAGATATTCGCAATATTCATCCCCATTAACATTACATTTTATTTCCCGGACGGAAACCCGCTTTCCACGAATTTTAGTAAGTGCTCCTTCAATAATGGCCCCCTCCAGGTCACAAACCATTTTTCCTTCCATAATAGGTAACCCTTCGCAGAAACAATCGTGTACTGCAATCGTCATCCCCTTGTCATCTTCATGGGTTATTATAGGAATCCCTATCTTCAATTCTTCGAATAACTCGAATAGTTCATTAACCGAGGTAACACCAAATTCTTCCCCAATTTTTCTTCCTATAGTCAACGTTGTACCCTTACCATTCATGGGTAACGCTTGATATAAACCAATCAGTCTAATCGTTCTGAAAAGCTCTAAAGGTACGACATTACCTAAATTTTTTCTCTTTATTTTTTTCATATCTGTAAAAGTAAATTGATCCATGCCAGTAGCCTCCAATTGCTTATGTAATTTATATTTCAAATTTAATTGATATATTGAGTATAAACGTATCCAATAATTGCTTTGTGATCTTACGCACATCCTGATTTTTTGTAGAACTATAACAAAAAAAAGCAACTTCCCTATTGGCAAGTCGCTCCTTCATTCCTTAGATACAGCAGCATCTCAAATATGATAATCATAAACCCAAGGCAAAATAACCCTCACGCTAGTTCCAACCTGAACCTCTGAATCTACCTTAATATGCCCCCCATACATTTCGATTAGTTGTTTACAAATCGATAATCCAATCCCTGTCCCTTTTTGCTTGGTAGTAAAGAAAGGGTCAAATATCCGTTTTAATTTATCCTGTGGAATTCCTTCTCCATTGTCTTTAAAGAGTAGAATAATTTCGTTTGTCTCAGCAGCTGTGGTAACAGAAATATCTATTCTGCCTCTAAAAGCTGTGAAGGAATCGATACTATTTTTCAAAATATTAAGAATTACCTGCTCTAGCTGAGAGGCGCTTCCAAACGTTAGTACTTTTTCTAAAGAGCACTCTACTGAAAGTATAATATCATCACTAAGTATGAGTTGATTCACAATGTTATTAACTCTATGTATAACCTCCATAACGTTAAATACTACGCCGTTATTTTTTGTACTGTCACCTTTTCGAGCCAGTATTAGAAAGTCCGTTACTAATCCATTCAGAGCATCAATCTCTTTGATGGTGATATCCAGATATGCACGCAATTCATCCGCTTTGATCTCCGGCTCATTTAGCCTGATATTTACAAGCTGAGCAAAACCTTTAATCGAAGCTAGCGGATTTCTTATTTCATGCGCCATTCCTGCTGCCATTTGTCCCATAACAGCAATTTTTTGTTCATGTAAATTGTCAATCTGTTGATTTTTATTAGACAAATAACCTTGTGCAAAGCCAGTAAAACGGGTCCAGTTGCATTCCATTAAACGATTATAAAAAAACAATCGGATCGCGGAATCATCTACAAACTCTTCAATGATCTTAAACATAATATTCTGAGCGGTTAAATTTAAATCCTTGCTCATATCAAGTAAGATATCAAAATGATCACCGAATATTTCTGCAGTATAAACCCCTTGCTCAGCCCCCTCTTTTTCTAGCAGGTTTAAGTATTGATCGTAACCAAAAGAATCAAAAAACAAGGCTTCTACCATACTCATTAATATCGTACTGAATGATGAATCTAACAATTCCTTATGCGCCTCTACAAACCAGGAGAATTCGATGTTTTTCATAGTCATAGAATGATAATGCCTGTTTAAAATGATTGGAACTGCTAAGGTTAATGACGAACGCAATTCATTTTCTTTGTATGACATTTTCATCCTCCTTCTTTGTAGTTTGTATTCAAGATATGTGTATATTTTCCTGCTTCAAAAACACAGTAATTCACTTTGTTTTAATCACTATATTATATTCTGACACTTGACTGTTAGAGTAGCATCGAAGATAATTACAACCTCACCAAAAAAACTATAATTAGGAAGATCATTGATTTTGAAAAGGGGCGGTCGTCATTAGCTGGTTAAGTGATCTCTATAAATTACAGAAGCAGGAGCTAAAGAAGGACATCGAGCCCTCTTTAGTCAATGCTATCTTTCGAATGTATGATAAATTCCCCAGGATTGGACTTAAAGAGCGGATCGGCCAGCAGGATATGTCTCTAGATATCGCTGATGCCTATATAAATGGTCGTAACGCGATGATTGAAGCTGGAGTCGGTATCGGCAAGTCCTTTGCCTACCTCATTCCCAGCCTGCTTATTAACCAAATCTCAAGGCAACCGGTTATTATTGCGACATCCTCCATACAACTTTCAGAACAAATACATAAAGATCTGAGATTCATCGGAAGTCGTCTCGGATTTACAAGGGTACGTTCGGTAGTTGGAAAAGGCATGGGGCAGTATGCTTGCCGGTATAGGGCAGCAGATCTGTTCCAAGCGGATGATTCAAACACTCCTCTGTCTGCGCTTTCTCAACAGATTGTGAATTATGAAATTGATGAGCGGGCAGATATTAAGGGCGGGGTTAGTGATGCTGTATGGTCTAACGTTTGTGTGAATGATTGCAAATTTGAACGTTGCCATTATAAAAGTACATGTACGTTTTATGAGATGAGAGCTAAAATTAATGCCAACGCGAGCGACATGGATTTTATTATCGTAAACCAGGATCTGCTCATCCGTGATTTAATCAAGAAAAAGGAAGGAACGAAGGGGTTAATCACCGAACGGCCGGCTCTGATCGTAATTGATGAAGCGCATAATCTGGAAGCAAAGGTTAGAGATGCAAGAACGCTCGAATTTACTTACCGGGGAACCTGCCGTATTCTGGATGACGCCTTACAGATTCTCTTCAAGCAATCTGCCGATACGGAGCTTATGCCGCAATTTAAATTTATAAAAAGATGCGTTGGCCATATTTTTAAACAAGTAGAGGCAGACTTACTGCAAACAGCCAAGCAGGACAATGACCGTATAAAAATATCGCAGATCACAGGAATCCCCTTAAGACGAGCGGCACAGGTTTTAAAAGATTTTAATCTCAGCCTTTCCGTCTTAACTTCACGGCATGAACGGGAGATTGACAATATTTTTGAAGCCATGAACGGACTTATCGACCTCTTTGATGTACTCGCCGGAGTAGAGGATAACTATCTGATCTGGGCAAGTAATACCCAGCGGGAGAGTACCCTTAGTATCTGCCCTAAAGGGATAAGCCAGTTTCTGAAATATACCTTATTTAACGGGAAAACCTCAGTTATTTTAACGTCAGCAACCATGTGTCAAAGCGGAGAAACGCTGGAGGAACAATACGCTTATCTCACTGAGTCCCTCGGTTACAGGGGAGATTATATGGAGCGCCAAGCTTCACCGTTTGATTATGACAACCACACCATGCTGTATATTGCCAAGGACATCCCCTACTATAACCATCAGCGGCGGGAAGATTATCTTGAAGCGGCATACAAGGAAATGATGAGGCTCTGTAATTTAACAGACGGGCGGACATTGGTTCTTTTTTCAGCTAAAGAGGATATGAAGTATATTCATAAGAAATTAAACTCTGAGAAGCTTGCATGGGCATTACATGTTCAAAGGGAAGGTTCGTCCCAGGACGGGGTGATCGCTGACTTTCGGGGCAGTAAAGGCGTTCTACTTAGTACCGGTGTATTCTGGGAAGGTGTGAATATCGAAGGTTCCGATTTGTCACAGTTAATCATTTTCCGTCTGCCTTTCCCTGTTCCTGCCGATCCTGTCTATGAATATAAGACTTCGATGGCAAAGAATCCCTTGAAGGAGGTTTTTGTACCGGACATGCTGCTTCGGTTAAGACAAGGAACCGGGCGCCTGATCCGCAGTGAAACTGACCTTGGTGTACTCAGCATACTCGATTCCCGCCTGTCCATTGCCGCCAAAAAGGATTACCGGGATCAGGTACTGGAAGCCTTACCTTTTAAAAAGGTTACTGAGGATTTCAAGGTTCTGGAGAAGTTTGTGAAAGAAAAAGGGATACTGCTTAGTGATACGTAGAGAAATGAAAAAAAGCAACCCATCCGCAGACAAGTCGCTTCTAAATCCTGTAACGTTATCTGGCAATTAAACAACTTTATGTTTGTATACCCGCATCGCTAATAAATACGCAACTACTAGAATGGCTATGCACCATATGATGGCTCCCCAAATATCATTGCCGACAGGCTGCCCCATCAGGAGGGAGCGAACCGCCTCTACTATAGATGTAACGGGCTGGTTTTCAGCAAAGGCGCGAACGACTGGCGGCATCGATTCGGTAGGCACAAAGGCCGAGCTGATGAAAGGAAGGAAAATAATCGGATAGGAAAAAGCAGTCGCGCCGTCCACCGATTTTGCGGATAGTCCAGCAATTGCCGCGCCCCAAGTTAGAGCCAGCGTAAACAATATGAGGATGCCGGCAACCGCCAGCCATGAGAGCACTCCTGCCGATGAACGAAACCCCATAATCAATGCAACAAGAATGATGACGCTAACTGAAATCGCATTGGATATCAGGGAGGTCAGCACATGTCCCCACAGCATGGTAGAACGTGCAATCGGCATAGAATGGAATCTCTGAAAAATCCCTTTTTGCACATCGTTAAACAGGCGGTAAGCCGTATAAGTTACACCACTTGCAATAGCGATCAGTATGATCCCGGGCAACAAATAATTCACATAGTTATCCGTACCCGCCTGGATGGCCCCACCGAACACGTAAACAAACAACAGCATAAATGCAATTGGCATGATAGTTACCGTGATGATGGTATCCATACTGCGGAGAATATGGCGCATAGAGCGTCCAAGCATTACACTCATGTCACTGAAAAAGTGCTTCTTAATCATTTCCATTTACTTCCCCTCCTTTTTGCCGATGATTGCGAGGAATATTTCCTCCAGCGTCGGCTGCTTTTCAATGTACTCAACTTTTGCGGGCGGGAAACGCTTTTTTAGTTCTTCGAGTGTACCGCTCGCAATAATTTTACCTTCATGTAGAATGGCGATTTGATCAGCAAGCTGCTCTGCTTCTTCCAAATACTGCGTCGTCAAAAAGACAGTCGTACCGCCGTCGGCAAGCTCCTTAACCATCTTCCATACATCAATCCTTGCCTCAGGATCAAGTCCAGTGGTTGGTTCGTCGAGGAAAATAATCTGCGGTTTTCCAACAAGGCTCATCGCGAGATCTAATCTCCGGCGCATCCCGCCTGAATAAGTGGATACCTTGCGATCCGCGGCATCGGTCAAAGTGAAGCGTTCCAGCAGATCGTCCGCAACTTGACGCGGATGCTTCTCATGGCGGAGCCTCGCAATCATGATCAGATTTTCCCGGCCGGTCAGAATCTCATCCACGGCGGCAAATTGACCCGTCAGGCTGATGGACTGGCGTACATAATCAGGCTTTGTGGCGACATCGAATCCGTTCACTGCAGCAGTCCCACCATCTTGATTTAGCAAAGTGGTGAGGATTTTGACAATGGTGGTCTTGCCTGCGCCATTGGAGCCAAGCAGGGCAAAAACGCTGCCCTGCTCCACTTCAAAATCCACCCCCTTTAAAACTTGAAGCTGTCTGTAGGACTTTTCCAACCCAACCACTTTAATGGACTTGTTCATTGCATTCCCTCCCTAAGGTTTTGTTAGCATATCTTCATGGAATTTTCCCCGCAAAACTCACTTCGGAAGCTCAGGCTTATAGGACTGTAACCTTTGTCAAATCAGCTTCCATGCCTTTGAGCGCAGCGAAGGTCAACTTATCCATCATTGCACCGTCAAAGTTGATCGTTTTAATTGCACGATAAAACTTCTTGGATAACGAAAACCCGGAGAGGAATGACACATTTTTTAACGTCGCACCTCTAAACGAAATATCGTTCAGCGCCGACTTTTCAAACTTGACCCCGATAAAGGTCTGGCCGTCAAAACATAATCCCCGCAGATCTGAGGTTTTAAATTCCACACCGTCAAAGATACAGCTCTCAAAGATTGTTTTCGTAAGATCAGTCGTACACAGCTTGACGTCGGTCAGTCTTGCACTGATAAATTTCGCCCCTGTAAGTCCTGATGAGCTAAAGTTGGTGCGAACAAGAATAGATTTGTGAAAGCTCGCATTTGCCAGTTCAATGCCGGACAGATTGCAGTCGGTCAGATTAGCGCTGTCGAACTTGGCCTCGCCTACGTCACTGCCCGCGAAAGAACTGCCAGTCAAGTCAGCGCCTGTAAAATCCGAACCCCGCAACGCGCTCACTTTAAAATCCCCTTTATGGGCGGTAACGCCTGCAAAATCGCTCTTCGATAAGTTGCTCGCCCTAAAGCTCGTCACCACCTGCCGCTCAAGTGAACGGGAGAGATTGGCAACCTCCTGCACCGTCTGTTCAATGTCGCCGATGCTGTCTATCGTCATCTTAAACGCCGTTTCATCATCCTTGCCTTCAGCCTTGAGTTCACTGAACCGCTCCTGCAAATCGGAAAGGAGGTCACTCTTTAATTCAGCAACGCTTTTTATCCCGTCATAGGGTGCGAATACGCCATTTAAATACATGTTTAATTTCTCATTCATATTATCAAGTCTCCTTATAATAAGTTTTCAAGCACACGCTTTGCGTACTCCCAATTAGTCTTGTTATTGGCGTAAACAGCTTTCCCCTTCTCGGTAATCCGAAAATACTTCCGTCGTCCCCCCTGAGACTCATCCCCCCAATACCATTCAATGTCACCGTCTGCCTCAAGCCGCCGGACGCTGGAGTACATCGTAGCTTCTTTTAATTCATATTCGCCTCCGGAACGCTCAGCAATTAATTTGACGATTTCATATCCATAACGATCGGCTTCGGACAAGAGCCGTAATACCATCGTATCGGTATGTCCTCGCAGCAGATCGGATGTGATTTTGTTCTCACTCATTTCATCACCTCATAATCTCATTGTATATCATACTACTGTGACAGTCAAGGTACTTTGATCATCATGTTTATACAAAAATAAAAAAATGCCGTCCTTAGTTGTCTAAGGCAGCATTTTTCTCTTTTAAGTCTGAAGTTCCAATCTACGCTAACAGAAATAAGTTGATTTACGTCTGCTGGTAATTCACAGCTACCTGCAGGCAACCCTCACACAAAAATGCATAATAAATCCCCTCGCTGTCCTCGGCCTGTTCCATGTCCATTTGGGCAATAAACTTCATCGTCGTCGAACAGCAAGGGCACACAGGATATTCCGCATCCTGAATCCAAGCCGGATGTCCTCCAATCTGCGACGCAGGCGCCTCAAGCATCCAATATGAATTTTCATAGGTTCCCATCTTTCGTTCCGATAGCTGCATGACATGCCATGCTATTTCTTCCCTGTCTTCATTTGCAGGCAAAAAATCAGGAACGGTATTATATTCACTCCACGAATATTGGCCATCCAGCTCCGCTTTCATAAACACGGTGCCATAACAATTACAATGCATGCAAGCTGCAATCCTTAACCGCTGGCCGGAAAGCTTCATAAATTGAACCAGTGGATTCTGCAAATCGTAATCAAACAGCACTGTCAACTTACCGCCACACCAAGGGCAGGAATGCTCACCCGCCTGTAGCGCCGCTACCGCCGTATGATCCCGATCCATCCCATTTTTTCCGTCCCTGTTTACTTCAAAATGATAACTCTCGGGGTAAAAAAGCAGCCTTTTCCCACCATCGGGATCTAATTCCCATCCTGCTTCGTGAGCATAGGTTTCCGGAGGCACATTTAACTCCGATGTCCATCGAGGCGGATGCTGCCGCCATGTCTCGAACTGCCGAACAACCTCTTCATCGCCAATCCAGGCCAATGCAAGCAGCAAATGATTACGGTTTTCCGAGTCATGCTCCAACTGATGAATGATCTTATCACGGATCTCCTGACCCGCTTCTTTATAGAGAATACCGGGATAATACTTCCCGTTAAGAAAAAAAGCCTCCAGCCCCCGTTCAATGGAAGCACTTGAAAAACATATAAGCGACAGTAAAATAGTCTCAGCCTGGTCAAAATCATCTTCTTCCATCAATTTAATGGCGTAGGTTTCCAATCGCTCTCTTTCGCTTTCAGTCAGTTGACGATATAACTCTTGCGCGGTTTTGTGATAGGGAATTACGTGTTCAAGCGGGCTCAACCTCCGCGGTTTGTGCATGATTTTAAGAATTTCAACCGGATCATTCACACCTGCGTACAAATCAATGTCTTTTCGATTTTGTTCAATATAAGCCTTTTGCTCCAGCGTAAGCTTCCTTTGATGACAGGGCATGCAGATTCCACCTGTCTTTAAAGCAGTTGCAGGAAGTATGCTTCCCTTGCAGTCTGAGGTTTGGCAGGGTATACGCTCGCTCATCGTATCTCTCCTATTCTGTATAAGTTATTCTCAAAGACTATTATTAATAAGCTAAACTGCATTATAGAATTAGCTATATTATAAAATTAGCTGCATTAAATATACCACCGGATTTAGCAGCTTTATATTCATTTCAGATTTCAATTGGATTTATCCCCCACCATCACCTTATACCGAAATAAAAAAGGTTAACCAGATATTTCTGGTTAACCTGATAAACGAAAACTCCCCCGGATAAAGAAGAACCGGTGCCCTTGTATTAAGCTTAATCCGTAATCTTCACATTTCCAAACACAGCCTTATTCCTCGAGTCATCCCCGGGATTGCTAAGTGCTATGCCAATATACACCTTGCGGTTCATCGGAATCTGAACAGTTCCGACCGTTTGCCAGTTATTCCCGTTACTCGAAATAGCCCCTTTGAAGGTATTTCCACTTCGGGTCAGCTTTAGCCATCTTGGAGCCGAGGCAGCCGCAGTCTGATCAACCATATTGCCGGCAGTCTCTGCACGATACTGGAAGGTTGCCCCATTTTCGGGGGTAAGCATCATATCTGCATGCTTCGAATTATGACCCAGCGACTCCCGAATCATAATGCCGGCCTTGGCCCAGCCGTCCAATCGGCTAGTGGACTGCACTTTAACAATAATCTCCGCATTGCCTCGCACGGATTGGTATATATAATTCAGTTGATCTCCATTTCCCCAAATATCCGTAGAGCTGCTGCTGAGTGTAAATTGCTTATTGGAAGAATTGTAGGTAACGTTCCCCGGCATGGAACCGATATTCCGCGCCTTCCATCCTGTTGGTAATTGAGCCGGATAGTCTTGTTCTACCGGAGGCGTCCAGCCTGGCGTAGGCCAGGTTTCACGTTCTTTGATATTGGCCAGCTCATCTTCTGGCCAGGCCCCGTAAGCAAAGAACGACAGACGCTTCACACCTGGATAATTCTCGCGGATTCCCTTGTAAATCTCCTGATATTGATCATCTGTCCAGTCATTATCCAGCGTCGCAACAATTTCCACGTCACTGCCGTTAATCCGGTCGCTCGTATCCTTCAGGATGCCGTAGGAAGTGCTGTATACCCAATCACTGTTGAACTCCCAGTCATCAAAGTACGCCATTGGTGCAACAAAGTCGATATCATCCTTGAATTTCGCTACATTCTGCCCAACTTCAATGAATTCTGGCGGCAAAATATACACACCGAGCTGCACATCCGGCTTCGAGGACTGGGTGATATCCTGACGGATATCGCCCACATACTGTCCGATTTGATCGGTCCTCCATTCATTCCACTGCTCTCTCTGAGGCGAATCCGTCTCGAAGTCAATGCTGAGCGGTGAATACCCGAACTGCGCCTGATACTTCGTAACCGTGTAATCACTGACGTCCATGTTGTAATTATCGAAGCGGATCCAATCCAGCACAACGCCATCCACATCATAATTCTCGATCACTTCCTGAATGATGGAACGCTCATACTGCTGCACTTCATGGTGAATTGGATTGACGAAGTATTCGTTGCCGTTAGAACCTGTAAACGGAGTCTGAACCCCGTCAACCAGCGCCTGCATCTGCCATTCATCGTGCTCCAGGAAGGCCTGCTGATCATGGAACTGTGGAATCCAGGCATGAACCTTGATTCCTGCAGCATGGGCTGCCGTAATGACAGCCTGCAGGGCGTCGAAATTCTGGTAGCCTTGTGCAATTGGTGCGATATCACTCTGATAAAATACACTTCCAGACGGAACCTCATCATCTTCATCCTGCTTCACGTTCATGCTAATAACATCGACGCCATAGCTTGTAGACAGCGCGATGAAATTCTGGACATCCGTCATGTTCTTAAACTGGTTTACGGTCCGTACAATAACTTCCGTTTCGAAAGGGGGGTTACTCTCCTCCTCGGCCATAACAGGAACGGAACCACCGGCTATCGAAGAAACCAACACGATGCTTAACAGTGCTATAAACCTCGATCTCAACGCAAATGCCATAATCTCGCCTCCACTAGTATAAGATTTTATAAATAGTCTTATTTCGTCGCGTTGATTTTCTTAACATTTTCCTGCCATTTTTCGGTTCTGAATTCAAGCAGCTTAGCCAGCCCCGCTTTTTCGGTGTTCTTTTTAGCTGTCTCCAGCGCCGACAGCACCGCTTCATCCGACTTCGCCTGAACCATCTGGGCGTAAGCAAGGGTATAAATATCCCCGATATTCTGTGCGATGATGCCGATTTCCGTATCCGGAATCGGATCGGTATTTACAAACTCCGTGATATCCAACGCGGTTTTCCAGGTCACCGTGGACTGCGCCACGGTCTCCCAGGATTTCTGGTTCGCGGAAAGCAGCGCCTCGAGGCTCATTTTCGCCGTATCAATAAAGGTTGTATTTCCCGCCCAGTTAAAGTCCTCGAATTTCCGCATCGTTTCCGTGCGCTCGTTAGCAGGAGTCGTCTTGTATTTCTCGTTCGGGATTGGCGCTCCGTCCGCATCCTCTTCATCCCAGTACAAGCCTTTAGGACCGAAGAAAAGCACCTTCTGTCCCTCCGGACCCGTAATCCAGTCAAAATAAGCGAAGATGGCCTCTGGATCCTTGGCCTTTTTCGTAATGACATTAACGTTCCAACCCAGCGTCTCAAAGCCGCTTACAAACACTTGTGTTTTGTCTAGACCGCCTTTATGAATCGGCCATATAATCTCATAACCGCTGTCCGGATTATTCGCTGTCAGTGCCCGGTGTCCCTCGGCTCCATACGTAGTGATATTGGATTCGACCATGACTGCTACCCGGTTGGTATTGACCTTTTCTTTGACCGCATCCTGGGTTTGCTGCAGAGCATCCTGCGTAATCAGCCGTTCACGATACAGCTTATTAATATACAGCACCATCTCCTCGTAAGCGGGATCGTCCAAGATAGATGACAGCTTGTCGCCATCCGGATATCCCATGAGTGAAATGAACTTACTGGTGGAGTTCTCCTTAAAACCACCATACATAATTTCCAGACCTGCCCCCTTCTCCCCAACCTCCAGAGGTACTACATCCGGATACTTTTCTTGCACCTTAAGCAAATATTGATACAAATCATCAAAGGTCTCCAGCAACGGTCTGCCGAGTTCGTTATAAATATCTTTATTCACCATCCATCCGCCGTTGCCGAATTGCCCGGATGTATACCAGTTCGGAATTTGATAGATTTTCCCGTCTTCTGAACGGAGCAAATTCAGGGTGGATTCCTTCACATATTTCTTGAAGTTCGGATACTTCTCATAGTAATCATCCAGCGCAACGAGTTGTCCTGCCTGCACCAGCCGTTCCACTGAGGATCCCCGGTCAGTAAAAATAACATCCGGTAAATCACCGCCGACGATCATCGTGTTGAGCTTTTCTCCGGCCGCTCCTCCGGATTGTATCGGTTCAACAGTAACCTTACGGTTCTCCTGAATCCATTTTGTCGCCTCATTATCCCCCCATGGTGATGTCGTAAGCCAGTCATAGTTTCCATAGAAGCTGAAGGTGACGGGCTTGATCCCGCTGCCGTCATCTGTGGCGGCCTCAGTATTCAGATTTTTCTCGCTTGTGTTTGGTGAAGTGTTAGAATTTCCTCCTCCGCTACAGGCAGCGAGAAGAAGCACCAGTGAAGTCAGCAAAAGAGATACCCATTTCATACGATTGCGCATCTTTTCCCTTCTTTCTACATAATATGGAGACTGCTATTCTTTCATCGAACCGATCATTACGCCCTTAACAAAGTACTTTTGGAGAAAAGGATACGTCAGGATAATTGGAATGGTAGCGATCATCATCGTAGCCATAGTCAGTGACTTCGTGGTAATCGTCCGATTTCGGTTCATATGATCCAGCGCGATAGCATTCGATGAGCCTATTTGGGTCATGATGTTGGAGTTCATAATCTGGCGCAGCAGGGTCTGTATAGGAAGCAAGTGATCCTTTGTAATATAGATCGCTCCCGTAAACCAGTCATTCCAGTAACCTACTGCGGTGAATAAGGCAATCGTGGCCAGCACCGGGCCGGAGACGGGAATGACGATTCGGAAAAAAATGCCGTAGTTGCTGCTGCCGTCGATTTTGGCCGATTCCTCTAACCCCTCCGGCAGAGCGTGGAAGAAGGTGCGGATGACAATCATGTTCCAGACACTGATGATGCCGGGGATAATCAGCACCCAAAAGGTGTCCAGCATACCCAAAGAGCGAACTAGTAAATAACTAGGGATGAGCCCTCCACTGAAGAACATCGTAATCATGAAGAACACCATATATTGTTTTCGAAATAGCAATGTCTTCTTGGACATTCCGTAGGCTAACAGTGCCGTGAAAAAGACAGACAATGCCGTGCCGCATAACGTTCTAAGAATGGTGATCAGAAAAGAATTCAGCAGGCGTTGATCCTGAAACACAATATAATAATTTTCCAGAGTAAAAGCTCTCGGTAACAAGGTTACACCACCGAGCGCCGTATCGCTCCCTAGATTAAAGGAAATGACCAGCGCATTCCAAAACGGGTATAGCATGAGTAACGCCAGCAGCGTCAAAAGGATATACATACTCCGCTGCATGATTTTGTCGCCTAGGCTTAGTCTCATTGTTCACCCCTCCTAAAAGGTTTATGGAGCATCGGAAGCATTCGCTATGAGTAGTAGTACTACCAGAGACTAACATCTGCCCGGCGAGCGATTTTGTTGGCCGTCACTAGCAGAATGACACTGATCACCGCCTTGAATAGCCCTACCGCTGTCGCATAAGAGAATCTGGCATTTAAAATCCCAACACGGTACACATAGGTGTCGATAACATCGGAGTAGGGTCGCAGAATTGGATTGGTTGCCAGCAGCAAAATGTCCTCGAAGCCCGCACTGAGCAGACTGCCGATGGCAAGAATCATAAAGATGATGATAATGGGGGTAATGCTGGGGAGTGTAATCAAGTGAATTTGCTTAAACCGGCTTGCTCCATCTATAGAAGCGGCCTCATATAGGGTTGGATCAATGCCTGCAATCGCGGCCAGGTAGACAATGCTCCCGAATCCGACCTCTTTCCACACATTTACGCTTACTAGAATCGACCAGAAGTATTTGGGTAACGCCAGGAAGTTAACTGGTTCCCCTACCAGATTGAATCGCTCCAGCACATAGTTCACCGTCCCGTTGTCAACGGATAACAGCGAAAATACAAAACCGGATACTATAACCCAGGACAGGAAATAAGGTAAATAACTGACGGTCTGGATAATACGTTTAAAGCCCATATTCCCGATTTCATTCAGCATCAGCGCAAGAAGAATCGGGGCAGGAAAAGAGATAATCAATTTAAGCAAGCTGATCACAAGGGTATTTCGCATCACATTCCAGAACTCCGGCGCCTCGAAGAACATTCTGAAATGCATAAATCCAACCCAGGGGCTCTTCATAATGCCGCCAAAAATATCGTATTGCTGGAATGCCATAACCACGCCATACATCGGAATGTAGCTAAAAATGAATACAAAGATAATTCCCGGCCAAACCATGGACTGCAAATCCAATTGACTGATAAATTTCTTCCATCTACGCGGTTTCTCGGCCGTGTTCATCCGCTTTTCCTCCTCTGGACGATTCTAGTGAAACAACGGCAACAACGATTTGTTCTTCTCCAGCATTTCATCCAGCAGTTGTTCAGCTACGGTGACCGAAGGCACGAGCGGATGATGAACCATAGCCTGCAGGGCTATATCCCGGTCTCCGTGCACAGCCGCTTCGATGGTGAGGCTCTCGTATTGTTTGACTGCAGCCAGCAAGCCTTTTACGGGCTGAGGAATTATGCGCAGCGGAATCGGCAGCGGACCTTGCTTGGTGACCATACAATTCACCTCAATGGAGGCATCGTCCGGCAAGAAGTCAATAATTCCGTTATTCCTTACATTCAACGTCTGGATATCGCGGGAATCATTATAAATGGAGCGCATCAGCAGCACTGCCGCCTCCGAGTAGTAGGCTCCGCCGCGCTGTTCCAACTGCTTGGGCTTTTCCTTCAGCTCTACGTTCCGGTACAGTTCAAACAGCTCTTCCTCCACCTTCTTCACTACCTCAGCGCGCGATCCAGTCGTTGCTGCTGCTTCCTTCTGTTCCGCAAGCATCGCGTCCGTCATATAGTAATAGCTCAGGTAATAAGAGGGAATCGCTTTCAAAGCATTCAGAAACCGGTAGTCCCAGGAATCAAACGGCACATTGCTCGCCTTGTAGCTCTGCGGGTAATCAATGAGCTCCTGCAGCTTGCTTTTACCGTCAATCACGATATCGGATACCCAGTGCAGATGGTTGATGCCGACAAACTCCGCGTAGATCTTCTCCATAGGAAGTCCGAAGAACTCGGAGAGCCACTTTTGAAAACCGATCGGTGAGTTGCACAATCCTACGCTTTTTACCGATGAGTATTTGTGAACAGCTTCAGTCACCATACCGGCCGGATTCGTAAAATTCAGCAACCAGGCATCCGGAGCCAGCTCCTCAATGTCTTTGCAAATATCCAGAATGACCGGGATGGTCCGTAGGCCTTTCATCATCCCTCCGGGACCTGTCGTCTCCTGGCCGATGACATTGTATTGAAGCGGAATTAATTCGTCCCATTTGCGCGCTTCCAGCATGCCTACCCGGATTTGCGTGCATACAAAGTCCGCTCCGGCAATGGCTTCCCTGCGTTCAAACGTCTGGACCACGGTAATCGGCAGTCCGGACTCAGCGATCATGCGTTTGCTCAGTTCTGCAATCGTATGCAGCTTCTCCCTTCCCTCCTCAATATCCACCAGCCATACTTCGCGGATGGGAAGCTCTTGGTGATGCAGGATGATGCCTTCAATAAGCTCAGGCGTATACGATGATCCCGCTCCGATGACAACCAGCTTCAATGTTTCCTCCATGATAGACCCTTCCTTCATCTTTTTCATTTTGGTCTTATAAAAACTAGCCTATTGTGTTCGGTACTTTCCCCTGTGATAGATTATCTAGAACCTTCTGATCTACACGCATACCGCTGCTTTCCATAGCCAGAACGACCGATCCTACAACCGGCTCCCGGGTCAAAATCCTTAAAGTGCCATTCGGAGCCGACAACTTCACTCTTCTCTCAATGGCCCGCCGGATGATGCCTGAGCGGTCTCCCTTTGTCAGCAGGCTGCCTGCAAGTACGATGTCGAAGAAGTCCTCCTCCATGCCCAAGCGACGGATGGCCGATACCGCGGCCAAACCCAGCTCATCCCCTTGCTTGACCAGCAGCTTGGTGGCAACCTGGTCCCCTTCCTCTGCCGCTTGAAATAATAGTTCAGCAATATGGGGAGGCAGGTCTCTGAAATGATCCAGGTAATCCTCTCTTAATTCCGACACATTGGAATAGCCCAACAATTGCGTTAAGCGTTCGGTTAGGACCGTCTCCTTCTCTCTTCCCTCATCCGCCCGAAGGACGCTACGGAATACCTCAATACTTAAATCATAGCCACCGCCATAATCCCCGAACCGGTAGCCGAAACCACCACATTGGTATGTAGCACCCAACGGATTTTTACCACTACAGTTCACGCCCGATCCGCAAATCAGTACGATCCCATAGTTCTTCTCTGTACCTGACCGCAAGGCAATCCAGGTATCGCAGGAAATCTCAGTTTGGGGAAGATCAAAGCTGCTGATGACCGGTCGCAAAATCCGGAAATCAGCCTCTCTGTCCGCTCCCGCTAAGCCGAACCAGGAGTAATCCAGCTGATCCTTGGTCAGCCCTGACGCCATAATTGCTTCCGATAGGGCCTGCTGCAAACTGTTCACCGCCTGCTCACGGTTTATTTGATGATTTCCGATCCCACCCTTGCCAACTCCGATGACCTTCCCTTGTTCATCTGCAATCATTGCGTGGGTTTTACTGCCTCCTGCATCAACTCCCAAAAAATACTTCACGGATGATTTCACTCCTAAAATTCAAGGTAATCTAACAGATGCGGTGGATTCACGAATGAGTAGCTGCGGAGCGAGCTTCGTTACAGCGGGCGGCATCACCTCCCCATTGATCATTTTTAGTAGTAAATCAACGCCTATATTGCCCATTTGTGCCTCAGGTTGTCTGACCGTCGTCAACCGCGGGTAAAATTCACCTACGAACTGCTGATCATCAAATCCAACAATTGAGATATCGTGGGGTACTCGAATTCCCTCTTCCCGGAGAGCCTGAACCATTCCAAGAGCAATAAAATCGTCCCCCGAAAAAAAAGCTGTCGGCAGCTTATCTTCGCGGATCCATCTCTTGGCCACCTCATAGCCGCCGCTTACTGTAAAGCTGCAGTATTCCGTTCCGAATGGCGTTAACCCGGCATCCTCGAGCGCTTGGACATAACCTCGCTTTCGCTCCGCTACACTTAGAAATACCGAAGGGCCGCCAATATAGGCAATTTGAGTGTGCCCAAGATCGATCAAGTGCTTTGTAGCCTCATACCCGCCTTGATAGTTATCGACCACGACGCTAGGCACATCCTCATGCTGAAACTGGTTATCCAGCAATACAAACGGAATGTTTTTTCTTTTCAGTTCCTCTACATATGCCTTTTCTTCAAGTGGGGACAACAGGATAATTCCGTCAACGCGATCCTTCTGAAACAGGAAATTGTCGCCCTCATCCTCATTCTCGGCGATCGATAGGGCTAAAAAATACCCTTGCGCTGCCAGCTTCCGGTTCACCACGCGAATAACCCGGTCATAGAAAGAGTCGTTAAAGTTGGTAATCGACATCCCGATGACTCCCGTTTTGCCCCTCACAAGACTCCGCGCTGCTGAATTGGGCTGATAATTCAATTCCTCCATAGCTTTCAGCACTTTCTGTCTATTAGCTTCCCGTACAGAGGGTAAATTGTTAAGCACCCTGGATACGGTCACTACAGAGAGTCCCGACTTTTTGGCTACATCATGTATATTCATCTTAGCTTCCATACCTCCGTCACCCGAAAGTTTAAACGATTAAACTTTTTAGGTAAATAAAAAACCTTACCTTTCGTGATATTTCTATGTTCTGATTGAAAATTGCACACTGAATGTCAGCTTTGCCTTTATCAAGAACACCAAAATTCTTTACAAAAGTTTTAAGGTTTTAACTAATTTACATTCTACTTACATTTCCAATATCCGTCAATACATAAAATGCAGCCAAAACAAAAAGCAACTCATCCGCAGACAAGTTGCTTTTTAGACACGCTATTCCCCCCTTCCCTTGCTTCTATCTTCCTCAGGTTAATTGGTAATTACCCATTTTTGTCGATCAAGAGTAGGATCAAGCTCGCTTAGAGACAGTGTCGTCCCATCCGCCGATACTTCCAGCGCTTTCTTATGATGAGCAGAAATAATACTTACGGTACCATCATCATTCTTGTGAAAAATCCAACGCTGATTGTTATATCCAAGATAAGGGTATAACTGGATTTTATTTTGCCCTGTGTCGAGATCAAGCGCCTGACCGGCTGTTGTACGAATAGAATAAGAACCTGCATCGTCCCCCGTCGGCACGAATACCCACTTCTGATCCGTAGAATCATTTGCATCCTTCAGTGTAACAGCTTCACCATTTGCGAGATTTGCTGTATAAAGGGATTTCTGTAGTTCTGCATTTACTAGACTGGAAGTGGTTAAATTGGCAGGTGTTTCTCCGCTCACGTTAACGTTTTGATATGAAGCATTTCCGCCAAATACATGTAGTCCAAAGCGGCCTTCGGCAAATGTGCCGTCCTGGAGGTCGATGACTTTCTGCCCATCCACATAAACCACGATATGCGGGCCCTTCGCTTCGATTTTCACTTTATAGGTTTGACCCGGCTGAATGAACGTCGGAACTTTTGCTAGAATCTGACGCTCTTCAATACGGCCGTCGATTTTATAAAACAGACGGATGGACTTCATATTCGGATCCAGATTTAAGTAGTATCCGCTGCGTCCATCTTCGCTGGCACGGAACAACATAGAGCCTGCTCCTCCGGATTTCCCTAACATCATATCTGCTTCATAAGTAAAATCTCCTGCCTGCTTCTCTGCGATATAATTCGCGTCACTCAAGTAATTTCCACGAATCCCATTTTCACCAATGACCCAGGAGGCTGCAGATAGATCTTTAGTCCACCCACTTAAGTTCGTATGAAATTCACCCCCAGATACCTTAACTAATAAGCTAGCTGATGTCTTCCCATTTGGAGTAGAGACGGTAATGATAGACTCGCCTTCTTTTTTAGCTACAAGGGTTGCCTGGGATTTATCCACCACGTTTAGTTCAACTACATCCTTGTTACTGGAATTCCATTTAAGCGGCTGTGCCCCATTACTGGTACCATTCTCTACCATCGCCAAAAGTATGTCGCTTTGCCCCTTGCTCAGTTCGCGATCACTTGTATCCATCATTATCTTGGTAGCTGAGCCCGTCTCCTGATTCCATACAGAGCCTAACTGATTCACCTTCAGAGATACGACTTTTACGTTGCCTCCTTTGGTGTAAAAACTCAAAGCTCTGCTGGCTGGATCCGGAAAAATGACGTCAGAGAAAACAACTTTACCGTTGTTGCCAAAAACCTCAACAGAAGACTCATCTACAAGGATACGCAGCTTAACTCGCTTGTTCTCCGTTTGCATTGCCGCTTCATGTCTTTTACTAAATAGATTCGAAAAATCCGTCAAACCAGATGCAGACCGATCCACGAAAATCCGACCCTCACTAGGTTTATATCCAACAACCGTTTGCTGACTTCCCCCTACACGAACGTTAAAGCCAAATTCACTAACCTGACTACCTGCTGGAATTTCTACTTCAGCTTCAATTTCGTATGCACCAGAGGTAACCCCTTTCAATAGATTCTGAGAAGAAGGACTCACCTCTTTGTTAGCAGTAGAATACAGCTGATTACGCAGCGATTCCAACTCCTTGATCGGACTTTGAGCGAGCTGAATCCCATCTTTTGTCGTTACTAATGAGACTTCTCTTGGGATTGACAGTACGCCTTTCCAATGGGTTGTTGGAAAAGCAAACGGATAGTCCCAGTTTGTCATCCACGCCATCATTACGCTGCGATGATCTGGCATGTTCGAAAAAGACATTGAAGCGTAGAATTCTTTTCCAAAATCTGTTCGCAAAACTTTCCCTGCCGGATTAACATTAACGAATTTACCTTCCGCTGTTAAATGACCCACAAAATATTCAGCATCTGATCCGCCTGTTTTTGAATTCGCTCCTGTACTAATCATCAAAACCCATTTTTTCTGTGATGTTCCGTCTACCGAAAGCTGAAGCAAATCCGGACATTCCCATACACCGCCGCGAACATATTCCCCGTATCCCCAGCTATCTGTTAGGGTCCAATCAAGTAGATTTGTTGAAGTAAAGAAACGAATATGATCTCCACCGGATACAACCATTACCCATCTGTTATTGTCGTTATCACGAATCACTTTCGGATCACGGAAATCCCAGCCTCCGGGCTCCCCTCCATTATCGCCTGGATTTCCGATAACCATAGGACGCGTCTTGGAATATTCCCAAGTACGACCTTGGTCCTTGCTGTATGCAAGACCGATACGCTGATTCCCATTCGGGCCATCGGGATTATAGGAAGTGTAGTAGGCAATCAGCCCCTTGCCTCCTGAATCCCCGAACAAACCTGATGCATTCGTCAAATCTGCCACAGCTGATCCAGACCAGACATGCCCATGATCATTCCACGGCAGCGCAATCGGAAGGCGCTTCCAGTTCAGCATATCTTTACTGACAGAATGTGCCCATGTGCCTCCGTCCTGATGGAATAGATGATATTCTCCATCGAAGTAGACAAGTCCGTTAGGATCACTGGCAGAACCACGAATTGGCGTATAGTGGTATTGAGGACGATATTTTTCATTATAATAACTGCTGGCATCCGTCACATAGGTATCCTGGAAGTAAGCCGTTCCCTGTTTAACGACGATTCCTGTATATCCATCGGTATAGGTTTTATCTGTTAGATCGATCGCAGCCGGGGTGTATCCGTCTAGGAAGACCTGAATTCTGTTTCCCTTCGCCTTTATCTCTACATGATGTTTTGCTCCGGTCTGACTTGGATAGGTTTGCTGTGAACTTGCAATTGTTGCTCCGTTAGCTTTCGTCAAACTTACACGAACCTGATTTCCTTCCTTTGTCAGGGATGCTTCATATCCCTTTGTTCCATCAGCCGATGAACGAAATGCGAGCGCTGCAACAGAATCAGGACGAAGAGATATATTTCCTTCATATACAAAATCAGCAGCTTGTTTATTATAAATTTGCTGTGACTTCATCTGGTTTACTGCCATTCCTTTTTTGCCGTTGATATTAGGCTGCCATTGTCCTTTATTTGTAACCACAGCACCCAGATTTCCTTTCAGGTCGCTTACGATAATATTTTGGAACAAAACAGAACCATTCCATACATTGAGCCCTAGCTTACCAGTACGATACGCATGATCGTGAACCTCAATCACAGATTTATATTCGTTGTCCCAATATACTTTCAGTGATGAACCCTCTGCTTTTACCTTGAGATGATAGATCTCTCCTGCCTTAACAGTAACCTTCCGCTCCTCTTTTAATTTCCCTTCACCATCACTTGCGTCTCGTAAGCGGATCATACCTGCATTCGGAACAATTTGGAGCATGTAGGAACCCCAGCCATCTTCATTAGAACGGAACAATAAGGTCGCGTCAGCTTGCATATCCTTGATCATGACATCAGCTTCATAGATAAAATCCTCTGATACCGTTTCGGAGTTTGCCATTACATTTTCTTGTGGATCAGAAGTCAGTAAAATCCCTTCAACAGTATCCGCCAACTTACCTTTTCCTTTTATTTGCCAACCTGTCAAGTTTGTGTTTGTTTTGGTTACGCTTTCAAAAATAGAAAGCCCCTCCTTAGCTTGTTTACTTACCTCCTGATCAGCGGGCGCAGCCCACCCAGTACCGGGATTTGCTACATAAATGCCTGCTGAAGTCATAACAAATCCTGTTGCCATGAGAAAGGACAAAACAAATTTTCCTTTATTTTTCATCTTCTTCAGCCTCTTTTCTATCATTAATATTGAAAAACAAGAAGGAGGCCAATCCATTACTGCACTGACCTCCTCTCTATATTCTTTTACAATTGAGCAGAAATCTGACTTTCCAGTGCTGTGAGTCCAAGAGCCAGAGCACCACATAATCCCGCCTGTTGGCCTAGACCTGGTGGAACGATATACTCATCTATGTGTTCTAAAATAGTACTTGAGCTAACATAACCGTTCAGGTTTTGAAGCACGGCCTGCCGAATAAGTGGAAACAATTGTGATTGCTGCATAACACCACCACCCAGAATGATTTTCTGAGGAGAGTTAAGCAATATAGCACCCGTAATCGACTGCGCAATATAAAATGCTTCCATTTCCCATGCAAGGTGATCTATAGGAAGTTCATGTCCCTTCTTCCCCCACCTTGCTTCAATAGCAGGACCTGCCGCCATCCCTTCTAGGCAGTCCCCATGATAGGGACATCCCCCTGGGAATTCATCTTCAGGATGGCGTCTTGTAAGAACATGCCCCCCTTCAGGATGCACAAGACCATGAATAAGTTTGCCTTCTGAATACACTCCCACACCAACACCCGTGCCAACTGTATAGTATAAACAGCTGGATAACCCTTGGGCAGCGCCCCATTTGGCTTCACCAAATGCCGCTGCATTGACGTCCGTGTCCCAGCCAAAGGGAACCGAAAAGTATCTTTTCAAAGTGCCCAGCATATCGTAATTTCCCCAACCTGGTTTTGGTGTTGTTGTAACGTAACCATACGTCGGGCTATCTGGGCGTATATCGATTGGACCAAACGATCCAATTCCGATAGCTTCTACTGGTTTGTCTTGAAAATATTGAATAACTTTGGGCAACGTCAACTCAGGATGTTCTGTAGGGAAACTGATCTGATCTTCAATGGTCCCATTTTCATTCCCGATGCCACATATAAACTTCGTCCCGCCAGCTTCAATCGCTCCTATACGCATATACAAGACTCCTCTCGGTGACTAATTCTTGTCTTGCTCAGCAGAGAGAGTAAGCTCATAGATATCCAGGGAAATCAGCAAGTCATTCTCATTTTCTGCAAACACAGCAATACCTTTAGATTCTAGTCCAGGGAATATAAGATCCGTAATTACTGCCTGACCTCCATTACTAAACACCTCAACGGAAGAGCAATCCACATAAATACGGAGATCATTTGACTCATCAAGCGCTGCGAGTTTGGCTGAATGATGTCCTACGAAATGTTCATGGAAATCATGCTGGCCCGAAGCCTTCCGGTCTACATAAAGTTCCTCTGTGTCACCGTTGATACCGATCACTGTTTGTTCATCCGCACCAATTCTTACTTTGAAACCTACAGATTTACCCCGAGTGAACTCAGCTATAATCTCATAAGATTCCAAGCGAATCTCTTTAAGAAGAGTATTGATTTCTTGCACCGTTGCATTTTTTATAGAAAGGACTTGTACACGAGCTGATTCCAACTCTTGTACCGGCTTCTGCACAAGAAAAGTTCCCCCTTGTCTTGATTCGAGCTGAAGTTCTCTTGCAATTGTCATCGCACCACGGAATTCTTCTGCTGGCGTCTTGTTAGCATACATCCAGTTGCTCATCCAGCCGATAAATAGTCTTCTTCCATCCTCAGCCGGTATATCGGACCAGCTTACACCTGCATAGTTATCTCTTCCATAATCAAGCCAGCGAATTTTAATCGAATCTTCATCTGGCGTGAACACTTCTCCATCAAAATCCCCTGTAAAATACTGTGTTCTTGATCCTTCCACAAAAGCGGGATCCGCACCGATGCTCACTAGCATCACCCATTTCGTGTTCGAAGGATCGCCATCAATGGCCAGCGGGAACAAGTCCGGGCATTCCCATACCCCGTCATGAGAACCGATTCCTTCTCCGAATTCACTGGCAAATGTCCAGTTCATCAGATCAGGAGAATGATATAGACACACCGTTTGACCACAAGCTACAATCATCACCCATTTATTAGTATCTTTATTCCAAAATACTTTCGGGTCACGGAAATCAATGAATGTATCATGTTCAAGTACCGGATTCCCATCATATTTCGTCCAGGTTCTTCCGTTATCTTTACTATAGGCCAAGCTTTGACGCTGAATGGCTGGCTTGCCTTCCGGCATATCCAAATGGTGTGTAAAAATTGCTACTAGACCTGGTTTATCTTCAAAAAATCCAGTCGTATTGTTCCAGTCGACTACGGCACTGCCGGAAAAAATCATACCTAATTCATCTGGAGCAAGAGCGATAGGCAGCTCCTCCCATGTAACAAGATCCTTACTGACCGCATGGCCCCAGTGCATAGCGCCCATAGTCATTCCACCTGGATGGTGCTGAAAAAACAAATGATATTCATCCTCAAAATAAACCATTCCGTTTGGATCATTCATCCACTTTTCCTTAGGGGAAAAATGATACACTCCGCGGTAATTTTGTTTCGCAATCGTAGACATTATTGTTTTCTCCTTTACTCCCGAACACGGTCTTTACCGTATATTATTTATAGTTTATTATTTGCTTGCTCTGTCATAGCCGCCTTGTTTAATTTCAAGCCATTCTTGCAAGCCCAGACGGTCCAATTCTTTCAGGTATTCATCCCACTGCGCTTCAACTTTACCATTTTGGTACCATTCAGTACGCATTCTAAGCACGTAGGCAAAAAGATCCGTCTCAATTGTCGTTAGGCGATCAAGCTCTTGAATGGAGTGGAATACACTCGGCATTACGTTTTCTGCTTTCATTTTTGGCGCCATGATGTTCTTGATAATATCCATTCTGCCTTTAGCATCATCCGGCATGGTTGTGAATTTGCCATAATAGGAATCAAGGATAGCTAATGGTCCACCGACACTTGTTTTCTCACGTAGTTCTACAGGAGCTGCACCCTCCAGCGGCAAATGCTTCAGCATTTCTTTTTCTTTATCAAATTCGAAGATATTTTGCTGTTTATCGTCTCCATACGTTCCCCAGTTGTTCTGTACAGATTGAATCGGATCGTAGAGTTGATCAACCCATTTCGCTGTCGTTTCTAAGTTCTTATTGGCGCTAGTAACAACCATCTTGCCTCTGCCCAAACCAAGCGCGTTCGTTCTTGTTACGTTAACTTCACCATCTGGTCCAGCAAGCGGAGGCATAACCTCGTAAGTGTCATTTGCTCCAGTGATATTGGCTTTATCCCATGAGAAGTAAAGTCCGTATCTCTGATCCTTCCCTTTTGCAAGGTAAGTACTCCAGTCCTGTGTATAGGCTTCAATATCAATGAGTCCTTCTTTATACAGCTCGTTAATAAAAGAAACGGCTTCTTTGTAGTCATCTTGTGACGCCGTAAATATTACCTTTCCATCATTGCTCACAACCGCATGGTCAGGGTTCTCACCCAATCCGAACGAAGCAAATAGGAAAACCAGATCTTCTGCTCCAGGCTTGTTAATAAAGGACAGAGGAATTTCGTCAGCCTTACCGTTGCCATTTGGATCTTTTGTCTTGAATGCAATTAATACTTCTTTTAATTCTTCTGTTGTTGTAGGCATATCAAGGCCCAGCTTCTCAAGCCATTCCACATTGATCCAAGGCATACTGTCTACCGCCTGGATTCTTTCCTTGCCATTGCCCAGCTCTTCGATCCACGGAAAGGCATAAATATTACCGTCTGGTGCCGTAATCATACTCTTGTATTCCGGGGCTTCTTCCAGCACCTTTTTGAAGTTGGGCATATTGTTCTCGATGAGATCATTCAGCGGAATAATGGCACCGTCTTTAGCAAGCTTGAGCAGCTCATAGTCGCTATAGTCCGCATTAAAAATCGCATCAGGAAGATCACCGCTTGCCACAGCCAAGTTTCTTTTTTCAACAAATACGTCTTTCGTGAAATTCTTCCAATTAATATGAACATTCGTCTTTTCTTCAAGACGCTTATTAATCAGTTTTTCATTTGGATCAACTGGTGCAAGTGGAGAGCTTTGCGTAATAAAGTTCAAAGTTACTTTACCGCTGGCGTCCTGTTCTTTACTAGCCGCACTTCCCCCTCCTCCTCCGCCACCGCATGCAGTAAGGAACATAAACGAAGCAAGTACAGATGCAGAAGCTACTTTCGTTGATACTCTTGATTTCTTAATTCTTTTCATAGGGTATGACCTCCAAATTATTAGATATGAATGAATTAATCTTTATCTATGTGCAGCCTGTTTCCTACTTAAGGGAACCGACCATAACACCTTTTTCAAAGTACTTCTGGAAGAACGGATACATAACAATAAGTGGCAAACTGGAAACAACGATGGCAGCGTACTTGATGATTTCAGACAATCGTTTCATTTCCGCCATGGCGAGTTGATCGCTGATCATGCCCGGATCTACCTGATTCTGGATCAAGATGGAACGCAACACGAGCTGCAGTGGATGAAGATTCGGATTATCTAAATAGATCATCGCGTCAAAATAGGAATTCCATTGGCCCACAAAGGCATAAAGAGCGAGCACGAAAACAATCGGTTTGGAGAGCGGTAATACGACACTGAAGAAAATCCGCATCTCCGAAGCTCCGTCTACATTAGCGGCTTCCTTCATTTCATTCGGTACTCCTTTGAAGAAAGTTCTAGAGAGAATGATGTTCCATACATTAACTGCCCCTGGAATAATCACCGCCCAGACTGTATCAAGCAGACCAAGATTCTTAACGAGCAGATAGGTTGGTATAAGCCCACCCCCAAAGAACATGGTGATAATAAACAAGGTCATGAAGAATCCTTTTCCTTTGAGCCTGTCATCAGACAGTGCGTACCCTGCACAGATAGAGACGAGAACGGTAAGCATAGCAAATGAAACAGAGTATAAAACAGAGTTTCCAAAACCTCGGATCATGGCCGGATTAGAAAGAATTTTTATATACCCTTCTAATGACCAATCCGAAAGGTTGAATGATAATCCTTTACTGAGCAGAACTGATGGATCCATAAAAGATGCAATCACTACATAAATCAAAGGAAGTACAATGATAAGTACGGCCAGTGTCAGGAAGATCGCGTTAAGCACGACGATAAAGCGATCTAATCCGGAATGTTTAATGGGCATAGCTTGTTGCTCCTTTCTTAGTAAAGACCTTCGCCCTCATTCAGTTTCTTCACGGTGAAGTTAACGGTGATGAGCAGGACGATGTTGATGATAGAGTTAAACAATCCTACTGCGGCTGAATAGGCATAATCGCCCGACTGCAAACCAATTTTATAAACGTAAGTCGGAATGATTTCTGAGGTTGGCAAGTTCATCGCCGTTTGCATGAGATAGGCTTTTTCGAAGCCAATGGACATAATCCCACCAGCTGCAAGGATAAATACAATAGCCATAATTGGACGAATGGTTGGCAAATCGATATGGCGGATTCTTTGTAGAAGATTAGCGCCGTCAAGATTGGCTGCATTATGTAACTCAGGATCGACATTAGCAAGCGCTGCTACATAAATAATGGATGCCCAACCGGCTCCGGTCCAAATATCGGACAGAATGTAGATCGAACGGAAGTACTCCGGACGAGACATGAACATGATTGGTTCACCTGTAAGCCAGGTAAAAAACTGGTTAATCGGTCCCGTTGGGGACAAGAAGATAAACAACATCCCGACCACAACGACAACAGAAATAAAGTTAGGTGCATACAAGAACAACTGAATGTTCTTTTTGACGCCTGCACGGCGAATTTGATTTAACATCAACGCAAGCAGGATAGGAATTGGAAAACTCAGAATTAATCCGAAGAAACTTAATTTAAGCGTATTCATAAAGATAACTTCGAAGTTGGGGGATGACAGGAATTTCTCGAAGTTGTACAAGCCTACCCATTCACTTCCCATAATCCCTTTGATTGGGCTGAAATCTTTAAAGGCGATAATCGCACCATACATAGGACCGTATTTAAAAATCAGGGTCAGGATCACAGCTGGTGCGAGCAAAATATAAAGAAAGTAGTACTTCTTTAGATAGTCTAGTAAGGAGCTCTTATGTTTGGTCACCATTGTTCTGTGTTCAGCTTCTATTAGGTTTTGCAATGCCTTTACCTCCGTTCTTATCAATGTTTATATCTTGATGCAGTAAGGGCTTTCAATTGGCTTATGTCCTGCTGCTTTTACAATTTACCAAACACTTAATCGTTCGTCAATACATTTTGTAAAAATATTTATGTGCATATGACAAAGCATTATGTTCATAAATGATGCATATAATTTTACATAATTACAAATACAGCCAATTTAAATAGGATTATATACTTTAAAGTCAACATATTCTCATGAAGATGAAAAGAATAATACCTTTTTTGCACACTTATACGCCGATAAAATGTAAACTAAATTGTGCATTTGTAAATATCATATTGCTATTTTGAGTAAACTAATATACATTAAAGAGAGTTGGGATCATGCCAAATAGTACACTATTTGTGGCGAAGGTTAAGAACAAGAATATAGAGGTGAATTACATAGATGGCCAGGGAAAAAGTAACCATACAAGACATCGCGGATGCTTTAGGAATCTCCAGAAATACAGCTTCCAAAGCCTTAAATGGAACGAATGGTATACCTGATGAAACTAGAAACAAGGTTATAAAGAAAGCGATAGAGTTAAAATATAAACAATTTGCTTTTATGGACACCGAGAGTGTTCAACCAAGAAACTCTGGAAATATCGCTTTATTAACAGAAAACTTACCTAACACTTCCCACTTTGGATCGAAACTGATCAGTGGCATGGAGAAACGAATCAGTGCAGAAGGATATAATTTATCCATGCACATTATAAGAGACATTGATCAGGCGTCCCTGTCTCTTCCAAATAATTTTGATGTCGCCAATGTAGACGGAATTATTTGTATTGAGTTGTTCAATTCGGAATATAGTAAGCTGATTACAAGTCTTGGCATTCCAACTATTTTCATCGACTGTTCTGCAGATATCTGCTACCCTGAATTCCAAGCGGATGTACTTCTCATGGAAAACGAACATAGCACATATCAACTTACAAAAAAGTTAATTGATGGCGGTTACACATCACTGGGGTTCATCGGGGACTATAATCACTGTAGGAGCTTTAATGAAAGATGGGTGGGCTTTAATCGCGCATTGATAGAATCTGGCATCCAGCTTGATCTCTCACAATGTATTCTCGATGACGATCGACTATTTTTTTCGAATCCGGAGTGGGCAGATACTAGGCTGAGTCAAATCAATGAGCTTCCTTCTGCTTTCGTGTGTGCTAACGATTATATTGCGGTTACCTTTATGAAGTCACTCAAAAACATGCTTTCCATTCCTAATGACATCGTCATTTGTGGTTTTGATAATGGTCCTGAATCAAACATTGTTGAACCCCATCTCACTACTGTTCATATTTATAGTAATCAGATGGGTGTCAAAGCAGCCGAAATGCTACTTTCCCGAATTCATGATCCGAAGCAACCCTATCAGGTTTCTCATATTTATACCAAACTCATCATAAGAGACTCTACACCTAATATCAGTTGATGAATTTAAAAAGAACCCAAGCGATTAAAAATTCCGTCGCTGGGGTTCTTTTTTTTCGTTGAATTGTTCCAATTACAATATCCTGTATATATAATCGCCCACAATTAGTTTATGGAAGGATTGTATTCTTCATAGGATAGAACAATATGCTCTCGTTTTAGCAGACAATGCTCTATGATCGCCTTACGTTTCGCTTTCAGGACAATTTGTTCAATATCAGCAAAACTGCAACCGGAAAGACGTTCGCATGCCTCCTCCATCAACCCAGCTTCACTTTCAAAGTCATTAATTAACAGTTCAACATATTGACGCCTACTTGATTCATCCGGGTTGGAATAAATCATTTTTGTATCAAACCTTCGCCAAATAGCTCTATCCAGTTCATTTTCTAGGTTCGTCGCTGCTACAAAAATGCTATTGTCACCAAAATCATCGAGACATTGCAGCAGTGTATTCACCGCACGGGCCATTTCTTTAACCTCGTCATTACTCTCCCGTGTTCTTGCAATGGCATCAAACTCATCCAGGAAAAGAACACAAGGAGATGCTTTGGCATACTCAAATATTTTCCGGATATTACTTCCAGTCTCACCCAAATGGCTGTGAATAATTGCATCAAGTCTAACCAGGATAAGTGGAAGCTCCAGCATTTGCGCCATATAAAATGCCGTAAGTGTTTTCCCTGTGCCCGGTGGACCATACATAACCACTTTATTGGGAATGGGAACTTGATGTTCTTCAAATCTTCCCCTCATACCTAAGATCGTAATGAATTCTTCGACAATCTTTCGATTCATATCGGGTAGGACGAGATGTCTAACCTTTTTGGCACATTCTTTGGGCGTATAATAGGTACCCATATCAATCCCTTTTGCTCTGGGTAGACGTTGATTGTTGCTGCTTTTGTTCATTATTTATTAAAGCTCCTTTAAAATGGTTATTTTCAAGAAATCCAAAAGATCCTTTCTGAATCCAGTTCAACCTGCTCTAATTGCCGCTCGAAGTCCTCGTGAGGAACGATAGAGCCGGCTTGTGACCATTCATTATGCACAAATCAATTCAACTTCCAAATTATATTTATTCGTAATTATTACGATTTAAAATATCATACTTTCTTTTTGTTTATAATGTCAACCAGTAGCACAAAAAAGAGCCTTATAGTTCCAAGGCTCTTTCGGGGTATATCTATTAAATCGTCCATCCAGGCAAAGCAGAGGTTCCAGCATCCTGCCTTCACATATTGTAAGTCCTGGCTAGCTTGGACTTAGCTCTGAGCCGGGTGAATTCCTTAGTTACCAGGATTACCGTCCACACTACAACCACAGAATCAATCACAAGCGAACCCCAATATACTCCGGAGACGCCTAACCATCTTGGCAAAACAAGCATCACTGGCACATAAAAAACAAGTTGTCTGGTGATGCCGATAACGGCCGCCGGCTTCCCTTTATTAATCGCAGGGAAAAAGGTCATGGCCATAAAAATGAGCGACAATAACGGCAGAACCGCCATGTTCAACCGGAAATATAACATTTCGCTGGTTTTAAAGATTTGATCCGGCAGCATTAGTCCCAGAATGGAAGCCGGCGAGATCATGGAAATTATCCAGAAAGGCAAAGTCAGCAGCATGGAGACGAGTGTGAATATTTTATAGGCTTTGATGGCGCGCTCATACTGTTCTGCTCCAAAATTAATGCCGATGACTGGCTGCAAGGCGCGCATTAATCCGAATATCGGCGTCAACAGGAAGGTGAATACACGGAAAACCACACCATAAAATGCAATATCTGCTGTAGTCCCGTATCTCGACAGTGCATTAAATACTACAACAGCCTGTACCAGATTCATAAAGTTCATAATGAAAGAGGACATTCCCAGTCCAACTATGGATTTGATTGTGGCAGCATCCCGATAGATTGCAAAGACATTCGTTCGGAATGAGGCAAATCCTTTGCCAAAATAAATCCATCCCAGCAAGGTGTAGACCAGCATCCCGATATTTGTAGCCCAGGCAGCACCCTCTACTCCAAAATCCAGCCAGGCTACCAGAATATAATTGGACAATACATCAACTGCCAGTCCAATGCCCATTACCACGGCTGCCGATTTCATTTTCCCTTCGGCACGCACAATCATGTTGGCAGCCAGTCCATAAATCCAGAAAAATGAACCGATCACCGTAATTCTAAAATAGCTGTCTCCAAGAGCCAGAGTTTCCCCTTCTCCTCCCATAATTCGCACCAGCTGTGTGGAGAAAAGTAAACCTAACACCATATAGACAAGCGTTACAAGGATGGACAGATAATTAACATTCCCCATCAAACGTTTCTGCATTTCTTTGTCCTGCCTGCCGAGGGCTAAACTTAAAGCAGAACCGGCACCCACCCCGATCAAGGAGCCCAGTCCCAAGCTGATCTGGGTTAAAGGATAAGCTACCGAAACCCCAGCCAGTGCTTCCTCTCCGACAAACCTTCCCACAAATACAGCGGCAATAACCGCATTTAAGCCATAGAGAACCATTGCGATGATAGCGGGCCATGATAACTGGACCATAATATTCCATAGATTACCGTTGAGAATAAAATGCGTCTGCTTGTCTTTGCTGTTGTTTATCTGTGTTACAGTGTTCATAATGTGGATTTTCTCTCCTTCTTTTGACTGAATATGCGAAGTCCTCGTTCAAAGATTTACGGGACTCCTTACATTAACAAGTCTATAAGACAGGATGGCTAGCAACTACCGCAAAAGGGATTGTTTCTATCTCATAAAGGATTTTATCTTTAAATTTATATTTTCACAGCACAAATAAAGGGCACCTTATACCGCCAGGCTCGGAACTTAAGCCTTAGCAGAAAGGTGCCCCCATTAACACTTCAGAGCAGATTACAGTGCGCTATCTTTAGCCATTGGAGCTAATTTTTCAGTCCTGTCAACGTGATTCCTTCTACGAAATATTTTTGACCAATCAGATAAAAAATGACGCCCGGCGCAAAGGACATACACGTAGCCGCCATCGTCAGCGACCAGTCCTGCTTTAGTTGGCCTCTAAAAGCGGTTAGTCCCAAGGCTATCGTATACTTATCGCTTGAGTTTATGTAAATCATCTGTTGAAGTAGATCATTCCATAAACCGATAAAGATAAATAATGCCACAACGATCATTGCAGATTTAATGGCCGGCATAATAATGCTGAACAAAATGCGGTAATATCCAGCACCATCGATCGTTGCTGCTTGATCAAGCTCTCTTGGAATAGACATGATAAACTGCCTAATCAAAAAGATATTAAAAGCGCCACCACCACAGAAATAAGGCAAAATCAACGGCAGATAGCTGTCATGGATTCCTAAGCCTCTCGTCCACCCAATATATAGCGGAATAAGAGTAACCATGGCAGGTAGAAGCATCGAACCGACACAAAGCGCCCAAATCAATTTTTTGCCCCGAAAACGCAGTCTTGCAAAGGCATAACCGCATAAGGTCGCTGTAAAGGTTCCTGCCAAACAAGCGGGTACAATAATAATCATGGTGTTCCATAAATATTTCCAAAACTTAAATATCTCTAGTGTTTCTGCATAGTTTGAAAACAACCAATTTCCTGGAAGCAGTGAAGGCGGATATTTGTATATCTCGGCATTCGACATGAGCGACGTGCGAAATATCCACCAGATTGGAAAGAGCACGAGTATAGTAAAAAAAATGACAACGACAAACGAGATCAGGTTCATCCATTGATTATTACGTTTTTTACTCTTTAATCTTCCGTATGTGGCTACACTCATTTGTCATCGCCTCCTTCATTAAAGATCCATAGATTGGAGGTTTTGAATAATACACCAGTAAAGCCTGCAAGAATAACAAAAATAACGGCCGTTGTTGCACAAGCATACCCTAATTTATAATTTACAAAAGCTTGATCATACATCAGATAAGTTAAAAATCGTGAAGAATTACCCGGGCCGCCATTCGTTAATGAAAGAGCCGGCGTAACAATTTGGAGATTGGCAATCAAGCTCATTAGCAAATTATAAAAGATAATGGGCGACATGCACGGTAAAGTGATATGCAAGAATCGTTTCCATCCATTCGCACCATCCATTTCAGCCGCTTCATGGTAGACGACCGGAACATTTTG
The DNA here is from genome assembly GCF_037963285.1 of Paenibacillus sp. FSL H3-0329. Taxonomy (NCBI): domain Bacteria; kingdom Bacillati; phylum Bacillota; class Bacilli; order Caryophanales; family Paenibacillaceae; genus Paenibacillus; species Paenibacillus sp. FSL H3-0329. The sequence continues at coordinate 1,653,670 of NZ_CP150150.1, read as the reverse complement.
CAGCCCCGCTAAGAAAATAACAATTAAGTTACCTGACAGCCAAACTGAAATCAAGGATAGAGATGGAACAACATAGCTGGAATCCGCGATAAAAGAAACTTTGTTCAAACCAATCTCAGAGAGAATAAAGTTAAAAAATCCAAAATTAGCTTCGTATAACCAAGACCATCCTACATATATCGCGGCTGCCGGCAAAACGTACGGTACATAGAAAACAGCTCGGAAAAACCCTCTTGCCGGAATTTTACGATTCAGTAGCATCGCGATAAAAAGTGAATAAATCATGCCTCCAACTACCGATAAAACGGCAAAGTAGACCGTAGCTATAATAGAATCTTTAATATAAGGATCAGTGGTAAATAGATTAATATAATTCTCGAAGCCAATAAATTTGGGGTCTGAAAGTCCCGTCCAATTCGTTAAGCTGATCCCGAGCACCCCAATAAGAGGTAAATACGTTAGAAAGATCAGCCCAATGAAGGCAGGGATCAATAATATATACGCGGCTCGTGCCTCACCTGCATGAATACGTGAACGACGTTTCGGAGATCTATTAATTATTTCCATCTCTATATCCCCACCTGAAGATCATAATATGGCCGCCGCGGGTGTGAGCTTGGCAACGGCCATTCTTTGCGGATTTTACTAATTGCCTAAATGGGCTGCTTTCAACGCATCCAGATTTTTAGAAATAGCATCCTTAGCGGTCGTCTTTCCCGTCCATACATCCCCTAGAACCGACCCGAGTAAGGTGTTAAACTCCGTCGTATGATTCGTATAGAACCACGCTGCGGGCTTCACAGCAGGTGATTGCGCATAATCGACTACTGCAGATTTATATTCGTCATAAACAGGGAAGTTAGGATTTTCGACCCATTTACGGGTAAGGGTCTCATCCGTGTACCACTTCTCCAGTGTCGGCATCCAGATTCCCGAGCTAATGAGGCCCCAGTTATTTTCTTCTGAGTTGTACCATTTCAGCCATTCCATCGCTTCTTTTGGATGCTTAGTCTGGGAGAACACGACATTGGCGCCACCCGTGTTGAGGGTAACCTTATCCTTCATGTAAGGCAATACTGCAACGCCATAGTTCAGGCCTTCATTCTTAGCCGTATTGAGACTAGTTCCCACGTTCCACGCACCGTTAGTAGCCATGGCAACAGTTCCCGCGATAATGGTTCGTTGAATGCCATCATCAGTCTGTCCGACAGACAACGGAGCAACATGATCCTTCAAGTAAAGATCTGCAACCTTCTGAATTCCCTCTATACTGGCGTCTTCTCCAATTCTCACCTCAGTCCCATCACCCGAATAGAACCCCCCACCATTACCAAGCGCCCAGGTCTCAAGCTGCCATGGTAGGTTTTCAACGGATGCGCCAAACTGAACGATACTCTGCTCATTAAAGCCACTCTCATCAGGATGTTTACCATTTTTATCAAGGGTCAGCTTCTTTGCTGTTGTTACAAATTCCTCCCATGTCCACGCTTTATCCAGAGCGGCTGGGGGATAGGGTACATTGGCTTTGTCGAACATATCTTTGTTGTAATAGAGGAGTAAGATTTCATTGGCAGCCGCGTAGGCTACGGTTTTCCCTTGATATTTGTAGGCTAGGCTATCCAGTGGTTTGCTGTCGCTTCCTTCGTACATTGTATTTACATCATTCAGCATGCCTTGGGTAGACCACTGAACGACCCCATCTTCTCTGAGCATCCCTGTATCAGGTAATTGCTCTGCCGTAGCCATTGTATTCAGCTTGGTCATGTAGTTTTCCCAAGGAATTGCTTGTACTTCTACTTCAATTCTGTCTTGAGAAGCATTAAACTTATCCGCCACTCCCTGGGTTACATTTCCCTCTTCCGCACTTCCCCACATCGAATAGATAATTTTGACCTTCTCCTCAGGCTTGGAGGTGGCGTTCTCAGATGCTTTGGGTCCATCAGTTGCCTTGGTTGCTGTGTTTGTCTCATCTTTCGCGCAGCCAATGACACTTAATGCTAGTGCAGTTGAAAGAATACCTACCCCGAATGCTTTACCTACCTTCATTTCCCTCTCCCCCTTCATAATCACATAGATATGTCCAACCGTTTGACCCCCTAAGTTATTGAGTTAAACGTTTAGTACCAATTTTTTTTAATAATTCCAACCTTTGCTTGGAATCCGAAATTTCGGCCAGCCGATACGACTTTTAATATCGTAAATATTTTCAAAAAGTGGTATAGAGTCTTCATGAACTTGGGATGTTTTAATGAAGTAAGCGCTTTATTGTTATTGTGTCATGATTTTCTATTAGGGAAAATAGCATTTTTCAACCTGATTTTTAAAAATTCCAACCTTTAAAGAATCATCTTTTTTATAAAACAGCAGAATCAGCTGATCCAAAATATTCACTTGCAGTAACGACAATAAGCAGAGCCGCCCTCCTACCCCAATGGTAGAAGCACTGCTCTGCCTATTTAGCATTTATACACTACGCTGCTGTATGAAGCAACGCCGTTTTTCTATTCTCGAAACACAACTGTGTGAGTTTTCCAGCTCCTTGCGATTTCCCGCTATGTTATCGAATTTCTTGAGGTTGTGGACACGAACCGACGTCAAGAAAGAGGACGTCTCTTATTGGTTCCCCATCGTGCTGATGTCGATGACAAACCGGTAACGGACATCTGAAGCAAGCACACGCTCCCAGGCTTCATCTATCCGGTCAGCAGAAATGACCTCGATTTCAGATGCAATATTATGTTCAGCGCAGAAATTAAGCATTTCCTGCGTTTCACGGATTCCGCCAATCATCGATCCGGCAAACGAACGGCGGTGGCCGATCAGCGAGAATACGTTAACTGCCAATGGATCAGCAGGCGCACCGACATTGACTAATGTACCATCCAGCGCCAGAAGTGAAAGATAGGCATCGATATCAATCTGTGCGCTTACTGTATTCACGATTAGATCGAATGAACCGGCAAGCTGCTTAAATGTCTCCGGATCGCTTGTGGCATAATAATGATCCGCTCCTAATTGCAATCCGTCTTCCTTCTTCTTCAGTGACTGTGATAACACAGTAACCTCAGCTCCCATAGCATGAGCAATCTTCACAGCCATGTGTCCAAGCCCGCCAAGACCCACTACAGCTACTTTTTTGCCGGGAGCGGCTCCCCAATGGCGCAGCGGTGAATAGGTGGTGATTCCTGCACACAAAAGCGGTGCAGCCGCGTCAAGCGGAATAGCGTCAGGAATCCGGACCACGAAGTCTTCTGTTACAACGATGTGCGTGGAATATCCGCCCTGTGTATAGTGACCGTGCCGGTCGATAGCTCCATAGGTGCCCGTATTTCCACTCAGGCAATACTGCTCCTCACCTTTCTGGCAATTACTGCACTCTCCACAGGAGTCAACCATACAACCTACCCCTACACGATCGCCAACTGTGTACTTTGTAACTTCGGAACCGACCTGGCTGACAATACCGGCGATCTCATGCCCTGGAACAAGTGGATACTTAACCGGTCCCCACTCCCCGCGGGCTGTATGAATATCCGAGTGGCAAATGCCCGCGTATTTAATCTCTATAAGAACATCGTGCGGCTGCAGATTCCGGCGTTCGATTGTAGTTAGCTTGAACGGGCCTTCCTGACTGAATGTAGCGCGTGCATTAACTTTTATCATAGTGAAACCTCTCTTCTAGTTAATATAAAAAACTGTAATGCCGACTTTACAAAACCTATGTTATTACTTAAAGTTAACTCTAAGTCAAGCACAAAATATAATTAAGACTGGAGATAGATGATGAAGACATACTCCATAAGTGAAGTTGCAGAATACTTTAATATGACATCACATACCCTGCGTTACTATGACAAGGAGGGGCTTTTGCCTTTTATAGAAAGAACCCCCAGCGGGAAACGCGTTTTCAAAGAAACGGATATGGACGCTTTAAAAGTAATTGAATGCCTGAAGTCATCCGGGATGCCGATTAAGGAAATAAAACATTTCATTGAGTGGTGCTCTGAGGGGGACTCCACCTTGCAGCAGAGATATGACATGTTCCTGGAGCGAAAAGCTTCCGTAGAAGCACAGATGGAAGAATTAAGAAAAACGATGGAAGTCATAGAACATAAATGCTTCTACTACAAGACCGCCTTGGATAGCGGCACGGAAGATGTTCATAAAAAAAATAACATTAAGAGTGCATTTACTCATTAGAAATGAACCTTCAAATTACAGTAAAGGCGGGGCAGATTGATCTGCCCCGCCTTTCTTAATTTGGACGCTTTTTTGCCAGCAGCTTCTCCGTAAAATTCACATCAAAAAAATGAATAATGGGTCCCAGACCAAGTGCGGACACTAGAGTTCCTAAGCCTATAACGCCTCCTGCCAGGAAGCAAATCAAAGCACAAAGCGCATCCGTAAACATCCGGTGCCAAAAATAAGATATTTTCGGGAAGTTATCCCTCATAATCAGGGACAGGCTGTCGTAAGGAGCTACTCCCACAGCCGATGTCTGATACAAGGATACCCCAAAACTGCATACCACCACGCCAATCGCTACGACGACCACCCTCTGCCATAACAGCTGAGGTTCGCCCAACAGAGATAGCCAAGTACTATGAAAGAACGTAGCGATATATCCCAAAAAGATTGCGTTTACAAAAGTCCCGGCTCCAATAAACCTTCGTCCGGTTATGAATTCGATTACAAACAATACCAGGTTCAGCAAGATCAGAAAATTTGCATATGTTATACCGACGCACTCTGCAAGTGCCATTACCATGCCGCTAAAGGGATCATTCCCCATGCTGGACAGCTTAAAAATACTGATTCCCATGCCCAGAAATACATTGCCGATAACCATAATAATCAATCGTTTTTTATCAACGTTATAAAGATAACCCTTCATATTGCCCATCCTATTTTTCATATTAAAATTGCACCTTGCAACAACCACGTCATTATATCATATATTCTATTGTTTGACGGTTATCTTTATTGATAGTATTCAATGATTTGGATAAGCAGATCGGTCAGGACTATATTGTTTTGATGGGAACTGAAAAAACAAAAGCAACCCGTCCGCAGATAAGTCGCCTTTGTAAAACTTTAGTGTTAACGGATCTAACTTATGACTTTAAGCTCAGCGCTTAGCCTTTTAAAAATCATGATAAAGCTTCATAAGAGTATATTTCATTCCACCGGGTTCTATAAGTTAATTTCAGACTTCTCTACTTCATGCCATTGAAAAAGCATTAACACAGGAGGAATATAAATTGGCTGGCCCCAGCAATAAATCAAATCAGGTGTCAAATTCGCAAGCCATAGCTCCCCATTCTCATCTAGTTGCATTCTCCACTTTCCGCTGGCAACAACTTTTTCCTGCTCCATAAGGAAACGAGCCTCATCATATGAAACTTCAATTCCTTTATTGCGCTCTATGAAATCAAGGGCAGCTTGGTAATTACGTTCTTGCTCTTCTTCTTTTTCTGCAGTAAAAGCTGAATCGTATACCTCTGAGAAATCTAAGCCCTTAAGGTCATGGAGTTCCACTAGTTGTTTAAATGCGTCCGTTACAAAAAATTGAACGATAGCTGTTTCCTTTATTTTGAACAGTCTATAATCAACACTATCAATTACATTTGTGGTGTTAAGCAAAAACAACATCAAATCAGGATGAGCCAAGGGAAGTGTTTCGTCTTCTTCCGCAACAATTAGCTATCCAGGTAAATATCTCGAAAAATCATTGTACTTCCCCTTATTCTTGGTGTGCATGATTCTGGGTTCTCCTCCTTTTTTTGCTCTGTATGATTGTACTGACAATAAGGTACCAAAAAATCTCCAATCAAAGAGAAAATCACGCCATTGATTCCATCGGCTGGTTCGCCAATTATTGATATTATCCCAACACTACCCAAGCAATCTGTCACTTCTCATTATTTTATTTGTGTTCAAAACTCCCCGTTCTTTGCCAATGATAAGAGTAGAAGAGTCTCCATTGCCAGCCAGCTAGAGGCCGACTCTATCCACCCCTTCAGCAAATGGTTCAAACAAATGTCTGGCTATCCGCCAGGCAAGTTTCGCAGCCGCAGCAGGATGATTTAATATAGAAAACGGCGCTGCATCAGTGCAGCGCCGCTGTACCATTTTCAAGTTTGATCACAGCATCCAACCAACCTCCCTGTAGGCCCTCCAAAGCGCCTGAAAAGATTGCGACTGTGCCAGGTGTCATTTCGTACAACGTGTCTAGCAGCAGGAAACGAATCTCGATATCCACGCCATAGAGAGGCTCATCCAGCAGCAGAAACCATGGATCAGCAAGCATCGCCTGAGCAATCATAAGCCGTTGCTTGTTGCCGCCTGACAACCGCTGAATGGGCGTCTTCCACTCGGCAGTAAGCCCGAGCCGTTCACATAGCTCACGAGATCGTTCTTCAATGGTCGCCCGTGGCATCAGCTTCATCTCACCCACATAACGCAAGTATGCCTCGACATTCATATTGTCATAGTACGCTGCCTGCTGTGGCTTGTAGCCCAGATAAGGCTTGAAAGCATTGCCTGACAACGTCACGCCATGAAGCTGATAGGTAATCAGGCCGCGTACAGGCTGGTATAGACCAGCTATCGCTTTGAGCAATGCTGTTTTTCCACTGCCATTGGCGCCCTCCAGACCATACCAGCCTGGCGGCAATGCCAAATTCACATCCCCTAGCAGCAGGTGACCATTATCTGCAAGAAGTTCAACCGCGGTAAGTTTTAGTTCAGCTCCTCGCACCACTCTTCCCTCCTATCCATATTGCTTGTAATAATGCCGATGGCGCAGCAAAATACTTGTTATAACACCAAGCGCTATTGCCAGACTAACAGCAACAAGCTTGCTTGCAAGCCAGTGTTCGGACCCGTATTCGCTGAACAATTGAAATACGCCAAGCCTCTCGCCAGCGGAAAACTGGATGACGCCCACTGCGAGGACAACCGCGGTACCAGGCCATGTCCCGAAACGAAGCATTGCAGCCAGCGCTGCAAAAGCGCTCAGGCAGATCGGTAGTAATAGATCTGTGATCAGTAAAGTAGTGTTAGATCCGAATTCACCGCTGGTACCCGTCATAACGAGTATTCCATAAAACAACAGCGCTAGAAGGAGGTCATATAGCAGTATGGTTCCTATTCTGGCTACCATAAGCTGTACGGGTGTAACAGGAAAGGTCGCCTCAAGCTCACTCATTGGCGTATGCATGGATCGGAGTGAATAGGCCACACTGGCTACAGGAAGCAACAGAATCGTAAATAAAAATACATCCGGCTTGGCAGAGCTACTGAACCATTCACTTGCTACCAGCCCCTCAACGACTGCTCCTATGCCAATCATAAGCGCTGATGTAAGCCAAAACAGCCAATGCATCGTCCTTACCTGAGCTGCCATGCGTTGCATAAGCCTTACTGGTAAAGATATAGCGACAGTTGCTTGCCGCCCAGGCCTGTCATGTCTTGGCACTCGCCTGGAAGAGGGTACAGCAACCGCCCACTCAGGCTGTGTGGCATATGTGGCGGCAAGCGCCAGCAGAGATTCCGTCTGCTGGCCGCTGGGACCATCGACGGTATAGCGATCCAGTTGGCTGAATACGGCTCCGATCTGGTCATGCTCCCATCGATCCGCTGCTGCTTCACCCTTTTCCTCTAGTTGCCGCTGCTCTTGCAATTCCCTGTGCAGTTGACTGTCGCGACTAGCCTTATCGGCGCTACCGGCTCCGGATATGTAACTCATCCTGATCCTCCCCTTTCTGCAATGTATGGGCCAGTCGCCTGAACGCCCGATACAGCTTGGACTTGACCGTTCCAAGCGGCAGTTCCAGCAACTCGGCTATTTCATCCAGCTTGAGCTCCTCATAAAAACGCAAAATAACAATTTGCCGCTCCTCCTCAGGCAAAGCGCCAAGGGCAGCAATGACTGCTTCACGCTCATATTGCTTGTCTAAAAAAGACGCTACCGTATCCTTACCGCCATCTGCCGCATCATACACTCCGGTATCCTTAGCCGCTACTTCATAACGATAAGCTCCGGACTTCCATACATCACGGCACAGGTTCGTCGCAATTCGATAAATCCATGGTCGAAACCGTTCAGGCAACCGACCAGCTTGCAAAGCCGTGAATACTCTGACAAAACACTCTTGCACCAAATCTTCTGCGAGCTGACGCTTGCTGGTCAGTCGGTATAAATACGCATAGATGGTCTGATGATACCGATAGACGAACAACTCCAGCACGGCTGTATTCCCTTGCTTGTATTGCTCGAGCAGTTGCTCATCCGTAACAACAGCCCTGCTGTTCACTTGACTCTCTCCTTTCTCGCTCAGCACTATTGCCTGCACACGAGCCAACCTCTGCCTTTCCCCAATAGAAGCATACAGCAGAAAAGCAGTATTCCAGCTGCTGCAAATAATGCGATAGCGTTATGCGATTTATCTGTGAACCGGCTCACCGGCCAGACGGCTTGAAATAAATAGTACCGATTGAGCGGCATACTGGACATAAAATACTCCAGCAGCCACACCGTTGCCCCCACTCCTAGCCCGACAGCCATATTGCGCCCTAGCAGACTGCCCAATGCCGCCAGACCGCCAAGGAACATATTCACACTGAGGCTATGTTTAATTATGTAAGCTAGTTGTGCCGTACTTAAAACGATCGCCCAGCGGTCAATTGCCCAGAGCAACGTTGCTTCATAGATAACTAGCAATAGCGCAGCGACCGCTCCTCGCTCGGCGAACACGAGTAATTGTGAATATGGATAGCTGAAATGATGGGCAAAAGTACCCTCACTGAAATCATCGGCGAACAAGGCAGCACTCAAGGCAATCGCAAGTAAAGGCAGCACAAATATAAAAGCCACTTTGACATGATAAAAACCAGGAGAGGGCATCATCATTGGCAGCATGAGGCAACCAGCTGCTATCAGCGCCGCAATAATAGCTATAGCTAGCAAGTAGCCGCCCCATAGGATGCGCCAAGCATATTTTGTACGGGACAAAAGAATGAGGGCAACCTTCATTGTCCTCCCTCCATTTTCCTTTGCAAATAGCCTCGCAGAAGCGCTTCCATTTGTTCATCACTGTCCTCGATTAGCTGCTCTGTGCCAATACTGTCATAGACAAGCTTGATGACATCGTAGACACTTTCAATACCGTACTGGCTGTATATGGTATTCATAAGGTCATAAACCTGATTCGGTGTACCGTTCAAAAAATAGCTGCTAACAGGTTCGAACAGTCGATCTGGCAGTTCCTCTCCGACCAGCTTGAGCTCGTTATAAGCCTGAAAAAAGTTGTTCAGTGTAAATTGGGCGTTTAAATTTAACACTCTCGCATTTCTAATTTCTCTACGTTTGGCACTGTAATCAAGCCAGTATTGCCCCGTTCTCAGTTGAATGTTCCCATTCTTCCCTCGCTCAATTTCCGTCCCAAAATAACTTAACTCAGACAACTTAGACAAAAAGTGGATATCGCGAGCTTCCGGACCTCCAACTGCTGCATCTACCATGCCCAGGGTACTCATACTCACCATATTCAAACTATAATACGGATAATCGGCAAGTGCCATAGTAACCGTCTGGGGAAAGCTCGTTGCAGCTTCTCCATCCAACATTTTCAAAGTACGCGCTGCTTGGGCGTAATGCCTGGCTGCGAACTGTGCTGCTTCTTCGACAGAACGGGTAGGCAATTGACCAGATGCCAACAGACGCAACGTCTTGCCGTCTGCCGTCGCTTCTGCAAGTTGCAGATCGCCCCCAAATAATGTAAGTCCGCTTGCTTCATCCAGCTCCAGGCGCGTGATGGTCGCTCCCTTCTCTCCAGCCATCTTACTAGTAATGACAGAGGCGTTGGAGAACAGTTTCAAGCCACTTGGCCCTGTGATAGAAACTTCAAAGCCCGCCATAGGGCGCGGCAGTTGTGTGTCCAGAATATCTGTAGCGTGACGCCCCCATTCGTAGTGATCGGTAAGCAATTCCGATAGCCGGCTATTGCCGATAACAGGGTACCAGCCATAGAAAGCTGGCAGGAAAATCCTGTTATCGTCGACAACAGCGATCTGCTCCCATCTATCCCTGCTAGGAGCGACGGAATAATAATGCCGCCAATCATTTAGGGTACCTCTATATGTCATCTCGATCTCCAGATGCTCCCCTGGCATAACATCCGTTGCAGGCTTGATCCAAAGTACATCTGTAGCCTCTTCCCACTTATAGGCAGCAGCAGCACCGTTCACCTTCAGTTCCTGTACATCAAAGATATGTCGCAGCATGATTGGGAATCGCTCTAGTGTTGCCGCTTGTCCATTGCTTGCTTGCATCGTCGCCTGTATTTCTAACCCATGCCGCGGCAGTAATTCCAACTTCAGCTTGTAGCTGTTAATGTGTAGATCCTGGAACTTCATTCCGACAAGCAGATCTTTAATATGCGATACCGAGAGCGGATTGCTGGTATTCCCGTTTGTGTTAAGGGTGATCCGAGACATTTCCTCAATATCCGCCTCCGAATATTTACCCGCTGCAATTCCAGCAACGAGCAGTTGCTCCAATTCACGCTGTTGCGTGATATCATTGGCTGAAGTAAGACGTTCGCGATAGAAACGTTCATTGGCATCCGCAATATCTGCCCGTTCCTGCAGGTATCCGTACATCGCACTACCTGCCCATAACAATGCTGCACCTAGAATCAGCATCGTGGGATAGACCAGCCATGCCTTGACCCGTTCCCGCCTGCGTCTACATACTACAAGTAGAACAGTCATGACCATTCCTGCTGCTAAAGCTGCAACGATGCCGCGATGCAGCCAAAATGCCGGATCATATATAAATCCCCACATACGTGAGTAAGACTTACCAATATATTTAACTAGTGAATAATCGAACCAAATCTGCGTATGAGGGGGTAATGAAAAAGAAGGGCGATCGGTCTTAAAAAATTCCGGTAAAATAATTGCCAAGCTAAGCAACAGGACGAAGCTGATCAAGTAACTGTATCGCTTGCGGATAAGGATACCTACTAAGTAGGCAATTACAGTTGCAAATAACATCGGGATGGCAAAGGAAGCCAATACAGCAGAGGTATACCATTCACGCATTCCCCATGAGATGCCATCATTTACGACCAACCATACATAAGCCCCCATCGGCACGAGCGCAGCTGCTAACGGAAGGGTTACAGCACAGAGCAAGCGTGCAGCCTCCATTTCCCATGTTCGATACGGAAAGGTAGCCATCATGGTTGCTGTCTTCCATTCTTCATCCCGCCGTGCTATCGCTGTTGCCAGCAAAGGCAAAATAATGAGGGCTACAAGGCAATACACCTCAGAAATATCCATCACGTATACTGCACGATCCAATTTGGCATCGGCGGTCTGAAACATCAAATACAGGATGCCGACCACAGTTGCCAGCATTAGATACAAGCCTGGGCCACGCAGCAGTAGCTTGCACTCTGTTTTGTAATAGCGAACTAGGCTCATTGGCTATTCCCCGCTCTCATGACCGCGATATATCCGTCCTCAAGTCCTGCCTTTGCCTGGACTGCTCCAGGTAATGGGACAGAACTGGCAAGAACACGCGCCTCATAGCCGGCTCCTGAACGCTTTGCAGTCACGATGGCTGCAGTTTCTTTGAGCTCTGCAAGCTTCTCATCACCCACTTGGACCGTCCACACTTGTCCCTGCACACGCTGGAGCAATTGTTCTTGCGTACCGTGAAATACGATGCGCCCTCCGCTCATAATCGCCATACTCTTACAGTTATTATCAATATCGGCGACGACATGTGTAGACAGTAGCACAGTACGATCTTTACCCAGCTCAGTCAGCATATCACGAAATCGCATGCGTTCTTCGGGATCAAGCCCTGCCGTAGGCTCGTCCACAATAATGAACTGCGGATCACCTAGCAACGCCTGGGCAATACCGATGCGCTGCCGCATCCCGCCAGAATATTTGCCTATACGCACATGGCGCTTCTCCTCCAGATTGACTCGGCGCAACATTTCGGCTACTGCTTTCCTCCGGGCTTTTCCATTTGTAATGCCCTTCATGGACGCGACATAATCGAGATATTCTGCGCCTGTCAACTTGCGATATACGCCAAACTCTTGTGGCAGGTAGCCAAGCAAGCCACGAATTTCACGTTCATCCCGCCCAAGCTTGCAATGTCCAATTTGTACATCCCCTGATGTTTTCGGTATTACTGTTGCCAATATTTGCATCAATGTTGATTTTCCCGCCCCATTGGGACCGAGTAAGCCGAACATACCCGTACCCAATGTCAGGTTAATTCCGTTCAGTACTTGTTTACTGCCATATTTTTTGCACAATTGCTGGATAACTACATGCATCATTACCTGCCTCCATTCGTACTTGGCCAACTACCGTGCGCACGAGTAGATTGTCGAACAGTATAACGACACTCCCTTCTAAAAGTTTAAAAAACAGGTGATTTTTTAAAATAATAGTATCCTTGCGCTGCCAATATGACATTTGTTCGATGTGTCTACTACGACAAAAAAACCTCCAACCCCGTATATGCGGCTTCGGAAGTTATTCATTAACCTGCATTTCGCAGTTACTCTAAGTACAGAATCCCAAAATCACAGCTTCTATGAAATTCTGGTTTGTTCGAATGAACTTTGCTCCATGTTCCAAAGTGCGGATAAACCGTTTCATCGCCGCACTTGTAAAAGTTTCCTCTTATCCTTTTTCCCGGCACTGCCCGAAAATCCGAAAAATAAGATTGTACCCATGCCCATGAGATCGAAAAGCTTAATTCCCAATACGCTTCCCCTTTATCATTAATCTGATCCGTGGTGGATAGGACTTGGAAAAGTGCTGGATTGATAGTGATTGGGAAGCGATCATACCGATCCGCTCCTATCTGCAAGAGAATTGCGCCATTCGCATTAAATTCGAAATTCATATAGCGCTGGTCCGAATCCGGAGTAGGCTGAAAAAAGAACTCGATGCAGCTATCCTTATACACAGGATCATTCATGTTTCTATATGTTCGTATTGGATTCTGTTCGTAAACCTTAAACTGAAGCTTCAGATCCTCCTGACTGTAATTTAATCTTGCTGTAACGACCGGGTTATATCCTTTAAGCCATTGATACTGTTTAATGATCTGGAAATCTTCTGTAACTGAAACATCCGTCTGATTTATCAGGCGGGAAATCACTAAGGTTTCTAATTTTCTTTCCATGGTTCATTCCCTTCGGTTGGAAATCCCACTAGGCTAACACAGCAAAACAACCCTATTAATTAACTTGATTATTTAGACCCGCGACTTACCGGTTTTCCAATACGCAGTCTCGATCCCCGAAATCTCGCACGGCCGTCTGCCGTTACCTGTATTGGCGGATGATGGAACTGCACACTCTATATCCCCTCGGGCGCATCCCCCACTTCCCGATCGATGGTCAGATCCCCCCGTATCCGTTCTCCTGCAATGCGGCGAAATAGGCGTCGAAATCTACCTTCACCTCGCCGAATGGAACCTCCCGGAATATGGCTCCGGAGCTTACTAGCCCTGCAATCCGTTGATGATCCAGCGGGTGGTACCCGACGGCACCGTATACATCCCTCAGTTCGACTGACTGATGTCGGCTGCCGTACTTTGCATGGGTGTGGACAATTTATTCCTCAGCAGGTGTACACCATGCACCGGTTCATCCCCTGTTACCATCACCATGTTGGTCAACCCTTATTTCGCGCAAGGTAACGTAATTCCTTCATGGATCGCCCGGTCGGCTAAGAGAGCGATCTCCATCGCCCGGCAGGCTTCCTCCATTGCCGGTATAGGGGGCAAGTTGTTCTCCAGCATGGACAGGAAATAGTCCAGCTGGGCACCCGTAGGCTTTACGGAGAAGTCCATATTGATCTGCCGGACCGCTCCTTTCTGGTAGTCTTCGACCTCGATCAGATTCCCCAGATGCTGATCCTCTCGCGGTCGTTCGTTCTTGTATATGATGCGAATCCGGCCTGCCGGTCCGATAAATTCCTTCCGGTTATCAGTCGGAAGCCCCTTGCCCCACCCTGTCTCAAAGTAGCCGATGGAGCCGTCCGACAGACGGAGGGTCATGAGTCCGTAATTGTAAGTATACGGCGGGACTTCTTCGTAGAGACGCTGCCCGATCCCATTGACGCTTACTACGTCCGCCCCTGTAGCCCAACGCATCACATCGATATAATGGACGCCGCAATCCACGATCGGCGAGACGTCCCGGAGCAGGGATAAGTGGGAAGCCCAATTTTTGGAGGGCTTCAATTGGGATAGCCGGATGACCAAAGGGAAGCCGATGGCGCCCTCCCGGATCATCTTCATAACCGCCTGGTACGTAGTGTTATGGCGAAGGATGTGACCGATCAGCACCTTGGTTTTAGCTCCACGGGCCAGCTTCATGAATTCCTGTGTTTCCCGTGCATTGCCCGCCATCGGCTTCTCGCATAGGATATGCTTCCCTGCAGCGAGACAATCTTTTGCGATCCCCAGATGGGAGGACGGGTACGTGGCGATAATGACCAGATCCACATCATCACGCTCTATCAAGACCCGGTAATCCGTGCTCCAACACTCAGCTCCGTATTGGCTTGCCACTAAGGAGGCCCTGTCCCGGTTCCAATCCGCCACGCCGATCAACCGGACCCGCACCTGTCGTGATATCGCGTCCAAGTGGAGAGAGCCCATATAACCGCAGCCTATCACGACCGCCCCGTACCTTTTCATGATGCATCCATCCTATCCTTCTCACTCGCGGAGGTTATTTTATGTTGATCCAAGCTCCTTGTTGGGAGAAACCGAAGTCTCCTTACAACGTCTAGTCTTCTTGGGCATTGATGATTTACCATTCTTCATGCATATACTTCTCTTACATTTGTACAATACCGGGCTACTACAGAATAACCTGCATCTTGTTATGATACCTTGTCACCTTTATTATATAAGAATGATAGATATTTTTATTTAGCAAAGAAAGTTACTTTTTGCACGATTCCGTTATTCCTTCTAATTCTATGTAGGGGAAGGGCTCGGTTCATAGGTTCTTTCTTCTATCGCTTGCCGCAAGGTCTGCCATTTTTGTACGATGTATGCGGAACTTCAACCCTATAGATCGCCAATGCTGGGCACACATAAAAAAGCAACTCCCTTTTTGCAAGTCGCTTTTAAAACACTCTATAGTGAATCTTAAGTTATTATCTAATATCCTCACCGCTTCGCCTTATAAAACTCATGATACAGCTTCAGAGCCAAGGATATCGATAAGTGTAATTTCATTACCTTCCTTGTCTGTCCCAATCGGATCGTGCAGAGATACGTCTTTACGTGTTTTCTTGAGCGAACGCAGGTGCAACAGGATTTCGTTTTCAATACAACGAGCAGCAAATGTGGCTAGTTTGGTTCCTTTGTTCGGACGATAGCTCTCGATGGCTTTAATCAAGCCAATGGTTCCATGGAGATTAAGTCCTCCATGTCTTCTCCGGCATTATCGAATTTTTGAGGTTGTGGACACGATACGATGTCAAAATCCACTTTCTTGATAGAAAAGCGTTGATAGAAGTATGAAGGTCTTACCGGATGGATGGCTCTTTTTTTGTTATTCATTGTCCTTTTTTTAATAGTCACTTCGTTTTCTTAAATTTTCACTTGATATCAACAACTTAACAGTTGAAAGACATGATATTTAACATAGTTTGAGCATGTTTACAGTCACATCCGGGAAAGAATTAGCTGTGTTACGATATATCTTATTACTCTAGAGGAGTATTAATAATGTCAACAACTTGCAAAAGAGGTGTGTAATTGAAACTTCCAACAATCCAATTCGGACATATTAAATCGAGAGTTCCTGTTATTCAAGGTGGAATGGGTGTAGGCATATCCTTAAGTGGACTAGCCGCTGCTGTAGCTAATGCAGGCGGGATCGGCACCATCTCTGGTACAGGGATCACTCCTGATGAGCTGAGAATGCATATTCGCAAAACAAGAGAACTCTCTAAAGGAAATGGCTACATCGGTGTGAATGTACTATTCGCAGTGAAGGACTTTGCCGAAAAAATGAAGATTGCTTTGGAGGAAAAGGTTGACTTTATTATTTCCGGAGCCGGAATTTCTAGAGATATTTATGCTTGGGGTAAAGAATATGGTACTCCTGTCGTAACTATTGTTTCATCCGCCAAATTAGCCCGAATTTCCGAAAGACTTGGTGCCTCCGCAGTCGTTGTGGAAGGGTTCGAAGCTGGAGGCCATTTAGGTACAGACAGATCCATGTTTGATATCCTTCCTGAAGTCTTAGAGGCCGTTTCGATTCCTGTTATTGCTGCGGGTGGAATTCTAACAGGGGATGATATCGCAAAAGCCCTTCGGATCGGCGCATCTGGTGTTCAAATGGGTACCCGTTTTGTGGCTAGCCTTGAGTGTGATGCTCCCTTAGCCTTCAAGCAAAAGTACGTAGATGCTCAGCAAGGAGATACTGTCCTAATCAAGTCTACTGTGGGTCTAGAAGGTAGAGCGATTCGGAATGAATTTACGGACCGGATCAGTAATGATGCCAAATTAAAGATAGTCAAATGCTATAATTGTCTAAAGGTTTGTTCACATCGCTTCTGTACAATGGAATCCCTGCTCACTTCCCTTAGAGGAGATGTTAAGAACGGATTGGTTTTTGCTGGGTCCAGAGTTCATGAGATTAAAGAGATTTTGTCCGTACAGCAGATTATCGACAATTTAATGGATGAGTATCAAGGGGCACTGAACCCGACAACTTAAGGTTGTTATAAGATTCAAAAGCACGATTAACCACTTAAGCAAGCTTGGGATTTCCGAGCATAAGTGGTTTTTCATTTCGCTTGATACTCAAATTTAGTTATATTTAATAAGCTTTTGTGTTGTATTTAACTAAAGATTTCCGTACCTTTCTTTTTAATTGCAACAACAGCTAAATATCTTCACAGCCAAAATGCAATATGCCCAATACCCAGGATAATCGCAAAAGATGACTGGATATATGTACTCTTCAGAGCACCACTTAACAATTTGCCCTCTCCCTTTCTCATGTATTTTTATGAGTTGGTTTAATACAAAAATTCGCTGAACTATATCTTCTCTAAAAAATTCTAATATGGTCCTTGAAGCTTTCTATGTATGCCGGTTAACGGATACTACCTTGTGATTATGAGTTTACCGCTTAGCCTATAAAACTCATGATACAGCTTCATCAGCGCTCTCTTCTCTATCCTCGAAACATAACTCCGCGAGATCCCCAGCTCTTTGGCAATCTCCCGCTGTGTCCGCTCTTCTCCACCTGTATCCAATCCAAACCGCCCAACCACAACTTCTTTTTCCCGGTCATCCAGAATATCAAGGTTACGATATATCTTACTCTTTTCGATCTTCAGATCGACTTCTTTAATGACATCATCAGCTTCGGAGCCAAGGATATCGATAAGTGTAATTTCATTACCTTCTTTGTCCGTCCCAATTGGATCATGCAGGGATACGTCTTTACGTGTTTTCTTGAGCGAACGCAGGTGCATCAGAATTTCCATCTAAATGTCATTAGTGCGCATATTTTAAAACGTAAATATTTCGACTGAATCTTCGTAGACCCTGATTTCTCTAACGACTTGACGAATCAAATCACGTTTCTCTTCAAAAGTAAGTTCTGCCTGACCTTTAGATAAGTAATGTTGAACAGCTTCCATCAAGACATGAATGTTGTACTCTGTATTTTGAGCTGAATTTAACATATGGCTCAATTCAATCAATTGAGCATTTAGACCTTCTTCTTTCTGCGTAAGCTCCTTCAATTCTTGACGAATATCTTCTTCAGCAATACCATCTTCACTAACAGCAAAGAGTTTAATTAGCTTCTTTCGTGCGTTTTTGGTTTTCCCAATTTCCTTTTCAATCCTCATAATCTCAGCAGTTTCAAAAGGCTCCTTGGTCTTCTCTTCCTGCAAAGCTGCAGCGATTTCATCGGGATTGTTTAACCAGGTTGTCACTTGGTCCCAAACCTGTTCTTCTATCAGGTGAGCCTTAATTCTTCGTCCACATCCCTTTGATTTGGCTCCTGCAGTGTTCTTAATGTCTGTATATTCCGGTACTTTCTTTCCCCAATTGTTTGACAATCGTCCCGTCATGGTATTGCCGCAGTCCCCACATCTTAACAAACCGCTCAATAAATATGGGTGTTTGCTTTTTTGAGCCCATCTCCTTCTAGACTCCGATAATAATATTTGTGCATGTTCGAATTGAGCCTCGTCTATAAGTGGAGGACAAGGAAGAAGAATCCATTCGTCTTTAGGTCTCTCTTTCATAGGAATCTTTTCTTCATCGTTCCTGTGCTTATTCCCTAACATGCCTTCTGTATTCCAGCGATTTTGATAAAATTCACCGATATAGGCTCGGTTCATAATGATTTGTCTTACTACTTGGCGATGCCACATCGAAGCCCCTCTTTTTGTGGGTACTCCTTTACTGGTTAAGTATAAGGCTATACCATTCAGTCCTTGAACAATTGTATTGGGTTGTGTAAACAAATCAAATATTAGTCTGACTATAGCAGCCTCATCTTCATCAACAAGAAACTGTTCTGATTCCTTATCATAACTGTAGCCGTAAACTTGAAAATCACGCAGCACTCTTCCTTGCCTTGCTTTTTCTTTTCTCCCTCGGCTCATACGTTCTGTTATCTTTGACTTCTCAAACTCCGCTATAGCTCCACGCATAGAATAAAACAAATTTCCTTCAGGAGTTTTAGCATATTCACCATTAACAAAAACAAGTTCTATCCCTCGCCGGTCAAATTCATCAGTTATGATCAGTTGGTTCATTAACTTTCGAGACAATCTATCCGGGTCAAGACAAATAATCTTATTAATAATTCCTTCTCGAATATCATCCCGTAATTTGGTTAATGCCGGTCTATCCAAAAATTCACCTGATACCCCATCGTCCACATATTCCTTTACCTTATTCGTTCCCGCTTTCTGACGGCATTGACGAATTTGATCGTTCAGGCTGAACCCGTGCTTCGCCTGCTCCTCCGTACTCACTCTGGCATATACAGCTATCACTTTTCTCCCTCCTGAACTTCTCTAGAAGGTAATCATAACAGGCATTACGTGCTCTGTCATTGGAATCGCCTACCACAAGTTTCACATTCACCCGGCATCCCCTCCTTGTAGAAGGATATGCGTGTACTGCTTGGACACTTGTTAAATAAAAATGACCTTGAACATATGCTTGATGTTCAAGGTCACAACTACTTTTAAACCGATCTTCAACTCATTCACTTAAAGAAATAATATGAATCTTTCGACATTTCCAAGCTTCTATTCATCTTTTACTTTTTTTAGAAATCTGTCGATACTGTATTTGATTTGTTCCTTTACACTCCCTCCTAATCACATATTCCCATATAAGAATGTAGATTTGCTGCATGCATCGTTCAAGTATACTTCGCATTTAATATTTCCAGATAACCAGCTTAAGGTTATTGAAAACCCAAATATATGTTATACCAAACCGCTAACATAAATGGTGTCAGCCGAAGATGTCTAACTTCTTGCCTGAAACAATCGGGATTGCTGCTATCTTCGATAATTTCTTTTTCCTCTGTATCAATCTCTAGCGATTCGTATTTGACCTTGTAATTATAATTTATGTGAACCGAATAACAATCCGGGTCAATAACAGCTGTTTTATGAATTCTTTTCATCACATCAAATAACTCAATTCCATTAAATTCAATTTCCTTAGCATTCCAACCATCTATATCATAGTAATCATTGCAACATACAAATATAGGTAATCTCAACCCATTGTATTCCACTAATTTTATACGAAATGGTAACGCATTAAGCCCCTCATATCCACATTCTGCAGAAAAGCTGCATTTATAACCATAACCAAACAATGTGGTATTAAAGTCCTTAATAAATCGGAGTATCTGGTGGTTTAATTCGTCCTCACTCAAAGAAGCAAGATTGGACGCTTGCTCACATAAGAAACTCCACTCATCTTGTTTGATCCGAGGGAATGGCTTATAGTGATAGGGATATTGATCTAGAAGCGACACCCTTGCTTTTTGTTCCGATAATAAAGTCAATTTTCCGGCATTTTTTCCAGTAACCCAGTATTCGAGAATCGAACATATGCTTTTTTTATCTCGTTTTGAGCAAAGAACATAGAGTTCCGTAATATCATTCCCCATCAATTTCTCGATACTATTCAGTGATACTAACTGTGAAATGTTATGTTTTGTAAGTCCAATAAGACAGGATGATTCTTTCTTAACATCCACAAAATATATATTGCTAACTTTAGCGTATAAATTTTCTGGTTCAATTGGGAGTATTTTAGCAAGATCTTCCGGCATAAATAATTCAAAAGTTTCCAATGAATCTGGACGCATGTTGAGTTCGCTACAAAGTGAATTAATATCCAGCTTTTCAAGTAGTTTCGGATGTAATTTCGATAAAGAACTCAGTACATCTTTAGTATTTTCTTGACCATATAGTAACGATAAATCAACTACATGATCCCAGTCCTGGAATAACTCATGCTTTCTTAGAGATGAATAATAACTATAATTCAACTCTTTGATTTTCAATGAAAGATAGTATCCTTTTTCAACTTCAAATGAATTTGCATGTTGAATCAATTCATTTAGTCTGCGATCAAATGGTACAATGCTGTTGAAATATTGCTTAATAAAGAATTGCGAAATAAGGTAATGTGGTTCGCTCCACTTTGGGATTAACTTCATGACCTCAATTAAATCAGAAATCCCATTTTGAAAGTTGAAATTATGCAGACTATACTCTTTACTATCAACTATACATTTATTAGGTTCCTTAAATTCGAGACCCATTCTAAGGTTACCAATGATCTGCAGTAAAGTGCTGAGTTCTTGTGTTGTGTTTATCGTATCTTTCTTATTTAACTCACCAAGCGACTCTAATGCAATCCATTTTTTATATTCTGACAACTCTGAAACAGGTTGAGCATAATGTTCAAACAAGTAATAAAATGCAGTTATTTTTTCCTTATAAGTTTGTTGTCTAATGTAATAATCTTCATGGTTATTAGCTTTTTTAGAATTATAATTAATTTCAAAATTATATTTAAAAGCCTTAGGTTCCTTAATTCCACGCTCATAAAAATATATCGTATACTCATATGTTACACAACGTTGCCCATCATACGGGTTATCTACTGGTGCCCGACAATAAACTAAAAATGCATACTCCCAGTTCAATATTTCCCAATTTCTATCAAAAATACTTTTTTCGTCGAAAGACTTAATTGTTCTTATCATTCTAGTCTGAGTCTTAACGATAGGAAATGATTGGTTACCAACTCTAATTTCACTTTTACTCAATAGGTAATTAATTGACTTAGCATTTTTATCAGTGTTAAATTTATACATAAAATTAAACATAAATTGAATCAGGTATGAATATGAGTAAGGATTTTCCAATATATGATACAGTGTATTTTCATTAAAAACAGACTCATTCTGAATCATTTCTGATAAGTCTCGTACAATAAAAGACTCAATCAAACTTGGATCACGCAAACCTTTTCTATCCACACCCACGTATTTGTTAGGGACGCTTATGAAAAATGCAGAGTGCGACTCACCTTCTGTTAATTCATATGTAGAAAAGTAACGAAATTTTTCACTTTCCAAGTATTTACTTGAGTCTTTATTAATTCTTTGTGGAACAAGATATGAAATACCACTATCTAGTGAATCAAATGAGGTAAACACTAAGTATTCTTTTCCATCTACTTGGAGAGAACAACTATCTTTGGAATACGAGAATAAATAATTTTGTTTAATACCTGTATTCAATTGTACCGTTAAAGAAATTTTCTTTATGCCTCGATTCGCAGCTTTTCTCAAAGCAAAGAAGAATTCGATTATATTTACATAATCACCTTTCTTGATTAATAACATCTCGAAATCAGTATGAATTGCATTAAATAAAGTATCTTCTAGTAATTTAAGTTGTATTGTAGTCGAAGTTTTATTCTCATTTGTAGACTCCACTTTAAATCTTTCGGGATTAATTGCGAGATATGTTTCTTTTAGAGAATTGGTTTTTCGTTCAATGCAAATATCGTACTTATTGGTTCCGTTAGTGCTTTGTAATACAATTTCATCGGTATGATAAAATACACCAAACTTAGCTCCGATGCCAAATCGTCCTTCATGTAGCCCCTTCTCTTTTTGACTCTTACCTAAATACAAGTATTTCAGTAAACTATAATTGTCAAAACCTAGTTCGTTATAGGATAAAGATATGATGTTATACTGGGTTTCTTTGGAGAACGCTACTTCTATTTCTATTGTTTCATTTCCATACTTGCAGTCAAACGCATTTTGCAATAGTTCTTTTATTATAGAACGCTGACTGTATTCGCCGCGTACAGCTTGCTTCGTCGAATCAATAACGGAATAGACATCCAAAAACTCTTTACTGAATGTATCCCCATCTAGCAAGAGACTTTGGGTATAACTACTCAATTTTTCATCAAGTTCCGGCGATTCTTTCTTGTTTAAATCCAATGTATTCATCTCAAATAAATCCATTAGAAGCACCCAACTTAGACTTCCAGGATCAGGGCTTATATATTGTTTATACAAACCTTTTAATTCTTCTTGCCATGTCATATTACTCATTCCGCCTTTCATTCCAACCAGTAATAAACTCGGAAAGATTCATGCTAATATATCGATTTTTGAGTAAATGTTTATAGATATTAATCAGAGTTGCTGAAAGAAATATGCTATTATCCTCTATGTTAACTAGAAGCTCACCTAATTTTTTGAAATTCACATTATTGTTCTCGCAAATTTTTCCACATTCCAGTTGAAAGCTTTTAAGTTCATCTTGAATTTGCTTCACTTCTGAATAAAGTTTGGTCATTTCTTCATTTGGATTAGGAACAATTTTTTTTGCCAGATCCTTAAGAGTAATGGGTACTATGTTTTCTAGTTCGTCTTTATAAAAAATCGCATTATCAGTCTTAATTTTTCTTTGGAGCCCAACGGCTTCAACAAACTCTGATATTGTCATTTCATTATCTAAAAACATTTGACATAAGTTATCGTTACCTAACACCACAGCTAATGATTTTAAGTACTGATTTTGCATGTGACTCATTATTTCAACAAAGGTTACTTGTGAATCGGAATCCCTTGTTTTAATAATTTCTTGATAAAAAAGTTGGCATTGAAAAGTATAATCTTCATTGACTCCAAGAACTTCTTCAATGTAAGCGTACATCGCTTCTAGTGAAATATCCCAATCCACATTACATTTCTTCTCAATATCAAGAAATGTTTTAACGAAAGCAAATCGCAAAGCGACTACATTAATGTCATTGCTAATGATATCAATAATTGTATTCTTGGATGGAATGGTGTCCAAAATACTCCAAACTAATTTTGTCACACAAAGATTAATAAATGCACTGTCAAGCGCAGCATATTCCACATTATTAGGCTGCTCTTCACAAAAGTAAACCATATGCAAGTCATAATGATCTTGACCAGTAATACGATCAATTCTACCAAATCGTTGTTCTATATCAGCGGGCGTAAACGGTAATTCATAGTTAACAATGTGATTAAAAGTGGGTAAGTTTAGGCCCACCGTCGCTAACTTATCTATGATTACAAGAAACCTGACATATTCATATTCACCAAGATTGGTTTTCATCGTGCCAATTCTGGCGAGAACTTGCTTTCGTTCTCCAATCTCATGTGTATCCCCTGTCATGCCAAGTACTCCGTCTTTACCAAATTCCTTTCGAAGGGCAGCACAAATATATTCCACTGTAGCCTTTCGGGTACAGAATATAACTGCCTTCTCATTACTTTTCACTTTATCTTTTAGGTATATAAGACATTCACTCAACTTAGGGTCAATATCTATACTATTACGGAAAACCAATTGATGAATATTCCCGATAGCTTGGTAATAACCAAACCCATAATATCCTTTTAAGTGTTCCGTAATGGCTTTCCAATTTTCATGATTAATATTGTATGTCAGTCTATGAATGACCCTGTTTTTAAAATAATGGGCATCAGAGTCAATTTGTTCTCCTACAACATTTGCTTTACATAGACGAATTATTTCTTTAAAATTTCGAGAAAACGGATTTTGGGGATCGAGAGATAATAACTTTAAGCCAAGATATTCCTTGGAATTATCAAGCGTTGGCAAAACCCTTCCTTTCTCTTTTTCCTTTTTCAATAGAGTGGCAACAAGCTCTAACTCAGTTTCTAATTCATCTATTGCATTTTTTATAGGTGTCGCACTTAAAAAAAGAACCTTTTTTGCAGAATAGTTTTTCCTGATAGTCTGGAAACGAGAAGATGAGGTTCCTTTAAATTCGTGAGCCTCATCAATAACAATTAGATCCCACCATGAATCACTTGATTGTTCAGTCACCTCATTTTCCTGTGCTAATCTATTTAACCCTTCATTCGGCCTAGACGCTTTCGTACTTGCATCTGAACCTGTAATAAGTAGATTAGCTATACGAGGGTCACAGCTAAAAAGAGAACCCTTGATTCCCTCAACAATCTTAAAATCAAATCCAAATTTTTGTAAAAGTTCACTGTACCAATTGTATGTAATGCTTTTAGGACAAATTATCAATATTCTTGCTTTAGGGTTATCTTTAATGATGTTCCAAATAGCTAGTCCAGTTTGAATTGTTTTCCCTGAACCAACCTCATCAAATATATATGCAAAGCCGTTTCTCTCCAATCTTGTTATTACGGCATATTGCAGAGGCATTAATTCAATTTCTGATAAGGGCATAAGTGTACTTCCAGTTCGCATAAGTTCCTCCTACGCAGATAATTTCGAGTTCATTTACGTGGTGGAAGCTTAGTCACTCATTTAAAAGGTCTTCCACCACTTTTACTGAAACTCTGGTATCTTAGTTATTTTCACTCCAATTAATTCACGTATTCCCGCACAAAATTTTTCTTCAGACAGGGTCAATCCTTTAGTCGGCTCTCCCTCGCTTAGTTCTCCGTTCACCCCATAAAAATACAGATCGCTTTTCTGTTGAAAAGAACTCCAAGGATTCCCCATCTGATATTGACGAATTTTAGCTTCACTTTCATCAGGATACACTAGAACTCCTGGAACAGTATTGCCCGGACTAGAAAAGGCATCCATATACGCATGAATTTGATAAAGGTCATTTCGCTCCAAACCGGTTGGCTTGGATAGACTTGCAAACGTATGCTTATATTTAGCGTCCACGACGGCAAGTACTTGTTTTGATAAGGGATTCCTCAATAAAATATCCGGCTTCAAGGCTGCTAATTTGTGCCCATCCATGTTTTGAAACAGGTGCCCAGATGCCTCTCTCTCCCGCCCTGTATGGACAACTTCAACTCCTGCTACAGTAGTTTTTAACAAATGGTACACATATAATTCCCAAATCTCAGCCATATCTAGCAAGGTTCCTGTTATCTCTTGGGTTCCTGTCGAAGTAGCACCGATCGATTTCTGATGTAATATCTTCAACGATAATTCTACGACTGAACGATATGACTCCAGGATCGCAGTATATTTTATCTGAGGTAGTTTATTTGCCGCAGTGAAGTTCGATAAGCTGCTTGCTGATGTTTGAAGTAGAAGCCCGATAATCTCCCTTCCTTTATCAGAAAGCCAAGTGCGGTCATCACCATGACCCAGCTCTTTCTTAATTTGGCGGTAAGCTTTGCTGAGAACATTGGAAATAGTAGGATGAATGACTTTGGTTCTAGATAAACTCACGAGACGATTTGTCCCTTTCCCTACCTCAAGTGCGGTTTCCATTACTTTCATACGACCGCGCAGTGAAGGCAGTTTCAAAGTTTCCTCTATGCGGGTATAAGGTAGACCGTGCTTGCTTCCACGCATAAGCTGATCACCCCAAATTCGAGCAATCAGCTCCCACAACCACATGTTAGATCCACGATAAGATCCATTGCTCTGAATCATACGCACTCCCCAAATCTTACTGATCCAGCGATGGAATGAGCTTTCATAACGAGGTATGATTCGCAGCGTTCTCCCCTTGTAGCTGATCTCCCCCACATAACGTCCCGCATACCATTGTCCATTGCGGAATTCGATAATTGGCTCTTCATCTGCTATTTTCCCAGTAAGACGAAAGGTGAAACGTTCTTTGTCCAAATTACAGCATAAATCCTGTATCCATAGCTTCTCATCGTTATGTCTCAGCTTGATCTCAGATAAATCTTTCGCAATAATCTCTATATTTCCCTGTGAAGTTCTCATACTTGCCCTTTTAGAAATATGTCTTTCGCCTGTTGCATTAACAACTTTCTTTCGTATGCATCTGCTCCAGACAGATATTGCTCCAATAATGGAGCTAGCGAATAATTCCACAACCCAGAAATTGGTCCACGACCCTGCCCTTTTCGATTCCATAAAACCTGCTGAACTCCGGGTTGAGAATAAATGTACTTCTGTGCAAAAGAAACAACATCGCTGAAATAAGTATGACCAATGACGTAGAGTGGTCCCATGAGTTCATGATTAGCTATTAATGTATTTATCCGGACACACCGATCTGCGAGTTCTTCAAACTCCTCCTCTACTCGGCTCCATTGTCGGGGTTTACCATACTTTTGCGGCCATCGTTCCCATTTAGTTTTCACCAAGGATATTAAGTCTTCACGTTCAAACCCCCGGAAAAACCATAAAAATCTGCGGCGAAGTGCAAAATCAACTTGTTCCAACGATTGGTCAATCAGATTCATGGTCCCAATTATATAAAGATTGTCAGGTACGGCAAGCGAAAATGAGTTCCCATCCTGTCCAGCTAGCAGCACTTCACTTTCCCGATCTTCCAGCAAGGAGAAACACTCCCCCAGCACCCTACTTAAATCCGCACGGTTCATCTCATCCAGAATGAAGACAAAAGGCAGGCCTTTACCTATTCCGTTTTCCGCTGCCTTCACATCTTCAAGGACTTGCATGAATACACCATTTTTGTAAACGGTCCGATTCTGTTCAAGCTGCATTCCTCGAATGAAATCTTCATAACCATAACCGGGATGGAATTGTACACGCCGAACCCTCTGCTGCAACAGTTCATCTATGTTATTCTGATTCTTAAAAAACTTACCCGCTCCCCACTGACGCAATGTCTCCTGCCGAATAAAACGCTCTGCTAATTCTTTCGCTTCATGGGTTTTCCCGGTTCCTGGAGGCCCATATATAACAATTTGCTTTTTGATTTCTAAACCTTGAATCGGAAGCACATCTGTTTCATGATCACCATAATCCCAACACTCCATGAGAGGACTTCGATAAAAATCAAGATCCGGTTCACAGAGAATTTCACTTAATTGTTTTCTAATTGCTAGGATACGCTCATCTACATCTACAGGGATAGAATCCTCATCCAGCATATCCAAGAAAGCCTCGACTATTTGTTGTTTATGACTAGCACTCGCCATTCGCTCATACAGGTCAGGATAAAACAGATGCAAAAGAATATGGCGGGAGAGTGGATTCCCTTCTTCCTTAAGTTTATCTAACAAACCGCGAACTTTTAGATGATCTGCTGCAAGCTCTTTCCTCTCTTCTTCTGACATTTGCAGCATAGTATCAGCAAATATTGCTATGTATCGTATCTCATTATAGCGTCTTGTATTGTAGGCTATTCCCGGTCCACCGATACCATGTTCAAGAGCAGTTAGAGCATTATTCTGATCATCAAGTAATAGGTTCGCAAAAGAGGCTATTGTCTTAAGCAGTTCTTTCTTCCTGCGATAGCTTATGCTGGATGGGAAAAGCAGATACAGGTAGACCAGTTCACAAGCGAGCTGCACAACCTCTGATTTCTGGCCACTAAGTTGTCCCTTCAATTTCGTTTCGAATGCTTCTGTTGATTCATCGGTATTATCAATGAAACAAGCTCTAAATGCGTTCAAATTATCAGTAGTCCATATCTTTTCCGATGGCCAGAGCAAAGATGACCCATCCATAAGACTTTTTTCTTTCCATTCATTCGCGTAGCGATAGACATCTGAAGTATCCCATTCTTTAAATCTTGCCATGATTTTTAATCCTCTCAAATTTTGTAATTTCATTAATTCAAACCATTCATTTCAATCACACAAATGCCTTAATTCTCGATCTCTAAATAACTCTTATATAATTTCCTTAAAATGTCTCTGAAGTGACTGAATAACAACCACCCCACCGGCCTTATGCAATGGTTCATTCTGACGCTCACATTGGAAGAGCTGGACACAAGACGGGCAGCCATTAGAACATCTACAGCTTGTCATCATTAGTTCAGCCTTTTTCAACAGCACGTTAAACTTTTCAGCAACAACCTCTACGATCCCTGATCCCCCTCCGACTTGGCTATCATATATAAATAAACCTGGCATCCCGAACAAAGTTGAACTCGAGTGAAATGAGACATGTTGAAAGTCAGCAGCGCTGCATTTCACAATAGCTGGAATTGCTGCGGCTAGAGCATGTTCAGCTGCATGTATACTTCCATCGAGAAGCTCCTCGAATGTAAGATCTGATACTGTTTGTATGCCCGCTAAAAGATTTCTAAGCTGACTTTTACCTTGTTCATCCCACAGCAACCATAGTGCATCTGTTTGAAACGAAACAGGGTAGGTATTGGTTAGCTGTACCGTTTCTGATGGTTTTTCATTGTGTGTGTATATTTTCTTGTAGCCGAATGTGTTTCGTTTTACAATTATATTCCCAATGTTCGCTTTCAACTCATTACCAACTAATATGAGCTTAGTAATATCACTCACTTCGATACTATCCCGTACAATACCTCGTGTAAGATAGTCCGATCTCACCTGTTCCACTAGAACCTTCCGCTGCCTCTTATCGATCCACTTTACCTTGTAATAACTTCGGTTATCTGATCCCAAAAAGATCGCATCTACATGATAATCCCTTATCAAGGAACGAGTATCTACATTCTGAAACAATATTGTTTCGTTCCATCCACTCTTACTCACGACGGTGTATGTTTCACCCATCGCAATCAATGGCAGATACTTTGGAGACTCACCCATATACATAAGTTTTCCTTCAGCCTGTTGCCATTGCTCGTCAACCTCAGCTAATACCTTCCGAAGGACGCTGGCACGAACGTAATTAATTGCATTGTAGATCGTCCCTCCTTGCTCATGCGCTGCATAAACAAGATGTTCCCTTAATATTTTTGGATTGTTAATGTTAATAGCAGCAGATTCCGGTATCTGCTGGAAGAATTCTAGCGGATTACGGGCATAATATTGTTGTAATGGCTCCTCCTGTAACATCATCACAACTAAACCATCTCCGCCTCTGCCTACTCGACCTGCTTGTTGCCAGAAGGAGGCATGAGATCCAGGGTAACCAAGCATGATGCATAGATCCAGACAATCCACATCAATCCCTACCTCCAAGGCCTTAGTAGCGACAACGCCTAATATTTCACCTTGTTGTAGCTTCTTTATAGTTTGTTCCTTGATTTCTTGAGGTAAATTAGCATGATACGGAAGAAATAAGTCCTGACCTTCTTTCAATTCTATTGATCCGGACTCATTAAGGTGTGTTCTTAGAATCATATTGAGTTCTCTACTTAAAAGCTGAGATTTTTGACGATTACTAGAGAAAATAATACTTCTCGGCCATTGCCCATTTCTGTAAACCGTTTTTAGGATCTCATAAAGATCGGATGCAACTGCTCTTCTTTTATGCTCTATATCTATAAGACCAGGGTTCCATAGAACAATATCCTTTTTATTAATCGGTGCGTTGCTTTCCATAACTTCATGGAACCCTTGTATCCCCCTCTTACCTGTTAATTCCTCAACCAAATATTTAGGATTGGCTATAGTAGCAGAACATGCAATGAATTGAATCTCCCGATTGCCTAATCTTTCACATAACATTCTTAAGCGGCGAATGACCATAGCCACTTTTGAACCAATCATACCGGAGTAATGATGCAGCTCATCTATTACGATATAACGGAGATTCGTTAAGAATCTAATTAACTGCGAAGCCTTTCCTGTCTGTGCTCCTATGCTTTGAAGAATGGGATGCAAATAATGAACATTGGTTAGCCAATAGCGTCCCTGTTCAAATACCAAATTGGAGGCCTGGTCCTTCCTCATATGCTGAGGAATATTACGTTGACCGAAAAGAAGGCCAGCAGGCACTTCTGTTCCATGGACCTTAAGCTTAGAGAAACCAGCCATTTTGAAGTTGCTTACATTTTCTTCTTCCAAATCTGCCCACTGTTGTAAATGAGCAAATTGATCCTCGACCAAGGCCTTAAATGGCGATAAATAGAGCGCGCAAGCATTTAGATCAGCTACGAGTTTTTCCATAATTGGAATGTTATATGACAACGATTTACCAGATGCCGTCTTTGTGCAAATAACTACATTCCGTCCTTGTCTTATCGCTTCGACTGCTTCACCCTGATGCTTATAGAGCTTATTAATTCCCATTGTTTCAAGCTTACTACGCATCCAACTCTCCATTGGTATATGCTCATCGTACATGCCTTGTATCTCATCAGTTTCATGGACAAATACATCCGCTCGAAGGCGTTTGCTCAGTTCTACTAATTGTCCGGCAAGGAGACTGCTATGAAATGTCTCTTGAAGTGGTAGCCTTCTATCTAGAAGCAAATCCATTTCTTCCGTCATAAGCAAACTGCTCATTATGGGACTTCCATCTTCAATGCAAAAAATGCCTTCTTCTTGTTCGCTATCGCTCTCATATTCAGCTTCAAGGGATTGCCAATCGGTGATGTGGACACCATTCGCTCGTTGCTGAATTCCCCGACGATAGCCTCTAGGGTCAGCTTTATAGCTGATCTGTACAAAATCGCCATAGGGTTTAACTGCTCCACAAGATGAACATATCAGAGGCATTTCTTAATCGTTCCTCTCGATTAAAGATTTCAGGAGTATCTTTGCTCCAGGTTTAAATAGTTCAACATTGTACTTACCGGGGAGCTGAACACAACTTGGACATCCTTCACTACAAGGGCAGCTCTCCATAAGCTCAAGTGCCTTACGCATTACCTTAGGCGTGTTCTCATATATTGCCTCGATCGTTCCAAGCCCAGATCCATTTTCTCCATAGAACCCGATAACCGGTCGATTAGCAAAAGCAGACATTCCGCTTGCAGAGAAACCTGTAAAATCATTAGCATCACAAATGATCATATCCGGAATTACCGACGTCATAGCATGCTGGGCGGCATGAAGTGAAGCTTCTTTCAACATCTCGGTAGTTCGATGTTCACTTGCCCATTCCTGGATATTCTCTTTTAGCAGCAGCCAATCTGAATCTGTAATGGTTAGCCACGTTCCTTCTGGAGCAAATTTCGTTACAGATGGATGAGTTAGAGCCACTTGTTCTGAATCACTCTTTTGCCCAAAGAACAGTTTTCTATAGCCAAATACACTTCTCTTAATCTCTAACTCACCATAAGCCATATGAAGCTCTTCAAAATCATGTCTCTGGTACGTCTGTATAATATCGATAGTATCTCTATAAGAAGATTGAGTATGATAAGTTAGCTCCTGGATAGGCAAAAGAATAATCTCACCTTTCCGGCGATTAATAGAATCCACTCGGTATGCTCGATCCCCTGGTGTCCAGTAGATGGCTCCTTCATGAAAATCTCGCATAGCGCTCCATTCATCCAACCCATCCACAACTGCATAATTCTGCCCACGAATAGAAACACTATAACTCTGACCTGAGATTGAACGGAGACTAAACTTCTTATCTACAACCGCTTCTTCTGTTCCTTCTGCTGCAACTGCGGTCTGCAAGACGGATTGAATAAATTCCTCATGTAGGTTCGGAAACATACTTTTCAGATCTATTTCCGTTAAATCCCGCCCAAGTTCTTCTTGGAGTAAAGGTAAATGAAGCGCCAATAGCTTATAATTAGTCGGATTAATTCTTACAACTTCAGGCGCTTTATGCAGAAATTCATGCGGATTACGCATGTAATATTGCTGAAGCGGATCATCCTGCCAGATGAGTATGGCAACACCCTCACCTTTCCGCCCTACACGTCCGATCTGCTGTGAGAATGCCGCCTTCGAACCAGGATATCCAACCAAGACAGCCAGACTCAAATCACCAATATCAATCCCTACTTCAAGTGCATTCGTAGTAATAACGACGTGGATGTCGTGGGATTTCAGACGTTCGATAATTCGTTTCCGAGTCTCATTAGGCAATATTCCCGTGTAAAAGGCAGCTAGTTTTTCTCCTTCGACACGTTCCTTTGGCAAGCGAAGAGGCTGTCTTAAAACGTCTTTAATATATTTGGTAAACACCATCGTCTGACTCCGGGAGGGCTGAAAGATAATACTCTTAATTACTTTCTGATTGACTGTCATAGCTTGCTTAGCAATCGTAATTGCATCCGTTGAGGGTGCACGTCTAACCTGCTCACCAGCTGATATCCCTGGATTCCATAGAACGATCTCTTTGCGCTGATGAGCTGAACCATCCGTATCAATGAGTACAAACTCTTTAAGACCTGTTAGATCCTGAGCCAATTTCACCGGATTATCTATAGTAGCCGAACTGGTTATGATCTGAATGTTTCGGGTATTTCCTAGCTCACGGCAAACCTTAAGCAATCGGCGTAGTACAAGTGCAACATGGGACCCAAACGTACCGCGATACAAATGCATCTCGTCCAACACTATGAATTTGAGATTTCTGAGATAATTTCGGATATGCTGACCAGAAGTATATTTCAACACTTGCACCTGACCAAGGATAGAATGATGAATCATATCCGGGTTGCTCATCCATATCTGTGCTTGTTCCATGATCCGCTGCCTTGGCCCATTTTCGGTATCCCCATCCAGTCGACCTACATGAATGATACGTTCGCCCAACTTCAATGGGGTCTCAAACCAATCATCCAAGGATGGTTGAGCAGATGGGTTTATTTCGCCAAACCGTTTGAGCTGATCCAACTGATCATTAGCTAAGGCTTTGGTTGGGAACAGGTACAAAGCTTTATCTTCCGGGTGTTCATAAAGATAACTAAGAATAGGTAAGTTGTATGACAAGGTCTTTCCGGAAGAAGTAGAAGTAACTAACACCACATTAGATTTTGCATGGACCGCTTCTGCTGCTTCCCTCTGATGATCATAAAGTTGATTTATGCCCATTCGGCTCAAAGCTTCCCGTATCGGCTGCGGTGTGAAATCTGGAATTTCTGCATAAATAGCTTCTTTTGCCGGTAACGTATGTACGTAGATCTCTGCATCCTCAACATCGGCTAATGCTTTTAGCTTCTCCAGAACTTCATGAGCGGAGAACTCACTACTGCTCACACCCGGAATCCGAGAATCTTCACACAACGGAATTTCAGCTTTTTCCAGATGGACAACGGCCTGACATTCCGGGCAGTAGACTCCTTCCAGATGATTTTTATAGATTTCCATTATGGGTGACCAATCTGAACATTGGATTCCAGTGGGGGTATACTCTAATCTCCGCTGCTCTCCAACCTGACTAATTCTATGAGATATTTGAACAGCCTTAAGCATACTTGAACATACTGAACATTTCAGAAACGCCATTTCTACTCCGCCTCCATCCATTCATCTTACCGCCTGTTTCCATTAGACCATATTACCTAGACATCCACATGTCAGCGAACGTATGTTCATTTGAAAATATTCCCTTATTCGAATTAATTCGACAAAACAGGTCGGAAGTCCTTGCTAACTAAAAAAGACGACAAGTATGTCGTCTTGATTAATCTCAGCTTTATATTGCCTGTTCCTATAAGAATACACACTACACCAACTCCTCAGCCTCCTCCCAAAACTCCACTCCCTCATCAAACTCCGGATCATAATTTTTCTCTTCCCCAGTTAAATATTTCGACAGAATTTTTGTGATCCGAATACCATACGGATATATTGTGTGTTTATCGTAATTCAGACCTACTCTTCGTAGCTGATCAACTAAATTAGCCAGATCATCACGTTCCATCTCATCCAGCTCTCCCAGAGGAATGTACTCAACCGCTTTCTGCTGAAGCAATAGTTTGCTAGGAGACAGGAACTTGATATCTTCGTTTCTCACACCAGACCATGCTCTTGGCCTTCCACCAACACCATAATAAATCCCTAGTGGATCTTTGAAAATCCCCGAAGCTTTGTTGAATTTCTCTTCAGCATCATCTTCAATAATCCTATATTGTGGCACATCATCCGTCATATTGACACGTATAAACTTAAGACGGGCATCATTTACTAGTCGTTCGCTCAGATAAGGAACTTTATCGTATTGAAGGTCAGTATTTCGAATGACTGGAAGCCAGTCCTTTCTCAGTGTCGCATTGATTATTACTGTTAGCTGCTTTACATCTTGACCAAGCTCACTCTCAATAGCTCTGACCATAAAATCCAGAAAAACCTGTTTGCTTTGATTCCATTTGCCCGGATTTTCCAACGTTTTGGCCTGTTCCAGATAAAAAGGTGCCTCTCCTAAAGGTAACCATGACTCAATTCCGAATATCTTTAACATCATCTCAGTTCCGTCCATTTTCGATATGACAGGTAAATGTTTCTTGTCTGCTTTTAAAATATTAAAGGACAGGACCGGACCACATGAATCTAGCTTGGTCACATTGTTGCTTAGGAAGCCTGCATCATTAAGCAAATCAAATAATGCATTGATTATGCGAGCAGTATCCCCCTTCTCATCTCCAGTAAGAGGATGTATGAACTGAGTAAGACGTCTTGCCTTTTTCATCCCTTCCCTTATAGCTCTCTTAGGATCACCGTCTTTGCTCCAGTTTTCTTTAGGCGCAATCTCCATTAATGCCAATGTCCGCTGATCCCCGGAAGAGCGTTCTTCATTAAGCAGCTTGTTAATTTGATTCACTCGCTTGATAAAGGCAACATCAGCTTTATATGTTCCAGCTTCCAGTTCACTTACAATTTCAACAGGATTGCAGTGTACGAATTCTACGGTTACATCCTTATCGCAATTGAGCCCATAAACATTCTCTGAAATTTGACGATTAAAGATTATTGATTTATTTTCCAGTGATTTTTGTTCAGTCGTATAAACTTCTTTCATTGCAGTAAACATTGCTTCACTACTATAAACCTCAATAATTAGCTTTTCTGCTTGATGCGCGACAATGGGGAACCGAATGTCATTCATACGCTTACGAGGGATCTCCGGAATATGCAATAACGCTGTTAGATGATACTTAGCAAGTACATCTTTAAACATATTAAACAGACCACTTTTCTCCGACAACCCGAGTCCTGACTTCACAAAGTTACCTTTGCCATTGAACGAATGATGATTGACTACATAGGCAGTAACTTCACCATTTCCGTCCAAGAATACAGCAGGATTAGAGAGCAACATATCAGGTTCGAAGGATTCTCCGTACAGAACATCCCAATACAAGCCATCCAGGGCTGTTTTCCAGACTGCAAAAGGCGGTGTTCCCTGTCCACTACCAGCACGACGCTCAAACTGAAGCTGTGAGAAAGAAAGCTTCTCTTGCAACGTATACGGATTACGGACTGACACAAGAACAGAACAGGCATGATCCGCTTTTAAATAACAGGAACCTTCCTTAATTTGTGCGTTCTTCAAATACCGCCTTGTACCTACAGTTACAAGAATAAGCGGTCTATCAGCATCCCCACCACGATTCTTCAGTTCAACCTTTAGTACATAAGAAAAAGGATCGTGTTTCGGTGATTTCCTGATCGGAGTGGAGACACATTCATGCTGATTATTAAAGATCGTATGATGAAACTGGAGTTCCTCTACAATACCTTGCCCTAACTCAACCGTTCGCAGTTCTTCACAGAACTTATGAGCTGCCAAGCCAGGAAGCCATTGGTATTTATCAATAGATTCATGAAGCTCACCAAAAGTAGAAGTTTCCCATTCCATTTCAGCCTCTTTAATCTCCTCCGGTAGATTAGCTGCTGAATATCCTTTTAAATGTGCAAACCAGCCTAGAGTGAGCTTTTTAATATGAGACTTTGGAATTTCAACAGTAGAAACAATCCATGGCAAGTTTTTTTGCAATACTCTATTATTTAAATCCACATGAACAATCTCAGGGAATATACTCTTTAGCTTCTTGCAAAGAGGTTCAACCTTATATGCAAGCTTGTGGTTTTGAGGTGTCGCTTGTGTAATAAAAAAATTGCGCCAGCTGTCCGGCATATGCATGACATGAATCGTTTCATGATAGAATACCGCTTCATTCACTTCCAGTGCAAAGAGCTCCATTTTGTTCATATACTGCCTCCCATATTCATATTATGAATCGCTTCGCTAAAGGGCCCATATAAACTTTGGAAAATAGTATCCTTCTTGTTCTTGTGCATAATTGCTGCCCATACTTCAAGCATCGAATATCCTTCAAGGTTACCTGCTGGCTTAGCGTTGAACTTAGCATCACAGAAGTAGACACGGGCATCTAATCCCCCACGCAGCATACGGCCGATCATCTGCCACACCGGAACAAAAGTGTACCACCCCATAATCTCTCTTTCTTTCGGACTTAAGATCGACCAGAAATCCGGTTTCATATACATATGCTCCAGCTTACCGCTGCTAATTTGCCGTAGTTTGGTAACCGCCTTATCGTAAACAAGGTTCTTTCCTTCTATCCGACGCAAATATTCTGGCAAATACGCATGCAGGACCTGAACAAGATAATTCAGATCATTGGGTATGGGGTAAGGACGAACCAAAAAGAATACTGATCCGAAAAGGGCCTCTCCCTGACTATCTAATATGTTATATCCCCGACCAACGGACAATAGGGGTACAATCAATACCTCAGCCCGGTTCCGATAAAAGGACTCGATCAATACTCTGGAATACTGATCTTCTTGGTGACCATCATCTCTTGAGAGCGCCTTATATCTGCCCGTCCAAGTTCGATCATTTCGAAAAACACTGCAGACTGTTTCAACATCATCATAAGAGTTCACAACCAGCAATACTCTCCTGTTGTTACCTTCAGTTCTCCAGTGATTCAGTTCATATTCAATATCTGGCTTTAGATGCTGTACCATCCCACTTAAATATTGATCTCTTTGTTCTGGATCACGAATACCTGACACCGAATAAAATTCTCCACGAACCTCATCAAGCACGGGCTTATAATTCATCTGAATAACTGAGCTCTTGCGGTTTGCTCGTAGCAACCATTCTGAAGGTGTCTTCAAGTCATAATGAGCCGACTTCGGAGCATGACTGGTTCCAGAGAGAAATACAACCGCAGGACCTGCTTTCCCGTCACATTCTTGATACAGATTATACCAATCATGAAGCAGCAGACGGCCCACAGCAGTGTATTCAATCAGCTTGAACTTCCCGGTCTTTTCATTGTCAGGCAAGTCATATTTATATCCCAAGGTAATCCCGGTCATCGCTTCTTTCATAAATGCCTGATAATCCTTCTGCATAGTAAACAACGGTGAGAAATTAATCGATAGGCCAAGTTTAGCTTGAATCATAGGAAACGTAGTTAAAATGTATTTGATACTCTCCTCTGCCCTACATAAGTACAAGAAGAATTCAAGTTGCACAAAGAGCAGTTCTTTTTTCACCTTTGGTTTAAGGACCCCGCTTACTTTGGTTATAATCTGCTCCAGGAGTCTCTGCTTCTGCTCGGGGCTCTCTGCCTCTACAATCTCATCAACGATTCTTGAGAGTAATGGATCCTTGTATGGGTCTGAGGCGTATTCGCTGAAACGTTTGAATAATCTTGACTGTAATTGAGAATTGTCAGAGAGTTTTTCACTTAGTGTGCCAGCCAGTGCTGCCACCCGAATCAGATTATTCCTGATATCCTTCCTAAGCGTCTGAGACAGTTCCAGTTTGTTATAAATTCGCCAGATCATCTGATCCAGCATACGAAGCCTATCGTTCCACTCAATAAAGGCAGGATCACCAGCATACTGACCATAATATCCACTGGTTAGCTCATTAGACTCATATCTCAGCTGTTCAAAGATATCGTCAGCTGCCCCGAACACATTGTATTGTGTCAAAAAGGTCTCATCAAACTGCTTCTGCACCTGATCCGCTTCATCTACAAAAACAACATCAAGCAGGTCATACATGGCTTCGTAAGTCGTTCTCTCCAAGGGATCAATCACTGCTGATATACGTGTCTTCAGCACACTTGGCGCAGTGGCAACCCATACCTCAGCATTCTGCAAGCAAGATAGATCTTTATATACACCACAGGCATGTGCAAGCGGGCATTTCACAGATTTATCGTCTTGCTGCAACTGGATACAAGGATATCTGCTGCTCCGATCATAATCTTCAGCCAACGCTTTAATGATACAGACATCGGATAAATGAATAAGTGACTCATACTGCTGGCTTTGCCAATCACTAACCTCTTGAATGCCACTGCTATTCGCAAACAAATAGTTATTGAGATGATCTTCTCTGGAGGTTCTCCCAATAACAGGAACAGCATGTATTCCAAGCTTACGCAATTCTTTGACACGTTCAAGGGCCTGCATAACACTACCTTCAATGAAGCCTACCCTTGCACCCTCATGTTTTACCAGCCGGTAGGCTTCCATCATCATAAAAGTCGACTTCCCTGCTCCAAGCCCCCCACCAATGTGTTGATTCCCTTGATACACAAATTCTAGATCCATACCATCAAGCGATTCCAAAAGCACAGACTTGGCCCTACTTACCCACATGGCCGATGCTCCCAGAAGTTGATCCATCTCAGTTGCTAATACAGCTCCGTTATATGGGACCGAAAGCTTAAATATTCTTTTAGGCCGATACGCTGGCAGAGGTTTGACTTCATTGGAGAGCATAGATTCAGGGATTTCCCCCTGGAAGGTGATCCATTGCCCACCTCGAATCCTTCGAGAGTATGTAAACTCTTTTTCATTAGCAAAGGGTTTAGTATTCAACTGGCGTGAGATGGAGTGTTCAAGGATACTACTATAGATAGAAGAACGGTCAATTAAATAACGCGGAGCAATTCGAATAGCTCCTTCATCCTCCTTGATCTCGTATAACCGATATTCACTCCCAATTTCCCCATAGGCATTGATTCGTTTCAAGAGATTCTTCTTGGTTCGCAGTTCAGGAAATAGAATTCTCAGCCGGGTAATGATATCCGAGCGAGTTGTATGTTTCAGAATGGGTTCATTGTAACCAACTAGAACTGACCACGTCTGATGGATGGATAGCTTAGGATCGATCAAAGTACATCCTGTAATGAATAACTCCATGCTCACCAGAAGATTAATTTCGGATTTACGCAGTTTAAGTGATTCAAATTCTTTGATGATACCTTCTGAAAGCTCCCAATAAGTCTGCCTCACAGAAACACCTTCTTCAGCGTGGATTCAATTTCCTTCTCCATGATCATTTCGATATACTCCCGAGCAATTTCGTTTAGCAGATTCATACTTCGTTCACGATAAGATGCGAAGAGCTGGCTGCGATAATTCGGAACTACAATAAGGCATTTATTCTTGTACTTTTCCAGGTAGGCAGGACTCTGATGATTGAAGAAATTAGCAAGCGTCCGTGGATCTCTGAAGTCCTTGACATCAAGAAAGATCGTTTTTCCATCTTCTGATACCAAGAGATCATATTCATCCACATTGGGATAGAGCTCAACCTGATATCCCTTACGAATCAATCGTTCGGCGATTCTAAGTTCAGATATTCCAGGCAGCAATACAAACCTTTGAATTCCAGGTATAAGCCGCAATACCCTTTCCCTACCAAAATCAAAAGAACTTATGAGCTCAAAATCAGCAAGCAGATGGCAGATATCTTCTTTATTACAACGCCACCGATCATTCTTATATTCCAGGGTCCAGCCACAATGTGGGCATTTCCGAAAGTTAGCCATCATAGGTGTTATTTCTTCATAGCATTGCTTGATCAGATTCGTTAGTTGAATATCAAGGAAAGTATCAGCAAATTGGGACAATTGAAAGGAAGTAACTACGGCATTTTGTGGATTAGATAGAAACGTGCGGATGCGACCATACTCTTGCTGAAGCTGTCGGCCTTCTTCTCGGCAGTACATCAGGATCTCATACATAGTCTGTTGCTCAGCATCCTGTGGGGAAACATATCTGTTCAGGAACTCATCAGCATCCGGCGTTAAGCCAATGAACTCTTCTAACAAAGGAGCATCTTCGGGGTAATAGTCTTGGAGGTCAGGGATCCCCCATTCTTTGGATGGGCGATGAAGAATTTTCAGTAGATGATACAGATCAACCGGAGGTTGATCTGTAGAAGCAGCTGTCTGTTCTATGAATAACAGCATTCCCTTATAAAGCTCGTCCGGAATCTTGCCGTAGTTGCCTTGCCATTTGTTAATCCCTGTTATCAGGGACAAAAGAGTGTCATGCGTTTTAGCCATAGAGCACCATCCTATTAGAAGATTGATAGATATAGGATAAACTATGGTTGTGACTAAGAGTTGTCAGCGAATGTATGTTCCTAAATGGAATTTTCGAACTCTTGTGAAGTCACTATTTCAAGAAACCAATTCTGGCTCAGTAAAATATTTATTTCGATTTCCTTGAATCTCGATATGAGACTCCCAAACAAAAAATTTCCAATGTTCACCTATACCTGGTGAAAACACAATGAATTCAGGAGTTATCATTTTTCTGAATTCTTTGAAATCGATATAATATACTTTACTTCCTTCGAGTCTTACTGCTAAAACTGAAATGTCGGCATCATCTAAAATTCCAACTTGGGCCATGTTCAAATCAAACCAACCACTGCCTTTTTTATGTAATTTAGAGCCCGGAGTACATGCAACAAAGCACTTCCCATTGGTCCTACCTTCGAACATGATTTGTTTTCTTGCGATGGTTGTTAATTTACAATGGTATTTATTACTCAGCAATTCAATTATTTGATCCTTTTATGGAATCGACATATTCTGTCCTCCATTTCCTTTTCTTATATAAAGAGTTTGTGTATGAATTTTTAAACAATCAAGGTAATCATCTTCTTATACCAACAGCTTATCTATCAAATCTCTTAGAGAGCTCATGCCACCTCCCGGCATAAGCGATACAGCCCCCATATTATATTTGTCGTGAAAATCTGCCGTGAAATAACGAAGCTCATCGCTCTGAACTGGAGTCAAAATATAAACGCTCTGAACTGCACGTTCGTCGTTACGGCGTAACAAGATACCATCCTTGTACTTATGCATTTCGCCTAGTGCTGTTCCTAAATTATTTGCGACTCTATATTTAGGATCGAGAA
Source organism: Paenibacillus sp. FSL H3-0329 (assembly GCF_037963285.1). Taxonomy (NCBI): domain Bacteria; kingdom Bacillati; phylum Bacillota; class Bacilli; order Caryophanales; family Paenibacillaceae; genus Paenibacillus; species Paenibacillus sp. FSL H3-0329. The sequence goes on along the minus strand of NZ_CP150150.1, from coordinate 1,612,273 downwards.
TATATAAGCGATCTTCTGCATCAATAACAATGTCAGGAACCATCCTCTGTGTAACGGTGTAAAAGTGCGGGGAATTATTTTGGAATACCCGTTGATAAGATAGTCGCATACCATTCTTTAACTGGACAACACTCTCGTTGTGCTCTGCAAAATGAAGAAAAACCCCTTCCCTTCTGGTTCGAAATAACCCACTGCTGTCTTTTAATAGGCCCTTTTCCCGAAAAAGCTTTACAAGCTGCATATAACACCATATCTCATATAGCGCAAAAGTTTCTCTCAGAGGATAATTGTAACTCATGCCAATTCGTTCTTTCCCATGCTTGTATAAGCGATCAAACCATTGATAGCACTGTCGGTATACGGGATGTTTTCGAAACACTTGGGATATTCTTCTCAGCCCTTGGTAGGGAGTAACTTGCTTGAAAAAAGGATCTCTTAGCCAATACCCTACTTTATCCGCATAGGCCTCTACCCTTATTGCATATTCTACCGGACTTGCTTTACCGTATAGTTTCAACAGATGTCTCAGCTCTACCAGTTGCTGCTTTAACAATCTATTCTCATAGCTGTTGTAGCTATCCTCACGGGCTGAAGATTTCACTGTTTCCGGTATGATTCCAACTGCGCTGCGCCCACTATTTCGCTCCAGCCAGGCCAGTGTTTGGGCATCCACCGTCTTGACACGATCCCGTCTCATATGCCGTTCGCGGGTTTGAAGCACCCTCGTCGGCTGCTCAATCACGTGACGGATCATCGTTGAAAGTGAAGCGAACGACGCTTCTATGTAGCTCCATTGTGCTAAAGAAAGCTCCCGTGAATGCTGATCCGCTTCAATTCCCGTTTTGATATCCGAATGTTCGAAACAAAGGGATGCTTCCTGCAAAATCTCACTTAACATGAGGTGATATTGGTCCTGAGTCATTTTCCGGGTATCCGGATAAATATAAGAATCGAGCTTTACCCCATTGATTTCAAAAGTGACCTGTCCGCTATAAAATGGTGTCGACAATTGTCCATAAGCTTCACCTTCACTCATCCGCAGCGGAAAGTGCTGCAGGCCGCAAAATTGAATCGAAGGCTGCTGCTCAAGATCATTCATTACGTACTTCCAGTCGTAGGTAGTAGCCTCGGTCAAGTAGGCCTCATCCAAGGTAACCCACGCTTCACCGTTTATGCGGAGCAGAAAATTATCGCCAGAACTGTGTTGCTCCATAGCGTACAAGCTCCTTCTCCATACGAATAATATGACCGTAGCTCACAGAATCTTCACTCAAATGTTCAAAAAAAGCTCTTTTTAGATCTCCAAGTAATTCTGCTATCCGATCGTCGCCTCTAAGCTTAGGTAGCACCTTTTCCGCAATAACACGATCCAGCATGGCGTTACTTGATGCTTGATGCTCAATGTCCAACAATAGATGGCCGTTCATCTTCTGAATCATCTCATTCATCGTCCGATATCCAAAATGCAGGTGAAATGGAGCCAGCAAACTGTGCAACTGCATCAAAATTTTAAATTCGTTCTGCAATCCCGCTCTTACACCATCGTCTACACGACTCCAAAATGTTTCCAAATCCACCTCACTTAACGTCATAACGAATGCACGATCTAATACCTTGTCCGAAATGCTATGGGTCGTTTCATCTACATTAATCGTACCCAAGAGGTATACGTTAGGCGGTATGCTGATCTTGGAAGGAATCAGATCCAAATCATCCCGGTTATGCAAAGGAATTTCTTTGTGCGACTCCACTCCGCTTAAGTAATCGCTTAAATAATATTCGACCCGAGCGAGGTTCATTTCGTCCAGCACAATAAAATGCGGTTTCTCTCGCTCCTCATGAGCGTGCAAGATTACCTTTAGAAACTCTGTCATGATGTAACGCTGCTCAAAGGAACTGTAATACCCAAACAGAGCAGTCGCATCCGTCCAATCAGGACGGACAGGTATAATAGACAAATACGGATTGTCAGCTTCATAGGACAAACCATATACCGCATTTGCGTAGAGTTTGGCCAACTGTGTTTTACCCGTTCCCGAGATACCGCTTAGTATAACGAAATGTTTATCGTCCAAAGCTGTTAAATTCAGATGCAGATCACGGATTAAATCTTTATCAAACGTCAGGGAGCAGTTCTGAATCGCCTCATAAATGACTGTGAAATTAAAATTGCTGTTGTATTCAACGGCGTCCGTTGAAGGATCATCGTCTGGGGAAGTGTCATCCATCGGTTCAACACTTGGAGCATCCGTTTCGAGCAATTTGAATTTACCACGACCTGCTACATGGGCAAACAACAATGCAGCACACACCAATCTCCCTTTAACTTCCCCTATTTCTTCTTCAAATTGCCGCTCAGTATTGTTATACGTTCCGATCCGATACTCATTGTGACGTACTTCAATATCATGCTGACCAAGCAAGTTCATGGCTTCTTGCTTCAAATCTTCATTATTTTGGTTAGTTGTACGAAACGCTTTCACTAACCACCATTCATTTAGACCACTACCAAGTAACATCTCAACATTCGTATAGATGTGATTATGTTTCTCTATATCAATAGCAAGCATCGGCCTAGATGAGCCAGTTCTTGTCTCATACTCTCTATAATACAAACAGCCTTGTACAATGGTTTGTCCATCCCGTTTTAGAGAAAACTCTTGTTCCCGTTGACCTGACTTCTCATTCCCCATAACGCCATATTGAATCTGATAGGGTCTACCGAACAGTGTTGCTGGATAAGTCGATTCAACGGAACCGAGCAGATTCATAATATTTGCAGCTCTTGCACATTGCTCTCTGTACTCCAACAAATACTTTCGAAATGCAGACGTCTGCTCCCAAATTTGCCTTAATATATCAATAATTACTTTTGGATCATACTCCCCCTTCAAGGGAAGCTCCAGCCCCATGTAAATCCACGGTCTAATTCTCGGCTTGATCATATCAACGATTGTTTGATCTAGAACAGTCCGCTCAATTTCGTTTCTTGTAAAGGATCCAGTTCTGGTGAACGTTCTGATCTCGGGATTCAGTTCGCTCAGCATCGCATTCAGACGCTCATTCTTTATCAACTCATTGACCAGATAGAAACTAAGTTCTATATACACATACATTCTTTGCTCAACACCATTAAACTCAAGTGTCAGCAGATTGAACTCTTTGTCCTCTATTTTACGAACGATTTGAGCAAAGTACTTTTTGCCTATACTCGTATCTTTCTTCTGTTCCGCATATTTAGGATTTAATGAGTCATGGTAGGTGGTCACTAATGTCTGACCATAGGTAGCAATTCTATAATCCTGACCAACTAACTCCGTGGCTAACTGATCTAGTTCCGATTTCCAAAACTGGTCCATGGTATCGTTAACTTTCTTGCACCGTTCCGTAGTGTTATCAATATCGAAGATTTGCTGGTATTGGGTTAAGTTGATCATAATGGGCTCCTTTGATTCTTCGAATTCTTTTCCTTAGTTTTGTTGATATTACTCAAATGGCCTACCCGTCAATTTCCGAATAGATTTACAGAACCTCTTCCATTCTTTTGGATAAGCATTACTACCATTTATGTGTAGGACTTTATCTTCAAACACGATGTCTAGACTCCAATGTGTTCCATCCAGCGCATTAGGATCGATATACTCATGCTCCCAGCCCAGAATACGGCATTTAGTCAGCTCTTCTCTGAAAATAGCAATACCTTCATTGTCCCTTTGTACAGCCAAACTTGGTTCCAAGCCCCCGTCTTCTCTTACCTCATATGTGATCTTGCCATTTACAAACTCGACTTCAACTATATAGCTCGAACCAAAATATCCCCCAATAGAAGCTGTGATCTGTTTGATATTTACGTATTCTGTTATCATGTAACCCACCCCTCGGGTACGATTTCTATGCCGCTTCCATTAATCTTTCTTCTCTTATTAGACCATAGTACTAAGGCAATAGTATGTCAGCGAACGTATGTTCATTTGTAATTTCTTCCTTATTCGTCTCCATTCGACAACCTGGGTCTGAAGTCCTTGTGAAATCAAAAAAAAGACGACCGTAATAGTCGTCTAGCTCTCATGCAACTCATTCTTCTGAACTACCCTCCCGATATCTGCTATACCAAGCAGCCCTCCAGCGAGTGTCATAGGTACCCTCTTTCAAATAGGTAAACTTTATGCCTCTTTGTCTCATCGATGACAAATGCTTGACCATCTTTAAGTCTTCTATCACCCAGAACATACCGCCTTGGTCTCTTAAATCCAGAAATTTGAGGCCTTGAGATTTCAAATATTCCGTCAAGCTGAAGCTGAAACTGGAATTCGACAGAGTCTTCTGCCCTTCAACAACACTCTGGGAATCGCTCCAGTAATGCACTTCCATCCCTGCTGCCGTCTCCAGCACCAGAAGCTCCTGCTCAAATGCCGCTTGTCTTTCTTCTTCTGCATTCCGCATTTCTTCTGTCCAATAGTAGGTCAAATTAGGCTGCTGACTGATTTCTCTAAAGAAAAATTCTTCAGCATCCTCATCTTCGGACTGAATGACATTTGATAGTTCTTCTGCGAAGTCCGCTGAAACTGAAGCAGCCGGAGCCGGCTCCTTATCGAACTCCTGCCATTCCTGTCTAATTCGCGCCGCCCTATTTACTATTGCATCTTTAAGCACAGTCGGCTCGGACTCTCCCGCCTTCATATCCTTCTCCTGCTTGTGAAGTTCACGAGGAATGTTCAGTTCCTCCAACTTTCGGAACAACGGCAGCAGTGCTCTCTCGGGATGCCGGAAGAATTCCCCGCCTCTGATCCGTACGAAGGTCCAACCGAGTCGCTCCAGTATGGATTGCCTGTCCAGATCCTCCCTAAGCTTCTCCACCGGATGCCATTTGTCCCCATCGCATTCCACAGCCAGGCGTTTGCCGCCCCCTTCAATAACCATATCAATCCGGTAGGCTCCCACCTTCCATTGGGGTAGTACTCTATATCCTTCCTGAAGTAAACGACGCATAACCTGCCGCTCGAACTCGGACTCCAATGCAGGCTCATGCTGCTTCAAGGCTTCATCCGCGGCATACGGATTCCGGACATACTCAATTAATCGTTTCCGCAGATCCCCTTCTTTAAGCTGAGTTGAGGTATCGAGCGAATGAATCAGCCATAATTGGTCACGGGCTCGGCTAACTGCTACGTTATAGCGCTTTTTAGTTCGATTTCCAGGATCTGAGATTAGACGCAGGGGTACAAATTCTTCTGATGCGTCGACCATGGATAAGAAAATAACATTGCGCTCATCGCCCTGAAACTGAGCAGAATTGCCGCAGCGTATCTTTCGCCGCTTATATTCCGTGGCTGGTATATGCTTTTGCAGATACTGGTCAATCAGAATAGCTTGCTCTTCCCCAAGCAGGGTAATCACCCCAAAGGTGGCGTCCTTATACTCTTCCTGCTCAATGGCGGAAAGAATGAGCGAAGCAACAGCCTGCGCTTCCACCTCATTCCGTTTATTATTTCTGCTTCCGTTCTCTACACGGTACTCAACAGTGTAAGGCTTGGTCGACACCCCGCTTGCATCTCTAAGAGGAAGAATGGAACCATTATAGGATAAGCTGTTGCTGAACTGAATAATCGGTTCTACACAGCGGAAATGTTCCCTGAGTTGCGTCATACCCGCGAAGGACGTTTTGGCCAGATCATAAATCGAAGTGCTCCCATCATAAAGAGCAGAGTTAGGGATACCTTCCAGGTGGGCATCCATCAGCCTTCTCGTCTCTTCTAACCGCTGCCCGATTGCTTCTGGACTCACCTGTTCATCATCACCCACAACAACAATTTGCGTACCCAAATAGAGCGCCGTCAGTGCCATAATATCTGCCTGACTGGCTTCATCCACTATAACTACATCAAAATGGTTCTCTGAAGGGTTGAAACTGTCAACCACTCTATAAGTGGGCATAATCCAGACGGGAACAGCAGTCTGACAGATCGGCATAAGCTTTCGAGCCTCAGCAAGAAGATGCGGTGCCGATTTCCCGGTCCGTTTGCCTGCTTTTTTCATTAACAGCTTCCAGCCGTGGAGAGCATTCTGCTGCTTAAGCGTAGTTTTCCCCGCGAGCGCGAGCCAAGCCTTTTTCTCGACCAGCTGCAGAGTGACCGATTTAAATTGTTTACGAATTTCCACCAGTTCTTCCTGGAGCAGCTGGGTAGAGATAGCCGCTCTTTGATCTAATTCCATATCCAATTGTTTAAGCAGCCAGATCGCTTGAGTTTCACTTGGAGCATGAAGTTCTCCGTGAACTCCACTCCTGTTCCTAACCGCCTGTGCCCAGTCGGGAGCGCCTTCTTGTAACTGCTGTAGCCATTCTTGTCTTTGACGGATCAGTGTGCTTTTCTCCCATAATTGCTGCAACGCGCGATAAGATTCTCCATACATCTGCTGATCCAGCTGCACAATGCTTTCCTGCAGGCGACTTGATATCCATGAGCGGGAATCTGCCAGAGACTGAGCGGTCTGCTCCAGTTCCTGGATACGGCGGTTGACTATCTTCCATCTCTCTGCATGAACATATGAATTTATGATGTCAGGAAGCTCTTGCTCTACCAATTCCTGCAGATGAAACCAATCTGCATGCTTGCCTAATGGGAGCGGCTTAGAGTTAACCAGTTCACTCCACAGAAGTCCTTCGTTCTCCAGGACCTCAAGCGAAGGATTGAAGCTTGATTGTCTCCAGTCCAACAGGCCACAGATTTCCTTCTGAATATTCTCCATATACTCTTCGGGCTCCGACCCAAATTCGGCAAGATCATAACCTCCTCGGTCGGTTACCTGCCGTTTCCAACGAGTCATCGACTTAGAACGCTGAGTTTGATAATCAATGACCGTCAGCAGGGCATCAAGATAGGAGACATCCAGCTCATCGATCTCCTTGCCAGACGGAACAATAAGTTCACATACCTTCTTCCACTGCCGCTTAAGCAGCAACTGTAGCGAAGTCAGTTTCCCTCCATTTTCCAGATGCCTCTTTATTTCATTCAGGATAGCAGGCAAAGGCTGCAAATCGCTTTCAGTTAAATGTTCAAATCCATATTTGTATCTGGCTGTTCTCGCTGTACGGTATAACTTAAGCCACTCCTCTACTTCTTCCAGCAATTCAAGCCAGTCATTCTTTTCATGCTCCTTGGTAAAGATCAGATCAAGCTTCCAATCCTCTAGGTTACTTATAGCCATCGTTTGACGCAATTGAATTAAGGCAGTGAAGAGTTTATCCGATGGTACTTCCATGTTAGTTGCCCAATAAGGTATATGCTTATTCTTATCCGCACTTAGCAGCTCCTGATGTTCTTGGACAAGTTCATTAAATTTATCAGGAGTGAAGAACATTTCTGCTCGAATGGATAGATATTTGAATTCATTCTCATCTTCCTGTGTAATCTCTACAGAGCTTAAATATAGGCTATCCAGTTCAGAAGGAGTAAGTGGAAAAGCCTGTCCTGCGACAATCTTCCCAGGGATTAAGTCCATCGTTTCCTGCCCGGCAGAGATCATCTTCGCCGCTCTGGAAGGGTCAAATTCAGAACCCCAGAGTACAATTGGTCGATAGTCACTCTCTCTAGAGATTCGAAGATTGCTGTTAATTTCTGTGATCTGCTCTAGAATAGATTGGCGTTTGGCTGAGAGAACGGCTATTTCCTGCTCCGTCTGTTCCAATGATATCGAACTCAAAGTCGATGTAATTGTATCAATGGAGTTCTCCAGTTGTTTCTGTCCGCTGACATCGTCCAATATGCTGACGCAAAGATTTTGAAGTGGTCCAGCCACTTTATCACGTAGAACGGCCAGTGCTCTAGAGGTATGGCTAGTTACCAGCACACTTTTTCCCTCCGCCAAAAAATGACCGAGCAGATTGGCAATGGTATGCGTCTTCCCTGTGCCCGGTGGCCCCTGTACCAGAACCGAGCCAAACCGGCCCAGCTTCAGGGCAATATCCAACTGCTCCGAATTTGCCTCTTTGGTGAAAAGAATCTCTTCGTTCTCTCCATTAACATTCAAATTGGAATATGAAAAAGCACTTTCACCCTGAGGTGCCGTTCCTGTGTCAATTCCAGTAATTCTGGCTATCGCCTGTGGAAAATCTTCTCTTTCATTCAAATCCTTAATGATTTCTTCAATCGCATGATCGAAACCAACGGAACGCTTGCGTAAAAAAATAACAGGCTCTCTCCGAATGTACACTACCTTATTCTCCTGAGTTAAAGCTGCTGTTTCGCTACCATAAGGCATAAACAGCGCTTTAGCAGACAAGTAGCTCGATACTTTTTTCAGATAATTATCCGTACCCTCATATCCCAGGGGCGAACAAGGAACCTCCAACAAATCATCAGCGCATTTCTTAAGAGATTGTGCACTAACTTCAAGCGTATCCCTGAATAAAGTACTATGGAACTCGGGCTCATCTTCAGAAGCAATCAGCATAAACTCCGGCACATCCGGATTAAAAACCAGCTGTACTTTCTGTAAGAGCACCGGATGGTGTATAATCTCCGGCTGCAACTCCCAGTGTAATATCCCATCACCAATCATTAGTTCCACAGAATCCCTTTCACGATCAATCCATGAAGAGAGCATGTACAAATCCTCGAACAGCTTAATAGTTCTGCGTACAGGCCATTCGTTTGTTTTCCACTCCTCACGTTCCTGAATCCATTCCTCCCAGATCTGCACTCTTTCTTTATCCTGATCGAAACGTTCCTGATACGCTCCATACTCCTCTAAATCCTCTTGCTCACGGTAGCTTTCCAAACTTTCAATTCTATCCGGCTGCGTCTGAATTTTCTCCCAATCCGGCTTCAACCAGCGCTTGAGCAGCAGTGGTGGTTTCGGGCAAGGGGTTGGATCTGGTCTCTTAACTGTTAGCAGGACATCAGGAATCAGATCCTCTATACGTTCAGAAGGGCTTATTCCGGCCAAAAATTCACAGATTATATTGGAATGGGCTGGTACATCCGAAAAGGATTGCGACCATAAATGACCAGAAATTCGCTTGATTACCGGCTGTTTCAGTTGATGCATAGCCTGCAGATAGGAAAACACTTGAATAAGCTTTTGTTTAGCGGTGCTGCGCTGATCCTCGCTGGTTTCCATAAAAAGTCCTTCCTTCTTCCTTTTGCGACAAAAGTCCTGTTTTTGAAACTATTATAATATAACGGCCTGTATTAAAATACCAGTATTTTCTCATTACGGTTTTAATCTTACATATAATTCAAGAAAACCCGATTCAACCGCGTGAAGTCGCAGATGAAGTCGGGTTAGGGAGTTTCAAATGATTTTGAAAAAGCTCTTTTTCACTACTGAATTGGCAGTTGGATTGATCCGTTAATTTATCTTAGAACTTGATATCTTCTATAATATATTCGCTAAAGGGTACATACAAACTTTGAGCAGAGTGTTCATGTTCAGCCTTCGGGTGTGTATTTATCCCTAGATATTATCATTCGTAATATCGCAATTAACTCACAAAAAACTCAGTATAACTATACCCTTCCCTCGTTTTCTTCACCTCCAGGATTGCCGGTATTGCGCTCTTCAGCTCCTGGACATGTGAGATCACACCAATCATTCGACCGGACTGTTGCAGGTCAATCAGAGTATCAATAGCCTTGTTCAGAGACTCTTCGTCCAGTGAACCAAAACCCTCGTCGATGAACATGGTTTCTAGTGAAACCCCACCATCATAGGCTTGAATAACATCTGCCATTCCGAGCGCTAGACACAGCGAAGCATTAAACTTTTCTCCACCGGATAATGTCTTCACATCCCTCAGTTGACCGGTATAATTGTCATACACATCAAATCCAAGGCCACTTTGCCTGCCGCGTTTCTCCATACGGTCGCTGCGGACAAGGTAGTATTGTCCTCCGGACATTTTTTGTAGCCGATGGTTTGCATTGTGAATAATTTTATCTAAAAACTCAATTTGCAGATAGCGTTCGAAGGAGATCTTACTACTATTTTCTCCACGCACAACATCATACAAATCTTTCACGACTTGGTACTCACGTTCAGCCTCTTGGCAGCAACGCTCAGCCTCAAGAATATTCGCCTTAAATTCCAAGCCTTTATCAAAGTTATTCCCGGCTTGGATAGACTCCGCGCGAACGATATCAATAGATTGTTCCAGATCATCTAGAAGCTTCTGCATGGTGGCAAGATCTTGACGTTCTTTACCTGTCAGCGTGAAACTTAATTCCTCAATTTGCTTGGTTACCGATGCCAATGAGGCATTGTGCATTTCAATCTGATTCTTCAGCTCAGCTTGAGCACTATTGCTCATCTTCGCTGCTTTATAGCTTTCTTCTGAAGCGAACCCAGCCTGTTCTAACGCTCCGAGGTAGCTTTGAAGAGCCTTGCCTTTATTGGTAGTCGCTTCACTTTTCCCATTCTCAGCATTGATTCGGCTTGCAGATGCCTTGATATTCCGTTCGTTCGCTTCCTGGTATTGACCCTGTGCTTGCTTCCACGCGCTCTCAAGTTGTCTATTGTTAACCTCTGCACTCTTGATATGCTGTTCTAATTTCCCGAGACTACGTACTTCTTCTGGCAAGCTGGATAAAGATTGATCAAATAATGCTTTCTCAGTTACATATTCTGTATTTTTGCTATTGAACAAATACAGCGTATGTTCCTTTTGTTTACGTTTCTCCTCCAATTTGCTGTCCAGTGTATCTAGTGATTGCTTGAGTGGAGCCAACATCGAATTATCTTCTTTCAGTTGCTTCTCCTCTTCAACCAGTGCCTTTCCCTCTATTTGCAGATCAGCATAAACACTCTGAATCCGTTCTAACGGATATCCCAGTTCAAGCAACTGTTGCTGTTTCTCTTTAATCTGCTGTTCAGTAGTTGTGAGCTTCGCCTTTACTTCTAGGTGTTTTTTTTCAAATAAAGATTTCTCCTTACGCATCCGTTCAAGCTCTTCTTTGGTAGGAATGTCACCGGTGGCAGCAGCTTTTTGGGGATGGTCAAGACTTCCGCAGACCGGACATAACTCACCATCATGAAGATGACTTGCAAGCAATCCTGCTTGTCCTTCAATCCAGCGTTCCTCAATTGCAGAATACGCCTGATTCGCTTGTTCAAATGACCCTTTATTCTCTCTTTCTTCTGCTTGTTCTATTGTAAGTTTGTCTAAAAGGCCGAGATATTCTTTCATAGTTACAGCCTGCTGTCTTAACTGGCTAAGCTTCTCAGTCTTTGCCGGCAAATGAAGAACCTTATCTTCCAGTTCCTTAACTTGCGCTGCTTTAGAGAGTCGATCGCTCTGCTTCTTCTCCAGCTCAACAATTGAGCCGTTCAGCTGCTTAGACAAGGTATCCACTTCTATCGTAAGCTTCGTGACTCGTTGCTGTCTCTGGTCAATCTCTTTTACTGCCGGGAGATATCCTTGAAGCCGATCCAGTTCACGTAAAGATTGATTCCGTAATTCTTCCTTTCCTTCCTCCTGCTTATAGAGAGCAATAGCCGTATTGAGGGCAGTTTCAGCCTGCAGGCATTCTGTAAGCGCAGCTTCGAGCAACTCGCTTTTACGAATTAGTTCATCCGTCATTTCAATATTATGTTGTTCATAGACCTGAAGGTGAACCGCTTGCTCTGCCAGAGACAGCTGCACTATCTGCTGTTTGATAACATCCTCTTGTGCTACTAGCTGTTGCTTTACTTCAGATTTCTGATCTAACAGATCAAATTGTACATTCACCGCTAGTGCTTGATGATAAACAGCCGTATGTTCTTGGAATTTAGCCATTTCAGCTTGCAGCAGCAGCTTCTTTTCTTTTAGTTGCACAGTATAATATTCAATCTCTTTATCCAATGCTTCAAGCACTTGATAAGTATTGTAGTTCTCCTGCTCAAAAACCTTGTATAAGTCAGAGACTTCACGCCCGCCTAGAGCACCTTTCACATTACCGATATGATATTCCAGCATCTTCGCTTGCTCCGAGCAAATTTGCTGCATGTCCTTGCGTTGTTCATTCAAATGGTCCGTTACCTGTTTATATAACCCAGTCTTAAAAATCCGGCGCAAGATCTCTTCCTTGTTCTCTGTCTCTGAGGTGAGCAGCTTGCGGAATTCACCCTGTGGCAGCATAACGATCTGACTAAACTGCTCCTTAGTGAGTCCAATAAGTCCGCGAATTTTCTCATCTACCTGAGACACGATAAAACGATCGACAATGGGGACAGCCTGTCCGCTGCTGATTTCGTAAAGTTCATAGCTGTCTCCTGTGGCGCTAATGTTCTTTGCCTTCTTATGGGCCAACTGCCGAAATACACGATACGTCCGACCTTTCAGCTCAAATTCCAAATCAACAGAAGTGTGGAACTGGTCATCGGCGAAATGGCTCCGGAGCATCTTGTTATCATTTCTGTCTTCACCACTTGCATCTCCGTACAAAGCGAAACAGATCGCGTCAAAAATCGATGTCTTTCCGGCCCCCGTATTCCCTGATACGACAAATAACCGGTGCTCTTTAAGCTCGGAGAAATCAATAACCTCTGTATCCTTATACGGCCCGAACGCCGTCATTGTCAGCTTCAACGGTCTCATAACGCTCACCTTCTTTCTCCAGGATCTCCTGCAGCGTTTCGATAAACAACTTCTCTGTATCTGGCGATAGCTCTGTTCCTCTTACGTCTTTATAAAAGGCTTTGAACAGCGACAGCCCATCCATCTTTGCTCGTCCTTCAACCACTTGGGGTTCCCCAATCAATCCTGGGATCGTCATCTTTCGTTCTACATGCATAGCGTTTGGATAGACCGAGCGTACCCGTTCCATTGGCGATGACACCAACGCTTCATCCAGCAAACGGACAAAAACATAATCCTCATTGATGACATGACGCTCAATATCTGCGATAAAACCTTCGACTGTACGCATATCACGTCGTGGGGTCAGCAATTTTCGTTCAATCGTTGTGTTTCCATGCTGATCTAGGTGGACAATTAAATATCCCTTGTTATGATGTTCTTCCGAAATCGAATACTTAAGCGGTGAGCCGGCATACCGGACTGTTTCGTTTCCAACATGATGTGCCTGGTGCAAGTGACCTAATGCCGTGTAATGGAATCTATCAAAGTATTCGGAGCTCACATGCTCTGCTCCACCGATAGACAACGGACGCTCGGAGTCGCTAGTATTATCCTGTGCTACACCACCAGGTGTTACAAAAGCATGTCCCACAAAAATATGGCGGGCGTTTGGGTCCATCGTTCTTTTAATATTCTCCGTAATCTTCTGTATGGCATCATTATGTGTTCTAATACTCTCATCACCAAGTAAATAACGTACTTTCCCAGGCTCAGCATAAGGAATGAGATGGAAGTGAATTTCACCATACTCATCATTCAATACTACGGACTCCATGGAGGTAGTAAGTTCTCCAGCGATATGTAGCCCCGAGGCTCTCATAATGCTGCTGCCGAAATCAAGGCGGCTTGGGCTATCATGATTACCCGCGACCGCCAGAACTGGAATTTTCAACTGCAGTATAATCTTCTCGAGCACCTTATCAAGCAACTGCACTGCTTCCGTCGGTGGAACCGCACGATCGTATAGATCGCCTGCGATAATGATAGCATCAGGCTGCTCTGCCTCAATATCCATGATAAACTGTTCAAGGATATATTGCTGATCCTCTGTCATATACACGCCTTGTACCAACTTGCCGAGATGCCAGTCTGCTGTGTGGAATATTTTCATGGTTTTTCGTCCTTTCGGATTGTCTTGTTTCTAAATTGCCTTGTTATTATGTATCTTTATTAAACAAAAGTTCGCTGACAGGAGGTTGTCAGCGAACTTTTGTTCCTATTTAATCAACTCTATACTTTTTAAAATTCTCCGCCTGCTCAAAAATCTCCTTGAATATCTCATCTTTTGGAACAGGGGGGTATCCATTTTCGGCAAGTGTTAAAATCAAGTCAACCTTCAACTCTGCTTTGATGTCATCACGGTGCGCCCAATCTGTATATCTAGCTTTGTCGTCAATGATCTTCTTAATCTCCTGCGAGAGCTTTATAAGTTTATCGTGTGCGTAATCAAATTTATATTTCTCCGCAATTGCTTTCAGAATATCGTAGAACGCTTTTTCTTCGAAATCAATTCCTAGATCTTTAAAAGAATTCCGCTCCTTCACAAGTTCTGCAAACAAATTTGCGAATTGGTCTGCAACATCGTCCAATACATCGCTTTGCATTGCTTGAAAGTCTTTTCTTTCATTATATAGATCAATTAATTTCTTTAATCTCTTCGAAAAATCCACACCTTGTACTCTATTAGTTTTCTTAAACTCTTCGATTGCTTTCGCCAATAATTTTTGCAACAGCTTAATTTTAGTATTTGGTAACTTAATCTTATCAATCTTCGCCATATACTCGTCGCTGAATAAATCCACATTATTCTTAGGGTCATTTTTATCAAGTGTAAATATTTCTTCAATACCTTCACTTATCAATGCTTCCTGAATCATCTGTCTTACTTTCTCATTCATCTGCGAACTGTCAGGTGCTCCTCCTACAGTTAGTTTATGAATGATAGATTTGATAGCAAAATAAAAGTGTATGTAATCTCTTTCGATTTGGGTGATGTCTTCGCTGGAACAACATAAATTGTACGCAGATCGAAGTTTTTTTACAATCGCTATGAAACGTTTTTCTAGTTCATTGGTTTGTTGAGCAAATTCAGCTGCAAGGTTTAAGCATTGAAGTTGTTGTAATGGTGTTCCCTTAAAATAAGTAGTACTATCAAATTTGTGAAAAAGCCTAGACAGCAAGTCTAACTGGTCTTTTACAATTACTACAGCTTTGTCAGTACCATCAAAATTATCACCATCTACCACACCATACTTTCTCAAAGCCATATTCATATTACTTTTAATACCAATGTAATCAACTACCAATCCCATTTCCTTGCCTTCATAAACACGGTTTACTCGGGATATTGTTTGAATTAAGGAATGTTGTTGAATAGGTTTATCTATATAAATGGTGTCTAAAAATGGTACGTCAAAACCAGTAAGCCACATATCAACAACAATGGCTATTTTGAAGTTTGATTTTTCGGCTTTATACTGTCTATCTAGTTCTTTGCGGTAATCTTTTGTGCCCAACAATTTATATAACTTTTCTTCGTCATCCTTATCCCGTGTCATTACCATTTTAATCTTCTCAATGGGTTTTATTTCCTGTCTCTCTTTTTCAGTAAGCACTACGCCCGCATCACTTTCTCTAATCTCTGCCCATTGTGGACGTAAGGCAACTATCTGTTTATATAAATCGTAAGCAATCGTCCTGCTAGAAGCCACGAACATTACTTTACCTTTTACAGTTGCACCTTCTTCAATTCGCTTCTCATAATGCTCCACAAAATCTTCTGCCACTAATTCCAAGCGTTTAGGATCTCCAAGAATAACATCCATTTGTGTTACCGCTTTTTTACTTTCTTCTATTTGAAGTTCGTTTGCCCCATCCGCTTCACATTTCTTATAATATTCTTCAATTTCTTTTAGTTTAGCCTCGTTCAAATTCACCTTGGCAGCTCTTCCTTCATACACGATCCTTACGGTAATTTCGTCATAAACCGATTCCTTCATTGTATAGGAATCTTCTACATCTCCAAAAACATCCATAGTTGCATCTATTGGGGTTCCTGTGAAACCTACATAAGTGGCATTGGGTAACGAATCATGTAAATGCTTAGCAAATCCATATTTCTTTTCCACGCCATTTTTAGTAATTTTAATTTTTTGGTCAAGATTAATCTGCGAACGATGTGCCTCGTCTGAAATACAAATCACATTTGTTCTATCGGTAAGCAAGTCGATGTCTTCATTAAACTTATGAATTGTAGTTAAGAAGACCCCACCACTTTTTCTGCTTTGTAAATAAGTTTTTAATTCAGCACGACTCTCGACACTTATTACTTGATCATCACCAATAAAGCCCTTCGCGTTAGTGAACTGCCCTGAAAGCTGGTCATCCAAATCAGTTCTGTCCGTTATAAGAACAATTGTGGGACTATGAAAGTGTACACTTCGCATTAATATTCTTGTGAGGTAAAGCATAGTGAAACTCTTTCCGCACCCTGTCGCTCCAAAATACGTACCGCCTTTCCCCGTTCCTTCTGGTTTCATATTTCGCTTAATACTATCAAACAATTTGTTGGCAGCATAATATTGCGGATAGCGAGGAATAATTTTCTCGTCTTTAGTGCTCGTATCAGGAAAATATATAAAATTACGAACTACATCGAGCAAACGTTTTTGGTTAAACAAACCTTTTACCATTGTAAAAAGTGAATCAATACCATCCTTATCCAAGGATTCGTTACCTTCAGTTTTACGCCAAGCATAAAAGAAATCATATGGAGCAAATAATGATCCAGCTTTGTTATTTACGCCATCGCTAATAACACAAAGAACGTTATATTTGAATAGCTCTGGAATATCTCTTCGATATCTCACTGTAAGCTGGGTATAGGCATTTTTAATAGTAGTGTTTTCTTTAATAGCACTCTTAAATTCTAACACTACTAAAGGCAAGCCATTTACGTAGACAATAGCATCAGGAATGCGCTTTTCATAACCCTGTATTTCTAATTGATTGACTATTTTAAATAAATTATTTTCTTTAGTTTCAAAATCAATCAATTGAATAAACAAATCCTTTTTGCTACGGTTATCCCGTTTGAAAACAAAACCATCGGAGATTTTTTTTATTATGGCTTTGTTACTATCATATAATGCTGAAGAAGGTAATACTTCCATTTCACGGATGATACTTTCGATTTCATTAATCGTAATTTCATCATCAGAATAGCGGTCACGTAAAAATGTTCTTATATCTTCACGAAGGAGCACGTCACTTATTTCCTTATGAATGTACATACCATTTTGGTGATTGTAGTCTTCAGTTTCGAATAGCTCTATTACTGCACGTTCTAGAGATTCTTCTGTGAATTTCATAGGCTATCCTCCAGTGTTGCAAGTTTAGATAAAAGTAAATTCCTTAACTCATTTAAAAATTCGTTTTCCTTTTTCTTCTCTTCCAGAAGATCCATAATTGACTGAACTTTAGACTCAAAATAAGTAACAGTGTTTTCTTTAGGCTGTAAAATTAATAATTTCTTTAACTCAGATAGTTTTATACCTAATACTGTTGTGCCTGTTGAACGTCCTTCCATTTCTCTTTTAGCTGTGGGAGTTTGTAGCCAAAAGTACAAAAAAACACCACTTGATTTTGTTTTATCAGCACGAATCGCAAATAGACGCTGACTTATAATATAATCTCTTCTTTTGGCGATATATAACAATTCCCCCATTGGCGCTTCTGAGGTCATAATCACATCACCAATTTCAAGGGGATCTTTCATCCATTCTTTAAATGTGGTTTTATCCGCATATCTAATAGTGTCATGTTTAACAATCATCCCACCATTAACGTTCATTGCCGAAATTACAGGATGGACAAATAAGTCATCTTTTAAATTCAACTCCATTAAGGATTTACTTTTTCCCCGATGAGAAATAATTAATTCAACTATTTCTTCCAGAATTCCTACTCTCCAACCTTTCGGAATATCCGTATCCAATTCCAGATTATGCTCCATTTCCCCACCGTTAGATTTGTAGGGCTTTCCATTTTCATCTGGAAATTCAAAATCAACAAACCATTGCTTGTAAATAGCCTGTGCGGTTTCTTCTAATTTTTGAATAAGCTTTTTATTTAGGTTTATTCTCTCCACCAGAACATTGTATTCCTTTACAATTTCTTTTTGCTTGGTGATAGAGAGAACGGGGAGTTGCATGTTGCAAAAATCTTTCCAATTCAACCCTCCTCTAACATCAGCATCTGTATAAAACCAAGTATTTCTATCAAATTCTTTGCGTAAAAACCACATCATTAAATACTCTGGGTCAAGGACTTCTTTATCTATAATTCCAAATACATTATATGCTGGTGAAACAATTACATCCTCAGCCTGTTCTGAAAGAGCGACAGGCAATCGTTTATCTCTGCCTACGTGCATTCTATTACAAGCAAATTGTCCGTTCTTAACTATCTTATATGCAGTCATATCTGTACCTACAACATTGGCTACTGATGGCATAAAAAACTTATCAATGTTTATACCTAACAATTTATTCACATTAAGTTCAGTATTCCGGACATTTACTTCTTTAATGTAATCCCCAAGTCGTTTATAATTTGATTTCATAGCCTAACTCCTTAAACACAGTTAGTAAATCTTTTTTTGAACTCTCCTCGGCTTTCAGCAAGTCGAAGAATTCGATTTGTAATGATGCCATTCTCTCATCAAACTCAATATTCTCATCACGATTTATAAACTCAATATATTTACTTGGTACTAACGAAAAGTCTTTTTTAGCAACCTCTTCAAGCGTCGCACTATAACAAAACTCTGCGATATTTTGATACTTTTTTTCATAATCAACTTGTTGCCATATATGATAAGTATTACTAATTTTATTAATATCATCTTCGGAAAATTGAACGAACTTTTTCTCAAACGGAATACCCAGTTCTCTCAAATCCATAAACAAAATTTCATCGATACGATTGCGATATTTTTTAAGAATTCCGTTTTGTTCAATGGTTCGATTTTTTTTGTTTCTGTTTAATATCCAAAGAGTAACGCTTATATTGGTTGTATAAAACATATTTTGTGGCAATACCATGATGGCCTCCACCAAATTATTTTCGATCAGCTTCCTACGTATTTTATACTCAGCTCCGCCTCCACTCAGCGCACCATTCGCCAACAAAAAACCAGCTACACCATTCTCAGATAATTTAGAAGCCATATTTAAAATCCATGCATAGTTTGCATTTCCTGTGGGAGGCAAATCATAACCAGCCCAACGTGGGTCATCTGTTAGTTCATCATCTGCTCTCCATTGCTTTTGGTTGAACGGAGGATTTGCCATTATAAAATCAGCTTTCAGATCCTTATGTTGGTCTTTAAAAAAAGTATTCTCAGCCATATCGCCCAGGTTAGCAGATATCCCCCTTATAGCAAGGTTCATTTTAGCCAGTTTATAAGTGGTTGCAGTGTATTCTTGTCCGTAAATAGAAATGTCTTTTTTATTTCCGTGGTGCGCTTCAATAAATTTCACGGATTGAACAAACATACCACCCGATCCACAAGCTGGATCATAGATTTTACCCTTGTATGGCTCAAGTAGCTCAGCAATAAGATTGACTATACTTTTAGGAGTGTAGAATTCACCCTTACCTTTTCCTTCTGCCAATGCAAACTTACTAAGGAAATATTCATAAACACGCCCAACAATATCTTGCTGCTTGTCTTTAAGAGTGTCAATATTATTTATTGTGTCAATTAAGGAAGCAAGTTTACTTACTTCAAGAGCCAAGCGTGAATAGTAGTTATCAGGCAAAGCACCTTTTAGTGAGGGATTGTTTTTTTCAACAGTGAAAAGTGCAGTGTCAATTTTCAAAGCAATATCTTCTTGCTTCGCATTTTCTACTAGAAAACTCCACCGAGATATTTCAGGTAAGTAAAATACATTATTCATTGTGTAGAACTCTACCATATCTATGTATTTTTCTTTTCCTTCCGATATCAATTCTTCTCTACGTTCTTCAAATTTATCACTTGCGAATTTAAGAAATATAAGACCTAATACAACGTGTTTGTATTCAGATGACTCAACTGAGCCACGTAATTTATTAGCAGAATCCCATAGGGTTTCTTCGATACTATTTTCTTTTATTTGCTTATTTGTAGCCATTCTAAACTCTCCTTTTTTTTCTTACTGAACCTTAATACTGAATAGTGAAAATCTTAAAAATCCGACTTCGATAACCATCCTGAGATCCGTCTCCAAATCATTTTATACTTAAGTCTTTACATCGATTTTTTCAGCTAGCATTCTCCTATTTAAATAGTTTCTCCTAGATTCCAACTCTCTTCATTATTAGGATTGAACCGTTGATATTTAACAGGGGTAGAATGGTTCTGCCAGTAGCGAATTCCATATTTCCCTCCTCTTCCACCCTCTTGATCAAAATAAAAGTACAAATTATCCTCAGGTCTTTCAATGCCGTCTCTTGCCAATTGTGCCCGTTTAGTAACTATAGAATAGGGAACAGAAATAAGATAACACCAATCTGGATCCCGTGTTGGGGTTCCGTATGTCCTGGCGATAATAAAATGATATTGATGTATGCCTTTCGGCATTAAAACTTTATCTTCGAAATTCATGAACTCACTCGGTTTATAATTTGCAGATGTTTTAGGCTCGTGTTTCTTCAAGCTACTATGTTCTCTCCCTGAGACAAAGATAGCATAATCCTCACCAAGAATATATCGCGATCCTTCAGATACTACTTCCTTACTTTGAGAATCAAACCAACATCGAGCAGCAGTCTTAGCAACCTTACTTTCGAATGACATATTCTATAACCTCCAATAGAGAGATAACTCTTAAAGTTACTCACAAAAAATTCCCACACCATTATTATTATACTATTTCTCTAGTAGGACGTACTCATTCCCATGCAAGAAATAAAGCCCCATTTCTTTCACCCTTAACCCAAACCTCTCCAACTCTTTCCGATAAGCCATAATCTGCGGCTTATAGAACTCCAGAAACGTCGTCTGCTGCCCTTCTTCATACACATCCGTTTTAAAATCGACAACTATCCAGCCGTCCTCTTCTTCAAAGAGGAAGTCAATAACGCCTTTCAAATACAGCGTCGTTGCTGTGGAACCTGCTGTCGAAGCTTCACTCTCCAGATCCATATCTGTCCTAACCGTACGCAGCGGCAACTCATGAATCCGCCGCTTCGCCGCTAACGCACGTATCCATAACGGATGATTTACAACATCATCCAGCATCTTATGAACATCTGGAATCAGCGCTTCATCCATACCCTCTTCTTCAGCGATCATCCTGATGTGCAGCTCCATCTGCTCGGATTTCGTGCCAGTCCCAAGTAGTTCAATGCAGCGATGAACCACGCTGCCGAACGCCATGCCTCTGCCCGCAAGCGGACGAGGTGGCTGATCGGCTCCGGACTTCGCCAGTTTCGTTACCGAAGTCGTCTGATACGTCGGCTGTGTCAGCCGACTTCGCCACTCACGGCCCGTCACTTCATCTTGCACTTCGTCGTGCAGAACTTCATAACGTGAAGGCACTTCAGACATAACCTCAGGATCCTCCAGCTCTCTATCTTCCTGAATCCCGCTATCGAAGCTGCTCCACGGATCAATCGCCGGTTTGTCAGGATATCGGCTAATGATCATAAGCTGCTTGGCGCGGGTAGCGGCGACATATAACAGCCTTTCCTTCTCCGCATTCATGTACAATCGTTCCCGCTCAGCGAGTTCTTCCCAACCTGGAGGATGAGCAATCACATCCTCTTGATATCCTCTTCGCCGCGTAATGCTGAAATATCCGCGTGCGGAATCCCCCGTCCGATCCACGTGCTCTGCGGCATCATGATCGGACTCTCCGCATGGACAAGCCAGGATAACCACAGGTGCTTCAAGCCCTTTGGCCTTATGAAGGTTCATGATGCGAACAGCATCCTGCTCACCTGCGAACAGATCTCCGCACTCCAGCTTCGCTTCTTTTACGACCCGCATTAGATACGAACTCAGTTCCGGCCAGCTTGCTGCGACCGAACTTTCCTTGTGCAGCAGATGCAGGAGCTTGATCAATGTGCCGGCACGCGCCCGGCCGGTCTGACGAAGGGCTGCGAGGGGAATCATCCCCAGATCCTCTATGATATATAACAGTGCAGATAATGCCGGCATCTTACGAATCATATCCGCATATTCAGCAAGTCGTACCAGCGCTTCATATATCGGCAGCGCTATTGTCCCGACTTCTGCCTGATTAGGTAGAATAGTATAAGTGATCGGGAATCCCTCCATTTTATAATGGAAGAGTGCATTATCGCTGACACTGAATAACATTCCCTTCAGCACAGCTAGCAGGGAAACGTGATCTCTAGGGTCGTTAAGACAAATTGCCAGCACAGCAAGAGCATCGATTTCTTCGTAAATCGCCGAACTTCCAGCCGTAACAGAGGGAACTCCATACTGCTCCAGCTTTGCGGCGTAGAGATGCAGGAAATCTTTTCGTTTCAGCAGTATCAGGAAATCACTCGGAGTTGCATCCCTTACAAGAAAACTACCGTCACTTCCCGGCTGCTTCTCCTGAATCTTCAATTTGCCGCTGCAAGCCCAGGCAATATAACGAGCGGCCCGGTCTGCATCTGCTTCGGCAATCGCCGCCTGGCCTCCAGCCATTTTCGCATGAGTCATTGTGTAGACCCCATGCTGTACACCATTCTCCGGATTAGCCGTTCGTGTATCCATATGTACAAAAGCCGCTTGATGTTCAGATTCAGCCTCTGGAAACCGGGCATTAAATTCATCATTTGTGAATTGACCAAGATGGTGGATTGAGCGAAAGTTCGCACTTAGCTGCAGGACCTCACCACAGGAACTGATCTTGTTCTTGACCCAATTATAGGTAGAAATATCCGCGCGCCGGAACCGATAGATCGACTGTTTAGGATCTCCAACAATAAATAAGGAGCCCGGTTTAGGTGTAATCCGTCTCCAATTTGATTCCGTTGGGTCATCCCCTGTTAGCAGAAACATAAGTTCTGCCTGAATAGGGTCGGTGTCCTGGAATTCATCTACGAATAGACGTGTATAACGAGCAGTAAAAAAACGCCGTACATGCTCATACTCACGGAGTAACGCTGTTGCCCGCATCAGCAGATCCTGAAAGTCCAGAACGCCTAGTTCGTTTCGCTTGCGTGCTCCATAATCAACAGCCGGACTGACAAAATCAATCAACTGCGGATATAGATGCTCGCGCCAAGCACCAAGGAAGGGACACAAGACGCGGCTTTGCCATTCCAGGAACATAACTTTATATTCCTTGGCCATAGCACTATCTGTCCATCGATTTAAGGTAACATTGATTTTTCGCTCAAACATTAGGGCAAGCTGCAAAATACGAATATCATTATCAAGTCCGTGTAGTATAAGCATTCTCTTTCCATCTCGAACCATTGTCTGTAGCGCATCCCAGCCTTGTGCTGGTTTCTGTGTAGGAATATATCGACCTGCATCTTCTATCATCTGTGGCAGAGATAAGCGTATAAGGTCAAAGTCAGGTCTAGGAGAGGCAACCGTCTCAATGTGTACATCGGTATAGCCGCATACCCGTTTATATACCTGGCGCAGATCCTCCACGTTTACTTGCAGGGACGCAAGGTCCACCATCCCACCTTCCTGACCGTTCTCGATCAAGCTCACCAGATACTCATCCCAGCATTGGTCCTGCAATAAGCTAGCTTCATCTTCTTCAATCTCACGGAACATGGGATCCAGTCTCGCCTCAATCGGTCTCTCCCTAAGCAGTCTGCCGCAAAAAGAATGAATCGTGCCAATATAGCACCGATCGATCTCCTGTAAAGCCCGCTGCAGCAGAGCCTTCTGCGGCTCGTTCGCCTTACGGATCTGCCGCTCCAGCTCCAGTCTGAACCTGCTTTTCAGCTCATCTGCTGCTTTCCGCGTGAACGTAATGGCTGCAATCTGCTCGGCCACGGCGCTCCCTGACTCAATCAGAGCAATCATTCGGCCAACGAGTGATGTCGTCTTTCCAGATCCTGCCCCTGCTTCCACCATCAATGTCCGGTCTAGTATCTCTGCAATTCGCTCTCTGGCCGTCTGATCATCAACCAAAACGCTCGACCTCCTTGATATGGTGAAGCAATGGAATATTAGATTCTAAATTCCATTTTGCCTTCGTACGTTCTGATTCATTCTTGCACACTACTCCATAATCACAATAGGAACATCGTTTCAACTCTGTAGTTGCGGTAAATGTTCCTGACTCCATCGAAGCTAATAAATGTCCCACTAACTCCGAAAGCTCAGCCGTCTTAGTTTGAACCCGGGATACCTCATCGCCTTTGCCTCGTTCCGTTGGGAAGTAATAGGCTGACTCTACAACACGCGCCTCCGTATCCATACCGGTATGCTTAAGCCACTGTTCAACCGCAACAGCATACAACGCATGCTGCAGTTGCGTCCCCTGTGAGAAATACTCATTCTCGTCATACTTCGCCGGACTGCCTGTTTTGTAATCATAAATTTTGTACAAGTGTGGCTCGATCTCATCAACCCTGTCCACAAATCCCTTCATTCTGATCACCATACCATTATCCAGCCTGACGCTCATGGGTTGTCCGCCTAATGTCAATTCGAGCTCAAAAAAACGTGGCCGTCCCTGAGCTTTCTGCTCCATCTGATAAAAAATGGCGACATCACGTCGCAGCGAATCGCATTCTTTATGAAAGATATGTGGAGTTGGCGGCGGCACCATCGCTTCATACTCACGGATGACCTGCTCTGTGATTTCCTGAAGCCTGTGTTCATCATGTTTAGGCCTATTCTCATTTATAGAACCTGCGGACATTTCTTTCAGATAGTGGTAAAAGATACTGTGAAGCAAGCTGCCTCTGCTAGCTGCATCCAGCCATTTGGAACGATCGAATTCAGCAGTCTCCTTTGCCCTGAGCTTCAGAATCTGAGAAAAGAAAAACCTCTTTGGGCATTCCGCATATCTTTCGAGTTGCGTCACACTCAGGTACGCCTCAGGATTGTTTAGATAACTAACCGTAAAGGTATCCGTAGAGAGCACTCCCTCATATTCTGACAGGGTTCCTTCGTTAATACGCATCTCTGCTTGTTCCAACTTAGCGGCGAATGGAAAGGATTGACGAAGTGATGAAAAGCCATCTTTCAGTTTCCCCTCAGTGTGGAACCGTCCAAGCCAGCGATCCGTCCCATCCAACAAATGCTCTCCATTCGGGTCAATCGACATATATCCAAACGGTCTACCCAGTACCTGTCCTAGTCCAGTCAGATCCATCTGAGAATCGCCCGTTACGATTCTAGCAGCCTGTAATAACGCAAAAGCCGGAATGATTTCCTTCTGCTCTGCTGGATCATAGCTGGAATAGCCCAGCGTAACTTGTCCTGACAACAATCCTAATCGGGTCTCACGTTCACGAATAATATGCTCAGTCCGCTCAGTAGATAAGAGTAACCCCTCCAGACTCCTGCGTTCCATATCCAGTAATACAGGATCCTGCCGGAGCTGTAAGGACCAAGCCTCATTACTCATGCCCAGGATGTACGTCTGAGTTCTTCCCGATATGCCGCCATCTTGAAGCGAAGAGATATGCAGCTTTCCGCAACATGGTCCACTTCCAAAGATATGAATACCCTTTACCATGTCTTTTACATAGCGCAGCGCTCTCTCGCTGGACAACGTACGAGGAGAGACAACCTCCAGCAGCTTCACTTGGTCAATTAGTTCAGTGATAACGAATAAGTCAGCCTCACTGGACGGAACGGTGTGCTTTTCAAGAAAATCTATCAATGCGTGCAAAATCACCATAGGAGTCCACGTCACTTGATGCGAATCAGGCACTTTTTGAAACATTCCTTTAAACGCCCGGTTTAACAACCTGATCGCTTCAGCGTGTCGTCCCTTTAACTCAGCATTATCTGCGGCCTCTAACATGGAATACCGTTGTCTTCCCCAACCAATTCCGCTTTGCTCCAAAGCAAAGATGAGATCAGCCTGATCAACGGGTTCTCCAAGTTGATGAAATGATATATAATCGTGCCGAAGAGCCTTAAGTAAGCACTCTATATCGTAGTTGCATTCCATCCATTCGAGATAAACCAGCGCAGCCTTTCCGACCTTTGTATAAGTAACGGGTAGCCCTTGGGAAAAGGTACAAGGAATATCGAGAGCTTGGCTGAGCGTATATATAGTTGAACTATAAACCTCATAATTAGAAACAACGATCTCCGCGTGATCGAAGGAAGAATCCGTATTGCAGATACGTCGGAATGCTTCCCGAACCTCAGCTAAGATTCCTGTGGCATGGTATAACTGAACAGCAACATGTTCGAAATTCTGTAGGGATGACGGGAAAGCTTCAGTTTGCGGAAGAATGAGCAGTCTATCCCCCGCAATACGCTTCAGCATTTCTTTCTCCACAGAGGAGAACCGCTCCATATCTCTATGGATGAAGAGATGGTTATCCGCTGATCTATCAACTTCTGGTATGTAATCAAGCAGTCCTGCAAAATCAGTAAAGTGATTGTGCTCCAGCCAATGTTCATATAAAGCGAGTAGCTCAGTAATATAGAGACCTTTTTGCTCATATTCAAAAACAGAAATAGAAAGCTCTGAAGAGCAAATACCCGCCCCTCGGAGTTCCACAATCGCGTGGTGAAAGCTTTGAACGATACCTGGGGTAATCATCTCGGCTGGTATATATTTTTCATGACGCGCTGCCATATCAACCATAAGATTCTGGACAACCCAGAACGTCTGTTTTTGATTTAAAAGATGAAGCCCACGTTTCACCAGTTCCGGTTTTGTCCGCTTCACAACGAGTGACCTTAACGTTTCTGTTTCCACACCTAAAAGAGGGCCGTGTTCCTTGGTTATCCGATTCAGCCACTGCTCACCTTGATCATAATGATCCACAAGGAGGACTTTTCTACGAAAGGGATCGTTATTGCATATCTCATACAAATCCGCAAACCAATTATGGTTCAATAGACCCACATCCTTCCTACCTTGTATATTTCGAGTAATTATGATCAGTTCCTGCTTGTCTTATTTATACATCTCGGTCCACTCAGCCAATTGACTCTTTATTGATTCACGCACAGATTGAGGCTCTAATATTTCAGCGGCTGGCCCATACTGCAGGATCCAGCGGATAAACTCTTTTTCGTTATTTACAGTCACCTCAAAAATCATACTCCCATCTTTGTTGTCTGTCATTCGAGGATGAACGAACAGTTCTTCCTCCCTTATGTACCTGGCAACCTCAGCATTAAACCGTACTTTAAAGGTTATATTTTTCTCACCTTGTTCAATTGACCACGTGTTCTTGAGATACTTTTTGATATTAAAATCACTCTTGTCGAACGTTTCAGCCGTAGAATCCACTTTGAGGAAGCGACTGATTCGAAACGTCCGAATGTCCTGCTTAGTATGGCAGAAACCGATTAAATAGAAGCGCTGATCACGAGGCACAAGGTAGTATGGATCAATTTTTCGCTCCGTTGTCTCATTTCGATACTGGGTATGATAAGTGGTTTCAATCGTCTTCTGCTCTAAAATCGCTTGAATAATCGGCTGCAGATAATTAGGGCTTTCTTTACGGTAGGCTGGTGTACCCATCTGAATAATATTGGTAATGTCCTCAATGATACTGTTTTGCTTGGATTTTTCTTTATGATGTGTGGACATGACTTTATCGTATGCTGTATGGAATCCCGGAGGGAGCTTGTCCTCGTCTACCATTGAAGGTAACAGAGAGAATACTAACGCTTCTTGTTCTGAAAAATTAAGAGGGTACATAAAAAAGTTGCCCATAAATCGGTAGCCAGCACCCTTGCTTGTATTTGTTATGGGAGTTATGGCATCCAGTAAGCGCAGATCCCGATATATTGTCCTTACATCTACATCGCATTTAAAGGCTAAATCCGTTGCAGAAATGCCAGGGTTCGCCTGGATCGCATTAATGATATTGAATAGACGTATAAACTTTTCGACCATGGTTAGTCTCCTCACAATAATGATCTAATGATACCCACTTCTTACCACAGCGTTCATTTTCGGCCTATTGTAAAGCTCTTTTTACACATTATACCTAATCACAAACGCCACTACTTGTCAGGGAACGTACGTTTGTTAATATATTCCTTCATTCGCATCCAATAAATAGAAACCTTCCTACAATCATTGCGTCTAATAACCATCAAGCTAAAAGGAGCGGAAAATCATGAGAATTACTTGCTTCTACGGGGACCACTCTGATATGGGATATATTTATCTTACTCCACCGATACATGAGGATAAAACCGCCTATTGGAGCAGAAACGAAATAAGCCAATATGTCAGTGAGGAAAAACTATCTATTCCTTATGTAACCGACTTAGATGTAACCCCAACACTCATTCAAATGCCTGTTAGCGAGAATACCTTCAAAGCGGATCATGGTAAATCTTATGATACAGAGTATGGTAACGATATGGATAAACTAGGCTATATTATAGGAATTGAATTAACCTTGGCTAAAAATAACTTTGTTGATCTAGTCAGCAACCAGGCCTTCAAAGTAATTCGAACAGATTGGAGCGGTCAGGAGTTCCATTTGATTACTTTTGATCATTTAGAGAATGTTCTCCATCCTGAGAATATCCTTTATAAATTGATCGACAAAGAAGATGCTTTTGTGATCATTCAACTAAAAAAGCCTGAGGATCTCGGAATTCGCTATTTTCACGAGGAGGATATTCAGCCTATTGCCTTATTCAAAGGATTACTGTCTGCCCGTGAAGACATCTATCCAGTGGAATACTTGATTAAGCCGGAATTTTTTATGTGCCAAGATTCAAGCTCATTACTTTAATCTATGAATTTACATGGATGATCTATCGATAATTCTATAGCAAGTGCCTTTGTCTATAAAAAAACCTGATTCCTCAGCGCTATGAACGCAGAATGGAATCAGGTTATGTAAGGTTCAACTGATTATGAATAGGGATGACCCAATTCGGCAAGTTGGAATGCTGCCACTTCAATCTGCCATTATGGGATTCAAGAACGATCTGTCCATCTAAAGAACTGTTATCAACAACAATTAAGTTATCGAGCAGATCTAAATGAGTAAGCAAGTTCTGTATTGAGGATTGATGCCGATGCAATATGTCCTTGTTAGTAATATAATGTCCTCCATTACGAACCCGGCTGGCGATACGTTCAATATTCAAATTTCGGTTCTCCAAGACCAACATAAAATATTGTAATCTAAAATTGCTTAAGTTTGGCTTCCTTCATGAGGTGAATTACCTATCCACCGTACAACGTCCTTTCAACTGAAAAAAACCGGTGATTGTGTATGCACTCACGAGCTAAACGAATGGCTTCTTTCCCCTTCACATGTTAAGCAACGTATGGGTATGGCATTTTTAGTTAACTTGCGCAAGAGATCTCTCCTTTTTTACAAGTATATAAATAGGGTTTATTTCTTATCAACACTTTTCAGTTTATCATGATTTTCTATTTGCCGGTCCTTCTCTTTTTTATACTTTTCTATAAGATAATTGTAGCAGGCAGCCTTTGTGTTTCTATCTGTACTAACAATTAATTTAACTTGCATAGAGGCGTCCTCCTGGTAGTAATAATACTATTGTTAATAGATGTTTTATAAGAAAAAACAAAAAAACGAAAAAGGAAGCCTCACTTTCAAACGGAGGCTTCCTTTTTCGTTTTTTATAACTCATTTTAGGTCCTTTAGACTTTTTGATAAATCAGATTTCTTCATTGCTTGATTAATTGAATACCACTTATCAGCCCAGCTAAAATCTTCATTAAGGAGTTTGTTCATCTGATTATCGTTAGCATTCCCAACAAATATCAGAAAAGACTCTTTATTATGATAAATAGTGGGAAGATGTAAATAACTCCAGTTAAACGGAGTATTTTCTGTTAAGAGATCTGAAAGAACCCTGAACAAATCTAAATCTGCATTCGCAAGATCGATTATCACGACACCATCTATAATCTCAAGACGGATGTGAAGCTGCTTTTTAGGAATATTCACAACATATCCTTTTATATGCCGTTTTTCCCCTAATGAACTCAATATGATTTGTATGAACTTTTCTTCGTCTATGGTATTGTGCTTAATCAGTTTGAAAAGCATATCATCATACTCGAGATCCACATCCTCATTTCTAACTAATTGATACGTTCCCCGTACCATAATACCAAATTCCGCTAAAATATCAGTTCCGATTTGCCTTGTATTTTGTTTTAAATTTGAAGTGCGAAGCAGATCACCCACAGTTGAGTTACCCCACCCCGTAATTCTCCTCAAATCATTGTATGTTAAGCCAACAGACTCAGCCAAAAATTTCCTGCGATTTCCCGGATGATGGGTTTTCTGAACTAACTTACTCCAATTTCCTTTATTCTTAGAAAACGGTTTTATTTCATAATATGCGTTTTCTTTGCCTTTGGCAGAATCATGTTTATTTATAAATTTTTCTTCAGTTACATCTACATGATCTTTAATAAATTTCTCAGCATAATCAGTTAGGTCTTTGAGTATGTCCAAAACAATCACCTGACTCAAAGATACTATGACTGTGCTGATGCATCATTTGAAAACCCTAAATGGTGCAGATTTGTGTGCTATTTTTGATTTTTCCTCTGTTACAACTAATATCAGGTCGATAACTACACCATTTGTGGAGCAGCATATAATGTTGGTATTTACTAGAAATAATGGTTATATAGAAACTTAAATATACGCCGATAACCCCCACCCCCTTCGCAATGGTTTTTGGTCTAGTTGTCAGAGAAAAGCTTCCGTTTGTATCAAATTATCAAGGAGCTGAGCAAATGTTTGATCATTCAAATGACAATCAAAACAAGTACCCTATAGCCCCAGCAACACAACACTTTCCAAACTTCTTCTGGAATGAATATGCGAAAGAAGTTTCATGGAAAAGCGCATCTACGAAAATATTTTCCGAAGAAAGTTTAAATCCACGAAATCAAGTTCACACTGTTACCATGCAGTTCGATGTGAAAAAAATAACGAAGGCAGGTGTGATAAATATGCTTGATGCTCTATACACGAACGGAAATCCCCTCATAAATTCAGTCTCCTATCTAGGGCCGAATCAAATAAACTTTTGGATTTTTGAAAACCGAATAAAATCAAATTTTCAAAGTGAAAAGATCACCGAATATTTTGGTTCACTACAATCATCAAAAACGCCTTTTGAGTTTTATAGAACGTATAAATGCTTCAATAACTTTTTGGAATGCTTTTCTGTAACATTCAATATTCCTGTTTCTAAAATAGACGATACGGAACTATTGAACCAGGAGCGCTTTCTTAAAGTAATTCAATCTGAAAAATTAGGCGATCCCGATGTTAAGTATCTTTCAAAACTCGTTAATCTTTATCATCCAGGGTTGGATATAGTCTTCTTTAAGAAGAGAAGAAATACACCTCATAATTGGGACCTAGAACATCCATTGATTGAGCTACATCTTGGTAATTTCAAAGGATTAAAAAAAGCATCTTTACAATTTCGTAAAAGGGCTTTTTATCAGTTCCTTACATGGCTGTGTGATACATATACTGCATTCAACTCATTTAATCTTAATGATGTCCCTCTTTGGCTTGTAACTCACGACCATTTAACTGATTTCCGACTCCATCTTGTACGCAAAATTGAGGATGCGGAAATGGAGCCAAGTTATACAAGCTCTATTTTGAATTACGTTAAGTCGCTCTTTCAAAGTTTATTTCAGCTTGGACGCCTCTTAACTGATATTACAGATGATATTCCTAGCATTTCGTATGAGCGTTATCACTATCGTGAAATTCCGTCCGACGAACAAATCGAACATCTCTTTAAAGTAATCCAAATTTACTCACCCGATCCGGATAAGTACACTTTAGCATTCGAAATGATGCTGTATCTAGGACTCAGGAAGACTGAAGTATCCCAAATCCGTTGGGAAAATATAAATTTACATACTAACATCATCACGATAACAGGAAAAGGTGACAGAACGCATTCTCTTCCAATTCCAACCAAGATACTTCAAAGTCTCAACAAACTATCGGCCTTACCTTCAGGCTATATTTTTTCACCTATGCCAGATAAAATTGCTCAGAGTCTCTATCAATATGTAAAGATGTTTTCTTTGATAGCAGGTTGGAATATTCAGACTGGGTTACATTTACTTAGGCATACGATGCTTACCAAGCTTTCGTATAGGCCAGACTGCCCGCCGCAAGTTCTGAGAGTATTAGGCAGGCAGAAAAATGCTGCAACTTCTGCCCTGTATGTTCACCGAAGTCAGGAAGAACTTCGCAAATCAGCAAATAAAATCAACATCCTATTCTAGACATGCAAAAAAGCCTTCGTGACAGGTGATGATTACTTTAGTAGATACACTAAAGCTCAAGCACCTTTCCGAAGGCGAATGTAGATAGATTTATCCCGTTGTCGGTTATTCATTCATTGTAATACTCCCTTAGCCGCGTGGCAGGAGTTAAGAGATCAAAAAAATTAATTGTACTCTATCACTATACAATGAGCTTCACGGGGTTTCAATACAAGCGACGAAAATAAAGCAAAAAGGAGTTTTCTAATTATGCCTATCGAGTTTCCCACATCACCGATGCAAAATCTTCGAAATAATATTCAACAACTTGTAGCTACATATGGAGTTGACGAATTACAGGAAATTCTCGGAGAACTTGGGTTAAGTGTTGACCCAACTAAGACGCAGAATAATATTGAAGATATTTCTGGAAAAGAAGTAGAAGAATATTTTATAAAATGTCCGCGTTTTAATAGTTTAAGCCCAAGTACTAGAACTACCTATAAATCTGAACTTTCCCAGTTTATTAAGTTTTCAATGCCAACCCCAACCTCAACCGCAACATTGAGGCAATTAGCAGAACCAAAGAATATCTTAGCATATCTTGACAAATATGAGCCGCGCTCATATACAAGAGCAAAAAAGGCGTCATTCTTACGAACATTTTTTCGTACTACCTTAAAGCATTTCTTCAACGAAAAAATTGAAGATATAAAACCATTACTTGAATTAAAAACTGATGAAAGTGATATTCCAAAAGCATTAAAAGTTGACCAGCTTCGTGAAGTTGTACACTTGGCAGCTGCTAAAGGAAACGGGTTCAGAAACTTTACAATAATTATGACTTTCCTTAGTTCCGGTATTCGATTGAATGAACTTCTGCAGTTGAAAATTGGTGATATTGATACAGAGCGCCAAATTATTCATGTAGTCGGGAAAGGAAGAAAAGGGGCAAAAACGCGACGCACAATAAATTTATTAGGTTTGAGCATACTAAGAAATTACATTAGATTTACGTTCCAAGCTCAGATTGCAACTTTTACAGAAGAACAGTTGGATGGATTGCATGTATTCTCTACTGACGGGGGTATTAGTGCGATGAGTGCTAGAACTATACAATATATTGTAAAAAATTTAATAAAAATGGCGACCTCAATACCTAAAAATATGAAGTCCCAATACTCGGTACATACTTTTAGGCATTGCTATGCGGTGTATGGTCTAGAATCTGGAATTGACATTTATACCTTATCTAAATTACTTGGACACGAAAGTATCGAGACGACGACAATATATTTAAAACTTTTTGAAGATCAGCTTAAAAAAGCCGTTGAAAAACATCCTTTCGCTAATGGATTGAATAAGGGGGATTCAAATGAGAGTTTTGCTTGATTCTCATTATTATCAATTGTGGGAAAACCATTGCAACCTTAGAGCTAAATCAAAAGAGAACTACATGTATGAGTTGCAAAAATTCGAAGCATTTTTATTAAATGAAGGATTTACAGGTGTTCTCGATTTTGATAAATTTTTTCATTATAAGGATACAGATCAATATTCACCGATAAACCAAAAATTTATTGATTCATATTTTGATTGTTTGAAGAATAAAGGTTACACGAATAGTGTCCTTTCCTCAAATGTTTCAGCGCTAAAAAACTTTTTTAAAATTCTTAAAAGCTTAAAAATGATTACACGCAATCCAGTTGTGTATTACAAGAATCCCTATCATAAAGTTAAATACCGGGATAAGTCTCTATCTGAAGAGGAATGTTCATTACTTCTCGAGGCAGCTTTAAAGTTGGATCCTTTTTACAGGCAGTATTACCTAATAGTGCTATTGCTTCTTAATACAGGCCTGCGAAATAGCGAATTGAGGGAGTTAACCATTTCACAGATCGATTTCGAAAGGCAAATTATTTATGTTGAACGCGGTACAAAAACCAAGGCGAATACAGTCACAGTAAGTCAAAAATTATGTGAAGAGCTTAAATCCTTTGTGACTCGTTCATTCCATGAAGAGTGGCAGATGACAGGGAATGAATATGTTTTTTTCGCAAGAAATAAGAAACTTACTAAAATTGGACTAAACAAGATTTTATTAAAAATCAGCAAAGAAGCAGGAATTCGGCCAATTACCTGCCATTGGTTAAGGTATACAATGGCATATCTAATGCAGCAGAGAGGTATTGATATTCCTATAATTCAAAAACAACTAAGACATCGTGACCCCAAAACTACATTACATTATCTTTCTCAATTTTGCGAAGGGTTTGATTACTAAGGCATATTCGCAATGACGCATGTTTGATTTTGCCCTAGGATTGAAAAACAAATGCCCTTCCAAGTTAATTGGACAGGGCATTCGTATCGTTGATTAGAATCAATTTATTGCAGTTATATGTCGCCACGCCATCTCAATATAAGACACTTTAAACACTTTCTTTTTGCGTTCGTTCCATGATCTAAAATGGTCAAATGCACGTTTTATATCGATCCTAGCATCCGGATGATGCTTAATAATCCAATCGGTTGTAGCCAGCAATTCAAGTCCGTATGGAGTTTGGCTTGCCGTCTATACCATAAAATTGAATTTAATAACGGCAAACAAGATGTTTGAGCTCAGGATGAAAGCATTTTTTCACGTTGACGATAAGTTGGTCATAGCTAAAAAGACTTTTGGGAACAGCCCCTCTCATCGATTACCTACGCCTGACAGCAGAGTGCTTCGCGATCTCCAGCCTGACCTTCTCCCGCTTCAGCTCTTCAATATACTCCGAGATACCGGAGATCAAGTCCTCAGGGCAGTGGCGGGAGATATCATTATAACTTATAGTAATCTTGTTGATCTGTGCATCTAATACGATGATACTCCGAACTATCTCATTGACCGTTTCGCGCAGCGAAGTAACTTCACGGCGATTCAATTTTTCGCGTTCCTGCTTCAACACTTCACGGGCTTCCTGCAGCTTGAGATTCCTAAGTAGCTCTAGGAGATCATGAACGGCTCCGCGCGCCATCTCATTCATTGCTCTCACGCTCAGTCGGCTGCAACTGATCTCGCTTGATCAGCTCTTGAATGGAGTGGTCTACCAGCCGGATGATCTCCTTCTGAACTTCGCTGCTGGCGCCGCCGTGACTGAGATGCTGGTACAAGTCCTTCAGAAGCTGCTCCACTCCCTCATATTCGGTCCGCCGAGAGTCTCTGCGCGCAATTTCCATCTTAACGAACGCAACCGCCTGCTTCTGCAAGTAATCCCCTTGCTCCCGCAGATGATCGATTTGGCCCTGGACGTTAGCTTGATCCCTCTTCATGTCAACGAAGGTTTGCGCGAGCTTCAGCAGCTCCGGGAGCGAATCCATCGCTTTCATAGTCACATCTCGCTTGAAGGTGTCTTCGGGCACCACGCCATTAGGAACCACTTCGTACACCACCTCAGGCTCGCGTCTTCTTCTAGTGGATTTGGGCAATAAATGACGTTGATCAGTCATGAGCGGATTCCTCCTCGATTTGAAGCTGTCTGAGCAGCTCATCTATTTGGGCTATTACTTCCTTCGGATCATAGGAGCGGTGAGACTCTGTCGGTTCTTCGAATCGGCAAGCTTCCTTATACTCCGTAAAATACTGCTCAAGATTGGAATCATTCAGTGCTTTCAGCTCGGAGAGATCTTGGCGGACGAGCTTCAGCGTATCCTGCTGCCATTGCTCTAGCGCCTTATGGGTCATCTTCAAGAGATCATTCTGCCAGGTTAACGAGTCGAAGAGATAAAACAATCCTTCCACAATAACCGCAGCAGCCGAAGCAATTGCTCTTGTGGAGGTAGCTCCGATCCGTTTCAATAGCTGAGCCAAGGCATTATGAGTTTCCCTGGAAAAGGTTTTGCCAAATACATTGCCCAGCTTCTTCAAGCCTACCTTCGCTGCGTTGGCTACACCCGCTCCGGCGCCGCCTGCCCCGCCGAACTGTCTGAAAAAAGCCTGCAGGCCGGCCCCCGCCGCCTTCTGTGCAACCCGATTGCTCAGATTGATCAGCAGCGGCGTATAGATCGAAGCTTTCATCTCCACTTGCGTTTCGAAGCGTGTCACCGCTGTATTAAGCATTGATTGGATCTGTTGATCCAGCCGTTCCAGTGTATCTTGAATATGGCCGGCAATCATTTTCGTCTCATTCTTAATATGCAGTGGCAACAGATGGGCTTGAACGAAGCCGACACACTCGTCCTTACTGACCCATTTGTTCGTGGCTCGAATTTCCGTCTCTAACCTCTTTGCCGTTTCTTTCTTCGCATGCTCAAACCACTTACCCAATGTGCCATCGAGCTTGCTGAACTCGGTTTCCATCATCTCGTTAATTTGCTGTTCAACGGTGAACAGCTCATCCAGTGCTTCCTGGAGGGATGTGATATCGCTTTCCGTCACTTGAGCTTGAATCAGCTCCTTCTCCGCCAGCTGCTTAAGGTCCAGGAGCAGACCTCTCTGATAAACCTTGAACGCTCTCAATAGGTTCGCCTGACGGTGATCGGCTTCAAGCAGCCGACGAACATGATCCCACAGCGCAGGGGCTTCTGGAAGTCTCGGCCCATCTTCCGTCACTAAGCTATGTACAATGAAGGGTGATAGCTTTCTATGAAGGCAATCCTCAGCGTAGCCTTTAATTTCCTCTACCCGCTTATCGGCGGAAGCAACCCCCTGTGGGGCACGGTTGATTACAAGAACAACCTCCGTATCCTTGTTGATCAACTCGCTAATATATTGCATAAAATGATGATCGTTTTCCTTAAAGCCTACGCGGTAGGAGACAACATAGATAAGAATATCGCTGTTCGGAACGAATTCCTTCAGCAGCTCCTCGTGCTGCTCGACAATACTGCCATATCCCGGCGTATCGAACAGACGCAGGTTGGTTAATTGCCTTGGGAGTTTACGGGTCACTAACCTAAGCCGCTGCAGCTCCGGATCCGGGCGGGCGGCGAGCTGCTGGAACATCGGATACGAGAGCTCTTCGAGCGTGGCGTCACGATTCACCGCGTAGAATTCAACCTCTTGCTCCCTCTGTGTATCATCCATTACCTCGATGATCGTTCCGGTTGTGGGAGCAGCACCTGTCTTAATCCATTCGCTGCCGAGCAGTCCATTGATTATTGTCGTTTTCCCACTGCTCGTCTCCCCCAGCATAACAACGAAGCTCTCCGGCTTCGCAATTCTCTCGTTCAAAAAACGTGCGAGCGCGATCATCGTGGGATCTCCAACAGTCTCAGTCAGTGAGTAGAGCTGATCCATCGTCTTCTGCATCGTTGTACTAGTCATCATGCCAGTCTCCCTTCGATGGATTTGATGAGGGCTTCATCCTTTGCAAGCAGATTCACAGCTTCATCCCTGCCCTGTCTTCGCAGCCGCATCACCTCTTCGTGTTCGGCTTTCTCATTTTGCAATTGCTCGAACTGTGTTTGCTTAAAGGCGGATAACGCTTGAGTCAGGTATTGTATACTCCCATTTGCACTATCTTCAATCTTGGCATTCAGCATTTGACGGAACTGGCGAATCGGCTCCTCGATGTCGCGCATAGTGGCCTTCTGCCGCTCCTCATTAATAAGCCCCTTTGCTTTGCCTCCGAGCCAAGAGGATACGAAAGCGATGCCAGCGCCTACGACAAAACCGGCCGCTCCACCGATAATGGTCCCGGCTGGACCGAGGCTCGTTCCTACGAGTGCTCCAACCTTCGTGCCAACCCAACCCCCGGCAGCGATGCCGCCAATCCCCCCGGCAATACCGAACCCATACGGAAGTGCCTTCTCAAATTTAAGCGCTTCCTCTTTATTGAAATTCCCGGACTTGTCGTACTCGCCGTTCAAATCTCTTATCTCTAAGCTGTCCATCCATATGGTCATTTCCTTCTGCATCTCGAACAGCTTGAGCGACAGCTCCTCGAGCGCATCGATCATAATGGAATCCCGTGTATCCCGGTATGCGGAATCCAGCAGCTCACCGTCTACGACGCCGGAGCCGATGATGCGGCGCATTTCGCTCCGCAAATTCTCGCTATGTACCTTGCTGGCTTCTGCCGCATAATCCATCAATCCAATCTTATAGTCGGACAGCTTGCCTTGAATTTGTGAAATCTTCATACTGTTGCTGCGGTACATCTGCTCGAACCGTGCTTCCTGTTCCTGGAAAAGCTTCTTCAGCTCCTCACTGGTCATGGAGAGCTCTCGTTTCCGGGCGTCGATCTGGTGACGGATTCCGGCTGACAGCTCTTTCAGATGCATCACTAGACCACTGGACAGCAGCGTTCGCCAGGAACCGGCTATCTCCTCCAGCAGGCTCCGGAACTGCTTCATGCCGGATTTCTCATAGGCGTTCCAATCCTTCTGCAGCCGTCCGTTAAGGCCCTGATAGACATTAATAACGTGTACGTTCTTAGGGGCAGAGGTTTGATATTGAGCCGCGATGTCGCTAAGTATTTTCAGATTAAGCTCCATGCCTTCTTGCACTTCCTGCTTGCTCTCGTCGTTCCATTGGTTCTGAATAAACCAGGCCGTCGTTAGCTTCGGCCAAGCATGAGTCAAGAAAATTCGCTCAGGCTTGGTAATCGGAGGCACCGTGCGAAGAAGGAACATCGCCGCGTTCAGCCGATCGATATATTTCATCGTCGTTTCCACGTTCCGCGCCGTCATACTTCCGACACCAGGCAGGTCTACGAGCACCACATTATTTTTCAGCAAATCGTCGTTCTTATAAATGACAATGTGAGATACCAGCTTCTCATTGCCCAGATTGTGCTGGTTATGGACGTACTGCTCTAACCGGCTCTTATCGGTGAAAACCTCGGTCTTCCGTCCGTTTTCGAAAATCACGTGCACCTGTCCGTCAAGCTCCGTACTATACCGAATTTCAACCGGAATACAGGTGGTTTCATCCGCATCGACCGGCAGCACCAGGTCTTCCATTAAGAGCGCATTCAGCAGGCTACTCTTGCCCGTCCCTTGAATTCCTAAGACGGGAACCAGAAATTCCGATTGCGTAATATTCCGCAGTTTGTCGGCCAGGACGGTTTTATAGGAAACCGGACCTTCCTTGGTAATGTAAGGAATATACGAATCCGCCATACGTATAAAATCAGGGTTCTGTACGATTTGTTCCAATTCGAGATGACTCATTGCTTATCGGTTTCCCCTCTTCGCAGGGAGTGTTTGTGGCGGTTCTAGCCGCTCCAGGCGCGCTTCCAGCTGGTTCATTCGCTCGTCCAGCTGCACGAAGCAGCCCTCAATCTGCTGACCCAGCCGCTGAATTCCGTCGAGCATGCTCTTATTGGTATGCTCCATAGCCTCATGAAGCTGCTTGATTTGCTCGTCCGCCCCGCTGGCGCTGGAACTCATTTTCCGCTGGAGGACGTTCAGCTCGCTTCTCAGCTCGGACATTTGATCCTGTACAGCCGCAACTTGCAGTTGTACGGTGCTTTCCGTAACCTTCTGCAGCTTGTTCACCGAAGCGACCGCGCTGAGCAAGTCATCTTTCAACTCCACTAATGCGCTGCGAGTCCCTTCGTACATTTCCTGTTGGACGGAATGCATGATCGATTTAGTAACTTCATCCACTTCAATCATGATGGATTTGGATTTTTTCATAGTCCCACTCCTCTATCGAATGTAAGGTCTAGCTAAACTTGCGCATACTTCCAATTCCTCATGACCGGCCAGCTGAGGGCAAATGCTCTTCAGCTTCTGGCTGATCTTCATCACATCCGGAAGCGTGACTTTGGATAAACCCGCAACCTCCGTCAAGAACAAGGAATAGATCGGATTGAACTCGTTAATGAGATAGGTACCCCGTGGCTGGGCAAAATGATTGGATATGTCCATCAGACTGCGAATCCCTTCCTCCGTGTTCTTTGCATGGATGAACTCTCTGAACGATTGACTGACCCAGTTCACGATCGCTCGGTCTGATCTTGTGTAGCTAAGGAGCAGGCTCTCTTTCACTTGGCGTATGGCGGCGCCTTGCTGCATCGAGTTGACGAGAAGGTATACGTTATATGGACTATGATTCATCGTCTGCTCTAGCTGCTTCTGTAGAGTCGGGTCTAATTCTACTTCATTCACCATCACATATTTGTGCCCGGCAATGGACTTGAAGATCCAGCCCGACTTGGAGAACCCTTCCAAATCCTTATCCGATACATGCGGATGCAGGAATCGATGACAGAAGTCCGTAACGGCTTGATTGTCCCAACCCCATATGACTGTCGTGTCGAACTTCATACGCTCCGCATTCTGAACTTGTACGAAGGAGAAGATCGTGGCGAAATAAGACTTTACAATAAACTCGCTCAAATAGAAAAGAGACAGCACCGACGGCTTCACTTCGATAAAGGATCTTTCGGCTTCTGAGCGGTTATTAAACGATGCGGACGAGGGACTCTTCGGACGGCGCGCAGCCCTCTTCGTCGCATTAGAATCGGATCGAACGTTCTCAAGAGTCTCCGACAGCCCGGACTGCTTCAACGCTTGATAGATTAACATCAAGATCTGATCGATATCTTTTCTTTCCGTCACCGCATTCTTCTTTGCGATCAGATCATCTTCTCGGCGCTGCAGCTCCTCTTCGAACAAAGTAAGAAACTGCAGAACCCGGGTTTCACTGGTCTTCGTGAAGTGCTGCAGAGGTTCGGTCACGAGTCGAAGATGATTCATTAAGTGCTCGCGTAAGGCATCGAAGTCAATAATTTCAACGTCATAGATACGGTAGACATACCCCCAGTTCGTATCAAAGAGACTGCCGAACCACCGCTTCGCTCCGCCTAGAAACTCATCCGACTTCTCCCGCCTGCGCTCCTGCGTGAACCGTTTCTTCAGTTTGAAGGCATTCTCTCGCTTCTTAACAGGCAACATTTCCGACTTGTAATCGTCAAGATTCAAGTTCAGCTTACGGCAGCGTTCGATCAGCAATCGATCCAGCTGGCGCATGGCTTCAATGATGCTGCGCTCACAAGCCTCGGTCTGGCCCCTGAGCTGATCCAGAACCCGCTGCGCTTGACTCACATTCTTCTTATCCAGTTGCTCGATTTCATTGATGGTGGTGCTATACATAGCTGCTATTTCTTTGATCATTTGCTGCATCTTGCTCATGGTCTGATAGTACTTGTCATTCAGAGCAGCTTCCTGAGCTTTATCCGCTTGAATTTCTTGGAACATAGAATCGAATTGATTGTCTGCTTTCGTTCCTGTTCCATTCGAGGCTCCGGAGTTCATGCCTTCCATCTGGAATAGCTCATCGAAATGATGCTTGATCTGGCGAAGACGGTTCGCACGGAACACGGGCTTTAACACATCAACCTGCTCCTGTACGGAGCGGATCAGTGTATCAAAACGGGATTGCTTATACAGCGATTCCTTCTTCTGCACCTTACCGTCCAAGGCTTGCCTCGCCGATACCTGAACGATCTGCACTTGATTAGCCAGACTCGGACTGACTTTGCTGACGATTCGCTGAACCCGCTGTCGAAGATCATCCGCCACATCTTCAGCTCGCTTCAGAGTTTCCCCCCGAACGCCCTTCTTGGACACGACCGAGTCCAGCATATTCTGAATAATGATGAGGGGCTTGCTATGCTCGTGAATCGATTTGACAATCTTATAGGTGGATTCATCGGAGTTGGTCTTTAAGGTTGTCATGTACAAGCAGCCGTCGACATGAGGAAGCAGCGTCTCCATGGTCAGCGCCTCATGCCGCTCCAATCCGTAGGCTTCGAGGCCCGGGCTGTCGATAATCTTAATGGAGCTGTCTATAGCAAAATGAGGCGATTGAAGCTCGATCGAGGACACCAGCTTTCGGTTCTCGGGGTTAAATTTCTCATCGGCGTACCCTTCCAAGTCCATCGTTAGCCGTTTCCCTGTCAGCCGCTGCGATGGCTTCCCCTCAAAGTGGACTATCGCTTTCTCTTGGTCTCCACGCACACAGGTAATTAGAATGCCCGAGCTCGGTCTCACAGCGGCAGGCAGCAGCGCTTTGCCTAATAAGGCGTTGATGAAGGTAGATTTGCCGCTGCTGGTTACGCCGATCAAGCCTAGTTGAATGTGCGACCTGCTCCAAAAAACTTTCCTCTCCTCCAGCCAGCGAATATCGGACTGGAAGTAGTTCGATGCTGCAGAAGTCAGCCTACAATAATGGATTAATTGATCTACGAGTTCCAA
This sequence comes from Paenibacillus sp. FSL H3-0329, assembly GCF_037963285.1. Classification (NCBI taxonomy): domain Bacteria; kingdom Bacillati; phylum Bacillota; class Bacilli; order Caryophanales; family Paenibacillaceae; genus Paenibacillus; species Paenibacillus sp. FSL H3-0329. The sequence continues at coordinate 1,570,033 of NZ_CP150150.1, read as the reverse complement.
TTCGTTCAAACCATTCGTCCTCCAGTATTTCAAATCATTAACATCATCAATATAGTATAATAACATACAAGAATATAAGCCTATACTCTTTAATGAATCTTTAGACCCAACCTATTTTATCACAGGTAGAAGTCTGTGGTCTGTCACGGAACATTCGTTTGGTTTGTTCGCAAAAAAAGAACCAATCTTCATAACTGGTTCGGGCAAATCTTATATTGTATTCAATCGTCAAACCTTCTCAGTAACTATCCCGGATACAATGGGAATTGGACCGAGAGATCCTTCACCAAACCGCAAACCTTCTCTTGGACGTCTTCGTTTTGTTATTTATGATCTACAAGGGAGCAGTTTCTTGTAGGGGCCTAGGACCCAATAGAAATGCTTTCTTCAATCTCCCCCAATGGGGCGGTTTACCTTCTTTTATGAAAATCATCGAAAAAGCAATCGGTTAAAACCCGGTTGCTCTTCTTACGTTTAAATAGTATATAATTACTCAAAATGATGGATTTTAAAATAAGCCAAATGAAAAGCCAGCATATACCGTGTGACTTCCTTATTATAATTTTTGTAACACTAATGACATTAGGATCTCGTTTTCAATACAACGTGCTGCAAATGTGGCTAGTTTGCTTCCTTTGTTTGGACGATAGCTCTCAATAGCTTTAATTTGACAGATAGTGCCGATGGAGATCAAATCCTCCATGTCTTCCACAGTATTATCGATTTCTTAAGGTTATGGACAACGATGTGAGGTCAAAAAAATAAACCAATTACGATCGATTCTGATTCGAATTGGTTTCCTTTTGCATATTATATTTAATTTGTAGTTTCCGATTGATTTCTTGTGTACATCCTGGTAATCCATTTAAATAACGCTTTACTTGATCAATCAACTCTAAGTGAGATATCAGAATATTCATACTTGTTAAATTGCGTCTAACAATATCCTCGGTTTCAATATGATAGCCACCGTTTTTCACACGTAGAGCAATACATTCAATATTTAGCCGAACATCTGCTAGTCCCATATAAAACACAATAATTTCAAAGCCTTGTTCCTTTGCATCCTCATCTGCCTTATAACGTTACCACCCGCTAAAGGGTTTCCACAATGAAATCTCACTTATTCCAGATACACTACCTGGCTATTCTTATGGCTTCTTTCCCAGCAGATACTTTACTCTTTTCAGGATGCCCATTAGTGATCTTGCGGCTATGCATCTGGAATCATCAGTGATTCTGCCTTATGCCATGCTCCGATATAGAATCTTCAATCTTCCACTTTCATGAAATGAAAAACATAATATTCTCCGTTAATTTTTAGCTATTCCTTTTCTTTTTCATTTCGTCAAATTCACATAAAGTTAAGTAAAATTCAAGGTTTTTGGTGATGCAGCTGGATGATGATACTCAATATCCTATGGATTCTCCAAAAGCTATCATAAAATGTAATATATTTAACGCAATAGTTTACATATACATTACATTATATAATTAAAAAAGCTATTTTTTTCTTTTTACAAACTTAAAATATATTAAATTCATAATATTCATTGACTGAAACAAATACTAGTGTTATATTTCCTAACATTAAATAATAAAATACATACAGGAAAAGGAGATTACGCACATGAATAAGTTCAAACGTCTACGTGAAACTAAAAGAGAGCATTCTGGTTCCACCCGATCTGAATATTCACCAGCAAAAAAAAATTGGAGTAAAAAGCAATTTATAGCTACTTCAATTGTGTTATCTGTTATTGCTACGAGTGTAATTCCGTTCCAAACAGCTGACGCTTTAACTAGAGTTACTTCAGAAAGTGGCACAGTATGGGAGATTCACGATGTCTTTGCTCCTAGCTTAGACACAGGAAGTTTACGTACAGTTGGTGCTACACAAGTACAAGGTTTCGGCAATATCTTTGTTAAAGTGTCCTCGCCTTCAGCTCCACTGATGAATGGTCAAATGATGCGTGGGTTTGACTTGAAATATGACGGCGTTAATAAGTTTACTTCGGCTCAATCTGTAAATCTAGGAAATGTAACTGTAACACGTGAGGTGTATGTGGATACTATTCATAATCGAACGAGATTCTTTGATACTATCACTAATAAAAATGATGTGGCAATAAAAGTTGATGTATCATTCGGTGGCTCTTTAGGATATGGTACAACAACAAATGCTTCAGTAGTTAAGGCAACCTATTCAGGCGATCTAAAGGTAACTACAGATGATTCATGGATTGTTGTAGATAGTAGCGCCAAAAACAATAAGCCGCTAGGCGTTGCAGTGGGATCTCCAAAGCCGTTTGATAATGGATTAACCGGTCTAGGTAATCAGCAACAGGATCCATTCACAATACCCTTAGCTGAGCATGGAAATGAAGCGAATTTCTATGGGTTCATTAATTCACTAAATATTGGGCCGGGCGAATCGAAATCCCTAGTAAATTATGTGCAAGTTGGAGAAGCTGGTGAAGAAGGGTTGAAAAATCTGGTTGCTATGCTAGATGGACTTAATAGTCTGCTGGATGTAACAGGATTAACAAACGCACAAATTCGGTCAATTAGCAACTGGGATATATCTGCTATAGAGGGACTTGATACTGGAGATCATCTGGTTATTCCAACTGCTCCTGCACCTAAAGAATTAGTAACTTCATCGCCGTATGATGTTAAGAATAAATCCATTGCAGAAATGCAGCAGGATATGATTAATGGCAAAACTACTTCTGTACAAATTACTCAAGCCTATTTAGATAGAATCAAGGTATACGATGAGGGACAATTGGGATTCCATGCATTCCTGCATGTATCTGAAACTGCGCTTAACCAAGCAAAAGCTGCTGACGATGCCCGTGCACAAGGTGTAAAAGGTGATTTATTGGGTATTCCAATTGCGATAAAAGATATTTATGATACAAAGGATATGCCTACTACCGGTGGCAGTAAAGCTCTTGAAGGCTGGCAGCCTGATTCTGATGCATTCCAAGTGAAAAAACTGCGGGAAGCTGGAGCTGTAATTATTGGTAAAGTAAACACTTCTGAGTTTGCTAACAGCGGAAGCTTTAGTGAAAGCGGCTGGCAGCAAACATGGAATGCACTCTATCCATCGAAAACATCTTTTGGCTCAAGCGGCGGGTCTGCAGTATCTGTTGCAGCTGATTTTGCAGCAGCAGCAATGGGATCGCAAACAGGGGTATCTCTATATGCACCAACTACAGGCGCTAGCTTAAAAAGCTTCCGGGGTACAGACGGTATGGCAAGTACTACAGGTGTACTGCCACTCACTTGGGGACAAGATTATGCAGGTCCCATTGCCAAAACAGTAACTGACCTAGCCATTATATTGAATGCTACAACGGGTACGGACCCACAGGATATTTTCACAGTCACTGCTGATGCAGATCATAAGCGTCCAGTGGATTGGAAGGAATCTCTGGATGCTAATGCATTGAAGGGAAAGAAAATTGGATACATTCCTGCATCCTTTGTATCTGCATATGCTGATGATGATACTGGACAGGCAGTGATGGATAAGTTCTCAGAGCTTCAAGCAGCGGGGGCGACAATGGTTGAAATGTCAGCTGTACCATCAGGCCCTAGTCGTCCTTCAGGTATTAATGGATCTACTGAAGGTTGGGCACGTTATATTGAGCTTCATAAGGACTTCCCTTATATTGATGGAGCAAGTGTACTAGCTTCAGATAAAGTGCTTATCTATAATCAAAGAGGATATAGTACCCCAACTCGTATGACTGAACAGGCTGTACAAGATTACATTAAGTATAGAACTGACTATAAGGAAGTTATCAAAGGCTGGATGGACGCGAATGGTGTTGATGCTGTTGTTTATGCAGGTTTTATTAGCGACGTATATAACAATGACGCAGCAGCTTCTCAATTAAGTTCAGACCGTAACACAGGCGTATTAACCTCTACTATGGGTCTACCTACGGTAGTTGTTCCTGTAGGAACGAATGACAGCGGATATTCTATCTCTATGCAACTGGTTGGTAGAGCATGGGACGATGCAAAAGTTTTAGGCATGAGCTACGCTCTTGAGCAACAAAGTCAAGCTAGACTACTTACAACATTTGCTCCAGCACTTCAATACGTTTCAAACTCTACTAATCCTGATCCAAACACAGATAATGGACCAACCCATCCAAATACTGGAGGAGGTACAGTGACACCTCCAGCAATAACAACGCCTATAGAAACACCGGCACCTGCAGAAACAATAACACCAGCAGATAAGCCGAAAGTTGTTAGTTTTGTAGATACAATGAATCATTGGGCAAAAGCAAGCATTGACGCACTAATTGCTAAGGGATTATTGACCGGTTATTCCGATGGAACATTTCGCCCAAATTCAGGTTTGACTCGTGCCGAAGCAATTAAAGTAATTGCAACTTACATGGGACTTGAAGGACAAGAAAGTAACTTTATAGATGTATCTCCAACTCATTGGGCGAATAAGTTTATCGGTGCAGCTGCCGGATCAGGCTTGATGAACGGATATAGTGACGGAAGCTTCCGTCCAGATGAGAAGATTAGTCGTGGTGAATTAGCGGCACTAATCACTCGAGCCTTTAAGCTAACAGGTACTGGAAACACATCATTCAAAGATGTTACAAGAAATGCATGGTATTATGATTCCATTGATGCACTCGCATCCAATAATATTATTACAGGATACGCAGACAGTACATTTAAGCCTGAAAAAGATATTACTAGAGCAGAGTTTGCAGCAATTGTTTCCAGATTACTAGAAACTACTAATTAAAAGAAATTCAATTAAAAATGACAGAGTACTCGAGTAACCACGTTTACAGGAAGGGCCATCCCGAAAGGGATGGCCTTATAACTTGCCGTTACAGATAGTGCGATGAACCGTATCATAAGTAGGGCGAACCCTATCCACACAAAAAACGACTCATCCGTAGACAAGTCGCTTTCAAGTTTTATTATTAATGGATTATTACTGTGTAATTGTCATCAGTCTCACCGCTTCGCCTTATAAAACTCATGATAAAGCTTCATGAGCGCCCTCTTCTCTATCCTCGAAACATAACTCCGCGAGATCCCCAACTCCTTAGCAATCTCCCGCTGTGTCCTCTCTTCTCCACCTGTATCCAGCCCAAACCTACCCACCACAACTTCTTTCTCCCGGTCATCCAGAATATCTAGGTTGCGATATATCTTACTCTTCTCGATCTTCAGATCTACTTCTTTAATGACATCATCAGCCTCGGAGCCAAGGATATCGATCAAAGTAATTTCATTACCTTCCTTGTCTGTCCCAATCGGATCGTGCAGAGATACATCTTTACGAGTCTTCTTCAAGGATCTTAGGTGCATCAGAATTTCGTTTTCGATACAACGGGCAGCAAAAGTGGCCAGCTTTGTGCCTTTGTTGGGGCGATAGCTCTCGATGGCTTTAATCAGGCCGATGGTGCCGATGGAGATCAGATCCTCCATGTCTTCTCCGGTGTTATCGAATTTTTTCACTATATGGGCAACGAGCCGCAAATTATGCTCAATCAACAAATTGCGGGCCTTGGCATCTCCCTCAGCCATCATCCCTAAGTATCGGCTTTCCTCCTGCTCCGAGAGCGGTTGTGGAAATGCATTATTCCTTACGTATGATACCAGCAGCGTCAGTTCTTTGATCAGCAACGCAATCGTGCTTAAGAATCCAGGCAACTTGGCGACACCTCCCGCACTTGTACAATGAAACCGATCTGTTTGCCTTACGGGTTCATGGTCATCCTTATTGTATGTGGGCGTGCGCCTAGAAGTGCCTGTACGGGGGAAATTGTACAACCACAGAAATTTATTTTTTATACGAGAAATCAGTCATACTCTACTCATTCACTTGTCTTTTAACACGATGTTGTTAGCGGTAATTCTCACTCTCTTCTGATAATAAACTCCTCTTCTCTAGACGTAAGAACCTTAATGATGTCCTTATCAAAAGTAACCTTCAAAATAGACTCTGGTAATTGTTCAAGAATACCCCCGCAAGAATCTCCCGACGGATCACCGTACACAGCCGAAGCCAGCCAGTGGATTCCAGGTTCAAGGAAAGTCGTCAGTGTAGGCAAAACAGTCCGGGGATGAAGCAGGTTTGTGTTGGCATTAGGCCAAATTAGCTCCGCCTTTTCATAGCCGATCAAACCCTTGACTCCGCTTGTTCCCCATGCTGTAGATACTGCGGCGGTTGTAAGGCCGATCTGCTGCTCCACCCCCGCTTCCTGACCAAGCGCGAAGCCGCCCTCTGCGGCGTCCAACGGTCGTCCGGTCTCGATCCGGTGTATCCGAATATGCCAGGGCAGCCCAGCAACGATCCAGGTCCGAACCTCCACATTAGTCCATGGCTTCCAGACGGAGTGCAGCACATTGTCCACAATTGTTGTCTCCATATTCCGCCGTCTGACCCGATACAAGTTGTCCCCGCTCTCACTCAGAGCGAGCATGGAATCAAATGCCCCTTGAGACAATCCCCATTCGGAGCGGGGCACACTGAATCCGAAGCCTGTTGAGTATACAAATTTCTCATACTTGGCAGACGTGTGGGTATGTTCATTCGTATATAGATGACCGCTGTTGAAGGCAGCCACATGGCCGGAAGCAGGTTCGCGGACAATGACAAGATGCGCAGGCTTCTGGACTATAACTGCAGGAATATCCGGCAGCGGCAGTTCTTCTTCCTTCCAGAATGGATGCTCCGCGCTGAGAGCCAATGGCAGGAATGTCTTTAACGCCCAATAGGGGGAACCGGGAGCATTATAATTCTCCGCCATGACCAAGTTGGGGTAGGTATAACCAATCGTCAGAACGCCTCCGGCATCAAAGATCGGCTGGCTGAACCACCAGCGCAAATTGCGCAGTACTAATCCTTTGACCACACCTACAGGGAATACTTCAACGCCTGCATAAACGAGGGCACCCCAGAAAGCAGACTGGGCAAAACGGTAGCTTAAGCTCCTTCCATAAGGAAGGGCAGATCCGTCCGGAGCGAACCAGCCCAAGAATTCGGTGGCAAAAAGCCGGGCCCGTTCTTTGAACACCTGTGAACGTTCCGGGTCCTCCTGTTCCATCAGCTTCGCGTACAGTAGCGCATAGTAATGGATGGCAAAAGGAACATAATAATCGCTATGCCCGTTAATTCCATCACTGTACCAGCCATCACCCAGATAAAAATCATCCATTCGCTTCAGATTGTTCTCCAGCTGCTCCGCGTCGTAGGGACAGCCGACTCTGCGGAATCCGACATTAACCAGCACGTTGAAGAACAGCCAGTTGCAGTCATAGCAAGGATGGGAATTAATCTGATTCAGCCAACTGTACAATTGCTCCTGTTCCTTCTGGGTAAGTGGTGACCAGATCTGTTCAGGAATGGCGGCTAAGGCGAAACCGAAGACCGCCATCTCTACCAGACGCTGGTCATAATCTTGAACTACACCCCAGTATTCTTCATGGGCAGGATCCGTGCCGTGGCGTATGCCATCCAGCACAGTATCCCAAAGCCCGCTTTCACCGCCTCCCATGAGCAGGGGCACTAAGCCCCACAATACCCGGGAGAAACCTTCCATTTCTGCAGTTGCAGCCGGATAGCTCGCTCCTGTTCCGCCGATTGCCAGCCGTGCACCGCCTCTGCTGTAGAGCGGCCGAAGCGGATCTGTAAGCTGTTCAAGAGCAGAGATCAGATCCTCCCGGGTCTTTAGCGGATTTTTAGCAATAGTCGTAAATGTCTTCTCAGTCTGCATTATGTGCCCCCTATTCCCAGTAGAACGGTCCGGCTTCTTTTAGCCGGGCTAGCGCTTCGACATAGAAGAAATCACCATAGATAAGCGGAACATCTATATTCCGATTCTCAGGATAGTTACTCGTACCATGAAGCAGCAATCCTTCTTCTTCTGCATTGTCCCAAGTTCCATAATTCCTATAAAGGGATTCTGTAATTCTTATAGCCCCGTTCTGATATACATGCGCCTCCGAGTCATCTACTTGGCTAGCTAACAACAGCAAGCCACTCGCTGCACAGGCACCAGCAGAGCTATCCCGAATCTCCCCAACTTCACCGGGAGCACGAAAATCCCAATGTGGAACATGATCTTCGGGCAGACGGGTCAAGAAAAAATGCGCAACCTGCTTGGCTGTATTGAGATAACTCTGCTTGCCCGTATGATGATAGGCCAATGACAGTCCGTAGAGTGCCCAGGCCGCCCCGCGCGACCAAGCCGACTCAGGCGCATAACCTTGCCCGCCAAGCTTCTCAACCACTTCGCCCGATTCCGGGTTGAAGTTGACGATGTGATAAACCGAACCATCCGGCCGGATGAAGTGCTCCAGCACCGTATCCATATGCGCCTCAGCGATATGTCGATAACGTGGATCCCCTGTTACTTCGGAGGCCCAAAAAAGCAGGCTGGTATTCATGCAGCAATCGATAATGGCTACCCCACTGTTATCCTCGCCTTCACTCCATGGATTCCAGGCCCGGATGTAGCTTCCTTTCAGATTGAAGCGGGCCGCCAGATAGTTGGCTGCCTTCAACGCCCGGACTCGTGATGCCTCTCTGCCCGTGAGCTTGTAGTTCGCAACACTGGTCAACAGCAACATAAAACCTAGGTCATGGTCCAGCTTCACATAACCATCCAGCACCTCGTCAAGCCGTTCCTCACACCGCTCAGCAACCGCTTTCAAATCCTCATCACCACTCTCAGCATAGAGCTGCCAGAGCATTCCCGGCCAAAAGCCGGCCGTCCACCAGTTTGGTGCTTCAAGCACGTATTTACCGCCTTGACTGGCATGGGGGAATTCTGCACCGATTCTCCGGCTGTTCGTTCTAGTCTTCTCCAAGGCTTTGCCCCAAGCCTCGTCTACCCAAGCTTGCTTTACTAATCTACTCATCTAAATCCCGCCTTTATTCGAATTAGCCTCTACCCTCTGATAGAGGACTTTTTATAAGCTCATGCCCATCTTTTATAGAAATTGAAAAGTAAATAGCAGTTTGCCCTCCGCGCCAAGCTGAAGCACATGGAAGTCCAGACTATACCAGAGCTTCTCCATGCCAAAATGATCCCGGTACACATGCACAGTAATCTCCGGCTCAACTTTCAGCGAATCGTATGTCACTTCAACGCCGCGAGCCGTAGTCCCCGGCAGCAGCAAGGTACCCGGATGAAGGAGCTTAGGCTCACGCCAGGTGACAAACCGCTCCGTCCAGCTCGCCGGAATTCCCGCATACCGGTAAGTGTCTGTCAGCTCCAGCCGAGGACGTTCCTCTTTATGCCAGACGAACGAACGGATTAAGGACTGTAGTCCTGTTACCTGATAAGCCTGTGTCAGATCCAGTGTCAGCTCATCATTCTCCTCCGCCGCCGATGCATGCAGCACTGTGGAGCTGAACTCCCGACCGGCCAGCTGATACTGGCCATCAATGATCGGCAGCGAATGACCCTGCGATCCATTGCAGTCATACTGGTAACGGCCAGCCCCAAAATAATCAGCAGTATACTCTCCGCTCCCAAGATCGGATGCGTAGATTTCTCCCCGGCCGCTCAGAATGAAATGTCCCAGATCATTATGGTTATGCGGTTCAGCATTGTGCCCGCCCTTGGCTGCGAATCCGAATGAACCCGCCTCCGACATATAACGCGAGACAAGCCAAGCGGCATCAGGGAGAAAATAGCTGGCGGCTCGCCAAGCTTCGTCCTCCTTGCCTGCCCTGGTCCAGATCAGATTGCGGAATGCCGGTGCAAAGCGGCTGCAATGATCTTCAGTGTAAGGAGCACGCAAAGCGGATGGGGGGCGTTCGACATCCGTACAGACTTCCGCCAGATAATGGGACAATCCCATATGTACTAGCACCTGAGGCACTGAATCAGAGAAATTGGCTACATGACTTCCGTCAATGAAACATTTTTGTTGGAAGCGCGCGATTTGCGCTACCTTCTCTTGCTTGAACCAGTCCAGTCTGCCTGCGCTTCTGGAACAGAGCAGATCGCTATAATAAGTGAAATAACCAAACCCATAATTCCAGTACCCAAGGCCTTCCAGACAGGCACCATCCTCACCGAACCCTTCCAGGTAATACAACATGGCGCGCTCTGTCCTCAGCAGAATATCCGCAAGCATGGCCGGGTCCTCCACAGACAGCAAGGCAGCAGCCCCGATTGATCCCGCACAGACCGCTGCCCAATTATGCCGCGCTGTCTCCCAATCATAAGGGCCATTTTCAAGAAATGGACGAAACAGTCTCCGCTCTACTTCATGGTGGATTCGGGATCTCAGAAGCTGCGAAAGTCGTTCCCCGAGCAAAAGTAAAACTTCACTTAAAGTAAATCCGGTCTCGGAAGAAAACAGATCAATATACCGGTTGATATCAGCTGCATTATGATCCGCTGGGAGGTGGGCCGGAAGACACCAGGTGTACTCATCGCATATAGCCCAGAGGATGTCCTCCAGCTTCTCCAGTACTTCCGGATGTTCCGGCTCCAGCAAAGCCAGAAATACATAAGTATTCAGCCTTCTTCTCCGTTCAAAATAGACCCGTTCATATTCCAGCCTCGAACCCGTACGCGAATAAATGGAAAATAACGTATACGACAGTTCAGGTATAGACTGCCCGTCCAGCCTTACCGCCTCCGCGCGGATCTCGCTGCTATCTGCCTGTAGTACTCCCGATGATAACGCCCGTTTCCAAAAAGCAGCCGCATCCACCTTTGAATAATACAAGCTCAGATCGACTGGCTTCATTTTATGCACTATTTCCAAAAGCATCTGTTTATTCATGCCTTACTTCCTCCTTATAAGTCAGTCAGATCCGCGAAGCATCCTATTCTTCACTAATATGGCTGGATACTTTTTATTCCAAGGCATGATCTCTCATAACATCCTCACCGGCTGCAATTTTTAGTGAAGTCCATTTCATCTCTTCCCCTGACCAGAAAGGATCGGAAGGGAGCAGCCCCAGCGGGAGGAATACGGAGGCGCATAAATAAAGACTGCCTGTATTGATATAGCTCTCCGCAAGCTCCGGCTGATAACCGTATACCCCCGGACGTAGCCATCCGGACTCATCCAGCGTATCCGGATATTCCATAATTCGCGTAATCACAGCTGTCAAAGCGCAGCGTACCTGTGCAGGGGGCAATGCTTCCTCCAAAAAATGCTGCAGCGCCGCCTGCGACAGCAGTTGAAACGCCCCAAAACGGTAAACGATCGAACGCCCGATAAAGGGATAGGTTCCATCCGGTGCAATGATCCGTTCGAGAACAGTAGCGTATCGCTGTGCCCGTTCCAGAATCAGCGGTTTCAATGCGGAATATTGCTCCGACTCCTGTTCAAAAAGTGCTACCACATCCACCAGCATCGGCTGAATAACAAAGCTGTTGTAATAATCCCAGTGAAAGTCCTTGCCATCCCCGTAAACTCCGTCGCCCTTATACCAATCCATGAACATATGGACCGCATAACCAACGCGCATCCGGTCATATTCAGGATCGCCGAGTATATACAAAGCGGCTTCCACCATTGCACTGAACAGCAGCCAGTTGCTTCCGCTTGGCGCTGTCCGGCGTGTCTGCTTCAACGCTGTTATTAAGTTCCCTTTGACCCGCGCACTCAGCTTGGCGGCAAGCTGCTTTGGTGCACGAACCAGCGCGTGTGCCAGGAATGCCGCATCAACCAGCGGTTGGCCTTCGGTCTTGAATTCCATATAATCAGGTGAATTCGGATCAACAGCGGCATCAATGGCTTCCAGCATTAGCCCTGCATAACGTGCTCTAAGCTGTTCTTCCGCACCCTCAAGTCCCTCTAGTTCAAGCCAAGGGGCCATTCCGCAAGCCAATCTCGCAAAAGCCTCCAAATGGGCAAACTGGCTCCGGTCACTATGGAACTCTGTAGGCAGCTGTTCCTTTAATTTCCGCTCAGCCAAAGCATTCAGCACAGGCCCCCCGATCAGCAGCATTGTATCCAGCCAGTATTTACGCTGTTCCTTCCCATTCATGCACAATTTCACCCTTTCAATTGCGTCTAATCAGCTACAGCTATTTCTCTTGCCTACCGCCTGAATCTTGTTATATTGCGTAATCTTCTACTATAGTTTAGTGTTGTATTATTGCAATGTCTTTGCGAATAATGATGTTTTATTGCGTATATTGTGATCAATCTGAAAGGGGCAATTCCAATGAAGCATGCCCAGTATTATGAGCCGTTCGATGGAGATATTCTGGCAGGTATCGGAAACTCGCCCATCTCACCTACCAGGGATTTTCACATCCATGATCACTATGAGATTTTCCTGTTCTTGGGCGGCAAGGTGAACGGTTTTGTAGATCAGTTTAGCTATCCCCTGCAGCGGGGCAATGTTCTGTTGTTCAACAATCACGAGATTCATAAAATCATCAATTTATCTCCAGAGCCTTATGAACGGTTGACAATCCATTTCAAAGCTCCACTTGTCTATCCCTTCTGTACCGCATCTACAAATCTGCTCGCTTGTTTCCAGAACCGCCAGCCCGGAGAACATAATCTCGCGCAAATGGATGAACCGCTGATTGCAGAGTATACAACCCTTGCTTCCCGCCTGATTGAGACATTAGAGAATCAGCAGTACGGGAGCGAAGTTCTGGCTCTGACCTACCTGGTTCAAATCCTCGTCCTCATCAATGAGCTGTACAGCCGTACCCGATCCACCGTGCCCAGCATTATTTCCTCACATATTCAATCAGCCATGAGCTATATCGACAACCACTTGCATCTAAATCTGTCACTGGAGCAAATCGCTGGAGAACTGAACGTCGATAAATATTATCTCAGCCATCTGTTCAAACAGCAGACAGGCGGAACCATCTACCGTTACGTCTTGCTCAAAAAAATAGCGTTATCCAAGCAGCTCTTGTCCGCCGGGAACTCCGTATCCGATACCTGCTATCTGTCCGGCTTTAACGATTATGCCAATTTCATCCGTACCTTCAAGAACATCACGGGCATTCCACCTGGGAAATATGGTAAAAGAGCTGAGCTATAAAACTCAAATTCAAGGATTTTTCAAAAAAAGATGCACTCGCAACTGCGGTGAATAGTTGGACTTCCGGCCGCTGTTTTCCTAAGTACTCCCTGCCTCTCCAAATCTATAAAGAACCTGGCAGCCCGCTTAATGCAGCCTGCCAGGTTCTTTGAAATGCTACTTACAAATATCCCAGCAGATTGGAGATAACTTGCGCACCTTCGGCACGGGTCATCGTCTCTTGTGGCGCGAATTGCTTATTGCCGCGTCCCTTGATCAGTCCCGCCTGTTCGGCGATATTTGCTGCGCTCTTCGCCCAGTCATGAATCCGGGAATAATCACTGAACGATCCTACAGCAGGTTCATTGGTCCCGCTTCCCTGCAAATATTCATAAGCACGAACGATCATCACAGCCATTTCCTCGCGGGTAATGCTCTGATCCGGTGCGAACGAATCTGCACTTCGTCCGAGCACGATGCCAGCTCTGCTAACAGCTGCAACGGCTTCGGCATACCAGGCCTTGGAATCCACATCACCAAATGTTGCATGGCTCCCTGCCTTAAGCCCAAGCGCACGTGCAATCATAGCAGCGAATTGTGCCCTAGTTACATCCCCTTGCGGATTAAATTCCGTACTGGAAATGCCTTCGATAATATGCTTCGCGGCCATGGTCTTAATCACATTAGTGGCCCAGCTGTCACTGCTGACATCCGTGAACAGCTTATCGTATTCCAGGACCGCATACTGGCTGAAATGCCGTATTTCAGCAGTCCACTTACCATTAGTCAACGTTCCGCCCATGAAATCAAGCGCACCATTTGCAGAAATATAGTAGCTGCCTAGCAAGCTTATATTGGCATCTGGATCTACGTTGAACGTAAGTGTCAACGGTTTATCAAAAGCAGTTACCGTTACAGCAGTGCCGTTCGCAGCAACAACCTCCAAGCTGAAGTTGATCACATCACTTGCCGCAGATAAATGTACGGAACCATTAACAGCCCGATTATTGATTAACTGTTCCACAGCATCTCTGGATACCTTCACTGCTGAGAGCTTAATTCGCGCCCCCTCCGTTTGACCTCCAATAGCTTTTTCTTGAATGCTCTTCAGCACTTCTGGGGTCAGATCGATAGCAACCTTACTCCAAGCCAGACGTAGAGTGTTCTCTCCGATGATTCCTGATAGTCCTGCTGGAAGCAGTATGGATTCTGTAGCTTCAGTGAGCTGAACCGTTATTACTCCTCCAACCGGTGCCGCAAAATCCTTTCGATCAAGAACCTTTTCGGCCTGCGGCAGCGGTGTTGGCGCCGGGGACGGGGTGACTGCTGGCGTTGGTGCTGCCGTCCACACTGGTGCTTCCGTTGGCGCCGGCGTAGATGTTGGTGCTGTTGTTGGCTCCGGTTCCGGCGTTGGTGTTGGTGTTGGTGTTGGTGTTGGTGTTGGTGTTGGTGTCACTACCGGAGGTTGCTCTGCTTCGCCCACTGTCACGGTTCTAGTCACTTCGATAGCCGCGTTGCCCGCCGCATCACTCACATTATAATGATAGGTGTAGATGCCTGCCGCCTTAGTGTCCAGTGCCAGTACATTCTCCTCATTCTTCGTAATCGTTGCTACAATGTGCTCCGTAATGTCGCCGTCACGGTCATCTACCGCTGTGGCTCCGGCATCCGTATAGCTTGCGCCATTTTCCAGTTGAATGGATGGTTCACCAAGCAGTGTAATCACCGGCTTCATTACATCCGGATCAAGTGCAACGACTACTTTTCTTGTCACTTCCGCAGCCGCATTGCCTGCAGTATCGCTGACATTATAATGGAAGGTATAAATATCAGCTTTCGCCGTATCGAGAGCAGTCAAGCCGTATACTTCACTGCTAACTGTTGTAGTTATACGGTCTGTAATATCACCATCCTTGTCATCATAAGCAGTCGCTCCTGCATCTGTATATTCAGAACCGATGTGCAAAATCACTGTCGCATCACCTAACAGAGTAATCAAAGGCTGAACAGTATCCGGCTCCGGCAGCTTGATTGTTCCGCTCGCTGAACTGTCCGCTGTAGCCTCTCCCTTACTCAGTGATACCGTAAAGCTGAAGCTGCCGTTAGTCTCATCGGTTGCTTCTTGGAAGGAAGCCAAGGTAATCTCACCGATCGCAACTCCAGTATCATTGAGACCGGGCAGAGCGCCTATCGTCTGCAGCAGCCAAGTCTGGACAGCTTCTTCGCTGTTTGCCGCTTCCTTCTGCACGCTGTATACCGCACCTTCTATGATACTCTTAGCCTCATTTACAGCCTGCTCATTAGCAACGCTGGCTTTATCTCTAGCTACAGCCACATAGCTGATCAATGCAGCCTGATTGCCTGAATACGTATTGTTTATTGAGTATTTCACAGTACCGCTCACCGGAAGCGTGAAGTCATAGTTAATCATAGCGCCATTAGGACCTGCGACGAGGCCGGTTCGGACCGGTTTGGTCACTTCTTTCCCTTCAGCGTCAATATAGCTGAGCGTAATATCCATCGTGCGGTTGGTGTTGTTCCACCAGTCCCGATGGAATGACGTAATCGTATATTTGCCTGCGTTCAAAGGGAGCAGGTATACAAGTGGATTATTTTTTGTATCCGAACCATAAACACCTGTCTGACTTTTATCAGAAGGAACTACAGCGCCACCAAGCCCCTTGAGGAGGTACTTAGTACTGGTATGCCCCCATACGCTATTGCCTGTCGAAGGCTGATCCGCCTTGTTATTAAGCAAGCTGTCACCTACAAAATCCTTGATTAACGTATACGGCGGCGTGATACCGTCCACCGATACACCAGCATCGAGGAAGTATAAGAGCCCCTCCGGCACCACTTCCACATAACAAGTTGTTTTCAGATTTCCATAAGTGCCGGTTACAGCTACCCGTTCATACGGATTATTGAAGCTGGCCGCATTTACATTCCACTTTACTGATACCAGCAATTTGGATCCGTCTGCCCGAGTGGCTTCCACCTTGTCTGGAAGATTCGGCAGTTTTCCGGCATAAGTAGCCAAATCCTGAGGAGCGACAAGCTCCCGTATATCTCCCGTAGTCAACTGGTTCTGGGCGGAGATCAGGCGTGCTTCAAGCTGAGTAACTCCTTCCTGATCCAATTTGTATAAAATAGGATTATCCAGCGCTTCCTGTGCAGCGCTCTGTGCATCTACGAAGAGCTGCCAGTCTCTGTCCGAATATTCATCCTGTTTGTTCATTTCTTTCGCGGCTGTTACCGCCGCCTGAAGAGCAGCAGTATCTACAGTACCGGTTACTTCCCCGGAAACAACCGCCACCGCATCGACAACCAAGGTGCCGCTTACCACCTTTATTTGCACATGGTGCTGGCCATATTTAAGCCCGCGGAGTGTGTACGTCTGGTACAGCTCCTTGGAAGCTAATGTATCAGCCGATAGAGTAATAACTTTTCCGTCCACCGTTACCTCAAGCTTCGCCGATCCGTTATTCGCTCCTAGAATATCCAGTCCGGTACCTTCAAACGTGTATTCCATTGCAGCGTCTACAGCCTGGCTGGTAGAAAGAGAACGCTGGTAAATGTACATGCCCGCTCCGTTTATATGGCTCCACGACCCGGTATATATCAATTTAGGGTTCGGAGCAGCAGCCAGGTCATACATTTCAAGATTGTCTAAAAGCTCTGAATAATACGGCGTGTAGCCCTCAACCTTCTCCACCTTCAAATTATCGAAGCGGACGTGATAGTAGCCGCTGGCCAGATCTACCCGGCCGGACAATTCAGGAGTAGGATCGGTATAGGAAGCCAGCTTCACCCCATCCAGATAGGCGGTCACTTTATCGCCCGCAACCTGAACGGCAATATTATGCCATGCGTCATATGCGGTATCGAATCCGTCGATCTTCACGCCGCCGGAACCGTTCGCGGCATTTCCGCTCGCAACTGCGCTATTGTTGACCAGCAGCTGCCAGCCGCCGTCGAACCAGAATTTCAGCACATACGGTGTACCGGTTATGGAGTGGGAACTGCCACCTCCTTGATAACGGGCACCTATCGCAGCATAATTGGCTCCGCCCTGAGTATTGTTTGTTTCGAACGAAACATCAACACTGGCCTTGTAGTTCATCCACCGGTTGTCGCCGATGGCCGTTACTGGATCTCCGCTGTTCCATGTGCCGCCAAGCCCCATGGTTCCCGTGTCCAGCTGCTGCCGCAGGACATAATTGTCAGACCCGTCCGGAAGATAGGACTCAAATGCCCCATTGCGGTCATGGGTATAACGCGGGGTAACGCTTTGGGAACCTCCGCGGGATTCAATATAGCTCTGGGTACCCTCATATTGGCCGCCTGCACCAATCTTCACGACAGTTTGCTTAGAATAGTCAAAATCATCAGCATACAGAATGTTGTCCCCAGTACTGTGTCCCGCTCCTGTAGTATCGGTATCCAGTACGGTACGCTCGCCTTCTACAGGCAGCGGTGTATTATATTCTTCTTTGTCCTTGTTCTTCAAAGTAGACACGGTCACGGTCGAATACGGTTTAACCTTAACGGTATACACCCCGCTGCCATCAGCAGTGATATCACCGAGATACTGCATATAATTGCTGTTGAACGCTTCTCCTGCATCAGCAGCACGGGTTTCCCATACTTCCATGGATGGATTACCCGTATAAGCCATATTGACTGTCTGCAGCTTGTAGATTTTGGAATACTCGCTGTCGTTCACGATAACCGTCGAGAAATCTTTTTTATCAGGTGCTGCAAGGGTTATATAGCTAGGGGAACCGTTGCGGCCGCTGACCGGATTGGTGCCTGCCGCACCTGTGGAGCTGGCTTGAGGAACCGCTCGCCAGATCCCAGCAGTATTATCCTCGTTCTCCCAGCCTACATTCGCAAACCAGCTATAATGCTGCAAAGTGACAAGACCCGCATCATAATGAATCCAGCCTGACCACGGATCGCGCATGCTGACCAATTCCTTGAAGGAATATTGTCCGCCTTCATAAAAGGAACCAATGGCTGGCTGGTAAATAAAGTGCGTCCGGCGGGAGTTAACAAATCCTTTAATAATCGTGTTACTCATCTCCAGCGGACTGCCGACACCACCAATGCCGGTTCCTGCCACTGTAGGATCTTTCATATTGTTGTTAGGACGGAAAGAGGAATTACTGAAGGTAGACTGCGCCTCACTGTTCCAGATCTCAATATCATATTGTTCTGCGAGTTTTTTGAAATTGCCTGCGCTGTCGTCGTCCGTGTTGTAGTGGTATCCAGCAATCGGCACAGCTTCCCGCAGAGAAGGATCACTCACCATACTGGCACCGAAGCTGCCAATCCCGACTTCATCGGAAATCACAGACTTGATCCGGTTGTACAGTTCCCGCTCTTCGGCGCTGTTGAAGCCTTCGCTGTCAGTCTTGACTCTCTCAGCGTACTGTTTGGTCCACGCCAAATCTGGAGCGTGCTCGTTGATATAAGGATTAACGTAATCGGCCATATAACCGTATTCACGATAAGCGGCCAGAATGGTTTTTTTGTACCAGGTATAGATTTTGTCGTTGTTATTTGCCCAGGCCGGAGCACTCCATCGCAGGATGCTCACTTTAAGATCAGGGTTCACTGCCTTGGCATCTGCGGCAAGCTGGAAGCCGGGATGCCGGGTAACATTTGCCTCTTCATCGGCCGTACGCATAGTCGCCGGGTCAGGTCCCGTGGAGTTATTGCGGTCATTGCCCATCTCGATTTTCACATGCGTCATGAGCGGATGTTCTCCACCGAACAAGATCTGTAGCATTTCTGCATAAGCCTCTGGATGCTCTGACTTATAGTCCAGCAAAAGCGCACTGGTGCTGTTAGCGCTTAGTACGCCAAATCCCTTAAATGTGAGGCCGTTGACATTGTCAGCTTGGATATCGTTGCCGTCAAGCAGAACCTTGACCATAGAAGCTGCGCTCTGTGTAGCTTCTTCGATCTGTTTCTTGATTCCGCCCTTGGCAACGGCGAACCAGCTCAAAATAGGTTTTTCGTCAGCAACATAGGCGTAAGTCAACGTCATTGGACTACTAACGTCAATGTCTCCAGGAATGGTGAATTCGCCTGAAATTAGCTTAGTCACATTAGTGTTGAACTGGTCAAACAAGATCGTCTTGGTTGCCCCGCTAGCATCCTTATACTCGATCTGAGGACGTATTACACGGGAGCGGCTGCCATACCAATCATGGAAACCGCTGCTGAGCGTATAGGTTCCAGCTTCAAGCGCTTTTAATTTATACACGATATGATTGCTGGCAGGGTCGGCACGAAGTCCGACAGTCCATAGGGACGGATCAGTAGCTGGATCGGTAAGTCCCCCGTCTTTGGAATTCTTAACCTTGTTTACGGAATCATCAAATCCCCAGTCCGCCGTACCGCTGATATACTTCTGGTCGGGGGACTGGTTGAGCAAATCGCTGCCGCTCAGCGTGCGAACCGCTTCGTACAGCGGCGAGGAAGTAGGCCCGTTGCCTACGGAATCGCCCCCTCTGCCGCTATCCACAAAGTAAACCAACGGATTACTTGCGGGCGGAATAACTTCCACACTGGCAACGACCGGCCCCCCGTTCGCTGTACCGCTGACGGTCACGGCATCGTATGGCACGGCAAAGGTATCTGCACCAATATTCCAGTTCACTGCTGTGCTCTGGCCTCCGATATCAATGCTGGATGGCAGAGTAGTATCTGCAATTGTTGTCGCCCCCATATGGGCGGCAGCGTAGATAGAATTTACGGTAGCAGCAGAGGCTGCAGACAGAGTGAATGCCGGAAACATCCCAACTACGAGCGCAGTAGTCATCGTTATTGAGAAAAACCTTTTACGAAAGTGCATTCTGTTCATTCTCTTCTCCTCCTTTGATTGTAAATCAATAAAAGAAAGCGTATTCATTTCGTTGTTAAACGAATAATCACTAGATTTTTACAGACCCCTTTGACTTATAAAAAAACCTGGCAGCCTATGAAAAATGCAACTGCCAGGTGAAATACGGTTCTAGCCCTTAATGCCCGATGCTGCAACACCTTGTACAAAGTACTTTTGCAGAGCCAGAAAAACAATTACAACCGGAATAATGGACACCACACTTGCGGCCATAATCAGGCCATATTCGGCGGAATATTGCGAGATGAACATTCTTAGTCCAATTTGGATGGTCTTGAGTTTCGTATCCGTCAGATAAATCATTGGCCCCAGGAAGTCATTCCAGGTGGCGACAAAGGTGAAGATCGTCAATGTAGACAATGCTGGCTTGGACAACGGCAGCATGATTCGCGCCCAAATTCCATATTCGCTCAAGCCGTCAATACGGGCAGCCTCGCATAATTCATCCGGAACACCTTGATAGAACTGGCGCATCAGAAATACTCCAAATGCCGAGAATGCCTGCAGCAGTATGATTGCCAAATGCGTGTTGTTAAGCCCCATGTAACGCATCAGGATAAATTGCGGCACCATGTAAGCCTGCCAAGGGATCGCAATTGTTGCAATATATCCAAGGAATAGAATGTTTTTTCCCCGGAAATGCAGTTTGGAAAACGCATACGCAGCAAAGCTGGAAGTCAGTAGTTGTAGAATCGTTACGATAATCGATAATTTCGCCGTATTGTAAATAAAACGGCCCAGCGGAATGCGTGTCCAGATATCCGCGAAATTCTCCCAGCGCGGATTCTGTGGAATCCACTGCATTGGGAAGGAAAACACATCTTTGTTCATCTTGAGTGAAGAAGACAACATCCATATATACGGAACCAGCATCGCCAGTACTGTCGCAAACAACAAAATATACACAAGAACCATAAGGCTGATTCTAAGTCCTTTACTTTTACCAACCATATCTTTTGAATCCTCCTATTGTCCGTATTTCTTCTCGCCGCGGAACTGGACGATGGTGATGCCAAGTACCAGCAGAAACAATACAATGGCCATGGCGCTGGCATATCCGTAATCAAGCGAGCGGAACGCCGTATTGTAGATTTGATACACCATAACCCTTGTAGAATCATTCAACTGGTTATCGGCGCCGGCAAATAGGTTGATAAAGATATCGTAGACTTTGAACGAATTGATGACTAGAATCATCAGAACAAAGAAAGAGGTAGGCGCCAGTTGAGGGACCGTCACATTGCGGAATCTTCTCCACGCGCCCGCACCATCAAGTTCAGCAGCCTCATACAATTCAGGGTTGATGCCCTGCAGACCTGCCAAGTAAATAACCATGTAATAACCCATGTTTTTCCACACTGTGAACAGTATTACTGTGAACATCGCCCAGTGTTTATCCGCCGCCCAGCGGGGAAGATCCTCCAGCGGGATACCGGTAAGGGTATGCAGGATATTGTTGATCGGACCCATCGTAGGACTGAAGATAAAGTTCCATACGGCAGCAACGGCTACCAGGGATGCTACATAAGGGAAAAAGAATACGGTTCTCATGAAATTGCGGGCCATTATCTTCTGATTAAGCAGGATCGCCAGCGCCAGCGCGACAATCATGGTAAACGGTACTACGCCAATAGTGTAAACAATGGTATTCCATAATGCTTTGTGAAATGTTGTATCTCTGATCAACCGGGTGAAATTGTCCAGCCCGATAAACTTCATTGGATTGGCCCCGTCCCATTTCACAAAAGCAAGGATAAAGGCAAAGAACATAGGTACCAGTGTAAACAGGGCAAATCCGATAAAGTTCGGCGCAATGAAGCTGTAAGCTACCAGGTTTTCCCGGACACCTTTTGACAAATGACGTTTAGGGATCTTTTTTGTACCCAATATGGTTTCGTTCTGCATTCTTTCTCCTCCAAACCTTCTAAAACTTCCCCACAAATCTATACGCTTTAATATAAAAGGCGGGCTTTCACCCGCCCTTAGAACCGGCTCTCTTAAGGTTAATTATTCAAGAGCTGCTGTACGCGAGCATTCATATCATCCAAACCTTCGTCAATCGAAGCATTTTTAGTCATAATATTGTCATGCGCTTCATTCAAAATAACTTCGATGTCCGCGCTCTTTTCATGCATAGGCATTTCCAGATAAGTCTTAACAGTAGTCAGTGCCGCTTTGCTGTTCTCATCCGCAGGGAAGCCCTCGATGGAAGTAATGGAATTGATAACTTCATCATTCTTAATCGCTGGAATGGTTCCGGTGGAAGCAATAACTTTAGCGCCTTCTTCACCAGTCACGAATTTCATGAAATCAAGTGCTGCTTCTTTATGTTTGGATTTCTGATTTACAGCCAGAGAAGTAATTGTACCCAGGGTTGTACCGGCTTCCACACCATCCGGATGAGGGTATTTCGCAATGCCCCAGTTAGCCGATTGGGACTCGCCGCTCTTCACTTTCTCAATCTGTGTAGCGATAAACCAGCTGCCCATGTTCATAGTAGCAACGGAATTATTGTAGAATACGCCAGAATAGTGCGTGCTTGAAGTCTTCAGTGTGGCGTAATCCATTACGATGCCGTCTTCCTGTTCTTTCAGGATCCGCTCATAGGTTGGCTTCAAGAAATCGTAGTTTCCGTCAACAACAGTGTTCTTGCCGTCCAGAATACCGAACAGTTGAACCGCACTACGCCAAGTATGGTAGTGAGCTCCGTACACTTTTTCAGAACCGCTGCCAGAAGTCATTTTTCTGGCCAACTCATCATATTGCTCGAATGTCATATCATTGCTTGGATATTCCACTCCTGCTTTGTCGAACAAATCTTTATTGTAGTAGAGAATCCAGAAATCGCTGCGAAAAGGAAGCGCATACACCTCATCGTTCACTTCGATTTGTTCTACAGTACCTCCATATACCGAAGGATCAATAGCGTTGCCACTCATAAAGCTTTTAAGCGGCTCCAGGTGATTCTGTTTCACAAGGTTCGAGTAGCCCGGAATATCTTTAATTGTAAGTACGTCCAGATCTGCGCCACCGGACAGTTGTGTGCTTAACATGGTCATATAGTCCGTCGACCCCAGATCGACATATTCGATCGTTACATTCGGATGCTCAGCTTTGTAGGCATCGATCAGTGGCTTGTAGTAAGCGGTAGCTTCCCAATCCCACAAGGCCCATTTCAAAGTCACAGGCTCCTGGCTCGGTTCAGCGGAAGCGTTTGCAGAATTCCCCGTTGCTGGAGCTGTCGTTGCAGCAGCACCTTCGTTGTTGTTATTACCAGAACATCCAGCCAGCAGACTCATGGAGAATACTGTGGCGAGGGTTATGCCATAGAATCTTTTCAGTTTCATTTAAATATCCCCTTTTCTTCTGATTGTGTAACTACGATCGGCTCTTCTGAGCTTAGTTCAAAGTTTATAGCTTTTTCCGCAAGAATGGCATGCATTATCAAACAAAGTTCATTCACTTTTCTGTGCTCTTCTTCCCTGCTCGGGTTCAAACCTGTAATTTTCTATCTAAAACATGTAAAATATTCAGCTTATGTACCTCCCCCTGTATCGGAACGCAGGAATATGCTATGGTATATGAAAACGCTTTATATGTTTTCACATTTTGTAGAGGAGTGTTAAATACGGTAAGAAAATCCACCATTAAAAGTCGCATTATTCTGCTCATGGCCGTATTCGCACTGCTGATAGCGTCGCTGCTTTCTTTTTTCAGCTATGAATTAATTACTTATTATCAGCGTAAAACAACCATCCAGGCGACCGAGTTCAATCTGCAGCTGGTATCTCATATTATTGAACAGGATTTGATTGATCTGTCATCCCTGGCGATGACCTGCAGCACTAACTCTTCTACTAATACCCTGATCACAGACTACTTCAGCTCACCTAAGGCTAGCTCTAAGGAAGCAGTTAATGTATTCAACTCGATGCAGCAGGACTTCCTGAACAACCGCTCCAACAGCTATGCCCGCCGTCTGATTGTTACGGATAGCAACGGCAAGTTTCTGCAGGTGGATAAAACCGGCACCTCTGTTCCGCTTACCATACACAATATCGGTCAAATTACCGGCCTTAGCAATGATGCCGAGGAGAAATGGGACCGGGTGATCAAGGACCCGCTCTCCAACACGAACGGAATTCCTTTTGTTTTTCCTATTTACGGCAAAGGAGCTTCCCGGGTTGGAACGGTGTACCTGTTAGCGAATACAACTGTTATTACCGACAAGCTGAAAGGGTACTCCCTGCCGAAGAATTCCCGGCTGCTGCTGACGCTCGGCAATCATCATTATCAGCTCATCGGCGATCAGGTCATCGCCATTGCAGAGCCGTATGAACCGGTGGCCTATACCAATGATAAACCTGTCGGTCCGCAAACCGAGCTGTCCATGGTCAAGCTGGCGGACGAGAAAGAGAGCCATATCGTGGTATCTTATCCCGTACGCAGCGGAGTCATTCTGTCACAGACTTTATCCAATGACCTGTTCGCTCCCAAGACAAATATATGGATTCTGGTTATGCTCGGCGTCTGTCTCCTGGTTATTGTCTTAAGCGCTATCATTACGCTGTATCTGACCCGTACCATCAGTCTTCCGGTGGAAAAACTGAAGAAGCGGATTGATAAGATCGCCCAGGGCAATTTCCTGCTGGACCGCAATATCGAATGGAACAGCGAGCTTGGCGATGTCGGACGGGGTATTAACCGCCTGTCCCAAGATATCGTAGCGCTTATGGACAGCCGGCTCGCTGACGAGAAACAGAAACAGGAGCTGGAATACCGGATGCTGCAGAGTCAGATCAATCCCCATTTCCTGTACAACACACTGAATTCGATCAAATGGATGGCTACAATTCAGAATGCTACCGGCATCGCAGAAATGACCACTTCACTATCTAGACTGCTGCGCAGCATCGCCAAAGACAACCGTAGACTGATGCCGCTGAAGGATGAGCTGAGCCTGCTGGATGATTATTTTCTGATTCAGAAATACCGCTATGGCAGTACGGTCTCTATGGTAAAGGAGATTGACAACGAGGAACTGCTAACCGGCCTAATTCCACGATTCACGCTCCAGCCCCTGGTCGAGAACGCCATCTTCCATGGCATTGAGCCCAAAGGCAGAGGAGAAATTCTCATTAAGGTGGCCAAAAGTGGATTCGCCGATATTCTAGTTACGATTGAAGACAACGGTGTAGGGATGAAGGAAGAAGAAATCTCCACGATTCTGTCGAATCCAGGTGACGGAAGCAAAGAAATGCCCGAGAATATTGGACTCCGCAGCGTAAATGAACGTTTGCGCCTGGCATTTGGGGATAATTACGGTCTTTCGATTGAGAGTGAGTCGGGCCAATATACCCGGATGAAGATTCTTCTGCCGTTCCTGCAAAAGGAATAGAGTAGCATACCAAGCAAGGATGTGATGGAATTGATCAAGTTGTTAATCGCTGATGACGAGGCGCTGGTCTGTATCGGCTTGCAGTCCATGCTGAAGTGGGAGCAATATAATATAGAAATTGTCGGCATTGCACACAACGGGGCTCAAGAGGAAGAAATGATTGACACCCTCCGTCCTGACATTGTAATCAGCGATATAAAAATGCCAATTAAAAGCGGCTTAGAAGTTGCCAATGCGGTACGCAAAAAACACGGCCGGCTTCCGCTGTTTATCATCTTAACAAGCTACGAGGAATTCGAATACGCACGTGGAGCGATTGAAGTGCAAGCCACAGATTATCTAGTGAAGCTGGAACTGACACCAGAGGCACTTGATGCCTCCATTCGGAAAGCAATTTCCCAATTGGAGGCTTTTCAAACCCTAGACAGCTATCCCATGCTTGCTCATAGAGGCAATCTACAAGCCCAACGCGATAAATTTTTCATCCGCCTGTTCAATAACTTATTCGCAAATAAAAACCAGTACCTTCTGCAGAGAGATGATTTAAACCTTGAGCTCAAGGAACCTGCTTATCTAGTCTGCACTTGCCGTATTTTGGGACCAGACAGTGTCCCGCCCCGCGGCGATAAAATGGTTGCTCTGTGCTCAAGTACCGTCCAAATGGCCAAAGATACGCTTACTTCCATAAGACCTTGTTATGTGACCAGTCTGGACTTGCGCAATTTTGCTGTAACCCTGCCCGTCAACGGGACGGATTCACGGCAATGGATGCCTGAGATTGAAATGCTATTGACCCATATGGCCTCCATACTCCATAACTACTTCAATGTAAGGATCATCGGCGCGATCGGCTTTGCGGTCGAGGATCCTTATTTGCTGCGGGAAAGCTACCTCGCTGCGCGAAAAGCGCTTCCTGCTGCGGTTAAAGCACAGTCGTTTGTGTTTTTTGCCGAAGGAGAGTCGCTGGAGCAGGATCATCTGTTGTTTGATTTCTCCGAATTGCGTACAGAGATCCGCCGTGCTTTTGAAGAAATGGATACCCAAGCTTTATACGCCATTATCTCCAAAATGATCGAAATCTTCGACGGCCGGGCCGACCTGCTGGTTCCCGCCACTGATGCCGCCTGCAACATTCTGTATATGGCCACTTCACTACTTGCAGACGGTGAGAATATTGTGGAGCAAATTTTCGAAAATGAACCGGAGGGCTACCGGGCTATCTACCAGATGCATACGATTGAAGAGATCGCCGGCTGGCTGATCCAGTTCAGGGACGGTTGCTCGGACATCCTCTCTACCCGCAGACAAAGCTACAAGGAGCAGCTCGTCAAAAATGTCCAAGATTATATTAAACGAAATCTCGGAACTAAGCTCTCGCTCAATCAAGTGGCGGATGTCTTCAATTTCAGTCCCAACTATCTGAGCCACCTTTTCTCCAAGGTTGCCAAGGTCAACTATGTGGAATATATCACGGAGATCAAAATCACGACAGCCAAAGAAATGATGGCACGCGGGGAAGGTCGCATCTACGAAATCTCACAGAAGCTGGGATATGAGAGTGCCTTCTATTTCAGCAAGGTCTTCAAAAAGGTAACCGGAATTTCCCCCAGAGAATACATGCAGCAACTTAAAGCAGATTCACCGCCTGACCGAAGCCTCGGAGTAAACAACCGTTCTTGAGATCAAGAGATTATTAAGAATAATCCCACTTCGCAAAAATAAAGCCAATAAATCTGCAGGGAGCAGGCTCTGTTCCTTGCAGATTTATTGGCTTGCCATCACCCTCAGACAGCAACCCTAAGTATCACCCTTTCTCCTGCAATTTTTTTATTTTTATTTTTAAACTAGCAAAATGCTAATACTCCGGTCTTTCTGCCCTAAAAGTCTACCAAAAAACCGCTTACGAGACACTTTCCCAGCTATTAAGACGGCTGTTCCCATATTGACTTTTCAACATATAGTAATTAAAATAAACAACGCACACTAAATATAGTATAGATACGATTTTTCAGTATTTAAAGCTTATCCATTCAGTTTTCATACTATTTTCAATAGTTTTTAATATTTACAGGGGGACAGACACCATGCTAGTCGCGTATGATTCAAAAACAGGAAATGTCAGACGCTTCATCAGCAAACTTAAGTTGCCGGCTGTGCAGATTGAGGAGCATATGACGATTGACGAGCCCTATGTGCTTATTACATATACCACCGGCTTTGGACAGATTCCAGAAAAGGTGTCTACTTTCTTGAAGAACAATAATGCCAATCTGAAAGGCATCGCCGCCAGCGGCAATAAGAACTGGGGCGAGCTGTTCGCGCACAGCGCGGACTTGATTGCAGATCGGTATAACGTGCCCGTTATCGGTAAATTTGAGTTATCGGGTACATTTGGCGATGTAGAACGGATTAAACAGGAGGTGAGCCGGGTTGCGGCATATTGAATTAAACAACATGTTGATGAAGAGAGACGAAAGTGGCTTCTTTCAGTTAGACAAAGATCTTGAGGCAGTAGCCGAATTTATGCGGGATGTAGAGCGCCGGAGTCTGGCTTTTGCGAATACAAAAGCCAAGGTTGATTATATGATTGAACAGGATTTCTACGAGAATTTTTACGAACAGTACAGCACGGCGGAGATTGAAGAAGTCTACCAGATTACCCACGCCTACAACTTCAGTTTTCCATCTTATATGGCAGCTTCGAAATTCTACACGGATTACGCTGTAAAAACCAATGACCGCAAACAATATCTGGAGCATTACCCGGACCGTGTGGCGGCAGTCGCCCTTCACCTGGGACGCGGCAACGCCGATACTGCCGGGGTACTTGCCCGTTCGATGATGGAACAGCGCCTGCAACCTGCGACCCCAACCTTCTTAAATGCCGGTAAGAGCCGGCGTGGTGAGCTCGTCTCCTGCTTCCTAATCGAAATGGACGACTCGCTCAATTCCATCAACTATGTGCTGAATACCTGCATGCAGTTGTCGAAGATCGGTGGCGGTGTGGCCGTCAACCTATCCAAGCTACGCTCCCGTGGTGAAACTATCAAGGGTGTTGAGGATGCTGCGAAGGGAATTATACCTGTACTTAAGCTGATGGAAGACGGCTTCTCCTATGCAGATCAGATGGGTCAGCGTAAAGGATCAGGAGCAGCCTATTACAACATTTTTGGCTGGGACGTTCTGGAATTCCTCGACAGCAAGAAGATCAATGCCGACGAAAAAACAAGACTCAAAACCCTGTCCATCGGCCTGATTATTCCGAACCGCTTCTATAAGCTGGCGAAGGACAATGAAGCACTGCATGTATTTGCTCCTTACAGTGTGTACAAAGCCTACGGAACGCATCTCGACGATATGGATCTGGATGACATGTATGATAAGCTGCTGGCCGATCCACGTGTCAAAAAGAAGAAAGCTATGAGCGCACGGGATATGCTGACCAAAATTGCCATGATCCAGCTGGAATCTGGCTATCCATATATCATGAACAAGAGCAATGCCAATGCGGCCCATGCTCTGAAAAACGTCGGACAGATCAAAATGTCCAACCTTTGTACTGAAATCTTCCAGCTGCAGGAGACCTCAGAGATTGCCGACTACGGACAGGAGAGTACAATCCGCCGCGATGTAAGCTGCAATCTGGCTTCCTTGAACATTGTTAACGTGATGGAACATGGCAAAATCCGTGAATCCGTACATGAGGGCATGATCGCCCTGACCGCTGTTAGCGATATGACCAGTATTTCCAATGCCCCAGGCGTAGCCAAAGCAAACAAGGAGATGCACTCTGTCGGTCTTGGCGTCATGAATCTGCACGGCTATCTGGCTAAGAACAACATTGCTTATGAAAGCGAGCAGGCCCGCGATTTTGCCCGGACCTTCTTTATGACCATGAATTTCCACTCGCTGGAGAAAAGCATGGAAATCGCTGCCGCGACGGGCCGATCTTTCCATGGATTTGAGGCTTCTGATTATGCTACGGGAGCTTATTTTGAGCGTTACCTGACTACCGATTACCGTCCGGTTACCCCAAGGGTACAAGAGTTATTCGGAGATATTTATATCCCATCCCCAGCTGACTGGGAACAATTGCGGGATGCGGTAAAAGCAAATGGCCTATACCATGCTTACCGTTTGGCGATTGCGCCAACGGCCAGCATTTCCTATATCCAAAACGCCACTTCAAGCGTTATGCCGATTGTTGAGCAGATTGAGACTCGGACTTATGCTAATTCAACTACTTATTATCCGATGCCGTACCTGCGGCCGGACAATGTGTTTTTCTATAAATCGGCTTACCAGATGGACCAGTTCAAGGTAATCGATCTGATCGCGGAAATTCAGCCCCATATCGACCAAGGTATCTCGACCGTTCTGCATGTTAACAGTGATGTTTCCACCAGAGAACTGGCCCGCTCCTACCTGTATGCGGCGCATAAAGGCTTGAAGTCGCTGTATTACACCCGGACCAAAAAGCTGTCTGTCGAGGAATGCCTCACCTGCTCAATCTAAAAGGAAGGCTATAGCCGCAGAAAAGGAGATTGCAATATTATGACCGCTATCCAAGCCGTTAACTGGAACCGTCCCGACGACGATTTCTCATTGATGTTCTGGAATCAGAACATTATGCAATTCTGGACGGACGATGAAATTCCATTATCCGATGATAAAATGTCCTGGCTCACGCTCAGTGAGCAAGAAAAGGACTCCTATATGAAGGTGCTGGGCGGCCTGACACTGCTGGATACGATTCAAGGCGGAGTCGGAATGCCGCAGATTATGGAGCATGTCGAAGGCCTTCAACGTAAAGCCGTACTGGGCTTCATGGGCATGATGGAACAAATTCACGCCAAATCGTACAGCAGTATTTTCACCACTTTGTCCTCTACAGAGGAGATCGACAGTGTATTCCGCTGGGTAGAAGAGAACCCCTTCCTCCAGTTCAAAGCGGAGACCATATCACAATATTACAAAAACATAGACTCACCTAAAGACCTGTACCTTGCCATGGCAGCCTCCGTCCTGCTCGAGAGCTACTTGTTCTACAGTGGTTTCTTCTATCCCCTATATCTGGCTGGGCAGGGCAAAATGACTTGCAGCGGTGAGATCATCGACCTTATTCTACGGGATGAGAGCATCCATGGGGTATATGTCGGCGTGCTGGCACAAGAGATCTTTGACGGGCTCCCAGAAGACGAGCAACGCGAACTTCACCATACGCTGGTAGAATTGCTTCGACTGCTGCATGAGAATGAAGAGCATTATACCGAGCAGATCTATGCCCCTATCGGATTGGTGGACGAGGTTAAGACTTTCCTAAGATACAATGCCAATAAAGCGATGATGAATCTGGGCCATGATCCGCTATTTGACGAGGAAGAGATCAACCCGATTGTTCAGAACGGGATCAGCACCCACACCAAGCAGCATGACTTCTTCTCGAAGAAAGGCAACGGATATGTCCGGGCGCTTAATGTGGAGCCACTGAAGGATGAAGATTTTCAATTTTAAATAAAATCATCAGAGGTTGTTGTATCTAATAGATGCCAGCTCAAGTGTATTATATTATTTACAATAAATGTTTCATGTCTAAATTAAATAACCTTAGTCCAGTAGGCTTTCGGACTAAGGTTATTTATAATGGTTCAACTTTTAAATTCTCCTTAATTTTATGGACCCAAGCTGGGAGAGGATCAACCTGATATTTTATAGAGCAATACCCTGCTTCCAAAACAATTTCTCCATCCGACTTACTGTTGTCGATAACAATCAATTGATCAATAAGGTACAAATTAGAAAGTAAGTTTTGAATTGATGTTGTATGTCTTCTAATAATATCCTCAGTTGGAATATCGTGGCCACCATTTCGAACGCGCAAAGCAACCCGTTCGATATTTAGCTGATAATCACCAAGTCCTACAAAGAACATAGTTGTCTCAAAACCGCTTTCCTTAGCACTCTGCATGAGTCGAATTACATTTCCACCGGCCAATGTTGTCTCTATTGTGAAATCACGCCTATTGTCTATACAGTTCCTAGCTAGTCTTATCGCCTCTTTACCTGCGGATATCTTCCGACGGTTTGGATCATCGGGATCAATGCGGCGAGCTAAAGCATCAGGATCGATATTCACACTAATTCCAAGTCGATCTACAATCAAATTCCTAATTGTACTTTTCCCGCTGCCATTATTCCCAGCAAATACATACATCATCGCAGAGGGCTCACTCATGAGATGTCTCCTGATTATCTATAGGTACGATCACACCATTTGGATATTCCTTAACAATCAAACCATTTTTCGTTTTATATACAATGTAAGTTCCGTTTGCTTTTGCATCCAACTTGGCTCGTTCGCCTGTAAGCTTGATTAATTTATGCAAATCTTGAACAAGATTCATAACCATTCACCTTCCATCCTGTAGGCATTCTTATCATCATTATAGCATACTCTTTTTGGATTAAACTCTAGCCGAATAAACCTCTTCAAACAAAACAAGCTTGCTCTACTGGCTATTCATATCCATAGTATCTCCACTATACAGGCATAAGTTTTCCAAAGAAAAACAAAAAGTGCGGAGAAAGCTCTCCGCACTTTTTGCTAACTCTATTTATTAGATTATTGCAATTTTTTCAGTACTGTTCTAGCTTCTTCATAGGTATCGTAAGCATCAGCAAAATCTCTGCCAAAAATACGTTTCAATTGCATTTTCCAAATTGGGTTTTTAGTTACATAAGCCCATCCTGCTTGACCAGCTGCTTTCGCCATCTCACCTGTTGGAGCCAACATTGCTGCAACTTCAGGAGAAAGTACACTTGCAGATTCAGTTACATCAGTTGTACCCGTAAATTTAGGACTAACAAGCTTCATGATATTCTCAAAATCTTTCAAGTATCCTGGAACATCCTCAGCAGAAAAATCGATAGATACTACATCGATGTGGTTTTCACTTTTGTTGTATTTAATTGTGTATGACATAATTGTATTCCTCCAAGTTTTAATAGTTATTTTTTAATAATAGAAAGTAATGTATGTAACTCCAACAGACAAAAAAATTTCTGCCCAGGCTTTTCAGTAACTTCTACTTTTGGCAACTGGGTTTGGAACAAACTGCCTTGTTTAAATGATGCCATATCGTTACAATCAATAGTAAATGACATCTATTTCCTGTATCGTTTTATTGCAACATCCTTTCTAATATATTTTAACTCATACCTATTACCTATATTATTATCGACAAATTTCTTTTTTTATTTATATTAAAATACAAATTTCTACAAATTCCAACATATCCATGGTTATATTTGCCTTAATTTCATTCACACTTGTGTAATTCCGTTATCATTTAGAAACAACTAAAAAAGGCTCTGCGTGCGCCTTCCAACTCCAGTCCATTCATCCTACAGGATTTTCGAACAGGAATACGCCGCAAAGCCTTCGATACTAGATGCTTATATAAGTAAATTAATCCGACTAATTACTTAGTTGCGGAGTAGCCCCCGTCAATCACATGTGCTGTACCTGTAATAAATGAAGCCTCATCACTTAGAAGGAAACATGCAAAAGCAGCTACTTCCTCAGGCGTACCATATCTGCCCAAAGCCGTTCCAGAAGCGATAAGAGATTGAAGCATCTCTACATCATCAGACAACAGCTTTTCGTATCTGTTCATGGTTGGTGTAGGGATAGGACCAGGGCAAATAGCATTTACTCTGATATTACGGTGACCCACTTCTTTAGCAACCGATTTAGTCATGCCCACAATGGCGTGTTTACTTGCTGAATAAGCTGCATCATTTGCCATCCCAATAAAAATACCATGCAAGGAGGAACAGTTTAGAACGGAAGCACCGGATTTCATATGTGGTAATGCATAATGCAACATGTAGAATTGGCCATTAAGATTTGTCTGAATCACCTTTTGAAACAATATCGGATCATATTCTGTAACATCCGCATTATCTCCTGTAATTGCTGAGTTATTATAAAGGCAATCAATCTTTCCATAAGCTGCTAAGGTTTGATCTACGATATTTTTGCAGTCTGCTTCAACTGAAACGTCTGACCGCACAAACAGTGCTTCTCCACCTAAAGCTTTGATTTCTTCGACTGTGTTAGCGCCAGCATCTGATCGATTGGCAACTACTACAGTACCACCCTCTCTTGCTACTCTCAATGCTGTAGCTTTTCCGATTCCGGTACCAGCACCCGTAATAATAACTACTTTGTTTTCAAATCTGTTGCTACTCATTATGCGCACCACTTTCTTATGTCTTTTTCAGGAAGAGGATTTGAACCTCATAGACCCTAATGTCACCTGATACAGTGTAGATTGGAACATTTTTGCAGAAAAATCGACAAAATTATCCTCTATATGACAACTTTATTGTATTTAATTGTATATAGCAATCAATATTTTAATCTACTTTTCCAACAATTGAGAATTTGGTTTTGATCGTCATAAAAAATACACCCCTTAGAATTTCATCAGATAAACCAGAAGTTTTATCCAATGTTATTCTAAGAGGTGTAATAAACCTCTACCTAACTCCACGAACTGGGACGTCGATTCGAACTTGACCTCCACCCGTCAGGGGAGAATTGCTAATATGCAGACTGCCCTGATGCTGCCTGACAATGGTGTCGGCAATATAAAGTCCCAATCCATAGTGACTTTTGGAGGTACGGCTACTGTCCCCTCGATAAAACTGCTTAACTGCAGATTGGAGTCCTTCACTCGTAAATCCTGATCCACTGTCTGCTACGTTTATACTCCACCAATCTTGTTTTGCCTCAACCTGCAAATAAATCACACTCTCATACGGGGAATACTCTACCGCATTAGCGAGTACATTCATCACAGCCCGATGAAGTAGTTCATTGTCTATCAACACCTCAGGGGGCAGATTATTGTCCTGGTGGAATTCTATCCGAAGATGCTTAGGGACAACCAACGCATCTAACTGCGTACGAATTTGCTGGATAAAAGCTTCCGTTCTAACCCATTTAGAGCGGGGAGAAATTTGTTTCCTCGTATTAGAAATCTCAATAAGTGTTGCCATGTATTGTTCGATTTGATCCGCATTTTTGGAAATATACCCTATATATTCTTGCTGATTCTCCGCTAAATCTGAGTCTATCAGCAAATCTGCATTTCCTTGAATAATCGTAAGAGGAGTCTTAATGTCGTGGGCAAGCGCAGAAATCTGCTCTTTTTTCATTTGTTCCAAATTCCATTGCTGTTCTAGCGACTTTTTCAATTCCTCTCTCAGCTGTTCCAAGGATGATAGCACCTCATCAATTTCACTGACCCCAGAATACACGACAGTAAAATCCAAATTCTTAGCTTCAATGTGATGTGCAGCTTCTTGCAAGGAAGCCATTTTTTGACTCAGTCTTCGAGCGAAAAATCCAGAAATCAGAATAACTTCCAGTAACATCAGAACTACAAAAAACAGCAATAACGTTAATTGCGGATTAGGCAGCGTGTTATGCAGAAAATTCGAGGTGAACTGCGGTACGATTGCATATTGCAGTACGATAACCTCATGCTCCCGCTCAATCACATCGGTGCAGTTTGTACCCATGAGATTACAACTGCTTTGATTCTTCTGCAATATATCTAGAGCGCGTTCTTTAGGAATATTTCCTGAAATATAGTTCTTTTGCTGATCCAATACCGCATGTTCCGCTCCCCAAGGTATCATTTCTTGCGTAATTTCTGGCGCACGCTGCAAAACATCCCAAGACTTTGCAATGGATTGCTCAGTATGGTTTGCTGGAACAATCATTCCATACTGCATTAAGAGAGTAAATACCCCTAAACACAGAAATGCCAATAATAGAGTACACGCACCTAATGATAATAAATATTGAATGAAGACTGTACGGAGCCGTATTCGTTTCACACCCATTTGTAACCTATCCCCCAAACGGTTTCAATCGGTGAAACCTCCCTCGCACTCAGCTTACTGCGGATATTTTTTACATGTTCTGTAATAGTTGAGCTATCGCTTTCTCTGTCATAGCCATAAACCGATTCATAAATTTGTTCTTTGGAAAAAACCTGACCTTTATTTCTAGCAAGAAATTCACATATCTGATATTCACTTTTAGTGAGATTTATTTTCTCTTTATCAATAGAAATCTCCTTTGCCGAGAGATTGAATTTCACTCCAGATGCGCTTAACATATGATTTTTCCCTCGATTCTCACGCCGCAAATGAGCGTTAACCCGAGCCTTCAACTCGCCTGCGCGAAAAGGCTTCACGATATAGTCATCTGCCCCTACACTAAGTCCAAACATAATATCTGTCTCCATTGATTTAGCTGTAAGAAACAGAATCGGACAGTCTACGATATCCCTGATTTGAGTACAGAGCTCAAAACCATCGATATCTGGCATCATCACGTCCAACAGGATTAAATCAAATGTCGAGTACTCGTTCAAAGGCATATGTCGTGCACTTGTTTTTACCGTAACCCTATGGTGATCTTTGCTAAGAATATTATTTACTAGCGCCAAAATATCAGGTTCATCATCTATTATTAAAATATTAGCCAGTGACCTCACTCCTATTTATTCATATGATTTCCTACCCTGAAAGTAATGAAACCATATCAAGCCTAACATTGCCATT
Source organism: Paenibacillus sp. FSL H3-0329 (assembly GCF_037963285.1). Taxonomy (NCBI): domain Bacteria; kingdom Bacillati; phylum Bacillota; class Bacilli; order Caryophanales; family Paenibacillaceae; genus Paenibacillus; species Paenibacillus sp. FSL H3-0329. The sequence continues at coordinate 1,534,054 of NZ_CP150150.1, read as the reverse complement.
ATCATTGTACTAATAAGTATAGCAGGTACGGAATGAAGAAGTTGCAGCTTCAATACTTCCGTTTCAATGAACCCGTTAGGTTGTGCATAAAACAAGGGAAGTTGAATCATCCGCATCGACCAGGCCCACGGTATGTATAACCACACTTTATCTCCTACAATGGTTCCACCTACGATGGCTGTAATTAGCGTACCTGCACTACCCACCGTTAGAGAAAGTCCCAAACCTCCAGCATAACTTAAGATGAGATGAAAGATCATTAAGATTAGAGCAGTGCCTACTACCCAACAAGCTCCTTGCCAGAATATTAGATATTGTATCTGCTCTATATGCAAAATTTGTTTCATGCCCAGTATTAGAATTGATGTTGAACCGAATACGATCCATATCATCGCCAAGATTATGAACCCGAGTTTTCTTATATAACACTTCGGACGTGAAAGAGCACTTAATAGATTATAGAATCCCCCTGCCCCCTCCTCTAAACCACTCATTAAAGCAGAGAATAATCCTATCCCAACAGGCAACCCAAAGGCTATTAATGAAAAATAACCATCATAGATGTGAAACTGATCCGCACGCTGTGAAAAATACCAAAGTACCATCATCGGATATAGAACAGGAACAAGGAATATCAACCAACGAATTGCAGTGTGCTTAGTCATCAACCATTCAGCTTGTAATAGCCGGAGTATCACCATCTCTATCGCACCTCTCTTCTACTAAACCAGCAGCTAGTTAAGGTGAGGGTTACCAAAAAGAATACAAGCGACACCACAATTCCAGGTAAAATAACCGAAGAGTCTCTTAGAGCATCCTGTGCTGAAAGAGCCACACCATTTGGACGTACACCAACAATGGGACACATTAACCTTAAAGCCCAACTCCACGGAACATAAATCCATGAAGGTTGATCCGCTGCTAGTACACTCACAATCATCCCAAACAGACCTGCAAGAATAGATACTACAGACCCAAATTGTTCAGCTAAGAATAGATAGATTGGAATCATCCCCAAAGAGGTCAACCAAACAACCATAGCGGCTGTTGTAATTTCAGATAAGGGTGCTGCACCCAAAGGAAACAAAAGACCAGATAGGTACATTACTGCAATAAGGAGCAGCGAAGACAACAGCAAATAATATGACACCACAATAATTTTACTGAGCCAAAGTTTAACGATGCTAATTCCGTGACTGCTTAAGCTGCGGTATCCTCCAGCCTTACGATCCTTGTTATTCGATAGTGTAGACAACAAAGCAGATCCTATGGTCATGAATAACAGCGGCCACCAATTAAAGACCATTTCCATAAAATAGTGGTCTTCAGTTTGCAGGTTCTGTTGTGTGAAAAATGAAAATAGAAGAAAAAACAGTGGCACCACGACAATCAATTTTCGCGAAAATGTTCGTTTGAATTTAATATTTTCGGATAAAAGATAGTGGATCATCTGGTTACCTCCTGTCTGTTCCGACTCACGACTTCCATGAACAATTTCTCCAAATCATCACCAGGAAATATTGCATTCTGATACCCTAGAACACCATTACTAATGATTCCAATATGATCGGCAATTTGCTCCACCTCATGAAGAATATGACTCGATAAAATAACTGTAATCCCTTGTGCAGGAAATGAGCGTATAAGCTTACGTAATTCCTGAATTCCAATCGGGTCAAGCCCATTTGTCGGTTCATCCAGAATCAAGAGTCTAGGTTGATTTAACAAAGCGATCGCAATCCCGAGACGTTGCTTCATGCCCATAGAGAATTGTCCCGCTCTTTTTTTGCCTGTTGTTGTTAAATCAACAATTTCAAGAACTTCCCGAATCCGAGAATCCGGTAAGTTTAATATTGTCGTGTGTACCTTCAAATTTTGGACAGCAGTCAGATTCCCATAAAGTGGCGGGGACTCAATCAGCGCTCCAATGTGTAGTAAATCCTTACGTGTCCATGGATGACCGTCAAATAAAATTTGTCCTGACGTCGCTCGAAGTATTCCTGTTATCATTTTTAGAGTCGTCGATTTACCTGCGCCGTTTGGGCCTAACAGTCCATAAATCGAATTAGTTTTTACGGTTATGTTGATATCGTTAACCGCACGCTGCCCCCTGAAATTCTTGCATAAATTATTAGTTTGTAAAATATACTCTCCCATCCTTTATCATCCTCTCATTTGCTATACGTTGATCATATATAGCAAATCTAAGGACTTTATAAGGTTTTACTGAGCTCAAATTATACGGGATTATAACGAGCATAAAAAAGCTCGGTTCAAATTTAACGTTGAACCGAGCCTGGAATATTTATCATCTAATACATGAACTTCAAATATTGCAAAAAAATCATGCTCTGCGAATTGTAAATTCAAAATCCATATCTAAGGATGGATTGATTTGATATTCATCAAGAACTGGAGCTCCCCAGCTGTCATCCCCGCCTACGCCCATTTGACGTCCAGCAATGGTAACCACGGTATAGTGAACGTTCGGCAGCTCATAATGATGTGTCGCATTCTCCAGCTCCATTGCCGAGTAAGGCGAGATATTGGCTTCAACAGGGGCTGTAGCTGGTGCCGATATTATAATGCCTTGGCCATAATCGTTCTTAATCGATACTTCGCGCACACCTGTGCGGTTGCCCGATTCCTGCGGCACCAAATAGGACGACACATTGTCCACCGCATGATTCTGGAAGCGACACAATCTCGCCCCACACGCACGGTCGATATAATTTTCTTCCGGGCCATTTGCATACCAATTCAGCTGGTGATAATCCGCTGGCACCTTAAAGCTTAAAGCAAAGAGCGGAAGCTTTGGTAAACCCGCTGCTCCATGGTAGCTTGATTTCACCTGTATGCTTCCATCGGAGAACACTGTGTAAGTTACACTTACCCGTACTCCCTCTGATACACTAAGCTTATACACGTAAGTCACCGTCGCACGGTCTTTCTCCTCCACGAGCTCGAAGCTTAACGTTCTACGGGTCAAGCTTGCTGCATACCAAGGGGAAGAGTCAAAATGCATTCCCGCCCCCTTGTCATTGTCTGTCATTGCTCTCCAGAAGAGCGGTCCCGGCGGTGAAGAGATCATTTCCTGTCCTGAATATTTAACAGAAATTAATGTACCCGCCTGCTTTGAGAACATTACGGAGAAGTCACGACCATGTACACCAATATTCACATCTCCTTCAACCACGCGAAAATCATTCACGACAGATGTTATCTTAGCATCTGTCAAAGACTCCTCGGTTGACGTATTTGCCACTTGAAAAACATGCTGGCCAAAAGCGATTTCATAACCGCTATTCGCCCATAATGAATCTTCCTTCAGAACAAGAGAAACATCCAAGCTATACTCGCCAGGCTGATTCTTAATATCGGGTAGATCAACTTCTACATATTTTTCCTCGCCCGGATTAACCTGAGCGAAGACAGTTCCACGCTGGATGACCCTACCCTCATAGTTGAGAGCGTATTGTAATTCATAAGCATCCAAGCCCACAAATAAGTTTTCATTTCTGATTGTAAAACCCTGACTGTCCGGGAGCAGCTTGAAGTTCTGATACAGAAATTTCACTTCCTGCATTTTTGACGACCATCTCCGATCCGCATACACAATTCCGTTACCGGAGAAGTTGTAGTCGGTTGAACGGTCATCGAAGTCTCCTCCATAAGCCATGAAGGGCTTACCGTATCGATCATTTTTCACAATCACCTGATCCATATAATCCCAGATAAATCCACCCTGATACATTGGATACTTCTGCTCTAGCTCTGTGTATTTATGCAACCCCCCGACGGAATTGCCCATCGCATGCATGTATTCACAGCTAATATATGGTTTTAGCGGATCTTCTGTTAAATACCTTTCGATATCTGCTGCTTTCGCATACATCCGGCTCTCCATATCGCTCGAATCATCATATTCACGGTTATGGAACACCCCTTCGTAATGAACCAACCGAGTAGGGTCCTTCTCTCGAAAATAATTGGCTACGTTCAGAATTACTTCTCCTGCAAAAGATTCGTTCCCACAAGACCAAATTAGAATGGAGGGATGGTTTTTGTCTCTCTCCACCATGGAAATCGCACGATCCATCACGATATCCTGCCATTCAGGCTTATTGCCGGGGATGTTCCAAGACGGCTCAACTGCCCCCATTTTCTGCCATGATCCATGCGACTCTAAATTCATCTCGTCAATGACATAGACTCCGTATTCATCACACAACTCATACCACAGTGTCATATTCGGATAGTGCGAGGTCCGAACCGCGTTGATGTTCGCCTGCTTCAAGGTTTTTATGTCCCACAGCATATCTTCTTTTGTAATACTGCGTCCAAAGCGCGGATTAAACTCATGCCGGTTAACGCCTTTAAATACAATACGTTTGCCGTTTAAGTGCATAATCTTATCTATCATTTCGAATTTCCGAAAACCAATTTTTTGCGGCACAACTTCTACAAGATCCCCGGATGCGTTGTAAACTGATACGTAAAGGGTATACAGATTAGGAGCTTCTGCGCTCCACAGCTGCACCTTTGTTGCCGCAAGCGTAAGCGAAAGGGAATCTCCTGAAACTTCACTTTCAGTACTAGCCACAAGATTACCTGCTCTATCCTTAAGCTCAAGGAGCACTTTTGAGGCAGACTTACCTATCAATTGCATGACAGCCGTCAGCGTTCCTTGCTCAAACTTTTCATCCAAATCGGTTTGAACGTGGAGATCCCGCACATGAACATCCGGCACGGTGTATAGATACACCTCACGAAAAATTCCCGAAAAACGCCAGAAGTCCTGATCCTCCAACCAACTCCCCGTGCTGCGCTGATAGACTTCAACCGCCAGCTTATTTTCGCCTTCCGTCAAGTACGATGTTAAATCAAATTCACTCGGTGTAAAGCTATCTTCGCTATAGCCAACAAACTCCCCGTTTAACCATATATAAAAAGCCGATTCAACTCCTTGAAAAGATATATACACCGGACGTTGCTCCCAGCCCGCAGGAACTTCAAAATATTTGACATAGCTGCCTACAGGATTGTGGTCCTCAGAGATCATCGGAGGTCTAAGATGCTCATGACCGTCCCATGGATACATCGTATTCACGTACTGAGGCTGCCCATAACCCTGAAGTTGGATATGACCGGGAACTTTAATATCCTTCCAGCCTCTGCAAGACACGTCCTCCTTATAAAAATGAACCTGTCGTTCCATGGCATTTTGGGCATAACTAAATTTCCAGCTGCCGTTCAGGCTATGGCGCCAGGGCATTTCTCCAAGCGCTTCGGCTTCATTTTTCGTTTGGTAATATCGATGGTCAGAATGCGCGTGCACTCTGCCTATTGCATAAATGGACGGGTCTGATAACCATTCCAGACTTGGAGTGAGATTTCGTTCAACCTGCTGCTTCATCTATACTTCCTCCTCTATTCTTCACATGAACGCTAACTTATTTAACCGAACCCGTCATCCCAGCTACAAATTGCTTTTGCATCATGAAAAACACTAATGCTGTCGGTAAGGTCGTAATGACAATCGCTGACATGATCAGACCATAGTCAGGGGCATAACCTGAGCCTAGATTCGAGATAAGAAGGGGCACAGTCATATTTTCTGGTGATTGCAATACGATCAAAGGCCACAGATAATTGTTCCAGCTGTTTAAAAATGTGATAATCGCAGCGGCGGCGTAAGTTGATTTCATCGTTGGCATATAAATGCGGAAGAACAGACCAAATTCCGAAAGCCCATCGATGCGCCCAGCCTCCATCATATCCTTAGGAAACATTTTTGTACTTTGACGAAAGAAAAAAATTAGGAATGCTGTTGTAAATGTCGGAAGAATGACTGCCGATGCTGTATCGATACCGAGAAACGGCACTACACTAGATACTTTGGCGAACATTTGAAATAGAGGTACCATAATCGCCGCAAATGGAATCATCATTGAAGCCAGCAAAATATTGAATACGATATCTTTACTCCGGCTGCGGTACATTTCAAAACCATATCCAGCCGCCGATGCTACTAGCAGTGAAAGCACAGTAGTCACCACAGAGATTTTTGCAGAGTTCCAGAGAGCCTGCCACATATCCACTGAACTAAATAGATTGTTTATATTTTCCACTAGATGTGTACCCGGTAACAATGTCCCTTTGGTTACATCAACCGACTGGTTCGTGGCGCTTATAACCATCCAGATAAATGGAAAGATAGAGATCAGCGCAGCGATGATTAGAAACACGTAAGTAAACATGCGTTTGGTTTTCATTATCTCTTATCCCCTCCTAGTTTGTTCTGAATAAGCGTCAGAATGAGCACCATTACAACAATCGAATAGGAGACGGTTGCAGCGTATCCAAAGTTAGGTGTGTATTCAAAGGAAAGGTTATAAATATATTGGGAAATCGACATGGTTGCATTGCCGGGTCCACCTTTCGTGATGTTAACCACCTCGTCAAACAACTGAAGTGTTCCAATGGTCGATGTTATCGTCGTGAACAAGATAATCGGCTTCAATAGGGGAATTGTAATTTTGAAAAATTGTGTAAATGCACTCGCTCCATCTATATGAGCAGCCTCATATATTGATTTGTCGACATTTTGCAGTGAGGACAAATAGAAAATCATATTATAGCCAGTAAAGCGCCAAGTGATAGCGATAATGATAGTAACTTTGGCCCAGAAGGGATCGGTAATCCATTGAATCGGTTCGCTGATTAGATGCAGATTCACCAGAAATTTATTGACGATACCTTCGGCTCCAAACATGTACTTGAAAACAACGGAGTACGCTACAAGTGAAGTTACCGTTGGCAGAAATATCGCCGTTCTGAAAAATCCTTTAAATTTCAGTCTTTCGTCATTTAGCAGCACAGCGATAAAGAGCGCCAGCACCAGCATAACTGGGACCTGAATAATCAAGTAAATAAAAGTGTTTTTGACGGCTGTAAGGAAAGTGGTGTCGCTAAACAGACGAATATAGTTATCAAGGCCGGTAAACTGAAGATTGTTGCCTCTGCCTGTCTTGAAGGATAGAATTAAGGCTTGAATCATTGGATAAAAATAGAAAATACTGATCATAATGACCGGCACAAGAACGAATAACCAGCCTGTCAGATGGATTTGCCGTTGACCTTTAGTGCTCTTATGTCTTTGAGGGCTTAGCCCTGGCTTTACAGTTTCCACTCCACTCCACACCCTTCTGTCTGATAAATTAGAGATGAAAGCCCCTGCTACCCATCCTTCTGTAGAAATCCAATTTACAGGAGAAGAAGAAGCAAGGGCCTAGATTGTACAGCCTAAGTGTGATTAGCGAACTTGGGTATCTGCTTGCTTCTGGGCATCCTTCAGAACAGTATCTACATCTTTTCCACCAAGATAAGATTGCACTGCTACAACCATAATGTCCTCTATTGCGTAAGTGTTCATGCCATAGTTGACGTTAGGAATTTGTTCGGTCCAAGCCGCAAAATCGGATACGACCTTTTGACCTTTGAAAAATTCATCTGCAGCTGAATAAGCTTCTCCGCTTGCCGCAGCTTTTAAAGTGCCGATAACACCAACTTTTGTATTTAACGTCTGATACAATTCCGCATCAGAAGCAAATGTTTTTGCAAGGAACTCCGCAGCAGCTTCTTTACCATCTACATTCATTACATACCAGGAGCTGCCCCCAAGGTTGGATGCATGGACGGAGCCTGCTGTGGCTGCCAGCTTAGGAAGTGGAGCTACTGCCCACTTACCGGATTGGGAAGCTTCGGCTTTAATTGAAGGTGTAATCCAGTTACCCGTTGGCACAGTAGCCACTTCACCACTATTGAATGCGCCTACAAATTGACTCCAGTCTGAGTTAACTTTCACGATGCCGGAATCCATCATTTCTTTGTACAATACAAGCGCCTCTTTCAAAGCAGCGTTGTCTGCAATGGTCGGAGTTTGACCGTCTTCACCCGTATACCATGCACCCGCCGATTGAATCATGACCCGGATAAGTCCAAGATCATTGGGATCCAGTGTGATCATGCTTTTGCCGGTTTTTTCTTTTACAGCCTTACCGATCTCGATATATTGCTTCCAGTCGATATCCTGTAGTGCATCCAGGCTATAGCCTGCTTGCTCAAGATAGTCTGTACGTACATACATTCCAGTTACACCAGAATCAAACGGAACACCATATTGCTTGCCGTCAACACTGGTCGGGCCAATTTTGTAATCCGCAAAATCAGCAGCTTTTACAACATCCGTCAATTCATAAAAGGAATCCGGATACGCTTGCAAAAAGCTTTGCGCACGGTAATCCTCAATCAATACAATGTTAGGAAGACCCTTCGTAGATCCAGAGTTCAGTCCTGTGTTCAGCTTTTGCACGATATCAGCCTGCGCGTTCTCAACGACGTTTACCGTTACGTCTGGATTGACTTTCGCATAAGCTTCTTTAGCAACATTCATGGCTGCAATGTTAAACGCTGGGTCCCAAGCCCAAACTGTGATCTCTTGTGGCTTGCTGCTACCTTCGCTTCCGGAGTTGCTCGTTTCGTTTTTCGTTCCACCTGAGGAACATGCCGAAAGTAGAACCACACTAGCCAGCATTACGGATAATAATTTTTTCACTTCGTAACCCCCTTGATAATCTGTAAAATAATAAAGATGGAAGCGTTTTCTCTGCTACGCTTCCATCTTATCATTTTGTATTCGCTTTCTTTGGCAGTATCTTTGTTAGCTTTGGTGTTATTATTGGATTCTATTTTTACTCTAAGATCGACTCTGGTACTATTTTTAGGTTCTTGTAAAAATTTTAGCTTTTTAACAATGGAAGCGTAATTATGATCTTCGTACCTTCATTTCGTTTGCTTGTAATGTTAATACCATAGCGCTCTCCGTACAACAATTTGATTCTGTCATCAACATTCCGTATACCGATCCCGGAGAATAATTGTCGTTTGTGCTTCGAGGCTGGCAGCTGTTCTTCTTTCATCAAATTCGGATCAAGGTCCATCCCATCACCATTATCTACAACTTCGCATACAAGCTGATCTTCCTGAACGGCGATCATGATCAGAATTCTTCCCTCATCTTTAAGATTGAATGCATGAAAGAACGCGTTTTCGATAAAAGGCTGCAGAATTAGCTTTGGCATATGATAATCCAAGCTTTCAGGCTCCACAAAATAATTGACGCGAATCTTTTCACCGTACCTTACATGATTGATATACACATAATGCTTCAGCGATTCTAATTCCTGACTAACAGGTATAGTGGATTGAATATCACTGACAGTGTTTTGCAGGAGTGAGATTAGCGAATTTATTGTTCCAGCTGCTTTTTCCTTGTTGCCCTGTTGCACCAGAAATTTGATAGAAGCCAGCGTATTATATAAAAAATGTGGATTGATCTGCATTTGAAGGGCGGCCAGCTCCGCATTACGCTGCTGCTTCTGGGTCTCCATCAACCGATCAACATAATCATGTAGGGAATCAAGCATAAAATTGAAGGCATTTCCTAGCTCCTTAACTTCATAACTACTAGTGGCGACATCCACATGATTATCAAATCCCCCCTTAGGAATACTCGACATCTGTTCAACGAGTACACGCAGGGACTTCGTCATTTTCCTGGTAATTAAAAATACAATAATAAGCGAAATGGCTACGATAGCCATGATCGTCAACGACACTGCTTTAGCATTTACCATCTGACCCGTTACAGCTTTCTTATCGATCAGATTCACCAAATAAACATCAAATTCAGGCAAGTATTCCGAGAATACTACCCGTTCATTCCCCATCACATAGACAGATTCTCCATTGTCTCCTGTGCTCTGTTCATCAACTACTTCATGAAGCAGCTGTTGATCGGTCAGCCCAATCAGCTCTGTCCTGTTGCTGGATACAATTTGCCCTTTTGCATTCAGCAAAACAACATCATTACCTTCACTCGTAAAATTGGCATAGAAGGCCTTAAAATCGCTATCACGAATTGCAATGTACATAGTGCCATAGATACGGCCGGTCGAATGATCAAATAGAGCTTTAGAAGCCACTAACAGGATCTCTTTCTTTTTGGTTTGACCATCCTCTCTTTGATAAAGTTGGTACAGAATTTGCTGTGGATGGGCCACTGTCGCTTTCGTAATCGGGTGGTTCTTCAGTTCATCAGCAGTAGCAGACCAATACCAAGGATCGGTTGAATAACTTCTGCCATTCGCACCTACAATCATAATACCCACATCAAAGGCACTCAGGTTGGAGCGGACTGCACGCATGCTTTCTGTCATCTGGTAGGTTTTGATAGCAAGCGTCAATGAATCCGTCTCTCCCCCGGACAAATAGCTGCGGATGGCACCATTCTGAGCTGTCATTGTAGCACCCGTAGCTACAACGTTGTTGTAGGACTCCAAGTTTGTCTTCATCTGATTCAGTAGTTTGCCATTCGTTATGCTGAAGGTCTTTAAGAATAAATTTTCTGACATACGGATGGTAATAGACAAAGTCAGAAGGGATACGGCAACAATGCTTATGAGGGTCACAAGAAAAAGCTTGAGAAATAAGCCCTGTTTTCTAATCTTGTTGATGATTGTTCCAATCATGGTCGCTCTACGTCCCGTCTTCGGTACTGGCTCGGAGAAATGCCAGCCTGCTTCTTAAACACTTTAGTGAAATAACTCTGATCCGAATAGCCCACACTAGCGCTAATATCAGAAATTGTTTTTTCCGTTGTCACGAGTAACTCCATGGCTTTCTCCAAACGGACTTTGTTCAGATATTCATTAAATCCTTCACCATTCTGAGCTGTGAAATGGCTCGATAAATAAGAAGCGTTGAAATGAAACTGCCGCGCAACCCCAGTCAACGTGATGGGATCAGCGTAATGATCCTGAATGTATTCAAGCAAGCGGGTCATATTTGGATTGATCGTTAGGTTCGTCTCACCAATCGCACGTTCAGCTTCGCGAATAAAAGCTTCAGCAACAGCGATTGCATCTCCGGCATACATCGCTTCATCTATTTTTCGAAAGAAGTCGTATTTGGATTCCTCCAAGCCTCCGGTCTCGTACTTCATTCTTCCAAGTGTGGTCGCTACGTTAAATATAAAATTCCCCAATAACGATTTGAATTCGAAAATATCGGTCCGATAATCCATCGAACGGAGATGAACATATTCCAGAAATCCAGTGAATGCCTTCTGGTATTGCTTACGTTTCAGTTGTTCCATTAATTCGCCCATATCATATTCCTGATATGCACTCGGAAGGCTGGGCAAATGATCATTTTCAATTAAGCTTCGATCCGGCAAGTAGAAACTGTATCGTGTAAGCTTTAAATAATTGTCTCGATAAATCTCCCCCAGCTTATTAAAATCCGTAAAGCTTTGACTGATAACGAAATGTGTTTCTCTCGCCCAATGGTCCATCTCCGAGACTAGATATCGGAGCTCTATAACAAGCTCGTCCCACTGTTCCGGCTTTGCATTAAGCAAATATATAACCGAATCATTGACAAACTTCAGCCGAATAAACACTGTATCGCCCAAAGGGAGCTTACTAAGCCCTTTTTCTATTTTTTGTGTGAAAGTTAACCTATCCCCAGAATCTTTAATATGTTTCATATCCGCTCCGAAAAACGCGAATAGTGTGTGTGGAAACTTTGCATGAAGCAAAGCAGACTCAAGCCCAGACTCATATCCGGTCATAAGCTTCTCGATAACTAGCAAAACTTGCTTTTCCCCAGGATCCTTTCCTTGATCGGTCATCTCCATCCCTACCAATTTAGCAGTGGTTTTATTTAGGATGGTTAACAGATAATCAGCTTCCAACTTTGGCTTCAGAATGTAGTCCGCTACACCACTTTGAAATGTGGATCGGACATAATCATATTCACTGAAACTACTTAAGACGATTACTTCAATATGAGGGTATTTCTCCTTAACGATCTTGACCAGTTTCTCCCCGCCCATTATTGGCATAACAATATCTGTAATGATCACATGAGGATTAACCTCATCCATCATATTTAGTGCTTCAAGACCGTTAGCAGCCTCACCAACAATTCGATACCCTTCATTTTCCCAATCCAAAAGATGTTTGATTCCTTGTCTTACAAGCATCTCATCATCAACAATCATAATTTTGAATATTGGTTTCATTTCTTCCCCCTTGCAGCCCTGAGAATGATTATGCCTTTTTCCTTGAATTGAAAATCTCTTTGTAACCGTTTTCTTTTTATTCGTTAGTATACAATACATCCAACAAGGAGCAAGCTCCTATACAAGTAAAGCCGTAAGCTTACTTAAAAATTGTTCATTCCAAATAATATGCCCCACCGACAAATATGGTCAACCTCTCATTTTCATTCTATGAAATATTCTTAAGTTAAGGACAAGAACTTCTACATGATAAAACAAAAAAAGCCGCGATAATTGCAGCTTCATTGTTAATGAAACAATAAGCCAAATAAATTATTTATTGGCTTATAGATAAAGATAATAAGAAACAGCGGACTGGGGATGTTCAATTTTAACAACGAGCAGAAGGTCGCGCCAAGACCCAAAATCCAAAAAATAAAATATACGCTAAGATCACGCACTCGGCGCTTTCGCATTAATTTAGGCAAATCAAGTGCCATACAACCTACAGCAATCACCAAGAATAACAGTACTAGCATTTGACTTCACTCCTTGATTTTTTCAAGAAAAGAATTATCTGTGAGACCCACGCGGTTAATAACTGCTGAGGCTTTGTAATGGATGCGCAATGATTTAAGGTAATCGTCACCCTTTTGTTGCTGCAGCTTTGCCCAAGCTTTAGGGCTGGCATGGTAGATCGATTGTCCGAATCCCATAATATCAACATTGAAACGATCATTTACATGCTCCACAGTTTTTTGCATCCGCTCTATAATCCGCTCCTCTGTTTCCTTTTCCAAACGTTTTATAGTGCTTTCCGATTCCAAATTTTCTACACTTTGCACTTCTTCAATATTGCAAAGCGTCTTAACACTAAGGTAAATATGCGGCTCCCCATTAATTATTTTCACTTTGCGTTTAGTTGTAGCCTGGATCGCTTCGATTACTATGGGCTTTCCGTCTTCCCCTGCGATCGAGCCAGAATGTGCGGTTACCTTATCGTTGATATAATTGTAACCAATCGTTTCTCCCTCGTTTAGCCAACCGATCAACTTGTCTTTTTTGAACACAGCTACAGTATGGTATTCCAATCTTGCCTTAGGCATTGTTCGCTCTACATTGCTTTTGTCCTCTCCATCTTTGGGATCTCCTATAATTTTCACTCCGGTTAGCACAGGATTCTCACCTTCAGACAATAAATTCTCAATAAAATCATCCAGCGTGACAGCGACTGTTTTTGCTGAATCTTTATAAGAATTATCCAAGGAGCTAAATAATTTGTTCGCTGGTAATTTATCCATAGGTGTAAGGACATTCAAGACATTGCTGGCGGTTGTATCTCTGGCAACCATAACGTAGAAATCCATCCGGGGTTCCCGACTTCTTTTAAATACATCGAGTATCTCACCCACTCCGGTGCGGGCAAGCTCCTCCCCAATCACCAACACCCGGATATGACCGAGATAACTTGACCTAGAGCTATCCAGATTCAGCTTACGCAGCGCATCATAAAACGTAGGTACAGTAAATTTATATACAACCACTGGGACTCCACTGCCTCCCCCTCCTCCATTCGTTTGGGAGGAAATCGCAGATGGAATAACGACCTGCATCGAAACGGTGTAACCTTTTTCTGCCTTGTCAATCCCTATCCCCAAGACAAAAGCTATCTCATTCAGCTCATTTCTTTCCCAACAGCCGCTTAGCACTAACGTAAATTGGAGAGCTATCATTAATCGAAGAACGCCTCTAACTAATTTTTTATTCATTTGGTTGGTTCCTTATCACTGGATGTGCTTTGACGAAACAGGTTCTGCGTCTTATTCTCAGCAGGCCTTGTCTTTAAAAACGGCCACGGAAAGCGAAAAATAGAGTCTTTTAAATCTTTGGAATTATACGGTCCGAGCGGACTCATATAAGGCATTCCGAAAGAACGCAGACTCGACAAATGCAATACGATGATGAAAATACCGAAGAGAATTCCATATAATCCGATAAATCCGGCCAAAGCTATAAGCACAAAACGGATCATCCGCGCAGCTATAGACATTCCTGTCTCCGGAATAACAAAACTAGAAATGGCTGTTAGCGATACAATAATGACCATTGCGGATGAAATAAAACCCGCTGCTACCGCGGCTTGTCCAATCACCAACGTTCCGACAATGGAAATCGCCTGACCAATATTTTTGGGTATCCGCACCCCGGCTTCCCGCAAAATCTCATAAGTCATTTCCATGATCAGCGCCTCAACAAAAGCAGGAAAAGGAACACTCTCCCGCTGGGCAGCTAAACTGATTACAAGATTGGTCGGTATCATCTCCTGGTGATAGGTAGTAATCGCAACATACAATGAAGGGGCAAGCAAAGTAATAAAAAATGAAATAAAACGAACTAATCTCAGCAATGTTCCAATATCAGCCCTTTGGTAATAATCCTCAGCTGACTGGAAAAATGCCACAAAAAATGTGGGCACCAGCAGTACAAAAGGAGTTCCATCAACAAGAATGGCCACTTTTCCTTCCAAAATACCCGCTGCAATCGTATCCGGACGATCACTGTTGTATACGGTAGGAAAAGGTGTAACTGCCGTCTCTTGAATAAACTCCTCAATATATCCACTCTCGAGAATACTGTCCGTATCTATTTTATTCAGACGGCGCTTTACCTCTTGCACCAGTTCCTTATTCGCGATGTTACTTAGATACATAATGGATACGCTGGTTTGAGTCACCCTTCCGATCTGAACGGTTTCCAGCCATAAATGGCTATCTTTGATTTTTCGCCGAACCAGTGCCGTATTCGTCCGTAAATTCTCAGTGAATCCTTCCATTGGACCCCGAACAACCGACTGTGAGCTAGGCTCCCCTACATTACGATCTTCCCAGCCTGGTAAGCCGATCTGCAGAGCGCTGGATAACCCGTCAAGCAGCAGCATTATATTACCGGACAATAAATGATGAATAAATTGGCTGTAATCGTCAATGACGGCTATATCGCCGGCTATTAATATCTGTTTCTTAATCATCTCAAACTTCCGCTCGGGAGAAAGCCCCCTCAGCTGTTCGTAAGGAATGTGTTCCTGCAAGGAATACAAAATTGAATTATGCAGCACCTGAGTATCCACAAGACCATCTATGTAAATCAAAGAAATATGAGTGTTCTCTTCTATCTGCAACTCTTTTATCACTACATCAGAGCTTTCACCCATCAATTGGTACAAATTAGCAATATTAACTTCCAACCGGCTTGATAATGTACCAATCTCCGTATCTTTCATGATGCAGCCTCCACTTCTCCATAGATAGATGAGTATAGTTTGATGTTAATTATGATAATTATTCCTTCGGATTAAAAAATCGGGATGGCATAATTCTGGTAACTACAACCATACTAAAACTAGTCCAATAAATTTGAGGGGGTATATGAGTTTGGAGAAAGATCGAATTAGTACCAATCAAATGATTATACTCGGGCTATTCACATTTATTGGGGATATGGCGCTTGTGTATCCGGCGTTAATGATATCAGGAGCGAAACAAGATGCATGGATTGCTGCTTTGATTAGTATTCCCTTGGGTCTAGTGACCATAAAACTGTTACTCTGCTTAGCAGACCTTGAACCCAACAAGAATATTATCGAGCTTAGCCTACAAATTTTAGGGAAATGGGTCGGAACTGCTGTGGCCTTATTCTATTTAGGGTTCTTCCTGATTGCTGCCTCCACCTACATAAGAGAAATTGAAGATTTCATGTGTACACAGATTTACGAGAAAACACCCGGTGGGGTTATTCGTTTCATGGCCATTTTCCTGCTGGTATATGGGGTACGACTTGGCCTAGAAACATTGGGCCGGGCAGCTCAGCTTTTTTTCCCTTTATTTGCAGTTTTTTTGATCGGTCTGCTGCTCCTGCTGACCCCCGATGTCAAAATGGAACGTTTATACCCCATCTTGAACACACCAGTACCGGACATGCTTCATACTTTGATGTATGGTGTTTTTTATCCTTTTGGCGAATTGTGCGTGTTTCTAATGATATATCCTTATGCTCAGAAAAATAGCAAAACAAGCCGGGATATTTTCATAGCCTTGATCATCGGAGCTCTGGGCCTTAACCTCATCTTATTGTTTTCCCTTACCGTTCTAGGTGTTTACGCTTCTGAACATCAATTTTATGCCGCTTATATTCTTGCTCAAAAAATTAATATTGCTAATTCTCTGCAACGTATTGAAGCGCTTATGGCTACAGCATGGATTATCAGCACGTACTTCAAAACAGCAGTTTATTACTATGCTTTAACCTTAGGTACAGCCCAATTATTTAAACTCAAAAGCCACCGTCCTCTGATCATACCTACTGGATTTTTGTTATTCGGTATGTCACAACTGATTGCCAAAGACATCATTTTCTATGTAAAGGAGATCCCCGCCTACTGGGTAGATTGGGATTTCACCTGTGCATTTGTTCTGCCGCTTATGTTGCTAATTGTGTATCAATTTAAGAAACGCCGTGCTTCTAAGGTTTAAACGACATTAGATTATGGACAAGTGAAATTAAGATTGTAGATACGAATCCCGCTTAATGATCTAATTACGCTCCGCTAAAATAATTGGGGAATTTCTCCCTGAAATTTCTGGGATTTTCGTTCATTAGACTAATGATCAGGGAAAACCTCCCTAAATTTCAGCTGATTCGTTAGCAATTAAAGAAATTCCCCTTATTATTAGGGAGGAATTCCCTAAATTCGTTCATTTAGAGCGAATATTGGTTGTTTTCAGGGAGTTTTTCCCTAATTAGTTTTAGGCCGGCTTCGCACACTCATAAACGCAGACAACACAAACGGCCCCCGCATACTGCTTATCGCACCGTCCAATAGATATCGTCCCCAACAGGTATCACACAAAATGAATATTCCGCCGCCCAACCTAATGGCATAGAATACTTTGTGTGCGTAGCCCATAGTCTATTGGCTACAGCAAGAATCCGCTTATAGCCTTTTTACTAAAAAGAAGCTGCCTCATAAGTAGTATTCACTACTTTTGAGACAGCCTCTTTATTCATAAGTTTCTTGTATGAAGTAAATCTATTCCTTCTTATCCAAAGAAATCGAGGACGGAGTTACATCACTGACAGGTTCTTTTGCCACTTCAAAAGTGGATCCGCAGGCCGGACAAAAGCGTGCCTCGATCGCCACATTCCCACCGCATGCTTTGCAATGCTTTACATCGGACAACTCAGCAATTTGCTGAAGGTTCGTCTCAATCTCAGCCTTCAATTCGAGAATACGATTGATATTAGTCTCGATTTGCTCACTTGGCAGTGGTCCTGCACCTTGAGTTACGGCTTCAAATAACAGTTTGCCCATGACCTGATACTGCTGGTCAATATCATTTTGCTTACCGTTATTTTGCAGCTTCAACCGGTTAATCTCCACCACTGTTTTTGCTTTATTCCCAGCCTCGCTTACCCCTGCTTTTACTTTGTTAAAAAAACTCATATTCAGCCCCCAATTCCGTAGTAGTCATATATAAGCATATTTCGACACCGCCAGAAGTATTCCTTTCTTTATTGTACCTAACTTCGTCCATGGTTTGTAGCCTATAACCGATTTACTACCCCTTTCCCCGCCTTCCTGCGGGAACGAACCTCGACTCAGGTCTGGTATACAAAACCGCCTCCAGGCCGTTTTTTCGCATGCAAAAAGACATTAGAATGAGTACATAAGCAAACGGGTTGCAGGATTCAATAACAATCACACCCATACGAGAGGAAGAAAACAATAAATGAAAAAATTATATCGTTCCCAAAGTGATCAGAAGATAAGTGGTTTGTGCGGAGGTCTTGCTCGTTGGTCTGGTATTGATGCTACAGTAATCCGTCTCGTTGCTGTTGCCGCAGCATTGTTCAGCTTCGGAACAGTACTTATCTTCTACGTCATCGCTAGTATCATCGTTCCTAAAGAACCTTTTAACAGCTTTTCAGATGGACATGATTTCTATTAATAAATCGTCGTTTAATACAAACTAACCCTAATCCAACCATAAAAAAGGAGAGATAGAACATGAGTCTATTAAAAAGAATTTCCACAATTACTAAAGCAGCCCTACACGAAGGTTTAAACAAATTAGAAAACCCGGTGTTGCTGACAGGTCAGTATTTACGTGATCTTGAAAATGATATCGCTAAGGCGGAACGCAATGAGCGTGATCTGCAAGTTACAGCAAGTGTGTTGGAACGCCGTAAGCAAGAATATACTCAGTTAGTAGAGCAAAGTGAAGCCGAAGCCGTTCAAGCAGTTGAACAAGGAAATGAAGAAAGAGCTCGTCTGGCACTCATAGCCAAGTTACGGTACGTAGAACAGTTGGAAGAGTCCATAAATAGCCAAGTACAAACTAAGCAATCCCTTGCAGAGCTTGAGATCAATATCGCTAGAGCAAAAGAAGAGCGTGAACATCTCAAAGCGAAAAGAACTGAACTTATCGCTCGCGCTCAACAAGCGACAGAAACACTCAACTCTGCTCCACGTTCTTCTACGAAAGGTCTAAATGTAGGATCAGCTTCACAAGGTTTCGAACGAATGGAAGAAAAGATTTTCGAGTGGGAAGCATTGGCGGAAAACTCCAAAAATAAATTCAATACAGGCACAGGAATAAGTCCTTCCATCGATCCTAACCTGCGTAGCGCCGTTGACATCGAAATCGAGCGAATCCGCAACCGTAAAACCAACACTGAAGTAAACACTGAGAAAAAATAAATAGGACAACAAGCCTCTTACTACTCAGCTATTGTGCTGAATAAGGGGCTTGTTTTTTACTTCTTTTCATCCCGCGAATCCATTTTTTCGTTTCTGGATCCACACGATAAGACTCAGTGATTTTCTGCAAAGCTTTGTTGTAAGTGAAATCATCTAAGCTGTTGTTTCTCAAATAACTCATCGTAGGCTCTGGCAATTTCACATAACAAATCGAAAGCGCCCAAGAAACCGCCATTTTTACATAATAGCCTTCATGACTGACCTTATCGAGCAATTGTAAAATCCGGCTGATATACGCCTCTTCAATAAAGAAATTAAGCATCATTACCACAGCAAAACGGATTTCATATTCTTGATCTGACAATAGGTAAGGCATTATAAACTCCCACACCCGTTCTTTATTCTTTACGGTAAACTTCAGGCCTGTGCAAAAGCTATCGCATACGGACCAGTTATCAATTCTGGGAATAAAGTCTGCGATATAACGTAGGATTTCTTCAAGATCTGTCTTCACGTAGCCAAGCACCATACCTTGCAGCATCACTTCTTCAAAATAATCTGTCTCGGCATGCTCCAAATAGGCTCTCCAATCACCCTTTGCAATGATTTTGGCAAGCTTGCGCAGTTCTGGTAGCCTAACGCCTATAACATTATCTATCGTCGGAATTAAGGCCGCAGAAAACTTTTGGTAGTCCACCTCTGCCAAATTCAATAGCTGTTCTCTTATTGTTTTTTCCATAGTAGTACTCCTTACCCGTCCATTATTCAAATGAAATTTCCCATAAATATATAGAAGCCACAGAACCCAAAGGAGAATAGTTTAGCCGGTATTGTTCAAATTGATCTTTGGTAAGCTTATCAAGTCCATACAGCTTCATCATCCCCCGACGAATCGCAATATCTCCCCAACTGACCACATCCCGTCGTTCCATAGAATGGATTAACATCATTTCTGCCGTCCACTTGCCAATGCCCTTTAACGTCATAAGTTTTTGTATAACCTCTTGATCTGATAACCCAGGCAATTCCTCCAGCTTAAAATCACCCTGAGCGACCAAATTGGAAATCTCATGGATACATAGTGCCTTTTTCATCGTCATCCCACAGCTTTGAATCTCATCCGCCGTATGTAACGCTAACTGCTGCGGAGTGATGTCTCTGAACTGAGCCAACATTCTGTTCCAAATGGTCCGAACCGCTTTTACTGAAATAAGCTGTCCTACTATAGCATAGATAAGCGCAGTAAAAAGATCCGGTATAATTACACGTTCCACTCTGCCCATCCGTGCCATAGCTGCGCCAAGTACTGGATCCACACTTCGGAGATAATCTATGTCTTCTTGCCCATAATCAAAAAACTTAGTAATTACGCTGCTCAAAGTGTTTCCTCCCGTATCTGATAGTGATAACCCTAATCCTAATATACAATACCTATTTGGCAGTGTACGGATTGTTGAATAGAATAGCAAGATAGCGAAACTGGAAAAAGCCATAACATCCCTAAGATAGGTGGTTATGGCTTATTGTAGCGCATAGGCTTATTCATTCTGAATAATGTATTTTTATGCTCGCAGGATTCTTTTTTCTTTCGCTGCCCTTAGCCACATGGGGAATTCATTCAGTAGCTGATCATACAGATCTTCATCAGTCACCTTTTCAATTTGGTCCAGATGAATAAAATTGGCGTTATCCACCAAACGTCCCTTCATCGTATCAAGTTGCTTCAATACTTCAAAATCCGAGTTACCGATTCCGACAAACTGCCAAAAAATTGGTTGGACCGAAGCAGCCATAATCACATTTTTAGTGGATTTCACTACACCACCATCGTTAATAAATATGATAAATACCGGTGTAGAATCGGGTTCTTCCTCCGTATATTTTTTAATGATATCCTCCATTACTGGCGGTTCATTATTGCGGCCAAACTTATGAATGGTACGATTATTTAAAATATGTGTAAACACATATCTTCCTAAATCCTGCTCTGTCACAGGTGGCAGCCGGCTAAACTCCGTATCGTACACCCACACATCTAACGATTGGTTATCATCAAATTTACAGGCAACGGCTAATATACGCTCAACTACTTCTTGAACGGTTCCATTATTATAGAGATTTCTCATAGATCCTGTAATATCCAGGACAACGCCTACCCTTGCAATGACTCCTGTCAGATTCTTTTTTTCTAAGGTGATCTGAACAATTTTTTTACGTAAATCAATAGAGGACAGTACATTCTTCTCTTCATAACGGATCGTCTCTAAAGGTAAGGTTAACTCAGCTGTGGCCGCTACCTCAAGGTTTCCTTCGTCTTCTTCAATAACGAGCCCATAGTTTGTACATAAAGCAGCCAATCCTCCCTCAAGGCCACTTCCAATTGCACTGAATTTCCACTCTGAACCATAGCGATATAGCTCTCCAACCACAATAGCTGTCTCCGTCGACAGGTCAGAGCCATACTCGAAAACGAATAATTCCTCACCGCTATCAGCATCCACTAAGCGTAGATAAGGAGAGGTTACTTGCTTCATAGAGTGTCCTAATTTTTCTCCTTCATAGATCGTTAAAGTTAAAGCTATTCTAGTAATATCCTTAGGAAGTCGAGAAAGCGTAATGGCGATAGCTTCTTTATCCCCTAGTTGTAAGACAGAATGAGTTACAGCTTCGTCTATAGACAACGGATTACCATAAAAGATAAAGTTCTCATCGCGTTCGCAACGGTTCTGTTCTGACAGTAAAAAAGCAGCAGAGTCTATGCCAATTCTAATATCAGCAGTCATCCACCCAAATTTCAGCAAAAGCTTGTTCACGTTTCTCCCTTTCGTAATATCCACCTTTTGCCCCTTTATAAGCCGCACTCTACCATCTCCTTATTTTTACTGAACAGCTCATTGTGATTCACTAGATTGTATTTATCATTTTACTACTTTAATATGAAACGTATATATGATAGATAAGGAGCTTTACGAATGGACTTTATAGCAATTGACTTTGAGACCGCGAACTCCAGTCGATCCAGCGCATGTGCCTTGGGACTTGTGGAAGTTAAAGCTGGAAATATAACCGCAGAGCATTCTTGGCTAATTGACCCGCAGCAGCGGTTTGATGGCATGAACATTTCGATACACGGCATCACACCATCAATGGTAATCGGCCAACCTACTTTTCAAGAGCTATGGCCCACCGTTGAACCTTTACTACACGGACAAATCGTCGTGGCGCATAATGCTGCTTTTGATATGAGCGTCCTGCGTTATTGTCTCGATGGAATGTCCCTGAGCTACCCAAGCTTTCAATACTTATGTACCTATTTATTAGGCAAAAAAATGCTGCCCGACCTGCCCTCCCATAAACTTAATGTAGTCTCCGATTTTTTCGGCATTACGCTAAAGCACCATGATGCCTTGGATGACGCACGCGCAGCCGCTGCAATTCTAGTAAAACTTATGGAGCAGGAGGAGCACTATGATCCTCTATTGCTCTCTGCCAGTCAAGGATATACTAGCGGAACGATGTTTGCCGGCGGGTATACCCCATTTTCGACTCGCGCGAAAAAGCCTGCTAAGAAACAAGGCACTAAACATAAACCCTCCATTTATAGCAGCCGCGCCACTTTGTCCAAATAACCAAAGAACATCAAAAACCCCCAACCAGCTCCTTTCTGCTGATTGGGGGTTTGGTTTTACAGGGTATCTCTTAAATCTTCAAACGATACACAGCCTTATTCTCTAGACCTCTGATGAACGGTGTCCATTCCTCGGTCTCCGGTGTGGTATCCAAAGCATCCTCCACCATTTGCAGCTTCGCATCCATCGCATCGATATGATGCAGAGCGACTGCCTCAGCTGTCTGTGGCTGAACAGGACTACCCCATTCGCCCAGATTATGATGTGACAATACGAGATGCTGTAACGCCATAACCTTTTCCGAATTCAAATCAATATCTAAGCGGATAGCCGCTTCCGTGATCCAATTAGACGCCATCGAGATATGGCCAATTAATTTGCCCTGAACGCTGTATTCCGAGACAATCCCAAGCTGGGAGACCATCTCCTCCGGCTTCGCGATATCATGCAGAATGATCCCGGCCTTCATTAGATCTGGATTCAAGAACGGACGCTGCTTGCACAGAAAATCACCGATTTCCAGCATACGCACCATATGATAAGCAAGTCCGGCAAAATAAGCATGATGATGTGTTTTGGCTGCCGGATAATGCATCAATTTCTCTTCCACTTTACCCACACAAAAAGAGACAATTGAAGCAATTTCCGGATCCGAAATACTTGCCATAACCCCTTTAATCGTATGAATAAGGTCTACTGGACGAATTGGGGCAGAACGGATGAAATCCGTAAGTGCAACGCCATCCTCATCGTTAACCAACCTGATTTTAGTAATTTTTATTTGTAATTTCTCACGATAAGTATGAGCAATCCCGCGTACCTTCACAAGCGCCATAGGAAAAAAAGTTTCTTTATCAGTTGTGCTGGCATCCCAATATTTCGCGGATAATTGTCCAGTGGAATCCCCCAGGACGATGTCAAAATAATCTTTTGGAGGAGTGCCGTTCGTTTGTTTAATTGCCAGCTCTCTTAAAAGATAAAAGCCAACAAATTCATCTTGTGGAGCGAGCTGTTTAATTTGTGTCATGTTGGAGCCTCCTATTAATAACAGGCTTTCGGCCTGCTCTCTATATTAAACTTTAGACACTCACCTCCAAAATCCCTTTAAATCACTATACGATCTATTTTCATATTTATGTACAAGCCAAGAATATTTGAAAAAGGAGGCTACTCCCCGGCCATATTCTGGCACTGGAATATCCTCCTTTTATTATAAAACGATAATTATTTACCAGCCGATTCAAGTGCTGATTTAATAGCTTCTACCGCTTTAGCGGATATTTCCTTCTCTGCATCATTTTTTCCGAAGACTGCTGGACGGTAACCATATTTGTGCAGGCTATATCCGGTCGATGTCGACTCGATTTCACCTTTCACTGCCAGCTCCGCGTCCGTTAACTGATTGATTGTTCTTACACTTCCGTTTTTATCCAAATAATAAACGAGCATTTTGACAGGAACACCATACTCTACATTCACCATAACATTTACAAGCTTATCGGCACTTACACCAATGAAGATTCCATCGAAATAAGCCGCTTTATTAGCTTCTACAACCTCAGCTTTTCCGTATGCTCTATCCACCGCAGTCTTTAAAGCCACGCTGCTGCTAGTTGCACCGGACACAGCATCTACTTCCTGCACGCCTTCTCTAGTACCTGCTGCGAGGAAGCTAGCCGTCAACTGAGGAATTGCTTTTACCACCTCAGGGTAAGCAGCGTTCCCTCTATCTACAAGGTTCATTCCTACACGATACAATGCTACATTTACGATTTTGCCGTTACGCAGGGTAACGTCCGCTCTGTTCGTTCCTTTATCATAAGCATCACCAAATGCAGTAAAGGTTCCGTCTTTATAGGTTCCTTGGACTTTGGATGCATTGGTCAAAGCATCTGTCAGTGCTGCTTTAGCTGCTACCGACAATGCTTCTTGGCCTGTAATATCGGCCATTTGCACACCTTTTTCTAACAGCCCGGATGTGAGTGTAGCTACCCATCCTTTTTGTTCTGCACTCAGTTTATCGTCAGCAATCAGCTTGCCGTCAGCTCCAAACAGACTTACTTTAATGCCTGTTACCGCATCTGCATCAACATCAACTAGCAGCAGCACTTTAGATTGGTTATCTACTCCGGCAAATTTGCCGTCAAAATATTGACCTTCAGCAGGAACCTTCAGCGCCTTCTCAAATGCTCTTTCTACAGCTTGGTTCCAGCTGTGACTACTTTCCGTAGCTCCGGAAATTCCGTCAACCTTTTCATCATAGTTAGCGATATATAAACCATTCGCTAGCAGCTTAGCTGTCATAGGAGCATTTGCTTTTACTACTTCCGCATAAGCTGTTGCCCCTCTGTCAATCAGGTTGTTGCCAAGTCTAAACAGCTTCACATCAACCAACTTACCGTTGCGAATCACGATGTCAGCTCTTTCAACGCCAACACTTCTTGCCGTACCATAAGAGGAATAGAATCCGTCTACATAAGCAGATGTATTGTTGATTATTGCATTCTGCTCAGCATCCCAGAAAGCGTTAATCGCTGCTTTAAAGTCGGCTTCAAGACCTGCAACAGGTTGTGCCTCTGTTCCTTTGGCCAGCAAGGCTGGAGCTATAGCTGCAACCGCTGCCGCTTGCTCAGCTGTGTAAGCTTTCTCCTCAATGAAATCACCAGCGCTGTTCATAGGATACACTTTAACATCTGTGAGCTTGTTGGATTCGTAGGTCGCAAATACAGAATATTTACCTGTAGGATCTACGCCCATATGAACTCCATCAAAGTAAACGGCATTTGTATCTTTCACTGTTAGAGCTCTTTCAAACGCTCTATCTACAGACAATTTCCAGCCATTACTGGAGCGGGTAGCTCCCGAAACAGCATCAACTGCCGCTGCTCCATCTCTTGTTTTGCCAAGCAATCTATCCTTCATCAATCCATAAGCTTGCCATAAAGCACTATAATTGTTACGGGCATCTCTATCAATCAGCTTAGGACTGGTTCTCAAAAGCTCAATGCTAGTAATTTTGCCATCTTTAATTTCGATCTTGGCACCTTCCGTGCCTTTGGAGTATGCATCGCCATAAGCTACGTAAACTCCATCTTGGTATACGTTTTCATTAACTGTAACAGGCTTTGCTGTAGCCACAGGCTTAACAGTTTCCGCTGGTACTACTGTCGCTGCTGGTGCAGCGGTTGCTTTTGGGGTTGCTACTGGTGCTGCTGTAGCTTTTGGGGTTGCTGCTGGTTTGGCTGTTGCCTTTGGCGTTGCTGTTGGTTTTGCCGTTGGCTTTGGCGTTGCCGTTGGTTTTGCTGTTGGTTTTGCTGCCGGTGCATCCGCTTCTTCGGAGGCTGCCGATACTGCATCCACCTTCAAGTTTACAGCAGGCACATTAAGTGTGTAAGCAAACGGCGCTAACAATATAGCCGCGCTAACCGTTAAAGAAATTAGTTTTTTCAATGAAAATTCTCCTTTACCAAACCCCAGTGATATGTAGCTTTTTGTTAACCAAACCTTTTTCGTACGATGCGCCCCTTCTCTTCTTATGAAGCATAACTTCTCTCTTCATAAGAACTCATCCCCCCTCTCATGCTTTTGCACGCTCGATTTTCAATAAAAAAATATCTTGAATCTATTTCATTTCTTCCTTTTAACACAAAGCTGCATAAAAGGTGAAATAATTCACATAAGTTATTATAAAAACACTTACACCCGTTTTCCATCAATTTCTGGTTTGATACTACCAGACCTTTCTGCGGTTCTTCTGTATCGAAAATCACACACCCTATAAGAAACATCACTATTTGCGATTAAAATTAATTTATACACGCAAAGTGATCTCAATAACTGTGCATTCAAGGTTAGCTATGCTATTTTAGAACGATCTCTTATATGGGAAAGGAGTTCTGTGCTTTGAGCAAACAGCCACCTATTGGAGTTATACTCGCCCAAATCGGCACCCCTACTGCACCAACTGCAAAAGCTGTACGGCCTTATCTGAAACGTTTTTTATCAGATCGCCGAATCATAGATTATTCTCCTCTGCTGTGGCAGCCTTTGCTGCGAGGCGTGATTCTGCGTTCACGTCCACGCCGGTCCGCTGAGCTGTACAGTCAAATATGGACAACCGAAGGATCACCACTGCTCCTTCATTCTTCAGCTCAGCAATCTGGATTGCAAGAACTGCTGGGTCCAAGGTATCAGGTAGAGCTTGGATTGGCTTATAGCGAACCCAGCATGGAGCAAGCGATGGCGAAATTCGACACGGCCGGAGTTACCCGAATTATCATTGTGCCGCTGTTTCCGCAATATTCGTCCACGACTACCGCATCCGTATTCGATCAGGCCAGCTTTGCAGCCTTAGGTCGCCAAAGCTCCACTGGTCCTGTAACTAAACGTCTGATTCCGGCTCTAAGATTTATTGATGCCTACTATAATGAGCCCGGTTATATTTCAGCCTTGAAGTCACACCTGCTGCGTCAAATGGAGATTCTGAGCAAAGAACCTGATTATTTTGTACTGACCTTCCATGGGATTCCCAAACGGTATGCGGATACCGGTGATCCTTATCCGCAGCAATGTATGGAAACCGCGCGTCTTCTTGCTTCTGCTATGAATTGGGAGCCCGAACGCTGGCAGCTTAGTTTTCAATCACGTTTCGGGCGAGAAGAATGGGTAGGACCGTCTACAGCGGATGTTCTGGGAGAGCTTGCCGGACGAGGAATACGTAGACCTCTGATTTTTTCACCGGGTCTTGTGACCGATTGTCTGGAAACGCTGCATGAGCTAGTCATAGAAGGACGAGAACAATTCGAGGCTGGTGGAGGACAAGCAGAGGAATTTATGGCAATTCCCTGTTTGAATAACCATGAGGATTGGCTTGATTTTTTGGCTGAACATGTAGAAAAAAATGCCCAAGGGTGGTAAAACAAAAAACCGTCTTGTCCACAGATCATCTCTGTTGCAGACAAGACGGTTAGCTATATCAATTGTTAAGCATGAAGAATCGAAAGGATACTTATGCTGTAAGCTGCTTATATTTCGTAGTCAGTTCATGGAACCACTGCTTGTCCTGTAAGGTCAACGCAAAATCAATCAGCTCGGCAATCTCACTCGGCTGTAAATCTGCTGAGTCATTAAAGGATACTTCAGCCATAGCTGTAGCTGCGCCATTCCCATCCTCTGCGTAATCATAAGAAAAACATAACTTAATGTCACTTTCCAGAAATTCATTACGAAGGAAATATAATACCTCACACATTAACACAGGTCTAACATGATCATCAAAGACACATTCCATAACCTTTGCCCAATATTGCTGGTTGTTGAGGTGTAACTTATCATTAGTTAAGAGATATTTCTCACCCTGAAAATCGGTGACAAATCTCAGTTCAAGCGGCTTCATCTTAAAAATAGTAGCAATTTGCTTCATGCTAATATTCAAAATATCTTGCGTTTCTAGTCTGATCATCTCTCCATGCACCTCGTCCCTCTTAGTTGGGTTATTCGAAACCTGCCATTATCTATAATTCTTTATATGCCATTATTGTAAAATTAACTCCATTAATTCACTTTAATTTTATCTAATTTAACATTATTATCGTCACCTGACTATGCTTTATTTATATTTTTTTAGGATTTCGCTCAGAAAAATGTTTCATTCTCTAAAAATCTGTTTAATATTATTGTTCATTACAATAAGATGTATAAAGATTACGCATCATGTGAAGCTTTTACTTTCTTATATTTAAACAAAAAAAACTGTTCTGAATGGTCATTACGACCTCAGAACAGTTTTTCGCATTAGGATTATGCTTCAGTTAATTTACTTAAACAAACAGTGGCACTAACTGTATTCCCTCAGGTGAAATCCGCACGAGTCCTTTATCGGTGATACGTAACGTTGGGATAACCGCCAGAGCAAGCAGCGATAAAGTCATAAACGCGTAATTCAAAGTACAGCCGGCATCATACAACGCTTTGCTGATCGCAGCTGATTTCTCAGCAGCAATTTCAAATGGCTCTGTAGACATTAGGCCTGCAATGGCCAACGGGAATAACGTTTCTCCACTAGAAGTAATTACGGCAACCCCACCTTGAGCGTCCGCCACCGCATTCGCAGCTTTGGCCATTAACTCATTATCATTGCCGATGACGAGTACATTATGACTATCATGAGCAACAGTCATTGCGATAGCAGCCGGCTCTTTAAAACCGATGCCTTCCACAACAGCCACTGATTTATTTCCTGTTCCTTTATGCCGTTCGAGCACAGCGATTTTACACAGACCCTCCACAGCATTTACATCCAACTGCCCTGCCACTACAGGTACCGAAACTATACGTTCAATGGTCTCTACATGATTTTCTCTTACTTTAATAACTCTTGCAGTAAGTTCACCTGTTTCAATTGGAGCCGCGATAATGAAATCTTCGGCGGTAGGACGCTGTGGCAAATGAACCGAAGCCAAAACTTCCTCTGGATAAGTGAATTTAGCAAGCTCTGCCGTCATCACACCATTTTCGGCAACTACTACACCCGCGGCAATCGTAAGTACCACGTGAACATCGGCCAAATTCCCGTCCAGCAGAATAATATCCGCAAAAGAACCTGGAGTAATAGATCCGATATCCTGAGACAACCCAAAACGCTCTGCTGTATTAATAGTTGCCATTTGGAAGGCTGTTACTGGTTTCACGCCTTGAGCAATCGCATGGCGAACAACGAAATCCATATGACCTTCGTCGCGTAACGATTCCGAGCTGCGGTCGTCAGTTACCAGCATCATGCGGCGCGGATCAAGTCCACGCTCTGTATGAGCGGTGATGGTCTTGGCAACATCATGCCAAGCCGAGCCCCGGCGCATTTTGGCATACATCCCCAGTCGAACGCGCTCAATCACATCGTCTGCTGTAACACACTCATGATCACCAGTTACCCCTGCCGCAGCATACACTGGCAGTCTCCAGTCGCTGGAAGGCCATGTGAAATGACCGTCAACAAATCTGCCTGCCCGCAGCGTAGCTTGAATCTCTCCAAGCATTTTCTCATCGCCGTAAACAACGCCAGGGAAATTCATCACTTCGCCCAGAGCAATCACATCTTTGCCCCAAGTAAAAGCTTCGGCAACTTCTTCAGGACCCATTGAGGCACCCGTTGTCTCGAATTCCGCACCTGCCGCAGGCACACAAGAAGCCACCTGCATGTAAGCAGCTAACGGCGTACCCCGCATCTCATCCAGCATCAATTGAATACCCTTCAGCCCGAATACATTAGCAATCTCATGCGCATCAAAGAAACCACCTGTTGTGCCAAGCGGCAGAACAGCGCGGGAAAATTCAGTAACGGTTAGTTGGGTGCTCTCAATATGGCAGTGGCCATCGAGCAATCCCGGAGCTATATACTTGCCGTTCGCATCAATAACTTGCGTTCCTTCGCCAATCATATGTGTCACATCTTTACCAACATAAGCAATTCGTCCACCTTGAACACCAACAGACATTCCTTCTAGAATTTCACCAGAGCATACGTTGACCAGCTTTCCACCTGTAATTACCAGTGTTGCCGGTTTATCGCCTCTTGCCGTAGCCACAAGCTCAGGTACACAATCTGCTAAAGGCTTTCTTGTAAAAGTTGTCATCTTCATCTCTCCCCCGTTAGTATCCAAGTGTTGTCTTGATGTAGTGAATAGATCCGTAATCATAGAGGATTGCCTAACTATTAAGCCTAGGATAATATAGTTGCGCAGGTCTGTATTTGTAAGAAAAAACGGCTCAATCATCCCTGTAGATGATAGCCGTTTACTTATTCCCAAAGATTGTCCAAACCATCCGGACATGCCCCTGTTTTTACTCTCCCGCCATCCGCTCTATTCCAACGATTATCTTACTTTTGCCTCATATACGTCAAGTGCTGCCTGAACCCCAAACCCGCAAGGCCCCTTAAATCCATGACGCTGTAATGCGGCTTCCAGCGCTCCAAGCAGCCGCAACACGTTATTCTCACGACAGCTAAAACCCATCGTACCGATGCGCCAGATCCTTCCCTTTAACGGTCCAAAAGAACTGGCAATTTCAATTCCGAACCGCCCCAGCAGCAGCGAACGGACAGCTTCCCCATCTATCCCCTCAGGGATCAGCACACAGGTAACAACAGTAAGCTTGCAGGAAGGATCCCCGTATAGTTCTAAACCCATAGCTGTTAATCCAGCTACAAGTGCTTTTTCATGGAGGATATGTCTGGCGAATCTGGCATCCAGCCCTTCTTCAAGGGTAAGCCGCAAGCCCTCCCGCAGTGCATAAAGCATTGAGGTCATCTCTGTATGATGATTGAGACGTTGTGGACTCCAGTAATCCTGAAGCATGCCGAGATCGAAATAATTGCTGCGGACAAAAGATAAGTCACCTGGCTGGACATCACTTGTTCTAATCCCGCGTTCTACTCGTTTTCGGGTCATGAGCTTAGCTTCAGCACGATCATTATACGTTATCGGTGCCATTCCGGAAGGGACGGCCAGGCATTTCTGTGTCCCTCCAACGACGGCATCCAACATCCAAGCATCTGTCTCGACAGGAAGGCCCCCAATGGTTGCAACTGCATCAACTATGAATAAAGCATCCATCCCGCGGCAAGCTCTACCGATTTCCGCGAGTGGCTGCACACGTCCTGTAGAGGTCTCCCCATGAACCATTGCCACCACATGTGGCTTAAAAGTCTCCATAGCTGCTATCACTTCATCCGGCTCAAACACACTCCCCCATGGCTTTTCCAGCACGAACACCTCAGCGCCACATCTTTCAGCAATCTCATGCAATAGATGTCCGAAGCGGCCAAAGATCGGAATCAGCACACGCTCACCCGGCAGGATCAAACTAACCATCACGGCTTCAATTCCAGAACGGGAGGTACCATCGATAGGGTAAGCCCATGAATTACGAGTAGCGAACAGCTCCCGCAGCATTTCCATCGTTTCATTCATAATAGAGGTGAACTCTGGATCAAACTGACCCAGCACCGGAAAAGACATCGCCCGCAGTACACGCGGATCTACCTCGACCGGACCCGGAGTCATAATACAGCGTTGGGACGGCGACAAATCTTCGTAACGCTTCATGATGATCCTCCCTTAAAAGTTCGGCGAACTCTTTTTAATAAGCTAACTCATATAACATCGCAGTCAGAACCTCAAGCCCAGCCGCGAGCTGCTCAGGGGAGGTATACTCTTCCGGAGAATGGCTGATGCCAGCTCGGCTTGGCACAAATATCATCGCAGTAGGGCAACGCGGCGCCAATAGCTGGGCATCATGTCCCGCTCCACTTACCATCGTGCGGTACGTCTTCCCCTGTAGGCGGCAGATATTTTCCAGCATTGCAGATAGCTTCATATCCATAGGCGCAGGGACTGTGTGGAGCACGGATGTAGCCTCCAGAGTTACCCCACGTTTAACGGCAATTTCATTACATTCCGCAAGAAGCTTCTCACAGAAACGTTCCAATTCGTCCTCTTCACTATGGCGGATATCTAATGTAAAAAGAACCTCACCCGGGATTACATTTGGCGTATTCGGATTCACCTCAAGCTTACCCGAGGTTGCTACAAGAGGTTCACCAGCCGTTTTAGCAGAACTTTCAAGCACGTACAGCATTTCAACCGCACTAGCCAGTGCATCCTGCCGCATAAACATCGGTGTCGTGCCCGCATGATTAGCAATACCACTAACCTTGACCACATATCGTCTCTGTCCAACAATCCCCTGAACTACGCCTATCTGAGTGTCCGTCTTCTCCAGAATAATCCCCTGCTCGATGTGCAGTTCTACAAAAGCACCAATATCATTTCTAACTCCAGTCCGCTTAGAAGCTTTCTCCTCCGTTATGTCCTGTAAGAAGCTGGATTGTGCCATTGCTGCTTTTAACGTCACGCCCTCTGCATCCATACAGGTCTCGGCCTCGCTTCCGTCATACCTTTCCGTGACATGGCCCGAACCCCAATAAGCAAGCGGAAATCGGCTCCCCTCTTCTTCACAAAAAGATACGACCTCAAGCGTCCGCTGCGGCTGGCCAAAGTTCCTCTGCAAATCTTGAAGCGCAATCATAGCCGCAGCGATCCCATAGGCACCATCATATTTTCCGCCATTGACTACAGTATCGATATGCGATCCGGTTAAAATAACCTTTTGCTGCGGATCGCGTCCACTCAATCGTCCATATACATTGCCAACCTTGTCCACGGAAACTTCTAAGCCGAGCCCAGCCATTTTTTCCTGCAAAAAAATCTGCGCCCGGCTCCATTCCTCCGTATATAGCAGTCTAGTAACTCCTGGCCCAGCTGTGCTGAATGCCGCCAGCTCCTCCAGCAGGTCCAGCAGTTTCTGAGTCGATGCTTGAACTGTGGAATCATTCATAGGCTGTACTGCTCCTTCCTAATTCGCAGCCACTGTCCACCTCCCTCACTGATCACTCCTTCTTCAGAGGTATAGACCACATTCCCGCGGCAGATCGTAGCAACTACCTTGCAGGATAAAGTTCTTCCGATGTAGGGGCTGTGCTTGTGGCGATACAATAAATCCTCCGCAGTCAGCGTATAGGTTGTGCTTGGATTAAGCAGAACTAGATCGGCATCTAGACCTAGAGCTATAGCGCCTTTGCGATGCTCTATTCCAAACCGTTTTGCGGGTTGCCCTGCGAGCAGACGAGAAATTAACGTCACAGGCAATCCCCGCACATTCACGCCTTCATGGAACATAAGCTCCAGACTGCTCTGCGCACCCGAGATCCCACCCCACGCTGCAAAAAAAGACAAGTCCGGCTTCACCTTCAATTCCGTTGGACAGGGGGAATGATCCGAAGCAATCAAATCGATTTTGCCTTGGGCCAGCATCTCCCATAACTTCTCCTGCTCCACCGCACTTCGCAGCGGAGGCGCACACTTCGCCACAGGGCCTAAAGCCTTCATGTCATTTTCAGTGAGGACCAGATAATGTGGACAGGTTTCGGCCGAAACGTCCAGACCTCGTAGCTTAGCTTCATAGATTTTCTCAATGGCGGCGGCCGTGCTGATATGAACAAAATGCAACCGGCAGCCCGTACGTTCACTGTACAGCAGCGCCCTGGACACTGCCTCCAGCTCTGCTTCAGCAGGGCGGCAAGCCGCAAAATCACTTGCGCTGGTTCTGCCATTTCGCACTGCATCTGCGGTCAACACCGCCGTGATAGCCTCACTTTCTGCATGCAGCGCCAGAATCCCGCCCAGAGAAGCGATTCGCTGCATCCCTTGATAGAGTGTATCCTCATCCACTTCACGGAATCTGCCTTCGCCCTCCCCTCCAGGATTGGAGAGAAAGGCTTTAAACCCAGTGACGCCAGCGGCTGCCAAAACTTCTAAATCATCCAGATTGCCGGGAACGAGCCCACCCCACAGCACATAATCAACGGCAGAGTTTCCAGCCGCAGCATCCACCTTTTGACGAAGTGCAGCCTCGTTCACAGTAGGTGGATTGCCGTTAAGCGGCATATCTGCATAGGTTGTGCAGCCGCCAGCTGCCAACGCCGCAGAGCCGCTGCGAAAGCCTTCCCAATGTCCAAACGTTGGTTCATTAAAGTGGACATGCATATCAATCATACCGGGGAGGACATAGAACCCATCTGCGTCGATGACTTTGGTTAGCGGCGCAAGCGAAAGTTCCTCTCCAAGTGCGACAATCTTACCCTCTGATACTGCAATATCCAGCTTGAGTACCTGATCGGGCAGCACTACATTCCCGTTCTTAATCACAAGTTCATAGGATTCCTTCATGAGCTGCCACCTCCTCCGGTCGTCAACTTTCTCCTAACTTCCCCGGTACGTACTATATCCACCAGGAGCTACTAGCAAAGGTACATGGTAGTGTTGCATGGAGCTCTCTATATGAAAGCGAATAGGTATCTGTTCTAGAAAAAAGGACATCTCACGTTGAGTATCTACTGAGCTTTCTGTTACTCCTATGCCAGCTGCTGACGCTTTGGCATCAGCTCTACGGTAGTAATCGCCAACCATAAACAGCAGCTCGTAACATCCAGCCTCCAATTCGTTTCCCTCCAGCAGCGGAGCATCCAGCCTCCCGTCACTGTTCGTGACTTCTTCACACAGTAGCTTGCTCATCCCATCCGTAAGCTTCCAGAGCTGAAGCGTCAGACCTGTAGCAGGAATCCCCCGCGACAGATCCAGCACATGGGTGGTAAGACGCCCGCTCATTACGCTGTCTCTCCGGCCAGATCTGCACGGCTGACAGAAAAGCCCTGAAAACCATAGGGTGGACGAGGTTCGGTGAAGACTCCACCTTTAGTTTCTTCAGGCTCAACAATGGTTTCCCAAGTCCGGTTATTGGACTCAAATGAAACGGTAGCCAGCTGTGGAAAACGGGACAATACGCGCAGCCCAATTTGATAAATCAACGATTGGATTGATGGACTGTTCAGCTCATGAAAAGCGCTATGGGCGATATCGCGAACCTGCTCCGCAGCCACATATTGGCCTAGATCTCCATCCAGAGCATGCTCAACACCACTGTAGGTCCAGTTAATATTCAGAAAAATATAAAGCGGACGGTCAAAGCTCTCGGGCAATGTTGTGTACTCATCACGGACAAATCCATAAAACGAGCTTCCACTCACTTTTATCAGCTGTAAATCCTTCAATCGGCATTCATGAGCGATAACCTCAGTCCCATTCTCTCCACGTTTTATAGTTAACGAAGCCGAATAAGATTCATTATTGGAGTGACGCAGTACTAAATGACTCTGTTTAAGCCCCTCACCCCCGGGGACCATCACCTGTTCAAAAGGTAACCGGTCTGCGGAAACTGAAACTGCGGTGACATGATCGTATTTATCGAGAAAACGGCTGCTTAAAAGCTGCAGTAGCCCCTCCGTTGTGCTTCCAGTGTAGTCCGCGGTATTGCGCAGGATAAAATTTTTCATAGAATCGGTAGCAACAACCATGGAATTATCCCCCTCTGAAAAAGAAGGAAGAAACGCTTCGCCCGTGACCGCGAATGTAATATTATGTGCGAATATAATGTTGTCGCAGCCCGTGAAGGAAGATTCGGGAACGGGGGTAACGGCCAGCGGTTTAGCATAGGTACGATAAGTTAGCACATCACTTTTTCCATAAAACATTGTACGTCCGTTAATTGGTTCCAGCATGGCTGACACCCTCCCCGTTTATGATGAATGAATGAATAATTAAATAATTAAATCACTTAGGCGAAATCTCGTAATTGTACCGACTTCAGAAAAGGCTTGAACCCATTCCTCCTGAGGGGAACGCTCTACTCGCACTCCAATGGCGCTGATAATGTCATCTTTGTTTTTGCCACGAACAGCTAGAATAAAAGGGAAATGAAATTTGTCCGTATACTTTCGATTCAGATCATTTAATAGATTGAACTCTTCCGTTGTTAGCCGATCCAGTCCAGCTCCCTGCTGCTCTGAGGCAGACAAAGCCGTAACTTGAAGCCTAGTCGCCAAATCTGGGTGAGCTTTTAATAGTCCCTCCATTCGGCTCCGGTCAGCACTCAGTACGGTCTGCATCATTGTGCTATGCAAATGCTCTAAAGAATGGAACGGAATCTGCTTATACGCCTCCTCTGCTACCCACGGTGAATGTTCAAAAATGCCGCCTAGATGCTTCACAAAATCCGTTATACTCATGGCATTTATCTCTTCCAACGTAAACCTGCCTTCAGAAACGACCATCCACTCAACCTCCAATAGCTTTGTTAACAGCTCGTAAAATGCCACCGTACCCCGTACAGCGACAAATGTTACCCGATAAAGCTTCTTCCACTTCAGCCGGAGTAGGATGCGGGTTCTCTTCCAGCAGAGCAACCACCGAGATAACCATCCCTGGTGTACAATAACCGCATTGGAACCCCCCCTCTTCTAAAAAAGCCCGCTGAACGGGATGCAGGCCTACTTCACTAAGACCCTCAATTGTTGTAATTTCCGCACCTGAGCATTGATAGGCCATAACCAGACATGAATTCACTGGACGTCCATCCACCAGCACCATACATGCCCCGCAGCGGCCAATCTCACAAGAACGTTTTGTGCCGGTCAGCTCCAAATCTTCACGTATGACATTTAAAAGCCGACGGGAGGGTGGAATCTCCATGGATATCGCTTTCCCATTAAGATTGCAATTAAAGGTGAACCTCTCTTCTGTGAAGGCTTCCTCAGACGAAGCTGGGATTGGGTTCTCTTCATCTAGATTGTGATCTGAATTATGACTCGGCATGGATGTTCACCACCTTTTGTGGAATAAACGGTGTAGACTGCAGCCATTCGGGATCAATGGGCAGCTTGGTTACACGCTTCCCTACAGCCTGAAATATGGCTGACACGACTGCCGGAGCTAAATTGACGGAACCCACCTCTCCAATGCCGCGAGGACCGTACGTGTCATGATCCGGCAAATCCTCTATCGGCTGCACCTGAATGCTGCCATTCATGTCGGCAATGGTCGGCACCAAATAGGTGTCTAAATTTTTGGTGACATAGCTGCCGCCTGACATCACAGCATCCTCTGACAAAGTGAAGCCTACCGCCATACTGCTGCCACCTTCGATCTGCCCGAGATAACCTTGCGGATTAGCCACCGGTCCCGCCGCTACCGCATGATATTGGTCCAGTACACGGACACGTCCAGTAAGCAGATTAACTTCCACGCGGACTGCGATTGCAGAATAGGTGTATAGGAAATGTGCCCCCACTCTTTTAAAGGGTGTGGTTGGATAAGTAAACTTTGTATTACAGACAATGGGTTCTGAAATACGCTGTGCCAAGTCCTTGTAAGTCAGAAGTAGACCGCCGTCTTTTAGCCAAATGCCGCCAGGGCCGAGCTTCATTTCATAGTTATCCAGCTCTGGCTTTATCATCGCAGCTGCCTGCAGCACTCGAGCGGTGAAGTCTGGACGCAGCCGTTTCAAGGCCATCCACATCATGCTGGTTGATCGGGAAGCCGTACTAGATCCGCTATCAGGCACAACATCCGTATCGCCAATGACGATGCTTAGATCCTCTGCCGCCAAGCCAAACTGTTCAATCAGCATTTGTTCCATTGTTGCGATTAACCCCTGACCAAACTCCTCGTAACCAAACACCGCCTCAATCTTGCCCTCTAGCGTCAAAGAGAGCCTGCCACCCGCCGGATCGGGAATACCATAACCAAGTCCTGCACCATGCATAGCTATAGCAGCACCCGTTCCAGTTACGATCCAAGGTTCCACAACACCTGAATCACTGTCTGTAGATGCGGCCTCAGTCATAAGAGGCGAACCCGCCAGCGCTTCCCACACCTGAAAGGCACCATCGGTCTGAGCAATTTCCTGACCCAGTGGCCCCAGATCTCCATATTTACGCAAATTGCGGCGGCGTATTTCCCACGGATCGATCTGCAATCGCTCAGCCAACCGATCGATTTGTCCCTCCAAAGCGAAAATCGCCTGATTGCCGCCAAACCCGCGAAATTCACCAGATACACCGTTATTGGTATATACAGCAAAACCCTTCACATCCACATGATCGATGATATAGGGGCCCATCACATGTTCTGTCGCAAAGTTGAGCACCTCCGCCCCCAGTGTTGCGTAAGCTCCCGTATCCGAAATAATTCTGACCTGATGTGCCCTGATGATTCCTTCGGGGTCGCAGCCAGTCTTCATGGTGATTTTCATGGGATGGCGTTTTAGTCCTGCACGTACCGATTCAGCTCTCGAATTATGCAGTCTTACCGGACGGAGTGTCCGCAAGGCGAGCAGCGCTCCATACGGCTGTACATTCAGCTCGTCTTTTCCTCCAAAGGACCCGCCGATAGGACTCGAGATGACGCGAATATCTTCTTGAGGAATAGCCAGAATTCTGGATAGCTGCAGGCGATCCATCAACCCATGTTGTGTAGCTGAATATACGGTAAGCCGTCCGTTATCCTCTGGGATAAACAGTCCACCTTCAGTCTCCATATAGGTGTGCATTTGGCGTGGTGTATAGTAAGTCTCCTCTACCACATGACAGCAATCCGTAAATACCGTTTCCGGCTCCCCTTTCCGATATTCCGTATGATGAAGCACGTTTCCCTCGGCATGCAGCAAAATTGCGTCCTTTTTCATCGCCTCTTCCGGATTCTCCAGCAAGGGTAGAAGCTCATAATCCACTTCGATAAGAGATAAGGCGTATTCCGCAATTTCGTCCGTCTCAGCCGCAACTGCCGCAATCGCATCGCCAGTGTAACGCACACGGTCACTGCAAAATACCGGTTGATGCGGCAAAGCTATGCCAAAGCCGTTAAGTCCGGGCACATCCTCATGAGTGATTACAGCGTGTATACCAGGGACTTCAACGGCCTTCTCAATGCGTATGGACAAAATACGAGCATGTGCCTGCTCACTGCGGAGCACGCGGCCGATCAACATTCCTTCTGCCCTCATGTCGGTCAAATACTGCAGCTTACCGGATACCTTGCCCTCTCCATCAGGTCGTGTACGCCAGCGGCTACCGCTGGATTCCTTATTCAGCAGCATTTTCCCTCTCTCCTTTCGTCGGGTTATTCACCTCTAAACTCCGTATATTCATAGCCTTCCACAGCTCAGATACAACCAAATTCCCAGCAGTCTTTTTCTTGTAAAGTTCTGTTGCAAAGGAATCACTATACGTCTCAAAGCTGTTCTCAACCCCTTCATATAAAGAAGCCAACAGCTCATCTGTATACCTCACACCTTCAAGCATAACTTCAGCCCTACTTAGTCGCTGTGGCCGCCCAGAGCCCCCACCTGCGGCGATACGCACCTCACGGAAACGGTGTTCCTCATCGATTGATGCTGAGATTGCTACCGTTACAAGTGAAGGGGTGAACGCTTCCCTGCGGCCAACCTTACGAAAAATTTCTAGCCTATCCGTTAACGGACTCTCTAAGCGAGTAGGTGAGATGCGAATCTCAGCCACAAGATCCGCCGCAGGTTTTATCCCGCTCCAGTGATTGTTTAGCCACTCTATCAAAGGTAGTGCCGTCATAAATTTGCCGTCAAAGGAGATTAACTCCGCGTCATAGACCAGTAACGCAGGTAGAATATCTCCGAAGCCAGAAGCGATATTGCCCCCGAGCGTGGCAAGATTACGCACCGACGGAGCCGCTATGCAACGTGCAGCCTCTTGCAGCGCAGGAGCTACGGCCTGCAAATGCTCATTACTGCGGCACTGGGAGAGTGGAACAAGAGCGCCCAGAGATAAGTGAAATTCCGTTAAGGTAATGTCGCCGAGATTTGTAATTTGCCGAAGATCAATCAGCTGTTTGGGCATATGAGTCGTTCCATTTTCCCACCCTGTTCTCAGCAGTGTTCCCCCTGCAACATATCGGGCACTGTCTCCAAACGCCGTTTTTCTCTCCCAAGCTTCGTGCAGGCTGCGGGGTTGAATTACTTCAGGTAGCCTTCCTTCCTCTTCCCGTATAGCTCCCATACACTCCGCCTCCCTTTTTGAGTACCAGATTGCCGCTTCCCTTCTCGTATAGCCTGCCTTAAAACCTTTGTTCCCGAATATAAGGAACTCCGAGCGCCTCCGGTGTGCCGGATGGTTTGTTGCGATTGCGGTACCCCAGGTACATCAGGACCAGAATGGTCACAAGGTACGGAATCATTTTGAGAAAATAGGGCGGAACTGCACTGCCCAGCAATTGAATACGGAAGCCAAGTGAATCCAATGCCCCAAAAAAGTAGGCGCAGAACAAGGCACGCAGCGGATTCCATCTGGCGAAAATCACCAGCCCTACCGCAATCCAGCCCCGGCCGGCTGTCAGCCCTTCATTCCAGGTTGGCGCGTAGGCCAATACCATATCCGCTCCGGCCAGGCCGATGAGAGCAGCACCGGTGATCACATAGCTGTAGCGGATAAGCTGTACACGGATCCCCATCACATCTGCGGTAGCCGGACTGTCTCCGACTGCCCGCAAATGCAGGCCCCATGAAGTGCGGTGAATTAGCAGATGCAGAGCAAGCACTAGCAGCAGGCTAAACCAGGTTAGGTAGTCCATGTTGCCGAATATTTTTCCGATGAACGGTACATTTTCCAGCCAAGCCAGATGCAGCTTAGGGGAGGTTCCCGGCAAAGGAATGCCGCTGATCGGTTTACCAAGATAAGCGCTCAACCCACTGCCAAACAGGGTCATCGCAAGACCGGACATCGTATGATTCGCCCGCAAGGTCACACAGAGAAAAGAATGCAGCAAACCAAGTACAGCCGTTATAGCTACGGTAGCCAACAGAGCCAGCAGCAGGTTTCCGGAGCGAATATACACGATACAAGTGATGACCGCTCCCATCAGCATCAGACCTTCAGCCCCAAGCTGTATAATGCCGGCTCGTTCATTTAGAATGCCTCCCAGCGTAGCCAGCAGCAGCGGGGTCCCTGCGGAAATAGCGGCAATAAGTAGCTGTGTTGTAAAATCCATTGCCTATCTCCCCCCTTTCAGCTGAACCCGGCTACGGCGAATGCGGAAACGATAGATCATATCGCCAGCAATCAAGAAAAACAGGATGGAGCCCTGCAGCATTTCTGATATCGATGAGGGCAGCCCGATGGTTTGAACACTATATCCGCCAACAATTAAGCCACCGAATAAAATAGAAGTAACGATTAGACCGAGTGGATTCAATTTGGCCAGCCAAGCCACAATAATGGCGGTGTATCCATACCCCGGTGAAATGCCCTGCATCAGCTTGTGTGTAACACCGGAGACCTCCGCCATGCCAGCGATCCCGGCAAGCCCCCCACTGATCAGCATGACGATAATAATATGGCGCTTGATAGGAACCCCCGCGTATCTGGCTGCAACAGGATTGGCCCCAATCAGCCGGAGCTCGTAACCCCACTTGGTAAAACGAATCATTAAGTAATAAATCACAACGGCGATAAGTCCAAATAACAATCCAATATGCAATCTTGTACTTCCGAGAACAGGCAGCGATTGAGCCGCAGTAAACATAGGTGATCCCGGGAAATTAAATCCTTTAGGATCTTTCCAAGGTCCGAATACCACGTAATCGAGCGCCAATAGGGCAACATAATTCAGCATTAATGAAGTGATTAGCTCATTCACTCCAAAATGTGTCCGCGGAATAGCAGTCAGCAATCCCCAAAGCGCACCCGCGGCAATCCCGAACAGCAGCATTAAGCTCAGGGACCAGAATGAAGGTAAGTCAGGAAAATAAATCGTGACCGCTGTGGCCGCCATAGCCCCAACAGTTAACTGGCCTTCTGCTCCAATATTCCATACCGAAATGCGGTAAGCCACAGCAATCCCAAGCCCACATAGAAGAAGCGGGATCGCTTTAACCATCGTTTCCGTGAGCCCATACGCAGTGCCAAATGCGCCACGGAACATTTTTTCATAGACCAGCACCGGATTCATGCCATTCGCCGCAATAAATAGGGCACACAACAATAGCGCTAAAATTATAGATACAATAGGTGTCCACCAAGGAGAACGGATGCGGCTGGCATCGTATTCGAAACGTAGAGAGAATCGTTTTCCGGAGTGGGAGGGGAGGGGTTCCAGTACAGCTGCTGCGGTATTTCTTCCATTCTCCAGACTCATACGGCGCTCTCCTCTCTATTATGAATACCAGCCATTAGTAGTCCGATGCTCTCTCGATTCGCTTCCTCATGTGTACTCTCACCAATAATTGAGCCGTTATAGATCACTAGAATCCGGTCGGACAACTGAAGCAATTCATCTAAATCCTCCGAAATTAACAACACGCCACTACCTGAACCACGCAGCTCCATAAGAAGGTCGTGAACACCAGCCGTGGCACCTACATCCAGCCCTTGTGTCGGATGAACGGCGACCATCAGCTTCGGCCGATGACTGATCTCACGTGCAAAGAGCAGCTTCTGCTGATTACCACCTGACAACTGTTGTACTGGCGTCTCCAGCTCAGGTGTTTTGACATTAAAGCGCTGGACCAGCTCCTGTGACCACAAACGGTTCTTCGCGGACTTCAAGAAACCAAATTTGGAGTGCTCCTCTGAGCGGTAAGACTTAAACAAAAGATTATCCACCGATCCGAGGCGTCCAGCTAAACCGCTCTTCATCCGGTTCTCCGGCACGTGGGAGATTCCTGAATCAATCGCCCCTCTAACCGAAGCGGATTTCACCGTCTTTCCATCAAACGTGATTTCACCACTTTTCCAGCCTCTAAGACCTGTTAACACTTCAGCCAGTTCCTTTTGCCCATTGCCAGCTACCCCAGCTACGCCTACAATCTCTCCTTTACATACGTTCAAAGAGAAGTGATCCAGTGCTTTTCGCCCGTGATCGGCATATACGTCCACATCTTTCACTTCTAATAAAGAATCTCCTTCAGTGGCTTCCCGTTCTTGACGGGTGATGGTTACTTCCTTGCCCACCATCAGACGAGCCAGCTCCAGTTCATCTGTATCTGCCGTGGTCAGTGTGGTGATCATTTTCCCTTTGCGCATGACGGAAATCCGATCGGAGGACGCCATAACCTCTTTCATTTTATGAGTAGTCATAATGACCGTCTTTCCTGCTTGCTTCATGACCCGAAGCGTTTCAAATAGCTGTTCTACCTCTCCCGGGGTCAGTACAGAGGTTGGTTCATCCAGAATAATAATGTCAGCCCCGCGATACAACGTCTTAACGATTTCAACACGCTGCTGCTCACCCACGGACAACTGCCAGATCGGGCGATCCACCGGGAAATTCAGTCCAAACCGTTCCGCTAATGCCTCGATCTCCTTGTGTTTGTTCTTCATCCACTTACGGCCGCGCCAGAAAGACGACTTTTCGCCAAGCACGATATTTTCTGCTGCTGTGAGGCTTTGCACCAGCCTAAAGTTCTGAAACACCATACCTACACCCAGCTGCGCAGCATCTTTAGGAGAACGGATCTGAGCACCTTTCCCATGAATGAAGATTTCTCCTTCGTCTGCTCTATACACCCCTGACAGCATGCTCATCACCGTGCTCTTCCCGGCCCCATTCTCCCCAAGCAACGCATGAATCTCACCCGCATTTGCCGAAAAGTCGACTTGATCACTGGCGGTTACCGAGCCGAATTTTTTCACAATCCCCCGCATTTCAACTGAAGTTCCCCGCATGGCCTGAACCCCTCCTTCCTTCAAGTTGTAGTACGGGTGGGGAAGTTTCCGCTTAACGGAACCCGCCCCACCCATAGATTGTGCACATCTTATTCCCTATTTTTAAACATTATTGCGGGATAGTTCCTTCCACACCCTTTACGAGCCAGTTCATGCCCAGCACTTCCTCCAAGGTCAGCTTCTGACCCTCCTGAACCTTCACATTCCCTTGATTATCTGAGATCGGACCTGTGAAAACCTCCAGCTCACCACTGATAATTTTGGCTTTGGCGTCTTCGACAAGCTTTTTCACATCATCTGGGATCTTGTTCCCGAAAGGAGCCAGCTCCACCATACCGTCAGCCATATCACCGGAATACTGCTCGCTCTTCCAGGTTCCATCCATAACTGCCTGCACAGCTTTTACGTAATACGGCCCCCAATTCCATACCGGGTTCGTCAAATAATTGTCCGGAGCGTATTTGCTCATATCCGAGTCATTCCCCCCGGCAAAAGCCCCTCGTTCAGCAGCAGCCTGCAGTGTTGCAGGTGAATCCTGATAGGCCAAAAGCACATCCGCACCCTTATCCAGCAAGCTGATTGCCGCTTGACGTTCAGTCGTCGGGTCATACCATGTATTCGTCCATACCACATTCACCTTTACATCAGGATTGACACTTTGTGCTCCAAGGGTAAAAGCATTCAAGTTATAAATCACTTCGCTGATCGGAAAAGCGCCCACATAACCCAACTGATTGTTTTTGGTCATTTTTCCTGCCGCTATGCCGCTCAGATAGCTGGCCTGATAGTTTTTCCCGAAGTAGGTTCCCATGTTCTCTGCGGTTTTGTAACCCGAAGCATGCAGGAACTTCACGTTGGGGAATTTGCCCGCTACATTTAATGTAAAATCCATATATCCGAAGCTCGTTGTAAACACGATG
Organism: Paenibacillus sp. FSL H3-0329; assembly: GCF_037963285.1. NCBI lineage: Bacteria > Bacillati > Bacillota > Bacilli > Caryophanales > Paenibacillaceae > Paenibacillus > Paenibacillus sp. FSL H3-0329. Next base: position 1,489,476 of record NZ_CP150150.1, on the reverse strand, counting down.
TCGTGTGATTGTGCAAGCTCGGTGATGATTCGTTCGGCGTCAGCACTTTCAGGGACATTTTCTACAAAGTCAGCTTTAATCCCCAGCTCCTTCTCCATATACAGCCGTCCTTGATCATGTTGGTACGTGTAGCCGCCATCCCCTGGAGGTCCGATATAAACAAAAGCAACCGTCGGTTTCTTTGCAGCCGGTTCTGTTGTTGCAGTTGCCTCTGTTGCCGCTGTAGTTGTCGCTGGTGCCTCCGTTGCATTTGTAGAAGTATTATTATTGCTGCCACACCCCACCAAAGCCACCGTCATTAGAACCATTAATGCAAGACAAGATGTTATGAACTGACCCCTTTTTTTCATAATTCTCCTCCTCCAAATCATCTCTCATCATGGCTGCAACCATTAATGTACTTCTACTATACTTAGAGGTGGCCTTGGCGTAAATTTATATAACATACGTTTGTATATGAATATAAGAATCAGAACTTTTTTTGTGTGTAATGCACTAATTGGTTTTGGTATGGTGAGTTTCGTGTCATATTATATGACCAAAGGTGGAAAAGGAACACTGTTTCAGATTACTTTTCAGACTATTCTTTACTTCACTTTCCATTTCTCAGAATCCATTGCTCCTGGATCTCACCAAAATCCTCTTTTGTATCTGCGTCCATGAAATAATGGGCAGACTCAGATTCCAGAACAATCCCCTTATAATCAGGTGAACGCAATATCCCCGCCGCTCCTCGATCTCCATCTAATCCCTGTAGTGCTGGAAACAACGTCTTCGAGAACAAAGCCGGGGGCATAGCCGACCCATTGCTGACGCTAGCGACATAGTCCATCTCCGGAGATTGTTCAAACGTTTGTATTAGACGGTTCACTAATGCTGTAGTAATAAATGGCTGATCCGCAAGCGCCACAACTACTGCATCGGGCTGTAAAGGTAATACCGCATTAAGGCCACAGCGCAGTGAAAAAGACAATCCTAGATGTGCGGTCAAGCAAGTTTCGGTACGTCTGGATGCTTGCGGTTCAATCGCGGGTGGCAGCCATTCCAAGTTGTCATCCGCACGCACTACCACGATTAGCGGTTCTAGATTGCAACGATCCAATTCACTAAGCGCGACGCTCCCGAGTGAGACCTCCTGCGACAATTTCAGTGAAACCTTGGACACGCCCATCCGCCTGCTCTGCCCCGCTGCCAAATATATTCCTGCTACTTTCAATACTATCCGCTCCTTTGGGCAGCTCTCGTGAGCCCACCCTTCTAATTTGAATAATTTCCGCTATAATACTGACCGCAATCTCCTCCGGACCTTCTCCTCCAATCGGCAACCCTACAGGTGCATGCAAAGATGCAGGAGCCTCAAGCCCTTCCAGTAAAAGAGATATCCGCGCCTTCGAACCGATAATCCCTATATATAGAGGAGCAAGCGGAATCACACTCTCCAGGAACTGTCTATCCCGCCCAAGTTGATGACTGCAAATCAATACATAATCCTCCCGAGCTACGCCCAATCGCTGAACAACCTCCATAGGGGAACAAATTACTTGTTCAGCTCGAGGAAACTTATTGTGTAAGCTTCCTTCACGCCAATCCGCAACCGCTACCCGAAAGCCAACTCTGTCAGCAAGTTCCGCAATAGGAACCACATCACGTCCCCCGCCAAAAATCACAAGCCGCGGTTTGGGCACGAAAGACGTATGGAATGCTGTCAATTCTGCTGGAGCGGCCATAAAGCGACCTGCCGCCAGGCTTTCTTTTGCCGAGTGGGATAATTTCGGATGTTTCTTGCTCTGCGGCAGTACAATGTCTGGATCCAGCTCCAGCTTATAGATAAAACCTTTCTCCACTGCTTCGCGGAACAAAATTAGCTTCTCTCCCCTAGCCAATCTGTCACTCGCCTGCACTAAAAGCTTGTAGAGCTGACCCTGCACGGGTTCTAGCACTACTTTGATTTTGCCTCCACAGCCGATAACCTCACCCCAGGACAGATCTTCCGGAGACAGCATGTTGTATTCCACAATTTCGGGCAGCCCTCGTTCCCAGATCTCAGAAGTTCGCAGCTGCAGATCGTTTTCCAGACAACCTGGACTCAGGCTCCCAATCGTACCTCCTTCAAAAAACAACATCACCGCTCCGGCTTTGCGATACGAGTGTCCCTCCACCTCTATCAGCGTTGCCAGCACCGCAGGCGCCTGATGGGTTTGAATATGCATTGCGATCTCATGTGTATTCACGAGGTTCCCCTCCTCCATGTTTGCATTTCAACCCAGATCTTAGAACTTAGAACTTAGACCTTAGACCTTAGAACTTAGAACTTAGAACTTAGACCTTAGACCTTAGTCCCTTCCGAGCATCCTCCGAAACATGAATACTAACTTCAACCTCATTAGATCATTTATTTTTTTAAAATCGACGTCCAGCAGCTCACTAAGCTTCTCGATCCGGTAGGTAGCCGTGTTTCGATGAATAAACAGTTTCTTAGCCGTCTCATTAACATGACCATCGTTCTCTAGATAAACTTCCAGCGTCCGCAGCATCTCCCTGACATACTCCGGTTCTCGGTTAAGCAACCCTCTAAGACTTCCATTACAATATTTCTCCATAACCTCTGCCGGAATTTGCCCGAGTAGCAGGTTAAGCTCAAGCTGCCGGTAATGCACAACATTCCCTTTTACTCCCCCGCCCTGAAGCATTCCCATACAATCCTTTACCTCCGCAAAAGCCTCCTTCAGCCCCTCCGGCTTCGCTTTACAACTGCTTATCGCAGCTCGCGGATAATATCCCTTATCAAACTTCATGTTGTTAAAACAAACCTGGATTATATCCCGGAATTGTTCAGGACGCTGACGATCTCCCGGATATATAGACAAAAGTCCTTGATCTATGATCACATGAATTCCCTTTACTTCCCGTAGCCCAGGATGTTCAAGATATTCTTCTTTTAGTCTGAGCAGCTCACCTTGGCGTTCTTCCCCAGTCGCAGCTGTATCGGTCAATAAGAGAAAAAATGGTGATTGAAGCAGCTCAATCTCCAAGTCGAGAGCAGCCTGCGCCAAATCTGTGTAAGATAAATTACCGCTCAAACAACGTCTCAGCAATCCGCTAAACTCCCTGTGTTCTGCCTGTTCAAAATAATCTTCGTATCCTGAATGAATATGATATGAAATAAGTTCAGCTCCCTGAACGAACAAACTTTCTTCCATTGGGAGCAATAAAGGGTCGATGGCACAAAACAATAGATATCCGGAGCACTTCTCTCCTTGCAAAAGTGGTGTACGGTAGCCCACATGATCTCCAACACGAAAGCGCTGATTCCGTTTCTGCCACGGCCACCCCTCCAGCAGCTGTGAAGGATAGTATTCAGAGTTGTTGTAGATCACATCCCCCCGTGCGCTAACCACCACAAGTGAATGGCCAATCACTTCAGACACCGAATCAAACAACGGACGGCTGCGGACAGATCTTAGGGCGAATTGCATCAGCTTTTTCTGCTTCTCCATAATGTTCTGCAGAACGTGAGTGCTGCGGCTAAGCTCGGCGCGAAACAGACCATTCATCTGATCCGAAAAAGTAAACTCGAACGGTAGCTGGATTAGTGGGAAGTTAAGACTCTCCGCTTCTGCAACCAGTTGCTCTGGTACTTCATCCCAAAACCGCCCCAGCTTAATGCCCAAGGCCGAAGATCCCCGGCGATTCAAAGTCTGCAGCAAGGCAGAGGCTTCCTCCATATTGTCCTTTATCAAATAGGCTGTCGTCAGCAGCATCTCGCCTTCTTTGATCCAATCCGAGATATCGGGGGCGTCCATCACATTAATTGACTTCACAATTCGATGTTTCCCTTTAGACCCAGCGATAAGCTTCGCCTCGGACAAAGGATAAATGGACAACGCTTCTTCAACCGTAAGATGCATGCCACCCCTCCTTATTAGGATCAATAGAACCATTTCTGATTTATAATGTTATTTTATGTAACATTATAATTAAAATGAACCGTGTTGAATAGAGGGAAGTTAAATTTTCATGATTTATATGTTAATAAACTTAACACAAAATGAACATGGATCATGAATTATGAATTATTAATTATTAATTATTAATTATTAATTATTAATTATTAATTATTAATTATTAATTATTAATTATTAATTATGAATGATGAATGATGAATGATGAATTATGAATTATGAATTATTAATTATTAATTATTAATTATTGAAATTTAGCTCATATCGTTCATGTGAACTGTATAAGGGGATTGGAAAATAGTAGGTGGAGTTGAGGGAGGGCTTTCGAGTAAAAACAAGTTTTTACGGGTTCACGCGGGAATCTGAATAGGGAGTCGGAATAGGTGGCAGGGTATTCTCACGCTATTCGAATTGGCCATCGGATCGAAGTCGCAGGCACACCAGCGCTGCAAGACGGGGAATTGAGCGGTGTATGAGATCCGTACGAGCAGAGATAATACCACCCCACTATAGCTGTGGCGGAGGTACAAGCTATTATAGATCCACTGCTGCCGGTAGAGGTGAAAGGCACTTTTGCCCTTCTTTTTGGCTGTTTGGCCGGAATTGCCGGGATGAAGGGCCTTTTTGCCCTTCTTTTTGACTACATAGGCGTCTTCGCCACATTCTGCGGGATTTATACTGTTGTTTTTAGTTACTTATGCTACTTTCCTGGGTTCTACGGGATTTATACCGTTCTTTTCAGCTACTTGAGCCATTTCCCCGGATTCTGCGGGATTTATACCGTTCTTTTTAGTTACTTATGCCACTTTCCCAGATTCTGCGGGATTTATACCGTTCTTTTTAGCTACTTGGGCCACTTTCCCAGATTCTGCGGGATTTATACCGTTCTTTTTAGCTACTTGGGCCACTTTCCCAGATTTCTACGGGATTTATACTGTTCTTTTTAGCTACTTGGGCCACTTTCCCAGATTCTGCGGGATTTATACCGTTCTTTTTAGTTACTTGAGCCATTTCCCCAGATTCTGCGGGATTTATACTGTACTTTTTAGTTACTTGAGCCATTTCCCCAGATTCTGCGGGATTTATACCGTTCTTTTTAGCTACTTGTGCCACTTTCCTGGATTTTGCGGGATTTATACCGTTCTTTTTAGCTACTTGTGCCACTTTTCTGGATTTTGCGGGAGTTATATCGTTCTTTTTAGTTACTTAAGCACTTCCCACGATTTCTGCGGGATTTATACCGTTCTTTTTAGCTACTTGTGCCATTTCCCGGTTTCTGCGGGATTTATACCGTTCTTTTTAGCTACTTGTTCCACTTTCCTGGATTTTGCGGGATTTATACCGTTCTTTTTAGTTACTTAAGCACTTCCCCCGATTTCTGCGGGAGTTATACCGTTCTTTTCTCTCCAGCGACGTATTCACTTAATTCAACTGGTCTTACACAACACAATCGAGCGCTGAATTTATCTTTTTCACTCTACCACTCCAATATTGAGCCAACTTAAGCTACCTTAGTTTTTAAAGCAACTCCACTGGGCTCCCCGGTGTAAATAAAACTAAGAGTAGGAGGGAATGACATGTGTATTTCGTTAATTTGTGAATCAATAAGTGAGTGTGGCGTTAGAGTGTATTGCTAGAATGTAATCCTAGAGTGTAATCCTATAGTGTATTCCCAGAGTGTATTTCTAGAGTGTAATCCTAAAGCGTCTTCCTAGAATGTATTTCTAGAGTGTATTCCAAGAGAGTAATGGAGGAGTATCGGTTAACAGTAACTAGAAAAGTAACTAGAAATGTAACTAGAAAAGTGTCAAGATATGTTGTTCGTAGCTACGGTCTGTTTAGTATCGCTGCTTTTTCAAGACCACTGCACTCAGCCTCTCAAGACTGCTGCCACACTTCATTCACCCAAGAGAGTAACCGGAGATCCTGACCATGTCCGGCAATAACGGATAATCCTAGTGGCAATCCACTTGTGGAGAGCATAGGTAATGTTACCTGAGGCAAACCCGCCAACCCAGCTATGCAACTCAACATCATCGCACCACTACGATTCACCTCCAATTGGCGCAAATCCCCTCCACGCAGCGGCGCTGGTCCCGGAACTGTCGGAATCACAAGACAATTGTCCTCTCCTAGCAGCAGGCGCAAATGATTAGAAATCTCTTTTTGCTTACATTGTGCAACGCTATGATCCTCTTCCGCCAAACTGGCAGCCCACGAGAATCGCGCTGCAATATCAGGCCCAAAGACTGGTTTCTCGTTCTCAATCCAAACGCCATGAGTTTCCCAAATTTCATTCCCCTGCAATTCTCTAAAAACATCCATCCAGACCTTTAACCCCTCCAAAGCAATCTCTATCTCCATGAGATGATCTGCCCCGGATCGCAAACACCTTAATCCCTCCGATAAAATAGCTGCATTCTCCAGATTAACCAAAGCCCAGCAGTCAGTAGCAACAAATAAAGTACCCATTTTATTTTTGTCTTCCATATTCTTTTTTACCTTGTTTTCCGGGCCAATCTCTAAAATTTTCTCCGTACTCTTCTCAGTACTCTTCTCAATACGTTTCTCCAAAATCGTTTCTAAACTTTCCTTCTGGCTCTTTTCTAAATTATTTTTATCAGTCTTCACCATGTCTCCCTCTAAGTTGTTCTCTAAATTTTCCAATACATTCTTCTCTATGCTCTTCCCTACAGTTTCTTCTAGACTACTTCCTATTTTCTTCGACGTCTTTACAGATGTACTCCCAGCCACAAGTAACACTTCCCCTACCTTCTGGAGCACATCCAAGCGATCCGACACCCAGCCAACTGTATCAAAAGCCGGAGATAATGGAATAACACCTTGAAAATCCACAGCTCCATGCGTTGGCCGGAAGCCATATACTCCGCAATAAGAGGAAGGTACTCGAATTGAGCCACCGGTATCTGTTCCGAGCGCAAAATCAACACTACCAGAAGCTACCGCTACTGCCGAACCACTTGAAGATCCGCCTGGGATACGACCTACAGCACGCGGATTAATCGGCGTTCCATAATGATGGTTCTCGCCGCCCAGACTGTACATCAGCTCATCCGTATGGGCAGCACCACGAAGTGTAGCACCCGACAACAGTAAACGATGTACAGCCACCGCATGCTCCGTGGACGGATGATGGCTACGCAGCCAATCAGGATTACCTGCAGAAGAGCTGTGTCCAGCTACAGCAAATACATCTTTTACTGCAAAGGTCAGTCCATCCAATATCCCGCTTCCTAAACTCTCAACCGTAAGCTCAGGATCTATAAACGCACCATACCGATTATCCAAAACCATAATTCCCCCTCCTCCCTAGACCATTACTTTTACCCTTCCATCAGCCTTTCGGATCCCACGCTTCTCCTACGATTCCTCCAGCGTTCCTTCCAATTCCTCATCTTTCCTCCTACGACCCATCAGCAGCTTTTCCATCCATCATTCCACCTACGATTCTTCCATCAGCCTTTCGGATCCCACACCATCCCGCCTTCGATTCCTCCAGCAGTCCTTCCAATTCTCCATCTTTCCTCCTACGACCCCATCAGCAGCTTTTCCATCCATCATTCCACCTACGATTCCTTCAGAGTCCTTCCAATCCTTCCATCACACCTATACCTACCACCCAATCGCCGCACCATCGCAGCGTCGGTCCGTTCCCCCACTGCGGTATCCATTGTCATCTATCGAAATCATGTGAGCGTGACCCATAATCCCATCATAGTCATCTACTTTCCGGACAATATGACCGGCTGCGGCCAAATCTGCCAGCACCTCATCAGCTACCCTGCTCTCCACCTTTAGCTCTTGCGTAGGCTCCCCCCACGTTCTCCCCCACACAAAACGCGGCTCATTCACAGCCGTTTGTGGATTCATGCCATAATGCAGCATCCGTGTGAGCAGCAAGGTTTGAGTCTGTGGTTGACCTTCGCCACCTTGCGTCCCGTACAGAATCGCAGGTTTGCCCTCGCGGCAGGCCATCGCTGGCATCAGTGTGTGGAAGCTGCGCTTATGCGGCTCAAGCGTATTGATGTGCCCGGGGTCCAGCGAAAAAAACGAACCTCGATTCTGCAGCAGAATCCCAGTATCCCCAGCGGCCACGCCCGAACCAAATTCAAAATACAGACTCTGAATAAAAGAGACCGCATTCCCGTCCTCATCCACAACCGCAGCATAAGCTGTATCACTGCCGATAGGCTGACTTGTCAGTTGCGCAGCTTTTTGCATCGAGATAGTAGACGCTAATTGTCCTGCATAACGTTTATCCAGCAGCTGCTCCAAAGGAATAGCACTAAAATCCGGATCTGTAAGCACCCTATCCCGATCGCGGAAGCTTAGCTTCAACGCTTCAACAAGCAGGTGATAATATTCATACGAACCATGCCCGATTGCTTCAAAATTGTAATGTTCCAATAAATTAAGACTCATTAGTCCAGTGAAACCTTGAGAATTAGGCGGCACTTGATATACCGTATGCCCGTGATAATCCGTATGAATCGGCTCGACCCAATCCCCCTGATGATCCGCAAAGTCATCCCGAGTCAAATACCCGCCAGTTGCCAGCATATAGTCACAGATGTCCTCCGCAATCTTCCCCTTATAAAAAGCATCCCGCCCACCCGCCGCCAATGTCCGCAGGGTGGCCGCCAGCTGTTTTTGCTGGAATCGCGATCCAGCACAAGGAATCACGCCGCCTGGCGTGTAAATCGCTGCCGCCTCCGGCGACAGCGCAGAGCCCGCAACAGCCGTGTTATTCCGCTGATCCGGCGACAGCGGAAATCCCTCCAAAGCATAACCAATGGCAGGCTCCAGTACCTCCGCCAGCATAAAGCGGCCATACTTACTCAGTACGGCATCCCAACTGTCCGCCATCCCCGGCACCGTAATGGCGCTGCGAATCCCCCGCCGCGGGATGAAAGCTTCCCCGGCATAGCTGCTTCTGCGGACTCCGTACCCGGAGCGCCCGCTTCCGTTATAGGCCCGAACACGCGCCTCTTGCGTGTTATAGGTCAACCAAAAGGAATCTCCGCCTAGCCCCGTCATATGCGGATATACAACAGCTAGTGTCGCACTGATCGCCACCGCTGCATCAAAGGCATTCCCCCCTTTTTCCAACATACGTGCACCAGCAGCCGAGGCTAAATAATGGGGGCTAACTACCATAGTTTTTGTGCCTATTACGGGTTTCTCCGCCATGTTCCGTCCCCCTATCTTTTACGGGTTTCTCCGCTCCGCCATGCCCTTCCCTCTATGTTTTTCGGGTTTCTTCCCCATGCCATTCCTCTACGTTTTACGGGTTTCTCCCCTCCACCATGCCCATCCCCCTATGTTTTACGGGTTTTTCCGCCATGTCCCAACTCCTTATTTTTTGCGGCGGGTTTCTTCAACATATTCAATCTCCTATATTCTGCGGCGGGTTCAGCTGCGAGCTCCCTATAACTTCTGACTTAATTAGTGTCATTTAACATTACACGAAAATCCTTTGTCAATCGGTTACGCTGAAACGCAAAATAAACCTCTTCTTTTTGTGAGCTATGCACAAATAAGAGGTCATCTTTGTTTAATCTTGTAGATTCACACCTACGAATATTATAAAATCATTTTAATTACAGGGAGCCGCATACTGCCATGGCGTACTACCGTGACCTTTTGCCACCAAATGGCTACCTATCTCGGATATGTCTAGTCACCTTTTGCCGCCATATAGCTGTCTATCTCGGTTATGTCTTGTGGCTACCTATCTCAAATATGTATAGCTGCATCTAACCTTAGTAATCTTAGCCACTTTTAGAGGGGGGCTTGTGCTTTGAAACACCGAATAAACAATTTATTTTAAAATATATTGCGATAACACGGCCTGCACCTCGTAAATATTTACGGATTTATTGAAGGTCTTCTTCACCGGAAGCGTGCTGCTGGAAATGTAGATACATAGCTCCGCATCCAGGTCAAAATGCCCTGCCGTCTCCACGGAATAATGCGAGATGCTTTTGTAAGGGATCGAATGATATTCTGTTTTCTTGCCCGTCAGACCTTGTTTATCCACCAGAATAAGCCGCTTGTCCGTAAAAATGAACATATCTCTAATCAGCTTATAGGCGCGTTCGATTTTCTCCTGAGGAGCAAGAATTTGTGCGTATTCCCGCTGGACCTCCGTAAGATTTACTTGTGATGCATTGCCCATTAATCCGTCAAAAAGTGCCATATCTCTTCCTCTTTTCATCCGTTAAATTTAGCCACTTGCCCCCCACTACAGAACCATATTATTCTATTTTTCATATTCTATGCTGTGTAAAAATACTCTCTGACATCTTTTTACTTGCTTATTTTCTGATTTTTGATTACACTGTCATTAAATTTACTAAGAGAGGGGTGTGGAAGGAATGGATCACAATTGGACCAACAGTGTTATGAGTCGGCTACCTAAAGCGATAGCTGGCATTGCTCATGTAAATGGCGATAACGGGAGAAGTCTGTCCATTTGTATGAATTTAATAACACTACACAATTGTGAAATGCCTTTCCTGCCATCACCCGGACGGATCAGTTAACCGGAGAATGATAAGGCCGTGGGGAAATTTCCCTACGGTCTTTTTTTATGGTTTTTTACAGGATTTCGGAGCCATTTAGGGTACTGGCGGTGCGAAGGGCATTCTTAAAGGAGAATATATATGATCATCCAATGCCAAAATGTTCAAAAATACCACGGGGCACAACTCGTGCTGAATAGCATTACCTTCGATATCCGCCAAGGGGAAAAAATTGGCCTGATCGGCCGTAACGGCTGTGGCAAAACGACACTATTCCACCTGCTGAACGGGGAGGAACGCCCCGATGAAGGGCAAATCTCAATACGCAAAGGCAGCGTAGTAGGTCTGTTAGCTCAAATTCAAGAAGTTAACGAAAAAGAAACCGTATATGATGTTCTGCAGCGCAGCTTTGCCGAACCTTTGCAATGGCAGCACCGCCTGCGGGAGCTTGAGCTGGAAATGTCCAGCTTTAACAGCGGAACGGATGAAATCCTCTGGAATCGGCTGCTGAAAGAATATGGCAGCTTGCAGGATAAGTTCGAGGCCGCCGGAGGTTACGAGATCGAATCCTCTATTCAGCGCGTAGCCTCGGGTCTCGGGATTGGAACCGGACAATACAGCCGATTGTTCGCCTCTCTTTCAGGAGGAGAAAAAACAAAAGTCGGACTTGCGGAGCTGCTGCTGCGCCGTCCAGACATCCTTCTATTGGATGAACCAACCAATCATCTCGATATGAACGCCATTGAATGGTTGGAGCAATTTTTACAGAGTTATGATGGAACAGTGCTTGCGATCTCCCATGACCGTTACTTTCTGGACGCTGTAGTCAAGAAAGTGATCGAGATTGAGGATGGCGAGGCCTTTACCTTCCATACCAACTACAGCGGCTACCAAGTGGAGAAGGAAACACGACTTCTTCAACAATTTGCCGATTATCAAGAGCAGCAGAAAAAAATAAAACAAATGCAGGTAAGCATCAAACGTCTCATTGAATTTGGCAATCGCGGGACACCTCCTAACCCTTCCTTTTACCGGAGAGCAGCATCCATGCAAAAAGCACTGGATCGTATGGTGAAGGTTAAACGTCCTATTCTGGAGCGTAAATCAATGGATTTGCAGCTACAGCAAAATGACCGTTCCGGTAATCAGGTTGTCATTTTGGAGGATATCGGAAAAGCATATGGTCAGCGAAGCCTTTTCGCAGAGGCAAACGAAGTACTTCGCTACGGAGAGACTACGGCACTCATCGGCGGTAACGGGGCAGGTAAAAGTACACTTTTAAGAATTATTTTAGGGCAGGAAACCCCGGACAGCGGAAGCTGTACACTCGGCTCAAGAACTGTGGTCGGCTACCTCGCACAAGAGGCTGTTCCTGAAAATAACAAACAGTCTGTACTCCGCTACTTCCGCGAAGAAGCTGGACTTGAAGAAGGTGAAGCACGCGGGCAGCTTGCACGTTTCCTATTTTATGGTCCCGATGTATTCAAAGACATTACGAATCTGTCCGGTGGTGAATGGACCCGCCTGCGTTTCGCTGTACTAATGCATCGCAAGCCAAATCTGCTGATTCTGGATGAGCCGACCAATCATCTGGACATAGATTCTCGTGAAGCACTCGAAGAAGCATTAGAGGAATTTCCAGGCACGGTTCTGGCGGTATCTCATGACCGTTATTTCATCAATCGCCTATTTCACAAACTATGGTCCATTGAAGACGGGCGGTTTGGAGTGTTCAACGGAAACTATGAATATTACAAGGAAAAACAAGCTGAAAAAGCATTACTAGCTCCCTCTTTTGCGGATCAAGCTAAACCTGTCTCTGCAGAACGAACAAGTTCACGCCCTGATAAGCCTCAATCTAACGATTCAGGGAAAGAAACCAACGCTAAATCCACCAGTTCCCGTAGGAAAAACGCCACCTTCGACTGGGAAACGGCCATTGCAGAGGTAGAGGAACGCCTTGGCGTGATCGATGCTAAGATGTTAGATCCCCTGATCAGCAGCGATGCAGCTGAACTTGCTGAGCTGCAACAAGAACGTGATGCGATACAGGAACAGTTGGATGAGCTCTATACAGGATGGATGGAGACAACTGGTCTATAGAATAGATTGATCTATAAGGAGATGAGCATATGAGCAACAAAGAGAAGATTAAGTTATTGTGGAAAGAATACACCCAGCTTCATCCACAAGCAGCGGATAACTATGACGCCTGGGCCTTTGGTGACAGTCCCCAGATGGCCGATGAGCTGCTCGATCTGGTGATTCGTGGGATCAAGACAGGAACTGCTTCGAATTATGATATATTTGAAACTTGTGACGAGACGTTTCCGCAAGTTGGCGGTCACAGTATCGTGCTGGATGGATCTGGTGATCCGCGGGCAATAATTGTTACTACAGATGTACAAATTATACCTTTTGATGAGGTTAGCGCTGAGTTTGCCTATACTGAAGGAGAAGGTGACCGGACGCTTAAGTCATGGCGTCATGATCATGAGCAGTTCTTCACCAGAGAATCCTTAAAATTCTTAAACAAACCCTTTGATCCAAAGATGAAAGTTGTTTGTGAGAACTTTAGAGTGGTATATACAAAAGACTAAGATCTTCAGAAAACGCAAAAGGCTGTCTCTTCCACAAGGAAGGGACAGCCTTTTGTGTATACTATAAAATCAACAGAATTAGATCCTCATTAATTTATGGTTTAGTGCCAAAATCCCAAAATCCAGCCAATAACAGAGATCCATAACGGAATGCTGATTAAAATACCCCAAACCAGCCCAGTGGCAATATTGCCTTCTGCAGGACGCACCACATTTTCCTGTTTCAATGGAATGCTCAATTCTTCTTGTTCCATGCGATCCCCTCCTAAAATATCTTATCGTCACAGTAGAGGAAAAAATGTAGACCGCTCGACCCAAAAAATTAAAATTTTGAATTTTGGTAGATATAAAGGCTCAGCGGCCAAACCGTTGTAAGTGCTTACATATTAGTTATTAACCAAATTTTGAATAATTAAAAACTTAAATTTGCGGAAGTCATACAGTATATGCAGATTCTTAGTCCAATATTACTACTTTTTCCGGATTTCGTAAATATTCAAACATCGTCCGAATCTGTGCCTCTGTATTCCGCTCTGCTGAAAGCTCAGGCAGCTTATCTTCAGCAAAAAACGAAACTTCGCTTGTCTCTACCCCTTCCATTGCCTCTCCGCCCACGATGCGGCATAAAATAAAGAACTTGTACACGTGATAAGGCTCCGGCGGATGGCTATGAAATTTCTTATCCAGTACAGCCAGTAAGCGAACTGCTTCTGCCTCAAAACCCGATTCCTCTTTGATTTCTTTCACAACAACTTCGCTCGGCGACAGTCCAATGTCCCCCCAGCCACCAGGAAGCGCCCAATTCCCGTCCAACTTCTCGCGAACAAGTAGAATTTTATCCTCCCGGAATACAACACCACGGACATCAACTTTTGGGGTAGCATAACCCCCTTCACCCGCAAAGGAGAGTCTAATTCTCTCCTTGCTTTCGAAGGTATAATTAGCGAGGATATCTACACTGAGCTCCCGCAAAGCTTGATACCGTTCTATATCATAAACATCCTTAGCATAAGTTAATCCAGTCTGTGCGATGGCCTGAATTTCTTTGGCCCACGTTAACCATTTCTGCTCCATTGCTGCACCCCTTTTTCGGTACCTTGATTAGGATTACTGGCAAAGCATTAAATGACGCGAGAAGGCTCCTTTTTTAGCTTCACAACGGTCTATGATTGTAAATCCAGCTTCAGTGATCATCTCGTCCATCGGTTCAATCGCAACGATAACCACCCGATCTGCAATCCGGCGCGTATTCACTAGAATCGCGAACTGCTCCTCAGGTGTAATACTAGAATATAGATTATATGGCATATCTACAATGGCTACATCGTAATGATCAGTGATATCCGCAATATCCCCGAGCGTAACCTCACTGGTGAATCCAAAATGGGCAATATTTGTTCTCGCACCGATAGCAATCATAGGGTTAATATCACGTCCAACCATATCGATTCCCATTGACAAGGCTTCTACCATTACAGTTCCAATACCGCAGCAAGGATCTATAGCACGTATACCTTCAGGATTCGGAATAGCCATATTAACCGCGGCACGGGCAACACGTGTACTAAGCGCGATAGAATAGCTGCGTGGCTTCTTCATTTGGCGGAACCAAGTTGCCTTGTTTTTATGATAAGATCCGAAGTACCAGCGTCCACCCAGCGTAACAATGCCGTATACCAGCTCCGGATGGTTAACATCCGCTTCTCCTTCAATCCGCAACCCAATTTCCCGCTCGATCACTCTGCGCTCATCATACTCTATTTTGTCTGCAGGGCCCAGATCGTTGGTCTTCACAAAAATAACTTTAAACGTCTTGCCGCCAAGCTCCACCTGCTCCGTTTGATCATAAATCTCAGGCAGACTGTCCCCTTCATACATTACATCTATCCGCTCTTTAATGAAGGGACTGCGGCTGACATCCACCTCAACCTCACTCTTAAAAAGAACAGTCGGCACCTGCTCACCAAAAAGACATCGCAGCTCCATCTGACACAGCGATAACTCGTCCTCTGAACAGGTGTAAGTATAAATAAATGTGTTTGTTCCACTTTCCTTATGCAATATAATCCATCCTCTATCCCAGTGAATTGTTCTGCTGTCTTGTTACTCCTGTGTGTCGTGCTGGTGGTCATAATCTATACGCGCTTTGGCGATCTTCCCATTGTTTTTGTTGACCCAGTCCACAAGCGAGGTTAAAGGTCCCAACAATGATTCTCCTATGCTCGTCAGACCGTATTCCACAGTCAATGGGACTGTAGGCGTCGCTTTACGCCAAACTAATCCATCCCGTTCCAAATGGCGCAGGGTCTGGGTCAGCATCCGTTGTGATATCCCTCCAGAGCGCCTTTGCAACTCTTTGAACCGCAATGCTTCAGCACCTAAATTGACTATGATCAGTACACTCCATTTATCTCCGACCCTGTCCAGAATCTGGCGGGTAATGGAGCAATCCTCCAGCATCGGCATGAACCGGGTGGGTTCTTCCTTTGAATGTTCCAACTGTGGTTACCTCCATGTAACTTAAGCATGTAATAGTGCCTTCTTGTCCCTCAAGCCTATTCAGCTTATCATGGTTACTGTTAGTAATCAACAACCGGAAAGGAACTAATAAATCATGAAAAAGACCATTGCCATCATAGGTGCTGGACCCGGCTTAGGACTCTCAATCGCCAAAAAATTCGGAGCCAACGGATTTCAAGTGGCATTAATCTCTCGAAATGAAGAGAAGCTGAACACCCTTGTTCAGGAACTGCAAGCACTGAATATCGAGGCTGCTGCTTTTCCTGCCGACGTATACAATAAAGAACAAGTAGCCACAGCCTTCGATAATATCAAGAAAAAATACGGCTTTATCGATGTGCTCGAATTCAGCCCGACAAGTGGAAATTACCCTCCTACTCCTGCTTCACAAGTAACAGAAGAAAATGCACAGGATGCCTTTCAGGCACTGGTTGTAGCCGCTATCCGCAGCGTAGCACAGGTCTTGCCTGAGATGCTGGAGAAACGCAGCGGCGCACTGCTGTTCACAACCGGATTGTCCTCCATCTATCCCATGCAGATGATGGGTAATGTAGGCATTGCGCTTAGCGGATTAAGAAACTACGCACTTAACCTGCAAGCAGATTTGGCTCCACAAGGAATCTATGTAGGTCATTTAGCACTTGGTGTATTCATTAAACCCGGCACCGCTACAGATCCAGGACTCATCGCTGATGTTTGGTATGAGATGTATATGAACAAAAGCAAAGCTGAGGATACTTTTCCCCAAGGTGTGACACCGGCTACAATCATCTGGTGAGAGGTTTGCCCCATCGCTTTTGATCCATAGTGAGTTCTCCAGTATAATGGTTCCTATAGAATGCTAAACAAGACGGTCACGCATGGCCAATAAGCTTATGCCCAGGCGCTTACAAAGCCGGTTTTGCGCAGCAAAACTTAAGGAGGTACATACTCACTATGTCATACGAAACGTATTTTTCAACCCACCGGGATGAACATCTCGAAGAACTAAAACAATGGCTCAGAATTCCAAGTATTTCTGCCTTATCTGAACATAAGGACGATGTACTGAAGGCAGCCCATTGGCTGACAGACACCCTGAAAAAAGCCGGACTTGAGAACATTGAGTTGCATCCGACAGCGGGACATCCCGTTATATATGCCGATTATCTTCATGCTCCAGGCAAACCAACTATTCTCGTGTATGGTCACTACGATGTACAACCAGTAGATCCATTAAACCTATGGACCTCACCTCCATTTGAACCAGAGATTCGTGATGGCAAGCTTTATGCACGCGGAGCAACAGATGACAAAGGACAAGTATTCGTTCACCTCAAAGCCATTGAGGCGATCCTGAAACAAGAAGGTACTCTTCCTGTGAATCTCAAGCTTTGCATCGAAGGTGAAGAAGAAATCGGCAGTGTGAATCTGCCTCCGTTCCTTGAAGCCAATAAAGAAAAGCTCGCTGCGGATGCGGTGTTAGTCTCCGATACATCCCTATTGGAACGCGGTCGTCCTGCCATCTGCACTGGGCTACGTGGTCTAGCTTCCCTTGAAGTTAATGTAACTACCGCTTTGACAGACCTGCACTCTGGTTCTTACGGCGGTGGCGTTCCGAATGCATTGCATGCCCTAGTATCTTTGCTAAGCTCGCTTCATGACGACAAAGGACGCGTATCTGTAGACGGATTCTATGATGGCGTTCCTGAACTTTCCCCAATGCTGCGGGAAGAATTCGTGAAGCAAGGTGTGAATGAAGATAAAATCCGCGAAGGTCTTGGATTGGAATCGTTATACGGCGAAGAAGGTTATTCCTTTGTAGAACGGATTGGCGCTCGTCCTACGCTTGAGCTTAACGGCGTATACGGCGGTTTCCAAGGGGAAGGCAGTAAGACGGTTATCCCTAAAGAAGCACATGCGAAGATTACCTGCCGCTTAGTTGGCGATCAGGATCCACAGCATATCCTCGATGCCGTTGAAGCACATCTGAAGGCTAATATTCAGACCGGAGCGAAAGTGCATGTTAAGCAAATGGAGAAGGCACGTGCCTTTAACATCGATCCGTCGAATCCTATTCTGCAAACTGCAGCAGACGCATATGGCAAAGTATATGGAACCCGTGCCCTCTTCACCAAAGACGGCGGCTCCATTCCGATCATGGAGAGCTTCTCCCGTGTGCTGGAAG
This sequence comes from Paenibacillus sp. FSL H3-0329, assembly GCF_037963285.1. Classification (NCBI taxonomy): domain Bacteria; kingdom Bacillati; phylum Bacillota; class Bacilli; order Caryophanales; family Paenibacillaceae; genus Paenibacillus; species Paenibacillus sp. FSL H3-0329. The sequence goes on along the minus strand of NZ_CP150150.1, from coordinate 1,471,682 downwards.
CACCTGTCGTTCTGATGGGCTTTGGTCTCGATGATGAGAACCTGCATGCACCGGATGAGCATTTCAACCTGGAGAACTTCGACAAGGGATTACTCACCATTGTTGAGTTCCTAAAGACTGTTTAAGCTACACAAGCTACAAACAAATAAAGCCAGGTTCCCTAAGTTGGGAGCCTGGCTTTTTAGTATGCGGCCAAACAAAAGAGCATCATTGCTTAGTCCATTTATAAAACCACCATACCATTGCTATCACCATTATTATTAAAAGAAAAATCAGGCTTTTAACTGAGCTACTTATTATTAAAGGTCTTAAATAAGCGATCATTATCCGTCCCCCATATAGAATGAATATAAAAGAGATATAATCACCATATCACTTAATACAAAATATTGAAATAGCAGAGAAACTCTGTGAGTAATCACCATTATTACCCTTCATGTAATACCGGTTTGTTAGCCAACTGTTCATGTTCGGGTTCAATGTGAATCAACACCTGGGCACGTTCAAATATGCCTTGAATGGCTAGTTCAATTTCGTCGCATAATTGATGCGCAGTAGCAACACTCATTTTAGAAGGAATCACAAGGTGAAAGTCGACATACTCTTCTGGACCAGATCGGCGGGTACGAAAATCATGAAATTCAATATATCGCCCTTGAAATAACTTTATGACATGTAATATTTCATTTTCTTCTGCCTCAGTTAATCGTGCATCCAACAGCGGAGGAAATGACTCCTTTAGAAGCTTATAGGCTTCACCCATAATATACAGAGCCAACACAATCCCAATGACAGGGTCGAGTATCGTCCATCCAGTGAGGGTGACCAATAATAAACTGAATGCAACCCCCAAAGAGGTGAAAACATCCGTAAGCAAATGCAGAGCATTCGATTTCATAGCCACAGAGTGAAGTTCGTCTGCCTTCTTTTTAACCTTGCGTGAAACCATATAATTGATCCCCGCTCCGACCACCATCACAATAATGCCCAAAAAGGGAAGTTCGATCGCGGTTGGATTCATTATTTTATGAACACACTCATTTATAATCCAGAATCCAGCTACAAAAATAAGCAACGTTTCAATCGTCCCTGAGATATTCTCCACTTTGCCATGACCATAAGGATGAGTTTTATCCGCAGAACGACTTGACCATCGGACCGAGAAAAAAGCAATCAACGAAGCAACTAAATCTAAGGAGGAGTGGATCGCTTCCGAGATAATTGCTACTGAACCTGTAAGTACTCCGACTATAAGCTTTAAAGAAACGATAAATGTATTGCTAAGTACAGATAGGAACGCAATCTTTGCACCATTCAAAAGTTTCACAACCCTTTCTTAAAGGTAACCCTATATTAAAGTTTTTCCATTTGGCAAATAGTATAAACAAAAAAAATCCCACCAACCAATATAGGCTGATGGGATATAAAAAAACCCTTGCATCGCAAGGATTTGGAAGTTTGAATTATGGAGCGGGTGATGGGAATCGAACCCACGCTATCAGCTTGGAAGGCTGAAGTTCTACCATTGAACTACACCCGCACTAGAAAGTGAATACAAGAGTTATTGTATCATCTCTACAAGTAAAAATCAACATTTTTTTAGTTTACAGGGAAGCGCCGAGGGGTGCCTTTTTTAAAAATATCGCCTCAAACTCTGCTGGTTGAATAGGTTTGCTGAACAGAAATCCTTGAGCTTCATGACAATGCTGCTCCCGCAGAAATTGCAGCTGCTCCTTGTTCTCCACACCCTCAGCCGTAACCTTCAGCTTCAAATGATGCGCCATAGAAGTGATTGTAGAGACTATAGCAGCATTGTTGCTGTCCTCCATAACCTCTGATACGAACGACCTGTCGATTTTCAATCTGTCGATCGGCATGTTCTTTAGATAATGCAGGGAGCTGTAGCCTGTACCAAAATCATCAATACTGATGAAGACACCAAGCTCTTTCAGACGTTTCAGCTGATCAAAGGCCGTTTCTTTATCCAAGGTCATACTCTCAGTAATCTCAAGGTCGACATAACACGGATCTAATCCAATGTCGGTTAAGATGGTATGAATCCTCCCTGCTAGATTGGGCTGAAGGAATTGCCGCATAGATAGGTTGATGGAGACGCAAATCGGCATATAGCCGGCCAGCTGCCATTTTTTATTCTGCAGACAAGCTGTTTTGAGTACCCATTCCCCAATCGGAACAATGAGTCCACTCTCTTCAGCTAACGGGATAAATTCCGCAGGAGAGACCAGACCACGCTTCGGATGATTCCAGCGGAGCAGAGCTTCCATTCCTACGATCTCTTCCGTCTCCAGCAAAACCTTTGGCTGATACACCAGAAAGAATTCATTGCGTTCAAGCGCTCTGCGGAGGTCATTTTCCAGCTTTAGACGTTCCTTTGCTTTCATCTGCATGGCTGGGATATACCTGCGAATCTCTACTCCCTGTTCCTTGGCATTATGTACAGCCGTATCAGCATTCTGAATTAGATGTTCCGCAGTTTCACCGTCACCGGGATAAATACTTAACCCCATACTAAGCGAAATATGGTACTCCCCCGACTCTAAGGCAATAGGTACCTCAAACAATCGATGCAGCTCCGTAGCTCGAACCAAACATTCTCCAAGACTTGCTCTCTCCATCATAAGAAAAGCGAACTCATCCGCCCCCATACTATAAAGCTCTTCAGTAGATTTAGCCTCATTCACAAGGCGCTCAGACACCAGCTTCAGTAAATGGTCTCCGGCAAAATGGCCCAGGGAGTCATTTATATTCTTGAAATGATTAATATTCATAATAGCTAACGCTGAGAATTTATCGCTCGTTTTCTTCTCTCCAGCAATAATCATCTCTTCTACACGCTGCGTCAGACGACGTCTATTGGGAAGTCCCGTTAAATCATCATGATAGGCTAAATAATTGATCCGTTCCTCAGCCAACTGCTTTTCGTAAAAGGGTTCTTCAATCGTCAGACGATATACTCCAGTAAGAAGCAAATAGTATGCAACACCGCTACACACCATTCCAAAAAGATCATCTATATTGCCACTACTGAACGGACTCATAAAAAAGGCTTGGCCCAAAGAGAAAAAGATAAGTGCTCGAATAATAATAAGCAGGGAGGCTGACTTTTCACTTTTTTCAGGAAATACAATAACTGCAACACCTGCCAAGTAAACAAAAAGAACTGCCAAATCAGCAATCTGCTTCAAAGGATTCATCCAAGGTTTATTTAAAAACTGAGGCAACGCCGAGTGGCTGAATATAAACAAAACAATGGAAAGCACAATCAGCATGAAGGCTATTCTAAACAACTTTCTTTTTTCAGAGACAGACACGGGCTTATCTTCCCTGCTAAAAATAAACAACATTCCTAAACCGCTGATTAGTCGTGAGAGGGTTCGCAGCCACAACGATTCTTCAAAAGTTATGAATGATGAAATCAACGGGATGCCCACAAAACCCAGTGTATGCAAAAAATCAATAATACATATTCCACCAAAAAGAGCAGCGGCATATAATCTTCCTTTAGATAATCTGCTAGAGAAGAATAACCAGCCCTGTGCAAATATTGCAAATCCAAAAGCAACATTACAGCAGCCGACAATGAGATAGAGAGAAGAAATAATATCCCAATCGTCCAATCGGTTAAGCGATGTATGGAAAATTTGAATTAAAAGGAACAGCAAGGCGCCTACAGCAGCTGCTTGAATTGTCTTTTTCTCTTCTTGTCTCATAAGTCCCTCGCGTCTGAAAATAATATCTATTAATTAACATTCAAGTATAGTTATGTCCTAAGTATAAATATCGGCGGGATAGGACTTTTAAGTTACATTTCTTTTATCGGCATTCAAATGGAAGGCGCGTTTATAAGTTATATATTCATAAATCTTGCATAAATATAAACCATTTTCTGCTAGCAGGCAACCAAAAAAGCACTTCCCCCTACGAAAGGGTTCAGTGCTTCTAAGAAACTCAGGTTTATTTGTCACCAAAGGTTACTTCTGGTGTTGTAAGCTTATCAAAAAAATCAACGGATTTATCCTTGTCTGCAGATGCACGAAGTGCCATTGCTGAACGTGGATGCTCATCAAGTGTACCTGTGATCATATAAGGAATGATATAGCCCCACTCCTCTTTCTCACGCAAAGGAATCATCAGGCGTTCAATAATATCAAGCACAGGGCGCAAGGAGTAACGTGTATTCTTCAAATGAGTTACTAACAGCTCTGTAGGGCAATTTCCTGCAGCTCGTCCCATCCCATAACAAGAAGCATCCAGTAATTCTACACCATTCTCAGCAGCAATCAACGTGTTGGAGAACGCCAACTGAAGATTATTGTGAGTATGTACGCCTAGACGTTTGTTTGGCAGATGTGTCTTGAACTTCTCAACCAGATAATTCATGTCATTGTGATCCAAGCTGCCGTATGAATCTACAATATATACCACATCAACAACGCTCTCACGGATCATTTCAAAAGCTTCCAACAATTCATTCTCCATAACATTAGACAAAGCCATAATGTTGATCGTTGTCTCATAGCCTAGATCATGGAAAGTTTGTACCAATTGGAGGGCTTTCTCTACATCTTTGCTGTAGCATGCCACACGAATCAAATCCAGCATACTTTCGCTGCGGGGCAAAATATCATTCTCATCCACGCGGCCGATATCAACCAAAGCAGATAGCTTAGTGTGACCTTTTTGCGGAATCACTTTACGCAGGAAATCATCGTCCAGAAAACGCCATGGTCCGGCACCCTCTGCTCCTTTGAGCAATTTTGGTGAATTTTTATAACCGATTTCCATATAATCAACACCAGCTTCATTCAAGCCGGCATATAAGTTTTGTACAAATTCCACACTAAAATCCCAGTTGTTCACTAGGCCCCCATCTCGGATGGTGCAGTCAACAATCTTACATTGATTAGTCTTCATAATTATCTCCCTTCAACTATTGCAATCATTATAACCGCGAATATAGCTTTACTATGCAATTTATATCGTATAATCATACTTTAATGAAGAATAAAATGTAAAGGAATTTCATCTTCTTCTCCTTAATGCTATTACCACATCGTGTCAGCGACAATGATCACAGTAAATAAGCCCTAAAAATGCTACATTACAAGAAAATCATTGAGATTGATTATCAGTCTCTTTTGGAGGGATAAAAATGGCTTCTACCTCTTGCTCATTGCTGCGACTACAACCGGGTTCGACCGGATATATTCATAAAATAGAAGGAATCAATCCTATCCTACGCCGTCGTCTGGCTGATCTTGGAGTGTCCGAGGGTGTGAGCATTCGCCTGAAAGGAAAAGGACCTTTTTTAGGACCTATTACCTTAGAGTGCAATGGACAACTGTTCGCCATCCGCCGGAAGGAAGCTTCATTGATTGAGGTGAACGTGTCTTGAGTTCAATAGCTCTTGTAGGTAACCCCAATACAGGTAAAACCTCTCTTTTCAATACGTTAACCTCCTCATACGAATATGTTGGTAACTGGTCAGGGGTAACTGTAGAAAAGAAGATCGGCAGCCTGAAGAACGGCGCTGGCAAGCTCATTGATTTGCCGGGCATCTATTCCTTGCACCCACTCTCACGCGATGAGGGGGTTGCTGCCCAGTATCTAATAGAAGAATCTCCAGAAGCCTTAATTAATATCGTGGATGCTTCACAGCTGGAACGAAATCTGCTGCTCACGCTTCAATTACTTGAGTATGGCAAACCTACCTTACTCGGACTGAATATGATTGACGTCGCTAATGCACGTGGAATTCGCATCAATCATGAAGTCTTACAATCACGACTGGGTATAACTGTCCTCCCGCTTGTTGCAAGAACGGGAAAAGGCTGCGCACAAGTCCTCAGTATTTTAGAGAAATCCTCTGCGATTCCCGCTGTAAAGTTCAAGTTGAACTACGGTGAGATTGTAGAGCATGCGATATCTTCTATAGAAAAGGAATTACTTCCTATCAAGGACTTACCAAATCACCGCTGGATTGCTCTACAGCTTATGGAGCAGAATCCGGTTATTCTTCATTTTCTGAAGACACGTATGGACACCACCCGCCTGCTAAACATCTGTGAATCCTGTCAGAGTGAGCTACAGATCAAAAAGCTGGCCCTGACGCTCCCCCAATGGATTCGCTCACAGCGGATGGATTATATCCACTCCATTTGTGAGGTTGTACTTGATACAACAACGCAGAAACCTCATAACTTAACAGAAAGATTAGATTCCATATTGACGCATCGTTTTCTAGGACTGCCCTTATTTATCTTCTTTATGTATGCTCTCTTTAAGACCACATTTGACTGGGTCGGCGGACCTCTATCAGATCTCCTCGATGGCCTGATCTCCGGACCGATTAGTGATGGAGCCAATTCCCTGCTTCAGACGCTTGGAGCATCCAGCTTCACGCATGCCCTGATTGTCGATGGATTAATTAGCGGTGTAGGGGGCGTCCTCGTCTTTGTCCCGCAAATCTTCATTCTCTTCCTGATCATTTCCTTCTTGGAGGATTCAGGATACATGGCTCGGGTTTGCTTATTAATGGACAGCACCATGGAACGTATGGGACTAAACGGAAAAGCATTTATTCCATTCATCATTGGCTTCGGCTGCAATGTACCTGCCATAATGGCGGCGCGCAGCATCGAACAGCCCAAAGACCGCATGCTGACCACCTTGCTAATGCCGCTGATGTCCTGTTCTGCGAGACTGCCTGTTTACGCTTTATTCGCAGCTGTGTTTTTTCCGGCGCAAGAGGCCGTAGCAGTTCTGTCCATGTATGTGATGGGTATTGTGTTTGCTCTGATTCTTTGTAAGGTATTCTCTAAATATTTATTCAAAAATGAATCCTCAGTTTTCATGATCGAGCTTCCACCTTATCGTATGCCGCAGATCAAGACCTTATCGCGCAGCACTTGGGAAAAGGGCAAGGGTTTCCTGCGAAAAGCTGGAACTATTATTCTTGCAGGCTCAGCAATTATTTGGTTTATGTCTTATGCCGGTCCTGGCGGGTTTGATGTGGACATGGATCACAGCTTCCTGGCTAAGTTTGGGGGTATGATCGCACCGCTACTGGCACCGCTTGGTTTCGGAACATGGCAGGCTGGCTCTACGTTGGTTCCGGGATTTTTGGCAAAAGAGGTAGTAGTCTCTACCATGAATATCATCTATCATGCACCAGATGCTGCTGGTTTAGAAAATCAAATTTCTCAAGTCTTCACACCATTGAGTTCGATCAGCTTTATGGCCTTTATCCTGCTATATATTCCTTGTTTGGCTACTGTAGGGGTAATCAAAAAAGAAACAGCGTCTTGGAAATGGACCTTCTTCTCCATGGGGTATTCTCTCGTTCTGGCGTATATCGTATCTTTAATTATTTTTCAAGGCGGACGGTTATTAGGATGGTCGTAAACTTGTAAATTATAAGATTCTCATGATGAAAGTGGGGTACCATTATGATAAATGTTGTGATTGTCGCCTTAATTTTCGGTTATTCTGGCTGGACCATCTATCGACATGTGCAAAAGGGAAAGCAGGGCGCTTGTGCAGGCTGTGATAAAGGAAAAAGCTGCTCGGCAGCATCGATGGATTCCCCTCTTTCTTGTTGTTCAACACCGGTTAACAACAAGAAGTAGGCTTGTAAAATGGGCAATAAATAGTGATTTATCGTTTAGCCTCCTTAACTAACGGGTATGTTTGTTATAAGCAACTACAGACAATACCAAGGAGGTAATTCCTATGAATACCAAAAAGACATTATTTACAACGGTCGCATTGGGAGCAGTATATTTACTGAAGAATAAGGGAACTCGCGATAAAATTATGAACGGCATTCAATCTTACACTTCCCAATCGAAGGCCAAAAAATCCAGTGGTACTGTTTAAGCTTCTGCTCTTGGATTTCAATAAAGGGGTGTTCCCTAAACCAGACTCTGGTTTAGGGAACACCCCTTGTTGTTTAGAACGGACAGCTCCCCGGATGTTTAGATCTCGCTTTCGCTCAGCAGCCACTGAATGATAGAACGAACCATGACACCTGTTGCTCCCTTAGGATTAACTCCACGTTCTTTAGATACATATGCAGTGCCAGCAATATCTAGATGAATCCATGGCAAGCCCTCAGCAAACTCACCTACAAATAATCCGCCTGTAGTGGCTCCACCATATCTTCCAGCAGTGTTACGGATATCGGCAACCTCGCTCTTTAGCATCTCACGAAATTCCGGGTATGCCGGAAGCTGCCAGACCTTTTCCCCTGAATAGCTTGAAGCGGCCAGAAATCGCTCCAGAAACGCTTCATCATTAGTTACAGCACCTGTTGCTAAATCTCCCAAAGTGGACAACACAGCGCCTGTCAGTGTAGCTACATCGATAATACGTTTCGCTCCCCATTCCCGAGCATAAGTCAGCGCATCTCCCAGGACAATTCTGCCTTCAGCGTCGGTATTCAACACTTCTATCGTTCGTCCGCTCATGGAGGTAATAACATCTCCAGGCTTAAAAGCATTGGCCGATGGCATATTCTCCGCAGATGGAATAACCATAACGACATTAATTCGTGGACGTAAGCGGCCAAGCGCCTCCATTACTCCGAGTACAGCCGCTGCCCCGCCCATATCACTAATCAGCTCTTCCATACCTGGTGCTCTTTTTAAGGAGATCCCGCCGGTGTCAAAGGTAACTCCCTTCCCTACAAGCCCCACTACGTTATCCCAATTCCCTGTCCCCTGATAACGGATGACGATCATTCGCGGAGGGTTTACACTTCCTTTTCCGACTGCGAGCAATCCGCCCATTCCTTTTTGCTCAATTTCCCGTTCATCCAGCACCTCAGAAGGAAAGCCATATCGCTCAGCAACCTCTATAGCGGCCACAGCAAGGTCTGAGGGGGTCAATAGATTACCAGGCATGTTGGTCAAGCTCCGCGCCAAATTCGTGGCCTCACCGAAAGCTAGCCCCTTCTGAATGCCTTGAGTCCAATCCCGTCCGGCATTACCCTCTAATTTCTCTTTTATAGTGAAAACAACTGCTGTTGGGCCTGTATAAAAAGACTGCACCTGCTTATAGGTAGCCCGACGATAGGAACCTAGCATTAGCCCCTCCGTCAGCGCATAAGCAATAGAAGTCACATCCTTCTCTACGGTAAGCTCCTGTAAGGTGTCCGGTACTTCAAATACCAGCTTGAGCGCCTTCAAACGAAGCGCTGCACGGGCTGTCTGAGCCCCCATTTGCCTTAGATCCTCAGTCGTGAGAAGTTGGTCCCCCCTGCCAACTAAAATAACAACAGGACAACCAGATGAATTCTCAGCAGGTAGTACATAAGTCTGATTAAGCTTGCCTTTAAATAGACCTGCCTTTCCCAATAGGCGAATTCTGTCATCCCAGCCCTCGGAAAAGCCTCCATTCTCGACCTCAGACTCAGAAATAATAAGGATAAGGGCATCACCCTGCACATTGTTGGCAACACCACTGTTGTATTCTATATTCATTGTGATTACCTCCATTTGTTTCCCAAAACCAACACCCATTGTAACATAACAAAGGCTGATCTCCGCATCTGTATTATCCGCAGGGATCAGCCTCTTATTACTTATTCTAATGGATTAATGGCAAAGAGATCACAAAATGAGTACCCTCGTTAACTCTGCTGCTAACAGAAATGCATCCGCCATGATTTTTGATGATGCGGTCACTTACGGAAAGACCCAATCCTGTACCATTCTCTTTGGTAGTAAAGAAAGGATTAAATAACCTGTCCAGTGTACGAATATCCATTCCTTTACCGTTGTCAGATATGAACATACGGACCTCAGAGCCTTCTCTGCGGGCACCAACCTCGATTTTCCCCATCGAATCATCTTCTCGATCCGCTACAGCCTCCATTGCATTTCTAATCATATTAAGCACGACTTGCTTCATCTGTTTGACATCGCCAGAAATCACCATGTCCTCTTGAAGAGGATGAAGATTGATCTGGCAGCCTTTCATTAAAGCTTCGCTCTCTGTAAGGAGAACAACCTCCTTGAGCAATGCCGACACGGGTATCATCCCCACCTGCGGAACTGACGGCTTAGAGGAGGACAGAAATTCATGGATTATATCGTTCGCACGATCGATCTCGGCCAATATAATCTTGGCATATTCCTCTTTCCCCAGTTGGTGCAAGTATGGATGAAGCAGTTGAATAAATCCCCGGATCGCGGTCAACGGATTCCGGATTTCATGGGCAATAGATGCGGATAATTTGCCTAGCATAGCTAAGCTATCGTTCTGGTAAGCCGTTTGTTCGATTAACTTATAATCCGAGATTTCCTTGACAGTGAACAAATAACAGCCTTTCATTTGCTCTCCGCAGCATAAAGTAACCTTCCAGTAACGGCCATACTCGTCTAGAAACTCATAATTTGATTTTCCTTTGTATACCATCTCTCTGTAGCTCTGCAGTACTTGTTTTTTCTTGGAACGGCTCAGTCGAACATTAGACAGCAGATGGGAAAATGTGCAGCCCACAAGAGAGTGACGGGTAAGCTCGAGCATCCCGTACATTTGCTTATTTACAAAACTTATAACTCCCTCTTCATCAAAAAGCATGATTCCGCTGTCAATATTCTCTAGAACATCCTCGTATGTAGTATCCACAGGTCCAGTTTGATAGGTTCTTCCCGGTAATAGAAGACTTTCTTGATATTGGCTAATCACGATACGAAGTTCCCCCTTTTACTGCATTTGACGAAGACGCTTAAGCGACATCAAATTACTATGTATTTGAGTGTATGACGAAGCCGCCAGAACATTCGGTAATCGTTGCACTTTTTCCAACCGGTTCAATTATATTCCAATCATATCCAAGAGAACTAGACAACGCAATCGGAGAAACTGTCGAATGGTAAAAAAATTCATAAAATGATTCCAAAGACATATGAAACATCACATCAAATTATATTTATCGCTATTTATTCGCCTAAATGATTTAAAAAAATCTAAAAAGGATCACGAAAAACTAAAAAGGATTATAAAAAGCTAAAAAGCCCCCGCGATTGCGGAGGCTTACATGGAAATGGGGCATGCCCAAAAAATTAGTAATAAACTTATGCCTTTTGTTGCAGGCGTAGACGGCGCTGACTCATCACAGCTAACCTTTTTTTCAATTCCCGTTCCCACTTGGTATCCTCAATCTGTTTGGCTACAGCTAGCAGATCAAGCGCCATATCGATTTGATTGCGTACAACGGCTAGAGGATCTTCACTCTCGACGTTAATGACGTTCTCGAAAATTGCAGTTTCGTCTTCCATGACATAGTCCTGAAAGTCCACGTCGGTAACACCATCTCCATGTGCATATTCCGCTAAGATCTCATATTCATTCTCGACCTTGTAGTGAACCTCCACACGATGACATACCGGACAAAAAAGCAGGGGAACATTATGGACTTGCGTGCGATAATGTTTTAGGGTCCCCTTTGTTCCTACCATACTCGCTCCACAGCAAAAGCTCATATTTGTTCGCCCTCCTTAGAAATAACCCTTTGATTGTTTATTATTGTATTACATTACCCCAATGGAGATTCCTCCACTCGAGGACATAATATAACTTTTCGCGCCTATTTTCAAATCTATTTAGATATACAAGATCTTTTGGTGCAAAAAACCCCCTTACAGAAAATTTTCTGCAAGGAGGTAGAAATCAGAATATCAAAGATCACTATGATAACGGTCTAAAATTTACAGATTCTTATCGCCCGGCTTCCAGTTCATTGGGCATAAACCACCAGATTGCAAGGCTTGCAGAACACGAAGAGTTTCTTCCACACTGCGGCCTACATCATTGTGGTTAACGACTTGATATTTCAATTCGCCTTCAGGATCGATAATGAACAAGCCACGCAATGCGATACCTTCTTCTTCAATCAGAATGCCATAGTCTTTAGAGACTTGTTTCGTAATATCAGCTGCAAGCGGGAAATTCAAACGACCCAGGCCGTTGGAATCCTTAGGGGTATTAATCCAAGCTTTGTGGCTGTGGATCGAATCGATGCTTGCACCGAGAATCGCTGTATCAAGTGCTTCAAACTGTGCTGCTGCGTCACTGAGAGCTGTGATTTCAGTTGGACATACAAATGTGAAATCAAGCGGATAGAAGAAGAATACAAGCCATTTGCCACGATAATCAGACAAGCTTACTTTACCAAAATCCTTACCATCACCTGATACGGTTTCCATAGTAAAATCGGGAGCCGGTCTACCTACTAAACGTTCCGCCATTGCTAGAATCCTCCCTCTGATTATGTAAGAAAAAATACCATTTGTATCTCTCAATATACTGAAAAATGCTGAAATAGATAATATCTTGTCTACTTAACAAATGGTATCATCGCACAAAATCAAAGTCAAGATTAGATCAATTATTTATTTATAATTATTATAAATAAAGTATTAGGCTTTGCGGATTGCTGCAACAATCAGGTCGCCCATTTCAGTTGTACTGATCGCTTTGCTCTTATCCACGGCGATATCACTTGTACGGTGTCCTGCATCCAATACTGCAGCAACTGCCGCTTCGATTGCAGCAGCAGCATCCTCATAACCAAAGGTTAAGCGGAACATCAGGGCCAGCGACAAGATTGTTGCGATCGGGTTCGCAAGCCCTTGTCCGGCAATATCAGGAGCAGAGCCGTGAACGGGCTCGTAGAGACCATAGTTGCCGTCACCCATCGAAGCTGAAGCAAGCATACCGATAGATCCTGTCAGCATAGCAGCCTCGTCGCTCAAGATATCACCAAACATGTTCTCAGTAACGATAACGTCAAAGCTAGATGGACGGCGCAGCAGCTGCATTGCGCAGTTATCAACCAGTACATGCTCTACCTCTACCTCCGGATATTCTGGAGCAATCTTATTCACAACCTCACGCCACAAACGTGAAGTTTCAAGTACATTCGCTTTATCAACACTCGCCAGTTTATTACGGCGCTTGCCGGCAATCTCAAAAGCTTGGCGGACAATTCGTTCTACTTCCATTACGTTATATACACAGGTGTCCACAGCTTCTTCACCATGTTCTCCTTGACGGCGCAATTTATCTCCGAAGTAAATCCCGCCAGTCAGTTCGCGAACTACCATAAGATCTGTGCCTTCCAGGACTTCAGGCTTCAAAGTCGAAGCATCCTTAAGACAGTCAAATACGACAGCTGGACGCAGGTTGGAGAACAACCCCAGTGCTTTGCGAATTCCAAGTAGTCCGGTTTCGGGACGAAGCTCCTTTGGATTATTATCCCATTTTGGTCCACCAACAGCACCCAATAACACAGCATCTGCGCTACGACAGATTTCAAGTGTATCTTCCGGCAGCGGAGTGCCCTTCTCGTCTATTGCGATACCGCCAAATAATGCGTGCTCTGTTTCAAAAGCATAACCGAATACTTCTTCTGTTACTTTTAATACTTTTTCCGCTTCTGCTACAACTTCTGGTCCAATACCGTCCCCTGCGATTACGGCGATTTTTTTAACTTCACTCATCTCAGTCACTCCTCAAGTTTTCTGCTCTAACAGACATAGTTCTTCTTTATATTGTTGTATCATACCCAGTCGTAAAGGACAAAGATATAGATTCTATTGAGCTGATAGGTGTAGCCTATAAATAGAGAGGATCAGACCACTACCGTCAATGCTGAGCATATTTGCTCTTAGTTCTGAAGATGTTTACAATTAATATGAAGTCATCTATCAAAGGAGTGAATGCGAAGTGCAATATGCAAAGCTTGGCAAATCCGGCATGAAGGTCAGTCGCCTATGTCTAGGAACGATGAATTTTGGCCCGCAGACGGATGAAAAAGAAGCCTTCCGCATCATGGACGCTGCACTGGATGCAGGTGTTAATTTTTTTGATACCGCTAACATTTACGGCTGGGGCGAAAATTCTGGCCTGACTGAAACCATTATCGGACGCTGGTTTAAACAAGGCGGCGGACGGCGGGAAAAGGTTGTACTAGCCACCAAAGTTTATGGAGCCATGAATGATAACCTTGATGGTCCTAATGATGAAGAAGGATTATCCTCATATATCATTCGCCGCCATCTTGAAGGGTCCCTGCAGCGTCTTCAGACCGATCATATTGAATTGTACCAGATGCATCATATAGACCGCAGTACGTCCTGGGAAGAGCTCTGGGGGGCTTTCGAGCTGGCTGTGAGTCAAGGCAAGATTGGTTATGTCGGTTCCAGTAACTTTGCAGGCTGGGATATCGCCATAGCTCAACAAGAAGCAAAGGCTCGTGGTTTTCTTGGACTAGTCTCAGAGCAGCATAAATACAGCCTGACCTGTCGGCTTCCTGAACTTGAAGTTTTGCCAGCCGCTCGCCATCTGGGGCTAGGTATTATTCCTTGGAGCCCACTCGATGGAGGTCTGCTCGGAAGAAATGCACTCAAAAAAATAGAGGGCAGCCGGAGTGGCGGAAATGCAGATCGTGTAGAGCAGCACAAGAGCCAGCTTGAGGCTTTTGCCAGCTTATGTATGGAGCTGGGAGAACCACAGGATAATGTCGCTCTTGCTTGGTTACTGGCTAATCCTGCTGTAACTGCTCCAATTATCGGCCCCCGCACCCTGGAGCAATTTGAGAGTGCGCTGCGCAGTCTTGAGATTGTGCTAGATGAAGCTGTGCTTAAACGACTAGATGAAATATTCCCTGGACCCGGCGGTGAAGCCCCTAAAGCGTATGCTTGGTAGGTAAGTTCTATCACAAAGGAGCTGAGGCCTCAGCAGAATCAATACGCTGAAGCCCAGCTCCCTTTTATTCATTCTTATTCAGCTGTGTCCACGGTCACACTTCCATTACTCGTGCTTAAGTCCACAGTATAAGTGGCTTTACCAAGCACAGCGGTACCATAGCTATCGCCGTCCCGATCCCAGGGTACATTCCCCTTCAGCGAGCCATTGCTTGTATCTGCAATAATCTTCGCATCCGACACGGCCGGCAAGCCCACTATAACCTTCCCGTTACTGGATGTACATTTCCAGTTTCCGGTCACTGCTGAGTTTATAGTAATTTTGCCGTTGCTGCTCTTGGCTGACAACGTCCCATCAATGTTATCCAATACTATGGCTCCATTAGAGCTCACGAGTTCAACTTCACCTTGGATATTCTGTACGGATAGTGACCCATTGCTGGTATGCGCATCCACTTCGCCGACTATATCATGAATATTTAATGCACCATTACTTGTCTCAACCTCTATACCTGACTTTAGATTCCAGGCTTCTATAGAGCCATCACTTGTCTCAACCTCAACAGCAAGGTTATTGGGTGCACTTACATTTAGATAAGGACTTTTGGTATTGAATCCAAACTGAATGTTAGAGAACCAATTATGATCGGAATCAAGCTCCATAATCAGTGTATCTCCTTCAGTACTAACCTTCCATTTCTTTTCCAGTGCACTTTCAGCATCACTTTGCGATTTTCCAGGCAGCAGTAAACTCCCCTCATAATCCAAAGAGCTTCCAGCTACACCCTCAACCTTTACTTTTCCACTTGGAAGTACGATTTTGAGCGTCGTAATATTCTCTTTCACTTCCACATTCCCACTAAGCGGAGTTAGATGTGTATTACCGATCAGATTGCTGAGTGAACCTCCCGCCATTACTGTCTGAGCACCACTTGCTCCGATCAGTACAATAATTAACAGGATGGCCCAGCCGCTTACACGGCTTTTGACATCGGATTTGATAAAAAGTCTAATCAACATCTCAAGTCCGAATAAGACCAACAACGCCGGCCATAAAAAACCAAGCACCTCATAGCTGATCATATCATACTGAGCCATCACGATAATGACACCAAGGGCAATGCAGCCCAAGGCTGCTGTGAAACTTCCTATTTTCCATCTCCCCATAGTTAAATCCCCGTTTCTTATGCTCTCGTATTGTTCCTTAACATCTTCAGTCCGTACGCAATCAGACCCACTGATAATAGGATCGTGCCGATGTTGATCTCAGTCAGCATATCCCAAAGGGTAGGGAAAGCTGTGATTACCAACATGAGGAATCCAGCAACAACACAGCCGATTCCCACCCAAGCTGGATTGATCTCTTCATGCGGATATCCAGGCATAGAGGACATCCCCATGGTCCAAGGGGCTCCGAAGCTGTCTGGATGAAACATCATTCGTTCGTGTTCAGCAGCAGTTATTTTCATCCAAGCCGCCTTCTGCAGGGCATCAAACAATTGATAAAACCACAGCGCCGCCAGGGCAAACGGGAAGATCAAGGGCTCGGACGGAATAAACATTATACATAAGGACGCCCCGATCATAAACTGTAAACCCTGCTTTTTAAAGCCTAAGTACAAATGACCTACTCCAGGTACCATAGCCAGCATAAAAGTGAGCCAACGTCTCTTCTTAATCATAATACATCCTCCTAAAATTTGGGTAGCAAAACTTTAGCCAATTTAAACATCTATTAATGATCAATTATTTTATTTCTATCTCCCAAAGCCACCAAACCACTGGGTTACTGAATTCGACATATGGCCGTTTATTTCGGTAATGCCATAGGCCAAATTCTCAAATACCCCAAACTGCAACAATAACAAACTGAGGCAAGCAGCCACTCCATAATGAATCCATGAGGTTTTTGGGGCAGAACGACGTCTTACATTTGTCGCCTTAGTCGCTCGTGATCTGCGCCCTGTTTCGAGCTGCTCAATATGTGTCATAACATCTGCTGCGAGATCCGGGAAGTCCATCTGCGCCTGCAGCTGTTCTCTGTCAGCATCCATTTCCGACCACAGCTCCGACATTGCTTTGGCTTCCTCCAGCCACTCTGCGCAATCAGGACATGACTCTATGTGCAATCGGATACTCAGCTCCATCTCTGGAGACAGTAGGCCGTCTATATAATGTGGCATCCATTCCTTCACTATTGCACAATTCATCGCCATTCCTCCCTTTGTTTACGCATCATCTGTCTGGCTCGATAAAGCTGCGATTCGATTGTTTTCACGGAAACTCCCTTTTGCTCTGCAATCTCTTGGTAGGAATTCCGCTGAAAATAGTACAGCTGGACGACCGACCGGTACGGTTCCGCCAGACTGTTCACATTCTCTCCTAATTCAGCTGATGTTTCCTGCTCAAGTACCTCATGCTCCGGAGTTTGAGACGTTACCCAATCATTTTCTGTGTAATCAGCTGCACTTCGGTACTTCCACTCCCTATCGTTGGCCCGTTTCCAGTCCAGACAGGTGCGGTAGGCAATCCGATACAGCCATGTCGAGAAGGAGGACTGTCCTCTGAAAGAGGGGAGCGCTTTATATGCTTTTATAAAAACCTCCTGAGCCATATCTTTGGCCGATTCGGCTTCCCCTGTGATTTTGACGCATACTCTGTATACCATGCCTTGGTAACGTGTCACCAAATGCCCAAAGGCTTGATGTTGACCGTTCAGCACAGCAGCAATCCATTCTGCCTCTTCCAGCTTTCTCCCCTCCTTCACCTTCAAAACGTTAGACGCCAGACAATCCTTCCCCCCTGCAACCTATGCATAAATTTTTTTGAATTTTTTGAAATAGGCCGAAGAGAGGAATATATAGTTTGTTGTCGAATAATGTTTAACTATTATGACTAAAAGAAAACTCTTCTTAATTATCGCATTGTTTCTTATTATACTCACTGGATTTCGTATCCTATGGGTAATGATTTCTCCACACACCACACAACCAACATTGATCAATGGGGTGTTGGATTTACGGGATCAAAATATGAATCCGGACAAACTTCTTATTTTAGATGGGCAGTGGGAGTTCTACCCGGGTATGCTGCTTCCTTCATTCAACGAACAATCTCTAACCTCTGCTCCTACAAAATATATACAAGTCCCGGGGAACTGGAAAGATGCACTTAGCGATAGCGATAGTGATAAATCTGCTTATGGCTACGGCTCCTATCGACTACGTGTGCTTACAGATAATAATAAGAAGCAATCTTATAGTCTTCTCATTTCCGGAGCTCGCTCTTCTTCAGAAGTGTATATCAATGGTGAACGGCTGGGCAGCTCTGGCACTCCTGCTGAGAATAAAGAGCACTATATCCCATACATACTGCCTTATTCAGTATCCTTTACAACCGATAAAAGTGAGATTGAAATTGTGATCCATGTAGCCAACTATTCCTTCTCCCAAACGGGGGGAATTTCTAAAACGATTGTATTTGGCAGCGAAAAAGCTTTAACACAGGAAAGACTGCTATCTATTAGCCTACAGTTGCTATTATGTGTTGTTCTACTGCTGCACGCTGTATATGCTGTTATTTTATATATAATTGGGCTGCGGCAAAAGATGTTGATCTATTTTTTTCTGCTGGTAATATCCGCTATAACTACTGTACTTATAGATGATGACAGGCTTTTATTGCACGTACTTCCCTTGAACTATCAATGGAATTTCAAACTATTTTTTATCTCTTATATTGCTGTATTTATTTTTATCCTGCAGACAAGCAAACATCTTTTGTTCGCGGATTTAAAAATAAAAAGTATTCGTATCCTAACCATCCTGTCCATAGTAGACATCCTGTTCATATTATTTGGACCCGTTGTTCACTATTATGAATTTCACACACTGATTTTCGGCATAAATTTATTAGTTTTAGCATTAGGTGTCGTAATTCTTTTTCTGAGATCTATTGTTAAAAATTACGAAGGCTCTATTTTCCTGTTGTTATCCATGCTTGCCATCGTTAACAGCACACTTTGGGGAATGTTCAAGAATTATAACTGGGTCAACGTTACCTATTATCCTTTTGATCTAATTATCGCCTTTTTGTGCTTTGCGACTTTTGGATTTAAGCGATATCACTGGAATACTAAGGAGACAGAAAAACTGGCGCACAGCCTGCAGAGAAGTGTTACGCAAAAGGATGTTTTTTTGGCTAACACCTCACATGAATTAAAAAATCCGCTGTACAGTATCATTAACATTGCCGAAACTGTTCTGGACAGCGAGCGTGACACTGTAACGCATCAAAATGCTGAGAATTTAAAACTGCTCATTACCGTTGGAAGACGTATGTCCCTTCTGGTAGACGATCTGCTGGATCAATCCCAGCTCCGTGAAAGCAATATACAATTGCAGCTCAGAGAACTTAAGATTCAATCCTTCGCAGTGGGTGTGCTTGATATGTTCAAATTCTTAACAGAAGGGAAATCTTTAACCTTAATCTCAGAAATACCAGATTCATTCCCTTCTATTGTGGCTGATGAAAAAAGACTCATTCAGATCTTGTTCAATCTGCTTCAAAATGCTGTTAAATATACGACTGTAGGCACGATAAGAATCCATGCAGATATTCATAAAAAATCGGCGCAGATTCATATTACGGATACTGGTCTTGGCATGAACGAGGAGACGTTGCTCAGAGCTTTCCAGCCCTATGAACAGGGCGACTCCAGCATGAACGAAGTTAGCGGTGGCATCGGGCTTGGATTAAGCACCAGCAAGCAGTTAGTTGAACTTCACGGCGGGAAAATAAGTGTAGTCTCTACACTTGGAGAAGGTACTACCTTCACATTCACAATGCCGTTATACGATTCAACCAGCCGGGTATTGAATTCAGAACTGCCCTCTATGACTGAATTCTCGGACACGCCATCTATGATCACTTTATCCAAATTAACCGCGCCGGGTATCGTTTCATCAGCCCATGGCAGGAGACCCAAGCTTCTGGCTGTAGATGATGATCCGGTTAATCTAAAAATACTTACCAACGTACTTTCCATCAAGGACTATGAAATCGTTACGGTGACCAGCGGAAACGATGCTTTACTATTGCTGGATACCGCTCAGTGGGATTTAATTATTACAGATGTAATGATGCCACAAATGTCCGGGTATGAACTGGCGCATAGAATTCGTGAACGTTACACCATTGCTGAGCTTCCCATTTTGCTTCTGACGGCACGAAACCAACCAGAAGATATTTATACCGGATTCATTTCAGGTGCAAATGACTATGTAATGAAGCCTATGAATGCAATAGAGCTGAAGGCCCGTGTACGCTCCTTAACAGATCTAAAACAGTCCGTAAACGAACGGCTTCGTGTGGAAGCTGCCTATCTTCAAGCGCAAATACAACCACATTTCTTGTTCAACACATTAAATTCAATATCCGCGCTGGCCTCTTTTGATATTAATAGAATGAGTCACCTTGTGGATGCCTTCAGCTCTTATTTGCGTTTAAGCTTCAATTTCCTGAATGCTGAGCCTATGATACCGATTGAACGAGAGCTTGAGCTTGTTCATGCCTACCTCTACATAGAGAAGGAGCGCTTTGAAGATAGGATGACCATTCATTGGGATTATGAGGAAAGCTTGCATTTTCAGCTGCCGCCTCTGACTATACAGCCACTGGTTGAAAATGCTGTCCGGCACGGTATTTTGAGTCGCTCCCAAGGAGGAACGGTGTCCATAACCATCAAGGAACAAGCTGGCGATATTGAAATCACGATATCAGACAATGGCCAAGGCATGAAAAACGAACAACTCCAGCAGTTGCTCAGCAATCCGTCTAATGATGTACGAGGAATCGGATTTTTAAATACACATAAACGGCTGTTGCGGGTCTACGGAAAAGGGCTGCAGATTAAAAGCTCCGAAGGGAAAGGAACTTCTGTGAGTTTTATTATTCCTTCTGACAAAAAAAATCCGATTCGAAAACTTTCTGATTAACAGACAAACTATTGTGAACCCAAATATCAAGTAAGGATTCGACGTATTTTTGGCTAAAATACTATATCTGAGTGGTGATTAATAATGATTCAGGCAATATTAGTTGACGATGAACGGCTTGCCCTTGTGAAATTAGAGTTTATGTTAAAAAAAATACCATCCATACATATAGCCGCTTCCTATACGGACCCCTCGCAGGCCATTCAAGAGGCTCCGTCTTATCATCCTGACGTTATTTTTATTGATATTGAAATGCCTGAAATTAATGGTCTTCAAGCTGCCGAGATGCTCCAAGAGACCTGTCCAAACGCAAATATTATCTTTGTTACCGCGTATAACCATTATGCTGTGGAAGCCTTTGAGATCAATGCGCTCGATTATATTTTGAAGCCTGTGCGAAATGACCGACTACTGAAGGCCGTCCAACGGTTAGAAGAAAGATTGTCACTTGCCCCAAAACTCATCATTGCAACAGAAGAGGTAACCATTCGTTGTCTTCAATCGCTTCGTTTTGAACGAGGTGGACAATCTCTGAATAATCTGCGTTGGAGAACCTCTAAGGCCCAAGAGTTATTTGCTTTTTTGCTCCATAATCGCAACCGCTTTGTAAGTAAAGACATGCTGATTGAACTGCTGTGGCCTGACTTTAATCTGAAAAAGGCTTCTACCCATCTCTATACAACAATTTATCAAGTCCGGCAATGCTTAAAGCAGAATGAAGTCGACCTGCATATCAGCAACCTTAGCGGGGGGGAAGGCTATACCCTTGAAACCGGATCAATGTTGATCGATGTAGATAAGTGGGAACAGGGGATTCTGGCTCTGGAAACCATTAGTGAAGTTAATTGTGCGGAGCATCAAGTTTTATTCGAGCTTTATTCTGGAGATTACTTTGACGATTATGATTATTTATGGGCCGAAAGTGAGCGGCAACGCCTTCGTACCATTTGGCTGCACCATGCAATGGGCATTGCCCAATTTTATATAGAAAGCAACAGAATTGCCGAAGCCGTTACTGTCTATCAACGAGTAGTGCAGCTGCAGCCTTATTTTGAACAAGGGCATTTAGGATTAATGAAGGTCTACGACAGTATTGGAGAACGTTCCGCTGTGGAAGAGCAGTACAAGCTGCTCAAGGATTTGTTCCAAAAGGAACTTAACCTTGGCCTTCCAGCCAGCGTTGAGCACTGGTACGAGCAATGGGAACAGTTTAACCATAGAGTGCGATGAGCTAAATACCCTATCAAGACATAATAAAGACACCCGGATAAAACCGGGTGTCTTTATTATTACCTTCCTAGTTATTACGTTTGAATCGTCTTGTTAATACAAACCCTAGTAGTACCAGACTTCCACCTACCAAGTAGATCGGAAATGCGCTGTCTTCTCCCGTTTTCGGAAGCTGAGTCGGTTTATTGCTGTTATTTCCTGGCTTAGTGACTGTACCCTTTGGTACTTCCTCCACATCAATCTCTATGAGGATTTCTTCTTCATTTCCATTCTCATCTGTAACAATAATGGTGAACTTATCTTTACCAATATAGCCCGGATCAGGTGTGTAGACCCATTTGCCATCCTTAGTAATAATTACTTTACCATGTCCCGGCTCATCTCCCAGGCTTGGCACTCCCCCAAGTGGAATTTCACCTTCAATAGGAACATCTTCATTGGTAATCTCTTTCTGCACAGGTGGAGTTACCTGCGGAACAACAGGCGTACTAGTTGCCACAGGCTGGCTTGGAGTAGCTGTTGGCGTAACCGTTGGCGTTGCTGTCGACACTGGCGTTACCATCGGTGTTGGTGAAGGTGTTGCCACCACAACTGGTGTTGGTGTTGGCGTAGAAGTAACGACTACTTCCGGAGTCGGTGATGGTGTCCAGATAGGACCTGTCGGTTCCTCTGGCGTCGACGTTGGTGTTGCTGTTGGCGTCGACGTTGGTGTTGCTGTTGGCGTCGACGTTGGTGTTACTATCGGCGTCGACGTTGGTGTTGCTGTCGGCGTCGACGTTGGTGTTGCTGTTGGCGTCGACGTTGGTGTTGCTGTTGGTGTCGACGTTGGCGTTGCTGTCGGCGTCGACGTTGGTGTTGCTGTTGGCGCTGGCGTTGGTGTTACCGTTGGTGCTGGCGTTACGGTCGGTATAGGCGTTGCTGTTGGTGTCGGAACTTTGTTTTTAACCTGAAGGCTTATCCCTGTCGTCGAAGAAATAGTCACTTCATGTGGTGTTTGATCAAGAACATAACCAGCAGGTGCTGTTTTCTCAATTAATACATATTTCCCACCTGTCAGTTTGGTAAATTCAAGTATCCCGTTTGTATCCGTCGTGCCTTCCTTAATCCAGATCTTATCGGCATCAACTACGCGATACAGATCAAAAACGGCCCCACTTAACACCTTGCTGGTATTCCCGTCTTCTACTTTGGTAATCGTCAACGGTCCTCTTACGCCGCTTCCTGTACCGGAGCCGCTAGAGAGCTTAACGATAATTTCCTCGGTGCTTACACCTGGAACTACCTTGATGTTTTTACCATCAAAACTAACCTGATTGGTTACCTTATCATTGTTTTGTGCTGTGATCAGGGAATCATATTTTAAAATATAAGCTTCGGAAATATCCTTCAGGAAACTAAGCTTAAAGCTTTCTTTTCCGTCATTATCCGTTGTGATTTCCAGCTTATAATCTGTACCACTCACCAATTCTTGGTTGGTGGATGTTACATCCCCATTGCTTGCAACTTTCGTTTTGTAGACATGGAATGTATTGGACAGCAAGATTTGATTGTCGCTTGGAATATCCGTAATTACCGCTTCTTTTACAAAAGATTGGTTACGGTTGATGTAAACCGTCCAATGTATTTTATTGCCATCCTGCGCACCTTCTTTGTTAACATATTCCCCGCCCTGAGGGATATTAACAGAAGCTTGCAGTTTAGCGGACTCTACTTTCGTACCATCATATAACGTAGCTGTATTTTTAATTTCATTTGAATCAATCGCTTGATCCGCGAACGTTGTTTTGAAAGTGACGTAGAACGCATAATTAATCGTTTTATTAAATGTCACCTTCAGCTCACTGCCATCCAGCTCCACTTTATAATCAGCGGAATTCACACTAGCTTGAGGAGAAGGATTTCCATCCTTTCCATACTCCCATTTATTCACTTTCACAGAATCCATATTTACAACTTGGCCAGCTGAAATGGTATCAACCAGTTGAGCTTGGCTTAACGTTTTCTGATTATAATTAGCCCCAATGTTCCAAGTGATTTCCTTAGTTACAGCATTGTAGGAACCACTCTTCTTCCCATTGTTTTTAACCTCATCTCTTGGATTAAAGGTTACGGTCGCTTCTTTGTGCTTAGACTCCTGCACCCCATTAACCGTTTCTTTCCAATCGAGTGCACCTGTATTAGTGAATTGAGTTTTGCCCGGAGCCAGCCAATCATAGTTAAAGCTTGTTGTATAAGTAATTGTGTAAGGCTCATTTATCGGCGCATTAAAAGTAATCACAAATCCATCGTTTACTGCAACCGGATCATGCGCATTGTAAACAACACTATGGACGGTAGCAGTTCCACCTTTAGTTGGTTGAACCTTTAATGTACCCGGGACAAGCTTTAATCCGGCATTGCCAAAAGTATCTGTCACCACTAAATTTTCCATAGTCTTGCTGTCATCGTTAATTTGGATAGTCCAATCGAGGGTCTTAGTCGCATAATTAACGTTGCTATAATTTTTATGGAGAATTTGCTGCTTGATATCACTGTAACCCGTTTCTGTTTTTCCATCATAAGTAATCTTGTTCGTAATCTTGCCATCATCAAATACTCTGCCATTTGCCTTTGTCTGATATTCAATACGGTAGGCAGAATTAATATCATTGTTAAATTTCAGATCAAAACCATTTAATCCCGTTGCAGTTGTTGGAGTTATTGTATATTCGCTTGAAGCGATTTCCGCGCTTTTAACCCCGTTGCCATTACTGTCGATCGTTACAGGATAAACTTTAACCGAGCTGAGAATCAGATCTTGGGTGTTATTGAATGTATCCTTCAAAATAGCATTTGCCGCTAAAATTGTTTTTTCATTGTAATTGAAATTAACAGCCCAGGAAATCACCTGATTCGCTGCATCGTATTTAGTGGACTCTTTCGATAGTGGTTTGCCACGTCCTACTGTAACTGTAGTGCTAGCCTTTTTAGAAAATCCGTTATCTCCTGTTAAGACTGCCTCATTCAAAAAGGTTTTCGCATCTACACCAGTACCAGTAATATCCGTAGAAAAGCCAATCCGGTAGGCCTTAGTAAGCGGGTTATCCGCAAATTTCAGCTTTAACTCTCCCAAAGTGGATCCTGTCACATCATACTTGCTGCTGTCCACTATATTGCCAAGACTCACAGTCCCATCGACCTTCACATCAAGCTCATAAACAGCAATAGATACCGTATTCAGTGATAATCCCGCAGGGAGTGTGTCTGTGACAACTGCATTTTTTACGCTTTCCAGTGCCTTATTCACATCAACCGTCCAAGCGATGCTTGTTGGGTTATAATACTGCGGCTTAGGCGAACCGTCTTTTTCTATAGTAGAGCTAACCTTCGGCTTAAAATTAAGCTCAATGGTCTGAGTACCGCCTTGTATCGGGAAAATCAGGGTTTGCTTCGTGGAGCCAGTAATCTTCTTGGAGCTCAAAAGCGACCTTACGGAGAAAGTCCCTCCCACTTTATCGTGGGTTTCGATATAAGCATTAAATGTAAATACAACGCGGTTAGTATTTTTGTCGACGGTATAAGTCCCTACAGGTTCATCGTCAAAAATAAGATCACCATTCAGATCGTTATAAAGTTCAAACTGTGTTGGAAGATCAAAGGTATAGGTGGACCCATCCTTATATCCATGCCCATCTGGAAGTGACCATGTATAGTTCAATTCCGAATAGGAATCAAGTTCATATACGCTTTCTGTAACCGTATTTGTGTATTTATCATCGGTGTATACAGCAAGCGTAACACTAGTAATGAGGTCATCTCCA
The DNA here is from genome assembly GCF_037963285.1 of Paenibacillus sp. FSL H3-0329. Taxonomy (NCBI): domain Bacteria; kingdom Bacillati; phylum Bacillota; class Bacilli; order Caryophanales; family Paenibacillaceae; genus Paenibacillus; species Paenibacillus sp. FSL H3-0329. The sequence continues at coordinate 1,445,921 of NZ_CP150150.1, read as the reverse complement.
ATTACAGTACCGTTGCCACTCGCATATGCCTGCGAATTGACTCCAAAGCCAAAGCTGTAAGCCCATTGCGTCACAAGCAAGAATACTACGAGCAATGCGCTAATTTTCTTTTTTGATAACATTATTAAAAATGCCTCCTTTGTCACTCCGTTTATCGTGCTTTTCCTAAGCTTTATCCTTTGAATCCCGTACTCTACTCCCCGCATTAACCTCCTTGACCCTTTCTCATGATATAAATTTGCAACCTAACAACTATTGTAAATAGTCCATCTATACATAATCTGAACAGCGTCCTATTGCAGTCTTAGAGATCTTTTTATTGCAAAAAAAAACAGGGATATGCGCAATAACTCGCATATCCCTGTCTTATTTACTACTTAATGGAAAGTAAAAATAACATTGTACATTTTATAGACTAGCGTGATCACGTTTGGTGTAAGTCTTGCGTTTCTCCAGAAGCTTGTTAAGCGCATCAATATAAGCGCGGGCACTTGCTTCCAGAATATCGGTGCTAAGTCCACGACCTTGTGCAGCTACTTCTCCCTGCGACAGTACTACATGAACCTCACCTTGCGCATCTTTACCACGGGAGACCGATTTAATCGAATAATCTCCAAGGGTAACTTCCTCATTCGTGGCTTTATCAATAGCATTGTAGATGGCATCTACTGAACCATTACCTTCTGCCTCAGCTACAATCGGCTGGTCTTCCGGACCCGCAATAATAACCTTGGCGGTTGGAACAGCTTCATTACCATAAGTAACGAACATCGTTTGCAGCTTAAAGACTTCTGGCGTATCAATTAATTTCTCTTCAATCAAAGCCAAAATGTCTTCATCTGATACTTCTTTTTTCTTATCTGCCAAATCCTTAAATCTAGAAAAAGCGGTGTTCAGCTCTTCTTCGGACACATCATACCCTAGATCACTCAACTTATCGCGGAAAGCGTGACGTCCAGAGTGTTTGCCGAGTACCAGCTTGCTCTCTTTAAGTCCAATAGTCTCCGGTGTCATGATCTCGTAGGTAGTTTTCTCTTTCAGCATCCCGTCCTGGTGAATACCCGATTCATGAGCAAATGCGTTAGCTCCTACAATCGCTTTATTCCCTGGAACCACCATACCTGTCAGCTTGCTGACCAGACGGCTTGTGCGAGAGATCTCGGATAACGTAAGCGATGTTTTTGCGCCAAAAAATTCAGCCCGTGTCTCAAGCGCTAGCGCAACTTCTTCAATCGCTGTGTTCCCGGCACGTTCACCGATACCGTTGATCGTTCCTTCGATCTGATCTGCACCATTCTGAATCGCAGCCAGCGTATTTGCTGTAGCCATACCAAGATCGTTATGACAATGGGCACTAAGCTGTACGCGTTCAATATCAGGCACATTCTCTTTTAGATATTTAAAGATAGCTCCGTACTCCGAAGGATTCAAATAACCTACAGTATCCGGGATATTAACAACATTAGCGCCTTCCCGGATAGCCATGCCGACCATTTCAGCCATGAAATCATACTCCGTACGGCCCGCGTCTTCTAATGAAAACTCGAGCTTAGGGAAATATTTTTTAGCGTATCGGATAGCAGACTGTGCAGTTTCCAACACCTGAGCCTTATCCATCCGTAGCTTATGCTGGCGGTGAATAGGAGATGTAGCTAGAAAAATATGAATACAAGGGTCCTGCGCTCCCTGTAGTGCTTCTTTTACAGCATCAATATCTGTCTCTCTAGAACGAGAAAGGCCGATTACCGTGACGTTCTTCACAGCTCTTGCCACCGCATTAACAGAAGCTAGATCACCTGGAGAAGCTGCAGGAAAACCCGCTTCCATGCGATCAATTCCCAGCTTCTCTAACTGGTAAGCGATCTCCACTTTCTCACGCGTGTTGAGGTTCACACCTGGTGACTGCTCTCCATCTCGCAGTGTCGTATCGAACACATAAATTTTCCGCATGCTAAGCACCTCCCAAAAATTGTGCTGAAACTCTCAAATGCGGCTCGCAAAGTCACGGCCGCATTTGAAGGTAATACTATTTAATCATAAGTATGATTATGATTATTTCTTAATCCAGTGCATCATTTCACGCAATTGGCTACCTACAACTTCTACTGGGTGAGCAGCTTCGTTGCGGCGAGTAGCGGTAAGGAAAGCACGTCCGGATTGGTTTTCAAGGATAAAGTCACGAGCGAATTTACCTTCTTGAATATCTGTCAGAACAGCTTTCATAGCTTTTTTAGTATCTTCAGTTACAATGCGTGGTCCAGTTACATAGTCACCGTACTCAGCAGTGTTACTGATGGAATCGCGCATGCTGGACAATCCGCCTTCGTATACCATGTCAACGATCAGCTTCAATTCGTGCAGACATTCGAAGTAAGCCATTTCAGGAGCATATCCTGCTTCAGTCAATGTTTCGAAGCCAGCTTTGATCAGTGCGGATACACCACCGCAAAGTACAGCTTGTTCACCGAACAAGTCAGTTTCGGTTTCTTCACGGAAAGAAGTTTCGATAACCCCTGCACGTGTACAGCCGATACCTTTTGCATAAGCAAGACCGATTTCTTTAGCTTTTCCAGTTGCATCTTGTTCGATAGCAATCAAGCCAGGAACGCCAAAGCCTTCAACATAAGTACGACGAACCATGTGACCTGGAGATTTTGGTGCTACAAGCAGCACGTCTGCATCTTTAGGAGCAACGATTTGTCCAAAGTGTACGTTAAAGCCGTGGGAGAACATCAAAGCTGCGCCTTTTTTGAGGTTTGGTTCTACTTCATTTTTATATACCGAAGCCTGTGTTTCATCTGGCATTAGGATTTGCACAACATCTGCACGGGATACTGCTTCAGCAACTGGCAATACTTCAAAACCGTCATTTTTCGCAGTTTCAAAAGATTTACCTTCACGAAGACCGATGACAACTTGAAGACCACTGTCACGCAGGTTTTGTGCTTGGGCATGTCCTTGGCTACCGTACCCGATTACCGCAATTGTCTTTCCTTTTAATACACTAAGTTCTGCATCCTGTTCATAGTACGTTGTAACTGCCATTGTCAATATCCTCCTTTAATTTGAGACCCATCATAAAGAGCGGGTGCTTCAAGAGAACTGGATTCATAGAAGATCTAGCTGCTCCTCAAGCTCCCGCTCTTTAGCGGGAAGTTCATTCATATCATATCAGATTAATGCAATCAAGCAGTAATCCGTTAAAGTCGCAAAATAAAATATTTAAGAGTTACCGCGTACCATAGCCGTAATACCCGTGCGAGACAGCTCTCTGATTCCATAAGGTTTCAAAAGCTCGATCATCGCATCAATCTTCACTGTATCTCCAACTACCTGTACTAACAATGTAGTGCTGCCAATATCAACAACTGAAGCCCGGAAGGTTTCTACAACGCCCATAATTTCCGGACGCTCACTTGGATCAGCATTCACTTTAATCAGAGCCAGCTCACGAGCAACCATTGGCTTAGATCCAAGATCAACGACTTTAATTACATCAATTAACTTGTAGAGCTGCTTCTCGATTTGTTCAAGCGTATGCTGGTCTCCAAGAGTAACGATAACCATCCGGGACAATCCAACCTCTTCAGACTGGCCAACCGTAATACTCTCAATATTAAATCCGCGGCGACCGAACAAACCCGACACCCGTTGAAGCACACCCGGCTGGTCATTTACGAGTACAGAAATCGTATGTCTTGTCACTGTTATTCATCCCCCATCAGCATATGATCGATGGTTGAACCTTGAGTTACCATCGGGTAGACATTCTCGTCTTTTGGAACAACGAATTCTACCAATACTGGACCCGGTGTTTCCAGTGCCTTCTGCCATGCATCACGTGCTTCTTCCTTATTCGTCGCCCGTAGACCTTTTACGCCATAGGCCTCAGCCAGCTTAACGAAGTCCGGACTGCCTGCGAGATCTGTAAAGCTGTAACGTTTATCATAGATAAGATTCTGCCATTGGCGAACCATGCCAAGCACCTGATTGTTAATTACTACAATTTTGACTGGTATATTGTTAATCGCACATATTGCTAGCTCTTGGGAACACATTTGCATGCCGCCATCACCATTAATCGATACTACCAACCGTTCAGGATGTGCCATCTGTGCACCGATAGCTGACGGGAATCCGAAGCCCATCGTTCCAAGACCGCCTGAAGTAATCCATGAACGCGGATGATTGAACTTATAGTATTGTGCAGCCCACATTTGATGCTGACCAACATCCGTTGTGACAATCGCTTCACCTTTAGTGGTGTCATTGATCATTTCAATCACCCATTGTGGTTTAAGCTCTGTTTCTGAATCCTTATACCGAAGCGGCTGATCTAGCTTCCACTGAGCAATCTGTGTTCTCCAAGCATCAGCATTAGATGCGCGGCCAACCTCAGGATTCAGCATTTCCAATACAGTTTTCACATCGCCTACAATCGGAATATCAGGCGATACATTTTTCCCGATTTCTGCAGGGTCTATATCGATATGCACGATTTTGGCTTTTGGCGCGAAGCCGTCCAGTCTGCCAGTAACACGATCATCAAAACGTGCACCGATATTAATGAGCAAATCGCACTGTTGAATCGCATTATTCGCGGTATACGTACCATGCATACCCGGCATTCCCATCCAAAGTTCTTCTGCACTAGGGAAAGCTCCGAGACCCAGCAAGGTTGTAGTAATTGGAATCTCTGTCCGTTTCACGAATTCGAACATAGCTTCATGTGCTCCGGAGTAAATAACTCCACCACCTGCAATGATAATCGGACGTTCAGCAACCGCAATCGCACGAACCAATTTATCAAGCTGCAGTTTGTTTGGAACTGTACAAGGATTGTAGCCCCTAAGATTCACTGTTTTCACTGGTGTGAACAACGTCTTCGCTGCTGACACGTCTTTCGGAATATCGATCAACACTGGACCTTTACGACCGGTATTCGCCACATGGAAAGCTTCATGTATAACACGCGGGAGATCCTCAACATCTCTTACAAAGTAGCTATGCTTAGTAATTGGCATCGTTATCCCGGTAATGTCTGCTTCCTGGAAAGCATCTGTACCGATCAGGCTGGAGAATACGTTACCTGTGATTACAACCAATGGAGTGGAGTCCATATATGCTGTAGCAATACCTGTTACAAGATTCGTTGCTCCGGGACCCGAGGTAGCAATACATACCCCTGGTTTGCCACTTGCTCTAGCGTAACCGTCAGCTGCATGAATAGCACCTTGCTCATGACGTGTTAACACGTGATTGAAATCCGTAAAACCGTACAATGCATCATAGATGTACAATACAGCTCCACCCGGATATCCGAATACAGTGTCTACACCTTCTAATACAAGGCTGCGGAGTAATATCTCGGAACCGGAAATGACCTCCGGCTCCATCCATTTTTCTTTTAACTGCTCAGTAGACCGTAATTCCGGTATTTGCGCGCTCATCAGTATTCCTCCTCCGATATTTAACATTCATTATGCAAATGACGGACCGTCCTTTATACATCAGCAAATGGTTCCTTATAAAACAAAAAAACCTTTCGCCTCCCACGCACAGTATTAGCGCGTGAGGGACGAAAGGTTGATCTTCCGTGGTACCACCCATGTTTGCATTACATCTCGCGATGCAACGCCTTATCAGGTATACAAAAATCCATCGATGTAGGCAAGGGCCCTAATCTCTGTAACCTGAAGTCCCTAACGCGGACTAAACGATTTCCCCTAATAATTCCACCACTCTAGCCAGTGGACCTTTCAGGAAAACAGCTCCGAGGTGAGCTCGTATATAAGGGATTTCGGTGGAGGTTGCAGCAGATCCTCACACTCTCTGAGCAAAAGAGCCCTTAAAACTTCGTCCTCATCATTGCCGATACATGTATGTTCGATAAAATGTTTAGACACATTATATGATTCCTAACATGGATAAGTCAATACCCTTATTTTTAATATTGTCACAACTCCTACTTCTACGTGCTGGGAACCCCCACCCCGCTCCCGACATATGATGTACGACAATGCGTAGAAAGGGGGCGCTCTATGATCCGTTATCGTCGACCCAAGCAGGATGACGTCATTATCCTTGATTTAATCGAGCGACAGCTTGTACCATTATCTCATTTGCCAAAGACTGAAATTGCCAAAATCAAAAAAGATATCCCCCGTCGTCTGGGACACGGTATCACCTTAGTCGCCTGTCCCGACTATGAGAGTGATCCAATGGGGTTTGTCCATTTCCTGCTGCATGGTGATTTACTTTATATCGATATGTTAGCCATAGCACCCGCAGCACGGCGCAAACACTTGGGGAATATGCTCATGGATCGAGCAGAACGATTTGCACTATCACGCGGATGTCATCGGGCTAAGGTATCCGTCGATTTAGGAAATACAGCAGCTCTTGCCTTTTATCAAAAATTGGGCTACAGCGTAGCCCGTTATCAATCCCTAAGCTTCTGTTACGAACTGGAAAAAAGGTTCATCTAATTAAATCAAACTCAACTGAACTTAAAAGAATCCGAAAGGTGGATAGGGTGTGCCTCCGTACCCATAGCCTCCATAAGGATTGCCATAGCCAGGACCTCCACCATAAGGCACTCCACCGCCATAGCCACCACCAAAAGCATAAGGTGCTGTACCAATGGCAAGCAAATCAAACAACACTAAAGGAATGATTGCTTTGGTTTGTACTTTTTTACCACTTACGCGTTGTAATATCAGACGATTTCCGGATACACGCAGCAGTTTACCTGTCACCTGAGTACCGTCTTTTTTTACTGCAATGATCTGCTTACCTACGAGTCTCATAACTTGCTTCTTCGTAACTGGCTTAGTCATATGATCCCCTCCTAAATGTTTTGTACGCCTCTCATTCGCATCATCTACAAAACAGTCTATTCGTTGGAAAGGACCTTCGCCTGTACACTTGCCCTCCTACCTCAATGTTTATCCTTGCTGATCCTAATAAAAAAGCCGTATTTCCGGGAAAAGACCGGAAATACGGCTTTGAAAAGTTACATTTCTATCGCTTACCAGGATCGTATGGCTGTCCTAATGCCTTAGGAGCAGAGGAACGGCCTACAGCCCCTACCAGTACGATGATAGTCAGTACATAAGGGATCATAAAGATAAACTCTTGAGGAATATTTTGTGACCACTCATACAATTGAACATAGTTGCGAATCGCTTGGGAGAATCCGAAGAATACCGCTGCACCAAAGGCACCAAGTGGATTCCATTTCCCAAAGATCATCGCTGCAATGGCGATAAAACCTTGACCAGAGATTGTATTATGTCCAAAGGTTCCGGTCGTTGTTAAAGTGATTGTAGCCCCACCAATACCCGCCATCAATCCACTCAACATTACACCGATATATCTCATCCGATTAACTTTTACACCTAGTGTATCTGCAGCACTTGGATGCTCACCTACAGCACGCAAACGCAATCCAAATGGCGTCTTAAACAGAACCAAATAAATAACGATGACCAGTATTATGGCCAGATAAGTTGTAGGATAGGAATTAAAAATCCCTTCACCAATCACTGGGATTTTGGAGAGCCCAGGAATTGCAACCTTGCTGAATCCGTCAATGATCGGAGTTTCAGCAGATCCATCAAACAGGAGCTTTACCATGTAGAGCGTGCTGCCTGCAGCTAAAAAGTTAATAACCGTACCACTAATCGTCTGATCAGATTTAAAGGTTATAGATGCAACCGCATGAATTAGTGAGCCTAGCACACCAACAGCTATAGCACAGAGTACACCAACCCAAGGAGCCCATTCGCCCATTCCAGCGTCCTGAGCATAATAACCGCCTACTGCTGCCGCAAAGGCACCAAACATCATCAAACCTTCAAGTCCAATGTTTACGACACCGGAACGTTCAGAGAAGATGCCGCCAAGTGAGGCAAAAATGAGCGCTGTGGAAAAAACAAGCGTTGTATTAAGCAGTTGACCTAACGTCTGCAGATCCATCTATAACACCTTCTCTTTCTTGCGCTTGAAGTAAAAGGGCTTAAGCACCCAGCGCACAATCCCTTGTGCCGCAATAAAGAATATGATTGAACCAATAACGATACGAATAAGCTCCGGTGGAACATCTGCAGCAAAACTCATACCCGCAGAACCATAAGTCAGCGTACCGTAGAGAATCGCAGCCAGAATAACACCAAGTGGATGTGTTAAACCAAGAAGAGCAACGGCGATACCATCAAATCCATATCCTGGCGATGCCGCGAAAATAGCTTGATAATGGAATACACCAAGCACCTCTCCTGCTCCGGCCAGACCGGCGAATACACCACTTATGAACATTGCCTTCATAACGTTACGTCCAACATTCATCCCTGCATATTCGGCAGCATGTGGATTGTAACCAACTGCACGCATTTCGTAGCCCTGCTTGGTCTTCCATAAGTACACATAGAAGAATACCGCTGCAGCAAGAGCAATAGCTGTACCCCAGTGTAGACGTGCATTATCAAATATCGAATTCAAAAAGGTCATGGAAAGTGAAGCCGGAATATCCTCGGAACGATTTTGTCCTGGAAGCAACAAAAAGTTTCTAACGATATAATTCGACAGGTAAAGAGCGATCCAGTTTAACATGATTGTGGTAATAACTTCATTAATCCCACGTTTTGCTTTCAAATAACCGGCAATCCCTGCCCATAAACCACCGCAGAGACCCGCAATAATTACAGCAAGCGGGACAAGCAGGAAGGACGGCAGACCTGCCATCTTAATACCCACCACTGTTGCCGCTGTCATACCAATCATTACTTGGCCATCTGCCCCGATATTAAACATCCCTGAACGGAATGCGAAAGCTACGGCTAGCCCTGTAAGCATTAATGGTGTCATTTCGCGCACAGCTTCACCAAAGTTATACAAATTACCAAACACCCGTTTGAACAGTGCGGAGTAAGCAGTTATCGGATCATAACCGCCCAGAAGCATAACTATTGCTCCCACAAGAAAACCAAGCACGATGGCAACCAGAGGAACGATGTAGCTGTCAGTTGTGAAGATTTTTTTGAACTTATTCAACTGCCTTACCTCCCCGCTGCAAGCTGCCTGCCATCATAAGACCCAGTTCCTGATCATTCGTATCTTGCGGGAACACTTCACCGACAATTTTCCCTTCATAGATAACAGCGATTCTGTCAGAGACGTTCATAATCTCGTCCAATTCAAAGGAAATAAGTAGAACAGCCTTTCCTTGATCACGCTGAGCTATGAGTTGCTTCTGAACAAATTCGATAGCCCCAACATCTAGACCGCGTGTAGGTTGTGCGGCAATTAACAATGTCGGATTTTTATCTATTTCCCGCGCAATAATCGCTTTCTGTTGATTTCCGCCGGATAAAGAACGGGCTTTGGTCTCTATTGAAGGTGTACGTACATCAAATTGCTCTATAAGCTTCGCTGCGTACTTATCAATGACATCATTTTGCAAAAAGCCATTTTTGTTGTAAGGACTCTTATAATAGGTTTCCAAAACCATATTCTCACTCATGGTGAAATCAAGCACTAACCCATGCTTGTGGCGGTCCTCAGGAATATGAGAGACATTCATCTCTGAAACCTTCCGCGGTGATAAATTAGCAATTTCATTGCCAGACACGGTAATCGAACCCGAATCAATTTTGCGCAGACCTGTAATGGCCTGGATCAACTCACTTTGTCCATTGCCATCTACGCCAGCAATCCCGAGAATTTCCCCTGCTTTAACTTCAAAGCTAAGACCATCCAGTACGGAAACCCCGTCTTTACTCTTACTGCTGACATCCTTCAGTTTGAGTACAGATTGGCCAACCTCAGGAGCTTTCTTGTCCACTTTGAAAGTTACGCCACGCCCAACCATTTTTTCAGCTAGCTCATTAGGGTTAGTCTCTGCGGTATTCACAGTATCAATTACTTTCCCACGTCTAATAATGGTGACCCGATCAGATATTTGCATGATTTCTTTAAGCTTATGCGTGATCAAAATAATGGATTTTCCCTCTGCAACAAGCCGCTTCATAATCGCCATGAGTTCCGTAATTTCTTGAGGCGTAAGTACTGCGGTCGGCTCATCAAATATGAGAATATCCGCTCCACGGTACAGGGTCTTCATAATCTCTACCCTTTGCTGCATACCTACCGAAATGTCATGAATAACGGCATTTGGATTCACTTGCAGGCCATATTGCTCCGATAGCTTCCGAACCTGTTCCGCAGCGGATTTATAGTCAATTTTAAGACCTTTTTTCGGCTCCATCCCAAGAACAATATTCTCGGTCACCGTAAAAGGCTCCACAAGCTTGAAATGCTGATGAACCATACCAATACCAAGCTCAATAGCTTTATTGGGGTTATCAATAATAACCGGTTTCCCGTCGATTTCAATACTGCCTTCATCCGGTTGATACAATCCAAATACAATATTCATTAAAGTGGACTTGCCTGCACCATTCTCACCAAGCAATGCAAGAATTTCACCCTTTTTAAGCGTCAAGCTAATGGAATCGTTAGCAACAATACCGGGAAAGCGTTTTGTGATTTGCTTCAACTCTACGACAGGAGCCGCAGCACTCATGGAATCACCCTCATCACAGAATATATAACTACCTTATAGACACGGATGTACCGCCCTTTGTAAGGCGGTATATCTATGTTCCTCATATCATAACCAGTGCTTTAACAAGGAATAAGGCCAGCACAACACCGGCCTTATTCTTTGATCCTTATTGTAATGCAATAAATGGAGACTAACTATTACTCGGAAGGAACAGTGATTGTTCCATCAATGATTTGTTTTTTGTATTCTTCAACTTTAGCCAGGATCTCTTCAGAAACGTTGTCCTTAGTATCAGAAATACCTACACCATTATCTTTCAGACCAAGAACGGTTGTAGTACCACCCTTGAACGTACCGTCAATTACTTCTTTAGAAACTTTAAGAACAGCTTCGTCTACACGTTTGATCATGGAAGTCAAAGTAACGTCAGTACCAAACTCGATGGATTGGTCTTTATCTACACCAATAACCCATACTTTAGAACCGCCTGCTTTGTTACGAGCTTTAGCTTCGTTGAATACGCCATTTCCTGTTTGTCCAGCAGCAGGGAAGATAATGTCGTTTCCGTCGTTATACAATGTAGCTGCAAGAGATTTACCAACGTCTGGTTTGTCATAACCACCAGCATAAGTAGGTGTTACTTTAGCTGAAGGGTTAACTGCTGCTACACCAGCTTTAAAGCCAGCTTCAAAACGTTTGATTACAGGGCTTTCCAGACCACCGATGAATGCAACTTTGTTAGTTTTTGTAGTCAGACCAGCAACCACCCCAACCAAGAAAGAACCTTCATTTTCGGAGAAAGTAACGGAAGCTACGTTAGGAGCTTCAACTACGCTATCAATGATAGCCAAGTTAGCATTTGGGTTCTCAGTAGCTACTTTTTTAATTGCGTCGCCAAGATCAAAACCAATACCCCAAGTCAAGTTGTATCCATCTTTAACGAAGGAGTTAAGGTTTGGCTCATAGTCAGCATTTGATTTACTTTGCAAGTACTTAACGCCACTACCTGTTTCTTTTTCAAGAGCTTGCAATGCTTCCCATGCGGATTGGTTAAACGATTTATCGTTTACGCCACCAATGTCAGTAACCATACCAAATTTGAAATCGGATTTAGGTGCGTTTGTTCCTGCATTGGTTCCTGCATTAGTTTCACCTTTAGCGGCGTTGTTATTGTTGTTTCCACAGCCTGTCAAAACGACTGTAAGAGACAGCAACATTGCAAGAGATAGCTTTAAACCTTTTTTCATTGAATGTAATCCCCCTTAAAATATTGGATGTCTTCTGTGTTCTGCTTGGACATTCCATTAGTTCAAATTATAACTGCAATAAAATCTAAAATCCAGTGCATAAATGACCTCAGGTCAATAATAATTTGCACTTTTTAGCAAGTAACCGCTTTCCATGACATAGCATGTTATAGTTATGTCTGGTTAATGTCAGAAACCCTGATTTTACTCTGTATAGTATTCCAACACATTACAAATATTATTGCACACTTAAGTGTTTTCTATTATTATGATTCCTTAGTAATTGCACTGAAAGGAAGTTATCAGATCATGACCGAAGAAATAAATCCACAAACAACACCGGCCTTCAAATATTGCCGTGAATCCCGTGTCTTCAAAACCGGACGCGTTTTCCCTAATGATGTCAATAATCACAAAACATTATTCGGCGGCAAGCTTATGAGCGGCATCGATGAAGTAGCCTCCATTTCAGCTATGCGCCATTGTCGAACTAACGTCGTCACAGCCTCTACAGACTCTGTAGACTTCTTGAGACCCATTCGGCCTACTGACTCCGTATGTTTTGAATCCTTCGTCTCCTGGACTGGACGGACAAGCATAGAGGTGTTTGTAAAGATCATTTCAGAAAATCTATATACTGGAGAGCGCGCTGTCGCTGCCACTTCATTTCTAACCTTTGTCGCAGTCGAAGAGGATGGCACACCTACTCCGGTTCCAGCTATTATCCCAGAGACAGACGAAGAGAAGCTGATCAATGAATCCGCTAATGAACGTTCCGAGCTGCGAAAAGTACGCCGCAACATCAGCAAAAAGCTCGCTGCTCAATTAAATACCATAAAGTATTGGGAATAGTTCTGCATCCGCAGAGCTTTTTCTTTTATGTAGGGAAACCCAATGCTGCTTCCTACCTATCTTACCGCACAAAAAAGCACCGCTGCATGGGCAACCCGCAGGCGGTGCTTTTCGGTTATATTACAACACTTACGCGTTGATTTTCTCTTTAGCAATACCAGCCAAGGAGTTGAATGCGTTAAGATCATTCACAGCCAGATCAGCCAGCATCTTACGGTTAACTTCTACACCAGCCAATTTCAGGCCGTATACAAGCTTGCTGTAAGAAAGACCGTTCAAACGAGCTGCTGCATTAATACGAACGATCCACAGTCTGCGGAAGTTACGTTTAGTTTGACGACGGTCGCGGTAAGCGTAAACCATCGATTTCATTACTTGTTCTTTAGCTGTTTTAAAAATACGGTGTTTAGAACCGAAATAACCTTTTGCCAATTTCAACACTTTTTTATGTTTACGACGAACTACAAATCCGCCCTTAACTCTTGCCATATTAATAAACCTCCCAAAAATGTGTAATAAACTATTTCAAGTTAGCCAATCCTTGTTTCAAACGTCTTACATCCCCAGGGGCCATTACTGGATTTCCGTTCAGAACGCGCTTAGCGCGTTTAGATTTGTGGGACAGCAAGTGGTTTTTGTGAGCTTTGTAACGTGTTACTTTACCAGTTCCGGTAATTTTGAAGCGGCCTTTCAGGCTGCTGTGTGTTTTCATCTTAGGCATGGTGTTTCCTCCTTGAATATTATGCGGCGCCAAATTGCAGATAAGCAAGTGACTCCAGATTTATTGAGCTTTAGGAGCCAAAATCATAATCATGCTGCGGCCTTCCAGCTTTGGCTGGCGCTCAACAACAGATATATCAGCCACTTCGTTCTTCACTCGTTCGAGGATTTTTTGGCCGATATTCGCGTGTGTAATCTCACGTCCGCGGAAACGTACGGAGCACTTCACTTTATCGCCCTCACCCAAGAACTTGATCACATTGCGGAACTTAGTTTGATAATCATGTTCCTCAATGTTAGCACGGAACCAGACTTCCTTGATATCAACGACCTTCTGGTTTTTACGCGCTTCCTTCTCTTTCTTCTGCGTTTCATAACGGAACTTGCCGTAATCCATGATGCGGCATACCGGCGGCTTAGCCTGTGGTGCTACATTGACTAGATCCAGATTAAGATCGATCGCCATTTGCAGCGCTTCGCGGATCGGTTTAATCCCGATTTGCTCACCTTCCGCACCAACCAACCGTACCTCTTTGGCCCGAATTTCATCATTGATCATATGTTCCTTACTGATAACTCTCCACCTCCGGATCTTTTTAACAACTATTCTCACGTAACTCCATAAAAAAGGGGTGCCGGTAACACCCGACACCCCGTGTTTGATCAACGTTCATGAACATTAACATTCATAAAGCATTGAGATCAAAACCAGCCGGCGAATATGCCAGTCAGGTGAGAAGCAGGTGCTTCTTCTTGCAATCCCTATGATTTGCGTACTTGAATACTATACACCACACTATTTGGGGTGTCAATCCTTTTATGCAGAAATTTCGTGAACTTTATACCTGCTTACTTTGTACCTCTTCAAGTCGTACTACGCGAGTATGCTTGGTATGGCTCCATTGCTTATTGTTCTGCGTGAAGAACGCATAGAACGTAATCGGATACCACGAGATCAAGTAGATCGGGAAGAATACAAGATAAGCATACACTTTCTTAAACGTAACCTTCTCTAATGCCATCGCAATACCAAAAGTCACCAGATTGGCGCCAATAGCTAGGAAGCTGAGCCAGATCGGCAAGCTGCCGTAAATGTTAGCGATATTCGGTCCGTTAAAGAACGCCATATCCACCCACATTACCGCCGTCATTAAAAAAGTGAGCAATACAATATATACATTCGCTCCATAAAGCGCGAGGTCAAACTTCGTTAAGCTGCGTTCTTTAATACTTTGCCAAAGCAATGGAAAAAAATAACGGCGAGCAACAGTGAAGTGCCCCTGCATCCAACGCAGACGCTGTCTTGAGGAGGCCTTGAAGGTTAACGGCTTCTCATCAAATACCTTTGCATCATAATTGAACTTAGGATATACACCATGTGCTGCACTACGCATCGTAAACTCCAAGTCCTCGACCAAACTTGTAGCTCCCCAGCCCATTTCTTTAAGAAGTGTGGTCTCAAAACACATTCCGGTTCCGCCAAGGAAGTTAGCCATATTTAAATTATGGCGTGAAAGTTGCCACAAACGGTTAATATACCAGTACGAAATACCATAAGCAGCTGTAATCCAGGAATCCTCTGGATTCTTGGTATCGATATAACCTTGGATTACCCGTGCACCTGAACAAAGATCATTATTCATCTCCATCAGGAACTCAGTATGCGCCAAGTTATCGGCATCGAACATGACAACAGCATCATATTGCCGCGGCATAGCCCACAGCTCTTTAAGCATCCATTCTATTGCGTAGCCTTTACCTCTCAGATTTGCATTGGTGCGGACACAAGCGTTCATGCCGTGTTCTCTAACGATGCGAGCTGTACCGTCTGTACAATTGTCACAAATTACAAATACATCGTACAGTTCTGATGGATAATTAAGCTGCTTCAGATTCTCCATTAATGCGCCGACAACTTCTTCCTCGTTATGTGCGGCAACAAGTACGGCAAAAGATTTTTCCGGCTTATACTGCGTCTTTTTCTTTTTCCTGTGCAGCCCGAATAATGAAAACGTAAACTGATAGACTGCGATTGCTGCCAAGATCACTTGGAGCGTAACAAACAGTGCGTCTGTCATGACCTTTTGATGCCCCCTTTTTTCACTCTTGGTGTTCTTTTTTTTCTCTCTAGCTTGCTTGACGTTCTTTCTGACCCTTTTGTTGCATCCCTTAACAATAGACCAAGAGTATTCTTATTCTCGGCAGACTTCACAATTTTTATATATGCTGTTTAAAAGAATTCTATGGATTCCTTTTTTTGAATCCTTATTTATCTCTTACCCTTTTAAACAGGTTTAGTCTGCTTGAATCATTGTAAAGCGTAATAGTGCTCTAAGTCAAAACTGGCAAATTTCGAGTAAACCTGAGCTTTTCCTTGAAATGAACTACCTTTAAAAAGTATGATTAAGACAGATCTAAGCTATAGAACGGATTACTGCATTAACATCTGTTAACGGTAGCCGGACTAGCGGAGGGAATTAGATATGAGACATTTATTCATGAAACTACATCTCTGGGAGCGGCATCTTTTTAAGTGGATCAACGGACGAATGCATAATCGTTTTTTGAACTTTTGGCTCTTTTACCTTACTCATTTGGGTGGAGCTACAAGCACGATTGTTATCAATATACTGATATGGGTATTAGCTCCTGAGCCTTGGAGAACTACAGGTTTACAAGCCTTGACAGCACTAGCTGTCAGCCATATACCCGTAGCTATCGCCAAAAAGCTGTACCCGCGAATGCGTCCTTATCTGGCGTTACCGGAAACCAATACTTTTCGTAATCCATTAAAGGATCATTCTTTTCCATCTGGTCATACTACAGCTATCTTTGCTTCTACGATCCCTTATATGCTGGCGTTTCCTGCTATGACCGTTATTCTGCTGCCGCTAGCTTGTATTGTCGGATTTTCTCGTATTTATCTTGGATTGCATTATCCATCAGATGTTATAGCTGGCGCAGTGATCGGTTCCTGCGTAGCAGCTGGTACTATAGCCTTATGGATGTGAAGCATTTATTGTTAATAACCGGGAAAACCCTTGAGAATAGGTGAATCAACATTGCGTAAAAAAAGAATCTTAATACTCTCGGAAGGTTTTGGCGCCGGACATACACAAGCAGCTTATGCGTTGTCGAGCAGTCTGCGCCAATTATCGCCTAATTTACAAACGAAGGTGCTAGAACTTGGAAATTTTCTAAACCCCAAGATGGCACCTATTATTCTGTCTGCTTACCGAAAGACGGTAACGACACAGCCAAAATTAATGGGTTATGTCTACCGTCACCAGAAATCATTTAATCGTCTTACCACGCTTGCCTTGCATCGTATATTTTATACGCATGCCAAAAATATTGTGAGACAACTGAAACCTGACGTAATTGTCTGCACTCATTTTATTCCAGGTGCTGTAGTATCCCGCCTAAAGAGACTAGATCCTACCTTAAAAGTGCCGCTCGTCACCGTTATAACAGATTATGATGCGCATGCTACCTGGATTAGCCCAGAGGTAGACCTTTATCTGGTTTCAACACCTGAGGTTAAATCCAAATTGCGCAGCCGAAATATTCCTGCCACGAAAATTCAGGTAACAGGCATACCGATACACCCTAATTTTTGGAAGCATCCCGGAAAGCAGGAGATTCGAGAGCAATTCAATCTGCGGGAGATGCCAACCGTTCTAGTCATGGGCGGCGGCTGGGGAATCATGAACGACCAAGTCGTAAATGCTTGTCTGGCGGAATGGCGTGACAAGATTCAAATTGTTTTCTGTCTCGGCAAAAATGAGCAGCTGCTAAAGGAAATGAAAGAAGACCCGCATTATAATCATCCTAATATTTCCTTAATCGGCTTTACGCGTGAAATCCACAAGCTGATGGAGGTCTCCGATCTGCTGGTTACAAAACCGGGTGGAATGACTTGCAGTGAAGGGCTGGCAAAGGGTATTCCCATGCTCTTCCATCACCCTCTTCCCGGTCAGGAGGAGGAGAATTGCCGCTACTTTACTGCAGCCGGCTTCGGAGAACCCATCGAATCTTTAGAGGTTGTCGAAATGTGGATGGAGCGCCTCTTGAACAACTATGAGGATGTGCAAAACAAGCGCAAACTCCACCTTGAAGAAATCGCTCGCTATCACCCGTTACAATGTGCTCAGAGTATCATCGAATTATTGGAATAGTTAATAAAAAAAGCGGCAGCCTCCAAACCACATGGAGACTTGCCGCTTTTTTATTGAAGCATGCCTTATGGAGCAGTGCTTTGTAACTACAACCGATATTTATCCAATCGGGTAGCCTGATACTGTTTGAGTGCTTCTGCGCCTACAATTGCCTCGCAACGATGGATATTCACGCCACGTCCGACAAATTTCGTCTCATATTCTGTCATGATATGATCCTCGTTGATGATGCCATCTGCATGTAGGTCCAAAGAAATATTTTTCATCTGCAAGCCAAAGTCCGCAAAGGCATTTAATGAGAACTCAAAAAGACTGCGGGAATCTGTTTTCAGATGAATTTCACCTAGATCGCTAAGCAAACCGCGATATTTGTCAAGAAAACGCGGATGTGTCAAACGACGCCGGGCATGCTTGCTTTTAGGCCATGGATCGCTGAAATTAAGATAAATCCGTTCAAGCTCTCCCGGAGCAAATACTTCCTCAGCATAATCAATATTTGCAAGTGCCAATTTCAGGTTAGGCGGTGTTTCATGTCCTGCCGGCTCCCATACTGCTCTAGCCTTATCTCCAGCACGGCGGATCAGCTCATCATACATATCCACTCCGATAAAGTTAATATCAGGATATTTAAAGCTCATTTGGCTGATAAACTGTCCTTTGCCCATTCCGAACTCCACATGGATCGGATGATCGTTACCGAACAGCTTGGACCACTCACCTTTATAACTCCGAGGATCTAGAATGACTAAATCCGTCTGTTCTTCCAAACTTTCACGTATTCCTTTTCTTCCGCGTAAACGCATAGGTATTCCTCCGATTATCTCTTATACGATAACTGTCACTTGCAATATTGTGCCGAAATTGTCCCAAAAAGTAAAGGGATTGCGGTAAAAAAGAAAAAGGAATTCTCTGGTTCAGCTCTTAAATGAGCTGTTCAGAGGAATTCCTTCGTTGTTGTATATTGGAAATAAATTTCGTTCTTGTCTGGCAGATCAGGATTTACTTTGTGTTTGTGGCAAATGTCTTTTTTTCGAATGCGCTACGAATTTTACGCTGCGCATCTGTCTTGATCTTAGGGTTGCCGTTAAATTCCACGCCCGTTAGTGCAAGGGCTTCATCTGGCGTTAAATGGACTTCAATCGAATCTTTACCCTCAGCATATACCGTTTGAGAATTCATTGCTATCACCTCACGGTTATTATTATGGATCGGACGACACGAAATTATGAACTCCTGGATGAATTTCTTTATGCCACAGTAGCTTTTCACACTCTGAATATAACATACTATGTAAGCATTTTCAAGCCGAAAGCGCCTTATTTCCTGCCTATTTTTCATGCCGTTATGGGGAGTCAATGTTACGCCGAGCTCGGTTTTTTGATACAATGTATTGGATTATAAGAAACGGCTGTGCGTTCTCTGGGATAAGGACGCCATCTGTCTCAGAAAAATATAAGGATAAGGGAACTTATCCATAATTATATTTTCAGAAAGGGGCTTCTCGTGTCTAATCTTCAATACACTTCTCCTCCGCAACTTTGGGGAGATAAACGTTTTCATACTTGGAATTACGAAATGCGTGAACACATGAACACCAAGGTATTCAAAGTTATGCTTGATGCAGGCTTTACCTGTCCCAATCGTGACGGCTCCATTGCTAAGGGAGGCTGCACATTTTGCAGTGCCAGAGGTTCTGGTGATTTTGCCGGAAGCCGCCGAGATGACCTAGTCACACAATTCAATAACGTCCGTGACAGACAGCATCTGAAATGGCCAAATGCTAAATATATCGGTTACTTCCAAGCCTATACTAATACGTACGCTCCGGTCGAAGAGCTGAGAGAATATTTCGAAGTTATTTTGCAGCAGCCTGGTGTCGTTGGATTGTCTATTGCTACCCGCCCTGACTGTCTGCCCGATGATGTAATCGAATATTTAGCAGAGCTCAACAAGCGTACGTATCTTTGGGTAGAGATGGGTCTTCAGACTATACATGACTCCACTTCTGAGCTTATTAATCGGGCGCATGATACGCAGTGTTATGTGGAGGCTGTGGAGAAGCTGCGCCGTCACAATATTCGAATCTGTACCCATATCATTCACGGTCTCCCACAGGAGACGCACGAAATGATGCTTGAAACGGTATCTGCTGTAGCTCGCATGGATGTGCAGGGAATTAAGATTCACCTTCTGCATCTCATGCGCAAAACACCAATGGTGAAGCAGTATGAAGCAGGATTGCTCCGATTCATGGAACAGGACGAGTATGTGAAGCTGATTGCTGATTCACTTGAAATTCTGCCCCCTGAGATGATTGTTCATCGCTTGACTGGAGATGCCCCACGGGATCTCTTAGTTGGACCGATGTGGAGTCTCAAGAAATGGGAAGTGCTAAATGCCATTGACGATGAGCTTGTTGCTCGTGATACTTGGCAGGGTAAGTATTGGAGGAAGGGCTAATGGGCTTTATGTCCGTTCTAAGCTTTGCTCATAAATTAATCTCTGAGCGGCTGACTTTAGGTGACCGTGCGATTGATGCAACTGTAGGTACTGGTGCTGACACGCTTTTTCTAGCCAAAACAACTGGAGCTCGTGGCGAAGTCTACGGCTTTGACATTCAAGCTGCGGCGCTGAAGCTGGCAGAAGAACGTCTCCGGCTTGCGCGGGAGGAAACTTCTTCACTCTCTGGCGTTACCTTACTGGAACGCAGCCATGCCGAAATGGCAGAAGCCGTCCCGGCTAACTGGCCAGGCACCGTTGGTGCTGTAATGTTCAATCTTGGCTATCTGCCTTCAGGCGATGCCGACAAGAATATCATTACTGAGCCGGACAGCTCTATTGCGGCCCTGGAAGCTTCACTCCAGCTGCTGCGTCCGGGGGGAATTATTACGGCTGTACTGTATCCTGGCCATGCAGGCGGAGATCTCGAAGCCGCCGCTGTTGAAGCTTGGGCAACGACTGTTTCCCCTAAGGTAGCGCAGAGCATTGTATATCGCCAGCTGCAGCGCACGGACGCACCGTATGTAATTGCCCTCGAGAAGAAAAAAGGTTCCCCATCTTAAGCTTTGTAAACAATCAAACAATCTTGTAATTGGGAAGGAAGATTACGAATGACACAACCATATCCTTTAAAATTTCAACCGGAGTTTAAAGAACGTGTCTGGGGTGGCCGCGCGCTGGAGAAATTCGGCCTGAATCTACCAGAAGGTCATATTGGTGAAGGCTGGATGATTGCCGATCATGCGAATGGAACATCTTCGGTGGTTAATGGAGAATTAGCTGGACAAGGTCTGGATCAAATTCGTGAGCAATTTGGTCATGAGTGGTTCGGAAGCAAGGGAATATCAGAAGCTGGCGGAAGATTTCCACTCTTGATCAAATTGTTGGATTGCAACGACAACCTTTCCGTTCAAGTCCACCCTACGGATGATTATGTAGGATTGCCTAAAGGTGAACTGGGCAAAACAGAGATGTGGTACGTATTAGACGCTAAGCCAGATGCAAAAATCATCTACGGCCTTAAAGAAGGCGTAGACCGTGAAACATTACGCGAAGCACTGGAAAACGGCACGGTTATGGATAGCCTTCAAGAGGTATCTGTCTCCGCTGGCGATTCCTTCTACATCCCTGCCGGAACGGTACATGCTCTATGCGCTGGTGTCGTTGTAGCGGAAATTCAACAGAATTCCGACACTACATACCGTATTTATGACTACGACCGTCCAGGTCTAGATGGAAAACCACGCGAGCTTCATATCGAGGATTCTCTGAATGTTACAGCTTATGAAGGCGCCGGCGCTACTTCGATGAAGACCGATCATGCAGTGCCTGGAGAGTGGCTGCAGCTTGCCGCTTCACCTTATTTTATTGTCGAAAAAGGGATCGTAAATGGTTCATGGGATCTCACCACTTCAGAAGACAGCTTCACTATTCTGGTTATCTGCGAAGGCAGCGGACATCTGACTTGGGAAGGCGGCTCCCAGCCTTATGCCGCAGGGGAATGTTATCTGATTCCTTCCAACCTAGGCCGTTATACTATCGAGGGTCATTCTACTGTGCTTCGCTCTTATTTACCATAAGTCGAGAACCTTTAGGAGGAATGGACCATGAAGGAAAACAGCTTTACTCTAACGGATCCCATAGGTGTAACCATCCATGTCTATGAATGGTTACCTGAGTCCGATGTGCCAGTTAGAGGAATCGTGCAAATTTCACACGGGATGTGTGAAACTGCTGCCCGCTACGCTCGTTTTGCGGAAGCTTTAACCGGGGTTGGTTATGCAGTATATGCCAATGACCACCGGGGACATGGTAGAACCGCTGGTCAAGTCAATCTGCTTGGTGATGTTGGGGAGGACGGATTTTATTGGATGCGGCGCAATCTTCTGCAGGTAGGTGCCGCAGCACTCTCCAAGCATGAAGGAAAGCCCATCATTTTATTCGCTCACAGTATGGGTTCCTTTCTGGGTCAAAAACTCATGTGCGAAGAAGGCAACGAAATCTATTCAGGGTTTATCCTCAGCGGGACAAATGGTCCACGCAGTATGCTGCGTATTGGAGAATCTCTGGCTAGCGCACAGCTTAAGCTAAAGGGGGAGCATCATCGCAGTGTATTGCTGAACAGTCTGGTATTCGGCAGCTATAACCGTGCTTTTTCCCCGGTCAGAACAACATTTGACTGGCTGAGCAGCGATACTGCGGAAGTAGATAAGTACATTTCCGATCCATTCTGCGGAGCTATTTGTACAACCCGCTTTTTCCGTGGTTTCTTCCACCTCCTAAGAGAGATTCATACTGAGGAATCACTTAGCACATTATGTACAGGTAAGCCCATTTATATATTTGGTGGGGATAAGGACCCTGTCGGGATGAACGGTCAAGGCATTCCCCGTCTTGCGGAGTTGTATAAGAAACGAGGAGTATCAGACGTTGAGTACCGACTCTATCCAGAAGGCAGACACGAAATGCTAAATGAAGTAAATCGAGATCAAGTCACAGCCGATGTACTCAACTGGTTAGAGAGCCACCTTCCTTCAGAGGTTTCTACGATAAGTTAAGAAAAAAACGCGGTTGTTAGTGAATTTATGAGACAATATAGAAGCGATGCCCCCGTTATTTGGGGGGTCGCTTCTTTGCGGTTTGCGGTTTGCGGTTTGCGGTTTGCGGTTTGCGGTTTGGGTAGCTTATCTCAGCAGACTTCTCAATCTAACAATCTCCAGTTCCTCCGCGCATCTGAACTTTAGTAAATAAACTTCCGCCACCGCTAATGGACTCAGTTGACGCTGTCTTCAGCTCATCGCTCTCCCACACCACGTACAAACTCGGTTGTCACTAGCTACACATCATTACTTTCCCACGCCGCTTGCGGACTCAGTTGACACTAACTACATATCATTACTCTCCCCGCTACTTCCGGACTCAGTTGACACTAACCACACATCATTACTCTCCCCGCTACTTCCGGACTCAGTTGACACTAACCACACATCATTACTCTCCCCGCTACTTCCGGACTCAGATGACGCTATTTGCTAATTTATAGCCTTTCGAGCTAGGTTTCGGACTCCAGTGCAGCTATTCATGCGAAACAGGTCCATATTGGGTGTTTTTCATGCCAATAGCGACTATGCGGTCCGTTAGCATCCAAAAAACAGGATAATTCCACGTATAAGGTCCGCTGGGTCCGCCTGCGATGGGTTACTCACCGCTTACGGACTCATTTGACACTAGCTACACATCTTTACTCTCCCCAGCTACTTTCGGACTCAGTGGACGCTATTTGCTAATTTCCAGGCATTTGAGCTAGGTTTCGGACTCCAGTGCAGCTATTCATGCGAAACAGGTCCATATTGGGTGTTTTTCATGCCAATAGCGACTATGCGGTCCGTTAGCATCCAAAAAACAGGATATTTCCACGTATAAGGTCCCCTGGGTCCGCCTACGACGGGTTACTCATCACTTCCGGACTCATTTGACACTAGCTACACATCTTTACTCTCCCCAGCTACTTTCGGACTCAGTGGACGCTATTTGCTAATTTATAGCCTTTCGAGCTAGGTTTCGGACTCCAGTGCAGCTATTCATGCGAAACAGGTCTATATTGGGTGTTTTTCATGCCAATAGCGACTATGCGGTCCGTTAGCATCCAAAAAACAGGATAATTCCACGTATAAGGTCCGCTGGGTCCGCCTGCGCCGAGTCATTACACTAATTACATTCTCCGCTACTTTCAGACTCAACTAACGCTAACTACACATCACTTTCTCCCGCTACTTTCAGACTCAACTAACGCTAACTACACATCACTTTCTCCCGCTACTTTCAGACTCAGCTAACGCTAACTACACATCACTTTCTCCCGCCACTTCCGGACCCAGATGACGCTAACTACACATCATCACTTCCCACGCCGCTTCCGGACTCAGATGCGCTAGCGCACAAGGCAAAAGAAATAGACCGTCCCATTAAGGAACGGTCTATCCTTCCACCCGCCTATCACAAAGGCAGTGTGTAGTACTGAGCGCGTTGGCTCTCGTTCTGCTGATACATTACGATTAGTAGCGTGCGCCCTTCCCTAATGGAAGCGGGCTCCGCTACTGCTACAGCCGAGCTTGCTGCTTGGGCAGTCTCTTCTAAACTACTATCTGCTGCTTCCTGTAATGGCGAGTCTGCCGAAGGCAACGCCTCCAGATTAGCCATATCAGCTTCACCATCCTCAAGGCCCTCATCGGCACGCATGCCGCTGATGGAATCCAACACCGCTTCCAGCGAGAATGGCAACACTTCCAGCACAGTATACTTTTGCAGTTCTCTTTCGTTAAGTCCTGCTTCAGCCAATTGGGCAGAAATTTGACCCGGATTAGCCGCGATATCTTTCAAATAACTCGACCAATCCGACTTATCCAGCACGAAATCCCACCAGATTTTGCGCGGCTTGTACTTGTGTCCAAGAAAATAATCCAGCTTCATCAAGCCAGTTATAACATCCATAGACGGCGTCCCGCGATCTATCAGGAAGGACTGCAAGCGGGTGAAGAGATCTTCCAGCTGATGGCCGATCTTTTGCCAGCCTCGCTCCTCCCAGTAGTCACCGAACTCCTGAAAGAAATCGAATGGCGAATCAAATACATGACGGATCAAGTACTTAGCCGTATGGTCCATCCGGTGGCTGTTCCAGTATTTCTCCAGCACATCCTCAAGCCGCTTCAAACGAATAATGTCTGAGAAAGGCATCATATGACTGCTAAGGATTTCATAAGGTGCGTGTTCCATATACGTGTACTCATATTTAGACGCCTGCGCCCGCAGCCCCGTTCCCCGCAGCATTTTGAGGAATCCAAGCTGTAGCTCTTCCGGCTCCATAACGAATACATCATTAAACGTTTTACGGAAGGTGCTGTAATCCTCCATAGGTAGTCCGGCAATCAAATCCAGATGCTGATCGATATTGCCGCTTGCCTTAATCTTCATTACGGTACGGGACAGCTTTTTGAAATTCTGGCGGCGTTTAACAAGCTCATTCGTCTCATCGTTGGTAGATTGCACCCCAATCTCAAATCTAAAAATACCCGGAGGCGCATTCTTAGATAGGAAATCCAGAACTTCCGGCCGCATGATATCTGCGGTAATTTCGAACTGAAATACGCAGCCTTGATGATTATCGATCAGGAATTGAAACATTTCCATCGCATAGTTGCGGTTGATATTAAAAGTACGGTCCAGAAATTTAATAATTTTGGCGCCATTCTGTATTAAATAAAGCAGATCAGATTTCACTCGTTCAATATCATAATAACGTACGCCTACTTCAATACTGGATAAACAGAACTGGCAGTTAAATGGGCATCCGCGGCTCGTCTCAAAATAAACAATACGTTTACTCAAATCTGGAATATCCTCAGGAAAACGATGCGGCGTAGGCAGCGTATTCAGATCGCTTTTGGGACGTGGTGGATTGACAATGATCTCTTCTCCCTTGCGATAAGCGGCTCCATACACAAAGTGAAACTTCCGATCATCCCTTAGCTCCTGCAGCAGATGGTGGAACGTCTCTTCCCCATCTCCGTTAACTATAAAATCAATGCCAGCTTCTCTTTTCATCCAATGAAGCGGCTCATACGAAACTTCAGGTCCCCCGAGAACAATCGTAACTTCAGGCATCACTTGCTTAAGAATACCAATCAGCTTCAGCGTCTCTTCGATGTTCCAGATATAACAGGAGAAGCCAATCACATCTGGCCGTTTCTGAAACAAGTCGGACACGATATTCATCACGGGATCTTTGATGGTGTACTCTGCCAAATGAATATCCTTAAATTCATGCTCACTGTACGCTTTTAGCAAGCGGATTGCGAGTGAGGTATGAATATATTTGGCGTTTAACGTGGTCAGGACGATTTTCATGCTACACGACCTTTTCTACATTTCATTTTGAAAAAACTCTAAGAATGCCTTACCGTACTTCCGGTATTTCACTTCCCCAACACCCTTTACCCTCAGCATTTCCGCTTCGGTCTGCGGGCAAACCACACTCATCTCACGCAGCGTGGCATCATTAAAAATAATGTACGATGGCACATGCTCGCGTCCTGCCAATTCACGCCGGATAAGACGCAGCTGCTCAAAGACAGTCTCATTGACGGCTGATGGCGACAGGTCATGTCCCCGACTACGAACTCTCGTACCGGATGTTGTGCCTGCCCGCGAAGGCCGCGCCACACGCTGCATCACCTCACGCTGTCCGCGCAGGACCTCGGCAGCTAGAGGCTGGAGCCGTACTACAGGGTACTGGCCTTCCGACAAGGCAAGATACCCTTCTGAGATAAGCACATTGATACTCTCTGAGATTTCCTTCTCCGTCCGGCTCGACATCGCCCCATGTGTGGGCAGCTTATCGAAGCCGTACTGCATCACCTTTTGATTGCGAGAGCCTTTCAGCACAGATGCTACCAACGCTACACCATAACGCTCCCGCATGCGGTGAATGCAGGAGAAGATCTTTTGCGCATCGACGGTCATATCCACTAGCTCTCGTTCATCCGTACATGAGCTGCAGATACCACATGGCTTGTCCCCATGTTCTTCCCCGAAATAATCCAGCTGGGCACTGCGCAAGCAGCGAGTAGTATAGCAATAATCAATCATTTGCTGAAGCTTGCGATATTCGTTAGCTTTACGGTCAGTATCCTGTGGATTCTGCTCGATCAGGAACTTTTGCGTCATAATATCCTGCGCACTAAACAGCAAAATACATTCACTCGGCTCCCCGTCACGTCCAGCACGACCCGCTTCCTGAACATAAGCTTCCATATTTTTGGGCATATTGTAGTGAATTACGTATCGGACATTGGATTTATCAATCCCCATCCCAAAGGCATTCGTAGCCACCATAACCCGGATATCGTCATAGAGGAACCCTTCCTGGCTATCTGCCCGCTCCTGATCATTCATACCCGCATGATAGCGACCTGCTGCTATACCAGAGGCCTGCAACCTCTGATACAGATCATCCACTTCTTTGCGGGTTGCCGCATATACAATCCCCGGCTGGTGGGAATGCGTAGCCGCATAATCCATAACGAACTCCCGCTTGTTCTCTCCCCGCAGCACGGACATTGCCAGATTATCTCTTCCTAGCCCCGTCATGAAAATACCCGGCTCACGCAAGCGCAGCAGCCGGACCATATCCTCCATAACCTCCGGCGTCGCCGTGGCGGTAAATGCTGCCAGGATCGGACGTTCAGGCAGCTCATCTACAAATGGAGATACCGACAGATAACTTGTCCGAAAATCATGTCCCCACTGGGATACACAGTGCGCTTCATCAACAGCCACGCAGGAAATAGACAGCTCAGCCATTTCCAGACGGAACCAGTCCAGCTCAAGTCTTTCGGGCGCAACATAGAGCAGCTTCAAATCGCCCCGCCGGGCAGCCCGAATCCGCTCATTCACTTCTTTTCCGCTTAACGTGCTATTAATAAAGGCTGCCGGAATACCCGCAGTAGTTAACGCATCCACCTGGTCTTTCATCAACGAGATCAGTGGTGATATCACCAAAGTCAGCCCTGGCAGGAGCAGTGCAGGAACCTGATAACAGATCGATTTCCCGCCACCCGTAGGGAGGATTCCCAGTGTGTCGCGTCCTTCCAGCAAGTTCTGAACAATCTTTTTCTGGCCATCCCGAAAGTCTGGATAACCGTAATATTTTTGCAGCTCAGCCTGCGCCTGTTCAATAGTAGGTGCTTGCATCTTCATATCTCTCATAACTCCTTAGGCGTTTCTATCTTTAGTTTAGCGGTCAATGGTGTAATGAGCAACACTCTAGAAGTCCTTCTTTCGTTTCTCCTTTTGGAAAAATTACATAAAAGGAGCGCTTTTGAGCCAAGCTTTAAAAATCATCATTCTTTAGGAAAGGGGAATAGCCGTGCAAAACTGGAAGCAAAACTATAGTTCTTTTAAGCAAAAAAAAACGCACGAAGATCCCACCATTCCTGATCAGCGTTCGGAAAAGCCACTAGATCCCGACCTAAAAAATAATATTAAAGCCATTAGCCAAATTTTTGGAGAAGATGCAGATCTCGTTGTGCGTAATTTTCGGGTATACGGTTTATATGATGCGGTAATTATCTTTTTTTCATCTTTGGTGGACCAAAATCAAATTCATGAGCATGTGCTTAAACCGTTAATGAGCCCTCCCGCTGATCTCTCGACAATTCCTGAAGAGCGCAAGGATCTGCCTGATTTCATCTGGAATACGACCATACAAATAGCGGCTGGGAACCGAACGAAGGACTTAAATTCTCTGCCACTCGCTCTATTAGAAGGGAGCGTTGTACTCCTTATAGATGGTATGGATCAAGCACTTCACTTCAATTTGCGTAAAATCGAACATCGCAGCATTGAACAGCCACAGACCGAGCAGGTAATTCGTGGCTCACGCGAAGGTTTTATAGAAAACTTGGAGGCAAACCTTTCCTTACTCCGTTATCGGCTGCAAACGCCAGATTTCCGGGTTATTACTGCTCCGCTTGGTGTGCGGACACGCTCACAGGTTGCTGTGTGCTATATAGAAGGGATAGTAGATCCTGAATTGGTTGAAAAAGTGATGAAGAGATTATCCATGATAAACACAGATAGCATCCTTGATGCAGGGTACATCGAGCAATTCATTGAGGATAACCCATTATCTCCTTTTCCTCAGGTTCAACCAACAGAACGTCCGGATAAATCAGCGGCAGCCTTATTGGAAGGAAGAGTCATCATTCTGGTAGATGGCTCCCCATTCTCGCTCATCGTCCCTGCATTGTTCAATCAATTTTTTCAGACCATAGACGACTATTCGGAACGTTTTATTGTAGGCAGCCTAATCCGGGGGATTCGACTAATTGCCCTGTTGTTCTCTCTTTTTTTCCCTGCTCTATATGTATCCGTCATCTCCTTCAACCCGGAGCTTATGCCTACCGAATTTGCCGTAGCGATTTCAGGGGGTAGAGCAGGCGTTCCTTTTCCAGCGGTCTTGGAAGTTCTGATTATGGAGGTCTTCATGGAGGTGCTCCGCGAAGCAACTATTCGTCTACCACAAATGATTGGGGGCGCCCTTTCTATTGTAGGTGTTCTTGTTATTGGTCAGGCTGCTGTTTCAGCAGGCCTAGCAAGTCCGACAACCGTTGTTATTGTCGCTATAACCACTATCGGTTCTTTTGCCACCCCTGCCTATAATGCCGCTATCTCATCCAGAATGCTAAGATTTCCACTGATTATTCTAGCCGGTTGTTTTGGTCTTTACGGAGTCATGTTAGGTACCATCGTTATCGTGAATCACTTATTATTCTTGGAATCCTTTGGCGTTCCTTACATGACACCATATGTGCCCACGAAATGGAGAGATCTGAAGGACAGTCTGATTCGTGTCCCCTTATGGTGGATGAGAAGACGTCCGAGCTTCTTGAACACTCAAGACCTTACTCGTCTCGCTCATGAGTTACCAACGACGTATTCAGATCAGATTTTTAAGGAGAAGGGTGAACTCGATGAACAACAACCGCCCCATAACAACGATCCAAGTCGTCGCAGTAGTCGTTAGTACGATTATTGGAATAGGTATCTTGAGTATTCCCCGTTATATGGCTGAAGCCGGAGACAGCGGGGCGCCGCTGGTTTCGGCTTCAGGCATCCCTGTTGCATTTCTAGGCTGCTGGTTTACAGCCGCTGTATGTCGGAAATTCCCCAATGAAACTCTGTTTGTATTCAGCCGCCGGTTAGTCGGGAGAAGCATCGCGGATATTTTCAATGTACTTATCTCTTTGTTTTTTGCTTTCTCTGCCGGGATTACCATGCGTCAATTCGGAGAGGTATGTGTTGCGGTCGTGTTTAAAAAAACACCTATCGAAGCGGTCATTCTATTAATGCTTATTTTGGCTGCTTTATCTATCCGCAGAAACATTGTGAAATTCACCTATGTACATATTTTTTATTTGCCTTTCATCTTGTTAACCGTTCTCAGCATTATATTAGTAGCCATGAAAAATGTAGATGCTTTAAACTTACTTCCACTCACTGGAAATTACATCACCTTTTCAAGCTTTTCCAAAGGGACTGTCACTTCAGCTGCCCTTTATCAGGGCACATTTGTCATCACACTGCTGGTTCCTTTAATGAAAAAACCTCAGCAAGTGCTTAAAGCAGGAGCTGCTGCCCTTTTTATTATTGGCTTCATCTATGTAATGATTGTTGCGGCCACTTTAGGAATGTTCGGAGCGCAAGAAACCAAATTACTCGCTTATCCAACCTTAGAAACCGCCCGCTCCATTTCTATTGGTGCAGGACTACTAGAACGATTCGATGCGCTGTTTATTACTGTTTGGGTAATATCTATATTTACTACCATTTTTACGAACTACTACTTAGCAGCATATTCACTTCAGCAAGTATTTCGGTACAAAGATCACCGCCTTGTATCAAGCTTCTCACTTCCACTTATCTTCGTCTTTTCACTTTTGCCAAGAAATATTTACCAGGTTTATACCTTTTCTTCCGTCACAGCGATTATCGGGTTAATTTTTTTGACTCTCTACCCTCTTCTTTTATGGTTAATAGCTCTGATTCGGCAAAAAGGAGGGCTATCGAATGAATAAAGTAATTAACAAGCGTATTAGTCTTCTCCTCCTTCTCTCTCTGGTATTTGTATTCCTTACGGGCTGCTGGGACCAGCTCGAAATTGAAGATCGTGCATTAGTGCTGGGATTGTCTATAGATTCAGTGCCGGCAAATAGTAAAACCGAAGATGATCAAACGACACATCTAAAAAGCGCAAATA
Source organism: Paenibacillus sp. FSL H3-0329 (assembly GCF_037963285.1). Lineage (NCBI taxonomy): Bacteria > Bacillati > Bacillota > Bacilli > Caryophanales > Paenibacillaceae > Paenibacillus > Paenibacillus sp. FSL H3-0329. Next base: position 1,415,042 of record NZ_CP150150.1, on the reverse strand, counting down.
TTAATTTGCCCAAAATCCGTGTGACCGCCCAAATTGCAGTTCCAGGGAGAGTTCCGTTAGGTCCTAGCAGCGGGGGAGAAGGTAGCGGGGGGAATCAAAATCCGGTTTGGGTTGTACAAGTTTACGGTTACTCACTAGATGATGCCTTAAACAATTTGCAACAACAGATCTCTGACCCACGTTACCTCATCCATCTTCGGGTGATTATCATCAGCGAGGATTTTGCACGCAAAAACCTGTCGGATTTAAATGATTATTTACGCCGCAACCCTGAAGTCCGTCGCCGTACCTGGTTATTAGTGTCCGAAGGCGAGGCTTCTAAATTTATGAATATTAATCCACCACTTCAGCGAGTTCCAACCCTCTATATCCTATCCACCATGGAAAAAGCCGTGAGATCCGGAAAGTTCCCAGCTAACTATATAGGCGTATTCTGGTCAGCTGAATCTAAATGGGGAGAGAGCGGTTATCTGCCTTATGTGTCTTTACATCAAAAAGACAATATGTTGATAAAAGGTCTTGCTTACTTTAGCGGAGGCGTTATGGTCGGTTCGACTACTCCCATTGAGATTGGCGCATATATGTCCATGAAAGGTCTTGATCCTGGGGGCTATTCCGTCATGTTCAATTCAGAGGACTTTGGCCCACTGACTCTTAAAGTTAACGACCGATTTACAAGGTCTAAAGTTAAAATCAAAGACGGCAAACCCCATATCACTATAAATATTTATTTAGAAGCAGCGCTAGATGAGCACCTAGGTAATAATATTCGTATTGATTCCAGCCAGGATTTAAAAAAACTTGAGGCCAACTTTCAAAAAGGAGTCCTCACCATCTTCGACCATCTGATTAAACAGACGCAACAGGCTCACTCGGATATCTTTGGCATGGGTGAATATGTTCGTGCATATGCTCCTTCCTACTGGAAAGCTAATGTTCGTGACAAACATGACTGGGAGCAACAGTATTCTGATCTCTCTATAGAACTTAATGTGAAGACGAATATTGAAAGAGTCGGTCTTAAAGAAGACTAGATATGGGGATGTGTTCAAATGATCTATCATCAACTAACTTATTTAACTCTCGTGCTCCTGCTCTCCGGACTATTCCTGCTTACTGTGGATACCAAGATCTATGCTGTAAGCGCCATGCCCCGGGAAAAGAAATATGCCCGCAGGTTAGGCTGGGTATATCTCGGTTTATTCCTGCTTCTTGGATTAGCACAGCTGTTCTATCTTTGAGCAGCAGCAAACCAGTACGCCTGCCTCTCCATAGTATTTCTTAACAGCCCATGGTATATTGAGGAGTACAATATTAAAGGACGGAGAATGCATCCATGAACTCAAGAAGAAATCCTAAAGAAACAGCCAAAAGAGGTACTCGTTCTCACAGCAAGCCTACTGGCAAGCTTAATCATAAAACTAAAGCACCCGCAGCACCCAAAACATTTACTGTAAACGAACCTTCTGAACTATTGCCCTTCTTACTCACCCACGTCACGGGTCGCGGACGAAATGCGATTAAATCCATCCTATCGCGTGGACAAGTGTCGGTGAATAATAAGGTAGTTACACAGCATAATTTCCAACTGCATCCGGGTCAAAACGTTACTATTGATCAAGAGAAGCCTGTACAAACAGCAGAGATGATCGGACTTAAAATCGTTCATGAGGATGAAGACCTGATTATTGTTCAAAAGGATGCTGGACTGCTATCTATCGCCACTGCGGAAGAAAATGAATTGACGGCTTACCGCCAGCTCATGGAGCATGTCCGTGTTAGCAATCCACAAAATCGGATTTTTGTCGTACATCGTTTGGACAGAGATACATCAGGTGTAATGATGTTTGCCAAAAGCGAACGGATTCAGCAAGCGCTACAAACTACTTGGAAAGATACCGTGAAGGAACGTTCTTACGTAGCGCTCGTGGAAGGCGCGGTTAAAAGACCTGAAGGCAAGATAAGCTCGTGGCTCAAAGAAACCTCAACCCTTAAAATGTATTCCAGTCCTCATGAAGGCGATGGACTACATGCAATTACACATTATAAACTCATTCAGGCTAACCGCCATTTTTCCTTGCTAGAGGTTAAGCTCGAAACCGGACGAAAAAATCAGATTCGGGTGCACATGGCAGATATCGGCCACCCTATCGCAGGTGACAAGAAATATGGTGCAGAGACCAAAACGGTAGGAAGACTTGGCCTACATGCTCGAGTGCTCTCTTTTATTCATCCAACCACTGGAGAACTGATGACCTTTGAGAGCCCGATTCCGAAGACGTTCCTGAAATATACTGCGCCTGCGCCTACAAACTAAGAAGTGAACGTATACCCACAACCGAGGAGTATTCCCTCTTATGGGAAGCCGTAACTTCTACACAAGATGCCCGGTCCATTTGGTCCTGGGCGTCTTTTTTTAACTTCCTATCACATCATGTTACAATATAAATAAACAAAGAAGGTGCTCTTATTGTTCCACCCTACAGTTTTCGATAATATTAAGATCGCCTTTGAGAACCAGATTTATGACTACGATAATTTAGACGGAATATTGGTGGTTACGGATCGCTCCGACCTTCTGAATATGGCGCTGATGTCCAGAGAGTTCAGTCTCTCCTTCCAATTAACTGCAGGCAGGAAAGTAACCGCCGAAATCCTGCTCACTTCGTCCACGAAAGATCTCAGCGATGAAATCTTGGAGGTTCCTAATACGGATCCCGGCTGTAATCTTTCACTTCGTTTTTATATGGAAGTCGAAGATATTCCTAGCGAATGTCAGGCGATAGACAGTATTCTAAAAGCGATCTGGGGACCTGATTTCCAGCCTGTGCAATCTTTAAGCTTCATATATGGCCAGGAAAGTGAAACTTACAATAACTGCATCGAGCTGCAATTCAAAAGACAACTCACAGAAGAGCAAATGGAGGACATTCCAAACCTGCTAAGCCACCTGCTGCAAAGTGCGGAAGAACTAGAATCCTTCACGGTATAATCCCTACTTTTTAACGTTCGTACTATGGGAAAAGAGGTGTGCATGAAATGAAATTCCTGCCTGCTGCCAAAAGTAAAAGTTGGTTTCTCTGGATGACCGTTTATGCCATTCTTCTATGGCTTCTCTTCCCTCTACACCGATTCGTGATGCTGGCCCAGGAAATGGATGCCACACTCTTACTGCGCTTTGCTCTTTTTTCCGTTGTAGTGGCTGGGATCGTCAACACATTAGGCTGGCTCGGAGCGCGTCTGCTCTGGGTATTTAGCACGGCGGGAATAATCATAGGTGCGGCATTTATGCTGGGCTACACCTACCAAGAGATGTCCGGTTGGGAGGATCTCGCAGGCTTCCTCGCGTTTTCCTTATTTTCATGCGCCGGATTTGCACTGGGTTTATTAGCCGAAGGTATTCGTCTGCTGTATAAGCGAGCATCGAAGTCTTGAATGGAAGAGGTGAACGCTGTTGTCCAATTCTTTTCTAACCAAAAATGCATTGTCGCATTCTTTAAAAGAGCTAATGGAGCATACACCGCTCAATAAAATTACTGTTAAACAACTAGTGGACCATTGCGGACTAAACAGACAAACGTTTTATTATCATTTCCAGGATATATTTGATTTGCTAGGTTGGATCTATAAGACTGAGGCTGTCGAAAGCCTCGCCCAGTATCGCAGCTACAGCACTTGGACGGACGGTTTTTATAGAATCTTCTGCTATATTGAGCGGAATAAATCCTTTTGCTGTAACACGCTAAATTCACTAGGCAGAAATCACCTGGATGCATATCTGTACGAGGTGACAAACGATCTCATCATGGGGGTTATAAACGAGCTGTCCTCCGGGATGGAGGTTTGCGAAGAAGACAAGCATTTTATAGCCAATTTCTATACGCTAGCCTTCACAGGCCTAATCATTCAGTGGATGAGAGAAGGCATGAAGGAACAACCGCACCATATGATTGAGAAGCTAAGTGATCTAATTGAAGGAAATTTTCTGAAAGCTTTACACAAATATGAGAACCATCCGTTGTAACCTTTGGTTGCAGCGGTTTTTTTTGTCTAAAAACTAGACAGATCACCCATAATGACAAAAATCCAGACACTCTAAAGAGTTTGATTATACCTTCAAAATAGGAGTTGGTTTACATTAAGAGTGTGATTATTTAAACAACTACTTGGAGGCGACCATTGTGAAAAAAGAGTACGGTAATAGACAGGTTTATTTTGTCGGTGGCGGAATTGCATCCCTAGCGGGCGCTGCTTACCTGGTCAGAGACTGTGATTTTCCGGGACAAAACATTCACATTATTGAAGAGATGAAGATTCTTGGTGGTAGCAATGACGGCGCAGGTGACGCTGAACATGGTTACGTTGTCCGCGGCGGCCGTATGCTCAACGATGAAGCTTATGAAAATCTCTGGGAACTATTAACAACGATTCCTTCTGTCGACCGTCCGGGGTTGTCTGTGCGGGATGAAATTATTGCTTTTGATACCGCTAATCCAACACACTCAAACGCCAGACTAGTAAATAAAGACGGCAAAGTAGAAGATGTATTGTCCATGGGTTTTGATATGGCTGATCGTCTCGCTATGGGCAAGCTGATTATTACACCAGAAGATAAAATGGGGAAAGCGCGTATCAACGACTGGTTCGCCCCTCACTTTTTCACAACTAACTTCTGGTATATGTGGGCTACTACTTTTGCATTTCAACCTTGGCACAGCGCTGTAGAGTTTAAAAGATATATGCTCCGTTTCTTCCATGAATTCCCAAGAATTCAAACACTGGAAGGCGTAACCCGCACTCCTTATAACCAATATGATTCCATCATTCTGCCTTTGCACAAATATCTTGAACCATTCGGTGTCGATTTCACACTGAAATGTACAGTGACTGATCTGCAGTTCAAAAAAGGTGACGGAATTACCGTAACCCAAATGAATGTAGTGCGCGAAGGTGTCAAAGATGTGATTGATGTAAAAGAAGATGATCTCGTGATTATCACAAACGGTTCTATGACCGAAGGCTCCAGCCTTGGTTCTATGACTTCTGCTCCACGCCTTAACGGCAAGGGAAGCTCGTGGAAATTATGGGAAAACATCGCTTCCAAGAAATCAAGTCTTGGCAATCCTTCTTCGTTCGATGATCATGTAGACGGTTCGAAATGGGAGTCCTTTACTGTAACGTTCCATGACTCCAAATTCTTCGATCTGATGGAAAATTTCACACGTAACCGTGCCGGCACAGGCGCTTTGGTCACATTCAAGGATTCGAGCTGGTTTATGTCCGTTGTACTGGCCTACCAACCGCATTTCCGCAATCAACCTGAGCATGTTAAAGTGTTCTGGGGTTACGGACTGTATCCAGACAAAGTTGGGGATTTCGTGAAAAAGAGAATGTGTGATTGTACCGGCGAAGAAATCATGCAAGAATTGATCGGTCATCTTCACTTTGAAGAACATAAGGACGAGATCATGGCTACCGCCAACTGTATTCCTTGCATGATGCCTTATATCACTTCTCAGTTCATGCCTAGACTCAATAGTGACCGACCAAAAGTTGTCCCTGAGGGTTCCACGAACCTGGCCTTTATTGGACAATTCTGTGAAATTCCAGATGACGTTGTATTCACTGAAGAATACTCCGTGAGAGCAGCGAGAATTGCGGTATATACTCTACTTGGTATCGAACGGCCTATCGAGCCAATCAACCAATATCAATACGATGTACGTACACTATTCTCAAGCTTTGTTACATCTTTCAGATAAAACAACAATCAGCAGCGAGCGCTTCCGGATATCGGGAGCGCTTGTTTTTGAGTGTGGGAAGCAACAAAAGAACAGTTTTATCGAAATCGAGTAGGAGGGGGCGGCTAGCCCCCGACCTCTCACACCACCGTACGTACCGTTCGATATACGGCGGTTCATGAAATATTCCGTAAGGAGTTGTATCTGTCCAATACACTCTTTAATCCATTGGCTTCCCAATATTGGTTATTCAATACATGTTGTAGAATTGGACTCCCTGCAATTCGCCAATACCCTTTTCGGGTATTTCCCCACTCATAGGCTTTATCCTTAGGTACCCCTAAGGATATAAGTCTTTTGACTTTGGTTCTAGGGGTCTTCCACTGCTTCCAGAGGCACATTCGTAGCCTTCTTCGTATCCATTTATCCATATCTCGAAAGGTACTTGGGGTATCCGCCAGCGAGAAATAACCGCACCATCCCATGAGGTAGTGGTTTAGTTCCTTGATTCGCTCTTCCATCTTCATCGATCTCTTTCGAGAGGATATCTCCTGTATTCGAACCTTGACTCTCTGTAAGGATTGCTTCGCAATTCTCACCTTTGGTTCTTTGTCCACACTAAAACTAAATCCTAGAAACTTTCGTTTCCAGGGACGGTCTACCGCGCTCTTTACTTGGTTCACCTTCAGCTTTAGCCTCGTCTCGATGAATCGGGTGACCGTTGTCTTGACTCTCTCTCCTGCTCTTAGCGTTTTCACGTAAATATTGCAATCATCCGCATAACGAACGAAGCGGTGCCCACGTTTCTCGAGTTCTTTGTCGAGCTCATCCAAGACAATGTTAGATAATAACGGACTCAGTGGACCGCCTTGCGGGGCACCTTCCGTTGTCGGGGTTACTAACCCGTTCTCCATCACACCTGACTGAAGATATTTGCGGATAAGCAGGAGAACTTTCTTGTCCTCCACTTTCTCCGAAATCTTCATCATCAGTCGGTCATGGTTGACGCGATCAAAGAATTTCTCCAAGTCTAGGTCGACTACGAATCGATAGCCTTCTTTCATAAAGGTTCGAGCTTTCCTCACCGCATCATGCCCTCGTCTTTTCGGACGGAATCCATAGCTATGGTCGGAAAACTCTGGATCAAACAATGGAGTTAACACCTGCGCGATTGCTTGTTGGATCATTCGATCTGTCACGGTAGGTATTCCTAGTAACCTAACACCTCCGCCACCGGGTTTCGGGATTTCGACTCGGCGCACGGGGCTCGGTTCATAGGTTCCTTCTTCTATGGCATGCCGCAAGGTCTGCCAGTTTTGTACGATGTGTTCTCGTAAGGATTTTACGGACATCCCATCTACGCCATGACTTCCTTTATTCGCTTCAACACGCTTTAAGGCTTGCAGAAGATTTTCCCGTGATAGCAGTTGCTCCAACATTTTTTTTTAACCTCTCTTTACGTGATTTATACCTTCCATTTGTGCCAAAGATGAACTCCGCCCTGCTGAAGTCCCCCACGGGATTCACCGTTTCCTTCTTCAGTCAGGTCCTTTCGGATTTTTTTTTCTGCATTCATCGCTCATCTTGAACGCCTGGATGTATAAATCCTATTCCATGTTCAGCCCTTCCGCAGCTGTTGCAACAGCTTGCGTACTATGGCGTCTGCTGACTTCTGTGCACTCAGCCTACTCTCACAAGTAGGGTTACGAAGTATACTCGCCTATCACACAGATCTCCCCAGGTAAGAACGCTATCTTCCCCTCCATCTATCTGCTTCATTTACTCTCGTACGCCTTTGGCAGTATGGACTTTGGTTTGTTGTGCAACCTCATCCAGCCTACGTTAGCCTTGTATGAAGTTCGTATTCCTCAGACCGGAGATTTGCCGCTGGCTTCCTTCAGATTCCACCTCGCGGTGGACACCCTTGCCTTAAGCTAATGGCTACTACTGCCTTCGCCATTCGGGACTTCAACCCTATAGATAGCGCCCATGCTGGGCGCACACAAAAAAGAGCTGAGGGCTCCCTCAGCTCTTTTGTTTTACTCGAATCTAAACTTTAAATATTGCAAGATCCATCTGCGCAGCCATCATCGGTGGATACTTCAGAATTCCCCTTACCAACCACTTGTAATGTTGGCCCTGCTTGTTCCTCCGCCCACACAGTATCCAGTACCTCTGTAAATACAGGACCTGGTTGTGCACCAGATAAAGCATATTTATTGTTGAATACAAAGAAAGGTACACCGGTAATATTAAGACGGCTTCCTTCTTCAATATCGCCATTAACCTCATTCGCAAAAGCATCCGTTTCCAGCATTGCCGCAGCTTCTGCTTGATCCAGACCTACTTCAGCAGCGAGTGAAGCCAGTACACTGCGATCTCCAAGATTTAATGAATCCGTAAAGTAGGCGCGCAGCAGACGTTCGGACATTTCTGCACCTTTTCCCTTTGTGCTTGCAAAATGACTCAGTCGGTGACTGTCAAAAGTGTTGGTATGCTTCACTGTATCAAAATTAAATTCCAAGCCCACATCTTTAGCTTGCTCCGCTAGTTGTGCGTTCATTGCTTTTGCCTTTTCGACGGTCATCCCGTATTTGGTAGCCAGCAGCTCATGAATACTCTTGTCTGTACTTACCTCTGCATGTGGATCCAGTTGAAAGCTACGGAATACTACCTCCACTTGATCACGGTTCGGGAATTGGCTTAGCGCATTCTCCAACCGTCTTTTGCCAATATAACAAAAAGGACATGCATAATCGGACCAGATATCTATTCTCACGAAAAAACCTCCTAATATTATTGATAATTTGTAGCTGCTATATAAGAGTAATAACTAAATATACGTCACTTACTATTATATAGTTAAAAACTCAAAATTACAAACTTAACTTTTATTAAAATAACATTTATAGACGTGAATGTTAAAGCAAAAAGTAAACGAAAGTGGTATATACGCTCCCCTTCAGGGCAGATAGAATAAAGTTAACACCAGAAATTCCGAAGGGAGATCCCCATATGCATGATGTATCTATAGTGATACCTACCCGTAACCGTATAAACGACCTTACAGTGTGCATAGAGTCTATTAGCAAGCAGACACAGCTAGAGAATGTCTCCATCGAGCTCTGGATTGTGGATGACGGTGAGATTCCTGAAGAAAGATTAACCTATTATCGTAACATACTGAACAAATTGCCACAGGCTGAGTTTCGATATCATCGTAAGACTAATCCGGGACTCTGGCTTTCCCGTTATGAGTCACTTGGATTAGTAAATGCTGAAATTGTGCTTCATTTAGACGATGATGCAGAATTAGATGATTCCTTATATATTCGACGATTACTTGATACTTATGCAGCGGACGATTCAATTGTCGGTGTAGGCGGTGTGGCAAAAGGCATGCGCAGCAGCAAACCGGGCCGGCTGTTTGGCATGCTGACCGGACAAATGTCCGGATCCCCGGGCAGATTATCCCCAAGCATGTTTGCAGGCTCCCTATTCCTGTGGGGAGAGAAGGAGCAGGTTTTTGAGACAGATTTTTTTCACGGCTGCAATATGTCATTCCGGCGCTCAGCATTACAAGATATGAAACCCTATCCCTGGATGACAAGTTACTCCATTGCCGAAGATATTTACTTGTCCCATTTGGCTAGCCGTTATGGCAAGCTTGTCATTAACCCAGCTATGAAAATCATTCATCATGAGTCGCCGGGTTCTCGGGATAAGGCGGGCGTTGTTGCAAGAGCTACTGCCATCAATCATTATTATCTGCTCAACTTACGTAAAGCACCTCCTATGAATTATGCCGCATTGATCTGGACGTTAACCTGTCTGACAGGCAAAGAAACTCTCAAACGAAATTTTAAAGCTGTTAGCGGTTATGCCAAGGGAATCCTTTTCGTAATGAATCCTCGTAAAAACAAATACCGTGAATACATGCTAGATTAGCTTAATAGCTACCTCTATATCCACAGCGTTGCTCCGAATCAGATTGCGGGGCTTTTTTTTCGTGCAGACGGAGTTGTACCTAAATATGCCATGAAATTAATTTCCATCAACTTCTGATCTAGGGTATGATAGTGATAATGTGTTTTAGAAACTAACTTTATGGATGGTGGAATATGTTTAAGAACAAAAAAACGACGTTGATCCTCGTTGTTATCCTCATCGTCGTCATAGCTGTCGGCGCTTGGCTAATTACTATAAATAAGGATGACAAAGCGACGGAAACACCGGGTGGCGCAACAGCTTCAGGAAAAGGCGAAGCCAAGTCACTCTCACAGACCTTTTATATCTATGACACGGTCGTGAATATCAAAGTGTTCGGAGAAAATGTAGCCAAAAAAAATATGGATGATATCCAGCAAATGCTGGAGCGAATGGATATGGAGCTTAGCCGTACAAAAGAAGGCGGCGAGGTTTACGCAGTCAATCAAGCAGCAGGAAAAGAAGCGGTTGTCGTTTCGGACGAGACCTTAGATGTTGTAAAACAATCGGTGCAATATGCAAAAGAAATGGACGGGCTATTCGATCCCACGATTGGTCCGCTGATCGACCTCTGGAACATCGGTAGTGGCGGGGATAAAGTCCCTGATCCAGCAGCTATCGATGCAGCCAAGAGCCTAACCAATTACAGGGACGTTGAAATTGACGAAGCTGCTAAGACCGTGAAGCTATTGAAGGAAAATATGGTACTGGATCTTGGAGGTATCGGCAAAGGGTATGCTGCTGACCGTATCGCTGATTATTTAAAAGAGCAAGGCCTTAACAGTGCAATGATCAACCTCGGTGGCAGCAGTATTATTGCGTTAGGTACGAAACCAAACGGAACGGATTGGAATATTGGTCTGCAAGACCCTGACCAAAGCCGCGGCACACAGCTAGGAACGATTAAAATCGCAGATGAGGTCATCGATGCTTCTGGTGTTTACGAACGTTATTTTATGCAAGACAATGTTCGTTACCACCATATTCTTGATCCACGCACAGGTTACCCTTCTCAGAACGGTCTCAAAAGCTTGACCATTATGAGCCCTAATGCAACAGATGCGGACGCTTTGTCCACTGGGGTATTCTTGATGGGGATCGAAGAAGGCATGAAATATCTGGAGTCGTTACCTGAAGATGTAGAAGCTTTCTTTATTACCGATAACAACAAAATCTACGCCACACCAGGCATTAAAGAAAGAATGAATCTGACTGACCCTACGTACAGCTTCGCTGATTAAATGAAATAGAGCTTGCCCCCATAAAGCCATTATTGGCTTTGGGAGGCAAGCTCTTTTGTTGTGGATAAAGGTTCTTTGGCGTGGCTGAGGGATATTCATCGCCCATTCATCGCCCAGCAGCCTGATAATTAGGGAATTCCTCCCTAAAAATCACCCGAATATGGCTATAACCGTGCTTATTTAGGTTTTATTAGGGAGGAAATCCCCAATAACCTCAATTTCGCGCTCTAACCGGTTAATTTCAGGGAGTTTTTCCCTAATTAATTCCTGATCAAGATTTTTGCAGCACCAAAGGCAATTCGCTAAATTCCTTATAATTCGTGAAAATATAACTAGGCTTATGATCCGTAGCCGGCTGTCTGCCTCTCGGATTATACCAGCAGACCTTCCAGCCAGCCGCAAGCGCTCCTACTACATCGTTAGCCCAGGTATCACCTATATAAAGTGAATGGTCTGGTGAAGTGCCAGACTTCTGATTCACATGCAAAAAGAGTTGCGGATCTGGTTTGGCCAGACCTACAGCGTCAGAAATAAAAATCATCTCCTCGGGGATCATCTGATCCAGACCTAATCCGCGAATCTTTTTCATTTGATGATCTTTGGGTCCATTCGTAATGATGCCTACTTTATGACCAGCAGTAATGAACCTTTCCAATTGCTCCCGGACTCCATCTATCATTTGAATGGTGTACTGACGGCCAATGTAAGCCGCTTGTACCGCCGTGGCTTGATCACGATCGAGCTGTAAACCATACTCTGCAAAAGCAAGCTCCAATCGGCGTACCCTAGTCTCCTCCAGCGGAATTTCTCCACGTAAATACATAGGCCATAATACATCACTATGATGTCTTACTTTATAAAATAATTCCGCAAAGTCCAGACTGCTCTCATCCGGTTTAAGTACTTGACGCACCGCTTCTTTAAAAGGAATCAAATGATCATATAAGGTATCATCAAGGTCAAAAAAGATTGCCAGCTTATTACTTGTATCCACTTTAACGCTCCTTACTCGTCTTTCTCTCTAGCTTTAGAAAAAAAGGTTATAGGTATAAAAATCATCATCCCGAATGTAGCCATGCGCTTCATATAAACGCTGTGCCCCCACATTCGCCGTCATTGTTGTCAGGGACAAGCCCTTCGTATTCGTAGCGAGCGCATGAGCTCTGGCACTTTCCAGCAGCTTGGAGCCGAGCCCATGACCTCGCAGTTCCGTAGTTACATATAGATCATTCAATATCCAGAGACGCTCCATAGAGACCGATGAAAAAGAGGGATAGAGCTGAGTGAAGCCCCACGCTCGTTTCTCCTCGCCTTCTCCCCCCACCGCAATAAAGATTACCGATTCGTTCAGCTTCAATCGATCTGATAAAAAAGCACGTGCACCATCCAGATCAGAGACTGCCCCATAAAATACCCGATACTCATCAAACAATGGGATAAGTCGTTCCAAATCATCATAGATCACACGTTCAATACGATAGTTGTTCATCCTCAACGCTCACTTTCCGGCTTGGGCCGTTTTAACGTTATTGTATATTTCAGCCGTACCGTGCACCATGGAGCGAACGCCAGATCATTTGGACAATTATTCTTATTCTTTGGAATCGTAGAACACATGCCGGGCACTGACTTTACCCTCTTCGATATCCAAAATTCCGATGGAATACAGTTTCTCACGTCGTTTATCCGTTGGCGATCCTGGATTAAAGAGCAGAATCCCATTCTCTTCCCGCAATAAAGGCTGATGCGAATGACCGAATAAAATACAATCCACCTTATCGTTCGCAAAAGCAAGCAGCGCATTCCCGTCCGTTCCTTTGCGGGAATGTGGCGTATGACCATGGACCATTCCGATCCGGACTCCCTCAAGCGTTAGCAGCTTACGCTCCCCGAAACGCTCGATGATCTCTATTCCATCGTTATTCCCAGCAATCCCTTCCACTGGAGCCAATTCAGCCAACAAATCGTAGACTCCCATACTCACCCAATCTCCAAGATGCAGAATCAAGTCTACATTCCGGAATTCAGCAACAAGTGCTTTGGGCAGAGACTTAGCCATTCTTGTCATATGTGTATCTGATACCACGCCTACTTTCATATAACTCAGCTCCTAATCTATCATACTCATCTCATATTCAAATAATTGTACGATTTGCTTAAACGAGAAGCAAGTTCTGTGACTTCTCCCACACAGAAAAGCCGGGTACACCCCACTAACACAGGGCATATCCGGCTGCCATTAAGTAATTCCAAAGAAATCATTTATGCTTACTACCTTCTACAGTATTTAGCATCCCAACTCAGTTCTCTCTATCCTGCCAATTCCATAATCTTACTTCTTCAACATGAATATTACTGACCCATTTTTCTTCCTTTAACTTGAGCAGTTCTTTAACCGGACCGGTTACGACAGCTCCATACAGCCTAACTCCGTTCTTCTCCAGATAACTAATGGAGTCATCCAGATCAATAAACGGAATTACCTTGTTGGCGATCGATTTATGCTCCTGCATTAAGTGCAGTGTCTTAAGGAAGTTCGCATTACGAAGTTCACCATCCCCATATGAGTCAACAGATGGAGAAACACTCGTGCGGCTAGTCCCCCCTCCAAACCAACCCCACTTTTTCTTTGACTCTTGTGTCACCTTCATATCATCGGCATGCCAGATGGGCGTACTTGGAAATCCTAAAGGATCATTTATTACTGGCTCTTGTGTCCTTGGACCTGTATCTGCTGCGAACCATAAAAGTTCAAGATTTTTATGCTGAAACTTCTTCAATAGCTCATCTGTCGTAAAAAATTGTTCAAAAGACAAATAGGCTTCTCCTACCGTACCTTCAGGGAGCTTTTCTAGTTTTTCCCACTCACTGCTGTCATCCATCCTATTTTCTGCAGACTGGTTCTCAGTGGGATAGATAAAGTAATTACCTGTCCCACTGCGTTCATATGTCCATGAATAACTATATATTCTGGGCCAGCCTAATAGAAACTTCATCGAATAATCTCCAACATTAATCCGCGCATCACCAATTTGTTTTATTATTTCACCCTGCAGATTCATACTAAAAAACGGTCCGGAATCGCTACTCAAATGGACGATTGTATTCGGCTGTGAAACAGCAATTGCGGAAGAAACGACATCACGGTAAGTCTCCCCTCTTCCTCCAGTGCTATAAAATACCGCTGTGATGATACTGCTGACGATCAAAAAAATCAAAAATGCAGAAATCACCGTCAAAGTATTCGATATACGTGCTTTCCACTTGCCACGGCGGATGATCTTTTTTTCTTTGCCGGGTCTGTTTCTTTTACCCTTTCCGAATTTTATGCTCTTCTCCTCATCTGAAGCCGGCTTTTCTTCGCCCATCAGTTCATCCAGATAGGCCTGGTAAGCTTCCATCTTCTCTAGCTCACGTTCAACCTCATCCCTATCCTCATCAGCAAGAGTGCCTTCGCCATACCTTCTTAACTTCTCCTTAAACTCTTCACTCATGTTCATTTCTCCTCCGCTCTGCCTCACGCAGCTTCTGTCTGGCCCGAAAGATCAATATCTTATATTGGGACAAGCCCACATCCATAATGTCCGATGCTTCCCGATAACTCAGCCCATGAAAATCATGCAGCAGCAGTGCATTTCTCTGATTGTCCGGTAGCTCACCTACTGCTATCCTCATCTCTTCCCAACGTTCCTGATGAAGCAGTGTGCTTTCTGTGGTATCTGGATGAGCAAGCTTTTTGAAATAATCCTCACTCTGAACTGTGCTGCGGCCTTCCTTTCGCTTGTAATCTACGAAGGCGTTATAAGCGACACGGAACAACCATGGCTTAATCTTCTCTTCTTTACAATCCTCCAAATGTAGATAAGCGCGATAAAAGGTTTCTTGCATCAAATCTTCAGCCGCATAATGATCACCACAAAGGGAGCGCAAATAGCGGTAAATATCCATCACATACATCTGATATATTTCATCCAATGACTTTCGCTTCATGCACTCCCCCCTTAACCTAACCACGTATCCCAGCCTGAAAAGTTACAGATAAATTTAGCAACTAGTATGAATATACCAGTAATTCCATGGAAAAAAGCGAAAAAAAGCCTGCTGGCAAGGAGTATTACTCCTGCCAACAGGCTTTTTAATTCACCAAGCTACTCTGCTTACAGAACAACTTCAACTTCTTTGAGCATTTCGCTAACGGATATTAAACCGCCACCGGACAAATACCAGTAGTTAGGATCCAAGTAAATGATTTTACCGTTTTTAAAGGCATTTGTGTTCTTCACTAGATCGTTTTCAACTGCTTTTTTAGCTGAGCCGGCTTCGCCGCCATCACTCTTCACAGCCGCATCTCTGTCCACTACAAACAGATAATCCGGATTCTTATCCGCTACATATTCGTAGGATACGCTTTGTCCGTGAGTGGATACTTCAATTTTATCATCAGCCTGTGCAAATCCGAACACATCATGGATAATCCCAAAACGGGAACCTGCACCGTAAGCACTGATTTTTCCTTCATTCGCAAGAATAACAAGTGCTTTTTTGCCATCAGCTGTTGCCTTCGTATTCAAAGCTTTGATGGAATCATTGATAGTCGCAAGCTCAGTTTCTACTTCTGCTTCTTTTCCAAAAATTTGACCCAGCATTTTCACGTTATTCGTAAAAGATTCCATGTAGTTTGCATTATCTACAGCCACATACAGAGTAGGTGCAATTTTGCTGAATTCTTCATAAGAATCCTGTTGTCTGCCGGAAATGATGATCAGGTCCGGAGAAAGACTGTTTATTTTTTCGAAGTCAGGCTCTTTCAAACCCCCAACATTCTCATATTTAGCATCGTTATATTTAGAGAGATAAGCCGGTACATTACTTTGAGGCACTCCAGTCACCTCTACACCCAGTTTATCCAGCGTATCCAGTGTACCGAAGTCAAAAACAACCACTTTTTGCGGATTGCTTTTGATAGTTGTTTCGCCAAGCGCATGCTTGAAAGTAAGCTCTGTCGGTGCTGTAGTAGCTTCCGTTGTTGGTGCAGTAGTAGCCTCCGAATTGCCTGCCGCTGCTGTGTTGTTATTTGAAGTTGCTGCATTATTGGAGCCGCAAGCCGCCAAGATTACCGCAAGAAATACTGTCATAATCAGTAAAGATAAGTTCTTCTTCAATGTATTCACCCCTAATTTTTATAGTGAAGCTATTTGAATTATTCGCGTATGCGTTAAGAAGCTGGCGCCTTTCACTTCTTACGTTACGTCATAATAATATCCACATAGTAATAGTTACCTTTTTAGAAATAGACACCGATTTTTCGGCCTCCTATAGTTTCAATAGGAATGTCCATGTCATATACCTCTTTAAGAACTGCAGAATCTATAATTTCATCCGCTGTACCCGAGGAAGCTACTCTTCCATTTTTAAGCGCAACAATGTAGTCAGAGTAACAAGATGCAAAGTTAATATCGTGGATAACGAGCACAATCGTCTTCCCCTTCTCGTCCACCAAGCGGCGAAGCACCTTCATAATTTGGACGGAATGCTTCATATCAAGGTTGTTGAGCGGTTCATCGAGCAGAATGTACTCTGTATCCTGAGCCATAACCATGGCAATATATGCCCGCTGGCGTTGTCCTCCACTGAGCTGATCAATATATTTATCCTGCATCTCTTGGAGATCCATGTAAGCAATCGCTTCGTCAACGAACGCCCGATCCTCCGGACTCAGCTTCCCCTGTGAATACGGGAATCTCCCAAAAGAAACGAGCTCCTTCACAGTGAGGCGTACGCTAATATGATTGGACTGCTTTAACACCGATATTTTACGAGCAAGCTCATTACTTTTGCAGGTACCGATTTCCTTACCTTCGATCAGCACCTCTCCCGCGTCTTTGGAGATAAGTCTGCTGATCATGGAGAGCAGTGTACTTTTACCCGCACCATTTGGTCCGATAAACGAGGTGATTGCGCCTTTTTTGATGGACAAGGACACATCATCAACGACGGTTACTCCGCCATAACGTTTGGTTAAATTTTTAACTTCTACCACGACTTATTCTCCTTTAACAGCAGATAGACGAAGTAGACGCCGCCTGCAAAATTGATAATCACACTAACCGTAGTATTGAATCCAAAAACACGTTCGACCAGGAACTGCCCGCCGACAAGCGCAACAATGCTCAGCAGAATCGTTCCAGGAATCAGATAGGCATGCTTATAGGTACGGAACAGCTGGTGTCCCACATTAGCTACCAACAAACCTAAGAAAGTGATTGGCCCCACTAGAGCCGTCGAGATCGAAACGTAGATAGATACAATAACTAGCAGCCTTTTGACCACATAGTCATAATTGATCCCCAGATTAATGGCTTCATCTTTTCCAAGCGAAATAACATCCAAATACTTAACAAATCGCAAGAGATACAACGTAGTTAGCGTCAGAACAATGGTGGAAAGAATCAATAGGTCACTGCTGACATTGTTGAAGCTAGCGAACATTTTCCCCTGTAGAATCAGGAATTCGTTCGGATCAATAAGCACTTCCATAAAAGAAGACGCGCTCTGGAACATCGTCCCCATGATCAGCCCTACCAGCAGCAGGAAATAAATATTTTGTCCTTCCCTACGGAACATTAGCTTATACAATACGCCTGAAAACAGGACCATGAGACACGCAGAGAACAAGAAGTTGATGTTTTTATTCATAAAGGTCATATTCGATGAACCTAAGGCATATACACCGAACGTCTGGATTAACATGTACAGGGAATCGAGCCCGAGAATACTTGGTGTCAAAATACGATTGTTCGTGATGCTCTGAAAAACTACGGTAGAGACAGCTATCACAGCTCCGGTAATCAGAATGGCCGCCAGCTTTCTTCCCCGGCTGGGCAGAACGTAGTCCCAATTTCCCAAAGCATGATACGTCATAAACAAGACGATGAGGGCGACAGCACTTATAGATAATATAGTTAGTTTTGTCTTCATCTCTAGTTCGCCTTTCTTCTCATCAGCAAGTAGATAAACAGACCACTACCGATGACGCCTACCGTGAGACTGATTGATATTTCATATGGATAGATAATGAGCCTGCCCAGAATATCGCAGAACAGGAGGAACACCGCTCCGAGAATGGCTGTATGCGCCAGACTTTTTTTGAGGTTATCTCCTATGTACAACGTTACAATGTTAGGTACTACCAGACCCAGAAATGGAATCGTACCTACGGTTAAAATGACAACAGAAGAGATTAACGCTACAATTACCAATCCCACGTTGACAACCGCTTTGTAATTCATGCCAAGATTAACGGAGAAATCCTCGCCCATACCGGCTACCGTAAATTTATTAGCGAAGAGATACGCCAGAATGACAAGTGGAATGCTGATATAAATTAATTCGTATTGGCCTTTGATAATCGTTGAGAAATCTCCAAGCATCCAAGACGAGATATTCTGAATCAAATCATTTTTATACGCAAAAAATGTTGTAATCGAGCCTACAATGTTGCCGAACATGAGTCCGACCAGCGGGATAAAAATACTATCCTTGAACTTGATCCGATCCAAGATTCTCATAAAAATAAAGGTGCCCAATAGTGCAAAAACAAAAGCAACCAGCAATTTCTGCATTGGCGTTGCGCCTGTGAATAACATGAGGGATACGAGAATACCAAATTTCGCGGAATCCATCGTCCCTGCCGTAGTCGGGGAGACGAATTTATTGCGTGACAGCTGTTGCATAATTAATCCGGCAATACTCATGCTGACTCCAGCGATAATCAATGCGGCTAACCGGGGAATCCGGCTTACCAGCAAGGTCTGTACTTGAGATTCCGTAAGATGAAAGAGATCTAATGGGGATATATCTTTAACGCCTATAAACAAAGATATAAATGAAAATACTATTAGAAGTAGGGACAAATATTTTAGTTTCATGAGTTGTTCCTTATCTGTTTAATAGTTTACACATGCGATTTTATGATAATGATTTTCATTCGCAATTTTTTAAATTATACCTAAGCCCACTTTGAGGGTCAACCCTTTCATATACTTAAATTTAAAATAATTAAGACTTAGGCTTATCTGCTTAAGTTACATAAAAAAAGACACCCTAACGGGTGCCTCTTTAATCTCTGCCATATTTTTAGCGCTAAGCTATAGGATTTATTTATATTTCTTCCAATCCTGATTACTGTTCTCCAGCAGATGTGCAAAATCATTATCCAACCGCTTCTGCTCAGCCTTGCGCTGATCTTCCACTGCCTTACGGGCAGCTTCTTTACGGTCATTTTCCTCCGCTTTCAACGCATCAGATTGCGCCTTCAACTTTCCTAGAACATCACTGCTTAGCAGATCTTTTAACGTAGCAGGGCCATCATTCGTAGCGGCTCTTGGTGTGGTAGGCATTTTCTTTTTTTTAGACACTGTCCATCATCCTTTCTAGTACTGAATTAAATTGGAATTTGTTTAAGTTATTGGTCTTTTCGTTTATAATGTTTACTAAGAGGTGAGCCCTATGAAGTCCAATGATTTATGTCCCCGGCTACAAAAAAGTATGGATATTATCGGCAGGCGTTGGACTGGTTTAATTATCTACCAGCTCCTTCAAGGACCCCAACGTTTCAATGTAATTGAAGCGGCATTACCCATCAGTGGAAGACTGCTCTCCGAACGGCTCAAAGAGCTGGAACAGGAAGGGATCGTTCTTCGAGAAGTGTTCCCAGAGACCCCCGTGCGGATCCAATATTCTTTGACGGATAAAGGTCTTGCCCTGGAATCAGTCATCCGAGACTTACAGAGTTGGTCCAAAGAATGGGTCGATTGTGACACCGATAATCTAAATTCAACTCTCAAAATGTAAGCGTTTTATATGAGGCATTAGATTTTAAGGCCGACAATGACTAAATCACGCTCTATACCGTCAAGTTCAGCCACACCAGGCAGCATTCCCCACTCTTCAAAACCAAACTTTTTCAACAAACCAAGGCTTGGATCATTATGTCCAAACACAAAGCCGACTAGATTCTTAATTCCGAGACTAGGGGCTTTCTCAATGGCCTCTGTCAGAAGAATTCTGCCCGCACCACCACCACGGAACTTTTCATTCACGTATACACTGATTTCTGCTGTTGCATTATACGCTGGACGACCATAGAAGGATTGAAAACTGAACCATGCAGCAATTTCATCTCCTTGCTTCAGTACCCATAAGGGACGGTGATGGCTATTATGCTCAAGAAACCATTTCTCCCGGTCTGCAACAGTAACGGGTTCCAGATCTGCAGTTACCACCCTCCCAGCAATCGTTGAGTTATAAATATCTACAATAGCTGCTAAGTCTGCAGATGTTGCATCTTCAATTCTGCTGTTCTCCCAATTCATCCCTTAATTCCTCCAAATGTGTTAATTAACTCAGGCCGACCTGCTCCTGGCTCCATTGCCACAGCCGTTCGGCTTCTATTGTATTCTGCGCTCTGGGAGACAGTTGTTTAATCTTTCTTCGATAATAATATTGACCGGTTACCTCTCCAAGATCGGGATCTGTAGCCAAATAAATCGCTGTATCGGCACCTTGTTCAGGTGTTAAGAAAAAGTATGAGAGTAACTTAAGTACCGACTTGCCGAAACCAGTCTCCCGGTTTACACCTATATTCGTCCCCACTGCTCCCGGATGCAGGCAATTCACCGTCACCCTTGTTCCGTGAAGACGCGAAGCCAGCTCCCGCGTGAACAGAATATTGGCTAGCTTGGATCGGGCATAGGCTTTTGCAGGATTAAAACGGCGAGCGAGGGTTGGATCTTCATAATGGAGCGCACCTATCTTGTAAGCACCGGAGGCAACCACAATGATACGGCCTTGCTCTGCTGCCTGCAACGACTCAAGTAACAGATTGGTAAGTAGAAAATGCCCCAAATGATTTACGCCAAGATCCATCTCAAAGCCGTCCTTCGTAAGCTGACGCTTAATCGTGACTACCCCGGCGTTATTGATAAGTATGTCTAGCATAGGATATTTCATAGTGAATTCCTCAGCAAAGCTGCGAATGCTCTCAAGTGAAGCCAGATCACACAACATGAGCTCGATATCCTCGGAGTGGCTCTTTTGTTTGGCGGCAGCAAGTGCTTCTTCTCCCCGCTGGCGATTACGGCAAACCATAATAACTTTAGCTCCCTTGCGAGCCAGTTCAACTGTTGTGGCCAGCCCCATACCGGAATTCGCTCCGGTAACAAGTGCGATTGTTCCTCTCATTGCAAGAATCACTCCTCTCTCAACAACCGTACCCGAATAAGCTTCAGCCTAACCTTAGGAGAAGTATATTTAAAGATATGTTACACCAACTAGTAGGGTTAAGAAAAGCTTCATGTCATGATTAGCCAACGATAGTTATAGTTCGTCAGGTGCGTCTGGTCTATTTTTGATCTATAATAGGAATATTGCAGTTCTAATCGTGAAGTTGAAAGGGGAACACCAACTATGAATAATGCTCTGACAAGCCTAGAGCAGCAAATGGCGGGCGAAGGTCTGGATGCCCTGCTCGTAACAGATCCCAAGCATGTCTACTACTTAACCGGCTTCGCCAGCGATCCGCATGAACGTTTTCTGGGTCTGCTGCTGATACGCGGAGAAGAGCCTATGCTCATTCTGCCTGCATTGGATGCAGAAGCAGCTCAAGCAGCCTCTTCGGTCACCAAAATCCTAACTCACACTGACACTGATAATCCCTATAACCTGCTAAAAGATTGTTTCGGCAGCAGTAAGCTAGGTACTCTCGGCATAGAAAAAGAACATTTCTCAGTAGCCCGTTTTGAGCACCTAACCGCTGCTGTTCCAGCTGAAAGGTTTAGTGATATTGGTCCATTGCTGCGCAGCATGCGCTCCAAAAAGACCCCGGATGAAGTTAAGCGCATGAAACATGCCGCTGAGCTAGTTGAGGAAGCCTTGCGCCGCGTTCTTACCCACGTAAAAACAGGCGTTACAGAAAACGATCTAGTAGCGGAGCTAGAATATCTAATGAAAAAGGTTGGCGCTTCCGGCCCTTCCTTCGACACTATGGTGCTTTCTGGTCCGAAAACTGCCCTGCCTCACGGTGTTCCGGGCAACCGGGTCATTCAACCCGGCGACTTCCTGATGTTTGATATCGGGGTGTATGCCGATGGTTATGCTTCTGATATTACACGTACCTTTGCTATTGAATCCGTGGACGACAAGCTAGTCACTATCTATAACACTGTGCTGGCTGCCAACGAAGCTGGGATCGCTGCCTCCAATCCTGGAGCACCTTTCGGCTCAGTCGACAAAGCTGCACGTGATGTGATTGAAGAAGCTGGATTCGGAGAATATTTCTTACACCGTGTCGGACACGGACTGGGCATGGATGTTCATGAATATCCATCACTTCACGGACAGAACGACGACATTATCGAAATCGGCAATGTGTTCACCGTTGAGCCAGGAATTTATGTGCCTGGACTAGCGGGTGTACGTATCGAAGATGATCTGATTATTACAGCTGAAGGTGCAGAGACCTTAACAAGCTTCCCTAAGGAACTGACTATTCTTCATTTATAGAAAAGAATTACAAGCCACAGCCAAAAACACAGAGCAGCGATTCCTCAAATAATGAGAGAATCGCCGCTCTGTGTTTTTTTAAATTCAAACCTGTGTTCCCCACATCCCGCGAACCAACTTAGCCTCTTTCACCATCCTGCCGATCAGCTCCGCGACTGTAGGAATATCTTGGATCATTCCTGTCACTTGACCTGCCCAGCCGATGCCCTCTTCTTTGATATCATCATAGATCCAGCGCTTGTTGGCTGCACCACTGATATATTCTTTTAATGCTTCATAGGTCGGAGTCACGCGCTCGATTTCAAGAATTTGATCAATGTAATCACTACGTAACACTCGTGCGGGTGCTCCAATAGAACGTTTGATTACAACCGTATCCGACTCTGAGCTTTCTACTAAAGCTTTTTTATAAGACGCGGCCGCATGAACACATTCCACTGTAGCAACGAAACGAGTGCCCATTTCGATTCCTTCAGCCCCAAGTGCATGAGCAGCCATCCATCCACGGCCATCTCCGATCCCTCCGGAAGCAATCACAGGAATATTAACCGCATCAACCACTTGCGGAACGAGCACCATGGTTCCAACATCGTCACGCCCTAAGTGGCCCCCTCCCTCATGCCCAACAACAATAACCGCAGAAGCCCCTAATTGTTCAGCTTTTTGGGCTTGTCTGCGTGAGGAGACGAGCACGAGTGTTTTAATATCGGTGGGCTGTAACATTTCCAGTATAGGGGCTGGATTCCCTCCAGTGAGGCTCACCACGGGAACCTGCTCTTCGATGGCGACCTGCACCCGATCTTCATAACCAATCCCATGCATGCCGATAGCAAAATTAACACCAAATGGTTTGTCCGTTAGTGTTCGTACCCGACGTATTTCTGCACGTAAGGCCTCCGCATCCGGAAGACTCATTGCTGTGACCTGACCCAGTCCACCGATATTTGAAACCGCAGCCGCAAGGTCTGCATAACCTAAATAAGCAAGTCCTCCTTGAATAATAGGATATTCTATGTGCAATAACTCCGTAATACGGGTGTTCCATTTCATCTTCATCTACACCTTTCCTATCTTTAAGCAAAGCAGAATCACGGCAATTAAAAGGGCAGCTCCCCCTACCAGATAATCTATTTGCTGAAATTGCAGTCTTTTAAAAGAAGTCCTTCCTTTACCATTCCCATAAGCACGCGCATCAATTGCATAGCTCAGCTGTTCAGCACGTTGAATCGTTGTGAAGAGCAGAGGAATAATGATCGGAATGTACGCATATATCCGTTTAGGCAGTGATAATACTGTGAGATCATAACCTCTAGCCTTTTGTGCGAGAAGGATACGATCAAGCTCCTCCTTGATGGTAGGAATAAAACGGATCGCAATCACTATCATTAAAGAGAACTGCTCTACGGGTACCCCCAATTTGGACAGAGGGGCAAGCAGCTTCTCCAGACCATAAGCTAAGTCTAGCGGTTTAGTAGTTAATGTCAGAATTGAGGCCAACAAGATGAGCAATATAATCCGCCATACAAAACGTAATCCTATCCGCAATCCCTCTTCAGTCACCTCGATAAAAAACCATGACCAGAGAATCGTCCCCTTGGTGAACACGGCATTGTAAACAAAAGTAAATAATAAAATAAATAATACCGGCCGTAGCCCTCGCCAAAAAAAATGCACAGGAACTTTAGACAGTAATAACATTCCCAATACAAAAAAGGTTGCAACAACATAACTAAGCCCCGTACCAAGCATCATAAAGCTAAGCATGAGCATCACGATACTTACAAGCTTTGTACGAGGATCTAAACGATGAAAAATCGAATGTGTCTCCACATATTGACCGACTAATACGGAATCAGCCATGCCCTTGCCCCCTCGAATGCCAAATCGGCAAAATCGCTTCGAAGATATCCTGCTCTTTACAGCTGGCAACTTCAATCTTCTGACCAGATAATTCCTCCACTAGCTTCAAGAGCTGTACGGGTTCAGGCAAGGATAGTCCAAGTTCCAGCAGTAATTCTTCCTTTTCCAGAAACAATGTTCTGGTATCATGATGCCCTTTTAACTGACCTTCATGAAAAACCATGACCTCATCTGAGAATTCGGCAACATCACCCATCTGATGCGAAACGAAGAGGATGGTGCGATTGTCTTGTTGCTGCCATTCCTTTAGTAGCCTCAGCAAAGACACTTGGCTAGCTGGATCGAGACCCGCTGTCGGTTCATCCAATATCAGCAGCTTCGGATTTGTCATCAGTACAGAGGCAATAGCTACACGGCGCTTTTCACCACCACTTAGCTGGAATGGATTTAAGGGGAGAATCCCCTCTGGCAAACCCACTTGCGGCAAGATCATTTCAATCGCCTCTGTAATTTGCTGACGTGAAGCACCCTGCTGATTCAGAGCAAAAGCAAGCTCCTTATGCACCGTTGTTTCGAATAGCTGATGCTCCGGATATTGAAAAACGAAACCCAACTCGGGGACAACCTTTAAGCGTCCTTTAGCATCTCTGCTGGCAGGCTGCTGGTTAATCCAATAGTCTCCTTTTACGGTGGGAATCAAGCCCTTCAGCACTTTGACAAAGGTAGACTTTCCTGCGCCTGTTGGACCGATAATCGAAATCCATTTGCCTTCAGGAATAGTGCAGTTTATATTGCGCAAAGCCACATGATCGGCATAGTTCACACTTAGATTTTTTAATTGGTAGACCATTGTGATCGAATTATCCCCTTCCAATCGGCTGTTAGCGGTGCTGCTGAATGGAGCAATGTATGTACACGCACTGCGAAGGGCAGTTGTAATTGATAGTCCGCAACAGGCATGGATTCAAAAAAAGTCAGTGGATCGCCGTCAAACTCAAGTCGTCCTTGGTGCAGGAGCAATACGCGTTCTGCTGCAAGCACTTCCTCCATATGGTGGGTGATATGAATTAGGGTCAGGCCTTGACGATGCAGCTCTTGCATGATAGAAAGAACCTGCTGTCTTCCCTGGGGATCAAGCATTGAGGTAGCCTCGTCAAAAATAATGACTTGCGGGCGCATCGCCAATATAGCTGCGATAGCGACACGTTGCTTTTGACCTCCAGATAGCTGATGTGGCATAGCCTCCAGATAATCCTCCATATGAACGGCCTGTAAGGCATGATCCAATCGGCTGCGCATTTCCTCCCTCGGCACACGGATATTCTCCAAACCAAAAAGCACCTCATCCATAACGGTTGTGGTGATAAATTGATCCTCTGGATTCTGAAAAACAAAACCGATTTGCTGATGAATCTCCGCAAGATCTGTTGGTTTTGCTGTGTCCAAGCTCTTAAATTGTACAGTCCCTTTTCGCGGCAGCAGCAGTCCGTCCATGAGCTTTGCAATAGTGGATTTGCCAGAACCATTCGCCCCGACTATCGCCACAAACTCCCCTGCGTCTATCGTAAAGCTAATATCCTCCAGGAGAGGTTGTCCCTTTTTATAATAAAAACAAACTTGATCGAAGGTAAGCATTTATTCAGTCCCCTTTTGACGGTGCCAAGCAGCAAAAAATGCCTCAATGCTATTCTCGGAAAATGCAGGTGCAGGCTTCTCCCATTTTGTCACTTTTGATCCATTCACAGCAAAGATTTCACCGGTTAAATCCGCGTCGGACTCATTCAATAATGCAGTCACGAAGGAAGCAATAGCCTCCGGGTCACCTATTCTCCAAAAGTCAGGCAAAGGTTCATTACGACTGAAATATTTTTCCTTCAAATGGTCAATTATAGGTCTGGTCATATCCGTTAATGCCGCTGGAGAAATCGCATTGACCCTAATCTGGTCACGTTTCAGCTCTGCTGCGAGCGTCCACATCATGCCCAGTATTCCAGCCTTGGCTGCACTGTAATTCACCTGACCCACGGAACCTGCTAGTCCAGCAGCAGAGGTCATCAACAGGATATCCCCACCTGTTTCACGCATATGTGGTAATACTCGTTGAATGCAATAATAAGTGCCATTTAAATGCACATCCAGAACATTCTTCCACTGTTCATCCGTCATACGTTGACATTTCTGATCCTGCACAATTCCCGCGTTAGCTATCAACACCTCGATACGACCGTATCGGGCAATGACCTCACCTACCATGGCAGTGACTGCGGCGGAATCGGCTACATTAGCAGCGTACCCTAGTGCCTCTCCGCCTGCCTGGCGGATCTCGCGAACAACCTCATCAATTAAGACTTGTTTCGTACCATTTACAACCACTATATAACCTGACTTGCCAAGTTGCATGGCGATACTACGTCCGATCCCTCTTGTTGCTCCAGTAATTAAGGCTACTCTAGTCATCACTACACCTCTTTCACTGCAAAAGCTCCCGCAGCAATAACATCGCCAGCTTCTGTTGTAAGGATCACTTTCACAAAGCAATCGTCCGCTGCAAAATCAAAAATCACGACACTATCGACCTCTATTGGCTTATGAAATTTCATATCATATTGAGTGATCCACTGTGTAGGGTGCTCAGCAATATACAAAGATTGGGCTAATCCCATAAGATACATCCCATGTGCGATGGGTCGCTCCAAACCAGCCTTGGCTGCGGCCTCTGCATCTAGATGTATAGGCGCCAAATCTTGGGAAGCAGTTGCATATTGCCGGATAGCCTCAGCTGTTATGCACTTTTTTATCATGATCATCACCTACCCGAATTAACACCGTTTCTGCGGTGACTATTAGCTTACCCTCACACCTACAAACCAGCGTATGTGTGTAAAAAGTCAGTTTACCCTGTCTGCCTTCTTTTTGCACCTCGCCCGTTAACGCTAATTCACAATCCAAAATCATCCCCGCCGTAATCGGAGCCTGATATGAAAATTTCTGAGTGCCGTGAAGCAAGGGTTCACCAATGATTAACCAAGGAATATCGAAGTCTTGCCAGAAAATAATAGGCATCGTCGCAGGAGCGATCAGCTTTCCATTTATCGTCTGCACGGGTGCTTCAATACTCTGTGCATAGTCCGAAATCCATTCAGCAGTCATATGGATCTGATGTCGGACACTGTTCATTCTATAACCTCCACGAGTGTTGCCAGACCTATCCCACCGCCGATTCCCAGAGTAGCAAGCCCTCGTTGGTAAGGGGCATGTTGCATTTCAGCACATAAGCGAGTCATTAACATAGCCCCGGAAGCTCCGTATGGATGGCCTATTGCTAATGCCCCCCCGCCAAGATTGACCTTTTCCTGTGGAATTTGAAGCTCGTTCAGTGATGCCAATACTTGTGAAGCAAAAGCTTCGTTAAACTCTACGATATCTAAATCGGCAACGGTAAGCTTTTGGCGTTTTAACACCTTTTGCACAGCTGGTACAGGCCCCATACCCAAATAGTTCGGATCTACACCCGCAGCTTGCGCATCCACGACCCGCAAAATAGGGGTAAGCTTAAGCTGCTGGCACTTCTCACGAGACATCATTAATAGAAGCGCTGCGCCATCATTAATAGGACAGGCATTTCCAGCAGTGACGGTACCCTTTTCTTCAAAAATTGGCGGCAGCTTTTGCAGCTTGTCCAGACTCGTATTTGCCCGAGGACATTCGTCGGTGCTCACCCACTGCCCCTCTACCTGAAGAGGTACTATCTCCTGCTGAAACCGGTCACTTTGCTGAGCATGAACCGCCTTTTGATGGCTTTTTAAGGCATATTGATCCTGCTCTTCTCGAGAAATCCCGTATTTCCTAGCTACATTCTCTGCAGCAATTCCCATATCCGGATCGCCGTAAGAGCTAGGCGTAAAATGTGCACGGGTATACAGCTGTGGAACCCCCATTAACGTCTGTGGTTTAGCCATTTTCCATGGAGCACGGCTCGTACTTTCGACACCACCTGCTAAATAAATCTCACCAGCGCCGCTTTGAATCAGTCTTGCTGCTATATTAATTGCCTCTAGCCCAGATCCGCACTGACGATCCACGGTGACACCCGGAACCGAAACAGGCAGCCCCGCTTCAAGCGCAGCTACCCGGGCAATATTACCTCCTGGGCCCACAACATTCCCAATAATGACATCATCAATCAGTTCTTTAGGCAAGTTCGTTTCGGCTACAATATGCTGAATAAGCGGCGCCAGTAATGCCTCCGGCTCAAGTGTACTTAATAAGCCACCCATTCTGCCAACCGGTGTACGTTTTGCCATGACAATTACTGCTTCTATCATATCATCGCTCTTTTCACATAGTCTTTCATCGCTTGCCGGGCAATTTTCCCGCTACTTGTATAGATAAATTCATCCACGGTTAGCAGCTGCTTCGGCGCTTTGTAGCTCGCTAAATACTGGCGGCAATAATTCTTAATTTCTTCGACAGATAAATGCTGTTCTCCGCTCCACTTCACGAGGGCTATCAGCTGTTCTCCCCAGTAATCGTCAGGCACGCCAAGCACCATCACTTCATCTATTTCCGGAAGAAACTCCAGCACCCTCTCTATTTCTTCCGGATAAACGTTCAGCCCTCCGGATATGATTTTATTCTTCAAACGTCCCGCCATATATAAATAACCAGCTTCATCCTGATAAACATAGTCTTCTAAAACAAGCCATCCCTCTCTAAAAGCTGCTGCTGTCTCATTCGGCAATTGATGGTAGCCTAAAAATATCATATCACTACGCACATATAGCTGCCCAATCTCCCCAGGAGGGACTTCCCGGAACTGGTCATCACGAATGGAAATTTGCACCCCGGGATAAGGTTTGCCTACAGAGGTCGGATTATGCTCGGTCAGAACATTCAAATAACTAATATAGCTCGCTTCTGAAGAACCGTAGGATTCATAAAGCCGCGCTCCACCAAACACTTCCATGCCCCTTTTCTTGGACAACTCCGACCACTTTGCACCTGAGCTAATCATCGCATCAATCTGTATCTGCCCAGGTACAGCCTGCTGCATCATGGATTCGATCATTGTTGGTACGACGAACAGCACCACGCCCGGAATTTGCTGACACAACTCTAACACCTGCGTGGCACTAAATTTTTGTGTGATATGAAAGGTTGCTCCACCATATAGACTCTGCATTACGGCGAATAAGGATAGGGAATGCACAAATGGACCTGGTGCCAAAACATCCTTCATAGCGTCCAATTCAAAAGCAATATTCGAAACCTCAAAGCTTTTTAACCATGATAAATGGGTACGCATATAACCTTTGGGCAATCCGGTTGTGCCTGACGTAAAGCCAATAAATAATAATTCATTCGTCTCATCCAACTCAGCCTCCGGCTTCAGGGCAGCCAACCACTGATCATAGGAACCTGTTCGTTCATTTGAGAAGGTCAATGTTTGGATTACTTGATCCTTGAAAACCAGATTCTTTGCGGCTTCCGGCTCGGCAAAAATCATTGTCGGCTGGCACTGCTCTATAATAACCTGCAGTTCATTAGCACTCCATTTGGGATCTAAGGGAATGGGAACACAGCCCGCATAAATCGCCCCCAAAAAAACCTCAACAAATTCAATACGATTCGTAGATAAAATCGCGATTTTGTCATGCCTCAGACCCTTTTGCTGTAAGCCATTCGCGATTCTCCGCATCGTTTTTACTAATGTGGCATAGGTATGACTTGCTTGGTCATGGGTTAAGGCAATGCTGTCGGGCTGCTGTGCTGCATGACGCAGTATAGGAACTACTAGATTCATCCTGATCACACCTGTTCGTAATTTCTGTGACTACCGATTATATACATTCTCTTCAATCGGACTGCCCCGCAAGTCCAGCCCAAACTAAAGGATATGTGATAAGCGCCATCGCAGGCGCTCCTGTTAAACTAACCCGCTAGAATTGCTACGATAGCTTATTTTAGCTTTATATTATTTTTATGTACACATCTTTCATGTAACGATTAAGTCCATCTTACAACGAAAAAACAGCCAGCACGCATCGATTATGATCGGTACGCGCTGGCTGTATTGTTGTTTAGTCCTTCTTTTGAACGGATGATGGTGAACCCTCTTCAGCAAAAGTAAAGGTTCGGGCGATATATAAGATAGGTGTGCTTACTGCGGTTAGTAAGAACTTCGCTAGATAAGTCGTAAGCAAAATTTCAAGCCATACATTCCAGTCATACAAGCCCGCAAACGCAATGGTACAGAAAATAAGTGTATCCACAAAGGAGCTAATCATCGTACTACCGTTGGAACGAATCCACAGCTGACTTGAGGTGCTGTAATATTTACGAATCCAAGAGTACAACCGAACATCTAGGAACTGACTAATGAAGTAAGCAGTAAGACTACCCAAAGCTAGTCGAGGCATCAGCCCAAAAATCGTCTCCAAAGAAGACTGAGCGATATCGGTCTCCTGCGGCTTAAATACTAATACCATCTGCATAATGACAGTAGTCATAAGCAAGGTGAAGAAACCAAACCAGACCGCTTTACGTGCTTCCGCTCTTCCGTACTTCTCATTAAGTAAATCGCTGGTCATATATAAAGTGACATACATCGTATTTCCGAGTGTCATCACAATATCAAATGGCATAGCAATCGTCTTAGCTACCTGAATGTTAGCAATTACAGTAGCAATACCTACCCAGGCATACATTCCACTTTTCCCGAACAAGCGGTAACAGAGTAGAAAAAAAGCAAAATTGACAATAACAAATAAAACTCCCCACAGCAAATTAAACATATTACTGAAATTCCTCCTAGTTTTGTTTACGCGGGATGGTTACGAACCGCGGCTTACAATATTAAATTTTCGGAACAAAACATTAATACTCTATCACAATAGCGCTTAACAATCCATAAAAATAATATTCTTATATGAAATTGGTAGTTCCATTTCTTTTTTTTCGCCAATTATCTAAAATAGTCAGCAATAATTCATTTTTTTCAGAAAAAAATGCTCTATAGGACAAAACTTTCACTATTCATCCAGAGGTTAATTCTATAGAATAGTATCAAACACCTTATTCCCGATCCATTTAGTAGAAATATGACATAACTATGGAATATATCTCGGGTCGCCAATTTCCAGCAGTTGGCATGGAGTATCTAGTGAAGACCAAAAAGAAATGACCTCACCGTCCATAAAAAAAGGAGAGAACGATATGTTTCGTATCAAGCATTCGATCAGTCGCAAATTTACGCGTTTATTATTTGTTGTTCTGTTGCTCACGTCTCTTTTGTTAAGCACCAGCTTCTATTTTATCTCTATCAGTATCTTCAACAGCTATGTTATGCCGCAGATTAACAAAATCCTTACTGCCGCTGCTCAGGACGTATATAAGAATCTCAACGTAATGCACGCCCAGCAAACCCTAAATAAGAACGATCAGTCTGCCACCAATCTCGAGTTCTATTTTCAGGAAAAGAGGAAACAACATGGAGTGGAAACCATTTTTCTGGTCAATCTGAAGGGAAAAGAAGCTGAGATTCTATCCGCAGATCACGATGCAAAATTGCAACGGGCAGAAAGTGTCACCGTATCCTCTGCAATGCAACAAGCCTCTAAAGGAAAAACTGGACTAAGCGATACATATAGCGACGCACATGGTATACATAAAACAGCTTATATCGGTATTCCCGGAAGTACGATGGTTATCGGTGTAAGCAGTGACGTAAGCTTCATTCAAGAAAAAACAGACAGTATTCTATGGACAAGTGCCGGAATCACACTTCTGACGTTGATCATCGGCCTAACTGGTGCATGGTTCATGAGTGTGCGTATAACACGTCCAATCTCAAAACTGGCAGCTTATAGTGCCCGGCTCGCAGAGGGAGATTTCACCGAAGAATTATCAGTTAAAGGAAATGACGAAGTTGCACAGTTGTCCGTAAGCTTCCAAGCGATGACCCAACGCCTGAAAGAAATGATTGGACATGTACTGGTAACCTCTAATACTGTCGTTGCGGATTCCAACTCTTTAAAAGAACGTGTTGAGGTTCTCAATGATATGGCGGAACACTCCAGCTCATCGGTAGTAGAAATCGGCAAAGGTAGTACGACTATCGCTAGCAGTGCATCAGATAACTCGAGAGCAATGGAAGAAATCAATTTAGGCATTCAAAGTATTGCCTCAGCAGCGAATGAAGTCACGGAGCAAATCAGTGAGGCTTCCACTGAAGCAAGTGGCGGTAATGAAATTGCTCAAAGCGCTGTGCTGCAAATGCGCCAGGTTGAACGTGCTTCCCTACAGTCGCTGGATCAGTTACAAATCATGAATGAGCGTTCAGTAATGATCGGAGAAGTCGTTCACAGTATTACTGAAATTACGAAACAGATCCAAATGCTGTCGCTAAATGCTTCAATTGAAGCTGCACGCGCAGGAGAGCATGGACGCGGCTTTGCTGTTGTTGCGGGAGAAGTACGCAAGCTGTCTGAACAATCCCGTAACGCAAACGAACAGATCCGTGACTTCCTACTTGGGCTTCAAGAAGATATGAGTCGCTCCGTTACCGAGATGAACCACGTGAATTCTGAGGTTGCCTCTGGAGTCGGCAAAGTAGCAGAAGCAGGTGATGCCTTTAATCACCTCCTGATTCTTATCCAAAGCATCAATCACAGCATCCAATCCGTATCTGCGGCTACACAGCAAATCTCAGCAAGTACAGAAGAAGTCAGTGCTTCCGTCGAAGAAACTGCACAAATTACATCAAGATCGCAAGAAAGTGCGGACACACTCGCTGCTAACTCAGAGCGGCAGCGCGTCGAACTGGAAGGTCATGCAGAAACTGTTAAACATCTGTATGAGCAAGCCAAGAAACTCCAAGAAGCTGTGCAGCAATTTAAGATTTAACGCTTGTAAATTAAAACCCCCGTTCACACGAAAGTGTTGAACGGGGGTTTTTAGTTTGCGATGGCTCGCTTAGACTTGGGGGCATACGCTAGGCTTGCGCGAAGCTCTCGCTTAGAATCGGTGCGTCATGTGCTGCTGGCTTGCGCGATACTCTCGTTTAGACTCGGCACGCCATTTGCTGCTGGCTTGCGGACTCAGATGCCGCTATTACTCGAAAAGCTGCCATTTGGAGACTTTTTCGGACTCGAGAGACGCTATGGCCTCATAATCAACCCAGACTCAGCCTATTTTGTTCAAATAGCGCCTCTGGTGTCCGAAAAAGCTCCAAAATAACCCTTTTTTCGCAAATAAGGTCCCCTGAGTCCGGAGCCAAGTTACTCACAGCGAATTACTTAAAGTTCATCCGTGGTGCTACCTACTGCAAATTACTCTAAGTTCCTCCGTGGATGCTACCTACTGCAAATTACTCTAAGTTCCTCCGTGGATGCTACCTACTGCAAGTTACTCAAAGTTCCTCCGTGGATGCTACCTACAGCAATAGAATCAGCTACATGCACTAGCTTGCGCGAAGCTCTCACTTAGACCTCAGCACGCTATTTGCTGCTGGCTTGCGGACTCAGATGCCGCTATTACTCGAAAAACTGCCATTTGAAGGCTTTTTCGGACTCGAGAGACGCTATGGCCTCATAATCAACCCAGACTCAGCCTATTTCGCTCAAATAGCGCCTCTGATGTCCGAAAACGCTCCAAAATAACCCTTTTTTCGCAAATAAGGTCCCCTGAGTCCGAAGCCAAGTTACTCACTCAGTAAAAACTAGGTTACTCAGCTTTCATTCAGCTTTTATGGCTAAGCAAACATCACTCAACTTAGTGTCGCGGTGCCCAGAGGATGACCGATACACCGATCACACAAATACCTGCTCCGACCCAGTCATATACGTCTGGTGTCTTCTTGTCTACAAGCCATCCCCATAAGACCGCGAGCACGATAAACACCCCGCCGTAAGCCGCATACACTCTGCCGAAGGAAGGGAATTTCTGCAACGTAGGGATAATCCCATACGCTATCAGAATCAAGGACCCCACTAAGCCGTACCAAAGTGGCCTTGATTCTCTCAACCATAACCACACTAAATATCCGCCACCGATCTCAGCAAGGCCAGCAATTATAAATAGCAGAATGGCAAATAACATGTCATCCCTCTTCCCTGTCAATCTCCTAAAAACGCAAAGGTTACTCATAACAAATTGTACTCAAGGTTCATCCGTGGGGCTACCTACAGCAAACTACTCAAGGTTCACCCGTAGAGCTACCTACAGCAAACTACTCAAGGTTCACCCGTGGAGCTGCTTACAGTAAATTACTCAAGGTTCATCCGTAGACAGCAAACTACTCAAGGCTCACCCGTAGTGCTACCTTCAGCAAACTACTCAAGGTTCATCCGTAGAGCTACCTAAAGCAAACTACTCAAGGTTCATCCGTGGAGCTTACATTAAATTGTGCTGGAGCAGCAATAACACTAGCAGCAGCACAACCTCCAGCAGCTCGTTCAGCGCGCCGTACACGTCGCCGGTGAGCCCGCCGAGCCGGCTGCTGATCCGCCGCGCAGCTGCGGTGCCGCAGGCCAAGGCCGCGACCGGCAGCAGCAGAGCTGCCGCCAGATGCAGCGGCCACGCGGCTAAGCCAGCGCCGAGCGCCAGAGGCGCAGCGGCGGCGGCCAGCGAGAGCAGCGCGGCGACTGCCAGCGCGCGCCGCTCATGCGAGGAAGCTAGGCCGGCGAAGTTCGCGGCCAGCCCCTCGTCTCCACGGGCAATGGGATAACGCACCATTGCCCGCACCATATACCAGCGGCTCCAGACCGCTGGTACCAAGAGCAGCGGCAGCTCGTAGTAGGCGTAGCCTTCGATTAGAGCTGCCAGCAAAGAAGCTTTAAACAGCAGGAGCAGCACGCAGGCGAGTACGCCCATCGCACCCACACGGCTGTCCTTCATAATCTCCAGGGCACGCTCCCGTGGCCGATAGCTGAGCAGACCATCTGCGCTGTCCATCCAGCCATCAAGATGCAACCCGCCTGTGAGGCTTACCCACAGAATCAGAGTGATCACTGCTGCTGGCCAAGCAGGTAAAAGCAATCCCGTCAGGGCTGCTCCAGCAGCTACGCACAGCCCAATTGCTGCGCCTACAATGGGATAGAAGATCACACTGCGGCGCAGCAGTTCAGGAGAGAACCCCGGATCACCTTTTACAGGAAATCGGGATAAGAACTGAAAGGCAGCTACGGCCGCATCCCTACGCTCCCTCATAAACGATACTCCCTGCTCTTCAGCTCAATCGGAATCCCAACAGTTACTAGAAAGACCTGTTCGCATTGCCGAGCGATCAGCGCGTTCATTCGTCCCGCCAGATCACGATACAATCGGCCAAGCGCATACTCTGGAACAATCCCGTCGCCAACCTCATTAGTGACCAGAATAAGCGTCCCTTGGAAAGAACGCACACTGTCTTCAAGTCTTGTTATCTCACTCTCAACAAGCTCTTGCCTATTTTCAAAACCTTCCACGGCCAATAATGCATTGGATAACCATAAGGTTAAACAATCTACGAGCACCGCTTTTTCACCCGATAATCGCTTTAGCAGATCTGGTAAATCATACGGTTCCTCAAGCGTCTCCCAAGCGTAACCACTTTCCATTCGTTGATGCTGATGCAGAGCAATCCGTTCCTTCATTTCGTCGTCAAAAGCCTGTCCGGTTGCTACATAGAAGGCCTGATCTGCCAGTGAATGCATCAATTTTTCTGCAAAACCACTTTTACCGCTACGTGCGCCTCCCGTTACAAGAATGCTCATCGTTGACCAGCTCCAGAGATGCCTGCACTTTCAAAGGTTGCCATTTCGCTCAAAATGCGGCAGATCGCCTCGATTAAATGAAGGCATAATACTCCCCCTGTTCCCTCACCCAATCGCAGACCGAGATTAAGCAGCGGTTCAAGTCCAAGCTGCTCTAGCATTAGCTTATGACCCCGTTCTCCTGATACATGAGAGGCTATCATATAAGCGATGGATTCAGGTGCAAGGGCTTTTGCCACAAGCGCTGCCGCCCCCGAAATAAAACCATCCAAAATGATAGGTGTCCGATTAGCAGCCGCACCAAGAATCAGTCCCGCCAAGCCAGCGATTTCCAGTCCGCCAACTTTAGATAATACATCCAACGGATCTGCTGAATTCGGCTGATTTACCTTTAAGGCGCGTTCCACCACTGCAATTTTATGTAGTAAACGTTCATCATCAATTCCCGTTCCTCGTCCCACAGCTACTTCAGGGGCTATTCCTTTGAGAGCACATAGAATGGCAGCACTAGCCGTAGTATTCCCAATGCCCATTTCGCCTGTTATAAAAATCTCCGTTCCGTCTTTAATCGCTTCCTGCGCAACTCTTATCCCAACAAGAAGAGCATTCATGGCATCCTCACGACTCATCGCAGGTCCCACAGCCATGTTATCCGTTCCCCGGCGCACTTTACGATCAATCAGATCAACATGACCGAGATCGCCGTTTATGCCGATATCAACAAACTGTACCTCTGCCCCAGCTTGACGTGCCAATACATTTACAGCCGCTCCACCGCTGAGAAAGTTATGGGCCATCTGCAGCGTGACTTCCTGTGGAAATGCGCTAACCCCTTCGCAGCATACCCCGTGGTCAGCAGCCATCACAACAACTGTTCGTTTGGTGAAACTAGGCTGCTCCGTACCCGAAATTCCAGCGAGCTTAACAGCTAGAGGTTCCAATTGTCCCAAACTGCCCGGAGGTTTGGTCAGAATGTTCAGCCGATGCTCCGCCTTGAGGATGGACTGATCATCAGCCGGAATGATTTGTTTAATTACGTCTTGAATATCTGAAAGCATATAATTACGACCTCCTATTAAATGTATCCGTATAACCTATTCTATCTCATATTCGCAGAAAAGCCCCCATCTATGATAGAGGGGGACTTCTAGAATTACAACTTCACTTTCATAAAATCTTCGATTCTCTCCAGCGCCTCTGTCAATTTTTGTAAGGAAGCGGCATAGGAGCAGCGAATATAACCCTCTCCGCCTGCTCCAAAAACATGACCCGGAACCGCAGCGACACCGACCTCCCTGAGCAGCTGCAAAGCGAAGTCTTCTGATTTCATTCCGGTATGAGCGATGGAAGGAAAGGCATAAAAAGCGCCCGCCGGTTCGTGGCAAGGTAGTCCGATGGATCGAAATCCACTAACCAGCAGCTTTCTCCGCTCATCGAAGCATTGCTTCATGTGTTCCTTATGCTGCATTCCGTTGCGCAATGATTCAATCGCAGCAATTTGACCGAGCACGGGGGCACACATCGCAGTGTATTGATGGATTTTTAGCATCGCAGCAATTAATTCTCGATCGCCACAAGCATAACCAACTCTCCAGCCAGTCATTGCAAAAGCTTTGGAGAAGCCGCTAATCACAATCGTCCTTTCCAGCATCCCGGGAAGAGAGGCGATGCTGACATGCTGACTGTCATACGTAAGCTCGGCATAAATTTCATCTGAAATGACCAGTAGGTTATTCTCTTTTACAATCTGTGCAATAGGCAGCCAATCCTCATAAGTCATTACTGCACCTGTAGGATTAGTCGGAAAATTCACCATAAGAAGCTTCGAACGCGGGGTAATCACCTTCCGTAACGCTTCAGCAGTAAGCTTAAACCCCTGCTCGGCCGATGATTCTACCTCCACCGTAACCCCCCCGTTCAAATGGGTAATCGGCGAATATGCGATATAGCTCGGAGAAGGGACGATAATCTCATCCCCAGGTGTAATGAAAGCTCGTAATGCCAAGTCCACAGCCTCGCTGCTTCCCACCGTAACCATAATCTCATCGTTTGGCTCATAGCGAAGCTTGAAACTTGTGTGCAGATAAGAAGCGATCTCATCTCTAAGCTCCAGTAAACCGGAATTTGGCGTATACATCGTTTCCCCATTGTTCAAGGCACGAATACAGGCAGCTCTTACATGCTCCGGTGTAACGAAATCTGGTTCCCCTACACCCAGCGATATAATATCCTGATTCCCCGTACTTAGGTCAAAAAAAGCCCGAATCCCCGATGGCGCAATCTCCCGCACTCGTGGAGCAATCCATTCATTATGCATGGCTGTACACCTCTTCTTTTGCACTCTTTTCCGTTAGGGAAAGGGAGATGATTTCGTCCAGTAGTCCGCTGAAGGTGTAGCCTGCCGCTTGCGCGCTTTTGGGTAAAAGACTGGCCTTCGTCATGCCTGGTAACGTATTCACCTCCAGCACATAAGGAATACCCTCTTTAAGCAGCATATCAACCCGTGCATACACGCTACATTTTAGTGCTTTATAACAGCTCAAGGCAGCCTCGCGTACCCGCTCATGCACTTCAGTAGGCAATTCAATGACCCGTTCATCTGCTCCGCCTTCTTCATACTTAGCACTGTAATCGAACCACTCGGCATTTGCTGAGGTAATTCCCAGAATAGGCAGCAGCTCTCCGTTTAGAATAGAACAGGTAATTTCTTGGCCTTGAATGTAGCTTTCAATCAAAATCGACTGATCACAGGCAAAAGCCTTCTGCACTGCGCACAACAGCTCCTCGCTGCTGCTCACTTTTTCCATTCCGATACTCGAGCCGCCTGAACATGGCTTCACCATAACCGGATATCCGAGCCGTTCCACCACTTCAGCCGAATAATCCTTCATACTGTCCCAGCATAGCCAATCTGCTGTATTGACGCCTGCGCAGCGCATAAGCTTTTTGGAGAGATCTTTATCCATGCAAATGCTGCTAGACAAAACCCCGCTGCCCGTATACGGAATCCCCATCGTCTCCAGCGTCCCCTGAACCGTACCATCCTCGCCGTAAGCTCCATGAAGTGCAAGCAGTGCGATATCGATCCCTTTTGCCTGCTCAATAAGCTCCTCACGCTTGGTGATCACAATTGGAATAATTTCATATTTATTGGGGTCTAGATTCTTCAATATTTCTCTACCGCTATTCATGGATACCTCATACTCTGAGGATACCCCGCCCATAATTACGCCTACCTTCATCTCAAGCACCTCTTTATCCCATTAGTTGTCGAGCTGTTCTGCCAATAATCTCGATCCCCTTGCGGATATCCTCATCCGTCACTCTGGAGAAACCGATCCGTATCGTATTTTGACCCTTACCGTCCGTGAAGAATATATCTCCTGCTGTAAAAATAACCCCTTGCTCATGACAGGCCGCCAACAGCGTCCTTGTATTAAAGCCCTCCGCGAAGGATACAAAAAGATGCAGGCCACCGTCCCCTGACAGCGCCGTATAAGGAATAAAATCCTTGCAGCATTGCAGGGTTAATTCATACTTTCGTTTGTATTCCGCTCTGGCTTTTTTCAAATATTTCTCTAAATGGCCACCCAATAAATACTGATATAAAATGGATTGATCCAGCGTCGAGGTATGAATGGTACGGGCGCGCTTGACGCTTTCGAGGGAATTAATCAACTCCTGATCCGCCAGCACCCAACCTACACGTAGTCCCGGAAATAATACCTTGGAGAAGCTGCCGAGATAAATCACGCTGTTGCCGCTGCCTGCTGCTGCGATAAGTGGAGCCACATGTGAGCCCGAATATCGTAATTCCTCGTTAAAACCATCCTCAATCACCGGGACTTGGTAGCGATTCATCAGCTTCATTAGCCGCTGTCTTTTCTCTGGAGACATTACAATTCCGGTCGGATTATGGTAAGAAGGGACGAAGTATGCACAGTCAAAAGCTTGCTGTTGCAATGCTTTCTCCAGCTCCGCCAAATCAATCCCATCACGCTCCATCGAAATCCCGGTGATCTCAAAACCGTTCAGCTTCAAATTTTTGATCGCTGTATGATGCGTCGGATTCTCACAAATGACCGAACCATTTTTTTTACTCAGAGCAGACAATACAATATCGAACCCCTCTGTAAAACCATTGGTGATCAATATATCCTTGCCCCTCATTTCAACGCCCTTGTGCTCCATATACTGCTTCAAATAGTCTATTAAAGGCTTATACCCTTTGGCATAGCCGTAATTTAGCAGAACGTTGCCTTCTACCGACATCCGATCCATAAAGGACCGCTTCACATTATCCAGATCAAAAAGACTCTCATCAGGCGCTATGCTGGTGAAGGAGATCGTCCCCTTCTCCGCTCGAATCCCGCGCTTCATGATATCCAGTTCCTCCGCCAGCACCGCGCGATCATTGAGACGTGACTTCCAGTCCATCGTCCAGGAAGAGATCGTTTCACTGCCGGGCGGCGTAGCTGCAACATAACTTCCTTGCCCTTGCACGGCATAAGCAAAGCCATCATCCTCAAGCCCTGCATAAGCAGAGATTACGGAGTTGCGGCTAACCTTAAGCAATGTGCTGAGCTCTCGTGTGGAGGGCAGCTTTTGATTGCCTTGCAGACCGCCTTTTATGATTAAGTGCTTCATATAGTCTTTAATTTGTATATACACCGGCCGTCCGGCTATGAGCTTAAAATCCTTAAACATCTCTCAATCGCCCCCATGACTATCATGGCACAATCACTCGCTTAAAAAAAGAACCACAGCCATGGGATTTTAATCCGGCTGTGGTTCTATGAGGGGACAAATGCCCAAAAATCAAGTTACAGATCTATGCTTCGATCACAAGCTCCCCTTCTCCAGCAGGGATCTCAAAACCATTTAAAAACCGGGTTAATATGTCCTCAGTAATCGGAAATGCGGCATTGGCGTCAAAACGTTCACTCCGGATAAGCAGTCTCTGACGTAATTCATCCGGCTGAACCTTTAAGTGAATCAGTTCCCACACGCCAGCATAATCCTCAATAAGTTGCTTGTAATCGTTCCGTCTCTGACGTTGCCAGAAGCTGAAATCGATGACAACATGATGTTTTGCCTGAAGCAGATTCACCAGCTCCCCCCGCAGTTTTATCTCCGACTCTTCTTTATAGAACTCATAATTCTGCTCTGGATAATCCACCCCGAAACGGCCGTGCGTGGCCCAAATATCTTCATCTATCGAAAGTCTGGCGAATCCCTCTTTCTCCAGCTTTTTAGCAAAAGTTGTTTTACCCGACCCCGCTACACCGCACATCATCACTACGATGGAAGCAACACTCGTACGCTTTTGCTGAAGCAATTTTTCAATAACTAACTTTTCGCTCAGCATTATAAATGCATCTCCCTTCCAATTGATGGTATACTCATCGTTACAAAATACTTTCTCAAGGGATAGTGATAAGGATATGGTGAAATCAGTCCAGCAGACCTCCTAAAATGAAAAACGAAATAATTTTAGGAGGTCATAATAAATGATTTTTAACCCGATTGTCATTGATAACTGGAGTAGAAAACCCTATTTTGAACATTATTTAAACAATGTCAGATGCACCTATAGCATGACCGTAAATATTGATATCACCCTTCTACTGTCAGAGCTTAAGCATAAGGGAATTAAGCTGTACCCAGCACTAATCCACATGATAACTACGGTGGTGAACCGTCATAGTGAATTCCGCACATGTTTTGATTCTGAAGGTAGATTAGGTTATTGGGATAGCTTGTCACCTAGTTTTACAATTTTCCATGATGATGATAAAACTTTCTCAAGCATCTGGACTTCGTACGGTGAACAGTTTAATGATTTCTATAACCGTTATCTCGATGATATGAAAATGTACGGAAGTGTGAAACAATTTATCGCTAAAGCAAACGAACCATCGAACACCTTCCCTATTTCCAGCATTCCGTGGGTCAGCTTCACGAGCTTTAACCTGAACGTGTATAACGAGGGAACCTACCTACTTCCCATCTTTACGATAGGGAAATATTTTCAGCAAGACAAAAAAATACTATTACCCATCTCGGGGCAATTCCACCATGCTGTGTGCGACGGTTACCATGCCAGCATGCTGTATAATGAATTACAATCACGTGCAGATACCTATACGGAATGGTTACCTAACCTCTAATTAACCACGTTATTCTGCTGACAGCAAACGATAGTTCAAACATAAAGGGTTCCACCTATTAGGTTTTCCTAATGATGTGGAGCCCTTATTTTCATGTAATCATCCTTTTTCCACAATATCAGCTTTATCAGCTGACCATTGTCCATGCTGCCAGAGTATTTTTAGTACCATTACATTCCCTGGAGAAGGAGCCACTGCACTGTAGAATGTGAGGTCAGGAACTAACTGTGCAAGTAAATTCCTGATTACCCCCCCATGCGTCACTACCATTACTCTATTCGATGTAACCTCACTTTTTTTCTCCTTGATAGCACAGCATCCAAATGCAGCCATAGCAGCTTGACCTAGATCTAACAGGAAACTACGCAACCGTGCATCGAATTCTGTCCACGATTCTCCTTCTGGCGGTGTAACCTTTGAAGGATCATCAATCCAATGTCTATATAGAGAGTTATCTTTCAACTGCTCATAGGTGCAGCCTTCCCAAGCTCCGAAGTTCATTTCACGAAGCCGCTGATCGTAAATAGCGTCCTGCTCTAGTGAAGGTGCTACGAAAGCCAAGGTCTCCTGACATCTTAGCAAATCGCTACAGAACACACGCCAAAAACCACCTGATAACTCAGCCTGCATGCAGATCTGCTGCTGAAGTTGGGATAGCCGCTCACTTGCGTCAGGAAGCAATGGAAGATCCGTATGTCCCAGGTAACGATGCTCAACATTCCATTTCGTCTGCCCGTGTCGGATAAGCACTAGCTCAAGCTCTATAGAGGGAATTGCCATACCGACGCTCAGCCTCCAATCCATATCCATGCCGCAACCGCGCATAGACCTACAAATATTGAAGAGCAGAGCATCATCATCCGCGAGGTCTGGATAATATCATTTGGTTCCATCGTACGTACCGGATCACCCATATAAGCCCGAAAAGAAGCGACGCCATGATACACATTTTCGCCTCCGAGTCGGATGCCAAGTGCGCCAGCCACAGCTGATTCTGGATAACCGCTGTTAGGGCTTGGATGTAGATGTGCATCCCGCTTCACCATTTGCAGGCAACTACGCCAATCCAGACGAAGCATCCCTGCACATAGAGCCAAAAGTAATGCCGTAATCCGTGCCGGGATGAAGTTAGCAACATCATCGAGCCGGGCAGATGCCCAGCCGAGATCACGGTATTTATCGTTCTTATAACCAACCATTGAATCGAGTGTATTGACCGCCCGATAAGCCATAGCAAGCGGCGCACCGCCAATCAGCGCGTAGAAAAGTGGAGAAATAATCGCATCGACAATATTCTCTGCTACGGTCTCCACCGTTCCACGGACAATTTCAGGGGCGTCTAGCGAAGTCGTATCACGTCCCACGATCATCCCCAAAGCCTTGCGGGCAGCAGGGAGATCGCCCTTCTGCAATTCCACGTACACCGCCATTCCTGCATCTTTTAGTCCCTTGGAGGCAATCGTGGTTGAAATCAACCAAACCTCGGCTATCCAGACGAGCCAAGGTGAGATATATGACAGCAGCCATAGCAGGATGGCTGTCAGTGCCCAAGCACCGCCCGCCACACATAGCGGAAGTAACACCCCAGCTCTGCGCAGGCTTTGCGGGCGGGACCATAAACGACGGATCGCCCACTCCAGAGCCGTAATTGCTTTGCCCATACCAATTACGGGATGAGGCAGGTTACGCGGATCACCTACGATCCGGTCAATCACATAAGCCGCAAGCAACACCAAAGCGATTGTCACAGGCAATCACCTCTGAACAATCTTCTACTTCTCCAGCTATCCATTGTCATTAGCTGTCCTTCCTTGCCTGCACCGACAGCAGGCTGCCCGTCACAGCGCTATATATAAGCCGGCCGATAGCGCCTCCGAGATCGGTTGCTGTTCCGGCGTAGACATGCTCGGCGCTGTATCTCCCGCTTTGGCTCACAGCGAGTACAATAGCATCCGTAGTTGTGCCGGTTGCGATTAGGCCATTCTCCGGATCGGTAATCCCGAGATCTGCCAGCGCAGCAGCTTTGGCTTCGACAGCTGTCTGCACAGCATTGACCATGGCCGCCGGTGTCAGGCGGCCATCAATGCAGAGCATGATGTTAATCGTACCCGGCCGATACACAGCCAATACATTGCGTTCCACGCCTGAGCGCGCAGCATTTCCTGCGGCGGCTGTAACGCAAACAAAAATCCCCGCTGAACCCGTGTCCTCTTCAGCTACCGCTGCATGCTCTAGCGGTACAGCCGTCATCAGACCGGCACAGCCGGATAAAGGATAACCCCAATCGCGCAGCTTATTCTCCATATCCTGGACAGGATCACTACATTCGTAATTGCGATCTACATATAAATTAACCGCCCGCTGCAGCCGGTTCATTCCTCCGCCGTAGAACGCGCTCGATAAACCATCCGCTGCTGCTGGCAGCTCCAGCA
Source organism: Paenibacillus sp. FSL H3-0329 (assembly GCF_037963285.1). NCBI lineage: Bacteria > Bacillati > Bacillota > Bacilli > Caryophanales > Paenibacillaceae > Paenibacillus > Paenibacillus sp. FSL H3-0329. The sequence goes on along the minus strand of NZ_CP150150.1, from coordinate 1,370,296 downwards.
GCAGATGCTTATCCTTCCACTGCAGAGCAAGCCCTGGCCAGACGGCCGGATGATACTCCCTGATTCCCCCTGCAAGATTAAATGGAATCTTCACTTCCACCATAGCCGATCCCGCTCCTTTCACCGCTCATTTCTTTCATTGAATACTTACAACCATCCTCGAAAGGATGCCCCGCCAATAGCGCTGTCAGCTCCCTCCGCACATCATTAAGGAATACGTGCACCTGTCACTTAGTCGCTAGAATCTCCGCCATCTGCAGCAAAAGGCGGGCATTATCCTCATGTCCCTTAACAGCAACTCGAATATGCCCTGAACCTAACCCTGCATACATAGCGCAGCTGCGCACAAGTATACCTACGCGGCCAAGCCTAGTCTGCAGCTCAGCCGCACTCCACGGTGACGGCAAGCCACAGAGCAGAAAATTGGCTTCTCCCGGTGGGACATCGCAGCCCAACTGCACTAGACCCTGCCGCAGCGTTTCGCGTTCTGCTGCAATAAGCTCACGCGTGCGCTGTTCATAGTCACGTCCGCTTGTAAGGCAGGCTTCCCCTGCCAGCAGCGCCAAGCCGTTCACACTCCAGGTGACCTGCTTTCCGCTCATCGCCTTCGCCAGCTTCGGATGCGAAATCGCAAACCCGAGACGCAGTCCGGGAATCGCATAAAACTTCGTCATCGACCGCACCAGAACCGTATGCGGAAACTGCTCCAGCTCCGGCAGGAGTGTATTTCGCTCTGACTCCGGGATAAAGTCAATAAAAGCTTCATCCACAGCCAAATAAGTCCCGCAGCTTTCAGCCTTCTGCGCTAACAAGCGCAGTTCCTCCACAGCATACTGAACTCCATTGGGATTATTCGGCTGTCCGAGAAATAACAGCTCCACCTGTTCCAGCAGCCCGGCAATCTCCTCCACTCCAGCGCGAAAATGCTGTTCCCTAGTCCCCTGGACCGACAATACTTCAGCACCAAATTGCCCGGAAAGCTGCCTATACTCAGAGAAACAAGGTTCCACGATGCCAACCTTTTGCGGAGCTATCGCCAACAGCAGCAAAGCCATAGATTCCGCTGCTCCGTTACCCACGGTTAACCAGCCACTATCTACGCCAAGATTTTCCGCCAGTAGTTGTTTAAAGCGTCGGTGTCCAGGGTCCGGATATGTAACCACCGTTGACAGTGCTGTTCTAAGCAGCTCCAAAACTTCCGGTGGAGGACCGAGTGGATTGATGTTGGCACTATAGTCGAGAAATGTGCCCCCAGCTTCTCCATAGAGCTCCGCTGCCGTCAGCAAATCACCGCCATGTCCATATTTTTCAAGCATAATTACACTCCCTCTATCTACTTTCTCTAGCACGATATGTATGTCATTGCCACCATTATTGACTCTTTGCCGGAAGAACGTCAATGCTTTCGCAGAAGGAACCAGCTAAATCCCCTGCTTCCCCCAAACCGACATGAATCTCAAAGATGTGATCTCTTTTGTTAAAAAACCGCTTTTGGTTTAAAATGAAGGTTGTAATCAATTTTGCTGCGACGGAGGAATTCACTATGCTTTTTATTGATAACACAGGGATTACTGACGCATCCATCAATTTGGCGATTGAGGAATATGCGCTGAAGCACTTGCCGATGGACGAGAGTTACCTGCTTTTTTATATCAACAGCCCATCCATCATCATCGGGAAACATCAGAATACTATCGAAGAAATTAACCAAGAGTATGTAAAAGATAATAATATTCAGGTCGTACGTCGTCTATCCGGCGGTGGAGCTGTTTATCACGATCTTGGAAATTTGAACTTCAGCTTTATTACCAAGGATGACGGCCAATCCTTTCATAACTTTTTGAAATTCACCCAACCGGTCATCGATTACCTGCAAAGCATGGGCGTTAACGCCGAGCTAAGCGGAAGGAATGATCTGCAAGTTGGTGAGCAAAAGATTTCCGGTAACGCTCAGTTCTCCACACGCGGACGTATGTTCAGCCATGGTACCTTGATGTTCAATCTTAATTTAGATGATGTACAAGCCTCTCTAAAAGTGAATCCAGAGAAGTTTAAATCAAAGAGCACCAAATCCGTACGCAGTCGTGTAGCGAATATCAAAGAGCTGCTGGGTACAGATATGACGATCGAGGAGTTCCGCGCCGGCCTGCTGCGTTCGATCTTTGGCATGGATTCTTCTGAGGTTCCTCAGTACAAGCTGCAACAAGCCGACTGGGACAAAATTAACGAGATCTCCAAGGAGCACTACCAGAACTGGGACTGGAACTACGGTCTGTCACCAAAAAGCAACGTTAAGCACACGCGCAAATTCCCTGCCGGAATTATTGATATTCGGATGGATATTGAAGATTCCCTCATTAAAGACATCAAAATCTATGGTGACTTCTTCGGAGTCGGTGACGTAGTAGATGTTGAAAATGCACTTCGTGGCAAACGTTATGACGAGGCTGAGGTTAGAGAAGCATTAGCTGATCTCGATTTGAAGCATTATTTCGGTCGTATTGAGCCGGAGGATTTTATCGGATTGGTCTTCCTAGAGGAATAGGATGAATTCACTGGTCATGATTTGAATCAAAAAGAGGACTCCTGCGCATTCGCCAGAAGTCCTCTTTTGCATGAATTAATACTCTTCGCTTTATCCTTTTACAGCAGATCCAACTGTCATTGCCCGTTCCACCTGCTCACTAAAGAACAAATAGACAATAACCATTGGCAGACTCGCCATCGTCATAACCGCCCCCATGCCACCCCAGTCTGTGCTGTATTGGCCTTGGAAGAACAATAGACCCAGCGGCAGTGTTTTCATCCCCTCATCAGAGATCAGAATATAAGCCAGCAAAAATTCATTCCAGTTGTTCAGAAATTGAAAAATGGCTACTGTTGCGACAGCTGGCGTTACAACCGGCACAATAATCTGCAGAAACATCCGGTATACATTCGCGCCGTCCATACAAGCGGATTCCTCCAGCTCCCCAGGGATACCCTTCATAAAGCCGTAGAATACCAGACAAGAGAACGGCAATCCAATGGCGACATAAGGAACAATAAGCCCACCGTAGGTATTAGTCAGATGTAAATCCCGTACGAGTATGGCAAGTGGAATCATAATTACCTGCAGCGGCATGAACATTCCGATCGTCATATACAATCTGACCCCTTCACGGAATCTCCACCGCAGCCGGGAAATTGCGAATGAGAACATCAGCGATAATATGATAATAAGTAGCGTTGAAATCGTAGAGACTACCAAGCTATTCGTAAAATATCGCGGTATATTGAACTGTGACCAAGCGGCCACATAGTTTTCAATCCGGAAATTAGTCGGAAATCCGAAAGGGTTGGTGACAAAAATCTCATCGTTATTTTTCAGAGAATAAGAAATCATCCATAATAGCGGATAGATGGAAATGATAAAATAAATCCATAAGGGAAGCTGTATGAGCAATGCTCTCACTTTTTTCATAACGTTCCTTTTCCTTTCCGGCGTACTGCCTTATGCTTCATTTCGGTCAAATGTCTTGTTGATAATAATGGTGGCCAGAAGCGACAGAAGGACAAGCACAACCGATACCGCACAGGCATAGCCGTAGTTGCTTTCCAAGAATGCATAACGATAAATCATAAAGGTAAGCGTATAGTTACTCGTTCCCGGTCCGCCGTTAGTCATAATCAACATTTGTACAAAAGCACCGATTCCTGAAGTGATGGCAATGATCAGACAGAATTTGAACGTCTCCTTCATCATTGGAATTGTCACCTTACGATGCGCCATCCATTTGGAGCAACCGTCAATCGTGGCAGCTTCCATGTACTGCTCAGGAACAGATTTAACCCCCGCATATAAAAGACTGAACTGGTAACCCATGAACTGCCAGGCATTAACAAAGGCAATCGCAATTATGGATGTGGTTGGAGAAGTAAGCCAGTTTTGTTGATAAGGAATATGCATAATTTCAAAAAGCCTATTGATCAATCCGTTATTCGGATCGTAGATGGCAATCCATAGCTGACAAACAACCGTAACCGACAGAACTACGGGAATAAAATAAGCTGTTTTCAACAACTTACGCCCTTTGATTCGCGGATCGGCACAGGCAAGCGCAAGAATGGTTCCCAATCCGATCTGAAATACAGCGAGTACCAGTGCAAAAATAAGGCCGTTACGAAGGGATGTCAAAAGCAATGGATCATCAAACATCTCTACATAGTTGGACAATCCGTTAAAAGTAGCCGTACTGAGCCCGTCCCACTCGAAAAAGCTACGATAAAAGGATTGAAGCACTGGATAGATAATCACTACGCTATAAATCAACAGAGCGGGAAGCAGAAACAGCATTATGGCTTTCTTATTACCTAAGTATTTATGCATGCGGTAAGATTCCACTCCTTCCTTGCCAAGCTGCTCACCCGATATAAGGGCTCGATCCGGGTGAGCTGCAGGGCATGGACCCATTTTTATTTATTTTATTTCTCTAATTATTTATTTTCTTTGTTCAGCACTCGGTTCATGTTATCCGTGAACTGCTTAGCCGAGAATCCTTCGATCAACATATTTTGTGTATTGTCGTCCAGTGCATTTTTAATTTGAACACTGCTTACCGCATTGGCGTACCCCTTCACGTTTGGCAGCACTTCTTCAGCGATTCTTTTCATCATGGCAGGCACTTTACCGGTCATTTCTTTATCCACTTTAGTCGCTACGATCGGGCTACCCAGCTGTGTATATTTGTATTCGCTATATTTTTGTGCGATGAAACTAGCTACTTTCACTGCAGTCTCTACATTCTTGCTGCTTGGAGAAACGGCAAAGCCACCAGGACCTCCTGCACCGTTAATGTACATTTTGTTGTTCTCATAAGTCGCTTCGTCCTTAGCTGGCCAGTACATCCAATCCACTTTATCCCCAAGCTTCTCAGCACTGCTGTAGATTTCCCACTGACCGTTGACGAACATGCCAGCTTTTCCTTGGTAGAACAAAGATGAAGCTTGATCATAATTGGTATTCGTAGCATTGACGTCGAACAAGCCTGCTTCTTCCAGCTTCTTCATTTGTTCTGCTGCTGTTACATAAGGCGAAGGCAATGTTGTCGTTCCCTTCGTTTCGAGTGGGCCAAACCCTTTCGTCTCCTCACGAGTCACAAGTCCGCTATAAAAAGAAGTAGTGATCCATTTCTCCTTCGCGAAAATTGAGAGCGGTGTATACCCTGCTGTAGAAAGCTTCTTAGCCGCTTCAGCCAGCTGATCGATCGTCTTGATCGGCATCTCGATGCCTACCTCTTTAAAGATATCCTTGTTGTAAAACAACATTTGGAATTCAATTCCCGTATATGGGAATGCGTATACATGACCGTCTGGGGCAATTAGACGGGACTCATTCCCTGTGTTTAGATTCGCTTTGAAATCTTTGGTGGCTTGGTATTCATCAAGCAGCTCGACATTTTTAGATTTGGCGAAGGTTTGCAGCGTAGGCCAGTCTGTTTCATAAATATCCGGCATGTTCCCAGTCGCGGCATATGTTTTCAGCTTCTGGTAGCCATCTTGAACAGCCTCATCCAGTACAATCTCCACCTCCGGCATTTCCTTTTTTAATTCCTCTACGGCATAATCAAATGGCTTTGAAGTATCTTCGTCAAAATGCTGTGCATAAATTTTTATTTGAATTTTCTTATCGGTATTCCCAGCGGTCGTATTGGAACCTTCAGAGGTTGAACCACCGTTTCCGGCATTGTTACCACCACAGGCTGTAAGTGAGAAAGCTAAGGATAAAACGGTTGCAACCCCCAGTGTTCTGAATAGCTTGTTGCTCATAATGAATCCCCTTTCTGATGCTCTATTTAGTGGAGCTAGTTGAATCCGCTATTTGTTAGCGTTTTCATCGTCCTGTTTCTATTATATTTGAGCCTTGAAGACCCAAAAAGAGCCATATCGGGCACAATCGGTAATAAACAGGACAAAATGAAAGCGGCCTCACCAGAGAGCCGCCACCAAATATGTTTATTAAATTTCATTATTAACGCCAATATGGCGGGAACGGGCAGCCAGCTGCTCAAATTCAGACGGCGGCATGCCATAGTGTTTTTTAAAGCATTTACTGAAATAATTCGGGTCATTATAGCCCACTTTACCGGCGATTTCAGACAGTCTCACATTTCCTCCAGCAAGCAGTTCCTTGGCCTGCTTCATACGAGTATAGGTAATGAAATCAAGTACAGAGATTCCACCTTCTTTTCGAAAAACCTTCCGTAAATAGCTGGTATCTACATAAACGCCATTCGCCACCTGGTCAACTGTCAGCTCACAATCGGAATAATGCTCCCGGATGTACTCTTTGGCGGCAATGAATAAATTGTACGACTTAGAGGGGCGGTGCTCACGACCTTGATCAATGACTTTACTGTACAAGCCTTTTATCCAGCTTTCAGTCTCATCCCAGTTATCCATCTCCCGTAGCCGCTGCTCCGGTGAACCTGCTGGTTTCCAGAGACTTTCCGGATTGATCCCTCTTTCTCCAGCATAGGCAAGGCAAAGGGATACTATACTCATTAATAGAGTAAAGGAATAGCTGCCTCCCCCTCTCTGGCGTCGTAGAATCTCAATTAATTTGCTTATGTCCTTCGCCGCTGCATCGCCATCCCCCATCTTTAACGCCATCAGCATGGCATCCTGAATTCCAAGATGAGTGATTTCTTTGGATGGAAAGGAGAACTCCTCTATCCCTTCAGAGGAATTCTGCTCGTCCATTTGGAGTGGAAAGAGCTTATTGGAAGCCGTTCCTTCTGCAATTATTTCCGGCTTCCCAGCTTTGCGTGCACCTATTTTATGTGACTGAAGGCGCTGCTTCACCTTGATCATCATCTCGTTAAACTCTTGCTGGTTAAACGGTTTCAATAAATAATCTTGTACACCTAAGCGAATCGCTTTTTGCGCATAATCAAATTCATTGTGCCCTGTTACAAAAACAATAAGCATATCAGGAGCATTGGCCTGTAACCGGGTAACCAGCTCCATACCGTCCATATAGGGCATACTAATGTCCACTAAAGCCAAATCTGGTTTCGTCCGTTCCGCTTCTTCCAGCGCTTCTCTGCCATTTGACGCTTCACCACAGACACTGAAATCATATTTACTCCAATCCAGCTTGGTCCGCATATAATAACGAAACAGCGGCTCGTCATCTACAACCATCACTTTATACATCTACGCTGCCCCCCTGCGCTTCCGTACCGGGAATCGTCATTTTCATAACAGTACCTTTTCCCAGTTTACTTTCTACCGATAGGCCATATGGTTCTCCAAAATACAGCTTAATCCGTTCATGAACGCTGTAAATGCCAATGGATGCCGGTTTTCCTTCTCGTGAGCGGTATTCTACAATCCGCGACACCTGCTCCCCGGACATGCCAACACCGTTATCCTCCACGGTAATGATAACTTCTCTTCCGTGTGTATAAGCCTCTATTGAGATTAGCCCCTGACTGCCCTTTGTTTTTAATCCATGGTAGATTGCATTCTCGATGAGCGGCTGCAGGGACAATTTGGGTACCTTGACTCCTTCGAGAAATTTCGGGATATTAATCTCGTAACGTAATACGTCGGGGTTGCGAACCTGCATAATAGCCAAATAATCAGCTGCATTTGATACTTCCTCGGACAGTGGAATAACCTCGTTCCCTTTGCTAAGAACAACCCGATAGAAATCTGCCAGTGCCTTGGTCGTATCCCGAGCTGCTTCATTAAGCTCCAAATCGTTGAGTACATAAATCGTATCCAGTGTGTTGTACAGAAAATGGGGTTTAATCTGGGCATGGATCAGAGCTAGTTCATATTCACGTTTCCGGACTTGTTCGTTTGTAATCGTCCGCATCAGCTCCTGAATACGACCAACCATGGAATTGAATACGGTGGAGATTAGCCCAGTCTCATCCTCTGTAGTCACTGGTGAGGTGACATTCAGATCGCCTTCCCTTACTTTACGCATCGCCTTCGTCACTTGAAGAAGCGGATTTACGATAATCTGTGACAGCTTTCCTGCAAGCAGCAGAGACAGTAACAGGCATCCTATTCCCACGAATATAGTTAACGTTATATTACGGTGAATATCCGCAGTTAACTTCTGCAGCGAAATCGTATTCACAAGCTTCCAATTCAGCTTATCATAATACGTCACAGTGACCAGCTCTCGCCCGCTCCCCTTGCCGATAATTTCCGAGACAGAGCTTCCCGTCTTCCTAAGACTGCCGTTCAGTCTGTCCTCAGGCTTCAGTAGAAGCTTTGATTTATCAGGGGTGGACACGGTCCTTTGCGTTCCGTCTACTATAAAATATTTCTTGTCCGAAGAGGTTTCTCTAGCGGTTTCCAGAAAAGCAGAGAGAGCATCTTCTTTTACGTTCACAAATAATGTACCTATTAGGTTGCCCGTTTTAAGATTGTACACGACTTTACTCAGTGTGAGCACCGGAACTGCCGGATCACTAACCAGATAATCTCTCTGTTCCATGGGAAGCCAACGGTTGACACCGTAGCTGCCTTTTTCTTTAGCCTTCTCCAGCATATCGCTGGTAAATACCTTCTGCTCGTTAGGATTACCGTAGGCGTAAGAGGAATAAATCTGGCCTTCCGTATCCACAAATACAGCAGAATCGACATCCGGAAAAATAATCAGATCGATAGAAAGCTGGCTCTGCATTAAATTGCGAAACCGCGTCTGCTCCACTGTCGAGGATAACAACGGACGTTCAGCATACATCCGATGGATGTCGGTAGTTATAATGTTGGCACTGCTCTCCGTATTTTTTACAATCGTATCTATTTGCTGCATGATGAGCTTGGATTCATCTTTAAAATTGTACTTAGCCTTTTCGATCATCGAACGGCTGAACATCTGCCCTGAGAGCAAGCCTAAAGCAAGCAATGGAAAAATGATCAACGGTATAAAAATAAGGATTATTTTATTACGAATCTGCAATCTTCCAAACCACTTCACTAAGGAATCCCCCCGCATAACAGCCGCCTCCTGTGTGTTCTAGCGGTAATTCATTATGTGCTTCATATCCGTAAATCTCAAGGAGAAAGTATAAATACATATACAACTAGGGCGAGTGTGAGCAAGATAAAAACATTCTCTACAGCTCCACCTTTTTTCGTGCCTGTACTCATTAGCTTTAGACGCAGCTTAAATGGAATGGGCGGCAGGGGCGTAATTCCCCTTTGGGTGAGAGAGTCGGCCAATAGATGAAGCGCATAAGACATGCCGCCTGCTATCCATAGACTACCACCATCCTGTATACCCGATGAAGCAAAATACAATAAAGTGCTCCAGCCTGCAACAGCATATAAGGTATGAGTCAATCCACGATGCGGGACAAGTGATGTAACTACGAGTATACAAGCTACTATGTAGTTCCAAGGATCATACGCCCCTCCGTATGCAAATACCGCAGTAGCGATTAGTACCATCACCAGATGCCGCAGCTTTCTTCCCGGCAGGAAAGTTACACTCCCCACAAGTAGGGCCAGTACAATATTCCAAGGGCTTTCAACGATTCCTGCAAAATAAAGATAAATCGCTGCTCCTATCAAAGCAACCTGTAGTATCCTGAGCAGAAAGTCAGGAATCGCCTTGCGTACCAGTAACGAATTCGGTTCATCAATGTCTGGCAGGAGCGAACTTAATGCCGCGACGGCAATAACCGGGATTGTAATCTCATGGGCCATCAAACTCATAACAGATAGGGTAACCCCGGTGCTGATAATTAAATGGGATCTGCCCATCATAGTGAAACCGCTCCTTTCTAAGATGCAAAAACAAGAACAAATGTGCGGTTATCGAAGTATATCAAGACCCGGATTTTTTGTCTACATAAAACGCTGAAATCGCTTAGTATATAAGCCTTTACGCGATTTCTATCTTGTCCTCTCCATGAATATACGATACAATTTGGACAACTTGACCTTGTCGTCTACATAGAGGCGACAGCTGCTGAAGAAAGGATGACCTAAGTAGTGAAGCGTTCCCGTATAGCCGATTTTAGCCTGCTATTAGTGGCGATGATGTGGGGATGTACCTTTCTGATTGTACAAAATGCTGTCAAGGTGCTGCCACCGCTCGCGTTTAATAGCATCCGCTTTATGGGCGCTGCCCTGTTGCTGGCTCTAATCACAGTTATTTCTTACCGCAAGGATTGGAAACAGCTAAGTTTCCGCATGGTACGCGATTCTCTGCTGCTTGGCCTTTTTTTGTTTTTGGGCTATGGCTTTCAGACTATGGGACTTCTATATACAACAACCTCTAATACCGGCTTTATTACCGGGCTATCAGTTGTCCTAGTACCCTTTCTGTCTCTAGCCTTATTGAAGCATGCGATTTCACGATACACTTGGTTCAGTGCGGCACTCGCCGCAATCGGGCTTTATCTGTTGACCTTCACGGGCTCTGCATTATCCTTGAATAAAGGCGATGCCTTGATTCTTCTATGTGCCATAGCTTTTGCGTTACAGGTAGCCTATACTGGCGTTTATGCACCTCATTATCCGGCGTTGCCGCTAGCTACTCTGCAGCTTGCTTTCGTTGGGCTGTTCAGTATTGCTGCCTCGCTTATTTTTGAAGGGGCAACACCGCTCGCCCACAGCGGGGAGCTGATTAAGGACCCAGATGTGCTTTGGGCTCTGCTGATCTCCATTGGGCCAACCAGCGCTTTTGCCTTCTGGATTCAAACCGCCTGTCAGAAATATACTACCCCATCGCGGGTAGCCATTATTTATGCCACAGAACCGGTATTTGCCGTTCTGACGGGTTTAGCCTTTGGCGGGGAAACACTCGGGTTGTCCGCTCTGCTCGGTTGTGGTTGTATTCTGGGGGCTATGCTTATGGCAGAGCTGAGCCCGGAACCGGGTCAGAATCAACATAAGAAGAGTTATTTTTCCAAATTACATTTATTTAGAAAGAGATAAGGAGAGAGACAAATGTACAAATTGATCGCGATTGATATTGATGACACTCTGATTAATGATGACAAGGAAGTAACACCCGCTACCCAAACTGCGCTTGAAGAGGCAGTTGCCGCAGGTGTTGTTGTAACCCTTGCTACAGGCCGTGCTTACGCTTCCGCTCAAGCCATTGCCCGTCAAACTGGACTAAACGTACCTATCATTACTTACCAGGGTGCACTCGTTAAGAACTTGCTCGATGAAAAAGTACTGTATGAGCGTTACGTCCCGCAAGATGCAGTCCGCAAGCTGTTCACTTACTGCGTGGAGCATAATCTGCATCTGCAAACTTACATTGACGACAAGCTATATGCCCGTGAAGACAACCAAAAGATCAAAGACTATACGGACTTGAATAAAACGCAATATTTTATTGAGCCTGACTGGGAAAAGCTTGTCCCGCAAAAAACACCAAAAATGCTAATTATCGATGATCCTGATTTCTTGGATGAACTGGCTCCAATCCTGCATGAATTGCTTGGTGATTCCGTGCATATTACCAAATCCAAACCACACTTCCTGGAAATCATGCATCATGAAGGAACCAAGGGCATTGCACTTGAATTCCTAGCCAAACATTACGGCTGTGAGCTTTCCGAGACTATCGCTGTAGGTGATTCTTGGAACGACCATGAGATGCTGGAAGCTGCCGGACTTGGCGTCGCTATGGAGAATGCTATTCCTGCTCTGAAAGAAATTGCTGATTTTGTGACCTTAAGCAACAATGACGATGGCGTGAAATATGCGATTGATAAATTCATTCTTAATAAAGTGAACTAAACTTCCTTAAGCAAAAGGGTGCAGCAACGCCATATTTTATGACGTTGCTGCACCCTTTTTTATTCCAACACTCAAACACCTGTAGAAGCTAATTCCACTTTCTCGGGTCCCATTCCACTCTCTTCTTCCTGCTCTAGCTGAGAATAATACAAATCATTATATCTTCCTTCAGCAGCAAGCAGTACATCATGCGTTCCACTCTCCACAATTTCACCATTCTCCATCACGAGAATGATATCAGCGTTCTGAATCGTAGATAAACGGTGCGCGATAACGAGTGTAGTTTTGTCTCCCATTAGTTTACGAATGGCCTGCTGCACCAGTTTTTCTGATTCATTGTCAAGTGCAGCAGTAGCTTCATCCAACAGCAGAATAGGAGCGTTTCTCAGAATTGCTCTTGCAATGGAAAGCCGCTGACGTTGTCCCCCGGACAGTCGTGAGCCTTCCTCACCAATATCAGTATCCAGTCCCTCAGGCAATTCCATTACAAAATCATAGGCATTCGCTTTTCGCAAAGCTTCCAGAATTTCTTGCTCATCCGCCTCTGGATTTCCATTCCGGATATTATCACGAATGCTTCCCGTATAAAGACCTGCCTCTTGCGGCACATAGGAAAAATAACTTCTAAGCTTAGCCAGACTCATCTCGTTGATCCGCTGCCCATTGATTATTACTTCGCCTTCATCGGGTTCATACAATCCCAGCAATAGTTTGAAAAGCGTAGATTTACCTCCACCACTCGGTCCCACAACCGCCATCTGTGTTCCTTTTTGAAGCTCTAAGCTGATCTTGTTTATACTTTGTCTCTCTGCTCCCGGATACGAGAAAGAGATCGACGACATAACCATACTCTCAAATTCTGGTTGCTTTGTCTCCACTTCTGGAAGGGTCTCAACCTCCACCGGGCTATCCAACACCTCAAAGATCCGTCCCGCCGCCCCAAGTGATTGCTGCATCGAATTGATCAGTCCCGGCAATGACGAGAACGGCATCACTAAATAATTCATGAGCTGGATGAAAGCAATCATCGCACCGACCTCAAGTGATCCTTTTGCCACAAAATAACCAGCCACGACCAGCGCCAGAAGAAACGTAAAGTTTCCCAAAAAAGAGGAGAATGAGCCAGTAGCTCCCTCAATTCTTCCCCGTTTTAATTCTTCAGAAGTAATATTCTCACTATGCTCCTGATATTGCTTCATTAGTCTGCGTTCAATACTAAAGGATTTAAACACCATACTACTGCCTAGAATGTCATGTAAAAAGGAAGTAATCTTGCTCATATTAGTCTGAATCTTCACACTGTTCTCACGCATCGCTGAACCGAAGATTTTTCCCGTAAGGAACATCAAAGGCCCCATTGCAAAACAGATCAATGCCAGTAACCAGTTAATATAGAGCAAATAACCAAAAGCCGCGAGGGCTAGTAAAGGGTTACGGATTAGATCAATCATTACCTCGCCTGCAGCATTACCAACAGATTGATTATCATTAGTAAAGCGGGACAATAAATCCCCGGAATGATTACGGTCAAAATAAGACTGAGGAAGAGCTAAAGCATGCCGCATCATATCCAACCGCAGCTCATTTCTGATCTTGGCAGAGATTTTATTTTTGAGATATCGATCGATGAAACCATTAATTGCACTCACTAATAAGTAGATTAATCCGAAAATAACCAGCCCTTTAAAAGCTTTCACATCGAGTCTAACCGCAGCATCCGTAATTACTGAGAGCAGCCAAGCAATCGTTAAATCCAGAACAATCCCAAATAAAGTCGTAAATAATAAAATCGTATACAAAAGCTTGTGCCTTAACATATATGTACTTAATCTTGAAAATACGCCTTTCTGCTTCAAAGAACCAGCCCTCTCACTTAAAATTCTATACCTCTAACCTTAGCGAACACCTTATTATCATGCCGTTCCCCGTCATACCCAAGACTCGCACTGCGCAGGATCCCTTCCAGTGTAAAACCCGCACGTTCGGCTACCGCGGCACTTTTGGTGTTTCGTGCACTACAAAAGATTTCGAGACGATTCACCCCTAGTTCCCGTATGGCAAAATTGGTGATTCCATTTACGGCTTCTGTCATATATCCTTTGCCTGCACAGGCGCTCCGGATCCAATAACCAATCTCAAAATTGCGGAGTTCCCAGTTTAGATGATGCAGGCTAATGCAGCCGATAAAACCCTCCGTATCCCTTCTAAAAATACGCATATGTAGCTTATACCTTTTTAGAAACTCCAGTCTGCCTTCTCTAGTAACTTTCTCTGATTCTTCTAATGTGGGTATTACTTGAGCAAAAGCCATCCAAGGTCTCAATTCATCTATACTTTCACGGATAGCCTCATTCATGCTAACTCCATCTCCCCATAAAGGGGCACGAATGAGCAGCCTCTCTGTTTCAAAACTCTCGGGAAAATCAAGCAGGATTGGATCCTTGGAGTCAGCCACTTCGTACTCCTCCTCTGGCGATGATAATTATTCTAAATATGTAAAAATAATACGATATGCTTTTTGATTATATAGTATATATCGGGATCTGAATACTGAATGCAATAGAAATCACAAAAGGAACATCAACAGGCTGAAGTTGCCCTAATGATGTCCCTTTTTGATTTAGTGAATATTTCAACTAAAGCAGAGCACTCCGTTTATTGGCTTGAAGAGTTAATTAAACGGATTCAACAAGGCGGAATATAACAGGTTTAAATAAGATCAAGAAAACTCCCTTCCAGCAAATGAAGGGAGTTTTCTTTTTACCTAAATTTCATCTGAAGATCCTAAGGGTATTCTCATCCCCGTTTCGGCCAGCGTAACATTTTCCGGTAAAATATATGATTTTCTCATATCCACATCATGCGACATATGGGTATAGATTGCCTTTTGAGGCTTCACAGTTTGCAGCAGCTCCGCTGCTTCCGTCATATCGTATACAGAACGAGTCGATAACTCCGCTGCTTCGTAATAGAAGCTTGTACCTAAGACCAGCAAGTCAGCTCCATGCATCAGGCGTGTCTCTTCAGCTCCAAGAGAAATGGAATCTGGACAATACACCCATACATAGCCCTCCTTCTCCAGACGAAAAGCATACGAGTATCCATTCTTGCCATGGTTCACTTTCCAGATATCTATTGTCCAGCCGTCTAGCTCTATGCCTTCATCACAAGGAATCATCTCGATCTGATTGCGCAGCCATGGATATTGCCGCTCAATAATCGGAATCACTTCTGCTGGGGCATAGAGCTGGCCTTTATATCCCATCCAGCGGCAGGCATCCGCCCATTCCGGCAGCCCACCAATATGGTCAAAATGAGCGTGCGTCACCAGCAGTCTGCGCATATTTCGTACTCCCTGCGCTTCCATCTGACGCCGCCAGTCAGGCCCACAATCGATCACTAAAAAGTCACTGCCATTATCTATAAGTACAGAAGAGCGCAGGCGAATATTTTCCCCCTGTTCCCTTGCCTCTGTACAGGTCTCACAGCTGCAATATACCCGAGGAACCCCCATGGCATCCCCTGTACCCAAAAACACCAACGTATCCATCCGCTATCTCTCCTTCAGGTTCTCTTCAACGAAGTCTTAAATCTAAATTACCCTTTCTCTATTTTAAAGAGACCCACCAAAAAAAGCCATCCCCACCACAGAAGAACTGCTGGGATGACTCTTTTGTTATACCTCTACCTTATATTCCGGCAAGTACCTGATACCAAATTCCACGCTTGGAATAAAGTGAGCTTCGCACCTCATCCCAGCCTCCTAAATAGTTAATATCAAAGAGGCCCGCCGGATCAGGGTAATCGCTTTTGTGCTCAGCATAGACTTTTTTATCCACGGGACGAAAGCCATATTTTGCAAAGATCTCTTGTGCCTGTGGGGTTATCAAAAAATCAACCAGTGCTTCTGATGCTATGCGTGTCCCATGCTCATCCGCATATTTCTCTACAACAGCCGCCGGATTCTCAATCAGAATTGTATTTTTAGGAATAATAACTTCGTATTTGACTCCCTGAGCAATCCGCGCCAGCAGTTCGTTCTCATAGGTGACAATTACATCCCCCACTCCATACTCGAAGGCTGCCATAGAAGCGCGGCCACTTTTATCCAAAGACTCTACATTGGCATGGATACTTTCCAAAAAAGCTTTGGCTGCTGCTGGATCCTTTGCGCCCTCCTGCTCCTCTGACAGCTTAAGACCAGCCCCATAGATCGCGTTGATATCCCATTGCGCACCACCAGAGGTCTTAGGGTTGGGATATAACACTTTAATCCCCGGCTTGGCTAAGTCCGCAAAATCGCGAATGCCTTTGGGATTTCCCTCGCGGGTACCAAGAGCAACTACTGAACGTGTCACCATACCTTGTTCACCCTGCTCTTTCCATGTTGACGCTACGAGTCCAGCCTTAACTAGCTTCTCGACATCACCTTCCATGGCTAGCAGCGTCACATCCGCTTCAAATCCACCTACAATCGCTCGTGCCTGTGTCCCTGAAGCCTCATAAGACTCCTGAAAACTAATATCCTGACCCGTATCCGCTTTCCACTTCGCAGCAAATAACGGCAAAATATCCTGCATTGCATCCTTAGCCACACTGTATGCGCCAATTACCAGCGTAACATCCCCTTGCTTCGAAGGCTCTGCCATCGTCGTAACTGCCTTCTCATCCCCGCAACCGACTGCTGTCAGCGTGAGTATGGCCAGCATTAGGGCAGCAAAACATCCGTGCAGTTGTCTGCTCCTTTTGAAATTCATTGCGGCCCACATCCTTCGAGGTAATGATTTTTAATATTTCCTTGAAAGTAGCTCAATGGCTGAAACTTAAAATTCAAGTAACCAACGTTCGTTATTTGCCGTAATTACGTGGAATGTTTGGACTTTCGGCCGCTGTTGTTCCCAGATTTATTGATTTTATATTCTCAGCGGATTAAATCCGGAAACAAAGGCGGTCACTCCGCTCCTACAGTTCCAAACTTCCACTTCATTACTTCTTACCTTCACATCAGTTCCTCTAATCCTAGCTCATCACATTCGCTACTATCAAAAAAAATTGAAAATCATTTTATTTATTTTTAAATAAAAATCGGCATTGGATCTTCTTTCAGGTTGTTCTCCTGGATCCAGCTGCGCTCATCATTAAATAAATAAGCCCGATGTACCAGTACTGAAATTTCCTGACCCGGCTGCAAGGTTTCTTTCTCCAACGAACGGTAGGTGACCAGCTTGTGGCCATTTACTTCAACCTCAACGAGCCATTCGCTTCCACGGAAATGCAGATGTTTCACAACACCTTTTCCCGTGGCAGAAGCCATCTTGAACTCATGCAGGTTACCCACTTCAATATATTCAGGACGAATCAGTGCTTTGGTAGGCTTGCCGTCCCCCGCACCTGTAAAGCCTTTAACCTCAGAAGCGTTCTCAATCAGCGTAGATTCACCGATAAATGTTGCCACGAACGGTGTTTTAGGCTCCTTGTAAATATCCCACGGGGTACCCTTTTGTTCCAAGCGTCCTTGATTAATAATCATGATTTCATCCGCTACTTCAATCGCTTCATCTTGGTCATGGGTTACGAAAATAGAGGTGATACCTACACGTTCAATCAGTTCACGCAGCCAAGCGCGCAGCTCCTGGCGGATCTTCGCATCAATAGCGGCAAAAGGTTCATCTAAAAGCAGCAGCTGTGGTTCAGGCGCAAGCGCACGTGCAAAAGCCACACGCTGACGTTGTCCCCCTGATAGCTGATGCGGATAACGTTTCTCGAACCCTTTTAACCCTGTAAGCTCCACAAGTTCCATAACACGATCGCGGATGGCTGTTTTGTTAGCCTTTTTAACCTTTAGACCAAAAGCGATATTATCAAATACAGTCATATGTTTGAAGAGTGCATAGTTCTGGAAGACGAAGCCGATCCCACGTTCTTGAGGAGGAAGATTGTTCACCGTTTGACCATGAAAAATAATCTCTCCGGTATCCGGTGACTCCAGTCCCGCCAGCATACGTAGAATTGAGGTTTTCCCGCCTCCACTTGGGCCGAGCAATCCAATCAGGTGACCTTTTGTAATGGTGAAATTGACGTCCTTGACCGCATGAAAATCTCCAAAATGCTTGTTTAACCCCCGCACTTCTACATGCATATTACTGCACTTCCTTTCTTCTCTTGGTCCATTCCATCAACAGCAGCAGACCTGCGGAAAATGCAGCCAGAACTAGCGCTATTCCTCCAGCAGCCGTTACATTAAAATTCTCAACATCCTGATAGACTAAAGTTGTCGCCGTCTGGGTTTTATTCATAATGTTCCCCGAGACCACGAGCACCGCACCGAACTCTCCAAGTGAACGTGCCACCGTAAGAATGACACCATACACAACCGCCCAACGAATCGAAGGCCAAGTTACCTTCCAAAAAATAGTCCAGCTACGAGCGCCCAATGTCGAAGCCGCTTCCTCCTGCTGTGAACCAATCTCCTGAAGCACCGGCATCACCTCGCGCACCATTAAAGGAAAGGTAACAAATAAAGTGGCAATGATCATTCCGGGAATCGCATAAACGATCTTTAGTCCAATCCCCTCAAAAATCGCCCCCAAGGTACTATCGGGACCCAGCAACAGGACAATCATCAATCCTCCAATTACAGGGGATACTGCGTAAGGCAAATCTACAATACTGTTCAATAA
The DNA here is from genome assembly GCF_037963285.1 of Paenibacillus sp. FSL H3-0329. Lineage (NCBI taxonomy): Bacteria > Bacillati > Bacillota > Bacilli > Caryophanales > Paenibacillaceae > Paenibacillus > Paenibacillus sp. FSL H3-0329. The sequence continues at coordinate 1,351,850 of NZ_CP150150.1, read as the reverse complement.
TCCTTTTAGACGCTTGCCGATCCAGTTCGCCCGAACAAGATACAGTGCCATCATAATACCGAACAATGTATTTAATAACGTAACTACTATCACAACAAGCCCAGTCATCATAAGCGCATGCAGCGCTTCGGGCCTAGTCAGAGCATTCCAGAAACCACCAAATCCTTCACTAAAAGCACCCATAGCCATTTTTCCTAATGGAGCAGCAATCAGCAGAAAAAACACTAAATAAGTAAGAGCAATCCATAATTTCCTCATGAGCGTCTCCCCCGCATCTGCAGCATATTAATCAGCCAAAGAATGAGAAAGGATAAAGTCAAGAGAATAACAGAAACCGCAGCGGCGGAGACCGGATTATCACTTTCAACTTCACCAAAAATAAAAACAGAAGATACAAGCGTACGGCCCGGAATATTACCTGCGACGAGTACCACTGCACCAAATTCCGCAAGCGCTCTTGAAAATGCGAGCATCCCACCACTGATCATCCCAGGCGCCATAGATGGAAGAATAACTTGCCAGAATACCCTTGCCCCCTTGGCACCCATTGTATATGCTGCTTCCTCTTCGGAAGGATCCAACTCCTCCAGCAAGGGCTGAACCGCTCGAATCACGAATGGAAACGTCACGAACACCATAGCAATTACGATAGCCGGTTGATGAAAAACAATTTCAAATCCAAGCGCCTCAGCTGCTTTGCCGATAAGACTACCTGGTCCAAGCAGCAGTAGAATCATCAAACCTCCGACAGCTGTTGGAAGTGCAAAAGGTAAATCGACCAGACTGTTTAGCAGCGCTTTACCAGCAAATTGATAACGAATAAGGACCCAAGCAATCATAGTTCCTAAGAAGACATTAATTAAAGTAGCGATAATCGCCAGCTTTAAGGTTAACAGCACCGACTTCCAAGCAATTGGATCGCTGACGCTTTCCACAAAATTGCCAAAACCAAGAGAAAAAGAGTTGTAATAGACCCCGAGTATGGGCAACACGATCAATACTACAAAATAGAGCAAAATTGTAGTTCGGAAACCCCAAGTCCAGCCTTTGTGTCTAAGCAGCGAATTCAATGATTTTTGCCCTCCCACCTCCGGATAACCGGTCGGTATACTAACCAAAATCCTCATTAATTATTCCTATTTATATACTTGGTTTTATATTATTACTACTTTACCAAATCCTTCTCACCGCCGTCAATTACTTTCAAGTGAATTTGGGTTAAAATATATGTATCAAAGGTACACTAAAAAATGGCACCTCACAGGAAGGGGAATGATTATGTTGCATACTCTGGAGATCACTACTACAAAGCGGGATGAATTGCGTGATATTACTCGGGAAGTCATTTCTTATGTAAAAAAAAGTGGAGTTCAAGACGGATTGATTGTAGTTTATTGTCCTCATACCACTGCTGGTATTGCTATTAATGAAAATGCGGATCCTGATGTGAAGCATGATGTTCTGATGCGTCTGGATGAGGTCTACCCTTGGGAGCATCCGAAGTATCGGCATGCGGAAGGCAATACTGCTTCTCATCTTAAATCTATTACTACCGGGCCTTCCCAGACCCTGATTATCCACGAAGGTGAATTAGTTCTCGGTCGTTGGCAAGGTATTTATTTCTGTGAGTTCGATGGACCTAGACGCCGGCAATGTTTCTTAAAAATAGTAGAGGGATAATAAACATACAAATGGCCGCTTCCGTTATCGCTACGGAGCGGCCATTTAGACTATAACTAGAGTCTAGTAATACTTTCATCAAGCAGAGAAGCAGTGTTATACCAATGCACAGCTTTAAAGTGAAGATCTATAAAAAAAACAGCATGTTAAAGGCTGCGACATAAAACCTTTATATGAGCTAACGCTGCCTCTTTCACATCGTCAAACGATACTTTATCCTGGATATAATAAGAAATAAATCCGTGTGCAGACAAGAACATTGTTAACGGCACATTCTGCCAGTCCTCAGACACATATCCCTCTTCCTTCATATGACGGCGTACAATACTTGAGAATAAATCAAAACATCGTCCCTGTTCTGCTCTACAATAAGCTAGCAATTCCTCATCGCGAATCATGAACATAATTTCATATTGATAGGGATGATCTATTCCAAATCTAATAAATTCCATAATCAGCTGTTCTACCCTTGTCATTCCTTCTTCAGGCGGTTTATTCATTACTTGGCTGAGTAAAGCAGCCACATGATTAAAATCCTCTACAACAATAGCGTAGAACAACTCCGCCTTTTCCTTGAAATGATAATAGAGAGAGCCGTGGCTATATCCCAAATGCTGACCAATACTTCGCATTGAAATTGCCCGATACCCTTTGGTTATAAATAGATGCCTAGCGGCCTCTAGAATCCTTTCCCTCGACAACTCCTGCTCCACTGCTCTCCTTGCCATATACTAATCCCCTTCGCTGTAGTAAATCCGCCGCCCTTCTGTTATCAGGGCTTGCCCTTGGGTTAGATCTGTTATCCATGCCATAAAAGTCTCACCCTCATCATTTCGCGGCAAACATAACAACGTTACTTTGTCGGTGAACAAAGTCTCGCCAGTCTGAATCCCTCTTCCTCGAAGTTCGTTCTCAACCTTGCCCAGCCAAGTGTACTCGATCTCTACGAATACCTCTCGTCTCAGTACACGGGTGATTACTTCTCCTGCTTCAAGCGCAAGCACTGCTCCATCCGTATAAGCTCTAATCAGCCCACCGGCACCCAGCATAATGCCTCCGAAATAACGGGTAACTACGATTGCGACATTTTTAACTCCCTGATTGCGGATTACTTCCAAAATCGGTTTGCCGGCTGTACCGCTCGGCTCCCCGTCGTCCGATTGCCTCTGGATTTCGTCTCTCTCCCCAATCACATAAGCAGAACAGTTATGCGTTGCGTTCCAATGTTTCTTCTTGATGTCCTCGATAAACAACAAAGCTTCTTCTTCATTCTCCACTGGCATAACATGACCAATGAAGCGGGATTTGCGGATCACAACTTCCTTTGAGCCGGAAGAGCGGACCGTTCGATAGTGTTCTAACATAATTATTCCAGTCCTTATTTACATATGATGTCTTCATATAATGTCAGGAGCAGTCCCGGTATTGGATTACCTATGGACTGCTCCTGGTGACTTACATTAGTATGAATGTTCTGTGATAACTAGCTATTGTAAAACCTACTGCAATACTATTCAGTAAGTCTTGCTTCTAGCTCTGCTTTTTCTTTTTCGTAACCTGGTTTGCCAAGCAATGCGAACATGTTTTTCTTGTATGCTTCTACGCCTGGTTGGTCAAATGGGTTAACACCGAGCAAGTATCCGCTGATACCGCAGGCTTTTTCAAAGAAGTACACCAAATATCCAAAGGTGTATGGTGTTTGATCAGGAATAGTAACGATAAGGTTAGGTACTTGACCATCTGTATGTGCAAGCATTGTACCTTGGAAAGCTTTCTTATTCACAAAATCCATAGTCTTTCCTGTTAAGAAGTTCAAGCCGTCCAGATCATCCGGATCATTCTCAATCGTAACATGATGAGCTACTTGATCTACTTGGATAACCGTTTCAAAAATGTTGCGGTTACCTTCTTGGATAAATTGACCCATGGAGTGTAGATCTGTGGAGAAATCAACGGAAGAAGGATAAATTCCTTTGAAGTCCTTACCTTCACTTTCGCCAAACAATTGTTTCCACCACTCAGATACAAAGTGTAAGGAAGGCTCATAGTTGACGAGGATTTCAGTTGTTTTACCTTTACGGTATAAAGCGTTACGAACTGCAGCATATTGATAAGCTTGGTTAGTAGCTACATCTGGATTGTTGAACTCATCCGCAGCGGCAGCAGCACCTTGCATCATTTCTTCAATGTTAATGCCAGCTACAGCAATCGGCAGCAAGCCTACAGGTGTCAATACGGAGTAACGTCCGCCTACATCGTCTGGAATGATGAAGGATTCATAACCTTCTTCAGTTGCCAATTTCTTAAGGGCACCTTTTTCCTTGTCTGTAGTAGCGTAAATGCGTTTACGAGCTTCTTCCTTGCCGTATTTCTTCTCCAGCGCAGCGCGGAAAATGCGGAAAGCAATTGCTGGCTCAGTAGTAGTTCCTGATTTGGAGATTACGTTCACGGAGAAGTCTTTGCCTTCTACTAGATCAAGCAGATGCGTGATGTATGTAGAGCTAATGTTATTACCAGCGAAATAAACTTCTGGAGTTTTGCGTTTATCTTTAGAAAGGTTATTGTAGAAAGAATGCGATAGCGCCTCAATAGCTGCGCGTGCTCCCAGATAAGAACCTCCGATACCAATTACAATCAGCACCTCGGAATCGCTTTGGATCTTCTTAGCAGCTTGTTGAATGCGAGCAAATTCTTCCTTATCATATGCTGTCGGCAGATCGATCCATCCAAGGTAGTCAGAACCTACACCAGTCTTGTTATGCAACTGTTCGTGTGCTAGCTTAACTGGGGCGGCAAGGTTGTCGATTTCTTGTTGGTTAAAAAACGAAAGAGCTTTTGTGTAGTCAAAATTAATCTTCTTAGACATCGGTAATGGTAACCTCCTGTTTTATCTCTTTAAATTTAAAACCGTTTGTTACAACTTTATAATTAGGATACTTTAATTTGCCTTGACTGGCAAGGTCTTAGGGCACATAGAGGGCATTAGAACCAAGTTTTTCAAAGTTCCTTGGAAGCGTTTCCTGTATCAAAAGACATAGGTGTGCTGTGGTGCTGGACAAAGTGCCGTGATAGAATAAAGAAAACGGAAGGTGGCTATATAAATGAAACAAATCGGTTTTATCGGACTCGGAACAATGGGTGCGCCTATGGCCTCCAATTTACTACGTGGCGGCTTTCAGGTTACGGTATACAACCGTACGGCAGCCAAATGTAAACCTCTTGAAGCAGAAGGTGCCCAGACTGCTCTCACGCCCCGCGAAGCGGCTGAGGGTAAGGATGTTATTATTACCATGATCAGCAATGATGATTCGGTTCGTGAAGTGTTTTATGATCAAGATGGTATTCTTGATGCTGTGAAGCCTGGTGGACTAATTATTGATTCCAGCACAATTTCACCGGGACTGGTTCGCGAAATTGCCGCCGCTGTAGAAGCTCGTGGTGGACATTTCCTAGACGCTCCAGTAACTGGAAGCAAACCAGCAGCGATTGAAGGAACCTTAGTGTTCATGGTCGGCGGTAGTGCTGAGGTCATAGAACAACATCGTGATATCTTTGATACTTTGGGTAAGAAGCTGCTACATATGGGTGAAAACGGCAGCGGTGCTGTAGCTAAGCTGGCTCACAATGCTATGGTCGGCATTCATAATGTTGCCCTAGCCGAAGGGTTCGCCATTGCCGTTAAATCAGGCGTACCAGCAGACAAGTTCCTGGAACTGGTACAACTTGGTTCAGCGGGCAGCAAACAAGCTGAGCTTAAAGGACGTAAAATCATAGAAGATGATTTCAGCAATCAATTCTCCCTCGCTCTAATGCTTAAGGATTTGAAGCTTGCCTCTGCCCACAGCGATTCAACAGGCGTTCCTTCTCCTATGCTGGGCTTGGCTAAAAGCATGTTCCAAGCTGGATTCACCCAAGGTTATGGTGAAGAAGATCTCTCTGCTGTAGTGAAATGTTACGAAGAGTGGATCGGCCAAAAGATGGGTGCAAATGTATCCGATAAATAAATTCAAGAACTCAATACCTACTTCATAAGAACATTTACGACCGCCCCGCACATGATATTGCGATGCGGTCTTTTCTTTATGGAGAATTCCATTGTTAAACCAAATATACGAACGTTTGTTTGTATATTTATAATACCAAATTAACTGTTTTAGTGCAAGAAAATATTGGTTGCTGTGGAGTTACTCATAACGTTGTGGCGGTGTTGGTGGGATAGTTACTAAGAAGGTCGCGAAGTACTGGTTAGTCGCAAAAAGTTACTGAATTAGTGGTGAAATGCTGGATAGTTGCAGGTGGAGTTACTGATGAGTTGCTAAATAGTCACAAAAAAGTTACTGAGGGAGTGCTGAAATGTTGGGTAGATACTGGAGAAGTTACTGGATAGTTGTTAGATAATTTCAGAAGAGTTACTGAAGGAGCGCTGAATTGTTGGATAGATACTGGAGAAGTTGTTGGATAGTCACTGGATGAGCTGCTGGTTAGTTGCTGCTTAGTTACTGGAGGAGTCACTGGGTGAGCTGCTGTTTAGTTGCAAATTGGTTACCAAGATGATCGCTTGATGACTACGGTATATCCCGTATTTTCTGGAACCTCTCCCTCGCTCCAAACCTCAAGCTCCTTTAACTAAGTAACCTCTGCGGTACACAGCTATCTCTATCGGACTCAGCTGACCTTATTCGCAGTATAATCTCACATTTGGCATGCTATCGGACTCCCTAGTCACTATTGGCATAAAAAGCGCCAATTATGAGGCTATTTCCATGGAATAGTTGCACTGGTGTCCGAAAACTTGCTCAAAAGACTATAAATTTGCTAATAGCGTCATCTGGGTCCTTAAGCGGTAGGATTGGGGTTGACCCGGTACTAAATTGGTGATGATCCAGCGTTAACGTCATCTGGGTCCGTACGCAGTGGGTTGGTGTGGACCCGGCGCCTAAAGTTGGTGATGACACTGCGCCATCGGACTCAGCTGACCTTATTCGCAGTGTAATCTCACATTTGGTATGCTATCGGACTCCATAGTCGCTATTGGCATAAAAAGCGCCAATTATGGGCCTATTTCCATGGAATAGTTGCACTGGTGTCCGAAAACTTGCTCAAAAGACTATAAATTTGCTAATAGCGTCATCTGGGTCCTTAAGTGGTAGGAATGGTGCTGACCCAGTGCTACATTGGTGATGATCCAGTGTTAACGTCATCTAGGTCCGTACGCATTGGGTTGGTGCGGACCCGGTGCCTAAAGTCAGTGATGTCACAGTGCCATCGGACTCAGCTGACCTTATTCGTAGTATAATCTCACATTTGGCATGCTATCGGACTCTATAGTCGTTATTGGCATAAAAAATGCCAATTATGAGGCTGTTTCTATGGAATAGCTGCACTGGAGTCCGAAAGCTTGCTCCAAAGGCTATAAATTTGCTAATAGCGTCATCTGGGTCCTTAAGTGGTAGGAATGGTGCTGACCCAGTGTTAAATTAGTGTTGCTCCAGCGCTAACGTCGTCTGGGTCCGTACGCGGTGGGGATGGTTATGACTCAGTGCTAATTTAGTGATTATCCGATTCAGCTCTAACGTCATTTGAGTCCTTAAGCCTCAAAATAGAATGATGAATACATAATTGAACATCAAGCAATCACCAGCCACAACAAAAAGCAGCGATCCTCCAATAACGGGAGAACCGCTGCTTTGCTGACTTCTACGATTTTTAAAGTGTATCCGGGTCGTCTCACTCAATGAAAAAAGCTACTTATAGGACAGCCCTTAGAAAAGTCTGTTTTCTATAGAACCGGGTAAGAACAGCAATAATCAGTTACTTCAAATACTTCCAACGCAAATTTAGAGTTGCCAGGAACATTGAACGTTGACGCTCCCTTAATCTCCTGCCATACCTCAGTGCCGGGAAGCAGCACTTTAAGATCGCCGGACAGAATCTCCATAATTTCAGGACCATCTGTACCAAATTCATACACACCCGGCAGCATGATGCCTAGTGTCACCTTAGATCCATCTTGCAAAATTACCGTACGGCTGGTTACTTGTCCGCCATAATATACATTGGCTGCTTTTTCGATCGTTGCGTTGTTAAACTGACTCATTACTTGTTCTCCCCCTAATGATTATTCAGTTAATTACAGAAGTGCTTTCACACGGCTAACTACGTTCTCTACAGTAAAGCCGTATTCTTTCATAACTCTATCGCCAGGGGCGGAAGCTCCGAAAGTAGTGATGCCTAGGATATCGCCTTGGTCACCAGTGTAACGTTCCCAGCCGAAGGTTTGTGCCATTTCGATAGCAAGACGAGCTTTGACTCCTGGAAGAATTACGGAATCGCGATATTCTTTGTCTTGTTTTTCGAACAGATCCCAGCTTGGCAAGCTGATTACACGAACATCGATGCCTTCTTCTGCCAAAGCAGCTTGCGCTTTAACTGCCAACTGTACTTCAGAACCAGTTGCGATAAGTTGTGCTTGTGGAGTGCCATTTTTGGAATCAGAGACAACATAACCACCACGTTTGATGTTTTCACGAACGCCATCTACGGTTCCAGCAAGAATTGGCAAGTTTTGACGGGTCAGAACCAAAGCAACCGGATTCTCTTTGTTTTCCATAGCATAAGCCCATGCTGCAGAAGTTTCGTTAGCATCAGCCGGACGAATAACAGTTAGACCTGGGATGATACGCAGGGAAGCCAATTGTTCGATTGGTTCATGCGTAGGACCATCTTCACCAACTGCAATACTGTCATGTGTCAGTACATAGGTTACTGGCAATTTCATGATCGATGCCAAACGAATTGCTGGACGCAGGTAGTCAGTGAATACGAAGAAAGTTCCTCCGAATACTTTAAGACCAGTGTGCAGAGCAATACCGTTCATTGCAGCAGCCATACCAAACTCACGTACGCCGAAATAAATGTTGCGGCCATCATAAGATTCTGGTGTGAAAGATGTCAAACCATTCAAATGCGTCATAGTGGAGCTTTCCAAGTCAGCGGAACCACCCACTAGCTGAGGAACGCCAGCAGTCAGACCGTTAAGCGCACTACCGGAAGCGACACGAGTCGATACTGCTTTATCTTCAGTAGTGTAAGTTGGAAGGTTAGCATCCCAGCCTTCTGGAAGATCGCCATTGATTACTGTTTCGAATTGTGCAGCCAGCTCTGGATATGCTTTTTTGTAAGCTGCAAATTTATCGTCCCAAGCTTTGTTAGCTGCGATTCCGTTTTTCTTCACTTCTGCAAAATGTGCACGAACTTCGTCAGGCACATAGAAATCTTCTTCGTATACCCATTTGTAGAAATCTTTGGTCAGCTTAGCTTCTTCTGCTCCAAGTGGAGAACCGTGAGTACCGCCATGGCCGCCTTTACCTTGTTTGTTAGGGCTACCATAACCAATAACTGTTTTCACTTCGATCAAAGTCGGTTTGCTAGTCTCAGCTTGCGCCTCAGCAATAGCTTTTTCAATAGCCGGAAGGTCATTTCCGTCTTCTACACGCAGAACTTGCCAACCATAAGCATCAAAACGTTGAGCTACATTTTCGGAGAAAGAAAGATTCAATTTACCATCAAGGGAAATATCATTTGAATCATACAATACAACCAATTTTCCGAGTTTCAAATGACCCGCAAGAGAAGCGGACTCAGAAGAGATCCCTTCCATAAGGTCACCATCACCACAAATAGCATAAGTATAGTGGTCAACTACGTTATGTCCTTCTTTGTTGTAGGTTGCGCCCAATTGAGCTTCGGCCATAGCCATACCAACGGCCATACCAATACCTTGTCCAAGCGGACCTGTAGTTGCATCAACACCAGCTGTGTGACCAACTTCCGGGTGACCAGGAGTCAAGCTACCCCATTGACGGAATTGTTTCAATTCTTCCATAGGAAGATCATAGCCGCTAAGGTGCAGCAAGCTGTACAGAAGCATGGAACCATGTCCAGCGGACAATACAAAACGATCACGGTTTACCCATGTTGGATGATCAGGGTTATGATTCATTGTTTTTGCAAACAGTTGGTAGCCCATTGGTGCAGAACCCATTGGCATACCTGGATGGCCGGAATTCGCTTTTTCGATAGCATCAATAGCCAACGTACGAATTGTTGTGATAGACAGGTTATCTACTGTTGAGTTTTCTTCCTTCTGGATCGCTTGTTCTTGTTCACTCATTTAATAGTTCCTCCTCTGAAATCTCAAGAATGTCATTTTGACTCTTATTGTATCACTAGTGTGGAAGCAATTCCAATTGTTTTTAAAAACTCTTTGTTTGACAGCTTATGTTTTGCAATATCTACGCATTTATATACGCAAAAGTAACTATGTCATGAGACGGGTTTTTACTTAGCCTATGGTCTAGTTTTCTATTGCGACTAAAGTTTGTTTTACAATGCTCGAATATAAAGTAAGATGGAGTTACTCAAGTAAAATTTTCATTCATTATCCAATATCTCCAAGTGGAAAGGAATTCTGAACATGACTTCGAAAAAGGATGTTTATATTGTGCTTACCGGTACAGGTACAGCCTTCAGTGGTTTCATTAAGTGGTTTACAAAAGCTGATCTGAACCATGCTTCGATCGCCTTTGATAGTGAACTACGTGAGGTGTACAGCTTCGGAAGAAAAAAAATGCACAATCCATTCGTCGCGGGTCTGATTCAAGAAAATTTCATTCACCCTTTTTATAGCAGCGCAAATTGCTCTATTTATCAGTTACGTGTTAGTGCCACGGAATACGATGCCATGTACAATCATGTCCAAGGGATGATGAAAAATCAGGAACGTTATAAATACCATCTTTTAGGCCTGATCGGCGTACTTCTAAATGTTAAAATAGATCGAGAGAACGCTTATTTCTGCTCTCATTTTGTTGCTTCCTTATTTGAAAATACCGCAGTTCAGCCTGTGAATAAGCCTTCCTGCTTTGTTACCCCGGAGGATTTCGCTCTTTCACTCTGTTCCCATAAAATATTCAGCGGCAAGTTATCCTATTATGTGCGTAGAGCTCAAAGAGCCTCTGCGCGTTCGACGAATATACCTTTACATACACCTTCCGTTGCGACAAGAATGATGAGAATGAATGAAGAACGGACTGAAGGAGTTATATAAGTTGTTGCTCGTAAAAAAGGGCTATGCGGATCGTATTTCCGCGTAGCCCTTTTTAGATGAAAAAAGGATAAAGTCGTAGATGTATCATTACTTCACACGATGGTTCCGAAAATATTCGGACCAATCGCCAGCGATCACAACAGTAACTGTATCTATTTTGGTATTGTACTCATTCTTAGCTGTGAAGGTAAATTTCACTGGACCATCGGGAAGTTTCACAAATGCTGGATCATATAATTCGCCTGTCCACAAGGTTTTGTCACTGTTCGTTGGATTTAGTTGCGTAGAATAACCTCCCGTCATCGTTACCTCAACAGTATCAGGTAGACCGGTTGCTATCCCTTGCAATATAAATCGCTCACCTGCCCAAAACACATTGTAGCCTCTTGGACTCTCCTCATTACCGCTCTTGTTCAAATTGTAGCCTTTACGGTTGTTATTCCATTCCTCTGTGTGCTGGACCCCACCTTTAATACTCAGCAGATTAACCATGAAATATTTACGCGCTGAGATATTACTCCAGTTATAACCATCAAAAGCTTCCACTTCCACGGCATATTTTTCGTTCTCAACCAATATTCCCGCGGGCACTTGCCACTGTTTGGCACTTGAATTTTGTTCGCCAGATTGAACCTTAACCATCCCTGTCGCCATGTTGATAATTTGTACCTTATACCGCTGTTGTTCATCTCCATCCTCATCTTGATAATCCCACTTGATGATTGGTGTAAGCGTACTTGCGATCATGGGCTTACTTGAGTCAGTACTTGTTGGGTACGTTATCGTTACGGTCGGTTTACGGTTGGCTACAGTGATACTCAGAGATAGCTCTCGATACAGTCCTAGAGAATCCGTAACGGTTTGTTTCAAGGTAAAGACGCCATTTGAGGTGAATTTCTTCGTAAATTCAGCTTGAGTACTAGCCAATCCTTCCGTCCCGTTAGATGATTTCAAATCATACTTATGGCTGATCGTATCTCCTTTTGGAAGGTCTGGATCCGTCGCTTTGCTCTTGATATTTAGAAGATCCGTGCGATAAATCGGCTCTTTGGCAGCATCTCTGCCTGTATCCGTGATAAGTGTGAATCCGGGCTGCGGCGGATTGTCGATGATAAACGTTTTTTCGTTAGATATTTCTGACCAGCTTAATTTGGAATAAGCCCGCCCATATACGGTGAAGTATTCAAATCGATTAAATGTATGGTTAGGGAGTTGATACTGCCGCAGCTGACCTGTGGTGTCAAGGTTTTCAACTGTCTTAACTAAGAGTCCGTCTTTCGAAAAAAATTCTAAACGGTACTTCTCCTGCGGATCACTCTCTGGGTCTGTATAATTCCATTTAATTAATGGATCTCCTTGTATTTCGGCATCTATAACGGATGGATTGGTTACGGTTCCCGCCGGGGTTATCAATGTCATTGAGGGCGCTAGATTTTTAGTAACACTCACCTTCAACGTAGCTATATTAGACTTATCACCGATCTGATCGATAACCCAGTGTTCCAATGTATAGATACCGGACTCAGGAAAATTAACATCAATACTAGGAGTTCGAAGCCATTGCGTAATGCCATCACTATCCGTTACTTTCCAGAAGTATTGCAGACTAGCGATGTCGGAGGGATCTCCATCCTCATCAAAAGATGTATATTGTCGGGTATCATATTGGAATACTGCCGATGGACCATTAATAGCAGCTGTTGGAACATGATTTTTAACAGTAAATACGCGTGTTGCATTGGAACTTAAAGCTCCAATACTTGAGGGATTAGGTACATCTGTTGCCTTAAGGCGCATTTCCCATCCTTCTGATATAGCCTGCTGCGGTGAAATTCCGTTTCCAGCAATAAGATCTCGTATCGTCAAAGATTGGTTGCGGTTACTGCCAGCATAATAATAAGGACTATTGCTGAGTTTGGCGTACCATAAATAAGCAAGCGAATCTCCATCTTCATCAGGCTCTGGTGTTAGATTATCCATTGTAATTACAGTGTCTCGATATACTTCAGCTTGCATGTTAAATGCTGCTGCGGGTGGGTGATTAATCACTTGGACATTTTGGCGATACCAATCTGACCATAAACCTCGGTTGTCATGCACTTGTAAACTAATTTGATAATTACCGATCCCAAAAGCTGCGATATTAGGTGGCGTTGTAGCTCCACCCCAATGCTCCCAAACTTTGTTCCAACCGTCTTTGATAACCGTCCAGTAATACACATCTAATGGATCATTATCCGGATCAAACGATTTGTCTGTTATGGTAGTAGCTTTACGATAGGAAACAATATTAGGATCAACACTAAATAACGCTACGGGAGGTAGATTACCTGCAGCCCCCACCGTCCTTACACACCAGTCGCTCCAGACCCCCAACCCATTTTCGCCATCGACATCACGTACTCTAAGGCGTATGTCATATTGTACAGAACTCGGTAATTGAGCTGGCGGTTGACCATCTGTCCATATTTCAGAATCAGTTTTTTTATACTGCCATTGCCAAGCTATAAGTCCCTTATTAACAGCCGTGATGTGGTCCAAATCGTAGGAACTATCTGTTAGCAGAAGAGATCCCCACGCCAGTTTGGCAGCAAACAATGCAATTGGCTTTCGATGAACATGATAGGTCATTGAAGATAAATTATCTCGGCTCCATAAACGATAGACATCGAATCTGTCATCGTTTTTAGGATTATCTCGTGCTTGAAAGGTTGCGTTATAGAGTCCGCTATATGGAAAGGAGGTATACCTTTCTGAACGCCATAACCCACTATCCGAAATGATACCCATCGAATTATCGAAGAAATACGGGTTATGGTCGTATCTATAGCGTTCTTGATATTTAGAATCTCCTTCATAGTCCTTGTATGTGGTTGATAAGTCTATAGGAGTGTTAATCAATATAAAGGATTTATTCCTAAGCCTATAGGATACATTAACGACCAACGATTTCTCATCCTTATAATTATAGGGATCCACAACCTTGATAATGATATTGTGTCGTCCGGGAGGAATTCCGTCTGCCAAAACATCTATTGGGATGGAAAACCATTTATTATTCAGTGCCTGTTGGACATTGACTTGTTTATAGAACACATTAGGAATTTCAGCACTAACGACTAGATCATTATTGTCCACATCTCGAACATATCCTTCGATATTCATACCACTGAATCCTGGCTCATTCAGTAGCTGCTGCTCGCTTGGTGTAGTCACTGTGAGCGTAGGTGCTGAATTTATTACTAGAGGTATGTTATCCCAATCATAATATACGTTGTTATGCCAACCATTCATCCATTCGTTAGGTTGGTGTTGCGCATCACTTGCTCTTAGTGCGACTTTAAGGGCTTTTGGAATGCCATACTTCGCTGGATAAGCATAACTTTCATAAAAAGCGGTTGTATTTCTATCAAGGTTAAACTGAAGACTATCCGAACTTTTCACAGGTGGCATTTCTTCAATTCTCCATGAGGCATCAGTAGCATAATCAGTATTACCACTTCCATCTGTCCTGTACATATAACTGTAAATATTAAGAAATCTAGTACGCTGCGTATCATAGTACCAATTAATATCCCCTGATGTTAAAACTACAGGCGCATCAGGTACATAATCGTAGCGCAGTATTCTTGTTGTTAGATCAAAAGTAATATTGGTTAGGGTCATAGCAGGCATATTCAAACTTAAAGATCCTATATTCCCCATAGCTGGCTCCCAAGGAGTTGTTTTATTAAATCCTTCAAGACGGATATCCATAAAATTGATGATATTTGGGTCACCTGTCGCCTCTACCTTTGCACTCCCCGAATAAAATTCAGGGAATGAAAGAAGTAGTAATACAAGGGCCATAAACGTTGAAATTGTTTTTTTTAATTTCTGCATCTCTAATCCTCTCTACCATGACCAATCGACATCAGGTGCCTGATTTTTAACCGTGAAGATCCGTTCGATCACATTTTGTGTAACTTCTGAATCTATGGATTGCCGATCAGCCTGCGTCACAAACTCCTCGATGGTCGGCTGGCCAAACTCTTCAAATACAGTTAGTCTTACTTCGTATTTTCCGACTTCCTTTACCTTGAGATTCAAACGATCTAAATTCTGATTATTAAAAATAACCCATGGTTCACCCGAAAAATTTCCGTTGTTATCAGAATCGTAGCGGTATTCCCAAAGCCTTCGAGCCACCATATCTTGGTCTGGTGAGTACGACATATCATCTATTGATAGGGTCGCTTGATTACCATCTGAAGGATTGCGATACACTGTTCCAGCCATCGTAAAGTATGCAAAAGGCTTCTGGTCTGGAGCTATGTCAAAAGTTGTTTCGTTTCTCGCAGTTAGCCCTAATGTATTCTCCACATAAATGGTTGCTTTATATTTCCCTGGCTTCTTGAATAGCACATCTTTGCTATATACTCCGTTCAGCGATCCGCTATATTTAATATCAGAATTCGTTCCACCTGATACGGCTGTGATCGTGAATTTAGTCTTAGCATCTATTAATGGGTAGTGGGTCGGGCTACTAACGTAACTTTGTATGATAACCTTTCGATTTTGCTTTAATGTACCATCTACCCTGATAGATGCATCTGGTTTTGGCTCAATGACATTAACCTCAGTACTAGTACTTCCAGTCATTTTGTCGTCGTCCATTACAGTCAAAGCAAGTGTTTGTTCCCCCAAATGGTCTTTATCATACCAAAGCGTTCCCCTTGGCAAAGTGCTCAATTCTCCCTTAGCATTAGGCGTATCCCAAAAGTAATCCGTAATATAACCATCGGGGTCATACGACCCTGCTGCACTGGCTACAAACTCTTGTCCTGCTTTTACAGTTTTGGGTGCATTTATAAGAGCTACTGGAGGTTTTAACTCTCTTGGTAGTTCTGGCGGTGATGTCGGACCTGGAAAACCTCCTCCCGGAGGATCTGAAGTTGTATACACTCCTGCTTTGACTGTAAAAGATTCTTTTAACAAGTCGAACTTACTTCTTTTGGTCACGACTTCATTCTTAAATCTCACTACTATACTTAGTTCGTACTCTTGACTATAGTTACTTTTACCTGCCACTTTCTCCTTCGGAATTTCAAACTTGAAAGTTTCGTTTGCCGTTAGAGTTTTGCTATACACCTTTTTTGTCTGGAGTGAACTGTCATTACCTTTCTCTTTGGCATAAAAAATCCATTCTGAAATGTTCGAAGTATCTTTATAGGATAGAAGTTCACCTTTCAAAGCGATTTTAACTGGTACATTCTTATTATCAAACTTAATTGGGTTTGGATTAGGTTGTTCTAGAATTGCAGAACCTGTGAGTGTAGCTTCATCTGGGAGACCATATTCAAAGCTGACTGTTCCCCCGTAGCTGTAGGTGGTGACTTTAGCGTCTGCGGTGTAATAATATTCTGTAAATGCCTTATATCTTCGTCCCTCTGCTTTTCCAGTTAAACCCGTATTATCTTCAGGATCCCAAGGTACTCCTGCAGGAATCGTATAGTTCAAAATAATTCTTCCATTTTTAAATTTTGGATCTTGAGCATATGAAGATTTTTCGGTTACTTTAGGTTTAATAGTAGACTCAATGATATTTTGAGAATCGATGACCTCAGTTTTCGATCCGTTGTACCATTTTAGGTATTCTTTATCTTGATAAGGTCCTGCAGTTACTAATGTTGTTGGTGGATTTTTTGAAGGATAGCCATCCGTTGCAGCTTTATCATCTGTCACCATACTATCTTTTTTTTCATCATACTGATTTATTTGCCATCTTCTTCCGTCAGAGTATAACCATATTGAATTATAAATTTCAGTCTTATAACGTTCTTGAAAAGAGGCTCTGTAACCCTGTACTTCTTTAATATGTTTTTGATTAGAGACTCCTTTTAATGTAATCTTAATTTTCCCGTTCTCAAGAGAGAGGTTGGTTTTTTCATTAGATCCACTATATTTTAAAGTATTAGTCTTAACTGAAGAACTAGATACTCCACTAGGAAGCTCCAAATAAAAATCTTTAGCAGCATTATTCGATCCTAGTAAACCAGTAGTAATAGGTACAGCAACCGAGGTTAATTTGGTCTCGGCTGCTTGCACTGAAATAGGTGTCATAAGCTGAATGAGCAATAAAAAACATAGACATGAGATGATTATTTTTTTCATTTTTACTTACTCCGGAGAATTGACTACAAATTTTTCATCAAATCCACCGTCATGAAACAAACGAACCACAAAATATTTAAAGTCTTTATCATATAAATAAGCTTGGTAAGTAGTTAATTGTTCTCCTTGCTTAAGGGTATAATAATAAAATGCTTCATTATTATTCAACTTTTTCACGTTCATCTTTGGCCAAATTTGATCTATTCTCCCACCATCTTGTAAACTTAAACTCCATTTTTCTTTTTGATCATTTAAAGATCTTTTAACAATTTTATTGCTGTTATTCTTAATCGTAATCTTTGTCCAGATGAAATATTTAGGATTGCTAACCATTACTCCAAAAGAATCATAATCATATTGTTTCACTAGATTTTGTGCATCTTTTGACTTGAAATCATAAATCATAAACTTCTCCAGCGTATAACTAAGCCCACCCGCCGTAACCGTAACTGGCAACTCCAAATCCTTTTTCAAACCATATTTACTTAAGTTATCCCTCATAATAGGTACTGGTGTAGCAGTAGATTTTACTGTAGTTGTAGTTGTTGGTGTAGCTGCGGCTATTGGTGTAACCGCTGCTGCGTTAGTAATCACGTTCTGCCCCAATACCATGCTAAATAACATTGTCGTAGTCAAAACTGCCCTTACAATGGTCTTCTTCATCACTGAATCTCTCCCTTTTCTTCAATTGGCATTTTATTACTTATTGAACTTATACTCCTGAACTGCTGGCACCCTGATGGGCTGTTGTGTTTTGGATCTTGAGATCAGAACCGGGTGTTCCGTCTCAATGACGGCAATAACCGAAGGACCTGCGATGTATTTGGTTATGCCATATTCGCTATCCGCGTATAAAAGTGGAAACGTCACACCATCGGAATCATCAATAATATCGAATTTCACAATCTTTACTTGTGTCTTAAAACGACTGCTCCCTTGGGGGAAAAGGCCGCTATCAAGGCCTAGATTGTTCTGCAGGGTTTGCTGAAAAGTATCGTACGCTTCTGTAGGATCTATAATCAGACGACCACGAGTCAATTCGGTCTCATCTAATTCCTGTGCGGCATCGTGAACAGCGATATTATTTGCGTCTTTTAACATGCTGCGCAGCTGGTCCCACTCCTGATTCTGGATCTGAAAGAACCAGGAGTAGATAAAGATCAGTAGGACAAATGCCAGCTTAATAATGTAATCCATAAATTACTCTCATCCCTTAGTCAATCGAGATACTCACTCATAATTGATCCATGCCCATAATATCGAGTTGGCTGCGAAACCGTAGAAAAATTATAAGGAAACAGATTTATCCGCGGCGCGGTTACATACACATCAATTCGTTGCTTTCGCTCTTGAACGGTGTCTGTACTGCTAGTAATTTCTATCGAAGCTTCAAAAAATCCAATCGCCTTCAGATTTGAAATTACTTCATTCCGCATAGAAGCTGTAACCATCCCCTCTGTTGCTGCTTTTTGTGTGATATAGGACGTATTAGCTTTGACCTGTAAATCTAGCAGATAATCTATGTAGGAGAAGATAGGCTGCAGGATAATAAACAGGACTAGCCACATGAACAATGCCCGGAGGACGGTCTCCTTCATTAGACACGCCTCCTTCTAATACTGTTCCACTTGCTTAGTATGTGAGATGATATCGTCCTGACTGCTGCCGATCATATGCGTAGCTACCGTGACAAACATCCCCGCAATTACAAAGCCAATGGCCAAAAACATAGCGACGGAAATAGAGTCTTTTTTCATCTGACTTATACCGAAACGTGAGTCATGGACATAGTTAGTGCAGTCTGGCTGGAATCCAGCGGTTGAGTTAGAGATACCCCCGGGATCGTCGGTCTATTATCATCGGCAGCATTAATCACGTCACGCACCAGAGGAATCAAAATGGCAATTACGATGGCCACACACAAAAAACCGATAGCGATAAACAAACCTGTAGAAATAGCGTCTTTTTTCATTGTTAATTTCTCCCTTTTTATTTTAGGTTTTAAAAATAAGGTTGAATATACAATTTTTCACTGGAACATGCCGACTCCATTAAAATTTCCTTTGATTAGCAAAATGTACTGCATCGCCATGGCAACGATCATCAAAAAAGTAGCAATCGATGGAATAACATTAATAATCGTCGATAGATCACCGATGAAAGACCATTTTTTTAAATACTGATCGCTGGAGATTTTGGAGATAATCTTGCCTTGTTCACGCAAATAGTTTGCAGCTTCCGTGTCATCATCCATACCTTCTGTAGCCAGTAAAATGGACCGGATGTCATTAATAAAGTGATGGTTATCCGGAAATTTGGCACAAAACCATTCAATCGCCCCCTCCACACCCTCATCTACTGCCCGTTCTGACAGCTCATACAAGTCCTGACGTATATATTGAAAATGTCCCGCTGTACTCCCACAAAAAGCACCAAACTGCACATATCCGCGCTTACGTAGGCGATTATTCTCATAGAGACGAATGAAGGAGATCAACTCGCCATCTTTTTGAATATTCGTCTTTTGGTGAAGCCACGCCAACACCCAACCAAGCGGAAGATAACGCATCGGACTGCTGATTACGAGAATAAGTAGAGCAATTAGAGGGTCATAGAATGAAAAAGGAACAGATCGGATGAAATCGCTGACGACTTGGCTAAATAAATAGATGATTGCCGCTGAATAACGAAATAGCGTAACTTTTCGAGCCGAAATTGATAAACCGCATTCATTCAACAATTGCTGAAATCTATCACTCTGCACGTGTTCACCCAGCGAATTCCACCGGATGCCCAGTCGGACAAGATATCGTTCCTGCTTACTGCTGCTGCTCACAAACACAAGTAATGCGACATACACGATTCCGATCACTGTAATTAGTAGTAATAATCTATCCATAGTTCATCACCTTAGTGGTAGTCCAGTTTGGGCCTGGCAAGAATAGTACTGATCACAAAAGAGATAAAAAGACCGGAGACGATCACCATCAAAAAGGAAAGGCCTACCGTAGTTTCGAACTGTAGTTGGAAATAGACATCGGGCTTCAGCATATACATAAAGGTTCCAACCGTAGATACCAGCACCAGAAGATTCCCATATAAGCCAAGGCTGATCGCATCTCTGCTTCCTGCTTTTACAGTTAAAATCGTCTCTCTCTGCTGCTCCATAGAACGATTCAACAGCATTAGCGAGCTTTTTAAATAACGGGTTCCCTCCTTCTCGGCATAGAGCAAATCTGATATAAACTCTAAAGCGAAGGTGGTGCCAATCGCACTGGAGAATCTCCCTGCCTCCTCAACAAGCTCCTTCTCATTACTGTAATTAGAAAATGCGGCACCAAGCAGCTTCAGAGGACTCTTTAGTACATTTTTATCTGTTAGAAAATCCGCTGTACGATCAAGAATCGAATCTACCGACAAATGAGTGAATTTGGTGGAGATTTTGACTACATCGAGGAGATCGTAGCTTCCATGTACCTTCCGCTGTGCATAGATGTATCTCATACGAAAATAAGGAATCGTCGCAGATATTACAGCTATAAAAAGCGGAAATCTCCACGCCCCCTGAATCGGCTGTCCTTCATTAAAAGTAATCCCCTCCAAAAAGGGATTGTTAAAACTCAACCTTCCAGGGAGCTCACTAAGTGTCAGTAGTCCTGATAAGAAAACCGCAATAAATAAAATAGCTGTACGCATAACAAAACGCATTACGCTAATGCCCGGCTCATACTTTCGGTGTACGAAATAGAGAAGCTTGTCCAGATGGCGGTAGAGCCACAGCCTTTTTTTAACCGAACTAACTCTTTTGCCAAAAATACTCATCTTATGTTTAATTCGAAAATCGACTTTCTGGAATACCTGCCGTAAATGCCTTTCGATGAGCAGTTTGGTGAGTAACCACAGTCCCCACGCAATCCATAAATGAAGGACAAAACGAAAAATATACAATAGTAAATCCATAGCAGCACCTCCTCACTCATTAAGTACTATCTTAGATTTCAAGCTTTCTTTAAGCGGCTGATCCATCGGCTTTGTTGAAGCAAGTCGTCCCAGCTCTTTTTGGACAATCTGCGTAGCCTGCGCATTTTTCTTAGTCATTTTCAGCATCAGATTTTTCGTCAGCTTGTCATTGTAAGACCAACACATTTCCTGCGGCTCCCAGCGCATAAGATCATTAGCAAACACTGAATTTCTATCCTCTTCGTAAAAGATTTCTGATATTCGCGCCAGCCGCTTCTTCCCGTTCGGAACACTCTCCAAAATAAACACCAGCTCGCATGATTTCAGCGCAGAGATTAAATGCCCCTTTAGACTGCCGCCAATTCTTGTGGATACAGCAAATGCACCTTGATAAGGAATGTCCTCCGAATCCACAGTGTGGAAGGTTCCGGTAATCCCGTCGTATCCTTTTTCCCCACTCCACAAATAAAATTCCCACTCGTTATAACGCATCTCTGTCATATACAAAATATTCGGGTCATGCCGCAGCGATTCTACTCCCACCTCCATCAGTTCCTCATTCGCAGCTTGAATTGGAATAATCCGATGGCCTTTAATTTGATACGGTAAAATGGATTCCGGATGTTTCTCAATCATCACTACTCCCATACAGAAGGAAGAGCCAAGCAGTTGCTCACCAACGATCGTATTGGCAAAGGTTGTTTTTCCTGACCCTACAGCACCCGCAATAATGGTATTGCGAAACGTGGACGATAACGCCCGAATAAACTCAACCGCCTCGGCAGGAATACATTCCGTACCCGCTTGATCTTCCAAATCCAGAAATTCCACAACCTGTCGCCGCAGTGATATCGTAGTAAAACCCTCCCAGACCCTAGGTGATACCCAAATCGCAAGCCGAATAAATCTACCTGGCCAAAGCGGATCATCCATTTTGAACTCCACCGAAGGATTATCCTTGTTCAGCTTTTTATTGGGATCACTTTTTAGCAAGGAACGCTTCAGCTGCTCCACCCGATCCAGTGAAGGCATCTCATACGGGTAAGCTATAAACTCACCTTTATGGTTATAAAAAATTTGCTTCCCAATCATTTGTAATCCGGTTGACTCGCTGTATGCACGATCAGTAAACCAACGATACGCTGGTCCAAAACCCTTCCACTCGTGATA
Organism: Paenibacillus sp. FSL H3-0329; assembly: GCF_037963285.1. NCBI lineage: Bacteria > Bacillati > Bacillota > Bacilli > Caryophanales > Paenibacillaceae > Paenibacillus > Paenibacillus sp. FSL H3-0329. Next base: position 1,329,778 of record NZ_CP150150.1, on the reverse strand, counting down.
CAGGGCCTCTGCCGCCGTTCGGTACGCTTCTGGAACCTTTCCAGTAAAAGGTGTTTTTCGTAAGTACTTCTCAATCTCATTCATAAAAAAGCTAACTGCCTGCGGATCGCCAATTAATGCCTTTGCATTTAGCTCGAAGTAAGCGTCATCCTCACGTTCTAACCCTTCGTTCATCTCGGTTTTCATTTTTTGTAAAAAAGCATAAAAATCTTCCTTGCCCGGTTTGCTAGTGCGCAGCACGCTTTGTTTTAGAGAAAAGAGTGGACGACTCGCGAGAGTTTCAATCATAGAAATATCCCTTTCTTTTTGGCCTCTGGCGCTAATCCCATCGACACCAATAGAGAATGTACCTTATCATCCACATGCTGTAGCTCTTTTTTGCCTAGAGGCAAGCTTTCCTGCAAGGGTTGGTAATACGGTAGCTCCAGCAAGATTTCAGTGCCAAATCTAAGGGCCATATTTTTGGACGAAGATATTTCCTCCACATTACTGCGGTTAATGATCAGCTGGAAATCATGCGGACGCAGATCTATATGCCCCGCAAGCTCGAATAGAGGTTCTAATCTGTATTCATGTTTAGGATGAGTGACAATCATACGTAACGACGACTTTTGCATACCGACATACCACGCAGCACTCTCGGGAATTGAACCGAAATCAGCAATAACCACATCCGCATTTGCTCCAGCTCTAGCCAAGAAATATTCGATCTCCTCCTCCAGATAATCCTGGACACTTAAGTAGTCGTAATTCCCCGGTAGATACAAATAGCCATCCTGCCTAATCAATTGCTCGAAATCTTCATCATGAATCATCTTCCCTGTAAGCTTGGGGCGCAGTTTGTCTAGACTTATCGTCGCTTTGCGGTCATACCCGGGGTCATATAAATCCAAACCAAGTACAAGAACACGTAGACCTGCCGCAGCAATTCGTCTTGCGAACAGCTTCGCCACACTCGTGCAGCCAATGCCTGGACCTGAGCCAAAAAAGCCAACCAAATTGCTCCGTTCCTCGACATCCTCTTCCAGGATAAAACGAATCTTCTCTATCACTGCTGACGAGGTAGAACGAGGAGGAATAAAATATAAACCTAAGCTTTCACATAACATATGCACAGCTTGATAGCCGCGAATTCCCTTTTGCAGATATAAATACAGGATCATAGAGCTTGGATATTTGTGTCGCAGCTCGCTAAGCGCTTGAACAGGTACCTGGTCACTAGTAACCATTAACATATGACCTTCGGTATGCGCCGGATCGGGATACACGTTTTGTGTAACTACATTAAATCCCGCGTTTTTGATATCATTAATCGTTAACTGATCTATGCCCAGACTAAATATTTTCAAGGCAATCTCCCCCTACTCTACCCGTACGATCCACAGCTTTTTGCCCTGCTCCAAAAATTGCCCTAGCCGTTGACCCTCACTTTTCTTCAGCTTCAATTCTGGTGTCGCTACCTTGCCAGTAGAAGTGAATCGGTTATTGTTGTTGCCTTTCTCAGAATCCTGCACATCATTATTGTCTTCTGTTCGCACATAGTTCACGGTAACTCCAGATAAAAAGATCTCTTTAGCAGGATCGCTAAGCAAGCTTTGTTCTTTCACCTGTTCCTCGTTTTCTTTTTTAACTGTATTTGAACCAAGCGCCTCTCGCTGCTTCTCTCGCTCACCTTCTACAAGATAAATGTCTACCTTATCCCGGCTTCGCAACGAACCATTGATGGCATAAATAGCCTCCTTCGGAATAGGAAATATACCTTCATCCTGCAAAGGCTCTAAATCATTAACATCCACCAGTGATGCTGTCAAAATACTACCGTTAGTCAGATTCACATTCGTAATTTTGTACTCCACTTGTGCGATTTCCGTAATTACACCAGAGGGTATGTCCTTGGTCTGAACAGAATCCAGATATAAATCACTTGCTTTCAGCTCATAATTTTTAGGTAGAGACTCCCCAGCTCGCACCTTAACTTTGACCACGGTTTGGGAAAGCACGTAGGGCTTGAAATAGAGATCATAACCTAGCAATCCCCCGAATCCAGTAATCAAAATGAGACTTGCGAAAAAATAATTACGTTTTAACAAACGTCCCCGCTGTAACGCCAAACCTTCCACCTCCTTAACTACATGATTTTTGAGAACGACAAAAAGCACCTTGGCATAAATAGCCAAGCTGCTGGTAAAATGCTTTTTTACCTGATAGAGATTTAGTGAACTATTAAATTAAAGGATTCCGGTGAAAGCCCTCGGGCATAACCGTTGCTTTCACCGGAGAATACCTTTATTTAAATACTACAGTTTTATTCTGATGGACGAGAATCCGGTCCTCGATATGCCATTTCACCGCACGAGCCAGAACAACACGTTCAATGGTACGTCCAATCCGTTTCAGCTCAATAACATCATCACTGTGGCTTACCCGCTGCACATCCTGTTCAATAATCGGTCCACCATCTAGTTCTTCAGTAACATAGTGAGCGGTTGCCCCGATTATTTTCACCCCACGTTGATACGCTTGGGCGTATGGATTGCCGCCAATAAAGGCAGGCAGGAAAGAGTGGTGAATATTAATAATCTGATGGCGATAATGCTCAATAAAGGACGGCGAGATAATCTGCATATACCGTGCCAATATAATCACATCGATATCGTCTCCGATGACCTCTAACTGGCGTTTTTCTGCTTCAGCCTTAGTATCCGCTGTGACTGGAATATGATGAAATGGAATGCCAAACGACTCGACATAAGATTTCATATCCAAATGGTTACTAACGACGAGGGCAATATCGGCATCGAGATCGCCCGCTTGCCACTGCCAGAGCAGTTCAACAAGACAATGGTCTTCTTTAGAGACGAATATGGCAAGTTTCTTCTTATGACGAACATTAAAGATCTTCCAGTCCATCTTAAAACGCTCCGCCACTCCGCCAAATTGAGAGCGAATCTCTTCCAGACGATCGCCTAATTCAGGTAGGTCAAACTCGACTCTCATAAAGAACATTCCACCATCTGGATCCATCGTATACTGATCCGACTGCACAATATTTGCGCCATGCTGATACAGAAAGTGTGATACAGCCGCCACAATTCCCGGTCCGTCAGGGCAGGAAATAAGCATACGTGCCCGGTTGGAATAATGCTCGACACCCGACGAATTGTTTCTTTTTACGTGTAATTCCATGACCCTCTTCCCATCCTCTCATCTACATACGCAATCTGAAGTATAGCTTAAGCGTTCACGAGCTTAATTGCCTGCTAACCAAGCAATTAAACGATGATTAATAGCTTCCTCGCTTAGTTGCGGGAACAGCTGGGCAGCGACAACTTCATCGTATAAACGCTCCAGTGGTTCACGTGGATCAGCTTTTTTAGCTTTGGCATCGTTCTTCAGCAGCTCCCAGACATTAAGTACATATTGACGGGAATCAATCTCCTGCTTGGCAAAAAATTCACGTAATGTTTCAACATCCTGCACGAATTCCGGTCCAAAGCGTTCAGCTACGTTACCACGCAGCAAAGCGATCTCCACCTCATACATCGGACGTTGTGTCTTAGCATCTTTACCAATCCACGGGGTCTCCAGAATGAAAGGCAGACCTTCCAGCTTTTCATGATGTACGATTTTGTTAATCGTATCAAAGCCAATCCAACCCGAGCCAATTGGAGTGTGACGGTCTTTGCGAGCGCCACATGGATTTTTACTGTCATTAATGTGGATTACACCAAGACGGTTCAATCCGATAGTCTCATCAAATTTGTTGAGAACACCGTCCAAATCATTAACGATATCATAGCCAGCATCATGAATGTGGCAAGTATCAAGACAGACCGATAGACGTTCATTATGTTCGACCTTTGCAATAATAGAAGCGATTTCTTCAAAACTGCGGCCGATCTCTGTTCCCTTACCAGCCATAGTTTCTAAAGCGATATGCACTTCCGTTTCGTTCGTGCCTCCAAGCACCTCATTCAGGCCATCTGCAATCCGCTGAATACCATATTCAGCATCTTTATCAGTGAACGCACCTGGATGTAATACAATATGCTTGACCTCAAGTGCATGGGTACGGCGAATTTCCTCTTGCAGGAAATCAACAGCCAGTTGATACGTATTCTCTTTATAGGAAGCGAGATTAATAATGTAAGGTGCATGGACAACAATCTCCTCTACACCATTCTCTTTCATAACCTGCTTCCCTTCGTTGGGATACATGGCATCAATCGGCTTGCGGCGCGTATTCTGCGGCGCTCCTGTATATATCATAAACGAGCTGGAACCATACTCATTTGCTTCATTTGCTGCGGTCAAAAGACCCTTGTCCGAGCAAGACACATGTGAACCTATTTTCAGCATACTTCTTCCCTCTTTCCTTCACGAATTAACCCCTATTCTACCGTGATCGGAAAAATAAATCTAGACGAGGCCAATATGCCGGGTTCTGCTTCGCAAAACTTTGGAAATAAGCTATACTTTAATATGAGAATAATTCGTGTGAGAATCCTCATTGCCAAAAGGTGGTGTATGCATGTTTATCCAATCAGGACTTGGTTTATTATCCACACCGAGCAATTGGTTTATGAACTCTATCGCTTTCTGGACATTTATGCTGCTTGGTTCCATGTGTATCGGCGGTTTTTTTATGTTCCGCAAATTCCTAAAGGTCCTGCCCAAAGCTGATGGAAAGTCAAAGCTAGACTGGCAAAATTACTGGGTGGAACGTAGCCGCCCGCTCTGGAGTGACGAAACAAAGGCCTTTTTGGACCAGCTTGTTCAACCTGTACCTGGGCCATTTCGTGATATTGCGAAGCATTCTATTGCTGCCGAGATCGGAAAAATCGCCGTCGAGAGCAATGCAAAAGAAGTTACTCGCGATCACTGTATTAAAGGTTACATAGTTGCCACACCGCGGCGCGATAACCGTTTTCTTGTCAATTTTCTCGAGAAGAATAAAATCGATTACTCTGCTTACCAGCATTTGTTTAAGTAATTTTTAATGAATTGTACGATTTAGAACGGAGGCCCTCCTTTGAAATATGTGATATGTGGCGGCACCGGTTTTATAGGTAGCGAACTAGCAAAATACTGGCTGCAAGCAGGTAATGAAGTTGCTATTGTAGGTCGGAATTTACCAAAAGACGCAACAACAATTCATCCTAAGCTGAGTTACCACACCTGGGACAGTCTAAGTTCTAATCCCGCTCCAGTGGAAAATGCAGCTGCCCTAATTAATCTCGCCGGAGCTTCCCTTAGCCAGCGCTGGAGTCCAAGTCGCAAAAAAGCGATTATGCAGTCCCGACTTGCAACCGTTTCCGCAGCAGCTAAGTTAGTAGATCAAATGAAGCAAAAGCCTTCCGTAATCATTCAGGCTTCCGCCGTGGCGATTTACGGTACCTCTTTAGAGGATACTTTTAATGAGTCCTCACCAGCCCAGGTCATGGATTTCCCTTCAGAAGTAGTTAAGACATGGGAAGAGGCTTCAGATGAAACCTACCATGATATCCGCGTGGTCAAGCTGCGTACCGGAGTTGTGCTCGGCAATGAGAGCGGAGCATTCCCCAAAATGAAGCTGCCTTATTTATTAGGTTTTGGCGGAAACATTGGCTCTGGAAAGCAGTGGCTCTCTTGGATCCATCTGACGGATATCATCCGTCTAATTGATTTCTGTACGCAAAATCCAACGATTAACGGACCTGTTAATGCGACTGCTCCACATCCGGTAACGAACGAAGAGTTCGGCAGAACGATCGGCACAGTCTACAAACGGCCACATTGGTTCCCTTTACCAGCCTTCCTGTTAAAAACAGCAGCCGGAGAATTATCCGAAATCTTACTTAAAGGTCAGCGCGTCCTGCCCGCAGCGGCATTAAATCATGGCTTTGACTTTACCTTCCCTACACTTCAAGTCGCTTTAGAAGATTTGAAAAAACAAAAATTGTAGAGCCACATTCATCGTTAGAACTCACCTTCATACTGTATGAAATGTGTAGCTTCCTTTTATAATTTTAAATGTGGTCCCCTCTGTTAGTGGATACTCTTTATACGGGACCATGGCTTCACCTTGAAAAAGCGTTCCATTTCTGGAGTCAAGATCCTTCAGAATATATCCGCTGGTGCTTCTAGATATCTCAGCGTGTACTCTAGAGGCGCCTTCTGATCTTTCCACATATTGAGCCACCTCTGCCGATCGGCCGATAATGAAGCTAGTTCGATTTAACTCGATCATCTCTGCCTCTTCGCCCTCCTCACCGCTTCTTTGGAGATAAGGAATACTCCGATCCAGCTTTTCGATTTGTCGTCCTTGCTCAGGCGGTTTCTCCTGTGATAATAAGGTTGTTGGAGCTATTGCTTCTGGTGCTTTAACAGAACTTTGTTCCTCTGCTAGTGATTCATAACGTGTCGCCGGAACGCTAGCTGCTGAATCAGAGGATTGCGGAGTTATCTTTGGAATTGTTGCTGGAGAACGCGTAGAAGTCACAGGGTTCCTGCCAAAATTCCACTCCAATTCTTTTCGACTCGGATTACAGTTAGTATCTTCAGAATCCTCACCCAGGCCATCAACATCTTCTTTACCAACCTTTAGCCTTCCGCTCCAAACCATCCAGCTTAAAACAGCCAATACAATCGTCACAACTCCACAGACGGCAAGCCATAACGGCTTGGGACTATCCAAATATAGAAACTTCCACAGTAGTGCATCGCCTAATAGAAACCCTAGCACTATATAGGTTCTTGAGCTTGAGGCTTGTGGATTCGTTACCTGCTCATCCTCCAAGCTTAGAGACAGGCTCTCCTCCTCTTTTATCTTAAGATTAGGATAGCTGCTGATCCAAGGAGTAGCAGTCGGCTGCAGCTCCAATTCCTTATCTTCGCGATGCTCATATATTTTTCTTAATGGTGGAGCTGCTGCCTCTTTCACTAGATATTCTTTTACGCCTTCATGAAGCTGTCTTTCAGGTGTAACGGGCTCTCTTTCTGTCAGCAACTCTGATAAAAGAATCTTTAAGCCAGCTGGAGTAAATCCCTCTTCACTGCAATATTGCAATAGTCTTTGCACACCACTGCCAGTTAGCTCTGTGATAGATGCCATTAACACCATGATTAGTGACTTGAGTGACTCTCCAAGCTTTGAACCAGACTTATTCTCCTGAATGGGTATGTAGGTCAGGTATACTTTACCGCTCTGTAACGACCCTTCAATAAAAATGTAATCTGCATGCAAAGCATACTGTTCCGCCCGCAGCATATATAACCTGCCATCTTCCATGCCTTGGGCAATTTGCAGCAATAACCCGAAAAATGAGCTCATACTTAGCTTTTCTCCTTTGAGTAGATGACTAAGCATTTTTTTGCGTAAAACAGCGTATTCCATAGTAACCTTCATATCTATTTCTCTAAGTAACAGCCTCAAATGATGAGGAATGTCGGTGTTCATCAGCATGCGTGCCTGAATCAAATTAAGCTTCTCCGCAGGTATTCCTTCGGGTTCACCAAGGATCATATATATACCATCCTGTTGTATAAAATCACGGGTTAATCCGAACAACAAACATCAGCTCCCGAACTAAAAGTATAGATAAGCGCATATGGAACCAGGGATAACAGCCAGCATGAAAGGGAATTTCAACAGTTCACTATCGTTATTTTTTAATAGAAACGGGCTCTTCCATAAAATAAATCCAGAAATTCTGCTGATGATCTTACGCGAACGACTGACCGCCTCCCGTCTCTTTAAAACAATTAACCAGCCTATTAAAGCACCAAATAGTACGGAGTACATGACGACTTGCAGCGTAAACAACATCCCTGTCCACGCGCCGATTCCAGCAAAAAGCTTAACATCCCCCGCGCCAACCGCCCCTATTAAATGCATGATCAGAAGGACTGTAAATCCTACAGCAGCTCCCCCGAAAGCCCACAGCAGTCCATGCCAGCTATTGATCACCCCTTGTGCAAGCAGACCGGTGAGCAAGCCTGACAAGGTGATCCAGTTTGGTATTCTCATCGACTTCAAATCTGTAATCAGTGCCGCTGCTAAAAACGGTAGACATCCCCAAAATGTCCACTCTGCCATTTATTACACTCCTTTTTCCACCCTTTCACTTCACTACTGTGAACATAACCTCAACAGATCTACCATCATCCAGTTGTATAACAAACGGCCACGAGCCCGGTGTGGTATTTACACCAATTTTCCATTCCCACTCGATATATCCATCTTCATCCGCTTGTTTCCAGCCTAAATATTTGGCAGTACTGCCCCCGCTCTTATAAAAGACTGACAAGCTGGCAGAAGCATTCGGCGGTATTCTGGCACGAACCTTGCCTTGCTTATTCGCTACAGCCGGGTTCGGCTTTTCTAAGATTTCAATGAATTCATCTGGTTGGCCAGTACCGTTCCCCTCCTTGGCTGTGCCTTCTCCCGTGTCCCCGATCCAGAGACGTTCAACAGCACTTGCTTCTAAAACAATACTTTGGTTTAGAAAGGGGACCTTCATCGGCAGCTTATAACTAACCACTAGCCCAAGGTAGGGACGAGTACCCTCTTTTAGCTCCGGCACCATAACATTAGATACATGAATTCGCTCATAATCCAGTAAATCTGATGTCAGGTATGGTTTCAATAAAGGTTTGATCGCAAGATCAAGTACACTTTCACTAGTCTCTGCCTGAAGCTTCTGCAACGGTCCCTCACCACTTTCTAAAGCCGACATAACCCACTCATTTAACGGCTTGGGTAAAGACTCAGCATAACTATCGCCCCAATCAGTAAGTGACAAGCGAGGAATAGTCCAATTCAGGCCAGCAGAATGATCACTGTCATCCCCTCCTGAATCATCACTTACTTCGCTGAATATTCCCCATTTCTGCACCGCCAAAGCCGTAGGATACATATGAGTTGAAATAGACTTTACAGTGTCTGATGCTGTACTTTGCAAAGCTGTCGAATACAAGGTCATCTGTACGATAGAAATCAGGAACAGGACGAATAGCAGGAAGAACGGAAGAACCATCGCCGCTTCTACTACCATGCTACCTTCTTCCTTGTCTTCCCCTCTGATTCCATACCCATCCCCCATCTCCTTACCAACCTCCCGCTAATAAGAATAATCAGCTTTTACTGCCCTCAGATACTTATTCCCTTGTACCCCTCCCGGAAAACCAGCAGTATAATTCAACATTTTAACTACACCTGGCAGAAACCATAACTGCATTTGGAGCTTAATGTCCGATGATACATAGGTGTTTCTTTCCTCTGGATTTATTCCTGTGTTCAGTTGAATCAGAGCCAGCATCCGCGATAGCTGCAATTCCCCGCCTCCATGCATTATCATGAACAGTCGCAGATGATCACGGTAAGTCAGCTGCGCCGGCATATATTTAGATAAAGGAATCGCATCCTTCTCACAAAGCTGCAACATATCCTGAATGGCATGCTGGATTCCATACAACAGTGCCGCCGCTAGAACAGCCAGTGGATTTCCCAAGGTTGCCTTCTCTATAAAACCTTCCATAGTGCGAATGGACAACCTCATCGCGAATATTTCGGCATAGGCTGCGGCCACATTCCCCGCGGGATTATGAAATCCGTATAAAATGTATTCCAGCTCCTGAGCGCGAGGATCAAGCTGATCTGTGAGCTCACTAGTGTCTTCCAGAGAATTCAGTGCCAGACTAGCTAACTTTGAAACATCAAAATGCTGAAAATAAAGCGCGGAATACTCCGTTTGAAAAAGCCTGTCTCTAGCGCCCCCCATAATGCCACTCATTGCTGCATAAATCCCGTCAATATCCTTCATCGCCGAACTTCCAGCAGCATAGGGATCTGAGGATACTTCAGATTTATCAGAGGATTGAGACTCCAATCCGTTGTTAAATGAAACATTGTCCTCATAAAATTGATGAAGGATTTGATAACGTTCCATCGAAGCTGCCGCTCCGCTACCTAGCATTCTAATTTTGTCCAGCAGTGCTCTAACCTCGCCCAGCTTGGATTTGGCTTCCCACTCTACTTGCTTACGTGCTTTATCCGAGCTGCGATGCTGTTCAAGAAAAGCCAAATCACTAGCGATAACACTTCCCTTCTTACCGTATTTTTTATAATAGTTGTCCACTACATGCGAAGCCCCTAGAACAGAGGAAATCATTTGGTAGGAATCGCCGTTGACTCCCAAAGCTTCATGCAGCTCTGCTGACAATCCTGTTACCGTCGGTTCAATGGATTCGTACACACTTTGTTGCATAAATAAACTATTCTCCATACTACTAATGTCAGCCGAAGAGAGGATCAAGGCATCTTCCTGTTCATGCAGCTTTTTAAGTGGCTCAGCACTTATTTCCCCTGAACTTCCCGGAATATCCCAGTCTTTAGCAGGATCGTCCGCCAGATTTACGCCACTTATTCGGGAAGCTGCCAAAACATCTCTCATCTCGTCATTCAATTGCTGCGCCTTGTTTAACGCATCCTTCGCTTCCTCCATTGATTGTCCATGTTCTTCACGAAAGGTTGTTAATAAGGCTGGGAGCCGCGATAACATCTCTGAAGTTCGGCTCTGATAAAGTGCCAACTGATAAGTGTACTTTGCAGGCTTTTTACTATCATGATACAGATCGTCGTAATATTTCCCGAGATAGTCACTATACTGTGCTGGTATATCCGCGGCTGCTTGCATGCTTCCGAGCGAATGGGCCGAGATAGAATCCCCGGGCGGATTCATAATCCATAGCAGTATTCTTCTTCCACTCTCCGCCGCTTGGCTTCTCCGCTCTAACATTAGATCCAAATTCTCTTCACGTTCATCATATAAAGGTTGCAGCTTACTAAGTAATTCGGTAGCTCTTGAGGTCTCTGCCATTACGCCTGACAGCGGTTTGAATTTACCTGCCAGCTCCAAGGCGAAATCTACCGGAGCCTTATACTTCATCTCTTCCAGTATTTGATGACGAAAAACATCATAACTTCCCAGCGGCCGGCTCCATTCCAAGGAGGAGGATTCCAGTGCAAAGGGTAAGAGATTGAACGTATCCCCCCGCCCACTTTTATGCAAATTTTCGTTGAGCACTTTGGACAGCAGCATATCTCCATTGCTATCACCAAATGCAAACAAACCGTACTTCTCTCGTAATTCAACATGATATGAAGACATAACAGAGCGGACACTGGCTCTCGCTAATCGTTCCTCCTGAACGTTGAACGCAGCAATTCGCGCATAATCAATCAGCACAGCAGTAAAAAGAAAGACGAAAGCCAGCACCATGATTAGAAAAATTGTAACTGAGCCTTCTGTTTTGCCCTTAGCAGGACAACCGGTAAATTTACTTTTCATTAAAACCCCCTCCCTTGAGCAGAGATTTTACTTATCCTGAAGCTTGGTCAGCATAGCAGAAGCATCCTTCTTATCCATGTAAACTGCTGATCCACTGCCCTCAGGGCCCCCTTTAAATTTAGCTCCGAAATAACGCATCAGATCGACCGTACGAATAAACTCAACAGGCTCAACAATGATAGACTGGGCTTCAACAGTTGGTTTAGCCTCATCCGATAGAACCTTATCAAGCACAGGTAAGCTCAGTAGACGGTTTAACTCAGCACTTACTCTCCGTCCTGTAAGGCTGTGAGCATAACGCATAGTTCCTGGCATATTGTCCGGAATCATGGTAGACGAATGGCCCAGTTTAAGCACTGGCAAATCACCCTTATCTGATACTTCACCGGGCAACTCTATTGTCACGCCAGCACTGCCAGCTTCTGCACCGAATAATGAGGCTAGCAAGGCATCATCCCCAATTCTCCAATAAAGGGAGTCATACTCACCAGCCATGTAAGAACCAGAGACCTCCTTGTGACTGTTGTCCCAGTTGTAAGCCGCCCGCTCAGTAGCTCCTGAGGCCACTTGCAACAGCATGGACTTCTGATAGCTATACAAGCAAAAAAACAAAAGAAGCATCGTAATAAACATGACGATCGGCAACAGAAGTGAAGCTTCAATGGTAAAGCTGCCTTGATCACCCTTAAGCTTGTTCAATCGAATACTTCCTGGCTCTTTTCACCCGCCGTTTTAATTAAGGCTTCTACTACCTCTTGAATTTTGTCCTTAAACAAAAGAACAACCGCAATCAACACAGCAATAATCAAAATCATCTCCAAAGTTCCTAACCCTTCCTCGTCTTCCCAAAAGTTCTTCATACTGTCCAACATTGTTGATACCATCAGCTTCAGCCTCCTACATTTTTAACATCAAAAATGCTGGCGTTCCCACCAGTACAATTACTATTAAAAAGATAACTACCATCGGAAAAACTAATTTGGAGGATGCCTGCTCTCCGCGCGTCCGGCTAAGTGCCTTTCGTTTATCCCACAGCATCCGCGACAGATCACGTAGCGATAGCACAAAATCCGCTCCACCTCTGCGATAATTCAGCAAAACTGTCGTTGTGAATACCGATACCTCCTGCACAGCGCATCTCTTGCTGAAATTTTCAAACGCCTGCTGGAAGGAATATCCGCCCTCCCATTCACTAGTCATAGTCATTAGCTCCTTATACAGAGGATGATTCGTATCCCCTCGGTGGCTTTCCACACAGCGAATAATAGCTCGTTGCACGGTCTCTCCTGCGCCAACCAACAACACAATACTGTTCAGCAGCTCTGGCAATTCGAGCATAATATTCTGCTCCCTTACCCTCACCTTTTTGTGCAGATCACTGACCATAGCGGTTGGTAGAGCAATTGCCAAAAATAGACCCAATATCATACCTGCCTGTTCGCCACTAAATGCTGTAATCAAGCTTCCACCTACAAGCAACAGCCAGCTGTAACTTATCATCTCACCCATGAACAGCAGGGTCCGCTCTGCGCTATAACGCATCCCATAACTGCGCTGTAGAGAACGCTGAATTCTGAACAGCAGTGAGGGAAACCGACTGGCGATACCACTCTTCTCAATAAGCAGTAATAACGGTTCGCCTAACTTCCGAAGCCGTAATCCTTCCATAGGAAGACTGCGTAACGCGACATATCTGTTGCCGCATTGAATTCGCAGTAGAACCCAGACTATTAGCAAAATAACAGTAACCACCGCACATAGCCAGCGCATGTTTTCACCCCCTTCACAGTGGAATGTCCATTATTTTAGTAGTCCAGAGATAACATAGGAATAAAGCAACAAGCGCTATTGTCGATATGGCTATACCCGCTCCTGTATACATAGGTTGCATATATTCTCCAGCCGTCAAACTCATAAACATCACCATGATCAGCGGAGATATCAGCAGTGCCTTAGCCTCAAATTTCTTCTGAGCAATACTTACAGCAATATCCTGCTGAATATCCAGCTTCTCACCGATAATCGTTGATGTACGGCGCACCACTTCTACAAGATCACCACCAGTACGTTTACAGACCGAGAACACATCCGCGAATCGCTCGATGTCCTCCATTCCCGCTCTTTCACTAAAGTTCCGCAGCGCTTCTTCCACAGGCTGTCCATATTCCATGCGTGCACAGATAATGTTTAACTCGGAGATCATATCACTGCTTCCCTCCGGGTCGAGCATACGTAAATCCTGAACCGCCTCTCGGAATGCATTCTCCACCGAACGCCCAGCTGAAAGGGAGGAAGACAGCGAAAATAACGTCTGCTTAAATTGTAAATTCAGTGCATTTCGACGTCTTTTCAGTAGATAGTTACGCAGTATATGGGGGGCATAAGCTCCGCCCGGCATAAGCAGCAACGACAGCAGCCAATGATGATAAAAAAGATATCCAATTCCATACATCAGCAGTCCACCTGCAATAAGGGTCAGAATCCTCTGCTGCAAGGTCAATTCGTATACCTTATAATCTGGTAATAACGAAGGACCGTCAGGATCCGCTTCTACAGGCTTTGCAGCAACAAATTTAAACTTAAGCATGACCTCCCCCCTTCTGGAATTTTGAATCTCTATTGAGCCAATGGATAGGAGGTTACGCCAGCCATCCTAAGCTTCGTTGTATGCAACAATGGGTTACCACAGGGAAGCAGCCCCCCTTGCACCCTTCCCTCTCGTTCACCAGCTTCTTGAAATTCATATAAAGGATTCAAGATTACTTCCCCGTCTTTCAGCCCCGCAACCTCACTGATCTCCATCACCCGCCTGGAACGATCACGGAGACGTGATAAGTGTACGAAGATATCAATTGCCGATGAAATTTGCTGGCGAACAACAGCTACCGGAAGCTCCGCAGCACTCAGCACCATCGTCTCCAGTCGACTGACCATATCGTGTGCGCTGTTACTATGGCCCGAAGACAAGCTTCCATCGTGTCCGGTGTTCATCGCCTGCAGCATATCGAGACATTCCGCTCCCCGTACCTCCCCCACAACAATCCGGTTGGGCCGCATTCGCAGGGAAGAACGAATCAAATCCCGGATGGAAATCTCCCCTCTACCTTCCGTGTTGGCATTCCTGGTCTCCAGTGAAACAAGGTTCGGCACCGTAACAATCTGGAGTTCAGCGGAATCCTCTATCGTAATGACCCTCTCCTGTGGGGGGATATACTGAGATAACGCATTAAGAAATGTGGTCTTCCCAGAGCCGGTCCCGCCACTAATAAAAATATTGTATTTAGCAGCCACTAAGATCTGCAGCAGCTCTGCGGCTTCCAAGCTTAAGGCTTCACGACGGACTAAATCCTGCATCGTCATCGGTGTTTCAGGGAATTTACGAATGGTCATCGCCGGGCCCTTCAGAGCTACTGGCGGAAGCACGATATTTACACGCGATCCGTCTTTTAGCCGAGCGTCAACGATAGGAGAAGAGTCATTTACAACCCGATTCACACCGGATACAACCGTCTGGATAATATCCTCTAACCTGCTGCTGGACTCAAATTCCAAATGAAGGCGACGAATCTGACCCTCCTCTTCTACAAAAATCTCAGTATGGCTGTTAATCATAATCTCAGTGATCGACGGATTATCCACTAAGGGCTGAAGCACATCCAACCCTCGAAAAGAATCGAACAATCTCTTCACGAGCTCATGTTTCTCCTGTGCTGTT
Organism: Paenibacillus sp. FSL H3-0329; assembly: GCF_037963285.1. NCBI lineage: Bacteria > Bacillati > Bacillota > Bacilli > Caryophanales > Paenibacillaceae > Paenibacillus > Paenibacillus sp. FSL H3-0329. The sequence goes on along the minus strand of NZ_CP150150.1, from coordinate 1,314,733 downwards.
AAATAACGCAGATTTTCGCTGTCCAAAATTGTCCTTTCAATATATTGGGTGAGTTCACGATTTCCAACTGCAGAAGTAACATCTAATCCTGCCCGGATGTCACTACGAAGTGCCTTAAACATTTCCTCATTCATGTAAACCCTTACCAGTGAATACTTGCGGAAGCGACGGTTCTATAATCTGCTTGCACAGCTGTAAGATCTCCCTTTGGAATTGTGGTGAGTTCAGAAAAAGCTCCTCACGATGCTGCAGTGTCCAAGATGGGATATATGGAAGTACACCTTCAACGGTTATTCCTTCGGGAGGTGCCCACACCTCCAAACCATCTGCAGCAAAATTCACTGCAAATCTACTTTTATCCATCACTTGGGAGGGCATACCAGAATTAGGAGCATTGCAATGGGATAGCCATCTCATGGTCTTATGAATGCTTACCTCGTCATTTCTAACTACCCACAATAGAATTCCGCATTTATGTAACACAGCTTTGGCACGTTCTTCTTCAATACTGCCGGTATCTATTATAACTACGTCAAAATTTCTTTCCGCAACCAACAGCGCCAACAAATCTAGCGTATCCTGCGTAGTCATCTGCAGCATTTCTTTTACATTAATAATTGGCCTAAAAGCAGCACTTCGAAGGTGATCATACCTAATCACGTATTGCCCCAAATCAATCGTATCGGCTCCACCCTTATCCCGGCTGGCTTTGATTTCATAAAGGAGCCGCTCTAGTCCAGGCGTATTTCCTGCAGGGGGCCGTAAAAATAATCCACTGCTGTCCACACTTTCAAGATTCAAATAAAAGACCGAAAGCCCCAATTCACCTAGCTGCTTAGCCATATTCATAGCTACTGTGGTTTTGCCCGTGTTCCCGCTTGAGGAGACGATACCGAGCAGCAGCGTTTCATCTAATACAGAGGAACCTCTAGCTCGTTTCACTTCACATAGTTGAATAAATGCTCCCAGCAGAGAAGGCAGTGCCTGATATTTCGCAATCATGATGCCTCCAGCCAGGCTTTTAGAACCCCTGCTAAGATAAGCTCCCTCCTCACTCAAAACTGCCCAAGGCACCTTAGTTCTTCCCTCCACAAGCCAAGCCTCGATAAAAGTAACGTCACCTACAACAGCATCCGGCATATCCTCTCCCCTCATAAAATCGATAAAAGCATCCAGCCGACTAAAAGCCGTGATTCGCAGCATTTCTCCATACTCACTATGATGAAGATAGTGTAGCAATGGTTCGATATATTGGCTTTCACGCACTGCGAGTACAATCCTTGCCGCCATAAAACCTCTCTCCTTTCGCAAGAAATTCATAAATATTGTCAAAAAAAAGACAGCAAAAAAGCACCGACAATAACCGTGGATACGGTACATTGAACGGTGCTTCCGTTACTATCCCTTTAATTTACAGCTATAGTAGCATATATATAAGAAGGCAGCAATAAGTTTTTTCGCACATCAAGTGGTTTTTAGACTCTCATCGTATCTTCACGCCAATTCTTGATGGCAGACCGGATATCGGCAGGACTAAGCTTTTCCTTCACCGCCCGCTGACATAGTGCCGGAAACTCTTCATCTCCTGCATACCGAAGTGCAATAATCTGAGCTAATTCAAGCTTTGGATTTAATGCTTCGCCTGTCAATCGGAAATACCGGAACTGCTCCTCCACCCTCACTACTCGATCCTGATTTTTTGTGGCATAAATTCGAATTCGAGTAATCGCAAATAACAGGCATAGAGATAAACCAAATAATAGCAAGGGCACTGTTAAAGCACCATCATCACGTAACACCTGAACGACATAAATTCCCGACCACACAAATATAATCAGCGCTAGCGGCATAGTTACAAAATGATAAGGCCAATCAAAACGCATAAAACCTTTAGGCTTCCCCTTGTTCATCATTCATCTCCATATTTATATGACTTGTATATTGCTTAAAGCTTAGTCTCTCCGGGAATAGCTACGACAAAAGGTTCATTATTCCCCCAGTACAGAGACTGTCCTGAAACTTTAGTAGTTCCATCCGCATTAACCATTCCATAAATAATCTGACTTCCCCAAACACTCGTATAAAAAGAGGCATAGGATGGAGCTAGAACAGGTGCTTTACCATATTCCTTCGCAACTGGGTAACCGAATATCGCGGTAAAATCTTTATTTGTAGCCTCTTTGGACATATCCAGATCAGCTTCCCAAACTACTTTTACAATATTATCCTTGATCTCATAATACTTTACGAAATGTCCATACAATATAAAATAACCATCAGATCTGCCTTCAGGAAAATAATACGTCATTGACAATGCTTCATTATCACCCGTCAATTTGGAGGGTTCTCTTTCTTCAACCGGGAATTGCAGAGCAGCTATGCGGGAAACAACTAAGTCATTACTATTATAATTCTGCACAAGTTTAGCATTGGCCCGTTCCTGAACCCAGACTGTATTCGTAGCAGCATCTACTGTTACTCTCGCTCCAAGAGCCTCCGCAATAAACCGCAGGGGTACCGCTACTCTTCCATCCACTATTTTGGCCGATACATCCAGTTGTACAGCATCCGAGTTCTTCCAAGCCGTCCGTGAGCCAACCGTAAGCTTAATCTTCATAGAATCTCTAGCAATCGTAGCTTGCTTGGTATTGGCATCCCATTGAATAGAAGTATTCTTGAATCTTTCAAAAGCTTTCAGCGGAACCAGCGTCTGCCCCGACACGATTTGCACACCAACATCCACACTTGAATTGTTCACCATAATACGAAGCTTGGGGGCAGCTGAGGCCGTACCGATCATACTTAAAGATAACAACATGACTATAAAAAGCAGAAGCCCTTTCCGTTTCACTATTCGTTCACCCCTAGTCATAATATGAAAAAACTATACCAATTTATAGTTTCATTATAACATTCTCCCAGATTATGGTTTACAAAAATCTCCGTTTGATCTCTGGGGTAGGGAGCATACACTGCTCATCACGTCCGAACCAACGATAGCGGTTCTTAGCTACATACCGATAAAGGGCATTGCGTAATGGGCGTGGTACTAAGATGAACGCGTATGCGGCAGGCCAAGGAAATCTCAATTTACGGGCAATTCTTAGCACAGCGGCCGACTCTGTATAATACACTCCGTTCTCCAGTAAAATCACCGTGTTTAATTGTCCAGGCTGAAGTCCGGACTCTTTCATTAGATTTGCCGCAATTTCATTCTGTAAAGGTGCGAATAGAAATTTAGCCTCGGGGTCACGCGGGATAATGAAACGAACTACCCCCTGGCAAAGATGACACACTCCGTCTATCAACACGATGGACTTATCTTTCATAAGGTTTAGTTCCTCGTTCATGGCTCCCCCTCCGTCTTAAAGGCGTAAATTTCTGCTTTTTTGGGTAAACAAAAACGCGGGATATCCTCCCGCGCCATCAAGTGCCGTTCTTTAATTATTCTGCGATTGCTTTCTCAATCCATTGATCCCCGATCATTTGCCCTTCGAAATCAGCAGTGAATGCCTCCATGCATTTGCAGATGAAATCTTTGCGGCAAATTGGACATGGAGTTTTAAGCAGGCGGCTGATGTTCGTCATTTTCCATTCCGGAAACCGATGATAAAACGCGCGGCACTCCGTTCCATCAGCAAGCTTGATAATGAACTCGTACAATCCTTCCTTATCGTTGCTGCTGGCTTTGGTCACATTCGTAATATTCGGTCTGTAAGACATCTTCATCACCCATTATTTAAATTTTTGGTTGTAAATTGCACACGCAGGCACATTCTCAGATACTTAGACATATTAAAGAATTTTAAGGGTGATGTCAACCAAAGACGCCTAACACGGCAGCTATTTATTACTCTTTTATGATTTACGTCTCTATTTAGCCATTATTTCCATAAAATATATACAGATACATTTAATCAACAATCTTTAATTCAACCTCGATATTACCTCTGGTTGCTTTGGAGTAAGGACAGAATTCGTGAGCCTTCTTCGCCAGTTCCTCTGCTTTGTCATGCTCAATCCCTGGCAGCTTCACATCCATTCTCACAGCTAGTCTAAAGCCTCCATCACTGTCATCCTTCCCAATGGACACATTACAAGTTACCTCCACGTCATGGAGTTTCACGCCCTCTTTACGAGCGATATTCGCTAGTGCACTCTCGTAACACGCTCCATAACCAGCCGAGAATAATTGCTCTGGATTGGTACCAGAACCTCCCGGTCCTCCAAGCTCTTTAGGCATGCTTAGATTATGCTTTAACACGCCATCCGAGGATTCAATGGAGCCTTCACGACCGCCATGGACTGTTGTAGTTGCTGTGTATAATGCTTTCATGAGTCATCTTCTCCTTCATCAAGCTGTATTGGTCATGCTCATACTTTATACTTTAAACAACAGGTATGATTTGAAACGAAGATGAGGAATGATTCATAATACTTTCTTATTTGGCTCCAGACCATAAATAGTGTACAATTAAATTGTTAAAAACTTAAATTAACTATGGAGGTGTCATCCATGAGTATTTATGATTTTGAGGTCAACACTCTTAAGGGTGAAGAGGAATCATTGTCAAAGTACAAAGGTAAAGTACTCCTGGTTGTGAATACTGCCAGCAAATGTGGATTTACTCCCCAGTATAAAGGTCTTCAGGAAGTGTACGAGAAGTTTAAGGACCGCGGGTTCGAAGTATTAGGATTTCCAAGCAATCAATTTGCTGGACAAGAGCCTGGCGAAAGTGATGAAATTGCGGAATACTGTGAGATTAATTATGGGGTAACCTTTCCTATGTTCGAGAAGATTGATGTAAAAGGTGATGAAGCACATCCATTATTCAAATACTTATCTAAGGAAGCCCCTGGTGTCTTAGGCTCAAAAAACGTGAAATGGAACTTTACGAAGTTTCTAGTTGACCAAGATGGCCGTGTTCTAAAACGGTTTGCTCCTAAAACCACTCCACAGCAGATCGAATCCGATATTTCCAAGCTTTTAAAATAATTCTTTAGTAAAAGGATACTCACCACATCACACAGCCCCCCCTGTTGTTATGCGGTAAAGTATCCTTTTCAACTTGAAAGAACGTCATAATATCGCTATATATCAGCACCCTTTAATCTCTTGGAATATTTTATAATATTGTTGGAATATTTTTTCTGGGAGGGATAATCGGTGACTGTTCAACTGCTTGATATACCCGAACTAAATGTTATTGGCTGGGCAAATCTAAACTCATCTGGGGAGCCATACGCGAATCTTTGGGAATATGTTTTTGGCGAGCTGGATATTGATGCAAAATTTGATGCTATACCCACAAAAGTTCAAAGCAGCGGTTGTTATCTCGGTCTATTTCAGAATCGTACGTCCGTGCCTAAATTGTGGGAGCATACCGCATGGGATACTGATTTTTTCCTTGGTGTTGAAGTCGAGCAGTTAGATTGTATCCCTGAAGGCCTTGTTCATAAGAAAATTCCTGCGTCTACCTATGCTATATTTACTGCAAAAGGTTTCCCTCAGTTGGCTTTTCAACACACCTGGAATTATATACATAATGAATGGCTGCCGGATTCCGGTTATAAGTTCAACCCTGATGGAGTCTTTTACATCCAATACACGGAGAAGTCCGGTCCGGATGATGAAGGATTCGAAGCCAATCTATGCGTGCCGCTTGTAAAGAAGTAGGTTATGTGATTGAGGAATGTACAAAAAAAGAAGCCTTGCATCGCAAGGCCTCTTTCTTCATTCTGTATGCGGTAGAGAGGACTCGAACCTCCACGGGTATACACCCACTACCCCCTCAAGATAGCGTGTCTGCCATTCCACCACTACCGCGCGGTGTGTTAAACATAGAACATAAATTTGTTTGAGGTCAACATTCATTATTATAAATGTACTTTTCTCAAAAGTAAAGATACAGATTTTAAGATTCTTCGTCGACCATTTTCTGTTTACGATATTCAGCAAAAGCTATATATTCCTTGATAAAATTCTTTTCTGCTGGAAGTAATTCATCTACTCGGCTTTCCGATAGCTGAACATCACTCAAATCATAGTCTACGCCGCTCTCTCGTACAGTATCCGGTGTATCTTTGCCGAGAATAAGCCAGTCCAGACTAACATGAAAAAAATCACCGATCTCAATCAGCTTATGTGTTCCTGGAGTAGTCTTCCCCCGCTTCCAATCTCCCATATTACCTGTGCTGATATTTAACTGCTCACAGAATGATTTTTTGGTCAAACCTTTCTGCTTAATCAGGTATTCTATACGTTCGTATATGGTCTGCATCGGTGAATCGCCCTCCATCTAAAAATAAATTACTTATTTACGTAATTTCCTATTGCAAAATAACGTAAATAAGTATATAATTAGTATTGTTATGTATTATCCGATTATATCATATGGCTGGAGTGACGATAAGAGGCGACTCAGGTGACAAGTATCTGTTAGAATACCGTCTGGCCCCCTTTGTTAACTTATCATCCTGAATGATCTCTAGGAGGGAGCGGTGACTTTTGTCAAAATGCTTATCATCTTCCATTATCCATTCACTTGAAGCTTTACCGCACAATGCGGTGGTGATCAACAGTCATGGGATTATCCAGTTCACCAACAGTAGGTGGAAGGCCTTTAGTCATGAATATGGTCTTTCTACTAATAAGAAATGGATTGGTGCGTATTACTCAGAGCTCATGCAAGATGTGATTATCGATCCCGATCAATGGGCCAAGCTTTATGAATCAGTGAAATATATACTCCGCAGAGAGCATCAGGTTTATACTTCCGAATTCTCCATACAAACCGCTAATAAAGGGAAACGAATCTTCCGTTTGGAGATCTATCCATTTCTCTCAGATCCGCACCCAGAAGCCACTTTTATAATTTCACTATATGATGTGGGCCCCTATAAAGAAGAACCTCTTCATCCGGAGATCATAAACCTCCGTTCAACCTTACCATCATCTTTTGAGCTAATCCCAATCTGTGCTTCCTGTAAATGTATTCGTAATCCCAAGGATGAATGGATCACCATTGAACATTTCTTAAAGCATCAGCTTTCTTTGCAATTCACCCATGATATCTGCCCAGACTGCATAAGACAGCTCTATCCCCAGTATGCTGGGGCTTTTAAGAGATGACCTGAGGCCACTGAATTTCACTTCTGATCTTATAAAAAAAAGTAAGAAATCCTCTGCGAACAAAGGGTTTCTTACTTTTTATTTGTATGCGGTAGAGAGGACTCGAACCTCCACGGGTATACACCCACTACCCCCTCAAGATAGCGTGTCTGCCATTCCACCACTACCGCATAATATGACCCGTATGGGATTCGAACCCATGTTACCTCCGTGAAAGGGAGGTGTCTTAACCCCTTGACCAACGGGCCATGCTTTACAAGTTATTTTCTTGTCACAACAAAAATGAGTATATCAAACCATAAGAATTTTGACAAGCCTTTTTTTAAAAAAAGTTTAAACTAAAAGAAACGCGCACCAATAAAGGTACGCGCCTCTAATCACAACGCTTATGGATTTACTTTTGCCTCAAAGGTTTGTACCCCATCTACAAATTTTAGCACCACAGCTGCTTTTACCGGGTCATGCGTTTCATTCATTGTGATTTTACCCGTGGCCAGTTGTAAATCCTTCGTCCCCGCCAGTGCATCCTTCAGCTTCTCAGGTTCTGTGGAATCCGCACGTGTAATGGCGTCTGCCACTAGTTTCACGGCGTCATATCCAAGCGCAGCCATCCCATCTGGAACAAGATCACCGTTAGCAGCTTTGAAGGCATCTACGAACGATTTCACTTCTGGCGAGCTATCTTCAGGTGAATAGTGATTGGACATAAACGTATTGTTTAGGGCATCCGCTCCGGCAATCTCAGCCAGTTGAGGTGAATCCCAGCCATCCCCGCCCATAAACGGAACGGTGATCCCCATTTCGCGAGCTTGCTTTACGATTTTGCCGACCTCCTCATAGTAGCCTGGAAGATAAATAACATCGGGATTAGCTTCTTTAATACGTGTTAATACAGCTTTAAAATCAGAATCTTTTTGTTGATAGGATTCTTCGCTTAAGATAGAGCCACCGTTCTTAGTAAACGTTGCTTTAAAGAAAGTCTGCAGCCCTTTGGAATAATCGCTTGAAGCATCCGTATAAATAACTGCCGTCTTCGCTTTAAGTGTATCCTTAGCAAAGTTAGCCATTACTTCGCCTTGGAAAGGATCAATAAATGAGGCCCGGAATACCCATTCATTCAAATCTCCAGTACGTTCATCAACTGTTACTTTGGGATTGGTGGCTGAGGAGCTAACCAGCGGGATGCCTTTTTCTTGAGCAACGGGAACAATCCCGAGGGTATTCGTAGATGTAGTTGCACCGATAATAGCTACAACTTTATGGGTAGTAATCAGCTTTTGCGCTGCGCGTGTCGCCTCTTCCGACTTGGAAGCATTATCCGCTTCAATCAGTTCAAGTTTTTTGCCGAGTATTCCACCTGCGTCATTAATTTCTTTTACCGCCAGCTTTGCCCCTTTGAGTGCAGAATCACCGAAGGAAGCCTGGCCGCCTGTAAGCTCAAGGTCTGCTCCAATCTTGATGGTCCCTCCACCAGCATTCCCACCTTCAGCAGTAGTGTTGTCTGTCTTGTTCCCACAGCCTGCCAGCAATCCACCAGCCAGTAACGCAGTCAGCAATATGGCCCCGATTTTCTTCATCCTCTTCCAGCCTCCCAAAATAAATAATTTATAGGTTCTTTCTGTGATGCTGTTGTGAACTAGCCGATGAATTAATGTCCCAGATAAGCCATTCTGATCTCTTCCGAATCTGCCAATTCCTTGGCATCTCCCTCAAGCACCACTCTGCCCGTCTCAAGAACGTAAGCCCGATGAGCAATTTTAAGCGCCTGATGGGCATTTTGTTCTACAAGAAGCACTGTTGTTCCAGAGGCATTTACTTCCTGGATGATCCGAAAAATATCCTGAACGAGTAATGGAGCAAGCCCCATCGAGGGTTCATCTAATAATAAAAGCTTGGGATGCCCCATCATCGCACGCCCCATAGCAAGCATCTGCTGCTCCCCGCCGGATAATGTGCCGGCAAGCTGTTTTTTTCTTTCTAAAAGACGCGGGAAGGTGGAGTAGACCTTGGCAAAATCAGCAGCTAAGCTGCCAAAATCTTGTAAAAAAGCTCCTAGCTCCAGATTTTCTTCCACAGACATATTAGCAAATACACGCCTGCCTTCCGGACAATGAATAAGCCCCTGTTTTACGATGGACTGAACACTCTGATTCGTAATAGATTTATCCATGAAATCTATACTGCCTGTTTTGGGTTTCAGCAGTCCCGAAAGCGTCTTAAGCAACGTGGACTTGCCTGCTCCATTTGCGCCGATTAGAGTCACAATCTCGCCTTCTTTTACATTCATACTTAAATCCTTCAAGGCATGAATCGCCCCATAATATACATTGATCCCCTGTACGCTAAGCATGGTCCACTACGCCTCCTGTCCCAAATAGGCTTCTATGACTTTGGGATGATTCCGTATTTCAACGGGCGTACCTTCAGCAATCAACATTCCGCGATCCAGCACATAAATCCGGTCACACACCCCCATAACAAGGGACATATCGTGCTCGATAAGCAGGATCGTCAGCTCAAACTCTTCACGGATCCAGGCAATAAGATTCATTAGATCCCGAGTTTCATTCGGGTTCATCCCTGCGGCTGGTTCATCCAATAGCAAAAGCTTAGGTCCTGCTGCAAGCGCGCGTGCAATTTCCAAACGCCTTTGATTTCCGTAGCTAAGATTCCCGGCACATTCATCACATTGATCGGCAAGATTAAATATTTTGAGAATATCCATAGCCTTTTGCGTAATTCCGTTTTCTTCTGCAAAATGCTTAGGCAGGCGGAGCATGGAAGTGAACATCGAATGTCTGGCATGCTGATGAAATGCGATCTTAACGTTATCCAGCACCGTCATAGAGGTAAACAGACGAATATTCTGAAATGTCCTCGCTGCCCCTTTTCGGTTAATCCGATAAGGCTTCATCCCGCCTACTGCCTGATTGCCGAGGATAATATCGCCACTGGAAGGCGGGTATACACCTGTCAGCAAATTAAAAAGGGTTGTTTTTCCCGCGCCATTAGGTCCGATGAGCCCAATCAACTCACCTTTATTAATATGGAGGGATACCTCGTTAAGCGCCTTAAGCCCGCCAAATGCACGACTCGCTTGTTGAACATCAAGAAGCACTTCCACTGTTGATGCTGTCACTTGGTTTGACCTCCTTTTTAGACCATTTCAAGAAAGAAAAACCCGTGCTGCCAAGCAGCCCCTTAGGCCGAAAAATCATCATCAGAATTAGAATCGCCGAGTAAATAATCATCCGCAGCTCCGGATATTCCTGAAGCACCGTGAAGAGCACCGTCAGTACAATCGCACCCACGATGGCCCCGCTTGTACTTCCTAGTCCACCTAACACAACCATGACTAGAATTTCGAATGATTTTAGAAAATTAAAGCTTCCAGGATTGATGACGTAGAACTTATGAGCAGAGAGACCACCAGCTATCCCCGCAAATAATGCTCCAAGTGAAAAAGCAATGACTTTGTACAAAGTTGTATTAATCCCCATCGCTTCAGCAGCAATTTCATTCTCACGAATCGCTATACAAGCCCGGCCGTGAGTGGAACGTATAAAGTTATTGATCACAACAATCGTGACCAATGTGAACAGAAACATAATCGTCCAAGTCGTTTGATTAGGGATGCCGCTTAGGCCTGAAGCTCCGCCCACATATTCTGTATTGAGCAGGACAATCCGGATAATCTCACCAAATCCCAGCGTAGCAATCGCCAGATAGTCTCCATTCAGCCGCAAGGTCGGAATCCCGATAAGCACACCGAAAAATGCAGCAACCAGTCCAGAGATCACTAGCGCCAGCACGAATGGCATATCAAAGTTCAAAGTTAAAATGGAAGAAACATAAGCACCAATGGACATAAATCCAGCATGCCCGATTGAGAATTGTCCCGTTATCCCATTAATCAGATTCAAAGACACCGCCAGCATGACATTTATACAAATTAGAATTAGCGTAGACTCCATGACATCATCAAATATTCCCGTTGTTAGAAGAACTTGAATGACGATATATAGCATGATAGAAAAGACAATGCCTATCCAAAATGACTTATTTATCTTCTTCATACGGCATCTCCCTACACTTTCTCGCGGACATTTTTACCAAATAGCCCGGATGGTTTAAAGATAAGGATTAGGATGAGTACAGCAAATGCCACACCATCACGCCACGAAGAATATCCCAGAGAAGAAACCTCTGTCTCGACTGTGCCCAGCAGAAGTCCCCCTACCAGAGCACCAGGAATACTGCCAATGCCACCTAAAACCGCAGCCACAAAAGCTTTAAGCCCCGGAAGTACCCCCATCATCGGATCCACTGAATTGTAAGTCATTCCGAAAATAACGCCTGCTGCTGCCGCAAGTGCAGATCCTATAGCGAAGGTGGCTGAAATGGTCCGATCTACATTAATCCCCATCAACCGTGCTGCTTCCATATCAAAAGACACGGCCCGCATCGCTTTACCAATCTTTGTTCGGTGCACAATATACTGAAGGATAATCATCAAAATAACCGTCGTCCCCAAGATCATGATTTGATTGGAGTCCACCTGAATCGAGGAACCAAACAAGTTGTATTGCTGCTTATTAAGAATCTCCGGAAATCCTTTAGCCTGAGGACCAAGCACAAACACACCGCTGTATTCCAGCAAAAAAGAAACGCCAATTGCAGTAATCAACACAGCGATTCGCGAAGCTTTTCGTAGAGGTTTGTATGCTAGCCGTTCGATTGACATCCCCAGCAACGCACTGATTGTCATAGAGATCACCAATGAGATAAGTAAGACCAGTATCGGAGAAAGCCCTGCTGAAGCCAAGTACCTGGCACTGAACAATCCAATAAACGACCCAACCATAAACACATCCCCATGGGCGAAATTGATCAATTTAATAATCCCGTAAACCATGGTGTACCCAAGTGCGATCAGAGCATAGATGCTCCCTACAGAAATCCCGTTAATTAACTGTTGAATGAAATACTCCATCGCCGTCCCCCAATCCCCATATTTATTTTTAAAAACACCTTTCTTTAGCTTACATTCATTTCCATCGTTTTATGTCACTTATATTAACACAGTACTATACATGCGTCAGTAAAATTTGTGGTTTTTACTATAATATTCAATATTTTATGTTATATTACATAACATTTTGAGTTAATCCTTTGGGACGTATATAGATAGAAAGTGGGTAAAGAGAAGAAAACAGGAGAATTATGGAGATTTTTAAAGTTTGATTTTCAGAGGGGGAGTCTTTGATTTTACCTACAGATTGCATTTAATGATAAATAATATAACATTTGTCTCTTTGGATATGTGTTTTTCGAGTTTATTATGAGTTCCTGGTCAAGTTGTATCTCTATTTTTGCGCAAAAAAAAGCTCTGTCCCACACAATAATCGAGTGAGAGAAAGCTAATTAGGGTGGTCAGTTCCATTCTTTGCACTTCCGTCACGAGTCAATTACTCATCATTTTCTTTTTTAATTCTTTAATCTGCATCATATGATGTAGGTCATGCGATATAAAATCCTTTAAATAGGACTCAAAGGAAAACCTTCCGTCCACATATTTGCCTGAGTATTTTCCCTCCTCAAGACTACTTATACAATCTAATATTAAGTTACGATACTTCACAGTCAATTCTATTAATTCGTCTTTGGTTTTTGTCTTACCATATATAACAGCATCATTATTGAATTGATCGAAATCAATAAGTTGAAGTGTTATCGCTTTATCGCATGCTATCGGTTCGATCGTCGATTCATAGAAGTATTTATCCCATAACAAAATATGACTAACAACATCATGAATGGTCCATTTTCCTTCAGCGATGGGTGTTTTCCAATCTAAATCAATAATTTCTAGAACAAATCCATTCCATTCCTTAAACTGATTTAGCAAATCTGATCTGTTATTCATTGGCACATCTCCTTTTCTGGTAAACATCAAAATTCTAACAAAATCTCTTTAATTCATTCCTATATAGTTCATAGTTCGCTTCATCGAAACATATAAAAATAACCTTATTTATTTCCGACTTATTATTTATAATATATTTTGAAACTTCATCTATAGCTATGCTACAAGCAAGATCTTTCGGAAAATTATATATTCCTGTACTTATATTAGGTATCGCAATACTTGTTACTTCATTAGATTCAGCTAATATTAATAAATTTTTATAGCAATTCCTTAACTTCTCTTCTTCGTTATTCTTTCCACTATTCCAAACAGGACCAACGGTATGAATAACAAATTCACATTTCAGATTTCCTCCTGTTGTTATTACCGCTTCTCCAACCTCACAACCTCCCCTTTGGTTACGAATTTTCATGCAATCCTCTAATATCGCTTTTCCACCAGCTCTATGGATAGCTCCATCTACTCCGCCTCCACCCATCAAGCTTGTGTTTGCTGCATTGACGATAGCATCAACATCTAATTTAGTTATATCTCCTTGAATCAACTGAATCATTGAGTTATTTATAATTACATCCATCTGAAATCCCCCCCGAAGTATAATGGTTGCGAACAAGCATCAAGTGCTGATTGACATTCAAGCGGCTTAAATCACCCTAGGAAACAGTAGTTTGCACTAGACTCGTGGGGTTGTCCACCTGGCTAACTCTTCTTCAAACCTTTACCTTCTATCGAACCAACACCTCGTGGTCCACAGCGTGAACGTATTGTTCGCAGATATCTAGTTTTTTCGGAGCTACTAATATGTTCTTCAGCATCCAGCTATTTTTTATATATGTAATCGATAAATCCTTGTCGTATCCATTCGCCTTCAAACTTTCTTTCCAGTACTCGATCTTCTTTGTATAATAACTGCAAATCATCAAACATAGAATCCGCCTCATGATAATCATAATATGAGTGTATTACGAATTCATCGTCTTCCATTTGTTCAAACTGATTATCCCCCAAATCAACTCCATCGCCGACTCTAAAATCCTTTAGGGTTAAAAAATTCACAAATAATAATCCATTAGGTTTTAGAACGCGTTTCATTTCATTTATCGCTTTTTCCACATCTTGTTTTCTCATATGAAAAATAGAGTTATATGAATACACAAAACTCATCGACTCATCACTTAGCGCCAACTGTCTCATGTCGCCTTGTTGTATATTTAGATTCTGTCCCCTTTCAGTTGCGAACTGATTAGCTCTTTTAATTTGTTCGTCATTCATCTCAATTCCGTTTGTACTGTATCCATAGTTCGCAAACAAACTTAGTGGAGGTGAATCCCCTCCCGCTCCGCAGTCTAATATGTTTTTTTCCATACCACTTTCATTGCATAATGCCAAAAATCTGTACAAGGGGATTTGCTTAAACAGTTCCATGTTGATTCCACTCCTTTGACCATGTAGTTATTGGATTTACTCATAGATCTTTCCCATATAAATTATTTGAGCACATCTCTTCCATGGGTTTTCAGGTTTACTTTATTGAATCCCCGCAGTTCCAAATGTCTCTTTAATAACTTTTTCGTATTCATCCCATTTAAAGCAAAAAGGGCCTATATCAATAGTCTTATTACCGGATTCTAATTTGAAATCTCTCCATATGATAAGATCCTCTTCTTTCTCAATAAATACGGATATAAAGCCACACTCTTCATCGCCACACCAGGGACAGACTAATATTGGGTACCTGTAGTACAAATATTCATGCATTTCGTTTAACAAAAAATAATTAATCATTTTCCTTTGATGCTCTTCACTACCCCACCCGAGGGAAGGAACCCTATCATATTTTTTTAACATTTGGTAAAGAGATCTACCATCAATTATTACGTCGGCAAAAATAGTATTTTTATTCCCCTCTTGATCCGGATCAAAACTATCATATCGGCTTGACGGTTTTGTTTGTATTTGATTTATTGTTTTCATGCTCCCTCCTTTAAACTCTTCACACTTATCAATTAAACATTCGATCCCTCCACACCATTCCCCTTCCAAAATATTGAATACACCGTTTCTCAGAATCGCATATAGCAACCGAAAAATAAATTCACACACAACAAAAAAGAGCTCCCAGAATGGAAGCTCTTCTTATGTAATTCAGAACGGAGAGAGTGGGATTCGAACCCACGCACCGCTTACGCAGTCTAACCCCTTAGCAGAGGGTCCCCTTATAGCCACTTGGGTATCTCTCCATGAAAATGGCTCCCCGAACAGGACTCGAACCTGTGACAACTCGATTAACAGTCGAGTGCTCTACCAACTGAGCTATCAGGGAACATTACAAGTGAACATGAATTAATTTATCATGATTTCAAGGTCTAGTCAAGCGGGCAAAATAATTTTTGTGATCGTTTTCAAATTTATGCTATTATTCGGCCGCTTGCTAGATTTTTTAAAGAGATTTCCATCCCTCTCCGTCTATAGATTACACCATTCTCCATCCTGCGGAAGCTGTACCCGATCCCCCAACGATTCCTTCTCTAAATGAGCTTTTAGCTTATCTCGGGTAACCAAACAATGGTTAATGGCGTCCATGTGCACAGCAATCACTTTAGTAGAAGGAGCATATTCACATAGGTCTACGACATCCTGCTCATTCATTGTAATATGGCATCCGCTTAAAAACTGCGCACCACCAGCATTCACAACGGTCACCTCAGGTTTAAAAACCTCCAATGCCATTCTCACCTTATCACACCAAATCGTATCCCCAGCCACATATAGAACAGGTTCGCCTTCCGCCTGAAACACAAACCCGGATACCTTACCCATAAGTTTACCAGTCACTCCAGTGCCATGCCGTCCATCAGTACGTGTTATAGTTATTCCATTAAACGTCAGTGAACCGCTAATTTCCGTGGTATGCTCAAACCCCTGCTTCGCTAATTTATCTCCATCTCCTTCCTGACATAATAGTGGTAGATCATGCGGCAACAAAGAAATAGCAGCGGCATCCCAATGATCCTGATGTAGATGTGTGACAAGAATTGCATTAGGACTCAGCCATTGTTCTACGGCTCCCGGCAAAGGAACGAGCGGATTGCGGCGATCATTGTCAGTATTAAAAATAGGTGGATTAGCACCCTGTTCACTCAACATAGGATCAATTAAAAATGTACTGCCACCATACTCTAGCCATAGGGTCGCGTTGCGAATATGCTGTATTTTCATCGGAAGCCCTTCTTTCTTTCAGATATCTTCTGCTACAATTAATTATAGTTGGACCTTGAAACAGAATACATTGAGATTGGAAAAAGATTGGCCTGTTCTACTTTCACGCAGAAAGGATTTTAGATAATAATGAGTTCTTATTTTATAGATGATGTGGATTTTCGCATCCTGCAGCTTCTAATTGAAGATTCCACGATCAGTCACAAAGATATTGGGCAGCAAGTGCATATGACCGGTCAGGCTGTGGGCGCACGTATTCGCAAAATGCAGGACACCGGAGTGATTGAAGGCTACACGGTCCGCTGGAATCCGGATAAGGTTGGGGAGACTATTCATGCCTTTATTACTGTTTTTTTGGGTTCGAATACGGTTCACCCAGCCTTTCAGACATTCGCAAAGCAGCATGATAGTGTAAAAGAAATACATAGGGTCAGCGGAGAAGGCTGCTACTGGATACGTGTTCGTACCGGAAGCCAAAAGGAGTTGAATAGCTTTCTCGACGAACTGCTGAAGTTCGGAAATTACAGAGTCAATCTATCGATGGGAAAACTGAAATAAGTCTGTATCGGAATCGGATATGAAGCTACTATCGGACCCAGTTGACCTTATACTCAGCATAATCGCATATTTGGCATACTATCGGACCCCATTGCCTCTATTGGCACGAAAAACACCAAATATGAGCCTCTTTCGAACGAATAGCATCACTTGAGTCCGAAACCCTGCCCAAAAGGCTAAAAACTTGCCAATAGCGTCATTGGGGTCCGCAAGCCTCAGCCAATGATAGCTCGGCGATGTTGGTGTTGGTGTTTATGCAAGTGATTGGGTTACTCAAAGTCAATGAGCTTTCGCTTGCTCATAAGCTTTTATAGCAGGCCAGCCATCGTCAAAAACGCAGAGCAGCGATCCTCCAATAACCGGAGGATCGTTGCTCTGCTGTCCTTTTACTTATGCCATATTGTAGCTTCTACTACGGTAGCTAATTCAATAATTCAGCTGCTCTAAGCAACCGTACAAGAATTACGGCGGCTTCTGCACGGCTAGTATCACTGCTAGGTGCAAAGCTGCCTGATGGTTGACCTTTCATAATGCCTTTTGCAGCCAGGTCAGACACTGCTTCTTTAGCCCATGAGGAAATAGTTGAAGCGTCTCTGAAAACATCTGCAGCAACGATTGCTCTAGATCCTTCAGCTTCTAGATTCAGCAGCTTCATTGCTCTGGCTGCCATAACAGCCATTTGCTCCCGTGTAATAGGGACGTTCGGACGGAAGGTTCCATCCTCATAGCCTTGAACCAGTCCTAAGGCTGCAGCAGCTCTGGCGTCCGCTGCATACCAAGATAAATCGGACACATCACTGAAGGTCTTCGTCGTATTCGCAGCTACAAGACCTAACGATCGAATCAGCATAGCTGCGAACTCGGCACGACTGACAGATTTCTGAGGTGCAAAGGTATCTGTGGATTGTCCGGTCAAGATCAGTCGGCTGGCAAGTCTCTCAATCTCATTTCTCGCCCAATGTGTGGAAATATCTCCAAAAGTCACAGGGTGCAGCGCAGCGACAAATACACCGCTCGCAATACTGCTCTTAACCGTAACCTTGGTCATCCCATTAACGAGCTCATACAATGCAGGTACATAACGGAAGGAACCCGTCTGTTCATCGTAAATAAGGACTACACCTGTCTTCGCATCCAGCGCCTCCTTAAGCATAAATGTACGATCTACATAAGTGGTACCGAACCCGCTTGCTGCTACAGAGGTTTTTCCATCCGTTACCTTTAGAGTGAAATTAGCCGGTGTTCCTTGCACAGTAAAGCCTTGCTGCTTAGCTTTGGCAAGCAGTTGTTCCAATCCTTTTCCGCTTAGCGAATTTACATTGAACTCCAGTGTGCCTGCCGGCATTTGTGCGGCTTTGAGCACACTCTCCACAAGCTCTAACGGGAAGCGGTAGCTCATCCCCCCACTTTCAATAACAAGCACAGCTTTGGGGCTAAGTGCCGCCGCCTTACGTAAAGCATCTGCACTAAACCGGGCTGTGCCGTCACCGTTAGCTGAAATCTCGATAACAGCCTGCCCTGCAGTCGCCTTAGCTTTTAGCTGCACATCATGATTAGCTGCTGGCGTAGGTGCTGGTGTAGCCGTCGGTGTGCCGGGTTGAACAGGGTTCACTGACCCTGTAGGGTCTGTTGGACCAGGAGTACTTGTTGGTTCTGGAGTACTCGTCGGACTAGGAGTACTTGTTGGGTCCACAGGATCGATCGGATCTACAGGATCTGTCCCGCCAGGTGATAGCACCTCAATTGTATATCCCCTCTTCTCGTTGCCCACAGTTACCGTGAAGTCTGTGATTCCCGCTTGAATTCCATTAAGACTGTCGTTGGTAAATGTAGCAATCTCACTGCTCATAATATTTAGAGTAGCTTGTGCGGTAAGATCTCTGCCTTCTTTATCTAGTACCTTAAGCGTAGCTGACTTACCCTGCTCTAATATCACAGGCCCGCTCTGTCCATCTGCTAGTTTGATAGAGAACGGTTTAATGGCTGAGGCTATTCCTTGATTTTGTTCTTTAATGCTTAAGTCAGGAGAGGCATTGGTCAGTAGGTTCATCCGTTCACCACGAATAATCATGTTGTCGACCAACAGACTCCCTTTCAGATTTTTCGTAACTTCTATACCGCTTGTACCTGCGCCATCCAATACATTATTCGTCAGCACAACTCCATCAATGGAAGTGAGAGTATCTCCCTCTAGATCACCTTGAGCAATCAACCCCGAATAAGTGCTGTCCAGTGCCGTATTGTTGCGAATGAGTACTTTTCCTTTCAGATCACTCTCACCAGCATAAAGCCATAACGCACCCAGATTCACGCCGTAACCGGAATCGTAACTGCCAGTTCTAAGCAAGGTATTTCGCTCCACAACCGTTGTTCCTTGGAAGGGCTCGGCGGTGAAACGGGTAGAGACTGCAATCCCGGCTCCATTAGTCACAGTGTCTTTTACCACGTTGTCCTGGACTTTGTTATCTTTCCCCCCAAAGATTACAATGTTATCCGCTAACCAAGGCAAGGATACCGTATTAAAACGTGCCGTGTTATTATAGCTCGGTGTACGTTCCGTACCATTCACATCCGTCAACTTGCCGTCTGTAAACGACCACATTGCAATTCCATCATCCCCTGGATAGCGGATGTCACTTTGTTCCATCATGCTGTTGCCAGTCCCTACGGCAAAGTTAATCCCGTCTGCCATAAGATTGCGGATCCGCAGACCTGCCATGTACAGACCATTCGTACGCGCCTTTTCACCCATCGGCTGAGTTAACCACAAGCCTGCTTTGGTATGTTCTATCCAAACGTTCTGTATAATCGAACCTTGGCCAAAAGCACCATGGAAAGCGTTGGTGATCGCTTCATCATCCCGTTCGTTAATGCCGCCTTCAATCATCAGATCGTAAACACCAACCTTACCGCCGTGACCATAAAACTTAGCTCCATTCAGAACCGTATACCACATGCCGGCACCACGTATTTCAGCGGTATCCAGATCCAGCAGACCCTCACCGACATTAAAGGTACCCGCCGGGAACCACACACCTTTACCTGTCGCATTCGCTTCGGCAAGAGCTGCCTTGAAGGCTGCGGTATCATCTCCCTCATCATTTGCTGCCGCTCCAAAATCCGTTACGGAAATAAATTCGTCCGGGCGAGCCAACTCAGGGGCAACCTGCTCCATATCCACCAGGTCAATGACGTAAGAAGCTGCCTTATCTCCTGTTCCCTTCTCTAAGCGAATAGTTGCTCCGGCAGGAGTATCGCCGATCAGAGCATGGATTTCGTCAAAGAAGCGGTGTCCACTGCCTTGGCGAGGATCATTTGACCATGGGTAGCTGCCATATTCCCAAGCATATTTAGATGTCAGCTTAAGCTGCTTCTTAACTCCATCTACATATAAAGTCAGGGTTTCTTCAGCACCAGCCCCATCTGGACTATCAGGAATGGAATATCGAAGAACAATGGAGTTAGCCGACTTCGCAAGCTTGAACTCTAGATAATCTCCCGTATTCTTCAAGGCCACCGCTTGTCGTCCAGAAGCCTCGGAAGCCATGCTGAGATATTTCCGCGACGAGCCAATCAGCGTTCCGTTTGTTGCCGCATCCTCAGCTTCATAGCTGATATATGGAACCGTTGCTCCACGGTATGTTTTGTTAACGCTGTTTTTTACGGTCAGGCTATCAAGGGTTACTTTACTCCAATCCACGTTGTCACTACTTAGAGAAACCGTGTTGATGCCTGCACGAAGCTGCAGTATTACCTGTGCATTCTTCCAAGAGGCAGACTTGCCAAGACTAACCTTGCCCCCTTCGTTTAAACCATTCACCTCTAGCGCCAGATCCGTTGCAGCAGCAGCGGTATTTTTGTATCGAATAACAGCGTCATATTCCCCGGCCTGCTGGGCGTTGACTGCAAACCGTATAACACGATCCCCTTTGAATGCTTCTCCTCCTGCATAAATTGCATCAGTAGGGATAGGTAAGAAGCTCCAGAGCTCACTATCAGTTCCATTTGCAGCAGAACCAAGCTGAACAGCCGATGCGCTGTGAGTAAGAAGACCTGTTCCATTCGCATTTAGCAGAAGAGTATAACCTAACTTCTCTTCCAGCTTCCATTGGGATCTTTCTGTATCTCCAGCAGCTAACAAGACCACTTGGCCCGATTCATTGAGCGAAAGATAATGTTGTGTCTGAACATTCATAATCCGTTTGCGTCCGTTTATCTCCTGAACCAGCCACTGGGATTGAGCCGCCATATCGGAGGCATCTGCATATAGGACAGCCCCCTCTTTTTCGGCCAATACTTTACCAGCCATGCCTTTCGGTACAATGGTTATGATGTTGGTATCATTTTGAACTGGAGTTGTTGTATTGTTATTGCGCAGTTCTCCAGATGGAGTAGTAAATTCCTGTGGAGCCGCGTCAAGTGTCCATAGTGCCGTACCCTCACTCTCTAGCAAAAGCGCACGTTCAGCATATCCTGTCTTATTGGCAATGTTTATTAATTCATCGTCGTATTCTCCAAAGAGACTACGAATGGTGTAATGTGTATAATCGGAAGCCAAGCTTACTTCCCAGGCAGAGGCTCCGTCTACAGCAGGTTCTGTACTACTGCTCTCCAAATATGAATAATCACCATTCAGCGTTAAAAAATGACCTGTTGCCCGGTTGGTGATCATCTGTTTACCCTCCTGCACAGTTACATTCCAGTGCGAAAATCCATTGTCTGCTGACGGCTGTCCGTACAGAACAACCCCATGCTCATTTTCGTATAAATACTCCCCACTGCTTGCATTCTTGAATCTTACAGGGTAATCAGGCAGTGGCGGAGCAATCGCTTCAACCGCTTCAGCAGTAAAATGCGCACTGCTTTTTTCCGCTGTATCTGCAGCTTTACTGATTCGGAGAGTTGGGTTGCCGTTATCATCCGACGCACCATAGATATAGTGACCAGCCCATGAGCTCATAATGGTAGTCACACCGGACGCCTGCATATCAACCTTCCACTTAATGCTGGCCCATACATCGTACACTGTTTGCAAAGTTTGAACGCTAACATTAGGATCAATCTCATCTACAGCCCCACCTATATGCTCAAGGGAGAGATAACGTCCAGTGCCTTTATTTTTTATCTTCACCGATCCATTGCTGCCGGCTATTTCTTGCAACTGCCAGACAAAGGAATCGTCATTCAAATCAAGTGGACCATAAGTAGCCTGGCCTACTGTTACATCCTCGTTGGCAGCTGCTAGAGGTGCAAGATTTTGGTTAGAGTGAGCAGAGTCCTGGTCAGCATAGACAGCTTCAGTAACCGTCTTGGATTCTGGCAATTCCTCTAGTGCAGCTGGAGAAGTCAGCAAAGGACCGTCCTTAAGATATTGATCCTCTCCATTTACAGCATCTAGCTGAAAACGGAACAAGTCTTGTTTTTTCTCGGTAACCGGTACAAATCTCCACTGCGGACTGCCCCAACCTGGATTGATCACTCCGTACTCAGCATATTTAGTGAGGTTCTGAAGTGAAATATACTTCTCTGGGATTTTATTAGGTTCCTTGTCTAGAACGCTACTGATTACGTAGGTGTTGTTCCCAACATTTTTGCCTGTCCAGATGTATTCTCGTTCCACATGATTTCTGTCTGGAAGCTCTGTGACCTGAAGGTGGCCATTTGGCATGTTCATCGTGTTCATGTAATGGCCCGTTTTCTTGTTTTTGAACAGCTTGCGGCCGTTATATTTCTCCACGAGCCATTGATCGGAGCCGTCCTTTTGCATATTTCCATATTTTAAAAGACCATCAACACTCTCATACCAATAAAATGACTTCCAGCCATTCTGAATCCGGTAATATGGCATTGTGCCGTCAGTCGGTGTGTTAGGATCTAAAAGCTGCCACTGAGCGCTCAAAGAAGTCGCATCCCTAATCGCACCAGCCTGTTCTCCACCCAATGTAGACAAATAAATGCCTGTGCTTTCGAGATTCTGAAGCGTCTGGTAATCATCATAATCATCGGAATCATTAAAAATCCATTGATCCGACGGCTGACTTCCGCTAATCTGCAAGGCCTTGGCAGTACCTTCACTATAAGAAACATAATGATCGGTTGCCGCATTACGGATACGCTTATTGCCGTCATAATCCTCTATATACCATAGATAGTCAGAGGTGTTGGCGGCATCTGGCGCAATAATTCCATGCTTAAGCTCGCCGTTTACGGATTCATATAAAAAATCTGTAGCCACTTGTGCATCCGTATAAGTTGCCAGTCGTACAGGCTGTAATTCGGAAATTGGCACGATTCTCCACTGTGCACTTGGATTAGAGGCTGAACCCGGCCAGCTGTTAGATCGCACATTATTGTCATCGCTGAATTGCGGATTTAGCCATAATGGACTACCCTCTTCAGTTAAACCACTGTTACGAAGGGTAATGAAGCCCGTTCCATCAGGGCCTGGTGCATGCTCTTGGGTCCACTCACTTAGCTTCACGTGATCCATATCGACTTCCTGCGAAAAAACCCCAGCCCAGGTCACTTCATTTTGCTTAATATAATGGCCTGTCGCACGGTTGCGAATCATTACTGTTCCGTCATCCGTCCCTGATTCAAGATACCACTGTGCTGCTTCATTGCTGACAGGCTGTTTACCGTAAAGAACGTTCCCTTCACTTTCATACATTACCTGACCGGGGCGGAGACGGCTCTCTAGCCGTACAGGTGCTGCATTTGGATCTATAAAAGCCCACTGCGGACTCTCAAACGTAACATTGATATCCGAGCTTACTTGCGCATAACCAAGCTGATTCTCCTCGTGGATAACCAACTTCCCCTCTGGCACAGTCGCACTTCGGATGATCATGTATCCATTGCGATTGGAAGTATCGATCAGCCACTGATCCGCAACACTTCCTGAACCTTGGCGTTCTGCCGCCTTAAGTGAATCCTCTTTGCCGTTGTTACCATCCATTGTAATGTAATGGCCTGTCTTCACATTCTTGATTCGTGACAGCCCATTCACCGTCTCAACCGTCCAATGCGCTGAAGTATCGGCTGGATTGGTCATGCCATAACGCACGATTCCTGCGGATGTCTCATATAAAAAGTTGTTTTTCCACTTATTCTTGATGAGTACCGTACCTGATGGAATTTGCTCAGCGCCTGTTCCTCCAACCCCTTCTGCTCCTACGGAACCTTTACCGGTTCCCATTACAGGCAAGCTTGAAAAAATCAGCAGCAGCGCGAGCAGACCCGCCATTGCGGACCTGATTCGTTTCATACATGTGCCCCCTCTAATTAATATGGACTTCCTTTTCATATTAGTTTGGGAACGCTTACAAAACGATGTGCGATTTTATCCAGAAAAAGGTGTATTTGTACGGATATCCAATGCCCCGCAACATTCATGATGATTGACAAATCGGTTTAACGCGATGATAGTTAGTTTTAGCTACCCGCAAAGAGTAAACAAACGGAGGTACATATGAATTTCAAAATTGATTCGCCAAAAATAGCAGATCCAGACTCTCTTCTTCCTGAGCAAATATATTCGCTGCAAACCAAGGACGAATTCAGCTGTTGCAGCATCAGCGATACGGTTATTGTTAATCAAGAGGCTAATAAGGTCAGCTTTGATCGCGTGATTTTTAAAAATGTAACGATTACGGAGTGCTCCCTAACTGGGATCGAGCTTATGGACGTGATTTTTGATCGCTGTGATCTATCTAATGTGGATTTTACGAATGGCATTATTCATCGAACTGAATTTAGAAACTGCAAGCTTATTGGCACAGACTTTACAAGAGGCAGATTCCAAAATGTTCGTGTAGTAGATTGTATCGGGGATTTTGCTACGTTTCGATTCGCTAATCTGAAGCAGGTTGCTTTTGAGAGCAGTTCATTAATGAGTTCCGACTACTATCAGTCAAATTTCCAAAAAATCAGCTTCAGCGAGTGTAATATGGATCAAGCCACATTGTCAGGATCAAAGCTTAATGGGATCGATCTTAGTGACTGCGAGTTCAGTGGCTTGATCGTGGATATCAAAGATTTAGAAGGATGCATCATTTCGCCTCAGCAAGCTGTTTCTTTTGTCGGATTATTAGGTTTGGTTATAAAATAAATAACTTCAACTTGCCCGAACATTTACCGCAGCGATAACGCTTAGGGTCTACTTTTCGCTTACGCGGATACTCCATGGCACAGGCACTGCATACAAGCTTATATCGATAGGGCAGCGACTTCCGAGCTTTTGCACCCGGCAGTGTCTGACAGTAGCGGCTTCCGCCGACTTGCGCCAGCAGGCTTTTGAAATCAGCGTCACGATGCATATACCCTCGCTTAGCCAAATGCAAATGATAATGGCAGAGCTCATGCTTGATAATCCGCTCCGTCTCTTCTCTGCCAAACATGGCAAGCTGATGGGGATTAATCTCTATATTATGGCTTTTGGTAAAATATCGGCCGCCCGTTGAGGACAACCGGCTGTTAAAGCTCGCCGTGTGTCTAAACGGCACGCCAAAGCTGTCCCGTGATACCTGCTCAATCCACAGCTGCAGCTCTTCGTTGCTCATAGTTTCCATAGCGTTCTATCACAAGTCCTTTCCACGGGAAATAAGATCTCTACTTGAATTGTAACTTGTGCATAGGCTAAACTGTCAAGAAGGAAGACAAGTACGGAGGGAGAATGAACAATGCCGAAAATGCGGTATGTAATTTTGCAGCAAAATCAAGAATTACAATTCGTGGAAATGCCTGAGGAATATGCGTACCAACTAAGTGCGCTCAATTTACGCCTGAACAAAGAAATCGACAAGCTGACAGCCGATAATGTTCCGGATCTGCCCTTAGCCATCGCCGAATGTGACTCGCTGGATCTGTTACGTGAGGATTACTCCCTGGAGTCCGGTCTGGATTATATCAATAGATTGGAGCAGGCCTTCGCCTCTGTTCAAGAGCAGAAGAACTACCCACTGATCTCCCTGCTTACTGAGATCCGAGCGCTACAGGCTCAATTGGAGCAGTGGTACGAAGAGGAAGCAGAAAGCCTACTGTAATCCGCACCTTTAGGCTTATTTCTCCATATTCTAACTTACGTAAGTTGTTAGAGGAGGGATTCGCTTGCCACAGTGGCTCTGCCATCAGCTAATGAAAGCCTATTACAAAAAAGACCGCCGTCAGATCAAGCTGCTGAATGAGTGCTGGTTCTTTTATCGTAATTCTGCGGAATCGAGTAATGAGATGAAGTTATAGCCTCGGATGATTAAGATCTAGGACATCTTTAAAGCAGCGGATATCGTCTTTTAAAAAGACGGTATCCGTTTTTGTTAAGAAAGGGGACTTATAATCATGATCAGTAGAACAAGACATATACAGCTGTCTCCGGAAAGTGGGACTGAGGAAGAGGACAATTATAATCTCTATGTCATAGTCACATTCCCTGACCGCTCCCGCTGGGCATCGGATTTCTACACCTTCAAGAACATCGAAGCGATCCGACAAGAATACATCCAAAGTGGTGCTTGTCTAAATGGGGCCTACTGGAGTGCACCTAATTATCTAACTGTCGTGGATCATATTGATCGCAAGCGAATTGAAGACGTCGTCGATTTATATATTTCAGAAGGTACATTCAAATACGCCTTTGAATACATAGGACAGGTCACGGAGCGGGATCTGGAGATTATCGATTATCCGAAAGGCTTTTTCAACCCTTTAGAGAAGCTTGAGCACAGGTACGTTATGCGGCAGTTCGCTGCAATTGAGTTTATGCTGGAGAATGCTGCACCAGAAACTATAGCAGTAATAAAAAAGATCATCGCAGAGAAACAATAAAACTCCGCCTTAAGAATCAATTCTTATTAAAACTTAGGAAATACATATTTAACCAAAAAGAACAGAAAACCAAAAAATATTATAATGTAAGCAGCATATTTAATAAAGGTAGATGCGACAACGCTGGAATCCGATTTCCGTTGTACCTCCCTATGCTCCACTTCAACACTTCTATCCTTATAGCCCGGTTCCATCAGCAATCTCTCCTTTCGAATGTTCATCTTTGATAGCCTCCATTAACCCGAGGCTTTCAGGATTGAATCAAAATTCTAGATTGGATTAAAAAAAAAGACCGGAATTCTCTTCAGCTTTTCGAGCTGAGAAATTCAGGTCTTCTTTCTACTTACCCTTTAACCGAACCCGCCGCAATTCCCTCAACGATACGGTTACTGAGGAACAGGAATGTAATCAGGATAGGCAAAATACTGATCATAAGCGTTGCCCCGATCGCACCCCAATCCGTTGTATATTGACCAATGAAGTTTTGCACCCCCACGGTCAGCGTCTTGTAAGAATCAGAACTAATAAATGTGTTTACAAAAATAAATTCGTTCCAGTTATAGATCATATTAATAATGGCTGTAGTCGCGATCACCGAGCTTGTCATAGGAAGTATAATTCTAAAAAACATTCTGTTCACGGAACAACCATCAATAACCGCGGCCTCTTCCACTTCGCGTGGCAGTGCGTAATAGAAACCCAGCAAAATCATAATCGTTATCGGCATGTTAAAAGCGACATAAGACAAAATAAGTGACAAAGGGTGATCCGTTAAGCCAATCTTATTGAATATACTAAATAACGGAATAAGCGTGGAGTGAACAGGAATCATCATCGCTACCATAAACAAACCCAGTACGAACGAGCTTCCCTTCCATTTCATCCTGGTAACTGCATACGTAACCAAGCTCCCGAAGATAACCGTTAACACCGTAGCCACGATGGTAATCCATACGCTGTTGAAGAAATACACGTTGATGTTCCCTACATTCCAGACCTTCGCGTAATTCTCCCAGTGAGGATTCATCGGCAACGATAGAGCAGGAAGGTTGAACACTTCCTGATTATTTTTTAATGAGAAAAACAGCAGCCATACAAGCGGAAACAATTGCAGAGCAGCAACGGCAATCAACACGATATATAGCAATGAGTAGCCGAATTTACGTGTGATCTCCGCACCTGCGCCGCCTGTCTTTGGCCCGATTTCTAGCCTTCCTGCAGTTCCAGACATCATGAAGCGCCCCTCCTTATGAGTATTGGATCGAATCTTTCGTAGCAGTTAATTTGCGAATGACCCAAGTAATGACGAGACAGATGACGAGCAGGAAGAATCCAATTGCACTCCCGTAGCCAAAATCATAAGCCCGAAAAGCCTGATGATACATATAAGACGCCATCACTTCACTAGAGCCATTAGGACCTCCATCCGTCATAACAAAGATTAAGTCAAAATACTTCAGAGAACCTACAACGGCTAGAACAATCGTAACTTTGATGACTTCCATTGCGAGTGGAAGCTTAATTTTCCAAGCGATTTGTAAGGCAGAGGCTCCGTCAATCTTTGCTGCCTCTTCCAGAGAGGTCGGGATATTCTTGAGTGCTGCGTAATAGATCAGAATATAGAAACCAGCATATTGCCACAGAATGGGAATAAATAAAGCAAACAAAACTAATGTAGGCTCTGCAAGCCATGCAGGAGGATTAGCAAAACCAATGGAAACTAATAAGCTGTTCACAATTCCGTTCGTCGGATGATAAATTCTTAGCCAAAGCTGCGCAATCGCAACGGACGATAACAGCATCGGAATCAGATATATTTTGCGAAACAAGTTAGCTCCCTTGATCCGGGCGGCTAATACCATAGCAATTGCCAAATAAATAATGAGACTTAGGGTAGAAAACAACGCTAACTGCAGAGAGTGCCAAGCACTATTCCAGAAGGTTTGGTCTGTTAGCAAAGCTTTATAGTTATCAAATCCGATAAAAGTCAGAGCGCCTATACCATTCCATTTATTCAGTCCGTAATAACCCGTTAGAACAATCGGAATATATACAATAGCCAGAATGAGAAGCAAGGCGGGAAATACGTATAACGCGATTATTTTTTTGTTAGACATCACTTTATCCAAAGTGTCCGACTCCTTTCCTTCATAAACCGTTTGAGGAAAGGCTTATCCGGCATCACGCTGCCGGATAAGCTAATTGTCCCCTTCACCTAGTTGTCGAAGCTTTAGTTGCCTTTGGAGATGGCTGCGTCATGCTCCTCAGAATACTTCTCCGGCGTCACCGCTTTGCCAAAAAGAGCCTGGATCATATTCAGATGCGTTTCTGCTGCATTGGCACGCATTTGAACATCTGCGAATAAAGTGATGCTGCTAGCCTTGTTCATTTCGTTAAACAAATCGATGTACAGCTGTGGTAGATCCAGTGTGGCGGTGTCCACCTTCGTAGCTGGAATAACGCCTGCTCCAGTTACGGATTGCTCTCCCCATTTGGATACGAAATACTCGACGAATAATTTTGCTTCTTCTTTTACCTCAGAGTTCTCAGCAACAAATAATCCTACGCCTGGTCCACCTACCCAGCTATTAATGTCGCCCTTCCCGCCTTCAACTGTCGGGAATTTGAAGAAACCAACACTATTACGGAATTCCAGTGGAATTTCTTCATTGGTTGTGAAATTTGGCAGATCCCATGATCCCATCATGTACATTGCTGCCTTGCCATTTACGAACTCTGATTTTGCCTCTTCATTTGATAAACCGTTGAAACCCTTAACAAATGCATTGCTGTCAACAAGTGATTGAACCTCAGAAGCCGCCTTTACTAATCCTTCATCCATAAATGAGCCTGATCCACTGATCGCACCTGCAAGTGCCTGTTGGCCTGCGATCCGATCAGCCAGATACATATACCAAAGCGATCCTGTCCAGCGATCCTTATTGCCGAGAGCAATCGGTGCAATGCCCCCTTCAGATAGTGTTTTTACAACTTGCTTAAACTGATCGTAGGTTTGTGGGACCTCAAGATTATATTTTTCAAAAATAGCTTTATTGTAGTAGATAGGTGCGATGTTAAACTCAAGTGGAAGCGCATACGTTTTATCGTTAATAGCATAAGCTTCTGTAGTTCCTGCGACGAACTTGTCTTTTAATTCACCATTCAACAAGTCATCTACAGGAGCGAAGAGATTTCCTTCAACGTAAGGCTGCAAAAAGCCAGCGGCCCAAGTTACCCCAACGTCTGGCAATTCGTTAGAAGCAGACAATACCTTCAGCTTATTTTTGTATTGCTCGTTGTCCAGAACCTCTTGCTTGATCACAACATTGGGATGCTCTGTTTGATATTCTTTAATGATTTGATTAACAATTTTATTTTGCCCGGCAGAAACACCTTCTGGCCATAAATGCATGAAGTTAACGGTGACTTTGTCGCTTCCCCCATTTGCACTACCTTTAGATTCACCTGCATTGTTATCTTTTTGACCACAACCAGCTGTGACAAGAACGAGGCACATCGTTAAGAACAATATTGTCCATTTTTTATTGCGCACGCTTACAACCCCTTTTCTATTGTTGTCTAGCGGCCTTGTAACCGCTTAACTAAATTGTAGCTTGGATCCCATGATGTCGTAAGGTCATAAGGATTGGGACTAATACCACTATTATTGGATTCTTTCCTCCGTGGTCATGACGTTCTGGCGGTATTGCCCTGGACTAACATTTTCGAGTGCACGAAATACCTTCACAAAATATTTGGCCGTTTGATAGCCTACTTGTTCCGCGATTTCAGCAATGGACAGCCGTGTGCTCACCAGTAGTTCTTTGGCTCGTTGTATTCTCCTTCTCGTTACATATTCACTGTAAGTCAATCCCGTCTGCTCTTTGAAAAGGACGCTGAAATAGCTGGCATTCATGTGTAATTGCTCCGCTATATCACGCATGGATATCGATTCGTGAAGATGTTCGTCTAAGTATTGGAGTGCCTCACGCACTTGAGTGCTATACACTTTCTCCTGCTGTACCGTTTCCATAAGCTTGGGATCGATCAGCTTCTCCATTCGTTCGATTCGATATATATCCTCCTTGCGTTTCAATGCCAGTTCCACTGCTCGGACCAGCTTCGTTTTGTCGAGTGGCTTCAGTAAATATTCAACCACACCAAACTGCAAGGCTTTCTGTGCATAGTCAAATTCAGGATGGCCGGAGATCACAATAACCACTGGAGGATGAGGCATTTCGTTCAGCTTTTCAACTAATTCTAGCCCTCCAATCTCAGGCATGCGCACATCGGTAATAAGCAGATTAACTTCGTTATTTTGCAGCCATGCCAGTGCTTCAACACCGCTTGCTGCGGTTTCGATGCGATATTGACCGGATGACCAGGCTTCTAATGTTTTACGAACCCCTTCTCTTGTTCTCGGTTCATCATCTACGATGAGTATAGTTTCCACGTGTTTTTCCCCTCTCCAGGTTCATTTGGTATTTCAAAAGAGATGCTAGTTCCATAACCTTCTTCACTTCGTATTTCAAGCCCGTCCGTATTGTCTACGTAACTGAGTTTCAGTCTCCGCTCTATATTAGCAATACCAATCCCAGTCCCTTTGGAAGACCTCATGCTCCCCTTCTCCATGGTGTGATAGATAGACGATATCTTTGCTGCATCCATCCCTGGACCATCGTCAGTTACCGTAACCAATGTATATCCCGGACGACTTGAAGGTCTGACAATTAGCATGACTGTCCCCGGTCCAACCCTTTGCTCTACGCCATGAAGAATCGCATTTTCGACAAGAGGCTGGATTAACAGCTTCGGTAGCGGGACACTTCGGCAAGCTTCATCTGACTCAATCCGCCAGGATAACCTGTCGAGCATACGCATCTCCATAATCTTCAAATATCTTTCGGCATGGTCGAGCTCATCGCCGATAGTCACCCATTCATCATCATCAGTTCGATTGATGACATAACGAAAAAGCCCCGACATATCAACCACAATTTGAGCTAATTCCTCCTCACCTTTTTCATCGAGGGCCCAGTAGAATGCTTCTAATGTGTTAAATAGAAAGTGCGGATTGATTTGAGCCTGAAGTGCCTTTAATTCTGTGCGACTCTGGACGATCTCCTTCTGATAGACGACTTCAATTAGTTCATTCAGAGAGTGAACCATCTGGTTGTAAGTATTATTGAGCTCATTGATCTCCATAGTGGTAGAAGTGACTGAAATCGGTTTCAAGGTTCCAAATCGTGAACCGCGCATCACTTTTATCAAATTCAGTATGGGCCGTGTAATCATCGTGGATAAAATAAAAGTAAAGATGAGAAACAATAAACTGCCAACAACACCGGATACGATGATCGCTGTACGAAGGACAGATATCCCCTCTGTCGTATAGTCAACTGGAGTAAGGATTACTAGCCTCCAACCTGTTGCCTTGGACTGCTTCTGAATTACAATGTAGTCTTCTCCGCCAACCTCAACCTTTTCTCCTCCATGATCCAGTATCTTATTTGCATTGACATTTACGGAAAAATCGGAAGAAATTTGCCGTCCCGCTTCATCAAATAATCTCATTAATTCACGCGTTTCCGCCTGTGAGCTGTCCACCTCATCCGTAAGCTGGAAGTAACTTTTCTCAATTTGAACCATAATATAGCCAGCTTTCGTGAATGAATGATCAATCAGCCTAATATTACGAATCGCAATGACGATATCCGAATTCCGCGGGTCAAGTCCAAACCATACGAGACGTCCTTTGCCCTCGTCCACCCGGCTGATCCATTCTTCGGATACTCGATTGTTCAGGCTGGCGTCATCAACCGAAAGTAATTTCTGATAATCACCTGCATACAGCTCAATGGAACGAATCCCTGTCGCATACGCCTCATATTTACGTACTTCCTGCTGGATGGTTTGACGTTCGGCGAAGCTGATCGGCTTTCCTTCAGCCTCTTGAGCGAGCAATCGCTGAATGGAGGCGTTGGTTGCCACTTGCGCCGTCAACGTATTAATCTGCCGGATCAGTACATCCAATTTGCCCGTTGCCTGAACTGCAGTCTGTTCAATGTGCTTCTCCGCACTATTGCGTAATAGAACCGAAACTTGCCCGTACATAAAAAAACCAACCGTGGCTAGTACGATCACCATGACAAACATAAAACCCAGGAAAATTTGATTACGCAATGTGTTTAACTGTCCAAACCTCGTCAATCTTTACACTCCCTTCCGCCTGATAAACTTGATTCCTCATCAAAAAAGATGACCCTTAAATCTTCAGGAATCATCTGCAGCTCTAGTTCTTTGTTAATTCAGCCTTTGGATTATATGATATCAGTGATTAGTTTCTGAGCCCATATCCATATCGCGTTTTAATTTATCCAAATCAACCAAAAAAAACAATATAGAATATATACTCGTGCCTACCAGAGTTGCACAAAAAAAACCGTACCTCCGCTGACCCGGGTATACCGGAATAGCAGTGTACGGCTTGTATTTTTAAATGTGGAGGTTCTAATTAAAACTACGGTTGGACACCCAAGAACCCTGCAATTTACGCAGCATAATAATTTGTCCAGTATGGTAAGAATCGTGTAGGATAAGGCTCATTACTTCTTCCCCTGGCGCATGACCCGAACCGCCCCAATCATACGCGCCTTCTTCCAACGCTTCAATGATTTCTCTAAGAGCAGCATGCACGTCCTTCAGGTCTGCAACGGCTTTCGCCCATGCTTCTTCTCCTTCAGCTGTTACAGTAAAGGTATCATCGTTGCTTTCAGCATCGGGTTGTTTGGGCAACCCTTTTAGCTTTCGCAGCAAACGCACCTTATAATAAGTTAGATGGTTAACCGTTTCCCAGATAGAATTGGCCGCCCCACCCTCTGGCTTCCAAAGAGCCTGTTTGCTATCCACACCTTCCAGCGCATCGCTAAGCGGCGGAGCCCAATCCTCGATATCCATGCAATAATCCCAATTTTGGAGCAAGACCTCACTGATTTTATTTTGCATGTTCAACCTCCTAAAAATTTGTGTAAGCATAAACTTCATGGTGTAGCTTCAAAAAGAACTACTTCAAAGCGAACTAATATGTAACTACTTAAACCATAATATAGTGGTTACAAAAGAAATGTAGCATATTTCCAGATTGTATTCAAGTAACTAGCTAAACTTATTTTTAACTGTTACAATGATTTGTAATGAGCGTTGAATCGGAAAGGATGAACAGACCGTGTTGTGGGAGGATTTCATTAACAGCTACTGGCGGGATTGGCGAACAGGAGATAAGAATAAAGATCGGGACAGGCTCGATGAAGAAGAATGGGTTTTTAAATGGCTGAAGGAGTATTCTCTTTTAGAAACACAGATGCCGAACACGATAGAAATGGCGCAGCTTAAAAAGCTTCGCTCACTACTATGGAACTGGGTACAGGCTATTGTGCAAGGAAACTCGGTGTATGGAGAAATGCTTGAACAGCTCAATATCTATTTGGACAAGGGTCCTGTTACACGGCGAATTGTATGGAAAAGCGACGAGCAAGCGGAAATAAAGCTGTTGCCACTCCATAGCGGTTGGGAACAGGTGATGGCGGAGATTGCGGCGTCTTTTGCCGAGGCATTGCTTGAAAAAGAACCCACCAGATTCCGCATCTGCGAGAATCCCGATTGCCTCTGGGTCTATTACGATGATACACGCAACCGTTCCAAGCGATACTGCGATGACAAAGCTTGTGGCAACCTTATGAAGGTGCGGCGCTTCCGGGCGCGGAAGAAGGCTGAGTCTGAGGGGGAATAGAGTCTATAGGCTAATAGTTCATATTAAAACTCTTATACTTAATGTAAGCTTGTTCCGTGTAGGAAGAATAAACTTGAGGTTATTAGCGCAGTGTGAATTACGTACATTTTTCACTCTCTATGCATCCATTAGAGCCTATAGTTAAGCTGGTAGTGAGGGAGGCGTGATCCAACCCACTGTCAGATCCCCCTCGTGATAGCTTTCAATGATAATTCCTTTATCCATATTTATAATCCATGTATCAAATCCAACAGCAATAACATCATTGAAGTTATTTATAATATTATTTAAATTAGTTTCCACTACCGGAAGATTGATCTCATTCCACACAATAAAATAGTTATCACGCAATAAAATAGATTCTATGTCTTTCAATTCTTCCGGCGTCTTAAAGGATTTCTTTTGATCAATAGATTCCCAGTCAATCCGCGCCCACTGTGTGAAATTAACTATACTCTCCATCATAGATACAATCTCGGACGACTTTTCTAAACTATATATTCTTGTGTTGGGACCTAAAGCTTCGATACACTCACTGTAAAGAGAACCTAGTGGGTTTTCTATTTTCACTCTTTTTTTCAGTTGCTCCATACGAAATAGCCGTGCTTGTTTATCACTCACTTTCTCACAACCTTTAACTCATCATATTTTTTAGCGAAAAAAACCTGGCCTTCTCTAGATAGTTTTGTGCACTGAGCTTTATGAACTCGTAAAATAACTGCATTTCATACACTTATTCCGCATCCAAGGGGGATCATCAGGACTTTAATTGTATTCTGTACACTTAAAAACTAGAAAATGTGCCCATAGAGTAATAAATCACAAAAATAGGTGTACGAAATACAGTTATATCCTTTGGCGGGTTATTTGTGGGATTATAGTTGTACAAAATACAGTTAAAAGCTTCTGCACATCGCTCTCCTTGGCTCTTAATCCCCAACAACCCCAATATCCCTCCACCCGATCATGATCTCTTCAACAATCTCATTCCCAAGCTTCACTTCTTTTGTCGCAACAGATTGCCCACCCACTTTGTGGTAGAAATGAATCGCGGGATTTCCTGTTACCACCCAAGTCATGAACGAGCTATAATTTTTCTCCAATAAATTCTGTGCTACGCTTCTTATGAGTTGCCTTCCAAGACCCTTTCCTTGCTGTTCCTTAAGCAAATAGAGTGCATATAGCTCCGCATCATAGAGATCAGAGAGATCTGACCCTCTTCGCGCTCCTCCATTTGCAAAACCAATAATCGTCCCAGCCTCATCTTCAGCCACATACATAACCTCGTCTTTATTGGGTGTTTCAAAATTCCGAATCCAGAGCTTCCTTCTAGCTTCCACTGTAATTTTATCGAGAAACTCATCTGATATTAGCCCTCTGTATGTGGTTTTCCAACTCGCAGCGTGGACAAAAGCGATCCCGTCTATATCACTAGCTGTTGCTTCTCTAATCATCAATTTAATTCCCCCTTAGATTTCCGATAAAAGCTTCAGCTAGTCCAACATTGACTAGTGTTCAACCACTTATTCCTCTCAAACAAACTATTGAAATCACTTTGGGCTACTGAATTGATATGTTTTTCTGAGCTGTATAATA
Source organism: Paenibacillus sp. FSL H3-0329 (assembly GCF_037963285.1). Taxonomy (NCBI): domain Bacteria; kingdom Bacillati; phylum Bacillota; class Bacilli; order Caryophanales; family Paenibacillaceae; genus Paenibacillus; species Paenibacillus sp. FSL H3-0329. Next base: position 1,278,688 of record NZ_CP150150.1, on the reverse strand, counting down.
TTCACATGCCAACTAAAAAACGAGGAGATCTCTTCTACTTCTACTTCTACTTCTACTGGAGCTACTTTCATATCTTCTAATAGTTTTCTGAGTATATCTTAGTACCAACATCCTCGCACACTCTCTAGTTTTTTATTCCCCGTCAGCCTATTTAACACTCAAGCTCAATTTAACCTTGCAGTGCCTTTCGCACACTTAATATATATTTCGCCTGATCAAGTGGGTTCACGCCCCGGCGGGTGCGCTCAGCAGATACGTCTGGTGGACATTCTTCATAGCCGGCAAAAAAAGAAGTAAACGTGCTGCGCCCCTTCGTGTAGGAGCTTAAGCTGACGGGATAATCGAGCGATGTTGCCAGCGGCAGACGTCCTTCGATGATCATCCGCTCGCCTTGCAGCACGGGAGGCTCGAACGTGCCGCGCATCTGAACGAGGTCGTTCATCACCCGTCCGCCATTCTCCTCAGGAACCACGATGCGAACCTGCAGAATCGGCTCTAGGAGTTTAGTGCCTACCCGAGCGAGTCCGTCCATAATTCCCATCGGAGTCGCCACCGCAAAATCCAGCGGATGGGTATGCCACACATGATGTTGTCCCTCGATCAAGGTCACTTTAAGATCGGTAACCTCCCAGCCATACAAACCCTGTTGTAAGGCTTCTGGTACTCGGCGTGCGGTTTCGCTCTGGTATTGCGGCAGCAGGTCGGAACTCCGCACTACCGAATCGTAGACTAAACCACTGCCCGGAGATCCCGGCTCAATCTGAAAGCGTAGAATCGCCCAGCACGGTTTCGGCATCGTGTAAGCGATAAAACCTTCCCCGGCACGGGCTGGCGTTTCTTTATATATGACAGAAGGCTGACCGAAAGTAACCTTCAGCGCATATCGCTCCTCCAGAACACTGTTCAGAATCTCCAGCTGAATCGGTCCCATTACTTTGATATGCAGCTCCCGCTCATCCTGCAGCCACTGCGCATCCAAAAGCGGATCTTCATCCGCCAGTTCCTGCAGCGCTCCGATAACCTTATGGTCATCCACATCTGGTTCCCAGAATACACGCACCGTTAGCAGCGGCACAGCCAGCTTCGCCTCCTCCGGAATGGCCCCCGGATGGCCGAGCACATCTCCGATGCGCACCCCTGAAAGGCCATAGATAACAGCAATATCTCCGGCTTCAAGCGCTCCGACATCCTCGGTCCGACCACCTTCGACCTTGCGGATCTGGGTCACTTTCCCCTGAATATCCTGCGTATAATTCATCAGCGTATCGCGGTTACGGATCGTCCCTTCATAAAGGCGGACAAACGCCATCCGTCCCATACTTTTATCACGCTGAATATTGTATACGATGCCTGACACCGCCCCCTCCACATTCCCACCAGCGCGCGGAAAATACTCAACCATCGCATCCAGCAAGGCAGTAATCCCAAGCCCCTTGGCGGCGACGCCATAAACCATCGGAAAAAAGCGGCCTGATGAGGAGGCTGTTTTCATATATTTTTTCCATTCAGCCAAATCAATAGTGCTACCTGACATATACTTCTCCAACAGCTCTTCGTCCCGTTCCGCTAACGCCTCTAATAATTCTGTTCGTGCGCTAGCATCAGCTTCGTTCTCCCATAAATCTCTTGCTCCTATGTACCCCTTCTCTTTGCCGATGGGTTGCTGAACTGGAATGATATCACTAGACAAATAATTTCGCGCTTCTGCCAGCACAGCTTCAGGGTTAGCGCCTACGCGATCCATTTTGTTCACAAAAATAAGCGTGGGGATTCCCAGCTTCCGCAGCGCGTTCCAGATCATCTCACTTTGGGCCTGCACACCCTCCACGGCTGAAAGAATAAGCACCGCACAATCCATCACCCGCAAAGACCGCTCAACTTCGGACAGAAAATCGACGTGCCCCGGGGTATCGACCAGATTAATCTGCACACCTTTCCAAGCAAAAGAAGCCAATGCCGCCCGTACGGATATCCCCCGCTGCCGCTCCACATCCATTGAATCCGTCAATGCCGTCCCAGTGTCTACGCTGCCAAGCGCGCGAATGCGACCGCTTTCATACAAAATATGCTCCGTTGTTGTCGTCTTCCCGGCGTCCACATGGGCAAATATCCCCACATTAATCCGTTCTGCTCCCTGCTGCTGAATCATCTATAGTTCCCCTATCATGAGCTAGATTTATCTGAATTTATATTATTTACATCCTTATATTCCATAGTAATATATCCACCCACGTTGTTCCACCCTCCAGTTCAATTGGTTAGATTCAGCTATGCCGGGTATGTAATTACTAATAAGAAATCTAACGCCGAGGAGGAAATTCATCATGACAGATAAACGTTTGCAGGATAAAGTTGCAGTGGTTACAGGTGCTGGTTCCGGTATTGGAAAAGCTACAGCCATAAGGTTTGCCCAACACGGAGCTAAGGTATATATGCTTGACCGCACTCCCGAGGATTCCTATGAAACTAAACGTGAGATTGAATCTATTGGCGGTACAGCAACAGTAATTGAATGCGATGTCTCCAATCCAGGTCTGGTCGAAGAAAGTATTCGTAAGGTTGGGGAGGCGGCCGAGAAGATTGATATTGTTTTTGCCAATGCTGGCATTAATGGTACATGGTCTCCAATCGAAACACTAGAAATCGAAGATTGGGACCAGACACTGGATACCAACCTACGCAGCACCTTTGCCACAGTAAAATATGCCATCCCCCATATGAAAGAAAATGGCGGCAGCATCATTATCACCAGCTCCATTAACGGCAACCGAGTATTCTCGAACATTGGCGCTTCCGCTTACTCATCTTCCAAGGCAGGACAAGTTGCTTTTATGAAAATGGCTGCACTAGAGCTGGCGCAATACGGCATCCGTGTAAATGCCATCTGTCCTGGATCAATCGATACACAAATTGGAGATAATACGTATAAAAGCGATGATCTTCAAGAAGTGAAGATTCCTGTGGAATTTCCGGAAGGTAATCATCCGCTGGAAAATGCACCGGGTAAGCCTGAGCAGGTTGCCAATCTGGTATTATTTCTCGCATCGGATGAATCTTTTCATGTTACGGGAACTGAGATTTATGTAGATGGTGCCGAGTCACTCCTGCGCGGATAAGTTTTTACTCGAATCGTTATAATATTTTAAAATCTATGCAACATTTTGGTCTAATCTACCATCTAAGAGTATGGAGGTGACGCAAATGAAAAAACCATTATTCATAAATAACGCTAAAAAAATGACTATAGCCTGCGGCATTTTGGCAGCGAGTGTGTCTTTTGGGGCATCCGCTTTTGCTTTTTCAGATTTGAAAGGTGATCCTGCGGAAGCAAAAATCAACTCTTTGCATAAAGAGGGGATTATAAACGGAGTAGACAAAGATAAGTTTGCCCCTAAATCTAAGGTAAGCTTTGCGCAAGGGATACAATTCATCGTTGGGGGTCTGAATCTGACTCCGCAACCAGCGGTAGGTAGTAACTCTTCCAAAGCCAGTGATTATTTCGATAAAGTAAACGACAAAGCCTGGTATGCTTCGGCTTTCCTGACTGCCAAGCAAAATGGTCTTTCACTCGACCGGACAGTGGATCCTAACGGAACCATCACCCGTGCTCAGTTCGCTCACTTATTGACGCAAGCGCTGCAAAGTAAAGGTAACTTCCCTGTTACGCTGATGTATGTAGACATTAAGGATGGCGATAAACTCTCTACGGAGGTTATAAATAGTCTCCAGATCCTGCTGAATACACATATTGCCACACTCGATAAGAACGGTAATTTCCGGCCAAATGATGCTATTACCCGCTCTGAAGCAGCCGCTCTCATCTATGATGCAGCCGCTTTTGCTAAACGTGTAATTGTATCTAATGGCAGTCCCACTACTCCCACCTACGAAACAGAGGTTACGTTGACCAAAGCGGGTGAAGGCGTAAATAAAGCCACACTTACCGTTAATAATCTGCCTAACCCCGGGTATGGGCTGGTGATTGAGCGAATCGAATTTGGTAAAGACAATACGGCTGTGATTTACTTTAACGTGACTGCTCCTGAACCAGGGAAAATGTACGCGCAGGTGATCACAAAGGCATCTGTTGCCACTTATCTGCCAGATGGATACAAAGCTGTCGCTCAACCTGTAACTGGCTCTGCTTCTTATTCGTCTTCTAGCGCGGCACAATAATATAAATTCAACTTGAAGGTTTTAGAGTTAAGAGTCCAACGCAACTGCGGTGTATATTTGGACTTCCAGCTGCCGTTTATGACGGCTGAGATACGGAGAAGGGATGCCTCAAAAGCCATCATATGGCTGCTGAAGCATCCCTTGTTTGCTGTTTGTTGTTCCTTCCCCCTTTATCCCAACTCCGAACTCTAATTGATTAAGTAACGCCGCTATCGGACTCAGATGACCTTAAACACAGCTGTTTCTTGTCTAGTTCTCTCTGAGTTCTCTCTGAGTTCTTTCAAACTTACAAAATTGACTGCGTTTTGGGTGAACTCGGCATCCCCTTGTTGTGCTTGAGAAAAACAGAAAAACCGCAAAAATCCTTGATTATACAAGGATTTTACAACCCGCTAGTGACCGAATTGCATGCCCGATTCAGGTTCGTGTGGCAGCAATATCGTGGAGGTTCGAGTCCTCTCGACCGCATCATTTACAATCATAGATCTATCAACTGCTTCAAGCGCACTTAACGGATCTTTTTGTTTTATATGTACAAGCACAGGAGTAAGTGAAAATCGGTTTGACAAAATACTGATTTAGATATATTGTGGATACACTAAGTCTATTATTTATCCTAATTATAGATATAATGGATCTATAATATATTTTATTAATCTTGAAAGGATGATTCATAATGGCAGTTCTCCATGCGGAAGATGCTACTTTTGCACAACTCATTCAATCGAAAGGAATAACTGTAGTCAACTTCTGGGCGCCCTGGTGCGGACCGTGCCGGATGTTTGCACCTGTGCTGGAAGAGTTTGAGCGGGAGTCGGATGCTACAATAACTGTAGTGAAGGTCAATGTGGATGACAACCCGGAGACGACTGGAAAATACCACGTGATGAGTATACCGGCCACACTCATATTCAAGGATGGACAACTACGGCAACAAGAGGTGGGGATGTTATCCATACATGCCTTGCAGCAGCTCGTTGCATCCCAATAATACCTCTGAAAGCGGTGAAGACAGCTTGACTAATAAACCCAGCATTATTGTAGCCTCTCTGGTGGTTGCCAATTTTCTAGCCCAATTAATGCAAACGATGTTAAATACGGCGTTGCCGCGTGTCATGCAGGATCTTGCCATTCATGAGAATCAAGCGCAGTGGCTGATTACGGTGTACTACCTGATGATAGGTATAACTGTTCCTGTTGCTGGATTTTTGATCGGAAAGTTTACTACGAGGGCCTTGTTCATGGCCTCTGTCGGAGCGTTCACAGCAGGAACACTGATTGCCGGGATCGCCTGGAGTTTCCCCCTAGTCCTGACGGGGCGTTTGGTTCAAGGCATCGGTGCGGGTCTGCTGTTCCCTCTGTTTCAGACGACGATACTCAGAGTCTTCCCGAAGGAGAAAATCGGTGCAGCGATGGGAGTAGTCGGTTTGGTTCTGGGGTTGGCTCCTGCACTTGGGCCTACTCTGTCTGGGTTCGTGGTTCAGAATCATTCATGGAGACTGTTGTTTTATGCTGTGGCTCCGCTCGCAGCCGCCAATTTATTCTTAGCGCATTTCACGCTGCGGAACGTGGGAGAGACTCATCAGACCAAGCTCGACACCAGGTCCATTATCTACTCTTCACTCGGATTCGCTGGTATATTATATGGTTTTAGCATTGTCGGGGAAGAAAAGGGAAATCCTGTTGTCGCAGGGATCATCCTTCTGGCCGGATTCCTGATCGTGGCGCTGTTTATTAAAAGACAGCTCAAGCTCACGGCACCTTTGCTCGATTTCAAGCTGTTTCGGCACCGCTCCTTTACCCGTTCTTCTATTGTGGGGGTGATCTTATTTGCGGTGATGGTGGGAGTTGAACTCCTTCTTCCTCTGTATGCACAGACGATAAGAGGCTTAACACCAAGGGAGTCCGGGCTTATGTTGTTGCCAGGTGCACTGCTGATTGGTGTCTCCGGTCTGATCTCAGGCAGACTATATGACCGGTTTGGGGTTAGCCGCGTAACCCAGGGAGGATTTCTGCTCATTCTGATCATGGCAGTGGCTCTTGCCCTCACGTTATCAACAGAGACGTCCTTTAATCTACTGGTTATAATGTATGCCCTGCTTATGTTTGGAGTAGGGGCAGTTATGGCTCCAATTACGGCCTATGCCATGGCAAGTATCCCCAACACCATGGTTGCACATGCTTCTCCAATGACAATCACGCTGCGCTCGCTCAGCGGTTCAATAGGAGGCGCCTTGCTTGTAACGATAATGACTTCTACTGCGAGTGCCAGTTCCTTATCCTTTCCATTGGATATGCTCAAAGGGGTCCACATTGCATTCTGGACGTTGACGGCTCTTGCCGGATTAGGATTATACTTGTCTTTTCATCTGCAAGAAGCGAGAAAGCTTAAACCTGCTAATATTTAATTTCTTAATCTATCCTGTATTACCCGGCAGAATCCTCTGCCGGTTTTTTTGGTGTGGCTTCCGGTGCAGGGGGAAATTCCTGAAGCGCACTTGAGACTCCATGCTTAAAGCATATTTCCCGAAAAAAAAGCTGTACTGATTATAATTTTTGCCCCCACTTTTACAGAGGAGGCCCCACCAGGGTCTGACACATATTTAAGCAGGGGTGGGACGTCTTTGGTAATTCCCCATAGATCGTCTCATAATCCAACTTGTTGTTAGCTATCGGACTCCATCGTCGCTATTGTCTCAAAAAGCACCCAATATGAACCTATTTCTAACGAATAGCTGCACTTGGGTCCGAACTGTGCTCCAATCGCTAAAAACATACGAATAGCGTCATCTGGGTCCTCAAGCTAACTCAGGCTCAGAAATGCTGATTACTTGGCAGTGAGGATTATCAAACTACGAGCGATTAGATCATATTTGTGTGCATGAAGCTATTTGACGGTAATGAACATCAAACTTCGAGCGATTAGATCATATTTGTATGCATGAAGCTACTTGACGATGATGAACATCAAACTTCGAGCGATTAGATCATATTTGTGTGCATGAAGCTATTTGGCGATGATGAACATCAAACTTCGAGCGATTAGATCATATTTACACGGACGCAGCAGCTATCGGACTCAGATGACCTTATACGCAAAAATATGCCACTTTTACGATGCTATCGGACTCCATCGTCGCTATTGGCTCAAAAAGCACCATAGATGTGCCTTTTTCTAATGAATAGCTGCACTGGAGTCCGAAACTGTGCTCCAATCGCTAGAAACACGCGAATAGCGTCATCTGGGTCCGTAAGCTAAGGCGTCCATATTAGCGTCATCTGAGTCCGTAAGCTAAGGCGTCCATTGATCATGAATAATGCCGACTAATGCATGGTCTTCTCCGATCTTCTCAAAAACTAGACGCAGGCTGCGCCAATCCATTCCCTCGACAGAAGGATCGATACCAGCAATATGATATTCAACGAAATCATATTGCTCCTTTGGATACACTTCGTTTAAGTTGTTGATCGTCGTCCCTTGTCCAAGCCCCTTGTTCACAGCAATTTCGGCCTTCTGAATGAAGTCCGCATCGTAGACAAACCGCTTGTAGTAATCTGCGAATGTAAGCTCGATTAAATCACCGGAGCCAGCAAATGTTCGCCAGACTCTTTTGGTAGAGTCATTCATTAATCCTTCTACTTCCTCCTGGGTGAATACAAGATCATTTTTTGTATCCACGTATGCATATGGAGAGAAGCGTAGCCCTTTATCCCGATGTACCCACGCCGCTAATTGCTTCATATCCTTATTCTTAATGGAGTTCATTACCGTAGACGCCGCTTCCTCAACTAATGGCGGCAATCCCTCTAGATCCTGCGGCTGCCCCGTACTTGATGTCTTCGTCTCCTGTGGTAGTTCCGTCTCCTGTGGTGGTTGTGTAGTAGCCGCTGGCTGTGCAGTTTGTGTGTGCTCTGGTGTCTGCTTTGGCGTCTGCACTGGTGCCTGCTCTTGTGACTGCTCAGGCGTCTGCTTCGGCTCCGTTCCCGCTTCTGGCGTTCCACTGCAGGCTGTAAGCCATAACATAGCTGCTATAAGCGCCAGCCCACCGATTTTTTTTGCGAAGTACATAAGATCCCTCCTTAGCTTTGATTCTTCACTCTTTAGACTGATTTGAACAAATGAAGGTTGCAAGCTTATACTAAAACTATCAATCATACAACTCTTATGAGAGGGCGGGGTTACTATTCATTTAACAGAAAAACTTAAAAGCCTTCCCCTAACTCCCGGCGTTTATCTCATGAAGGATAATCTCGGTCATATTATATATGTTGGCAAGGCAAAACAGTTAAAACGGAGAGTCCAATCCTATTTTCAAAACTCAAAATCTCATTCCCCAAAGGTTAAACAGCTTGTAAGAAATATTAAAGATCTGGAAATCATCCTTACGGATACCGAATTTGAAGCCTTTATGCTGGAATGCAAATTAATTAAAGAGATCAAACCCATGTACAATAAAAAAATGAAAAATCCGCAGGCTTATACCTATATCGTAATAGGAGCGGATGAAAAAATACGTTCGTTAGAGATTACCTATGATCCTGCGGTCAAAGAAGGCACTCAGGTTTTTGGTCCCTATACAAGCAGAAGCACCGTGGAACGGGCCGTGCAAGGCATTAAAGATAGTTCAAGAATCCTTTGCAGTAACCCTAGCTTTAAAAATTCCCTATGCCTTAACCATTCGCTTGGCCTATGCATAGGGATGTGTGCAGGCGGAGATGCCGCTGTTCAATATAATAAAATTATTGATCGAGTCATTGGCTTACTAAACGGCTCAGATTCCAGTATCCTTGAGGAAATGGAGCAACGGATGGCAGTGGCCGCGGAGTACTATGACTTCGAAACCGCCGCCAAATACAGGGACTATATTGGAGCTGTCAGCTTCCTGATTCACAAAGAGAAGGTCATCGAATTCGCACAGGAGAATCAGAATATCGCAGTTCTTGAGGCCATGAATGAACAGACGCTTAAACTTATTCTGCTCAAGGGCAACCGTATCCTGTCCCATACCAAGCTACAATATGATCAACCGGATATCACCCACCTGCAAGCGGCAATAAAGTCAGCGATTATGAACACCTTTCAGAGTGAAACCAATCAGACCTCGGCAGCGATCGGGCGCCATGAGATTGACGAAGCACAAATAATATACAGCTATTTAAAAAGCAGCTCCTGCAGCTACATCATCATTCAAGAGGATTGGCTTGCAGCTGAGCAACGTTCCAATATGGAGGCTTCGGTAAATGAGCTGTTGCAGATTTTTTTAAATGCGGTTCCTTCTCATTCTTATAATTAAAAAGATTTCGTAACTGCGGTAAATGTTTGGACTTCCGGCTGATTATAGTTAACGGCGGCCTGCCTTTGCAGGCTGCATTTTTCGGTTTCGCTTCAACAATTTTTTATAGCGTTTCTGAGTGTATAACACCTCGCCCGCCTCCATTACCGTTTCCTTCGCCTCATTAACAACCAGCTTAGTTTCCTCCACACATTCCTTCATACGACTGATCTCGGATTTAAATTCCTCAGATCTGTCCTTCGCTTGCTCCAACGTGACCTGAATATTTCCCTTCATCTCATCTATAGGTTCTTTCAATCCCTCTACCGATTGCTTAACTCCATCAAGGGATTGCTTTAGGCCATTCACACTATTCTTTAATTCTTTCAATGGATTTCCCACATCTATCTCCTCCTAGTAATAAACGCTTAGTTCAACTGTTACTCTAAACTTACCCAAAGAGTGCACGTCCTTCACTCCTTTAATGACAAAAAAGGTTCCAGCTGAAAATAATCAACAAGAAGCCAGTCCCCAATAATAGAGACTGGCTTCTTGTTGTCATTCTTAGAGGATCACAGCGATCTGTCTACTTTACACTTCCCGCCTCAACACGCGGCGGACGCATCGTCAAGCTGACCCGGCCCTTCTTCAGGTCAACACCCATCACCCAGACGGTGACATTGTCTCCTACGGAGACGACGTCCATCGGGTGCTTCACAAAGCTGCCGCTGAGCTGGGAAATATGCACCAGCCCATCATTTTTGATGCCGATATCGACGAATGCGCCGAAATCGATAACGTTGCGGACGGTTCCCTGCATTTCCATGCCAGGAACCAGATCCTCGATCTTCAGCACATCGGTGCGGAAGATCGGCAGCGGCAGCTCCTCGCGCGGATCGCGGCCCGGACGCTGCAAGCTCTCCAGGATGTCGCGCAGCGTAGGCACGCCGACATCCAGCTTCACAGCCAGCTCCTCGGCATTTTGTACCTCAAGCTGTGAGGCTACTTCTTTGCTGCCAAGCTTATTCACATCGAGGCTTAGCTCACGGAACAAACGATCCACCACCGGATAGGACTCGGGGTGAATAGGCGTGCGGTCCAAGGTGTTGTCTCCACCCGGAATCCGCAAGAAGCCGATACATTGCTCATAGGACTTGGCACCTAGACGAGGAACCTTTTGCAGCTGCTTCCGGGTCGTGAACTTGCCGTTCTCTTCCCGGAATTTAACGATATTCTTAGCAATCGTTCCATTAACCCCTGCTACATAAGAGAGCAAGGCAGGAGATGCCGTATTGACATCTACGCCAACATGGTTAACCGCCGATTCCACGACGGCTTTAAGACTCTCCTCCAGATGCTTTTGGGAGACGTCATGCTGGTACTGTCCCACACCTATAGCTTTCGGATCGATCTTCACCAGCTCCGCCAGCGGGTCTTGCACACGGCGGGCGATAGAAGCCGCGCTGCGCTCCGCTACATCCAGATCCGGGAATTCCTCCTGCGCCAGCTTGGAAGCAGAATAGACACTCGCTCCCGCTTCATTAACGATCAGGTACGCCAGCTCTGGATTGCCAATCTCGGCAATCACTTCTGCCGTAAACTGCTCCGTTTCACGCGAGCCTGTGCCATTGCCGATTACGATGAGCTGAATGCCGTACTTAGCAATCAACTCTTTGAACTTAGCAGCAGCTTCGCGCTTCTTGTTATTCGGCGGCGTCGGATAGGTCACGGCTACCTCTAGCAGCTTACCAGTATCGTCTACAACGGCTAGCTTACATCCAGTACGGTATGCAGGGTCAACCCCCAGAACACAACGCCCCTTGACTGGCGGTTGCAGCAGCAGGCTACGTAGATTGCCAGAGAAGATCGAAATCGCCTGGTTCTCCCCACGTTCGGTCATCTCTCCACGAACTTCGCGCTCTACTGAAGGAGCAATCAAACGTTTGTAGGCATCCTCAGTCACTGCTTCCAGCAGTTCCTTCACCGGGGATGGCCCTTTAATAATTTTCCGTGCAATATAGGCATGAATTTTATCAGTGACGACCTCAATGCCTACCTTTAATATATTTTCACGCTCACCACGGTTAATTGCTAGGATGCGGTGAGGTGGCATTTTGTGTACAGGTTCACGGTAACTATAATAATTTTCGTATACGGATTCTTGTTCTGCATCCTTTGCTTCAGACACAAGAATACCTTGACTTGCTGTATACTGGCGAACCCAAGAGCGGATCGCAGGATCATCTGCTATGTTCTCGGCAATGATGTCCAGTGCGCCTTGCAGCGCTTGGTCTGCGCTCTCTACTCCCTTTTCCACATCAATATATTTCGATGCTTCAGTCTGCGGGTCCCCTTGTCTTTGCTGCTCCAAGATCCAGTTAGCCAGCGGCTCAAGTCCTTTTTCCTTCGCAACACTAGCCCGCGTCTTACGCTTTTGCTTGAAGGGACGATACAAGTCCTCTACTTCCTGAAGCTTGACCGCATTGATAATTTGCTCATGAAGCTCCTTGGTCAGCTTGCCCTGCTCTTCAATATTGCGTATAACGTCTTTTTTACGTTCGCCTAGATTGCGAAGATAACCCAGCCGTTCTTCAATATCACGAAGCGCATTCTCGTCCAGCTCACCTGTCATTTCCTTCCGATATCTGGCGATGAACGGAATGGTATTTCCCTCATCCAGCAATCCTACCGTAGTGCGTACCTGTTTCAGACTAATGTTCAATTCCTTGGCAATCGCTACGGTTATCAATTCCTGCTCCCGCTGTGCGTTTGCCTCATCCGTAATGACTTCCGTATTGCTGTTATCTACCGCCATTAGTATCCCTCTTCCCGTACACAATCTGCTTATACATATCTTGATCTCATAATTAAAATAGTATCACAGATTCGGCTCTGCACCAAAGACCAGCCCGAATAGCGCGCGTTGTACTGAACCGCTGTGCGCATATAGCGAGGCATCGTGGACGGGTCAGAGCCCGGATTTAGCGATTACGCCCGCTGCCCCATTCCCCGTTTGCCGGAACTCAGTGACAATACAAAACACAAAGCCAGAACGAGCGCGGCTGCCCCATATGGGAAGTTAATACTAAGATCAAACAAATACCCTGCGACGATAGGCCCAGCAATATTTCCGAGACTTGTATAAGCTGAGTTCATTCCCGCTACGAAACCTTGCTGTGATTCTCCGGCCATTTTGGAAAGCTGTGTACCTACTGCTGGACGCAGAATATCCATTGCAAAGAACACAATAAAGGTAACCGTAATAATCGCCCAAAAGCCGCTTACAAACAAGGTCAGCAGAATAAACAATGATGAGACTATAAGACAAGTGGAGATCACCTTGTTCTCCCCGAATTTATTCAAGATCCAGCCAAATGCGGACACCTGCACCACCGCACCTGCAATAGAACCAAAGGTAATTACAAAAGCGATATCCTTAGGCGTAAAGCCAAATTTATGATCCACGAACAATCCGAACACCGTTTCATAATTAGCCAGTCCAAAAGCCATGACAAATACAATAATTAAGCCGAAAAAGTACGGCTCGCGATAAGAACGCATCAGCTGTGTCAAGAAGCTTTCCTGATTATTTTTTGATAACGTCGCTTCCTTACGTTTCTCTTCAGACAGAGACTCAGGCAAGATTAAAACTGTAATTAGAGCTGCAACTCCAGCTGCACCAGCCGCACAGAAAAAGGGTACCCGCATTCCAAGCTCAGCAAGATAACCGCCAATCCCAGGACCAATAATAAAGCCGGTGGTAATGGCTGCATTAATTAGTCCCATTCCTTTAGCTCTCTCTTCAAAAGAAGTCGTGTCCGCTACATAAGCCATAACTGCCGGCATAATTAGAGCAGCTCCTGCACCACCAAGCAATCTCGAAACGAACAAGAGCCAAGGTACATTGGCCAGACCAAAAATCAGCTCAGATATCGCAAACACGATCAAACCTGCTACAATCACCTTTTTTCTACCGATTCTGTCGGATAATCTGCCGGCAAATGGCGATATTAATAATTGGGCAAGCGAGAAGGAGGCGACCAAGAGCCCGACAGTACTTCCGCTGATCCCAAGCTCATTCATGTAGGTTGGCATTATTGGGACTACTAGCCCAATTCCAGTGAAAGCTAGAAAAATATTAAGCATAACAAGCAGCATAGCGCCTCTGTTTCTAAGTAACAATGACATTGTATTAACCCTCCGTGTGTTTAAAGCCAAATCTTCGAATATTATGCATGTTAAGACCGACCATCCGGTCTAAATAATAGTAAAAAAATAACCCTTCCTATCCCGGTGCCTTTGAGAAGCTTCAGCCTTCATGATCCTGAATGTAAAGCTTCTTTTCATGCCCCTCGTTATCTTACCCCGTACGAATCCCTTGTAATAATAAATTTACTGCTTCCCGGTAATATTTTTTTATATCCTCCCGGGTCTTCTCATGAATCGAGAATTCAGAAACTCTTCCAATCCCTTCAAGCATGCCACTCACGATAATTACATAGTTCTCCAAGTCGCCTTTTACCAAATATCCTGTTTCAATCCCTTCCTTCAAAAGATCACGACAAGCATGTGAGGCTGCTTCATAAAGAAGTGAAAGCCGCTTGCTAATCTCTTCCGGGTGGCATCTGCTTCTGGAGAATTCCTCGAGCGCATGAATCAGTGGATTCTGAAAATCATTTGCGTAATGCTCGGCTAACGCATAAAATCGTTCTTCGATCCCTGCAATTTCCTGTTTCTTATCATTCCACGCTTGCAGCCACTCTAACGTATCCACTTCCACTACAAATAGAAAAAGCTCATCCTTGCTCGGAAAATGGTGATACAGACTGCCCTTACTGACATTCGAGGCTACACAAACTTCATTCATAGTTACGGCAGCATAACCCTTCTGTACAAACAGCTGCGTGGCCTTGCGCACAATTCTTTTTTTAGTTTCTTCTCCGTCTGAGCGTCCTTTGATTCTAAGCACCTCCTAAACCGACCGTACGGTCTAATAATATCAGATCATTTTCAAAAAGTGAAGACCTAACGATTCTTTATTTACTATACGCAAAAACGCACATTAAAAGACGCCCGGATTCGTACCCGAGCGCCAATCTCATGAGTTATCTATAACCTAGGGTGATTAAAAATCAATCAGACCAAGGCTGATTTGCAGCGATTCATCCACCTTTTTCATCGTTTCATCATCAAGGTGGGTGATCTTGTCAGTTAAGCGTTGTTTGTCAATCGTCCTAACCTGTTCCAGCAAAATAACAGAATCTCTGTCAAAGCCATGAGCAGCTGCGTCAATTTCCACATGTGTAGGTAACTTAGCCTTCTGAATTTGGGCTGTGATTGCAGCCACAATTACCGTCGGGCTAAAGCGATTGCCAATATCGTTCTGGATGACCAGAACTGGCCTTACTCCGCCTTGTTCAGAACCTACAACCGGCGAAAGATCAGCAAAAAAAACATCGCCACGTTTAACGATCAATGTCTACACCCCGCTTACTAAGCGGCCAAGAGTGCTGTCTGCATCTTCCTCCGCGAGGAAAGCCTCGCATGCCATGGTCAAGTTGATCTTAGCCATTTCCATGTAGCCGCGCTGCATGGACTCCCGGATGGAACGTTTCCTCCGTTCGCTCAAGTACAGCTTCATGGCCTGCCTAATCAATTCACTCCGGTTGGAATTCTCCAATTGAACAATTCCGTCCACTTCCTGCAAGAGATGATCGGGCAAGCTGATCATGATTCTTTTGGTGTTCTGCAAATTAGCCACCTTCTCTTCCACCCCCACAAACCTTCTGCCCTTGTGTTC
This sequence comes from Paenibacillus sp. FSL H3-0329, assembly GCF_037963285.1. NCBI lineage: Bacteria > Bacillati > Bacillota > Bacilli > Caryophanales > Paenibacillaceae > Paenibacillus > Paenibacillus sp. FSL H3-0329. The sequence continues at coordinate 1,263,439 of NZ_CP150150.1, read as the reverse complement.
CAGTGTTACAATATACAAGGAATTTTATACAAGGAATATATGCCGCCAGTATATCAAGTATGCTGCATCCCATTATAAACTAGAAATGGTGGTTCGTATAGGCTTTTAGTCACATCTCCTAATACGATACAATTCCTTCTATTTTCTCCCTTGTATAACATCACTGTCAAGAACTTTCAGTTTGTGAGTAGAGCATTTACTAATTTAGGAAGTGTGCCTTCACTTATATAAACGCGTGGCACCCGATGAGCCAACATGCAGATAACCTCGTAGTGAATTGTTCCAAGCTGGAGAGCCAACTCGTCTGCCGTGATCATCACGTCAGCTTGACGGCCGATGAGAACAACTTCTTCGCCTGCTTTAATTTGTTCCGCTTCTGCAGCGAAAGATTTGAGTGATACCATACACTGATCCATGCAGATTGTTCCGACGACAGGAACGCGGCGTCCACGTATTAGCACCTCCGCTTTGCCAGTTAGCATGCGGGAATATCCATCTGCGTACCCCACAGGTAGCGTTGCAATAATCTCCTCGCTCTCTGTGATGTACCTAGTGCCGTAACTGACGCCCCAATCGGCAGGCAGGCTTTTGACATATACAACCTGCGTCTTCAGCGTCAATACCGGACGTAGTTCTACCAGTTGACGGTTCACCTCTGTGGAGGGATAAAATCCGTACAAGCTGATGCCTACACGCACCATGTTGCTGGATAAATAAGGTGAATCAATGGCCGTAGCGCTATTGCCCGTATGTATGATCGGGATCTGAATGTTCTGCTCCCGCAGCGTTTCCGCCACGCTCATGAACCGTCGATGCTGTTCCAGTGTATAGCTTTTGTCTTGTTCGTCTGCCTTGGCAAAATGGGTAAACATACCCTCCAGCTCCGCCTGCGCAACAGACTGCACTTCAGAGATAAATGCAGGTGCGTCAGCTGGTAAAAGACCCAGTCGTCCCATCCCGCTATCAATCTTGATATGCACCTTTAGCCGATGTTCCGGATCTATAGGAAGCTGTCTTATAGCCTCCAGTACCTCCGGTGTGAACAGTGTTACAGTTACATGGTTCTCCCAGGCAACGGCTATTCCTTCTGGGGAAGTGTAGCCAAGCACCAGTATAGGAATCAGTATTCCCGCCTGACGCAGCTCCAATGCTTCATCCAAAAAAGCCACACTAACATAATCTGCTCCGAGTCTTTCCAGCTCCCGTGTCACTTCCACTGCTCCATGGCCGTACGCATTTCCTTTGACGCATCCCATAAACTTTGTCTCTGCCGGCAAGTAGCGGCGAAAGGCTTCGTAATTGGCACGCAAATCATCCAGATTAATTTCGGCTACTGTCGGTCGATAGCTTGCTTGCACTTCAAGTCACCTTCTTACGTTGTAGTAAAACGTCATTGCTGCATTGCATTAATCATTGTCTTAGTACCAATGGTAATGCTACAGAAGGTGGCTGTCAATGTGTGCTGGAGCCCCGGCAAATAAAGAAAAGCGGATAATACGTTGTAGAGGAAAGAATCCCACAAAACGCAGTATCCGCCTACTTTTTATTATTTACCCGATTGTGCCTCCATAGAAGCGGCAATTTGCATCATTTCATTAGCAGGAAGATTGGCACTTGTAATTCGGTACTCTACACCCTCAGACATCCAAGTCAATGTCTGCTGCTCATCCCCACTCAGAACTCCCCACGTAAAACCAAGGTCTTTCAGGGTTCCAGGCGCCAGTGCTACCGCACGGTCCAGTGGACGGGATTCCATAATAGTGTACTGATAAATCCCATCATATCGGATGAGAACAGCATGGTCTTTGTTGCCCTCCAATTTATGCGAGTCCTTGAACTCTACACCAGCTGGAATATAATCAGGTTCAATGATCCCAAAGTCTCCAAGCTCTGCTGCCACTGGTTGTTCAGCCTGTTCTTGGCCCTCAGGAGCTGTAACCGGATTACCATTCTCATCAACCTCAGCTACTGTGCTCTCTGCGGACTTACCCGAGGCCATGTTCTTTTCCATATCAAAGGAATCCTTGGTGAAATCCGTATCGAATTTGAAGGTGTCAAACTTCACGTTTACAACTACCTTCGCCTCAGAATCAGAGACTTGAACCTGTTTAGGCTCATAAGTCTTTTTATCAAGCCAAATCTTTTGCCGCACAAGGGCATTGCTTTGATAATTCGCGGCTACCTCGAACACATAGTTATCTCCATCTTCCACAAATTGGCGGTTATTATCCGAAACTATGCCACGAACCAACGTCTGATACAGATAGACCTGACCTTGATCATCCGGCCAATCGCTTTGGAAACGGAAGCTCTTATTCATACTTGGTGTGAGTACGAACACTCCCTCATCATTACGAAGTACGATCTGCGTAATATCCTTCTGAACATTTGCCAAGCTGATCCGGTAGTAGGAAGGATTCTTGTACCATACTTCTACCTTATACTCCTGCGGCTGTTCCCCGGTATACAGGGTCATTGTGCCAGAACCTTGGTACGTTCCCTGCTTACTTTCCAACTTGTCAGCCACATTGTTCAAATCCTTGACTACGGAAGCGGCATCCTTCTTCCCGCACCCCGTCATCACCAGGGCCACGCTCATAATGATCGCGAGTACCCATGTTATCCGGCGCATGACATCATCCCCTTAACCTGTTTTGAATGCATTGATTAGTACATGTCTATGAGGGACTTGGCCGCAATATGCAGACGGGCATGACAAGCGTGCAGCATTGATTTATTTTATGAGATCCAACAAGCCAAAAAGCCCGCGCACAGCGCTGGCTCTATACTTCATCAGAAGTTGCAATATCATTATGTAGGGTGTTTAACCATTCTCTTCAATCCTCATTATCGCTATGTACTGCTTTATTGTACTGATTAATTAATTCATCTAATCTCATGGACTGTCTGATCACATTCGGATGCAAAAGCCCTCCGTGTTGCCTCTCCATTAAATAAAGTTTTTTTCTAGCACCCTCTATTCTCTTTTGGATAATTTCCTGATCATTCATTAACACTACCTCCCTAATTTAATATATTAGAGGTATATGTCAAATTCTATATTTTACATTAAAGTGCATTACTACAATTCAATAGATAGCGATCTCAGATTTAATCTGAAAACTCTTTTTTGTTTCTTCTATAAAACTATCAATACTAGGCACTTCCAATAACAAAACCATTTTTCTTTTCATTGATTCTAATCAGATTTTGGTATTGCTTCTGCGTTTCTAAAGATGCAGTATGCCGAAGCTGCTCAAACATTCTGACACACTTTATTATACAGGATTCGTTATTAATCCTTACAGAAGTCTCCAAACTATCCATTATATACTTTATACTAAGCTCATATTTTCCTCTTCTTATATAATACAATGCTATTTCAGCCATAAAAAAAGTGTATCTGTCTTCGATAATTTGTCGATTATAACATTTAAGATTTCTCTGCTGATCTCTATAATCTGATATTTCTTGCTCAAACCGCTGAAGAATATCATCCACATTAAAATCATAGTGATTGGCTGCCTGAAGGATTTTGAACAGACCTGGAAGAATGTCTTCCTCTCTTTTTTCAATATAGGTCACATATTCCGGAAGCGCTGTCACATCACCTTTTAAAATTCTCAGTAAATATATATTGCCCTGTGCCCAACCCATACATCGATTCATAAGTTGCAAAGCTTCCTCCGTATCCTCACGGATCCAGCTCATATTCATGTAAAGGTTAACATACTGCAATGCTCTATCATAATCTCCCAGCTCTCTGTAAACTACTGAACGTAACACATAAGAAAATAGAATATATGAAAATAAGGGCATTGCAGGTTCCTTCTGTAACCCGTTTTTTCTGGCTCGCTCATTATTATACTTATATTGAATGGATGCTTTTTTTTCAATTTCAATAGCTATGAGCATTACCTTATCCCAATACCTCAATGCGCTATATGTATTCGCCAGAGCCTTCAGCGCGTCAAGTTGATCGACTTCATCAAGCCGATTTACAAAACCCTCAAACTGCACAGCTGCTCGCAAATTCAGATCCTGATCACCCCCTAGAGCAATCGTGAACAGTCTGTATTGGCAAAAAGCCAGCCGCTCTGAATGCTGATACTTCTCACTCTCCGCGACACTCCGGTATAACAACGCTGCAGCATCATATTTTCCTTGTACAAAAAAATCTTCTGCTGTATCAAACAACGAGGGTGTATAAGATAGGCTGTCCATCATGATTCCAATCACCCGACTTATACATTCCAGCTTATCTAGTTCAGCACAGCGATATAGAAAAGGTCGAAGTCGTCTCCAATTGGGATTGGAATGTATGAAACACTCCTCCACATACATATCATAAAAGCCGCCTTCTTCTAATCCCATTCCTTTTGTAATACGGTCTAATTGCTGCATGGCTATAGGCCGATTCCCATTGATAATGTTGCTAATTGTGCCCGAATTCACTTTAGATACCTCTGCGAATTGATTAATTGTTATTCCATTCTTCTTGAGGTAGTCCGCCAGTTCTGCACGAATGGTCATCTGCTTCATGATCAAAGCCACCTTTCGCCATCATGATTCATATATAGATCAATAGTATTTAAATAATAATATGTCTAATTATTCCAGTGGTCAAATACTTTTTTTTGGCTTAATTGATTATACATTTATTCAATTAGTGATGTATAAAATACAAATTAGCCGAATGTAAAAAACCACCAGAACACAAGGTGTATTAGACCTTTTCTGGTGGCTTTTCTAATGCTACTTCTATCCATAGTTATTCAATACATGCATTTAAATTCAACTAAGAACTAGGTTTAATCATCATGTCCAGCTTATTTATATAAGGACCGAGCGCTTCAATTAACTTCTCTTGGTTTTGTATCTCCTCTTTCGAAAGCCGATCCATATGAACACTTCCATCTGCATCAAATACCTTGGCATCATAGCGTTGCAACTCATTTATTAATTGTTCGATCTCCTCAAACTCTTCTTTAGTAAACCTCTGTTCAGCTTTTTCCAGCACGCCATTCCAGAAAGTATCACGATCAACGACAGCCGCCTTTGCCTGAGGGATTTCATTTTCATTCATTTTCTCGAAATAAGGTTTAAGCTCAACCTGTAAATCATTATATGCCTTTTGATCTTTCGCACTTAACTGTTCTAGGTGAAAGACTCCGTCAGCATCGGCCATTTGCAGATTGTAAGCTCCCAATTCCTCTAGTAAAGACATCAATCTTGTAAATTCCTCTTCGTTAAAGCTTTGTTTCGCGTTCTGCAGCTTGGCTTCAAGCCTGTCATATTGTTGCTGGGTTACTCCAATCGTAGCAGCAGTTGCTTGTGAGCCATACAGGGTATCCGCCAAATAATTATATCCGGCATATGCTCCAGTAGGAATTAATAATGCAGCCGCCAAAATGCTTGCTACAAGCCATTTTTTCATTCGTCTTCCCCCTGATCTCGTCTCGGTCTGATTTAGTATTTGCTTCTTCAGTTCCGGTGGGGCACTTAGATTTCTCGCCTCTTCCTGCAGAACTGTCCGTAACTCTTCATTGAAATTCATGCAGGTCCTCCACCTTTCCCTTAAAAAGAGTATGATTCTCCGGCTTCTGACGAAGCTTGTGCAGTGCAGCATGAATACGGGATTTCACCGTACCCAGAGGGATACCCAGTATCGCGGCACTTTCTTCCTGTGAATATTCATTTAAATAGTGCAGAATAATCACCTGCTTCAGCTTAAATGGAAGACGATCTACACTTGCTAGTAGACGGCGGTTAGCTAACCTGTCCACAACATCACTAGTGAAATCAGGTTCCATCCTTAAATCAGTCTGCTCTACTTTTTTAACCATTCGGAGATGCGTCCATCTCTTTCTTCGATAGGCATGAATTTGCCGCATAACCAGCCCCATAAGCCAAGGCCTAAAAGGACGATTGACGTCAAATTGCTCAAGCGACCGGTGCACCTGAATATAAATCTCCTGAACAACATCATCCACATCGGAGGTTTCGCGAACGAGAAAATGAACGGTCTGATACACATCCCGAATCGTTGCTTCATATAGTTCACTGTACGCTTCACGGCTGCCGTCTAGCGTAAGCGCAATGAGCTGAGAATATTCATTTGGATGTTTCATCCCTCTCAATCCCTCCTTCGGTCTTACACTATGTATTGGTACATAGAGAATAAATCGTTCGATTTATTTTTTACTCTGCAGCGGCTTAATGGAGTAGATGAAGTAAGCCGAGGCTGACCGCCAGCTGAACAGATTATGGACAGGTGGAAGCTGATGTTCGGCTTGAGCAAATTATGGGCGGTGGAAGCTAGTCTTCAGCTTTGCCTGAGCAGATTACGGACGGTGGAAGCTGATCTTCAGCTTTGCTTGAGCAGATTATGGGCGGTGGAAGCTAGTCTTCAGCTTTGCTTGAACAGATTATGGGCAGGTGGAAGCTGATGTTCAGCTTTGCTTGAACAGATTATGGACAGGTGGAAGCTGATGTTCGGCTTTACACGCCAGCTTTGGCCGGATCCCGCAGAAATCTATGAGATAACTGCATTCTGTACACTTATTCCATATGCAAAAAGGTTTACTCTGATTTTAAGTGTATTCTATACAATTAAAAAGCGGAGAAACTTCCTATAGTGGGATAAATCGTGAAAATAAGTGTACGAAATACAATTATATCCATCCAAGCGTTATTTCGCAGAAATATAGTTGTACGAAGTACAGCTATATTCTCCCAAACGTTGTTTGCATGTGCCCTCAATAAAGCGAAAAAGGGGAGATCCATATGGATCATCCCCTTGCCTATATATACTCGAACAGTAACCGCCTATCTCTCTAAAAAATCAGTCAGCGGATAGACTCAGCAACTTTGATCAAATCATTCTTGTCCAAGCTAGCTGATGTTACACCGTATAAGACTCCATTGGCTTCCCAGTCCAACCCTTTTCCATTAACCAATACAGCATCAGCTCCGTTAATCTTCACTTTTTCGATTGTGCCATCCGTCGACATCTCATAAGCCGTTTCGGAATCAGCGTGCCGCTGCTGCATCGAGATGATCTCATCGGTAGCTTCATTAACAAAATATAAATTAATATATTTGCTGTTGATTACTTCACCATTGCTATCCTTATAAAACTCTGCACGATCAAAGGTATAACCGTCTGGCAAATACTCCGGCAATCCCACATTAAAAATCGTATATTCATTTAGCTTGCTAGAATCCCTCTCGATCAGCAATTCCGCTTTCTCTTGATCCCTCTCAGATTGCGTAACCAGTCTGCCGTCTTCAACTCCGACGATTTTTTCCCCATCAGCATTGTAGATATCACCTGCCTTTTGAGCAGCGTCGAGGGTCACAAGCGCATTTCCTTTGCTATCAAAAATCTTCCCCTTAAAGTCATCCGGAATCACGTTGGAATCCGCAGAAAATTCTACTTCATGGGCTACAATATGGCCTAAGTTTATCGTTTGCAATACTTTCATTAACAGCTCCTGTGCAAATGACGGCTGCACAAAAGTTACACTTAATACGCTAACCACTAGCAAAGTTGCCAGCATAACAGCAGGACGTCTTAATCTATGTTTTGTACGCAATCCTTTCTCCTCCTTTTGGCCGGCATACTTTCTCCGAGCCTTATTCAGAATGGCTGTTTTGTCAGAGCCCTCGCTGAAATCTTTATGGGCCAGAACCCTGCCTAGCTCCAGCAGCTCCTTGTACTCCCCAGCACCCTTTAAATCATTTGCCGCTCCATATATACTTTCATCTAAATCTGCTGAGAACTTCTGCTGTATGTCTTTACTGTTCATAGCTGCTCCACGCTCCCTATTTCAGTCTTCAGCTTTTTCATAGTCCGGTAGAGTATCACACCGATATTGCTCTCCGAAATTCCCGTAACCTGGGCAATCTCTCTATTTCTCAGATTAGCACCAAATTTAAGAGCCACAATATTCCGCTCCTTTGAGCTCAATGTATTCAAGGCTTCGTTAAGCCTTCCACTACGTTCTCCCTGGAGGATCAAGCTTTCCGGATCTTTTCTGCTAGAAACCAGTTCCTTGACGGCATCCAGCGAAAAGAAACTTTTCCTTTTAAAACTCCGGTAATGATCATTGACCACATTTCTGGCAATGGCGAATAACCATACCTCTAAAGGAGCTTTTTCCTGAGAATAGGTCGATAGTTTCGCCAACATTTTCTCAAAAACAAGGCTTGTCAGATCCTCAGCCGTATGGAGAGAACTAACCCGGTAAGCGATGTAGTTGAATATTCTTTTATAGTAGGTTTCAAAAATCGTTGTGAACAAAACATCTATGTCAGTATTTTCCTGTATATTCTCTTTTACAAAAGGATGAAGCAATGCGCGCTCATGCATCAATCTAACTCTCCTTTCCCACCAAATTTTCACTTAGCTAAGTAAATTCATCAGTTAATACGATATATTTCCAATTTCATTACAAGATATAAAAAAAAGAAGGGTTCCAGCGCTAAATTCAGTCTTTCTAACCAAGCTACAGTAACCCGTCAACTTGACAAGCTTAATATAGCTTCTATATATTTTAGTAACTAAAGTAAATTGGAGCGAGGCAATGTTATGAGCACAAAGGAAGAGAAACAAAATGCTATCCATAAGGTCATGGAATCTATGGCAAATGTGCAGCAGAAATCCCAGTTTTTCATTGATATGATCACTAAAAAGGAAACCCTGACTCACAATCAGATCATGCTGCTGTTTCAACTCCGGCTTACCGGAAGCTTGAACATTACTGACATCTCTGAACGCTTCGTGGTCACACCCGGAGCCGCTTCCTCCATGTGCGATAAACTTGAGGAAGCCGGACTTATTGAACGGGTGCGGACTAAAGAAGACCGCAGAGTTGTCAATATTGTCCTTACAGAACAAGGCGATCAGCGTATCCATACAATATTTGAAGCATTTCCTACCTCAGATCTGAATAAAATCTCCGGAACTTTAGAACAAATAAATAAATTGATGGAACAAATGATGCACTAACAGCCTTCATTTTGCTCCTTATCAGCTATACTCTTTTCTATAAACACTGTCTGTCAGGAAACTGACGGCAGTGTTTTTTATGTTAAACTCCCAATTTATTATATTGACTATATATTATAATGAATATATATTTTAATTATTAAAATATATTTTGAAGGACGGTACTGTAAATGTCCAATAATAACAATACTTATGAACGTACTGACATGATCGATCCACCGTTGAAGGTAAGAGGTTCGCTGTTTGTCCGAGAGAATATTCGTGCGGTTACTGTTGATGTGTTTGGCCACTTAAGTACTAAAAGTAGTGTCTCGACATCAAAACTCAAAGTATCTGGCGACTGTACAATTGGGGGGAATTGTAAGGCCAATCAGGTAAACAATCTAGGGAGTCTGCGCGTTCAAAATATCCAAGCAGATAATCTCCGATCTTCTGGATACATGTCCGTAGCAGAAAATGCTGCAGCCGGGACTTTTTATGCTGAAGGTGCTGTGAACATAAAGAGACTAAATGCAGATTCATCGATTGAGATCCGTTTAGGCAATAGAAGCACAGTCGAGGTTATGAGAGCTGGCGGTGACATTATCGTTAAACCCTCTTCCAAGTTGATTAATGCGCTGATGCACCCTTTTCGAAAACTCACCTGCACAACGATTGAAGGAACTAGCATAACGTTATACCGGACGACAGCTGACCTTGTGTGCGGTGAAGAAATCATCGTCGGACCGGGTTGTACCATTGGGGAAATCCGCTATAGCAAAAGTCTAACGGTGGATCTTAAGTCGCAAGTTGACCGAACTGTATTTTTAAACCAATAAAGGAGAGTCTACATGGAAAAAATCACTCATTTGTCAGGAGCCACTATACTCAAAAATATCGCCAAAGGTGCCACCATCTTGTTCTGTGTACCGATCCTTAGTGTCTGGGCCGTGGGGAGTGTTGTCTGTGCAATCATTGCACCTATCGGTGGTGTGCTAGGTATTGTTGGCATCAAAGGGATAGGACTAAATGCCTTCCCAGATTATGATTTCCCGAACATTCTCAGCCTTCCAATTGGTCTGTGCCTCTCCTTACTTTTGTTCATTTCTTTCTATTACACTCGTCGTTTATTGCGTGGATGCCTGCATTTTATAAAAAACTAGCGAACTGTAACAAGCTTGTATTCTCTTTGTTAATAGAAAGTGACCTACAACGCGCTGTTTTATTCTATACTTAAGGGGACTGGACTTTATCCTGGAGGTAATTATGAATAAAATCATCGCTATAGGAGCTATCACGCTCTTTTTGGCCGGATGCGGAGCATCGGCAACCATAGATATGGATACAACAATGGCTATTAATCAAACACAAGCTACTTCAGCACCACTGAAACTAATCGTGGACGGCGAAGCCGTTCTTCCTACTCTCTCCCCTTTTTTCCTAGATGATAAGGTCTATGTACCTGCAAAAGTACTAATGGAATACTACACCTCAGAACAAAAATGGGATAATAACTTAAAGACCTTGACCATCTCTGATGGAAGCAGTAGTTATGTTCTGACGCCGGACAATGAGTATATGCAAGCTGATGGATATCAAACCTCGCTTGAAGGACCAGCTATTCTACGAAATGGTATTTTATATATTCCTGCCGATTCCTTAAACTCTCTGTCTGGTGCCACTGCGCAGCTGAATGCAGCTGGAACTGAAGTATTAATAACATCAGGGGATGTTAGTACTACCGTCAGAACACCCAGCGAACCTCTCGCTATTGCTACAGAAAATAACCAAGTGAAGCTGTATACTGCCCTTAAAGATGGCGGTACCTACGAAGGATTTGTTGTAGAGGTGAACGGTAACAAGCATACATTTGATTGGGAAACACCCAGACTCCTAAGTTACCCTCCTGAGATTCATTATGCCGACATCGATCAGGATGGACAGGAAGAAGTCGTTGTCATTCTGTGGCTCGGAACAGGTACGGGCATGTCCATGCAGGAACTTCACGTGATTAAGCCTAACCCGTGGGAAGAAGTCACTGTCCCTTCTGCAGATAAAGCCGCCTCCGCATTGGTTACGTCAAAAATTTCTAATGAAAAAGGGGACGCCCTGATTCAAATTCAAGTTAAAGGCTCAACTCCATCCATGGTGACTTTGCGATATCCAGATCGTGCTGAGGATGGCAATCTAGGCGAACAAGCCGGCATTGGTGCTGTTACTCACTACATAGTGGAAGAGGGCAAGCTAAAGGCGGAAACAAATGTTTATATTGGATTTCTGGAGAGTATTGGCACACTAACCTTTGCCTACAAACCGGGAAAAGATGGAATGGAACCCGACTCTATTCGCTTTGAGGTTCATGAGGAATTAGCTTCTTACGTGGAGGGTAAACAGTTATGATTGATGCCCATATACATTTAGAGCAATATGAACCTGAAGTTGCCGAACAGATACTGAGTGAACTACCTGACATGGGAATTAAAGCCCTTATCGCTGTCTCTATGAATTTGGACTCTTGTATACGCACCCAAAGACTTGCAGCCATAAATCCCGGCGTGGTCCGTCCAGCTTATGGCTTTCATCCAGAGCAACCCCTGCCGCAGGATGCTGAGCTGGCTGCTCTGCTGAAATGGATCGAGAGTCAATCTAGTGAGGATTATATTGCTGTGGGGGAAATCGGGCTGCCTTACTATACGCGTGCTGAAGCTTTAGAACGTGGCGAAACCTTTGATATGGAGCCCTATATTGAGCTGCTGGATCAGTTGCTTGGGTTAGCTGCCCGTCTCGATAAACCTGTGGTGCTGCATGCTGTCTATGAAGATGCGCTTATTGCTTGTGATCTCCTGGAAAAACATAACATACAGCATGCCCACTTTCACTGGTTCAAAGGTCCAGAAGAAGCCATTGCCCGTATGATTAAGAACGGCTACTATATCTCCTTCACCCCGGATATCCTGTATGAGCCGGAGATACAGGCGCTTGCCCGCCGTTATCCCCCAGAGCTAGTCATGGCTGAAACCGATGGGCCTTGGCCGTTCGAAGGACCTTTTGCGGGGAAAATCACCCATCCGTCTATGATTCGGGAAGTCGCCGCTGCTTGGGGAGCGCTCCATGGTTACACCCCCGGCGAAGCGGAAGAGTTAGTGACTGCGAATACTAAGCGATTTTATAGCTTGTAGATAGTTTTATAGCTTGTAGATAGCTCTATAGACTATAGATAGATCTATTGCTTGTAGATAGTTCTATTGTTAGAGTAGAAGAAAGTCAGTGCCTTAGCTAGAATAGCCTAAAGTCAGACTAACGTTATGATTAAACACAGCTTGGCTTGTGAAGCCGTATTTTTCATAGTGGAAGTACTGTTCACAAGCCAACCTTACTTAATCCAAATCCCCTTACCCATTTTCGTTTCGGTAATATTTTTGCGTACATATTTTTGCGTATGTATTTACGTGGACGTATTTATGCGTACGTATTTATGCGTACGTATTTACTCGTACGTATTTATGCGTACGTAATTTACGCGTATGTATTTACGTGGACGTAGTTTACGCGTACTTATACCTGTACGCATTTATGCGTACGTGTTTATGTGTACTTATTTATGCGTATGTATTTTACGCGTACCCATTTACGTGTATCTAATTACGTGTACGTATTACCTGTACGTAATTACGCGTACGTATTTACTCGTGCGTATTCACTCGTACGTATTTACGTGTGTGAAGCCGCTATCGGACACAGCTGACCTTATATGCAGCAATTCCCCACTTTTGGGATGAGAAAGGACCCCAGAGTCGCTATTGGCATAAAAAACACCCAATAAGGTGCTCTTTTTAAGGAATAACGACGCTGGAGTCCGAAACCATGCTCCAAAGGCTAATAATCTGCGAATAATGTCATCTGGGTCCGTAAGCCTCAGGTTGATGATGACTCGGGACGCTTGTAAGCAGTCCCCAATAATCATAACCTCTCCACATCCACTAACGTTCCGCCTGCGAACTTCATTTTATAAATATCCGGCTTTGTGGTTTGAAGAAGAAAGCTCAGATCATATTTGGCATCAAAATAGTTCATCATAAGCGTCATGACTGCCCCGTGAGTTCCAATAGCAACCTTTTGACCGCTGTGATTGCTCAGTATTTCTGCCAGCACACTAACTGAACGCTTCTGACACGCATGAATGGATTCCCCACCAACTGGGACAAAATCCGGATCTTCAAACATTTTTGTCAGTAATGGATACAGCTCCTGATCAGTCGTAATCTTATTTCCGTCCGAGAAATGGATTTCCCGGAGGTCTTCAACACTCTGAATCTCTGCTCCTAACTCCTGCGCCAATCCAGAAATCGTATGTATAGCCCGAAGGTATGGACTTGAATAGAAGACTTGAATTCCTTCCAGACGTAGTTTTTCCGTTATCTTGCGGGCATCCGTCTCCCCCTTCGCGGTTAGTACGCGAGTCCTTTCAGTTTCTCCGGGCAGTTTGGGCGACTCACCGTGCCTCACCATGTAAATAAAAGTAGCCATCCTTTCCCTCCTTTACCTCTACAAATTCTAATGTTCTAGCCAATCTCCTCTACACACTAAAAAAGCCCTTACGGACGAGAAACTGTCCTATCGGGCTAGGTAATATTGTAACTTATAACGTTTCGTGCAGCAGTTGCTTTAGATCACAAAGTAATAACTTATTGAGAGGTCACTTATTAAGGAGATACTTATTGAGAAGTCACTTACTGAGAAGTCACATATTAAGGCGACTATGACTAAAGAGACTCTTAATTGCACTATATACAACTATTAAGCGTAAAAAGAGACATCCTGAGCAAATAAGTGTACTTTGTGCAACTAAAAATCATCATTCCTAGACTAAAAGGGAGAATATCAAATAATAACTGCACAAAGTACAACTAAATCCCAGTTTGATCGATGGAGGGGAATTTAACTGCACATTCTGCAACTAAATGCTAGGAAGTCACGCTAGATTATCTTTGCCACTCAACCTGTCTAGTCTAGCTAAGTATCTGCTAGGGAGTCACGCTAGATTATCTTTGCCACTCAACCTGTCTAGTCTAGCTAAGTATCGGCTAGGGAGTCACGCTAGATTGTCTCTGCCACTCAACCTGTCTAGTCTAGCTAAGTATCTGCTAGGTTGTCACGCTAGGTTCTCTCTGCCACTCAACCTTCCCAGTCTAGCTAATCTAGTCCAGTTAGGAAGTCCCGCTAGCTAGACTAGCGTGCTACCTGCTAGCTCCCCTCCATCACCTCAACTGTCCTAGATTGCTCCGCAGAGCTATCGTTCATCTCTTTCTGCGCAGGCCACAGCACACGCCCAAATGCGATGCCCAGCACACCAATCAGAGCGATTACGATGCCGAAATTCAAAAAGATACGGCTAGGCCCAGCAATCTGAACCATCATTCCGCCGAGAAGTGGTGCGCCAATCATAACTCCGCTAAGAATGGTACTCTGAATACCGAACACACGCCCTGTCATGTGCGGGGGTGTTTCTTTTTGCAGACAATAATTGAACGTGATAATAAAAATTCCATTCCCAATACCTAGTAAGAACCCTAATAGCAATACAGAAATACTGGAAGCTCCTGGCTGAAGCAGTCCAAGTCCCCCAACCGATAAACCCATCAGCACATAACCCGTTCCAAGCTTCCAGCCATAACCTGTTCCGCGATTCATTTTGTTCATGACCATAATGATGAATACAGCACCGCCTCCGGATGCCGCCACGAGCCAGCCCAGTAAAGATTCATTAGAGGGTGCAAGTACCCTAAATAGACTGGTGAATTGAAAATCAATCATCTGAATAGCCATTGAACAGACTATGCCAAACAGCATGGTATTTAGCAGCAACCTACTATGCAGCATAAAATTCCAGCCTTCTTTCCACATCGTGCGGAGAGCAACACGTTCCTCTTGATCGCCCTTGCCTTCTGTGCCAACTTGTTCTACTTCACTTTTCTTAACTGTAAGTAGGAGCAAATAGGAACAGCCTCTAAGGCAAGCATTGATCAATATACACCACTGTGGCGTAAGAACAGACAACGCGAAGCCGCCCAGTAAAGGTCCCGCGATTTTCGAGCCTTGATTTACAAGCCCATTAAGCGAGGTAGCTTGAAGCAGTTGGTCTTCTCTAACCATACTACGGGTCATCGACTGCTGAGCAGGCACGTTTAACGTAGAAATGGCAGCACGCAACATCAATAACGGGAGCAACCACACCATACTGGGAGCAAATAATACGAATACGGTTAACAATGCCGTAAGCAGATCACACATCCGCATTAGCTTCAGCTTGTTCAGTCGGTCAGCCACTACCCCTGCGAACGAGCCCAGCAAAATCCCCGGCAAAGCTATGGAGACCGGAATCAAAGCCAGCATTAGCGGGCTGGCCTGCCAGCGGTACCCTACGAGTACCTGAATTGCTAAGGCATCGAACCAATCCCCAAAGGTAGCCGTCGCATATGCGCTGTACACACGCATATACACCTTGTTCTTAAGCAGGCTCGTGCCTGCTTGTGTTGAAGCATTCATTAAACATTCCTCCAAATTACAATTAAGAACTTATTAGCATGACCTTAATGTAATGGAGAATTGTCAGAGAATTATCAGGGGGCAGTCACAAGGTTCGTAAGCACGGTATCCAAGGATTGTTCTAACCGATGGAATCCCCGCTCTTCCTTCTCCTGTTCAAATATATCCACATATTTGCGATACAAAGCTGGCTTAGGTGGAAACTGTTTACAAAAATGAACTATTCGGTACAATGCATATATCCGTATCGGCACGAACCCTGACATCTCAAGCACCTGAAGTGCCTCATCCAACAGTTGCTCGGCTTCACGCCAAGACTTGCGCCGTAGAAACCACAAGCCCCTTGTAACTTTATAACTACCAATCTCACGCAAATAAGGTTTCTCCAGCAAAAGTGCTTCAATGTCTGTTGCCATCCGTTCTATTACGTGATCTTCTGTTCCCATCCACAAGTGTGTAAGCATTTCTGAGGTCGCCGTTATAGGAATGAAACTCTCATACCCCGGCTCTTTAATCACTTCATATGTTAGCTTTAGTCGTTCCAGTGCTTTTTCCGGTTGCCCTGCCAGCGTGTACAAATCCAGAATATTTAGAATCTCCACTTCGCGATGCTGAGGCGGCAAAAGAATTTTTTTCTCAAGGACCAACTCACAGAACTCTAATTTTTTCTTAGGATCACCCAATAGAACATAACAGATTAATAAGGAATAAAACCGTTCCTCTATCCCCACCTCGGTTGTGTTCAGCAGCCAATCCAAATCTCCCTGTACAAAATGAATATAGATCGAATAAAACGGATCCATCGCATACCCCAAAACATCCTGTTGGCGTGCGAGGATTAACATCGAGCGACCTTGGCCATATAGGTGATATTTCTTGAATACCTCCCGCATCGTCTTTTGCATCTCTAAGTCATATGTAGTCGGATTGGCCATAGCAGCTGAGGGCTCCTGCATAGTCAGACTATAACCAAATCCCCGAACAGTCTTAATATCTAAGTCTTGAAACTTGCCTAGCTTTTTACGAAGCCGATAAATATGATCATCTACTGTTCGCTCTACCGGATATTCAAGCGGCCATACTTTATCCAACAGCTGTTCTCGACTGAATGTACGCCCTCTATTTTTATACAAGAACTGAAAAAGCGTAAATTCTTTTGGGAATAATTCTATCGTTATCCCTTCTGCGGTCACTTTATATTCACTTTCGTTTAATTCCAGCTGCATGATAGAACCTCACTTTCCCCGAACCCGCTCATTGGTTACATTATAACAGTCCGTCCAAGGCCTACTCCACCTCAAAAAAGAACATACAAAAAGAGCAACCCACAGATTCCTCTGCAAAATTGCTCTCTCCTCTTCTAACCCATGCCACTTACCCAGCCATATTGTTAAAAGAGTCCTGTTCACTAAACACGGAAATATGATCTACTGTACCGGTCGAGCTTGGAATAATAAATTTCAGCTGGTATTGGTCATTGGCTTGATAGGTGTAAATCTTATCGTCTCCGTTCACTTTGGTATCGTCAGGCTTGCCGAGTGTTGCCTCAATTTGCTTCAGCGTCAGCTTTTGCAGTGTGGAATCACTTGAACGAACATCGAAGATTAAACTTCCTTTATTAAATCCAAACACGACATGTTTGTCAGTGTAGGTAGCATAAATACCTTTTCCCGCTGACTCTTGTTGATCAGGTTTGCCCCAATCCGCTTCGACCTCATCAATGAGTCCGGTATGAGCGGCATATTTTACACCGGGTACCTTCCCCTTTTTGGCAAGCTCGAGCAACTCTTTAAGCTGTTTGTCGCTATTTTGTGAATTTGAGCCGGTTGAATCTTTATCAGTCTCCGTAGGGGAGGAAGTCGCTGCTGGTGCAGTTTCTGCTGGGGTGCTTGATGGACTAACTTCCGGCTCAGAGGTTGCTGTTACAGCCGTTTCTGTTGGCGCCGTTGCCTGGGATTCTGAATTCCCCGCCTCATTGTTCGAACTGCATCCAGCAAGCCCAATCATTCCTGCGAGTAGGATAGAGCCTGCTATTAATTTTATCTGTACTGGCATGATGTCATCTCCTTAATAGATTACCTTAAAGTCGTCTTACAAAAAATGAAACTGAACATACAGACGAGCTGAAAATCAAATAGTTGCAGGATAGCGGCAATTTTTCTGGATAACCCTCTTTTACCCATATCTACAAATATAAATTCATACACACTCTATTTTTCTACATAAAACCCTTTTTTCCGACACCTAACTCAAGTAAGTTTCTCTTTTAAAATCTCCACATAACTCCATCTAACTATAAACTCGTAAACTCATAAACCTATGAACTATATGACCTTACCCGTCATTCCCAGCCTCGAAGGGTTTCATTGCAGAACGTACAATAGAAAGGAGCTAATCCTGCTTGAAAAAGCGACCCATTGCAATCTGTACAATAGATTCCAACAGTAACCTCTTATCCGGCGAACTGCAATCGCGACATTTGTTGAATAATTTTCCATCCAAACGCAACCTTAATCCTCCAATCCGCATCTTATTAGTAAAGGGAGGGGAGCTACATCTGAATATTATAGAGAGAATTGTGGCAAAAGATGAGTCAGCTCTCCGCCTGTTAATGGACGAATATGGAGATATGCTGCTGCGAACCGCTTCTTTACTGCTCAAAGATAGACAAAGTGCCGAAGAAGCGGTACAAGATACTTTTATTCAAGCTTATGCCAAAATGAGTCAGTTACAGGAGCCGGATCGGCTGAAGGCATGGCTGATACGGATAGTAGTCAATCGCTGCCGCATGAGGCAAAGGACGTGGAGCTGGCGTAATATTTTCCCGGCGGGAGGGTCAGAGCTGCAAACTAACGAGGATGCTGACTTCACAGCCGGAGCGGAAGAGCTTTTTATGGTGGAATGGCATAATGTCAGGCTCGCCGAGTCCATGAGAAATCTCGACTATCTATACCGTGAATGTCTGACGTTATATTACTTTCATGAGATGAGTATCCGGGAAATTTCCGAGCAATTAAATACATCTGAAAATACGATCAAATCCAGACTCGCCAGAGGCCGGACGCTCTTAAAAAAGATTTTGGTGAAGGAGGGACATTTCTTATGAATACAGAACGCGATGCGGTCAAAAAGCAGCTGGATGAAGAATTAAAGAACCTCCAGTTCACTGGACACGACCGGGTCATTAAGCAGACTCATCCTCCAACCTTTGGAGCCCGTTTATTGGCGCTGTGGAATAAAGAAATTGAGATCCCTGTCAAACCTATAGGTGCGATCGGTGCTATTATTTTAGTAGTTTCGCTTACCCTACATCAACCAGAGGTTAAACAACAGCCACAACAAAATACCCCGCAGCGTGCGAACCGAGAACTAATCGAAGCTGGAGGCAATACGTATTGGAAGGATATCTACGAGCAGGCGGTGAAAAAACATGAGAATTAAGATAAAAATCAAACATCTGGTGTTATTCGTGTTACTCCCTGCCTCCCTGCTTATTCTTCTGTTTAACTTCTTACCTTCACAAAGGCAGATAGATCAGAGCACAGCTATTCAATCTAACATAGCTAGAACTGATCTTCTGCAAAAGCTGGCTTCCACAACCGGGAGTAAACGTATCGAGCTAATCCGTACAAACATCCTTGATAAGGATCACAGCTATGATCCCTACAGATATGACGTTAATGTCAGCCCTTCGATGAGCCAGTGGAGTAATGATGAAACCCAGCGTTCCGGTCTGTTACCGGAGGACATAGTACCTTTGCTTGAGGAATATATCCTTGAGGGGCCTTCGGACAATACACGTATATTTGCGGCTAAGCAGTTAGCTTATGAATATGATGCTCTTGGCCGAAAGGAAGATGGAGATCAAGCGCTAATCACCGCAACGAAACAGTCAAACAGCAACTCCGATATAGCTAAACAACTGGAGCTCCTTCGAGCGGAGCGAGCCCTAAATAGTGGCGATATAACAACCGCTGAAACAATTCTTGAACAAACCCCCTTTCCATCCGAGTATCAGGAAGAGCTAAACGCACAAAAAGCATGGCTTACCGGGCGTTTACTCTTTACAAAAGGCGAAGCGCAGGAAGCACTTGCCGTAGTAAAAGATGGCTTGGAGAGGTACAAAAAATTCTGGCAGGATATTCATAAACAAATGAACGCTGCCACCAGCAGTTCGAACGAAGGCTCCACAGACAATACAGGATCAGCAGCAGCACCAGAAGCTGGGACTTCAGATACTGAAAGACAGCTGGAATCGCTTCGAACCGCAATTCAGTCTGCTATAGATATGGGAAATACTTCAACTGCTGTCGTCTCCGGTACCCTTACACGAAGCGATGGCACCCCAGTTCCGCGGGCAGGTATTTTTCTCCGTGCTGAAAGCGAAGTTAACCATAGCATCACTTCTGCTGAACCCTACCGAATCGTCACAGATACTGAAGGACGTTTCGAATTTCACGGTGTGATTCCGGGCTTTTATCAGTTACAGCTTGGACTTGGCTATGATCAGATCGACGGTTCGACCTGGCCTGTACAATATGACGATTGGATTGAAGTTAAACCGGATGGCAGGTTGAATGAGAGCATAGTTCTACAACCTCTGCTTGAGCTGCAGTCTCCCATTAATCAGGAAACCCTAACGGGCAAGACCATAGATTTCCGCTGGAAAGCTGTTGAAGGTGCAGCTTACTATCGTTTAAGCGGTGGCGGGGAGGGGGCCGTGTTGGGTGTACAAATTCGGGATCGTATTGTAGATAATCATATCTCCATTCCAGTAGAAGAACTTTACGATGGCGGCGGTTTTTCCTATGGCAGCAGTGGAGATGGCTGGGAATCTATTGACCCCCTCTCCCTTCTCGGATTTATGAATCCCGAAGTGCGCTTTTCTTGGAATATTGAAGCCTTAGATGCAGATGGACGCCTGATTACCCGCAGTAATGGCTACAGGCTGAACGAAGACACTGTCGGCAATCTGCCGTTCTTTTATCTCAAGGAAAGAGAGCTTACTGCGGCTGACCAACTACTACTGGATAAGAAAACGGATCAGGCACTAGAAATGTACCAACAAAATATTGCCGATGACCCACAGGATGTTCATGCCCTGCACATGCTAGTAAAGATGATGCTGGCAAAATCATCCCTCACAAAGGATACAACATTAGAAGATAAGGCGATTCCTTTACTCGAAAAGCTAATACAACTACAGCCTTCTACTAATTACGCCTTCACATTATCGCAGTACTATTTTGACCATGCCGACTGGAAGTCGTATAACAAATATTATTCCTACTACAACGAACTAAACCGACCCAATACTAACGGTTATGTACTTTCTATTAACGCCACAGCCCTCATGCAACAAGGGAAGCTTGAAGAAGCTCGTAAACAATTCGCGATCGCCCTAAAGTATGATGATAGCCATCGTTTTATTGGCAGCTTTTTGGCGGCAGAATTATACGCTGGTGAATCACTCTCTTCGGTAATGACACTTGCTGAGCGTTATCCTGAACTCAGCTTTGGTCATAGTGGGTATCGCTGGCCACAAATGATTAAACAACTGTTAGCGGAACGAAAAAATCAACCTAAAGTCTTTGACCAAGAGTTAAAAGAGAAGCTTGGATGGTATATGAATGGTCAAACTGATGAGTTAAAGCAATGGATCGCAAGTGCCAAACCCTCCGCTCTGAAGACCTTTATGCAGGAGGTTTTAGAGGTACGCTAATTCATTAAAATACCAAAATCCGGTCCCGCTCGATAAATTCGAGCATGGACCGGATTTTTAATTACACATAATCTTTTATTTAGATTTAGCTTCCATCATGTAATTCTGGAAATCCGTGATACTTGGGTTAGACATATAATGACCACCCTCTACTTCAATCGTTTGGCCTGTGATGAATTTGGATTCATCCGATGCCAGGAACAAAACCGTATTGCCGATATCATCGGCTTCACCGTGATAAGGTAGGGCGTTGAATTTTTGAAAAATATCCAATACAGCTGGCGGCATATTTCTTGCTGCCGCAGGTGTCAGGATCAGCCCTGGTGCCACGCCGTTACAACGGATTTTGTCTTTACCATATTGTGTAGCAATGTATCGAGTAAGGTTCACAACCGCTGCCTTAGAGGAGCCATAAGCAGTACGCAATGAATCCCCAGCGAATGCTGACATCGAAGCCGTGTTAATGATCGACCCTCCGCCCGCTTTAATCATATGAGGAATAGCAAAACGGCTGCCTAACAGAACACTTTTAGTATTCACGTTCATCAGGCGATCCCATTCTTCCAAATCTATATTGACCACATCAAGGTCTTTTTGCAGATTAGTTAGACCTACATTATTAAACAATATTGTGATGGTGCCATACTGAGCAACTGTGAAATCAACAGCTTCCTTGATCGAATCCGCTTGGGAGGCATCTAAGAAAAGACCTTCAGCTTCTCCGCCTTCACATTTAATCTTAGATGCTGCTTCTTTGGCTGCTTCCACATTAAAATCGGCAATGACAACCTTTGCTCCTTCTCTAGCTAATAGAGTGGCAGCTGATAAGCCAATACCTGAAGCGCCTCCAGTTACTAATGCAACTTTACCTTGAACTCTTCCCATGTTCATACCCCTTTATAATGTTATTGTGCTTCTAAGATGACTTGGTTTATGTTTCAGAGCTATCAAAGCTCATTAACAACTTCTCATAGATTTTCAAGAATTGCTGCAGTTCCTCCTCATTGAGCTTTTGGAACATTTCAGCTCTTAGCTCCTGTCCCTTAAGCTGTGCTTCCTTCAGAACGTCTTTTCCTTTGTCCGTGATAGATAGAAGTACATTCCGTCGATCATCTTCGTTATATTTTCGCTCGGCCATCCCCTGCTTAATTAGTCGATTAGCAATGTTTGTCATTGCTCCTGGCGTATATCCTAGTCTCTTAGCCAAAATAGTCTGCTTCAAGGGGCCTTTTTTATTCAATTCACCCAAGACTAGAACTGGAGATATCCCAATATTGTGATCAAATGCGTTCATCCATCGAACAATAACTTCATTCGTAAATAATTCAACTGCATGTATTAGCTTAAAAATATCTGGATTTTCCAAGAGGTTCTCCTTTGACATTCATGATGATCGGCTGCTTATAAAAGTATTTTAACACTAAAATATTTAATAGTAAAATACCTAATATTTAAAAAAAGAATGCTTGGTGAAAAGCATTCTTCAAATTGCGGATTTATCAACAACATAAGTGCCAGCCAGCAAATCGTGAATCGCACGTTTACGGGGATGGAATCCAACCAACAGGTAATCCACCAGCATGATTGGACCCAGGATTTGAGTGAGGTCAAAAGCCAAATCCGACCATAAGTATAATTTGGCGGAAATAACGGTAAAGTCATAGCTGCTGACCGCAATTACCATTGAAAGAATCATACTAATCATTCGGAAAACATTTCGAATCAGAGCTTCCTTCACTGTTGGGTAATTCCCGTGTTCATTGACAATTTTTATTTTTAAAATCAGCTTCCCAGGGGTTCCGCCAAATCTAACGATCATAAAGATATCAAATGCGATAAACAAAATGTACTCCAGGATAATAGGTATCTCCGAGTGTAATGAAACAGCTAATGAATTGAGTATCCAGTATACGATAACCCCAGGTATTCCAATGACCAAGAAATCAAGAATGGAAGCCAGCACTCTTTTCCAAAACCCTATGAAATTCTCCTGATCCAAATGCTCGGGTAGAATGTTATCCATGCAAGCACTCCTCTCTCTATCGTTTACTTTGTCGCTCAATCCCTATTTAACAATCCCTTCCTCAGATGCTCTTGGATAATGGGCTCCAGCTCTTTGTTATTTTTAACAATTACCCGTTTATCAGACAGAGTATCCGTTAACTCTATAATCCTATGTGCGGCCTCCTGATCATATCCACGGTTCCATTCAAAAATCATCACATACAGATTCTTAAATGACTGCTTGTAATTCGCTTGCTCTAAACCCAGTCTTGTTTTTATAAACCTTGTAAACACTCTCAAATCCCTGATCACTTTATTAGGGTTCAAAATAACGATTAAGTCAGCAGCTTTAAAACTCTCTTGTCCCCATTTGTAATGTGCACCTTCCAGAATCCATGAGGGTTTATCAAGGATTTCTTCCAACTGAGCATCCCTTGCTTCAACTGAAAAACGCAAATTCTCGGCACTTCTGTCCCATACCAAGTTGTCTGTCTCGTAATACTCTACACCATATTTTCTAGATAACTCCCGGGCAATATAGGATTTGCCGCTGCCGCAAGCACCTATGATCCTAATCTTCATAAGCTCAGCCCAGCCCTAGCGGCAGGATTATTAGTCCTATGGAAATTACGGTGATTATTCTTGTGGTGAGGAGCGTTAGCTTTTGGTTCTTCTCTGATTTATACCAGCCTTTAAACTGAAAATGATTCCGGTACAGCATAAAAAATAACAATAAATTCCCGAATCCCATACTCCAGCTATACACGGGCTGACCAAATATCAATTGATAGATCAATCTTTCTGCCCAACCCAAAACTAATAAAGTCAGCACAAGCAATATACATAATCGAAGTAATTCCAATATAAAAGAGCCCAATTTCAGCAATTCTGCAACCATCCTCTCAAGGTTTCTTTATCGCCAAAAAATCCACATTCCTCCAAATTATACACCTTACACCTTACGTCTCCTATCTAAAAACACAACCTGTTCAAGATAAATACATCCTGAGCAAGGTTGTGTTTTTTATCAGCTTAGGAGGATGCGGGTTTCCCCTCGCCCCTTAGTTCCTGTATTTGTCGCTGCAAATTAACGATTTCTGCCACTAGCGCTGCATTTTCCGCCTCAGAATCCACACTGCTACTCTGAATCAACTGATTCAGACGCAGCTGCAGAAGGGCAAGGTCATCCTCCCGAGCCTGTTCTATACCAGTAAGCAGACGGGTTCTGTCTTTTGCGAAGTATTCAGCATACGTTCCTTGAAAAAACTTTGGTGCCTGAGACGGCTCTAATATCACCAAGCGATTAGCCACTTTAGAGTGAAGATAACGGTCATGAGAGACCATCACTAGTCCACCGGGATACACCATCAGTGCCTCTTCTACACGTTCCCTAGTGTCAATGTCCAGATAATTAGTGGGTTCATCTAAGACCAATAAATTCGCTTTTCCAAAATACAACTTGAGGAAAGCCACACGGCATTTCTCCCCCAGACTCAAATCCCCAATCCGTTTAAATACATCGTCCCGCGTAAATAAAAAGCAACCCAAAATTGTCCGCGCCTCCGTCTGGGTCATTCCCGGCAGTTCAAGCAAGCTATCCAGAATCGTAGAGTTCATCTCTAAGTTATCTAGCTCTTGTGCAAAATAACCGATTGTCGTCCGTGGATGCAGCCGCACTTCACCTTTTGTAGGCTTATTGATCCCTGCAATTAATTTCAACAGCGTAGACTTTCCAACACCATTAGGACCCAGAATAGACAATCGGTCTCCCCGGTTTAGCGACAAGTTGAAATCCCATAGAAAAGGCGCACTCCCCTCATACGCAAACTCTATCTCACGGAGTGTCAGTAAAGAATCTGCCAGAAACTCTTCGCTTTCCAGCTTCATCTTCAGCTTGCCAGTCTCGCGGGGCAATTCTACACGGTTCTTATTTAACCGTTCCAGCGCAGCTTCCTTGGCATGGAAACGAGACACATTCTTCTTGGATTTCGAACGCAGGAAATCGTTTTGTCCGGCAGCACGATGCGCTTGCTGGAACCATTCTGCATACCGCCTAATGCTCTCCAGCAGCTTCTCCTTTTCTTGCTCCTGCTTTTTATATTGTCCCTCCAATGTTCTCAACTCTATAGTCTTCTGCTCCCGGTACTGTGTATATCCACCCGAATAACGCCGGCATCCCTCCGGACTAAGCTCCAGCACAGACGTCGCAGTTCGATCAATAAATGTACGATCATGTGATACATAAAACACCGTTCCAGGGTAGTTGCACACCCAATGCTCCAACCACTCCATCGTTTCTCCATCTATGTGATTGGTCGGTTCATCCAGAATCAATAGCTTGGGCTGCCGGGCTAATAATGCTGCTAATTGCACCCGTGTCTTTTGCCCTCCACTAAGTGAGGCGTATGGCAAATCCCAGACTGCATGTTCAAGCTTGAGCTGCTTTAGACTTTTTTCCGCTTTGACCTCCCAGCCATATCCATCAAGCTGCAAGTAACCATCGTACACCTCTGCATATTCAGCCAACTCAGCTTCGTTATCAGCTTTCTGCTCCTGCAATCTCTGACTGAGGGCTTCCAGCTGGCGTTTTAATTCAGGCAGCTGCGCTGGCCCTGAAAGAACGTATTCCAATGCGGTTACTTCCCCTGGTACCTCAAGCTGTTGATCGAGCACACCCCATTCTTCAGATGACAGGCCATGATAGATACTTCCCTCTTCAAAAGTAAGCCGACCGATCAGCCCCTTAAGCAGTGTGGTTTTGCCAATCCCATTTCGTCCAAATAAAAGCACGCGCTCTCCTTCTGCTATCTCAAAGGATACCTCCTTAAATAAAGGGATCCCGTTCCATTCCTTACGTAAATTCTTCGCTTTAATTACAGTCATCTTTCATTCCTCCGATTTCATTGCAAATAAAAAACCGCAGCCAGCGGTCTGCGGTCGAATAGCGTATGAAGGGGGAATGTGCCCAGACATGGATAGACTACGGCCGTGATCACCTGCTGGATGCAGAGTAAACCAACACAATAGATAGAACTATCCATATAAAAGCATCGTAAGGCCCCCGACCGACACACGTATCCCTGACCGTTATCACCCTGCGCGGGTGCTCCGTGACTTGTGCATATGCACTTCACAAACTTTATGGTCTGTTTCAGGAAACGTGTTAGTTATTCATCAGTCGGTGGCCCTCCGTAATTGTCCGCATTTTTAGAATAAGTACAGTATATAACAATTTAAATCAGAAATAAAAGGTCAAGAACAATTATAACTTAATCTTTACCACCTGAGTCTGCGCATTCCACTGCACCTGAACAGCAAATAAATCAGGCAAGATACTCAGCGGAATTAGTAATCGGTTATTTTCATTGCGTGACGGTAAAATCGTAATGGATTTTCCATTCACAATAGCCTTATTGGATAATGGCTTATGTGTCACCGTACGATTGCCGATCGTAATTAGCAGTGCACCTGTCCCCGCTTCACTCTGCAAAGTTCCACCCAGTAAGGCCACGGATTCTCTCAGCGGAACAAACACACGGGAATTTTCCAATATAAAAGGATCCTTCAGCTTTGTTGTCGTCCCATTGATCTCAAAAATCCCCGCAAACTTATTGCTTCCTACAGAATACCCGTTTTTAGTTGCAATATTCTCCATAGCCAGTGTGCTCGTTGTAATGATAACTCGAGTATTCTTGGCTACTTTTGGATACAGCCAATGAATATCATCATTATGCATTCGAATACAACCAGCGCTAACATACTTCCCTATCGATGACTCATTATTATTGCCGTGAATCGCATACGTCGTGCCATAGGTCCCGTTCACTTCCAGCCCCAGCCAGCGGTCGCCAAGCGGATTGGCCGGATCCCCACCGGGAATTTTCTCTTTGTAGTAGGGTCTGTTTTTTACTTTAACCACCATTTTGAAGCTACCTTCTGGCGTCAGTTCCTTCGACTTCCCTGTGGCAACCGGAAAAGTCTTCACCAGCTTGCCGTCACTGAAATACGCGAGTTTGTTTGTTTTTTTGTTCACGATGATCAGATCTGAGCCAGCAGCTTCCACCCTTCCAACTCCTGTAAAGCAAGCAGCGAACAAAAGCCCAAATACAAGCATCAGTTTAATGTTCCGCTGTAAAAAAGTTTGAAACCGGCCTCCCGAAAAGCATAAATTCATCTTGCTCCACCTCCGTTATATAAAGACGAAATCATTTCAAATATGTTGCGTACCAGCCTGTACCTATTCTTTTCAACTCGTCCCCTCCCGCTTGACGCAGAGATTGCAATACTGTAACCAGTGAATGCACGACAAAAAGCCGACCTTTGGATACGCAAAGATCAGCTAACGCATACACACATAAGTTGCGGACCCTAGAGCCCCTATTTGCAACTTTTTCGCTGTTTTGGGATGCTATCGGACTCCAGAGACCCTATTTGCATCTATTTCGCTGTTTTGAGATCCTATCGGACTCCAGCGCAGTTATTTGCTCAAATCACCTCGAATCCCTTGCTTTTCACGACCAATAGTGTCTCTCGGGTCCGAAACTCGCTCAAAAAGACCTAAAACACGCGAATAGCTGCATCTGAGTCCTTTAGCACAGTTCTACCTTGTTCTTTCCTATGTCTCTATCATTTCTGCCCTATGTCTCATACATTACTGCCCTACGTCTCATACATTACTGCCCTACATCTCATACACTTCTGCCCTATGTCTCATACATTTCCGCCCTACGTCTCATACATTTCCGCCCTACGTCTCATACATTACTGCGTCCGCTCATTTGCCCGTTACCGTTAGCACAGTTACCTACCACATCTGCACCAAAACTCCACCATTTTTCCACCACTTCTCCACCACTTCTCCACCACTTCTCCACCACATCTCTACCACATCTCCACCACATCTCCACCACATCTCCACCACATCTCCACCACGCTCCGCTCCAGTCCCAGACTAACTGCGCTGCACATTTACCCGTATCCCATTCTACCGAAGCTCAACGCACCAGCCCCCAAACTAACTACGGTTTTACCATCGAAGATCAGCTAGCGCATAAGCACATTAGTTGCGGACTCCAGAGACCCTATTTGCAACAAATC
This sequence comes from Paenibacillus sp. FSL H3-0329, assembly GCF_037963285.1. NCBI lineage: Bacteria > Bacillati > Bacillota > Bacilli > Caryophanales > Paenibacillaceae > Paenibacillus > Paenibacillus sp. FSL H3-0329. The sequence goes on along the minus strand of NZ_CP150150.1, from coordinate 1,235,078 downwards.
CGCTGTTTTGAGATGCTATCGGACTCCAGCGCAGTTATTTGCTCTAAACACCTCGAATTCCTTACTTTTCACGACCAATAAGGTCTCTCGGGTCCGAAACTCGCTCAAAAAGACCTAAAACACGCGAATAGCTGCATTTGAGTCCGTTAGCAAACTAGTTCATTTTTGATTGGTAGTTAGTTAGTTAGTTAGTTAGTTAGTTAGTTAGTTAGTTAGTTAGTTAGTTAGTTAGTTAGTTAGTTAGTTAGTTAGTTAGTTCGTTCGTTTTTAGTTCGTTTTTAGTTGGTTTTTCGTTCGTTTCTTGTTTCATTTCTGGTTTAGTTACTAGTTCGTTCCCAGTACATTTCTGGTTAGTTTCTAGTTCGTTTCTTATTAGCTCCTACTCGTCTCTACCTCCTCCCTATCTCTTTGCCAGCTCATTTCTACTCCCTTCCGCTCTTCCGTTCTTTCATTCCGATCTTCCGTTTTCCCCTCCCGCTCTGCCGTTCTCCCCTTCCGCTCTTCCGTTTTCCCCTCCACCCCCACTACACACAAAAAAAGCCTTGATTCTCTTAATAGAGAATCAAGGCTTTCTAAATTGACCTTACACCCACCACATACCCTGAGGTTGGTCATGAATAAGAATGGATTGCAAATTGGTTACTGCACGTTGGAAGCCTTCGTCAACCGTCATAAGAGGGTCTTCATGCTCGATGCTCACCACGTAATCATAACCGTAAGTGCGCAGCGCGCTCATGATATCTGACCACTCAGATATGCTGTGCCCACAACCAACGGAGCGGAAGGTCCATGCGCGGGTCTGCACATCGCCATAAGGTTGCATATCGGTCAAACCATACATATTGATGTTGTCCTGATCCAAGTAAGTATCCTTGGCATGGAAATGGTGAATCGCGCCAGCTTTACCGAGAATCTTAATAGCACCTACAGGATCAATACCTTGCCACCACAGATGGCTCGGATCCAGATTGGCTCCGATAGCATCGCAGGTTGCTTCTCTAAGCTTCAAAATCGTATAAGGGGTGTGGCACAGGAAGCCGCCATGCAGCTCGATGCCGATCTTAACGCCATGCTCCTCGGCCAGCTTGCCGATTTCCTTCCAGTAAGGGATCAGCTTATGTTCCCACTGCCAGGTTTTGATGTCGCTGTACACGGTAGGCCAAGGCGTGACTGGCCAGTTCGGTGCTTTTGCCTCATCGCTGTCCCCAGCCGTTCCCGAAAAGGTGTTCACGACCTTAACACCCATGAGTGAAGCCAGCTTGATCGATTTACGGAGAATTTCATCCCCAGCGCGGGCTTCTTCTTTATCTGGTGAAATCGGGTTATTATGGCAACTGAAGGCACTGATCATAATGCCACGTTTCGTGAACTTTTCCAAATATTCTTGACGTGCTGACTCGCTGGCAAGCAGCTCATCTGTCGGACAGTGAGCATTACCGGGATTACCACCCGAGCCGATTTCTACCGCATTCAAACCTGCGGCGGCGATTTTATCTAACATCTCGTCAAGACTCAAGCTTCCAAATACAGGATCAAATACGCCTAATTTCATTTATACGACCACCTTTTCTTTGATAGGCTCTAAGGCTTCAGAATGTCCGTAAACCGGATAGTCACGTTTCGTTGGGGCACACCAGTTCACGCCATTGATGATAACTTTTTGAATATCCTTGTTGTAATAGGTTGGGTAAGATTCATGACCAGGCTGGAAATAAAAGATCTTCCCGCTGCCTCTACGGTAGGTCGATCCGCTTGGGAAGACGTTGCCGCCTTCGAACCAGCCGACAAATACAAGACTCTCTGGTGCTGGCACATCAAAATGCGCACCGTACATTTCCTCTTGCTCCAAGTCGATGTATTCACCAATACCCTCAGCAATCGGGTGACTTGGGTCCATGACCCACAGGCGCTCCTTCTCCTCAGCTTCACGCCATTTCAGATCGCAGCTGGTGCCCATTAATTTCATAAAGATTTTGGACATATGGCCCGAATGAAGCACTACAAGTCCCATACCTTGCAGCACTCGCGCATGTACACGGTTTACAATCTCATCACTTACTTCATGATGGGCGATATGTCCCCACCAGATCAGTACATCCGTGTTATCCAATACCTCTTGCGTCAGCCCGTGCTCTGGTTCATCCAGCGTAGCTGTCTGAGTGTCCAGTCCTGCTTCTTGAAGGAAGCTGGCCAGTTGTCCATGAATACCTTGCGGATAGACCTTAAGAATTCTTTCTTCCTGCCGTTCATGACGGAATTCATTCCATACGGTTACTCTTGTCACTTGGGACACACTCCTAGTTCATATTTATCTATGACCATCGAATTTGCTTAATTATTCAAAAAACACAGGCATTCCAGTTTCAGAGGATTTATAAATAGCCTCCAAGATGCGAGTCACAACCAACGCCTGCTCCGGCTTCACTACAGGCTCGGTGTCATTTACAATGCTGTCAATCCACTGAGCTGCCTCTATCATCGCAGGATCATCTCCCGCACCATCATAAAAGTCGACGCCACCGGCATCCAGACCGATATGCTTTTCAAATGTTTTACCGTAGGCTTCTCCGTTAATGCGCAGACCGTTCTCCATATCTGCTCCGCCTTCAGTCCCACAAAGTACCGTTTTGGCCTCACCGACATCGAGTGTATTCAGTGCCCAGCTTGCTTCTAAGACGATGGTAGCCCCATTCTCCATAGTGATGAATCCAATGGCGGAATCCTCAACTGTAAACTTCTCAGGATCCCACGGGCCCCAAGCATTTGCAGCATTTTTACGACCGGACAGCTTATGATAAGCGTTGCCCACGACATATTTAGGTTTGTAATTATCCATCATCCACAGGGTCAAATCGAGCGCATGGGTGCCGATATCAATCAACGGACCGCCGCCTTGCGCTTCTTCATCCAAAAACACACCCCAAGTTGGGACAGCGCGACGACGGATAGCCTTAGCTCTGGCGTAATAGATCTCACCAAGCTCATTATTCTCACATACCGCATGCAGATAAGCTGAATCTGGTCTGAAACGGTTCTGATAACCGATGGTCAGCTTTTTCCCAGTTCGCTCTGAGGCCTCGATCATCGCTTGTGCTTCTGCCGTGGTTTTAGCCATCGGCTTCTCACACATTACGTGTTTGCCTGCTTCCATAGCCGCAATGGAAATCTCCGCATGGGAAATGTTCGGCGTACATACATGAATCACATCTATACTTGCATCGTTAAGAAGCTCTTTATAATCTGTGTAAACTACGGACTGCTCATCTCCAAACTCCGCTTTTGCCTTCTCGGCACGTTCAGCGACGATATCACAAAAAGCAACCATTCGCGCACCTTCTACTTTTTTTAACGCGGGCATGTGCTTGCCGTTCGCAATACCTCCGCAGCCGATAATTCCTACTGTTAAAGTCATTCTGGTCTAACCTCCACTTATTCCTGTTTTGATATCTCTATCATACAAAGCTGAGGAAGGGCTTTCTTCCTGCAATCTTGCTGTATTATTCCCGAATATTGTCTTGTGGTATTTCAGCGGGGATATCCCCGTTGCTTCCTTGAAAAAATGATGGAAGGTCTTCACGCTGCCAAACCCGGCTGCTTCCGCCACGGCAGACATCGGCAGATCTTCATTGATCAAGATCCATTTGGCTTTGTTAAGCCGGTATTCATTTAAGAACGCGATAAAGGTCATGCCCGTGTTTTTCTTGAACAATTTGGTGAAATAATAAGGACTAAAACCCATATAATTAGCTACCTCATTCAGCGAAATAGCCTCCTGATAATGCTGCTCCACATAAATAAAAATCCGCTCTAGTCTTTCCAGTGTTTCTCTGGATTGATTCAGTGTATCTTCCGAGAACTTAGGCTGTTTCTTGATCGGACTCTTTGGCACCTCCCGTAAAATAACGGTCAGCAGTTCAAACAATCTAGCCTTGATTAGAAAAACATACCCTTCTCTTCGCTGTACATCTTCCTCGTAAATACTCTCAATCAGCCCTTTGACCTTCGCGGCAGTTGCCACGGGCCATCTTGAACTGGAATACTCCATAAGCGTAAAGACCTCACGAAGTGAGTAGTCATTACCGTTCAAAGCGGCTACTTCCTGGAACAAATTCAGGTCAAATTGAATCACTACCCGTTCACTCTCAGGTGAAGAGAGAAAATAATGCACATCCCCACCATTGATAAACTGAACCTCGCCCTGCTCCATGTGAATAGGGGTATCGTTAATTCCCAGATTCAGGCTTCCTTTGGTAACATAGATAATTTCAATTTCTTTATGCCAATGCGGATAACACAACGTATCACCATTGCAGAGTAAACTGCGGTAAGGAAAGTGCTTATCTACATCCGGAATCTCGAGATAAATATTCATAAATGCAACTCCTTATCCGAGTAAATCATTAAAACCAGGGCTTGCATGCCATATTTTAAAATTTTACGTAAGCGTTTACTCTCTAAATGTTAGACCTCCAATATTCTTTTGTCAATTCCGATATTTCTAAGTAAATTTTTGGTATATACATCGGTATCATTCCTATTAAAAGATTACTGCTCTTGCGTAGTTTTGATCATTTTTTTATTTTTTAAGTACAGTTGACAAAAGCGCCTACCAGCATTTATATTCGGGGTAAGCGTTTACGTTCTCTTCCTTCATAACTTACTCTCATCAGCGTAAGCGTTTAATTCAAGGATAACCGTAGTTTAAGGAGCTCATAGGAATGAACCCAACGATTAAAGATGTTGCACAGAAAGCGAACGTTTCCATTGCCACAGTCTCTCGCGTGCTAAACAATTTAAGTGGGTATTCGGACAAAACGAAACAAAAGGTAAATGAGGCGATCAAAGAAATTGGTTATCAACCCAATGCGATTGCCCGGGGTCTAATCAATAAGCGTACACAGACCATTGGTGTTATGTTCCCTAGTGTTTCTGGTGCCTTCTCTTCCGATCTGCTCAAAGGTATTGAAGAATTGGCCAATGACCGGAACTACAGTGTGATGGTATGCAATACCGATCAGGACGGTAAAAGAACGTTGAAGTATTTGCAGCTCCTGAGAGAGAAACAGGTTGATGGCATTATTTTTTCGAGTGAAGTCCTTAAGAAAGAATATTACGATGTGCTAGAAACCATGAGGATCCCCGTTGTACTGGTCTCTTCCCAAACAGAATTCGCCAAGGTCCCTTATGTGAAAGTAGATGATTATCGAGCTGCTTTTGACGCTATCCTCTACTTAATTTCAAAAGGTCACCGCAAAATAGCCATGATTAGTGGGAACCCTAGCGATCTTATCGCTGGTGCGCCAAGAGCAGAAGGTTACAAGCATGCGCTTGAAGCAAATGGCATTCCTTTTGACAGCCGCTATCTTGCTTACGGAGATTTTTTGTATGAGAGCGGAAGTATAGCTATGGAGACTCTTTTGGAGCAAGCGCCTGATGTGACTGCCGTTTTTGCTGCTAGTGATGAAATGGCGATTGGTGCCCTCTCCACCGTTATCAAAAATGGTCTAAGCGTGCCCGAGGATATCTCCATTATGGGATATGACGATCTTGGATTAGCCAAAATGGTTATTCCGCCTTTAACAACAGTACGCCAACCGCTGTACGATATTGGAAAGATCGCCGTGGAGAAGCTCATTCAGATGATTGAAACAGGCGAGTCTGTGAACAGCCAGATTGTCGATCACACAATTGTGGAAAGACAAACGGTAAGATCGCTTACCTAAGTCTTTTTATCAATATTACGTAAACGTTTACTGTCTCTTTTATGGCATACCCGTCGCTTAGAAGAACATGCATATCATTTAAATTTGCAATCAACGTAAACGTTTACTCTTACCAAATTCACCATAATACCAACACATTATTAGGAGGATTTATCATGAAAAAAACAATTAAACCCGTAATGGTTAGTCTACTGGCTATGTCCGTGCTTAGCGCCTGCGGTAGCAATAGTGGTAACAATGCGGCTGACAACACATCTAGCGGCGGGAACTCCTCCGGTGACAAGGTGAAAATCGAGTTTTTCCAAAATAAGACCGAAGCCAAAGCCACCTTCGACAAGCTGGTTGCGAAATTTAATGAAGCCAATCCGAACATCGTAGTCACTCAAGTGAACCCACCGGATGCCGAAACCGTGCTGAAGACTCGTGCAGCTAAAAAAGACATTCCTGACGTGGTCGGTATCGGTGCCACTGACACCTACAAAACATTATCCGGAAGTGGTCTGTTTGAAGACTTCTCTAGTGATCCACTTGCTGAAAGTATCCAGCCTGCTTATGTTCAAATGCTGAAAGACCTGACGGGTTCTAGCGAGCTGAATGGTCTTCCATTCTCTTCGAACGCAAGTGGTGTCATTTACAATAAAGCGATGTTCACTGAAGCCGGCGTTACTGTGCCAACCACTTGGGACGAGTTCATTGCCGTCGCTCAAAAGTTCAAGGACAGCGGTAAAAATGCTTTTTACCTGACCCTTAAGGATTCCTGGACAACCCTTACGCCGTTCAACTCCCTCTCTACAATCATAAAAGGCAATGATTTCTTCAAGCAGCGTACTGAAGGTACTGTGACTTTCGCAGACAGCTTCAACGAAATTGCTGAAAAGCTGCTTAAGCTGACGGAGTTCGGTCAGAAAGATATTTTTGGAAAAGGCTACAATGACGGCAACACAGCTTTCGCAAAAGGTGAATCTGCAATGTATCTGCAAGGGGTATGGGCGATCCCAGAAATCGTGAAGGCTAATCCATCCATTGAGCTTGGTGTATTCCCTTTCCCAGCGACAAATGATGCTGCTAACAATAAGGTCATTTCTGGCGTAGACACATTGTTGACTATCTCTAAGAGCACTAAACATAAAGAAGAAGCTAAAAAATTCGTGGAATTCCTGCTCCAGCCTGAGAATGTCAGCCTCTACATTAACGAGCAAAAAGCATTCCCAGCTGTGCAAGGTGTAACACAAGATGATCCGACAATGGACGGCTTCAAAGCAGCATTTACCTCAGGTAACTTGGCCGACTTTGCGGACCACTACATCCCAAGTGCCATGAAAGTGGATACCATCAATCAAGCCTTCCTGCAAAAGAAAGATGTTGATGCGTACCTGAAACAGCTTGATAAAGAATGGGATAAGGTAGCTGACCGGAAATAACAAGACCTGACAAATAAGAGCCGAGAAAGAGAACGGGACTCCCCCTTCTCTTTCTCTTTTCCAAGGAGGATTACATGATGGCCAAACGCCGAGTCGCCTTTTATCTAATGACTATACCGGCATTGCTTCTTTTCTTTGCCTTTCACACCTTTCCTGCACTGCAGGGTATTTATTATTCGTTCACTAACTGGGACGGCTTCAGTGACAGCTTTGATTACGTAGGATTTAAGAACTTCATTAACATTTTTCAAGACGAAAATGTGCTGAATTCATATGTGTTCACTTTTAAATATGCCATCTTAACAACTATTCTCATCAACATCATCAGTTTGTTGATTGCGCTTGGGCTTAACGCCAAGATTAAAGCCAAAAACTTTTTCCGCGGTGTATATTTCCTGCCTAATATCCTCAGCGTATTGATTGTTGGTTTTATTTTTAACTACTTGTTCGCTAATGTATTCCCTATTTGGGGTGCGAAGCTCGGCAGCGAATTCCTATCACAGAACATTCTCGGTAACTCGGACTGGGCTTGGATCGGTATCGTCATTGTAGCCGTTTGGCAGGGGATTGCTTATAACACGATTCTCTATCTCGCGGGCCTTCAAACCATTCCTCATGATCTTTACGAAGCTTCCAATCTGGACGGCGCTAGCCGCTGGAGAGAATTCTGGAGCATTACGTTCCCAATGCTTGCTTCCTTCTTCACCATCAATATGGTGCTCGCGATGAAGGGCGGTCTAATGGTATTCGACCAAATCGTTGCCTTGACAGGCGGGGGTCCAGGTCGTTCAACGCAATCCATTGCCCACTTAATCTACACAGGCGGCTTCCAAGGCGGAGAATTTGCCTATCAATCGGCGAACGCCGTGATTTATTTTATCGTGATTGTCGTTATCTCCGCCCTTCAGCTTAAATTTCTGCAGAAACGGGAGATGGACTTATGATCAAAAAATCAACCAACTGGCCTGTAACGATTCTTATCGCCCTAGGCTCACTACTGATCCTGTTTCCGCTGTACATGACCATTGCCATCGCACTCAAGAATCCCGAGGAAATGGCTCAATCTATCTTCTCGCTGCCAACTGGCCTGCATTTTGAGAACTTCTCCAATGCGATTAAAGCAACGAATTTCTTCAATGCATTAGGAAATAGTACCGTGATTACCGTTACAACAGTCGTGTTCATATTGCTTACCAACTCCATGGTAGCCTATGCTATTGCACGTAATATGAAGCGAAGATTTTTCAAAGTGCTGTACTTCTATTTTATCAGCGCAATGTTTATCCCTTTCCAGATTATCATGCTGCCTGTGGTCAAAGTGACTACGGATCTACACATGAACAACATTGTAGGGATTATTATTCTATACGTCGTTTATGGTCTGGCCTTTAACGTGTTTGTTTACACCGGTTATATCCGTTCCATTCCGTATGAACTGGAAGAAGCGGCTACAGTAGACGGCGCATCGACCTTTGGAACGTTCTGGAAGATTATTTTTCCACTTCTTGCTCCTGTTAGTGCAACGATCGGTATCCTGTCTTGTCTATCCACTTGGAATGACTTTATGCTACCGCTGGTTCTGCTCGGCGATCAGGATTCCTACACACTTCCGCTGGTACAATATGTATTCCAGGGGCAGTTCAGTACAGATTTCAACTTAGCTTTCGCTTCATATTTGCTCGCATTAACCCCGATGCTCATCGTCTATTTGTTCGCACAAAAATGGATTATCAGCGGACTTACATCAGGGTCCATTAAATAAAATAGCTAGATCTATATAGAGATAGGAGATTACAACCTTGGATAAAAAATGGTGGAAAGAAAGCGTAGTGTATCAAATTTACCCTCGCAGCTTTAAAGACAGTAACGGGGATGGCATTGGTGATCTGCAAGGGATTATCTCGAAACTCGATTATTTAAATCATCTTGGTGTCGACGTGGTGTGGCTGTGCCCAGTGTACCAGTCGCCTAATGACGATAACGGTTATGATATCAGTAATTATCAAAGTATTATGGATGATTTCGGAACGCTCTCCGATTGGGAGGAACTGCTTGCTGGTCTTCACAGCCGTGGCATGAAGCTGATTATGGACCTTGTGGTCAACCATTCCTCAGATGAGCATGCTTGGTTCGTAGAGTCCCGCAAATCGCAGGATAATCCTTATCGTGATTATTATATCTGGCGTCCGGGTAAAGACGGACAGCCGCCGAACGACTGGGGCTCCTTCTTCAGTGGATCAGCTTGGGAATACGATGAGAAATCGGAGGAATATTACCTCCATCTCTTCTCCCGTAAACAACCTGATCTAAATTGGGACAATCCAAAGCTCCGCAAGGAAATCTACGATATGATGACCTGGTGGCTGGATAAAGGAATTGACGGCTTCCGCATGGACGTAATCAACCTGATCTCCAAAGTACCGGAATTACCTAGCGTTTCTGGGGAAAGTAACGGAGAACAGCCTACGTACCACTTCGGTGGAGACTATTTCGTTAACGGTCCACGCGTACATGAGTATATGCAGGAAATGAACCGTGAGGTGCTATCCAAGTACGATATCATGACCGTGGGTGAAGCCGTTAATGTCACTCCAGAAGAAGCTTCACTGTATGTTTCCGAGGATCGTAACGAGCTGAACATGGTATTCCATTTCGAGCTCATGGACGTCGATTCCGGTCCTGGAGGTAAATGGAATGTACAGCCTTGGAAGCTGGCGGACATTAAGTCCATTATTTCCAAGTGGCAAGTCGCACTCGACGGTAAGGGTTGGAACAGCTTGTATATGAACAACCATGATCAGCCACGTATGCTATCCCGCTTTGGTGATGATAAGCTGTTCCCGAAAGAGTCTGGCAAAATGCTAGCAACACTGCTTCACACGCTCCAAGGTACACCTTACATCTATCAAGGTGAAGAAATCGGCATGACAAATGTTCAATTTGCTTCCATCGATGACTACAAGGATATTGAAATTGTAAATATGTATAAGGAATACTTGGCTGCCGGACACTCGGAAGAAAAAATCATGAATTCCATTTACATCAAAGGTCGGGACAATGGCCGTACGCCGATGCAATGGAACTCGGAACCGCAGGCAGGCTTCACTACCGGCAATCCGTGGTTGGCTGTGAACCCTAACTACAAAGATATCAACGTAGAGAAGGCACTGGCTGATCCCGATTCTATTTTCCACTACTATAAGAAGCTAATTGAACTGCGTAAGCAGCATGAGATTATCGTATACGGAAACTATACAATCTTGGCCGAGGAGAATGAGCAGGTATACGCTTATCTACGTACTCTTGGAGAAGAACAGCTACTGGTTGTATTGAATTTCTTCGGAGAGCCTACGACTTTCGAACTTCCTTCTACTGTGAAATTCCAAGCGAAGGAATTGCTTATTGCCAACTACGAAATAAATCCAGAAGAAGAACTAAACACAATTCAGCTTCGTCCTTATGAAGCTCGTGTATATAAGCTTAAATAATTTAAATAAGGAAGAAGTCCTCGCGACTTCTTCCTTTTTTTGATACTACTCTGTCTGAAGTTGATTCACTGACATTAATTCCAAATCATCAGCATCAATTTGGCCGTCCCCGTTCAAATCTAATATATATGGAAATTGTTCTGGATCGTCTCCTAATGAACGGTCTAGTTGTCCCCTAAGCAAAGACAAACCTGATCCATGAACGAGATGACCATCAATTAAAGCTGCTTTCCCCGCTTTATCAATAAACAGGGAGTGCCCGTCATACAACACCAGTTGCATCCCTTCATCTTCAATCATCAATACACGAAGTACGTCCGTTCGTCCTGTATACTTCGCAACTGATTTGACTGTAAAGCCGGACGCCTCTGCATTAGGCTCGATTTTACTAACGAAGTAGACCCAGTCTCCTTCTTTATAGGATACAGGAAGTGTACTGTCCGTTACTTGAACAGTAATCTTATCGCTGTTGGCGAACTGAACGATATTTCCGTTGTTCGCGGAAGAACGAACATTCGTTGGATCCCATAACGCTTTTGAATACAAATCGTCCATAATTTTTCCGGGTGTAGTAACAAATCCTGTGCTTAGCGCCCCCTCATCTGCAGTGGATAACCATGTCGGCTTGGCTGCTCCTCCAGCGGGTGCATTCTCCGCCTTCAACATCGGGAATCCGGTAATTCTGGCCGTCCCCGCCACAAAAGCAGGTGCTGATACAGAACCGCTATCCTGAGCTAAATCGAGCAGTGGCGTACCGTCCGTGCCGTAAAGACCATTAATACGAATCCGATCAAGCTCATTCTCCCCCGGAATATACACCCGATTTGGTACAGACATATATGGCAAGCCGATCAGTTCACCAAGTGATAAATAGCTTTGAGCAGATCCGAACCGGACCGCTAAAAGATTATATAACGATTTGCCGTCGGTGATGTAATATTGCTTCGTCAAATTAACTCCATTCGCTGTCGTACCTTCATCTTGGTGTACATAATAAGAAGGAAGCTCGTGACTCACTGTAAGCTGTTTGATATCATCGTATTTCCAGTTTCCGTCAGCCCCTTTTGCATACCAACCGTTCACCCGATCGATTTTTGGGAAGCCTGGTTTATCGGGATCATCCTTTCCGGTATCGTGCAGGCTCTCCATGAAATCGGTGCCGGATACAGAAATATTAAGCGGCTGCTTGGAATCGGCTTTAAAATAAATCGATACCTCTCCTTTGCGCATGCTGCTATCTTCCAGCTTCTGCTGCTGAGTACGATCCCACGGATATCGCTTGATTGTTTCGTACATTTGCAGCGGACCATGTACCGCTAGATGTCCCAAATTGGCTGTATCCCCGTATGACATTACAGGAGAGCCGAACGATTTGATCAAAAAACGACCGAGATCCGCTTGCAGTGCATGACCCCAGTACGAAAGCCCTGAAAAGTTCCCCATATTATAAGCTGAGCTGCCGCCCTCGTTATGCCGTGATCCCGCAAAAATCCACCCATCCGCAGACATGCGAATGTTGAAATAGTTCGCCATTTCCAAGCCATCCTGATATAGCAGTTCCTTCACATCACCATAACCAGCATCCTGATCGGGAAGAGCCTGCATAATACCGGCTAAGTCGCTTAACGAAACGCCCGCATAACTCACGTCAAATCCATTAACTTCGTAAAAAATATCATAACCATCGATATTTTGCCGCGCGGCCTTGCGCATGCCACCAGACACTATCGGGAGATTTGTGCCGTCGATGCCTGCCGCATAATAATCGCGAATTTCTCTTTTCAACGCATCATCTTGAACCAGGTTCGCCATCTGAATCCCACCTAACAAAGCGACAAGTGATTGGTTCATAGACTGCTGTGTATTGAATTGGCTTACCCGAGTGAGCCAATTCCACATTGACAAAGCTTTCTCCTTGGCGTCCTCCATTTGCTGTGGCGTAAACAAGTCGTCTCCATACTCGATAGCCGTAGCCAAGTTATGCAGACCAAAGGCTGTCGTTGGATAATCTGCACCTGTAGTAGCACCACTTACGCTGTATGGAACATAAGCTGCCCCACTGTTAGCCTGACCGGGCATTAACTTACTTGCATTAGCAATATTATCGATTGCAGTGACTCTACTATTTAAATAAAAATCAAGTCCGTCTCTAGCACGTTTGGCAAGCATCTCGTCTGTTTTGCCGCCGCGGACCCAGTTGAAAGCGAGCAGCCCTATCGTGCCGAAGCCCGCCTCCGTACTGCTGGCCTGTTGATCTACACCAATGTATGAGACATTATCAAAAACTACCGTGCCTTGGGCATGATTGCTCCGCAGTTCGATCCGCACATAATAAACGGGATATGGAGTATCAAAGACGCCATTGATCTCCATCCACTCTCCCCCTGTCGAATCTCCATAAAAGCTCTGGCTGCCGATTTGCTCCTTCCTTTGATTAAGATAGATAAGACGAGCTTCTACGCCATGTTCTTCGGTAGAGGTAAAACCCGGTTCTGTTTTGTACTTCACGTTGAAAATGCGATAATCCCCACCAAACTGCCGCGTCCCGTTACCAGATGCGGACAGCGTATTGCTCAGTAGAGCGACAGCCGAGGTGGATGAGGACACAATCCAGCCACCCTTTCCACTATAACCTCCAGCGACCGACGGTGTTATGGAATCCACCGATCCGCTTTCTGTCACCGGCATCCATGAAGCAGACGATTCAAATCCGGCGTTCGGAACTGCTGCTGTTCCTTTCGTTGCATATGGAATCTGATCGCTTCCAACCGATGTGTTCACACGCATCAGACGGACACCATCCCACATTACGGTTCCTTTACTCTCATCCAAGCCTACTTGCACAATAATGCCAGCAGGCTGCTGTGGAGGAACCGTCACAAGCCCGCGAATCTCTTGCCAGTCTACCGCATTGGATGCAGCATTGGATGCAGCATTGAACACATAAGGGTCTCCAATCGGGGTACCACCCTGATCCACAAATGTCACTTTGCCATAAATTCCCCGACCTTGTGGTGTTGTCATAACCTGATCCGCTTTATAAAAAGCGCTGAAAATCATCAGGCTGCCAGGCTTTAGCGTTACATCAGCGGGATTTGTGTAGTCCACCAAAACATGTAGCGGATTACTTATATGCTGTACGAGCGCAGCACTGCCAAATGAATGCGCTGTCATTTCAAAGTAACTCTTACCCTCCAGAGCCGCAGAAACATCCTGTTGCCAAGCGACACTTACCTGTTCTGGTGCTCCTTCGGCTTCGTCAATAATACTCCAGCCTTCCGCTATGCCAGATGCGCCAGACTCAAAACCGTAATTATCTGTAACGTTTCCTGCGGTTAAGGTATCTCCTGTGACATATACTTTTTGCGGATAATTGTCAAAACGTCCATCAGGCTGCTGATTGGCAATTAGGTTCTGTTCAAAAAAGTCCAGCATTACTTCACTTCTGGCCAAATCAGGATAGACATTGTCTACCCTATCGTAATAGATCGGTGTGTCCTGTGTCATGGTCGTTAGCCCGACAGCTTCCACTGCCGGACTAACGGCAGTGATTGTAAGCAGTATGGTGAGTACCAGCGAGTACCACCGTTTGCTTGGGTTTCGTTTCAATCTATCCTTCATAGTTGACCTCCCACACCTTAATATTTACTTACATGTTTTTGTTGGAGCGAGCGTGAAGCTGCTCCTCCTTTTACACCGACCATATCGGCGCTCCCGCTTCGAGCTTAATTTCTATCCTTCCAGCAGCCTGCTCCATCGTTTGACGGAATGGCAATACCCCAGTTGGCACCTGTAATTCCAACTTTTTGCACGGATCCTCATAAGCAAGCTGTAACTGCCCCTCTTTGTTTACCGTACTTATACCAGCAAGCTTAGCAAGTATTTCTTCCTCTGAACCATTCGCATTTTCAACCACTAATCCGAACGCAAGATGTGCTTCCTTTAGTTCAGTTAACTTCAACTCCTTAATTGCTCCTTCATATAGGATGATTTCCAGAGAGGTTGTTGTTTCTTCTTCGATCACGCGAAGCTGCGGTATATAAGCTCCAAAACGGTAATCTTCAAACACAAGCCCTATCGTTACATATGGAGAACGGATTAACAGCGGTTTGCCCGCTTCTATCTGCTCCGGCATCACCAGCTGACTTCGTTCTCCACCGAATTCAAATCGAAAGAGTAAGGAAGTAGCTTTAACCACTCCATGAATAGGGTCCAAGACAAAATGTTTGTCACCATGATCCGCACAGAAATGAGCGATGCCAAGCAGCATACCACGATGCTGAACCGTGTGTAGCAATCCAGAACTAAAATCATATTGGTCATGAAGACAGCGGAAACGCAGGCTGGAAGCATGCCCTCTCTCTCCCCAGTACGCGGTCAGTGGTCTGCGCTGATTCCACAGATCACAATGGTTGAAAGAACCAAGCGCTAATTCAGGCGTCAGGTAAGAAGATGCAACTACCGGAATAGCTCCTTTAACTATCACCTTTTCCGAGTATGAAGCAGCGCGTGATTCCTTAAAATAAGACACATACTGTTCCGGCATATTTAACCCGACACGCACCCAAAGCGCGCTGATCTCCAGCTCATCCTCATCCAAGAAATGGAGACGTCCCTGCCCTGCAAGCTGTAAGAATGACAATAATCCCTTTCCTTGCAGCGTTTCGTATGATCGGCTATGGGGTCCTGCCCATTGTCCAGTAGTGCTATGATAATGTTCAGCGATGGAAGCCCACGCCATGTCATGCAGCTCACGGATCATCTCTAAACTGGCTGTGTCCCGTATATGTCTGAGCATAAGTGACAAATCTTCAATCGCTACAATGGTATAAGTCGGACTATTGTACTCCGTAAATGCACCATGCAGTGTGCAATATTCATGCAGAAGCTTCAATTTACTCCGTCCGTAAGTGAACAAGTCCTTGTTGTCGAGCAATTCCCCTGCAAGCAGTGCTACGTAAGTCCCCATGATACAAATATTCGTATACGAAGGTAATACATTGCGCTCTTTAATTAATTCAGCAGCTGCCTCCAGTGAATTCTTAATTCGACCCTGTAGCTCAGCCGGCAACTTATCGCCATGATCCACATAGGCCTGAATGAGCGCTTTCCCACAGAAGTCAGCCCAATTGCGATCAGGAGAGGCCATATCGGCGACTGATTCTTCCATATAATAAGGCCAAATTCCGTAATAAGGGTGTTCTCTATCTAGTTCCTGGAAGTCGAGCAGACAGCCGATCATTTGCGCCGCAAGTTCGGCATCGCCCTCATCTTGGCGGTCTAGTAAAGATAAGGAAAAATAAAACGATTCACGAATCAAATGAACCTCTGCGTCGCGCACATTAGTATGATAATTGTAGGCTGGGCCTCTCCTAGTCTTAAGTGCAAGCCACTGCTTGTCGAAATCCTTCCACTGCTTCTCTATAACATCTTTATAGACTTGTTGGATTGATGAATTCATCATATGTCTTGCCCTTCCTTTACAGAGGATAATTTGAAAATATCCCCCGGAAACCGGGGGAGAAGCTTTATTTTTTAGCGTTTTTCAGTGCTTCATTAAATTCTTGCGTCACTTTTGTACCATCTTTGTCCATGAACGATTTAAGCGCGTTGTCCCATTCCTCAGAGCTCAATTGACTCATGACGTATTTCACTTTGGCTTTTACAAGATCCATGTACATATCCGGAGTGTTTTGTTCTGTAGGGGAATGAAGTCCGGCGATGGGGCTTACTTTCAGATGCTTTAGCAAAATATCGTTAGCAGCGATTTCCAGTGCCAATGTTTCAGGATCATCCGAATCTTTTGTATAGTTCGTGTTCTCCGGATTCGGAAGTGCTTGAGTTGGCAAAATGTATCCGCCTCCAAGTTTTTTCAGCTTATCCTTATCGGTCACTTCAACACTGCCGTCACTGTTCGTTTTGAAGGTAACGCCATCAAGCCCATAGTTTTGCAATTTGTTGTATTTCTGTACACCGTCTACAACATAACCATTTTCCATGGACGGACCGTAGTCAAGCCATTGCAGAATCGTCTTCACTTTATTCTTATCTTTCGCGGCCTCAGCACTGATAAAGATGACACCTACATTACCCGGACCAGATACGACTCCGCTTTCGCCATTAGGTCCAACCGGAGGTTCAAATGCAGTTAGCTTAGCCCCAGGTGTAGTCACTGGAACGGTCGAAGTAAAATTACGGATCATCGAAACAAAGTCGAAGGCAATTCCGCCTTTTCCGTTTTTGAAAAATTTATCCTGTGCCTCATTCGCTTGGTTCAAGACGAAATCAGGATCAACCAAGCCTTCGCTGACAGCTTTTTTCAGCCAATCCAGATAAACTTTATATTCAGGCATCGCTTCGTTCATAACAAGCTGACCATCCTTCAGCACCCAGCCCGAGCCATCAAGACCGAAACTGTATAACAGGTCGCCTGTTCCCCAAAATTCCCGTCCATTGAAATCGCCTGCTCGACCAGTAATTTCACCAAGCTGCAGCCCATACGTATCCTTCTTCCCGTTGCCGTCCGGGTCATTATTTGTCATCGCCTGCATGGTAGCGTACAGCTCATCCAATGTCTTCGGAACAGGCAAGTTCAATTTATCCAGCCAATCTTGGCGGATCAGCGGCGCGTTTGGAGCAGCAAGCAATGAGCGTGCAATAGGAATACCATAAACCTTCCCATCATAGCTGACATTATCATAATGAAGCTGGGTATATTTCAAATTCGGATACTCCGAAATGTACTCGTCGAGCGGAGCGACGGCTCCTTGCTTGATGAGCTTGATCGCGGTTGCATCGAAATTAAAGGTAAATACATCAGGCATCGAGCCAGAAGCGACCATCGCATTGAATTTTTCCTTAAAATTAGAGTTTGGAATCGGTGTGAATTTTAGATCCATATTGAACTTTTCATTCAACCATTTGATCCCTTCATTGTTATTAACATCTGGAACCGTGTTCACGTTCATCGAGAATTCAATCGGTACTGGCTTGGATGGAGCATTGGCAGTTCCCTCAGAACTACCTCCCTTCGAATTGCCACAGCCAGACAAGATGAGCGTTCCCCCAATCAGGGCAGTGAAGCAGGTATAAGCATTTTTTCTAGACAGCATTTTCATTTGATATTCCTCCTTGGAATAAATCGCTTACTTTAATTATCGAGGGGAAATCTACCCTTTGATTGAACCGATCATGACACCCTTCACGAAATACTTTTGTAAAAAAGGATAAACAATAACAATCGGTGCTGTAGCCACAATGATCATCGCCATCTTGATAGGTTCAGCCAGCTGCATCATTTGATCCTGATCAATCATAGAAGCGTTAAGCTCCGATGAACTCAATACCAGAAGCACTTGGCGCAAGAACACTTGCATAGGCCATTTGAGTGGGTTGTTGATATACAATATCGCTTGAAAAAATTCATTCCAATGTCCGACGGCGTAAAACAGGATCATGGTCGCAATGATTGGCATAGACACCGGAATCACAATGCGGAAAAAGGTACCGAATTCCGTACATCCGTCAATCGTCGCTGACTCTTCGAGCCCATCTGGAATCGTCTGCATGAACGATTTTACGATAATGATGTTAAATGCACTTGCCGCTCCGGGAATGATAAGCGACCAAAGACTGTCCAGCATCCCCAGATCTTTAACTAGAATAAATGTTGGAATCATCCCGCCACTAAATAGTGTAGTAAAGAATACCATCATAAGCATCGGATTACGGAACGGCAAATGCGATTTCGATAGTGCATACGCGAGGGTAAATGTAACGATTAGATTTAGTGCTGTTCCTACTACGGTGATAAAGATGGTAACGCCCAAAGCCCGAATTAAATCCCCTTGTTTGAAAATATAGCTGTATGCCTCCAGTGACCAGCCACGCGGCCAGAGAACAAGACCCCCTCTGCTCAGCCCAACCCCGGTAGAGAGCGACGAAGCAAGCACATTGACAAAGGGTAGCAGCATGGCAGCCGACACAAGGGCAAGTAGTACATAGTTCAAGCGGTCAAACAATCTTTCGCCAAGGGTTCTTTTGAATCTCATAATTTCACCTCTTTAGAATATTCCTTCTTCACCCAGTTTTTTGGTCAGCTTGTTTGCACTCAGAATTAAGATGAGTCCTACCAGAGAGTTGAACAAACCCGCCGCTGAGGCAAAGCTGAAGTCCCCTTGAAGAATACCCTCACGGTACACAAAAGTAGGAAATACATCACCAACATCCATAACGAGCGGATTCAGCATCAAGAAGATTTGCTCGAAGCCGACATTAAGGATATGGCCGAGCTGCAGTAACAGCATCATGATGATGGTTGGGCGGATCGAAGGAAGCGTGATGTTCCACAACTGGCGCCAGCGGCTTGCCCCATCCATTACCGCTGCTTCATAGAGTTCAGGTGATACGCTGCTTAGTGCAGCGAGAAAGATGATCGTTCCCCACCCTGTTTCCTTCCAGATATTTTGGAGTACGATGCTTATTTTAAATAGCTCAGGCATCATCATCCAATTCTTGACCGTTCCTCCGAGCATGACTACAAGTTCATTGACGAAGCCCGTTGAAGAAAACATCAGTGAATAGATCCCTATGACGATGACCCACGATAAGAAGTGAGGTAAATAGACGATCGTTTGTACCCATCGCTTGTAAAGTGCATTCCGAACCTCATTCAGTAAAAGCGCCAGTACAATCGGTGCAGGAAAGAAAAAGATAAGCTTCAGCACACTGATCACGAGTGTATTACTTAGCAACCTGATAAAATTGTCCCCTTGAAAGAAGTCAATAAAATGTTTAAACCCGACCCAATCACTTCCAAAAAAACCCTGAAACGGACTGTAATCTTGAAACGCGATCAACACGCCCCACATTGGCACATAATGAAAAATAATAAAATATATGATGCCGGGAAGCGCGAGCACATACAACCTGCGATAGCGATACATGCTGCGCAATATCGATCCCTTTCGGGGGCTGGTCAGAGGTGACGCTGACTTTTGTAAGTTCATACCTAACCCTCCAGAACAAAAAATAGCTTTCGTTTACTCATTTCCGAAGCACTCCGAAAACAGCATCAACACAAGCCCTTGACCATACAAGGTCGGTATACGCTCAATCGTTTGATACGCCTCGATGGTCGGCATGATCGGTGTCCCTCCGGAAACACTGCTCACTTCTCCGGCAGTATTAATACATCTCAAAACACCCTTTAAAGCTTTTAACACGTGTACTCCATAGGTTTCTTCCAACAGACCTGTACGGATAGCCAGCAGTATTCCGCAGGCAATACCCGCGCTTCCCGACGTTTCCTGGTAAAAGTCTGTCCGGTCCATTACCGTGTGCCATAGACCGTTGCTGCTTTGGTATTCGATCAAGCCATCCATCATGCGCTTGTAGCTAGACCTTATATCAGACGGGATCGTGACTAGTCCTACGATGTCCTGCAAGATTTCAGGTACGGCTATACAAACCCATGCATTCGCCCGCGTCCATCTGGCAGCGGATAAATGATTTCTCTCGGCACTGTTCCAGCCGTGAAATAGAACCCCGGTCACTTCGTCCTGCAGCAACCGCATATGCAAGCTGACCTGCTCCAAAGCCTGTTTTGCAAGATCCGAATCTTGCGTTAATTTCGCTGTGCGGGCAAGCAGTAGTACAGCCATAAACATTGTATCTGCCCATACCTGCTCTGGGAAGCTACCTTTCTCCGTGACGGTATGCTCAAATGCACCTTCTCGCGTTCGCGGAGCCTCTCGTACCATCCACTGAGAGATTTGTTTCGCTTGGTCCAAATAATACGTTTCTTTGGTTAATTCATACAGCCTGGGAAAAATGGCGAACGGCGCCATCGAATTAATAACTTTCGTACGTCCTGCTTTTTCTTGATTTCTTTCGACCCATCTAATTAAATAATCAAGAACTTCCTGGTTTCCCGTCTTCTCGTAATAATGCAGCAATGCCATCGTACCTACACCAGGGACCCAGTCCCATTCATTGATGTTCATTCCCCAATCGGTCGATCTGCTTTCCGTCATATATCGATACACACGATCAGCGGCATGTCTTATTTGTTCATTCATTTCAATAATCATTTCCTTAATTCCACTCCTCTGGTTGAATACCGCCATACAATATATCGCCACCTCCCAACGGCGCTATTAGCGGCCTGAATCCAAGTATATTATGAAAACGGATGCAATTCTCTCGATGAATTGCGTAAAACCATACCGATATTGCTTTATTGATTACGAGCCTATATGATGTATGAAAGCGCATTCTAATACAGGAGGAGTGGAGTATGGAAGACCGAGCTTACCAATCGACTGACGTTTTCGTGAACAATAAATTGCAAGAACTACCCATTCATATGAAGTATAGAGAAACTGAACAAACCTTTTACATGAACTTCCATTCCCATGCCGGATTTGAGATCTATATGTTTCACGAAGGCAGTGGTTATTTTTTAATAGAAGAAAATATCTATCCGCTTGAAGGCAACGACTTGATTCTGATAAGCTCCCTAGAATCTCATAAAAGTTCGCCTAAGCTGCAAGTACCCAGCACACGTACCGCCATCCACTTTCTCCCTGAACTCCTGGATTCTGAAATTCAGCAACGATTTCTTCGTATGTTTGACCGCAGTAACCAGCATAGGCATATACGAATGAGCGGTGAACGTCTGCGTCATTTCGAATATCTCCTAGATCGACTGCAAGAAGAATATGTAAAGCTGAATACTGGTGACTTTTTGGCTATGCGAATTTACCTCAATGAGATGCTACTTGAAATACACCGCCTTGTGTTTAACGGAGAAGAGCATGGTCTTGAGCCCATTGAGAGAAATACAATCAATGTCAAAATCGAAGAAGCGGTAAAATATTTATCCAAAAACTTCACCACGGATATTTCGCTCGAAAAGCTTGCACAGGATTTATATATCAATCCGTATTATCTGTGTCATTTGTTCAAAAAAACGATTGGTCTGACTATAACCGATTTTCTAATCCAAACACGGATTCATCACGCCAAGCGGCTGCTCACAAATACTAGCATGCCGATCACAGAAATCTCGGAAGCCGTGGGTTTTAACAGTTTCTCCTATTTTGGTCGTGCTTTTAAAAAGATCGTCGGTACAACGCCGCGCACCTATCGCAATAAATCCAAATAACAATTTGTATAGCCCTTATTGCACAGCAAAAAGGAGCCACTCGGCTCCTTTTTGTTTTATTTGCTTGTAAAAACTTTAAAAATCCATCTTATGTAGCCTAACCTTCAGTATTTATAATCCCATAATGAATTAGGTCATCATATTTATTTTCTTTATAGATATGCTGCAATAAAATGCCTTCCTCCACCATTCCACATTTTTGCATCACTCGCCCAGAGCCGGGATTTGAAGCAAAGTGTCTTGCAAATACTTTATGATAATGCTTTTCTGAAAAAGCAAACGCAATGATCGCTTTTGCTGCTTCAGTCGCGTATCCTTTCCCCCAATATTCCTCACCGATCCAATATCCTACTTCACCATTTCTGTATGCTTGCTTATTTGTCAGTCCTATAGCTCCATAAAGCTCGTTTGTACTCTTATCAGTAATGGCAAACTCATAATACATATTATTGATAAAATTCTCTTCATGAGCTTCAATCCAGGATATTGCACATTCGATAGTGTAAGGATAAGGTAGAGTCAACGTACTTTTGTAGATATTATAATTATTGCAGAGGTCAGAGACACGTTTTGCATCAGATAATTCAAAGGGTCTCAGTATCAATCTTTCGGTCGTAATTGTTCTTTTCTCTTGATTAAACATTGTTTTACCTCCGCTCAAGAATCTCCTGCACAATTGGCATCGCCAAACTCATATTCTCTGCTTCGATTACTATCGCTGTTAGTCCTGTCTCTGTGCGTGTCTCATGCCACTCGCCCTTGTCCCAATACACAGCTGAGCCAGCGCTAACTGAAAGCTCTGTTTCTTCCCCTGCTCTGACCCAGCCTTCTCCGCTAACGACAAGAAATAGCTGTGGAACCGGAGCCTGATGCCAGCCAACAAGTCCATTCACACCCAAGTGCATACAACCCACATGCGGAGAAACCGCCTCTGTCAGTATTCTCGACATATAAAGCTGCTGGCTTCCGAACGCATCAATAGATTTACCAGCTTCTTTGGCAAAGCTATATACTATCATCTTACACTGTTCCTCCTACCGACACCGGATTTACCTGTACCTGATCTGCATGCAATTTTTCAATAATCGCCAACAGGAAGGTTTCGGCTAGACTATTCTTTTTAATGGCTCTGGCGGCCTCTTCCAAGGTAAACCATTCTGCATGATCAACCTCAGCACTCATCTGACTTAAGTCCTCCGAATCTGCAACACCTATAAAATTCAGCATTAGCGTATTAGAAGGTGCGAAATATAAGCTGCGCATATATTCATAGGCTACAATATCAATTCCTACCTCTTCTTTTACTTCACGAATAAGTGTGGTTTCCGCATCTTCACCTTTATTCACGTACCCTGCAAGCAATATATAATCTGGTCGGTTATACTGCTGGATCAATAGAATCTTATTCATATCCTGATTTAATACTGCTGTACTGATCGCCGTGCTAAAAATAGGGAATCTGAACATTTCGCATGCATTACAATAAGGTACCTGTCCTTCCCCATCGCTTTCTTTCATTACTAACGCTGTTCCACATTCTAGGCAATATTTCAAGCTGATCTCTTCCTTCTATAATAAAGTAGTCAATACCTATTCCAATTGCGGTGGAACACGATGCTGCGTAGCTTGTTCAAACCCGTAGGCTATGGATAGGAGCGTAGGCTCACTATAGGCTTTTCCGGAAAAAACTACCCCAAAGGGCCCCCGAGTTGGGTCACCGTCGGAATCAATAATGCCCTGAGCTACAAATCCTGCCGGAACGGTAATTAACGGATACCCCAAGCGTGCTGCAATATACATACCATCTACATCTCCAGGCAGTAATAATGCATCCAAGCTATATTGCTCCAACACATAATCTATGCCTTGCTCAAGTGCTAGCTCTCTGTATTCTTGTTTCTTTTGCTGATATTCTTCTTCGGTTAAAGTTATACCCTCTGACCTAGTTAATGTATCTTGCCCAAATTGTAATGCGATTTCAGCATGTCTTTCATTATACGCTATCAATTGCTGCAAAGAGTGAATCGGAACGGAATCATCTACCCCAGATAAATACGCGTTGAGCCCCTTTTTAAATTCATAACAGATTACATCATTATTCCAGTTTTGTTGTTCAACGTAAAGCGTAACCGGATCTATTATCGTAGCCCCTTCGTTCTTCAAAGTCTGGATAGCTGTTTCCATAATTGAAAGTCGCTCTGCATCTAAATGGTTATAATAGTGCCGTGGAACGCCTATTCTTGCTTGCCGTATAAAGCTTTTATCTAGAAATGGAGTATAGTCCGTAAAAGCATGCTTCTCGCTCGATAATGTTGCTTCATCCCTGTCATCCACTCCCGTTAATGCCCCCAAAATAATCGCCGCATCCGTAACCGTTTTAGCAATAGGTCCAGGAGTGTCTTGGCTAACTGAAATAGGAATCACTCCAGTACGACTGACTAATCCGACCGTTGGTTTGATCCCGATGAGAGCATGCTGACAGGCTGGCCCAACAATTGATCCCGCGGTTTCCGTTCCGATCGAGGCTGCTGCCAAATTCGCCGCAATAGCTGCTGCAGGTCCAGAACTTGAACCACTGACAAATACATTCCCTGGCCCATATGGATTAAGTACTAGACCACCTCGTGAGCTATACCCAGCCGGCATTGAACTAGACATAAAGTTAGACCACTCCGACATATTCGCCTTTCCAAGCAAAACAGCTCCTGCTGACCGGAGCTTCGCAGCTACGAAGGAATCTTTTGCCGCAAATGATCCTGCTAAAGCTACTGACCCAGCACTCGTATGCATTTTATCCGCGGTATCTATATTATCCTTCAACAATATAGGAATGCCGTGTAGACTTCCCCGACTTCCTTGTTCCTTACGTTCAATATCCAGTGTTCTCGCGATGTCTTTAGCCTCTGGATTGATTTCTAAGATTGCGTTTATGTCTATATCGTACTTATGAATCCGTTCCAAATAGGCTACTACCAAATCTTCTGAACTGACTACGCCTGCTTCCATAGCCGCTTGCAGCTTTGCAATATCCGCTTCTATTATCCATTCCTGAAGTTTGATCTTCATCAGAGCAGCTCCTTCAATAATGTAATTCTCCCTAGCATAAACCTACCATAAATGATTAGCTCAATGACATGACGAATTTGACTATAATCATTTAAACCTGTGATTTGACTCCCTCGGCTACAGATGATAGGGTATTTTCGAAGTTAAATTTTTCCGGGAGGGAATGCCCATGACGGAAGTAAAGCTTAGTATCGGATACGACGAATTCGAGGAAGGCCAAAGAATTGGCACGGAAATTGAGAAGCTTAGCAGCACCCCTGAAAGTTCTTCGCTGACAAGTCTAATTATCGGTGATTGGGGGCAAGCCTACGAAAATAGTTCAGAAGAAGTTGTAGAGGCACTGGTTACGCATAGTGCTAGCTTCCCTGCTTTACGCAAGCTTTTCATAGGCGAGATGGGCTATGAGGAATGCGAGATTTCTTGGATTACCCAAAGCGATCTATCGCCGCTGCTCCCTGCTTTTCCAGAGCTACAGTCACTCACGATTCAAGGTGGGAATGAGCTGAGCCTCGCAGAACTAAAACACGATAAGCTAGAAGAATTGATTATTATAAGCGGAGGCTTAGGTAAAGCCGTTCTAGATCATATTGCAACTAGCCAATTGCCGAATTTGCGCAAGCTGGAGCTATATCTAGGTGTAGAAGACTACGGATTTGACGGCAGCCTCGCAGATCTTCTCCCTCTTATAGAAGTAGGAAAGTTTCCTAAGCTTACTTATCTCGGTTTAAAAAATAGCCAGATCCAAGATGAGATCGCAGGTGCACTAGCAAATGCTCCTATTCTGGATCAGCTAGATACGCTCGATCTATCACTCGGTACCCTAAGCGATGAGGGGGCGGAATTGCTTCTAGCCAGCGACAGAATCAAAAAATTAAAAGCATTAAACCTAAGCCATCATTATATGTCTGACGAGATGATTAGCCGCTGGAAGCAAAGTGGATTGCCTGTTGATGTTAGCGACAAGCAGGAAAGCGATGATGAGGAAGACTGGCGTTATCCTTCCATCACAGAGTGAGCCTCTCATGAGGCCGATGATCGTTATCGGTATTCCCGGTGATAAACGGGCTAGCGGCATCCAGCAAGCGCGTTCCGATCTAGGAATGCCCCCTGCCATTATTTTATCGTACGCTGAGTTTCTGCAAGGTAGATCATTAGGTGATCTTATGGAAGAGCAGAAGAAGCAATTATCCCATCAGTCCTCCGTTTACAACGGAGTAGATCTCAGTGCAGCTCCCCCGCTGCTGAGATTGGAATCGCCTGGAAGCAGCTTTGAGGTAGAACGAGCATTGATCGCTCTCGGCGCACCGGATGCCGTTGATGTTGACGATTCGCTGCATCCCTACGCTGAAAGACCTGATCCGCGCCCACTCCGTGTGAAGGTAGCTCATCAATTGAAGGAGATGCAGGGTGTCCTGCATCATCCTTCGCAATGGTTCCGCGGTTATTGCCGCATGCTGGCTAGACTACAGCGCGAAGCCAAAGAGGTTTGTCCAGGTTCGCTATGGTTAAATGACCCCGCAGACATTGCGGCCATGACCGATAAACGTCGGACACAACAGATTCTAAGTGAGGCAGGCATCACTATTCCTCGTCCATTAGGCGTGGAACAGCAGCCTACGGACTATGCCTCTCTCCGTGAGATGATGATATCCCGGCGAATGCACCGGGTATTCATCAAGCTAGCCTTCGGCTCTGCCGCTTCCGGGGTGATCGCCTATCAGCTCCATCCCGTTACAGGTGCCGAAGTTGCCTTAACTACAGTGGGGGTCGAGAATTATATCACCCGACCACCCATTTACTATAATTCCGGTAAACTGCGGCGGTACACAGATACCGCTACGATCTCCGGCATTATTAACTGGATTTATCGACATGGTGGTTATGCCGAGCAATGGATTCCTAAGATCGGCCATAACGGCAAAGCCTTCGATATCCGCCAGCTCGTGGTTCTCCGCGAAGCCTGTCATGCAATTGCTCGTGTAAGTTCCACCCCAATTACGAATCTGCATTTACGCAGCCAGCGGATGTCTCCTTCGGAAGCCGGTCTATCAGAATTCATACAGGAGCAGGTACGAAATACCGCGTTGCAAGCGCTGGCGGCATTTCCCCGTTCTGGAGTTGCCGGGATAGACGTGCTGATATCTGGAGGATCGCAGCAGTGTTTTGTCGCCGATGTTAATCCTTTTGGCGATTTGCTGTACGATGTGAAATACCGTGGCTGCAGCACCTACGAATGGGAAATGAAGGTATTGACCGCCAGAGACTATATTACTCATCCCTCAACACCGCTTATAAAGGAAGGATCCTCTTAATGGATATGAACACTATCGTTGGCACCCATGACATTCTAATGATCACACTCGATACCCTTCGATACGATGCAGCTACTATGGAGGAAGCGAACTGCCCGAACCTGTGCGGAACGGGACCCTGGGAGAAAAGACATACTCCCGGCAGCTTTACTTATGCGGCCCATCACGCTTTTTTCGGCGGCTTCTTGCCAACTCCAGCCACAACGGATAAAACCGAGCATATCCGCATGTTCCATTCCCGAAACACCGGAATGAAGACGCATCCCCATACATGGCTGTTCGATACGCCGGATATCGTGTCAGGACTTGCTGCTGAGGGCTATCGTACGGTTTGTATTGGAGGTGTTATTTTTTTCACCAAAAAAAATCCACTCGCTCGTGTGTTGCCAAGCTATTTCCAGCAAAGCTACTGGCGGATGACCTTCGGTGTGACCAATCCGCGTTCCACAGAGCATCAGGTGAACCATGCCTTGAAGCTGCTAAAGGATACTCCTAGCGAGCAAAGATTGTTTATGTTCCTCAACGTCTCTGCCATTCACGGACCAAATCATTATTTTGTACCTGGTGCTAAAAAAGACTCCGTAGACAGCCAGCGCGCCGCTCTTCGTTATGTGGACGGTGAACTGGGCCGGTTGTTCGATGCGTTCCGGGAACGCGGCAATCCGGTCTTCTGCCTGGCTTTTTCAGATCATGGAACCGCTTATGGGGAAGATGGCTATCAGGGGCATCGCCTAGCCCACGAGACGGTATGGAACGTCCCTTATCGGGAGTTTATTTTATAATATTTATACCAAGGAAAGGATGGAGAACTGATATGACGTTATCGTCCTTCTCTTTAGAAGAGCTTCATAAGTGGAAAAACAGCATTACTGCCCACCCTTACCGTTCTTATCTGTATTCCTATCCACACAAAACGGCTTACAGGGATTTGCAGCCTCCGATGCCGCTAGAAACACTCTGGCGTGATGAGCCTGCGGAATCTTTCTTTCTATATATGCATATTCCGTTTTGTGGCGCACGCTGCGGATTCTGCAACCTATTTACCCTGCCTGATAAACGCGCAAATGTTCATGCCACATACGTGGATGCACTGGAACGCCAAGCAAAGCAATGGGCGGAATTCACCAGACATAAACCTTATGCGCGCTTTGCGATCGGCGGCGGAACTCCCACCCTGCTGGCAGCAGATCAGCTCCGCCGCTTGTTCCACATTGCCGTTGATACGATGGGACTGGATACAAATACAGCCTCCATCTCAGTGGAAACTTCACCGGAGACGATTACCGAAGAGAAGTTGAATATTCTAAAAGAATATACGGTGGATCGGGTCAGCATGGGCATCCAAAGTTTTGTCGCTGCTGAATCGGCGGCCATCTATCGCCCACAAAATCCGGATGAGGTGTATCGGGCACTAGAGCTGCTGGGGAAATATGATTTTCCCATATTAAATTTAGATCTGATCTACGGGCTTCCGGGGCAGACGGTCGACTCTTGGCTATATTCGCTCAATCAAGCGATCAGCTTTGAGCCAGAGGAAATTTTCATCTATCCGCTCTACACCCGAGAGCATACGATTGTGAAGCCTGGTGATATCCAGCGTCAGGACGATATTCGCCTAGATTGCTACAAAGCCGCTGGGCAGCTGCTTAGAGCGAGAGGATATCGCCAATACTCCATGCGTCGTTTCGCCAAGGAAGACGCAGGAACAGCTAAACCCATTCTCGATTATAGCTGCCAAGAAGAAGGAATGGTCGGCTTGGGCTGCGGAGCCAGATCCTACACCCGCCATGTGCATTACGCTTCCCGTTATGGGGTAAGCCGTAAAGCAACCGAGAGCATTATTGCTGATTACATTGCGACGGATCGTTACGATACTGCGGATTACGGAATTGTGCTGAGTCTTGAAGAACAGAAACGCCGCTTTATTCTGAAGGCGATTCTACATAGCGAAGGGCTGAAGCTTGAAGATTACAGCCAGCGTTTCGATCAATCACTCTGGAGTGATTATCCTGAGCTGTCCAACCTGCTTCATTCCGGTCTTGGGCAGGAGGGAGATGGCATCCTGCGTCTTACCACCGAAGGGATGGGTTACTCTGATTCGATTGGGGATTGGTTTATTTCTGGGGAGATCCGAGAGCAGATGGAAAGGTTCGTATTGCCATGAATGCGGTCCTCTACTACCGCGGCTCCCTCACGTCCTGCAACTATGATTGCCCCTATTGTCCTTTTGGCAAAACAAGAGACAGCGCAGCTACGCTCGCCAAGGACCGCCAGGGGTTGGAGGCCTTTGTAGCATGGGCGTCTGAGCAAGGTGCGGCAGGTCATCGGCTTTCTATATTTTTTAATCCCTATGGCGAAGGGCTGATTCATCGCTGGTACAAAGAAGCAATGATTGCGCTCTCCAATATGGACCATGTAGAGAAGGTAGCGATTCAGACCAACCTTTCTGCCAACCTGGATTTCATCTCCCAGCTGAATCGTAAAAAAGTGGCCTTTTGGGCCACCTACCACCCCGGACAAGTGCGGGAGGATAAATTTCTGGCGCAATGTATGACTTTATACGAGAACGACGTTCCGTTTAGTGTGGGAAGCGTTGGAATACGCAGCGCTTTTTCAGCTATAGCTTCACTTCGCTCTGCATTACCGGAAAACGTGTACCTATGGGTCAATGCTTACAAAGATAAACCGGATTATTATACAGCTGAGGATTTTGCCTTCCTTAGCGAGATTGACCCACATTTTTCTGTAAATGCTATGGATTATGAAAGCCTTGGCCAAGCCTGCAATGCAGGAAAAGATGTTTTTTATGTACAGGGTGCTGGACTTGTGAAACGCTGCTATAAGGACAGAGGTGTCATTGGAAATCTTTACCGTGATGGGCTAGAGGGTCTCTCTGCTGTTAGAAGCTGCCGAATGAAGGTATGCGATTGTTATATCGGTTATATTCATATGCCCGAGCTGAAGCTGCGGAGCATCTATGAGGATGGACTTTTGGAACGAATCCCTTATGGCGCTATGAACAACTGAATTAAAATTCCAGACAGGGTTTCTTTACTCTCTGTGGAATATGACAAGTAGCCCCCATCTATAGGGGCATAGCAAACACTAAAGTTGGAGGGACAATAACTTATGAACAACATCATTAATTTTGCGCATCGTGGAGCGTCGGCAGTGTGTCCAGAAAATACTATGGCAGCATTCCGCAAAGGTCTCGAGCTGGGTGCAACCGGAATAGAAACTGATGTACAAATGACCAAGGATGGCGGCCTAGTCCTCATTCATGATGAAACTCTAAACCGCACGACAAGCGGAACCGGCTATGTGAAGGATCATTCACTCGCAGAATTGCTGGAAGTGGACGCAGGCTCATGGTTCGGACCTGAATTCAAAGATGAGCGCCTTCCATTGCTGGAGGATTTATTAGATCTGCTGCAAGGTAGAGATACCATACTAAATATCGAGCTTAAAAATGGCACTTTTTTATATCCGGGCATGGAGGAAAAAGTGATCGCGGCCGTACGGGATTTCAAGATGAGCGATCGCGTCATTTTTTCGAGCTTCAACCATTATTCACTAGCTTACTGTCAGTCGCTGGCACCGGAGATCAGAACAGGAATTCTCTACGGGGAAGGTCTGTATCGTCCTTGGGATTATGCAGCTACGCTTGGAGCGACCGCGTTGCATGCGTATCATTTTGCGGTACTGCCTGAATTCGTCGAAGAAGCTGCAAAGCATGGCGTCGCCTACCATCCTTGGACCGTTAACGATCCCGAGCGGATGAAATATTTAATTGAAGCTGGTGTATCAGGCATTATTACCGATCATCCAGACCTGTTGGCTGGACTTCTGGCTGACAAGGGAGTGTGATGGTGTGAAAAAAGTCTGGCTGCTCGGATTCGGCTTTTTCAGCATCAGCATTACATGGAGTCTGTATAACGCATTTGTACCTTTTTTCCTCGAAAAATATGTACATAGTGTAGCCCTAATCAGCTTCATGATGACGATTGATAATTACTTCGCCTTATTCTTGCAGCCTTGGATCGGCAATCGGAGTGACCGCACGACCTCGCGTTTTGGACGCAGAATGCCTTATCTTATGATCGGTATGCCCTTCGCTGCCGTGCTGACTATGCTGATTCCGTTTCATACCGGACTATTTACACTGCTTTTATTTATGATGCTGATGAATTTAGCCATGAGTTTATACCGTTCCCCTACCGTCGCTCTCATGCCCGACATAACACCTGAAGAGCAGCGTACAAAGGCTAACGGACTAATTAATTTCATGGGTGGATTCGGATCAATTCTGGCTTTCGGCGTGGGTTCGATCCTCTATAAATCAAATCCTGCGCTGCCGTTTCTCGTTGCTGGACTGATTACCCTGTTATGTCTGTTTATCGTATCGCGCTTCATCAAAGAAAAACGGGATGGTGTGAATATAAGCCCTACGCTTCTATCCGATACAGCGGGGAGCCCTTCTGCGACGATAGTTAAGCCTTCCAGAGTCTCCTTTCGCGGCCAGCTGGATCGTACTACAGTATTTCTACTGGCAGCGATTTTCTTCTGGTTTGTAGCTTATCAAGGGGTCGAAACCTTATTCACGTTGTATGGTAAAAACCATCTGGGCCTCAGTGAACAAGCAGCCTCCTTCTCCCTTACCTTTTTCTCCCTTGCCTTTGTGCTGTTCGCTATTCCGAGCGGTTGGCTGGGTGGGCGATTCGGGAAAAAGAAGATCATTATCGTCGGCGTATGTGGCCTGATGACGGTCTTTGCGCTTGTTGGGTTTGCACAGGACCTGCTGGTGCTTCGAGCGTTGCTCCTGACAGGAGGAATCTTCTGGGCTTGTATCAACATCAACTCTTATCCTTATGTTGTTGCTACGGGGACTGAGGAAAGTATTGGTACTCGAACAGGGATGTATTATTTGGTCTCTTCACTGGCAGCGATCAGCTCGCCTCCTTTGCTGGGGCTAATGATTGATATTTTTGATTACTCCATCCTGTTCTATGTAGCAGCGATTAGTATGGCGGTTGCCCTGCTCTGCCTTTTCTTGATGAAGGGACGCAAGCAAGTACCCCACAAGTTTCACACACCGGGAGCCTAAAAAAGCGTCAGCCTTAGACATCTATTTATGTCCAAGGCTGACGCTTATATTTTACATTTAACAAACTAATTTTTAAAAACTGAATAACGACCTGTCCCGAGCTGTTTGGCGGTGTACATCGCTGTATCTGCTTCATGCAGCAGCCTGAAATGATCCACCTTGCCATGACTAATGCTGATGCCTATGCTCGCAGATACAAAGAGGTTGTGCTCTCCCAGCTGATAATGTCTGGTCGTCTTCTCCAGAATCTGCACCGCTAACTGCTCCGCTTCCTTCTGATTGCAGCCTTTAGCTACGATCACAAATTCATCACCGCCTATGCGGAAAATATGGCGTTTTCTTTTGCTGGAGAATTGACTTAACCTTCCTCCCACCTCTTGCAGCAGTAAATCGCCCACATGATGTCCTAAGCTGTCATTAATTGATTTGAAACGGTTCAAATCCATAAACAATACGGCTAGTTGCTCATTTACTTTGCAGCGATCCCAAAAGTGATCCATTCCATTCTTGTTTAACAGCCCCGTTAAGCCATCCTTATAGGCAAGTTCCTTAAGCTGCTCTCTTTCCGCCAAAACAAGGTTCAGCCGTGTAAGCAAAAACATTAAAACAGCTATCGTAAGCGCGTATATCAATAACGGAGTGAAAATCCCCCCATTGACCTCTATAGTTTCTTCTAAGGATTTTTTGCCTAACTGATGCATTGCCCACAATCCAACGACGATAGTTATAATGGAAAGGCCCGTATAAACCGCTCTTTGTTTTGGTTCCTTACTAGCAACATCCCGGTAAAATCTCAATACTAAATAACCTACAACCCCTGCGATGATAATGGACATTAACGTTTGTAAATAAATCTGAACCTCTACCACCTTTAATTCGCACATCCTTCTGAACTACAAATAATTAGCTTACTGTACTGCGATACCAATATATAAAAAAGCTCTGAACATTATCTGAACACTTACTCTTTCTCCAAATGCCGCGCACAATTATATAACTCGCAGTTCCAGGAGCCATCCGATTCGGATTTTGTTATTCGCGTAATTGACGTATTGTTCAATAATACTGTGCCGTCCAGTTCTGGAAGTAGTCTTCTAAGGCTACTGCGTAAAATTGCACCATGGCTAACGATCAGAATATGGCTGCCTGGATGTCTCGCCGCAATTTCTTCAATCACTTCGCTGCCTCTGAGCTCGCTGGCTTCTGGAGTTTCCAAACCCAAATCTAACGTCTTCCAATCGGTTCCCCATCGTTCAATCCGCTCTTGCTGCGTAGTTCCTTCAATAAGTCCCGCATACATCTCTCGAATGCCCGGCGCTAAACCCGTGATCTCAAGGCCTAATCTTTCTGCAATAACCTCTGCCGTTTGCCGCGCTCTGAGTAAATCACTTGAATATATGTAATCCCATTGTTCTGTGCTAAGTCGTTCAGCCAGTAGTTGTGCCTGTTGCAGGCCTTCAGCATCCAATGAATTATCCGTATGCCCTTGCACTCTGCCTTCTTTATTCCACGCGGTACTTCCATGGCGAATTAAACCTATTGTAGTCATAAAAATCTCCTTTTAGCTAATGAGTCTAGTGGCAGTTGTGATACTGGTTGTAGTGCTAGTTATAGTGCTAGTTATAGTGCTAATTTCAGTGCTACTTCAGTGCTAATATAAATAATATAATCTATATTCTATCAGATTCACCCTATGAACATTTAAAAATAAAGGTTATCCAAGTTTTTGAACATGAGGTATAATAAACCTTGTCGTTTTTTACAACAGCTACAAGATAAGGAGTAATTGTTTATGATGAAAAAGCTAGGGTCCACTTTGTTTCTTACCTTCTTACTGCTCATTCCACTTGTCGCCACTTGCCCTTCCACTGTTGGTGCAACACCGCTTCCTAAAAACACCGTCTATGTGGACAAGAATAACCATTCATACATACCACTGCGTCTATTAAATAGCTTCACTGGTATACAATCTGTATGGAATCCTAACGAAAAACGTATAAGCATTACGAATGCAGACACAACCATAACGCTTACATTAGGTCAAACCGCTGCGCTCGTCAATGAAAAGTCGGTTACACTAACTGATCTTGCTTTCAGTGATAACGGCACGGTATATATTCCGTTGTCTTTTATCAGCACAACACTTGGCATTCAATTAACTTGGGATAAGGAAGCCTCTTCATTAACCCTTAAGAGTAATGATATTGCAACCACTGTTCCTGTACAGTCCGGCGCACTAATCAAAGCGGATTCTTCACCAGTTGTCAGCGCTAGTAAAACCTTCAAGGTTGGCGGCAGATCCTTCAAAGCCCAGACGGTTACAGTGTCCCTGCTGCATCCTAAGGTGAAACTTGATGTCGTACTGGCTGGAAATACGGTCGGAAAAGTGGAGGACCTAAGCAGTCTGGCTAAACGTAATAATGCCGTAGTTGCGATTAACGGAACGTTTTTTGATGCCTATACAAAAGGGGCATACAAAGCTCCATACGGTTACATTGTCAGCGGTGGAAAAATGCTTAAAAATAGCTCCGGGGATCGCCGGACGATTTTTACCTATGACAGCAACCATCTAGCGTCACTGATTCCTGGGTTGGATTTCACAAGCCGCTTCGCTTCCGGCTCCATGGAAGGAGCTCTTCAAGCCGGCCCGCGTCTTCTTGTGAACGGCAAGGTATCCCTTAATGTTGCGGCAGAAGGCTTCAAGGATCCGAAAATCTTGACCGGCGGCGGAGCCCGCAGCGCGCTCGGATTAACACGCGACCATAAGCTCATTCTGCTGACCACTGGTGGAGCCACCATCCCACAGCTGGCAGAAATGATGAAGCAAGCTGGAGCGTATCAAGCCATGAATCTGGATGGTGGTGCATCCAGCGGGCTCTACTACAACGGCAAATATCTCACGTCCCCTGGGCGTCAGATCAGCAATGCAATTGTAGCCAAATATCAATAAAATCTCTTGGCCAGACGGCTACTAAGAATATATGATTCTATTGTACAAAGTGTAATCAGAGGCAGTTTGCAGCGCATAATTGCTATAGCGGTATGATTGCTGTACGACGTATGAAACTACTGTGCAGCATATGATTGCCGAGCTCAAACCCAAAAATCCCCTTGACGACTTACCCATCAAGGGGATTTTTCATAGTACGTTGCCAGTTTAGGTACTGCTGACAGATCCAGTGTTGGGGGCAGCCGGTGCAACTTAATCTGTGTGACCTGAATATTCCCACACCTGCAACCAAACTTCAGTAGTAAAGCCCAATTTCTCGTAGAAAGGCTGCATCGAACCTACGTAAACTTTACTAGCTCCGAGTTGTTTTAAACGGTTAAATCCTTCGTGTAGGACCGCCCGTCCCAGTCCCAGCTTTCGATAATTAATGGATGTGCCTACAGGCTCCAGAACGCCAATTCTATTGCTGCTGTCCCAAAAAATATTACAAAAGGAAACCACTTCGCCCGCGTCATTCACAACGCTAAGATCGAGCTGCGGATTATAGCTTGGAGCGTTACTCATATTCCCATAATGCAGCAGCGTGAGCTCTGCCTCCACCGTTTCTGCATAGTCGAAGGCCATAATATGTCCGAGCGCTTTTGCAGTAACCTCGATCTCATCTCCGCTGCAAATTCTGAATCCAGAGGGGAGCTCCACAGGAAATTCCTTATTCAATCGCAAGGAGTTTACGCTTTCCTTACCACCCGTTTGATGATACCCCCTCTTACGAGCAACCTCCGCCGCAGAAGTCATATTCTCCGGTATTGGCACATACAGCTCTACGTAACCACCGTTCTCTTCCTCAGCTTTTTGTTCAGCAAAAGCGAACATTTCTTCAAGTAATTTTTCCGGAGGATTCATCTCAGCACACTGAAAATAGAACCCATCGTCCATGCACACTACAGCTGCAAGCTCTCCATTCTCATACTCCCATAAGCCTACTTTTTGTTCCCACTGCTCCAGCGTTCCACTTCTCGTCTCCTGAAAAAAAACAACGAATTCCCAGCGGTCTATAAGCCAGGTATTTGGAGTCTTTAGCTTACTATAACTTTGTATAAGAAAATGACGTACCTTTAGCAGATCTTCTGAACGGTAGCTTCTAAAATTAATGTTCATTTTCCGCGCCCCTCTCTTTAATTTCATATTAAGGGGGATGCAAAATGAAGCATATATCATAATTAGTTATTATTATTTTATACTACCGAATATGATCCGTACGTTCACAAAACAAACATTTCTTGAGTGGAAATTGTGAGCTCCACACATCCGTTAACTGCATTTAGTGCAACTATTTCCTCAGAATGTTCCTTAAAAAAATAGTTAGTTGTATTTCGTGCAGCTAAATTTCTGGTTTTCCTTTAATTGCACCGAATTCACCCTTTTTAGTTGCACGAAGTGCAATTAAACGGCTTCTAATGAGTATCTACGCAGAAATAAGTGTATAAAGTGCAATTAGAGAAAGTTTTGGAGTGGGCGGTCTTCTTCCGGAGGAAATAGTCACTGATCAAGTATTTTCAAGCGATAATTATGAGCTCCACGCATCCGTTAACTGCATTTAGTGCAACTATTTCCTCAGAATGCTCCTTTAAAAGATAGTTAGTTGTATTTCGTGCAGTTAAATTTCCAGTTTTCCTTTAATTGCATCGAATTCACCCTTTTTAGTTGCACGAAGTGCAATTAAATGGCTTCTAGGGACTATTTACGGAGAAATAAGTGTACAAAGTGCAATTAGAGAAAGTTTTGGCGTTCGCGATCTTCTTCCGGAGGAAAAAGTCACTGATCAAGCTTTTTCAAGCGATAATTATGAGCTCCACGCATCCGTTAACTGCATTTAGTGCAACTATTCCTCAGAATGCTCATTCAAAAGTTAGTTTAGTTGTATTTCGTGCAGTTAAATTTCCGGTTTTCCTTTAATTGCACCGAATTCACCCTTTTTAGTTGCACGAAGTGCAATTAAATGGCTTCTATGGACTATCTACGCAGAAATAAGTGTACAAAGTGCAATTAAGTCTGGATAAGCCGCTTGAGCTAAATTTGGATTGCATAGATCTAGCTGAGTTAGATTTTAGATCAGTTAGTTTTGGATCGATTAGCGGTAGATCGGTTAAAGTTGGATCAGCTAGAGCTATTCAGCTAGAGCTAGGTCAGCTAAAGCTAGGTCAGCTAGAGCTAGGCCAGCTACAGCTAGGTCAGCTAGGCTAGATCAGCTACAGCTAGGTCAGCTAGGCTAGGTTAGCTAGAGCTAGATCAGCTAGAGCTAGGCCAGCTAGGCTAGGTCAGCTAGACTTAGATCAGCTAGACTTAGATCAGCTAGACTTAGGTCAGCTAGACTTAGATCAGCTAAATTCCCCTTCGGTAAAACTAGCTAGATTCTTACGTTGACCACGAATACGAGTACTCTTTTTGCATAATTTTCCTTGTCCATGTTACTGTATTACTGAACAAAGGAGTGAAAATATGGAGACAATTCTAATCATAGAGGACGATGCCAAGCTGGCAAGCTTGCTGAGCACGTACCTATCGAAATATGGGTTCCGTACAATTATTGTAGAGGATTTCAACAGGGTGCTGGAGACTTTTAATGAAAGCTCGGCTGACCTTATCTTACTGGACGTCAATCTGCCTAAATATGATGGGTTCTACTGGTGCCGCCAGATCCGTTCCCTCTCACTCTGCCCGATTCTGTTCATTTCTGCACGGGATAGTGGAATGGATCAGGTGATGGCGCTTGAGAATGGCGGGGATGATTATATCACTAAGCCTTTTCACTATGAGGTTGTACTTGCCAAAATCCGCAGCCACATACGTAGAGCATACGGTTCATACTCACAGACTCAAGAAGAGCATAAACTCCAGTCTGGAGGTTTAATCCTCTATCCTGAACGATATGTGATCCAATACGACGGGCACACGAGTGAGCTAACCCAGAAGGAAGCGGTTCTACTGGAAGCTTTACTGCTTAAGGAAGGACGAGTGGTTAACCGGGAGCGTCTGCTCGATCTCATGTGGAAGGATCAGCATTTCATAGATGACAATACATTAAATGTCTACATAACCCGTGTCCGCAAAAAGCTCAAGGATCTCGGTCTTGGTGACATTGTGGAAACCGTAAGAGGCGCTGGCTATCGGCTTAATGTCTCTAAGGATACGCCATGAGGCTTTTTTGGAGAGACCAGATCTCACTGATCCTATTCTATCTGCTTCAGATGCTGCTTATCCCTTTGCTGTATTGGCTGTCTGGTGAGAACAGACCTATCTCTATCATGCTTTATGGAATCGCCTTGAGTACCGTAGTTCTACTGCTATATCTAGGCTACCGATACGTTCAGCACCGGAGATTGTATGCAGCATTAAGCGAACCTATGGACATGCTCCAAAAACATCTTGTTTCCTTAGGAGACACTCCTCTTTCAGAAGCTATCCATGAGTTATTGCAGCTTATTGACCGCCAGTATCAAGAGCAAGTGAATGCGCATGCGCGCCAGATGGATCAGCATATCGTATTCATGAATCGCTGGGTTCATCAAATGAAGACCCCGCTCTCTGTAATTCAGCTTACGCTAAAGGATCTTGAAGAGGAGGCTGCCGCAAGTATTCAGGAGGAACTGGAACGTCTGCGCGGAGGGCTGGAGATGGTTATCTACACTTCAAGACTTGACCGATTTGAAAATGATTTTCAAGTTGAACCGTTACTTCTGCGCAAAACCGTTAGTGAGGCGGTAGCCGAAAATCGCAGACTATTCATACGCCGGGGCATAAAAGTAGATATACAGGTGGATGCCAATCTAGCGGTATATAGCGATGCCAAATGGTTAATGTTTATGCTGGCCCAAATCTTAACTAATGCCGTAAACTATACCTCCGGTTCTGGCAAAACCGTTACCCTCTCAGCTCAGCGTGTGGGCACCGACACTATTCTGGATATTACCGATCAAGGGATCGGCATTTCTCCTGAGGATCTGAAGCGGGTCTTTAATCCCTACTTTACGGGTGACCGCGGACGACATTATCATGAATCGACAGGGATGGGGCTGTATCTCGTCCGGGAGATTTGCAACAGGCTCGAACACAAGGTGGATATTCAGTCCCGGCTCGGGGAAGGAACCCGCGTGCGGCTTATTTTTAGCAACAGTGATCATCTACAGAAATAATATTGAGGGGACTTCGTCGTCATTATTCATGGCTTTGAAGCCTCCTTCTTCTTTATAGGTTACTTATCTCTCAACCCATTCTTCACAAGGAGAAAGGCGAACATAACCTTAACTTCTCTGTAAGGAAACCTTAAGGTAAATCCATAGCAGCTAATCTCTCGATCTTATAAATTATATACATAACCCGTTCCCCGAATAAGGCGGATGAAATCATTTTTGTATTGGAAGGAATGAATGATATGAACGTATTGGAAGTCAAAGGACTTCATAAGGTATACCCCGGCAAAATAGTGACCCAAGCCCTCACTGATATTCATCTAAATATTGAAAAAGGTGAATTTGTCGGAATTATGGGACCGTCTGGTAGCGGTAAAACAACACTGCTCAATATGGTATCCACAATCGACCAGCCGTCCTCTGGCGAAGTGAATATCAACGGCAGCAACCCTTATCTTTTGAATAAAAAAGAGCTCGCCCACTTTCGCCGAAAACAACTAGGCTTTGTGTTTCAGGACTTCAACCTGCTTGAGACATTAACCGTCGCCGAGAATATTGTGCTGCCCCTGACTTTGGATAACCGTAAGCTCTCCCAGATGGAGATCTTGCTTCAAAGAGTCGCAGAACGCTTAAACATTACCGATATTCTGAGCAAACGCACCTATGAAATTTCAGGGGGACAACGTCAGCGGACCGCAATTGCCCGGGCGATCATCACCTCTCCTTCGATTATTTTGGCCGATGAACCTACGGGTGCGCTTGACTCCAATTCTTCGCGGATGGTGATGGAATCGCTGGAGGATATTAATCACAAAGAAGGCACCACGCTAATGCTCGTAACACATGATCCACTGGCAGCGAGCTACTGCAACCGAATTGTTTTTATAAAAGACGGCAAACTAGCAGCGGAAATTCATCGGGGCGATAACCGTCAGGCCTTCTTCCAAAAGATTATCGACACACTTTCGTTCTGGGGAGGGAATAGTCATGAACTTTCCTCAATTCGCGTTTAATAATGTACGCCGTAATTCACGCGCTTATTTTGCTTTTTTCTTAAGCAGTGCTTTTATGGTCATGATCTTTTTCTCTTATTCAGTCTTTATTTACCACCCTAGTATTACCAACATCGAGCTGGGTGCGAATTCAGCCTCCGGCATGCAAATTGCTTCTTACATCGTGTTTATCTTTGCGTTCTTTTTCGTTCTATATTCGATTAGCGCATTTCTGAAAATGCGTAATCTGGAGTTCGGCATACTGATGATTTTAGGCGCACGCCCTGGCCAGATCAACAAGCTGATTCTTATAGAAAATATGCTTATCGGACTGCTCTCTATTGTAACAGGTGTGTCTTTCGGCATGCTTTTATCCAAGTTATTTTTGCTGCTAAGCACGACAATTATGGGCATGGAGCCACTGCCCTTTTATTGGCCAATGAAGGCGTTAATGATTACCTCTATCTCTTTCATTTCATTATTTCTGGTCATTTCGATCTTCACATTATTGTTCATTCGTAAGCATCAAGTTCTTGAACTGCTTAAGGGAAATGTTAAACCTAAAAAAGAACCCCGTGTCTCCTTATTGTTCTCATTCTTTGGGCTTCTACTGTTGACCGTCGGCGCTCTCGCGATTCGGAAGCAATTGTCCCCGACCTCACTGTTAGTCGCCGCTGTCACAGGTATCGCTGGAACCTACTTTTTCTACTCTCAGTTATCTGTATTGGGCATTCGCTTACTAAAACTAAGACGCAAGCGGCTGTGGCGCGGAACCAATCTGCTGTGGATTTCTGAGATGAGTTATAAGATTAAAGACAATGCAAGAATGCTCTTCCTTGTAACTGTAGTTACCTCGCTTGCCTGCATGGCATCGGGGATTCTTTTATCGATTAATCAAGCGAACTCAGACCTCTATAAAAAATCCCCATTCGCTGTGAGTTATACGATTTATGATCCGAAGGATGAAGCACCAGATTTAGAGCCCATTCACACTAAATTAAAGAATGCTAAAGTCGAGTACACAGAGAATAAAGTAGAACTAATCTCTGCTTCCATTCAAGGAATCGATAAGGAAAAAATACTTGGAAT
Organism: Paenibacillus sp. FSL H3-0329; assembly: GCF_037963285.1. NCBI lineage: Bacteria > Bacillati > Bacillota > Bacilli > Caryophanales > Paenibacillaceae > Paenibacillus > Paenibacillus sp. FSL H3-0329. The sequence goes on along the minus strand of NZ_CP150150.1, from coordinate 1,193,576 downwards.
TGATCTGATATCCCGCTCACAGTTCAATCAACTGGGCTTACAAATGGATGTGTCCGAGGTTGGGCCCTTGTCTGAAAAAGAAGCTGTATTACTGCTGAACCCACATATGGATTCACAGAATTTTGCTGCTGATCGAGCGATTCATTTGAAGGTTCAGAAAGATGAGGAGCTGATGCTAAAAGAATTACGAACACCAAAGGTGCATCCAGTAGATCCAATGGCCACCTCACTTCTAATCGTAGATGACAACTTATATCATAAGATTTCTACTTCAACAGAGAAGTACACGAGACCTTATGTGAAATATCTATACAAAATCCCTGCATGGGACGGTCCTACACCTAATGACAGCTCAGCTGAAGCTGTTGTCACCAGAGACCTCATCCAATGGAATAAAGCCGCTAACAAGGCTAATCATCAATACAGCTCTATACTGGGATCGCGAGCAGACAGCTATCTATCGACCAAGCAGGGAGCCGCCATGCTTAGCTTTATAGGGATTTTTATCGCTCTGATCTTCTCACTTTCATCGGCCAGCTTTCTCTTTTTTAAGCTTCATACTGAGCTCAATACAGATAAGCAAATGTATAATGCTTTATCCAAAATCGGTTTAAGCACTAAAGAAATGTCAGCTTCTGCTACCAAACAGATTTCGGTACTTTTCTATATTCCGATTATTATTGCCACCATCCAGACTCTTGTCGTGATTCGTCCGATACTGAAACAGATTAATATCACAAATGTAACTGTGCCCGTGCTTACTACATCAGCTGTATTTCTGGTTGTGCAAACTATCTATTTCCTTATTGCGAGATCACGTTACATTCATAGTCTCAAGAAAATAATGGTGTAACGACATGTCGAAAAGAATCATAACCCTGGATGTACTTCGCGGCTTGGAACTTATGTCAGCACCAAAAGGTTCTCTAGCTGATCATTAGACAATTTGCTATAGTTAGTGAGCTATTAATTAATGAAGCAAGGAGGTTCTTGATTTATGTCCAAGGCTGATCACATGTTATCCATTCTCTGGATGCTCAAGCAACGGGGAAGAACCGCCGGGGAACTAGCAGAAGCGCTAGAGATCAGTGTCCGCTCTGTCTATCGTTACATCGACGCGTTATGCATCAGTGGCGTACCCATTATCGCGGATAGTGGACCTGGTGGTGGCTATAGCCTTCCGGAACATTTTTCCGAGGCCCCGTTATTCTTTGACTCCGACGAACAGCGTTCCCTCCTGCAAGCCGCCTCCTTTGCGCGGGGAACTGGATATCCTTATGTAGAAGCTCTAGATCAAGCAATCGCCAAACTGAAACGATACAGCAATGCGCAGCAATTAGAACAGATGGAGCGTCATGAGGGCGGGATAGAAACCATCCACTCCCCTGCTGTGCCGCTTCCCCACCTGCTGCAAGAGCTTGAATTAGCGACGGCGAACGGACATACCCTCCAGATGGAATATCGGAAGGGAAACGGGGAGACAATTTCTTCCCGCGCTATTGATCCTTATGGACTTGTACTGTGGAAAGGGCAGTGGTACACCGTTGCTTATTGCCATCAGAGGCAAGGAATTCGGTCTTTCCGAGTCGATAGAATGACTGAACTGAAACGTACAGAAGCTGTGTTTGCCCGTCCTGCTGACTTCTCTGCACGTGATTTTTTGTTAAAAAGCTTGCTGCCAACACCAAATACTCCAGAGAAACTCATAGCAGTAGTCATCGCCGCTGATGAAGGAATCCTGAACGATCTATGCAGTCATTGGCTGTTTGGACATACTCTGGTGCAGCGTATTGACGGACAAGCCCGCTTTCAAGTCGATGAGACCTCCTTACTGACTTATGCGCCTTACTTCTTGTTGCCTTATGGATCAACACTACGAATCCTAGAGCCTTTAGCTCTGAAGCAAAAGCTGTCCGCAATAGCTACCGATCTGGCAGCTTATTATAAAACTTAAAATGATTATTTTAGGATCACTGACCGTAATTGTCAGTGATCCTTTTGTATAGTGTAAATAAGTCTAAGGGAATTAATGATTGTACAAACCAAGGAGGAATAACAAATGAAAGAACTTCACTATGAATTTTATATTGGCGGAACACCTGAGCAGGTATGGGAGACTTTGATCTCTCCGGAAGGTACTAAACAGATTTACTACGGTAGCGTAATCCAATCCACCTTTAAAGAAGGCGAATTGCTGGAATATGTTGGTCCCGGTGAAGATGGCGATGAAACGATACATGTATATGGGACTCTGCTGGAGTTCACTCCACAAAAAGCGTTTCGTTTCACGCATAAGGTCGGCCCCTCCTATCATAAGGGTACAGAAAGATATGAATCGCGTATATCTTGGCTGCTTGAACCGGTGGGTGGAACTACTAAGCTTACGCTTATCCACGATGAATGGCATCCTGATGATCCTTCATATGCTGGCAGTATCAACGCCTGGTGGCAGGTTCTGAGTAATATTAAAACCTTGGTCGAGACCGGACGTACACTTGATTTTGGCAGCTGGTCGTAATTTTACTGCTAATTAGGAATTAAGCTCAACCCTGCGGAAAAGAGCGTACAAGCCCTTTTTCGTCAGGGGCTTTTTTTGCTTAATTTTATTTTGCCTAAGGGAAACATTCTTGTTGCAGGGACAAAGTTGTTGCCATATACTAATGTTGTGCCAGACTACAAGAAATGTTCTAATACACAAAATAAAAACCATAGGCGGTAAAAATATAAATGAAAGAAGGGATCTCATGACTGGAACAACTATTCCTTTATCAGAAGCTGCAAAGGGTAGCACGCTGCGCATCAGCGACATTGAAGTCCAAGGTGTGCTTAGAAGAAGATTACTGGACCTCGGGTTCGTAGTCGGGAATATCGTAGAGGTGTTGCGGCGTAGTCCATTAGGAGATCCTATAGCTTTTCGGGTAAGCAATACGACCATTGCATTGCGTAGAGAAGAAAGTTCTTTAATATTCGGAGAATTAATTGGAGGTGTAGAAGCATGAGTCAGTTCACCGTCGCTTTTGCAGGCAATCCTAACACTGGAAAAAGCACACTATTCAACCTGCTAACCGGCATGCGACAGCATACTGGAAACTGGGCAGGTAAAACCGTCATTACTGCCGAAGGGGAATTCAAACACAATAACCATTCATACCTCGCGGTAGATTTACCAGGAACGTACTCCCTATACTCAAATTCCGCGGATGAAGAAGCGGCTAGAGATTATATTATTTTTGAACAGCCAGATGTGACACTTGTAGTGCTTGACGCTACTTCGCTGGAACGTAATCTCAATCTTGCCTTGCAAGTGCTGGAGATTACCGGACGGGCGGTTGTCTGCATCAACCTCATTGATGAAGCACGTAAGCTGGGCATCGACATCAACCTGAAGAGTATCTCCAAACGTCTCGGCGTACCCGTCGTTGCGATATCGGCACGCAATAAAATCGGGATCGATGCCTTATTGGATCAAGTGGAGCGAGTGGCTACAGGCGCATTCACAGCGCAGCCGTTGCGCATTAGTTACAACGAAGAGATCGAACGGGGAATTGCCGAGCTTACACCATTGGTAGAGCAAACCATCGGCACCAAATATCCCGCTCGCTGGATTGCACTGCGCTTATTGGACGGTGATGACAGCCTGCTTACTTCACTCAAAGAACATATGAAAAGCAAGGATTTACCCGAAGCAAAGGAGGTCATCGGCCATGGAGTCACTGCCTATCACTAAGGGTTCTGACGCTCTAGATTCCCTATTGTCTACCGCAAAAAAGCTCGCTGACGGCGGAGCCATTCGGGATGAGATTGTCAGTGGTATATATGGCGTATCCGCAGGCATCTGCGGGGATGCAGTTACTTATCGGGATAAGAAGAAACTGAACAGCACTTATAAGCTGGATAATATCGTGACCTCCAAAATTTGGGGTTTTCCCATCATGCTCGCCATTCTCGGTGTCGTATTCTGGATTACGATTGCCGGGGCTAACTACCCTTCTAGCTGGCTCGCTACCTTCTTTGGCTTCATCGAAGGATATCTGACAGCGGGATTTGAGGCTCTCCATGCCCCAGCTTGGCTGCACGGCGTGCTTGTGCTTGGCTTGTATCGAGGCACCTCATGGGTAATCAGTGTCATGCTGCCACCAATGATGATCTTTTTCCCCGTATTCGCTCTGCTTGAGAATTTCGGGTATCTGCCACGCGTTGCTTTTAACATGGACCGACTATTCAAAAAATCAGGTGGTCATGGCAAGCAAGCTTTAACCATGTCCATGGGCTTCGGCTGTAACGCGGCCGCTATCCTCTCCACACGAATCATCGAATCGCCGCGTGAACGAATGCTGGCTATACTGACCAACAATTTTGTCCCTTGCAACGGCCGCTGGCCCACGCTGATTTTATTGTCTTCCTTATTTATGGCAGGAGCCGCTACGACAGGTGCGCTTCGTACATTCACCACTGCCTCCGTCCTAATGGGGATGGTACTAATCGGCATCATTGTTACCTTGACTGTTTCCTGGGTCATGTCCAAAACCGCGCTGCGTGGGGTTCCCACACATTACACATTGGAGCTTCCTCCCTACCGCCGTCCACAAATCTGGAAGACCATACTTATTTCCTCCAAAGATAAGTCCCTTAACGTACTTACTCGGGCTATCGTCGTTGCTGCCCCTGCCGGGATTATCACTTGGATTCTAGGCAATCTGTTTATTGGCGGCGATTCTGTACTGAATCATATGGCTGCATTCTTTGATCCGTTCGCAAATTTGCTCGGCATGGATGGCTTTATCATCATGGCCTTTATTCTTGGACTTCCTGCGAATGAAATCGTATTGCCTATCCTGCTTATGGGCTATATGTCCTCAGGCGCTATGGTTGATATCGACAGCTTAGGCAGTATTAAAGATGTCTTTCTCTCACATGGCTGGACCTGGTTGACCGCACTCAACATGATGCTGTTCTCCCTGCTCCACTATCCTTGTGGTACGACACTCGTGAACATTTACAAGGAAACAAAAAGCATGAAGTGGGCCGTTCTCTCAGCAGTCATTCCGCTGGGTATCGCCATCGGAGTAACCTTTGCTGTCGCTCAGCTTGCCCGGTTATTTGGGTGGGTGTGACGAGGGCGAGGTAGGCTTGCGATCTAAACCCAACTGACATCGTCTAACTTTAACTAACTTTATCTGACTTCAACTAGCTTCAAGTAACTTCACAACTAACTTCAACTGATTTCAACTTACATCGCAAAAATTCATCATTAACTCATTAAATTCACCTTAATCACATCACCCAAATTAACCTTGCTACACTTTGTAACACCCTACAATATCTAGAGTTCATCTTGCTTCACAGAATTCTGCCCTCCTTGAACTCATATTTAGGGAATTTCTCTCTAAAAATCGAACTTCATAAGCGCACGTTGAACTTTTTGCGGAATTTCTCCCTAATAATCGAACTTTATAAGCATACATTGAACTTTTTGCGGAATTTCTCCCTAATAATTAGCCGATTTTAGGAAAAAAGGGCAATTTCCGCAGAATTTTAGGGAGGAATTCCCCAATTATCGCTAATATTGAGTAAAACACGATAAAATCAGGGAGGATTTCCCTAATTATTGATTCTAGATGGTTCCGAGCTACAATTGAGCACTAGCACCAGCACCAGCACCAGCACCAGCACCAGCACCAGCATCAGCACCAGCATCAGCACAACCACCAGCACAACCACCAGCACCAGCACCAGCACAACCACCAGCACCAGCAGCCACCAACAAGCCCACCAGTTACTCAAGGTCATCTCAAACAAATAAGCGGTCGCTCGGATGTTATCCCGAGCGACCGCTTATTTCAGCACAACACCTTATATACTCTTACTGCCTACTTTGATCTCACCATTACATGACGTGACTCTACAGTTAGAGTCATTTTTTGCGCGTTCCATCATTTCTACGACGGTATAGAACAGCCCCAGCTATAGCTACTAGAACGATAATTATTCCACTAATCCCCACATTAACAAGAGAAAAGGAATCACTGTCCCCAGCAGAATTACCCGTTTGATCAGGCTCATTACTCCCAGCTCCTGACTCCGGTGAATTATTCGGGGTTACCTCCGGAGAAGCGGTAGGTGTCGTTGCCGAAATACCGGGCCCCAGTTCTTTCAGATCCACTGAGTCAGCGGTTAGCCGCTTAGTTCGACTGCATAAACTAGCCTCCAGATTACCAGAGTCTCCACCGTCTCTAGCATAAGCATAGACAATGTAACTTTCCCCTTCCACAAACTCAAAGCCGCAGCTTGCAGAAGATAAAGCCGTAGTCAATGTAACTTGATTCCCCTCGACCCCTTTCCAGCTGGAATCCACCTCAAAGGTTACCTTTACTGGATCAGCAGAAGAAATTATGTTCCCCTGTGACGGCTCCTTCATGTCCACTACTTTCCCGACAAAGACAGCTGTACTTTTCTCAAGAGCTTCCAGTGGCTCCGCAGGCATAACACAGGAACAGGCGTAAGTGACTGAGGGCCGCACCGTCAGCAAAGCCGTAAATATTAATAGGACACCTAGAAATATCATCATTGGACTTCGGAAATTGAACTTTCGGAAATTGATCTTTCGCACTTTGATAACCCCCTTCTTTACCTTACAGACGGAGCAAACGTGGAAAGTGTTACAGGAATTCCCAAACAAGTGATACAAGTTTATCCGGTAGCAATTCCTCTAATCTTCTTAAACTCCTCATATCCTCTTCATTAATCCCCCATACCTGCTGTACCCACTCACAAACTGTGCGCGATCCCAATCAAACGCTGTATTCCTTCGCGTAGCACCCCTTCGCTTGCAAAGGAATAACTTAGGCGAAGCCTTGACTTCATTTCCCCCAGTGGATCAAATAACTCCCCAGGAACAAAAGCGATCGACTGCGCCATACTTGAAGCAAACAGGTGATCCATCGTAAGATGCTCCGGTAGTTTCACCCATAGATTTAATCCGCCTTGCGGAGTCGTCCATTCCCAGCCAGTACCCGCCAGCTCCTCTTCTACGATTTCCTTATGCACTTGAAGCGCAATGCGCAGCTTACCGAGATGCTGTTGCAAGCGTGGGGAGGTGTAGTAATGTAGAAATATTTTTTGATTCAGCAGCGGAGTGCCATTGTCCGCGAGTGATTTGGCCGTGATTAGACGCTCCATAAATGGATATCGGCAAGCCACCGCACAGATTCGTAAGCCAGGGGCTACATATTTACTGAAGCTGCTGATATAGATCACCCACCCCTCCGTATCATAAGCAAAAAAGGGCGGCGGCGGCTCCTCATCAAAATACATATCGCGGAACGGGTCATCCTCCACCAGTAAACAGCGATAACGTTCGGCTAGTTCTACCAACAGCTTGCGTTGTTGCACAGGTACCGTGTATCCAGTTGGATTGTGATGCGTTGGATTAATGTAGAACATACGCGGCTTATGCTTTTTCATCAAAGCTTCTACTTCCTCCAGATCATATCCCTCCGGAGTGATCTCTACCGGAACCAACCGTGCCCCCTCCCGGCGAAAAATATCCATAGCAACACTATAAGTAGGCCGCTCCACAAGCACTGTATCCAGAGGACCAAGTACAACCCGGGCAATCAGATTGATCGCCTGCTGCGCACCCGAGGTAATAAGCAGTTCTTCCGAAGTTAACTGCAGCCGATGTTGCTTCCGAAAATGGTGGCTTAACGTCTCACGCAGCTCGTTATCCCCCTGGACCGAGGCATACGTTCCCATTACCTTGGGATATAGATCGAACACTTTTTTGACATAGTCAGATAGAAAAAGATTCGGCAGCAGCCCCGGATCAATCAGCGCCTGCGAGAACTGATACTTAACTGGCACTCTCTGAATATCAGACAGCGGGTTAGTGAGCGCATAAGCCGATACTGCGGCTCCTACTTCAATAGCAGGAAGCGAGATTATGGGTGCCACGTAATATCCTGATTTATCTTTTACATAAACCTTTCCATCCTCCGTCAACCGTCTGTACGCTTTGAATACGGTCAGTCGATGTACCTTAAGCTCCTCCGCCAGCAGCCGTATAGAAGGAAGCTTATCATGTGCGACCCACTCCCCTCGCTCCATGCGATTTAATAGAAATTCATAGACCTGCCGAAACAAGGGATGATTATGCTCCGCTCCTACAACTTTTTTCATCTGACCAACTCCTCTCCGAACAACCTAGTAATCATATTGTACACGATTTCTGAATTAATCTGTTCTACTCAAGGTAATCTGTTCTGTCCACTCCCCTATATGATTAACAAAATGCCAGCTTATAAATTCTTATATTTTATAAAGCACACAAAAGGGGACTTTCAAAATGATCTTATTTGCTTATGCACTTGTATGTCTGATCTTCGGCACGACCTTTCTAGCTATCAAAATCGGTGTAGATGCCGGTGCGCCTCCTTTTTTTTCAGCGGGCTTAAGATTTTTTGTCGCGGGCGCTGTTCTATTCCTATGGATGGTCTGGAAACGAAAAGCCAGCTTCTCCTTGCTGTTGCGCAAAGAAATGTTGTTCACCGGGTCTGCTCTAACCTTCGGCACCTTCGCGGGTCTCTACTGGGCTGAACAATATGTTTCTTCAGGGCTTGCAGCTGTACTCTCTGCCACTGGACCGATCATGATCCTGCTGCTCCAAACCTCTATTCTTCGGCAAAAAGCACCCGCCATCTCCCTATATGGCTGCATCATCGGCTTCACTGGCGTACTGCTGCTGGTTCTCCCCAATCTCGCCGTTGATATTTCACCACTGTGGCTCATCGGTTGCGCTGTAGTCCTAATTGGAGAGTGTTGCTATGCTGTAGGTGCGATTTACTCCAAAAAAGTAATTAACAGTATACCTGAAGTCTCACCGATCGCACTGAATGCGGCTCAAATGATGTATGGCGGTGCACTGTTATTCATTCTTTCTTTTGCCACGGAAAAAGTACATCCTGCATTTCTCTTCTCATTCGAGACAGCAGGTTCACTGCTCTATCTCACAGTTATCGGCTCCATGGTCGGCCATACCTTATTCTACTGGCTCGTAGCTAAGACCAACCCAGTGTTTCCTTCTACCTGGCTTTATATTTCTCCACCGATTGCGGTGGGTGTAGGCTTTTTCTTTTACAAGGAGTCCGTATCTTGGATTACAATTCTCGGAGTGTTCACCATCATTGCCGGAACAATCCTAGTGAATGCTGATGCTTTAAAGCAATTACTGCAAAAAAAGAAGATAAACACTGTTGCGTTAAAAAAATCAAATATATGACGTACTATATATTGCATTTATGACCACTATTGCGTATTATATAAACAAGTTAAATTAAACACAGCTAAATATGACTCATATATGAAAGGAGGATTCGCTTAACGGCGCTTCTTTTCTAAAGAGGAATGCCTTTTTTATCGGAAGTGGAGGGAATTGTGATCGAACTGACATCACGTCAAATAGAGATTATCGATATCGTTAACAAAAGAGCTCCGATTACCGGCGAACAGATTGCCGAAAGTTTGAATCTTACCCGGCCTACAATTCGCTCGGATCTGTCTGTTTTGGTTATGCTCAAATATATCGACGCCAAGCCGAAGGTCGGGTACTTCCCAGGATTGAAATCATCCAGTCGTCAGGGAAGCGGTTATCTGCTGCAGGAAACGATGGTTAAAGAAATTCAAAGTGTACCTATAGTTATCCGTGAGACCACAACTATTCAAGATGCCGTAGTTACGCTTTTTCTACAAGATGTAGGCACTCTTATTATCTGTGACGAAGAGGGTAAACTCACGGGCGTTGCTTCACGTAAGGATTTCCTAAAGGTAACCTTGGGCAACCCCGGTGCAGTCTCCATGCCCGTAAGCATGGTTATGACGCGCCAGCCCAAAGTGGTCACAACTTCACCGGATGAGCCGGTGCTTGAAGCTGCACATAAGATGATTTTTCACGAGGTAGACAGTTTGCCGGTGGTTGTTCCCAGCGCTGCTGAAGACGGCGGTACAAAACTGGATGTGGTAGGACGTTTAACAAAAACCTCCATCATCAAACTTCTCCTCGAACTTGAAGCCAAAGGATAACAGGAGGAACCCATGAGCATCGAGCAATCTTCCAACTTAATAACGATATGCTCGGATTCTATAGGAGATACGGCAGAGGCTGTCGTGCAGGCCGTTATTCACCAATTTCAGAATCAGCAGGTCACCATTAAAAGATACGGCAATATTAGGCATGAAGACGAGCTACGCAAGCTTATGGAAGAAGCAGCTCAGCATCAAGGTTTTGTCGCCTATACATTAGTGCAGCCAGAATTAAGAGAAATGATCCGCGAGGAAGCGGTACGTCTTGATTTGCGGATCGTTGATATCATGGGCCCTATGATGCAGGCCTTCATTGATACCTTCGACGATGCTCCTCAGCAGCGGCCGGGTCTTCTCCACCAGCTCGACGAGAATTATTTCCGCCGCATAGAAGCTATAGAATTCACCGTCGCCTGTGATGACGGCCGTGATCTGGGTGCCATGCTCAAAGCCGATATCGTTCTGCTGGGCATGTCCCGTACTTCAAAGACACCGCTTAGCATCTTTTTAGCCCATAGAGGAAAAAAAGTCGTTAACTATCCGATTATCCCGGAGATTGGTCCTCCACAAGAACTATTAAGCTTGCCGCCGAACCGGCTTATCGGATTAACCATGAAACCCGAGTACATGCTGAAGGTCCGCTCTGAGCGGCTTAAGGTTCTCGGATTACCGACAGGCTCCCAATATGCAAGTCTGGAGCGGATCACCGAAGAGATGGAATACGCCGCTTCATTGTTCAACAAGCTGGGCTGTCCTGTAATTGATATTACTGACAAGGCTATAGAAGAAACCGCTGGTATTATTATGGGTTATATCTAAATTTCAGTTTACAAAATATATAGAATGCACTGGAGGGAATTAGAATGGAGCGCGAACTGGCCCTTGAGATTGTACGGGTAACTGAACTAGGTGCTTTATCCTCGGCTCGTTGGATTGGGCGGGGCGATAAAAATGCGGCAGATGATGCAGCCACGACTGCGATCCGTTCCATGTTCGATTCTGTGTCCATCGACGGAACTGTTGTGATTGGTGAAGGAGAGATGGATGATGCTCCAATGCTCTATATTGGTGAGAAAGTCGGGAACCAAAAAGGTCCCTCTGTCGATGTAGCCGTCGATCCACTCGAAGGAACTGAGGTTGTTGCCTGCGGCCTGCATAATGCGCAATCTGTTATTGCTATAGCAGATAAAGGCAGCCTGCTGCATGCCCCGGACATTTATATGGAGAAGTTAGCCTGCGGACCCGAGCTTGCCGGTAAGCTTAGACTCGAGGACCCTGTAGAGATCACTCTGCAAAAAGCCTGCCATTACACTGGCAAATCCCTCTCCGAGTTAACCGTAATGGTGCTGGATCGCAAACGGCATGAGCAGCTGATTAATAGCCTGCGTGAAGCCGGGGTACGAATTAAGCTGCTTGGTCACGGAGATGTCGCTGGCGCTATTGCGGCTGCACTACCAGACAGCGATGTCGATTTATATATGGGTTCCGGTGGAGCACCGGAAGGTGTTCTTGCTGCCGCTGCACTGAAATGCCTTGGTGGTGAAATGCAGGGCAGATTGCTCCCGGATGGACCCATAGAGCTGCAGCGCTGTGTACGCATGGGAATTGCCAATCCAACGCGAGTGCTATACATGGAAGACATGGTTGGCACGGGCGACGTCCTCTTTGCCGCCACGGGTGTAACGTCAGGTGAATTCCTGAACGGTGTCCGTTTTATCGGCAAAGAACGCGCGGAGACACATTCGGTAATCATGCGGGCACAGAGCCGGACAATCCGCTATATCCGCAGCATTCATTTCCTGCCAGGAAAAGAAATACCGGCTGCGCAGACCGTTAGACAAAATGCTGTGTCTCTATAAAACCACAAAAAACAGGCTATCTCACTAGCAGTATCCTTTGCTAGTGAGATAGCCTGTTTTGTTTTTTTACACTGAATGCTAATTGCTTCTTATTTATTTCCAATACGCTCACTCGCTAATGGATCTATATTAGCAACTTTCTCAAAGCGTTCTGCGTTCAGGCTGTTATACTTTGTGAAGATTTGTTTCACTTCTTGCTCCTTCTGCTCGCCTTCCACATCCACCATTACTAGAATATGACCTTCATCCACGTAGTTATCGTAGCTTTCTGCTTCCTCTTCAGGGATACCAAGGCCAATAAGTCCGCCGACTAAACCGCCACTGCCTGCGCCTATCGCCGCTCCGGCTAGTGTTGCCGCAAGAGGTCCGGCTGCAATAATAGGTCCAATACCAGGAATAGCCAAAGCGCCAATTCCCATCAGCAGCCCCGTTACTCCACCCAGCAGACCACCAGTAGCTGCACCTGTAGCCATACCTTCCGGGGCCACGGTTCCCGACTCGTCTCTAAGCGTTTCCTCATCCGCTTTATTTCTCGCGATAATCGAAATATCCTCTGTCCTACAGCCCTGACGCTTCAACTCCTCAATAGCTCGCGAAGCTTCGTATTCGGCAGCAAAGACACCCACTATTCTCTTATTCATCTCCATTACCTCCTATTGATGTAGTTAGCTCATACGTTCAGCTTCATAGCTTACTTAACCAAACTGGACAAGGATAAACTACGATATTTAAATTCGCAACAATTCCGAGTTCATATTCCTTCTAAAATATGCTGTATAATAAAAGTAAGCGGGTACAACTACCCTAGATCAACTCTATAAAAGAAAGAGAAGGAATCATCCATGGCGATATTTAACTATAATTCTGAGCGTCCCTTCCGAGGCAATCCCGACTTGCATCTCCATTACTGGGGGCGGGAGCAGTGTCTTCCCGGGCATTTTTTTGGGCCTGGGGTTCGTGACGTATATAAGATACATTTTATCCATGCAGGAACAGGTGAAGTTACTGTGGGTGAACAGACCCATTATCTTAAACCAGGACAAGCTTTTCTCACCTATCCGCATATCGTAACTGCCTACACAGCAGACATAGCAAATCCATGGACCTATTCTTGGGTAGCTTTTACCGGGGAGCAGGTTGATTATATTTTGGCCAAAACCGCCTTGTCACCTGAGCACCCGATCTTTCCAATGGATGAACAGCTTATGCCGAAACTATACGAGCTCCTGACACAAGCAGCTGAAGCTTCGGACAGCCTGGATCTACCTCTAAAAGCAATTATGTATGAGTTCTTTTCTCTGTTACTTCGAGCGGTGCCAGCAGTTCCAGATGTACTTCCTTTACCACGTCAAAAAAGTATTTACGTCGAGCAATGCCTGCACTTTTTGCATACACATTATTGTGAAAATATTTCGGTTGAGATGATGTCCTCTTCGCTCAAGCTGGATCGCAAATATTTATCCTCCTTGTTCAAACGGACAATAGGTATGCCACCACAGCAGTATCTATTAAATTTCCGCATCGCTAAGGCGTGCGAGCTGCTGACAGAGACCCTATGCACGATTGGTGAAATCTCACGTTCTGTAGGCTATCAGGACCCCTTACTCTTTTCGCGGATGTTCAAGAAGGTGAAAGGTTGTTCGCCAAAAGAATACCGTAGCCGTCATCTCGAAAATGACATTGTACTATAAACTCCTTCCTTGCTGACATACGTTTGTCCGCGATCTTTCGCTACAATAAGGACGTAACTTACTAAGTAATAAGTGTTTATAGGAGGAATAAATCATGTATAACGCAAGCGCTACCAGATATGACAATATGAAATATAATCGCACCGGAAAGAGCGGTCTACTCCTGCCAGCGATCTCGCTTGGTCTATGGCATAACTTTGGCGGCAACGACTTATTTGAGAATGGCCGCGCCATGGTAAGAAGAGCTTTTGATCTTGGAATCACTCATTTTGACCTTGCCAATAATTACGGTCCACCCGCAGGCTCCGCCGAAGAAAGCTTTGGCCAAATTCTTAAAAAGGATCTGACCCCTTATCGTGATGAGATGGTTATCTCGACTAAAGCTGGATATTATATGTGGGCTGGTCCTTATGGTGAATGGGGCTCCAAAAAATATCTCGTCTCCAGCCTAGATCAAAGCTTAAAACGTATGGGACTGGATTATGTTGATATTTTTTATCACCACCGCCCAGATCCAAATACACCACTGGAAGAAACCATGGCTGCGCTGGACCTCGTGGTACGCCAAGGTAAAGCGCTGTATGTCGGGATTTCGAATTACGGACCTGAACAAACACGCGAAGCGGCACAAATTCTGCGTCGACTTGGCACGCCATGCCTGATTCATCAGCCAAACTATTCCATGATGTCCCGCTGGATTGAAGATGGCTTGCAGGATGTATTGTCTGAAGAAGGCATCGGCTCCATTGTGTTCTCCCCGCTACAAGGTGGCATACTGACCGATCGCTATCTAAACGGAATCGCTCCTGATTCCCGTGCCGCTGGCCCAAGTGTATTCCTGTCTGAGAATGCCATTACCGAAGAGGCGATCGGCAAGGTTCGCAAACTGAACGAGATTGCTGCCGCACGTGGACAAAAAATGTCTCAGCTAGCTTTATCTTGGGTACTCCGTGGAGGCAAAGTAACTTCTGCATTGATCGGCGCAAGTAAGGTAAGCCAGATTGAAGATGCCGTCGCTTCCTTAAATGCCCCAGAGCTTAGCGCTGAAGAGCTAGAGCAAATTGAGGCGATTCTGCGGGGATAAAGCTTAGTTATAACAAGACAAAGACCAATGAGGTCAGGCAGCTTAAAGCTGCTCTGGCATTTCATTGGTCTTCTTTTTTATAGATTAGAGTTCTATTTGCTCACCCAAATATCTGCGTGATGTACACCATGATCAATAATCCAAAAATAAACGAATACGTCGAAGGACGCTCATAACCATGGCCATGACTCTCCGGAATCAGCTCCTTGTAGACGATAAAGAGCATAGCTCCGGCTGCAAAAGCGAGACCATAACCCACAACATTATGCAGGTAACTGGCAGTAAAATACCCGATCACCGCAGATACCATCTCCATCAAACCGGTAAGCGTAACGATTCCTAAGGCTTTTAGCTTGCTTGTTCGCGAATTCATTAGAAAGACTGCAAGAATCAAACCTTCCGGCATATTCTGTGCGCCAATGGCAATCGCCACGGTAGGACCTAAACTGGCCTGTTCGCTGGCATAACTGAAACCTGTACTGAGGCCTTCTGGTATGTTGTGGATGAACAGCGCAATCATAACAAGCAGCGCTTTTGAATCCATATTGGTATAACCGGGCTTATTCTCCACATCGATATGTGGGATGTTATTTTCAATTAAATCAAGCAGCAGCACTCCGGTAATCAAGCCCAAGGTTAAAGCGATAATCCCCGATTCTTTGATCGATTGCGGCATGAGTCCAAACGTGGAGGCGGACACCATAATCCCCGCAGTGAAGGCTACGAGGATATCTTTCCACTTCTCGGATAACCTCTTCACGAACAGGATCGGAAATGCTCCAAGAACGGTAGCCATTGCCGATACAAAGCTGCCAATAAGCGCAGATTCCAAACCTTCAACTCCTTTGGTACAAGTCGGATAGACCAACATATGTTTCAGAAAAAATAATTATTACTTTTTCATACATTTTCGAATGGTCCAATATAGTATGGATCATATCATAAAAGACCTCCCCTAGGTTCGGTTCATACCCTAAGGAGGTCTTTGTCTCACATATCATTATCCAACTCGGTTACACCAGCTTCTTCCGGATCTTGCCGGAAATCAAATCAATAATTGTGATCATCGCAATGATACCTAGCAGTATAATCCCCACGCGGTCCCAATTCCGTGAACTGAGCGCGAAGATTAACGGTGTGCCGATCCCCCCTGCTCCAATCACACCTAAAATCGTAGCCGAACGAACGTTAATTTCGAATCTATATAAGGTATAGGATAAGAATCCCGGCAGCACCTGCGGTAACACCGCAAACCACAATACCTGCATGCGGCTGGCACCAGAAGAAATTAAAGCTTCGAGTGGACCGTTGTCGATATTCTCAATCTCATCCGCGAACAATTTGCCGAGCATGCCCACCGAATGTAGTCCCAGAGCTAGCACACCTGCAAAAGAACCCGGTCCAACAGCCTTGATGAATAACAAAGCCATAATAATCTCAGGGAAGGTTCGTATAAAGCTCAACATCAGCTTGCCGGAACCTGAAATTACCTTTCCCTTGCTCATGTTAACTGCAGCCCAAAATGCAAAAGGAATACATAAAAAGGTCGAGATAAAAGTGCCTAGGATTGAAATAGCTAACGTCTCGAGCAATCCCCGCAGGAGATCCTCCCCATCTGGTAAATAAACGAAGGCCCAGTCAGGTGAGAATATCCCGGCAAAAATTGCTTTAGTAATGATCCCGGCGGTTTCTTTGAATCCATTAAACGGCACTCCCGAAAAAGCCCAAATATATAACGCGGCTAGGGCTACATAAATCAGCCAACGAAAACGATTTTTACGGGGTTTAGGGACAAGGGTATTCCATGATTTACTCATATTAATTTCTCCCGCAGCTTAGTGCTCACATAATCAATAATCAGTACTACTGCTAATGTGAACAAGATGATGGTGCAAGTCTTATCGTATTCCAAAAAGCCTAGGGTGACTTCATAATAGTGGCCGATCCCACCCGCTCCTACCAGACCTAAAACCGCCGCAGCACGAACATTAATCTCGAAGGCATATAGGACATAAGACATAAAATGAGCCTGTACCTGTGGAATGACTCCGAACATAATGCGTTGAATCTTATTAGCCCCCACTGAAGTCATTGCTTCCAAAGGTCCTTGATCAATCGTCTCCATCGTTTCATAGGTAAGCTTGGCGATCAGCCCCAACGAAAATATCGTCAAAGCAAATATCCCAGGAAGCGCACCGAGGCCGAAAATAGCCACAAAGATAGAAGCCAACAGCAGATCGGGAATCGTGCGGATCAGGTTCAGCAGCATACGGACCGGATAATGAAGCCAACGGCTTTGCGTAATATTGCTTGCACACAACAGCGCAACCGGAACCGCAAGAATGGCACCAAACGTTGTGCCAACCAGCGCCATCCGGATCGTCTCCAGCATCGCATCTATAATGTTGTCAAAATACCCCCAGTTCGGGGGAAACATTTCCTTAAGCAAATCAAGCATATTCGGCAGACCGGAAATCAGCTCTCCGAAGGATGAATCGGTTAAGACAGCACTTCTCCACAGTAATACTACTAATATAATGGCTGTAAAATAATGTTTTATCTTTCTTGGCGGTTTGGGATGTAGCTTCTCTGCATTCACACTCATCTCACACGCCTCCGAGTACAGGCTCACCCAACAACTCATCCTGATGAATCGGTCTGCCGTAAATCTCCGCAAACCTCTCATCGGTTGCCTCTGATACAGGACCATCGAAGACAACCTCTCCTGCCCGGAGCCCGATAATCCGGGTAGCGTATTCTCTAGCCAGATCAATAAAATGCAAATTCACAATGGTCGTAATCCCGAGTTCCATATTAATCTTCTTTAGATCATCCATAACCTGCTTGGTTGTGAGCGGATCTAGTGAAGCTACAGGTTCATCTGCGAGGATAATCTGTGCCTCCTGCGCAAGAACACGGGCAATAGCTACACGTTGCTGCTGACCTCCAGATAGCTGATCTGCACGTGTATAGGCCTTCTCGGCGATATTTACCCGATCAAGGGATTCGAAGGCTAAATCGATATCCTTTTGTGGGAATCTGCCAAGTATCGTCCGCAGTGTGGAATGATAGCCCACCCGTCCTGCCAAAACATTACGAAGCACAGTCGTACGTTTCACTAAGTTGAAGCTTTGGAAGATCATTCCGATATTCCTACGGATCATTCGTAGCCGGCTTCCTTTTGCATTCGTAATGGACTGCCCGTTAATAAGAATATTACCTTCGGAAATATCATGAAGCCGGTTAATGGAACGCAGCAAGGTCGACTTCCCTGCTCCCGAAAGACCAACAATAGCTACAAATTCTCCGGCTGGAATGGTCAGGTTAATGTTGTTTAATCCTTTGGTTCCGTTTAGATACGTTTTGGATACATTACGAAGCTCTATCATGAAATCATCCCTTTATGTGTTTTCGTATATTCGTATAAAAGAGATAGCCAGATCCGGGGGGGAATCCGGAGCTGGCTATCCTTAATGCCTGTTATACACCAACATCGTTGTATCCTTGAACGGCCTGTTCTACTCTGTTTTTACTTTACTGTTGTATTCGCGAACAATGTCAAAGTTGCTGTCTTGTGATTTCACATAACCTTCATGAGAGTAAATGTCTTTGATAATCTCATGGCCTTCTGTGTCAGCTGCGATATCAATGAATGCCTGCTGGATTTTTTCAATCCATTCTTTATTCATATCTGAACGGACCGAAATCGTATCGTTAGGAATTTTATCAGTAAAGGCGAGAACTTGAGTATCTTCAAATACTTTTGGATAATCCTTAACGACCGTGTTCCGGGCATCTTGGAAAATAGCTGCTGCATCTACGTCACCATTCAGCACAGCAAGCACGCCTTGATCATGACCTTTAACCGTAATGGCTTGTACATCCTTCAGCGGATCAAGTCCCGCATCCATAAGCGTTGCAGCCGGCCATACAAATCCTGCAGAGGATGTAACGTTTTGATAGGCAATTTTTTTACCTTTCAAATCGGCAACCGATTTGATCGCAGAATCTTTCTTGACGATAATCATAGATTTATAGAAATCCGCTAATTCATCTGTTGGACCACCGGTTTCATCATTTACACCAAAACGTTGAGCCTGAAGAATAACCTCAGCTGCTCCTTTTTCTTTAGCTAACACGTAAGCAGTTGGAGGAAGGAAACCTACATCCACTTTTTTAGAGGCCATAGCTTCGATAACGGTGTTGTAATCAGTAGAGACACTTACTTCTACAGGAATACCGAGCTTGTCACCCAGTAATTTTTCAAGAGGTTTCGCTTTAGCTTCGAGCGTATCTGCATTTTGAGAAGGAACAAATTGTACAGTAAGCTTCTCTGGAACATAACCCTCTGCTACAGGAGCTGCCGTTTCCTTCGGTGCATTTGCCCCGTCCGTCGATCCTTGGTTTGCATTATTTGTAGTGTTGTTAGCGCCACAACCACTAAGCAATGTAATAGACATCATTAGCGGCAATACGAATTTACTGATTTTTCTCAAACGAAAGACCTCCACTGTTTTCTATTTTTATTTTTGAGTACTTCTAAACTATAGATGTGTTTTATTAAATCAATAGCAACCAAGCATCAAATATATGTAAAATTTATTCCAATCTCTTAAAGTTAGCAATTTATCTGCTAGAATGAGGTCTGAACTTATTATCAGGAGGGGCTACCTATGAATAAAGAGAATTCAATAACCTGTGAAATCCTCGTAACAAGTGATCTACATGGACATTTTGGGCCCGTCGATTACCGCACGGGGGAGAAACGACCAGCAGGCTTAGCAACAATTGCTACCCTCATTAAACAAGAAAGATCCCATACTCCTGAGCTGATCCTTATAGATAACGGCGATCTTATTCAAGGCACACCGTTAACTTATTATGCAGCTACACATTATAGTAATGAGCTGAATCCGGGCATAGCTGCACTAAATGAATTGAAATATGACGCTGCAATTATTGGCAACCATGAATTCAATTTTGGCAAAACTCTGCTGAATAAAGCCGTTCAGGATTCCCGCTTTCCTTGGTTATCAGCTGGAATTATAGATAACACGACAAATCAACCCGCCTTTGGTAAACCCTATATCATCAAATGGGTAGATAAAATCAAAGTAGCCGTTCTAGGGGTTACGACGCATTACATCCCCCACTGGGAGAACCCTAGCCATATTGAAGGGCTTCAATTTGAGGATTCGCTAGAGACTGTAAAGCATTGGTGTGCCATTATACGGGCAGAAGAGCAGCCTGATCTGCTCGTTGTAGCTTACCACGGCGGATTCGAACGCGATCTAAGCAGTGGAGAACCTGTAGAGAGACTAACGGGGGAGAATCAAGCCTACGCCATGTGTACAGAGGTAGAGGGCATAGATGTGCTAATTACCGGACATCAGCACCGCTCCATAGCTGGGAAGTTGAACGGTGTTACAATCATACAACCTGGTTGTAATGGACTTTCCCTCGGTAAAATTTCAGTTATCTTCCAAAAAGAAAATACACACTGGAAGATTCAGCGTAAACATGCCGAGCTCCTTACCGTTAATGAGACAACAGCTGCAGATGAAATAATCCTAGAGCTGAGCAGTACTCTTGAATCAGAAACACAAACCTGGCTGGATGAGAGAATAGGAACGGTTATCGGGGACCTGTCTATTTCCAGTGCTGATGAATGCCGCTTGGCTGACCATCCTTTTATAGAATTTATGAATAAGGTACAAATGGAGGCTGCTGGCGTAGACATTTCTACAGCAGCCTTACTCAGTAACGATTGCAAGGGTTTCAGCGAAACCATCACACGCAGAGACATTTTATCGAACTTCATTTATCCCAACACCTTAACCGTCCTAAGACTGACAGGACAAGATATTAGAGAGGCCTTAGAACAAACCTCTAACTATTTCCAACAAGACGAGAACGGAATAATAGCCGTTAACCCCGCCTACATCGAGCCTAAACCGCAGCATTACAATTATGATATGTGGGAAGGAATACAATACGAGCTTGATACCGCTAGACCTGCAGGCGAAAGAGTCCTCCATCTGCTGTACCGAGGACAGCCTATAGAGGACTCTAAGGAATATGAGGTTGTTATGAACAATTATAGGGCTAGCGGTGGCGGAGATTATGAGATGTATAAGGGTAAACCGATTGTTCAAGAAATTATGATCGACATATCTGAAATTGTCACGGACTACATTGAAAAGCATGGCCAAATTGAAGCTACCTGTGACCATAATTGGAGAGTTGTTTAGGCTTTAGCGATGAACACCCCAATGTCGCTCTCTATCAGCTTCAACGCACTTCTCCAGAAGTCGATGGAGTGAACATCTATATCCATTGTTTGTGCTACATCAACAATATTATGTTTGCTGGTATCCCTAAGGAACTGGTGATACTTAGGGGCGAAATCTTCGCCCCTCTTTAAATATTCCGCGTACAGCCCTTTAGAGAATAACAAACCAAAGGAATACGGGAAATTCAAAAATTCATTACTAGCCATAAAATATCCAGCTTTGTTCATCCACATGTACGGATGGATTGTACCCGGGTCAATGCCCTCACCATAGGCTTCCACCATACAGGCAATCATCAATTCATTTAGCTCTTGAACAGACAGCGGGCCTAATGCTCTTCTCTCATATAATTTGATCTCAAATAAATAACGGGCATAAAAGTCTACAAGATAATAACCGGCATCAGAAATACTTCTCTCCAGAATAAGCAGAGCTTCCTTCTCCGTTGAATTTGTAATTATGGCATGGTTCACTATCGTCTCACAAAAAATCGAAGCCGTTTCAGCAATCGGAATCGGGTAATCCGTATTCAGCATCGTTTCATTAGCCAGACAGGAGCTATGATAGGCATGGCCGAGCTCATGGGCAAGGATACTAATATCTATGGCATTTCCGGTGAACTGGGTCATAATTCTGCTCTCGCCAATCGGAAAAATATCAATGCAGAGTCCATAACCTCCTTTGCCTGATCTAGGTTCTGCATCAATCCATTGCTGATCAAAAGCCTTCTGAGCAAAACCAGCCAGTTCCTCACTAAAGGTTGCGAAGCTCGCGATGATTGTATCTTTGGCGTTAGCGTATGTAATTTTCCCGTTTTCTACACCGACTGGTGCAAAAATATCGTAAAAAGGCAGCTTTGCCGGATGTCCCAGCAGCTCGGCTTTCTTTTGATAATAGGTATGAAAGGCTGGCAGGCTCTCCCCAAGAGCAGTGAGCATAGCTGCTAAAGTCTCACTGTCCATTCTCGAAGCGATTAACACTTTTTCCAGCGAAGATTGATAACCCCGCATGCCATAAATCGTCAGCGCCTCACCACTAATGCCATTTAAGCTGGCTGCGCAGACCTCAGCTATAAGACTACAGGCTTCTGCCTCTGCTTCATAAGCAGCTTTTCTTAAGCTGGCATTATTCTCATAAGCCATACTTCTTAGCTCCGCAAGTGTCACTTGTCTAGTTTCCCCATCCACCACTAAATCTGCAAGTGTACTTAAAGTCCTCTCCATATACAGTCTGCTCCATGCTTTGGATCCTGTACTCTGCATTTTGGCTATAGCCATTTCAAGTTCTTCGCTTAACTCATAGCTGGACTGTAACAGGAGTTCTCGCAAATAAAATTGATGCTCCATTAGATAAGGGGAGCTAACGATAAGCTCATCCATATGATCACAAGTGCTAAACCAGCGCTTAAAAGCCACAACTACCCCAATGATTTCTGAATTGGCCTCCTCAATATCATCAGCAAGATTCATGGCTTCCTCGCAGCAACTATCTGCGCTGAGTGTTAACTCTGCATAAGCTAACAAGCATACATATATGCTTTTATAATCATTATAAATTCTTAAAAAGCCCTCCACAGGCATGGCTGTAACGTCTTTTACATTCAAATGGTGCTTAGCCCACCGCTTTAAATCTTGTACATGCTGGCCCAGTAGCTTGCGATCCCTTTTTAACTGCTCCGATTCAAAGGAAGGATATAAACTATCTAAGTTCCATGTCATATTCATCCGCAAATCTCTCCCCCTTCGATTCCTGTTCTTCTAAGCATAATCCATCCGGCCAGAAAAGTGCATCGACATAATGTACTTCTTCTCTTCTTTCACAAAAAAAGGACCCTGCCAACGTCCGGCAGGGTCAAAGTCTATATTATAAGGGGGTTATGTGATTACTATAACCCTCTTAGCTTAAAATAATATGAATAGTAGATAAAGATTGGCTTAATCTCCGAACCCTATTGACTTAAGGTTGAAGGATTCACTCTAGCCTTGTTAATCTGAATTCCCACATACACGATAAGGAACAACACCATAAACCCAGCCGAATAACGATACATTATCCCATAATCAGTTGCTGCCGAGATTGCCCCCAGAATAATGGCTCCGCTGGCTACACCCAAATCCGTTGAGTTATAGAACATACTGTTGGCCATACCATATTGTGCAGGTGTTGAGGTGCGAAGCATCCAAGCCTGGATCGTTGGCTGAATAGCGCCGAAACCAAGTCCATATAGCAAAGCGGAAACGATGAGCATTGGCATAGAGGTCGTATAAGAAAGCACAGTTAAGCTTGCAACGACGCAAACCGCCGCCGGGATTAGGACAGAAGCTGGTCCTCTTTTATCAAATAATCTGCCGGAGATAGGTCTTATAATGATGATCGTAACCGCATTAAATAAAAAGAACAAACCCACTTGCTCCAGATGAACTGATTCGCCGAATAAAGCGATAAAGCTTAGCAATCCCCCGTAGGTAATTGCCAACATGACATTTAGAATGGCAGGCAATACTAACTTTGTATTAAACGGAACCTTGAGAGGTTTGGTGGATTCGCTTTGATTTGGGGTAGGCTGTTTTTTCGGTTGCGCAGGAAGTGAACGAGAAAATAAAAGTACTGGAAAGGCAAGAAGTAAGGTTACCATACCGATCATAGACAGTGTTCCAAATCCCGAATGCTTCATCACATTCAAGCCAATCATTGGACCGATCGACATCGCCAGGCTGGTAGATAAACCGAAATAACCTATCCCTTCACCCATTCTTTTGCTCGGAATAATCTGCGAAACAATCGTTGGAATAATCGTGCTGGCAATCCCGAATCCAATCCCATAGCCCACACGCATCAGCAGCAGCGAGCCAATGGAATCTGCTACAACATAAAGGCCGGTTATAGCGGCGGCAATTGCTAAGCCAATATATAATAATACATTGCGGCTAACCTTCCGCATCAGGAAAGCGGTCATAAAACGTGAAGCGATCGCAGTTAATGCAAAGACGCTGGTAACGAGGCTGACCATAATATCTCCGGCCTGAAATTCGCTTTTTACGTAAGACGGAAATGAAGATAACAACATCTGTAAATTCATAAATAAAAATAAAGCACTAATCGTTAAAGCAATAAAAGATTTGGTCCATAATTTCGTACGTAGTTCTTGTTGTTCTAACATAACTTGCCTTCCTACTCTCCATCTGTTATTTGATCTACATGATTGTTTATTCTTAGCAGCAATTCCATGAGCAACTCATATTCCTTACTAGAAATACAGTTCATAATCTCTTCTGTTACTTTATCTTCAATAGGAACGGTTTCCTTCACCAGAGACCTTCCTTTTTCCGTAATATAGACTTTAAAAGAACGCCGATCGTTCTCGCCGGTTCTTTTGTAGACCAGTCCCTTTCCCTCCAAATGATCCAGAATTCGCGTTGTAGTTGGCTTATCCTTACCAGAGCGTTTAGCGATATCCTTCTGAATCAGACCTTCCGTTCTGTCAATATGAAAAAGGACTGACCATTGCTCCGGTGTTATATCATGTTCTTTCAGCCCATTTTGAAATAACATGCTTAATTTACGGTAGGTCGTGCCCATCATAAATCCTAACGTAAGCTCGGATTGGTTATGCTTTGTCGTCATGATCGTATCCCTTCTCAATTAA
This sequence comes from Paenibacillus sp. FSL H3-0329, assembly GCF_037963285.1. Taxonomy (NCBI): domain Bacteria; kingdom Bacillati; phylum Bacillota; class Bacilli; order Caryophanales; family Paenibacillaceae; genus Paenibacillus; species Paenibacillus sp. FSL H3-0329. The sequence continues at coordinate 1,168,926 of NZ_CP150150.1, read as the reverse complement.
CACTGTTTTAATAGTTGCTTAAACAATTATATTCCTAACAACTAATTTTGTAAAGGTGAAGCAAAACTATGAACTAACTATTATAAAGTTGCTTGACAAAGCACACTATGTGCGGTATTATTATCTCATCTTAAAGATACTTAACTTAAAGACAACCAGAGTTTACTACTCTTGAGATAAATAATTTTTAAAGGTTGTGTACTTCATGGGATTTCTAGACAAACTATTTGGTAGAACAAAAATTGAGGAGGAACAAACAATGTCAAAATTAAACATCGGTATTATTCTCGGAAGTACTCGTCAAGGTCGTTTAAGCCCGCAAGTAGGAGAATGGGTTAAAAAGATTGCGGATGCACGCGGGGATGCTAATTATGAGATCATAGATATTGCAGACTTCAAGCTTCCACTATTGGGTGAGGCTGATGCAACTGAACAAGCAACAGCTTGGAACACTAAACTTGCTACGCTAGACGGTTTCGTATTTATCGTACAAGAATATAACCACAGTATTTCTGCATCACTGAAAAATGCGCTCGATTATGCCCGTGAAGCTTGGAATAATAAAGCAGCAGGTATCGTAAGTTATGGTTCTGTAGGCGGCGCTCGTGCAGCTGAACATCTACGTGGAATTTTGGGAGAACTATCTGTAGCAGACGTTCGTGTACACCCTGCGTTGTCACTGTTCACTGATTTCGAGAACGGAACTGTGTTTAAACCAGCGGATCTGCATCTTACCAATCTTAATGGGATGCTAGATCAAGTCTTGGCTTGGAGTGGCGCATTGAAAACTCTACGTTAAGATAGAACGCCTTACCCCTCTGTTATGTTATGAAGTACACCCTTTAGAATAGACATTCGATAAACCTATGGTTTGTCCGGTCGATTCTAGAGGGTGTATTTTTTATGTGTGACGAAATGAGCACCCTGTGTAGAATCTAATCTGGTATAATCGGCGGGGATTTTAATCTACAGCAAGGAGCAATGATTATGTGGTTTATGTTTGCATTATTAACAGCCTTCGCTTGGGGAGGGGCTGACTTATTTTATAAAAAGGGGACCGATAGTCAGGATCGGTATAGCCATATTAAGATTGTCATTATCGTGGGGATAGTCATGGGTATTCACGCGACAGCTTATATGCTCATTCAAGGATTGACCTTTGATCCTATGGACTTAATCCGATATTTCCCTGTGTCTGCACTCTATATCCTGTCGATGGCAGTTGGTTATATTGGACTTAGATATATTGAGTTATCCATTGCCTCCCCCGTACAAAATTCATCTGGCGCTGTAACGACGATATTATTATTTATCTTTTTCACCCATGAGCTAGGGGCGCTTGAAATCGTTGGTGTTGCCGTTATCACCTTGGGCATTATCGGGATCGCCATCTTGGAAAAGAAAGCAGAACACCAAGCGCTTCAAAAAAGTGCCGCACAGATTGATAAAAAATATCAGATGGGTGTGATCGCCATCATTTTTCCAATCCTATACTGCCTAATCGATGGACTTGGCACCTTTGCCGATGCTATTTATTTGGATGAACTTAGCCTGATTAGTGAAAAAGCAGCTCTGCTCGCGTATGAATACACCTTCTTTATATGTGCCATCTTGTCTTTTACATACCTGAAATTTTTAAAAAAGGTAAAGTTCAACCTATTTAAAGAACGGGATAAGGGCTTCGCAGCCATTCTGGAAACGACCGGACAATTCTTCTACGTATTTGCTATGTCCAGCAACGCGATTATCGCGGCACCACTTATTGCTTCATACAGCATTTTTTCCGTAATATTATCGCGAATCTTCCTCAAAGAAAAACTAAGCAAGGCACAATATGCCGTTATTTTCGTTGTGATTCTAGGGATTGCTTTGTTGGGGGTTGCGGACGAGCTGTAGCTTCGGTACACAAAAAGACCTGCTAAGTAGGCTTCATTGCTTACTAGCAGGTCTATTCTATAGTTGCTTATTCTGGCCTATCTATTGTAAAAATCTCTCCAAGGGTTGCGTAATTATTTCCCGCCAAACGGCTCACAGCGTTTAGAACTCTCGGGTCAATACGCCCCTCCTGATAGATCAATTCATCGATATGGAATTGAACAATTTCGCCAATAAACAAGTCACTCTCAGGTTCTTCGCCCCCTAGCGGGATTGCTTGAACAAGCTTGCACTCCATCCGCACCTTCGCTTCCAAAACGCCAGGCACAGCTACACTTGTACTTTGAATCTGTGTAAGATTCGCCAATTCAATTTCACTTTCAGAAGCAGGTAATGTGGCTGCAGTCTGATTGATCTTCGCAACATTCTCCTCATCTACAATATGCACAACAAACTGTTGATTATCGTAAATATTACGGGCTGTATCTTTTAAACGCCCTGCTGGTCTTTGAATAGCCAATGAAACCATCGGAGGATTAGACGAAACGATATTAAAATAGCTAAACGGTGCACCATTTAAGAGACCCTCTTCTGATTGTGTTGTGACAAAGGCTATAGGTCTAGGAATAATAGTGCCAATCAATAATTTATAATTTTCCCGCTCACTGTTGTGCTTTGGATCAATTGAAATCAATCTCCTCAGCTCCTTCTTCACTCTTTCACGAAGTCGATCGTACTTCTAACGGTATCAATAGGACGGACTAACTTCTCAATTTGCTCACGTTTAGGTTCCAAGAAAGGTGGCAAAGAAAGCTTCTCGCCAACGGTTTCATATTCCTCATCTCCCATAAATCCAGGCCCATCAGTCGCAAGCTCAAACAATATTTGTGGTGCAACACGTGTATACAACGACTCGAAGAAGTGACGATCTACATATCCTGAAGTTTGGAATCCAAAGCCTTCAAAACGCTCTGTCCACTCGTCCAGCATCGCACGATCCTCTACACGGAATGCAGCATGGTGAACAGTCCCAAAACCTTGGCGTGAATTCGGTAAGAACTCATTATGCTCTACAATAATTTGTGCACCGTTTCCGCCTTCGCCAACTTCAAATAAATGATATGTCTCTTCCTGAGCGATTTCTTTAAACAACATCACTCTTTCCAATACTTCTTTGAAGTAGTTGAAATCAGCAATTCGTACAAAGATCGGTCCCAAGCCAGTTATTGCATACTCCAAAGGGATAGGTCCTTTTTGCCACGGTGTACCTGATATGACACCTTTATTCAATTCATCTGAAATAAGTTGATACTGCTGATCATCAAAATCTACGAAGAATAATGTCTTTTTGCCGAATTGCTCTTTAATGCCGGTATGCTTCACTTCAAGCCGATCAAAACGCTTAACCCAGTAGTCTAATGCAGCATCTGTTGGTACCCTGAAGGATGTCTTCGCAATCTCGTTAGTTCCATGAACACCCTTAGGGATGTTAGGAAAATCAAAGAAGGTCATATCTGTTCCGGCGCTGCCCTTATCATCTGCAAAAAACAAATGATACGTCTGAATATCATCTTGATTGACTGTTTTCTTCACTAGACGCATACCTAATACGTAAGTAAAAAACTCGTAATTTTTCTCTGCGCTGCTTGTGATGGCTGTAACGTGGTGAATCCCTTTTAAGTTTCTCATTGTTATACACTCCTAATGTTTAGTTGATTTTGACTCGTAATATAATTCCCAAGAATAAGAAGGTTTAGTTTAATTATCTTAATGTTAAGATATCACTTAAAAAAAGATCTTTTCTACTGTACAAGCTCTTTGGTGGATACCATCGAGATTTTTTATCTTCACTTTAAATATCTTTAACTTAAGATAAGTTTAGCACTGAATCTGTAGGAAGTCAACGCTTTGAAGCTTTCCATATAAAAAAAGCTCCACACAAGTTCAATAAACTCTTATGAAGCCGGGATATTTTATATCATCTCATTAGGTTAAGTTATGATGCTGAGTAATGACCGCTGCTTGGCTTTGATGATCCATCTTATAACATATCAAGGTAATCACACATGCCAATATTGCCAGAATGGCAGCAGCTACAGGAAGAGAGATTAATCCTCCATGCCCGGCAACCACTCCACCGATCGCAGACCCGCCTGCAATTCCCAGGTTTGAGGCTACTGGATTCAAGGAAGCAGCAAGATCCTTCGTTTTTGGTGAGAACTGCTTAGCTAAGTCAATCAAATAGAGCTGCGCAGGTGCGCTCACAATACTCGACATCATGGCCAGAGCCATTAGCACAATCATTCCTAGAATGGAAACAGATGCGGTCATACTAAAGATAACATAGACCACAGCTTGGATAAGGAATACGAATCTCAGCTTACTAACCGCATTCCCGGTCGCAACTTTGCCACCAATCCAGTTGCTGACAATCGTGGCAATCCCGTAGGCAAACAGCACGCCGCTAACCGAGCTTTTAGGAACATTCATGACTTGCTCCAGTATAGGTGTAATGTAAGTGTACATCACAAATACGGCTCCCACTGCGGTAACCGGAATGAGAAATGCAAGAATAATGCGGCCGTTTGTGAGCAATCCGATCTGATCTTTGAGTGAGCTAGGCACAGGTTTCGGTAATTGGCGTGGAATATAAATATAATTTAGAACTATGGCAACTCCAGCTAATATCCCATTCAGAACAAACGCTGCTGGCCAATTAAAAAACTGCCCTACAAAAGTACCGATCGGCACACCAAAAACATTCGCAATAGCAAAACCACTCAAAATTGTAGCAATCGCTTTGCCTCTCTTCTCCTGATCAACCGCTTCATTCGCTACCGTAATGGCTACAGAAAGAACAAAGCCACATAGTATGGCAGTAACTATTCTAGTCACCAGCAGCATACTGTAAGTTCCAGTTACAGCACTCCACAAATTCAGCAGCAGAATCAATACAAGTGATACAAGAATCGTAATCCGTTTCGGAACACGGCTGCACAAGGACATCATAATTGGTGTGCCAATGGCATAAGAAATCGCGAAGCCAGATACCAAGCCCCCGGCTGTCGCAAGCGTAACTCCGAGGCTTGAGGATATTTCAGAGAGTAAACCAACAATAATATACTCCGTCGTACCCAGAATAAAAGCCATAAAAGTAAACGAGAAAATCAATGCGTTCTGACGTGTTGTTTTCATGGTGCTCTCCATCCTGTTTATCTCTATTTTTATATGAACATACCTTACTCATAATAATCATTTAGACTATATTGAGCAATCCTATTTTTCATAAAAAAAGAAGCTTCCCACAAGTTCAAAGAACTCATGAGAAGCTTCTAGTTTAAGCCGGTGGCAAAATAATTAAGGTAATGACTTGTTCCTCGGAATAAGATCTGGCTGTTCCAGGTCCATCCGCATCGGCTTTGAACTTAATGAGATAGGTCCCGGGTGCCGGCATCACTTTATTATGAAGTTCAAAAGCGATATCCGAAACACCTATGTTACTTCCTGTGAAAGTTAACGTATGCCCATTATTGCTAATTTGATCACTCGTCGGATGTGTCCATCCACTAATGGTATAATAGTCGTTTGTGGTAAAGATCATGCCTTCCAACGTTACCTGAATTTCAGCATTCGTAAAGCTTTCTCCGGAGAAAAAGTCGAAGCGAATGCGCGATTGTGTAGAACCCGTTATCAGTTGTTTTGTTTTTGAACCGCCGCCTCCGTCAAAACCATATATAGAGCTAGTAACCGTAGGTGTGGTCAGAACACCATTAACAAGCTCAATCGTAACCACATGTGCAGCGTCCTTCGCTGATTCATTATTGGATGAATCCTTAGCGGTAATCACGAAAGTATACGTTCCTGCGGTTAGATCCCCAATATTGGCCGCACTCACAGATCCATCTGCTGCACTAGTGCCTAATGCGATGGCTGTTCCTAATTCGTCGGCATCTACTTCACCGTTCTCATTCGCATCCGTCCACAGGTAGGCTTGTACCGCTGCTCCTTGCTCCCCGATGGCTCCCGCTAACCCGCGAAGCTGATCTTGTGTCCCGTTGTAGTTGTCGATCGCCTCGAACTTGGCTGCGTCCACTACCGGTGCAGTCGTATCCGGAACTTCGTTTTTGCTTAAGGTCACCGTAACCGCATGTGCAGCGTCCTTCGCTGATTCATTATTGGATGAATCCTTAGCGGTAATCACGAAAGTATACGTTCCTGCGGTTAGATCCCCAATATTGGCCGCACTCACAGATCCATCTGCTGCACTAGTGCCTAATGCGATGGCTGTTCCTAATTCGTCGGCATCTACTTCACCGTTCTCATTCGCATCCGTCCACAGGTAGGCTTGTACCGCTGCTCCTTGCTCCCCGATGGCTCCCGCTAACCCGCGAAGCTGATCTTGTGTCCCGTTGTAGTTGTCGATCGCCTCGAACTTGGCTGCGTCCACTACCGGTGCAGTCGTATCCGGAACTTCGTTTTTGCTTAAGGTCACCGTAACCGCATGTGCAGCGTTCTTCGCTGATTCATTATTGGATGAATCCTTAGCGGTAATCACGAAACGATACGTTCCTGCGGCCAGATCCCCCATATTGGCCGCACTCACAGATCCATCTGCTGCACTAGTGCCTAATGCGATGGCTGTTCCTAATTCGTCGGCATCTACTTCACCGTTCTCATTCGCATCCGTCCACAGGTAGGCTTGTACCGCTGCTCCTTGCTCCCCGATGGCTCCCGCTAACCCGCGAAGCTGATCTTGTGTCCCGTTGTAGTTGTCGATCGCCTCGAACTTGGCTGCGTCCACTACCGGTGCAGTCGTATCCGGAACTTCGTTTTTGCTTAAGGTCACCGTAACCGCATGTGCAGCGTTCTTCGCTGATTCATTATTGGATGAATCCTTAGCGGTAATCACGAAACGATACGTTCCTGCGGCCAGATCCCCCATATTGGCCGCACTCACAGATCCATCTGCTGCACTAGTGCCTAATGCGATGGCTGTTCCTAATTCGTCGGCATCTACTTCACCATTCTCATTCGCATCCGTCCACAAGTAGGCTTGTACCGCTGCTCCTTGCTCCCCGATGGCTCCCGCTAACCCGCGAAGCTGATCTTGTGTCCCGTTGTAGTTGTCGATCGCCTCGAACTTGGTACTTTCAACCACAGGTGCATTTGAATCTGAATTACTGCTATGCTCACTTTGCGAAGACGAAGACCCTCCAACAACAGGAGTAGGCACTGTTACCGGCTCTTTACTCGGTTGAGCAGTTGGGGTGGAAGCGGGCTGCTCAGTGTTTCCGTTCTCCTTAAACTTCAGAAACTTAGAAGCTACTAGAGCTACGGCCTGACGATCTACTTTGGCATCAGGATTAAAAAAATTATTATATCCGGTAATCAATCCATATTCCACAGCGGCAGCTATAGAATCCTTAGAATAATCAGCAATTTGGCTACTATCAGCAAATTGCAAAGTTCCAGCTTTACCCGTAGGATTAACTCCCAATGCTCTCACGAACATGACGACCATATCCTGACGTGATAAATTTTGCCCCGTACCGAAAAGATTACTGCCTGTACCCTTAATCAATCCGGCTTTGACAGCCGCCTCCACATAGCTGTATGCGTAGTTACTTGTGGGAACGTCCAGAAAGGTTGGCAGTGCAGGAGGGTTCGAAACATCCAGCTTTAATGTCTTTGCTAAAATAATTGCAAAATCCTGCCTTGTAATATTCGACGTAGGATAGAACTTACTCTCTCCAACACCGGTCACTATCCCCTGATCGAATAGCTCAACAATCGCTTTCTTTGCATATGAGCCATCAATATCAATAAAGGAAGCAGCTGCCGATCCTTTGGTCGGCATAATGATAGGGCTTGATAATACAGCAGCAGCCAATATAGAGCTTATCCATTGCTTTTTGTTCACTTGCTTATCCCCCTGTTCTTTGGATGCGTTATGTCGTTTGTCTATAATCGATTCGTTAACACGATTCGACTTTATATTACAAACTTTTCATCTACAGGATTATAACAAGTATCAATAAACAGATTATAAACAAATAGCCATGGACGAACATTCTCATATCATTGATTCTGTGCATCAAACGAGAAAAAATGATACTATGTATGATGGGTATAGGACTTTGCTATCCTTATATCGTTTTTATATATTACAACAAGAGGAGATAATATGAGTAACGAACAAAACTTTTGGCTTGATTTACCGAAGCCGTTTTTTATATTAGCACCCATGGAAGATGTCACAGATGTTGTATTTCGTCACGTCGTTAGTGAAGCTGCAAAACCCGACGTATTTTTCACAGAATTCACAAATACAGAAAGCTATTGTCACCCTGTAGGAAAAGACAGCGTACGTGGTCGATTAACGTTCACAGAAGATGAGCAACCGATTGTCGCTCATATTTGGGGTGATAAACCCGTATTTTTTGAACAGATGAGCATTGATATGAAAAAACTTGGTTTTCGTGGTATCGATTTAAACATGGGATGCCCAGCACAAAACGTCGCATCGAATGGAAAAGGTGCTGGATTAATAAAACATCCTGAAGTAGCAGCAGAAATTATTCAAGCAGCAAAAGCAGGCGGATTGCCGGTTAGTGTTAAAACAAGATTGGGTTACTCTGATGTTGACGAGTGGCGCGATTGGCTGGGACATATATTGAAACAAGATATTGCCAATCTTTCCATCCACCTTCGTACAAAAAAAGAGATGAGTAAAGTAGAGGCACACTGGGAACTAATCCCTGAAATAAAAAAATTACGCGATGAAATTGCTCCAAATACGTTGTTAACTATTAATGGAGATATTCCTGACCGCGCAACAGGATTAAAATTAGTAGAACAATACGGCGTTGATGGAGTCATGATTGGCCGCGGCATTTTCACCAATCCATTTGCCTTTGAAAAAGAACCTAAAGAACACAGCGCGAAGGATTTTCTCAATTTACTTCTTTTACAGTTGGTTCTTCACGATAAATATTCAAATGAACTTGAGCCACGTTTATTTAAACCACTTCTTCGCTTTTTCAAAATCTATGTTCGTGGATTTAGAGGTGCAGGCGAACTAAGAAACCAATTAATGGATACAAGATCAACTGATGAAGTACGTCGTTTAGTAAAAACTGTTTTAGAGCAAGATTTAGATTAAATTATACCCACAAAAAAATGAGAGACCTCTCAAAAGTTCAATGAACTTATGAAAGGTCTCTCATTTTTGTACTATGTGGTTAAACGGTGTTTCCTCTCAAGGAAACTCATCATCGAATTGCTTCGATAATGATTTCCTTACATCATGCCGCCCATTCCACCCATGCCGCCCATATCTGGCATGCCGCCGCCTTTTTCAGGCTCAGGCTTGTCAGCGATAACAGCTTCAGTAGTCAAGAACATAGCAGCTACGGATGCAGCATTTTGCAGCGCGGAACGAGTTACTTTAGCAGGGTCAACGATACCCGCTTCGAACATGTTCACCCATTCACCAGTAGCAGCGTTGTAGCCGATACCTACTGCTTCTTTTTTCAAGCGGTCCACGATTACGGAACCTTCTTGACCAGCGTTAGCTGCGATGGTGCGAATTGGCTCTTCCAACGCGCGAAGCACGATGTTAACACCAGTTTTCTCGTCACCAGTTACGTCTACAGCAGCAACAGCGTTATATACGTTCACAAGAGCTGTACCCCCACCGGATACGATACCTTCTTCAACCGCTGCGCGTGTTGCGTTCAGGGCATCTTCGATGCGAAGTTTGCGCTCTTTAAGTTCAGTTTCAGTTGCAGCGCCAACTTTGACAACGGCTACGCCACCAGCCAATTTAGCCAGACGCTCTTGCAATTTCTCTTTGTCGAACTCGGAAGTTGTTTCTTCCAGTTGAGCACGGATTTGGCTTACGCGTGCATTGATGTCCGCTTTGTCGCCGCTTCCGTCTACGATTGTTGTGTTTTCTTTAGTTACGCGTACTTGACGTGCGTTACCCAGTTGTTCAATGGAAGTGCTCTTCAGATCAAGACCGAGCTTCTCAGTGATCACTTGGCCACCAGTCAGGGCAGCGATATCTTGCAGCATAGCTTCACGACGGTCGCCAAAGCCAGGAGCTTTAACAGCAACAGCGTTGAATGTTCCACGCAGTTTGTTCACGATCAGCATAGCTTGTGCTTCGCCTTCGATATCTTCAGCGATAATAACAAGCGGTCTAGCTTGTTGAACGATTTTTTCAAGCAATGGAAGAATTTCTTGAGTGCTGCTGATTTTTTTATCAGTGATCAAGATGTATGGATTCTCCAAAACAGCTTCCATTTTGTCTGTATCAGTAATCATGTACGGGGAAATGTAACCACGGTCGAATTGCATACCTTCTACTACTTCAAGCTCAGTAGCGAATCCACGGGATTCTTCAACAGTGATAACACCGTCTTTACCTACTTTTTCCATAGCTTCAGCGATCAATTGACCTACTTCATCGTCAGCAGCAGAGATAGCAGCTACTTGAGCGATAGCTTGGGAATCTTCGATAGGCTTAGCTATTTTTTGCAATTCTTCAACAGCTGCACGAACCGCTTTGTCGATACCTTTACGGATAACCATTGGGTTAGCACCAGCAGTTACGTTCTTCAGACCTTCGCGGATCATAGCTTGAGCCAGAACCGTTGCAGTTGTAGTACCGTCACCGGCTACATCATTAGTCTTAGTAGCAACTTCTTTAACCAATTGAGCACCCATGTTCTCGAATGCATCTTCAAGTTCGATTTCTTTAGCGATCGTTACACCATCGTTAGTGATGAGTGGGCTACCAAATTTCTTCTCAAGCACCACGTTGCGGCCTTTTGGTCCAAGTGTAACTTTTACCGCGTTTGCCAGAGCATCTACACCACGAAGCATAGAGCGGCGAGCTTCTTCACTGAATTTAATTTCTTTAGCCATTGTGTAATTACCTCCTAGAATTTTTTGTATATCCTATTACTTTAAGTAGTTTAGATTTAGCTTATGATCGACTCTTGCTTAGTCAAGAATCGCGTGAATGTCGCTTTCTTTCATAATCAAATATTCTTTACCTTCATATTTGATTTCTGTTCCTGCATATTTAGAGAAAAGAACACGGTCGCCTTCTTTAACTTCAAGCGCTACACGTACTCCATCTTTCAAAGCTCCGCTACCTACTGCGATAATCGTTCCTTCTTGTGGCTTTTCTTTCGAGGAGTCCGGAAGCACAATCCCGAATGAAGTTGTTTCCTCCTGCTCGCTCGGTAGCACCAATACGCGTTCACCTAATGGTTTGATCATGAAAAAATAGCCTCCTTTAAAATTATGTTATTTTGCTTCAAAACATAGTTTAGAACTTACGGGCCAAACTTAGAATTCTGTGATGTTCTTGAAAAATATCAATGGAACCCTGCTAATCTCCAGCCCATCTCCTATTTTTCAAGAGCGTTAGCACTCAACAGCGTGCAGTGCTAACAACAATTTTTATGATACTCAACTTGAGCCCGGATTTCAAGTCTTTTTACACAAATTCGTATTAGTTTTCGCAAAAAAATACGTTTCAATGCTTGTCCAAGCACACACTCTATTACATTGTATCCACGGGTTTTGAAAATATGCGTAGGATTCCAGCGCTTTCCTCTCACCCCTTATAAATATGAACGTTGCTAGAATGGTTAGACCTTTGCATCTAATGATCCTGATCGATCGATAACAATTACTTATTAAGTGTATTCAATCCAACTAATGAAATCAACTTATAGCAAAAAAGCTACCACATTCGTAGAAAATCTACTAAGCGGCAGCCTCTCTCCTCACTCCTGCTTCTGAACATAGCGTTCATCCCGTGCCGCGTCCGCAGCAAGTTGCTTGCGATAGACAAATGCAGATAAAAATACACTGAACTCATACAAAATGAGCAGTGGAATCGTCACCAGAAAGTCTGAGATAAAATCCGGGGGCGTGATAACTACAGCAATAAAAACAAGCGTGAAATAGGCGTACCGACGCATTTTACGCAAGCGTAGCGGGTTGAGAACTCTTAGTTTGGTCAGAAACATCACCAGCAATGGAAGTTCAAACAGCAAGGCCAGCGGCAATACCAGGCTGAACATGAAGTTAAAATACTGTGCAATCCCGTAGGTCTCTTCCAGTCCCATGCTTCTGGTAATTGAGATCGTGAACGAAAGTGCCATTGGAAAAACAATATAATAAGCAAAAGAAAGACCGATAAGGAAAAGAATAAACACATAGGGAACATAACGAAGTGTCGCACTTCGCTCCTCCGGCCGCAGGCCCGGACTGATAAATGCCCACAGCTGGTAGGCAATAAACGGGACAGAAATCACTAGCGAAACGGCCATCGCGATCTTCATGTACATCCCAATGCCATCCCAGAATGAGAATGCATGCAGAACAAAACCTTGCGCCAGGTCCGTGCTAATCAAATAATCGTAAATGGGCTTTGCACAAAATAATCCGCCTATTAATCCAAGGACAAATACGATTAACACATAAATAATCCGTTTGCGCAGCTCGGTGAGATGATCCACCACCGACATTTCTTCCGATTTCAGAGACATCCAGACACCATCCCATGACAAGAGTAAAAAAGATAACACTAACTTTCTTCAAAGCAGTGTCCGTTGCTGCGGAAAGCAAAGAAAAAGGGGCGTCTCCTCAAGTCTAGTAGACTCCTGAGATTGCCCCATTGAAAGATCTTCTATTATTCCGGCAGGCGTTTGTCCTGAGGAATATCTGCAGCGACCGTTTGCGGGGCCGTCGGCACAGGAGCTTCGCTCTTCTTCACCGGTTCATTATCCCCGATGATTTCACGCGCGCCTTCCTTAAATTCACGGAAGGTTCGTCCAACTGCACGGCCTAGCTCTGGCAGTTTATTTGGGCCAAAGAGCAGAAGTGCCAGTATGACCAACAAAATAATACCAGGAGTACCAATTCCACTAAACATTATTATTCCTCCTTGTCCACCTGTCCGTTCATGGTATCGTTTACTTTAATTTAATAATACCATAACTTATGTCACAGTTACATCCACTTTCTTCTATAAATAGATTATCATTGTGACGTGACAAGAAGATGACAAAGGGTTATTGGCGGTATTGGCCAGTTACCATGAGTAGTGCTTCCGGTAATTGATCCATAATAGCTGCCAGATTCTCATGAACACCCTTCGGCGTTCCAGGTAAATTGACAATCAACGTGCGACCGCGAATGCCGCATATCCCACGAAAAAGCATAGCTGCACGGTTTTTTTGCATCACTGTACTGCGCATAGCTTCTGAGAGCCCAGGCACTTCCCGTTCTACCACTCGCCGAGTAGCGTCCGGGGTCACATCACGAATTGCCAGATCTGTGCCTCCGGTGGTCAGTACCAAATCTGCCTGAAAATAGTCCGTCAGTTCAATCAAGGCTGCGATAATCTCATCTTGTTCATCGGGAACGATTCGATATTCAATGATCTCGCCACCTAGTTCCTCTTCCACCAGCTCCCGAATAACCTGGGCGCTCGTGTCTTCCCGTTCACCCCTGGCCCCTTTATCACTGGCCGTTAGGATTGCTGTCTTCCACGCCATAGGTTTGTCCTTCCTCTCTATATGTATAGTTGGCTGTACAGTTCAGCCTGCTCGCATCAGCGCTTCAATTAAAAGCAGCTGATAATTATTTGAGCGCATAATCTCCGTTCTTGCCCCCGCTCTTAGATACCAGAAGCGTCGGTCCGATAATCATATCCTTCTGAATAGCCTTACACATGTCGTACACCGTTAGTGCTGAGGCAGAAACAGCGGTTAAAGCCTCCATCTCTACTCCGGTTTTTCCTGTAGTATGGACTGTTGCTTCTATATAAAGTTCATCTTCGCTGTTATCGGAGAAGCTGATATCAATACCGGTAAGTGGCAGCGGGTGGCACATCGGAATCCAGTCTGACGTCTTCTTAGCCGCCATAATCCCGGCGATCTGCGCAACAGCAAGGACATCACCTTTGCTGATCTTGCCACTCTTAATGGCGCTCAGCGTTCCAGCAGCCATCTTGATCATACTCCGCGCGACAGCTGTCCGCTTCGTGATCTCCTTCTCACTCACATCCACCATACGAGCTCTTCCCTGCTCGTTGAAATGGGTCAATTCCATGGCTCACTCTCCTTTTCGGCAGTGCACTATACCATTTTCAGTAATCAGCATGTCCATTAAAGCGTCATGCTCATCCATCGGCACCCTTGGAACCAACTGCATGCCGTAAGCTAACCCGATCCATATCGGGGGCTGTGCGCTAACGTACCCGGCTTTCTCCCAAGACGCACGTAGCCGGTCATAGTATCCTCGACCGTAGCCAAGCCTGCCGCCCTGAAGATCAAATGCTAGCCCTGGTACGAACACAACAGCAGGTAGCTTAATCTCTTCAATCTCTAATAAATCTCTGCTGGAGACAACAGGTTCATGGATACCATAAGCCCCCGGCTCTAAATCGCTCCATGCATTCACCGCGTGGACACTCATTTCACCGCTTGCTGGAATTACACGCGGCAACAGCACCTTACGCTGATCTTTCCACGCCTGTGTGATAAGTGGGCGGGTATCAAGCTCTGAACGAAAAGACACATAGGCCATTAGTGAAGTTATACCCTTCGTCTCCAGCCACTCCAATGCATAGTGGCAGACTTCAGATGATAGTTTACTTCTCTGGTCCGAAGACAGCTCGTTTCGGGCGATGGTCTTCTCCGCTCGTAATTGTTGCTTTACTTTGGAGATCTCCGACTCCTCGCTGGACATTGTCGGCCTCCCCCTCTTATTCATCCCTAGCTTATCCTTGTTTGTAAATCCAGTTTACCACTCTTCTCCCCGGTTCGCCAAGGTGGATAGAACTGTGTTATCGGACTAGGTCGTTATTCCCTCCTTACATTAGATCGAACCCTCGCTTGGGAAACGCTTTTCATGTAAACTATAGAATAAGTTGTTCATACGGCTGAGGGATAAATACCAAGGCGAAATATGCAAGGGTGGAGGTTTCATCGTTATGCTTCTTCAAGCGACAGGAATTACTAAATCATATGGTATACAGAACGTACTGGATGGCATAAGCCTACAGGTAAATGAAAAGGAACGTGTCGGGCTAGTGGGTGTGAATGGTGCCGGCAAATCAACTTTTCTACAAATTCTGGCCGGTGAGATGTCTTATGACAGCGGTCAAATTCATAAATCAAAAGAAACAACAATCGGATATTTAGCTCAGAATAGCGGACTTCAATCTGACAAAACCATTCATGAAGAAATGATGGCGGTCTTCGCTCCGCTGATCGAAGCCGAAACTGAGCTGAGAGAGTTAGAAGTGAGTATTGCTGATCCCAAGCTCGCGGAAGACCCCAAGCGGTACGAAGAACTGCTTGAACGGTATGCGCGGCGCTCGGATTGGTTCAAGGACCACGGCGGCTACGAAATGAATACACGGATTCGCAGTGTCCTACACGGCATGGGCTTCAGTGATTTCCCACCAGATACACCCATTTCTACCCTTAGTGGAGGCCAAAAGACCCGGCTCGCGCTGGCCCGTATTTTGCTTCAGGCTCCAGATCTTCTGATGCTGGATGAGCCTACTAACCATCTGGATATCGAAACGTTAACGTGGCTGGAGGATTACCTCCGCAGCTATGCTGGCGGGATTCTGGTTGTATCCCATGACCGTTATTTCCTAGACCGGCTCGTGACCACTATTGTAGAGATCGAGCGGCACCAGTCCCGGCGTTATACGGGTAACTACAGTCGTTATGTAGATTTGAAGGCTGCCGAATATGAAGCACGGATGAAGCAATATGAGAAGCAACAGGATGAAATTTCTCGAATGGAGGATTTCGTTCAGAAAAATATTGTCCGGGCTTCCACCACAAAACGTGCGCAAAGCAGACGCAAAGCGCTTGAGAAGATGGATCGTCTAGATCGTCCAATGGGCGATCTGAAGAAAGCTAGCTTCTCCTTTGAGCCAGACTTCATGTCTGGAAAAGAGGTGCTTCAAGTGCGTAATGTTGCGGTTGCCTTTAATGAAGGTTCACCTTTATTCAAGGACGCTTCTTTTGAGCTTCGTCGCGGGGAGACTGCTGCCCTGATCGGTCCCAATGGTATCGGTAAATCCACACTGCTGCAGTGTATGACCGGAACCCGTGAGCCTTCTGCTGGAACGGTGAATTGGGGCACTAAAGTAAAAATTGCTTATTATGATCAGGAACAGACCCGCCTTAATCCACAAAATACGGTTATGGAAGAACTGTGGAGTGAATATCCAATGATCGAGGAAGCCAGAATTCGTACGATCCTTGGTAATTTCCTTTTTAGCGGAGAGGATGTTCTTAAGAAGATTTCCGCACTCAGCGGCGGCGAAAAAGCTCGGGTTTCGTTATCTAAACTAATGCTCCGCGGTGCAAATATGCTAATTCTCGATGAACCTACCAACCATTTGGATCTGGTCAGCCGTGAGGTTCTGGAATCTGCTTTAATTGATTTCGAAGGCACCCTGCTGTTCATCTCCCATGACCGTTATTTTTTGAACAAGATGGCTGAAAGGGTACTGGAGCTGCATCCCGAAGGGATCGACCAATACCTCGGCAACTACGATGACTATGTCGAGAAGAAACGAGAATTAGAAGAGATTGCAAAAGATGCCGCTGAACTAGCTACTAAAAACGTCAATAAGGACGCTGCTGTACCTGAAAAAAGCGCTGTAACCTCTTTTGAAGCAGACAAGCAGGCTAAGCGTGAAGAGCGTAACCGCAAACGGCGTATCGCAGAGCTTGAGGAGAACATCGCCTCACTTGAAGAATCAATCGTATTTATAGAGCATGAAATGACTAAACCTGAAGTTTATCAGGATTATTTAGCACTTCAAGGTTATGAAGAGGACCTGAAGAACAAAAAATCTCAGCTGACAGATTTCTTTAGCGAATGGGAAATCCTTGCTGACGAATAATGTAAATCCTCCTTATAAATATTTTTTCATCGTTCTAGATTTGTTCATAAATAGTTATCCACAGCTCTATACACAGGTTTCGTGTATAACTCCCTACTTCAAAAGACCCTTCGGGGTCTTTTTTATGCGTTAAATCGGTATTTTCAAAGAAAAGGAATTATTATCCACGGATTTATCCACATTATCCACAATTCTCACAGTGTTTCATTGCCAACAAAATTGTTTATTAGAGCATTTTGAAAAAAGCCGTTATTGCTGATTTTACGCACTTTTTACACAACTCAGGCAGAATATGTGGATAACGTTGTCCACAACTTGACAAAAGACGTAACCCCATTTTACAAGACTGATTTTCTGCTAAAAAAGAACCCGCTATCTCCTAAACTGACAGCGGGCACGTCGTATTTTAGACAATCTGTGTAGAGAGCAGGGCAGCATTACAGGCTGCGATATAAGCGATGCCTGCCGCCATAATTATATCTTGATGAGTGGCTGTGCCTCTGAATTTAAGGCCCTCCCACTCCACCATCACCGCTGCTTCTGCTTGCGCATTCTCTCCGCTTCCAAGCGAATGAAGCTCGAGCCCTGCAAAGTCTATCTCCTCAGCAATCCCTTGCCCAATAGCAGCGATAATCGCTTCAAGCGGACCTTCACCAGTGCTGGTATGTGACGTTTCCCGGCCAGTCTGCAGATGGCGTACCGTAACTGCAGCTACACGGCGCTGGGCACTGCCCGCCAATACCTGAACCTCACCCAGCTCATAGACCTGAGCTTGTTGTCCAGTTGTACTGCTTACCATTTGCAGCAGCTGGTCATCACTTACGACCTTTTGACGGTCAGCGGTCTCTTTAAAGGACTCATAAAGTGCATCCAACTCCGCAGGCTCCAGCGTTATTCCATACTTCGCAGCCCGATCCTTCAGCGCATGTCTGCCAGAATGTTTGCCCAGAATGATCATGCTGCGGGGGATGCCCAGCCGTTCGGGATCCATAATCTCATAGGTACTACGATCCTTGAGCAGGCCATCCTGATGAATCCCGGATTCATGCTGGAAGGCATTTCTTCCGACGACCGGCTTGTTATAGGCGATTGGGAAATGCATCGCTCCACTAATCAGCCGTGAAGTATCATACAGTTTATCGAGCACGATGCCTGTTTCTGCACCGATTGCATCGCCGCGGGTTTCGAGCGCCATAACAAGCTCTTCCAGTGCGCAGTTCCCTGTGCGCTCACCTACACCGTTCACGGTGACTTCTATTTGAGTCGCCCCTCCATCAATCGCTGCCAGACTGTTAGCTACAGCCAGCCCCAAGTCATTATGACAGTGGGCACTATAGCTGACCTTGCCGCCACCTCTTGCTCCCTGCCGCACTCTCCGGAACATCTCGCCATATTCATGTGGCAATGCGTATCCTACTGTATCCGGCAGGTTAATAATGGAGGCCCCTTCCTCTATAACTGCCTCAACCATTTCAATCAGATCATCAATCCCTGTCCGTGCAGCGTCCATGGCCGTGAATTCAACTACATCACAGAATTGTCGCGCATAAGCCGTCATCTCGCGCGCTTTAGCTACGACTTCAGCTCTGCTCATACGTAGTTGATGCTGCAAATGAATATCAGAAGAAGAAATAAACAAGTGAATCCGCCGACGTTCAGCGTCTTGAGTGGCCCGGACTGCAGCATCGATGTCTCCTTTTACGGCCCGCGCGAAACCACAAATCTCCACGTTGCGCACCTTGCGCGAAATCGTCTGCACCGCTGCAAAATCTCCAGGACTCGATACCGGGAACCCCGGCTCCATTACATCAACACCCAGATCAGCAAGCTTATAGGCCAGCAATATTTTTTGCTCAGGAGTCAGACTCGCCCCAGGGGCTTGCTCACCATCGCGCAGAGTCGTATCGAAAATTTGTATACGTTTCTTAACTGGAATAATCATCTAAATTCCTCCTAGTTTTGTTTTCATGTAATTGGATGCTTTATCTCTATCCTATGCTTCAGCGCAGAACCACACGTCGACTTGCGGTTCTGCTCATTTCCCACCCACTGCTGCCGGCAGCTGATACAAATGAATCTCTGCACAATGTGCAGAGCGTTCAATTTTGGCGTCTTATGTAGCGATGAGTCCATAACTCGGACTTCTTCTACAAGAACGCAAAAACCCGCCGTCTCTAATAAAGAGACGGCGGGTTACCCCTCCGCGGTACCACTCTTTTTGACGCATCGGCTGTCTTAATAACAAGCCTTAAAGCTGCGTCCAGCTCTTCTTCCCGATTTAAGCTGGAGTGCCAGCTTAAATCCGGAAAGGTCCGATAACGAGGACAATCGTAGGCAGCGTACTCTAGTTCCGCCGCTCCGCTCCCGGGCGAGCTTCAAGAAATCCGGTGACTGCGTCGCACCAACCCGCAGCTCTCTGTTCACCGTCAAACTCTACTACTCCCGTTCTTAGCGTGTGTAATATAAATTATTCACCACTCTAAATCCATACAAAAAAGCCTGCCATCTCATTCAAGAGACGACAGGCTGTTAACCTTCGCGGTACCACTCTTGTTGATGCTCTGTATCGGCTAAGTTACTGTCGATTCCAATTGAACATCCACTCTACGGTCCAGTATGTTAGGTACTAGACCACCCTATCACGGAGGTTACCCGTAAACGGTGTACAAACGTTCCGGCGACAATTGCCAGTAATGCTTCCACCGCTCCGCTCCCAGACGAGTTCAGGACTCCTTCGACTGCGTTGCACCCACCCGCAGTTCTCTTATCCCAGAGTATCCTTACTACTTCCGCTCATCGCGTTTGCTTGTTTAATTGAACTGATTATACTCGTTAGCTCCAAATGATGTCAATAGGCAGATACAGACCATTGTTCCAGTGAGAATCCAGGGTCAGCAACCATATCCAGCGGTATTCCACCGTCATGCTGCCACTTCACGTATGCAGCTGCTCCAATCATCGCCGCATTATCAGTGCAATATACCGGGGGCGGAATAATAAGTTCAATGCCCTCCGTTTCACAGCGCGAGATTAATGCCGAGCGGAGTCCACCATTAGCAGCGACACCCCCACAGAGCAATAACTGTTTGGAGTTAGTGGCTTTAACGGCGCGTACCGCCTTTTCCACCAGCACTTCTACTACCGATTCTTGGAACCCCCGGGCGATGCCTGCGACATTGGGTTCAAGACCTTTCATTTTGCTCTGATTCACCACATTCAGCACCGCCGATTTTAGACCGCTGAAGCTGAAATCATAAGAGTTCGGCTCCAGCCATACCCGCGGCAATGCAACAACTTCCGTCGCTTCGCGTGCCAGGCGGTCTACATGGGGGCCACCGGGATAAGGGAACCCAAGCGCCCGAGCCACTTTATCATATGCTTCACCTACAGCATCATCACGCGTGCGGCCGATAATTCGAAACTCACCCTCACGCTCCATATGAACCAGTTCAGTATGTCCACCTGACACCACTAGTGTCATGCAAGGATACTGCAACTCTGCAACCAGGCGGTTAGCATAGATGTGGCCTGCAATATGATGCGTGCCAATTAACGGCTTGCCCCATGCAAGGGCAAGGCTTTTAGCTGCTACTACACCGACCAGTAAAGCGCCCACCAACCCCGGGCCTTGAGTCACCGCTACCGCAGTCAATTGTTCGGGTGTAACGCCTGCCTTGGCGAGCGCTTCCTCGATTACGAGCGTAATTACCTCCACATGTTTACGGGAAGCCACTTCTGGCACCACGCCCCCAAAAGCGCGATGTGTCTCTATTTGACTCGAGATAATGTTGGATAACACTTCTGATCCGTTTTTGACCACGGCCACCGAGGTTTCATCACAACTAGTCTCTATAGCAAGTATTAGTACAGGTTGAGCTGCGCCTGTTTCTGTCTTCATTTCAAGTCCACGCTTCCTTCCAAATAGCCATGCTCCTTATACTCCGGTAGATCCGCCCACATAATGAGTGCATCCTCGCGATTATCGGAATAATATCCTTTGCGCGTGCCGGCAGAACGAAAGCCTTTTTTACGATATAAATTCTGAGCTACCTCGTTGGATACCCGCACCTCAAGTGTAATGGACTTCATGCCTACGTAAGAGGCAGTATTCATTAACTCTTCCAACAGGCGCTCCCCCCATTTACGTCCATGATAAGCTTCGAGTAAGGCAATATTCGTCACATGCGCCTCATCCACGATAGCCCACATTCCAGCATAGCCAATGATATGACCCGCCAGCTCCATGACCATGTATTTAGCAAAATGATTATGCGTCAGCTCATTCCGGAAAGCTTCCTCTGTCCACGGCATGGTAAAGGCTTCGCGCTCAATAATAAGAATGTCCGGAATATCCTCCAGCTTCATCAGGCGAAAAACAAGATCAGCCTCTTGTGCTCTCAATGATTCCACTTCCGTCATCGTTTTAAGCCTCCTTTACTACTTAACCGCAGATTGGCCTCCGCTTCCGAAATCTGAGTATAGTTAGGGATTAAGCTATGAATATCATCATTCTCTACTTGCAGCCGGGCTTCACCAAGGAAGCCTGTCCAACGCCCCTCCAGCTCATAAGGAACAGCTACAGAAGTGCCGAGTTCCGCCAGCGGATGTAGTGATTCTTCGCTGCCATGCACAGCGGTTTCTCCAACAAACCATAGAATAGCTGGTTTAGTTCCTTCGGCTGAAGCCTGTTGTAAACGTTCTGCCAAGTACTCCACCCAGTCGGCCATCAACCGGATGGCATCTGGTTCAAGGCGGCTGAGAGCACTATTCCCATCCGCTGCGAATAACCCTGTGTAGACCTGTCCCCGGCGCGCATCCATCAGTGGAATGATCCAGTCTGGACCGTAGCCACTGTTCGCACTGGCTTGTCCTGACTCTGCTGTCGTCTTATTCTTAAGGGCAGTTTCATACCCACCCCATGCCACAGCATGCAGGCTCGAAACACCAACTACTGGGACATTCCATGCCCAAGCCAGCGTTTTGGCAGCCGTAACCGCGATCCGTGTTCCCGTATAAGATCCCGGACCCACACCAACTGCAATCCCGCCCAGATTAGCAACGGTTGTTCCCGAAGCTTGCAGCGCCTGCTCTATAATCGGCAGCAAATGCACCGAATGATTCCGTTCACCGGAAGCATTAATTTCATGCAATAATTCTCCATTTTCGGTCACTGCAACCCCCAATACGGCAGTTGATGTATCCAGCGCTAAAAGCCGCTTGCGCGGCTCTGTATTCTCATTCGTCATATTCATTAACCCCACTTCTGGATCAGCTCCCGGCAAAGCTCACCATAAGGCGCCCCGATTCCGGTCACCGTAATGATTCGTTCCTCCGGTCCAACTGTTTCCATGTATATATGCATATGCCGCGGCGGCATTAACTCCGTAATAATACTGCTCCATTCTACCAAACAAACACCCTGACCATAGAAATACTCATCCAATCCAAGCTCATCTGCTTCCTGAAGTGAAATCCGATATACATCCATGTGATATAACGGCAGACGACCTTCGTACTCTTTAATAATAGTAAAAGTAGGACTGTTTACGATCCCTTTCACTCCAAGATGGCGAGCGTAACCTTGCGAGAAGGCCGTTTTTCCTGCGCCTAGATCACCGTCCAAACCGATAACCATTCCTGCCGTTGAAGCAGCAGCTATTGCACTTGCCAGTTGCTCCGTATCCTGCAGATTGTAAGAACGGTACGTGAACACCGCTTCGACTGTTTTGTCCAACTACAACTACCACCTTTTAAAATATCCCTGTCGAAAACCATTACATTCAATTATATCGGTATGGTCCATCCACCGCAACAACTGTCCCTGCCCATTGTTTAAGCCGAAGGAGGTACAGCCCTCTTTTTCACTTGCATGGTTAAGCTGGATTTCGATACAGAACGCTGCGAGATTGAGTGGCTTCGACTACCGCTAATCCGCTCATACTGCTCCTTACCATATCCGTAGCTTGAAAAAATAATACTGTCGCAATAACTCCTGAACTCAGCGCAACAATAATGGACTGTCCTGCCTGACCCAATATATTGGTTTAAATCTTACACCGTCAACCTTGATGTCAGTTATGCACCAAATCAAAAAAGAGACCTTTACGCAAACTTAAGCATAAAAAGTCTCTTTTTTTAAAAACTATAATTCAGCTTTAACGTACGCTCTAAGTTGACCTTTGTTAGTGCTCTTGCTCTTCGAGTCGCTCAACACCCACAGTGTGCGTATTGGTTGGTCGAGAGCCAACTTGTACCGTAGCCATACCGTTCTCTTCATCCACATGTTCAATCCAGACAGGCTCCCCATCCAAATGTACACTTACAGTCTCTTTAGAAGCATAAATATCCTGTGCCCGTTTGACGTCCACAACTGTTCTCCTCCTTTATCTTTCCTAAAGTTTACGATTCTAAGGGTGACGTATCTTCGAGGGTTCGTTCTGCATCCAGCTTTTCCGAATCGGATACCTGACTGGCCTCCGTGGGCGCAATAATGCTCTCCCAATCCACAACTGTGGCCGGAATATCCTGCTCGCTCAGCGCATCGCTCCATTCGTTATCTCTTGGTTCCATACCTTAGATTCTCCTCCTCAACTTCACAGGTCCGAGTTTATTTTTTCCCAAGCTTCTCAAAAAATGCACCCGGCTAGAAAAGCCTTTCCTGCCTCATACTAACCCAAAGCAAATCAACTTAGATCAGGAGGTGTTTCTCATGCATACCGTTTGGAAAGGAGCCATCAGCTTCGGGCTTGTGCATGTTCCGGTTAAAATGTTCTCCGCTACGGAAGACAAGGACATTTCTCTGCGTTATATCCATAAGGAATGTGGCAGCCCACTGTCGTATGTACGCAAATGCCCGGTATGTGACAAAGAAGTAGCTTGGGAAGAGATCGGTAAAGGATATGAGTATGAAAAAGGGAAGTTTGTGCTCTTCGACAAAGAGGAATTGGATCAACTATCCGACGAGACCAGTAAAAGCATCTCCATTCTCGACTTTGTAGACCTGACGGAAATCGATCCGATTTATTTTCAAAAAACCTATTATTTATCCCCGGATCAGGCAGGATCAAATGCTTATCGACTTCTTATGGAGGCCATGAAGCAGACAGGTAAAATTGGCATCGCCAAAATTTCAATTCGCTCAAAAAGCAGTCTGGCAGCGATCCGTGTGCTTGAGGATTGCCTTGCGATTGAGACCATTTTTTATCCCGATGAGGTGCGGCCGATCTCACAAGTGCCCGGTCTGCCCGAAGCAGGGACAGTGAACGATAAAGAGCTGGAAATGGCTAAGCTGCTGATCTCACAGCTATCCACTCCTTTTGATCCGGCAAAATATACCGATGATTATCGCCAGCGTATGCTTGATCTGATTTCACATAAAATTGCAGGCGAGGAATTTCATATCGCTCCTGCTAAACAGGAAAGCAATGTGATTGATCTAATGGCTGCCTTGCAGGCCAGTATTCAAGCTGTGCAGCATATTCCTTCAGACCCTGGTCCTTCATTAACAGGCACCACAAAAACCAAAACTAAAGCGGCTCCTGCTGCCAAAAGAAAAACAACCAAGACCAAAACAACCGCCGCGGAACCTGCGGAGCAGCAAAACGAGGTCTCCGGGCCGACTCCTGTTATTACGCCGAAACCGAAACGCCGCAGCACAAAAAGCAAAACAACCGTATCTTAGGAGGCTCTGCGGATGAAGCTTCAGCCCATTATTCCTTTTGAACCTATACTGGCTGGGCAGCTTCCAGCAGGTGACCAGTGGATCGCACAAATTAAATGGGACGGTGTGCGGATGTTGTCCTATTACGATGGAAGCACTACTCAGCTTATTAACAGACGTGGCAATTACCGTACCATGCAATACCCGGAGCTTACTGATGTATCTGCTTACTGCAAGGCTGGCTCCGTTATTCTTGATGGTGAGATTATCGCACTCAAGGACGGCAAACCCTCATTTCACGAGGTGATGCGGAGGGACAGTTTAAAAAATGGTTCCACGATTTCCGTCGTTAGGCATCAGGTTCCTGTCATTTATATGATTTTTGATATTCTGTTTTATAATGGCCAATCGACGATGGATCAACCATTATTCTTGCGGCAGCAGCTGTTAAGTGACATTCTGCTGCCCCATCCCCATGTTCAAGCTGTGCCAAGTTATACCGATCCTACAGAACTGTTCGCCGCCACTCAGAACCAGCGTTTGGAAGGAATCGTCTGCAAGGACATCAACAGTACTTATGCTCCGGGCGGAAAAGATAAACGTTGGCAGAAACGCAAAATCAGTTCTGATATTACAGCTGTAGCCGGGGGTGTGACGTTCCGTGACGGTATCGTCAACGCACTACTTCTTGGTCTTTATGATGATAAAGGAAATTTGCATTATATCGGACATGCCGGTCCGGGCAAATTGACTGTACAGGATAAACGCGACTTAACTGCGGAGGCACACCGCCTTAAGCTGGATCGGATGCCCTTTGCCGATGTTCCACAGCGAGGCAAGGGTGCTTTTTGGATAAAGCCGGAGCTCGTCTTCAAAGTTCATTTTCTGGAATGGAACACCTCAGGCACTCTGCGTCAGCCTGTTACTCAAGCTAAAGTGGATCTTCCCCCGGAGTCATGCACAATGGAGCAAAAAGGATAAATTAATAAAGAAACGTCCTCCCAATCTGAAGTGGGAGGACGTTTCTTATTGCACTGTAAGTCTTGTTACAAGGGCCTCCAGCTCTGCCTTTGTCTGCGCAGTATTTTTTGTACTCGTAAACGTATAATCGACACTTCCATCAGCACTGGACCATACCAGCTGGACTTTAAGATCTCCGTGATGAGGCCCAAAAACTGTGTAAACCGCCTCAACTCCGTTGATGTTCAAATTCTCATCTTGGTCGCCAGGCAGCTGGGCCAAAGTCAACCCTTCCGGTAGCGTGTATGCAGGTGCAGATCTTAAATTCACCCTCTCTCCATTTCGTAGATAGGTGATAGAAGTTTCTGTATTGCTCCACTTCAAGCTTTGCGAAATCACCTTTTTGCCAGCAGCTTGGGCTTTAGCTTTTAACTGATCCCTGAGAGTCTTATACTCTGAGCTAAAAAACATTGGAATCACTGGATTTAAAACGACATCCTGCAACTTATAATCCTCTGGTAGAGAAGTGGGTATCAGGAGTGACTTCCCGCTTAAGGAAAAAAACTTCTGCGCCGCTTCGTTTACAGAACTGAATCTATATGGCATATAGCTTATACTCAAGGTTTCATATGGATTAGATTTCTTATCATTTACATACAGAACCTTAAGTTCGCCTGCTTGTAAGGGAACCGTATTTTCTTTGGCAATCAAAGCTTCAATCGTTGAAGATACGGGCGTATTCTGCTCAACGGGTGCGGTAGCTTTACTTTTATTATTACTCCCCGCAGGCACTGCGCCTGCTGTTCCACTCACCGCACTCATCAATACTAATAAGCTTAAGGCTGTAATCGCCGCGCTTTCCTTAATCATCATTATGATATCCTCCTTAACCCCTTGGTTATTTGATTATGGTTTTAGCTACCGCCAACATTTCATTTGTCGCCAGCGTACTGGCCCGATTGTCTGAAAGGGTATATTGTATCGTGCCTGAGTTATCCAGCCACACTAGCTTTGTGTTAAAGCTCGCGTCTTTAGCGGAATCAGTTGTAAGTACTACTTTCCTGCCGTTGACCGTTAATTCTTTCTTAGTTTCCGAAGCTCGTACAAAAGGTACCGCTCCTTCCGGAAGTTTGGCGGGCGGCGACCCAGTTACAATGCTAAAATTAGCTTTTCCTTTGGCATACAGCTGCATAGACAAATTCGTCTGGTTCCAGCTGATGATTTTACTAAACAACTGTTTATTAGAATTACCAGCAGCTGCTGCTGCTTTCAATTCCTGCTCTAGTTGCAAGTACAGCTCTGAATCATTAGCTACAGCCGGTGGATAGATGATGGCTGTCGCCAGAGTGAAGCCTTTGGGAAGATTTCCGGGCTGCGGAGAAGACGGACCCTTTAGCGCTTTAAACTTAGCTGCAAAGGATTTATAGTCTTTAAAAACAAACCCTTTACCAGAGAAGCTGATCGTATCCTGTGGATTGGAGACTTTATCCCGTACGTAGTAGGCCAAAAGCGAACCTTCATTCACTCCAGCTACGAGTGCCTGCAATTCCTTTTGAGTCTTCTGATCAGTTTGTGATGCAGCCTGCTGTCCTGATGCCACCGCAATTGTAAGGGACAAGCCAGGTACATCCTCACCCCCGGCCACTCCTGTTCCCAGCAAGATTGCTGCAGAGAGTGCGATCAGTGTTTTTTTGAAATCATAATGAAGCTTCAATTTCTAACATCCTCTCCTTCAAAATGGTAATGTATTTTCACCACTTTTTTTAACTACACTTCTATAACAATCCATCATTAGAAAAAGGGACATTTTCTCACAAAAAAAGAGGTCGTCCCAAGCAACTATTTCATGACTTTGGGGACAGCCTCTTTTTTGTTCTTAACATTACAAGTGACGCACCAAGTGATGCAATAAGTAAAGCTCTTATAGAATAATTGGGGGATTTCTCCCTAAAATTCAGAGATTTCTGTTCATCGGACTTATAATTAGGGAAAACTTCCCTGAAATTCAGCCAATTCGGCAACGAATAAAGAAATTCCCATGATTATTAGGGAGGAATTCCCTGATTTCGTTCATTTAGAGCAAATAGCGGCTATTTTCAGGGAGTTTTTCCCTAATTAGTTTAAAGCACTCTATACATTGCACAAACACAGAACGTAACGCCCATAGTCCACCGTCACATATACCACTAATTCCACAAGATCATCTACTGCAAGCCGCATGAAAATCACACATAGCACATCGCCCACCGCCCCAATCAGTAGCATAGAACACTACGCGTGGCATATCGTCACATGGCACAGTAATATCCATTACTTTTCCTATTCCATAAAAAAAGCTGCCTCCCAAGTAGAATTCACTACTTTTGAGACAGCTTCTCATAATGTACAGTTAGAACAGTAGCTAGTGAATAAAACTGGTGGCAATCTTTTGCCATTGCTCACGAGTCAGTTTACTCTCCTGCTTGTCGCTTAGAGAAAAAACCATCTGGGTGACTTCATCATACCAATACAATCGATTCTGAGAAGACCAAGCTTTCTTCCCTTTTCCAGTACCCGCCGCGATAAAAACTGCCTCTTTCCCCGTGCCTGTCACAGACCATTTTTCAGCAGTCTGGCCTTCCAAGATAGACACTTGCATGGTATAACCCCTAAAGGCACTCTGCCTTAAGGATAGTGTTATTCTTTCATGTCCCTTGTGGTAGGTAACTTCAGCATTATCTATGGAATTTACAGCTATCTTCTCCATAAACAACTTTTGGCCAGTTTTATCGGTTGTAGCCTTTTTTTGAAATTGTTCAAGGATTTCTTCATATTCTGTGTCTAGCGACCTGTATAGGGGAGCTGCATTAAAAGTTCCTTGCTCGAATTCATAACCATCAGCTAACGAGGAAGGCAACCCTGGCCAGAAATCGCCAACATTTTTTAATTCTTTTACGAAGTCTTGATATTTCGAATACACCGGCGAAATAAAAGCAAACTGCAATTGATTTCCATAGCCTAACCCTAACTCCAGCTTATTTAATTCAGCATCCTTCACATAATAAGCAGCCATTTCCCCGGTGTTTAAACGAGCAAGCACTTGCTCTTTATAAGTCATAGATAAGCTCTGATACTTCTCTATCGCAGGCGAGGTTGTCGGATCAGGCGTATTATTATGCACCGTCTTCACAACAGCCTTCCCTCCGCTGTTCACTAGTGTAATAATACCACCTTGGGGTTTTGTGATATCAATTGTAAACTGGCTACCTTGTTCCGATAACTTTCCATGTTCAGACAGCTGCAGAGCACCCAACCCGATAATCCCCAGCAATACAGCCGCGGAGACTCCAGTGAGCACTCTTTTTCTAAACCTAGACGGGTGTTGGGGCATCTCCTTTTGCTTCTGCATAATAGGATCTTCCGGTTCTGGGAACGGCTTCAGCTCGCTAACCATGCTCGTCCTTTCACCGTCAATCCTATTCTGTTGTTCATGAATTGCTCTTACCCGCTTCATAACAGCTGCTTTTACATCCAGCTCTTCGCAGCTCCCTACCGCATCCATTTTCTTGATCATTTTCTCTTCAACAAAGCCTCGTTGCCGCACCATTCCGTTCCCCCTTTCTGAGCATTCAGCATTTTGCCAAGCTTCGTAATCGTTCGCCTGTATTTCTTCTTCACAGCATCAGTATTCTTATCCAGAATCTCCGCAATCTCCGGGAAGCTCTGTTCCTCAAAGATTCTAAGTACTAACAGGTTTCGCTCCTCTGTCTTCAGCTTCGCGAGGGCTAAAGTCAGATGTTCGTTAAATATGTAACGGTCCATCAACTGTTCCGGGCTTTCTGCAGGCGGATCTGGTTGATAAAGCGCCATAAACTTTATATGGCTTTGACGTTTGCGGATTAGACTAAGGCAATGATGGTAGGCAATTTTATATAGCCATGAAGAGAAGCTCGCGGTAGGGCGGTATGTGCCTATATGCTGATATGCCTTTACCAGAATATCCTGTACTGCATCCTCAGCTTCAGTACGGCTCCCAAGCAGCCGACAGCAATAGCGGTAAATCGGCTTTTGAAAAGCCTCGACGACCAAGGCATAAGACTCAACCTCGCCTGCCTGTACCCGAACAACGGTGTGCTCGATCCCGTCCAAAATCAGCAAACTCCCCTTTCTAATAATCGTATATCTTTATAAGTCTTATGATCATCCAAAAGGGACACTTTGGGAATATTTTTTTCATGAAAAGGAGCAGACTGACACATAATACCTTCATTCCTATCACAGAAAGGAGTTTCCCGATGCCGGCAGCGATCAAAGGTACAATTACCATAGACGGAGAAGAAATCATCATCACTAATCCAGAGAAGCTGCTGTGGCCTGAATGTGGCATTACAAAACGGATTTATCTGCAAAAGCTCGCTGCACTCTCTCCCTATCTGCTGCGTTATTGCCGGGACCGGCTGCTTACCGTCATTCGTTATCCGCACGGCATCTCTGGAATGTCCTTTTATCAGAAAAATGCGCCTGATCCTCTTCCGGCCTTTGTCCAAACCGCTGTACACGAGAATATTAACTATATCAAGCTGCAAGGCTTACCTGAGCTGATCTGGCTGGGGAATCTGGCTGCTTTGGAATTTCACCCTTCCCTGCATTATGTAGGCAGCGAGCTGCCC
Organism: Paenibacillus sp. FSL H3-0329; assembly: GCF_037963285.1. Taxonomy (NCBI): domain Bacteria; kingdom Bacillati; phylum Bacillota; class Bacilli; order Caryophanales; family Paenibacillaceae; genus Paenibacillus; species Paenibacillus sp. FSL H3-0329. The sequence goes on along the minus strand of NZ_CP150150.1, from coordinate 1,138,820 downwards.
TGTGAATGGATGATTGATCTTGATCCTTCACTTGAAATCGAACCTCGTATCATGGAAGCAACTGCGATCGTTGGGGCGGTTTTAACCTCCCTTGGCCTCTCCTCTGTACCCAAAACCTCTGGTGCTACCGGGGTGCAGATCATCGTCCCTATCGAGACTGGTGTTACTTTTGATGGATTGCGGAAAATCGGGCATTTTGTGGGTCGTTATGTCACCGAAAAGCATCCCAACCTGTTCACCCTGGAACGTCTAAAAAAGAATCGCGGAGATAAAATCTATTTCGACTACCTCCAGCATTATAGCGGCAAAACATTAGCTGCACCTTACACACCGCGTGCAAGACCGCTTGCTACAGTTTCTACACCCTTGCTCTGGGAGGAGGTTCAGCAAAATGTATCTCCCTCTAATTTTCATCTGCTTAATATCGAGGAACGCCTTCAGCGTATGGGAGATCTTTTAGAGAAAGTGCCACCACAGCCTGTTGAACAGCTCATCGCAAAGCTCCCATAAAGGAGCAATCCCATAGAAAAAAGACCCCAAAAACAGCAATAAGCCCGCAGCATCAACTACATGCTACGAGCTTATTTGGCGTCCCACTCAAGGACAGAAGGTATACTATATAAGAATACGGCATGCCGAGCTTTGTTCACCGTATTTATTGCTTTTTTATCCGTAAAAATACCTTCTTTCAGTTAATGATACTTAAGAGCTACGCTAGTGGATGGATTTCTTCTTGAAGCGGCCACCTTTAACATCATGGATGTTACCTATTGCGATGAATGCATCAGAATCCCAATCTTCAACAATGGTTTTAAGCTTAGCTTCTTCCAGACGGGTGATAACTACAAAGATCACTTTCTTGTTCTCACCGGAAAATCCGCCTTCTCCATCTAAATAAGTAACACCACGTCCGAGACGCTCTGTCAGAGCTTCCCCAATATCCCGGAATTTATCGCTGATAATCCATACTGATTTCGATTGATCCAGACCCTCAAGGGTAATGTCAATAACCTTAAATGCAATATAATAAGCAATCAGGGAGAACATCGCGTTATTCCAACCGAACACAAATCCAGCTCCGGACAAGATGAACAGGTTGAAGAACATAACTACTTCACCTACAGAGAAGGGAAGCTTCTTAGCCACTAAAATCGCAACAATTTCTGTACCGTCTAGAGATCCCCCGAAACGTACAACCAACCCAACACCTACACCTAGTATGATACCGCCAAACACGGCAGCAAGCATCGGTTCAACTGTAAAGGCCTCTACATGATGCAGCATTGAAGTGCCGATAGACATAAGTAAAATCGCATATAAGGTAGATAAGGCAAATGTCTTACCGATTTGCTTATAACCGATTAACAGGAACGGAAGATTGAGCAGTGTCAATAAAATACCCAGAGGAATGTCGAATAAATGTGATAAAATAATGGAGATACCGGTAATCCCGCCATCAATCATTTGATTAGGTACTAGGAATATCTCAAGTGCAACAGCCATCATGGCGGCCCCAATGGATAACATAACCATACGCTGCGCGAACTTAGCCATTTTATGGGCACCGGTCTTCTGCAGTTTGTTCTGCTCCTCTTTGGTAAACATTTGTGGACTCACATTCATAGAACTCCCCCTACAATTTAACAATATAGTTTTGAAACATTCGGAAGTATAATTACAATCTATACTTTCTTACATTTCTTCTTATACAATTATTATATCACAAAATATGCTCTAATAATGAATGGAACACGTACTATCCTTCGAAAAATTCAGATTTAGTCCTCTTTCCGGTCATAACAGCGGTGATAACAACTGACATAGCCCTTCACCGAGTTTGACAATTCTCCCTCTCTCCTTAAATTTTACAGGATCAATGAATTCACTATGCTTTTGATCCTTTTCAAACCCCGCGACTAGCACTGCTATCGTCTCAGGATGCAGCAAAACCGCTGTCATTTCGAAATTAGAATAGAAGCTGCGCATATCCAGATTCGCACTTCCCACCGTACCCAGCAGATCATCCACAATCATGACTTTGGCATGCATAAATCCTTTGGTGTAGCGATAGAACTTCACGCCTGCATCTTGTAAATTCTCCAGATAAGACAAAGAAGCATGATAAACGAGCTTATTATCAGGCTTCGCCGGAATGATGATTCTAACATCCACTCCACGAAGGACTGCACTCTTCAAAGCACGACAAATCGCAGGGTCCGGAATAAAATACGGTGAAGTAATCCAGATCCGTTCCCTAGCAGAGCAAAAAGCGGCAAAATACATCTCCTGAGAAGCATCGATCGCAGCATCCGGTCCACTTCCTACAATCTGCACGGCTTCTTGCTCCTTACAAAAATGCTCAGGGAACAAACGAGGATGACTCATACCTTCACCAGAGGCCAGTCTCCAATCCTTCAGGAAGACATACTGAATATAATAAACAGAATCTCCTTCTAGACGCAGATGAGTATCGCGCCAGTAACCCATCTTGGCGTCCTTTCCTAAATAATCATCCCCGATATTCATTCCACCCGTAAAACCAATCAATCCATCCACCACTAGGATCTTCCGATGATTGCGGAAATTAAAACGACGATCCAGTAAAGAACTAACCGGAGGTAAAAAAAAGTGGAACTCCACCCCGGCATTTCTCATGGTTTGAATAAACCTACGGCTTAATCGATGACTGCCCAGTCCATCACAAAGCAAACGCACCTTAACTCCCTGCCGCGCCTTTCGAATCATAACGTCCTGAAATTGCTCTCCGATCTCATCATCACGATAAATATAAAATTGCATGTGGATATGTTCTTTTGCCTCTTCCATGGCTTTCAGCATTGCGTCGTACGCTTCTCTCGCAGTTGACAGTACTCTGCTTTTGTTATGGCCTGTAATAGGCCCTTCCGAGAGCTTTGCAAGCAAAACCAATAAACCTTCGTTATTCTCAAACTGAGCGTTTCCAGTATCCGACGCTTGTTTTACTACCTTAATCTTGCCAGTGACATACGAACGAATTTCCCGGAAGAGCGAAGTACATCTTTTGTTCAATTTTCTATTCTGTCTGTAGTCACGACCTAGAAAATAATAGAATGCCAGACCAAGCGGTGGACAACAGAAGGAAATAAACAACCATGCTATAGCCCTTTGCGGGCGGCGGTACTCCAGAAATACAATCAATGCAATCTGTATGATAAAAAGAATTAGAATTATCGCAAAAATCTTCAATTCTCTACCCCCTCAATTAATAAAAACAGATGCAATAGACTCTCTGCGATGACTCTAGTACAGGTTTTGCCGTAACTCTCCTTCTTTATTCAAACAAACCGTTGTCATGTTCCTGAAAGATATGGAATACATAGAGTAGTAGGACAATTCGGATGAGCCTAATGGAAGAAAAGTCGTTAGCCTCAGGTATCGCAAGCGGCTGCCATAAGCCGCAGAAAGGAGAAGCCATGAAGAGTCAGCCAGATCATAAACGGATTACGCTGCTTGTCGTAAGGGATGCCGGACGTCCAGTCAAACAGCTACACATCTCCAAACCGCTAGCGTTCGCTTTGCCGGCAGCAGCAGCCCTCTCTATCTCCAGTCTGGTCACCTCTATGCATTTCCATGCCTCTCAGTCCATCTCACAGCTAGAAGCCGAGGCAGCCGCACTATCGCTAACCAATCTCCGCATGGAAATGAAGGTCGCCGACAAGGATAAAGATTTAACCCAGCTTCGTAGCCAGGTCAGCGAACTTTCGGAAGAGGCAGATAACATTAAAGACAAGCTGAAGAGTGTAAATGCACTGGAACAGGAGCTGCAAGCATTGATTAACAAAAGCAAAGGTGCTGCTGCCGCTACAGACACGAATGAATCCCAACCGGAGAAATCCGCAACAGAAAAATCAAAAGCTGGATCGGCCACTTCAAATTCAACATTAGGTTTATCGAGCCGTCTTTCTTCTCCTGTTCCTAAAGAGACCTCCTTTAAGCAGAGTACTGAAGAGAACTCATCTTCCACTTCTCTATCCGCCATAAGTTTCCGCTTTGGAGCCATTACTGCAGCCCTTCCAAAAACACTCACCCCACAGGTTGGTGGAGAATACATCGCGGTGTATCAGAACGACGCTACAAGCTTGGTGGAAGAAACTAAGGATGACTTTGAGGAGATTCACGGAATGCTTGATGAAATGGTGGAAAGTATTACACAGACAATCACACAGGCAGAGCATGAGAATAACGTACAAGCAAATCTGCAAGCTCAAAAGGCCCGTGCAGAAAAGGCTAGACTTAACGCAGTACCGCTTTGGCCTACCGAGTCCAAAGTTATTTCTTCAAGCTTCGGCTACCGCTCAGATCCATTCAAAGGTTTGTCTGCTTTCCATTCCGGTGTCGATATTGCCGGGAACATCGGTGATCCTGTATATGCTGCCTTAGATGGCGAGGTTATTACTGCGGAACAAATGGGCGCACGCGGAAAATACATCGTGCTTAAGCATTCAAACGGGTTGGAAACCTGGTACATGCATTTGAACGGAATGAACGTATCTGCCGGAGACAAGGTTAGCAAGGGGCAAAAAATCGGCTTGCTTGGAAGCACTGGCCGAAGCACAGGTCCTCACCTTCATTTTCAGGTTGTGAAGCAGAATAAAACTGTCAACCCTTTGGCGTATGTCAAACCCTAAGGATTCATTCAATTTATATAATAGGAGGAATTTATAAATGTGGAACAAACGGCAGCAGCGTGTCCCCTTTAAATCTACCGATTCCCTAATAGGGCATGGAGGAACACTGGAGGGCAAGGTGCAATGCGATACAAACCTGCGGATTGAGGGTACCTTTAGCGGTGAGATTATTTGCAGTGGTGTCGTGACTGTAGGAGAAGAAGGAACAGTGCGCTCCAGTATTAAAGCGGAGGAAATCGTGATTGCCGGCAAAGTATACGGGGATGTTACCGCAGACCGCAGACTCATTATGACCGGAACCGGGGAGTTACATGGCAATATTTCAGCAGGAGCACTTAGCATTATGGAAGGCAGCCTCCTGAATGGCTCCATTGCCATGCAAGAACAGCCCACCTCTGAAAAAGCAGGTGAGCCCAAAAGTAATATGAAAAAGGACAAGGCAGCCAAGCGCTCCTCCAAAGCACAAGGAACACTCGAAGCCGGCTAGACTTATTTCTATGAGGCAACGTCCCTTTTACGGAAGACAATCCAGGAAATGGCCAGGAATAGGATATAGTACACCGCTAGTACAGCTATGGAGAAGCCAAGTGTAGAGCCCCCCGGACCCGTATCCGACAATAGGTAGCCTCTTAGATCCATATGTGTGAAGATCAAGTATTGGGCCCATTCAAACCGTTCTGGACTAAAAATAACCGTAAAAATACTCTTGGCAAACATAATAAATAAGGATAATCCAATAGCCAGTCCACTTGCGCGGAATACGCTAGATACCATGAAAGCCAGAGCAGCGGTCAGGAAAAGCTCAATGTAACGACATAGGAGATCTAGGAAGGAATATTCCGCTGGGCTCCAAGCCGTAATGGATGACATCGTATCTCCCGAAGATGAGGAGAAGATTAACGAAGCAGCAAAGCCAAAAGCAATCAATACTGCGGTGCTAAGCAAACTGAATAACACCATGGAAATATATTTCGAGAGCAGGATCTTGGAGCGACTCCACGGGCGAATCAGCAACAGCTTGATGGTTCCCCAGGTAAATTCGCCCGCTACGGAGTCAGAAGCCACTACAACGGTAAATATTGTATTCAAGAAGAACGCAATACTCACCGTCATCTGAAAGTTGTCCCAAAGCCCCATAAGCGATGAATCGCCTTCGCTTGTGAAATAAATAAGCGCAGGAAGCAGCACGCTCATCACTGCAAGAATAAGCAGCATAATCCATGTGCGGACACGGCTGTATATTTTGATATTCTCATTATGTATGAGAGCTGTAAATTCACCCAATTCCTTCACCTCCTGTAACCTCTAAGAATTGATCCTCCAGCGTACGGGCAAGGGCTCTGATGCTATACACCTTAATCCCACCTGCCACTAGCTTGGCATTTAATTCTGCGATCTCCTCACGCTCTGCCTCAAGCACAAGTCCCCCACTCTTAAATACTCCACGTCCAATGAGGGCTAGAGCAGCTTCAGCATTATCAACCTCGAACAAGGTTTCTCCCAGAGGCATTGCAGTATTGCCTACCCCTTTCAGCTGCTTCACATCCACCAGTCGTCCATTTTGGATAATCGCCACGCTGTCACACATGAGCTCCATCTCGGAAAGTAAATGACTGGAGACGAATACAGTTGTTCCTTCTTCCTGACATAAACGTCGTAAATAGTCTCTAAGCTCGCGTATCCCTTGTGGATCCAGGCCGTTGGTTGGCTCATCTAGAATCAGCAGCTTGGGTCTGTGCAGCAGTGCCTGAGCCACTCCCAGCCTCTGACGCATTCCCAGTGAATAGGTCTTAACTTTGTCATGAATTCTTTGACCTAGTCCAACTAGCTCGACGACCTCGTCTATCCGTTGCTTCGTTACCCCTGGCACCATCCGTGCATATTGGCGCAGATTCTGATAACCGGATAGGAACTTGTACATCTCAGGATTTTCTACAATGGCCCCTATATTTGCGATAGCCTCTTCAAAATGGTTTTTAATACTACGGCCACAGATCAAGATGTCTCCACGACTAATGGAAATCAACCCCACCATCATCCGTATTGTAGTAGTCTTACCTGCTCCGTTGGGCCCCAAAAAACCGAAGATTTGTCCAGGCGGGATGTCCAGCGTTAAATCGCTCACCAGCGTTTTCGAGCCGATTTTTTTGGTGACTCCCTGCAGGCGGGCAACAGGCTCCATCAATATTTCTGTATTCGACATAGTCTCACTTCCTTTCATCTATAACCTAGTTTACCACATATACCCTTTTTTCCGAAAATCACTAGAGGATACGAGTCTGCCATCTAAAAAAAGGAACCTGACTTCTCCGGCATTAGGAAGAGTCAGGTTCCCTTATTCATTTAGTTCCTATTTCATTCAGGTACAGCAGTTTAGCCGCCAACACGGGCAAGCTCGCGCATATTCGCTTCAAATGCAGCCATCAACGCAGCTTCTCCGGTCAACCCGGTTTGTTCTACCTTACGAATTTGCTCCATCATCCGTTTGTAATCCTTCGGAATGACACGAACGAAGTTCGGCAAGCTATCTGCCCACTGATCCAGTACCCGTGCGCCAGCCGCACTACCTGTAAGCTCGGTATGCCGGATAATCAGCTCACGCAGCTCTTCGATCTCCTCAGACTCTTCCACTCTCTCGAGCAGTACCATTTCGAGATTGCAGCGGCCGATGAAGGTTCTATCCGGGTCGTAGACATAAGCGATACCGCCTGACATCCCTGCCGCAAAGTTACGGCCAGTTTCACCAAGGACAACCACTCGGCCTCCAGTCATGTATTCACAGCCGTGGTCACCCACGCCTTCTACAACAACCTTCGCTCCGGAGTTACGGACGGCAAATCGTTCACCAGCGATACCGTTGATATAAGCTTCTCCACCTGTTGCACCGTAGAATGCAGTATTTCCGATAATGATATTGTCCTCAGCAGCAAAGGTAGCTTTCGGAGATGGCTTGATAATAATCTTACCACCTGACAATCCTTTACCTACATAGTCATTGGAATCTCCTTCCACCGTAAGTGTGATCCCCTTAGGCACGAATGCACCCAAGCTTTGACCAGCAGAACCGGTGAAATGAAACCGAATCGTATCATCTGGCAAACCTGCGGCCCCATACTTGCGGGTCAGCTCGCTGCCAAGGATAGTTCCGACGGCACGATTAACGTTCGTGATTGGCAGTGATGCCTCAACAGCCGTACCCGATTCCAATGCAGGTGCTGCCAGGTCGAGCAGCTGCGAGACATCCAGTGTCTCTTCCAGACCATGATTCTGGTATTTACTGCGGAAGCGTGTGCTTCCTTCCGGTAATTCCGGTGTATGCAGCAGGCTGCTCAAATCTATGCCTTTCTTCTTCCAATGCTTCGACGCCTGAGTTGCGTCTAGGCAATCGGTACGGCCTACCATCTCTTCAATTGTACGGAAGCCGAGACTTGCCATAATTTCACGTAGATCCTGTGCCACGAAGGTCATAAAGTTAACTACATGCTGCGGATCCCCAGTAAAGTTCTTACGAAGATCCGGATTCTGGGTAGCTACACCAACCGGACAAGTATCCATTTGGCAGACACGCATCATAATACAGCCAACAGATACTAGCGGAGCAGTAGCAAATCCATACTCTTCGGCCCCAAGCAATACAGCTACAGCCAGATCGCGGCCGCTTAACATTTTACCATCTGTTTCTAGAACAACACGGTCACGCAGATTGTTGAGCATCAATGTCTGATGGGTTTCAGCCAAGCCAAGCTCCCACGGAAGACCCGCATGACGAATGGAGTTCATCGGCGATGCCCCTGTACCTCCATCATAGCCACTAACCAAGATAATATCAGCGCGCCCTTTGGCTACACCAGCAGCAATCGTACCCACTCCAACTTCCGATACGAGCTTAACATTAATGTTTGCACGTGGATTTGCATTCTTCAGATCATAGATCAGCTCTGCCAAATCCTCGATTGAGTAAATATCATGATGCGGTGGAGGTGAGATCAGACCGACACCTGCTGTTGAGCCACGTACTTCAGCGACCCAAGGATAAACTTTACGTCCTGGAAGCTGTCCACCTTCCCCTGGTTTAGCGCCCTGAGCCATTTTAATCTGGATCTCATCAGCGTTAACTAGGTAGTTCGAGGTAACACCAAAACGTCCGGAAGCTACTTGTTTAATCGCACTGCGGCGTGAATCACCATTGCTATCCGGAATATAGCGAGCTGGATCTTCGCCGCCTTCCCCCGTATTACTCTTGCCACCGATACGGTTCATCGCAATGGCCAGTGTCTCATGTGCTTCCTTACTAATGGAACCAAAGGACATTGCACCCGTCTTAAACCGTTTCATAATAGACGATGCCGGTTCTACTTCTTCCAGTGGAATCGGTTCATAGGCTGACTTGAATTGCAACAAGGAACGAAGCGTCAATTGCTTCTCGCTTTCTCCTTGAACAAGGGCAGCATATTTCTTGTACATATCATAATTCCCACTACGCACAGAGTGCTGAAGCAGATGAATGGTCTGTGGATTGAAAAGATGCTCTTCCCCATCATTACGCCATTGATAATCGCCACCGGAATCAAGCACCTTATCATTTCCGTCTTTTTCTGTAAAAGCACGGTTATGATGGATAAGTGCCTCAGTTGCCACTTCCTCCAGGCCAATACCGCCAATCCGGGAAGGTGTCCAAGTAAAGTAGCGATCCACGAACTCAGAGTTCAGACCCACAGCTTCAAAAATCTGCGCACCGCGGTAAGATTGAATCGTCGAAATTCCCATTTTGGAAAGAATCTTAACTACGCTCTTAGTCGCAGCTTTAATATAGTTCTTCACTGCTTTTTCATGCGAGATTCCCCGCAATAAGCCTTGGCCGATCATATCATCCAAGCTTTCAAAAGCCAGATAAGGATTTACTGCGCTCACCCCATAACCGAGCAGCAGCGCATAATGATGGACTTCACGTGGTTCACCGGATTCCAGCAAAATACTTACTTTCGTCCGTGTTCCTTGGCGGATCAAATGGTGATGCAGACTCGATACCGCAAGCAGCGCTGGAATCGCAGCATTCTCACTGTCCACACCGCGGTCAGTCAGAATCAGAATGTTATGCCCTTTAGCCATAACACGGTCAGCAGCCTCGTTCATGCGCTCAAGCGCGATGCGTAATCCTTCTGCCCCAAGCTCAGCCGGGAAAAGAATTGGAATAGACATCGATTTGAAGCCTGCACGGCGAACATGGCGAATCTTAGCAAAATCTTCGTTCGAAAGAATTGGCGTTTGCAGCGAGATCTGGCGGCAGCTTTCCGGTTCCGGTTTAAGCAAATTACGCTCTGGTCCAATCGTAGTCGTTGTGGATGTAACCAGCTCTTCACGAATGGCATCGATGGGTGGATTCGTTACCTGAGCAAACATTTGTTTGAAATAGTTATAGAGACGTTGCGGGCGGTCCGAAAATACAGCGAGTGGAGCATCATAACCCATGGAACCGACAGCTTCAGCACCAGTAGATGCCATTGGCTCAAGCACCTTGCGCAAGTCTTCAAAAGTATAGCCAAAAGCCTGCTGTAGCTGTTGTACATTGTCATGCTTAGGATTTGGCAGTTCAGGCGCATCCGGAAGCTCATCAAGACTGATCAAATGCTCATCCAGCCACTGGCGATAAGGCTTCTCAGAGGCGATAGCCGATTTAACTTCCTCATCTGAGATAATGCGGCCTTCCTTCGTATCCACAAGCAGCATGCGTCCAGGTTTCAGGCGGTCTTTATATAAGATGTCCTCTGCTGGAATGTCCAGTACACCGGCTTCTGAGGATAAAATAATCATATCGTCTTTCGTTACATAATAACGAGCAGGACGCAGACCGTTACGGTCCAGAATAGCGCCGATTTGTATCCCATCGGTAAAGCCCATTGCAGCAGGCCCGTCCCATGGCTCCATTAGAGTACTGTGATATTCATAAAATGCTTTTTTATCAGCATCCATACTATCATGATTGCTCCATGGTTCAGGAACCATCATCATGGCTACCTGTGGCAGGGAGCGTCCGCTCAAATAGAGAAACTCAAAGGTGTTATCGAACATTGCAGTGTCCGATCCATCCGGGTTAATAACAGGCTTGATCTTGTTCAGATCTTCACCAAACACTTCGCTCTTGAACAATGACTGGCGTGCATGCATCCAGTTCACATTACCACGCAAGGTGTTGATCTCACCGTTGTGGATCATAAAACGGTAGGGATGCGCACGTTCCCAGCTTGGGAAGGTGTTCGTGCTGAAACGGGAGTGAACTAACGCGATCGCTGATTCCAGCTCTTCGTTCTGCAAATCCAGGTAGAATTGTCCGACTTGTTCTGTAGTCAGCATGCCCTTGTATACAATCTTACGGCACGACAAGCTTGGTATATAGAAGGATTCAGCCTCTTCTACACCACCGTAACGAATGGCAAGCTCCGCACGTTTGCGGATAACATAAAGCTTACGTTCAAAAGACAATTCATTCGTGACCAAAGCCGAGCGGCCGATAAACACTTGACGCACAAAAGGCTTAGCAGCTTTCGCTGTCTTGCCAAGCATTTCATCATAGGTAGGTACATCACGATAGCCGAGTACTATTTGACCTTCTTCAGCAATAATATTGCTTAAGAGGGCTTCATGCTGTGCCCGAACTTCTTCGTTATGAGATAAAAAGATCATGCCCACGCCATAATGGCCTTGTTCCGGCAAAGTAAAGCCTAGCTTCTGAGCTTCACTTGCAAAGAAACGGTGCGGAATTTGAAGCATGATACCTGCTCCGTCACCAGAGTTGGGTTCGCTACCTTGGCCTCCCCGATGCTCCATATTAAAGAGCATTGTCAAAGCATTACTTACGATATTGTGAGACGGTGTGCCTTTAATATGAGCTACAAATCCCATGCCGCAAGCATCTTTTTCGAACTGGGGATCATACAGGCCCTGTTTTACGGGCAGTTCAGTGTGTTTCATCGAACGCAACCTTTCTATTATAAAGTATGCAATGTCTTAGGAAAATTTTTCACATGAAAATCTTAATAATCATTCAATCCAGATTAGTGCTATTATTTTATCACCGAGGTAACATCAGCGCAATTTAAACTTTTTTATGATGCTGATTAACATTTGTTTTTGCATCACAGCTTTAGCGAGTAAAAGTTTAAAAAAACTTCACGATGCATAATTATACATAAATAACGCATAAGTGCATATGCAATGAAAGCGTTACAAGATTTTTCATCCCTTCTAATATGTTTGCAAGAAAAAGGGTTTTTATGATTTTAAATCAAAAAAAGCGTCTCCCGGAGGAGACGCTTTTTTATACTTTTTTTTCAAAAAATCTATCAGTTTATACAGTCAAAACTTGTTCACTTTTCACTCCAACTTCATTCTCACGGCTACGAGTCATGAAGTAAGCGAAGGTAAGAGCAAGGAATCCAAGACCAAAGATTGCCAGGATACCTACATCTCCCCACATTGCACTGAAGTCACCTGTAGAAATTACTGCTTTAAGACCACTAACTGTGTAAGTCATTGGAAGCAGTGGATTAAAGAATTTCATCCAATCAGGGATCAATTCAAGTGGGAATGTTCCGGCACTAGTTGTTAATTGGAAAATAAGAATAACGATAACAACGAAACGTCCCGGTTGATCCATCCAAGTAACAATCGCTTGAACTACCCATGTGTAAACTAAACTTGTTAAGAATGTAAATACGAAGAATAGCGGTTTACTTTGTACTTCCAATCCAAGTCCATACAATACAACCACAGCAGCCAGCATAGACTGGATAAAGCTCATGATTGTGAAAGTAAGCGTACGGCTAATGAAACGGTTCATACGGCTAGCACCAAGGACAGCCGAATCACGCATTGGAATAACAATTGTTGAAATCAAAGCACCTACAAACAATCCAAGGGATAGGAAGTAAGGAGCAAAACCTGTACCATAGTTCGGAACATGATTCACAACTTGATCCTCAACCACCACTGGTTGTGCGAACATTTCCATCATTGCATCTGTTTTGTTCACACTGCCTGTTTTTTCAGCAGCATCGCCAAGCTTAGTTGCCAGTTCTGTTGATCCAGATTTCAGATCATCCATACCATCTTTCAGCTCGCCTGCGCCATCAGCCAGTTTTTTCGAACCATCTGCTACAGCACTGATACCGGAACCTAGTTCGCCTACACCGCTTAACAGTTTTGTAGTACCATCGCCAAGCGCTTTACCGCCTTCAGCCAGCTTGCTGCCTCCAGCTGCAGCTTCTTTAAGCTTCGCACCAAATTGTTGCATCCCTGCATTCAGCTTATCTCCACCGGTTACAAGTGCAGATGCGCCTTGTGCCAGTTTTTGTTGTCCTGTCAAAAGCTGTGTGCTACCAGCATTTAATTGCTGTGCTCCATCATGCAACTGAGTTACACCAGCAGCTAACTGCTGTGAACCCGAGTGCAATTGAGTTGCACCTTGTGCCAGCTGCTCTTGCCCACTGTGGAGTGCAGTAGCACCCTGTGCCAGCTGCTCTTGACTTTGTTGCAGTTGCTCACTGCCTTGTGCCACAGCTGCACTGGCTGCCAGCAGCTTCTGTACCGCTGGATTTTGTGCCAGCTCAGGACTAGCCTGTGCCAATTGCTCCAATCCTTGAGCTACCGCTTTAGCACCCTCAGTTACCTTCGTGCTGCCTGCGGCGGAAGCTTGCAAACCTGCTTCCAGTTTCGCGCTGCCATCTACGGAAGAAGTTAAGCCTGCTTCCAGCTTCGCGCTGCCATCAACTAAAGATTGTGTTCCTGCTTGTAGTTTAGAAGTACCATCCACAGCAGACTGCGTTCCCGCCTGAAGCTGTGTTGCCCCTGTTACAGCTTGTTTCAAGCCGTCACTAAGTTGTTTACTGCCGGCAGCACTCTGTGCAACACCGTCTTGAAGCTGCGTATGTGCAGTAGACAGTTGTTGCAATCCGCTTGCCAACGTGGTTGATCCTGTTTTAAGCGCCGTAGCACCTGCATTCAAATCAGTCACGCCTTGTGTAAGGGGTTCTACACCATTTTGAAGTTTACCTGTACCATCTGTCAGTACAAGTAGATTATCTTTCAGCTTCAAGGCTCCGTCATCTAGCTTACCAGCGCCATCAGCGATCTTGGAGGCTCCATCTCCTGCTTCGCCCAATCCATCAGATACTTCTGTAATCTGATTGAATACAGACTCTACATAAGCTTCAGTTACTTTAGCAGATACTTTATTTTTAATTTCTGCTACAGCCGTACCACCGATTTGACCAGCCAAGAAGTTGTAACCTTCATTTGGCTCATAAATAATTTTTGCCGGCTGTGGTTCATCATCCATAAGAGTAGTAGCTTTAGCAGAAAAGTCTTCCGGAACAATGATCGACATATAATAAGTATTGTCCTTCATTCCTGCTTCCGCTTCTTCAAGGGAAACGAAGTTCCACTGGAAGCCGTCGGTTACCTTCAACTCTTCTATAAGATCATTACCGGCTTGTAGTTGCTTGCCTTCATAATTAGCGCCGACATCCTGGTTGACCACAGCAACCGGAAGCTCATTCATCTTGCCATACGGATCCCAGAATGCCTTCAGGAAGAATCCGCTGTACATCACCGGAATAAATAGGATAGCAATCATTGGAATTAGCACCTTCGGATTTCTAAGGGCTGCGCCAAGATCCTTGGTAAATACGGATAATGATTTCATTCTGGTTCTCTCCTTATGAGCTTATGCTCTCTTTAAAATGCTTTGTTTGCGAAATATTACGTAACACTAAGTGACTGTTTTCCCCATTCGGTCAATTCAGGGTATAAAAAAATGCCTCGCGGCTCTTTTTCAATGCCTAATCCATCTTGAGAATTGTTAAGGGAAAGCGAATCGAGTGAAGCTGAGAACGCCATCCCTGTCCTGAATCAACCCTTACTGTGCCAATCCTTCGGCGAGAAACAAATGAAAATACATCTTGATCTGTTCCTTGTCCAAGGGAGTATGTGTTTTATTCAGTTCAGCAGTCAATACAATATATAATCTGAACATGACTACCGAGACGATTTTGGGATCGCAAGGTTTGATTTCTCCCTGTTGGAGCGCTTGTTGCACCTCCCGTTCTAAATATTCTAAAACTACGTTCTCGATCTTCTCGAGTCCTTCTCCAGCCTGCGGCGTACCGAATTCGCGATTCTCCTGGGAAAGTTTTATGAATAGCTCCTGCTCACTTCGAAACTCAAGCAGAGCATCCAGCACACGATGCAAGTTGTCAAAGAAGGGTCTGTCTCGCCTGATCTCCCGCTCAGCAATCGTCTTCATTTCCATCATCATATCGTGCAGGATCTCGTCAAACAATTGCTCTTTGTTTGTAAAAAAGGTGTAGATGGTCCCCTTACCGACATTTGCAATCTTAGCAACCTGATCCATTGTAGTTGCCTTATAGCCAAATAATGAAAAAGATTTTGCTGCGGCCTGAAGCACCTGCTGTCTTCGATCCACCACTGCCACCTGTGCACACTTCCTTTCTCCAGAAAATATCGTTCCCGCTGACTTCTGACCATTTTACTAATCCGGTCAATTGGTCATTCACTACTTTATCATGTTGTTTTCTAGTTTGCAATACTTTGGGCGAACCTTTTATTTTTTTTATTTATTGCAGGGTTTTAACTTTCTATTTACGTCTTACTTGTATAATGTGAGTATAGTATAGATTTCCTAGTATAATTAGAAGAAGAAATGCATTTCTATAGAAAAGGAAAGTAGCAGGTGAACTTATGCGAAAGAAAAGAGTACTGCTGTTTTCGGAAGGCTTCGGTACGGGCCACACAGGAGCAGCCTATGCTCTGGCCGAAGGAATAAAGCTGCTGAATCCGGATGTCCAATGCCGAGTCATCGAGCTGGGGAAATTTCTTAACCCGACGGTCGCCCCTTGGATTCTTTCCGCTTACCGCAAAACAGTTAGCAGCCAGCCTAAGCTGGTCGGCATGATGTATAAGACACAATATCATAAATCATTGAACCCGTTGACTAAAATGGCGCTTCACCGGATTTTTTATACACATGCTTCACAGGTCATTGAGCAGCTAAAGCCTGATTTAATTATCTGCACTCATCCCATTCCGGCTGCGGTCATTTCCAGACTGAAACGTCGTGGACTACATGTGCCTCTGTATACATTAATTACTGATTATGATGCACATGGGAGTTGGGTAAATTCTGAGGTCAATCGTTATCTCGTATCTACCCCACGCGTCAAGTCCATTCTGACAGGCCGTGGGATCGCTCCAGAGCTAGTAACCGTCACTGGCATCCCAGTGCATCCAAAGTTCTGGGAACGCTCCAACAAGACGCTGCTACGCAAGGAGCTGGGATTGGCTGATATTCCAACCGTACTCATTATGGGCGGAGGATGGGGGCTGATGTTCGGCAAAGAGATTATGCATTCCCTCACCGCCAGAATGGATGATATTCAGCTCGTCTTCTGTATGGGCAGCAATGAGAAGCTAATCGCCAAAATGAAGTCCAATCCACTGCTCAATCATCCCAATGTTAAAATTCTGGGATATAGCAGTGAAATCAATAAATTGATGGATGCCTCAGACCTGCTGATTACGAAGCCTGGAGGCATGACCTGTACGGAAGGTCAGGCCAAAGGAATTCCAATGCTTTTCTATAAAGCTATTCCAGGTCAGGAAGAGAAAAACTGCCAATATTTCGTAGAGCTTGGGCTGGCAGAGGTGCTCGACTCGGAAGTAGTGAACAAATGGTTCACTATGATGCTTCGTGAATATTCAGTTCTGGAAGAGCAACGCAGACGACGTCTCGCTCCAGATAAACATCAACCGCAAAGCTGTGCGACTACTGTTCTGAAGATGTTAGGTAACCCCGTAAGCGAGGCAACTGAAATCAGAGGCACAAGAGCGCAAGCACGTAATGAAGAACCTGTATGTATTACACCTTAAAGAATAAGCAGGCAGTCAGGGAATTTCCCCCGGCTACCTGCTTTTTTTATAATATAAATCGGATTGGTTAAATTTCTACGCTCTCACCAGCTTTAAGCGGAAAACCTTCTACTCCCTCTTGATGCAGGCGATCGCAGAAATCAGCACCATCCTGAGCAATATCCGGAAATGTATTGTAATGTAGCGGGATCACTTTATCCGCCCGCAGCCAGCGTGCGGCCAGCAAGGCGTCATCCGGTCCCATGGTTAGCATATCGCCTATAGGAAGAGCTGCCAGGGCAATCGCATTCCTTTCTCCAATGAGGCGCAGATCGCTGAATAGTGCGGTATCCCCCGCATGGAAAATCGTCTTACCCTCAATCGTCAACAAAATCCCCGCGGGTTGTCCAGCATAAATCCAAGAATCGCCCTCCTGAATGGATGAGGAATGAAACGCCTGCGTAAATTTCACAGTCATCCCTGCATAGGTATGACTACCACCTATATTCATGTGCTTAACCTGTGCACCCTTCATCCGGCAATATTCGGCAAGCTCAAACACCGCAAAGATCGGACAATCATTTTGCTTGGCAATTTCGACAGCATCTCCTAAATGATCAGAGTGGCCGTGAGTAAGCAGAACGGCATCAACGGAAATATCGGCAGGTGAAATACCGGAGTTCGGATTACCTGACAAAAAAGGGTCAATAATAACCTTCACGTTCCCCGTCTCTACCAGCAGAGCTGAATGTCCATAATAAGTGATTTTCATGGTTATCTTCCACCTCCAGATTCATATAGTTTAGTTTACCCTATATAGCGCTGAGGTTCACAGATCCACCAAATTATTTATAAAAAGTATGATTGCCAATAGTTTTAACATAAGTCTGTGAATGATGTACGGTCAGATCCTGTGCAAGTTTTAGCGACAAGAAAAAATAAGTATTATCGGGAACTTCCTTTACTCCGGAGAGTGCAGCATTCACCGCTTTAATACTATCATCGTTAGGCTTCACACGGTTAAGACGCCCGTTAGCTACAGGGCTGAACTGGCTCTTCTGATAAATAACTTTATATATCGTGTCGGGGAAATTGGCTGACCGCAGCCTATTCAGAACAACGTTGGCAACTGCCACCTTGCCCTTGTACGGTTCACCTTCCGCCTCTGCCATTACAATTTTTTGTAGCAGAAGCAGTTCTTCTTCGGATACAGCGTAGCGCCGGGTTGCTTTACTTTGCTGCTCCTGGCTTAATAGCTCTGTCCGAGAGAAGTACAATGTTGTGAGGGGATGTTTCTGAGAAGCCGAGGCTATCTTCGCTGTCGCCTGACTACTCTTTGTTGCTGTTTCCGCCAATTGCGACGCTTTTTGCGCAGCTGGCTTGGATTGTACTACATCAGCCTTCACCCGAATAATGGAAACGTTCGATGTGTTTTTTGTGTTTTTTTGTTTTATTTTTTTTACACTAAGCCATTCCACACCCTTCGCCGGTTTCCAAGCGGAACTTAAAAGACTGAATGTGTTATTAAGCTTATTGGCTTGTGTAACTTCAGTAATGCCCCTCGTAATGCTACTCGTTATACTAGACTTCGATTCATCTTGCAAAAGAGAAAGTACGGATGCACGGCTGGTGGATTGCAACTTATCCATCTGCACCCTGTCCATCTTCCCTTCCGCAACTTGTTCGGGTTGCAATAAGCTTATGGCAGAGAAACACACTAGTATAACGCCAACGAGCAACGCAATATAGCGGTTTTGTTTAAAAATTAACATGATATTCCTCCTATTTCACGGCACATTCCTATTGTATGTAACCGAAAACGGAAGCTTTGAAAACTTTATTATCGATTTTAAACTGTAAACTTTTCAATAATTTCATACATAGGAATGGCATACATTCTGGTAGCATACAACACAAAACTATCAATCGTCCAGTCTCTCTGATAGTTTTTTAGGTTCCAATCACCATCCAATTTCAGTAAGTTTTCCAGCAATTTATCATCATATGAATTTTTTCCCCGGTACTTTCGAGCCACGGTAAGATGCGGTTTATAGGCCCTGGATTCGCCTGAAAAACCTAATGGAAACGTCGCAGAATGCACTCTCGCAGCTAATTGATTTAATGCCTCTATTTCGCCAGAAACCCCTATCCACAGGACTCTTGGGGAAGCTGGAAGACCAAATGTGTCCCATTTGTCCAAAGAGAGATTGAAGGGGCTGCCTTGACCCGCGATCTGCCTTAATGATTTTACTAAATCTGGAATTACGGTCTTTGGGGTATCTCCTAAAAATCGCAGGGTAATATGATAATCTTGCGGATTTGTCCATTTAGCAAATTCAAAATTTCCAGCTAGCTTTGAACATGCCTGCGCCACTATTTCTTGCAGCTCAGAAGGTAATTTCACAGCTAGAAAAAGCCGTTCTGATTCGTTCTCTGATACTTTAGTATTCATGGTCAATTTCACCTTCTCCAATAGATTTGGTATTCTTAACCTATAACATGATCCATATCCATTAAACCACAAAGTAGGAGGAACACATCATGACTAAGTCTATAGTATGTCTACAACCACTTACATCTCAGCAGCAGGAAAGGATCAAAGCGGCTGCCCCAGGCTATACATTCACACAAGGAGACGCCAAAAATCCAGATTTGCAGCTGCTTGCAGACGCAGAAATCGTAATCGGCTGGGCTAAAGGTATTTCGGATACAATCCTTCGCCCCGAGTCCTCCCTTCGCTGGGTTCAGTCCTGGTCTGCTGGTATTGAGAAACTTCCTCTCGATCGTCTTAAGGAACAAGGAGTCCTGCTCACCAGTGGGAGCGGAGTGCATGCCGAGCCTATTTCTGCGGTAATCTTCGGGTTCATCCTTCTCTTCACACGTAATTTGCATACGGCTGTACGCAATCAGCAGAACCGGATTTGGAAATCTGATGGCAGTGAAAGCGAGCTGTCCGGCAAAACAGCCGTTATAGCTGGAACTGGAGCGATCGGCAGTGAAACCGCCAGAATTGCTAAAGCCTTCCGGATGAAGACTATCGGTGTCAGCCGTTCCGGTAAGCCAGTCGCAGACTTTGATCAAATCTATACAACAGATCGTTTATCCGAAGCTGTAAGCCAAGGCGATTTCATCATCAATACCCTTCCTATTACCGATGAGACCAAGCATTTATTTAATGCCACCAGCTTCTCCGCGTTTAAAGAAGGCTCCTATTACATTAACATTGGCCGTGGCGCAACTACCGATACTGAGGCTCTGATCGATGCATTGAATCGCGGACAACTCCGTGGCGCTGGGTTGGATGTTTTTGAGACCGAACCCCTTCCGCAGGATCATCCACTTTGGTCTATGGAGCAAGTAATCATCACTCCACACTCCGCTGGAATTACAGATCAATACGCTGACCGGATCGTTAATATTTTTACCGAAAATGTGAAGTCTTACTTATCATCAGGCACACCTTCTCTAAATCTTGTTGATTACGACCGGCAATATTAATAATATGCTTTACAAAACAGGAACATCTGTTCTATAATAAGAAAATCCAAAGTTATCCATAAAGAGAGGGTTAGTGAAATGAAGGTCACGGTCACAGAATTTAACGAGCAATGGAGTCTAATGTTCATTGAAGAAGCTCAGAAGATTAAAGACATCTTTGCTGATGCCCTCGTTGATATTCACCATATTGGCAGCACTTCTGTTTCCGGACTAAAAGCTAAACCAATCATAGATATAATGCCTGTAGTACGAAATATCGAAGCTGTAGATGAGTTCAACCAGCAAATGACAGCACTTGGTTATGAATGTATGGGTGAGTTCGGTATCAGTGGCAGAAGATATTTCAGAAAAGGCGGAAATAGCAGAACCCATCATGTTCATGTCTTCCAGATGGATAATAAGATAGATATCGACCGTCATCTGGCTGTAAGAGACTACCTTCGATCACATCCGGAGACGGTTAAACAGTACGGAGATTTGAAGGATACTCTTGCCAAACAATTCCCAGAGGACATGGCAGCTTATATAGACGGGAAAGAAGAATTTGTGGTTAATCTTGAAAAAACTGCATATGAGTGGTATTTAAATCAATAATCCTTATAAAAATAGCCCCTGCTGTTCATTTAGATTATCCTAAATGAACAGCAGGGACTACTTGTCTAAGCGTCTCTAATCCAAATCATAAATCGAGCCGACTTTCAGTCCGTACAGCTCATTATATATTTTCTCTGCAAAAGCATCAGTCATCCCTGCGATATAATCAATCACCATATGCTCCCAAGTCCAAATCGGTTTTGCCTGCTTCTGATCTTTCTCAAATCGCTGCAGCCAATCCGATGGAATAATGGCTTTAGAGGTTTGTGGATCCAGAAATGCTCCCCACAGACGGCGCAAAATCCACTCACTACGTTTCTGCAGCCGCTGCACACGCAAATCACGGATCATAGTAACCCACGCGAAGCTTTTCAGCACACTTACGGTCCGCAGCATATCTTCGTCTTCTTTTCCTTCCTTTATAAAGGTGACCTTCTTCCAGTCTTCATCTTGGATCACTCCCAAGCTGGCGACAAAGGTACTTACCCAATAAGCCTTAACTTCACGTCGAGTGCGGGAATAGTCATTTTCGCAGGTTGGCATTTTTTCCTTCCAAACCCGAAGAAATGAACTGAGCACTTCCTCGACCTTCGCGCGAATGCCTTCCTCTTCCCAGCCCTTCCAGAAGAAATCCTCGAGCGTGGTGATTTTCTCTACGATTAACCGCTGGATATAAGAATCATGCATAAAGTGTTCATGCACTTCAATCTTTCCGGCTTTAATCCCATCCTCCAGATCATGTGCAGAATAAGCGATATCGTCACAAAGGTCCATAAGCTGAGCCTCTAACGTTTTCTTACCTGTCGGTATTCCCCACTCTTTGCGGATCTCCGAAATATATCCCCATTCGTGAAGGTACATCCCCTTCTTCAGCGAGGTGCCGGGAAAAGGATACTTATTTATGCCTAGCAGCACAGCATCTGACAGATTTAGCCCATCAATATTCTCACGCTTCTCCAGAAACATAATCAGCCTATAATTGTGGGCATTGCCTTCGAAATGCTCATAACGTTGCTTCATCTGCTCATGGATCAGCAGGCGATCCACACCCGTTGCGCCTGATTGCAGCGCAGCTTCGTTAGTTTTCTTTTCAATAAGCTGTTCCAAAATATTATCCAGCACTTCTTCCCCTTTATGTCCAAAGGGAGGATGGCCAAAATCATGAGCGATAGCTGCGCATTCCACTACCTCTGGATCTATAACAAGACCCGGATTCTCCGCCTTGGTGGTTTCCACTTCTGGATACGATCGCAGCAGACTTTTCGCCGCCTCACGAGCAATCTGTGCAACTTCAAGTGAATGAGTCAGACGCGTGCGGTAATAGTCACCCGTCCCAGCCCCGAATACTTGTGATTTACCTTGCAGCCTCCGAAAAGTAGGCGAATGAATCAGGCGTGAATAATCACGCTCATAAGCAGCTCTCGACGTTTCTAGGCGGGTAATCTCCGGATACTGCCGGTGTTCTCTTTTTTCAATAAGTGTCATGTTCCCACCACCCTAACCAAATGTCTGTATATAGTACTTCATTATAAGGCATTTTCATAACAATTTTCACATCAAAATACAAAGGCTAATTTAATTATAGACGGTCACGTGGATAACTATGTAATCGTCAGAAGCCAAAATGAATCTCATAACCTGTACATGAAGATATAGTAGAAAGAAGAATGAGCACGAAAAAAGACTGGTTGCCTATACAAAACTGAAACTATGAATATACCGACCCCCAAAAGGAGCACTCTAAAATAAAAAAAACAGGTGAAATGATGAAAACTTGCAGTAAAATTATGTTGATCACCCTTGCATTCTTTTTATGCTTCACGAACTCTGCTCTAGGTAGTCCAAGCAAAAACCGCGACTACTACGAAAAAAGAGGAGACATGATTTGGGAAGTACATACTAACCAAAAAGTGATTGCATTGACGTTCGACGATGGTCCTGACCCTTCTGAAACCGATCAAATCTTAAAGGTATTGAATCAATATCATGCGAAATGCACCTTTTTTGCGATAGGAAAAAGAATTGCAGCCTATCCAGAGGTAGCGAAACGAGTTATTGCTGAGGGGCATGAATTAGCTAACCATACCTACAATCACGTTTATTTTAAAAAACCTATTAATGAAGCCCAATTTGAGCAGGAGCTAAGATTGACCGAAGAAGAGATTATAAAAGTCTCCGGTAAACATAGTTCACTGTTCAGACCACCAGGCGGCATGTATGACGAGACCTTAGTTGATCTGTCTAACAATATGGGCTTGAAGCCAATATTATGGTCCTGGCATCAAGATACTCGTGACTGGAATCGCCCAGGCGTGTACAGTATTTCGAACAAGGTCATTCGAAATGCACGTAATGGGGACATCGTTCTATTTCATGATCATGTGCACGGGCAGTCACAAACTAGAGAAGCTCTTAAAATTATTTTGCCGGAATTAGAAAAGAAAGGCTTTCGATTTGTCACTGTCTCTGAGTTGATCAAATTATCCAGTACACAGCAGGCGGGTAAACAACAATAGGCTAATTGCACAGGACTTCAAAATAGGGTAGTCTTGTCCTAATATGAAGTTCTGGAGGCTTTTGTCATGTCCGATAATACATCCTATACGACAGAGGAAATTGCCCGCTTATTAAAAATATCAAAATTAAAAGTATATGATCTAATTAAAAAAGGGGAGCTCCCCTCCTACCGTGTAGGAAAACAAATGCGCGTGGATCAATCCGATTTGGAAACCTACAAACAAAATACACGGAGTGGGGCGTCCACCGCTAATCCTACTACTATAATGGCCCAGACTCCACCAGCAATACCCTTGGCCTTTTCCGGTACAACTCCAGCTCAAATGCCAGCACAATCTCCCCACCTTAAAGCTGTAGGACACAGCTTGGTGATTACAGGTCAGGATATGTCACTGGATATTCTAGCTACCTATTTGGAACGGGCTCTGCCTGAACGCCCTCTTCGTTCTTATGCCGGGAGTCTTGATAGCCTGATAGCCATGTATAAAGGGGAGTCGGACATTGTCAGCACACATCTGCTCGACGGGGATACTGGAGAATACAACCTACCCTATATCCGAAAAATACTCGTAGGATGCTCTTATGTTGTAGTTCGCCTACTTACCCGAAGTGCAGGATTTTATGTACAAAAAGGGAATCCCAGGGGTATTCATGAATGGTCTCACTTAGAGCAGAACGGACTCACGCTGATCAATAGAGAACGAGGTTCAGGTGCACGCGTATTATTGGATGAACAGCTTCGATTGCATGGCATTCCAGCAGCCTGCCTATCAGGCTATGAGAACGAGGAGAACAGCCATTTGGCAGTTGCCGGTAAAGTGGCCCGGGGAGAAGCAGATGTAGCCATCGGCACCGAGAAAGCCGCTAAGATTGTCGACGGTGTTGATTTCGTTCCTATGATTCAGGAGTGCTACGATCTGGTGATGATTAAAAAACCGGATCATGAGCAATGGATTGCTGCCGTGATTGATATTTTGCGTTCACCAGCCTTCCAGAGTGAGCTTGGGTCCATTCACGGATATGATCTCACGGAAACAGGGACGATAATTTATGAGACTTAATGGGTCACAGCAGAAGACGGGAGCATTATGCAGAAGCGTTTAACTGTATTTCGTACAACTATATTACTTCGAATAACTCGCAAATTAGATATAACTGTATTTGGTACACCTATTTCTCTTGATTTACTACCCCATAGGCGACTTTTCTAGTTTTAGTTGTATAGAATACAATTAAAGTTAGAACGATTCCTTATGCAGACGGAATAACTGTATAGAATGCAGTTAACTCACAGACTCCATCAAAATCCGACGGCGCTAGAAGCTGACATCAAAGTTGCCGGGTTCACTTGCCCAGCATCTGCTCAAACCACCCGCTTCAAACCAAAAACACCAGGCAGCAACTCTCCAATAACCGGAGAATCGCTGTCTGGTGTTTTTTTAAGAACGCCGATTCACAAACATCAGCATAGCGGCTGAAATAACAATAATTGAACATACCCACATCCACGCGAGCGTCATATTGCCTCCATCTACCGCAACATAGATCGCTGTGGGTAAGGTTTGCGTGCGGCCCGGAATATTGCCAGCTACCATGATGGTAGCGCCAAACTCCCCAAGACCGCGGGCAAAACCAAGAACATAACCGGCTGCCAGCGACCGGCCCGCAAGCGGCAGCGTGACATAACGCAGTACCTGCAGTTCACTTGCCCCTTGTGCCCGCGCCGCATCTTCAAGATCTGCTTCTATCCCTTCGAAACCCGCCTTCACTGTGCGGTATACGAGTGGAAAAGCTACGACTACAGCGGCGATAACAGCTGCCCCCCATGTGAACAGGATCGTCTGCTCCGTCATCTGTTCATACCATCTGCCGATCCAGCTTCGTCGGCCTAAAATAACTAAAAGCACAAATCCTACGACCGTCGGCGGCAATACGAGCGGAAGCAGCATTATAGTCTCTACCAAGCTGTGACCGGGAAACCTCCGGCCCGCCATAGCCTTCGCAGCAGCTGTTGCCAAAATGAATACAATAATGCTTGTAATCACAGATATTTTTACGGAAAGCCATACCGGGGCGAAGAAATCAGTCCAATTTATTTCCAACCTTATTCCACCCGCTTCTACTCGTAATTTCTATTTAAGGAAGCAGGAAGCCATAACTTACAAAGATATCATTAGCTTCCTTGCTTTGAAGGTAACTATACAACTCCTTAGCTGCCTTTTGATTCTTCGAGCTCTTCACGATGCCTGCCGGATAATTAATAGCTTTGTGTACATGTGGACCGACCGTCAAAGCGATTTTAGTTTTCTTTGAAGTAAGCGCATCTGTCTTATAGACAAAACCGGCATCGGCATTTCCTGTTTCTACATAAGAGAGAACCTGACGCACATCCTTGGCAAATACGAGTTTGCTTTGCAGCGGATCCCAGACCTTTTTCGCTGTCAATGATTGCTGAGCATACTGACCCGCTGGTACAGATTCAGGCTGTCCCACTGCCACCTTCTTAAAAGCTTTATCCGTAAGCTGAGTAATCGTTGTTAATTTAACCTTTGAATCTGAGGGTACGACTACAACCAATTGATTCTTAAGCAGAACCTTATGATCGGAGATAAGTCCACCTTCCACCAGTGCATTCATCTGTTTATCACCTGCAGAGAAGAACAGGTCCGCCGGAGCCCCTTGCTCAATCTGCTTTTGCAGAGTACCGGATGCTGCATA
This sequence comes from Paenibacillus sp. FSL H3-0329, assembly GCF_037963285.1. Taxonomy (NCBI): domain Bacteria; kingdom Bacillati; phylum Bacillota; class Bacilli; order Caryophanales; family Paenibacillaceae; genus Paenibacillus; species Paenibacillus sp. FSL H3-0329. The sequence goes on along the minus strand of NZ_CP150150.1, from coordinate 1,112,904 downwards.
ATTAAAAACCAAATCAATATCGGGATGTTTCTTTTCATAAAGGAGGGCAATCTTATCCAGGCTATCCTGCAAACTAGCCGCAGCGGAAACAATAATTTCAGTCTTCTTGGTGGCTGCTTGCACCTCTCTCCCTGGACCTGCAGATAAATTCACAACCAGAACGATTGCCAATATCCCCATCACGGAGAGTGTCCATTTCTTAAACATTTCCATTCCTCCCAATTTCGTATGTATATATTTAGATGCTATTCTAGCATACACTTTTTCGTTTTTCTATAACTACAGATATGTTTAGATATGTTTAGTTATATATTGTTATAATTAGACAATATATAATGATGATTTTGGTTTTTTGCACACAAAAAAGATGCCTCTGACTCCCCTAAATAGGGCTGCAAAGACACCTATTTCACGAATGATATTAATTCTTCATCTGTGGGCCAAGCACATCATGTTGACCGTCACCCACCAGGTTAAAGCCAAGTACATTCAACATAATGGATAATCCACTCCCCCAAGAAGCTCACCCGGATTAATATATTCATTTTTAAGAATCAAATGGATCTAGAGAATAGCCCTCTTCTGTATAAAATTGAACAAAGGTCAAATTCGAGGATAAAAATAAACCTCTAAATTACAATTATGTTATTAAATGTATGTGGTATTATAAAAAGACTCACCAAACAAGAGAAATATTCTATAATTTTTGATTTATAACAATATATGTAAACGAATATTTCATTTGAAGGTGAGAATCCATCTTATTTATATTGCGATATCCATTTCTCCAACTGCTGCCTGAGCACTTCACGATAATAAAACGGCTCTATGATTTCCGCATCCTCTTCAAATCGCTTAATCCAGCGGACAAATGCAATATCTTGTTCCAATGCGACTTTAAAATAACAACACCGAGCTTGACGGTCTACTTTATTCGGCTTATAGGGCAAATCCTCTTTCTTTAGCCCTTCCATGATTCGCTCCGAAAATTTCACTTTAAACTCTACCTGCAAACTATCGCGGTCAAGTGACCATTTTTGCTTCATAAAAGCTTGCAAATCAAATGATTCCTTTGAGAAGCAGCGGTTTAATGGCTTTACGTTTGAAAAATCGTTGATATGATATGTACGAATAACACCCTGATGATGGCAAAATCCAATGAGATGAAAACGATTTTCCAGTGGGACTAAACAATAAGGATCGATGGTTATTTCCTTCTCCTCCACCGCATTCTCGCAATAATTCGCTTGAATACTCCTCTGCTTTAATAAAGACTCCAAAATAGGTGTTAAAAAAGATTGATGCTCCATCTGTGCACCGCTTCTTTCCAACCAGCTTGTACCTGCTTCTCTTCTTGCACGTTCTATCGTTTCTTCCCGCTCTGCCTTTCGCTTGTATTCAGCTGCGACTACTTTTTCATAAGCGCCTTCAAAATCGATAGGCAGAACGGGTTTAATATCTTCCATAATATAGCGTAATTGCGAAAACGCAGCCGCCTCTTCTTCCGACCAATCCAAAGGATAAAGTGCAAAATTGCCAATAAAAGCATAGCCTTTTCCATGTCCAAGGTGGGTTATAGGAATATGCATGGCGCTAAGCGCGTCCATATCCCGGTATATCGTTCTCTCGCTGTTGCCGCAGCGTTCCGCCAATTCACGGGCTAATATCCCTGGCTTGGCTTGAACAAGTGTAATAATGCGCATCAGTCGGATTAATCGGTCTGTCATATTCAGTTCCCCTTGATTTATGGTTAAATAGACCCATTATTTTATGAAAAAAAGTAATAGTGTGATAGAACTTTTTTACTATGTTACCACATTTTATATTACAATTCTTCTGATTATTTTCCGCCGAACCCGCTGACAAAACAAATTTATGTATAGGTCTTTTTTCGTCAATATGCATCTTCTAGTTGTATGTCCTATATCAATTTCCAGTAGCAGTTTTACCCCGCTTCTGATACTCGAATCCAATCTGTTTATACAACATTTCGGCCTCTTTAAGTAGTAAAGGATCTCCAGAACGTACGGCTAGTAATAGTAATTTATCTGCGTGACGGCAGAGCATTTCATGAGCTTGACTATGTTGTCCTTCATTTTGCAACGTGGTTGCCTCCTCAATCGTTTCAGCTGTTTTTAACAATTCCAGATGTTTCTCTACATGAAAGCAGCAGGTTTCACTCAGAACCTGAGTATGATGAGTGTATTCTAGCTCAAGAACCTTTACTGGAAGCTCTTGAACACGCTCTACGGTTGGCTTTTTATATTTCCACTGTAAGGAAAGAGCTTCATATCTACCTGCAATAGTAGTAGAGATATTGAATTCCAGTGCAATAAACTTTCGTTGCCCCGTTTTTATTTTGCCAAGCTTAAGAAGTAGCGAACTGCCTTCACCGACTTCAAACTCACACCCATACGAGCGCTTAAAAGTTACATGGGGTTCAAGCCAAACCCGCAGTTCGATTTCACGTGCAACCACTTTATAACTGCTGGGTCGGCTGTGCTCTGAAGGCATATTCCCTTTCCATTCGACAAGCAAGATAACATTACGATTGCCGCCTGCAAAAATACGATTTTGACTCCATGTGAATACGGGATGAATACTTTCTATCATTATTTCCACCTCTTTCTTTTTTTGGGTCTTCTATTAATGTACCAATAATGGCGGACAACTCCATGTCATGGAATGTATGTTCGGTTCTATATTATCGACAAAAAAAGAGTCATTCTACATGCTTAGTAGACTGACTCTTGTAAAAACAACCCCTTTTGTCTTTTTATGACGAAAATTTTATGTTTTTTTTCTCATCGACTCCCTAATTTAGTCTGCACTCGCTCTCGCTTGAAAAATAGTCCCAGTGCCCATTCGGCACACAACAGAGAAAATATAAAAAACAGTGTGGCCCAAAATATAGCCGGTACGGGAGTCATTCTTGCCAGATTGCTGGCATCTCCTGCACGGGACGGTGATACAGCAGCCGCGTATACCAGAAATAAACTTCCCATTACAGACTCCTCCAAGGTTAAAAAGGCCAATAACAAATAATAATATTTGCTGGCCTTCTTCCAAACCACCAGCATTAGAATATTTAACGCAATAAATCCGCCCAACCACATCATGCCAAAGCTTCCTCGTACGTATAGCAGGAGCATAATCAACGCCACACCCGTAGCTAAGATAAGGCCCCAATCATGGCGTCCCTTACTATATAAATAGAAGAGCAGAAGTGCAAATAAGGAGGCTAGCAAATAACCCGAGAGGGAAACTAATATTGCCTTGCCCCCTTCTTGAATGGCTGAATAGGTTACACCGCTATGATCTGCGTATAATTCAATCCTCAGCACACTACCCGACAGTAGTAAGGTCATCAGAGCATGACCAAATTCATGAATCATCGTGTCTAAATTCCGAAACAAAGATGAAAATGGGATCAATCTAGTCAAAAAAGCAGATCCGATCAGAAGCAATATTGTCTTAAGCCATTTGTTCAATCGACAGCAGCCCCTTTCGTCCAAAGTATACGATAAATAGTACCTCTTCTCAATCGAGATAATCACGGACTGATCGTGTTTAATAATGAGTAAACGAAAACCTTAAGGAGGTAAAAATTACTTTCATTATAAGCATTGCCAGTCCCATGGCGTACGCTGTCAGAAGCTGTCAAGCTGTGTTAAAATAAAAGAACTACAAGCCTAAATTGGGTGGTGATTATATAGATGAAGCAACATAAATCCCGAGCATATCTACAGCTGTTATATTCGCTCCTGTTCTTGCTGATGCTTACTGTATGCCTGCCAGCTCCTGTAGCAAAAGCTAATATATTCAGTGATATCTATAATGGAGTTAAAAATTTCTCCGAGCTGCCAAACGAAGTGAATGAATTAAAGGAAGGTTTTCAGCAAACTGCTGAAGAGCTTCAGCAGGCAAAGGATAAGCTCGCGAATACCACGCAGGAGATGGAAGCTTACCGGATACAGAACGAAAGCCTACAAGAGCAGAATCGCCAACTGACGCAGATGGTTGATGAATTAAAAAATGACCGGACGGCACGCGAAGAATATTATCATAAAATCAAAGTGACTATTTTTACAGGGATTGGACTAATCCTAGGTTATTTTATACTGATCCGTTTTATTCGTTTCAGCATGCTTTACCGTTCTCGAAAAGGCGATCGTCTGCGTTAGTCTTACGTATTCATTGAAGATCACAGTCACAGCATGAGGGAGATGAACTATGAACATCGATATCCAAGATGAAAGCGACAGTGGAAGCGGACAAGCCGTAGCCTTCTCCCTTCAGGAGAAGGAAGAGGTTCATGTACTCCATCCACAACAAATTATCGCTTATCAAGGTCCTTCCTCAGGACGAGCGGACAGATTTATGGATGTAAAGGGCATATACCGCAAGCGAAAGTTGATTCGTTCCGATATGGCAGGTCCTTGCCATTTCGTTGCCGCCCTTCCGCCAGGCTATCGCATAAAAATCCTGCAGCTCGATGGTAAAAGCGATCTGCTATACGACTTTAAGCATCTCTTCTTCTACAGTATAGGTATTTCGCTGGAGACCCGGGTGCTAAGCATGAAAAATGTGCTCGTTACACGGGATATTGTAAAGGTGAAATTTTCGGGCAATGGCATGATTGGCATACTGACGGAGGGTACGGTCTGTGAAGCTGTACTGCATCCGACCAACCCCCTTTATGTCGATGCAGGCAGCATTATTGCCTACCCTGAGAATGCCAAGCTGGAGCTCACCGTTTACGGCAACCATTTGGCTAGCCAGCATATGAGCTATCACTGGAAGATGACAGGTCACGGGCCTGTGCTGTTTCAGGCAGGACGTCAGAACCGCCGATTCGAAAGAGATAATAACGATGATGGAATTGTTAAACGATTTCTACGCGAGGTAGTCCCCTTCGGGGGTGTGTTTATTAAATAGTTGTGTTCAGCAGTAAAACAACAAAACAAAGAGCGCCATGCGTATCCTATACGCAGGCGCTCTTTGTGGTTCTATCCTTTATAAGACTGTTGTCTTAGGCGATAAAAGCATTCAACATCCATGCATGTTTCTCAATGCTGCTTCTAATACCAATCAGCAGATCCGCAGTAGGTTGATCAGCCAGTTCTTCTGCAGTAGCAATCGCAGCTTGCAGTTCTTTAGAGACAGTCGTAAAGTCTCTAACCAGCTCCATTACCATACCCTTGGCATCTTCGCCACCACGAGCTTCCTGTAAATCGGAAAGCTCCAAATATTGTTTCATAGAGGAGGCAGGCTGTCCACCAATAGCAAGCAGGCGCTCAGCCAAATCATCTGCATAACCAGCAGCTTCATTGTAGAGTTCTTCAAACTTCTCATGCAGCGTGAAGAATTGGGATCCGCTAACATACCAGTGATAATGATGAAGCTTTACCCCAAGCAGGAACCAGTTCGCGGTCTGGCGGTTCAAAGCAGCGTGCAGTTCAGTTTGGCTCTTTAGTTGTGTACTCATTAATAAAACCTCCTATGGTTAATTTATTATATTGTATTTAGACTCGTTCTAAATCTATATACAATTTAACACATCCTTTTGCTTTTTGCAACCACTTTGAAGATTTACATGTTGCCGATTCTAGCATAACTTTTGTTATACCGCCTATTATCTCTGTCACACTCTGGATAACAGCCTCTTTCTAAACTTAAATCAAAGATATATTTTCCTCCGCCGTCTTCCCTTTCTGACTCCGGAAAAAAGCCCTCATCTCATCGCGTTTGCTCTTTGGACTTAAGACATATACAGTATCCCCTGGCTCAATGACGGTACTGCCATGGGGGGTGACAATGCTTTTATTCCGGATAATAGCAGTAAATAAGATATCATCTGGCAGTCCAATATCGGAGATTTTCTGCCCGGCAATGGGCATGTAAGGTTCAATTCCTATGTGGTTGAACTCGGAATCTGTCTTGCCAAGGGCGACCAGCTCCATCAGTGATGGCTGTGCTGAATCCTCTTGCCCCACCAGCTTCAACCGGGAAGCCAGCGGTGAAATGCTTGTTCCTTGAATCACTGCTGAGGTCAGCACGACGAAGAACACCACATTGAAGAACAGTCGTCCGTGGGGAAGATTGGCTAGCAGCGGATAGGTTGCCAGTACAATTGGAACGGCTCCGCGCAGGCCTGCCCAGGAAATCAGTGTTTTTTCACGAATAGAGAATTTGGAAAAGAGCAAGCTTATAAACACACCAATGGGCCTTGCCACAACCATCAGAATGACGGACAGCAATATACCTTGCCAAGCCACCTCCGCCAGCTCCTGTGGAAATACCAGTAGACCCAGCAATATAAACATAAATATTTGCATCATCCAAGCGAAGCCATGACTAAAATTCATAATTGTTCGATGATACATTAGCTCAGAATTGCCAAGGGTAAGACCCATTACATAGACAGCCAGCAAGCCGCTGCTATGAACGAGTGCAGATAACCCGTAGGTTAGGACAGCAAATCCAATCGCCAATACCGGGTAAAGCCCCGTGGAATCCAGGTTAATTCGATTGATAAGATATACTGCGATTTTGCCAAGTACAATCCCTATCACCAAACCAACTGCCATCTCCCATATAAAGGACAGCACAAGTCCCCATATCGCCATATCCGGATGCTGAATCCATTCGATCAGCGATACTGTCAAAAACACCGCCATAGGATCGTTGCTGCCTGATTCCGCTTCGAGTGTCGAGGTCAGTCGTTTGTCAATATTCTTACCGCCTAATACCGAAAAGACCGCAGCCGCATCAGTCGAACCCACGATAGCTCCGAACAGAAAACTTTCCGCCCATGACACCTCAAGAATCAGCTTAGCGAACACCCCAACGATAGCTGTCGTTAACAATACGCCTACCGTAGATAAGGATAATGCCGGCCGAATAATAGGCTTGATATCCTTAATACTGGTCTGCATCCCACCTTCGAACAGGATAACAACCAGCGCAAAAATCCCGGCCATTTGTGTTAAGGAAGCATTGTTAAAAAAGATAAATTGACTCAGTACCATCCCCGCAGCAAGGAAAAGCACTAGCGCTGGCATTCCAAATTTAGTGGAGAATTTGGTGGAAAACACACCTACAAGTAAGAGAGCTGCCAGCAATAATATGATATTATCTGCAAGTTGGGTCACCGTTTATTCACTTCCCTTTCTCTTCTAGCTTAAAATATAAGCTTCCTTATTTATGTACGTTATTACCCTTATCCACATCCTTTTGAGACATTGAATAATATAAGCAGGATTGAAGATTTCATCCGCTGGGGCTTATACTTAAAATAATTCCTTCCTACCCTGCTCGTATTTACATATAAGGAGGCTGACTGTAAATGCAATTGAGATTAATTAAACCTGCGGAGCTGGATCAAGCCGCGCTTCTAGCCCATTCCATCTTTCGCAAAGCCGGCGACACTTCTATGAAAGAGCTGTTTCCGCTGATTTTCAGCCCTGGTTACACTCACTCTTATGCAGCCGTTGCCGAGGACGGTAACATCGCTGCTTTTATGGGATTAGTGCCCTCCACGATCCGCACTGGAGAAGCTCTCCTGAACGTATTCTCCATCGGTGCAGTTTGCACAGACCCTGCTTATCGCGGCCAGGGACTAGCCGGTCAGCTTCTACAGCTATGCCAGACCCATGCTGCGAATGCCGGCGCATCGCTTATCTTTGTCTCGGGTGACCGCTCGCTGTATACCCGAGCGGGATGCGTACCGTTCGGCGGTACGCAATTTGCCGAGCTGAACGCAAGCTCGGCTCACGCACTTGCTGCCGCAGCAGGGGAAGAATGGACGCTGCGGCCAATGCAGCCGGGCGACTTCTTCGCCGTCAACCGGCTGCTGAATGAACGCGAAGCCGGACAGATGTACAGTCCGGGTGAGCTGGCGCTGCTGCTGGGTGCCGAGGCTTACGCGGGTGTGCTGGGCTTGTCCCAGCGCACACTCGTAGCCGTGCGGGACGGCAGCATCGAGGGGTTCGCCGCGATGGCTGTGCCCGCGGCGGGTGTGCCGGCGGCGAGCCCAGCGACGGCGGTGGAATGGGCCGGCCAGCCGCAAGCGGTAGCGGCGTTGCTGGCCAAGGCGGCTCTGTGCAACGGCGTTGGCACGCTGCAAGTGCCTGTGCCGTGGCAGGAGCGCAGCCTGCTCGCGCTTCTGCGGGACGCCGGCGCCTCCTTAAGCGCCGGCGCGAACAGCGGGACGGTCTGCATAGCAGACCGGGAAGCGCTTTTGCGGCAGACGGAAGTATGCCGCAAGCGTAGCCTCGACTTGTCGTCCGTGGACGACAAGGAGCTGATCTCGCTGCTGTTTGATCCAGCGAGCCCGCTTCGCACCTCAGATTCCTCAGGGGAATCTGAGGCAATTCCATTACCTTATATGTCTGGTCTCCATTTTATTTAAAGCACAAAAATAACCTCAGCGGGAGAATGATCCCGCTGAGGTTATTTAGTATGCTCTATTAACAGTTTTATAAATTCAAAGGATTGCTTATTCTCTGGAGTACACCTGTAGCTCTTGAATAGACCAATAATTCCCGCCCGCTCCGGTCTGTACAATTTTTACATACCTCGTCTTCACTTTAGAAACGGATATCTTAGTAAGCTCTTTCGTACCTTTACCAGACGTGAGTTTTTTCCAGTTTTGAGCATCGTCAGAAATATAAACTACATAGTCTCTTGGATAATCAAATGGTGATAACGTGCTGTCCAAATCTATTCTTTCAATTTCATGTGCTTCACCCAGATCAATCTGAAAATACTCTCCAGAAACCTGATGTTTCCCCGTATCCCAGCGCGTGCGCCGATCCCCATCGATGGCCAGACTTGGAGCTGATGCCACCGTATTCACATTTGAGGTTACCTTCCACTTTGTCCGATCCAGAGGAACCAGGCCGGTGGCTGTAATCTGAATTTTGTCGGAAAGTAGATTTGAACCTGATACCCTTACCGCGTAGGTATATAACGTCCCTTCACGTAAATTATGATCCGTGTATTCTGTAAGCTTCACACCGGTGGCTACCACCTTCATTTCCCCCCCGCTACCTTCAGCACGAAGCAGCTCGTAGCTTGCTCCCGGTGCCTCCAACCAATTTAATTTTACAGCTAAACCTTTTGTTGCTGCGGCTTTGAATCCTTTAGGGGCCGACGGCTTTACTTCAGAGGAAGGCTGCAAAATATACTGCACAGCCTCTCCTGGAGCAAGTGTCTCCGTAAAAGTTAACGTGGGAGTAGCCTTTTTACCTGTTACATAGCTTCTTGCTTTTTCATACGTATCCCCGTTTCCAAAACGTTCCCCTTCATACACCCCGTTTTTCGGCATAGTCACATTTACACTCACAGTTTGTGGAGTAGACTCAAAGTTAACGAAATTAACCAGCACCTTATTTGAGGTCGCTCCGCTTCCCGCAAGAGGCTTCAATGTAGAAGTATCCACGGCCCGAACATATACCAGCTTGTCGGCTAACACATCTTTGTTGGCAACTTGATAAGTTAATGGAGCTCCATGCGTAGCATAGGCAAGACTGAGCCTTCTCATGATGCTGACACGTGAATCCTCATTTTCTTTTGTATAATAAATCTCTGTGGTCGCCGGATCATGCTCTTCTAAATTAAACCCGTATTTGAATAAACTGAAATCCTTAAAAAAAGCAGCATGCTGCACAAACATATCCGCATAACCAATATGTGCACGCATGATCCGGTCGAATACAGCCGCTGTCCGCTCCGTTGCCCCGTATTGATAGGCATCCACATGACTGTCCGAGGTACCAAATTCAGTGGTCAGCATTTTTTTGCCGAGTCCATTTTCTGCGCCAGTGAAGGTCTTCAAATTCTCAGTAAAGCTTCCTCCATTACTAAAAATATAAGAGTCCCCGTAGGAATGTCCATTGGTCAAATCCGTAACCTTCTCCAGCTCCATACGTTGCTCTGGATCACGTTCCCAGCCATCCGGATTTCCACATTCCTTCCCAGTTCCCTTCTGATTACCGCAGGAATCCTCACTGTAACTCGGCCAATACGCCCAGCCCGGAGCAACAGTTTGTAAATGGGGCGCGATTTGCTTGCCCTTTTTATTTAGCCAGTCCGCAATCGCCAAGTTAACTGCCTTAGAACGATTGAATAATCCTGGCTCATTATCTACCTCATAATATTGAAAATAGGGGCTATATTGCTCAAAATAATCCGTCAGCTTTTTCTCTGCATCAGCGGGCAACGATCCGTCTGCCTTAAGCTTAATATCACCAGTATGCAAATACAGAGCAACCGCCTGCATGTTGTAATCCTGCAACACCTTGTAATATTCCATCATATCCGAGCAGGACCGCCCAACATCGCTGGCACAGCTGGTTCGCATCACATTGCCGCTATAAGCCATACCTAGCCATTTGATAACATAAGGCAAGTGCGTAACTGCACCTTCATCGAAATAAAATTGCTTATTATTCACTACTGTTCCGGTCAATGTGTAGCTGCCATGGATAGGCTCAGAAATTGGAGCGTTAAGAGACTCTAAACGGAGATTATCCCAAGTCCACCAGGAATATTCGTCTTCTTTGTCACTGCAATATAAACAGCGAACCGTTTGCAGCTTCAATTCGTTCGTTCCTATCTTCAATTGCTCCTTGGGAATATATAATTCATAGGTCTTTTGAAAGCTATATTCACTTTCTGTGCCAGCAACGCCCGCAATTTGAATGATCCCCGACAATTGATGATTGGAGAACACACTCATTTGCGGCACGGATTTATACGCATCCAGAATACCTACGCTAAATAAGACCCCATTCTCCGGGATCTTATTTAGCTGATATGTGATCGTTAATTCCGGCTGGGTCTTTCCATTCAAGCCTGCAGGCAAGCTCTGCAGAGCCGATGATTTGAGCACCGAAGAAGTAACATTAAAGTCCTTCTTGCTGCCAGAAGTGCCACTCGCAGCGAATTCAGCTGCTGAGCCATCATGTTGTCCCAGATTCCAGATCACAGTACCATCCGGTATTTCTGCTGCAGCATCAGTTCCTGCAGATAGTCTCGGTATATTGGCACCTACCTTATAATCGTTTGTCCTATTCGTTCCGAAGACAGAGACAGACAACAGAAACAAGACGGTTAATGCGGCGAATTTTAGTAATAACAGTAATGGTTTGTTTGCAGATATCTTATTTTTTCTATTAGATATTCTCCTCGTTATTCCCATCCATAGGTCCTCTCTTTCTTCCGGAATGTCTTACCCTATCATTTCATTAGATTAAGGAAGGAACAATGCCCCTTGTGGAATTACCTGCTGCTTCTGGCTGGAACTCTCCCATAGCAAACGAAGATTGGCATCTCCTTCATTCTCATAATATTCAATTTGGATATCATAAAGCGTTCCAGCTGTGAGCGGGATACTTCCTTTATGAAGGGTTGCACTTTGATTTTTCCAATTGTCGATGATCAGCTTTCCGTCAATCCAGACACGGACTCCATCATCAGAGGATGCTGAAATTGTATATTTCTCACTGAATTTGGGTTTGAGCTTCCCTTTCCAGCGTACAGAAAAGTGATCTTCATTTATCCCTGAGGCAGGTGACGCACCATGCCAATTAAAATCAATCTTACGGTCATCGCGGATAAGTACCGCTTCTCCCTCTAAATCAGTATTGTTATAGTATTCTCCAGTTAAACCCGTTAGGGTTACCGGAGTTACGGGTGCTATCGAAGGACCTCCTGTTGTGAGAACATAGTCCTCTCTCGATACTATAAACGAGTCTTTCATAAAGCTTTTAATTGACTGTAGCGTATTATTTTCTGTCAGTAATTTTCCCCAGGTCATCATATAGACCCATTTATTTTGTTTCTCAGTTAATACATCCGGGTTCGGCAGCTGTCCGCTCTCCCCGATTCCGATAGGTTTACCCTCGGCCAATGCGAGCAGATCCTCATAGTAGGACTGCTTATAATCGTTATTGTAGATATCCGCAGCCAGAACATCGAGTTTATCCCCACCGGGATAATATGCAGCATAAGGATCTGACCATTCATTCGGCGCATTCGGATTCCATACCCACAGTAGATTATTTAGCTTGTGTGTGTTTACAAAACGATCATAGACAATACTCCAAAGCTCTGAAAAATTGTCCTTTTTCCCCCACCAAAACCAACCGCCATTCATTTCATGGTAAGGTCGCCATAAGACTGGAACTCCGGCATCACGCAATTGTCCCAAATATCCAGCAACCTCGTCTAGATCTGAGATTAGCCTCTTATACTGAGCTGTCCCAGGTGTAACATAAGCATTAAATTTCTCTTGACTGAGACTTCTGTTTACATTGGACCATTCTGGAGATGTTCCCGGCAAACTCTGATGGAATGTCATGGCTACAATGCCACCCTCGTGATGCCATTCAATTGCACTGTCTATCACTGCTTGCCGCTGTTCTGCGATCGTCCCTTCGGATTGATTATTAATCGCCCCTAATTCATAACCATGTAGAACGGCATTTTGTCCCGAAGTATTCTTCAGCTTATGAACCAGTTCATCTGGGCTTTCTAGATAATCATGCTGGCCGGACAAAATCCCTTTGCCACGTAGATTCACCAAATTACTCAGCAGTTGCTTAGCCTCTTCAGAAGCCGATGGATTACTGGGTATAACCGGAGGTAAAGAGGAAGAAACACTCATAGCCTTCGGAAGACTCTTAACCTCTCCCCAAGGCAGCAAGGAAAAAATAATAAACACCGGTAACATAGTAAACAACAATCTGTTTTTCTTATAATATTTACGCAAATAAATCCTCCTTTCGGTAGCTGTACTGCCTCTACAGGTGCTAAATAAACATACCTGTTATCGGACAATCGTCTTCTGACCTAATGAGGACTATAGCTTAGTAGCTCTGCAATAACGCAGAGCCACTAAGGATCGACCTTTAATTTTCATCAATCAGGAGACATCCGGAAGAAAAAGTGCACTTGCTGGAACTGTCTCTTTAGCTTGACTAGCACTTTCCCACATCAAGCGGACTCTCGCATCGCCTTCATTCTCGTAATACTCCACCTTGATATCGTATAGCCGGCCAGCCTTCAGCGTTATAGTGCCCTTACGCTCAGTACCACTTTGCTTAGTCCAACTATCAATCACGGATTCCCCATTCACCCAGACACGGATGCCATCATCTGAGGTAGTGTAAAATGTATATTGCTCATTATATAACGGCTTAATTTTACCGCTCCAACGTATGGAGAAACGATCAATCCCGAGGGCGGCATCCGGCGAGCCTTGCCGCCAATTGAAATCGATTATTGCATCAGTTCTATTAAGAGCTGCTGCTCCCGACAACAACATGTTGTTGTAATACTCTCCTGCAAGCCCCTTCGCGAGAGGAATTGCTGCCTCCCCCTCTTCTTCGGAAGGTGCCGGCGCTGGTGCGGCGCTAGGTGTCGGTGCCAGACCAGTATTTAATTTATCTCTGGTCAGGGTGTAGTTGCTATTCATAAATGTTTTGATTGTGTCTGCACTGTTATTTTCGTAAAGCATTTTTCCCCAGCTCATCATATACGTCCATTTACTTTGCGATTGCTGAAGCTTCTCCAGATTAGGCATTTCACCATTCTCCCCGATCGCAATCGGTTTGCCTGCGGCTAGACTCAACAAGCTGTCATAGTATTTTTGCTGGTAATCATTTTCGTATATATCTGCTGCCAGAATATCTACTTTATCAGCACCTGGATAAGTTAGCGCATAAGGATCCGACCAAACATTGGGAGCATTCGGACTCCATACCCATAACAAATTATTTAATTTATGAACGTTAACAAAACGGTCATACATTATATTCCATAGTTTAGAAAAGTTATTTTTCTTCCCCCACCAGAACCAGTTCCCGTTCATTTCATGATAGGGTCTCCAAAGCACCGGAACATTGGCATCGCGCAAGCTTTTTAAAGAGACTGCCACCTTATCAAGCTCAGCGATCAGATTATTATATTGCTTGGTACCCGGTGTAACGTAACTATCGAACTCACTCTGGCTGAGTGTTTTTTTCACATTATCCCAGTCATAAGAGGTGCCCGGCAGGTTAGCATGAAAAGTCATAGCTACGATCCCGCCCGCTTTATTCCAGTTGATGGCGCTGTTCACCACATTTTGACGTTGCCAAGCCATCGTTGCTTCGGACTGACCACTGATCGCACCCATTTCATAACCGTGAAGAGCCGCATATTGTCCGCTGGTTCCCTTCAGCATATTGTTAATTTCATCTGGACTTTCTAAATAGTCATGTTGACCAGCAATAATGCCTTTTCCTGAGATCGAGTAAAAATAGTTAAGCAGCTTTACGGCTTCAGGTGAGGCACCTGGGGTAACTGGCGTTCCAGAATTTGAAGCAGCTATGACAATAGACGGCGAAATCCCAACAGCAAGCGGAAGTGCAGTCAGAAACAGGACGAGTGACAGAAATGCACCAAACAATCGATACGTACGGTAAGCTTTCAAAATATTCTCCCTTTCGGTAGCCAGGCTGCCACTCTTTCGAAGGCCCTATAGCTTTGCGTCCCTACCTTTCGATAGGTTTGCCTTTTCAATTTAAGAGAAATATTCTCTCTTACCGTAAGTATCGACGACAATTAATGATATATTTAGTGTTTTTATGACTTTTTTTGATAATTGAGTCATTTTACCTGTTTCAAGAAATTTTGAATTGGTTAAATAGATAGGTTAGACCTATGAAATGAATTGTTGTAGTTCTATATCATTCCAGTCTAAAGTAATACGAATGTTATCTTCTTCTACTAATTCAGACCCCGTCTGTACCTCTATAAACTCAACATCCGTCAAAGCAAGGATCGCGTGTTTCGTTCCTTCCGGTATACGTACCACGTCCCCAGCCTTCACATTATGTTTTTTCTCATTCAGCACAATACTTGCTTCGCCGCTGACGATTGTCCAAATTTCACTACGCTTGCGATGTAATTGATAGCTGATATTATTCCCCTCGGATATAAAAATCCGTTTGGTCAGCACTTCATTGCCTTCATCATATTTCACATAATCAATAACTTTGTAATGGCCCCAGCGGCGTTCCTCGTACATCGGTCTCTGTTCAAAGGTCTTCAGCACTTCTTTAATCCGTGGGCTCTCAGCTTTATGGGTAACTAGAATTCCATCCGGGCTAGCCGCAATGATCAGATCCTTCGCACCAATTACCGTAATCGGAATGTCCAGCTCATTAATCAAGCAAGTCCCCTCAGAATCCGCCGTCACAAAACCTTTTCCTACATGCTTGCTGCTCATTTCCTCTGTCAGCGTATTCCACGTTCCAAGATCCTTCCAGAATCCATCATACGGCTGCACCACAATATGTTCTTCTTTCTCCACCACTTCATAATCAAAGCTGATGGAAGACAATAGCTTATACTGCTTCTGCAATTCTTCATATCCTAAAGGCAACCCTTTACGCTGCAAAATATCTAACAAGTACCCTAAACGGAAGGCAAACACTCCGCAATTCCACAATGCATTTTGCTCGATGAGCTGTTCTGCTTGTATGCGGTCTGGTTTCTCTTGAAAGTGACTCACCTTCATAAAACCATTCCCCCCCGCCTCTTCAGCGGTAGGAATAATATATCCGTATTTCTCTGAGGCATGTTCAGGAACAACACCCATTAGTGCCAGATTTGCTCCACTTTCCAGCATGGTCCCCTCAAGCATAGCTATGGTATCGAAAAAGGATGCTTCTACATAAGGGTCAACAGGCAATATTGCTACCGTCTCCGCTGGAGAAACACCTGCCACTGAATAAAGATAGGTAGCTGTTAAGGCGATAGCCGGAAAAGTATCCCGACGCTCCGGTTCAACGATAATCGGCACATGACTTCCCAGTTGGCTTTGTATCATTTCTACTTGGCCGCGGCCGGTGGCTAGATAAGATGATTCTGCCATCCCTGCTTCCTCCAGCTGTCTCCAGACACGTTGTACCATGGATTCTGGTTCACCTTGAGGGCTTTCAAGTACCTTTAGAAATTGCTTTGAACGTGAGTCGTTAGACAACGGCCATAACCGTTTACCTGAACCGCCTGATAGAAGTACCATTTTCATAGAATGAACCCTCCTTGAATGGAATGTATTAAAAGCTATGTCTTTGTTAGGTAGAATCCACTCCAAGGGATTTTGGACTTCCGATCGCTGTTATCCTCAGATTTCCTGATTGGACCGCTTCTCGCGGTAGAAATCCGAGGATAGCATATGCTTTCGAAGCTAGCTTTCCTACGGAAATCTTTCGGGCGAACACTCCGTTTCTACAGTTCCAAATTCCCTTTCCGTTCTTAACCTAACCAACTACTTTTTAACAATGATCCATGCGCACCGGGCTGTACCAGCCGGAAGCGAGCACGTTTTTCTAAAGATTTGCTTCTGCTCCGGGGGAGGCAGCTGCAACTGCAAGAACAACTGCAAGAACAACTGCAACTACAAGAGCAAGACTAGTTGCCACCACAGAGACAGAGACAATGACAACTACAAATGCTACTGCTACTGCGGTATATAATCAGAGTACCTAACTTTATAAATTGCTTAGAACCTTAAAATAAGGGAATGAAGTGGCGGAAGAGAATTTTGGAACTGGAGGAGCAATAGCATCCGCCTTTGTCTGCGGATTTCTACCGCTATCAGCGGTTAAAATCAGGAAATCTGCAGACAACAGCGGCTGAAAGTCCAAACATTCTCTGGAGTCACGGCTCATCCCTAAATAGAAAAATCACAAGTTCAATCAATATAACTTAGATTAAACCGCTCCAGCCACACTAGCAGAATAACCGCTCAATCCGCCCATCTGCGGGCGGCCGACAGAATGATAAACGAGGCCGGTACCCTCAATTTGCTCCTTGGAATACACATTGCGTCCATCGATCAGCACCCCATTGCGCATGCTTTTCGCCAGCTGATGCAGATCAATCTCCTTGAGTAGGCTCCAATCGGTCAAGAGGCAGACGGCATCGCTGCCCTCAGCCGCTTCCTCAGGCAGATGGCACCAGCGAAGCTGCGGATGATCGTATTGCTGCCTGAAATTTGTAGCTGCGATTGGATCATATAGTTTGACTGTTGCCCCCTCAGCCACCAGTGCCTCAACAATCTCTCTGGCTGGAGCTTCGCGGACATCATCAGTATTAGGCTTAAAGGCAAGCCCCCATATCCCAATCGTCGAACCGCGCAGGCTGCCAAGTGATTCATGCAGCTTGGAGATGATCATAAACCGTTGTCCCTTGTTCACTTCGACTACAGATTTCAATAATTTGAATTCGTAATCGACGTTGCCCGCAATTTGAATGAGCGCATTAGTGTCTTTCGGGAAACAGGAGCCTCCATAACCGATGCCAGCCTGCAGGAAGGATGACCCGATTCTTTGGTCCATACCCATTCCTTCGGCTACCTCGGTTACATCAGCTCCCACTTTTTCACAAATATTGGCGATCTCATTAATAAAGGAGATCTTCGTGGCCAAAAATGCATTCGAAGCATATTTGATCATTTCAGCACTGCGTATATCTGTTACAAATACATTTTCTGTAAAACCCTTATGAAGCTCGCGCATAGTTGGTTCCAGCTCTGGATTATCAAGACCAATGACAATTCTGTCGGGATGGAGGGTATCGCGAATCGCTGAGCCTTCACGTAAAAACTCAGGTGCAGACACGATATCAAAAGGATGATGGGTATGGCTAGAGATCATTTTGGAGATTTTCTCATTTGTCCCTACTGGAACTGTAGATTTAGTCATTATAATTTTGTGCCCTTCCATCGCTTTAGCGATTTCAGCGGCTGCACCCTCAATATAGGTTAAGTCTGCTTCACCATTAGGCAGTGATGGCGTACCTACAGCAAGGATTATAATATCTGAACGGCGCACCGACTCTTGAAGATCTGCAGAAAAAGATAACCGTTCCTCACGAAGATTCAGTTCAATCAGTTCCTCGATTCCCGGCTCATAGATGGGCGATTCCATCTGTTTCAGCTTCTTAATCTTTTCCTCGTCCTTATCCACACAGATGACATGATGTCCGCCCAGTGCAAAGCACACGCCAGATACAAGACCCACATACCCAGTACCGATTACTGTCAGCTTCATATAATCATCCTCCTTTTAGAAAATTGACGTACGCCTGCTCAACATACTGCTTGAACTTAACCATAAACGCCTGCTCATCGAATTTACGTGCATGCTCCATAATTTGATCGATATCCCAAGCGTAGGACTCTACCTCATAAATAGCCTTAAGTAGATCCTCCACTTCTTGATGCTGAAAGAACACACCATTTACATAAGGAATAATAGTATCTAGTGCGCCACCTGCTTGATAAGCAATTACCGGTCTTCCTGCAGCGTTCGCTTCCAGCGGTGTAATTCCAAAGTCCTCTTCTCCTGGAAAAATAAATGCTCGACACTGTGCCATCATTCCAGTCACTTGCTCATCTTCTAGCCGGCCCAGAAACGATACATTATCCTTAGCCATGCCTTCGAGGCGCTTGCGATCCGGTCCATCCCCTACGATATAAAGCTTAAGACCGTTACGATTGAAAGCCTCTACCGCCAGATCAATCCGCTTGTAGGAAACAAGCCGGGAGACAATTAAATAATAGTCACCAATGGTAGAAGAGCTTGTAAACCGGGCTGTATTAATCGGTGGAAATATGACATCTGCATCCCGGTGATAATAATTCTGAATCCTCGTCTTCACTACTGAAGAATTGGCTACGAACTGATTCACATTTTTGGAAGTCCGTTGGTCCCACGTTTTAAGCTGCTGCATGTATACCTTAAGCATTTTCTTGAACAGCCCGGAATTCGACTGACGTTCCATATAGGTGTCATAGTCCCATGCGAAGCGCATAGGCGTATGGCAGTAACAAAGATGAAACGTATGTTTAGGAACCTGAATACTTTTCATAAAAGCACTGCTGGAACTCAGGACGATATCGAAACCGCGAAAGTCCAAATCACGGATGGCCATTGGATAAAGTGGCAGCACCCCTTTAAAATTAGTCTTTACTCCCGGAATCTTTTGCAGCCAGGAGGCACGGATATCCGCATCTTTGAGATTGTCAGTAAGGCGGCTTCCGTTAAAAACCGTTGTGTAGATTGGAGCCTCGGGATACATGTGATGAAAGACTTCCACCACTCTTTCCGCGCCGCCCATTTGGATTAAGTAATCGTGCGCTATCGCAATTTTCATGTGAATCATCCTCAAAGTTTTATGGAGCATCATCTTCAGAATTACCGCGTCATATCATCTGTCAGGTGCCCGCCAACAAACCTTTATAGTAGTCAACGATGTCCTTGACCGTATTCTCGATAACAAAATGCTCTTTCACTCGTTTCATCCCATTGTCCGCCATCCGCCGTCTTTCCTCTGGGTGATCCAGCATCCATTTAATGGAGTCTGCCAGTATCGCCGCGTCACCAGGCTCTATCAGTAATCCTGTCTCACCTTGAACTACAATTTCTACCGGCCCGCCTTCATTGGAGGCGATCACCGGTAATCCCGCTGCCATTCCTTCAACGATAACTTGGCCAAAAGGCTCAGGAGTTACCGAAGTGTGAATCAGTAAATCAGCAGTATTCATAAGGCCTTGAATATCATCCACATGCCCTAGCATGCTTACATTAGTAAGCTCGTCGTTTTTTATCTTTTGCAGCAATTCCTGCTTATAAGCCTCTTCTCCAAACAGAGCGTCTCCGGCCAGCCAGAACTTCACACGAGGTTCGTTCTTAAAGCTTTTTGCGGCTTCCAGCACAATATGCTGACCTTTCCAATGCGCCAATCGACCAACTAGCAGTACGTTAAAATTCTTCTGGTCCCGCATGCCGATCCCATTACCAATCGCTTTAGCGAAAGCGGAGTATACGACCAGCGTTTTTTTGGAACGCGGCAGCTCCAAAGCATTCAGCGTAGAATGTGAATTCGCGATGACTCCATTTGGGAGCAGTCGCGACAGCAAACGAATTCCTTTGGCAACGATAGGCTTTAAATAAGGGGCTCCAATATGATCCCGGATATGCCAGATCAATGGAACGCCTGCTATTTTTGCAGCGATGGCTCCGTATAATGCAGATTTCAGGGAATTGGTGTGCACGCAATCTACCTTCTCCGCTTTTAAGAGCGGCGCAAGCTTGCGACCATAAGCCAACAGCTTGAAGGCTGCAGCAGGTGCTCCCAAGTTGACTGCATTTCTACCACGACTTCTGATGCTCTCATCCAGCGGAATAATACGGACATCCATCCCTTTTTCACGTAGCCGTTCAGCCAGCGCACCATCCTCAGCCAGAATTACCAGTGGATCGATCTGTTCTCCAATATGGGTAAGGATGTTAAACAGGGCAACTTCTCCACCACTCCATTTAGCAGTGTGATCTATATAGGCCACTCTAAGCATTACGTGGTCACCTCCTCTCCTAAGGCTTGTAGGAACACGGATTCTACTTGATCCGTAACATGCTCCCAAGTATATCTCTCTAGTACATGCTCTCTACATTCATCACGGCTCGGAAGCAGCTTTCGATTGCTAAGCATATGGATCATGCCTTCGGCCATGTGGTCGCTACTTGAACTCTTAAATAGCAATTCCGGCCGGAAGCCTTGCAAAATCTCCTTATTGCCGCCAATCGGTGTAGCCATCACTGGCAATCCTGAAGATAAGGCTTCAACGGTAATCAATCCAAAGCCCTCCAATGCCTGTGAGGGAACCACGAACATGTCCGCTGCCTGATAATAAGAGGCTAGTTCGTGATCAGGAATGTAGCCTAGCAGCCTTACCTTGTTGCTTAAGCCATAGTCGGCGATCTTTTCTTCCAGTTCCCCCCGCAACGGCCCTTTACCACCAATCAGCAGAATTGCATTTGGGAATCGCTCCGCAACTTGCTTCCAGGCTTCAAGCAGCTGGAGTAGTCCCATCCGATTGACCAAACGCCGGACAGTCAGCACGGTTGTTGCTCCCTCAGGTAAATTCAAGGTCCGGCGAATCGCCAATCGATTCGTAGCGGGGATAAAACGTTCCACATTAGCTGCGCCTGGAATCACAATAATTTTGTGTAGTGGCACTCCGTGCAGCTTATGGAGAATATCGCGGAACGTCTCACTAAGCACGATGAACTTATCCGCTAGCTTATAGGCTCTATGTTCAATGGATTTGGCGATGGTTGTTTTGACCCGGTGCTTAATGCCTTGACCTTCGATTTTCATTTCTTCATTCCATGGGCCATGAAAAGTCATCACTACAGGAATCCCACGTTTCTTTGCTTCCAAGGCTGGACCAATACCATAAGGAGCAAAGTGAGTGTATAAAATATCTATACGGCCACTGCCCTCTCCCATCAGATCGGCCGCCTTACGCTGGAAAGCATCCTTACGTTTCCAGATCCCATCTTTTGGATCTCCGGCATTGTGAATAATCAATTCCTCAGGGGTAGCAGGCGTCTCTTGACTGCAAATCAGCGCATGCACCCGATTACGTGAGGAGAGTTGCTCGCAAACGGATTTGAAATACGTGTTAAGCCCACCCGGCTGTAGCGACGGCCAGCTAAGGCCTGTCGTCATAATGTTCAATCCGTCACTGTACGGCATAGCTTCTCTCTCCTTTATTCTCCTTCTCGGTCTGACTCGTCTTCGCATTGTGCTGAGTCAGCTTTCCCGATCTAATTAATTCGTAATGCTTGAAGCCGACCATGAATTCATACATGACCCAGAATACGGATACACCGAAGCCTGACATTCCCTTCTTGAACAACCCATGTAAGAAATACTTTTGCAGGAAACGGGCTGGTGGTCTTAACAGCAGATGACTGACCCGAAATCGTTTGCCCTTGGCATACGCACTTTCAGCTTCCAAGTCAGTATACTTATTGAAACGTGCCACATGATCGTTAATACTGCGGTAACCATAATGCCAGAGGGTTCCTGTCAAACGTATGGTTCGCTCTTCTGAGACCTCGGGCATCTCGTGCACCAAGCTATTTCGAATTCCATATGCTTTGCGGTTGTATAGGCGCACTAGATATTCGCCACGATCCAGCCATCTGCCCATAAAATCACCGATCCGGTAGATAGAATAGGCAACCGATTGATCCATAAGCCCCGGTTTCAGTTCAAGAATACTTGCGGCCAACTCGTCGCTGACCACTTCGTCAGTATCAATAAGGAAGACCCAATCATGAACCGCGCGTTCTACTCCGAACTCCCTCTGTTTCGCATATCCGGGCCAAGGGTTGACGTATACTCGACAATTCAAGCTTTCAGAAAGCTGTACTGTACCGTCTTTGCTGCCTCCGTCAATCACAACCACCTCGTCGGCGAATAACCTGCAGGATTGTATGGCCTTAGATATTCGAACTTCGTCATCCTGAGCGATGATGACAGCCGATATTGGATAATTGCCTTGGCCGCCTACCACGCTTTTTACTGAATCCATGAAGGTTTCCTCCTTTATCTTTCGCATTATCCATTCATATCCATAGGTTTCTTGCGAATGTAAGAATTCATCGTCGTCTTCATCCACTGAATGTCCTCGCGGGTAATAAGCAGCCGCGGAAGTTTAACTTTTAAGGTGTACTTTATATTGAGAACAATGAAGAAAAATCGCAGGATTGCTGATGACAACATCGCTATCCCTGCTCCGAGTAAGCCAAATTTAGGGATGAGCAGGAACAACATTGGGATAACCAAGAGTAAGCCAAAACCTTGAAGCATCGAAACAATTTTCGGCTTGCCTAGCGCCATAAAGGCCTGCGCCAGAATGATCGTCCCCCCGCTAATAGTCACTTCAAGGAGCAACAAACGAAACACGGTTAATGCCGCATTGAAGTCTTTGCCGTACATCAACGGAATTACTAAAGGGGCTAAGAGCATCAGAACTACTCCGCCAAGCATGGTGAAGGTCGTACTTATTCGAAAGGCTTTGAATGTTAACTCAACTGCCTGTTCTTTTGACAGCTCAGAAGCCTTAGGAAACAAGACGATCGTAATCGAACTTGAGAAAAAATTAACCATCCGCGATAGACTCACAGCCACTACATACAGCCCCAAATCAGCAGGTCTTAACAAACCGGCAATTACAATCTGATCGATATAGGTAGAGAAATTGCCAAGCAAGTCATTGCCGTAGGAACCCAGCCCGTAAGTGAACAATCTTTTTAAATTCTGATAGGCCCCTCTCATCTTCACCTTATAGGTGCGAAGCAAGGAAATCGTCATTCCGATAAACAGCGGCGCCCCCGGAAGGAGATAGGCAACTGCAGTTGTAAAAGGATTCATCTGATCCAGCGCGATCAATATCCCGATCATCGTCAGTGTAAGCAATGGCACTAGATAGCGAATCCAGTTAAATCTCTTGTATTCTCCTCTGAATTGAAAAGCTGCATTGTTAATTTGAGAGATCGCTATAATCGGACACAGAATCATAGACCACTGAGCAAAGGTCACGACCTCCGGACTGAATGACTTCAGCCAATAAGGCAAGACCACGATACCTATAATCATCGCTATGACCCCAAAAATGGTACCAAGCAGCAACGCCATACGATAAAGCACTCCGGCATCCTCCGGGTTTTTCTTAGCGTTATAGATGAGAGCTGAAGGAATGCCAAAGCTCATGCTAAACGCCAGAAACTGTGACCAGTTAATCATCGCCGTCTGTTCCCCACGACCTGTCGGTCCAAGATAACGGGCGGTCAGTACACCAGTTAACATGTTAATCAATAGGATCATGACACTGACAAACATAGTTTTTACGGCTGCCGAGCTGTTGTCCTTGCTCTTGGCGAACAGTCTAAAAGATGACCAGATTGTTCTAGCGGGGAGAGATTTTGCATTCAACTGCTGCATACGGTGTTCCCTTCCTTCTACTTTGAGTAATCTCCCTTGCGCTGAGGCCAAGACCGATCAGCATCCAGATTAAGTATCCCTTGAGTCCGGGAAACCCATTATCTGAAACTAGACTGACAATCGCACCGGTCCAAGTAGCTAACGCAAGTCGGGCGTAGGGCTGCAATTGGTCCCTGCTGATTACTCTAGCGAATATCTGTTTGACAACTGCGCCTAAAGCTCCGAAGAAGAAAACAGCACCCAGAACACCAAAGGTAAGCAGTAAAGCGATAACTCCGTTATCCATAATTCCGTACTCTCCAAGCTCGCCGTCATTACCAAGCTTAGTCCCTTGGCCTACACTACCAATTCCCTGACCTACTGGATTGGCAGCGACCATCGGCAGCATGTTTTGCCATAAGCTTAGCCGTTCATTATAAGAGTGATCTTCCTGAACAGAAGATAGTGTCTCTACCCGAGCAACCAGTCCTTCGGCGCCAGGCAATTTCGGCACAACCCAGAACAACGCAGCAGCCACAAAAACTAATTGGATCAAGGTTTTCCACTTTCCCTTAGAAGGAGAGGTTCCAACGTACATGAGCAGCATCACCAGAAGTATCAGCCATGCCGCACGTACTAAAGTAGTCAGCAGGCAGATTACAACTAGCAGAACGCCGATCCAGCGCAATGTTCCCCGCCATTTTTTCTCCAGTATCATCGGAACTAAAGCAAACGCTAAGAATGTTGCTGCCGGTCCGGGCGAATTCAACGTAGAGAACACTCGGATTTCCAATGGATATGGATTTCCGATGGACATCATGTCCGCATGTTTCATCCAGAACACATCCCAAGGTGGCACTGTCAAATACTGAACAATCCCGTAAATGGCAACTAGGACTGCAATATTGGCAAAAGCAGTAAGCAATCGATCGATATCCTTCGGCTTGAACTTCGTGACGGCAAAGTACGGCAATAACAGCAGTGGCACAATATAATTCGCTAAGTCATAAACTGAGCCCATGCCATTCTTAGCCAAACCGATTAAAGCACCATAACCCAGCGCAACTGCGAACATTAACATGATCCGCGTGGAGGCTTTTTGAATATTATGAATCTCCTTCAGCAGCGGAATGATCAAGGTCACACCGGTTAACAAGGGAGCTAAGCTCAGCAAGGATACAGAGTGATAAACTCCTTCTGACCAGTCAGCAATGCGGCGCAGCTCTGGAGCTACGGCCCAGATTAGCAAGGTATAAGCAACCAGCATTTTCGGTCTAAGTATGGCTAACAAGAAAGCCGGGAATAGGATGGCTGAGAGAATGGCTCCCTGCAGACTGTTCGATGAACTCAGCATCGCACTGGAGAAGCCAATGATCAGCGGAAGAGAGACACCTACAGCAGCAGTCCCCCCTATTAATCCAGCTGTCTTGATGAACCTAAGTGATGGGGGCGTAAATACACTCATTCCAAGCCTCCTTCCTTCACCTTATCCCGCTTACGCAGTTCCTTAAGTAATAAAAGTAGAAATTGTGCATCGTCCACAAGATATCTTTTCCAGAGCCGGCCGGGCTCCTGGCTAAGCCGCCAGAACCATTCGAACCCTGTTTTTTGCATGAAGCTAGGTGCTCGTTTCACTGAGCCTGACAGAAAATCAAAGGTCGCTCCCACTCCGATCGATATCGGAGCTTGATAAGAGGTATAGTGGCGATAAATCCACTTTTCCTGCTTAGGCGCTCCTACACCAACAAACACGATATCTGGCTGGCACTCTGTCAGCATTTCTATAATGCGTTCATTCTCCTCCTCATTGTGCTCGAATCCATAGGATGGAGAATAACAGCCAACCACATTTATTCCGGGATGCGCTGTTTTCAAATTCATTGCTGCCCGTTCCGCCACGCCTTCAGCTGAGCCTAAGAAGAACAGCCGGTACTTCCTTTGCTCAAAGGCGTTGCCCAATCGATTAAATAGATCCGCGCCGGATACCTTCTGCTTAAGCGGCTTACCTAGCATTTTGGATGCCCAGATCAGTGGCATTCCGTCAGCAACAACTGCGCCTGCCTTCGAATATACCGTTTGAAATTCTTTATCCTTACGAAGCTTGATCACATGATCTACATTACAAGTGAGAATATAAGACTGATTCCTCTCCTGAATGGTTTTATCAATGTAATCAAGCAAATCCATGAAATCATAGTTATCAAAATTGACATCGAACATATTCACTTGACTCATCGTATCACTTCTTTTTGTGGGGAATCGGTTGGCTGTGAAGATCGATACAGGCAGTTCAGGTACCAACAGAACGGAATAATAAATTGGACCGTCGACAGCGTGTTATCGGAGAATGAGTAGATTAAAAACGCTGCAATAAATAATAGATAATAAGGTTTGATCGGCGGAGCCAATGCTCTGTACACCAGTATAAATACAGCCAATAAAGAGAACATCAACAGAATAGCGCCAATATATCCCCCATCGAAGTAAAAGCGGATATACTCGTTGTGCGGAACTACAAAACCCTTATACAACGTTCCATCATTTGCTACCGTCACTGCTCCAAGCCCTCTACCAGACCAAGGAGAGTCCGCAGCCTTATTTAAGAAATACTCCCATGCCTCCGACCTTCCTGATAAATCAACAGCCGTATCTGTCTGTCTCTCAAAGGAACGTTTCTCAAAATTATCAAGCTGCCAGAAAACAGCGACCATAATCAGGAAAAATGCACCCATCAACGGAATTAGCAGATAGGTTCTGCCCTTCAAATATTGGCGAAGAATATCATAGAAGTAGTAGAGAACGGTAAGTCCAAGTGCCAAGATAGGCCCTCTTGTTCCTGTTCCAATCAAGATAAAGAAATTCAGAACTAACATGATATAGAAAAAGCGTGCTTGCTGCGGATTCCGCTTCACCTCAATAAATGGAATCGCTACTCCCATAAAGGCCAGCATCGCTAGATGCGCAGGAATATTAGCCCCCTGAATCCGTACAGCGCCTGTATACTCGATGTTGAGAAAATTATGAACATGCGCAAGCTGCAGCAACAAACCAACCACTACACTAACAAGAGGAAGCATACAGATAATTTTGATTTGCAGCTCGGCTACATTCTTTTTCCAGTTAATTAATAAAAATACGAATGGAATGGATAGACCGATAAAAGCTTTAACTGCAATGGATGAGGTCATTTCCGGCAGCCAGATCGAAGATCCAAAGGTAATCACCAGCAGCGCCACCATTGCCCACAAGGGGTGACTCAGACGAAACCGCAAGCCATTGACCAGAATACAAGGAACAAGCAGCATCACGATAACTAATTTATAAAGGGACAGTATCTCCATTCCGAACATGCTGCCATCATATAAAAAGTTAATCGATATTGCCGTTGTGATTAGAACGAAATAACTGATCAGTTCAGGCCGTGAAATCGAGATTCCCAGCAAAATAATCAGAAGCACGGCAGCTATCGCAATCATCGGCTGGTAGATGACCGCCGTTCCAAAGAACAGGGCCGACATGAGATAGAGCATCCCGTATGGCAAAACATTTAATTTGGAGCCCCACTCAAAATTTGTCATGTTAATCCCTCACCCCGCTGCGGAATGCCTCTCCCGATTGAGAATCATATGAAGCGTTCCACGAATACTCTCCAGCCTGCATTTGTTCAAAAGCCTTCTTCCTTTGCTTCTTGAGAGGATAGAATCAGCCAGGATATACACGAGCTTAGCGGCTGTCTTTCCCACTAGAAGCAGCTTGCCTTTTAGTCCTTCGCTTTTCATAGCGTTAGAGATACCTTGGCTATAATAGCGCCTCATAATCCAGTCTTCCGTCAAGCGGGCCGCCGGCACGAAATGGTCAACCGCCATTTCCGGATGGTAGAGGATGGAATGCCCTTCTTTTTGAATCTGTCCGAATAACCAGGTCTCTTCACCGGAGAGCAGAGAATCACCCTTTCTTCCGAGATCCAGGGGAAAAAGACTGATGTCGAATACGAGCTTCCGCATCGCCATATTGGCCCCACAAGGATGAAGTTGCTTGGGATATTCCTTAATCCGGCTACCTAAATCAACAATCGTGTACGGAAGCTCAAAGGGTTTAATCAACCAGTCCGGACGTTTACTTTCAAATATCGGAGCGATTTTGCCTCCCATAGCCATGACCTCCGGTTTACTCTCGAAAGTACTGACAATCGTTGTTATCCAACGCTGGCAAGGTATCGCATCATCATCGAGAAAGGCAATCAGCGGCGATTTGGAAGCCAGAATTCCTGTATTTCTAGCCGCTGAAAGCCCCTGCATCGGCTCCATCATGTAGCGGATATCCACATCAGCTCCATGCTTTCCTATAAACTTTTTGACGCAAGCTTCAGTATCATCCTTGGAACAGTTATCCACAACAATGATCTCCGCCTGCTCTAAGTGATCCAGCTTTAAAAGTGACTGAAGCGTCTTGATCAATAAAGGTGCTCTGTTGTAGGTACAGATGATAATGGAAAGCTTAGGAACGTCTCCGTATTCACGCATCGGCATTCACCTAATTTCCACATTATTAATAAGCATCTTTTGAACCGAGTAACATCAGTCCGGTTTTAGCAATGATTTTTAGATCCAGCATGGTGCTCCGAATATGGATGTAGGTTAAGTCCAGCTGTACCATTTCGTCGAAGCCGACACTGTTTCGGGCATTTACTTGCCAATATCCGGTACAACCTGGAGTAACCGTCAAACGCTGTTTGTCATAATCCGTATACTGAGCCACCTCTTCTGGCAGCGGAGGACGAGGACCGACCAGACTCATTTGACCTATCAGCACATTCCACAGCTGAGGTAGCTCATCGATGCTCGTCTTGCGCAGGAATCTCCCTATTTGTGTGATCCGCGGATCGTTCTTAATCTTGAACATGGCACCGCTCACTTCGTTATAGGCCATCAGGTTTTCTTTTAACTCCTCAGCGTTACTGACCATGGATCTGAACTTATACATCGGGAATTGCTTTTCATTCTTCCCAACCCGGTTTTGCCGAAAGAACACCTTTCCTTTCGGATCCTCCAGCTTGATCAGAATCGCCACGACAACAAATAATGGCATTAACACGAGAAGACCAAGAGCGGAAAAAAAGATATCGATCATCCGTTTCATTATCAAATAGGACTCTGCTTCTTTCCTTCTCTCATCGGTATGCAGCATGTAAAGTTTCGGCAGGACCGCCTCGTAGTCTTCCGGCAGTTTTTGCATGCTCATCCTCCTCATCTAAAATTTTGCGAACTCAACTTAACTACTCAAGCTGGTTTGTCCCATTTTATTCAGCCATTCCGCCATTGCATCCATCACCGGATAGCGCAAATCTTCGCTTTGCAGTGCAAATTCAAGTGTTGTCAAAATATATCCAAGCCGCTCGCCGACATCATATCTTGTTCCGTCAAAATTATAGGCATATACCCGTTCGCTCTGATTCAGCTTCTGAATGGCATCTGTCAACTGGATCTCTCCGCCAGCGCCTTCTTCCATCAAATCGAGATACTTAAAGATCTTCGGCGTAAACACATACCGGCCCATGATCGCAAGATTGGAAGGTGCCGTACCTAGTGGCGGCTTCTCTACAAAACTGTTAACCCGATACAATTTACCGTCCTGCAAATCCGGTTCAATAATACCGTAACGATTCGTGAATTCATCAGGAATCTCTTGAACTCCGATAACCGAGTTTTGTGTTTCTTCATATTGATCGATCAGCTGCTTAAGGCAAGGTACGGCTCCTGTGACGATATCATCGCCTAACATGACACCGAATGGCTCATCTCCGATAAACCGTCTTGCACACCATACGGCATGTCCGAGACCCTTCGGTTCTTTCTGGCGGATATAGTGAATTTCTACCTTAGCTGAACGTTGAACCTCTTTAAGCAGATCCAGCTTTCCATCTTCCAGAAGCCTAGACTCCAGCTCAAACGCATTGTCAAAATGATCCTCAATGGCTCTTTTACCTTTACCAGTAACAATGATGATATCTTCAATACCGGAAGCAATAGCCTCCTCAACAATGTATTGAATGGTTGGTTTATTGATAATCGGAAGCATTTCTTTAGGCATGGCTTTCGTTGCAGGAAGAAAGCGCGTACCTAGTCCTGCCGCGGGTATGATTACTTTTTTTACCTTTTTCATCGCACTTTACCTCCTAAAAGTTTTGTGAGCATTAGCTTCAATGATTTGACTTCGAGCAAAACTTACTTCGAAAGCATAAACAGTTACTTCGCCTGGTTCATGGCAATTCCGATTAGATTAGAGCCGGTCTGTTCAAGCAGCGTCTTCGCTTTGCGAATCGATTCCCGTTTGGACTTTCCATATCTGGCCACCAGAATCACGCCGTCCGCTTGAGGTGCCAATATACGAGCATCACTGAAATCGACTGCCGAAGGAGAATCCAGCAGGATCAGATCGTAGTTTTCTTTTAGTTCCTCAAGCAAAGCGGTCATTTTGGGGTTGCCTAGCAAATCCGGCGGACTAACATGAGTTTTTCCCGCCGGGATGACTGAAAGATTGGCTAAGTTTCCGAGGACAGCGATGTTATCTGCTTCCTCTTGCCCACTTAAATAAGCCACAAGCCCGTCACTCCCCTCTACTTCAAACACGGTATGAAGACCGGGATGTCTCAGATTGCAGTCAACCACCGCTACCTTCTTGCCATCCTGGACGAAAGAGACCGCGAGATTCGACAATATTGTCGTCTTGCCTGCTCCAGCTTCTGCTGACGTAAAGAGCAGCACTTTTCCTCCGCCGCCCTGTGCTAGTCCAAGCTGACGTATATATGTGCGCAGTGATCGGAACGATTCGGAGATATGCGAGGATGGATTAACGTCTGTAACCAGACTCTTATTTAGCCGCAACATAAGCACCCTCCTTCACTCTGGTGTTGCCTGCCGCCTTACCTAAATCACGTTTACGAATGGTTGCGATCGAAGCAATTACCGGAAGACCAAGGTCATATTCCGCTTCCTTTTCAGACCTTAATGTGCCGTTAAGTGTTTCCATCAGCAAAATAATTCCTAGGGCAGCCATAAGTGATACAACAAAGCTGATGATGAGATTCATCGCAAACCCGCCGTTCGAGGGCCCTGGAACATCAGTCGGATCGGCCGGTGTCAGCAAGGTAACATTGTCTACCCTCATCAGCGATGGCAATTCACGAATGAATGTCTGCGATACCGCATTTACGATCCCGGCAGCTTTAGTGTAGCTTTCATCCTGAACATTGAGGTTGATCACCTGACTCTTCTCTGAAGTTTTAATCTCAAGCTTCTGGCTTAGTTCATCGGCCGTGAGACCAAACTCCGGGTGATTTTCTATTACGCTTTTCATGATGGTCGGTGATTTCATAATTTCCTTGTAACTCTCAATTAAATTCAGGCTAAAGCTCAAATCGTTAAGATTGTTGCTCTCGGGAGCTTTGGCAATGTTGTTGACAAGCAGCTGTCCGGAAGCGGAATAGACGGGTTCAACGAAGTTTTTGCTAACATAGTAAGTCGTAGCACAGGAGATCAAAATGAACACCATGATGAGCCAAAACCTTTTTTTAATCAGGTTAATGTAATCCAGAATCGTCTTTTCCACAGTAACCCTCCTTCCGCTAAAATTACATTCTGAAAGCATTCATGAAAGTTTCAGTTGTTGCTTTAATTCTATCAATCCACACCATTCGCCACATGGCTCATACCATCACTTTCCTCTTCACTTTGGAGTAAGACGTTATACCTCTTAAGAGGGGGATTAGGTATACTTTAGTGCCATATCGAGGGCAAATTTAGGTTTTAACGCACAAAAAAACACGGACAACCTGTCCGTGTTCATGTACTATGCTTACGAATTATTTCAATTTTCACTCGTAAGACATTTCATATTTGGTTAATCCGACAGCATTTGCATAAAGCGCTGCCTGAGTACGATCAGCCACCTGTAATTTAGCTAAAATCTGACTGACATGCTTCTTCACCGTAAATTCACTAATGAAAAGACGTGAAGCAATTTCTCTGTTGCAGGCGCCCTGTCCCAGCTCGATCAGGACTTCCTTTTCTTTGGGTGTTAATTCATCCGTTGGGCTGCTTCCACTCATGCGCATTTTATCTTCCATCAGACCAGGATCGTAATACTTTCTTCCCTTGTGCACCAATTGGATAGCAAACAGTAACTCCTCGGGCAACGCCTCTTTCAGTACATATCCATCTACCAGTACTTCTTCAGCCTTCAGGAAATCCTCTCTGCTCGCAGATGACGTCAACAGAATGAACTTACTAACGATACCACGAGCACGCGCTGTCTTGATGACATCCAATCCCGATTCATCTGCTAGCTTAAGATCAATCAATACGAGATCAGGCTGCGTCTCCTCAATCACAAGAAGCGCTTCTTGGCCATTCGTCGCCTCACCCGCAAACTGCACATTCGGTTGCATCGATATGACAGATGCCAGTCCTCTTCTAACTAAAGGATGATCATCAACAATGACGATTTTCACAGAAACGACCTCCCGCCTAAAGTTTATGCATTCTTTAATTCAGCTACACCGACAGGAATCGAAATCATAATTCTTGTTCCTGTGCTCTCATTACTGGACAACTGAAAGTCGCCACCGAGCGACTGGGTCAAATATTGCATATTCTTCATGCCAAGTCCGCTTACACTATCTTCAGATTCAATCCATAACAAATCAGTATCAAAACCAACACCATTATCACAAATCAATAATCGAATCCAAGTCGGCTTCAGAGACAGTTCTACATCCACTCGACTGGCAGCACCATGCCTGATGGCATTACCCGTGGCTTCGGAGATAATCCGAAAAAGCGCCTTGTGGTAAGGATAAGGGAGACTGAAATCATCGCCCGTTATTTTTAAATCAATATCAACATCATTTAATCTGGATAAGCTCTTCAAATGTGATCTTACCATGCCCAACCAAGTAGGACCGCCACTCTTCTTGGAGCTAAGACTGTAGATCGTGATCCGCAGTTCTTTGGCAACCTTTGTTGCAGAGTCATGAATAAGCTCAATTTGTTCTTCTAGCTCATGATCAGACATTCTCTTCCACGATTCCTTCAGCGAATGCGTCGCATACACAATACCAAAAAGGCTCTGCGACACACTGTCGTGCATTTCATCCGCAATCCGGTTCTGTTCGTTCGTGATGATCAACCGGTTCTCGATCACACCAAGCTCATGTCTTTCAAGAATATTCGCACTTAGCTCAGATAAGAATATCAATTGTTGAATATACCATCTGCGGCCTTCCAGCCCCTCTGTAGACTCCAGCTTGAGTCCAATCATCCCTACAAAACGGGTGCTCATCCGTACAGGCATCAGCAGGAAATCGCCTAATCCCGGCAGATTTCTAAAAATAGGCTCTCGCTGCAATCTCCATTCATGCTCATGTTTTCCCAGTTCTGAGAATAGGAACTGTTCCTCTTCCTGCTGCCAGCCGGTCTGCCTGCTCTGCGGAGCTGGTTCTCCGCTTTTCTTGGCGAACCAAAACAAAGCCTTATCTAGCTTCGTTAGCTTAACAACATAATCGGTGATCACTTGACCGATATTCATGAAATCATGTTGGCTTGAGGTTTCCACGATATGGTACAGGGATTTGATATGCTCCATCGTCTCTTTCGTGCGAGCATTCGATTCTTCACGTTGCCGCTTCATCCGATTAACGATCTGCATTATTATAACCGTAAGTACCAGTGTTAGAAACAGATTCCCATTTATAAATACAATTTCTAAAAAATTTCTGTTCGCAGAATTGATAAAAAAATAACAGAGCACCGCAAAAATACTGATATAGCTTAAGAGCAACGACCATCCAAAATAAATGGACAATGAGCCTGCAGCAATCAATACAGGATTAAGCACATAGAGCCTAAAAGAGCTTTCGTACCCACCCGTAAACAAGGTCAATGCGATAATTCCCACCATCTCTATACTAACAGCCAGGACGAGAGTCTTTGGCCTGCTGCGTAGCCTTCGATAACAAAATGAGAACGTTTGTGCAAACACAACAAGTATAGCAATAATAAGTGATTTATAAATTATGGAAGGTCCCGTCTTATCTAGAAGATACATGAGTGATGTGAGGGACAATGAAAAATACCTGTAATACGCAATCAGTTTGTCTTCTGCAGTTGGTTTGATTTTCATCCCACCACCCTATTCTCCAGTTTTTTGGAAAATGCGAGATTGTACTGTGCTCGATAAAAGCATCATACATGAGAAAAATCACAATAACAAGTTGACATTTCCCATGTTTGCGCTTCCATTTGAAAAATAGTTACAAAAAATTTATTATTTTTTTAGTAGGTTTTATCACTAAAATTTGGAATTTTATCCACTATAGTTAATAAGAACTAACACATTTATGTAATATTAATCCATATTTTTCAACATATCTTATAAAACGACAACAATTATACAAATTATAACAATTACTGTTGGGACTCTAGTAGGAGGATGTCGATTTAAATGTTATTCCGGCAAAGCTGGGGTGCGATCCCCATATATTTTTTAAATAAACGAGAAAAATAGAACGGATCATTATAATGAAGCATACTAGAAATTTCCTTAATTTGTAATGAGGTGTTAAAAAGCAACTTTTTGGCTTCCGCCATTTTTAGACGGTGAATATATTCATGAAGCGGGTATCCACTGCTGCGTCGAACAAGACGACGAAGTGTAGACATCGAAACATGATGTTTTGCCGCTATTTGTTCTAGGTCCATTTCACCATAAATGCATAAGTTCAGGTCTTCCCGAATCTGACGCATATAATCAGCCTGAGAATTCCAACTTTTTTCTTCTATTATAAAAGAACACTCCAGCAGCATTCTTTCGAGCAATAATGCTGCCCGATCCGCATCCACAGGTTCTCCGCTCTCCATCCGTTCCAGCACTTCTTCAAATAAGGTAGTAAGACCTACTATAGATTGGGCTTGAAAAACATTTCCCCCGGCTATGAGGTCCGATTCCAGCCATTCGGATACACGCGTGCCATTAAAGTTAATATAATACTCATCCCAGCTGCCTCCCGGTGGTGGACCAAAGTTATAACTGTAACCTGGGCGAAAAAAGTATAAGCTGCCTTCACGCACCTGCTGCTCTTTTCCCCCAATTTCCATGTAGGAGCCACTACCTGACACTATGTAAACAATGGCCCAGTGCTCAAAAACTACACCTGAACGGAATAACGTTCTTCCTGGCAGATGACCTGCCTGTCCCACCCTTATATTCTTGAGCTTCAGCTTGGAGGATTCAACCTTCGGATCAATAATTCTTATTGGATATGGACTGATCATATAATCCATGTGCTTGGACATTATAGGCATTCCTCCCCTTGTTTAGTAGTGATAAGGTTATTGTGAAGATGATCATATTCTACATGAATAAGAGGTGTCCACGCTATGCTTAATCATTCTACACTACTGCTTTTCCCTAATCCGCGTGAAATCACATTGTCACAAGGCTCCTTCCATTTCCCAACAAGCGGAAGCATCGTGCTTCCTAATATGGAAGAACAATCTGCCATGCCAGCTGCACGAAAACTACAGGAAGTGATTGCACAAGCATTGAATCTGCAGCTGACTTTATCCATTGGCTTACGTCCAACCGTTGTATCTGTCTGTAACTTTAACTATGTGCCATTATTGTCTGCACAGGCATATGAGATTGTTGTCGATCAGAAGGGTATCGTTGTCTCCTATAGCTCTCCTGTAGGCGCCTTCTACGCAGCAGCAACCCTGAAACAAATCATAGAACAAAGTGGCAAATCTATACCTCAGCTG
The DNA here is from genome assembly GCF_037963285.1 of Paenibacillus sp. FSL H3-0329. Taxonomy (NCBI): domain Bacteria; kingdom Bacillati; phylum Bacillota; class Bacilli; order Caryophanales; family Paenibacillaceae; genus Paenibacillus; species Paenibacillus sp. FSL H3-0329. The sequence goes on along the minus strand of NZ_CP150150.1, from coordinate 1,077,250 downwards.
CATATTCGCGATGAACCTGATTTTGGAGCCAGAGGCCTGCTCATAGATATCAGCCGCAATAAAATCCCGAAGCAAGAAACCTTGTACCGGATCATTGACCTTATGGCTGATTTGAAGATGAATGAACTTCAGCTATATATAGAAGGTGCTCCGTTCGCTTATGAATCCTTCCCTCAAGTCTGGGAGCTTGAAACCCCAATTACCGGAGAGGAAATCCTGCTTCTGGATGCCTATTGCAAAGCACGTTATATAGAGCTTGTTCCCAATCAGAACAGCTTTGGGCATATGGAGGGCTGGCTCTCTCGTCCAGAATTCAACGCTTTAGCTGAAATTCCCGAAGGCTTTATGCTTCCGAAGAATTTGTATGCGCAGGACGTTTATCCAGAAGGCTTATTTATGCACCCTGGTACTTTTGATACCGAAGATCCTGCTGTACTACCTCTGCTAGACAAAATGTTTGACGATCTGCTACCTTACTTTAGCTCCAATCAGTTTAATGTAGGCTGCGATGAGACCTATGAACTCGGTCTTGGTAAAAATAAAGCTCTGGCAGAAACTCAAGGCAAAGGTCAACTCTATTTATCATTCCTGCAAAAGATTTATGAGTTGGTTACAAAACGTGGCAAAACGATGCAATTCTGGGGCGATATCATTATCCAGCATCCCGAACTGATTCCTCAGCTTCCTAAGGATATTATTGCTATGGAATGGGGTTATAGCGCTGAGCATCCCTTCGAGTCCGATACGCTCAAATTCCGTGAAGCAGGTATTCCTTTTTATGTCTGCCCAGGCACCAGCTCATGGAACTCCATTACAGGACGCACAGACAATATGTTAGCCAATCTGCGCAGTGCAGCTATTCATGGCAAAAACAACGGCGCTATCGGTTATCTCATTACGGATTGGGGAGATTTTGGACACTGGCAGCATCTGCCGGTCAGCTATGCCGGCTTCGCCTACGGCGCAGCCCTATCCTGGAGTGTAGATCATAATCTGGAAGCAGATACTGCACAGTATTTAAATAGATTTATTTTTGCAGATCGTTCTGAGGGAATTGGCCAGCTGCTCCTGGATCTCGGCAATTACTATCAGCTTGAATCCAGTATCAACCGTTCAAATGATGCAGAAATGTCCCTGCTGCTGCGTACCCATCTGGACAATTTCCTAATCATAGAGAAGCTTACTGAGGAACACTTCAATCATCTCGAAGAATATCTGCTCTCCATTGAGGCGCGGCTATCGGGGTTAGATCTTCAATGTGAAGATGCTGCTCTTGTGCTGAAAGAACTGAGTAATGGCATCCATTTTGTGAAGCATGCTGTGCAGCTGGGCAGAATCAAGCTACAGTTGACATCAGCACCAGATTCGCTTGATCCTGCGCTGATTACGAAGCAAATCAATGACCTTGATGTACTCCTTCACCAATATCGTCTCTTGTGGACGGAACGCAACCGGCTCGGCGGCTTGGAGCAAAGTATCTCGAAACTTCAACGCCTGCGTAGTCAATATGAAGCATTGAAATCAGAACTCTCCGCATCCGTAAGTTCCTAATCCCTCTTATTAATATTCACTATATAGCTGCTGTTGGGTAATCGAACGTTGAACTAACGCTTTCGGTTCGCCCAACGCAGCTCTTCATATTGATTCTCAAGCATCTCCCGCTCACGTTGCTCGTGTTGTTCCCTGCCAATTCCCTCCTGCTGGCTTTCCTCATCCTCATAGATTCGCCATAGGTCAGAGAACAGATAGTCTTTGATTTCTACCACTTTTCCCTTCAAGATTCCGTTTATCCAAAAAAGTCCCGTGGAAGTACGCATAACCATGCGGCCATCCGGTGTTTCCGCCTTTTGACCCATTCGAATAGCCATAAGCATCTGGCCGAAAGTATACCATTCCATATCTGCTAATACCTCCTAAATTTTAGTTGTAATGGAATAAAGAGAAAGCTATAATCAGGGCAAAAGAACCATTTTCGTAAAAATTTTATAGGAGGGTTGTTATGGATTGGCTAAATGACTACGAAGATGAACTGCGCTTGGTATTCCAAGAAAGCAGACGGATTATTTCTGAATTTCCAGAACCTCTAAATCAACAAGGCATGTCCTATCTTGAGCATTTTAACGTATTTAACGCTGAAAGCCACAAAAACTACATATGTTATATTTTACCCTTTTGGCTGCAAAAGGGATGCGGAATCTCTGCAGAGGTTACTCGCCAGATGTCGATGGGCAACGTCTTTTTTATGTTGTATTTCTTCATACAGGATGACCTGATGGACAGCCAAGAATCCTCCGCATACGAAAAATTGCCCTTGGCGAATTTGCTTTATGTGGAATTTTTAAATATCTACCGGATACTATTTCCGGAGCCATCCGCTTTCTGGATCTTATTTAATCGTTATATCATGGAGTGGGCAGATAGTGTTAGCAACGAAAATACCAGTGACTATTTTCTTAATGATCGGGTCAAAATTTCCTATAAAGCCAGTCCGCTCAAGCTATCCAGCACCGCTGCCCTTCTGATGTCTGGAAAGAGTGATTTAGTGCCGCAAGCTGAAGAACTTATCCATTCGGTTTTGCTTACACTGCAAATGCTGGATGACTATGAGGACTGGAAAGAAGATTTATCCGCGGGCAACTATAATTGTCTTCTCTCCCTAACTCGCAAACATCTGCCTAACAGCAGTGCAGCTAAACTCACTTCGCAAGAGGTCGAATTTTATCTATTCACTGCAAATGGTCTACATACCTATACGGAATTAGCACACGACACACATAACAAAGTTACAGCTTCCGACCTTAATGCCCCTCATCTTATCGCGTTCCATTCCATGCTAGTAAGTAACTTACAGCAGATCTCTGATTCCATCGAGGCGGACAAGCAGCTCTTGCTAAACGGAGGATTATATCATTGGTTGTCAAAAAATGTCCATTAATTCTATTATTTTGTAATAAAAAGAATAGTATTAGTAGTTTTGCTATGTTATATTATTAAAGGTAAATATATACAATTTGGGAAGGGTGATTATTATGTCAGAAGCAATTCTTAGAAATCAAGTCATTCAAAAGGCATGGGAAGATCCAAGTTTCAAGAAAAGACTACTCTCAGACCCAAAAGCGGCTCTCCAAGAAGCACTAGGCGTAATCATTCCCGACAGCGTTACCTTGAAAGCCGTTGAAGAAGGCTCCAACGAATTCTATCTTGTAATTCCACCAAGTCCTACATCCGATGTATTGAAGGCAACCGCAGCACCACGCGGTTCGTGGTAAGACAACAAGATTAACCCCCTAAGGAGTGAGAATCATCCGGAGCTTCTGCCAATGGCAGTATGGTGATGGATTCGGTTCCCACTCCTTTTTTGCTTGTGAATTTCACTTTACCTTGCATAGCTTCGATGATACGGAAAGTGACCATTAATCCAAGACCTGTGCCTTTATTCTTTTTAGTGAAATAAGGCTCTCCCAATCGGTGCAGGACATCCGCGTCCATCCCTTCCCCGTTGTCTTTGATATGAATAATTACGTTCTCCTCTTCCGCATACACCGACATATAGATAAATCCTTCGTCACGGAAAGATTCAATGCTATTTTTGATAATGTTGATGAAGGCTTGCTTAAACTTCGAGGAATTCCCCTTCACCCATAATTCGCCCGATACATCGAGAATCATTTTTCCTCCATTTAAATGACAAAGCGGCTGCATAATACTCTCAATATGCTTAAATTCATTATACAAATTCAGACTGGAAATCGTCTCAAATTCCGGTTTTGCGAAGGTTAAGAAATCCGTAATGATCCCGGAAGCACGATCCAGCTCACTAAGGGCCATCGACATAAATATTTCCTCTTCACCAACGGATTTCTCGCTAAGCAGCTGAAGGAAACCCCTAGTTACCTGGAGTGGATTCCGCACTTCATGAGCAACAGATGCAGCAAGCTCGCTAATAATTTCCATTTTTTCTGAACGCTGCAATTCGTTGTTAAAACGCTCTAATTCTTTAGAATAGTTAACAACCTGTTGATGGCTATAGGCTAGTCTTCGCTCCAGAATTACGATCAAGGAGATTATGAAGGCAACAATGCCCCACTTCCACAAGAATAAATCATAGTTCCCCTTATGAATGTAATACCACAGTAACTCTGACACTACAGTAAATGCAGCCGTTCCAAAGCCAATGGCAAAAATGATAGCGTCCCTATTCCCTTTAAGCGAAAATATAATCACACATACGATAAGCAAGATGAACTGAAGGATGAGGATGAACCCGATAATAGTGGTGGATACAAAATAATAAAACTCAATATAGCTATTATTCGATAGAAAATTGATCAAAAGACATAGCAAACAAAATGAGGAGTAAATGACTTGAAATTGACGAAAACGACGGACGATCGCATATTTTCCACTGCCAAATATTTTTTCAAATAAAAGAGTAAGCGCCGGTAAAAGTGAGAATAAAGCCAAATCAAGAAATACATTACTAATCGCGCCCAAATTGCTGTAAAAGGTATAAATAAAAGGAGAATAGGTTATCGAGAGAATTCCGGTTGAACCTATTACAACGGCTAGTGAAGCCACACTGGAAAAATAGTCCCTATTAATGTAGAGAGAACTTATAAATAGAACGATAGCCACAAGAAAAAAAGCACAGCCCAAAATCACATCGCTGAGTCCATTTTTAATATAATCATTGATTAACAGGTTGTGTTCACCGATCACTACTTCATTTTTAATTCCGATTCTATCCTGCAGCGTTTCAGTCCAAATGTATAATGTTTTCCCACTATCGCTTTGACTCAAAGGCAACAACAAAGAATAGTTATCCTTAATATAATTACGATCTTCCTCGAAGATTAAACGGTCGTTCACATACACCTTCACATGAAGAGCATATAAAGTATCAATGTAGATTGAAGGGGAGATATAACTAAAGTTAGGTATGGAAATACGAGTCCAAGAAGTGGATACGCCTGATGGCAGATGTGGGATTTCCTTCGTAGCGTTCACATTTATCCAATACTGCTGGTCATTATTCTGAGGAACCACTACGCCGCTGTTTTCGGTTCCATCGCCCCATCTCATCTGCCAACTGGTAATTTCTTGGGATGGATATGGGGTCGCTGCTGATACAACAATTGAACTATATCCTATCAGAAGGAGAGTAAGGGCTATTGCTATATGTAGGACTTTAATCATCAAGCGCATATATGCACCTCAGAAGTAAGTATCAGAAACAATATTCTGTCTGTACTACTTCGCTCAGCCCCTCACTCTTTCCTTCTAAAAAACGGAATTATCATAAATTACTTCTAAATTCTTCTAAGTTCTGGTATTTTTACTATAATTTCAGTCCCTTCCCCTTTCTCACTGCGAAACTCAGTGCATCCCTCCATCGCCTCAATAATCCGAAAGGTTACCATCAGTCCAAGCCCCGTTCCTTTGGTCTTATTGGAGTAATAAGGTTCCCCTAACCGAGCCAGCTCATTCCGGTTCATCCCTTCCCCATTATCATGAACACTGATTATTATATGTTTTCCAGACTTCCAGGCTGTGACTTTAATCAGCCCATTGTCCTTTAAAGCTTCAATACTATTTTTGAGAATGTTGATAAACGCTTGCTTGAACTTGGCAGATGATCCAGTAACGTAAAGTCCTGGCTGCAGGTTAAGTTCAATGACGCCCCCTTGCAGATTCGCTAACGGAGAAAGAATACCCGTCACATGCCTCAACTCTTCGGACACATCAAGCTGCTCTACGGTTTCAAGTCCTGGTTTAGCGAAGGTTAGGAAGTCTGTAATAATGAGCGTAGCTCGATCCAGTTCTGTAACCGCCATTTGCAGATATTCCCGCTCCTTTTGATCTGAACGCTCCCCAAGAATCTGCAGAAACCCTCGGGTAACCTGCAATGGATTCCGTACTTCATGCGCAACCGAAGCTGCCAGCTCACTAATAATCTCCATCTTCTCCGAGCGCTGCAAATCATTATTGAACTTCTCAAGCTGATGGGAATATTCAATAAGCTGTTCATGGTTTCGAGTAAACCTTCTTCCCAGAATGACGATTAAGGCAATTACGAAAATCACCACTCCCCATTTCCACCAATATAATTGATAGGATTGCCCCGATACATAGAACATGACCAGTTCGCTAAGAGACATGAAAGCAAATATTGAGAACCCTGTAGTAAAAACAACAGCATCTACATTCCCACGATTCGCATGAATAAACGCTAAGCTGATCAACAATATAAATTGCACAATCATAAGGATACCCAGCACACTCGTAGTCATCAATCTATAAAAGTCATCCAACTGATATGACAAAAGGATATTAACAACCATTAGAGAAAAACAGAATATAGAATAGACAATTTGAAACTTGCGGAATCGGGTAACGATTTTCTTTTTCCCTGGACCAAATATTTTTTCAAAATAAAATGTAAAGGAGGGCAGAAGCGTATATAATGCTACATCAAAGAAAACAAGTACAATCTCTCCATAATCGCCTAGGATTGTCGGCAGGAACGATGAATACGTTACCACTAACACGCCAATGGATAAAATAATCAGCACCAATAGAAATCCGCCGGAAAAATAACCTTTTCTCATGAATAGCGAGCAGATCAGCAGTACAATCGCAATAAAAATAAGCGTCGTTCCAATGATCAGATCCATTAAGCCCTGCTTTACATAAACAGATAACAGCTCATCGTATTGGCCTACTCTTATTTCGCCGTGGATCCCTAAGTCTTTGCTGCCACCATGGGTCCATAAATATAGCTGTTGTCCTCCAACACTTTTGGACAGAGGAATGAAAACCTTACTGCCATTGAAATTAAAATCTTTTCCGGAATCATATATTAATTCGTTATTTAAATAAGCCTTAACATTATTTCCATATACTTTATCTATGAATAACGCAGATTTATCACCAATTTGTGGTAAAGTAAACCGCAGCCAGGCTGAGGTTGCCCCACTTGGAGTCTCTGGGCTTTTCCCATGAGGCATAACACGAGTCCATTCTTCATCAAGAGCTGCCACAGCTTCTTCAATATGATCTACTTCTATACGTTCAAATTTAATCTCCCAATTGGGCAGCGTAGAGTCTGATGATTCAGCACTCACTATCGCCGTACCAAAAGGGACCATAGCGGTCAGCAGTAGAATTAATAAAAAAGCAGCCGCTATATTGGGCTTTGGCAACTTCATCGTAGCACCTCAGTAATTCATTAGTTGTTTAAACGTTCATATATGCTTCTTAATTTCGACAAGCTTCGCACTATCCCTGCCTATTCTTGTAAATTTTCTCGAAAAAGGACGTTTTTCATCGGCTTTTGCTTTCACCCATTTTTACTAATCCAATACAGACATACCCATTTATTGGATCAGCGATTCGATCATGGTCAAACGGGTAAAGATAAACATAGGAAGTTCAAATTTTATCATAAAAAAGGAGTGAACGGCTATGGATAGTTCACCAAATAAAACTGAAGCTGACTTTGAATATGAACGTTATATACAAGCTGATATGGATGAAGAGGATATTGTTGATGATGACGCAGATCCTGTCTTGGTTGGCGATAAATACTTGGCAGCAGATATTGGTTTAAACTCACCTAAGGATGTAATCGAAAGAGATGAGTTGGTGGAATCCGATGCATATCTAGCCGCTGAAACCGCAGGATTAACCCTAGATGATACGGATTATACTAAGGATGAGGAACTCTTGGAGATGGAAGAAGAAGATCAGCCGCTAGAGGATGTTCCAGATGCAGACGATGTATATCCAAATTCCATTATTGACCCTGCCTCCCCGCCAGTGGATGTTATGCCGGGAACAGACGTTTTGAACGGTTCGCAGGGAGAATAGCAGCTTAATATGAATAAAGCCGCCGGGCTATGAGCCCGGCGGCTTTATGTTGTTTCTAAATAACGACATGCTCATTGAGTTAGCAGTTAACCCTGCATCGTTGTTGGCTGTTCTGCGGGACGAGCAGCGGCGATTTGTGCTTCCAGCTTGCGGGTCTTAACCAATATCGCTGCTACCAGCAGCATCACTCCATTGATTACAAACACCCAGCGAATTGGAATAACCGCGCCCAATAAGCCGCCGATAATCGGTCCAGCCATCGTCGCAAGCTGAGATGCCGCCTGATTCAGGCCAAAGGCCCGTCCACGGAATCCCGGCTCAATTACTTGTACAATCATGGCATTCACTGACGGCAGCACACCTGCATAGAACAAGCCGTAAGCAAAGCGAAGGATAGCGAACTCTACATAGCCCGAAACAAAAAACTGCAGAATATTACCGATGCCGCCCCCGATCAGTCCAATAAATAAGATCATCCCAAAGCCCTTTCGGCTGCCGATTCTGCCCCACTGCGGAGCCATCAGCACCGTAGCAATCCCCACAGCAGAGAACACTATTCCCGAGCTTAGCGAGGCACTATTTTTGGAGATCCCCATGTCCAGTAGATAAATTGGGATTAACGGTTCCAGAATCATAACGGAGAAGGTACTGATTCCCGCCAGCGAGAGCAAAGTAATAAAGGCTCGGTTACTTCTCGCTTCCCTGATATCATCACTTACATGTGACCTTGGAGCCGAACGGTCGAAGTTCTCCTCTTTTGCAAAAAAAGTAGCAATGAGCGCTGAGATAAGTACAATACCCGCCGAGAATAAAAAAGCAATCCGGTTGCTGGTATAATAGCTCACTACACCGCCGATTAATGGCCCAATAATACTACCTGTAGCTCCGGCTGTAGACATAATACTTAAAGCGTACCCCGTCTTATGCTCAGGGGTATTGGTGGCTACCATTGCAATAGCTGCTGGAACAAAACCGGCAAGCAGTCCTTGCAGCACACGCACAATCAAAAAAACATAAGGATCATGTACAAAATAATTAATAAGATATAAAGCTGCCAGACTAAAACCCGAGCGAATAAGCATCGGTTTCCGACCATACTTGTCGGCTAGCGAACCCCAATAGGGAGAGATTAAAGCGCTGGCAAGAAAGGTTATTCCAAAACTAACCCCTGACCAAATCTCCAAATGATTTGAAACCCCAAGTTCGTCGCTCAAAAAAATGGAAAGGAAGGGAATCGAGATCGAATAAGCTGTACTACAAAAGAAAACCCCTATCCAAAGCACGATCAAATTCCGCTTCCACGAAAAGAGCATCCTATGCACATCCTTTCTCGATGTTCTCTTTGGAAACATCCTACCATTGTAAACTTCTTTTTAAGATGTGCCAATCCCAGAAGTCATAACTGACCTTTGCATGTAATAGGACAAAGGAGGTATTATGGGAAGTACCTACGAGATTATTCAATAAAAAGGAGAGATTATTTAGTGAAGTCTACACGAACAAAATCCGCTATTCTTCTGATCATGTTATGCCTGGTCATGGTTATTGCGGCAGGTTGCGGTAACAAGCCAAACAATAACAATGCAAGCAGTAATAATGGAAGCAGCGGATCAGCACCTGGGGAAGGTGCAGCCCCAACTGAAGGCGTTCCTTCAGCTACGGCAAGTCATCCCTTAGTAACCATTGAAATGGAAGACGGGGATATCATCCAAGCTGAGCTATACCCTGAGGTTGCCCCTAACACCGTAAACAATTTCATCTCACTTATTCAAAAAGGATTTTATGATAACACTATATTCCATAGAGTAATTCCTGACTTCATGATTCAAGGCGGCGACCCTGATGGCACAGGTATGGGAGGCCCGGGTTACAGTATCGCCGGAGAATTCTCTGGCAACGGGTTCACCAATAACCTTCTGCATACAGAAGGTGTTCTATCCATGGCAAGATCACAGGCTCCTGACTCTGCCGGTTCCCAGTTCTTTATTATGGATGCAGCTTACCCTAGTCTAGATGGAAGCTACGCCGCTTTTGGTAAAGTAACCGAAGGTATCGAAGCTGTAAAAAGAATTGTGAGCCTGCCTCGTGACGGTTCTGATCGTCCAGATGAGCCACCAGTAATGAAAAAGGTGACGGTCGACACCTTCGGCGTCACTTACCCAGAACCCCAAAAGGTTCAGTAATTAGGAATAAGCAGAAGCGACGTTACCGTCCTCGAAAGAGGATAAACGTTTCTTGTAGAAATAAAAGAACATAAAAAACTCGGCAGTCCCTCCGAAGTTGTAATCGGATGGAGCTTGCCGAGTTTTTTTACAGCTTATCCCCGCAGCGATCTTCTGGTAAGTGCATGTTGACCATTACGCAGGAAGGTGCTGCGGCTATTTCTTAATAGCGCTATCCGGTCCTCTGCAAGCTGGTTCGCAGCGGCATAAGTAGGTATTCCGTTCAAACGGGAAATTTCCATTACGCGGGTAATATTATCGTAAATCTTCGCCACCTGCTTAAAGGCACGTTCCTTATTATAGCCGTTCAGCTCGTCCGCAATATTAATGACGCCACCTGCATTAATCACGTAATCTGGAGCATATACAATCCCCATCTCATGAAGTGCATCACCATGCGAGGAATCCTTCAGCTGATTATTAGCAGCTCCTGCAATCACTTTCGCCTTGATTACCCGTAAGGATTCGTCGTTAATTGTCGCTCCAAGAGCGCAAGGAGCATAAATATCACAATCTACACTGATGATATCGCCTGGATCTACAGCCTTAGCGCCATAGGCCTCTACTGCACGTTGAACGGCTGGTTTATGGATGTCCGTTACGATAAGCTGTGCTCCTTCTTCATGAAGATGTTTGCACAGTGTAAAGGCCACGTTCCCCACACCTTGAACAGCTACTGTCTTCCCTTCGAGCGAATCACTGCCAAAGGCGGCTTTAGCGGCTGCCTTCATTCCTTGGTAAACACCGTAAGCCGTTGCTGGTGACGGATTGCCCGAAGAACCGTACGTAGGTGAGGTGCCAGTAACATAATCTGTCTCTTGATAAATAATGTTCATGTCCTCTTCCGTAGTCCCTACATCTTCAGCAGTTATGTACCGTCCATTTAAACCTTGTATGTATCTTCCGAAAGCACGGAACATGGCTTCATTTTTATCCTTCTTGGGATCTCCAATGATTACTGTTTTCCCACCACCCAAATTCAGGCCGGATACTGCATTTTTATAGGTCATCCCTTTTGCTAATCGAAGCGCATCAACAATAGCTTCCTCTTCCGTAGCGTAGGTCCACATCCGTGTTCCACCCAGTGCTGGTCCCAGTGTCGTGTCATGAATCGCGATGATCGCCTTTAATCCCGATGCCTTATCCTGACAAAATAATAATTCCTCGTAGTCGTCCCGTTCCAATGCTGCAAACAATTCCATCTCCAATATCCCCTATCCCTTTGTCATATTCCTCATGCTGGTTCAAAGTTCATGCAATTAGAAGAGGATCAGTTGGATCCCCTCCCAAAATATTGTAGCAGAATACGCCGTAAAACAAAAAGAACTCATGTCACCATCTTAACTACTGATGGGGCATGAGCTCTTTTTATCCAATCTACTCTCATAGACAACTGTCAAAATGCTTTACAGTTTAGCAATCGTCTCTGTAAGTACCGGTACGATTTGTGATTTACGGGATACTACACCTTTAAGAAGGGCTTTATTGTCATCAAGCTTCACGTTGTACGCCTGTTCTACTGCACCTGCAACACGGCCCAGAGCCAGACCCACCGAATCGTTGTTGAGGATATCTGTAACTACGAACAGGAACAGATCCAATTCTTTTTCAGCAATAATGGAAGTCAGTGCAGTTTCCAGTTCAGCCTGCTTGGAGAGTACATCATTAACGTCAACCGCGTTCACTTGGGCGATTTCTACTTTGTATTCACCCATTTTGAATTCCTTAGCATCCAAGGAGATCAGTTGAGCGATACTCTTGTCGCTAAGATCAGCACCAGCCTTCAGCATATCAAGGCCGTAGCTTTCTGCATTTACACCAGCGATTTCAGCCAATTCGCGCGCTGCCGCTACATCTTCAGCGGTGCAGGTTGGAGATTTAAACAGCAAGGAATCAGAAATGATTGCAGACAACATCAATCCGGCGATGTCTTTAGGGATAGCTACACCGTTTTCTTTATACATTTTGTTAAGTATAGTAGCAGTACAGCCTACTGGCTCAGCACGATAGTATAACGGATGTGCAGTCTCAAAATTAGCGATCCGGTGATGGTCGATAACTTCAACTACACGCACTCGATCAATGTCATTCGCACTTTGTTGGCGTTCATTATGGTCAACAAGAATAACCTGATTAGCTTCTCCAGCTACGTTCTCTACCAGACGAGGAGCCTCTACTCCGAAATGATCAAGCGCAAATTGCGTTTCACCACTAACGTCTCCCAGACGAACTGGCTCAGCATCCCAGCCTAATTCTTTTTTGAGTGCTGCATAAGCAATTGCCGAACAAATAGTATCCGTATCCGGATTTTTGTGTCCAAAGACCAATGTTTTTTCCATTTCCAATCTCCTTACTATGTTTTAGTGAGATTAATATACCATACATTGATAGCGGCTTCCAGATTGTGCGGGCTGAAAAATTGGTTTAGCCTCTCCCACCTATGGTTGTTCACGTCTGGTCTTTGGAAGCGGATCTGGTTTGGACTCACCATGCAGCGGTTCATTATCGGAGAAAAGATCAGGATTCTCTTTTAGCATCAGGCTTAAAATATCCGTCGTTTCTACTGTTCCACACACTCTAACTAGCGCATCCCCGAAATTCCCCTTACGCATGGCACCGCCTTCCTCAAGCTCGCGTTCCACTTTCCAAAAATGCTCCGACCAAGAGAGACCACAATGTCTGCGAGAAGGCACCATGATTTCATCGCCACCCGGCGTCACAGTATATAATTCCTCATGACTATCCGTCATTCTGCCCGGAATATCCACCCACTCTTCAATACCGTGAATGAACGTATTCCGCCGCAGATCGACGCCCAGCAGTACTATTTCCGCCTTACGATCAAGCAGCTTGCCCCATACTGAACCACGGGCGCATGGCGTATCCCAACGTTCATCCCCTGCAGTAAACGCCTCAGCATCAACACCCAAAGCCGCTACAGAATGAGTCGGATGCCAAGAGCGAACAACGCCCGGACGTTTTCTGAACAGCTCCGGTAATATCCCAACACAAGATGGGGAATCTTGAACAGAGAAGCGTGGATTATCCGCATTAATATAAGCCCATGTATGCGTTGGCAAAACAAGCAGCCCGTCCTTCATATATTCGCTGAGTGCATCCAGCACCGTGTTCGCACCTCCTTCTACTTCGCCAACACTTTTTAACGAGGAATGAACTAGAATGGTCCCCCGTGGATCAATCTCCAACTCCTGTAATTGTTTCATCAAGCTTGTTGTTGTGTGCACTTATACTCTCTCCTTATGTATGAATTAAATTTCATGAAACATTAATATCCACTTGCAAAAGTTTGTTATTACTATTAAAATTATAGTAACTTAATAATATTCACCAATAATTCTATCGATATTAAAAATAATCCACAAACCCTAAGCATTTACACGGAGGTAACTACCATGAGCTTAACGTTAAAAGGACTTCACCATGTCTCAGCTATTACTGGCAAAGCACAGGAGAACTTTAAGTTCTATACAGAGGTACTCGGACTTCGTCTCATTAAAAAAACAGTAAATCAGGATGATATTTCAGTGTACCATTTATTCTATGGAGATGAGAAGGGCAATCCCGGAACCGAATTAACCTTTTTTGAACTTCCGATGGCGGGCCGCAACCGCGAGGGCAATAACAGCATCTCCGCCCTCTCCCTTCGAGTCCCAAGCGATGCCGCACTTACCTATTGGGAGCAACGCTTCACCGAGCTTAACGTGGAGCATGGGACGATACAGGTACTTGGTGGACGCCAGACTTTATCCTTCCGCGATCACGAGAGTCAACGTTTCATTCTCGTATCCGACGAAAATGATAACGGTGTTGCCGGCGGTACTCCTTGGGCTAAAAGCCCAGTGCCTGCCCAATATGGCATTGTAGGCTTAGGTCCCGCACATCTCACAGTCGAAAGTGCAGAACATACAGCGGTGGTGCTGGAGCAGTTGCTTGGCTTCCGCCGTATAGGAACCTACCCTTCAACAGTTGCCTGTCAGCCAGATGTGATCGTATTCGAGACCGGTGAAGGCGGGTCAGGCACTGAGGTACATCTGGAGGAACGCAATGATCTGGATCAAGAGCATTTGGGACGTGGCGGGGTACATCACGTCGCCTTCCGCGTCGATAATGAAGACGAATTGAAGCAATGGATCGAACACATCCGCCAGGCACAGCTTCCTAATTCCGGTTTCGTCGACCGCTTCTACTTCCGTTCCCTCTATTTCCGTGAGCCTAACGGCATCCTTTTCGAGCTAGCTACAGACGGACCAGGCTTTGCTACAGATGAGCCTATGGAAAGTTTAGGTGAATCGCTTGCGCTGCCGCCATTTCTGGAATCGAAACGCCAGCAAATCGAGGCGTATCTGAAGCCGCTGGATACTCGGCAATAAACCTCTTTCAGGTTACTAAATAAAAGGTGTGAGACGCTTATGCGCTCACACCTTATTTTTTTATTGAAGGTTAGTAGCTTTCCCTACAATATCTAGTAGCTCCGAGAGGTTTCGAATTTCGTATTTTGGCTGAACGCCGGACTCATTAATCTTACCGAGCGGGTTAAACCAGCAGGTATCAATCCCATAATTAATTCCGCCTTGAATATCAGAGGTTAAGGAGTCACCCACAATCAATACTTTTTCTTTATCCTCAATCCCCAATTTGGCAAAAGCGTAATCAAAAATCCCGGTCTCTGGCTTCTGACATCCTGCCTCCTCTGAGATAATGATCTGCTCAAATGTATCACTCAGCAGCGAGCCTTGGATTCTGGAAGTTTGCACATCCTTGATTCCATTCGTGATAATCGCCAGGCGGCACTCTGCAAGCTCTCCGCATAGCTCGATCGCTCCCTGCATCAGAAAGGTTCCTTCGCCTAAGAAACGTAGATACGCCTCACTAAATGATTCAGGATCAAGCTCAAGCGCATGTGCAGCAAACAACCGATTGAACCGCTCTACCCGCAGCGCCGCAGATGAAATCCTTCCTTGTTCTAAATCCCTCCACAATGCGTGGTTAATCTCTTGATAACTGGCAGCATAATCTGCTGCACCTGTGGGCATCCCAAAGTGTAGAAAGGCATTAGACAACGCGTGACTTTCTGCCATTCCATAATCAAACAACGTATCGTCGGCATCAAATAAAATAACATCGTATTTCATAAATATCCCCCAAAGAGCTTTTCTCAACAAGGTACTACAGCGATGCTGGCAAGTCAACTTCACACCTCTCACGACAAAATTTTACTTTTTTAAGGTAGATTTAATCGATCTGTGGTATTTTAAAAAGAAAACGGTGGTGAGCGTCATTTTATACGTTTTATCATTTCTAATGTCATTTCTTATCGTCTACTTTCTAATTCCGCCGCTCGGCAAGCTTGCTTTTCGGCTTGATTTTGTGGACAAGCCTCGGCAGGACGTTGAGCGTAAAATTCATAGAGAGCCCATTCCGCTAACGGCCAGCTACGCAATATTTCTCGGATTTTTTGTTACTTATCTGGTGTTCGCGCGTGATTTCTCCATGGAGACTGTCGCATTATTTGTTGGTGGAGTACTGTTGCTGACCATAGGCACGGTGGATGATTGGTACAAAACGAAGGGCAAAGATTTCCCAGCTCTGCCCAAGTTAATTGTACAAGTTAGCGCAGCGATCCTGGTTTATGCTTCTGGCAACGCCTTTACCGGATTTTACAATCCATTTTCAGGTGATTATATCATTTTGCCAGTCATTCTATCGTTTCTGCTGACGATTATCTGGATCTTCGGCGTAACCACTGTTATTAATTTCTCGGATGGCATGGACGGTCTAGCTGGTGCCTTGACGGCCATTTCGGCGGTTACGTTATTCGTAGTCGCACTGGCGAAGGGTCAATCCTCATCTGCCATTATGGCAATTTCGCTGATTGGCGTTACGCTTGCTTATCTGCGCTACAATAAGCCGCCCGCCAAAATCTTTATGGGCGACGCCGGGGCAACCTTTCTCGGCTTCATCCTTGCGGTAATCGCACTCGACGGCGCGTTCAAGCAAGCCACCGTCCTGTCGCTGTTCATCCCTATTCTGGCGCTGGGCGTACCGATCTTCGACAACATTTTTGTCGTAGTCAAACGTTTCATCCAAGGCAAGTCCATTTATCAAGCCGATGCCACCCAGGCTCATTACCGCCTGCTTCGGGCAGGCCTGAACCAGAAGCAGGTCGTTGCCGTGCTATGCCTGATTAGTGTTTGTCTATCCTTATCCTCTATCATTCTGCTGCTGATTGAGACCTAATGTATTAGGGACTAAGGGCATGTCTCATATACTGAGACTGCCCTTTGAAGTTATAAAAAGAGCAAGATTCCGATATGGAATCTTGCTCTTTTTGTGTTTGAGGGTATTCTAGAGTAGCGAGAGATAGCTAAGATGCGATAGTTTGCCAGAGCTTGCGAGATCTACGGGATCTACGGGATCTACGGGATCTACGGTGATCTGCGGTGATCTACGGTGATCTACGGTGATCTACGGGATCTACGGAATCTACGTAGATCCATGGCCAACTCCGCAGCTTTTACTCTTACGGACTCAGTCGCCGTTATTCGTGGATTTGCGGCCATTTAGTGGTGATTTCGGACTCCAGAGACGCTATCTACCCAAAATGGACTCATATTCAGTCTATTTCTACCCAATAGCTGCATTGGAGTCCGATAGCACGCAAATTAGAGTGATTTGTTACTTTTAGCGACTCCTGTGTCCTTTAGCACCCTAACTCCAAATACATCAATCACCCATCGTTCTCTTGCGTAAACTCGGCTAATCTGCGATAAATTCCAATGATCTCTCCCATCGGCATTCTAACTAATCCACTAGAAGAGGGTGCAACGAATTCACGGACACCATCTACCTTTGGAGGCTCGCCCCCTTGAAATCCCCAGTTAGCTTTTGTTCTGCGACTAAACTCTGTATACACACCCTTACCTACAAAACAGGCGACTTGAGGCCGATATTTCTCCAGCTTGGAGCGAAGCAATTCACGACCCTCCTGGTATTCTTCACGAGTAATATCGTCGATTCCCCGTGTGGGACGGGCAACAATATTTGTAAACCCATAGCCCAGCTTTAGCAAGTCCCCGTCCTCAGACGCATCATACAACCGGGGAGTAAGTCCAGACTGATGTAATATTCTCCAAAAATTATTCCGCGGATTCGCGTAATGATGTCCTACCTCACCAGAACGGATACTAGGGTTGAACCCAATAAATACAATCTGTAATCCGTGATCTAAGTGATCTGGAATTTCATCCATGTTATTATGCCTCCTAACCAAACGTCGATCTAGTTCAACTTACGGGGTATACACTTTAAGACATGAAGGCGGTATATGACCTGCCAACCAAACCTTATTACCCGCATTATAAAAGGTTGCACCCATTTGACCCGCTCTAATCGTATCAACGGTTAACAATATCAATTTCCCTCTGCGACTTCCGGCTAAACTGGCAAAATGAGTCCCTTCAGACAAATGAACATACTGCCGTCCCATCGATTGGAGTCCCTCCTCCAAAATCACAGAAAGCACACCAGAATGAGTTCCGTGAAAAAGTACAGCAGGCGGAGTCCCCGGCTCATAAGTGATTTTTGTATGGCTATGCCCGTACCGGGCTTTGATCCGGTCATCAACGATTTCCAATCGTTGCTTGTCGCAGCCTGCGACCACTTGCCGAATATCTCCCACAGTCACCTCTGACCATCTAGGAGTGCTGACAATAACAGACAGCAAATCATTCAACCTACAGGAACCATCCTCTGGATCCAAAATAAGACCATATTGCTCCGGGGTATGCCGAAGCAGCTTAGTCATAAATTTACTTAACGACACTTCCGCTGTATTGCTTAACATTATATTTCCACCTCAATGTTCCCTATTTATATTATTCTACAGTAAAAGATCTGCCGAAGCAGACTCCAGAGGCATTACAGCAATCGCACATCCATGTATTACCTCTAAATATGTAAAAAAAGACCATGGACTCTTTCGTCCATGGTCGGGCTTCACCTAAATACAGAACTCCTTACCAGTTAATACAGCGATGTTATTTTACCGGAACGAATATACTGGCTCTGAGGCTGACCTGAAAGTCCCATTTCATCCTTAACCTATCTCCAAAAGCATATTCCAACTATCCAGTTTATGTCAACCAGTAGTCTTTTATCTTCTGTAATCTTTTACTTACCTTATTCTTAGCTTATTTCAGCAATGCTTTCAATTCGGGCGTCATATCTGATTCTTTTAACATTACAAAATCGCTATAACCCTCTTTGTACATCAACTTCACAATGTAGTTGCCATTCTCAACACCATAATTGAAATGATGGTCCAAAACATCTGTTAATAAAACCTTATCCTTCGTAACAGCCGTACGATTCTTTTCACGTGCAAGCGCTACTCTTTGTTCAGGACTAGTAGGGTTCTTAGGTGTTTTCTCATCCATATAATCATCTTTTATAATCTCTGCCGATTGGATATCTTCAGCTGTTATTCGTATTTTATCGGCATAACCTTTTTCATTCATCCATTTCTCTAACTCATGAAAAGTTGACTTCCACGGATAATAATAACCATAATCTGTAGAAACTTGATTACTGTTCTCTTTTACCTTTACCTCTACTTGGATATTAGCCACATCAGGTTTTCCGTCCTTATCTATCTGTACTTCGTAGGACATATTCGAAATTTCGCGTTTGATAATCTGCTTTAGCTCTGAAATTTCCCCGGGATCCGAGATGGCTACTTTTTTATTCCTGTTAGTAACCCACATAAAATCCAGGTCTTTGTCTAAGAGAGCTAAATTATACTTTTCATACTTGTAAGCTTCGGTATCCTTAACCGCTTTTAGCTCTGATTCAAACCCCTTTTTAGGGATCCAGTATTCCCTCACTAGCTTGTCGCCGTTCTCCAATTGATAAGCCAGAGTAAAATATTCATAAACATATTGTCGTGACGTATGATCTGGACGTACTGCAACTACCGTTTGATGAAGTTTACGGACAGCTTCTATATAATCTTTATCATCGGAAAAAGGGTTCTGCCCCATGTAGGGTGTAGTGTACAAATCATCCGTTGGGGTATACAACCGGTAGTTAGCTCCCATATATACTCCGCTAATCTTATCACCGGAAGGCACTCTGGCTTCATACCCCGTAACACTTGATACCGGGATATACAGAAGTAACCCTATCATTACCGCATAAACTGCAAACTCAGCTACCATTTTACGCGTCATAATCTGCCATGTTTTCCGAATAATCATTTCTGCGGCAACATAACCAATAATGGCTCCGATGGCATATCCACTAATCACCCAGCCCATTTGCTGTTGCTTCATTTGTGCAAAATAATTTCCGGAAATAAGCATAGTACATAACATAACCCCTGCTTTAAACAGTGGATTGAAATATCCAAAAGCAATAGCCTGACCCGCTTTTTCCGTATTACGTTTTCGATATAAAAGGTAAGATAATCCAATAAATAGAAGTGCCAATACCCCATAAATCCATAATTCTGTATTTGTGAAGGGTTTGCCGGTAAAATAATACACGATATGAACAAACGGAGACCAGACTTGCAAACTAGAATCACTGAAGTTTACATTTGCATTTGCATATCCATAAAGATACATGACTAAATGGCTATTGATTAATGAGATCAGTACAACAGGAAGAATAAGCAAAATATAAATGATAATTCCCTGAAGAATAGATTGGCCCGTACATATTCCCACAAAAACACTAAAACAGAAGAGGAACAAAGTCAGAATACTAACTGTGATACACCATTGCCAAATATCTGCGCCTTGAAAAATAAAAAAATTCCCACTCCATGGCTTAACAACGGCAACCACCCCAGCAGTTAACCAAACAGGCAGCAACAGTAAGGTAAGTCCACTCGTCAGATGAGCTGTAAATAAATGCTCTCTGCGTAAAGGCAGGCTATGCCAAAGATCTGCGGGTGATTTTGCCTGAAGGTATCGGAATAAGAATAGTCCTGCGGCAACTGGGATTGTAATGATAAACAAGGCTTGCACACTACCAGCTATGCGAAATAAATGATCAATTTCCTGCGGTTTTGCATCCGGATTGTTGCTCATGAAGAGCTGTAATGGAAGAGCGAATAATAAGCCGAGTGCATATATAATCCCTATCCAGCCATGCTGGCGGAAGTTCTGGCGAAAAACACTGCTATTAAAGTAGTAATGGCTGCGCGTCATATCCGACATCCCCCATTTCATAAATAAAGATCTCTTCTAACGTTAATGGAAGCAAATCGAATACGTATGGCTCGTACACCTGAAAAGCCGCTTTGATCCGTTCACGATCCCCTTTTACAATATATAGGTTCACACTTCCCCGGCGCTCTTGATGCAGAACTTGTAACTTGGCAGCTAACGGAATCTCATGCCGTTCATCCCGAAACGCCACTTGAATCTTATGTGTATCCGCCTTAAGATCATCCAGATCCTTCTCAATCAACATCTTCCCACCATGCATAATCCCGACATGATCGCACAGATCTTCAATCTCACGAAGGTTATGCGAAGATATGATTACCGTCAGCTCGCGTTCAGCAACCTCCTGAAATAGCAGGTTTTTGATCTGACGCCGCATCACCGGATCTAATCCGTCAATCGGTTCATCCATAATCAGCACATCCGGCATACAGCTTAAACACAACCAGAATGACGCTTGCCGCTGCATCCCTTTGGAGAAACGACTGAGTTTGCGCTTTTTATCGAGCTGAAATACGGTTCCCAAATCTTCAAAACGCTTCTGATTCCAGCTCGGATAAATCGAGCGATAGAAGGCCGCCATTTGCAGCATGGTCGATTGTGGGAAAAAATAAGGAGCATCCGGCATAAAAATAACCCGTTGCTTAGTCGTCGGGTGTTCGAATACTGCTTCACCATCCACCCGCACGGTCCCCTTATCTGGAGAGTAGATGCCCGCCAATGTTTTGAGCAGCGTAGTTTTGCCCGCGCCATTAGAGCCGAGCAGCCCATAAATTTTTCCTTTATGTACCGTTAAAGAGATATCGTCGACTGCCTTCTCGCCTTGAAATAACTTGCTGACTCCTCGAATCTCAATCATCACTCTTCCCTCCTTCTCTTTGCTTCTCCACTTGTTGGTACAAAGAACTAATCTCAGCTGCGGTGAACCCAAGGTATACCGCCTCCGCCATCAGCCTCAGCAACTCATTCCGGACTTCCGCTTTTTTGATCGCATTTTGTTCTTTTTTCATTGGGGCTACAAAACTTCCTTTCCCCTGTAATGAATAGATATACCCCTCACGTTCCAATTCACGGTAAGCCTTCTGAATCGTATTGGGATTCACGGTTAGCTGCTGGGATAAAGTCCTTACAGAAGGTAGCTGTTCATCCATCTGCAAAATACCATGCAGAATCATCTCCTTGACCTTATCGGTCAGCTGCTCATAAATCGGCTTCCGACTACGAACGTCCAGTTCGAACATAACCTTCCTCCTTCCACTATCTTGCATTAAATCCATTTTGGTGTGTATTAACTGTACTACTATTATTAATACAGTTTGATTTATATGTCAACAAAAAATCCCCAAGATTATCCTTTGGGGATCTATCTATCCCTTGTTATTAATCAAAATTACGTCCGATTGCGCCGAGCCATCCTCATCCCCGTGGCTTTCGGACACAAATGACGCTGATTCCTGCTTTTAAGTTCACCTGAGGTTGACAGCGCCAAGCCCCCCTATCTCCCGTGGCTTTCGGACCCAGATGACGCTATTCGCACATTTTTCGTCTTTTGAGCAAAGTTTCGGACTCCTGTGCAGCTATTGCCTAGAAAAGCGCTCATTTTGCGCGTTTTTCTAGGCAATAGCGACTTTGGGGTCCGTTACAACTCCAAAAGCCGCTGATTCCCACTTTTAAGGTCATCTGAGTCCGATCGCGCCGAGCCTCCTTATCCCCGCTAGCTTTCGGACCCAGATGACCCTATTCGCACATTTTTCGTCTTTTGAGCGAAGTTTCGGACTCCAGTGCAGCTATTGCCTGGGAAGATGCCCATTTCCGGGCATCCGCTACAACAAACCTCCTAAGTAAACCAAAAAAAAGAGACGTCCCTAAGCCATTTAGGCATAGAAGACGTCCCTTTGAGTATTAGTTACTGTAATTAAGCATACCAGCCCCATACGAAGATGAAGAGCGTACCGAATATCGTAACTAAACCAACGAATAAGGCATAGGCGATATTGATGTAAAGTTCTTTCTTGGTATCTGCTGATTCACCAATATGCATGAACAGGAAGAGCTGCAAGGAAGCCTGAATGAGGGCTGTAACAAGCAGGATTGCCATGTTCGCAGTGTTGGATAGATCAAGGTAGATTACAGCAAGTGCAGCCACAGAAAGGACAAGAGAGGCTAAGAAACCCATCACATGGCGAATTGGAAACAATTGCTTCATCA
Organism: Paenibacillus sp. FSL H3-0329; assembly: GCF_037963285.1. NCBI lineage: Bacteria > Bacillati > Bacillota > Bacilli > Caryophanales > Paenibacillaceae > Paenibacillus > Paenibacillus sp. FSL H3-0329. The sequence continues at coordinate 1,054,701 of NZ_CP150150.1, read as the reverse complement.
TGCTACATCAGTCCTTTCAGATAGACGAAGCTGAAAATAAAGATCCAGACAACGTCCAAGAAATGCCAGTACAGCGAGAAGATAAAGGATTTATTGGCCGTAGCCGGATTAATACCTTGACGCTTCAACTGGATTAGAATAGCCGCACCCCACAGGAACCCGAACGATACGTGAGCTCCGTGTGTTCCCAGCAGTACAAAGAGACTGGATAGGAAACCACTGGTTTGAAGTGTAGCCCCTTCGTGAACATAAGTGACAAACTCCATGATTTCGATACCAAGGAAGCCGAGACCCATTAGAAGGGTTAGTCCGAAAAAGACCATCATGGCTTTTTGGTAACCATGCCGCATGGCATGAACCGCAAGACCAATCGTAAACGAACTTGTCAGCAGCAGCAATGTTTCGATCATCACCGGACCAATTTCGAAAAGCTCCGGCCCGCTAGGGCCGCTGGCAAAACGGTCTACCATTACAAAGTAAACAGTGAACAACGTAGCGAACAGTGCAATCTCCGCTCCTAGAAAAACCCAGAAGCCAAAGATTTTATTACTATTCTCTTCTGTTGAGTATTCAAGCGGCTTAGACGCATCTATTTTCATACTGTCTCACCCCGCAATTTCTTTTCAGTAGCAATAACTTCTTCTGCTGGGATGTAGAATCCGTGATCCCGATCAAAGGACATAGCAGCTAGAACAATGAGGATACCTACTCCAGAGAGGATCGCTGGAATCCAAAGACTGAAGACCAGAGAGAACCCTGCGATGAAGAAGATAACACCCAGAATAAATGGTTTTCCTGTGTTGCTAGGCATATGAATCTTAGTAATCTTATCTTCAAAAAGTGGTACTTTATCTTGTTTAGCAGACCAGTATGCATCGCGTGTTTTTACATTTGGAACCACTGCGAAGTTGTAAGCTGGAATCGGGCTTTTCGTTGCCCACTCCAAAGTACGTGCATCCCATGGGTCGCCATCAGTATCTCTTGGTTCGTAACGAGTACTCCAGTAAATGTTATAAACCAGGATTACAAATCCAATCGCGAGACCGATCGCACCTACAAATGAAACCATACTCAGCGGGCCAAATCCAGTGTCCGCAGAATATGTGTATTGTCGACGGGTCATACCCTTAAGTCCGAGAATAAACAGCGGGAAGAACGATACGTTAAAGGAAATAATAATCCACCAGAAGGCATGCTTGCCAAGACGTTCATTCAGACGGAAACCGAATACTTTAGGGAACCAGTAATGGAAACCTGCGATAACGGCAAAGACCGCACCTGGAATAAGAACGTAGTGGAAATGGGCAACCAGGAACATCGTATTATGGTACTGGTAATCGGCACTGGCCATAGCCAGCATGACACCTGTTACCCCACCAATCGTAAAGATCGGAATAAAGGCCAGGGTGTATAGCATAGGTGTCGTAAAGGTTATTCGCCCTTTTCGTAAGGTGAATAGCCAGTTAAATATTTTCACACCTGTTGGTACGGCAATGGCCATGGTTGTAATCGAGAAGAAGCTGTTAACCATAGCACCTTGACCCATTGTATAGAAATGGTGAGCCCATACTAAGAAGGACAAGAGGGAAATGATCAACATACTGAATACCATGGATGTATATCCATACAGGTTCTTTTTAGAGAAGGTGGCGATAATTTCACTATAAATACCGAATGCCGGTAAGACAACGATATATACTTCAGGGTGACCCCATACCCAGAACAGGTTGGCCCATAACATATCCATACCGCCATTGGCCATCGTAAAGAATTGAGAGCCGAACAGCCGGTCGAACATCATCAACGCAAGTGCTACCGTAAGCACAGGGAAGGCGAATACGATAATTACGTTGGTGATCAATACGGACCAAGTAAACATCGGCATTTTCATCAACTTCATGCCTGGTGCACGCATTTTCAGAATCGTTACAATAAAGTTAACGCCTGTGATGAGCGTACCAATACCTGAAATTTGTAATGCGAGCGAGTAATAGTTATTACCCACCGTTGGACTGAACTCTAGACTTGCTAGCGGGAAATATGCGGACCAACCAGCATCTGGCGATCCCCCGATAACAAACGAAATGTTAAGCAGCATAGCTCCAAAGAAGAAGAGCCAGAAGCTGACAGCGTTCAGACGCGGGAAGGCAACGTCTCTAGCGCCGATTTGCAGCGGAACGATAACATTCATCAGACCGATAATAAACGGCATGGCCATAAAAAGGATCATAATCAAGCCGTGTGTTGTAAATACCTCGTTATAATGCTGTGCGTCAAGAAATTTCATGTCCGGGGCTGCTGTTTGCAGCTTCATCATAATAGCGTCAACGCCGCCGCGGAAAAGCATAAGCAATGCTGCGAGGATATACATAATCCCAATACGTTTGTGGTCAACAGTAGTCAACCATTCGCGCCATAAATATCCCCATTTTTTAAAATAGGTCAGGCCGACAATAATCCCGATCGTAGCCAGAACAATACTTGCCATAGCTCCGTATATCAAGGGTTCGCCGTGGACCTTAAATTTATCCCAATCCATTAGGAATCGCTCCTTTCAAGTTGTTCAATTAACATTGACTAGTGTCCGTCATGTGTTGTGCTCTCTTCTAATGGAGAACTAGGTGTCGGCTCATCCAGTTCTGGATTAGGCTCGGTGTTGAATTCCGTCTCACTGGATGGTGCTGGAGTCGGGTGAATTTCTTTATTATCCTGATGCTCCATGCTTCCGTTATCCGTATCCATTTCAGTGCCACCATTACTCATATGGTCACCATGGCTTCCCGGAGGCGGGCTAAAGGATAAGTGAGTATTCGTATACGTTTTACGTCCGACATGTTCCATTTCCAAAAGACCTTTAAATTCATCTTCCGTCAGTGGACCCGCCGTTTCTTTAACGTCTTTCACCCATTCCTGATAATCCTTATCTGTCATCGCAAGTGTTTCAAACTCCATGTGGGCAAAGCCCTTACCATTAAAGTTCGCATTTCTTCCGACATAAGAACCTACAGTATCAGCTGAAAGATGCAAGGTTGTGATCATGTCGCTCATCGCGTATTTTTGTCCTCCCAATTGTGGGATCCAAAGACTTGAGATTGTACCGAAAGAATACAATCTGAACTCTACAGCGCGGTGAACTGGAATATTAACGTAGTTTACTGTTTCGATCCCTTCCTCTGGATAGCTGAAATGCCATTTCCAGTTAGAGGAGGAAGCATAGATTACAAGCGGTTTCTGATCTTTATAATCCGCTGCAACATTTTCTACATCTACTGTTGTTTTGACGGTGACTACGGAGAGGAATGCCACGATAATAATCGGAATGGTAATCCAGATAGCCTCCAGCCATTTGTTTCCTTCCTCGTGAGGAGGAATATAATCTTCGTTGCTTTTTTTGGCACGGTATTTCAGAAGCACGAAGACATATAAGATGTAGACAACTGCCAGAACACCGAGCATCATAACAATGGAGAGAATGATCGTGTCAGATAAAGTTCTTGCAGCCGGCCCCTTCGGATTCAGAACAGCGATTGAACTGCATCCTGGCAAGAGTAAAATTAGGCTGAGAAATAAAGCGTATAACGGTCCCTTTTTGTTCATGCTTAAGCTCCTTCCTTCAATACTTCTTTTATTAACCCTCAACATTAACCTTTATATATAGTAAGAATTTATGGGGAAGAAAGCAAAAGACTTATTTTTCCATTTAATCTAAAAAAGACCTTAATAATGGCGAACAAGTTAAATATGTGTGATCAATTTGTTACAAGTTTCTAATAGTATGATAAAGATCACTGTAACGGCGCTGTTTATGGGTTGAAAATTTCCGTTCAAACTTTGTTCAATAGTTTACTAAAGTTGCTAATTTGGACACATCTATTTTGCGCAAAACGGGGTTATTTTAACCATTTTTGTTGATGCGTCAGTATTTAGCCGGAGTTACGTGCTTTTTATGATTGTGGTTGAAATCACAGTTAACTACTAAAAGGTAACAAATTATTCTGCTGGGGGTTACAATCTCTCAAATTTCATTCTATCAATGTATGATAAGGTAATAGACAAATATACATAGATAGGAGATTTTTGACGATGTCTTTAAAGAAAGTATGGCTATTATTAATCGTATTATTCATAGGTTCTGGATCAATACGAGCGATAGATTCAGTGAATGCAGCAGGTGCAGGCTCCCTTAGGTTAGGTGTGAACGATAAGTTAACAACTATTGAAGCAGTTTCGGTAAAAGATACCTATTACGTTCCTCTACGTGATCTGTCACAGGAACTTAAGTTAACGCTAACTGGAGTGAGTGATGGGATAAAAGTTACAGGTCAGAACAGATCAATCAAACTGCTGAATGATCATGCAACAGCTACTCTAAGCGATGGAAAGACCATATCCATGAATACATTTTTGAAAAACGGAAAAACCATGGTTCCACTGAAATTGACTTCTTATCTTGGTTTCGGAATTTCCTTTAAAGCAGATCAAAATTTATTGCGTGTAAAAGATGGCTCAGCTACATTAGATGATGCAACATTTGTGAGTAAATTTAAAAAGGAAATGAAGCCAACCGCAACTCCTGGAACTTCTACGCCAACTGTTGGGAAGCAAGGTAAGACCGTATACCTCACCTTTGATGATGGACCAACGGCCACTACTTCTACATTGCTTGATATTTTGGCAAAATATGATGCGAAGGCAACTTTTTTCATGATCGGACCGAATATGAACCAGCATACTACGCAAGTGAAACGGATTGCGAATGAAGGGCATGGTCTCGCATTGCATGGAATGACGCACCGGAAAGAGAAGTTTTATGCTTCACCTGCCGCTGCACTGGGTGAGATGGATAACGATAACGCCATTTTGAAAAAGATTACAGGTCAAAGCACCACACTAATTCGTCCTCCTTATGGAAGCAAACCTTATTTCACAAAGACCTTTAGAGATAAAGTGTTGGCTCAAGGTTATCATCTGTGGGATTGGAACGTGGACTCTGAGGATTGGAAATACAAGGATGCTAGTACGACGATCTATAATTCGGTTATGAATCAGGTTCATAAGCTGCAGAAATCGCAGACCAATCCAGTTATTCTGATGCATGATCAAAAGGCTACACTTAAAGTGCTTCCTCGTATTTTAGAGTCATTGAAAAAAGAAGGATATACCTTCCACGTCATTAGCTCAGATCTGAAACCTCTGAATTTCTGGAAGGATACACGCTGAGTTTTTATTAAAAATCAAGAGGGCATCCCCACAGCTGTGAACTAGCTGTGGGGATGCCCTCTTTTTTTCAGGTCTTGATCTAAAAACTAATTTTTATTTAATCCGATCACATTCGCGCTCCCGAGTTTTTCTATCGGACCCAGATGACCTTAATTGCTGGATTTGCCACTGTTTCGGGTGCTATCGGACCCCATAGCCGCTATTGGTGCAAAAAACACCAGTTTTCAGCGTTTTCCACACCAATAGCTGCGCTGGTGTCCGAAACTTCGCTACAAAGGCGATAAATGGGCAAATAGCGTCAACTGAGTAGTCCGGAACTCACCCCAATGCCACTAAATGGGCAATTAGCGGCTACTGTGTCCTATAGCCTGTGGGGGTGAGTATAAGCCCACGTTATCGGACCCAGATGACCTTAATTGCTGGATTTAGCTATATTTCGGACGCTATCGGACCTCATAGCCGCTATTGATGCGAAATAAACCAGTTTTCAGCGTTTTCCACACCAATAGCTGCGCTGGTGTCCGAAACTTCGCCCCAATGGCGATAAATGGGCAAATAGCGGCGGCTGTGTCCGATAGCCTGTGGGGGTAAGCATAAGCCCACATTATCGGACCCAGATGACCTTAAACTGGGGAATATCAAGTAGATAGTGTGTTTAAAAAACTAGAGAACAGCCGGGGACACTAGGGGTACGGGGTACGGGGTACGGGGTACGGGGTACGGGGTACGGGGTACGGGGTACGGGGTACGGGGTACGGGGTACGGGGTACGGGGTACGGGGTACGGGGTACGGGGTACGGGGTACGGGGTACGGGGTACGGGGTACGGGGTACGGAGTACGGGGTACGGGGTACGGGGTACGGTTTACAGGTTACGGGGTACGAGCATACCGATCATCGCCGAAGTTTTTATTGTTTCCATCCCTCTGTCTTGCCTGCCAATAGTGTCGCTGGAGGTCACATAGCATATGTTTGCCCGCAACCTACTGAAACCAACTTACATCTCTCCCACCTTGACCAACTGAGACCAACTGGCTCGCGCTTGCTCCCAATCTGCTATAACCACAAACAGCAGAGCAGCGATCTCCGTTACTGGAGAACCGCTGCTCTGCTGGTTTTAACAATATTATGAAGCCTATAGTTTGAAGCTGGACAATGTCTTTTGCAGATCTTCTGCGAGCACCGCTAAATACTGAGCTGAAGCCGACATTTCCTCCATTGCGGATAGTTGCTCCTGACTCGCTGCACTTGTGTCCTGAACACCTTCTGCGCCTTTACTAGATATAACGTTGACCTGTTCCATAGCTGCTGCCACACCTTGTGATTCTAAGGCGACATGAGCAACCGCTTCTCTGATCTCCGCTGTCTGCAGGGTAGCTTCTTTAATGGAAGTCTGAATCTCATGAAAGGCTTGAGATACCAGATGACTTTGAACTACGCCATTAGTGACTAGCTCAGTCCCCAAAGCCATGGATTCTACTGCGCTTTCGGTTTGCTTTTGAATATGTGTAATAATATCTGTAACCCGCAAAGAACTATTTCTAGTTGCTTCCGCCAGATTTCGTATTTCTCCAGCAACTACAGCAAATCCCCGTCCATGCTCCCCAGCTCGTGCCGCTTCTATAGAAGCATTGAGTGCAAGCAGATTCGTCTGTGTAGCAATACCGTTAATCGTTGTAATAATTGTATTAATCTCTTGTGACAATGTCCCCAGATTAGAAACAATCTCCTGACTCTGAGTTACACTGAGGTCAATTTCCTTCATCTGCACAATGATTTGATCTACAGCCTCTACCCCACGATCTGATGAACCAGAGACCACCCCCATAAGGTCTGACATTTCATAGCTGCTGCCCTCTACGGCTGCAATATCATTGGTCATTGCTTTTATGGAACGTGTTGTATTGTTAATGCTCTCTGTCTGTTCATCAAAACCCGCCGCAATCTCTCCAGAAGATACAGCGATCATTTGTGAAGCCAATGAGGTCTGCTCAGCACTAGCGCTCATCTCTTCCGATGAAGCTGACAGCAGTTCTGCACTCTCTGCAATTCCTTGCATCATCTTCCGCAAGCCCTGCAGCATATTGTTAAATGAACTGTTAATTTGGCCAATCTCATCCTTGGCGGTGTACGTTGCTATTACGGTCAAATCTCCATCTTCTGCCCGCTTCATTAGTCCTTGCAGTTCTTTAAGGGGTTTTGTTATCAGTCGAATAATTGCAATACTAATTACGAAACAAATCACCCAGGCGAACGTAATCATTATGGTATTGTTTACCCGCATGCTTTTAGCGGTTGCCATGGAATCTGAATTGTGTTCATCAGCATCTTTAAGCAAAGAATCACTAATTCCTTTAAGTAGGTTGATCATTTTTTCACGGGATTCGTTAAATTCGCCTGAAAATACTTTATAGGCCTCTTGATTATGATTACTATCAGCAATCTTTATAATGTTATCCCGCTGTGCACGATAATCTGGCAAAAAGGACTCATACTCTTTGATTTTACTTACAATAGCAGGATCATTATACTGAATCGCTTTCACCTTGTTCATAAGTTCATTATTATCCTGAACCTTCACTTGAATACTCTCAGAAAGTTCTTTGTTTTTGCTGGCATTTACGCTAATCAAACGCTCCAAAAGATAGGATTCAATAGCCCGATTATTCGTACGCATCTGCCCTACGTAAGAAACAGGCAATAAATTTTCATTATATGTCTCATTTGTTTTTTCGGCCATTCGGGTCATCGTGATGATGCCTATGCCCCCTACAACATTCACCATGATTACAGCGAATACCAAAAGCAACCCTATTTTGTATTTCACTTTCAAATTTTTCATCTACACTCCGCCTTCACATTATCTTATGATCTATCTATTTTTATCGGTCGGAAGGGCTAAGAGTTTGATGATTTTTTAAATATTGTGTCGAATAAAAGTATATATTGTCATAAAACGACTTTTCCAAAAAAATAAAAGGGCGGGCACCCGATCCGCTATTACTCCGAATCCCTGTGCCCGCCTAATTAATCATTCCTCTTCCTTATTCTCCAGAGGTATAGTACCAGTACAAAGTATCACTGTTCTGCAAAATATAACTGTCTGCACTGATGCTTGGATCAGCATCCCGGTTCGTTTTATACTTCCATCCGCTGCTTGGGCCTCCGTCAAATTCAGCCAATCCGTCAATAGATTTCACGTAGATGCTTCCAACGTTGCCGGATGATACTACCTTGGTGCCTAATTGACTGACTAGTAAGCTATAAGCCGTTTCGCCCTCTTTTAGAGCTACTGTTGTACTGGCTAGGATGGTTCCCTTCCGGCTATCTCCAATCACTGAAAGGGTAGCGGTAGCTTTAGCTGGAGCAATAACAGACGATCCAACAGTCAGAGACTGAGTATAACGCGCTACGCTCGGTACGCTGTCTTTAACATAACCGGTAACAGTCATTGTATAGCTATTTGCCGGGAGACCCCCCTCAACAACAGCTACACCTTGTTCATTCGTGATTACCTTCTTATCACCAATCGAAACCTGCACACCTGCAGCTGGTGAGGTAACCGGATCAGAAGTGAAGCTGTCCTGATTCCACACCCACTTTTTCTGGGAAACCTTTACGGTAAAAGCTTCATTAGCTTTTGGCTGCGTTGGGGAAAGCGCCACAGAATCTATAACCTGTGTATTTTCACCTGCATAATAGACAAGCACACGATCGGATTCCTGTAGTTCGAACGCATCCATACCCACACTTGGATATATCCACTCCCCGCCGCGTGATACTACGAAGCTCCACCATCCGTCGTAAGTACCTTGCGAAACTCCATGGATACCTGATACAAAGTTGCCATAAGACGATTTGGTGATATCTACTTTAAAATCATCGGTAGATCCTAGTTGCTGCAACGCTTCAAGAGCATTGGAGGCTTTTAAAGTCCCTTCACTAATCAATCCTTCCGGGCCTTCAACGGTAAGAGAAGCTGTTACATTCTTAGAAGTTACCTTTATAGCTTTTGTATATTTAGCAACCGTTGGCGCTTTACCTTCGCGGTAGCCAGTTACAGACAGTGTATAGTCACCTGCGGGCACATTTCCTGAGAATACGGCCTCACCTTTAGCATTCGTCGTTACCGTGTGAGCTCCAATTTGGACCTGAACACCCGCAGCTTTTGCCGTTACAGGAGAGGTAGTATTCGTAGCAGCGTCCCATTTCCACGTCTTACTAGTTACAGTGACAGTAAAAGAATCGCCCTCTTTAAGATTTTGTTTGGAAAGGGTAACGGAATCCACAAGTTTAGTGTCATCTCCGGCATAATAAACCAGTACCTGATCTGAATCTTTAAGTACAAAATCACTCATGCCTACATCGGGATTAATCCATTTTCCGTCACGTGATACAACATACATCCATCCGTCATAACCACCAAAGCTTCCAGCAGCAATACTTCCGATGCCAGTCACATAACTGCCCGAAGGATTCGTGATCGGCAAGTTCGTTTGAAGCGCCAGCTTCTCTAACGCTCCAAGTGCGTTGCCAGCATAGGCGTACCCTTGTGCCAACGTGGCCCGTGGTCCCTCAATCGTTACAGGAGCGTAGATGAGTGAGCTCTGAACGGAGGATTTGGAAAAATCGTATAGCTTACTGTTGCTTCCTTTATACAGCAAATTATACGCAACCAGCGCCTGAAGTCCTTGCTCTGTCGCCAGAACATTACTGCTTCCACCACGGCTATGGGTGAAGCTACCATCAGCTAGACGATAGCTAAGCAGGTTCTCCATTAGATCCACTTTGTTTTTGGTGTATTCTAATCCACTAGGATCAACTCCGAAGGATGCGAGTCCAAGGATTGCTTGTGCGCTACTTTCAGCACTGTCACCGTAACCCCCATGGCTATCTTGAGCTGCAGATAACCAAGCTACGGCTTGTAGCCCTGCTAAGTAGGCTTCGGGATTATTTTTATGTGCCGCCAGAGCCGTCAAGGTTATCGCTGTCATATCAGGCTCACTTGCGCCTGAGGTTAATGCAAAGCCCCCATCCGGATTCTGTTTGGAGAGAATCTCCGTAAGGAGCTTATCCGCCGTCCATTTCGCGTCACTTGGGATATTATATTTACCAGAATCCAGCGCAAGTAAAGCATATACCGGATTATTTAGCGTCTGTTCACTGAGCTTGCTGTTATTATAAATTTTCTCAATCAGATTATAGCCAGGAGTCGTTCCGTTACCAGCAAAGCTAGTAGGATCTGCACCAATCGCTCTCACTGCGAGCACGATTCGAGCATAATCGGTTACATTGGCGAAATTGCCAGCTGCATCCTTTACTTTTTTCTCAAGCTCTGAATGGTAACTGGCTGGCAGCTTATATCCTGCTTGCGCTAATCCAATAGCTTGCCAATCCGATTGCACGCCACCTTTCAAGAGATATTCTGCAGCCGCATAAGTCGCATCCGCAACATTAATCCGCTCCGCAGCAGTTGCTTCCAGACCGGAGCCAGCGCTCGCTTCTGCAAATATTTGTCCTGCCGGAGCAAGAGATGTTCCTAGAATTGAAATGACCATGAATAAGGCCAGCCCAAGTGCTACAAACTTGGAAGACATGATTTTCTTCATTGTTTAACCTCTTTCTGTATAAGAATGGGTACTGCTGGGAATAAGACGCATAACATAAAGACCGCCCCTTTGGAGGGCGGTCAGGGAAGATTACAAATCGAGGCTGAGGCGCTTGCTTCCTGCCAACAGTCCATCTGTATATGTTCCACATTCTTACCCCACGAAGAATAGAAACGCTCACGAAAAAGGCAGGTCTCCTGGCTGATGCTTCATCGCTGTTCTTCACCTTCCCACCCTACCTTAGGGGCAGTGGCTTATAGAAGAAAAACTCCGCACATACAGTGGCGGGACCGCGCCGGACTCTTGCACCGGACTTCCCTTTTAAGCAGACGACTAGATTGATAGAGTCTGCACCTTTTCCAGTATGTAGTATCTTATTTTGACATCCATAATCATATCTATTAATACATAGCATGTCTATAGAAAAGCTTAGTAAGGGCAGCAAAAAAATGAACAGCAATACGCCACCTGCCGGTAGGTATTGCTGTTCAGAAAGCTTGTTATTCGACTGTTCCTTCCGGACTTGCAGTTGGGGAAGGTTCAGCACTTGAATCAGAAGCTGGTGGAATATTAGGATCGGGATCTACGATCAATGTAAATCTTCCGGCTTTGATCATACTTTTCTCTAAAATTGTCGCTCCAGGCTCCAATGTAACCTCAACCTGATAGGAAGGTTGTTCCCCTTCAGTCACAGCTGTTGCGGAAGGCAACCCAGTGCTGTCCTCAGCATCAGAGGAAGGCGTAGGAGACGGAGATACATCAGCTACAGCATTAGTAGCATCTGCACCTTCTGCTGTTCCTCCAGTAGTGCCAGCGGCATCTGACTCGTCAGCGGCGTTTCTCTCATCCGTCCCATCCGTTGACGGCACTGGACAAGTCCCATTCGTAGCAGCGACCTTAAAGCTTTTATCTATCTCTGTAGACGAAGACATTAAACTAATCTCAGTCGGTTGAAACTGCACACAGTCATCTGCACTTGCGAAGGTGAACACCAATATGCTGCTCCCCTTATCTCCTTCGCCGCTCTGATCCTTCAAGTATACTGAAGCCGGAGGCAGCACATTGCCTGCACTCTGAACAGGGGTCGGCTCAGGGCTTGTTCCCGGCAGAGCCGTCTTCGTATCATCCGGACGCAGCATACTGAATACGATAATTGCAATAATCACCAGAATACCCGTAATGGAGCCGGAGATTAAGAGTCGAAATCGGCTGCGGCTGATCCAGCGCGCCAGCGGGGAAGCCAGTTGGGAGCGGGCTTCATTGTACACATTTTGCAGAGCAGGCCGAGCTGCCGCGACATAGTTCTTTCGGAATTCCCGATTCTTGAACGCTTCACGATCACTGCTCAGGAAATACTTCAGAATCGCCTTACGGTAACCCGGTTGCAGCTTTTTATTCGAAACCGTAAATAAAGGATTGCCTTGCGACCAAGCAAAAAACCGATAGATGATTTCTTTGTCGGAACCGGCTTTACGCTTTAACAGCTCCAGAAGCGCATCGTAATCCAGCGGACCCCCTTCACGCTGAGTTGTATAGTAAAAGGCTAGCGGAAGCCGTTCAAAGGGTTCTAGAACACGCGCCTCTTTTAGCAAACGACGACCCAGTAGCTGCACATCATCTAGTTCCTGCGGAGACAATCCTGTAAAAATCTCTTCATTTGGCTTCTCTTCACCAAACCAGCGGTAAGCGGCACGCAGCGCATTCTCTTTCTGCTTGCTAATCCTATCCAGTGGCGGCTGCCAATCGACAACATTACCATACCGTAAAAAAACTACCTCCAGAAGCTCCTCCTGCGTCATATCAGAAAGCGATAAGCGGTTCAGTAAGAATCTATCTGCTGAAGCAGCAAGATCCTGCATTAGGGAGAGTGCCTTAGGAGCAACTCCTGTTCCTTTGCGGCGATCTTTTTCTGCCTTATCTACAATTTCATGAATTTCCGCCACAGAAGCCACCGGATCATGCTCCAGCTGAAGCTTTTCTAGCAAATAATCCTTCACAGCATTTTGAGCAAAAGACTGCTCTAACGCCACTGGCAGGAACCGCCCCCAATGGAGCACAAAGCTCAGAATATCCGCAGATCTGGACGCCGCAGCTAGTCTTGATTCCATATAAGGCTCAAGTAGCTGCTTACGGAAATAAGTTTCAGACATCACGCGCTGGAAGTAAGCTGCACTTAACTCATCATTACTCTCAATGATCCCGTAAGCAGCACTCAAAATATCCTTGCGGCCCGCTTCCACACTATGAAGCATCCCATTGATGAAATAATCCACGATTCTGACCCTGTAATTGTGATCCTTAAGTACAAAATACTCTTTAAAGCATTCCATAATCGCCGGATCTGGCACATTTCTTTGCCGAATCAGATCAAATTCCCGGTCAAACCGTTCTAAGAAAATATCATTCAAGCGGATTCTAGAATGAATTGCACCGTCTGGCTTTAGGTATGAAAGCAAACCACTTAGCACCGCACTCTTGTTTTCCGTATATAAATGCTCGTTCCCTTGCTCAATCTCATAAAAGATAGCCAGCTCATTATAGAAAGAAAGAGATAGCTTGTGCTCAGGACTCTCTCCACGCAGAATCTGATCGGCGAAGCTTACGAAGTCGTTAATATCTCCTGGATTCAGCAGTAACAGCTTCCATACCAAATCAGCATAAGGCTGGCGGGACTCGCCAAAATCGACATTCCCCATCCGTCCGGAAGCCAAATCAAAGGTATAATCCTTCTCAATACTGCGGTCACCGGGACGAAGTGAACCTTTTTCCACAAAGCTAAGATGTATATATTTACGGCTTTGCGGTTCATTCGCATACGTAATCACGCCTAATCTACGGCGGAATTCATACGGCAGCACGCTATACAGAATTTCTGTAAGCTCCACCGCCCGCGCGGACAACTCGGTGATAGGTACGTTTAGAGCCACGTAGATTTTTTTCTTACCTGCTACAGAGAGCATTACCGCTTGCAATAACGCCTTGAATATCCCTTCATCAATCCCTAGCAAGCGTAAGCCTGCGATTGGATCCGGGCTGCGGTCTGTGCGAACAACTGGAATAGAGGGCAGCTCCGGCAAGGTTCCACCAAGCTCTCCAGTATAACGCTCTGCAAAATCAGCATGCAGCCAGTCTCCATAGCTCTGCACAATTTCTTCGGAACGTGAAGCAGGTACTACATAGTTATGTGCAAAAAAAGCGCTTCGTTGGCCTGTGAAATCGGCCGCTTGATAACGACTAAGCCCAATAACTGTATCCCCGTTCTCAGCATGAAATAGGTGCAGCGCACCAGGATATGCAGCCTCATCCTTCTCCCCACGCGCGGTTAACTCCGCAGGAGCATCGTAGAGGCAGAAGGGATGAAGGATTTTTTTCACAAAATTATTGTCTAGACTATCTGATTTCGCTACCGTATCGAAGCCTTCTGTGGAACGAAACACTCCGCGACGTTCGCGGGTGTACATCTGTTGGGCGATTGTTGACCCTGAGAAAACATTCACGGGCCGTCGCTCCCCTCAATATACTTCAGCTTATGCAGCAGCCAAATAAAAGGCTCGTCTACACGAATCGGGCTTACTACACCCTCAATCTTTTGATTCACAGGGTTGCTGCCCAACGCAGATACTGCAAAATAACCCGTATTCGCGAAATAAACATCCATTGTATCTTTAAAGGGTCTGTCCACCTTACCAATAAATCTGCGAATTTCCCCGTCGATATTATGAAACTCGTCCATGTTTAATGTTTTGCGGTGAACATAGTTATTGAACACATTGCTGTTAGACTTGATGTAATCGCCATCTTCATCCTTGAGTGAATGCAGCATATCACTTTTGGCAAGCACAACCGCTGTTGGAATGTCTGTTTTGCTCTTTTCCTGATAGGCAATAAAATCACCGAACATCGTCAGCACCACATCGCGTGGCTCGTCATATTGTGAGACCCATTCTCCCGGGCGGTCACCGATGTTAATATGAATCTTTTCACGGATAGAACGGATTTGCAGCGGATCGACCATAAACAAAATACCCGCTGAGTTCTTGATATGCTGACCATGAAGTCCAAGATAATCCTGATCCACCATACCCTCACCTGCTACATCAAAGAATACAAGTGTCAGTGGCGGTTTATTTTCATCCTTAAAGACAAATTGAAAGATAAAAGGCTCCTGCATTTTTTCCTTCTGTGTAGAAGCCAGCAGATCCCCACGCTCAAAAAGCGGTTCCTCATACAATGTACGGAACTTACGGCTAATTTCTGCATTAAGCGGCATACAAGCGGCATCAAAATGACCTGCTGTAGTATGCTGCAATGTGTGGATCAGCGAGGTCATATACACCGATTTCCCGACTTGGGATGCCCCGATAATCGAGATGATGTTACTTGGCACCTTCCCGGCAGTCACCGGCAGCTCATTATGGCAGGACGGGCAAAGCCGTCTGCGCGTAAGCACACCGTAACGATCCGTAAGCCCAGTTAACACATGATCTGTGTAATGATGATATTCTTCCGGAATATCTGCCGGGTTGATAATCGCTTCTATGTCATCTACCGTATCAAGCCCGAAGCGCTCACGGTATTTGTTCAAGGCGTCATCCTCACCCAATGCGTAATTTTCATCGTCCTCCCGGCTGTGCATAGCCCGAAAGACGACATCCTCCGGAGAGAACTTGGTGAAGCAATACGGACACACTATATCGTAAAAAAGCGGCCGCGGCTCCGGCTGATTCTTTTTCATAAAACGGCTAAAAAAAGACATCTACTCATCCTCCCAAAAGTTGTATCTACGTACTTGCTATGAACGCACTGCTCATTACCCGCTTGTACGCGTAGACCAAGTCTCACTCCGGTACCAATTCGTAATAAAGCCCATATTTCTTGCCATCGGTGAAAAAGATGCGTACAAAATCATCCTTACCGATTTCAATCGGTGGAAGTACATTGCGTCCAGGAGCGAAATCCTGGACGAAGGGAAAGAGAATACCATCCTCTTTCCCTGACGGATGCCCTCCACGTTTCTTGACATAACAGAGGACATCCCGTGCCACGGGCACTTCTGCCGTAATCGCCATATGTACGGTCTTTTGTTTTCCGAATAAGGCCTTTTTTTGTTGAATGGAATAATAGATCCGGGCTTTGCCTGCACTGACCATCACCCGGTTCACACCATCATTTTGCCTCACCAGGGCAGTCTCACCGTTCTCAGCAAGACGAGCAAATATCGTATAGGATATCAGACCGATCTCATCCAATCGATCACGATAACCATTGTTAGATTTGTATTCCTCACGAGTGTAGAGCTTCATACCGATCGGCGGATCATCTCCGGTTCCCATGTCAGCCGCTTCTGCGGAGGTTTTGTGGATGTACACCGCCTGCACGCCGTCCGGCCAGCGCCATCTCAGCGTACAGAATCGGTCATCCACTTGGGATGTCACATCCGTTATTCCCGGAGCGGAAGCATTAACCTCGGCGTACCTCATTACTGTAAACCCCTTTCCGCTACACTAGAATCCTTTGCTGTTCCGGTTTCTGCGCCGACCCGGAAAGTTATCCGATGCTGGTGCAGGCGCTGCGTTATTGTTTCTTCTATTTCGATAAATACGTCCTTCACCTACCGGAATGACGCCTGTAAATAATGCAATAATAGCAGCTAATATAAGAACAGCCAGAAGACGAATAAGACTATCTGTAAAGGAGTCACCGCTAAGTCCAAATTCCAGAATCAGTCCTGCGAACAAGCCTGATATTACGCCGCCAATCCCAAAGCTTTTAGCCAAATGACGGTTATCAAACATAATTCCCAGACCTAATCCAAGCGCAGCCCCCATCAACATCAATGATAATATACGAACCGCAGCATAATAAGGACTGTCTGCCGTTGAATCACTGCGCTCAGTTAGCAGCGTCCGATCTCCCAGACGGTCATAGATCTGCTGGAACACATCGCCCAGAAGGGCTGAATCCTTGACATCATAATAGTGTCCGCCTGTCACTCTCGCAATATCCTGCAACAGCTGATTGCCTGCTGGATCATTCAGGCCCAGACCAATGGTATTCACGGCAATACCGCGCTCTACATAAGCCTGCAACTCTCTTGTGGTATCGAAATTACTCACTCCGTCAGACAACAAGATGACCATAGCTCCTTGGTCTTTTTTGCCGTCACTATCAATTTCCTTGAGTGCCTCCGAGACTGCACCGCTAATATTCGTGCCGCCTTCGGTTGGCTGCAGATTATCGATTGCAGTCAGCACCTTCTCACGATTCTCCGAATTTGAAAGTGGCGTTAAAGGCTGGACAACTACAGCTTCGTTGTTAAAGGTCACCACGGCCACCTTATTGTCAGTGTCCATTTTTGTAATTAACGCTTTTGCTGCTGAATACCGGCTATTATCGGGATCACTCTGCGTCATACTGCCTGAGTCATCGATAGCCATCACCACATTCTTAACCGGTCTGGCACCGCCAAAATTCAGTTCATAAACGAACTCCGTTAAGGCTCCAACTCCA
Source organism: Paenibacillus sp. FSL H3-0329 (assembly GCF_037963285.1). NCBI lineage: Bacteria > Bacillati > Bacillota > Bacilli > Caryophanales > Paenibacillaceae > Paenibacillus > Paenibacillus sp. FSL H3-0329. The sequence continues at coordinate 1,037,363 of NZ_CP150150.1, read as the reverse complement.
AGTGCAAGAACAATCATCAGAGGCAGCAGCTTCCACGATAACCCCAGGTAGCGTTGTTTCCATGAAGCTCCGTTCAGTCGTGGCGAGATCATCTCTGCAAGCAGGCAGCCTACACCGACACCCAGCGCCACAATGGCAAAATAAATACCCACAAGCAGGATGGAAGGCAGATCGTTATACCAGCTTAGCAGCCATTCGCCAAAAAGAAAGGCGACCCCGCCGCCGATCAGACTGAAGAAGAGCAGCAGCAGATTGATTTTTCTCTGCATCGTTATACTTCCTTTCCGGGTAAAATCTGAATTGTACTCTTATCCTTTAACATTCCGGGGGTTATGCTGCCTGATAAACGGGCTACCCGGATGTGCTATCATCCCCCAGATTGCGCTTTGTGCAATAGAACGGAATAGGAGGAACATCTATTTCTATTCTATTGCATAGTGTGCATTGAAAATAAGGAGAAATGTCCCTATCCCAGAACTCTAATTAAGGGTTATATCCGATGACTCTATTGCACAAAGGCAATAAAGGGACTCAAAGTGAGGGGACCCAATCTATTACGCCATCAGCGCATCTCAGGAAGCTGATCTTCACTCAGTCCATGGAGCTGATAGCCATTCTGAGCATAAGTCTCATAATAGACCTTACCGTTGCGATAATAGAGCAGGTCCTCTAAATGAAAGCCGCCCATCAGGTTGAGCTTCTCCACTCCGCTCCTCCGCTGCTCATGCACGAATCCTAACCGGTAAATCCGAGTTGTCTCATCCACTCCAAATGCGTAGCGTAGGAATTCTGATGAACTGTCTCCGAAGAAATATTTCTCCTCATGACGATGCTCTTGCGTATATTCGAATAGCCGAACATTAATGGCCGCGCCCTCTTCCAAATTATGATACAAGCGCTTGAACAGCTCTTCCCTCGATAGAACCTGACGATTCTCATAGGCTGCCGCAACATTTGCACGCCGCAGAAGCTCTTCCTCAAAAGATAAATTGAAAGGTTCTGCTGTCAGCAGCTCCCGGCGGCAAATATCAATCAAACGCTCAATCACAGCTTCTTTCCCTTGTTCTAAGAGCTTGGAGATACTGCCCATGTACTTCTCACTGAAGAATATTCCAGGTCCACGCCGGGTTTCGATATCCTTCATCACTTCTTCTGTGACTACGCGGTAGTATTCCATTACGTTCTGGCCCGTTGTTTCGTTTGTTCGCCCAATGCTGTCCATAACAGTAATACGCAATTCTTCCTCCAAAGTCTCCATAGCTTTCACACGAGCCATACTTTCCATATGAAGCTGCTCAAGTGCAGATTCCAAACGACTGCATAGGGCAAGCTCACTTTCTAGGCCCAATAGTTCATATTTTTTGCCATATACGGCTGAGAATAAGTAATGAATGAAGTTACGTACTGTTCTTTTGTCAAAAAGCGGCACACGCTGGAACGGCTGGCGCTCCACGCTTTCTGCATAAAGATCCTCAAGCTCCTCCTGCATGGAGAGAATCGCGGAACGCAAGCCTGCCATGTGCTGACGTAAAAGATGGAGCACACTTCCGGCTTCATCACGATCTGCCGTCCACTCCGCAAGCTGATAAAAGCTTACCGCAGGCGTAGATGTTTCCTGTGCCGCCAGCATAGTGCGCCATTGGCGTAATGGATTCATTCCCTCTACTCTCCGGTTTGACTCTGCCACAAAGTTATTGCGGAAATAAGCTTCGCCCCCTTCACCGAACAACTGCCGTTCAGCTTCACGAAGTGACAGCTGCTTCAGTTCATTATAGGAAGGGCGTCCGTGACTCATTAAACCCGTCATTTCATTCAGGCCGTCTTTCTCCGGAAGTAGCTGTACCGCGTGTTCCCGCAAGCTGTCAGGGTCCAGCCCTAACAACGCCTGCCGTTCACGTATAGTCCACGAACTGCCCTCACGCATATCGGAGACAAGCCGCCGGAACGCATGATACAGCACTGCCAAAGCAATTTGAACATTAGGTCTTCTTACCCCGGAAAAGCCAGCAGAGGCGTAGCCTTGTCTTCCAGTGCTGCCTCTGATGCCGCTTTTGAAGGTCATATTGTTATATCCGCCATGACCAGTAGCCTGATCAGAAGCCGGGCGGACCCGATTTTTGAGCAGACTAATATGAGAAATAATCTCGTAGTTGTCATCCATACCGTGTGCAGACATCATACCGCGCTCATTTTTATCGGAGAGCAGATACACAAGGTCAAATAATGCGGAAGGACCATGGCCAACTGGAATCGACAGACCGTCTTCCGTCACAAGTAACGGCGCATTAAACTTATAGTCCGTAGCCTGCATTCTGTCCAATTCACGCAGAAAAGCCAGCCCTACTGAGCTGGAATATCCAAAATTATCCCCTTGCTCCCGCTCATTGATCAGAGCGTAGAGATCTGTCTGTACGGACTTGAAGGACTGGCCGAGGACAGCACGAGCCAGCAGTGTAATTTCCGGCAGCAATACATTAAGCGGATCATCAACCCGCGTAATGATAGAGAGATGGATGACGTCAAAAGATGAATATAGACGTCCATAATCCGCTATACTGTTGCTCAGCCGCCGGATAACTTTATTCATTTCAGCAAGATAACGTGTATCCTCATGAAACTTGCGGTAAAGTTCATGACGCACAGTGCGTGGATCTGACCCTGCCGTTTCCGGCAAAGCCATGGCCAGCACCCGGTCTTTTCCTCCCGCATCAGATCTACTTTTGCTTCCGTCTGTTCCCTCTTTTTCCGCACCTGACACAGCATGTAATGCCATAACCCCGCCGGCGTTATCCCATTTTCGTTCGCAGCTATCCAGCACCGGACCGATGGCCGGAGCAACCTTGTCGCCTACGAACAGAAACAGGGCAGGGTAATGGATGCTGCTGCGTCCATCCCCTTTGCTGCGCTGTGCCTCTTCCTGTACCGCATATTGTTCACCATAAGATAATGCCTGTGTTTTGATCATAGGCCTATTTCAACTTTCTGCGGATACTGCCGAGCTTGCTAGTCATGCTCTTGTAGAATCCGTACATCTCATCGCCGCTCTCATACTCTACCCGTTCGTACTCCAAGCTGTCGCGTGCTTCCAGGAATGATACATACAGTCCTTCCAGCTTATAGAGCAGCGGGGTAACGTCTTCAGCGGCAGTCATTTCACCTGCACGACGTGCTGCCTTACGCAGCAGTACGCTGCGGCTCTTCTCATCCAGCTCCCGGAAGTGCCGATACACGGCATACTCTACGTAGCTGCGCTCTTTCATCAAATTAGCAAACGGCTCCCAAGCGTCCTCTTCTTCATCACGGTCATAAACGTAGAGTGCGCCTTTTTTGATAATGCTGTCCGTATACAAAGCTTCAATGAACTGATCCATCCACTTATCTTCGTCCAGATATTGATGAAGCACACCTTCAAGCTCAGCGGCTTTGGCAGTCAGTTCAGCATATTTGGCCAACTCCACACGAACACGTGAAATCAGCTGCGGTGAACGAATGAGATTCTCCTGCGCCATGTCCTTGTTGATGCTGCCAAAGATATCTTTAATGCCTTCGCGCTCCAAGCCCTTCTCACGCAGACTCTTCAGCTCATCAACCGCCTTCTTCACTTCACCGAGATTCGGGCGTGTGGATTGCAGTTGCATATCGAAACCACTCAAAATTGCGTCCAGATCAAAAGGTTTGGTGAACACAACAGAATATCTGTTACTTGTGTTCTCATCTACACCTTTTTCAATAATGACTCCACTTGCCAGCGCTTTTGCAAAGTCTGCACGCACTCTAGCGTTATAATCACGTACACGAGAATTGACGTAAGTGTCGCCCCATGATTTTTCCGGAATCGGAGAAGGCAGATACGTCCAGTTGTTCTTATCCGTCATCACGAGATGGCGACCAATCCCTTCCTTGTCGAGAATGGTCCGCTCATAGTTCTCTTCAAACACCCGCAGCGGCGTGTATACGAAAAGTGGCACACCGTTACGTGTGTTAAGCCAGAAAATACGGTTTTTCACTTGGCTTTCCTTGATCGTAAATTGCGATTTGCCAAGCGCATTATTCTGATAATTACGAATCCCTTTTAGGATACCCGGCGCTTTAACAGGCACGGAAACGAAACCCCATGATGGGAAATGTAAGCTGCCCGAGCTATTGCTAAGGTGGAAGGTAGGCACAGCCTCTTCGTCCAATTTACCGGCAATAATCCGCTCAACGAATTTATCCAGCGGCTCTTCATGGCCGAATTTCATCACAAGGAAATCCTCCATCGAACGGGTAATCAGATCCCCAAACTTATCGCTAAGGAATTCCGAAATCGAGCGGACGATATCAATCTCCTGCTCTTTGACCCAACGTCCGGAATGCTTCAGCATTTCACGGGTGAAGTCGCGAATCAGGTCGTCGCCGTCCTTCTGATCCATGATCTTGGAGATGGTCGCCGAAATATCCGGCACGTTAACAATGTTCCAATAATAAGTTTTGTTTCCTTTATAGTCTGCCTGCTCTTCGCCATTGATAAGGATGTCCCCATTCTTGGCAAAAATCGAGCTAAGCGCACTAAGAATCTCTGTAAACACACCGTAAATCCGGCTGTTCTCATCGTTTAAGAGCTCATATAAGTCCTCGTAAAATTGAATCATTTGCTCAGTGCGTTCTACATCGGCATGCAGCCAATACTCATTGATTTTAGCCTCAATATAGGCATTTTTCTTCTTCTCTTTGGATACAAAAGCACTGCGGGCATCGCTCAGCTTCTCATCCGCACTGTCCTGAGCCGTCTCAATATCACGTGGCAAACGCAACAAGCTTTCACGTAAAGCCTCAATATAAGACTGAATCAGCTTCAAAATACAGAAGCCCTTCTCGGTATACAGCAGGCGGGAAACGTAGAATGGCCCTTGCTCTGGGTGCAGGAAGATGCGCTCCAGCTCTTCACTGAAACGTCCCACAATTTCGCCAGGCAACTGCTTTTTCGATTTGATATATTCTTCACGGGCACGAGCCAGGAAGTTCTGCTCCAGCTCTGTATCCATGCTTACCACTTGATTCTTAACAACATTGGCATGGCTCAAGCGTTCGCTGTTCTCGTAGCCTGGCAACGGCTCAGGCACACGGGATTCAAACGTCTTGATCATACTGTCGAGATCAATCCCCAGCTTACGTGCGAATTTCTCTACATCCTCTTGACCAGGGGCCTGCTGGAACATTTTTTCCATTTTATCAAACAAGCGGAAAGCCAGGTAAGTCGTCATTTCCTCAATCGGAAGCACAGCAGACGAGGCACCGATAATGTTGTATTCATAGTTAGCTGGGTAGGTCTTGTTCATCTGCGCAATGTTGGTACGGATATTACTGATATAGTCATGGATGGCGAATTCTTCACCAGACTGTTTTTCTTCACTCGCCATAAAGTTCGTGATGTTCTCCGCCGTTACGTTCATACAGTAATCGTACGCATTCTCCAGCAGCTTACCCTCGGTATTCGTTGCAGAGATCAAATGACATAGATTAAATGGAGGCAGCGGTGAATTTACCGTCAAAATATTACCGTATTGCTGCTGGAATCGCTCACCACGACTGTCCACATTCATCCAGTAATCCAGCTCTTTTAGCGCTGCATAACCGTTCTTGCGAATATATTCACGCGTGTGCTCACTTAGACTTTTATTAGACAGGTTCACGTCAGGTGTAAAGAGATAACCCAGTGTGTTCACACGGTCAATACCGGCTGATCCATAGTCACGTTCAATAATACCGCGTACGATATAGGCAATATCCAAGAAAGCCCCACTGCCTGTACCGCCCGACAGACCTGTCAGCAGAAAGACCATCAGCTTTTTGTTAGTGCCTACGGATAACGTCTTGATCTTCTTATCAATCGCACCTACAACCTGATTAATCTTGGTGAACAAAAGCAGACGTCCAGCCTGCCGCACGCCAGCGGCACCATTCATACCATCTGTAATACTTAACTCAGGTGACAGCCAATCTGTAATATAAGAATCGAGAATACTACGGTTCTGTAGCAGTCCGCCGATTTCAGCATTCGCCAACAGTACAAATTCATTTTGCGGGTCCAGCCCAATGCCTTTGTATTTTTTTCCGCGATCCTGTTCATTCGTCTCAAAAGCTAGAAATTCCACATTATCCGGCTTGTCCCGTTTCTTCTTGGATATCGGATCCTCCGGCAGCTTAAAGCGGCGGTTAATCTGATATTTAAGACGCAGCAGGGCATCAATGCCCGTGCCGCCTAGTCCAATGATCAGGATCGGATTATCAATCGTATCCACCCTGATTTTATCGCTGACAATCCCGCCGCCTAGTGATACATCCAACTGCTGTATATGCTCTCTTACTACTGGTTTCATATGCTTATCCTCCTAAAAGTTTTGCGGAAGCTGTACTTCAGATATCTTGCAGCAAAACTATTTCTGCGGCATACATTGCCATTGCCTACTATACTAAATATTCCAGATAAATCGTCTTATCTACCGTCTGTAGAGATACTGAAACGCGGTCCCCACTCTTCAGTTCAAGACCACGCGAAGCATCCGCAGCACGTCCGGATCTCTCCACAGTAACACCTTCTCCGCTGCGTAACAGCAATCGGTCATTCTTAGCCGGTGTGAAAATAACACTTTCGCTCTCCTTCAGTTCAGGCGCCAATTGCAGCAGCTGATGAAGGGTGAACTTGCCCTTGAAGCCTGCAAGCTTCTTATATTGTGGGTAGGTCTTCTCACCCGTATTGCTGTCTTTAACCTCTACTACCAGCTGTCCTACAAAACCACGTGCCGATTTCTTATTCAGCACATACCATGCTGCACCAGCTGCCAGCACTAAAAGAATGCCCCCTATAATGTAATACAGGGTTTTGGATGAAGCTTCCTTCAGGGGTTCTTCATTGCCAGTCCCTGTAGAAGGTGCTGTTGTTGCTGCTCCGCCTGTCTTCGCGCTGATTTGGACAGGTGCACTTTCCCGATAAAAGCTGCTTTCCTCTGCCCGTACCTTCAACTCGTAGTTATGGCTTTCTTTTACCTCAAATGTACCCTTGAAGACAGCTCCGGAGTTATCCAGTTCGATTTCTTGCACATCACCTGTATCGATATCTGTAGCAAGCAGTACCGCCTTCATATCTTGATACAAATTACTGAGTGTTACCTGAGTACCGTTGCTGAACAGATGCGAGGTGATGTCGATTTTATCACCCTTTTTATAGGTTGCTGATGGCAGCGCATCGATCTTAAGCTCCAAGTCATAGTTAAAGACTAGATTAATATCAATCTTATCCTTTGGCACACCTTTAACCTGAAGTTTCCAATCTCCTTCCTGCGGTGACAGTAGCTTAATCAAGCTATAAGTAGAAGACTTGGACAGCAGGACATTGTTTGAGGGGATCGCAACTTCTTTCCCTGACGGGTCCGTTAATTTCGCTGTCACAGGCTGTGAAGACATAATTGAGATATTGGCTTCCAAAACACTGCCGTTAGGCACGTTGACGGTCACATCCTGATAATCGCCATTTGCAGTAATCGACTGCACAGGCACTACCTTCAGCTTCAAATGGCTGGCAAAAATCTCACTCAGGATTTGCGGCAGATCATCTGCTGAGTCCGTCGAAAATGCTTTACCACCTGTCTCATTGGACAGGTCGGCGAGGCTTTGTTTATTCAGCTTGCCATCTGCATTAAGTCCAATGGTATAGATGGGATAGCCATTCTTTTTGGCAACCTCTACGGCCGCCTTCAGCTCTTTATCTGATTCACTTTGCGTCCGGCCTGTCGCTTTGTTGAAATCATTATTGCCGTCAGCGAGCATTACAATGATAGGCTCATGGGAAGGGTCACTTCCATTCTGCAGAACCTTCACAGCTTCCTCTACGCCAATAGCGATATCGGTGTAAGCTCCTCGGTCCAAACCATCAATAAAATCCTTCAAATCCTGCTTATCGCTCTCCGAGCTAATTTGCAGCAGAGCCTTTTCCCGTTGCACCTTGTCGGTATAGGCAACAATACCTACTTTATCACCTTGGGTGGATAACATATCTATGAACATTTTCATCGCTTCGTTGGCGATTTTGTTCTTGTCACTAGTCTTCATGGAGTTGCTGACATCAATAAGAAGCACAGCATCAATGTGAGATTGCGCCGACGTTGCTGCATAGGCTTTAACAGCTGCAAAAGGCGAGGCAGCTAGACAAAGAGCCAGGAGCAATACCGGAAAGATACGTAGAAAGAGAGTCTTGGTTGTTCTAATACTTTGATATTTACGAAGCATAAATAGGGCTCCTCTTGTGTTATATTAGGCACATATGACAGGTTCAGCACTATCGCTAAAATCTGTAAATAGCATGCCATTATGATATAATTAAACCTTGTAAACTTCAACTTTAGGACCGCCGGACCCAGTGCATTGATGCATAGAAGATTATCATTCTAAAAGCCATCTGGACTGCAGAGCGTCCATGAGAAAGGATTGTTCCATGATTTCATACGTCATTCTTGGGATTACGTTCCTAATTGCCGTAATTCAGATTTCCATTTATGCCGCACATCAGCGCAAACCACTGACACGTGATGATATTAACGATCGACTGCTAGCCGCTTTGAACGGAGGCGATAAAGGCCGTGAATAAGAAAAGACCCGTTACCTTCCGGCCCTTTAAGGCCCCTCGTTACGCTTATGACAAGCTGCGCATCTGTCGCCACTGCGGACGGTATACCGCTCTTGGCGAAGACCGCTGTAGCAAATGTGGCAGAGCCTCACTTATTGCTGTAGAGCAGCACGCAGCATCACTAGCCAGACGGAAGATGCATACCCGTCTACTATTCATCTTACTGCTCACACTAGCCTCTGTCTATTTTGGAAATAGCATCCAACAAATGATATTGTTTGGTGCCGGTGGTCTTGTGCTTGCTGGACTATTGTACTATACGCAGCGAAAAGTAAGGCAGAACGAGAATCTTCGTTCTCTCAATGAGCTGCTTGGTCGTGGGATCGGCATCATCAAGGAAGGGCTGGAGGTCAACCGTCAGGAAGCTGTCTCCGTACTCCGTGAGGATGATGTTCTTGCCTATGAGAAGCTGCGCGAGCTCTCCATCCTGCTTCGCGGCGACCGGATCGCGCGGCAGCGAGTGGCTTTGCTGCATGGATTTTTACTCCGCAAGGATATGGATCTAGAACTGGAGCAGCTTCTTCTAAAAGACTTCGAACCACTGCTAGCCGAATATATCGGCGAGATCGCTAAAGTCCGTCCCGATCTCATTAAGGATCGCACACTACGCTACGTGAAGAACTATGAAGTGGAGATCCGCCAGATGGCTAACGGCTTAACCATCCTTACGAGCGTTGCGGGAGCGGCGGTAAGAATGAAGCGTTATGCCCTGCTCTACTCCAATATGATTGGCCGATACGTGCAAGATCTGCCCAAAGACCGTTTTATGCGGTTGTCCAAACTCATTGCTGCGAATCCCCATGAACCTTGGAACGGCTTAGACCTCAGGGTAGCTGACATTCGTGAAGCCAAATATCACTGGGACCCGGAGGTCCAATAGACCTGAAAGCTAAGATGAGCCAATATAAAGCAAACATCACCCTTATTGATGATAACCAACCGTTTCTCACAGAAATATAAGGATGATGTATACTGTAAAACTTATACTTTCTTAGGCTTTCTTATATTTTGAAAAAAGAGGCTACTCTATATGACGTTCAAACAATTAATAACCCTGCGAAACTTTATGATCATTTTGTGTATATGCATGCTTGTGCTGCTTGGACAGAAGGTTTTTCTCATCGCAGATAAAATACAAATCACCAAAGAAGCCGACCGTCTCTACGCTGCTGGGGATCTGATTAATGCAGAGAATCAGTACCGCCAAGCAGCGGCCAACCATTCTATTCATTACCTGGAAGAAAGAGTCGCAAAGCGTCTGGATGAATTAGCTCCAATCACAGATATCCGCAAAGTTCTGAATGTTTTGGTAGCCTCTACTAAGGAGGAAGCAGCGACTAAGGATTTTGCCGGATTTATGAAGAGCTACCAAGCTCTGCTCAGTTTAAAAGCTACATATATGAAGCCAGACGGCCCCTATGAATCCTATTATCGCCAGTTATCGTCGGCCTCAGGCATTTCAGACCAGTTCACCTCTTATTTCCGTCAGTTTAAGGAGCAGTTCCTTGCCGAGCTTGCCCAGAACCAGAGCGGAGGGGTGAGTAATGAAGAGAACTTCAAATGGAATCTTTTGCAGATTCCTGATGCTTATTATGGAAGTGCAGCTTCCAAAGAGGATTTACTAGCCTCAAAGTTTAAAAGCCATGATACAGCTATATTAAAATCCTTAGCAGGAGCAGGAAACTTTACCGGCATGCTGGAAAGCACCCTGTCCCTGATGAGTGCTTATAGCCAGCATAATTACGAAGCTCCTTGGGTACTTCAACAAGCAGAAAGCAGCGGGAAGATCATCTTGAACAAAGATCTCGAAGGTGACAATATCACAGCTTTTGCTGGGCATGCTGTAGCTTATCGTAATTTTGCAGGATCGGCAGGTGTCACTTCATCCAAGGTGCTGACTTTGATCGATACTAGTAAGACTAAGCTACTAAAAAATGCCAAACGTCTGACTACTAAAGGTCAATATGCTGAGGCGATACAATTATACGGAGAGCTTGCTCCGCTAGAGGATACTTCGACAAACATTGCCGCTGCTAGGCTGGCCTGGAATATCGCTGAGCCTGTTCGCCTCCTTCCTGGCGGTGAAGAGCAAAACAAATACGACAACGTCATCTCCCGCAAAGGACTATCGGGCACAAAAGTGATCGTCGCCGGGACGGATAACAGTGGCGTGCTCTATTATGCTGCGATGAATAACGACGACAATGTGGTCACATTAACCGGAAACAGCTTGCCACGCTTCGAGAGTCTGCGCAGTCTTACTTTTAATGAACAGTTGGCAACCTCTTCAGGTATACCTGTAATTTTAGCCCAATCTGAGGTTGAAGGTGGACGCACCCTTTTCACAGCATATGAGATGAAATCGAATGGTATTTCGCAGTTATTTTCAATAGCTGGCGATAGTTATGAACTGCAGTCCGATGACTCTATTTTCGTGCCTAATGCGGATCTTGGAGACGGTGTTGACGGGCAAACGGCACTTTACCGTAAAGTAGATGGCATCTATCAATTCGCGGAGATTGTTCAGGAGTATGCTGTAATCTCAGCTGCGGATCTGACCACTCATCCTTTTGAAAAGGTCTCTTTTCATGGTGAAATCGTCGTAGATAACTTCGGTAATAGTCTTGCTTACTCGGATGGGATTTATATTTTTCTCCAAGGAGAAGTGGGTTCCGTTACAGGTAACGCGTTAGTTAGTGGCCAATATCAGAATGGATATGAGCTTGTTGGAACAGACATAGGCGAGCAATATGTTCCTGTGTTTATAGTGGAATCCGTGGGTAGCATGAGCTTTGGGCGGTAGAGATTATGGGATGCAGGAGACGGGATTACGGGATTCGGGATTTCGGGATTTCGGGATTACTTATTATGAATATGTGAAGTTGGTAGTGTGGTGGGTGAGATTCAATATAGTGACGGTGGCATAACCTATGTCGACAAGTGAACGACCATGATGAGTAGTGAGATAAGTTTAGCGGGTTGTGTGAATAACTCTGAGTGTAGGGTGTCACCTTCTGACGACTTAGGTGAACGACCCTGGGAGTAGTGAGAACCTTCTAGCGACTTGGATGAAGGACCTTGAGAGTTGCGGGAAACTTTAGCAACTTGGGTGAACGTCCTTGAGAGTCGCGATAAACTTCTAGCGACTTGGATGAACGACCCTGAGAGTTGCGGAAAACTACCTTGAGAGTCGCGGGAAGCTTCTAGTGACTTGGGTGAACGACCTTGAGAGTTGCGGAAAACTTTAGCAACTTGGGTGAACTACCTTGAAAGTCGCGGAAAGCTTCTAGCGTCTTGGGTGAACGACCCTGAGAGTTGCGGGAAACTACCTTGAGAGTCGCAGGAAGCTTCTAGCAACTTGGGTGAACGACCTTGAGAGTTGCGGGAAACTTTAGCAACTTGGGTGAACTACCTTGAGAGTTGCGGGAAACTTTAGCAACTTGGGTGAACTACCTTGAAAGTCGCGGGAAGCTTCTAGCGTCTTGGGTGAATAATCCTATGGGTTGTATGTTCCTTCTATTGGTCATGAGTATGGGAGATCCTGTCTAGTCAGTTTTTGTCCAAGAGGTGTGGGTAGCCCGTCTATACTCTTAGTGTTCTTCTCTCCTCTATATTCTCTCAGACCTGCCTCGCCCTTTTGAATAGACCAACGCTGCAACGTATCTCGCTCACCCGCATAATTCATGAATGGAACCGAAAATCCGCAGGAAGTCTGTACTTTATGAACATCTATCAAAATGATCTGTCTGGCTCCAGGCAGAGATGTAAACATAGGGGACAGTGCTTCCCATTCTGCTGATTCAGGCAAAATCACAGCCCCTGTTCCATACAGTCTTAAAATGTTAGGCGTCCCCTCAAACGCACAAAACATAACCGTCACTCTTCCGTTTTCCAGCAGATGCGCGCTCGTCTCATTACCGCTGCCAGTCATGTCTAGATAGGCCACCTGATTAGGAGACAAAATCCGAAAACAATCATGCCCCTTCGGCGAAAGGTTAACATGCCCATCTTCTGAAAGCGGCGCCGACCCTACGAAAAAAAGGTGCTGCCGAAGAATAAACTCTTCATGTATTGGTAGTATAGCGGTAAATTGTTTTCCCATTTGGCATTCTCCATTTCTGTATATTGGTGTGCTGGCTAATCGGGCATCTCTACTCAACTCCATCAGATCCGCCGACTCAACGAACTACATGAACTACATGAACTACATGAACTACATGAACTACATGAACTACATGAACTACATGAACTACATCAGCTTCACCAATCACTTCAGCTCCATCAACCACATTAGCTTAACTAACTAGCTTTGCCAACTACATCAACTCCATCAACTCCACCAGTTACTTCAGCTCTAACAACTTCGTTAGTTTCTCCCACTAGAGTAGCTCTATCAACCACATTAGTTTAACTAACTAACTTCACCAACTCCAGCTGTTACAAAGTTACACAAGCTCTATCAACTCGTTAGTTTCACCAACTAGATCAGTTCCATAAGCGCATTAACTCCATTAACAATACCAGTACCACTAGCTCCCCTACCAAACTAACTTTGACTAGGTCCGAGCGGCGTTTGCGGCTAATGTAAGGCACTTTTGCCTCTCTTTCTTGCTACTTTGGCTCGATGCGGCTAATGTAGAGCATTTTTGCTCTTATTTCTAACTAATTCGACGCTATGCAGCTGATGTAGAGCATTTTTACCGTTCATCTCTGCTACCTACGCCTAACCCTGCGATTCTACGGGATTTCTACCGTTCATCCCTGCCATTTTGGCTCAACCCAGCAAATCTACGGGATTTATACCGTACATTTCCGCCACTTTGGCTCAACCCAGCAAATCTACGGGATATTTCCCGTTCATTCCCTCCACTTCTGCCCAATCCAGAAAATCTACGGGATTTATACCGTTCATTCCTGCCACTTTGTCTCAATCCAGCAAATCTACGGGATATTTCCCGTTCATTCCCTCCACTTCTACCCAATCCAGAAAATCTACGGGATTTATACCGTTCATTCCTGCCATTTTGGCTCAACCCAGCAAATCTACGGGATATTTCCCGTTCATTCCCTCTACTTCTGCCCAATCCAGCAAATCTACGGGATTTATACCGTACATTTCCGCCACTTTGGCTCAACCCAGCAAATCTACGGGATATTTCCCGTTCATTCCCTCCACTTCTGCCCAATCCAGCAAATCTACGGGATTTATACCGTTCATTCCTGCCACTTTATCTCAATCCAGCTATTCTGCGGGATATTTCCCGTTCATTCCCTCCACTTCTGCCCAATCCAGCAAATCTACGGGATTTATACCGTTCATTCCTGCCACTTTGTCTCAATCCAGCTATTCTGCGGGATATTTCCCGTTCATTCCCTCCACTTCTGCCCAATCCAGAAAATCTACGGGATTTATACCGTTCATCCCTGCCACTTTGTCTCAATCCAGCTATTCTGCGGGATTTCTACCGTACATCCCCGCCATTTCTGCCTAATCCAGCGATTCTACGGGATTTTTACCGTACAATTTTCCGCAGACACATTAGTTATGTATATATACTCTAGGGCTTCTCTTATGTCTCCCCCCGTCTGCCTAAATGCAAGCCTCATCAAGGATTAACAACACATCCCCAGATGAGATGAAAAGTCGTTATCCATTATTTTTACTGATGTATATATTCTTTTCAGGGGTATGTATTCTTTTAATTTGTTTATATTCTCTTCCACCGTCAAGTACCCCTTCATCGCGGTATCCGCTACGCCAACGGAAAAAGGGACTACCTCTCGGCAGCCCCCTTTCTCTCGAAAGTTGCTTGGTACTACTATCAGAAGCAACTCCCTTAAACCCCTTTTTCCCTCTAAAATACTTCCCTTTAAACAATTTCCTATAAAATAAAACTTTTCAAGCACTTAACCCACTAAGCACACAAAAGCATCTTTCCCCTAATCTATTCAATCGCAATATAAATCTCAACCTGCGTGTCAGCAGGATCAAAATTTCGCGAATCATAAATCTCAAAATCCCCCGTGTAAGTTCTTGCCTCCCTAGACTCCTTAAAGTACGCCCAAATCTCCCCCCACGCTTGCGCTACCACTTCAAATACCGGACCTTTTTTCGTCGTAAAAACCATGTATTTGCTCTCCGGTACAACCGCATAGGTGAACTGGCTTTCCTCCAGTCGGTTTTCCTCTAGTTGGTTTTCCACTAGTTGACTTTCCTCTAGTTGGTTTTTCTCTAGCTCGTTTTTCTCTAGCTCGTTTTTCTCTAGCTCGTTTTCCTCTAGTTCGCTTTCCTCTAGCTCGCTTTTCTCTAGCTCGTTTTCCTCTAGCTCGCTTTTCTCTAGTTCGCTTTCCTCTAGCTCGCTTTCCTCTAGACCGTTTTCCTCTAGCTGGTTTCCCTCTAAATGTCTCTCCTCAGCTACTTCATGCCCGATCACAACGGTATACGCTCCGCTCGCATCACTCTCATAATCCGTATACAACGCATAGATATACTCAGAATTTACCGTAGCTACCTGCCCCGCAATATTACTCTGAAAATAAGTTTCCCACAGCTGCGGCAAACCTCCATCAGGTCCCATTTCCACTTCATTAGTTGTGCGTATGCTAACCCCAGCCAAGGTCATTTTTGCTTTCTCTACAAAATAAGTATTCATCATTCTCCCTCATTTCCTGTGATTGAACTTAGTATACACAGGCAAAGTGGACACCTGTCTGTCCAGTTCGAATAGATTGATTTCAGTCTGGGTTATAAAGACACCATTAGGGTAATTAATAGTATGGAACTACACTCGAAGGGAATGACTACAGCATGTCAAAAATCAAATTAGCTGTCATCTACTACAGTGCCACAGGAACTAACTACCAGCTAGCACAATGGGCCGCGGAAAGCGCAGAAGAAGCAGGAGCTGAGGTAAAACTGCTGAAGGTGCAGGAACTGGTCCCCGAGGATAAAATCGCCGCAAATCCAGCCATGAAGGCCCTAGCTGAAGAAACAAAAGATATCCCAGTCGCCACACCCGACGATATAGTCGAAGCAGATGCGATTATTTTCAGTTCCCCAACCCGTTACGGTAACATTGCTTCCCAGATGAAGCAGTTCATTGATACAACCGGTGGCATTTGGGGCAAAGGACTAACAGTAAACAAAGTCGTCAGCGCCATGAGCTCAGCACAGAACCCGCATGGTGGACAAGAAGCTACGATTTTGGCACTCTACACGTCGATGTATCACTGGGGAGCAATTGTTGCAGCACCCGGTTATACTGATCCAGTCACATTCGGTGCGGGAGGCAACCCTTACGGAACAAGTGTCAGCGTAGATGGAGACGGTAAAATGATCGAAGATCAGGATCGGATCCGTGACGCTGTTTTTCATCAAGCGAAGCGTACCGTTGAAGTGGCCGGCTGGGTTCAGGCAGGCAAAAACGCCAATAATCAGAACTAGCGCAGCTTAGTTAATATAACAACACCCCTCGGAGCTACTTGTGCAGCACTACACCGAGGGGTGTTTAATTTATATTTTAATTACTCTCCAGGGTATTTAAGCCCCCACTGTGCACGCACTTGATCCAGCAGTTTCAGAATCGCTAACGATTCATCCAATGTCATCACCGGACTCTCTGTAAGCCCTGCCTGAAGACACCGTCCTACTTCCTCCGCTTCAAAACAATATCCAATAGAAGCACGGTCATCCACAAAGCTCTCTACCTTCTCATCTCCTATATAAAGCGCAGCCGATTTCGGGTTCACTAATGTACCCTCTACAATAATACGGCCTTCTGTGCCAAACACATGCGCTTCCTCCAACATGTTAAGACGAATACCACCGTTCAACGAAGCGGTTTTCCCGTTACCATATGACAACAGCATCGAGAAATGCTCGTCCACTCCAGTCTCACCTATGTGCACTGTGCTGGAAATAGACTCAGGATGAGGTCCAAACACCATGGAGGCAAAAGAAACCGGATAAATCCCCACATCCAGCAGCGCACCCCCGCCCAGCTTCGGATTCAGTAATCTGCCTTCCGGATTCCAGTCGGTACGAAACCCTAGGTCTGCCTTCACCAAACGAACATCACCGATCTTGCCCTCAGCAATCCATTCTCTAACCTTCACAATCGCCGGGATGTAGCGACTCCACATCGCCTCCATCAGGAATAGCTTATGTGTTCTAGCATAGGCCACAACTTCTTCCAATTCACCGCTGTTTACGGTAAAAGGTTTCTCACACAGGACAGCCTTGCCTGCACGCAGCGCCATTAAAGCATTTTCTTTGTGAAAAGGATGCGGCGTTCCAATATATACCGCGTCTACATTCGGGTCATTCAGCAATTCCTCATAGGTTGCATAGGCATGCGGAATTCCATGATTTTTAGCAAATTCATCGGCACTTTCCTGAGATCTTGACCCAACGGCATAAGCCACACCATTACTGGCATGCGCCAAATCAGTAACAAATTGATGAGCAATCCAGCCTGTGCTAATAATTCCCCATCTCACCTTGTAAGCGTTGTCCATTTTCATTTGCATGTTCCTCCTAATCCTTCTGCTAAGTCTCTTTAATTCTATCAGACCATTCTAATGAATGTATAGGAACTGATGCCAGCAAACACCACCGTCACCACCAAAATAGCAATATTCCAGATCTTGCTCAAGGCCGCTGAGTGCTCGTTAGAGCTTTGAATAAACGCTTTATGCAAAAGGAACTGTAAAAGCTTCATGATTATGAATCCCAAACAACCCAGCCCGCTTTGCAAAATAACCTCCAGACTAGCTTTACTTACAAATCGATCAGCCATGTTCCCATCATAATGAATCGGGACGGTATCCGGCATTTTGGAATAAAGGAATAAATAAATAGCTACAGGAATCAAGGCCACCACACTGCTTAAGATCATCGTCAGTTTGGTTTTGAACAACGTTTTACCCTCCTTGTGCGGAAAAATAATCTCCCCGTTATTCTCCTTCCACTTCAATCAGATATATCCCCTTCTTAAATCCACCGCGACGTTTAGCTTTCTCTGCACGTTGCTTCTCCAGCTCCACGCTATTGCTCCCATGTGTCTCCGCCAGAGCCTGAATCACTTCCAGCATATCGGCAAGCTCCTCCAAAGCTTCTTCATCACTTGCTGCCTGAAAATATTCCTCCGACTCTTCTTGCAATTTTTTACGTAGTTCAGTTATGTATTCTTTGGACTCTAATATCCTTGTGTTAAAATCTTTACCTTGAGAAGCTATCAAATCGGGGATGCCGTCACGCACTAGCTTTTCATATACAGGCATTTAAGCTCTTCCTTTCTTCTATATTATATTCTATCTCCCTTCAATCCGGCTTTGATTCCATCAGTAGACGTTCTACAAAAGGAAGATCTGCCGGAGCAAACATGAACTGACCCAGCTCAGCCGGAAGCACCCACCTATGTTCGTCGTGATCCACCAGATCAATTACACCTCCCTGATACCGCGCTTTCCAAGCAATCAATTGGATCTTTATCTCTCCATAGTTATGCTCGTTTATGCCAAAGCTCTCATAGGGAAGGATTGTGATCCCCATCTCTTCCTGAAGCTCTCTTTGCAGACACTCTGCGATGCTCTCATCCTGCTCTATTTTGCCACCAGGAAATTCCCACAGACCTGCCTGCGATTTACCTTGCCGCCGCCGGGCAATAAGAATCTGCCCTTCTACATTATGTATAATTGCTGCCGCCACCTTGATCACAAAGAACACCTCCACTATTGCTAGTTATTCGACAGATACTACTATTAAAACATACAATTCATTCCAAACCAAAGAGACTCTCCCAAACGCCAACACGGCCTGGGAAAATCTCTTCAGTACAGTCTCTCTATAAAATTCACAGCAGCGTTATCCTTACGGAAGAGCTACTATTTTGTCAGCACAAGCTCCAAGCGAACCTCAAGATTATTTTCTGTATCCAGCACAACGGTGTGGGGATTGCTTAGACCAAAGTCAGAAAAGGCTACTGTTGTCGTTCCCGACAACATCAACTGTCCCCCGCTATACGCCGCTTGCGACTGAAAGGTGACGTCCTTTTCTACTCCTTTTACGGTAAGCGTCCCCTGCATTTCAACAGGCACAGTTGCTCCTTCAGTCCATTCTGCCGGCAGCTCCGAAAATGACTTCACTACAAACGTGGATTGTGGAAATTCCGTAACGGATAGAAAATCCTCTCCTTTTACATGCTCGTCCCGTTGGCTATTGCCAGAATCCAGAGCGCTCATATCCACTGTCCCTTCCCCGGCCATCGAAGTAGAATCCTCTATATTTACCTTCCAGGTGCCCTGAACTTTGTTGTCTACGAAGTTTACTGTTTCTTTAGAGGTCGTCACTGACCAATAGACTTTAGAGGTCTCCGCAAGGGTCCAATCCCCGTTTAATTGTTCGGCTGTGACCGCCACCCCTGCTGATGCTCCAGTGTTATTTGTTGTCTCTCCAGCACCTGCTGTTGTTGCTTGATTTGGAATCACGGACTCGATCTCTACATTATTGCCCAGCGATTTATCCAGTAATGTATAACCTGTGACTACTCCTACGATAATAACTCCTGCAGCGATCAAGGCTATTCTTTTTCTCTTCATCCTGTTCCCTCCAATATTCATAATTTCTGTATGCTTTCAAGCTCGTCCCTCATTCTAACAAAGCAATATGTCAGGAAGAAGTCAGAGCAGAGCGGGCTATGATGTGTTAAACTTGTCGTAAATTTTATGGACTGGAGGTACTCCAATTTGACGAAATCCATTCTTGTTGTAGAAGATGAAGAAGCCATCTCTAGGGTCCTCAGTGCTTATCTGAAAAAAGCAGGCTTTCAAGTCACCCGTGTAGCTGATGGACGCGCTGCGCTGGAGTCTTTTGCTATATCTCCTCCTTCATTAGTATTACTAGACATCATGCTGCCAAACATGGACGGCTTTGAACTGCTTAAGCTCATCCGTGAAAAAAGCAGCTGCCCTGTGATCATGCTGACGGCAAGAGATGGGATCAATGACCGGCTAGCCGGCCTCGACGGTGGTGCGGATGATTATATGTCTAAACCTTTTATTCCCGAGGAAGTGGTGGCACGTGTGAACGCTGTCTTACGCCGTCCCTCGCAGTGGTCAGATGGCAGCCGTAAACGGCATTATGGCAGTTTGTTTATCGACTTCACAGCACGTGCTGTCTTTTTGAATGGGGCTGAGCTGAGTCTTAGTCCTCGGGATATGTCAGTGCTGTTATTTCTCGCTGAAAGGCCTAATCAGATTTGTACGCGTGAGCAATTAATAGAATTTGTATGGGAAATGGATTATGAAGGAAGCGACCGGGCGGTAGATTTGTCGATCAAAAGACTACGCCAAGCGTTGTCGCACTGGCCTACTAGTGAGGGGGAAATCCGTACCCTAAGGGGGACGGGATATCAATTATGGACAACTTAAAGAGAAACAACGCCAAACGCACCTCTATCCTTTCTTACTGGACGATACGTTATCTGCTCATTATTAGTGTAGGCCTGCTCCTCACAGCTTTAGCTACATTATGGTGGATCCGTCAGGAGGCTATGAGCAATCGTCTGCAGACTGCGGGGCTTTTGGCACAGGAGATTGCAGATCGCAGCTTAAATATGGAAGGCTCCATTGAAATCAGCCAAAATCTCGAAAAGCTGATCGAAGACCGGAAACGGTTTTTCAAGTTAACCATAGAGATGTGCGTGATCATTACAGATCAACAAGGTCAAATGCTGTTCTCCCTGCCACCTCTAACTGACAAGGAAATGAGATATAAGCTTAATGATAGCCTGAACGACTCCCGTAGTCCGGAGTTTAAAGCTGCTGTGGCTTCCATAAATTCGGATGACAAAACACTGGGACAGGTTATTGTTCTGCAATCCAAAAAATCGCTGCGGCATATTCCACAGGAGGAGATCATATTTTTCTCCATACTGCTGCTGTTTCTAATCATCTTAAGTTGGCTAACCATTTACCTTTTATCTCGTAAACTGGCAAAACCCATTCAGAAGGTAGTCGAGGCAGCGGCTCAAATCAGCCATGGCCGTTATGATATCGTTCTAGATAAGGATGCTAAAGAGCGGGAAATTCATGAGCTGATGATGTCTTTTGAAGAGATGGCAGGCAAGTTACAGCAATTTGAGCAGTCTCGAGCCGTAATGCTGGCCGGAGTCTCCCATGAGTTGAAAACACCCGTAACTTCTATTAAAGGCCTGGTGCATGCCGTCCGCGAAGGGGTCGTTGAAGGTGATGAAGCTGTGGAATTTCTGGATATTGCCCTGCTGGAGGCTGGGCGGTTGCAGCGAATGGTAGCCGACCTTCTGGATTACAATGCCCTGACTGCAGGAATGGTTTCCGTTCGTCACGACCGACTGGATGCCGTACCCCTGATATCCGAAATCGTATATCAATGGAAGCTGACACAGGCGGAAGAAGTTGCTGAACCCGTGCTCCATATGCCGATCAATCCCTTGTTTTTGCGTGGGGACTCCCTTCGTATCCAGCAGATTATCGTCAATCTACTTAATAACAGCGTACAAGCCAAAGCTCCTGATCGAAGGGTGCAGCTTACGATAGAACTGCTGGAGCAGCAAGGTCATGGCTTTGCCGAAATCCGTGTTCAAGATAATGGGCTTGGCATCTCATCCAATCATAGTGAGCATGTCTTCGAAGCCTTCTTCCGGGGCAGCGACAAGCAGAGTACACTGCGTGGTTTAGGACTCGGCCTAACCTTCAGCCGTCTGTTGGCCGAATCTATGAACGGAAGCCTCGTGCTTGAGGAGCACTCAGACAAAGGCTGCACCTTCGTGCTGTCTCTGCCGCTTGATGACTAAAAAAATAGTCTACGATCCATCGACATGGTATAATCATGTGCACAATCACACCGAAAACCGGAGGCTGTATATGCTTACTTTTGAACAAAAATTAGCGATTCTCGACTCTTACCCCCAGCTGGAACGCAAAAATGTATCCCTTGGGCGCGTGAACTATCACTACGAGGAAAGCCAGCATGATAAGAAAACCGTTGCTTTTCACCTGCATCCAAATGGTAATGGCTATGTGTTCGCAGGCTTACTGCGGGGCTACGAGACAGACGATAAGGGCTTCGTGAATATTCGCGACTACTCGGAATCCGAGCTGCGGAGTTTGCTGGATGCCTCCATCACCTCACTGTCTATTTACATTCCTGATGCTCCTGTAGCCAGCAAAAGAAAGAAAAAGGCTGCGGCAACTGCCGATACACTCTGGACTAATGATGAGGGCCATACCCTAACCCTAAAGCTTGAGGATGATTTATGGTATGTCTATGCCGACCTCAATCTGGAGATGGCGTTTGAAACGCTTGAGGAAGCTAAAGAATATTTAGCGGAAGAGGGGTTTACAGCAGCACAGGAGTAATTGTCAGACTTTAATCTACACACTAACAATAAAAGAGGTGTCTGAGCAGCCATTTATTTTGGCCGTTCGGACACCTCTTTTCTAATAAAACGATCCTTAATATACAGGTTCCGTATATATGTAACTATAAATACCCAAATCGAGCTCGGAAACCACTTCATAATCTAGTTGGAATTCTATAGTCTTATTTGATAGACCTCCTACAAAATAACTGCCCTCCACAACCAACCTATCCTTCCCTCCAACTGGGGCGACCAAGATCAGCTGTTCAGCTTTATTGGCTGGGATCACAAAGTTTTGCAGCCCACCCGTCTGATCTTGAATATATTTACGGACAGACACGAGGTTACTGCCTAATTCCGAGAGGCCGGAATTGTTGTTCCGCCATACATCAAGCGCATCTTGTTGGGATTGGTTGGAACTGACACACGCCTGATTAACTGAAAATTCCGGGATTTTATATATATTCCCGCCAATATTATCGATAACTACTTTATGGGTTACTTCCGTACAATTTTCAATTTTCAGAGTCGGCATGGGATCCTTTTCCTTTGAGAACGTCTTTATGATTTTTTGATCACCGGGCTTAAAATTTATTGAGATGTCTTTATTATCCATGTTAGAAAATTCGAGCAAGCTATACAACTGATTATTTTTAATACCGTAGTGCTTTACGTTTATAACAAACCTGTTTCTCTCATCTGATAACGATTTTGATTGCTCTTGACTTCCTACTGAAATTGTTCTGTTAACCGGAGCAATAAGCTTCTCCTCGGCAACTGGTGAGGTTATGTAAATAGATTTTGCACCTTCATCCCAAGTGACACTACTACCCAACACTTCGCTAATAAATCTTAGAGGGACGAGTGTATTATTTTGAAAATTGATACCCTTTAAGACATGCTCATTCTCTTTGGCGTTTACAATTACTCTTCCTTCTTTGACCAGATAAAAAATGTTAATATCCCCTTTAACCGCTGAGACCGACTTCGCATGATTATCCCATTTTATAGTTGCGCCTAAAGCTTCAAATATCGACCGCATGGGTACATATGTAACTCCATCTTTTAGGATAGGACTTACATTAAAATGTAATTGCTTACCGTCCAAATAACATTTGAGATCACTGTCGTCCGCAAAGGCTTGACTTGAAAATAAAACAGCAAAACTTATCATCACCACAAAAAAAGTAATAACTTTTGAAGCAAAGTTGTGGTTTTTCATGTTCTTAATTTAGCTCCTAATCTAGAAAAATAAAAAAATTACAATGCACACCTGAATATATCAAATGGCCAATCAAAATGTAAGTCTAAAAAGAAAACTACCAACAACACCCAAATTATGGTTAGATGAAGGAGAAGCCATATCCTAGAGGGAAAGAAGCGTGAACGCATATGAGTTTTGAAATCGTAGAGGCCACCATACCGGACATCCAAGCTGCATTAGAAGCCGGAGAAATTACGTCAAAACAACTAGTTCTCATGTATTATGAACGTATTGCTGATCACGACAAAAACGGCCTGACGATTAACTCTGTACTGGAGATTAATCCTGATGCGTTGTTTATCGCAGAATCTCTGGATGTGGAACGGGCAATTAAAGGCCCTCGAGGACCCCTGCACGGGATACCTGTGTTATTGAAAGATAACATCAATACTGGGGACAAAATGCATACAAGTGCGGGTTCGCTGGCTTTGGCGAATTCTTTTGCCGGGGAAGATGCGTTTATAGTTACCAAACTGCGTGAAGCCGGAGCCATTATTATGGGTAAAGCCAATATGACCGAATTCGCCAATTTTATGACGAACGGCATGCCCTCCGGTTACAGCTCCCGCGGCGGGCAAGTCCTTAACCCCTACAATATTTCTACGCCAACCGGCGGCTCTAGTGCGGGTTCAGCAGTAGCTGTCGCTTGTAATTTCTGTACGGTCTCTGTTGGCACAGAAACTTCAGGATCGATTCTTAATCCCGGTAATTTGGGCTCCATCATCGGCATTAAGCCAACCGTGGGGCTGCTCAGCCGTTCAGGAATCCTGCCGCTCTCCAATACACAAGACACCGCAGGGCCTATGGCTAGAACCGTTCATGATGCCGTGTTGCTACTAAACGCCATGCTGGGCAATGATCAGCACGATGCAGCGATGGGAACAAATACAGGTAAAGTCCACGGGGATTATACTGTATTCCTTGATCCGAATGGTTTGCAGGGAGCTAGAATTGGGATACCACGTGATTATTATTTTGAGGAGCTAACAGATGAGCAGCTTGCCTTGTTCAACGCTTCCGTCAACAGGATGAGAGAGCTTGGAGCAACCATCATTGATCCCGCGGATATTAAAACCGCCCGCGAAATTAGTTACTCTTCGGTGGTATTAAACGAATTCAAAACAGCACTGAATGCTTATTTATCTCATTTGAGCCCCGGAGCACCTATGCGAACCTTGAAGGATATTATTGATTTTAATCATGCACACCCTGTGGAGACTTTGAGATTTGGTCAAGCTACGTTAATAGATGCGGAATATACCTCCTCCGGCACACAAAGCGAAGCTCAATATTTACGCCATCGTGCGACTGACCTGAAGCTGTGCAAGGAAGAAGGCATCGATGCCACTATGAAAGAATACAATCTGGATGCCCTGCTGTTCCCTGCCGATTTTGGCGCCAGAATTACTTCCAGAGCAGGATATCCGTCCCTCGTCGTTCCTTCTGGGTACACGTCGGCCGGTGCTCCCTTTGGTGTAACCTTCTCAGCAAAAGCTTATCAGGAGCCCACGCTTATCAAGCTAGCCTATGCTTATGAGCAGCATTACAAGGTGCGAAAAGCACCTTCGCTAAAAAGCTTCATTTGATTAAACCTATTCCTGGAGTGGAACAATACCTAAATGCCTGTTTCCCTCATGGGACAGACTCCATGTACGCACTTCATAGCTACGAATACCAGACAGCACGTAAGGATCTTTTTCGGCAAGGAGAACGGCTTCTTCGCGTGAGTTCGCTCTTACAATAACCATGCCGCCAGGACAATCACTAAAGGGACCACACAGCACTAATTGTCCTTTGCGGTCCAGCTCTTGTAAATGTTTAACATGACCACGAATAATCTCCATGTCTCTACGGTCTTGATTCGTCGGGCTAAGCAAAATAACATAACAAATATCTGCTTGATTGACCTCACTCATCCTATTCTCCACCTCTCGTTCAAATAGAAACTAAAGCCCGTAACGGTGATTTCCCAATGCCGATTCGGGCTTTTTTATTTCGCGATGTCTTCGTTCGTAGCTTTATTCATAATCTCGCTGATTTTCTTCATCGGCAATATTTTGAATCTCATCAGAATGAATAAGAAACAGCTCGTAGTCTCCCTCTGCATGCAGCTTCAGCGCTCGTTCTTTAAAAAACTTCGGGCTGCCTTCCGCCGCATCCTCATCATAAAAGAGCAATATTCCGTCACTTTTGCGGAACAACAAGTCATCTCTGGCCCTGAACTGCCAGCTGCCGTCATAAGGGGCATTACTGACCGCCCTGCAAAAGTCCGCACCCGCAATAATACGTCGGTATTCCTCCTGCTTCTCTTCCTTCCACTTCTCTTCCTGTCCAGTATGCGCCGTAATGATCCCCAATTTCAATTCAGGATATTGAGTCTTGAGTTCACATACCACCTCACAAGCCCAAAGATCGACACCATACTGGCCGGGGGTAATAATCCATTCGATGCCTTCTTCAATTAGCGGCTTTAATCTGTTAGACAGCGCCTTTTTGATATAAGGAATTCCCGGATGTTTATTGTCAAAAATACCGAGCTCATGCGCACGGTAGCCTGTTACGAGTAAATTCTTCATGCACTGCCTCTTTCCTGAACGTTGGTTATGTCTTACCATGACTTACCTTTGTAGAGTTTTATCCCACTTATATGATTATTATATAGCATTTCCTTGATCTATTTCTTTAGGCAAACTTTCAGCTGATCTTAAGCAACCTTTCAGAACCGTCTGATATATTTCTCCTAATCAATCTAAAACTATTAAGGAGAGAAAATAAATGAAGAAATTAATACCGATTATGATCTCAGGAAGTCTACTCGCTTCTCTACTATTGGCTGGCTGCAGCACGAATTCGGAGGCCGAAGGAACAGCAGTTGCCAATAACCAAGCGAACACGGCACCCGTAGATAACACTGATGCACAGCAATCTCAAGGAAACGACAATCAACAAAACGGCAGACCCGACATGTCCATGAATTTCGGCAAGATTAAGAGTATTAGCGACAACACGATTACAATCTATACGTCAGAAATGCCTTCCCCGCCCGCACAAGGCACTGGAGGTACGGCTGGAGCCGATATGCAAAATGGTCAGGCCGGTACTCCACCGGAAAGACCCGAAGGTGATCAAGGCTCAGAAAACGGTACACCTCCAGAGGGGGGAATGCCGGAAGGAGGTGGCCCTGACGGCGGTGGACAAGGTGGTGGACCACAGGGCGGTGGGATGCAGCAAACCTTCTCCGAGCAAACCACAGATATTACAATTGATGCTGATACCAAAATTGTAACGGTGACCTCCGACAATGGCACACGTCAGGAGAACACGATCAGCTTAGCTGACCTGAAAGCTGGTGACATTATCCAATATACGCTGAAATCCGATTCCACTTTGGCGGAGAGCATTACTTTAAGCAGCGGAAACCCCATGGGTACGGCTGAAGGCACAATGAGCAGCGACTGAAACACCAAAAGATAACAGAAAAAATCCCCACCTACGATCAGCTTCATAAAAGCGTTTTGTAGTGGGGATTTCAAATTTATATAGGTTAGACGAGACTCAACTATTTTTTATCCGACAAAATCAATACTCCGCGACCCGGCACAACAGCTGAACCGCTAATTACATTACCTGTCAGTAGATCAGTACGCTCAGCCGCCCCAATATCGGCGCTTAAATCACCAGCGGTGTGGTTCAGCAAGAACAGATAAGATACGCCATCCTTCACACGTTGAACAGATTCGATACCTTCCGGTGCAGTTACCAGCGGCTGAATGTTCTTTTCGGCACACAGATTCGCTAGGAATCCTTGCAGGAATCCAGCTTCTGGGCTAGTCGCCACATAATAAGCTTTACCTTCGCCAAATTTATTCACAGTCAGTGCAGGCATTCCTTTATAGAAATCAGAACCGTACTCTGCCAAAACTTCTGCCCCTTCGGCATGGATCAGATCGCAGAGCAGATCACATTTATAAGAACCACTCAAGCTACCCCACGTTTTATCCAGCACGAGCTCATTGCTCATACCTGGCAGTAATGCATCGATTTCCTCTGCCCAAATTCCAAGCACCTTACGCAATTCGCCTGGATAACCTCCAACCGTTACAAGGTCGTTCTCATTAACAATACCGCTGAAATAAGTCGTAATGAATGTGCCGCCCGCTTTTACAAAGGCTTCAACCTTCTCTGCAAAACCTGGCTTGACCATGTACATTACAGGTGCGATAACAATTTCATACTTGGACAGGTTCTCTTCGACCCCGATCATGTCGGCTTCGATATTTTGCTGATACAGCGCATCATAATATTTGTGAACTTCATTCACGTAATCCAAGGCAACCGACGGACCGCTTGATAGATCAAGTGCCCAACGATTTTCCCAATCGTAGATGATCCCTACTTTAGCCGCACTGCGCGCATCCAGTAGTTGATCTCCAAGCTGCTCCAGCTCTTTGCCCAGCTCAGCACATTCACGGAATACCCGTGTGTGTTCATGACCCACATGCTCAATTACCGCTCCATGATACTTTTCACAAGCCCCTATCGAACGACGCAGCTGGAAGAACAACACAGTATCTGCACCACGCGCTACAGCCTGGTAACTCCATAGGCGCATAACGCCTGGACGTTTCAAAGAGTTGTACGGTTGCCAGTTCTGCTGGCTCGGTGTTTGCTCCATCAGCATGAACGGTTGGCCATTTTTTAATCCACGCATAAGATCATGTGTCATTGCTGTAAAGCTGACCGGTGTGTCCAGTGAAGGATAGTTGTCCCAAGAAATTACATCCATATGCTTGGCCCACTCAAAATAATCTAGCTCCGGATAAAAGCCCATCAGGTTCGTTGTAACAGGTACGTTGGTGCTGTGTTCTTTGATCGCTTCATATTCGATTTTGTAACATTCGAGCAAGCTATAAGACATAAAACGGCGATAGTCCAACGAGATCCCTTGGAAGTTAGTACGGTTACCGTTCCATTCTTCACTCAGCTCATTTGGCACCACAATTTCTTCCCAATCATAAAACGTATGTCCCCAAAAGCGTGTATTCCAAGCCTTGTTCAAAGCATCCAGCGAACCATAACGCTCCTTCAACCAGACACGGAAGGCAGCAGCGGACTGTTCGGAATAATCATAGCCACCATATTCATTAGAAATATGCCAAGCTACCAGTGCCGGATGATCCTTGTAACGTTCTGCCAGCTTACCAGCCAGCTTCGCTGCATACTTGCGGTAAACTGAACTGTTCGGATTGGAGTTATGACGTCCACCGAACTTACGTTTTCTGCCCTGGACATCGACACGTGTCACTTCAGGATATCGGTGAGCCATCCAAGCTGGATGCGCTCCTGTTCCTGTAGCTAGACATACATAAGTTCCATTTTTATATAGTCTATCCATTAATTCATCCAATGAGGAGAAATCATAAGTATCTTCGGAAGGTTGAATTAAAGCCCAGGAAAACACATTAATTGTGGCAACATCAATTCCCGCCAGCTTGAACATCCGTTCATCCTCAGCCCATACAGGCGCATCCCATTGCTCCGGATTGTAATCTCCACCGTACCAAATTTTAGGTAATTTATCGTTAATCACACTTCGCACACCCTTTATAGTATAATTATATATCTATTGTAAATGGTTAAGGTTGCCCTTTAAATATAAAATAATATCTCATACATATAAGAATATAGAACTAACAGGAGAGGATAACATTGTCCGAAATCATGCATCGCAGGATCGTATTCGTCCATGAAGGTGGACAGCACTTGCCAATCACTTTAGACAGTATGGGGCACAATCATGATCAGGAAAAAGTATCCCGCCCCGATGGCTATGACACGTATCATTGGCTTCAGACCTCAGAAGGTGAAGGGATTATCCATTTTGACAATAAAACCTTTTCCTTGCCCGTAGGCAGCGGCGTATTACTACTTCCCTATACACCCCATCGTTATGAGGCCTCCACTAAAAACTGGGGTACCTATTATCTAACGTTCGGTGGCGATTCGGCACAATCTATTTTGGAGACGCTTGGGATGAATAGTAATTCTTTTTACCGTTGGGAAAATGAAGCGCCTCTCCCCAATCTGCTGAAGGAAATGCTGGATCGTCATGATGCCTACCAGGATATGTTTGGTCTCGGCGCCTCCACAGATGCTTATCGTTTTTTGCTTACTTTGAGTAAATATGGCCAGCTTCATAACAATACGGCGATTTCCCGCAATGTAGATAAGCTGCAGCCACTGCTAAAATGGATGGACAGCCATTATGGCGATCCTGATCTCGGACTGAACGATCTAGCCGATGAACTAGGGGTATCTGGGCGCTATCTTAACAACCTATTCGTCCAAACTTTCGGACTCTCGCCTTATGCCTACTTCGTACGTTTACGCATCCGCAAAAGCAAAGAAATGCTCGTAAGCCAACCCGATCTTACGGTAAAAGCTATCTCCCAGCTAGTCGGCTTCCGCGATGTCAGCCATTATGTAGCCACATTTCGCAAGCAATCCGGGACTACGCCGGAGCAATTTAGACGCCTGCATTAAAAATGTCCCGCCCACTGTGGAAAAATTGCTCGCTGGGAATATGCGGCTAGAACGTAGTAAGAGTATGGTATGCGCTACTATTGTGTAGAAATGGGCGGTACGGTGAAGTGCGGTACGGTACGGTACGTTGGCTGGGTGCATTTGGCTGCGAGTGTGCGGCACCTCTGAGCTGGATCGTGTAGATCTGTACATGATAGGAGTCTATGTGGAAATCTGATCATGATGGAGTCCATGCGGAAATCTGATCATGTTGGAGCCCATGCGGAAATCTGATCATGTTGGAGTCCATGTGGAAATCTGATCATGATGGAGTCCATTGTGCAGCTCTCTTCAGTTCAGTATGAGTAAGTCAAACGAAATAATTGCACTTTGTACACTTAAAATAGCCTGCAAGGCAGAAATTATCCATATAAGTGTATTCTGTGCAACTATATTCTCGGAAAATGGCCTTGCAGCGGGATAAGCCGATTTTTAGCTGCACAAAGTGCAACTAAAACCAATTAAACACTCCAACACTTCAAATAAGTGTACGAAGTGCAACTATTTTCTGTTGTGCTTCTGTTAAAGTTTCTGCATGCCCTACTCCACTCATTTTTTACTACACACTTCCACTTACTTCACTATTCCTACTCCACACATTCCCCTACACCGCTCTTCCCTTACTCCACACATCCCTCACTCCATCTTCACCAACCTCACTTCACCTTACTCCACACATCCCTCACTCCACTTTCCTCTCTCCTGCCACACTCCCAAACCCACTTCAATACCTCTTTACTCAAAACCACTCAAATCTCCAGCACCTCAACACCATACGGCTCGAGCTGGAGCTCTCCCGATCGAATCTTATTATCCAGCAGGCTGCTGTATTCTCGTGGCAACGGAACGATCACCGACTCGCGGCTCAGGTTAAGCAGGAATAAGAAGCTTCCCTGATTTCCAGTCCGCACGGAGGCTTGTACTCCGTTTGGCAATCCTTCAAAGCGTAATAACCCTTTTTCCTTAGTCAGGTTCTCTAATAGAACTGACCAGTACTTCTCTTCCGCATGAGTTCCGAAGTAATAAACCTGACCTTTACCGAAGGAATTAACAGTTACAGCGGGTGTGCCGCGATAGAAATCATCACCATACCAAGCAATCGGCTGGGCCACTACCGGCCGGAGAATGTCGCACCACTGCGTACATTCGTATTGGTTACCCTCCGCGTCCATGATGGCATGTGTTTCAGCGCCAATCGGATCATACTCCAGCACTTCAACGCCGGTACAGTAGCTCAGCTGCCCGGGCAGCGGTTGCATGACTGCGATGTTGTTTATATTTTTGACACCACTACGGTTGGTGATCAGCAAGGTCCCGCCAGCGAGGGCAAAATCCTCCAGATTACGTACGATCTCCTCATCCAGCAAATATAAATTCGGAGCGATCACTACTTTATATCCATCAAGCGGTTGTCTGAGGTCGATAACATCGCAGCCGATGCCAAGCCTGGTTACCGCCCGGTGAATCTGCTTAATGTTCTCATAATAATCAAAGCCCTCTGCCTGCGGCTGAATATCCAGTGCGGCCTTCTCTTCATGGGAATGGAGGATAGCCACTTCGTTTTTCAGCATCGTTCCTTGGAGCTTGTCGCTCAGCCTATTAACCTCATGACATAGCTGCGTGAACTCCGCTAATCTGCGTCCCGGAACATTGCTGTGGTCAATCAGCCCGTGCCAGAATTGTTCTGCTCCTGAAGTTGCACTTCTCCAGCGAAAATGAACAACCGTATCCGCACCTCTAGCAATCGCCTGCCATGCATAGGCACGAATCAGTCCTGGATAAGGGGTTCGCCACATCGGCATCCAACAACCCGGCGATCCACTCAGCTGCTCCATAATCCAGAAGTTTTGACGTTTGATGCCACGGGTTACGTCCAATGAAAGCGCTCCGCTATAAGGCGTCGTATCTTGTTTGGTTGGCGAAGTATTCGGATAATAATCAAACGCAGCCACATCCAGATCTGCACCCACTGCGTACATATCGAGACGCTGCGGATAGCTGTGAAAGTTATGGGTTATGAAATGCTCTGGACAAATCATACGCAAAATATTGATCTGCGCCGTCTGAAACGCTACCACCGAATCCCACTGAAACCGCTGAAAGTCCAGTAGAAAAGAGGGATTCTGATGAGGTGATCCGCCCAGCGGTACGGTAAGCTCATTCCAATCGCTGTACTCCCCGCTCCAAACTACGGTTCCCCATTCTGCATTGACCTCATCCAGTGTTCCGTATTTAGCTTGTACCCATGCTCGAAAAGCAGTATTACAAGCGTCACAATGACAATCCAACATGCCAAATTCATTATCAGTCTGCCAGCCTATGACGGCCGGGTGTTCACTGTAACGCTCGGCAAGACGCAGAATAATACGGCTGCCATACTCACGCAGTGATGTGCTGTTATAGCAGCGGTGTCCACGTACCCCCGGGTGAAAGGTCTCTCCATTAGCAAACACCGGAAGCACATCCGGAAATTTCGTCGTTAACCATCTTGGCGGTGTAGCTGTTGGAGTACCCATCACAACCTGCAGATCATATTGATGAAAAAGGTTCAGCGCGCGGTCCAGCCACTCGAACTGGTAATTCCCCTCAGTTGGCTCCAGTCGGCTCCATGCGAACTCAGCAACCCGGACTACTTTAACACCTGTTTCTTTCATCAACTTGATATCTGGTTCCCACATGGATTCATCCCAATGCTCCGGGTAATAGTCCACACCCATCTGAACATGATCATATCGTTTCATTGGCGCTTCTCCCCATCCCTTGATATTCAGCCCTGGTTCCCAAAAAAAGCGCTCCCCGTCTCAAATTGATGAGGTATACGGAGAGCGCTTCTGTTAACCACTAATATCCATTAAATCTTCTCTATAAATGTGCTTTACTTATTTTTTAAGCTTGTCCCATGCAGCTTGCATACCAGTCATCCAGCCGTTAACGTCAACCTTGTCAGCGATGAACTGTTGAATCACGCTGGCAAATTCTTGCGTTACACCATCAGGAAATTTGGAGGATTGCAGGCCATAAACTTTGTTTTCTTTTACATAGTTCCATACGTCTGCTCCAAGCATACCGATGTCTTCAGGTGTTGCTTCGATTGTGGACAAAGCAGGGATGAATTTCCATTTTTTAACGATGTACTCTTTACCCATATCGGAAGTTACCAACCAGTTCAAGAAAGTTTTTGCTTCTTCTTTAGAACCGGATTCTTTGTTGACTACTAGGTTCGCAGGGATACCTACAGTCATTTTGTCATTCTTCTCAGCATCTTCATTGATTGGCATAGGGAACATACCAATGTTCATATCAGGAGTGATGTTATCAACAAGAGTTTGTGCCCAGTTACCTTCTTGCATCATTGCAGTTTCGCCTTTAGCGAACATTGCCAGGTGGGTGTTAGCATCTGTGGTCAAAGGATTCTTTTGTCCGTATTGTAAAGTCAGTTTGAGATACTTGCTCCACTCTTCAAACGTTTTATTTCCTACAATTGTACCAGTTCCTTCATTCAAACCTTTGATGAATTCATCTACATTATCTTGTTGTGCAAAGGCTACACTGATCCCTTGGTTACCCAGCAGCCACCATTCCTGATATGCATTACCAAAAGGAGTTACGTCGATAGCTTGCAGCTTTTTAGCTGCTTCTTCAAGCTGTGACAATGTTTTTGGAGTTTCAGTGATTCCTGCTTTAGCGAACAAGTCCTTGTTATACACAATACCGATACCCTCAAGGTTCATTGCCATACCGTATACTTTTCCATCTTTAGTCATAGGCTCAGCAGCCATAGGAATCAGATCTTTTACCCAAGGTTGGTCGGACAGATCTTCCATCTTGT
The DNA here is from genome assembly GCF_037963285.1 of Paenibacillus sp. FSL H3-0329. Classification (NCBI taxonomy): domain Bacteria; kingdom Bacillati; phylum Bacillota; class Bacilli; order Caryophanales; family Paenibacillaceae; genus Paenibacillus; species Paenibacillus sp. FSL H3-0329. The sequence goes on along the minus strand of NZ_CP150150.1, from coordinate 1,003,626 downwards.
CTCCCCAAAGTTCCATTTCTGCATATCCACCATTGGAGAAAATATCAGGCGCATCGCCGGAAGCGAATTTAGTTTTCAATGCTGCTGCGTAGTCCGCACCACCCCCAACTGTTTGGATATCCAGCTTGATGTTAGGGTATTCTTTTTCGAATTCAACCTTAAGCTCATTGAGGCCTTCTACGATTTCAGTTTTGAATTGGAAGATCTTTACGGTCTTCACTTCACCTGAATTTGTGCCAGCGCTTCCATTTTGTGAGTTACTAGAAGCGTTATTATTACCACCACATGCCGTTAGAGCTAAACTCATTGCCATTACTGCTGATAGAGCAACTGCGGAGTGTTTCTTCTTCATTATATATTCCCCCTTAAAATAGTGGACTGCTTAAAAAATATTTGGAACGAAGGGCTCGGTGTTAACCTTTCACCGAGCCAGCCGCTATTCCCTCAACAATGTAACGTTGCATAAACAGGTAGAAAATGATAATTGGTGCGACCCCGATTACGAGAGCCGGAAGTGCCATATCCCATTGTTTGGTGTATTGACCAAAGAAGGAGAAAGTCGCCAGTGGAATGGTCCGAAGCTCTGGTGCCTGAAGAATCAAGGATGGCAACAGATAGTCATTCCATATTCCAAGTGCGTTTAGCACGATCGTTGTCATCACCATTGGCTTCAGCAAAGGAAGCACAATACGGAAGAACACGGTAATAGGATTACATCCATCTACTGTAGCCGCCTCTTCAATTTCAAGAGGAACGGACTTGATAAAGCCGTGGAACAGGAAGATCGCCATCGGAACACTGATCCCTAGATTCGTGATAATCAAACCAAGGAAAGAGTTGTTTACTCCAATAACATTTACGACCTTCAGAATTGGAATCATGATCGTTTGAAACGGAACTACCATTGCCGCTACAAATATAAGCAGCAAGAACTGATTGAATTTCGTATTCGCCCGAACCATACGATAGGATGCCATCGCACTGAACAGAGAGATTAGAATAACACTGATCACTGTGATAATAACCGAGTTTCGGAAAGCTTCACCGAAACGGGCTAATTTCCAGGCGGTTGAATAGTTCGACCACATAAATACTTTTGGCCAGCTTGCCGCATCACTCAGAATTTCACCGAAGGATTTCACCGAGTTTGCGAGCAAGAAATAGAATGGAGAGAGAAAGAGCAGGGCCAGAAGGATCATTATCACTTCCGTGCCAATATTCCATCTCTTTTTTTCTGTAGGTTTCATTACGCTTCAACCTCCTTGCTCTTCGTGATACGGACCTGAATCAGAGTAATGATGGCTACAATTACAAAGAACAGCAGCGCTTTTGCAGTACCCAGCCCGTAACGATTGTTCAGGAAGGCTTCATTGTAAATATTCATAGCAACGGATTCCGTCGATTTGAACGGTCCGCCCTTCGTCAAGGACAAGTTAAGGTCAAACATTTTGAATGACCAGGAAATGGCCAAGAATAATCCGATAGTTACAGCAGGCATAATTAGTGGAACTACGATATTGCGTAGCACCTGCCAACGGGAAGCCCCATCAATATCAGCCGCTTCTAGTACTTCTTTAGATACGTTACTCAACGAGGCAATGTAGATAACCATTAGATAACCGGAAGACTGCCAAACAAAGACCATTACAATCGCCCAGAATCCTGTTGTGGCATCACCGAGCCAAGGAAGATTAAAGAAGGACCATCCTGTAAGGTCGCCCATAGTGGCGAACCCTTTGATGAAGATAAATTGCCAGATGAAACCAAGCAACAATCCCCCGATCACGTTCGGCATAAAGAAAATGGTCCGAAGCATGTTACGTGTCTTTAAAGGTTTAGTTAACAGATAAGCCAAGAAGAAGCCTACCACGTTAGTCAAAATCACACCTAACACCGTAAATCTTACCGTAAACCAAAAGGAAGACCAGAAGTCAGGGTCATTTGAGAAAATAGTGGAAAAGTTTTGAAATCCGACCCAACTTACATTACCGGATACACCGTTCCAATCTGTGAAAGAGTAATACATCCCCATCAAAAATGGGATAATCGTTATTAAGGTAAAAAACAAAACTGCCGGACCAACGAAAAAAAGCTGTTGACCTAACTGGGACAACTTAGTGCCGCGCATTTATTGCCCCCCCCTTTCTTTTGCTCACTTACTTGTTTATGCTTTATACACATATTATCTGTTTTTTTCAGGGTACCTCACACCTACTAAAGTGATCTTTCAGGTGTAAAATATTGATCGGATGTGACAAATTTCGATGAAATGGAACACGATTCGCACAAAATTGATCGTTTTTATCCTACTGCCAACGTTAATTTGTATTATGGCCACCATGTTTATTAGCTATCACTATAGCACTCAATCCCTAAGAACAAGGGCAGTAGACGAGAATACGAACCTCCTCTTTCAAGGCAATAGAAACATCGAAAGTCTGATTCAGGAGATCAATCGTCTCTCCCTTATCGTTTATTCAGATTCAGATTTCTACAGACTGCTCGAAGCGGGATATGAGGATATGGCAGCAAATACACGAATTTATTCTTCTCTAAATTACATTTCTTCATCCATGCCAGATATATCCCAGGTGTATCTGTACGGTGCCAAGGATAGAAAAGCCACTTTGCTCACCCAGAATACACCCAAACGTTGGCAGGGTATTCCTCCCTATGCCGACTCAGATATCACTAGCAGTTCTCCTGTGGTTATACAAAGTACACATATAAGTCACAGCTACGGCCTAACTTCACCTATCCCGCAACTCATACCGGAGCCTGTGTTCACATTGCATAGACGAATTGAAAGGATTCCAACTACCACTCCAATCGGCTTCCTGTCGATCGATGTTAAGCTAACGGCTCTTACCGACATCGTCAGTCAGTTATATGATCAGAAACAGGAAAACATTTGGCTGCTGGATGGCGATGGCAAGATTGTATACGGAAGCAACAGTGAGGAATACGGCAAGCGTCTACATGCCTCCTGGTACAACAAGCAAATCGCTACCAATCAAAGCTCCCAAGGGTATTTTGAAGAGGAAGATGCTGTGTTTATTTACCAGAGAATCGAAACCCAAGGTTTAAATTGGACCCTCGTGAAGCAGATTCCTACGTCCTATCTCTTCCGGGAAGCCAATGAGGCGGCAGCGATCAATATAATCCTCCTTGTTCTACTTTTGATTACAATTGCCACGTTAACGACCCTGATCTCTTTTCGAATCACGGCTCCTATCAAGCAGTTGACTCGTTACATGAATCAGGTGCAGACCGGTAATCTTGATGTTGAAATTCAGCCTATGGGCAAAGATGAGATTGGCGTGGTTACCGAGCGATTCCGCAGTATGATGGACACGATCAACAACCTGATTTTAAGAGAGTACAAGCTGGAATTGTCCAATAAAACCAATGAACTGCGGGCACTGCAAGCACAAATCAACCCGCATTTTCTGAATAACACGTTGCAAATCATTGGCACGCTGGCCTTAGAGCTTAAAGTGCCCCAAATTTACTCACTTCTTTCAGCTCTAGCCAAAATGATGCGCTACAGCATGTACAATGAGGAGAAGATCGTAACTGTTAAGGATGAGCTGGATCATGTCAAAGCCTACATTGAACTGCAAAAGGAACGTTTTGAAAATAAGTTCAGTTTCCGCTACGATATGGAGGAATCACTTTTAGAGACGTTTATGCCGAAAATGATTTTACAGCCTATTGTAGAAAATTATTTCAAACACGGCTTTAATCTTTCCCGCAGTGACGGATTCATTGAAATCACCGCAGCAAAAGTGGATGACAACCGGATGGAAATCTGTATCCAAAATAACGGAAATGCGATCCCTTCAGCGAAGTTAGATCTTTTAAAGCAGAAGCTACAGCATCCTACTAGAACAGATATAGATTTATTAAGAAATACAGAGCAAACCAAGGAAGCTACAGGATCAGGTATTGGTCTGCCGAACGTTCTGGCTCGACTCAAGTTTGTGTGCGGAGATAGTGCCACTTTAACTGTTGATAACCTTAGAGCGGGTGGAGTAGTAGTGAAATTGGAAATTGAAATTATAGCGGAGCGTGAAAAGATATGAAGGCGTTGATTGTTGATGACGAGGCAAGAGTTAGAAAGGCAGTCAGACTGCTTGTCGACTGGGACGCCCATCAAATAGATGAAGTTCTGGAAGCCGGAAATGGAAATGAAGCCATCGAGATCATCCGGCAGGCTAAACCAGCATTAGTCATTATGGATATGATGATGGAATCAGGTAATGGGATAGAGTTAATGACCTGGGTGAACGAATTCGCCGGCAACACTAAGTTTATTGTAGTCAGCGGACATAATGATTTTGAGTTCGTACGTCAGACTGTGCGGCATGGCGGGATTGATTATATCCTGAAGCCCATCGAAGCCGAGGCAATCAATGTAGCGGTAGCTAAAGCAGTTGCAGCCTGGCGCTCAGAAGAAGATGACCGAAGCGAGCGGCAGAAACAGAGTATTCAGCTTAATGAGTTCAAGCCCATTTATGGGGAAAAGCTATTATCCGCACTAATTGATGATCCGATCAATTCTGATTTATCTTTGCGGAGGTTATGCAGTGATGGTATCATTCCGGAAAACATCCATTCCGCTCGGTTAATATTGGTGCAGACAGATGCGGGTAACAATCCGTTGATTAAACGTTTTGGCGGAGACACCGAGTTAATGAACTACGCTATCGTCAACATTTGTAATGAATTTTTGCACAGTCCGCATAAGGGTGTTGCTTTTCGTTATTGGGGAGGTCCTCCGGAGATTGCAATTATTCTGTGGGATATTCAGACCTCTGTGGTCGAGCTAATAGGCAGAATCAATCATGGCATCTACTCTACCTTGCAGGTCCGAATGCATTTTGGAATCAGCAGCATCGGCAACTTACCTAAGCAGTTACCTTATCAGCGTGCAGAGGTGGCAGAGGCATTACAGCGCCGAAACTTATTAATTCATGAGGATTACTGCCATTTCTCCTCTTCCTCCGAAGAATTCAGAGATCGTAAAGAGATCGCCAAAGCAGAGGTTCGCGGTAATGTATCAACAACGAACTTTGCTGACGTCAAGGAAGATTGGAAAATGGCAGTCATCAGCGGAAGTCCAGAGATATTATCAACAGCTGCGCAGCACTGGGTGGATGAGCTTAGCCGAGGCGGAGTTGTGACACCAGAAATCCTAAACTCATGGAAAAATGATGCTCTACTATTTCGTTCCCAGCTGGTACGGGAAATGTTAGGCCCTGAAGCTGAAGGTGCACTGGCCGAGCTTGAACAGGCCGACCAGCTTCACCCAGCTCCTTATACGAACGGTTACTCGTTCTCCTTATTCGCTTGGCGTGACTGGTCGTATACCCTAATGCAGGAGCTGGCCGAAGTAATCGCCCTGAAACAAGCTAAAGAACGTAATCCGATGCATGATATCGTCAAATATATCGAGCTTAATTATGCTTCCGACCTGTCCTTACAGGAAGTGGCCGGAAAGTTTTTTGTTAGCCGTGAATATATTTCCCGCCGATTCAAACAGGAATACGGTATTAACTTTTCCGACTTTATTGTTAATATCCGAATAGATAAAGCTAAGCTGCTATTGCAGAATCCTCGTCTGAAGCTGACCCAAATCTCCGAAATGGTCGGTTTTCATGATGTTAAATATTTCAGCAAAGTGTTTAAGAAGCAGGTCGGATCTTCACCTAAGGACTACCGGGACACATTTAAGAGTTGATCAATACCAGTTTAAAAAGGCGTCCGCAACCGTCTTACCGGCTATGCCGTTCGGATGCGGGTCGTCTTGTCCACTCATATATTCCGGTCTGATCCGGTGATCGTCTGGTGCAGGCAACGATAATAGGCTTGCTATATCAAACACACGGTCTACTCCAGCGGGTGGGTTAGTCAGGATTTCATGATTCACTCTACGCCAAGTTTCTTCTCTTGCCTCCTGAAAATTAAACGGCGGCACCGTACTTAGAATAATACTAGCATCAGCATTTGCTGTTTTGATCTTAGCAATAATAGTTGTCAGATCACCAAGTAACTCATCTGCAGAGCGGCAGCCAATATCAATATCATTTACGCCGAGGACAATCATCAGTTCATCACTCTGTTTAGCTTTGTGAAGCCAAGGGCCATCCGCAGCCACATCATACGCTCTAGCCCAGCCTGAGCCGAGATTCCATACGCCAATCTCTGCACCAAGACCATCCGCAATTCTCGCTGCCCAATATTCGTATCCGTCCTTTAATGTCCGCACACCTTGAGTAATCGAATCTCCCAAAAATACTAGCTTCTTATTCACAGCTTTCTTATACCCGATATAGCTTGGCAGTACCAGAAGCTTGTCGGATTCTGTAAATCCATCGGCTGATTCCTGTGCAGCCAGATTTCCGGGCGCATCATAAGCGGTTGCCAGCATGCCTTCTACATTGAAAGGAATGGATTTGCCCGCAGCGGTTGTCTTAATCGTCCATGTAAAAGCTAAGTAATGGCCATCGGGTAGATTAATGCTTGTCTCATCACTCCAGAAGCATTCACCGGCCGCTACTGGTTTGGAGACATTGCCTTCAAAGGTGACAGCATGTTGTGTATGCTCAATAATAGCTCCGTTTGGCTCAGTTCCTCCATCAGCGATAAAAGCCGATTCGATCACCCAACTGCCCCCAGGTTCACTACCCGAAGCTTCAAGCCCTTGGTCCCAAGTGGAATCCACTGCATTGCTATGCCAAAATTTTAGCTGCAACGGGCCGTTTTCCCGTAACCGAATATAAGTCCGGAAGGTATGTGTAAAAGGTTCTTGCCTATTCATAATAAAATTAGCGGCGGTTGAAAGAACCGTAGCAGAGGTATAGTCCGTCTGATTCAAAACTCCACTTCCCTTAATTAAATTAGTATTCATAACGTTTCCCCCGTTATTAGTTAAGATTGTAACACTAAAACCTCTCCTACAGACCAGGGAATAGATCGTTCACCCAGTCTACAAGAGAGGTTATGGCTATATCAATATGCTTTAAGAAATCATCTTATTTCAGTGTAATGGTAAACGATACGGATTTTGCACCTGCGTTTACTTTCACTGTAGTCTCATCTACTTGCTCTGCACCTTCTACGGAAGCGATAGCTCCCAGATCTTTAAGGGAAAGCGAGAATTCTTTACCGCTGCCTTCTGCAGTAACTGTTACGCTGTTGCCTTTGCGGGCAGCCTTCACAGTCAATTCAGGAGCACCTTTAAGATCACGTACGGTTGCAGAAGTAGTAGTACCTTCTTCAAGTGAATACAGGCCAAATTTCACGCCATCCGCAAAGTCATAATCGGGTTTGTTGTCGATGCTGCCGATTGCCAGCAAGGAGTTCTGACGAACGAACAGTGGCAAGCTGAAGAAATCATATTTCTCTTTGCGCCATGATCCGCCTTGTACAGTTTCACCAGATAGCAGGTGTGTCCAGCGACCCGCTGGCAGATAGTATTTCACTTCGCCGTTTTCTTGGAAAATAGGTGCTACGAGCAAGGAATCACCCAGCATGTATTGGCGATCGAGCACTTCGCATGTTGGATCTTCCGGGAATTCCATAACCATCGCCCGCATAGAAGCCCAGCCATGCTCTGCAGCCTGGCCAGCCACATCATACAGGTAAGGCATCAAGCTGCATTTAAGCTTCGTGAAGAAGCGGGTAACATCACAAGCTTCATCATCGTACGCCCAAGGTACACGATACGAAGTGCTGCCGTGCAGACGGCTGTGGCTGGACAACAGTCCAAAAGCTAACCAGCGTTTGAATACATGTGCCGGAGCAGTGTTCTCGAAACCACCGATATCGTGACTCCAGAAACCGAAACCGGACAAACCTAGGGACAAACCGCCACGAAGGCTTTCTGCCATGGATTCATAATCTGCGTAGCAATCTCCGCCCCAGTGAACTGGGAACTGTTGGCCGCCAGCAGTTGCAGAACGTGCGAACAATGCTGCCTCATTCTTGCCAAGCTTCTCTTCCAATACTTCAAATACAACTTTGTTGTACAGTTGAGTGTAGTAATTGTGCATTTTCATCGGATCAGATCCGTCGAAATAAACTACATCTGTAGGAATCCGCTCACCGAAGTCTGTCTTAAAGCTGTCTACGCCCATATCTACCAAATCACGCAGGTAGCCGGCATACCATTCACAAGCCGCAGGGTTAGTGAAATCCACCAGTCCCATACCCGCTTGCCACAGGTCACATTGATAAACGTCGCCGTTAGGCTTTTTGATCAAGTATCCGTTTTTCTTGCCTTCTTCAAACAAGCGTGAACGTTGGCCAATATAGGAGTTGATCCATACGCAGATCTTCAGGCCTTTTTCCTTCAGGCGTTTCAGCATGCCCTCTGGATCTGGGAATACACGTTTATCCCATTCAAAATCAGTCCATTGATACTCACGCATCCAGAAGCAGTCAAAGTGGAATACATGCAGCGGCAGATCACGTTCTGCCATACCTTCTACGAAGGAATTTACAGTTTCTTCATCATAGTTGGTAGTAAACGAAGTTGTCAGCCACAATCCAAAAGTCCATGCTGGTGGAAGCGCTGGTTTACCTGTAAGAGCAGTATAGTTGCTAATAACGTCTTTAATGGTAGGTCCATCGATCACGAAATATTCCAAGCTTTCTCCAGCTACGCTGAATTGGGCCTTTTTCACTTTTTCTGAAGCGATTTCATAGGAAACCAATTCCGGATGATTAACGAATACTCCATAACCTTTGCTTGATACATAGAAAGGAATGTTTTTGTAAGCTTGCTCGGAGCTAGTACCGCCGTCTTTGTTCCAGATATCTACGGTTTGTCCATTTTTCACGAAAGCTGTAAAACGTTCGCCCAGACCATATACGAATTCGCCTACGCCGAGATCTAGCTCATCACGCATGTACGTGTTGCCGTCTTGGTCGGTGATGTAAGCCATGGATTTAAAGCCACTGCCTGTAATACGTTCTTCGCCGCGATAGAAATCCACCGCCCATTGTTCGCCTTTGCGAATCACTACACTAAGTCCGCCGCTGATCAGCACGGTTTCGAGATCCGTTTCTTCAATCTTCACATGATCGCCAGTACCTTTAGTCAGTTCGAAAACCGGACCACGTTCCTGTACACCATCATGATGAATAATTTTAATGCCTACCACGCCTGGAAGCGGGGAATGGAATTTTACAGTAAGCAGGGTTGAATTCAGCGTTGCTGCGCGCCCTGTGATTGGAGTCGTTTGTGTAATTGCTGTTAATCCTTCGGGAGTCTTTTCTACAACATAATTTTGAACTGCGCCGTTAATCGTGATACCATCACGAACCAGCCAGAGACCATCAGTAAATTTCATTGTGTACTTGCCACCTTTCAATTTGGTGTTTATAGTTGCATTATACCGATAAAAAATGAACAAAACTAATACTATATAGCTCATTTATAACACTATTTTGATGTTTTTTAAGAAAAGAGGCGTTTATATGGACCGTACAACTCAGAGTTTGCTAAAAGAAAACAGAGTTCATGGAGATAGTATGTTTCCACTCGCAGCTTATTGGATCGAGCTTCCATCCGGAACGCATGTACTTGATACACATTGGCATGAAGAAGCGGAGTTCTTTATGCTACTAGAAGGAGAAATTCTGTTCCAAGTAGACACAGAATATTTTCCACTCCGAGCTGGAGAAGCGGTATTTATCGAATCTGGCGATATACACGCCGCCTATGTGCTGAACGAAGACACCCCCTGCAAATTCTGTGCGCTTGTATTTCTGCCTGATCTTTTGGCTAGCGCCCAGTACGATACGATCCAGCAAAACGCGATTTTGCCACTGCAAGAGAAACGCCAAAGCTTTCCGAGACATATTACACCCGCTATCCCTTGGCAGCAGGAGCTGCTTCATCATCTGAAGCAAATGATGGAGGCATACGCTAATAAAATGCCCGGATTTGAGACCTTTATGAAAGGAACTTTGCTAATCATGCTTTCCAAGATTACCGCAGAGGGCCGATTTGAGAACCGCAGCCAATCGGATGATGCAGATACTACCAAGATTAACCGCCTTAAAAAGGTGATCCTTTATATCCAAGATAACTATCAGGAACCGATCCGTACCCGTGATCTATCAGAGCTTATTCCCATGAGCGAGGGGCAATTCTGCCGCTTCTTCAAAATGATGACTCGTAAAACGCCAGTCGATTACATCAACTCTTACCGGATTCGCCAGGCTGCCGATCTGCTGCAGCAAAGTGAAAGAAAAATATCCGACATCGCATTCGAGGTCGGATTTGATAATGTAAGCTATTTTATAAAGGTTTTCCGCAAAGCGATGAAATGCTCGCCTTCGGAGTTTAGGAAAGGTGCGGGCTAGTTTCATCTACTTCATGCAAAAACGATGGATTCCAACCTGATTTTTAGGAATTACAACCTTTTGGAGGCTCGCGATGAACTCACCGATTCTTAGCTTTATCACACCGCCTATTCCTTATTTCATAGACTGTGGCCGTGCTCACTACAATGCTGGAGACTATCATATCAGTCGTAATTGCATCGGCGTATTTGATCTAATCATTGTTAAAAAGGGTACGTTGCCTATCGCCGAGAACGAGGTGCACTGGGAGCTAAAGGAAGGAGAATTCCTCATCCTTCGACCAGATGCCCATCACTATGGCTTTGCCCCCTGTCCTATCGAAACAGAAATCATCTGGATTCATTTTCAGACTTTCGGCAGCTGGATCGAGTGTCAGGATATGAACGAATGTCTGGAAAATCAGAGCGAGCTCATCGAGAGCCATAAACAAAAAGCTTATTTAAATCACTGCGATGTATGCTCGATTTTTATTCCGAAGTATATGAAAATTTCAGAGAAGGCAATGGAGGTATTAGAGTTCTTTTTCCATCTGGAACAAGAACCCCAATCGATGCGCAACTGGAAGCGCCAAGCCTCCTTTCAACAGTTTCTGCAATTCTTGGACCGCGATCTCGCCGAGGCATCCGATGCAACCGCCATTCATCTCGCCGAGAAGATTGAATTGTTCATTCGGCAAAATTATACTCGTGATATAACTAACTCCTTACTTCAAAAAGAACTTAACTATCATCCCAACTATCTCGCCAAAAACATGCTGAAAATATATGGTGTGACCCCTATGGCCTATCTCCTGTCCTATCGTCTAGAACAATCCAAACGGCTGTTAATTCAGACTTCCTGGTCCATCGCCCGCATTGCTGAAGAGGTTGGCTTCCATCATATTACTTACTACTCTTCCTGCTTCTCCAAAAAAGAAGGCATCTCTCCCTCTCATTTCCGACAAAAATTCACTGGAAAATAGACATGAAAAAGCCTGGAATCGAAAACAGCTTCCTCTTCCGGGCTTTGTTCAGATAGGCTAATCAAATCTTTAGACACGCTGCAAACGAATAACATTCCAGGATAATTAGGACAAAGAAGCCGTTAAGTATCCATCAACCAGCGCTGCGGCTAACAGCTCACCTTATTAAGTATTACTGCTGATTTGCCGATATATTATAGATAGATCTTATCGTCGTAGGAGGATAAAGAACCATGCACATAACGAATATGACCTCATCTATGGGAACGAGGTTTAATGTATCTGTTAGTCACCAAACTAACGATAAAACCATGAAATCAAACAGCAATACTAATGGTAATGGAGACAAATTATCAATAAGTAAATCTGCAAAGGCCGCTTTTCAAAATCAATCCAAAATGGACGGAATGGTTAACTCCCTGCTTAAACAAAAACAAAGTATCATCGACAGTAAGAACAGTCTGATTGAAAGAACTACCAAAAGTTCGCATAATCTCGAATCTATTCAAGATCAACTTAAGGAGTTCGACAAGCAGCTCCAAACGATTGACCAACAAATTGCAAAATACAGCTTCGAAGAGCAACAAAAGAACTTAGAAAATGCTCAAAAAGAAAATCAATCGGATGAACCTAAAACCGAGCAAGAGATACAAAACGAAAGATTAATTACGCTTGTTTCTGTAAGCCAAGATGTTAGCCAAATGGAGGTAGTTTCTTCTACCCACACTAAGATGCGTGGCGAGGCTAAAGTTCTGACCAAGGAAATAGAGCTGGATGAGGCTCGTTCTACTCATTCTGCAACAGCCAAACGGGAGCAGTTATCCAAAATCGAAACTAAACTATCGGAAATGAACGAAACGTTAGGCGATGCCATGAAAGACACGGGAGATAAAATTAAAGATCAGATCGATAAAGCAGGTTCAACAGAAATTAAACCTTCTGAAGAGAATACCAATGAGCGGACAGAACAATTAGCTACCTATCAAGAAATTCAACGTTTAGCCGAAGAATCTGATAAGTCGCAGCTAGAAATACTAATCTAACAAGGGCAAGATTCTCTATATAAAAAAGCAATCGGATCTCCTCTGCATCAGAGGGTCTGCCGATTGCTTTTTTAGATGCAGCTAATGTTATTCTTCGGCTATTCCTTCCGAATCACAATAAAGCAGGTGCTGTCCGGCAGCGCCACTTCCTGTCCGCTCTCATCCATGAACCTTACTCTATCACGCAAAGCTTCGGTATAACCTTCTTGCAGGTAATGCCGGAAGATCTCAAGCTTCGCCTGCTTTCCTAAAATCTGTTCAATAAATGAGGCAAACTCCGTAGGGGTGAAATAACCAAATTGTTCTTGGACTTCATGAATATAAGCCTCTTCCCCCCAGGTATACGTATATAAAAATTCCATGGCATCATTAACGGGCATGAGCACTTCTTGTTCCCCTAATCTTTGAAACTGAATCTGACGTCCAGCAAAATCCTTCGCATAACGCTCCAGCCACACCAGACCGTCCTCTTCAAGAAAGCGAACTCTCCGCAGCAATGATGCGGGTTCGGTCATGATCCCATCGCGGATAATGATAACCCCGCCAGCTGACAATACATCAAAGGCACTTCGCAGAGCTGCGGAGACAGTGTCATGATTGAACTTATTACCATTTAGCGGCACATAAGAATATAGCTCATGCAAAATCGAAGAGAAAATTACCGTGTCCACCGTTCCAGCCTCCACGAAATCTTTAAGGTTCAACGCATCTCCCTGCAGCACCTCCCACTGGCGACCTTCCCGCTGCTTGCGTTGCCGCAAGGCTTCTACTACATTGCTTGAGATATCAATGCCGATAGGGGTAACCTCGGGCATACGCTCTTCCAGCAAATCCAGCAGCACACCGCCGCCCGGGCCGATATCCAGCACTTTTTGACCAGTGACATGTTCCAGAATTACGGCTTTATAATCTGCTGTATTATTCATTTGGCTTAAGTAGGTATCTTCATTATGAAAACGGTCGAAAGCGTCCCTGCGCAGCTCGAATAGGTCGAACAACAGCAATACAGCACGTTCATACAAGGGTGATTTTTCAGCCTCCATACAGAATTCGATCAGCTTCTCAGCCGCTGCCGAGAATTGGAATTGAAAAAACACCGTGTCTGGCAGATGTTCCTTAGAATATTGCCGTAAGATTAGGTGAGGGTTCTCAGCAGGTAAAGTCCCTTGCTCGATATCCTTCCATGTAAGCTCCGCTAAATATTTTTCGATAATCCGCTTCTTATAGACATTGGTCTTCTTAACACCCTTGTAATCATAGTAAATGCTGTTCATGACATGCTCGAAGCTGATATGGCTTAAGGATTCATTCTGCGCCTTCTGGGCAGCAAGCACCATCACCTTCAGAAATTGCTCCAGCGAAAAGGTCTGTAGTGCAGATTCCACATACCAGAAGGTAATCTTACTTAATGACTCCAACCGTTCAGCATGGAAACCTTCCTGCGTCAGCTTAGCCCATTCCGTAGTGAAATCCTCTCCTCTAGAGATCGGACCCATCCGCATTCTGCGCAGTCGTTCCTTCATCGGCATAGGACTAGCAAGATTGCCTGAAGAAATCAGCTCAATAAGCTGCTTCACTTCATGCTGCACATTCTGCCATAACTCGGGAGACACAGCTCCGATGATGCAATGATTGAGCACGGTCAGCAGGCGTTCCAGTTCCTCCGTGGTCAGCAACTGATCTTCCACTATATCATGGAGTGGCTTATTGACTTCCGGCGGCACTTCTCCGCGAATTTGCTGTCCTATGAGTCCATGAGTCTCAATTAGCCGCTGAATCATCGTACCTTTCTCGGAGACAGCCCTCCCTAAATATCTCTCATATAACTGTGCGGAACCTAAATTATGTACAAAACAATTGATCCCTTCCTCCTGCCAAACCAGCCGCTCCTTTGCTGTACCTCCCTTAGCCGTTTCTGACCAAATTAACGTTTCTTCCACCAGCTCTTTTATCCAAATAGAACGGGGGAGTTGGTCCAGAATCTGCAAGCTACGTTCCACATAATCCAGTACGGGATTCCTGCGATCCAGCTCCTCCAGAGATTCCACGCGTTCCAAATTTACTATCTGCTCCTCCGCTTGGACAATAAGCTTCAGCCAAAGGTGATCCTCCAAATGATCTTGCACACCTTCACGGTATAAGGCGATGGCTTCCAGTGATTTCAGCATATGCTCCTCCTTCGCTCCAAAGTGGAGACTATAAAGACCTATTATTATATATATACAATCCCGTTAATTAAAAAACAGAACCAGGATTCATGAAATAGCCATGTCCCGGTTCTGTTTGCATTCCAATCATTAGGTTCCGAACCGCTGCCGATACCCACATTTGCGGCATAGCTCCTCCACAGCTTCTCTACGTGAGAAGCCATAGAATAAATTGTTCGCCCGCTCCCCCTCCACAATCTCTGAGAACGGAGTCTCATGGATGTTGCCTAGGTTAATTACTCCTTCACCATCCAGACAGCATGGCACAACAGTGCCATCCACAAGAATCGCCGCTTGGCTCCGCAGGGCATGACAGAACCCTTTTCCGTCATCTTCCGGCTCATTTAGCGCTGGCCAACGGAACTCATGATCCTGATTAAGGTAGACGCGCGGGGCAATCTTGACACCACTGCCAGGCACAACCTTTTCTTCGATCTTGAAATCCAAGTTGAAGGCTTCCTCCAGCAGGGCAAGGGTTTCACGGTTACGGTTTCTTTCCAGATTCGTCAGATTATCCTCCGTCAAATTCCACAAGCGGAAAGAAATAATGACCCCTTGCGCAGAGGCTTCCCGTACAAAAGAAATTATCTCTGAAAGATAACCTTCACGGTTCTCTGACCCTTCATGCCCATCAAAGCTGTGCAGAGAAAAGTTCATCTGACGCAGTGCGGGCTTACCAAGAATTTTAGGTCCGGCTTTATGAATTAACGTGCCATTAGTTGTAATATTAACCTTGAACCCTTTGGCATGAGCAGCATCCAGCAGTTCACCTATCTTGGGATGCAGCAACGGCTCCCCTTTGACGTGAAGATAAATATGATTGCTGTGTGGTTTAATTTCATCCAATATCGTATTAAACGTATCCAACTTCATGAAATTTTTCGTCCGGGCGGTTTGTGGACAAAAGCTGCAGGCGAGGTTGCAGACGCTTGTTATCTCAATATAAACCTTTTTAAAAGTCTTCAAGTCCTGCTCCCCATTCTATTTATTATAAATCTGAGGCATAGCGGAGACCGATCTGTGCTCTGGCTTCCTCCATAATCTCTGCTGCGGCCATGGAGTTCTCATGAGTATTAATTCTGCTCTCCCGTTCACCATTCTTAATCAAGTTGATGAATTCCTCAACCTCATAATACATAGGTTCAAACACTTGAGGCAACGTAAGCTCCTCAACTGTACCATCACGATAGTAAATCTTCACCTGATAAGGCTCATTGATCTTGTCGATCACCATCGTACCGTTCTCTCCATGAATCTCAGCTGGCAGATAGGAATCGGAAATTTTGGAGTGCATAACTACCGCATCCATATCGTCATATTTCATAATGAGACTTCCTTCACCATCCACACCTGAGGAGAGCATGACACCCACTGCCTGTACTGATTGAGGCTTGCCAAAGAGCACCACCATTGGATACAAACAGTACACACCAAGATCCATTAACGAGCCATTGGAAAAAGCGGGATTAAACGCATTTAGCACAGTCCCCTGCCGATAAGCATCATATCTAGAGGAGTACTTACAATAACTTGCAAAATAACGGCGAACTTGGCCGAGTTTATACAAATTATCCCGAATCACTCCAAAGTTCGGCATAAAGGTCGATTTCATCGCCTCTACCAGCAGCACATCATTTGTGCGCGCAGCTTCAATCATAGCTTTAAGCTCTATACTGTTGGATGCAGCCGGTTTCTCGCAGAGCACATGCTTGCCGTGATTTAAGCACATAATCGCTTGCTCTGCATGCATAGAATTTGGGCTGGCAATATATATAGCATCTACATCTTTGCTTTTCACCATATCTTCCAGATTCGTATAAATTGTAGCTCCCGCATATTTAGCAGCAAAGGCCTGACCTTTCTCCATTGTGCGAGAGTACACGGCTGTCAGGATAAACTCCTCATTCTCCAAGCCGGCTTGCACGAAGCGGTCTGTAATAAAGTTTGTTCCAATGACCCCGAAACGAATTGTCATGATGTTATCCCGTCCTTTTTAGTTATTACTAACTCTACATGCTATTTTCTCACTCATAGGTAGTCATGTCTACTTTTTAAGGCAAATTAACGACAATTTCTGATAAATTCAGCAATTCCCTTGTTACTGGCGGAGCATCTTTCATCGTACAATGCAAAAAAAGGCGTATCCCAGCCACCCTTTCATGGCTTTTGAGATACCCTTTTTTTGGAGTTACAACTATTGCCTCAACTTACGGACCCAGATGAACTCTATATAATCGTCCAGCCGCCATCTACAAACAAAGTCTGACCTGTAGTGTAGCTGGAAGCATCTGAAGCAAAGTAGAGTACAGCACCGTTTAATTCTCCCGGATTACCAGGGCGGCCCATCGGACACACTGCGTTGTACATTTTTAGCGCTTTTTCTGCAAATAACGTATTCTCAGTCATTTCAGTTTTGAACAAGCTTGGTCCAATCGCATTAACAGTAATCCCATGCTTAGCATAAGTTGCCGCCACCCCTCTTGTCAGATGGATCACTCCACCTTTAGCAGCATTGTAAGAATGCGTAGGAACCGAAGCAGAAGCTGTAAGGCCTAGCATTGAAGCTGTATTGACGATTTTACCGTAATTCCGTTCTTTCATATGCCGGATCACATGTTTCGACATCAGGAACACGCCCTTTAAATCAGTATCCAATACCCGATCCCAAGCTTCTTCTTCCAGCGCTTCAATCGGAACCGCATCCACCACACCAGCATTGTTCAGCAGAATATCAATTTTTCCAAAGGCTTCCATAACCTTTTGAACAGCCACAATAATCTGGTCCTCTTTTCTTACATCACACTCAATAGGAATTATTCTGCGTTCAGGGTATTTAGCCCGGATATCCTCGGCTACTGCTACAAGCTTGTCATATCTTCTGGCCAAAATAGCAATGTCTGCTCCTTGCTCAGCAAGCATCTCTGCGAATTGTACCCCGATCCCACTGGATGCTCCTGCGATAATAGCTGTCTTACCCGTCAAATCAAAAAGGTTAGTCATTCTAATTCCTCCTAATGTTTGGTTAGCCAATCCTTCTTCGGTTTCATTTCGCACAAACTCACTTCAAACACATAGGCTTATACTGAGGAAACAGGTTGCAAATTGTTTTCCCACCAGTCCCAGCGGAGATAGCAGTATGGAAGATACTCCATTGGATTCAGAGGCTCCAGAATTTTACCTTTTTCAAGCACATTTGTACTGACGGTGTAAACCGCGCCCAGCATATTCACAACTTCAAGCTCACTCCAAGGATCATGCGGGGAGTCTTGGAAGGTGATAGAGGCTTCTGCCGCTTTATAGACTTTAACCTCACTTACTAAACGCTGTGTGACCAAGGTTGGCATCAGATCGAAGCCGTTTCCGTCAATTGCATTGGCATATTTGATGTTATACAAAGGGATATCTTTGCCGTAATATTCCTCCAGAATCTTCTCGGCTCCATTGTCATTGAAGTGTCCATCCATAGTGGCTTTTACGTTGAAAAAGTCAATGCCATGCCGGCCGATTGCCCCATCAATGCCAGCTTCTGAGGTGTTCATACGCACATCGGCCATTTTCTTAGGCAGCCCACATACTTCCCGGCCCATAGCCATCCCGATATCGCTTGTAATAGGCATCGACAGGCAGTAGTTGCCTAATTGTCCGTTATAGTCTGCTAGAACGAACAATCCAGCTTCACGATAAGGTGGACAAAAGTTCGTAGCTGGGTAATTGGCGATAAAAGCATTTACCAGCGGCCGGCTTGTTGGCTTCAGTGGCTTCGGCAACAAACGCTCGATAATCTCTGGTTTGGTCTCCCAATACACCGTCAGCATCTCAGCATCATAAAAGGTTGTTGGCTTGCCTCCGTATTTCTGCATATCTGCGAAACTTTTCACAAAACTCACCATGAATGAACCCTCCTTAGATTAGTAACCCTTTAGTTCAGCACAAATGCCGTTTCGAATCCAGATTGAATGGCCTGTCCGATTCGTCCTGGCTTGCCTGCATCGCCGATTACCTTCACATTGGGCAGTACCTGCTTCAGCTCATCAACGAATGAGCGATCGGGTGTAACACCAATGGATAATACAACAGCATCCGTCTTTTTCAGCGAAGTTTCCCCAGTGGACGTATTCTCGAGCACGATCGCGCCGTCCTGCACTTCTACCAGCTTGGTTGATGCTAAGAGCTCCACGCCATTCTTTTTCAGCCTAGTCACAATGTCGATCAGATTTGGCAGATAGGCGTCTGGGCCAACCCGCGGCTGCATTTCCACCACCGTGACCTGATTTCCCATATCGGCTAAATATTCAGCCGTTTCCAGCCCTGTCATGCCGGAGCCGATGACCACAGCCTGCTTGTTCTTAATCACAACTGACCCACTAAGTACGTCAACAACCGTGCAGACCGTTGCCTTTTTCACTCCCGGAATAACAGGCACTATAGGCTGTGCCCCAGCGGCAACAAATACCGCATAAGGGTTCAGTTGCTTCAGTTGTTCCAGCGTAGGTTTCGTAGAGAGACGGACATCAACATCCAGGTCCTCTAACTGATGCTGCATATTATCAATAAACCAGTTCAGCTTCTCCTTCAATGGTGGCCGGCTTCCCAGCTCCACACTGCCGCCTAGCACATCTCTGGCTTCGAACAATACAGGTTTAAAATCTCTGAGCGCCAAAATCCGTGCTGCTTCCATACCTGCTGGACCCCCGCCGATCACAGCTACTACTTTGCCATCGCCATCTTTTGCTGGTTCTGCAAATTCAAGCTCCCGGCCCACTCTGGCATTGACAGCACACTTGATTACCTTGCACTCCATCACTTCCTGAATACAGTACAGGCAAGAGATACAGGTTCTGATCTCTGCTTCTTTGCCTGCTGCCGCTTTGTTACCCCACTCCGGATCGGCCAGTTGGGCTCTTCCAAGGGCTACAAAGTCCGTGTTTCCTTCCTGTAGCAGACTCTCAGCAAATTCAGGCTTACGGATCACATCACAAGCAATCACTGGAATTTGCACCGCTTGCTTAATGGCTGCGGAGAGATGTTTTTTCCAGCCTTGCGGGTAGGATATCGGCTCAATGATCGTATTGGATGATTCATAAGTGCCGGAGCTTACATTTATGCAATCCACTCCGATGCTTTCCAGATGTTTCGCAGTCTGGATAGCCTCATCCAGTGTAATCCCGCCTGAGACAAATTCATCGCCGTCGATTCGCACCGATACTGGGAATCCTGCGCCACAGGTCTTTTTGATGCCAAGCACAATTTCATTCAGGAATGACATTCTACCTTCCAGTGAACCGCCATATTTATCAGTTCTCAGATTGGTAAGCGGGCTCAGAAACTGTCCTACAAGATAGCCGTGGGCACCATGGATCTCCACGCCATCAATACCTGCTGTTTTAGCTATATAAGCTCCGAACACAAATTTACGAACTAACTCTTCTACCTCTTCAGTAGACAGCTCCCGGGGCATTTCCCCAATCGCTGAAGACATCACTGCGCTAGGAGCAACAATTTGTTTGCCTCCAATAAGCCGTCCGTGATTTTGCCGGCCCGGATGCTGGAGCTGAAGGAATATTTTGCTGTCATGACGGTGAACAGCTCTTGCCAGTTTCTCCAGACGCGGCACAAACAGCAAGTCACTTGCATTCAGCTGGTTCGGTGTACCTACTCCGGTCTCATTATCCACACGCGTAATTTCCGTAATGATTAGACCACAGCCACCCGCGGCACGTTCCTCATAAAAAGCAATCATTTCGTCCGATGCTTCACCACTGGCCGCGGCCAGTGACGTTCCCATAGCCGGCAATACAATTCTATTCTTAAGTTCAAGGCGTCCAATTTTACCTGCTGCAAACAGTTTTTCATATTTCATCTGCTTAGCACCTCCACCTTTAGTTTAAGGCGTCCAATACTTTGTGAATATATTTACAAGCACCAAAAATCACTTCTTTATAGTGCATATTGCACTATTATTGAACTAGGGGGCGATATGAATGGATGTTTCCTTAAATGAGCAAATATCAGGTAAAATCGAAATGGAGCATTATACCGCATCTTTGTTTACTGCATACATTTCAGGTGCAGGCCTTTCAGCTATCGTACAGACAGCTGCTGAGCTACTGCAGAATCCCGTCATTGTATTTGATTGCAGCTTCAAAATTGTAGCTCACTCTGACCTATCCGATATCGACGATTACATATGGAGTGATAATATCCGCAAAGGTTATTGCTCTTACGACTTCATTGCGGCTGTGAGTAAAATGAACAGTGTCCAGCGTGGGAAACAAAGCGATGAATCTTATGAAGTAACCTGCGAGGAAACGTCAAACTCCAAACTGATCTCCAAAATAAAAGTAGCCGGCAAACAAATCGGCAATGTATTGCTTCTTGGATGCAAAAATCCTTTTCGCGCCAGAGATAACGAGCTGCTGTCCATCACCGCTACCATACTTGCCGAAGAGATGGGCAAAAACAGCTACTATCGCAACGCCAAAAATATAAAAGTTGAAGATTTTATCTGCGCACTGCTAGAGGAACAGCTTCAGGACAACCGGATCATTCAGGACAGAATGCGGAGTGCAGGATTAAAGTTCGGAAATCAGCTGCTTGTGCTGCTGTTCGATCTTACCTGGTATGAGGGTTCAGGCCGTTATGATGATTATTTAAGAGAACGTTTGCAACAGCTTTTTCCGGGCAGTCCTTCCACCTATTATGATGGGCAGATTGTAATGATCCATGACGGAAATCTCTCCAAAGAGCTTGTAAATAAGCAACTGCAGGAATTTCTAACTCAAACCGGCATCTCGCTTGGCATCAGCAATATATTCACTAATCTTACGCAGTGTAGGAGACACTATCTTCACTCCCGAAACGCTATTCGGATCGGTTCCATTCTCAGCCCGCAGCAGCAGCTGACTTACTACTCAGATATCCAGCTCTATGAGATGCTCTCTGCTGATGTTGTGTTTAACGAGGATAATAACTACTACCATCCAGAGCTGCTCAAGCTTCAAGAATACGATACTGTGCACCAGTCCAATCTGTATCATACCTTTTACGTTTATCTCAAAAATAACCGGAACATGCAGATTACCTCAGACGAGCTGTACATTCACCGGAATACACTCAGATATAAGCTCGATCTTATTAGCAGACTGCTGGACACCGACTTTACCGATTCTGAAAAAATGCTGGCGTACTATGTCTCTTACAAGGTCGCTGCTTTTTGTGAAAAAGCTAGGGAGCAGACCCGTACGCCGCAACGTTAATGTTAGAAGCTACTATAAACGCACAAACAGCCCCCGTTCTTATCCCAAGAACGGGGGCTGTGCTGTGAAGTAGAACTGTATATGATATTACAATCCGTAAAAAGCTTGCAGCTGACGCACGATTTCATCCTTGTCATGATCCACTACGGTTTGATGTTGTGGCATCTCGAACAATGCTTTAATCTGTGCCGGGAATTCCTGCTTAATATCGATCAAAGTAATTGCCTCATCGAACTTAGCTGGATGTGCAGTCGCAAAGGTAATGCCAATCTCATCCGGGCCATTAAAGGCTTCGTAAGCCGCGATTCCACATGCTGTATGTGGATCAAGCAGGTAGCCATATTCTTTTTGATACTTAGCGATCGTATTCAAGCATTGATCATTCTTCACACCCAGCGCTGCAAAATCCTTCTGTACCTGCTGAAGCGCCTCGCCTTCAACCGTAATCTTGCCTTCGGTTTGCAGCTTGGACATATACGCGGATAACTTCTCAGAATCCTCGCCTACCAGATAATACAGATACCGTTCGAAATTACTTGCCACTTGGATATCCATCGAAGGGCTGTAAGTGCTTGTGAAATTACCTGGTTTGTATTCGCCAGTATTCACGAAACGCTCCAAAATATTATTTTCATTCGTAGCAATGATTAGCTTGTTAATAGGAAGCCCCATTTGCTTAGCCAAATAGCCCGAGAAAATATTACCGAAGTTACCGGAAGGCACGCTGATATTAATCTTTTTCTCGTTGCTGCCATCGACATGCAGATATGCATAGAAATAATAAACAGTCTGCGCCAGAATCCGCACAAAGTTAATGGAATTGATTGCACGCAGATGATACCGACCTTTAAAGTCCAGATCTGCGAACAGATCCTTAATCACCTTCTGGCAATCATCAAAGTTACCATGAACAGACAGATTCAGTACATTGCTGTCTTCCACCGTAGTCATCTGCAGCTCCTGCACTTTACTTACCTTGCCGTGTGGATGCAGAATACAGATCTTGATGCCTTCTTTGCCGCGTACACCTTGAATAGCCGCCGCTCCAGTGTCCCCAGAGGTTGCACCGAGGATGTGGATGATTTTGTTTTGTTTTTTGGAAATATATGAATACAGCTCACCCATAAACTGCAGCGCTACATCCTTGAAAGCAAAAGTAGGCCCATGGAACAATTCAAGTACATATAAAGAATCATTTACTTGGTGTATAGGCGTTACTTCAGGTGTGCGAAAATTGGCATAACTGGTGTTGACCATTTCCTGCAGATCCTCGTAAGGAATCTCATCATTGGTGTAATAGGCAACAATCTTCAGGAACAACTCCTGATAGCTAAGACTTCTCCACTCTTCCAACGTTGCTGCTGAAACCACTGGAATCTCGGATGGAACCATCAGCCCACCGTCGTCCGCAAGTCCCATCAACACCGTATCAATAAAACCTTTAGGTTCCACATTACCTCTTGTGCTTATAAACTTCATGCTCATCCTCCTGAACCCCTCGTTAATATATGACAAGAATATATGATAAGAAGAAACAACGTTGTCGTCCTATAGAGATGACAACTGTTTCTCGCAGAAATATAAGGCTATTATAGTTGCACCACTTATAAGTTCTTATAATTAACTATAAGTTTCACCCTAAACGTTATCCTTAAGCTAGTTAGGGATGATAAAGCTATTTCTGCTTGTTTTCCCTATATACTACCACGTTTACGCGCTAAAGTCCGTTAATTCTTTGTCTTATTTTGCAGCTCTCTCCAGACTGTTTTGTTGCTGTATTGCCGTTCTGTACTAACATCCTTACCGAACCATTCCGGCTCTTTAAAGCTTTCCGCTTCCTCCAGAGATTCAAATTCAACCTCGAGTACGGACAATTTCAGCTGGGAATATACGTCGATCTCAACCGTTGTGCCATTCCACACCGCTGTAATTCGCTCTTTGACCAAAGCTACCGCATTTACCGCTTCGATCATCTGATTATATAAACCCTCTGAGATAAAATATTCGATCTCTTCGCGTTTGATCCCTTTGCCATCCTTAAACGTATGCGTGTAGGTTACCTCACCTGAGTCCAGATCCGTAATTTTACGCACACGAAGCTCTTGACCACCATCTATCGCCAGATATGTCTGATCGATATTATGACGGGTAACAATCTTCAATTCTCCCTTTTGAATCAGCTGCTCCGGAAATTCCGGCAGCAGAAACTTGCGTTCGATCTCCAAAGCCATGATGTTTCGCTCCTCTTCGTGTCATATATTTTATATTAATAATCATCATAGGGGTGTGACAAACCCAAGTCAATGTGGATTATAGAGAAATAGGACATGCTCTAGCTTAAAAAGGCTACCGTGGTGCTCATTGTGGGATTTATGGAGGTTGTGGAAGCTGGGGCTCACCATAGATTACTGGAAACTACGGATAATTAGCGAGTCAGCCGGCGATCATTGGGAAGCATCATTTGATTAGTTGGTCAGTGTGCCACTGGTCGTACTCACCTATTCGATTAGTTGGTCAGCGCGCACTGGTTGTACTCACCCATTCGATTAGTTGGTCACGCGCCACTGGTCGTACTCACCCATTCGATTAGTTGATCACGCGCTACTGGTCATACTCACCTATTTACTTACGGACCGTATAGCCACTATTTGCGAAAAAAGCACATATTTGAGATGGTATCGGACTCAGGTGCAGCTATTTACTCCAAAACACCCCATGCGGTTGCGATAATTAGTCAATAGCGTCGCTGGAGTCCGAAAGTAGCCTCAATTGCCTCTTTTTCAGCAAATAAGGACTCCTGAGTCCGATCCGAAGCAGGGTACCTAGACCTAGCAGCAGCCAAGAGAACTCTCCATCAAATGGAGTCGGCGCCTTCTCATTCTTATCCCAGACCAGACCAGACCATAATGATTGGAACATCGTTAACTTGTGGCACTCCCCCATACTTTTTCATACTTTCTCATACTCTCTCATACCACCCCTAATCCCTATTTACTTACGGACCGTATAGCCGCTATTTACGAAAAAAACGCTTTTTGGGGAAGCTATCGGACTCAGGTGCAGCTATTTACTCCAAAACACCCCATGCGGTTGCGATAATTAGTCAATAGCGTCGCTGGAGTCCGAAAGTAACCTCAATTGCCTCTTTTTCAGCAAATAAGGACTCCTTAGTCCGATCCGCAGCAGGGTACCTAGGAACCTAGCAGCAACCAAGGGAACTCTCCATTAAATGTAGCCGACGCCTTCTCATTCTTAACCCAGACCAAACCCTAAAGATTAGACCATTGTTAACTGGTGGCACTCCCCCATATCTTACGGACTAATAAAAAACCGAACGAAAATCAGAGGAAATCCTGAAATCCGCTCGGCTCGACGGCAAACTTATTTTATTTCTTTCATAAATGCCTGAAAGTCTTCTACGATTTCTTTTGCTTTAGTGCGATATAAATAATGTCCCTCTTCAAACTTAACTATTTTTCCATGTACAGAGTCCTTGATTTGCTTTTCATGCTCTGGTATCCATCTATCCGTTGCTGGTTGATTCGCTTGTATAAAGAAAATAAGAGGAAGATTTTTAGGAAATGTTAAACTTTCAGCTGATTTAAAATTAGAATACATCATTCCAGCTTCATTTAATTGGGTGGGATTAAATATGTTTTTGCGATTGATCAATCTCATTTGTTCTTTTGTTTTATCATCAAATGGTAGTTCAGCAATTGGGTCAGCACTGAATTTCATTTGCAATCTGATTAGACCTGATTTTTTGAGCAGATTTATAGTTTTTAATTCCGAAGCTTCGATTTTCCTCTCGCTTATCGATGGAACACTACTATCAAGCCCGACAAATGCACTCACTTCATTTTCATACTTGTTAACATAATCTAGTCCATAAATGCCTGAAATGGAGTGGCCCATTAGAATATAACGGTCAATATTAAGAGCCTGTAAAGCCTCATGAATTTCACTTACAATATTCTCTGTGCTGCGCTCCTTTTTGGTCAGATCACTTAATCCATACCCAAAAGGCTCAATCATGACGACTTTGTAAAACGGTGACAGCTCATCTATTAATGATTTAAAATCAAGAGCTGGCGCTGCTGTGCCATAACCCGGTAGTAGCACGACTGTTTCTTCACCTTTTCCTTGAATATAAACATTCATATTTTTCCCATCAACAGGTACTAACTGACCATAGGGCTCTATTTTACTCTGTTCCGATTTGTTGCTGATCAGATTAACTGTATAAACAATGGCGAGAAAAAGCAGGATTGCGATAATTATTGCTCCTATTACTTTAAGTAGTATGTTTAGTATTTTACTTGTTCTCGTGCCCGCCTTCATTTTCATTACTTCTTTTATTTTCAATCGTATCTTCTCCTGTCATCACCTGTGTATTGGACTGCCATAACTAACTGCTAATCTAAGATTAACCAATAAAGATGTACTCTCTATGACCTTAATATGAACGGAATATGAACAGGTAAAAAAGCTACAGCGTCTTACGCAAGGTAGCTGCACAGGATGTCATAACATAAGGAATATATGTGTATAGGCGGAGACGGTCAAGGCTGCCTTGCCATCCGCAGCTTCAGCTGGTTCAAATTCGTCATTGCCAACAAAAAAAGCAAGCCACGAGCTAGGCTCATGGCTTGCTGGTGGCTTGCTCGTGTTTGCTCATGGCTTGCTCGTAGCTTGCTTATGTCTTGCTCGCAGCATTGCTCGTGTTTGCTCGGGGTTTGCTTTCTGTTTATCTAATGAATTCTAATCCTGCACCTTCAATTTATAACATCCGCTAACAAAATCCTGCTGGATATCCGGCAGAGCCAGTCCAGCCTGCATTAGCCGATCACCACCGTAAACCTCACCACTCACCTCCAGAATATAATCCAGCTCCGGATTCAAACCATTCAGCTTCAGGCTACGGCGGGGCGGGTGCGGCACAGCCATTACCCGGAAGTAATAAACTAATGCCTCACGCTGATCATCGGACACGAACATCCATGCTGTCTCATTGCCCTCAAACGGGCTATGCAGCCGGTACAGATTCCCTTGCTGCACAAGACTGCGGATTTGCTTATAGTTCGCAACCTGTTCCTTCACAATTTCCTTCTCTTCGTCTGTAAACTTCGTAAGATCCAGCTCATAACCGAAATTACCGGACATAGCTACATCTCCACGGAAGGACAGCGGGGTGATCCGTCCTACCTGATGATTCGGCACGGCAGACACATGCGCGCCTATCGAACTAACCGGATACACCAGACTTGTTCCATACTGAATCTTCAGTCGTTCCACAGCATCGGTATCATCACTGGTCCAGGTCTGCGGCATGTAATGCAGCATGCCTGGGTCGAAGCGGCCACCACCACTACAGCAGCTCTCGAACAGGATATGTGGAAATTCTGAAGTTATTTGCTCCAATAGCTCATACAGACCAAGCACATAACGATGTGCGGTTTCCCCTTGGCGTTCAGAAGGTAACTCTGCAGAGCCAATCTCCGTTAAACAACGGTTCATATCCCATTTCACATAACTAATGGGCACGGTCGAGAAAATCCGGGACAGTGACTCATAAATGTACTGGCGCACATCCTCCCGAGTATAGTCCAGCACCAATTGCCAGCGAGCTTCGCTGCGGCGGCGTCCCGGCACATGCAGACACCAGTCGGGATGCTTACGATAGAGCTCGCTGTCCGGCGAGATCATCTCCGGCTCGAACCAAAGGCCGAACTGCAAGCCTAGATTGTTCACGCGCTGCGCCACATCAGACAGTCCGCCCGGAAGCTTGCGCAGATCCTCCACCCAGTCTCCGAGAGAGGAGTTGTCAGCGTCTCTTTTGCCAAACCAGCCATCGTCCAGCACGAATAGCTCTATCCCGAGCTTGGCTCCTTCCGCCGCAATCGACTCCAATTTATCCGCATCGAAGTTGAAATAGGTAGCTTCCCAATTGTTGACCAGAATGGGCCGTTCCTTATCTCTATATAATCCTCTGCATAAACGGGTCCGGTACAGGCGATGATAGGTTCTCGACATTTCCCCGATCCCCTCGGAAGAATACACCATCACTACCTCAGGGGTCTGGAATTGTTCGCCCGGCTCCAGCAGCCAGGAGAAATCAAAAGAGTTCAGTCCCATCGTAAACCGGGTCATCCCGAAGGAATCGACCTCTGCCTCAGCTTCAAAGCCTCCACTATATACAAGACTGAAGCCGTAGGCCTCTCCATGATTTTCATCCGTTTCAGGTTTCACCAGCGCAGCAAATGGATTTAACTGGTGGCTGCTCATCCCTCTGCGGCTCCCAATGGTCGTACCACCTTGCACCAGACGTCTACGAGTCAGATTACCTTCCCTTGACCAAGCTCCTGCCAAATAGATCATATCCATATCGCCAGACGAGAAATCGACACTAGCACTCAGTGCACGCTGCAATTGCAGCTGCGTTTTCCCCGCATTGGTGAACTCCACAGAGCGGGTGATTACGTTAGTATGTTCAAAAACTGTATAGCGCAAAATAACATTCAGCTTGGTGTAATCATCTTTAAGTGTAAGCTCCAACGTCTGTGCTTCTTGCGCAGACTCAACATATACGGATGGTAGACCCGGCAGTGAAGGTTTACCCTCAACTACCCGATACCCGCTGTATTTCAACTCTGTAATACGAGTGCCGTCTTCGAGCCGAACTTGATAAGCAGGTGTTCTGAAATCTCCCGTCCCGTATTGTGGGTATTCCTGCGGGAGCCGGTCGAGACCCGTATTTCCTCCCAGATTCAACAGCCCTTCCAAATTGCTGTCACTACGCAGCTTCTTGCCCCAATACGCATGTGCCGGATAATCATTTACAAGCTGAAGAATGTAACTCATCCCTGCACTCTGTAAATGGAATAATCCCTTATCTTCCTGAACTAAAATCCCCATGTGCCAGTCCTTCTCTCCTTAGGATTTACAGCAAATCTTCGCTCACAAAATCAACCATCGATTGAACCTTTAGCCCCTTAGGTGCGGCTGGAATCCAGTCTCTTCCATCGTTCCCGCGTTGTGAGAACTCTATCGTCTTGGTCTGACCTGGGAGAAGGTCAAAATAATTGTCAGAGAATATTCCTTCGTCTTCTGAAGTCAGGTATACGCCTCTAGCTAATACATCACTGGTCACGGTGAAGCTTAATCCGCCACTCTCTGGAGTTTCCAGCACGGTAATCACTGAGCGCTGTAACGCAATTTCTTTTTCCGGAATAAAATAATGCAGCTTGTGATCTATCACCCGGCCATCCGCCTGCAAGCAAATTCCAAGCAATACATCACCCACCCCTTGACCTTCTAGCAGGTCTGCCACAGGAGAAGAGAATACGATAGCAGCAGAATCAGCTCCCAGCTCAAAGGGATGTGTCCACTCTCGCAGCACCGAACCGTTAAACTGATACAAAGTAAGCACCAACTCAGCGCTCACTGCTGTTCTTAAATCAGATACGACATGAACGTCTACCTTCTCACGGTCTGTACCGTCGATAGACAACAAAACATCTTGGAAGCTTGAACGCACGGTATATTGCAGAGCTTTCCAGCGCCCGTTATAATCCATCCCCGCCCAAGAAGCCACCGGCCAGCAATCATTCATCTGCCAATATAAAGTGCCCATACAATAAGGTTTATTTCTTCTGTGGCTTTCAATCGCGATTCGGATCGCTTCGGCCTGCAGGATTTGACTCATATATAAAAAGGCTTTGAAGTCCTTCGGCTGCGGCAGATACATATCCATATATTCTTTAATCAGCAGATTACCGCGACCATTCTTCTGATGTGCCAGCATCACCTCTGAGGTAAGCTCCATATCCTGCTCTTCTGCATAGCTCATTACGGTTTTCAGTTCCGGGAACGACTGGAAGCCGTATTCACTCATAAAGCGGCCAACCTTTGTATTATAGTTCTCAAATGGCTCGATCCCGTGCCACACACCCCAGTAATGCACATCCCCTTCGCCCACAATCCGCGTCGCATGCTGATTTATATCGCCAGTCAGCTCCCGCAGCGGCGAAGACGGCCAATAGTCCACACCTGGATGGAATGCGGCTACAGCCTCCGGCAGAATACGGTGGAAGATTTTAATATAATCGGCCCACATTGTCGCTCTTTGCTCAGCGCCGAGTTTTTCTTTCCAGCCCCAGCCCATATTTTCCTCGAACTGTGACCAGGCCGAATCAATCTCGTTATTGCCACACCATAAGGCGATGCAGGGATGATTGCGCAATCTTTTGACGTTGTATTCGGCTTCTTTTTTCACATTCTCAAGGAACGCCTCGTCCCCGGGATACATACTGCAAGCGAACATAAAGTCCTGCCAGACCAGCAGTCCGTATTCATCACAGAGCTGATAAAAAATATCTTCTTCATATATACCGCCGCCCCAAACGCGCAGCATGTTCATATTCGATTCTACTGCTGTGGCAATTTCATGCCGATACCGCTCCTCGGTTACTTCTGTGGTGAAGCTGTCATTTGGAATATGATTGGCACCTTTGGCGAAGACGGAAACTCCATTCAGCGCAAAAGAAAACGAAGCTCCTTTGGCATCACGCTCCCGAATCAATTCAATACTGCGGAGTCCGGTTTTTACACTTTTGCTAACCTCTACTTCCGTTCCCTGCAGCAATTCCGCTTGGAAGGTATATAAATGAGGCTCTCCAAGGCCCCTGCACCACCAGAGCTTTGGCTCAGGTATAACAATATTCATCTCTAATTGCTGCTTGCCTTCCTCTAAAGTAACCGCTTGCATCCACTCCAAACCATCGGCACTTATTCGCAGCATTCCCCGCCAAGCAGCAGGAGCATCCACTTCTACCATTGCGGTCAGGCGAGCTTCTTCCTTAGCAATCACATTTTGACGGATATAGAGGTCAGTAATTTGAACGGTGTCACGTCCCACCAGAGATGCTGCACGCCAAATTCCACTGGTCAAAAAACGCGGGCCCCAATCCCAGCCGTAATGATAAGGTGCTTTGCGCGCAAAAATACTAATCCGTTGTTCATCTAATCCCCCAAGCTCGGATTGATCATTCGAGGCAGGCAGCGCATAACCCAGCTTCGCTAATTTCGGTAAATCTTCCTTAACCACAGAGCGGAACTTCACCCGTATATTATTTTCTCCAGTCTTCAGCTGACCTTTGACATCCACTTTCCATGCCAGAAACATATTATCAGCAGCGAGCACATGTACATTATTCACGTACACATCTGCATAAGTATCCAGTCCCTCAAAAACTAACTCCGTACAAGCAAGCTCCTGCCACTCTTCCCCCAACTGCAGCGAGGTTTGATATTCCCAGTCCTTCTTATCGATCCACTGTAGATCATGTTCATTTGTTCCATAAAAGGGGTCTGAAATTTTTCCGTTCTTTAGTAAATCCGTATGAACTGTACCTGGCACAGTCGCCGGAAGCCACTCCTCATCACCACAGCCTCTAAATTCCCACTTCGCAAGATTCATATGCAAATGTTTCATAATACCTCCTAAAAGTTTTGTAAGCATAGACTTCTCTGAATGACTTCGCGCAAAACTCGCTTCGGAAGCATATGCCTAAGTTTGGTAAGCATAGACTTCTCAAAAATAGCATAAGACTCAAATTAATTCATTGAACCCTTTTGATATTCTTTGTATTTTGTTATCTTATTGTTAGGTACATGCTAATTATAAACGCAGAAACAAAACAAATAAAGACAATAAATAATAATACAATACATTTATTAACGGCTTCGATAAAGCTATAATGTTCATGTAAACGCTAACAATAAAAACGAAAAGGGGATTAAGCTATGAGAAATAAGTTATTTTCGTTATCCTTTGTTATGATTATGGTCTTATCTTCAACGCTTGCTGGCTGTGGTTCGAATAATGACAACACCACGAATAACGGTGCTGCCGCAACTGATAAGCCCGCAGCAACTAACACAGAGAATACCGGCGGTGACACGAATGCAACTGCAGAACCTGCAGCAGGAGCTGATATCAGCGGCAAAATCACCTTCCTAACTAACAGAACAGACATGATCGGTAAAGAATATGACGAATATGTAAAGCGCTTTAATGAAAAATACCCGAACATTAAAGTCGAGTTCGAAGCTTCCCAAACCGACTATAACCAACAGGCTAAAGTCAGAATGGCCAGCGGCGAGCTTCCAGATGTTATGTTTATTCCTTCCATCCCTAACTCTGACTTGCCGAAATACTTTGCTTCACTGGATGATCTCGGTTTGAATGACCAAATCACCTTTAAAGACTTCAAATCCTTTGATGGTAAGCTGTACGGAATTACTACAGGGAACTCTACTTCCGGAATTGTTTATAACAAAAAAGCATTCACCGATGCCGGCATCACCGAAACGCCTAAGACTTGGGATGAATTCCTGGCTGCCTGCGAGAAGCTGAAAGCAAAAGGTGTCATTCCACTGTCCTCCAACTTCAAAGACAAATGGCCACTTGGTACTTGGGCTTATGATACACCACGCCTAATTGAAGGCAATCCCGACTTTCCTAATGCTAAGCTGAACTCTGAAACACCATTCACTATGGACAACGGTTACGGTAAAGCCTTTAGCCTGCTTAGTGAGCTCAACGAAAAAGGTTATCTGGAAAAAGACATCAACTCCACCAACTGGGAACAATCGAAAAAGGACATCGCTTCCGGCAAGTTCGCCATGTATTATCTTGGCAACTGGGTTATTAACCAAGTCATCGGAGCAGGCGCTGCTTCAGACAATGTCGGCTTCTTCCCATTCCCTTATGACAATTCGGGTAAACCATCTGCTACCCTAAGCCCTGACTTCTTCTATGCCGTTGCCAAAAACAGCAAAAATTTAGAGGCAGCTAAAGCCTTCGTAAAATGGATGATTGAGGATTCGGGCTATGAGGATTTCGCTGGCTTTATCTCTCCATTAAAAGGCAAGGAATCCAATCTGACTCAGCTGAAAGAATTCCAAGCTACCGGAGTAGAACTGGTAGAAGGAACTGTTGACGATGCGAAGGTTACAGAGATCGGTAACAAGGCACAACTGGATCTTCCTGCTGTAGTACAGGAATTCGTGCTTGCCAAGGATCCACAAACTGTATTAGACAAGTGGAATAAAGCTTGGGCTAAAGCCAAGAAGGACCTCGGCTATTAATTTGAGCTTGTGATTAGAAGTACAGAACGGCGCAAAATGGATTATTGCCTTTACGGATAATCCATTTTGCCTTTCCATACCACGCTTTTATGAAAGAAGGGCTAGCGATGTTCGGAACACTTTCCTATAACAAACAGAAGACTATAATCATTGTATCCTTCCTCACGATTCCATTGTTGCTGCTTGCAACATTCACGTATTATCCGGCACTTAAACTGATCTATTACAGCTTTACAAATTGGGATGGCTATAGTCCCGAAAAACCTTGGGTTGGCCTAGATAACTACCGCGAGGTCTTCTCCAATCCTGATATCTTCAAGGTTTTCACACATAACTTTGCTTATTTTGCAATGGGAATTCTCCAGAATATCGTTGCTATTTATTTTGCGGTTGTGCTGAATAGTAGACTAAAAGGGAAAAATGCATTCCGCATCTTACTTTTCCTTCCTTATATCATGAACGGAGTCGCTGTAGCCTTTATGTTCGGTTATGTCTTTGACACTACTAACGGTTCATTGAATATGCTCCTGAATAGCATTGGCCTGACCGGCCTCGGACAGACCAGTTGGCTTGGAACAGAAGGACTAGTCAACTACTCCCTTGCATCCACAGGATTTTGGCGTTTCATGGGCTACAACATGGTCATTTATATCGCATCCTTGCAGGCCATTCCACGTGACATTTATGAAGCTTCTAAGATCGATGGTGCCGGCTCCTTTCAAACGCTGTGGAGAATCACTTTGCCCAATATGAAGGCTGTTATTCAGCTTAATTTATTTCTTACCGTTACAGGGGCACTGGAAGTATTCGATCTCCCCTTCGTGTTGACCAAAGGTGGTCCAGCAGGGGCCAGCCAAACTTATGTACAACGGGTTGTCGATACCGCATTTGCATTTAACAACTACGGCCTTGCATCTGCAATGAGTATAATCCTACTCTTCTTTGTCGTCATCGTACTGCTCATACAACAACTTGTTCTTAGCCGGGGAGGAGATAAGTAGCTATGACACACTCTAAGTTTCGTTTTACAGATATCATTAAATACTTTTCGCTAATTATCGGCGTATTCGTCGTGCTCTTCCCTCCATATGTGGTCATCGTTAACGCCTTCAAATCGACCGAAGAATTCAACAGCAGTAGCTCCACCGCGTTGCCAAAAAGCTTTTTAAACTTCGATAACTTCATTGCCGTGTTTCAGCGTGGAGGTCTACTCAATGGCTTTGGCAACGTATTAATTATTATAGCTATCACTTTAATTCTGAACATTTTGTTCGGGACTATGGTAGCATTTGTATTAGGACGCTTTTCTTTCAAATTGAAACCCATTGTTTTCGGTGCTTATTTAGTAGCCACTATCATTCCTAGTATCACGACACAAGTAGCGACTTTTGGTATCATCAAAAATATGGGTCTTTACAATACGCTTGGCGCCCCGATCGTGCTCTATATTGGAGCAGATGTAATTCAAATCATTTTATACCTGCAATTTATCCGTAATATTCCCGTGGATCTCGATGAAAGTGCGATGGTAGAAGGTGCCTCTCTGTTCAGAATCTATCGGTCGATTATTTTCCCTTTACTTACGCCAGCAACGGCTACTTTGATTATTTTAAAAACCATTAGTATCTATAATGACATGTACATCCCTTATCTCTATATGCCTAAACAAAGCCTTGGTGTAGTTACGACGATCCTGATGCGTTTTCAAGGGGTCAATTCGGGGGAATGGAATTTAATCTGTGCAGCTATTCTGCTTATTCTGCTGCCAACAGTAATTTTATATTTCTTCCTGCAGCGTTACATCTTTGAAGGCGTAACCAGCGGAGCGGTCAAATAAGGTAGCTTATTACAGGAAAGGAACAACGCAAATGCTATCATACATCCGGTTAACTTTACGCAAAATGTGGTTGTTCCTTGCCAATCTACCGATGGAGCGCAAGCTGATCGTTATCTTTGTTTTTCTGATCTCTCTGCCGATCACTTATGTAAGTTATCTATCATCCCGCTCCATGTTCAACTCGGTTCTTGTGAATGCGACTGACGGTGCGGGTCAAATGACATCGAATGCTTCAGATACCATTGACCGGTATATTGCCGACCTCAAGAGATATACAGCCCTGCCGCTGTATAACACCGATGTGCAAGTCTACCTGACACAGCAAAATACCGACTGGGAAAAAAATACGGGCATGGCGATGTTCCTTAGCTATTTGAATCATACTAAGGAAGAGATCATTGCCGTGTATTTGGTAGACCAGTACGGTTCGGTCTTTTATGATAAGGACGCCGGAATTAATGAGCTGTATCCAGAGGAACGATTAGCTAAATGGAGAGCCATGAGTGAAGATGCCGGAGCGGCGCCTGTCATTCAGAGCAGACATACAATCCGTACCAACTCGAATGTCCATAAAGAGGTCTTTAGTGTTCTGCGTACGATTAACTCTGTAAGTACTTTGCAGAATATAGGAATTCTCGTTTTCGATGTAGACATCAATCTGTTTAAGGGTATTATCGATCCCGTAAATGCAGTTACGCAAGGAAATACGTTCATTGTAGATAACAATGGAGAACTGATCTATGCCAGTGAAGATTCAGCGGTTCCGAATCTGGCTGCCGATACACAAACTCTGAATACAAAGCTGTTGCTGCAGCAAGTAAATCAGCAGCAGGATCATTTTCAAATAGACTTGAATGGCCAGTCTTATCTTGCAGTGTATACCGTCTCGAAACAGACCGGTTGGACCACCATGGTTACGATTCCTTTAACACGTATCCTATCCCCTGTACAAAAGAATCGGAATACGCTTATCTTGACCACACTGATCATCATTGCCTTTGCGCTTTTTGTTGCGACTATAATTTCCCATGCCCTGACCAAACCCCTTAAATCCTTGGTCCGCCTAATGAAACGGGTGCAGCATGGTAATCTGGATGTCTGGCAGCATTCCAAATATAATGATGAGATTGGGATGCTGGGCAGTCATTTTAATCGGATGATCGTAAGGGTCAAAGATCTGTTACAAGAAGTATCCATCACGGAGAAACGGAAGCAGAAGGCTGATATGCGGGCACTTCAGAACCAAATCAATCCCCATTTTATTTATAACACGCTGGAATCCATCCGCATGCTTGCAGAAAGCAATGATGATCCACGTGTGGCGAAGCTAACCTATTTACTGGGACTTCAAATGCGTTACAGCATTGTCCGAAACGAAGAGGCTGTTACAATTAGACAAGAGCTGGATCATGTACGGAATTATTATCAGCTGCTGGAAATCCGATTCCCAGACAAATTCAGACTTAACATTGACGTGCCGGACGAACTCCTTCATCTTCCTGTTATTAAACTTGTCTTTCAACCGATCGTAGAAAATGCAGTCTTTCACGGCTTGGATCAAAAAGTAGGACTGGGCACCTTGAGCATCACCGCATGGAGCGAGCATGGAGATGCCGTTTTCTGTGTAGAAGATGATGGGATCGGTATGGATGAAGCTAATCTTCGTTCCTTAAACAATAGTCTGCAAACTGGAACGGACAATGAAAGGTTCGGGATTGGACTACGTAATGTAAATGAGAGAATCCGCCTGCATTACGGCAGCTCGTTTGGACTGCTTGTAGAGAGTGAGCTTGGAGTCGGCACTCGTGTTACCCTGCGCATTGAGGATATTAACGCTAAATATAGCGAAGATGAATTTATTTAGGAGAGGGGCTGCTCTGATTGCTGCGTATTGCGATTGTTGATGATGAGATCTTAATCCGCGAAGGACTGGCTCGAATGATCAGTAAAGAAAGCGCCGAATTTCTGGTCATCGGCACCTACTCCGACGGAAAACATCTATTAGATGAGTTAACCACACTTCAACTTGATGTCGTGATTACAGATATTCGTATGCCGCAAATCAATGGTTTGGAGCTGATTAAGCAGTTAAAAGCCACCCATCCGCAGATCTATTCTATTCTAATGAGTGGATTTGTTGAATTTAATTATGCCCGAGAAGCCATCCGCAGCTCAGCTGTAGACTATTTATTAAAACCAATCAATAAAGAGCAGCTGTTCGAGCTGCTATATCGGCTAGACAAAGAACGGCAGCTCGCGCGCGACAAGGAAGAACGCCACCGTTCCGGGCTTTTATTGACATTCTTACATATCGAAGAGCCCTCTTCCCCTCTACTATTATCCAGCCTTACCTTGCCCCAGACTTATTTCTCGGTCTTTGTCCTCAAAGGGAGCACCAGAGAAACCGTCTGCTCCTGTGCAGACAGTCTGCGGCAAGAGAAGGCGTTGAGCTTTGACAGCTTAGAGCCTCAAAAGGGACTATACGTGTGGATTGTATATTCTGCTGAGCCGCTGTCAGACAACGATTTAAAAGATATCGGTGACATTATGCGGATATCTGCGCACGGAAAGATCCTACATGTAGGTACCAGCGGTTGTTATAATGAGGTTTCCAAGCTTAGACAGGCATACCTAGATGCTAAACAAGCGTGCAACCTGGGCATATATAATCCGGAGCCTGTGCATTACGCGAATATTCAGGATATTCAACAGCCGGAGATAAACATCCTGGATCACTTTAATACAATTAGAGAACCGCTGATCCATAACCTGCAGATTCTGAATGTGACAGGCATCTTAGAATGGGTTCATGACCTGTTCTCAGTGTTGAAAGCGCAACAAGCCGGCCCTGACCAAATTCTCCGTGTCTGTCGATGGATTGAAGAAACCGCACAAAAGGAACTGCAAGAATTCGAGGCCCGCAATAAAAGTGCTCCCGACCTCAGGTTGGATGACAGAATCGCGTCCAGCTTAAGCTTTAGCGACATTGAGGAGATGTTTACCGCCCACTTTACAAATATTCTGACCGAAATCAGAACCCATCGTCTGGAAATGTCCGGTACAGCCATAGAAACCATCAAACGCTGGATATCCGCTAACTATAATCAGCATGCGGATCTGAACACTTTGGCGAATATGGTTTTTTTGACCCCAAGCTATTTAAGCAAGCTGTTCAAGCAAGAGACTGGACTTACACTGACGGACTACATCACCGAAATTCGGCTGCGCAAAGCCAAACATCTGCTCAAGAATGCTCCGGACCTAAAGGTTCACGAGATTGGGGCAGAGGTTGGATATGGCGACCCTGCCTATTTCAACAAGCTTTTTAAACGTGTTGTCGGGGTTACACCCAATGAATATAAACGAATTTCTATTGTATAAGGAGATTGATCACTTGCATTCAGAGCTTCAAAGAAATAGCGAAAATCATGAAATAACCGTCTACGACACAACAGAACTATATGGTGAAAAAGGCTCCTTCCGCGTTATGCAGTTCTCGAATCATGCCACTCAAGGTGCGATGGATCTTAATGACCCGCAACGAATTCTCTTTGAATATCCGCGGGCCATCATTCACTTCATGGAGTTCAACCTCCCCTCTTTTGAGGATGTTTTTCTTATTGGGCATGGAATTGGAACAATTGCCGGGCATTTTCCGGAGAAAAGATTTAAAGTAGCCGAGCTAGACAACGAAGTAGTCGAATTAAGCCGCCGCTGCTTCGGATATAGTCAAGATAACGTAGTGATCGGTGACGGACGTCAGATCCTTGAAGGTGAAAATCCGCAAGTATATGATTACATCATTTTGGACGCATTTACTGCCGCTGGTACACCAAGGCATTTAGTCTCCCGTGAATTTTTCAGTATTACCCGTTCGAAGCTAAACACAGGCGGATATATTCTCATGAATCTAATGGGAAAAGGTGAAAATGACCCGCTTATCAACGCGATTTATACGACGCTTACCGAAGAGTACGCCTATATCAAAGCCTTCTCCCTGCCTTCAGAAGGGGCCGCTGATATCCAAAATATCATTATGGTTGGCGGCAGCTCCCCTGTCCGCTTTCAAGCCCGCCATTTGGCAGGTTTCAAAGAAATACAGCTGGGACAAGGATATCTGATTCAGGATTAACTATAAAAAATGACCTCATCCTCCACTTCATTGTGGATTTCGAGGTCATTTTTGGGTTGTTTTCATATCGCACCATTTAAACCGGATTAGGCACAAAGCTGCCACCACGGCAATATTTCAAGTAATTCAGTGCATGCACCTGGCCGGTCATTTCCAGCTCATCACGATACACTGGATCATGCCAGCCTTCGATATCAATCGTACCTTTATAACCCGCTTGGCGCAGGATGGTGATTACATCTACCCAATTGGTATCCCCGAAGCCAGGGGTTCGATCCCATACATAAGGTTTGGGGCCATGAATACCGTATTCCTTGACGATGTCCCAAGCGATGGTCGCATCCTTGCCATGCACATGGAATACTTTATCCATCCATTTGCGCAGCTGCGGAAGCGGATCAATTAATGCGATCATCTGGTGGCAAGGCTCCCATTCCAATCCCAGATTATCTGCCGGAACGGCATTGAACATCTTCTCCCAGGCCGAAGGATTGTGAGCGATGTTCCACTCTCCGCTCTGCCAGTTTCCGCCCATAGCACAATTCTCAAAAGCAATTCGCAGGCCGCGATCTGCCGCTCTCTTCGCCAGTTCTCCGAACACCTCTGTAAACTTCGGGATGGACTCGTCAATGGACAAACCTGGCAATCGGCCGGTGAACCCGCCTATAATATCTGTGCCAAATAAATGTGCATGATCAATCAGCCGCTCCCAGCTGGCCAATGTGTCGGCATTGTCGCCGCTGCCATCCAGCGGATTGCCATAGATGCCCACAGAAGAGATGACAAAATCATGCTCAGCAGCTAACTCCCTCAGTCGTGCAGCCGTTTCGATCAAATCGGTTTCGCCGGTGGTCTGCCAAAAGTTCAGATTAAATGATTCAAATCCATGCCCCACAATTTGTGGAATGACCTTAACGGCTTCTCCACCACGAACAATCGTACCTATTCTCAGTGTATCTTGCATTTCGGTTCCACTCCAATAAAGGTTTATAGTGTGATCTTAACGAGGTTTAATCATCTTGCAGGAACCACGCTTGAGCAATACCGCATCATAGACAATATGCTGATGGTTTGACCGTCCGGAAATGAGGTCGAACAGAACACCTACACTGGATAAGGCCATTTCCGTACCCGGCTGGCTGATTGTATCCAGAGAAGGATGATAATATTCAGCCATCTCGATCCCGTCAAAGCCAATGATTGAAATGTCATCAGGGATAGATAACCCCGCGGTAAGCACCGCTTTGGCAGCACCGATGGCAATCGTGTCGGAAGCGGCAAATATAGCTGTAATTCCCTTGTTCTTGTTGAGCAGTCTTCGCGCAGCATTAAATCCCGAGCTGGGACTGTATTCACAATCCTCGACCAGCCCCGAATCGTAGGGCAGACCCTGCTCTTCGAGTGCTTTTTTGTAGCCCAAATACCGCCGGTTGCCCGTGGTTTCATCCAATAAAGGAGACTTGGCTAAAAAGCCGATATTCGTATGACCTAATGAGATCAAATAATTGGTAGCCTTATAGGCTTCCTTCGTTTCATTGATAATAACGCTGGAAAAAATAAGCGGGTTCACCTCCTGCGTTGAGGTGATCGTTGTCAGCACAAACGGAACCGTCAGCTGTTTGAACTTCTCTTCAGAATGATCATAGGTTCCACCCATGAAGATAATCCCGCACAGATTCTTCTCCTTCACCAGTTGAATAGCAGCATTGATTTCATCGGTCCCATCCTCTACTTGCTGGATAAGAAACGGGTAGCCCCGCAGATTGACCTGCCGTTCAATTTCTCTGATCATATTAGAGAAAAAAGGATTGGTAATCCCCTTGACCATAAGTGCAATGTTCTTAGATTGTGTAGTTTTCAAATTCCGCGCGTTGGAATTGGGAATATAATTGTATTCCTTAACCACACTCATCACTTTCTCACGTGTAGACTTGCTCACCGGTCCCTTGTTATTGATTACCCTGGAGACCGTCGAGATGCCCACACCGGAAATCCGCGCGATATCCTTGATATTTACATCCACTTTACTCCCCCATTTATGGGTAAAGGAGCTATATCGAATTATAGCTCCCTTACACCCCTTAACTTTCTTTAGTTGACAGGAACAAACGCAGCCAATTGCTTCTCTACTTCGGCAATGACCTTGTCAACTCCTGCTTTTTTCAGCTGATCGCGGTACTCTGCAACAGCTGCTTTTGGATCTTTGCTTGTTTTACCAAGCATCAATTGAATACCGAGCTGTGAATTTACGTTGGAAATTGAAGCAATTTCAGTTGTAACATTGGTTGGATCAAAGCTGAAGCCATTGTAAGGATCATCGATAGCCACTTTATCCCATTCTGCGAATAAGGAGTTACGGATTGGGTTTTCTGTATCCGTAGGAACTACGAATTTGTCATTACGAAGTGACCAAGCAGCGAAACCTCCGCCGTCCGTTTTATCATTGAAGCCTGCAGGCTGCTTTTTAACACCATTTTCCATCACATATTGTTTGCCTTCAATACCGTTTTGGATGAGGTTGTAGTAGCTTTCATCGGTCATGAACTTCTCGATCACCATCAGAGCGCGCTCTGGATTAGCTGAGTTCGTGCTGATTACAGTCGAGTTATCAACGCCCATTTTACGTTTGATCTTCTTATTAGCTTCCGCAAAAGTAAAGAAGTAAGGATCTGATTCCGGTTGTGCTTTCAAATCCGCACCGTATTGGCCGATCCAGTCCTGAGCATGAGTCAAATAACCTGCGGAGTTGGCTGCTCTGAAGTTATCCTTGCTGCCAAGGGTTGCAGACAGCACATCTTTACTCCAGTAGCCTTTATCCGCCCATTCACGCATCTTCACAGCCCAATCTTCAAATTCCTGAGTAAAGGCTGGATGGAAGACGGTCTTGTAGTCCTCTGGACTTTTGGTCACAAGATTCAGCTCATTCAAGGATATACCAGGTGCGTTAAGCCACATCCCTGTAGTATCTACGAGCATTCTGAACATATTGGCCGCATCTTCTGCCTTGCCGTTAATTGGCGGGAAGGACTCATTAGCAACCACATTATCCATGTATTTAACCATATCATCAATGGAAGTGATTTTGTCCATTCCATATTTCTTCAGCAAGTCAGAACGGTAGGCATAACCGGCAGGTGTATATTCGCTATAAAGACTTGGTACACCATAAATTTTGCCTTTGTATTTTGTATTTTCCCACACACTTTCCGGAATTTCCGCCTTCAGCTTAGGAGCAACTTTATCCAGCATTTCTGTAAGGTCCACTAGAGCACCTTCACTAGCCAATGTGAAATAAGACACCGGAGCTCCGGGAGATGCATGCGACATATCAAATTCTTCGCCTGAAGCAAATAGCAGCGGGTACTTAGTAGCGATATCCGGCCAGTCAATATACTTCACTTCAATCGTAGCGTTTAGATCAGCTTTGAGCTTCTTGTTAATCTCAGCGAGGATTTCTTTATTTTTAACTCCTTCGCTGCCCCACAGGTAGTACACCAG
Source organism: Paenibacillus sp. FSL H3-0329 (assembly GCF_037963285.1). Taxonomy (NCBI): domain Bacteria; kingdom Bacillati; phylum Bacillota; class Bacilli; order Caryophanales; family Paenibacillaceae; genus Paenibacillus; species Paenibacillus sp. FSL H3-0329. The sequence goes on along the minus strand of NZ_CP150150.1, from coordinate 961,164 downwards.
CTTAGCTTCCTTGGAAGTATCCACTCCGCCTGCATTGGCTGAAGCCTCTGGAGCTTTCGTGGCTGCCGGATCATTACTCGGCTCATTGTTGTTCTTGGATGTGCAGGCTGTCAGTGCTCCAGTAAGCATGAGGACAGCAATTAAAGAAGACGCGATCTTTTTACCTTTCATTTAGGTAAGCCTCCCTTTTCTCTTCTATTTATGAAACTTTCATTTATAATAAACGCTCTTCGAAAAGAAGATTGCGTCCATTAACCCTTTACAGCCCCGATGGTGAGGCCTGTTACGAAATAACGCTGTACAAATGGATACAGGAGAATAATCGGTCCAGTGGCCAGCACAGCTGTAGCCATCTTGATGGATTGCGTCGGAAGATCAGCAGTATTGATGACCGCTCCCGAGTTGATTAGCGCTCCTAAGTTCGTCTGATTGACCATTCGCTGCAAAAAGTATTGGAGCGGATATTTCGTCGGACTGTCAATATACAACATCCCGTTATACCACTCATTCCAGAAGCCTAGTGCTGAGAAAAGCCCGATGGTAGCCAAGGATGGAACCGCCAGCGGAATAAATATCCGCCAATAGATGCGAAAGTCGCCAGCACCGTCAATGGTAGCGGATTCATATAAGGAATCCGGAATCGCCTTCATGAAATTACGCATCAGGAAGATGGACCATGCGCCAACTACACCTGGCAGAATCATAGCGAATAAGCTGTCCTTCATATGCAGGTGCTTCACCATCAGGATGTATGTCGGAATCAAGCCGCCACTGAATAGTGTTGTAAAGTAAATCAAGAAGGAAAAGAAGTTGCGGTACTTGAAATCCTTACGGTTGAGCACGAATCCGGCCATCGACATCATAAACAGTCCGAGTACCGTACCCACTACGGTAATGAAGATAGTTACCTGATAAGCATTCACCAGCTGAGTAGAGTTGTTGAATAGCATCTCGTAAGCTTTAAAGGAAAATGCCTTCGGCAGCAGCTTATAACCTTCACGAACAATTTCCTGCTCGTTCATGAACGATGAGGAGATCATCAACGCGAAGGGGAATAAACAGAATAGCGCAAAGATTGCGATACAGATATAACTGACTGCTTTTATGAGAATGCTTCCGGAATCCTGTTTGATGGTCGTATTTTCCATATTTATCACCCCTGTTTCGTGTCTAGTCTTAGAACAAAGCGCTGTCCGGTTCTACCTTACGTACAATAAAGTTAACCACAAGCACCAGAATCAGGCCGAATAAGGATTGGTAGAAGCCCACTGCGGCACCCATAGAGAAGTTGAATTGTCCCACCAGTGAACGGAAGACATAGGTATCGATGATATCTGTCTGCGGATACAGTACGGAGTTCGTACCGATCAGATTATAGAAAAGGTCAAAGGATCCCTTGAGAATTCCACCCATACCGAACAGTAGAAGCAGAATAAAGGTTGGCTTCAGAATCGGCAAGGTCATATAACGGATTCGCTGCCAGGTAGTCGCTCCATCCATATAAGCAGCCTCGTACAGATCATGATTAATTCCTGTGATCGTTGCCAGATAAACAATCATTCCATATCCGGTACCCGCCCAGATCTTGAAAGCCACAATAATATATTTCCAGATGCCCGGATCGGAATAGAACTCGTAACGGTCTAGCCCCATTCCAGTTAACATCGTATTGATAAACCCGGAATTGAAATTGAATATATTGTAGGCAAACACACCGACGATAACCATGGAGATGAAATTCGGTAACAGGATAACGGATTGTGATATTTTTTTGAACCACTTGCCTGAGATCTCAGACAACATAATGGCAAATACTATTTGAATGATATTACCTAGAGCTAGAAAGACGATATTATAGAGCAGCGTATTTTTGGTAATATTCCATAGATCCCCATTTTGAACCAGAAACTCAAAGTTCTTAAGGCCGATAAAGTTACTTCCAAAAATCCCCTTATTGAGCTTGTAATCTACAAATGCGACGTAAGCTCCAGGCATTACAGCATAGTGAAAGATAACGAAATATACGATTACAGGCAGCAACATTAGAAAAAGAACTTTGTTCTTAATGACTTCCCGAACAATGTTTCCACCCACAAGCTTCAGTCTCGCCAAAGTGCCCACCTCCAATTTGAAAGATGCATTCAGTCACATGCATAAATTACCTTCCTTTCTTGTCCAGCAGCCAGAATAAAAACAGTTTGCCCAACCTTCATAAAAAAGTGTATCGAGCGTTGTAGAAACGTTTCCAGTGTTTCTGTAAAACTCTCTGTGTGAGAAGCATACTCCCAAAATGTATGCGCTGTCAATTCATTTTATTTTTGAATTACAAGTACTAAAGTTACATTTTTCACGTAAAAAAATATAAATTAGCTGTTTTTCCAAAGGCGATTGACTTTTTTTGGTGTTCAGACTAATATCGAGGTGTATCGTTTGTGGAAACGTTTTTATACTTTTCTTTCATAGACATGTCAGTCTCCATATGTAACATCTTAATGATGCAATCCTCTTCTGATTTAATTCATGCCTCATCCCTGTATCCGAAGAGAGAAATGCTATGATTTTCACAACAATTGAACCTGATTATAGCGCAGGCCCATTCCGCATCTCGGAGCTGCGTGCCAGGAGAGTTAACGGTTCACTCCCATCCTTATCGCCTATATAACGTAAGCTTTGCAAATAAAAATCATGCTTACGCTGCCCGGCGGGGAACTACACATCTATTTAACAAACTAACTTTCGATGCGCTCACGAGGAAGGAGTTAACCATGACTAAAACGTTTATCCAAGATCTTGTGAACGATATGACCCTGGACGAAAAGCTGGCCCAATTAACCCAGCTAGGTCCTCACTATTGGGGTTTGGACGATACCGTGGATTTAACCGGACCATTTAAGGAACTGAACATTAAGCCGCAGGTAATGAAGAACATCGGAAGTGTTCTGAACGGTATTGGAGCTAGGAATGTTATCGAGCAGCAAACCCGACATTTGCAAACCAGCAGACAAAAGATTCCTCTGCTCTTCATGGCGGATGTCATTCACGGCTACCGGACCATCCTCCCGATTCCGCTGGCCATGGGCAGCAGCTTTGACCTTGAAGCCTGTGAAAGGTTTGCCGAAATCGCCGCCAAGGAAAGTGCGGCTGCCGGTATTCACGTTACCTTCTCGCCCATGACTGATCTCGTACGCGACCCGCGCTGGGGACGCGTCATGGAGACATCTGGTGAGGATCCCTATCTGAATGCCCGTGTCACCGAAAGTATGGTGCGGGGTTATCAGGGCAAAGACCTAAAAGAAAAAGGACGCATCGCTGCCTGTGTGAAGCATTTCGCTGGTTACGGTGCTCCCGAAGGCGGACGGGAATACAACACAGTGGATATGTCTTCCGGCGTATTGCGTGAGTTCTACCTGCCAGCCTATAAGGCTGCCGTAGATGCTGGAGTGGCCATGGTTATGGCCGCATTTAATACCATTGACCGTATCCCGGCAAGTGGTAATTCCGAGCTTCTTCGCGGGATTTTACGGGAAGAATGGGGCTTCAACGGCGTTACCATCGCCGATTTCAATTCCGTTAATGAGCTGATTCCCCATGGCGCCGCGATAGATGGCAGTGAGGCAGCGGAGAAAAGTCTGGCTGCTGGGCTGGATATTGAGATGATGTCCACTCACTATCTAAACCACGGCGCTGCTCTGGTCGAGGAAGGCAAGCTTGACATCGCCTTGATCGATGAAGCCGTCATCCGGGTGCTGGAGCTCAAGGATGCGCTCGGCCTGTTCGATAATCCATTCAAGGATGCAGATCCGCTGGTGGATGAGGCTCCGAAACCTAGCGCTGAGCATCTGCAGGCCGCACGGGAGCTTGGAGCTAGCTCAGTTGTGCTGCTCAAAAACGACAATGAAGCTCTGCCCCTTAAACGTGGCATGAAGATTGGTCTGGCTGGTCCTTTCGCCACCTCCATTCATGTGCTGGGCGGTTGGGCCGGGACAGAAAAAGATCCGGCTGTATCACTCTACACCGGCATTTTGCAAAAAACATCTGCCGAAGATATACTTACGGCCATGACTGGTGAGCTGGGAAGCATGCTTGAAGGTGTTTTTGATGTGGAGGATGAAATCGAGGACGCCTACCAGCAGCTGAAGGATTGTGATGTAATTCTCGCCGCTGTCGGTGAGAATCAGCAGGATACCGGGGAAGGCGGAAGTAAAGCCAATCTCCGCCTATCGGCCAATCAGGAGAAGCTGATCTGGCGTCTGAAGGATACCGGCAAAAAGATCGTCACCATTGTATTCAGCGGCAGACCACTGGAGCTGAAACCCGTTCTTGATGCCAGCGACGCTCTGCTGCAGGCTTGGTTTCTGGGTACAGAGTCAGGAAATTCATTGGCCGATGTGCTGTTCGGAGACTATAATCCTTCCGGACGTTTATCGATGAGCTTCCCCTACTCGGTTGGGCAAATTCCTGTCTATTACAACGCTTATCAAACGGGACGACCTTATGATCCTAAGTATCCTAATGTGCGTTACGTGACCCGTTATCTGGACTGCCCGAATGACCCGCTGTTCTGTTTTGGTTATGGCCTGAGCTATTCCAAGTTTGCTTACAACAGCTTCAATGTTGAAGCTGCGGATCGGGTGGTTACCTCCATTGAAGTAGAGAATACTTCGGACATCGCCGGCAAGGAAACCATTCAGCTCTACATCCACGACGTCAGCGCAAGTGTCGTGCGCCCGGTCAAGGAACTGAAAGGCTTCCAGCAGATTACACTCGCACCGCATGAGAAACAGGTGGTTTCCTTCGAAATCACCAGAGAAATGTTAATGTTCTACGGAAAAGACGATCAGTTGGTCTTCGAGCCTGGGGAATATGATATTATGATCGGTAGAAACTCTGGAGATCATTGCACTCAGCGGATCTGGATCGGTTGACCTGCGTATAGCTATGCTTCTAACGACGTCAGCCCTTATTGCCCTCTTGGCGCAATGAGGGGTTGGCGCCTCCACAGCTTGCTATTCAATATTCGATAGTAAGGGAGATTATTCTAATGAGACACAGTTTATCATTTCAGCAAGATGGCACTTTTAAAATCGTACAATTTACAGATCTGCACTGGATGGATGGAAGAGCTGAGGATCAGCTTACCCAGGCACTGATGGAACGCATTCTGGATGCGGAACAACCTGATCTTGTGGTTTTCACGGGAGATCTTATTTACACTGGTCCTGTATCACCGGGAAACAAGGCATGCGAGCACCCCGCACAAGCATTTCGTGAGGCTGTCGCTGCCGTGGAGAGATCCGGCATCCCTTGGACCTTTGTATTTGGCAACCATGACACAGAAACTCTGATTTCAAAGAGTGAACTGATGCAAATTGCCCTGGAACATCCCCACTGCCTGACCGAAGCCGGTCCAGAAGAGCTGGAAGGCTCGGGCAATTACACTCTTGAAATTAAAGATCAGGAAGACCACGCGGCCGCTATTTTGTATTTTCTAGACTCTGGCGGCTATTCCGAGTATGAGGATATCCCGGGCTACAATTGGGTTGGGCGGAATCAGATCAACTGGCTGACGGCTGAATCTGCGCGGGTGAATCCGAAAACTGCTGAGAACAGGCTGCCTGCCTTGGCTTTCTTCCATATCCCAATTCCTGAATATCGGGATGTCTGGTCTACACAGGTCTGTCATGGGCATAAGTTTGAGCGTGTATGCTCACCTGAGGTGAACTCGGGCTTATTCTCGGCTTTGCTGGAAATGGGTGATGTGCTTGGCACCTTCTGTGGACATGACCATATCAACGATTTTAGCGGCAACCTGTATGGCATACGTCTTTCTTATGGCCGTGCTACCGGCTACAATACTTATGGAAAAGAAGGCTTTATGCGGGGAGCACGCGTCATAGAACTGGTCAAAGGCACCCAAGACTTCAATACCTGGCTTCGTCTTGATGACGGATCTGTTATAAATGAACAGCCGATTCATATGCCTGAACCTGCTGCCGATTCAGGACATTAATCTTTTATAGGATTAAATTTAAATACTGATTAAATGAACCAGTGCGCAAATGTTGTGCTGGTTCATTTTTTTGTGCAAATATTAGCTTGTCTCCATATTCCCCATTACATCACTTTTTTTGTTAAAATAGAGAAGTCGACGTATTAAGCACTACAGCGTCAGTCATGGAAACGGAGGCAAGTACCTGTGGATTATATTATTCTGGACATCGAATTCAACGGCCGTAAGTTTGCCAGCGAGCACCCTATGGAGGTCATTGAGATTGGAGCCGTCCGGTTAGACTCTTCACTGCAGTATAAGGATGAATTTTCTTCCTTGATCAAACCTATATATTTCTCCACCCTGAATTCCTTTATTAAGAAAAAAACCGGTATCCCTCAAGAGGAAATCGACATTGCCGCCCGCTTCCCCAAAGTCATCACTGCTTTTAGAGAGTGGCTTGATCTAAGTACAGATGGAGTTCTGCTGCTTACCTGGGGTGGCGAAGATATGAAGCGAATCATTCAGGATGTGCGCATGCACAAGATGGACGAATCCTACTGGATGTCCGCTACGTATTTCGATTTGCTCAAAGGAGTTCTACGTGCGCGTGGTCTTAGCAATGATGTCAGCGTGGAAAGCGCGATGGCATTGTTTGAGCTTGAGCCTACTGGATCTGCACACCGGGCGCTGGATGATGCACGGATGACGTCAGAGATCTTCCGCGCCGTGTTTAAGGATCTGGATTTTGAACGTTCACAGCATTACGTAGATACCTTCTCCAATGCCAAAGAACGCAAAACAGTTAAGGTAGCCATTAAGGCAATGACCTCACAAAAAATTGTACCTACCTGGGACCTTGTCGTTGAACACTACTTCTCAGACAAAGCAACCCTTGCGGACCCTCGCAAGCTGGAGGAATTGCACAATTATTTCACAGCACAAATGGGCCATAAATAAATTCAGGCAGCAGCAAAGCTCAACATTATAGACTTATTCATAGCAGCGGCAGACTTCCCCATGATCATTCAGAGGGTAGCTGCCGCTGTTTTGGATATGCTAAAAAAACCATTTGACCTTCACGTTACGTAAAGGTGTACATTTGAATTGTAGGAGGTGATACTACGGAATACACAGTGCAGAAGCTCGCAGAGTTAGCTGGAATCAGCACACGGACCCTGCGCTACTACGATGAGTTTGGCATTCTTAAGCCGGCGAGAATCAACTCTTCAGGGTATCGTATCTATGGCCGTACCGAAGTAGATCTACTACAGCAAATTTTGTTTTATCGGGAGCTTGGCTTAAGTCTGGAACGTATCAAGGCTATTATGACAGAGCCCTCATTCGACGGAGCCAAAGCGCTGCGGGAGCATCATGACAAGCTACTGGAAAAAAGACAGCAATTAGATCTATTAATCGCTAACGTCGAAAAGACGCTGGCTCAAAAAGAAGGGAGAATTACCATGAGTGATACTGAAAAATTCGAAGGCTTTAAGCAAAAGCTGGTAGATGATAACGAAAAGAAATATGGCCAAGAAATAAGGGAGAAATACGGAGATGACACCATTAATCAATCCAACCAAAAGCTTAAAGGGATGACAGAAGAACAATATGCAGCTATACAACAGCTTGAGGAAGAGATGTTCGAAACGCTCTTGCAAGCGATGGAGCATGGAGATCCTGCCAGTATATTGGCGCAAAAAAGTGCTGACCTACACCGTGAGTGGCTCTCCTTCTACTGGAATTCCTATTCCAAAGAAGCTCATGCTGGTGTTGCACAATTGTATGTTGATGATGAACGTTTTACCGAATACTATGACAAGCGCCACCCTGGACTCGCTGCGTTTCTAAGAGATGCCGTACATGTATATACGGGAAAAAATGCGTAAGCGCACCAACAATACTTTAAAATAGAAAAAGGCATCCGGATATTCCGGACGCCTTTTTTTGCGGCAATATCAACAGCAGAAATCACAGACTGCGGTGCAGCAGTGACAATGTATTCCGAAGCTCAACCACAGCTACCTGTCCAGGTGCAGAAGGTTTATCTGCAGCTCCGAAGGTAAGCGCTGAACCGAAAATTTCACCAGCTAAACGGCTGATCACCCCGGCTCCCGCCATAGACATCGTTATAATTGGGCGGTCTGCATATTTTTCCTTCATGATGTGTGTAGCTTCCAGCAAAGTTAGCACATCGCCTGCATCTCGGGGCATAACGGCAATTTTGGGCAAATCCCCGCCAAGCTCCTGCGCCTTGCATAACCGCGAGATGATCTCCTCTTTAGGAGGTGTTCCCTGAAAATCATGATTTGAAATAATGACAGATACATTATGAGTATGAGCAGCTTCGACCAATAGCTTTACATCCTGCTCATCATTAAATAATTCAACATCTATTATATCTACTAGACCGCTCTCGGCAGCAGCTTTATTCAGTGCTGTGTAATATTCCGTGCTGACTTGCTTCTCTCCGCCTTCTTTTGCACTCCGAAAAGTAAAAATCAGCGGCAGATCTGGAATCACAGAACAGATTTCGCTTAGTGCGTTCTTAACAGAAGCAACGTCTTCCACTTCAGCAAAAAAATCCGTCCGCCACTCCACCAAATCAGGTTGCAGTACTTTCAGCGCTTCAGCTTCCTGCTTCAGCTCAGACAAGGTCGCTCCAATTAGCGGAACACATATCTTAGGGATTCCTTCGCCGATGATCACATTTTTAACGGTTACTGTTCTGCTCATTATTTAAGCTCCTTATCCTATCTCATCTAGTATAGATCTTGAGTATCCTGTACTGTCTATTCTACAGCGATTTACGATTTAGAAACTGCTCGACCTCGGACAACTGCGGCAATGAAGGGATCGCCCCTTCTTTCCCTACAGCCAATGCACCTACAGCATTAGCGAAGCTCACGGCTTCCTCCAAGGTCTTTCCTAAGACTAACTGCTGGGCTAATGCGCCATTAAATGAGTCTCCGGCAGCAACTGTATCTACCGCCTTTACCGGGAAGCCTGGAACAGCCTTGGCTCCTTCAGCATTCACAATCAGAGCGCCTTTTGAGCCCAAGGTTACGATAACGTTCTGTACTCCTTTTTGCAGCAAAATACGGGCTGCCTGCTCAGCAGTCTCTGCGCTATCCACAGTCATTCCGGACAAAATCCCGGCTTCTGTCTCATTAGGTGTCAGGTAAGATACCTGAGCCAGCATCTCATCCTTTAGCACTCTAGCTGGTGCAGGATTAAGGATCACCGGAATCCTCTTACGATGGGCAATCGCAATCGCCTGCTCACTCATCGCCAGATCCATTTCAAGCTGCAGCACAATGATCTTAGCCTGGCTAATCACAGCCTCCAATGCCTGAATATCCTCTACCGTAAGCTCAATATTCGCTCCAGGTACCACGATAATCCGATTTTCTCCATCTTCTTCAATAACGATCGAAGCGACTCCTGTTGCCTGATGTTCACTTACAGAAATATGCTCTATATGAATGCCTTCATTCCTGATAATCTCCAGCATTTCGCTACCAAAGGTATCTTTTCCAACTCTTCCGATCATACTAACCTCTGCACCCAGACGTGCTGCGGCAACGGCCTGATTTGCCCCTTTTCCGCCAGGAGATAGAGCAAAGGCTTGTCCAATTAGGGTTTCTCCAGCATCCGGTGACCGGTTTGTACGTACTACCATGTCCATATTCAAGCTTCCAATCACAACTATATCCAACTTAGACACCACCATTAATTATTTCTTCAATCTCTTTATCTTAGGGGCTTCTGTCCACTTTATCAATCAATTCCGCTCAATTGGATTCAAAATGGTTGTTTTCACCAAATTGACGTTATGCTTTTATTCATCGAGTGTGCTAGAATAGTGGTGCAATCGCTTCCACAATGATTGCTGCACTATTTTGAGCAAACGTTTGCACCTGAGATAATGCCCGCAGCTTCACTGCAATTTAATCTAATCCGTGATTAGGAGGCTTATCAAGTGAACGAACAAAAATTACCGTCAGTCGCTTATTTTAGTATGGAGTACGGGCTGCATTCCGATTTCAAAATGTATGCCGGAGGTCTGGGCATTCTTGCCGGAGACTACATTAAGGGTGCAAAAGATATCAACGCCCCTATCATCCCTATTGGGCTGAAGTGGAAACAAGGTTACACGGACCAAAAGATTGATGCAAACGGCAATCCGTACGACTCCTATCACAATTATGTTTATGAGTTTCTTGAAGATACAGGGGTTAAGGTAACTGTTAAAGTCCGAAAAACCGATGTGGTATGCAAAGTATGGAAAACTGATTATTTTGGCAACAGCACATTGTATTTACTGGATACAGATATACCCGAGAATAATGATGCCTGGATCACAGGCCAATTGTATGGTTGGTTCGGCGAGGAACGGATCGCACAAGAGATCGTGCTTGGGATTGGTGGAGTCAAAGCTATGCGTGCGCTGCAAATCCCTATTGATGTCTATCACTTCAATGAGGGTCATGCGGCTCTAGCGGCTATCGAGCTAATCCGTGAAAAAATGTCCGGAGGCCATACCTTCGAAGAAGCTTGGAAAGCGACTCGCGAAGAAGTAGTATTCACTACCCACACACCAATCAAAGAAGGCAACGAAACCCATCCTCTCGACCGACTTGAGTATATGAGTGCGTTCAACGGCTTAACCCGTGACCAGATGGAGCGGATCGGCGGCGAGCCATTTAATATGACGGTTGCAGGTCTAAGGCTGTCACGTATCTCCAACGCAGTTGCCCAGCTACACGCCGATACGGCTAATAAAATGTGGAAGGAAGTAGCCGGAAGATCAGAAATTATAGGCATTACTAATGCCATCCATACTCCTACCTGGGTAGATGAAAGAATGACGCAAGCCTACGAACAAGATGGCGACTTATGGGCAGTGCATAAAGAGATCAAGGGAGAACTGATCCAGTTCATCAAAGAACGTTCCGGCATTAGCTTAAATGCTGACAATCTACTCATTGGCTTCTCACGCAGAGCAGCTCCATATAAACGAAGCGACCTGATCTTCTCGCAGCCAGAAATTATCGAACCTTATCTGGAGTCTGGAAAGATACAAATTGTATTCTCCGGCAAAGCGCACCCACTCGATGATAACGGTAAAAAAATCGTCAGCAACCTAGTAGCGATGATGAAAAAGTATCCAAAGAGTGTGGTGTTCCTCGAGAATTACGATATGACGATTGGCGCCCAGCTGACGCGCGGTGCCGATATTTGGCTCAACAATCCACGTAGACCATTGGAAGCCAGCGGCACCTCCGGGATGAAAGCAGCTATGAACGGTGTATTGAACTGTTCTATTCTGGATGGCTGGTGGCCGGAAGCCTGCATCGATGGTGAGAATGGCTGGCAGATTGGAGACGGCTTCGAAACTACAGACTTTGAGGTGCTGGATAAGCATGATAGTGATGCACTGTACGACACCTTATTGAAACGTGTGCTCCCAACCTTTTACGAGAATCGTAAACAATGGGTGCAAATGATGAAAAAGAGTATCGAAACCACCCGTACGGAGTTTGCCACCAAAAGAATGCTAGATGAATATTACAACAGAATGTACATTAAAGCCTAAGCACAAGAACCGAATATCTTCTATATCAAAAAATGCAGCGCACCCCTCCAGTCATGGTAGGGATGCGCTGTTTCTTTTTTAATTCTGCTAAGCAATTAATCACTTTGTCTATCATATATATCTGAATGTGCCAACGATGTAATGACGATTCCCACATATTGTAATGTGCCAATTATTTAAAAAGTGTTGCAATTTCTTTAAAAAACATTAATATAGAACTTATACTAAATCTAAAATCAAATCTCATGAGGTGATTCTATTAATGAGCTCCAATAATAATAATCTTACAACCAGCTGGGGTGCTCCAGTAGGCGACAATCAGAATTCAATGACAGCCGGTGACCGCGGTCCCACTTTGCTGCAAGATGTCCATCTGCTTGAGAAATTAGCCCACTTTAACAGAGAACGTGTTCCTGAACGTGTCGTTCATGCTAAAGGTGCTGGCGCTCACGGGTATTTTGAAGTTACAAAAGATCTGACCCAATACACAAAAGCTAACTTTTTGTCTGAAGTAGGCAAACGTACACCGTTGTTCATTCGTTTTTCTACTGTAGCTGGTGAATTAGGTTCTGCTGATACCGTACGCGACCCTCGTGGTTTTGCCGTGAAGTTCTATACTGAAGAAGGAAACTATGATCTCGTAGGTAACAATACGCCTGTATTCTTCGTTCGTGATGCGATTAAATTCCCGGACTTTATTCATACACAGAAACGTGATCCACAGACACATCTGAAGAACCCGAATGCTGTATGGGACTTCTGGTCTTTATCGCCTGAATCTCTGCATCAGGTAACGATTTTGATGTCGGATCGCGGAATTCCAGCTACGCTGAGACATATGCATGGGTTTGGTAGCCATACCTTCAAGTGGGTAAATGCCGAGGGTAATACAGTCTGGGTGAAATACCATTTCAAAACAGAACAAGGCATTAAGAATCTAGATGCAGACCTTGCTTCCAAAATCGCTGGGGAAAACCCGGATTATCATACAGAAGACTTGTTCAATGCTATTGATAAAGGAGATTTCCCTGCTTGGAAGCTCTACGTGCAAATTATGCCGATCGAGGATGCGAAGACTTACCGTTTTGATCCATTTGATGTAACAAAGGTCTGGTCACAAAAAGATTATCCGTTAATCGAGGTTGGCCGTATGGTATTGGATCGCAATCCGGAGAACTACTTCGCTGAAGTAGAACAAGTCACATTCTCTCCCGGCTCTTTCGTTCCTGGTATTGAAGCTTCGCCGGATAAATTGCTACAAGGCCGTCTGTTCGCGTATGGTGATGCACACCGCCACCGGGTTGGCCCTAACCACAACAGCCTGCCTATCAACCGTCCAAAAGTAGAAGTGAAGAACTATCAACGTGATGGTGGCATGGCCTTGGGCAACAATGGCGGTTCCGGAGCCTATTACGAGCCTAACAGCTTAGGGGGACCAAAAGAATCACCGCAGCATAAAACATCGCCGTTCGAAGTCTCCGGATATGCGGATAGTGTCGCCTACAATAGTGACGATCACTATACACAACCAGGTGACTTGTACCGTCTAATGTCTGAAGAAGAACGTACCCGTCTAGTTCAAAACATCGTTGGCGCTATGACTCCCGTTGAAAGTAACGATATCAAACGCCGCCAGATTGATCATTTCTTTAAGGCTGATCCAGACTTGGGACAGCGTATCGCATCCGGTTTGGGTCTATCCGTACCAGACGGAATGTAAGACTGTAAATGCACTTATAAACTAAAGAGGACCTTTGCCCGTAGATGGGAAAGGTCCTCTTTTTACTAATTAGCTGAAAACATAATAAATGATGACAATCACAACGCACAGCGTAGAGACAATGGATAGACATGAAAAAAACGTGTTCCAGTTATTGCCTTTCATTTGTCTTATACACGACCAGTATAGTGGTTCTTTGGTGCTCTGCCCCATCACGTGATGATTTAACTACCGAACCGTAACAGATATTCACAATCTGTTCCTCCCGTAGTCCTGCCAGGAACTCATTAGCTTTATTCTCTGCATAAGAATTATCAGCATCTACAAACTCTTTAACTTGAATCATCCTGATCTCCTCCTTTAATAAATTAAGTAGTTATTTTATAGTTCTGGAATCTATATGTGAACTCAACGAAATGTACATGGCGTATCACTCCCCAGGTAACAATTAATGTAAAAATATCTTCAAAATACAGTATAGGCATTTCGCAGTTTTCTACGAAATGCCTATGCATCAGCCTATCATAGCACCCAAGTATGTAATAGTCAAAGGTTTTCATTACAATATTTAGAAGGTTTTAATTCCCCTTTTAAAATGGATTGGATTTACAAATAGAAGCTGGTATACTGATCAGAAGGTCTCCATTGGGGGACCTCTATTTGTATAGGAGGGATTTTAAGATGGCAACACACCATAACAAGTTTACAAGGAATGTGCTACTTAGAGGGGGTGAAATCTACTATGAACCATAGTCTTATCTATGAAGGCTCACGGACACAGCTGCTTCAGCAGCTTATTTATTTTGATGAGGAAAAAATCGCATTTCTAAATCAATACTTTCCGGTACGAAGCAAGGATAGAAGCAATGCTGAAACGCTGTTGTCCCGTTATTGCTCCGAGCTGGAACAATTACTAACTGAGTTTAATGGTGAAGATTTAAATTCTCAGGTCTTTATCGGAAGCCAGTTGCAGCTTCGTTACTTGGACGATAATACTACAGATATCTATACCATCGTATTTCCTAACCAAGCAGAACCTAACGATAACAAGATTTCTATGTTGTCACCTATAGGCATGCAGTTGCTGCTGGCTGAGCTCGGCAGTACTTGTCAGCTAGCGATTCCTTCAGGTCAACTAGAGGTGAAGATCGAAAGTATTAAGTTCGTGAATAATGGTGAGGTAGGCGTTCTTATATAAGGACGATCCCTTATAAACCCACTACAGCAGCGTCCCTTTCCTATATTAAGGAGGGGGGCGTTTCTATTATTTAAGTCTCCGTAAGATATGTCCAATCAAAAAAACACCCGCCTAATACCGGCAGGTGTTTCTCATTATAAGCGGGTGATGGGAATCGAACCCACGCTATCAGCTTGGAAGGCTGAAGTTCTACCATTGAACTACACCCGCAAAGGTATAAAATCGGGATGACACGATTTGAACATGCGACCCCCTGGTCCCAAACCAGGTGCTCTACCAAGCTGAGCTACATCCCGTTAACAATACTATAACTGCTTAGTAATAAAAATGGCGCGCCCTGAGAGATTCGAACTCCCGGCCTTTTGATTCGTAGTCAAACGCTCTATCCAGCTGAGCTAAGGGCGCAAAATCTATATGGAGCGGACGACGGGAATCGAACCCGCGACCCTCGCCTTGGCAAGGCGATGCTCTACCGCTGAGCCACGTCCGCAAAAACATGGTGCGCGTGAAGGGACTCGAACCCCCACGTCGTGAAACGCCAGATCCTAAGTCTGGTGCGTCTGCCAATTCCGCCACACGCGCACACTTTAAAGAAAATGGTGAGCCATGAAGGACTCGAACCTTCGACACCCTGATTAAAAGTCAGGTGCTCTACCAACTGAGCTAATGGCTCTCATAAATGGCTGGGGATATAGGATTTGAACCTATGCATGACGGAGTCAAAGTCCGTTGCCTTACCGCTTGGCTAATCCCCAATAATAATTAACTAAATGGCGGAACCGACGGGATTCGAACCCGCGATCTCCTGCGTGACAGGCAGGCATGTTAGGCCAACTACACCACGGTTCCATAGACATAATGCATAAGTGTAAATTGGTTGCGGGGGCAGGATTTGAACCTGCGGCCTTCGGGTTATGAGCCCGACGAGCTACCGGGCTGCTCCACCCCGCGTCATTAATAAGTATATACTATTCATTTTCACCATACCAGCTTATCCCTAAACATAATGTATAAGAGTAAATTGGTTGCGGGGGCAGGACTTGAACCTGCGACCTTCGGGTTATGAGCCCGACGAGCTACCGGGCTGCTCCACCCCGCGTCAGTGAAAATAATATGGTGGAGGCTGAGGGGATCGAACCCCCGACCCTCTGCTTGTAAGGCAGATGCTCTCCCAGCTGAGCTAAGCCTCCATGATATGACCCGTATGGGATTCGAACCCATGTTACCTCCGTGAAAGGGAGGTGTCTTAACCCCTTGACCAACGGGCCATGCTAATAATTTTTATGGCGGAGAGAGAGGGATTCGAACCCTCGAGACGCTTGTGGCGCCTACACGATTTCCAATCGTGCTCCTTCGGCCAAACTCGGACACCTCTCCATAAATGGCTCCCCGAACAGGACTCGAACCTGTGACAACTCGATTAACAGTCGAGTGCTCTACCAACTGAGCTATCAGGGAATATGGTGGGCCTTAGTGGACTCGAACCACCGACCTCACCCTTATCAGGGGTGCGCTCTAACCAGCTGAGCTAAAGGCCCTTCTAAGACATATTAATATTAAGGGCAAAAAAAATACCACGGGTAATGTGGTTGTCCGCTTGGCGGCGTCCTACTCTCCCAGGACCCTTCGGTCCAAGTACCATCGGCGCTGGAGGGCTTAACGGTCGTGTTCGGGATGGGTACGTGTGGAACCCCTCCGCTATCGCCACCAAACGGGCATTTACAGCGTAAATGCTCAGGCTTAATCGCCTGAAAACTGAATCCGAATTGAATTTGCGTCGCCCGTCATCTCTTCGGGGCCCCCGGAAAGTATTCGGAATTAGCTTCGCAGCCTTTTCTTCACTTTTTGGGGTATTTTTAGGATAAGCCCTCGACCGATTAGTATTGGTCAGCTCCATGCATTACTGCACTTCCACCTCCAACCTATCTACCTCGTCGTCTTCAAGGGGTCTTACTAATTGGGAAATCTCATCTTGAGGGGGGCTTCACGCTTAGATGCTTTCAGCGCTTATCCCGTCCGTACGTAGCTACCCAGCCATGCTCCTGGCGGAACAACTGGTGCACCAGCGGTACGTCCATCCCGGTCCTCTCGTACTAAGGACAGCTCCTCTCAAATTTCCTGCGCCCACGACAGATAGGGACCGAACTGTCTCACGACGTTCTGAACCCAGCTCGCGTACCGCTTTAATGGGCGAACAGCCCAACCCTTGGGACCTACTTCAGCCCCAGGATGCGATGAGCCGACATCGAGGTGCCAAACCTCCCCGTCGATGTGGACTCTTGGGGGAGATAAGCCTGTTATCCCCAGGGTAGCTTTTATCCGTTGAGCGATGGCCCTTCCATGCGGTACCACCGGATCACTAAGTCCGACTTTCGTCCCTGCTCGACTTGTAGGTCTCGCAGTCAAGCTCCCTTATGCCTTTGCACTCTGCGAATGATTTCCAACCATTCTGAGGGAACCTTGGAACGCCTCCGTTACTCTTTAGGAGGCGACCGCCCCAGTCAAACTGCCCGCCTGACACGGTCCCCGTACCCGGTAAGGGTACTAGGTTAGAACCTAGATACGATCAGGGTGGTATCCCAACGGCGCCTCCACCGAAGCTTGCGCTCCGATTTCTACGGCTCCCACCTATCCTGTACAGATCGTACCCAAATTCAATATCAAGCTGCAGTAAAGCTCCATGGGGTCTTTCCGTCTTGTCGCGGGTAACCTGCATCTTCACAGGTATTAAAATTTCACCGGATCTCTCGTTGAGACAGCGCCCAAGTCGTTACGCCATTCGTGCGGGTCAGAATTTACCTGACAAGGAATTTCGCTACCTTAGGACCGTTATAGTTACGGCCGCCGTTTACTGGGGCTTCGGTTCATAGCTTCGGGTTACCCCTAACCACTCCCCTTAACCTTCCAGCACCGGGCAGGCGTCAGCCCGTATACTTCGCCTTGCGGCTTCGCACAGACCTGTGTTTTTGCTAAACAGTCGCTTGGGCCTTTTCACTGCGGCCCCCTCGTGCTATTCACACTACCGGGGCACCCCTTCTCCCGAAGTTACGGGGTCATTTTGCCGAGTTCCTTAACGAGAGTTCTTCCGCGCGCCTTAGAATTCTCTTCTCGCCTACCTGTGTCGGTTTGCGGTACGGGCACCTTCTCCTGGCTAGAGGCTTTTCTTGGCAGTGTGAGATCATGACCTTCGCTACTATAATTTTCGCTCCCCATCACAGCCCAGCCTTAATGATGTGCGGATTTGCCTACACATCAGCCTCACTGCTTAGACGGACATCCATCAGTCCGCGTCACTACCCTCCTGCGTCACCCCATCGCTCATAGCGGATTACGGTGGTACAGTAATTTCAAACTGTTGTCCTTCGACTACGCCTTTCGGCCTCGCCTTAGGTCCCGACTTACCCTGAGCGGACGAGCCTTCCTCAGGAAACCTTGGGCTTTCGGCGGATCAGATTCTCACTGATCTTTTCGTTACTCATACCGGCATTCTCACTTGTGTAGTGTCCAGCGCTCTTTTCAGTACACCTTCAACCCCTACACAACGCTCCCCTACCCCAGATACATAGTATCTAGCCATAGCTTCGGTGGTGTGTTTAGCCCCGTTACATTTTCGGCGCAGAGTCACTCGACCAGTGAGCTATTACGCACTCTTTCAATGGTGGCTGCTTCTAAGCCAACATCCTGGTTGTCTGTGCAACTCCACATCCTTTCCCACTTAACACACACTTGGGGACCTTAGCTGATGGTCTGGGCTGTTTCCCTTTTGACAATGGATCTTAGCACTCACTGTCTGACTCCCGGCAATAAGTATATGGCATTCGGAGTTTGACTGAGCTTGGTAATCCTTGCGGACCCCGCACCCAATCAGTGCTCTACCTCCACTACTCTTATACCGAGGCTAGCCCTAAAGCTATTTCGGGGAGAACCAGCTATCTCCGAGTTCGATTGGAATTTCTCCGCTACCCCCACCTCATCCCCGCACTTTTCAACGTACGTGGGTTCGGGCCTCCAGTGCGTGTTACCGCACCTTCACCCTGGACAGGGGTAGATCACACGGTTTCGGGTCTACGTCCACATACTCATTCGCCCTATTCAGACTCGCTTTCGCTGCGGCTCCACCTTCTCGGCTTAACCTTGCATGTTAAACGTAACTCGCCGGTTCATTCTACAAAAGGCACGCCATCACCCATAGATCGGGCTCTGACTTTTTGTAAGCACACGGTTTCAGGTTCTATTTCACTCCCCTTCCGGGGTGCTTTTCACCTTTCCCTCACGGTACTGTTTCACTATCGGTCGCCAGGTAGTATTTAGCCTTAGCAGATGGTCCTGCTGGATTCATACGGGGTTTCACGTGCCCCGCACTACTCGGGATCCGTCTCGGAGAGAACACAGTTTAGGTTACAGGGCTTTTACCTCTATCGCGGGCCTTTCCAGACCTCTTCACCTACCATATTCCTTTGTAACTCCATGTGAGACGTCCCACAACCCCAAGAGGCAAGCCCCTTGGTTTAGGCTGTTCCGCGTTCGCTCGCCGCTACTGACGGAATCACTATTGTTTTCTCTTCCTCAGGGTACTTAGATGTTTCAGTTCCCCTGGTCTGCCTCTACACACCCTATGTATTCAGGTATGAGTAACTGCGAATTACCACAGCTGGGTTTCCCCATTCGGACACCCCCGGATCAAAGCTTGCTTACAGCTCCCCGAGGCAGTTTCGTTGTTCGCCACGTCCTTCGTCGGCTCCTGGCGCCTAGGCATCCTCCGTGTGCTCTTATTAGCTTAACCTTGATTCTTCCGAAGAAAAATCTCACTAATAACATTTACTTGTTTACACAAGTTGCTAAAAGATGTTCTAAAACGCAAATTCGTTTCGGTATCCAGTTTTCAAGGATCAAGTCTTACTTGAGAGCTTAAACTCTCAAAACTGAGCAACGAGTGAGTAACAGGCCTAAACCTGAGTTTTGGAAGCTTAGCTTCCGATTTGAATGTTCTCATTGCAGAGAACGATTCTCCATAGAAAGGAGGTGATCCAGCCGCACCTTCCGATACGGCTACCTTGTTACGACTTCACCCCAATCATCTACCCCACCTTCGGCGGCTGGCTCCCTTGCGGGTTACCCCACCGACTTCGGGTGTTGTAAACTCTCGTGGTGTGACGGGCGGTGTGTACAAGACCCGGGAACGTATTCACCGCGGCATGCTGATCCGCGATTACTAGCAATTCCGACTTCATGCAGGCGAGTTGCAGCCTGCAATCCGAACTGAGACCGGCTTTGATGGGATTGGCTCCACCTCGCGGCTTCGCTTCCCGTTGTACCGGCCATTGTAGTACGTGTGTAGCCCAGGTCATAAGGGGCATGATGATTTGACGTCATCCCCACCTTCCTCCGGTTTGTCACCGGCAGTCACTCTAGAGTGCCCAGCATTACCTGCTGGCAACTAAAGTTAAGGGTTGCGCTCGTTGCGGGACTTAACCCAACATCTCACGACACGAGCTGACGACAACCATGCACCACCTGTCTCCTCTGTCCCGAAGGCCGCTGCTATCTCTAGCAGATTCAGAGGGATGTCAAGACCTGGTAAGGTTCTTCGCGTTGCTTCGAATTAAACCACATACTCCACTGCTTGTGCGGGTCCCCGTCAATTCCTTTGAGTTTCAGTCTTGCGACCGTACTCCCCAGGCGGAGTGCTTACTGTGTTAACTTCGGCACCAAGGGTATCGAAACCCCTAACACCTAGCACTCATCGTTTACGGCGTGGACTACCAGGGTATCTAATCCTGTTTGCTCCCCACGCTTTCGCGCCTCAGCGTCAGTTACAGCCCAGAAAGTCGCCTTCGCCACTGGTGTTCCTCCACATATCTACGCATTTCACCGCTACACGTGGAATTCCACTTTCCTCTTCTGTACTCAAGCCACCCAGTTTCCAGTGCGACCTCAGGTTGAGCCCAAGGTTTAAACACCAGACTTAAATAGCCGCCTGCGCGCGCTTTACGCCCAATAATTCCGGACAACGCTTGCCCCCTACGTATTACCGCGGCTGCTGGCACGTAGTTAGCCGGGGCTTTCTTCTCAGGTACCGTCACTCCGGTAGCAGTTACTCTACCGGACGTTCTTCCCTGGCAACAGAGCTTTACGATCCGAAAACCTTCATCACTCACGCGGCGTTGCTCCGTCAGACTTTCGCCCATTGCGGAAGATTCCCTACTGCTGCCTCCCGTAGGAGTCTGGGCCGTGTCTCAGTCCCAGTGTGGCCGTTCACCCTCTCAGGTCGGCTACGCATCGTCGCCTTGGTGGGCCGTTACCCCACCAACTAGCTAATGCGCCGCAGGCCCATCCCTCAGTGACAGATTGCTCCGTCTTTCATTCTTCTCTCAGGAGAAAAAAGAAATTATCCGGTATTAGCTACCGTTTCCGGTAGTTATCCCAGTCTGAAGGGCAGGTTGCCTACGTGTTACTCACCCGTCCGCCGCTAAGTTATTTTGAAAGCAAGCTTTCAAAATAACTCCGCTCGACTTGCATGTATTAGGCACGCCGCCAGCGTTCGTCCTGAGCCAGGATCAAACTCTCCAATTAGTATTGAAAAGAGCGATATGCTCATTTTGAAACATCTGACGAGAAAATTAATTCTCTAATTTTGGATATCACTTACGTGATTTCCTACTCACTCGTTGTTCAGTTTTCAAAGATCAAGTTCTCGTTGGCGCCGTTTAATGTCTCAGCAGCAACTCTTATACTATATCATGTTCGGCTATTTAATGTCAAGCTCTTTTTTCAACTTCTTTTTCGAGCTCGGCATGTGTATTTCTTGGCCGGACTTAGAATATATCATGTATAGAGATTCATTGCAAGCTTTATTTTAAAAAACTAAACACATACTTTTCCCCAATTGTATCGCAACCGCATTCCCCTTTTCCGCGTCTATCTATTCAACATCAAAGTCCCTTCATACATAGGTATCAACTCCATTATTTTTTGGCAAAGAGGTGATTCATATAAAGACCTTGCATGATCTCTAGCTTCCCTCTAAAAGGAGGTTGGAGAATCAATGAGCAGAAGTGTGAAAAAGCAACCCGTGTGCAGCGACCAACAGAAACACGGTTCCTCATGGGCTAAAAAGCAAGCCAATAAAGCCGTCCGCCGCTCCCCTGGCGACATCCCTAAAGGGAAATGGTATCAGAAACTGTATAACAGCTGGAACATTTGCGACTACAGCTTTTACCAAACTAAACAGCAGGCGATTCATGAATGGGAGACAAACAACTGGATCCAGATGAGATTTCCCTCCCGCCAAGAGGCCATTCAAGATTGGCACAAGTCTTATAGAAGAAAGTAAATCAAAAGATGCCCCGGCAGGGAAGCGCCGGGGCATCTTTTTACCTAGAAGCTTAATTTCGCACCTACAGTTACAATCTCAGATGGACCTATCTCTAAGTGGTGAACCGAAGACGTTGCTCCTTGTAAAGCAGGGTTAAGCTGCTCTAAGATATTGCTTTTAAATAAATACTCTTGAGGACTGTTCACTTTCAGTTGCAGTTGTGTCTGCTGAGCGGACATATTGTACCAACGCAAAAACAAGTCGCCTGAAGTTCCGTTCATTTTCATGGATGAGAAGGCCATGTTGTCTCCTTCCCAAACCAATGGGGTATATCCAGAGTTCAACTTCCCGCTATGCAGACCGGTCTGACATACCGTCCAAGGGATCTGGAATTGATAGGCCTCTGTAAATGCCCGCTGTTCACTTCCCTCACCAGAATGAGGAATCAGCTCCAGTTGTGCTGTATATTCACCCAGGCACTGAGCTTCCGGAGTTGGGAACCAACCCCAATCCCCCAATTCCCCTACGCTGCGTAGCAGGGTGACGGCAATAGTATTGCGTCCATCCCGCAGAACCTCATATTCGTTCAATCCCTGGTTGGCTACCGTAAGTCCTACATCGCCATTGCTGACATCCACAAAGGATTGCTGATGTTGAGTGTTGCTCGGATTTGCCCATTCTGGTGCCGGATTATTGTCCCTCGTAGCCACTTCGAACATAGAATCTACACGATGCACATCGGTAGACAGATCGGTAGGGAACAGCATCCGCACCCGGTGATCCTTGGCTTGGTTATTAATTGTGGATTCAATATGCACACCTTTGCCTTCCCGCTCCAGCGAAACGACGGTACGAAGCTTCAAAACCACCGTATTTACACTCCGCTGCGCTTTACGCTCAGGATAATACACAAGTGCACGCTGTTCCGCCTCCAAGGTGTCATCCGCCGAAGCCGGAATCTCCCAGTCTATTCGGATCTCAATGGCCGCACGGAAGGGAGAGTCTTCAATCACCTTAATGACTCCAGGCTGGCCTTTGGTCGTCAGCGCTTGTTCACCTTCTGGCTGCTTGTACATGTATTCATTGCCTACGTCTCCGGTATTCTCGTAAATCCCCAACTCACGATAAGTGGTACCGCTATGCTTATCCAATAACGTAAATGAACCATCCTCAGCAACAACTACCTTGAGAGATGCATTCTCCAAGCTGCGCTCTCCTTCTATTAAAGAGCTTCCCTGAGCGGATTCCGTAGTTGATTGTACCCAAGCGTAAGTACAGAGTCCAAGTGCAGGCACATTGCGGGCTTCAAAAGTAAGTCTCACCTTGCGGCACATATACGGCTGGCGGAATTGGTCATCAGGCAGATCATAACCAAAGCTTAAACCTAGATCTTCCACTGTAGACGCTAATTCCTCCCCTGTGTGATCGACGAGAATCCGGCCGGACAAATCAACAGCCAACATTCTGCGGGCGGTCTCATCCAACGGATAACCCTCGCGCAGATATAACCGTTCAGCATCCAGCTCTATAGTCACCGTTCCCGTACGCTTCCACCCCGTGGTATTCATCACTACAAAAGGAACTGCATCTTCCCCGTAGGCGGAAAAGCCCGAAGTCTCCACTTGATCTGCGATAAACTTAGCACTGTCATCTATGATGCTTTCGGCAACATGCCGGCTTTTATCAAAACGCGTTACCATCTCACGATGCACTTCATCCACACTACAACCACAGATACTGTCATGCGGATGGTTCTGCATCAGCGTCTTCCAGGCATAGGTGAATAGATGATGTGGGTAGTCCTGTCCGGACAGGCGGGCGATGGAGGCCAGCGGCTCGGCTACTTTTTCCAATAGAGTCTGGCCCAGCTGGTTCATCTGCTTCAAATAAACCCGGGCTGAGGCTGTGTTCACTAAGGTGCCCCATCCGTCTGTGCGCTGACTGCGCAGTTCCCCTGTAACGGTGGAGAGCTCCCGCTGATCCGAGGATAATTGCTGATCCAAGGCTTGCAGATAGTCCGGGAAATTTGAATGCACGAACTTCACTTCAGGGTATAGCTTTTCGGCGGTGCGGATAGCTTCCGGCAAATCCAATTGCAGAGGCTGGTGGTCGCACCCGTTCATGAACAATAACTCCCCCGTTGAAGCATACTTCTCTGCATCCGCAAGCTTACGCTCCCAGAATTCCCGGGCCGCACCTTCCTCTACAGGAACTTCATTGCCGTTAGAATACCAGTTGGCAAATAGGATACCGAGAATTTTGGATCCATCCGGCCCTTCCCAGATCAGCTCGGAGAAAGAGGACTCATAACCCGCATCCGATACAGTGTTGTTAAATCCCGTAGGCTTCACCCCGCGTCCAAAAAAAGCATTCGTAATCCCTGACTGCAACATCAGCTGCGGAGTCTGTCCGACCAATCCAAAGGTATCGGGAAAATAACCGATTTTGGAAGGCTCGCCGTATTTCTCGGCATCCTGATGGCCGATCTGCATATTCCGCACATTTGCCTCACCGCTCGTCAGGAACGCATCCTGCAAAATGTACCAAGGTCCAATCAAGATTCGCCCATCCCGGATATACTGCTCCAGCTTCTCTTTGTTCTCTGGCCGAACCTGAAGATAATCCTCCAGAATAATGGTTTGCCCATCGAGGTAGAAACTGCGGAAGGCGGAATCTCCGTCCAGCTTGGCAAGCAGTGCATCCACCAGCTGAACCAGACGGACGTGGTGTTTCTCATAGGGCAAATACCATTCACGGTCCCAGTGAGTATGGGACACGATATGGGCTGTTTTGGTTGTTGTGTGGGTCATCTGTGTGTACACCTCAGTTCTTCAGCATTTATTAAGCGTAATGTTAACCTCTTCAGGTCTATAGACAGCTACCAGCTTGCCCGTTGAATCAGCTGCAAACAACACCGAACGTTCCTTCTCCAGTAAAAATGAGTAATGAGCTCCAGTTGCAGGATCTTTTACTTCAAGTTCGGCATCCCAGGCGTATTCAGATACGAAGATATACAATGAACCTTCTGCAAAAGCAAGCATTCGCCCGTACACACCTGGCAGGTCTCCACCGCTGATCCATTCCAGCTCGGTTTCGATACCTGCGGCTTGTGCAGCATATTGGTAGAGCGCGGCGATTGGCTCGTCGCGGTCATTCAGTTCTAAAGGCAGCGGGCACCAGATCAGGCGACCTGTGCCAATCTGGCGTTCGATGAGGTGATCACCTACACCTCCTGAGCTAGACGAATCAACATCTGCATTTGCTGGCGTTTCTTTGACTAGCTCCGCGATTCGCTTCTGTCCGTAGGAGACGGCAAACTTGCGTCCGTTCAATAGAAGCTGCTCCTCACGGCGCATGTTGCCAAGTTTACGGACTCCTACTATTGCGTCCATACGATCCGAAGGCTGCCAGTATGCATCTACACCCAATGCTCCAGTAATGAGCAGAACGGCACCTGTACGCTCCACTATGTCCAGCAATTGCTGAAGGGCGTCATTATCCAGATTGTGCACACTCGGCAGGAGAATCAACTTAGCCGGCTCTGCCTCCAGCGGAGCCAGATCGTATTCCGATACGGCGCGGAAAGGCAAATGAAGCTGATAAGATAAGATCCGTGTCAGGCGGGTAGTCGCATCATAGGTAAGCTTCCGGTTCGAGAAGTCATTAGAGTAAGGGAAAACCACGGAAATCTCTTCCAGCTTCCGCCCGTCAAATAACCCCCCCGCTTCGCCGATGAACCGCCCAAAATCATAAGACACATCCGCTTCCGGCTTCTCAGTCCCATCGGCCCGCAGCGCACCGATCTGTGATTCATTGGCATTATCCATATAAAAGTTCGTGTTCCAGATCCATTGCACAGCCCCGGCACCTCCAGAAGCAAACGCATAGGCATATTTGCGCTCCAGCATGGCCCGCAATTCTTCCTCACTGCGTTTAGCCCGTCCGTCTGGCGTCTCCACATACATGATGCCGGTCTCCTGGATGAGGTTCGGTTTGTGATGGGTTTTGGCAAAAATCCCATCCCAAAGCAGATTGTCATTCAACCACCAGCTGTGAACAGTGGTGTAATCGACATCGCGCTCATAAAAGAACGGCGATGGCCGCTGGGCACCCAAAGCCTCATCCTGCCCTACAGTCACTAAATGATCTGGGCAGAGTTCCTTGATAGTGCCACTAAGCTCCCTTGCCCATACGTTGTGCATGTCCATGGAGAACAGGCAGTAGTCGAGCCAACGCGTGCCGCGCTTCCCGGAATGAATATCCTGCACACTGAAGTTAATCTCTTCTTGCTCAGGAGGTTGTGCAGCCGCAAAATCCGGCAATTCCAGCGGCGTCATATTCCAGCGCTCTTGCAGCGAAGTTATATCACCATGGCGTTCCTCCAGCCAAGCAGAGAAAGCAGCGCGTTCATATTTATCTCGCGCCGAGCTCGGTCCGTCCGAGAAAATCCGCGGCGGATCAAACATTGACGGTTCATTGATCAGATCCCAATCGACATGGGTTGTCGTGCGATGCCGGGCGACGATGGAGCGGATGAACCGTTTTTGCGCTTCTACACTGCGCGGATCGAGATAAGGATTCGTCCCTTCCCAAGTCTCCGGCGTAAAGGAGAAGAACGTAAAGGTAACTTGCAGCCCATGCCGCTTCGCAGTCAGTAGAAAAGCATCAATCGCCCGCAGCACTTCTTCCGAGGCATGGCCGTCTACCTGCATAATATTGCGGTAGGCTGTCCAGATGCCGGTACGAATCCAGTTGATGCCTGCCTTCCGCATCTGTGCCATATCCCGATCCCAGACATCAGCATTTGGCAGGAATAGAAACTTCCGCGCTACGTCAGAGGTCATATAAGTCATGCCGACAACAGGTAAAGGCTGACCGTCTTTGATAAAATAATCTCTTCCAGCCTTAATCGCTTCCCCCTGCGATAACAGGCCCACGTCATATCCCCAGAAGCCTTGACGCAACATCCGCACTTCGCCTTCTTCAGAAACAGCATGGCAAGAAAGATGATACAGGCCAGGTTGAATTTCTACAGCAAGCGGTACACGCAGGAAGTTCAGCTCGCGACTGACCTCAAGCTTGCACTCGTGAGTAAAACATGGGATAGACTCCCCGTCTTTGCTCAGAGTGATGTTCAGGGTCCACTGCGCTGATGTCGGTGACGATTGGCTGCGGCTTAGCCGCTGGCCCTGCAAAAACAGCAGCGGCCGCTCGCCTTCTTCATAAGAAGCATAGTTAGGCTTCAGCCACAGCTCTGTTACACCCCGAGCGGCAAAAGTTGCCCAGCGGGTTAATGCTTCCGTGCCGCCTTGATTCCAGAAGTCAGGCGTAAGCGGTTGGCCGATGAAGATCCAGCGGCCACCGGCAAAAGGCCCGCCGATATGCTCCCACAGCACAGCTGGAGCTGAAACTTCCCGCCCGGCGGCGGTAATGCCCTTAAGCAGCGGATAAATCCGCGTGTCCATAGGTCCACTGGAACCCATCTGCTCCGGCAGGTCACTGCTTTTAGTGACATGCGGCACCAGGTTCCAGGTATCCGCCAGAGCCAGCAGCTGCTCATCACCTACGAAGAGCGGAATGTCTCTAAGCGCAACATGCTGCTGTATGCGATCTGCGCTGCTCACACGCAGCGCTTCATGGATATGCAGCTGGCGGTGATAGGCAGTCTGCTCAGCTTCGATCCGCCACTCTTCAGCGACTAGGCGGACTGGATGCTTAAACGGGGCACCCCCAATGCTGATCAAGCTGCCGCCTCTGCTCAAATAAGCGACGATGGAAGGCCAAGCCTCCTTCGGGAAGTATGGAGCATGGAAGCTAACGAAGCAGTCCCCGGCCTTGGCGCTGTCCAGCGTTTCGGCCAGCTGTTCTGCATGAACAGGAGAGTCAGTATGATGTAATCCTATGGACTGTGCCTGTTCTGTGGTCAGTCCGCCCGCTGCGGTATACCCGGGAAAAGACGGGTCCGCGAACAGGATGATACGGCCCCCGCTCACAGAATACCTTCCTTCATCGCCCGATAGACGAGCTGCGAAAATAAGCTGTTAGACCATGCAAACCAGCTGCGGGTAAATACACTAGGATCATCTACATGGAAACCTTCATGCATATATCCGGTTCCGGCATCCGTACTTTCCAGCATCGCAATCAGTTCCAGCTTCTCTTCGGCAGTCTGAGCCGTAATGCCCTGCATGGACAACGCCATGTGCCAGATATAGTTCTCCGGAGTGTGCGGACTGCCGATCCCTTTGGCAGCTGTGCCTTCGTAATAGAACGGATTTTCTTTGCTCAATGCGAAACTTCTGGTGTTCTGGTAGATGGGATCATCCGCCGAAGCGTAACCCAGATACGGAATGGAGATCAGTCCGGGCGTTCCCGCATCATCCATCAGGCAGTAATTGCCGAAGCCATCGGTCTCATAAGCATAAATCGGACCAAACTCCGGATGGCGATAAATGCCGTAGAGTTTGATGCCATGATCCACTTCAAATTCCAATTCTTTAAGTTCAGCCAGGAAGTCTAGGTCGCGGAAGACCCACTCCGCGAATTCCTGCATCTGGCGCAGCGCGACAACAGCGAACATATTGCCAGGAATGTTGTAGTGGAAATCACAGGCATCATCGCTGGACCGGAAGCCCGACCAGATCATTCCGGTATAGTTCACCGGCATGCCGAGACCGCTATTGTGCAGAGAATCTTCCGGAATGCCGTTATTGCGGCTGAACCGGTACGGAGACTGCTCGTAATGCCGCTGCTCTCTTTTGAACAAATCGAAGATCTGGCGCATGGCCGACTTGAACCCCGCGTCGAAGAAATCAGTCAGACCCGTCTCTTTCCAGTAGGTATAAGCGAGGCGTACGACAAAACATAACGAATCAATCTCAAATTTACGCTCCCACACCCATGGCGACATCTCGGTCACATCCGTAGTGTTCCAGTGCCAGTCATTGGCCGACTCATTAAATGCATTGGCGTAAGGATCGATATGAATATACTGAATATGGCGTTTGATAAGACCGCCGATAATGCGCTGGAGATCGGGATCGTTTTTGGCCAGAGGCACGTATTGAATTACCTGCTCCACTGAATCACGCAGCCAGGAGGCCGGAATATCGCCGGTAATCACAAAGGTGGTTCCGTCATCCAGCAGTTTAGTCGTCGTCTCCAGCGTATTCGGAAAACAATTCTTGAACAGCTGCAACAGCTTCGGGCGATGTGCCAGCTTCTCCTCTGCTTCGGCAAGCACTTCTTGTACAGCCTGCGGCAGCGGTAGCTGGGGCATTGCTATTTTGGGTAATCGGAATTGTTCCAAGTGAGTTATGCTCCTTTGCATCTGTGATGTGATTATTTAACTTCTGATGTAGATTGTTTTGATCTCGTAAGGGGCAAAGTGAAGTTCCAGTTCACCGCCAGCCGTGTGTTCGATCAGTTCCAGCTGCTCTTCCAGAGCATTGGACAGGTAGACGCTCTGAACCGGATGCTGCCATTTGAGCTGAACCCGCTCGCGGCCTCCCGAGGATTCGTAGAAACGCAGAACAGTCCCCTGCCCATCCTCGGATGGCTTGATCGTATCCAGCACCACATGCTCACCGGAGAATCCGATAAATGAGCCCGTTGGCGGCAGCTGCCCCTGTGTTGATGAAGCGGCAAAAGTATACAGCTCATGATTTAGCTCTGCTGCACGGCGAACAGTATGAGCCTCCTGCCAATCCCCACGGTGCGGATATAGCGAATAGGTGAAGTCATGCTCGCCGAGATCCGCAGTAGCATCCGGCCATTTCGGCGCGCGCAGGAGCGACAAACGAATGGTGCTGCCTTGGATGTCATAGCCGTATTTGCAATCATTCAGCAGACTGACACCATATCCGCGTTCGGATACATCGGCAAAACGGTGCCCGCAAACCTCATATTGCGCCTGCTCCCAGCTGGTGTTGCGGTGGGTCGGACGTTCCAGCGCACCAAAAGGTATCTCGTAAGTCGCTTTATCCGCCAGAACATCAATTGGAAACCCTACCTTAAGCAGCTTATGGGCTTCGTTCCAGCTTACATGCGTCTGGAAATCAATCCGGGGATTATGGTGATGTAGAATCATATCCTGAGTAATCTCGGATTGGCCCAGCTTCCAGCGGAAGCGCAAAATATCCTGCACCGCCCCAGTGCGGATCACTGCCTTTTCTATAAGTTCAGCCTCCCCGGCGGGTTGGGCTTCATAACGGTTGTCAATGTCCCAGGCATCCCAAAGCGTGGGACGGTCGTGGAAAAAGTGGAAGCGATTCGCCGGCTCACCGGATTTTACGATCTCCCGGTTTACTTTTTTATCAAAAAGGCTGGTGATTTCTCCCCGCTCGTTAAAGGTAATACGATAATAGTCCGTCTCCCAACGGTCGCCGAAGGGAACAGCTCCTACAACTGTTTGATTATGTTCAGCAGCGGCAGATTCTGCATGACTTTCATCGGATGTGTTCTGAGACAGTTCACGAATCCAGATCGTTTTGTAACCAAAGGCTGGAATCTCCGGAACGAGAACCGAGACACCAGAAACTGCTGCCTCTTCCGTCAGGACATCTGCTTCCAGCAGTACGTTATCCTCGCCATACACCGCAAAGTTTCCGCTGGCGACTCCTTCTTCATTGAGGGCAAGTTCGACCACGGCATCCCGAGTCCAACCCAAACTATTAAAAACAATGTAAGGTGTGCCCTCGCCTGATGTGTTAATGTTCCCCGCCAATGCCGCAAGCCCCGGCTGAAGGGCAACACGGCCAAGCTCAAACACCTCTGCGTATTCCTTCTCTGAGGTCTCGTAAGCTTCGGTAATCGCCGAGCCCGGAATAATATCATGGAACTGGTTCAACAAAATCAGCTTCCAGCCCTGATGCAGCTGCCCGGCAACTACGGCACGTTGCTCTGTGTCCAGCTGCGGCGAAGCTAGTGTCTGCCACAGCTCCGCTTCACGGTACAACACTTCCGCCTTGCGGTTGTTCCGCTTGTTGCGGCCGTGCGTAGTGTAGGTGCCGCGGTGCAGCTCCAGATACAGATCGCCCCGCCACTGCGGCAGCTGCGGCTGACTGTGCGTAATGCCCGCGAAAAAATCCGCGGCATTACTGTATTTGCTTTCCGGCTGGCCGACCATTAGCTCGGCACGCTGGATATATTCCAGCATCTCGCGCGTGACCCCGCCGCCGCCGTCACCATGCCCATAGAGCAGCATCTGCTCGTTATGTTTATCTTTTTCGCGGAAGGACTGATAGTGTTCATGCACATCTTTGGGCAGCGTATTCTCATTAACCCCGTGATTCAGATAAGACAACATTGGTGTGCCGTCAATGCCGACCCAATGGAACAGATCGTAAGGGAAGACATTAGTGTCATTCCAGCCCAGCTTGGTGGTCATAAAATATTTGATTCCACCATGCTGCAGAATCTGCGGCAGAGAGGCGCAGTAGCCGAAGGTATCCGGCAGCCACTCAATCTGCGAGGTGCGCCCGAACTCTTCCAGATAAAAGCGTTGGCCATACAGCATTTGCCGCATCAGCGATTCTCCGCTCGGAATGTTCAGATCCGGTTCGATCCACATTCCACCGACCAGTTCCCAGCGTCCTTCACGGATGCGCGTCTTGACCTTCTCATAGAGTACCGGGTCATTGTCTTTCAAATATTCGAACAGCAGCGGCTGGCTCTGCGCATATTGATAGTCAGGATATTCGTCCATCAGGGCATTCACCGTCGAGAACGTCCGGCTAGTCTTGCGCACGGTCTCGCGCGCAGGCCACAGCCAAGCAATATCGATATGGGACTGGCCCACCATGTGGATTGTTCCTTCGGCATGACCGCCGATCTCCCCGACTCTGCCCCGCAGCTTCTGCTCGATTCGCGTAATCTCACCACCATCGCGGATCTCCTGCGTGGTAAGGCCGACGAATTCATCCATCGCCACATACAAAGCTTCCAGCATCCGGTTACGGCGCTGGTCCTGCTCAGGCAGCAGAATTGCCGAATCGCGAATCACTACTGCCGTGTACATTAGACTCTGCACAGGTCTGTTCACCAGCACCAGCTGGCTGTGGATCAGCCGAATCGGCGGCTGGATCACCGCCTGTTGATTTAATGGGTCCACCGGCTCGGGGACCGGATCGAAGAGTTCGATTTCCAGTTCCAACGGACGGCCAGAAGGATCACCTGTCAGGGTCACAAAGGTATGATTGCGGTCGAGTCCTTGCCGCGATTCACCGTTCACCCGCAGCAGCCCTTCCCCACCTGAAGCAAAAATCAGTCCGATGTGGCCCGGCAGCCAGTTAGCCGGAATCTCCAAAGTACGGCGGAAGAAATAGGTCGTTCCTTGCACACTCGGGAAGAGATCATAATTGCTGGCGTCCTTGTAAGGCTGCAGCTTGTCATACTGTCCCGGCAATTGATACACCGAGGACATAATCTCCCAATCGCGCAATTCCTCCACCTCTAACCATTGCTGCTCGGAGAGCTCGCGGATGAAGCGTTTAATGCGTTCCATGTCTTTACCCCCTCACCGTCAAATCGGTGCTCAGTGTATCATTCACATGCTTACCCACCAGCACTTTAAAGGCTCCTGGCTCTACAACAGGTCTTAAATCCGGTCCGATATATTGCAATTGCTCCGGTCCTACCGTGAACAACACGGTTTGCTTCTCACCCGGAGCCAACTTGATTTTGTCAAAAGCCTTCAATTCCCTGGCGGGACGGGTGACCTTACTGGCGACATCGGAAATGTACAGTTGCACCACCTCTGCGCCCTCACGGTCTCCTGTATTCTGAACGTCCACGGAAACTGTAGCCGTCTCCCCAGCCGTAATTACTTCTGGTTCTACCTTTAAGCCGGAGTACGTAAATTCGGTGTAGCTAAGCCCGAAGCCGAACGGATACTGAGGCTGGGAATCGGCCTCCAGATATCTTTTGCCACGGGAACGTTTGCCGTTGTAATAGACCGGGAGCTGGCCCACATGCTTCGGCACAGATACAGTCAACTTCCCGGAAGGGTTCACATCGCCGAACAGGATATCCGCAACAGCGTGTCCGCCTTCTTGGCCTGGATACCAGGCTTCCAGAATGGCATGTGCATGCTCGTCAATCCAAGGCTCGCTCACCGGACGGCCGTTAATATAAACGACGATCACAGGTTTGCCGAGCTGATGAACCTGCTGGATCAGTTCCAGCTGCACTCCCGACAGGGTCAACGACACCCGGTCAATGCCTTCGCCGCAGTCCATATCATTCCAGGCATTCTCCGTCACCTTGGACGCGCCTGTCTTGAGATCGATACTGCCTTCCCCGAAATCGCGTGCACTGGAGCCGCCGACGACCATAACAACGGTATCGGCCTGCTCTGCACAAGCGAGCGCGGCTTCAAAACCTTCGCGCGAATCGCCTTTGATCCGGCATCCCGGTGCATAGAGCACCCGCTCCGGCTCTGCAGCCAGCTTGCTGCGGATGCCGCTGAGCACGGTCGCTACCTTAGCCGGAGGCTGTGGCGAGGTGTAATCGCCGAGCTGGTTGTACCCGGCATCGGCGTTAGGGCCAATGACGGCGATCGTGCCGGCCGTCTTGGATAATGGCAGCACACCTGCTTCATTTTTCAGCAGGATGATGCTCTCGCCCGCCACTTGCCGGGCCAGCTCTTGATGCGCCTTACTGCCGATGACGCGTTCAGCCGCATCAGGATCAGCGTATGGCTGCTCGAACAGGCCCAGCCTGAATTTGAGCGTCAGCACGCGGCGGACCGCACGATCCAGCAGTGCCGGGTCCAGCTTGCCATCACGGACGGCAGCCACCAGGTATTTGCCGTACATTTCCCCGGACATCTCCATGTCGATGCCGGCTTCCAGTGACTGCACTGCTGCATCCATGCCATCTTCAGCCACATCATGGCCAGAGGCCAGCATCTCTATAGCTCCGCAATCGGTAATGATTAAGCCATCGAACCCCCATGCTTCGCGGAGTATATCCTCTAGTAGTTCTGTATTTGTCGTGCAAGGCACGCCGTCTATTTCGTTATAAGCAGGCATAATGGAGACTGCACCCGCTTCGACCGCTTTTTTGAAGGGCAGCAGATCCACTTCCAGCAGTTCACGCCAGCCCATGTGCACAGGCCCGGCATTCCGGCCGCCTTCTGAGCTGCCGTATCCCACAAAATGCTTCAGCGTAGCCCCCACGCTGCCGCCGCTCTGCAAGGATTCCCCCTGCAGACCTTCAACGGCCGCAACCGCCATCTCGCTGATCAGGTAAGCGTCCTCGCCGAAGCACTCCTCGGTGCGGCCCCAGCGGGGATCACGCACCACATCCAGCACCGGCGAATACGTAACCGCGCCGCCCTGACTGCGTGTCTCCAGCGCTACGGCGCGGCAGACCTCACGATACAGCTCCACATTCCAGGAGCTGCCAAGCGACAGGGGCACCGGGAATACGGTGGCCCCGATCGCCATGTGGCCATGCGAGCATTCCTCGCCGATCAATACCGGAATGCCCAGCCGCGAATGCTCCAGCACATACCGCTGGAGCGTATTCACCGCTTCCGCACCTTCACGCGGAGACAGACCAGTGGCCAGCGTCACACCGGTCCACGGGTCAGCGCGTAACATCCCGTAAAGCGAGCCCACGCCGCCCCCCGCAACCTTCTCCTTGAAGCTTTCTGTCAAGGTCATCTTACCGTCTCTATGTTCATAGGCCTGCCAGCCAAAAGGCTGAATCAGCTGGCCGGCCTTCTCTTCCAAAGTCATCAGTCCGAGCAGATGCTCCGCCCGTTCTTCAGCAGGTAAATTCGGGTTTGTATAACTCATTCTTTAACAGCCCCTACAGTAAGACCTTGAATGAAATAACGCTGGAAGAACGGATAAGCAAAAATAATCGGCCCTGTCGCCAGCACCACCATCGCCATCCGCGATGTATCCTGCGGCATGGAGCGAAGAGCTTCCAGACTGAGCGAACTGTTCTGGGAGTTCTGCAAAATAAACTGCATACTGGTCTCGATCCGCATCAGCATCGATTGCAGCGGGACTAAATTCGGGTTGTCGATGTACAGCAGCGCATTGAACCAGTCATTCCAATAGCCGAGGGTGCTGAACAAGGCAATCGTAGCCAGACCGGGCAGTGATAAAGGCAACACCAATTTCAGGAAGATACGGAACTCGCCCGCCCCGTCGATTTTGCCGGATTCGATTATGGCATCAGGCACACTCGTGCTGTAGAAGGTGCGCAGAATCATAATGTAAAAAGCATTCACCGCCAGCGGCAAAATCAGCGCCCAGATCGTATCCTTCAGGCTTAGAAACTGCGTAACGATAATATAAGTCGGCACAAGTCCACCGTTGAACAGCATGGTAAAAAACGCGAAGAAAGAGAAGAAATTGCGGTAACGGAAGCTTTTCCGGGAAATGGCATACGCATAAAAAGCGATAAACAAAAGGCTGATGATCGTCCCGATCACCGTAACAAAAATCGTCACACCATAGGAACGCAGCAGCATATCTCCGGATTCAAACACATAGCGGTATGCGCCGAGACTCCATTTTGCCGGAATCAGCTTATAGCCATCCCGCGCCAGTGCCACCTCATCGGTGAAGGAGATGATCACGACGAACAGAAACGGAAACACGCACAGAAACGCAAAGATGCCGGCTATCAGATTAAAAGTGATATTCCAGGGCGTTGAGAGATGGTGGAAATCACGTTCTTTTTTAGTCTTAGTAATGGAAGACATATGGCCCACTCCTTTCATGAGGTTCTAGAACAAAGCGCTATCCTTGTTGTATTTGCGGACAATATAGTTGGAGGTCATCACTAGCGTAAAGCCGACAACCGATTGATACAGACCTGCGGCAGTGCTCATACCAATCTCACCCGTTGTTTTGAGCCCTTGATAGACATAGGTATCAATAACATTCGTGACACTGTAGAGCGTACCGGAATTACGAGGCACCTGGTAAAAGAGACCGAAGTCGGCGTAGAAAATTTTACCGATGGCCAGCAGGGTCATGATCGTGATAATTGGACTCAGCAACGGCAGTGTAATATTGCGAATCTGTTGGAACTTACTAGCTCCGTCTATCATTGCCGCTTCATACAGCGATTTGTCGATCCCCATAATAGCTGCGAGATAAACTACGCTGTTGTAACCAACCGCTTTCCACAGATAGACTAAGATCAGGATAAACGGCCAATAGGCTTTTTCCGAATACCACTGAATTGACTCTGCGCCAAAAAAGCCCATGATCTGGTTCAGCATCCCACGTTCGGAGCTCAGGAAACTAAATGCAAAATAGCCGACCACGACCCATGACAGGAAGTAGGGCAGGAACATGCCGGTCTGATACACTTTGGCCAGCTTCTTGTTCACAATCTCGGACAGCACAATCGCCATCAGAACCGACAAGATCAAGCCAAGCAGGATAAATGCTCCATTGTAGAGCAAGGTGTTGCGGGTAATGATATATGCATCATTGGTGGTGAACAAAAACTTGAAGTTGTCTAGCCCTACCCATTTACTGTTGATAATACTCGCCCAGAAGCCGTCGCGGCTAAAGCGGTATTCCTTGAAAGCAATAATCGTTCCTATCATCGGCAGGTAAGAGAAAAAGAGAAACCAAAGCGCACCTGGTAAAACCATGAGCAGCATAATCTTGTTATTCATAATATTTTTTATAAATCCGCTGATTGTCTTCACACTTAGATCCCTCCTGTATGTCCTTATATTTCAAAAAAAGACCGGGTCAGAGGCCACGCCCCTGCCCCGATCTTCTCTTACGTTGATGTTTTACTTGTTGTTGGACGCTTTCCAGGCATCAATTTGCGATTGCGCTTCAGCGATAATTTTGTCCAAACCAGCTGCCTTGAATTTCTCAATAGCTTTCGGTAGATACTCGTCAGGATCAACGGTTCCAGTCATCAGTGGTGACCAGTATTCTTCTTTTACGTTCTGAACCGCAGCGATTTCAGTGGTCACCTTAGAAGTGTCGAAGTTAAAACCAAGCAGCGGTGCATTTACACCGGATTCATTAAACTTTTTGAACTCTTCCCATTTGTTCTCAGGGTCACCCTCGTTCAAATAGTTGATCATGATATTGCCCAGCGAGAAGGTTGGCATGTCATAGTTCTTGGATTCATCCAGGTTCTTCATGGAATTCTCACCGGTCTTCTCGTAGTGCACGCCTTCGATTCCGGAGTCAATCATGTTGCGCAGCACCGGATCGGTGTTGAGCAGGTTCAGGAACTCCATCGCTTTCTCCGGATATGCGGAGTTAGCCGAGATGGCTTGCATCGAACCCATAACGGACCAGTTGTAGATGTAAGGTTTGCCAGCTGGCGTGGAAACTACAGGATAGCCGTAGCTTGCCGACCACAGATTGTCCGCCATCGGCTGGGTAGCCGCGCGATCCATGAACCAGTTCGAAGATTTATATAGATCATCCACCGAAGTTGTAGTTGCTACTTCCGGCGAGATATAACCTGCCTTGTAATATTTGCGAACGGTTTCAAGAGTGCTTTTGAGTTCTGGGGATTCCAGAATGTTCACGATCTTGTAATCCTTCGTGTCCATATAAACAGCCATTGGCATCTTTTCAATGATGTAGTCGAACGGCAGTACTGGCATGAAATCCTTCACCATAGCGTAAGGCGTGATGCCCGGTTCATTCTCTTTAATCGTCTTCAGCAGTGGTTCAATGCTTTCCATTGTGTTCACCCCGGAAATGTCGAGGTTATATTTGTCGAGCAGCTCTTTATTGAAGCGCCAAACTTCTTGCGCCGGAAGCTCTTTGTTGGCAGGAACGGCATAATTATGTCCATCTACCTTGGAACCTTCCAGGAACGCCGGATCAATCGTGTCTACGATGCCTTTTCCATATTCATTAAGCAGGCTGTCCAATTCCATAAAAGCGCCTTTGCGGGCATTTTGCACATAATCGAACGCCCAAGAGCACGTAAAGAGAATGTCCATGGGTTCACCAGCGGCTACTTTGACCTGCATTTTTTGTGTATAATCACCAAAATCAATCATATTCATCTTCAGGGTGACATTTATCTTCTCTTTAGTGTACTTATTGACTTCTTCCACGACACGGTCCAGATCCTTCTGCGGTCCGCCGATCGTGTACCAGATCAGTTCGACTGGTTTCTCGGATGATGCACCGTCGCCGCCCGCTCCTGAACTGTTAGTTGCCGCGTTGTTTGAATCGCCGCCACATGCGCTGAGCGCAAGCGAGAATGCCATAAGTGATGTCAGTAACAGGGAAAACCTTTTTCTTTTGTTGTTGCCCATTCCTGTATAACCTCCCCTTTGTTTACCTCAAGATCGCTGGCCTAATCCGGAATTAAACCAGCAGCTTTCTCCTTCAAGGACTATCTTTACTGTAATTTATGAAAGCATTTTCAAACAGAAGATAAACTAAATAAATCATGTAGAAAATAAAGAAAAGCTTGCAGCGGGGGTCCGCTAGACAAGCCCTTTGTACTCCGTAGGAGATATCCCGACATGCTTCTTAAATTGTTTGTAAAAATATCCAGTCTCCCAATAACCTACTTTGAGAGCGATTTCATGAACTTTAAGTGAGGTAATCCGCAGCAGCTCCTTCGCCTTCTCAATCCGGTATTTATTGATATATTCGGTGAATGACTCATTCACCTCTTTATGGAACAGCTGTCCCAAATACACCGGGTGAATATGGTATTGGGCACCGAGGGTCTTCAGTGACACATCTTCATTGTAGGACTCATGGATATAATTCAGCACCTGCTGCACGACTGGACTCTTTACGTCCCGAACTAAGGCGTCTACCGTAATGGTAGCGGCTTCCTGAATAATCTGAGTTAGTTCATTTATGGAAACTGTGGAGCGAATGAGGCCAAAACCGTCTGCGAAAAGCTCCGGTTCTTCCACATGACGGATCTCCTGCAGCTGCATCTTGAAGCGGATCAACCATTCCATGGCAATGCCTTGCAGCAGCACAGGTGTAATCC
This sequence comes from Paenibacillus sp. FSL H3-0329, assembly GCF_037963285.1. NCBI lineage: Bacteria > Bacillati > Bacillota > Bacilli > Caryophanales > Paenibacillaceae > Paenibacillus > Paenibacillus sp. FSL H3-0329. Next base: position 922,366 of record NZ_CP150150.1, on the reverse strand, counting down.
CCTCCATTTGCCGCAGCTGCTCAAAATGATCCTGAATCCGCACCAGCAGCGCTTCCTTATCCTTCGCCATAATCAGCTTGAAATCATCTTCCCAATTCAGCGGCATACCTTGGACAGCAACCTCATGCCTGTCCTGAACTTCCTCATAATGCAGCAGATTCCGCTCTGGAAACAGCATGAAATATTCCTGAGTCATCTTTGCATGGGCATAACTCTGAGCCGCAGCCTCCTCCATCTCCTCCACCGTTCCTACGGAGAGACGCATTGGCGGACCGCCAGTTAGGGATAACAGCAGCTGCGCATGAAGCCTCTCCACCGCTTCTTTGCCCTGCTGATACTCACTAAGCAGATGCAGCAGCACGGTATCTCCATCCATATCCCGGAATGCAATCAAAGACGGGTTACTGCCTACAACCTCTTCCACCGCTTGGAATAGCTCGGCAGCGTCCTGTTCAGGGCGAAGCAGAGCTACCTGCACCAGCGGCTTATCTAGTCTAAGTCCCAGAAAATCAGTCCGTTCGCTGAATTCCTTCGGCCCAATCTGGCACCGCAGCCAACGGTACATCACATTATCGCGCAGAATGGAAATACTATGCGCATTGAATTGACTCTCTTGGCGGGAGACACCCAGCTTCTCGGCGGCAGTTACTAATGTTGCCCGGAACTCTTGCAAATTAATAGGCTTGAGCAGATAATTTTCAATGCCGAGCGCCATTCCTTCCTTAAGATATCCAAATTCATCATAACCACTGAGGATAACAACTTTGATCTCCGGTTGAATCTCCCGCACAGCCCGGATCAGATCCAGTCCGTTCATCAGCGGCATGGAAATATCCGTGATCAGAATATCTGCTGGGACAAAACGCAACGACTCCAGCGCTTCCTGGCCGTTCTCGGCGTGGCCGACAATCTCCATCCCCAGTGCTGCCCAATCCACAATGTCATATAATCCTTCGATAATAAAAGGCTCGTCGTCCACAATGAATATTTTATACATGGTTTGGATCATCCTCTCCCAGATCGGGAAAATACACAGTCACGGTTGTGCCGGTACCCGCTTCGCTTTGTAATTCAATGCCATACTCACTGCCATAAAGCAGCTTCAAACGTTCATGAATACTGCGCAGGCCGAATGATTCCGATTGTTCATCTGGCTGCAAAAGACCTTCTTTGAGCTGGACCAATCTGTCCGGGGCAATCCCCCGCCCATTGTCTGTAACTACCGCACGCAAATATTTGCCATCCTTGGCCACAACCACACTGATGTGATTATCATTCTTGTCCACGCGCATCCCATGTAGAATGTAATTTTCAATGATGGGCTGCAGCGACATTTTGAGTACAACTCTTCCGGTAAGCTCTTTCCCGCATTCCATTGTATAAGAGAATTTATCCTTATAACGGATGCGGAACAGCTCCAGATATAAACGGCAGGCCTCTAGTTCATCCTTCATCGTATGCTTGGGTTTCTGGTGAACATAGCTTTTGAACAACACCGACAAGCTGTAGATCATCTCCCCGACATCTGAAGCTCCTTGAGAGATGGCCCTCATCCGGATCACCTCTAAGGTATTGTAGAGAAAATGTGGGTTTACCCTGGCTTCAAGCGCGGCAATTTCGGTATGTTTTTGCTTGATTTCAGCCTTGAACACACGGTCTATATGAAGATTCAGCTCATCCAGCATGTCGTTGAAGCTCTTGGAGATCTGCCCCAGCTCGTCTTCTCTGACATCGGTAATCCGGGCATCCAGGTCACCGTTTTTCACTTTGCGGGTGAACTTGATAATTTTATGAGTCCGTCTGGCAAAATTATTGATAAATAAAGTGGGCGTAATAATCGCAAACAACAGGCAGATCAAGCAGATAATGAAGATCATGTTCCGCAATCCCCTATAGGTGGCGGCTAATTCCTGCTTAGGCACAGCACTCAACACAGTAAATCCGCCTTGGGTATGAGTCTGCTTAGTAATGATCATCCCGCCAACTTCTTCACCATCTGTATAGGCGGAATTCATCTGCTCGGGATAAGGATAGCGCTTTCCATAATAAGTGCCCGAGGTATCAAATAACACATCCCCATCCGCTGCCAGCACCAAAATCTTTCCCTTGAAGTCATCCTTATAATTGCCCATACTCCCCCAGACCTCGCTGGCATCAAAATAGACTAGAAGCTGACCAATGTTGCGCAGTGATATCTTGTTATTGACCGGGGTACGAACCGTAAACATCGGCCCCTCCGGAGATGAGATCGCCTGACTGACCCAAGTGTTTGGAGCGGTGACACTGCCTTCCTCCTCCAGATACAGCGCATCCGGTACAAAAGAATGGGCTGCATTAGTGGAAATAATCTGAAATTTGCCTTGGTCGTTATAGACATACAACTGCTGCTCAGCTGCACTGTAGAGCATTAAACTGCGGATATCAGAATCATCTTCAACTTGATTGCGAAAAAACTGCACGGTATCCGTCGTAGCATTACTTTCGTTGAAATACCGATCCAGCCGGTACCTCACGTAATCTTCATACGGGTGCTCCAGCAAATACGACGTATTAGCAGTCAGCTCCGTGTCCCGGTACACGTCCCGCATCATAGACTGTACAGAGTCATATTTCTGCTCAATATAGCTGTTGATGCTCTCCACGGTACGTTTCTGAATCTCCATCTGCCGCTGCACTACGGCCTGAGACATGAGCAAGAACATCAGGTAAGAGAAGGTGATAATGGTGACCACGGCAATGACTGAGAAGAGCAGGATGATTTTCATAAACAGATTATTCTTCAGATACTTTCTGTACAATTTCCCCGGAAACATCAGCAACCTCCTACAGCAGGGGGGAAGCCTAAGCTTCGCTGCTTGTCATTATGAATAAAGTATAGCATGAGGTGCTTCCTGCCTGTGGCTGGTAAAAGCTTGCATTCCTCCGCTAAGCAAAGACAGTCTGCCCATGGAGCAAAGGGCTCCTTGGGCAGACCGGGGTGGGACTATATAATCTACCGGATGTAATTCAAGATGAACTGCGCAGCCTCGGCACGGGTCGCCAAGCCACCGGGTACAAAATTCCCGTCCGTGCGGCCATTCACCAGACCCAGTGATGACGCAGCATTCACGCTGTCTGCCGCCCAGGCTGCTACCTCACCGGAATCGGTGAATGTTGCCGGGGCTGAAGACTGAAGCGCTCCATGCTCCAGTACATAGGCACGCATTAGCATAGTCACAATCTCCTGGCGGCTGATGTTCGCACTCGGATCGAAGTGTTCAGCAGTGCGCCCGCCTACAATACCTGCCCGGACCAGACGCGCCAGGTCTTGCTCATACCATACACCAGATGGCACATCACTAAATTTCAATTCCGCCTGAGCTTGCAGTCCCAGCACGCCAGCCAGCAGCTTCACAAATTCCGCTCTTGTAATACTGCGGGCGGGCTCAAATCCATTTTCGGAAGTGCCTTGTATCAGATGTTTAGCCGCCAGCTGGCGGATAGTGTCCGCAGCCCAATGGGTAGACGGAACGTCAGCGAAGGATTTATTGTACTCCAGCACAGCCAGCCTGCCTGTTCCGCTAAACTCTCCTAGCAGGAAGCCATTCGCGTATACTCCGCCGAGATAGGTAAGCGAACCCCCTTCAGCAATAGCATATAAACCAAGCAAATTAGTATTATAATCCGTATTTGCTGCACTCCATTGTATGGTTACTGGTTTGCTGAAGCTTGGAAGACGGTTAGATGTACCATTCCCCGCGATGATGCTCAGATCAAACGTCATCCCCGTACCCCGCAAGACCACCCCACGCTCTGCTTTCAGTGTGCTCATGTTCAAAGTTTCCGGGCTGAGCTTCACCTGAATCTTGCTGCCTGAAGCTTGAGCTTCATTAAGCAGCGCCTTCAATTGCACCAGCAATTCTGGCGCAATACCAAGTGTGGTTCCCGAGGCGGCCAATTCAAGTTGACGGATCCCTAGCAATTCACCTGCATTCACAGGCAGCTCGATAGCTGTAACGCCTGCCGGCACATTTACCGTCACTTTGCCGTTCTCAGTAGATGTACTGAGTACACTTGCTGGAACAGTCAATGTTGCACTAGTCGGACTTGGAAGCGGCGTTGCTGTCGCTGCTGAAGTCGTTCCGCCAGTTCCTGTACCTGTCCCTGGAGCCGATGTCGGCTGCGGTGTAGATACAGGAGTATTGTGGACCTCCAAATCAATAATCCCGCTCTTTTGAACAGCCGTATAAGGGCGGCCATTCAGTATTTTGGTGTTGGTGACTACGGCCGTGTATTCGCCGCTGTCTGTTTCTTTTGCAGAAGCAATTGTATAGTTACGCTCCACAGCGCCTTCAATGGCCTGCCCGTCTTTCAACCATTGGTAGCTTAACTCGCCATAAACTGTAGAAGCCACTACTGCAAAAGACACCTTATCACCTACAGCTGCCGGATTCTTATCTACGCTATAAGCGGTGATAATTGGCGCATCGGGTGCCGGATGTACTGTCACCGTAAGTTCATTACCGGTTCTTGTTGAAGGCTCCGTTCCCTCTTTTCCAGTCAGAACCACACGGAACTGCGTACCGCTGTCTGCTTCAGAAGCAGTAAATGCGTATACCGCCGAAGTCACGCTCTCCGCCACAGTCCATTCCTCTGCGGTTGCTGCCTTCGTCTCCCAGCGAACCGATTCCACATCCCCGCGGATCTGTACGAACAGCTTCACTTCTTCACCAGCAATGACATCAAGTGCAGAAGGAAGATCGGTTATGAAATCAGGCGCTTCCCATGGTGCTTCAGCCGGAGTTACGTTAAGTGTGTACTCTGCTTCACTGCTGTCACCAGATTCATTGATGACGATGACCTTGTACTTATTGCCATCCATCCCGGTAGTCAAAGCAGGGATAGTATAGGAGGCGGACATTCCCAACGCATCTCCATAACCGCTGCCTGTGTCCGCATACCAGGCATAAGTCAGCTGCCCTGCGCCAGTGGCAACTGCCGTTAGTGTCGCGGACGTATTTTCACGGAAGGAGCCTTCCCCTACGATCTGCACCTTTGGAGCTTGCAAGGCCCACTTCGCCTGTAAGTTCAGTTCTCCGGTTATTAGATCTTCGGCAAAATTCCATCTTCGCGCACCTTCTCCTTCTCCAACGTACCAGCCTTCCAGGTCATAGCCCTCTCTAGCAATGCCCGTAGGCTCCAAGAGCAAAGTGCCATACACAGCCTCGGCCACAGTATTTGCTGGTTCACCCCCATTAGCATCAAAGAGAACGGGATAGCTGCCTTTCAGATAGACCGGTTTGGAGCGGTTGCCTGCATAATCCTCCATCACCACATGCACAACTTTTGCCGTCGAGGTAAAGCTTAAGCTCGCCTTAGTTGTCCGTCCACGGATAATCATCGGCTTATTGCCAGAGCTATACGTTGTGGCAAAAGATTTCGGATTCCCATCTTCATACACATACATATACCGCCAGTCTCTGGTATTCGGCATCGGCAGATTCAGCTTACCGTCCGTCCAGGACCATTCTTCCGCGTAAGGTTCCGCGACCGTGTCGATGAACCGGCCGCTGACCGAGACTGGATCGGTGTTGCCTGCGGTAACGGTGACAATGTAATCATCGCCGTTTACCGGCATCCCCGTGAACAGCGCAGTGCTTGCACCTGCCGGGACAACCACTTGCTGTGACACCGGTTCGGATGTCGTAATCCAATTCAAAGACTGCACTCGAACGGTAATGTCACCGGAAGCTTGGGCGGAGTTCGTCCAGTTCACAGTCAACTCCCCGTCCGCGCTTGAATCCACCTTCACTCCGGAAACCGCCGCATCCAGATCAAAAGCCAACGATGCCGCTTCACCCTCCACTCCATCCGCACCCACTGCAACCACTTTAAGGGTTCCAGATTTCACCGGGAGATGCTTCAGATAGAACACCTCATCGTATTTGCCGCCCATAAATACATCATTCACGTACACATTATATTGCTTGATCTTAGTGTAATCGGGACCTAGCTTCCACTTCACAACCATTTCACCTGTATCTGTAAAAGCTTCCGCAACTGTTAATTCCGCAGGAGCTGCGGGCTTTACGGCAGACCCGTCATAAACGCGCAGCTGTCCGACGTTCATCTGGTAGGTGGACGCTGTTCCTTGCCCGGGATCGAAGACCAGTCCAAGGGCTACAATATTATGACCCGCGTATGCACTCAGGTCCAACTCCTTTGTCACCCAACCTTCCGAGTGCTGACCACTGTTTGGAATAGCGACCTCTACTACGGTATTCGGATCATCAGCCAGGATGAGTCCTACCGCCATCGCCGAAGCATCCGTGGCAGATGGCTTATTGAAGCTGATCGACAGCTTGGAGTTGCCATTGACCTCCAGCTCTGTTTTGTAAAGACGCAAGAAGTTCTTCGCATTCAGATTGCCGTTCACCACCAGTGAACTGCCACCGTTATACGCACCGATCTGCTCATAGTTGTAACGGTTTGTACCCGCAAGGTTGTACTCCGGTCCATAATCAAAATCTACAGTAAGCTTATTGCCAGCAGTATCCTGCCACCACTGCCAAGTCACTGGGATATCCTGCAGGCTCATATTAGACCACTCATCCGGGTTCGATATTTCACCGTTCACGGAATAGGACAAGCCCTGTCCAGTGTTAAAATTGGTATAAAAGTTCTTGTCCTTAATTACCGAACGCTCCGCAATGACGGAGGAGATTCCCGGCCAGTAACGGTTGTCGGCATAAACATCGGAAACGGTATTGGTTGCAGATTTGACCGTATTCTTAGGGTCCATGTTCGGGCCTGACCACCATAGCTGCTCACGCAGTTTTGTCATCCATTGGTAGTCATTTTCGGATCTGTGCGAGACCGGGTAGGACAAGTTCATATCCTCATCCAGACCGGCATGAACAAAGTCCGCACCGAGTGTAGCCAAGCTGAGCCGTGGCAAGCCATTGCTGTCCAGCTTGTTCATCAACGCTGTTCCGTTAACGGACTTGAACCGGTCGCGGCCTGCTTCCAGCCCTGCAAAACCAACGTCAAACAAGTTGTAGCTTGTTCCCAGACTGGCATTCAGATTGCTTAAGTAATTAGCCGCGTTGGTAATCTGTGTATTGCCAGCCCCGTAGTCGAAGAAAAACGAATTGGAGACGGGTTCCTTGGTGCTTTTATCCACTAAAAAGGAGATATTGGTATCATTAATCGTCCGGGCGAACGTATTAGCACCGGTATTGGTGTTCAGAGAGTCATACCACTGTACATATAGGCCGCCCTCTTGCAGCACCTTCATAAAACCGATGTAATCGGGGATATCCTGGGTCGCGACATTCGGATTCATCTCTTCCTGATTTACAAAATAACCGTCAAACCCGAAATATCCGGCCATCTCGATCAGTTTATCCGCCACCGGAAAATTACCATTCTTCTCGTCTTTAACTATCATTTGTTTGTACGTCTGCTGTCCACGGTCATTATTGGAAAAAAAGATTCCCGCCAATGACAGCACGCCGTTCTTATGCGCTGCATCGGTGTAGGTAGGGTTCGGGATATTCAGCATGCCGAATTCGAACCATTTTTGCTGCCAGTCCTTCTGGGCCAATTCATCATAATATTCCGGCGGGGTGTACGCAGTTGCTGTACCGTGCCAATAGGAGTAGTAATCGATATATTGCCAAAAGTTAAAATGATACTGCGCAAACTTGTTCGTATACGGCGCGTTCTCAATAAAAGCATTCCCGTAGTCGCCAGCAACGTTGATCATCTGTGTGTCTGCGCTAAGCGCTGGGTTAGCTTGGGTTGCAGCAAATGGGGCATTCCGCTTCTGCAGCGGCACCCGCGATCTCAACAGCTCTGCATCCGGATCAGTTGCCGGACTCCAGTTCGCAATATGGCTGCTCGTATATCCATGTACATTAGGCTGATTGGCACCCGGCGCACTGTCTCCTGTAAAAGGCCACGTATCGCCGGCGTAAGCCGTTAGGGGAAGTCCTGAAACTAGCAAAGCTGCCGCCAGAACAGCTGATGTCAGCTTACGACGCGCCTTTTTACCGGTGTGAAGGTTCATTTTCCACTCTCCTCGTCCTGTAGTTGTTTCGGTTACTCTCATCCATGAAGCGTAATGTGTGCTCAGTATATCGCCGAACAGCAAGTAGATTACTTCTGTTATCCCGTCCCTCTGCCGCTCCTACCCTCTTCTGCCTGCACATTCTGTATCCAACCACATATGTGCAAGCGCATTCATATTTGTCGGCAACCCCCCTGTCTTACTTTGATTAGTCCACCCTAATCTAACCCAGATCTTTCCTTACAAATAGCCGCAAAATTAAAGATATGCTGGATAAATTAAAGATTATCGCGCCAGCAGGGATCGATATCCTGGCAATGAGTGGGTCGTTAAACATATGTTGGTTGAAAATATAAAGAGGATAAAGAAGCGTGGCCTCTTTTGCCTCCTATCTCCGCCACTCCGCCGTATTCGCTCAAATCAGAGGCACTTTTGCCCCTCTTTCACGCCACTCCGCCGTATCGCCGCCCTCCCTCAGACTACCCAGCTACGAAAAAAAGATTGTCTCTCCGTCATCAACGATGACCTTGAGGCAATCTTTTTTCAAACCATCCGATTTAGTTACTTTCCTTGCTTCTCAAGCAAGTTCAGAATGATTGTTACTGCTTCGGCCCGGGACGCTACCTGGTTAGGTGCGAAACGGTTTTGTCCTATGCCATTCACAATGCCCGCGTCTGCTGCTGCCGCAATATATGGTACTGCCCATGCGGGTACATCCTTAGCATCATTGAAGGTTAAGGTCGCTTTTGGATCTACTGTAATGCCCAGAGCCCTAACAACCATAACTGCTAATTCAGTGCGAGTAAGCTCCTGCGTAGGACGGAAGGTACCATCGTCATAGCCGCTGATAATTTGCAAAGCTACTGCCTGAGCTACAAAGGACTTAGCCCATGCCGGAATCTTCGCTGAATCCTTAAAGCTTGAAGTGTTACCACTGTCCGGCAATTGCAGGGCACGAGCCAGCATAGTGATAAATTCAACCCGATTTACTTTCTGATTAGGACGGAAAGTATTATCCGGATAACCGCTAACGAAGCCTCCTGCTACTGCCTTCTCAATAGCCGCTGCTGCCCAATGGCTGCCAGTATCCGTCAATGATGGTTTGACTACTGGCGTTGCAGATGGTGTAGGCACCGTTGTTGGTGCTGGTGTAGCTGTTGGTGCTACTGTTGGCGTTGGTGTTGCTGTCGGTTTTGTTGTTGCCACTGGACCTGTTGATGATCCTGTTGTTGGTGCTGCTGTTGGTGCTGTCGTTGGCGCTGTTGTCGGTTCCGTCGTTGGCGCTGTTGTCGGTTCCGTTGTCGGCGTTGTTGTCGGTTCTGGTGTTGGATTTACTTCCGGATCTGCTTCTTTAATAATACCGAACTCTTCCAGAACGTACGGTTTAGCATCATTAATATTCTGATCGATCTCATAAGATACAGCTGTTAATTTGCCACCATCTACAGTAATACCTACAAAGGTCTGAACTTGACCGCGTTTTGGACGCGTAGCATCACTTGGGTCCGGTCCGTATTTTGCTGCTGTATTCTCATTTGCTACTTCGAAGAGATTATAATACGCATCTCCCAATTCTGGTTTCATGTTCTTGTAGTAAACCTTCGCTCCCGCTGTAGCTGGGATCAGATAAATCGTTCCATCTGGATTTACTGTGTACTCTACAGTTTGACCATTGAAGCTTTCCTTGATCTTCACTGTGTCTGCCGCAGTTCCATCAGCTTTAATTGGCTTGGTCCGGGCATAAATATGGTCGTGTCCTTGAAGAACCAAGTCAATGCCCAGTTCAGCCATCATTGGAGCAACCTTCGCTCTTTCTCCATTTGTACCCATAATGTCTTTGTCAGTAGCATGGTTAGAGGTTGTGTAAGGACCTTTATGCATAGCTACGATAATCCACTTCGCACCAGCAGCCTTCGCTGCTTTTACGTCAGCCTTCATCCAATCCAACTGCGCTTGGCTGAAGTTAGCAAATTCATCTGAATTCTCATTTGTATTTAGGACTACAAAGTGAGCATTGCTGTAGTCATAGGAATAATATGCTCCAGTTTCTGTTGCAGAGCCCGGTGCTTCCTTAATATTGTAGTGCTCATAGAAGGCATTTGCCTTATCCTCATGATTCCCCGCAACAGGCACGATGGTCGTGTTAAGCAGGGTATCCTGCGAATGACCAAGCAACCAATTCCATTGTGATTCATTAGTTCCGGTATCTACGATATCTCCGTTAATCGCCACAAACTCAGCATTCGGGAACGTCGTAAGGGCTTTTGCCATCGTTTCACCGGAAAGAATCGCTTCATCTTCGGTCTTAGCCTGTGTATCAGCCAAATCGATGAAAGTAAATGCTCCTGTCTTAGCGGCAGTTTCAAAAGTTCCCACTGCACTCCACAGGCCTAGTGCTTTATCACCTACACGGAAGTAGTATTTTGTATCAGCTTTCAGGCCAGAAGCTTCCGCTTTATGAACTAATTCATCCTTTGAATTTCTGGAAACCGCCGAACGTCCTGTAAACTCAGCAGCCTTAGCAAAGTCTGGAGTAACGCCCGTATTTTCTACAACCTGCAGATCGTTTCCAGTAGACTTCAACGCTGTGTACCAAGTGAATCCTTTTGCACTCACTGGATCGCCATTAAAGGTAACTGTAACTTTTTTAATCGAATCCGTTGAAGCGATAGCAGCTTCTGAATTTGTTCTTTCACTTACAGCTTTGATAACAAATTGATAGGTTTGGTTTGGATTAGTATTTTCTACAGTGTAAGTATAAGAAGTTTTACCTTCTTCATTAGGAACACTGACCATCCAATTTGCGGATACCAGATCATTTTGCTCATAAATTCGATATCCAGACACTGGTGCACCGGAAGCTGGCGCATCCCAAGTCAACGTTATTTTACCACCATCTGCTGCAGTAGCCTTTGCATTTTGCACAGGTTTAACTGCTACTTCCGATTTATGAATGCTGTAGTTATCATACGAGTCTGTAGAACCACCAGTTGTTGTGGTGTAGGCTTCGTAAGATAGCTCATCATTCGTTACCGTCATCCCCGTGAACATTTCCTTGCCAGGCTGTCCGTATTTAGCTGCAAAAGGGAATGTTCCTGAAGCTACGTTGTATTTTTTATTGCCCGCTGCATTTGTAATCAGGTATAAAGTACCCTTAGGATCAGTTACTACTCCGTTTGAGTCCGGAACAATATCCGTCAATGGTTTGTTGTTGTACATCTGATAGCTTCTAGCAAAGGTGTGGTCATGCCCGCCAATTACCATGTCGATACCAAGCTCATCAAACACCTTCGTTAATTGCGCTCTGTAAAAGAGTACATCTGTATCATTGGTGTGATTGGCAACGGAATAAGGAGATTTATGCAGAAGCACAACCTTCCATTTCTGATTGCTTTTTGCCGCTTCGCTCCGAAGCCACTCCACTTGTTTATTGTAAATTTCGTTATTCTCAAGATTCGAGCTTGCACCATAATATTCTGTATTAATTACCATAAAGTGCGCTGAACCGTAGTCAAAAGAATATACAGAACCATCAGGTTTCGCACCTGTATTCGATACATTCGGCAAGTTAAAATGAGAGCTATAATTGCTATAATTTTTGCTTTCATGGTTGCCTACCAAAGGCACCAACGGAATATTCGCTAAAATATCCTTAGGCTTATTGAAAAACCATCCCCATTGCTCCTCAATATCACCGTTATCCACCAAATCACCAGAATTCAGAATAAACTCACTTTCCGGGAATTTAGCTAATCCTTCTTGAAGGGTATGATTCCAGATATCAAAATCTTCTTCAGTTGTTCCTTGGGAATCCGTTGTATATAGGAATTTAAAAGCTTGGTTGCTGGAACGTTCTGTCTTAAAAGTTCCTACGTCGCTCCAATTATCAGCTTGTCCATCTCCAGCACGGTAAGCATATTCCGTGCCCGGCTGCAGATGATCCGCTATTACCTTATGGCTGGTTAGCACAAGTGGTTTTTTAGCTGATTTATCCGCTTTTGTCATATACACACTAGTTGTAACGGATGTTCCTTCATACAATTGAGCTCCTGCCGCTGGAAACTGGCCATTCTCCAATTTAGAAGCTTCTACCACTTCCAGTTTGGTGCCAGTCACACTTTCAGGTGCATACCAGTTAAATCCCATACTAGTCTGCGGGTTGCCATTAAAAGTAATTGCGATAGAATCTGGCTTCCCAACTCCAGGTTCTACTGTCTCCACTACAGGATAAGCAATCAGGCTCATATCCCAATAAAGGTCAGAGCTAGTGTCTCCCGTCTGGTGAACTTCAGCTGAAAGCTCATTACTTCCATCCTTCAGATTGGCTTTTACGATTTCCGTTAGGTCAACCTTTGTATACTCATTTGGATCACTGCCATTAGTTGTACTAAGTGTCTGATAGTCGATTTCACCAGCTGGCATAGCCTCGCGGTAGATTTCTGCACCGTTCAGATACAGCACAACTCCGTCATCAAATGCAAAATTACCCAATACTTTATCCGATTTTGTAATTTCTTCCTTATTCACAGTTACATTTGTACGGAAATAGGAAGTACGATATTTCTTCTTTTTATCCGAGCCGTAGCTTATATTTGTATTCAGAGCACCAAATTGCTTGCTGCTGACTCCGGCCCCAGAATCTTTATAACCAAGCGGCGCTTGGCCTGATGCCCATGTAGAATCATCGTAAACAGACCGCCATACCGAACCTTGATCCGTTCCGTTATCTAGATATTTCCATGTAGAATTGCCCGCCAGTAGTGTAATTGGCTCTAGCGTTTGTAATTGCAGTAATCCAGCATCCTCATTGCTGTCTTCTGCAAAAGCTGGCATTCCTGTAAATGTAAGTCCCAGTACCATAACGAAGGCTAGTGTCATGGATACTGCTTGTTTAAATAACCTGTTCATAATCAGTCTCCCTTACTGTTATTATGAAATGCTTGCATCCATTCATAGTAACTACTAAATATTTTCACAATGTACGGATTAATCCACTAGTTTGTAAAAACGGCTTGTGTATTTAATCAGGCAAAAGTGGTTACAGTAACGGCAAGGTTATGATCAAGGAGGACAAACATGGACGATACTCAAGCTTTTGTAGACAAAGTACACGACACCCAGAAGAAAGCAGAAAAGAACAAACAGAATCACGGTAAAGGAACACCAAGCCAAAAGCTGCCTAATAAACAGCACAGTAAATAGAACACGCCTCCACGAAAACAAAAAAAGCAGCAAGCCCTCCCGGATCGGAGTGACTTGCTGCTTTACTTTTTGTAAATTGAGCTTTGCTTTTAAAGGAGTTATTTACTCCATTTCACCACATTCACGGCTACCTTCTCTAATTGCGCCTTGCTCAAAGCCTTGTCTGGAGAACTAATCGTCACAAAACGATCATCCAGTTTATAGGTCAAAAACAATGAATCGCTGGTAGGGCTGTACCACTTAGCTTCTGTACCATTGGAAAGCTTTATGGTATCGCCTTTGTAATCATAGGAGTAGTCACGTGGAGAAACGTTCACCCTCATATGGTTGAACAAAAAGTACACTCCATCTTCAGAGCTAGCTGCCTTTTGATAAGCGTCTCCACTCACCATTTGTGCTGGTGCATAAACCGTTTTAAACCCATCGAAATTTGCAAAAGCTTTAGAAATTTGTTCTTTTTGAGCGTTGCTGTACTGTACTGGTGTTAATGTATCTTTATCCGGCACCACAGTTCCAGTACCCAGAATGACCTGATTCGCTGCCGCATCAAAAGTCACTGGCACCTTCAACACATCAGCCAAGGCACGTACAGGAAGATAGGTTGTATTGTTATAAGTAATCGGAGCTAATGTGTTACCTTTATTATCAACAGGCGTATAAGCTGCACCATTCACTTTAAATCCAATGCTGTGATTAAGATATGCGGTGATTTTTTGCAGCTTAGTTCCCGCGTACACACCAGCTGAACCTGTGATTGCCATCCCAAATACCATCGTTGCTATAATGAACTTTTTACTTTTCATATGTTATGCCTCCTTAGAAGATCAATCTCGGTTTTTACTTTAGCTCAAGTTTTGAAAGAATATGTCTCTAAGTTGTATTTAACTTGTACCCAATTTGTAAAGAAACTATTCATCTGGAGCTCTGGTTTGTATAAAAAAAACAGCAACCCGCTTATCCCATAAGGATTTAACGGATTGCTGAGAGCTTTAACCTTGATACGGAGTTGTAACCTTATACACTTCTGAATATAAAATTTCTCTATAAAGTTGGAATTCTTCTTCATCAACAGGGTTAGGGTAAGTCATAATTAAGAGTGGTAAGTCTTCATTTCCTTCACGCAAAGGAGGCTGCACATAATCGTAAGGATTCAAATGAAAGCCCAGCCGCTCATAAAAGCCAATTCTCCGCTGCTCCATTTCACCCAGTGGCCGCTCAACTTCCAAAAGGACAGGCTTGTTAGATAGACTGATGTATTCAGTCATCAGCTTTTTGCCAATTCCTCCGCCTCTAATGCTTGGGTCGACTGCTATATGTTCTACAAAACGAAAGCCGGGAAACTCCCAGCAGGCCATAAAAGCAACAATTTTACCCTCAGAGTTCATCTCGGTAATGAGACGATAATCTGGAACGTCCAATAACTCCTGTTGTCCCTCAAAGGTTCTGATCTCAGAAGTAGGAAATGAGGCTTCCATAATAGCGAATATTTCATCAAAAGTTGTGTGATTCATAACATAAGTTCTCACTTTCTGGATTTGTGGTCTATTATAAGTATACCTTACACATATTATCTTAACCCGAAATTCATTAAGAACTCAAGGTACTAGTACCTGGTACTAGGATAACGTGATATACTAAATAGAACAGTTATACACATCTTGTTTGATATAGGAGAGGTTCATATTGGATAATCAGCAATGGATCGCACCTGAGTTCTACAATCTCACTTCGGAAATGGAAAGCCATGCTCCTGAGAAGATTGCGCTTAAGTGGTTAAATGAGCAAGGAGATTATGAGGAAATTACTTACGGTGAATTACGCAAACAAGCTAACCGGCTGGCCGGAGGACTTGCGAAGCTTGGGCTGCAACAAGGGGATCGTGTTCTTGTTATGGTTCCACGCCGCATCATCGCTTATGTCATCTATTTAGCTTGTCTGAAACAAGGACTTGCCATCATTCCATCCTCAGAAATGCTGCGTGCCAAAGATTTATCCTACCGCCTGCGCCATTCTGAAGCCAGAGCGGTTATTGCTTGGTCCGAAGTAACCGGGGAAGTTAATAAAATCTCAGAGGATCTTCCTGCTCTCGATTACCGTCTTTCCGTATCTGGCAGCTCAGACGAACTCGGTGAAGGCTGGCTGGATCTAGAAAGTCTGATGGTTGGACAACCAGATACCTTCACAGCAGTCGCAAGCCGCCGGGATGATATGGCTATTCTCGCCTACACCTCAGGTACTACCGGCAACCCTAAAGCGGTCGTTCATAGTCATGGCTGGGGTTATGCTCACTTGCGGATCACCTCACCTCAATGGCTGGATATTCAAGGATCTGACACCGTCTGGGCAACAGCAGCTCCCGGCTGGCAAAAGTGGATCTGGAGTCCCTTCTTAACCGTTCTTGGCAACGGAGCTACAGGTTTTGTATATAGTGGATCCTTTCATCCCAAAAAATATTTGCAGCTATTGCAGGATCACAAAATTCAAGTATTATGCTGCACCCCAACGGAATATCGTCTAATGGCTAAAACAGAAGACTTAGGTCGTTACGACTTGTCTACCCTGCGTTGTGCAGTATCTGCCGGAGAGCCATTAAATCAAGAGGTCATTAACACCTTTCAGCGTGAATTCGATATCACAATCCGTGATGGGTACGGCCAGACGGAAAGCACCCTAATTATCGGAACACTCAAAGATACTCCAATACGCATTGGTTCTATGGGTAAATCAATCGCACCCGGCTTAGTCGAGGTTGTGGACGAAGACGGCAAGCCACTACCTGCTGGAGTGGTTGGTGATATTGCCGTACATTTGAGTATGCCAGCCCTGTTCCACACTTATTACAAAGATCCCGGTAGAAAAGAAAGCTCCACACACGGCGAATTCTTCATAACCGGCGACCGGGCAAAAAAAGATGAAGATGGTTATTTCTGGTTCGAGGGCCGTGGGGATGACATTATCATTAGCTCAGGTTACACTATCGGTCCTTTCGAGGTAGAAGAAGCATTGATGAAGCATGCCTCCGTTAAGGAATGTGCGGTCGTAGCCAGTCCAGACGAGATCCGTGGGCACATTGTTAAAGCATTTATCGTGCTCAAGGATGAGATTGTTGGTTCACCAGAGCTTGTAAAAGAGCTGCAATCCCATGTTAAAGAGTGGACAGCCCCTTATAAATATCCGCGCAAAATCGAGTTTATTCAGGATCTTCCGAAAACGACCTCCGGTAAAATACGGCGAGTAGAGCTTCGTGAGCAAGAGAACCAAGCTGCGCAGGAATAAACATAGCCATGGAATTCACCTTATTAAAAAATAAAGAGCAGCTAGTCCATAAATGGACTGCTGCTCTTGTTTATTTGGCATCAGGTCGTTACTCGGACCAATATTTCGCATCCGGGTTCAGCGCCGCGCCAACTTCGCCTTCTAATACTAAATCGCAATCGAGGTAGCCCTCTTCATCCAGGAAATAAACCTCCTGCTTGTAGAACTCGCATAAGGTCTCCAAGAATTTATCGGGCGAATCATACATCACGATTAAATCGCCGAAATCATGGAGCAGGTCACATACCTGTTCCACACCATCGGCAGACTTATAATAACAAATGAAATCACTGCCATAGTTCGTTAAGATAGGCAAGATAACTCCATCAGGATGTTGACCTTTTTCCTCCAATATCCCAGCTAATACCTTCATCTCCTCTTCATATTCATCCATATGAATCAGGCGGTACCCTGGAATAAATTCGATAAGGCTTGGTTCCTCTTCCTCACTGCTTGTCCCTGAGACAGTGCTATAAATAGCTTTCAGCAGTTCAGGAGTCTCCGGCAAAACTGCCGTAATCTTTGCTTCGTTACCGCCCTTGCCCAAGCTGGCAATATAATCAGGGCGTAATTCTGCGGACAGCTTAAGGTATTCTTGAAATTGTTCTGTCAATTTATTGGTGTGCATATTGTCATCCTTTACTTATTCGCAGAAGTCCACATCTTCATCAGCCACGTATCGAAGTCAGCGCCTTTTTCACCTTCATAAGCGTCGTACACGTCAACTCTCATCTTCTTCAGCTTCTCTTTGAAGTCCTCGTAAGAATGATCTCTTGGCAGGCTCTTTTTAATTCTCAGCAGGATCTTGGATACGCCTTTAACTAGTTCAGGCTTGTTCTTCGATGGCACCTTAACGTCTTCACCAAAAGCCTTCAGCTTAAGGTAAGCAGCTTCTTGAACTGTATATACAGGATCGCTCTCCATTAAACGCGTCAGGATATCGATAATTTGTTTGTGGTTGGTCTGTCCCAGCTCTTCAACTGCTTCTAGACGTGCTCTCCAATCCGCAGAGCGGTTGGCAGCTTTCTTTAATTCCTCATAATTCTCCGGTAGTTCATTGTTCAGTTCTTCGATCATTCCGTTCAATCCCCTTCTATTAAAAACTATCTATCTTACAGTAACAGTATAACCAACCATTGCGCAAGCTAAGAGAGGAAGATCTTTGCATGAATTCATGTGAATATCATATTTCCGCAAAAATATGGGTAAAGTATCCGAAGTAAGTATCCAGCGCAACATTCTATCGACTATATACGTTAGTAACTAGAGAAATTCAGACAATACATCAAGGAGAGTGACCTAAGTTGAAAAAGCATACCTTCATGCTAGCGTTAACCATTGTACTAAGTGTGGTGCTTGGCGCCTGTTCCAGCAACAACAGTAACAATGGAGCTGCCATTGAAACGAATCTAACTGCAAAAGAAATGGTCGATCAAATGCTGAGCAAAGTTGAGCAGCCATCATTAATGGAGCTTGATGCGGCTACTGTCGAACAGCTATATCATCTCAACCCAGAATTGCTTGAAGATTATAGCATTAGAATGCCTATGATGAATGTGAAAACTAACGAAATCGCCGTTCTGAAAGTTAAAGATGTAAAAGATATGACCACTGTTGAGGATGCCATTAAAGCGCGTGCAACAGATGTTCAAAAACAATTCGAAACCTATCTGCCTGATCAATACGAAAATGCCAAGAACTATAAACTTATTAAAAAGGGTAACTATTTCCTGTTCGTTATTGCTGATCCTGCGGATCAAGATAAACTCGTAGCAGACTTCGATACTTACTTCACAGAAAAATAAATAACCATGGTATTCAGCAGCCTACTTTTCCTATTCCTATTCCTGCCGGCTGTCCTAGCGCTCTATTATGTTTCGCCCTGGCGAATCAAAAACCTCATATTGTTTTTAAGCAGCCTGGTTTTTTATGCTTGGGGCGAACCTGTCTACATTGTAATCATGTTGCTGTCCACCATTACAGATTACAGCTTTGGTCTACTGCTCAGCAGACCAAAGCTGACTGCGGTGCAGCGCAAGTGGATTGTGGTTAGTTCTGTCATTATTAATCTAGGCTTATTGTCGTATTTTAAATACGCAGATTTTCTCATCCAAAATATAAATGGACTCCTCGGTACACATATTCCTTTAACGGATTTACCTTTACCTATTGGGATTTCATTTTATACTTTTCAATCCATGTCCTATATTATTGACGTCTATAGAGGAACTTCGAAAGCACAACGCAATTGGATTGATTTCGGTACATTCGTAGCGCTGTTTCCACAGTTAGTAGCAGGTCCGATTGTTCAATATAACACCATTGCCGGGCAACTACGTGAACGTTCGGTCGATATCCCCATGTTCGCAGAAGGTGTACGGAGATTCATAATCGGATTAGCCAAAAAAGTACTGCTCGCCAACAACATCGGTCTGCTCTGGCACACCATATCCAGCTCCAACCTAGATTCCCTGCCTGCTTTAACCGCTTGGCTTGGGATTATTGCGTTTGCTTTTCAGATCTATTTTGACTTCAGCGGGTATTCGGATATGGCTATTGGTCTCGGTCTCATGTTCGGCTTCCGCTTTAACGAGAACTTCAACAAACCTTATATCTCTCAGAGTATTACTGACTTCTGGCGGAGATGGCATATTTCCCTTAGCAGTTGGTTTCGTGACTATGTCTACATCCCGCTTGGAGGCAACCGCCGGGGGTTAGGCGTTCAAGTGCGCAACATCCTCATCGTATGGCTGCTCACGGGTATCTGGCACGGGGCAAGCTGGAATTTTCTGCTCTGGGGATTATACTTCGGGGTCATTCTTATCTTTGAAAAATGGTGGGGATTAAAGCTATTAAGCCACCTCCCCCGTTGGACAAGACATTTATATGCTGTAGTACTTATACTCATCGGATGGGTCTTATTCGCTTTTGAAGAACTTCCTCTGGTCATTGGCTACTTACAAGCGATGCTTGGCTTTAATGGACAGCCGTTATGGAATAATACCACTTTATACTTCACTTACACGAACGCGATTCTACTCGTGGTGTTAACCTTTGCCTCTACACCTGTGAAGCTCTCCAAGCGGATGGATTCTAGATCGGTTCCTGCTCTTGTTTGGTATGGCGTGTTATTTTTCCTATCTGTAGCCTACTTAGTAGATGCAACCTTTAATCCATTTTTATATTTCCGATTCTAACCATTAGGGGGTGATTGTTTATGAAGCTGAAGACGGATCGAATCCTGGTTGGGGGATTTGCTGCAACGTTATTTCTGGTCGCTATCCTTTTTTTCTTACTGCCTGTTCAGCGTTTCTCTGAGCTTGAGAACCGGTATTTGCAAAAGGCACCCCATCTGACATGGGACAATTTATTATCCCACACCTATGCGGAAGAGGCCGAAAGCTTTGTAACCGATCATTTTCCATTTCGGGCCAAATGGGTATGGGTGAAATCGGCGGTGGAACAGATGAGGCTGCAGCAAGAGAATAACGGAATCTATAAGGGAAAAGACGGCTATCTTTTCGAAAAATTTGCAGCACCTGATTACACTAAAGTTCAGCAATATGCAGCAGCTGTGAAACGCTTCGCCGATAACAATCCTGATGCAAACACCACTTTCTTATTGGCACCTACATCGGTTGGCTTGTACAAGGAACGTCTACCCTGGTTAGCTCCTGTCTACTCGCAAGCTGAGGTGAATCAAACAATAGCTAAGGATGTAGGAGATAGCCTTACTTTTATAAATGGATTTGATGTTCTTAGCCCACATGCCGCAGAACCCATTTACTATCGGACCGACCATCACTGGACAACCTACGGTGCCTACTTAGCTTATGTAGCCTATGCTCAAAGCATGGGCTGGCAGCCTCTGTCCCGGAGCGAATACCAGATTCAGACTGTGAGTAATTCATTTCTCGGGAGCTATCATACCCGGGGGCAATTTATCGGGGTCACACCTGACTCCATTCAAATGTACAAACCTAATCATGAGGTATCCACCCAAATGTACATTCAAGATACCGGTGAGACTTTAACAAGTATGTATGACCCAAGTTATCTGGCGAAAAAAGATAAGTACTCTTATTTCTTAGGGGGCGTACATGCGCTCATGAAAATTACCAGCCAGCTTGATCCAACAACGGTCAAACAGGAAAAGCTGCTCGTCATCAAAGACTCCTATGCACATAGCGTTATTCCTTTCCTGACTCAGCATGTGCCTGAAATCCATGTGATCGATATCCGTTATTATAATGGAAACATCAGTGATTATATGGCTCAAAATGACATCAAGGATGTCTTGCTGCTTTTTAATACGGCTACTTTTATTGATAATGCGGCGCTTTTGAAGCTTAATTAATGATATTGCGATGGATGCGGTGAAAAGACCTTTAATATGGTGTTGTGCGTAACTGCGGGAATGTTGGACTTTCGGTCGCTGTTGTCTCCAGATGTTTTTGATTTTACCGCTATCAGCGGATAACATCCGGAGACAGCTTATGCTTCCGATGCGAGCTTTCCTTCGGAAAGCTTTCAGGCGAACGCTAACGCTCCTACAGTTCCAAAATTCCCTCCTTAACTTCAAACCAAATACTAAAACTAATATACGAGTCCTCTAATCTGGACTCGTATTTCAGATCGTTTTTAGCAAGTATCTCCGCGACGATGGACAGGCCAAGTCCAGTACCGGAGATTTCTTTATTTCGAGACTCTTCAATTACATAGAATGGGTCCCAGATATACGCTAAATGCTCCGTTTTCAGGCGAGTGGTTTTATTGGAGATCGTAAATTTTAATGTACGCGTAGTGTCACTCCGTAGTTTTATTTCAAAAAAATCCTCTTCACCATACTTAATGGCATTACTAATTAAGTTGTTGAATACTATCTCGATTTGGCTGATATCTTCTTCAACGATAGAGGATTCAAGCGAATGAAAGTCGCTCATTAAGGTTATGTTTTTATTTTTTAACGTAATATTATATTGTGAGATCACTTTTAGCAGAAGCTCTTTAAGATCAAAAGGCTCTTTATGCACTTCTGACTTCTGGATCTTGGACAATTTAATTAAATAATCCACCATATCCGACGTATACTTCACTTGCTCCAAAATGATATCCGTATACGTGCCATCATCCAGACCGTCCTGAATGCCAATCGTATATGCTTGGATTAAGGATAATGGTGTTTTCACTTCATGCGAAATGCTTGAGATAAGGGTATTTAAACTTTGATTTTTCTCCTCCAATTTGGCATGGGTGCTCTTTAGACGCTGACTCATCTGATTGATGCTTTTCGAGAGCTCTTCGATTTCATCCCCCGTTTGAATCGTCACTTGTTTAAAATCGAGATTGGATATATCCTTTGCGACATCCTGCAATTGTTCTAACGGTGTAATGATCTTTTTTGAAAAATAAGCCACTAACAGCAAACTGATAATAATCCCCAATAGAATGGAGTAAAAGCTGAATTGATTTACGAGGGTCAAGGCATCTGTATTGTGCACAACCACAGTTCCGATGAGGATCAGACTGCTATCCTGCTCGTATATTTTCGTTAACAGACTCGATTTCAATTTGCCCTGATTAAATAAAAGATTAACCGTGTTGCCTTGTCTTACTTTTTGTAATACCTCATCTGTGATCCAAAATTTATTAAGTGCCACCTTATCTTTAAACAACGCAAATTGAATATTTTCATTAATTTCTGCTGTACTTCCACTGTTTTCAACCCTAACAATCGTTACGTTATTATTGTTCTCGATCCTGCTTTCATTTTCCATGAGTTGATCCAAACGGAGATCCTTTACTTCGTCATAAATGGTGTTGATCTTGGTTTTCATTTTGTATAGGTAATAATCTGCTGAGAAATAGTTGTGCAGGAAATAAGACGTACCAAAAACAATCAGCAAAATAATGCTCACCATGATCAATAACTTCGTACTTATTTTATGAATTTTTATCATGGAAGCTGTACCCCATTCCCCTATGCGTGATCACGTGGTCGGCCCCAATCTTATCGCGCAGCCTCTTAATATGCGTATCTACCGTTCTTTCTTCGCCCAGATAATCCATTCCCCAAACCGCAGACAATAAGGCATCTCTGGATAAAATACGCCCTTTATGCTCGTACAGGAAGGTTAGCAATTCAAATTCTTTTTTATATAACGCCAGTTCGGCCCCATTCTTGTACACTTTCTTCCGCTCAAAATCGATTTCTAAATCCCTAATCGCAGCCACTTTTTCGGTGCCTAGCATTTTTTTAATTCTAAGCATCAAAATCCGTGGGTCGAATGGTTTTCTTATATATTCATCTGCCCCTATATCCAAGGCACTGAATTCATCATCATGGGAAGACCTTGCGGTCAGCATTACAACTTTAGCCAAACTGACCTTCTTGATTTCATTACAGACCTCAAGACCGCTTCGCTTAGGCATCATCCAATCCAGCACCACAAGATCGATCCTATTCGAAAAAAAGAGCTCAAGCGCCTCCTCACCATCCGCAGCTGTCCAAACGTTATAGCCTTCTTTTTCAAAATAAGTCTTCAATATAGTGATCATATGTTTCTCATCATCCGCAATTAAGATATTCAAAGTTTAGATTCTCCTTGCTGTAGTTATCAGAAGAAAAAGGCGAAATCCTTTACAGGTTTCACCTTTTCATATATTTTCATGCTACGCTATTGCAACTTCTCTAGTCCCTTCGTCAGTACGTTCCATATCGGGTTATCGACTGTCTTTCGATCAGGCTGTTCACCCTTCTCTATCGCTTCCCAATACTCCCAGGTTGGAGGCTCAATGCCAAGTTCATAATCCATGCCATCCCAAGTATCCTCCCGGAACGCATAAAACGCCCAGTGCCAGCCGTAATCATCAAAAATCGAGATTAAATCAGCCAAGTATTGATCTGCACCTTTTACAAGCCGGTTCGTGCCAAATTCTTCAGCGACAATACGATTAGCAGGGATGTTATTCTTTTCTGCCCACTGTGCGATAGGTTCTAGAAAATCCTTTAAAGCTTTCTTATTAAATGCTTTTTCCGTCTTCTCCTCACCCACTTTAACCGTTCCAGGATATTCATAGGTTAAGCCTTTTTTCTTATTTTGGCTGGTGAGTTCGTAAGGTTCATACATATGAAAAGCATATAATACATTTGCATCATCGATGGGTTTCAAATATTTAAAGGCCCATGGCGTGGCATACAGACCTGAATTAACGATAATAGGGGTTTCCGTATCTACGGTTCGAATCGCTGTCACAATAGTCTCATATAAAAGATTCAAATCCGCCGGAGTATTCTCCACTGAGCTATACCACTCGTTGTAATCCTCTGTCCAGAAATCATTAAATCCAGTAGCTTGTTCAGGATGTGGCTCATTAATAAGATTATAGCCGACCACTGCAGGATGATCTTTTAATCTTTCCGCAAGATCCTTCCAAAACGTTGCCGCTTGTTCATGATAACTGAAATCCTTCCAGATTCGATCATCATTTGTATAATCATTAAACTGTCGCCACCGATCTCCGGGCAGACTAAGGACTGTCAGCACTACTTTTGAACCCCGCGCCTCGGCTGCATCCAAGTCTGCCTTTAACGCTGTGAAATCGTCCTCAACAAGCCCCTCGTATTTATCTGCATTCCCTATTAAAAAGTCTTTGTCTGGATTGGCATCCGGTTGATCGTTAAACAGGAAATCACTATCTTTTGCCCATTTATCTGGCGCAAGTCGAATGAACTCTATATTATTTTCTTTCGCCGCATCATAATTTTCGGGTATAGATTTGGAGTTCATAAAATTTGTTCCTTTTCGCTGTTGATCCCAGAAAACGATCTTCTCATTGACCTCTTTCTTTACCTCCTTATCCGGTTCAAGATTTGCTTGTGGTGTTGCTGCACTGCATCCTACAACTGCCAACAAAATCAATACGATAAACCCTTTAAACTTCTTCATTCTCTCACCTCGTAACCTATCGTAGCCAATCTCTGTTACAAGAGTGTCACAAGGCATACCTAAAAAGACTGCCCTAAGGATGTCGGCAGACATTTTAGGACAGCCCGATCATATTAATAGAATATAAAATAAATGCTTACTGATTAGTACTTCGACGGGAATGTGACTCCGCATAGGCATCATGACGGAAGTTCAGAATAGGATCTTCTGAGCATTCAATGCCGGCAGGTACAACCGTCGGATCAAAAACGTACTCTTGAGCCTTCTCGTCTGCCACGCCGGTGATCGACAAATGTCCGACGACAATCCGTTCCCGGTCTTCGGGCCAAGCAGACGTCGGGTCATCCGTAGGATCTCCCTCCTGTCCGAGAATTACTGTCAATTGAAACGTCACAGGACCTTTGGACAGTCTCTCGATTAGTTCATCCTCCAAATAATCGGGAGATCGATTCTCCACCTCTTCCTTGACCAGAAAGTGCAGACCCGCTTCCGGTTCCCACTCATATTTAATAGCCCGCCGCTCGCCAGCAGCATTGATGAAGTAATAGGCATGAATGGAATGATAACGATTGGTTGCAAAACTGAGTGGCGATTGCAGCATTTTCACGGCTTGAAGCCCAGCCCGGCTTTCCGAATACTTCTCCATGACCGCTTTGAATTTGTCTGCAATGGTCGCTCCCTCAAACGAATTTTCTTTAATTGTACGTAAGATATTAATAAAGGATTGCGGTGTTTTGGCAAAAAAGATCGGTAATGTAATTGTCACCAAACTTGTCACGCCCCCATCAGGCAATACAAACTGAACCGCCATTCCTTTTGCAGGCGAAAAAACATCAGGGATGGACGGATTAGTCGAGCTATTGGAGAAGCGTACGAGAGCTTGCACCTCATGATTTTGCAAATGTGCCGCTGTTGTCAAAGGACCCGCTTGGCCGTTAGGGGTGAACACCGCCTGGTAGACAACACCTTTGGCGTGCGCGCGTCGATAACCCGGATATTTGCCTGCTACCTCCTCAATGGAGTTTACTGCTTCTTCTGCGAGTTCAGACGACACTGATTTATTATTGTTCATTTTCGTTCACCTCTTTGTAATTTATCAGGAAGGAAAAGGGGACAAGGCCCCCTTTTCTAGTTTTTCAGCTTTGTGATGCGTCAAGTAGGTCGTTCCAGGCCTTCGTAATTCGCTGTCCACGCCAAATATCTCTGACCGTGGCATCGGGATAAGCACTGTACCAGCCAGATGCAGTGATCTGATGGTTGGCGATGAAATCTTTCGCTTCCGAAGATTCAATTCCCGGAAAATCCTTCACTTCATTAAACATGTTATTCAACAACTCTGGAATTTCAGTTCCAAAATCATCAATATAACTATCCCAGTCGCCATCATAAGCCGTCGCGAACAACAGCCGCGTGTCGTTATCAAAGATTACGAAGCGCATGTCGTGAACGGTCGCGATCTTCGCCATCGTTTCGGCTTGTCTCGATGCGCTTTTTTTCAGCTTCTCACGGAGACGATCCGCCCCACCATCTTTAAGCGGCGCAATGATGGTAAGCTCAGATATTTCACCTTCCCGCAGGCCGGCACGTCCAGCGCTTGTAATCGGATTAGTCTGATCTTGTCCTTCTAACATGTTAATTCCTCCTTAGATATATGTTGATCCAACTCTGCCATCCACCGTAATGCAGTCATGCTGGGAACAAAGAAATACTCCCCGCCTTTGGTGATTGAAAAACTTGGAATTTCTTTCATCCGGTGGCGAATAGGTTTGTCCGGAATGGTAAACATCCCTTCCCCCTCATTCTTACCGGTAATAGGGTCTTTCTCGGTTGACATACCCGCGAAATTGCCTCCATTTAACCAATCGGTCTTGATAAACTCGAATTGGCGGGACAATGAGCTGCATATACCTGCAAAAATAAGGCCTCTATCCTGACCATCATCCTCCATTACACCTTTTGGCAGTATAGGGCCATACATCGTTGACCGCCGGAGCAACCGGTGGATGTTCACATTAACAACCGAACCCTGCAAGCTGTCACGGGGAAATGCACGACGGATATGCGAGCTTACCGGACATTTCAACCCTTTATGATCATCCCCGTACGTAAATGCGTTCCGTCGGCTGACATCTTCGCCCAGTGCCGGGTCATCTGCTTCAGGAGCCAGACTTAAAGGGGCTCCGCTCGGCCATCTTCCTACCATTTTAGCGGCCAAAAGTTCTTCCTCTTCCCGATTATCCGCATGCTCCCGCAAATAACGACGGAAAGCCGCGACCCTCATATGCAATTTGCGGAAACTGAGGTAACTTCCATTGTGGCCAAGTTCTGCCGGCTGTGGTCCCTGTGTTATGGTGCCAGATTCATTTAAATGCCCGAACAGGAATTCACCGGCTTTAATCTCCGCTTCCTGCCCCACCGCGTTGAGTACATGGTTTCCTTCGATTCTCGGATTGCTGATTCCATCCATGAAGCCCAGATGAGTACGTCCGTCAGGATTCATTCCGACATCCAGCTGGTAAACGACGGATACACCATTCAGTTCACAGTGGATTCGACGGGCTGCTTCTTCTGCTTGAAGCAGCGCTTCTTTGGTGGGCGCGAACAGAGCAAGCGCCACATCGACTTTGTCAGTACCCAGCGGGTCTTCCCAGTGCTCCGGGCTGCTTTCGTTTACATCCCCTAGCTTAGCTGCCCGGGCAGCCATACCCTCCCGGAACTCCAGGTCGAAGCTGTTGAGCGACTCCTGAGGAATCCCCAGCTTCTGGAGTCCTTGATAAGTAAAACCAACGTTGACCCAAGCACCTTCGTGAGGATTACTCCACTGTCCGGCCGACGTCACTTCGTCGAGAAGCCGCTTCAGCATCACTTTCCCGTCCTGTTGATGATCGATGGACAGCAATATATAGGTCCCAACGTAAGGGGTAGGGCGTTCTTGTAAGACGATTCCTTGAATGTCATCATAATTCAGTTCTTCCGTTTCTGTACCTATGACGTTCACTCCTCCCTCGTCTTAAAGTTGTCTTCATAATATTAAAAACGGGTATTCTCTCATCCATCTCTCGATCTAATTAAACTTAGCTCTAAATGGTTAATCAGGTTAACAGTCCTCCCCAACTAGACAATAACGGTGCATTGTCTAAAAAATAGACACATCGTTAGATTTGTCTAAAATCGAGACAAAAAAAGAGATATTCCAAAACCGGACCGGCTTTAGAACATCTCTTATCTTCGACTAACCTCACAAATCATATTCATAGTTATCAAACTTGCCATCTGAGGCGAAGACATATTCACAGATGTTCTCACCCCATCTAGCTATAACACTAAAGACGCGACCCGAAGTGGGAATATCACTGGTGGATGCTGGGGGGGTCACAAATTCATATTTCCCTTCGACGAGTGTTACAGGAACTTCTACAATTGGAAGCTGCGATTCATCAAAGCTCTCAGTTAGATAGGCCATCTTTACTGTGACTTCACTCGGTGCGTAATCTCCAAAGTCGACCTGCATTTTCTCCCCTGGTTTCAAGCGATGCAGACCCGTTAGAAGCGTAGGTTCACTATGCCAAGCCGTATAGTAAAAGGAAGCCCGATCATAGTCCGCTCCATTCCAGCTCGTCTTTAGAATGACATAGTTCTCTATAGCATCTGTACTATTCTCATGTGTAATGATAAGGGGCGACGGTTCAGCAGGACTTTTGAAAGAGCTCTCGGATTTACTCATTATTCCTCCGCGTTCCCCAAGCACCACCGCACCAATGATAACCACTGCCAACAGCATTAATGAAATCAATAATATCCTTTTAGACTTATTCCTATGTTTGATAATAGCTCCCGCCTTTCCTTAAACTTCTAACCCTTCTTTCATTTAACACTTGATCATCAAGCCATGCAAGTAGGTAGCTGATGAATTACATAGCAAATCCAAGAGTTAACTCTCCTTCTATCATATTCTATTTCTAGGAGGTGAATATAATATGACCATTCAGTTTGTAGATTTAAGACTATCCAACCAAGCTGCTTCGGATGCTACACCAGCAGTTATTCCACTAGCAGCGACCCCCCTTGTTTTTGGGGATATTGGTATTCAGACCGCAGGCGTGTCGGCTGAGAATCAAGGCAATGTCCGCGTACTTTTGACCGGATTTCTAAAAGTAGAAAACAATCCTCTTTTCAATACCAATACCGTTAATGTTCGCAGAAACGGAACGATCATTTTCACCACGACATTTGGGGTTGCGATCAGCAGAGAAAATGAAGCTTTCGGTTTTACAGCAGTAGATATCCCACCACCAGCGGCTGTCGCAACAGGTCAAATTCAGTATACAGCGGAGATCTTCACCAATGCAGCCGCAACAGATCCCTTTAATAATGTCCAAGCCAGAAACTTTAGTGGCGTTGCAGCTGCGGGTAACTCCTAACATGAACATGTAGTGGGTGAGGGAGCGAATTGCCCCTTTAAAAACAGAAGCTCAACCAAAGGTACTGGTTGAGCTTCTGTTTATTCCCCAAATAATAGATCCAGAATCCGTTCATCCGCCTTTCGGTTCTTCCCTTTATAAGGATAACAATGAATATGAATCGCTGGATTAAAGTTAATCTCAATAACGCTATAGTTGGTATCATTGGCTTCTTCCTTGATGTCATCAATCATCATATCCACTCCACAAAAAGTGGCGCCCGCAGCTTTAGCCGCTTGAATCGCCAGAGCCTTATAACTATCTGGGATCTCATCCGTAAAATCCAGGCTGTCACCACCCGTGCTAATATTAGAGTTCTCCCGAAGATAGATGACTTCGTTTAATGGAGGAATATCACTCCAAGCCTGAGCGTGGTTGTTCAAGAACATCGCTTCTGCTTCACCGATCTGAATTTTCTCAAGTGGTGTCTTGTACCCGCGGCCTCTTAATGGATCCTTATTCTTCTCGTGCACCAGTTGTTCAATCGTATGTACACCATCTCCAATCACATTCGCAGGAACCCGGTGCAATACTCCGACTACTTCATCACCCATGACAAGAAAACGATATTCTTTTCCCGTCATGAACTCCTCTAGTAGCACAGTTCGATCAAATTCGAAGGCGATTTCGAAAGCTTTTTGATAATCTTCTTTAGAGAAGTCGTCTGTAAAAATAGTAATGCCGAGTCCAAAATTGGTTGATTTGGGCTTAATCACAATAGCCTTGTTACGGTAAGTGCCATGCGCATTCATTGCCTCTTCCAGATTTCGAAAAGCTTCTCCTGCGGGAACCCGAATGCCTTGCTGTTTAAGAACTTCTTTCGTAACGATCTTATTTTCCATGATTAATACCGTACTGTAAGAATCAAGGGAGGTCTTCGTTGCTTGCTTAACATATTCTTTATGATCACCTTGCGTAAGCACTACAAAGTTCTCTTCCCGATCGATCAATTGAAACTTAATGCCACGTTTAACCGCTGCCTTCAAAAGAAGCTGTGTAGATAGCTCCAGATCCTCATATCCCACAAAACGGTAACCATTCGCAAGACTTTCCTTAGCACATTGTTTAGCTTTATTCAGATGGTATTGTACAAAAGAGGATTGTTGAACTTCCGACTTCACAATAGCTGCAAAACTCCGGTCTGGCTCTACAATTTTATTCTTAGCTCCATGCAATACGTTCAAAAACACTTCATTTTCCGGGTTCAACAGTTGGATCATATCCTGCATCTCATGAATACAAGTTAATGCCTGCTGCTCCATTGTTGTACATGAATCCCCGTAATCATGCAAACATCCCTTTATCCCTTCCATGATTAGTTGATCATGATTAAGATTCGCCATCTTCTGATCCTCTACTCCGAACGGTTCGTCCTCCTTCAGCAGCATATACAAGATAAATAGATGAATGAAAATCATCGTTTCTTTGCCGATTCCTATTTTGTAGAGTGGATTCAGATCAATAAACCGAAGCTCCAAATAAGCTATCCCATCTTGCATCAGTTCCTCTAAAGGATGTTTGCCTCTTGCTGTCTTCACTCTAACCGGACTATAAAACTCTTTTACACTTAATAATTCTTCCGATTCGATCAAAGCTTGTAAATCATGAACATAATCCTTTAACGAAGCAAAAGATACATAAAGAGGCTTTTCATTTCGATACCCACATTCGCTATTCCGAAGTGAATTCATATTCTGATAATAAAAGCTTTTGTCGTCATCTGATTCCCCGCGAGCTACACATTGTTCCATATAAGTCTTATCAAAAACAGGGCTGGCGCCTGTTAAATAGATAAGAAGCCAACGGTACCGCAATAGGTTGCGGGCTATTTTTAAGTAGGTAGCGTCTTTGAATTCTTTAAAGCTCACCTGCGGATCTGCTATGTCATGAAGCTGTCTCAGAAATTGTTCATCAAAAGAGAAATTGTAATGGATTCCGCTCAGCAATTGTCTTTTGCGACCGTATTTGTCTGCTAGCTGATGTCTGTATTCATCCTCAATCGGATTACCCATCTTGGCAATGGGGATGTCCTGATCATTCGGTAGCCTCGGAGGATTACTACTTGGCCACAGATATTCTTCCTTGAGCTCAAGCGACACAATATCCTGCAGCGCCTCCAGAAAGTTATAAGTTTCATCAATAGAATCAAAAGAAGGGGTGACCATTTCAATTTGACTCTCTGAGAAGTCGGTTTGAATATACGGGTTCTCCATTTTGTTGCCAAAAGCTTTAGGATGTGGTGTCAGCGCAAGTCTTCCCTCTGGATCCACTCTGACATTTTCTTTTTCCAGTCCAAATTCGCCGTGAAAAAGCTCCTTATTCAAATGGTTATCCCTCAGAAGCTGTATGAGTTTACGATTTAATAAAGCCATTTCAACGATCATCCTTTGCTTAGTAGTTTACCTGCTGTTTGTTCATTTTGAATAAAGATCTTCTAAACCAGAACACAAGAATAACTCCTTTAAACACACTGCTTAGAGCAATCGACATCCACACCCCACTCAAGCCAAAAGGTCCGGATAAGATCAAGGCTAGTGGAATTCGCAGTGCTGTAAATGTAATACTAAAGATCGGCGGGATATGGGTTTGGCCAATACCGTTAAAAGCACCTACTGTCATCAATTCCATACACATGAATAATTGTGAGTAACCAATGATGCGCATATAATTAGTGCCTAATTCCAGGCTTGTCTGATCTGATAAAAATAAGGAAAATAGCTGCTGCGGGAACGCGATAAATATAAGCGATATGATCACGCCAAAGATGGAGGTTAAGATCAAAGCCTTACGATAGCCCTGCCCAATACGGTCCAATCGGCGTGCTCCATAATTTTGACCAAAAAAGGCAGCAATAGCTCCCTGTAGTCCTCCAATTGTCATATAAGAAATAGATTCAATTTGAATCCCTACTTTTTGCACCGCAATCGCATCCGCCCCAAAACGTACAATGATCTTAGCAATGACGATCGATATGAGCGTAAAGGTGACCCGTTGGATTGTGATCGGAAGTCCCATACGGATTACTTCTTTCATTTGACGACTGTCCCATGCTGATGTGTTCGAAATGATTTCTGACTTTCTTGTCTTTATGATAAAAAGAGCCGTAACTAAGATGTTCGCTGTCAATGTTGCCGTGGCTGCCCCCGCTACTCCCCAACCTTCAAAACTGCCCCAGCCAAAAATTAAAAATGGATCAAGAACAATATTAACCATAAGACCAATGGAGAAGATCTGAAACGGTTGTTTACTATTTCCCATCGAGTTTAAGAGTGTGGCAAACAAAGTATTTACGATGGAAAATACCGTCCCGAAGATCGAAATCATTAAAAATTGCCGTGCCATCCGTTCAACTTCATCACTTCCAAGATCAAAAAAACCAATCAACCGATTGTTGGTCAACAGAACTAAACTCATATAGAGAAATCCTAATAAAATAGACATCATAAACCCGTTTTTCATATAAGATTTAGCCTTCTCTATCTGGCCAGATCCCATACAAAACGCAACCTTAATCCCTGTACCGATCGTAATCATAGTCGACAATGCAATCGCTAGATTAATGAAAAAACTCGCCGTGCCAATCGCGGCAACAGGACCACTTCCTAATCTTCCAACCCAAATCATATCGACGAGGCCATAAGTTGTGGAAATGAAATTCGTCGCAATAATGGGAAGCGTTAATTTCATTAAGGTAGGCATAATAGGACCCTGAGTCAAATCATTCATGCCCTTCAATTCCTTCAAATCTAATAACACCTTCTTCATCTGATTTTCAGATTTATTATATAACCAAACACTTATATAATCAATTGATTATATTTCAGCAATCTGTTGGACCAGCCTTTCAAGCATCCGTATCCGATTACGGAGTTCCAATTCTTCTTGTCTCAATCCGTCCAGCTGAAGATTCAGAGAATCACCTACTTCCTTAATCAACTCGGCATGGCCACACCCATAACTCCTTTTCAATTTAAAAATAGACTGGATATCCCTTAGTATAACTCCATAACTTTTCAACTCTTGAATGACAAAATAATCTGCCAGATGCTGCTCTGTATATATCCGTTTACCATCTGGTCCCTTGGACATAATCAAGTCCAGATCCTCATAATGTCTGATGGTGTCTTTCGTAGTTCCTGTTAGGGCTATAAATTCACCGATTCGCAAAAGTACAACCTCCTCCATACAAATATAAATTGACACGGGGTTAACCCCGCAACGTTTAATTTTATTAATGGGGGTGCATCAAATGATAGGTTCAAGCCTTATAATCTTGTATGGAATGGTTAGTGTGCTTGGGGCAGTGGGGATTCTAATTAAGGGCTCCGCTAAATCTGCTGTGGGTTATATTTATTTGTTTTTGCTTTCTCATATTACGTTAGTCGTCATCACCCTTTATGCCTTATGTAAACCGCTTAACTTCATTTGGTTTATTATCGGTTTTCTCACCTGTCTTATCTCCCGCTGGCTCAACGGTAAGTTTGTCTTCGGTTGGAATAACTGGCTTCATTACTTTATTGTTGCGCTGATCTTTACTGTGGGCTACTTCTTAACCTAGTCTCTTCATTATGAGCCTGAAGACAGAAAGTGGAACTCCTAAAAAGTATATAAATTGTGTAGACATCAAAAGACAGTTCCTAGTGCACAAAATGTGCCTACCGGAACTGTCTTTTTTCGTAATTAAAATTTCTTTTGTTTTTCAGTCGAATGGCTATTGAAAACGAATTTTAGTTCGTTTACAATAAAACCAATAATAAGTTCTATAATTATAGAACAAATAAATGTTTCAGCAACTTACTCAAAGAATGGAGAAGCTCATGGAATATAAAGTAGAAGTCGATTTTGCCCCCATGTATGAATGTGTGAACAGTATGACTGCTTTTCTAAGCAAGCAGAACCATACTGCTATGGATTCCGGTAAGCTCTGGGTACGTGAAGTCCAAGCAAGATTTGCCCCGATGTTGCTTCGTAAAATGCAAGAGGTCGTTAAAAAACTTGATGATTTCAGTTTGGCTCCCTACATTTGGTCTTCACCGGGCGAGCGTTCTGTAGACGGCTTTTTGAATTGGTTCGATGGTTTATCTTCGGGTGAACTGTATGAAATATCTGGACGTTTCGGCCAATCGGTTCCCTCTAATCTTTCTGAGCTAAGGGACACTGCCTCTGACATCCTGCGCGAATGGAACGCGGGTTACTTCAATGGAATCGACCCTAATATCCTCAAGGGGCTTGAACAGGAAGCCGAGTCAAGACGAACGACACTGAATGGGAACAATGATATGGAAGTCTTTGAAGCAGCAACCGACGGAATGCGCCTCTATCCAACCGAACGTCTGAAGCAGGTCATTATCATTCCGCAATATCATGCCCGCCCACTGGTCACCACCTCTATGTTTGATGAATTCGTGTTCACTAGCTACTCTTGTGATGTTCTCCCTCCGGAAGCTGGCCGGCCTGCTCCAGCACTGCTTCGACTTACCCGGGCACTCTCGGATGAGACGCGGCTGTATATCCTTCGTTTGCTTACAGGCAAGCAGTTGAATTTCACGGAAATCGTGCGGGAAGTCGGACTTTCTAAAAGTACAATCCACTACCATCTGATCGCGTTGCGCGCAGCAGGTCTGGTCATTGTCCATACCAACGTTAAAAGCACATCGTACAGCCTGCGATTGGAAGCCTTAAATGGGCTACCGCAGCAGATTGGGTCGTATCTAGAGAGTCAAGCATAAACGCCTTAAGCGTCCATATAAGGACGGTAAGCGTATATGCGAGAAATATAAGAAAGGAGTGAACAGGCTATGATAAAACGCAGCTATTATGGTTTACTCTCAACCATAACTTTAAGTGCTTTTGGGGATGCTTTTGGCTTGTTGGCTATGGAATGGCTCGTCTATGAATTGACGGGTTCCAAGCTAGCGATGGGAGCACTCGCGCTCAGCTCCGGCATACCTGAGCTGCTGCTGCGCTTGCTGGGCTCGCCGCTGTCCGACCGACTCCACCGGGTACGCTTTATGGCCTGCTTGGCAGCCATTCGCCTGCTGGCTATAGCATTGCCGCTTGGCATGGGTCTGGCTGGCCAACTGCAGCTGTGGCATCTGTTTGTCGCCGCTGGTCTCAGCGGGGCCTGCGCCGCCCTGTTCATGCCAACAGCCATGGCTGTTATTCCCGGCGTTGCCGATAGCGGGAAGCTGGTGCGGGCTTTTGCTATCATCGATGGCAGCAAAAGTGCAGCCGTCTTGCTGGGCCCCGCCCTGGCTGGGGCGTTGACCGCTGCCAGTGGAGCGCTGCCAGCCCTTAGCATCAACATGTTATGTTATGTTGCGGCCATCACTACCTTGCTGTGCCTGCAGAAGCTACCCAAGCCCTCTCCAGCTCCAGGCCGTTTCTCCATTACCGTCTATGTTCGCGAAATAGCTGAGGGTTTTATCTTCTATAAACAATTCCCCGCTATGCTTACGATAATGATGATGGCCTCTATTAGTAATCTAAGCTCAATTGCCGTCTGGACCATGATGGTTCCTTTTGTACGCGAAGTGCTCCACCGTGATGCGGCGACGATGGGCACACTTAGTACAGTTTTCGCACTTGGAACCTTAGTCGGACTAAGCATCATTTCCATGATAGGGGAAATTAAAAAGAGGCGGCTTGTCATGCTCGGCAGTCTGGGGACCATCGGTTTAGTAACAACATTATGGGGGTTATTTCCTAGTTTTTCTTTTGCCCTTGCCGCCGTATTCGCCACCGGAACGATAGCTCCCTTCTTCGGCTCCTTAAGCTCTTCACTCCATGGACGTCTGGTTCCGGGTAATCTGCAAGGAAGAGTCAACTCCATCCGTTTTTTAATCGGTGGCGGCTTGCAGCCTTTTGGTGCTTTTGCCGGCGCCGCGATTGCTGAACTCTATGGCGTGCCTGCGCTTTTTGTCATCGCCGGATTGCTTCCACTGCTCTGTGCCATCGCTGCCTTGCTGCTCCCCGGACTCAAAACACTGGACGGCGACCTCTCCACACTTGAAGCCACTCATCGGCGCCCCGTGGTGGAATGTTCATCGCAAAGTGTTGTAACTGAGCGATAGATGGTAATAGGCTTAAAAAATTCATTTTAATTATTTATGATGAAATGAATAAAAAAAAGAGATGCTTATAAGCATCTCTTTTTTTGACTAAACAGTTAACCTTTGTCTCGGATAACTCGCCGTCACGCACGATTATTTTATGTATAGATAATAACATATATTCTAAAATTAATAAAGAAAAAATCATTTCATTCCTAGTTTAAACCAATCTGAATGCTTTCCCCGCCCCATTCTTTCGAACATCTTTACCATTAAGCTTTTTTCACGTTTTGAATTACAACGTCTAAAATAAAAATCTTTAAATAGCTTTTCTATATCTTTTAGACTTTCAAACTGGGAAAGTACTAATAAAGTGTCATATAGTCTTATTTCATAATAAGTTGAAACTCCTGCAGTATTAATTTTAGTTCTTAAACCTAAATCATTTATTAAACCCGAATCAATCCTTAAACGATTCGATGTCCGAAATCTATTAACTAATTGAAAATGTGCACAAGTATTTCTTAATTCAATAAAAATTCGTACTGAGTTGATAAACTTTTGTTTATCAATGTACTTCATCCCCATATCTTCAATAACCTTTTCAAAAATATCTCTTTCAAATCCTAATAATAAACTAAAGAGAGAACCAAACTCAAGGACTTTAATAGTCACCCAGAACGGCGGGTGATCATAAGTAGATATATAAGGATATTTAGCTCTGCAATGCTCAATGAAATTACTATACGTAGCCCCATTGAAATAAATATTTGTCTGAAATATTTTATGTCCTGTAATATTCTTAGCTAAATCTTTAGGTAAACTCAAATGATTTGAACGTGGATTGGTATACTTATTGATATCAATGTAACATGCAGAATCAGAAGCATTTAAATAATGTTTTTCACAAAACCGATATGCCATGGAAGATTTCAAACGAATTTCAAATTTATCTAAAATTTTCAAAATCTCTAAATTCAATTTTTTATCAAAATCATACAACAATAAAAAGTCTTCAAAAAAAAGACCATTGTATTCTTTATTAGTAGCTTTTGAATCAGTTAATAACAATGTTTCAAATCCATTTATTAAGTCAAAATAATTCTTTTCTAATAAGTGTCGTTTAGCTTTTTCTTCATCCCTAATAATTAATTTTCTTTCTTTTAATAAGTCAATTTGTTGGTCTAAAGATTTGAATGTTTTGGTAACATGTGTGCTCAAATAAATCTCCCCATTATTTTTAATCTATTTATTTAAAGGTTCTATAATTTTCTAAATGAGCGAGCTGCCTAGTTTACTTCCATTTTTCGTAAGAAAATGTAAAAAACCACTCTGAATTATACATTAAATAAAAAAATAGGGATATGAACTTCTAGGACGTTTGGCATAATGAATGAGATACTCCACACAATCGACAAAAACAGGCGATACCGGTATACCGGAACATCGCCTGTTTTTATAAGTTTTCACCTAGGAGCATCACTACTAGGTATATTCTCTTTTCAGTGGTTTGTCACAGTGGCTTGATTCGTAGCCACTAGTTCCCCTCCCCCTTCCGGTAAAAACCGAAGCGGGAGGCGTTGAGCCTTTAGTTTGTGTTTGTGTTTGTGTGTTGGTGTTTTGGAATTCGCGCTGATAGCAGCGGAGAGAACGGACTGATTGTGGAAAAGCGGAGCGTTCGCCCGAAAGCTTTCCGAAGGAAAGCTCACTTCGTAAGCATATGCTGTGTCCGGATTTTACCGTTGAGGTTAAAAATTCAAAAAAATCTGGACACAACAGCGATTGGAACAATAGTCCGTTCTCGGAGCGTCCGCCAGCGTAAAAAGCCCACAGCGCACAACGTCCAAAAGCTAACACCAAGAACCTAAGGCTCAATCAACCCATATTTCGTTTTTATCCGATCCAACTTCTCAATCATAGGATTAGCAATAAAAAACAAAAATACCACCGTCGAGATCGCATGCACCATATCAAACCAAAAACCTGAAATATAAGTGGTCATTAAAGCCGGCCAGGAGAACTCTGAAGTGAACATCATCAACGAGCCTATATTGATAATGCCTCCGTATACGAAAAACGTCGCTAAGCCTCCGAATATACATAGCGACAGCTTATTCTTTTTAAGCAGACCCTTCTTGAAGAAAATGCCCGCCAGGAAGCCAATGATGCCAAAACAAAACATTTGCCAAGGCGTCCAAGGACCCTGCCCAAAGAAGAAATTCGAGACAAAACCTGCAACAGCGCCAACCAGAAACCCTGCCTCCGCACCCAAGCTTACCCCTGCGATGATGACAATAGCAACCACTGGCTTAAACTGCGGCAACATAAAAAAGGCTGCGCGTCCCGCCACGGCAATGGCTGCTAACACTGCTATAACGATCAGCTCCCTCGCCTGCGGCTTCCGGTTCTCGAACACCATCGCAAAAGGAACCATCGTATAGATAACAATTAATAGACTGATAAAATAATACTTCCGATCATTTAGCACAAAGATGCCTAATAAAATCGTAGCTGGAATGACTATGAGGATTAGTAGTGCCGCTAATAAAGTTCGACGACTCAAACGACGATCCGTTATCTGCTTCTTTGACATAAATCAATCACACCCTCTATCGTTACTCCCTCATTCCATACATGACGCGCCATACGGTTGGCAGCAGTTGTATAGAAGCTGTTTCCCGCAAAAAACTTCTGCGCTTCATTCGTAGTGATAATGCTTCCATCAAAAAACATGGCGCAGACCTCAGCGTATTTGGCACAAAATTCAACGTCATGCGAGACCATTACAATAGTAACGCCTTCGGCATTGAGCTTTTGCAGGAATACGGCTAGCTTCTCTTTGAAGGGCCCATCCAGTCCTTTGGTCGGTTCATCCAACAGCAGAATCTTTGGTTCTAACAAAAGGACCTTCGCCAACGCTGCACGCTGTTGTTCTCCCCCGCTGAGATCATACGGATGCATGGAGAGGAGATGTTCCAGTTCTGCGAACTTAACCACAGCTTCAACTCTGGCGTTTTTTTCTTCCTTCGTCAAAGAGAGCTGGGATAACATTTCATATAAATCTAGCTCGACTGTTTTTTTCACAAATAAGGTTTGCGGATTTTGCGGGAGGAAGCCCAGATTGTTAGTAAACAACGCTTTGGCATTCATCTTCGCAGGGTTGCTCCCGCCGATAAGAACTTTCCCTCTATAAGGCTGAAGGATTCCGCTCATCAGCGACAGCGTCGAAGTCTTCCCTGTTCCATTCCCGCCAACAATACAATAAAATTGCCCTTGCTTCACTTCAAACGACAAATCTTTAATGACATTCGGCCCATTTTTATCATATTTAAACCATACGTCCTTAAACTTTATGACTACAGGGCCGGCCTCTTTCGTGCTAGGCTGAGTTTCTGCCATCGTTGCAGGAGTCTTACCCTTTAGAAAAGCATCCAACCATTGGCGTCCTTCCTTTACAGTAACAGGCCACACTAAGTCATGATCTACTCCTGCAACAATCTGCATCGGTGAGGGCATGGACAGAAACATCGGATGGTTCAGCTTACTTAAAGCCTCGCCCACCTTTTGCGGGGTATCATCGGCGATCACAACTCCCTCATTCAGCACAATCAACCGATCTGTAAGCGGAAGAACATCCTCTAGACGATGCTCGGTCATGATCACGGTTGTTCCCAGCTCACGATTTATTTTTTTGACCGTCTCCAGAAAATCGGAAGCCGCAATAGGATCTAGCTGGGAGGTAGGCTCATCGAGGATTAGAACCGAGGGATGCATAGCCATTATGGATGCTAAGTTAAGCAGCTGCTTCTGGCCGCCTGATAGCTCGGTCACACTTTTATGAAACCAGGTCTGGATCCCAAAAAAACTAGCCATTTCCGCCACACGCAGGCGAATCGTAGAATTATCGTACCCTAAGCTCTCAAGCCCAAAAGCAAGCTCATGCCATACTTTATCTGTCACAATTTGATTGTCCGGACTTTGGAGTACATAACCAATTTCCGCTGCCTGTGTGCGTTGATCGATCTCCTCTACAGGTTGACCCTTATAATAAATTGCCCCTTGGCGATTGCCATGTGGGGTTAGGATTGTTTTCAGTTGTCTAAGCAGAGTGCTTTTGCCACAGCCTGACTTTCCACAAATGGTAATGAAGTCTCCACTTTCAATCGTTAGATTAATATTCGAAAGAGCCGCTTGCTCTTGTTCAGGAAAAGTAAAGCTTAGTTCTTCGATTCGATAGATTTCCATTTCATTGCCTCCACCATATTGATGAGCACTGGGATCATACATAACGCAAAATAAGCGATATATATAAGAATACTAAAAGGTGTAATTGTGCTCGCTTTAATCGATGGATAGAATCTCATGGTGTTCTCACCCATCACTGCCCCTACGGCTACCAGCGCAATTAAGCCTGTCATGATCAAGAGAACTACTTTGTCTCGGGCATCTAACCGAAAGATAGAAAAGCTTGTACGCCCCGGCAATCCATACCCTCTCGATCTCATGGAATCCGCTGTCTCAATCGCATTTTCCAAAGCCCAGGTGGTCATAATGGAGAGAATCGTAATCCCATTCCGCGCACGCGCGAGGAGATTTCCCTGTGAGACATCCCGGCCTATACATTTTTGAGCATTAGAAATCACCTTTATTTGCGCTAAATATCTAGGAACAAAACGAAGCACCATCGAAAAAATCAACGACAGTGCCGGCAGTATTTTTCCGAATATATAAATAAACTTATCCGAGGTCATCACGACGTTATAACAGGAGAACCAAATAATTACCGTCACAAACATACACGCCGCTGCCACGCCATAAAGAATCGATTCCTTCGTAATGGGGTTCCCGTTGTTTAAATAGAACAAGATCGTTACCCCTTGATGATTAAAAACAGGATTCATCACTGCCATAAATAGCAGAAAAGGAATCATGTAAAGCAGATTAAATCGGATGCCCTTTTTTCCTTTTAACATAATTGAGTAGGCTACAGCACTACTAAGGGCGATCACCTGAAATATAGGATGCATAAACACCATGCTAAACAGCAATACAACAACAAAATATAGAAAATTCACAAACGGATGAAAGGTAGAAAAGCTATCCTTCATTATTTCTGAGCTCCTCCTGTGGCTACATACCCACCTACATCTCGACCTAGATCACAAGTGTATACCCAATCAATGACATCGCCATCTTTGAGAACATAACGGCTACTGCCGTAGTTAGGGAACCAGCCATTTACTTTGTACATCCATCCACTGAGCTCTCCAGCATCGAATTCATACAGATTATTTATGCCTTCAATATAATTACTGTTATAGATCGGCGTCATGCTAAATTCCATATGGATTTTATTCTTCTTCATTTCTCTTAGTAAAACATCAAACACAGACTCACCTTCATAAAAGGTTACCTTCTGCGCTTTATAAATGATACCATCTGCCGGCAATACTTCAAGCTTATCCTCATTAAAAATATCCATGTTATCTAAAATTGTTGCCGCTGAGACGGACAAGGTAGCCGTTAATTGCTTCTTCTTATCTACTGTTGCATCTTGCCATTCCACTGGTTTAGGTTTCCCGCTCGGCACTGGATCGGTAAGAAATTTATCCCTTTTCGGTTCCTGCTTGGTTTCTGTTGTCGCTACTTTTGAATCAGGTTTTGTTACGGGTTTTGCCGTCGCTTTCGTTTCCGGCACGGGCGTTTTAGCCGCTTTCGGCGTTGTGGTAGGTTGCTTCGTTGCAGCAGGTTTTGTTGTTACGACCGGTGTTACAACTTCTGTTGGTGCTGCAGTTCCTGTTGGTGTTACAGCTTCCGTTGGTGTTGCCGATTCATTTGGTTTTAGGGCTTCAATGGGCTTAGCTGTTTCACTTGGCGTAGCTGACGGTGTTATCTCTGTTGTCTCAGTAGCGATTGCCTCAGTGGGTTCAACATCATCATTTGTTGCGGAAGCAGTGTTCTCAGGCTCTATAACCTGTGTCTCAACGCTACTATTAGCGACCTTGTTTGGGCTCTTCTGGTAATCCCCGCCCCAAAAGAAGGCGATAGCCAATACACCTATGATTAGTATCGCTGTTAACCATTTCTTCTTGTTCATTTCTCTAGTCCCACCTTAAATAATAAGCAAGGGTATACACGCTACCCTTGCTTATCTCTCTAAATAAAATTCTATTTGACGTCTGTCATATCATAAAGACGTGTCTGGCCATTAACGAGCCGATCATAGGAAACCAGTGCATACATCGCCTGATCAGTAGCCATAAGATCTACTTCTCCTGGTTGCGCGCCTCCATTGCCTACTCCACCCTGCTTCACGTGATAAAAGCCACCTTCAGGTGCAGCAAAACTAAGCAATGCGTCTACTGCGGAATGTCCATTTTTAATAAATCTGGAATCCTTATGCGGGTCAATACCAAGGCCAGTTAAAGCTACAATCACCTGAGCGATGCTTTCGGAATTTGTAGATTCCCAGCTTGCAAAACCACCGTCTGCTGTCTGTGTTTTGGATAACCAAGCAATCCCCCGGTCCACAGCAGCTGTTACTTTGGCGTTGGTTTTGTAATAAGGCGTTAAGCCTTGAATGACCATCCCCGTGATATCTGGATCAGCCGCTGTAGCATTACTGCCTAGTGCCCATCCACCGCCGCTGATCTCTCTGCCCAAAATATAATCAATGAGCATCTCTCTAGTCGTCTGCGTCTTTACATCCTTAACCACTGGAATGTCGTAATGATTACTGTCCAGTGCAATGAGAGCAAACACAGGTCCATTAATACCTTGCTTAATTACAGTATCAAAATCCGCGAGCGGTTCCAGTAGGTTATAACCCGCCACTTTATCAATATTTTTGTTGATTGAAGTTAATGCCAAAATAACTCTATCATATTCCGTATATTTTACGCTATGCAGCTTCCCTGA
Organism: Paenibacillus sp. FSL H3-0329; assembly: GCF_037963285.1. Lineage (NCBI taxonomy): Bacteria > Bacillati > Bacillota > Bacilli > Caryophanales > Paenibacillaceae > Paenibacillus > Paenibacillus sp. FSL H3-0329. Next base: position 879,420 of record NZ_CP150150.1, on the reverse strand, counting down.
TTTTTCTTTAAGAGTCGCTTCTACATTTGCATAGTACTTAGTGTAATAACTATCTGGAACCTTCACACCTGAACGTGCCAGCCCGAAGACTGTCCAGTCCCCGCCAACCGAGGAAATGACCGGGTTTGTTACTGTTTTTTGCAAAAAGGCAGCTGTGTTCTGAATGTAAGAACTAACTGCTGTATTCTGAATAGTTGGACTAACCACTTTGTTCCCACTCTTATAATCATGGGTTCTAGTAGCTACAACAGCCGCCATTTCTCTGGTTACTAGCTCTTTAGGCTTAAATTGATTATCATCACCTAACATCAAACCAGTCGCAACAACGGTCTCTACATCTGCTTTGGCCCATGCCGATACTGTGTTGATATCTTTAATCGCTGTTCCAGGCTTCGTCGCCGGGATGGCCAATGCTCTGACGATAATTGCGGCCATCTGCTCACGAGTAATCTTGTCATTCGGCTTAAATTCATTATTAAAGCCTGTGATTAGACCTGCCTTATGCGCAGCATTCACATATGGATAGAACCAATCGCCTAGAGCGACATCCTTATAGGTAATGCCTTTATCACTCTTAATATCAAGTTCTAATGCAGAAACGAGAATCTTAGTGAACTCCGCTCTTGTGATATAAGCCTTCGGATTCACCTGACCATTGTTACCTTGGATATACCCTTTTACTGTAGCTGTTTCAATCGCTGAATAGGCCCAGGAAGAGATCTTATCAGCATCTGTATACAGTTGTTTAATATCATTCGTATTCTGGGTAGGATCCTTAGGAGTCACTGTTGGAGATGGACTCACATTTGGATCACCACTGCCTTCCGGATTAGCTCCCCCACCAGGAGCCGGAGTAGCACCAGGCTTAGGCGTTGGGGTTGGGCTCATCGTTGGTATCGGTGCATTTAGATCCACACCCAAATTCGTAGTATAACGCCACTGAATTCTGTCCCCGGCACTTAGGTCATATGAAGATGCACCATAATTAGGATATTTCCCATTCACATTATACATCCATCCACTGCCGCTGCCATGGTCAAATTCCCCATCACCAGCTATGGATTCAACATACACACTTCCAAAGTCACTGTTCCAGGAATCTCTATAGTCGATACCGCGGCTATCCAGCACTCTTTTTAGTACAGACCACACTGTGTCACCAGATTGTAGCTCTACCTGTACAGATGGAACAACATATCCCTTATTAATCGTAAGCTTATCCACGGACAGGATTACATATGGTTTCGATGGAGTGGTTCCGCCACCATTGTTGCTGCCATTTCCTTCACCATTTCCACTACCATTACCTTCGCCATTACCGTTACCACCGTCGCCGCCAGGTGTTTGTACTGCACTGGAAGCATAAGCAATGTAGTCAGTGAAGTGATTGGTTTTTACAATTAAATCATTTCCACTATCATAGGCATACTCAGACTTACCGCTTGCAAAACCTAAGTCATCACTTGCAAATTTTTGAATGGCATGAGGAGTGCCATTTTGAATATAAGCTGCATCTTTTCCTTTAAGGTCCTTAAAGGTTAACGTAATAAATTGACTGAATTCTACTCTTGCACTACCACCCATGGAAAATGTTTGAAGAATGTTATCAAGCTTCTTGTCCCCGGGAATAATCTGATTCACACTATCTTTTAGTGCAGATTCTCCACCGGTTAAAGCTGAAATCAGTTCAATTGCAGAGGCATCCCCACTTGTAACTTTTGCACCCTTAGGAATGACTACAGATACGTTACCTTTTATGGCCTCTATCTGAGGAAGGTCGCTGTTACTTGGTAAATTGACACTAACCTTCGATTGATTTCCCTCCGGAATAGCTACTGTGATTTCTTTGTTGCTATCTCCAGTGCTGATCGGAACGATATAATCATTAGCGTCATTTGGGATTTCAACTTTCGGGTTCTCCCCAGAAGGTAACGGAAATTCTTTCGGACCCTCTGGTTGCCCAGGCCCAGGTTCTTCTGGTTGTTCCACTTTCACATCATTCATATCAAAGAGACGGTTGCTATGATTGATCAGACGATCATAAGACACAAGTGCATACGTACCTTGGTCCGTTGCCATATTGTCCACTTTGCCTGTGAGGATATGCTTAAATCCACCCTCAGGTGCAGCAAAGCTAAGCAGTGCATCAATAAGCGAATTTCCACTTTTAACAAATCTAGCGTCCGTGTGCGGATCTACACCTACACCAGTTAAGGCTACAATTACCTGCGAGATACTCTCGCTGCTAGTGCTTCCCCAGCTTGTAAATCCGCCTTGATTGTTTTGGTTATCGGACAGCCATTGGATGGCCCGATCCACGGCAGCTTTTACATCATCTCGGGTTGCATAATAAGGTGCAAGAGCTTGCATCGCCATCGCAGTCATATCGATATCGGCTTTGGTTACGCCTAATGCCCAGCCACCAGCTTGTGCTGTACCTTTTTTAACCTCTTTATCTAAAATATACTGAACTAGTTTTTCTCTTGTGGTCTGTTCTGTAACTCCATCAACTACAGGGATCTCATAGTTATGGCTATCTAGCGCAATCAGAGCAAAAATCGGACCATTATTGCCTTGCTTTTGGATATATTGATAATCAGCGAGTGCTTTTCTCAGATCATATCCCGCAACATTTGTGATATCTTTTCCGATAGAGGTAAGTCCTAGAATCGCTCTGGAATTCTCTGTGCTTTTATTGGCGTCGAGTTTTCCATCCTCTTTAATGATCGATGCTATTTTCGTTGCTACATTGTTGTAATAAAGATCGTAATAACCGTTAGGTACTGTATAGTTCGCCCGTGCCAGAGAAAGGATCGACCATTCTCCACTACCTGTACCAAACGACGGATTCTTTACAGTGTTTAGAATATAGGCAAGGCTTTTATTTAATTGTTGTTTGGCTACAACAGTAGTAGGTTGTTCTAATTGCACATCATTCATATCAAAGAGACGGCTGCTATGATTGATCAGACGATCATAAGACACAAGTGCATACGTACCTTGGTCCGTTGCCATATTGTCTACTTTGCCTGTGAGGATATGCTTAAATCCACCCTCAGGTGCAGCAAAGCTAAGCAATGCATCAATAAGCGAATTTCCACTTTTAACAAATCTAGTGTCAGTGTGCGGATCTACGCCTACACCAGTTAAGGCCACAATTACCTGTGAGATACTTTCGCTGCTAGTGCTTCCCCAGCTTGTAAATCCGCCTTGATTGTTTTGGTTATCGGACAGCCATTGGATGGCCCGATCCACGGCGGCTTTTACATCATCTCGGGTTGCATAATAAGGTGCAAGAGCTTGCATCGCCATCGCAGTCATATCGACATCGGCTTTGGTTACGCCTAATGCCCAGCCACCAGCTTCTGCTGTACCTTTTTTAACCTCTTTATCTAAAATGTACTGAACTAGTTTTTCTCTTGTGGTCTGTTCTGTAACTCCATCAACTACAGGGATCTCATAGTTATGGCTATCTAGCGCAATCAGAGCAAAAATCGGACCATTATTGCCTTGCTTTTGGATATATTGATAATCAGCGAGTGCTTTTCTCAGATCATATCCCGCAACATTTGTGATATCTTTTCCGATAGAGGTAAGCCCTAGAATCGCTCTGGAATTCTCTGTGCTTTTATTGGCGTCGAGTTTTCCATCCTCTTTAATGATCGATGCTATTTTTGTTGCTACATTGTTGTAATAAAGATCGTAATAACCGTTAGGCACTGTATAGTTCGCCCGTGCTAAAGATAGAATCGACCATTCTCCACTACCTGTACCAAACGACGGATTCTTTACAGTGTTTAGAATATAGGCAAGGCTTTTATCTAACTGTTGTTTGACGGCAACTGTAGTTTCCAGTTTGTAAGTAACTTGATAAGTTACATTTGTTTTGTTTCCAGCTCCGTCAAGAGCCGTTACAGTAATTGCATTACTGCCTGAATTCAGAGAAGCTTTGTACTCCCCATTCGCAGGTGATAAAGTAACACCATTCAACTTCACTTCTGGAATGATGTCACTATATACATTGTCTGTGACAGCTACTTTGAAGCTTATATCTTTATTAGATACTTCCTGTTTATCTTGTATGCCACTTACAGTAATAACAGGGGGTTCTATATCTAATGCATGGTTAAGCCCTACAAGCGCATGATCTACACTTATTTGAGAGCTTGCCATATTTTCGAGCACGGAATAGGCTTGATAAACTGCCGATTGTACTACTGGTCTGTCCAAAATAGTTTCTTTATTAGGGTCACTGTTAATCTCGGCGATTTCCGCAGTTAAAGCATCCTTATTGGCAAGTTGAACTGGGATTTCTCCACAGCCGCCAAGATCAGAACCATAGCCATAAGTGGTGAACTGAGTTCGAATGATATCACCGTCTTGAGGCTTATAATCGGTCATCCCAAACGGAGGAAACACATTATTTACTGCATACATCCAACCCGACATGGAAGTATAGTCAAACTGACTTAACCACTCTGGGTCTGCTTTAGTGCCGACTGTATTCCCATCAGCTGAAATCATATCTAAAATATATTGTGGAATATTGACTTCGCTTCTGCCACTATCTTTAACTTCTGATAAATAAAAACCACTATCTATATTTCCTAAATATCTATAATTCCCATCTCCTAGCGCACGTGTTATTAAAGATGCGCCATTATCGCCTTCATAAATCGGAACTTTAATAGGTTCCTTAATATACCCTTGGCCTACGGTGAATTTCTCTACGGCTACAGTTACGTACCCTTTAAGAGTAGAGCTTGCTCCATTTGCTTGAGCCGGGATAACACTTGTAGAGAATGTCGTAATAAATACAGCTACAATGAGTAACCACGCTAAAAACTTATTTTTCTTCATTTTTCCATAACCCTTCCCTTCATACCTATGATAAAAAAACAGAATAAACTTTCTTATAACCACAAAAAAACCACTCAACATAAACGTCAAGAGGTTAAGATAGTGAACCACAATACTAGCTGGCAAACACTATTCAAGCACCTCTCTATCGATCGTAGAGTTTGATGGTGTAACAGAAAAAGGCAGATATTCTGGCTCAAGTATCATCACCCTTGCTGCCTTCCCAGTTTCCCAGTGGCATTTTGCAAGGACTCCTCTTTCACAGCGGCGGGACCGCGCGGGATTCACACCCGCTTTCCATTTAACCAATCTATGATTGTACTTCCGCAACTATCATAGTTGGCACCTATTTCTAATTTTAAATTTTCATGCTTCATCATATCTAATATATATGCTTTTGTCATGTTATATTTCTTTTTTGTATAACGGGCAGCTAGAGATAATCCTATTGAATAACCAATTTCTACGAGTAGGGATATTTAAATAATTTCTTTATCCAACTGTGGGGAAAATTAATTTAAATCACTAATTCTTATATGAATTTGCCACAAATTAGTAAGGTACTCGCTGAGTGAATTCTATGTTAGGGTATATTCAGAAAGCGTTTACAAAAATAACATTGGAGGTGTTCGTGTTCATCTAACCACCAAGTACAGCGTCAAAGCCAGGTCCAAGCATCCTAAATTTATCTCACAAAGGAGAATTCAATGACTACGCGAATCCAGAAATCCTTCTTATCATTGACACTTGTCACCGCTCTTCTGCTCTCTCTGTTCTCATCCATGGCTGCAGCTGCAACTAAGGATGAGCAACAAGCTAAGGCAGCGCCAAAGAGTAAGATCCAATCCTATGTAGACGAAATGCAGCCCGGATGGAACCTCGGTAATACTTTAGATGCTACAGGTGAGGACGAAACCTCCTGGGGCAATCCTCGTGTGACCCAAGAACTTATTAAAAAGATCGCCGCTCAAGGCTATAAAAGTATTCGGATTCCTGTGACCTGGGATACTCACATGGGTGCGGCACCAGACTATACCCTAGAAAAAGCCTACCTCGACCGTGTGGAAGAAGTTGTCGGCTGGGCACTGGACGCCAAGCTTTATGTCATGATTAATGTCCATCATGATTCCTGGCTATGGGTAAGCCATATGGAAGAAAAACACGATGAAACGCTGGCGCGTTATAATGCAGCCTGGACTCAAATTGCCGATCGCTTTAAGGACAAATCCGATAAGCTGATGTTCGAGAGCATAAATGAACCTCGGTTCACCGATGGTGGAAGCACAGACGAAGCAAAAATGGAGCAAATGCTTACTGAACTCAATAACTCCTTCTATCAGATCGTGCGGAAATCCGGTGGGAAAAACGACCTCCGCCCACTTGTATTGCCTTCATTAGAGTCTTCACCTACACAAACAAGAATGGATCATCTCTATAAGACGATTACGGCTCTAAACGATCCGAATATTATTGCGACCGTTCACTTCTATGGCTTCTGGCCTTTTAGTGTGAACATTGCCGGCTACACCACATTTGAAAAAGATACAAAAAACGATATCACTCAAACTTTTGATAACGTTTACAATACATTTGTAGCTAAAGGCATCCCTGTCATCGTCGGCGAATTTGGTTTATTAGGTTTCGATAAAGACACGGGTGTGATTGAACAGGGCGAGAAGCTTAAATTCTTCGAGTATCTGACTTATTATTTGAAAGAAAAGAAAATGACTTCCATGCTCTGGGATAACGGGCAGCATTTCAACCGTAAAACTTATAAGTGGTCTGATCCTGAACTCCACAATGTATTAATGTCTGGTCTGAAGGAGCGTTCCTCCAGCACCGAAAGCGATTTGGTCTACCTAAAAAAAGGTGCACAAATCAAAGATACCAAGGTTAAGCTAAACCTGAACGGCAATAAGCTAACCACCATTAGTGCCAACGGAAAATATCTGACCAAAGGTAAAGATTACACATTAAATGGTGAGGAGCTCATCCTCAAAGCCAGCCAACTCAAAAAGCTCACAGCTTCCCAAAAATACGGTGAAAATGCCGTGCTGACTCTGAAATTCAACAAGGGTGTTGCGTGGAGGCTTAAGGTGATTGTGTATGACACAGCTAAATTAAGCGATGCAAAAGGCACGACTGAATCCTTTGCCATTCCGACCACCTTTAATGGTAACCAGCTTGCCACAATGGAAGCTGTATATACCGCTGGTGGCAATGCAGGTCCGCAGGACTGGACTCCATTTAAGGAATTCGGCAATACCTTCTCACCTTCTTATAACACTAAAGAAATCAAGCTGCTTCCCGCGTTCTTTAAAGATGTTAAAGACGGCGAGGTTATCCTAAAATTCCACTTCTGGAATGGTGATATCATCACCTACAAGATCACGAAGAGCGGAGCAAACGTTGTAGGAAAGTCCTCTTAAGCATCTGTCCTGTTAACAATACAAATAGGGGTGTCCCTACGCGGGAACACCCCTATTTGTATTGTACCCATCACATATAAACCTCGTCATACGAAATTATCATCAACCGATAAATTAAATAAACGCCAAGATAGGCTCCGGTAATAAGAAACATTGGATTTAAAAATATCGCATGGATCGAGGTCATAAATACAGCATGATCCCTTAATATTTCGTAAATCGCCAAAGCGGAAATATTTCCAAAGATAATCGCACTTAAGACCGAAGCAACATTAAATACCATACGCCACTTTATCGATTTACCTTGTAACATCAGCATGACAATGGGAACAATAATACTACCAAGTACGATTAGAAATTTCATCCAGTCACCTCGGTAAATTTTTAATCGTCCAGTTCCACGCTTTCGATTTGTCCGTCTGCATTTACCGTCCACTCGATTTCAACGCCATTATTTAATCCGAGCTTGTCTTCATCTTCAATGACTATATGATCAGGAATCGTTAAGGTTTGCTCTTTACCGCCCTCCACTTGAACGGTAATCTGTTTATCCTTAACCGCAGTGATCCTTCCGTCATATTCAATCTGCTGCAAAACAATCTTTTGATTCGGATCTGTAATGGTAACCCGCTTGCCACCGTCGCTTAACAGTTCAACCTTTTTATGATAGCTATCTTTTAACGAAACATCCTTGATAACTCTCTGAATGCTCACTCCCTCTGGAAGTTCCCCAGTATTTGAACCGGGTGACGCAGATGTCATGGGTTGTTCTGTTGCGTTATTCGTAGGCGCAGGTGTAGTAGCTTCTGCAGAAGGTGCTGTGGTTTCTACTTGAGCCGTTGGAGTAGCCACTTGAGTCTCATCCGCTGCTTTAGTGCATCCACTTAACAATACCGTACATGCACAAATACAACAAAGAATTGTAGCCCTGGTAAAACGTTGTGTTGTTCCTTTATTCGATCTCATCTTTTACCCCCGCATTTTAATGTATTCTTTTTTATATAGTGGACATAGTTTTACCTCTTATCTTCCTTTTATTCACCAGAATATGGCCATCTGAAAGCAGCAGTTGAGTAACAATTCATGAACATGTCAAAAAACCGCCCTGATTTAGATCAGTGGCGGTCTCCATGAAATGATGAGATAAATAAGATCATATTAATTTACAATATGTGTGCCAGCCTGTTGGCTCATCGCAGCTTTCATATTTTCCGGATTAGTAATGATAACTCTACGTCCCTCCTTTTTCAAAAAGCTAAGACTTGCTTCAATTTTAGGCTGCATACTTCCAGCAGGAAAATGACCCTGCTCCGCATATACCATCATTTCTGCCGCTGTAACTTCTTCAAGAGCCTTCTGCTCAGGCGTACCGAAATTTACACATACCTGAGGAACTCCTGTTGTAATGATCAGCGATTCTGCGTCGATCTGTTCGGCCAGCAGACTTGTAGCAAAGTCTTTGTCAATGACCGCATCGATACCTTCGTAGGTATTATTTTCGGTTTTGATCACAGGAATCCCGCCTCCGCCAACAGCGATCACCACATAACCCGTCTCAATGAGTGATTTAATGACGTTCTTTTCAACGATATCAATCGGCTTAGGCGATGGAACAACACGGCGGTAACCACGACCTGAATCCTCAATGATGACCCAATCTGGCTTGGCACGCTTCATCTCCTCTGCTTGCTCAAGCGTGAAGAAGGAGCCCACTGGTTTCGAGGGAGACTGAAAATTCGGATCATTTTTGCTAACCTCGACCTGAGTAATAACTGTGGCAACCTTCTTGTCTAATCTGCGGTGAATGAATTCATTTGTTAAGGCCTGCTGGATTAAATAACCTATGCCCCCTTGCGTGCCCGCCACGCAATTGACCAGCGGAGTAACATCCATTCCAGTGACTTCCGAAGCCACCTCGCTTCGTCTCAGCTCGAATCCAACCTGTGGACCGTTGCCGTGAGTAACCACCACATCGTTGCCTGCTTGCACCAGATCAGCGATATTGACAGCAATTTCACGTACTGCCTCAGATTGATCCTCTATAGAATCGCGGCCATTGTCTTTCACCAATGAATTACCGCCAATGGCTACAACTATAAATTTACTCATTCCATTCCTCCTGACGGATCAGTTGATCCTCATTGATTAGCTTTTAAGGGCCAGCTGAAATTGTTCCTTCGCGGAGTGAAAATCCGGATTGGCAGGATTATAGCTGATAGCAATATCTATTTCTTGAATGGCCATTTCATGATCACCAAGTAAACCAAGTGACTGAGCCTTATGATGATGATATAAAGGATTGCTCGGATCGTTAGCAATTGCGTTCTCAATCGCCTCAACTGCCTCTTGATGCCGGCCAAGTGATCTCAAGCTGTTCGCCTTATGGAACGAGAAATCATACCGGGCAGGCTGCTGTTCCAGAAGCTGATCCATAACTTTGACCGCTTCCTCATGCCTGCCCAACTCTCTTAAATAATTGGATTTATGATAGCGGAAGAAGCTTTCGCCAGGATCGCGTTCTATCGCTTTGTCATACTCTGCTAATGCTTGCTCGGATCGCTTCATCATTCGGTAGGCATTTGCGGTATAGAAATAGAAATCAAGGTCATCCGGATCAATAGTAAGTGCCTGTTGATAAGCTGCCAGAGCTTCGTCATATCTCCCGAGTTCCCCTAAGAAGTATCCTTTATAGTAATAGAAATCTGAATTATTACTGTCCACTTGCATTGCATGTTCCATAACCAAACTTGCTTTCCGGAAATCCTCTGCCCGAGCTAGCTCTTGAGCGCTTTGAATACTTGGATGAATCGTTAGCTTTTCTTTATTGAGAATACGGATGACCCTCTCCTGACCCAGCTCTTCTGCATGCTGCAACGATGATTTTCCGTCACGATCCGGCAAATGAACATCCGCTCCAGCATCCACCAACAACTGAATAATATCGGAGTATAAACGGCCACCATTCCCGAGAATTACTGCCTCCAGCAAGGCAGACCATCCCAGATTGTTCATATGGTTAACTGCAACACCTGCTTCCAAGCATTTCTGAACAGTTCTTAGATACCCCTTCTCGCTGGAGGGAAGCAGTGTAGTTCCCCCAAAACGATTTACACTGGTTGTATCCGCACCTGCGGCAAGAGTTAAAGACAGAATCTCATGAAATCCATTGGCACCGGCACACAGGTAGGGTGATAACATAGTGATATCTCTTGCATTCACATCACTGCCTGCTTCAATCAGCTTTTGAGCGAGAGGAATATGATTTTTTTGCGTTGCCGCCATCAGCGCAGTACGACCACTGGCATCCTTATGATGAACATCGGCACCACGAGCCAAAAGCTGTTCTACGGCAGCTAAATCCCCGCGATCCGCTGCTTGAATTAAATCTTCTGACAGAGTTTGATTAGTCATGGCTTAGCTCTCCTATTTCTTTTTATCAATTATTTATTCGGATTGCAGCTTGTTCGCTGGGTCACGAAGGTCTGAAAAATGCTTATAAACAAATAATCCTGCCACCATCAAGTAGGCGTATACGAACGGCATAAGTGAAGCTTGAGCAAATCCAACAGTCGGCGCGTGAATGATTCCAAATAAAGATAGGCCAGACGCGATTACAGCAAAGACAGCAGCCCGCAGTGGTTTATTCAGGATAGAGAAAATAGTGATGGAGCCCCAAATCAAGCTGCTAAGCGGTGCACCATTTCCTAAATGCATCAGGCCGTTGTAATAAACCCCTTTGCTTAATAAGAGATCAATCCCCACCTTGGAAGCCGAAGTTTCAGCCGCATTAAAAATGTTGTTCGCAAGCGTTAAAGCCCAGTTGGCGATCCATGGGAACAAGGTGATAAAGATAACGGGCACTTCATTTTTAGGTGTCTCTCGAACCACCTGATTCGCCGTAACGACCCCGACATAGACCAGAATCGGAACAATCGCCACAACAGGTATGATAGACAACAGCAGTGCTCCTATGCCAAAGAGACAAATAATTAACATGGAGAAACCAGAAGCTATGGTATAACCAAGTCCAGCCCCAATAGATTTCCAGCCTGCATGACCAATATACACAGTTACCGGGAACGGATTACCTGTGAAAGCACCAATACTTGAAGCAACCCCATTCGTTAGCATAACGTTACGAGTGTTATAAGGGTCTCCGGCAGCATGTGCGCTCTCAATATTTTCAAGGTCAAAAATATAATTCGCCAGTCCCAATGGAATTGCAGAAGCCAGGTATGGCAAGGCATGCGGAATCCCTTGAATTAAGCTGGTAATATGCACCTCAGGTGGATTAAACCCAAGTGTTGAAAGAGCCGTTGTGATCGCTTCTGGATTCTGCAAGCCGAATATCCAAGCCAGCGCGGTTCCAGCAATCAGCAGCAGAAATCCTGTAGGAATTTTTTTGAATATTGGCGATTTGCCAAACCAGTTAATAAAGATGATCACAAGTACAACAAAAGCAACCACTGGTGTTTCGAAGGATTGTAGCATCGGGTTCATGGCCAGCAATAACAATCCAAGTCCAGATAAACAAGATAAAAGTACGGTTCTTGGAATAACCTTGCGCAGCACATCTCCCAGAAATGAGCCGACAATAAGGATCAAGGCTTCGAACAAACACCATACGAGACCAATTTGCAGCGCAAATGATGCATCATTGGTTTCTCTAAATACGGGAATTAACACTAGAAAAGTTACCGTAAAAATCGATGGAGCACTAGGTCCTGAAGGTAATGCGGTTATATCCGTTCGGCCTGTTTTTTTGGCTAGCTGATATCCAAACCAGCCATAAGCAATACTTGCGATAAAAATCGCGAGTCCAAACGCAGGAACGACTCTGCCGTAAACCATACCTTCCGGAAATCCTACTACAAAAATTAACAATGAAATCATCGTAAGCAGATTGGTTAAATTGTTAGCAAGCAGCCCGAAAAACGCGGCCCAATCTCCCTTTTTCCAGAACATCTTCATAAATACTTGATCCATAATAAATCTCCCCCTAGATCGTTAGCGCTTACATACCAATGGCTTATGAAGCCCTCAGACCCTTGAATAGGCCTGAAGGGCGGGTGGTTCTATGAATGCATGCTCTGACTAAAAGCGAGAATGGCTTGCTCGAAACACTCGATTGGAGGATGAGTGATTCCGGCTCCAATCATTCCGATGCCTGGATCCTTATGGGCAATAGCCGTGTTGATCACTGGCATAATGCTGGTTTGACCCACTTTACGAATATCGATTCCAGTAGGAATTCCGCGGAAGTTCAACAAAGGAATCGTCACATTTGGATTCTCCGTCGTAGTGATTTCCTTCATTTTCACAGAATAGTTCATGGCATCATCTACGGTTCCCCCAACTAATGCTACAATCGCCGGCGCGGTTGCCATGGCGAAGCCACCTATACCATACGTTTCGGTAATCGCACTGTCTCCGATATCGAGTCCCGAGTCTTCCGGCTTATACCCTGCAAACATCGGTCCGACAACCTTTTGCGCAGGACCGGTAAACCAGGTATTGCCTTGCATTCCACTGACACGAATACCAAATTCCACGCCATTGCGGGCCATCGTTGTTACGATGGTGCTATGCTCGATGCCATGGGCAGCATCAAGTGCACATTTACAAAGAGCCATCCAAGTTGGTCCGGAGAAATAATCACTCATTGCCACAAAGTCGAACACTTCGATTTTCTGCTCATTAGTAAAATCTGTTCTCAGGATAAGCGGCGTTAATGCCTGAATCAAAAGAGTTGTTCCAGCGTTGTTGCGGTTATGGCATTCATCTCCCATATGGAGCGCCTGTGATAACATGAGCCGCAGATCAATGCCGTTCTCAGAGAACTTCATCGCCTCACGCAGCATCGGTCCAAGCACATCTCTCATCCAGATCAAACGGGCAACGACCGTTTCATCGTTTGCACCCATCCGCAAGATTTTCGACAGTTGCTCACTAAGGTTCGTATAAGCGATGTTGCCATACGTTTTATTCTCTACAATGTGCATAAACATAGAGGCTGAGGTTACCCCTGCCATGGAACCCACACAATTATGCTCGTGACAAGGGGAGAACGTAATCTCACCTGATGCCGCTAGTTCGGCAGCTTCATCGAGATCCTTCGCCAAGCCCTCAAAGACCAAAGCGCCGGTAACTGCACCTTTCATGGGACCACTCATCTTATCCCAAGTAATCGGAGGCCCTGCATGTAATATCGTAGTCTTAGTCATCCCTGGTACGACGTTGATCGCTTGGTCAAAACCAACCAATACCGGTTGTGAATTCACGATTCGCTCTACAGCCAGCTTGTTGGCAGCCTCAATCTTTGCAGCAATTTCCTCTTGCTCTAACGCATCCAGTGCGGCAATTAATTCGGGCTTACCTCCACCAGGTGGCTTCCATTCCAGATGGGTTACGTTGCCTTTTTGCTTCAGGATATCATCCTTGAACATTTCTAGGCCGACATTGATAACGTGAAGTTCACTCTTAAATAACTCATTAATTCTGCTCATGTTATACTCCCTTCTCTACAAAACCTCTGGCAAGAAGTCCTGCATTCGTATTACTGCTTGCATAGGTAACACCCACGGATACCAGCTTATCAAGCTGTTCTTGGACCGAAGGTGTATCCAGATCGGTTCCAAGGACATAGCCGATAATCTCCAAATGTCTGCCTTCTTGTTCCGCTGCTTGCTTAGCCTCAATAATTGCAGGCACCATAACACCTACTGGATCCTCATGCGATCCATAGCCTAATACAAAATCCATAATGATCACGCCCACCGCCGGGTCCTTCGCTTCCTGCTTGAATCTGGCAATCCGTGAAGAAGGATCAATCATCGGATGTGGTTTGCCGTTAGTGAACCCATCATCCCCAAAGTCAATAAACGTATGTGCTTGGCTGATATGGATATCACCCAGCTGATATTCCGGATCTTTTGGAATGTTGCTATAGACATCGTCGTATTTCTCCATCGCTAGATACATTGCTTCATCACATAAAGTACCGCCGCAGAATAGCCCACGAATATACTTCTGTTCTGGCTTCAGCTTGACCTTAATCTCTTCAATCAGCGGAAGGTTTAGCGGATGCTTATCAATTTGACTCTCATCAATGCCGGATAGAATTACCGCCTTCAGCGCGGCCTCTTTGGTTGTTTTGGCAAAATGTCCACCTGCCTCCAGAACAGCTTCCTCCGTTCCTCCGATAAAGCAGACTACGACAGGCTTATGCATATTTTTGATTTCATTCAGCACTTTTTGTTCCACACTTTTGGCTGGTGGCTTGGAAATCAACACAATGATCTTAGTGGCTTCGTCTTCGTTAAGCGCTTTCATAGCATCAAGCATCATTACTCCGCCGACACGTTCACTTAGGTCTCTGCCGCCTGTGCCAATCAACTGTGAGATGCCTCCGCCAAAATCGTGAATCCGCACGCTGATTTCCTGACTTCCTGTGCCGGATGCACCCACGATGCCGATATTGCCTTTACGAACTTTATTGGCAAAACATAAGGCCATATTTCCAATGATCGCGGTTCCGCAATCCGGCCCCATCATCAGTAATCCACGCTCATGTGCTATTTTTTTTAATTCAATTTCGTCTTCTACGCTTACGTTGTCACTGAACATCATGACATGGAGATTATTCTCCAGCGCTTTTCTTGCTTCTCTGGCTGCAAACGCTCCGTTGACTGAAATCACTGCAAGATTAGCTGCTGTCCTATTCTTCACTGCCGACTCAATTGTTGGATATTTAAGCTCTGTACCGCCAACTGCACTGTCTTTTTTAATAAACAGCTCTTCGATTGCTCCAAAGGCAACTTCAGCCAGCTCAGGGGATGCTGCTTTGATTACGATCATCAGGTCACTATTCTTAGCTTCCTCTAGCTCAGGGGTTATCAGCCCTACATTCGCTAATACCTCTTTATTCATTTGAGTAGCCATTGCGATAAAAGCTTGTTCGACACCCTCTATTTGATTCGCTTTGGTCGACAACGACATGAGCGAGACGGAATCAAAGTATGTGTTTCTTTTAATTACTATTTTAGTCGACATATCTTACCTCCAACGTTGTTCTAGATTAAGATCCAAACCGCTAATGATCCCCAAGGCAATATCTGTTCCGGAAGAAGAACCTATATCCAGCACTGCCGATAAGCCAAGAAGCATATTTTCCTTACTCTCATACATGAGCGAATGCAGCATCTGACCCATTGACTCTCTCACCTGACCCCAAGCCGCTTTTTTCAGAGCCATATAGCTTATTTCATTCGTTAATTCAGCTGCTTCGTTCACGACTTCCCTGCACCACGGCTGATATTTATTAATAGGACTCTGAGGCAGATGGATCACAGCAAACAATCCAACTAAAAAATCATCTCCCGACGGAGTCAGACCTGGGCCTAATCCCATTAGTCGAATTGCATAATGAGCAGCATCTCCCATGCTGTCATTCGCCAAAGCATTTAGAAGACCTGAAGATCGCTCTTCCAGCAGCCGCATCGTTTCTCTCTCAAAGCAGCTAGAACCCGCAAACTGCTTCATACCGCCTGGTTTTCCATAGCTATTGATATAAGCTTTTGCCACAGCCAAATTATCTCTTAGCGTCTTTACTTCTTTTGGAAAAATAGATAGAGAGCTCTGCCAAACTGTCAGTTCCTTGATCGATATTGAAAGCTTAGTGCCAATATATAATTGATCATTCTCCGCAAAAACTTCTTCTCCCACAACCAGTCCAAGAACCGAAAAACTACTAACCTCTGTAATCAAAGTATTAGGCGCATTATCTACCCTACTGCTCGCAATGGTATATAATTCATCAGTTGCCTTGCACCTTACATTTATCGTCCGCTCAAATATGCTGTGTATATTTCCGAAAAATCTTGATTCTCGAATCCGATGAAAGAACGCGCTATCACTGGATATCCCAGCTTTTAAATAAGAGGTACACTTGCTCTGAGAATACTCCGTTTGATCGCCCCCTTGAGAAGGAAGTAGATAATGGTTTGGTCACTTATTGTCAGGTTATCCTATATAGAAAGCGTTCTCATAAAAAACCGTAACGGTTGATGATGAATGATAGAAGATGTTACACTCAGTTCATAAAATTCCAAGAATGATGAAGATTGAGCTGCTTTCTGTGTGAAAAAGGATATTTTTGTGAAATATATCACAGTTTAACGGTTAAACGTTACCTGACACCCTTATTGTAGTCCTCCGTACACTGGGGGTCATCATACAAGAACACTAAAAACAACAAGTAATCACTATGCACATTGCACAATGGGTGATGATGAGAGGTGTGAATTGATGCTAACGATAAAAGATATCTTACAAATCAAATCCATCGAAGGCATAAAGATCGTTGCGGGGCATTCTGGCCTAAACAATCAAATCTCCGTAGTTAATATCATCGAGAATCCGGACGTATTTGACTGGCTGACCTCGAACGAGCTGCTTTTATCCACCGGATATATCTTCAAAGACAGCACGGAGCTACAGAACAAATTCATTCATGAGCTGGTGGAGAATAACTGTGCAGGACTCTGCATCAAAATGAAGCGATATTTCGATGCTATCCCGCAGAACATGATCGAGCTTGCTGATAAGCATGGACTTCCGCTACTGGAGCTCCCTTTTGAATACACCTTGTCCAGAGTCATTGCGATCATTAACGAAAAGACCAACGCGGATTACGATGCAGTGAACCGACGTTCGCTCGACCTTCATAATGCGCTGTTCAAAATCGCGCTCGAAGGCGGCGGTATTGAGCAAATATCGGCGGAATTGTCCGACACGATCCATAACCCTGTTCTTATATTAGATAGAGACTGGAACCTACTCTGCTATACAGATCATAAGGACAACCCATCTCCACTTCAGGAATTCCTGCCACTGGTGAAGAACAGGCCTGTTTTTCCAACAGAGTTCACGGTAGCTTTCCCAAAGTATATTACTGAAATCAAAAAATCCATCAAACGCACCTACTATTCTCAGGGACAGCCGTACAAGTGCTGCATTATGCCGGTTTCTGTATCCAGTAATGCTTACGCGTATATCGTCGTTCTGCAAACGGTACGCAAGCTGGTTGAATTTGACTACACCGCGTTAGAGCATGTATCCACGATGCTTGCACTGGACCGGATCAAAGCCAAGGAAATCGAAGAGGTAAAGCATAAAATTAGGCAGGACTTCTTCGACGACTTATTAGCTGGCAATATTACTTCAACAGAAACACTGCATTCCCTATCTGCTATGCATGGGCTTAAAGTTAACTATGCGTATTACTGTACAGTTATCCATGTTGAAGCTACACAGCTGGAAAACTACACGGACATGGTTTATAGAAAATATGAAATGGAGCATATGGTCAAAAAATGTGTCAATTTGATCTATGGCTTGTCCAGTAATGCAGGTGGAGAGCTAATCTGTTACTATCGCAATCAGCAAATCATCATCTTGATCGGCAAAAATGAAAATAAACCGCCAATTTCCGTAAGCGATACGAAAGCCTTTGCTCAAGAGGTGCTGCAGTTGCTGGCTCAGGAAATGACTAAAAATCATTTTCTCATCGGCATTGGCAGTCAGTATAAGACACTTGCTTCGCTCCATCGAAGCTTCTTCGAGGCCCAGGAAGCTATGCGGCTCATGCAGCGGTTTAATAAAGACAGCCGGAGCATTGCTCACTTCGAGGATTATTCTGTCTATCATTTTCTGGATTCCAACATTAAGCCTACGGAAATGGAGACATTCTTTAACAAAGTTCTGGGAGGCATTCATGAACATGACCAGACGATGAACACGAGATTCATGTCTACCTTGGAGTATTATTTTATGTACAATCAGAATGTAACCGAAGCCGCCAAAGCGATGTTTATTCACCGCAACACCTTTATTTACCGGATTGATAAAATCAAAGATTTGCTAAATATAGATCTGAAAAACTCTGATGAGTTATTCGAGATTCAACTGGCACTTAACCTCTATCGATTGCTGCAAAGGGGTTAAAATAACGAAGGGTATTCCCAGCAACCATTACTCTAGTTGCACTGGAATACCCTTTTTTTCATAACGTCATAGCCCGTCCATATCTTGCTAAATATTCTTCCTTCTCCTTATAATCCGGCATTAGGCTTCCAACCCGTCGCCAAAAGGAGCGATCATGGTTCATATGCAGCAAATGACATAACTCATGGATGATCACATAATCGATAACCTCCACGGGAGCCATGGCCAGACGATAGTTAAAGGTTAGCTTTTTATCGGAGCTGCAGCTTCCCCATTTGGTCCTGGACTCTACAATTTCGATACTCTTAGGTTTTACTCTAAGCTGCGTCTGGTACCTAGTGATCCGCTCTCCTATAAGCTTCTTGCAGCTAGAGAAATAGAACTTTTTCAGCTTTAACTGAAGTTGTTCTTCACTTAGCTCCGCTGTCTCTATAAGCTCATGCAGAGAATAATATTTGCCTAGATACAGGAACTTTCCTTCATCTTCGTACGCTCTGATCATCTTTGGCGTTTCACGAGCCGCTTCGAGACTTTGCAGCTTCTCCACAATCATTTTGCCATTACGCTCAACCACACTTTTAATCGTCTCTTCAGATGTTTTCTTAGGTACCTTGAGTGTTATGCGCCCTGACGAATCTATATGAATGGAGATTTTTTTCCCGTTTCCATATTGAACATTAAACTCGATCACCTGATTGTCGTAATCAATCTTCATACCCACCATCGTTTCTATAAGATTATTCGCAATAAAAAAGAAGAACGCACCTAGGCGTTCTCCTATTTTAACACGATTCCTCAATACACCGGATATCCCGCTACAAACATTGCCAAGTAAAGTATACTACCCACAACAGATATAACAGTAAGTGCAACATCCTTCGGCTTTTCATTAGTAAGCGCAACGGCTGCAAAAGCTAGCGGAAAGGCAACAAGCAAATAACGCGGGGCTGACAGCAGCCAGGTAGCTCCCACGACGAAAGCAAAATACACGATAAAATAAGCAGTATAGGATGGCCGTAGTTTTCTTGCTCCCATAAACATGATAATTAGTGCTGAGAATATAGCGATTAAATTGGGCAGCCACATGCCGAGAAAAGAACGGCTATCTCCACTTTTAAAGGTGCCCACCGCATATTCCATCTGATATCTTACGGTATCGAAAAAGAGATAGAACTTCTGTGACCAATGCTCCCTCTGGTAAATACTGAACTGAAAAGCATTTCCCGTAACATAGTAGTTGATGTAAAGATAAGCCAGCAAACCCATCGAAATGATAGCAAGACAACCAATGGCGGTGGTCAGCTTATGTATAAACGCTTTTTTATCTAGTAATTTATAATTCCCTATAAGTTCCCGTGCAAATTCAATCGCAACCGGTACAATCAACAGCACCCCTGGAGAACGCGTATACGCTGCGAGTGCACCGCATAAACATCCGATGAGCCATTCTTTTTTTCTCACAAAATATAAACACAACAGCGATAAGGCCAGAAATAGAGATTCGGTCATAGGGATGAAGAAAAAGAACGCAGCCGGAAATATAAAAATATACTTCACTACTCGCATAGCACTCTTTCGATGCATGTCTAGTGAGGCAAGCTCATAGGCGACCAAGGCAGCAACAAGCGAGCAAATATTAGAAACGATAAATCCAGCGACGAGATAATTCCCTACGAATACCTGAACTACTTTAATTAGATTTGGAAAAAAAGGAAAAAAAACAATATGGTATTTCGGATCTCCCTCCGTCACATACCAATTCTCCGCGATGCCCAAATAATGTGAAGCGTCGATCCCCGATATATGCCAGGTCTCAGCTATCTTGTTAAACAAACCACCGGAATAGCCATTCTGTATGATCAAAAATATATACCCGATAATCATAAGCAAGACCCTACTAGCCACTACCCAGCCGATAATATATAGCCAAGCCTGCTTTCTGTCCCGTGTTTTATTCTCCAAAGTTACTTCAGGCGCTGGATTTGTCATAACAAAATCTGTCAAAACAGGTATAGTACGGAGTCCCAATAATATAAAAAGTACGAAACAGGCCACGGAAGCAAGGGTACCCATCATAGTCCAACTAGTGGTCGAGTTTACCCAGAAAATAGCCGTCACCATCATAATGAACATGAAGATGAAGGAAATGATTTTGTCGTGCTTTTTCATTTGAACCTCCAGAGATAAATTCTTACAATAATCTAGTTAAAAAAGGAAAATATTACGCATAGAAATATAATAGTCTCTGGAAATTTTTTTGTAAATCATTTCTTAGATCATCATAGATTCTAAAAAAGTCTATGCACTGAAATGCATAGACTGTATGTATAGCCCTATTTTAACAACTCTAACACGCCTTGAGGCTGTTGATTAGCTTGAGCCAACATGGCTTGTGATGCTTGAGATAGGACATTGAATTTGGTAAGCTTCATCATTTCCTTTGCCATATCCACATCTCTTATTCGTGATTCAGCTGCTGTTAAGTTTACTTCGTAATTGGTTAGGTTATTATGGATATGTTCTAATGCATTTTGATACGCGCCGTACATTGAACGCTTAGATGAAACGGTATTTATAGCCTTGTCTATTTTCGAAATCGCTAATTCGGCACCTTGTCTAGTTGAAAGATCTATATCCGCAATTCCCAGAGCAGTAGTTCTAGCATCTGTTAATTTAACAGCGAAGTTATCCCCAGAGTTTGCTCCCACCTGAAGGTTTACTGTTTTGTAATCATATGTGGTACCAGGGTTTGATCCGTAAGATACATTGAAATTGGTTATTCCAGTTGTAGTTGAAAAAGTGTAACTTCCGTCATCATTACTAATAATGTTATTTAATCGATCCGTAGAGCCCCCACCATTTAGATTAACATTAGCCAATTCATTTCCCTGTGAATCAAAAATGGAAAGACGATAATTATTATCTACTATTCCTCCAACGATGTAATTCCCATCTTTCATTTCTGTAATGCTAGTAAGTTGACTGGAGTTGGAAGTTTCATTTGAGATATTCTTCTCCCATAATACGTTTCCACTACTGTCTAGTTTATAGATTAATCCACTAGTTTTAGTAGAGTCGTTATAAGAACCAACAATTATGGCCCCTCCATCACTGGTTGCGATGGCGCGGTAACCTTCATCATCCCCAGCAGCACCGACTCGTGTGTCCCATAACGGATTTAAGTTACTATCATATTTCACAACCCAGCTTGACTTATCGGTATAAGAACTGTTTAGTTTGAGACTTGATGAACCAATAGCCAAATAACCGCCGTCAGCAGTTTCAATAATAGAATTAAATTCTTCGCTTCCATAGCCAACAGGATTGGATTGTGAAGAACCCACTATCGAGGTGGATTGTTGCACACCACTGCTATTAAATTTAGCCATAAGGCCATCCCAATTTTGAATACCGGAACCCGTCCCTGCCACAATAAAGGAACCGTCACTAGTCTCAATTACTTCATTCCCCATAATGGAGTAGACGCCAGATACCCCTGTACTCCACTGCTCATTCAAATTCCCATCCCATTTAATTATATTTATCCTTTGATCGGAAATTGCCCCTGCTGAGAAATCATTTCCTAATAAAATATAACCACCATCACTAGATTCCTTAATACTATACACATCCATATTAGGAATTGCTTGTGACCAAACCAGATTACCCATACTATCTAATTTGAAGGGATTATTACCGGGAATTCTTATTCCGACGTAACCTCCATCTGAAGTCTTAGATAAATCTCTGGCAGGTATGTTAGCTGTCCAGTTCGTACTTATATTGCCCTGTACTGGGGTAATATTCGTGTTTACTTCGAGGTCATTATTCAATAAATGAATTCCATTAAATTGAGTGTTATTAGCAATATCATTTATCCCAAGCTTTATCTGCTCAACTTCTTTTTGAATCAATGTTCGATCAAAATTTGTTAAGGTATCATTTGAAGCCTGTATTGCAAGCTCCCGAAGTCTTAGCAGATTAGGATCTTGTATAGTTCCAAGTCCACCCTCAGCAGTCTGAATTAGTGAAATACCATCCTGTGTATTCCTTGCTGCCTGAGATAATCCACGAATCTGTGCTCTCATTTTCTCAGAAATTGCTAATCCTGCAGCATCATCTGCCGCTATATTTATCCGAAGTCCAGAAGATAACCTCTCTTGTGAACTTGTAATAGATTTATTATTTTTATTTAATCTGTTCAAACTATTTAAAGACGTGATGTTGTGACCGATTCGCATTTAATCACCTTTCAATTGTTAGTATCTTCTATATCGGATAGTCCTTAGTAATTTTTTAGGTCAAATTACCCGTGTCTTAAGGCCTCGCCTTAAATTCCCACCGTCCCCCGCTGAAAAGTTGAATATTCACATACTAAAACGGCGATCTATCACCGGTTAAGCACCGACAACAGATCACCGCTAAAATTCTGACTAGATCATTATCATTCAAACGGATAAATCCAGAAATGCTCTGTTCCAAACCGAGCTTGGATCTCTTTATCATTTAAAGGTTTGCTGCCCAACAGCTCAGCAGCTTGGAATTGGGAACGATGCGCCTGAATGGACGCCATCTTGTGCTTGAGGAAATCTCTCACATCATTGATAACCTTTGGCTCCCCAATCTCTACAATATTATTAGCAAAAGCTATACAGTGAACAGGAGGTCTTTCTTCCTTCGGCAATCTTGCAACGGTTCGGATCACTGCAGCTCCAGTAGCATCGTGATCAGGATGAACGCTGTACCCTGGATAGAAAGTGATGATCAGCGAAGGTTTAAGCTCTTTCAAGAGCGCATCAATCTGCCCATCGAGCAAGACTTGATCTTCGAATTCTATCGTCTTGTCGTGAAAACCAAGCATTCTTAAATCCTGTATGCCAATAGCCTCGCAGGATTCCTCCAGCTCCTTCTTACGTATTTCCGGGAGGGTTACCCGATTCGCAAAGGGCGGGATGCCCATATTTCGGCCCATTTCTCCAAGCGTTAGGCATGCGTAGGTAACTTGGGTCCCATTTTGTATATGTTTGGCAAGGGTCCCTGATATACCGAAGGCCTCATCATCCGGATGTGGCAAAATAACAAGAATATGTTTTTCCACAGAACTCTTCATCTCCTCTTCCATTAGAACGGCTCTCGGCTTAATTGTAACGATACGATCAGTTTGCCTTGAGCATCATGTCCAGCCATAATCAATCTGCCTGTCTCACTCTCTTCATAGTGAGTTAGCCCTTCTGAGTAAACCCAGCCCTGCGACATTTTTAAGCCGACCCGATAAGGACCGTTGCCGGAAATCGAACCATGGGAATATCGAATAATAGCATTGGTAATAAAAGTAGCGGCTGGATGCTTCGAACTATCTAAATGGGCAGCGTAGGCTCCCGTTGTCATCTCAAGATGGATATATAGATCCTGATCTTTAAGCAGGTCGATCCTATCTTGTACTTCCGATTGATTGATTAGCTGCAATGTTGCGCCTCCATCTCTGACTGAATATATACATACAAAAAATAAGATCCATACCTTATAGAAGGACGGATCTGTTATATGATAAGCGGGTCCGTATTTCTTTTCAAAGTATAACGTGCAATGCTATGTAATTCAATGGATAGAGCGATCCCCTCCAAGTGTAACAGTTAATGGACTGGCTTTTTACTGTTCACCTGAAGGGGATAATATCACTGAGAGGTTATGCTGTTTATATTAGATCACAAACTGATCTAACATCTTTACGATGACTTCACGCTTTACAGGCTTGCTGATATACTCGTCCATCCCGGCAGCTAGACAATTTTCGCGGTCACCCTTCAAAGCATTAGCCGTGACCGCGATGATGGGCGGACATTTCTCTTGATGCTCATCTCTTAACATCTTCATAGCCTCTATGCCGTTCATAATGGGCATGTGAAGATCCAATAAAATAAGATCAAAGGGTTCTTTCCGTGCTGCTTCAACCGCATCTATGCCGTTTGTTACGGCGATAACGCTGTGACCCATTTTTTCGAGTATTTTGGTCAGTACTAGCGCATTGATAGTGTTGTCTTCAGCAAGTAAAATTCTTGCTTCACGTGCGGTATGAAGCTTGTTAATGTTAGCCTCTTGGCGAGGGATTACCACTGATTTCTTGGGCTTGATTGTGAAGGTAACCGACGTACCGCTCTTGCCGTCACTCTCCGCATAGATCTCACCACCCATCATTTCGACAATTCTGCGGCTGATGGCAAGGCCAAGCCCCGTACCTTCATGTCTCCGCATCATAAAGCTATCCACCTGCTCAAACGGTTCAAAAATATCAGTAAGTCGATCAGGATCAATTCCAATGCCAGTATCGGTTACCGTAAAGGCAAGCAGGGAGGGATCTTCCTTTACAAGCCTAACTTTTACCGATATGCTGCCCGCCGGTGTGAATTTCACAGCATTGCCTAGCAGGTTCAAGAACACCTGCTTCAAGCGTTCCTCGTCACCGTAAATAAATTCCGGAACGTCATGATTTATGATGCTGGTGAGCTCCAGATTTTTTTGTTCAGCTTTTATTGCGATAACAGAAAAGCTGTCCTTGAGGCAAGTTCGCAGATCGAATGTATCCTCTTGCAGCTCGCTACGGCCTGCCTCAATTTTTGAAAGATCAAGGATATCATTGATTATATTGAGCAGGATTCCTCCGCTTTTGCGAATGATTTCTACATATTCACGTTGTTCTTCATTAAGCTCTGTTTCAAGCAGAATATCAGTCATGCCGATCACCCCGTTCATGGGAGTGCGAATTTCATGACTCATCATAGCCAGGAACTCACTTTTAGCTCTATTCGTGGACTCTGCGGCTTCCTTTGCTAGCGACAATTGCCTTTGCTCGGAAATGTCCTTGCATATAAGGTAAAATCCGATATTATGATTGTTCACATAAATGGGTGCAATACTGGTGAGCACTTCAACTACTTCGCTTTCCTTAGTGACAAGCTTATTGATATACTGCTCAACCGTATTATCGTAAAGGGCTCTTTCCAGAATGCGCTGGACATTCTCTTCTCCAATCAGACTCGCAAGCTTCATCCCGATCAACTCGGACTCGATGGCGTAGCCCGTTATCTTTTCAGCCATACTATTAGTGTTAATGATTCGACCGTCAAGGTCAAAGGAAATGACGGCGTCATGGTTGTATTTTTTAAGCGACGTATACCGTTCAACAGACTCCTGAAGGCGTTGCTCGGATTCCTTTTGCTTTGTAATGTTAACGATTTGGCAAATGAAATATGCTGGCTGGTTCGACTCGTCGCTGAATAAGTGGAGAGTAAGCTGTCCCCAAATATAATCTCCATTTTTTGTGATAAACTGCTTTTCCATCTGCACTTCTGTTTCCTCACCCAAGAGTGCTTTTAAATCATGAAGGTTGCCGAAATCTTCGGGGTGAGAAAGGTCTTCTAACCGCATACCCTCAAACTCTTCAGTGGAATAACCAAAAGTCTGTTCAAAGGCTGGGTTTACGGTCAGAATCAAACCATTTGGCGCTAAAAGGGCGATCCCAAAGGAGGCGTGATTAATCACCTGTTGGTTGAACTGTTCCTGGTTTAGATTTACGCGATGCATAGCGACCTCCATGGATGATGTGATTTTTGCGTGAAAAAATAGACCTTCTAATTAGAAGGTCCTATTTATAGCTTATAGTCTAATTTACCCACTTTGTTATTAATTGAATCCGTTAATTTAACGGGATCGAATAGAACACTCGGGACCCCTTATTGTTAGTATACCAAATAATTTTATCACCACTAATAATAGGACTGCACTCTGATAAGGCAAAATGCTTGACCGTTTGGATGTCGCTAGTAGCTTTCCCCGCTCCATCTATAAGAACATATTTCAGATCACCCGGATGATTCTCTTTATCAAACTCCTGCCACAGCACCATCATTTTGTCGTCTGTGATTTTTACTAGTTTAGGGATGGAAGCGATCAGGTTCGTGCCTACATATTTAGCCAAGGTAATGTGATTCACCGAAGTACTGCTCAGGTTGGACTTGGGCAACACACTAAGCATGACATCCCTTTGGTCCGTTTCTAAACCCACCATCTCATAAGATGTATACTCTTTGACTAGGGAATGATCTACCGAATTCATAGCGACTATATAGTTCGCCGGGGACAGCTCAAATCCGCCTATAGAAACACCCGTCGCGTTAGCTCCGATTTTGCCGGGAATATTAAATAAGTCTACTTCGTTATAACTGGCTCCGTCTCCTTTATTCAGAACAATCGAACGGGGATAAGCGTCTCCATGATCGACTAGAACATGCGCTGCACCATCAAACAATACATATTGGTCAAAAGAGTGACTGACATGATTCTTCTGGAATCTTCCCAGATCATTGGTCACGGTCATGGATTTAGTATTTACGATAATGGTAAGCTGGGATTGATGATTTAATTTATCTTCTGTCGTGTATCTTGTACGTGAGGTGTGAAATACAAGCGTATCTCCAGCCTCAGCCATACTACCGGAGCCTGAATCAAACGGGCTAACGGTATAGCTCTCCCCACCCTTTATGGAGACACTGTCTACTCTATTGAAGCTTTTATCATAACGGACAATACGAATGACTTCTTTGCTATCATTCTCTTCGCGGTTCTCTTGGCCAAAAGCAATATAGTTATACTTCTCCCCACAGTAGAAACCACCAAATATCGGAAGCTCAAAAGGGATACTCTTATTTCCAGTTAGTTCAAACTTCTCATTATATGATTCAATCGTAACCTCCTTATTCGCCTCAAGGACACTTACAGTCCCGTCCTTATTATTCACGAGATAGGAAGTGGCCGTACTTTTCCATCTAGGAAAATAAGAAGATTCTGCATTACTCTCAGCTACAGCTGCCGTCTTTACCCGGTAAGCATGATCTGGGATCTTGGAGAATAACGATATGCGATCAGACTGAACGTCAAATTCAATATCGAACGGGATTTTGCCCGCCAAATCTCTCAACTGAAAATAATTGTTATCATCAATATTGTACGCCGTAATAGACTGCAACTGTCCATTTACCAGCACCTTAGAGTTGGAAAGCGTAGCTGCATAATTTTTATTGCGGCTATAATAGTTACTCGTAGTTTTCTTTTCGGGCGTATATGCTTGCCCAGTTATGATCTCAATCGCATTGTTCGCTTTATTCCAAGTGATATCAAACTGGCTGCTCGTTCCCGAGAAATACTCTGCCAAATCGCGTAGTCTGAAATAATTGTTATTCGATATGTTGAACCCATTCAGGTTCCGCTGTTCTCCATCAAAATATGTACTGCTCTCTGTCACCTTAGCCTTCACCGTATTGCCCGCAAAGGTTGTAGTGCCGAGTGCTGGTGTAACCAGTAATAACATCAGCAATATACTAAAAATCCTCTTCATCCGTCTTTCCTCCATTTATATATAAATAACAATACTATAATTTTTATCGGTATTTTATTCGTATTCCTCCACCACATAACTTACAAACGCCAAGCGCTTACTATCCGGAGACCACGAATTCACGTTAATCGTACCTTGTCCTCCAATCAATTGTACTAGTGTGCGATAATCTCCTCCCGTGCTTGCCATCAATCGAATCTCAACATCCTTATTCGCAGGGTGATCGCCAGGATCTACATCTCCTTTGCGGTAACTCAAGTAAGCAATCGTCTGCCCATCTGGCGATACATGCGGGAACCAGTTATTACTCTCATCAAAAGTCATCTGTGTTTGCTCAGTGCCATCGGCATTCATTCGCCATATCTGCATCAGCCCTGTACGCACCGAGTTGAACCATATATTTCCCCCATCTGGTGAATATTCAGGCCCATCATCCAGCCCAGGCGAATCCGTCAGTTGTACCTCTACTCCCCCGTCTACTGGAATGGTATAAATATCATATTGACCATTGCGCTCTGCACAGTAAGCTAACTCAGCACCGTTTGGAGACCAACCATGTAAATAACTTGGAGCATTCGGTGTAACTAGAACCGGTTCGCCACCCTCCATGGGAAGAATATATATACGAGATTTACCATCTTCTTTCGTATGGTGACTAATTGCGATCTTAGTGTTGTCAAAAGACAGAACATGATCGTTATTACATTCCGCAGCAAACCCCGAGTCAATTTGAACAAGCTCACAGGTTGCGATGTCGAACGAATAGAGACAACCTCGACTATTATAAATAAGACGCTTACCATCGCTAGTCCAATTGGGTGCCTCGATTAAATAATCAAATGAGCGGAGGGCAGTACGCTCCCTAGTCTGTACATCTACGATTTCTAATGTGCTAATCACTTTCATTGTCCTCTCTCCCATCGTTAAAATATGTACATAACCCACTTCGACAGCTATTCTAAATCCCCTTTCTTTCTTGGTAATACAATTATAAAGACAAAAAGATCCGCCTCGAAGAGTTCACTCCTCAAGGCAGATCCATAATCATCTTATAAACGTCCAGCCGCTTTTACTTTTACCAGCAAGGCATTACCCGGCAAGTATGCAATCGGAATATCCTCAGACAATACGATCTGAACGGTATCGCGATCTGCACCGGCTAGAACAGCTTGCTCTATTGCATGGCTGCGGGCATCTTCCTTAGCTTCATCATAAGACATTTCGTCCAGGGAATAAATCCGCTCTGTCTCCCCGCTCACCTCACCTAACGCAGCGCCAATCGCATTTGCAGCATCATAGTGATCCGGTCTTACAATCCGTGATACACCTTCAAGCTTGTCTGCCACAAGAATACTTCCGCCACCGACCAAAATGACGTCAACAGGATCTGAGCTTGTCTTCATCCGATCAATCGCTTCCTCGATATCCCGCGTAATGATCTCATCTGCTCTCTTGCAGATCGATTCATCAAGTGCCTCAGTCTGCGCATCTTTCCACTCGTATCGATTAAGCTTCACCGCCACATCGGTTGCTGTGAGCGTATCACCACCAAAGATGAGACCGCGCTTCAATAGCTCGTACCCCACGCTATCCGGACCCACTGTTACCTGATCCTGCGTTTCATCCAAGCGAACGATTGTACCGCCGCCGATCCCGATCGATAAGATATCCGGCATGCGGAAGTTCGTGCGAATCCCGCCAATCTCAACCGCAGCGGAGGATTGACGCGGGAAGCCTTGCATCAGGACGCCGATATCTGTCGTGGTGCCACCGATATCAACAACAAGTGCATCATTCAGACCTGACAAGTGTGCCGCGCCCCGAATGGAATTCGTCGGACCGCAAGCAATCGTCAGAATCGGGTAACGAAGCGCATATTCACTGTACATCAGTGTTCCATCGTTCTGACAGATGTATAGGCTCGCGTCAATTCCATAAGTGTGAAGCGCCTCTTCGAAGCCCTTTACGACTCCAGCAATGACGTTAAGTAATGCGCCGTTCAGCAACGACGCGTTCTCACGCTCGAGCAATCCAATACTTCCAATCTCATGAGACAACGTCACAGGCATATCTGCGCCAAGTACTTGCTTCGCTAGTTCTTCGACACGTTTCTCCTGCGAGGTATTCACTGGGGAGAACACACCACAGATCGCAACCGCTTCGACTTCACCCTTCATTTTCAAAAAGCAGTCTAGAATCTCTTCTTCATCCATTTCAACAATCGTGCGGCCATCATATTCATATCCACCATGAACAACATAAGCATGTGGGCAAACCGTTGCCTTAAGTGTATCGTCCCAATCCGCAAGTGGAGGAACCGCAGTTGTTGCCGGTGCCCCGATTCGAATCAAGCCGACTTTCCCCAAGTGCTTGCGCTCTACAATAGCATTCGTACAGTGCGTAGTTCCGAGCATTGCATAACGAATCTGCGCCGGATTCACACTACTCTCTGCTAACAAACGACGGATGGATTCAGTAATGCCTTCATTCACATCACTTGTGGTATGCACTTTTATCGTATGAATGGTGTTTAGCTTGGAGTCGAGCAAGGCTGCATCTGTATTTGTCCCGCCGACATCAATCCCAATGCGGTATATTTCTTCCATGTTGTCTACATTCGTATGAGACATTACTCTGCTCCCCCTTTCTCTGCTGCCAATTGTTCAATTGGAACATAAGGTGCGTCATAGCCAAAATATTGTGGACCTACCGTCTCGAGGCCCTTTGGTGAACGCCATTTCGGATCACAAGGGAAACCAACCACACTAACCCGAGCACCGTATTTCAAATTCTCAGTCGTGATTGGCATACCGGTATCCTGGTCAAGCACAGAGATCAGATCAGGAGTAATAGCAATTGAATGTCCATCTTCTGTGGCAAGAAGGAACTCATTCTGGAAGAACAAAGTCATCGTACGTCCCTTTTTAGCATCTGTACCTTCGAAGATCGCTTCACCGCGTGTAAATCCGCCTTCTGTACGACGGCGAATGTCTACTGCCTTACCCTGGAACAACGCATATCCATTCAGCTGCTTCAGCAGCATTTCAATTGGATTCTGCTTCAATTCCTTGGACTCAAACAATGTTTTTCCAATTTCATACGCAAGCGTCAAGGTATGTGGAATTGCACTTTGCTTTACCTGCGCTCCAGTTACCGGATAATCACAAATCGAAGCTGATCCGCCCATTTGAATCGTAACCGCACGCGCCATCCGCTCTTCCCAAACACCGTCGATCGCATGCATAAGCACACCATTGCCGCGTTCATCTGCCATCGTAATCGGACTGCAGTCAATACCGTCCAAGTAGAATGTCACCATTTGCGATTCTGGAAAAGCCCGTCCCATGGCATCCGCATCTACGATAGGAATATTGCGTTCCGCAGCCGTAATTACGGGAACCAGAGAGTTACCGCCACCGACCTCAATCGGCATAATGGCGCTCACCTTGCGGCCCAGCTCTTTCTCAATCATATCCAAAGGCTTGATCATTTGCTGAATCGAAGGAATCTTCTCATTCATAACCGTAGGTGCGCCAATCATGGATATAGGAACAACCAATGCATCGTCCTCCAGATCCTCAGGACTTACTAAACGAACAGGACCATATTTGCGAATGGCTTCCATCGCCATCAATTTACCAATATGCGGGTCACCGCCCCCGCCTGTTCCAAGAACGGCTGCACCAACAGCAATGTATTGCACCGCTTGTTCATTTAATTCTGTTAGTTTGTGATTTCTCATGTTGTTATCCCTTCTTTGTCATGATTTTGCCGACAATCCACTGCACGATAAAGGCGAACATAAACGCATCTAATGCCGGTACGCTCGTGATTTGGAACCATCCAAATCCATCTGGCGCTGCGGTTGTCATAAAAGCGAACAACGTAGCTGCAACCCACACCGCTAAGGAGCGAATCACCCAGTTCTTATTGCGATCCAGACCTTCAAAAGTGAATTTCTTTCGATCTACAAGCAAAAATTCGGACGTGTAGATCCCCCCGATTGGAGCGACAAACACCGTAATAATATTTAGGAAAGATAAAAACTTATCATAGATGCCAAATACGGCAAGCAACGTAGCAAAGATACCCGCCACAATAGTAATTAGCTTTTTCGGAACCTTTTGGAACACGACAGAGAACCCTAACGAAGCAGAATATAAATTGTTCGTGTTTGTCGTCCATTGGGCAAGGGTTAAGACGATAATGGCTGGAAGCCCAAGTCCTAGCGCAATGAAAATATTCGTCAGATCATCTGTGTCCATAATTCGAGATAGGAAAATAGCTACAATCGTCATGAAGCTGTTACCCACAAAGAAGCCGATAAAGGCCGCGGTTATAGCATGCTTCGGTGTGCGCGCCCAACGAGCGATATCCGGTGAAAGCACCGTACCGACAATAAATATACCAATAACAAGCGAGATCGCTGTCCCCATCGGGATCGCTGCTCCGCTAATCGGTTCCCACACGGCTGAAGCTCCTTTGGTATGGAACGCGGAATAAATAGCCACTCCGATAAACAAAATAAGCAATGGTACGGACCAGGTGCTTAGTCGTTCAATAGATTGATATCCCCAAATAGCTGTCGACATCATCAAAAGCCCACCTATGAATGAAAGCACCCCTAAGGACAGATGAATATCCCATAATTGACTAAAAGCAGTCTGCATATTCGAAGCGAAGAACCCGACCTGCACCCCAAACCAACCGAGTGAGAAAATACCGAGGATAACTGCTACGACACGTGCACCCACATTTCCGAATAGAAACCGAGAGATCATCGATGTCGATAACCCTGTTTTAGCCCCTACATACGCACATAACGCTCCGATCACCCCTAGGATTAACGAACCGATTATTGTTGCTGTGAGTGAATCCGTCAGATTCATTCCATTGCCAAGCTGAGCACCCAAGAACATCGCTGATAGGTCAATCCCGATGGCGATCCAGACGAGCGACATAGATAGCCATTTTTTACGCAAATGCGCTGGAACCGGCTCTCTCTCAAAATCCCCCGAGCTAAGCTCGTTCCCCTTTACTTCACTTACTTCTGCCATTCTCCCCATCCCCTTGTTGTTATCTTCTTCTGTAGCGCTATGAGGACGCACCTTTCCAATACATTTCAAACGCATGGTTTAGCTTACGCTCATAAATTCCCTTAGAAGTGTAATAGAAATACTGCATGCTTAATCCATCCATCAAGTTGAGAAAAGCATCTGCGAGAAGCTGCACGGATTGATCGCGAATTACGCCCTCTTCCATTCCTTTCGAGATGAATTGTTCAATGATCTTCGTCAGCATCGCGTCGGACTCTAGAAATGCTTCCTCAATCGTTTCCTTTAAGAATGCCGGTGGGAAGACCACATACCTCAGTACAATTTTGCTTGCTTCAGGGCTCTTCTGATAGAACTCATACTGTCTAGACAATATGCCTCGTAGACTTTCCTGCGCACTCAATACTTTCTGCTCTTCCGATAGCTCTTGAATATAAGTGTTATAGGACTGCATAGCCTCACGAAAGACCGTCATAAACAAATCCTCTTTATTCTCAAAAAAGGCATAGATCGCCGGAGTCTTCACGCCAACTTCCTTCGCAATTTCAGAGAGAGCCGTACCCTCGTAACCCTTCTCTCCGAATAGTCGCATCGCTACTTCTTTCAACTTGTTTTTGGTCAAGACATTCCACATCCCTTACTTACTTAATTAACGTTAATTAAAAAACACTATACATCTTTATGCATAATAATTCAATGTTTTTCATAAAAAAAATAGCCCTCAATACATACAAAAAAAGCCGACCAACATCAGGATAATCCCTGAATTATGATCAGCTGAACGGTGAGCTGGGTTTACTTTAGAAGCAAAGTTGTTAATGTAATCTTTCATCAAACATAAGTTGAATTTGAATACCAAAGGGATCCTCAATGATACCGTAGGCTTTACTAAACACATTGCTGGATAACGGAGAAATAATTTTCACGCGCTCGTCTGTGATTAAGCTTTTATAAAAACCTTCAATCCCCTCTAAATCAGCACTTTGAATACATAATGAAGTGTTATTGCCCACTGTATATTTCTCATTCGTATTCATTGTATCTTCTGCTATCATTATTTTTGTTTTTCCGATTAACAGGACAGAGTGAGTAATATAATCCTTATTTTCATCCGTAAGCTGTATGGAGCTGTCACGCTCTGCAAGTTGTTGATAGGTGACACGTAACAATTCCTCTGCGTTAAAATGTTTTTTGTAAAATTCTATAGCTTCCTTGGCTCTTCCCTTCATCGATAAGAAAATAGCTACTTCTAGTGTTGTACTCATAGTGTAAATCTCCTTCGTATATTTGATATGTGATCTTAAACTTATTATCATATATAAAGGTATCAAAACATGACACCTTAATAAGGAGCTTTTTATATGAAGAAATCAGAACGATTAAATGACATGATGAGATACTTAAACGGGCGAGAGTTTTTTAATCTAAGTAACCTTATGGAGAAATACAATATTTCAAAAAGCACAGCGCTACGTGATGTTACTTCATTAGAACAATTGGGTATGCCTATTTTCGCGGAACATGGAAGACACGGACGTTATGGTATTCTAAAAAACAGATTGTTATCCCCTATTATTTTCACGATAGATGAAGTCTATGCGCTGTATTTTGCCATGCTGACGTTAGAATCTTATCAATCCACACCCTTTCATCTAAGTGTTAACAAGCTAAACGAAAAGTTCGAGCACTGTCTATCGAGTACACAAATCAACCAGATTCACAAAATGAAAAAGGTCCTGCAATTCGAAATGTATCAGCATAAGCATGTCAGCCGTTTTTTAGATAAAATCCTAGCAAGTATTCTAAATGAGAGTGCCTGTAACATTGAATATACAAAAGAAAACCAAACAAAAAGCTACCCTGTTCAATTCTTTAGGATTTCCGCTAAGTTTGGTCAATGGTATGCCACTGGAATAGAGCTTGCGACGAATACATATAGAGTTTTTAGATGTGATCGAATAACCTTCATTGAAGAAGAGGAAAGCAAGGCTCGTTATTCTATAGAAGAACTTCTTAGTCGTTCATTAGAAATCTATCAGTCTGCGAAAAGTATTGACTTTGAAGTTGAGATTGCGGAACAAGCAAAGGATATTTTTTATAAAGAACATTATCCTTCTATGGAAATAGAGGCTGGTCCGAAAACAGTCATTAAGGGATTCTATAATCCAGGTGAAGAGGATTTCTTGGCTAATTATTTTATCCGATATGGTCATGCTGTTACATCCGTGAAACCTGAAGCCTTAAAACAAATAATCAAAGATAAGTTAGAGCAACTGGTAAATCACTATCAAAAAATATAAAGCTAATCAAAAGGGGTAAAAAACATAGCTTGGAGAACTGCCTTAGCCTTTTTGAGGTTGCGCGTATCCAGTTGGTTAAGCATGTCTACGATTTGACTCATTTCATCGTTTTCCACTGGCTCAAGAGATGCTCCGGTAGTTAATAGTTCTTTTTCAGCAACAGATTCCGAATGAACCCATGACGCTTCCAAAGTATCCTCGAAGGCTTGGATTATAAATAACAATTCATCCGTGTTATATCTCTGTAGAAACCGGTTTATCCCTTTATTCATCTGCTTATGTAGGGCTAAATGCAAATCGAATATTTCTTTCCCTAGAGATGTTGTAAGAAAAAGCACTTCTTTTTTATTATCGGGGAGAAACTCCGTGCGAATAATCTCCTGTTGTACTAATTTTCTAGTGATTTTGGACACGCTGCCTTTTGGAATTCCGAATTGCTTCGAAATGGTAGTACCATTCACCGGCTCAAGCTGTCCAATCGCATCTATTACATGCAGCATCATGACTGTGGAGTCTTGGAGGAAATCAATGATAAGGGGATTACTGCAGTTCTGAATCAACCATTCCTTCTCTTCGTCATCCTCCGATTGAAATCGCTTTTGTAATTGGGGAATCTTCTCTATTAATTTTTTTATCAAAATATCCTTATTAGGTAAGTTCTCGAAAGAATGCGTCACTGTTACGTCTCCTCGTAAATTCATCTTATGCTCATTTTAACAAGATACAGCTCATAAATAAAGTTTCCTAGAAATAATATTGACAACAAGGAAACTTAAAACGTATTATTGTTTCCATAGTTAATATTTAATTTCTAGGAAACAATAAATCATAAAGAAGGTGTTTATATGAATGTCTTAATTATTTTTGATCATCCCTACGGTGCATCAGCGTCCGAGAATATCCCCCATCAGCGAAGCTATTCCGCAGCTTTATTAGCCTCCGTTATGCGAGGTCTCACCACCAAAGGCCATACGATTGATCTTATCGACCTGCATGCCGATGGATTTGATCCGGTCATGTCACGCGAAGAACTCACTGCTTGGCGACAAAAGAAAACCACCGACCGGCTAGTCGCCAATTATCAGCAGCGTCTTATAGCAGCGGATCATATCGTCTTCATTTTCCCTATATGGTGGGAAGCCATGCCCGCTCTTACCAAAGGTTTTCTTGATAAGGTATTCGCAAAAGGCATTGTCTACGAAGAAACTAAACCTGGGCGGCCCTTCAAATGCTTACTCCCAAATATTAAAGGAGTGTCCTTGCTGACCGTAATGAACACACCCGACTTCTTTTATCGCTGGATTTTTGGCAACCCCATCACCAAAATTCTATTTAGAGGCACCTTCCGCAAAATGGGAATACGGAAGAACCTCCGTTGGTATAATTATTCCGGGATGTCAGATCGCAGCTTAGAAGAGCGGGTGAAGCATCTCGATAAAACAGAACAACGGTTTGCACGACTGTACTAAACTAGACTAGATTAAATTACTCAAGCGCTGACTGATTCTGAGGCTAGCCTAATATAAAAAAACACGCCAATAACTGGCGTGTTTTAGTTAAATTTATTAAAATTCTTCATACGATGCGGGATCTTGATCAGCTATGCGACCTGTTGGCGAGGTTAATGCGGAAATAACGGTCATCTCAGCTTCCGATAATTCAAAATCAAAAATATTCAGATTATCACGCTGATGCTCTAGAGAAGAAGCCTTTGGAATGGGAATAGCCCCAAGCTGTATATGCCAACGTAAGATAACTTGCGATATCGATTTATTATGAACCTTGCCTATTTCCGCTATTTCCTCATTTTCCAGTACACTGCTAGCCCGTCCCAATGGACTCCACGATTCAATCACTATCCCATGCTCTTTGTTCCATGCACGTTGCTCTTCCTGATTAAAATGAGGATGCAGCTCAATCTGATTCATACTCGGCGCTACACCAGTTTCTTGTGTCAAACGCTCAATATGCTCCGGCAAAAAGTTACATACACCGATGGAGCGGATCAAACCTTGCTTACGTGCCTCGACCATCGCCTGCCAGGCTTCAACATATAAATTCACTCTAGGGTTAGGCCAGTGGATGAGATAGAAATCATAATAATCCAATCCGGCTCTGAATAAAGACTCCTGTATGGTGGCTAATGCTTCTTTATAAGAGTGATGGCGACCTGGCAGCTTGGAAGTAATGAGCAGTTCTTCCCTAGGCACAGAAGTTTGCCGAACAGCCTGGCCTACAGCACCTTCGTTCTCATAATTAAACGCAGTGTCGATCAGACGATAGCCAACATCAATCGCCTTAGTGATGTTTTGTGCTCCCTCAGTACCATTTAACGCGTAAGTACCAAAACCAATAGCAGGCACCTTCACTCCATCGTTCAATATGATTTCAGGTATTCTCTCAGTCATCGTCGCACTTCTCCTTTGTTGTCATTTAAGCCCCTGCCGATCCATCTTATAATTATTATAACATCTTCATAGTAAACTCAATCATTGGGTTACCTGAACAACCTCTAGCTTATTGGTATGCCGCTTTCGTGGGCATCCGATTTATTTTTTATAGTAAAATGAATCTACAGCACTGGATTTTCGTAATGTTATGAATTAAAAGTAGAGATAAGAGGTGTACCCAATGAAGGAGCAATATCCAGCTAGGCTTGAATTGTTCGCAGACAACGCTCAGAGGATCAAAAAAGCTTTTCCATGGCAAAATGCAATGGTTAATCGGTTAGCGGCACTATTGTATGCTGTAGAGGACAAAGTTGCAGATGACGAAGCCATTCGTGCTAGCTACGAGCTAATTAAGGAGAGTACCGGGATTTTCTCTCAATTTAGAGGGGCTTCGGTGATCAGCATTGCTGCCCTGCTTTCACTTTCTGACGAAAAGGAAACTCTGCTTGCCAACACATTTACCGTGTATGATTTAATGAAGGAAGCCAAATTCAGAGCCTCTGATTATCTCGTCGTTGCTGCCTATCAAATCGCTGCTAATGCAACATCGGATCGATATCAGCGTACGGTAGAACGGGCAAAGCTATTTTACGATAGTATGAAGGCAAAACATCGTTTCCTTACCGGACAGGACGATTATATCTTCTCCGCTATGCTTGGTCTTTCCGATATCGATGTTGAGAGTGGCGTGGACCGCATGGAGCAGCTCTATGTAACACTTAAGCCCGAATTTATGTCAGGCAACAGTGTGCAAGCCCTGACCCAGGTATTGGTTCTTGGGGAAGAAGCCTCTCAAGTAGCGGACCGTGTATTGGCATTAAGAGATGCATTTCGTGCACAGGGTATCCGGCTAGACAAGGAATACACCCTCTCCTCACTAGGCGTGCTATCCCTGCTCCCTTGCAACAAGGAGGACATCGTTACTGATGTCTCGGAGACTTACGAATTTTTGCGTACAAAAAAGGGCTTCGGTAACTGGTCTATTGGCAAGCAGGAATTACTGCTCTTGTCTTCTGCGCTGGTAGCCTTCAGATCTGTGGAGGATGTACAAAACGGCGTATTAACTACGATGCTTTCCACCAACATTACCAATATTATAATTGCTCAGCAGGCTGCTCTTGCCGGGGCAGCGGCTGCGTCAGCTGCGGCTGCAGCTTCTTCTTCGAATTAGATTGAATCGTGAGGGAAAGATATGGACTCAATAAAAATCTTCACAACTAGAAATGAAGAATTATTAAACCGTCTACTGAACATTTGGGAATCATCCGTGCGGCATACTCATCTTTTTCTAACCGAGCAGGATATTGATGCTTTGCGGCCACTGGTCACGCAGGCGCTTGAGGGCATAAGCGATTTGTTTGCTTTTACAGATGATGAGGAACAGTTGATTGGCTTCATAGGGGTTCAGAATAATAAGATTGAAATGCTGTTCGTAGAACCTGCTGTAATGGGAAAAGGCGTTGGAAAAGCACTTGTAGCTTATGTCATGCAGGAACTCGACGTACACCTCGTAGATGTGAATGAGCAAAATCCCCAAGCTTTAGGTTTCTATGAGCATATGGGATTTCAGGTTTTTGAGCGTTCAGCACTCGACGAACAAGGTAATCCTTTTCCTATCCTGCACATGTCGCTTAAGTAGCTTTTTCCTATGCAGGAGACAGTTCGATGCATTTTAGTATCGTAAAAAAACAACAGAGCAGCGATTCTCAAACGAGAGAATCGCTGCTCTGTGTTTTAGTTGTCTGCTTCAATAGAGTTTAGGTTAGCGAAGCTAGGAGCGGCTAGGAGTAGATATGAGGAGCTAGAAGCAGATAAGAGGAGCTAGGCGAAGCGGCTTCGAGTATTCGGTTCACCTATAACTAATATCTGCAACTACTTCTACTTCTACTTCTACTTCTACTTCTACTTCTACTTCTACTTCTACTTCTACTTCTACTTCTACTTCTACTTCTACTTCTGCTTCTACTTCTACTTCTACCTTTACATCTACTTCTGCAACTACTTCTAAATCTACGCATATCCCCTCATGCACATCACCCAATCAAAGCTCTCTGTTGCTTGCGGACTCAGATGACGCTATTTGCTCATTTATCGCCCTTGAAGCACAGTTTCGGACTCCAGTGTCGCTATTCTATAGAAAGAGCATCATTTCTGGCGTTTTTTATGCCAATAGCTGCTATGGAGTCCGATAACATCCCAAATGGCGGATAATCCGGCGTTTAAGGTCATCTAGGTCCGATAGCGTCGGGCAGAGATTCAGATAGCAAACTATATCGTCAGAAATCGTCGGATGGCATCCGATAGCGAACGATAGCGTCGATTCCTAACCATCCCCTGTTCCTTACGGACCCAGATGACGCTATTTGCTCATTTATCGCCTTTGAAGCATAGTTTCGGACTCCAGTGTCGCTATTACATAGAAAGAGCCGCATTTCTGACGTTTTTTATGCCAATAGCTGCTATGGAGTCCGATAACATCCCAAATGGCGGATAATCCGGCGTTTAAGGTCATCTGGGTCCGATAGCGTCGGGCATAGATTCAGATAGCAAACTATATCGTCAGAAATCGTCGGATGGCATCCGATAGCGAACGATAGCGTCGATTCCTAACCATCCCCTGTTCCTTACAGAGCCAGATGACTCTATTTGCTCATTTATAGCCTTTGAGGCATAGTTTCGGACTCCAGTGAAGCTATCCATAGAAAAAGCCGCAACTATGGCGTTTTTAGATGCTATTCCACCGACTTCAAAGCCTCAATCATATGGATTCGTTTGAGCTTAATATGCATGAACGCCATGACAATACCGGAAAACAACAGTGTTAGGAGCGCCGCATAAATATAACTTGGCCACTTGATGATCGGAGCGAACATCGTCGCATCCAGCTCAGCCGTCTTCAGGACGAAGCTATGCAGCACTATGCCGAGACCCGATCCCGCCACAATACCGAGTAGGCTAAGCAGCATATTTTCGCGGTAAATATACATGGTTACTTCCTTATCGTAGAAGCCCAGTACCTTAATGGTTGACAGCTCCCGGATCCGCTCGGACACATTGATATTGGTCAAATTGTAGAGGACGACAAAAGCCAACGCCGCCGCTGAAACAATGAGCACCAAGGTTACAACGTCCATACTCTTCATAGTCTCATCGAAGGCGGAGCCTACACTGCTGGAAAAGCTGATGGCAGCGACGCCCTCATTAGCCGTCAGCTTTTCACCAAATTTATCTTCCCATGTCTTATCATGTGCGGCGTAGTTCAGCAGTTCTGTGTTGAATAGCGGTTTTTCTCCGAACACAGAAGCATAATACGCCGGTGTCATATAAACATAGTGCATTACATAATTCTCTGTAATCGCTGCGACCTCAATTTCGAACGTCTCATTATCTTTGTCCACCACGGTCAATTTATCGCCAGACTCCAGCCCATACAGCTTAGCCAGTTTTTCTGAGATAATAGCCCCATCATCCGTAAGCATCCGCCCTTCTCCACTCTTTCGATCACGCAACTCCACGAAATCGGATAGAGAGTCAACGGAGGTAGGAACGAACAGATGAACCTCTTGATCATTTACACCACTAGCATGTGCGGTCATCCGTTCTTGCGCCACACTCAGCGTCCCAGTTACTGCAGATTCACCAGTGATTAGTTGGTCGTAGGCTTTTAGCACATCGGTAGATACATCTTCATGCAGTGCCACAAGTGCATCATATTTCATAATCGTGCCGAATTGCGACCCGGCGATGCTGCCAATTGAATCCTTGAGACCAAATCCCGTCAGGATCAGCGCTGTACAGCCAGCCACACCGAATACAGTCATGAACATCCGCTGCTTATAGCGGAATAGATTCCGTGCGGTAACCTTTTGGACAAAGCTCAATCGCTTCCATACAAAAGTGATCCGCTCCAGTAAAATACGCTGGCCACTCTTTGGTGCCTTCGGACGCATCAATACGGAAGCATTGCTGCGTAATTCTACCCGTGAAGCAATCCACGCCGTCAACGTAGTACATATTAACGCTACGATAACGGATATGATCGAATACGAAAGATAGAAATTCTTCGTGATATCCGGCAAGTTATAGATTGCACTATACGCATCGTAGATAATACCCGGAAACAGGGTAAAACCAACCGCAAGACCCGCAATTGAAGCCGCCAGACTGGCAAGCGTACCATAGACCAGGAATTTGGCCATGATGTCGCGGTTAGCATAACCAAGTGCTTTCAGGGTCCCGATCTGCAGGCGATGCTCCTCAACCATCCGTGTCATGGTCGTCAAGCTGACCAGCGCAGCAATCAGGAAAAAGAACACAGGAAACGCACTCGCAATCGCCGACAAGCGATCAGCGTTATCTTTATATTCGGCATATCCCGGATTAGCGCTTCGGTCAGTAACGTAGACCTTAAGCTGCTCCAGCTCTGCAAGCTTTTGCTCCCCTGCCGCCAATTCCTCCTTGGCAGAAGCAAGTCCGGCAGCAATTGCCTTCATGCTTGCAGCCTGTTCCTGCTGCACTTCCTCCGGCTGGCGCTGCAAATCCGCAAGCTGCTGCTCGGCGGCGGCCACCTTTGCGCGGCCACCAGAAAGCTCTTTCTCGCCTTCCGCCCGCAGCTCAGCAAGCCGTGCTTCCGGCACGCCGGACATCGCCTGCTCTACAGCATGGGTATGCTGTTCGATCAGATCTTCATACTCCGGCGAATAAGCCTTCACCCCAGTTGTATCCTTAAATGACAGATAGGCTTCCGTATACACCGGAAGCTTGAAATCTGACTCCGGGATCGCGGCGAACGCATCCGCCGTACCTTTGCCGATCCCACTGGTGCCACGGGTACTTTGCTCAATAAACTGTGGACTTCTAACAAAGCCAACTACGGTATACTCCAGTGTCTCGAAGCTGTTCGACAGCTCCGCATCCGTACCGTTTCCACTGAAAGATACCTTGTCACCCAACGCATATTCTTCCGCTAGCTTATCGTCCAGCACGATTTCACCGGAATGCTCCGGTAGATGGCCTTCAATTATACGGTATTGATTAAGTGGTTTATCCGTGTTGTAAGAATTGACTTTAAGTATTAAGGCATTATCACCCATGAATACATCTGCGCTATAGCTCGGCTGAATCTCATCGATCCCCTGTACATTTCTGAGTAACCCGATGTTGTCTTCAGTCAGGCCGTAGTTAGTCTGCACCTTCAGATCCATCAAGCGCTGCTCTTTGTAAAAGGTTCCAGCTGTATTCAGCATATCTGGCCCTGTAGCCTTGATTCCGGCAAAAAAGCTGACGCCTAACATAATAATTGCAAAAATCGAAATA
The DNA here is from genome assembly GCF_037963285.1 of Paenibacillus sp. FSL H3-0329. NCBI lineage: Bacteria > Bacillati > Bacillota > Bacilli > Caryophanales > Paenibacillaceae > Paenibacillus > Paenibacillus sp. FSL H3-0329. Next base: position 836,616 of record NZ_CP150150.1, on the reverse strand, counting down.
AACCGGGCTTTGGTATGCCCAATTTCACGAAAAATATCTTTCCACAATGCTCGCTTTTTCATAGATGCCTTCTCCTTACCATTCAATATCGTCAACGGATACCGGCGAAGGATTGATCACCATCTTCCGTACCTTAGCGTTGTTAATCTCTATAACCCTGTCAGCCATCGGAGCGATCGCCAGATTATGTGTAATTACGATGACCGTTGTCCCGGTGTTACGACAAGTATCCTGCAGCAGCTTCAGCACCTGCTTGCCGGTGTTATAATCAAGCGCTCCTGTCGGCTCGTCGCAGAGCAGCAGCTTCGGCTGTTTAGCCAACGCTCTGGCGATAGCGACACGTTGTTGCTCACCACCGGACAACTGAGCCGGGAAATTATCTAACCGCGCGCCCAGACCCACATCCTCCAGCACCTTACGCGCATCTAATGCACGCGGAGAAATCTGTGAAGCAAGCTCAACATTTTCCAGTGTGGTCAGATTAGGCACTAGATTATAGAACTGAAATACAAAACCTACGTCATTTCGGCGGTAGCCTGTCAGCTCCTTGGCACTAAACTTGGCGATATCAATGCCATCCACAATGACCTGACCTTCATCGGCGGAATCCATTCCACCCAGAATATTAAGCACTGTAGATTTACCCGCACCGCTTGGGCCGACGATCACGGCAAATTCACCTTTTTTTATCTCAAAATCAATCCCGTCATTCGCGACAATTACATTCTCGCCCATCTTGTAACGCTTGTACTCCCCTTTTACAGCAACAAAACTCATTCCTCTTCCTCCTGTCCCTATCCCAACTAAGTCTAATTACTCTACATTGTCTCAGTTTATCATAATTAGAACGCCCAAGCCCGAATGGCAAACCCTCATTACACAAGGTGAAATTCACATCATTAATAAGTTCATTTTTTTGTAACAATAATGTAACAAGGAAATTTTACCGTAAACGATACTTAGTCATTTGATAATGTTATAATCACTTTGTTTTATTTACTCTTTTCAGGCAAGAGTGAAAGAACAAGAACAATCAGAAACAGGTGATCAGATGTTCGAACTGAAATGGCTATGGCAGAACCTAGAGGGAAACCGGACGCGATACATTCTGGCACTCTGCCTTTCGGTGGTGGGCTCAAGTCTTACAATCGTGAATCCGTACATCAGTCAGCGCATTGTCGATACGTTTATAGCCGGTGACAACGCCCTGCAGAATCTTACACAAGAACGGCAATTATTGATTATGCTCTGTCTGGGCATGATCGGATTTTCTCTACTGCGCACAGGTCTCGCATATTTCACGACCATGCAGTACGAGATATCCTCGCAAAATATGATGTACAATGTCCGCATTTATTTGTACAACAAAATTCAGGGACAGGACAGAAAATACTACGATCATAATCGTACCGGCGATCTCATGACCAAGATGACAGGCGATCTGGACATGGTCCGTCACTCTATGGCCTGGATTTTTAAGACGATCATTGAATCGCTAACGATTTTTCTTGCCGCCGTTATCTATTTTTTCACCATAGATGCGGAACTGACGCTGTGGATGCTTATCCTGTCACCGCCCATTTTTATCGTGGCTTACATATTCGCTAAACGCGTCCGTCCTATGTATATTGACCTGCGTGAACGGCTGTCCCAGCTTAACACGACTACACAGGAGAATATCTCAGGCAACCGTGTGGTCAAGGCTTTTGCCCGCGAGGAATTCGAGGTCGAAAAATTCACAGAGAAGAACGTCAACTATTCTACGGCGAACAAAAAGGCTGCCCTTGTATGGCTTGATTATTTTCCTTATCTGGAATCCTTCGCTCAGGGCTTCAACGTAATACTTATGTTGGTTGGTGGTTTGTTCCTTATGAACGGCCGGATCACCTTCGGTGAGTTTATGGCCTTCTCTTCGCTTATTTGGGCTATATCGAACCCTATGCGCAACATCGGTATCATTATCAACGACATTCAGCGCTTTTTTGCGAGCTTGTCCAAAATTGTAGATATCTATTATGCCCGGCCAAATATTGTTAACGAGCATACTGTCACTGACAAACGCCGTTATGAAGGCCGTATTGAATTCGATCATGTCCGCTTCAAATATGATAGCGCTATCGTACTGGACGATATTAGCTTTACCGTTGAACCCGGTGAAACTGTAGCAATCATGGGCGCGACAGGATCAGGCAAAACAACAATCATCAACCTCATCCCTCGCTTCTACGATGTAGCTGAAGGGCGCGTACTCGTAGACGGTGTTGATGTTCGGCAGCTGGAGCTTGATGAACTTCGTGGAAATATCGGCATGGCGACCCAAGATGTACTCTTGTTCTCTGATACCATTGATGGAAACATCGCCTATGGCGATCCTGATCTTCCGGAAGAAGATGCAATGGGTTATGCAGAGCTCGCAGCCGCACACGACTTCATTACCAAAATGCCTGAAGGTTATGATACCGTTGTCGGGGAACGCGGAGTCGGACTGTCGGGGGGGCAAAAGCAGCGTATTGCCTTAGCGCGTGCTTTGGCGGTACACCGTCCTATCCTGATTCTCGATGATACGACCTCTGCGGTCGACCTTGAGACGGAGGAGCATATCCAAAAAAGTCTACGTGAACTGGACTATCCTTGTACGAAAATTATTATTGCGCAGCGTGTATCTACTACCTCGCAAGCGGACCGTATTCTCATTCTGGATGGCGGGAAGCTAGTTGAGGAAGGGACTCACACTGAACTGCTGGCGAAACGTGGTTACTATTACGAAGTGTTTAAACTGCAGAACGAGGGTATTGGAAGGCAGGTGACCGCAAGTGGCAAGGAATAAATTTGACGTCGATGAAAATCTTGAATCGCCGTTTAATATAAAACACTTCCGGCGTGCGATGGTATATATCAAACGAAAGAAAACGCCAATGATTGTTGCGTTCGTGCTCAGTGCACTTTCAGCAGCCATTTCACTGTCGGCTCCGCTGATCATGCAACATGTCATCGACGTGACCATTCCGGCAAAAGAGAAGCTTGCACTGCTGGGTTGGGCTGCACTGATGCTTGTGACCATCGTGGTCAGTGTTTATCTGGCTACGATACGCTCGCGCATCATGACGAGTGTTGGGCAGGATATTATTTTTGACATCCGAACGGATTTGTTTAAGCATCTGCAAGAATTGCCTTTCAAATATTATGACGACCGCCCACAGGGCAAGATCCTTATCCGGGTCGTAAACTACGTCAACGCCGTTTCAGATGTGCTGTCCAACGGGATTATCAACTTTATTCTAGAAATCGTGAATTTACTCTTTATCGCAGCCTTCATGTTCGCTGTCGATGTACGACTCTCATTTGTCATCCTTGCCGGACTGCCAGTCTTCCTTGGCATCATGCTGCTGATCAAAACCCGGCAACGCCGGGCATGGCAAGCAGTGTCCAACAAAAGCTCTAACCTGAACGCCTATCTGCAAGAGAGCATCAGCGGTATTGGTGTGACACAAATGTTCTCCCGGGAACAACGTAACGAAGGAATCTTCACACGTCTCGCAGGTAATTTCCGTAAAGAATGGATGAAGGCTCAACGTTACAACTTACTTATTCCGTTCTCTGTAGACAACTTGTCTACGATTGTTACATCATTGATTTTCCTTGTAGGCCTACTAACTCTGAGTCCTCAAGATATGACCCTCGGTGTCATTCTGGCGATGAGCAGCTACGCTGCCCGCTTCTGGCAGCCGATTCTGAGTCTTTCGAACCTGTACAATAACTTCATCAACGCCGTTGCCTATCTTGAGCGTATCTTCGAAACGCTGGATGAACCGGTTACCGTCAGTGATATTCCGGATGCAAAAATACTGCCATCTGTACAGGGCCATGTCACCTTCGACGATGTAACTTTCGCCTATGACCCGGGGCTTAATATTCTGGAAAATATCTCCTTCAAGGTCAAAGCGGGAGAAAGCATCGCGCTGGTAGGACCCACAGGTGCGGGCAAAACAACCGTCGTCAATCTGATCTCACGGTTTTATAACATTTCCAGTGGTCAGATTCTGATCGACGGCCAGGATATCTCGCAGGTGACGTTAAAATCTCTTCGCAGCCAGATGGGGATTATGTTACAGGATAGCTTCATCTTCTCCGGTACCATTCTGGACAATATTCGGTACGGCCGACTGGATGCGACCGAAGAAGAAGTAATCGCCGCTGCAAAGGCCGTTTGCGCCGACGAATTCATCCGTGAATTCGATCAAGGCTACATGACAGAGGTCAATGAACGTGGCTCCAAGCTGTCTCAAGGACAGCGGCAGCTCATTTCGTTCGCAAGAACACTTTTAGCAGATCCGCGCATTCTCATCTTGGATGAAGCCACTTCTTCCATTGATGCGAAGACTGAGCGCTTATTGCAAAAAGGGCTGAATGAACTGCTTAAGGGACGCACCTCGTTCATTATCGCGCATCGCCTCTCCACCGTAAAAAACTGCGATCGTATTATGTACGTATCTAACAAAGGCATCGCGGAAAGCGGCTCACATGATGAGCTTATCGCACAGCGGGGCCTTTATTACCGCCTCTACACAGCACAGAAGATGGAAGCTTAATTGAAGAAATACCAAAAGAGCTCAGGCCGATTTGCAGCCTGAGCTCTTTTGGTGTTTTATATTTTCAAAAAAATATCAAAAACTAATCTATCGCCGTCCAAATATTTAGCGCAAGTGAGCGAACCGCAAGGTTCGTGTGATTTCTGTACAACCGCAGACGCTCTGCAGGCTCTGGACTCCACAATAGAGCACTTCCGGCAACTTCAAGCAACGAAAGTCCAATATACTGAGATTCATAACGGCTCTCAGACCCTAGAACATCTACAATTTCCAATAAAGTTTCCGGACTCCAGTATCCCGTGCTCTCTTCTAAATTATACGCGACCTGCTTATAAACATCGCTTAATAGCTGGGGCTGATTTGAAATAGTGGTAACGATCCGATTCAGATAATTGGCGGATTCCTCCACGTTATTCCAGTCTATTGCTGCTATATACAATTTCATCACAGCTTGCTGTAAGGTCTCATCAGATGCCAGACAGTCAATCAGATCCGTATACAAAGGGATAAGGTGCATCCGGGTGATTTTTGGCAAAGCTATCAGCTGGTTGACTAATTTCAGTAGACGTTGCCGATGAGGCAAATCTCTTTTGGCAGTAGCGTTCCATTCATCACTTATCGCTGCACTAACCAGTCTCTGACATACACCAACTACTACCTCATTGATCTTACCATCGCGACAGGTTTCTACCAGCGTATTCATAGCAGTTTCCCATCTAGTGCTGTCTTCCAAATCCGTAATAGACTGAGCGGTGGCAGCTGCAACAATCCCTTCATTTCCATTTGTCCACCGCATCATAGAAATGAAAGCATATCTGCCAATATACGCATCCTGGTGCCTTGCAATTTCAAGGATTAATCCTAGATAACGTGGTCTAAAGTCTAGCGGAAGAGCATTAGGCTGTTGAGATAATAAACTTCCTGCGATGTCACTTTCTGATGAAGAAGCCATTGTACTTAACATGTCCCAAGCGCGTTCATCATCTAAAAGCTGTTTCGCAGCATGCCCTATGGCTATGATTACATCCTTGTGTGCATTGGGTTTCTCGAACTCGTTCATCAATAGCGGAAGACTGTCATCGCTTCTATAAGCGCCCAGTAAGCGGATGGCTTCTTTTCTGACAGTGATCTTCAGCTTATCCCGATTCAGCAGCTCTTTCAGCATGGTAACCAGTAACACCGGATTCACCCTGCGGATGCATCTGGGTATCGAGTACATGGCTATACGGGCCCGGTCCCCATCCAGATTCTCCAGCAGAACGGGAAGTGCCTTCTCCGGTTCTTCCATAAGTGAAAAGGCATGAAGTGCAGCTTCTACTACAGTTACTTCCTTATCCTGCATAAGCCCCAGTAACCTATCCGAACCGAGATCAGGCATGCTTGCCATGATCTTAATAACGCTTGCACGCTCCCAAAGATTACGTTTGGCATCGTATGCAACTTTTTCTAATAAGGCACTTAAAGCTTGTTGCTGACGTGGCAGCCATCTGTGGAATCCATCCGCGGCCGGCACAAGATAGATAGTTTTGCCTGATAGGAACTTGCCCTTAATGACAGCCCCTGAAATAAAAGGATCGAGCCATTCCTGTCGCTTCAGATGCATATGCTGGAACACTTCATGGATCGTAATATACGATTTATCTAAAGCTAATAATTCCTTAACTCTGGCATCACGCGTTGTATGAGGCGCAAGCCAGTATCTGGCCGCTTGTATGGCTGTAGAATCTGCCTTTGCCCTCGTTGCTTCCTTTAACAGATTCTGAAGTTTTATGATGCCGTAACCTCTTTTACCGAATGAGCTAGCTAGGCTTAACACCAGATTGTAATCTTCTCTTTTGTTGGCCTGTACAGCTAATGTATAAATTTCGTCGAAGATAATCTCTTCTACTCCCCGGGGTAAATTCTTCTCCAATGATGGAAGAGAAAGCTGCCCATTCTGCTTGGCCAATTTCTGAATCGTCTTTAAGGAAAACTTAAACAGCTCACCGTGAGGAAGTAATGCGTTATGCCGGAGAATAGCAAATGCCAGTTGTTGAACGGAAAATTTTGTACCATATGAAGTATCTCTGGCCTCTATAACACTATCAACAAGCAAAGTAAGCTCTTGTACATGGGTATCCGTGAACACAGACGCAGGACTTTCCGATAGCTCTTTAAACACAGCGCCCCGGACAGGATCCTGATCATTTTTAATCCGGCCCAGGTACACCAAAGTTTCATTCATGCCCTGTCTCGACAGAACGGTACTTCTGATCAGCTGCATAAGCGCCGTGGCACGTTCGTCTGCACTGGATACCTTTGCTGCTTGTTCAAGTCCTGCTCTTGAATGAAGAATAGAACGGCAAGCTGTAAATCTGACTGTTCTATCCCGGTCATCATTGATTTCACGAAGGGCAAGCATCCGGGTGGCTTCCTTGTCACGCAAGGCATGCGGTAATACATACAGTAATCTTTCCGGAAAAATACGTTCATTACGTTTATCTTCTTCATACACAGCATCGAAAATGACTTTGCGGTTAGAAGGTGCAATATTATGAAGCAGCTTTGCTATGTGCATAGGGTGATCTGCGAGTAGTTTCGCTATCTCAATCCATTGATCAATGGATAAATATTTTTTCCTTTTAAGAACAGCTTCAGGAACGCCATAAGAAATCAGATCGCTCCGCGACTCCGTTCGTGTTAACAGCTGATACACCTTATTAGGATTTTGGCGTACAAGCGTGCCAAGCTGCTCTTTTAACGCAGGATGTATGATGCCCATCGGTCCATGATTCAGCGCACACTCCAGCACCAAGTCTGCCTTCAGATTGCATAGGATCTCCAGAGCTGATGAGAATCTCCACCAGACATAGCCTTTTTCCCTGAGTGGTGTGCTTTCCAGTGTTGTTGCAAAGTATTCTGCTACTACGTTAAGATGCCGGCTGGATAATTTCTTCCAGTCTTTTATGGCATACCCGATATCAGCAAGCCATTTACTTACCGTTGCCGAATAACAGGCCTGCAATATAATCGCGGCTTCCTCCGCTCCCCATCGGGCATACACTAAAGGCAATAAGCGTTCCGCTAATTCCTGACGGTTAATCTGTGAAATACTATGCAGCAGCTTGCGGCGGCAATCATGGGATAAATGGGGGAGCTCACGTTCAATATCAGCATCCGAAGCCACCTTTGCCAAAAGACCCGCAGCCGTATTTCTGATACTTGCCTTGGGATGCCGCAGTGCTGATAGAATAATAGCAGCATCTTGTGTTGCAATGGCGCCGATTAAGGCAAGTCGCGCTTCATAAACGCCATCCTCCAGCAAAGAGGCTAGTAATTGGGAGTACTGGACAGATCCGAGATGATCACGGCCTAAGATTGCTACTTTTTTGATTCTGTCGGAATAGCCTAGCGAATCCAATTCTTTAAGTAAGCTCTGTTTATCCAATGGATCTCTTTTGAAAATCATAAGTCCTCCTCGTTAACCTGTTCTTATTCCACCCGAACTTTATTCTCTATACCCTAATCTATCCCCTTTATAAAAACTAGAATTCAGCATCTGGTTTCGTTGACCAAAAAATAAAGGTAACCCTGAAGCCGGTTATTCAACCTCCTTCAGGATTACCTTCATGTACTGCTTGCTCTAGTCATTCTTTTTCTGAATAAACACATACGTACTCTCATCCGACAGCTCATCAGCAAAGCTGAAATCAAATCCGTCGAAGCCTTTGATATCCTCCACACAGCTGATTTGCCGCTCAGCCATGAAGCGTACCATTTCACCTCTGGCCATCTTGACCAGGGTCGCTCTCTCCACTACCTTACCGCCGATCTCCTGCCCGAATATACAACTAACCATGCGAACGTTCCCGCCAATATAAGGGGAGATGCACTTGCTGTATTCCTTAGAGGCCAGATTCAGAATGATGTCAGTCTCCGAAAATAGCTGATCTGCCAGCTTCCTGTTCCAGAACTCGTAGATAGACTTGAAACCAGGTCCGCTAAGCTTAGCCTGCATCTCCAGCCTGTACGGAACAACGCCGTCAAATGGCCGGACGATTCCATAGAATCCGGACAATATCCGTAAATGCTGCTGAAGATATTCCAGCTCCTCCATTTGAAGTACCCCGGGTGCCATGTACTGGTACTGGATTCCCTCATAAGAAAAGATAGCCGGTGTAAGATTCCGTGTTACATCCATATCCCGAATCCGTTCCACATTCAGCGTGGCGATGGCATCATTGCATTTCCATAACGATTTGGCTTCTTCATAATTCAACTTTTGTAATAAGGCCAGAAGAGTCTGCGACTCGCTTATGAATTGCGGCATCTGGCGGCAATCCAAGAAATCTGTATCCATCTTCATCTTCTTGGCAGGCGATATAATGATTCTCATGGTGCTCCCTTTTCTTACCCCCGCGGGGAATTTAAATGTAACCTTATCCTATCACACTTAATCTTCGTAGGCTTGGGGCAAGTTCATGAAATTTGTTCACTGCCGCCCACCTTGTGCGCCACCGCCATCTGTACCTGGGTTGCCGTTTCTCCTTGTCCCACCATTCATGCCGGGAGATCCGCCCCCATCTTTCCCCCGCCCGCCGGTGAAGCCCTGTCCCCCGTTCGCTCTTGACCCGGAGTCAGTACTCGTTATCTTCTGTGCGGTAATAGCATCGCAGGAGACGAGCACCATGGAACAACTTAGCACTGCTATGAGCAAAGCGAAATATCGCTTGATCCGCATCTTTGAATCCCCTCTTTCCGAGCGAACATAGTTAACGTGGAAAATATCTTTTTAACATATAATCGTATACGTCCTTAAAACCCATGTAGGATAATACGATCAGCAGCGGATACACCGGGTAAATATACCGGGACTTGATCTCCCATAAAAGATAGAATCCGATAAAGCCCAGCACCACAAGAATCAAAGAGGTCTCTTCAAATCTTTTGGCTCTTATTCCACCGATTAAGCGAACGAGTATAAACACATACATCAGAAAATTCAGAACATACAGCAGCCACAACATTCCACTTCTATAATTGGAGTCTGCCTTAAACAAATCCGTAGCAGCATTAGTGTAGCTATAACGGTCCATGACAAAGCCCATTCTTCCCCCGTTACTGGATGATCCGTCATTTCCGAGCCCATATCGTTCCATCTGGTAGGTTCCTTCCGTCCAGGTCCAAACGATTTTTTTATAATACATCTTCACTAAGTCACTTAGGCCCGCCTCGGAGAGTTTATTACGGATTTCTTCTTTAAATAACTCCGTACTTTCTGCCTTATTATAATTTGCATCCTGCTGATAGATAGCGTAGCTCTCCCGGTTGTCCCAGAACCCAAACGTCTCCAGATTGATCCCCATATTCAGCCACATGTAGACAGGTGCGGAATTTTCGTTCATCGGTTCATCTACAACATTCGTCGCCTGCAGCACAGCATTTTGCGTCCAGCCGGGAACATTAAACAATATGGCCGTGATAAACAAAGCGCTAAGAACCTTTTTCACTCCGATAGAACGTATGTTAAATAAAAGACCCGCCACCACGGTAATCAGAAAAATAACACCGATACTGCGGAAATAGTTGCCTATTGCCAGTAAGAGAGCTGCGAAGAAAATATCCTTAATGGACCTTCTTTTGATAAATCTTATGGCAAAATATAAAGCACTTGTCAGAAAAGCGGTAGCGATCACATCGTTATAGATAAAATTACTCATAAACAATGAAGGGATATAGGTTGCGGCAAACACGAGGATGCCATAATCCTTATCCTTGGACTTATAATTGAGCTCTTTATACAGCATATAAATCATTAATGAGGTTAAGAGTGTAAACAGAATATTAAATATTTTGATTACCAGATAATTATCCGGAAAGATCAACAACAACGTCTTTAAATATAAAACGATCGAAAAATTAAACGGAAACATATGCAGATAGCCGTTCGTGTCAAACGACGAATAATCATTCCTGTACAGCATGTCGAGTGCCAATGAAAGCACTGTCTGCGAATCATCCGTCGGCAAGCGTGGAAACAGAAAGATAATCACCATCTGGATTGCAAAAGAAAATAGCAGTGTGGCTGGAATGACTATTTTCCAACTGTACTTATTAAGCCTCAGGCACATTTTATACAAAATAACGCTTAATGCCAGCACCCCTGCGATCACTAGAATAAAAAGACCCAGCTGTTGTCTCTCCAAAATTGGCGTATCCCCATATACGAAATAATTATATTTCGCCCTAATAAAAAAGGAGGATGCGATAAAAAGACCGATAAAGAATGCAAGTATGAGATACAATGTTTTTTGAATTCCTCTTATCATGGAAAACCTCCTTTGCGCAATCGAAAGCCCTTTACAATCCGCTGCCCCGATTCATAAAAAGCATTATAAACACCCAAACTGAAAATCCAATGAAAATCGGATGTTTGGGAATTCGCAAGGAGGAGATTTAGAAAGAGGGGTACGTCCTACAATTGGGAATCAAAAAATCGCAAATGTGATACGGAAGTTTCAAAATGGAGAAAGTTGCGGAGACAAAGAGAGAAAATGGAAAACTACTCCAATCCTAGGGAGTATTATGACAAGAGTCTTAATTCTCTTTCAAACGATTATGCTATACTGGTGGAGCAAATAGAATAGGCTTAAAGGGTCGGTCGGCTACCTCTCACCGAAGGGAGGGATGCCTTGTGACAGTGTTTGAAGCAATGATGCTTATGCTAACCTTTGGTTCGCTTATCGTAGCGCTGCTGTCCAATAAACGCAAATAGACCGCCCACTCACAAAGGCATGCGGTCTATCTGTCGTGTCCTATTTGCTGAAGCCTACCGCCCTTAAAAGCGGCTATTGCCTTGGGAGTCGTGTTACAGCACGGCTCTCTTTGCATTTTACGTCTTTTCTGCCTTTAATATACCACAAATAATTTAATAACGTAATAATGTACGGTGTTACATTACATTTCCAATCTCCCAGAAAATCCATCCATCCTTGCGTACATCAGAAGAATTTACTATCCATCTTTTTTAAAAACCGATTATCAGCGATTAAACTTTTCACTCTCTTCGTTGTATTAGGCCCTTTCGGTGTGCTACCTCTTCTATTCAGCAAAATCCACCGTAGACATGCCCAAGCTTCAAAGATCTCAAGTTCTTCCTGATCCATATCATTTTCCAATAGATAAGCAGTTCGGAACACATCAGCATAACGCTCGGAGATATATATTTTCAGCAGAATAAGTGACCAGGCAAAATCATATCTAGAGTCTCCCAACTGGCCGTTCGTCCAATCAATTATGGTATATCGCTCTTTATCCTCCACTATATTTCCGATATGAAAATCCCCATGAATGATACAGTCTTGCTTCATTGGAGTTTGCTCAACAAGAATAGTCAACACATTAGAAATATCAGATTGTTCTTTGGCTTCAGGGAAAAAGTAGCCGATGAAATTGTATTTTGGCAGTTGTATATTTCCAATCTCTTCAACGCGAATTTTATGTATTTTTGCTAATAGGCTTGCGAGTTCCTTCATTTTCCTGGTATTCATTTTATGAATAGGGGTTCCGTCAAAACTTGTTAACAACACCTTATCTCCATCCAAATTGATTCCCCAGCCCACTGGTTTAGAGACGGCTACTCCTCGTTCGGATAGAACATCCAATAAACGATATTGAAACTGGACATCCGGTCTGGATTCCTTATTCCATGTTTTCAGTACATAGCTCTCTTGATCAGAATTAATCCTTATGACCTCAGCTTCAAATCCTTGATCCATTGTATGCGCAGTTAAGCTGTCTTCCTGATTTAATAAGTCGTTTATGATTTCGTTGTGCTCTAGCCAATTTATGAGAGATATAGGAGTTTTCAAAAATGGTTCTTCCTTTCGGAGTCAGCTACAACAGATTTACGCAACCCAAAACTACAAATAACATAAAATAGATTGTTCTATCCAGTACATAAATACAGTATCCGGGCTTTTCTTTTCAAACTTTTTCATTTTTAAATACATGTCCATTCCATCAGAAACATCATGCCATAAATCCGTAAATACAAAATCATATTTTTCCTTAGACATATGTTGTTCTGCATATTCGAAAGCATCTGCTTGGATAAGCCTGATCTTGTGAGCATTACTGAATTGTGGCAGTACGTATTTATTAAATAGATCAATGACATCTTGATTTTTTTCAACAACCGTTATGCTTTCAACATTATCTTTTTCAGAAACCATATAAGCATAATAGCCAAGCCCAAGTCCAAACGTAAGAACATTCCCACACGCTTTATCTACAGCTTCTTTCATTGTTTCTATTTCATTTGGCGTGATCGTCATCCAGATTCTATCATTCTCTAATACGGCCGGGAACATGAATTCAGTTTGAAAAAAACCAACCTGAGGAATTTGTCTTCCCTCTTCTGTCCGGATGATATCATTGCAAACAAAACCTTCAAAAGGTTTATATTTTTCATATTTTAATTCACTATTATTAATCTTTATAGTTGGTATCTTGATATTTTTATAATATGGATTGTCATAATATTCATTTGCATCAAGCTTATGAAGCATATTGCTAAAATATTGGTTGAACAATTCCTTATCATCAACATTATCAACCGTATCCATCCCAAAGGCAGAAGCCAACATTAAACCAAAAGCGTATTCATAAGACACTCCAAAGTTAACAATTTCTTCAATTTCTTCTTTGCTAATAAAGTCGGGGGTATTATTCAAATAATGACTTAGTAAAGCAAACACTTTATAGTTATCTTCTTTTACCTTTTCTTTTATTACTCTATTAGATTCCATATCCTCACCTGTTTATTAGAAATTATTTCCACGACTCTTATTAGTCTTTCCAGTATGCCTAGTAGGCAATACTCCCATTTTACCATTTAAAAATCCAGAAGAACAAAAATCGCTTTACTAATCCGTGACAGTTACCACTTCTACAGTGAGAAAATCTTACGTCAAAATCTTCTAATTGCAAGGTTTATGGTCCATTTTTCAGCTAATCTGCTCAATATTTCGTTACCCTATGTTAGAATAGACGACTTGTATAATTTGTGAAAACATTCACTAATAGTCATGATTGATGGTATACTTAATAAGAAGATGAACTAAAGAGAATAACGATGGAAACTGTGGACGTAACCGTAGAAGATTTGAAGTTAGGAGAATAACAGCGACGCGCGCGCTTCTCCACTTCCAACTCCCTCTGATACTTCCTTTCTTTTTTGTCGGGTTCTTTTGGTACATCTTAATAGAGAAATATAAAAGTGGAGGGTTAACAATGAAAAAGAAAGCAGCTGGTGCTCTGAGTCTCGTCCTCTCTGTCATGCTCGTTACCGCAGGTTGCGGTAATGGAAACGACAAGGTGAACGAGAGCAAGAGTAATAACAACGAGAAAAAAGAAGTTGAAGCCGTCTCCGGGGCATCTGAAGCAAGCTACACACCATTCGATCAATTAAAAGATAAATATGATATCATCATTGTCGGTGCGGGTGGTGCGGGAATGTCCGCGGCGCTTGAGGCCAAAGAGAAAGGCATGAACCCTGTTATTTTGGAAAAAATGCCGGTTGCCGGCGGGAACACAACCAAATCCTCTTCGGGAATGAACGCTTCTGAAACAAAATTCCAAAAAGAACAAAACATTGAAGACAGCAATGATTTATTTTATGAAGAGTCATTAAAAGGTGGCCATGACACTAACGACAAAGAAATGCTTCGTTTCTTCGTTGATAATTCCGCGAGTGCGATCGATTGGCTGGATTCCATCGGAATCCGCTTGAACAATATCACCATTACAGGCGGCATGAACGAAAAACGTACACACCGTCCTGAAGATGGCTCTGCTGTGGGTCAATACCTTGTCAAAGGTTTAGTGAAAAACGTACAAGAGAAAGAAATTCCACTTTTCGTGAATGCTGATGTCAAAGAAATTACCGAAAAAGACGGCAAGGTTAATGGCGTTAAAGTCCTCTTTAACCAAACAGAGGAAAAAACAATTACGGCAGATGCTGTCGTTGTAACCACTGGCGGGTTCGGTGCCAATATGGATTTGATCTCCGAAGTAAGACCTGACTTGGAAGGCTACGTTACTACTAACCAAATCGGCAGTACCGGAGACGGCATCAAGATGATTGAGAAACTCGGAGGCACAACCGTCGATATGGATCAAATCCAAGTTCACCCGACTGTGCAGCAAGAAAAATCCTACCTCATTGGCGAAGCTGTTCGTGGGGAAGGCGCTATCCTTGTTTCCAGTGAAGGTACACGCTTCACCAACGAATTGGATACCCGTGATAAAGTAACGGCTTCCATTAATACACTGCCTGAAAAAGCAGCTACGCTGGTCTTTGATTCCGGTGTTAAATCCCGTGTGAAGGCTATTGAACAATATGACAAAATGGGTTTCGTGATTCAGGCGGATTCCATCGAAGCTTTGGCCAAAGAAATCGGTGTTCCAGAGGATAAGCTGGCAACAACGCTTGATACTTGGAACAGCGCCGTTAAGAATAAAAAGGATGCCGAATTTGGCAGAACTACAGGAATGGACAATGACCTGTCCACTGGTCCTTTCTACGCTATTAAAATTGCTCCTGGGATTCACTACACCATGGGTGGCGTGAAGATCAATACGAACACAGAAGTTCTAAATAAAGATGGTGAAGCTATTCCTGGTCTGTTTGCGGCTGGTGAAGTTACAGGCGGCTTACACGGACAAAACCGGATCGGCGGCAACTCTGTTGCAGAAATCATTATTTTCGGCCGTCAAGCTGGGATCAAATCTGCTGAATTCATAAAAGCAAAATAAGTAGATAATAGATACTATAAGCCTCACAGCAAAAAGCTCAAGCATCGGCAAGTTAGCCGCTGGCTTGAGCTTTTTTAATGTAATTAATCGCCAATAGTCCGGATAATAGTATCAAACGGATCTAATTCCAACGTTTGTTGTCCATATTCTGTATCAATCGTAGTTTTTTGAAGCTGGTCGCTATTGTTAATCACGACGAGTATTTTACTTTCTGGATAATACGCACACTCTGTATATAAATTATCCGTAATATACTTTGTGTCCTTTAACTCATTCCCGGCATAACGAATCACATTTAACAGCAATCTTGTATTTTCAAAGCTTAAGGTGAAAGAAGGCAGGTAGATCCCCTTTCCTTTACCAAAGGTATGGGCAGACAATGTTATCATCCCACTCTTTTCACACAATACCGCTGCCGAGCCATCCGTAAGATAAATGTTATTTTTAGGTGTTATACTGGCTCCTTCAGGCACTAAACCTTGCTCATCTCTAGCCTCAAATGTCCATCTTCCATGAGCTACCTTGGAGCCTGTATCCTCATCGAGACCAAGCACATGGGCCATTCTGAAAAAGCTGTCATAACCTTCAAGCGCCGAAGGCTGATTGACACCTATAAAAGTACCGCCCTCATAAACCCACGCTGTCAGTAAGTCCACGCACTTATGGTCACTCCAGTATTCTCCGCCACTCCATGCTGAACCTGCCGAGCCGGCATTAATCACTACATCACACTCTTGTAATACTCCCTTACGGATATCTTCAAAATCAATGAACTGGACTTCAATCGGCAATCCGGACAAAGCCTCATTGATATGAATCAGATCATGGATATACGTTTCATGGAAATGCCCGGACAAAGTCCACGATCTCAATTTACCCCAAGCGTGTAAAATGGCTACCTTCGTCTTAATGTGATACGGTTTGCCTTTATGATGCAGCTCTTTAATTTCTCTGAATTCATCCGCGATCTTTTCGATATAATCACAAAAATCCGGATAAGGCTCTACAAGATGCAAATATCCGCCCAGTCCAATCCGATCTATAGGCTCTCTGAGCAAGGCGCGCCGGATATTAATCCAATACTTTTTGGCATCGAGCGTAGGGTTACCTCCCTCCATAAACGTAGGAAGCCCTCCCAATCCAACCGGAAATAAATAGGGATGCAGCCGAATCTCATGGGTATCTACTTTTACACCAGAACAAAGCCTTGCCTCATATCCTGAGAACACACATTTAATCATCCCGTCAAAACCAAATTCTTCAAAACGGTCATTGTAAGGCTCCATGCCAACCCAACTATCATCATAGAAGACATACGCCAGCTTATCGTGCTTATGCACAATATCAATTAATTGCTTACCAAATTCGATGACAAAATCATTGATAAATGCCATATAGTCCAGCTTCCGTTGCTGCGCCGGGATATGACTGACCCGATATTTCCCACCATTCACAAAATCCTCGGCCGTGAGCGAATACCCATATTTTTTGGCAAACAGATCAAGCGCTCTTGAGCTTACCGTAAAATCATATGAACCCCAGTCCGAGAACAAATGGCGATTGCGCTCATCACTGCCCCAGATCCAGGCGAAATTATAAAAGAGGGAGGTAAATCGAACCACTGTTGTTTCCTTATGCTTATGACACCAATCTTCTATCCAATGGAGTAAATATTTTTGCGTTTCTACATAGATGGGATCAATCTGCATCAGATGCTCTTTTTCCCAGTGATTCGTGGTGTGATTGTACATGGAGATCTCTTCCCAAATCCGATAGACCATGAAGCTGACTGTGTATTTATGCCAAGGTGCAATTCCAGTAATGACTACATTTCCCGATTCCCGCTCATAATTCCACAGTTCTCTTGGAACCTCTTCGCCCGTCGTTCGGTCAAAAACCTGCCAGTACTTAAACGCCTCTTTGGAATCATTCACTCGGAATTGTTCAGCAAAAAAATCCTCCATCAGATAGATGGATAAATAATCTTGTACCGCTACCTTAGGATTTGTTATTAAAAAGCTCTGCTGCAGCTTGTCTGAATTCTGGGACGCCCATTCGTTATGATCTCTGATGATGCAGATTGTAGAATAAATGCCGTATCCTGCGTTGATAATCTCATCGGACAACTGTGTGCCGTCACTGTCACGGATGACATCGGCACCCCAACGTTCAGCTAATTCCAGGGTCAATGCCTCATAACCGGATTCTCCCGGCAGTGTAAAGGCCCCCGTTGTTTTTTTGGACAACTTGGATCCCTCCTATTTAAGCATATCGGATAGAAAAGCTAATGCTAAGCCTTGCCCCCAGCCTTGATTCCAGTCTTTTGGAATATTGCGGTATCCTTCCCGATCCTTCATAACCGCTGTTCCGCCAGAAACACCTAGTACCCGTCCATCTTCACTGATATTGTTCAAAATACCTTTCAGGGCCTTTTGCACATATTTGGTATGCAGCGGATTGCCGTTATTGATCATAGCAGCCGCAATGCCGCAAGACGCGGATACTTCTTCATAAGACTCCTCGTCATCTAGTACAGTCCGCCACAGGCCGTTCTCCGTTTGCACCAGCTTGAGTGCGGCCAGCTGATCGCGCAGCGAACACTCCACGTCCATACACTGCGGATACAGATACCATTCTTTCAAAAGCTTTTTAACTTGCGACATAGTGTATGCGCCCCAAGCATTCGCTCTGCCCCAGAATAGTCCAGACATGTGATCCTGCTTCACATTATTGTAGCCGTGGTACCAAAACCCGCTGCTAGGATCTTGCAGGTATTTGATATGCCAATAATATTGATTCAAGGCATCTTGGATCATTTCCTGATCCTTTAATTTGCTTCCTACACGAAGCAGAAAAAATGCCGCCATAAACAAGGTATCCGCCCATGCCTGTTCTGGAAAATCATTAGAAATAGAGACGGTATGCTGCAACACATGATCTCCGAATCTAAGCGCATTGTTCTGCAGATAATCCACCTTGCTCATCACAATATCCCAATACTTCTGGTTACCTGTTTCTTCATACAAGGTGATCAGCATATGGCCCATAGCACAGGTGTTAACTGTCCAATCCGGCAGACCCAGCTCGATATATTCATCTGCCCACTGGACAAGCATATCCAAATACTCTTTATTTCCTGTAGTTTCATAAGCTCTGGTTACCCCATAATAAGCCACACCACAAGGCCAGTCCCATGTTAGATCCATCGCCATTGTTTTTCTGACCACTTTATCGATGACCCTTAAAATCTCTTCTCTGTCATAATTTAATTGAAGCATCTTGTTTCTCCTCTCTTTCGCACACGCCCCCAAAGGCGCTTGAGAGCTGTCCGTCCATATTGTAAACGCTTTACTAACTCTATTGTAAGTAGTAAAATGGTCTGATTCTAAGCATATTCATAACTAAACTGTGCAATTTCAACCATTAACTAGTAGTTCTTATATTTCGGGATTGGCCGTGACTACAGAGAATGTTTGGACTTCCGGCCGCTGTTGTCGTAAGAATTTCTTGATTTTATACCGCTCTTCGCGGTGGAAATCTGCTGACAAAGGCGGACGCTAACGCTCCTACAGTTCCAAACTTCTCCTCCGCCACTTTTTTCCCAAATTGTATAATATCAAGTTCTCTTTATATAGTTGAATTTGATATAACGTTAACCTATAATCTACTCAACCTACGTAATAAGAATGGGAGTATTGAGAATATGCCCAGAAAAAAGAAGCCCATCATTGAATACCGCCACTACAGCTTACCGATAAACTTTCCTATCCTGCTGTTAAGCGGTGAACGTTGGAAGATTTCTGATATTAAAAGTGAACATCTGCATTTCCATAATCATTTGGAGATTGGCATTTGCCATTCGGATAGCGGCATCATGGAGATCAAAGGAGAATCTGTGCCTTTTAAAGCCGGAGATGTGACCTTCATCCCTAGGTATCTCCCTCATACAACTTATAGTTCGCCGAATGAAGCCAGTCTGTGGTCTTATATCTTTTTTTCGCCTGAGGATCTTTTTCAGCAATCCTTCAAGAGCGCTTACAGCAACTTTGAGCCGAATCTGTGGGCAATTAAGGGAACAAACTGTATTTTGAACAAAGAGGAACATCCCAAGGTTTATACCCTTGCGACATCGGTCTTAGAGGAATTGAAGCAAAAAAATCCTTACTATCAAGAAAGTGCCTACGGCTTATTGTTATCGCTTTATATAGAGCTTCTTAGAATTCATTCCCGGAATGAACCCTTGATTAATCAAGACACAGAGCATAGCCTGAAGGGCGATTTTGTCATCTCACCCGTTCTGGAATACATCACTAAAAACTACATGATGCCGATTACCATCGATTTTTTAGCTGATCTGTGCCACCTAAGTACCACTCATTTCCGCAGGAAATTCCATGAGATTATGGGGTCCGCACCTCTCGACTTCCTAAACAGTACCCGTATTGAAGAGGCCTGCAAGCAGTTAAAAAGTACGGACGATTCCATTCTCTCCATCTCTGAGCAAGTCGGTTTTCAGTCCATATCCAGCTTCAACCGATGTTTCTCCAAGCTTATGGGTGAGTCACCTAAACAATGGCGTAAAGGCGCACAATCCGAAGCACAATCCGCTAAAGCGTCTATTTTGGAGTTTACGGGGTGGATTTGATCCATTTATCCATTGGTCTATTCTAGATCATCTTTCTCCCGATCGTTTTATATAACATGGTTCTTATCTTCTTTAACTGCGCAAAGTTTTCTTCAAATGAAATGCTGTGGGTCAGTGCCAGCCCTTTTGAGAAATCTTTTTTATATAGAAAAATTGATTCCAAATACAAACCTATGACATGAATCTGATTCCAAGTAGGATAACTTGAATTATGATAGAAGACAGTCAGCGTTTCTAATGCATAAAAATTATGACACCATCTCGCTTCCTCCATTATGTACTTCATTGCCGGTCCGTTATTGTTAATCATTATGTCCCGGAATTCATCTAAATGATTAGGCTGAACATCGACATATTCAATTGCATAAAATGGCTTTACATGCCGTTTTCGCGCGCCTTCCCCTGGTGTAGGGTACGTACTGTTTGGTGTAGTTACAAGTAACTCCATACGGATTGTTTCAAGCACGAAAGGTATATTCACATTTTTCAAGGTAGGTAAAATGATTTCGGCATCTTCTTTTTCCTTGATCTGCATTAGGATAAGATAATCCCATATAATGAATTCTCCATGTTTTTCGGCTGTTTTGTTATGACTGTAAACTGAAATATCCTCCACAGCATTATTTTGAGTCATGGATCCTAGAACGTCTGTGAGTTGGCTCTTTATTTCTTTTTTCATATGCTTTTTATACTTCTTATCGACTCCGATACTCCAAGCAATATAATAAGTATCATTTTGTGGTGTCAGTTTTAGATTCTCTACGCTTATTTTCTTATCCATTTCTGTTTCCCTTTCTGTACATGTCCCCAGCCATCGATGTATAATTCGTCTAAGATTTCTAATAGCTCAGGAGGGGTTTGAAGCAAGGCTGCTTATGATTAATCGTAACGCTGCTTCCCAATAAACGCAAATAAGCCAACCCCTATGAACTGCCCCATCAGGCACAACAAAAAGGCATGCGTCCGGTACACTACCGAATTCATACCTAACAAGTCGCCTAATAAAATAAGCTGTTATGTGATAAGGCTCCCCATATCATCCGAGGGCGAAGTTTAAAAGGTACCAAGATAGTCCCTTACTTCAGCAAGTATGTCCACATGGCGAGCTCAGACTTTACAAGCACAGTAGGACTAAGTTGAATTACTGATAGCTCAAAAGAAAGCCTACCCAAGATTTAATTATTTTGAGTAAGCTTCTTTACCTTCAAATCAAAACCTCACTTACTTATGATAAGGTTCTCCGTGATAGTGATAAGCTAAGTTCTATAAATAATTTAGATACTAAAAAATCCCTGAAACAATTACACAAGTAATAATTGTTTCAAGGATTTTGATTCCTTTAATCTAGAAATAGCTGTTACCCTATTTTCCAGACGACCTTGCGGAAGGGTCTTTCATCTAAACTGAATTTTACCACTGTAAAATAGTCAAGTCAATAACATCTTAAGGTTTCACTTTATAATTTCTGACCAGTTTGAATAAAATGTACATTATCTCTCCAAACTCAGAATGTTCTTCATAAAAGGATTTCTTCAATCTACATCTTTTAATGAGACTTACTAATTCTTTTTTACGTTCAACTCTTGAAATTCTTCCTTTAACATAATAATCATGTAAATACAGTAGGGCAGTAATATCATGTGTTTTAAGATTTCTAAGTAGAATATTAGTACTTGAATCACTCATATTACAATTTTGAGTTATATAATTTCGAACTTGCAATTTTATATGCTTTTCATTAGATATAAAAATTGATTAGGCCCTACAATATTAAAATAATAGGTCTACTATGTGCAGAGGAATCTCTAATATTTTTCGAATCAAATAATAGGCTATTCGCCAGTTTTAATTCTTTATATTTATATTTCTTTTTTTGAACATAAAAATTAATAAAGAAACATAATTGACCATAAGACATTAATTCAATGAGTACCCATATGGAAGGTTTGTTTTTCCTTTTAACAATCAAATCATAGCTATAATCTCTTTGAGACTTAAATGCCTCCAATAACTTTTTATCTATAGTTTCATATTTTTTCATTTTATTTTCGATTACTTCAAGCGTTAGTTCTTTTGTTATAAGTTTTCGTCTATAACTTTCTAACTCAAATAATTTATACTCATCAATAATTTCAAAACCATCTTCATCACTCTCAGTTATCAAGCGAATAATTAAAGATTTTATATTATGTTCGATATCTAAAGACAACTTTAAAAATAAATACCTAAAATGCATATCTATTGTAGCTAAATCATTTAAAATTGAAAAATCAACATTTGTGTATTTGTTATCTCTATCTTTATTAAAATTCTTTCTGAAAGCAGTAACTTTATAATAGTAAGTTCGATCCGTTAATATTTCTTTAGCTAATGACTCATTATAGGAATTGAAAGTAATGCCTTTAAATTTTAAATACTCGATTTGCTCTTTTACTGATAACTTCTCTTTTAATTTCGTCTTTTCTACCAAATTCAAAACAGGTTCTTTGCTCAAAATCAGTAAATCTTCTACCGTAGCTGCAACTTCATCTTTAGCCTCTATTCTTTTAAGTGGACTTAAAGATTGTTTAAACTTCAATAACTCTTCTGTTGATGCTCTTTTCAAAAGTATATTCACCACCTATTAGATAACATTGTGACAATTATATCATGTATTACCTAATTCTATCGATGAGTTAAAAATACTCCCTGTTGCTAAACCTGCTTAATTAACAGTTCACAAAATTTCGCCCTAATGATACGGTTCCCCTTTACTTTACCTCACAAAATCTATTTAACAAGGGAATGATTTGTTCCTTGCTCATAGGGGCGTCGTGCCCTGGGATATACGTAGTAAATGAAAGAGTCGATAAAAGCTCAATATATTCTTTCATTTTTATCGGATCAATTTTACCTTCTCCATGATAATAATCCCCGCTATGTGCATCTTATCAAACGTGCGTGATCAAAGCATATTTGGGACGTGGCAGATTGTTATCATCTAAACACTTTATAAAGGCATCTAAATGCGATTTTGAATTGCCACAATCAATCATTATTGAAAAGCTGTCACCTAAAACATATCCCAAAACAGGTCTGTCTGTTTCTCTGACATTTTCTAAATAATAAATAGAGTCATTTATTTGTTTCAGTTTCATCCTATGGGTTCCTCTCCTGTATTCACAATGTACTACGACGTAGTTCATAAAAATATTGCACAATCGGATGCTTTAACTGGATCTTCTCGCTCATGTTTAAAATCCGCTTTTTCCCAACCCGTCTGTCCACTAAAGCCAGAATATTCAATAGGATATCATCGCTCTCTAAGCTTTCTTCTATAGAAGTAGATAAAAACTTATTAGCTATAACGATAAAATTCGATTTACTTAATGAGGTCTGTGCTGACAAAAGCTCCTTTGCAACTTCTGATATCTTTCTGCTTCTTGCAATGACTATTAGACGATCCTCCGGGATGTTCCCTTTACTATCTTTTCTAACCGCTTCGATGTCTTCAGGGTGGACAGGAATTTGGAGTTCTGAATCATTCTTAATCTCCTGCTCCGTCTGATACCATCTGATTGAGCTAGTTCTATCATTCATATTGAGTACGTTCTTTTTATCTACCGAAATATAACAGCTCCCTGATTTATCAGGTAAATAACGGTAACTGCTTGCACGATATTCAACCTTGCCGGATAACGCAGGACAGAGAAAACTCTCCAGTTGTTGCTTTAATTTGCTCCAGGACATGTATCCTCCAACAAGACGATCTCTTCTCCTCGTCTTTGTCTTATTTTTATATTTTCTTTTCCCCAAGAACACATAACATCCACGATCTTATTGGCTGTAACGCCATATTCCGTGAGGCTGTATTCAACTTTTGGCGGCATCTGCTGGTACACGAATCTTTTGACAAGCCCATCCCTCTCAAGTTCACGAAGCTGCTGGATCAGAACCTTTTGTGAGATGCCCTGAATATTACGCTGTAATTCACTTGTTCTTTTGGCACCGGACATCAAAAAGCAAATGATCAAAGCTTTCCACTTTCCGCCGATGATTTCTAGTGTTGCCTCTATCCCTAGATTATATTGTTTCATAGACTAACACCTCGTTCATACTGATCAAATTAAGCTTACTCAAAACTTCATTGTTGCATATATTTTTTTCGGAGTCCAGTACACACCTCGAAGTAACCATCTTACTTTATTGTGTGTATTTTCTTTTTTTACAACCTGCAAGATAATAATAATATTCATAAATAATATAGGCCTGAGAATGGAGATTCATCATGAAAACACTAGTGATTTTGGCGCATCCGGGCCTTGAGAATTCGAGGGTCAACCAGCGCTGGAAAGAAGAACTGCTATTATATCCCAACGATATTACCCTTCATGAGATTTATATGGAGTACCCTGACTGGAATATTAATGTTCCTAGAGAGCAAAATCTAATGGAAGCTTATGACCATGTGATCTTTCAATTCCCGTTGTATTGGTACAGTTATCCGCCGCTATTAAAAAAATGGTTTGACGATGTGTTGGCTTACGGATGGGCTTATGGATCAAACGGTGACAAGCTTAACGGGAAAAAGCTAGGGCTGGCCCTGTCCATCGGTGATAAAAAAGAAAATTATCAGCCAGAGGGCTCTGTATCTTTTACCGTAGACGAAGTGATCGCACCCTTTAAAGCCAGTGCCAAACATGTAGGTGCAGAAGCCCTACCGTACTTTGCTGTTTTTGGAGCTTCATTCCAAGCCAGCGATGAAGAAATTAATACTAGCGCAAAAGAATATATCACCTATATCTTTAATCACCGTATTTGACACAAAACAAATTGGGCTATCCTTAGTCTTGTTCAAAGACTTTAAGGATAGCCCATAACATTGTTGAAGCGGTCTAAAGATTCTCTGTAGTAAGTGTGAATCCTTCGATCACAGCATCTTCGTCAACCTCAATCAAAATGCAGCGTCTCCCATGATAATTCACTTGCTTCACATATTTTAAATCCTGCGGGCTGACCGAAATCGTAGCTACCTTTGTATCGATCTTAATCGATTTGGTAGTGAATTTCGGCATTACGCTGCTCGCCTTCATCTCATAATGCTTATCGTCAACGATCGTTTCAAACGCCCGTTCCACTTTTTCCATTGTCACGTTCTCTACGCCACTTACCGTCAGTACACGTTCCAGATCTCTATAATCGAGCATTGGAGGTTCTTCCTTATCGTCGTTGGTTTCGATGACCTGATGGATCTCCTCGTACACCTGTGCGAGAGTGGTTGCATCAAGCTGTTCGCCCGCCACTTCCTTCACGATGTCTTCGAATATAGCTCTCTCTTCCAGAGCCGTATTGGATCTTTCGGCATTCAAGACCTCTCCGACAAAATGCGGATCCGGGAAGTTCGACTTCCCCGTACAATACAGAATGCGGTTCACATCGGAATAATTGTCCGTCACGCTTGGGTAAAAGAAACCTTGCTCCGGCGTACTTAACTTGACGATCGGATCTACAATGACATTGTACTTGAACTCCCGCTCCACGTAATCAAACAAGAGAGCTTTCCGTTGTTTCTCCGTGGAATTCACGCTGCATAGAATAAAAGGATGCGCGAATAGTTCGTTTTTCTCACTTTCCTCAGCTTCATCGTTTCTATCTTTAGTCGGGCGGAAATACTGTCCGCGAACGAAAGTGATCACCGTATCCCGTTCATAATGAGTATCCGCCATCATTCTGTCCACCAACAGCAGCATCAGGTCCTGCCATTCATCCGGATCCCCTGTCACCAAAGCTTGGTGAAGCATCACCTGCGCTGGCTCCTCCGCTTCCGCTTGAAACTTCAACTCGAACAATTTCTGATCCAGTTCACCGGTCAGGAGTTTTTTGAAATTGCCCATATACAGCTCCTGCTTCTCTCTGTCCACCATTCCAAACGGCTGGCGCTCCCAATGATAGATTTCGTTGCTTTCCTTCATAATATACACGTTGAGAATATCGTAAATACTCATTAAATCGTGATCCAGCTTAAATTGCTTGCGTATATGCGCGACTTCTTTCTTTATCATGATTCGTTAGACAACTCCTAGGAAGATTAATTGGTCTTTTCAGTATAAAGGATAAAAAAAACCTTCGCTATATTAGTTGAACTTAAGATTTTTCTATTAAGGTAAGTACGTGACTGCGGTGAATGTTTGGACTTCCCCTCCATTCGTGCTCGTACTCATCAATTTATCGCATGCTCTAATGCATAGTCTTCAAGCGGAATATCTACCTGTTGATTCATGGCCAGCTTGGCTAGCTGCTCACCAAGAAAGGGTCCCATCGTTAATCCGGATGACCCTAGTCCATTAGCAACAATTAGTTTATTCCATCCTTGAACCCTGCCTAACACGGGAAGAAAATCTGCAGTAAAAGGACGGAACCCTACTCTTATCTCATTTAGGCTACAATCCGCAAGACCGGAAGCCGTTTGCAGACCTTTATTTAATATTTCTTGCATTCCTCCTGCGGTTACAGCAGTATCATAACCTACGACATCATTTTCGTGAGTAGCACCTACCACGATATTTTGATCCGCAAACGCAAGTATATATTGATCTGTAGGCGGCATTACCACAGGCCATTGCTCTGTACTCGCTTGTTGAGCAAGCTTCAAATGCATAATTTGAGCTTTTTGATAACGCACCTGGAGCATGATCCCAAGCGGATGAAGCAAAGCGTTAGACCAAGCCCCTGCGCACACAATCACTTCATCCGCTGTGAATGTCTGTTCTCCTACGCTAACCCCTTTAATTTCATGATCAGCATGCTCTAAAATAGCATCGCCCTCAATCATTTGCGCACCGTTACGCTGTGCCGCTCTTAGCAAAGCATCACGTAATTCACGTCCGTTCACTCTTGCTGCACCAGATACATGCAGCGCATGATAACCTTCCGACAATAATGGAAACTTCTCTTGCGCTTCAAGATCCGTCAGCATCGTAAGTTCCCCTATTTCAGGGGCGTCCTCTCTGCGCAGCTCCGCTCTTTCTTTCATCGCGAGTAACTTTTTCAAATCCTCATGGATACATATCGCTCCTACTTTTGCGTATCCAGTCTCGGTTTCTCCAGCCTCTTCCAACTCTTGAATAAGTGCCGGATAAAAGCTTGCACCCGCTTTAGCAAGACGATACCATGCTTTGTTTCTGCGTTGAGACAACCATGGACAAATAATCCCTGCTGCTGCATCCGTTGCTTGTCCAACATCCTTACGATCTATAATGATGACCTCAGCACCTAACTTACTTAGCTGATAAGCTGCTGAAGCCCCTAATATGCCTGCACCAATTACAATGACCTTGTTCATGTTCGAAGTCCCTTCAGTTATTCATTTTTTTAATCATTCACTACTTACCCATTGTATCTTAAATTTGACATTTATAATGAATTATCGTACTATAAATCTCACTCAGTTAAAAGTACTTTAATTGGAGTACTAAAATAAAAGTGTTATTCAGAAGAAAGAAGGTATACAGTTGAAGTTTTCACAGTTTTTGAAGTCCAAAGGGGCCATTGGTTCTATTTTTATGGGTGTGTTCTATGCCATTGCGATGCTTGGTATTTTCTTACCAGGGTATACAGCACTTCCAGGGAACATGGATGATTTAAAAATTGCTATCGTCAATGATGATGCCGGTCAATATGGGGCTCAGATTTCGAGTCAGTTCACGGAGAGCTTACCATTCAAAACGATAAAAACCGATGTATCGAATAAAAAGGCGATGGATGAATTAGAACATAATAAGTTAGCTCTAGTTGTCCATATTCCAGAAGAATTTTCCGCCAACGTTCAAAGCGGTAAGGTATCCGCAAGTATTGATTTCACAGTCAACGAAGCTTCTGCCACCATGGTATCTTCAGCCATGTCTTCCGTTGTAGGAGAAATTAACAAACAATTAAGCGCGAACTTCTCAGAGCAAACCGCAAAAGGTGTGTTAATGAACTTTAACGTACCAGAAGAACAAGCCACCGCAATGGCTACACAAATTGAAAATAGTTATGTCGGGAATTATGTTGTCATCAATGATGTTCCGGACGGCATGCACAACAACATGCTACCTATGTTCTTAACTATGGCTGGTTATGTTGGGGCAATGATTGCCTCCATGCAATTAGTTGCTTCTTTTAAAGCGAACCGCGGGAAAGCAAGCAAGACAAAACTATTTATGTTCGTTCAACTCACAGCTTTATTAATCGCTGTATTATCAACTGTCGTTGCTTTAACCATTGCCTTCTCTGTTGCAGATGTAGACCTATCCTTACTGTTACCAGTTGCTGCTCAGCAAATTCTAATGTATATGGCTGCATTTAACGTGTGTGCGATTATGGTCTTCCTAGTTGGCGAAGGCGGTATGGTCTTAAATATTCCAATCCTGCTCATGCAAACCATCGCCAATGGTGCTACCATGCCTCGTGATATGATGTATACACCATACGATTGGTTCGGCCGCATCACCCCGATGTATTATTCTGTGCAAGCTTATTTGGCACAAATGTTTGGTTCTATTAGTCCAGCACCCTTCTTATGGGGATTAGCAGGCGTATTTGCCGGGGCTATGATGATTAACATTGTTATCGTCCGGTTTGTTCATAAATCTGTACCTCTGACTAAAGAAACTATACTGCCCGTTGAAGTTAAAAATACAGCTGAAATAACCGCCTAGGTTTGGTAAGATAGAGTTTAGCCAACAATTAGGAGTGGGTTCTGTGATGTCAATTCAAATTTATATCTTAAGTAAGTTAATGGATGAAAATAATTATCCTTATAAATTAAAAAAAGAACTATCCACCCCTATTCCTTTTGATAAATTGCTCAATCTATCTGAAAGCAAACTGTATTATCACTTTGAATCTCTTACGAAACAGGGCTTAGTTGAACAGGTAGAGATTATCAAAGAAGAACATCGTCCAGACAAACAGGTGTTTTCCATTACCGATAAAGGGCGCAAGCAGCTCCCGCTCAAAATTTATAAGGTAATAGAAGATGCAGAATCTATTTCAGATATGATTGTCGCTCTTGTGAATCTTCGTTTTGTAGAGACTGATAAAGTGATCCCGATTATCGAGAAGAAAATTGAACAGTCACTTATAAAAAAAGATCAATTAAATCAAATTTACCAGCAAATAGATGTAGATAGCTCCACCCGTGACGTCGTAGATTTCATGGAAAGCTACTACGCTTCTCAACTAGAGCAATCTATTTACTGGTGGAAAGATCTTTTAGAAAAGCTGAAAACGAAAACTATATAAAAAAGAATGCCTTGGATTATAGTATAATCAAGGCATTCTTTTTTATATCCAGCACCAATCGCAAAGTTTTTTTCAATTATTCACTTTTAATCAATAAATATAAAAAGTATGGAGCACCGATTAAAGCCACGATTACTCCTGCTGGTATTTCAGTATTGGCTACTACCATTTTACCAAGCGCATCTGCAATAACAACTAATCCGCCACCTATTAGTAGGCATGCGGGAATCATTATTTTATGACCACGAAAGAGTCGTCTAACTAAATGTGGAACTACTAAACCTACGAATCCAATACTTCCACTAACGGCAACCGCTGGTGCCGCTAATAAGACACTACACACTAAAAACCAAACACGATATTTATTTAGAGATACCCCTAAACTAATGACTACAGGATCGTTAAGCCTTAGTACATCCAATATAAGATGATTCCGAATTAATAAAGGCACAATAAGAAGTAACCAAGGCAGCATAGCATACACGTGACTCCAATTACTATTCCCTATGTTCCCTGCCAGCCACACCTTAATCATCTGATATTGCGAAGGATCTAGTACAAAGGTTAACACAATCATAAATGCACTAATCGCAGCCGCAACAGCAATACCTGTATAAATTAATCGAATGGGAATAATGCCTTGATTACGATCATAGGAAAGCATAAATAATAGAGCGACAACAATAAATCCGCCCAATAAAGCATACAGTGGCTGAACATACGTATGTAAGCCGGTTGAGCTATTTTGTAACAGTAAAAATAACATCATGGATAATCCAGCACCAGCATTTATCCCCAATATGCCCGGGTCTGCTAAAGCATTTCGGCTTATGGCTTGCAGCAGCATTCCTGCTATTGCCAACGCGCCACCTACTAGAAAACCCAAGATCATACGTGGAATACGGAACTGAAAAAGTACAAGCTCCTGCCTCGGTGTTCCCTTTCCTAATACGGTTTGCCATAACTCTTGTAAGCTTAAGCTGCTTTGACCAGTAGATACACTATATATAAAGCCTAGCAGTAAAATGATTGCTATAATTATAAACTTCCATCTTAGCTTCACTATAGTTCCCGCCTTTCTTTACGTGCCAAATATAGAAAGAACGGAACACCAATAACCGCAATTACAGCACCTACAGGGATTTCATAAGGGGCATTTACGATACGTGCCACTAAATCAGCAAGCACAACAAGGATGGCCCCCAGAACTGCGGATAATGGAATAATATAACGATAATCCACACCCACTATGTAACGTACCAAATGCGGAGCAATTAAGCCCACAAAGCTTACAGATCCAGCTAAAGCACATGAAATCCCAGCCAACATAAATGCGGATAAAAGCGAGAGATTTTTGATAAGCTTAATATTAACGCCTAACCCTTCCGCTGTCTCATCCCCTACAGATAGTATAGTAATCGACTTTGAAATTACGATGGCAAGTAATAGCGCAAGAAGCATCCACGGCAACATTTGCTGTAAATGAGCCATACTAATGCCACTTAAACCTCCTCCATACCAAAAAGCCACCTGCTGTGCCACTGAAAAAAAGATACTTATTCCTTCACTTAGGGCAGTTAGCATTGCAGAGATGGCAGCACCCGCCAATACAAGCCGAATAGGCGTCATGCCTCGTTTACTTAATAAACCAACACTAAAGACTAAACCCGCTCCTAATCCCGCACCTAGAATACAGAGCCAAAGTGTACCTGTGAATGAAATCGTCGGCAGGAAAACCATAGCAATAACTAACGTGACCCCGGCCCCAGCATTTAACCCAAGAATCCCCGAATCGGCTAAAGGATTGCGACTAATCCCTTGAATAATTGCTCCACTTACTGCAAATCCAGCGCCCGTTGCCATAGCGGCAAGTACCCGGGGCAAACGAATGGATTGGATCACCTGATGAGTAGAAGCCTTATCATCAAAAGCGATGATCGACATGAATACATCTGCGAAGGGTATTTTTTTCGCGCCAAGGGCCATAGCAAGCACTAATACGCCTATTAATAGGAGGAGCATGAGGATTAGTAATACTAAAAAGGAGAACTTTTTTTCTCCTGCTAGTGATGATTTCTGAACATTTGCGGCCAATGTTTCCAACCCTTTCCCTTCACTTTACAAAAAGATCCAGCCAAGGGCCAGCTCAGATGCAAACGAATATGATTTCTAACGCAAGTCAGAGGATGTGGTAAGCAAAAATTTGACGGCCCGACTAATCGCACCCGAGATTACACTTACATGCTCCTCTTGCTCAAGCAATGCCCAGCTTACTTCAAAGCTTGGAAGGTGTAAGGACATCATGCTGTTACATAAATCCAAGCTATCCTTGACCATATAATCCAGCTCTTCTCCACCGGCAATCATAAGCGTTTTAGGTAACTGACTTAGCATATTACTGTGTAAATCAGCTTTAAAATTCTCATATTCCTTTAAAAGTGCGTAGTCATTCCACCAGATGGAAGCACTGCTTGCAATATAATGCGAAAACAAGGTAGGTTGTGTAAATAAGGCATGCAGAACAAATAATCCGCCAAAGGAATGACCATATAATGCTTGCTTCTGCTTATTGATAACGAACTGCTGGGCAATGGCTGGCATTAACTCTTTTTCAAAAAAGGCTAGCAGCTCATCTGCCCCGCCAAATGCTGGCCAAGGCTCGCCGTTGGGACGTTTCGGTAAATTCGCGAGCTCGGCGGGCATGGTTAAATCATAGGTTCGACGCACGGTATCAAACGCCTCACCTCCAGGATAACCAATGCCAACAACAATCGCGGGTGGATAGCCTTTAGGCTTACGCGTCAGCAATCGGGTGATTTCTGCTGCGGTTTCAAAAAGTCCATTACCGTCAAGAACATAAATGACACCGTAGCCATCTTTTGCAGGCTCATCCAAAGGTTTGGCAATAAAAATTTCATAGTCCTTATTGTTAGCTTTACTCGTGATCAGCATCGTTTCATAGTTTGGTTTTACATACGGTTTGATAATCATGGCAGCAGGAACGCTACAATATCGTCCATCGTTTTTTGATAAGCAATTAATCCGCTGGATCTCCAGTGATCGCCATCCACCTCGAACACTTTACCTGCTTGAACTGCCGGCAGCGCCTTCCATAAAGGACTAGCTTTAATGTCTGCCAGGAAGGCATCTCCCAGACCATCATTATCGTTAATAAAGATATAATCCGCGTCTAAATCAGACAGCATCTCCAGCGAAATATCAGCGGACATTTCACCTTCTACAAGAGCACTTTGAGCAAAGCCTAGCTCACTCAGCACATAACCCCCGTAATGGAAGTTACCCACTAAAAAGATCGCACGGGCATTCGCATTAATATAAATTGCTTTTTTACCGGCAGATACGCTGGCTAACTGTGCTTTAGTTGCTTCCAGCTTTGTATTGTAAGCAGCAATAGCTTCTGTTGCTTTATCCTCTAAACCTAGCAATTTCGCAATCGTTTCTGTGGCCTCCACTACATTGCCGAGTGCATTCTTAAACACGTAAGTTGGAGCAATTTGCGAGTAGTTTTCATAAACACCATTTTGTGCATAAAAAGCAGTGGGGAATATAATTAATTCCGGCTCCAAATCTACTACAGATTCTGGAGAGGGAACACCATTAGCGAAGCTGATTTCTTTTACACCACTTAACGTATCCTGTAGATACTGCTGCGGTCTTTCACCCGTGGACCATTGGGCTACTGGGGTTACACCAAGGGTAACTAAGTAATCCTCTAGACCAGGGGCATACACCTTTTGTACAGTCCCCGGAATGTTTACTGTATTGCCAACTTGATCAGTTACTACAAACGCTTCTCTAGCCGCTACTTCCGTTTCTTGTACAGCGGGTTCCTCCGTTGCAGTTGCACTCGTTTCGCTAGTTGTTGCTGGAGTATCTGTTGCTTGCTGATTCGCTGTATTATTGCCGCCGCAAGCTGTTAGTAGAATGGATAATAAACCAACCATTACAACATAACTTATTGTTTTTGTATTAAACCCCTTCATGATAGACCTTCCCTCTTTCTTATATTCTCAATAATAATCATTCTCAGTATTGAGTGTATAAGAGATAGGACGCATTGACCATGTAACATCTTATGATTAGACATGTACATTTTCAAGGTATCATCATTACTGCAACTTCCTCTAGCATTCGTTTTAAAGCCACAGGAGAGTATTCAAACCAAGGATCAGAATGAATAACATAGATTTGTTGCTGCTTAATAGCCTCTAACTGTCTAAACCCAGCGTCTCTCTGCAGATGATGCCATGTTGCGCGTGATTCATCATCGGGGCATATAATCGTAAACAGCTTATCTACCTTCAATTCACTTAACTCATCAAAAGTAATCTCGGCATTATATAGAACAGGCTGCTCATAACCAGATTCCGCTCCCAAATCCTGAAACAAAAGATGCTGAATGCCTGTATTACAATAAGCAAAAACTTGTTGCTGATAGATACGTATAACTAGAATTTTAGGTGGATTTGTGATCCACCCTAACTCGCGACGAACGTCTTCCAATCTTGCCCTATACTGCGTGATCCACTGTTTCGCTTCTTCTTGTTTATTTAATCGGGCAGCAAGTTCAGTTAACGCTATTAAGCAATCTTGTTTATCATCCAGCCAATAGATTGGAAAATGATCCTCTATCTGTTTTACCAGCTCTGACGACAGATCTTTTGGAGAAATAAGAAGATCAATTGGCAAATGCAATAGCTCATTTGGGCTGCAATAATTTTTGTTTTGGGTCAAGATTACCTTATGCTCGATTTCTTGCGACCACAAATTATAGTAGTACGGTGTCCATTTTGCACTTAAGGGTGCAGCAAAAGGGACCACTCCTGCCGCATGTAGATATCCCATCATATTCCCAGTTACAACACCGATATTTGATTTTTGTTGGCTGGAATACATCGTTGGGGAGATCCCTTCAACCTTTTTGAACACTCGGCTAAAATAAAACTCATCACTATATCCAACCGCTTCTGCTATAAACTTCAAGCGAACGTCTTGTTTCTGCAATAATTGTTTAGCCTTTTGAATCCGCAGCTGAGTAACATACTCCATTGGACTTTGTATATATTCCTGTTTAAACGCCGAGGAAAAATAACTGGAGCTAAGACCAGAAAGATTAGCTAAATGGGCTAAAGACAAGTGCTTCGTGAAATTCTCTTCTATATATTTTCTAACCTCGCTTAAATCCGTCTTTTGCGATTGTTTTTGCATGCTGTCACCTCTTTACTGCTTATATAAATGCACATAACTCTTTATTCATTCATTAATTGATAATCATTATCAATTATACTTTTGTTTTTGGGGGGTGGCAATGGTTGGGGAACGTTCTATAAAAGTGTGCTCAAAAAAGAAGACGCTCAGGGGACTAATCCCCTCGCGTCTTCTGTGTGTAACTATAGGCTGCTGCTGCCCGGAGTAAGTCTTTTATTTTGAATCTACAGCCGGAGCCGGAGCTGCAACTGCTGCGCCATTCTTTTGCAAGTTCTCCTTCACTTGACCTTGCTCTAAAGGCTGAACAGGCGCACCAATGTTAAAGCTATCAATGATTTTCCCTAGTGTAGCTTGGTCAAAATCTACTTGGGAATACAACTCTACTGTATAGCCATCCTCTTCCCAAATCACAATTCCATTTGCAAAATAAACTTTAGTCCCGTTGATTACTTCTGTCTTCACTTCTTCTGTAGTGCTGATCCCATTGTCGCCGCCCTTGGAGATTAGAAAATTCACAGCATTCTCACCGGAATTATACTGCACTTCAACCATGCTGGTCCCCTGAAGAACACAATTCATAAACTTATAGTCTCCCATCCAGTCGGGTGCCGGGAAGTTCATGCCAAGTGCTGCACGTGCTTCATCTAGGCTCAACTTAGCTGCAACCGGCAATTCAATGACCGCATTCTCCCCGCCTTGGGCATCTTCAGAAGGAGTCATTGACTGTGCAGCCGATGGGATTTCCTTATCGTATTGTGTGATTTCGAGATTTCCCACTTCAAACTTTGCCATGATCGACTGGAACATATCCTGTGCATAGGAGGTTGCAGAGAAAGCTCCACCCAAACAAATTACTGCACTGCCAATCACTATTGCATTTCTCCAGCTGCTTTTTTTCATCGTTATCCCGTCCTTTATCTCTGATTGGGGGTTAAGTGCCCCATGGTCCAATTTGTATATCAAGCGGTTATAGATTCTTTCTTTGGAGATAGTGCTGCCCTGTTCGGCATTCTCAAGCAGTTCTATGGTCTTACTGAATTTGGTGAGATCATCTTTCTTATTCATTTTTGAACCCTCCTGCCTTTAAGGAAATATGCAGTTTTTTCAAGCTTCTATATACTACGACACCGATATTGGACTCACTAACTCCCATGATCTGTGCAATTTCGGAATTTTTCAGCCCAGCCCCATATTTCATTGCAATGATATTGCGTTCCTTCTCACGCAGCTTGGAGAGCGCCTTGAACAGTGCCTGATTATTATCCTCACGGATCACCAGCTCCTCAGGAGACGGCTTGGGAAATATAAGCTCCAGCAACGAATCCAGTGAGGTATAGCTTCTTTTCTTCTGCGCCCGAAAGTAGTCCGTCACAGCATTTCTTACAATGGCAAACAGCCACACCTCAAAATTCGATTTTTCTTGTGAAAAACTATAATACTTACACATCACAGTCTCAAACACCTGACTGCATATGTCCTCTGCCGCGTGGTGGTTATTAATCCGATAACAGATATATTTGTAAACACGTTGGTAGTACGTATCATACATCCGGGTAAATTCCTCTTTGGACATGATAGCTTCACGTGATCTTTCGGTATTCATGTAACGCTCCACTTTACCCTGGATAACCTCCATCTCCACCCTCCTTCCACCTCACCTTCATCGAAAAGCTAAACAAATTGCGCAATTTGTTGTGAAGAAACTTACATAAGTTAATACGGAGAAAAGGGCGGAGCATTAACAAAATGTTTTGATAATTGTGGAATGGCAAGAAACCATCATACAACTTATAGTTCACCAAATGGAGACTGGGGACCTTTTTCAACGTTCGTTCATGAGATTAATAATCACAACACAAAAAACGCAACCCCGAAAGGCTGCGTTAATGTTACCCCCTAACTTCCTGTTCTCCCTAGTCTAATTAGTTATTTTTGCAGGTACAAGCTTTAGTAATTCCACGGTTAGCCTCTGCTCCGC
The DNA here is from genome assembly GCF_037963285.1 of Paenibacillus sp. FSL H3-0329. Lineage (NCBI taxonomy): Bacteria > Bacillati > Bacillota > Bacilli > Caryophanales > Paenibacillaceae > Paenibacillus > Paenibacillus sp. FSL H3-0329. The sequence goes on along the minus strand of NZ_CP150150.1, from coordinate 800,114 downwards.
TTCCTCATCAATACGATACCCATCAGCTTCTAAACGTTCAATTTGCCGATCCAAGAAATAAACCGTATTTAAAATCTCAGTAGCACCCAGTACAGATAAGACGGGTTTTAATGCATATTCAATCGCTAGAAGATGGCCTAACGAACCCCCAATAGCAATAGGTACAATTCGCTTACCAACCAGCGCTTTTTGCGGAAGGAGATCTAAATAGGTCTTCAAGATTCACGTATAGGAGGCTTTATAGATAGGCGTTAATACGGCGACAATATCCGCTTCTTCCACTAGCGCATTGGCCCGCAGAATCTCCTCACTGGCGAAATTGGCCGTAAGCAAATCGTCCGCTGGTAACTCATGTACATAGATCGAATGATGCCAAATCCCCTCTTGCGTTAGAAATCTTTCAACCTGCTGATGAATAGCTGTTAATCGAGATTTTCTAGTATTTCCTCCATTAATAATGACTGCTTTGCTCATTACACATTCCCTCCTGTGCTCGCAACGATTAGTACTTTTTCAAGTGTGGGTACAACAGGTACAGATAGTCCTAAATTTCCTCGAAGCGTGTTACTCTCATATTCAGTGCGGAATAAGCCCCTACGCTGTAGTTCAGGAATTACCAATTCAACAATATCGTTAAAGCCCTCTGGGAAATGGGGAGGCATCACATTAAATCCATCTGCCCCTTCATTTAAGAACCATTCTTCTAATTGATCTACGATTTGTTCAGGGGTTCCAACGATTTCCCGGTGTCCGCGTGCTCCAGCGATCCGTTCATAAATTGCACGTATGGATTGCAGATTTTCACGTTTGGCAATATCACGAATAATGTTGTAGCGGATACGCGGATTGGTCTCATCTTCAATGGAACTGAATTCTGGAAGTGGTTCATCGACGTCATACCCAGACAAATCAATGTTGGTGAAAGCTGACAAATACGATAATCCTACGTCAGGCAAAATGTAGCTGTTTAATTGCTGCTGTTTCAACAAAGCTTCTTCCTCAGTTTTCGCTACAGTAATAAACACACCGGGCATGATCGTCAAGTCCTCCGGCTTACGACCATATTTAGCCAACCGACCCTTAACATCCCGATAAAAGGTTTGCGCTTCTTCAAGGGTTTGCCATGCTGTAAAAATAACTTCCGCGGTCTTCGCGGCCAATTCTTTTCCAGATTCAGACGATCCGGCTTGAACTATCACGGGATGTCCTTGTGGTGTTGTGGATGAATCAAGTGAACCTTGTACTTTAAACCAGGCTCCTTCATGGTCAACGGGATGTACCTTGTCTACATTTAAATACTGGCCTTGTTCCTTATCGATGACTAGCGCCTCAGACTCAATGGATAACCAGAGCTGTTTGACAACCTCCACAAATTCCTCTGCACGTTCATAGCGGGATGCATGCTGCAAATGTTTATCCTTACCAAACAGGAGAGCTTCCCCCTCATTAGCTGATGTTACTACATTCCAGGCGGCACGCCCCTTAGACAAATGATCAATGGCTGCGAATTTACGCGCTACATGGTATGGATCGTTATAGGTAGTCGTCAAAGTGGCCGTTAACCCAATATTCTTAGTTACCGCTGCGAGTGCCGAAATAATAATAACGGGGTCTAGCTTCAATGATGATTGTGCATTTCCCGAAAGCTTTTGACCCAATACATCTGCAAAAAACACCATGTCGAACTTACCACGCTCAGCCGTTTGTGCAATCTCCGTTAAATACTCCAAATCAAATGCCCGACTTGCCCCTGAATAAGGATGACGCCAGCTTGCTACATGATGACCAGGTAGATTAATGAATGCCCCGAGTTTCATTTGTTTTTTTGTCATGCTAATCACTCCTATTGTTTATTTTTCAACTTATATAGAAAATTATTTAGCAAAAGGATTAAATTCGTTCGTATATAACTCTTCCGGTTTCACTTGGCCTTCTTTAAGCTCCCCATTTGCCACAAGCCAATCAATCCAAACATCGTATTCCGATGGTGTAATGACGCCGCCCTCTTCAGATATGCCTGTACTCTTCCAAAACTTAAGATTGTCCGTTGTTTCCTTTCGTTCACGCTTATTAATAATTTCCTCAAATCGCTTAATGACTTCCTCCCTAGGTGTGGTTCGTGCCCATTCAATCGCCTTAGCCACTCCATCTACAAATTGCCTGACGGTATTAGGATTATCCTTGATATACTGATCTGTGAAAAAGTAATCACCCGCAGTAAACTCTGTCCCAAACACATCAATATCCTTGAAAATTTCTGCGACCCCTCCTGTTGTTAAAGCCCGATCCCGGGCAATCCCGCTTAACATAACCACATCGATCTGATGATTTCGCAGAATCTGTTCTGCACTAGAACTTGGGACTGTAACCAAGGTTACTTGTTCAATTTCCTTTTCGGTCAAGTTGCCTTGGCGTAAATAATCTTTAATGACGAATTCCGAATGGGCACCGAGAATATTCACCCCTACCTTTTTACCAATAAAATCTTTAGCCGACTTTATAGCTCCCCCCTCGAGGGCATATGCACCTACAAACGTATTTTTATCACTGCCATAGGAGCCAATGACCGACTTTATTTTTACGTTCTTGGCGTAAGATTTAATAATGGCTCCATTGAATGCTGCACCAAAGTCAATTTGTTTCGTCGCGGTTAATTGAATGCTTTCCGGACCACCCACGCTGTCACCTATAGACTCTAGCTTCAAATCTCCTAAGTAACCTAAATCCGCCGCCAGCTCTGGGAAAGAGACACTTCCAGGTGCAGACTGATATTGCAGAATCTGATCTTCTCCACTTTTCGCGGAGGACTTACCCTCTGAGCAGCCAGATAAAATCTCACTAACCAAGCCTACAAGTATAAGCAGTGCTACTGTTTTGTTCATCTCGCTTCTCCTTCGCTAAGCGATTTGCATTCCTTAGGGAGTTGATCAAGATGAATATTGATTTTATACTCGCCTAACTCACCAATTCGTGTGGGAGCAACCTTATTTGGCTTGGAAGTTTGTACCTTTCGCACAGCCTGTGGCGGTATAGTGGCTGATTTTTTGAAGAGACATTAGGACTTTAAACATAGGACGACCTCATATAATCTGTATTTACAGTATGTATGGTTAATCGACAAAATGGAAAGGTCCCCCTTCAAAAAATGCACATAAGAAAAAGACTATCGCGTGGACAGCCTCAGCATAAGCATGTATATGTTTTTTAGTCCATCTTAATCCGAGAGAATAGAAGGAGGAGTAAAGGCATTTGCAAGTTGCATGCCATCCTTGAGCCCTTGGAGATATAGACGTTCATAAAGACGGAGTCCTTTAAAGAAAGCTTATCCTACCAATACTCAAACTCTGGCTTGCGTGCAATATCCATGGAGGCAAACAACGCTTGAAAAGCTTGGTGCTCTTCTTCAAAAGCTTGTCTAGGCTCCGATTGACGTTCAATCCGTGCGCTCACCTCAACCAAGCGACCTTGAATCGTTTGTATAAACCATGCTGGAAAGCTCACCACATCTCCTCCTAGACAGAAGTTTAAACGAACAGCCTCTGAAAATCCCTTATTTTCTTGATGCATCTGATTGCTGAATTCGTCTACCCGACGACTCTGGGCCTGAAGCGCCTCATTGTTGTTTATGGAATCCCCTGCTCCAGTGATTGCTGCCCGAGTTCATTCAGCTTGCGCTTTTCCTCCTCATATTTGTGCATCAGATTGTGATTGCATCCTCACCCTTCTGGAAAAGCTATGTCTGTAGAGACGATGTACAGAAAATTTAATGCGTATTAACCAAATTGTATGCGAGGTAAATATTATTTTAATGCGAATATCGAATTAAAATAAAATATTTTGCGGCGACACCGAAATGTAGCATCGCCAAGAACCACCGGGTGACAAAAATATGATCGGAACCTATGGGATAGCGAATAACAACACGAATGAAGCAAAAGGTTTTTCTCGCCAGGTTGCAAACCTTTGGATTAGACATTAGTTCGACCAGTTTATCACGATTGGAAGGTCAATATAGGCTCGTGTAGAATTATGAGGAAGAGGTTTCTGTTGGGGAGTTGTTGGAGGAGAGTTTGAAAGGTCCCTCTACTCTATAATTAGTAAATCTAATATAAAAATCTTTATATGATATTGGGATAATCATGGCCAAGCTACATCTTTCTATTATTCACAATTAATTAATTCATACAATAAATCTTCGCCTAATTCCTTATATCTGTTCATTGGCATCATCCTCCAAATTCCATGCGCTAACCGCAAGCGACTTATTTTCAATATACCTATCTGCTCTAAAAAGATATCATAGCCTTGATATTTATTCATGAATGTAATAAATTTATCCTTAATGTAATAAAATTCATCTTCAGGTATCAGCCTTATTTCTGCATCTTCGTAAAGAATTCCAAACAAATAGGCCATCTCATCTTGATTATCACCACCACGAGCATTTAAAGACTCACCTAACAGAGGCTTTCCATTAAATTTTTCATGGATTTTTTTATGACATTCTCCACATAATGATATACCATTTCCAAGCTCATATGCCCCTAGAAAACAAACTGTCTTTCAGATGATATGATGAGCTTGCAAATTGTAGGTAGAATGGAAATTAACACATCGATATTCATCACGAGTTCTAATAAAAGTCACTCCATAAATGAAGGCACCACTTTTTAGATCTGCCCTTAGAAATCGCTTTGTGAAGCTTGGATTTTTTTATATTCAACTGTTCCCACAATTTTATCCCCTACCTTCATACAAGAAAGTAAAAAATTCCCTCTTCATTTAGAAATTAAATAAATGTAAAAAAGAACCGCCTCTCATATTTTTTAGAGGAACGATTCCTTAGTTTAATCAGTACTCTTCAGTATTGATAATAACTTCTGAATATAAAAAATCACTTATTATCAATTTAACTACTATCTCTTCACCAAATCTGTAACAGGTATAAATGTATTTATTATCCTGTACATCAATCCAGTCCAGTAATACTAATTGCGTCTTCAATTTCTGTTCTGAACTATGTACAGCCGCCAAATCCAATTCAATAACCATTATTCTGTCATACACCCTGCTTCCTATCTCTGGAAGGAATGAATCACCGATGTTAAATGGAAGTTTAAACTCTTCAATTTCCTCATGGGACATCATATTAGCAAATGAATATCTTAAACTTCCGTTATTTAAACAATAACCTTCTGACAGTTCAAATACTGAGTGCCCTATAGCAAGTTTAAAGATAATTTTAGAAATTCTATCTTCAAATTGAGTTAAACGGTTTTTCTCAATCGTAGTTTCAATCTCTTTGACCAAAGTTTTGTTGTAGACCATTCTTCCCGCTGTATCTTCAGTAAAAACATAGCTATGGCCATAGTGTTTACTTTTTAGTATCTCGATTAAAAGCGATAAAAAAAGCTCATCTTTGGAAAATGATTTATTGCATTCAACGCATGCTGGGACAATCCCTAAATTATCAGGAAATGGTTTTTCAAGAAATACCTTTGAGGGTATATGTTCTCTTGTCTTTGCTTGTTTTCCACAATATATACAGTCGGAATATTGCCCTTCTTTGTAGACGACCTTATGTCTTAATCTTTCGTCTCCTAAATATTCCACATGCTTCACAATGATCCACCCATATTCTATAGAATAATTATTGGTTTTTATATTTGCAATCCTCATGGACATACCAAAAACATCCTTGAACGAATGTTGCAGTGTTATATTTGGGTATCGTGCAATTTGTATCGGAAATCGCTATGTTGCCGATACTTCCTGACTATCATTTCTAGAACCGTATTTTTTAGATCGGAGTTTAGACATCATTTGCATCATTTGCCGCCGTTGCTCTTTCGTCAACGATTCCATCATCAGCGATGTCTTCCTACTCATCCATATCTAAATTGCATGCATCAAGCAATTCCGCAAGTTTTATTGCAATGGCTTTCGCCATTATTGGTGGAACAGCGTTACCTACTTGCTGATATTGTGAATCTTTAGTACCAACAAATATAAAGCTATCTGGGAAAGACTGTAGTCTAGCAGCTTCACGAATACTTATAGCTCGATTCAAAACAGGGTGAATCCACATTGATTTACGAACGTTCGTAACGGTTCCTGACGGCTTGTCATAAACTAAACGTAAATAAATTGAATTCTGTGTTCTTTCTGGTCTTGTATACGTATCCTCAATTAAGCTGCGGTCAAGATCGTGAAAATTCTGTCCAGGCTGCAGAGCTTCAAAACGTTTCATAGCTTTCTCTCGAGTTTCAGTTGCAATATGATTAGTGAGAATATCCGCATTGCGAAGTTGCGCTGTTAATGGGGTCGCCAGATATTCATCGTCTAGATAAACTGGATTATCTTCTATAGTAAAACATGGAGTTACGATTTCTAGATCGCTTATGGCATCACATACAGTATGATATTCGGCTGAAGCAAACTCTGCTTTTGGCAATTCTGGTTGAATATCCAAATCATTTCTTAAGCCTAATGCAATATACCGCTCCCTTAACTGCGGCACACCATACCAAGCTGCATTAAGCACACTGTCAGATATGTTATAGTGCTCTCCCAATCTTTTATTGATATAGTCAATAACTGAGTAAGATTTCACATCAACATATACTCCTTTTTGTTCAAACCTTAAATTGCTCAAGATAATATCACTGTCCAGTAACTCTTTGGCGTACAGTAGCAAACGCTGGACATTAATATAAGCAGACATTAAGGGTTCGGCTTCATCAAAGGATATTTCTCCTCCGGCAAATTGAATAAACTTGTTTAATGCTATCCGTTCAAAATCAACATAATGTCTTGATACATCGACATTTTTCGAGGGCATCAAGGCAATAATTTTAATGCATTTTTTCCCTTGTTTATCTAGAACTTCTTCACGTTTTTTCTCATTCCTTGAATTCTTAAGTAGCATGCGCAAAGCATAAAGAGATTTTTCAGGTAAAATCAGTTTACTGATTATGTGAGTGTTGAATAAATAATCTTTGAAGTCCTCAACAGGACATATTAGATCAAGAAGACATATAGTTTCGTTGCGAGTAGCTATCCCCAAACGCTCTACCTCATATCCATCATTTCTTGAACAGTAGAAGCGGTGAATCTCAGATCTCAGCATTCGAACATTCTCCATAATGAACGCTTTCGGTCTAAGATTGAGTATAACTTCAACATATTTTTTGACTAGGCTATTATTTTGACTAACAATATGATTTTTTTGGCGATTAGCATTTGAGAATCCTTGGCAGGGTGGTCCCCCGACTACAATATCAAATTCACCATATATTTCACGGAACTTATCGTAATCAGTAATATCTAGAATGTCACTTAAAATTTCAGTATCCGAATGATTCAGCTTATACGTTTTCTGGGCGTTTTCATTTTTTTCAACTGCCACAGCGATTTCATACTTACCTGTCTGTGTAAATCCCAGACTCATTCCGCCCGCCCCAGCAAATAAATCCAGCACTCTATACAATGTTCCACACCTCTTTTCAATCCTCTTTCCAGCCTTCCGCAACAGCTTTATTCAGCAATTCAAGCAACTTTTGGCTATGTACTGAGTTTGGCAGCTTAAAAGGGATTTGGCAAGCAATTTTTAATGATTCAGCTTCAGCTTGATAAGGTATCTTCTTTTCAGCAACATAATATTGAACTTTCTTCCAAAAATCCGCACCATAGTTGACAACCCTCGTTTGCGCTTCAATTCCCGTTACCATCCTCTGATCTTTTCGGGCTTTTCTTACTTCTGACTTAACGTTATCTATGTCGATAAGTACAGATTGAATATTTGCATCCAATGTAATATCAAGTTCCTTAACACGGTCCCAGCAGGCCTCACGTTTGCACCATTGAGTTACGTTCGCCATCCCCCTAGATGGATCAGTAATGGAGTCAAGCACAGATTTAGCTATTCTGGCCATTTGGTCCGACAACACACCTGGTATTTCTTGTCTACTCCAGATAATTTGAAGGTCCAGAGTATTGTTCGGATACTGCTTCTTAATTAAATGTGCCATAAGTGATATTGAGTAAGTCACAATATTAGCACGATATCCCTGTTCATACCATTCTTGATGTGTAACCAGCTTTTCAACATGTTTAAATAAAATATAAAGTGCAAGTGATTCCTGAAAATATCGTTCGTTGAATGACTCATCAGATATTGACCATTCATCATCAACCCATTGCGCAAATTCACTAAAATTAGACTGCGCACCTTTACTAACTTTATGGGGAAGCCCTCTCCACGAGTTTCTTGCTTTAGCAAGGTCAGTCTTTGTAATGAGCTGATGCTTTGGATTCTGTGTTATAAAGCGATTGCGTTCAGCTTTTGTCATTCTCATTTGCGCTTGCAAATACTGTCCTCTTGCACGTTCGTAAAACCAATGTGTATCATGCTGCGCCCCTCCTACCGCTGGAGCAAAAATCCTTCTGGATATCTGCTCCATTCGAATATGAAAGGGGTGTGTGGAGAAAAAATCGGCATCGCTAACCTTGTTTTGGCTGTTCGAAGACCGAGATATCTTCTGCATAAGATTATGAGTCTCATCTAAATCTGCATTAATTACTGTTAATTTCATCTGCAAGCTGACTGTGCTGAGATCAGCTTTATCCTTATAACGAGCATTGGATAGTGAGGCAGTTGTCTGCCCGCCATTAATTATTTGAAAGTCCTTTACTGAAGTAATAAACTTCCCTTCGAGTCTATCTTCAATAATTACGTCAACAGCTGTCGCAGATATTCCATTATTGAATGCAAAAAACATTTGTGGCGAACTAATTATGGTCTCTCTTATTTTCTTGTTAACGGCCACCTTAGTACTAAGGAAAGAGCGTACATTCCCCTCTAATAACTGAGCACCGTAGCGATCGTATACATCTGCCAATACCGTGCCTGAAATAACCCCCAGATAACAATCATAAGGATTATCGCCATAATTGCTGGTATCCAAGCAAGGAATGCCTTTTTCTGAATATTGAGTAAAATCAACCTCTATATTCTCCCTTCCCGAATCAGCAAGGAACATTTTATAAAGCCGTTCAATATCCCATATCTGGAATTCGATAGAAACTCCATCGAAATCACGTACAGGGAAACTTTCAATCCTCCCACTCATGTTGCCATCAGAAAAAAGTAGAATGCGAAATTTACGAATTTTCTCCTTATTTGTTAATAGGATATCAATGAGGTCTGCTGCCGAACTGCTAATTTCAATTTTTTCAAGAAGTTTGTTGTGGTATGTCTCATCCAAAAATCTGATGGGCCACTCAAATATCTGTTGAGCTTCTGATCTCGTTAGTGTCTTTACTTTTTCATCATTAGTGTAGTTAGCGACTATTAAATTCATTGTATAATCAAACTCATCTAACGCATACCCATCAATTCGCAACTTGCGATTGTACATACCAGAACCAATATAAAATGCTGGTTCAAAGTCTGGAAGTACTTCTGCATTCACCAAATAATTCGCAACTATTCCAACAAATGCAGCACTCGACCCTTCTCCAAAAGTTGCAGCAGAAGATCTCACATCTTCCAAGAGTTCTTTTCGGAATTCTTGCAGCTCCATAGTAGCCCCCGCTTGTTATTCTATTTTCCAAGCCTCAATAGCCTGAATGCTTATCTGGTAACTGGCAGCAGCTATCTGAGACTGTACATTGCCTTTAACCAACTTAGGAAAATGTTCATCTACTATATAACTCATACTTTTTCCAACCCGATACCACTGCTTGTCATAATCAGGCATATCCATATAACCATACTTTAATAATTTTTGATTATACAAATCGAGTACTGCTGGACTGCTCTCAAGCATCAATCGCAAATCAGCAACTTTACTGGATAACGTAAAAGCATTGTGTCCATTTGGAGCGGTCTTATCAATCAGAAACAAAACAAGCTTTCCAGGATTGTTAACATCCAGCTGTTCAAGGGAGGATATCGAAACAGTCTTTGCACTGATTCCTATGGCTTTTATTTCGTGCCAGCCATTTTCATCCACAAAATCCTGATCTGCCCCTTCGGGTCCAACCCAACTTGCTACTGAATTAAGCAGAGTCTGGCCCTGTTCTATAATCCGCTTCAAAAAGAGCATTTCGCCTAAGAGTCCCTTTCTTTCCGGCTCACTAAGCAGACCACTCCTTTGGAGTTCAAGAAGTTTAAACCACTGAGAGTAGCGTTGCAGAACATACTCAATGCCCTGTTCAGTATCAAGCTGATTACGAGAGGATTCAATTAAGTCGTAGCAGAGTCTAATATATACTTCTTCCTGCTCTTCTCTAATAAGCTTGAAAACAAGCGCCCATTTGCCATCTGTTCTTTTAGCAAATGAAACTAGAATTGACTTTGAGGACTCAACATTTGTCGGTTCGTTTGAAGTTACAAGCAATAACGAGCGTTGATTAATGCCCTCATATCCTATATGCCACTCAAGGGGATGCTCTGCATCGATTCTAACATAGCCGTTGTTATAATGAATGAGAGAGTTCCACCTATTAATTAAAGCTTCATTAGACAGCATCATCATCGTCCTCATCATCATCATCCAGATCCATCCAATTACGCAACTCAACTAAATTAACGACGTAATTGGCAGTGAGAATCCCTCCATTGCCTGGAAGTCCAATTCCTATTGCAAAGAGTATTTCAGGAATTCTTGGGTTGCGAGGTTCATCTTCGTCCTGCATACTCTCAATAACATGAAGCATTAAAAGTGGATTGCGTTCCTTTATTAAATAAGCGCTGTCAGGTATATTTTTCTTCCCAGGATGTGTTCTAATAAAAGCATTCTTAGCATCAGCAATTTGTTTTTTTGAAAGTCCCGCTTTAGTACATCCCCCTGCACCAACACGCACCTTCGTACCCGATACTTTAATCATACCGTTTGCTTCTGTAATCGTTCTGCGCTCAGGTTTTACTGTGATAAGCCCATTTAATCCTTCTATCTCGTAATCCTGATTACTTGAACCATTTGGTAGAAAAACGTCCCACTCTGCAAACTCTGATTTATTTTCTATATATTCCGCTAATGCTTTTCCTTGAAATGATAAGTGCCATGGATGTGTGTCGAAAGTGCGAAGCAGGTCAATAACATATTCTTTTTTAATACCAGACCACATCTTACCATTTTGATCTACTTCAACACCATAATCTACACTGTTTAATTTAGAAACAAATTGTTTAAATACTTTTTCATTTAGTTTTAGTATTTCAGCCTTCGATTTCAATCTTGGAGTTTCCAATAATTTTCCAGTAACCGTTATTGGTCTGCTAACTGGTGTTCCTGTTCGCATTTTATTTCGAGCTGTTACAATTAGAGAGTTAGGGTCCTGTCTGACCTTGAGTCCGAAGTCTCTTGGTGTCTGCTGCAATTTATTCATTTTTCCAATTTCATCTTTTAATTCATTGGCGGCTTCAGTGATATATCCGTACCAATCAATTGCATCTTTTGCCATCCACACTTTAAAAACATCATCATAGTTAGGACGATAGCCAAACCATCGTCCCATTTGTAAGAGGGTATCGTACATTTGCGAATTGCGATAAAAATAGCTGACACACAGTCCCTCCAGTGTCAGTCCACGGGATAAACTATTTCCACCAATTGCAATAACTCTAAACCCACTTTCTTTGTAACTATAATAGTCAAGACTGGAAGCTCCAGTTTTTTGGTTTACAGCCCTCACTTCAATTGGAGCTATTGCCTTATGTAAATAGTTCTGTTGTATATCTCCCCATGAAACCCCAGATTTTTCTGAAAGCCCGTGCTTATCCCAGACATGTTTTAAAAATCTCAAAGATCTAATTTGCATCGCACGATGCTCATCTAATAAAGCATAATTTCGAACATCAGACTGCACCTGGTTTAACCACGCATTGACATGTTCCTTTGTTTTAACTTGAACATCTGTAAATCTACTAACATTTATGAGCATTGAACGATGCTCAGTTGCATCTTTTCTTAGGTCTCTAATAGAATTTGCTAACAAAAAATATGCCATTGCCTCATACATGCTAGGTGGAAGATCATCAATTTCAAGATCTTTCTTATGCTTAAAAGGATAAAACTGCTCAACCTCTTCGGATTCTATTCTTACAAGGCAGTGATCGTATTTAGGCTGTTCCCCAAAAATCGCATCAGCCCCAATATAATTAGTTGGTGGGGAGAGCACATAAATAAAATCTCTTGGGAACAGGTCATCGCCTACCATATCATCATTCGTTTCAGGATTAATAAAGATGTTGGCGAAAGGCGTGGCTGTTATTCCTAGGTATGAAGCCTGATAAAATCGCCCTAAGATTGATCGAATAGCTGTGTTGATAGCAGCTGGATCTTCGTCTTCTTTCTTCGTGTTCACAGATGCATTGTCGGCTTCATCATCAATCAGCAACAGTGGCAGATCTATTTTTCCACTGTTATCCGCATTATTAGACATCAACCAGCTTTCCAGACTCCTAAGAACAGACTTATTTTTCTTTACTACAAAAAGTGCTGGCCCACTACTATCTTTTAATGTTAAATCATTACTATTTAAAATAGATGAATTAAAATCATATAGCACAGTTGTAAATGCAGAGATTCTTCTAGTTGAATCTATTTTTCCAACTCCATCAAATACATTTCTGACTTCTTGCTTACCCTTCTTTTTCAGCAGATCTTTGCTTAATCTTCCAGCAAACTCTTTGTCCAACCTCTCTTGTGTTTGTTTACGCAAGTTTTCCGTTATACCCGTCAGAACTATTATCACCTTATACTCTGTATCGGCAGCCTTATTGCAAATAGCAGTATAATTGGCTGTTTTTCCTGATTGAACATCTCCTAATACAAGCCCTCTTCGTTGCCATGGACTTTTATTCTTAGGATCACCTAGCAAATTCACAATTTCATCAGATACCGTGTCTAGACTAGCTGTTACACGTGAATTCCATCCTTTGCTATCTTCGAGATATCGTCTATAACGATTCCAATAATAGAACTCAAGATCTGCCCTCCGTGCTGGCAACCAAGATTGATGCTCACCACTCTGCTCTGTAATATAGACACCAACGTCCATAGTTATTGGCACTGTAGATTTCAGAATTTTAATAATTTCTTCAAACTCTTCATCAGTTACTGGCATATTGACTCGAAGCGCTTTTGCTTCTTGCATGAATTGCTCTTCAGTTGGCGGTAGAACTTGGTACTTTGTATTAATAGTAATTGAAATGAACCGTTCAAGCATCTGGCCGTTTTGGCTTAACATCTTCATTACCTCCTACAGAAATTCATATAGCCATTCTGGATTTTGATCAAATGGCTCTGTTATTGATAGTCTTTCTGCCATTTCCCTTCGTTCTTGATCACTACTGCATCCAGAAAACATTTGATTTAACATTGGCAGTAAATCGGTCTTAGTCAGTACCTTCTCATTTAAAACTCGTTCGTCACTTGTAAGATCAACATATAACTGGTTTAGAGGCAAACCAAGTTCAATTTGTATAAGCAATTGTTCCACAACATCTTTCTCTGATTTATTCATAGCTTCAATCAGGGGATATCCTCTATTAATTTCATAGACTATGCCCCCCTCTCTAGTTCTAAAGCGGTCCCATATATGTATTTTAGAGTCCTCGGTTTCCTTTTTTCCACGGTAAGTCCAGGTGCGTTTACTGCTCCCAGCAAGCTTCTCAACAATTGGAGCAAGATTCTTTCTTACAATCTCTGGCGGTATTGCTACGGACTTTTTAATATCCAAAGTCCACAGATAATCTAATGAATTAGGAATGTCTACTCTAACACGAGCTAACTTAGACAGTTCCCCTTGCCGCATCAGCCTGAACCAAGTTCCCCATACCAGCAACCGCTTATTGCGGTAAATATAAAATCCTTGCAGTTTGCGAAGACCTTCATCTCCACCAAGCATTTTGATTTCTGCTTGCGACAGCATTGATATATGCGGCAATGTATAAGGACGCACAACAATTTTTTGTCCGTTGATAACAACATTTTCCTCATCCATAACCTGAGTGCTCTTCCCTGATAAAAAAGGATCTATGGATTCCAGATATACCTTATTAATTGAAATTTGAATTTTCTTTACTCCTACTTCCCCAGAGAGGTAGCGATGAAATACAAGTGATAAGTGATCTCTCACACGGTCCATATACTTGCCCATGTTTTCATTGAAATTCAGTTCTCCAACTTTTAGCCGATCAAGTTCTTGCCAAATTACCATTGTGCCATTGCCTCCATTCAACAATTCACTAAAATGAGGAAGAGCTTGGAGCTCATCATTATCCAACAATTTCAATGACCAGTCGTTTGTAGTAGCAATAAAATCCAAATCCCACTGTGCGCCTGTCACTATTTCATCTTTCAAGCTAACAACTGACAATTTCCTGCACTGTGACATAGATGCAGTTTTCATACCAAGTCCAAATCTTCCCAAATCGTTAGTTGTTCTTGTGTCCAGTGGGTTTTTACTGCCATAGCGCATAGCGTTTATTAACTCTTCTTGATCCATTCCATGTCCATTATCTGTTATCGCTACATAGGGACTTCCCATTGGGAAGAATAGTATATCTATTTTTGTCGCATCTGCAGTAATACTATTATCTATTATGTCTGCTAATGCTGTTTCTAGCGAATAACCAATTGCTCGAGTCGCCTCCATAAGTATCGGGGCATTCGGAGGTAAAGATAATATTTCCACACCACTATCTCCTTCCATTAGGTTGCAGAGTACGCATTAATCCCCAATAAAAAATCTCCCTTTTATGTAAATTTCGACTTCATAGTTCTTTCTTCCTGCTTTTGGAACAGAACGAGACACTGAGATTAGGTTTCACTTGCATTCGTACCCTAATAAAAACAAGCAAACAGCTTCCTCATGAGCTTACAAAAAGATTAAATTAATTAAACTTCAAAAAGTGATCCTTGAAAATTTTCATTCCTTGTTGCCTAACTCTTCTTAAAATACTTACTCTCCGCATTACTTTCCCAGCTTATATTTAATGTTAGTCTTGAAGGATTTTCGGAATATTTTAACGAATTCTTCATACTAATTCCATTCTATAGATTTGAGAGGATAAAGATGACAAATACAGGCTCGAATTCATTAGTTCTAAGTTGGTTGAGTAAGCCAAAAATCATAAATTGGTCTATTAAACTTGGTGTTAATACAAGGAAATCCCCAATAGTTTCAGGATCTTTTACCACAACTCTTTCTTACCTTGATGATCAGGGAGAAAAGTGGGGAGACACCTATGTTAAAGTTGTTGGTCAGCATTATGATGACTATGCTCACTGGAATCATGTGAGTCATTTACTTCCAATTGGAGGTATCACTAATCAACTTCAAACATTCGTCCCCTCCTCTTTTAGAGGGCGTCAATATAAAGACGCCGCACCAGGGGTAACAGGATTAATAGGCGAAGTCCTTACAACAACATTTCTACAAAAAGAAGTCGGACTTAAACCTTTTCAAATGGCTCATTTGAAGGGAAATGTTAAAGCGCCTGATCTTTGCTTAGATATTCAACCGAGTATGCTTATTCCCCTAATTCAAAAAGCTAAAAATAGTTCTAATAAAAACGAATTGCTTAATACTTTGAATAATTCTTCTTGGCATGATCCATTTCCTATTGAATGTAAAAGTAGAAGAGACAAAGGAAATAGGCAAATTAGAGATGCATTGAACCAATTAATATCTTATTGGGGAAAGGTTACTTCAATGGCTGGTTTTGGTGTAATAGCTCAGATAGATGTAATCCCTACTACAAATATCAATCTTCATTTAATAATACCCAAAGCCACCGAACTCATTAATGTACAAAAAATCATTTTAGGAGATGTTAGAGGAACAAATTTAACTCCTCTTCCTATTAATCCTACAATCAGCCAATTCAACAGTCTATTAGGAGGTAGAATAATTGGATAAAGAATCTATAGTCCAAAAGTTTCAAATGGCTCGTCTATGTCAATGGATAGGAGCCACTGACGAGGCAGAAAATATATATAGTGAGCTTGAGGAAATGGAAGGTGGATTATCATACGTATTAAAACCTGTAGTTAGAGAAAGAAAAAAAGAAATTCCAAAAAAAACAGAAATAATGCGAGAGCCTGTTACCAATTCAGTTAAAGAAAATCACTTGAAACAACAGCTTTACTTATTCGATGTAGCCAAATTGAAACTTGAGAACAAACATAATATAATACCAAAGTATACAAGTACAAAATGGAAATATTCTATATCAGTAATGTCTAAACTTGATGAAGACCTCAGATTTGAATTAAGAGGTTTTAACCCAAGTGGGGAAATCCCTTTGTTTAATATAGGGGAGTTTTCAGAATTTAATGTAGAACAGTGGAACACCGATGACTCTGATTTAATTTGGTATAGTGGAATTCTGTCTGGTTCAGCAGACTTGCTATATATCTCTGTCGATCGTTGGGGACTACTAAGTGGTACAGCTATAATAAAAGAGAGCCAGCTCGCTATTAGCTTAGCCCTCATACATACTACTATTTGTGAGTTAGATAATTTTATCTGGAAAAAATAAAATCAAAAACTAATCTTAACTAGGCTCTACTTCATCAAAATCATAACAAAAGAAACCAACAAGAAAATCGGACTGCCCCAAAGGGGCATCACAAAACAATCCACGCCATAGCAAACGTGCTGGGGAATCCATTTCGCCTGTATTTAACGTCTGGAGATGTCCATGACTACACAAGTGCGATGGAACCCTCTTTGGAGTAATGTTGTCTTGCTCTTCATGCTTTTCACTATAAAACGGTTAGTTACAACAATAAAATACGTTTTACTGAATGCAACCTGTGCTGGCATTAGCCCTTTGGCATGTTCCGTACTTTTTCTGCTTCCGGACATTACGATTAGGCGATCCTCCGGCACTGGCACCTTGGCAGCTTTTCCGACAGCTTTAATGTCGTTACTAGTGACAGGAGTTTGGGTATCTGAATCATTCTTATTTCCAGCTCTATTGATACCATCTGGTCGTTCGTCTTATCACTCTTAATGAGCACGTTCTTCTTAACTACCCAGAAATAGTAAATCCCTGATTTATCAGCAGATAACGGTAACCATGTGCGCGGTATCCCCTCCGTCCATCTAACGCAGGACTGAGAAAACCCTCCAGTTGCTGCTTTAATTTAATCCAGAACATTTAAACCTTCCATAACAAAACAGAGGAAAGGCTGATTGGCTCCGGGTTACCCCCGCTCCATTCATCCGATCCTCAATTTTTTCAAATTAATGATATAACTCTCCATAGCCCTCAAATGGCCTTATCCCGAAATTACCACCGAACTTTGGATAGCCAATCGCCTTTGTAAGTACGCCTTCAGATGAGGGTCCACACAGTAGATATAGCATCCCTTCGTTCCCCGGGTCATCAAAGTCCTGTAGGTGTTTCGTATAATTTGATCGGCCATTCGGAGCGCCCCGTCCTTATCTTTCTTATACAAGGTCTTGAAGCCAGAAAGAGATTTATCCGTCTTCGCACGTTTAAACGGGTCGGTAATGATACGGTTATTTTCAAAACGCATATCTTCGCCAATGATAACTCCGACATATTCAAATTCAAGTCCCTGTGAGGTATGTATGCAGCCCACTTGTTCGATGGATTCAGGGTCGATCGCCCAGGTCGTCGTATTGTTAAGGTTCCAGCTCATGAAAAATTGATAGCGATCTAATTGAATGTCATGAACGCCAGGATTGTTCTTTCCATCCGTCTTCCAATCCCAGCAGTATCCGGCAAGCATTCTTGCCTTATTATTTATCTGATTTTTGCTGAAGATTTCGTCCCGTAATTCATTCGGGTCATCATAGAGTCGAATGTCATAGTCGAAATCGAAACCATCTGCATTTGCCGTTTCACGGATATCGAGTACATCATCGAGCCATGCCAGATATCCATCGGAGCCATTGCACCGAAATTGAGAAGCCAATGTCAACTCCGTGATATCCGCGTCCATTTGCTTCGCATACCCTCTAATCTGCTCTTTGCTGCCAACATCGTGCATCGCAATCTTCTGATATTCATCGATAAAAAATACAGAAAACCGAGCAGCGCGGATAATCTCCATGGTTTGATTAATTCCTTTATTTTTGAACAAACCCGACTTTTCATTTAAGCGATGAGCCTCGTCAACAATCAAGCAACCGAATTCATCGGGCAATGCTTCATAGTAAACGCCTGATCCCTTAAACAAGTTATCAATGACTGATCTCTTTACGTTTTGCTGCAGCTTTTTCATATATACGGCACGAGGAGCGCTATTTTTGGTTACATATTGGCAGACTAGTTCCCGTGCCGTAAGCTCTACCAAAAGATTAATTCCGAGAACCGACTTACCTGTCCCTGGTCCGCCTTCGACAATCAAGACTTGTTTCTTTCCCGACTGGGCCTGCTGCGCCAATCTTAACGCTTCCTCTTATACTACCTTCTGATCGTCAATCATGATGAATTCTTGATTTCCCTGCAGCATGCTAACGAGTGAATCCTGCAGTGATTTAGAGGGTTTAATTTTGCCATGTTCAATGAGGTACAGCGATTTACTTCTATCAGTTTTTTTGATGTAGGTTGAGATAAACCCTCTTAACTTTAGAACATCCCCCTTCGAGAAGATAGGAGCCTCCTCAATGTATTGATTGTAGACAGGATGCAATAGAGGGTCGTTATCGGTCCGTATATAGTTATGTAAATAAGCACAAGGATAGAGCTGGACCGCTTCGTTCTGCACGGTCTCATTATAATCCCTAATCAACCTAGCATAAGACCATGCCTGATAAGAAGGATGCTGCGTTTTAGTCTTTGTTCGGTTATAGCGAGTTTTAACAAGACCATCTGCATCCTCAACCGTTTCAACTTCTGTCCACTGCTTAAGCTCGACGATGACGACGGAGTATTGATCCTTTTCATTCAAACCTGTAATCATGAAGTCGACTCTTCTCGAGGTCGCTGGAATTTTATATTCAATCGCGATTCCTACGTCATCTGGAATGGTTGATGTGTTTAATACTTTATAAAGGTAGTTCATTGAATTGTTCCATGCGTTGATTTCTCCCATGGAAACTCTGCCGACTTTTTGGACATACTGGTTATGAATCTTTACTGCGATGCTGTCTTCGGTCACATCATTCATAAATTGCTGCTTGGTCGATTCATAGATAATCATGGTGCTTCTCCCCTATTCGTTCACTGCCGCGTACTTTTTTGCGAACTTCCCTTGAAACGGGATACTGGATATTTCTCCGCATTTTTGTTTATTTTCTGAAGGATGGCATCCTTTACGTCGATTTTCAAATCATGAACGAGCGTTAGTGTGTAGATGAGAATATCAGCGATTTCGTCCTGCATGTCGGAATAATTTTGCTCTATGGCTTGCTGGCTGTTCTTCCATTGGAAGAGTTCCAACAGTTCACTCGACTCCAACGAAATGGAAAGAGCCAGATCTTTGGGATCATGGAATTGCTTCCAGTCCCTTTCGTCGCGGAATTGGATAATTTTTTCGATTAGTTCGTCCATTTGTACCCCCGTCTGTCATGTTGTTCAAATTCAATCTCTAGCACTTGCTCTGCACAAAACAATGATAGCCCAATCCTCAATGTAAATCCACGAAATTCCTACAAATTAAAAAGAAAAAGACTCCTGTTAATCAGAAGTCCTCACTGACTAAAAGCGTATATCCAGTCAGGGCATCTCCCACATTTGGTACGACTACGCTACCAGCGCCAAAGTTCTTATAAAAGAGCTTATGCCCTTCAGCCAGTGCAGGCGTATCGGTGATTTGTGTATAGCCGTTATTTGCCGAGCCACTTGGATCGATGGCGCTCACCTTCAGGCCACCCGCAGGGTTAAGCATATTAATTGTAAAAGTCAGCATGGTTGCCGGTCCCGCCGGAACGGACCCGCTAGCTACCACACGTACCTTAACGATGTGCTCACCACTCAAATCCGGCAAGTTGGTTCCGTCGTACCATACGTAAGGTCCGTCGTCCACAGAAAATTCCATACTTGTGTCCAGACCAACAATCGTATTGTTCAGATCATCAGCCGTGACTTCAGGCGCGGACGGGATGACAGCATTCGAGTCATGAACAGTAATCTGAGTGGCAATAGAAGCGAATGCTGTTGCCGTTGCCTTTTCCCGAACATAATACGTGTCTGGCGCAAGGTCAGTAATCATTGTGTCTGTAACTTCTGTCCAAAGACCAGTGCTGCCTATTTTGTATTCCATTTGGACTGTCAGATTCTGAATGGTACCGTTATTAGCCCCATTGTACGTTACATCCGTAACAGTCACACCTACCGGTTTCTCACGTTAGTTCTCGTATGGTTTGTATTCTTTAGTAGAATGAACATGAATAACTTCATATTTCAAGCTAGTTAACTGTGGGAAAGATTGTCGTGAAAGGAGGATTTAGAAAAACATATTACGCGAGAGATCGGTGCGGGATTGTATGTCTGGATAACGAAACATTGTTTGATTCCCGAAAGTTTAAGACGATGGAGGATCAGTTCTTAAGCTTTTGGCTTATGTCGCTGAACAGTAACGAAAAGAGAATCGTTCGAGGCTGGCGAAGGCATTGGTGTAACTCGAGTTGAGTGAGTTACATTTGGACGACCCTAATAAGGAACTGATAATAGATTCATTGAAATTTATGAGGCTTGGAAATCGGGTGAGTTTATTGCCACAGAAGCGACGAGAAGAATTGGAATGAAGAAGGCCCCCATTCTATCGTAAAGTTAAAGAATATGAGAAAACTTTAGTGGTTCATTAAAAGCTTTACTGATAAATTTCATAAATATCACTAACCCTATTCAACTAATAATGAAACCCATATAAATATTACATACAATAATATTGCTACTACAAGGGCGCTTAATGGAATAATCCATGTTAGGTGTGTTTTGAAGGGTTTCAGTAAAGCTATGCATTTTTCTCTTTTTGTGAGTAATTGATTGTTAGCTATTCTAATTATATTTTCAACTTTATGTTCATCTGTGTTAAGCAGTGCCTCCCAAAGTTGATCATACTGTTCTTTGATTGAATCTTTATTGGCGCTATCTTTTAGTATAACCATATCTCCCTCCTATAAATATTTTATATTAACAAAAGATCAGGAGAATATTCATATACATTCTCCTGATTTGAGATTATTAGTTTAGTTATTAGTTCTCATAGACATGACCTCTAATTCTTACTGCATGTGCTACACTTGGATTTGATATTTTTAGATAAACACCTTGTGGAGGGTGTGCTGATGCTACAGATATAGTTTCATAAAAAGCAGCGCCATTCCAAGTGTTAAAACCTGGATGGAATTTTTCCCCTATTGTATCATCGCTAAAAAAACCTTTATATACAACACTGTATCTCATCGTGCTTTCTACAGTTACCCCTGGAACCTGCTGCCATCCTGTTATACCCAGAGAATATTGTGTCATATTAAATTGGCTACTATAAGTTGATTTACCCGTACCAACAGTCTCGTCTCCATAACTTGCTATTAATGTAGATGCTAGGGGAGAAATAAGACTTTTATTATTTTGTAAATTGGATAGTTTTTCTACAGCCGTACTCTTTGTTTCTACTCCGTTTAAAAACAATTTCCAAATTCCATCACGTTCAATTACTGGAAGAGATATTTGGTTTATTTCTCCACTTTCTTTTCGGGTTAGATCAAGAGTAGCTATAAATGAACTATCAGAATCAGGCACAACACTCTCAATACTTGCATTAGAAAAGGGGTCGGTGGTCAAAGATTCCTTGTACTGTTCAATTTGATCCTGCTCTGAACTAAATCTGGTATCAACAACCCATTTCACTGCCTCTGTTATATCTCCAGATTGAACGGCTTCAACATAATTACTTACAGACTCTTTTGCCAATTCTAATGGGGAGATCGATTCTGCATTACTCAATCCAGGGAATACAGAAAGTAAAACTAAGGGTACAACAACCAAGGTTCTTTTCATTTTACTAAAAAATCTATAATTTGTCATTATTGCACTTCACCCTTTCGCCTATTTTTAGAATACTCTATCATTCTACATTATTTGGAGATTATTATAAATAATAGGTTTAATTATGGAATATTATGAGGTATATGGTTTTTGTTATTCATGAAATTTAGTGTAGTAATTAGTTTATATAACACGGAACATCATATGTTCCTGTTCATGTGTATATAACCATCGTTACCAATACACCAAGAGAGCTTCAAATGTTTTATTTTTGTATAGAGAAGGCGCTCAGAAAAATATCGCTGATGAAACCGTAGATCTAGTGGTTACCGATCCACCATATAATCTTTAAAATTCTGCGGAACGTCGAAGACAACCAAATAAAAAACCTAGTTTTCAGATTCCCCCCAATGATAACCTGCTATATCCTGACTACCGCTAGTTTTGGCTCCCCAAGCTGACGAAGCCATCGCTCCTGATGGTGATAACATGAGAAAAAAATGCCTTTGACACTAAAGGGCATGTAATATCGCAATGAATTAATTCAATAAACTCAGATTAAAAGACGAAATTAACATGAGTGTACCAGCTTTACTTGAAAGATCATGATTAGAAGCAAAAAAACTGTCCGCGAGTTCTGGAGAACTGCACTGTTGAGCGATGTGATAAATACGACAATGGATGTTAATCTCGCAAGCAATACTCCTAAAAGGATCAACGGAACTGAATGCTCAAGTTAATACAAAAAACCGAGAAAGGCACTTTATTTAAAAGTGTCTATTTCTCGGTTATAGTTTATTCATCCGTTACGTTAACTAGCTAGATTGCCCTTCCATCGCTCTAATGGATTCATCCACCTTCACCATCATGGAACATTCGACTCTTTTGCGGAAGACGTCACAGCTGAAGTCATAGGTACCAATTAAGGAACCCGTCGCGTGCAGTGCATTGGCAGGACAACCACCGCTGCAGTAGAGTTTAGCCCAGCAGTCTTTGCATTCCGGCTTCGAGTAGCAGTTGCTCTCTTTAAATTGACATTGCAGCTCTGGCTTTGTGATGCCATCCCAGAGGTTTCCCATGCTGTACTCTTCATCCCCTACGAACTGGTGGCAAGGAAAAAGCTCTCCCCAAGGGGTGACAGCAAGATATTCGGTTCCCGAACCACAGCCAGTGATTCTCTTCTGGATGCAAGGTCCTTCCGAGAGGTCAAGCATGTAATGATAAAAGGTAAACCCCTTGCCTTGTTCACCGCGACCAATCATTTCCTTGGCGAGAATTTCGTACTGGTTGTATATCTCCGGGAGGTCCTCCTCGGTAAGTGCATAGGGTTCCTTTGGATCACAGATGACTGGTTCCATAGAGATTTTGTCAAAACCAAGGTCTGCGATATGAAATATATCATTGGTAAAATCGACATTGTTACGAGTGTAAGTTCCCCGTACATAGTACTCTTGGTCTCCGCGCTTTCGAACGAATTCCTGGAACTTCGGAAGAATATGATCGTAGCTGCCTTTTCCGTTAACCGTTTGGCGAAGCCGGTCATGAACCTCTTTTCTTCCATCCAGGCTTAATACGACATTGTACATTTCCTGATTTAAAAACTCGGTGACCTCATCGTTCAGCAGCATCCCGTTCGTCGTGAAGGTGAAGCGGAACTTCTTTTTGTATTCTTGTTCTTTGCTTCTTGCATAAGCTACGATCTGTTTAACTACTTTCCAGGCCAAAAGCGGCTCCCCGCCGAAAAAGTCGATGTCCAGGTTACGATGATGACCCGAATTTTCAAGCAGGTAATCGATAGCCTTTTGTCCAACCTCATAGCTCATGATTGCTCGATCTCCGTTGTATTTCCCCTGGCTGGCGAAGCAATAGTCGCATGATAGATTACAGGTATGCGCAACATTAAGGCAGAGTGCCTTAACATAAGTTTTTCGTTTTTTTAAATCAAGCGAGAGGTTCTCATACTCATCTTTTGTAAAAAGCTGACCATCATTTATAAGCTCCTCGATATCCACGATGGTTTCTCGAATGTCACTCTCAGAAATGCTGGAATCATGCTTATATTTCTCTAACATCATTGTCACGATTTGGTCGACAGAAGTTTTCTCATAAAGCGCTATAATTTCATATGCTAGGTCATCAACAACATGTACTGAGCCACTGTAAGTGTCGAGCACGATATTGTATCCATTTAGTTTATATTGATGAATCATACTTACTAATCAAGCTCCTTTTGCACACTAGTAGAAACGGCTTTGCCATCCTTTAGAGGAAGCGTCCATTTCTTAAAAATAGCCGCCCATCAGCAGAGCAATGGGCGGTAAAATTCCGAATCTTATCTGTTCATTGCATTTTCACACTTCTGGTTTGCAACGCCGCAAGAAGTCTTACAAGCGGACTGGCAAGATGTCTGGCATGCGCCGCATCCGCCGTGTTTTGCGGTATCCATCAGTTTGCGGGTGCTTAGGGTTACGATTCTTTTCACGATAAATAACTCCTTCTGTAATTTCTTGTGATCACTTTCACTTAATTTCCATGGAACATCGTAGCAACATCACGCAAGAACGTCTATGATGCCCGTCACCTAACAGAGTAGAGAGGGCTTAAACATAAGTATCAACGTTAATTTTCGTGCAGTCTTTCATGCTTGTGATCGTAGGATGCGGTAGCAGGAACCAGAGTCAGGGCAATACTAAAAAAGTGAAATCGAGTAGGAGGGGGCGGCTAGCCCCCGACCTCTCACACCACCGTACGTACCGTTCGATATACGGCGGTTCATGAAATATTCCGTAAGGAGTTGTATCTGTCCAATACACTCTTTAATCCATTGGCTTCCCAATATTGGTTATTCAATACATGTTGTAGAATTGGACTCCCTGCAATTCGCCAATACCCTTTTCGGGTATTTCCCCACTCATAGGCTTTATCCTTAGGTACCCCTAAGGATATAAGTCTTTTGACTTTGGTTCTAGGGGTCTTCCACTGCTTCCAGAGGCACATTCGTAGCCTTCTTCGTATCCATTTATCCATATCTCGAAAGGTACTTGGGGTATCCGCCAGCGAGAAATAACCGCACCATCCCATGAGGTAGTGGTTTAGTTCCTTGATTCGCTCTTCCATCTTCATCGATCTCTTTCGAGAGGATATCTCCTGTATTCGAACCTTGACTCTCTGTAAGGATTGCTTCGCAATTCTCACCTTTGGTTCTTTGTCCACACTAAAACTAAATCCTAGAAACTTTCGTTTCCAGGGACGGTCTACCGCGCTCTTTACTTGGTTCACCTTCAGCTTTAGCCTCGTCTCGATGAATCGGGTGACCGTTGTCTTGACTCTCTCTCCTGCTCTTAGCGTTTTCACGTAAATATTGCAATCATCCGCATAACGAACGAAGCGGTGCCCACGTTTCTCGAGTTCTTTGTCGAGCTCATCCAAGACAATGTTAGATAATAACGGACTCAGTGGACCGCCTTGCGGGGCACCTTCCGTTGTCGGGGTTACTAACCCGTTCTCCATCACACCTGACTGAAGATATTTGCGGATAAGCAGGAGAACTTTCTTGTCCTCCACTTTCTCCGAAATCTTCATCATCAGTCGGTCATGGTTGACGCGATCAAAGAATTTCTCCAAGTCTAGGTCGACTACGAATCGATAGCCTTCTTTCATAAAGGTTCGAGCTTTCCTCACCGCATCATGCCCTCGTCTTTTCGGACGGAATCCATAGCTATGGTCGGAAAACTCTGGATCAAACAATGGAGTTAACACCTGCGCGATTGCTTGTTGGATCATTCGATCTGTCACGGTAGGTATTCCTAGTAACCTAACACCTCCGCCACCGGGTTTCGGGATTTCGACTCGGCGCACGGGGCTCGGTTCATAGGTTCCTTCTTCTATGGCATGCCGCAAGGTCTGCCAGTTTTGTACGATGTGTTCTCGTAAGGATTTTACGGACATCCCATCTACGCCATGACTTCCTTTATTCGCTTCAACACGCTTTAAGGCTTGCAGAAGATTTTCCCGTGATAGCAGTTGCTCCAACATTTTTTTTTAACCTCTCTTTACGTGATTTATACCTTCCATTTGTGCCAAAGATGAACTCCGCCCTGCTGAAGTCCCCCACGGGATTCACCGTTTCCTTCTTCAGTCAGGTCCTTTCGGATTTTTTTTTCTGCATTCATCGCTCATCTTGAACGCCTGGATGTATAAATCCTATTCCATGTTCAGCCCTTCCGCAGCTGTTGCAACAGCTTGCGTACTATGGCGTCTGCTGACTTCTGTGCACTCAGCCTACTCTCACAAGTAGGGTTACGAAGTATACTCGCCTATCACACAGATCTCCCCAGGTAAGAACGCTATCTTCCCCTCCATCTATCTGCTTCATTTACTCTCGTACGCCTTTGGCAGTATGGACTTTGGTTTGTTGTGCAACCTCATCCAGCCTACGTTAGCCTTGTATGAAGTTCGTATTCCTCAGACCGGAGATTTGCCGCTGGCTTCCTTCAGATTCCACCTCGCGGTGGACACCCTTGCCTTAAGCTAATGGCTACTACTGCCTTCGCCATTCGGGACTTCAACCCTATAGATAGCGCCCATGCTGGGCGCACACAAAAAAGAGACGGCAATAATGCCATCTCTTTAACAACATTTTTTCTCATACTTGTCCGTAAAGTCCAATAAATATAAGGATCTCATAGCACTGTATCCTTCCTTACCAGTAGAGCGACATTCTCCACATGCGTGGGTGGACAGTGTGAACAAACTTATATTAGGAGCCCTAAGACACTTCCGGACATTTTATCTGCTCTTGAATATTCAATGAATTTATTTATTTTTATAATGTACTACGCCTTAGTTCATAAAAATATTGCACAATCGGATGCTTTAACTTCATCTTCTCGCTCATGTTTAAAATCCAACCGTATTGATAGAAAGCAACTCCGAGCATAGCATCTATGACGTGCTGCAGAGGGACGAGAATGGCCCTCCTATCCATAACCGAACGGATGCTTTTTGTACTCTAGGGGGCTTGAGCCGACTCTATTTTTGAACACACGACTAAAATAGTACTGGCTCTTATACCCTACCTTCACGGCCAGATCCCCGATTTTGATATTCGGCATTACGTCATCCAGAATCTCCTTCGCCTTCGATATCCGAAGCTCGGTGACATAGTCAAGGAATGAAGCACCGATTTCTTGCTTCATACGCTTACTAAGATAGGTTTGGTTGATATGAAATAGCGCTGCTACTCGAGTAATAGACAGCTCCGGATCCTGATAATGACTGTCGATATACTCCGTCACTTTTTGGATAAGCACTGTTCCATCCCCTGTATACCCGGGAAGCTCCCGCTCCTTATCCACCCTGCCTTCATGTGAATGCAAAGGATATTTTACCTGAAGATGCTCATCGATCCGATGAAGCAGCTTGTTCAGATCACTCTTCGGCACAGGTTTCAATACATAATCGAATGCTTGCAGTTGCACGGCTTGACGCGCATATTCAAAGTTATCGTACCCGCTGATGATGACAACCAGAACCGACGGGCAGCGTTCGCGCAATATATTCATCAGATCGAGCCCATTCATATTCGGCATGTTGATGTCCACAAGACATACATGTGGTGGGGCTTCCTCCACCATATTCAATGCTTCGTTTGCACTTTTCGCTTCTCCTGCAACCTCAAAAAGATACGGACTCTCCTCAATGTATTGTCGCAAGCCTTTGCGAATGATCGTTTCATCATCGACGATGACAATCTTCCACATCTTCATTCCACTCCCCGTCCAAAGGTATTCGAATGACCATAACGGTAATGCCATCTTCGCTCTTCACTGCAAGACCATATGGCATCCCGTAAGCTAGTCGAATGCGATGGTTTACACTGTATAGCCCAAAGCCTGTGGCAGAACGATCATATGTATCATCAAGAAGGGCTTGATTCATCTGTTCAAGCTTCTCTTCGGCAATCATAACCCCATTATTTTCAACCTTAATGACCAAATAATCGGCCTGTTTATATGCTGTAATCGAAATTTTGCACTTTTGATCCCCAAGTGGCTTAATCCCGTGATAAATCGCATTTTCCACCAAAGGCTGCAGCATGAAGCGAACGACTTGGCACTGAGCAAGCTTTTCATCATATCGAAGCTCGTAGTCCAGAATCTCCTCATATCGCACACCTTGAATATGAAGATAACTCTCGACATGGTACAACTCCTGATCAAGCAGAATGTAGGGACTGCCTGTGCCAAGCCCTAACCGGAAATACGCGCTAAGCGCTTCCACCATCTCCACCACATTGTCTGCTCCATGTTCCGTTGCCATCCACTGGATCGTATCCAATGTGTTGTATAAAAAGTGCGGCTTGATCTGCTCATGAATCAGTCTGAGTTCCATCTCCTTTCGGTCCTGCTCCACAGCGTATAATTGAACAAGCATGTCATTGAAGCTTCGTCCAAGATCGCCGATCTCATCCGAGCGCGTAACATCTGCTCGTATGGTTTGGTTGCCGTTCTGCACATTTTCCATTACCTGGCGAAGCGACTGAATTGGACGAATAATGGAAGAAGCAAGCAGCACCAGAAAGACGATAAACGCACTACCGATAAGAACGCCTACCAGCAATGCAGTCCGCTGGGTTTTGATCACCGCTAACGATAGACTTGAATTCGGTACTTTGAGTACTAACTTCCAGCCCTCTACATTTTGAATTGGAGCCTCAAATACACTCATGTTCTTCTTATCTGCTGCCTCCTCCGCTCCATCTCCTTCACCCAGCTCTCTGCAATCGACGATAAGCTGGCCTGACTGGTCATATAGCATTACATCTTGAGCAATCTCCTTCATCTTCTTGACGGAGACGGCTGCGGCAATATAAGCTACCTCATCATTCACCGATGGATTAACACGATAAAGAATGACGACGATTTCGGCTGCATTCGCTTTGGATACGATCGGATTGCTCACCACATAATTGGAATCTGAATTCAGCAGTTTTCGATAGTAGGGTCGGTTTAGTATCGAAAAAGGCTTGTCCCTTGCTGACCAGGAATTTCCGTGAATATCCACCACACGTATGGATTCGTACTCTACTTGCTTCTTCGCCTCGAACTTATCGAACTCTTGCAGCAATTCATCTCGTGTCCACTGATGGTCCGAAGCTAGAGAAGCAAGCATGTCTATCTCTCCAATGCGCTGATTAAACCAATAATCAATCTGGTCGCTGCGTGCAGTAACCACTTGCTGCGTTAAGTTCTTATTCAAAGGGACAACCGTATGGTTCATCTCCAAATATATTGTTACAAGCAATGCAACGAACAGCAGCAAGAAGCAGCCTCCTGCGATTAACGTGATTTTTAAGTGAATTGATTTCATTGTAATCATAGCCCTTCACAATATCCGTCTCTTACATGCCCGAAAAAGACAAAAAAACACTAATCTGTGCAAATACATAATGCTGTACTAAATCTATAATAGGTCTTGTGCATATTTTCACATGAAATAACATTCATGTCTAGGCTAGAGATAAAGGATTTGCCTAGCAAATCTTCCTCTCCCTAGTGTATGTAACCAATTCACAACAGAATGAAGGAGATATTATGCGAACTCACACGAAAAAGCTGTTATCTATTCTACTAGTCCTCAGTCTTATGTTCACGCTTGCTGCCTGCGGCGGTAAAGATGCAGAACCCGCTGCAGATGCAAACGGAGTTCAAGTCTTTGAAGGAGTTGGGCAAGGTAAACATGGCGATATTAAAGTACAAGTCTCCTTATTAGATAACAAGATCACTGACATTAAAGTGACAGAGCATAAGGAAAATGAAGTACTTGCAGAACCTGTTTATACGCAGCTCAAGCAAGATGTCATGGCAACTAACAGCGCAAAAGTTGATGCCATTAGCGGATCTACAGTTACAAGCAAAGGATATCTCGAAGCCATTCAAGATGCAATTACGAAGTCTGGACTTACCCTTGTCGCTGGCGCTGCAGTCAGTGGAAGCAAAGACAAAGAAGAAGTCGAGCAAACCTATGATGTTGTCGTCATCGGTGCCGGGGGTGCTGGCTTTAGTGCGGCTATCGAAGCGAAGAGCGCTGGAGCTAATGTAGTTCTGCTCGAGAAAATGCCAGCTGTTGGCGGCAACACATTGATTTCCGGTGGTGAGATGAATGCGCCGGACAACTGGGTTGAACGTGCTCTTGGCATCACTGATGACACGGCTGACTTGTTCTATGATGATACGATGAAAGGCGGAGACAACCTCGGGGATCCAAAGATGGTTCGTATTCTTGCCGACAATGCTCTAGCATCTGCCGAATGGCTGCGCGATGATATCAAGGTAGAGTTCTTACCTGATCATCTGTTCCAATTTGGAGGCCATTCCAGAAAACGTGCGTTGATTCCTGTAGGTCATACAGGTGTTGAATTGATTACTAAGTTAAAAGCCAAAACAGACGCTGATCAAATCACGATCAAAACGAATATGAAAGCCGAAACCTTGCTGAAGGACGAAAGCGGCAAAATAACAGGTGTAACTGCGACTTCGGGTACTGGCGACAAGATCACATTCCATGCGAACAAAGGCGTCATCATCGCTACCGGTGGTTTTGGATCCAATGTAGAGATGCGTAAGAAGTATAACCCTAAAATGGATGAAAAATATATGTCTACCGATACACCAGGATCTACAGGTGACGGTATCGTTATGGCAGAAACGATTGGCGCCAAACTGACAAACATGGAGAGTATTCAAACGTATCCAATCTGTAATCCTGAGACAGGTGTTATTTCCCTGGTTGCAGATTCCCGCTTCGATGGTGCGATCCTGATTAACCAAGAAGGCAAGCGCTTCGTTGAGGAATTAGAACGTCGAGACGTTATTTCTAAAGCAATTCTTGCCCAAACGGGCGGATATACGTATCAATTATGGAACCAAGGTATTGAGGATATCGGTAAAACGATAGAAGTTCATCAAGACGAATACGATCAACTCGTTAAACAAGGCTTGCTCTTTAAAGCCGATACGATTGAGGAGGCAGCTGATTTCTTCAAAATCGACGTGAACACTTTGAAAGAAACGATTAATAAAGTAAATGATTATGCGAAAACAGGTAATGACCTTGATTTCAAACATCGCGGTGGATTGAAATCTCTTGAAAAAGGCCCTTACTACATCGAAAAAGCTGTACCCTCCGTTCACCATACAATGGGCGGCTTGGTGATCGACGAGAAGACTCGCGTATTGAATGAAAAAGGCGAAGTCATCCCTGGGTTGTTCGCTGCAGGTGAAGTAACAGGGGTCATTCATGGTGCAAACCGTCTTGGCGGTAATGCCATCGCTGATATCTTCACATTCGGCCGGATTGCAGGCAAACAAGTTGTAGCAGAGTAATCTTATTTTTTGTGTAACTGCTCTATTAATAAGGTAGACTTAAAAACGTGCAAGATAACTTGTAGAGTGCCGGTTGACTGCTAACTTTCAAGCTGCCCTCTATGACATAGCAAACCGCCCTGTTAGCAACATTGCGAACAGGGCGGTTTATTATGGTGGAGTCTAGGGGCTACGCTCGTCTAACTCGCGGCTCTTTTATCGTTCTCCGTTCGTGGAATTAAAATTCCCCAATTATTTAGTGACTAATTGACAAGGGTTCCTTCAAATTTCCTAGACACTGGAAAACTTAAGTAAGTAAAGGGGGTTGAATCACTGTTACATCCCTCACCAACAAAGGCACTGACTCCACATGTGTGGAAACAAGATATACGATTCCTCCTCCCCTTCAGGCCCAAGTCTACCTTGAACAAAAGCGGAGACCCACAGTAGAACACGTAAATGTGTATCTCAACTACATTTTAACCTCGTCACCTTAGTTTACAACAGCATGAAGCTCATCGTAGATCATGTTAGCAAATAACAAGACATGCAAACAGCATAAAAATAAAAGTGTAATACGATGACATTGGAGTCGTCTGTAATTTTTCAAGTCAATGCATTTTGAAAATGATTCACTTATCGAAAAACTATAATAACATATCTTCGGCAGGGTCAACTCTATAACAATGCTCTGAATTTCGCTTACACTCTAATGCAGGAACCCTTTTTGTAGTTTCACGCTTTCTTCTACCATCACTGTACTGTACCTCTCTCCATTCCACTGGTTTATTATAATATTTCATCTTTCCCCCACATTGAGGACATTTATCAATATGTATTTTCTCTAATGTCAATCTTTTACCATAACCACTGATTGCAAAATTAAAAAACAGAGGGTACCTCGTTTGACTTTTGGCAATTCTCCTAAGACTAAGAAAAACCACAAATAAGATAATCAGTATTACAAATATTATTAAATAAGTCTGGCTTTCAAAACCTACTGATGCCTTCAGAGTTCCATTAAAAACATTCAGACCACTTTTTACTATTTTAATGCCAATAGGAAGGACCCCTCCAATTGCAATGGCAAAGCTAATCCACGTTAAAACAGCCATAGTAAATGGGCTCCGCCATGTTGGTTCAGGCGTATATTTTGCCTCTTGATGATTAGTGTTTTGTATGTTGTTAATGATATCTCCTGCAGCAATTTGTGTTGGTCCATTAAAATTTGTCTTTTCATTAAAATTATTTTGATTAATATTTTTTTGGATTTTCCCCATATTTCCCTCACTTAGTTTTATTTATTTCTTTGAACTATACTTCTTTGTTTTATATTTTGTGACCTGCTAAGTTTGGAAAAACCATCAGCCTTCCCAAGAGACTTATGCAGGTCTTTGGTTAATCTGTTCAATAATCCTAGGATGGATGTAGGAGTAACCTGTAGCCCCATCTTCACTCTATTCGATGAGATAGCTGGTCACCAAGCGAATGCAAGCATCCCGGCCGTCCTTCCGTTTATTCAATTATTTATTTAGAATGATAAAACACCCATGACGCTAGAATTACTTCTATAGACCCAGTACAAAGTCCTGCAAAATATTACAAATTAATCTTTCAATTGCAAACGACAACAGGTTCGAATTCGACCAGCCGACGAGCAAATGGCATTTCAAGAAACGGAGTATTTCAAGGAGAAGGCAAAAGAAAGTTGCAAAATCGAAGCGAAGAACTGCGAACTCAGGCATCGGCACGGGTACGACGTAGCGTCGTCCTCGGGTCTAATAGGGATGCAAATACAAGGGGCAATGGCGATATTCGCGGAACTTGAAGCGAATAATGAACCTGGCAGACTAAGAACAAGGAAAAAACGCCTTGAAAAAAGCGGCACCTTCCGAAAAATCCGGATCAGGTACCGCTTTTTTATTCGCTTGATTCTTGGTCTCCCCGAAAAATTGCTAGTTCTTCAGCGGCCTCTCACAAAGGATTGGGCTTTTAATATAGGTAAATGTGGCTCAGAGATATTACTTTTTAATAAGCGACACACAGCACTCCACATGCACCGTATGCGGGAACATATCCACCGGAGTTACCTCCACTGTCTTGTACCCGCCATCCTCCAACACACGCAAGTCCCTTGCTAATGTCGATGGATTACACGACACATACACCACACGCTCCGGCTTCATAGCCAGAATCGTCTCTAACAACCGCGGATCGCAACCCTTACGCGGTGGATCGACCACGATAACATCCGCCGTAATCCCTTGCTCTTTCCAATTCGGAATGACATCTTCAGAGGCACCAACCTCGAACACTACATTCTTCATCTCATTCAACTTCGCATTCGCCCGGGCATCCTCAATAGCTTCCGGTACAATTTCGACACCGTATACCTTAGCCGCATGCTGCGCCAAAAAGAGGGAGATCGTACCGATCCCGCAATAGGCATCAATAACCGTTTCACTGCCAGTCAGTCCGGCATATTCAACGGTTTTACCGTACAACACCTCAGTCTGTGCCGGGTTCACTTGATAGAACGAACGCGCTGAGATAGCGAACTGTACATCGCCGATGTAGTCATAGATGACGTCTCTGCCCCACAGGACGCGGGTTTCGCCACCGAAGATGACATTCGTGCGCTGAGTGTTGACGTTCTGGCAGATGCTGACTACATCTGGCAGCTGTTCGCGGATGCTGCCGAGCCAGGCGTCCAGGTGTGGGATGTCGCGGCCGTTGGTTACGAGGACAACCATCATTTCACCGGTACGGAAAGCTTTCTTCACGACGACATGGCGCAGCAGGCCACGACCGGTTTCTTCACTATAAGCAGAGATGCCAAGTTCTCTGCCGATGTCTTTCACCTTGCGCACAACGTCATCATTATCCTCATGCTGGATTAAGCAGGTTTCCATATCGATGATACGGTGACTTCCGCGTGCATAGAAGCCTCCTACAAGACCGCCTTCGGTTACACCAATTGGTACCTGAGCCTTGTTGCGGTAACGCCAAGGCTCGTCCATGCCGAGTGTCGGGCGGACAAGAATGCCATCTGTATGAGCTACTCCAGCGCCATCAGTCGTACCATCTGCAATGCCGCCATAGTTGGCACTGTCCGTCTGACTCTCAACAGCTTCATTCTCTTTGCTCTTTCCGCTATCCCCGCCACCACTCACCCGAAGCTTCCCAATCCGCTCCAGGTTGTCCACCACCAGCTGCCGTTTCCACGCCAGCTGAGCAGTGTAGTCCATATGCTGCAGTTGGCAGCCGCCGCATTGGTCATAGATCTCGCAAGGCGCCGCGATGCGGGCGCTGCTCGCTTCTACTATATTCAGCAGTTTGGCGTAGCCATACTGCTTTTTGGTCTTGAGCACCTTTGCCCGGACTTTCTCTCCAGGAAGGGCTCCCTGCACAAAAAGGGTAAAGCCTTCTACGCGGCCTACCCCTTCACCTTCATGGGTCATGCCGATAATATCGAGCATAACCTCATCATTTTTATTCACAGGCAGTCCGGCGACAGGCGCCTTGCCGGCTGGGCGGCTGGTGCTGCGTCCACTGCGGTGTTTACTCATTATTTATAGTTCACTTCTTTCATTATCATCGCTGT
Organism: Paenibacillus sp. FSL H3-0329; assembly: GCF_037963285.1. Lineage (NCBI taxonomy): Bacteria > Bacillati > Bacillota > Bacilli > Caryophanales > Paenibacillaceae > Paenibacillus > Paenibacillus sp. FSL H3-0329. The sequence continues at coordinate 765,160 of NZ_CP150150.1, read as the reverse complement.
ATAATCCCACACTCTTACTTTCAAACAACCCTAATTATTCTGAGCAAAAATCCGCAGATGCTGCGGCAAAATCCGAAAACGACCCGGCAGCTCTCCGCCAAGTTCTCCATCCAAGTTCAATTGGACATGCCCTGGAGAGATTACATCCATTGCATCCGTACGGAAATACACAACCTTTTTATCCTGCAAATGCTCGCCACGAAGGGCCAATCTAACCAAACGGACAAACTCTGCTAGGTTGCATTTTTTGACCGCAATAACATCTAACAGACCGTCATCGATTCGAGCGCCGGGAGCAAGCTTTTCAAAGCCGCCGACAGAATTCGTATTTGCAATCAGGAACAGCATGAACTCATCATGAATAACCTCCTGCCCATTGGCACGAATGATTAGTTCCTGAGGAGATAGGCTGACCATTTTTTCAATACCTTTTAAATAGTACGCAAGCTGCCCTATCATGGTCTTCAGCTTACTGGGAACTTCATAGGTCAGTTCGGTTAGACTGCCACCGCCTGCTATATTAATGAAATAACGATCATTGGCTTTACCGATATCAATCGGACGCGACTCTTGACGAAGGATCAAATCAACGGAATCTTCCCAATTCTTTGGGATCCCCATCGCACGTGCAAAATCATTGGTAGTCCCAAGTGGCAATACGCCAAGCGGGGGGAGATTAGGTTTCTCCGCCATACCATTGATAACCTCATTTAAAGTGCCATCCCCACCGGCTGCTATGATTAGATCATAACCGCGCTCTACTGCATCCGCAGCAGCTAACATAGCATCGCCTTCTCCGGTCGTTGCATGGCAGGAGGCTTCAATGCCACCCGTATCCAGCCGGTCCAAAATGTCGGCGAGCCGCTTCTTCATTTCTTCCCGTCCAGAAGTGGGATTATAAATCAATCTCGCAGTTTTCATTACCGGAACGCCACCTGTTTTTTATAATAGAATAACCTAATTGATTATACCTAATTCGGACCACTACAATCAATGTCAGAGGACATTAATCGTAAATATTCCATTATACAACAATTCACGACACCTTATTAGGCAAAAACAACTATATATATGTCTATGCAGCAAATCCCGTATTATCCACGGAAATGGGCACTATTTTTCATGATTAAGTGGGCTAAAAAGGAAGCTTTTTAACTCTTTTTTCGAATCTGTTCGAGGAGTGTCTCTACCTGTCTCTCAATCCAATGCGGAAGAAGCGGATGCGGCAAAAGCGTCTGGCCAGAATACTTATAGGTTAACCCTTTAAGTCTGTTCGGAACCACATGTTTAGTGAAATAACCTTCACTCAAAAAAAGCGGCGCCACCAATACCTCGTGACCCTGCTCCTGCCAATACTCCACTTTGCTTCTTACACTGTCCGGATTCAGCAGACCGTAATCGGCCGCCGCTACGCCGCTCACCTCACGTACACGTCCTGCCAGTGAAGAGATGCCCTGCTGCCAACGCTGGCGGAAGCCCTCATAGATGCTGCCATGACCCACCAGCAGAATTGTCTCACGTTCAGGTTCCGTAGACAGCTTACGAAGCTTGTCCCAGATCATCACAGCGATGTCCGGGTCATCGTCGACAGGATAGCCATAGTGAACCTTAGCCTTCACGTAGAACGGCTCTAAATCGGTCTCACGTTCAGGCTCAGGTTTAGCCCCTAGTGCATATTCTATTTCATCGACATGTGTGCTTCCCGAGGAAACGAACAATGGGATCACAATTATATCTGTGACCCCTGCATGTTCCAGTTCATTTATTCCATCTTGAATCAGACGGCCCTCTACCAGCTCTAAAAAAGAGACCACCACTGGCATCTCTTCATCTAGCGATAATTCGCTTACGGCCTCTTCCACGATCGACACCCAAACCTCGTCGCGGGAGCCGTGACTGATAATAAGTACGCCCGGTACCATAAATTAGCGTCCCAAACGTTCCAGCGTTAATTTATAACCATCGTTTCCGTAGTTCAGGCAACGTTTTACACGGGAAATAGTAGCTGTACTTGCTCCTGTCTCTGCTTCGATCTGATTGTAGGTCGAGCCTTTGCCAAGCATACGCGCTACTTCCAGTCGTTGCGACAGCGATTGAATCTCGTTCACGGTGCACAAGTCATCAAAGAAAACATAACATTCTTCCATATTCTTCAATGTTAAAATGGCTTCAAATAATTGGTCTATACTTTTATCATTTAACTTCTTAAGTTGCATCAATTTTTCATCCCCTAAAAGTTCTATCAGCATTAGTTTCTCTGATTAAGCTCCGTACAAAACTAGCTCCGGAAACATCAACCTAATGTCACTATCCTGCCTTTACTATATTGCACTGGAGCGCATTTTTCAAGCATTAACGATTTCACGCTGTAAAGAACGAAAATGATGGACAAACGTCCACCCCACACGCACACCATTTATGTACCCCAATACAAGTATTTTTCTCTACATAAGAATTATCGCCTACACTATAGTACTACAAAAGCGCCGAAAATCAAGCTCGTACACGGTTTCTTCACTACTTTAACCTGTTTATAGGCATACGCCCTTTTCCGCTCCTATCCCTATTACCCGGGCATTCGTCTATACCGTATGTTCGCCCATGACATACAGTATAGCAGACCACTAACAAAGGAATGTGATATTATGCCTGATCATTACTATAATCATTCCCGCCGGAATCAGCGTTCACTGAGCGATTCGTATAATGCCTCTGCCTACCCTGGCCTCAGTTCATATGCGCCCTCAGCTCTCCCAGGTGAGACCGGAATCCTTCCTGCTTTAGGAGCAGAAGCTGCCACCGAAACTGCGCTAGCGCTCCCTGCAGCTGAAGCTGCAACAAAGGCAAGCGGCGGGCTTGCCGGACTGCTCAGCGGCTTAGGCGGCGGTGGCGGAATTGGTGGGAATATGGAGCAAATCAAAGGCATCATCGATCGAATGGGCGGCATTGACGGGATCGTAAACTCTATGGGTAAAGTACAAAAGGTGATGTCCGGCTTCCAGCAGATGGCTCCAATGGTTAAGCTGTTCATGGGTAGCTTCGGTAAAAACAAAGGCGCAGCAGGCGCACTAGCCGCCGAAGAGGATGCCGCCCTGTACAGTCCTAATCGCCGCAAAAAAAAGCGTTCCACCTCACCCCGTCGCAAATCTACTACAACTACTCGCCGGCGCTCTACTTCTTCTACCGGAAAACGTCGCCGCAAATAGCGGTGACGTTTTCTAGCTATGCACCAGAAAAACAGCAATTCTCGCGGGAAAGAGATTTGCTGTTGGCGCTTCTGCTCTATTTTTACTTAAACCAGCCACTCCGTCGAAACCATCGGAACATCCCAAAACCAACCACCAGCATAAACAGCAGCACACCAAAATAACCATATTCCCACTCTAGTTCAGGCATCTTCACAAAATTCATCCCGTAGATCCCGGCGATAAGCGTCAGCGGCATGAATACGGTCGTGATTACCGTTAGTGTTTTCATAATCGAATTCATCCGGTTGGAATTGAGTGAAATGTAGCTGTCACGCAAATCCGCGGTCATTTCTCGATCAGCCTCAATCATATCCGAGAGCTTTAGCAGATGGTCATAAATGTCGCCAAAATAAATCCGTTCCTCGCCGTTGCTCTGGACATGCTGTGAATTCACGATCCGGTACATCAAATCGCGCATTGGCACAATCGTCCGCCGCATTTTGAGGAGTCTTCCGCGCACGCCAAACACCTGGCTCATCAATTCCTCCACCGACTCACTGCTGCCGCTACTTTCTAGATCCGCAAGCTCGTCCTCTAAACTGTAGAGACATGGAAAATACTTGTCCACCAGCTTGTCCATCACCGTATAGGCAGCTGCCATCGGCCCACCCGACCAGCCTTTTCGACTATGTATTTCGCTTTTCACTTGTTCCCACGCTTCATTCATCTCTGCTTTTTCCTGATGGTGATAGGAGACAAGAAAGTTCGCGCTTAAAAATAGGTCAACCTCCTCAGCATCCAACGTCCGCTCATTTAACGCATGCAGAACAAAAAACTGCACATTCTCATAATGATCCAGCTTCGGCCGCTGCAACACATGCATACAGTCCTCTATCGCCAAGGGGTGAAAATGAAAATATTGATCCAGCAAAAGCGTCTCTTCTGGCGTAGGCGTAGCAAAATCTGCCCATATCCAAGCATAATCCTCCAGCCGGATATTTTGCAGAGGGATCTCTGTCAGCACCTCACCTTTATGTGTGACAACAAGTGTACGTATCATAAATGTTCCTCCGCTTCATCTTCTTCCACGCCTCTATTGTACAGCAAGAAGACAAGTCTTCCAAAAAGCAAAAAACATAACCAGCAGCACCTCTTAAGCTAGACTAAGAAACATTTGGTGCTTCGTCGTTCGTTAATGCTCGATTTATTTGTGTAGGGTTAGTTGCGCTGGGAGCGAGCTATCCTTATTCTCTTCTGTCGGTATCGGGTTTATGAGTGAGATGAATTCATAGCTGTGAATTACTATCGCTATTTTTACTAATTAGTTGGTGAAAAAGTGCTCCTTTGGGGATGGTAAACAACCCTTCGATCGTAAGCAAGCTGGACTTGAATTCGCAAAAGATTGAGTCCATCGCCTCGCGTTCATTTAACGTAAGTAACATATGTTTTACTTTGGGCTGGTAGTGATTTGTGGGATTGGGATGCAATCCTTGCATCGTACATGTAAAGTTCCGGGCAGGATACTGTGAATATAGCGATGCTCATGGACGGCAGAAAAGCAGGGAGAAAGAGAATAGGGTTGGGTTGGGTTGGGTTGGGTTGGGTTGGGTTGGGTTGGGTTGGGTTGGGTTGGGTTGGGTTGGGTTGGGTTGGGTTGGGTTGGGTTAGTTTGTACTAGGTTACTTTGCGATGGACTGGATTAAGGTGCGCTGGGTTTCCTTGAAATGTGTTACGTGGGACTATGCTGAGTTAACTTTGGCTAGGTTACTTTGTACAGGGCTGGACTTCGGTGCGCTGGATTCTGCTGAAATGAGGTAAGTTGGGCTGCGTTTAGTTAGTTGGATCTAGGTTACTTTACGATGGACTGGATTAAGGTGCGCTGGGTTCCCCTGAAATGTGTTACGTGGGACTATACTGAGTTAACTTTGGCTAGGTTACTTTGTGCAGGGCTGGACTTCGGTGCGCTGGATTCTGCTGAAATGAGGTAAGTTGGACTGGGCTGAGTTAGCTTGTGCAAGGTTACGTTACGATGGGCTGGATTAAGGTGCGTTGGGTTCCCTTGAAATGTGTTACGTGGGACTATACTGAGTTAACTTTGGCTAGGTTACTTTATGCAGGGCTGGACTTCGGTGCGCTGGATTTTGCTGAAATAAGTTAAGTTGGACTGTGCTAAGTTAATTTGTGCTAGGTTACGTTACGATGAACTGGATTAAGGCGGGCTGGGTTCCCTTGAAATGTGTTAAGTTGGGCTGGTCCAACTTAACACAAGTCAGGTGCCGTCATTCTAAGGCATTTATGCCTTTCTTTCTGCTTCTTCGACGAAGTGTCTCCAATTCTAGGGCAGTTATGCTCTTCTTTTTGTCACCACCCTCGAATTTCGTAAATTCAGCGGGATTTATACCGTACATTCCCCCTCCGACGCCAAACTCCGTCATTTCTACGGGATTTATACCGTACATTCCCCGTCCGACGCCAAACTCCATCATTTCTGCGGGATTTATACCGTACATTCTCCCTTCAACGCCAAACTTCGTCATTTCTACGGGATTTATACCGTACATTTCCCCTCCAGTGCCAAACTTCGTCATTTCTACGGGATTTATACCGTACATTCCCCCTCCAACTCCAGACTTCGTCATCTCTACGGGATTTATACCGTACATTCCCCCTCCATCGCCAAACTCCATCATTTCTACGGGATTTATACCGTACATTCTCCCTCCAACGCCAAACTCCGCCATTTCTACGGGATTTATACCGTACATTCTCCCTCCAACGCCTAACTCCGTCATTTCTACGGGATTTATACCGTACATTCTCCCTCCAACGCCGATTTCCGCCATTTCTACGGGATTTATACCGTATATTCTTCACTCTCCTCATGTCCACACAACAAAAAAAGATGTCCGCAGCCCAATGGCTAACTGACATCTTTATTAAAGGGTGTTTAAAAAATGATTTTGAAAATCAGACCTGCTAATACCGCACTGATTGGAATCGTGATGAACCAAGTGACCACAATACGTCCGGCTACTCCCCATTTCACTGCAGAGAAACGTTTGGCAGAGCCAACCCCAAGGATCGCTGATGTGATCGCATGCGTTGAGCTTACTGGCAAATGCAGCAGCGTTGCTGAGAAAATAACAGATGCCGCGGAAATATCAGCCGCGAAACCGTTAATAGGTTCGATTTTAAAAATCTTCGTACCCATAGTCTTAATAATCTTCCAACCGCCAATGGAGGTACCGAGCGCCATAGCCGTAGCTGCAGCTATCTTAACCCACAAAGGGATAACATCCATAGTTTCTTGACGTCCTGAGGTAACGAGTGCAAAAGTAATGATCCCCATCGCTTTTTGCGCATCATTTGTACCATGTGTGAACGACTGTAACGCTGCCGTAAGGACTTGCATAGAGCGGAAGCCCTTGTTGACCGTATGTGGACTACGCTTAGCAAAGATCCATTTCAGGATGGTCATGATAATATAACCGATAACAAACGCAATGATTGGGGAGAAAATCAGTCCTTCGACAATTTCCACAAACCCGCCCCAATTGATGTGTGCTGAGCCTGCCCCCACGTATACTGCACCCGCTAAAGCGCCGATCAGTGCATGAGACGATGAGGATGGAATCCCGAGCCACCAAGTAATCAAATTCCAAATAATCGAAGCAATCAGCGTGGCTATTATGATATCCAACCCATTTTCAAGCAAGGTCGGGTCGGTGATACTTCCGCCGATTTTTTTGGCCACACCTGTAAACATCAAGGCCCCAACAAAGTTCATCAGTGCTGCCATAATAATTGCTGTTCGCGGTTTTAAGGCACGTGTCGAGACAGAGGTAGCAATTGCGTTGGCCGTATCATGGAATCCATTGATAAAGTCAAACGCAAGCGCGAGAAATATAACAATTCCAAGAATCCATATAGATGTTTCCATATTCTAGTACCCCTTATGAGTTGCGCATGATGATCGATTCCAACATGTTGGCTACATCTTCACATTTGTCTGTAGTGGTCTCGAGCCGCTCATACAGTTCCTTGCGTTTAATCAGCTCAATCGGGTCTTTTACAGTTTCGAACAGGACCTTAGTACAAATACGCAGCACTTCGTCCCCTTGATTCTCAAGGTCATTCAGACGGATTGTATATTCACGGATCGCCAACAATTTCTTCTGGGAGAGCAAATGAACCGCTTTTTGGATTTCATAAGCACACTGACGAAGGATTTCGGCGAATTGTACAATGTATTCATCCGGGTCAAGAAGGTTGTACATATAGAAACGTGAGGCGGATGCCTCCAGACCATCGATGACATCATCCATGCTTGTGATCAAGTCCATAATGTCGTCACGTTCAAGCGGCGTAATAAACGTCTTGTTCAATTCTTTGATAACGGTGTGAGTGTAAGTATCACATTGGGATTCGTACTTTTTCATCTCTGCAGCGAAATTATCAACATTATTCCGGAGATCAGTGATATTCTGAGCAAAATAATCTGCAGCTTGGACAATAGTATCGGCCATATTTTCCAGCGTCTCAAAGAATATGTCCTTTTTTCTCAACTTCATTGTTTTAAACCCCTTTACATAAAATTACCGTGAATACAGAGCCATTCATATGTAAAAAGCATGAAAATGAATGACAACCCTTGTTATCTTATCATATCCGTACAAGGTATAGAAGCTATAGAAATGAACTTTTTTACACTCTATTAACACATACCCATTATTCCGAACACAAATCTGTATAACACTGGATATTCCGACTTTCTTATGTTGTACCATCCGCCCCGCCATATACCACATGACTGCTAAATGAAGGCGCATTAGGGACCACCAAAATATGGGTAATTCCTGGATACATCAGCTCTTCTTTTCCATCCCTCACAAAGCGGATCACATCCCCTGGTTCACGCGACCATCTGCCTTGGGTGACCTGTCCCCGCTGAAAAAGCAACGCTTCCCCGCCAAGCTCCACATCAATCTGAAGTCTTCCGACATCATCAAGCACTTTATGATCCGCTCCTATAACCATAACATTGGCCGCTTCCACCGGATTATCGTTATTTAGATCCAAATGAGGTTTGTCATTCACATAACGCTGATAGGTCTGACGTTTAGGATCATATTTATAGTCAACTTTATAACTTTTGAGCAGATAGTTTATGCTAAATTCAGCGGCTTTCTCTCCGTCCGCCGGTATGTAATCTGGATTATTAAAAAGATACCCGGGCACCTTCACACTTTGCGCAAACCCAAGCTTCTCGGCACCTTCCCGCAGTTTGGCTGCGTTGCTGTACAGGTTATGTGGTGCTTTTCGCGCTTTATCCCGCCAAAAATAAGCTCCGGCACGGCCGATCTCGTCCATATCTTCTTTTTTCTCTTTTTGCAAAATGGCATAAGCCGCCGGACTCCCTCCGGCATGCACCGTCACACCACCATAGCTCTCGCCAATATCAAGCAGATAGGGGCGAATGCTGCGAATCGGTCCGATTTTCACAACACCTGTATGGCTCTGAAAAATACCAATCAAACGCGTAATGCCACCTTCGGCAAGAATCTCATACAAAATATCTGCTTCACTAACCCCCGATTGCGGCCGGGCGGCAGGAGCATTATTTATCATTACGGCCAAGGGACGTGGAAGACTGTCTTCAGAAACTGGAAGACCTGTTAATCCGGATACGAGCTCAGCAGCGGGATCAATAGTAGGTGAGGGTTGAATCGTTTCGATAGGCGTGGGCTCTGCGGTAGGCTGCTGTGTCGGGGTGATCTCATTATTTGCACTCTGTGTTCCGCAAGCGGAGAGCAATAGGGTGGTCAATACAATGGCAGATAACAGACGGGAAGAAGAGCAATTTACTTTCATAAGCTTGTAGTTCCTCCTAAACGTTTTATGAAACTCACTGATTCCTTCCATTTAATCACAGTCAGTCCCATTTGTCTTGATTACCTACTCCCTTTTTCATAGCAAGCATAAGGAAATTTTATAACATGGAATAGATAAATTCTTATATTAAAAAAAGGGTACAGCCATTGCGGCTGCACCCTGCAGGTTTCTTATTCATTCAGTTAGTCTAGCTTCCAGCAATTCAGACTTAATGTCCCATACTGATAAGCCTGAAAAATCCGCTCTGCCTTCCTGCTGCCATCCGCTGTTCCCATCACGTAAAAGAGAGGTGCAAAATGCTCTCTTCCATAAGAAGGAACCGCATCGCGTACATTTGGAGCCTTTTTCTCATACGCAAAAAGTGAAGGCAAATCCCAGGATTCTAGTCCCTTGGCAATCCAGGCATCGAATTCAAGTGCCCAATCCTCAGGCTGCTCACTTTCACTTAGCATCCGCAAATTGTGAACAAGTCCACCGCTTCCAATCAGCAGTATGCCTTCGTCACGAAGCGGCGCTAACATCCGCCCGATATTGTACTGCTCCTTGGGAGAGCGCAGGGAATCGACGGATAAAGCAACTACCGGAATGTCGGCGTTGGGGAACATTTTTTTCAGTATCACCCAGACTCCATGATCGAGTCCTCGCCCCAGAACGGGCTGATGTGATAGATTGTTATCCTTGAAGAGCTCAGAAATCCGTCTTGTTAGGGCCGGATCGCCCGGGGCCGGATAGGTCAGCGTGTAAACTTCTTCAGGGAATCCGTAGAAGTCATGCTGTGTCTCGTGCAGCTCATCAACGGTAAGTAGCTGTTCAGGGCTATCCCAATGCGCTGAGAAAACTACTATACCGCGTGGCGCTTCAAGTTCTTGACCAAGCCGCTCCAGAAAACGGGTATACTCGTTATCCTCCAGTGCGAGGAGCGGAGAACCGTGCGCAATAAAAAATGACGGTAATTTCATAGGATGCCAACCTCCATAACCCAGTATATGGTGTGCATCTTTATTTTACCGCTTATTGCAAGTTAATGCGAATAAAAACCTTCTCCTAAATCATCCAATTCTGCCACTCTGTCTGCAGATGCTCTTGTTCGTTCATCCATTCTATAGTCCGCTTAAGCAGCTGCTGCTGCGCTGGTCCAGAAGAAAAGGTGTGATCCCCTTGAAAAATGATCTCTTTATCGCAACGTCCTTCCGGACGTGTCCAGAACAGCTTCTGATAAAGAAAAGCGTAATCCACCGGGATGACATCATCAGAGGTGCCATGGATAACGAGTACATCGCCGCTAAATTTGCTCGCTTCTTGGAAGGGCTGAAATGCCGCCAAAGAATTAAAATATACCGGCGTAAACGAGTAGCCCACATAATCGGCTGATCCATTCTTCACAGCACGATCATAAGCCTCCCGCCCTACAATTTTCACAATATCATTGAAAGGATAACCCACAGAGGCCCATAACACGAGATTCTTCACGCGGCGATCGCGAATACTTGTCAGCAGCGCCACCGCGCCACCGAGGCTATGGCCAATCAGCGTCACGCGCTGCGGGTCCACATCAGCAGAGCTAATTCCGTAATTCAGCACTGCTCTAGTCTGAGCGATCATCGATTCCATGTCTTCGCCGCCATAATTTCCGCTGCTCTCGCCGCAGCCCGCATAATCAAAACGAATAACCATATATCCCTCTTGTGCCAGCTCACGAGCCGCCTTCACAAAAATCCGGTCTACACCAATCCGATTCCCCACAAATCCGTGGCAGATCACGGCTAATGGCAGTCTATCCTTGCAACGCGAAGAGGTTCCCTTCTCTTTGTTCGGGTAATGTATGCTCGCCGTCAATTCTTCTCCGTTATGCCGGATTACAATATTCCGTTCCATTGCCGCATCCTCCTATAATTATATTTATATTAATAATTTAATTTATTTTAATTTATTAGAATTCCGATTAACTTAGTATGAATTATAATCTAATTATAAAGATTTCGTTCATATTGTCAACAGCAAGGGACAATTCTTAATAATCTGCGGGGAGTATTGGGCATTAGAGTCTGCACGACAAACAGGGTTTTCTGTAAGATATGAACATGACTCTGGGGCGCACACGTCGAGTGGATTGGAACCGCCAATCGCGCGGGATTCAGCAGCTCTATCGGATTCAGTAGCTCCATCAAACTCGGCGGCTCCTTGAGACTCAGTAGCTTCATCGGGCTCAGCGGCTCTATCGGTCTCACCTGCTCCTTCGGACTCAGCGGCTCCTTCGGATTCAGCGGCTCCTTCGGACTCAGCGGCTCCTTCGGACTCAGCGGCTCCTTCGGACTCAGCAGCTCCTTCGGACTCAGAAGACCCTATTCGCAGATTTAGCACACCTTTTGAATTCTATCGGACCCCATAGTCGCTATCACCCTGAAAAACAGCAAATACGAGCTTCTTTTCGAGCAATAGCGTCACTGGGGTCCGAAACTGTGCTGAAAAGGCGATAATTTGGCTAATAACGTCATCTGAGTCCGAAAGATGATGAATCTAAGACAACCGGGGGCTCTGGGAGCTCTGGGATTCCCGGGTTCCGGGGGTGCTTGGGTTTGGCTTTGGCTTTGGGTATGAGAACCCCACCAAAAAACAAAGAGCAGCGATCCCCAGATCGGAGGATAGCTGCTCTGTTGTTTTTTCGAGATGAATGACCAGGGTTGTTAATCAATCGTAGCTGTCGTTAAACATCTCATGGGTTTCATGGCTGCCTTCCCAATCCTTAAGCAAGCCCTCGGGGGTATCTTCCGCGGAAATCCCGCTGCTGAATCCATCGGATTCAGCAGCTCTATAGGACTCAGAAAACCCTATTCGCAGATTTAGCACACTTTTTGAATTCTATCGGACCCCATAGTCGCTATCACCCTGAAAAACAGCAAATACGAGCTTCTTTTCGAGCAATAGCGTCACTGGAGTCCGAAACTGTGCTGAAAAGGCGATAATTTGGCTAATAACGTCATCTGAGTCCGAAAGATGGTGGATGCTACGACAACCGGGGGTCTGGGGTTCGGGGGTGCTTGAGGTTTGGGTTTGGGTTTGGGTTTGGGTTTGGGTTTGGGTTTGGGTTTGAGAACCCCACCAAAAAAACACAGAGCAGCGATCCCCAGTATCGGAGGATCGCTGCTCTGTTGTTTTTTCGAGATGAATGACCAGGGTTGTTAATCAATCGTAGCTGTCGTTAAACATCTCATGGGTTTCATGGCTGCCTTCCCAATCCTTAAGCAAGCCCTCGGGAGCATCTTCTGCGGAATCCCACATGCTGAATCCATCGGAGCCGCCCCAATCCCCCATTGAATTATTGGGCGTAGGCTCGAAACCGTTGCCCATGGATCTTCCCTGTTCTTTCTTGTTCTCATGTTCCATAAAGCTCCCAACCTTTCCCAATGCTATATTGATCAAGCAACAACATTATCAGTGTTCACTCTTCTAAAAGGATTATGCATATCGCCATAGAAATGGTTGTCCTTGCGTAGACCTGTCATGCAAACGTATACTCTAGGTTAAAGACTATACCGATTAACAACACTGGAGGTTTACATCCAAATTATGAAAGTGAAAGATATGATTAAGGAAAATAACGCCCTGCGTGAGCAGTTGACGCCCTTCAATCGCTCCTATTTAGAAGATATGATTCTTGCAATGCGGGCCAGTCGAATTGACACCCTGCGCGGAGAAGAACTTTTGCTGGATGCGGCCAAGCTGCTGTTGAAGGAACAACGTAAAGGGAAAAATGCCAAGCAAGTATTCGGCGAGAATCCGCACGATTATTTTAAAGAAATCATAGACAGTGTTCCCGGGCGCCCGGTGCGCAGTAAATGGAACTATTACTTGATGATTCCCTGCGCAGCTCTGACCTGTCTTTTTGGGATATTGGCAATCGGTGGACTCTTCTTCCAATGGACTGACGATTCACCTGGAATGTTCGGACAGATCAGCCTTTTCACCCTGTTCGCTGTGGGAGTAGGCTCCATTATCTTAATTGAACTGATTATGAAATGGATGTCTTCCTTGTCGGAAAGCGATGCACCCAGTGCCAAGCCTTTTGATATAAAAAGCCTTGGAATCTATATTGGCATCGCAGTAGCTGCTGTATTTATCGGCATGTTCCTCGATCGGTTATTTCCGGTCATTACAATATCCCCGTGGGTAAGCTTAATTCTGTGCATCATTGGGGGGTTGGGACTGAAATTTATATTTTTCAAAAAATAAATATCTAGGCTGAAAACTTTATTCCATCCGATAGATAGGGGGAAACTTCCATGATTAAGAAACATTATATTCTCTACTCCGTTCTAGCTATAGCCTTAGGGCTAGGCATAGTACCCAGTGCTATTCACGCCGAAGGTGCTACCAGCCCTCCTGGGGAAGGCGCTAAGGCAATTCCTCAAGCAGCTAGCAATAATCATGCAGAGGCTGTCTATAAAGCTGCATTACCGCTGTTATCTACCTCTGACAAGTTACCCGAAGCCATAAAATATTTGAACTCCAATATGTATGCGGTAGGGTCATATCGTGCAACAATGATGACCCTGAAGCTTGAGAATCTGCATAAAGCTGCGCTGCAAGCCTGGGAAAGTAAATTCAGTACCAATGCTGTCCAGCGGAAGCTCACCGCCATTTATAAAGCAGGCGCCAGCATGTCGTCTCTTGCCGCTATTACTGATGATCTCCAGCTACGTACACTGCTGAAAAGTGCCAGCGAAAGCGGATATAAGCTGGAGACAGCAGAGGGTACTTTTTTCCCGGTGATCGATTATGGGGCTTACCGCAAGTACAAGCTATACGTTACCAATGATATCAGCGCTTATATTTCCATTATGGCCACCGAATCGGATCTGCCCTCTTCCAAGGACAACGGGCTAGTTATCGCCTGGACTGAGGTAGCAGCCAGAGCTTTATCTCAAGAGCAATTCATTCAAAATCATCCGAAATCAAACCGAATTTCTGCTGTAAAAGCCTTGTACACTATGTATGTGAATAATACGTTTTACGGCCAGAATAACACTCCTCTCTTCCATTATGACAATCTGGAAATGGATTTGGAGGCGCAAAAGGCTTACTCCAGTATTCTGACCAAAAATAATGACAACAGCCCATTTCTACAAAAGCTGGATAGCTTCATGAAATTAATGAAAGACAATAGCTATAAATTGACCGATGAGGTCGAGCAATATCGTAAGACTTCGTTACCTCTCTAATAAAGAAATCACAAAAGCCCGTCCCTGAAATGAATAGGGACGGGCTTGTTTATGTTTATTAACGTGATTATTAAGTGGATAAGAGAATTAAATAAGGATGTTAAAGAGATTAGAATCCTTATTGATCTCTACATAATCGACGCCCTTCTGCTGCATCCGTTCGATGAGAGGTTCGTAGGCATCCGTTGACAATAATTCAATGCCCACAAGCGCGGGACCATTTTCTTTATCATGCTTCTTGATATACTCGAAACGGGTAATATCATCGTGAGGTCCAAGGATTTCGCCCAAGAACTCACGCAGCGCACCTGCCCGTTGCGGGAAGTTCACCATGAAATAGTGTTTTAAGCCTTCATAAATCAATGAACGCTCCTTGATCTCCTGCATCCGGTCAATATCGTTGTTCCCGCCGCTTATGATACAGACAACTGTTTTGCCGCGGATTTGATCACGATATTGATCAAGCGCTGCGATAGGCAGCGAACCTGCTGGCTCAACCACTATGGCATTCTCGTTATATAGTTCCAGAATCGTGGTACAAGCTTTGCCTTCAGGCACCATCACGATGTCATCCAGATGACGGGAACAAATATCATATGTCAGTCCGCCAACACGTTTTACAGCCGCTCCGTCCACGAACTTGTTAATTTCCTTTAGAGTCACCACTTCTCCAAGCTTGATCGCTTCCGTCATAGAAGCGGCTCCGAGTGGCTCCACACCAATCAACTTGGTAGAAGGACTAACTGTCTTCACATAGGTGGCTATACCCGCTGCCAGGCCGCCTCCACCAATGGTTACGAACATAAAGTCTGCAGGGTTGTCCAGACTCTCCATCACTTCCATTGCAATGGTGCCGTTGCCCGCAATGATTCGTGGCTCATCAAAGGGATGGATCAACGTCATCCCATGATCTATACAAGCTTGCAGTGCTTCATCATAAGCGTCATCAAAGGTATCGCCCTTCAGAATGACCTCAACAAACTCACCACCGAACCGCCGTACCTGCTTAACCTTCTGGTTAGGCGTAGTGCTTGGCATATAGACCTTGCCTTTAATTCCAAGCGCCTTACAGGAATAGGCTACGCCTTGTGCATGGTTGCCCGCACTTGCACAGACAATGCCTTTTGCTCTATCTTCTGCTGACAAACTACGAATCATATTATAAGCTCCGCGGATTTTGAAAGAACGTACAATCTGCAAATCCTCGCGCTTCAAATACACATCACAATCATACTTGGCTGACAGCACAGCATCACGTTGTAGGGGTGTCCGGATTATGACTTCACGCAGTACGTGATGAGCCCGCACAATATCTTCCATTCCTACGATTCGGTCTTCCTCTTCTCTCATAACCCTCTCGCCTCACTATCTATCTGTTATTCTACTTCTTGTAACATACTCTCCCGAGGACATTTTTTCAAGCATCCTAATCAGTGATAAAGAAAAAGAGACTAAAGGAACCCCATAGTCTCTTACTAATATTTGCTATCCCTACGTTATGAAACCTACTAGTCCTGTTGCTTCAGCATCCACTTCACCAGGTCTGGTAAGCTTGTCCACAAACGTGAATGTACAATAACATATTCGATAGCCTCGTTAGCGTCACCCACGCCTACAAAATCAGGCAGGTTATGCGGCAATCTTTTGATACCTAACAGATAATCTGGCACATGCTTGTTCACATTCTTCGCCACGCGGTAGAGCATTTTGAGCTGGGAAGTAATCCCGTTCTTCTTATATTCTAAAACCATACGGTCATATGCTACTGTTGCTGCTGCATCCTTGCCGAACTTCTCCAGTACCTTCTCGGTCTTCTTAAGCTTATTGGTGTAAAGGTACGTTGCCGTTAGAAGGTAACGCGCACCTGTGTTATCTTCTGGGTTCAATTCTAGAATGTGCTCCAGCGTCTTTTGTGCTTCTTCTGCATTTCCGCTAAACCAGCAGGAGTCAGCGTAGCTTTTGCAGATTCGAATGTAAGAACGTGTCTCGTAAAGACCCCAGAAATGTCCTTTGTTCTCAGTGAAAAAGGCTTCTCCAAGCTCACGCGCACCCGCTTCCATCCCTGCTTTCAGATAAGCACGGGCATCTGCTTCATTCTCGGCTTCCTCAGCCAAAATGAGATAGGCGTCCGGACTGTCCGGATAAACTTCCAATGCCGCTTCTGCTAGCTGGATCCGACGATTGGATGCTTTAGTTTCCATTGCTTTTTGCAGCAAAGCCTGTTCCTGATCCTTCGGAGTACCTGAAACGTTGAGCAAAAGTAATTCTTCCTCTGCCCCGCCCATGCCGTACTGTTCGATATAATTAAGCATCTCTTTAACTTTTCTGGAGATGGTAGGTGCAGTAACCTCATGTTTGATCGCTAGATCAGCTTGAGTTTGAAGGAAACCATATTCCTCAGACAAGATAAATTCGATAGCCGCGCAGAAGGAGCCCATTTTCTTCACTGCAGGCTTGATGTGACGGGAATAACCATTCCATAGAACCAGACCTTCCCAGATTAGCTCCCGGTCATAGCTGTCTCTCATGGTCTCAATAAGGTGCATAGCCAATTGTTCATGTGCTGGATGCTCCCATTTCAGATCACGTGACACCTTTTTTTTGAGCGTAGTTAGGGTAAGTTTAGCTTCAGAAATGGCTGCCGCTTCTGGTTTCTCGGCCACAGCCACAGTAGCAGCGGATTCTTCCGTTGTTACCAGTCGCATGATGGATTCCACTGCAGAAGTTTCTTTCCCTAGGCAGCATTTCTTATATTTTTTCCCGCTTCCGCAAGGACACATATCATTTCTTCCAATCTTACTCAAAACGAATTCCCCCTTAAATCTGTGAGTAGCCATTCGCCATAAGCGTATCGCTAGTATGCACTATAAGTATCAACATTTTCAGGCACGAGGCATCCTTTATAAGGTTACTGCACAAAGTCTGAAGGACTCCGATTTAAAAGGGCCTTCCCATGATCGGAAAGGCCCTTATCTGTATATATCCGCACATTTTCCCCCGTACGTGTAGTATTATAGCACTTCTTCTATCACTTGTCAGTCCTTTTTTAGGACTTAAAGCGCAAAAAATTGCTAGATACAGTGCTTTATCCTTATACCAGAGCCTTCATAGCGATGTCGCTGCGATTCTGTTTCCCGGAAAAAGAGATTCCTTCAGCCCTAGCATAGGCTGCTGAACGAGCTTCGGCAATCGTAGCACCCAGGCCTACCACGCCTAAGACCCGTCCGCCGTTCGTTACCCAGCTGCCATCTGCCCCCCGTGCTGTACCGGCATGGAAGATCAGCCCTCCTTGGCTGTCCTCAAGCCCTTCAATCGGTACTCCCTTAGGATAAGAGCCTGGATATCCTCCAGAAGCGAGAACCACGCACACCGCTGCTTCGTCGCTCCATTCAATGTCGATATCCGCAAGTCTACCCTCGGTTACTGCCAAAAAGATTTCTAACAAGTCGCTCTTCAATCTAGGCAGCACGACCTGTGTCTCCGGATCCCCAAACCGGGCATTAAATTCGATGGTCTTTGGTTTACCTTCTGGAGAAATCATCAGCCCTGCGAACAAAACGCCGCTGAAAGAACGGCCTTCAGCTACCATAGCCTTTGCTGTTGGCTTAATGATGGTCTCAATCGCTTCTTGGATAATCGCCTCGTCGATATGCGGCAGAGGCGAATAGGTACCCATTCCACCGGTATTAGGACCTTTATCTCCATCGTAAGCGGGCTTATGATCCTGAGCGGCAGCCATCGGGCGAACTGTCTCTCCATCAACAAAAGCCAAAATCGACATTTCTTGACCCGCTAGGAACTCTTCAATGACAACCTGAGCGCCAGCTTCACCAAACACTTTGGTTACCATAATATCAGCTAGTGCCTGCTCTGCCTCTTCCCGTGAATAGGCAACGGTCACGCCTTTTCCTGCGGCAAGCCCATCTGCCTTGATTACGATCGGCAGCGGTTGCTCGCGTAAGTAAGCCAGTGCAGCTTCATAGCCATCAAATTTTTCATAGGCTGCTGTCGGAATATTATATTTGTGCAATAGATCCTTCATAAAGGTTTTGCTGCCTTCGATCTCAGCTGCATTCTTACGTGGACCAAACACAGGAATAGCCTGTGCTTCAAAAGCATCCACAATGCCCCCTGCTAACGGATCATCCGGTCCGATTACAACAAGACCTACTTCCTTCTCTTTTGCAAAAGCCGTCAGACGGTCGAACTCAAACACACCGATAGGCACACATTCTGCTAGCTGCGCGATCCCGGCGTTGCCGGGTGCGCAATAGATTTTACCAACCTTGGGGCTTTGGGACAGGCTCCAAATAATCGCATGCTCCCGGCCGCCGCCGCCAACCACTAAAATATCCATTAGAATAAAATCCTCCCAGCGTTCTAGTGTTTGAAATGACGGACGCCTGTGAAGACCATAGCAATTCCATACTCATTCGCGACCTTGATCGATTCTTCGTCTTTAATGGAGCCGCCTGGCTGAATAACTGCGGTAATGCCTGCTTTAGCTGCCATTTCAAGCGTATCTCCCATTGGGAAGAAGGCGTCAGAGGCAAGGACTGATCCTTTGGACTTCTCGCCAGCTTGTTCAATTGCAATTTTAGCTGCGCCAACGCGGTTCATTTGTCCTGCACCTACGCCAACTGTCATATCATCCGCAGCTAATACAATCGCATTAGACTTCACATGCTTAACTACCTTCCAGCCGAACAACAGCTGTTTCAATTCTTCTTCGGTTGGCTTACGGTCCGTAACAACTTGTAGATCATCCGGGTTCACAGAATGCACATCGCTCTCCTGCACAACCATTCCTCCATCAATAGAGGTAACTACGAAGCTGCTCTTACGCGCACTAGCCGTGCTGAGATTGCCGATTTTGAGCAGACGCAGGTTCTTTTTCTTCGTAAGGATTTCCAGTGCTTCTTCCGTAAAGCCTGGCGCCAATACGATTTCGAGGAAAATCTCTTTCAGCAGATTAGCAGTGTCCGCGTCGATAATCCGGTTAGCGGCTACTATTCCGCCAAAGATAGAGGTTGGGTCTGCGTTGTAAGCTTTTTGATAAGCTTCGTATACACTTTCACCGACACCTACACCACAAGGATTCATATGTTTAATGGCTACGACAGCAGGTTCTTCAAATTCTTTCACGATTTGCAGCGCTGCGTTAGCATCGTTGATATTGTTGTAGGATAATTCTTTGCCATGCAATTGCTCAGCTGCTGTAAGAGTATCCCCCGCAGCCAAAGGCTTACGATAGAAAGCCGCTTTTTGATGCGGATTCTCGCCATAGCGCAGATCCTGAATTTTCTCATAAGTCACGGTGTAGCGCTCAGGAAGCGGTTCGCCAGTAACATTAGCCAAATAATCGGAAATTAAGGCATCGTAAGCCGCCGTATGACGGAACACTTTTGCCGCAAGACGTTTGCGTGTTTCCAGCGTTGTATCTCCATCTGCGCGAACCTCTTCAAGCACTGTAGCATAGTCGTTAGCATCTACCACTACACTTACAAAAGCATGGTTCTTCGCCGCAGAACGCAGCATCGTCGGTCCGCCGATATCGATATTCTCGATAGCTTCTTCATACGATACATCCGGTTTAGCAATGGTTTCCGCGAACGGATACAGATTTACTACTACCAGATCAATGTAGTCCAGACCAAGCTCTTTCATTTGACGCGTGTGTTCCTCATTGTCACGAACCGCTAGCAATCCGCTGTGTACAGCCGGGTGCAAGGTTTTGACACGTCCATCCATGATTTCCGGGAATCCTGTAACATCGGAAATACCGATGACTGGAACACCTTCCTTAGCCAAAAGCGTGCTTGTTCCACCTGTGGAAATAATCTCTACGCCTAATGCAGACAAC
The DNA here is from genome assembly GCF_037963285.1 of Paenibacillus sp. FSL H3-0329. Lineage (NCBI taxonomy): Bacteria > Bacillati > Bacillota > Bacilli > Caryophanales > Paenibacillaceae > Paenibacillus > Paenibacillus sp. FSL H3-0329. Next base: position 744,998 of record NZ_CP150150.1, on the reverse strand, counting down.
TCGCGGCAAAAATCCACGATACCTTGTTTATCCGATACGCTAACTAGCGCTCTTTTGATACTCACTTTGAATAGTCCTCCTTCGGGTTGTACGTGCGATTTAATGTGATGACATCTAAAAGCTTGGGAAACTATAAGAAAGAATCTGACTCTATTACCTACTACACGACACATAATGCCGCTTATGCAATATTTCCCGAGAAATACCCTGAAATCTCTCCGCCTGTCACCAAATGTCGATCCAAAACTTTGAATGACTACAGTGTGGCTTACTTTTCGCGGATAATCGTCTTTCTTCCACTCAGTTCCACTTTCCCGCTGGCAAAAGCGCCAACCACTTCAGGATATAACTCATACTCAACCTTATGAATCCGTTCCGCCAATGAATCCGCCGTGTCGTTATCCAACACAACTACGCTACGCTGAGCAATAACTGGCCCGGTATCCATACCTCCATCGACAAAATGCACAGTGACACCCGTCAGCTTCACGCCATAATTCAGCGCTTGTCCGATTGCATCCTTTCCAGCAAAAGCAGGTAGCAGCGATGGGTGAATGTTAATAATCCGACCCGCATACGGCGTTAAAAGCACTGGTGTAATGAGGCGCATATACCCTGCCAGCACAACCAGCCCGATATCCCGCCGCTGAAGCTCTGCTACAATCTCTGCTTCGTAGAGCTCACGGCTGGCGAAGTCTTTTGGCCGCAGCAGGAGGGCGGGAATTCCCGCATCCTCCGCACGTTGTGCTACAGGCGCTTCCGGCTTGTCCGAGACAAGCAATTCAATCCTGCCGTCTCCAAGCAAACCTGCTTTCTGTGCCTCGATCAGTGCTGCAAAATTGCTGCCCTGCCCCGAAGCAAAAACAGCGATTCGACTTGATTGCATCACACTTCAGCTCCAGTAAAGGTTACTTTGCGTTCCCCTTCTGTTACTTTCCCAATGATATACGCCTCTTCTCCGCTAGCCTTAAGCAGTTCAAGAGCGCGTTCTCCATCAGCAGCGCTAACTACGAGAACAAGACCAATTCCCATATTAAAAGTAGTGAACATATCACGGTTGCTTACGTTTCCTTTGTCCTGCATCAACCCGAAGATTGGCAGAATCGGCCATGATCCGTAATTGATCTCCACGTCTACATTATCAGGCAATACGCGTGGGATATTCTCGATGAATCCGCCACCCGTAATGTGAGCCATACCTTTTACCGGAAGCTGCTCCAGCAGTGCCAGCAAAGGCTTCACATAAATCTTAGTTGGTGCAAGGAGTACATCCGCCAGCGGAGCGCCAAGCTCAGGAAGCACGTCATTCAGACCATAACCCTCTTGCTCAAGCAAAAGCTTACGCACCAGCGAGAAGCCATTGCTGTGCACACCACTGGAAGCCAGACCAATCACTGTGTCTCCAGCAGCGATGTTAGCGCCTGTTACCAGCTTCGCTTTGTCAGCTACGCCCACTGTGAATCCAGCGATATCATATTCACCTGCTGAATACATACCCGGCATCTCAGCCGTTTCGCCGCCAATCAGTGCACAACCCGCTTGGTGACAGCCTTCAGCGATTCCAGCTACGATAGCCTCGATTTTCTCTGGCACCACTTTGTCGCAAGCCAGATAGTCGAGGAAAAAGAGTGGCTCTGCGCCTTGCACTACAATATCGTTCACGCACATAGCTACAGCGTCGATGCCAATCGTGTCATGGCGATCCGCCGCGAATGCGATTTTGAGCTTTGTGCCTACACCATCAGTTCCCGATACAAGCACTGGCTCTTCATATTTATCTTTATTGAGGCCAAACAGTGCTCCGAACCCACCAAGATCCGTCATTACTTCTGGACGGTAAGTACGTTTTACGTGCTTTTTCATGCGTTCTACCGCTTCATTACCAGCCGCAATATCCACTCCGGCGTTTTTATAAGCTTCCGACACTATTGGACACCTCATCTTTTAATAGTTTAGAGCGCGTTTGGGCGCATTCGGCTTTTGGGTGGTTGTAGGGGAGTTACTGCGAGGAATGTTTGGACTTCCGATCGCTGTTATGCTCGAATTCCTTTGAATTTTTTACCGCTGAGCGGTAGAAATTCGAGCATAAAGGCGAACGCTAACGCTTCTACAGTTCCAAACTTCCTCTCCATAACTCCCTCCAACCACCGGTTTGTCCCTACTGCAAGCCGCAGTGCGCGCCTTGCATACGGACCTCAAGACCTCGGTGCATGAGCTGCGCCATGCACCTTCTTAAGCGAAACAAGCGAGTACCGCATTTGCGTAGCAAACAGGGACGAGCTTGGAGAGCTGATCTTGGTGCTTAGAGCGCAGCCAAGTGCCTCCTTAGCGAGACAAGCGGCCCTCGTATTTGCGAAGCAAACAGAGGGAAGCTTGGCGAGCCAGTCCCGGCGGCGGATGCAGCCGGGGGGCGGAGCGTCGTAAAGCGTGTCCCGTCCGTGCGCAGCACACAGGGACAAAGCGAGCACTCGTACCCAAGTCTTCTTAGCAAGTTATAACCCAACTCCTACCGCCGAGCTTTCGGGTGGCCGGAGGGCAGAGCCCTTCGGAATCCCCCTTTGAAAGGGGGACTTAGGGGGATGTCAACACGAGCAGCCATCTTTCTCTGCCCCGTCAAAATCAACCTGCGTCGGGTAATCATTATCAAAGCAAGAAAGGCAAAGTCCGCCTTTGTAGTCATCTTTGTTGTGTCCACCAATGGAAGAGATTAAGCCTTCCGGCGACAAAAATGCCAAGGAATCGGCGTTGATCTCTTCGCACATTTCCTCAATGGTCTTGTAGGACGCGATGAGATCGCGGCGGTCTGGTGTATCAATGCCGTAGAAGCAAGGATTCTTGAACGGCGGTGAAGTAATCCGCACATGCACTTCAACAGCTCCCGCTTCCCGAAGCAGATTGACGATTCGGCGTGAGGTCGTGCCACGAACGATAGAATCATCGATCATAACGACACGTTTGCCATCAACTACACTGCGCACGGCGCTCAGCTTCATTTTCACACCTTGTTCACGCAGTTCTTGACTCGGCTGGATGAAGGTCCGTCCAGTGTACTTATTCTTAATGAGCCCAAGCTCATAAGGAATTCCCGTTTGCTCAGCATACCCGATGGCTGCTGAAATACTGGAATCCGGTACACCGGTTACGAGATCAGCATCGACAAAAGCTTCCAGTGCCATGCGGCTACCCATCCGCTTACGGGCGGAGTGCAGGTTGGAGCCGTTCATATCACTGTCTGGGCGTGAGAAGTAAATATACTCCATCGCGCACAGCGCTTTACGTTTGGGTTCGGTAAAACGGTCCTCTAAGAGGCCGTTTTTGTCGAGGACTAGCAGTTCGCCCGGCTCAATATCTCGAACCAGCTGTGCCCCAATGACCTCTAATGCGCAGGACTCGGAAGCAAAAATATAAGCTTCACCAATCCGTCCCATCACTAGCGGACGCAAGCCATGGGAATCTGAAGCGACAATCAGCTTGTCATTTGTCATAAGCAGAAAAGCAAACCCGCCAACGAGCTGCTGCAGCGCATCTTTTGCCGCTTCAACAAAATCCTTTGGCGAACGGGCAATCAGATGCGCCAGCACTTCTGTATCACTCGTAGTTTGAAAGATCGATCCGCTTTGTTCTAGCTGTTTGCGGATCAACGGTTCATTTACTATGTTGCCGTTCGTAGCAATCGCCAAATCGCCGTCACGATATTTAAATACCAGCGGCTGCGCATTGGTTAAGCGGCTGTCCCCACTGGTGGAATAACGTACATGCCCAATGGACATGTCTCCAACCAATGAGGCAATTTTGTCCTTGTCGAATACTTCTTTTACTAACCCCATCCCGCGGTGATAGTTGAAATCGCGACCGTCTGCTACGCAGATTCCCGCACTTTCTTCCCCACGGTGTTGTAAGGCGTGTAAGCCGTAATAAGACATGGACGCCGCTTCCGGGTGTCCGAAGACCCCGAAAACGCCGCATTCTTCTTTTAATGTGTCAAAAATATCTCCCGAGCCCGTTCCTTCATTGTAAAAGTCACCAGTCCACAGGATAGGAGTCTCCTGCTCTTTCCCGGTCTTTATTTCATAAGACATGGAATAGCATCCTCCCAAACGAATTTCAATTCTGCTACAGCTTCATCTAGTGCGGACACGCCGTCCAGATTTACGCGCAGTCTGTCTCCACCTACAGTTCCGATGATCTCCACTGGAACACCGCTGGCTGCAATCGCTGCTTTCAGCTCTTCCGCACGTTCAGGAGCTGCTGTCAGTACAATGCGTGATTGGCTTTCGCTGAACAATGCTACATCAGATCTAAGACCGTTAGCTGAAAGCTCAACGTTTGCTCCGATTCCACCGCTGATACAGCTCTCTGCAAGCGCTACGGCAAGTCCACCTTCGGACAAGTCATGCGCGGAACGCACCAGACCGCCACGAATTGAGGTAAGGACTGCGTTCAGCAGTTTTTTCTCAGTAGCCAAATCCAAAGCCGGAGGACGACCTTCGGTCACACCATGAACAGCATATTGGAATTCACTGCCGCCCAGCTCAGCCTTGGTCACTCCCAGCAGAAGGATGGAATCGCCTTCTTGCTTGAATCCCTGAGTCGTAATATGATCCGTGTCCGCTACTAAACCAACCATGCCGACAACCGGCGTTGGATAGATGGAGCCCGTAGTATTTTCGTTATAAAGACTGACATTACCACCGATAACCGGAGTATCCAGCACACGACAAGCTTCGGCCATACCATCAACCGCACGCTCCATTTGCCAGAACACATCAGGCTTCTCAGGATTTCCGAAGTTCAGATTATCCGTAATAGCCAGCGGTTCAGCACCGGAACAAACGATGTTGCGTGCCGCTTCGCTGACTGCAATACGTCCGCCCACTTCAGGATCAAGATGAACATAACGGCCATTACAATCTGTAGTCATTGCAAGTGCTTTACGAGTACCATGAATGGTAACTACAGCCGCGTCAGATCCAGGACGTACAGCTGTGCTCGTCCGCACCATGTAATCGTATTGATTGTATACCCATGCTTTACTTGCTACGGTTGGTGATCCAAGTACTGTACGCAATGCACCGCCCAGATCTGTAACTTCCTCGTAACGAAGGGTATCTACCTTTTCATTCGCGATATAATAAGCAGGAACCTCAGAGGGTTTATTATATACTGGGCACTCATCCACGAGCGCCGTTACTGGCATGTCACCAACAACCTCGCCGTGATGATACAATTTCAAGCGGCCATCATCCGTAACTTTACCGACTTTACAGCAGATAACACCCCAGCGGTCAAAAATCTCTTGTGCCTGGGCCTCATCCTTCGGCTCAACGACGAACAACATCCGTTCTTGTGATTCTGAAAGCATCATTTCGTAAGGGGTCATGCCCTCTTCACGTTGTGGCACCTGATCAAGATACAGCTCCAGACCATTGCCTGCTTTACTTGCCATCTCCGCACTAGAGCATGTAAGACCCGCTGCACCCATATCCTGAATCCCGATAACGATGCCGCTGTCGATCAGTTCTAGACAAGATTCCATTACGAGCTTTTCCATAAATGGATCGCCGACCTGTACAGCGGTACGTTTAGCTTCTGATTCCTCACTAAGCTCTACCGATGCAAAAGTAGCACCATGAATTCCATCACGACCTGTAGGAGGACCTACATAGAAGACTGGGTTGCCAACACCCTTAGCTACACCACGTTGGATTTTGTCATGATCAATCAGACCCACACACATTGCGTTAACTAGCGGATTGCCATCATAGCTATCATCAAACATGATTTCGCCGCCAACAGTGGGAATCCCGATACAGTTACCATAACCAGCAATACCAGACACAACATGTTCGAACAAATATTTTACTCGATCACTTTCCAGCTTCCCGAAACGTAGTGAATTGAGGATTGCGATAGGTCTGGAGCCCATGGAGAAAATATCACGGATAATCCCGCCGACACCCGTTGCCGCACCTTGGAAAGGTTCTACCGCTGAAGGATGGTTATGACTTTCGATTTTGAAAACAACCGCTTGGTTGTCACCGATATCTACAATCCCTGCACCCTCGCCAGGTCCCATCAGGACACGTGGTCCGGAAATTGGGAAACGTTTCAGGAGTGGTTTGGAGTTCTTATAGGCACAGTGCTCGGACCACATTACGCTGAATACGCCGATTTCAGTGTAGTTCGGCAAACGTCCCATAAAAGACTTGATCAGCTCATATTCGTTGTCCGACACACCGAACTGGCTGTAAATTTTCTGCTCCGCAATCTGTTCTGCGGTCGGTTCCTTAACGGATACTTGCTGCGTCATGACGATCCCTCCAAGTCTTCAGTATGGATGTAAACATTCTTTTGCCGTCTTCTGAACCAAGCAAACTATTAGCCGCGCGCTCAGGGTGAGGCATCATGCCAACCACATTCCCTTGTACGTTACTAACACCCGCAATATCGGCTACGGAGCCGTTAGGATTATCGCTATAGGTAAACACGATCTGATTGTTAGCTTTCAGCTCTGCCAAAGTCTCGTCATCACAGTAGTAGTTTCCTTCACCGTGTGCGATTGGGATGATGATTTCTTCATCTTTAGCATAGTCAATAGTAAATGGGGTTTCATTATTAACAACCTTAAGCACTGTATCGTGACAGCGGAACTTCATCGACATGTTGCGGCGAAGCGCACCTGGCAGCAAACCAGCCTCAGTAAGAATTTGGAACCCATTGCAAATGCCTAGCACGTATTTCCCTTGCTCTGCTGCTTTAGCAACTTCCGCCATAACAGGAGCAAATCTGGAAATCGCGCCACAGCGCAGGTAATCACCATATGAGAATCCGCCTGGAACCAAAATGCAATCATACGCCGACAAATCTGTCGCTGTATGCCACACATAATCGACTGGTTCGCCGAGACTGTCCTCTACCGCCTTGTAGCAATCAATATCACAGTTGGAGCCTGGGAAGACAAGTACAGCAAATTTCATGTCGTTTAGTCCTCCAATTCGTAGCGGTAATCCTCGATCACCGTGTTGGCAAGTAGCTTTTCGCACATTTCCTTGAGACGCACTTCCGCTTCAGCACGGTTATCCGTATCCAAAGACAGCTCCATATATTTCCCAATACGCAAGCTTTCAACTTCTTGGAAGCCTACCGAATGAAGTGCTCCTTGTACTGCTACCCCTTGTGGATCAAGAACGCTTTTCTTTATGGTGACATATACCGTCGCTTTTAACATATGCTTGTAGTTCCTCCTAAATTTTAATGAGCATACCCTCTGAAACTGAAATTCTACAATGAGTACATTTAGCTTCAAAAATATATACTGAATTTATTCCCATGAGTGCACACACTATGTTGAACTATAAAGACTTGCCAGTAAGACGATGATAAATGTCCAGATAACGCCGTGTAGTTTCTTCTACTACTTCAGTTGGGAGCGGATCAGGTTTACTATTCTTATCCCAGGCAGATGCAGATAGATACGTACGAACAGGCTCTTTATCCATACTATCAATTTCAATATCAAGCGCGTATTTATCCTTAGCCCAGAAGCGGGAAGCATCCGGTGTAAAAATCTCATCGATCAGAATCACCTTGCCGTCCAACAAGCCGAATTCGAATTTGCAGTCCGCAAGAATGATCCCCCGCTCAGCACAATACTCTCTAGCAAAAGCGAACAGCTTTAAGCTCTTTTCCTGCAGCTCAAGCGCCAGATCAGCTCCGATTAATTCCTGCATTTTCTCAAACGGAATATCCTCATCGTGACCTACATCATTTTTAGCCGCAGGGGTAAAAATCGGCTCTGCCAGCAGCGCGTTTTTGCGGAGGTTAGCAGGAAGCTCAATACCATTTACCTTGCCTGTTTCTTGATACTGTCTCCAGCCGCCGCCAGTGATGCATCCACGCACTACGCATTCGATATCAATGCGCTCCGCTTTGCGTACCACCATGACACGGTTTCTGAGGGCCTCTTTGTCCTTAACTACGTCGCCAAGCAGATCCACATCGATATGAACGACATGATTCTCCATCAGCTCTTTAGTCTGTCCGAACCAGAACGCGCTCAGACGGTTAAGCACATTACCCTTTTCAGGGACCGCCGGGTCCAGCACATAGTCAAAAGCAGATATCCGATCCGTAACTACGATCAGTACATTTTCCCCTAAATCGTATAGCTCGCGAACCTTCCCTTTGTAGAGCAGCGGCGCATTGATGAGTTCCACGGCTGTGGATACGGCCGATGATGTCATGACCTTTCCTCCCTTGAACTAATGATCATTAATTATTACTTGAGCGAAAACGTCTCTTGCAAAATCGGAAATATCTGTTGGGTCAATCGGGCCACTACAAGAAATGTTTGGACTTCCGATCGCTGTTATCCTCAGATTTCCTGATTTGAACCACTGCCCGTGGTAGAAATCCGAGGATAAAGGCGAACGCTAACGCTTCTACAGTTCCAAAATTTCTCTCCGTTCCTTATCGACCAGTTGCATTTCAATTCTGCACAACATTAACCGCTCGTACTATTCCTAGCTCCTTAGTTCACCACTAACTTATCTTTTTTAGATAAGTTCTAGCTTGCGGAAGATGGTATCCACATGCTTAAGGTGCCAAGAAGGGTTAAATGCATCTTCAATCTCTTCTGGGGTGAGGACATTAGTGATTTCAGGTGTAGCTTCCACGATATCACGGAACTGCTTTTGCTCTTCCCAAGCTTGCATCGCACGTGGTTGAACGGTATCGTACGCTTGCTCGCGGCTGAAGCCTTTATCAATCAGCTTGGTTAAGATCCGGCCAGAGAAAGGAACGCCGAAGGTACGGTTCATGTTACGCTTCATATTCTCTGGGAATACAGTCAGGTTCTTCACGATGTTTCCGAAACGGTTCAGCATGTAGTTCAGCAGCATCGTTGCATCCGGAAGGATGATACGCTCCACTGAAGAGTGCGAGATATCGCGTTCATGCCAGAGCGGCACGTTCTCATAAGCTGTAACCATATGTCCGCGAATCACGCGGGACAGACCGGAAATATTCTCGCAGCCAATAGGATTCCGTTTATGCGGCATAGCAGATGAACCCTTTTGACCTTTGGCAAAAGCTTCTTCTACTTCGCGAATCTCACTCTTTTGCAGAGCGCGGATTTCGGTAGCGAATTTGTCTAGCGAGGTTGCTACCAGAGCAAGAGCTGCCATATACTCAGCGTGACGGTCGCGCTGTAGAGTTTGTGTCGAGATCGGTGCAGGGCTTGTACCCAGCTTACGGCAGACAAATTCTTCTACGAATGGATCAATGTTGGCATACGTACCAACGGCTCCGGAGATTTTGCCAAATTGCACACCGTTCGCAGCATGGCGGAAACGCTCCAGGTTACGTTTCATTTCTTCGTACCACAATGCCATTTTCAGACCAAAAGTAGTTGGCTCAGCATGAACCCCATGAGTACGGCCCATCATCGGTGTATCTTTATAAGCAATAGCTTTATCTTTAAGGATCTCAATAAAGTTGATGATATCCTTCTCTAGAATCTCATTCGCTTGACGCAGCAAGTAACCCAGTGCTGTATCCACCACATCTGTGGAAGTAAGGCCGTAGTGTACCCATTTGCGTTCTGCGCCAAGGCTTTCGGAAACCGCACGTGTAAAGGCAATTACGTCATGACGTGTTTCCTGTTCGATTTCATCAATACGTGCGATGTCGAATTTAGCATCCTTACGCAGCTTAGCAGCGTCTTCATGTGGGATGACTCCCAGCTCCGCCCATGCTTCACAAGCGCATATTTCCACTTCCAGCCACGCTTTGAATTTATTCTCCTCAGTCCAAATGGCCCGCATCTCGGGTCTGCTGTAACGTTCGATCATATTCTTTAGTTCCTCCAAAGTTTAGATTGCTCCACCCAGGATAGGCCGTCTCCGGTATCCTTGCACAGCAGATTGATATGACCCATCTTACGACCAGTCTTACTCTCAGTCTTGCCATATATATGAAGCTTAGGTACAATACCCAGCTTATTATCTTTTTCCTCATGTGTACAGGTCGCTTTAATAGCACCATCCAAATGCTGACCTAATACATTTACCATAACTACAGGTGTCAAAAGCGTTGTATCGCCCAGCGGCAGATTACAAATCGCCCGGACATGCTGCTCGAACTGTGAGGTCACGCAAGCATCCATGGTGTAATGGCCGGAATTATGCGGCCTTGGTGCCAGCTCATTGACGAACAATTCACCGTCCGCTGTGACGAACATTTCCACGGCAAGCAGTCCAACCGCATTCAGCCCTGCGATTAAAGTCTCAGCCAGCTCGCAAGCTCTGCGCTGAATGTCTGCTGACACTCTTGCAGGTACAATGGACAGATGCAAAATATTATTTACATGAATGTTCTCAGAAGGCGGGAAGCTTTTGACCTCCCCAGATGCACTGCGTGCAGCAACAACGGATATTTCGCATTGAAAAGCTACAAACTTCTCAAGCACCAGCTCCGGAATCACCTCACCGGGTGCAACCTGCCGGAAAGCTTCTTCCAGCTCTTCTTCCTGACGAATCACAGCTTGACCCTTGCCGTCATAACCGCCTGTGGCTGTCTTGAGCACACAAGGTAGTCCAAGTTCAGCCGCCGCCTGTTTTAGCTCCGCAAGGCTGTCCACCTTCCGGTACGGGGCGACCGGAACGCCCGCCGCCTCGATGGCGGCTTTTTCGCGCAGCCGATGCTGCGTGGTATACAGCAGCGCGCTGCCCTGCGGCACGTAAGATTCCTCCGCCAGCAGCGCGGCTACGCCCGCGTCGACGTTCTCGAACTCGTACGTGATGACGTCCGCGCGGCGGGCCAGCTCCCGCGCCGCGTCCCGGTCGTTATACGCCGCCGTGATCTGCGGCGTAACTTGACCGCTAGGCGCATCCGGCGCAGGATCCAGCGCCACGAAGCGGTACCCCATGGCGCTGCCGGCCAGCGCCATCATGCGCCCGAGCTGCCCGCCGCCGAGCACGCCGACGGTCGAGCCGGGCAGCAGCGTCCGGACGGTGTCCGCACCGGACGCTTGTGCGGCTGGCGAAGCTGCGCCGCCAGCCTCCTGCAGCTTCAGCTCCTCCGGTCTCATAAGCTGTCGCTGCTTTCCAATACTTCATCGCGGATCGCATCCCGCCGCAGCTGCACACGCTGCTGCACTTCAGGGTCGAACGCTCCGATGATCTGTGCGGCCAGCAGGCCTGCATTTACAGCGCCTGCCTTACCAATAGCTACCGTTGCTACCGGTATGCCTCCAGGCATCTGCACGATGGAGAGCAGCGAATCCAGCCCATTAAGTGCTTTTGACTGCACTGGCACTCCAATCACTGGCAGGATTGTCTTTGCAGCCACCATACCCGGCAAATGCGCGGCGCCGCCTGCTCCTGCAATAATCACGCGAATGCCGCGGCCTGCGGCTTCCTCCGCATAGCGGAACATCAAGTCCGGTGTACGGTGCGCGGATACTACCTTCTTCTCATAAGACAATCCCAGCTCTTCCAGCACCCCACAAGCGTGCTCCATCGTATCCCAATCCGACTTACTACCCATGATGACAGCTACCTGCACAGACATGATTCGACCTACCTTCCAATCACTAGTATGAGATATCTTTATCTTGTAAATCCGAACAAACAGAGACTACATTCTCGTCCTTCAGGGATGACTATCGTTTTCCTTAATAATATAAGGTTGATGTATTACGTGTAACTTATTCCTTATATTAAAAAAGCCCGATGTCCAGACGCATTTTGCTGCGGGAGGATCGGACTAGTAAAGGAATTAGGAAAAAAACACTCCCGCTTGCCTCTCACCAAACTGGCATTAAGCGCGGAAAGCTGCACAATGCATCACTCCATTATCTGGACTGAACTATCGCATTCTAGCATCCTATTTCCTCGTAGTCCGGTAATTTACGGTTCCCGGGTAGAAACTTCCGGGCCATATTCCCGGTTTTATACGAGCTCTTCATGACATCAGTTTAACAATCCCCTACACATGATGTCAACTCAAACACGAACATTGGTAAAAACACCATAATAAATGTTCGCTTTTGGACGAATTTAAATTCTCAACAACCTTTTATTTTGTCAAGAAAGACTTCTTTCCGTACACTCCTAGCTCTAACACTCTATGTTGTTTAAGCTCCAGAATACGACCTATACTTCCTTAAATTGAAAAAAAGGAACGCTATCAGCGTCCCTTTGAACTCTATATTATTTTACAACCAGCACTGGAATACGAGCGCTTTGTACTACATTATGGCTGACACTGCCCAGAACAAATTCACGTATACCGCCAAGCCCACGGCTGCCGATAACTATGATGTCTATAGCATTTTCCTTAGCATATTTCAAAATCACTTCCGCAGGAGATCCTTGTAAAAGCTCAACCTCAGCATTCAGGCCTTCAGCCTCAAGGCGTCCCTTCACTTCTTCGGTAGTCTGCACTGCCAAATCATAATATTCTTTATTTACTGAAGCTGGTAGAGGTGCAAGAGCTTCTCCGATAAAAAATCTTGGGAATTCAAATGCGTGTACGACATGCAATATAGAACCTGGTGTGACTTTAGCGAGTTCAATTGCGCGCTCCAATGCTTGATTAGAAGCCTTTGAACCGTCATAGGCTAGCAAAATTTTAGAGAATAACATGTACGCCACCTCTTTTTCTAGTTTGTAATCCTAAAGACTATTATCTTAAAAAATAGCTGTACAAAAAGATATTCAGCAGCAGCAGAAGCGGAATTCCGATCCTGAAGGATGTATGACGCGTCTTGTGGCGCTTACGGTACATGGCAATCAGCACACCTAGTGCGCCGCCCATGGCTGCCAGCAGAAAAAGTGTTTTCTCAGGTACACGTTCCCGCCTTTTGCGGGCTTTGTTCTTGTCCTCGGACATCACTACATACCCGATAATATTAATTACCACAAACCACAACATTACAACCTTGACCATTCTCCCGGGCTCCTCCTCCTTGCTTCCTATCTCTATTATATTCCCCTTTTGCACAAAAAACCAATCATCCTTACACGCTCTGCCAAGTCTGTTAAGTTTCTTTTAGCTGCTTCTGCTTCGTATCCTTCATCCATACCCAGGATAAAATTGTAGCCAACGCCGCCGCAATCCCACCTAACCAGAATCCTCCGGTCAAGCCATATACAGAGCTCATCCAACCTGCTACAAATGGCCCTGCTGACATCCCTATCGCATAAACGGCCTGATAGAACCCCATAGCTGTAGCCCGTTTAAAGGGATCTATTTCTGATACGGATTTACTCAACAGCAGCGGAAAAATAAGTCCCTGCATAAAACCATTCCCCACCTGAGTCAGACAAAGCGCCGCTAATGTCGGCATAGAAGGAATGAGCAGCGTAAACAGTGCGCTTCCCGCAAAGCCTAGCATAAGCTTCCCTCTATCACCCAGTAGCCCTCCAAACAGACGTGAACCGTAGAGTGTTGCGATGGCATGCGGAATCATAAAAGCGAGTGTTAGCCAGCCCAAACTTTCTTTGCTTGCTCCGATATTCAGCGCCTGGTTCGGAGTATATCCGAACATCGTTATAAATAGCACACAGTGCGCCAGCACAGACAACAGCGAGACTTTTACCAGCAGAGGTTCCTTTACGACACCAGCCAGCTCCTTGATCTGTATGGCATTTTGCCGTTTTTCCTGCTTTTGTTCCGGTAACCGAAGCGCAAGTATTAGTGCCGCAATAGCTACAATTCCACCAATCAGGAAGGGGGCATTCCAGCCCCAATGCTCTACCATATAGCCGCTGATCATCATGCTGGTCAATTGGGCGATTACTGTAGTGAATTGCAGCATGCCCATCGCTTTTCCAGCTTCCTCTTTTGGAAAATAACCTGCAAACATCACAGAGTACACAACCCATGCCGATGCTGCTATCCCGGATACCGCACGTGCTGCCAACGCCCAACCCGGCTGTGCTCCCCACATAAAAATAAAACAGCTGACTCCACTCGCAATTAATCCCAGATAGATAAACGGCCGCCGCCTATTTAAATAATCTGAACCGATGCCAATGGGTATACGGAATAGAATCTGCATTAACCCATATATCCCAAGCACCATGCCCACCATAAAATACGATGCTCCCAAATGCTCAACATATGGTGAAAGCACCGGCACATAAATATAAGAAGAGAACCAAAACATAAATACAATAACCAAAAAGAAAAACCTGCTGCTTCCTTGCCCCTGTGGGCGATCTGCCGCTTTCAACGGATTCGCCGCCTGCTGCTCAGCTGCCACCTAATCACCTGCTCCACTCATTTGCTTTCCATTCTAATTCAAAGCCTATCCGTAGACCACATAAACTTACTAGGATAGAAAAAAGACTACTGAGCACACTCAGCAGCCATCATTATTCTAATCATTCGTTTTAATTGAAGCTAACCATCCGATGATTCCTACTACTTATCCTTCTTTTGTCCTTCAAGCGCTGCTTTCAGCAGTTCCCCAAGGTTAGAACCAATGCTTTCCTGCTTACTGTATTGCTGCACCAGCTTTTGCTGTTCACGTTTATTAACATGCTTGTGATCCTTATCTAAGGTCTCTGTGATTCCACAGCCTAGACATTGTACGAACATGCCTGCTTTACCCTCTTTAAGCTCCATTTTCTTATGGCACTGTGGGCAGCGGCGATTCGATAGTCTTTTCTCACCTGCACGGGTGTAACCACAGTTATCTGCAGGACACACCAGCAGCTTCCCTCGTTTGCTCTTCTTCTCGAGCAGTCTTGTACCGCATTCCGGACAGTGGCTGTTAGAGACATTATGCGGCTTATATTCTGCTCCGCTAGTTTTCACACCTGTTACCAATTCCTGTGCCATACTGCGGATACCTTGTAAAAAGAGCTCCGGTTTGCCTTGACCACGCGCTATTTTCTCCAGCTCAGCTTCCCAACGTGCGGTTAGATCCGGGGTTCGTAGCTGAGTGGATACCAGCTCGATTAACTGCTTACCTTTTCCTGTCGGATGCAGGAGATTACCTTGCCGCTCAATCGTATCAGAGCTTACCAGCTTCTCAATAATATCCGCGCGTGTAGCTGGGGTTCCGAGGCCGTGCTTCTCCATTTGCGTCAACAGCGAAGCTTCATTATAACGCTTCGGTGGCTGTGTTCGGCCAGCACGCACCATACAGCGGCCAATCGTGACAGCAGCCCCTTCGCGCAGCTCAGGCAGCTTTACACTGCCCGCTGCCGGCTCGTCCGCAGATTCCTCCTCGTCATCACTACTCATATCTCCGCCGTATACTTCGCGCCAGCCGGCATCTTTTACTGTCGTCCCTTTGACATGGAAGCTTTCGCCTTCCACATTGACGGTTACAGCTACCGCATCATAACGAGCTGGCGGATAGAACAAGCTTATAAAACGCCGCACAATCAGATCATACAACTTACGTTCTTCAGTACTCAGACCATTTAACAATACGGTCTGTTCTGTAGGAATAATAGCGTGGTGATCACTGACTTTACTGTCATCCACGATTCGCTTCGTAATCGGCAGCTGCTTGCGCAGCAATGGACGTGCTAACGCTGCATATGGACCGACCGCAACACTATCCAGTCTTTCCTTGAGTGTGCCCGTCATATCTGAAGTTAAGTAACGACTGTCCGTACGCGGGTATGTGACAAGTTTATGCTGCTCATATAACCGCTGCAGCACACTGGAGGTCTGCTTCGCGGAGAAGCCGAACTTCCGGTTCGCATCACGCTGCAGTTCAGTCAGATCATAAGCCAGTGGATGAGGTTCACTTTTCTCACTCTTCTGTACCTTAATAATACGGCCGCTGCGTCCTGTAAGCTTATCCTTTAAGCTGGCTGTCTTATCCTTTTCGAATATTCGACCATCACCGTTACTGGCCCGCCATGCCGCTTGGAAATCCCCAAAATCAGCAGTCAGCGTCTCAAAATCGACGGAACGGAAACCCGTAATCTCCTGTTCACGATCTATGATCATCCCTAATGTCGGCGTTTGTACCCGTCCCGCTGAGAGCGGCGAACCGAACTTACAGGTCAAAGCTCTCGTGACATTCAGTCCAATCATCCAATCCGCCTCTGCGCGGCAACGTGCAGATTCATACAACCGATCAAATTCCCGGCCCGGACGGAGTTTTGCAAATCCCTCTTTAATTGCCTTATCAGTCTGCGAGGATATCCATAACCGCCGGAATGGCTTCTTCCACCCTGCCATATTCATAATCCAGCGAGCCAGCAGCTCCCCTTCACGGGCAGCATCTGTAGCAACAATAAGCTCCTCAATGTCCTGACGCTTCATTAGATGCTGGACAGCTTTGTATTGCTGGTTGGTCTCCCGCAGCACCTTCAGCTTGGTCTTCTCCGGCAAAATCGGCAGATCCTCCAAGGCCCAAGTTGCAAACTTTTTATTATAATCCTCAGGCTCTGCCAGGCCGACCAAATGACCAAGCGCCCAGGTAACCACATATTTTGGACCTTCAATATAACTCTTCTGTTTATTATTACATCCCATGACCCGTGCAATCTCGCGTGCAACAGACGGCTTCTCCGCCAATACTAGTGTCTTCATAATGCTCCCCTTTCCACATCAAATTTCATTATAGCATTAAATGAATGTTAGCAAATATCGTCAGGCTTTACCGTATGCCACTGTTATACACTAGATCATATCTGATACCCGAAAGGAGTCATAGTCAATGTATGAACAAGAAAGCTATAATATAGTACCTATAGGATGGGTTAGAGGTACAGCACAAAATTTGCGGCTTGAAATCAACCCAGAATTCAGACCGGCGCTTAAAGGTTTATCTCAGTTTAGTCATTGCCAAGTGCTTTGGTGGCTGCATGAGTTTGCAGATGATCATTTCCGGCAGACTACACAGATTCAGCCTCCTTATGATGCGACCTTAACTGGAGTATTTGCTTCCCGTTCCCCTATTCGCCCTAATCCAATTGGGCTTAGTGTAGCAGCAATCCTGTCCGTCGATGTAGACTCTGGAATAGTAGAGGTGGCCGGGCTTGATGCCTATCCGGGTACACCGGTTCTCGACATCAAAGCCTATTTTCCTAGTGCAGATCGCGTAATGGAAGTGACCGTTCCCGATTGGGCTGCTGCTTGGGGCGACTGGACAGCAAATAATTGAAGTAATCGTGCTAGACACCATTTCTATTAACTGTTATGGGAGGACATCTCTTGAACAATCGCCAACTAATCATTCAAGCCTTAGATCTCATTGAGGATCGCTTAACCACGTTTCTTCCTGTAGCTGTCCTCTCCAAAGAAATGGGATACTCCCTTTATCATTTCACCCGTCTGTTTCAAGCAGTCACTGGGATAGCACCCGGCGACTATATAGCCAGACGCAAAATCTCTGAAGCAGCCTTGGACATTCATCGAATGCCAGAGCGCTCACTCCAGGACATCTCATTAGACTATAACTTTAGTAACTATGAGACCTTTACCCGTGCCTTCAAAAGAATGCTGCACACGACTCCCTCTCTTGTTCGAAAAAGACTTACTGAAACGAAACTCCCTTTGCTCCCTAGACTAAATGAACAAGATCTACTTCAAGTCCTTTCTGATAGTGATCTCTCCCCCCAGCTCGTTGATTTCGGAGAAATTATACTTCAAGGACCCGTAGTTAAAGTAGACCATGATTTCTCCGTCATTTCTGATACTTGGCCTTTGCTTTTCAATAAGGTAGCCACTATATCGGATAGAATACAGCCTGAAAAATATTATCAGCTTGGCTTCTGGCCAGATGACTATGAGAGTAATGGGTTTTCGATCATGTGTGCCTGCGAAATTAGTCCTATAAAAGCAGACCACAATCAGACTTTCCCCCTTCAGATCTTACCACCCATACGTTATCTGAAATTCATCCATAAAGGCCGGTCTTGTGATATCCCTTCTACCTATAAATATATCTACGGAATCTGGCTGCCGAAAAAAGAATACAGGATGTCCATTCCATTTGAATTGGAATATTATGGCGAATTGTACCTTGGACCAGATAACGAAAACTCGGTGAGTGAAATTTACATTCCATTAGAATTTTTACAAGAAGAGACCACGTTGTCGTCTTTTATAGATGACAACCGGTTCTTTTAGAAATATAAAGATGTTATAGTTGTGTAGCTTATAAATTCTTCTCTTTTAATAAAAAGTCCGTATCTGCTATGCAGACACGGACTTTTTTTGCTTATGGGATTAACAGTTACTTTAGCTCCACCTGAATCGTTTGTTCAAGCTCCGGATAATAATGTTTAACTTGTTTTCCCTCTTCATCCCTTAATGCTTTATGATTTTCATCGATGGAGTAAGTAAACGGCTTAACTGTAATTGTCTTTGGTGTTTGCGCGAACGGTATGAAATCTTTGTCTACCAAAGGATAGACTATAGCTGGCAAGTTAAATGACCCACCCGATGAGAACGCATTGCCTAGTTCATCAACAATTTCATAGAACATTTCAGAGGTTGTGTATCCATCCTTTTCTTTCACAGTTGGCGCTTTACCTTCTTCGCTGAGCTGTAATCTGCTTGTGGCTGGAGTTAATTCCAGCTTGGTAATCGTATAACTGAATTCTTCTGCCTCTTTTGTTTGGTTCAGATCAAGCTTAATAATTCCTTCCGTTACTTTTTTCACCGGCACCTTGATTACAAAAGGCTCTGCAATTTGTGCCACCGGCACACTGATGCTTAATTCAAATTCATCCCCCAAAGCCTCTATATTATTTAGATTTCTGTAATCGTATAAAATAGCATTCTTTTTGCCCTCAACATCACCAAAAGACGACATTTGGCTCTCCAGTTTTTTCCCATTCGGCAATTTCACTTCTGCTGAACCCAACAACCCTTTTTCGGACTGGTTCATTGTCACTTTCCCATGTTGTTCTGTTAGCGATGGATCGAACTCAATCGGTTCAATAATCATCTCAGCCATCATCTTATCATTATCAATGCCTTCCCGTTCAATCGCAAAAGCCAACCGCGAGCCGTCATAATAGGCATCGGTAACCTTTAAGGTCACTCCATCATGAGTAACGCTTTGGTTAGGGGCAGTAGATAATCCTTTTTCCTCAGCAGCATTTAGACCTTTATCGTCAATTCCCTTGAAAATACTTCCTACAACAGGAATCTGCTTCAACGTTTCAGCCATGACCGGGGATACAAATCCGCTACCAATTATGCCCGCACCCAACACTGCTGCTGCCGAGGCAGCCACCAATGATTTTTTCAGGAACTTATTTCCATTCTTTCTTGACGCTCGTTTTTCCATTCCCTCGTCTCCTATTCGCTTCATAATTGAATCGCTGAAACTGTCTACCGGCATTTCATGATTTTGGAATGTTTGACGAATGTGCTCCATCTTCTGACTTTCAGTTGGATCTTGCCATTTCTCCATGAGGGCTGCCTCCTTCATTCATTCTTTGCCGGACTAACTTTTTGCGTAGACGTTCAAATTTTTTGCGTAAAGTAGCTGAATTACAATCCATAATCTGACCCATTTCTTCAAAACTGTATTGCTCAACCACCTTAAGAATCAAAAGATTGCTCTCTTCGGCTGTCAGGTCATCCATAAATAACTTCTGCAATGGCTCCTCATCGTTAGGATTATAATAGGCTTTGGGCTGCTGCTCTTTATATAGCGACAACAGACGCTTTCTTCGCTTGCGTTTGCGAACCTGATCTAGACAATGATGATAGGCCACTTTATACAGCCATGCACTAAAAGAGACTCGTTTCTCATAACGTCTGAGTTCCTGATACACTTTTACAAATATATCTTGCACAGCATCCTCTGCTTCTTCATGACTTCTCAAAATATAATAGCAATACGTATAAATCTTTCTTTCATAGGCTTGTATTATAGTTCTATAGGCTTCGCGGTTACCCGCAAGAACCTGATCGATAGCCTCTTCAATTATTGTTTGATTCACTTGGACCCCGGGGCTGCGACGTTCCAAAGAATCACCTCCTTGTTATTGACTACAACTATATAACGAATGTGATCCCTTTAATTGTGACAGGCTCAAAAAAATTCTCCAAATATGTTAGAAACATTATCCGTTTTTCAATAAAAAAAGCGACTGCCCCGATTGATGTTCGGAGAAATCGCTTTATATAATAATATTCCATATTTATAAATTACTTACTTATTCGTACTAATGGACACCTTTTAACGCTATACATGCTTCAAAATACACAGTATCACTATTCTGACCGCGTACATATATACCATCATCCGTTACAGCTGAACGTAAAATAGTCAGTTCATCCCCAAACTTAGCTTCTTGTAGATAAGTAATCCGGAAGCGTGTGAACTCTGCATTATCCCATTCCGCTAAAGTGAGCGCATCACAACATAAATCCCCGTATCGGGCATTATTCAAATGTCCGTTGCTGTCCAGCCCACTATATCTTACCTGATACCGATAAGCTTCTTCCATAGTAATATCAGAAGGGATCGTTACCTTAACAGGCATATCGCCTACTGAATCGCCATTATAGTGCTTAACCTGAACTGGAAGGGCATTCGGTCTAAGTATCTTTCTCTTCTCAATATCTACTAAAGCCCATATGGATCGTGCTGTGGCGATTTCTATATGATCTGCATCGAAAATACGATAATCCCGTTGCCACAGTGCCCCTTTAGTGCCTTTACTCCAGGTATGTACGCTAAGCACATCATTTGGGCGGGGAATACGCTTAAAATCAAGATCTAACGTAATCATCATCCAGCCCATTCCTGCATTCAGAATCTCTTCCACACTTATCCCCAAATTACCCACTGCGAAGTCTGCCGCACATTGCATGATATCCAGAATAAAGGATAACTTACCCTGCGAACGATAATCCGTGTCGCTCGCATGTACAGAAAAATCTTCTATCCACACAAGATTGCTACTGTTGTCCATTGTTTATCCTCCTGCCATGCAAAATATCCTTGCATTTACTTGAAGTATCCACATATACCACTGCTCTATCCACATAAATTGGGGACTACTTTCATTTTTGAATATATTTTATTATTTCATCCACATGTTAGTAACTTTTATAATTTCGTTAATTCCCCATAACTTATCCACATTATTTAAATTAAGCGATAAAGGGAACAAAAAAGCCATTGTTGATAAATCAACAATGGCTTCGTGTGCTTGGCAACGTCCTACTCTCCCAGGACCCTTCGGTCCAAGTACCATCGGCGCTGGAGGGCTTAACGGTCGTGTTCGGGATGGGTACGCGTGGAACCCCTCCGCTATCGCCACCAAACATGCGTCTGTGAAACAGACGCTGCCGCGTGAAATTCGGTTCATCACCAGAAGTGAGAATGAATTTCTAAGCGTGTTACAGGCTTAATCGCCTGAAAACTGAACCCGAAACGAATCTGCATTCTAAGTATAGGATAAGCCCTCGACCGATTAGTATTGGTCAGCTCCATGCATTACTGCACTTCCACCTCCAACCTATCTACCTCGTCGTCTTCAAGGGGTCTTACTAATTGGGAAATCTCATCTTGAGGGGGGCTTCACGCTTAGATGCTTTCAGCGCTTATCCCGTCCGTACGTAGCTACCCAGCCATGCTCCTGGCGGAACAACTGGTGCACCAGCGGTACGTCCATCCCGGTCCTCTCGTACTAAGGACAGCTCCTCTCAAATTTCCTGCGCCCACGACAGATAGGGACCGAACTGTCTCACGACGTTCTGAACCCAGCTCGCGTACCGCTTTAATGGGCGAACAGCCCAACCCTTGGGACCTACTTCAGCCCCAGGATGCGATGAGCCGACATCGAGGTGCCAAACCTCCCCGTCGATGTGGACTCTTGGGGGAGATAAGCCTGTTATCCCCAGGGTAGCTTTTATCCGTTGAGCGATGGCCCTTCCATGCGGTACCACCGGATCACTAAGTCCGACTTTCGTCCCTGCTCGACTTGTAGGTCTCGCAGTCAAGCTCCCTTATGCCTTTGCACTCTGCGAATGATTTCCAACCATTCTGAGGGAACCTTGGAACGCCTCCGTTACTCTTTAGGAGGCGACCGCCCCAGTCAAACTGCCCGCCTGACACGGTCCCCGTACCCGGTAAGGGTACTAGGTTAGAACCTAGATACGATCAGGGTGGTATCCCAACGGCGCCTCCACCGAAGCTTGCGCTCCGATTTCTACGGCTCCCACCTATCCTGTACAGATCGTACCCAAATTCAATATCAAGCTGCAGTAAAGCTCCATGGGGTCTTTCCGTCTTGTCGCGGGTAACCTGCATCTTCACAGGTATTAAAATTTCACCGGATCTCTCGTTGAGACAGCGCCCAAGTCGTTACGCCATTCGTGCGGGTCAGAATTTACCTGACAAGGAATTTCGCTACCTTAGGACCGTTATAGTTACGGCCGCCGTTTACTGGGGCTTCGGTTCATAGCTTCGGGTTACCCCTAACCACTCCCCTTAACCTTCCAGCACCGGGCAGGCGTCAGCCCGTATACTTCGCCTTGCGGCTTCGCACAGACCTGTGTTTTTGCTAAACAGTCGCTTGGGCCTTTTCACTGCGGCCCCCTCGTGCTATTCACACTACCGGGGCACCCCTTCTCCCGAAGTTACGGGGTCATTTTGCCGAGTTCCTTAACGAGAGTTCTTCCGCGCGCCTTAGAATTCTCTTCTCGCCTACCTGTGTCGGTTTGCGGTACGGGCACCTTCTCCTGGCTAGAGGCTTTTCTTGGCAGTGTGAGATCATGACCTTCGCTACTATAATTTTCGCTCCCCATCACAGCCCAGCCTTAATGATGTGCGGATTTGCCTACACATCAGCCTCACTGCTTAGACGGACATCCATCAGTCCGCGTCACTACCCTCCTGCGTCACCCCATCGCTCATAGCGGATTACGGTGGTACAGTAATTTCAAACTGTTGTCCTTCGACTACGCCTTTCGGCCTCGCCTTAGGTCCCGACTTACCCTGAGCGGACGAGCCTTCCTCAGGAAACCTTGGGCTTTCGGCGGATCAGATTCTCACTGATCTTTTCGTTACTCATACCGGCATTCTCACTTGTGTAGTGTCCAGCGCTCTTTTCAGTACACCTTCAACCCCTACACAACGCTCCCCTACCCCAGATACATACGTATCTAGCCATAGCTTCGGTGGTGTGTTTAGCCCCGTTACATTTTCGGCGCAGAGTCACTCGACCAGTGAGCTATTACGCACTCTTTCAATGGTGGCTGCTTCTAAGCCAACATCCTGGTTGTCTGTGCAACTCCACATCCTTTCCCACTTAACACACACTTGGGGACCTTAGCTGATGGTCTGGGCTGTTTCCCTTTTGACAATGGATCTTAGCACTCACTGTCTGACTCCCGGCAATAAGTATATGGCATTCGGAGTTTGACTGAGCTTGGTAATCCTTGCGGACCCCGCACCCAATCAGTGCTCTACCTCCACTACTCTTATACCGAGGCTAGCCCTAAAGCTATTTCGGGGAGAACCAGCTATCTCCGAGTTCGATTGGAATTTCTCCGCTACCCCCACCTCATCCCCGCACTTTTCAACGTACGTGGGTTCGGGCCTCCAGTGCGTGTTACCGCACCTTCACCCTGGACAGGGGTAGATCACACGGTTTCGGGTCTACGTCCACATACTAAATCGCCCTATTCAGACTCGCTTTCGCTGCGGCTCCACCTTCTCGGCTTAACCTTGCATGTTAAACGTAACTCGCCGGTTCATTCTACAAAAGGCACGCCATCACCCATAGATCGGGCTCTGACTTTTTGTAAGCACACGGTTTCAGGTTCTATTTCACTCCCCTTCCGGGGTGCTTTTCACCTTTCCCTCACGGTACTGTTTCACTATCGGTCGCCAGGTAGTATTTAGCCTTAGCAGATGGTCCTGCTGGATTCATACGGGGTTTCACGTGCCCCGCACTACTCGGGATCCGTCTCGGAGAGAACACAGTTTAGGTTACAGGGCTTTTACCTCTATCGCGGGCCTTTCCAGACCTCTTCACCTACCATATTCCTTTGTAACTCCATGTGAGACGTCCCACAACCCCAAGAGGCAAGCCCCTTGGTTTAGGCTGTTCCGCGTTCGCTCGCCGCTACTGACGGAATCACTATTGTTTTCTCTTCCTCAGGGTACTTAGATGTTTCAGTTCCCCTGGTCTGCCTCTACACACCCTATGTATTCAGGTATGAGTAACTGCGAATTACCACAGCTGGGTTTCCCCATTCGGACACCCCCGGATCAAAGCTTGCTTACAGCTCCCCGAGGCAGTTTCGTTGTTCGCCACGTCCTTCGTCGGCTCCTGGCGCCTAGGCATCCTCCGTGTGCTCTTATTAGCTTAACCTTGATTCTTCCGAAGAAAAATCTCACTAATAACATTTACTTGTTTACACAAGTTGCTAAAAGATGTTCTAAAACGCAAATTCGTTTCGGTATCCAGTTTTCAAGGATCAAGTCTTACTTGAGAGCTTAAACTCTCAAAACTGAGCAACGAGTGAGTAACAGGCCTAAACCTGAGTTTTGGAAGCTGAGCTTCCGATTTGAATGTTCTCATTGCAGAGAACGATTCTCCATAGAAAGGAGGTGATCCAGCCGCACCTTCCGATACGGCTACCTTGTTACGACTTCACCCCAATCATCTACCCCACCTTCGGCGGCTGGCTCCCTTGCGGGTTACCCCACCGACTTCGGGTGTTGTAAACTCTCGTGGTGTGACGGGCGGTGTGTACAAGACCCGGGAACGTATTCACCGCGGCATGCTGATCCGCGATTACTAGCAATTCCGACTTCATGCAGGCGAGTTGCAGCCTGCAATCCGAACTGAGACCGGCTTTGATGGGATTGGCTCCACCTCGCGGCTTCGCTTCCCGTTGTACCGGCCATTGTAGTACGTGTGTAGCCCAGGTCATAAGGGGCATGATGATTTGACGTCATCCCCACCTTCCTCCGGTTTGTCACCGGCAGTCACTCTAGAGTGCCCAGCATTACCTGCTGGCAACTAAAGTTAAGGGTTGCGCTCGTTGCGGGACTTAACCCAACATCTCACGACACGAGCTGACGACAACCATGCACCACCTGTCTCCTCTGTCCCGAAGGCCGCTGCTATCTCTAGCAGATTCAGAGGGATGTCAAGACCTGGTAAGGTTCTTCGCGTTGCTTCGAATTAAACCACATACTCCACTGCTTGTGCGGGTCCCCGTCAATTCCTTTGAGTTTCAGTCTTGCGACCGTACTCCCCAGGCGGAGTGCTTACTGTGTTAACTTCGGCACCAAGGGTATCGAAACCCCTAACACCTAGCACTCATCGTTTACGGCGTGGACTACCAGGGTATCTAATCCTGTTTGCTCCCCACGCTTTCGCGCCTCAGCGTCAGTTACAGCCCAGAAAGTCGCCTTCGCCACTGGTGTTCCTCCACATATCTACGCATTTCACCGCTACACGTGGAATTCCACTTTCCTCTTCTGTACTCAAGCCACCCAGTTTCCAGTGCGACCTCAGGTTGAGCCCAAGGTTTAAACACCAGACTTAAATAGCCGCCTGCGCGCGCTTTACGCCCAATAATTCCGGACAACGCTTGCCCCCTACGTATTACCGCGGCTGCTGGCACGTAGTTAGCCGGGGCTTTCTTCTCAGGTACCGTCACTCCAGTAGCAGTTACTCTACCGGACGTTCTTCCCTGGCAACAGAGCTTTACGATCCGAAAACCTTCATCACTCACGCGGCGTTGCTCCGTCAGACTTTCGCCCATTGCGGAAGATTCCCTACTGCTGCCTCCCGTAGGAGTCTGGGCCGTGTCTCAGTCCCAGTGTGGCCGTTCACCCTCTCAGGTCGGCTACGCATCGTCGCCTTGGTGGGCCGTTACCCCACCAACTAGCTAATGCGCCGCAGGCCCATCCCTCAGTGACAGATTGCTCCGTCTTTCATTCTTCTCTCAGGAGAAAAAAGAAATTATCCGGTATTAGCTACCGTTTCCGGTAGTTATCCCAGTCTGAAGGGCAGGTTGCCTACGTGTTACTCACCCGTCCGCCGCTAAGTTACTTTGAAAGCAAGCTTTCAAAGTAACTCCGCTCGACTTGCATGTATTAGGCACGCCGCCAGCGTTCGTCCTGAGCCAGGATCAAACTCTCCAATTAGTATTGAAAAGAGCGATATGCTCATTTTGAAACATCTGACGAGAAAATTAATTCTCTAATTTTGGATTTCACTTGCGTGATTTCCTACTCACTCGTTGTTCAGTTTTCAAAGATCAAGTTCTCGTTGACGCCGTTTAATGTCTCAGCAGCAACTCTTATAATATATCATGTTGTTTTCAGAAATGCAAGCTTTATTTTTCGAAGCTTTTTATCAGCCTCGTTTGTATCGCCTGTACACTGTCTAACAACGCTTACCTATAATACCCCAACTATTAATAGAAAAGCAACCCCTAATATAAAAATAAACAACTAGCTTAATAATTAAGCTAGTTGTTTATTTAATAGAGTTATGTTTCTAGCGGCGAATTTAATAGTATTTTGCCGCAGTATATTTGCTTGAGGCTTTAATTAAATCGGTTTTCTTATCACTCTTTGCAAGTCCTGCATCCACTGTAGTATCAATGGTAACCCACTTCCCATTAAGCAATACTTCGTTCCAGGCATGATATTGCGTAACGTAGCTTGTATTCCCCATTACCAACTTAGCAGGAACATCTACACTCCGCAGCATTGCGGCAAAAAGAGAAGCGTAATCATAGCAAATCCCTTTTTTAGTAGTCAATGTCTTATCGATGCTTGGAATATAATCAGTAGTTACACTATTAGCAAGAGAGTAGTCATATTGTACATTCGCAACTACATAGTTATAGATCGCTTTAACTTTCTCTTCGTCTGTTGTTTTGCCTTGTACTAATTGTTTAGCTTTGACAATCGCTTTATCAGAAGAACTCCATTTCACATTCTGTACGGAGCCCAAATATACGGAATTCGAGTCACTCATGGTTACGTCTACTACTTCGGAATATAACGCTTTGTATTTATTACCGGTTGTGTTCTCCAGAACAGAAACCTTATAAGTCCCATTTCCTTGTTGCAAAGGGAAGTCCTCAGCTTGTCCAGAAGCATACAAGTTATAAGTATAGCTGCTGTTATCTTTGGTGATCATGAGTTTGATTCTTTTATCTTTCGGAATATCATAGTTAATACCAATAACACCTTGAGCCACTTTGGATGTAATCAACCAGCTGGCATCTGCACTTGCAGCTTGAGCTGTACTTACCGGAACTGAAGTCATTAGGACGAACAACGCCACCAGCATAAAATAAACCTTTTTCACGGATAAAACTCCTTTCGGTAGCTGGCTGCCATCCTTTCGGGAAGGCCCTTTAGCTTTGCGTCCCTACCTTTCGATAGGTTTGCCGTTATCGTATAAGCTCTATCTGTTCTAGCTTTACTAGATATAATTGATAGAATCCATTTGAAACAAACAAAAAAAGCCTCTTCATTCGGTAGCTGGCTGCCATCCTTTCGGGAAAAGGCCCTTTAGCTTTGCGTCCCTACCTTTCGGAAGGTTTGCCGTTATCGTGTTTAGCTTTTATAGTATAATACTATCATATTTATAGTTGTGAACAAGACCTAATTTACTAGATTACCCATTATTTTATAAATATCTCCCGGTATTTGTGTTTTCTTGTCATTCACTATTCTCATTTTGTTAATTTAGCATGAACAATCAGCCGATGCGTTGGATTCACTAGCGGATCACATGTAATCAGAGTAAGAATCTTATCCTTGTCATTCCCGTCAAGAACGGAGACATCACTCGGATCTACAACAGAAATATCGTATACCTCATAGTTAAACACCTGATCACTAGTCTTTACCGTGATAACATCCCCCACAACAACCTCATTCAATCTGTTAAACAAACGACCCGTAGTTCTAGCCCGATGCGCCGCGATTGCAGCATTTCCGATCTCTCCAAGGGGTGCCGTTTCTTTCATATGGGCTGCAGCATGTTTCATATTAGCTTTTGTAGCCCCTTCTAATACAGGCAGCTTCAAATCAATCTTAACGATTTCAATTAGTGCGATTACTTTGCCACCGACCTCAATCTCCGGTTCAGGCTTTTCTGTCTCTTGGGGTTGGGGCTGTGCCTGAGCATCCAGAACCGATTCCTCTGCTAACAGCTGAGTAACTTCAGCATACCTGCTCTTCAAATCTGGCTGGGGAGTACTATCGGCAGTGCTTAGTTCAGCCGTTTCTAATAACTTCTCCTGCTGCCTGTCGTTGTACCATTCGTTAGCTGTCGGATATAACATGATAAGTATCCCAGCCAGTATGAGTAGATAGGAGAATTTACGCAATGTTATTCACCTCCGTATATTGTTTCTATGGTTATATACAAATCAAGCAGAAACAGCTACTTGCCTTTAAGCATAGCAACTCCTTCTGCCTGAAATTAATGTTTAAAATACCCATTTACGACTTCCAAAGAAATTGATGATCACCGTGATAAAGGTAACCAGCACCTTGGAGATCAAGACTTGAATACCTAGTCTGTCTGTCAACAGATGCATTAGCAGCAGTGATATTCCGAGCACTACCAGATTCAGCACGATAAACTTGACCAGCTGCACGCGGTCGAAGCCTTCTTTATTCCCCCGGTCGCGATCACGAAAGGTTACTTTTTTATTCAAAATAAAGCTATTCGCCGTACCTGCACTATAGGAGATCACCTGCGCCAATGCGTATACCATCCCTAGTGAATTCAACAATGTGAAAATCACAAAATCAATAAGCGTATTGAGCAAACCTACGGCATTAAATTTAAGGAACTGTATGAATGCAGCACGCAAGTTCTTATCTGACATCATTGTGGTCCTTCCGGCGGTCCAGTTGTTCTTCGTTCTGGTAGCCTTTAGTCTCACTAACAATGTATAGCGGTCTATCTTTAGACTCGTCATAAATCCGTCCGATATACTCCCCAATCACACCCAACAGCATCAGAACGATACCGTTAAAGAGCAGATTGACGCCTACAATGGAAGCCCAGCCCGGAACCGTCCAGGAGGTGAAAAATATCTTTTGAAACAAGACGAAAAATAAATAGAGAAAGCTAGAGAATGAAAGGAAGAATCCAATATACGTAGCAATCTTAAGCGGCTTATGTGAAAAAGAGGTGATGCCATCTAACGCAAAACGAATCATTTTCTTCAGCGGATATTTGGTTTCTCCGGCAAAACGTTCTTCCCGTTCATATTCCACCATAGTCTGCTTGAAGCCAACCCAGCTCACCAAACCTCGGACATAGCGGTTCTTTTCTTTAAGTCCCCGCAGGACATCACATACCTTA
The DNA here is from genome assembly GCF_037963285.1 of Paenibacillus sp. FSL H3-0329. Taxonomy (NCBI): domain Bacteria; kingdom Bacillati; phylum Bacillota; class Bacilli; order Caryophanales; family Paenibacillaceae; genus Paenibacillus; species Paenibacillus sp. FSL H3-0329. The sequence goes on along the minus strand of NZ_CP150150.1, from coordinate 715,686 downwards.
CGGTCAATAAGACGGAAATCGCCTGTATCCGTAGGAATATCCACACTTGTCATACTGCTGAGCAGGCGGTAAAAGAGCTTCGCGGTGACCTTTTTGAACATCGTTTCTCCGTGGCGCTTCAGGCGTTTCGCATATACAACATCATAGCCCTCTTTCCACTTCTCGATCATTTGCAAAATGACCTCCGGAGGATCCTGAAGATCAGCGTCAATAACAACAACCGCTTGACCTTCGGCATAGTCCATGCCAGCTGTAATCGCTACCTGATGTCCGAAATTACGCGAGAAGTCAATCAGCTTGACATGCTCGTCTCGTTCACAGATCTCCCGAATCATCTGGGCGGAACGATCACGACTGCCGTCATTGACGAAGACCAGCTCATAAGTATCGCCGCACTCGTCCATTACTTTTTTCAAACGTTCATAAGTATGGCTAATTACTTGCTCCTCATTGAACATGGGTACAATCACACTATATCTGGCTTTCACCTTTATTCCTCCTACAAGCTTTTTGGAGCGTTACATCCATCTACACTTCATAATAACGCTGCATGCATAAACTTATTTTATAGATTTTTATTAAATCCTAGAAAACCCAAGTAGGGAACCAACGCAGCATATCCTTTACGTAATCTCCACTCACCTGCATCCCTGACAGTACCGGGTAGAAAGCGATAAAGAGCAGCAAAGCAACGGCTACATAGACATACTGTACGTAACGGGCCTCAGGGAATTTACTATCCAGCAACTTCATTATATATACAATACCAAGAATCATAAATGGTACCATAGCAAAATAATGGTAAATAAATGTTTCTCTTGGGACAAGCATCCACGGAACATATTGCGAGAAGAAGGCGATCCAGATCATGTAGAGGTTCTTATCTTTACGTTTCAGCGTAATCCACAGCGTTGCCAGCATCGCAAAAATACCCGTCCACCAGATAAGGGGATTCCCCATAGTCACTATACTGCTGACCTGACCTTCCGGCAAACCTTCACCGCCGCTAAAGAACCAGACCGGTCTCTTCATAAACGGCCATTGCCACCATGAGGAAGCAAAGGGATGTGTAGCTACAAGCTGACTGTGGTAGTTGTACATATTCTTTTGGGAATCAATCAAACCTTTAATAGTGAAGCCCTCTGCTGATGCAGATAACCCTGGCACAAAAGATAAGCTATAAATAATTACTGGAATAATTACAAAGAACCCGATACAACTAGCCAACGTAATAATAGTCTTTTTCCAAAAAGAATCTACCGCTTCACGACAGGTGCCCAGCAATTCCTTGTCTTTAATCTTCCCCTCGGCCAGCAGGCGTCCGGAGGCTTGGTATTCTCTGTAGCGTTCAAAAAGGGAGATAGCCAGCATAATGGCCAGCCCTGCTCCTCCATAGAGCACAATCCATTTCGAAGCTACGCCGATTCCGAAGAATAAGCCAGACCAGAATAACGGAATTAATGTTTTTCTCAAAGGCTGCTTGTAGAAATTCATTGTGTAATACCGCTGCATGAAATAGAACATCAACATAATGAAGAATACTCCGTATACGTCAATCGTGGAGATTCTTGTCTGTGTGAAATGCATGAAATCCAGTGCAAACAATCCTGCCGCGAGGGCGGCGTATTTGCTTTTCTTAAACAAACGCAGCGCCATTACATATATGAGAGGTAACATGGCAACTCCGAACAAGGTTCCGATAATACGCCAGCCGAATGGATTGACCCCGAACAGCTCCATCCCTATGGCAATTAACAACTTACCAAGCGGTGGATGCGTATTCTCGTAAGGCACAATCCCGTGTGTATATTCATAAGCTGTTCGCGCATGATAGATCTCGTCAAAATAAGTGCTATTCATAAAGTTAGAATATTCCGGAATGAGCGACTGCTCGTCAAAAAGATTGGCCGCTGCTCCTCTTTTAGGAACTGCGTTAGCATCCGGTGTCACACCGGCAATAGGAAGAGGTTTTCTTCCCCCCCCCTGCTCATAAAAAGCCATTTCGTTCAAAGTGAACCCTGGAGAGGTAACTGTAAACTTCACATATCTCGCAGTAACGTTCAGGGGTTGGCTTTTCCAGATGAAGACATTCCCGACATCCTCACTGACATCCATCGGACTGCTCCAGACCTCAGGATTGTCGCTGAATTCCAGCTTGAACTTCCCCGTGCCTACGCCACCAAAGATATTGACCCGTTCCAATGGTTTACTCTGCCCCAAATCTACATAGAAGCTTTCACCACTGGCAGCAGGCTCCCATAAGGTCTCTGGAGATTTAGTAGAGCCAAGATTATATAAAGCAAGCGCTGCGTAAACGGCCGTAATAGCTATTAGGCATATCCAATCTATACGCTTAAACTTCATCGTTAGATCGCCCTCCCTTCTGATGCGGTTTAATTTGCCCGACAACTCTCAAATCTTCTTCATATTGTTCTTCCAGTGTAATTGGTGCTGGAAGAGGTTTTATACCCTTGCGGACATACACATCGTAACCGATATTCAGCATATAAAGCAGTAATGCTAGATTAGCTATAGCAGTCACTAATACGATTCCGTCTGCACCCGGGCTAACATCTGCATTCAGGTGGGATAAGGTGTACGCCACATTGATGTATTGCGTTAAGCTGAATCCGAGAAATAGCGATAAAAAGCGGCGGTCCCGACTTTCTATATAAGTAAACAAACAAAGAATAAGAGCAGGGAACATATAACGTTCATGCATTTTGGTGCCAAGCACAAAGACCACTACTATAAGCACCATGCCGATAAAATAGGATTTGGTCAGGTCCAAGCGATCCTTTTTAAAGGAATAAAATGCCGCAACAGCTACAGCCACTAAAATAAATATGAAGCCCCATACACGGTATGGAATGCCAAGCCAGGTTAGATCAAGGGATGACCACATCGGATCAGTCAGTGCATACAGATTAAATGCATTCACTGAAGAATACGGATAGGAAGATAACGTACTCTTGTAAAGATCAATAATCCCTACCAGACCTCCGTTATTCCAGAAAAATGGTGCCGCAAGCAATCCGAAGATCCCTAATCCATACAAAGCTCCGAATCCAAGCTGCTTCCAAGCGCGGTGATGATAAAAAGCAAACAACAATACCGGCGTGAATATCAACGCTTGCGGTTTAATTAGCGTCGCTAAGGCAAACAAAATTGCGGAGCGAACAAACTTTTTGTTCGCAGCGCCGTGGATACTGAGCAGCAGGAAGATCAAAAAGAACGAATCTGCTTGTCCCCAAGCCGCTGAATTAATAAGTACCGCAGGATTAAACAGAAACAACAACATCAAGCCGAAAGCAATTCCTGTGCCGAGTTTTTTGCGTGACATTTGATAAATGAAGTAGCCGAGCACCAAATCAGAAAGAATCGCAGGGAGCTTGAAGAGTAAATTCTCTCCACCTGAGCCCTGAGTGAATCCTAAAACGCCACGTATGGCGCTAAGCACGTACAATATGTACAAATAGCCTGGAGGATAATCGGCAAAATAACCTTCTTCATAAAATTTGCCTGGACCTAAATCCACCATACGCTGTCCCCAAGAAATAAAGGTATTCATATCATTCTGATATCCTTGCGCGGTAAGACCAATCCACACCCTCAGGATAAAAGCAACTCCGATGGCAATACTCAGCCATTTGGAATAAATATTCTCAGGCTGCTTCATAAGCTTCTCACTACGGAATGCTTTAGTATAAAGCACTGCAAAAAACACACTAAACAGCGCTGAGATCAGCAACATCTTAGTTGGAGATACTTTATGTGGAGTGTCTGCCTTTTTGTCGCCTGCATCTGGACTAACCGCTGCACTATCCAGCGAAATGACGTTAGCCCCTTCGGGAGCCGCGTCTAATTTTTCTACAGCAAAATCATCAAAATAAGCCTTACCTTGAATTAAGCTAGAGTAGCCGCCCAGACTTGCGCCTATGCCAAATGACTTCTGCTCCGGTCCTGTCTGGCCGATATATTCAAGATACTGCCATTCACCTGCCGTATCAGTTACGCTGGGATACCCCCCGCCTACTCCAACGGCAAGAATGTTGGCGCCTATTCCCTCGCCTGCTGTACTTACTACTTTGATCCATCCAGAGATTCTATAATAACTATTCGGCGTAGCCTCAATCGTCTGCACCCATTTCAAATGATTGGGTTCGATATTCTCAATGACTGCCGCCTTGCTGCCGGAATGAACTTCCTCCGATTGGATTGAAAGTAGACCTGAGTTGTCTCCTGAAATCCACATATCCTTAGTCCAGTTAGAAGGCGCATCATCTCCCCCCTCCTCAAAGCCAGGGTTCTGCAATAGATTCCCCTCTGCATAAATGCTTGTTACAGGAAGCACAAACAATAACAGCATCAATACAGTCATTACGGCCGCACGTGTACTCTTGATCATCGTCCCAACCTCACCTCGTCCTATATTCATCTTAGTCCAGCCAAAAGCATATACCTTCTGAAAAACAGCTCCCGAATTAGTGTATTTCACCGTTGCTAAGAAATCATTTGGATTGATTTTCTCATAAAAGAGCATATAAATATAGGGCATGTTTACCTTATCTGGATCGCAAACCCTTCCATCCACAATACTCCATTCCATAGGATCGCCTAAGCTTCAAGGCTCTTATATAGACTCTTATATAGAATAGAAGAATCGCAGTGGCTAAAGCAAATGCCGGAGCAAAAAAAACAGGCCATTCTATAAGCATAAAGCGAGAGAACTAACAAAATGGTAAGACCATAGGACCACCTAGGGGTTTGAAGTATTTTCAGTACAAAATAAACAGAGATCAGGATCATGGTGGGTAACAAATTGGACTCTAACACCAAGGCTGCCTCGTCCTGAACATCACCTCTTCAACAATATAATCTAAATCATAGATGATGAAAAGCTAGAAACATAGACTAGCCTGAATGGTTAAGTGCCAACAAAAATATAAAAAAAGGGCCCCCTCAGTTATGAAGGAGCCTTTGAATGCACATCTGTATGCTATATATGAGTTAGCCCGCGCTACCAAGAAATACATAACGGAGAATAATCAGAATAGCAAGTACCCACATCATCCAGTGAATATCGTATTTTTTCTTGCCAGCAAGGTTAGCTACACAAGCAAGGATTACATAAGTTACGATACCAAAGGAAATACCATTAGCAATATTATAAGTGAAAGGCATGATTACTAGAGTAAGGAACGCTGGAATCGCAACAACCATATCTTGAAAATCAATTTCGCGAATCGATTGTGCCATGAGCACGCCTACGACAATCAATGCTGCGGCTGTAGCAGATCCAGGGATCAGAGCCACTATTGGTGCAAGGAATAACGCAAGCAAGAAGCACACACCCGTTGTTACAGCTGTAAGACCTGTACGTCCACCTTCAGCAACACCTGCCGCGCTTTCTACAAAAGCAGTAGTAGTGGAAGTACCCAATGCCGCACCACCAGCTACAGCGATAGCATCGACAAACATTGCATTACCTACACGTTTGTTACCTTCTTCAGGGTTGTCCATAATACCAGCGCGTTGAGCAGTACCTACAAGTGTACCAAATGTATCGAACAATTCTACAAAAGTGAATGTTGCGATTGCTGAAACAATACCGGTGTGCAGGATACCATCCCAGTCAAATTCGAAAAAGTTCAATTGCGTCAGGTCAGGCACCCAAGGGGTTGTCGGACTGGACAATGAGCCAAAATCAACTACACCCATCAGTATACCCGCGAGGGTTGTACCCAAGATACCGAATAAAATCGCACCTTTAACTTGCAGTACCATCAGGATGGAAATAAGAAGCAATCCGATAATTACCAATTGTACATCAGTGTTCTCTAGACTACCCATATGAATAATTGTTTCAAAGGATAGGACATCTGTGAATGTATTGGCCGAAATATCTTTACCAGCTTCGACACCAATCGTCATCAAACCACTATTCTTAAGCCCAAGGATTGTAATGAACATCCCGATACCTACGGTAATGGCATGCTTCAAGCTGTCAGGAATGGCTGTCAGTAAGATCTGCCGCACTCGGGTAACCGTGAGCAGGATGAAGATCAAACCGGAAATAAATACTGCAGTCAGACCCATTTGCCAAGTGAATGGATGTTCTGAGGTTGCAGAAGACAAAATTACGGAAGCAAAGTATGCATTAAGTCCCATACCTGGTGCCAATGCTACTGGAAAGTTTATAAACACGCCCATTGCAATGGTGAAAATACCTGCTGCCAGCGCAGTCGCTAGAAATACAGAGTACCAGCCCATATCGATGCGGCCAAATGCTGTTAATGTGCTCGGATTAACCGACAGGATGTAAGCCATAGCCATGAACGTAGTCAAGCCGGCCATTATCTCTGTACGTACTGTAGTGCCGTTCTCTTTCAACTTGAAAAACCGATTCAAATTGTTCTCCCCCTAAGGTATGTTGTGGCTGACAGCAACAAAAAGCCGGTATCTGATCGACACCGGCTCGAAAAAAAGAGTAGCACCCATGACTATAGACCTAGATTCAGGACAATACGGGTTGCTCAGCTCTTCTTAATCGTAGCCAGGTCATTACGGTGACCTCGTAGAAACTTCCAGGCCTATTCCCGGAAATATACGAAAGAATTATGTTGTTGTGCTTTATCATTTTAGGGGGACATCACATAAGTTGTCAATGAAAAAAGCGAACATTTTCGACTTTATTTTTTCTATTGTTCGTAATTCATACATTTTTATCTTTAACTTCAACCCCAAAATCCATTAAACCATGCAGCTTATTAACTATCAAAAGCTTATTAAATGAGTATTTTTCCCTATAAAACAGTTTCAACATGCCCTAGCTTATTGGCCTTTGGAATACTGATAGCTATGCCAAGAATTAGCAAAATGCCCTATAGCTAAACAAATCACTGCAATACCTAACCAGAAAGATCTGCCCCATATAGCCGCAAATCCAAATGCACAAACAGGGAGAACTGCCATGGGAATCGGAAGAAACAATAATGGAGCCCATAATAATCTGAATTGCTGTCCCTTAACCATATAACGAATCCATAAACCGTAATAAATCGTGATAAACACAAAGATAAGTACAGCCCAGATCCCGAATTCTACATTTTCGAAGTTATCCTTTGAAATCGCAAGAATAGCTATACACCCCAACTGCCCTACTCTCTCCAAAAGGGTGTAGACGATGCCGGCATCTTTTAAACCGCTGGGAACATGATCGGGCGGAAACTTAATCATCAGTAAACTTGGGGCAAGAATAACCATAGCTATTAGTGTTCCAATAAGTGAGAATCCCATTCTAATGGCTCCTGTAAGTTTATTTTTTCCAGTTTATCACATTCTCTAAAGTTGCTATATAGGGTCCGTCACAAGCTTCACGGTAAATAAAAAAACCTGCAGTCCCTTAATAAATAAGGAGCTGCAGGTTTCTTATTGCTATATGCTATTCCCACTCAATCGTTGCAGGTGGTTTCGAAGTAATGTCATACACTACGCGGTTTACATTCTCAACTTCGTTGACAATACGTACAGAGATTTTTTCAAGAACATCCCATGGGATACGTGCCCAGTCAGCGGTCATGCCGTCGATGGAAGTTACTGCACGAACACCTACTGTGTAGGAATACGTACGAGCATCACCCATAACTCCGACACTCTTCATGTTAGGCAGGGCAGTGAAGTATTGCCAAATTTCACGGTCTAATCCCGCTTTAGCAATTTCCTCTTGCAGAATGTAGTCAGAATCACGAACGATAGTAAGCTTGTCCTCTGTTACTTCACCCAAGACACGAATAGCAAGACCTGGACCTGGGAAAGGCTGACGCCATACGATCGCACGTGGCATGCCCAGCTCTTCACCGAGTTTACGAACTTCATCCTTGAACAAGGTGTTTAGCGGCTCGATCAAGCTGAATTTCATATCTTCTGGCAGACCGCCCACATTGTGATGGGATTTAATGGTTTGCGCTGTAGCTGTTCCACTCTCAACGATATCCGTATAAAGCGTACCTTGTGCAAGGAATGAAAAATCTCCGAGCTTAGCCGACTCTTCGTCGAAGCAGTAGATAAACTCGTTACCAATGATTTTACGTTTTTGCTCAGGATCTTCAACACCTGCAAGTTTGCTCATGAAGCGATCGCGTGCATCGATTTTCACTACATGAATATCGAATTTGCCTACGAAAGTCTCCATAACGCTTTCTGCTTCACCTTTACGCAGAAGGCCGTGGTCAATAAACATACAAGTCAATTGATCTCCGATTGCACGGTGGATAAGCATAGCCACAACGGAAGAATCCACTCCGCCACTAAGAGCGCAGAGTACTTTTTTATCTCCGACTTGATTGCGAATATCTTGAACGGCTTCATCGATAAACGATTCCATTGTCCATTTGCCGTCGCAACCACAAACTTGGTATAAGAAGTTCGAGATCATCTCGTTACCTTGAACGGAGTGACGTACTTCTGGGTGGAATTGCACAGCGAACAATTTGCGCTCCGCATTGCTCATTGCTGCAATTGGAGCACTTTCTGTACCTGCATCCAGCTTGAAGCCTGTTGGAAGCTCAACTACATGGTCACCGTGGCTCATCCATACAGTCTGGCGGTTCTCCAATCCTGCAACTAAAGCAGTTCCTTCTGCAAAGTCAACATCAGCTTTACCATATTCCCGTTTAGCTGAACGTTCTACTTTACCATCAAGCTGATGAGCCATCAGCTGCATACCATAACAAATACCGAAGATCGGCACTCCTAGATCATAAATAGCTGGATCTACGTGTGGTGCATCTTCAGCGTATACACTGCTAGGTCCGCCGGAGAAGACAATTCCTTTAGGCGAAAGTGCTTTAATCTTGTCAACTGGCGTATTGTACGGCAAAAGTTCGCTGTATACTCCCAGGTCCCGAATTCTGCGCGCGATAAGTTGGTTGTATTGTCCTCCAAAATCGAGAACGACGATAATTTCATTTGGCTTGTTCATTACGTGCCTCCCTTGATTATTGGATTCATTATACTCATGGTTAATTCTCATCGTCAAGGAAAGGAGGACACGCCTCTCATAATCAGAGAGTGATAAAACTTCATGCAGAACCTTCCTTGCTATGGCATAAATTAGATAGCGGATCTAAGCGTTCTTGGCCGTTTATGTTAAACGGAAGGTAATGAGCAGACATTCGCGGATAAACGCATTCGCATCAGAAGCCGCAGGTTCGCCGCCAAGGTCGGGAGCGGAGTTTACGGAATTGCCGCGGGCAGAGATCACGGCTGTGGATGCCAAAGCTGGCGCGTACGCCAGGGTCTCCCACTGGCGGACGAACTGCCGGACGGCCACGTATAGTCCGGCATCGTAAATCCGCAGGGAGTCCACATACTCCCTGCCAGTAACGCCGGGCGGCGGCGGTCCAAACCGCTCCGCCAGCCCGTGCCAAGCCAGAGAGGCCGCGCGCAGCTGCCTCTCACGGCTCAAGCTGCTGCCGCGAAGCGCGGCCAGCAGCAGAGCCAGACTGCGCCGCCAGCGCCAAGCGGCGGCGGGAAGCAGCGCCGCGGCAGTCAGCGGCGCTGAAAAGGGTCCGCCCGCCAGCGGCAGGACGGGTAGTTCCGCGCTGCGCGTTGCTTGCGGCGCGAGCGCCGCTGCCGCAGGCCGTGCCGGCGCGGGGAAGCCAGCCGCAAGCGCAGGCCCCGGCGTCGGATCGAAAGGAACCCAACCTGCGCCGGCAAAATAAACCTCTACCCAAGCATGCGCATCCCCTTGGGTGACTAAATACTTCGCCGGCATGGCTTCCTCCTGCTGGGTTCCAGGTCCGTACCCTTGAACATACCGCGCTGGAATGCCTGTGCTTCGCAGCAATACGGTCATCGCTGTTGCAAAATGCACACAATAACCTTGCTTGGTCTCAAACAGGAAATGATCCACAAAATCAGCGCCAGCTGGCGGAACCATGGTATCCAGCGTGTAAGAATACCCGTTTTGCAAATAATCCCGAATGGCGGTTGCGGAGTCATATCGGTTATCCGAGGAAGCTGTGAGCTTCTCTGCCAGAGCTTTCACTCGCTCAGGTAATAAATCAGGCAGCTGCAAATATTTGTTCTTTATTTCTTGAGGATCAGCATCACCCAACCCGCGCAGCAGTACTGGATTACTCTCGGGAAGTATAGAATCAACTATATACTCAGTGATCCGAGTTGAACCCGCCGAATCTGGCAGACGAAAGGTATCCCTGTCCTTATTCGCCAGAACATAACCAAGCTGGCTGCCATTAGATAGTTGAACTGTCTCAACATCCGTTATGGTGCCCGCATTGAATACAGGAATTCCTCCGGAAGAAGGGCTGGCAAATTGTATCCGCTGTTGTAAAGTCCGTCCACCATTAGTAGTAGTTACCGTCGCCGGAATCTGAGGCAGGCTGGACAAGTTAAGCGGAGTAAATTCCTCACCACCTCTGATCCAACGGCGTCCGTCATAATAGGCAATGCTCTCCCCGCGCCAATAGGTACGCAGGCTGGTCAATGCTGTGAAGACTGGCTCGGTATTGCGTGACAATGGAGCACCCAGTTCTCCATCATTTGTACTATACCCTGTTGTTCCTGCAGGTATAGCCTCATTATCTTCCGGCATATGGCCCGAAGCCCATTCCTGCAGCTTTTCAAAGGTTGACTGGAGTGTAGTTTGGTTAGGCGGTCGTACTTCATATACCTGCCCACCGAACCATGCTGTCATCATTACGAATATGGCAGCCGCTAATGCCAAAACTCCCCATCGGGCATACGGCAGGTGAATGCTGCCCACCCGTTCCCGCAGACGGAGCAAACCACTCATTGCTTGCATCCATACAATAAGCCCCACTGATATTACAACATCCGTTGTCGTATTAACGCCAAAGCCAATATCCAGAACCAATAGATAAATGAGGGTCACCGCTGTAAACAGCAGCGTGCTTCCTCTGAAAAGTGCAAGCTGCTGCACCGAAGATACCAGCAGCCCCCAGCCAACAATCAAAATCAAAAGTCTGCTGATCTCGCTAAGCTGAGAAACATGCCCTGAAAAGAGCAAAATCAGATCATTTGGAATTTCTACTGCATAAATGCCCAACCATCCTGTCCCTACGCTCTCACTGCAAAGATATAGCCAAGCCGTGCCGATCATCAAACATTGGATACTTAGCAATAGCCATCCGGGAATCTGAAGGATTCCCCACATCAACAGCACGGCAGCAGAAATCATCAGAATCTGCAGCAATCTAGCAGTATCTTCCAATGAAGTCGTTCTATATAAAGGGAGCAGCCATTCTAAAAACAGCCCCAAAATAGCCAAAGAGAACAGCATGCGATAATACAGAGGTATCTTTCTCTGTTTACCGGCATGACTGCTCTCTAGTTTTTCCAAATGGAGCTGCTTTGGTTCCTTCCCACTTTGCCCATTCATAGAGAAGCTTGTGTCACCCGGTATCCGCTTACCGTAGCGTTGGTTTTCCGGATGATTCATGGTACTCTACCTCCCTGAGCCTGTAAGCTGGCAATGCATCATCCAGACAAAACATCCGTGCTCCCAGACGACCCAGACTATCCCCAACCGTTCCCCGCACAGGCTGGCGGATCTCCTGCAGCGTTACCTCCGCAGGCACCGGAGCTGGCTGATCCCAAGCATAATAGAGCTCAACTTTTACACCTTGCACTAAGAATTTAGCGATAACCTTAGCGGATTGTTCCTCTAATCTTCCGGTCACTATAGCAACGGTCATTCCCGGAATCCAGCCTCTAGAAGCATCCTCCAACAGCTCGGACAGGGTTCTTGTTCCATTCGGAGAAATATCAGTTAGAATATCCAGCACTCTCCCTGGGATTTTGCCCAGTCCTTCATGCCTAGCCATTCCTTCCGGCCAGCCTCCGCTGAATAACTGGACATAAGCACCTGACTGCTCAGCAAAGAGCATCAGCCCCATCGCCGTTGACACCGCCTTCTCAAATACCGGTGGCTGCTCTTCCCGACTGCCACGAGGTGTAAGTGCATTGGCTGGAATCTCATAGCTTTTTGGATCATTAGCCAACACGATACAGCTCATTTTTGCCTTTTCACGCTCTGGAACTTTGCTCTGCAGATTCCCTAGCCGGGCACTGTTCTTCCAATGGATTCGGCTAAGTGGATCACCGGGCTCATATTCCCGCGATTCCATGGTCTCATCATTGCTGCTTCTTCCCCTTCTGGAATAGAGCGAATCACCGCTAATAAAGCCGCTGTCCGGGACTGCTCCGCCATAATATAGGGGGGCTGGCAGCACTTTAATGCTATGCTCTTCAGCAGGCTCAGATCGGCCTGTGAACCAGCCGGGCAAATCTCCCCAGGTTACTCTACAGCCCTGCAAATGATGATGTCCGCGTGGCATATTCTCAAGAATGTAGGTGTATTCAAAAGAGCGTCTGAATCCCGGAAACAGTAGCTTGTGATGTCCTCTGTCCCCCCAAAAATCAGCGATAGTCAGCCATGGCAGTGGAAGCCGGGCAGAGAAATTCACCCGCACCTTCACAAGCAGTGTATTTCCAGCTATCGGTCTTACAGGAGTGATTGTACGTTCAATCTTTATCGCCCGTGGACCTGAAAGTTGAACGATAAGTCCGCCAACCATGATAACGCCTACAGCGATCAGCAGAAATAAGAGTGATGCGCCTCCGCGCCATGCATATAAAACACCTATAATTCCAGCCACAGTCAGCACCCGCAACCATTCAGCCAATGCACTACGGCTACGCGGATAGGAGAAGCTTCTAACTCTTTCAGTCTTGTTATTTAATTTGTGCTCTACTTTTTTTGAAGAGGACAATGGAACGAACACCCTTCCTTTGGGTCTAGACTTGTTCCCAGCTGAGGAACTTATTACTATCTATTCTTCCCATGAAAAAGGGTGCCCAGACATTGTTTTTTTCTTTTAGAAAAACTGCCCGAGCGCTAAATCTCAGAAGGCTATTACCCGGCGCTCACCTTCCGTCACGCTTATATTTAAAGGAGGGTGATCGGCTGTCTCCAGCAGCTCACGCAGCGATACCCAGATAGAACCGCCAATCATCTCCACACTGGCACCGTTTATCTTTTGAACATGATCAGGAAGATTTAAAAGGAGTTCCTTGTTCGCCACATCCGCGATGATATCTTTGCCGTTCCAGGCAATCCTTCCACTGCGACTGCCCGCATCCCAGCTAATCTGCCCTCCCAGCCGTTCGATCACAGCGCGAAGTGGCACCATATATTTTCCTTTTTGCAGAGTATATTCACCTGGCGCCAGCTTCGTCTCCAGCTTTCCAACCTCCAGCACCAAAGGTTTGCCGGGCGCAAACAGCTCTGCATTCGGTATGATATTCGAGGTGATCCAAGCTTCCGAAGGTTTCACTCTGCCCAAGCTATTGGCTTTTGAGGAGACTCTGAATTGTACAGGCTCCACCGTCTCATCTAAAAGGCCAAAGCTGTATCCAGCAGCCTTATAACGCGCAATAATATCAGGCAGTGCTTTAACACTCTCCTGATGGCCGCCGCCATCATGCAGCAGCAGAATAACCCGAGAGGACTTCAGATCCGCGGTTGACTCTTTTAAGATTTCTGACGCCGGTACCCCTTTGCGTTTGGAATCCCCGCTGTCCACCGTCCAATCCGTAACGATATAACCGGCTTGCTTCAACAAATTGAAGTAGGTATTATCAAAGTGATCAAAGGTTCCGCCCGGGGCGCGGATAAGTTGTGGGCGAACCCCTGTAATGCCCCGAATAATTTCTTCGGTCTTTTTAATCTGGCTCCAAAATTCAGTGAATCCACTATATAAATCATGGTAATTATGATTATAGGTATGATTGCCAATAGCATGTCCTTGTTCCCATATGGCATTAATTAGCTCTGGATGGCTTTTCGCTTGATTACCAAGGACAAAAAAGGTCGCCTTCACACCTTGCTGCTGTAAAATTTCAAGAACGTTGAAGGTATTGTCACTCGGTCCGTCGTCAAATGTAATATAGACTGTTTTTGAAGCTTTCTTTGCGGCTGTGATTGCCGAATATGTTGTTGACACCTTGGATACTTGTGCCGTACTGGAATTCAATTTAACTTCTGGAGAAGCAGTCACAATGGACTCTGCTTTAGGAGGCAATTCTTGCATCGCCACTAACGGGAGATTATTCTTAACAGAGACAGACTCCGCACTTGCGGACTGTAATGAACGATTCATCCAAGAATCTACACTCTCCCCTGCGTTCCATCCCAGCATTACGATGACGATTACAACCATAACAAGCAATCCGCGTATGAAGTTTCGGCGGCCGTGAGTGTTTTTGTTACCTTTCATCTTCTCTACCTCCAGCATTCTATTGGCTCAAAAGCCATTTGGTAGATTGTATGAAGACAAGCTTCAAAATAGAATAAGGCAACTGCCCCTTGGAGAGTGAGAATCTTATGGAAATGCTGAACTTTATACAAGAATTATTCAGCAAATATGGATATAGCGTATTGTTTTTTGGATTGCTGCTCGAATTCGTTGCCTTGCCGTTTCCCGGAGAAACTACCATGGCTTTTGCAGGTTTCCTTTCCTATACGGGAAGACTTGATTTCATAACGCTGATTCTAGTGGCGTTTGCAGGGACCACCGCCGGGATGACCCTCACCTATTTTGTCGGATTAAAAGCCGGAATGCCCTTCATCCAGCGATACGGCAAGTGGTTGCTGTTCTCCCCTGCCAAGCTGGATAAAACGCAAAAATGGTTCGAGAAATACGGCAGTATCCTTATTTCCATCGGATATTTTATTCCAGGCGTTCGTCACTTCACCGGCTATTTTGCTGGTATAGTTGCGCTGCCCTTTCGTAAATTCGCCCTCTACGCTTATAGTGGAGCATTATTCTGGGTAGTGCTGTTTCTTGGCATAGGACGGGTATTTGGTCCGCAGTGGATGGGTATTTTCCATTTATTCGAGTTATATGCACTATGGATTATCTCCGGCTGTGTAGCTATAGCTGCCCTTGTAATCCTGTATCGCTACCGCAAAAAGATAAGCATCCGCCTGTTCCCGCGCAAAGCTGCCATAAAGCTACAGACTCAGGTCAAAAAAACTTCCAAGGGACGGTGAAGCCACCGCCCTTTTTAAGTACGTTTTTTCTTGCTGCGTACCCCCGATATCCTGCAAGCAAAAGCGCAACTGCGGCAAATCCCGCTCCCCCAACAAACCCTACCATTCTTGGCTCCACCCCTTCTAATAGCCACCCGGCGAACAGCATAGATAACCCCAGCAGCGTATTTCCTACTGCAGACAGAAGTCCAAACACAAAGGGCTGTATAGCAGATGGCGTTTTCCGCATAACAAGCGTATCCAGACAGGCATTCCCCGTCCCCCCGGCAAATGACAGCAGAATGTATAACATTAATGCTGCCGCAAAATGATTGCTGACACTGATGCCCATCAATAATACACCTTCGAGCAAAAGCCCTCCGATGGCTACAATCAGCAGTCCCTTTTTTAAATAACGTGAGATAAAAAAACTAAGGCTAAGACCGACGCCAAGCGCCGCATAAAATGCCCCTACTCCAATATCGCCCGTGTGAAATACCTGTATCGCATATACACTGATCAGTACATTATCCAGACCATTTAACAACGGCACCAACAGCTCATAACCGAAAATGACCTGCAGCGTTAGGCTCCCGCCAATTACCATTCCCAGAGCACGCAGCCGACCGTATTTTGCTTCTTCAGCAGATTTTTCTAAGTCCCCCTCAGGAGAATATGTAGCCTTCTTAGCCACCGTCGCCATTTCCGTATGTTGTGGAAACTCGATACCGTAAATTAATATCGCCGCAATTAAAAAAGACACTGCATTCATAATGAACGCTGCCTCCGGACCAAACCACATCGACACCACCCCTCCACAAAACGCCCCAAGGATCAGCACGCAGCCGCTCATTAACTGCTCTAGTCCGTTGACGGTCAGCAGAGAATCTTTGGTGACGAGCAAAGGGATTGTGGACTTACGAACAGGGCTGTAAATGGCTTCGCCCGCTGCCAGTAAAAAACTTGCCATATATAACAACCACAGGTTCTCCTCCCCATCCACCCATAAAAAGGCTAAGGCTACTGGGACCCTCAGCATATCTGTAGCTATCATGATATATTTGCGTGGAATTTTACTGCCAAGTATGCCTCCAAGCGGGGCCAGGAATAAATAAGGAAGCAGTCTCACACCTAACGAAATCCCCACCGCCATGCCTGATCCCGTCAACTGCAGAACCAGCGCCAGTACTGCAACGCTAGTAAAACGATCACCAATTCCATTGATCAAGCCGGCTGTGAACAATCGTGAATATCCCTTATGACTCCTAAACATCGCAACAGCTGAGTGATTATTCATAAAATAAACCTCATTTCATCTATTTATACATATATCTAATTAGATATTAATCGAATCATTTATTTATGACAATGCTTTATTTTCAAGGATTTGCTAAGATGAAATACAGCATTACTTCACGGAAATCTCCGGGAAAGAAGGAATTGTCTTTTGAAAATAGATCGATTGCTCTCTATCGTTATCCTGCTAATGAACCGCCGCCTAATTCAGGCGAAGGAGCTAGCCGATATGTTCGAGGTATCTGTGCGCACGATTTATCGTGATATTGAAAGCATTAATGGGGCCGGAATTCCTATCGTCACCTATCAGGGAGCTAACGGTGGGATCGGGCTTATGGAAGGATACCGGCTGGACCGCAATGTTTTGACGGATCGTGAGCTGGCGGATATTTTCACGGCTCTGCAGAGCGTCTCGTCTTATGGAGGAAATGAACATACGCTGCTCATGGAAAAGATCAGCAGCGTAATCCCGCCCTCCCAATCCGCCGCCTTCCGCAGCAAAACGACTCAGCTCATCATCGACTTCTCCCCATGGGGTCTTCAACGTATTTTGGAAGAGAAGCTTGCCACTCTAAAAGAAGCACTTGAGGAAAGCGTGACCGTAAACTTTGATTATGTAGATGCTGCGGGTCAGACAAGCCAGCGTTCGGTAGAGCCCTATACTTTAGTGCTGAAGGGGCAAGCCTGGTACTTATATGGATTTTGTCTGAATCGTCAGGATTTCCGTCTGTTTAAGCTGTTGCGCATGAAAGAGCTCGTTAAGAATACCCAAGTTTTTATTGCAAAAGATGTAGATGCAAGCGAGCTGCCTTGGAGCAACGAGTATCAGAGATCAACCGTAACAACAGCAACACCCATCGTTTTGCAGTTTAAGGCTGAAAGCAAACATCTAGCGGAAGAGCGGTTTGATTCTACCGAGCTACTGCCCGACGGTAATGGAGGTTACAAGGTTACCATCAACTATCCTGAGGATGGATGGCTGTATGGTTTCCTGCTAAGCTTCGGGATGCATGTAGAGGTCTTAGAGCCACCGCATATTCGGCAAAAGCTGGGGCAGCTTGCAGCAGGCATAGCAGCAAAATATACAACCTAACAATAAACCTGACGGAATGCCGTCAGGTTTATTGTTCTATACTGAACTTAAAGCGGGCGCTCGAGAGCTTGCATACCTTTAAAGGAGTGTTAAATATGGGACATGAACATGTAGAGCAAGGAGATCTTAAAATTTGTCAAAGCTGTGGGATGCCAATGCCTACGGCGGAATTGCTTGGAACGGACCAGGATGGCAACAAGATCGAAGATTACTGCGTGTACTGCTATGAGAATGGTGCATTCAAACAGCCTAACATCACGTTGCAAGAAATGGCTGACATTTGTACAGGCTATATGGTCGAAGAAGGAATGGATGAGAATGTTGCCCGTAAACTTCTCGCGGAGCAGCTGCCACATCTGAAACGTTGGAGCGATCCTGCAGCTGTGTCTCCAGCTAACTAATAGCATCACAACAAAAAGAAGCGCCCTACGGAACCATAACGGTTTGTAGGACGCTCTTTTTCTTCATTCTTTTTTTGCCCAGCTTTTTATTGATTGTCCTGCTGTGGCTGCACTTCTTCCGTCTTCAGGAAGTCTGGCTGCGGTGAAGTCTTTTTTATAAAGAAAGCCAATACCAAAGCAACTACAGTGATCCAGGTAGCAATGTTAAAGGCATGCGTAACCCCGCTAATTGTAGCCTCTTGCGTAAGCTTAAGCATGGCTGCTTTATCGTTTAACGAAACCGTTCCGCTCATAAGCGTATCAGTGATTGTGCTCTTCGTCTTATTGGTCATTAGACTGACGAACAACGCCATTCCCAGCGCGCCCCCGACCGTCCGCAACGTATTCGACATTGCTGTACCATGCGAGCTTAAACGCTGTGGCAGCTGGTTAAGTCCAGCCGTTACAATCGGCATCGATAACATCGACATGCCTAACATCCGAACCGTGTAAGTAATAATCATATGCGTATACGTCGTACTGTCTGTAAGCTGGCTGAATTGCCAAGTCGTAATTACTGTAATAATCAGGCCTACCACAGACAGCCATCTTGCCCCGATTTTATCAAATATAATCCCCGTGATTGGAGACATAATTCCCATTAGAATGGCTCCCGGCAACAGCATAAGACCGGACTCCATTGGTGTAAAACCACGGATCGTCTGCAAATAAATCGGCAGCAAAATCATACCCGAATATAAAGCCATCGTAATGATGATATTGATTAATGTCGTGAGTGAATACATATTGTATCTGAAAATCCGGAACTCAAGCAGTGGTGTCTCAGCCTTAAGCTCTCTCCATACGAATAAAGCCAGTGCAATCACACCCACAATGAGGCAGGTGATGACTGTTGCACTTCCCCAACCATCGGTTCCAGCATCACTGAAGCCGTACAACAATCCCCCAAAACCAATGGTAGACAGGATAACACCCGTTTTATCCAGCTTCGGAGAGGTTGTTTGCCCTACATTTTGCATTGTTTTCATACCTAGCAAGGTAGAAAGAATGGCCAGCGGAAGAACGATAAAGAACAATACGCGCCAAGAATAGTTCTGAACTACCCAGCCTGACAACGTTGGACCTACAGCTGGAGCAAAAATCATGGCTACCGCCATTAGCCCCATCGCTTTCCCCCGCTCTTCAATTGGGAAGATACGAAGAAACACAATATTCATTAACGGCATCAAAATCCCTGCGCCAACCGCCTGTATGACTCTGCCGACCATGATCATTTCAAAGCCTGTTCCGATTCCACAGACAAGTGTGCCTAACGAAAAAAGTGACATCGCGGTGATGAATAGCTGGCGGGTCGTAAACTTTTCCACCAGAAATGCACTAATCGGTATCAGCACACCGTTCACGAGCATAAATCCCGTTGTTAGCCACTGTGCCGTATTCGTAGCGATTTTTAGATCGTCCATTATGCTCGGCAATGCCACATTAAGAAGTGTTTGGTTCAAAAGTGCGACAAACGCACCTATTAAGAGCGCTGCAATAATCGGTCCTCTACGTATTCCCTTAGTTGCCGCTGCAGCGTTACCTGTAATTGTACTCATAAATTCTATTTGTCTCTCCCCTGCTCTAAGATCTGAATGATTTCGTTATGAATCCTAAGTAATTCACCTGCATCCTTGGCAGGTATATTGGATAGTGGAAGTAAGTGTCTTCTGAGCGATTGCTTACTTCTTTCCCTGATCTCTCTGCCCTTTTCAGTAATCGCCAAGTTGTATATACGCCGATCTACCTCAGAGCGCTGTCTTGTGATCAAATCGGCTTTCACCATCCGGTCCACTACGCCGCTCGCTGCACTGTTCCCCAAATGTAATAGCTCGGCAAGATCTGTAATGCCAATATCGGGATTTGCAGATATTTTGCGGAGAACCATTAACTGTGTTGGTGTGATGTCCAGCTCTTCGGCATCCTTCCACAGCAACTGCTGGAATGCATGGCTAATCCGGCGAAAAGAGGAGAAAATATCATCTAATTGCTGCTCCTTATCTTCCAAATCTTCATCTCCAAAGAATTAATTAGTTAGATCATCTAATAGTTCGCATGCGTACTATTTTACACCTTAACTAAATTTCGGTCAATAATTTGCTGTAACTTTCTGAAAGGTAATTTTATATTGCAGGAAAAACATGAAAATCATACATAAGTGCACAAAGCATAAAAAAGCGAACCAAGGTAGATCCTTGGTCCGCTTTTTCGTCTGAACAATGCTCAGGTTAAGCTGTATGAACTTTCAGGTAAAGTCTGCTGTTGAGGCTTATCCGGCAGTTTTAAATTAGACGGCTTAGTCTCTTCCTGGCTGCTGGCAATCGACATCATCAGCTTGATCCGATTCGCTTGGTTGACGACGCTGACTCCAGCATCATAGTCAATCGCCACGATATTTGCACCCGGATATAATTCCTTAAGACCTTTAATCATCCCACGCCCGGTGATATGGTTGGGCAGGCACGCGAACGGTTGAATACAGGCAATGTTGTTCACACCATTATCCAACAAATCCATCATTTCTGCGGTTAAAAACCAGCCCTCACCCATCTGATTTCCTACGGACACCAGTCGGCTGGCCTTCTCGGCAAGACCATAAATATTCTCCCGTCCTTTAGCTAACCCCGCATCCTCAAGGGCAACCTTAATCGGCTTACGGTAAATTTCCAGATAAGAGATCAGCATGGGATTGATATAGCCGAGCCGTTTGCTTTTGCCGAATTGCTCAGCTTTGTAGATCGGATTATATACACAATAGAAAATGAAATCCAGGAAGTCCGGCATTACCGCCTCCCCGCCCTCTGCCTCGATCATCTCTATAATGCGGTTATTGGCATCCGGATGGAATTTGATCAGGATCTCACCGACAATGCCCACTCTTGGTTTAGCAATACCCGTAACGGGCAGCTTGCAGAACTCTGCAACAATCTCACGAATCAGGCGTTTGTATTCTCGGAATGAAAAGTTGGATAAGCTTGCCTTGCAACGCTCCATCCCTTTGCGGAAAAGAACTTCCGCACTTCCTGGAACAACCTCATGCGGCCTAAAGTGATTTAACATCCGCATCATAAGATCACCATAACAAGCGGCAGCTATCAACCGATTCGCCAGCTTAAGACTAATACGGAAACCCGGCTGATTCTCCATCCCTGAAGCATTGAGTGAAATCACCGGAATTTGTTCAAGGTCTGAATCCTTTAAGGCTTTGCGGAGCAAAGAAATATAATTCGTAGCCCGGCAGCCGCCACCCGTTTGTGACATAATCACAGCAGTACGATCCGGATCATATTCCCCACTCTTCAGCGCCGACAGAATCTGGCCAATCGTCACAATTGCCGGATAACACGCATCATTATTAACATATCTCAGACCTTCTTCTGTCTCTTCGGGTCCGGTAGTTTCAAGTATCTTCAGACGGTACCCGGCATCGCGAAAAACCTGCTCAAACAATTCAAAATGAATAGGCGACATCTGTGGTGCAAGGATGGTATAGGTCTCTTTCATTTCCTTCGTAAATAACACATTAGCCTGCACTTTTGGCGGCTTTTGCGGCACTACCTTACCTTTTTCACGCTCACGCATTGCCGCCAGCAATGAACGAAGCCGAATGCGCGCTGCACCAAGATTGCTGATCTCATCGATTTTGATCAATGTATATACCTTGTTATGTCTTTCCATAATATCCTGTACGGCATCACAAGTGATCGCATCGATCCCACAGCCGAAGGAAGTCAATTGAACAAGCTCCAGATCCGAGCGGACTGCAGCAAGGCGGGCTGCACGGTACATCCGGGCATGGTAGGTCCACTGATTCACAACAGCCACATCTCCTTCGCTGTGGTCCAGATGGCAGACAGAATCTTCTGTCAGCACGGCGAGTCCCATCCCGGTTATCATATCCGCTATCCCGTGATTAATCTCAGGATCGGCATGATAAGGGTGCCCACAGAGCAGGATTCCTTTGGTTCCAGTATCAGCTAGATACACAAGGGTCTCCTCACCTTTAGTACGCACATCACTTTTGGCGTTATCAGCCTCTGTAAGTCCCGCCTGCACCGCGGACGTAATCTCATCTCGCGGAATGCTGGTAAATGTCTTCACCAGTCCTTTGGTCAGCGCAGAAATATCATCAAAGGTCAGGAATGGACTGACAAGCTTGATTCCATTGTCCTTTAACCCATCCATATTGTTGCGAATGACTTCGGGGTACGAGGCGACCACTGGACAATTGAAGTGATTATCCGCGGCTTCATCTTCTTTTTTCTCATACACCACCGCTGGATAAAAAATAAAATCGACACCTTTACCGATCAGGCTTTGCACATGTCCATGTGCCATCTTCGCAGGATAACATATCGATTCTGAAGGAATTGTATCCATTCCGCTTTCGAAAAGCTTCTTGCTGGATTTAGGGGAGAGAATCACCCGATAGCCAAGTTTGGTGAAAAAGGTGTGCCAGAACGGGTAATTCTCAAACATATTCATGGTACGCGGAATCCCGACGGTCCCCCGCCATGCCCCTGTTTCCGGTAAACTCTCGTACTCAAAAAACCGTTCATATTTATACTGCATCAGATTCGGCAGGACATTTTTCTCTTTTTTGACTCCTGCGCCACGTTCGCAGCGATTGCCGGTCACATAAAAGCTCTTATCCGGAAAACGACTGATCGTCAGCGCACAGTTATTCCCACAGCGGCCACAGCGGCCTGAGGAGACCTCATATTTAAAGCTGGCAAGCTCCTCTGGTCCAAGCAGCGTACTGGATCCGTTAACCCCGGCTTGCTCACGCGCAATCAGTGCACAGCCATAAGCTCCCATTACGCCAGCTATATCCGGTCTAACCACCGTTCGCCCCGTTAAGGACTCAAAGGCACGCAATACAGCTTCATTATAGAAGGTACCGCCCTGAACGATGATATTTCGCCCTAAGTCCTCCGGATTGCGGATTTTAATTACCTTTTGCAGAGCATTCTTGATCACAGAGTAGGCAAGACCCGCCGATAAATCCGCTAATGACGCGCCCTCCTTCTGAACCTGCTTAACCTTAGAGTTCATAAATACCGTGCAGCGCGAGCCCAAATTAACAGGCTGAGTCGCTTCGAGTGCAGTCTTAGCAAATTCCTCGATGCCAAGTCCCAGGGCAGAGGCAAAGCTCTCCAGAAAAGAGCCACAACCGGCTGAACAAGCTTCATTGAGCATAAGGCTGTCGATAGCACCGCCACGGATCTTGATGCACTTCATGTCCTGACCACCGATATCCAGTATAAAATCTACTTCTGGCATGAACTTGGAAGCTGCCTTGTAGTGTGCAACAGTCTCTACTTCTCCGCCATCCGTCCGCAGAGCAGCCTTGATTAACCCCTCACCGTACCCTGTCACATATGAGCCTGCAATGTGGCAGCCTTCAGGTAGAACCCGGTAGATCTCCTTCAGTGCATCGCTGACCGAATGCAGCGGGTTGCCTTTGTTGCTGCCATAAAAGGTATAGAGAATTTCGTCAGCGGAACCGGTTAACACGAGTTTAGTTGTAGTTGAGCCGGCATCAATACCTAGATAACAGGGCCCACGATATAAAGCTAAATCTGATCTTGCTGCAGAGGCTTTACCGTGACGAAGCCGAAATTCTGCAAGCTCAGCGGCATTCTCAAAAAGCGGCGGCAATTCAGCATCCGCAGCTCGATCCGCAGTAAAATCAACCGCCGCAATTCGCGTGATCCAGCTTGAAAGTGGCAACACGACTGGATCAGCTTCGGAGAGTGCAGCTCCAATCGCCACGAAATACTGTGAGCGTTCCGGGAACAGGATATCCTCCTCCGCCAGCTCCAGCGTTTCCGCAAAACGCTGCCGCAAGGCAGGCAGGAAGGTCAGCGGGCCGCCAAGAAAAGCCACCCGTCCACGAATCGGACGTCCACAAGCAAGACCGCTAATCGTCTGATTAACGATACTCTGGAAGATCGAGGCCGCCACATCCTCCCGGCGTGCTCCTTCATTAAGCAGCGGCTGCACATCGCTTTTGGCAAATACACCACAGCGTGAAGCTATGGGATAGATTCGCTCATGCTTCTCCGCCAAAACATTTAAGCCTGCCGGATCGGTCTGCAGCAGCGCTGCCATCTGATCGATGAACGCTCCCGTTCCGCCCGCGCAGGCTGTATTCATACGCTGCTCAATGCCGCCCCGAAGATATATTATCTTAGCGTCCTCTCCACCCAGTTCAATCGCCGTGTCACATTCGGGGATCAGCGCACTGATCGCCTTCGTGCAGGCTATCACCTCCTGAATAAAGGGAACTCCACCTAATTTGGATAAAGACAAACCCGAGGAACCGCTTACAGTAAGCCTAGCTCCCCTCTCTGGGAATCTGTCGCGTACATCAGACAGAAGAGAGAGGGCCGCTTTTTTAATATCGCTATAATGTCTTACATAGTCTTGATAAACAATGATGTCCCGCTCTATGACAACTAATTTAGCAGTAGTTGATCCGATATCAAGCCCAATATGCAGCATTATCACTCCACCACCTCTTCTTGCTCCAAATTTGAAGCAATTATGAGGAAACTATATCATGACAACACCTTATATAAGCTGTTAAAAATGTAATAGACATCTATAAAAAGTAATTAGTAAAATTTATGATTCGCTTATTCCTGCTATCGTGTTTGCGACATGCCCTTTTACCCGTACCTTCCGCCATTCTTCCACTAATATCCCCTGCTCATCAATCAGAAAAGTAGATCGCACAATCCCCATAAACTCTTTGCCGTAAAGTTTCTTAAGCTGCCATACGCCGAACATTTCACTTACCTTATGATCCTCATCAGACAGCAGTGGAAAGGGCAGACTATGCTTCTCTGTAAATTTAGCGTGCGATGTCAAAGAGTCCGGACTAATGCCCAGAACAACCGCACCCACCGCCGTGATTTGATCAAAAGCGTCACGGAATTCGCAGGCCTCCTGCGTGCAGGCTGGTGTCATATTTTTAGGGTAAAAATATAAGATGACCTTTCGGCCCAAGTAATCACTCAAACTAACCTCATGCCCATTGGAAGAGGGAAGGGTGAAATTGGGTACTTTTTGTCCAATAGCTACTTCGTTCAAGATAGATCCACTCCTTCTTAAGATTGGGGAATTATTCCTAAATTGCACGTATCCCCAAAAGAAATTATAATGTAGTCAACGTGAATGCGAAAGGAAGAACGAGAAATGCCACCTAGAAAGAAAAGGCACGCAAAGACTGGTAAGTCAAAAAAGAAACCGCTGCTTTGGACGTTGGCCATTATACTCCTCCTTATTATCGGTGGGGCCATTTTCTACATTACAACCATTTACAATGAGCTTGGTAGCATGTCGAATACTGAAGATTCACCTTTTCAAAATGCAGAGACCGTTGATGTTGACACCCCTGAGCCTCCTAAATGGGAAGGTACAGAGCCGGTCAATATCCTATTAATGGGTGTGGATGCCCGAGGTGTGAAGAAAGGGGAAATCCCCCGTTCAGATACAATGCTCGTCGCTTCTCTTGACCCTGTGAAGAAGAAAATCAGTGTATTTTCAATACTGAGAGATACGTACGTTCCGATTCCGGATCATGGCGAGAAGCGTATTAATACAGCGATTATTTATGGACCTAATACTGCGATGCAGACCGTCAGCGATCTGCTCGGTATCCCAATTCAATATTATGTCTACACGGACTTCCAAGGATTCATCAAGCTGGTTGATGCCGTTGGGGGTGTGGATTATGAAGTCGAAAAAGATATGGTCTACAAAACCGTTGCAGACGGTCCTGAATATGATATTGATCTGAAAAAAGGATACCAGCATCTTGACGGCAACATGGCGCTACAATATGTTCGCTTTCGGCATGACGCTACCTCCGATTTCACTCGAACCGAGCGCCAACGCGGTTTTCTCAAGGCTGTGGCTGATAAGCTGATCAGCACCACCTCCATCGTCAAGCTGCCAAATATCCTGTCGCAGGTTACGCCTTATATTGAAACCAATATGTCAGTTAATGATATGTGGAAGCTGGCAAGCGTAGGGTATAATAGCAGTATGGGTGGCAGCGAGCAAATTCCGCCAATGGATCTGCTCACCGAGGAAACTACAAGTGACGGATCACAGGTTATTGGAATTCGTAGCGAAAAGAAGCTAAAAGAATTTATACAGGATACCCTAAATGGTCCTGAGCCAACACCAACCCCTACATCGGAGAACACCTCCAATAGCAGTTCTGGCGGGACCAATTAAGGGCCTGACAAGCAAAGTTCACATGTACACAAAGCAGTGACTTGGTATAATACGGGCGGACAACGGAAAACACCGTTGTTCGCCCGTTCCCTTGAGCACCAACAATCGAAAGGATGATCACATTATGAATCGTTCCACATCTGAACAACTTTATCACGAAGCCCTCCAGCATATCGTTGGAGGTGTAAATAGCCCTTCCCGCTCCTTCAAAGCCGTTGGCGGCGGAGCACCCGTATTTATGAAACGCGCCAGTGGATCTCACTTCTGGGATGAAGACGGCAATGAATATATCGATTATCTCCAAGCCTATGGACCGATCATTACCGGCCATGCCCACCCTCATATTACCAAAGCAATTACTACAGCAGCAGAAAATGGTGTTCTTTACGGAACCCCAACCCAGCTCGAAATCAAACTTGCTAAAATGCTAAAAGAAGCCATTCCATCTATGGATAAAGTACGTTTCGTCAATTCCGGAACCGAAGCGGTTATGACAACGATTCGTGTAGCCCGTGCCTATACAAAACGCAGCAAAATCGTAAAATTCGCCGGCTGTTACCACGGCCACTCCGATCTGGTGCTCGTAGCAGCAGGATCCGGACCTTCTACACTTGGCATTCCAGACAGTGCCGGTGTTCCAAGCAGTATCGCCCAGGAAGTAATCACCGTTCCTTTTAATGATCTGGACAGCCTGAAAGAGGCGCTGGAGAAATGGGGCGAAGATGTCGCAGCTGTTATGGTTGAACCGATTGTAGGAAATTTCGGCATGGTGATGCCTAAGCCTGGTTTCCTCGAAGGACTTTGCAAGCTGGCTCACGATAATAGCTCCCTTGTTATTTATGACGAAGTCATTACTGCCTTCCGCTTCCACTATGGTTCTACACAAACCTATGCAGGGCTGGATAACCATGAGGACATCACTCCTGACCTTACTGCACTTGGCAAAATCATCGGTGGCGGCCTGCCTATCGGCGCTTACGGCGGCCGCAAGCATGTTATGGAACAGGTAGCTCCACTTGGACCGGCATATCAAGCTGGCACAATGGCAGGTAATCCTGCGTCTATCTCTGCAGGGATTGCTTGTTTAGAGGTTCTGAGTGCAGAGGGTGTATACGAAGAAATGGATCGGCTTGCAATCCGCCTCGCCGATGGACTTCAAGCATCTGCCGACCGTCATGGCATTCCACTGACAATCAACCGCATCCGTGGTTCGTTTTCCACTCATTTCTGTAACCATCCGGTTACGAATTATGACGAGGCTCAGGATACAGACGGCGAATTGTTCGCCAGCTTCTTCCGTCATATGCTGAACCGTGGCATTAACCTTGCCCCTTCGAAATACGAAGCTTGGTTCCTGACCACAGCACATACTGATGCAGATATCGATGCTACACTTATCGCAGCTGAAGAATCCTTCCGCGCTATGGTGGCTGAGAAATAAGATTGTTTTGACACGCAGTGCTCTATAAGCTAAAAAAAAGCTGAATAGATTAACGGGCTGTCCCAGTCCCATAAACCGCAAATGTTAAAAGAGCAGCGTTTCTCCTGTATTGGAGGATCGCTGCTCTGCATTTT
Organism: Paenibacillus sp. FSL H3-0329; assembly: GCF_037963285.1. NCBI lineage: Bacteria > Bacillati > Bacillota > Bacilli > Caryophanales > Paenibacillaceae > Paenibacillus > Paenibacillus sp. FSL H3-0329. The sequence goes on along the minus strand of NZ_CP150150.1, from coordinate 687,953 downwards.
TACTCATCCACGGTCTGCATCTGTAGCTTGTGGCAAGCTTAAGCCAGCCGATCTCAAGCGTCAATTTCTATATGCTGCGTAACAGGTATCGCCGGACCTTCTCTGTGTTAAGTACAAGGGTTAGGGAGCTTCGATAGATAATTAGGGAAATTGCACCTTAAATTCAGGGATTTCTGGTCATTAAACTAATAATTGGGGAAATCCTCCCTATAATTTAGCTAATTTAGTGGAAAATAAAGAACTTACCCCGTTTTTTAGGGAGAAAATCCCTAATTCTGTTCATTTACAGAGAATATAGGTTATTTTCAGGGAGTTTTTCCCTAATAACTCTGTAGCTCACACCGCAAAAAGCTCAAATACACTTTATCTACGGATTTCATCCGCTAACAGCGTTTAGAAGTCCAAATATTCTACTGCTCTCATGTAAAATCCACCTGCTTGTCCAATGTAATCTCAGTCATTAATGGTCTTAACATTTGCTCGCTCCCGGGTACCAGCGAAAACTCTACACCCTCCAGATGCTCCGGCAGCGTTGGGGCGACCAAGAATTGCATTTGTGTATGCGCTCCACCTCCATGACCACCATGCGGCTGCACTTCATATTCATTCTCACCCGCCACTTCAAGCGTTAAAGCCGTTCGAAGATGAATATGTCCTACAGCTTCTTTTAAATATTTAATTTCCACAGTAACTATGCTGAAGGCTTCATACTGCATAGCATGCGTAAGTATATATTCACATTCTTCAACGACCGTCCGCTTTACAATCGGAAGCACTCCCAGCAATAAACCAGGCTCTTCCCAATATTGTCTTCTGGGTACAGTTTCATTCATAAGGTGCAAATGCTGCACAATCTGAGTAGTGTTCATCTCGAATCTAGTTACCCATTCCTCAAGTAGCTTACTATCAGGGGATAATCGTTTCTTGCCTGTTATAGCTTTACGTTCCTGAATCAGACTCAAAATCTGCTCATCAATCTTTTTAACCTCATCATTATATTCGTTGGCGAATCCTCTAATTGGCATTCTGCTCCAGTTCATTTAACGCCCTCCTCTTATTACTAATTTAAATCCATTAATTGTAAGGGTACATCCTTTCGATTGATTTGTAAAATATTTGAAATATCATAATCTTGCCGATAGGTAAAAAAAAGCGACCATCAGCTTTACGCTGTAAGGTCGCCCGCTTTTTAATTTGGAGTTACTCTCCTACTCATATAAGTTCCGGATCTCCACACCCTGAGGCAGCTTAAACGGATTCTCCTTGTTAATTCGGTCATAGAACATAATCCCATCGAGATGGTCTATTTCATGCTGGATGATGATAGCTTGGTAGCCCTTAAATTTAAGGACAACCTCCTTGCCTTCCAGATCATAACCCTTCACCTTCACGGTTTCATACCGAGGTACAAAGCCATGCACGGGACGATCAACGGACAGACAGCCCTCGCTTTCTGGTAAGTACACCATAGACAAGGAGTGGCTTATGATCTTAGGATTAACCCAAGCATGCTCTACAGCGCGCCCTCTCTCGTCTGTAAGATACATCGCGAACATACGCTTCTCCAGTCCGATTTGATTCGCCGACAGACCTACGCCAGAGCGCAGCTTATATTCTTCGGAAATCTCCGGGTCCTGACTGTTCTTCAGAAATTGAAGCATACATTGCAAAGCCTCACGATCTTCCGCCTGTAATGGAAGCTCCACTGGTTGTGCTACGGTACGAAGCACGGGATGACCCTCCCGCACTATATCATCCATGGTGATGATATATTCAGCATTATATTTTGAACTAGACAATATTCCATCCACCTTTTCCTTACGGGCTTAATTTAATTTCTTATGATGTATAGTATGCAGCTTTATGGATTTATGAAAGCAGTTCGCAGTTTGCTGCTGTAATTAACATCGAATCCAAGTCCTGTCGCCAAAGCGGCAAGGGGTAAGTAGGTTTTGTCCTCCTTACCTACCTTTTGCAGAAAAGCTGGAGTATCAATAGCCACGTTCTCTCCATTCACCTTAATAAATTTCGAGCCAATGGTGATCACAACGGTTCTTCCGCCATACACGATGGTAGCGCTGGAGGTTTTGTTATCCCACTTCCCGCTTGCGCCCACGGCATTTAGAATATCTTTCAGCGCCAAAAAGTTCTGCCCATTTTTAAGGATAGGCTTATTGGGTGTATTCAACTCCACGCCCTTCACTACAATCGACATCGGTACCGATGCAGTAGCCATTGTAGCTACAGTAGGAACACGATACTCTCCCCATTGTAACTCCGCGAAAACCTTAGCAATAGTCTCATATCCAAGCTGCGTTGGGTGAAAATCAGTTTGCCCTGCTCCAATAATATGTGTCAGCGAGCCTTCTACCCCGGCAAACTTTGCCGCAACATGAGCTACAAGCACCTTCGCTCCCTCTTGATTTACGCTTGCAGCTACACTATCCGCTGCTTCCGTAAATTTGCCCGCTGCCGTCATTAGTCTGTTGTACATTTGACCAAGCGCGACCTTAGGGGCAGGTTGATATTGATCAGCCAGTATAATCGTCGCTTGCGGACTTACCGCACGAATATTCTCCAGCACTGCCTTCACATTTGTTTGATAATCCGCTAACCGCTGGTCCAGCTGTGTTTGGAAATCCGCATCCGTCAGCTCCTTGAACTGCAAGAACAGACTGCTTACATCATTCCCACCAATCGTAATGGTAATCAGATCAGCTTCCTTAAGCTCTGCTGCGATCTGCGGAGTTAGCTTCACGAACTGCTCTATTCGTGGATCTGGGAGACCTGCCTGAACTCCTTCAGCAGTAATCACTGAACCATCCTTGATTGCTCCTGTGTAATTACGTAATCCGGCCGTAGTCAGGCCTAGGATACCATAATTAGTAAGTGCACTTCTGCCATGATACCAGCCCTGCTCAAGCAATCTCTCCGCATAGCCGTATGGCTTGGTATTCACGTCCGTCATTCCTGGCTCGTAGCCAGCAGTAATGGAATCACCTAGAGCTACGATGCGAAAGACATCCTGCCCAGAGTCTTGTATTGCAGTCGTGTCAGCCGCATTTGCCGTGCCTGCTCCTACGCTAATCAGCGCAGATAACAAAAGCAGGCTGCTTATGCCAGCTGCCCAATTTTTTTTCCAATTGCCTAGCATCGTATCCCTCCCAAATTGTTCTAATTCCATTCTACCATCCCAGGGTAGCAACGCAAAAGAGCGGCCTCCTATATTCAGGAAACCGCCCCTCGCAAATCACTGGCTATTATTTGTCTGAATCTTCATCTGACTCTAACTTCTGCCCTGCACGCTCCAGATATTTATCATACCGGTCATCCAGCTCATATCCAATCTTACGATAACGCAATGTTTCTTCCACAATAGGATCGAGCGTAGTCTGAATACGAATTTCATATTTAGGTGAGATTTCCCGGATTTCTTTAGCCGTACGATCGCCTTGTTCCATCTCACCATCTACCAACATTTCGCTCAGCTTGCGTTCCAAATCATCCTTCTCACTCATGCTGTATCGTCCTCCCTAAAGCTTATATCCTGTTGCTTCAGCATTCTTCAGTGACGAAACCAAATATTCGTGAATGTGGCCATTACTTGCTACTACATGGCGTGTACCAATATCATATGAACGTCCTAGGGTATCCGTAATCTTGCCTCCTGATTCAAGTACAAGCAGTACTCCTGCTGCACAATCCCAAGGGCTTAAGCCCACTTCCCAATAGCCATCTACCCGGCCTGCCGCCACATAAGCTAGATGTAGAGCAGCCGCGCCTCCGGCACGAATACCACGAATCTGCGGAAGAATACTTTGCAGTCCGGCCATATTCACAGGTTGTGCAAACTCACGATCCGGCGGAAAGCCCATAGCGATCAGGCTGTCCCCAAAATCAGTCTCCGTAGAGACCGAGGTAGGAACACCGTGCATGTAAGCTCCCTTTCCTTTTTCAGCGACGAACATTTCATCACGAGTCGGATCATAAATAACGCCTACTGTTAGTTCACCGCGAATCACCAATGCTATGGAGACACAGTAAAAAGGAAATCCGTGTACGAAATTAGTCGTACCATCTACAGGATCTACAATCCACAAATATTCATGCTCACGAGCTTCTTCCAATGCAGCGGTAGCCGCTGCTGCTCCCGGGGAAACCCCTTCTTCCCCGAGAATGGCATGGTCGGGAAAATGTGTCAGGATCAGCCTGCGAATCATTTGCTCAACGCCTTTATCAACTTCCGTAACCAGATCTTGTGCTGAAGTCTTTGTATTCAGCTCCTTCACGAGACCCTGTCTGCTCTTTATCCATTCTCCTGCTTTGGCAGCCGCATTAATGGCCACCGCCGTATGTCCCTTGCTTGTTACTACATAGGGTTCACGTTCATTCTTACCCTCTGGATTTAAAGGACTCATATCTTCACTCCACTTTCTTGAACATAATCGCCAATGGCTTTAATTCTAAAGCAATCCTATTCACAATACCGTGCAATACGTCAAAACGTTCCCCAAGTTCCCAAAGTTCCGCCAAAAGAGGACCCAATTCTCACCTGCGAGCATAAATGCCCTAGGTCCATATAAAGACGATAAGCGATTAAAGTTTCATTCAACGTACCCTATTTCAAGTTACATATCAAGTCATGATAGGACCCGTATTCGGGACCTATCTCCTTATTTTCATTGTTTAAGGTTCAATATTCACGCTTGCCCCATTTAATAAGGAAATTCCGTTACCAGCCTCAGCCAGCTCCTTCATAGCCTCCATCAATCCAAATAACGCGCCATCTTTTAGTTTCGCCTCAATCATAACATCGACAGCAGGCGTATCTGCGGCAATACGTTTCAGAAAAGCCAGCAAAGGCGCAGGTTCCACGCCATCCGCATGGCTGCGCGGATCAGACGGGCTGCGCGGACTGGATACATGAATCTTAGGCGGCAAAAGCTCTCCAGAAGGAACGTCCTTCTGTGCTAGCTCGCTTCGCCATGTCTGCAAAATGTCAGGCCACAGCTCCCAAGGGAGCTCTCCTTCATTATTCACCCATTGGTGGTGAATATCCAGCACCATCGGTAATCCTACGCTCTGACTGACTGCCAGTGTCTCCGGAGCTGTAAATGTCTTATCGTCATTCTCCAGCGTTATACGCTCCTGCAGCGCTGCCGGCAGCGCGCGGAAATGCTCCTCGAATCGCTTCGCCGCTACAGGCTTGTCCCCATAAGCTCCGCCAATATGGATATTGTTCTTCGCCATGGCAGGAAGCCCCATAGCAACCAGCATGTCCACATGGTACTGCAAATCCCGTACGGAGTTTATCAGCACCTCCGGACGGGGTGTACTAAGTACTGTAAAGTGATCTGGATGAAAAGAAACACGCAGCCCGTGCTTTTTCACATATTGGCCCACTTCCGCAAATTCCTCGGCGAGCGCCGCAAACGGATTCCAGTCCTGCAAATCCGGATGCGTCGCCAGAGGAATGATTTTGGAAGTGAGGCGGTACACCATGATGTCCGAAGCCACATTATGCTTCATCAACCGCAGCGTATTATGCAGATTCATTCTAGCGATGTTCTCCAAACGCCGAAGTGCCGCTTCACGGTCATCCAGCTTCTTAAAAGAGGCCATCGTCATTGTCTTAGATGGGGAGCAGTCTTTGATAACGGTGGACATCGCTACATATCCGAAGCGGACAATCATCCCTGTGCTCCAAAAAACATTTCCTCAGCCAAAGCCGTCTGCACTCTGGACTCTTCTTCATTCAGCTTACGCACAAGCTCCATCTCTACCGCGGTAACCTCATGTCCTTGAAAATTAATCTCTGCAATCGAGGCTGAAATTTTGACAATGGCTACAGCTACGTTCTCAGGGGTGTAAGCAATAACCTTCTGACCTGTTGGATACACACGAAAGCCTTGTTTCACCATTTTGGTGCGCCCATATTCCAGCAGCTCGTACAGCTCTTGTTCACTCTTGAATTTGCAGACGGAGTTGAATTCTGTTTGAAAACCCATGTTCTTCTCTCCTTCCAGTCGGGATATTCCCGCTATAGCTTCTATTACTCGTTGTCGTACTTAAGACCTTGTTTAAAATTATAGCGCTCCAAGGCTAACTCAATCATTCGGTCTAACAGAGCTCTATAAGATACACCCGTCTCACGCCACAATAGCGGATACATGCTGTAAGGAGTGAAACCAGGCATCGTGTTCACTTCGTTAATTAGAATTTTACCATCCGATTTTCGCAAGAAGAAGTCTGCCCGGGTAATTCCACTGCCCTCAATCGCTCGAAAAGCAACTATCGCGGACTCCCGCAAACGATCGGCCACTTCAGAATCCACTGGTGCAGGAATCATCATTTGCGATTTGCCGTCCGTATATTTGGCTGCGTAATCATAATATTCACCAGAAGAAACGATTTCACCCGGAACAGAGGCTTCTGGTTCATCATTTCCAAGCACGCCAACCTCTACCTCACGCGCATCCACAAACTCCTCAATAATAACTTTGGTGTCATAACGGAAAGCAAAATCAATTGCTTTTACAAGACTATCCTTATCAGCAGCCTTAGAAATACCTACACTTGAGCCTAGATTGGCAGGCTTCACGAATACCGGATATCCCAGTTTATCCTCTACACCAACAATCAACTCATGACGTTTTCTTTTCCAAGCGCTGATGTTGAAATAACAATACTCGCATTGATCCAGGCCGGCATCAGCGAACAGCTTCTTCATGACAACCTTATCCATACCTGCCGAAGAGGCAAGAACACCAGCACCGATGTAAGGAATATTCGCCATTTCGAACAACCCTTGAATCGTTCCGTCCTCACCATACGTGCCGTGCAGCAGCGGGAACATTACGTCCACTGTTTTGTCCGCACCGGATAACCCACTAAATACCACGTTCAGGGCTGTGCCCATATCTTCGGTCGCTTCTGCAAGCTTGAGCTGCTCCACTTGGCTGTAAGGCGCTGATAACTTCTCTCCAACCTTCCACAATCCCTGTTTTGAAATGTAAAAAGGTATAATCTCATATTTATCATAATCAAATGAGTTCATCACGGCAAAAGCCGTCTGTAGCGATACCTCATGTTCTCCTGATTTGCCCCCGTACACCAGCCCTACGGTTAGTTTTGCGTTCCCCATTCCCTTAACCTCTTTCTGTACTATAAGTAGTCGTTAATATGAAAAAAACGGTATTTCGTTTGATCAGTCCATGCGTAGGAATCACGATAGTCCCAATAGCGATGACGGCTGCTAACGGTACGTGCATTCACAAGCGGCATGCCTCCTGCATCAAAAGCTGTGACGATTGTGCTGTGCTGATACTGCCCGTTGCCATCCCAGTCATATTGAATGATATCGCCCAGCATCAATTGCTCCGGCCGCTCCATGACTTCCGCACGCAAGCCACTGCTCCGACTTCCGCTCAAATAGCGTTGCAGACTGTCTGATACAGCCCAGCTATAGCTCCACCATTCTTGTTTGCCTTGGTAACCTTTGTACCACCAGCCCGTTTCTCTTTTACCAGTATAGTTGATAGGTGCTCCCCCTGCAAAGAGACATTGGGAGACATAATTTGTGCAGTCCACCTCGAAGGTTTCGAACTCCGGATTGCCGTCTTTCCACCAGCGGTCGGCATACGCCACAGCTTCTTCACGGTTATAACGAACCTCTCTTGAACCGGCAATTTCTCCGAGAACATTCCGGTTAAGCAGGGGCTGTGATGGCAGCGGTGCCGGCAAAGCCTCTCCCCACTTGGATAGTCTGCCCGATAGCTCTACCTCTGCCCGATGAACCGTATTTCTTTCAGGGACACTTCGTTCCACACCAGCAATCTCCCAGCCCCCACCGTCCCGTACAAAGGTCAGCCGCTCCAGCTCGATAATATCCTCGCGGTGGTTAACACCGCCTTTTTCATAATAAAGCGCACTATGCAGTGTAACCTCTGCTACTACCTCGGTCGGAGTCTGCCGGACGGTCCGCAAAGTCTTAACCCCTGTCTCTCCGCGCAAAGGAGTTATCCCACGTTCTTTATACCACTCAGCAAGACGTCTTGAACGCTCCCCTTGTTCTACCAGAAAACGCGGATCCTTAACGGACACGGAAACGGTATGCGATGATGACTTAGGCTCCACCCTGGCCTTATTCACTTGATCAACATATACATAAAGACTTTGCTTCCACTGTTGTTCCATTATACTCGCGCCCCTTCTTTCCCTTTTAACTGCTGTTCTATGTATATGAAAGGAAACAGGCCGCTATACAGATCGGTTGAATAGTTAAGGATGTTTCAAGCAAAAACTCTAACCCCAAGTACGACATCTCAATCAAACATCGACAACGAGGACCATATCACCTAATAACTGAGGAAGAGAAATTCAGTGTGCATTTCCCCTAATAAATAAGTAAAACCAAGGATTCCGGTGAATTCCTTCGTATTATCTCCTTTAAATGGCTCTTTTTGAGGTAAAAAGAATATCCCGAAACGATACAATATAACAATGGAAGGGTAGCTTGGCATTTTCTCAGGCATAATTCGGGCTTTAGATGTAGGAAAAAAAACTTTACTCCCCACTTTGTAACCGTTATAATTAAGCTAGAAGCAATTTGAAATTGGGTTTCATTAGACGAAACAAGGAGGCGCATATATGCCAAGCAAGGATCATTTTTCATTGGCTCGGACCCTGGAATCAGGCGGCAAATCTTATCGCTATTATGATCTGAAGTCCCTTGAGGAACAAGGATTGGGCTCTATTTCTTCCCTGCCTTTTTCGATCAAAGTCCTACTAGAGGCTGCTGTTCGTCAGTTTGACGGACGGGCAATTACTGAAGAACATGTGAAACAACTGGCCGATTGGTCAGGTGACATTGACCGTAATAAAGAAATTCCATTTATCCCTGCTCGTATCGTGCTTCAGGATTTCACCGGAGTTCCGGTAGTCGTGGATCTCGCAGCTATGCGTGATACTGTAAAAAAAGCCGGAGGAGATCCTAAACAGATCAATCCGCTTGTCCCGGTTGACCTTGTAATTGACCACTCTGTCATGGTTGATGCTTTCGGTACAGCAGACGCCTTGGAATACAATATGAACGTTGAGTTCGAACGCAACGAGGAGCGTTACCGTTTCCTTCGTTGGGCACAGACAGCTTTTAACAACTTCCGTGCAGTTCCACCAGCAACAGGTATCGTGCACCAAGTAAATCTAGAGTATTTAGCTTCCGTTGCCACTACCAAAACTATCGATGGTGAAACTGTCGTTTATCCAGATTCCCTTGTAGGAACGGACTCCCATACCACGATGATCAATGGTCTTGGTGTTGTGGGCTGGGGTGTAGGCGGTATTGAGGCTGAAGCAGGAATGCTTGGACAACCGCTCTATTTTGTTACACCTGATGTAGTGGGCTTCAAGCTTACAGGCAGCCTTATCGAAGGGGCTACAGCAACGGATTTGGCACTGACAGTAACTGAAATGTTGCGTAAAAAGGGCGTAGTCGGCAAATTCGTCGAATTCTACGGACCCGGCCTTGCTAACATCAGTCTGGCAGACCGGGCAACTGTTGCCAACATGGCGCCAGAATACGGAGCAACTATCGGTTTCTTCCCTGTAGATGACGAGACACTCGCTTATCTTCGCAGCACTGGACGTCCGGATGATCTGGTGGCGTTGGTTGAATCTTATTACAAAGCACAAGGGATGTTCCGTACCTCGGATACGCCAGACCCTGAATTCAGCGATGTGATTGAGCTTGACTTAGCTTCTGTCGTTCCTAGCTTGGCTGGACCAAAACGTCCGCAAGACCGGATCGAACTTACGCATATGAAGGAAAATTTCGAAGGTATTATCCGTACACCTGTAGACAAAGGCGGTTATGGTCTCAGCGATGAGAAAATCGCTCAAGTCGTAGAAGTACAGCACAAAAACGATACCACTAGCAAGCTCAGCACAGGTGCAGTCGTAATCGCAGCTATTACTAGCTGTACGAATACTTCTAACCCTAGCGTTATGCTTGGAGCAGGTCTTTTGGCGAAAAAAGCTGTGGAACGTGGTCTGACAAAACCAGCTTACGTTAAGAGCAGCTTGACTCCAGGATCCTTGGTGGTTACTGAATACCTGCAAAAAGCAGACTTGCTGAAGCCACTCGAAGCATTAGGATTCTACTTGGCTGGTTATGGCTGTGCCACTTGTATCGGTAACTCCGGTCCATTGCCTGAAGAAGTTAGTCAAGCCATTACTGACAATGACATGACCGTAGCCGCAGTCATCTCCGGTAACCGGAACTTTGAAGGCCGCGTACATGCTCAGGTAAAAGCAAACTACTTGGCTTCACCGCCGCTCGTAGTTGCTTACGCACTGGCTGGTACAGTAAATATCGATTTGCAGACTGAGCCACTTGGATTTGATCCACAAGGTGAGCCAGTATTCCTGAAAGATATCTGGCCAACCACTGCTGAAATTCGTGAAGCCATTGGTCTCTCCCTTAGTCCGGAGATGTTCCGTAGCAAATACGAAAATGTATTCACCGCTAACGAACGTTGGAATTCGATTCCTGTTCCGCAAGGCGAGCTGTATGAGTGGGATGATAATTCCACGTACATCCAGAATCCGCCATTCTTCGAACATCTGGCAGACGGTCTGGGAGACATCAAGGATATCAAAGATGCACGCGTTCTAGCGCTGCTTGCTGATTCCGTGACAACCGACCATATCTCACCAGCGGGTAATATCTCTACCTCTGGTCCTGCTGGCGAATATTTGCGCGATCATGGTGTAGAACGTGCAGACTTCAACTCCTACGGCTCCCGCCGCGGAAACCACGAAGTCATGATGCGCGGTACGTTCGCTAACATTCGGATTCGTAACGCAGTAGCTCCTGGTACAGAAGGCGGCGTTACTACCTTCTTGCCAAGCGACGAGGTTATGTCCATCTATGATGCTTCCATGCTCTATCAGGATGCTGGACAAAATCTGATCGTCATCGCTGGTAAGGAGTACGGTACAGGAAGCTCACGTGACTGGGCAGCTAAGGGTACGCTTCTGCTTGGCGTTAAAGCAGTTATCGCTGAAAGCTTTGAGCGGATTCACCGCAGCAATCTGGTCGGTATGGGTGTACTCCCACTTCAATTCCAAGAAGGCCACGGCTGGAGCAGCTTGGGACTGACCGGACGCGAGACCTTCAATATTACTGGTCTCGATAACAACGTGGCACCAAGTCAAGAGCTAACTGTCACGGCTACCCGTGAAGACGGCACACAATTCGATTTCCCTGTCATTGCACGACTCGACAGTACAGTCGATATTGATTACTATCGCAACGGCGGTATCCTGCAGACTGTTCTTCGCCAGATGCTGGCAGATGCTACAGACTCTTCCGCGGTGTCGGTAGAATAGGTTTAAAGTAACTTAAAAAGGGACTGTTTCACGGCCATGAGTGGCTGTGAGCAGTCCCTTTTTTATGGGGTGGTTCCAGCAGCCAATTTGTGGCGGGTGGGGTGCCACTGTCTGTTGTCTTTGGGACCTTCACCATTGCTGCGTTGCTGGTTCCAAACTCCAAGCGTCGTTTGATTCGATAATATTCGCGCATAGGAGCAGCTCGAAGCAATTCACGGACAACTTACGGAATCAGCCGGCTTTAAACGTAGCTATATCCGACTTCGGGACCTGTAAGCCTCGGGCATCAGTAGGATTCGGCGTTATCGGACCTAGCTGACCTTATACGCTGGATTATCCGATATTTGGCGTGCTGTCGGACTCAGATGACTCTATACGCTCGATTATCCGACTTTTGGCGTGCGATCGGACTCCATAGTCGCTATTGGCATGAAAAACATACTAAAGGTTTCCGTTTTGGTCGAATAGCTGCACTGGGGTCCGAAACTATGCCAAACTGGCTGTAAATTCGCAAATAGCATCCCCTAAGTCCGCACGCCTCAGGAGACGCCTAGGATTCCGCGCTATCGGACCCAGATGACCCTATACGCTCGATTATCCGACTTTTGGCGTGCGATCGGACTCCATAGTCGCTATTGGCATGAAAAACACACTAAAGGTTCCCGTTTGGGTCGAATAGCTGCACTGGGGTCCGAAACTATGCCAAACTGGCTGTAAATTCGCAAATAGCGTCCCCTAAGTCCGCACGCCTCAGGAGACGCCTAGGATTCCGCGCTATCGGACCCAGATGACTCTATACGCTCGAATATCCGACTTTTGGCGTGCGATCGGACTCCATAGTCGCTATTGGCATGAAAAACACACTAAAGGTTCCCGTTTGGGTCGAATAGCTGCACTGGGGTCCGAAACTATGCCCAAAAGGCTTTAAAAGTGCAAATAGCGTCTTCTGAGTCCGGAAGCTCAAGAAAGATCTAAATAACAACCTGAGATTACTTGTGTACGAGTTATGAGATACGTGGGTTCGTGGGTTTGTGGGTTCATTGGCTCGTGAGTTCGTGGGTTCGTGGGTTCGTGGGTTCGTTGGCTCGTGGGTTCATTGGCTCGTGGGTTCGTTGACTCGTGGGTTCGTGAGTTCATGAGTTCATTGGTTCGTGGGTTCATTGACTCGTGGGTTCGTGAGTTCATTGGCTCGTGGGCTCGTGGGTTCGTGAGTTCGTTGGCTCGTGAGTTCATTGGCTCGTGGGTTGGTGGGTTCGTTGGCTCGTGGGTTCGTGGTGGTTTCTCTACCCTCCCTCCCCTCCGTCCCTCTGCCTATCTAGGCCCTGGGTTCAAACGCTCGTGCCTCAGCATTACGAGTTACTGAGGCTCCCAAAGGTACGTATATTCACTGAAGCTCACCATACAAACGCAAGGTGGGGAGCCGTTAGTTAGTCATCAGTTAGCTGTTGATTAGCCGTCAGTTACGCATCTATCATCCCATCAGCTACCCGTCAGACCGTCAGTTACCCATCAGTTACCCATCAGTCACTCATCAGTCACTCATCAGGCCATCAATTACCCGTCAGTTAGCCATCAAGCCATCGTTTCCTGCCACTTTACCCACAATCGACTAAGCATCCCTCCCAAAAACATCAAAACAGCGATCCTCCAGTAACAGAGAGATCGCTGCTTAGTTTCTTATATGTCTCAGCCAGCGAATTAAGGAATCATCATGCCCATTTCACTAGCCGCTTCCTTCAGTACCGCGGCATATTCCACTAACGTATCCCTTGATAGGCGACTTACTGGACCTGACAGTGATAACGCCGCGATCACATTTCCACTGCGCCCCGTAACAGGCACCGCCACCGCGGCCGCGCCGGGCTCGCGTTCCTCGAAACTGGTGGCATATCCGAGCCGGATAATGTCATTAAGCTGCTCTTGATAGACATCCTTCTCAACGTAGTCCGGCCATCCCGAACTCTCCAGCAATTCTTTCAGCACCTCTGGAGGAGCATAGGCTGCCAGCACTTTACTTGATGCGCCCACAGATAAAGGCAATCTCGCACCGATCTGCGCCACTCGCCGTATGGCCTGCTGACTCTGAACCGCCTGAATCCGCACACGTTCTATGCCGTCGCGTAAGTATAAACTAACGGTCTCCCCTAGCCGATCCCGCAGCCGTTCCATTGACGGCAACAATACCGCAGCCGACTCATCAAAAGCAGGCAAATGCGTAGACAATTCCCAAATTCGTATACCCAGGCTGTATTTCTCAGTGGCCGGATTACGAATGAGGAAGCCCTTTTCCTCCAAGGTTGCCAGCAGCCGATGGACGGTACTTTTATGTAAATCAATCTTTGAAGCGATCTCCGTCAACCCTAAATCTCTGTCCTGCGTAAAACAAAGCAATATATCAAGCGCACGTTCTACCGCACGCACTGTAAGCTTTCGGTCCTCCATGACAATCTCCCCCTCGTGTTTCATCAAATGAAACTCGGTTACATTATAACTAACTCTATCTTAGTGCAAAACTCTATGGAAAGTCCAGTATATTCACTCCTCCGGAGTTGTGCCAAAAATGTGCCGGAAAAGGTTGGGCTGCACTTTACAGTTACATTACAAAAGCGTCTAATTCATTGACTTTGTAAGGGCTTTTTCATACGATTAACATATTAAATTATCTACTGATGCTTTAGAATCATTTTTACAAATTCTTCTAGGCACTAGTACTCACTTCATTCTTAGGAGGGGACCATATGGATCTGGCAACTCGCCAAACCGGCACAACCGTCTCCCGTCGACCTAAACTACCTAAACAAGGCAGTTCGTCCCGGCTATCGCTGCGGATGATTCGTGTGAAGCATATTATCGTTGCACTGCTATTATCTATTTTTTTCTTTTTAGCCTTCTGCTTTGTCTCACTTCATGGCTATATCGCCTGGGTATTATCTAATCCAACGGTCGCACCTCTGTATTCCAATCCCATGCAGGCCAAAGGTCTCGCATACGAGGATGTGACGTTTCCAGCTAAAGACGGCAGTCGAATGATGAGCGGCTGGTATATTCCCTCCGAAGGGGCTACCAAAACGATCGTGTTCAGCCATGGCTATGGCGCCAACCGTGAAGAATCTTGGGTACCTATGTACGATCTCGCTCACTATGCACACAGTCTGAATTTCAATGTCGTGATGTTTGATTACGGCTTTGCTGCCCAAGGCAACAAGGATATTGCAACCGGGGGTAAAAAAGAATCCCAGCAGCTTCTAGGCGCTATTGATTTTGCTAAGGAACGTGGAGCTGAGGAGTTAGTTGTATGGGGCTTCTCCATGGGAGCAGGCACAGCACTGCAAACAGGATTAGTATCAGAGGACATTGACGCGATGATTCTGGACAGCACCTTTTTGTTAGAGCCAGATACGCTGTATCATAATATTAAGCAAAATATTGATCTGCCCCGCCAGCCTTCCCTGGCGATTATGGAAATGCTGTTCCCAGTTCTGAACGGTACCGGGCTGAATCAAATTCCTTATGCGAAGGTCAAATCCGAAGATTATCCTTTCCCTATTCTACTCATGCATGGAACCGAAGATGATAAAGCTCCTTATCCTATTGCAGAAAAGCTGGCCGCGAACCAAAGCAATCCGTTCTCAGATTCCTGGGTCGTAGAGGGCAGCCATCATGAGTTGCTGTTCCGTGAGCACCCGCGTGAGTATTTGCGGCGAGTCTCTGCTTTCTTAGGAAATGTTCAACTAGCCAAAACCTACAATGGCAACCAGCCGGCGATGGCAAGTAACTAGTTAAGCACTACAATCCGCCTCTGTCCCCTGATGGGTCAGTTGCTTCAACCATTTACCACGGCGAAAACGCACGTAACCTATAACCAATCGAACAGCCTCTTCTAGGGACAGAAAGAAGTATACCCAGGGAAGAGGCTGTTTCCATCCCCATGACAACAGTAGCCCTAGAGGCACCCCAAGCAACCAAGTTGTGGAGGCTTCCATAATAAAGACGAACTTACTATCGCCACCACTCTGCAGAATCCCTCCCGCAATCATCATATTGCCCACCTTTATCCATAAAAAAAGAGCAAAAAAGCAGATAACAGAAGTGGCCATTCGGCGTTCTTCCACTGTTAAGTTAAAGGCTGAGACGTAGAGCGGGGCTAGAACAGCAATAAGAACACCAAGCAGCAATGAAATCCCTACTCCTATTCGAACAAAAAAACGAGCATACTGAAAAGCACCTGCATTATTATTCTCTCCCAGCTTATGTCCGACCATAATCCCAGCTGCACCAGAAAGCCCAGCCAGAAGTCCAATCGTCAACCCCTGCAGCGGAAAGGTCACTGTCATAGCGGTCATCTCTGCTGTGCCCATACGGCTATATATTACGGAATAACAAGCTTCACCTAAAACCCAAACCAATTCCGTTAAAACAATAGGCGCTATCGTTCTTAAAAAAGGTATACACAGCGCTTTCGAAAACGAACTCAGCTCCTTAATTCCTCCGGCACCCGGCAGTTTCCCGCGATACACAGCTCCGATGATCAAGGTACTTTCGACTATACGTGAGATTAACGTTGCATATGCCGCACCTGCAAGTCCAAGCTCTGGAAACCCCCAATGCCCAAAAATAAGCGCATAGTTTAAAATAATATTCAGTCCTACAGCAGCTATGCTCACACCCATTGGATACTTTACATGTCCTGAACTTCGTAGAACCGCCGAATAGAGCATCGTCAACATCGTTGGAATATAACTGAGGGTAACGATTTTTAGAAAAATGTACCCCTTCTCCAACACTTCTTTATCCGTTGTAAAAATAGACAGGCATAGCCGAGGGTTGAAAAAAACAACTATCGTAAATGAACCCGACAATATCAGGCCAATTCCAAGACTTAATCCCAGTAGTGGTGTGATGCTCTTTCGATCTTTACTCCCCCAATATTGAGCCGCGTATATGGCAAGACCCGTAGCAAGACCCGCCAGCACCACCGAAATCACGCTATAGATTTTACTAGCCATACCAACCGATGCGATCGCTACACCCCCAAGCTGCCCTACCATCAATTGATCTACTAAATACAGCACCGCCATGACTAGACTTTGGAGGGATATCGGTACCGCTAATTTTAACAGCTGATTATAAAATTGTTTCTTCTCAAGCTTGTTCATACCCTCATCTCATTTCTCAAAGTTTTTCTACTACCCCAAAGGATTTCATTAATCGGTCCACACGACAAAAAAAGGTACACCCTCCTTTTCGCGAGGTTGTACCTTTCGGTATCATTGCCTTTATTTTCCTGTATTATTTCACCATATCAAACGGTTGTCAACGATATTATTATCGCGTTCTTATGCTCTTCATAAGCTATCATGAGCACACATATAATGGACTGATGAAGACATATCACGGGAGGTTTTCTTGGAATGTTATATGTATACGGGCCGATGCTGCCAGTACGTATTTTAGAAGAAATCGTATTCTGGAAAACACAAGAGAAAGAGCATACCGAGGTTATCAAAGCAATCGTACCTAACCTGGAGGAGCCCTATGTTAAACTGCTGGATGAATGGGCGGTGGTCTTCGGTGCCACAGAGATGGCCGCTCAACAGTTATTGAATTCTGCCCTCTCTGCTTCTCCACCAAGTCAGGCTGAACTCACTGCGAAAACAGAAAAGCTGCTGCACATCTCCTGTACCCAATCCCAAGAATTTGTTCGGCAGCTTTTTGCCATCATGGAAAGCAGCGCAGCCGTCAAAGCCGTCCCCCTTGCTACCACTGTGATCCTGCATATTATTCGTGAATCAGAGTATTTCCTTGCCGTACTACACACTTTGAGCTCGCCCGGACAGCTCACGCAAATTATGAGAGATTATACAGCAGCCGACTATGTCGTAAGAACAGAAGAGGACAATGTCACGCGGAATGAGGGACTTATTCCTTCTACAGATACTATCCTTGATATTCGTGAAATGAGTGCTGTGCCAATTGGCGGGCATACACTGCCTCCATTGCCTTATGCTTATAATGCGCTGGAACCATACATCGATGAGAAAACCATGCGGATTCATCATGATAAACACCATCAAAGTTATGTAGATGGACTAAACAAAGCGGAGAACAAGCTAGCCGAGGCTCGCAAGAAAGGAGATTTCGATCTTGTTAAGCATTGGGAACGGGAGCTAGCCTTTAATGGGGCTGGCCACTATCTCCATACAATCTTCTGGAACGTAATGTCACCTCAAGGTGGCGGGCGTCCAACTGGAGCCTTACTGGAAGCCATTGAACAAAGCTTCGGCAGCTATGACAACTTCAAGAAACAGTTCACAGAAGCTGCGAATAAGGTTGAAGGTGGCGGCTGGGCTATTCTCGTCTGGAGTCCACGCAGTCATAGACTGGAGATTTTGACTGCGGAGAAACATCAGAACCTGTCACAATGGGACGTTGTTCCGTTACTGGCTCTGGATGTATGGGAGCATGCCTATTACCTTAAACATCAGAATAATCGGGCCGATTATATTGAGGATTGGTGGAAGGTCGTTAACTGGCCTTACGTCTCAGAACGTTATGCTGCTGCCAGTAAACTGGCCTGGAAGCCCTTTTGATATTATTTCAATTCACAGTGAACATCACTCTTATTCCCACAGCCTGACCAAAAAGGACCCATCATTCACATTACGTGAACGATGGGTCCTTCCAATTTCGAGGTATGCACCCCGATATTTATTCCTTAATCAAGCTTAGAAACTCCGCACGAGCGGCGGCATCCTCACGGAAGACCCCTCTAGTAGCCATAGTTACCGTTTTGCTGCCTGGCTTCTTCACTCCGCGTGCACACATACACAGATGCTCTCCCTCCACAACAACCATAACACCGTGGGGGCCTAACACCTCCGTCATAATATCAGCAATTTGCGCCGTAATGCGCTCTTGAACCTGTAGACGCCGGCTTACTGCTTCAACAAGCCGAGCTAATTTGCTGAGCCCAGCAATACGTCCGCTCGGAATGTATCCTATATGCACTTTACCAAAGAAAGGAGCCATGTGGTGTTCACATTGGCTGTAATAGACGATATCCTTAACGATCACTAGCTCTTCATGAGACTCATCAAAAGTAACGCCGAGCGCCTCGCGGGGATCTATCGAATAACCGCCGAATATCTCCTCGTACATCCGCGTAACACGTGCCGGTGTTTCCAGCAGTCCCTCGCGGCCGGTATCTTCACCGATTAATTCTAATATTTTCTCAACGTGATACTCGATTTGCTCACGGTTCTCTGCAACTTTACCGTTCACATATTCCTTGATGTTCCCCATGATGTCTCCCCCTTCCGCACCCGTATACATGTTATCCGGACCCGGTTACTTACTTCTACGTTTATTCCCTTTAGCTGCTCCTGGGCGCGCACCTGGCTGTCCCTGAGTCTTCATCATTTGCTGGGCACGCTGCATTTGCTTCCCGTTCAGGTTATAACCCATTTGCTTTGCAACCTTTTGCAGCATTTCAGGATCATTCTGCATGTTTGTCATTTGTTTGCGCAGATAATATACACCGATGAAAAAACCACCGATGAGACCTACGACCAATGTAATAATAGGTAATGCGATATTCATCTAAAGCCCACCTCTACACTCTATTGTCTGCATCGCCATATGGCACGCGAATCTATCATAGCATTTCGGGAACTGGACAGCAATTGGCAATATGCAACCTGTCTATGAACTTTTTCCTCCATTAATATCGCTGTCCTCCCGTGCCTTCTTCCCAGTAAGGAGCACATCCTGCGCCCGGCTTAGCATTTCCCTCACCGTGCCATCCTCCTCGCGCTCTAAACCCGCTTCTACAGCCGCTAGAGCCTCATCACCGCCAATACGTCCAAGCGCCCAAGCAGCAGTGCCCCGCATCTCTGGCCGCGGTTCTTTCAGAACAATTTCTGATAGCTTTGGCACAGCCCCGGCTTCCTTGAAATTGCCTAGGGCAATGATCGCATTTCGCTGCATCGGCTTTTTGCCTCTCCAGGCTGCTGAGCTATTGCCGAATCTCTCTTTGAACTCACGATTGCTAAGATCCAGAATCGGCAGCAGCAGCGGCTTCACGATTTCAGGATCAGGTTGCATCTGAGGGCGATGATTCCAGTTCTTACCTCTATTCTTGGGACATACAATCTGGCAAGTATCACAGCCGTATAGACGGTTGCCGATCTTGGTCATATACTCCTCGCTGAGAAACCCTTTAGTTTGCGTCAAAAAAGAAATACAAGCCTGTGCGTTAAGCTGACCCGGACCCACCAGTGCTCCGGTCGGACAAGCATCAATACACTTGGTACACTCCCCGCAGCCTTCTTCAACAGGTTCATCCGGAGCAAAAGGAATGTTCGTAACCATTTCCCCAAGATAAATCCATGATCCCCATTTGGGTGAGATGATGGAACAGTTTTTGCCGCTAAAGCCTATTCCCGCTCTTTCCGCGACCGCTCTATCTACTAGAACACCGGTGTCCACCATGCTTTCCAGCACAGCCTCCGGTACACGCTCGTGAATAAATTCCTCTAGCTTACTTAAGGCTTCCCTCAGCACATGGTGATAATCCCTGCCCCAAGATGCCCGGGCGAGGATGCCTCTACGTGCACCCGGCTCAGATTTAGGAGGGTTCTCCATTTTAGAAGGGTAAGCCACTGCAATCGAAATAATAGATAACGGCTTGTCTCCAGAAGACAATGCTGGAACTGTCCTTTTATCCAGATCGGGCTCCTCGAAGCCAGATTCATATCCTTTGTCCCGATGGTCTTGCAGTATATTTTTTAAATATAAAAAAGGTTCTGCTGTTGTAAACCCGATATCATCAATACCGAGTGATGTCGCAGCCTCCTGAATCTCTGCTTTAAGCTGTGCCCACTTGGAAGGCGGGGGAGCATACGATGACTGAAATGTATTGGTCATTTCCGCCTTCTCCTTTCATATCTTCGCTGACTTTCTTATAATCTATTCAGTTTTGACAGAGGCCACCATATATAATCAGCCCTGCCGACAATCATATCCTGTGAAATAGAGCCGAAGTAACGGCTGTCCTTGCTGGCTGATGCATGACGGTTATCGCCCATTACAAAATAATTGCCACTTTCTACGGTTAACGCTGGAAAATCCGGATCTTCAATCTCAGTATCGATATAGGGCTCATTCACTATTTTTCCATTTACGTATAACTGATGATTCCGTACCTCTATGATATCTCCAGGTATGCCAATCACTCGCTTCACTAAATACTCCTTATGACTAGGACCGGTACTTGGATCATGAAGAATGACAACATCACCATGTTTTGGATTTACGAACAGCAATGAAATTTTATTAATGAAGAGCCTTTCTCCTTCCCAGAGTGTTGGCTGCATAGACTGACCTTTAACTGTTGATATATTGAACACAAAAACATTAAGAACTGACATCACAGCAAAAACAATCACAGCTGTAAGCAGCCAATCCTTCATTTCCGAGACCAAACGACCGCCCAGGGTAGTCTTGGATCTGGAGGATCTATGTCTTTGTTTCCTATTTCTCGTGTAATCTACTTGGGGCTCCTGATTCAATATGTCACCTCTTGTTCTCAATAATTGAAGATTATACTTGCAAATATTATAACAATAAAAAAGCATATCTCCCAGCCATTAGCAATGGACTTCTGGGAAATACGCTCGAGTATGAATGAAACAGACTATATCGTCAGCTATAGTTCTTTTTTCTAGAAAATGTTTCCGCTTTCGCAGCTGAGTGATCAAAATTACCCAACAATGCTCAGCTTCCGGACAGATTTGAAGATTTGATTCTCGCTATATCCCATAGCTTCATACAATGGCAAAGCAAAAGAATTATGCTCATCGACGGCTACATAGATACCACTGACTTTACGAGCTTGAAACCTGGATTCCATAGCCGATACCAGACTTCTGCCGACTCCTCTGCGGCGATAATCAGGATGTACAGCAATCCGGAAATAACAACCGTGGTTTTTCTCAATCGTACCAATCAGTGCTCCAACAATTTCTTCTTCATCTTCCGCAACTACAATGAGATCTGAATCCCATGAAAGCTGCCTGGAGAAAGGCTCGATAGTGTTCTCGAAACACTCTTCCGATAATGCGGTTTGCAGCAAATCAGTCACAGGGCTAACGTCGCTTAATTGAAAGGAACGAACGTGCATTCTTTAAAATCTCCCTTGTCTATGGCTTATGAATTTAACAAAAAGAAGGGGTTCCCTTAACATAGAGAAAATAAAAAAAAGCATCAAATACCGAGGAATACCTGCTTTTAAATCTATTAAAGCACACTTTTCTCGTGATATCATCATTTTTCTTTTGAAAGCGCTTAATATCAAGCGTTTACATTTTAGATGGGGTTCATTTCTTCATTAAAAGGGTATTTATAAGGATATATGTCTATAGGTTTGGGGACTATTAATTTTAACATTCCAAATACAATTGTAAAACCCTTTCCCTCTCCAATTATACTTTATAAACATTTATGTTTGTTTAGTGTTGCATTATTGGTCTAGATACGGTTTAATTAAGGTATCCTATCGGGCGAATACCCTATAGTACATATTTACAATAAAGGATTTTGACGTTAGTTCGCCAGAATTCTTTATCTATAACAAAATTCTAATATAACTCAGGAGGGATTTTTCCATGGCATTTCAATTACCGGCACTTCCTTATCCGAACAACGCACTCGAACCACACATCGACGCATTGACGATGGAAATTCACCATGACAGACACCATAACACATATGTAACTAATCTGAATGCAGCTTTGGAAAAAGCACCTGAATTGCAAAGCAAAAGCATTGAAGAGCTTCTTACAGATCTGAACGCTGTACCTGAAGCTATCCGTACTGCTGTTCGCAACAATGGTGGCGGACACGCTAACCACACCCTGTTCTGGGAAGTTATCGGACCAAACGGCGGCGGCGCACCAACTGGTGCATTGGCTGAAGCTATCGATAAGGAACTGGGCGGATTCGAAAAATTCAAAGAAGATTTCGCAGCAGCAGCAACTACTCGTTTCGGCAGCGGCTGGGCTTGGCTAGTTGTTAAAGATGGCAAACTGGCAGTAACAAGCACACCTAACCAAGACAACCCAATCAGCGAAGGCGCTACTCCAATCCTCGGACTTGATGTATGGGAGCACGCTTACTACCTGAACTACCAAAACAAACGCCCTGATTACATCAAAGCGTTCTGGAACGTAGTAAACTGGGAAGAAGTTGGCAAACGTTACGAAAGCGCAAAATAAGAAATTACATTTGGCTTAAGCCATTGAACTAAAAAAGAAGGTATCTCAGAGCCGAATTGGCTATGGGATACCTTCTTTGTTTAGGTTGGATAGAGAGAGATATAAAGATAAAGATAAAGATAAAGACAGAGATTGATTGAGATCCTCCCAGACACCGCATTTCACGCCGCTTGCGTCGCTTAAATGGATACACTGGATCGGAATAGATCGGAATAAATCGCAATAAATCTATACTCGGCTTATGAAAATCTGCTTTTGGAGTCGCTGAGCAATAGATTAGTTATGATGAACGAAAGGCAGCCCCTGTTTCGCACACCGTAGGTTAAAATGGAAGTTAAAAGGACAACCATTACAGAGCTACATGCGAAAGGAGCTGTTACTATGAAGAATACCATAAAATACGTCGGTTTGGATGTGTCTAAAGAAAAAATTGCGGTGGCGATTGCAGATGAGGGTCGGGAACCCGCACGATATTATGGAGCCATCCCCCATACCCCAGATGCAGTGGCTCGAATGATTCGGAAACTCAAAGGTTCAGGGATTACACTGGAGGTCTGCTATGAAGCCGGGCCTACGGGGTACGACTTATACCGCTGGTTGACGAAGATGGGAATTTCCTGTGTGGTAATTGCACCTTCGCGTATGCCACAGCGTCCCGGAGATGCCATAAAAACCGACCGACGGGATGCAGAAAAACTGGCTCAGTTACACCGGGCTGGAGAATTGACTGCGATCTATGTGCCAACGCCAGAACTCGAAGCTTTACGAGATCTCATTCGTGCACGAGAAGATGCTAGGCAAGACCTACATCGGGCTCGGCAACGGCTCATTCATTTTCTATTGCGCCACCAAATTCACAAGCCAGAGGGTATGAAAAAACGCTGGACCAAAAGGTACCGGGAATGGCTCTCTATGCTGAAGTTTAATAATGTAGCTCAAGAACGGGTATTTACCGAATCCCTGCAACAGCTCCGGGAAGTGGAGGAGCGAATCAAGCGACTTGAAGCCGCAATGCGAGAAGAAGCACAGATCTGCCCTTACGCACCTGTCATTCAAGCGTTGCAAGGCCTGAGGGGAATCGCCCTGCTGACAGCTATGACTTTAGTTGTCGAGATTGGAAATTTCGAACGTTTTCGTTCACCGGCTCAGCTCATGAGTTACCTGGGACTCGTGCCACGGGAATATTCCTCGGGAGCAAGTACCAAAAGAGGGAGTCTTACAAAAGTCGGAAATTCCGGAGTGCGGCGCGCACTGGTGGAGTCCGCATGGAGTTACCGTCACCGCCCTGCCGTCAAGGGAGATTTAGCAGTGCGTCTTGAGGGCCAGAGTATTCATGTCCATGAAACGTCGTGGAAAGCCCAAGAACGGTTACACAGCAAGTATTTAAAATTAGTCAGACGCGGGAAACACCGAAATTTAACCATGGCAGCAGTGGGTCGTGAGTTAATTGGATTTATCTGGTCGATTGCGGTAGAGGCAGAACGAAAAATGGCGTAGGTGAAACGAAAAAAAATAAAAACATACCCAAAAGATTTGAATCCTTGGGGCATGGAGACAAAGAGAAAGGTTCGAGGAGAATCCGTGAATTCCCTGTGCACAGGATCCCTGATCTAACGTGCGAAATTAGTTTACGGAAGCTCCTTCGACGTAGGCATAATATGTGGTAACCAACCCACGGATAGCAGATTGCCAGCCGACGACTCGCATTTTGTCTCTGTGCCCAAGGGATTGAAAACCCTCTAGTTAAAGGGGAAAACAGGGGAATTGACTAATTCGTTCATAGCAGGGAATAACTCCCTAAAATTCTGCGATAGGCTCCATAAACACATGTAATTAGTTATGATGAACGAAAGGCAGCCCCTGTTTCGCACACCGTAGGTTAAAATGGAAGTTAAAAGGACAACCATTACAGAGCTACATGCGAAAGGAGCTGTTACTATGAAGAATACCATAAAATACGTCGGTTTGGATGTGTCTAAAGAAAAAATTGCGGTGGCGATTGCAGATGAGGGTCGGGAACCCGCACGATATTATGGAGCCATCCCCCATACCCCAGATGCAGTGGCTCGAATGATTCGGAAACTCAAAGGTTCAGGGATTACACTGGAGGTCTGCTATGAAGCCGGGCCTACGGGGTACGACTTATACCGCTGGTTGACGAAGATGGGAATTTCCTGTGTGGTAATTGCACCTTCGCGTATGCCACAGCGTCCCGGAGATGCCATAAAAACCGACCGACGGGATGCAGAAAAACTGGCTCAGTTACACCGGGCTGGAGAATTGACTGCGATCTATGTGCCAACGCCAGAACTCGAAGCTTTACGAGATCTCATTCGTGCACGAGAAGATGCTAGGCAAGACCTACATCGGGCTCGGCAACGGCTCATTCATTTTCTATTGCGCCACCAAATTCACAAGCCAGAGGGTATGAAAAAACGCTGGACCAAAAGGTACCGGGAATGGCTCTCTATGCTGAAGTTTAATAATGTAGCTCAAGAACGGGTATTTACCGAATCCCTGCAACAGCTCCGGGAAGTGGAGGAGCGAATCAAGCGACTTGAAGCCGCAATGCGAGAAGAAGCACAGATCTGCCCTTACGCACCTGTCATTCAAGCGTTGCAAGGCCTGAGGGGAATCGCCCTGCTGACAGCTATGACTTTAGTTGTCGAGATTGGAAATTTCGAACGTTTTCGTTCACCGGCTCAGCTCATGAGTTACCTGGGACTCGTGCCACGGGAATATTCCTCGGGAGCAAGTACCAAAAGAGGGAGTCTTACAAAAGTCGGAAATTCCGGAGTGCGGCGCGCACTGGTGGAGTCCGCATGGAGTTACCGTCACCGCCCTGCCGTCAAGGGAGATTTAGCAGTGCGTCTTGAGGGCCAGAGTATTCATGTCCATGAAACGTCGTGGAAAGCCCAAGAACGGTTACACAGCAAGTATTTAAAATTAGTCAGACGCGGGAAACACCGAAATTTAACCATGGCAGCAGTGGGTCGTGAGTTAATTGGATTTATCTGGTCGATTGCGGTAGAGGCAGAACGAAAAATGGCGTAGGTGAAACGAAAAAAAATAAAAACATACCCAAAAGATTTGAATCCTTGGGGCATGGAGACAAAGAGAAAGGTTCGAGGAGAATCCGTGAATTCCCTGTGCACAGGATCCCTGATCTAACGTGCGAAATTAGTTTACGGAAGCTCCTTCGACGTAGGCATAATATGTGGTAACCAACCCACGGATAGCAGATTGCCAGCCGACGACTCGCATTTTGTCTCTGTGCCCAAGGGATTGAAAACCCTCTAGTTTAAAGGGGAAAACAGGGGAATTGACTAATTCGTTCATAGCAGGGAAATACTCCCTAAAAATCATCCTTTATGGGCAAAAAACCGATATTCGCCCAATTATTAGGGAGGTTTTCCCTAAAATGATCAATTACAAGCCAAATCGACCTATTTTTAGGGAGAAATTCCCTAATTAAGTCTTTACCACTCTCGTAGCATAGGGAACACCAGAAGAATTTAGTTGGAACAAGACTGAACTAGTCTGAGCCAAATAAACAAATATTTGCTACGAAGAGACTGAAGCATACGACCCTACTTAGGTGCATACGACCATACTTAGGTGCATACAACCATACTTAAGAGCATACAACCATACTTAGGTGCATACGACCACGCTTAGGTGCATAAGACCATGCTTAGGTGCATACAACCATACTTAAGAGCATACAACCATACTTAGGTGCATACAACCCTACTTAGGTGCATACGACCATGCTTAGGTGCATACGACCCTACTTAGGTGCATACGACCCTACTTAGGCGCACACGACCATACTTAGGTGCATACGACCATGCTTAGGTGCATACGACCATGCTTAGGCGCATACAACCATACTTAAGAGCATACAACCATACTTAGGTGCATACAACCATACTTAGGTGCATACGACCATGCTTAGGTGCATAAGACCCTACTTAGGTGCATACGACCCTACTTAGGTGCATACGACCATGCTTAGGCGCATACATCAAACTGAGGTTTTGTACATTTAGTGCTTTAGCAACACAACACGGCGAATCTTCTACTACTCTAGCTTCGCCCGCTCTTCCTGCTCATCAAAATAAAGGTTCAGTAGCTTCAGAAAAACGTTAGGGAACGCATAGTTAGCCATGTCTTCGCGGCTGATCCAGCGCACTGCTCCGCCGTCCTCTGGACTAGCGTTCCCGTCCTCAAATCTCTCGATAGGCATGCTGCTGTCGATCCCTGAGAACAAGTCCGCTTCCGCGTTGTACACCGCCCGTCCTTCTGCCGCTATCGGCAGCGGAAGGGCGTCCTCTACGCTGCAGCGGTACACCTGCAGCGTCCACACGATATGGCTGAAGATATGCTCAGCAGCCATCCAGTGCTTTTCAGGCCGGGCAGAGATCCCGGCCTCCCGCAGTGACCGGCGCAGCCGGTCCAGCGCCGCTGCTTCCGGCAGCCGCGCGCCTTTGGCGCCGCCTTCCACAGGCGGCGCCGGCCAGTGCGGCAGCTCCCACATGCGGGCTAACAGCCCGCTTTGTGGCCGCTGCCGGATGAGCACTTGGCCCGCGTGGGCACCGCGGCCCTCAATTAAGGCCGCCAGCCGCTCCTCAGGGCGCGGCGGCTTGGCCTTGGTCTTGACGGGCAGCGAGGTCTCGCAGCCCGCCAGGCGCGCGGCGCAATGCTCCATCACCGGGCAGGTTAAACAGCGCGGTGACTTAGGAGTGCATACGAGCGCCCCGAGCTCCATCAGGGCCTGATTAAAAGATGCCGCTTCCCCCTCCGGGATCAGTTCAGCTGCCAAGTGCTCCATTTTTACGCGGGTGGGTCCCTTGGCGATATCATCCTCTATCAGGAAGTATCGGGACAACACCCGCATCACATTGCCATCGACCGCTGGCTCCGGCCGATTGAACGCAATGCTAAGGATAGCCCCTGCCGTATAAGGTCCCACTCCCTTTAAACTGAACACAGCCTCGCGATCATTCGGCACCTGCCCGCCATACAGCTCTTTGACCTGTTTGGCCGCATGCTGTATATTGCGAGCACGAGAATAATAACCTAAGCCTTCCCAGCACTTAAGCACGTCCTCTTCTGGTGCATCGGCGAGCGACTCCACGGTAGGAAACCTTTCGATAAACCGATTGAAATACGGGATTACCGTATCCACCCTTGTCTGCTGCAGCATTATTTCAGAAATCCAAATATAATAAGGATTGCGGTGCCGACGCCAAGGCAAATCCCGTTTCTGCCCTTGATACCACTCCAGCAAATGATAGCTGAAATATTGCTTAGCCTCCCGCAGCTCCTGTTCGTCTTGAACTTGTAGATCTTGTTGTGTCATTATAACGCTCCTTGCCTTTCTATAATCATGGTTCAATTTATGAACCTAGCCCTTCCACGACGGCAAAAGCCGAAGCCAAATCACGGCCATGTGTTATCGTAAGATGAATGGTGTACTTCTGTCTATCTGGAAGATTTAGTCTGCTCCAGGCTTCGCACGATAAAGTCACCTCTGGTTTTCCTTTAACATCAGGCAATATCTCAATATCCTGAAACCCAACTACATTGCCGATGCCACAGCCTAAAGCCTTCACAACTGCTTCCTTGGCAGCAAAACGCCCGGCTACGAACTCAGCCAACCTCCCGCTTCGCTCTTCAGCAAGTTGATATTCTTGCTCTGTTAAGACCCGCTGGTTAAATTTCTTACCCAGTCCTCTATTTATTACCTCTGAGATTCGTTCAATTTCTAACACATCATGTCCGATTCCGTAAATCAACACTTCACGCTCCTTATGGACGTGTATCCCATTTTGCTTCAATAATGGTATGATCAATCATATGAAGTATTATTAAAAGTAATAGTCCTGCAAGATTCTTTCTGCTATCTTAAAAGAAAATGCGCTTTAAGTCTAATAAGACTATCCAGCGACTTCACGATAGACTAGCTGATTTACTTCATTTTTATATATGGAGAGGGGATTACCCTATGAATCATCGTAATTTTGAAATACCTGCCGGAGACGGAGCTGTTCTCCGCTGCTCACACTTCCCAGCCCAAGGCAAAGCCAAAAGCGTTATAGTTATAGCCCATGGCTACAAAGGTTTTAAAGATTGGGGAATGTTTCCTTACATAGCCACAACTCTCAGCCAAGAGCATGAAGTAATTACTTTTAACTTCTCTCATGCTGGCATCGGGGAAGATCTGCTGCATTTCACTGAGCTTGAGAAGTTCGCCCGCAACACCTATCGCCGCAGCTTAAAGGACATGGAAATCCTGTTGTCCTATCTTAGCCAACACCCGAAATTCGGCAGCCTGCCCTTATTCCTTCTCGGCCACAGTCTCGGAGGGGGAATTTGTTTGGTCTACACGCTTGATCATCCCAATGAGATCAGCGGAGTAATCTCCTGGAACGGGGTTACGAAACTCGATTTGCTGACGGAAGAACAAAAGCAGCAGATGAAGGAAACAGGAAGAACCTATGTCCTTAATGGACGTACTGGCCAACAAATGCCGCTGGATGCTGTAATTTTAGAAGATATGGAGAACAACAAAGAACGCTATAACATCCTTGAACGCATACAGAAAGCGTCCTTCCCAGTTGTTCTTATTCAAGGCAGTCAAGATGGAGTACATCTCCGCCAAGGGTCTGAGCATCTCATCAAACTTCGGCCAGATATTAGCTGGGTGCAGGTTCCTGAGGGTAATCATACGTTCAACACTGTGCATCCTTTTGCTAGCACGACTCCGCAATTAGAGCTCGCGATTGCTGCGACAACTAATTTTATCGATCAGACACTTACGCTTACAGAATAATTATTCTTCTTAGTCTATCCAGCTATCCAACTCACAAAAACCGCCACGAGCTCTGCTGCTACGCAGACCCGTGGCGATTTCTAGTTCAACCTATTCTAAATCCCCGGAATAACATTACGCTTATGTGCCGTTCTCCGGTAATAATTCTCAAGCTTCTCAGCTACCTCAGGATTAACCTGTTTACCTTCCAGATAGTCACTGTTATCGTCATAAGTAATGCCCAGCTCGGTTTCATCCGTCTGACCCGGCCATAAGCCCGCCGTAGGTGCTTTTGTGACAATATCCGCAGGCACACCGATATGTGCAGCCAATTGACGTACCTGACGTTTATTAAGTGTGGATAGTGGTGTAATATCTACAGCGCCATCGCCCCACTTCGTGTAGAAGCCGGTAATCGCTTCAGAAGCATGATCCGTTCCTACTACAATCAGATTGTTCTCAAAAGCGAGTGCATATTGCATAACCATACGTGTTCTGGCTTTAACATTTCCTTTGCCTTGATGCGTCATATGGCGGTGTTGGCCTATTGATTTCAGACCATGCTCAACTTCAAGGGCAATTTCATTTACAGCTTCCTCAATGTTGGTCTCCACAGTGTGAGTCAGATTAAAAGCTTTAGCAACATCGTAGCTGTGCTCGATATCTTCCTGAACGCCATAAGGCTGGAATACTCCAAGCGTCATATACTCTGTGCCTTTTTCTGCCGACAGCTCGTCCGTAGCCTGTTTACACAGACCCGCGGCTACCGCACTGTCCACTCCACCACTAATGGCGATCAATAATCCTTTAGCCCCTGCGTTCAGCACGTACGACTTTAAGAAATCAACCCGTTTGCGTGCCTCAACCTCTACATCAATCGTTGGCTTCACGCCAAGATCCGCAATAATTTCCTTCTGTAAACTCACCAAACACACCTCGTTCCATCAGAAATGGTTCCATATCCATCAAAATATCCACTCAAACGAAGCTCATGCTTCTAAGCATATTCTATCCCATTATTGCTCTTATATTTTGAAAAATCCCGCATGCAGCCGATTTGCCGGCTGATGCGAGATTATATGGAATAACTGTTTTTACTGGCACAAACGATTGAAGACTTCTTTCAATTCAGCAGCAATTTCAGCAGCCGAACGATCTTCTACGCCATGACGTTCAATAAAGTGAACGAGTTCTCCATCCTTCATCAGTGCGATGGAAGGTGAGGATGGCGGATAAGGAGCAAAATATTCACGTGCTTTAGCAGTAGCTTCTTTCTCTTGACCTGCAAACACTGTGAACAAGTGATCCGGAGTGATTTCATTTTGCAAAGCCTGAGCTACACCTGGACGACATTGTCCAGCAGCACAACCACAGACCGAATTTACGACTACAAGCGATGTTCCTTTTGCGG
Source organism: Paenibacillus sp. FSL H3-0329 (assembly GCF_037963285.1). NCBI lineage: Bacteria > Bacillati > Bacillota > Bacilli > Caryophanales > Paenibacillaceae > Paenibacillus > Paenibacillus sp. FSL H3-0329. The sequence goes on along the minus strand of NZ_CP150150.1, from coordinate 657,061 downwards.
TTGGAAGAGTAGCTTCCACCTCTTCTGGAGTCATAAGCTCCTGAAACCCGATACTTGTCAGGTCATCACGCATAGGCTGAATTGAATCTCTCATATATTGATTAAAAGACATGGACATTTCTCTGCACTCTCCTTCACTTTTCAACTGTTTGTCAGATAATATTACAGCAGTACTTACTAACTTTATTATACATTCATACTCTGTGAAAGCAAGAGATGCTGTAGAGGGTGATTCAATCTAAGAGCGAACCCCGCTGGGTTCCTCCTTATCCAATGGGAAGGAGATCGTAAATACCGTCCCCTCTCCTTCTACAGACTCTACATTTATTTTACCGTTGTGCCGCTCCACAATACTTAGGCACAAGGATAAGCCTAGACCTGTTCCCTGAATTTTCGTCGTAAAAAAGGGTAAAAACAACTTCTCGCGTTGACTTTCTGACATACCAACGCCGCTATCGGTGACAATCAACTCCACTTTATCATGAGTACTGCGTGTCTCCAGCGTCAGCACCCCCTTGGGTCCCATAGCCTCCATACCATTACGTCCTAAATTGAGAATAAGCTGCTTGATTTCCCGGACATTTAGTTCCAATTCATGCAGTGATGGGCTCAGCTTCAGTTCAACACTTTGACCGCGAAGATTAGCATCAGCCCACAGCAATGGACTAACTTCTTCTATAATATGGTGCAGCAGCACCTTCTCTTTATCAGAAACCCGGCTCTGTGCCAAGGATAAAAAATCATTAATAATACTATTAGCGCGGTCCAGCTCTTCCATCACAATCTGATAATAAGAATCCAATTCTTGAGCACTCTTTTCTCTCATCAGCTGCAAAAAACCCCGAACTACCGCCATAGGATTACGAATCTCATGGGTAATTCCAGCAGCCATCTGCCCGACCAAGCTCAAACGTTCCACATGATCCAGCTCTACACGTAGTTTTTCCTCATTGGTCATGTCCTGCACAATAATTACAGCACCACTTGTTACCCCTGAACTCTTATGCATTAACGGCGCTGAATAAATCTGATAGATGCGCGACTCATGAATCATTTTTTCACTTGAACGCCGATTAGAGCGGATATTATCACTTACCCGCATATATGCCTGTGTATCCACTGAGCTATGAAAAAACTTTTTTACCGGCTCGTCAATAATATCCTCTTTTCGCAAATTGGGATAATGAGCCCGCATCATTCCTAGCATACAATCATTAAGATCAGTTACAACTCCGTGTTCATCCAGAGACATAATACTCAGAGGAACTACATTGGTAATCTGCTGCAGCTTCTCGGACTCCCACTGGAAACTTTCACTGATATTCTCCATCTGTACTTTATCCTGCAATCTACTTCTAACCATCTCAACATAATATACAAAAATACCACCTAAAGCGATGGTGAAAAACAGATATACCGTAATCAGAAATGCTTGCACGGAATTAGATTCATATATATTTTTCCCGCCTATAATAGGGACTAACGCAATAAATAGCATGCTTGGACAAAGAATCATCCATAACATACCGATCTTCTCAACTACTGTACCTTTCTTAAAAGGTTTGGCCAGTCCAAACAGTAGCGGATATAATAAAATCCCTGAATTCAATATCACATTACTGATTCCTGTAGGCTCCGCGATGATTACATTGCAGATAAGCAAAAAAATGGACAGCAAAATGCCCGAACGGGTAGTTCCATATAAAATACCAATATACGCAGGGATTAATCCTAAATTTAAATAGGCTACACCAAACAAAGTTGTCGAAAGAAGAGAGCACAGGATAAGACTAAACGTACACGCCAAAATCAAAAAGGTCTGATCATTTGGAAGCTTCCCCTTTTTCCGTGTTACAAATCTACGGTCCACCCACCATTGAAAAAGAAAAAGAAAGGAGCATGCTGCCGATATTTGCAATAAGATATCCTTAACCGCACCAATAATTACAATCACACCCCAAAATGGACAAATTACCCTACATGCTTAGATTAAAGCACAGGATTACTCTCCTGACAACGATAATCACCTAATGATTGGACAAGACTGGTTACATGTGAATCAGAATGGTATGATTCCGTTAGGAATACCCGCGGAATAGGCTTCCGTGTCTTAACATGTAAAGGAGTAAAATTTCATGAGCAATTACGATGTGATCGTCATTGGGGGCGGCCCTTCGGGTCTAATGGCCAGCGTGGCCGCTGCAGAACACAGGGCATCCGTTCTGCTAATCGACAAGGGAGCAAAACTAGGCCGAAAGCTCGGAATATCTGGTGGCGGACGCTGCAATGTTACCAACGTCAAGGAAAGAGACGAGCTAATCGCCCATATTCCAGGAAACGGGCGTTTTTTGTATAGTGCCTTCGACCATTTTAATAATCAGGATATCATCGCCTTTTTTGAAGGTTTAGGCATTGCATTAAAAGAAGAAGATAACGGGCGGATGTTTCCCGTTTCCGATAAGGCCTCTAGTGTCGTCTCTGCCTTAATTAGCAAAGTACGGAGTCTAGGCGTACAGATTATGACCGACAGTCCCGTCTCAAGAATAATCTATAACGAAGGGGCTGTTAAGGGAGTCCAACTGAGCTCGGGCAAGACGATCGCCTGCACTGCTGTTATCATCGCTACCGGAGGCAAGTCCGTACCACAGACCGGCTCCACGGGAGATGGTTACCCTTGGGCAGAAGCCGCAGGGCACACGATCACCGAGCTGTTCCCGACAGAGGTGCCGATTCTTTCACGGGAAGAATGGATTAAGTCCGGCGAGCTGCAAGGTCTGTCGTTACGTGATGTGGTCCTTACTGTGTGGAATCCGAAAGGAAAGAAGGTCATCTCTCATCGAGGGGATATGATATTCACCCATTTTGGATTATCAGGACCCATTGCACTGCGGTGCAGCCAATTTCTGAGACAAGTCCAACGTAAATCCGGCACAGATACGGTGGAGATGTCCATCGATCTCTTCCCTGATCTGAACGCACAGGAAGTAGAATCTATGTTGCAGGATAAGCTGGATCAGGAACCAAAGAAAGCGATCCGCAATTCGCTGAAAGGGCTGTTGCCAGAGCGTCTCATCCCCCTCTTGCTGACTAAATCTGACTTAGATGGGGACACAACCGGTCATCACGTCTCCAAGAATGGATTGCTTCTATTGGCTGGGATTTTGAAACGCATGCCGGTTTATGTGCATGGCACCCGGTCCCTATCCGAGGCCTTTGTTACCGGCGGTGGGGTAAATCTGAAGGAGATCGATCCCAAAAGAATGGAATCGAAGCTTATGCCGGGGTTATTCTTCTGCGGCGAGGTACTCGATATCCATGGCTATACAGGAGGCTACAATATAACAGCGGCCTTCTCAACAGGATATACAGCAGGCAAACACGCCGCTGACATTCGACTGGGATAATCTCTAGTGCAACGTGAATATCCTCCAAGCAGCTTACTGCTTTGAAAATGGCGGACCGTGCGATTCTCTCATTAATTAGAGAATCGCTCCTCTGTTTTGGGTTCGTTAGCTATGTGGAGCGTCTGCCTAATCAGCTACTGCGGCTTCGGACCCAGATGACGTTATTTGCGTATTTTTCACCTTATTGGCAGGGTTTCGGACTCCAACGACGCTATTCCTTATAATGAGGCTCATATATGGTGTTTTTCATGGCAATAGCAACTATGGAGTCCGTTAGCATCCCAAAAGTGGAAAAATAGTATGTTTAGGGGCAGCTGTGTCCGATAGGCTAGCTAGGTACCTCATACGTACGTGCGTGCAATAGATCGAATCAAGACAAAAAAAGAAGAGTGCCCCAGCAGCCTTTTTACGGCTTATGAACTGCACCCCGTCAAGTAGACAGCACAAAAAATAAAAGTAGTTTAAGCGGCCTTAGTCCTAAATTCAATGGGACTGAGGCCGTTTAGTTTTGCCTGTAACCGTTCGTTATTATAAAAGTGAATGTAGGTATCAATATCTGTTTGGAGTTCTTCAAAGGTCTGGTAGGTATGTAAGTAGTACTTCTCACATTTCAATGTTCCCCAGAAGGATTCCATCGGCGAATTGTCAATGCAGCAGCCTACTCGGGACATGCTTTGCTTCAGTTCTGCATCGTCCAGCATCTTCTTAAAATGCAGAGAGGTATACTGGAAACCACGGTCACTATGGAGTAAGGTTCGGCTCTCCGGTGCTGCCTGCAAAGCTAATTCCAGTGTGTTAAAAACTAGCGAATTATTATTGGAATGACCCAGAACGTAAGCAACAATGGACTTGTCATACAGATCTTTTATTGCACTTAAATACGCCTTCTTGCCGTTGCCGTATTTGAATTCCGTTACATCCGTTACCCATTTTTGGTTTGGAGCTTCAGCCTCAAAATTACGGTTCAGCACATTCTCTGCAACCTGCTGAGGCGTGGAGCCTACATACTTCTTTCTCTTTCTGCGGATGACTGACTGGATACCTTGGCATCTCATCAGCCGGTACACTCGCTTTGCGTTAATAGATTTATCCATTTGTCTGCGCAAATGCAGGGTCAATTGGCGATACCCAAAGGTTCGTTCCACCTTCTCATACAAGAGGAGCATGGCCTCTGTCAGTTTCTCGTTGTCAGCCTCTCGAAAACTGGGTTTGCGATTCAACCATTTGTAATAACTTGACCGTGAAATCCCTGCGATGTCACACAAAAGCCGAATGGAGCAAGACTGTTCCTGCTGAACAGCCTGAATGGCCAGGTAGATATTCACCTGGCGAATGGTTCTTAACGCCTCCTCTTTTCGAGTTCCTCTAACTTTTTTAGAAAAGCATTCTCCGCACGCAGGCGTGCATTCTCGTATTCCAGCTTTTGCATCGCGAGTTTGTGGCGATCTGCTTCCGTAAGTTCTTCAGGCGCTTTGGTGCGTCCTCTACCGTCTCGTAATGCCTCTTCACCACCTGCTTCGTACTTCTTTACCCAGCTATATACTTGTTGGTAAGACACGTGAAAATGGCTTGCCGCCTTCGCATAGTCTTCTCCGTTCGAAAGGCAGTACAGCACGATATTTATCCGTTCCTGCCAAGTGGTTACGCGTCCTTTGGTCATAGCTTTAGTTCCTCCTGAATGAGCTGTTAAGCTGTTGCTATGACCATTATACTTCCTAATCCAGTTGGCGAGTTGGGTTGCACTTGCAATCTTATACTTGCAGATGATTTGGTTTTGCGACAATCCTCCCTCGAGATAATCCTTAACGGCATAGAGTTTAAGTTCTGCAGAATACGTACGATTGTAGCTTCGGACTTCCAGCCCTTCGTATCCATACAATTGATAACGTTGCCGCCACTTCACTATAGAGTTTTTGGATATTCCATACTTCCGGGCCGCAGCTTTCAAACCAATGTCGCCCCGTTCAATTTCTTGGAGAATCGTTAACTTTTCCAGTGCTGTATACTTCTTTTGTTCCATAAAAATGCTCCCCATACAGCGACAGGTTTTTATTATTTCACCTGTCTACTATATGGGGAGCATATCATTATGGGGCACTCTTCCGTTCTATTTATATCTTTATTTCGCTAAGCGAAATGTTCCAAATATTCTAGAGCTAAACAGTGCAACGATATAACCTAGCGGGATGAACAGGATAATCCCAAACCATCCATATAAGGAAATACAGATTAGCGCAGAACAAATGATTGAAAAAGGAAGCAGTAAGATAGGGACCGCACGCAGCCCCGCTTCGGCTTTTTGTTCTTTCGTAAACGGCAGAATTCCGATGTAATCATCTCCCACGAATAACAACCAGAACGACAACAGCCAATTGGTCATGAGGGAAATTAAAACTATAAAACCCAGCCATTTGAACCCTGATGGAATGATAAATATCGCTAGAAGGGACACAGCAGTAAACGATAAGTAGAGCTTTAAATGGGCAGGATTCCGTACAAGTGCCTTAATCGCTGCCGCAGAGAAACGGCTCTCGGCAGTTTTTGATTTTAGCAAAGGCTGTGATTTCCGGAAAATCCACGGCTTATGGCGGGTCGGACGTGGCTTATCCAGTACGCCGCGGAGCAATAGGGCCGCTATTTTCATCCGCTGCTTATAATCTTCACGCACATCGTTCATGAATGTCCCACGCATCACTATACGCCGCTGAAGAGCGATTACCGCTACGACTGCAAAGAGTGCTGCAATCAGCAGCATAAAAACTGGACGGTTGTTCCAAAACGCAGCTGCACGGAAATAAATCCCACAGGGAACGGAGATGGCCAGAAACAGCCACAGCCAGCGCCGCCAGCCTTGCTTTTGTACTTTTACAATATGCCCAAGTAATTTAACGCACCAGCTACATGCCAGAGTCAGAGCGAACAGCGCCCATACCTCGGATGACAGCATTCCATATCCCCGAACCAGGAAAGGTAATAACAGCACAAAAGCTACACAGAACTTCAACGATGTTACAATCAGGCTGTACAGCAACCCGCGAAACATGATCGTATATATCCATCGCTGCCGTTGTCTTAGAAATAATAGATCCCCTTCCTGCAATAATAGCACCAGTCCACCTCTACAGAGCAGGAGCACTAATAATGAAGGAATCAACATAAACGGCAAATCTGCACTCCAAGCTGGCAGTGCCTCATTCCAGAACCCGTAATATAACCGTCCTCCCAGAAATCCTCCGGGAATCAGTATATATAACAGCACAGTCCAATCGGCTGCCGTACGAATAATAGCAGATTGCTCACGCCAATGAGAAAATAATCGCCGCCAGAATAGCTTTTTGGAGGTAGGAAAAGCAAACCCTCGCTGCTTCTGCTTACTCATGTCAGTTCGTCGAAGCAATCAAACAACGACGCCTCCGGCAGCCCAGCATAATCACGTATATCTTCAAGCGTTCCTGCAGCGGCAACCCTGCCACCCGAGATCAGCACAAAATCATCGCAAATTTTCTCAGCAGTATCCAATACATGCGTAGACATTAATACACCAGCTCCGCGCTGCCGCTCCGCTTCCAGCAGTCGCAGGAAATCTTTAGTGGCCCGAGGATCCAAGCCGATAAAAGGCTCGTCCACAATATAAACATCCGGCTGTACCAAAAAGCCCAGCATCAGCATCATTTTCTGTTTCATACCCTTAGAGAAGCCAGCTGGAAGATCATCACGGACATGATTCATACCGAACTGCTTCAGTAATCTCTCCGCCGTTTCTTGAAACTGCTCATATTTTAGTCCATAAGCAGCAGCAGCCAAATCTAAGTGCTCCCATAAGGTCAGATCCTCATAAAACACCGGCTGCTCCGGTACATAAGCATAGGACTTATTAACTCCATTAAAGGAGACCTTAGCTTTGGTATTCTTAAGCAAACCGAGCAATGTTTTGATTGTAGTACTTTTTCCCGCACCATTTGGTCCGATCAGTCCGAGCAGCTGTCCACGCCGCACCTGAAATGAAATATCGAATATGCATGGGGCACCTGCTTCATAGCCTGCTTCATCGATCTCAACATCGAGTACAATCTCTTCGTCGCTCTCGGTATCCCCTGTTATTTCTACATTCTCCATATTCGCCAACTCCTAAATATTTCTTATAAATATTATTATCGAAATTCCAATCCAGAAAGATAGCTTCTCTAATCGTACTATATATACTTTCTCCAAGGAAGCATACTGATTTTTTCACAGCTAAGAGAACTACTCTTATATTTAAAAAGAAACCTCCCATTAAAGAGAGGTCTGTCCGAGAAGCTCTAGGTTATTTGTTGCTGAAATTCCTTCCTCACGTTTAATTGCCGCTTCATCTCTCCGCTCGATTTTACCACGCAGCATTAACAGCAACACTCCAAGCAGGGCTGTAAGCGTACCAGAGAGAATGAACGCCGGGACAGGTCCTGACGCTGTAACTAAAGCCCCACCGGCTACAGGTCCTAAGATAACAGCCGCACTTGTTAGACTGCCTATAGTTCCAAATACACGGCCCGTGTATTCCGCAGGGGTCCGCTGTTGCAGCATAGAATTGAAGGGAATAAACGCAAGGCCTGCTCCCACACCAGCAAACATAAAAGAACCAAACAAAGCGATGTTCATCCAGAGTCCAGCCTGACCGTGGGCAGTTACAATTCCTGCACTTGAGAAAACAACCCCCATAATTACAGCTCCCAATCCCATGAAGACGAGCGTATGTTTACCACTGCCTATACGGCTTACAAGCAGGGCTGACAGTAAGGTGCCAAGACCACTGGCTGCCACACACCAACCCAGCAGATCTCCGTTCACACCCGGAATTTCCCGGAATAACGTTACAATCTGCGAATCACCAATTTGCAGCATTAACAGCACTAGCACCAGCATAGCAATCCCGCAAAGTACTACAGGCATTCCCACGATCACCTGCAGACCCGCCGACATTTCTTGGCGAAAAGACTTCCGAGCACCATTCTCCCCTGTGCTATCCTCTGCTGCATCTTTCTTCAGTGCAGCCGTACGCGGCAGTCCTATTAAGATGACCGCCGATAAAATGAAGGTAGCCGAGTCAATCACATAACAAGCAGCAATACCAAATGCGGCAACCAGCAGTCCACCGAGAGCAGGGCCTACAATTTTGGTTATTTGTTCAATAGATGAGCTAAGCGCCATGGCTTTATCCATCTGGGCCGCAGGGACGAGCTCCTTGAGCTTTCCGCTTTTGGCTGGTGAAAAGAGTACATCCATGATCCCTTTAGCCACCAGCAGGACATATACCTGCCAGAGAGAACCTGCAAATACCAAACAAACAACGATTCCGGCACGAGCTAGATCGGAACCAATCATCAGCGCCTTGCGGTTAAAACGATCACTTAAATAACCTGCAAACGGCCCTCCCAAGAGCAACGGCACAGCCATACATAAAGATATAGCCGTAATTTCCCACGGTGTAGCATTCCATTTAAAACCTACCATTGTCAGTAGCGCTAGTATATGCAACCAGTCTCCCACATTCGATACAAGCTGTGCGGCAATAAGCAGCATAAAGGGCTTATTCGCCGTCAGCTTTCCTTCTTTTGAATCATGAGCCAGCTGTTCCTCCATCTTACTTCACTCCCCGTTACTATTTCTCGATGAAGTAATAGTAAAATATTGGAGAACATCAATCATCCGTCTGGAGGCGTAAATAGTGCTTGAACCTAAGGCTGAAATTCTTATCCTTTCAAAGACTGAAATCAAAAAAACCTTCGTTTTTATCGTATTTAAAAAATTGTTTGATTTTTAATAATTAAAAGTGTGCTCATTGTGACAAATCACATGTTCTTCATTCGCTCTTTCACGTATTCTAAGGTTATCTCAAGGTTCGTTGCACAGGTAACCCGTGCACTAATGACTATTGATTGCAAACTGTGCGATGAGTTCACACATGATTAACGATAGAGGGTGGAGAAGCATGATACAATCTTACGAACGTGATACGCAATTAACACTACATTTGTACCGGGTATTTGCCAAGTCTTTTAAGAGCATTAATGAACATGCTGTTACCGGCAGCAAAATTGAAGGTTTTAATCCGACTGCCTTTGCCGTTATGGAAGTGTTGTACTATAAGGGACCACAACCCATTCAACAAATTGGCGCCAAGCTGCTGCTGCAAAGCGGCAACGTTACTTACGTAATCGATAAGCTTGAGGAACGCGGCTATTTGCAGCGTAAGCCTTGTCCGAGCGATCGCCGCGTGATTTTTGCGGAGCTGACTACGGAAGGTGAACGTCTCATGAATGAGATGTATCCGAAATATTCAGAACGCCTGCATCTTGCTTTCAGCGGTCTGAATGATGATGAGAAGGAACAAATGATTGTTCTCCTCAAAAAGATGGGTCTACAAGCTGAGAAGCTATCCCCTCTTCCCCGTAAGTAAGAGTCCCTTGTTTATGTGTTACAGACAAGCTGTTATTGATTTCTGTTAATGTTAAAAAGAAAACCAATAGGCGATTCTCCGATTTATTTGAGAATCGCCTATTGGTTTTTTTGTTCTGCGCCGGCTTACTTGAGCAGATGATCGGTAAGTCGATGCCGAAGACGGACTTTGAGGTCCGCTTTTGGCAACCCTCGGATCATAGTCATCCTTATTCGGCAGGACTTGCAAGCACGCTTCCGATTGGGCGTCCCTTTCAGCTGACCGTTACTATCGCTCTCGGTAAAATTCACTTTTGATGTAACTCGCTATATTTTCAGCGCCGGATCTTGATGAACCTGAGCAGTAACTTAGGGAATAACTGCATTCTATACAGCTATTTCGTATGCAAATCCGCTCATTCTAACTTTAAGTGTATTCTGTACAATTAAAAACCAGACAAACCACCCCTAGGCGAGTAAATCAAGAAAATAGGTGTACTAAATACAGCTATATCCATTGAAAAAGTTACCAGCAGGATTATAGTTGTACGAAATACAACTAAACGCGTCTATCCACTGCTTCCATCGACTCTCTACTCTAGAGGTTACATCAATCTGGCGTGCCACCGTCCGTTATTCCGTGCGTGATTCCATGTGCTACTCCGTCCGTTAGTCCATGTGTCTCTCCATGCGTCATTCCATGTGTCACTCCGTACGCCACTCCAAGAGTCAATTCGTATGGTTCAACCACTTTAACACGCTATCTACCTAATAAGTTATGCCTTTTTCAAGGACGATGTAGCATCCTCTACTGAAGGCACACCCTTGCGCAAACCCCAGGATATTATCAGCGACAAAACAGCGAAAACTGCCATTACGATAAATAATGAATGAAGACCACCTTCAAGGGCATCACGCAAACTATTTGATACTTCCCCAGACAGGTTAGTTCCTGCATGCGATCCAAGCAGCTTATTAATATCATCTCCTGAGATGTTCGAATCCGGTTGTTTTCTTAACAGCTTATCAATATTCAAGTTCAGCCAGGAACCAAAAATAGCCACCCCAACAGTCTGTCCTAAAGAACGCGTGAACGCATTAAGCGCTGTAGATGCTCCCCGTTGCTCATACGCAACAGAGGACTGCGCAATAATCGTAAAGACTGTAGAAGAATACCCAAATCCAACTCCACAGACCAGCATCAAGCATAAAAGCAGCAGCTGTGAAGACTCACCTGTTAAGAAAGCCAGGCCAATAGCCCCGGCAGCGATCATAATCAACCCAAGCATTGCGGTTCGACGCGAACCTGCTTTTAGAATCATCCGCCCTCCGGCGATCGAACCAAACATCCAGCCTACCGACATCGGCGCCAATAGCAAACCTGAGATGGCGGCGCTTTTTCCGGATACACCCTGCACCCATAATGGCACATACGTAGAAAGCCCAATAATTAATGTGCTTACCAGCAGGTTAGCGCCAGTAGATACCGCTATGTTGCGGTTCGAGAATAGACCCAGCGGCAACATAGGTTCAGGAGCACGACGCTCCACAAAGAAAAATAAGACTAGCAGGATAACAGCCACACTTAGAGTTGCGATTAGCAGTGGGGATGTCCACTCCAGATTCTGTCCTCCTGTGGAGAGACCGAAGAGCAATGCGCCCATACCAGCAGCGAACAGCAGCACCCCTGCCACATCAATTTGTGCTTTCCGACGTACCTTCTCTTCCTTCAGATAACGGGCAATAAATACCATTGCTAATAAACCGAATGGCAGATTAAAAACAAATACCCAGCGCCAGCTTAGGTAATCTACTACATATCCCCCAAGAAGAGGACCTACCAAAGAGGAAATCCCCCATACAGAGCTAAGTAATCCTTGTGTCTTCGCTCTCTCCTCGATACTGTAAATATCCCCGATGATGGTAAAGGTCATTGGAATGAGCGCACCCGCGCCAATCCCCTGTATTGCACGGAACAGGATCAGCTGCTCCATACTTTGCGAAATACCGCATAATAACGAGCCTAATAAAAAAACAGCTGCCCCCCACATGAACACCGGCTTGCGTCCAAAGAGATCACTGATTTTGCCGAAAATAGGAGTAGTAATAGCCATTGCCAGCAAATAAGAAGTGAATATCCAGCTAAGCCACTGCATTCCCTGAAATTCACCTACGATAGCTGGACCCGCTGGTCCTGTTACCGTTCCTTCAATCGCAGCCAGAAAGGTAGCTAGCAGCACCCCTATCAGTATTAATTTACGTTCTAAATCCCCTGTTGACTTCAATGTTCCAAACCCTCTCTTTATGTAATAAAATCATTCCCATTCCCCACGTAGAAGCGCATGTAGGGTCACATCCTGAAAGCCGGAAGGTGTCTGGCGATATTGACGCAGTATACCTTCCTTCTGAAAGCCGAGCGTTTGAACCAGCCTCTCCGCACGATTATTATCAGGATGACACAGCGCTTCTATCCGATTCAGCCCCATCCTATTAAAGCCGAAGTCGAGCACTAAACCAAGCGCTTCTTTCATATATCCAAGTCCCCAAAAGGCAGGCGCCAGATCGCAGCCAATTTCCCCGCGGTAAGCTCCCTGCAACTGCCAATAGTTATAACCGCAGCTCCCTATAACTTCACCTTCGGGTCCTACAATACTCCAGCGCAAGCTCTCCTCTTCCTGAGCCATCTGTAATAAAAAAGCAATCAGTTGCTTAGTCTCTTCTATAGAGGATAATGCTGGAGCCCCCAGCCAGCGGGTGACCTCTGGATGAGACCAGATCTGATATAATGCTGAAGCATGCTCAGTAGTCATAGCGCACAGCTTCAATCTACTGCCGACCAGTGTGGGTATCACTCCATTGCAGATATACAAATCTCTGCCCCCCTTCAACTTATCAATTATACATCATTCAAGAGTATATCCTTAAGATAAAAGTTCTAAATTCTTTAACATTGAAAAGAACAAATTCTACGCGTTAACATAAAAAGACGTCTGCATCAGGGGGCATACACTCCCTTAATACAGACGCTTTTTATTAAACTTAACTACAATGATTTCATTCCGCTTCATGAATAACTTCACTGCATAACACCTGAAGTTTGGCTCGAATATCCTTGAACTCTTCAATTCCAGTCCCCGTAATACTGTACCCTTCGGTATGGGCAGTCAGAAAGTTGTCCAGTGTCAGCTTTTCCAATTCCTGTTTCACTTCGCGCTCTCCTACACGATACCCCAGATCTTCAAGTCCGAGCAGCATCTCTGAGATCGTCACATCTTTATCCCGTGCACAATAAAGCATATGAATTCCTATGAACAAGTTCTGTACATCAGCGCGCATATTCCACCTCTTCCGGCTATATAGCCTTCGGTATTTATACTAGCATTACCCTCTGACCGATCCTCGGAAACATTATTGTGGCTGTTGCGCATTTCATGGACTTCAAGGAACATTCCATATTGTTACAGATTGGTATTGTCGCTTGACGTATCATGTCTAGCTGTACTATGTTGATAATTACAGTTAGGAGTTCATATTTGAATTTAAAGTACAGGAAGGTGATGCTTCATGTTTCAAGCTATGCCTTACGATGGAACACGCAACGAGCAGTTTGAAGCGGTTCTAATCCAACTAGAAGCATTAGTAGAGGACGAACCAAGTGCTACGGCCAACCTGGCCAATGCTTCGGCACTGCTTAAACACGCTATGCCGGATACGAATTGGGCCGGTTTTTATTTATTTGATGGCAAGGAGCTTGTGCTCGGACCTTTCCAAGGTCTTCCTGCCTGCATCCGCATCCCGTTGTCTCGTGGAGTCTGCGGAACGGCTGCTGCGGAACGACGCACGCTAGTAGTTGGAGATGTCCATGCATTCCCGGGACATATCGCCTGTGACGCCGCTTCAAACAGCGAAATTGTTGTCCCGCTGATCAAGGATGATCGTTTGCTTGGCGTACTCGATATCGACAGTCCGCTGAAAGATCGTTTTGATGATGAGGAACGCCGGTTCCTAGAGCGGTTCGCTGCCCTGGTATCGGAAGTTATCTAAAGCAGCTCTGCCTTATAAAGCATAAGAAATAGGCTGTCTCATTTGTAGGAATCTCCTACTTATAAGACAGCCTAATCTTGTTGAGCCTATAGCCGTACCGGACTGATATTCCAAATCTCCGCGGCGTAGCGGCTAATCGTATTATCGCTAGAGAATTTACCGGAATGACCAATATTTATAATAGACTTCTTCAGCCATTCCTGACGGTTGCGGTATGCCCGGTCAATCTCGACATGAGTCTCGACATAACTTGCGAAATCCTTAAGCACAAAGAATTCATCGTTATTATCCAAAAGAGAATGGAAAATGGTCTCAAACTCCGCACCATGACAGCATATAGGTCCCGGATTAACCAACTGATCCAATACTTCCTTCACACGACTATCCCCATTGTAGATATCACGTGCGTGATAGCCGCCATGCTGATAATAATCCATTACCTGCTCAGCACGAAGACCGAACAGGAACATATTGTTGTCCCCTACCATCTCATGCATTTCCACGTTAGCGCCGTCCATCGTACCTACGGTCAATGCACCGTTCATCATAAACTTCATATTCCCCGTACCGGAGGCCTCTTTACTCGCTGTAGAGATCTGTTCACTAATATCCGCAGCAGGAATGATTTTCTCGGCCAAAGATACCGAATAATTCTCAAGGAAAAAGATACGAATCTTGCCTCTAACATCCGGATCTTTGTTGACAGCCTCTGCCACAGTATTGATCAGCTTGATAATTCGCTTCGCCAAATGATAGCTTGGTGCCGCCTTTGCTCCGAATATAAACGTGCGCGGTACCATATCCATCGAAGGATTATCTTTGATTTGGTTGTACATATGCAGAATATGCAAAATATTAAGCAGCTGCCGCTTATAAGCATGCAGGCGCTTCACCTGAACATCAAAGATAGAGTCGGGGTCTACATGTACTGAATGCTTGCTGTAGATGTATTCAGCCAACTTGAGCTTATTCCGCCGTTTAATGCTGGCCACTTGTTCTTGGAAGGAAGCATCCTCACAATATTTAATCAAGCCAATCATCTCTTGCGGATGGCTCATCCAGCGGGTTCCTATCGATTGATTGATTAGGTTAGCCAGATCCGGATTGGCATGCATCAGCCAGCGCCGGTGAGTAATCCCATTCGTCTTATTATTGAAGCGGTGCGGGTACATTTCATTAAAAAGCCGCATTTCGCGTTTCATCAATATTTCTGTATGCAGCGCCGCTACCCCATTGACACTATGGCTCGCCACAATCGCCAGATGGGCCATGCGAACCTGATCGTCATGAATAATCGCCATCTGTGAAATCCGGTCCTGATCACCGGGATAACGGCTCATCAGCTCGCCGCAGAAGCGGGCATTGATCTCTTCAATAATAAGAAAAATACGTGGAAGCAAGTCCCTGACCATTTGAATAGGCCATTTCTCCAGCGCTTCGCTCAAGATCGTATGATTAGTATAGGACACCATACGAGTTGTAATACTCCACGCCTCATCCCATCCTAATCCATGTACATCCATCAGAATCCGCAGCAATTCAGGGATTACAAGCGTCGGATGTGTATCATTGATATGAAGTGCAACCTTGTCGGGCAGCGATTGTATAGGGAGTCCAAGCTTTCCAAAGGTTCGCAGAATACTTTGCAGGCCAGCACTGCAGAGGAAGTATTGCTGCTTCAACCGCAACAGCTTGCCTTCGTATTGTGAATCATCCGGATACAGAAACTCCGAGATGGATTCTACGGAACGCTTATATTCCAGGAATTTATGATAGTCTGAACCCGCAAAAGAGCCAAATGTTCTCGCTGGCTGAGTGATGGACTCCGCACTCCAGTTGCGCAGTGTATTCACATGCCGCCGATCTGCACCAATGATAGGCACATCATACGGAACTGCACGAACGGCCTCATATTGACTATGCTCAAAGATAAGCCGCCCGTTCTCCTCGCGAGTCTCAATCACGCCCCAGAACCTTACTTCTACCTGCTTGTCTTCACGACGCACTTCCCATACATTATCATTTTGCAGCCAGTAATCGGGCAGTTCCACCTGATACCCGTCAACGATTTTCTGCTCGAACAAGCCGTATTTATAACGTATACCGCAACCATGCCCCGCATATTGCAGGGAGGCCAGTGAATCCAAGAAACAAGCAGCTAGACGTCCAAGTCCTCCATTGCCAAGCCCAGCGTCGGCTTCTACCTCCTCAATATCCTGCAGCGAGAAACCAAGATCGGCCAATCCCTCACGCACGACCTCCAGCACGCCCATATTCAGCAGATTGTTCCCCAGAAGTCTTCCGATCAGAAACTCCATAGAAAAATAGTATACCTGCTTATCCTTATCCGTCTTGTACTTTTGATTGGTATCCGCCCAATTTTTCCCGGCATTCTCGCGAATCATGTTGCCTAATATTTTATAGACATCAGCATTAGAGGCTTCCTCCAAAGGTTTGCCCAATTTACTGATGAGCGTCTCGCGAAACACCTGTTTGAAAGTTTCTTTATCGTTAAACAACAGCAGGTTCCTCCTGACAAAAGCTTTTTTTAGGGATGCATTAGACTATGCCTATAGATCAGATAGGTTATACTGTTTCGTTTCATCTAATCCAGTTGGTTTATATTTTGCTGCTCTTGGCGATGACGAACGGACGTTTACTATCCCCGACGAGAATTCGATTCTTACTTAAATGTACGTCTTTATCCATGATCACATTCTCAATAACAGCATCTTCCTCTATAATGCACTTCTGCATAATTACAGAATTGATGATCTTCGCTCCTTTACGTACCTGAACCCCACGAAAGATCACGCTGTTCTCCACCGTTCCAGCTATAATGCAGCCGTTAGCCACCAGTGAATTGCTGACATTTGCGCTTTCTAAATATCGGGTAGGAGCCTCATATTTAATCTTCGTCTGCACGGGACTTTCTTTGAACAGACTAAAGTAATTCTCCTGCTGAAGCAGCTCCAGACTATTCTTATAATAGCTTTCCAATGAATTAATTACGGCATGATAGCCATGATATTCATAAGCAGCGATTTTGAATTTATGGCGGTTTTTCTGAATCACATCACGGAAAAAATAACTCTCACCATGTGCAATGCAATGTTCCACCTGCTCCAGGAACAGTTTTTTCTCCATAATGAAGATATCGAGATATAAATTGGGATGATCCTTCTCATGATGGATATTGGTCACATTATTCTCTTCGTCCACTTCAATACGCTGGCATAACTCATGTTCTGGCTGCAACTGCTCTATTTTTTTGTATACTACTGTAACGTCGGCACCCTTCTCCAAATGATATCTGTACAAGTCCTGGAGATCGATAGTATTAATATGCTGGCTACCGGAAAACACAATATATTTAGCAGATCCCCGTTTAAAAAGATCCAGATTATTATGATAATGCTGAAGGTCGCCAAGAGAAGTATCGGTGGGATCATTCCAGTCCGGAGGCAAAATAAATAGTCCCCCATGCTTGCGATTCATATCCCAAGATTTCCCGTCACCCAAATGGTCCATTAAAGAACGATATTTACGGCGAACAAACAGGCCCACGCTCTCCAGATCCGCACGCATCATATTGGAAAGCACAAAATCTATCAACCGATAACGACTGGCAAAAGGTACGGCTGCACCACAGCGGAAATAAGTGAGTTCATTTAGTTTATCGAGTTCATGATCCAGATTAATTACACCCATGAGTTGCTTCATCGGAATCCACCGTCCTCTTATAATTTATAAGAAAGTATAAGTTTCACTATATACTTTATCCTTATAAATCTCGCATAAACGCTTACCGTCCCTAGAAGGACGCCGAAGGCGTTTTAGCTTGATTATATGGTTTTGGCCACAGCTGATTTACGTTTCTTGCTTTTATTGTCGATCAGCAGAATTTCGTTCTCGTTCTCCCGCTCGATGCCTATTTCCATATAATCGTCGATTACCGTATTCTCACTAATAATCGCTTTATGAATGCGTACGTTCTTACCAATCTTAACCTTAGGCATAATTACGGAGTCCGTAATCACACTGCCTTCACCTACTTCTACGCCATAAAAAAGAACCGAGTGCTTCACTTCACCATGCACAATGCAGCCTTCATTAATAATGCATCCTGACACTTTCGCCCCAGGTGCGACATATTGGGCAGGTTGATTCGGATTGCGTGTAAATATGCGCCAGCTGGGATCATTTAGATTAAGCGGTGGATTATCGCTCAGTAAATCCATATTCGCTTCCCACAGGCTGGCTACCGTACCAACGTCTCTCCAATACCCTTCAAAAGGGTACGCAAATAAAGAGTTCCCGTCTTCCAGCATCAAAGGAATGATATCTTTACCAAAATCGTGAGATGATCCTATATTCTCTCCGTCCTCCAGTAAATGCTTGCGGAGAATTTCCCATTTAAAGATGTACACACCCATAGAAGCTAGCGTGCTTTTTGGCTGTGCAGGCTTTTCCTCAAATTCGTAAATTTTCAGATCGTCCTCCGTATTTAAGATTCCAAATCGACTTGCTTCCTCCAGCGGAACGTCAATCACAGAAATCGTGCAATCTGCGTTTCTCTCCTTGTGGTATTGCAGCATAGCATGATAATCCATTTTATAAATGTGATCACCGGATAGAATAAGGACATGCTCGGGGTCGAACTGATCTACAAATTTAAGATTTCGATAAATCGCATCGGCTGTTCCCCGATACCAGCTGCTTCCATTCTCACGTTCATGCGGTGGCAATACGAATACTCCACCATTCTTACGGTTCAAATCCCAATCACTGCCTACTCCGATGTAAGAATGTAGTATAAGTGGCTCATACTGTGTCAATACACCGACAGTATCAATACCCGAATTGGAGCAGTTACTTAAAGGAAAGTCGATAATCCGATAAGTGCCCCCAAAATAGACAGCGGGCTTGGCAAGCGATTTGGTTAAACCTTTCAATCTTTTGCCTTGGCCTCCAGCCAATAGCATGGCTACCATTTCTTTTTTCTTCATGGAAAAGCCTCCCTTGACTTATGGGTAATATAAAGTTCAGCAAACCTAGGATGAATGAACAGAATTCCAGAAAGAAGTGAATTAGAAAAGAAATACACCAGAAAGAAATGAGCCTTGATAGGAAGATGACAAAGTTGAAAAAACGAGGAAGGAAATTTTACACGTTCGGATGATCTAACCTAAAATAGGGAGAGCATTCTCCAAAATCAGGAGCCTGAATCAGGAGATTATCCTTATTGTAAAGTGTTCTATATTCTTCGTCAAAACCCTTTATCGCAATTCCGAAATTCCGGAATTTTTAACCCTGTTTGTCATTAAACACGTTAATATTCCTTATAACTAGATTAACCAATTTAAAGCCATGTGAAAGAAATTCACTCATTTATTCTAGAAAAAGAATCATCCGGTCTTCAGCAAACATTCAACCGGATATGGCATAATGAAGCTATCTATCACCGATTTGGAGGAACCTATGATGAAAGCAGTACAAGGAGTTCGACTTCTGCTCGTAGATGATGAGCCTCATATATTACAGTTCCTGGAGCTGGGTCTCCTTAATGAAGGTTTTGAAGTAAGAACCGCGTCGGACGGGCTAAGCGCCATTTCAATTGCAGCTGAATTCAAGCCCCATGTAGCTATCCTGGATGTTATGATGCCGGGTATGGATGGATTCGAGGTATGTCACTATCTGCGCTCGGAAGAGACAGAGGTAGCTGTCATCATGCTTACTGCAAAAGACGAAGTGGATGATCGCGTAAAGGGACTTTCTATTGGTGCTGACGACTATATGGTCAAGCCCTTCAGCTTTGATGAATTACTAGCGCGGATCCAAGCGCGGCTGCGGAATCAGTTTCCGGGGCTGCTAGGCGAGGTCCGCTGCGGTCCTTTCCGAATTGACAGCCGGCGAAAGGAAATTCGCTTCAGGGAAGAAGTACTTGAGCTCTCCCCTACGGAATACGAGTTATTGCAGTATCTCGTTATCAATCACGGCCTTGTACTCAGCAAGCCTATGATTCTTGATAAAGTGTGGGGCTATGATTTTGGCGGTGAGGAAAATATCGTTGAGGTCTATATCCGTTCGCTTCGTGAGAAGCTCGGAGATAAGGAGCACCGTATTATCCGTACCCTGCGGGGCGCAGGCTACCGGGTGGATCTATGAGCACTCCCATCTTCAGATGGCTTCGCAGACTACCTGCACCACGTTCCCTGCGTAAACAGCTGCTTGCCACATCGCTGCTCATTCTATCAGGATTGCTGCTGCTAATTGGAGTTTTACAATATATCCTTATGCGAGATTTTATATACAGCAATAGAGCGGAGTCTATGGAAGCGCAAATACGTTCTGTCCCCCGTGAGATGTTTTTCAACTTTTTTAATTCCTATGACGAGGACACCACAGGTATAAATGACACGAACAACGAGTTTAACAGCAATTTCCCGATGGAAAGAGAAGACATGAATAAAATGCCAAGTGGGCTGCGAACTGGCGAGAACCGGCGCCCGCTTCTGCTTGATGCCCATACAACTCTCGCCATGTACAGCTCGGATGGCACCTTCAGGGATTTACAGCAATTGACCCTCTCAGATATAGCAGCACCCAGGCTGACCAATGAGCAATACGATGCGCTGCTGATTCACACCACAGATAGGGCAACAGGAAATTACAAGCTCATCCAAGCTGAAGACGGCACTGAACATCTAGCCATATTCATGAATCTTTATAGGCCTGGAAATACTAGATTGCTGCTGCAAATGAGTGTGAGCACGGGGCCATTAACGGATGTGATTATGCAGCAGCTGCTGATCTACGCAGGTTTGTCAGTGATTGCTTTATTGACTGGATTATTCCTATACTTGCCGGCCCTGCGAAAGACGTTAGTTCCTCTTTCTAATATGGGAGAATCGGCTGAGATCATTAATGCCGGTAATTTGGACATTCGGTTTCCAGTTGACCAAGGACAGGCCGAGATCGACAAGCTTGCTCATTCATTCAATGGTATGCTCGAACGTCTCGAAATATCCTTTCATAATGAACGGGAGGCCAAGGAGCAGATGCGCAGGTTCGCTGCCGATGCTTCTCACGAGCTTAGAACTCCGCTCACCTCAATACACGGTTTTCTTGAGGTCTTGCTGCGGGGCGCCGCCGATAATAAAGAACAGTTATATAACTCGTTGCGAAGCATGCATGGTGAATCGAAACGGATCAATAAGCTGGTCGAGGATCTGCTACTGCTCGCTCGAATGGATGGAGCTCCACAGCTGCAGATGACTGACCTGATTCTCAGCGAGGTAATTCACGAAATGAAGCCGCATCTGCTTTTGCTCGCAGATCAACGTAAAGTTACTTTTGATATCTCCTATGGTATCCGTGGTAAATATGATCCCTATAAGCTCAAGCAGGTGATTCTGAATCTGTTCCACAATGCAGTTCAGCATACCGATGCCGCGGCAGGCAGCATTCATCTCTCTTTACAAGCCGCAGGAAATCAGGCTCTCTTAAGCGTGCGGGATAATGGCTGCGGAATTCCCGCAGAGCATATCCCACATATCTTTGATCGATTCTACCGCAGTGACTCCTCTCGCACACGTAAATATGGCGGATCAGGTTTAGGCCTCTCTATCACAAAATCTATTGTCGAGGCGCATCACGGCAAGATTAGTGTAAATAGCACCGTCGGCGAGGGGACAACATTTACGGTCAGCCTGCCTTGTGAGGAAGGATTAGCCAAGGAACAGTAACAACCGTTATAATTAAGAGGAACTGGAGCATCGCTCCACAAAACCAAGCGTATGCTTTCGATGCCAGTTTTGCTATGTAGTCCATTCTAAGGAGCATCGCTCCACAAAACTTTTAGGAGGTAAATACATGTACGAAATCGCCGTAATTGGCGCCGGTCCTGCCGGTGCAAGCGCAGCCCTGTTCGCCGCCAAGGCGGGCAAAAAAACGCTGCTGATCGACAACGATAAGGGCATGACCCGCAGAGGTTGGTTTGAGAACTTTTATGGAATTTCCGAAGTAGGTGGTCCTGAGCTGGTCGAAACCGGCCATAAGCAAGCCGTTAAATTTGGCGCTGAGCTGGTTTCCGAACAGGCTATCAACCTCACCTCCAGCGGCAATGGTTTTGTCATTGAAACTGAAGATGGAATTATCTATGAAGCAAAACATGTCATTCTCGCCACAGGCGCCCTTACAGATCTAGCTGCCAAAGCTGGCGTAGAGACTAAGGATGGTACAGAGCCAAGAATCAAAACTGTAGTAGCCGTTGATGCTGAAGGCAAAACGAATATCGCAGGTATTTGGGCTGCTGGTACTGTTGCTGGAGTAAGTGTACATGCCATTATTACCGCAGGCGATGGTGCGAAGGTAGCTATTAATGTAATTAGCGAGTTAAATGGCGCGCGTTACGTTGATCATGATGTGTTGAAAGCTTAATCTTCAGTACTCAAATCATAATCCGGAGGATGATTCTTAGGAATCGGTCTTCCGGATTTTTTCGTCACCAAGGAGAACCAAGTTACGAGATTTAAGAATAACTGCACTTGATGCAGCTATTTCAAACAATAACACCCACACGGCTGTTTTAAGTGTATTTTATGCAACTAAAAACAGGCTATATGAGCATTCTAGCTAAAATGTGAAGATATAGATGTATCAAGTGCAACTAAATCGATTTGCAGCTGTTCCCCCATACTTTTAATTGTATAAAGTACACCTATTTGCTCGTCCCTCACCTGCCCTTTGAACACCACACGCAAAAAAACTGCTTCAAAACCTCATGCCACCGCCGAAGCCGATGTTATGATCGTTTGAAACAGTTCCTCTCCCTCAACTGTGTATACTCCGATGCAAGGAGTCCACTTCTTCTTCTCTTCCCTTAAGACTAGCAGCCAGCTCCTGCAAATACGGAACCAATAATGGGCGCAAATCCTCTCGCATCAAACCTACCTCCAGCGTGGCCTTAATGTAACCGAATTTATCACCAATATCATAACGCTTGCCGATTAAATCGAGCGCCAGCAATCCTTCATGCCGGCATACCTCGTGCAAAGCATCCGTCAGTTGATATTCACCGCCCGCTCCACGTTCGAGGTTAGCCAGCACTGTGAATATCGAAGGCTCCAAAATATATCGCCCCATAATGGCATACTCTGAAGGAGCTGTTACAGGCGAGGGCTTCTCTACCAATCCCTTTACTTCATGAACTCCATTTAGTGAGCCGCTGGAGGCTATAATCCCATATTTGTTAACCTCCTGCCGTGGCACCTGCTGCACACCGACGATGGTCTGCTCCTCTTGCTCATACAATCTCATCATCTGCAGCAGCGCCGGGTCCTCCGAGACCATGATATCGTCACCAAGCAGAACAGCAAAAGGTTCATCACCGATAAATTGTTCCGCACAAAGGATGGCATGGCCCAGTCCCAGCGGCTCTTTTTGCCTAATGTAATGGATGCTCGCTAGCTCACTGATTAGCTGGACTTCACGAAGTAGATCCTCTTTCCCTTTTTCCAGAAGCGTCTGCTCCAGCTCCACCGATTTATCAAAATGATCTTCAATCGACTTCTTATTGCGGCCGGTCACGATGATAATACTTTCAATACCAGACCGAACGGCTTCCTCTACGATATATTGAATCGCTGGTTTATCCACAATGGGCAGCATTTCTTTTGGCTGAGCCTTAGTTGCAGGCAGGAAACGAGTGCCTAAGCCCGCGGCGGGAATGACAGCTTTTCTAATCTTCATCAGGAATCCCTCCCTTGCAGTTTATTTACGGAGATGGGTCACAGGGTGCTCACGAACATTCTTTTGCTGCCCCTTACCTTCATAGAACTCTTGGACAATATAAAGCGGACGTCCCTTAGTTTCATCATAAATCCGGCCGATATACTCACCTAGTATTCCTAGCATAATGAGTACGAAGCCATTAAAGGTCAGCGTAATTCCAATCATCGAAGCCCAGCCCTTAACGACTGAGTCTGTAAAAATTACCAGGTACAATACATACATAAGGTACAGAAAACCAGAAGCCGACAGCAGTGCGCCCAAATATCCTGCCAGCTTCAGCGGCTTATAAGAAAAGGAGGTGATTCCGTCCAAAGAGAGCTTGATCATACGTTTTAGTGGATATTTTGTTTCCCCCGCCAGACGTTCATCCCGTTCATATTCAATCGCCTTCTGACGGAAACCAACCCAGCTGACCAGTCCGCGTACGAAACGGTTTTTCTCCGGTAGACGTTTGAGCTCTTCGCAAACCCTACGATCTATGAGCCGAAAATCACCTGTATCCACAGGGATAGAAATATCGGTTGAATAACGCAGAATTCTATAAAACAGGCTGGCCGTCCACTTTTTGAATAAGGATTCACCGTTTCGCTTCACCCGTTTAGCATATACAACTTCATACCCCTTCTTCCATTCTGCAATCATGTCCAAGATCAATTCAGGCGGGTCTTGCAAATCAGCATCAATAATGACAACTGCATCCCCAAGGGCATAGTCCATTCCGGCAGTAATAGCGATCTGATGTCCAAAGTTACGTGACAAATCGATCAGCTTCACACTCTCATCCCAATAGCTATATTCCTCGATCATCTGGGCACAGTTGTCTGTGCTGCCGTCATTCACGAAGATCAGCTCATATACTTCCTCCGTCATTGCCATCACTTTTTTAATACGACGATACGTTTCCTGAATGACTGCCTCTTCATTAAACATCGGTATAATAATGGAATAGCGCACGTTGATACTCATGAGCAGCTCCTCCTTTAATTTGAATGCTGAAGCGTGCCTGCAAATGTATGAGCACGCTTCGTATCCTAAAACACTGAACTAGTTAACTGTAACTTTGTATAACGTTCCGCTGTTGCCAGCGTCGTTTCCTGCCCAATCCGCTGCTGGAACCTCTGTGCCATTGTCGGTAATCCATGTAGATAGCGTAGAATTCCCTCCACGTCCACCACCCATACCGCCGCTGCTCAGCAGGAAGTATTTCACCTTGCCACTCTCTACTAACGCCTTTAGGGTATCTGTGGTATATACTGTGTCCGAATTGGAAAAACCGTTCAGAATAACAACCGATGCCCCCTTATCGACGATATAAGGAGCTGCTGTGCCATAATCCAATACGGCAAACAGATAAGGCTCCCCAGTATTATTTTCCTCCAGATAGGACAGCAGACTCTCATTCGCACTTGTGGCGCTATTACGCCCAAAGTTGCTAGAATTGCCGCCCATTCCTCCTCTGCCCTCACTGCTCCCTGGTCCTGCTTCAGGGGTTTGGCTATTCAGGCCATAAGTAATTGGGGTAGCTGCCCAGTAGAGCGGGCCAATTAACAATACTAGTACAGCGACAATACTTGCCGAGAAAACAAATGGCTTCTGCTTGCCTTTAAGAACGACCAGCACCAAAGAAACAACTATACCGGCTGCCAGAATGCCAATCGACCAGCCCCTGCCAATCGTATCGTCATAAGGATGAATAATGTACCATTGAAAAACTGCTGTAACCAGCGTCGCAACTGGCAATAGCCATGACAGCCAACCAGAGTGCTCGCGATACAGACTCCAGAGCTTTGACCAGCCTGCACCGACCAGCGCGGCTATCGGCGGAGCCATCATCACCAGATAATATTGATGGAAGAATCCCGCAATACTGAAGAATCCCATCACCGGTACCAGCCATGCTAACCAGAATAGAGCTTCTTTATGCCCTTGCGTAAAGTTCCTTCTCCGCAGATTAGCGAATAATCCAATACAACCAAACAATACAAAAGGCAGCATCCAGCTTGCCTGACCTGACAGCTCTGATTGGAACAGGCGCAGTGGACCTGCGGTTCCAGTATTGAACATTCCACCTCCGCCGCCATTCATGCCGCTGCGTTGTCCTTGGCCCCCACCTTCACCACCAAATTGCCGGTTTTGATTATCTGTTCCACCGCCGGGTGGTTGCCCTGGTGAACCTCCATCATCGGCGCCATTTTGACCGTCTGAGGTTGAATTTATGCCTTGCCGACCCGAAAATGCTCCACGTCCGCTATCCGTACCATTTTCAGCATCTGCCCCGTTCATAGCGGGTCTTTCACCGTTCATAGCTGGCATCTCGCCATTCATGTTCGGCATCTCACCACCATTCATTGAAGGCATTCCACCTCCGCCACCACCTGTCCCCCGATCACCCGTCAACCGCGCGACACCATTATAACCAAAGGCAAGATTGAGCACGGAGTTAGTACCGCTGCTGCCGATATAAGGTCGTTTACTAGCGGGAATCGAATCCACTATCACTGCCCAGGATAACGAGACCACGAGTAATATAGCTGTCGAGGCCGCTAATACTCCAGTTTTTCGCTTCCAGTTCACTTTCGCAGCCAAGACATAAAAGAGATAAAAAGCCGGCAAAACCATATAAGCCTGCAGCATCTTCTCATTAAACCCAACACCGATTAAAGCGAATGCGGCAAGGAGACTGCCCAGCTTATTACTCTTCGTTCCTTTAAATAAAAACCAAACCGCCAACAGTAACGTGAATACTAACAAAGCATCAATGTTATTCGTCCGGCTAACAGCCGCCGCTACTGGAGTTGTTGCCATGGCCAGCGCTGCTAAACGTGCTGCCGCTTTACCAAAGGTAGGTTTAACCAGAAGGTATACGAGCAACACGGAGCCCACGCCCCCAAGCGCCTGAGGTAAAATTACACTCCAGCCATGCAGCCCGAAAATGAGTGCGCTAAGAGTCTGAATCCAAAAGGTGACCGGTGGTTTATCCACCGTGACTGAACCTGCAGAGTCGAGTGAAGCGAAGAAGAAATTATGAAAGTTTTGCAGCATACTTCCCACGGCAGTGGTGTAGTATGTATTCACATAGTGGTCATTCCAAACTCCATAACCGTACAAAAAAGCAGCGAGTATTAAAATGAGCCACAGTATAAGATCCGAGCTTATTTTTCTAGCAAAACTCATCTCCATTTCACTCCTATCCCTTGATCATTCTATATGCCGGCAGTTCTGTAACTCCGGCCCAAGCTTTCCGTAGGTGTATTATTTCATCCATACCTTAACTCTCAATGAGTGCAAGCTGAATGTTTGCTGAATAAATGAGGCTGCCAGAACGCAAAAAAGACCCCACAATGTGGAGCCTTTCGGTACTCTTTTCAATCCAAACTATGTTATTCCATCTTGCCTATGGCAACAAGCTTATTCACCGTGTTCCAGTTGCGTGCGGTAATGGGCATCCCGAGTATTTTGTCAAAAGGGACTTTAAAAAGCGGCGATTGGCTCACACTGACCTCATATAATATATACATCTCTCTGCCGACAAAACGTACTTTATCCGGTCCATTCTCATAAGTGCGCAGTTTATCCAATGCTTCCGCTGAAGGCTCGGCTGGTAAAAAAGTAACATACCATCTTTTGAATTCCTCTGGCTCGGAGAGCTGAAAGGGATCGTTAGCGATCACGTTCTCCATCTCCGCTAAAGTACGGATAATAACAGAGATCTCGAATCCAAAAACCTCATGAATCTGACGTTCAATGACTCCGCTAAGCAGGCTCTCCGAACCTTCATCACTCTCAAATACGACATTTCCGCTCTGAATATACGTTCGTACATTTGCAAATCCAAGAGTCTGAAACATCGCCTTCAGGTCCAGCATTTTAATAATTTTGTTCCCGCCGACGTTAATTCCACGCAGCAGCGCTATATAGGTAGTCATAGAATACGCCTCCGTTTTGTGCCATGATCAGCTTACCTCTGCGGCTAAGGTGTGTAGACGTTTACGAACTTCTTTTACCAGCAGCTCCTTCTCTGGAGGCGAAAGCCCCTCCACCAGACGCGCGGCCGCGATCGGCAAAATCCAGCGGTCTACGTCCTCATAAGTGTGTCCTGATAATCTGAGATACTCTTGAATGTATCCCTTAGTTAATCTTTTTCTTATAAAACCTAACATTAATTTGGAGAAGGCAGAAGCTCCCGGAGGCATAGCTCCCAAACTGAACATCACTACGGAACGCGCAGCATCTCCAGCAGGTTCTCCCACTACACCCGTCATCCAGTCGATCACCCAGAGCTGTTCATCCATAAGCACATTGTCGGGATGAAAATCCCCATGACATAAACGAGTGCCTTCCGGCAGCTTCTCCAGATACTTCAAAATGACGGATTTTTCCTCTTCGCTCAGCATAGGGGCAACCATGATCTGACTTTTCAGCATATCCTTTTGCTGGCCGATTTCCTCTGTAGTTTCAAGCTTATGCAAATCACAATGAAGCCCCGCCATCAGCCTGGCATATTGGGTAACTTTCCAAGGCTTCTCACCCATCACCTTTAGTAAAGAGGGACCCTGAATTTGTTGAAAAACGATACCTTGTCGATTCTGTTCAGTAATAAGCTCAAAAGGCTGAGGGGTCCGAACACCCCGCGCATGTACAAACCGGCTGATTTTATATTCCCGGCTGACGTGTTGCTCTGCTATATCCTCCCGGTACAATTTAAGAATCCTCTGATCGTCATGTTGCCAGATCTCCGCTGTTCTGCCTTCCCCAACAAGCTTCGCCTTCATTCGGTATCCTCCATTTAGTCCAGATTAATGCGGGTAAAATGCTCAACTACCGGAAATGGGTCGTAGTAATGGTGAAGGAGTGCTTTCCATTCCTGATATTGGCTGGATTCTCTAAAACCAACAGTGTGGTCTTCAAGCGTTCTCCACTTCACCAGCAACAGATACTTATGATCATCCTCCAAGCAATGTTGTAATTCATGGCCCATATAACCCTCTATCGAGGAGATTAAACTTGACGCCTCCTTGAAGCTTTGCTCAAATTCAGTAGTCAAACCAGGCTTTACTTGCAGCATCGCAGCTTCCAAAATCACAATCATCATCTCCTAAAGTTATGTATTTAAAGCATCACGGAAAAACTCATGATAGAAATTAATGATGACCAACAGTATAGCTAGTGACTCATTGACACTGCCTACCTCCAGCGAATGATTAGCATCATCGATTCTATACACCTTCAAATGATTCAGCCCACTAATTTCACCGGAATGTTCTTGACCAAATAAGGGGTCACTGCCGCCATAGATTACAGTACCACGACTCCGCTGAATCAGCGGCACCGCCTCAGGCAACGGGGTGATATATAGATGAGACGTCTTCTTCTGTATTTCTAGCTCTTCAGCTATTCTACCTGCAATAACAGCGCCCATGCTTTTACTTATAAAAAGAAATCTCTTATAATCCGGAAGAGAAGCGATCACAGCTTTACATTCCTCAATGATAATACTCATTTCTTCACGTTTGAAATCCACCCTTGCACTCTGGTAACCATATTCTAAAAGCAGAACATCACAATTATGCTCCCGGGCAGCTTTAGCCGCATAATCTAGCAGAGAGCGATCAGCTGAATAATTTTTACCCGGAAAAATAACAGCCAGCGCTTTGGACCCTTGGGTGATATATTTATGTTTAACCTCTCTACCCCAATAAGAGGACATAATGATATTGCTAACGTTCATACATGTTTCCCCTCTTCTACTCCTTAGACGGATTTAAAATGTTTAAAGAAATCTATCGTTTCTTGCAAATCTGCCTCATCTTTATAGATACTCATTATTCGCCCAATTTCAAGCGCAAAGTCTACATATCCATTCGGTTTAGCGGTAATGATTGTTCCATCGACAAAGACGTTAGATACCCCAGATTCATTGTCCACATAAACCTTACCATCCAGTACTCCGGCAGCCTTAAGAATGGATACCCCACCGCAAATGCCCGCGATGACTTTTCCTGCTCGATTCAGGCTTCTGATTAAATCTAATAGAGCCTCCTGCCCTATTAAATTATCTGTTTCCCCACCAGGGATAATCAATAAATCTATGGTGCTAACGTCCACATTTTCAACCAATACTGATGGATTCACAGAAAAACCCTCGCAGGAGATTAACGCCTTATCTTCCAAGCTTAAGGTATAGACCTCGCCCTTTGTTTTCATAAAATAAGCTGCCAATGTAACCTCAAACTGCACAAAGCTATCATATATAAGAATATATGTATTCAATGATAGATCAGCTCCCCTGTTCTCAATAAAAAAGTAAACTCTATCTATGTATCTATCATTATAGCATCATCGCCTTCTCCTGAAACTTACGGACTCAGAGGACGCTATTTGCACATTTCCCGCGGCTTTAAAAGCGTAAATGTGATCAAATAAAACGAAATAAAAAAAGACACGGGCAACCAGCCACTTTAAGGCTTACGAGACACCTGTATCCTCCTATTAGAGCTATTGCTGCGACTGCGGCGCTAGCTGTTTATTTTTACGCCGGCTCACAACAATTTCAGCGCAAATCCATAACATCAGTGGAATAATCACCTGAAAAGGAAAGGCGTATATTTTATAAATATGGTAAGAAAAATAGTACATTTCCATAATATCCTTGTACACAAAATCCGCAAAATAGATCATGAGTAGTCCCATCTGAAGCACAACAGAGCGGTAACTCTTGAGCTTGAGTACTTTTGCTATCCCACTACTCGCTACATACAGACATAAACTTGTCTTGATAAAAGTAGTGATTACAAAAGCAACTGCCGATGAACCTTCAATTCGGGTCAGAAAATCACCTACATTAATACGGCCAGCAGACACATAAGCGGGAAAATATAAACTGGATAGAACTTCAGGACCCAGCATCAACAGGTTACGCAAAGTAGCCATAATGATAATCACCCCTGAAATTACTAGACTACCAAATAATATCTTCCGTATTGAGCTCTTGTCCGATAAATTACTGAATGCTCCCAGAAATATTACAATCTCCGCAAATGGAAAAGAAAAAGTACCCAGAGTGTCGCTTAATAAAGGCTGCCAGCCTTTGTCCAACAGAGGAAGTAAATGATGATATTCCAGTCTGGAAAAGGCGAGTGTTATCAGTACTAAATTAACAAATACAGCAAACAGCAACAGGAGCTTAGCGCTTCTCCCCATCACTTCAATCCCCGCCTTAACCACCCAAACACACAATAGTCCCAGACATATCATAGGTGCTAACATAGGGGTATCCGTTAAGGTAATTGTGCGACTGAATTCTCCAAAGTTTCTAATAATTAGTGCCCCCAAATGAAAGGAATACCATATATAGAGAGTGGAGATGATTCGACCCAGGATTCCGCCAAACACGGTAATCAACATATCAAATAGATCCTTACCCGGTAATAGGACGTGGAGTCTGGCATATATCAGCAAAAGTGGGGCAACCAGCACCATAGCTAACAATACGGCGATCCAGTTACTGTTACCGGATTGTCCCGGTACGCCCATAAATATTGAAGTCCCCATAATAAATAAGACAGCAATACTAATAGCATGCCCTGTTGATATGATCTCTTTATTCATACTCTATCCTCCCTTTAGGCTAATACCTAGAATAGCTTCTTGATCCAATACACAAGGAATGGTGACGGACTAGGAATCGACCATCTCATTGCCAATGCAAAGGCAATACAGAATGAAATTAGACATAATGCAGAAGAAACATAAAAATCCCGCTTCATCCCCTGCTTCCACAGACCATAAGGATCAATTAAAACAATTACTACATAGATAAACATGACCACCACAACCAATATTATCACCTATTTTTGATGAATCTTGATAGACCTTGTCGTTTGTGCACTGTTCTCAATAATCACCTTGGAATTCACTACTACTTCTACGTTGGAAAATTCTTTCACCCAGTTTTTCTCGATTTTCTCCCAGGTCCGCGGCATTTTCTCATGAAGGAGCTCTCCAAACCCAAAAATATCTGCATGGTAATCCTTCTGAACCTTATGAATAACGGAGAAAATCTGCTCTTCTAGTTCTTTTTCAGCCCACCTTTCTATCGTCTTCTTGCTGTCCAGACTATTGAATTCGCCCGAAGATTTGACCTCGTCCAATCCGGCATGTGTCAGTGTATTAAGTTTTATTTGGAGCTTACCATTTACCCATACAGGTTTTATTTTTGTGCGATTGGATAAAATCTCGAGCGAAAAGTTAGGCTCTCCACTTTCATCCTTTACGATTAACACACCTCCCTGGATTTGATTGTTGGCAAACAGCATGTATTTCGTTTCTTCGCCACTGATCATACCGATCATTTTATCCATTTTGAATATAGCTGTTCCGCTAACTCGTGCATTCTTCATCTTATTTTGTCCATGGACATAAATTAACGGAGCGATAGCATATTCTCCAGAAGCCTCAAGCTTGTCAATGAAATCCCAGATTTCCACAACAGGCGCTGTGCTGACATTCTTCTCAGTTCTCATCTGCTGTGCAAGTGCGTAAGACATAATACTCTCAGTTGAACTGCTTAGGCTTATGATTTCTTGAGCCGGTTTGTCTTTAGCGACAAAGATATACACATCTGATCGGGTTTCCGTATCCCTGTTGTACCAATCAATTACTTTGGTGACTCCCTCCCTTGCAATCTCCTCACTGAGGATAATCGCCTTAGAATGGCTCCAAAATAACTTTTTTCCAGTAATCGAGATCATCCCCCGCACAATATCAAACATGGTTTCGCCCGCGAGCGTAATCATTTTGAAGCCAGCCTGACTTGATTTCAACCCTTCCTTCGTATCTACAATTTCTGTCGTTACCAATAACTGACCGTCTTTTTTCCCCTTATCAATTGCGACCCCAGCAACAATCGACATATCGTCAATTTCAAAGTAGTTCCAGCAGCCTGTATTGCAGATCAGAAGCATCATGGATATAACAATCAGAAGTATCCTTTTCAGCTTGCTCATGGTCTTCTCCTTACTTTATTGGAACCTTTTCTCCTCATATTTCGTGCCCCAATCAACGCCGGACGCAGATACATATGCCACCACGGCGCCCTGATCGCTGTATCTTTAATGTCCTGAGGACGGATAGAGCCTACTTCAAGCATGTATGGAACCCCAAAGCTGCGCAAACTCATCAAATGTACTACTAAACCAAGCATTCCAAGAAAATATCCGTATATCCCCAGGAAAAAACTCGCACCCAGCAGCAATGTTCTTACGATAATTAAAGGACCGGTCAACCTAGGATTAAGTAGCGTCATGATCCCTGTTAAACCGACTACAATAATCATTGGAGCACTCACTATTCTGGCCTCCACTGCCGCTTGTCCTAACACGAGAGCGCCTACGATACTGATAGCCTGCCCTATATAGGTAGGTATCCGCTCGCCCGCCTCTCTTAATATTTCAAAAATAGTTAACATGAATAGCGCCTCTACTATTGTAGGAAAAGGGACTGCTACTCTTGCTGTAGAAATACTGAGCAACAACATGGTGGGGATCATTTCCTGGCTATAGGTAACTAAAGCTACATAAAGAGCAGGAATACTGATCGACAAAAAAGCTCCAAAAACTCTTAACATTCGATTGAACGAACCAAAATAAAAGTTAATGTAATAATCCGAGCTGGCTTGAAAATTCTCTACAAATAGATAGGGAACGGTCATTGCAAACGGGCTGCCTTCTATAAGCACGGCAACTCTGCCCTCCATCATGTTACTGACTACGGCATCCGGGCGCTCTGTACTTCCTGTCATCTCAAAGGGCGAATAGGGTTCGTCTCTAATTAATTCCGCCAGAGATGCCGTGTCCAGAATAAGATCTATGTCAATCTGTTCAATTCGATTCTGTAATTCTTTGAGAATAGCCGGTGATGCCAAGCTCTCCATATAACAGATACATATCGGTGTTTTGGAACGTGTTCCCAGTGAACTAAAAACAAACTTTAACTCGGAGTCTTGCACCCTGCGACGAATAAGGGTGAGATTCACTAACAGTGATTCCGTAAATCCTTCCCTTGGACCTTTGACACTTTTTTCGGTCACCGGTTCCGCAAGAGCTTTCGTCTCCCAACCCTGTGCCCCAATGTTCAGAACACCCGCAAAGCCGTCCATCAGCAGTAAGGTCTTGCCAGCTATAATCGAATAAATCATTTCATCAAAATCTTCAGAGGCGACCACATCACTAATGCTAATGACCTGCGTCCGGATGTTCTCCATCAGCTCGGCTTTATTGTCACAATTCTTTTTGGTAAAATCAAAAGCCATAACAGGCTTAATAATCCCTTCCTGGATCAAATGCTTGTCAACCATTCCGTCAACATAGACTAACCCAAAGCGAAGACTATCAGTAAACATGTTGCTAAACACTCTGATTCTAAGCGTTTCATCGTCCTTGAATATGTTTCGAAACAAAGTCATCATTTCATCCAGTGACGTACTCAGAGTCTGCTCAGATTTTGTGTTTTTTTGAGACGTATTTCTGTTTCCACCTGCTGGCCGTTCCTCCACAGTAGTCACTCCTGTCAGAATTAGGTTTCCTAGAAATTATCCCCCGTCTCTCCAAATCCTATCCGCCAAAATTATACTGAAAAGGGATCAACAAGAAAGAAACGAGACTACTCCATACGCCGGGTTCGGCAGGTAAGTAACCCAATCAGCCCTTGGGGTCATGCCAATAGTGACTCACCGGGTACATCTTCAGGCGCTTCGGCTCAGGCACGTAACACCGCATACATCCTCAGACGCTTTCGGCTCAGGCACGCAACACCGAGTACATCCTCAGACGCTTTCGGCTCAGGCACGTAACACCGCATACATCCTCAGACGCTTATGGACTCAGGCACGATAACACCAAATACATCCTCAGGCGTTTAAGGACTCAGGAGGCGTTATTTGCTCATTTATCGCCTTTTTGGCATAGTTTTGGACTCCAGTGCAGCTATTTCATCAAAAGTGGCTCATATTGGGCGGTTTTCATGCCAATAGCGACTCTGAGGACCGATAGCACGCCAAAAGTCCATAAATGCAACGTTTAGGGGCTACTGGGTCCGTTACCGCCGAATCACACTCATCCCTTGGGGTTTACGGACCTCGCACAATAACACCCAACACATCATCAGGCGCTTACGGATCTAGGACGATAACACCGAATACATCCACAGGCACTTAAGGACTCAGGAGGCGTTATTTGCTCAATTATTGCCTTTTGCGAACAGTTTCGGACTCCAGTGCAGCTATCTCATCAAAAGTGGCTCAAACCGGGCGTTTTTCATGCCAATAGTGACTATGGGGTCCAATAATACGCCAAAAGTCGATAAATGCAACGTTTAGGGGCTACTGGGTCCGTTAGCGCCAAAACACCCTCTCCCCGGGGAGCTTACGGACCTAGCACAATAACACCAAACACATCCTCAGACACTTACGGACTTAGCCGCGATAACACCACTTGCATCCTCAGGCACTTACGGACTCAGGAGGCGTTATTTGCTCATTTATCTCCTTTTTGGCACATTTTCGGACTCCAGTGCAGCTATTTTATCAAAAGAGGCTCATATTGGGCGGTTTTCATGCCAATAGCTACTATGGAGTCCGATAGCAAGCCAAAAGTCGATAAATGCTGTGTTTAGCGGCTACTGGGTCCGTTAGCGATCTCTTGCGTGCAAATGACATACCATGAAGCAAAGTTTGTTTTAAGAGCATGGGGGATACGAGCATGTGATTAGGTGTTTTTGAGTTGTCAGCTCTGAGATAGCAACTTCGATCTAGACGTTTGAGGCTGGTATCTCTATGCTAGCAACTTTGAGTTAGGCCTTAGGGGTTGCCAGCTTGTTCTATGCGTTTGGCACTGGCATCTCTGAGCCAGCAACTTTGAGTTAGGCGTTTGGGGCTGGCACCTTTGAGCTAGCAGCTTTGAACTAATAAAGCTGGCGTTCGGGACATACGGTCAGCAGCAAAAAAACACAGGTACCCCACCAGTCATTGGCATGACTAGGACACCTGTGTTTTTTATATCTTGTATTGCTGCACGATTATTGAAGCTGCTCAAACAGGCGGAAGATCACTGTCGCTGCTTGCGCTCTTGTAGCCTTGCCGTTTGGCCCAAATTGGTTGGATGTCATACCGTTAATAATTCCACTAATACGCATCGCTTCTACAGCTTTGGCTGCATCCGCAGACAACTGGTTCACATCAGAGAATGCTTCACCAGAAGCATTTGTTCCGTCAGTCAATGGGATATTAATCGTCTGAGCCAAACGATAAATCATGACTGCCATTTCCTGACGAGTAATCTCCTCGCTTGCACCAAAGTTGTCATCCGCTTTGCCTTTAACAATGCCGAGCTTTTGAGCGCTCGCAATCGGACTGGCATACCATGCCCCATCCTTAACGTCTGTAAATGTGCTTACAGCCGTCTCATCTAGTAAATCAAAAGCGTTCATCAATATTTTGATGAATTCTGCACGGGTCACATTTCCACTTGGATTAAAGTGTTCAGCATCCATCCCTTCGATTGCACCTCGTGCTGCGAGTGCTTCAATGCTGTTTACCGCCCAATTAGCTGTAGCGATATCTTTGAATGAAACATTCGAGTGACCCACTACATAACTGCCAAGCTGCGGCAAAGTTAACTCAAGCATCTGTGTTCCTGTATTAAATCTTCCGTTCTTAACAATCTCTAGTTGCTGATTACTGTTCAAGTAATAAACCACTACTTTATGAGCTTTCTCACCAGACTTCAGCGTATAAGGGAGTGCCAGCTTGATCCCCGATGTCTTCAGAACATCACTCGGAATAACCACACCGTCTACGCTAAGACTGATGTCTTTAATTGTACCAGCATTCAACTGACTGCTTACCGACAGTGGCAATCCGGATACATCTCCAGTGCCCACAATAAGCTTAAGTTTGCCGTTCTTAGCATCTGTGTAAGTCTTCAAGAAACTTTCCGGCAGGATTCACGACAATGGACAGAATACCATCCTTTGCATCTTTAGCTGCCTTTTCAACATCTGCGGCAGTGAGTTCAGCCAATGCTTTTCCATCTGCTCCGATGACCGTCTGGACCACGATTTTACCACTGCTTACAGCAGGGGCTGTCGCAGACGCGCTAGGCGACGGTTTGGCCGTGGCTACCGGCACATAAGTACCCGGTGCCTCTGTTGGTTTTGGTGTTGACGTTGGCGTTGGTGTCGCTGTCGGTACAGGTGTTGATGTTGGCGTTGGTGTTGGCGTAGCTTCTGAAAGCAACTTCAGGCCCGCAACCGCCGCATTAAGCTGACTTAATGCCTCATCAATGTCTGCCTGAGTGGCAGTCCCACTCTCCAGCAATATCACTGCTCGTGCTACTTCTTTCTCAAGAGTATTCCAGCTCTCCTCTACATAAAGGCTCTTATCCAAAGCTTCTATTGCTCTAAGCTTCTCTTCCAAAGGTGCCGTTATGAGAGGCGGATTTACAGAAACCAATGTTAGGGTATACGTTCTGGTCGTTGTTTTATCCAGTGCCGTCACAATGACCTTGTAACCCGTTTGGATTTCTCCCGCAAGAGTAATGCTATCAGGTTCGTACACAGCGAAGGTAACCCCTACCGGAACAGTAAGTCCTTCCTTCAGCTCATCAAGCGTAGTCGTATCCGGTAAAATAATTTCTTTGGCTACCTGATCAATAGATCCGCCCGGAATTGTGATTCCGCTGATCGTTGCATCATGAGCTTCGACAGGCTGTAAGGCTTCAAAGGCATTTTTCAAATTGGAATATGCCACATTAATATCACCATCGGTAGCACCGTCATTTGCATAAGTGGCTTTAGCAGCCTCTAGTGCAATGCGTAATGCCTCCCATTGCTCAGGCGTTCCGGTATAATTCTCTTCATTTACCGAAGGATCTTCCGCTGTATCAATGGCTGCTTTAAGTTTAGATTTATCGTACCTCACACTGATGCGGCAGCTGGCAGCAATATCAGTGCCCGCCACTTTACCAAATATAGTGAAGTCTGTAGCAATGGTGAGTTTGTTAAGGGGAATTTCCTCCCATACCACACTTGCCAAGCCTGTCGTTTTATCGGCGTAAGTTACCGTAACCTTAGCTGGAAGCGTAGGCACGACGTTAACTGTCGTACTCACCGCAATCTGTTCAATGCCCGCAATCGCGCCGTGGTCGCCGGGAGCAGGAACTTCTCCTTCTGGCATAGACGAAATAGCCCGCCATTCCTTAACGCCTGTCCAAATACTGGTGGACTGCTTATTAAGAATCAAACGGAGTTTATCCGTCTTCACCTCGTCAAAGGTTACCTCGTTAAATGCATTTCTTGCTTTGCCTTTCTCGCTCAAGCCCGATACCGGTACATATTTTCCAGCATCCTTATCCCAATATTCGAAGTTGTAATCTCCCGGTACCTGCACACCGCCTTCATCATCATAGAAGTACACGGAGCTGCCTGACAAAGTCACGGGCTCTTTCCAGGTCAGTTGCAGCCAGTGGCTTTCACCGGGACCGCCCCAGTTCCCATACTGAGTTTCTGCTTCGCTATTGTAAATACTTGCTGAAGTATAAGGGATATAACCATCATTAATGCCATACACAGACTCCCATGCCGAAGTGTATGAGGCACTAGGGGCAGCCAAAAGGGCAGCATTTCTGTATCTAAGGTTATCCACCGCCATCCGCATTTGATCCGTTGCCACCTTGATCTCTTCCAGCGTATATTCTCCCTGAGCCAGCAACGCCTTGGCAGCAGTCAGCGCAGCTTGCAGCTCTTGCCATGTTGCCGCAGTAAAATCATCCTTGTTCCGGACAAGTCTGCCGGAATCCCAATCCGCAAACTTCGCGATCATCTCTGTCAGTTCCGCAGTAGCTACAAATACGGTGACTGGAACCTTCACGACAGTTTCCAGTTCTCCATCGCTGACAGTCAGGCGGTATTCGTATTCACCAGTCGTCTTAAAGGTAGCTTGCAGCATGGCTTTATCAAGCCCTGTCTCCTCTACTTCTCCTTCACCTGAATTCTTCTCCCAGGTATAAGTCAGCTTGCCACTTGGCAACCCATCATCAACGATCTGCGGCATAATCGTCAGAGGAACATTTTGCTCAACCTTCAATGGTGTTTCTAGATAAACCTTTGGTGCCTGATTGGCAGCCGCCTTAACCTCCAGATTATTATTGTAGATCTGAATCTCCTTGATGGCGGTCGCAAGTTCCAGCGGATGCGTCACATGAATGCGAATCGCTGCAGTGTTAACCTTTTGGAACTCCACATTGTTATAGTTGGAAGCAATATATTCCGGATAGCGGAATTGTCCCTCCACTGGTTTCCAGCTTCCATCAGCATCCTGATATTCGACACCAAATGTCTGTGGTGTACCATAACCGTTCAGAAGCCGGTCATTATAGAAATAGACTTTTACATTGTCCACAGCCTGGACTCCATCAAATTTGAACGTAACCGTATCGACAGAATTCGGCGAACCGCCGAATAAAGCTGTGTTTGACGTATGATTAATTGATGCGATTGTCGAATTGTCCGCCAGGTTGCGGATATTCGAACCGCTCTTGATATAAGTCGATTCAACAGTAGTGCCTGAAGCAACAGCCAGATTCGTACCGTTATTAACAATATCAACGCCTGCTTTATTAAACATGTCGACAGTCTTCTCATTGCTGGCTAAGGATGTTTGATCTGCTGCAGCAAGCGTCGTAGCACTGCCTTTTTCATATAACACCTGTGTCTTCGAGTTGTCGCCAACGGCCCCAGTTACATCCCCTGAAGGTTTTTCCACCTTGCCAGTAGCTGTATCATAAATCAGATGGGACATTTCGTTAGTTGTCATTACGAGTTCGTCATTAATGAAGAGCGAATAACCTGCTGGAATACCTTGATAATGAGGATTGTCACTATACTTAGCAGGATCCTGCCATACGATAGATAAGTTAGCATCATGATAACGCACGTTATCTACAGCAAAATAGTCATAATCGACATTAATCGGCCATAGCTCGATTTTGTCATCTGTCCGTGGCTGAATACCCGCCATATCTTCAACCACAGTGTAATTCATCATGCCAAGCGTATCGTGGTGAATCCATGCCCGTACCATATCTCCACTAGGGTTAGGAGGATTGTCTT
Organism: Paenibacillus sp. FSL H3-0329; assembly: GCF_037963285.1. NCBI lineage: Bacteria > Bacillati > Bacillota > Bacilli > Caryophanales > Paenibacillaceae > Paenibacillus > Paenibacillus sp. FSL H3-0329. Next base: position 617,240 of record NZ_CP150150.1, on the reverse strand, counting down.
TTGTCCATGGTGTGCCGAAGAAGTAATCCTCCAGCCAGAAAAATTCATTAGAGTCCAGGTGGTCCGTATTGCCCGGTTCCACTGTATGCAACCAAGCGCCCCAATCAAACAGTGTTTTGTAAACGTCACTGTTGATATTATCTATAGGATAATAGCGCAGAGAGGCACGAACGGTATTAATATAGTTGCCGAAGTTACACCATGCGAACTGGTCTGTACCGAAGGCATCCGTCTTGCCATTCTTGAAATCTTCTACCCGCTTCATAATGCTGTTCTGATCCGCTGTAAAGAAAGGAAAGATCGGATAATAATTCGGATCAGCGTAATCAGACAACTGAGATAAATATTTCGCCTCATATCCTTCTTCACCTTCAGTTGGTACTACACCAAAGTTAAAGACAAACATGTTATTATCCCGCCAAGGGTTGAATACATCGATACCGCCCACAACTTTTTTATGCAAAAAGCTGCCTGTACCATTCGTATCTGCCACACCGTCACCATCAAAGTCAGCCTTGTCGTACCACATCTCATTCAGAATTGAATTCTTAATATTCTGCGCCACAGTGTTCATTTTAGCTGCACCCGCAGTATCTCCAAGCTGCTCGTACATCTTCGCTGTTGCCACTGCATTGGCGTAGGTAGTAGAAGAACCATCCAGGCGGGCATAGTTACCACTGCCATTCCAGTGCATGGATACGGTATCTCCGTCATTACCTGTAATCGGACCATGGTTATAATAAACAAGATTTGGATTAGTGCCTTTAAAATGTTCAAGTGTGCCGGTAACATCAGTCGCAGAAAAATCAGCAAACTTCTTCAATATTTCCTGACCACCACCGTAAATCTTGTAAGCGTCCCAGCCTACTTGCGACGTGTTCTGCATCATATCCCAAGTCCAGATGTTAGGACGTCCGGGATTATTTTTATAATTCTTATTCTCGGAATATTCCCCTTGAGCCAGCCAGGTTCCATACAAGTAGGAAGGATCACGCAGCCATTTCAGATCCTGCATCGCCCAAGGTACACTGACCGTAATCCCGTTGTTGTAGCCGAGAACGCCCTCCATGTTCATTGGGAACTGCCAGTCATTGCCCGGAATGTTGGCATCCAGCAAATTAAAGCGGTTACACCACCAACGATAATAAAGTACCTTCTTCACATTCTCATCGGGAACATCGATATATGGAATGTTCTCTGCCCACCACTCGTTGTACTCCCGCACCTGTGCAGAGAAGGCTGTGTCATTGCTGTCAGCAGCCTTAAAGCTCTCATAATGCAGCTTTGAGCCCGGTATTTCATCCGCGAGCCAGCCCATGACTACCTTTTGGTCAACGGAGCCACCGGCGGGCACTGTAATCTCTCTAACCAGTTCATTTCCGGAAGGACTCATACCGTTTCCGCTCAGATGAACATCCACGTAGGACATCGCTTCAACTACCTTTTGCCCGGCTTTGCCTATCATTAGCGGAGCAGCCACTCTGTAACCCACCAGCTCATCACCCTCAGCCGCTGAGACGAAAGGTGATTTAACCTTCATCGTCAACGTTATATCACTGGCCGTAGGATTCTTCAACTGAAGCAGCGTTACAGCACTGTTATAGCTGGAAATAAATTTCCGCTGGTTAATCTCCAGGCCTCCGCTTGTGTAGGTCTGATTCTCATGACTCGGGTAGTTCTTCCGCACATTTTTCTGTTCCGCCAAGTCTCCTGTAGAAAGGGTGATGTTATACATCGTGTCCTTGTTCAAAGTATCCGCGTAATGCACCGTTCCCACAAAACCCAGCTTGGTATTATCCTGAGTCTTCATGTACAAAGCGCTTCCCCGGCTGAACAGAGTATTGGCGCTAACTTCATCGTTGACATCATCCGGAATGACACCTTCGTTAACAAGCAAGGCATCAAGCCAAGGCAAATCGGAATTATCTTTTGCAAAAGCCTCAAAATCAAAAGCTTCAATCGCCTGCATCATTTCTCCGACGGTGACATCGCTGAAATTAACGCCTTCCTTAACAATAGAATTATCCTTCCACTTCGCCTGCCCGTAATCGGTGCCTACGCCTTCATGATAGAAATCAGTCGTGTAGTTAGCCGATACGGGAACAATCCCTGCATTTAATACAACAGCCGCACATAATGCCGCTACAGAAGCTCTTCTGGGCCATTTATGACTTGTCATTTGGATGAATTCCTCCTTTTTATCCCTTGATTCCCGTTAATGTAATGCCCTCAACAAAATATTTGTTGCCGATCAAGAAAAATACTAGACAAGGAGCTGTAACGACGAGCGCCAGTGCCATGACCTGTTCATAGTTCGGAATGCGCATCCCGTTCACAATATACAAGCCCATAGGCAGCGTATAATCTGCTTCAGTCTTCAAATAAATCATGGTATAGAAAAATTCATTCCAACAGTTAATAAAGCTGAACAACGCCACAACAATCATTGCGGGACGTATAAGCGGCAGCATGATACGGGAGTAGATACGGAAGTAACCCGCACCGTCAATCTTGGCAGCTTCACTGAGTTCTAGCGGAATCGTCATAAAAAATTGCCGGAGCAAAAAGACAAAATACGCGTTGCCGCCTGCACAGAAAAAGGCCGGAATAATAAGAGCAGGTTTGCCAGCCAGTCCCAAAGAAGTGTACAGAGAATATTGTGGCAGCAGGGTTACGGCACTAGGCAGCATCATCGTACTGATGACCAGCACGAACCACATCCCGCGCAGCGGAAAGTTCAGCTTAGCAAAGGCATACCCGGCAAAGCTTGTCGTCAGCACCGTCCCAATCACATAAGGAACTACAATCGAAACTGAATTCCAGAGCTGCCGCAGGAACTGAATACGTTCCAATCCAAGCCGAAAATTATCGACATTTAGTGACTCGGGGAAAAACACAGGCGGCCGCGCCAGTATTTCTGTGTGGCTCACGAAGGCACCTCTCAGCAGCCAATAAAGCGGAAAAGCAAACACCACTGCAAGCAGACAGGAGAACAGAATCAGCCCGGTATTGATGGCTTTAGCTCTTTTCTTTTTTTTCTGGATACTTGTATAATTCATAATTGCGGTTGCCGCCATTATCTCACCTTCTTTCTTTTGCCCATCGAATCGTCCCTTTTAAATGCGCCCTGGAAGTAGAACAGCACACCAGTAATGGCCATAGTGATTAGGAAGACGACCCATGCCTCAGCAGACGCCAAACCGCGCATCCCTACCTGAACAAATGAATGGTCATAGATCATAACGTTGATAAAATAAGTCATCCGATCGGGTGCACCATTTCTGGACAACACCACACTTTGCGTATAAATCTGGATAGAGGTCATCATGCACATAATCAATTGGAAAAAGAGTACAGGCTTGATCGTCGGATAGGTTACTTTGAGGAACTTGTGCCAAGCATTTCCCCCGTCCATCTCGATGGCTTCCAGCAATTCTCCCGGAACATCCTGCAGCGTAGCGATGAACACAACAATCGTCCCACCACAGGTCCACAAGCTCATGATAAACAATGTCTCAAAAATACGGATGGGATCAGTCAGGAAATCAACAGGGGCTATTCCTATCTGCAATAAAATCCAGTTAAGCAGTCCACCCTTGGCTTGGTTCTGTAGAAGCATCTGCCACACAATCGTTGTCGCCAGCATCGGAACTACAGACGGCAGAAAGAATATAGCCCGCATCAAGTTTCTGCCGATAAATTTACGGTTCAATAAGAGTGCAACAATCAGACAAAAGGTGATTACAAGCGCCACGTTAATGAAGGCATAAATCAAGGTCACCGTTATGGATTTCTTGAATTCGGAGCTGGTATTGGTGAATATGTACCGGAAATTATCCAGCCCAATCCATTCCATAACTTGGCTTCCGCTCATAATCGTTATTTTATGAAAGCTGTAAAACAAACTGGCCAACATCGGATAAAGCGTCAATACCAAAAATCCAATAATGGCCGGTGCTGCAAACAAATATCCAGCCACCGCCTCTTTGGTGACACCTCTGGCATGCTTTTTAACATAGACCGCAGCCGTTTCGGTTTTGCTCTCTGGGTTCATAAGCAATAGCCCTCTTTTCAAATATAAGCTCTAATTAGGAAACCTTGCCGCTCTCGAACAACTGCTTGATCGCTGGCATGATCGCGTCATAGACTTCTTTAACACTTTTCTTACCTGCCAATGCCTGATCAATAGATTTCTCATATTCAGTATTCATCTTGAGGTAGGCAGGAACGTAATATGCAGGCCATTGTGCGATAGAATCTTTCGTTGTCGAATAACTAAGGATAGTTTCTTTTGCGCTTTCAGGAAGATCGGAGGTCCACTTTTCAACCAAGGTAGGATCGGTATACCAATCTGCCTGGTTTGGCAACCACGCACCACTCTTCAGCAGCTCCAGACTGTTCTCAGGGTTGACCATGTAAGCATAGAATTTCTTGGCTTCCTCAATGTGCTTCGATGTATTGTACACAACAAGTGGAGCACCACAGTTCATCGTTACTGCCTTTTCCATCTTAGGCAGAACCCCAACGCTGATATCTTCATTCCCTTTGATATTAGCTAGATCCCAAGAGCCGCTGATCGCCATGGCATAACCACCACTCAAAGCGTCTACCGCAGAACCAATTCCGGAATTCCAAGTGTAATTGAAAGCGGATGCAACCTTATCTTTGTTAACGAGATCAGCTAGCTTCTGGATGGCATCAACCGTTTTGGGAGAATCCCATTGAAACTCCTTTCCATCCGGGGAAACAATCCCGCCACCGTTGGCATAAGCTGCCCAGAAATGGTGGAACTCCCGTCCCGCTGTCATACCAAGCCCGTAGTTCTCGGTCAGAGCAGCATCAAAGCCTTCATCTGCCGCTGTTTTTCCTTTAGTATCTGTCGTTAACTTTTTCGCGTTTGTTACGAATGTATCCCAATCCCACGCATTTTCAACTTTGGAGGGTGGATATTCAAGACCTGCTGCATCAAATTTGGACTTGCTATAGTAAAGCAGCTCCAGCTGGTTGGATAGACCGACTCCGATCACTTTTTGCTCAGGTGAATGGATTGTTATCGCTGATAGTTTTTCAGGAATACTTCCGTCCGCTAATAAATCGCTGATATCTTCGATAATTCCCATTTCATTGTACTTTTGGATATCGCCTTCGCCCATATAACTGATATCTGGAAGTTCGCCGGATTCGAGCCGGGTCTGAATAAATGTATCAAAGGAGCCATCCGCTGGAAGCACTTGTGCATTGATTTTTACTCCGGTGTCGGCTGTATATTTTTCTGCTGCCGCTTCTACCAGCTTTTTCTGTACATCATCACCCCAATACAATAATTCCAAGGTTACATCTTTATCAGGCGTAGTTTCTTTGTTGGCTGCTCCAGACCCTTCAGATGCCTTTGGAGCCGCATTGTTGGAATTGCCCGAACAACCTGCCAGTGCGGAAAAAACCATCATTGATGCTAAAGATAGAACTAGAGTACGTTTTCCAAACTTCATGTTTGTTGCCTCCCTTTTTTCATATCTATTTATTTCAAGCCAAGCATTTAAAGCTTTAGCCTAAAATCATCATGGTTTGTCATTCTTAGCGATTACAGACAAGGGCTGAACATTCCGCCTGCCAGTCTTACGTGAGGCTCTAGCATCCCCTCAGTTGTGCGATATTCGAGCTTGTCCTCAAGCAGCACATATCTTGACGGATATGCAGCGTAACTTGTTACGATCCAGCCCTCCGAGTCTTCTTCAATATAACCGTTAATACAGCGCATCTTTCCGCGTGGATCCCTGTACAAATATGTGGTTGTCCCGAAGCCCATTAGATAGGCCACTAGCTCCTCCCCCATATCCCAATCATCTCCTGTCACACCCGAGAACAGCGAAGCAAACAAGGAATCACTTGCCCCCACAAATACGGATTGCCCAAAACGGTTTCGCGACAATTCTGGCATATTCAGGTTAGGAGCTGCCACACTATATGTAGAAGCTGCCTCTCCAGGCAACAAACGGCGTGGAGTAGAGCGTACATTCCAATCGTAACAATTGAATACTGCCATCGTAGAACGGTAAGCGGCTTCCAAATATTCAGGGTCTCCAAGGAATTCATAGGCAACCCGGGATGCTCCTGCTACCAATCCACCCCAAAGGGAATGAATCATATAAGACAAAGCTTCCCACCAGCGATCCGGATTCTGCACTCTGTAATCATTGCTGAATCCGATATTTGCCAGAATTAGTTGTCCATAACGCTGGGCCTCCTCTTTATTTCCAAGGTGACACAACGTTTCACAGGTAGGGCCAAACCCTGCATTATCGTAAAAATGCTCCGTTATAGCTCCCTCATACTGCTGTATCCCTGTCTCCAGATTTCTACCAAAGCGCTCCCATAAGGTAAGTAGACGTTTATACTCTTCTGAAAGACCGCACTGCTTCAGTGCTTCTAATAAATCAAGAATATAGAGCACAAATATCCCATTTAGACGGCTCTCATCCTTCTCACGCTGGCCACTGTGCCGATCAGGGTCTAGGCGAAGACACATGATTTCGGCAGCCCATTGTAGATATTCTCTAGGAGAATGAATTTTAAGTAATGAACCATCCATTCGTGACAATAGATAAAAGACATGCCCAATATAATCCAGATCATAAATGCGGTAGAATTCTCCGTACAAGGGACGCGGATGATTAAAATCCCCGCCTTCAAACCAATGCTCCTTCACATCCAATACTGCTGCAATCTCGGCCTTAGCTACTTGTTCTGGGACAGCCTTGGCCATGCTATTCTTCATCAGTAGAAAAGTAACCTTACCCAGCGATTCTCCCTGATTCGATAGCGGACGGAAGGCATATGGCCTTTCGACCTCCCCTGTCCCTCCAAAGTTATTATTTACCAACCACTCGGCTCTCTTTTCCAGAATCCAGTCAATCGACTCCAGTACATTCCAGACCAGGATATCGCTCCGTCCATCTTCTAGCACCAGCTCCAGCTTATGTTCTCCCGGCTCCAAACGCTGTAAAGATATAGCATAGCTACTGCCTGACTCCAACCGTACAGCTTCGTTCGTAATATTCTCCTGGCGGATCAGCTCCGTCCCCGGTAAAGTGCTATACAAACGCAGCTCACGTAGAACCTGGTCCTGCGGCAGATCAACAACAGCTTCGAACCTTCCTCCTCGGGTTAATACAGGCGTATAGCTCCAGCGCGGATGTCCATAGGCCATGCCCTGCCTATAGAAATCATCTCGATTCTGACAGGGATGGAATATGTATTCCCAGCTGTAGGTCTCCCCAGCGCCAAGATCCAGCGAACTGTAAGCGCCACCATATATCCAGTCGGCAGCTGCAGATTCGGTCATAGATGATCCGTCCTCCACCAACGATAGCCGATGATACAGCAGACCATCCAAAGAAGGGGAGACCTGCTCAAGAAAACGATTCTTATAACTACAATAAGTACCTACGCTTACTGTTCTGCCCTGAACCCCATAAACACCCAGATGTGGTGCTTTGTTGCTCCGTCGAATAGCAGCGATTTTAGCGAAATCCCCACCAAGATGGGGGAACACTGCACAGGACTGGCTCATATTGCGCTGCACATTTTCATCTCTGTACATGATATACGCGAGCGAAAGCCACACATGAAGTCCATTAATTCTTACAGATTGTGGTGAGCGGTTTGTAGCTTCAATAGTCCATCTTAGTCGCTCATCTTCCAGAGAATATATAAGTCTGATTGCAATCGGTGCGCCTTCAAAATCCACAATTACACGGTGTTTTCCTTCTGGCGTAATTTTGGGCAACAGATCAGTGCTTTTTATGATATTCCCGTCCAGCTCTATTGTCCATTCTCCGAATAGCTTATCTGTATCCGCATAACCTGCCTCTTTCAAATAAGACGGATCAACTACCCAATTCATTTCACTAGGGTCGCCCTGTAATATCAGAGACTGAAGTGCTCCGCGGTCGCTTAGCTCCATCGTGAAGTTTTCATTGCCTAGAATCGTCATTGCCTAGCACCTCTTCAATATTTTAAGTTAAACGTTTAGATTTATGAGGAAAAAGGAGCTGTGAAACTTATTTTTGTTTCACAGCATTTTTTAACGTAGCCACGGAATCACGTTCGATCAACCGGCACTCCGGCATGGTCAGTGAATCCATCTTCGTCCCCTTGATTAAATTGAACAAAACCTCAATAGCTTGATAGCCCATCTCATGTAGCGGAAGTCCCATTGTTGTTATACGCGGGCGTAAGTAATCACTGAATTCACGATTATCAAAACCGACAACCGACAGATCATCCGGTATTTTAACCCCTTTTTCCTCTGCCGCCTGCAAAATACCTACAACCATTACATCATTCATGGAAAGAATCGCGGTTGGGGGCTCCGGCAAAGCGAGCAACTCGGAGGTAAGGCGATACCCTGATTCCCTCTCCCAGTCTCCCATCTTAATTAACAGTGGATCGAACGGTAATTGATATTCAGTAACTGCCTTGTAATAACCGTTCAGTCTTAATCTGGAAGGAATAGAATCCATCAAACCACTGATTACTGCAATTCTGCTATGTCCTTGGTTAACCAAGTAGGACATGGCTTGGTAAGCAGCTTGCTCATCATTATACTGGATAGAGATATCGTCCTGTGTGTAAGAGTAGGTATACACAATCGGCTTACCCTCCGTATCGATTAGACCCGTTAAATCACGGGGATGAACACCGATATAAATAATCCCATCCACTTGATTGCTGAGCAGTTCGGCAACCGCATTAGCGGCATACTTTCGGTAGTCTTCCGTATTCGAGAAGTTACGGCCGATACGCTTGTCTAAACGAAGATTCACCAGTAAAATATGCAAATCGTTTCGATCTCCAAAATCATTAATTCCATCGATAATATCGGGCGTGTTAAATACCGTCACATCTTCTGCAATAACACCTATTGTATTCGTACGGTTGAGTTTGAGACTCTTCGCAATAGCATTCGGCTTATAATTCAACTCCTCAATGGCGGCAACAACTCGTTCCCTTGTATCAGAACGTACATTGCGGGTACCATTAAGCACATAGGAGACTGTAGCAATCGAAACATTAGCCTTTGCGGCTATGTCTTTAATGCTGGTTTTCCTCATTACACCTTCTCCTATCTTATTATGGAACTCTTTCAATCACGTTGTTAAACGTTTAGATTATTTTTACAGTTAGAATATACCACGCGTATTTATTGCTTTGCAACCCTTTTTTTGCTATCCTCAAAAAATCCTCCTGTTCGTCCCCCGTTTCGTTTAGAATTGATTTATCTGTTGAGGAGCAATGGATAAAAATAAGATATAGGAGCTTGAGCTTGCTATGACACCATTTACTGAGAGAGTTATTCATATCATACAGTCTATACCAGAAGGTAAAGTGATGACTTACGGAGGAGTTGCCCGCGCGGCAGGTAGCCCAAGAGGAGCGAGGCAGGTCGTTCGCATCCTTCACTCCATGAGCAAAAAATATAAGCTGCCCTGGCATCGGGTCATTAATGCTAAAGGAATGATCGCACTAACTGAGGATGAGTCTAACTCCCTCCAGAGGCTCTATCTACAGGGAGAGGGAGTTAGTTTTAATGAAAAAGGTGTGGTAGATCTGAAGCAATTCCAGTTTGAGCCGGAGTGTACCGATTAGTACCCTCTGGTAACTCTTCGTCTTTCTCCGGTGCCAAGAGCATTGAGTAGACAATACATCGTCGCGTAAATGACCAGCAGGACAAAGGCAATGAACAAGCTGAAAAATACGGACTGGAGATTCAGGCTATCCAGAACAAGTTGATACAACTGATGCCTGTCCGTCAGGACGTCCCAGCTATTGAGTCTGTAGACTCGGCCAAGCAGTACACCATATCCCCCGAGCATACATGCCGCAAGCACGAATACCCATGACCACAGCAGGTTGCTTTTACGATAAATGACCGTCTGGAACTGATACAATGAGAAGAACCCGGTCAACCATCCACTCCAGGTGAACAATAAAAGAGTGACCAAGTCATACCAGTAGCGATTCTGAATGGCTCCCTCCACGATATATCTACTTTTTCTTACCGTTAAATGCACCAGGTCAGTCATGAGATAAGGCGCGTTTGGAAAGAACAGCAGCCACGCGACACCCAAAGGAAGAAGTAATAAACCGCCTATCTTCCTTTTGTCTAGCTCATAAGCAGCCATGGAGAATAAAAACGGAATCCAAGCTAAGAACAAATTCCAAATTAAAAAACCGTAAAACGAATCCGTCTGAAGTGACACTACACGATATACCGCCAATGTAGCGACAGACAATCCCGCCAAGAGCATAAACACCTTCGGATAATTCAATTCCTTCATGAGCTTATATTCTCCTTATCAATATTGATTACATTAAACTTATACCCAATTGTACAAATTCAGAATTCCGAAGTCCAATTTTAATACAAAAGCCCAGACGCAAGAATAGCGCCCAGGCCGACTTTATTTATTAAGCTCAAGTACCGCTGATTAGTTCAGAGGCAATGCTGGCTTCTTGCGTCCTGTCAGACCCCGTAGTCCACCTGCATCCTCCTGACAGGATAATGCCGTACACTCCCTAAACGCCGCATGACTGCATCCGATACATTTGTTGTGATTAATACTGCTAAGAGCTTCATTGATCGCTTCACCGGTATGGTGATAAAACTGTGCTTTTCCTATTTTATCATATAGCCCGGTTCTCTTAAGTAGCTCAAGCGGCTGCGGCTGAACACCGGAGATCATCAGTTTCCCTCCAACAGCATGTAAATGCCGCACCAGCTCCGCCAGATTGGATTCGCCCGTAGTATCCATGAATGGCACTTTTCCCATCCGCATTAATATAATTTTCGGCTGGTCGGAGCCATAACCGGGCATGGTGTCATCAAATCTATACGCAGCGCCAAAAAACAGCGGCCCTTCCACGGTATAAATCCCAATCTGCGGACAATCATGACTCTCCGTTACCATATGTGCCCCTACCTTGACGGAATTAGGATCAGGCAATACTTTGGATACCAGATGAACCTCTCCCATCCGTTTCACAAACAAAATCACCGCAAGAATTAATCCCACCTCTACGGCCAGCGTTAAATCTGCAAATATCGTCAACAAGAAGGTGATGAATAATACCAAAGAATCACCTGTTTTGATTTTAAGCAAATGAAGAAATTGTTTGCGTTCACTCATATTCCAAGCTACTACCATCAAGATAGGAGCCATCGCTGCCAACGGAATACTAGAAGCATAGGGTGCAAACAACAGAAGAATTAGGAATACCACTACCCCATGAACGATCCCTGAGATCGGAGAAACTGCACCGCTTTTGATATTTGTGGCGGTTCTGGCAATGGCACCTGTAGCTGGAATTCCTCCAAACAATGGAGCTGCAATATTGGCGATTCCCTGACCAATCAGTTCACGGTTGCTGTTATGGCGGCTGCCTGTCATCCCATCAGCTACGACAGCTGACAATAAGGATTCAATAGCACCCAACATCGCGATGATAAAGGCCGGACGAATCAGCAGTGTAATCCGCTCCCAGGTAATGGTCGGAAAACGGAAGCTTGGCAGTGTATTAGGGATATTCCCATAGGCCAAACCAATCGTAGTCACCTTACCGCTAAAAAATAACGCTGCTATGACAGTCGCACAAAGAAGGCCAACCAATGAGCCCGGCACCTTCGGAGCGAAGCGAATCGCTAGGATAACAACGGCCAGACAAATCGCGGCGGTCAGGATACTATATCCATTGATCGTCGATAGATGAAGTCCAATTTCTTTCATGTTATCTACAAAGCTCTCGTGCCGTTCAATATTCCTTAACCCAAGGAAATTAGCAATCTGTCCGGTGAAGATAATAACCGCTATTCCTGCTGTGAAACCAATCGTGACCGGCTTCGGAATAAATTTAATCAGTACACCCAGCCTTAACAATCCCATGAGGACTAAAATAACCCCCGCCATCATCCCTGCTAACAGCAGATTCTCATAACCATACTGCATCCCAATGGCGAACAAGATAGGAATAAATGCACCTGTCGGTCCACCAATCTGAAATTTTGATCCCCCGAACAATGAAATACATATGCCGGCAACGATTGTCGTATAAATGCCATATTCCGGCTTTACACCAGAAGCAATAGCAAATGCCATCCCTAAAGGAATGGCAATAACTCCGACGATTGTCCCCGATATCAAATCCTTGCGAAAAGCGTTCATGTTGTAGCCTTTATAACGACCCCGCCCTGTCATGTTCAAACCTTCTTTTCTTTAAATATCTGATTATTTGAATATAAGAAGAACATTACTCTAGGACGCGACTGTTGTCAACGCCAAAATAACGTTAATCTATGCCATTTTCACTCGCCGCGCATGCCTTCCAGCAATGAAATGGTATTCACGAGATGGTTATCAAATATTTTTTTGGCCACTACCAGAAGGTCCTTGATCAGAGGATCACGTAAGGCATAAATGACTGTGGTGCCTTCTTTCACACTGGTTACTACATTTTTGGCGCGTAAAACAGCTAGCTGCTGGGATACAGCAGAACCTTCCGAGCCGAGAATAGCCTGCAGTTCATTCACATTCTTCTCACCTTCGCTAAGCAGCTCCAGAATACGAATACGCATCGGATGAGCCAGCGCCTTGAAGAATTCGGTCTTAAATTGCTGAATTTCGGTGTTCATAGCTTTCTACTCCTCATGCTTAACTTTCTGAATCTAATGTTATCTTTGTATGTTATCTTAGTCCCTAAGAAGCGTCAAATACTGAAGGGATAGATTCGCACATCACGGACCTGCAATTCTACGAACACACCCAGTGCCATAGGTTCACCGAGACACTCGAACATCACTAACCCTTCACCTATTCGTAAAAATCCTGTGCCATCTTCTTCAATATTCTCCAACACGCCCGTAAAAATAACCCTATCCTGTTCGAGCCTGATGTTGAACTCACCTGCAGGTACAGGATGGATATCCACCCACCTCATAAGCAGCTCCGAAAGCTCGAATTCCACATCCATTTCTACCCCTGGATTCACAGGAGCACCACACCAGATTCCCCGCCCCTCCCCAAATTCTGTGAGAAAGAATACCTCGTCCTTTTTCAAACCACTTTTTGTAATTTTGATTTGCATAGCCAATACTCCACCCTAATGATTTATAACGATCATTATATCATGAGAATTAGCCCCATTTATCAAGTATAATTCTGGGTTGCCTTATTCAGATAAGTACTAGGGTGTAACCAAGGATGCTTAAAGAACTCACTTTTACTGGTAATCTTCCGCGAGACACTCAGGTCATAATCGATCATAGACTTTATCTGCTCTGCAAAGGCCTCCCCTTTTACCAGCATTCCCAGCTCAAAATCGTGGCAGGCACTTCTTTCGTTGATATTATATGAACCATGAAAAACGGCTTGTGATCTATGATCATAGGTAATTTTCCAATGGGAAAATCGACCGGTGGCACTGTAGTCATAGAAGGAAACACCGTTAATAAACGGCATATACATATTGCCTCTTACCGCCGCGCGATTTGTAGGATGATCATTGACCTCCAGCGGGTTGCAAATGTTCAAATTACACGAGCATTCCGGACCAAGCAGCCCGAGCCGAGCCCAAAAATCCTGATCAATCAAATAAGGATTCACGATAATCGTCTCTTCAGCCGCGTAAGTAATTAAATCCAGATAATATTGTTGAATCAGGTTAACCGGGTTACCTGGAAAGCTTGCTAACAGCGTACATTCTTCCTCACCAAAATGATAATCCACATCAGGATAATAAAAGACATCATTCACATCAAAATGATCTCCGCCTAGAAGCAGCCAGCGAGAATAGAACATCGCATTCAAAGGCTGCGCTGCAGCGCCGCGAATCCGGAAGCAGCCATCATGCCACTCAGCCTCTTTACTAGGAATCCCCTGTGGATGTCCATCTATACTCATTGCAGAGGATGCCTGCACTGGGGTCTCATACGTATATTGGTCACCAATATTTACACTGCCTATAATCGAGGTTACCCCATCTATGACCATAAACTTCCGATGATCGATGACATTTAGTCCTGTGACCTCAACATCCTCTTGCACTTTATCCTGCAGAAACAGAATACTTTCCGGCACTCCCTCTTGCTCCAGCGCCTTTCGTTTCACCCGCCATTCCACGGCTGTATAATACGAATTGAAGGTATTCAGCAGCTTGGCGCCTGCATTCTCAAGCCGATCAGCAATCTTGGAGAACTGGCCGTACTCCAGATTATTTCCGTACCCCAATGCCGTCAATGTGTAATTGACCATAACCCTTACCTTAACGCCACGCTTAAGAGCATAAAATAGCTCATCTGCAACCAGATTGCCCGAACGATCATTAAAGAAAAGCATGACAGACAGGTGGATATAATGCTGCGCTTTTCTAATCTCCTCTAATATCATTCCTAGACACTCTGGACCATTCACGTAAGGTGTTACTTGATTATTCCAAGTAGTCTGTGGAGCCAGAACCTTTAGCTTGCCTGAGTCTAGTCTGCCCAATACTTCAGTAAGTTGTTCCAGTAAGCTTGGACTAAATCCAGGAAGCTGGAATAGCTGCTGACTTGTCGTAATGACCCCGCCAAGCGTCTGACGATAGGCTCTGGCAGCCTCTAGGTCTATCCCCTCAAGCTTACGCTCCACCTCTTCTCCTGCTACACCCATAATACGGGCAAGCGATCCGCCGGATAGATAATAATTCAAGAAATCAATCATATTTCTCTGTGTCTTCATATGTAAAGTCCCCCATCGTTTATATTGCATGCCTTTGAATCAAGGTAAGGATAGATACCCTAGATCTCCTTTTTATAAACGGGGTGAAATGCAAAACAGGGATGCCCCACAGCCTTTATGGCTATGGATCATCCCTGTTTAGGTTTAAACAGAATTCGCTAAGAATGGAGACAGCTTATTTTACCTGTTCTGCGCTAAATACTTTAACATCTAGAGGAGCAGCCAAGAATTCGCCAGCTTTAGCTGAGAAAGCAGTGAAATGAGCGCTCGTATTGTGGCTGGATACTGCTTCAGCATCACGCCATTGCTCAATCATAATAAATGAGTTGGCTTCTCCAGCATTCTCATATAGCTCATAAGAAAGGTTACCCTCTTCAGCATGAGTAGCAGCCAGTAATGCTTTAGACTCCGTCAAAAACTGTTCACGACGCTCTGGATTAACTTTAAGTACAGCATGAATAATGATCATTGTATATTCCTCCTAAGATTAGTGTTTATGGTAGCGCGTTGGCTTACTAACTTTATAATTATTTCCACTCAGCAACTTTATCGATAGGCAGACGAACAGATGGGTAACCTGCATCAACAGCTTTACCAATGGAGAGTAGCATTACAGGAACATAACGATCTTTTTCCATACCAAACGCTTCAGCGATTTGGTCTTTTTCAAATCCACCAATTGGGTTTGTATCGTAACCATGTGCACGAGCAACCAGCATCAGCTGCATAGCAACAAGTGCGCCATCGATAAGCACGGTGTCTCTGTTAATTTCCCGTGGCAGGTTAGCGAAATGAGCGGATAATCTGGTTAATTGATTTTCTTTTACTTCAGCAGGCATAAGTCCACGTTCAACAGCAGTACCGTAAATTTCTTCAGCATAATCGAAGTTGTTCAGATCACCAAAGATGGCAATCATAGCTGCAGAAGTCTCTACTTGTACGTTATTAAAACGAGCGAGAGGCGCTAAAGTAGCTTTAGCTTCGTCACTTTCAATGACCAGAAAACGCCAAGGCTGCATGTTCACTGAAGATGGAGCAAGTGTAGCTTCGGTAAGGATCTGTGTCATTTCTTCTTTGCTGATTTTAACGGATGGATCATATTTGCGGATAGAGCGGCGTCCTGTAATAATTTCTTGAAAATCATTTGTTTGTGTAGCGTTCATATGTGTAATTCTCCTTTGAGTGTGTGATTTGTAAGTTACAACAGAATGATATTAGATTGCAGACGATTAAGCATATCAATGAGCACTGCTCGCTCCTGATCGTTAAAACCTGTTAGCAAAGTAGCGATAAACCGCCTTTTCTCTTCGCTATATTTAACCATTCTTTCCCGACCTTGATCGGTTAATGAGACCAATGTGACCCTGTTATCGGCTGGGTTATTGCGGCGGGCGATCATGCCACTCTCTTCCAATCCCTTCAGATGACGTGTGACGGCTGCCCCATCAATCTCCATTTCCTTTTGCAGACTGATTTGGCTGACTTCGTCTACCCGAAACAGTTCGTGCAGGAGGCGAAGCCGTGTGGGACTAATCCCGGCACAACGTTCGAATTTTGGAGAGATTCCTTTGTTTAAAGCCTGCAGCAGTTCAAATATATGCTCTTCCTCAGGACAGTGCTCCGTCAAAATATGCCTCCTTTCTAAATTTAATTGCATGCAATTGTTTTGTACAAAATTATACTAACGCATAATCATTGACCCGTCAACTAATATATCAAATCATTTTTAAAAAATCAACATTGCTTATCCTTATCCGGTGCTATACGCTTGAACAAAAGAGGAGGATACCTATGAGAATATCCCTGATTCAGCTGGATATAGCATTTGGCAATCCCGCTATGAATTATGCTGCTGTTGCCCAGAAAATAAATGAAGCTGCTTCCGCAGCCCCTGATTGTCTGATTCTCCCTGAGCTATGGACCACTGGCTATGATCTGACTCGCTTAGAAGATATTGGCGATCTAGAAGGAGAAATTACCAAGGAATTCATCTCCAGCTTGGCTAAACAATACAGCATCAATATCATCGCCGGTTCAGTGGCTAGCCGTAATGATGCTGGGGTCACCAATCGTATGTATGTATTTAATCGATCAGGTGAGCTTGTTGGACAATACAGCAAGCTGCATTTGTTCCAGCTGATGGAGGAGCATTTGTATCTCCAACCGGGAGAAACTAAAGGACTCTTCACATTGGACGGCATCTTATGTGCAGGGCTAATCTGTTACGATATCCGTTTTCCGGAGTGGGTTCGCGCCCATACCGCACAAGGGGCGGAAATCCTGTTCGTCTGCGCTGAATGGCCACTGCCCAGGTTGTCCCACTGGCGGGCGCTGTTGATCAGCCGGGCCATCGAGAATCAATGTTATGTTGTAGCCTGCAACCGTGCAGGCAGCGATCCAGCCAATATCTTTGCTGGGCATTCTATGATTATTGATCCTTGGGGAGATATTGTGTGTGAAGCTTCTGAAGAGGAAGAAATTCTAACTGGAGATATCGATTTACATCAGGTGCGTGAGATTAGGAAACAAATTCCGATTTTTTCGGACAGACGTCCTGAGTTGTATAATTAAAAGAGCGTGATTGAATATTAAAAAAAGACGTTTCGTAGGCTGGCTCTAGCCAGCTTTCCATTACGTCCTTTTTTAACAGACTCCAACCCATGCTTAGCCCTCAGGAATACCGCTCGCGAAGCACCCGCGTTGCATCGAGTACACGTGGATCATCATAGTCCAAGCTGTATCCTGTCTCTTGCTGCAAAATGCCGGATGGTCTAAGAGACACTCCCCGGTGAATTAAAGCCTGAATAATTCCCTCCACAAACACTGTCGCCACTTCAGGTCCACCGAGTTCACCAAGTCCAGCAATCGTCTCTGGACGAACCCGTGGATAAGCTAATGAGGAGTCTCCTCCGGAGGCTTGCGCATAGAAATCGCGGATTTGTTCACCGCGTTCTTGTCCCGAGCCAGAAACTACAACAAATGCATGTACAAAATAAGCATTATTCTGCCTACGCTGAGCGATCCCACAAAACTTCCGACCATTAATGGCCAGATCGAAATCACCCGGGCAGTAAGAACCAACAATCTCACCAGCCTCAATTTGCGCCGCAGCCTGTGGATGACTTATAGCAACCGCTTCCGTGATCAAAGCAGCCAAGAGCTTAAAGTCATCATGAAAGTCCAGCTTTCCACGTCCTTTGGTCAGAACTAGAGAAACATTAACGATCCCTGAATCCAGAGGCACCGCAGCCCCGCCTGAATGCCTAACCGCCGTTCTAATCCCTTGCTCCTCAAGCATAAGCATCGCCTGAGCTGCACACGGTAGCTTACTGTCCCGAAGTCCAAGCGCCACACCACCAGAATGACTCCACAGATGTAAGCTAGGAGGTATAATGCCCGCTCCAACATCCCTGCATAAGGTTTCCTCAAAAGCGAATGGAACCAACATATCTTCTAGGCTCCCTGCTTCTGTATCTTTGCTCTCATCCTTTGCACTCAGATGTTGAAAGAGCCCCATTTCTGAAGGAAGTTTACTAATTATTGAATCATACTCACTAGTATCCACCAAAGCCCCTCTTTCCCGAATATGAGCCACGAGACCTGCTATTCTCTACCAGCTAAAGATCCAAGCCTATCCGTATAAATAATGATAGTAATATTGTAACCGATCTGTCTCTATGCTGTGAGTAGAGAATTGAAATGAGGTTATGATAACGCTATTCTTATAGTAAATGGACTTGCCCCAGAGCATAATAGGGGAAGCCCTAAATTCATGCTATCCCAAACGTTAAGGAGTGATGCTGCATGACAGGAGACAAGCTGACCAAAGAACGACAGCTAACCAAAACAAAGCAATGGGAACAAGCCCTTAACCACCTTTATATCAACTTTTGGGATTACAGCCATGACGCATTAAATAAATTCGCTGATGAAGATATCCACCAGGCAAGAGTGAACTGCCGTAAGCTGCTAAGTCTATTATCCATTCTTGATCCGCGGCACACTTCAGGCCTGTACCCTATTTTCAAAAAAGCGCAAAAGAGATTAGGTAAAGTGAGAGATGCAGATGTTCTAATAGAATCTTTTAAGAACAAGCGCAAGCAAGCGAAGGAGAACGGAGATTCTAAAACTGCAGACCTGTTAAAGGCAGTGATTGCTTACCAAAAGGACAAGCGCAAAACTTACCGCAAGAAGCTCACTAATGAGCTGCCTGAACTAATCAATGAAGGCCTCGAGGAAAAGTGGAAGACCTTCCTAAGCGAGCAGCTTGAAGCCCTAGTCGCAAAAAAGAATGTTAACGTTGTTATGCGTGAGCTTGAGATCGCTTATGAGCAGAAGAAAAAAACCTGTAAAGCTATTTTTCATGAAGACAATGCCGAATCTAAAGAAGCCTTCGACGCTTTGCACCAGCTAAGAATTGCCGCTAAGGAACTGCGCTATACCGCGAGTGCAGCCGATTTTGCGTTAAATCAGAAATTTCATGCGCATGAGGAGATCTATAAGGAGATTCAAGATCAACTTGGGCTGATTAACGACAAACGTCTGTGGCTAGAAACACTGAATGCTATTGGACGTGAAGAACTGGACATCGGTAAAAAAACATGGAATGCCTTCACATCTCAATTAAAGGATGAAGTGCTCGATGCACTGCATCAGAATGATGTCATTCCTATCCAGACACAAACGAAGTAGCTCCATACAACATTGCAAATAGCCCTTTCTATTCAGCCGATGTATCTGATGCACCATACTCTTCAATATTCAGTTTCACTTCATAGGTAATCGGAATCTCGCTAAAGGTTTCATCCCAGTTATCCTCTACGCTCCGCCATACGGCTGGATGTTGAATACGCAAAGCGTTGCCGAAACCTGCAACCTCTGTATGCAGCTCCTTCTGCATTTTTTTCACAGTGACCTGAAGCATGTCTACGACATGCTTCTCTAGCACTGCTTTATCCTCCTTTACAATGCCGTCATGTAACTTCTTCGCACTCTTAGCAAAAGCCTCACCAT
The DNA here is from genome assembly GCF_037963285.1 of Paenibacillus sp. FSL H3-0329. Taxonomy (NCBI): domain Bacteria; kingdom Bacillati; phylum Bacillota; class Bacilli; order Caryophanales; family Paenibacillaceae; genus Paenibacillus; species Paenibacillus sp. FSL H3-0329. The sequence continues at coordinate 597,456 of NZ_CP150150.1, read as the reverse complement.
ATCTCCCCGTAGATTCTATTTTCACATGAAAGGAGATCTTCCCATCCTTCACAATAGCCTTATACTTGCTACCCAGGGATTTGATTTCATAGGTAATGAGCTTATTGTTAGACGGGTCGTATGCTTTGAGAGCACCCCCCTCTCCCTTTCCAGTCAGCCAGACCATTCCTTCCAGCTCCGATGCATCAAAAAAACCAACGAGTTTTCCCGTTTTCCCTTTAATTACGCCTGCTCCATCCAGCTTTGTCTCCTTCTCTTTTTCTAAAGATATTACATTCTGCAACATGAAACTTCTTTTACCATGCAAAGGACCCGCTACTTTAGCTATTGAAACTGGCTCCCATATCCTCGTGCTCCGACTTCTATTCACAAAAATCCCCTCTAATACAAATGAAGGGGTTTGGCCCGGCAGCGCATTTTCCAATACATCTCTGGCTTTTCCCTTGCTGACATATAGTAGAACACTGGGACGAATATCGTTATCCCTGCTAAAGAAATCAATTAACTCAGAAAACTTAGTAGAGCGTGCAAGCTTCTCACCGATCACAATGACCTTAAGGTGATGTCCGATCGGAGTACGTCTAGTACGCAGTGAAAGTGCCCGTAATGCTTCAAACATCGAATCACTTACTTCACTCATGTTATAGTAATTTCTGGTTGAGGATGGGGAAGCCCCAGACTTCATACCTGACCCTCCTGAGCCTTGAGGAATCGTAAACTGATAGGTACTCATTATTTGGGCAGGCATGGGATTCCCCCCACCTCCTTGCTGAGTTGCCTCCTCATCCCCTGTCTCCTCCGCACTGTCCAGGGCAACACCAATCTCCATACTCAACTCCTCAACAGGTGTACTGCTCCAGCAACCGGTCAACAGAATACATAATATAAGAAATGTAATCGACACTCTCCACTTTTTCATGAAGCCGCCCTCCGGAAATGTGCGATGATTAACAGCGGCAATGGAATTAATCCAAATAAAACGATCATCCAATTCCCCACAACTGTCCCTAATGCAAACAGAGCATTCACATTTGGAGGCGTTCTGGAAACTACATAGGCTACTGGAAGTATAGCCAATAAGCAGCTATTAAATCGTTTATGAAATATTTGAGAAACTCCCAAAGCAGCAGCATAAATAGTGATGCAGAAGGTGCAGAAAATTTGCATAATCCAGATTACCAGCAGCAGCGATTCAAACCTCTCAAAAATAAGATAATTCACCTCAAAGCTTCTCACTAGATCAAGAAATGGCCAAGTTCTTGTGACCACTCCATCTATAGAAAACGCACCAATAGTCATTACAACGGCTAAAAGATAAAAGAACGTTGATATACATGATCCAGCAATAATTACCTTTACTGCTTTTTGTGGCTTATCCATAAAAGCAACAATGAACAGCATCGCTTCACCAGCAGTAAAAGTCAGAATGGTTGGCCTGATGCCCTTCCATACCGGTCCTAACCCATCTCCAAGAAAAGGCCGCAGATTATCGATATCAAAAACTTCAACACTAAGCAAACATACCCCAACAAAAACTGTCCATGCAATCGGAACAATCAACCTACACATGCTAGTTATGGCATTAAGCCCTCCTCTGCACAAATAGAAGGCTATCCAAATAAACACGGCAACAATAGCCCAAGGAGGGGTTCCCTCCAGCAGAAAAAAAGAGGTCACTTCCTGCACGGAACGTGCTTCAAAACTGGCTATGCACAGAAAATAAACAATCACTAATATAGAGAGAATCACTCCAAGTGGCTTGCCAATGATTTTCCCGCTAAATTGAAAGATGGTTTGACCTGGAAACCGTTGACTAAGCTTCACTATAATTAAACCTGTAAAAAAGGTAATCACTCCCCCTAAAAAAACGGAGATCCATACGTCTGGAGTCTCACTAGCCTCTACAATCGTCCGAGGAAGGGTAAGTATCCCTGCCGCAATAGTATAATTGGCTAATATGATCGTTGCTTGAACAGCAGTAATTCGGTCCTTAACCTCGGTACTCATAATTTCTTCCTCCTTTACCTAGACCCCTCACCCTTTGCGTCGGGGGTCCTTCGGCTTCAACAGCGTAGGGCGGCCTGTTAGAAATTGCAGTGGCATACGGAATATAAAATCTTTCCAATCCTTAATCTTATACGGTATGAACATGCCAAGATAGGGCATGCCAAAGCTTCTTAGCTTGATTAAATGGGCACTCAGGAAAAGGAAAAATAACACAACTCCATATAATCCAAAGACTGCTGCAGAAAACATAGCTACAAAACGGAGCGTGCGAAGTGTCATTCCAGCACTATACATAGGGATGGTGAAGGAAGAAATTGCTGTAACTGAAACAACGATGACTAGAATTGGACTCACAATTCCGGCTTCTACCGCGGCTTGACCGATGATTAGACCGCCAACAATCCCCATTGCAGGACCGATAGGTTTAGGCAGCCGGAGTCCAGCCTCCCGTAATATTTCGATGGAGGTCTCCATAATCAATGCTTCGATTAATACCGAAAAAGGTACACCTTGGCGGGAGCTGATGATTGAAATAGCCAACTTTGTCGGAATCAATCCTGGCTGAAAGGAGAGGAAGGAAATATATAGTGCCGGTGCAAACATTGATATCAATGCCGCGAGAAAACGCAGTAAGCGCACCAACGAACCCACCATCCACCGATCGTAATAATCCTCAGGTGATTGCAGCAGCATCCCGAAGGAAACTGGCATGATCAGGGCAAAGGGAGTGCCATCCAGTAAAATAGCTACTCTCCCTTCCAGTAGCGCTGCCATTACGCGGTCAGGTCTTTCCGTATTCTGAATCTGCTGGAATGGCGTGAAGCTATTATCTTCGATTAATTGCTCCACATAACCAGATTCTTGCACATCATCTATATCAATCGTCCTAATTCTTCGTTTGACTTCTTCGACAAGTTCATCATTCGCGATATCTTTGATATAAGTTAGAACCAAATCCTTCTTCATTCTCTTTCCTACAGTAAACGAAATCATCGCTAGCTCTGTGCTTTGCCCGTGCCTGCGCAGTAATGCTGTGTTGTCACTTAACGTCTCATTAGATCAGCTTCGTGATCCCCGCAAGACTGCCTCTGATTCAGGCTCCTCTATCCCTCTTGTGTTCCCCTTCGGGGTGCTGAGCACAATAGCCTCCGGTATCCCTTCCACTAGCAGCACTACAGAGCCGAACAACACCTTTTGAAGCGAGAGCTTCACATTATCCGTAAACTCAACTTCCGAAATAAGCACAATTTCATGAATGAGAATATCTTTTAGATCCTTTGCTTCCGGTATCGTATGGGGATCCTTAAAGACCTGATAAGCATCCATTAAAGGCTTCAGAATATTCCGATCCATTTTATCTTTATCCGTCAATCCATCTACAAATATAAGGGCCGCTTGCAGCTTTATACCTCCGATACGCAACTCCCGAAAACTCACATCATGCATATCTGTGCTCATCTCTTTAAATCGTTGCAAATCCTCCCGAAATTGACCGCTATAGCTTGCTCCTGTAGGACCTTCACTTAGATCAGCCGATCCATCTGGCTTAGCAACCTTTTTCGTGCCGCTAGTCCCTATAGATGTTTCTCCGTAAGGAACACCCCCGCCTATGCTGCCGGCAGCTTTTTTTGCTCTAGTACTTATCGTATCTTCCTTTGCCCTAGCCCAACTCGTCGTACGAATTAGAATAAACGGAACGAAAAAGATCATAAAACCTTGGAAAATTACGCTCCATTTAGGAATTAGCTCTAAAATACTACCCCACACCCTCATCACCTCCTTTATAGCTGTGTTCGTATTTTTTACCGAAGATGGTTAATTCATGCACAAAAAGAAGACCCCACAATATGGAGTCTCCCTAATTTCATCTTTATATTTATTGCCTTATGCTTGGAGAACCTTGTTCAGTATGCCTTGGTAGGCTGCTTTCGGACGCAGACCGACCAGCTTTTCTATAGGCTGTCCCTCTTTATATACAATGACAGTAGGCATCCCCATAACACCAGCTTCCCCAGCAAGATCCGGAAGTTCATCACAATTCACCTTTACAATAGAAACATCGTCTCCATATTCCTGGTGAAGATCTTCCAGAAGAGGCAACAGCACCTTACAAGGGGGGCACCATGGCGCACCATAATCCACCAGCACGGTTCCTCCACCACGTATTTCTGCCCGCACCCAATCCGCGCTATCGGCATTTATAATTGACATTTGCCATTCCTCCTCATATTTTCCAGCACCAGCAGTACCTATTCCAAGTTCTCCAGTGTACACGCGCCCAACTTGCTCTCATCCTGCTCCTGCAAGATAGATGCCATTCGTTCTTCCAAATTCCTCTTGATCTGATTTAGCTCTACAAGCTGACGTTCAATATCCTCCAGTTTACTGCGGTATAGTGGCATCACTTCTGCGCAGAAGGCTTCTTTGTTCTTCAACACACAATGTAGAAAGCCCGCGATCTGCTCTGTCGACAGACCCAGGTTCAAATATAGTTTAATCGTTTCTACCGTCTCTACAGCAAGTAAAGAGTACTCCCGATATCCGTTGGCCTGACGGATCGGCGAGATTAATCCCTGACTCTCATAGTAACGAAGTGAACGGACGCTTACGCCCGTCAGTTTAGCAAGCTCACCTATTTTCATAGCATTCTCCCCGGGGTTCATGAGAATTGTTCTACACCAGTATAAACCCTGACACCAATGTTAGAGTCAACAAAAAAAATCCAACCGCAGTTAACCCGCAGTTGGACTCGTGTTTTATGTTACAACAGGTATATCCGCTTATATCCTACAATAATCCCGCCGCCCAAAGTCCACCTCTACGAATCATCTGGCGAAAAGGCTCTACGGAAAATGACGGAAAATGATGTCCAGGCATTAAATAAACAACCCGGCCTAGACCAAACTCATGGCACCAAGCCGCCTGCCTCATTGCCCCATCATGAGGATATTCCATAAGCACAGTTGTTTCGAAATAGGGATGCTGCTCAAAATAATAAGGCTCATCATCGATCACAAATTCTTCTATTCCCTGCATAATGGGATGCTCCCCTGCCGGTATGGACATCTGGAGCGAAGTGAATTCTGGATGATGAGTGAAATGAGCTCCCAGCATGGCGCCTAGCTCCTGATTACGCTGTAAGGAGATTCCGTTATGTACCACTAGTAATCCGCCACCATTAGCCACATAGGAGAGCAATGCGCTGCTTTGTTCCGCCGGTATTTTATCATCGGAGAATTCGGTATAGGAGATCACCAGCTTGTAGTCAGATAATGTTTCTTTATTAAGCAGCCCGTAATCCTCCGAGGAGAATACCTGCAGGTCATTGGCAAATATCTGCTCAATCTCCCGGTCTACTCCCGCAAATGGGTGATATTTAACCTCCGAATAACTTCCGAGTGCCAGTGCTTTTAGTATAGACATCCTATCATCGCCTTTCTTCGTGTACTTTTTTTGATTACGGGAAACCCCTCTACCAAGGCCATGTATTGCCATCCACATCAAGATAGGCCGGCTCATCCCCTAGATATTTTTTATACTCCATAACCTGACTTATAATCTGATCTGCGGACACATCAGGTGAAATATCCGCTTGCTCATTTTTTTCGCCATGCATATAAGTCTTCATCCAGCCGGGGTGAAACACCATCACTTGACCCCCAAGCGTCTTTAGATGATTGTGCATCAGGGAGGACTGCATATTCAGTGCCGCTTTAGACATGCAGTAGCCGTACATATTAATACGCTTATTTCTGCCAATGCTGCCCGCTTCCGAAGAAATATTAACAATTAATTTATCCTTACTTTGCAATAATAGGCCCATAAGTGCATTGCTGACTCTCAACGCGCCTAGCGTATTCACATTATAAATCTCTGCCATGCCTTCATCATCCATATCCACCAGCATCGTAGCATCATCTGCGGAATGAATAATTCCGGCATTATTAATAAGAATATCAACATGCCCAGTTCTGCTGGCGATAGCCCTTGCTGCCTGCTTTACACTATCCTTACTACCAATATCGAGTGGAATAAGTTCCAGCTGTTCCGGATACTCTTCTTGAAGCGCTTTCAATTCATCTGCGTCTCTCATGTATTGTCCAGCAAATACTGAGAACTGTTTCTCTAAAAGAGAGTGTACAAGAGACAATCCAAGACCCCGATCAGCTCCAGTCACGCATGCGACTCTGTTCATTCTTATCAACGCTCCTACCTAGTAAGGATTATTGAAGCAAGTTGTCTTGCTTTCACCTTAGCATGCCGTCCCCTTTTTTTCAACGCGCTAAAATGAGGGTTTGGTCATCCTTGGATTAGCTGCTCCAGAATCCTTTTTGTTTTAAATTTAATATATGTTACAATCATGATTACAGGTTGTTAACAACACAATGGTTAGTAAAATAACGATCCCAGGAGGGTGATATCTATGTCTATTCAACAACTTCATACATTGGAAGATCTTAAGCAGTATGTGGCTAAACCTGGCAAAAAACTGCTGTTCAAACACAGCACTACCTGCCCGATTAGCGCCAAAGCTAATGAAGAATTCCAGGCTTATCTAAAGGATGCGGATACTGCAGCAGCAGTAGTTCTAGTCATCGAGGATCGTCCAGTTTCCAATCAAATTGCCGAGGATTTCGGGATTAAGCATGAATCTCCACAGCTCTTCCTGCTTGAGGATAATGAGGTTCGCTGGAACACTTCCCACTGGAAGATCACAAGAGATGCTATCAAAGAGGCTGTGAACCAATGAGCCAGCAAGTGATTGTTTATTCAACAGCAGGCTGCAGCGATTGTAATCTGGTCAAACAATATCTTACGGAGCAAGGTATCCCTTTTGAAGTAAGAGATGTTATGACTAGCACAGTCTATCAAGAGGAAGTCGAAAAGCTTGGTTTCATGGGTGTTCCTGTTACTGTAGCAGGGGATCATGCCACCAAAGGATTCAATCTTCCCGAGCTGAAAGCACTCATCGAAGCGGCCCAGTAATTCATCCGGTTAATTATTTAGCACTTGATATATGCATACCAAAAAAGGGTATTCCAACAGCCACTTGGCTAGGAATCCCCTTTTTTCATTGTTCTAAAGCTTAAGGTTCCTCACGCATAAGATTTGCCACGACCAGTACATCTACATTTCTGGCCGAACGCAGAATCTGCTTAGTGACATCCCCACGCAGCCATTTACGTACCCAGGAGCGTTGAGATTGGCCGATAATAATCTGTGTGCTCTGTAAGGCTTGAGACCTTTCAAGCAGCAAGGAAGACACTCGTGCCGGGAGCACGTTAGGAATCATCTTAAACGTTCCACCCAGTCGTTCCGTCAATTCTTTCAAATCATTAATTCGTTTATCGTAAGAAGGCCCGCTCTGCTTATATTCCTGTACGTACGTAACATACCAGCAAGCTTTTAGACGATAGGCAATCCGAAAACCTCGCCGAATCAGACGTTCCGCATGATCTCCTAAGGTGATGCACACATAGATCACTTCCTGCCGCCGCCAAGGTCCCCGCAGCGACCCGACACGTTCCCAGGCCTCCAGACGTTCATCCACATCATCAGCAATTTCCCGCAGCGCCAGTTCACGGAGGGCGATTAGATTGCCGATTTTGAAAAAAGCCCCCAGCGCCTGATCCACTTTGGTCATCGCATATATTTTCCCATCCTTCATCCGCTCTTGCAGTGTTTTAGGAGATACATCGATAAGTTCAACCTCGTCGGCCCGTTGCAGAATGCTGTCTGGGAAAGTCTCTCTAACTCTAACTCCGGTAATTTGTTCTACAGCATCATTCAAGCTTTCTAAGTGCTGAACATTCACTGTGGAGATTACAGAGATCCCTGCATCCAATAGCTCCATAACATCCATATACCGCTTCTTATGTTTGCTGCCCGGCATATTGGTATGTGCCAGTTCATCTACCAGTACGACCTCCGGATTACGCTTAATGATAGCTGCCGTATCCATTTCCTCAAGGACAGTCCCCCGATAGTCAATACTCAGTCGCGGAAGGATCTCCAGATCACCGATCTGTTCAAGGGTTTCTTTACGTCCATGCGTTTCTAGTAGTCCAATAACAACATCGATCCCTCTCTTTAGGAGATCATTTCCTTCTCGCAGCATCTTATAAGTCTTGCCCACTCCGGGAGCAGCACCAATGTACACTTTAAATGTGCCCCCACGAATGGCATCGATTTTATCCTTTACTTCCTGACTGCTTAATCTGTGATAGGCATCGGCTTTCCGCTCATTTCGGCTCTGCCGGGTAGGAAGAACGCGTTCTCCCTCACGCTCAGCACGATCAGCCACGAAAAACACATCTACTCCGCGGATTTGCTTTAACAATGAGTTAGCAATCGAACCCTTCCACAGCTCCTGCCACGCCGTTTGCTTGGAGTGTCCCATAACGATACGGGTAATATTATGCTGGATGGCGTATTTCACTAGTAGTCCTGGAATCTCCCTCTTCGAGCGAAAAGAAATCTCCTCCATCGAGGCCCCAATCTTCTCAGTCAGCTTCCATAGGGATCGCTTGAAGGTTGCTGCTTCCTTAGAGGGCGTCAGGCCCTGCTTCCAGAAGGATACCACCGCCAGATCTCCGTTTAACCGTTTAGCGATTTGCTGTCCACGGCGGATATGAATCGAGCCATTCCAATAATACTGTGCGGACACCAACACTTTTTCGGCAATCCCCGAAGCTCCCAGCAACCCTTGCTCCTCCCGATGCTTCTCCAGCGAACCATTAACATCCTCCGCTACCATTCTCAGCGCCAGCTCCCGCAGCTTGCTTAGATTCCCTTTGTTAAAAAGCGATGTCCGCTGCTTCTTGCCCAAATGTCCTTCGGACAAACGTTGAAGTATCTTTTCCGGAGTCACATCAATTAGAACGATATCATCTGCAAGGGTGAGCACTTCCGCAGGCAAGGAATACTCCACCTCAATCCCCGTCCACTTTCGCGCTAGATCTGCTGCGCCCTCCAGCTCGTATACGTTTACAGTTGTGATGACACTAATTCCACAACCCAATAAATATTTGATATCCTCCAGCCTAGTTGATCTCTCCGCACCCTCGCGATTATGATGAGCCAATCCATCGGTCAGTACAACCTCTGGATTACGCGCCACAATGGCCTCCACGTCCAGATCCTTCTTCTCGATCTCCTTCTGAAACCAATGAATACTTGGAATCCGTTCCAAGTCACCCAGCTGATCCCTTGTTTCTGGACTCTGGTTGGTTGAAACCGCACAGATTACAACATCGATGCCCTGTGCTTTCAGCGCCTGCCCCTCACGCAGCATCTGATAGGTCTTGCCTGATCCACTGACCGGGCCTATATAGATCTTCAGGCGTCCACGATGCAGCTCATAGATAGAGAGCAGCAGTTCCTCCGGCGTCTTCCTCCGATATGTTCCCATCAAGACCACTCCTTAATAACCCGTTCATCCATTCACTCTTCTATGCCAGAAAGCAAGATATCCCTGACCCAGTTTGAACAATCGGGCAGGGATATTAGCTATATTTATTTGTTCGTTAATTTCTGGAGCTCCATGTTCAGCTTCAGAACATTTACCCGTTCTTCACCAAACAGCCCTAGATCACGACCTTCGGTCTGCTTATTCACTAGCTCTTCCAGCTGCGTGGCTGGAATCCCGGTCAAATTACTGATCCGGGGAATCTGCACAATTGCCGATGCAGGAGTGATATGCGGATCAAGACCTGAACCTGAGTTGGTTACTAAATCAACCGGCAGCTTGTTTACAGGCACATCCGGATTATCCAGCTGCCACTGTGTGATGGAATCCTTCGTCCGCTGCAGCATATCGGGGTTGGATGGGCCATAGTTGTTGGAGCCTGAAGCTTCCGCTTTATAATCAATGCTGGATACACGGCCATGGAATAATGCCGGGTCCGTAAAGCTCTGCCCGATGAGTTCTGAACCCACTACTACTCCAGCGTCATTCTTCAGCTGACTGCCGTTCGCTTGCGATGGCATCAGAACTTGAGCAATCGCTGTAGTAGTCAGAGGATAAATCACTCCACAGAGAACAACAAACACTAGACATAGCCGTAATATAATAAAGAAATTAGCACCCTTCGATGATGACAACTGTTCTTCAGCGTCCGCAATCGATTTTCTGTTATTCACGATGCTCTCACCCTTTCAATGATTAGTTAATCCGTTGTTATATCCATACACTTACGAGCAAATCAATAAGTTTGATGCCCGCAAAAGGAACGACTACTCCACCTAAACCATAGATAAAAATATTACGTCCCAGCAGCTTCGTAGAACTCATCGCTTTATACGAGACACCTTTCATAGCCAATGGGATCAGCAGCGGAATAATAATCGCATTAAATATTAATGCAGATATAATTGCCGAGCTAGGTGAACCCAATCCCATGACATTCAGAGCTTCCATTTCAGGAATGGCGAGCATGAACATTGCCGGAATAATTGCGAAATATTTAGCGATATCATTCGCAATACTGAACGTTGTCAACGCGCCCCGCGTCATCAGTAGCTGTTTACCAATAGCTACAACCTCAATGATCTTCGAGGGATCGGAGTCCAGATCAACCATGTTTGCTGCTTCCTTAGCGGCTGTAGTCCCGCTGTTCATCGCTAAGCCCACATCAGCTTGGGCAAGGGCAGGTGCGTCATTCGTACCATCACCAGTCATTGCCACCAGCTTGCCTTCGTTCTGCTCGCGGCGGATAACCGCTATTTTATCCTCAGGTGTACTCTCTGCAATAAAATCATCTACCCCTGCTTCACGGGCAATAGTAGCTGCGGTCAGCGGATTGTCCCCTGTACACATGATAGTCTTGATTCCCATTTTTCGCAGCTCATCGAACCGCTCTTTCATGCCTGGCTTAACTGTATCCTTTAAGTAAATAAGTCCATAAATCCGGTTGTCTACCGCAACAGCAAGCGGGGTCCCCCCCATCCGGGCGATAGCATCGGAATTACTGTCGAGGTTCGCGGGAATGACTCCGCCCTTCGACTGTACCCATTTCTTCACGGAATCGACTGCCCCTTTACGAACAGATCGTCCATCCCGCAGATCTATACCACTCATCCGGGTCTCAGCCTTAAACTCCACGAGCTCTCCGCCTTCAGCAAGTTTGCTGTCATAGCTGCGTTCCAGCTTCTTAGCCAGCTCAATAACAGAACGTCCTTCCGGAGTCTCATCCTTTAGCGAACTAATAGCTGCCCAAGCCGTAAGCTCAGCTTCCGTTTCATCTCCAACTGGCACAAAATCACTCGCCATCCGGTTTCCGAAAGTAATCGTACCGGTCTTATCTAGAATCATTGTATTAATGTCGCCGGCAGCTTCAACGGCCTTCCCTGACATAGCAAGGACATTAAACTGTGTGACGCGGTCCATCCCTGCTATCCCGATAGCGGAGAGCAGTCCCCCGATTGTGGTCGGGATCAGACAGACCAGCAAGGCGATCATAACAGGAATATCTAGATCAACGCCCAGATAAGTCGCAATTGGCCGCAAGGTCACTACTACAATCAGGAAAATCAACGTCAGACTGATCAAGAGTGTATTTAGTGCAATTTCATTGGGTGTCTTCTGACGTTTCGCCCCTTCAACGAGGGAGATCATCCGATCCAAGAATGACTCACCGGGATCACTGGTAATTTTGACTTTAATCTCATCACTAACTACCCGGGTGCCGCCTGTGACTGAGCCGAAATCTCCGCCGGCTTCCTTAATAACAGGTGCAGATTCACCTGTAATTGCCGATTCATCTACGGAGGCCAGCCCTTCAATCACTTCACCATCGCCAGGGATAAGTTCTCCCTGACTGACGATCACGATATCTCCTTTCCGCAGCTCGGAGGAAGAAACGGTCTTCACAGACCCTCCAACGAGCTTATTAGCTGTGATATCCTGTTTCGTTTTCTTAAGCGAATCCGCCTGGGCCTTCCCGCGGCCTTCAGCCAGCGCTTCAGCGAAGTTGGCAAACAGCACTGTGAATAACAGAATGAACAACACCGTGATATTGAAGCCTACCGATTTCTCTGCATTAAAATATCCGGGGGCCAGTACCATAAGCAATACAATAATCGTGCCGATTTCGACTACGAACATGACCGGATTTTTGATTAACGTCACCGGGTTAAGCTTAATAAAGCTATCCTTTACAGCGCTTAGGAGTATGGGTCCCGTCAGCAGCTTTTTTCTTTTTACAGTACTCATCTTGTTCTCCCTCTTCCTACCGTAAGGTCAAATATTCTGCAATCGGGCCGAGCACAATGACCGGCAGAAACGTCAGCGCACCGATAATCACTACCGTACCAATCAGAATTCCGGTGAACAGACCATTGTCTGTGCGGAATGTGCCAATCGTCTCAGGAACCGGCTTCTTCTGGATCAGTGAACCTGCAACTGCCAGCATTGCGATTATAGAGACATAACGGCCAAGCAGCATTACGATCCCGGTTGTAACATTCCAAAAGGTGGTATTGTCCGCAAGCCCTTCAAATCCTGAACCATTGTTCGCGGCAGAAGAGACATATTCATATAACACTTGGCTAAGTCCATGGAATCCGGGATTCGTGATGGAACCGTTGCCCAAGTCCGTTAAGAACGCACCTGCTGTTGGTACAAGGATAATGAACGGATGCACAAGGATAGCAATCGCAATCAGCTTCATCTCCTTGGCTTCTATCTTTCGCCCGAGAAACTCTGGTGTTCTGCCAACCATTAGTCCACATAAGAAGACGCCCATGATGGCATACATCAGCATATTGATTAGTCCTACACCTTTTCCCCCGAAGACGTTATTGAGCATCATTAGGGCCAGAGGGGTAATGCCACCCAGCGGTGTCAGCGTATCATGCATATTGTTAACACTACCTGTCGTAGCTGCCGTTGTTACCGAAGTGAACAGAGAAGATTGCGGGATCCCAAAACGTACCTCTTTACCTTCCATGCTGCCTTGCGAAGACTCGATCCCCAGCGCATTAATAGCGGGATTCCCTTTAGTTTCCGCATAATAATTCAGCCCCAGCAGCAGAACGAACAAGGTCATCATTGCTGTGAAAATCACCCAGCCCTGACGTTTGTTCTTAGCGAACAACCCGTACATATATGGCAAAGAGGCTGGCAACATCCACATAGAGAGAATCTCCAGAACGTTCGTAAGTGGATTAGGGTTCTCAAAAGGATGCGCTGAATTGGCTCCGAAGAAGCCGCCACCATTCGTACCTAAGTGTTTAATTGACTCCAAAGAAGCGACTGGACCGATAGCGATTTGTTGCGTCTGCCCTTCGAGTGTAGTGACCTCAAGCGATGGCTTGAGCGTTTGTGGCACATGCAATCCTACCAGCACCAATGAAACTAGCAGAGCTAATGGAATGAATACACGAATATGTGCTTTTACGAAGTCCTCAAAAAAATTTCCGACTGATTTCTGTCCTGTAATCCCTCTGACAAAAGCAACCGCAACAGAAAATCCGCTCGCTGCAGACGTGAACATCATCATCGTGATGACTGCCATTTGTGAAAAATACGATAGTCCCGTCTCCCCGCTATAATGCTGCAGGTTCGTATTGGTCATAAAGCTGATCACCGTATTAAATGAAAGCGTCTGTTCCATATCGGCAATTCCATTCGGGTTCAGCGGCAATCCCCGCTGTAATCTTAGAAAAATATAACTGAAAGCAACCAGTACGATATTAGTTAAAACAAAGCTGAGTGCATACTTCTTCCAGGACATTCCGTCCCGTTTTTTCAGGCCGATCAGCTTATAAATACCTTTCTCTGTGCCTGCAAACCAGCGATCCGTACGATTCGGTTCGTTAGAAAATACATGATATAAATACGTCCCCATCGGCTTGACCAACAAGATGAGAATTACAATTACGACGACTATTTGCAAAATGCCCATGAATGCCCCTCCTTAAAATTTCTCAGGATGAATCAACGCGTAAACCAGATATATAAACAACAGTAGGGTAACAGCGATTACTAGAATCACAGCTTATCCCTCCCCGTATCCTCAACTACACCTGCGCACCAGCGCATAAAGCCATAAAATAACCCGTAAATTACAGCTAACGAAGCCACCATATACAGATCCATCATATCTTCCGCACTCCTTCCATTATCCTTGATGAGGTGATCTATCGATTAGAAAATCAGCATCACCACTATGGGAATAGATTACATAGCTCGCACCAAGTCTTTTATAGACCAATCTAGGATTTATAGAACTTGTAATCACAAAAATTGGCTGTGTCGTCCAGGTACGGCACATCTGAATATAGCGGCAGCAAAGCGGAAAGCTGCTCTCAAACAGATATACCCTGCCTACCGGGAACGATGGGCGAAACCAAGTGCTCTGATGGCGGGTATCCACTAGAATAACCTGCTCGATTCCGAGCTCCTCTAGTAAAGCTTTCTCAGCCAGATTGTTGGTTAATCCCGCCATCTTAATACCCCTGAACTTCAGAAGTTTAATGAAATGTTCTCCCGCCTTTGTAGGCGCACATACAAGCACATATTCATTCTGATCCGTCATCTCTTTTTTCTCCTCCTGCTCATTTACAACAAGGAGGCAACGAAAATCTCCGAAAGGATGTTGACCTATCGTCATTTTCGGGCACAACCTAAAGCTCGGTTGTGTCACGTCATTAGACGCTGCCTTACAAATACCGCTAATGATGAATTTAGCGACCTCTTGGGGGAGGCCTCCATAAATGCTTTGCTTCTAAGAGCACAGCAAAAAGCCACAAAGGATCTCCTCTGTGGCTCGCTAGCGGTCACATTGCACTCATCCTCTCTCCATACGCTTACGAGGTTAGCTGTCGGATTCGGGCGGTGAGAGTCGCCCTACCTGTATAGATGCGAGCTCACTCGCACCCTCTACAGGATTCACCCCATAATCAGCTTCCGACTCTCACATCGGCTGCCGATTGTTGGTTCCCCCGCTTTCCTTATCGGAAATTAAGCGGATCAAATATTCGATTGTCGTTGAAACAGGAGTAATCATACTCTTATGCACGAAGACTTGTAAAACCTGAATGATGCCAAAATAATGCAAATTAAAAACTATTTTCCCATTAGATAGCGCTTACTTGATATCTAATCTCTCTATATCTCTTGTTTACTCGAGTTTCGAGCGTTTAATCGCTATCTATAACCCATGTGATTTTATTCACCTTTTTAGAGCGAAAATACTGCAAATTCCCTTTATAGGTAGAAACGCAAGAAGCTGAGGTTGAGCGAGAAAGAGGCGCGATAACACGCCATAAATACCTATTTACCTCGTTTTTCAGTCGTAGTCGGCAGGATATGGTTAAAATCGCTCTAAAAGAACATTTTCCGTTTTTTACAGAAAATCTTGAAAAGAGTATGATTCGGGTTGAATCTAATTCATGAAAAACAATCAACGCTGAGTTCCTGCATTCGCAGGGAACGGGGGAACCATCAGGCCACCTGGCCTACTTGGGGTGAATCCAAAGGAGACTGCGTAAGTCTCAATAGGTAGGGCGACTCTCACCGTCCGAATCCGACAGCTAACCTCGTAAGCGTAAAGAGAGAGACCCTTGATCCGCCACGCTTTGGCCCAGGTATATCTGCCTGTAATCCAAAACCGCAGCAGAGGTCCTCCTCTTGCTGCGGTTTTTGCGTTACCTGAGCCTATTAGGTGATAGCACGCTGGATGGGGTGAATGTTTTGAAGCACTATTATTTAGGGATACATCAAGGGCTGCTTGAGCCGATAAGTCTAAATTACGTTTGTTTCGGGGCCTTGTGGTTCGAAGAAAATAATCACAGGTACATTGTAGGTTATGCATTTGGCCAGAACCAGATCCAAGCCCTTCGCCAATTCAGTACACCTTCTTCTTGTAAAGACTGTTTAGACTCTAAGATTGTATATGAAATATATAAAAAAATTCGAGAACAACAACAGCAGCAGGATTGGTCATCGCATCAAAAACTCCCGTGGTTTACAGCCTTCAAGGAGCCTTGGAAAGATGTAAGCGCCGGTTGGTATGTCTTGAGATCCCGCAGCACCTTTCCCTTACATCTATCTGTTATACGGAAAGAGAAGTTCCGACTATGGCTAGAGCATACCGCAGTCTGTGAGAATAAAATGGAAATGCTCGCCTGTGTAGAAAAGGCTAGTGTCACTCATCAGGTAGACTTAAAGCTTTTGGAAATCTAAGGAGGAACCCTACTATGGACCAGCGCAGACTATCCCGCATTGAAGTATTTGTATTGGATGAACCCGAGCCTATTCACTATGGAATGGAAGGGGCTGAAGGCTGCCGTTATGGTATTCTGAAGCTCACCTGTAAGGGAGGTTGCAGTTGGGGGGCTTGTCTAATCTCTGCCAACACCAAAAATTTCGATCTCATTAAATGGAGTTCTTTTTTACGGGCTATCTGTCATTGCCGTCTTGAGGAAGCGCTGGATAAGGTCCGCCGCGAAGGTTCAGATTGGGAGCAGGTTAAGCTTGAGCTAGTTCAGGGTGCTTTGCAGGATTTAAAGGCCAAGCTCCAGGGTAAATCCTTGGCTGGGCATATTCAGCAAGGGCGTCTGTACAGTGTTGCAGCTGGGGGGAGCAATTCCAGAAGTGAACGGCTCTACTACAAACCTTCCAAAGCTTTTTCCACTGCCTCCCAGCAGAAACACAGTTGCCCGGAACCAGACACCGCCGATCTTATCAATAAATCCATCTCTTACTTTTCTATATTATAGATTCAAGCAAATCTCTCATTCTGAAAGGATCGTGTTCACCATGCCTGACCCCTTACCTCCCGTGTCCACCTACAGTGCTAAATTTGCAGAGTGTGTTCAAAAGTATACTAATGAAGTCTACGTACTCAGTTCCATGTTATTAGAACAATCTAATGAGGCAGACAAGGTTACTATCCGCACCTTCACAGAGCTTCATAAAATATATCGTCAGGATAACTTCGACCCTCAGTTATTCTCTATCCACGCTTACCGCACTTGTATTCGCCAGTGTGCTGATTCTTTTGCCCGGCGCTCTCTTCTATCGGCTAAGGGATTACCTTGGGAGGAACAGCTTGTGAAGGTATTGTGGTACGGCTTAAAGCTGCCTCTTTCTCAAATAAGCATTATTCTGCAAAAAAGTGTTCCTGCACTGAAAGCACAGCTTAGAGCTGTACGGGAGCAGATGACCGACCAAGCGGATATACGAACGAGCGCAAATCTTTCTATAATTTAGTCACTGACTAGAATTCAGACGATCTTTAAGCGCATGAAGCATCTAACGGACTCAGGAGCCTTTAATTGAAGCTTTTCCTCAAATTTGGCCGGCGTTCGGACTCCAGTAGAAATCCCGAGCGATGAGCGTCTCGGATCGTCTTCAAGCAGGCCCTAATCATCTTCCACCAAGGCAAGGCTTACGGACCCAGATGACATTATTTGCACGTTTATCGCCTTTTGAGCATAGTATCGGACTCCAGTGCAACTATTTGGTTAAAAGAGCTACTAATTCACCGTTTTTCATGCCAATAGCGACTATTGTGTCCGATATCTTGCCAAATCTCGATGATTGTTGCATTTAAGTGTTGCTGGGTCCGTTAGCTATATCAGCTCGTATACAAAGAGATTGCCAACGCAAAAACGGGGATATCCCAGCAACCATAAATGGCTGTTAGGATCCCCCCCGAAAATTCAGTACCTACTATTGTGCCTTACTCTTACGCGCCTTACTGTACATCCACAATCCTGCCAACATCCCCACTATAGCAACACCGGTCAATACGCCTTGAACGAAATCCATAAAAGTGGAGCCATCCGGAAGCATTCTACTAACCGAAGCCAGTGATACCGAACTCATTAAAAGCATAATGGTATATTGTTCGCTTGTAGACATCATTAGCACTCCTTAAAAGTTATATGGGGCCTTCTTAGATCTTGTATGCTTTCATTGCTTTTCTGATTTCTTTAATACTTGGGCGTTTGCCGTACATCAGTACGCCGGTACGATAGATCTTGGCTGCCAGCCATCCGAAGATGAAGGTAGTCACAAGCAGGATCAGCAGCGATACAATGACTTGCCAGATCGCCACCTCACCGACACCAATTCGGAGCAGCATCGTCAATGGTGAAGTGAAAGGTACATAACTCGCTATCTTAACCACTAGAGTATCTGCATTGGAGATACTGAACAGTGGAACATAGAACGCTACGAAGCCTAACATCATGATTGGCATTACCGCCTGACCGAGATCCTCCGTACGGCTGACAATCGAACCTACAGCCGCATACATCAAGGCATAGAGGAAGTAACCTAATACGTACAAGACAAATCCATAGAGCAGCAAGTTAATATTGAGCTGGCCTAAATCGAGATCAAAATCAGCCAATACAGTCGCATTATGCGGGAGCGTCAAATTGACGACGATCGCTGCGACAAAGATCCCAATTTGCAATATTCCTACTAGGAAAACACCGATAACTTTACCGAACATTTGCGCTAAAGGTGAGGCACTTGTAATGAGAATCTCCATAATCCGCGAGCTTTTCTCAGAGGTTATCTCAGCGGCAATCATGTTGCCTGTCATCATAATGGACATAAAGAACAACATAAGCATGGCATATACGATAATGTAGTTAATGGCCGGAGTGTCCTCCTGAGAGCTTTCACTGCCACCGCCTGCCTTAAGCTGTTGTGTAGTAATCTGCACTGGTGTTGACATTGCAGCAATCTGTTCAGAGGTCAGCTTGTCGCCAACGATGAATTGTGTGTTTGCTTGCTGAAGTGCATTTTGAAGATAAACTTGAACATCTCCGTTTAGTTCCCCATCATTACTGTGATAAGTAACGGGTGGAAGCCCTTCACCAGTAGGTTCTGCAAAAGTAACATAACCTTCTACTGTCTCTTCATCTAATGCTTTCTTTAACTCGGCATCATCCGCAGAAGCATATTGTACTATCTTAGCCTGTGGCATGCCCTCTGGCGCAGTATAAGCCTTCAGCAATTCTGCAACCTGATTTCCCTCTTCAGCAATCACAGCAATTTGAGTAACTTCACTTTTGGCCGAATCACCCTTAAACTGATCGATGATATAGGGAAGATTCATCCCTATGCTGAGCAATAATACTAGAATCAAAGTAGTAATCATAAATGATTTCGTTCTAACTTTATTTTTAAAGGTAAAGCCGATAATTGTCCCCATCTTATTCATTAGATTCACCCACCGCTCTGATAAAGATTTGGTTTAACGTAGGTTCCTTGATTTCAAAATGCTCCACTTCACCCTGTGCTATCGCCTGCTGTAAAATACGCTGTGCTGCACCGATCTCACTGATCGATAACAGATACCCACGCTCCAGCCGTTTCACTGCTGTAACGCCTGCGATGGACTCCAGACCTTTTACCTCATTAGCTGTACGCAGCAATACTTCTTCCCGCGGGTAGCCATTCTTGATCGTGCGGATATCCCCTTGAACGACCGTATTGGAACGATCGAGAATCGTAATGTTACGGCACAGCTCTTCTACATGCTCCATCCGGTGCGTAGAGAAAAGGATACTTGTTCCCGAATCACGCAATTCTTTGACCGTATCTTTCAGCAGCTCCACGTTTACTGGGTCCAGCCCGCTGAAAGCTTCATCTAGAATCAGAATCTGCGGTTTATGAACGACAGCGGCGATAAAGCCCATTTTTTGCTGATTTCCTTTGGAAAGCTCTTCTATCTTTTTATTGTAATAATCCGGAACCTCAAATCGATCCAGCCAATAGCGCAAGCTCTTATCTGCATCACTAGCTGACATCCCACGCAGGCGGGCTAAGTAAACGATTTGATCGCTGATCTTCACCTTAGGATATAGCCCGCGTTCTTCGGGCAGATAACCCATAAGTTGCTGCAGTTCACTGTTGAAAGGCTTCCCGTTATACAAAATTTTGCCCTCATCAGGGTAGATTAGGCCGAGTACCATACGCATCGTGGTTGTTTTTCCCGCGCCGTTCGCCCCCAGTAATCCGTAAATTTCCCCTTTACCTACAGTTAGGTTAATTCCGTTTACTGCGGTTTTTTCTCCATATTGCTTAACTACACTTTCCAGCTTTAAGGCTTCCATTTCTCTAGTCCCCTCTCTTGTGGTCAATTAGAATAGGACGATGACCCTGTGTCCATAAACTTAATATTTCGTCCAGTTCCAAACTGCGGCTCTTGATAACCTTTACGCCCAAGTTATGAATGCGTTTCTCGTTTTCAGAAAATTGTTCTATGATAAAAGAAGCTACACCCGGTGTATCCATTGTAAAGTGCAAGCCTCCTGGCAACTCAGCCGATAACTCCGCAAGCTCCTCTTCATCCGCAGCATTCACCCAAACCTCGGTCCAAGCACCGAACAGACTGTCTTTTTCAGCCATGCCCAGCAGTTCTCCCCGATGCATAAGGACGATATAATCCGCCAGCCGCCGCACCTCATCCACAATGTGTGTGGAGATGATGATCGTTGCGTTGTTCTCATCCATATATTTACGAAGTGTCTCGATCATAATCTTCCAGGCAAAAGGATCAAGACCTGATGAAGGTTCATCCAATAGCAGCAGACTTGGCCGCGCCGCAAGTGCTGCAGCAATTTCGAATTTCCGACGCTCCCCTTTAGACATCTTCGAAAGTCTCATATGATACGGAACCTCCAAGCGATCCATCAGCTCCTGAAAATATTGATCGTCCCAATTTGGATACCAATACTTCCGAAATCGAGCTGCCTCCTCTGCATTCCAGTGGTTCTCCTCAGTAATTGACGTTTCAGGAACATAGGCAATGGTCTGGCGAAGCTCCAGAGACAACCCGCTATCATACCTGTTCTCAAACCAATATATCTCGCCTTCCTCTGGATTAGTCAGCTGCATCAGCAGATTCAGCAGTGTGCTTTTGCCGGAACCATTCTGACCTACCAAAGCTGTAATATATCCTTTAGGCATATTCAGGGTCAGCGGCCCTATCGTCTTGTTTCGCCGCCGTTTAAGTACATTCCGCAATTCTATAGCCATCTGTACCATATGAGTAAGCGCCCCCCTCTCAATCCTTTTCTCTATACTTGCGTTCTACAATCTCCATAAAAATCTGTTCAAGTTCATCCTTGCTGCAATGTACCGATCGGCCGATATCCACTGCACTTTCAAGTGCTTTGCCAACCGTTTCCCGTTTATATTCTTCCATTGCTCCGTCACCTACATGGGATACAAAGGTACCTGTTCCTTGTCGCGTTCGCAGCAAACCTTCGTTCTCCAGATCCTGATATACCCGCCGCACGGTAATTACACTGCATTTCAGATCTCCTGCGAACTCACGAATTGAGGGCAGCAGCGTACCTTCTGTAATGACTCCGCTAATGATTAATGATCTAAGCTGAGTCTCTATTTGATGATAGAGGGGCTCTGCACTATTTTCGTTGATTTGTACCGGTATCCACATTATTTACACCTCGCCTTCCACTCTAGCGTGCTAGAGCGCAGTCCTTGCCATTTCCGATTTTTTATACGAGATTGCGACTTTTCAGCCGATGTATAGTCCATTTAGAGAATAATTGCACAGATATTGTCCCCAGCAGAAGTGACCCCCACATGATCGGAGATAACAACCCCCACTCCTTTGAATAGGAGATACTGTATAAGAACAAACTGCCTCCGCCCAGTGTAACTAAGAACGATGTTGCCCACGATAAAACTACGATAAGCAATGTTAGCCATAGATAAGCTTTGCCGCTAAAAAGATATTCAATAAAAATATATAGACCCGAGACCATGAATCCGAAGCCGAGCCAAGTAATCGCAAAAGCTATATACGAAGGAACCGCCAGTTCTGTCCGGAAATTCTCTCCTAACAAGTAAATAATACCGAAGAATAACGTACCATTTAGTGTAAAGGAGCCCACACCCTGAAGTTTCCTCCGCGATAATATTACTGCAGCTGGAATCGGTAAAGTCCGTAAGTAAACCAACATTTTTGTGTAAGAGTCTTCACTCCAATATTTCATGGAGCGGCGAGAGAATGTTAATCCCAATAAGGGGATAAAGGAGAGAAATAAGAAATCCGCTAGCATCGTCCGATCCTGCTCACCTAGTACATCATTTGCTATCAGGCTAGTCAGTCCACCAAGATAACTCATAAAAACAACTGTTATTACGAGGGTCCCTAATATTTTTAATTTGTCTCCGCGAAAATCAGAGCGCAACATAAACCATGAATCTTTTAATGTTCTCATCAATGCTAACCTCGCTTTACAATGTCTTCAGCGTCTAGCAGAAGCAGGTGTTCATATCCCTGTGCTTACTGTATATATCTATATACACAGTATATGACCTTGGTTTTTTATTGTCAATCCTGTAACTGGAAATTATTCAAAAGAAATAGGAGGTTTGGGCAACCTCATACTTCAAGCTTATGAAGACACTCTCAGACGTTAGGTAACGCTTATTAATTGAGATTAACTACAATGAGGGGGAATTGAGGCAGAATGCTACGGGGCGAATGTAACTGGGATAATTGAGTTTATTAGATAATTCATTTCAGGAAATGAAGTAGTAAGAGCTCACTCTCTGCTTCTATGCAACGTGTTGGTGTGATGTGCGTTGAGAGAGGCGGGTGGCGGAGCAGATACTGGTTCGGGTTAGGGTGCTGGTGCGGCTGTGGTGCTGATTCGGGGGTATGATGCGTGTGCGGCGAATGGTGCAGTTCCGATTGTGTGATGCGGGCGCGGCGGATGGTGCAGTTCCGATTGTGTGATGCGGGTATGGCGGATGGTGCGGTTTCGGGTGCGGGATACCGTTTCGGCTGCTAGTGCAGTTTCAGGTGTGGGATATGGGCGACTGCCGGACGGAATAGAAACATTAGGGAAAAACTCCCTAAAATCAGCCAAATAGAGCTTAGATTACGAGCTTTTAGGGAATTCCTCCCTAAAAATTCAGCTATTACTCTGTTATTGGGTTAATTCCATTCAATTTTAGGGAGGATTTCCCTAATTATGGCCTTTTTTAGCTAATTTCGTTCATTTTCAGGGAGGTTTTCCCTGATTACGTCTTTTTCGAGCTAACTTCATTCAATTTCAGGACAGATCCCCGAAAATCCACAAACGAAAATAAGCCCATCACCCGCAATCCCTACTCAGGAACATGCAGATATATAGGCTTATTTCATAACTATTTACGACTCTGCTACTCTAGTGCTGTTCATTCGCTCAACGCACTAAACTCTGTGCTCTATTCAAGCACTTATTTTACGCTCCCAAAATAACTTCCCACACCGGCTTGGTGTGTCCACCTGGATACAAAACATACAACAGCACGTACACCATAACGCCTGTAATCGCTGTGATAAACCAAATTATCGATGTCACTCTGCCCCACTTACGGTGCTTGGAATACTTCGCCTTGAAACCAAGAGTTAACGTAGTAAGTCCGAATACCGCAGCTACGGTTGCCAGGACGATATGGAAGATCAGAAACACTTGATAAATCGTCTTCAGTTCATCCGGACCGCCCCATGAGGTATTCCCCACAAACAACGTTCTCGATACGTAAACAATAAAAAACAGCAGCGCAGCGATAGCGGCAGCAATCATCGTTTTCTTATGCGCCTCGCGTTTGCCCTTGATAATGAGCCACCAACCTATAGCCACCAGCACCGCGCTGAGCACGATGAATGACGTACTAATAGTCGGGAACACTGTGAAAATATCCATGATTCTCCCCCTCGGCAGTCTACCAGTTATGCACGGTTCAAGTTGCTCTCCTGAAGTGTTGAGGATGGCGTCGACAATTCATCGTCGTCTTGTCCGTTCTCTTTTTTATACCAATGATAGAACACATAAGCAAGCATAGAGGCAAAAATAAATTCCTGAATGAACTTCATCGCGATGCCTCCCACCTGTTGATCCACCTTCGGCGACATCACTTCAAAGAATGCAGGACCTCCAAAATTCTGAAGTAAAACAGAGGGGTCACCCGAGATACAATAGCCCATAGCACGCGCCCAAGTCTCTGGATCACTGTAAGTGGCGTAGAGCGGATGATCGGCAAATATAATCAGCCCGCAAGCTGGCGTCAGCAATACC
The DNA here is from genome assembly GCF_037963285.1 of Paenibacillus sp. FSL H3-0329. Taxonomy (NCBI): domain Bacteria; kingdom Bacillati; phylum Bacillota; class Bacilli; order Caryophanales; family Paenibacillaceae; genus Paenibacillus; species Paenibacillus sp. FSL H3-0329. Next base: position 573,381 of record NZ_CP150150.1, on the reverse strand, counting down.
ATGTTCAGAAAAATAAACCCAATCTTCCCAAGCCCACTCGCCATACGATGTTCCGGCAGCGGATTAATCAGTGTCCACCACATTAAAGCAGAGGTCAGGAACAAAACAATGTAATAAATACGATGAACAGTAAAATGCAGCATCACATAATCATGAATAACAGGAATATGGTACAAGGAAAAAAGTCCGTTAAACAATAGAGCAGCTACTACCGGATGAGCTAAAAAAGATAACCGCCGAAGCGGATTCACCTTTAGTATCCTGCGCCAGATAAAATCTGGAATTCCAAGCATAATCAGCGGCACCGCTACCAGGTAAGACAAGGCCATACTGACCATGTGGAAGGAAAACATCATATGCCCTAAGAGGCTAATGGGTCCTCCTTGTGCCAGATAAAGGGCAAGCATCCCACAGACAAATAACGCTCTACGCCAAAATGGCACCGTAACTGAATCGGCATAACGCCCAGCAATCGGACCAATCCACACAAAATAACCTGCTGTCAGCAGCAGCATTACCGCTAGAAAAAGCGGACTCCATAGTTCAGCAAAGCTAAAGTATTCTAATCCCAGCATAATCCCAACCTCCTAGCGCAGGAATTCTTATATCTAAACATCAAAAAGAGGGGGCATCGCAGCCCACCTCTTTCATTATTGTCCGTTAGTTCCACCAAACCCAATACAGCGACATAACAATACAGGTCCCAGCGATAAAGAAGCCGCCCAGCATGAAGAGAATCGGCAGAAGATGCCCTTTATCTTTTAGGTGCATCCAGAAGCCCATCTGTACAATCACCTGAAGAACAGCCATTACCAGCAGCAAAATAATCGCAAAGGTTGCATTTACTCCCCCAGCCGCAACAGCGGCGAAAGCAATCAATGTTAAGACAATGGAGAAAATAAAGACAACAATATGTTTCTGTGGTCCTTCATGCCGATGACGTTGCTTATACCCGCCGCTATCTGGCATATGCTGATCCGTCGTCATAGTGCCTAGCCCACCTTTCCGAGTAGGTATACAACCGTAAAGATGAAGACCCATACCACATCGATAAAATGCCAGTACATGGCTGACACATACACTTTTGGTGCAGTAATTACCGTTAACCCCTTGCGGGCGAGCTGCCCGATCAAGATGGAGATCCAAGCGATCCCGAAGGCTACGTGCGCACCATGAAATCCTACCAGTGTGTAGAATGCCGAGCTGAATGCACTTGTGGTCATTCCGAATTCTTCGTGTCTTACATATTGAGTAAACTCATAGATCTCCAAAACCAGGAAACCTAAACCTAAGACTACAGTCACTAAAAGCCAATTCCGTAGCAGTGCCGGCCGATTTCTGTGCATCGCTTGAATAGCGAATACACTCGTCAGACTGCTTACCAGCAGGATGAATGTTGCAGCGGCTACAAGCGGCAGGTGAAACAGTTCATTCGCCGAAGGCCCCTCATTCGTCTGATTACGCAGTGCGAGGAAAGTAGCGAACAACGTGCCGAACAATACCGCTTCGCCGCCTAGAAACAACCAAAAGGCAAGAACCTTGTTGCGTCCTTCGAGCGTAGCTTTTTCCGGCTCGTGCGGAAAGGTATCCTTAGAAGCTTCTGCATGTGCCGTTGTCATGTCCGCTCACTTCCTTCCAGCTCTTCAGGTTCAATATGCCATCCGTGATCATCATACAGCGAACGCATCAGCATGGATCCAAATGTAATAATAAGACCGATGGCTGTAACGATATAATTATTAAACAGGAAGCTCATAAAAGCATTGCCGAATTCATCACGGCTAAACATAAAGCCAAGCCCAGCGATAAAAATTCCGATAGACATCGTAAACGGTAAAATCGTTGCCGACGGCATATGAATTGAGCCCACCGGCTCTGCTGGTGTCATGCCTTTATTCCCTGCTACTTTTTCTTTCCAGAAGGCATCAATCCCCCGAATAAGAGGTGTTTGCTTGAAGTTATATTCTGGCGGCGGTGAAGGAATGGTCCATTCCAATGTACGTCCATCCTCCCACGGATCATTGCTTGCATCCGCTGGTTTTCTGGAAGTCAGGAAGATGTTCACCAAGAAAATAATCATACCGACACCCATAAGTCCTGCACCGATGGTACTGACTAGATTCAGGAAATCAAATTGCTGATTAGGTAAATAAGTAAATACGCGGCGCTGCATCCCCATAAGCCCAAGGAAATGCTGTACAAAGAAGGTCAGATGGAATCCGATGATAAACGTCCAGAAAGTCCACTTGCCCAGCTTCTCACTCAGCATCCGTCCGAACATCTTCGGCCACCAGTAGTGCAGACCTGCGAACAGGCCAAGCACCAAGCCACCAACAATAACATAGTGGAAATGCGCTACGACAAAATACGTATCATGGAACTGAAAGTCAGCAGGTGCGGACGCCAGCATCACTCCAGTTACTCCCCCCATAGTGAAGGTAGGAATAAATCCAACAGCGAACAGGTTAGGGGTTGTGAAACGTACTTGCCCGCCCCACATCGTGAACAACCAGTTAAAAATTTTAATCCCGGTAGGAACCGCAATTAACATCGTTGATACGGAGAACAACGCGTTAGCTACAGGTCCAAGTCCAGTTGTGAACATGTGGTGAGCCCAGACCATGAAGCCTAAAAAGGCGATCAAGATGGTTGCAAACACCATGGAGCTATATCCGAACAGTCTTTTACGCGAAAAGGTTGGGATGACCTCGGAAATAATCCCGAAGGCAGGCAGAATGAGAATGTAAACTTCCGGATGACCAAATATCCAGAAGATATGCTGCCATAGCACTGGACTTCCTCCGGCTCCAACTTCGAAGAAATTGGCTCCGAGAATCCGGTCGAATGTCAACAGTACTAAACCTACTGTTATTGCTGGAAAAGCAAACAAAATAATGGCGGAAGTGATAAATGTGGTCCAGGCGAACATCGGCATCCGCATATAGGTCATTCCCGGTGCACGCATCGTAATGATCGTGGCTAGAAAGTTAATCCCCCCGATGAGGGTCCCTAATCCGGCAATTTGTAAGCCGATCGTATAGAAGTCTACACCGTGTGTAGTGCTGTATGTACTCGTAGATAGTGGGGTGTAGGCGGTCCACCCGGCGTCAGGAGCGCCACCCATAACCCAGCTAAGATTCAGTAGAATCCCGCCGAACAGGAAGGTCCAGAAACCAAGTGCATTTAGAAAAGGAAAGGCTACGTCACGTGCACCGATCTGTAGCGGAATGACGGCATTCATGAGTGCGAAGATGACTGGCATGACGCCGAGGAAGATCATCGTCGTACCATGCATGGTTATGAGTTCATTAAACGTTTGTGCATCCAAAAAGTTATTCATCGGCTTGATGAGCTGCCAGCGAATCAGAAGCGCTTCAATTCCCCCGATGCCAAAAAATAATCCTCCGGCCCATAGGTACAAAATCGCGATTTTTTTGTGATCGACGGTTGTTAGCCAATCCATAAGTCCTGTATGGCGCTTCACACTGTGGCCGTGCCCCAGAGGCTTGGATGAATTCAAGGTATGCGCTGCTTGAGCCAAAGTTCGTCCCCCCTTTTCGAAAGTTCCGCCCGCCTTTAGGCTAAGGCATTAGTCCAGCTTATAGTTGGCCAGATACTCTGCAATGCCATCAATCTCAGCATCACTCAGGCCCAGATCTTTGGGGTTAGGCATCAGATTGCCTGGTTTTACGGATTGCGGGTCGTGCAGCCAGGTTTTGAGATTCTCTTCAATCGGCGCACCATCTTCCCTCGTGTCGTCGTTGAGCAGAATTCCAGCAATCGACTCCCGAGAACTAATTCCGGTCAAGTTCGGCGCATTATTAATCCCTTGATCGCCTACAGCGTGGCAAGTCAGACATGCCGCTTTGAACTTCTCAGCTAAAGCAGGATCCTCCGGCAGCACAGCGACAGGCGCTTTCATCGAATCAATCCACTTCTGAAATTCCTGTTCACTAACTGATTTCACCTTAAATTCCATCAATCCATGAGAAGGCCCACATAGCTCCGCACATTTCCCACGGTAAACGCCTTCATTAGGCGCACTAAAGCTAAAGCGGTTAATCGTTCCAGCTGGGTTGGTATCGATTTTACCGGAAAGAGAAGGGACCCAGAAGGAGTGCAGCACATCTTTAGTTTCCAGTTCAAAGGCGATATCTTTGCCCACCGGAATAATCAGATCCTGTGCTGTAGTTACCTTATAATCGGTATACTCAAACTCCCACCAGTATTGGTGGCCGGTTACTTTAACCTTGATCGCATTCTTGTCATTGGAATGATCATCTCCAGCGGCAAACACTGCTTTCACCGTTGGCACGGCCAGTACTACAACAAGGATAAGCGGAATAACTGTCCAGAGAATCTCAAGTTTAATGCTGCCCTCAACCTGCTCAGGGATTTCATTCTGACCCGGTCTTCTGCGGAAGCGGATCAGTACATAAGCTGCAATCGTAAAGACAATCAGCAGCACCACGATCATAATGCTGATCGACAGCTCCATTAATCCGTAAGATCTGTCTGCTGCAGGTCCCTGTGGTCTGAGTACTGACAAGTCCTCACGACCGCACCCGGCAAGAAAGAGTCCAAACATAGCGGTCATGGGAAGGAGTCGCTTTACAGCCTGCCACGTTTTCATCATTGATCTACCCCGCTTTTCCCGATTTCGTAGATTCCTGTTTTTTTCTGTCAATTATAACAATCACTATTAATATAAGTTTAAGGGAAAGTTTTGTCAATCGTTCACAACTAGTTCACATTGTAATTTTCGACACAATAAACCCTTGTCCCATCTGGATTTGATGGCATTTTATGAAAACGCAAACAAATAAAAAATAATAAAGAAAGCGCATACACTTTAAAATGTGTCTATTAATTCATTTGACTATTCTATGAGGAAGACTTTTCCTTATTCGTAAATGGGCATACAAAAAAAACCGATTCCAGCAACAAAAGTTGCTCGGGCACGGTTTATAAGAATCCTCGTGGATGTTATTACTCAAAATGATGTCTAAAGTTAAGCAAGTGACAAACGTATCTGTTAGCTAGGAGACGGATGAATTCATCCGTACCAACTCGTGTTCCACGACCATGGTCAGTTCCTCTTCATAGCCTCCTGTAATCCGATACTTTCGGACGTACTCCTTTACGAATTTCTTGGGATCTTTGGGCCGGAAAATGCGTGTCATTTCCCGTAGACTTTCCTTGACTTCGTTATGACCTTTACTTGCCATGATCAGTTCCCTCCCAAAACATTGAAAATGAATGCTCCGTTGTAGAGAATGCATGATGAAAAGTACGCCGTAACCTCGAATGCAAGTGAAGTATCCATTACACATACGTGGCTTGCACTATCCGTCAAAACGTGGAATCTAAAGCTATGACTAGCCTTTGAAACACCGCCTTGCCGGTGAAGCAGGTTCGTCGTGATTTGGGCTGAGAGTAAGGACGCCTGATGAACGATAGCTCCTTGACACTTTTATTACCCGAAGAGCCACTTACTGAATCACTCCTTTCGGGCCTTATCGTTATATTGTATCATATTCCGGATTAACTTCCACCTTTCCTTGTAAAATGTACTATTTGGAAAATATTATTTTTTTACAACTCTCTTCGTAAGTCATATGTCTCCAAACTGGTTAAAATACAATAACCAATACAGCAAGTGAAACTGCATTTATCAACAAATGAGAAGGAGATCGTTATGGCCCAGCCTGTAATTCCCGTAATGACTACCGCAACGCCAGAGGACACAGCTACACGCCGGGAGGGTCTTGAACAAGCCCATCAAGCTATCCTAAAAGAATATCCCAAGATGCATAGCATACTTATTGTGCGCCATGGCAACCTTATCTTCGAACGTTATTATAACGACCATCATGCTGGAGCATTAAATGATCTCCGTTCTGCTACCAAAAGTTTTGTCAGTGTCCTTACGGGAATCGCTATCGACCGTGGCGAGATGCCTGATCTCCATATTTCTGTATCTGAGGTACTTCACAAGCATATTCCATACCTTCACTCCCCACATCTCTCAAAAATCACACTCCGTCATCTTCTTACCATGACTTCCGGCTTTAGCTGGATCACAGGGAAGAAGCTCGGTGAACCTCTCGTCCGGAACCTCCATCGCAGCCGCCGCTGGGGTTCCTTTGGCCTTAGCTTGAACATTATTCCAGAACATGTCGGCCAGTTCCAATATCGAAGCATCGACTCACATCTAATCTCGATGATGATTAGTGAATCTACAGGTCTTGATGCATTTTCCTATGCAGCACAGCATTTATTTACTCCACTCCGAATGGCTAATACCGCTTGGTTACCTAGTCCCGAAGGACATAGCATGGGCCATATCGGCTTGTACTTAACCTCTCGGGATATGGCTAAATTCGGAATTTGCCTGCTGAATAATGGAGTGTTTGCAGAGCAGCAAATCATCCCAGAGCATTGGTTGCAGGATGCACTTACCGCTCAAACTAAGGGATATCCAGCGTTTGGTGATTACGGATATCAGTTTTGGATCGGTACGATGAGCGGGCAGCCCTACAAGCTCGCCCACGGGCATGGCGGGCAGCAGATTCTGCTCTTCCCCAATCTGGATGCTGTAGTGGTCTTTACAGCAGAGAGCAAGACAAACAACTGGAAGAACCCTCGCAGGCTGCTTGAAAAGTATGTTCTCCCTTCAATGAGCTAAACATACTTTTTCCTGACAAGTCATAGGCTTGTAAGGAAGAAGGATTCGAACAATCAAGCCCCTTCTTCTCCAAGCAGAAGGAGAGTGAGCCCATTGTCCCCTTTTAAATCATCCACCGGATTGCCCGATAATATAGCGGGCGCGTTGTGTTACTTTTTCCCTTTTCTCGGCGGCGTCGTCTTTCTCGCATTGGAGAAACGCAGCCGTTTTGTGCTGTTCCATTCGCTGCAATCACTGATTACCTTCGGGGTGCTGATGATCCTCCACGTACTAACCGGATTGGTCCCATTCCTCGGTCCCTTGATGAGTGCCCTCGTCTCTCTTTGCAGCTTTGGGGTGTGGCTGTTAATGATCTACCATGCCTTAAGTGGCAGGTGGTATAAACTCCCTTGGGCAGGTGATATCGCAGAAAGTCAGATTCGCCATCTGTAATCCCCCAAAAGGCAGCCCCTCTGATCGCTGAAAAGTATTCCCTTTTGCCCATCCACTCCTTACAATGTAGAAAGGGCATCAATGGAATTCTACAGGCTGGAGGAAATCATATGTATCTATTTATCATAAACCCGCGTTCCGGCGGGGGAGCAGGCGGCCGGACCTGGCATACTGTAGAGGCGCTCATGAAGGAGCGTTCGCTGCCTTTCATGTCCTTGTTTACGCACAGCGTAGAGGGTGCAGAAGCCCTTGTTTTAAATACACTAAAGCATCGCGAGGATTGGAAAGCCGTGATTGTAATCGGTGGTGACGGCACGCTCCATAGCATTTTGGGTGCACTTTGCGGCAGAGATATCCCCATGGGCGTGATTCCTGCCGGCTCCGGCAACGACACCGCCCGGGGGTTTGGCATTCCACTTTCAATAGAAGCCGCGCTGGAGGCTGCCCTTAGCGAGCGGTATATCGAAGCAGACCTGCTTTCAGGAGCAAACGGACTGACCGTAACAGCCGTTGCCAATGGCTTTGATGCTCAAGTGGCCGAGAATGTGAATGCCAGCCGTTACAAACGGCTGTGCAATGCCATTGGAGCAGGCCAGCTGGCGTATATCATCGGCATATTGCATACGCTGATGACGTTCAAGCCCTGCCGGGTAAGCGTAGTCTGCGACGGTACGGAGCACGCCTTCGAGAAGGCATGGCTGGTCTCGATCTGCAACCTGCCCAGCTACGGCGGCGGGCTTTTGATCTGCCCGCAGGCAAAGGCCGATGACGGCCAGCTCGACGTCTGCGTCGTGCACGGGTGCAGCCGCGGGCAGCTGCTGCGGCTGTTCCCTACGGTACTGAAGGGCAAGCATGTGGCGTTGCCCTTCGTGTCTATGCTGCGCGGACGTAGCGTAGCCGTAGGCTTTGCCGAGGCCCGGCCTGCGATCGGCGACGGCGAGAGCCTCGGCAAAGGGCCGCTGGCCGTTCGCTGCGAGCCGGGGGCGCTGCGGGTGCTCTCGCCGCTGGCGGCGGACAGCGTACAGCTGCCCGTCGACACTGCAGCGGCATGCGGCAGCAACGGGTAACCTGACCCGTGCACACCATACACACAAAAAACAGCAAGCGACTGGTTCATTACCAGTTCACTTGCTGTTTTGTATATCCTATAGCTTTTGTTTGAGAATGCATTCCAAAAGCCTCAAACAAGATGCTCTTCCTCGTCTTCCACGAAAGTGACTCTTCCGTCCTCCAGTGAAGCAATACGCACAAGTGACTCTACGCGATATCCCGCTTCCTGCAGCAACCGATTCCCTGGCTGAAACGCTTTTTCGATCACAATGCCAATTCCAACCACACTTCCGCCCGCCTGCTCAACAATACGGGCAAGTCCGAAGGCGGCTTCACCATTCGCCAAGAAATCATCAACAATCAGCACCCGTTCTCCGGGAGCAATGAATTTCTTCGAAACGGTAATTTCATTCGTTTCTTTCTTCGTGAAGGAGTATACCTTCTCCACGTAAATGTCTTCTGTCAGCGTCAGCGATTTCTGCTTACGGGCAAAAATCAACGGAACCTCCAGCTCTAATGCTGTCATAATCCCCGGAGCGATTCCCGAGGATTCTATAGTCAGCACCTTCGTAATTTCTTCGCCAGCGAACCGGCGGATAAACTCACGGCCAACCTCGCGCATCAGGAAGGGGTCCATCTGATGATTCAGAAAAGAATCCACCTTGAGCACTCCTTGCCCGAGTACAATACCTTCTTTCAATACCTTTTGTCTCAACAGCTCCATAGTGCTCCTCCTTCTCCCATCATTGAATCCATTCTCCCCACATTACAGGCCTGTCGGCTTCTGAGGCAATAAATTTCCAACGATCGATTTTAAATTATGATCATCCTTGCTCTTTTCCTGACCGTTATCATAACCCGTAATTCGAATCTCCAAGAAATCTCCCGGATTTACCGGTTTAAAAATCAATTTCTCGCGGTCTTCCAGTCTCACGTTAAAATTCATATCCTTAAACATTTCGACCAGTTCTGCTTCTCCAGGAGATGCTCCCTTATCCAGAAACAATAGTCCACGCAATTTCTTAGGACCATCATTGTGCACCACTTCAAAATGAACGATACATTCCATGCTTCTCACCTCCCTATGATAATAACTACTGCGCCTGTTCTTCCCCATCATCGCCTTGATCATACATAACATATTTACTATGAATTTTGCTGTAACGTTCTCCATAACGCTCTACTAATTCTGCGCCCATATCCTGCTCCAGCTCGAATAAGACCATTTCCTGTGTAAAATGATTCAACAACAGCTCCACTAACACCGGGTGCTCTGTTACCACTGCTTGTGCGGATCCATCATCATAACGCATCCCCAGCATACACCAGCTCCGGTCGATCACAAATGAGAACTTCCGTCCATCCGCCCGCTGCGAATCTTTTCCGAATGACGGCCATACCGGGTAAGAGGCAGCAGCAGCATTGCCACCGTCAAAAGCCCATAAAAGCCTAACGCCACGCAGTTCGGCCTGTTCAAGTTCGCTCCGCAGAAGCGACGCTTCCTCGCGCCACATATCCACTACAATCTCCTGCTCTGCCATGTTAAGCTGGCGAATCAGCGCCCCCATTACATTGCGGTCGCCCTCTACATTATAAAAAGAAGGACTAACAGGCCCCCCGCGAGGCATCTCACTTTCCATATAAGCCAGCGAAGCTTGAACTCTTCCCGAGATCATCGTCGCCAGCTCCTCTGGATTGAGAACACTATACCGCGCAGGCTCTCCTTCACCACATCGTACATATCCCTGCTGTGTTAGGCGCTGAAGCGCCGCATACACATTTGATCTTGAAACTCCGAGCTGTTTGGCAACCTCATAGCCAGAAGCCTGACCTTTAGTCGCAAGCTCGACCATGATTTTGGACTCCATCTCCGTGAAGCCCAGATTGCGCAGATGCAGCAGCAGCTGTTCCATCTTGTTGTCCCCCTAAGCCCTAAGCTGACTGATATCTGTACTATATTTGCTCCGATCCACAACGCGGGCACCATAAGGAGCCCTTTGGCAATTCATTCCGACAGATTTGACACTTAATCATATCACGTACACCACTGTCCTGGGTGACTGCGGACTCCTCCTGATGTTCATTCGCATTCCAATCGCGGATGCGACGATCCAGCTCAAGCTGTCTTTGTCTTTCCCGTTCCAGCTGATCAGCATGTCTGCGATCCCGTTCAATGTCATGTTCGTTCGCCGCATATTCCTCCAATGGCAGCTCATCATCCTCTGAAGGCAGGATCTCAGAATACACCATACTTTGCGGATGGAGCTTCATTGCAATCTCCTTCTCTTCATCCGTTAGCTCATCTGCACCATAGTATTGATCCTCATCCTCTTCGTCCTCATCCACAGTTTTGACGAATACGGGCGGTGAAGGAATCTTTCTTGAAGTGGTTAGCTCCTCCAGCTTACTTCCACACTTTGGACAAAAGTTTGCATCGAGCGCCACAACATTGCCGCAAGAACATAACCGTTCATTTTTCAGTTCAGCAATCCTTGCGCGTTGGACTTCGATTTTTTCCTGAAGTTTGGAACAGGTCCGTGCCAGTTCTACCATTTTGCCTTCAGCTACCGACATATCCTTAGTGCGATACCCTTCATAAAAAAGCCTGCCCATTTTCGTGAATTCCACTTCCATCTCACGTTCAATATCGGAAATAAGCCCGTTCAGCTTGCCAATCTCAACAGAGCTTTGTGCTTTTTCAGTAACCCGGCTCGCACTATCTTTGATTCGTTTCATAAAACTCATTACAGTTCCTCCCTCTCCAGCGATACGTGATTCTATCATACCAAATGTATCGAACAGATTCATTAATGTGCTTTAATACGCGATTTAGCGGAGAATGTTCCTATAAATTCTTATTTTCACTGATTTCAGACGTTATTTTGCGTCAGGGGTTCTACATCGGTTAAAATAGAATTAATCACAAATAACGAAATTGGGAGAGTTTCAGTGGAAGAACATGACAGCACACAGCTTACGCTAAAACAGATGCAGGTACACGTTAAGGATCTGCAACATTGGCAGGATAACGAGGATTTCACAAATCTTATCAATGAGTTTAAGTCTCTGCCAGCACTCTATCGCCATGCACTAAATGATCTTGAGAATAAAATCGATGTGATCAAAACGGAATGGCAGGTCCGTGACGGCTTCAGTCCCATCGAACATGTTAAATGCCGAATTAAAGAACCCAAGAGCATCCTGCAAAAGATGGAGCGCAAAGGTTTCGAGTTCAACTTGGAAAATATGGAGCAGCACATTCACGATATTGCAGGTATGCGGATTGTATGTGCTTTTGTTAAAGATATTTACCGTCTGGTTGATCACCTCAGCACACGCGAAGACATTCGCGTATTGGAGATCAAAGATTATATAGCCCATCCCAAGCCGAATGGGTATCAAAGCCTGCATCTTATCGTCGCAATTCCGCTCGTCCTGCTGGAAGGAACACGCTGGGTCAAAGCAGAAATACAGCTGCGAACCCTAGCCATGGACTTCTGGGCAAGTATGGAACATATTCTGTATTATAAATTCGATAAACAGCTCCCTTCGCATGTTGCTGAGGAATTGAAGGATGCCGCACGCGCCGCCGATGAACTGGATCAAAAAATGCTGCGCCTGCGCCGTGAGATTCTGGAACTTGCAGAAGGGGAATCCCCTGCCGGCGGGCAGGTTTAAGCTTTCATATTTCTACATTTCTCAAAAATTAAGGGGATGTCTCATAAGCCATGACAATGGCTGCTGGGACACCCCCTTCTTTTTAATCGATTAGGCCGTTTGATCGATACCCTTCGCCGCCGAAGCAAGGTGTTATCGGACACAGCCGATCTTATTCACAGAATAATCCTCCATTTTGCATAATAACGGACCCCAAAGTCGCTATGGACATAAAAAACACCAGATTTGTGCCCTTTTATATGAAATAGCTGCACTGGTGGACCTCTGTCAAGAAAGTGGACAGTCACGCAATAGACATTCTAGTCAATTGCTCAGCAAAACGAACTGGAGAAAGATACCCCAGCGCGCCATGCATTCGCTTGCGGTTATAATAAAACTCAATATATTGAAAAAGTGTCTGGTAGGCTTGCTCCTTAGTTTTGAATCGTGGATTACAATAAATGAGCTCCTTTTTCAAAATGCTGTGCCACGACTCGATACAGGCGTTATCATAACAGTTACCTCTGCGGCTCATGCTGGACTCCATGCCATACGCTTTCAACTGCTTCGTATATTCATGAGAAGTATATTGAGAACCTCTATCGGAGTGATGTAATAGACCCTTTTCCGGTTGTTTAGCTTCGTAAGCATCTTGTAAGGCGCCCGAAATTAAGCTAGTTTCCATATGGTCCTCCAAGCGCCACCCCACGATTTCACGCGTGCAAAGGTCCATCACACTAGCCAGGTACAAGCGCCCTCCCCGGCAAGGAATGTACGTAATGTCGGTAACCCATACTGAATTGGGTTTGAGTATTTTAAATTGCTGGTTCAGCGTATTCGGGGCAATCGGATGGTCATGATTGGAGTCGGTGGTCTGTACGCGATACGTTTTGGAGACAATGGAGCGAAGCTTCATATGTCGCATGTACACACTCACCGTGCGTTCGGTAACGGTATAACCTTCTTGATGCAACAGGCGGGTGATCTTCGGACTCCCATACCGCTTTTGATGGTCTGCAAAATGATACTGAATTCGCTTCATTATCGCAGCCTTACGAAGCATATGCGTACTGGTTTTTTCTGTCCGCCACTTGTAGTACCCGCTCCGTGACACATGTAGGGTCATGCACATCTTCTCCAAGAGAAACTCGGAGCGATGTTTTTCAATAAACTGGAATCTCAGTTCCTTGGTTTGCTGAAGATGTGCACTGCTTTTTTTACGATCGCTAATTCCTCTTCCACATCAGCAATCTTGTTATCTTTTTCTTGAAGTTGTCGGCTCATTTCTTTCAACTGTGCCTCGAGTTCCCGTACTCGATCCACGCTAGCTGCCGGTTCATTCTTTAGTTCTCGATACTGACTCATCCATTGATGCAGGGTACTTTTTGGGATGTTGAGCTCTTCCGCCAAGTCGCCCACTGTCTTTGTTTGCTCTTGAATGAACTGCACTGTCTGTTTTTTAAATTCTTCGTTATACCGTTGTCGATGTTCTCCCATGTGAACACACCTCCGTGGACTCATTATCGCCAGTCTGTTAACTACTGTCCACTTTTTATTCTAGCTTCATGGAGTCCGAAAACATGCTGGATAGGCGGTAAATGTGTGAATAACGCCCCCTGGGTCCCTAAGCCTCAACGGCTAATCATTACATCCGGCATTCCGCTGTATTCAGCCTCAAGGCTTGCCAACCAAAGGCTTCCATGTAACGCCACCATCTGTAGTGGTCTGTAGAAATCCTGGACCCGCCAGCCAGCCGTTTTTCGGCGTAACAAACTGAATGTTTTCTGCCTTCGCGAATAGCTGTGATGTTGCAATCATCCTCCAGCTTACTCCCCCGTTGACAGTCGCCACCAGTTTGCCGCCCTCCTGCAAGGCCCAACCTTCCCGAGCGTTCAGCCATGTTGTTCTCACCGCCTCAGTACCGAGTAATTGAGGGCCCGGCTTCCATGTCCTACCTCCGTTATCACTTGTGTAAAACACCATACTTCGAATCCCATCGTCAACAATCTCCAGCGGCAGGATGCCTTTCATATTGTCTTTGCCTGAGAATTTAGGTGGATAACTATTACTGTAAGTAAATGCTGCCATAGCAGCCGGCTTCTTTAATTGTTCCGGCTTCCAGCTCTTCCCGCCATCCGAAGTTCTGAACGTTAAAATGTATTCTTGCCCATGGTTGCTGGAGGTGATCCAGCCATTCCGGGAATCCTGAAAGGTCATCCCTGTTGGATAGGCTTTAATACTCCCCGTTAGATTTCCGATTCGCTTCCAGCTGTTCCCGCCATCTGTCGTGCGATACAAGGATTTCTCCATCATCCCGAGACCAGGTTCTGAATCCAGCAGCACATACCCGTTATTCACATCGATAAAATGAATAAATCCGCCACTGTATCCTTGCTCCCAATCCTCCGTGACGGGAAGTTTTGTCTCCTTCCAGGTCTGGCCCTGATCAGAGGTATGATAGATCAGGACAGGTTGACCCATACCATGACTACTTATAATCCAGCCATTTGTGGCATTCAGGAAAAAGCTTGCTGCGGCAAAGATGCCTGTTTCTTGTGGAATAGGAACGATATTGCTGTCCGGATGGTACCAACTACTCCCTCCATCGTTCGTAGTCCATAATCCAGTCTCGTCTATTCCCCACCCATGCTTTATGTCATTCATGCTAAATTTAGCAGGATACCCCTGCAAAGAATTCATATCCGTCTTCAGCTCAGCGGTATTTGTCCCAATACTCGAATCTAAACCAAGCTTATCGTTTACCATGCAGGATTGCAGAAATAACCCGGCAATGATTATCGGGGCAAAAACGGCATATAGTCTCAAATGAAATCCTCCTTTTTCCATTTCCTTCTATTCTATAATCATAGACAGAGTTTAATAGTAAAAGGTTACAGAAGCTTTACACAAAGAAGCCGCCTCCTCAGATAGGATGCGGCTTCTCTAAACTCCACTGCTGTTTAATTACGCCTTACTTGCTCGACGGGCAGCAGCTTCTGCTACTCGATTCATAATCAAGGTTAGGCCTTCTAGCGCCTTAGGTGTCTGAGGCAGCAAAGCTCCCCAGTCTTCCGTTACCGCTGCTACTACCGGCGATGAAGGAAATGGCCTAGCCGTAATCTCATGGAACTGCGGTCCCGGCTGGTGAAGCGAACCTTCAGCAGCCGCTTCTGCAAGCCATTCTCCAGAGGAAATTGCGGGGCCCTTGCGCTCTAGCCGTGCTAATTCCGTTGCAAGCTCACTAACTGGGGCTGCCTCTGTCTCAGAATCATCGGCAGCTATATCACTTTCAGCCCAAAGGGCAAATATTCCATCCAGGAGTTCTCCCTTAGTAAATCCTCTCAGAGAAAGCGCCAGCAGCGGTTCTTCAGCAAGTCGTTCTTTTATAAGCTGCAGAATCTCCGCCTGATCCTCTAACCCTTCACCCTCAAAGAGGGCCTGCTCCAGCTCTGTATCTGTAGGCAGAAGATCCAGTTCCGCCAGCCCACCCGTTAATCTCCCCTGCAACAATGCAAATACCTCATCCGGACTTAGCGCCAGACGCCGCAATATTTCTTTTCTACGGGCAGCATGCCATACTGGAACCTTCAGAGAGAGAGGTCGCTCCGGTCTTTGTCCCTGAGGAACAGCAGAAGTACCGACATTCCATTCACCCTTTGCCCGTGACCCTCCCGTCACTTTCCCGGGCGAAGTCGTCCATGCTGCTTTTACTAATCCAGGCACAACTTCCAGCCGCATCTCTAACAGTTCACTCATTGTTTGATCCCTCCGTATTGCTCATGTCTTTCCTTACATCCAATCCTGATCCTGCAGTTCAATAAGCTCCTTCAGTTCATGATTAGACATCTCGGTCAACCATGTTTCACCAGAACCAACAACCTGCTCCGAAAGGCTTTTCTTCCGCTCAATTAATTCGTCAATACGTTCCTCCAGTGTTCCTTGGCAAATCAGCTTATGAACTTGAACATTCTTATCCTGTCCAATTCGGAAAGCCCGGTCTGTCGCCTGATTCTCCACTGCCGGATTCCACCAGCGATCGTAATGAATAACATGATTGGCCCGGGTTAAGTTCAAACCTACTCCACCCGCTTTAAGAGATAACACGAAGAAGGATGGACCCTTGCCCTCTTGAAAATCATGCACCATCTCGTCACGCTCTCGTTTTGGAATCCCTCCGTGAAGGAACAATGGCGATGTACCATAACGCTTAGTAAGCTTGCTCACCAGCAGCTCGCCCATCGCTACGTATTGCGTAAAGATCAACACAGATTCGCCAACTTCAGCAATACTGTCCAATACCTCGAACATAACCTCCATTTTACCGGAATGTTCATTACGCGGACTCCGACCTTCTTCTTTCCGGAATAGCTGAGGATGATCGCAAATCTGCTTCAGCTTCGTCAGAGAGGATAACACCAGTCCACGGCGAGCCATACCACTGCTCTCCCCGATCACGCC
Organism: Paenibacillus sp. FSL H3-0329; assembly: GCF_037963285.1. Lineage (NCBI taxonomy): Bacteria > Bacillati > Bacillota > Bacilli > Caryophanales > Paenibacillaceae > Paenibacillus > Paenibacillus sp. FSL H3-0329. The sequence goes on along the minus strand of NZ_CP150150.1, from coordinate 557,096 downwards.
GAGCATTTCATCCACAACACCCTGATACAGGGCAGCTTGGGTCTCGGTCAGCGGGCAATAAGACTTCAACTCCAGCTTCTCCGGTAAATCCTTAGAAATATCCGGATCACTCTTCAGACGCCGCAACAGGAAGGGTGATACCAAGCGATGCAGCTCCCGCAGACGCTCCCCACCCTCCCCAGACACATAACGCTGCCGGAAGGAATGATAGGTTCCTAAATAGCCCGGGTTTAAAAAGTGGAAAATAGACCATAACTCGCCAAGTCTGTTCTCTACCGGAGTACCCGTCATAGCTATGCGATGCGGCGCTGATAACTTCATCACACTCTGCGCCTGCTTCGTACGGTGATTTTTAATATATTGAGCTTCATCCAGCACCACTGTTGACCACTGAACATTAGCTAAATCCTCGCTGTCACGCCCTGCCAAGTGATAGGTCGTCAGTACGATATCATGACTGGTTGCCAGTTCTAAGAAGCTATCTCCCCGAACACGGCGTCCACCATGATGTATGTGTACATTAAGCGAAGGAGCAAAGCGCTGCAGCTCCCGCTGCCAGTTGCCAAGAAGCGAAGTTGGGCAGAGAATCAGCACAGGCTCCTGCTTCTCTTCAGGGGGAGCACTTAACGCCCGGTCCAGCAGGCAGGTGATAACCTGCACCGTTTTACCTAGACCCATATCATCGGCGAGACATACCCCAAAACCCAGACCACTGAGCTCGGCCAGCCACTGATAACCCCGCTCTTGATAAGGTCTTAAAGTTCCATGCAGACCTTCAGGTACGGGACGCACCGGAAGATTACGTAATACATCTCCGCGCATAAGCGATGCCAACAGCCCGGATGTCTCCATCCCAGTGACGGACATTCCTTTCCAGAGCCGATCTTCACCATCCTCGGCTTCTAGGCGCATCCAATCCGCGGCAGTCATTTCTCCGTTTTCATGGCGTTTCATATATCTAAGAACCTGGCGGATTTCTTTAGGATCTATCTCGATCCATTCCCCGCGGAAACGTACAAAAGGTACGCCAGCCTCTACTAATGCGTTTAGTTCTTCCTCACTAATCGCACTTTCTCCAAGCGAGGCCTCAATACGGAACGAGATCAGCTCTTCCATACCCAGAGCCGCGGGCGCAGGACTATCGCCCCCGTTCACGCCTGGCTGCATTTTCATCTTCATGCCAATGCGGCGGCGTCCTTCACGGCTCCAGCGCGAAGGCATCTGCACCGTTATTCCCCGATCGCGCAGCTGCTGCACCGTCTCCTTCAAAAAGAAATAAAGACGTTCTGGTTCCAAATCTGCCCCCGTAGGCGCAGGCTTAGCAAGAGCGCGCTGGATATCCGGCGATATCTTCGCAGCCCGGCCCAGCGCTATAAGCAGCTGCTGCTGGATATTGCGATAGCGTTTCCCCCATAACGTAAACTCTCGTTCCTTACTGCTCCAGATCGATTTGGCGGGAAACCAGAATTCCCCTTCTTCCTTATTCTCCGCCCAGAAGGTTAACCGCCAGACTTCATTATTGTCTTCTGGCGGCTCCAGCCGTAGCCCAAGACCCAGCTGCCCGCTCCGCGCTTCCTCTGGCTCTGAATGTGGCACATCGCTGCCAGCGGTCTCGTTCACAGTGACCAAAAGGTCCGTCACCTCTGCTGGAGTTCCTTGCACGGGTATATCTCGGCTTCCAGTGAGAAGGCTATTCCACCACAGTTCAGTTAAAGGAGAATAACCCCGGCGATAATTTGCTTTATAAGGGGTTAACTCACTTTCAATGCCCGCAATTACCTTTTTTATCTCAGCAGTCATTACAGCCTGCATAAAGGAGTAAAGCACATAAGCTCCAGCCTCATCGCGAGAGGATAGATCCCCTGCCTCTGCGATATGCGTTCCTAGTGCAAGAACAGGCATGGATGCTGCCAGCTGCAAAAAGATCTCTTTGTCCTCCTGCTTTCGGAAAGCTGGCGACCAGCAGACTGTCGCCGCCTGTTCTCCGCCGCGGCGACGTGAGCCCACGGGGCGTGGTGGCAAGGCTCCCGGCGTAATCCCGCCTGTACCCATCAGCTCCAGCGCAAAACGTGCCGCTGCTGCCCAGTAACGCAGTTCGCCGCCTGGCTCCACTCCCTGATCTCGGCATAACGTCTCATCCCATGCCAGAAGCAGTTGAAATGCATCGCTAGGAACCAAGGCGAGCCCTTCGAACGTTCGTCCGGGCAATCCGCGCCGGGCTGGCTTCCCCTCTACAGGGGGAGCCGGATATTTCACTTCTGCCAGACGCAGAGCAGCAGTTGCAAAAGGACGCACTCCTCCCTGTAGCTCCATCCGCTTCACTACGCGAGTCCAAGCGTCAACCTTCGGCTCCGAAGTTTCGCCAGAGAAGCAAAATAAAACGTCCCCTAACCATATTGCATACAGATGCTTAATCATCGGTGATCTCCTGTCTTTTAAGCAAGCAAAAAAAGAACCAGCCCCCCACCATCAGGAAGGGTAACTGCAACCTTTTCCGCGAGAAATAAATTTTGAAGCTATACAAGTAGAAGCCGCCTCTTCCTCTTTTAGAGAGGGGATGCACTCCTGCGGTAAATATAAGGATAAAGAACTAGGACAAAACTTATATTTTCTTGAATCTTCATCTCTTCATCTTATACGAAAAAGCGCTGATTTAAAAACATTTCTGCATATTTTCTGTAGATTTTTATGAAATAAAGTTGAAGGATATAGAAACACCCAGTAATTTGATTCATTTAAAATACCCCGCACTACTGCCCTGCTATCCAAGAATGTTATGACTCACTAGTCACTTCTTTTCCTTTTATAGTCTTAATTGTGCCAAAAAGGGGTATATTCTAAATAAGCAATACCCTATTAAAAAAGCTAGGGAGTGAATTATTTGAGACGTTATAATCCTTATAAATGGTGGAACCTCGTATTCTTTGTGGGTGTAATTATCGTAAATGTGCTGGCGGTAACCTTGCCTTTGGGCGGAAACAGTACAGGAGAAATCTCTGACAAATATAAGACTTACATGACTCCCGCTGGCTATGCCTTCTCCATTTGGTCGCTGATTTATTTATTGTTAGCCGGTTTCGTTATTTATCAATTCCGCTCCTATACAAGCTCTAGGGATTCTGTACGAGTTATTTCGTTCTGGTTTATCCTGAGCTGTGTTTTTAATATGAGCTGGCTTTTCCTCTGGCAGTATCTATACATCGAGCTTTCATTGATTGCCATGGTGTTAATGTTAATTTCAATCATTGTTATCTATCGCAGATCGCGCCAGATCGCAAATCCTACTTCAGGTGAGAAATGGTTGATCAAGCTACCCTTTAGTATATACCTTGGCTGGATCTCTGTGGCTACTATCGTGAATGTTAGCGTTGTTCTGGAGAAAAATCATTGGGATGGATTTGGACTTAGCGGGATAACCTGGGCTGTGATCATGCTCTGCGTGGGGACACTGCTTGCGGTGTTAGTCAGCTATCCTAACCGAGACAGCATCTATCCTCTGGTCTTCGTATGGGCTTTCATCGCGATTGCCCTGGAACATAGAGAGGCTAATGCAGTCTTTGTGACGGGCACAATAACGGCAGGTCTTCTGCTGCTCTACAGCATTTGGCTATTGCTCACACCACGCCGCAGAAGATACAGCAGATACTGATCGTCCGCTCGATAATATAAAAAGGCAGGCTCAGAAGGTGATCCTTCTGAGCCTGCCTTTTTTGTAGATTAATTTAGAAGTGCGAAATCATATTTATTTCTTACGCGCTACCGCTTCGATCTCAACAAGGCCATCTTTTGGCAGACGGGCAACCTCAATGGCACTGCGGGCAGGATAAGGTTCTTTAAAGAAGGTGCTGTAAACCTCATTAACTGCTGCAAAATCATTCATATCCTTTAGGAATACAGTGGTCTTCACTACATGATCCAGTGATGCACCAGCCTCCTCAAGAATAGCTTGTACATTGCTAAGTGCTTGACGAGCTTGTTCCTGAACGCCTTCAGCCAAATTCCCTGTCTCTGGATTAAGGCCCAGCTGTCCTGAAGTGTATACCCAACTACCGGTGGTAATGGCTTGACTATAAGGACCAATGGCTCCAGGTGCTTTTGTAGTAGCTACTTGTTTTTTACTCATCTTGTTACCCCTCTCCATTAAACGCTGATCATTTATTGTCCATTGTAAGTCCTGTTCTCACCGTAATGCAAATTTATTAGCAGCCCGAAAAACTTATCGTTTTCCAATCACATGTATTACTTCATTCGTGTAGATATGCAAACCATGCGTGTCAGCAGAGGCAATGTTAACCATAGCTCTCGCCACAGTTACACCAGGAATGGCACGATATTTAGCTGCTTTGCCAACCATTACAAACTCCAGCGCTTTCATCAATCTAGCCGCGACGCGTTCTCCCAGTCTGAATTCCTCACGATGACCCAGCAGCAAGGATGGCCGAAACAAATGCAGCCCTTGAAAACCGATTTTGCTTAACGCTTCCTCTGCTCTACCCTTAGTCCGACTGTAGAAATTGCGCGATTTGGCATCTGCCCCCATGGATGAAACAACCAAAAACTGTTTAACACCGTGATCTCTCGCAATAGTAGCAGCTGCAAGCGGATAATCCAGATCAACACGTTCGAACTGCTCTTGTGAACCTGCCTTCTTGATCGTAGTCCCGAGGCAACAGAAGATGGAATGAACGCCTTCGAACGAATCGCTATACTCCGCCAGGTTCTCCCAATCCACAACGATTTGCTTAAGCTTAGGATGTTCTAAAGCTAATGGAGTCCGTACAAGCACTCTCACCTCACCCCAACCTTCACGATTCAGCAATTCCTCCGTAACCGCTTTCCCTACTAACCCAGTAGCCCCTAATACCAACGCAATCCTTAACATGGAATAGTCCCCTTTACATCTATTCGTCCTTTAGAATACGACGGCCCAGCAGGAAGGCAAGAGCAATCATAAGCGTTCCCACTACCAACTGCATACCGTATACTTGGGTCCATTGCGGCCAGTGCGCAATTTTTTCATACAACTGTCCCCCAATAAGCGGGCCAAAAAAGGATGATAAACCCGTAAGCGCCGCATAGGTCGCCATATACATAGGCCGTTCTTTTTTCGGCGTGTCCCCAATAATAAAATTAAAGGCCAGCTGGTTGAAACCGCCTACACCTACACCAAAAACAATATGAGCGGCAAACAACACCAACAGCATCGGCAGCACAGACAAGAGTCCCCACATTAAAGAGGACAAGGCAATAATCGGCAACGTAAAGAACAACAGACGTTTATTGCTATATTTTGCATTTAGATTGCCCCAAACGTAGAAACTGGCCATCATAAAAAGAGTCTGGGACACATTAAGCAGTGATAACGTTTCATAATTTATATGAAGTAACTGCAACATGACATACGAGTATAGCGGAACAGTTAGATTCTGCAGCAGTAACCAGGCGGCCAGAAACAAAGTAGACTTCATAAATAAAGTATCTTTAAGCGGTTTCTTAAACATCGGCAAAAATTTATGTTCTTCCGATTTCTCGAAAGGCACGTCGGGATAAAAAAAGAATACAACGACGTTAGAGATCGCAAAGATCCACACAACAATATAAAGAATCAGAAAGCCATGGCTCCCGGGATAACGATCCAAAACGATACCCCCACCATACATTACCAGACTACCGAGTGCATTCAGGAACGTATTACGAATCCCAAAATAACGTCCACGTACACGTGCTGGAACAAGATCGCTGATCACAGAGCTCCACAGCACACCACCCGCCGTATTGGCAATAAATGCAGTAGTATATAAGGCTATAAAAGCCATGACCCAATACTCTTTAGGAAAAATAAACGGAATTAGCCCCGTAGAACTCCAAAGTATCCTATGCAGGCCGATAAAAGTAACCATAGCCCATTTGCGGCTTGGCAGCTTCTGAATCAAAAAAGCTACCCCGATCTGCATCACATTAACCAAGGTGGTAAGCGCTAGCACAAATCCAATTTGACTTGAAGTGGCTCCTAAATATAGTAGGAATCCTGTTAGAAACTGCCCTTGCAGCAGTACCTGGAAAATGGTCGATGGCACACCTTCCCAGGTAGCAATGCGCAAATTTCTGCGATGTACTGAGGTTTTACGGACACGCTTTGAACTAGTAACTGTGTGCTTAGTTTCCATGTTGTTCATAGAGAGGGGTAACACTCCTTTGATGCGGCATTTGCTTCATTCTACTCCGCATCAATCTACTGTCAATACGCCAAATTAACAAATAATATTGGAGCTTACTCTTCTATGATTTCGAGGGGTAAATAAAGCGAAAAACGGCTCCCTTTACCTTCCTCACTTTCTAAAGTAATGAAACCTCCGAGCAGTCTGGCCAAATCATTACTAATAGAAAGCCCTAATCCTGTTCCGCCATATTTTCTACTAATTGTTCGATCCGCCTGTTGGAAGGCTTCAAAGATCATGGCATGCTTCTCTGGTGCAATACCAATACCGCTATCTTCTACCTCAAATACAATCCAATGCTTCACAATAGCTCTTTCCCCACGTTCCTCTTGACGAATACGGAGTGCGACATGGCCAGACTTTGTAAATTTAAAAGCATTAGAAAGCAAATTGCGCAGGATTTGCTGAATCCGCTGCGGGTCGGAATGAATCATTTGTGGAACATTTTTTTCCATATCAATATTAAATTCCAGTTCTTTTTGTTTAGCTGTCACAGCGAACTGCATAGCCAGAATCTCTGGAATCTCACTAACACTTAAATCTTCATTAATAATATCTAATCGACCTGCTTCCACTTTGGACAGATCTAATATATCGCCAATAATCATCAATAATTCTTCACCAGAACGGCGGATAATAGCTGCATACTCCCTCATTTCTGCTTCCGTAAGAGAATTATCATTGTCTTCAATTAATTGCGATAAATTAATAATGCTATTCAGTGGCGTTCTAAGCTCATGAGACATATTTGCCAGAAATTCGGATTTAAATTGCGAAGCCATCATTAACTGATCGGCACGCTCTTCAAGCTCGATCTTATTCTTATGCAGCTCCTCCGTCTGAGCAGACAGCTGTTCATTAGCACGCTCAATCTGTCCATTCCGCAAGAGACCCAATTGAAAGTCACGGATAATTAAGGAGAATAGAACACTTAGAATCAATCCGGCAGGGAAAGTAATCGGCATAATCTCTTTTATGTACTCTGGGGCGGGGATCACACCAAACACCATAATGTTGATTGCGTTCATTACATTTATGACTAGAATCACGATCAAACCTTTGTTCACCATACATAAGTTAGATCGTCTGACCCAGTAGCTAAGCGCAGCACAAACAAATCCTAGAATGGACAGATTAATGGTTCCGGCCATCGCCGCCTCATTTACTCCAAAAGTTAACCGTGTAAGACCTGTTCCTATACCGATCAAAACAAGAATGAAAGGATGCGGATAAGCCAGCGTTGATATAATAAGTGGCACAAAACGTAAATCAAAAATCACATGCTCACCCAGCCTATATCCGAAAAGAGTACTAATCCACCCGGCAAAAATGGCCAGTAATACCCAGCTTACCTTCTTTATTCCTACACTTGCATTTGAAATGGTGTTTTTATATATAAGATTAGCCAAATAGGCTACAGCTATTAGCATTGCGGTATTTCCAAAAAATATTTTAAGATAACCCATAGATTCACTCCCACCTCGGCAAAATAAATTACAACTTTCATCTCATAATACTACCATACTAAAGCCCCATTCGATAACTAACGCCTATGGACGCAGAAGAAGAGCGCAAATCAGATGCGATTTGCGCTCTTCTTCTGGAATTTTATATTAACGTCATTAGTAATGAATTAATCGCGGTAGGAACGTCCCCAGGTTTGGTACTCTTTCTCCGCGTCTTCTTTCGTATGTCCATAACGTTCTTGTAGTTTACCTACTAATTTATCCTTTTCACCGTCAATTACGTCAAGATCATCATCTGTAAGCTTGCCCCATTGCTTCTTGGCCTCGCCTTTGAGCTGTTTCCATTTTCCTTTAAATACATTGTTGTCCATTATAAGCTCATCTCCTTAGCTGAATTAATTAGGGTAGGATTGTTATCCCGTGTTACCTTTACTTACCCTTCCCCATTCGCTATGAATCTTTCCACATTTCAAGACATTAGCAAATTAAGTCGTATTCTGTCACATATATTTTTAAATATATGTATTCAAATCTTTTAAAATTTGATATAATCCAGATATAAATTAAATATTTAATTTTTTAAGTGATTTATTTCACAATGGTTTTCCTAGTCCATGTGCTAGAATGCCATCGGAGATAAAACAACATCATTAAATTTTTTCCTAATGTATGCCGATATAAGTCAAGATACTGTTACAAATGGGTAATAACGCATGAGATTAAAGTGACAAATATCATTTATAAAGTGATTTTTATCACTTCGCTCGACTATTAAAATGTTTTACATTTTAATATATATATTTTAAACTATATTTTTGGAGGTCATTTGAAATGAAAAAAGCTTCTGTTATCTTGTCGAGCGCACTTATCCTTGGATTGCTCGCAGGTTGTGGTAACAACACAGACAACGCCGCAGCCCCTACTAACGCACCAGCTGAAACAACTGCTCCTGCAACAAATTCCGGTAACGCTGGAACTGAAGCTGGACAGTACAAAGACGGAGTTTACTACGGTACTGCTGACGTTGATGCTAAAACTGGCTGGCAATATTTCGCACTCTTAACTGTAGAAGGTGGAAAGATCACTAAAGCTGACTGGGATGCCTTTAACGTTAACACTGCAGGCGACCTGAAGAAAAAAGTTTCCGAAGATGGTAAATATGGCATGAAAGCTGGCGGTGCTTCTTCTGAATGGCACGAGCAAGCAGCTAAAGCTGAAGAATTCCTGATCGAAAAACAAGATCCAGCAGCTATAACTTTTGATGCTGAAGGGAAAACTGATGCCATCTCTGGTGTATCCGTACACGTATCTGACTTTGTAAAAGCTGCTCAAGCTGCTCTTGCTGCTGGTCCAGTAGAAGCTGGTCAATATAAAGACGGAGGCTACCATGCTGAAGGCGAAATGGACGCTGAATCCGGTTGGAAATCCACTGTTGACCTGACTGTTGCTAACGGTAATGTTGTAGCTGTTAAATTCAGTGGTTTGAATGCTGCTGGCGATGACAAAAAGCAATTCTCCGTTGATGGTAAATATGGTATGAAAGCTGGCGGCGCTTCTGCTGAATGGCATGAAGAAATCGCTTTGGCTGAAAAATACTTCCTTGAAAACAAAGGTGTTGCTCCAACGCTTGATGCTGAAGGCAAAACTGATGCAATTTCCGGCGTGAGTATTCATGTTGGTGAATATTTTACACTTGCAGAAAAAGCACTCGAAGGCGCGAAATAATTTCGCAGGACCTTCTGCAGCTAATCAGACGAATGAGGTGAATTTCTCTTGAAGAAGATAGTCATTTTGGGCGGCGGCTACGGCGGCGTACTCACGGCTAAAAAACTGGCAAAGAAATTTAAGAAAAACAAAGATGTTGAAATTACACTGATCGACCGGAATCCATATCACACTCTATTGACTGAGCTGCATGAGGTTGCCGCGAACCGTGCTCCAGAGGATTCAATCAAGATCGATCTTAAGAAGATTTTTGCGGGCCTTAAAGTAGATGTTGTTCTTGATGAGATCAGCAATATCGATTTCAAAAGCAGAAAACTTAAATCCGATAAAGCTACCTACGCTTACGATTACCTTGTAATCGGCACAGGTAGCAAACCAACCTTCTTCGGCATTCCAGGCGCAGAAGAAAACACCTTCTCCTTCTGGTCTTACGATGATGCGGTAGCATTGAAACGTCAAATCCGCGATATGTATACCAAAGCGGCTATGGAGAAAAATCCAGCTGTACGTCGTGCTATGCTAACCTTCGTTATTATCGGTGCCGGCTTTACTGGTGTCGAGCTAGTTGGTGAAATGGCTGAACAACGCGAGGAATTATGCAAGGAGTTCTTTATCGACCCATCCGAAGTAAGACTGATTGTGGCTGATATGGCTCCGAAGATTCTGCCTATCCTTCCAGATAAGCTGATTCAAAAAGCTGAAGCTCGCCTTCGTAAGCTGAACGTAGAAATCGTGACTGGCGCTAAAATCACCGAAGTAGGCAATGGTAGTGTTGCACTTGGTGAGAAAAACGTTGTCGATTCCCAAACAATTGTTTGGACTGCTGGTGTTGAAGGCTCCGAAATCGTTGGTGGACTTGAAGTACAACAACAAGGCCGCAAACGGATTGTTACGAATGAGAACCTGGAAAGTGTAGATCATAAGAACGTTTACGTAGTAGGGGACAACATTTTCTACATTCCTGAAGGTGAAACTCGTCCTGTACCACAAATGGTTGAGAACGCTGAACAAGCAGCTCCGATTGTTGCTGGCAACATTGCCGCTGACATTCAGAACACTGCTAAAAAAGCTTACAAACCAGGTTTCCACGGTACAATGGTCTCCATTGGTAGCCGCTACGGTGTAGCAAATGTTGGTCTGCCAGGTAAGTTCTTTATGCTTACTGGATTCATGGCAATGCTATCCAAACACTTTATTAATATGTTCTACCTGTCTCAGGTTGTCGGATTCAATAAAGTATGGACATATATGATGCATGAGTTCTTCCATGTTGAGAACCGCAAGAGCTTCTTGGGTGGTCACTTCTCCAAACGTTCACCTAATTTCTGGCTCGTACCACTTCGTGTTCTACTTGGTGGTATGTGGTTATACGAAGGTATTGAGAAGATCCAAAAGATTTGGAAAGATCCAGATAAGATTTTCTTGATTCCAGCTGCTCCTTTTGCAACGGATGCTTCATCAGCAGCCAGTGTTGCAGTAGATGCAGTTAAAGACACCGTAGATGCACAATCTGCAGCTTCAGCAGTATCCACTGCAAAAGAAGCTGTTGAAGCGTTGCCTGTACCTAACTTCGTATACAACATTACAAACTGGTTCATGGATTTGATGTTCTACAACAACGACGGAAGTTACACTTTCCTCGCGAAATGGTTCCAAATCGGTATGGTATGTGCAGAAATCGTCTTCGGTATTATGCTCATCGTTGGTCTCTTCACTGCACTCGCTTCTATAGCGACTGTCGCCATGTCGGTCATGATTTGGTCAACCAAAATGGCATCGACAGAAATGTTATGGTACGTTGCTGCTGGTATTGCCTGCATCGGCGGATCAGGAAGCACACTTGGTCTAGACTATTATGTACTTCCTTGGCTTAAGAAACAGTGGAAGAGAATTCCGCTCGTCAGACGATGGTATCTATACACCGACTGATAATAAAACCCTGAATTAGTGTAATTTATCATATAGAACATATGTGCAAATTGTATTTTATTAGGGTTAAATATGGATATACTTCAGAGTAATGTGTCCCTAGGACACATTACTCTCCTTATTTACAAGAAGAAAATAACCTTCCTAATCCTAGGAAATGGTGGTTTTTTCTTGAATGAATGGTTTTGTAGGGATGATCGGGGTATGGTTTCTTCCGGCAAAACCGACAAGAAGGAGAGAATCTTGTGAACAAACAACTCATAGAAGATACCCTCCGGTTGTTGCATACTGAAATGTCACCTATTGCCGGAATTGAGCTTCAGCCCTCTCCGGCTGCATGTGAACAGTTAATCTCGGTACTGGAACGCCATGATCTGGAATACAGCCGCAAAGTCAATTTGCTGGGTATTTACACTATTCTCACTTTGGCAGCAGAGCGCCATATGGAATGTATCCCACATCATCCCGACCTTACACGCAACATTTTGGATGGAGATTATTTGTATAGCTTTTACCTGCAGTTTGCGGTGAAATGCCGTGAGCTCGACTTAGTTGCTTATCTAGCTCCTTCGATCAAAAAAATGCAGATTAGACGGTCAAATGGAGACTTCGCGGAACATGATCCAGCTACTGGAATCGAAGAGTTCTTGATCCAAGAGTGCAGACAGCGTAATCGCACAAGCAAAGCCATTTGACAGGTGGGATCCATAAATGAAGCTGCATGAGGCCTTAAATATAGACATAAATGAAATCAACCGCGAAATCGTAAACCTTGTGGCGCGTGATAAAGATGTACCTAAGAAATCTCAGCTCGCGCAAAGTGTTCTAGAGCTTATAAATTCCGGTGGTAAACGCCTTCGTCCCCTCATGGTCATTGTTGGCAGTCGGTTTGGCCGTAAGGATACCGGCCGCAGAGCGCTTCAATTAGCTGCTGCTGCTGAATTTATTCATGCCGCCTCATTAATTCATGATGATATCATTGACCGTTCAGAGTTACGGCGGGGCGTACCCGCCTTACATATTAAGACGGGGACATTGTCAGCAGTACATGTTGGTAATTACATGTCCGCTCGGGTCATCGAGCTGCTGAGCAAATATACAGGAGATAAAAACAGATACGTTCATGACTTATCCTCTGTAGCCACCGCTCAGCTGTGTCTGGGTGAATATCAGCAAATGGAACATGCTTTTGATTATGAAATTACAATGGATCAGTATTTGGAGAAATCCTTAAACAAAACCGCTCTTCTTATGGCAACCTGCTTACGGGTTGGTGCTTTGTCCACTGAAAGCACCGAAGAAGTTGCCAATCTCCTTTATAATTTTGGAGAAGCCTTAGGGATGTCCTTTCAGATACAAGATGACTTGCTAGATTTCACACAGTCCGCCGATGTCCTAGGCAAACCTGCCGGTAGCGACCTGCGACATGGTCAGGTCACCCTGCCAGTGCTGTACGCCTTGCAGGACCCTAAGCTCTCGCCTGTGATCCGTGCAATCGGCCCGGATTCTTCCGACGCTGAAGTAGCACATGTGCTCACCCTAATTAACAATAGCGATGCCCTCGCTCGCGCTGAACGGGTCAGCCAGAACTATCTGGATAAAGCTGCAGCTATTGTGCAGCAGCTCTCCTCCTACCCGGCACATGCTGATCTGGAAACGTTGCTGCAATATTTTGCGGACCGTGATCGCTAAAGCGTACGTTCTAATACAAATAAAAACGGATACCTCCCATTCACTTGGGGGTATCCGTTTTTTTGATTTAAACACATCATTTCATTGATCTTGTCGCAAATTCAAACCGATATTTTTCCGCTTCAACAAGACAAGCTAAACACGCAAACGCAGCGTAGCGCACATGAGCTAATTTAGTCATTCTACTCCATCGGATATAATTAGGGAAAACCTCCCTAAAATTAGCTACTAATCGCTCGAAAACTACGATATTAGGGAAAACCTCCCTAATAAAGTCCACTTTAGCATGCTTTTAAGAGTAACCAGCTATATTTCAGGGAGAAATTCCCTAAAACAGAGTTTAAAGATAATAAACGCAATAAGATTAGGGAGGTTTTCCCTAATCTTTGCATTTAGCTTCCCCCTTACAGAGCGGGGAGCGAGTCAACACAAAAAAGGAAAGCTAGCGTAGCCAGCTTTCCGATTCCTTTGCCTACCCCTTTTGGGTAGGCTATTGTCTTTTATTGTTAGTTTGCGGGCAATGCGCCAATGTCAGCCAGCCGGCTCACCAAAGCCAGCTCCCTAACTAACATAGAAAAAATCAATCAGCGTACACAATAATATCACTATGCTGATTACCTGATTTAGATTATAAGAAGCCACCTTCATCAGCTTACGATTCGAAGGTTTTATAATCTTATGCTCGGTCATCAGGAGCAATGTAGCGATGCCAATCCCAACCAGATACATCCAGCCGAGATCCTGCCATACGTATAGGAATAATAGCAGCATAATCATAATGAAATGTAGACCTTTGGCGATACGCAGCGCATTCTCTAATCCAAAGAAGCTCGGAATAGACCATAACCCATGCCGCCGGTCAAATTCAATGTCCTGAGTGCCGTAGATAATATCAAATCCGGCAATCCAGAGCATAACTACCGTCCCGATCACAAACGGTGTAAATGCGATATTTCCAGTTACGGCAAACCATGCACCAATCGGCGCGGAAGCAATGACAAAACCTAAATATAAATGGCTGAGAAAGGTAAAACGTTTTGTATAAGAATAAGTCGATATCAATACGATTGCTACCGACGATAAGAGCAGGCAGAGCAAGTTCAGCATGCCTGAAGCCACAATAAAGATGGCATAATTGACAATAACAAAGACAACCACTTCTTTTTCTGCCAGTAACCGTTGTGGCAAATGCCGATGTGCCGTACGAGGATTCTGTTCATCAAACGTACGGTCTGCCAGCCGATTGAATGCATTAGCGCCATTACGGGCACCGATCAATGCAATCAGACCCCAGATCATTACATGCCCTGATGGCCAGCCCCCAGCGGCCCACACCATAGAGATAATGGCAAACGGCAGCGAAAAAAGTGTATGAGAGAACATCACCAGTTCACTGAACATTTTCAGCTTTAGGCCTGCAGTTTTAAAAATGTTTAGAATAGCCATTCGTTTTCCTCTTTCTTCGCTACTTGAAATTCATTGTATTAGACATTAAGCTCCGCAAGGACTTCATTCAGGTTGTTAAGCAGCCCGTCGATATCCTCTTCCATAATAATCATCGGCGGTTGAAAGGCTAGTACGTTGCGTCCTATGCCATTTTTGCCGATCAGGTATCCTCTGTCTTTCATCTCTTCCAGTACTTGATCTGTAAGCGCCGCAGAGCCTTCAGTATTCTCACCGGCAAGCTCCGCTCCCAACATAAGCCCAATTCCACGGACATCCACAATAAGCGAAGGATAACGCTCTTGAAGGGTCTTTAGCCCTGCTTTCAATTGTTCTCCGAGCAGCACTGAGCGTTCAGGAAGCCGTTCATCGCGAATATAATCAAGCACAGCCAGCGCCGTTGCAGCAGATACCGGATTGCCTCCAAAGGTTGAAGCCGACGGACGGTTCAGCGCAAGTGCAATCTCATCCGTTGTCGCAAAAGCCGCAACCGGAATTCCATTCCCCAGCGCCTTAGCCATACTTATAATATCGGGCACTACGTCAAAATGCTCCATAGCGAATATTTTGCCTGTACGACCAAATCCAGTTTGAATTTCATCAGCGATCAGAAGTACGCCGTATCTCTCCAGCAACATTTTGACCTCACTGAAGTAGGTTGGCGTTGGCATAATCATACCACCATTGCCTTGGATTGGCTCTACGATCATTGCGGCGATAGTATTCCCCTTCACCTCAAGCACTCGCTCCAGAGATTCCAGGGAGAGTGCAGCGGCTTCCTCCAGAGATAGTTCTGGATGATATGGGCGAGGAATAAACTCAACGTCATGATCCAAGTATTTATCGGTACGCCACATCGGCAGTCCTGTCACACTCATAGTTAGATTGGTACGGCCGTGTAGACCACTCTCCAATGCAATGAACCCCTTACGTCCTGTATACATCCGGGCGAGCAGCAATGCACCTTCATTAGCCTCTGAGCCGCTGTTCACGAAGAAGGTTCGGCGTAGACCGCCTGGCATAACCTCTTCCAGACGTTCAGCCAAATCCACATTTGGCTGAGTTAAATAGATCGTAGACGTATGCTGCAGCTGCTGCAATTGCTCAATCGTACGTCCAGTTATGGCTGGATTGCAGTGCCCACAAGCGACTACAGATACACCTGCGAAGAAATCTGTATATTGTTTGCCATTTTCATCATACACAAACTGCATCGAACCTCGCACAAGCTGAGGCGCATCGCGGTAAAAATGCTGTGTACACGGATAGAAATATTGCTTACGCTTCGCCGCTACGGCTTCTCTTCCGATGAATTCTTGCTGTTCCATGATTGATTCCCTCTCTTCTTGTGAAAATAGTAACTTATTGATAGAGTACTGTGCATTCTTCTTACTAGCAGACGATATTTTGTCCCAAAAAATAGAATTAGTTAAATTGCAGCGAACCTAGAGTATAACCCGCATAAATGGGCTCAAGACCACCTAGCATGTCATCTTTCACTTCAGTACGATTCATAGCTTGTTGATAAGAAATTATAATTTCACGCAACTGCTGAGCACTATACGTCGCTCCTTCAATACGGAAGCTAGATATGCCTAGATCAATCATCTCACCAAGTAACGGTAAATAGCAGAGCTCTTTTGCGAACAAAAGATGGCAACGGCCGTGCTGATCACGATATACCGGATTCTCACCTTTGTCTGTTTTTAGAACCAATACATTATTGTGCACATATTGATTATCCTCTTCAGCGATAGGTTCCATTACTTCAGTATTCTCATAAAGGTCGTGCTCCATATACATTAGTGCAGGTGTACCATGTACAACAACTTCCAAAGGCGTGTCACAACGTGAGGCAAAGGTAGCAAAGTGCTCCAGCGTCATTTCCGGTGAAACCGAAAGCTGAGTCAAACCTAATTTTGCATATAATTGGGCGGAAAGATGATTGTAGACATTTAAACTACCATCTCCAATTAACGGATAACCTGTAGAGCTGTATCTGCGAATCGCTCCCAAATTAGTAACGATTATACCGTCGATCGGCAAGCGTTCTCCACCAAGCAATTGATCATATTGATCGAAATGCAGCTCGGTCATCATGCGTGGCAACCCTAAATATATTTTGCTATCGCCTTTTAATTCACCAAGTTCCTTAATATCACGTTTTGTAAAAGGTCTGTCCGGTTCAAATACATCGCCCGGCAAATACAGACTATCCACACCCAGTTCCAATACTACGCGCGCCTGTTCCATATTATTCACACGTACAGCCAGCTTCGCTTTTGTTGTCTTAGGCTTCTTTTCTTGCGCCAAACGTTCCCGCAATTCCTCTACACGTTTTTCAGATAGCTCACGTTCTGCGGTTGGTGTGCTAAATACTTTTCCAGTGCTATAGAATTTGCCCGTACCTTCATAACGACGGTTGATATTAGCTAACCCTGGTTTACCAAAAGCATAAGCTGTCGAAAAGTCGCGCTTGCGGTTGTTGTACAGTTCTTTGGTATCAACCGTACGATCAAAACCAATCGGATCATCGATATATCGGTCAATGGCTTCGCCGTAGCTATTCGCCAGCATCACCATAAATTCCTTATCACGCATACGGCCCTCAATTTTAAAAGAAGTAATGCCTGATTCAATCAATTCCGGAAGATGCTCATACATAAACATATCTTTGACAGCCAGTGGATATTCAGCAGGATATACATATCCGTCTTTTTTAACCCGATAATCCCAGCGGCAAGGCTTCATACATTTCCCCCGGTTGCTGCTCATACCAAAAACATGGGAACTAAAGTAACAATTTGCACCATGCACAGAGCACATATCTCCATGAATAAAATATTCCAGCTCCATGCCACTCCGCTGACCAAGCAGCTTAGCTGTCTGCAGGTCCATTTCCCGCGAGGTAACTACACGAGTTACACCCAGATCACGCAGTGCATAGATCATCTCCAGGTTGTGAACATTCATCATTACTGAAGAGTGAATAGGAAGGTTAAGCTCCATCTCCCGAATAAGCTCCAACACTGCCATATCCTGAACAATCAAGGCATCCGGCCGAGCACTATCAAGAAAACGCAGGTATTCTCTAGCTTCTTCCACATCTTCCTCACTAAAAAGATTATTCACAGTGATATACACTTTTTTGTCTAGACGGTGAGCGATATCAAGTGCCTCTACAATCTCTTCATGAGTAAGATTATAACCTTTACGCATCATTCTCATATTCAATACAGGTCCACCAAAATAAACTGCATCACACCGTGATTGGATCACTTCCTTGAAAATCTCAAACGTTCCTGCGGGTGCGAGTAATTCAACTTCTCTACCGTTAAAATAACGTGCCATTCAAGTTCCCTCCCAAGTTGATACTACTAATAGGGAATGAGTATTATAACAAAGCTACTGCAATTCCCATGACCACAAACATCCCAATAAAAACAGTATCGAATTTGCCCCACCTTAGGCGGTGATACCGACTGCGGGGAGCATCCATGCGAAAACCGCGGGCTTCCATGGAATACACCAGATCCTGAGCACGCCTAAAAGCACTGGCGATAATCGGGACCAGCAGGGAGACTAACATCCGTCCCTTTTCCTTCAAAGGCAGCTCTTTTAGATCGGCTCCCCTTGAGGCCTGCGCTTTCATTATGATCTGCGATTCATCTAGAATCGTAGGAATGAAACGAAGTGAAATGCTGATCATCAGCGTGATACGGTCAGGGGATAAGCCAAGCTTTTTGAAGGGTGTCAAGATCCCCTCCAACCCTTGATTCAGCTTCCCCGGCGTTGTTGTGAAGGTCAGAAGCGCTGTAAAGGTGATAAGAAAGAACATGCGGATGACCGAAAATGCCCCTAATCTTAGCCCTCCCTCATAGATAGACCAGGAACCAAGAGTCAGCACTACCTCCCCTGTCTTCACAGACACCACCTGCACAATAAAGATAAATAACATTAAATAACGTAAAGGCTTAGCTGCTTTCAGGAAGTATTTAAGCGGAATCCGCGTGGAAGCCATAACGGCTATCGAAAAAATAGCCAACACAGCCATGGCCATCCACGAACGTGAGAGCAGGATAACAGCTACGTATAATAGCATGCCAGTGATTTTGGCACGAGCATCCAGCTTGTGCACCCACGAACCGGTCTCAATACTCCGACCTAAGATCAGTTTCTCATTCATGGTCATCCCTCTTTCCATCGGGCTTACCAGTGCTTATTGATTCCGCTGGCAGCGAAGCTATAAGCTCTGCCAGACTCTCAGCCGTCAAGCGGGGGACTTCATCCACAAGACCTAAATGATCAGCAACTGCACGCCAGTAACGAAGGGACTGAGGAACCGTCAAACCACACTGTTCCAGAATCGAAGGATCATCTGCAAGTGCCTTTACACTGCCCTGAAACGCCGTGCTGCCCTCTTTAAGTACAACCCAGCTGTCCGCATAAGGCAATAACTCATCCATCCGATGCGTAACGATAATGATCGTTCTGCCCTGCTCACGGCATAATCGCTCCAGCAAGCTGATTAGCTCTGCACGGCTAATGGGATCAAGCGTTGCCGTGGGCTCATCCAGAACGATGACCTCCGGGTCCATAGCTAGCACGGAAGCGATAGCCGCCTTACGCATTTGTCCACCGCTCAATTGAAAAGGATTCCGCTCCAGCAACGCGAGATCCAGCCCCATATCTGACATGGCCTGACGTGCACGTGACTTTGCCTCATCGAGACTCATACCGAAATTAAGGGGACCGAAAATGAGATCCTTTTCGACCGTATCTTCGAACATCTGCTGCTCCGGAAATTGAAATACCAATCCGACTCGGCGGCGCAGTGGCATTAGCTTAGGTGACTTCTCACCAGCCTGAATGGTTACATCAAGCACTTTTACCGTACCCTCGGTTGGTTTCAGTATCCCGTTAAACATTTGCAGCAGCGTCGATTTACCTGAGCCCGTCGCCCCCGCAATACCAACCATCGAGCCAATGGGTACACTGAGGTTAATGTCCCGGAGCGCCGTCAGCTTCCAGAGGCTTCGGTCAGCGTAGGTGTAACTTACTTGCTGTAATTCTATGGCCATAACGTGTCTATAAGCTCCTTTTCACTGATCGGAACATCCACATGAATACCCTGGTTCTGCAGCTCGCGTGCAAGGCGCCAAGGATAAGGTTCACGCAGATGGCATTTTTCCAGAAGCTCCTCGTTGCGGAACAACTCCGCCGGTGTAACATCTGCAGCCAAACTACCTCCATGCAGCGCAAGCACCCGATCCGATGCCAAAATCTCATCTGCATCATGCGTAATCATGAGGATCGTGTACTTCCCTTCTGCCCGCATATCCTGCAGAATGCCGAGAAGGTCATTTCTGCTTCCTTCATCCAACATAGAAGAGGCCTCGTCAAAAATGACGATGCCTGGTTCCATAGCAAGAATGGAAGCGATAGCAACACGCTGCTTTTGGCCTCCCGACAGCTCACCCGGATGCTTGGACAACAGATGATTTATTCCTAGTCTTGTCGTATAGGAGTGCAAACGTTCAGCCATCTCTTCGTACGGCAAACAAAGCCCTTCCAGGCCGAATAGGATATCTTCCTCTACAGTGGCTCCAATAAACTGATTATCTGGATTTTGGAACACCATTCCGATACATTGCCGAATGCTTCCGATCGTTTCCTCACTAAGCAGCATGCCACTAACCTCAATCTCACCAGCCCCCTTAGGCAGCAGAGCATTGAGCAGCTTGACCAACGTAGACTTCCCGCAGCCATTAGGACCAACCAAGCTGACCCATTGTCCTTGTGAGATAGATAACGTTATATTTTGAAGAATCGGATGCTCGGGATCATAGCCAAACGATACCCCATCCAGAGAGATGACTGCTTGTCCTTCTCCCTCTAAGTCTTGACCTTCGTATGATTCATTCATGTTAGTCATCCTTCCGCTGATGTGACTAATCAGTCCAAAAATTCTTCAAACAGCGATATTTTTGACAATGACGCCACCAAATAACGGACTGCATAGCCCACGGCAATTCCTGTTACTACCCCAGTGATCAGCAGCATGGGAAGATAATAAAAAATACTAAGTGATGCAAATACCATAGAAGCTGCCAGCAGCTGACCGATATTATGTGCAATCCCACCAGCTATACTAATTCCGATCAAGCTTATACTCTTACCTTTGCCACTAATCAGCATCAGCACAAACATAACAACAAAGCTAAAAAGTGAACCAAATAAACTAAACAGCAAGCTTGAGAAGGTACCTAGCAGAAATGCAGTAAGCAGTGTTTTGAGGATGACAAGCAGGAAAGCATCCCGTCCACGTAAAAAGTAAATACAAGTCAAAATCATAATGTTGGCCAGTCCGAGCTTAGCACCCGGCACCAGTCCCATCCCGGATAACGGAATCTGTGCCTCTATTAAACTTAACACTACTGCCACTGCGGCGAAAATCGCAATAATCACTGTTCTTTTTAAAGCTGTTGCAGATTCACTACTGGACATAGGCATCTATATCATCCTCCCCCGACGCACTGGTGATTTCGACTAATACTCTATGCGGTAGACAGACAATCGTCTGTTTGGGCAGGGTAATAAAACCAAAACCTAGGCAAACTTTATCAGCGCAATCGGCATCGTACATTTCAATCCCGTAATCATGCACCTTCAAAATGTTATAGCCGCGTTCCGTGCGGACCTCAATGGTTTGTTCTTCTTTTGTAAGCTTTACCGTTTTAAATAACTCACCGTCCACCGTTACATTGGCTATGAGATTTTTACCGGCCCCACCTTTGTCATCATTGTCCGAAAACCATCTCGGTACGAGAAAAGCGAGCGCAGCAATCAATACGATGGAAATCAGCCACACATCTGCGCGTTTCATAAAAATCTCCCTTATTTTTTAATTAAAATCCAGACTTATTAATTATAACGGTCTACCCTCAATCCTTCAATCAATGTTGGAGTTTATTGTCAGTTTTAGAGAGCTGTTCACAAAATAGGCACGCAAAATAACCCCAGCAGACACAAGCCCTTCGTCTCTGGCATTTTCAGTTGTAGTTTGTAGCGTTTGCAAAAATATCCAACTTACATTTTAGCCCATTTGCACCGAGATCGCCCATCTCCTCTGGTTTACTAGCTTTTCCGGAATAATTCACAATTAACCCAATTTAAGTTACTTTCAAAATCTAAGCGCTCCTTATCGAGGTTTGTTCCTCTCTAGAATCAAATAAACCTTATCTTGGAATTCATTATTATATTTGCCTTTTAAACAATAGTGTGTTATATTTATATGGTATTTGTTTTTCGATATATTGAATATCCCCACCAAGAAGATGTCAGGCCGACTATTATACACATCGGCATTTTGGACAAAGAGGCTTTATGTTTTCTTGCAGTACTCTTCCTTTTTATGAGATTAAATTCGAAATATAGCATTCCGATTCACACTGGCGCGGTCAATGGAGCCGCAAGGGCAAAAGAGAGGTAGGGCTTTTGTCGTATTGGAAGGATTATTCTCGCCACACGGCTGCTGGAAATAACAAGGAATCAAGACACCCGTTACTCACGAACGGCGGGGGATGAATATAACGAGAAAGCATGACGGTACGATCCTTATTCAAGGACTACGTCATGTGTGGAAAAATATAGGCGCCCGATAACCGCTACCTAGCGGATATCGGGCGCTGTCTACGTTCAGGACTTATTTTACATATCGGCTTACAAAAGCTGTTACTACATCTATATACCCCGCCTTATCCGTATCATAAGACAATCCATGCCCCGCTTGCGGCACTATGAGCCTCTCCTTTGGACTCTGGCATGCCTCATACAATTCATTCATCATAGCAAAAGGTACAAAGTTATCCGCATCCCCGTGAATAAAAAGAATCGGAACCTTCGCTTTCCGCACTTGTTTTAATGCAGAGGCTTCACCAAAACCATACCCCGCCTTCAAGCGGGTGATTAGACTTGCACTTTGAACGAAAGGGAAACTTGGCAAACGATACATGCGCCGTAGTTGGTAAGATAATTGTGCTTTTACTGAGGTATAAGCGCAGTCCGCAACAATAGCTTTTACCTGCGGCGGAAGATCTTCCCCTGAGGTCATTAGCACTGTAGCACCGCCCATAGAAACACCGTGAAGCACAATTTGAGCACTAGACCCAGTCTTTTTAATCATGTATTCAATCCATTGCAAATAATCTTTTCGTTCCGGCCAACCAAAACCAATGTAATCCCCTGCGCTATCTCCATGCCCCCTTGCATCGGGAATTAGGATGTTAAAGCCTAAGTTCTCGTAGTAGATTTTGGCGTACGCCCCCATATCCTTTGCTTTACCTGAATAACCGTGGGCTAGAATGGCTGTGCGTCCCGCAGCACGATTAGATTGGAGTAAGAAACCTCTTAGTTTAAGTCCATCTGCAGATACGATCTCAATATTCTCGAAGCTCTGGCGAGAGACCCAATCTTTCCCCTCCCCCCAAGAAGCTCCGGCAACCGGAGGATCAGCCTTCAGATTAGGATTATTACTTAGAAATACCTTTGGTGCTCGTTTAATAGCAATACCATAGAAGAAAAATCCCACATAGATTAGAATCCCTATGATGATTACAGCGCTAATAATGAACCATATCAATTCGCCTTCGCCATCCCCTCTTCATTTCTTTTGCAACAAGAGTATACCATCTACTTAGAATGCACCAAACTATCGCAATCATGACATACAAATAGAGCCGCCATCGGGACACCCCCCGAAAGCGACTCTATGTTGTGCTCTACCGTTTATTATTTATTCTTTTTGGAGAACTTGGTTCTCATTAATAATCCGATAAGTGCAAAACCTAAACCTGCTACATAGTAAGGTGCAGGACTTGATTCACCCGTTTTTGGCAATTCCTTCACAGGTGGCTTACCTAATGGGATCGTATCGTCCACTACGATGATTTCATCAGGTGTTGGTGTTGGCGTTGGTGTCACTGCCGGTACCGGGCCTAATGGGATCTCATCATCATCAACAAGTACTTCTGTGCTATTCGACGGTGTTGGTACTGGCGCTGGTGTCGGCGAAGCTACAGGCCCAAGCGGCACAGGATCTTCTGCAAGAACTATAGTGCCAATTACGGATGATGGCGTTGGTGTCGGGAACACCGAAGTCTCTGGTGTCGACGTTGGTGTTACCTCTGGTGTTGGTGTTACCTCTGGCGTTACCGTCGGTGTCGGTGTTGCTTCTGGTGTTACTGTCGGTGTCGGTGTTACCTCTGGCGTTACCGTCGGTGTCGGTGTTACCTCTGGCGTTACCGTCGGTGTCGGTGTTACCTCTGGCGTTACCGTCGGTGTCGGTGTTGCTTCTGGTGTTACCGTCGGTGTCGGTGTTGCTTCTGGCGTTGGCGTTGGTGTCGGCGTCACTGTTGGCGTCGGCGTTGGTGTCACTGTTGGCGTTGGCGTCGGCGTTGGTGTCACTGTCGGCGTCGGTGTCACTGTTGGCGTCGGTGTCGGTGTCGGCGTCGGCGTCACTGTCGGCGTCGGTGTTGGCGTCGGCGTTGGTGTCACTGTCGGCGTCGGTGTTGGCGTCGGCGTTGGTGTCGGCGTCGGCGTTGGTGTCACTGTCGGCGTCGGTGTTGGCGTCGGCGTTGGTGTCGGTGTTGGCGTCGGCGTTGGTGTCGGCGTCGGCGTTGGTGTCACTGTCGGCGTTGGTGTTGGCGTTGGTGTCGGCGTCGGTGTCGGCGTTGGTGTCGGTGTCGGTGTCGGTGTCGGCGTCGGCGTTGGTGTCGGCGTCACTGTTGGCGTAGGCGTTGGTGTCACTGTCGGCGTCGGTGTCGGTGTCACTGTTGGCGTCGGCGTTGGTGTTGGCGTCACTGTCGGTGTCGGTGTTGGTGTTGGTGTCACTGTTGGCGTCGGTGTCGGCGTCACTGTTGGCGTTGGTGTCGGTGTTGGCGTCGGCGTTGGTGTCACTGTCGGCGTCGGTGTTGGCGTCGGCGTCGGCGTTGGTGTTGGCGTCACTGTCGGCGTTGGCGTTGGTGTCACTGTCGGCGTTGGCGTTGGTGTCACTGTCGGCGTTGGCGTTGGTGTCACTGTTGGCGTTGGTGTCGGCGTTGGTCCAGGTTCATCACCATCGTATGGATAGTGGTGAAATTCACCACCACCAGTCCCTTTGAGTGAAGCCGCCACTAAAGTACCGTTAATCTGACCATTAATAAAATCAACATGAGCATAGGGGGCAAGTATGCTTCCCATTACACCTATGCCTGCCATATCAAGATACGCAGCTTGGCTAAAGTTAAGCAAAATTTTCTTGCTGTTCAACACGTTATTAGGTAGAAATCCGAAGTTTTTCATTTTTACGTTAGAACCATCAATATTAATAATTGCTGTAGATCCTGAAGGAACATTTATTGTAATTCCATAGGTATTAGAGACGTTATCTCCTGGAACATTAAAAACATTGACCGCAGGATCTGTACCTGTCAGGGTAAGACTGCCATATTGGTACACTGTTGTTCCATTCGCCGGCAATGCTGCAAGTTCTGCTGATTTGTCCTTCAAAGACTGACCTACGGCTGAAAAGTCAATCGTACTCCCCTGTCTTTTTGTACCTCCCTTGAGGAGCGTTACATTCCCTGAAAAATCTCCCCCGTGCACGATATTCCCATAAACAGTACCTCCGTTGAAAGTAAGATTCCCTCCAACAACAAGTGTGTCAGTCAAGGAAACCTCAGCAGCGGTCAACCTATCTCCAACACTATAGTTGGTTAAGTTAACGTTACCTCCAGCAGCAAACCTTCCTTCCGTATCCGAAACCGTTGTTATATCCCCTAGAATAAACACGTTGTAGACCCCTGCAATTCCCAATGTAGAAGAACTACTAGCTCCAGCAACTCCAGCTCCTAATGAGGAAAGCCCACTACCTACCGTCAAAATCCCAGCTAATACAAGCGAGAGTAACGGTCTTATTCTTCTTTTCAAATGGCACACCTCCTAAAACTATGATTTATATTAATCAGAATAATTACCAGAAACTCTAAAGGACCTAACAACAAAAAAGACCGCCAAAAAGAAGTGGAATTCCCTTCTCATGGCAGTCGGACGGTCATTGTGCCTTTAAGACACTTTAGACTCCTGGACTTTGCGTCCCGCCCTTTCAGACGGTTTGCTATTATCATGACTATATATATGTATTACACTGCAAGTCCAGAACTGGTAGCCGAAGCATTCTCTCCAATAACCGTCTATGACTTTTAATACTTTTTGAATTAATAACAGTTTAGCGCCCGACACCCACAATTGTCAATCAATTCCTTTCGATGATCCCCCTCATTATTACCATACAAAAAAAGCGCCTAAAGGCGCTTCGCATAAGGTTTTTCATTAAATTTTAAAGTAACTGTATATAGCCCAATATGGATATCCATAAGGGAACACTCAGAATTAAACCAAAAAACAATCCACGCTGGAGGCTGCCCTCTTTTTCCATCATAATTCTCCTTTATGTGCGTCCGATACATTAATTTTTATTATTACAATTTTAATATAATTTATTCTTCGTTATTTAGTTGTGAATTTAATCACATTGAATAAGCTGTTTAGAAATACCATTGATTATTTTTGGAATATCGGGGTAGAATACGAATATACGTTCCTATTAGAGGTGATGAGATTCATGCATAGAGCAGAAAGCAGGGACAACATGCTGGTGAAATCTTATTTATTGCTTCCGATGATTTTATCAGCTTTCGAACGGGACTCCGCCATTTTATCTACACACTTACGAACACCCGCCCCTTATCTGGAGGTGCTTGGAACAGCTGCTGCAGTAGCTACAACAGATCTAAGGGATGTTCGTGCAGAAATGAGAAGACGGGGAATCAAGGTGTATGAGCAAAACAGACTTAATACGGGAATTGAAGCCAAGTATATATGTCGTGGCTATCACGAACGAATGCTGCTGTTGAATGACATTGTTGCGGCTCAGGCTGCCATCCATATGCGCAGATACCTAGGGCTGGATATTTCCTCTTTTAAGAGTTACGAAGAACAGTATCAGATTAAATAAAGCTGTATAGAAGCCGCTCTACTCTCCCCCCAATCAATTAGTGAACAAAAAAATAGGCCTTACCATGGGAGTTGGCAAGACCTGAGAGAGATATACCACAAAACACTGGGGGGTGTTTGGTGTCTTCAATATATACCTCGAACCTGAAAAAAAGCTGATAGGCACATAAAAATTACATTAAAAATATCATTCGCCGTTCAGAAGTGATCCGAATGCTCCCACAAGCTTAGCCGACCTTTGGCTGGAATTGGATGGCGCAGTGAGTGAACCTCTTCAAGCTTCCAGGCAAAACGTCCTTCGCTATAGTCGCCAAAATCATATTCGTTCCCATTGATCCATTCCCTTAAATCCACCTCTGGAGTAACCACATAACATCCCGCGAGCTGACCTGTAGCAATAATAGCTCCTGTCGGCAAATTATTCGCTGTATAGCCATGTTTCGCCAATACTGATTTGTACGGTTCCTGTTCACAAATCTTTTTGTCAATCCTCATTCCGGCATGGATGCCTAACTCGCCGCGGTAGGCTGTTCTCCATGAACGAGTTTCAAACTCTTTTTCACCAAGAGCAATTAAGGTCGCCCAAGGCTGCCGTATTGTTATACACCGCATGATATTTATCCCCTTTGTTTATGTTGGACGTTTGTCACGGATGCCACGGATCTCGATCTCGCGTTGTGTAATCTTGCTCTCCTTGACTTGATAAATAATCCCAACCGTTTGGTCGATACTCATTTCCATGATTGATCGCCTCTAAAAATAAGAACATTCATTTTTATTATATACAAACAAAAGTTCTAAATATCAATATTATTGACATTCACCTGTAACTCCCCACAATTTAAACAAATAAAATAATTAAAATTGATAAAGGAGAATATAGTTTGTATACTAATCAAGTAGTTAGTGTGCAAACTATATAAAGAGGGGAATTAATTTATGGACAACCCAGGACAGTTATTAATAAGAGTAAGTCTTGAAATGAAAAAAAGCTTAACAAAAAAACTTTTACTTTATAATGTAACAGCTCCTCAATGGGCAGTATTAAAAGATATATCTATTCATTTAGAAGGAACAACTCCAGCTATGATTGCAGAGCGAACTTACTCGGATCGCCCTACAATAACGGGTATACTCGAGCGACTTAAAGCAAAAGGACTTCTGGACATTAGAGATAATCCAAATGATAAACGATCAAATCTTGTATTCATTACAGATTCGGGAATGATAATTAAGAGTCAAATAGAAGTTCTTAGTGACGAAATCATGGATAACGCACTTAAAAATATTTCTGAACAAGAAATGTCCACGTTTATGAACGTGCTTAAAACAATCTATTTAAATATTAGTTAGGGAAGTGAGACTTATGATTCTAATCACAGGGGCAACCGGTAATGTAGGACGTGAAGTGGTTAACGAACTAAGGAAAAGTGAAACACCTTTTAAAATTGCCTCCCATCGAAAAGACAGTGAGTATGTTTATTTTGATTTTGAAAATGCTGATTCTTTTCGTCCAGCGTTAACAGGAGTGAAAAAATTATTTTTACTGCGCCCTCCTCATATAGCTGACGCAAAAAAATATTTCCAACCCCTCATAGATATCGCAAAGGAAGTCGGAGTTGAACACATTGTGTTTCTATCTCTATTGGGCGTAGAGAAAAACCCAATTGTTCCACACCATAAAATTGAAAAAATCATTAAAAAATCAGGAATTCCATATACTTTTTTACGCCCAAGTTTCTTCATGCAAAACTTAATTTCTCAACATGGGGAAGAGCTACGTAAAGAAAAGGAGATCTATGTACCCGCAGGAAAAGGCAAGACTAGCTTTATCGATGTTCGTGATATCGGTACTGTAACAGCTAGAATCCTAACTGAGAATGGTCATGAAAATAAAGGTTACTCGTTAACGGGAACTGAAGCGCTAGATTACTATGAAGTAGCTGAAATTTTATCTGAAGAGCTAGGAGAAACAATCAAATATGTTAATCCATCAGTTCTTCAGTTTAGAGATAAAATGTTAACAAAAGGAATTCAAAAAGAATTTGTGACTGTTATGATTGGAATTTACTTCACTGCAAAAATTGGATTAGCCAAAAAAATCACGCCCGATTTACAAATATTACTTGGTAAAAGACCCATTACATTCAAAGAATTTGCACATGACTATAAGTACGAATTAGTTTAATCATGGTGGTTTTTTGGCTAAACCATCAGGAAGCATTTCAGGATACATTGTTACTGCCGCGTGCGAGGGGAATCAATAAAGGTCGTCATAATGGATATGCTGCTGTTTATTCTTATATTGGTAATGTACAAAATGCTATGCCTGTGCAACCGATTTTAAACTAATGTCGTAACCACTAGAGGGGAAGGTCCATGATTCAAAAACCACGTACTACTATTAAATGGACTCTTATTTTTGTTTTTTTGTTATTAGTCACCGCCTGTAGTAAGAATGATGAAGTTTTGAAAGGAATTGTACATACAATAGATGCAGAAAATAAAAGAATTTTAGTAATTTCCGAATTAAAAGAAGAAGACTTGAACAAGGAATACAAGGAGGTTCTCGAATCTAATGAGTACTCTCAAGCCATTTGGGTAAATAAAGTTGCACCTTCTAAATATAAAAAAAGCGATGAGATTAAAGTATTTTTTGAAGTAAGTGATGATTCATTCCCTGCACAAGTTACCGCCAAAAAAATCACCAAAATCAAGAATTGAGCAAAAAGAATAGAATCTACTATAAAGAAGCGGCGTCTCCAAAAGGGGCGGCGCTTCTTTGTGTAGATTTAAGGAGAAATCCATATTTATAAATGCACTCTGTGCAAAAAAGTGACCCCACCACTTTCGGCAGGGTCTAGATCTATTTTATAAGGGGGTTATGTGATTACTATAATCCTCTTAGCTTAAATAAGTATGAAGCCCGTCTAAAGATTTGCTGAAATATTATTATTTTTATCGAAACCGATCAAATATAGTAACGTATCAATCTTAATTTTCAAATTACTACATATACAAAATGGAGGTGTGTATAAAGATGAAAATATTCAGTCTATTGCTTGTAGCATTGTCTTCCATTGGAGTAGTTGCCACATTCGGATTTTCAACATTCAGCTTAATCACAGGAATTATAGGAGGGCTTATTGCAGCATTTGCAATTTCAGGCTACTTGCAGTCTGTCAGACGTGATTACCCCAATGAGAGCTATGAGAATAAACAAGTTAAGTATCAGTCGAACTATAATACTTGGTAAGCAAAAGCCCCACCTTAAACTGGTGGGGTTTTTCATATTCCCAAACACTTGTAAAATCACTTTGTGATATTAATGGTAGAAGAAACAAACGAGGGATAATGGCTAGCTGTAGAAGTGCTTTCACCGAAAATTCATTCCTTAGTTCATAGACTACTTGAGCTTTGTCTTGTTTGGTGATTTCCCCTTGTTTTGAACCTCTAGTTTAATCTGTGCAGGATATGATGTATAGCCCTTTTTAAAAGCTTCTTTCCCATGATGTTCATATTGACTAATCCAATTACTGTATGACAATTAAATAGAAGAGAGCTGCTAAAACAAACCGGTATAGAGCAAACCACTCCAATCGAAGTCGCTTAATCAGTTTGATGAACGTCACTACTGCAATCATTGCCACAAGAAAGGATGTCGCAAAGCCAATTAACATTAGAAGTAAATCGTCAGAACTCAGCAAATCACGACTATCGTACAAATCCAACAAGCTTGCACCAAACATAACTGGCACGGAAATAAGGAATGTAAAATCTGCGGCGGCTTTTTGGCTAGTGCCAAGCAACAGGCCACCTGAAATTGTCGAACCTGATCTCGAAAATCCCGGCCATAACGCCAAGCATTGGAACAGACCAATTCCG
The DNA here is from genome assembly GCF_037963285.1 of Paenibacillus sp. FSL H3-0329. Taxonomy (NCBI): domain Bacteria; kingdom Bacillati; phylum Bacillota; class Bacilli; order Caryophanales; family Paenibacillaceae; genus Paenibacillus; species Paenibacillus sp. FSL H3-0329. The sequence continues at coordinate 526,684 of NZ_CP150150.1, read as the reverse complement.
AAAGCCTGTTTATAATTAATCCCATCGATAGTATCAGCGGTTTCAGTCCGCCTATTCCGCGCTGCAATGATCATCAACACCCCACCAACAACTAGACCGATCAAAACAGGGGTTGGACCAAATAATTGGCTTTTTATTGTGTCCTTGAAGAGAAGATATAGGATTAATGCTGGTAACATAGCCAAAATCATATGAATGACATTTAATCCTTTGCTTTTGGAAAAATCCATTCTAATCATATTAACCCCAATTTCCAAATACCTTTTCCAATAAAGAATTAGAACTGCCATCACTGCACCCAACTGAATAACAATTTTAAAAGTTATTGCAGCATCTCCCTCAAAGCTAAGCAAATCGCCTGCTAAAATAAGGTGTCCAGTAGATGATACTGGTAAAAATTCAGTTAAGCCCTCTATTATGCCAAGTATTATTGCTTTAATTACGTCAGTCATCAGTGGATTGTCCCCTTTCGGAAATAAAATCATTTAATTTCCAGTATAAGGGAGACACGTAAACTTCCCCATCGATTAACCTAACAATATTCAATTCAGAATGACATAATTGTCACATTGCTCATTATTTCAGTCTTAAGGGGGCTTTGGTTTGCAAAACACAAAATATTAAGTATAATGTTACTGTCGAAACGCTAAGGCGTCTGTACAGGATGGCTACCTGGCACTGATGATGGCAGGCCAAGCGCTTTATAAAGTTTTCTTTATGTGTATTTATACTTTAGGAGCGTGGTTATCTATGAAAATTAATATTACCGCACATTTTAACATTAATATTACTTTATCTCTTCATCTGTTAGCCGTAGCCAGTCTTGCTTATGAACTCAGTTCACTGACGAGCTCGTGAAATTCGAGCGAAAAGTATCTGTACTAAGACACCTTGTGGTGTCTTTTTTTATTTTTATAGTAATTACCATCTAACCAATCTGCCCCCGCAAGAGAAAAGCAGCTTATGCTGCTCCTCCTCCACCATCCTTCATTCTGACTGCTGTCAGCTTGCGACACACCTTCCATCTGCTCGACAGTGACCACTAGTCATACCGTTTTCATTAGCGATTTCGCCATGTCTTATCTTTTAGAAGAATGTTAGAAGCCAGGGGATTTAATGAAAAATGACGCGGTCCCGAAACCTCGGAAATCCGCGCCACGTATGGTTTTTTGGGATGCTGGTGAAGGGAATTGAACCCCCGGCCTACGCATTACGAGTGCGTTGCTCTACCCCTGAGCTACACCAGCTTAAAGCTGATTTTTCTGTCAAACAAAAAATATTATACAACTTTCAGCCAGAAACGCAAGCCTATTTCTCCCTGTTTTCCGCCCTCCTAAACTGCTAATCCACCTGTAGCTTACGCTCCACAGACTCTAACTTTCCACGGCTAGTGGAGGGTTTATCGCGGCGGTCGTCTATTTTAAGTGAGGTAGAGACACGTTCTGCACCTGCGGCAAAAGGAGACTCATGCAAAGCTTCTACCGCGGCAAAAATGCGTTGCAGAGGCCCTTCGATGATCGTCCCCATGGACGTAAGTTCATATGTAATCCCTTCTACTGTCTTCAGCACCCGCTGCATATCCGCAACATAGCTGCTAAGACTGGTACTGCCTGTTCCAATTGGAATAACTGTAACTTCAGCAATAGGCATGAGAATACCTCCTCGAAATTTTATAGTACCTATCTTCTTCCATTGTAACAATTCCACCGCTCTGTCACAAACTAAGCAAGATTATCCTCCCTTATCTCTTCTATTTCTTCTGATTACTCCAAAATATGACTTTGGGCTAAGAGTATTTTCTCATGCGCAAATTCTAGGGTCATCTGCACTATATTTATGGACTCTTTGTGGCATCTTTTCGGACAATTTATGAATCATTTCGCATCTCCCTGTGGATCAATTGTGGATTACTTATGGACAGCCTGTGGATCATTTGTGGAGTACTTTTAAAGAACCCGCTCCCCGCGCGGGTTTTCTAAAAAACTGTTTACAAACACAACATCTTGGGTTATTTTTATCTAACGACAACAAAATATAGTGGAGACAGGCGCTTTGATCCTTAACCGGATTTAGAGCTTAATAGGGAAGCGCGGTGAGAATCCGCTGCGGTCCCGCCACTGTAACCGGATGGCCTTCTTAAGCTTCTGGGAAGCTTGAGAATCCACATCTCCCGGCAGATGCCACTGAGGGTTAGGAACACCCTTGGGAAGGCGCCGAGAGATCCCACGGAAGCCAGGAGACCTACCTGTTTCGACGACACCAACTATTGATGCCTGCGAGGAACAGGGATGGTGTCCGCATGCGGTCATCTACGTAGAGACCTCTGCAAATATCCGTGTGGATATTTACATAACGCATCGGGCATTTTCTGCCATCCTCGGGTAGGGGATGCTTTTTTTATGTAATCAGAACAAATATACGACTGCTTATGGCAGTCCAACTTCCTATGGATATATGGATTTGATGATAGATGTTTTTCTTTTATACTGAGAGGAGAGCTGTACAATGACGTTGTTGGAGAGACAATTTAATGGAGTAGAAAATGCACGGGAAGTTCTTTTAGAAGAGCTCATTGATTTAGGCCGGGATATTATCGACAGTCGGGATATGGACCTATTGCGCGAGAATGCCAATTTGAATGGAGAGAGTTTCTCCGGTAAAATGAGCAAGTTCGGCAGTGAATATTCAAAATGGTACGCCCGCAATTTTACGATGCCGCCGCAGCTAGTGCAGGCTATTGATGACAATGTCGTCTATGTGCATGATCTGGATCAATACGCGATTGGAACGACGAACTGTATTTTTATCCCGTTTGATAAACTTCTCCGTGAAGGTTTCAATACCGGCAACGGCAGCGTTCGTCCTCCGAACTCAATAATGACTGCTATGTCTCTGGTAGCGATTATTTTCCAATCCCAGCAAAATGCTCAATATGGTGGTGTATCCGCCAATAAACTCGACTATGATCTGGCACCTTATGTAACCAAATCCTTCGCCAAGCTGTTCCGCAAGGGTCTGGATTATTTTGAAGAAGGACAAGCTGATGAATCTTTGGGCGAGATTACGATGAGCCGGACCGATCTGGCGGAGTTATATCCAAGAGCGTTCCGTTTTGCACTAAAGGAAACCGAAATCGAAACCCTGCAAGCGGCTGAAAGTATGGTACATAATCTGAATACCATGTCCAGCCGATCCGGTGGACAAATACCGTTTACCAGCATCAACTACGGTACTTGTACTTCACCAGAAGGTCAGCTTGTGATCAGTTCTCTGCTAACAGCAACTATGAACGGACTTGGCAGCGGAGAAACACCAGTGTTCCCGATTCAAATCTTCAAATGCAAGCAAGGAATCAATCAACAACAAGGCGATCCTAACTATGAACTGTTCCTAAAAGCGGCTGAATGTTCTGCGCGCAGACTATATCCAAACTTCGCTAATCTGGACGCTCCGCTCAACTTGCAGTATTATGATCCAAGTGATCCTGATACGGAGTTCGCTACAATGGGCTGCCGAACCCGAGTGCTCGGTGACCGTTTTGGTCGTAATCATTGCTCTGGAAAGGGCAACCTTTCCTTTAATACACTGAATCTGGTTCGGCTAGGTCTGGCACACGGCACAGTAACAGGCAGACGTACCATCGCAGACGAAGCTGGCTTCTATGAAGATCTAAATCATTATATGGATATTGCGCTGGAAGGACTTCTTCATCGGTTCCACATTCAAACCGCACAAAAAGCTAAAGCTTCCGATTTCATGATGCGAGAAGGCGTCTGGGAAGGCGGCGAGCATCTTGCACCTGATGACACTGTAGGCGATCTGCTAAAGCATGGCAGTCTGTCTCTTGGCTTCATCGGTATGGCGGAATGTATGAAAGCTATGTACGGCAAACACCATGGCGAGGATATGGAAGTTCATGCCAAGGCGCTGGCTATTGTGCGTCATATGCGGGACTATTGCGATCGGAAAAGTGAGGAACTGGATCTCAACATCACTCTGTTCGCAACTCCAGCAGAAGGTTTGTCCGGTAAATTCACAAAAGTTGATCGCAAGGTACTGGGTTCCATTCCGGGCGTAACCGACCGTGAATATTATACGAACTCTTTTCACATCCCTGTATACTTCGATCTGGGTGCTGCTCAGAAGATCAGCTTGGAAGCTCCTTTCCATGAATATTGCAATGCCGGGGCTATTTCTTATGTCGAATTAAACGGCAATGCCCGCAACAACCCATCGGCTTTTATCAAAATCATTAAATATGCGCTCGAACAACAGGTCAGCTATTTCAGCATTAACCATCCGATTGACCGCTGCTCCAGCTGTGGATACGAAGGCGTAATTGGGACAAACTGTCCTTCCTGCAACGCACATGAGAATGACGTGCACATCCGCCGTTTGCGCAGAGTTACAGGTTATTTAACCGGCGACTATCAGACCCGCTTTAATGCCGCCAAACAAGCTGAAGTACGGGATCGCGTTAAGCATCTATGAATATTTGCGGTTACTATCCGGAGTCGATTAACGAGGGAGAGGGCATGCGGGCCGTCCTCTTTCTCAGCGGCTGCCGCCATCGTTGCCCGGGATGTTTTAATCCCGAGACATGGAACTTTAAATATGGAGAAGTCTTCACCTTAGAACGACAACATGAAATTATTGCAGAAATCGCCGCTAACCCTTTGCTGGATGGTCTGACACTGGCAGGCGGCGATCCTTTTTTCTCAGCAGAAGAGTTGCTGGGGTTCATTCATGAGCTTCGCGCTGTACTGCCAGGCTTCTCAATCTGGATTTACAGTGGTTATACGTACGAAGAACTTACAGCCCTTCCCGGTACGCCGGAATGGGATCTACTTAAGCAGTGTCAGGTGTTAATAGATGGAAGATTTGTAGAAGAACTGAAAGATACTACGCTTCTCTACCGGGGAAGCTCCAACCAACGCATTATCGACATTCCGGCCAGCATGAACGGCTCGGAGGTCTTTCTGTGGCAGCCTGCTGCGCTATAATATATCAATTTTTGATATTGAAAATTAATTTGAAATAAGAAGGGATGAACTAACCATGCCGCAATTCGTAGTAAAACCGGATAATCGCCAACTGGCTTTTGATGAGAACCGTCTTTCCGTCTACGCTGACCGTATTCTGGAAGGTCTCGATCAACTAAATAAAGAAACTTTGCTGCGTGGAGTGAATTCCAAACTGCGTCGTGACTCGGTAAGCGGAGAAGAAATCAGCAACGCCTTCACCATGAGCGCTCTAGAGCTTGTAACAAAAGAAGAGCCTACCTGGAAGTTCGCAGCTGCCCGCGCCCTTCTGACAACCCTTTATAAAAAAGCTGCTGTTCATCGCCGCTACAAAGCTTATCCAGAAGAGCCTTACGGTGAATTGTATCCACTAATTACGGATCTCGTGAAAAAAGGAATCTATCGCGAAGAACTTCTAAGTCATTACACCAAAGAACAAATTATCGAACTAGGTGGGTGTATCGATTATACACGCGACCTTTTGTTTGACTATATCGGTCTGCTTACGCTATCCGACCGTTATTTGGCGCATGATTTTGACGGCCGTGTGATGGAGCTTCCACAAGAACGTTATATGATTATTGCCATGTACCTGATGCACCGTGAGCCAGCTGAGAAACGTCTTGAGCTTGTAAAAGAAGCTTATTGGGCTATGAGCAACATCTACATGACTGCTGCTACACCTACAATGTCTAATGCCGGCAAAAAGGTCGCTGGACAGCTATCCAGCTGCTTTATTGATACTGTAGACGATTCCCTAGAGGGTATCTTTGACTCCAATACAGACGTAGCACGTCTAAGCAAAATGGGTGGCGGCATCGGCGTTTACCTTGGAAAAGTACGGGCACGTGGTTCGGATATCCGTGGCCACAAGAACACAAGCTCCGGCGTAATCCCTTGGATTCGCCAGTTGAACAATACAGCAGTCAGCGTAGACCAGCTGGGCACACGTAAGGGTGCTGTAGCTGTATATCTTGATGTATTCCATAAAGATATTCTCGCTTTCCTTGATCTTAAGCTGAACAACGGTGACGAGCGTATGCGTGCACATGACGTGTTCCACGGGGTCTCCCTGCCTGACCTGTTCATGGAAGCTGTAGAATCGCGCAGCCACTGGAACCTCTTCTGCCCTCATGAAGTGAAAAAGGTCATGGGCTGGACTGATAAAAATGGCCGTCCACTAGGATTGGAAGATTTCTACGATGAAGAGCTTGGCAAAGGTACTTTCCGTGAAAAATATGCTGAAGCTACAGCGAACCTGGAATTATCCCGGATCACTGTTCCTGCGATCGACATCATGAAACGGATTATGAAATCACAGCTAGAGACGGGTACACCGTACATGTTCTACCGTGATACCGTGAACCGGACCAACCCAAACCGTCATCAAGGTATGGTTTTCTCCTCCAACCTGTGCACAGAAATTATGCAGAATCAGTCTGCAACAGTAATTGAACAAGAAGAATTAGTAACTAAAGATGGCCAGACCCGGATCGTTATTTCCAAAATCCCTGGCGACTTCGTAGTCTGTAACCTGAATTCGATTCACTTGGCACGGGCGATTCCAGCTGGCGTATTAGAAAGACTTGTTCCGATCCAAGTCCGTATGCTTGATAACGTAATCGACATTAATAATATTGAAGTTCTGCAGGCACAATACACGAACAGCCAGTACCGCGCAGTAGGTCTTGGCACATTCGGCCTGCATCATCTATTGGCACTCAAGGGCATTCGTTGGGAATCCGATGAAGCCGTAGAATATAACAATCATTTATATGAACATATCAACTACCTGTTGGTTCGTTCGAGCATGGAGCTTGCCCGTGAAAAAGGCCGTTATCCGAAATTTGCTGGCTCCGATTGGGAGACTGGCGCATACTTCACTTCCCGCGGGTATGTTAGCGGTGAGCAAGAAGGTAAATATGTAACGACTGAGCAATGGCGCGAGCTGCAAGAAGAAGTAGCTAAGGACGGCGTGCGTAACGCTTGGATGTTCGCCATTGCGCCAAATGGATCTACATCGATTATTGCCGGCTCCACCGCCAGCATTGATCCGCTGTATGAACTGCTATCCTATGAAGAGAAAACAACTTATAAGATCGCTAACCCAGCACCGGATCTGTCCGACAAAACGATCTGGTACTATAAGACAGCATTCACAATTGACCAAAACTGGTCGATCCGCATGGCTTCTGCTCGCCAGCGTCACGTCGATCAAGGCCAAAGCTTTAACCTGTATGTTCGTCCTGACATCAAGGCTACCGAGTTCCTGGAACTGCATCTGAATGCCTGGAAGGGCGGCTTGAAATCAACTTATTATGTGCGTAGCCGTGCTTTGACTATAGAAGAGTGTGAATCTTGCGCTAGCTAATTATCTTAGTGCCCTGAATAGAAAAACGATGATGAATTTCGTAACTGCGAGGAATGTTTGGGCTTCCGGCCGCTGTTGTCATCAGATGTCTTGATCTTTACCGCTATTAGCGGATGACATCCGATGACAGCATATGCTTTCGATGCGAGCTTTCCTACGGAAAGCTTTCGGGCGAACGCTGACGCTCCTACAGCTCCAAACTTCCTCTCCGTTACTCCATCACCGTCTTTCTATGAACAAGACACCAAAGAAAGATTACCCGCGCAAAAAATGGAGGGATAAGAAATGCAATTACAAAAGATTTTTAATACTGAAGCACCTAATCAATCGACACGCATTATCGACGGTGAATGCTCAGGTATTCTGAACTGGAACGATATTCGCATGCCTCATATGTACAAGCTGTATAAGGTGCTGCTGCTTAATCACTGGATCGCGGATGAAATTCCAATGTCCAAGGATGCGCAACAATTCCCGATGCTGGATGCCGAGGAACAACGCGTATTTAAGATTAATATCTCCCTACTCGCTGTGCTGGATTCGATGCAGACGATGTTCGTGAGCGACGTGAAGCGTTATTTCACCGATTCCTCTTTGGAAGCTATCTCCGCTATTATCGGGCAGCAAGAAGTGGTGCATAACCAATCCTATTCCTATGTTCTATCCTCTATCGTGTCGGAGAGTGAGCAGAAGGAAATTTTTGAATATTGGAAAAAAGACCCTGTCCTGCTGGAACGCAATCAGTTTATCTCTGATATTTATCAAGAGTTCCGTGATAACCCTACGAGACAGACCTTTTTCCATGCGCTGGTAGCAGATCTCATCTTGGAAGGGATTTTCTTCTACAGCACTTTCGCCTTCTTCTACAATCTGGCCCGTGACCAGAAGATGATGGCGACCAGCCAAATGATCTCTTATATTCAACGTGACGAGAATCAGCACTGCTACTTCTTCGCAGAAGTATTTAAGCAGCTGCTCGTAGACTTCCCTGAGCTGAACACCAAAGAAAACATGGATTACGTATACCGTACCATCGACCGCGCGGTAGAGCTCGAAACCAACTGGGCTTACTACACACTTACTAACGTGCGTGGCATTGATCTTAACGAGCTTAGCGACTACATCAAATATACAGCGAACAAACGTCTGACTTTGATGGGTATGGAAAAAGCTTACCAAGGTGTTGACGTTAACTGTATGCCTTGGATCAAACCTTTCTCCGATGATGCGCTTAATGCTACCAAAACTGACTTCTTCGAAGCCAAGTCCCGCAACTATGGTAAGGTTGGCGACGATAACGGATTCGACGATTTGTAAGACCGGATATATACAATCCCTATATAAAAAAGAGGCCATTCTCTACTTTCTTAGTGAGATGGCCTTTTTGCTATAGCTTATATAATGCAAAAAGCGCCCCTCTCCCCTGGTATCAGGGATGAAAGAGACGCTTATACATTTGTTATTAGCACTAAGCACAGAAGGCTTGCTACTTAGTCTTATGCCTTGCGTTCCACACGATGTGTAGTTTCTTCAGCAAGCTCATCTAATGCATCGTTCAGGCGCAGCTTCAGCTCCTCAGCAAGCTCTACCACTCCGTGATCATTACGAACCACTTGAGAATCCACGGCATAAACGCCGCCAAGAATGTAACGTGCGCCCAGTACGGACAACACAGGTTTCAATGCGTAATCAATTGTGAGCAGATGTGCAAGACTGCCGCCCATGAACAGCGGGAGTACAACTTTTCCGGCCAATCCCTTTTGTGGAACCAGATCTAAAAAGGTCTTCAGCACGCCTGTATAAGAAGCTTTATAAACCGGGCTAACCACGATTACCGCATCAGCTTCCGCTACAAGGCCATTGGCTTTGACGATAGACTCACTTTCAAACTTAGTGTGAATCAAATCCTCCGCTGGTAGTTCTGCTACGTTAATACGCTCAACCTCGAAGCCCTGATTGGTTAAGCTGGCCTCCGCATATTCTATAGCTGCATTGATACGCGATACCAGGGAAGGCGTTCCGTTAATCACAACAATTTTAGCCACTTTTCCACCTCTTCCATCCCACTTAAGCAGCTCACACTGCTTTATTTATTATCCCGACAAAATTACTTTAAATTAATACTAATCCTAACGTAGAATTGATATTTTTGTCAAACCATAAACACTTGCGCTCCTCCCGCTCTTAAGTTATACTAAGCAACAATATTAAATCCAACAATCAGGCCAATGATCGGCATCCAACCGTGAGGCGTCTGCGACCGGAGTCTACAACAACTCCCTAAGTTCACCGGGTTTCGCCCGTTACCGCGAAGACCAAAGAGGGTCGGATTGTTCCTGCAGTTAAGGAGATTCGATCAACCTGGGTGGCACCGCGAGCTGACGCTCCTCGTCCCATGGATGAGGGCGTTTTTTGCGTTTTTATAACCAAAAAGGAGCGAAACGGTATGCTGGATATGAACTGGATCAAAGACAATCAGGAACTTGTAAGAAACATTACGGCTTGGAAAAGAGTCGACTTCCCACTGGATGAACTGCTGGAATGGGATGAGAAACGGCGCGAATTGCGCCAAGATACGGAACAGTTGAGAGCCCAGCGTAACGGCCTGACCAAAGAGGTTGAACGACTTTTACGACAGGGTGACAGCGTGGCAGGAGAAGCAGTTAAAGAACAAGTAAGAGAACTGAACAACCGCCTGAATCTCTATGAGGCAGATCTAACTGAAGCAGACCGGCGCTGTGGAGAACTCATGCTGCTCGCACCAAACCCTGTATCGCAGGATACACCGATCGGTCATGATGATAAAGATAATGTAGAGCTGCGACGAACCGGAACGTTGCCGGAATTCGGCTTTAAACCGCGTGATCATGTGGAGCTAGGCGAGCTCCACAATATCATCGATATCCCCCGTGGCGTCAAAGCAGGCGGTCCACGCAGCTATGTGCTGAAGGGTGCAGGCTTGTTGTTACATCTGGCTGTACAGCGGCTGGCCATTGATGTACTGACTGCCCGCGGCTTCACGGTGATGGATGTTCCCGTGATTGTCCGTCCGGAAGCGCTGGAACGTACGGGCTTCTTCCCCGGCGGGATGGATCAGACCTATGAGCTAAATGGAGACAATCGCTGGCTGGTAGGCACATCGGAGGTGTCGCTTGTTTCGCTGTATAGCGATGAGATTGTCGAACTGGATTCGCCAATGCGGCTCGCCGGAATGTCGGCCTGCTTCCGCCGTGAGGTAGGATCGGCGGGACGGGACGTGCGTGGCCTGTACCGTGTTCATCAATTCTCAAAAATTGAACAAGTTATCGTATGTCGGAATGATGAGGGCGTATCGGAGGGCATGCTGCAGGAAATTCTTGCGAATGCAGAGCATATTCTACAGCTCTTGGAACTCCCCTATCGGATCATGGCTGTCTGCACAGGAGATATGTCCCTGAAGACACATAAGCAGTATGACATCGAGACTTGGATGCCAAGCAGAGATGCCTACGGAGAGACACACTCGGCTTCCAACCTGCTCGATTTCCAGGCTCGTCGCTCGGGCATTCGTTACCGGGATACAGACGGTAAGCTGCAATACTGCCACACCTTAAATAACACCGCAGTGGCTACACCAAGGATCCTAATTCCGCTGCTGGAGAATCATCAACTGGAGGATGGATCCATTTACATTCCGCAGGCACTGCGTAAATATATGGATGGAATTGAACGGCTTGAGCTTCCGCACCAGTAATACTGTGTTGTCCAAATAGATTTTAAATTAATAATGCCCTTCCACTTCTCGATAAGAAGCTGGAGGGGCATTATTTTTGTTCCGATACATTCAATATAATTTTAATCTCTATTGTTTTCCCTATGTAAAAATTAACAAAACTCTAGAATAAATTTGTCGTAATCCATACTGAATTCAACAATATACATAACATACAATTAACATGTTGGTGCTCTATTAACCATAAAAATACTAGATTTATTATTAATATTTTATTTATGCACTGTTTTTATACTAAAATCACAACATTTCAATTTTTAGATTTAATTGATGCAAACTTTAATTTATATTCATGTAAGACAACCTTTCATTTTACATTTGAATGCTAAGATTTAATAGGTTGTAAATAAAAGATTCGAGGGGAGAATGACTTATCCAAATGATTATTTCTTCAAGAGTAAGAAAATGGTTCGCTACTGGACTGGCAATGTTAATGGTTGCCGGCAGTGTGTTACCAGCTGTCCAGACTGCCGAGGCAGCACCGGATAATAGCAACATTGTTATCTCGCAGGTCTATGGTGGTGGTGGAAACGGCGGAGCGGAGTTTAAAAATGATTTTATTGAATTATACAATCCTACGAATCATCCAGTAGATTTGACTGGATGGAAAGTTCGGTATACCTCAGCGGCCGGAACCTTTAGTAGTGGAACAGACTTAAATGGAACTATCCCGGCAAATGGATACTTCCTTATTGAGGAGGCCGCTGGAGCTGGAGGAACTACCGACTTGCCTACTCCTGATGTTAGCAAGGGAATCCTTGCTATGAGTGGAACAAACGGCAAAGTCGACCTCGTTGATAAATCAGGTGCAACGATTGATTTAGTTGGCTACGGAACAGCCACAAATGTCGAGGGAAGTGCGACCGCTGCTCTCTCCAATACGACAGCCGCTATCCGTAAAGCTGCGGCTAATGCACCGGCAGACAGCCGCGGTCTAGATATGGATAACAACTCTACGGATTTTGTTGTCCAAGCACCAAGTCCACGAAACAGCAGCTACGGTACATTACCTGAATTACCGGAGACTGCTAGTTCCGTATTAGCTTCACCAGCCTCTAATGCCTGGCCGGTAGGCACAGAAATATCTTTAAATTCTCCAACGGTTGGAGCATCCGTCTACGCAGCTGTTTATGGATCAGGTGGTTCAACTAATTTTCAACCTTACACAGGGCCTATTACCTTAACTGAGGACACTACGATTAAAGCGTATGCTTCAGAACCAAATATGCCAGACAGCCCTGTATCGACTTTTGATTACACGATTCTGGCCAAAACAGATGTTGCAACAGCACGCCTTGCTAGTAAAGGTCAGAATATTTTAACAGAAGGTATCGTAACTCACATTAATGCAGCAAAAATTTATATTCAGGATGAATCTGGCGGGATCGTACTTTATGGATTTCCAGAGTTCGCAAACGTTGGAGATCGTGTTGAAGTAAGCGGCACAATGGATATCTACAGCAATCTGCAAGAAATCAAATTCCAAAGTGGACTTCAATACAATGTAGCTGCACAAAATGTTGGGGTGCCTGCACCAAAATTGATCACCGCAACCGACTTGTCTGCCGCGAACGGCGAAATCCACGAAGCTCAGCTGGTAACTATGAATAATGTGACCATAGACAATGTAAATGGCAGCACGGTGACTGCTAGCCAAGGTGGACAACAATTCACAATTTTTTCAACCCTGCCTAAACTAGTTAAGGGTAAAACCTTTGACAATATCACTGGGGTTATCGAGCAATATAATACGACTTATCAATTCATTCCACTTAACGAAAATGCTTTGGTGGAAGAAACTTTTTCCGTTATGGCCAGCCCTGGCGCAGGTCGCATCATCAAAGGAAGTTCTGTGACCCTATCCAGCCCTACTCTTGGAGCACAGATTTACTACACGACCAACGGAACTGAACCAACAACAGCAAGTAAGCTTTATTCAGATCCGATTACAGTTAATCAAGATCTTACCGTCAATGCAATTGTCGTAGCAGATGGCAAGACAAGTAAGGTTTACACCTTTGCGTATAAAGCGTCTGAACTCCCTCGTATACATGATATTCAAGGAGAATCTCATGCTTCTGAGTATGCAGGTCAGAACGTTTCTGATGTAGAAGGCATCGTTACCCAATACGGGTACACCTTTGCAACTGGCGCTTATAGAGGTTTCTTTATGCAAGATCCTCAGCCAGACGATAATGTAAACACTTCGGAAGGTATTTTTGTATACAGCACTAATTCATCCCTTAAACCTCAAATTGGAGATTTAGTCCAAGTTAGTGGAGCTATTTCCGAATACAACGAAGGTAACGCAAGTAATTTAACCTCTACTCAAATTACTATGACTTCAATAAAAGTGGACTCCTCTTCAAGTTATACTGTGTCGGTGCCTGTTGTACTTGGTAAAGGCGGGAGAGCAATTCCGTCTACCATAATTGACAATGACGGCATGGCTAATTTTGAGCCTAATGAAGATGCAATTGATTTCTACGAATCGTTAGAAGGTATGCTAGTCAAGCTCCCTACCCCTACGATTATCAGTTCTTATTGGACAAGTGGTAGCGGAAATTCTATGCTCTATAACATCCCTACAAGAGTAGAAAATGATACACCTGATGTCATCACACCAGCTGGTGGATTAGTTCTCAAAGAATACAACCAATACAATCCTCAGCGCCTCATCATCGCTTACGGAAATCCGGGTCAAGAAGTCATCACCGGAGATAAGTTCGCTGGAGATGTTACTGGTGTCATCGGATACAACAACGGTAACTTCAAAGTGATTCCGGAAAACGGTAAGCTTCCAGCCATCACTCCAAGTACCTTTAAGCAAGAAACAACTACTCTTGAAGTCAATGATAGTAAGTTGTTGATTGCATCGTATAACATTGAAAACTTCTACCCCGGTGTCGGAGCAACAAAAATCCAGAAACTAGCCGACTCCATCACAAACAATATGAAAAAACCTGACATTATCGGCGTTGTCGAAATGCAGGACAGCAATGGTGAAACCAATAATGGAATCACTGAAGCAAGTGCAGCCGAACTGATTAAAGCCATTGAAACCGCTGGCGGTCCTGTATATAAATACACAGACATCGCTCCGGAGAACAATATGGATGGCGGTGCCCCAGGCGGAAACATTCGCGTAGGATTCCTGTACAATCCAGCAAGAGTACAGCTTGCAGACAGTGTGAGCGGACAAAAAGGTACAGCTACACAACCCGTTGGATATAATGCAGCGGCAGATCAATTGACCTACAATCCGGGCCGAATTGATCCAACAAACTCTGCCTTTGCAAGTTCACGTAAACCCCTTGCTGCACAGTTCGTATTCGGTGGCGAAACAGTAATTGTGATCGCTAACCATTTCAATTCAAAAGGCGGCGATACCGGTCCTTTCGGAAACGTTCAGCCCCCTGTATTGTCCAGTGAAACACAGCGCCATAAAATCGCGGCGGTCGTAAACGGATTTGTCAAAGAGGTTCTGACTGCAAATCCTAAAGCCAACATCGTAGCTCTTGGTGATTTGAATGACTTCCAATTCACTAAAACTGCAACCCTCTTAAAAGGTACAGAACTAGACAATTTGATCGATACATTGCCTTTAAATGAGCAGTATACGTACACCTATGACGGAAACTCTCAAGTGCTAGATCATATTCTTGTCAGTAAAAATCTAACGGCTTCTTCTAAAGTAGATGTCGTTCATCTAAATGCCGACTTCTCACCATCGAATGGCCGGGTATCCGATCATGATGCGGTTTTGGCACAGATTGATTTTAATACTGCTGAAGACTTCCCACTAACCATTCTGCACACCAATGATACACATGCAGGATTAGATACTGTCAGCTCGCCAAACAACATCTTGCGCCGTGTAACAGCAATCCAAGATGCCAAGGCGACTACAGAGAATCCTATTCTTGTAGACGCAGGTGATGTGTTCTCCGGAACACTTTACTTCAATAAGTATCTGGGTCAAGCAGATCTGGCCTTTATGAATCTGGTCAAATATGATGCTATGACTTTCGGTAATCATGAATTTGATAAAGACTCTGATGTATTATCCAAATTCATCGGCAACGCTAAGTTCCCATTCGTCTCCTCCAACGTGAACTTCTCAGCGGATGATATTCTTAGCAAAATGTTCACCAATGAAATCGGCCGGTCAGGTAATGCTGGAACCATCTACCCTGCGCTGATCAAAGAAGTAGACGGCCAACAGGTCGGCATCATGGGTCTGACGACAGAAGACACGGCGAACATTGCTTCACCAGGTAAAGTGACCTTTGAGAATGCCTTCGCTAAAGCGGAAGCAACGGTCGCTATGCTTGAAAAAGAGAATGTTAACAAGATCATTGTTCTCTCACACCTTGGCTACGAAGAAGATCTCAAGTTAGCCAAAGCTGTTAACGGCATTGATATTATCGTTGGGGGGCACAGCCACACGCAACTGAATCAAGCCGTTGTTGATAACAGCGATCCTAACGCACCGAAGCTTATTGTACAGACCGGTGAAAAAGGTCTTTTCCTTGGACAACTTGAAGTTAAATTTAACCAAGATGGCGTACTGACCGATTGGAAAGATCAATTAATCTCCATCGATGCTAAAAACGGCACTAACTACGTTATCGCCGAGGACCCAGAAGCCAAAAAGATCCTGGATACGGAGTATAAGCCGGGTATTCAAGAACTAACCAATGAGGTAGTAGGAAATTCAGAGGTTGTTCTAAACGGCGTTCGCGATAATGTGCGCACAAAGGAAACTAATCTTGGTAACCTGATTGCCGATGGCATGCTTTATGCAGCTCAAAAAGCGGGCACTAATGCCGTAATCGCCCTGCAAAACGGCGGCGGTATTCGCGAATCCATCAACGAAGGACCGATCACACAAGGCGAAGTACTCGGCGTACTTCCATTCAACAACGATCTGGTTACGATCACTTTGACTGGACAAGAAATTAAGGATGCCATGGAGAACGGGGTTTCCAAAACGCCGGCAGCAGACGGACGTTTCCCACACGTTGCAGGGTTGAAATTCTATTACGACTCTACGAAACCTGTGAACGAACGTGTACTGCGTATTGAAGTGAAAAACGGGGATAAATACGTCCCTCTGGATCTGAACGCATCCTACGAAGTAGCTACGAATGCTTTCACAGCTAAGGGTGGAGATTTCTATACTTCACTTGAAAAGGCCTATAAAGAAGGTCGCGTGAATCTGCTGTACCTACCGGACTTTGATGTATTTACGAAGTATCTGCAGAAGGTTGGAACGGTCACTGCGAACACTTCCGCCGTTGAGGGCCGGATTGTTGATCTAAAAGGTGCACCGCTGCCGGAGACAAATCCAACTCCGACACCAGACCCAACACCAGTACCAACACCAGATCCAACTTCAGTGCCTACATCAGTACCAACATCGGCTCCAACAGTACCTACCGCTACAGCTACACCATCACCAACTGTTGCTCCAACTGCAGCACCAATTGCTTCAGCACAAGTAACAACAATTGATGCTGCTGATCTAACCAAACAACTTGCTGAACTGCCAGCGGGTAGTCAAGAGCTGGTTATTCCGGTTAAAGCTACTACAGGCGGCGCTCAAGTAGTACTTCCAGGCAGTGTGCTTGTAAAACAAGCAGCAGCACAGCCTAACACAGTTCTTACCTTTACTACTGATGGCGCTTCTTATTCCTTGCCACTCCGTGTTGTAAACAGTGCAGCGCTTGCCGCTCAATTAGGCACCAGCGACTTTACAATTACGGTATCTATTCTACTAGCGAATTCGGGAACACTAAGCAGCACAAACCAAGCTATCGCATCACAGCTAGGTAATGCTACTTTAGCTGCTCCAGTAATCGAATTCAGCGTTTCAGCGCAAGCCGGAAGTAAGAGTGTGCCGCTGAACAATTTCGGCAGTACTTACGTGAAGCGCACGATCAATGTACCTGCCGTCTTAAATTCAAATAATGCAACGGCAGTGGTCTTTGATCCTGCTTCAGGTAAGATCTCTTTCGTACCTGCTATCTTTGTTCCTAAAGCAGATGGAACAACGGATGTTACGATTAAACGGAACAGCAACAGCTACTACACCGTTGTTAAGTCTTCCAAAACGTTCGCAGATATTAACGGACACTGGGCTAAATCATCCATTGATCTGTTAGCTTCCAAGCTGATCGTCAGCGGAACAAGCAACGATACGTTCTCTCCTTCACAGTCGATCACACGTGCTGAGTTCGCCGCATTAATTACGCGTTCTCTGGGACTTGCGACAGCTAATGGTGAGACCACATTTAAAGATGTAAACCCAAGTGCTTGGTATGCTGATGCTATACGCACCGCAGCAGAAGCCGGTTTGATTTCCGGTTATACCGATGGCAGCTTTAAGCCGGGTAGCCCAATCACTCGCCAGGAAATGGCCTCGGTATTAGCAAAAGCCATCAAGTACACAGGTAAAACCTTAAATGCCGATCCTGCGGCACTGGCTAAATTCAGTGACGCAGCAAGCATTCCTGCTTGGTCTCAAGCAGCAGTAGCAGAAATCGCTGCTGAGGGCATTATCCAAGGAGCAACGGACGGTTCCTTTGCTCCACAGAAGCTGGCAACTCGTGCCGAAGCGGTTACGATGCTGGAGAAGACATTGAAATCTCTCCAGTTTATCAACTAGCAAAAACTGATCTCCAGCTCTGAAGACAAAAAGGCGGTTCCCCGAGTGCGTAACGCACCCGAGGAACCGCCTTTTTTAATAAACCAACCTGATCTGTAGGAAGTGTTATGATTCCATCCCAGCTTCACTCTCTTCGTAATGGCTCGTATCCCCGTGCAGCAGGATTTCCGGCACACCATCCGTAAAATCAACCCTGCATAAGCAGGTCGGATAAATGTAAGGCAGATCCCAGAGCTTAGGCAGCGCTCTGCCCTCAAAATAGGCCATTAACAGCTTAATCACTACTGTATGTGTGACAATAAGAATGGTCTCACCCTGATGGTCAACGAGAATTTCCTGAAGCTTGCCCAGCGCCCGTGCCTGCACCTCTGCGAAGGTCTCACTGCCCTCCACTTTAAACTGCTCAGGGTCTTGCCAGAAATTGCGATGCTGCTCCGAATACTCGCTCTCCAGCTCAGTAGAATCACGGCCTTCCCACACACCCATGCCAATCTCTTTGAACGCCTCAGAGGTCTTAAGCGGAGTACTCCGCTCTCCACGAATAATCTCAGCTGTGCGCAGCGCCCTTGGGCTGGGGCTTGCATAGATGACATCCAGCTGTTCAGTGCGCATTCCCCGGCTCAGCCATTCTGCCTGTTGCACACCAAGAGCCGTCAGTTCAGAATCCATATGTCCCTGCATCCGATGCTGCACGTTCCATTCCGTTTGACCATGCCGGGTTAAAAATATCGTTGTTATACTCATGCCAGCTTCTCCTTCCGTTTCCCCTATCCAATGAGTTTTACTTCCTGTTCTGTTCCATCCAGTTCACTGCATAATCAACGATTTCCCGTTGCGGAATCAATTGAGCGGTTGCCGAAGCAACCTGTCCATATGTAATAAGTCCCGTCTCTTGTCCAAACTGATCTGCCAGCTGAACGAAATCGTCAGAATCCCAATCCAGCTCCTTAAATTCAACCCACTGTCTAACTCCATCCACCATAATGGGCGCCCCGCCAAGGGTTTCCTTCTTGCCAGCATAAGATGCGCGGCATTCGGCAAGATGCAGGGAAGTATTATTAAGATTGCCTACTCCCAGCAACAGTACATGTCCGCCTAAATCGTAAATACGAGCCAGCGGAGAATCTTCCCCCAGACCCATTTCAAGCGAATGACCATACATAACTTCATCTCTATGCTTGCCCCAAGCGGCAAACGAATGTATCGGATGGTCACTGCGTTTTACTCCGTTTTGTTTACGGAAGCAGTCCGGAATAACCCCCATTCCTCTAAGCTGGGTCAGGTCTGGATCATAAGGCGGCATCTGCTCGCGGATACTCTGCCACCACGCCTCCGGCACCGGTGGGTTGCTCCAGCCTGCGGGATCAGTCAGGTCACTTGAATGAGTAGGCATTACCAGCGTGCCAGATTCTCCGAGGACCTCCTCCAATGCCAAAATAACAGCGACCGGGCCCCCGGCTACCCATTGGCCTAACGATTTAAAAGAAGAATGCAATAAAATCGTCATGCCCGCCTTAACGCCCAGTCGACGAAAATCCGCTGCTAATGTCTGAACCGTAATCAAATTGCCTTGTATTTCTTCCACCCTTCATTCCTCCAATGAATCTTCTCAAATCCATTATATAGGAGGGCCGCTTCTAAATGCATCTTCAATAGCCTCAACACTCTTCGGATACTATTTTCGCTCTATAATCACCTGGGGAAATCCCCTCCAGCTCTTTAAAAACACGGGCAAATTGTTTACTGTTCTCGAAGCCTACCTCTTCTGAGACTGTTGCGAGCTTACTGCAGCCTTTTGCCAATAGCTCTTTAGCGTGACGGATACGGACCTTTTTTAAATAAATAACAAAATTCCCACCGGTATATGCCTTAAAGGCTTCGCTAAAATAAGAATAATTCAAGGATACATGATTGCTGACCATAGCCATATTCAGTGGACGGGCGTAGTTGGCTTCAATATAGCTCAGTGCCTCTTCCATATCCGCATGCTCGGTATGCGCAGACCTTACACCTACAATGTATTCATTCACACTCAAGAGTAAGTTCTCCAGCGCACGATAATATTCGTGGAAATGACGATAGTTGTACATATTGCCTACCGTACGATACAGCTTCAATACCTCTACCGAGGCTTCGCCATGCACCCGAAACACTTCATCCAACACCAGCTCGTTTACATTCTGTCCCACGGACTCCAGATAAGCTAGGTCCAGTTCCTTCAAATGCTCAGTTTGAAAAATCACAGATAGAAGATGCTTCATCTCCTTCTCGCGTTCTGTTCCCAGCATATTGAGCAGCTTGCGAAGCTCCTCCTTAGGTAACGGAAAGTTAGACCGTCCCTGGCCAACATCCCCATAATCCAATAAACTCACTTGCGGATATAAAAAAGTATATTGCAGTGCCCGGCATGCTTCCTTATAACAGGAACGGAGGTCCTCAAGACTTCCTCCTTCGCTGCTAATCCCAATCGATAATCCCTTTATTTCCTTAGCTTCAGCTTGTCTGGACAGCTCCATAAAATCCTGTTTTCTACTCCCGATCAAGACTAATTTGCCATCCCAATCCGTTGTGATTTCCGAGAAAAACTTTTCAAGCGGTCCGATCAATCGTTCCGCCAGTCCCTGAACATCCCCCGACTTCATTCTTGTTCCGTCATTGTAATAGTAATTCAACACACCAACTGTAAAAGGTGCTTGCAGATCACTTAGCCACTCTTGCTGCTCACGCTCCAGCGGAACCTCCTGCTGCATTAGCAGTCCCCGTAAACGACTGGACCGCAGTTCCCTGCGGAAGTGTTCCGTTTCCTGTTCCAGCTGCCTTGCGCTGAGATCCTGTTCTTCCTGTTCCTTATCGATATTCTTCAAAATTTCGAACAACTCATCTCGGCGAATCGGCTTCAGCAAGTAATCCTTTACGCGATAACGAATCGCGCTTTTGGCATATTCGAAATCATCATACCCGCTTAAGATCAGCACTGCCGGGCTTTTCTCACCACTTGTTACCTTAGATATCTGCTCCAACAGCGTAATTCCATCCATCACTGGCATACGTATATCTGTAATAATAATATCTGCACCTTCGGTCTTAAATATATCGAAACCCTCTGCGCCATTACTCGCCATTGTGATGGTATACACGGACGGAAATTCTCTTTCTATCATAGTCTTGAGACCGTAACGGATATTCTTTTCATCATCAATGATCAGTAGCTTCTTCATAGTTGTTTTTCTCCTGTCAAAAGAACTTTCGGCAAGGTCAGACGTACCATCGTCCAACTCCCTGCCTCACTCTGTACTACAAGCCCATATTCATCACCATAAAAGATTTGCAGTCGCTGATGTACATTTCTCAGTCCAATACCACCTGTTCGGCGGTCAACATCTCTCTGTTCTGAGGCACTCTCACAGCGCTCATCTTTCGCATAAATCGCCTCGTTCAAAGCAACCAAACGCTCTGGATTTAAGCCGATGCCATTATCACGAAGCTCTATACAAATATCACCTTCCGTTTCCGAAATATGAATATGAATGTTCGGGTCCTGTAAATTCTCTTTCCCGTCGCACCAAGCATGCTTAACACTGTTCTCTACAATAGGCTGCAGTGACATTTTCAGCACCTCCAGCTCCAAATATCGAGGTTCAATATGAAGCACTAACTTAACCGGATATTCAAAACGAATATTCATCACTTCAATGTAATTTTCGATATGGCGGACTTCATCCCGCAGCTTCACATACTCTCCGGACCATTTAAAATTATAGCGCATCATCCCACCCAGCGAAGTCAGTGCATCCGAGATCGTTCGCTGGTTCTCAATTTCAGCCAGCATTTTTATATTTTCCAGCGTATTATATAAAAAATGTGCGTCAATCTGGTTATGCAGCGTACGCAGCTCTGCCTCTTTAGACAACGCCTGCTTGCTCACTGCCTGAGCCACCAACGTATTGATGGTGTTCATCAGCTTGGAGAAATGATGGGCAAGCTCCCCGACTTCCCCTCCACCACGAATCATTATTCCAGTGTACGCTTCACCTCTGCGCACTTTTTTCATCGTTTCGGTCAATCTACGTAGATTTTTTAGAATAAAGGCATTTGTCACATAAGCGATCAGCGTTAGTAAAGTAATAAAACCAACATTGGCTCCAATAATTAAGTTGCGCGTGCGGGAGATATCCTTCATCACTCCCTCCATTGACACTACATTTAACAAATAAGCATCAATTCGTTCTAGCGGAGTGTTAATTAACAAAAACGATTTACCATTCTCCGAGTAATTACTGTCCCATTCGCCAGTTTCCCGGAACTGCTTATACCGTTCTGCAATCATATCAGCCATCTCTAGATTATCCTGCAAAAAAGAATTGTCCGGCCTGGTGAAAAGCTGCAGCTCACTATCCACAAGGAACATCTGGGTCTGATTATCCCGTACATCTGTATACGTCTTGGGTGTAAACCGACTCAGCAGCATATCCACCTGCACCATGCCAATATGATTGTCTGCTGGCCGACTCTTCTCACGCAGCAAAGAAACCTTTGGCAGACTCTCCGTCGGTGCTCCCAAGTATCTCTGCATCAAATCCGGATCATTTTTCTGAAAAGACCAGTATTCCTGCCCCTTCAATTGAAGCGCTTTCTGAAACCATGGGGTGGAAGAAACCCGCTCTTCGCGAAAGATAATCGGCCAAATCTCATGCACCTTATTGCTTCTCGAATACAGCCGTAAATGCTCAATATTCGGATTATTAAATTGAATACGAGTCATATTCACATAGGCATTTGTATTAAAATCAACCAAATCTACTAGCTGCGGCTCGGTTTCATTCGCTAAGAATTTTTCTACTTCAGCATCAGAATAAGCCATTTGTGCCGCCCGTTCCATCGCCTCAATCTGATTATGAATGTGCAGCTTCTCCATTTGCGACAAATAATCATTTTTCTCGACGGCATCGCGGAGATAGGTATTATTAATGGCTTTATAGGAATAGACAGAAACCAGCATACACGGGCCTAAAACAATAAAAACATAAGCTGCAATTAAACGGCTCTGAAGAGATCTCCGCCCCCACCAATAACTAAAAGAATGCCATAATGCTCTGATTCGATCTCGCCTATTCACTTTATACACTTCTGTCCTGTCCACCTCGCTAAAATAGTGAATATTCAAATACTTAATAACTATTCCTTATTATAATTCGAAAATAACCCAAAAGCCCGCAGTTAGCGGGCATTTTGGGTCATGCTTTTTATTTTATGGACAGCTTCACTTTATTCTCTTCATATTTCTTTTGTTGGTAGGCATCAAATACATCTTCGCCTTCCTTCTTTCTCTTCTCTAAATACTCATTCCAAATCTTATCGAATTCCGCATCGGAAGAAGCCATGAGCAATTTCGGCATAGTTTTACCGCGCAGCTGTTTCAGCTTCGAAGCGATGATGCCTTCAGGAGAGTTTCCTGTTGGTTCGATTTGTTGGAACTCAGAGGAGCCTATGGATTTACCTCTAGTCCAATCTTCCAATTGCTTAAATGGTTCTACCGATTTAGGAGCCCATTGGTCTGTGATGTTCGTATTTTGCAGCATCCAGAATGTAAAGGAAGATCCAATTTGCTTATCAAACGTCGAACGGTCTTTATTCATCAAATCAAACACTTCTGGTTTAAATTGATCTTTTCCATCAATCGTATCGTAGCTGACACCTTTTTCGCCTAAGAACAAGTCTTTGTTGCCTTCTTCACTGTTCAAGTAGCTGAGGAAGCGGATAGCACGTGCTTTATCCTTAACATCTTTGGAGATCAGCGTTACCGTCCAACCGGAGATACCAGGACCATCAAGGGTTGGTTTATCCAAGTTCGTATTGGAAGGTCCGTCAACAGCAATATACGTTTTGGTTGGATCCTGTTGGTAAATCGTTCCTAGCTGTGCTGCAAAATCTGTACGTTGATACAGCATTGCGAAATAACGGCCTTGGGCAATTTTTTCTTCCATTTGTGGGCGTTTGTCGATAAAGATATCTTTAGCCAGCAGACCGTCTTGATTCGCTTGACGAAGTGCCTTCATCCAGCGGATATATTCAGGATCAGTTTCACGAGCATATACCTTGCCATCTTTTTCTCTTGGGATTGCCAAGAAGTTCTGCAGGTAACCTTCCAAAGAATCGTTACCGTTCTCGGTAAATTCATGCAAACCAAGTGGAATAAGCGGCTGTCCATTTACGTCAGGGAATTTCTCTTTCGCTAATTTAAGCGCATTCAAGAAACCTTCTGGTGTGCGCATATCTGGACTTCCAATAGCTTCATACATATCCTTGCGGACAGCGAATACTTGGTTGGATACGTAATTTTCTCCATATTTCTCATAGTCGGCAGGAGAGGAAGAAGAGTTAGGATAGCCATACACATTGCCGTCTTCTTGTGTATACCAGCCCAGCTTATCAGCATCGGATACTTTAAAGAAGTACGGATCATATTCATCAGCAAGTTTGTTCAATGGAAGAACAAGTTCACCTTCGACCATTTTCTTAATCGCATCTTCCCAGAAACCCAAAGTGATGAAATCAGGCAATTTACCGGATGCAATCAGCGTATTAAGCTTCTCATTCTCGTTACCAGCCGGAACGATAAAATTAATATCAACTCCGGTCTTCTTAGTTACATATTGGGAGGTTGGGTCCACGCCCCATTTATTAGGGAACCATGAGAAGTTCAGGTACCAGTCAAATGTAATGGGTGAAGTATCAATCTTCCATCCCGGTTCATCTGCTGATAATGCAGCAGCAGTCGGTTCAGCACTTGCCTCCGTATTAGTAGCTTTAGCGCTGTTAGCATTACCTTCGGCATTCTTGCCAGCATTATTTCCGCTGGAGCAGCCTGCGGCTGACAATGACATCATTATTGCGAGAAGCAGAACTCCCATTGCTTTTGGCTTACGTTTCATGCCCATGCTTGTTTACCCCTTTTCTATGAATGTTAATTATAAGCTCAACCCCAGTGCCTACAGCTGTAGGCAACCGGAGGAGTTATCACTGCTAGACATCAGCCCTTAATGGAGCCGATCATCATCCCTTTAACGAAATAACGCTGCAGGAACGGATACACGAATACTATCGGCAATGTGGTCACTACCATCGTCGCCAGCTTAATGGACTGTGACGTTACGCTTCTCGTAACGCTGCTGCCTTGTACAGCGACCATCATTTGACTAGAGCTCGATTGTGCGACGACCCGGAACAAATACGTCTGAATCGGCTGCAGATCAGTATTATTGATATAGATCATACCCGTGAAGTAATCATTCCACTGATACACGCCATGGAACAGCGCAATGGTAGCAATTACAGGCATGGATACTGGAAGTACGATTCTTAAAAAGATGGACCAATCATTAGCACCGTCAATCCGTGCCGCTTCTTCCAGCCCATCGGGAATCTCCCGGAAAAAGGTCATGAAGATAATAAGATCAAAGAAGCTAAACATAACCGGAATAATATAGACTAGGAAATTCTCCAATAGGTGAAGGTCCTTCATCAGCAGGAAGGTAGGAATGAGTCCCCCGCCAAAAAAGAGAGTCACTGTACCCATAAGCATGTAGAACTTACCGCCAATGAGGTTTTTTCTGGAGAATGCATAAGCTACCATCGCTGTGAAAAATACATGCAGTACAGTACCCAAAAGTGTTTTGGCGACAGTAACCCACATCGCCTGCATGATGCCGGGGCTGGCAAACACGGCCTCGAAATTCTCAAAGCTGAACATCCGCGGCCACCAGTAGATTCCTCCCCGCATGGCGTCATTACCGTTATTGAAGGCGTTAACCAATACGTACCAGATCGGGTAAAGCGTTATGAAGCAGATACATAACATGATGAGGTTATTGATGATATCGAACAGGGCCTCGCCCTTCGTTTTACGCTTAAGTGCAAACATATATGGTCCTCCTTATCCTAGAACAACGATGTATCGTTGATTTTTTTAGATACTTGGTTGGCAATCAGCAGCAAGATTAGAGCGATAACCGATTTTAACAATCCAACTGCAGTTGAGTAAGAGAAGCGGCCTGAGAGAATCCCTGTATAGTACACATAGTAATCAATTACATTACTTGCACTATCATTCAGTGAGTTGCGCAGGACCAGAATCTGATCAAAGTTGGAGTTCAGCACTCCGCTGACCGCGAGAATGAAGAGAATGCTGATTGTCGATTTAATCGCCGGCAAGGTAACATACCACATCTTCTGAAATCTGCCCGCGCCGTCGATTGTCGCCGCCTCGTACATTTCAGGAGATACACCGGAAATTGCTGCTAAATAGATAATCGCTGACCATCCAAGTTCTTTCCAGATATCAGAGGAGATAATAATTGTCCAGAAGTAACCCGGCTCAGCCAAGTATGTAATTGGCTGATCAATAAGATGAAGCGCTAGCAAAATGTTATTGATAATTCCTACATCAGCAAGCCATGTAGCCAAAATCCCTCCGAGTACCACCCATGAGAGAAAGTGGGGCAAATACGAAATCGTCTGTATGGTCTTCTTGAATTTCATTGAACGAACTTCGTTCAGAAATAGAGCGAAGATTATCGGCAAGGGAAATCCGATAATTAGCTTAAACAAGCTAATGCCGAGTGTATTTTTAATTACATTCGAGAGATTGTCATCATCCATGAACTCTTTGAAATGTGTAAGTCCCACCCATGGGGCTTCTGCAATCGTTTTAACGATGTTGTAATCTTTAAAAGCAATGATAATTCCATACATGGGAATGTAGTTAAAGATTATCATCCACGCAATGCCGAGTAGAGCCATTGTCTGCAAATGACGCTGGGCAATGAACCTCTTCCAAAGCGGACTGCGATTTACTTTACCGGTTTCGAAATTGCCAGGAATTAACGGCTTCATCGCTGAGCTTACTTCCATGTTTTTTTTGTTCTCCATCCTTTGGACCTCCAGGCTCTATATCTGTATTTAATCTAAAGCGCTTACAATGTTTATGTATCCATTGTATTTGCTTTTGCCTGTCTCCGTAAGGCTTTGAATTTCGGATTATAGGTTCCATTTTTCGGATTCATTGAAAATTTAAGGGCGAGCCGCAGCTCGCCCCTCTATTTTTATGCTAATACTGCTTGAATTTGCGCGATTTCTCCATGCCGCAGAGCCTCTGCCTCTTCACCGCGCACGAACGCTCCAGATATTTTAGTCACAGTTCCATTACGGTATACAAGCATCAAAGATTGAATGCTAACCTTCTTCTCGCCAAAGGTATTTTCACGTTTTGGGTTAGAATAGATTACCTCCGTATTCCCAAGGAAAGTGAAGGACAGATTGCCCTCTTCATCAAACAGCCATCCTGGCAATACCGGATCGAGAGACAGCGTAAGCGCTCCATCCTCCAATCTGAAAACATGGCTTCCAGCCATCATTGTTCTCCACATGCTTAAGAATTCCGCGGTCGATCCACTAAGTCTCGCTACGAACCCTCTACCGTGGTTATTTGGATCAGGATTGCCTCCAGTTGCGATAAAAGATGAATTCTCCAGTGTACTGCGTCCATAAACAGCAGGATCAAGGAATGGCACCAGCGACGTCTTCAGCTCACCGTAGAATTCCTCGTACAGCCCGCCCTTCAGCAGCTCAAGCAGATACTTATAGGACATGTGCAGGAAGTTAGACTCCCGTTCTAGCCAGCCTGGTGTGAAGGCTCTCATTCGTCCGATTTCATGCGATTCACCTTCTAGACTAACAGAGGTCTGATACATAGATGTTGCCCGATCATACAGCTCTGTTTGCTTAATCAGATTATAGATTTCTTTTGCCTGCACCGGGTTCTTCATCGTCTTCAACCAGCGGGTAGGTCCTTCCAGGAAATAAGGCAAGGCATAAGCCTTAAACTCCTCAACCACAGCTTTTGGCAGTCCGTATCCGCTAATGACTGGCTGACCCTCAGCATCTGTTACCTGATGGAATTTCTCCGCTTCAAAACGGAAATAGGTGGGGGTAAGTCCATTGCCCATTTCTACCGCCTTGTTGATCCCCTCATCAATTTTAACTAGGAACTTGGAAAGGGCTTCGCGGATGTGCTCCAGCGTTACTGCGGACTCAACACCAGTAATGCCAAACCGGATACTTGCTCTATAAGCTTCACGGGCTGAAGCTACTGTATCCCAATAGTTGAATTGTTCCACTTCTCCTGCTAGGACAGCAGTTACCGCGTGATATACCACTTCAAGCAGCTCCGCGATTTCTTCTGGCAGCTTTACAGCTCCCTGTACATTCTCAGCACCGTTCAGCACATCCAGCAAAAAGACTACAGTACGCTTCAGCTCAAAAGTCTCACTCATTCCGGAGCCAAACAATCCTGGCAGACCGTTCATGGCATCGTTCCAGCCCGGCTTGTTGCCTTCCATCTCCACACCCATGCCGTAAGGGTCAAGCGTAGCAAATTTATTCAAAGCAAGAGACAACATCTTCACGAACAGATTGGTGTGGTAAATAGCACCTTGCCCACCTTCAGCACGCAGCCAATGGGTATCTCCTGCTTTCCATTTCAGCTTATGCAGCTTCTCCTCATCCTCCAGGAGGGCGCCATATTGCCGGGCTTTTCCATCACTAATTACATACTTCTCACTACGTGGCAGCACATATGCTGGGCTGTCATAGAACGCATAAGTGTTATCCCCAAATAAAAGCTCCTGCTTCTTGTCAGGGAAGATGTCCAAATAACCTACTACGAGATCCAAATTATACGTCCAGTGATCAGACCAGAAGCCTTCGCCAAAAGCAGCCTCAATGTTTTGCTGTGACAGGGCTAGCAGACCCGACAGAAACTCCTGCTCACTAACCTTCAACGTAACGTTATGATCCGCAATGTAATTGATCAGGCTGCCTGGGGTGAACCGACTGTTGCATAGCTTAACAAGCTCAGCTTGATGATCCGCAGCCGCTTCTCCGATCCATTCCGCAGCCTTCGCTCTGCTGTCTGACTTCACTTCAAAGGTTGTTCCTTGAACACTAAGTGGGTTGTAGCCATCTGCTTGAATTAAGCTATAGAACATTTTGATGTTGAAGCTGCCCACCTTCGGATTAAAAAACACATCATTCCGGCGGTTCTGATTCATATCGCGGAAGTTTCCGTTCCCCTGTGAATAGTATTCTGGGGCAAGCGAGAAGAAGTTATAGTCGCGCTCCAAATCGCCATGTTTACGGGAATATAAATGAACCACAAAGCCATCTCCGCCATTGTCAAAAATAAAAGGATAGCCTCCACGCAGGAAGTTATCGAGATAGGACTGACGGCAATAAGCATCAAACACAGCCGATGAAGTGTGCGTGGCAATGTCTTCTGTTAATTCCTCTGTCAGACCTGCGGCTTCTTGGGATTTGGACAGAATATATTCATCTCGGCATAAATGCTCTGCCTTTTTATTGATTTTATCGATGTCATTTACATGCCCAACCAAAGTATTCAGGGTCAAGCTGCTGCCGGGTGCCAAACGTCTAGCCACACCACTGAAGCCGCAAGGAACCTTATTGACTGGATATTGTGGAAGCTCACTCAGCTCCGAAAGCGTTAATCCCGCAAAGCGGTCTGGGTAAGTAAGAGAGGTATTGCCGCCGAAAATAAGCTCGAAATCAACGATTGGCGCGACTTTTTCTCCTTCTCCAGTAAACGACAGATAGAAATGCCCATTTGTGATTTCGCTAACCTGCGCGCTATCGTTGGTGCTGGAACGCAGCTTATAGAACGGAATACCGTTCTCCAGATTGTATACGTCCATCCAGCTGCGCAGCAGGTTACCAATCTCCTTGTAGCCGCTGTTTTCTACTCCGTAAGGCAAGATCTCAGGCAGACCATCCATCAGCTCCAGCTCAATCTCTTTGCCCCCGATATTCTCAATCTCCACCCGACGTACCAACGCGGCATAATCGTCATT
This sequence comes from Paenibacillus sp. FSL H3-0329, assembly GCF_037963285.1. NCBI lineage: Bacteria > Bacillati > Bacillota > Bacilli > Caryophanales > Paenibacillaceae > Paenibacillus > Paenibacillus sp. FSL H3-0329. The sequence goes on along the minus strand of NZ_CP150150.1, from coordinate 496,926 downwards.
AGGCAGATTGAAATAGTGTACGGTCGTCTTCAGCCCATGCCCGGCATGGCTTTCTTCAAGGGTCAGTCCGTTAGGCAAAATGGTCATGATCCGCTTGGCGGCAGGATCTGGACGTGCCGATTGAAATGGCTCATAAATCTCTTGCTCGCCTTTTATTTTAATAAAGGTTCGGAAGCCGGTGGTTCCTACGTCTTTATAAGAGATATTTGCTGGAGAAAATTCCATGATTGGCGAGTTCTTGTCGCGTACTCCAAAGCTGCAAATCGCTTGCCCCCGGTTCACATAAAAAGTCCACATTGGAATTCCCTTAAGACCTGCAAGACCTGGCAGGAAACTAGAGAAAGGCTTTCCTGTATCAAACTGCTCCATTACAAAATTACCTGATTCGAAATAATAATTACTCACGTTAATGTCCTCCTAAACTGTTACTTATTTATGAAATCAGATGCGTTACGATAGAATGAGGGGATAGCTCGCAGTTGGCAATCTCTTCGCCAAGCCCCAAGGTTACCGTGCGAGCTTCTTCGCTCTCATTCATCAATATGACAGCAAGGCTGCCGTCCGGATTACGGAATGCTGTGGATAGGATTCCTTCCGCTTCAGAAGTAAAGCCAATCCGTACCGCACCTGGCGCGATAAATTTACTGAAATGCCCGATATAATAATAAGAGCTGTTATAGTGCAATTCGTCTGTTGTTGTATCTGCAATAATTGGAGCATCACAGAGATTCCCTACATGATTGGGCCCGCCGGTCTCATCCAGTACCAGGTTCCAGTCCAGATACCCTTCTGTCCATGCATTGAGATCCCCAATCATATTTCTGCCGTAACGTTCACCTGTAAACCATTCGCCAAGCTTGACGCCGCCCTCTTGACAGCCCTCAGTGAACAATAGATGTTTGTCAGGAAATAGATCATGTACCTTCTCTACCTTGTCGAACTCCTCACCACCATACCAGTGGATGCCTGTACCCCACACATATTGTGCAGCTTCAGGATCAGACAACACGACCGAAGCACGTTCGACCATAATATCGCGGTTATGATCCCAGATAACAATGTTCACATCGGAATGGCCTGCCTGCTGCATCACTGGACCGAGATGATTTTTAACAAAATCGCGTTCCTCTTCCGCACTATAAATGCAAGAATCCCAGACTTGAACAGCAGCCGGCTCATTCTGCACGGAAACCGCCCAAATAGGTACGCCTTCCTTCCCATAAGCTTCAATAAATTTGGTATAGTAGCGTGCCCAAACTTCAGCGTATTCTGGCTTGAGCGATCCTCCATTATTCATTTCACCATTTGTTTTCATCCATGCCGGAGGGCTCCAAGGAGAGGCCAACATCGTGAACGGTCCACCTTTTACCTGCATTGCATCCTTAATCAGCGGAAGCACCCACTTATGATCATGGGAGATATCAAAGGTAGCCAGCTCCGTATCATGATCAGCGACATAAGTATAATTTCCAAGCGCAAAATCACAGCTATGAATATGAACACGACCCATGTTATAGCCTAATCCCTCTACCGGATGAAAGTAGCGATGAATAACCTCTGCCCGTTTCTCAGGACTGAGCCGTGACAACGTATATGCCGCAGCTTCTGTGAAAGCGCCGCCAAATCCTATCATCTTTTGGAACTCCTGCTCTGGCTTAAGCTCTACATCGGCAGATCCAGAATCTACTCTTGTGCTAAAAACAATTGCCTCTTTCGGAGTTAAGCGTTCCCCTGTATCTTTTGCAGTTACTACAGTTTGAACTTTTGCCATTTCATCCATCTCCTCTAATTGTTTTGTTACTAACAACAAGCACTGTCTTTACTGGATCACCATCCGATGTTAGGGTTCGGAGCGATGGGCCACTGAAACGTTTGAGAAAATTCAAGAAAGCCTTCGGTAAACTTTGATTTCAGCTCATTCGAAACCTAAAATCGAAACCGGTTTCGATTGTTGCGAAAAAAAATGATCTAACGAAGAGCAGGAAAAAAAAGCGGCATAACAATATACCCATTATAGCCCCATTCCTCTGAATAAGCTGTAGCAAATACCACATAGGAAGAATTCGAGCTATGATGTCCTCTACTTTATCAGGACTCTTTTCTTTTCGTCAAGATTTATCCTGTGGGCAGCAGCCTGCTCTCTGTACTTATGGAATTTGATACAGCCCTAATTTCCACTCGGAGGCGCACAGGATTCCCGTTCGATCACTTCTACCGGAACTAGAACCGCTTCCTTATCCAACTGTTTCCCTTCAATCGATGCTAAAAGAATGTCCGCTGCTCGGCTTCCTAAAAGTTCCGTATCCTGACGAATGGTTGTCAATGCAGGTGTAACATACTCAGCTAGATCAATATCATCGTACCCCACAACTGAAATGTCCAGCGGTACGGAAAGTCCACTATCTTTTACCGCCATAATAGCCCCTAAAGCTAACATGTCACCCGAAGCAAAAACAGCGGTTGGCCGATCAGGCAGCTTAAGAAGCTCCAGCATCGCTTGATAACCACTTTCACGAGAATAAAAAGCTCCATTCACAACATAGGACTCCAGCACTTCAAGCCCCTGCTGCTTCATAGCGTTCTTATATCCTAACTCCCGGGTTTTACCAGGGAAAGTGTTCATACCTCCGGAAATATGAGCAATCTTGCGATGACCCAAAGAAACTAAATACTCTATCGCAAGCTGAGCTCCAGCCGTATTATCCGAACATACCGTATGCGACTGCGTAGTCTCAAAATCCAGAATCACAGTAGGAATATCACTCTCTAGCAGCTCACGGAAATAAGGGTCCTCGTAATCAGACAAGAATACGACAACACCATCTACACCACGGATTCGGCAATTCTCCAAATAACCACTTTGTTTACCTCCAACATCCTTGGAAATAAACATGAGGGCATACCCCTTATCCACAGCAACCTTCTTAAAGCTCTCAATCACAGCGCTAAAAAAGGGATGGCGAATACCAAATCCCGTATTCTCTACAAACAATACACCGATGGTCCATGATTTCTTAGTAGTCAGTGTACGGGCATGGGAATTCGGCAAATATCCCATTTCTTGGGCAACCCGGAAAATTTCCTGGCGAGTCTTCTCCCGTACATCGGAATAATTATTAAACGCCTTGGATACCGTTGTAGGAGAGTAACCGGTTCTTTTGGCAATATCATATATAGTTGTCAATCCGGTTCACTCCTTGCCCAGACTAATGAAATACCTTCTGATACCTTCTGTTCACTGCAATTTTAACGTCTTTCGGTACCGCCGTCCAGCAAAAAGTAACTTTGTACGGAAGGAAGCAGCGTAAAGACTTGGATCAAAAGCCCTAGACTCATATAGATCAGATGTATGATTGCCACACTGTTCAACATATACGTCTGCACCATAATCCAAATAATTAACCCAAATCCGATATATAGGGACAATGCCCAGAAGCTATATAATTTCTTAAAGGGATTCAAAGTATTCACCCAGCGCAATTCTGGTCTCTTGATCAACCCATAAAACACAAACAAGGGCAGGATACCAAATACGATGAATAGCAGAATACCCGGAATTAAAAAATCTGAAAATGGCGATCTTTCCAGCATAGATGTGGGCATGTGTATCAGATCACCACTAGGATCTATGACCATTGACCCGCCTCCTGCTAACGCTCCAACCCCCAAAAATATATGAAGAATATAAAGCAATGTTACCGTAAACGGCCTTCTTTTGGTTGGTTCCATTTCAATACCCCTTCCCATGTTAAAAAAGTAGAGCATTCCTTACTGCTCTTTTCAATTTTACATGTTTTTCCTGAACGTCACCAAGATAGATATCACACAAAAAGCCGTATTTAAGCTTTTTTTGAGTGCGATGTGAACGATTGTATTTTACGCTATACTAAGATTAGAACGAAATGTTAACCCTGCCGACTGAATCTAATAAATAAAATACATTGGATCCTAAAAAACAAGGAGACAGGACGGGCGCAAAGACGCGCTGAACCTAACATATCTATGAACGATACCCATCTTTTATCCACCAAACAATGCACCTATTGCCAGCAACAGAAGCCGCTCTCTGAATTTCGTAAACGTACCGGCAAACGTTCCAAAGGCCAGTCTCGCCGTGGTGCTTGTCGGGAGTGCCGCAAACAACGACAAAACATAGATCTCACTCTTGCAGCAGGTCCCATTCCAGTACAACCTGATACCATTCAACCCCCTTCTTCAGCTGTCAAGGAACGCTCCAAACAAGGAAAGCCTTCTCCCACGGTTGCTTCTTCACCGCAATCCAACCCAAATCAGCGCATACGGGGCTTGGAACAACGAAGGAAACATTCTCATTCTCAAGGCGCGAAACTGAGTCCCAAAGATCCAACGCAATTGATTCCCTCTGCCAAAGGGAAAATTCTAATGCGTGGCCACAGTGATAAAGGACGGCGCTGGCATCAGGAAATTGACTACGAGCTTGCGGTTACTCTAGTCAGAGAACATGCCGCTATCGTAGTGAATCGCCGAACCATCCGCAGGATATACAGCAATAAGGATTTCCGTGCTTATATATTGACCAGAGACAACTATACCTGCTACTTCTGTGGCTCCTATGGAGACACTATAGATCATCTGCTGCCCCGTGCTAAAGGTGGTCATACTACTCCGGATAATTGCGTTTGCGCTTGTACGTTATGTAATCAGACCAAGGCCGATCAGTCCGTTGAGGATTTTATGAGCAGATAAAATAGAAAAACGCCCCAATCTCAGTTGATTAGGGGCGCTTTTAAATTAAAGGTGAATTTTATTATTAGTTAGCAACAATATTTTTAACTCGTCCTACCTGTCCACTGGTTAAACGCACCTTGATGCCATGCGGATGTCGAGGTGAGTTGGTGAGAATATCCTTCACCGTTCCATGTGTTAGCTTACCCGTCGGCTGATCCTGCTTAAGCACAATATCCACTTCAAGCCCAGGACGAATATCGGCTCTTACCTGTCCGTTCATGATGTAATCCCCTTTCAATGGGTTATAATGTTGTCAACTATACTAGATAAGGAGGAGACGTAATGGCCTTCGGCATCAACAGAGAAGAATTAACCCGCTGGAAAAAAGCAGTCTCCGCAGGAGAAATCGCCTTCTTAACCCATTACTGGCTAGACCCGCGTTTTCCCGGCATGACTACTGTCACCAAGGTAGGCTGTAGTGACCTAACCAGATTAACCTATTGGTGTGAGGAAAATGGACTGCCGGCTAAATATATTCATAATCGTTCCCCATTCCCCCACTTTGACCTTATGGGACCCAAACAAGCAGAAATCCTTCGGAAGGAAGGCTTATGGGAACAGTTGGAACGTTTCAAAATGCTCTAAAATTATTTCTTTTTACGTAAATCCTGCATGATCTTGCGGCCGGTAGGTGTCTGTGCTAATCCGCCACCTGCGGTCTCGCGGTGTTTTTCTGGCATAGCTGAGCCTACCTCAAGCATGACCTTGATTACTTCATCTGAAGGGATCACGCTACGTACACCAGCCAGTGCCATATCGGCGGCGGCGAGCGCGGTCACTGCACCGAATCCGTTTCTAACGATACAAGGAATCTCTACAAGTCCTCCCACCGGATCGCAAATCAGTCCTAATGTGTTCTTAAGCGCCAGTCCAACAGCATGCACTGCTTGTGCAGGCGTCCCTCCACGCAGTTCGGTTAAAGCTCCTGCCGCCATCCCGATGGCCGATCCGACCTCGGCCTGACAGCCGCCCTCTGCGCCAGATACAAACGAATTGTTGGCAATGACATAACCGATTGCTCCCGCAGCGAACAAACCGGAAACCATATAATCATCATCCCAGCCAAACCGTTCCTGGCAGCTGAGAAATACACCCGGAATAATTCCGCATGAACCTGCGGTAGGTGTAGCAATTATTCGGCCCATTGAGGCATTAACCTCGGATACAGCCAAAGCATAGGTCATTGCTTGACCAGCGGGTCCACCTAGGCATGGTTCATCTGCTGCGTTATAGGCTCCTACACGCTGGGCATCCATTCCCGTAAGGCCGCTGCGCGAAGTGGTGTCTTCATGCATCCCACGATGAACAGCCTCTTTCATGACCCCATAATACTCACGCATAGTGGCAAATTCCTGTTCACTGGAACGTCCAGATTCCGCGCTTTGCTCTTCGAGCATAAGAGCTCCAATGGTAAGGCCACGTTCCTCACATAATACAGCCAGTTGGCTAAGTGTTTGAAAATTCATGTTAAGCTTTCCTTCCCCTTCTCATCTTGCTTACCTTCGTTTAAATTAACCAATTTCACCGATTTCACCGCAGTGAGCGCTTTAAGCGCTTCAATAAGCTCAGGAGTAGCAGCTTCATCCAGCTCCAGTACCGTTAAGGCTGCACCGCTGCGATTCTTCCGATCAAGAGACATATGCCCTATATTAAATTGTCCGTTACGCATCACTTCTGTAACACTCGCCAGAACACCTAAATAATCCATATGATGAATCAATACCGTCGGATACATTCCCGTAAGCTTTACTCCAAAACCATCCACATCGACGATCTCAATGTTTCCACCACCGATGGATGTCCCCGTTAAAGTCAGCTGACTTCCTGTCTCTTGTCCGATAAGATGCAGTTTAACCGTGTTAGGATGAGGAAACAATCCCGTTCCTTGCTCAAAAGATACTTCCATCCCAGCTTCAGCCGCCAACTCCAGAGAGACGGGTAACCGATGATCATCGGTAGCGTAATCCATAAGTCCTCCGACAATAGCCCGGTCTGTACCATGTCCCTGATAAGTAGCTGCAAAAGAACCAAAAAACGTCACTTCTGCCACACGCGGCACTTCACCCAGCACCTGCCTTGCAGCCCTTCCGATCCGTGCTGCACCAGCTGTATGCGAGCTTGAAGGCCCGACCATGGCCGGACCAATAATTGAAAACACATCTTTAAAACGCATAAAAGACCTCCTGCCTGCAAATAGGCAATTATCAAACTCATATATAGTATACTGCACTGGCAGTCGGAGTTCACCGTTACATTTGCTGTGATATATCCACTTCTAATCTAATGATATTATACTTAGATAGTATCTTCATTTCGCATCTTATGTATCATAAGATATCCTGGGAGTATAACATAATTCCACCTCTATACTGCCAGCCTATCCCTTCCCAGAATCCTCTTCCTTGTTCATTGGTTCCTATAACCATCAGATGGCATTTTGCAATACCAGCTGCATGTAAATTACCGAGACAACGCTTTACAAGCTCACGCCCGATGCCCATGCCTCGGCAGTCATTACTAACCGCCACATGATACATATAACCTCTTCGCCCATCATGTCCACACAATGCAGTTCCTACAATCCGCCCGTCTTCATTCTCGCAGATCTGGCTGAAGCCAGCATTACGCTCCAGATAATGCGCAATCTCCAGCCTCGAATCTGCTTCGCTGAGTCCCATTCCCTCTGTATTTTCCCATAGCTGGTAGGCAGCTTCATAATCATCCGCAATCATCTCTCGATAATTCATGTCTATCCCCTCGCTTGTATAGAATGACAAAAAGCATAAAGAGCACTCCGCGGAAGCTTTTCCAGCATCAGCAGCGCTTCATAAGGGTCACCTTCCAAACCCAGCACTTGCGCGAAGGCAGGTTCGGTCTTCCACCCGTTCGTTTTCATTGTAATGATCTGCTGGCGAAAATCATTATCCAGCTGAGCTAGAATTTCCGCTTCAATGATCATATGTAAGTAACCATTCTGCAGAGCTGTGGGTCGCGGCTGCCCAAACAGTTCTATAGGCCAGCCCCCGGCCATAAAGTTAATTTTCGTTCGAGGGACCCCATCAACCACACGCGATACACTAGTAAAATCATCCATGGTTCCGAAATATCGACTAACAATGTCCGTAAACATTACGGAATCATGAACCTCACAAATAATATCCAGGTCGCTGCCCTTCACCTGAATTCCAAGCGGCACTGTGCCAACCAGCACCGGGTTATAGTCGGCCAGCAAACTCATAATATTTAATTTTCTTAACAGGGCATAGACCTCTTTTTGCACTGGAGTTCCGTGATTCAAATAATCTATATTTCGCCAATCATTCATCTCGGACAAACGCCCCTCCGACTAGGATATAAACACAGGTATAACTGGATAACAGCGCACGCTTTTCTAGGCGCATGCATAGAAATATACGGAAGATAGAAGGCAAGGAGGAGTGTATGTAAAAATGAATCCCACCTACCCCTACTATGGGGAACAAACGATATGTAAGGAACAGCCTATTGCTTTTCCCCCGCAGCACCAAGACCGTCAGCCAGGTCTAGAGAGTCTAATGAATCCTCGCCCCATCAGTGAAGATCCGGAGATTGCCGGCAGTGGAAAGCTGAAAGGAAAAATTGCACTCATCACCGGAGGCGACAGCGGGATTGGTAAAGCGGCGGCCATTGCTTTTGCAAAGGAAGGCGCAGATGTCGCTATAGCTTATTTATACGAAGCTTCAGATGCAGAGGTCACTCAGCGGCGAATTGAAGAATTAGGGCAACGTTGTTTGCGGATCGAAGTTGATTTACGCCATAAGGAAAACTGCTTCAAGGCTGTGGAGCATACCCTTCGCACTTTTGGCAAGCTGGACATCCTCGTCAACAATCATGGCGTCCAGTATCCACAAAAAAGTATTTTGGATATCACGGAAGCACAGCTCTACCAAACGTTTCAGACGAATATATTTCCATTCTTTTACCTGACGCAAGCCGCACTTCCACATCTAAAAAAAGGCGCAGCCATCATCAATACTGCGTCCATTACTGCCTATCAAGGAAATAAAGAGCTTATAGATTATTCCTCAACTAAAGGTGCGATCGTATCCTTTACCCGCTCTTTAGCCTTATCACTCGTAGACTCTGGCATTCGTGTCAATAGTGTAGCTCCCGGACCCGTATGGACACCACTAATTCCCTCCAGCTACTCCGCAGATGAGGTTAGTGTATTTGGGACGGATACACCCTTTAAACGTGCCGCACAGCCATATGAGTTAGCAGGAGCCTATCTTTATTTAGCGGGACCGGATTCTTCGTATGTTACCGGGACATGTATTCATGTCAATGGTGGAGACATGGTCACCAGCTGATGCATTACACCACGAGAGGAATGTATATCAAATGAATAAGATAAACGATTATGATATCTCTTCTGTCCGCCTGAGCAGTGGCATGTACGCATTAACCAAATTAGCCTGCGCAGGGTTAACCTACGTCCTTGTTACCTTACTTATGCTTGGATTTCCACAATCCGACGGAATCCCTGAAGGCTGGCCACTATCGATTCCTTATGCCATTTATGCTTATGGATTGCCTGCGGCGTTAGTAGCGGATATACTGCTGCATATTCTGCGTTCGAAATCGCAAATCCTGCCTCTGGCTGTATACGTCGTCACGGGTTTCGGCGCAGGTTTATGGCTGGCAGCGGAACAAGGTGCAGAGTATCTGCTATGGGGTCTGGGTGGAATTCTGGGACTGCTCATTCTTCGAGTGACCCAGCTTGGTGTGGAAAGATTCCCTCTGTTGCTGCCAGTATTCGCCCTGTTTCTGCCACTGCTCTGTTTACTGCTGTCATAAGCCTTATTAGGTGTATTCAAAGCGCTTCAATGATATCTCCGGCAATGATAGCCGCCGGATTATTCCGCTGACGGGCTGCTCTCTCTCCTGCTAATCCGTGCAGGTATACCCCAAAAGCTGCTGCCTGCGTAGCATGAAGTCCCTGAGCCAGCAGGCTGGAAATCATGCCCGTTAGCACATCACCGGCTCCACCAGTGCCCATGCCGGGATGGCCTGTGGTATTTACATAAGCTTGCCCTTCAGGAGTTGCTATCACGGTATGCGCTCCTTTTAACACAAGTGTAACCCCATGCTCCTTGGCATAGTCCATAGCCAGACCGATCCGGTCACGCTGGACCTCAGCCGTAGTTAGGTTGGCTAGACGAGCCATCTCACCTGGGTGAGGGGTCAGAATTACAGAATGACGCCGCACCCAACTCTTATAATCGGAGTCAGCCAGAATATTTAAGGCATCCGCATCGATAACCAGCGGGCAATCACTGCCTTCCCAAAGACTGCGAAGCCAATCTGTATCTCCCGGGAACCGTCCAAGACCAGGACCCACAGCTATTACATCTCGCTCTTCGCTTAACTTCAGTAGCTCTGACACGGTCTCAGCCACCCAGTTTCCCTCTTCACTGCCACCTACATCAGCCAGCATCAATTCAGGAACAACACCGATGACGGAAGGTAACAGCTTCTTAGGAAGCGCCCACGTCACCAGTCCGCAGCCCGTGCGTAGCGCAGCACGGGCTGCGAGTAGTCCAGCACCGCTCATCCGTAGGGTGCCGGCGGCAAGGAGTACATGCCCATAAGTACCCTTATGGCCTTCAGGCGATCGCCGCCGGGCCAGATCGACACCCAGATGGGCATGCAGCACTTCCGGTGTCAGCAGGTGTGCCTGCACACCGCTGTTAAGAGCCAGAGCAGTCGGAATGCCGATGGCCCGTACCTTGACATACCCCGCTGCGCCTGCACCGGGGTATTGCAGGAGGCCTCGCTTGAGAAAGGCGAGGCATACCGTCACAGATGCATGAATGCAAGGCTCATGCATCTCTCCTGTGTCCGCGTTCAGACCACTGGGGATGTCCGCGGACACAATGACCTTACCGCTGCTGTTCGCTGCGGCAATCAGCTCCGCATAGGCGCCGCGCGGGGCTCCCGCGCCGCCGGTGCCGAGCAGCGCATCCAGGATGCCGCTGCACTCGGCAAGGTCCAGCCGATCCCTGCCGTATACTACGGCAGGCAGGCCCATGGCTGCAGCCGCATCGCGCTGCAGGGCGGCCTCGCCGGAGAGCGACTCCGGCGGCACCGCATAGACGAGCGTGACGGCGATGCCGGTCTCGCGAAGGTACCGTGCGGCGGCGAGGCCATCGCCGCCGTTGCTGCCTTTGCCGACGAGGATGAACCATCGCTCGGCTGCGGCAGAGGCAAGCGTCAGCGCATGATCTGCGCTGACCTTAAATGCCTTGCCTGGGTCATCCAGCGCGGCCTCCTTTAGCCCGGCATCGTTCCCTTCTGCTGCATTACTGCAGCCTGCCCCGCCTCTCTCCCGGCAAAGCGCGATGATCTCCTCTGCGATAACTCTTCCCGCATTCTCCATCAGCGCAATCGCTGGAATCCCCAGCTGCTGGATCGTTTCGCTGTCCAGCTGCCTCATTTGCTCAGCAGTTACCAGATACATGATTTAGCCCCTTTCCGCTATCTACCGTTCCAAAGCTTCACACGCAATTCCAAGTACAAGTCCGAGCGCAAGTCCGGCGCAAGTCTGATATCAGTAAGCGACAGTAAATCTGGCCCGACTAAAATTCCCTTCCTCCAGCTCGTCCACCATAGCTACAGCGAAATCCTCCACACTAATCTTGCTTTCACCATTCTCATCTAGAATAAGACGGTCCAATCCGATGCGGAAATGACCTGTACGACGACCTGGATGAACTACCGCAGCAGGACTGAGATACGTATAATCCAATTCTGTATTTTTGTAAATCTCATAAGCCTGCGCATGCGCCTCTGCAACTGGTTTAAACTCTTCCGGAAAATCCGGTGTATTCATCAGCAGCTCTCCAGTTTCAGTCTTTAAGCTACCTGCACCTCCAACAACCAACAGCCGATTTAACCCTGCCGTCTGCATACCCTCCACCAACGCTTTTGCCGCCGTAATCAGATCCTGCTCTTGCCCCGCTCCTGGTCCATAAGCACTGATTACCTCTTCATGGCCACGGACTGCAGCTGCTACTGAAGCCGGATCAAGAATATCCACCGTTGTTACATGTAAACGCTCGTGTTCGAGAGTTATTGACTCTGGATTGCGTACCGCAGCTGTTACTTCGTGTTTTCTTTTTAATGCCTCCTGTACAATTGCCTTTCCAATCGTTCCTGAAGCGCCCAATATTACAACATCCATCTTGTTGTTCCTCACATTCTACGAGCAAAGCCATTATCGTGCAGCCTTCTGCTCAATTATTTTTTTGATGCTCATCTGAATAGCTTTTCCCTTACAGCCTTTAAACATTATTTATCCCCTGAGATCCAATCGAAACCAGATCGCACCTACTAACCCGCTTTCAGACCAAAAACCCCTTAACCAATACAAGGGGCACTCTCTACTAAAAAAAGCAGCATGTATTCGCCTTAGCTTAGCGACGCAAAAACATTCCCTGAGAACGTGGCATAACCGGTTCAAAACCATATTGTGCGTAGAGCTTCGAGGCTTCTCCATCTGCAATCAGACTTACATACGCCTTGTCTGGTACAGTATTAAGGAATTCTCTGATTTCCCGCATGATCAGCTTTCCCAAACCTTGTCCTTGATGTAAAGGCTTGACCGCGATATCCGTGACCTGAAAAAAACATCCCCCATCGCCAATCACCCGTCCCATCCCGATTAGGTTATTCTCCTCATACAAAGTTACAGCAAAAATAGAACGAGGCAAACCGATCGCTGCACCTTCCACACTCATTTCACTCAGCCCAGCTTCTTTTCTCAGCGCCAAATACTGTTCCACTGAAGGCTGTTCATGACGTATATCAAGCTTACTTGTTGTTTCCACCCGCACTCCTCCGTTCAGCATTGCTGTTCCCACTATATACGACTGCATGGTTCACAGGCAAGGCTCACTGCTAGGGATGTTTTTGAAACCGAGGGATAAGTTTTATATTCTTGAATTCCTTTACTGACTGTGTGGAATAGTATCTGTAACAATATTTATAAAAGGGTGGGTGAAGCATTATGTCTCCTGTAGCCAAGCTGTTTAAATGGGGAACATGCCTTTATGAAGCTTTTCTGGCTCTACCGTTGATCGGCGGACTCTTTATCATTGCAAATGGTTGGGTCCCTTTGGCCATTGCCTTTTTGCTCCACGCTGTAGCCATTGTTGTGCTGCAGAGAGAGCATAAACCATTCATGGGTAACATTCTGGGCATTATCACCTCGATTTTAGCTTTTATTCCGATCGTTGGTTGGATTATGCACGCCATCACTGCGTTCATCCTGTTAATGGAGGGCGTATCCGCCTCACGCCAAGCCCCTCGTTATTAACAACTTACTGCGTCATCAAAATATGTAGCTGTCCCACGGGCCGAATCATTTGTAAAAGTCGTAAAAAGACAGATCATTCCCGGCGACCTATGGACCCAGATGACGTATTGCTGTGTTCTTACTGGTAAGCGGTCTGCTTCAACACTCATCATTCCCGGCGACCTACGGACCCGGATGACATATTACTGTGTTCTTACTCATGAGCGGTCTGCTTCAACACTCATCATTCCTTGCGACCTACGGACCCAGATGACGTTATTTGCGCCTTTTCAGCTTTTGGAGCGTGGTTTCGGACTCCAGGGACGTTATTGCTTAGAATCAGGTCCATATGTGGTGTTTTTTATGCCAATAGCAGCTATGCGGTCCGTTAGCGTGGCAAATGTGGCATAATACTGCGTTTAGCGTCAACTGAGTCCGATGGGATGCGTCATACGTGCCAGAATATCCAAGCATACAAAGAAAAGGAGTTGCCCCAGCAGCCATTACGTGGCTTATGTGACAACTCCATAATCTTTTATCCAAAAAGATGAGATATATCTTTATGATTGCCCAGAGATTGAATCAACGTCCCGCCGATTGAGAATCGGCCCGCCGGCTGCCGCTTTCACCAATATAACGTCCATTTGCGTTGCCACTGCTATTCTCAAACCGTTTGCGCTCCGTACGCTCCATCTGAACAATCTGACCTTCATGCACCACAATATGCAATGAGCCAAATTCCATATCATCCAGAAGTCCTGCAATCCGCGTAAGCCATAAATCGTCCACTTTCAGCGGTTTAGCCATTCTCTAGCCTCCCTTTCTCACCAAAGGATTATATCCGCCTAAATTTCTTTTTTTCTCAATTCCGTTATTACCAACCAATATACTATGAATTAACTTAGCATGGAACTAAAAGTCATGTCAATGGGCATTTTTTCGCGACAACCAGCTTTTAATAATCATCGTTACCAAAGCCAATAACAGGAGCAACGAAGCTACTGCAAAAGATGCTGAAAATTGATATTCATTGTACAAAATCTCAACATGCAGCGGCAGCGTATTCGTCTCCCCACGTATGTGCCCGGACACCACAGAAACCGCACCAAACTCACCCATGGCCCGCGCATTACACAAAATAATACCGTATAGTAATCCCCATTTAATATTAGGCAGCGTGACTCTGAAAAAGATTTGCCACCCATGTGCTCCGAGTGTAATTGCCGCTTCTTCCTCCTGTGTACCCTGATCCTCCATCAGCGGGATTAATTCACGCGCTACAAAAGGAAACGTCACAAACAACGTGGCTAGAACGATACCCGGAAGCGCAAATACAATCTTGATATCATGAGCGCTCAGCCAAGGGCCAAACCATCCGTTTGCTCCGAAGACGAGCACAAAGATTAGCCCGCCGATGACAGGCGAAACTGCAAAAGGGAGATCAATCAAGGTGATCAGAAACCCTTTGCCGCGGAAACGGAACTTGGTTACAGCCCATGCCGCTGTTACACCAAAAAAGGTATTCAGAGGCACAGTTATCGCCGCAACAAGCAGCGTCAATCGCAGCGCTGAGCGGGCATCCGGATCAGTCAGGGCAGCAATATATACGTCCCAGCCCTTCTTCAGCGCCTCGGTTAGCACAACAACTAATGGCAGAGCAATCAGCCAAAAAAGGACTAGCCCAGCCGCTCCGATCAACACCCATTTTACAATTGGGGTTTCCGTTGTCGCGGACGAGGACGCATTCTTTTGTAGCCGGGGGGTATGGAGAGGGACGGTACCGGCCAAAATTATTCCTCCTTTAAAGGGTTTTACGAAGACAAAATAGCTTGTAATATTCAGTATCAACGGCAGATATCGAGTGTCTCCGATTAAGTTTGAACATGTTCAGACGTCTGCTGTCACGGCGATTACCCTCAACGTGAAGTCTTACGAACCCAGCGCTGAAGCGTGTTAATAACAAGTAACATTAAGAAAGAGATGAGGAGCAATAGCAGGGCTACGGCGGTAGCTCCGGCATAATCATATTGCTCCAGTTTAGACATAATAAGCAGCGGAGCAATCTCCGTCCTCATCGGCATGTTACCGGAGATGAACACAACGGAGCCGAATTCACCGATGCCCCGAGCAAAAGCTAGAGCAAAACCTGTTAGCAGTGGCGGGAACAGCTCAGGCAGAACTACTGAGCGAAAGGTTCTCCAGCGGCCTGCGCCAAGGGTTGCCGAAGCCTCCTCCATATCTCTGTCCAAATCCTCCAGCACCGGCTGCACCGTCCGGACAACGAACGGTATGCCGATGAACATCAAAGCCAGGGTAATCCCGAGCGGAGTGAATGCCACCTTTAATCCCAGCGGCTCAAGCCAAGACCCAATCCAGCCATTTCCTGCATAGAGCGCCGTCAAAGAGACACCGGCTACCGCTGTCGGCAAGGCAAACGGGAGATCGATCAGCGCATCAAATATTCTTTTGCCCGGAAATTCATAACGTACCAGTACCCACGCCAGCAAAAGACCTAGAATTGCATCTACAAAAGCGGCCGCAGCAGCTGTCGACAGGCTCACACGATACGAGGCTAATACCCGCGGGTCCGTAGCTACATCCCAGAATTTCGCCCAGCTCAGACCTGTAGAATTGAACAGCAGCGCCGAAAGTGGCAGTAGAACCACTAGACTCAGGTATAGTACACTGTAGCCCATCGTCAGCCCGAAGCCGGGCAGTATTTTGCGCCGTGTTGCTGCTGGTGTAGCCGTAGTGGTGACATTCATCCCCTATTCATCCTTTCTCGCCTTCGGCCTTTTAGCCGATCAGCCCCTACCGGGACAAATCTCAATGATTACATCCTGCGTTTCATTCATCTGTTATTTGGCACCTGGCACATAAATCTTGTCAAAGATCCCGCCATCATTAAAATGCTTCTCTTGCGTTTCTTTCCAGGTTCCGAATTTGTCAGCCAATGTGAACAGCTTGATTTCCGGGAACTTATCTTTGTATTCTTCTTTCACGCTATCTAATGTAGGACGGTAGTAGTTTTCAGCCGCGATTTTTTGTCCCTCTTCACTATAGAGGTACTTCAAGTACGCCTCGGATACCTCACGCGTGTCTCTTTTATCCACAACCTTATCTACTATAGCTACTGGCGGTTCAGCCAAAATACTCTCCGAAGGATTCACGATATCAAATTTGTCCGGTCCCAGCTCTTCCACAGATAAATAGGCTTCATTCTCCCATGCGATCAGCACATCACCAATTCCACGCTCCACAAACGTTGTCGTAGATCCACGCGCGCCGGTATCCAGCACTGGCACATGCTTGAACAGTTCTTTTACAAATTCCTCAGCCTTAGCCTCATCGTTATTGTTCTGGTCTAGTGCGTAGCCCCAAGCTGCCAAGTAGTTCCAGCGTGCTCCACCTGATGTTTTCGGGTTTGGTGTAATAACCTCTACGCCCTCTTTGAGCAGATCTGGCCAATCCTTGATTCCTTTCGGATTCCCTTTGCGTACAAGGAACACGATAGTCGAGGTGTAAGGCGAGCTATTATGATCGAATTTACTTTGCCAGCCCTCATTGATCAGTCCCTTTTCCTGCAAGGCATCAATATCATAACCAAGTGCTAATGTCACAACATCCGCTTCCAGACCATCAAGCACAGCACGGCTTTGTTTCCCTGATCCACCGTGGGATTGTTTAATGGTGACCTTCTGTCCTGTTTCTTTCTCCCAATAGGCAGCAAAAGCTTTATTATAATTCTCGTACAATTCGCGAGTAGGGTCATATGAGACGTTCAGTAGTTCTACTGGATCTTTAGATGGAGTTTTTGTTGCTTCAGCCGCATTTGTGGCCTCCGCTGAATGGGTTGTTGCTGGTGCGTCTGTTGCCGGACTAGCACTATTGCCGTTATTGTTATTGCTGCCGCAAGCAGCAGTAAGCCCTGCCGTCAGCAACAAGCTAAACCCTACAAGAAGCCCTTTATTCATCTTTTTCTTCATCTCTTCCACTCCCCCATGTTTTTTCGTACCAGACAACCCTTGGGTAACACAAAAAGAACGGAGGAAAGCCTACGTATGGCAGGTCAAACCGGTCCTAAGACCGTGTCTGCGAGCCTAATGCAGGCGTTCCTCCGTTCGTACGGTAAGAACTTTCTTCAATTATTCCTATCTACTTAGTTGGTTTATATGGATATAATACTGAAACCCTTTAACTGTGTCAAACCTTTTTTTCCAGCCTATGTCAAAGAAAACTCCCACACACCACACCGTACAAGCTATGGGGTCGGTTCCTGTAAGATCCACTTGTTATTGATGCTATAAAGTAATATTATTGCTACAGCTTATGGGTTAAGAGAAAATACCGCTTTATGTCAGGGGAGAGAGTCATGGGTATGGAGTTAGAGTACGTCCCTGCGCCGTTGAAACCACGGCTCCACAGACGTATGGCTCAAGAAATTGGACGAAGAATTAGGGGAACCTACCGTTACGATACAGCAGTTTGGAGAACAGCTATAGCCGGTCTTTGGATAGTATGCTTTTTAGCCTTTAGTAGTGCCGTGTTAGGCATTCCTACTGGATTAGGTAAACCTACGGATATCGCTCTTGCTGCAGGTGCAGGCACTGTCCTGCTGGCGATTTCCGGCAATATCTTAGCTGTTCTGCTAGCGTTGACCGGACTGCGTATCCCAAGATTATTTGCAGGCTGTGTATTGAGTGATTTTGGAGCTATTCTACTAATCTTATATTACGCAGATTTTGAGATTGAAGCCGCGGTTGTCATCGCGGTCGTGCTTGCACTGCTAGGGGCATTAGGCGGATTAGCCATCGGCCTGCTCCGCAGCAAAAGAATAACACTAGGGCTTCTGCTAACAGTGGCGGTGACTTTTTCCCCACTTGCGCTGGCAAGCGGAGTACAAGAACTGCCTATTTCAGAGTCGGTCGATATCAACGATACGGAAGTCGTTCCACTGACAGCCTCCGATCCGGGAATACCAGGCAATCTAGCTTATCAGACCTTCACCTATGCCAGTGGTACCGATCTTCATCGTGCCGAATACGGCAAGGATACAAGCTTGATATCCTCTACGGCCGATGCTTCTGCTTATATTAAGGATTGGTCAAAGCTGCGCACTTTATTCTGGGGTTTCGATTATAAGGCACTTCCCCTGAATGGTCGCGTATGGATGCCAGAAGGTGAAGGTCCATATCCAGTAGTGCTGATGGTGCACGGCAATCATATGATGGAAGATTACTCTGATGGCGGGTACGCTTATCTCGGCGAACTATTGGCAAGCCGGGGATTTATCGCGATCTCGCTCGATGAGAATTTCCTGAATTATTCTGCTTGGTCCGGCATTCCGGACAATGATTTTAAAGTACGTACTTGGATCCTACTGAAACATTTAGAGCAGCTAGCAGATTTTTCAGATGATCCGGGCAGTCCTTTTTATCAGAAAATAGATTTCACAAAAACCGCCCTGCTCGGCCATAGCCGCGGAGGACAAGCCGTAGCTATGGCCGCGGATGCCACTCGTTGGTTTAAGGATGATCCGGTGATGGCGGCAGTTAATCGCTTTAATATAACCTCTGTAATCGCGCTTGCACCGACGGACAAAACAATAGATGACCAGCAAGCCCGTCTCAAAGACATCAATTATTTGACCTTGCAGGGAGCCCGCGATGGAGATGTACATGATTTCTATGGTGATCGGCAGTATATACGCACTTCCTATTCCCAAGGATCATCTGCTTTCAAAAGCTCGCTGTATATTGCGGATGCCAATCACAGTCAATTCAACAGCGATTGGGGCGGGTATGATCAGACCTTGCCAGCTGGACTCTTTTTAAATCGGACACAAATCATGGATGCAGACAAACAACGGCAAATCGCCAAGGTCTATGTATCAGCTTTCTTAGAGACCACCTTGCATGAAAAAGAGGAATACCAAAGCTTGTTCCGGGATTATCGCAGCGGGCTGAAGTGGTTACCAGATACCGCCTACTACAATAGATTCCAAAGCGGGGGATATCGTCCTGTAGCCACATTTGACGATGACCGTAACAAAAACACTGTAGAACTGGGAACAGCAGCAGCATCGGGTATTTCTTGGTCAGAAGAGTTAGCTAAAGACCGGGAGTCGAAAAGCAAAGCCACCTATGGTGTTGTCCTTAAACGCACAGCCAGCAAAAACGAAGAAGCTTATTACAACATTAAGCTTAACGACAGTGTCCGTACTGAAACTGCTCTTTTAGGGGCAGATGGCCTTACGTTCTCCATGGCAAATCTGAATGACGACATGAATGAAGAAATGGATGTTCCACAACCTCCAAAGGTTGAGGTGGAGTTAACTGACCATAACGATACCTCAGCACGCTTGAAGCTGGATGAAGTAATGGATATACTGCCACTTCCACAAACTCAGTTCACGTTATTCCCATGGCTTGAAGAGCGGATAAATGATGGCAAATACGGCGACCTTTCCGAAGCTGTATTTCAAACCTACGAGATGCCGTTCGAACAATTTCAGGAGGAAGAACCAGAGCTGGATCCTGACAACCTGACGGAAATCACCTTCTATCTTGAAGAAGAAGGCGACCGGATCATGCTTGATGACATCGGTTTTTACGATTTAGGTATCAGAAATACATTTTAACAATCACTTGCTATTATCCTTAGGTCTTCATTTGCAAAATAGGGCTATTCCCAACCTCCACTCACGAAAAAATGAATGGATTACGGGAATAGCCCTTATTTTTACGACATACAATAACCTAGTCTCAGCCTACAACGCTTGCACACAAACAGGTGACTTCATTTCCAATTCATTTCCTGTAGGGATTAATCTGCCACTCTCACTATCGATGGAGAACGAGGTAATATTATCACTATTCTGATTAGCAGCAAGCAGCTTATCCCCAATAATTGCAAAGTTACGCGGAGTACGCCCGCCGGTAACCTGCCAATCCACTGCTTCAAGCAGACCCGTTAATTTATCGATATGGAACAGGGCGATACTGTCTTGTCCGCGATTGGAGACATACAGGAATCTGCCACAAGGGGAGACATGAATATCGGAAGCTGTATCGTCACTACCAGCAGTATAATTATCAGGAAGCGTGCTAAGATGCTGTAAACTATTTAGATTTGCATCCTGTTCATCATTAGCAAATGCCGTTACTGTACAATTCAGTTCATTCGCCAGGTAAATCCATTGTCCAGAGGGATGCACCGCCAGATGACGTGGACCTGAACCAGGTGGCAGATTAAGCTCACGATGTTTTACCAGTTTGCCCTCTTCAGGGCGATAGATCACAATTTGATCCAGTCCCAAATCGCACACCAGCACATGTCTACCACTTGCGTCCGGAATGACAGAGTGCGGATGCGGAGCCTCCTGACGGTCTTCACGAATGCCTGAACCCACATGTTTTACTTGGTCGGACATTTCTTGAAGCGAACCATCTTCATTTACAGGAAAAGCATTAACATTGCCTCCCGAGTAATTGGAGACGAATATGTAATCTTCCTTAGGACTAATGGAGACATAACAAGGAGCGCCGCCTTCCGTAGAACGACTTCCAAGTGATTGCAACGCTTTAGTTGCGGGATCAATTGCATATGCGTAAACCTCACCTTGATCCTTCTCACTAACTGCATACAACACGCTGCCTGCACTATTCACAGCTAAAAACGATGGGTTCTCAATTCCCTCGGTACCCTCAAGAATTCTCATTTCCCCCGATAAAAGACTAAGCGCACATAACTGAATCGCCTTCTCATTCTCAGAGTTATACGTTCCTACATAAAACAATGCCTCATTAGCCCGTTCCATAATAGTGGCTCCTTTATCTTTATGTATTGTATTACTTCTTACTTACCCTTTACTAATAGGGGTTTACTCATAATTTTATAATATTTTTTCACTATAGCATGTTTATAGTTGTAATACATTATCGAAACTGCATTTAGAGCCTACTCCCTAACTATTCCGGAAGAAGTAAGTTTTTCCATGTGGTTTAAAGATGGTCACAAAGGTTAATAGTAGACATCGCAAACAACAAAACGAAGGAGTTGAAGTAACATGAGTTTTCTATGGATGTTAATCGTTGGTGGGGTTATTGGTTGGTTGGCTGGTCTGATTATGGGCAGAGATATTCCTGGTGGTGTTATCGGTAATATCATCGCTGGTATTATCGGTTCATGGCTCGGTGGCGTGCTTCTGGGAAGCTGGGGACCTAAAGTAAGTGATTTCTACTTCTTCCCTTCTTTGATCGGTGCGGTTGTGCTGATCTTTATCGTGAGCCTTATTCTCCGCTCGACAAGTGGACGCAGCCGTTCGTAAGTCTGGGCTGAGATAATAATATTCGCATCAATAAATCCTCGTCAGAGTATGCTCTGGCGGGGATTTTTGTATGTATCGCTCCTTTAAGAAATAATTCCTAAGCTGGAATTGTAGCGGGTATGGAGCCAATACACTTCAATGTTTTGCCATCGTTTTTCTGTTATAATGAAGATACAAGTGACTGAAATCATAGAGAGGTCGTGTATCATGGGTAACATAAACCCCTCGCTTCTACATATTGGCTCTACATTAGGGGCTTTGTTCATGGCGCTGATGGTTATTTTCATTCGTCTAAAAGCAAGCGCACGTCCGGTTACCATTCGAAAAATATGGATTCCACCTCTCGGTATGTCGACGGGTTTTGCCATGCTTGTAGCACCTGCGGTCAGGTTCCCATTATGGTGGGCGGCAGTCGCCTTTCTGATTGGCTGGTTCATCTTCGCGTATCCTCTTATACGCAGCACCCATTTTGAACAACGTGATGGACAAATTTATGCTCAACGCTCCAAGAGCTTTGCGTTTATCCTGCTCGGACTTCTTCTAGTCCGCACTTTACTCCATGAATTTATTAACCGTTATGTGTCTATCCCACAGTCCGGTGGTTTGTTCTTTATTTTAGCCTTCGGCATGATTGTTCATTGGAGATTTTTTATGTTCAAGCGTTATAAGGCTATGACTTCCTCGGGGAGTCTGCTGCCCCAGCCATGATTGTCAACAATGATCCTAAGAAGCCATCTCAGGGTGCTTACCCGATATCCTTGAGATGACTTCTTACCTCTTGTAACTCAAGCTTATGTTATATCCTCTGCTTTTTTCTACTTTTCACCCTTTTCTGACATCAATTAGCCATCCTCTTATTACATCCTCTTTTAGTACTTTACATACACTATAGGGATAGATCACCTAAAATATCTAACTCGTTATGTCACCTATTCAGCATTAAAAAGAAAAAATATAATCTTTGTAAGTCCGATGTCAGGTAACCTGCGAAGGGATACGTTAAACTATAAGCATACCTAACGATAAGCTTCCAAAAGACCTTAATGCTGAAATAAATATCATTTGGAAACCTATACTGCGTATAACTTTTAGAGAGTGAGGACAAGGCAATTGAAAAGTAAATCGAGAAAAGTAGCCATCGTCGGGGCAGGAATGGTGGGTTCAAGCTGTGCTTACTCCATGGTTAATCAGGCCATTTGTGACGAGATAATGATGATCGACCGCACCTATGATCGGGCTATGGCACAAGCACTTGATCTCTCGCACTGTATGGATTTCACAAGCACACGCACAAAGGTATATGCCGGAACCTATAGCGATTGTGCAAAGATGGATGTAGTTATCTTAACCGCTGGTGCTAATCCAACAGCCGGGCAGACCCGACTTGACGTATTGGCAGCCTCTGCTGTTATTACTAGAGAAATCATTACCAACATCATGGCTGGGGGATTTGATGGAATATTCGTAGTCGCCGCTAATCCGGTCGATATTGTCACTTATATGGTCTGGAAAATATCAGGTCTGCCTCGCCACAGAATTATCGGTACCGGAACCTCCATTGACTCGTCGCGCCTAAAAACACTGCTCTCCGATGTGTTCTCCATTGACCCGCGTAGTGTTAATGGCTACGCGTTAGGTGAACATGGCGAATCTCAATTTGTAGCTTGGTCCCATGTGACAATTGGCGGCAAGCCTATTCTACAAATTTTGGATCAGCATCGCGAGCGGTTCCCGCATCTGGATCTGGAGGATATCTCCCGCAAGACAAAAGATGCCGGCTGGGAAATTTTCACCCGTAAAGGCTCCACACATTTCGGGATTGGCAGCGCACTTGCCTACATTACCCGTTCGATCCTGAATGATGAGCACAAAATTATCGCCGTATCCGCCATTCTGGATGGAGAATACGGACATAGTGGTGTATGCACGGGTGTGCCCGCCATTATAGGCAACACTGGGATTCAAGAGCTGCTGGAGCTTAATTTAAATACAGAGGAAACCCAGAAATTGAACAGCTCCTGCAATATTGTACGTGCAGGCATCGAGAGTCTACAGCTGGAAGAAAGCATTTAATCTCATAAAGAACAAAAAAAATCGCTACTTTGGGAATTGGTGAAATAAGCCCACCAGCTCCCAAAGAGCGATTTTTTGTATTATAAGGAGATGAATCTCAGTTTATCTCCTACTTTTTAAACTTCTCGATTTCTTCTTTCAGCACAGACATCACTTCATTAAGTGATTCCGCCGAGGACACGACATCCTTCATAATCTCCGTCTGCTCCGCTGAAGCTAATGAGACCGCCTGAGCATTCTCAGCAGATTCTTTAGCTATTCCGAGCATATCGGATATAGAAGCCGTTATTTCTTCTGTGCCAGCTGACATCTCTTCATTAATTGCTGACACATCCTGTATTTGCGACGATACTTCACGGATCGAAGAACGGATATGATCAAAGGAAACACCGACGTTTTGCATTTTTCCCATTCCATCGCCAATTTCCTCAATACTCTTCTTCATGGAATCCGCTGCACTTGTTGTCGAAGACTGAATGCCGCCGATCAGCTCCACTATACTAATGATGGAACTGTTCGTCCGCTCCGCTAACTTCTTCACCTCATTCGCAACTACACCGAAGCCACGGCCATGTTCCCCAGCTCTGGCAGCCTCAATAGAAGCATTTAAAGATAATAAGCTTGTCTGATTGGATATCTCAGAAATTACATCCACAATTTGTCCGATCTGTTCCGATTGCTCACTTAATTTACCAATCATCTCGGCTGTCTGATTAGCTGTGGAACTGATAACAGCCATCTGTTGCAGTGTAGATTGGATTTCCAAATAGCCACTCTCTACTTCTGAGTTGACCGTCTCAGCCTGATCTGATACCGCTGCAGAGGACTCAGCAATACGTTGCAAACCTACGGCCATCTCTTCCGTTGCTCTTGCCGATTGCTCCGAGCCTCTGAATTGCTCTTCCATTCCTTGAGCCACTTCTTGGATAACTGTTGCTACCTCTGCTGAAGTATAAGACGACCGTTGAGCCGATTTCAGCATTCCTTCTGAGGAATAAGAAACCTCCACTACCGTTGTATCAATCTTGTTGACAATACCGGAGAGTGTCTCAATCATATCATTGATATTTTGACTCATCTCGCCGATTTCATCTCCGGATTGCACTTTAACCCTCTCATTCAGATGACCCTCTGCCACCTTTTTCATAGTGGAGGAAATAGCTTTAATGGGTCTAACGATAAGGCGAGTAAGGTAGAGAGAAACAAAAATTATGACGAGTATAACTGCCAATAAGATGAACATTGCTGTTCTTTGTGCAGAGGTCACTTTGGCAAAAACCTCTTTCTCCGGTACTGTTACAAGAAGCTTCAGGTCAGTATCTGGAATGGTCTTAAAGTATGTAATGACTTTCTTACCATCTTCGCCCTTATAAGTTTCGGCCCCCTCTTTGTTGCTCAAAATCTTGTCAACGACCTTCTGAAGAGCCGGCTCTTTAGCGTAATCGGTAATTTTTTTGCCCATACGACTGACGTCTGGATAAGTATAATACATGCCATCATTTGAGATTACGTATCCAAATCCGGTATCCGCCATAGTAATTTCATTACTCATTTGGGCAAGAACTTCAGGAGTAATCGAGAAGACAATACCTCCCATAAATTGCTTATCCTTATCCATGACAGGAACTACGATCGGAATGATATATTTATCAAGCTGCTCCAGATAGGACATTTCCCCCAACACAGGCGCATGCGTTTCTTTCGCTTTCAAGAAATAGCTCGCATCTGCTACACTTGCGGTCATGTTCATCATATTAGTTAACTGGCCGTCTTTACTGATGACACTGTAACCTTCTGTCTCACTGTCACTTTCCTCCAGCACTTCTATCACAGGGAAGATACTCGCTGGATTCGTAAAATCGAACTCAGGATGCTGGGACACCAGATCCTTTACGGACGAGGTTTTGTTGGATAGCCACTCATCCATCCGGAATGTGTTCGTATTAATGGTGTCCTGCGCCATTTGCTCACTGTCTGTGCGTGTGACATTGCCGAAATAATCAAGTAAAAATATGGTCGCTACCATGAGCGGCACGATTGCAATAGCTAATATAACAGATGACCACTTAAGTTGAATTGACGTCGCTTTTCTCTTCGTTACATTTTTTCTCATTTTTTTCATCTTGTTTCCTTTCATTTCATTTTCATTCACGATGAAATAGCCTCCTCACTCCATTTGTTATAATGTCTCCTGATGTGGATATATCTTCTATATCGGCAAAAAAAGACAAATTCTTTGCTGGCGAATAAAAAAAGTAAGCCCTAAGACCCCTAAAACCGGAATCCTAAAGCTTACTTTTGTTGAAATCATTTATTTAAACACCAAAGATACTTAACCCTCGTCTTGCACTTTTAAAGCTCGAATACTGTTCAGTACGGCTAGTACGGTTACCCCTACATCTGAGAATACAGCCTCCCACATCGTGGCAATCCCGAATGCACCGAGCAGAAGGAATATAGCTTTTACACCTAAAGCAAAAATAATATTTTGCCATACGATGGTCCGTGTACGCTTGGCAATTCCGATAGCTACAGCAATCTTCGAAGGTTCATCGGTCATAATTACAATATCCGCTGCTTCAATGGCAGCGTCAGAACCGAGTCCCCCCATAGCGATCCCGACATCGGCTCTAGCCAGTACAGGAGTATCATTAATTCCGTCTCCAACAAAAATAATCTTCTCGCGTGGAGGCTTTTCACGATCCAGCTTCTCGATGGCCTCTACCTTATGCTGTGGTAAAAGCTCTGCGTGTACCTCATCTACCCCTAACTGCTTCCCTACATCTTCAGCTACGGCGGAAGCATCACCTGTCAGCATCACCGTCTTGCGTATACCAAGCTTTTTGAGGCGCTGAATGGCCTGCAGTGAGTCCTCCTTCACTTCATCGGCGATCACCAGATAACCTTCATATTGATGATCTACCGCAATGTGAACAACTGTACCGCTCTGCTCTGGGACCTCATAAGCAATCCCCTCCCGCTCCATCAGACGTGCGTTGCCTGCAAATACGGTCTTGCCTTCGATAGTTACTTCGATACCATGACCAGAGATCTCATTATAATTCGTGATAGCTTCCTTAGAAATCTGTGCACCATAAGCCGTCCGAATCGACTCAGCGATCGGGTGATTGGAATGGCTCTCCGCATAAGCGGCTGTCCGCAGTAATTCATCCTTAGATTTGCCACCCGACGGATAAATCCCCGTCACCTTAAACTGTCCCTTGGTCAACGTTCCGGTTTTATCAAAGACAACTACCTTCACATCATTTAGGGCTTCCAGGTAGTTGCTTCCCTTAATCAGAATACCGCTGCGTGAAGCTGCACCAATCCCTCCGAAGAATCCCAGTGGAATCGAGACCACAAGC
Source organism: Paenibacillus sp. FSL H3-0329 (assembly GCF_037963285.1). Classification (NCBI taxonomy): domain Bacteria; kingdom Bacillati; phylum Bacillota; class Bacilli; order Caryophanales; family Paenibacillaceae; genus Paenibacillus; species Paenibacillus sp. FSL H3-0329. The sequence goes on along the minus strand of NZ_CP150150.1, from coordinate 470,057 downwards.
GCACAAGGACAAGAGATTACGAGGAATACAAGTGCTCGGTAAATCCAATCCGAAAAAGTCGCACCACTGATCAGCAGTGGAGGAACGACGGCCAGCAGAACTGCTGTGATCACTACTACAGGCGTGTAGGCACGTGCAAATTTAGTAATAAAGTTCTCGGTTTTAGCTTTGTTGCTTGATGCATTCTGCACTAGCTCCAGTATTTTGGATACGGCCGATTCTCCAAAGGTCTGAGTAACTTGCACAGTAATTACGCCGTTCCGGTTAATAAAACCACTTAACACCGCACTTCCTGGACCAGCTGATCGTGGTACCGACTCTCCAGTAAGTGCAGATGTGTCCATCATGGCGTTACCTTCAAGTATAGTTCCGTCAAGGGGTACCTTCTCACCGGGTTTAACAACAATCAAATCTCCGATGGCTACTTCCTCAGGTGAGACCTTCTTCAGATCATTTCCAAGCTTGAGATAGGCAAACTCGGGGCGAATATCCATAAGTGCCGTAATAGATCGGCGTGAACGATTCACAGCCAGACCTTGGAACAGTTCTCCAATCTGGTAAAACAGCATTACTGCCACGCCCTCTGGATACTCACCAATCGCAAATGCACCGATAGTTGCCAGAGCCATCAGGAAATTCTCATCAAACACCTGACCACGGATGATGTTCTTAACCGCCTGCCAGACAACTTCACCACCCACGATAAGATAGGCTGCCAAAAAGATCAGCAGTTCAACTACTCCATCCACGGGCAGGAATATCCCAGCTAGAGCAAGAATTCCACCAGCGCCTAACCGCAGCAATATTTTGCGTGTGTCGCCTTCCCCATGCTCATGTGTATGACCATGACCTTCAGCATCCTCATGACCATGATGATGTCCAGCAGCTTGATGATCGTGAACATGCTCGTGTCCATGCTGGTGATCATGTGTATGTTCATGAGCACCGCTATTGCGCGCCTTGTGATTTCCCCCAACCTTCTCTTTCACATTTACGTGGGGCTCGAGTGCCTTCACCGTTTTCTTCGCTTCTACAATCGCTGATTCCTCATACCCTGCGGCGGTTTCCAACGTCATTGTTTTTGTTACAAAATTAACGGAACAAGACGATACACCTTCAATCTTCTTCACCTTATCTTCAATTTTCATCGCGCAATTGGCGCAATCCAAGCCTTCTAATTCCCACTGACGTTTTAATTTTCCTTGCATTGTATCCATACGGCACATCTCCTCAAATAAAAACCATATATGAGCACTTGTTCATATGTTATCTTAGCCCTATTATATTCCCTTTATATTTCAAGGTCAATACGCGATATACACCATTTTTCTACATTATCTTAAAAATTAAATCAATTGACCTTTACGTGAAAATATGTAAAATCATGTATGACCGAAAGTAAGTTTCTTACATACGAATGACCCCATTATCAATGAAGCTCGATGGGCAAATGATTTACACAGAAGGGATGAATTTAGAACATGTCAAAGCTAGCCAAAACGTCTTCTTTTTCACAGAAACACCCCATTTGGAGCGTAGTTATTATCGAGGTGTTATTACTTGTAGCCGTAACTGCCGCCGGGGCTTACGCAACCATTAAGGAACTTGCGTACAACGCCCCTGTACTTATCTCCTTCATCCCAATCGCGCTTGTACTCATCATCTACTTTACAGTTAAGCGCAAATGGAGCACGCTCGGCTTCCGACCTCTAAACACCATATCCTCGGGCAACTGGATTTATTATGCCCCACTAGTAGTGGTCCTGATTACCATATCCTTTAAGGGTTTTCGTGAGATCAGCGCATCCGAGGTACTGTTCTTTATTTTCTTCACCCTGCTGGTCGCTTTTGTGGAGGAAAGCATCTATCGCGGTTTGATTTTTAAGACCTTGCTTCCTAAAGGGGCTAAAACAGCAGTGATCACTTCAAGCATTCTCTTCTCTATTACCCACTTACTTAATGCATTATCCGGCACAGATATCACACAAATTCTTCTACAACTCGTATATGCGCTTCTGATCGGTTTTGCGCTAGCCTTGCTGATGCTAAAAAATAATAATATTCTTCCGCTGATATCCTTTCATTTTATACATAATTTAATTCAGTTTGTGGGCAATGATAATACGAGTGAATACATGGGAATCGATCTATTTATCCTGCTAGTGCTCGCAGTGCAATGTGTCTGGCTAGTGTTGTCCTTTAGAAAACCAAACCTAACGAAGAACCTAAATCAAGCCAGTTAATAAGCTAACCCTTGCTTCAAAATACAAAGCTTCAGTGGATTCAACTTGGTTTCATTAGAGCAATATTTGTCGCAAACCACACAGCTAACGGACCCAGTTGACCCTAAAAACAGTATTATCCCCGGTTTAGCATAATATCGGACCCCATAGGCGCTATTGGCATGAAAAAGAGCAAAACAAGACCTCTTTCTAAGGAATAACTGCACTGAGGTCCGCAACTCTGCTCAAAAAGCGTTAATTTTGCAAATAAGGTCAACTGGGTCCGTAAGCCGTAGCGGATGATCAGGACTCGTCGGCATAATAAAAAGAGGGACTCCCAAAAGCCATCCAATGGCTGCTGGGAGTCCCCCTTTTTGCAACTAGCTATTCGTGTCGGACATGCTCGTGGGTCTGTAAAAAGATCTGCTCCACATGCGCATCGTTCAGCGAATAGAATACCGTTTTCCCCTCTTTACGGCGCTTCACGATCCGTAGATTCCGTAAATAACGGAGCTGATGGGATATCGCAGATTGGCCCATATCAAGGATCACGGACAAATCATGTACACATAATTCTTGCTGAGACAAAGCGTAAATGAGCCGCACTCGTGTTGGATCACCCAACGCTTTGAACATTTCTGCCATTTTATCAGTAATCCCACGGTCTGGCAGGATCAATGCAATGGATTCCGGTTCAAGCTCTGAACCCTTGCATGTATTGTCGCAATCTTCTAATGCCGTTGGCTCCATGCTCTCGCCCTCCTCCATCTTAGCTAATTATATTCTTTAATTATAAGAAAAACAGCACGGGATGTCCATTGAGGAGGAGTTTATAGCCTCTGATTGTGAATCAGACTGCTTTACGATAAAAGGAGATTAGTCCTGCGGCAAAAAAGACAATCAAGCTCCCTCCCACTATCATCATCAGTGTCTCTAAAGGCAGATTAAAGGCACCAAATCCGTCATCACCATAAGGACTCATGGCTAACATCGGCTGTACCCAAGGATAATAGGGGCCGTAGGTTGAAGAATTAGCGATCAGTATATTGGGAATGGTCAGACTCACATTCAGCGCCAGCGGTGCGCCGAAGCTGCTCCAGCTTTGCGAGATCGCCAGCTGCAATGCGGCGAGTGGTAGGCAGGCTACAAAGCCGCCAAATACTGATTTTAGCAGCAGCGCCCAAGGGATTGGATCTGGAGCCCCACGGAACAAACCCATTCCCAGCACCATAACGAGGAACGTTATTTGCACAGCAGCCAGCAATCCGATGATCATCACATATTTTGAGAGATACACCGACAACCGGGTTACAGGCAGAGACAACAATAGCTTCCAGCCACCGTCATGATGCTCATAACGACAGATCAGGGCCGCAAAAATGCCTGAAAGCACAGGCAGAAACAGCAAAGCATGCATCATTGACATCACACTTAACAGCAGCTCCCAAGTCATCTTCTCGCCTTGATTATCCGATAACAATCCGGGAACCAGTGATAAAACCGGACTTCCTATGACTAAAAGCCAAACATATGATTTAGACATTTTTAATCGCTCTGAGGATAATACTCTCCAAAATGACTTCATCTTAATCCACATCCTTTCGAGCGAAATGCACTGCACCCGGCAAAAATACCAGCATTCCTAGCAGCAGACCCGCACCGCTGAACAAGAGGCGATTAGAGGAGTCCCACGCCAAATATGGCCATGTTAAAGGCACCCACTCCGAAAGGAACATGGAGAAAAATGACGTCAAGGATAATGTGATCCCCAGGGCAACCGGCAGTGTCTGATTACGATTAGCCAGGGAAAGCCAAAGCTGTAGCGCGATGACCGGCAGAGCCGCAATGTAGGACATAAAGCCAATTCTGAGTACATCCACATAAGGAATAAGATCAGCTTTGAAGCCCAAAATAAGCCCCAAAACAACTATCCCCACTGAGAGCAACAAGCAGGAAACAGCCACAAGCAGCAGACAGAGCGTTAGCTTAGCCATAAACACTGAAGTACGGGAGATAGGTAGTGCCAAGAGCTGCTTCCACGAGCTCATCTGATGTTCGACATTTGCAATCAGCGAGCATACTAAAGTGCCTCCCAGAAAAAGAGCTGTGGGCACAAACCCGGACACATTATCCAGTAGTCCTCCCCATAAATCCGCGCTATACTGCTGACGCAGATAATCATAACGAAGGCCAAAGTTAAGGCCCTGCATGGCTACTAGACCAATCGGTCCTAGAAACACTAGAAACCAAATTCCTTTGCCGCGGATTTTAAGCCAATCCGCTGACAACGCCCGCCACATCATGATTCCCCGCCTCCCACAACCTGTAGGAAGAAGTCCTCAAGCGATTGTCTCCGCTCCTCTACACGATAGACAGCGTGCCCATTCTCTACCAAAGCTTTGACTAGCAGCGCTACTCTTGCATCGTTCATTCTTGAAAAAATCAGTTTTTGCTCATGTAGTGTCCCTTCATACCCCCGACCTCCAGCGAGACGTAACGCAGACTCTGGTTCCGAAACCGCAAGGCGTATCTCGCCAGCAGCCTGTTGTTGCAGATTAGCTATTGTATCTTGGTACACCATTTGCCCTTGGCGAATAATACCCACGGTATCTGCCATTTGTTCAATTTCACTAAGCAGGTGACTGGATACTACAACCGTAATTCCTTGCTCCTGTGGCAAGCGTTTGATAAGCCCACGAATTTCCTGAATCCCTGACGGGTCGAGTCCGTTCGTTGGTTCGTCCAGAATAAGCAGCTCTGGATTCCCTAACAAGGCAGCTGCGATACCAAGTCTCTGCTTCATCCCGAGGGAAAACCCTTTGACCGGACGTCTCTCTTCCCCGGTTAGAGAAACAATATCTAGCACCTCAGCGATTCGTGACTTCGGAACATCCAGAATGCGGCGGATCGCTTCGAGATTGTCCACAGCGCTCAGATGCCCATAATACGAGGGGGATTCGACAAGCGACCCTACCTTCCGTAAAATTTGCAGCTTATTCTTCCGAAGATCCTGACCGAACACTTCAATTTTTCCAGATGTCGGTGTAATTAGGCCAAGCAGCATACGGATTGTTGTAGTTTTCCCAGCTCCGTTGGGACCCAGAAAACCATAAATCTCACCCTTGCGGATATTTAAATTCAAATTTTCTACCGCAGCCCGGCCACGATATTTTTTCAATAAATCCTTAGTTTTAATCACTGTTTCTTCCATGTTCTTCACCTCGGTATACAGCATAACGTCCCAAGGTTAAGAACAAGGAAGTGCCAAGTTTAAGTTTTGTTTAAATTTCACGACGCGGATCAAAGATTACAATAGAAGTGCCTTCGCCTGTGCTCTCCATAACCCATTCCAGCTCCATATGCTTCATCAAAAGATCGACGATAGACAATCCCAAACCTGCCCCTTTGTAATCGGATGGACTCTGAATGCCTCGACCATGATCCGCAATAATTATGGCACGTTGTTCATTACGTTGCTCCGTTGAGATCCCGACATAATGCCCGCTGCTGGCATGTCGTACAATGTTTTGATACAAATTATCGAGAATACGGCGGAACCAGACCTCATCCACCCTCCAGAATAGCGGTTCGGCTTCCAGGTTAATATCAATGTCGAAGCCCTCTTTTTCCCATACGGGGTACCAAGCAGCCGCACTTTCCCGCAACAAGCGTAAAACATCTTTACGTTCCAGCTTTAAGGTTACCCGTCCACTATTGAGCAGATTGTAAGATAAAAGATTCTCGATCAGGACGCTAAGATCCGCAATACGCTCATCCATAAGCTGTAAGGACTGCTTACCTTTTGAGGTCAGATCCTCTTTGGTCATAACATGGATATGGCTGCGAATGACGGTTAGAGGTGTACGTAAATCGTGAGATAGATTCGAGACTAGACGCTTACGCAACTCTTCCTCTTCTATTTCCCTGCGTCGGCTTTCATCCAGTTTGGTTACCATCGTATTAAAAGCTTCCTCCAGGCGACCGATCTCGTCCAGTTTGCCTGTCACTATAGACTTAGGCATTCTATCCGGGCCTGTAATCGTCATCGCGGTTTGCAGTTGCAATAGCCGTTTGCGAATTTTTCTAAAGAACATCCACGAAACCAGAGCGAACCCTCCAAAAAGGGTAAATAACACAAAGTTATACCAAGCCCAAGCCCCTAATCCCCCATAAGCCCCTTTGTTCAGCAGCTTGCTTGGAATTTGCATCACCATAAATCCCTTGTCTGCCTCCACTTTGTCCCCCACGAAAGCAACGATGGCTAAAGGATCACGATTCGTACTTTCTTTCATAAATGAAATAGCCTCAGCCGCAGTCCACTGATCAGGAACTTCATGGTAAATCTTATCCTTATCCCCTTCATCAGGCGTGAGAATCAACTGGGTTTTTCCCTGCCCGTCTACCCAAAACATAGTAGCTTCGGTGTATTTTTGACTCAATTCATGCAGCCGCTGATTTATGGCTTCCGAAGAAGCATTTCCTAAGTGAAGTGCCTCTTTATGCCACATAGTCTCCAGCGGTGCAATATTCGAATACAGGGATGTATCTACAGGCGGGGCACCTTTGGTCACTTCGTTAAGAATATTGTAGCCAACAAAAGACAACGGAAGGACCACAGGGATAAATAGCAGTGCAGATACGATAATTAGCAAATACCCTGATAACAAAGAGGAATTACGTTTCTTGCGAATGCGCTCTAATCCTCTCATGCTCTTACCCGGTATCCGATCCCACGGACAGTTTCGATAATTTCCGGATTACCCGGATCAAGCTCCAGCTTTTCGCGCAAATAACGAATATGTACCATCAGAGTTTTATCCCCTTCGATATAAGCCTCACCCCACACGGCCTCGTAGATCTGCTCCTTCGTCATAATTTGGTTAAGATGACGCAGCAAATAGGAAAAAATCTGAAATTGCTTGCCTGTAAGCATGATTTCTTCCTGAGTCTGAGCATTCATCACGCGGTTATCCCCTTCATATACGACTAGATGTTTAAGTGTGAGCGAATCCTGAACAGATGCCCCATTCCTTCGGAGCAGCACCTCGATTCGAGCGGCCAATTCATCCGGATGAAAAGGCTTGGTCAAATAATCATCCGCGAATTCCAAACCTTGCAGCTTATCATCAATCGAGGTTCGGGCAGAGAGCATTAAAATGGGCAGCTTAGGGTAGGAACGTTTCAATCGTTGCCCGATCGTAAACCCATCCAGACCAGGAAGCATAACATCGAGAATAGCCAGTTGGCAGGCGCCGGCTTCTTCCATCGCACCTTCGCCGCTCCGTAGCCAGCGGACACTATATCCTCTTTCGCTTAAATCAGCAGACACTACGCTGCCAATCTCACGATCATCTTCAATATATAACAGAGTAACGCTCATGTAGCTTTAGCTCCTCCCCGATCTGAATACCTAAAAAGTTGAAGTCATTATAACACATCAAACAGCCCTCCTACCCCATAGGGGATAGGAGGGCTGTTTGATCAATTCAAGGCTATAGCTTATGGCTGCCATACTCCATGCTCTTTATTGCTACCTACATACTCAATACGTGTTGGAGTAAGCTCCAAAATCACATAATTAGGATCATCAGGTCCAGTAAACCATGGCTCCAGCTCTTTATTCCATACCTTGGAGCGCAAGCCTTCATCCTTAGAGACGGTAGCGGTCGCTTCAATCTCCAGCACATCTTTGCTTCCGCCGGCCTCATAGCCAAGCAGTACAAAAGCATTCGGATTATCGGATAACTCCTCCACTTTATGAGTTTTGCGATTTGTAGCCAAATAAATCTTCAAACCCTCATGGAAAATGGCCATATAACGTACTTTCGGCTTATTTCCTTCTTCGATCGTACCAAAGGAACCGAACTTGTTGTCATCCAATGCTTTAATAATGAGTTGTTCCAGTTGTTTGTTATCCATTACGTAAATCTCTCCCTTCAAGCATGTAAACAAAAGTTTATATATCCAAGCTCACCGTTTGGATTTATCATAACAATGGTGCTTATTATAATGTACCCTTCAGGTTCACATTGAATCCGACCTTACTCCATAAACTACATCAAGATAAGGAGCTTACTTCGTGAAAAAACTGATTTGGATCGGCTGTCTCTCCTACTTCGTTATCGGTCTGGCACATGTTGTGCTGGGATCTATTCTGCCCGTTCTACTGCAACATTATGATCAAAATTACAGTGCTGGCGGTGAATTAATCTTTAGTCAATTCGCTGGTTTTTTAGCAGGCGTGTTGGTCTCTCCCCTACTTAATCGCCGCTTCGGTAAACGTGGAGGCATCCTCATTGCCACCAGTCTTCTAATAGTTGCAGAAGTTGCCTATGCCTTTCTACCGCCTTGGGGCTGGATGTATTTTATCGCTGTTGCCGCAGGTTTTGGTTTCGGGATGATCGAAGCGGTTATCGGCACCATCATTATTGGTGCTGTAACCGAAGGAACGGCTATTGCGATGAGCCGGCTCGAAGTTCTATTCGGGATAGGCGCACTCGTGATGCCGCTTATCGCCAGTCCGCTCATTGCTGCCGGAGCGTGGAGATTGGCCTTTCTAATCGTCGCTGCCTTCTCTTTGATTTCTCTTATCCTCTGGGCAAGAGGACACTTCGGTAATCTACAACGCATGCTGGATGAACGTGCCTCTGTCCAAGGAGCAGACAATTCGCATTCCTCAAGCTCACGTTCTAACAAAAAATTTCCGTATAAAGGTAAGCAATGGATTCTGCTAGGGATCTTCATCGTTTTCTTTTTTCTTTATGTAGGCACAGAGATGAGTTTAGTCAACTTTATGCCGGCTATCTTTATTGCCAAGCTAGGGATGACAGAGTCTGCGGCAGCACTGACAGTCACTTTCTTTTGGCTGGCGATGTCTACAGGAAGATTGTTTGCGGGTGTAATTGCCGAAAAAATATCTTATCGCGTGTACATTCTCAGCAGCTGTTTACTAACCTTGTTACTGCTGACACTCTTTCCGTTCACTGACAATCGAATGACTGCTTTCATTGTAATTCTGCTGCTGGGGCTGTTTATGTCCGGTATTTTCTCCATTGCATTGGTTTTCTCCAGCAAAATGCTGCCTGGCACCGAAGAGTCAACACCCAGCATTATGATTGCTTCCGGAGGCGTTGGTGGTGCTTTGCTACCTCTGTTTACGGGCTGGTCTATGGACCATTTAGAAGTGGCACAAACAGCCGGATTACTTGCCACTTTTGCTGCCTTCTTGTTCCTGCTAAGCATTGCCGCATGGAGATTCCAAGCCAGGCAAGCGGTGGAAGGAAAGAGTTCCCGTATTTAGAATAGTATCAACGTTATCCTTTTAGGGTAATGTGATCTATAAGCATATTCTGAGCACAAGGATGGACAATGAATGAATGAGTCTTTAAATGAGTCTTCAACTGAGCCTTTGTTACATACTGCGCTTATGCAGTTTATATTTCCCTTCTCTATAAAAAAGGGCGATTCTAAGCAGCTTATCCAGCAATTACAGGACGACGGATTCACACGTTTTTTTCTGGATAACAAAGAACTGGAAGCTGCCTATTATGGAGAAGGTTACTGTGTTTCCCATGAACGAATGGAGCGCACCTATTTACCGTTTGCCGCACACGTCCTTTTTCCGCGCAGGAAGGATGCCGACTCGTTTCGCCGTTTTTCCAGAGTAAATAATCTCGACTGCATTCTGGAGATTCCGCAGCAATCTATATTTTTCAAAATTCTCTCGACGGATATATTCATATGTCCCTTTCAGCTTGGATTCGTGACGATACGTGTCCAGCTGGAGGGGGATTCGATTCCCTTTAGTATTGCCCTAGAATTCGCGGATCGTTTCCGTGCGCTAGAGAAAACCTTCATACAGGATGACTACACTTATATTCATTGCGGGGAACAGACCTATGAGATGGTAGAGGATTTTGTCTTCCGAAATTTGGTGGATGGACTGGAGCCATATCTGGATCAATCGGATATCAATGGGGCTTATTTTGAGACCCTTCCTTTTTTCGTAGATGAAAGAATGCAGGTACAAGCTTTTTACGGCTTTCAGAATGAAGAAAGTTCTGATGAGATTAGTGTAAATCTACGCTATCGCGCCTCACAGCTTGATGGAATTGATCTGAACGGAAAGCCCTATGCCAGTGCAAGCGATCCAGCGTATATTGCAAACTATTGTCATGAGCATTCCTATAATCGCTGGGGCCCAGACACGTATTATATGATGAATGAGCAGACCTTTTGCTGCATGACCCGCGCTGAACAGGAAATTGCTGTTAGTCTAGCCAACCAGATGTACGGGCAATATTATTACGGATTTTTACTCAATATTTTCCACAAAATCGTTCTGCTAAAGCTTGCCAACATGCACTCCCGACTTCGGATTAATCATGATTATGAGGAAATAGACAATCTAATCTACTCCATTAATAAGTTCTCGGCAAAGTTCTACTTCTTGGAGTTGATTTCCCAGTCGCAGGGCCGGGAGATATTTCTTCAGCTGCGTAAAGTATACGGAAACGACGCTTTGTTCGAGGAAGTGAAAGAAACCTTAAATGACCTGTTTCAGTATCAGGATAAGTTTCAATCCAAGCGACGGGATAATCTGCTGATGATTCTCACTGTATTTACGGTAGTAAGCGGGATTTACGGCATGAATCAGGTCATTGACGATCTGGATGGAAAAATCCAATGGAGTAAAATGATTGGTTATTCCCCCTTTGAATTTCTTGCCCTCTTCGTGATCATGAGCGGGATTCTGATCAGCGTTGTCCTCACGCTAGGGGCGCTGGTTAGTGAGCTTAAACGGCGTCACCGCAAGAAATATAAAGATCTAGACTAGCAAAAAAGAAACTACTGGATTGGAAAAATTCAGGAGTGCACTACTAGACATTCCGAGTACAGCCGTCTATAATACACCGTATGCGAGAAATATAAGATATAAAGTATGGGTACAAAACTTATACTTACTTATATTGCACATAGAAATACCCGTTAACTTCATAGAACCAGGGGTGCTGGAATTGGCCGGCTGAGATTGTATCCCACAAGATACTGACCCTTATACCTGATCTGGATAATGCCAGCGTAGGAATCGCCAATTGGTTCTGGTCCCTGTGACCTTGACTAACCTTGCGCCAAGCCAGCGTCCCGATCACTCGGGGCGCTTTTTTTGTAAGATCACTAAAAGATGTAGAAAAACGTACATACTACACTTTACGGTTCATGTTGTGAAGACGGGATTCTTGTAACCTTAAAGGAGAGAAGAAGACATGCACCTCAAAAAAGCACTTACGTTGTGCCTCACCTGTGTACTCATTCTTGCCATTGCCGGATGCGGCAGCAACAATGGGAATACAGCCGGAAACAAAGCAAATGCTACTGATCCAACTGCAGCGGCTGGCACGGATGCTCCAAAAGAGCTCACCAAAGTTAAAGTCGCACTCGACTGGACACCGAACACGAATCATACCGGTCTATACGTAGCTAAGGATCTTGGTTACTACGCTGAAGAAGGTCTGGACGTCGAAATCGTTCAACCAGGCGCAGCGGGTTCTGATACTATGGTTACTTCTGGCGAAGCCGCATTTGGCATCAGCGCCCAAGAAGGATTAACGCTAGCCCGTCTACAAGGCGTACCCCTTGTCTCGATAGCAGCTATTATTCAGCATAATACATCGGGATTCGCCGCTCCAGTAGATCGCAATATTAAATCACCAAAGGATTTCGAAGGTAAAACCTACGGAGGCTGGGGCTCACCGGCCGAAGAAGCAGCCATGAAGGCCATCATGGATCCTGAAGGTGGCGATGTGAAAAAGGTGAAGCTGATCAGTATCGGTGAAGCTGATTATTTTACCGCCGTCAAACGTGACATTGATTTCGCCTGGATTTTCTACGCTTGGACTGGAGTTGAGGCTGAGTTGCGTGGCCAGCCATTGGATATGCTGTACTTAAAGGATTATGCGCCACAGCTCGATTATTACACGCCTGTGCTGACGACGAGTGAGAAGCAAATTGCAGATCATCCTGAGCTGGTGAAGGCCTTCATGAAAGCCACATCAAAAGGTTATCAATATGCTATTGATCATCCGGAAGAGGCTGCCGGTATGTTATCGAAGGCCGTTCCTGACCTGGACGCCGACCTTGTCCTAGCTAGCCAAAAATGGCTTAGCCCAAAATACAAGGACGATGCTGCCCGCTGGGGCGAGCAAAAAACCGAGGTCTGGCAAAATTACGGCGACTGGATGTATGATCTGAAGTTGCTGGATAAACCGCTGGATGCTGCTAGTGCATTCAGTAATGATTTTTTACCGGCGGAGTAGAGAGCGGACTTCAGAACCAAGAAGGTTGGACGTTACTTGAGGAAGGAGGAACGGAGCGTAGTGATGTGCTACGTGAGTACCGGACTTCCCAAGTTCGTTCAAGATTCGATGTCGAGTTTGCTTCCTGAGTTACTTCGTTATCAAAGTTGGCTTTTTGAACTTACCTTATAATTTAAGAGCTCAAAAAGTCGGCTTTCAGAACCAAGAAGGTTGGACGTTACTTGAGGAAGGAGGAACGGAGCGTAGTGATGTGCTACGTGAGTACCGGACTTCCCAAGTTCGTTCAAGATTCGATGTCGAGTTTGCTTCCTGAATTACTTCGTTATCAAAGTTGGCTTTTTGAACTTACCTTATAATTTAAGAGTTCAAAAAGACGGCTTTCAGAACCAAGAAGGTTGGACGTTACTTGAGGAAGGAGGAACGGAGCGTAGTGATGTGGTACGTGAGTACCGGACTTCCCAAGTTCGTTCAAGATTCGATGTCGAGTTTGCTTCCTGAATTACTTCGTTATCAAAGTTGGCTTTTTGAACTTACCTTATAAAATGAGAGGATTGATTATTGTGGCTAACACCCTACTAAGCATTCAAGTAATTCCAAAAACTCCGAACAATGAGGATTCCATCCCATACGTAGATAAAGCGATTGAGGTCATTCAAAAATCCGGTGTTAAACATCAGGTGAATCCGCTGGAAACCACAATGGAAGGTGAGCTTAGCGAGCTGCTGGAGGTTGTGCGTCAGATGCAAGAGGCGTTGATCGAAGCAGGCAGTCCAAGCGTAATTTCGCAGATCAAAATCGCTCATAATCCTAACGGAATCAGCATGGATAAATTGACGGAGAAATATCGGCCGTGAGATCGACCTGGAAGCTAATATGGCCGCCCCTTGTGGCGGTCGTCTTCTTTTTAACCGTATGGCAGCTATCTGTATCTGTATTTCATATTGAATCCTGGATTCTGCCGAGTCCTGCTGATATTGCCCGTGAATCCACCAGTAACGCTTCTGGTCTTTGGGCTCATACGATGGCTACGCTGCGGCTCACTTTAATTGGTTTTCCCATCGGTACGGGGGTAGGTCTGATCGTCGCTTTGCTTTTGCATCTTTTGCCTTGGGCTAGACGGGCTTTTTATCCACTCATTATTCTGAGTCAAAATGTTCCCTCCATCGCGCTCGGCCCCCTGCTCATTATCTGGTTCGGCTTTGGTCTTTTGCCCAAAATCGTGCTGATTACACTAGTATGTTTCTTCCCTGTAGCTGTCGCTGCGATGGGCGGCCTGGCCCAAAGTGATCAGGTCATGATGAATTATATGAAAATGGCTGGCGCAAGCAAGTGGCAAATCTTTACCAAGCTGGAGCTGCCCTCTTCTATCCCGGCACTATTTTCCGGTGTAAAAATATCTGCTACTTATGCGGTTATGGGCGCCGTGGTCGCTGAATGGATTGGCGCGGATAAAGGTATTGGCTATTATATGCTTCTGCAGAAATCCGCTTATCGTACGGATCGGATGTTTGTCGCTATTGTTATTATTGTGCTTTTAAGTCTTGTACTCTTTGCTATTATTGCATTGCTGGAAAAATGGCTGGTTCGCTGGAAGCCGCGCCGTAACTCATAGAAAGGAAGATGCCTGTATGTCTCAAGCGACGCAAATGCAACACAGAACAACAGAAGTTATAAGCTCCCCTGAAGCTCATACCGTGGCACCCGCCCTTGAAGTGAGCGGCATCTCCAAATCTTTTTTCCATCGTCGCCGTAAGACAAAAGTTCTGAATAATGTCTCTCTCAAGGTAGAGCAACAAGAATTCGTTTCGATCGTTGGTCCTTCCGGCTGCGGAAAAAGCACCTTATTCCATATGATTGGCGGCCTTGTGAAACCCGATGCAGGCACGATCCGCATGAACGGTAAGGTCGTTACAGGTCAACGCGGTGAAATTAGTTATATGCCGCAGCAGCCTGCTCTTTTTCCTTGGCGTACGATTGAGGATAATGTGCTGCTTGCTGGGGAGATCAAGGGCGCACTGCGGGATGGAGCCCGCGAGGAAGCACGCCAGTGGCTTGCCAAGGTTGGGTTAAGCGGGTTCGAACATGCTTATCCGCATATGCTGTCTGGCGGGATGCAGCAGCGTGCAGCTTTTCTCAGAGCATTGCTCGCTCCGCAGGAGCTAATGTTGCTGGATGAACCTTTCAGCGCACTCGATGCACTAACTCGCAGTGAAATGCAGCGCTGGCTGCTTGAGCTGTGGGAAGAGAATCGCCGCTCTGTGCTGTTCATTACTCACAACATCGAAGAAGCGTTGCTGCTCTCTAATCGTATCTATGTATTTTCCGGCCGCCCCGGCTCCATTCTGCATACAGTCGATGTGCCATTTCCGCGGCCACGCCGTGATGAGATTACGGACTCTCCCGAGTTCCTTAAGCTCAAACGCCAGTTGTCACAGTGGATGCGAGAGGAACAAGCTAAAAATAGGCAGCCGCTAGCTTAATCGCTAAGCACTGTAAACTGATATCGCTGGTATAGCGGTGTCAGTTATTTATTTGCAGCGATAAATTCCCTAACATATTTACAATTGGTGCGGATGTATCTGCTCATTTAACAAATTTCACTCATCCTAGTAGGGATCACATTAAATGTGTGGCGAAAACGGCCTCCGTGTTGGTAATGGATAGTAACCGGGTTGGGCTGGGGACATTTACGGGATTTATACCGTTGATTTGTTTCGTTGGGCCGGATTCGGCTCATTCTACGGGATTTATACCGTTGATTTGCTTCGTCGGACCGGACTCGGCTCATTCTACGGGATTTATACCGTTGATTTGTTTCGTCGGGCCGGATTCGGCTCATTCTACGGGATTTTTACCGTTAATTTGCTGCTTCGGGCCGGATTCGGCTCATTCTGCGGGATTTATACCGTTGATTTGCTGCTTCGAGCCAGACTCGGCTCATTCTACGGGATTTATACCGTTGATTTGCTGCTTCGGGCCAGATTCGGCTCATTCTACGGGATTTATACCGTTGATTTGCTGCTTCGGGCCAGGTTCGGCTCATTCTACGGGATTTATACCGTTGATTTGCTGCTTTGGGCCAGATTCGGCTCATTCTACGGGATTTATACCGTTGATTTGCCTCTTCGGGCCGGATTCGGCTCATTCTACGGGATTTATACCGTTGATTTGTTTCTTCGGACCGGATACGGCTCATTCTACGGGATATATACCGTTGATTTGCTTCGTCGGGCCGGACTCGGCTCATTCTACGGGATTTATACCGTTGATTTGCTGCTTCGGGCCAGATTCGGCTCATTCTACGGGATTTATACCGTTGATTTGCTGCTTCGGACCGGATTCGGCTCATTCTACGGGATATATACCGTTGATTTGCTGCTTCGGGCTGAATTGCACCCGATCTAGGGCATTTTTGCCTTTCTTTTACCACTTCGGGCGGAATCGCACCGATTCTAGGGCATTTTTGCCTTTCTTTTGCCTCTTCGGGCGGAATTCCAGTGACTCAAGGGAATTTATCCCCTTATTGTACCCCTTTAGCTTTTAGCTTGAATTAAATACGAGGCTATGGCATCAACCAGAATCGGTGTTGTTTATTATTATTAATTTGTTTAAAGGTCACAACTATAGTCGCACTTACATTCTACTCCCTACCTCAATCCCACTACTCACTTTTACTCCTACTCCTTACCTCAATCCTACTACTCACTTTTACTCCTACTCCCTACCTCAATCCCACTACTCACTTTTACTCCTACTCCTTACCTCAATCCCACTACTTACTCTTGCCCCTACTCGCTACCTCAATCCCACTACTCACTTTTACTCCTACTCCCTACCTCAATCCCACTACTTACTCTTGCCCCTACTCCTTACCTCACTCCCACTAACCACTATTACTCTTCCCCCTACTCCTCACCTCACTCCCACTAACCACTATTACTCTTCCCCTTACTCCTTACTTCCTACTCTCACACCTGCCTCCTCTTCCTCTCACACCAACCGAACCAAAAAAGGTCCCCATAAACGAGGCCTTTTCTTCATTTCTTAATCATAGCTCGGAACACGAATTTGGGCAGCACTGCCTGTCTGCGCCATCGCGACTTTTGTCCCTTCGCAACTGGAGCGAACAAAAGTCGATGCAACCACTCCAGATTGAGTTTTTTCCATAGCGCTGGTGCAGGAGTAACTTTTCCCGCTATTACATCCAAGCTGCCCCCCACGCCAAAAACAACTTTTACCTGCGTAAGCTCCTGTTTGTGCTTATATACCCATTTGTCAGAGTATGGCGCCCCCATCGCAACGATCAGAAAATCCGGCTGTGCACGCTGAATCTCTGCTACAATGGCAGGCTCCTCTTCCTTGGTAAGAAAACCATTATGTCTTCCTGCAATCTTCACATTCGAATATAACTCCGTGATCTTTTCGACCGCTTTACAACTGGTAAGCTCATCTGTTCCCAAGAAATAAAAACTCCATCCCAAGCTATTTCCTTGCTCCAAAAGCTCAAGAAGCAGCTCATATCCAGTTACCCTCTCAGCAATAGGATCGCCTTTTCTTTTTGAAGCCATCACAATGCCAATCCCGTCAGGAGTGATTAAATCCGCTTCTTGAAGTATGGTTCGTAGCAGCTCGTCCGATTGACTTGTTATCGTAATTTCCGGGTTAGCCGTGATCAAATGGAAAAGTTTCGGTTCTCCGGATTGAATATGTTTTGTTAGATGAAGTGTTGTCTCATGTAGTGTTAGTTTTGAAAAGGGAACTCCTAATATTGAAACTGTCCCGTCCATATAATCACCTCTCACTAAAATTCCACTTCAATATACCTTACCATAATCAAGAGGAGGAAGGGGAGTCATTTAAGTTACTTAATCACTACAGCCACTTACCCAAACACTATAGCCACTTCAACCACCCGACCATTCCACCACCCTAGCCACCACAGCTACTACGCTACTACAGCCACTACAGTCCACCATAGCTTCACCTCATAATAACCATTTCACTCCCTCCGCCACCTCTCCAGCCACCACAGCTACTACGCTACTACAGCCACTACAGTCCACCGTAGCTTCACCTCACAATAACCACTTCACTCCCTCCGCCACCTCTCCAACCACCCCAACCACTCAACACTCACCCTATAGCTCCACTCACTCCTCCATAAACTTCCACCACTCTACTAACCAAGGTTCATTGATCCCCCGCATGCGGAATTCCTCTACAAGTATCTTCCGGAAACGTTTTTCCATTTTGACAAAGTTATTATCCTCTTGGTACATAGGGGCAAAGGATTCATCATCTCTAATAAAACTCCAAAAATCGCCCGCACACTCCGTAATCTTTCGTCCGACAGTCGTTTGTTTGGCTACAGGTACCAGCCATTTGTCGTAGGGGTAGGGATAACCTTCAATAGTAATGGCACAGCGTAATGCTTCTTTATAAAGAGAAACCGCTAAAAATAAAATAGGAAAGGCGTCGCCACGCACTACAGGATTATCTAAGCTTTTGGCATAACTTCTTAACTGTATGTATGAATTCTTACGAAATCTCATTAGGACTTCAGGTTGGAGGGGGACATAGGCATCAAAAAGTGACTTTACATCCAATCGGTCATAGTAGATATAAGAAATAGAAGCATTCCACAGCCATTCCATATTTCCGCTCATTAACGCCGCTTTAATTTCTGATATTTTATGCAGTGTGTAATGTCCGGACTTGCCGCTGGGAAGTCGTAAATCCATAAAAAAACTACTTTGCTCCGGGATCAGCCCCGCTTGTTCGAACCGATGATTAATGCTGCTATAATACTCGTCCTGACAAATAATGATTACATCCACATCCGACTGCTCATCCACCACACCAAGTGCGGTCGATCCATCAAGGAGAATACTTACCCGCTGACTCTCCTCTTTCATTAACGGATGATTTAGAATTTCTTGCGTGATATACTGCCCAATTTCCTCTAACAATTCACTATGAAGCTGCGTCTTATCAGGTGTTAATAAAATATCCGACAACACTGATTTCACCATCTCAACCCCAACCTCCAATCAATCTCAATTTTTCAAAAAAATAAAACGCTTACACCTAACCTAATATTTGGATAATGGAGTACCATTCTACACTCCTAATATATATCTTGCAAGGATAAATGAAGTACCCTTTTGCCTAAGCCTAAATATAATGAAGTATCTATTTACTTGGAAAGGGGTAAAAGCATGGCGCAGCCAAAAGTGATTGCTACAGTCCGCTCTGCCGGACCGATCGGAGATATAAAAGTAAATGTCGTCACGAATCGAGTATACTTTGTAAACCCAGACACCGAGGCTGGAACTATCGGGGTATTGGAGGGCAGAACTAATCGCATTATCGCTCGGATCCCTGTAGGAAGACTGCCGTCTCAGCTCGGAATCAACCCCCAAACCAACCGGATTTATGTACCTAACTTCCGTGACGAAAATGTCTCTGTCATAAACGGGCGGACAAACCAGGTAATCAAAACTGTCAAAGTAGGCCGATTCCCAGACAATATCGGAGTGAATGTTCTAACCAATCTGATTTATGTAACTAGCGCATTCGGAACCCTATTCGTCATAGACGGGAAAACAAATCAGGTCCGCAAAAAGATTGAAATCGGTGGACGCCCATCCAGAATCGTTATCAATGAGCTTACAAACCGTGTCTATGTGACCAATACAGCAAATGATAGCGTCACCGTCATTAACGGAACTACACAGGCTATCATTGCGACAATAAAAGTCGGAAGTAACCCCGTGATAGCGCCAGCACTTAATAAAATTACCAATCGTATTTATGTCGCTAATAACTTAAGCCGGTTTCTTTCTGTGATCAATGGCCGAACCAACAAATTGTTGCGTAATGTACAGCTGGGACGTCTGCAAAGCGAGGTCGTTATAAATCCCCTGACGAACCGTATTTTTGTTTCAAGTGCACAAGTTGAAGGTAAAGGAAAGCTATTCGTCATCAATGGAAATAACAACAAAATCATTACAACAAAGGTTCTTCCTACTTCCTCCAACATAACCATTAATCCGAATACAAATCATTTATTTGTTGGTAATTTCGATAAAAATCATATGTCCGTTTATAACGCCACCACGTTTAAACGGCTCGCAAGATTCCCCTCTGTATCAGGCAGTACTGTGCTAAACCCGCTCACAAATAGAATTTATGTAGGTGGAAACGACTCCATAACGGTCATTCAGGATGGACCAAGACTCACTCAGAGCTCTATTTTTAATTAAGACAAAAAAGACGCCCACCACAGTGATATGCTCCCGTCATAGTAGACAGTAGAAAAAACAAAAACTTCTACTGCTACAATGACGGGAGTTTTTCTAATGTCTAAAAGAAGTCCAGCATCTTTAGAAGTAAAATTACATGTCGTACGGCTGTGCCTTGAGCACAAGTCGAATCCAAACTATGAGGCAAAACAACGAGGTCTTAGTTCGCACACGGTTAGAGAATGGATTAGGAAATATAAAGCAGATGGTTTGGACGGGTTAAAGGAATCGAGAACATGGAAAACATACTCAAAGGAATTCAAACTAGCTGCTGTTAAAGAAGTGTTGTCTGGTCGTTTCTCCGTTGAAGAGGCGACAAACAAGCATCATATTTCAAGTAGAAGTGTTTTGATCAAATGGATTACCAAGTATACTAATGAGATAGAATTAAAACCTACACATAAAGGAAAAGGACTATCTCATATGAACAAAGGACGTAAAACAACTTTCGAAGAACGTATTGAAATTGCACAATATACCATCGCTAATGGATTGGATTATCAGAAAGCGATTGAAAAGTACGGTGTATCTTATCAGCAAGTTTACGCATGGGTTCGGAAATATCAAGCTGGCCGTGAGGAAGCTCTTCAGGACAATCGAGGCCGTAAAAAGCCTGTAGAAGAACTAGAGGAGCATGAACGTCTTAAGCTACGGATTAAAGAGCTAGAAGCGCGAAATGAATACCTAGAGATGGAGAATGACTTCGCAAAAAAGTTGGCGGAGATCAAGCGACGAAATACACGCTAACCCTCGTTCGACAAGTAAACTTGTATCAAGCGATTCAAGAACTGAACAAAGAAAAAGGTCACGCAATTACGAAGTTGTGTGCGTTAGCTGGGGTTGCTCGATCTGCCTATTACAAGTGGTTAAAATGGAAACCCTCTTGCATAGAACTTGAAACCCGTGCGTTAGCGAAAGAAGTAAAGCTACGATATGACAAGCGAAAAGGGATTCTTGGCTACCGTCAAATGCGCACGCAATTAAACCGAAAGCTCAAAAAGCAGTACAACAAAAAGCGTTATTACCGAATTATGTGTGCTCTTGGGCTTAAAGCCGTCATTCGCAGAAAACGAGCGAGTTATATGAAAGCTACGGAGATCCATGTAGCAGAAAATGTAATGAACCGTAACTTTGATGCCAACTCTCCTAATTTAAAATGGTGTACAGATGTGACAGAACTAAAGTATGGGAATGGACGAAAGGCCTATTTGAGCGCCATTATTGATGTATATGATAATTCTATTGTCTCATGGGTATTAAGCCATTCCAACAACAATAAACTCGTGATGGATACGCTGAAGAGGGCTTACGCAAAGAATCCTGGCGTATCCCCTCTTTTACAAAGCGACAGAGGCTTCCAGTACACGTCTCATGAGTACAACCGACTTCATATAAAATACGGATTTAAGAAAAGCATGTCTCGTGTGAGTCGGTGTTTGGACAACCAACCTATTGAGCGTTTTTGGGGTACATACAAGTCAGAAAGCTATTATCTTACAAAGTATGACACCTATGATGATGTCCTTACAGAGGTTAGCAAATATATTCACTACTACAATAATTACCGCTACACAGAGTGTTTGGATGGCTTGTCACCTAGCGAATACCGACGAGCTGCATAACGAAGATACCTCAGTTCTGGCAATACGAACTGAGGTATCTAAACTAACTATTTTTGTTTTTTACACTGTCCACTTGACAGGGAGCACTTCACAGGTGAGCGTCTTTCTGCATAGCAAATTACATCGATCTAGCGGATGAAACTTGTTTAACAGCCACTTTTTCTTCGACTGTTTCTGTATCCTTAGGCTGTATCCCTCTTTTTATGAAGAAAGCTAGGATAAAGGCAATGATGGCTACGCCTACTGACACTAAGAACGCATCGTTAATTCCTTCGATCGTTGCTTTTGCGATGACTTGATTTTGAATACCCAGCAATTGCTCTGCAGAAGGTTTAGCCGTTAATTTACTCACAGCTTCTGCTACCATATCTTTGACATGTGAAGTGGTACTGTTAGACATAATCGTTACAAGCAGCGCCCCGCCAATCGCCCCGGAGACTTGCTGAATCGTACTGTTCATGGCTGTACCATGCGGTGTATATTTAGCCGGGATGGAGTTCAGACCATTGGTCATCACAGGCATCATAACCATTGAAATCCCGAACATTCTCACAGAATACAAAATCATAAGTGTCGAATATTTCGTTGTTTCAGTTAGATCACTAAAGAAATACGTACTGATCACTACGATAGCCAGACCCATTAACGCCAAGACTTTGCCGCCGAATTTATCGAACAATTTACCTGTGATTGGAGACATAACCCCCATAATCAACGCACCAGGCAACATTAGGAGTCCCGAATCCAGAGGTGAAATGCCTCTAATATTTTGCAGGTAAATCGGCATTAACATCATCGCTGAGAACATCGCCATATTCAGTGTAATCGAAATCGCTGAGGATAAAGCGAACATCGGATATTTGTACACTCTGAAGTTAAGCATAGGCTCCTTCATTCTCATCTGGCGCATTATGAATATCACTAAACCAATAACCCCGATAATAAGGGTGGAGTAGACCATTGGATCATCCCATCCTTTATTCCCAGCGGAACTGAAGCCGTATAGAAGACCCCCGAACCCAATCGCTGATAGAACTACAGATAGAATATCGATTTTAATAGCCACATCTTTTTTAGGATCATGCAGTTTGAAGAAGGCAAGAATGAACACCAATACGGCGATAGGTGCAATCATAAAGAACAGCACAGGCCATTCATAATGCTGAATAATCCATCCTGACAGTGTAGGACCAATGGCTGGTGCAAAAATCATAACCAAACCAAACATCCCCATGGCCGAGCCGCGTTTTTCAGGTGGAAATGTGGTAAACAATACATTCATTAATAATGGCATCATAATTGCGGCCCCTGAGGCTTGGACCATTCTCGCAATCAATAATACAGGGAAACTTGGAGCAAAGCCTCCAATAAAGGTCCCTATTGCAAATAATCCAATGGCGATTAAGAATAATCGTCTCGCTGTATACTTTTGAATTAAAAAGGCCGTTGAAGGAATCATGATCCCGTTCACTAGCATATAACCCGTCGATAGCCACTGTACCGTTGAGGCACTGACATCAAAATCCTTCATAATCGATGGTAAAGCTATATTGAGTAGTGTATTACTTAGTAAAGCAACAAATGCACCAATCATAAGGATTGCCAAAATCCCATAGGACGCTTTACTTTCTTTCGTTTTCATTTTGGAATCCTCCATCCTATAATCATACCGTCGGTTCAAATTTGAACTTATGTTACAATGTAGAATATATTACTCTTATATTTACTGCTTGGCAAGTCAGAATTCATTTAAAAACTAAATTGTATTAAGTGGAAATATAAGCTAGTCTATTCTACGTGAAGTGTTTTTTTGCACAAAAGAGTCCAGCTTAAAGGGGCACCTAAGATGATAAATAAACGGAAAGAGCAAGTGATTCAAAAAGCACATGAATTATTTATTGAAAAAGGCTACCACGCCACATCCATACAGGACATTCTGAATCACAGCCGGATCTCCAAAGGATCTTTTTATAATTATTTCCCTTCCAAAGGGGATCTCTTTAAAGCTGTATTCACCTCTATTCATGACCAGCTGGAAGAAGGCAGAAATGGCCTGCTCATTGGCCAGGACCCCTCTGACATTGATATATTCGCTAAACAAGTTCAACTGGTTATGAAAATCAATAAGAAAAATAAATTGTTGCAGCTGGTTGAAGATGCCCTGGTCTCCAATGATCCGGACTTAATTACGTTCATCAAAAAAACTAAATTCACCTTATTAACCTGGGTGCATGAACGTTTCCTGCATATATTTTCTGAAGATAAGAAGCCCTATCTACTGGATGGAGCCATCATTTTCACAGGCATCTTGCAACATATGCTGCAAATTAACAGTGCCATGAATGAAGTCATTACCTCTCAACAAATCATTAATTATTGCACTACTCTTATCCAGACGATTGTTGAGGATGTAAGCGAAAAGGGAATCCAGCTTATCTCCCCCGATCATGTAGGGAAACTATTGCCTGTTGCTGAATACACTGATTTTTTTAATAATGATTTATCGTTTGCGACCGTAAGCTTAAAAAAAATCATTGATAAATCATTCGCCGCCGATGATCCTAGCC
Source organism: Paenibacillus sp. FSL H3-0329 (assembly GCF_037963285.1). Lineage (NCBI taxonomy): Bacteria > Bacillati > Bacillota > Bacilli > Caryophanales > Paenibacillaceae > Paenibacillus > Paenibacillus sp. FSL H3-0329. The sequence continues at coordinate 446,026 of NZ_CP150150.1, read as the reverse complement.
TGTCCAATGCACTGAAGCTGTTATATTTTATCCAAGAAGAGATCATGAACAACAAGGAACCAAGAGAGTTCTTAATCGAAAGCGCCCTGCTCTCCTTGAAAATGTGCCCTCAGTTTAATGAAACGAAGGAATTTGCGCATTATCAGACAGTGTTATCTGCAATGCTCTAAGCACAATCAAAGTATGGCTTCAATCATTTAAGCGTATTCTAAATGCAAGGCACGAAACTAAAAGTGTGGTGACCGATTTGTTCAAGCTTTTATTAATCGAAGATGATACAACGCTGTTTAATGAGATCAAAGAACGGCTTACGCAGTGGTCTTATGATGTATATGGCATTCAAGATTTCAACAATGTTACGCAGGAATTCACGGAAATCAAACCTGATTTAGTGATAATTGATATCCAATTACCCAAATTCGATGGATTTCATTGGTGTAGAATGATTCGCTCTCACTCTAATCTGCCGATTATCTTCTTATCCTCCCGGGATCATCCGACAGATATGGTGATGTCCATGCAGCTGGGAGCCGATGATTATATCCAAAAGCCCTTCCATTTCGATGTACTCATTGCCAAGGTGCAAGCCATTCTCCGGCGGGTGTACAATTACAATACGGATAACATTGAACTCAAAACGTGGTGCGGAGCCACCGTCGATTATGAACGGAATTCAGTGACCAACGACACGGGAACGATTGAGCTTACCAAAAATGAGATTTTCATATTGAAATTGCTCATTGAGAAAAAGAATAAAATCGTCACCCGCGAGGAATTAATTAATAGCTTATGGGACGATAAGCGCTTTATTAGTGATAACACTCTTACCGTCAACGTAAATCGGCTGCGCAAAAAGCTCGACGAGCTTGAATTAGGGGCGTTTATTGAGACGAAGGTTGGACAAGGGTACGTAGCCATTGAAGAGGATTCTCTATGATTAAAAAGTACCTGCTCGAAAGACTCGGTTGGATTTTGCTTTTTCTCTTTGTACATCTATTTATGCTCTTTATCACCTTTATGGACCCGACCATCCCCCTGTCTTCAGTGCTCTATCTGGTCTCTTTATCGATGATTTTTTTCGTAATTTTTCTAGTCATTCGCTATCCTAAGGAAACCAGATTTTATAAAAGCTTAAATGAGCGGGACGATGATCTCGATCTGACAAGCATCGCTCTTGCCGAAAGTCCTTTTGAGAAAATCATCGAAGAGAGCATCACCAACCAAGTGAAATTGTTAAAGCGGACTGCTTCAGACAATCTAATGAACTTGGAGCAAGAGAAGGATGAGCTGTTATCCTGGATTCATGAAGTAAAGACTCCACTGACCGCAATGCATCTAATGATTGAACGTATAGAAGATGATGTTATGAAGAGGCACTTGACCTATGAGTGGCTGCGTATTCATCTGCTGCTGGATCAGCAGCTCCACCAAAGACGGATACCCTTTATTGAAAACGATCTGTATATGGAGCAAATCGATATAGAAACGCTTATTTTTAGTGAGATTAAGACGTTACAGTCTTGGTGTATTCAGAAGGGAATCGGCTTTGAGTTGCACTTAGAAGCTGCTGAAGTGCTTAGTGATGCTAAATGGCTGGCTTTTATCCTCAGACAACTACTAACCAACGCCGTAAAATATAGTGAAGCTTCTGATATTACAGTGAATAGCTACCAGCAAGCTGAACATATCGTTCTTGAGGTGAAGGATTCCGGGCGCGGGATAGATCCGAAGGACCTGCCGCGCATCTTCGATAGAGGGTTTACTTCCACTACTGTACATCGCGACAATGCAGCCACAGGCATGGGCTTATATTTAGCTCAGAAAGCAGCTCAATCCTTACTCATCAGCATCGGAGTTCAATCCAAGCTTGGAGCGGGATCAACATTTACTCTAACCTTCCCACTCAAAAATGAATTCGTTAAAATCTCAAGCATGTGACAACAATGTCACATGCTTTTATATTTTGTTCGGGCAATCGCAGGATAAGAACAATAAACTTTTTTATAATAAGGCTATACAAGAAGAAACGAAGGAGTGAATCATTATGGCAATTCTAGAAGCTACTAAAATTCATAAAAGCTATGGCAATAAATTAAACAAACAATCCGTGTTAAGCGGACTCGATATTCGTATAGAAGAAGGCGAATTCGTTGGCATCATGGGGCCTTCCGGTTCAGGTAAAACAACCCTACTCAACGTACTCTCGTCGATCGACAAAATCAGCAACGGATCTATTACCATTGAGGGCAATGAAATCTCCAATATGAAAGAGAAGCAGCTCGCGGAATTTCGCAAAAATCATTTAGGTTTTATTTTTCAAGAATATAATCTCTTGGACACACTGACGGTAAAGGAGAATATCCTGCTGCCACTATCCATTACCAATACACCCAAGAAAGCCGCCAATCAGAAATTCGAAAGTCTCGCAAAGGAATTGGGGATTTTGGAATTAAAAAATAAGTACCCCAATGAAATCTCTGGCGGTCAAAAACAACGTACCTCAGCAGCTCGTGCCTTCATTCATGATCCAAGTATTATTTTTGCTGATGAGCCTACCGGGGCGCTGGATTCTAAATCCGCTTCTGATTTATTAAATAAGCTAAGTGAACTCAATCAAAAACGAAAAGCAACTATCGTTATGGTTACACATGATCCAGTGGCTGCCAGTTATTGCAGTAGAGTTATTTTTATAAAAGATGGAAAAATCTATACGCAGCTAAATAAAGGAGAACAATCAAGACAAGTTTTCTTCAACGACATTATAAAAACACAGGGTGTATTAGGCGGTGTGCAGAATGAGCATTAATGTATTAATGATTCGAAATCTGCGAAAAAACATTCGAAATTACTACCTATACGTGTTTGCGCTAGTTTTTAGTGTGGCCTTATATTTCGCCTTTGTCACCTTGCAATATGATCCCTCGATGGATGAGCTGGAAAGCTCTATCAAAGGGGGCGCAGCAATCATGGCTGCCTCGATTTTACTAGTCGTAATTGTCTCTATTTTCCTGTTATATGCTAATACGATCTTCATCAAACGACGCGGTAAAGAAATTGGCTTATTTCAGTTAATTGGAATGACCAAAAATAAAATCTTCCGCATTCTTTCGGCAGAGAACTTTATTCTGTATTTCGGTTCCTTGGTCCTGGGGATATTGGTTGGCTTTTCTATCTCAAAATTAATCCTCATGATCTTATTTAAGATAATGGGGGTCGATGCTATAGCCTCCCTTCATTTCTCTATCGAAGCTTTGATTCAGACGTTAATCGTATTCTGTGTGATTTATCTTTTGATCATGCTGATGAATTATGGATTTATTAAAAGACAAAGTATTTTATCCTTGTTCCGGGTGACCTCAACAACAGAAGGTACAGTGAAAAAGTTATCCTTCTTTGAAATGATCATAGGGATTGTCGGAATTGGCCTAATCCTACTGGGCTATGTGCTCTCCTCTAAATTACTTACCGAAGACGTAACCTCAATGAATCAATTGGCTATATCCATGATTACTATTTTGGGATCCGTCATTATTGGGACCTATCTATTTTATAAAGGCTCGGTAAGTTTTATTTTTCATATCATTCGTAAGCGGAAAAACGGCTATCTGAACATTAGAGAGGTTCTATCTCTTTCCTCCATTATGTTTCGCATGAAATCCAATGCCGTATTATTAACCATCATTACAACGGTATCGGCACTAGCCCTGGGTTTATTATCCCTTAGCTACATTTCCTTTTACTCTGCTGAGAAAACTTCCAAGCAATATGTCCCAACGGATTTTGTATTCACGAATGCCCAAGAGGCTGAACAATTTACAAAGATCCTAACGGCAAATGATTTAGTATTTACAGAAAGAAGGACCCAAGTCCTTCAGGTCGATGTAGATGTTGAAGAGATTCTTGTTAAAAAACCGGACGGAGACAATATGTTTTCAAATATTATGACCCTGGCGGTCATAAGTGAAAATGCACTTGAAGACGTTGATCTAACTCCAGATAAAGCTTATTTCACGAAATCAAGCAGTACATTGGATAATTTTGTTACTATGAAAGATAAAGGTGCGATTGAACTCAAAGGGTTACATGAGGTTTTTCCGCAGGATTATAAAAGATTAGATATCGAAAGTCCCATTTCAGGGTATTACACAGGTGGTGGCTTACCGGTTGCAGTTGTAGACGAATCGATCTTCAAGCGCTTAAAAAAGGATTTAGATCCTGCCCTTCAAAGAGGATCCTCCCTTAATATCGGGATTGATATGAAAGTCCGGGCCAGCGTTGAACAGGCAAATGAACTTTTCAAGACCTTAAAATTTGATGAGAATAACAAACAAGACTCTCAATTAGAGTCGATAAAAGGTCAAAAACAAAATATGGGACTCATTATGTTTATCGTTGCTTTTCTGGGGTTAACCTTCTTGATTACCTCCGGATGTATTCTATACTTTAAACAAATGGATGAAAGTGAAAATGAAAAACCTAACTACACCATTCTGAGAAAGCTTGGATTCACGCAAGGTGATCTGCTCAGAGGTATACAGATGAAACAATTGTTCAACTTCGGTATTCCATTAGTCATAGGTCTGCTTCACAGCTACTTCGCCGTTAAATCCGGCTGGTTCTTATTCGGCACAGAGCTTTGGACACCGATGATTCTGGTGATGCTGTTATACACTGCTTTGTATTCGATCTTTGCAATATTGTCCGTCTTCTATTACAAAAAGGTGATTAAAGAGGCGCTTTAAAATAACGAAGGTGTTCCTAAAGCCATCATGGCTTAGGGACACCTTTGTTTGATTTGATATCATTTACAGGTAGGAGGCACCGGCATCTATCGGACACAGATGAACCTCTTTCTAAGCAATAGCGTCACTGGGGTCCGTAACGCTCAGAGGACCTGTGGAATCCCTCAGCTATTCACAATCCCCAACACAAATCCATCATAACCTTTGCTTCCCACCGTCTGAATGGCAGTAGCCGAAATTCTAGACTCTTCAGCCAACAGATCATAGAATTCCCGTACGCCTACTACACGAGCGTCTTCGCTATTCTCATTAATGACCTCACCTTCACGAATCACATTATCTCCAAGGATCACCGATCCGGGCTGGGAGAATTGCAGCGCCCACTTTAAATAGTTAGGATTATTCGGTTTATCGGCATCTATAAAAATAAAGTCGAAGGGTTCAACGCCCTCTTGTTTCATCTGAGACAGTTGCTCTAATGCATCCCCTACACGAAGCTCTACCAGATGATCCACCTCGGCAAGCGAAAGATTAGCTTTAGCTACCTGCGCATGAATGGGATCCAGCTCCAAAGTAACTATCTGTCCGTCAGACGGCAGGGCTCTTGCCATCCAAATCGTACTGTACCCGCCCAAGGTGCCAATCTCCAAAATCCGGCGTGCACCTTTCATTTGCACCAGTAGATTCAGGAATTTCCCCTGACTAGGCGAAACATCAAAGGGCGGCAGCCCTGCCTGTTGATTGGTGACCAACACTTCTTCCAACACAGCGTCCTGTGGAATCAGGCGCTCTTTAATATACTGATCGACTTTATCCCAAGTAGTCGTTTGATTCATATTTATCACTTCTCCTTTAGTATTTGTTCATGGTTGAAATCCGGAGACAAAGGCGATCGCTACGCTCCTACAGTTCCAAACCTCCTCTCCATTACTCCTTTCCCTAATCTCATTTTTCCAAGTTCATCTTTATATCTGTATTGTAAATCAGTTATAATCATAAATATAATATATCTTTAAGTCTAATTTATATATTTAATATATAAATCGAAGAATGGGAGTTTAACCATGAACCTACATGCCTTACGCTTATTCCATGTAATCGCATCGACAGGCAGTGTGACACGCGCTTCAGAAATTTTAAATATAAGTCAGCCTGCCATCACTGCGCAGATTAAGAAGTTCGAAAAAGAACTGTCCTTTACCCTATTTAAACCTCAAGGCAGAGGAATCGCTTTAACGGATGCTGGGGAAGAGCTTACTCTACTCGCCAAGCGACTGTTCGCCGTAGAACAACAAATTGAGCAATTCACTCAAGATTATGTTAACGGCACTAACGGAAGTATCCGTCTAGCCGCAACGTATTTGCCTGCTCACTTTCTCATTCCTACCTGGATTGCAAAGTTTAAGCAGCAATATGAACAAGTGGAGATGATGATCACCACTACCAACTCAAGTGATGCCCTCAAGCAGCTGTTAAATGTAGACGTGGATATAGCTATTTATGGAGGAATCGCCGAGGCTTATCCAGATACAATCCAGACAGAGGAGTTATTTCAGGACGAGTTATGGTTTGTAGTCGCACCCGATCATCGTTATGCCAATCAGCAGGTTTCTCTATCCGAAATGATGAAGGAACCCTTTGTTATGCGTGAAAAAGGAAGTTCAACGCGGGAGCGATTATTATCTTTATGCCGCACATACAACACACCCGCTCCTATCATCTCTTTGCAATTTAATGGACTACATGAAGCCATCAAAGCCGTTATCGCCGGATATGGTGCAAACTTCGTTTCTTCATTAGTCGTACGCAAATATGTAGAGCGTGGAGAATTGTGCCGAGTATATGTAGAAGGAATCCATCTGAAGAACACCATTGCGATCTGTACACGTAAAAATGAGCCCTTATCAGCAGCCGCAGTGAATTTAATTGAGATGATTCGTCACAATCCTTATACGATATAGCGGAATGATCGCTCATTCTCAACAAAAGAGGCCTTCCCTTTCGGGAAAGCCTCAAAGTATCTTTTTTACACCATCCGATCCAATTTAACTTCGAACGCACCTCCAGTTACATAATCCATATACCTAGTATTTCCATCGAAATCCAAATAAGCTTGATAGCGGGTACGAATAGCCGCTGCAGAAATCAGATCCAGCACCTTCTCCTTGGCTACCCACATCACTTCAGATGTTTCCTCTGAAGTACTTAATTCTCCTCCCACGGGCTTGCAGATAAAGTCTAACATGACCTTGGTAGGAACATCCGTCTCACCGTCATACCATTTATGCATACCTGTATTCGAATACACGCCAATCAATTGAGAAACAACGACATCTATTCCACTTTCCTCTTTAATCTCGCGAATTAGTGCATCCATTAGGTTTTCTCCAACTTCCACTTGTCCTCCAGGAAATACCCACCCACCATGATGTGTTTTTACTAAAAGAATATCTCCCTCTTCATTTATTGCAATTCCACCCACCGCTACAATATGTGTTGGCCAAGCCATCGATAGCACCTCTTTTTTTAGAAGAGTCTAGCAATTTATCGATAATCTGTAAACGATATTTTTCTATTCCATAACGCTTTAAAAGCTTCGCACTGTTCTATTAAATCATCAAACTTCCCTTCCCCAACAATTGACCCTTGATCCACTACCAGTATCTTATCAACGTCTTTTATAAAATTAAGCCTGTGGGCCACAATGATGATAGTTTTGTCCTTAAATTCATTCAAAATCGTCTCCATAAGACTCTGCTCAGTGATATTATCAAGCGCTGACACAGGCTCATCCAGAATTAGAATATTTCTTTTTTGGGCAATGATTCTGGCAAAGGCTAATCGCTGTCTTTCGCCTCCTGATAATTTTAGACCTTTTTCGCCCACCAAAGTATCTAAGCGATCCGGCAAATGGCTTACTTTTTCCTGCAAATGAACTTTTTCCAAAATCTCATATAGCTCTTCATCGGACAGAGTATCCTCATCGAATACAATATTATCTCTTATCGTAGCATCGAAAATCGGCGTGTCTTGGGATAGATAGGAAATATGATCATAGTAGCTATTCAAACGAATCTCATCGATATCCTTACCGTCCAGTAAGAGTTCACCTTCGCCCTTTTTTAATAACCCCACAATCAATTTAATCAGCGTAGATTTCCCGCCTCCACTTAATCCGACAATAGCAACAGAAGTTCCTCGCGTAAGCGAAAATGACAGGTTATTCAGTATCTGCACATTCCCATAAGTAAAGGACACCTCCCTAAACTCAATATTGCCTTGGAGCTCAGTGATGGCTTCTCCGGATTCCAAGTTCTTATCTTCTGGGGCAGCAATAAATTCCTCGAATCTTCTGTAAGTCACTTTATTCAGTCTGTAATCTACAAATAAAACATTGAAGATGGCAATTGGGGTATAAATTTTATCGATGAACATAAACAATGCGACCACAATACCAAGTGAGGTCTCGCCTGCGACAATGCTTTTCACACCATAAATCAGGACAACAACTTTAATGATCGTGACAAATAACTCGAATATAGCAAAAAAAGCTTCATGGATCATTTTTAGCTGAGCATTTTTATGAATGATAGTGCGTGCGGTCTGGCTTAATTTCTCGATCTCTTTCTCATATCTCTTGTTGGTTCTAAAGACGACCAATTCCATAAACCCGCGGATAGAGAATCTGGACATCTTTTCTTGCTCTTGGAGAATGGTTGCCTTCATGGCATACAGAAATTTCAACAGCAGATTTGTTATCAGAAAGACGACCACATAGCCAGCTGCAATCACTAACATGATCCTTAGATCATAGAAGCTGATAAAGACTAGACTGAATAGAAGAGTAGGTAATAGCTCATGTAGTGTTTTGAGAAAAAAAGAAAAAATAATACTGTTTCCAGCCGCTGCCCCGTTCTCGATCACCTTAATCATTTGCCCTGTCCCCATATCCTGATACGCTTGATAATCCATTTTTGATATTTTGGACAGTGCAATGATCTTTAACCTCTCCGTGATGCTGTTCGATAAAAACACACTCGGGTATTCGTCTATATAATTCAGGATCGCCACCCCAGCCAGCAGAGCCCCATACACCATAATTAATGTTGCTATTTCATCAAAACTGTTGATTACCGTGGCCTTATCTAATATTTTTTGAAAGACAACAACACCTAAACTACTTAACAGCTGAATGGCAAAACCCAATAAAATATAACCACCTACCCAACACTTTAGGTGAGCTAGACTCTTTTTTAACATATCGTTTATCCCCTCTTTTAATTGAATGCAAAAAAGCCAGGCACCCCTATCTCACTGTAAAAAACCATCCACAAATAAACGGTTCTCTAAGTTAAATAGGTTAAGTGCCTGGCTCTACAAAAACAGCTGCCTATGGCACCGTACAAAGCTCTAGTTAGTTGTAATCAAAAGGGTAGACTCCCCCCTTGATAGCTGGTACGCGTTTCACCCAGCCCGATAACTAGTTCCTTGTAACGGTACGGAAAGACATCCATTTCACCTCAATTAAAAGAATTGACCCTATTATAATTCTGTAAGCCTTTTAATTCAAGAATTACGTTTAACGATACGAAGTCCGGCCACTTGGCCAACCTTATGTCCTTCATGAGAAGCAAACTTGATCGTAACCGCTGATTTGCCGCTCGTGATCGGTTGCGGGAGTTCATAGCGAATCGTCTCCAGCTTATTCATCTCCTCAGACTCAAGAGTGCCTACACCAAGTTGCTCCCCATCCGCCAAAATATCGAATGCCAGCGAAGTATCGTTCGACTTCAGATACGTGACCACCAGATCCACTTGCTCATCCGGCAAAACTTCCATCGTGAAGGAGAACCAGCCATTGATCCAGCTGTCCCGATACTTGCGATTGTGGATTTTGCCTAAGCCTACAAATTCACCTGTGAAATTATGATCGCGTTCAGGCTGCATTTCAGCAGGTTGTACGGAATCGACAGTTAACAGCTCAAGCAGCAAGTTATTCTCCACGGCTTCGCGATATTCAGCCTCTGCCAGTTTCCACTCTTCCGGTGTGAACAAATCCCAATACACGGAATAACGATGATCATGCATAGGGTAGAACGGACGAAGCTCATGATCCCCTGTATACCCTAAACCTTTCATCCGGAACACATTTTTGCTCACAGTAGATTGGATGAGGTTGTCCGTCAGTGTGTCCCGATCTCCGATTAATACGGAGGCAAGGGCGCGATCGCTATTGGCCTCTGCATTTATAGACCCAAAATCACCTGCGAGCACAAGTGGCCCGTAAAGGAAGGCAACTCGGTTGGGATTATCCGGCATCGTCTCGATTCTCACCGACATCGGAATATCGTATTCGACAACGTCTCCATCCTGCCACTCTCTATCCAAAGTAAAGTAGTTAGATTTGCCTACATTTACTTGAACATCTTCACCATTTACGCTAACACTCATCCCTTGCTCAGCCCAGTAAGGATGTCTTAGCTTTAATGTGAATTTCGTTGGCTGTGCTGCACTGATCCGCAGTACACCTTGTCCCTCTGCCGGGAACTTGGTCTCTTGCTGCAAGCTAATGCCTTGCTCTTTCCAAGCCACTGTAGAAGGTACGTACTGATTGACATAAAGCTCATCTGCACTATGGAAGTATATCGCCGAGCCATACATAGAATGGCTTTCCATTCCCGAGCCTACACAACACGTAAAGCTTTCGAACTGCGAATTAAATGATTTATGTCCACCCATCTCGAGAGATACAAAGTAACATACCCGGCCATCTACCGGCTCCTGAGAGGCTAAGATGTGGTTATACATCGCACGTTCGTAGTAATCCGCATACGCTGCATACGCATCCCATTGGAACATATGCTTGGTCAGCTTCAGCATGTTGTACGTGTTGCATGTCTCACAGGAGCCTTCGCCCAATCGGTCATTTAACTTATCCGGTTCACCAAAATGCTCATTATAGCTGTTGCCGCCGATCACATAAGAATGATGATTCACGACCCGATCCCAGAAGAAGCGGGAAATACCTGCATAATGCTCCTGCCCTGTTACCTCATATTGTCTAGCAGCTCCGATGATTTTTGGAATCTGTGTATTAGCATGTCTTCCAGCTAGGGTATCTTTTTCTATAGCAAGATCATTAAGCACTTCCCCATGATAAAAGCTTTCCGCTAACGCGAGGAAACGCTCTTCCCCGGAATCCTCTGCCAAATCCGTCAGCGCTTCATTCATGCCGCCAAACTCACAACGCAGCACCTCTTGGATCTGATCTTTACTCAGCCCTGCAAAAATATCCTCAAGCCACAGGCCCAGCTTCGTTTCAATAACGAGCGCCTTCTGATTGCCGGCCAGTCGATAAGCATCGCGAAGACCTGCAAACAGCTTATGCATCGTGTAAAGTGGCACCCAACCTCCGTTGAGGTCAAAGCCCTGTGAGCGAATGTCGCCTGCCTTCACTTCCTCAAATAACTCCTTGCCACGAGGAATGCCGGAAATAAAGCCATTGCCATGCGCATCCTGACATTGCTCTAATTCATCTACTACATAATTCACGCGTTGTAGCAGCTCTTCATTTCCCGTAGAGGCATACATTAACGCACATCCAGAAATATAATGGCCTAACGTATGGCCGCTAATCCCCTGAGATTCCCAGCCCTCGTAGTGAGCAGCCTTAGGCTCTAAGCCAGCATATTCGCGAAAACGCGACAGAAGCCGATCTGCCTCAAGCTTGAGTAAATAATCAGTATTTAACTCCATCGCATGGAGAAGTGGACCTGAATCAATTCGTACGTTCTGTAGATCAAAAGCTTGCGTCTTCAATGAAATCGCTCCCTCGCAATCTTGTCAGGGTTAGATGACAAGTGTATATTTGTATCCATAAGATAACACCGGAACGTTGATTTGTCGGTAGATCAGTCGTACAAATAGTGGACAAACCCGACTTATTGATTGCTAGGAGGACCGCATGAGCTATTTAAAAATAAATGCAGATGTACCTGTTCATTTTACAGCGGCAGGTGAATTTATCTCAGAAACACCATGGAAGCATGTGGAGCGTGTTATGGGGAACTACGAACTAATCATTGGCGTGAACGAAACAGTATATTTGAGTGAGGAAAACAAACAATTTGAAGTAGGCCCTGACGAAGCTCTTCTGCTCATGCCTAATCGCACACATGTCGGCTATAGAGAGTCACGACCCGGGGTTAAGTTTTATTGGTTTCATTTCGAACTGACAAACGAGGGGCTATTGCTGAGTGAGGAGGAAATGAAGCCTGAGGCAGAAGAAATCTTTTCGCGCACACAGCGCTTATGGTCCGTACATGATCTATATCTGCCCCAAATCATAAAAATCGAACATAGTGACCGGATTCATATTCTGGCGAATCAAATCCTTCATGTGGCCAATTCGGGGTATTTAACCTATTCCAGCGTTAATTATTTGCTGACCTCGCTTTTAATTGAGCTATCTGAGCATGCACTTCAGCCGTTCGCCAGTAAGCTGATCCGCGCACAGCAAGATGTCACCTTCGTCAAAATAGCTGAGTGGACAAGGATACATGCAAGCGAACCGCTTACCGTGGCCATCATCGCGGATAAATTCAATTACAACAAGGACTATTTAGCTCGGCTATTTAAACAGCATACCTCCATGGGGCCATTGGAATATATCCATTCAGCACGTGTGACTAAAGCGAAGGAGCTACTAACCAGAACCGCATTAAGCGTGAGGGAAATCGCGACAGAGACGGGGTTCACCGACGATAAATATTTCATGCGCCTCTTCCGAAAATACGAAAACATGACGCCCACCCAATATCGTAACGCTTATCATAAGACGTTTATGAATAATGACTGAAGTAAAGCCACCCCTAAATATGAAGTGCTCCCTGTCAAGTGGACAGTGTAAAAAACAAAAATAGTTAGTTTAGATACCTCAGTTCGTATTGCCAGAACTGAGGTATCTTCGTTATGCAGCTCGTCGGTATTCGCTAGGTGACAAGCCATCCAAACACTCTGTGTAGCGGTAATTATTGTAGTAGTGAATATATTTGCTAACCTCTGTAAGGACATCATCATAGGTGTCATACTTTGTAAGATAATAGCTTTCTGACTTGTATGTACCCCAAAAACGCTCAATAGGTTGGTTGTCCAAACACCGACTCACACGAGACATGCTTTTCTTAAATCCGTATTTTATATGAAGTCGGTTGTACTCATGAGACGTGTACTGGAAGCCTCTGTCGCTTTGTAAAAGAGGGGATACGCCAGGATTCTTTGCGTAAGCCCTCTTCAACGTATCCATCACGAGTTTATTGTTGTTAGAATGGCTTAATACCCATGAGACAATGGAATTATCATAGACATCAATAATAGCGCTCAAATAGGCTTTGCGCCCATTCCCGTACTTCAGTTCAGTCACATCTGTACACCATTTTGAATTAGGAGAATTGGCATCAAAGTTACGGTTCATTACATTTTCAGCTACATGGATCTCCGTAGCTTTCACATAACTTGCTCGTTTTCTGCGAATGACCGCTTTAAGCCCAAGAGCACACATGATTCGGTAATAACGCTTTTTGTTGTACTTCTTTTTGAGCTTTCGGTTTAATTGCGTGCGCATTTGACGATAGCCAAGAATCCCTTTTCGCTTGTCATATCGTAGCTTTACTTCTTTCGCTAACGCACGAGTTTCAAGTTCTATGCAAGAGGGTTTCCATTTTAACCACTTGTAATAGGCAGATCGAGCAACCCCAGCTAACGCACACAACTTCGTAATTGCGTGACCTTTTTCTTTGTTCAGTTCTTGAATCGCTTGATACAAGTTTACTTGTCGAACGAGGGTTAGCGTGTATTTCGTCGCTTGATCTCCGCCAACTTTTTTGCGAAGTCATTCTCCATCTCTAGGTATTCATTTCGCGCTTCTAGCTCTTTAATCCGTAGTTTAAGGCGGTCATGCTCATCTAGTTCTTCTACAGGCTTTTTGCGACCGCGATTGTCCTGAAGAGCCTCCTCGCGGCCAACTTGATATTTCCGGACCCATGCGTAAACTTGCTGATAAGATACTCCGTACTTTTCAATCGCTTTCTGATAATCCAATCCATTAGCGATGGTATATTGTGCAATTTCAATGCGTTCTTCGAAAGTTGTTTTACGTCCTTGGTTCATATGAGATAGTCCTTTTCCTGTATGTGTAGGTTTCAATTCTATCTCATTAGTATACTTGGTAATCCATTTTGTCAAAACACTTCTGCTTGAAATATAATGCTTGTTTGTCACCTCTTCAACGGAGCAACGACCAGACAACACTTCGTTAACAGCAGCAAGCTTCAATTCCTTTGGGTATGATTTCCATGTTCTCGATTCCCTCAACCCGTCCAAACCATCTGCTTTATATTTCCTAATCCATTCTCTAACTGTGTGTGAACTAAGACCTAGCTGCTTTGCCTCATAGTTTGGATTTGACTTGTGCTCAAGGCACAGCCCTACGACATGTAATTTTACTTTTAAAGATGTTGGACTTCTATTAGACATTAGAAAAACTCCCATCATTGTAGCAGTAGAAGTTTTTGTTTTTTCTACTGTCTACTATGATGGGAGCTTATCAATATGGAGTGGCTTCTTGTTTGGGTATTGTCTATTGGATAGAATGAACTTCACACCAATTACGTAGGAATTGCAGATTAGTATTGAAGTAATGATCGTTTTGCCACCCACAACTCCAAACCTGTGCGTTCCCTGTGTGCAGACCCATCAACCATATCTCCCGGATAGCAACAAATATAGGGATTGCCTTTAGATCGTTCTCAGATAATACTTTATGCTTTTGGTATGACTCCAGGAAAACAGTCCATTGTTCATTGTCAAAATGCTCTCGTTCTTTCCCTCTAACCCTTGACCACAAAAACACGGAAACATCATAGGCCCTCCAGCCAAAACCTCCGCAATCAAAGTCGAAATGAGTCAGGGTATCCTCGTAGAAATGTACGTTCGCTCCATGAAGATCACCATGACATGCCCCCCAATCCAGCTCTGATGAGATTTCAGCTATGCTATTTGCCAATACTTCCGACAAAGATTCTAGATAATCGATATCCTCTTGCCTGTGGGATAAAGGCTTGCGAATCGATTGAAGCGGTTCTTTAAGCAGATGATCCAGATTAAGCGTAAATCTTTGCTGCCCACATTCGAAATCATCCATAGCCAGATGCATCTTAGCCACTTGTTCACCGTATAATTCACAGCTAGTTTTTTCATCGGAATAATTGCCTTTTGCAAAAGTAAACAGTACTGCGTAACGTGTTCCTTCAGGAGCCTCCAGCTCAATTAGGTAACCACCATCCCTGCTGATTACCGGAGCCGATACAGGGATATTCTTCTTATTTAAGTGATTCAATACCTCCACTTCAAAATCAATCTCATGTTTATTTCGCCAATGAGCTTTATAGATCCTAAGAATGTATTTATCAATAGAGGTCTTTAGTAAATAGGTATCATTAAGTCCGTTCTCATAAAAACTACACTCCAAAACATCCCCGATTTCATAAAGATCATTAATTACGGGTACTAAGGCATGGGAAGAAATAACGGAATGATACACCGGTAGTTTCAGCATATAAATCACCCTTCAACGTTAATTGCTACTCACTATTTATTTTCACGTTTGGCCCGTATAAAGGCGAGGGATTTATTAAATATAGCTAAACTTTCCGCATCGTTAATTTAATTGCTCTATAATGCTCTGCTTCGATATTGTTCGTCTAACAAACTGAACCATACCAGTCTGGACAAGTAAAATAACCAAGAAATACAGGAAAATAGCACTCCAAGGGAATTGGTATTGAATGTAGGAAAGCCCCCCCATATTCCCCGCACTCTTACTTATCATGTATCCCATTAGATTGCCCGTAACAAGAGCCATCGTAAAGCTTCCGACAACTAAAAATCCTGTTTCATAGGTTAACATAGCCATTAATTGTTTTCGGCCCATTCCTATGGCTTGCATAAGGCCTAGCTCCCCTTTTCTTGCAGAAATAGTGGTGATTATGGTGTTCAAGAGATTGATCATACTGAATACTGCTATAAAAACCATAAAACTATACACTGAAATAGTGATAGTTCTAAAAGCAATTCTATTGGATTCCACAACTTCGGAAAAAGACAATAATTTGAGTGTATCCTCATTGAGAATCATACCCTCTAACTCACTCTTTATTAACTCTTCATTCGCTTTATCCATAGTAATAACTTCGTAGCTCTTATTGCTATTAAAAGGGGCTGTAGTTTGCATTACTTTGGGTGGAAGATAAAATGAAGTTCCTGAATTCTTATCCGGAATATCTCCAATGATCTCAAAATCATGTTTGGCCTTCTCCTGATCATTAGCAATTATGAATGAAATATGATCACCGACAGAGTAATGAGCCCCGTAATAATCTAAGTCACTACTGGCGCTGTTCAAGAGAATGTAGGATGCATCCGATGAATCAACATCCGGGATCTTCCCCTCAGCCAAATGACTACTCCATCTTTCGTTGTATAACGTAGGGATATTCTCAATACTGACTATCGCGGCCCCGTCATCCGTTTTTATTCCTTCGATAGCAGCTTCAATATACTGATGTTCGATTACGTCCTCAACTTCATTTATAGCTAGGATTTTATTTTTTAAAGAAGTAGATAGTTGCCCTTCCGTCTGAAGATCACTTAATGAGGTTGTTTCAGAATACAAATCATTATTAATTTGAATATCAAACTGACCATGATTTGGAAAATATTTCTCTGCTTTTGAGATTGGGTCGACCGAGTTTAACAATGTCCCCAAGGAAACAAATAGCGTTCCGCTTAAAAAAAGAGACAGCAAAGTTAACACCGTCTTTTTCCTGCTTCTTGATAAGTTCAATGCAGCTAAAGAAAATGGTGTTAGTCTTTTAGAGTTTCTTTTCTCCTTTTTTGTATTAACATCGGCATCTACATGTCTAATCGCTGTTATAGGGGAGATTCTTGATGCGAATTTAGATGGTGCGTTTAATGAAGCTCTAACTGTTACTTTGGTGAGCAAACCTGCTAAAAAAGCAAGTGAAAAACTTGGAGCTGCATTCCAGTGAAAGCCACTTAAAATCCAGCTCATTAAACATCCAAAGATAACTCCAATAGGGATATATTTTCTTGAAAGATTTTTCCCTTCATATAGAACAAGCTGTTTTATCTGCTTTTTTGTTGCACCGATTGCTCTAAGTTGTCCGTATTGTTTAATTCGCTTAGTAATTGAAATATAAAAGATATTGTAGATGACAAGCCAACAAGCCAGTACGATAATCAGCATGATAGACAGGATGGTTATCACAGTGCTTCCTGACAGATTATTACTATCCACATTCACATTATTGATCTGAATATTTCTCTCAGGGATACCCATTCGCTGCCCTATTTCTTTGATTTTTGACTTCAGTTCCTCGTTGGAATAACTGCTGCTATTGTTGATGCTAATTGCCGCGGAGTAATCTTCTTTGGAAAGAAACGGATCCGCCTCAACGAACGCGCTTGATACCAGAGCATTGTAACCGATTCGATTCTCGTTACCTGATGCGGTTGTTTGCAGAATTCCAGTAATCACAAATTGGCTGGTTTGAAATTCTTTGCTGGCATTGTTTCTAAATTGCAAAGAAATAGAATCGCCAAGCCCCAGGCTTCGATCATCGGATAACTGAAAGTCTTTTTCTATTGCAATTTCATTTTCTTTTGTAGGAAATTTCCCCAGAACGATATTGGCATTTGATAAATCCATCATGGCTGGATCCGTGTAGAGAATGGACAATAAACGTTCTTCTTTTTTCTCTCTGCCTATTTCCTTATAGAGTCCGATTTTATTAATTTCCTCTATTTCTTTCAATCGTGAGATTTCATTGTTATTGAGGTTATAGAATAAAGCTTGGAAATTCGACTCATTTTGTAGGTTAGTAAAAGAATTATAACCAAAGGTCATTACAACAGTTAATAAAAATGCAGCTAAAGCTATTACACTGCCTACAAAATAATTTTTGGTTTTTTCCGCTTTTAAATTCGCTTTTGCAATTCTTATCATTACTGTTTTATTCTGTATGGACATTGATACATCATCCTCCTATCGTGTAACGAATATTCCTCCCTTTACATCAACAAGTGAATACTTTCACTATTTATTCTATAGATAATATTCTCCAACAAAGATCAATCACCCTTTAAATAGATGATATA
The DNA here is from genome assembly GCF_037963285.1 of Paenibacillus sp. FSL H3-0329. Lineage (NCBI taxonomy): Bacteria > Bacillati > Bacillota > Bacilli > Caryophanales > Paenibacillaceae > Paenibacillus > Paenibacillus sp. FSL H3-0329. The sequence goes on along the minus strand of NZ_CP150150.1, from coordinate 428,048 downwards.
TACTATATTTACTATTCATATAATATATGGATACAACACAAAAAGACTTCCCCCTCTGGAGCGCTTGAGTATCTCCAAGTTAGTGGAAGTCTTTTTATGCTCAATATGCCTTGTGTAGCAAACATTTAGATTAATAAATTACGCCTCGGCACTTCTATCCTGAAGCGCACCGACCAACGGATTCCACCGCCAGCGCGGAGTCAATCCTTGCAGATGTACACCTCCAAACCACTCATCGCTGTCATTCTTCTGCACCCAGTCTTCGTTTCCAGCTATTACACTCTTACCTAGCTCTGTTAATACAAGCTCACAGACTTTAAATTGTATTACTGAATCGTTATAAACAGGGAACTCATTGCATCCATGGGTTTGTAGCAAAGGGTACGGGCCTTGTACCAGCTTTCTTAGGATATGCCAATATTGCAAGTCGCCCATTCCTAAGATATGAAGCTGATCACCCACATTTTTGAACAGCTCATAGGGTGATTTTATTCCCTCATAGATCATCTCCAGCGTGAGTTGTTCTACGATACCAAGTCCGTTTGTAGTAGAGGGAAAGCGCGATAAATGCGCCTGAAAAGCGTCATGTGCAAAGGGCAAAGCCGATGTATCGGTAGTTAATCGTTGTTGCAGCAATTCTGGATTCGGTGATACATAGGCTTCCCAGAGTGCTTGACCTGCTTCTAGTTCTTTGGCTCCGATTAGCTTCCATGTGCCTGATAATGTTTCCATCTGCTCTATAGAAAGTTGTCCAAGTCCTCGAAATAACTTTATTCCCGGATACTCTCCAATGCATAGTAAGCTTAGCTTGGTGGTTAACATTTTCTGCTTCGAGAACCAATGGAGTAAATAACTGAGCATCGTCTGATCGAAAAGATCATGCTCGAACCATAACACCACTTCTTCATATTTATGAAAATCAGCTAAAATCTTCTCTTGCCTCTCACTATTTTCAATAAATTCCCTCTGCGGAATTCCCATCGTTTGTTCCAAATATTGCGCTCGAACTGCACGGTTATCTCCATCGGCAGGATCCAAAAATACGGGCCCATGCGAATATACCTCTCTCCACACCAGTACATCACCTTTAACGATTCCTTGCCGCAGCTTCTCTCCCACTACATCTCCATTTACAATGTGAAGCACATCTTTTCCCCCTTCGTACAAATGGTTGAATACGGAAAGAACATCTGCCACAGGCAATGCACCTTTCAGTTTGCGGCGGGCATCAAAAAGTCGCTTCTTCAATACCGAAACCGAAGTCCCCAGAAAGTCAGCAATCTCTTGTAGTGAGTAGCCTTGAAAATAATATAATTGAACGGCAATCCGCATATTGGACGTTAATGCAGCTATAGACTCGTGAACCAGCCGCTGGGTTTCCTTTTTTTCAATAATATCTGCTATAGAAAATGAAGATTCTGTCGCTTGCGCAGCTTCATCGTAGGGTAATGCAGGATGCTGCTTTCTTCGCAAGATACGATAACATTGCCGCACCACAATAGCTTTAAACCAGCCCGGGAATGCCTCTACTGCTCGTAATTTATTCAAATGCAAAAAGGCTTCTGTGAAAGCTTCCTGCACAGCATCTTCCGCTAATTGATAGTCACGCAGCTTTTCGAACGCAACTGCATTGGCCATCGGTGTAAAGTGCCTAACAATCTGTTCAAAAGCTTGTCGGTCTCCTTGTTTAGCCTCTTCGATATACTGAAGCATTTTCTCCCCCGCTCCCTTCTTCCGTATTATATACAAGTGCCAATGAAGTTCCTAAAGGTTACGGATGGGATTGAAAAGTCAGACGTTATTTATTTTTTCCTATTACATCCTTTGCAACCTCTAGAGCAGAAGAGGCTCGCGGCCAACCTACATAAAAAGAAAGGTGGGTGATAGCCTCCACGATTTCTTCAAGTTGTAAGCCGTTCTCTAAAGCCAAGCGCAGATGATAGGGGAGTTGTTCCGTCATGCCCCCCATCACCAAGGCAGAAATCGTAATCATGCTACGATCCCGAAGTGATAATTGCTCACGTCTCCATAAGTCCCCAAATAACACATTTTCCGAGTATTCGACGAATGCCGGAGCGAACTCGCCTAACGATTCCCGTACATTTGTGGCGATTTTCTGATGCGCCATATTACGCCTCCCTAACCGGAGGTTGTAGCATTTGAGCAACACCGTTACCAAACGACCAATCTTCGAATTCCGTATCGACGAGCACAATGAATATATCTTCTTTTCTGATGTTTAGCGTCATCGATAATTCCTCGGCTAGCCTCGCGTAAAAGCTTTTCTTCTGTTCCGTTGATCTTCCGGATTTTAGCGTAACTTGGATATATATCAGTCCGTCGCTTCGTTCAATATTTAAATAATCTTTACTATAAAAATATTCCCCCGCTTTATGCGCATGAAAAACCTGAAACATATCATCCTCCGGTACATGGAAATGCTGAATTAACGCGCTCATAATCGCTCTGCATATTCCTTCTAGCTGATGAATGTCGTATTGTTGCTCCAGATAACTGACTCTAATGAAAGGCATTTTAATTCACTCCTTCTTTGGAATTCTTTTATTGTACTCTCAGTATTTTGATTTATATAATTGAATAAGATAATAATCTTAATCAATTATACCGATAGAGGTGACAATCGATGGATCTAAAAGAACTGATGGCTTTTAAGACCATTCTTCAAGAAGGCACTTTCTCACGCGCTGCCGAGAAGTTGAATTATGCGCAGTCTACCATTACCAACCAAATTCAACGACTTGAAAAAGAACTGGGCATACAACTCTTTCACAGAGGCTGGGAAGTAGAACTGACAAGTGCTGGGCAAGTTTTTGCAGCGGAAATCGATAACCTTATTCAACACTGGAACTATGTATCAGAACTCACCAAAGCTTTACAGCATGACGAAATTGGCACACTTCATATCGGAGGCATTGAATCCATGATGGAATCCGTCCTACCGAACGCCTTGCGAAAGTTTCAGGAGCAAAAACCAAAAATGGCATGTAACTTCATTCAGGGTAACACTGATTCCCTCTCACAGCTTGTTCTACAAAGTGAACTGGATTTCGCCATCTGCGGCGAGCCGTCCGACCTGTCCTTCTTTTATTTCGAACCGCTCTATCACGAGAAAATCGCTTTTATAGTAGATGAACATCATCCTTTAAGCGGACGAGACGATATTTCATTTCGAGAAATTCTTGAATATCCAATTATAGCTGGAGGGCGCACTTGCTTATATTACCTTCGGTTAGCTAAGCAATTTTCGAGATTCGAATCAAAGCCCACTTTATCCACCATAAGCCAAATTTCTGCTATTCCTCATTTTGTAAGAAAGAACCCTGGGGTAGGGGTAGTGCTTGATTCGACAGCTTTAATGACAGATATCGTAAAAATAGATGTTGAACTAAGCGAGCCGTTCATTCAAGTAGGTATATTGCAGCGGCGCAACCGAGAATATCTAGCAACATCATCTAAAAAACTAATCCTAAAAATCATAAAAGAAGAAATTGAGAGGATTAGTAACGCTAATCCTACGCTCCACATTTGAACCTCAAGCTAGTTCCATATATGATAGCTTTATCATCGTTATCAGGGGAGGATTCATAGAAGTGGCAGTATTAATCAATGAACAAATCAGAGCATCCGAAGTAGTCCTTACAGGACTTAGGGGTGAGAAGCTGGGTATCGTCTCCCGGGAAGAGGCGCTGGCCATGGCCAGATCAGCAGGTGCTGATCTGGTATGCACCTCGCTAATGAGCAGCCCACCGCCCTGCAGCCTAACTGCAAAAGGCAAAGCAAAAGCGGCCGCGCAGAAGGAGGCAGCCTCAGCACGCAAGGCCAGTGGGGGTTCAGCTGCAAAGGGCGGCAGCAAGGAGAAGGTCAAAGAACTCCGCTTCACTGCTCATATTAAAGAGCACGACTACGATACTAAGCTCCGTCAGGCTGATAAGCATCTCCGCTCCGGCAAGCCGGTGCAATTAGTCGTGAAGGCATCCGGCGCCAAAGAAGCGGCTGCCTCCAAGGCCGTATTGGAGCGACTAGTGACTGACTTGAAGGACGTTGGAACGAAGGAAACGGGCATACAGACAGGCGGCAAAGGTTCACAGGTGAAATTAAATCCACGGTGAAGAGTGGAATTTCAGATAGAGTAGGCTCAAAACTAAAATGAGTCGACCATTTCATGAAAAGCTGCTGCTATCTGCCAATGTAGCTTTATTGCGAGCAGAATTCAGAATTGCGTTCGGACACCACAGCCCTTATTCGTAACTATTTCGCTGTTCTGGGATGCTAACGGACTTCAGAGACTTTATATCACTAAAATAGCACGATATTCCCTCCATTTATGGAAAATAAGATCTCTCGAGTCCGCAACTTCCTCCAAAAGGCTTAAAATGTACAAATAGCTGCATCTAAGTCCGTTAGTACAATAGCAAGTGGAAATCAGGAACTGGGCAAGGGGCACGATTCTTATATGCAAGCAAAAATGCCTTCGATGTCCCTAAAGAACGGTAAGCGCTTATGCGAGAAATAGAAGGTAATGTATCGTGCCGAACTTATACGTTCTTGTTGTATTTAAAAAAAAGGCCATCCTCTGCGGGATGGCCTTTCACTTCATAGACAATATCCTAGCTCGCTCTTAATCAGTCACCTTAAACATGATTACCCATTAATCCCCTTGGGCGATAGTTCATACCCCAATGGTGAAGCATATAATTCAACCAGACCGATAGATGCCATGCGTTTTCCCAATGCCGCTGCTGCTTCCTGATGCCCGAATTCCGTTAGATTATCTATGGAATAGTCCGGATCACCATGACGAATCAGAAATATTTGCATAACAATACCCTTCTCCCCTCAAATCCAGCCTTTTTCTTCCGCCAGCCGTACCGCCTCAATCCGGCTTTTCACTTCCAGCTTGTTGAGTATTTCAGAGATGTAATTGCGGACAGTGCCGTAAGACAGATGCAGCGAAAAGGCTATCTCGCTCGCGGTTTGCCCTTCTCCAGCCAGTTTTAAAATCTCTCGCTCCCGTGCTGTTAATGGATTCTCCTCCCGCAAACTGCCAAAGACTAACTCCGGAGATACCTCCCGATGTCCAGCCATGACACGACGAATAGATTCAGCTAGCTTATCTACAGGCTCGTCCTTCAACAAATACCCTTGAATACCAGCCTTTACTCCACGCTCAAAATATCCCGGACGGGCAAAGGTAGTCAAAATAATAATACGGGTCGGACACCCCTTACTCCGCAATATTTCTGCAACCTCCAGCCCGCTCTTGAACGGCATTTCAATGTCCATGAGACAGACATCCGGCTGAAGCTTGTCGATTAAAGCTAACGCCTCCGCCCCATCACAAGCTTCTCCGACTACTTCGATATCGTCTTCAAGATCCAGCAAAGAAGCCATCGCTCCCCGAAGCAGACGTTGATCCTCCGCTATAACAATGCTTATCATGCAGTCTCACCCCCTTGTGCATCTTTTACGATTAGCGGGATGGCAACGATCAGCTTAGCTCCCTGACCCTCAGCTGAGCTTAGCGACAGGGAGCCATCAATCAGGGATAGGCGCTCCGCCATCCCCTTCATGCCATTTCCATCGTTAAGCCCGCCGTTCCCTTTCTCCCCGTGCTGTAGGCCAATACCGTTATCTTTAACGGTAATTCGCACTTCTCCAGCCAGCTTTGCCACTCCTATGAAGCATTTATCCGCTCTGCTATGCTTCACGATATTAGTCACCGCTTCTTTGATACAGAGGCTGAGGATATTTTGCGTCAGGTCGGATACCCCCTCCAGAGAGATATCCCCTTCCACTTCTAAGGCGATCTCTGCCGTCCGCAGCATCTCTCCAGCTTCAGCCAGTTCCTCTGCTACTGAGACCGCACGCATTTCCGACACTAGCTCACGCACTTGACGGAGCGCAGCCCGTGAAGTGCGCTGGATTTCCCGCGCTTCCTCTTGGGCTCGCTCCGTATTTTTCGTCACCAGCTTCTCTACGAGTTGGCTCTTTAACGTAATCAAGGACAAGGTATGGCCAAGGGTATCATGCAGGTCACGGGCGATTCGCATTCGTTCCTCACGCTTCACCAGCTCTTTAATTACCTCATTCGCTTGATCCAGCTCTTTCTCCAGCTTCTGATTCCGATTCATGGACCTCACTCCGAACGGACTAATCAACATAATAATAATAAACGGAGCTAAAAATATCACACTTCCCCACTCCATCCCACGACCCACTAAGACCAGCACCGAAAGGATCATGATCACAAAAGAAGTAAATGCAATTTTGAAACCTTTATTCTCCGTATAATATGCGATAAAATTTGCGGTGAAAAAGCCCATGTACAGATTATAGGGGGTATAGAACACACTAAGCACCACGATGATCAACATTTGAATAATTAACCAAACATTAAACACTCCACCCCGCACCCAATACAGCTGGCGATAGCTGAGGGCAAATACCGCTATCATAATCCCGCCCAGAATGAGCTTCATTCCAGTCTCCCCGCGCAAATTCAGGATGGGCAAAACCAGATAAACAGCCCATACAAAAGGGAAAAACCCCTGTTTTTGTGGAAATAACCGGAACTTCGCACGCTCAGCCATTCATTCACACCGCTTCCTGTTTTTTTCGAATATAGACCGATAGTAACATAAAAACTACCAAATATCCGAGCAAAATCAAGACATTACTCCACGTCGGAGCTGATCCACGAACGATCTCCCAGGCTCCATTCCCATAGTTATAGGAAGGCAACCAATGACCAATCCGCTGCATTAATCGTGGCAGAATCTCAATCGGCATCCACATGCCCCCTGCTACAGCAAGAGCCATATAAATCACGTTGCTGACTCCACTGGCTGTATCCACCCGTTTCATAGCACCTACAAGCGTACCAATCGCTAAAAATGGTAGAGAACCGATCAGGATCCACAGCCCGCTAAGCACCCATTGACCCGCGGATAAAGAGACGCCATTGATTAAATAGCCTGCGATAAAAATACAAATGACCGAAAACAGATGCATCATCGTCTGTCCGAACATTTTTCCGAAAAAATAGATCGAACCCGGCAGCGGTGTAATCCGAATAAAGGTGGTCCAGCCCTGTGTTCGCTCTTGCACCAACCGGATGCCAAGCGTCATAATGGCTGAGCCCATTACACTGAAGGTCGCCATAGACATTAAATAATGAGCACGCCACGTTAGGTCATCGCTACCTGTATTGACCACCCGGGTGAAGATGAAATAGAACATGATGGGCATGAGCAAAGACCAGAACACATAATAGGGATTACGGATGATCCGCAGCATTTCTGCTTTACACTGTACAGTAATTAGTCTCATGGTTAGACAGCCTCCTCTTGGTTCATGGTCAATTGTTCAAAAGCCTCATCCAAACGTCCCTGATCAATTCGAACATCCTTCACGGGAAGTCCAGCCACAAAAATCGCTTTAAGCGCCTCATCTGTATCCTCTGTGGTCACATGAATGCGGCCATCTTTTTCATAACAATCCTCTATAGCAGCTAGGTCAAGCAGGTTGCTGCGCAATTGCGAGCGATCACCCACAGGCAGGAAGGACACGGAACGCTTCACAATCCGCGATTTAATCTCATCTGGACTTCCGTCCGCAACTAAGTGGCCTTTACTGAATAACAGAATACGATCCGCGATATCTTCTGCTTCCTGCAAATAATGGGTCGTGAACACAATCGTTTTTCCTTGCTCCGCAAGTCCACGAACCGTTTCCCAGAACCGCCGCCGGGAAGTAATATCAAGTCCGACTGTAGGTTCATCGAAAAAGATCAGCTCCGGATTACCCGCGAGGGCTAGCGCAAAACCCAAACTACGCTTTTGACCGCCCGAGAGCTTCTCGGCGTATCTATTCAAATCGGCTGGCGCAAGTCCAGTAGCCTTAATTAGAAACTCCATATCCATAGGCTTTGGATAATAACTGCGGATCAGGTCAATGATCTCCCGCACCTTTAGCCGATCCATTACACTTACCTCCTGCAGCATCGCTCCTGTCTTTTCTCGTACCACTTTATCCTTCGGATGATGCCCGAATAACTCCACTGTACCCTCGGTAGGCTCTATTAGCCCCAGCAGCATGCCTAATGCCGTTGTTTTACCCGCTCCATTCGGTCCCAGAATAGCTGTAATCGAACCTTTAGCAATGTTAAAGCTGATATTATCTACAGCCTTTTTATCCTTATATATTTTGCTGACTCCGTGCATTTCTATAATATTATCCATAACGTAATCCCTCCGCTTCCGAATGCGTTTGATCTATTTCAATCATATGGAAAAAGAAGACATGACATTAGTATGGACTGTCATTTCTTTAAGATGACAACTGTCACCTTCCTGGCTCCGAATAAAAAAGAGAGGCTGCCCTATCAGTAGAATGAACTACTAATAAGGCAGCCTCTTTAGGTGAAGAAAGTTTAGTTATCTTCGAAGGAATCCTTTTTCCAGCAGGAACTCCTTCATATGCAGCCGTGCTGGCTGTGCCAATCGCTCCGCCATAATGGCCGACCAAGGGGTGTCTTTGGCACCGTGGGTCCGCTCACGCATATAGTCTGAAGAGACTTTATCGTAAGTTTTGACCTGCTCCACAGTGGTTTCCGCATTGTAGCGATTACGATGCAGAACAGCCTCTAGTGGAAGCCGCGGACGCAGGCCCGAAGCTCCGTCAGGATAACCCACACACATCCCAAATATCGGGTAGACCAATTCAGGCAGTCCCAGCAATTCCGATACCTCAGCGATCCGGTTACGGATTCCACCGATATATACAATTCCAAGTCCTAGTGATTCCGCAGCCACTGCAGCATTCTGTGCAGCAAGCGCAACATCAACGGTAGCTACAATCAGGTTCTCAGCAGAATCTTCATAAGAAGTCTCTCCCTGCAAATGAGGTTTCGTCACCTCGCGCAGCCGATACAGATCAGCGCACCAGACCAAAAACACTGGGCATTGTTCTATATAAGCCTGATTGCCCGCTAATCCCGCAAGCTCCGTCTTTAGTGCCGGGTCAGTAACTGCAATAACACTATAGGCCTGAACATTGCTTGAGGTTGAAGCCATCTGAGCTGCTCCAATAATAGCGCTAAGCTGATCTTCACTTACTGGCTTATCCTGAAACTTGCGGACAGAGGCATGTTTCATTAACAGAGAAATTGTATCGTTATTTACTTGCACTGTGGCCACTCCCTAAATAGTGATGGTGATATTACAGCTTTACCCGCTGTAGCCGAAGTGCATTCAAGACAACAGACACGGAGCTAAATGCCATCGCAGCTCCTGCCAGCCATGGGGCTAGAAACCCAAGTGCAGCAATCGGTATTCCTATTGTATTGTAAGCAAGCGCCCAGAACAAATTTTGTTTAATATTTCTCATCGTTTTGCGGCTCATCATAATCGCATCAGGAATACTCTTCAAATCCCCGCGCATCAGCGTAATATCTGCTGCTTCCATAGCTACATCCGTTCCTGTCCCAATCGCCATACCCGTATCGGCAGTAGCCAGTGCCGGAGCATCGTTGATCCCATCCCCAACCATGGCAACCTTAGTCCCATTTTGCTGGAGCTTGCGAACCTCTTCAGCTTTGCCCTCTGGCAGAACCTCTGCTAACACTTTTTCGATCCCTGCCTGCTTCGCAATAGCCTCAGCTGTAATTTTATTGTCACCAGTGATCATAACGACTTCAATACCCATATCATGAAGCGCGGCTACAGCCGCTTTTGAGGTCGGTTTAATCGTATCAGCAACGGCCACAATTCCAGCGATTTCTCCCTCTACCGCTACTAGCATAGCTGTCTTTCCCGACTCCTCCAGCTTCTTCATAATTGGAGTCCATTCTGTGATATCGAGCTGATGATCTTCCATCATCCGCCGTGTGCCTACCATAACCTGCTGATCAGAGATAACCGCCATAATTCCACGTCCGGGCACATTATCAAACTGCTCAGCAGTAGGCAAAGCCAAACCTCTATCAGCGGCGCCAGCAACAATAGCCTCCGCAAGTGGATGCTCTGATAGCTTTTCGGCGGCTGCAGTTAAAGCTAACAAACGGTTTTCCGCGTTTTCTTTTCCATAAGCTGCAATTCCAGTTGTTGTCACAACATCAGTAAGCACGGGTTTACCATTCGTCACTGTACCTGTTTTATCTAGCACAACGGTCTGGATCCCTTGCGCTCCCTCTAAATGCTCCCCACCCTTGAAGAGGATTCCAAGCTCTGCTGCCCGGCCCGATCCTGCCATAATGGAGGTTGGCGTTGCCAGACCTAGCGCACATGGACAAGCGATTACGAGCACTGCAATGGCTTTTTCGAGGGCATCAGCGAACTGGCCAGGGGCTGCCCAGAAATACCAGATCAGAAACGTTATCACAGCAATACCCACAACAATCGGCACAAAAATCCCTGAGATTACATCGGCAATCCGTTGAATCGGAGCTTTGGAGCCTTGAGCTTCCTCCACTACTCGGATAATTTGAGCCAGCGCAGTGTCGCGACCCACTTTATTTGCTTTGATTCTCAAGATACCATTCTTATTCATAGTGGCACCGATCACGGTATCCCCTGGTTTTTTCTCCACAGGAATACTTTCTCCGGTCAACATCGACTCATCCACAGAAGAAGATCCCTCGACAACTTCGCCATCCACAGGCACCTTAGTACCGGGCTTCACCAATACAATATCGCCAGGAATGACTTCATCTGTCGGGATATTCATTTCTTGCCCATCCCGAATTACGAGGGCGGTTTTTGCCTGAAGCCCCATTAAGCTTTTGATTGCGTCAGAGGAACGGCCTTTCGCCAGCGCCTCAAACCATTTACCGACGAGGATAAGGGTAATGAGTACAGCACTCGTCTCATAATACATTTCTACAGTATGATTCATTCCCTTCATGCTTAAGGAATCAATGGTCAGATAAAGACTGTAGAAATAAGCTGCCGACGTCCCTAATACGACCAACACATCCATATTGGCACTCCGGTTACGAAGGGCTTTATAGGCACCGACGTAGAACTGCCAACCGATGATAAATTGCACAGGGGTAGCCAGAACAAGCTGGAACCAAGGATTCATAAATATATCCGGTGTTGGAATCCAGCCGGTGAAGGAGAAATGACCCGCCATCGCCCATAACAATGGGAACGAAAGAATTGCAGAAATGATCCATTTCCACTTTTTATGCTGAATTTCTTTTCCACGACGATCCACATGATCTTTGCGGTCTTCTTTAAGAGAAGCTTTATAGCCGATACTGCTTACCTTCTCCATGATCTCCCTTGGACTGATATTACCGGGTGTATATTCTACATGTGCTGTTTCCAGCGCCAAATTCACATTAACTGCTGCTATGCCCGGTGTACGGCTCAACACTTTTTCAATCCGTGAGGAACAAGCAGCACAGGTCATCCCCGATATATCAAAATCCGCAGATTCTTTAATAGTGTCATAACCAAGAGAACGGATTTTATCTTCAATTTGTGGCAACCCTGATACTGTCGGATCAAATCCAACAGTAGCCTGTTCCAAGGCTAGATTCACATTCGCACGAGATACGCCGTCCATCCGGGACAAACCTTTCTCAATCCGGGTTGCACAAGCGGAACAAGTCATCCCTGTAATCTGTACAGTTGCCTGCTGTTCGTTTGGTGAAGCTGTTGTTTTGGTTTTATCCATGATTTCCACGCCTCCACATACCCCTATAGGGTATGATAATTTCTAAAAGAAAAGGCATTGGAGCTTCGGGTTGCTTCCCCATATCACTCCAAGCCTTATTACTGTGCTTCAAACTAAACTACGTCATACCCTTGATCTTCAATCGCTTCTTTAATCGCGCCAAGGCTTACTTTGTTCTCATCATACTCGACGGAAACTTTCTTAGCAGCAAGATCAACTTTAGCTGTTGCTCCAAGATTGCCTACGGCTTTCTCTACGGAGTTAACACAGTGACCACAAGACATTCCTTCAACGTTTAATGTAGCGTTTGACATTAATATAACCTCCAATAAATGTTGTGAAGCTATGCTCTAGAAGCATTAGCTTATTATTTCATTAATTTGTTAACCGTAATTAGGAGCTCGTCGATAACCTCATGTTCGCCAGCTTCGATTCGCTCAACAATGCAACTTTTCATATGCCCTTCTAGCAGCAACTTACCGACACCATTTAACGCCGCCTGTACCGCTGCGAGCTGGTTGAGCACATCATCACAATAGGTATCCCGCTCAATCATACCCTTTACCCCGCGGATCTGGCCTTCAATCCGGTTGAGGCGCGTATTCAAGTTATTCTTGAATTCTGCCGAATGATGACTTTTTCGTTCTCCTGATGATGAAGAATGACAATTTATGTCGCAGGATTCTGCAGCTTGCTCTTTCTTGGCAGTAGACATAAGAATCAGCCTCCTTGGTTATAATATAATATACCCCCGTAGGGTATGTCAAGAGGCATTCCTAATTCATCCACAGATGATCTCCACCGGTAGTTTGTCCCTTTATTACCGCCGTATTCTTCTATGGTTGGCTATACATCTCTATTTTTCAAAAAAACTATTGCCTCCCTATTCAAATTTGAATATAATAAATTTTGCTTCCAATTATGAACATTTTTCGAACAGAACTATCACTATTTAGAAGAAGGAGCTGCGAAGCATGCATACTAAAGAAAGTAATCTTAAACTCGTAGTAGTTGGCCTGCTGCTTGGTATTCTTATGTCCGCAATGGACAATACCATTGTAGCTTCAGCTATGGGAACGATAGTCTCAGATCTCGGCGGTCTGGATAAAATCGTATGGGTCACCTCGGCTTACATGGTAATGGTAATGGCCGGGACCCCTATCTTCGGCAAGCTCTCTGATATGTACGGACGTAAACGTTTTTTCATTTTCGGATTGATTGTATTCCTGATTGGCTCGGCTCTGTGCGGTACTGCCACCAGTATCACACAGCTCAGCATTTACCGTGCCATTCAAGGGATCGGCGGCGGTGCACTAATGCCAATCGCCTTCACCATCGTTTTCGACATTTACCCGCCTGAAAAAAGAGGGAAATTGACCGGTCTCTTTGGAGCCGTCTTCGGAATCTCCAGTGTACTTGGACCTTTACTCGGTGCCTATATTACCGACTATGTTGGTTGGCAGTGGGTATTCTACATTAACCTGCCGCTAGGAATTATTGCACTGTTCCTGATTGCAACTTCTTATAAGGAGTCGATCTCCCACGCTAAACAGCGCATTGACTGGGGCGGAGCCTTCACTCTGGTTGGCGCGATTATCTGCCTAATGTTCGCTCTGGAACTTGGTGGTAATCAATATGCTTGGGATTCCAGTGCCATCCTTGGCTTATTCGTAGGTTTTGCTGTTCTCTTGCTGGCGTTTATCCTTATTGAGAGAGTAGCTGCTGAACCTGTGATCTCGTTCGCTATGTTCCGCAAACGGTTGTTTGCAACAAGCAGCGTGACCAGCTTATTTTATGGTTCTGCTTTTATCGTAGCTACTATTTATATCCCTATCTTTGTGCAGGGTGTATTTGGCGGCTCAGCTACGAACTCAGGGCTGATCCTTATGCCGATGATGATCGGTACGGTCGTTGGCAGTCAGACCGGGGGGCTGCTTACAACAAAAACCAGCTTCCGCAACATTATGATCCTATCCGCAGTCTGCTTTGTCGCAGGGGTCTACAGCCTAAGCACTTTATCACCAGATACCTCCCGCCTCATGCTTAATGTATTTATGGCTCTGACTGGGTTCAGCGTAGGCTTTTCCTTCTCCGTGCTGAGCATGGCAGCTATCCATAATTTCGATATGCGTCAACGGGGGTCGGCAACATCAACCAGTACCTTCATGCGCTCCCTTGGAATGACGCTGGGAATTACGATCTTCGGGATTATTCAGCGGAATAGCTTTACTAACAGTCTAAGCGATGCTTTTGGCGGTAGTGAACAGTCAGCAGCTTTCGGAGATCCACGCGCTGCGTTAACACCTGAAGCAAGAGCGAAGATCCCTGCTGAAATATTAGAAAAAATATCAAGTGCGTTATCCACCTCTATTGCACAAACCTTTATGTGGGCTTTGATTCCTGCAGTGCTCGGTCTAGTCTTTGTACTGCTCATGCCAAAAGACCGTCTTACCATTCCTGCTAAAGCTGTTCAGGCGTCAGAGGGCAAAAGGTAACCATTATGTCCATGAAATTAGCCATTTTAGGTTTACTGCTGGAGCGGAACATGCATCCCTATGAAATCACATTAGTGATGAAGGAACGTTCCATGGACCGGATCACCAAGCTGCAGATGGGATCACTCTATTATGCTGTGGATAAGCTTGCACAAGATGGTTATATAGAAGCTTTAGAGGTCATCCGCAGCAGTGATCGGCCGGACAAAACGATCTATGCCATAACAGAGCAAGGTAAAGCTTTATTCGAACAACTTATCCTGCAACAAATTAAGAAAAACGAACCCTTCTATCATCCGATGTATATGGCGCTTGCTATGTCCCGTCATATCGATCAGAGCAAGGTTGAGAAGCTGCTCGAGGAACGTCTCCGGGAAACAGAACATCAGGTTAATCTGGCTTATCAGGTATACGAGGAGCATATCTCCATCGTGCCTCGTTCTGCCCTGCATCTAATGTACGGTACATATGAGCACACCCTGACTGAGCTGAAATGGCTGCAGCGCCTATACGATGATGTTGTAGCACGCAAGCTAAAAGACGTAGGGACACCGTTGAATTTAGAGGCCTAATGGCCTCTTTTTCTGTTTAAGGGAGTCAAAATACGTTTATTAACGAGCACAATATCCATTAAATCTCAAAGGAAGGCGAGGCGGTAAAAATGACCCAAGAAAAACATCAGCTGAATAGTGACAAACGGGATCACCCGGAACAATATCCAACAGAGAAAGAAAGTCTATTCGATCTTCATGAAAGTGAGCAGAATGTAGACCCGATTCCGATGGAAGATTTGACACTGGAAAAGCAAGAAGAAAAGAATAAAGAGGAGACCAAACACCGCTCTTCCAGCGACAAAAAATACCATACGGGCTTCTGAGAGTGTACAATAACTACAAGTACGCAATCATATTTTCCAAGGAGGAATCACATTGTTGAAAGCGTTACCTTTAAACAAGCGCGGGATTCCCGCAAGCCGCATTGCTTTAGGCTGCATGGGACTAGGCGGTGACTGGGACCATGAGCCGATTACTGCGGAGAATGTTAAACAAGGGCATGAAGCGGTCGATGCCGCACTTTCTATCGGCATCAACATGTTTGATCATGCAGATATTTACACTCGTGGCAAGGCGGAGAAGGTATTCGGTCAGATTTTTAAGGATCGTCCAGGACTACGTGAAGAAATCATAATTCAATCTAAATGTGGAATTAAGCTAATGGAGCCTGGGGACAGCACTAATACGTTTGATTTCTCTGGCCAACATATTCTGAACAGCGTGGATGGAATATTGTCACGACTTGGGACCGAATACATTGATATTCTTCTATTGCATAGACCCGATCCCTTAATGGATCCTGAGGAAGTAGCCTCCGCATTACATCAACTGAAGGCCGCTGGTAAGGTTCGTCATTTCGGGGTTTCCAATATGAGCGCCGCTCAGATCAAGCTGCTGCAGACTTATTGCGATGAACCTTTTATCGTAAACCAGCTGCATATGAGCTTGGCTAAGATCAGCTGGGTGGATGCTGGAATCAGTGTAAATCGTGAACCCTGGAAGGATATTATCTTTCCTGAGGGAACCCTTGAACATTGTCGAATGGAGAACATTCAGCTTCAAGCCTGGGGGCCACTCGCCCAAGGTCTATTTAGCGGGCGTTCATTAGAGGATCAACCGGAGAATATCGTCCAAACAGCAGCTATGGTCCAACAGCTTGCAGATGAAAAAGGAACAACACCCGAAGCTATTGTATTGGCTTGGCTAATGACACATCCAGCTGCCATTCAGCCTGTTATTGGAACTGTGAATCCGAAGCGTATTACTGCCTGTGCCGATGCGGACAAGCTGGAGCTTAGCCGTAAGGAATGGTACGACCTGTATGTTAGTTCACGTGGTTCAAAACTTCCGTAACATATACATTTATATTCTCAACTTCATTACTCCACTTATACCCGGCTCGCGTTTTTACTGCGAGCCGGGTATTTTTATGCGAATCACCCTAATAGATCGTTCTTTATTGCGAATATATTTAGTAATCGAGCGATAAATGGAGTTATTTAGAGATAAATTATCATTTTTGTTCTTTATAGAGTACAAATGCGCGTTATTGGCAGTTTTCTTTTTGTTTTATTCCATGTATGATTCATTACAGAAGTTGTTCTTAATAAAGAACGATAATAACGAACCAAAGAAACAGACATTGAGGGGAGGTATTCCTCTGAGACCCAGATCAGCAAGGAGAAGACCTAGAAGAAACAGGAAAATTGGTTTACGTATACTGCAATCAGGAATGGCTGTCTCCGTCTTATTTCTATATACCTCGCAGCAAGTTGGTGGTACCTATGGAGGCTTTGGAGCTGCTGCGCAAACCACTAGCACGATTAGCTTTTGCGAAGTATTTCCGAATTCGATCAAGGCACTGCTTACAGAGTTCAAAGAACATGTTAATCGAGCGCTCACTTTAAAAGAATCACTACAACCCTTTTCCTCATCAGCTAACTACTCGGACGTTTCGGGAATAGAAGGGATGTCGCTGGAAGAGCTTGATGTCGCTGCACAAGAGATTTCTTCGCAAATAGCGGCGCTTCAATCCCAAATAGATAGCGTTAACGAGCAACTGGCGGCTAACAGCCAAATTTGGAATCAAATCCACAATGAGCTAAGTGCAGCAGCAGCCTTACTCTTCCAGATAGGAGGATATATGACTTCTCTAGATTCAAACTGTCTAGAAATCAAGGATGAGCAATTTTTCAGAGATTTACAAAGCAGCCTGAATCAAAGTGGTGTGATCTCGGAATCCTTGAATGCTTCCTTAAATGGAGTTATTAGTTACCTAACCTCCATACACGATGTCGGTCTTCCATTCGCTTCGGTAGTTACCAGTGATGTTTATGGACAACTTGAATTACGCGAAGGAGAGTTCCCACAGCCACTGCCATTCCTGATTACCTTCACTCAACCAGATGGCGTGATCTCTAGCGACCTCACCTCCACTTATGAAGCTCTAAATACCGAATTGACTAACCTTAAAGAATCGGCAACCTCAGGTATCACTACCCTTCAAGATAAACTCCAAATGATCAGTCAGACTCGCGAGCAAAAACTAGAAGAGCTTGAAAAAGCTCGGCTAGAAGAAGAGCAAGCAAAGAAAGAAGAAGAAGCGAAGAAGGAAGAAGAACGTTTGGCTGAGGAGAAAAAGCAACAAGAAGCCGAGGATAAAGCGAAAGCTGAGGCAACCCCTCCAACGTCAGGTGAAGCTGCTCCGGAAGCCCCAAATAAAGAACAACCTGAAGCCCCAGCCACTGACCCGGTTAAGCCGGAAATTGGTGAAGAGCTCACAATTCCAAAAGATGTTCCTCAGCAAGAGGCTCCACAAGAGACGCCAAAGGCGGAAGACAGTACGACTACCCCGCCGGTAGCAACCCAGGCTCCTTCGGACCCTCAACCTGAGAAAGGTGGAGAATAAGATGCGAATTAAAAAAATTATCAATAATACCTTATCGAGCTTAATGCTTGTGATCTTTATTCTGCTGGTGGCAGCCGTAGTGTTATCCAAGGCCTCCGGTGGTGAACCTGCTTTCTTCGGATATGAGATCAAAACCGTACTCTCAGGATCGATGGAACCAGGAATTCAGACAGGCTCAATTGTCGCATTAAAACCCGGAGGGGATATGAATCGTTTCAAACCAGGCGATGTCATCACCTTTAGGAACGAAGATAATCTGCTCATTACTCACCGGATTGTAGAAGCGACCGTCAATAACGCTACTGGTGAAGCTGTTTATCGCACTAAAGGCGATAACAACGACGCACCCGACATGAACCCTACCAGTTCTGCGAATGTTGTAGCTCAGTATACCGGGGTCACTGTACCCTATGTCGGTTACGCTATGAATTTCGCGGTTTCCAAAGCTGGAAGTGTAGTCCTCATGATCGTGCCTGGCTTGATGCTTCTGCTCTATGCTCTGTATACCTCTTGGAAGGCTGTAGCTGCATTAGAAAAGAAAAATGCTGCCCTACTGCCAGCCTCACCGTCCCCAACAGAAACACAGCCCTAAGTTGATTGTCCACTTCCGCTTACGAACCGGAAGATACAATATATAAATTTTATAAAAAATTCAAACACAAATTTGAGGAGGAATTTTATTATGGGTATCAAGAAAACATTGGGTCTTGGCGTAGCATCTGCAGCACTGGGTTTATCATTAATCGGCGGAGGAACCTTCGCATACTTTAGCGACACTGCGCAAAGCACAGCTACATTCGCAGCGGGTACACTCGATCTGAACTCCGACCCTTCTGTCATCGTTAATATTCCTAACCTGAAACCAGGTGATACTGTAACTAAATCCTTCAAATTGAAAAACGATGGTTCGCTCGATATCGGATCTATCATTCTGAATACATCGACTCAAATCACGGATGCTAAAGGAGATAACTACCTGGATTTAGCCGAGTTCATTAAAGTTAAATTCCTTAGAAATAATGATAAAGGAGTACCTATCGTCTCTCCTGAAAATGTAGTTTATGAGACTACACTTGCTGCTTTAAAAAGTCAGCATCCGGATCTCGTAAAAAATACAGGTTGGGATCAACTCTTTACCGAAGCATCCGGTATTAAAGCCGGTACCAATGACAGCTTCTCCGTCCAATTCGAATTTGTGGAAAATAACCAAGATCAAAATATTTTCCAAGGCGATAGCTTAACACTGACTTGGGATTTCGTAGCTAAACAAGGTGCGAAAAAAGACTACTAAGATCAATAAAGTAATTTAATAAAATACTCGAAGAGCAGCAGATCCTGAATCCGGCCACGGATAAGCAGATTGCTGCTCTTCTCTTTACAATAAACTTTGTCCGATTTATTGATATTTGCTATACTAATAACAAAAATTACGGAGGGGCGTCAGCATAGTGCCACAGAATATGGGCCAACGTATCCAGCAGCTCCGCCTAGACAAGGGTTTCTCCCTATCTGAGCTTGCGGACAGAGCAGATGTGGCTAAGTCGTATCTTAGCAACGTGGAGAGAAACATCCAATCCAATCCATCCATCCAGTTTATCGAAAAGATCGCTGACGCGCTTCAGGTATCCATTCATGCCCTACTCTATGGAGAACCAAATGATGCAGAGGAATCACATTTAGATTCGGAATGGTTCCGATTGGTGCAGGAAGCTATGGACTCAGGCATTAGCAAACGCGAATTCAAAGAATTTCTGGACTATCAGAAATGGAAGCTCGATCAAAAGGATTAATACTTCCTACTAATCTGGTACGATCCTCTCTTCTACTAAATCATATCGAAAAAGGACACAGCGAAGAACCGCTGTGCCCTTTTTCGATATGTAACCCCTCTAATGTATTACTGCACGATCTGCACAGTTTTCTCATGAAAGAACTGGCGGATTTCATCTGCCTTAATGCCAGCCTTCTTAGCTGCTAATAATAAATGTACCCACTCTTGATCCAGATCAATAAACTGCTGTTCTCTGTTGCTACCCTGGTTGGACTTTTCCAAAAAATCTCCCCCTAAGATTTTACGTCCCCAGGCAATCCGGCTGTCATAGTATCTCTACCTTAGACCCGCGACTTTGTGCCCCTGCCTTTCGGCAAGTTTACCTTTTACTGGACCCTTTTCACGAAAGGATCTGCTTAAAAAACTATAAAATTACTATCTGCAATAACATTATACAAAAAGAAAGCGGAAAAGTGTGTCGATTCCTGGTTACTTTCTATTTTAAAAACGAAAAATAAAAGATTTTTTTTCAAAGATCTTGTCCGATTATCACGATACTCGTCCGTTACATAAAATAAATTGTACTAGCAAAATAAATATTTACTGACCTAATAGTTAAAAATAAGGATAATAGAATCATTTTAATAGGCCTTTAGAATGGGTAATGAGAAGAAACACCCTTCTTTTCATTAGAACAAGCTAACCTATACCATTTTGCGAACGTATTGGACGAAAGAATGAATTGATTACAGTGGCTGAAAGTAGCACAATAAGATGAGAAATGAAACCGCAATCATCACAGCTCCAGTAAGCGTTGACACAAAATGTCACGTATGGAGTTCATCCGTTAAGGAGGATGTATTCATGGCAGCCAAAGAGCCCTATAACGAATCCATTTGGAGTAAGTATTACGGACCCAATTTAGGCTACATTCAAGAAAGATATGAACAGTTTGTGAAAGATCCCTCCACCGTAGAAAATAATTATCGCGAGCTTTTTACAAATTCGGGACCCCCTCCCCTAACTCCGGATAGCGAACCGGCTCCTCAGCCGCGCATCTCGGGAGACACCGAATGGCTTAGAAAAGCAGTAAGAGCTTCCAAGCTAATCGCCAATATTCGTATATATGGCCATATGGCCGCTGAAATTGATCCGCTGGTACGCGATCAGAATCCCATGGCAAAATATCTTGAGCCTGAAACCTATGGTCTGACCCGCGAAGACCTGATTGCACTGCCTGCCACGCTTATATGGGAAAATGCGCCGAATGATGTGCATACCGGGTGGGATGCCGTGCAACGTATGCGTCAGGCATACACCAAGACTATCGCCTATGAATTCGGGCATGTGCATGAAGAAAAAGAACTGCAATGGCTAAATAGACAGGCAGAATCCACCAGCTCACCAGCACCCCTGAATAATACAGAACGCAAAGAGCTCCTGAACCGCCTGATTCAGGTAGAGCAATTTGAAACCTTCCTCCACAAGACTTTTGTAGGTCAGAAGCGTTTCAGTCTTGAAGGCAATGATGCTCTTGTGCCGATGTTAGACGAAATCGTACGCGCTGCTGCACATGACGGTGCAGAGCATATTTTGATGGGCATGGCGCATCGCGGTCGCCTCAACGTTCTTGCACATATTTTGGGCAAACCTTATGATATCATATTTTCAGAGTTTCATCATTCTCCGAACAAGGAGCTTTTCCCTTCCGAAGGCTCCACAGGCATTAACTATGGCTGGACAGGTGATGTGAAATACCATCTCGGTGCAGACCGTGCTGTCCGTGAAGGAGAAACCGTACGCACAAGAATAACACTAGCGAATAACCCAAGTCACTTGGAATTCGTCAATCCTGTCGTGGAAGGTTTCACTCGTGCCGCACAAGAAGATCGGAGCACTGCAGGACTGCCGAAGATTGATACCAGTAAAGCTATGGCGGTGCTGATGCATGGTGATGCTGCTTTTCCAGGTGAAGGAATTGTTGCAGAAACGCTTAATATCGGCAAACTTCAAGGTTATCAAAATGGTGGGACGATCCATATCATTGTTAATAACCGAATTGGTTTTACGACTGAAAGTGAAGATTCCCGTTCTACGCATTATGCGAGTGACATTGCCAAAGGGTATGAAATCCCGATAGTCCATGTCAACGCTGATGACCCAGAGGCCTGCGTAGCAGCCGTACGTTTAGCTAGCGCATACCGCCATCAATTCAAAAAAGATTTCGTAATTGATCTCATCGGCTACCGCCGTCATGGTCACAACGAAATGGATGATCCTGAAACCACACAACCTATTGTCTACGGCAAGGTTCGCAATCATCCGACCGTCTACAAGGTTTATGCAGAGAGACTGAAAAACGAAAAGGTTCTTACCGCCGAAGACGTACAAAAGATGAATGCTGAAGCAGAAAGCGTATTGCAGCGTGCGTACGATAATATGAAGGAAGGCAATCATAAGAAAAAAGAACCCAAAGCCTTCATTCCTCTACAAACGGACCGCGCAGCGGCAAACACTACAGCGGTATCCATCTCCAGCCTGCAGGAGATCAATCGTGAACTGTTGACGGTTCCAGCTGGATTCCAGGTTTATCCGAAGCTGGAGCGCATTTTACAACGTCGTAAAGATGCACTGAATGAGGGTGAAAAGGTCGACTGGGCACTGGCTGAAACGTTAGCCTTCGCTACCATTTTGAAAAATGGGACGCCCATCCGACTGAGCGGTCAAGATGCCCAACGCGGAACCTTCGCACATCGCCATCTGGTGCTGCACGACAGTAAAACAGGAGATTTATTCTCTCCGTTACATCAGCTAAGCGATTCCCGTGCCTCCTTTGGCGTATACAACAGTCCATTGTCAGAGGCATCAGTATTAGGCTTTGAATATGGTTATAATGTGTTCGCACCGGAAACCTTCGTAATCTGGGAAGCACAGTATGGTGATTTCGCCAATGCGGGTCAGGTTATTTTTGACCAGTTCATTGCGGCTGGACGCGCCAAATGGACACAGCGCAGCAATCTCGTCATCATGCTGCCGCATGGCTACGAAGGACAGGGACCTGAGCACTCCAGCGGTAGGCTGGAACGGTTCTTGCAGCTATCCGCTGAGGAGAACTGGACAGTCGCTAATCTGACTACCGCTTCGCAATATTTCCATCTGCTGCGGCGCCAAGCAGCGTTATGCGGGCAGGAAGATGCTAGACCGCTAGTCATTATGACGCCGAAAAGTCTCATTCGGAATACGCGCAGCACTTCTGCCGGAACCGAGCTGGCTTCAGGACAATTCAAGCCTGTATTAGCTGAATCTTTGCTTGGCCAGAAACCAAGTGAAGTTAAACGGCTCGTAGTCTGCAGCGGTAAAGTCGCTATCGACATCCAAACAGAACTGGAAGCAGCACCGGATAAGGATTGGTCATGGCTGCATGTTCTTCGCCTAGAGCAGCTTTATCCGTTCCCGGAACAAGAGTTAAGCGAACATTTAAACTCCTTCAGCTCCCTTCAGGAAATTGTCTGGGTGCAAGAAGAGCCGAAAAATATGGGCGGCTGGAGCTATAGTGAGCCTCGGTTACGCGCCATCGCACCAAAGAATGCCGGCGTAAGATATATCGGCCGTCCGGAACGTTCCAGCCCGGCCAGTGGTTATGCAGATGTGCATAGCTTCGAACAACGTAGAATTGTAACAGAAGCCCTAAAATCAAATTCGAACGTACAAGCGGCTGTACCGTCCTCTTAAGAGGACGGTATCACAATAGCGTAAACCATTATGTTTGGGGAGGAAACGGCCTGTGTCAGAAATCTTAGTACCCGATCTGGGAGAATCCATATCCGAAGGAACCATCTACAAATGGCTGGTTAAAGAAGGCGACACGGTAGGTCAAGGCGATGTGCTCGCTGAGCTGGAAACGGATAAAGTCAATCTGGAAATTAGTGCAGAGGTGGAGGGTGTCATCTCCACCATCCTGCGTCAAGCGGGCGAGAACGTAGCCGTTGGCGAAGCCATCGGCATCATTGGAGCCGCAAGCGGCAATACGCCGCAGGCCGCTGAAAGCGAAGCCGAAGCGCCTAAAGCGGCTCCGGCGGGCGGCAGCGCAGTAGCAGCCGCCGCGCCTGTAGCTGCGCCCGAAGTGCCTGCAGCAGGTGGCGACAGCCATGCTGCCTTGGCATCGCCGGGCGCACGCAAGCTGGCACGGGAGCGCGGCATCGACCTCGGCGAGGTTAGCGCCCGTGATCCTATCGGCCGGATTGGTCAGGCCGATGTGTCCGGTCATGGTGCGGCAGCGCCGCAGTCCGCTGCACCGGTAGCTCCGGCGCCGCAAGGCAAGCCGGAGCCAGCGAAGCCGGCAGCGAGCAAAGCCACGCCGGACGAGGGCAAAAACGTGGAGCGCAAGCGCATGTCGCGCAGACGGCTCACGATTGCCAGCCGCTTGGTCGAAGCGCAGCAGACCGCGGCCATGCTTACCACCTTCAACGAGGTGGATATGACAGCGATCCTCGACATCCGCAAGCGCCGCAAGGATGCTTTTAAAGAGAAACATGAAGTTGGACTGGGCTTCATGTCCTTCTTCACTAAAGCCGTGATCGGTGCGCTTAAAACCTATCCACTGCTGAACGCCGAAATCGACGGTGAAGATCTGGTCGTTAAGAAATTCTACGACATCGGTATTGCTGTTGCAGCGAAAGAAGGACTTGTAGTTCCAGTAGTCCGTGATGCGGATCGGCTCAGCTTCCCGGAAATCGAGCGCCAGATTGGCGAGCTCGCTTCCAAAGCACGCGCCAATACGCTCAGCCTCTCCGAGCTGCAAGGCGGAACATTCACCATCACCAACGGTGGCGTATTCGGCTCCTTGTTATCCACACCGATTCTGAATACACCACAGGTGGGTATTCTAGGGATGCATAAGATTCAACTGCGTCCGATCGCGCTGGACGAAGAAAGAACCGTAAACCGTCCAATGATGTACATTGCCCTTTCCTATGATCACCGGATCGTAGACGGCTCTGAAGCGGTAAGCTTCCTCGTCAAAGTGAAGGAATTGCTGGAAGATCCAGAAGCACTGTTGTTAGAAGGCTAACGCTCTTCGACTTTTCGACGACATAAGAATATAAAGAAGGTATCCCTGCAGCTCTCGCTTGGGGGATACCTTCTTTTATATCTGGATCGACTTGCTGCCTTCCCTGCATACGATTTAACTGTATTTTATACACTTATTTATTTCTAATCTGCTCATATCCTCTTCTCTAATTGCATTCTCTACAACTAAAATCCGTAAAAACGTCTATTTCCACTAATCTAACCAGTAATAACTGTATCAAATACAACTAAAGGACCTATATACAGAATATTAGTGAACTTTAATTGCACATAATACAACTAACTTAGCGCATGCATCTACTAACTACTAACTACTAACTACTAACTTCAAACCTCAAACCTCAAACTTCAAACTTCAAACTTCAAACTTCAAACTTCAAACTTCAAACTTCAAACTTCAAACTTCAAACTTCAAACTTCAAACTTCAAAACTCTACTTCAATAGCTCCTCAGCCAGCTGTAAAAATTGCTCCTTGGTCAAAATCTTATCTCCATAGCTGGTGAATGTATAATACGCATCCTGCTTCTCGTTATACCAATTCAGATAATCATAGCTGACTTCTAAAGAGTTCTTTATCAGCTCCTATTATTTATCACACCAATTTAAGTTAATTACCGGCTCCACGCTGACAGAATATATTCAGATGACCCGGGTCCGTAATGCCCAGCAATTGCTGATTTACACCCGCCTGAAGATTTCCGAGATCGCCGGGCAATGCGGATTCAACAGTTTCTCCCAGTTCAACCGCATATTCAATAAACTTAGCGGGGTCTCCCCATCCGAGTTCCGCAAGAACCAGGTCACATCCAACACTGCTTCGACCACACTGTCCTATTGATGTACTTGCTTACCTAGTTACAAAAAATCCGCTGTGCGTCCGACAAATCTATCCACCCTCTAAATAAACATATTGAGCAGTAACGGAGGCAATGTTTAGACGCAAAAGAGAGACGAAGGGAAAGGAATGGCAAAAGTGATGGTGCAGGAACAGACGTTGGTAGAGATGCTGGTACTGGTACTGGTGCTGGTACTGGTGCTGGTACTGGTGTAGGTACTGGTACTGGTGTAGGTACTGGTACTAGTGCTAGTGCTGGTACTGGTGCTGGTGCTGGTACTAGTGCTGGTGCAGGTGCTGGTGCTGGTGCTGGTACTAGTGCTGGTGCAGGTGCTGGTACTGGTGCTGGTGCTGGTGCTGGTGCTGGTGCTGGTGCTGGTGCTGGTGCTGGTGCTGGTGCTGGTGCTGGTGCTGGTGCTGGTGCTGGTGCTGGTGCTGGTGCTGGTGCTGGTGCTGGTGCTGGTGCTGGTGCTGGTGCTGGTGCTGGTGCTGGTGCT
Source organism: Paenibacillus sp. FSL H3-0329 (assembly GCF_037963285.1). Taxonomy (NCBI): domain Bacteria; kingdom Bacillati; phylum Bacillota; class Bacilli; order Caryophanales; family Paenibacillaceae; genus Paenibacillus; species Paenibacillus sp. FSL H3-0329. Next base: position 402,193 of record NZ_CP150150.1, on the reverse strand, counting down.
GGTGCTGGTGCTGGTGCTGGTGCTGGTGCTGGTGCTGGTGCTGGTGCTGGTGCTGGTGCTGGTGCTGGTGCTGGTGCTGGTGCTGGTGCTGGTGCTGGTGCTGGTGCTGGTGCTGGTGCTGGTGCTGGTGCTGGTGCTGGTGCTGGTGCTGGTGCTGGTGCTGGTGCTGGTGCTGGTGCTGGTGCTGGTGCTGGTGCTGGTGCTGGTGCTGGTGCTGGTGCTGGTGCTGGTGCTGGTGCTGGTGCTGGTGCTGGTGCTGGTGCTGGTGCTGGTGCTGGTGCTGGTGCTGGTGCTGGTGCTGGTGCTGGTGCTGGTGCTGGTGCTGGTGCTGGTGCTGGTGCTGGTGCTGGTGCTGGTGCTGGTGCTGGTGCTGGTGCTGGTGCTGGTGCTGGTGCTGGTGCTGGTGCTGGTGCTGGTGCTGGTGCTGGTGCTGGTGCTGGTGCAAGGGTAGTCACGTTTAACTATATTTCATACAACTATTTTTTCACGCATCACGCCATCATTAGATATAGCTGTATTTGGTGCAACTATTTCCTTGGTTTTTTCGCCTCTAAGCAACATCTCGAGGTTTTAGTTGTACAGAATACAGCTAAAATCCGAAGATTCACTATTTCATACGGAATAGTTGCACAGAATGCAGTTACTTCTCAGATCCCATCAAAACCCCTTCTCCCAATTGAAGATAATCCGCCCAAACAAGTCTCAGCTCAGCAAGCCACCGCAAATCAAAAAACCAGGCAGCGATTCTCCACTAACCGGAGAATCGCTGCCTGGCTCTAACTTCAATTACACCTTAAGCTGTACGTTCCGTTGCTTTGAGACGCAGCGCTTTTTTCTCTTTCGACTTCGCCACTGGCGGTTTCAGAGAAATCGCGATGATGCAGGCCAGCAGGCACAAGAGGCCAAAGATAACAAAGGTTGGTTTGAACCCGCCTAGGAAGACGGCGATAAACGAACCGGAAAGGGCACCAATACCAAAACCTTGGTAGACGATTCCGTAGTTCTTACTGTGATTTTTCAGTCCGAAGAAGTCGCTGACAATGGCTGGGAACACCGTGATATTCCCGCCAAAGCAGAACGCAATGGCTGCTACACAAGTGAAGAAAAGTCCGAAATTCAGGGTCGCGTAGCTGAGGGTCAGCATAGCCGCCGCAGTTACAGCAAGCGATGCGCCTACCAGCTTCAAGCGGCTCATTTTGTCAGATAAAGCACCCAGAATTAAACGTCCCGCTGTATTAAAGATCGCAATCATAGCCACCGCACTAGCTGCTGTCTGTACATCAAGTCCAGCCAGCTGCACGCCGATATCTTTTACAATACCGATCAAATACAGACCACACATACAAGCGGTGAAAAAGATGATAAATAGCAGATAAGCTTCTTTTGTCCGCAGCATTTCTTTGACCGTATAGTCTTTCGGTGAACTCATTACTGCAGCTGTCGTTGAACCCGCTGGTGCTGGGGCCGCTTGAACCGGAGCTTCTCTTACGAGCAAGGAACCGATTACAATCATGCCCATAACAATCAAACCCCAATACATAAATGTATTAGACACACCCACTGAGTCAATCAACCCGCCGTTAATATATTTAAAGATCAAACTCCCTGTTCCATAAGCACCAACGGACACGCCGGAGATTAAACCTTTATTATTCGGAAACCATTTAATTAAATTAGATAATGAAGTGATATAAGCTGTCCCATCCGCAAAACCAACGATCACCCCAACCAATAAATAGAACATGAAGAGTGAATTGGCCTGCGAGCTAAGGATCAATCCTAGTCCGAGCACAATCCCAGCAGTAGCAGTCAAACGGCGAAGCCCGAAACGATCCTGCAGCTTCCCTGCGAACAAGGTCGCGAAAGCGAGTGCAAAGCTCGTTATAGAAAAAGTAATCGAAACGGAGTTAAGCTCCCAGCCAAATTTTGTTACCAGATGCGCATTAAATAAACTCCATGTATAGATGGTACCTAGGCCCATTTGCATAATTACTGTACCTAATACGATTAGCCACCGTTTGGTGCTTTTGCTGTCCATTGTCGTAGTCATGGTCTTTTCCTTCTTTCTCTCTCGTTGTCTGCTACAAGAGCTTCTATCGCCTCTTTATTGTAGCTAAACCAGCCGATGTTGAGAGAAATCCGGCATGAGATGACGGAAATGAAGAATGAATTGCATTTATAAGCGCATAATCTGCCTGAATTCTTTTACCTTACTACGACTTACCGGCACTTCAAAATCTAAATCATGCAGGCGCAGCAAATACGTATTGTTGAACCACGGGATGATTTCCTTGATCTTGGACAGGTTAACAATATAGGAACGATGGCAGCGAAAAAAACGATCCTGCGGCAGCCGCTGAAAGAAATCGCTAATACTAAGTGCCATGCTGTATTCCTCACCTTTAGTCATCACACTTGTACTTTTTTCCTGCGCGGAGGCGTAATAAATATCGTCGGCATTCACTACGATAATCTTTTCATTTTTCCACAGATTGACCTTGTCACTGACCGGATTACGCTCCTCTTCCCCCTGTCGTCCACGGCTGGCAAACGCATTTTCCAGCTTGTGCAGCATGGCTTTAATGCGAACCTCGCTATACGGCTTAAGAATATAGTCAAAAGCTTCAATCTCAAACGCCTCAGCGGCATGCTCCTTATACGCAGTGATGAACACTATGTAGGGTTTTACCGAGAATCTACTGATATTCTGTGCCAACAGCACCCCATCGATAGAGGGAATATTAATATCCAGAAAAATCACATCTACCGTATCACTCTGCAAAAATTTAAGCGCGTCCAGCCCATCTTCAAACTGTGCCGTTATATCGATCCCGCTGTGCGTCTCTATTAAATAAGCCAGCTCCTGTCTTGCCAGCTCTTCATCCTCTACGATGATCGCTCTCATTGGTCCTCCTTTTTAACATCAAAAAAGATGTTCGTCCCTTTATCCAATCTCTGAATGGTAAGTCCAGTCCCATAGATCAGCTTTACCCGTTGGTGTACATTAAACAGCCCGATTTTATTCTCCGGCATATCGCCAGTATAGACTTTCTCTATCGTTTCCTCGCTGATGCCAGCTCCGGTATCGCGAATGCCCACCCGTACGGTATCCCCGTGGTCTTTTACAGAAATCGTTACTGTTCCTGTCCCTCTTACCTTCAGTATGCCATGTATAATCGCATTTTCTACAAGCGGCTGAATGATCAGACTCGGAATCCGAACCTGAACCTCATCAATATCATAAAGCACGTTAAGCCGGCTTCCAAAACGCGCCTTTTCGATCTCTACGTATTGCTGGACCTGCTGTAGCTCTCGTTTGATATCAATGAATTCATCGGTAAGCTCCAGATTGTATCTCATATAACCGGACAGATTCACAATCAGCTCACGCGCCTTATCCGGATTAATTCGAATCGAGGACGCAATCGCATTCAGTGCATTGAATAAAAAATGCGGGTTAATGCTGGTCTGCAGTGCCTTCAGCTCCGCTTTGTTCGCCATTTCCTTAATGCCTTCCACCCGCGACACTTCCATCAAGGTAGAGATCATTTGCGACAGACCCACGGCCATAGCTTGAAGTGAGTAGGTAATCTTGTGGGCTTTGGTGTAATAGATTTTGAGTGCTCCCGTCACCTCACCCTTTTCCTTTAAAGGAATGATGATCAGCGACTTGATCTGCGGATTCACGTAATCACTATCATCGTTACGGATGGTAATTTCACCACTGGACAACGTTACTTTAGTTTCCTCACTGATAATATCGTTAGTTGTCTCATAATCCTCCTCACCCACACCAACATAGGCACGAATAAACCGAGTATCGGTAATGGCTACAGCGTCTGCACCGATATCCTCTTTGATAATCTGGCAGATGGTTCGCAGTGACTCCTGATTAATATTGCGAAAATACGGCAAGGTCTTATTGGCAATATCAAGCGCCAGCTTGGACTGCTTAGCCGCGATCCGTTCCTTCTCACCTTCCACGCTCTGCACTAACACAACAATCAGGCCGACACTAATCTGGCTCATAATCATCGGAAAAGCAATCTTGGACACGATATCCACACCCAGCGCCATCGGTTGAGCCATCGCTAGAATGAGCAGCATCGTCAGTGCCTCACAGGCCATTCCCGCCAAAATGCCTGCTATCCAGCGACGCTCACCAGAGGTGCGGCGATAGATTATCCCAGACACTATGCCCGCGGTGATACTCGTAATCAGACAAGGAAGAGAGGTTACCCCTCCGATATCAATCAGAAAACGGTGAACCCCTGAGATGATGCCTGTTATAAGTCCAACCCATGGCCCGAACAAAATCCCGCCAGATACGATGGCGATAATTCGTACATTCACAAGCGAACCTTCCACATTAATTCCGCTATAAGTGCCGAAAATGGCAAATAAGCTGAAGATCATCGTTGCAATAGCAAGCTCTTGCGGAGCGTAACTCCCTTTTTGAAAAACCTCTTTAAACCGCGGCAGACGAGTCAATACAAATAGACACATCAGCAATAACGCAGCTCTTTCCAACAATTGCAGTAATATAGTAAACGTATATTGCACGGTCACCGCCTCCAAAGGTCTCGATGTCGATTCATTATAAAGATAGTTCATGCCTCTGTCCATTCAGCCTGTCCCTTTATACCTCTATTGAAACTCTTGTTGTATGATATTAACAGATTGGAAGCATGAATATTAGGAGGTGGCAGTTTGCGCAAGATAGAACACGAGGCAGATATCATTCAGCTTGTACATAATGATCCCTGGATGATGGATATTTTAGAAAATGCCAGATCGCTACAGTTACCTGACTGGTGGGTTTGTGCGGGGTTTGTACGTTCAAAAATCTGGGATACCTTACATGGATTTGAAGAACGGACCCCTTTGCCAGATATTGATGTTATTTATTATGACGGCAGCAATCTTCATGAGGAAGTGGAAAAGCAATGGGAGGCAAAACTAAGAGATTTAAATCCCCATGTGCCATGGTCCGTTAAGAATGAAGCAAGAATGCATACCATTAACAACCTTGCACCCTATACGTCATCTGTAGATGCCATCTCCAAGTTTCCGGAAACAGCTACAGCGCTTGGGCTTTCCTTAGATGAATACGGTAAGGTTATCCTAACCGCTCCGCATGGGATTGCGGATGTTATTAATGTAGTGTTGCGGGCTACCCCTCATTTCAACAATAATCCAAGCTTACTCCCTATTTATGAAAAACGAATTGCACAAAAAAACTGGCAGGCAACGTGGAAGCAATTGCAGGTCAGCGCTACCTAAAGCTAAGTTGTGTTAGCATCGGAATAAAAAAACAGCAAGCCTCTGCTACAGAAGGGCTTGCTGCTGTTGCTTTATTACACCGCTAAATCAATACCCACCACGCCTACTACATCTCCCTGACGATTCCGGATTGCTCTAGATAATGTAATACAAGAACGTTTCGTAATCGCAGATACGTAAGGTTTAGAGACATATTCACCTTCATTCATGGCCCCATTCCACCAATCACGCCGCTTAGCATTCAACAAGCCAGCCGCTGGCTCGGAGTAGATAAAGGTTCCATCCGTCCGATTAGACCAAATGGCTTGTACATCTGGAATTTTCTTAATGTAAGCGTTCAAAACACCTTGATGAACTTCAGTATCTGGAGCGTAAAGTTCTTCCTTGGCGGAAATCGTCTCCAAGAGACTCTGCATTTCCTGAAGCCGGGCTGCATATTGGCTCATCTCAATTTCCGCTCTGCCCGCAATGCTAGTAACCGATTGCTGCAAGGATTGCGACTCCGCTAACAGATTGGCGCTGACTTCGTTCAGCTGCCCAATTTGATCCCGCTGCCGTGTCACCTGCTCCAGCGTAAGGTCTACATTGGCAATCGTCTCATTCACGATCGCCACCGCACCGCTCAGCTCCGTTGTCACTTCTACAATCAGCTTGCCCTGCTTCGCGGCAGCATCGATTGTTTCCGTCACGGCGCTGCCTACTTCATCTACTCTCGACGCGATATCATCGAGTCGAAGCTTCACCGTGCCGACCTCGTTCACCCCACGCTCCACTGAGACTTGCTCTTTCGTAACGGATTCCAGCACCTGCTGTACTCCATTATTAATGTCAAGCAAGATGCCTGAGGAGCGGTCTACCGAGCTCTTGCTTTGATCAGCCAGCTGCCGAATCCGGCTGGCCACTACTGCAAATCCGCGGCCCTGTTCACCGGCCCGGGCCGCTTCAATAGAAGCATTCAGCGCGAGCAATGAGGTCTCATTCACAATGGAGTTAATCAATGTATTGATCTCCTCTACCATCGCAATATGATTACTCAGGGTAGTAAACTTAGCTAACATGTCCCCACTCTGTGTTTGCAGATCCTTCATCACCCCATCTGCAATGCTCAGGGAATCTACCATTGCTGTCATTCCTTGCCGGGCATATTGCATATTCGAGCCTAGTTTTTCCGTCAATTCTTCGATATGTGCTGTAACTGAAGCTACACCGCCCATCGTCTGATAGGCCCCTTCAATATTGGCTTTAGCTTCGTTGCTGCGAATCCTTAAATCCGTTTCATACGCGTGTGAATAATCCGCTGTCTGCTGCAGCTGCTCTGTATGGCGGCTGATTTCTTCAAGTGCACCATGCAGCCGATCCGAGGTAACTACAATCTCATTGCCAAGAAGCTCCACTTTGTTCTGTGACTCCTTCAGCAGCGCTTCTTTGCGATAACCGTAGCGGGATGTATTCAGCGAGAACCATCCTAGAGAACCCATAAACAGAATAATCACCAGCTTATGAATCCAGAGCATGTCAATCAATAAGCTGTACACACTGACAAGAAGCAACAGGACGACTACAAAAATCTGGTTTGGACGGATCTGCATCTTCAATTCCACTCCACTCGATTGATGTTATGTATTCTAACATTATATCAGCAGAGTTAATTAAAGGAAATACTTTCTATAGTATTCCTTTTCGTTCAATCATTCCCCGGGCCAGGCAATCTCCCCTTATAAAGATGCTTGTTGAACTCCCGCTTCCAAGAAAGCCATCAAGAGGAAACCTGAGCTTATTGTCGAATATATAAGCATATTGCCACTGGAAAAGAGGATCACATTATGCGCGCCACACCTCAAACTCCTCGTCAGACCTATTGGAATCGTGTGCTTCTCAATTCATTCTGGATCATCCTGATTGTGTATTTAAGTATTCAGTTCATTGTTTCTCTATCCTTATGGAGCCAGCGTCCGGAAACCCCAACCAGGAACGATTATATTGAGCACTCGTTGATTTCTGATTCCATCATAGTGAGTTTGATCATTATTCTAGAAGTAATCTATAGATGGAGGCCTCTGTGGGCCCAACTCGCCATTACGGTTGCAAGCCATCTATTTGCGGTTTTGATTATCGTCAATCTCAGCGATGAGTTGCATGTTAAATCATTAATTATGCTGTTCCCGCTACTAGTCTCGATGATCTATCTGAAGAGCAGTTATATGATAGCCACTTCTGCTATTTCTCTACTGTACACGATCATTTTATTCATCAGGACACCCATTCACGAGTACTTACCGATCACCCAAACTATCATTATCGCTCTTATTTTTGCAGGCACTGCTTTGGCAGGTTTTGCAGTAATCGTTCGTGGACGTGATTTGATGCAATCCCTGCAGAACTCCGTTAAGTCAGAACAGGAATTACGCATTCAGAATATAATTATGGATCGTCTATCTAAGATAGACCCCCTGACTGATCTGTATAATCACAAGACTTTTCACGAATATTTAGGTTGGCTAATTGAGCATCAGCAGAGTAATCCATTCTCCATGCAGCTTGCCGTTATGGATATCGATAATTTCAAAAAAGTAAATGATTGCTATGGACACTCCGTTGGAGATATCGTATTACAAAAAGTCGCAGCGATTCTGCTCGAGTATATCGGTCCTGATGATTTCGCCGCGCGGTACGGTGGCGAGGAATTCATTGTCATTTTGACTACCAAAACCTTTGAGCGATCCTATGAAATCATGCAACAAATTCTAGCCAAAGTAGCCGATACCCCTTTTGCCGAAATGGAAGGTAAAAGCATAACCGTCAGTATCGGGATGCATGATTACACAGGCGCAGACTCCAAAAATTCCACTTTTCAGCAGGCTGATGATGCACTTTACGAAGCTAAAAACACCGGGAAGAATAAAATTGTCATCAGCTAGTGACAAGCTCCACAGACACTGTTTATCTGTCGGAGCTTGTTTTTTTGCAAAGACTTAATCTCAGAAGCATTACACACCAAAAACCCCCACCTTGTAGATGAGGGCTGTGTATCAACTGCTATATTCCGTAACGCTTCTGAGGTTCCAAAAGCTCCACCACTTCCTGCTTCGGAACAGGTCTGCTAACCAGATACCCCTGTACCTTATCGCAGCCCGATTTTCTGAGGAAATCCAGCTGGCTGATCTCTTCCACTCCCTCCGCAACGACCTCCAGCCCCATATTGTGTCCCAGCTGTATAATGGTCTGCACAAAAGACTGGCTGTAAGCTTTTTCCGAAAGCGAATCGATAAAGGTTTTATCCATTTTAAGCGTAGAAATCGGCAATTGCTGCAAATAACTAAGAGATGAGTACCCCGTTCCGAAATCATCCAGCGCAATACGAATGCCTTGGGATTTGAGGAATTGAAGCTTATTCACGATACTCTCAAACGATTCCATAAAGATAGACTCGGTGATTTCCAGTTCAAGACAACTAGGCTTTAGCCCGCTTTCAGCCAGACTTTCCTGCACCATCTCGACGAAATCATCCTGCAATAGTTGAATAATGGAAATGTTAACTGATATCTTGTAAGGAATGCCCATACGATCTTGAATGCCCTTCATAAAGATGCACGATTCCCTAAGCACCCATTCTCCAATATAAATAATCAGCCTGGAATCCTCGGCGATTTTGATAAAAGAAAGTGGAGATACAAAGCCCAGCGTTGGACTATTCCAGCGAATTAAAGCCTCAAAACCAGAGATTAATCCAGACTGGATATCCACCTGCGGTTGATAATATAGCTCAAACTCATTATTATTCATGGCACTGCGCAAATGCTTCTCTATATTCATCCGTTCATTAAACGCAGTATGCATGGATTTGTCATAGACCACATAAGTCCCCTTGCCATCCTCTTTTGCCCGGTACATAGCGACATCCGCATTTTTTAAGATTTGCTCGGTGGTCTCCCCATCTTCCGGATAAAAGGAAATTCCGATGCTTACGGAAACGTACAAATAACTCTCTCCGATTAAAAAGGACTGCCTGAATGCTCTCATGATACGCTCCGCCAGGTCTAACACATCCTCGTGGTTTTCTATATCCTTAATAAAAATCACGAATTCATCCCCACCGAGCCGAGAGAGCATATCCCCTTCACGCACCAACGACTGCAGCCTTTTGCTAGCCTTCTGAATGAGAACATCACCGGATTTATGCCCTAAGGTATCATTGATGTATTTAAAATTATCGGTATCTACGAACAACAGCGCCGCCTTGCCTCCTGAACATTGCAGATATTTCTCCATAGATTCCAGTAGACATACACGGTTGGGTAAATTACTAAGCTCATCCACATAAGCTAGACGATGCATGTGTTTTTGATTCTCCACCAGCATATCGTATTGCTCTACAAGCTCCTGCTGTGTGGCTGTTAGCTGTTCATAGGTTGCCTCAAGCTCCTGATAACTGTTGCTCAGCTTTAGCTCTACCTGCTTCCGCTTACTAATATCAATCAGCGAACCGATAAATAACACAACTTCATCCTTTGGATCAACGATAGCTTTACCACTTACCTCAAACCAGACGAATTGATTATCTTTGGTCCGCATGCGGTATTCCGTCTCGTAGATAGGTGTTAAACCTGCCAGATGATCATGTCTTGCCTTTTGGGATGATGGCTGGTCATCGGGATGAATAATACTAAGCACCCCATTTTCGAATGAATTAATTTCATCCTCCGTATAGCCCATGAGCTTGTACCAGCGATCCGATAGATTATACAGTCCTGTCTCCCAATCAAGCTCCCACATGTAAGCACCAGAACCCTCTGTCGCGAGACTGAACCGTCGTTCACCTACCTGCAGCTTAGCAAATTGCTCCTGTAGCTCGACCTCTGTCGCTGACAGCTCTTCGTAAGTAGCTTCCAGTTCCTCATAACTTTGCTGAAGCCTTAGCTCATTTTGTTTGCGCTCATCGATATCCACTCCTACAAGCACAAAAATATCAGCTGCCTGCTTATCCAATCCTTTTAACAAGGTGGTCCGAAATGAAAAATACCGCGCTGCTGGCGAATTGTCCGGAAGTTTATGCTCAATATTATCAACATAGTCAAGCTGAACTGCCCTTTCCAGCAGATTCCGAATAGCCGCCGTACTGCCTGCCAGACCCTCGATATCCTCAATGTTTTTGCCCACTACTTCATTCTCGCATAGGCCCGTCATTCGCTCAGCGTAATTGTTAAACCGAACTACCTTTTTATCCGCCTGCACAGCCCAAACCACCATACCGCTATGCTCTATTACATCCTCAAAAAATTGCTGTTCCGAATAAACCGCACGCCGTAAGTGATTAATATACATTTTTAGCAAAACCGCACTAATGATTAGAAGACCAAGCAGAATAATGGCTCCCACAATAAATCTATTGCGCATCATAACTTTATAATAATCTGAATGAACGAAGAAATAGTGCTGATACAGCTCTTCAAAAGCACCGGAACGATGCAGGCGATCCAATCTCTCGTTAACATAAGTTACTAGCTCCGGAGCGGATTTACTTATTGCAAAAGCAACATCCCTAGGGTAGAGATTGCTCATTTTTTTGATAATACTCCCCTTCAATTTCTGTTCAGCAATCAGATAATCGATCACTTCCTGATTCTCAAATAGAAGGTCGATTTCCCCTTTTTCAAGAGCCTTTAAAGCTTCAGGAGTCGTTGCATACTCTATGTAATTTGTAATCCCCACCTTGCTATTCAGCACGGTTGCAGAATACTGTCCATTCCCTAACCCAATCTTATAACTTCCCAACGTCTTTAAATCGATCTCATCCTCAAGCTCTCGCCTTGCATAGATGGAAATATAGTTTTTAATAACCGGATCTGAAAATAACACCTCTTGGTTACGCGACTCCGTAATTGCCATAAGACCTGCTATCTCAATATCTCCTTGAATCAGCCGACTGTAAACTTCATCCCATTGCCCAGTACTGTAGTGAATAAGATAATCCTGCTTCTCAAAAATCATCGTGCTCAAATTAATATCAAACCCGGTCAAATACCCATTTTCTACATATTTATACGGTGGATATTCCAGTTCTACTTGGTACCTTATATCCTCTCTTTCGGCGTGAGCGGCTGTAGGAGGTACGAGCAAAAGCAGAAAAATAATCAGAAGCAACATTGTGCACCGCTTCATTGCCCAATTCCCCTTTTTGCAAAAATTTAGAATTTAAAGCATTATTCTAAAAAGTATTCGACAAAATATGGTAAGATTCCTGCTAATTCTTTCCTAAAACCACACATTATACGCAAATCCCCATCTTTCGATGGACTCTTTTATTTGTAAATGATAAAAGTTACGAAGTCTTGATTTTTATATTGCTTTTTACATAGAAAATGTGGATAATAGCAATAACGACAAACGATGATAATGATTATCATTATTATAAGTGTTAATAATTTCAATTTACTATATTTAAGTTAAAAGGAGACTGATCACCCATGAACGTTACCTCTACCCGAACAACATTACAGGTTGACGATTATCTGGATCTGCTCAATCTTGCCGTTAAAGTTGGAGATTTGAAATGGCAAAAAGAAATTAAATCCAGACTGCAATACATTCTCTGTCTGCCGACAAGATAATGCTTCTGAATATACGCCGTGTTCCCTTATTGGGAGCATGGCTTTTTTTGTTGGTATGCCGACATAGCTATATAATAATAGGAGTATCTCCAGGTCACCTGATGGTTAATGATATAGTATAATTATCAGCATAATATATAGAATAAAAAGCCCTTCAGATCGGAGCGTGTCAGCTTGAAAAAGTATATAGCTTTATTCTTAATGCTCAGCCTGTTATGGATACCCGGTGCATATGCCGCTGGAATTCCTGCACAGCAGGGATTCGTTACCGATAACGCTGAAATGTTCAGTTCCGCAGAAGCCGCGTCTATTTCTGCTACCGCTACTGGAGAACTCCTGACCATCCACGTACTCACTGTAGATTCCACAGACGGTACTCCAGCTGATAAGTATGCAGACAAGGTTTACGACTCGTGGAAACTGTCCACGCGGGATCTTCTACTGCTGATCTCCGCTGGTGACCAGTCCATTGAGCTAAATTTCTTAAATCCAGACTTTCAAAGCTCGTTAAATACTTGGTCTAAGAATCAGGGAGGGTCCTCGGGAAGTTCAGCCATCCAAAAACTGCTCGACACTTATTTCATTCCTTATGCCAAAAAAGGGGACTTCGCTGGCGGGACAAAGACTTTGATTAATGCCATCCATTCTATTGGAGATCGTGCCGGCAATACTGGAGGAACCGCAGGAAGCGGGAGCGCAGTCGGCGCCGGGAATGGTGTAAACCGCTCCAGCAGCTCCATGTTTATGATTGCAGCGATTCTTATCGGAGCCCTTCTAATCCTCCTTGTACTCTTTGTAGTGGTTACGGGCCTGCGTCGTCGCAAGCAGCTTAGCGAGCAACAGAAACAGTTATCTAATTTAATGGTCCAGGCAAATCGGGCACTGGAATCGCTAAATCCTTTTCAAGGGATCGTTCAAGGCAAGACGGGAGAGCTAGTCGAGGGTATTTCTAAGCGGCTGTCTGCCAAGCTCGTTGAAATCTCTGCACTACAAAGCGAAGGTCAAGGCGTTCAGCCGGCATTTTATCGCTTGGCTGCCCTCAAGACAGCTGTGAAACAATTACAGCTGACCGAAGCTTCCTTCCGCGCAGCGCTTGAAGAGGAAGAGAAACACATTGCTGTCATCAGCGAAGCTGACCGCAATGTCAAACAGCGTATTACAGAGCTGAAAGAGGATACGCCGGAGCTTGAAGAGCAACTGCAAGGTGCAGTTAAAGAAACCGGATATGAACTTCAAGAAATTGTAGAAGAACTTAAGGAGCTTGCGGAGGAGACAGCTAAGGCAGACCAATTAGAGCTTTTTGATCCCATTGCTGCACAAGAGGTTACCGAGGATGCACAGGAACGTCAGGAAAAGATCGAACAGGATCTGAAGGATGTTGATCTCTATGATGATAAGCTAAACAAATTCCCTACGGTATTAGCTGCGGCACGTGCCAAAATCACCGGGATCATTGAACAGAATTCACTGCACAATATGAAGGTTAAGCCATATGATCACCTGGAGCAGGCCCGCGCAGAATCGTTGACTCTTGAAGCGCCACTGCGTATAGGAGATATGGATGAGGTGCGCAGAATCGGCGCCAGTCTAGACCTTCTTCTGGATGAAGCTATTGCTATGACAGAGCAACAAGCACTGCTGCGGCAGAATAACCGTAGAGATCTAGAGACATTCCGCACCACATGGAGCCATTTGAAACAGCGGCGAGACGAGCTGCAGGCACGAATTACAGAAGCACGTGTACATTTCGAAGAACAGCATGTAGCTACTATAGAGAATATTCTGACGGAGTGGAGCACACGTCTTCGGGAAGGCGCAGGTGAAGTGGCGCAAATTGAGAACTGGACCAGTGATGAACGGGGCGAATATGACAAGGCCCACGATGCGCTGGAGCGCTTGCTGTCATTGCAGGATGAAGCTGGCCGGCAATATGACGGTGTCTCTGAAAGTCTAAATGTATTAAATGAAAGACTTGATAAAGTACAACGTCTCTTCTCCGAAGGACAAAGCCGGGTAGAGACGACCCAGCGAATGCTGCACAGCAGAGGCTTGTCTTCCAGAATCCGCTTTGAGTTGTCCTTATTGCCGGAATATAGCCAGTTGGAGCAACGGCTGTCATCCCGGCCTTACAACCTAGAGGAACTGGAATCGATTGGCCGCGCTTATGACGCTCACATCACTTCCTTTGTGAATGAAGCGAACCGAATCATTCGCCAAAAGGAAGAGGAAGAACGGCTGGCCCAGCTAGCCATGATGAGAGAGCAACAGCGGCGTGCACAAGCCCGTAAACGAATGTCCTCTGGTCCTCCTTCTTCAGGCGGATTCGGTGGGGGACGTTCCTCCGGCGGCTCTTCCTGGGGCGGAGGCGGCAGTGGCGGCAAATCCTCCGGCGGTTCTTCTTGGGGCGGTGGCGGCGGCAAATCCGGTGGAAATTCATCGGGTGGCTCAAAGTGGTGATTCCTCACACTTAGATGCAAATGGATATACAAAAAGACTCTTTCGCCTATACCGGGCGGAAGAGTCTTTTTAATTATGAATTATTGCTGTTTCATTTGTGGTATGAATGTGCCATTGGAAGATAAATTGTAACGGCTGTGCCCACTCCCTTTTCACTAGCTATTGCCACATATCCTCTGTGGGCAGTCACGATTTTTTTGACAATCATGAAGCCAAGTCCATTCCCATCGCCTCTGGTCGTGTGAAAGGGCTCCCCTAATTTCTCCAGAACTTCCTTGTTCATACCCTCTCCATTATCGGTAAAGGTAATCACCTGGAATTCATCCTTCACATCAAGAGTTACTGTAATGCTCCCGCCAAAAGGCAAAGCTTCCATTGAATTTCTTAGGATATTCAGGAAAATCTGCTTAATCTGATTGCGGTCACATTCGATCTCAGCATCATAATGGATCTTTGTATTCAACGCTATATTATTCATCTCCACCTGAATCGCGAAGATATTCAATACTTCCAGAAGGATCGTACTACATTGTTCAGTCATATAATGCGCAGCCTGCGGCTTACCCAGAATAAGAAACTCGCTCACAATGAGATTCATTCTTTCCACTTCTGACATAATGAGATCATAATGCAGCAGACGTGAATCTTTATTAGCCAGTTGAAGCATCCCTTTCACCGTAGTCAGGGGATTGCGGATCTCATGTGCAATGCTCATGGCCAGTTGTCCTGCGACCACTAGCTTTTCTGTATTGCGCAGCACTTCTTCCGTTCTTTTCATCTCCGTGATGTTGCGCAAACTTCCAATCACACGCGCTAAGTAACCATTCGCATCGTAAACGGGTAGTACATCTAACATATAATGCTCGAACAACCCGTTTTTCTCCTGAATCACTTCTAACCCGGCACATGCGACATGATGTATGATGACATGTTGAAAGTATGCGCCCACATTCCTAATTTCAAAGACACTAGTTCCAACAACAGACTCTTGATGCTCACCACCCAAATGAAGCATGGCTAAACCGTTCTCATTTATATTCACGACTGTTCCGAATTGATCTGTTATGATTACCCCTAAGTAATTGGTCTCTAGCAAAATCCGATTTAATAATTGCAGCTGAGAATTTCCTCTCCGCAACAAAATCTCACGTTCAATCGAGTCAGCCATCGTACAGAGCAGAGGCAGCAAATGGGGATGGGCTACATCTATATCTGCCATAAATGAAATTGTACCTAAGATTTCCTGCCCATTTTCTTTATAAAATGGAGCCGTACAGCATACTAAATGATGCAAAATATGATGGAAATGGTCTCGTCCTGTCAGCTGGAATGGCCTCTGATATTCAAGGGCTAAAGCGATTGAATTGGTACCCACCTCTTTGTTCATCTGCACGCCTTCTTTGATGCCTACCTGTCCTACGAGATCAATAATCGTCGCATCTCCCTGGAACGCCAATAGATAACCTGCATCATCCGAAATCGTAATTAGGATCGGGTTCCCCTTTACTGAGGACAGAAATTTTTTGACAAAAAATTCGATAACCTCAATCACTTCACTATATACGCTAAGCTGCGCTCCCAATTCATCAGCAGAATATCCCTTTGCAAAGACAGGCGGTTGCTCAGAATCAATTCCTTGGTCTATACAATGCTGATTGGAAGCCTTAATAATGGTCTCATCCGTCAGTATCCCTGTTGTCTCATCCAAAGCCCTTACCCCATTCTGTATGAATCTTCAATTTTGCATTGCATAATTATGTATTCTACCTCTCTCCCTCTAATCCTTTTCAATCCTTAAAAATCAAATAATCCCAATGTTAAAAAATAACTTTCTGCACAAAAAAACTCCACCCCTGTAAAAGAGCGAAGTTTTGGAGGATTATTATTTTCTGTTTTTCTGTTAATGCTTAGTGTCATCCAAAAAAGGTTTATTCACATAATAATACATTACCCCCATCAGTACGCCACCGCCAATTAAATTACCGATCGTAACGGGGACAAGGTTATGGAACACTCCATACCACGATACCGTTCCGGGATGATCAAGTACAAGCGCAATCGCAAAGGTACACATATTGGCAATACTATGCTCATAGCCGGAGATGAAAAAACAGAATACGAATAAGACCATTGCGAACATTTTGGCCCCATCGCCTTTCATATTCATGGGTATAAAAAAAGCCATACAAACGAGCCAGTTACAAAGAATGGCCCGAAAGAAAAGCTGACCTGCCGGGGCTTCCATCTTATGCTCCACTACATATAACAAAAATCCGTTTACATCTGAGCTATAGAACAGTCCTGTCAAAAAAATCAGCAAGGCAAAAACGGCAGCTCCAAGAATATTACCGATATAACTCATGATCCACATGCGGACAACCTCAGACAATTTCATTTTCCGTCTTAGTGCCGTGTATGTGTAATAAAAAGTATCTCCGGTGAATAAATCCCCACCACCAAAAGAAATTATAATAATAGCCGCTCCGAAAGTTATCGCAGCCATTGGATATGCAAAGGGGGATTGCTCCATAAAGAAATAGTTGCCTGTCTTAAAGGCTACAATTACACCGAATCCGATAAACATACTGGCCAGCATGGCTCTGGCAATATAGCGCATTACGCTTTGCCGGAATATCTTCTGTTTCTTAAGTGCTAAATGTTCAACCTGAAGCAGCGCCTCGTTCTCCATGTGACCTCCTTAGGGATTTTGGTATTTCCAGCTGATTATGGGCTAATCGTACAGCCTTGCGTTATTATACCCAATAACCCGCTGGAAATTACTTGAACCAATTCACGCCAAAAAATCCCTGAATACTTACGGGGAAGCGAAGCTACCTCTTGCTAATTGTCTTCATTCATTTTAGCAATGGCTTCTGCTTTTTCACTGCTGGCGACGATGATAAGCACGAGTATCAAACAGCCTAAAACCATAGCCTATCCCCACTTCCTCCACATGTAGTCTTGTGACAACTTATGTATGTGGATAGGGCTTTATGTTTGGCTACAGCAAACTTCATTTGATTAGACCAAAAAAAGCAGAGCAGCGAGCCCCCAGAAACGAAGGCTCACTGCTCTGCTATATTTTTACGGTCTTTTTTTAACTAATTAGTTCAAGAAACTGCTCAGTTGGCTCTCTGCTACACCTTGTTTCAGCGCCTCAGGCTTGTCCGCTTCATTGAGACCTAGACGATTGCCCAATTGGGTATTGATCGTCGTCATTTTGGATGTATAATCCTGGCAGCTCTCGATAATACGACGGTTTGACTGTTCCGAAGTGTCTAATGCGCTAAGCAGATCGCCGATCGCTTGATTCACGGCTTCCATAGACATGGAAGGTTTGGATAGAAGCTCGGTCGTTTTTTCTGTAGTCGTACGCAGCAAGCGTGCATTTTCTTTAAACTGATCTTCAATCGTCTTATTTGTTGCTTCTACAGCATTGATAACATTCTCCTGATCGGCCAGCGACATCGCAATCATTGCCGACACTGTGATCAGATTAGAGGTCTTATCAATCGCATTATTCACGGAATCGATCAGTTTATCATTATTGTCATTGATGATATCTGTAGCAGCGATCGCTTGATTGTACAATAGAATCATCTCTGTCATGGACTGAATACGAACCATCACTTTACGTAGACCACGCTCCAGATAAGCTTTACGGAACTCATTCTCAGGCTTCGCAATCTCCACCTCGAACAGCTCTTTTAGCTTATTGCCGAAGGCAATTTTGGTCTGCAGGTTATAGATCTCCTCCATAGAGGTACGTTTCAGCTGGCGCATATTTACAATACTCTCTTCGAGGGTATCCCTGCCGTCGCGTAGACCGGTAACAATCGCATCAATATTCGTGCGGACAGACTGATATTTGTACACATAGTTCTTCATCGGACTCTTCCGCAGCATTTTGCCGAAAAAGCTAACATTCTTACTCTGTTGCAGATTTTCACACTCATTCCGCAGCTTCATAATCATGTTAGGCACTTCAACACGCTTACCGGACATCAGGTCATTTACCGGACGATCCAGAAGTTTGAGGGTTTGGCCTGCTTTCTCCTGCGTCTTCACCCCAAGCTTCCCGATATCATCCATTAAAGAATCCAACGTGACTGTATCTGTTTGGGATACCTTCTCGATCAATTGTGCCGCTTCTTCGACTACCTTTTGTTCATCTTCTTTTTTTAATTGGATCAACTGCGTGGACATGGGTTTCCCTCCTATAATTCGGAACTGCTATACCGCTGATGAATCAGTTCCGCCTTCGTCTGAAGTTCCATCAGGTCTTTATGTTCGATCGTCGAAGCAATATCCGATATTTTGGAATCAACATCTCTTAGACCGTTCAGCAGCGTTCTCCGATTCTTCGTCTTTGCTTCACCACTTAGGCGCAAAAATGGGTTAATCACACCATTCAAATCCTTCAGAATCAATCTGCGGACCGTGTGATTAATATCGCCATTATTGAGCTCCTGCAGCAGCGGAATTACACGTTGAAGTCTCGCAAAAAGCGCCAGTGATTTCTCGACAATTTCATTGTCCAGTGTATCCTTCTGCCCTTCGGAGATAATCATATCTTCCAGAATGCTAAGATACTCAACTACCGGAGCAAATTCCGGTCCAATCTTCGTCGGTTCGGCCTCAGTTCTACCACTATTGCCCGGATTAAATGGTGCAGCATTATTTGCCGCACTATTTAATTGCGGAGCATTTGCAGAGGGAGCTGGAGCAATAGGTACCGTCTCTGGACCTGCTGGCAGCACCTCAGCCGGAAGGTTGGTTCTCGGACTTCTCGTTGCAAGAACCCCTACAGCAGCACCTGCTACAGGCAACAGCAAGGAGAGTAACTCAGGCAGAAAAGAGCTCGTTAATACAGCGACAACATAGCCAATACCGGCATACAGCAATATTTTCGATTTAAATTTAATTTTTCTCACCTCTTGTGAGCGAGATTGCGAACGCTCAATTCACGGGATCCGAAATTACGGATTCGCCGTTTATTTTCATAATTAGCGGCTGCTCTACATGGCTGGCAAGCACATTATCGCCGAACTCCGCAGGCTGTACCTCTCCGCCGAGTGCACTTTTGACAGCCAGGTATGGAAAGTTAATTCCAGACAGACAAGAAATATGAAGACCTCCAGACATCCGGGGGTTAATCTCCAGCAGTTTAGGAATTCCACCACTATACTTCATTTGAATATTGAAATTGAAAGGTATTTTATATACCTCTGCTACCCGAGAAGCGATCTCCTCCAGCTCCGGAATATGCTCCATCAGCCGCAGACGGCCGCCAGCTTTACGACGGGGCACAGCCGCTAACAGTCTGCCGTTCTCATCTGACAAGCAATCTATACTGTATTCATAACCTTCCAGCAATTCCATCACCATAAGTTCAGGGAATGTAGCTTCACTTCCCAGAATACGATAAGCCTCTTCGAAGGATATCAGCGGTGTTACATGACCAAACAGCTCCTGCAGAGGACTACGTGTGTTATCAATGATACGGAAGCCGAGGCCCCCCTCTGTCTCCGTAGGTTTAAAGCATACGCGATGCCCTTTGGCTACAAGATCATGATAAGCCTCTTTGAACTGCTCTGCTGTACTGACCACATGATAATCAGGAATTGTCATAATCCCGGTTTCCTTAACACTTTCGTAGAACTTACCCTTATCCATGATGGTCTCCAACAAGTCCAAATCTCTACAGACCAGAACCTTGGTACCAATCGCATCAAACATAGCAGCATGCAAAGCTATATCCAGCATATGTAACCGTGGAATAAAGATATCGATCTCATTGCGGCGACAGAAATCCACACAAAATTGAACATATTCTATTCCAGTCAGTGCCGGTTCAGTCCCAGCAACATCAGCCCCTTGAAGTGACATATGGTGAATATCTGGGTGCGTGGCGAAGATTTGTACAGGAACGCCATCCTCATTATTGCGGATGAGATTCATATAATGGTAAGCGACGGAAAACCAGCGATTGAAATAAATGTTTACCTTTTTCATAGTGGCCCAACTCCCAATACGGTTAAGTTATTATAGATCATGTTTACATACTGTAGAATTTCATCACCAGCAAAAACACCCGCTTGCTTCGTAAAGGGATACCTTGATTTTACAAGACCACTCTGCTGCTCTGCAAATATTTCTCCATGACAAGGAGCAATCGCATAGTCCGCACTTTCTAGTAAACTCTTATCCAACAAGGAATCTCCCGATGCTACCATCGGTTCTGACCGAACCGTCCGGCGTACATAAACAATCGCATCACTTTTATTTACAGCGGCAGGAACGACATATAGCTTGCGCCCTTGTAAGGATACCCGCCAGCCCAAATCGTATAATCGCTCTGCCAGATTCGTAATCTCATCCATAGGTAATAAATCACGCACTACCACAAAGGTATAGAATAAATCATCACAATACCGCTCACTAATGATCCATTCCTCGTGCACTACAGACCTAACGTGCATTCTAACTTCTTCTGCCGCAGCCGATTCATTTTGAACAAGCCTGCCCACAGAAGCTCTCCAGCTCTTATCCACTTCGCCACCAATCAGAATATTCCCGCCATTACTAGTAATCGCGTAGTCTGGAATAATCGTGTCTTGAAACAGATTAATACGCTTATACTGCGCGATTGTACGTGTTGTAACGGGCATAAAGATAATACGGGAAGTAAGCTCCATCAGATCAGCCAATGCTTTTTGGGAAATGTATGAAACCGTCTTGCCATCCACAACCTCCGCAGGAACCAGGCCCGGAGTATTCTCCGGGACACCGATTGCATTTAGGGAATAGATTAACGTTCGGTCCAAATCACTGGCATAGATCATTCCGTCTCACCTCTCAGCGGTTTAATAATCCCGCAACAGGAATAGGTGAGTCCAGGGAATACTTCTACTGGAACCCCCCTATCCTCTGCTAAGAGAATAATATGACGGAGATTTGGATTATCCATAGTATCGACAAGAATCTTCCACGGTACTCTGCGCAGCAGCACTCGGGTTGTTTCTCCGACTCCGGGCTTGACCAAATTGATGTTATCTATGCCGAACACTTCTTGAATACTCTGAATATCACGCAGCCCCTGCCATGTAATTTCTGGCGGGGATTGCTGCATCTGTTCAGCAATCCCTTGTGCTTCTTCCGCAACGGAGGAGAAATACGGGCAGATCGCCGCAATGAATACATTAGATACATCCGTATCGAGCCATTCCTTGTAGAATTTAGCCCCATGGAATTCTTCCGGACCGATTAAATCATCGCGCAGCACTGTCCGGCTCATCAGCCCTGACACCGTAGAATTGAGGCATGCACTAGGAATAAGATAATCCTCTCTAGTACCGAACGTGCCTGAACAATTCCCGGGATCAGCCAATACGGCCAGGTCATCATTTAGCCGAATGCCATATTTCTCATACAGGCTGTTGCACGCTTCAATCAATACCTGGCGAATAGCTCCTTTCCCCGTCCATCCATCGACAAACTGCAAATCAGCGTCAAGCCCGTGCTTTTGCAGAATATAGAGGATTGCGTTCTCATCAATCCCCTTGCCCCGAATGATAGAGATACTATAATGCGGCAAATCAGCATCATATCGCTCTTGGATATAACGCTTAATCAGTACACCAATTGGTGTTCCCGCTCTTGCCAAAGAGACTAACACCGTATCAAGTCCCCGTTGAGCGACAATCATCTCAGAGACTACCGCTACTGCTAGAGCGACCTTCTCCGCAGATTGCTCCAGCGTCTCGTGAAATAACTCAATATACTGCTCAGTAGGCTGATATTCCACGGGCAGCATCTCAGAGTAATGTACACCTGATTGAATGGCGGCCTCTCTTTCGTCAGTCGCCCGCTCCAGTGAAACATCACTCAGATCCTTAAGCAAAAATATAACATCTGATGGAGAATAGCTGCCTAGCGGAACCGGTTCGGCTATACTTCTGTTTAGAATTTCTTCAGTTACTGTTCCCTTCATTGGTAGGGCCTCCACTTCTTCTTTCCGAGGTCAGTACAATAAGATGCACTTTATGGCGGGCCAGTTTCTTCAGTATATCAAGCATAGGTTTCATACGTTCATGCGGTACATCACGCTCAATCAGCACAAATATATCATCGTATTGATCAGGAGCTACATTATAGATAAAGTTTGTGATCTCCGGGTCGCCGGCTGAAGGATAGGCAGCAGCACTATGCACCCCATAATCCGGTCGACGCTCAGGGTGGATTGGACTTCTAGTGGAAGACTGATAAGCAATCCCTTCCCCCATTTCCGCCGCCACTCTCATCGGAAGATACATAAATTCCCCTACGCCCATTACCAAGGCTTTCGGTCCTCTACGCAATTGCCGCAGCTGTTCAGCTATTCGCTTCACACCCTGATCAAGCCCCGGATTATCCTGCGACACAATTCCGAAACGTCCACTATATTTCATATACGGCGCTGTGTTAATCTCACCATATGAATCGATAGAGGATACCTCCAGTCGTTCCATTCCATCTGGAGCATAAGTGGTTACAACCTCACACTCTAAAGCAGCCTCTCTATCCAGCTGCTCTGTATCCTTATTAAATACTGGTGAACCTATCACTTCAATATTCCCTTGCAGCAGACATAACGACTTAATGCGAATCCCCAGCTCCTGCTCAAGATCACTATAGTGTTGAAGATTGCTGCCGCTTCTCCAGTCCAAAAGGGAGACTACCACATATTCCTCCCGCGGGAACTTTGACTGAATATCCCGAATCGTATTGATCGCGGTTTTCCCAGTCGTAATCTCGTCATCTACCAATATAATAGGCTCTGTCCCAGATAATAGTTCGGTATCCAAGGCATAACATAGATGATCAACCGCATGAGAATGTTCTTCTACAAAACTTACAACAGACTCCAAATCAGGAATATGCTCACGCGTAGTATGAATATATGATGCCTGCTCAGCAAAGATGTTGTACACACTGTGACCCAGTGCAGTTGCCGTTTCTGCGAATCCAATAAAAACCACAGGCTTGGGCAAAACCAGCTGGGCCGCTAGCAAATGTTGATAGGCTTCCTTAGCAAATTCAGGATGAATCAGCCCATGAACCGCCATATCCAATAACTCTGTCATACGATCACTGTCCACGGAATCACCGTTCATCTCCTGATATAACAGCAGCGCCAACGCTGCTCCGCTTAGAAGTGAAGTATACGGATCGACGGGGATATGCTTGCCAAGCACCTTACTGACAAACAGAAAAGTCCGCTTTTTATTAATTCGCGCCGCCATAGAGAATAAAGAATCCAGAGGCATATGAAAGGGGTTAAAGGTTTCGGTTACATTCACTTGCAGGTTCTCGACTATGTTATACGTGCGTAAATTCGTTTTCGGGTAATAATCCGACAAAATGCTGTTGTTCATGTAACACCCCGTATATTTGAGATCGTAGTAAAGTTCGTCTTGCCCAATTGAGATGGGGCTTAATTTCATTCATTTTATTAAAATATTGACTCTTAAACACGCCCAAACTGCCATCATTACTTTCTACAATGCTTAAAGCATCAACGTATTCCTCATGCATAACCGTATACATCGCCTGAACAGGTCTGAGGTGAGAAGGATGGATAATCGTCTTGCCTACAATTCCATTCTCTTTATCTAAAATAACCTCACGAATTAGCCCGTCTACACTGCTCGAAATATAGCTATTCCGCATATCACGGCCGTTTTTGCCGTAAGTATCCTCAAATGGCGTCTGCCGTAGCTGCGGCCGGAGAACTCGATGGCCTTTATTCGCAAAATACTCCCAGACGGGTCCTGAGATCACATATCCCTCTTCAACCCGCCCAAACACATTGATAATGTCCGAGATACAGTCACGAATAGGAGTAAGATCATAAATACTAACATCAGGACTGCGACGCAGTCCGAACAGACTGGAGAAATCCGTTGCCCCAATTCTAACGTTTAGGACAAGTTCACGGTAATTACGGAGTAAATCACGGATAGATAGCAGACTGTCCACTCGACTTTCCCGATAAATAATAGGTGCAGTTTCCAAGATTGGCATCCCGTAAAGCACAGGATCATTATAACCACGCGTATTGTTGTACTCAGCTAACGTTTCAAAATATTGAATTCCATTGTCCACAGAGAACTTAGGAAAAACAAACCCTGTTAACATCGTTACCAAGGATCCCAAGCGGAAAATCATTTGCCGGAGTTGGTCCGGGTTACGTACTCGTATAAAAAGAAGCGGGAGGCTGTTTGCCGAATCCAGCTCATTTTCTGCGTAAGCAGCTAGATAAATAAGATGCTGGATAATAGACTCCTCTGCATTGTCAACCTGGTCATCTCCGATTGCGTCCTCCAGATCTATAATAACCGTCACCAGACCTGCATTCTTGAGCTTAATGATGTCTTCTGCAACACTTGCACGGGTAGCCGGCATATAGAGGGCAGCGCCGACAGCGTAGGCTAGCAGTTCCTTGTTCGTGGTATGATCAAATGAGATAGGCGGAGTGTAAAACAAAGAGTTTTCTTGTTCTTTCGTCAGGTAATCGAAGTATCTCAAATCGGTTCCCCCTTATAGTTTTGCGAAGCCAAGCAAAACAAGCGTAGACCTCTCCTCATAGAGAGTGTCAGAACCGGCAATACTGTCCCTTGGGATGGCATCTTGGCTCTCTCAAATATAAGTGAAGGCCTACGCTATAACATATACGATTACCTGAAAGAAGCAGGCGTTTCTATTCTTGCATGATCGGCTCCGACTTCTCTATGGTGCAATTACTTTTTTAATCATGCACTTTTGTGGGCATCTTTTTTCTTACGTCTAGCACTGTAGAGGATCGTACCCACGAATACCGCTATAAGGATTGTAAAGAATACGACATGCGGCAATTCAAAGCCAAAAGCACCCGCTAGCATCTTACCCGCAATAATGGCGATAAGCAGGAACGCTGCCTGTTCCAATTCAGGGAATTTATCAATAAGCTTCAAGAATACCTGCGCCACTCCGCGCATCATCAGAACTCCTAATATACCACCCATAAAGAGAACCCAAACCTGATCGCTAAGTCCAAATGCAGCAATGACACTGTCAATACTGAAAGCAATATCCATTAATTCAACAAGGAGAACCGTCTTCCAAAAAGAAGTGCCTTTATTCTCCGTATGCTCTTCGCCACTGCCCTTAAATAAACCTTTATATGCGATATAAAAGAGATACAGTGCACCAAGAACCTTAACCAAAGTAAACTTAATAAGAAATGTCCCTAGTCCAATGGCCAGGAATCTGAACAAATAAGCCCCTAAGATACCGTAGAAAAGTGCCTTTTTCTGCTGCTCCTTAGGTAGATGCTTAACCATAACGGCAAGCACAAGCGCATTATCTGCAGAGAGCAAACCTTCTAGTAGAATTAAGCTTCCGATAATCCCCCAGCTCACAGGATCAGAGAGCGTGCCTACTACATCACTCCATGAGAAAAAATGCCCGTAATTCTCACTAATATTTCTAAAAAAATCTGCGAACCAATCCATTACACTTTGCGCCTCCGGTAAAATCGATTATTTGCTGCCCGCAACCCAGCGCAGCCCCCATCCATAGGCTTCATCCATCTCACGATGACCACT
Source organism: Paenibacillus sp. FSL H3-0329 (assembly GCF_037963285.1). NCBI lineage: Bacteria > Bacillati > Bacillota > Bacilli > Caryophanales > Paenibacillaceae > Paenibacillus > Paenibacillus sp. FSL H3-0329. The sequence continues at coordinate 376,218 of NZ_CP150150.1, read as the reverse complement.
GTAATATTGCACCAGCCGTTCAACACTAAATGTTTCATTGCTTACATTCCGGAATAACGCAATGGCACACATCCCTTTTCGGTTGTTATGCTCGTCCAAATTTACAATGATATCAGGTCCTCCGCCTTGTTTGATGGTGACAACCCCATCGGCCTCCGACCAGTTGGTTACCCCTTTATAAATAAAGGAAAACACTAGAATGCGTTCAATCTCGGAAATTTTGATACCATTTATACGCAAATTCTCACCAGTAGTTACGGAGCCTGTACGATCATCCCCATCAAGCATGACATAAGGAGGTTGATTTAAGGAGCCAAAGGCATTGCCTAACGCTTGTACCACTCCTTTACTGCCATTCTTCAGTTCATACAGACAAGCAAGATCTAGATCTACGCCATTTTTACGACTAAAGAGTCCGCCCTGTTTCTGGTTCCAGTTGAGATTAATCAACACTTCCCCTAAATCACCACTGGCTGATTTTTTCAAATTGATGGAATCGCCTTTTTTCTTCAGCTCGATTTTCTTCAAGTTGAGATTTATTGGCGAAGGCGGAGGTGTGGGTGGAGGGCTCTCTTCACGTTTCACTGGCTGCGCAGGCGGCGTTGCGAAGATTTGTGGTGGAATCTGCGGCTTAACCTCCGGCTGTGGAGCAGCAGGAGCAGGCTCCTCATTCGCTTCAATACCAAAGTTGCTGCATATCTCTTTCAAACCTCCGGCAAACCCCGCTGCAATGGCACTGAACTTCCATTCACTGTTATATCTATATAATTCCCCTACCACAATGGCCGTTTCCACGGAGAAAAGATTGTCGAGATCACATCGGAGCAGTTCCGCACCTGTTACTTGATTCAGAATCCGAAAATAGGCCTGACTTACTTGCCCAAAACTTTGACCCCTTTTCTCCCCATCATAGATGGTAAGTGTAAAGGCAATCTTCATCACATCGGAAGGAATCTTATCCAATTGAACTTCGAATTGCTTGCGGTCATTGAATCCTGGCACATCCTTATACCTAATATAAGAAGTGGCTGGATTATTATAAAATATTAAATCCTCGTCTTTACTTACCTTACCCTCTGATCCAAGCAGGAAAGCAGAGCTATCAATCTCCAGAGCAGCCGGAGCATTCCAGCCGATTTCTACGATTATAGAATGAAGTCCAGCATTGCCTTTGGTCAGATCAGCTTTTTGCCCTTTGACTACGTTAACACTCATTCTTACGCCACCTTTATAAATGGAGTAAACCAACCCATAATTTTGTAAAAAAGAACCCCACAAAGTGGAGTCTGTACTGCTCTAAATATTTAGAAAAAGGGCAGGATCGGTAATGACCCCGCCCACTTGGATGCTATTGCGCGTCCAGTCCATAGTTTCTGCATAAAGCGCTTAGACCGCCGGCAAAGCCACTTCCAATCGCCTGGAACTTCCAATCCGCACCATTGCGGTAGAACTCACAGAATACAACAGCTGTTTCAGTTGAGAAGTCTTCACCCAGATCAAAGCGAAGCACTTCACGATCATTAGAAGCATCTACCACACGTACAAAGGCATTGGAGACTTGTCCAAAGTTTTGTGCCCGAGTTTCGTAATCATAGATCGTTACCGTTATTCCGATGCGCTGAATATGAGCAGGGATTTTGCTGAAGTCAACAACAATCTGCTCATCATCTCCGTCCCCCTCACCCGTACGGTTATCCCCCGTATGAGTCAAAGAACCTGCGCCACCCGAGGGATTATTGTAGAATACAAAATCATCGGAGCCCTTGGCTTTACCATCTTCATGCAGTAGAAAGGCTGAAGCATCAAGGTCAAAATCTTGGCCGCCGCTATACTTATTAGTATCCCAGCCCAATCCTACTACTACCTTAGTCAAACCCGGATTAGTCTTGGTAAGATCAATCCGTTGTCCTTTAGAGAGACTGATCGTCACTGACAAAACCTTCCTTCATTATTCATTTAGTTCATCTTTGGCATATACAACGAAATTTATTGCAGGCCGTAGTCGCGAGTCAAACCGCTCAAGCCGTCTTTATAGCCGCTGCCGATGGCATTGAACTTCCACTCTGCACCATTACGATACAGTTCGCCTACAACAACACCAGTTTCAATAGAGAAATCCTCACCGAGGTCGAAACGAATCAGCTCTTCATTGTTCAGATCGTTTACGATACGTACATAAGAACGGGAAACTTGTCCGAAGTTTTGACTTCTTGCTTCAGCATCATAAATTGTAATAGTAAAAGCTACTTTGTCTACATCAGCAGGGATGTTCTGAAGATCCACTTGAACCTGCTCATCATCACCATCGCCTTCACCTGTACGGTTATCGCCGGTATGAACAACAGAAGCATTTTCATTTTGCTTGTTATTGAAAAAAATAAAGTTTGTTTCTTTATCAACTTTACCACTAGCATTGGTCAAAAAGACGGATACGTCCAAATCGAAATCTTTTCCGCCGTCATATTTATTAGTGTCCCAACCAAGACCTACTGTGATTTTGGATAAACCTGGGTTTGTTTTCGTTAAATCGATCTTTTGACCTTTGGATAGATTAATTGCCATGATTACATACCTCTTTTCTTATATTTGGATTATACGTAGCGTTCTGCAAGTTGATTGATATGAGCGGCGTGGCTGCCTTCACCAATTGCAGCGAATTTCCATTCCCCACCTTGGCGGTAAAGCTCTCCACAAATAAGTGCCGTAAAACCTGTGTAGTTGTCTGATAAGTTAAATTTAATCAACTCATTATTCCCGGCAGCATTCATTACCCGAATATACGCTGATTTGATCATTCCAAAATCCTGTTTGCGATTCACTGCATCGTAAATGTTAACGACAACCAGAACCTTGTGAACATCGGCAGGAATGGCTTTCAAATTAACCATGATTTGCTCGTCATCTCCGTCGCCTTCACCCGTCAGATTATCTCCGGAATGAATAACCGAGTTGCAAGGACTTTGCTTGTTGTGGAAGCAGATCAGGTTACCCTTCTTAGTTAGCTTACCTTCCTCATTTAATAGCAGTGCTGAGGCATCACAGTCGACATTCGCCTGTTTCTTGACTCCAAAGAATCCCCGCGAGGCTTCAATCGGATCCCAGCCTAAGCCCACAATTACATTGGACAAGCCCGCATTACCTTTAGTCAAATCAATCTTTTGACCTTTTACCAGATTAATTCCAGCCAAATCAACGTACCTCCGTTTCCGATAAAAATCATTATCTGTTAGTCTAGCTTTTAGGTGTTATATCAATGATACGATAAAGATTAAATTACGTTTCAACGAACTTTCATCTATGACTCCACCTAATTTATAAACTGAATTCGCTAGGGTTTAATCCCAAGACGCTACAAATATTCCGCACAACTGCTTTTTCATAGTCATCAAAATCGCCATCGGCCGATCCAATTGCCGAGCATACGCCCACGATTAAACGTCCTGCATCTGGTTTGCCGCTAAACTTTGCGATGGCCTTCAAAGCCTCTTGTTTCCCTATTTCCGGTGAGAATTCGAAGTTGCTTACATAATAGTTAAATTGAGCAATGACATCTCTCATGTCAAATACCTTCAATTCATTACTCATATTCATATAGCCGGCCATTTTATTTTTCTCTGCTTCTTCTATTTTACCGTCAGCCGCAGCCACCAAAGCGCAGCCCGCAACTACAGCATTCATAAAATCTTTATTTTTGAATTTTTTCACTTGATCTGTTAGTCCGCTTTTGGTTGTGTTTAACCAGTTTTTAAATGTGCTCATCGTATTCTCCCTCTATCACTGCAAGATTATGATAACAAAAGATATCCCCAGAGCCTCCTCTCCACGTTCCGACAGATTTTGCATATAAATCCCTGAAATAACCGTTACTCTTCTAATATACCTGATAAAATAACAAGATTCTACTTTCCACAAAATTACAGCACCTTTGATAGAAAAGAGCGTGTCCGTTCTTGCACAGGATTTCCGAACAGCTGCTCCGGACTTCCTTCCTCCACAATCTCACCTTGTTCCATAAACAGCACACGATCTCCCACCTCACGCGCAAAGCCCATTTCATGCGTCACCACGACCATCGTCATCCCCTCACGGGCCAGCTCCTTCATCACCGCCAGCACTTCCCCCACCATCTCCGGGTCAAGCGCTGAGGTTGGTTCGTCAAAGAGCATAATTTGGGGCTCCATAGCCAGCGCCCTTGCAATTGCTACCCGCTGAGCCTGCCCCCCAGACAATGAGGCTGGATACATCTCTTCTTTTTCACTTAGACCTACTTTTTGCAGCAGCTCCAGCGCTTTTTGCCGCGCTTTATCCGGAGACCATTTACGCACCTGAACCGGTGCCAGCATAATGTTCTCTATAACCTTCATATGAGGAAATAAATTAAACTGCTGAAACACCATCCCAAGCTCTGTACGGATATCGTTAATCTTCGTACTCGCCGCCATCAAAGAAGTGCCTTCAATTACAATCTCGCCCCCCTGCGGCTGCTCCAGTAAATTAAGGCAACGCAAAAAGGTGGATTTACCCGATCCGGACGGCCCAATAACCACCACTACCTCCTGACTGAAAATATCGATACTTATGTCGGCCAGCACCGTATTTGTTCCAAATGATTTATGTAAGTTCCGTACTGAAATCATAGGCTCCATCCTATTTCAGCCTCCGTTCAACGTAATTCAGCAGCTTGCTAAGAGAATAGGTAAGAATGAAATAAATAAGTGCCGCTGTCAAATAAGGCTCCCATATCCGCAAATATTGCCCTTTCATCGTGTTGGTCCAATACATTATTTCCGGTGCAGCCACCAAAGCCAGAAGAGAGGAGTCTTTCACAAGCACAATAAACTCGTTACCAAAAGCCGGAACCATCCGTTTGATCGCTTGCGGTAAAATAATAAATCTCATCGCTTGCCGATTAGTCATCCCCAGTGAAATAGCGGCTTCCCGTTGCCCACGATCAACCGACTGAATGCCCGCCCGAAAAATCTCAGCCGAATAAGCAGCCGAATTAAGCGACAGAGCGACAAACGCAGTGATTAGGGCGTTGGTTTTGCCGTAAAGCGGGGGAATCACTCCAAAGTGAACAATCAGAATCTGCACATACAGTGGTGTTCCCCGAAAAAAGTTGATATATGAATGAAAAGGCCAGCGCAAATACCATTTAGGAGCCATTTTGCCAAATCCGATCCCCAGTCCCAAAATAGAACCAAATAAAATAGAAACTACAGAAATACCGATAGTCAGCAATGTCCCTTTTAAAAGGACGGGCAAATAATGAATAATAATGTCCATTCTAAAATCCATAGGACTCTCCCCTTCTCTTCTTTATGTCATCTCTCTTTAAAAAAATAAGCATGCGCAATAGCTATCATTACGCATGCTTATTAGGTTCTTTCCTTATTTTGCGTTCAATAAGCTATCCAGGTTAGGTTCTTCGCCGAACCAAGTTTTGTAGATTTCCGTGTACTTTCCGTTTTCCAATACCTTCTTAATAGCCGGATCCAGTTTCGCTTTTAACTCACTGCCCTTAGGGTAAAGAATGCCGTAATATTCCGCTCCGAAGTTCTCCGTGTCTACAATCCCCACCAGCTTCTGCTTAGGATTGTTTTTCATGTATTCACGTACAATGGCAATATCCGCTACGACCGCATCGGCTCCGCCGCCATTCAGTTCCATCAATGCCACCGCATTGCTGTCAAAACGTTTCAAGTTAGGGTTGTCGACGCCCATTATTCCGCTCATCAGGTCGTCTGCAGTTGTGGCCCCTTGTATTGCAACTACTTTATCTTTAAGATCAAGTGCATTTTTGATGTCGCTGCCTTCTTTAACCATGATCATATTGGTAGATTCGAAATAAGGGATGGAGTAGTCATAGGTTTCTTTACGTTCATCCGTAATGGATACTGAAGACAGCCCTGCTTGATACTCCGTTCCCTGCTTCACACTTTGAAGCATCGTTTCCCAGCCTGTGTTCGTTACGTCATAGTCTATTCCCGCTTCTTCCATAACTGCCTTAATAAAATCGATGTCGAATCCTTTGATTTTATCCGTGTCCATGTACTCCATAGGAGCGTAGCTGGCATCACTGGCAAACTTAATTTTCTCTGCCGGGGATTCGTTACCAGCTTTACTGTTATTTGCTCCACAACCTACCAATCCAACCACCACCAATGCGATAAAAACTGACATTAAAGCGCGACTTTTTATTGTCATATCTCCATACCCCCTATTTTTGGAAATAACTTAAAGAGATTTTAACAGATTAAAGGATTCATGACAATTAACTTTTCTATTTTATGTAAGGTTATATAACATAATATTATTATTTTATAAGTTTTATACGTACATCACTCTCAAAAAATTACCATCAAACACAAAAAGGCACTGCCAGAGATTGTATTCTCCCTAGCAATGCCTTTAGATTTAACCTTAAACCTATTAAAGTGTGATATCTCCATCATAAGAACCGATCAATTTATACAAATCCGGCCGGCGGTCACGGAAGATTCCCCACTCGATCCGTCCAACTTCCAAAGCATCCAGATCGAATTCGCTTACCAGCACGGTTTGCTCATCACGTCCAGCCTCAACGATTTTATTGCCCTGAGGACCTGCAATGAATGATGAACCGTAGAAATTAATGCTCGAATCCTCATCAATTTCTTCACCAATACGGTTGGAAGCCACGACTGGAATAAGATTAGCAGCTGCATGTCCAAGCATACAGGTCTGCCAATGATCCTTGGAATCGATCGATCCATCCTGCGGTTCAGAACCAATAGCCGTTGGATAGAACAGAATTTCTGCTCCCATCAGGCTCATTACTCTAGCCGCTTCTGGATACCATTGATCCCAGCAGATACCTACGCCAATCTTGGCATAACGAGTGTTCCATACCTTAAAGCCAGTATCTCCCGGATTAAAGTAGAACTTCTCTTCATAACCTGGGCCATCTGGAATATGACTCTTGCGGTATTTGCCAAGCACCGTTCCATCAGCATCGATTACAGCAAGTGAATTGTAACGCGCGTAATTCTTTTTCTCATAAAAACTAATTGGCAGTACCACTTGCAGCTCCTTGGCTACTGCTTTGAAATGATTAATCGCCTTGTTATGCTCAAGCTCTGTTGCATATGCGTAATAATCAGCTTTCTCTTTTTGACAGAAATACGGAGTCTCAAACAGCTCCTGCAGCAAAATAATTTGCGCACCCTGTGCTGCCGCTTCTCTGACCAATGTCTCGGCTTTGCTGATATTCTCCTCAATATTGCTGGAACAACTCATTTGTGTCGCAGCTACTTTTACATTTCTCAAGAATCTGTCCTCCTTGTATATAAATGTCCCTTTGGACGTTTAGTTTCCTTCAAATTATTGCTGTGCAGGCATTTGCTGCGTAGTGCAATGTACATTCCCGCCTTCGGTGATAACGGCCATTCCGTTAACTGTACGAATCTTGCGATCCGGGAACAAATCAGCGAGCACTTTCTCAGCAAGTGTATCCGTTTCTGTCGCGGTGCCGCCAAACACAGGCAAGATAATTCCGCCGTTCACGAAATAAAAGTTCAAATAACTGAGTGTCAGACGACTGCCGTCATGATCGACCCGTGGTGGCTGCTGAATCTTGATAATCTCCAGCTTACGCCCTTTGGCATCTGTAGCGTTCTCCAGAATACGCAGATTTTCTTGCGTAATCTCATAGTTCTCATCCTGCGGGTCCTCACAGACCTGGATAATAACTTTGCCTGGTGCAGCAAAACAAGCAATATTATCAACGTGACCATCGGTTTCATCGCCGCTAAGGCCACGTCTCAGCCAGATAATAGCTTCTGTACCTGTATAGTTCCGCACGTACTCTTCGATCTCTTCGCGCTTCAGCTCCGGGTTGCGGTTTAGGTTAAGCAGACACTCTTCTGTAGTAAGCAAAGTGCCTTCTCCATCCGTATGAATCGAGCCACCCTCCATCACAAGCGGTGCATCAAAACGGGTGATCTGTGCATGCTCCAGAATCTGCGGAGCCACTTCGTCATCCAGATCCCAAGGTGAATATTTACCGCCCCAAGCATTAAACTTCCAGTTCACACCTGCCATTTGTCCTTCTTTATTAACAATAAAGGTAGGTCCATTATCACGCAGCCAAGCATCGCTATGCGCAATAGGCAGCAGCGTTACATTCGGTCCGCCGACCCGATGTTCTACCCGCTCCACGTCCTCCGGGTTCACAATGACCGTGATCGGTTCAAACTCGGCGATGGCTGTGATAATGTCAGCATAACCTTGACACACTGACTCGTGGTTGTCCGGGAAACACATAGATTCCTGCACCGGCCAGGAGATAAAAGTACGTTCATGCTTGCCCCATTCCGGTGGCATTGTATAGTTCAAATCTTTAGGATTCATGTGTTAACTACCTTTACTAATATATTTGGAGCCATTCCTACCCTTAAAACTCCTTCCTCATCATACAATAATATGTTCTAGTGCTCAATTCCCTGGGACATTAATAATGTTGGAAGGAATTTTTTTTCGCAGCCCCCATTTTACAGTTAAAAAATTTAAGTTTCATCCGTTACAACGAAGCTAACAGAACCCAATTCCCCAAAAAGCTCACTGAATTCATACACGGTAACGCTGTTGCTGACGTTGTCTAATCCCATGACAATTATTTTTTCCCTTGGCGTATTCAGCGCATCTGGCGTCCTTCTGTCTCATAGCAGCTCCAATATGCCGTTTCTAGTTAGCGGCGTCTTTCTGGGTTCCGCATTATGGTGGATGGGTTTGACAGGGAGCACCGCTTTGTTCAGAAACAACATAATGTCAGGACGTTCGAAACAGCTCATGTTCAACAAACTATCCGGATTGGTAATGTTGTCCTTTGGCATTGTCTCCCTTGTTCAATCTCTCAATCTTCAGGAGTTCCTTTAAACGATCCCTCTCACTATACGGTAATCTTTTTTACCACATTGCCTTCAAAATCCTTAACGATAAATTCCCCGCCCTCTAGAACAGCATAGGAATTCGGATTATTCTCTTTAGGCAGCGATATGGAGCCGGGGTTCAGCACGTACACTCCCTCCTTTACATCGGCAACTGGTATATGGGTATGTCCCTGAATAAAAATATCCTTCTCGGAAAGCGCCGGCAAATGCTCAATGCTAAAGCCATGACCATGTGTAGCGTAAATCCGTTTGCCTTCGTGCAAAAGCATTACATAATCGCCCATCATCGGGAATTCCAGCAGCATTTGATCTACCTCGGCGTCACAGTTTCCACGCACTGCGGTTATCGGCTTGTTTTTGTTATATGCATTAAGCTTATTAGCAACCTCTTGTGGGTTATAGTCCTTCGGCAGCGGATTTCTTGGACCATGATATAGGAAGTCTCCTAGAATAATAAGACTGTCCGGCTGCTCTTCTTCTACCTTTTCCAAAGCCCGTTCCAGCCAAAATAAAGATCCGTGAATGTCGGAAATAAACATTAACTTCATCATGTATTCTCCTTTTCAACTTAACTTAAGTAAATATGTGCTTAGACAATAATCTTAACCTTGAACATACCACAACGCAAAGCAGACGTTCCCAAAGGAACGCCCTGCTCGCTATATCTTAACACTCACGGCAAATTCGAGGATCCCATCAAAAAGCGGTCTACTTCGCGCGCAGTCTGACGCCCTTCGTCAATAGCCCATACTACAAGGCTTTGCCCGCGCCGCATATCACCTGCTGTGAACACACCTTCTACATTGGTTACTTGTGCTCCGAACTCTGCTTTGGCGTTCCCCCGCTCATCGCGTTCCACCCCAAGCTCGCCCAGTACAGTTTCTTCAGGCCCTGTGAATCCCAAAGCCAGCAATACCAGCTGCGCTTGCAGGGTCTCCTCACTGCCCGGCACTTCGACCGGTACCATTCGTCCCTGTTCATTACGAGTCCATTCAATGCTCACTGTACGCAGCTCCTGCACTTGCCCGCCCTCATCGCCGACAAACCGTTTCGTCGAAACCAGATAACGGCGTGGATCTTCTTTATACAGTGAAGCGGCCTCATGCTGACCATAGTCCACTTTAAGCACCTTTGGCCATTCCGGCCAAGGATTGTTAGGCTGACGAGTCAGCGGCGCCTGTGGCATAATCTCGAGCTGAGTTACACTGCGGCAGCCGTGGCGGATTGAGGTGGCCACACAGTCTGTTCCAGTATCCCCACCGCCGATTACAACTACATCCTTACCTGCTGCAGATAAATACTCGCCATCTGCAAGCCCTGAATCCAGTAGGCTCTTTGTATTCAGCGTTAAAAACTCCATAGCTTGATGAATCCCACGCAGATCACGTCCTTCTATCGGAAGATCACGTGCCTGTGTAGATCCACCGCACAGTACCACAGCATCATGCTCTGCCTTGAGCTGTGAAGCTGGGAGATCTCGGCCGATCTCTGTTCGAGTTACGAAGGTAATACCCTCAGCCGCAAGCAGATCCACCCGGCGCTGCACAGTCTTTTTATCCAGCTTCATGTTGGGAATACCATAGGTAAGCAGACCGCCAATCCGGTCCGCCCGTTCATACACAGTCACCGTATGTCCAGCCTTATTAAGCTGTGCCGCACAGGCAAGGCCTGCCGGACCTGAACCCACTACAGCAACCTTCTTACCCGTGCGATGAAGTGGCGGCTCAGGCACAATCCAGCCTTCTGCAAAACCTCTATCTACAATTGACTTCTCAATAGATTTAATGGTGACAGGTTTGCCGTTCATCCCTACCGTACAAGAGCCTTCACAAGGAGCAGGACAGACACGGCCTGTAAATTCAGGGAAGTTGTTTGTCTTATGCAGACGTTTTAGCGCTATCTCCCAATTTCCACGATAGACCATATCGTTCCATTCAGGAATCAAGTTGTGCAAAGGGCAGCCGGAAGCCATACCAGACAACAGACGTCCTACATGACAGAATGGCGTACCGCAATCCATACAACGTGCCCCTTGCTCGCGCAGCTTTTCTTCATCCATAGGAATCGAAAATTCATTCCAATTCTTAATTCGCTCCAATGCCTCACACTCGGAGGGTGTCTGTCGTTCAAACTCTAAAAATCCGGTTGCTTTCCCCATCTCTTTCATCCTCTCTACCAAAGAAAAGTACTCTCTGTCACTTTCTGCTGTTATGCCACTCTAAAGCGCCAAAGTAAATGCCTTAATATTAGCATCCTAGATCTTTAACGAAAATGAGTAATGTCACCTTTTTATGTAAAATAAAAGCATCCTTTCAAAAGAAAGTTCCGCGCAAAAAAGCACACAGCGCACTGTACTCATTGAGCACAATACTCCGTATGCTTTTGACGAATTATCTATAACAAACCATCTAGTTCACCGTCAGCACTACCATTCCAATCCCACTTACATTTAGCTTATTACCCGTCAGATTCTGCACAAGATCGGCTCCAAAAACCGTTTTCCATGCCCCGAGCTGTGGCAGAACCAAAGCCGTCTGTTCAACATTAGCATTAAAAAGCACATAGATATGCTTCGCCGCATCTCCTCCAGCATGGCCACGCAGCGTATAAGCTACCGAACTTACCGGTGCTTTTTCAAATACTAGATGATTCCGAATGTCATCTGCCGTTCGCATACGGAAAGCCGGATGCGCTTTTCGCAAGGCAATTAGCTGCTTCAGATAAACCACATCGTCTTGATGAGCAGCGCACAGTTCCCAATCCAATTGGTTGATCTTCACCGAGGATTTATAGCTGTTCTCCACCCCGTTTTTCGTGCGCATAAATTCCTGACCCGCATGGACAAAGGGGATTCCCTGACTCATGAACACTATCGCAGAAGCTAATCTATGCATAGATTGGCGCTGTTTGTCCGTCTCCCCTTGTGTGGACAGTAATATTTTATCCCATAACGTATGATTATCATGACATTCCACATAATTGACGGTTTGCTGAGGCTCCACGGCAAATTGTCCAATGCCTGGGGCAAAAGCAATGCCTCCCGCGACTCCGGCCTTTATCGCAAGCTCCAGACCCATCATTCCGCTGATGAAGCCCGGTTGATCATGCAGAAAAATATTCCCTTTAATTGCATCCCGGAAATCATCATTAAAGTGTCCGATTCCCGGCAAAAGCGCCGCATTCTTCTGATGGGCAAGCCGCTCCATCGGCAACTCTGTCCCCATCATCCAACCTTCACCAATCGTCATGATGGACGGGTCAATCCCATCCAGACGACGCCGGATTTCCTCCATCGTGTCGAGATCAATCAAGCCCATCAGATCAAAACGAAAACCATCGATATGGTATTCTTTGGCCCAATAAACTACGGATTCCACAATGAAGCTGGACATCATCAATCGTTCCGAAGCCACGTCATTCCCGCAGCCAGAGCCATCCGACAGGCTTCCGTCTTGCTTGTAACGCAAATAATAGCCGGGAACCAGCTTGGTAAAATTCACGCGGTAGCCATCGTACACATGGTTGTAAACCACATCCATAATGACGCGGAGGCCCCGATCATGAAGTGCTTGAATCATTGTTTTTAGTTCACGGATACGCACTCCAGGCACATAAGGATCTGTAGCATAGGAACCTTCTGGCACATTATAATTCTTCGGATCATAACCCCAGTTATAATGCGGTTCATCCAGCCTTGTCTCATCTACACTCTCTGTAGAATAATCATAAACAGGCAATAGCTGCACATGGGTTACACCGAGGTTCGCGATATGATCGAGTCCAGTGAGAATACCCTCCGGTCCGCGGGTCCCTTCTTCCGCCAAAGCAAGATATTGTCCTTTATGGGTCATACCACTTGCTGGATGGATAGATAAGTCACGCAAATGAAGCTCATAAATGATGGCATCTACAGGATCATCCAGGGGTGGTTTATCTTCCGTCCACCGCTCAGGATCTGTTTTGCGTAAATCTAAAATAGCTCCCCTATCACCGTTCACTCCTACAGCACGTGCATAAGGATCAACCGCCTCATTCCACTGTTCTCCAAGACGTACTCGGTAGGTATAGAACTTGCCATCTAAATCACCGTCAACTGTAATTCTCCACGTGCCCCGGATATCACGGATCATAGAATACTTACACTCGGCTGCTCCCTGCCATGAATTATAAAGTACCAGCTCCGCTTCTTGAGCGGTGGGCGCCCACAAACAAAAAGCTGAACTACCCGGTGAGTACGTTAGGCCAAGATCGTCCCCATCATAGCTGAATAACTGATCAAACTCCTGAGCAAACACGGAAATCCCTCTAGTAGCCGCAGGGTCCCCATAATAAATGGGTTCCTTCATTTCCCTTTGTACGGACAAAGCACCTATCCCCTTTTCCAGTTATTAACTGGATTATAGTATGATCGTCTAAGTAGTGCAAACGTTTGGACTCAAATTTTTCAAGCTATTTTGTCAGGACAACCCCTCTACCTCGATGCATCTGCAATATCTAACCCGACCATCGTAATAATGTCTTTATTTGCAAAATACGGAATACGCCGTTCTTTACCTAGAGTAACTCTACCATCCTTGTACCGCACACCATTATCGTGAACAATCAGGGTAGGACGCTCTCCGTCATCAAATACCTCATATCCTATACCTAGTACCCAATGGTAATCGTAAGTAAACTTGCCTCTCCACCGCAGACGAAACCACTTATCAAATTTAACAGCCACAGGCCGGCCGGCATCAATTTCTGTTTTATATACTTCAAAATCATTAAACGTAGTAATGAGTAACTTTTGCTGATCCTTAGGTAAAGTCGATGAATGGATATAGTTCTTCAGTTCTTTGGTAAAACAGCGCACACTCATCCCCCAAGGTCTTCCGCCGTGATGGCTGTATATGTAATTAATATGAGCGGCTTTGGAAGGAAAATGACCTTTCCCCCGAATAAAGTCCGCTCCGAAATGGGTGTTCCAATACTCCGTTAACGCTGCCATCGTAGCTGGGCCACACGCAGAGGACGGGGATTCGACCCCAACCTCCCACTGTGTATATGGCTCCGCAGGCAGTTTGTTGCTAATCCGAGGCTGTCTATGCTTCATTCAGATAGATCCCCTCTTAAAGGGCTAGACTTAGGAGTAATATGTGGAGTCGCCTCCGGAAGTAAAATCACATTTGTACCGGCATCCAATTCTCCTTCTACAGCTGTTGCCCCTTCCATTGTTGTCTCCCGTTCTTCTGTCTGCACTGTATCTTCCACATCTATCTCAGCTTTACTATCAGGATTGATCTGCAGCGTGAAATAGAAATTAGAGCCCTCTCCTTCACTGCTCTCTACAGCGATGGCTCCGCCCATCAGCTCAACGAGCTTTTTACAAATCGCCAGCCCCAATCCGGTCCCGCCATATTTGCGGTTAAACGAGGAATGCAGCTGATAAAAAGACTGAAACAGCCGATGCTGCTTCTCTAGAGGAATGCCGATTCCCGTATCCCTAACATTAAATTTCAAAGTTAATTTCTTTTGATCTGCGGACAGCTTCTGCTCTACGTAAATACTGATACTGCCCCGATCTGTAAACTTGATTGCATTGCTGACCAGATTGACCAATACCTGACGCAACCGCCCGGCATCGCCCATAATCAGTGGCGGCACTCCAGGTGCCATGCTGCATGATAACTGAATATTTTTCTCCAAAGCCTTCGCTGTAAATAGATCGATTACGCTGTCCAATACGGCTTGAAGCTGCACGGGCTCATTTACAATCATCATTTTTCCGGCTTCAATTTTGCTGTAATCCAGTATTTCATTCAAAATAGATAGGAGCGAGCTGCTGCTCTCCTTAATAATGTCAGTATATCCAAGCTGTTCTTCATCAAGCTCCGTCTCCGCCAGGAGATCCGTCATCCCTACAATTCCGTTCATCGGAGTACGGATTTCATGGCTCATAATAGCTAAGAACTCAGACTTAGCCTGGTCTGCTTTTTCCGCAGATTCCTTCGCCCGAATGATTTCCTTCTCATCCGTGATGTCCCGGAACACTACAACAACACCCTTCGGCTCCCCCTTATCAAACAGAGGGGTTACCTGATATTCCGCAAGAAAGCTAGAACCGTCCTTACGCCACAAGACCGCATCATTACTCTGATAAGATACACCTGACTTAATAGCCTTCATTAGTGGAGATTCCTGCGGCCGATAATGGCTCCCATCGAGTGCTATCTGCTGAATTTGATCCAAATAAGGATGGCCCATAATTTCATCATGTTCATAGTCCAGCATTTGCAAACCTGCAGGGTTAATGAACGTCACCTTCTCCTCCATGTCGAGTCCAAAGATGCCTTCCGAAACTGCATTTAAAATAAGAGTGTACTCATTGCTAAGCTTCTCAATTTGTTCTGTATAACGGATGCGCTCTGTAATATCACGGGAAATCCCATACACACCTACTACTTGATCATCTACAATAATCGGAATATTGGTAGTATTAATCTCTACAAAGTGTCCGTCTTTATGAATAAGCGTTAGATCATAGCTTTGAGGATAACCCTGGGCGGCTAAGTTAAAATGATACAACGTCTTCTCTATGTCCTTCTCATGGACAATGGGGCCAAAGTACATTCCGATCAGTTCATCCAGCGAATACCCGGTCAACTTCTCCAAATTCGCATTGGCGGTCAAATAATCTCCATGCAAATTCATAGAGTACACGGCAGATGGATTATATTCGAACAAAGATTTATACCGTTGCTCGCTCTCCTTAAGCTTGAACTCGAACTGCTTGCGCTCCGTAATTTCACGTCCAATCGCTATAATCTCCATGACATTCCCCTCATCATCATAGGTATAACGACTGCTCGACTCGAACCAGACATAGGTGCCATTCTTATGGCGGTAGCGGTAAGCTACAGCCGGAATAACGCCAGAGCTGCGGCTCTGCTCCATTAAACCTTGCATCATAACTAGATCATCCGGATGGAGATAATTATAGGCGCTTGTCCCAACCATCTCTTCAGGTTCATAACCAAGCAGGGTACGACTAGCCGAAGAACAATATAAGAAAATACTGTCTTTGACCGCATGACGCGAGATTAAATCCAGTGAATTCTCGGACATTAATCTATAATTGCGTTCACTTTGACGAATTTGTTCTTCCATTTGCTGCTGCTGATCCAGATGATCCACCGTTTCCTGAGCTGCGATCTTTAGTTCCGTAATATCCTCGGCATATACTATAATATACGAAGGCGCTTGTCCTTCTTCTGCTCCTAACCCAGAGAACATGAGAGACAGGCAGACGGGTTGACCTTCTTTGTTTAAAAAACAATGCTCCTTCTTCCAGCTGCCCGCTGGCGATTTCTGAAGCTCATCCATTACCACTCTATAGGAGAGCTCTTTTGAATGTGCCTCTCTATTTTCCGATTCTGTAAAAAGAGCCCCGGCAAGAAACTCGGCTTCCGTAAAGCCAAGTAGATTGCAAAAAGCCGGATTGACTTTTATCCAGTTGAAATTGCCGTTATTCGAAAACAGTACGGCCATTCCTTCTGGAGACCTCATAAATGCATGATCCAGAATTGCGTTAAATTCTACCGAGCTGCCCATTTAAGCCAGACCTCCTTTGTTGCTAGCGCTAAAGCTCTCATACCTTCTTATGTCAGTATACGATAAGAGAACTGGGGAAAGAAATGTCTAGCGCATTATTTTAAATTGGAAATATTTAAATTTAAATTATTGACGCAAGCAAATAAACAACTTATATTTAACAATAAATATATCGTTCGTGACCTATTACGATGGAAGCACCCGTAATAAAGGCTTTTGCCTTTGCTACGGGTGCTTTTTTGTTGTCTTCAGGAATACGGACAAAAGGAGGAGCGAATCAATGAACGCACTAAAGTCATTCCCCTTACTACTACTGGTGATCCTGCTATCGTTAAGCACATCAACAGGAGCTTTTGCTGCAGCAACGACTGAATTAACACCTTCTATTCAAGCGGCTTTTGATCTAACAGCTGCCACTGCCGAGGCTCCTGCAAGGATGAAGATGACTAATCTGTACAATGAATTATCTACTTTAAAGATGCAATACAATAACCGTGAGGAGCAGATCCGAACCCTTCACTATAACAATGAGCAAACACTGATTGCGGTACGTAAGCAAATTAAAGAGATTGATTTAGAAGCCGTAGCTCAGCTGGAGGTCACCGTTAAGAGCTGTAAACAGCACTATCAGCCCTTATTCGACCAATACAATGCGCTTCATAAACGTATCAAGATCGCCAAGGGTCTTAAAAATAAGACTTTGAATACCGTACTACAAGCCCAAGGCGATGCTATGAAGGTCCTGGTTCAGTTGGCTCGCAAAGAGATTAGCGACAAACAGAATCAGTTGAATGCAGCCAAACAGACACGTACCCGAAAGATAACCTATGCCCGCAAAACCTTGTCTGGCATTGATAGCCCACAAGTCTCAATTAAATCTAACAAAAGCGTAGTCACCTCATTGAATAAACGGATTTCCGCAGATTGGAGTGACTTCAAAGCAGCAATTCGCAAGCAAAACCTTACATTAACCACTCAGTCTCTGTCCTCACTCGTCTCGGGTTACCGCCAAATCGCAACGCACAAGCAAAAAATCATAGAATTAGAACAAAAGATTTCTGTTGTCATTGCTAATACGAGGAAACAGATCATTTAGTATTTTTTTTCTTCTCATTCGCTCTGCGGTAAGCCATTACTTTGCGGTACATGCTTTTATCAGAAAGATGTTTAAAAATATATGGGTCCGGACTAGTATTCACTTCAATAATCCAAGGCGTCATGGATCTATCCAATCCTACATCGACACCAATCTGTCTAAACCCAGGATATTTCTTATGGTAGAAACGTCCGGTATCTTCTCCTAGCTTTCTCAGTATCCTAAGCATTTGCGCTTGCTGAGCTTCGTTCAGATAAGGAGACAGAAGCTTTTCCATAGCAGTTAGTTTGCCGCCGCTATGATAGTTGGTAACAATCTTACCTTTCTCAGCTACCCGACCAATCAGACCGGTAGTTTCCCATTTGCCCTGCGGGCTGAGCTGGACCATCACACGGATATCAAAGCGGTGTTTCCCGTGCTTTAGCAATACTATTCCTCTCTGGATCAGGTAACTACGTCCACGCGTCGCTTTCTTTAAGGATAAATGGAAGGCGTCGAAGGTTCTAAAAGTCTTAAGTCTTGTTCCACTTTGGTACTTGTATTCTGTTCCATAAGTCTCTCTACTCTGTTCAACCTTCATCACACCATTGCCATAGGTACCGTATTCTGGTTTGACATAAACCATTCCATATTTCAGCAGCATAGCTTTCAGATTGACTTTACTGAATTTTACTGTTTCGGGAATCAACGGTGAAATTTCAGTGCTTCGCATGAGCACCTTGGTTTTAATCCATTTGCTGGTCAATGCAGACTTTAACTTCTTTCCCAACTGTCCTCTCCCCTGTCCCTCAGAAAATAATCACGGCCTTAGTAAGCCTTAGTATTTTATGCTGCAACTGTACAAATGGCATGAGTGAAACGCCCTCTCCGCTTTCGGATGTATCTACTGTTTACTGTGTTGCATATGGTGGAAGAGGATATCCATTAGCGGATAAAAGGAGGCGTGAACCATGCACATTTGTATCATTGCACCGGAGCAGTTCCCAGTTCCGGGAGACGGTTCAGTAGAAATCTGCATTTGGGCCATTGCCAGAAGGCTCGCGGAGAGACATAAGGTAACCATTGTAAGTCGGAAGTTACCTGGACTACCTGCTGCCACTATATTGGAGCAGGTCAGAATTATCCGGTTGCCCGCAAGCACCCCAGCCCATTATCTTACTTCGGTATTAGAATACATTCAGAAAGAATCCTTTGATATCATTCAGGTTGATAATCGCCCCCATCTTATGTCTGCTGTAAAGAAACAGCTTCCTCATATCCCGGTATTTCTGTTCCTGCACTCTCTTACCTTCACACCGGGTACAGATAAAGTGGCAAATGCCTTGGCAAAAGCAGATCTGATCATTGCCAACAGCCACTCCTTACAGCGAAGATTGGATCGCCGCTTCCCTCAACTGACCACAGGGATTCACATTGTCTTATTGGGAGCCGATCTTGATCGGTTTACCCCTGTGCAGACATCTGAAAAACAACAGCTTCGTAGTTTTTACAGACTTCCGCAGACCTTTACCGTTTTGTTCGTTGGTCGGGTTATACCCCGCAAAGGAGTGCCTATATTAATACGTGCTATGTCGCATTTAAACAAACACCTCCCCGCTCATCTCGTCATCGCAGGCAAGGGCAAACCGTCGTACATACGGCAGTTGAAGCTACTTGCACGGCGGCTGAGAGTGTCGGTTACTTTTCTAGGAAATGTAGCTCATGAGAATATTCACACCCTTTATCAGGCAGCAGACTGCTTTGTATGCCCTTCCCAGAATCATGAATCCTTCGGGCTTGTTAATGTAGAAGCTATGGCCTCCGGTCTACCTGTTATCGCTTCTAATAATGGGGGAATCCGAGAGATTGTCGCCTCTGGCCATAACGGTTATCTGGTAGAACGATATCGTGAGGCTTTACCCTTTGCCCGACATTTGCTGCGGATTGCCCGCAATCCACAATTGGCAGTTACCATCGGATCACAAGGGAGAACAGATGCGCTTGAAGCCTTCAATTGGCAGCGTACAGCAAACCATTTAGAACAGCTGTACCAAGCTTCTACATCACCACAGCAGGCGTACAGAACTCTTGCAGGCGGAATGCAATTGTAGACTCAACAAAAGTAGGGGGGCCCATAAGCCATCAACTGGCTGCTGGGTTCCCTTCTTTTTGGTGTTTGCTTGAGCTAAACAAACACCAATCTCCGATTGAATTAGGTCATATATGCGTATAAAAGGTAGCTATCGGACACAGCTGACCCCAAACGCAGCTTTATCCCACATTTGCAATGCTAAAGGACCCTATAACCACTATTGGCATGAAAAATGCCCAATATGAACGCATCTATAGGAATAACGTCGGTGGAGTCCGTAAACATGTTCCAAAGGCCAAAAACTAACAAATAACGTCATATGGGTCCGTAAGCCTCAGAGAAGGATTATTACTCCACGATGCAGACAGGCCATAAGCAACAACAAAAAGCAGCGATCCTCCAACACGGGAGAATCGCTGCTCTGCTTTTTTTGTGAATTTTACATTACATAGGTAAGTTTCATTCAAATCAATTGAATAACTGTAAGCACAAGCCCTACGACAAACCCGCATAAAGCTCCGTTCACACGAATCCATTGCAGATCTTTACCCACTTTATCTTCCAGCATATTCACTAGACTAGCGTCATCCATGCTGTCCAGATTCTCTTTTACCAAAAGACCTATTCTGTAGTGGTTAGCCTCTACAAAGGCAATTAATGAAGCGCGAATCCGCTCCTCCCAGCTGCTGATCCATTCTTGTTCCTTGCCAATACGACGTACAAGCAGGGTATATAACGTGAACAGCTTGCGTCCGCCAGCCGCCCGGTCTTCTTCCAGTAGGGAAATTGCTTTGCTGCGAATGTTCTCCAATTGCGTATGCAGAAATGCGGTTGCTGCTTCGCCTTCAAGCTCATTCAGTGCCCATTCTTTTAATGAAGCCAGTCTAGCCTCATCATTAACAATCTGGAACAGGGCCACTCGAATCTCACGGATAATCTCTTCACGGTATGGGCTATCCTCTTCCCGAAAATCGCGGATACCGGACTGCAACATACCTTGCAGCATTTCACCAAGCATATCTGCATCCATAAACCCGACAAAAGCCTGAAAGGCCATGCCTTTAAGTCCGCCAAGCTTCACTTCAGCCAATTTCTCGCTGGCGATCTTGCCCAGCATAGCTTTCGTTTCAGGACGTCCGCTCCAATTAGATACCCCTTCCAGCGCATAGTCCAGAGCAGCTACATCTTTACCGTCATTCATTAACTTAGTAACTATTTTATCAGCCGCAACGCCAAGCTCAGCTTCACGAACATATTCGGAGGCTGCCTTTTGCAGAAAGGGTACTGCCTTCTCTACCGGAAGACGAGACACGAATTCGCCAAGCTGCTCCAATATTTGTACTCTTGCCTTCTTTTTACTAAAAAACTTTGTCAGCAGCTTGGAGCCCATTGATATAAAGCCAAACTTACGCAGCTTGTTCTCAATGCTTTCCTTGTTAAGAAGCTCAGTCTCCATCGCGGTGATTAGTGATTGGATGATCTTATCGCGATTCTTGAGCAGTAGTGAGGTATGTGGAATACGTAATCCCATCGGATGGCGGAACAACGCCGTTACCGCGAACCAGTCGGCAATCCCCCCCACCAAACCAGCCTCGAAACCACCTCTCAGTAGAATCACGGCTAGGTTTTCAGGTAGAAACAGTGTAATCAGAAACCCACATGCCATAAAGGCGAGTGACATGGTGGCTAAGTTTTTGGATCTCATAAATAGTCCCCTTTACATAAGCAGCTGCCGATGTCCTTACGCAGGAAAAATACCGTCGGTCACATTCCTCGAACATAAGCTGACGATAGATTCGGCTAGTCGGTTAGTTTGACAACTATTGTACCACGACTGAACTATTTTCTAAAAATATAGTGTAAAAACTCTTATCTCTTGTTAGACGTTCATTATTGTGCATTTGCATGAAAATGGTTTTTGGTTTTCAGAATATTAATGATAAGATACAAGTAACGTTTCAATCCCCCTTAAAAAGTACCACTTTACCTGGAAAAGGAGCTCATACAATATGCTGATTGCTTTAGATATGGATGGAACATTACTGAACGAAGAAGGAAACATCAGTCCAAAAAACCGCGAAGCTATTATAAAAGCTCAGAAACTAGGTCACATTGTTATCATTGCTACAGGGCGCTCTTTTATGGATGCAGAACGTCAGCTTCGGCTAGCGGATCTGGAATGTCCTGTAGTCAGTCTAAATGGCGCAGTCGTCACATTATCTGATCGCACCCTCGCGGCAAGCACGCCGCTGAATAAAGCGGACATCATTCCCGCTCTGCGCTGGATGAACGAAATTCCGGACTTGTATTACGAGGTATACACTGAGGATAACGTTTATGTAGAGCTGAACAAACGTGTACGGTTAGAGAAATTATCTGCACTAAGCGATGAAGAAGTTCCTGAAGAAGTCAGTTGGCTGCTGAAAGCAATGATCGATCAACAGTTTCAACAAGCAGCGGTAACCTATGTGGAGAGTATGGAAGAGGTGTGGAGCAAGGAGGAAAATGTTATTTATAAAACATTGGCTTTTTCTCTAAACCGAGAGCTGCTCAAGGAAGCTTCCACCCGCTTCGCAGCTATTCCGGGCTTAATTATTACCGCCTCCCATGTAAATAATATCGAGATTAACCATGAAGAGGCCAACAAGGGCTCCGGTGTAACCATGCTTGCTGACCATTATGGTATCCCGCTAGCGGATGTAGCTGTCATGGGCGACAGTTATAACGATCAGCCGATGTTCGAGAAGGCCGGCTACCGGATTGCTATGACTAACGCAGCGCCAATTCTTAAGGAAATGGCGGAATTCATCACCACCAGTAATGAGGAAGACGGAGTCGCGGCAGGAATTGAGCATCTTTTGAATAGAAATTCTAAAGAATAATTTCTGTATAAAGCAGTGAATACACAAATAGCACCGTGGGCAGTTCTGCTCACGGTGCTATTTGTGGGTTTATTTTTGCTAGGTAGGGGTCTCTCATTTACACTTTAGGTTTAGCTCGTGGCGTGCCTATTGCATCCCCCGTCCCTCTCAAAGATTAGTTGTACTTCGTACAGTTAAATGCTCTCTTTTAAGAGCTAATTCGGATTTAATTGCACTCTGTACATTTATATTCAGCAAATTTATTCAAAACGCAAAAATTCGCTATTTTTAACTGTACAAACTACATCTATATCGCAAGGCATTCGCTACTCCACGAAATAGTTGCACTGGATACATCTATTTCACTTCAGCCGCGCAATCTATCCATATCTATAACAGCCTCCGGGTTAAAGCGAACTACCTTTCCATTCATCCCAAATCATCAAGGAAGCTGTCCTCCCCCTCCCATTCGGCAGACACTCGTACATAGTCATCCACCTCAGGAAATTCCAACAGTTCAATGATAATCAATTCGAGCGCTGTAATTGCCCGCAGCCCATGCTTCGTACCAGCAGGAACCGTGACCGTGTCCCCGGCGGCAACCGTATGAAGATGACCATTCATCCGGTATTCTCCATTTCCAGAAAGAAAAGACCAAACTTCTTTAGTATGTTGATGAAAATGGTAACTGGTGTGCTCACCTGCCAGAATGGTTATTTTGGAGGTCGTAACCTCAATACCTGCTGCCGTGCGAGAGAAGTCCAAAATGCGTGAGGTGCCCCAGCGTTTTTCTTCAATCATCGGCTTCGCCGCATGGCCCTCCAGCTTCTGCTTAATTCGTTTTGCCTGCTCTATCCCAGCTACCAATATACCATCTGGCCCTGCCGCCACGATTAAACCCGGGGCTCCGATAATATGCACAGGGCAAGAGAGTTCGTTGATCAAATGGGTACCTTTTGAATCCTCTGAGATACTCCCCTCGCCAATCACCGTTCCTTGCAAATGGGGAACAAGTGCATCCCAGCTGCCAATATCCGCCCATACCCCAATATAGGGGATTACTACCGCACGCCGTGTGTGTTCCAGCACCTCATAGTCAAAGCTTCGTTCTGGCAATTGATCATAATGCCCCAAAAACTCCATGTAATCTACTGGAAGATTCCGTTCCTTCATACTTGAGAGCAAATATCCTAATGAGCAGGAAAACACGCCGCAATTCCACAGTCCTCCCTGAGAAATGAACTCGGCGGCTGTCGATTCGTTCGGTTTCTCTGCAAACTGTTTAACATTAAAAAAAGAAGTCCCCCCTACCCCAGACCCTTCACCCGGCAGAATATAACCGAACTGTGTAGAAGGAAATTCAGGTAAAACACCAATTAAAGCAATGTCCGCTTGTGATTCGGCAAGTACACTAGGAAATTGATGAAGCTGCTTAAAAAAAGAAGTCTCCACATACGAATCCACCGGAATGACCACTACGATCTCTTTTGAGTCCATACCCTTCACAGAATGCAGATAACTTGCCGCCAGAGCTACTGCAGTAAAAGTCCCCCGTTTCTGCGGCTCCGCTAATAAAGGGACTTGAGCACCAACGGATTTGCGAGTAATCTCCACCTGACTGCGATGAGTCACAATGCAGCTTGAATCCAACAAGCCTACTTCTTCCAGCCCTCTGCATACCCGCTCGATCATCGACTCCACACCGCCAGCTTCTGTTGGAAGCAGCCTTAAAAAAGCTTTAGACCTGATCTCATTTGATAGCGGCCATAACCGCTTCCCCGATCCCCCTGAAAGGAGT
This sequence comes from Paenibacillus sp. FSL H3-0329, assembly GCF_037963285.1. Taxonomy (NCBI): domain Bacteria; kingdom Bacillati; phylum Bacillota; class Bacilli; order Caryophanales; family Paenibacillaceae; genus Paenibacillus; species Paenibacillus sp. FSL H3-0329. The sequence continues at coordinate 351,869 of NZ_CP150150.1, read as the reverse complement.
ACGATCTGCAATCCTATCGCCCCCCTGCGCTGGATTTAGCCCCCGGTGTTCTCACATACCCCTTTCGTTTATGAAAAGACAATGATCTATACTTCTCAGCCAGCTGATTCACTCTCTGCTTGGATAGCTGTCCTGCATTCATATGGAGACCTTTATTACGCGCTTTTTGAATCTTCATTCCCTCGCGATTCTTCGAATACAGGTAATTGGCATAGGTTTCGAATTCAGAAAAGGCAAATTGCTTGGAACGGTTCATACTGTGTAAAATAGCTCGATACCAAGGCATTTGGTGTTTTGCTTCTATCTCTCTTTTCATTTGAGCCAATTGACTGCGTTCAAACAGCATATAATGGGTCACAAATGACGATTTTGCGGTCACCTTGCGGCCCATGAGTTTCCTATAGGTTACAAAATACTGTGGTTGGCTCCAGTTCCGGCTGTAAAAGAGTGTCTTGCCGTCCGCCCGAAAACGGTGGGGGGTGATCAGAACGGTATCGGCATCAATAACCAGAAAATAATCCGCCGTGCAGAGCTTGTCGCCATTCAGCTTCAGCAGCTGTTGGAATAGCCAGCCGGAACGTTCCCAGGTGCGTGAGCGATAATGAATGTCTTTTTTCGTAATCGGCAGCACCGTATTCTCATCAATAAAGGTACAGCCTTTTGTGCGACAGAACTCAATCATCCGTTTCTTTTTGGGAGCAACAATTAATATCCGGCCGATGGGATGCTTAACATGCTTTCTAACAGCGTCAATCACATGGGGAAGGGTCTGTAAATCTTTTTCAATCGCGGGAATCAGTACGTCTATAGTAACGGCATGTCTGATGCGGACCTTACTGGGCGAGGGCATAGGGTCATCTCCATATCATGTTTTTGCTTTAGGATATGAGCATGATAGGAAAAGGGAATGGGCATCACAGAATTGTTCAGGGGAGTGGCAAACGTGCGCTGAACAAGTCTGCGATGCGCGGGGCGGAAATTTTTATATTATAAAAATAGAAACAGACCTGCACCCAGCGCCCTTTAGTAGGGCGAATATGCCTCTCATTTCGCCGACACTGCCACATTCCAGCCAATCTACGGGATTTACACCGTACATTTCGCCCACGCAGCCACGATCCAGCTAATCTACGGGATTTATACCGTACATTCCGTCCACGTAGCCACATTCCTGCCTATCTGCGGGATTTATACCGCACATTCCGTCCACGCAGCCACGATCCAGCTAATCTACGGGATTTATACCGCACATTCCGTCTACGCAGCCACGATCCAGCTAATCTGCGGGATTTATACCGCACATTCCGCCCACGCAGCCACAATCCTACCTATCTACGGGATTTATACCGCACATTCCGTCCACGCAGCCACATTCCAGCCTATCTACGGGATTTATACCGTACATTTCGCCCACGCAGCCACGATCCAGCTAATCTGCGGGATTTATACTGTACATTTCGCCTGCGCAGCCACGATCCAGCTAATCTGCGGGATTTATACCGCACATTCCGTCCACGCAGCCACGATCCAGCTAATCTGCGGGATTTATACCGTACATTTCGCCCGCGCAGCCACATTCCAGCCTATCTACGGGATTTATACCGTACATTCCGCCCACGCAGCCACAATCCTACCTATCTACGGGATTTATACCGTACATTTCGCCCGCGCAGCCACAATCCAGCTAATCTGCGGGATTTATACCGTACATTCCGTCCGCGCAGCCACTTTCCAGCCTATCTACGGGATTTATACCGTACATTTCACCCACGCAGCCACGATCCAGCTAATCTGCGGGATTTATACCGTACATTCCGCCCGCACAGCCACGATCCAGCTAATCTGCGGGATTTATGCCTCACATTCCGCCGACACTGCCACATTCCAGCTAATCTGCGGGATTTATGCCTCACATTCCGCCGACACTGCCACATTCCAGCTAATCTACGGGATTTATACCGTACATTCCGTCCACGTAGCCACAATCCTACCTATCTACGGGATTTATACTGTACATTTCGCCCGCGCAGCCACGATCCAGCTAATCTACGGGATTTATACCGTACATTCCGTCCACGTAGCCACATTCCAGCTAATCTGCGGGATTTATACCGCACATTCCGCCCACGCAGCCACATTCCTGCCAATCTACGGGATTTATACCGTACATTCCGCCCACGTAGCCACATTCCTGCCTATCTGCGGGATTTATACCGTACATTCCGCCCACGCAGCCACATTCCAGCTAATCTGCGGGATTTATACCGTACATTCCGCCCACGCAGCCACAATCCTACCTATCTACGGGATTTTTACCGTACATTTCACCCGCGCAGCCACATTCCAGCTAATCTACGGGATTTATACCGCACATTCCGTCCACGCAGCCACATTCCGGCCTATCTACGGGATTTATACCACCGTTGTGTCCCACTCCCACACCAATCCCCAGATTTTTACTGGCTCAATATCCAACACTTTTCCTGTGCAGCAAAAAGCTTGGGATGGTATATTGTAGATTGGCTAAATTTTCGGCACATTTTAAGATGAACTCAAACATCATAGAACTAGGTTTGTTGAGATCACTACTCTATACAGAAATAATGAAGGTGAATCTATTGAATAAGCTTTTATTTCATACTATCCCGCTGGGAGCTACTGGTGAGCGGATCCCGCAAGCGGCTGTGGCCTCAGCGCAGACAAGCCAAGAACTGGTGAAGCGGGAGGATGAGGACTCCGCTTATTTCCGCAGGCTGGAAGAAGGCGGCATCCTGCTCAACCGTCCGCAGATTTCTGCGGTACGGCATCATAAAGGGCCGCTTCTAACACTGGCCGGCGCAGGCTCCGGCAAAACCTCGGTTCTGATCTGCAGAACCGGTTATTTGTTGTCCGTGCGCGGCGTCTCGCCAAGTCAGCTGCTATTGCTGACTTTTTCGAGTAAAGCTGCGGCGGAAATGCGCGAACGGATCGCCCTATTGCCGGGAGTAGGCCCAGCGGACGTCGCGCGGCTGCAAGCCCGTACTTTTCATTCCTTTTTCTTATTTTTCTTGCGCAGACAAGGATTGCAGCAAGAAATTTTCAGTGAGACGCGGCGCCAGCACATCCTGTTGAAACAAATCATGCGTGAGCTCGGGCTACCTAAAGATGCCTATCCACCGGAAACGCTACTCTCCCTGCTCTCTTCCTGCAAGATGAACATGGGTACCGTAGAAGGCTTGCCTGAAGGAACCACCGCTGAAAAAGAAATGAAATCCATTCTGGAAATCTACGAACAATGGAAACTAGACAATTTCAAAATCGACTTCGATGATGTCCTCTTAATCGCCTATCGGATGCTGAAGGAGCGTCCAACGCTTTTGCAGGAATTGCAGATGAGATATCTATACGTGATGGTGGATGAGTTTCAGGATACCAATGCCTTGCAGTACGAGTTAGTCAAAATGATTGCTCACCCGCAGCATAATCTGATGGTAGTTGGCGACGATGACCAGACGATTTATTCCTTCAACGGGGCACGCAGTGAATTCATTCTGGAATTCGAGAAGCTGTACCCGGGAGCAAGGGTTATTACACTTGATATTAATTACCGCTCTGGTCCAGCTATAGTCGGGCTCGGCAACGGTATTATCCGGCACAATACGCGCCGGCGTTCCAAAACCCTGCAAGCTGCCAAAGGCAGCGGGAGTCAGCCCCGGTATATGCGTCCGCAGACAGCAGACGAGGAAGCTGAGCAGATGGTTGAGCATATTTTAAACGAGGTTTCGAGCGGCAAAAGAGAATATAGCGACTTCGCCATGTTATATAGAGCGTCCAGCAGCAACCGGGCCGTTCTGGAATTACTTCTTTTACGCGATATTCCCTATATTGATTATGGAGAAGGCCAATTACTGTACGAACACTGGCTAATTTCCCCGGTCGTGGATCATATGCGTCTCTCCGTGAATCGGCGGAATTTTGCGGCTATGGAGAACATCCTGCCTACTCTATATATGAACCGTGAAAAAGGTATGAATCACATCCGGCAGATGGAAGCCAGACAACCAAAGCAAGGCCCACTAATCCATCTGTTGTCCATGCCCGGCATGGAGGATTTCAAGGGCACTAAGCTTAGAGAGCGGCTGGATCTAATTCGCAATATGCGCGAGTTAACCCCAGTCCAAGCGATTCGCCAGATCCGCACGCAATTCTATGATTATTTCATCGAAGCGAATGAGCGGCATCAAGCAACCTTGCATCGCGAAACGTTAAAAGAAATGCTAGATGAACTAGAATCGTCTGCAGAGCGATTTGATAGTATTCCTGCCTTTCTAGATTTCATAGATAATGTTACGGAACGTAATGAACATAATCGTCAGCCAAGCACCAAAGAACAAGGGAATCGGATCGCGCTTATGACCATTCACAAATCCAAGGGCTTAGAGTTTCCTGTGGTCTTTTTGATTGGAGCCTCTGAAGGAATTCTTCCGCATAGCTCCGCACTGGAGGGCGACCGGCTCAAGGACCGCAAGCTGGCCGCTGCAAATAGTGGTAGTTCAAGCTTGGCTGCACTGGAAGAGGAGCGAAGACTGGCTTACGTAGCTGTTACTAGAGCCCGGGAAGAGCTATTTATCAGTTCACCTGCGAGGCATCGGGGCAAAAAAGCAGAGGTCTCCCGCTTCATGTTATCAGCCTTCCGCTCTGCTGTTTCTTCCACAGCAACGACTACGGTGAGCAGAACAGTAACAACAAGATCCTTACCTACCAGTCGCACAACTGCGACAAGAACCCATGTCGTTCCAGTATGGAATTGTACCAGCAATACCTGTCCTGGCTGGACACGCATGAAAGCGGGCGGAGCTGAGGATCATTTAACCTCAAAGCCCTGCCCGTTATGTAGTTCCTCTATGGCAAAGGACCAACGAGAAGTTCCTGTATGATTCAACGCAAAAAAAGCAAGTTTCCTCTTCCCTGGAAACTTGCTTTTTTAATAAAAATATAGGTTTAGGCTGGAGTTACTACCGCTTCTTCTTCCTCTTCTTCATGCACGGTCTTGATCTGGATCATTACGGTTGACGGTTCGGTCAACACTTCAATCCCGTCCTTAAAGATCAGATCAGAGACAAGCAATTGGTCGCCAATATCCAATCCGCTAATATCCACTTCCATGGAGGTAGGAAGATCTTCAGGCATACAGCGAACTTCCACTTCATAAATTTCAACCTGAAGCGTACCGCCTGCTTTAATACCTACGGCTTCACCTGCAAAATGAATAGTCACCTTGCTGTCCATGCTCTTTTTCATATTTACATGTTGAAAATCAATATGCAGAATTTTGCCGGACAGGGTATCCTTCTGAATGTTCTGAACCACGACCGGAACCTCTAGATCTTCCGATACCTTACCTTGCAGAATTGCGCGCGGATTCTTTTTGAGAATGTCCAGAAGTTCTTTTTCATTCACTTCCAACGTCAGAGTCTCTTTACCAATACCATATAATACAGCCGGAATACGTCCTTGCTTACGCGCCTGATTGATGTTGGACTTGGTGTCAGTCTTACGTGTGTTGAATTGAATAAACTTATTCATTGGGTTTCCCGCTCTCTTTGACCATAAATTCTTGTCACACTAAGTGTAACATGACCATATAATCTAGTCAAACCAACTGAAAGAACGCTAGGATTCATATTCGTCAAACGGGTCCGCGATCTCAATCTGATACGCTTCTGCGTCACTCACCCCTACAGACAATACCGCCCGGCCTCCTCCAAGACGTTTCAAGCCACCGCTGAAGATGACATCCTCCAGTTCTTTGCGCTTGCCCGGGCCCGCCGGAAAATCACTGCGGACTGCTATTATTTTGACCGGAGTTGCCTTATAAGTCTCAGAATTCAGCGAAAAAGCCATGGCATAATAGTGTTTGTTTCCGGCGCTATCGAAGCAAGCAATGTGGCCCAACACGCCCACCTTCCCACCCCGCAGCAGATGAGCTTCATTGGCTCCACCCCACTCTTCGGGCACGAATTGATCCTGTAGCACCTCGGCATCAATAAAGGTCTGCTCATTCAGTTCGTCCAGCGAAGGAATCACTGTGAACCCAATCTGCCCTCGCCCACCCCGTTCGCCCTGCGGCCGGGTAAATACGCCTACACTGCCATTATCAAGCTCGATAAGCCGGATATCCTTCATCGTGCCGGGGCCTGAAGAAAAGTGGGTCAAAGAATCGATGTGATAACCCCGGTAGAACTGGGTCACCCAGGAGATAATCCGATGCGGATCATCCGCTGCCGTAATCACTTCCACCCCGCCCACAATAAGTTCCCCCCTGATCCGGGTCCAGCACGGGTCCTGTAAATTGTACGTATGCGTATGCGCACGAGGTCTCCAAACCCCATCATGGCATGTAAAAAAGAAGACTTGAGAGAACTCACTGTCCCGTTCCTCAACTCTTCCCATTAGTACCTCTTCCCCGTTATACATAAACGGGGCGGTTATATTATAGACATCCCGGTGCCCAACACCGGTGAACGTCAGTTTATTTACAGTGGTTGTACCGCGTCCGGCATGATATGTATCCAGAAGCTGCTTACAGGTGGCTGTCTGTGCCGGGTTCCTTGTCATCGCCGTCCTCCTCATAATCATTTGAACGATCGATCACCCAATCGTTGTCTTCCGCATCCATGGCAATCAGCTCGCCGGGCTGGACATTAAAGTATACACATAATTTTAGCAACAGATCCCTTGGATACTGCACCATCTCATTCTTATACATTCGGCGTACCGAATCAAAATGGTAATTGATCTCTTTAGCAAGCTTGCGGATCGATAATTTCGGATCATGCCTCTCCATGACCTCACTCAGTTTACTGCGTATGACTGGCATTCATACACCTCCTCCAATAATATATCCGTACTAACCCCAAGGCGTCAATCGAATTGACAAGATAAAACGGTCATGTTACAGTTGGATTAGGAAATAATTTGCAACATTTCTAATTTTAGAAAACCAAATACCTTTCCCTATTCAGAAAATAGAGTCTTCTTTATTTTCTTTTTTTGTATCCAGACCAATCGCAAGACCATTAGGGAGGCTCTTTGAATGAAAAATACAGTCCGTAATCACAACATCGTGTTCCTGGGAACCAGTCTGCCGCGAGAGTGCGGTATCGCCACGTTCACACAGGATCTGCTAGATGAACTTATCCACCTTCCCGGCTTTAACCCGCCCCGGATTATTGCCATAAACAACAATGAAACCTACGCTTACGATCAGCAGGTAATACGGCAGATCGACCAGCATAATTACGCAGATTATATAGATACGGCCGATTTCCTCAACAATTCTGATACCGATTTGTTGGTCATCCAACATGAATTTGGCATCTACGGCGGAGAAAGCGGTGAATACCTGCTCCCCTTTGTCGAACGTTTGAACATTCCGTATGTTGTTGTTTTTCACACAGTGTTGACCAAGCCCTCCCCTAAGCAGCATCAGATCATCCGATGTCTGGCCGAGCGTAGCGTGCAGGTCGTGACGATGGCAGAATCAACCCTTACCGATTTATCTACTATTTATGAGATCCCAGTTTCCAAAATCACATTCATCCATCACGGTGTCCCTCAAGTTAGCACAGCCTCACGCACCAGCCTTAAAGCACAATACGGTTATCCAGACCGCAAGATCCTCTCCACCTTCGGCTTCCTCAGTCCCGGCAAAGGGATTGAATACAGCATCGAAGCCATGCGCGGCGTGGTCAAGCGCCATCCCGAAGCACTTTACATTGTCTGGGGCAAGACCCATCCGGTCGTCAAGCTGGAATCCGGGGAAGTTTACCGCCAGAAACTGACGGACCTCGTAGAAATGTTTGACTTGCAGGACAATGTCCAATTCGTCGATAAGTTGCTGACCCAAGAAGAAGTAATAGAGTCCTTGGTCATGTCAGATATCTATGTGACTCCTTATCTGGGTAAGGATCAGGCCGTCAGCGGCACCCTGGCCTACGGAGTCGGTTATGGCCGGGTCATCGTGTCGACCCCTTACCGCTACGCCCAGGAAATGCTGGCAGAAGGCCGCGGTCTACTGGCTGATTTTCATGATTCTGCTTCCTTGGAAGCCTGCATTTTGCGCTTGCTGAACAGCCCTGCTCTGGTGCAAACGATGGAAGACCGCACGTTGAAGCTCGGGCTCACTATGCGCTGGAACGAAATCGCCAAAATCTATGCCGCCTTGTTCCACAGCCATATCCAGAGCTCGGCGTCAGCTGATCGGAGCGTGATTTAATGGAAACCTCCACCACAGTACAGTCTAAACCAGGCTATATGCGCAGAATCACGGACGATACAGGAATCTTTCAGCATACCAAGTTTGGGGTTCCGGACCGTTCCAAGGGCTACACTACCGATGATAATGCCCGCGCCCTGATTGCTGCGGTCTTAATGTACGAGAATTCCCGGGATGCCGTGGCACTCGATCTCATTCATACGTATATCTCTTTTATCTATCATTCCCAGACAGCGGACGGCAATTTTCGCAATTTCATGGATTATAACCGCTCCTTTATAGAGGATAAAGGTTCTGAAGATTGCCAGGGACGTACCTTGTGGGCACTAGGGTTCGCCTTGTCGCATGCAGCTTCCCTGCCTGACAACCTGATGAATACCTGCCGGTATTTGATCAATCAGGCACTGCCGCATCTGGAAGCCTTGGGCTCACCTCGGGCCGGAGCCTATGCCATCATCGGCTTAAGTTATCTTACCGAAGCACCCGGCCCATTAGGTTATGCTTTTCCATACCCGCATACTGAAAACACGACCGAAGAAGCCGCCTTTCTGCCAAGGGCAACCATTGAGAGTCTGATCGAAAATATTGCGGTTCGGCTGCATAATCAATATACCCGCTATAAGGGGCACGGCTGGAATTGGTTCGAGGACAGCATCACTTATGGCAATTCCATGCTGCCCTGGGCTCTGCTTCGGGCCTACCTAATCTCCGGGAATAAAAACCTGCGGGAGACCGCCAAGGAAAGCCTGGATTTCCTAGCTTCAACCACCTTCTCCAGCAAAGGCTACTATAAACCGATCGGCAGCCATGGCTGGCTGCTGCGCGATGGGCTGGCTGCACCCTATGATGAACAGCCCATTGAAGCCTGCGAGATGCTGCTGGCCTGCCGGGAAGCAGCTGTTGTTCTTGAGGACCCCTCTTATCTTGCGCAGGCAGAATTATGCTACAACTGGTATCTAGGGCATAATTCCTTGGGAATCCCCCTAATCGATCCGCAGACTGGTGCTTGTTATGACGGTATTCATGCGGCGGGGCTCAACCTGAATCAAGGCTCGGAGAGCATTATATCCTTCACAATTGCCCGGTTGGTGATGCATCATGAATAAATATGCTACGATCCTAGCCGGCGGGGGCGGAACACGGTTTTGGCCCCTGTCCAGACAAGAAATCCCAAAGCAGCTGCTGAACATTAGTGGCAACGACATTATGTTAAACGATACGATTGAACGCTTCAAAGGGATTATTCCTCAGGAGAATACAGTTATCGTTACTAATCGTACCCAAGCAGTATTGTTGGAGAGTATTATGCACAGCAGCGTTCTCAAAGCTAATATTCTAATTGAACCTGTGGCGCGAAATACAGCCGCTAGCATTCTTTTTGCAGCATTATCTATAGAGAAGTCTCATGGCAATTCTTTAATGGTCGTCCTTCCTTCCGATCACTATATAACGGATGAGGAACAATTCCGTCTTACACTAGACGAAGCCTGTACTGTTGCCATGGAGTCAGACAAAATAGTAACCATCGGAATCAAGCCTACTTTCCCATCTACTGGCTACGGCTATATTGCCTTTGATAAGACGCCGATTGCGACAAGCCCAGTGGCTGTATATGATGTAGATGAATTTGTAGAGAAACCAAACTTTCAGAATGCACAGAGTTATCTGGCATCCGGTAATTATCTATGGAATAGTGGGATTTTTATTTGGCAGACCTCTGTCATTATTGATAATTTCAAACGTTATCTACCTCGACTCTACAAAACCATGCTGCCCATCAGTGATTGTTTGGGTACAGATCAGGAAGAGGAAGTTATTAATGCCATCTACCCAACGCTTCAGAATATTTCGATTGATTACGGCATTTTAGAACGCTCTGATGAAGTTGTCGTGCTTTCCGGACAATTTGGCTGGAATGATATCGGTAGCTGGGATGCACTGGGTTCAATCTTCCCTCCGGATGATGCAGGCAACATTATAAAAGCAAATCATGTGGGAATAGATACCCATAACTCAATCATTTATGGAAATGGCAGACTTATCACGACCATTGGTGTAGACGGGTTCATCATTGCGGATACTGGGGATGCACTGTTAATCTGTCCCAAGGATAAAGCGCAGTCAGTCAAAGATATCGTGGAGCTTCTAAAGGAACAGGGAATGACAGAATATATCTAACTAAAAAGAATGCAAAAAGACGGGCCATTGCAGTACATGCATGGTCCGTTTTTTAACTAATTATATAAGTTGAACAGTTTGTACATGTTTGGAAGCGCCAAACTTAGGTCCAAGCCCACAAGAACCCGTCTCGATCCCAAGCAATTCTCCCGCCATGGAGTTTCCGGAAAGCTTTCTTCACTTCTTTGGAGAGTGAGGCATTGCCGTTCTCATTCACAAATACAAATTGTTCTCCAAAATTCTCTTTCACATATTCAATCGCCGCCGTCTGATGCAAGGTACCCGTAAAACGAATCTCCTTCACCATCCATTCTGCTACTTCTTGTGCGGTTATTTCCATATGGATGCGCCTCCTCTCTGTGCTTACTGCTAAAATGTGCCCTCATTATAACATGAATACAGCCCAACCGGACAAACGTCCGAATTGGGCTGTATTGAAGTCATTTTACATCACTGTGGATAGATATGGTTCGAAGGATAACGGGACTTCTGTCCTCCACTCACCATCAACAGAATCCCAGTAATTAAGTGCAAGAACCAGCCCACAAAAGGAATCCATGCCAATAAAGAAGTTATAATTCCTAGCACTGAACCGTAGATAGACTCACGGTCTCTTGAAGATAAAATCAATGTAATCACATGTAGAATAAACATCAACCCCAGAACGGAATACCCCGTGCCAATAACAATAGCAGCACCCAGGATTGGAATTGCCAAAATAATTTCACAGGAACCCGTAATCCATTTCATAGCTTTAGAAGCGCTCAATAGACAACCTCCTAATTGGTTGAAATATATGATTTTTCTCGTGCTAATTATTTTATTTCATACCAACGGCAAAGGTTCTTCCACTTTGTCATGGGATTGCTTCTGCACAAGTGGAGGCAAGCCCTCCTTACTCATTGCTGCCGAAGGGGCCAGCCCCAAACAGTGGCACATTAAAGGAGCCAGTCGCAGCTGTGGCAGTACTTCTTCCTCTTTTTCCGAAGATAATACATCTACCCCAAACGTATATAATGGCACATCTCGCTCGGAAGGGGTTATCCCGCCGTGGTACCCATTTGCGTTCATTCCATGATCTGCCGTAATCATAATCTTATAGCCCTGTTCCATCCAAATGGGCAAAACAGTGGCCAACAGACCGTCAGCATTACGCACTGAAAACTCATATTCCTTGCTCTCTCCGCCATAACGATGCCCGGCGTCATCTATATTCATGGAGTGAATGTATAGGAAATGCGGATCATAGGCACTCCGTAAATACACAGCGTCGGCAAACACATGACTGTCGGGATAGTGATCCTCGAAATAAAAACTGCCATGCTGAATGGGCTTCATCACATTGTGCTGATGGCGATCAGCAAGCGGATCAAAAGGGGCCGAATTATAAAGCTCACTGACCCAATGATAGGCGACAGCAGCTGTGCGCAAATTAGCGCCCACTGCCAGATGGAATACGCTCTCTTCATGGCTTGGTCTCACAATATGGTTAGCCGTAATTCCATTTTTGGACACGGGTGTACCCGTCAAGAGCACTTCATAAAGCGGGCGTGACAGACTGGGTAATTCCGATTTCACTCGGTGACATGATATTTTCCCCTGCTCCACCAGATGCTCCATATACCCCATATATTCACGTGCGGCCTCATATCTAAGTCCGTCCAACACTACCACAATAAGTTTATTGTTCATTTCAGTCATCTTATTACGCTCCCTCTCGTTCCAGATGCAGCAGCTCAGAAGGGTTCAGAGCCAAGGTGACGTTAGCCCCTTCCACCAGCCTCAGCCAGCGTCCGTCATTTAAAAGATCAACCGTTAAAGAAATGTCTTCCACCTCTACCGTACACCTAACAATATTGCCCAATACGGAGACAGATTTAATGATGCCATCCACCAGTTGCAGTCCGGCAGCAACCTCGTGAAGTCCCGCGCCCTCATGCAGCAGCGTAACCGCCTCAGGCCGAATAGCAAATCGGTCCTTCGTGCTATCTATCCCCCGGAACAACGTCATCACTTCTGATCGGGTCAATACATTGTAACTGCCCATAAACCGGGCAACGAACTCTGTTCGTGGTGCGGAGTACAACCCCTCAGGTGTGCCATCCTGCACAATCCGGCCACCATTCATAATACAGATGCGGTCAGAAAGAATCAGTGCTTCCTCCTGATCATGCGTCACGAATAGTGTCGTCATGTTAAACCTTTTTTGAATATCACGGATTTCAGCACGTAAATTCTTGCGTATCTTAGCATCTAGTGCGCTTAAGGGTTCATCCAGCAGCAATACTTTGGGCTGCACCGCTAGAGAACGAGCCAGCGCTACCCGCTGCTGCTGTCCACCAGAGAGGGACTGCGGATATACATCCCGTTTATCCTCCAGATCGACCAATGCCAGCAATTCCGCGCAGCGATGATGGCGGGCTGATTTCGATAGTCCCCGCATTTTCATTCCATACTCGATATTTTGGCTCACCGTCAGATTGGGGAACAAGGCATAAGACTGAAACACCATTCCTACCTCGCGCTTACGGGGCGGCAAACTTCCCAGATCTTTATTTTCCAAAAGAATTCTGCCGCCATCCAGCTCTGAAAGACCGGCTATGCAGCGTAGCAATGTGCTTTTTCCACAACCGGAGGGGCCTAGCAGTGTCACAAGCTCACCTTCACGGATCTCCAAATCAACATTGTCTAACACACAGGTATTCCCAAACATTTTGCGTACACCCTGCAGCTTTAGATAATCATTCATCCCTTAATACCTCCCCCCATCTTTTTACCGAGCTTCATTAGTACCATCGAAAGAATTAGAATAAACAGAAAATAAGAGATCGCAATCGCACTGGCCAAATGTCCACTTTCACCAACCCTTTGATATAGATATACCTGAATCGTCTGAATATGTCCGCCAACTAACATGTTCGTAAGAACAAATTCGCCGAATAGAACTGAAAATGATAACAGTGTAGAGACGATAACCCCAGGCCATATATTAGGCAAAATCACATTCAAGAAGGCCGTTCTTCGGCGGGCACCAAGCAGCTCCGCAGCATGCAGCAGTTCTACGGCATTAACCGTTAACAGACTATTGCGAATGCCCTGATACATATAGGGAAGGATGACCACAAAATATGCGCCCACCAATAAATACGCTGTTCCAGCGATATCAAAAGGACCAGAGGAATAGGTACGAATAAGACCTACCGCAGCCACAACACCAGGCACCGCATAAGGCAAAACAACAATACCTTTCATAAAGCTCTCCCAGCGCGGAAAATAGAGGGTGATGACAAAAACAGCTGGCAGCATCACGGCCAGACTCAGCACCACGCTGATCAGGCATAAATAAAGCGAGGTCCAAAGCGCCTCCAGAAAGCGAATATCCTCAAACATTTCCCCAAACCAATTCAAGGTCCAAGCTCGGGGCAGCAGGGTATTCTGCCAGTCTTGTGCAAAAGCATAAATACCCGTCGCCAAAAGAGGAAGCAGCAAATACACCATGAGCAGCAGCATGAAGGTGCGTGGAGCGAAGCCTGCTTTGCGTATATTCATTGCCCTACCTCCTCACGAGCTGTCCATAAACGCCGGGGAGCTGTGGTTTTCACATCCGGTTTACTGAGCGCTTTCGTTCCGAACCTCTCCGCGCGCCGCACCATTAAATGGTTCAGATAAACCGCCAAAATCGTAGTCAGACCAAGAAGAACAGCAAGCGTACTCCCCATTTGTGGCTGTGTAACCACATCTCCGGCAACCAGTGAACCGATACGTACCGCCAACAGATTGTAATTTCCGCCAACCAATGCGTAAGCCGTGGCATAAGCACCCATTGCATTAGCAAAAAGAATTCCAAGTGTGCCAAAGATCGCTGGAGTTAGAATAGGCAGGCCAATCGTCTTCCAGAACTGCCAAGGCCCAGCCCCCAGTAAAGACGCTGCCTCTCTCCACTGCTCACGGATTCCGTAAAAGGACGGGTACAAAAGCAATAAGGCTAACGGAACCTGAAAGTATACATACACCAGTATTAGACCTGACCAGCTATATAGATCAAAATCGGCAAAAACACTCCAGCCCCACTGTTTAAATAAGAGTGTAAACACCCCATTATTTCCGAGCAAAATGATATAAGCAAACGCCAGCGGAACACCTGCGAAATTAGAGGTCATATTCGACAGCATTAGAAGTCTATCGCGTACTCTCGGGGTAAACCGGGTAATGCAATAAGCACAAAAAAGTCCGACAATGATCCCTATCAGACTTGAGGTTATGGAGATTAGCAGACTGTTCTTAATCGCCTGCATGTAATAGGCACTTTGCAACGCATGCAGATAATTGCCTAACGTAAATCCCGTTCCGTCCGCTGTGCGTAAGCTTCCCGTCAGCATGGATATTATAGGTACCAGTTGAAAGGCTAACACCATTAGTGCAAATGGAATAAGTGCCAGGATCACACCGCGGCTTCTTTGTTTCATCTTACTCGCTCCTTGTCGCGGGAATAGAACAAAGGCGCCTTACGGCATCATGACGAAGGCGCCCTGCTTCTTTTTTGGGGAGAAATGCATACTAGTTCAAATGCACAAGCACACGTTCCTGCCACAATTGAGGAATGGTTTTTGCCGTCTCTTCCCATACCTTGTAATCACCAACAGGCTTAGCGTTGACATATTCGTCTTTTGGTAGCAGCTTAGCTGCAACATCATCCGGCAACGTTACACTGTCACGGATCGGACGAGCGTAACCTTTGGCAAGATTAATCTGTCCTTCATCACTAAGGATGTATTGGCGTGTAAGCTTCGCCGCGTTAGGATGCGGCGCATATTTGTTGATGATCGTGGCATACCCGCTCACGACACTGCCTTCTTGTGGAATGGCTACAGCGAAGCCATCTTTGTTGATCTGGTCTCTATAATTCAAAGCGTTGAAATCCCACAGCAGGGTAACTTCCACTTCACCTTTTTCAATGTTGGCAAGGGAAGCCTCTGCATTGGAGAGACGTCCTTTTTTAGCTAAATCCTCGAAAAAAGCAATCCCTGGTTCAATGTTCGACTCGTCGCCACCAAAGGCAATCGCTGCGGCCAATACAGCCATCTGTGCTTGAGCAGCTTTGGTTACATCACCAACGATGATTTTGTAATTGCCGTTCTTCAGATCTTCCCAGCTCTTCGGCGGATTCGCCACGAGCTTAGTGTTAGTCAGAAAAGAGATGGTGCCTTGATAGCCTACGATCCAATTTCCGTCCTTGTCCTTAGCCCAATCAGGGATTTCATCCCAGTAGGATGTTTTATAAGGCTGTGTTACCCCTTTCTCCACGGCAACCGATCCAAACGCAATCCCCACATCTCCGATGTCGGCCGTTGGTTTGTCTTTTTCCGCATCAAACTTGGCAATTTCCTCCGCGCTCGACATATCGGTATCCGAATGTGTAAGACCATACTTACTGTCCATATCACTCCATGTATCTTTCCAGTTCGCCCAAGAATCCGGCATTCCTACACTGACGATACTGCCCTCTTCTTTAGCTTTACTCTCGATCTCAGTCAGACTTAATTCTTTGGTGCCAGCCTTTCCATTCGTTGTTTCTTCAGCCTTGGCTGAATTTCCACAAGCAGCAAGCAACAGGACGAGCAAGGATAACATTAGACCCATTGATAATTGATTTTTGATCCCTTTTTTCATGATTTCCCCTTCACTCCTATTTCTTATTTGCGGGCTTCTTTATGCTCCAACTGTTAGGCACCCAATTGCAGTATAGGCGTGTACTATTTTCGCGGCATTAAGGAGAATAGGAATATTTGTAAATAAAAAGAAACGACCTGTCGTCTTTTTTAGATGACCGCCGTTTCCCTTAGAAATATTTTTATGAAAATAATTACATTAATTACACTAAAATAGAACTTTACTGATGTATAGTAGTATTTATTCATAATAAGAAATGACCCTCAGAGGAGCTTGAAAAATGCCGTTTACAAAAATTCAGATGGTAACAGGTTTATTTCTATGTACTTTGCTTATCTCAGCTTGCAACAATGCAGCTACTCCTCCTAAAAATAACACGCCAGATACAAGTAATAAAATCATTCAAATAAACAGTGATCTTTACACCCTCCCATTACGTGATCAGAATACAGAACAATACAACTACGCTGTCAAAACCTCTGCCGGTATCGCATGGTTGCCAGCTCCAAAAATGAGCATTGCCCCTGGAACAGAAGCAAATCCATTTTATTTTCCAACAGAGCCATTCACTTTCTATTTAAGTTCTCCTAATGAAAAATCACTAGCTGTAGAAAAGTCCAAGAAGCTATTGACGTTACCTTTAAATGATGGCGATGCTGTTCTGGTGGTTAGCGGCGTTTTTGGATTAGATGATTATATCCTCTATCATACCTTTTCCATTTTCACTGATGGAGCTCAGCCGATACGAGAACAAGCTTGGGTGATGAAAGTAGACGATCCAACATCTAATAAAGAAATTGCTCAATTCCATTCATCTGGAGGTAAATTTTATAGTTATGCAGTTGATGAAAAAGAAAAACTTTATCTATCGGTTTCCATACTTCCTGGAAACGCAGATGGTAGCTATAGTTACGAAGTTTATATTTATAATCTTCTGACTGGCAACAAAGAAAAAATAAATGATTATTCTCTTAATCCCTCATCACTGGATTCCATCCAATTTACTTACAATGACAAGAAATATTCGTATAAACTTCAGTCCAAGTAAAAAACTGCCCGACATTTCCAGGCAGTTTTACATGTATGAATATAACTACCGTCTACGCGCTGCCACACTGACAACACCGTATCTGTAAAGCACCTTCTTACCGAACCAGCCAAAAATCCGATCCGTAAAGAAGCCCATAAAGCCAAGGCAGAACAACCCGACAAAGATCCAATCCGTACGGAAAAACAACCGGGAATTCCAGATCAGATAACCTACGCCTTCGTTCGAAGCAATCATTTCCGCGCCGATAATCGCCATATATGAGGTGCCCATCGCTAAGCGGATACCCGTAAAAATATAAGGAATCGTCGCCGGAACGACCACATGAATCAGAATTTGCCACTCACTGGCGCCCATACTGCGGGCTGAGCGGATTTTGTCCTCTTCCACGGACATCACACCGGTTAAAGTATTCAGCACCACGATAAAAAAGGTAGCGTACATAATTAACGCAATCTTCGACTGCTCCCCAATACCAAACCATACTAGGAACAAAGTAATGAATGCAATCGGCGGGATAAAACGGATAAAGTTCAGGAAAGGCTCCGCAAAAATACGGATCAAGTTCACCTTCCCAATGATTAGTCCTACTGGAATCGCCAGTAAACTGCCGAGTACCCAACCAATGAGCACCCGATAAAAGCTAATCCCTATATATTGCAGCAAGGTTCCGTCTTCCAGCAGCTCCCGTCCGCCCTTAAGTGTACTCCATGGTCCGGGGATCACATCGGGGCCATAGATTACAGCTCCAAGCTGCCAGACGCAGAGCGCGGTAATCCATAGAAGGGTTACGGAAACCCACTTCTTCTCCACCCATTTCCTCATCTGTCTCACCCTATCCTATTCTTCGAAATGACCTTGAATTTGATTGTATAACGAGTAGAATTCCGGTGAGGTTACGTCCCGCGGATACGGCAGTGTATTGTCATAAATATCTGTAATATTAGAGGACGGTCCTACTGACATAATGCCAATTCGTTCTCCCAGCAATAACGCCTCCTGAATATCATGAGTTACAAAAATCACCGTCTTATGTGTCTGGCGCCAAATGTTGACCAATTCCTTCTGCATCGTTCGGCGCGTCATCGCATCCAGCGCACCAAATGGCTCATCCATTAGCAGAATCGCTGGATCATTCGCCAGCACCCGAGCCAGCTGAACACGCTGCTTCATACCCCCAGACAGCTCCTTCGGGAACTTCTCCTCATGCCCGTTCAGCCCAACAAGCCCGATGAACCTATCCGATATTGTGTGCCGTTCCGCCTTTGCGATTTTCTTCATCCGCAATCCGAACTCCACATTCTGCCGGACGGTTAACCAAGGGAATAAGGAGGAATCCGCCTGCTGGAACACAACCGCCCGATCTCTGCCGGGCTTATTCACCTCTACATTATCCACCCGTAGATGCCCACCGGATTTGGAGACAAACCCGGCGATCATATTCAGCAGTGTTGATTTCCCGCAACCACTCGGCCCAAGCAGAACGAAGAATTCCCCACCTTTAATTACGAGATCTACATCTTTTATAATGTAGTGAATGTCCCCAGCAGTTGGTTCGCTGTAGCTTTTACGGAGCTGCTCAATATGAATGGTATGCTGCTTAGCAGGTAATGACATTCTGAACTCCCCCTATTTCTTGTACGTAACCTCTTCTGGCAATGCCTTCGCCAGCGGCTCAAGATTCAGCTTGCTATCCAGATCGAAATCCTTCTCGATGATTCCGTTGTCGACCATATATTTCTTCTGCTTGGTCAAACTGTCATACGCTGCTTGAGTAAATCCTAGTGCCCACGGATTATTCGGCAGGTCTTTTATCGTAGATTCCTTAGGCTGCTTCACTTCCTTATACATCAGATCAGCAACCTCATCTGGGTGAGCCTGAGCATAGGCTCCAGCTTCATCCACCGCTGCTAGGAAATTCGCTATACCTTGCGGATTCTTAGCCGCAAAATCATTTCCCGTTACAATCCCCATCCCCAATCGAACCGTGGTTTTAGACATATCCGTCAGTTCATGAACACCTTTAAGCGCATAGAGCTTATCATTCAGAACCGAACCATAAAACCATGCTCCATCCACAGCACCTTGCTTCAAAGCGATATAAGCTTCATCAAAGGCACCCTGTCCTATTAACTCCACATCACTGAGAGCGGCATTATGCTCTTTCAAATATTCATCCCAAAGGTACGGAATGAAGGTGCCGCGTATGAAACTCAGCTTCTTTCCCTTCAAGTCTTCAGCCTTCTGAATATCGTCCTGTACGAACAATTTCCATTCAGTGGACGCTTCATCAGTCGCTAATCCCGCCGAGGCGATAATAGCATAATCGCCCTTCGCCACTGCGTTCAGCAATGGGAAGTCTGCCCCGAAAGCCACATCCACCTGTTTAATAAAAAGGGCATTTACACCTTCCGCAGGGGAACCAAAGTTGACTAGTTCAGCGTCAATCCCGTGTTTGGCAAAGATGCCTTTATCTAATGCCACCCGAAAAGTGGGATTCGTATTGATGTCAGCAATTTTTATCTTTAATATCTCATCTTTGCTGTTCGCCGCTCCCTCTTTAGAGGCATTAGAGGCAGCCGCATCGCCCTTGGAGCTGCAGCCCGATAAAAGGATAACCACTGATAAAGATAAGAGCAGAAAGCTTGAGCTGATCCATGATTTTTTCAACCGACACATCTCCTCAAATTTGTTAATTCACCTTGCGGCTGCTGCCTTCATCCGTCGTCGCCACACAAGCAGCTCCTTCAACAAAGGGCAGGGTTGTCGCCACACTTACCACAGAATCCGATCCTTTAGGTGCAGCCCCCGGGACTCTGAACTGTGTTACGTCTATTGGCTCAATCGCTTGTTCAACTGGCGCTTCCAACTGTGGTACCCAGGCATAAGGCACACGGTAGGAACGATAGACCATGTTGGTATTTCTGGAGTCCGTAAATGGCGAGATATATTCCCATACCAGTTCATGTTCTGGCGTAACCTCAAAGAGTCTGCCGTTAGAACCTTCTGTAATTAAGGTATTGCCATTCGGAAGCCGTTGAGCTGAGCTGATATATGGACTGTAGAATTTATAAGAATCGGTTGGGACAGAGAAACCAGCTTCTGCCGCTGTATATTGCCACTCAATCTCAAGGGTCACGGGATTAATCTCCAGAATTCGCGAGTGGTCGCGGAGTGCATTTTTTTGCCCAAAGGGAGAAGATGGATTTGGAAGACCATAACCGCCCCAGCCCCCGTTATCGAATACAAGTAAGTTACCTTCTCCCGGCAAACCTTTCGGAATGATGTGCGCATGATGCTGGCCAATGATCCAGTCGATATGCTTCACTTCTGGCAGCGAGTAATCCGGACCGATTCTCCAAACGATGGCTCCGGTACGCTTATCCGTTATCGCAATAATATTTGCTTCCCGCGCATCCCAGATCACGTTATCCGGATGGAAACGCTCGTCACCTGCATCGTAAAACTTATTGGGTCCTACATAAGAAGCCGAATTGATATGCAGCCAGTCCCCAACACCGCCACCTAGATTTCCGAAAGAGCGTGAGTTAGGATCACGGAATAGTACATTTTTGGCAGCTTCATCAAAGCCTAGCTCATCAAAATGTTCATTTGGAGCCCACTCCCAGACGATATTCCCCTCCCAGTCCACCTCAAGGATCGTGTCATCAAGCAATTGTTTGTCGGAGATCTGAGGATTGTAGATATTTTTGTGAGCAAGAATTAGCGTTTTGCCACTGTCTACCTTGGGTTCAAGCCCTGGTGCAAAATATCCGACCGGATTGCCTTCGCGCTGATAGTCATGATGCTGGCGGGCATACCAGAGGGGTTCATAACCCGGATCTTCTATATGTTCATAGCTGTTATATTTCCACACGATGTTCCCATCCCAGTCCACCTGTACCAGATCTACATTATCCTGTATGCCGAATTTGGGATCTCTTCTTCCTGTGCTGCCCAGCACATAACCACCCGGGAAGATTTTAGCCGGAAATCCAAGCAGCCCCTTCCACAAATGCACCTCTTTACCGTTCATATCTATCAGTGCAACACCTTCTTCACCAGCTTGAAATACAGTATAGCCACTCCAGGCTTTGTCAGGGTTATATACGGTTGCTCCAGTTGGATAAATGGTTGAATGTCCCATCGTTTATCTCTCCTATGTTCAATTTTTTTAGTAGCTAAGATAATTATTTTTTTTGGTGGTTGTTCGTGGCTTCTGTTCAAGGGTTGGAGAGGTCTCTGCATTCTCCTTGGCGAGCTTCAGCAGGATATCCGAGAATCCTTCTAAATTGCTAATGATCCGCTGATAAAAGTCATTTTGCTGCGCCAATTCCTCCTCCGTAAACCCCTCAAACAAAAGCGAAATACATCGTTCTCCGATGTTGCTGTTCTGCTCCGCCAGCTTGCGGCCTTTATCCGTAATATCCAGCATTACCGTTCTACGGTCACCTTCTTTACGTCTGCGTACGGTATATCCACCCGCCTCAAGCTTATCGCTCAATGCGGTAATCGCACCTGAGGTGAAGTCTAGTTCATCCGCTAAGTCTCCTAGCCTTTGCTCACCATCGCGAATGATTTTGTGCAGAATCAGCATGCCTGGTAAGGAGATGCCTGCTACGGCGACCTTATCCCGCTCTTTCACGAATCTGCGAACCGCCTTGCGAAATGCCCAATCTGTCTCCTCCAGCTGTCTCCAATACTGTTCGCTCATGCTTACCTCTGCTTTCTCCCAATCAGCCCATAAAAAAAGACTCCCAGCACCTACCCCTGACAAGGGAAAAGTACGGGAGCCTTTGGTGGTCCAATCAGCTCGGTTGAATTATTTCACTGTTCATTTAATTACTGTTTAAGTATTGGTGATATCATATACCCCTTTATTCCTACCTGTCAAGTGCGTATTTTTAAGAATTCAAAAAAAGAGCACTCACAAAGGTGCCCTCCAACTTGTAAGCTTATTGACCACTTTCCAGTACAAGCGCATGACTGTCTTCATCATAAACCTGCATAAAAGATGATACGGCCGGTAAATAACGCTCTAACCGGTAAATATATTTTACCCGATTCCTGAAGTGGCAGATTGGAGATATTTAATTTTAAAAATTAATCCAAAATATTATATATGAAAAATCATATGAGTAGTGAGAATTTCCTTTTTTCATAGAAGAACATGAAGACTACACGCCAAAAATGACAAAAAGCAGACCAGAGTCACCTCTGCCTGCCTTTGCCATCCAATCTTATAAATTAATTATTCCATATAACAGTTTTGCGATTTCAGCGCGGGTTACTTTACCACGAGGGTCAAAGTTATTGTTGCCCTTGCCGTCAAGGATTCCCTTAGCCTGTAAATCAATGACTGCTTGCTTCGCCCACTCAGATACGCTATTCATATCCTTGAAGCTTGCAGTAGCAGCAACGGAAGCTTGCGATCCAGCTTTATACTGCATCAGTTTCTGCAAGACAACTGCCGCTTCCTCACGGGTAATTGCATCTTTAGGGCGGAACTTGCCATCACTGCCTTGGATCAATCCAAGCTGGACAGCTTTGTCTATCGACTGTGCATAATAAGCATCTTTAGATACATCTGCGAAAGCACTCTGGGCGATAGCTCCACTTGCCTCATCCAATCCGAGAGAACGAATGGCCAGTGTAACAAAGTCTGCGCGGGTTACATTCGCCTGTGGTCCATAATGCGTATCGTCAATCCCTTTAATCACATGCTTAGCCGTCAGCTTGGAAATATACAACTCTGCCCAGTGGCCAGCAGTATCCCTAAATTGCTTATGGTATTCCAGCACCGCAAAGGAGGAAAAGTGATTTGTTGTGAAGGTAACGGTATTATCCTTAAACACTCCACCCAAATATTCCAACGTGCTGCCATTTACATAATAGACACCCGCAAAATCCGTATCGAGCTTAGCAAGCTGTTCCTTAGTCAGCGTCAAGGTAACCGTAACAGTACCTTTAAGCTGATGGATAGCTGTTTCTTTGCCGCCTGCTGATGTACTGAGGTTCATCGTAACGGTAGCTCTAGCTGGACCCATTCCAGCGACATTGGCCTGTACAGAAATCATACTCATATCAATGCTTAGTAGCAGCAGATCACTGCCTGCCGGGATGGCTGGTAAGGAGCTTGTCGGTACGCTCAATGTAACGTTAGAAGACACAATATTCAGGTTCAGCTTCTTACCGATAGCCTGTTGTATACTCGCTGCATCAAGAGCAATTCTAATCTGATCTTGAGCCGAGGCGGCTCCGCCTACGCTAATCTTTAGGCTTCCCCCTGTAGCAGCTTCTTCTATCCGCTTCTTCAAGGCTGACGGATCAGCTGTATACGTTCCATTACTTCCTAATATCAGTTCAATGTTTCCTTTTTCCGCTACCGGTGTGGTGGTAGGCGTTGGAGTCACTATTGGCACTGGTGAAGCTACTGGAGGTGCCGTTGTCGCCTCTGGTGTTGGTGTCGGCGTCACTTCTGGCGATGGCGATACCTCAGGTGTCGGCGTCACATCCTCTTTTCCAGTGTAAAAGCCCCAGATATCTGAAAGCACACTGCCGGAGTGATCATCCTCGACCTTTGTGTACCATTGGTAGTAGCTATCCGGATTTAGCTTACTCCAAATGAACTGAGTCTCCGCGCCACTCTCTACTTGTTGATTGGCCGCAATTTCCTGATCGCTGTAAACCTTGACTCCGATATAGTCGGTAGCCACACGTTTAGTCACAGGCTGTAGATCCAGATCCAGAACGAACTCATCTTTGCCTGGATATTCGTCTTCATCATAGTAGTTATAATCATCCAAATAAGGCGAATAAGTCTTCACGCGAAGTTTGTTATTAGCAACATCGAACTGAAGCAGACGGATATAGCCAAGGCCTCCTTCTTCAGCACCTTGATAATCTGCCAGCATTTGATAGACACTGCGGTCTGGAATACCGTCACCGTTATCATCCAGCTCGTCTACCTTAAGCTCAGCATCATGATAATGGCCGGACAGTGCTGCGATTACGTTTTTGTTAGGTTTCACAACCATCTCAAAAATCTTATCCGCAATAGGTGCACGGTTATTAGAAACCAGCAAATATTCATGGAGACAAAGAATCGCTTTACGCTCTGGATAACGGGCAACGATCTCATTCATCCATTCGATTTCTTCCTCAGCCAATCCCCAGCCCATGTATACAATAACAAAATCATTTCCGTTCGCAGACACTAAATCGTAATGGCCCCTGTTGTTGTCATAAGAGCCACCGAAGGTCGGCATATTCTTGAATCTCCACTCCCCAAAATACTCCCAGAACTTCGTGTAATCCCCGGTTTGATGGCCTACGTCATGATTACCCGCAAGAACACCATAAGGAATGTTAGCTTCCTCCAGAACCTTCATGTTCCGGTCAGCTTCCTTCCACTCATACTCCTGATAGGATTTATCCACGACATCTCCTGTATGGATTACATATTTCAGGTTCAAGCTCTCTTTGTTGTCAGCTATCCATTCTACATTTTTACGGTAAATGTAAGGGTAGCTCTGTGAATAATATTGTGTATCAGACATCCATACAAAAGAGAAGTCATACGTATCTTGTGTTACTGTAGGTGCTGTCTTAGCTACAGAAGCAATTTCGTCCTGAACCATTACAGCAATGCTATTTCCATTAGCATATGCTCCAGCTGTAACCGTGGATTTCAGCTCAAAATCCTCTGTTCCAGCGATTAAATGATCCAGCTGTACCCATTTTTGTTGAGCAGGGCTCCAAGCGTAGAGACTTACTTTACGTCCCGGCAACGAATTCCCTTTCCATTCAATATCTACACGATCTGACGCCTTAACCGACTCATCCAGCTTAATTTCATAACGCTGATAAGGGAATTGATCAACAGCATCATTAATTAAATATTGTCCGTCCACCGCACTTATTTTACTGTAGTCGTCACCGCTAAGCGCTTGTTCGCCCGCAGGTTCGGATTGTTTCGGCGGCTCTGTATCGGATGCGTTTATAAACCCAGCAAAGCCGTGCTCTGGATGGTTAGCATCGTACTTGAATCCTCTAAAGAAGGTAACGTTTATCTTATCCTGATTAGGATCTTCAACCTTAACCTTTAAAGTCGGATTAGTACCTACAGCAGTCTCCCAGTTCGTAGGAGAAATAAGCAGTGGTGCAAATGGATTCTCATTCGGCACATGGAATGCAATTACCTTTTCTGCCTGATTGCCGATCTTATCCAAGGCTGTGATAGAAAGCGTATGATCCCCAGCGGATAACTTCCCGGATGAAGTAGCATAGGGCAGTTCAATGACATTACCGTCCAGCTTTACACTGACCTTATCTACACCCGCATAGGTATCCTTAACTTCAGCAGCAATTTCAAAATTGCCACGGTAAGTTTGTCCTTCTTCTATCGATGCTTTAATGGATGGTGGCGTGTTATCGACAATCACGTTTGATGATACTTTCGTTCCACCTTCGGTAAGCGTTACTTTATGTTCTCCGTCAGGTACTTCTTTAGTATTCCAGTTATACGCCTTTGAGCGGAACAAATCCGCTTTCAGATCAAACTGGAAGCCGAGGGATTCGTGCTTACCTGCGCTGTCCCCCATCTTGATTTCCTTATCACGTTCTGCATAAGCCGGATCCCAAATTTCGGTACCATCTGCCAGCAGGAGACGAACATTTTTCACTTCAAAATCATCCTTATTCTCCTCAGGACGAGGGTCAAAGGGGGAAGATTTAGAGCCCGCCCGAATGTAAATCACATTATCCGCGCCCACTTGTAAAGCGGCAGAAGAAATAGGAAAAGTCAATGTAGTATACGTAGTAATCGGGTCCAGAAAGGTATACAGAATACTGGCATCTCCTAGTTCTTCCGGTCCCATCGTGATGGCATTTTTAAAATAATAATCCACATTTTTGGCTTCAAATACAAAGTAGGCATCATTCTCAAGTGCAGTATATGCCTCGTTATTGCCCAGTAGCAAACTGTCGATGCTCAAGCCTAAATCATCAGCCTTAGCGGTGGCAGAGGTTCCTTTTACGGTCACAGAACCATTGATCAATTGCCCCTCCTTCACGTTCAAACGAAGTGGGGATTGATCCTGTCCTCCTGTAACTTTTACTTTTATTACTGGAGATTGTGTTTCATTCGTTCCATCAGAAACGACAAAGTAATATTGAATTTCATTTCTGCCAATCAAATCAGCAGAGGTCAATTTAAAGTGATACAAGCTGTCGTTGAAGTCTTGGGATAGATTGTGGCTAACAGCCTCCGGCTGCTTGTCCGAAGATACTCTAACCTCCACAGAAGTAACAGCTTTATTGTCATCAGCAAAAGCCTTCAAATCGAGACCCATCGACTGGTCAATCTCCGTTACGCCCGTCAGATCTTCTACTGATGGTTTCTCTGTATCCGGCTCCACATGGATCGGCGTGTTTGGAAGTTGTGTTACATCCGTATGGCCTGGTGACGGAACGGCTGAGCCCGTACTGATCTTGAGCATTTTGCTTAGTCCATTGACAGGATACTTGTATAGAAGGGCTTTATTTTCTTTAGTATCGTCACCTTTAGCTCCGCCATCGTAGGTGAGGTCTGCATCATAATACGCGGAGGAAATTTCTTTCTCCGTGTTACTTTTGATTACGACTGCCCGGCGGCCTGAGTTCGCCATACCATCGCTTTTGATCAAAAAGAGATTGGTGCCTTCAATTAAGTTTGTGTTGAATTCTGTATTGAAATCATTAGCAGTGTAAGTGCTATTTGCACTATTAATAACCCAAAACACCACGGACTGCTGTGCAGGAATCAGAAAGTTCTCTGGTGTCGAAGGCCACTTCACATCAGAAGCGTTACCTTTATCAGGATAACGATAATAGACCTTGTAGTCCTTGAAATTAACTGGTGCATCGGTATTGTTATAGACCTCAATGAATTCAAAAGCGTCGCTGCTCGTTCCTTTTACATTCGTCGAGTTTGGCAGTAGCTCTGTGATTAACAACGGTGGCACATTGTTCGGATCGAACGCCGGCAGATTCACATGAACAGAATAACTCTCTGTCACATTGTTAACGCGGATGCTGTAATGCAGCTCCGGCTCTTCCAGCGCAGCTGCAGGAATCATTGCCGCATAATCGTCCCCACCTTTTGAGGTCATGGTGATTACCGTATCTTTCACCTGAGAAGGAGAGCCATACTGTAGCTTCACTACGGGTAGTGATCCATCTGCCCCGCTTTCCAGATTAGTAATCTTCGCACTGATAGGAAGATCGGCTGGATCAACACTACTCTGTGCGATATGTTCAATCACTGGCTGCTTGTCCCCAGGAACTAGCTCAGGCACTTGTTCTGCCTCTACGGTTCCAGGCGTAGCCACAACCGTTCCCGAATTCGCCATGAGGTTCATAACAGAGCTATCTGCCTGCAAATATTGATAGAAGATCCCGTTATTCTCCTTCACCTGTTCTTTTCCATAGGAAGCAGAAACAATTAACGTATCTCCTGCATTGCTTTTAATTTGTAAATTACGCGCAGAAGTATTAGCCATCCCCCCGCCACCGTTGATCCGGAACAGATTCACTCCTTCCTGCAAAGCTGCAGAAGGACTAAAGTTTTTGATGAAATCCTCCGTAGGAACATTCAGATTATTGCCGTTCATAATCCAGAAAACAATATTTCCATGCGCCGGTATTACAGCATCACCATTAGGTGCCCATGTATCTTTGTCATTATAAAAGAAATAATAATCCTTAAAATTAACCGGCTTGTCCGTATTATTGTAGATCTCAACAAACTCGTAACCATCTACAGAGGTTCCATCTGTCCCTTTTACATTTTTAGTATCCGGAACAACTTCTGTAATCAGTAATGCTCCTGGATGGTTAGGTACCGCGTACACATCTGCCATTACAGTCGGTTGACTTAAAAGCGTGTCGAGCTCAACCTGTTCATCAAAATGCGCCTCTAATTCGGAAGATGTCTGCTCCATCTCCAGCTGCTGCTCCTCGGCATATCCTGCTGGAACCATGATTCCAAACATCAGACTGCTGGCAATTACGCTGGATAGAAAACGTTTAGCTTTTGCTGTTATTCTCAAAACTCCGAACACTCCCCATTTGTTTGATTGTGATTCAATGCATAAATATGCATTGAAGCTCATCTGGAAAGTATACCTGTGGTGTATTATCGCTATATCATAGCCGTGTTAAATCTTTAGGTTATTTTTAATATTGCTTAAGCTTCAGTTCAGCTTCACGGGTTACAATATAACTAGTTAGAACCCATTTTAAACGATACTTTAGACGGATGCTTAAGCAAGATAAGTTATTGCAGAACAAGAAAAGAGGACTCTAATGGATATAAAAAGAGTGATCATAGTCGGAACGGTAGTTGTAGTGATGTCTTTTGGAAATGCTTGGACTAGTCTTACCGCTAATGCAAGTTCGCCTGTAAAATGGTCCACCGCAGAGGTCGCGGATCAAGACGAATTATTGGAGGTACTTAACCAGCCAACGGACGAGGATCTATACGAGGCCATATATGACGGTAAGTCACTTCAAGATATTGCATCAGAACAAGGCCAAGATATTGAAGCTGTAATCGATCTACAAGTTGCCCAGCTAACGGATCAACTGGATTCACGGTTAGCCGCTGGAAGCATAACAACCGAGCAGTATGCGGCATATAAAGCGGAGCTGAGGGACATCGTTTCAGATAGTGTCCATACTTCCTTCGGTTAAGGGAATACATACAGCGACGCTGTAACATACACAAAAAACCCGGCTAGATGGACCTTCCATTTAGCCGGGTTTTGTATGTTTAATATTTATTTTATAACAGAATCCCTAAGTTCCTATCTTGTTCTCTCTATTAATCTCCAGAATATCAAGGAAGAATACAAAGATCGGAATCCCCAGAATCAGACCCCATACCCCGAGATAATGCTCAGAGAATAACAACACGATAAACGTATAGAACATAGGCAAATTCATTTTGGATGACATCAGTTTAGGATTTAGGAAGTAGCCTTCTACAAAATGCAGTACGGCAATCATTGCCAGTACGTATATCGTCATGACTAGGCCACCAATATTGTAACCAATAATACAAAGTGGGATTAGCGAGATAACAAAACCTACTACCGGAATTAAACTGAGCAAGAAGATCATAATGGATAATGCGAAAAGGTAAGGAAAACCTAAAATCCAGAGTCCGATCACCGTAAAGCATGTATTAAACAACGCGATCAGAATTTGTGCTTCGATCACTTTTCCGAAAGAGGAAATAAATTTTCTGCCAAAATACTCAAGCTCTACATAGAACCAAGAAATTTTGCTCTCTTTAAGGCGGGAAGTGAAACTAACGATCCTGTTCTTCTCAAGTATAAATACAAAGCTCAAAATGGTTGATAAAACAAAGCTGGTGCCCCAATTGCTTATTTTCAAGACATATTCAATACCGTCTTTCATGTACGACTGATAGTTCAAATCCTTAAGCTGGGCGAATATATACTGCACTATATCATTCTGCGGGATGTTCTCAGGGGTCAAATTGGTCAAAAAATTCGTTAACTGTTTAATCTGTATGAAAACCTTAGGCAGATAATTAACGAGGGTTATGACAACTACAGCGATTAAGGCAAGGTATAGAATAACAATAATCACTTTGCTGTTAACTGCTACATATTTGTTAATGCGTTTCGTGAGCAGCACTTGAAAGCTATTCATTACATACGCAATCAAAAACGTCAACAGTACCAAATTAAGCATATCTCTAATGCTGAATAGCAGCAGAGCAACCAATCCTAAAATCAAAAAACGCCGGACCGTTAAATTTGCGTAATAACGCTTAAACAATTCCATCAGTTCTCTCCATTCGCCTACCAATTAGTACTCTGTTTATAGTCTACAGTAAGGAATTCACTTATAGCAACTAGTGATTCGCCTAAAATGACGAAATTACTCACTTTTTGTAATCTCATCATCAATAAAAGTGACACTTTTCATGCTCCTGCATCCATATGAGTCAATTCAACGATTCGGCGTTTCGGATCATATTTCATATCTATATGCAGATCTTTGCATAATTGATGAAACGGAACCATCAAGGTTCCCTTCCTCATTTCAGGAGAATTCCTTACCATATTCACCTTTTGGTTGTTCAAGGTCAATTCCATGGGCAAATCGATATGCTTCATCTGATCAAGCGTCAACGCAGCGGTAAGTGTCTCACTTCCCCCGTTAATTCGTGCGGCATTCCGATCCGCTCTAGTGTTAATCCCATCCTCAATTTTGAAGGTCAGTGAAATCCCCAGCGAATCACAAACAGCCAGCAATCTGTCATTGTAGGACCCATAAGGAAAAGCAATTGCCGAATCCGTATTGCCCAATTCTTCTTTCAGCCTTTGCTCCGCCTTGGCCAGATCACGTGTAACTCTGCTGTAGTATTCAACATTCATCTCATTCCTGTTCTCATCATCAACATATAACAAAGCACTTGCAGCTGGCCGCTGCCCGCCCTCGGCATCCACAATCCCATAATGGTGTAAATCATAGGTATGACTATAAAATCCCATCCCAGCATGCTTCATTTCCCGCATTTGCTCCCAAGTGAGCTTCGGCACGCTATTCGGATCTGGGTGATCAATTGTAGATACGATAACAAAATTGACGGCTGTATATCCGTATTTTTGCAAAACGGGGAACGCCAATTCATAAAAACTTTCATATCCATCATCAAAGGTCAGCAGCACTGCATTGTCCGGAACTGCGCCGTTATTCAGCATAAATTCGCGGTATTCCGCCATGGTGATCACATGAAAACCTTCCTGCTTCAGCAGATTCATTTGATCGTCAAACCGATCAACCGATAACACCCAAGGAAACTGTGGCATGGGCTTCTCGGAAAGATGATGATACATCAGCACAGCCACCTGATCTCTGTAGTAAATGCCTTTCGGAAGCGGTCCGGATTTCTGCCAGCCGATTTGTGTATTTAGTGCCTGTTCAGCTACTGCCTTCGGGATCATAAGATCATCAGACGAGGCTGGGTTGGCAGCTATCGTCTTTATCATTTGACCATTTACGTTAATAGTAATTGTTGAAGGTTCACGTTGTGTATTCAAAATAGCAGCAAGGCTTAACAGTAGAACTATGATAACAAGCAGCATATTTTTTTTCGTTTTCAATCTCAGAATCTCCTTAACAACATTTCTTGTCCCTATGTAACTATATATTTTATGGAAGTTCCACCTGCTATTGGTTACATTTTCTTCTTATTTTTGTTTCTTTATCATAAAAAAGAGGGCGAACCTCAAGCCTGAACCGGCTTAAGGAACACCCCGCAAAAATGGAGATCTATATACAATTATGTACATCTATATGTGATTGTAGACGGTCTAGGACCTTCTCTTATCTGCGAAGTAATTCTCTTCCCCAAGCTCGTCCACGAACTGCTGCAGCCAATGATAATATTGAACGGCATGCTCCAGCTTCTCCAGATCCTTCAGGCAGAATTGCCGCTCCTCCTCAGACGTATCCACGGCTTGAACCAGTCCCTCCAGCTCAGGAATGACAACGTCCAAGGCTTGCTTCATGACATCAATCTCCCGCTGCAGCTTCATCCCAAAAAAGTTCTTAAAGGTCTGAAAGAAATCTGTTTCCACTGCATACAGATCCTTTCGGTCCCGCTTCTCCTCCAGCTTAGTGACCATCTTGGAAGCCATCAAAGAACGGACCCCATAGCTCATATTACTCTTGCTCATATTCATCACATTCTTCATCTCTTCAAGCGTCATCGGACGGTCTTCAAAGAACATAATTCCATACAGCTGCCCGAATGAATAATTCGCACCATATAGGTCCATCGTCTGAGCAATCGCATCGATCATCGGACGCAGCAGCTGCTCGCGTGGAGATAAGTCTTTATTCTCTTCACCAAAGGCTACCTGTTTCATAGCTGCACCTTCATTCCACTTATAATCTACCCTTCTATTTTACACAAAATAGCAACTACCTGCGCTAATCTCTTAAATTTTTACATAATCTCGCATCGATCTTTACGTCCACTTGACCACGCAGCTGCTCGATGAGTGTACAATTTTTTTTGAACGGAAGAGCTTTCCTCAGAATTATACCGCAAAAAACAGAAGATGGAATGGGGTATCGACAGAATAATGAAACGTTCGAGATTTATAGAGGAGTTGAAACCGGTGCTCTTCACCTTGCCGGCAATGATTCCATTCGTTGTATTTTGGCTAGCGCCATTACTTTATGTATTTTATCTCAGCTTTACCGAATGGGACTTCATGAGCCCCGAGAAAACCTTTGTCGGACTAACCAACTATCTGGATCTGTTCAGCAATCCTGCCTTCTATAAAGCACTTAGAGTGACTCTGTTATTCTGTGCGGGAAGTGTGCTGCCCGTTATTCTGATCGGACTTGGACTAGCACTCCTGATGAACGGGAAGCTGAAAGGCTCCACCCTCTATCAGGTATTGCTGTTCTCCCCTTGGGTCACGCCGACCGTGGCTGTATCCATTGTGTGGTCCTGGATCTATGAACCCGAAATCGGCCTTGCCAATACTGTACTTGATCTATTAGGTCTAGAAAAAATCGGCTGGCTTCAAGATCCTAAATGGGCGCTGCTCGGCGTTCTGCTCGTGACGATATGGAAATCGGTAGGCTGGGCGATGATTTTTTACTTGGTAGCACTACGCAATGTCCCTACGGATCTGCTGGAAGCTGCTCAACTGGATGGAGCAAATGCTGTTCAAAAGTTCATCCGCATTACCTTACCGCTTATCTCACCAACGACACTGTTTCTGTTCATCGTACAGATCATCGGGGCGTTACAGGCTTACGACCAGATTAACGTACTTACACAAGGTGGACCCTCAGGATCAACACGCACCTTGCTCTATATGTATTATCAGTCTGCTTTTGAAGCCTTCCAGATTGGAGAAGCCTCTAGTGTCGCAATGGTTCTGGTATTTATATGTATGCTGCTATCCGTAGTCTCGCTAGAGGTTAGTAAACGGACAACCCATTATCAATAACAACTGCTGTAAAGGAGAACGACTGATGAATGCAACGATCGTACGCGTGGGCAAGCTGACCCGCCATCTATTTTTTACAGCTATTGCACTGATCATGGCCTTCCCCTTCTATTGGATGGTCACCAGCGCCTTAAAAACCAATGATGAAATCTGGCAGTCTCCGCCCACAATCTGGCCTAAGGATCCGCTGTGGAGTAATTTTTCAGCCGCCTGGCACGAAGCCCCTTTCTTCAGATATATGGGCAATAGCATATTTGTCGCTGTGTCGATTGTTATTTTGCAGGTAATAAATTCCGGGATGATGGCCTATGCGCTTACGCATATGAAATTCCGCTTCAGAGGGCTGTTCTCAGGCGTTATTCTTTTCGGCTACATGGTTCCAGCCACCGCTGTTTATCTTCCCGGATATTTGGTATTGTCCCAGCTCCATCTACTGGATTCATATGCCGGATTAATTCTATCCAACTGTGTAAGTGTCTTCTCCATTTTTCTAATTCGCCAGGCCTTCCTTCAGGTTCCCCATGAGCTGGTGGAGGCTGGAGAAGTGGACGGTTCCTCACATATGCGGATTCTGTGGACCATTCTTGTCCCCATTACACGTTCTTCCTTTGCTGTGCTAGCCCTGATCACCTTCATTGATCAGTACAATAACTATTTCTGGCCGATGCTGATCACCAAAGACCCTAATCTCCAGCTAGTCTCGGCGGGTCTGCGTAGTTTCTTTACTCAAGGAGGTGCTTACGGATTAAAATGGCCGCTGATCATGGCCGCTAGCGCATTCACCATCGCCCCGTTGCTGCTAGTATTTCTACTAGCTCAGAAAACGATCATGCAAAGTGTCAACATGACCGCTGGTTCCAGCAAAGGATAAGCTAACAATTCTATTTTAATAAGAGGAGAATGATGATGAACGTATTGAAGAGACTGTCCACCCTGTCTTTGGTTGCCGGATTTACAATGTTAACAGCTTGCGGAGGAAATGCGAATACAGGCAATGTTACAGCGGCAAATGGAGCTTCTTCCTCCCCCTCCACAGAGGCTGCACCCACACAAAATGCGCCGGTAACGATTGAATTCTGGTATGGTCTCGGCGGCAAGCTTGGTGAGAATATGGAGGCACTGATTCAGAAATTTAATACCTCTCAGCAAGAGGTCATCGTCAAAGGTATCGCGCAGGCAGACTACACTGAAACCGAACAGAAGCTGCAAGCAGCTATCGCTACAGGAAAAGTGCCTGCGGCTGCTCTCTCCTCCAATGTAGATTGGGCCCGTAAAGGATATTTCGCTCCGATAGACGAGCTTATGGCACTGCAGCCAGATTTTAATAAAGAGGATTTTGTCCAAACCTTTCTAAATCAGGGCCAGGTTGATGGTAAGCAATACTTCCTGCCGATGTATGGAACAACGCAGGTCATGTACTATCGCAAAGATGTTTTTGAGAAGAATGGGATTGATGCGAGCACACTAAAGACTTGGGAAGATCTAGCTGCCGCAGCTGCGAAAATGACAGTGAAGGACGGCGGCAAAACCACCCTTTATGGTTGGGAGCCTATGTGGGGTTCAGGGAACATGATTGATGCTGTACTCAGCAAAGGAGGCACTATCCTTAGTGAGGATGGAAAACAAGTTATGGTCGACTCTAAAGAGTGGATTGAAACCTGGGATTTGTTCCGCAAGTGGATTCACGAGGATAAGATCATGCGAATTCATTCCGGCGGTCAAGGCTGGGAGTATTGGTACAAGACGATTGACGATGTAATGAAGGGTCAATCCGCAGGCTACACCGGCTCCAGCGGCGATCAGGGAGACTTGGACTTCAGCATTGTTTCGGCTATGGAGCAGCCAGGCTGGGCAGGGATCGGTGAGGGCAAACCCGTAGCCCAAGCACTTATGGCCGGCATTCTATCCAAAGCTAACGACAGTGAAAAGGAAGCAGCTATGAAATGGCTAACCTACTTCACAAATGCTGAGAATACTGCGTCCTGGTCCATTAATACGGGATATATTTCGGTGCGCCAATCCGCATTGCAAGACCCGGCATTTGTGTCATTCAGCGAAAGCAATCCACAGATTAAGGTCCCATTGATGCAAGCTTCTCATGGTTCTGCACCTTTCCAAGACCCAACTGGCGGCAAAATTAACGATGCGTTGACAATCGCCGCAGATAAGGTGCAAATTGAGAATATCCCAGCAGCACAAGCACTTAAGGAAGCACAAGAAACGGCACAAGCAGCGCTTGATAAATTAAAATAAAGGGCGGTGGACTTCATGTCTGAGCTCATCACTCCGCAAGGCAGATACACTGTAGCAGCTATTCTATTCGATAAGGATGGTACGCTGCTCCAGTTCGTATCCCTCTGGGGCAGCTGGGGCGAATGTTTTTTAGAGAGATTCACGAAGTATATGAAGGAAAAAGGACTACAGATTGCAGAAGAGCAGCTCCCTGCATTAATGGGAACTATACACAATGCCCAGGGGAGCATTACCGATTATGATCGCAACGGACCGCTGGCTATGGGGACTATGAGTGATCTTTATGCCATTCTGTCATGGCAGGGTTATCTGCAAGGTTTATCTTGGGCGGAGTCCATGGAGCTTGTCCATCAATGCCGTCTCGAAGCGGATGTTATGTTAGAAGAGAAACGCCCTGTTCACTCCCTTCCGGGACTTCATCGTTTTCTTGATGAGTGCGTGAGTGCAGGCATCCCTCTCGCCGTGGTGACCGCAGATGAAACAGAGGCCGCAGACAAACATCTCCAATGGCTGGGCATACGGCATTATTTCTCCGAAGTAATTGGAACAGATCTTGTGGATCAGGGTAAACCTTTCCCCGACATGGTGCAGCTGGCCTGCAAAAGGTTAGCCGTGGAACCCGCGTACACAGCGGTTATCGGCGATACTAACGGGGATATGCGAATGGCTAAAGCAGCGGGTGTACAGGTAGCTATCGGCCTAGCAGAAAGCGAAGGTACTAGTGCTTCAACACATATTCTCCCGGATGCAGATCTCATTGTACAATCTTATGCTGAGCTCAGAATTGAGGTTACTTCCCTGTGAGAATAGAAGGAATGTGGGCATGGATGTTTCTGACGCTGGCTATTGTGTTCGAACTCTCAGGGACCATCTCAATGAAAATATCTCAGGGGTTCACCCAGCTCTGGCCTTCCGTGCTTATGTTCCTGTTCTATGGAGCCAGCTTCACCTCCCTGAATTATGCTCTCACCTCGATTAAGGTAGGCGTAGCTTATGCGATATGGTCAGGAGCGGGAATCATTCTGATTTCCTTCATAGGAACCCTGTTTTTTGAAGAAAAGCTAACCCTATCCTCACTACTATGGATAGCCGTCATCATTGTCGGGATCATAGGACTGAACATTAGCGGCAAGACGCATTAGCGAACAGCAACAGTATTGGATAGGTTCATAGATGAAGGAGGATGCCCAAACATGAGTACGAACACATCACCTGAAGATAAACCAGTTATCACCTTTCAGATCATTACGGATACCCATGTCACTGCTGACCGCAATCATGAGTACAATCTTAACTTCGAGCTGGCACTCCGTGATATAGCAGCGCATGGGGAAGGCAGCAGCGGGATTATGCATATCGGTGATGTCACAGACCACGGCTTCCCTGCTGAATACGAAGAAATGCTTCGTATCCTCAAACAATATAAAAACGACCTGCCCGAGATTACCTTTACCTTAGGCAATCATGATGTGGGGCTCGGAAATTGGGAATCACGTTTAGGAATGTATACGTCACAGACCGGAATGTCCGGACCCTATCATGATCACTGGATCAATGGTTATCATTTTATTTTGCTAGGGACGGAGCAAGGATTGCCCAAGTTCTGTGATCTCTCCTCTGAGCAGCTTGATTGGCTGGAGCATAAGCTTGGAGAGCAAGCTTCACCAGAGCAGCCTATCTTTCTCTTCCTGCATCAACCGCTTAAAGACACCGTAGCCGGATCACTGGAATCGCAAGATTGGTATGGTGTCACACAAGATAAGGAATTAAAAGAAATTCTGTCGAGATATCCCCAGACCTTGTTATTCACTGGACATACCCATTGGGAGCTGGAGGTAAACAACACTATGTTCCCTGGCCATGGAGAGATCGCAACGATGTTTAATGCTGCTTCTGTCGCCTATCTTTGGACTAATGAAGATAAACATAAGACGGGCAGCCAAGGCTTCTATGTGGAAGTGTATAGCGATAAAGTGCTTATCCGGGGCAGAGATTTTAAGACAGGAAGCTGGATTGAGGCTGCACAATATGAGGTAGCTTACCCAGCGGTAAGCGTATATTAATGATAAGCATTTAAGCGAGAAATATAACAAAAAAAACGATTGTGCACAGGGAGTCCTTCCCCGCAACAATCGTTTTTTACTGTAGCTATTCAGCTTATCGTCCAATGGGCGCAATCCGGTAGACAGCTGTATCTCCATCCGCTGCCTTCGTATCGCTCTCGATCTGCCAACCGAAGGACAACACAGAGGCCAAACGTTCCTTCTCAGCCAAGGTTAAAGCCACCTCAGCGGCTTCCTTACCTTCCTCAAGCTCCAGAGCCGCTTCTTTGCCCAGAGCTACCCATATCCAGCTGCGAATCCCACGAATCGTATTGTATTTGATCTGATAGCCTGTCTTCACCGCTTGCCCGAACAACTCCGGCTGCTCTGACTGCAACGCGGTCAGCTGCTTATAATCAAATTGGTATTCGCTCTCGTCAACGGGCAAATCGCCCTCTGCCACTTTACGAAGAATATCCTCATCAGACCACCCCAAGGAGCGGAGTGATTCCACCAATAACGCATCCCACTGGGATAACTTTACCCGGTTTAAGTTCTCTGACATTCTGATCCCTCCCAATCTATATATAGAGTCTAATCATACCGTAAAATCATAAGCAACATAATGGCCCGGGCTTACTTCCTGTAGTGTAGAAGTCTCAGCTCTGCCGTACTCTTGCGAGTATCCGTCTAAAATAATTCTCTGATTGGCCCGCCGGGGATCCGTCTCCAAGATG
Organism: Paenibacillus sp. FSL H3-0329; assembly: GCF_037963285.1. Lineage (NCBI taxonomy): Bacteria > Bacillati > Bacillota > Bacilli > Caryophanales > Paenibacillaceae > Paenibacillus > Paenibacillus sp. FSL H3-0329. The sequence goes on along the minus strand of NZ_CP150150.1, from coordinate 313,635 downwards.
GAAGACAGCAGCGCCTTTGTATAAGGATGAATAGGATTATCGTACAGCTCATCACTTTCGGCTACCTCTACTAGTCGACCGCCATACATCACGCCGATCCGGTCAGAAATATGCCGTACCATCGACAGATCATGTGCGACAAAGAGATAGGTCAAGCCAAATTCGGACTGCAAATCCTCCAGCATGTTCACTACCTGGGCCTGGACAGACACGTCCAGCGCTGAGATCGGCTCATCACACACGACAAACTCAGGTCTTACGGACAATGCTCTGGCAATCGAAATCCGCTGGCGTTGTCCACCGCTGAATTCATGCGGGAAGCGGTAGAGATGTTCTCTTTTTAAACCTACCTTTTCCAGCAATGCCGCAACAGCTTCTTTGCGTTCTTCACCTTCGTGGATGCCGTGGATTTTCATAGGCTCACTGATCAGATCAAGCACATTTAAGCTTGGATTAAGTGAAGAATAGGGATCTTGGAAGATCGACTGAATGCGTCTGCGAAAAGGTTTTAACTGCTTCTCTCCAAGCTTGCTCAGCGGCTGCCCGTCAAAAGACACTTCACCGTCTGTGTAATCATATAAGCGCAGCAAGCAGCGTCCAACCGTGGACTTGCCGCTTCCTGACTCTCCAACCAGCCCAAAGGTCTCTCCCTGACGAATCTGAAAGCTTACGCCATCTACTGCCTTAAGCACCGATGTATCGCGTCCCCACATATCCTTGCCTTTGGAGAAATGTTTTTTGAGATTATTTACGTCCACTAGAATCTTATTGTCACTCAACCGAACCGCTCCCTTCAACGCCAGCTACGGCTGAAGTCTCCTGCACACCATCTGCTAACCAGCACATCGAACGGTGACCGGGCGATAATTCGATTACCGGAGGACGTTCGCTGCAACGGGCAAAAGCATTAGGGCAACGCTCCATAAAGGGACAGCCAGAAGGAGGATTCAACAAATCCGGAGGTGTGCCTTCGATTGGAATTAGACGTTCACGCGATTTGCCGTCACGTTTCGGGATCGAGCGAAGCAGACCTTTCGTGTAAGGATGCTGTGGGCGGTAAAAAATATCCTCCACCGTACCTTCCTCCATCACTAGTCCACCATACATTACGATAACCCGTGTACATACCTGAGCCACCACACCCAAATCATGGGTGATCAGTGCTATAGCTGTACTGGTATTATTTTTTAGCTCTTTAAAAAGATCAAGAATTTGGGCCTGTATCGTTACATCAAGCGCAGTTGTCGGCTCATCCGCAATCAATAGCTCTGGCTGGCAGGAAAGAGCCATGGCGATCATGACCCGCTGCCGCATCCCGCCGCTGAATTCATGCGGATACTGCTGCAGCCGCTGCTCAGGATTATTTATACCCACCTGCCGCAGGATACTTGCTGCTTCTTTGAGCGCTTCTTCCTTATTTAAGCCGCGATGCCGCCGGATGACCTCCGTAAGCTGCTGGCCGATTTTTTTCACAGGATTAAGAGAGGTCATGGGATCCTGAAACACCATCGCTATGCGGTTGCCACGCAGTTTTCTCCACTCTTTTTCCGAAAGGTTAGATAAATTCTCACCACGAAAATTGATATTTCCAGCGATAATTTTACCCGGAGGTGTAATCAACGACATAATCGCCTTCGCAGTTACACTTTTCCCGCTTCCGGATTCACCAACAATCCCTACCGTTTCTCCAGCATCTATATGAAAGCTAACGCCACGAACTGCCTGATTCTCCCCATCTCGAGTTTGGAAGGAAACCTTCAAATTCTCAACAGACAATAGCCGTTCCGTCATGATGTCTTCACACTCCTATCTTCGGATCAGCTTCGGTTCAAAGCCAACCCGCAAAATATCGCCCAGAACATTAAAGCTCAGAACCGTTAGTAGTATCAATAACCCCGGGAACAATGCCAAATAAGGTGCCTGAGCGATATATCCCTGTGCATTGTTAAGCATACTGCCCCAAGTGGCATTCGGAGGTTGTACCCCGAACCCAAGGAAGCTTAGGGACGACTCCATCATAATCGCGGAAGCGATATTATTCGTCGCACCTACAATCACAACAGGTACTAGCCCCGGAAGAATATGACGCCAGATAATTCCGAAGTTGCTCTGGCCGGAAGCTTTTGCATATAGTACATATTCCCGTTCTTTAATCGTCATCGTCTCCGCACGAATCACACGGGCAATGTTCATCCACATTAATAGAGCAATAATTAAAATGATGTTTCCTACACTCGGCTTCAGAAATACGCTAAGCAGCAGCAGCACAAGGAAAGATGGAATGGACATCACTACATCAAGCATCCGCATCAATAGATTATCAATCCATCCGCCAAAATATCCACTGATTACGCCCACCGTCACACCTATACCCGTGGCAATGATCATTGAAGCAAAACCAACTAGCAAAGATACCCGGCCACCATACAAAGCTCGGGCAAAATAATCCCGGCCGTAATCATCCGTACCAAACCAATGATCCGCTCCGGGCGCTTTCAAACGTGCCAAAACATCCATTGCATTCGGATCATGTCCGGACAAAAAAGCAAATATAGAGCCTAGTGTGAAGACGATTAAAGTAATGAGGGCTGCGACACCCAATTTATTCGTAAATAGCTCATCTCCAACACTTTTCCATTTACTGCGATTCATGAGGTCACCTCGTTAATTTAATTCGTGGGTCCACGAAGCTATATAGAATATCCGCGATCAGATTGCCGATAATCAGCATTAAAGAAGAGAACAAAGTTATTCCCATAATTACGGGATAATCCATCCCTTTAACCGCAGTCATCCCTAAAGAGCCAATACCCGGCCATGAAAATACCGTCTCCGTTACAATTGCACCCGCCACCAGATCACCCATCGACATCCCGAGCAATGTAATTACTGGCAACAGTACATGCTTAAGCACGTGACGGAACAGAATCGTTGTCTTGCTGGATCCAAAAGCATATTGAATCTGCACATACTCTTCTTTTAGCTGTCCAATCGTACTAGAGCGGATGTATCGTACGTAACCGGCCAGAAATCCAAAAGCCAATACGGCGCAAGGCAGAATACCATGCTTCAATACATCAACCGCTGATTCCACACCAATGGTTCGCATCCCCATAATAGGCAGCAGGTGCAGCTTAATTGCAAATAAGTACATAAGTAATATGGCCAGCCAAAATAAAGGTACTGAAATTCCGATATAGGATAAAAAGTTAATTAGTTTATCCACCCAGCGGTTCCGGTTAGCTCCAGCAAGCAGACCCATCGGGATCGCCAACAGAACGGCTAAGCCGATTGCACTGCCCATCAAACCTGCTGTTGCAGGTAAACGTTCTAGAATTTGCTCCAATACAGGCTGATGATTCACAAGGGAATAACCGAAATTGCCCTGCAGTACTTCTTTGATCCATATAAAATATTGAATGTAGGCTGGCTTATCCAGCCCAAGGTTATGCCGGATGCGCTCAATATCATCCGCGTGCATATTCGGCGTAACGAAGGATAGTACCGGATCCCCCGGAGCCAGCTTAATCATCGCAAAGCACACAACCGAGACAAAAAACAGCATCGGCAGGGTTTGCAGTAATCTTCGGACGATAAGTTGTCTCATACGTATATTCTCCCAGTTCTATATCGGTAAAAAAATAAGCTGGATTGACCAGCTTATTTTTTCCCGTTCTTATTTAAGGTAGATTTTCGATAAATCTTCAAAAATAACGACAGGCTTCAAGACTGCTTCTTCTAGACCGCCGTAGTTCTTGGAGACAGCTACAATAGTCTTAGTATTAGCAATTGGATAAATCGGTGCATCGTCAGCAATGATCTCTTGGATCTTCTTATAGATCTCACCACGTTTAGTCACATCTGCTTCTCCTGCACCATCATTGAACAACTTATCGACTTCAGCATTATTATAATGCGAGTAGTTAGAGTCTGCAGTAGATGTATACAAAATTCTGTAAGCATCAGGATCGTAACCCATAATATAACCTGCAATCGCAAGTTCAAAATCTGTTGAATTCATATCACTGAATTTCTGACCATATGCCGAGGCATCCATATTTTGCAGTTCAACTTCAGCGCCAATGGCCTTTAGCTTTTGCTGCACGTATAGTGAAATGGCTTCCTGAGCTTTATTACCGCTCGATACAATCAATCTCAATTTCAGATCGCTAACCCCTGCCGATTGCAGAAGCTCTTTGGCTTTTTCTACATCATTATCAAAAGAAGGTACGTCATTAGTATAGAACAATGCATCCGGAGTCAAAAAGGACTTCGCCGGGTCTGCATACTCGTTAGAAGTATAAGCAGCCTGAATGATTTCATCACGACTTAGGGCTAGAGACAAGGCTTGACGAACTTCTTTTTTAGCAAGAGCACCTCTATCACTGTTTGCATTGAACAACAGGTAGGACAATCGGCCTTCACTATAAGGCAGGATTTCGAAATTGTTCGAAGCCTCAATCGTTCCAACATCCTGTGGATCTAGATATTTAATGTTGATCTCACCATTCTGAAGTGCGAGATTCGCAGCATTCGTATCTTTAGCAATCCGGTACGTTATAGAATCAAGATGTGGTTTGCCACCAAAGTAGTTATCAAATCTCTCGAGTGTAACATATTCGCCTGCTTTGTATTCTTTAAATTTAAATGGGCCAGATCCAACCGGAGCAGCATTCTTGGTGCTTTTCTCTAGATCCGTCTCATTCTCAAAAATATGCTTTGGAATCGGAAATACTTGCACTAGTGTAGCTTCAAAAGCTGGGCTGACCTGCGGAAGCTTGAACTCTACAGTCAGATCATCCACCTTAACTGCCTTAACGGGTTTATCACCGATGAATAGGTTCGCTCTCAACATGCTGTTTTGCTTCTCATCGAGGATGCTATCAATCGTGAACACGACATCGTCAGCTGTAAGCTTTTCTCCGTCATGCCAAGTTAGTCCACTTTTCAGTTTCAATGTATAAGTCAGGTTATCTTCGGAAAGTGTCAGGCTGTCTGCCAAGTAGAAGGTCTTCTCTCCGTTATTCACTTGGAACAATGGCGCGTAGAGCGCTTGGTCAATCGTCAGACTGACACGATCACCAGCATAGTTCGGATTTAGAATGACAGGATCTGCAGCGACCCCAATAATTAAGTTGCCACCATCTTTTGGTTCAGTGCTTGCTGTCGATCCTTCAGTAGCCGTAGGCGTCTGATTTGTATTTGTGGAAGCGGCGTTATTTCCCCCGGAGCACGCGCTAATCAAAAATGTTAACAAAACCAAAGTAATAACTCCAGATAATCCTTTACGCATAAGTTTCTCCCCCGTGTCTATATTGTCTTTGTTTGTTTTTTATATTGTATATCGGGATACTAGGAATTACAATGGATAGCATTTCACATTAATGTAATATTGAGGGAACTGATAATTCCGACCTTTTTCATGACTCATCCCCACGCTTTAAAGTATCCACATGGTCCATACCTGAAATGACTCTTCCGAATACAGTATGCCAAGGGTCGCAATACCCCCTTGGACAATAAATCCACGAACCACACGTTGGAAAGTCAGACCGTTATAAAAACCTTGATGGACCAGCTTCATCGTGACTACTCTCCTAAACTCTGTTCAGCCACCAATATGAGCTTCAGTCTTCGCTGTCTCTTCCGGTACGTATATTTCCTCAACATCCCCATCCAGCAGAGGTCGGTATTTACCTTTGAATCATACCAGAACACATCCGCACGAGGATTCATGGCCAGTAACAGATTGATTAACTACTGAGCTTTTAGCGGTGATTTATCCATAGTCTCATTCCTGTGCTCATCTGGCTGGCATTCTTATCTAATTATCCGGTAATTGTACAGCAGATCCATAAAAATTAATATATCTAAAAAGTTCAATTTATCCAACTCTCATTTCTCATTTACTATAAGAACTTTGCGAAATAAGGATTATTACTATCTAACTGTAAATATATTGAGAACATACCTATACCTCTCGGAAGAAAGGGAGAGTCCCCCAAGGAGGCCGCAATGAATAAGACACGCGTATTAATCGGCAGCCCGATCCATCAAAAGCCCAATGTGTTGCGAGAATTTCTGAATTCCCTGCTGCGCCTGAATATTGAGCAAATCGAACTGGATTTCCATCTGATTGATGACAATGATGATGAAGCGTCCAGCCGGCTGCTCCAGGAATTCAAAAGCAAGGGTGAGCATATTTTTATTCAAAGCTCCGGCTTTCACGATGCGTACATTCGCAATGATACGACCCACTTTTGGAATTCTGATTTAGTCTGGAAAGTCGCCAACTTCAAAAACCTCATGATTAACCGAGCGCAAACCCTGAACTATGACTACCTCTTCCTGATCGACTCTGACCTCATCCTCCACCCAGATACGCTAAGACATTTAATAGGGACGAACAAAGATATTATTTCAGAAGTATTTTGGACACAGTGGCAGCCAGATACCATGTTTCAGCCGCAGGTCTGGATGCATGACGAATACAATCAGTGGGAGGTACTTCCCGGCGAAAAACTGCAACCCGAGGAGATCAACCGCAGATTTCATGAATTCATAGCCAAACTCCGCAATCCTGGAATCTATGAAGTGGGGGGTCTCGGCGCTTGTACATTGATTAGCCAGCATGCGATAAAAGCCGGGGTGAGCTACAATCAGATCCGGAACATTTCATACTGGGGCGAGGATCGCCATTTCTGCATTCGTGCCGCGGCCCTTGGCATTCCACTATTTGTTGATACCCATTATCCTGCCCTTCATTTGTACAGAGATAGTGATTTGAGCAAGGTTGAAGATTTCATCAGAGAAACAACAGGGGTAAAAGCTGAATCGGCACCCACACCCATCGAGGAAAATTCCAATGAGGCTGCAGCTGCTCCTATAACCAAAAAACGCCCCAAGCTAACCCTTACCATGGTTGTAAAAAATGAAAGCGGGCGCTTCCTGCGACAGGTTCTGGAGGAACACCGCAAATATATCGATGAGGCTGTCATTATTGATGACGGCAGCACCGACAATACAGCAGCTGTCTGTCTGGAAGCACTTGACGGCATTCCCGTTCATCTCGTGCATAATACCGAATCCAAGTTCAGCAATGAAATTGAGCTGCGAAAACAGCAGTGGGAGGAAGTCCTAAAGACAAATCCCGAGTGGATTCTGAGTCTGGATGCGGATGAGATCTTTGAAACCAGCTTCGCGGAAAATATAGATACCTTGCTGTTTGCTGATGGGGTCGATCTGTTCTGCTTCCGCCTTTACGATTTATGGAACGCGAACCATTACAGGGAGGATACCTACTGGCGCTCTCATCTGAACTACCGCCCTTTTTTGCTTCGCTATAAAGAAGACTTCAACTATGTATGGAATGAATCCCCACAGCACTGTGGGCGATTCCCGGAAAATATCTTCGAGCTGTCTCATCAGCTAAGCAACCTGCGGCTCAAGCATCTCGGTTGGTCCAAAGCCGAGTTCCGGCTCGAAAAATATCTGCGTTATATGCTCCTCGACCCCGACGGCAAATACGGCTGGAAAGAGCAATATATGTCCATCTTGGATGAACAGCCTCATCTAATCCCTTGGGTGGAGTGAGGCTTACAATAAAAAGGACGTCCACAAAGCCGTTACGGTTTTGTGGACGCTTTTTTTATTCAGAACTCAATTCAGAACTCTGTGGCCCATCGACTTCTGGCTTCAGAATGGTTACCGCAAGCTCGTTGCCGGATTCATCTACCTGAATAACTGATCCCTCTGCGGCTTCACCAGCAATAATCGCACGTGCCACACGTGTCTCCAAGCTGCGCTGGATGAATCTTTTCAACGGTCTTGCTCCATACACAGGATCAAAACCTTCCTTAGCGATAAAACGCACCGCCGATTCAGTTAATGCCAGCCCGATCGCCCGTTCTGCCAGACGTAGACGCAATCCATCCACCAGTTTGTCCACAATTTTCTCGATCTCACCCAGTGTCAGCGGCTTGAACATTACAATGTCATCCACCCGGTTCAGGAACTCTGGACGGAAATGACCACTCAGTTCCTTCATCACTCTATCCTTGGCAGCTTCCGTGAGCTGACCTTTTTCATCGGTGCCTTGAATCAGATGAGGTGAACCGATATTGGAAGTCATAATGATGATTGTATTCTTGAAGTCAACCATTCGGCCTTGTGAATCAGTCAGCCGTCCATCATCAAGCAGCTGCAGCAGAATGTTAAACACATCGGGATGCGCCTTCTCCACTTCATCGAGCAGCACTACAGTATAAGGCTGACGCCGCACAGCTTCCGTGAGCTGCCCGCCTTCCTCATATCCAACATATCCTGGAGGTGCGCCGACGAGACGGGAGACACTATGCTTTTCCATATACTCCGACATATCTATACGGATCATGCCATCTTCGCGGTCAAAAAGAGATACCGCAAGCGACTTAGCCAGCTCAGTCTTCCCTACACCCGTCGGGCCAAGGAACAGGAATGAACCAATCGGGCGATTCGGATCTTTGATTCCTGCTCTTGCCCGAAGCACCGCATCGGCCACCAAGCTGACGGCTTCGTCTTGGCCCACTACCCGTTCATGCAGCGTATCCTCCAGACGCAGCAGCTTATCCCGTTCGCCTTCTACCAGTCGGCTAACCGGAACGCCGGTCCAGCGGGAGACAATATCTGCGATTTCCTCTTCAGTAACAGCCTCACGTAGCAATCTTGTATCCTGATCCTGCTGTGCCGCTTCTTCCGCTGCTTTCAACTGACGCTCCAGATCAGGAATAATGCCGTAGCTCAGTTCGGCTGACTTATTAAGATCATATTCCTCCTGTGCATCGACCAGATCCTTACGTGCTTGCTCCAGCCGTTTTTTGAGATCGCGAATCCCTTGGATGGCCGACTTCTCTTTCTCCCAGCGCGCCGTCATCCCTAGCTGCTTCTCCTTCAGGTCAGCGAGCTCGCGCTGCAATATTTCGAGTCGGCGTTTGCTGGCGTCATCAGTTTCTTTTTTAAGCGCCGCTTCTTCAATCTCCATCTGCATCAGGCGGCGGGTCACTTCATCCATCTCACCCGGCATGGAGTCTATCTCTGTGCGGATCATGGCGCAAGCCTCGTCCACTAGGTCAATCGCCTTATCCGGTAAAAATCGATCCGTAATATAACGATTGGACAATACCCCTGCGGCTACCAGGGCGCTGTCATGGATTTTGACCCCGTGGTGGACTTCAAACCGCTCCTTCAGACCACGCAAAATGGAGATCGTATCCTCTACATCGGGTTCGCTCACGAGCACCTGTTGGAAACGGCGTTCCAGCGCAGGGTCCTTCTCTATATATTTGCGATATTCATCGAGCGTTGTGGCACCGATACAATGCAGCTCACCCCGGGCCAACATCGGCTTCAGCATATTACCCGCATCCATCGAGCCTTCGGTTTTACCTGCGCCCACAATCGTATGCAGCTCATCAATAAAAAGAATAATGCGGCCGTTGCTTTCGCGAACCTCTCTCAATACCGCCTGCAGGCGTTCTTCGAATTCACCACGAAACTTCGCGCCTGCCACAAGTGAACTCATATCCAGTGAAAAAATCGTCTTATCCTTCAGACCCTCCGGTACGTCTTTGCGTACAATCCGGTGTGCCAAGCCTTCTACAATGGCTGTTTTCCCTACACCTGGTTCACCGATCAGCACAGGGTTATTTTTCGTTTTACGGGACAAAATCCGGATTACTCGGCGGATCTCGCCATCACGACCAATGACTGGATCAATCTTGCCCGCGCGAACCTCAGCTACAAGATCACGGCCGTATTTCTCCAGCACCTCATAAGTAGCTTCTGGCTCCCGGCTGGTTACCCGCTGATGTCCACGAATCTCAGCAAGCACCGACATCAGCTTCTCACGGGTCAGCCCACGGCGGACAAAAAGATCCCTTAGCTCACGATTCTCCCCGCTCGAATCTGACACCATGGCCAGCACAGCATGCTCCACAGAAACAAACTCATCCTGCATCTTCGCCGCTTCCTTCTCCGCCTGCTCCAGCAGATGAATCAGCGATTGCGAGGCGTAACGCCGTACCGTGCTTGCTCCTGACCCGCTGATGCTCGGCTTGCGTTGAAGCAATTCATCCGTGCTGCGCATCAGCTCAGCCACAGGGATATTCATCTTTTGCAGCAATCTTGGCAGCAAACCTTCTTGCTGCTGAAGCAACGCTTTTAACAGATGGAGATTATCGATCTCCTGATGACCGCTGTCTGATGCCAGCGACTGCGCCGCAGCCACTGCTTCCTGCAGCTTTTGAGTTAATTTATTGAAATCCATAGCTCTCTCACCTTTCTATTTAAGAGTGATTATATTAAATCGGCCTTTTTGGCCGGGGATAGGTTAATTTAGCGGGATTTATCCCGCTTATTTCGAGTAACTGGCTGGTTTACGCTCAATCAGCGGGATTTTTACCGCTCTTTTCGAGTAACTGGCTGGTTTGTGCTCAATCTGGGGGATTTTTGCCGCTCTTTTCGAGTAACTGGCTGGTTTACGCTCAATCAGCGGGATTTTTACCGCTCTTTTCGAGTAACTAGCTGATTTGCTCTCATTCTGCGGGATTTTTACCGCTCTTTTCGAGTAACTAGCCGTTTTGTGCTCAATCTACGGGATTTTTACCGCTCTTTTCGAGTAACTAGCCGTTTTGTGCTCAATCTACGGGATTTTTGCCGCTCTTTTCGAGTAACTAGCTGGTTTGCTCTCATTCTGCGGGATTTTTACCGCTCTTTTCGAGTAACTGACCGTTTTGTGCTCATTCTACGGGATTTATACCGCTCTTTTCGAGTAACTGGCCGTTTTGTGCTCATTCTACGGGATTTTTACCGTTCTTATCTTATAACTAGCTGGTTTGCTCTCATTCTACGGGATTTTTACCGTTCTTTTCGAGTAACTAGCTGGTTTACGCTCGTTCTACGGGACTTTTACCGCTCTTTTCGAGTAACTGGCTGGTTTGTGCTCAATCTGCGGGATTTTTACCGTTCTTTTCGAGTAACTAGCTGGTTTGTGCTCATTCTGCAGGATTTTTGCCGCTCTTTTCGAGTAACTAGCAGTTTTGCTCTCATTCTACGGGATTTTTACCGTTCTTTTCGCACATCGAGCCCCATTCGACGCACTCTAAGGCACTTTTGCCTCTCTTTTCGCCCAACGAGCCCCATTCGTCACATTCTAAAGGCACTTTTGACTTTCTTTTCGAACAACGAGCCTAATTCAGCGCTTTCTAAGGCACTTTTGCTTCTCTTTTCGCACATCGAGCCCCATTCGGCACTTTCTAAGGCACTTTTGCCTTTCTTTTCGACCAACGAGCCTCATCTAGCGCTTTCTAGTACACTTTTGACTCTCTTTTCCCACCATAGTGCCGACTTTCACCGTTTGAGCGAAAAGTTCTTTTATAGTTAGTGGCTAAATAAGTTACTGTTCTGCAACTAGCATTCAATTCAGCCTTTCACCAATCAGAGTTGATCACAAACGAGTGAAATCACCTCACCTCTACCTCTTCTACCTATCTATTAATTACCCACTTTCGCCTTTTGCCGCTGGGTGCCAGTACTTTGACGTTTAGCTCTGGCTTCGAAAGGGCTGGAGTCTGCCAGCTTTCGGTACAGATTTTTCTCCGCTTCGCTGGTGGGTTCAGGGATAACAATCTCAATACCAAATAAAATATCGCCGTTCGCAACATTCTCACGTTTTAAGCCCTTGCCGGGGATGCGTAGCGTTTTACCGCTCTGAATTCCTGCTGGAATCTTCAATTTCACGGCGCCGCCACCCGGTAATGGAACCTTCACTTCTCCGCCCAATACCGCTTGCCAAGGAGCAATTTCAACCATGCCATATAAGTCACCATCGCGAATCTCATAAATATCATGAGGAAGAATATGAAGTGCCAGCAGCACATCGCCACCCGGAGTGTTTCCCGCGATTTTAATAATTGTACCCTCATGGGATCTGGGCGGAATGTTCACATCCACCGTTTTGTCGCTGACCTGTACTCTTACAGTGGCGCCCTTATAAGCCTGCTCCAAGGTAATATCCAGCTGCGCCTGCATAGTACTGCGGGCCTCGCCCCACGGATTGCCATTCGCACGCCCCGTTCCACTTCCCGAGAAAAAATCAAAGCCAGCCCGATCCGCCGAGCCCCGATTTCCAAAAAACATCCCGAATAAATCTTCCTCCGAAATACCAGAACCTCCCGTTGAATAAGTCCCACCGTTCCAGCTTCCACTTCCACTTCCACCAAATTTTGAATCCCAAGAAGAGGCTCCACTCGCCGCCCCTCCACTAGCTCTGCCACGTTGAGCTCCATAAAGCAGCTCTTCATCATAGAGTTTCCGTTTATCCTCATTACCAAGCACTTCATAAGCTTCAGCTGCTTCTTTGAATTTCGCCTCAGCCTCAGGGGCTTTGTTAACATCGGGATGCCACTTTTTGGCAAGCTTCTGATAAGCCTTTTTAATTTCCTGTTTAGTAGCTTTTTTGCTCACGCCCAAAGCATCATAATAGCTTTTACTAGCCACTCGCGCTTCCTCCTTTCCATCCCTAATCTCATACCGACCACCATTGCACTCCGAGAAAAGACGCACCATAGCCGGAATCCTCCACTACAATGCGCCTTCTATTTCATAACACTATATTAAAAGCCCGCTGCCATCTCTAAAAGACTGAGCGGAAGTTCATCCCGCTTAATTTATGCTTATTCAGACTGCGAACCCGTAGAATTAGAATCTCCGTCTTGAATCTCGATGCGTTTACCTTGCATTTTTTGCCGTTTGGGAACTTCCAGCTTCAGCACTCCATCTTTCAAAGACGCGCGAATTTCTTCCTCTGCAATATCTTGAACATAGAATCTGCGCACATATTCACCATATCGGCGTTCTCTGCGTACAATCTGATGTTCATTGTTCTCCTCGGCATTTTCTTCCTTACGTACCGCTTTTATCGTCAAATAAGGACTGGCATAATCAATGTCGATTTCTTCTTTTTTCAAACCAGGAAGTTCAGCTTCAATCAGGTAAGCCTGCTCACTCTCATGAATATCTGTTCTGAAGGACATCGTGGAACTCTTAATCGGTGCAAAAAAATCATCATTAAAAACATCATTCAAAGACTTAGCCAGCATACCAAAAGCATCATCTCTACGTTTACCAAAAGGAACCATATCAAACATTATCCATTCTCCTCTCATTGACTTTGACTTTATTTGACCTATGACCTTATTATAGTCCCCTAACTGAGGAATAACAAAACCGATTTAAGCCGATTATCGCTCAAATTCAGGCGAATTAACTGATTTCACACGAGAAAATTAGTTCTTTTTATTTATTTGACCAATTTTGACCTTTGTTTGATCTTTCGTAAATGACACCTATATAATCATGACCCAACTTGCAGTACGATTATTATATGTTCAGACCTTCCGTTCAATACAAGCCATTAGCTTCTAATCATCTCCACGCCAGCTTTTAAACGGAGTTTCCTTACGAGCTATCAAAATTTAACGATTTAAAGATGAAGCCTGCAGAAGTGATATAATGAAAGACAAATAAAGACCATTTTCGTTACAGGAGACCAATTGTATGCAACCAACCTATGCTATGGATGATACGCAGTGGAGTAAGCTCATCCAAAATGTCGCCTATTATTTCGATGATCTTACCCTCAAGCGAGGGTTCCAATATTATAAACAAAATCGAGTGCAGCCGTTTACCATGACGGAGCCTCGTAAGATTAACGCTCTAGTTGAAGGTAGAGAGGATTACCGCGTCACCATTGATCTCGACGGCTTCACCAATTGTCATTGTAATTGTCCAGTATCAGGTCATTGCAAACATATGGCTGCTGTGCTGCTGAATTATGCCGAACAACAGAATAGATCTGTACAGGTTCTGGCCAACGCTAAAGCTGCATCCTTTTTGCCCAAAATATCAAGCACAGCAACAAATGCCTCTATTGGAGCCGATGCAACTCGTCAGCAGCAAATGAAAGAGATGGCCAACCGCATTGCTGGCGGAAAAATCACGGAGTGGCGGGAGTATTTTGAATTCTGTGTCTCCCCTTTAGCCCATACCACCCGAAATCCTGAATATGTGAGTCGGGCCTTGTCTGCAATCAATAAATTCAAACCGAAAATGCTTCCGGAAACGGAGAAGCTGTTCACTCTGCATGCTCATCTTTTCCTTTTGGAAAAGCTTGCTAAGCCTTCTGCGCAATCCGTCGGTCAGGCCGCTTACGCCCCTTCTCTTGGTTATTACACACAGGTAGCGGTCTCAGAGCTACAGGAAGTAATCACAGGTCTTTTAAAAAAGACACTTCCGCTGTCCCCCGAGCAAGAGCAGGATCTATGGCCATACGTCATCGATACTTTATCTTATCTGCGGCGCGAGATGTTGACGGAGTCACGGGATCGCTCACGGGATCAACCCTCTTTTTCTCTTAGCTATGATCTGCTGTGGAGAAATTGGATTTATCCGAATATAGGTGGAACTAAGCTTTACCTGAATGAAATCGAACAGCTGCAGCAAGCAGAAGGTGAATTAGGTGCTTCCCTTTCACAACATGCGTGGCTGTTAGCTCAGAGCCGTATGTATTACTATCTGATGGATGACCAGAAGGCTTGGGACTTATTGAATAAAGCGGCCGAGCGCCCGGGTCTCCATCCCGATGAGCTCATGAGCTTCACCTTTCCTCTGCTGGCTGCAGGGGACTGGTCCCGTTTGGTGGGTTGGCTTGCTCAAATCGGTCCACTGCTGAGCAGCAGACTCTATAATCTCAATAGCTATTCAACCAGTTGGGAAGAAGCTGTTCGCCACCTGCCTGAAGCTGAGCCGCAAATGTGGGATACACTAGCCACCATGTTACCTATCTCTGGCGAAGTCTATGAAGAGAAGCTAATCACCTATGAGAAATGGCAGACCTGGATGGATTATCAGCTGTCCATCGGTAAACAGCCCTCCGAATTTCGTGTCAAAGACCTCCAACCGGTGGAAAAGAATGCGCCTGAGGTTCTGCTGCCCTTTTACCATCAGGCCGCCGAAAGATTTGTGCTGGATAAGAACAGACATAGCTACAAAGCGGCTGTGAAATTATTGAAACGATTATCCAAGCTGTATAAAAAGCTGAAACAAGAAGAACGCTGGGAAGAGTTCCTCACTGCCTTCGCCATTAGGCATAGCAGGCTCCGTGCGCTGCAAGAGGAGCTTCGGAAAGGAAAGCTAATACCATGAACATGCATTTACGCACGCTGACCATCCGGCTTGCATTAAGCCAGTATGGCGATGCTTTAATATTTGGAATGAATGAGCGCGAAGATCTCGTGCCGGGCTTGCAGCTTAAGCAGCGGCTTTTCGCCTGGCATGAAGCGTCTTTTTATGGTACGGAGTTAACCGTGCAGCCAGCTGGCGAAGGCGTGGAGCTAGTGATTCTTCCTGCTGAGCAGGTCATCCCCTTCTTTGCCGAGCAGAAGCTTCTGGCGCATATCGAATGGAGCTGGGAGGGCGATGCCGCCCAGCTCACAGAACTGGCGCCACTTTTGGCAATATGTCTGGAGCACAAACAGTATATTCCCGACATCTCAGCCTACCGCGCCGGGAGGCTGCAATGGACTTGGGACGAAGGGGCTCTTGCGCAGGTGGCAGTGGACAGTGACACTGCTAAGGGAGCCCTTGAGGCGCTAAATGGCGGCAGCGAATTTAGCCGCGGATTACGTGCGGCGTTCTCTGCCGCCGTATCGCAGCGCTATTACAGCACGGAGGCCGAGGCCGGCGACCTCCGCAGCGAATTCCCGCTTCTCTTCGATAGAAGCGGAGCACTTGCAGCGGGCATGGATACCGCCGCGTGGCTTATCGCCATTGGCTGGAAGGCGGACACCGCGCCTTTCCGGCCCGCGCTACAGCTACTGGAGCCCGATGAGGATGAATCCTATTGGCGGCTGCAGCTGATCCTTCAGGACAAGCGCGATGAATCCGCGCTTGTTCCCATCAGGCTCGCCGATAACGGCGAGCCGTACGGCTTGTGGCCGGCCGCGTGGTCGGCTCACGTGCATGAACGGGCCGCGGGATGGCTGGAGCGCCTCCGCGGCAGTCTGCCGCCCGAGCGCTTCGCGGCGGGCGGCGATGTGCTGGCCGAACCGCTCAGCGATGCCATCGCTTGGCGGTTCTTGACGGCCGAGAGCCAGCGGCTGCTGGAAGCAGGCTGGCAAGTGCTGCTGCCGGCGTGGTGGGAAGCCGCCAGCCGGAAAAAGCCGCGCCTGCGCGCAAAGATCAGCTCCGGCGAAGACAAACGCAGCGGCGGTGAGTCGCTGTTCGGTCTCGATTCGATCATCGATTTCGATTGGCGAATCTCCATCGGCGACGCGGATCTCACTGAGGCCGAATTTGCCGAGCTGGTCGCAAGAGGGGAACGGCTCGTCCGCTTCAAGGGCAAATGGGTCTCGCTCGATCCGGCTCTGCTGGCGCAGATCCAAAGAGCCATGGCGGGAATGGACAAGTCGCAAGGCTTGTCCTTCCAAGACGTGCTTCAGCTCCATTTGCTAGGAGCAGGTGAAGAGGCAGACGCTGAAGCTACGGAAGAGCAGCTGCAAGAGGATGCCGCGCGTCTGCGTCTGGAGGTAGAGCTGAACGAGCATTTGATCAGCCTTATCGGTCAGCTGGGCCAGCGCTCAGAATGGCCTAAGCCGCCCGTACCTGCAAGCCTTAAGGCGGAGCTGCGCACCTATCAGCATGAAGGATTCGCCTGGCTGACCTTTCTGCGCCGCTTTGGGCTGGGGGCCTGCCTAGCCGATGATATGGGACTAGGCAAAACAGTACAGCTCATCGCCTATCTGCTACACATCCAAGAGAACACGGATGCAAGCTCAGCCCGGCGGCAGACCGACCCACCAAGTTGGCCTTCATTGATCATCTGCCCGACCTCCGTGTTAGGCAATTGGCAGAAGGAGCTGCAACGCTTCGCGCCTTCGTTGAATGTTATGCTTCATTACGGAAGCCGCCGTCTGGACGCAGGATTCTTCTATGGCGCAGCTTCGCAAGCCGATGTGGTACTCACCTCTTATGCGACTGCCGCGCTTGACCAGGAGCTGCTGAAGGAATTCACTTGGGCGACGATCTGCCTGGATGAAGCTCAAAATATTAAAAATGCCCAAACCAAACAATCCGCTGCTGTGCGTAGTTTTCCAGCACTACACCGGGTTGCCTTAACAGGGACGCCTATAGAGAACAGATTATCCGAGCTGTGGTCCATTTATGATTTTATAACCCCAGGTTATCTGGGCAGCGCCAAGTCTTTTAATGACCGATTCACGAATGCTATTGAGAAGGAACACGACGCGAAACGTACAGCGGACCTACAAAATCTAGTGAAACCTTTCATGCTGCGCCGCAAGAAAAAAGACCCTAATATACAGCTCGATCTACCTGATAAAAACGAAATGAAAACCTATGTTCATCTGACTGCCGAGCAAGCAGCGCTTTACGATCAGACCGTAAATGGACTCTTGGAACGGATGAAGAAGCTGGAAGGCATTGAGCGCAAAGGGGCAATTCTTGGAGCTCTGACCGGGCTTAAGCAGCTATGCGATCACCCGATGCTTGTAACAAAAGAGGCTATCCCTGAACTGGATACGGACAACAAGCTGGATACCAGCTTTCTTATTAACCGTTCCTCCAAACTCGAAAGACTGCTGGATATGGTCAAGGAGCTGCGCGCGGAAGACGAGCGCTGCCTGATTTTTACTCAATATGTGGGTATGGGAAAAATGCTTCAGGCGGTTCTCCAGCAGGAGCTGGGCGAACCTGTCCTTTATTTGAACGGAAGCACCTCCAAACAGGCGCGCGACCGTATGATCGAGCGGTTTCAGACACCAGCCCCTGCTGCGGAAGATGGGTCTACACGTCCAGACGCACCGCCGTCTGATCAGCCGAATGTATTCATCCTTTCACTCAAAGCTGGGGGAGTTGGCCTGAACTTAACTGCAGCCAATCACGTATTCCACTTCGACCGCTGGTGGAATCCAGCGGTGGAGAATCAGGCAACTGACCGCGCTTACCGCATGGGCCAGACTCGTGATGTCCAGGTGCATAAGTTCATCGCCCTGGGTACACTCGAAGAACGGATTGATGAAATGCTGGAGAATAAGCAGCAGCTCAGCGACAATGTGATCTCCAGCTCAGAAGGCTGGATTACCGAGCTGTCCACTGAGGCTCTGAAAGATCTCTTTACCTTGCGTAGAGACTTAAATGACTAGCAAAAGGAACATTCGCGTAGATGCGAATGTTCCTTTTTCACAAGAATAATTACCATTGCTCGGACATTTTAAAGGTGACTGCGAGATCATCCCCGCCCGAGAGGGAGTTTACCACCAATGTGACAGGTTCATCATGGAACTCGTATGAGAGTCGCTCATTAAGCAAATTGACCGCCAGATTCGCATACGCACCAGAAATCCCTGATCCTGTACCTTGCATAATAACTTTTCCACCCGTGACCGTAGTGCAGGTATAGTTCACTAGCAGTGCCGTGTCCGTGGCAGGAATATTCGTAGTCGGTGTAGGATAATTCTCGAAGGTCCCATCAAGTGTCCCGCCTGCAACGATCATATAGCGCACTGGTCTTTTGGACATAACATCTAAAGCCGCCGGTCGAATCTCAGCCGCAAGACCTTGTGGAATAGCAAAGCCGGGACGCCTCATAAAGCTGATTGCTGCGAAGTCAGTCGATGTAACGGTCACGTTATCACGTATTTCCGAGGTTATCCGGCTCACTTGAAACACTTCAAGATCAACGGCGGTCCATACACCGTCCACATCAACAAGAAAAACCTGAATCTTCATCTTCTCCTGCGAATATACAAAATTAAATTGGAATAAATCCTCTACCATGACATAGGTCTTGCTTAAGGTCTCCTGATATTGCAGCTCAAATAACTCTTCAACAAAAATGGCCTGGGGACTGACACTATTGGATAAGCCCGTAATATAACAAAACGCGCCAGCCGATCCATTGTTAACAACTTTGATCACTACTTGATCTATTGGCCGAGTACCGTCGACAGGTAAATTAATAATGGTGTTTGTGGACAGAACAGGCAATTTCATCACACCTCCTATATATCAATTCATATATGATATGTAAACATTGTTTAGAATTATTGGATGTAATTAAAATACAAGAGATGTTCCAGAGCCTAAATAGAGATTTGCCACTAAATAACGAATGTGGTAAACTCGACTTAACTTTTTATGAACGGAGGGTTACGTGTGATAGACTTTATCCGAGTTAGAACTTTGCGCGGCTAATTGAATAGCGCTAAAGCTCTGCCCATGTGCAGAGGACTCAGGATTGGTCTACCCATTTTTAAAGGTAACCCGATAATTTAACAACAGCGTGTAGGGAGGATTCTCTTCACCTCCATTCCTTTAAGAATTGAACATCCATAGAAGCCGATTAGCCAACTGCTGCTCGCAAGGGATCAAAGTGCCTCTTCCCTGCGACTGGACTGTTGTTTAATTCATTCTACCTATGGAAGGCCCTAACTCTGACGTCCTCTAACGAACCGTAAGCACAGGCAGATTGCCTGTGTTTTTTTGCGTTTATTATTTACTATTGGAGGATGAATAAATATATGGAACAAATACGAGAAAAAGCAATTATAGTCGGTGTCCAGCTTCAGAACGAAACGAATTTCGCCTATTCGATGGAAGAGCTGAGCAATCTGGCAGCTGCCTGTGACCTTGAAGTCGTAGGAGAGCTTAGTCAAAAGGCAAGTCGAATTAACCCCTCCCATTATATCGGGACAGGTAAAATCGAGGAATTATCGGCACTTTTAGAAGCACACGATGCTCCTATTGTTATTTTTAACGACGAACTGTCACCTTCACAGATCCGCAATTTGGAGTCCGCACTGGACCGTCAGGTCATTGACCGGACCATTCTAATCTTGAATATTTTTGCGGAAAGAGCGAAGACCAAGGAAGCACAGCTGCAAGTTGAAGTAGCCAAGCTGCAATATATGCTGCCGCGCCTCACAGGTCTTCGTGAGTCGCTGGGCAGACAAGGTGGCGGAGCTGGACTTAAAAACAGAGGTGCGGGTGAAACCAAGCTAGAGCTGGACCGCAGAAGAATTGAAGAGCGGATCACTGCTTTACAGGTTGAACTGCAGCAACAAGTAGCAAGACGTCAAATCCAGCGGAAACAACGGCATAAAAATGAAGTTCCCGTCGTCTGCCTTGTAGGCTATACGAACACCGGAAAGTCCAGCTTAATGAATGTCATGGTAGAGACTTACCATCCAGGTTCCAATAAACAAGTATTCGCCAAGGATATGCTGTTCGCTACACTAGAGACATCGGTTCGCAGCATTGAGCTGCCTGATCACAAAACCTTTTTATTAACAGATACTGTCGGATTCGTCAGCCAGCTTCCCCATCATCTGGTCAAAGCGTTCCGCTCCACTCTTGAAGAGGTTACCGAAGCGGACTTATTGATTCACGTAGTCGATATTTCCGATCCGCAGCATCAACAGCATATGGCGGTTACGGATGAGACGCTTAAAGCACTCGGTGCTGACCAGATTCCAACGATCTATGCCTATAATAAAGCTGATTTGACTGATTTGCCTTACCCGCAAATTGAAGGTGACAATGTCTACCTTTCCGCCAAGCAAAATAGTGGAATGGCTGAACTTACCGCTCTGATCCGCAGCCATGTTTTTACGGACTATGTCCAGTGCGAGATTCTGGTTCCATTTGATCGGGGTAATGTAGTCTCTTATTTCAATGAACATGCCCATGTTCAATCTACTAGCTATGAAGAAACAGGCACACGCCTTGAGCTGGAATGCAGAAAATCTGATTTCGAGAAATTCCGCAACGATTTTATTGAGCTATAACAAATTAGAAACGACGTGGTAGTCCTTAATTAAAAAAGAGGGATAGAGTTTTCAGAGTTATCTGAAGCTCCATCCCTTTCTTTTGTGAATAAAAAATGAACAATACAAAAGTGCCCTCTCTTTGCATTGCTCAGTAAGTATACAATAGGCAGACGCTATATCTTATAAATATAGTTTCTAGACCCTATTCTTGAACATACAGTGTATCGGAAGCTTCTATTGTTGGCTGCCGGTAAAACCGTTCCTGCAGATAACCGCTGTAAGTAATTAAAGTCTGGATGCACCGATTCATCCGTTAAATAGGCCGAGATATCACTCCCATATACTCTTTCCTGATTCAGAGAGTCTATGATGATCTCTCCAGTAGTAATCCCTATGCCATGGCCGTAGAACAGATCATTTTCAAGCTTAATTGCATTCTCGCCCTGCCATTCTGGCTTGCTCGGAGCATGATCGGGATTCTTGAAATATACAACGTCTCCCCGCTGCGTGTGGTCCTTGTTGTAGTTTGTGATTAAGCGTAAATTCTCGTCATAATTCCAGTCCCATAAGAACAAGTCCTTAAAATACTTATTAAAGGCTCCTTCACCTATAGCTTCAATTGTCGCCCTATACAAAACAATAACCATGGCTGTCGCGCATTCGAAGGCATATAAATGTCCATTCCGAAAAATATCTTTAATCCCCACTGTGGGTTCCACGCCAGCGTTCAGCTGAAGTCCACCAATCTCTGTACGTGTCCAAAACAGCGGATTACAGCGGGAATCATCAAATGTTGCAAAATCCACTCCACTTTCATTTAAAGCTTCAGCCGATTCCACGATGCTTTCTCTCATTTTGCGCTCAAAGTCAAGGGCATCGGGTGAACGAACTTCCTTCACCATGCTTAGTCCCTCCAATGTTATAGGTTCTAAATATAGGTTATTGTACGTGTTCGTCACCGGGTTGGTGCTTAATTCTCATGATTCCCAGGCATCGACAAACCATTGGTTAAGCTGCCGTGTCTCTTCCGTCAAAATATCGAGGAAAATAGAAGTCCGATAACCCGTATCCTTCAAGCTTTTACCCGTAATCTCTGCGATTCGGTTTAATCTATAAAGCAATGTATTAGTGTGTATATGTAAAAAAGCCGCAGATTCCTTTAAATTGCCGCTTAATGATAAATAGACAGCGATGGTTTTGAGAAAATCACTTTTATGCTCGCGATCATGTTCTTTTAGCGGATATAGCAACGGGCTTTTACGAATTCGACTGCGCTTTTGCTCCATAATAGCCGGTATATATGCCCAAAATCCAATCTCCTCGTACAATAGCAGCTCCCGCCCATGAAAAGGCAGCAGCTTTTTGATCTCCACAATGGATACCGCTTCCCAATAGGCAATAGCCGCGGACATATATTCAGTGTAATCGAGACTACAGCCAGCAGCCAGTGTGCAGCCTTCACTCTTATACATATCCTCCATTGTTTTATGCAGGAATGAAGATAATCCACCCGCCCCCTCGATCACAAAGCTGAAGGAAAACAAAATAATCAGCCGATTGTGCTCAGCCGTCAGAAATAATAATTGCAGGCCGGAATAAGAAGCCATAACCTGCCGAAACCGGAGTATTAAATGATCATCGATTATCTTGTCACTCTCAAACACGCTAATATAATATTTTTCCGGCAAAAGAATGGACCAAAATTCCGCATCCTTTTTAATATTTGCTTCGTTGTCGTAGTGGGAGGTAATCAGCTTCCAGAAAAAATCCTCATGCGTTTTATCCTGCTTCGTTTTCCAGCCTCGCTGCTTAAGTAAATAACGGCCTACGATACCTGCCGCTTTCTCAACGATATTTTCGGCATGCCCTTCTACCAGGTTGCCTGTATCTACTACCCATATGTACCCGAGAATTTCCTTCTGATGTTTGATACAAATGGCCAGCCGGGGACCAAGTCCCACCTCCAGCACCGCAGGAATTCGAATGGGATGTGCCGCGCTCTCCAGCTGCTGCATAATCCCTTTTTTGCGCAAGCCAATAATCACAGCGTTAGGTACACGCTTCCCGATAATCGTTGAAATCCGCGCGGAGTCACTCTCAAATTCATGCGAGCTGTAGCCAATCACATGATGATTGCTGTCCTCAATGGTAACTTGAGACTGGAGCGATTCACTTATCGCATCTGCCAATGATTCCATACTGTCGAAAAAACGATCAAATAATGGATCTTTATCTGTCACTAGCTTCACTCCCACCTGAAGAATAACCAAATCCTGTACTCTAGAGTGATTTCATTATAGTATGCATCCCCCTAACTGACTATAAGATAAATAGCTGGTTTAGGTGAGGGACGAGATCGGCTAGTTGAGGAAGGTGTTTGGGACGGGGATGTTTGGTGGGGGTTTTGTTGGGGGTGGTGTGGGAAGTTTTGTGGGGAGTTTTGTCGGGTGTTTGGGAAGGTTTAATAGTTGTTGGTGTTTACCGAATGTTATAGATGGTTTTTAGGGAACATCGCCCGGAAATTCTGTGTTTTAATCATCACACGATCATAATTAGGGAAATCCTCCCTAATATTCTGCACTTTAAGCATCACACGATCATAATTGGGGAAATCCTCCCTGATTTTCTTCCGTTTTGCGTATAAACAGGCGTATTCCTCGTTTTTTAGGGAGGAATTCCCTAATAACAGCATTTATAAGCTATTTTCGCGTTTTTTTAGGGAGAATTTCCCTAAAGCATCTCTCCATCAAAGCCTTCACCATCGCAGAAGCAAAAACTAATCAAAACTAGCCTGTTCTAGCCAACTTCACTACATAATCTTTCCACCATCACACCACACGAGCAAACACCTAATGTATCTAATCACACTGAAACGCAATCTATTTACTTTAACACCGTACTGACAAACTTCCACCCGATCTCCTCCGCAAGAAACGCCAAACAGCAAGCTCCCCGCAGAGAGCTTGCTGTTTGGCTCATTCCATTATGGAACGTGTTTATTTTAGATCAATGTGAATGTCTGCTCCATGGCTTGCTCAACCGAATAAGGTGTCTCACCCAACGCTTCGGCAACAGCTTGGCAGGTGATTCTGCCATTGGCTACATTCACGCCGCTTCTTAGGCCGTCATTATCCTGAATCGCCTTGATCACACCTTTATTGGCAATTTGCAGGGCATATGGAACTGTAACATTTGTTAAGGCAATAGTTGAGGTCTTAGGAACAGCGCCCGGCATATTAGCCACGGAATAATGCAGCACGCCGTGTTTCACAAACACGGGATTATCATGTGTCGTCACTCTGTCGATGGTTTCTACAATGCCACCTTGGTCAATGGCCACGTCAACGATCACTGATCCCGGCTTCATAGTCTTAACCATTTCTTCAGTAACCAGCTTCGGTGCTTTGGCACCCGGAATTAACACGGCACCTACCAGCAGATCCGCTTCAGCCACTGCTTTGGCAATATTATAAGGGTTAGAGATCAACGTATTGATCTGTGCTCCAAAAATGTCATCTAATTGACGTAGTCTCTCCGCACTGAGGTCAACTATCGTAACATCTGCACCTAAGCCAATAGCCATTTTAGCTGCATTAGTACCTACTACACCGCCGCCAATAATACTCACTTTACCTCGGCTAACGCCAGGAACACCGGAAAGAAGAATACCTTGTCCGCCGTAGTTCTTTTGCAGGAACTGCGCTCCCAATTGGACGGACATCCGGCCAGCTACTTCACTCATCGGTGTTAACAGCGGCAAGGTGCGTCCATGAACAACCGTCTCATATCCGATCGCAAAGACACCTTTGTCTTTAAGCGCAGCAGCCAAGGCAGGCTCTGGAGCAAGATGAAGATACGTAAATAGAATAAGATCTGGACGGAAATAGGGGTACTCCGTTGCCAATGGTTCTTTTACCTTCATCACCATTTCAGCGGAGCTCCAGACTTTTGCTGCATCCTCAATCAGTTGTGCTCCGGCAGAGACATACTCTTCGTTAGGAAATCCACTGCCCACACCGGCTCCAGCTTCTACGAGCACTTGATGACCTTCAGTAATTAAACTAACTACACCCGCAGGGGTTATGGCAACACGATTTTCATTGTTTTTAATTTCTTTAGGTACTCCGATAATCATCATTCATCTCTCCCATCTAATGTAGATCCCTTATGTAAAGAATAATAACATATGATTAGCATTCCCATTTTGTTAAAAAATTAAAATATTATCTACCATGATTGTGTTTTTACACAAAGGATCTGACTTAACTGCCCATTAATCTTTAACCACTTTGGTACTCAACACAACCATCTTTATTATCTCATAAAAAAAGACACCCTATAGAGTGCCTTTTTGACGATTTTGTATGAAATTAAAGCGACTACCATATCGCATAATGTTATATTAAGTTACATGGACTATCTTGATAATAACAACATCACTGTTTCTAACACTACATTTACCCCTTTTTCGCAGTCTTCATAAGAGGTTAGTTCCTCTTCACAATGGCTTTTACCATTCACGCTAGGCACGAACACCATTGCGGATGGCAGAAAGCTGGCTACGAACTGTGCATCATGCCCTGCACCACTTGCGATCTTTCGACTGGAATAACCTAAGGTTTGAGCCGCTTGCTCCACCAAATCACACACATTCTGATCAAACCACACCGTATCTCGGCCCCAAAGCTTAGTTTTGCTTACTTCACAATCCAGCAGTTGCTCTGGCAAACTGTTAATAATGGCTTCCACTTCACGCACAATCTCCATATCTTTATGTCTGGCTTCAATGGTGAAAATCACTTTATTGGGAATGACGGTATGGATATTAGGAAGCACATTCATTCTGCCCATGGTATACACAAGCTCGGAATCGAGCGCCCCCAGCTTGCTCCGCAGCTCAATAATCAGATCTGTGGCAGCAAACAAAGCATCTTTGCGCATCGCCATTGGGGTTGTGCCCGCATGATCGGATTCTCCCGTCACCTCAATCTCGTAACAGGCCATACCAACTACACAGTCAACCAGCCCAATCGTCAGCTCCTCTTTTTCAAGAACAGGCCCTTGCTCAATATGAAGCTCCAAATAAGCGGTGGCTTCGGTGATACGATTGCTCATTTCTCCCTTATATCCACTCTTCTCCAGCGCTTCACCAAAGCTAATGCCCGCTGGATCCTTTTTGTTCAACATAACACTTTTATCAAACTTTCCGGATAGCACACCAGAGGCCATCATCGATGGCTCAAAACGTGCCCCCTCTTCATTCGTAAAATTCATAATCGTCACCGGAACCTTCGGCTTAATCCCGTGATCTACAAGCGTCCGCACAACCTCTAGACCCGCGATAACCCCTAGGACGCCATCGAATCTGCCCCCTTTTTTCACAGTATCCATATGCGAGCCAATCACAATCGGAGGCCCGGAAGTTTCGCCTGCCAATGTGGCATACATCGTCCCCATATCATCCATCTTCACAGACATTCCGAGCTCTTCACAACAGGCACGAAAATACTCCCGAACTTTAAGATCCTCTTCCGTCAGCGATAATCGGGTCACGCCATTTTTATCTGTACGCCCATAATCGGCAAATGCCTCGATTGTACTCTTCAGTCTCTCACCGTTCACGAATATTTTTTGCAGCTGCATCCCAGATCCCTCCGCTTCGAACGTTTTGTTGGCTTTCTATCTATGTTAAACCAAACCATAATATTTTCATTTTACATATTGTAATAATTATTATTCACATGATGCTACAACGAGTAGAGCCAGCAATAAGTAAACTAAAGTAGTATATACAATCTTTTAATACGAGGGGTAAGCTTAAGATAGCTTATCATCCCGTTTTACACAGGAAAGGAGCGAGCCCATGAATCTAAGCCTTGTGATCCCGGTATACAATATAGAGCAGTATATAACCCCTATATTCAATTCACTCCTTGACCAAAGCGATCCGCATTTCGAGGTCATCATCGTAGATGATGGCTCTACGGATAACACTTACAACGTTATAGAAAAGATTCTTTCGCGTAATCCCGGCCTTTTCTGTAAAGTCATTCGAACGGAGAATCATGGAGTAAGCGCGGCTAGAAATAGGGGTTTAGCTGAAGCCACAGGTAATTATGTTCTTTTTGTAGATGGAGACGATTATGTCTCCGCAGACTTGGTCTCAACCCTTCAGTCTTATACCCAAGATGAACAACCCGAGATTATTTGCTGGGGTTATAATCATGTCTCCGAAGGCAGAGAAACTCTATTGAGCTGTACCTCTGATTTCAGCGACGTGACGGGAAGTGAAGCACTGGCGCGGATTTTCGTGAACAAGAGCTTGCGAATATGGACAGGGAGTATCGCTTATAAGCGAGAATTCCTACTTCTCCACGAGCTAGGTTATACAGAACGCTGTGTGAATGGAGAGGATCAAGAGTTCATCTACAAAGCCTTGTCCAGAGCGGCCAGAGTCATCTCAATCCCGGATATACTATCATTTTATTTACAGAGAAACTCCTCCATCTCCAACAGCTATAACGTGAATAAATTTGATGTAGTGGATGCTTTTAAAAGGGTGGATGAATATTTCAAAACCTATCCCTTTGCTGAACTAGATACGATCTCCCCATTGTTAATGAACCGGGAGCTGATTGAGAACTACTTTTTCAACCTCAAAACCTGTCTAAATGGTACGGAAGGGGTAAGCATTCAGGAATTACTTCGTGACATCAACCATACCTATCCCAAGCTCAATCAAGAAATGGATGAACTCATAAGACGTTATAGAGGAGATAATCGCAGATTAACCCTTTATATCAGAACATTTTTAATCTCCCCGCTTCTATATCACAGATTCATCTCTGTGGAGAGAAGCTTATCCAGGTTCAAGCGAAACCTACTTAAAGGGAACGGAACCCGAAAGGAATCTAGAATATGAAAAAAATGCTGATATACGCCTATACTGAATTTAATCTGGGCGATGATCTATTCATTAAGGTGCTATGCGAAAGATATCCGGATACCAGATTCAGAATTTGCGCACCACGCCTCTATAAACTATGTTTCAAAGAGATCCCTAACCTCAAAGTGTATCCTTCCGATTCCCTTCTTCTAAGAGGCATTGGCTATATTTGCAGGAAGCTAAAGATACATAATGTGGCTCACAAATATCTGGCAGATCACTCAGATGGCGTCGTTCATATCGGCGGCTCGATTTTCATGGAGGCAGACCACTGGGCAGAGCATTTCAAGAATGCAGAAGTCATTCGTAATCAAAATAAGCCTTACTATCTGTTAGGATCTAATTTTGGCCCTTTTACAAATCAAGAATACTATGATGAGCACAAGCGGATTTTCAAGGATTATACAGATATATGTTTCAGAGAACAGTACTCTTATGATTTATTTAAGGATCTGGATAATGTCCGCTTAGCCCCAGATATTATTTTTCAGCTAGACCCGCCAGATATTCCAAACGAACCGGAGGATTACATCGTCTTATCCGTTATTAAGCCTTCTGCGAAAGGTCTGAACGGTTTTGACAACCTCTATTATGAAAAAATGAAAGAACTCGCAATTTATTTCATTGAAAAAGGTTACGCGGTTCATTTCATGTCATTTTGCGAACACGAAGGCGATCAACTGGCAATTGAAGAGATTCAGCGCCTTATCGGTCCCTCCTACAAGGATGCTATGCAAGTGCATTTATATAAAACGAACATGGAAGAAGTATTGTCCGTGTTAGCTAATGCCAGATCTATTGTGGCTTCAAGATTCCATGCAATGATTCTGGGCTGGGTATTTAATAAACCGGTATTCCCCGTAGCCTACAGCAAAAAAATGATCAATGTAATGAAAGATGTTGGGTTCACAGGTCTGTATGCCGATTTCAATACGCTGGAACAGGTCCAGCCTGCACAGATTTTTGAAAGTATGATCACCTGCTCTATGGATGTCACATTGCAAGCAAAACAAGCCGAAAGGCATTTCGAGCATCTAGATACGTATTTATCGCTTTACGAAAGGGGGATTCGTTATGAAAGCCAAGCGGAGCATTCTTAACTTATCCTTTGGACTGGGAAGTCAACTCATCACGATCATCCTCGGTTTTTTTATACCCAGACTGATAATGGTCAACTATGGCTCTGAGGCCAATGGGTTGATCGCTTCGATTGTGCAGATTATTAGTTATTTGGCGCTGCTGGAAGCAGGTGTTGGAGCGGCCTCGATCCAAGCGCTTTATAAGCCGGTAGCTTCGAATAATAAAAACAATATTAACTCTATTCTGGCTGCCACCTCCAGCTATTATAAAAAAACAGGCATTTACTATTTCTTCGCCGTACTGCTACTCGCCATCGTGTACCCGCTGGTGATCTCTTCTGAGATCGATAAATTATCGATTATGGTCATTATTTTGCTTACAGGGATGGGCGGAGCGATCAATTATTATTTTCAGGGAAAATTCAAGGTCCTGCTCGCTGCGGAGGGAAAAAGCTATGTAGAGACTTCTATTGTCACTGTAGCTAATATTATGAACAGCCTGATCCGGATTCTGTTATTACTGCAAGGTGTGGACATTATTGCCGTTCAAGCTTCCTATTTTATCTTAACCTTACTTCAAATTATCGCTTTCTATATTTATATGAATAAGAATTACAAGTGGATCAACCTGAATCTCAAACCAGACTATGAAGCTATTGGCCAAAAGAATTCCGTATTAGTCCATGAAATCTCCTACTTGGTGTTTAGAAATACGGACGTACTTATATTAACCATCTTTACGAATCTAAAAATCGTCAGTATCTATGTTATGTACAATATGATTTTTACGATCGTGGATAATATCGTCCAGACCATAAACGGAAGTGTGAAGGCTGCCCTCGGGCAAAGCTACCATGAGAGCAAAGAAGCATTTATTAAATTTTATGATGCTTACGAAGTGTATTTCATGGGGCTTATCTTCTCGATTCTAACGGTGGCTTACATTTTGATTTTACCCTTTATGAAATTGTATACCGCTGGGGTAAACGACGTGAATTACATTGATATGTGGCTGCCGATCCTGTTCGTAGTCATCAAATTATTAACCAATGCCAGAACGTCTTCCAATAATGTGATTACCATCGCTGGACATTTCAAAAAAACACAAAACCGTTCCATTCTGGAATCCGCCATTAATCTGGTGGCTTCTATTGTCTTCGTAATCTTCATGGGAATTTACGGTGTACTAATGGGAACGATAGCTGCCCTCTTATACCGCTCCATAGATATTGTAATCTATGCCAGCAAACATTTGCTGGCACGCAGTCCATGGGTCACTTTTAGAAGATGGCTTACGAATGCAGTAGTTTTTGTAGGTATTATTCTCATCACGACTGCCATCGACATCCCGATCCATTCCTATCTGGGGCTTATGATCTGGGGTGTACTTCTAGGACTAGTGATCTTGCCTGTATATTTTGTAATCGGCTCTTTAATGGAACGGGAAGTCTTCCTCTATACATGGGAACATCTCAAAAAGTATCGATATAAACTCAAAAATAAAATTAACGCTCAGCCTGAGGTAAGTGGTTTATCCAAATAACACAACAGGAGGACTGGAAATGGATCATAGCGAGGTTTTGCAGCAAGCCTGTTACGTCTTTTTAAATGACCTAAATGATGAAATAAACCATTCACCCACCATCCAAATAGATGATACAGAACTATTGCAAAGATGCCGCCAGATCATAGATCAAGAACAAAATGTACAAATCAAACCTTATCTGGAAACCTTATCTGAGGTTATTCATGCTTATCTCACGGGGAGGGCTTCAGAGGATACCTTGAAATTCTATTTATCTGAACAATTCAGCATTGTTGCCAGCGATATCGCAGGTTTAATTCAAGGGTTGGTTAAAATGGAAAGCCGCATTTCGGATACGGAAATTTCCTATCCAACGGTCCAGTCCTTAGCCGATTCCCCCAAGATCAGTGTCATTATCACTACCTATAATAGAAAAGCATTCCTATACCAAGCGATCCAAAGTATCTTAATGCAGGACTATCCCAATAAAGAGATTACAGTGATTGATGATTGTTCTACAGATGGCACGGAAGAGTTAATGCAGCAACACTTTGGGGCGGAACCACGGGTCATTTACATGCGCAATGCTACCAATAGCGGACCTGGAAATAATCGCCGAAAAGCTTTCGCTGCACATGGTGATGGGGAATATGTTCTTTTTCTCGATGATGATGATTATCTGATCGACATGAATTATTTCAGTAAAGCGGTTCGCTTCCATCTCCTTCATCCCGAAATATCATTTGTAGCTGCGAATGTGTTCCTGGAGTATTCCAAAGCCAAACAACTAAAAATCTCCAATCTGCAGCTTAGCAGCATTATTAAGAAACGCGATTATTTCATGAATTTCGAGAAAAAAGGATATCCAAAACCCGCCTCTACTTTAACTACTGTCTTTAAACGAGAGGCCTTAATGGCTATGGATATCCTAGATATGAATATGGTCAACGATGCTTCCATCTATTTGCGTTCCCTGCTGGTAGGTGATGCGGGCTTCATTGATGTGATTGCCGGCGTGTACAGAATACACGGGAATAATATCACCTTTAATCTGAGCCAAGGATTCTTAATTGAGAATCTGGAAGAAAAGAAACTCATTAAGAATATGGCCGTGCAGAAATATGGATATAACGCACAGGAAATGACGGAATGGTTCAACCATAATGCTTACGATACGATCTCATACTATTTATTAAATTCTGCAAAAGATGCTACAGACTTTAAATTCATGTACCATTGGGCGCTTAACCATTGCCCGCTGATCTACAATCAATTAAAAAATGAGTTTCGCATGAAGCTTATTAAAAAACAATTATTACGAATCTCCTTACTCCGTACGCTACTCGGCAGATGATTCGCTCATTAGCTTATCGAGCAGCAGAAAAAACTCTCTAAGCTTTTCTTTTGGGATGTCGGCATACTTGTCTCCAATGCTGATCTCACAATAAGAAGTATGTTCCCCGGTAGCTCTTATACCCGCGCTTAAACCGATTCCTGTCGCCTCATACACCGCTGACAGGATCGGTTCAATTTGTTCCTTAGACATTTGAAAATGCATGTGAAACATATTGGAGACAGGTTGAGCGGGCAGAGTGGTTACGTCGTGACATTGATTAACCCAAGCAGCAAGCTCCTTCGCGCCTTCATAATACTGCTGCATCCTGCCCTCTCTTTGCCGGAAATAATAATCAGAAGAAATGATGTACGGATATAAGCTGATTAAGTCTCCACCATGCCGCCGTTTCCATATCTTTGATTGCTTCGTAAAGTCTTCGCTGCCTGCAAGAATTGCCCCGGCGATTCCTCCAATTCCTTTATAAAAGGATATATACACACTATCAAAGAGTGCAGAGATTTCAGCTGCTGACTTCCCGTAATACGGAAGAATCTCAAATAATCTCGCCCCATCCAAATGCAATTTAATGCCGCGTGCACGGCAATGAGCAGAAATAGCTTCAAGCTCCGTGTACTCTGGCAGCTGACCACCAATCTCGCGCTGGGGTAATTCCAGCAACAGACAAGCGATATCGTCCTTTAGATTCGCCACATCCTCCAAAGTGATTAATCGGTCCTTATCCGCAAGCAAGATAGGCTCAATATGATGTAATTCCTTCATGCCATCCTGCTCATGAATCTCCAAGTGGCATAAGGGATGATAGGCTACTTTTTTCACCTCTTTTTCATCGCACCAGATTCTTAAAGCGATTTGCTGCGCCATCGTTCCGCTCGGAAAGAAAACTGCGGTTTCTTTGCCCAGGATATTCGCCATTTTCGTCTGGAAATCTTCAATCACTTCGCCCGTTCCATAGATATCAGATGCCATACTGTTCTCTACGGCTGCCAAGGCTTCCTTCAACACTTGCACATCTCTATTCCCATTCCCTGCGATTCGATAGGCCGTTTCATTAAAAGCCTCTTGTACTGATTTTTTTCCGTTCATTCGTTGAATAACCCCTTCCGGATTTGCCTTGTCCCTAATATAGACGAATTTCCAAAAATCCCATCTTAATTTTACCCGATCTAAGGTGAAAAAACATGAGCGCTGTGCTACAATATTGGAATTGCAACGGCAATCTTAGGGAGGGTTATTGAATCACATGCTCATTATTGGTATCGCCGGCGGCACCGGCTCGGGAAAAACAACCGTAGCCCGCTCCGTCATTGACCGTCTTGGAACGGGAAAGGTAACTTTCATATCTCAAGATAACTACTATAAGGATCACTCACATCTCAGCTTTGCTGAACGTGAATCCATTAATTACGATCATCCTTTCGCTTTCGATAACGAGCTGCTCATTGAGCATCTTAAATCTCTGCGTGAAGAACAGACCGCATTCGCTCCCGTGTATGACTTTACAGTCCATGCCCGCTCCACTACAGAGACGGTAGAACTGAAGCCAAACAATATTGTAATCATTGAGGGACTCCACGTCCTTTCTGACGAGAATCTCCGTGAAATGCTCGACATCAAGGTATTCGTGGATGCCGATCCTGATGTGCGTATTCTCCGCCGGGTCCTTAGAGATATTGAAGAACGTGGACGGAGCATCCAGTCGATCCATCATCAATATTTGAGTACAGTTAAACCCATGCATGAAGCGTTTATCGAACCATCCAAAAAATACGCTGACCTGATCATCCCTGAAGGTGGCCATAATGAGGTTGGTATTCAGTTGTTGTCCATCCTAACGGAGAAGCATTTATATAACGATTGGACGTCTTAAAGTCTTAATTAAGCGCTTCTAGCTAGCTGCAGAGAATCTCTCTGCGGCTTTTTTGGTGTGTATGAACCCATCTATGGATCAGAATAATCCCACCTCATTATGGTAATAGCTATATTTACAGCACCAGCGGAAGAGGGATAACAACAATGGGATTTCTGAACAGAACAATAACAAAAGTTTTTAAGAACCCTTCATTAGGGCACCCCAACCCCACTAAAGAATTACCTAAGGAACTTATTAAAGAAAAACTTCAAGATAATATTCAATATATAAAAACAAGACTCGGCAATAGTACAGATCTTGTGATTAGAGAATTCTTTATTGGTTCCAAACACCAGATTAAAGCAGCTATTTTCTATACAGATGGATTGGCGGATAGTAAAGCTATTCAGGATTTCATTCTGGAATCACTAATTTTAGAACTTCCAGATCCAAGTCTTGATACACAAACAGCCAACTATCAATTATTAAAAGATCACATGCTCACTGTAGGGGATATTAAAGATGCGACGGAGTTCAATTCTTTATTCACCTCTCTATTATCCGGAGATGTGATCCTCTTACTCAATGGATATACCAAAGGGTTCACCATAGGCATGCGTGACTGGAAAGACCGTGGCGTAACGGAAAGTGCCACTGAAACGGTGATTCGTGGACCAAAGGAAGCCTTCACAGAAAGCTTACGCACGAATACCGCATTAATCCGGCGGAAAATAAAAGACCCCAATCTTTGGTTAGAAACACAGCAAATTGGACGTGTAACACAGACAGACGTAGCCCTCATGTACATCAATGGCATTGTTAGTGATGAGATTCTGCAAGAAGTACACTCACGTTTAGATCGGATCGACATTGACGGTATCCTGGAAAGTGGCTATATCGAAGAATTAATCGAGGATGAAACCTATACCCCATTTCCAACCATCCATCATACGGAACGTCCTGACGTTATAGCTGCTGCTCTTATGGAAGGAAAAGTAGCCATATTAGTAGATGGGACTCCTATAGTAATGACGGTGCCTACCTTATTCGTTTCCTTCATGCAGACAGCGGAAGATTATTATCAACGTGCCGATGTCAGCACCTTAGTACGGATGCTTAGATACTTCAGTATTTTCATTTCACTACTAGCCCCATCTTTGTATGTAGCTATTACTACCTTTCATCAGGAGATGCTGCCCACAACCCTGCTGATCAGTCTAGCTGCACAACGGGAGGGCGTACCGCTTCCAGCATTTATTGAAGCACTCTTAATGGAGCTCGCCTTCGAGATTATAAGGGAAGCGAGTGTACGAATGCCTCAAACCATAGCCCAATCTGTATCCATTGTAGGCACCCTGGTGATTGGGACTGCGGCAGTTGATGCCGGCATTGTTTCTGCTGCCATGCTTATTGTCGTCGCTATTACTGCTATCTCCAGCTTTGTGCTGCATCCTTCGATCTTGCCCTGACCATCAGAATGCTCCGTTTCCCGATGATGTTCCTTGCTGCATCTTTTGGTTTGTTCGGTATCATCATCGGGGTTATTGCGATAGTTCTTCACATGTGCAGCTTACGTTCCTTTGGCGTTCCTTATTTGAGCCCGTTTGCTCCCTATAATCTCGCCGATCAAAAGGACACCTTTTTCCGAATGCCACATTGGGCTATGTTTACCCGCCCTAAGCTAATCAATAAAAAAAATATCGTTCGGGAAAAGAGCACACCACCGGAAAAACCGGGAGATCTCACAGAGGAATAGCCCCTGAAACCTTGACCTATGAAGTGATAAATTGGAGTGAACAAAACCATGTATAACATCGCAAGGCGCATATCTGTAGGTGGAATCTTTGAGTATCGAGTGTTAACCTATTACTACACTTGGTTTTGTTAAGCGCAGTAATGTTCAGAAGAGCACTGAGCAAAGACTTAATATCTCGAAACTAGATGGTTTGGGAGGTTGTGAATATTGGGTATAGTAGTGATTCTCATAGTTGTAGCCATTATAGCAGCCATTGAAGTTCCCCTGATGTGGAGGAAAAAATTAATCAAGGAGATGTGGATTTTCTCATTTCTTCTGTTGCTGGGAACTTTCTTCAGTCTTATTAATGCGTTACATATTTCGTTCTCTAACCCACTGGGATGGATGATATTTATCTATAAACCCGTCTCGGATATGGTAAATGCCTGGTTATCCTAAAATGGGACTGAACCATTCCCTTGAGATGGCTTAGTCCCCATGATTAAACGACGTTGCCAAATCAGCAAGCGCCCTAAAGTTTGTTGCTAGCCGTTCACGCGCCAGCCAGTAATAGACTTCCTGGCCTCTCTTTTTATGGTCAACAATGCGGGCATCCCGTAGGATTTTGAGATGATGTGAAATCGCTGGCCTGCTTATTTCGAATTCACCTGCAATTTCCCCAACATTCAGCCGACCTTTATTCCCTAATAACGTAACAATCCGAATCCGAGTAGGATCACCAAATGCGGTGAGAAACCGTGTGATGCTGTTGATATCGTTAGGTTTAATCTCTTGCGGTTCTATCTCCCCACCCCGATTCGTAAATAAACTTAAACATACTCACTTGTTGAAACTACAATAAAGACCTCGTAGATTCTCTAACTATTAATTCTGCCGGGAAAATCTGATGCGCATGATTAACCTTCTTATTGATGAGATCAAAAAGAATCTTAATCGTCGCTTCCGCAATCTCTACTACCGGCTGTTTGATGGTAGTAATAGAAGGATTATAATAGAAGGAAATATCCAATCCGTCATAACCAGCAACCGAGTAATCTTCCGGGACTCGCTTGCCCGCTTCAAATATCGCCTTACAGGCGCCAATAGCCATACTATCTGATAAGGTGAAAATAGCGGTGAACTCTTCTCCTAACTCTAGCAATTCTTTTGTAACCGCATACCCATTTTCCATACTGTAACTGTCGATATCTTCTTTCATCCGCCGCACTAGCCGTTCATTATAAGCGATTCCATGATCAGCTAAAGCCTTTTTATACCCTTCATATCTCAACTTACCGATACTTACATCTTCTTCTGGTGCAGTAATGACCGCGATTTTCTCATGCCCTAGATTACATAGATAGTCGACAATTTTATAACTCTCATTAAAGTCATCTACAGATACAGAGGAATAGTCGCTCAAATCAAACTCTTCCGTCATCCCAATCGTACTAAGGACAAATGGAACCGTTAATTGCTGTAATTTCTCTTGAGAGTGTGAGAATAACCCCCCTAAGAAGACAATTCCCTTCAACCGTTTTTCTTTCTCCAGCTCAATCGCCACTTCGATCTCATCTTGATTCTCATCAACTCGTTGTAGGATGAAGGAGTATTTCTTGCGTTGAATCTCTTTTTCGAACACTTTGATCATCGGGCTAAAAAATGGATTGGATATCCCTTTAATCAATACTGCAATCGTTTTCGAATCAGAACGTTTTAAATTTCTTGCACTGTTGTTCGGAACATAATGATTTTCTTTGATAACCCTCATAACCATCGCTTTTGTTTCTTCATTAATATCCGGATGATTGTTAATAGCCCTTGATACAGTAGTCACGCCAACACCGCATAATTTGGCGATGTCTATAATAGTCAGTCTCTCCATTTCTATCTATCCTTTACTTGTTAGTATCTATCAAACTCCTTAATCCTTATTCAACTTCATAGTCAAAATAAGAAAGCAGGGGATTCCTGATGGTCACCCATCAAGAAAAACACCCTACTCGCTTCTTACATGAATATTAATTTATTTAACGAGGTAGATCAAGCTTAACCCTTAACCGCACCTGCAACGACACCTTCGATGATGTACTTTTGACAAGTCAGGTAGAAAATGATGATTGGCACAATAGCTAAGACCAGCATCGCCATCATAGCTCCCATGTCAATCGATCCGTATCCACCTTTTAGGTACTGGATCGCAATAGGAATCGTTTTATACTCTGTACCAATCAGCAGGTCTGGCAATAGGAAGTCGTTCCATACCCACATTACATTAAGGATAGCTACAGTTACAGCAATAGGTTTCAGGATGGGCAATACCACTTTAAAGAAGGCCTGAGGTGGATTACAGCCATCAATCATTACCGCTTCTTCAACTTCAAGCGGGATAGACTTCACAAATCCGCTAAACATAAACACAGACAGCCCTGATCCAAACCCTAAATAGATTAAGATAATCCCAATCGGATTGTCGAGATGCAGCACGTTTGCAGTCTTAGTCATTGTGAACATAACCATTTGGAAAGGCACGATCATCGAGAATACAAACGCATAATACATCATACCTGTGAATTTGGACTTCACCCGGGTAATGTACCATGCAGTCATGGAAGTAAATAACACGATCACAGCCACCGAGCATACCGTGATAAACAAGGACATTCCGAAGGCACTGAAAAAATCAATCTTTGCTACACCACTAGTATAGTTCTTTAAACCAACAAATGTAGTCTCATTAGGGAATAAAAACGGCGTATCACTAATGTAGAACTTACCCTTGAAGGAGTTCATCAGAACAATAAAAATAGGAGATAAGAACGCAATGGCCAAGACCAACAAAATGGTGAATATGGAGTAATCTTTTGCTCTAGTCTTTTGCATTAGTTCTCAACCTCCTTTCTTCTAGTAATGACAAGTTGTATTAAGGCGATTAAGGCTACTAAAGCAAAGAATACGACGGCTTTCGCTTGACCGACACCTTCCCATCCTGATTTTCCGTAGAATGTATTGTAGATGTCCAGTGCTAACATGGAGGTCTGCTTAGACGGAGCACCAGCGGTTAATGCTAAGTTCTGGTCAAACAATTTAAATGAATTAGATAAGGTTAAGAATAAACAAATAGTAATGGACGGCATTACGAGTGGAATAGTCACATTACGCAAAATCTTAGAACGTGAAGCTCCATCAATTCTTGCGGCTTCTACTATATCTTTAGGAACATTCTGAATACCTGCAACATAGATAATCATCATGTACCCTATCAATTGCCAATTCATAAGAACGATTAGTCCCCAAAATCCGTACGTTGCATCAGAGGTCAAAGTGACACCAAATTTGTACAAAATCCCATTAAAAATCAACTGCCAGATGTATCCTAATACGATACCACCTATCAAGTTAGGCATAAAGAAGATCGTTCTAAATACGTTGGTACCTTTTAGCTTTCTAGTTAACAACATCGCCAAGATGAAGGCGAACACATTAATAGTAAGAACAGATAAAACTGTGAATTTAACGGTGAAACCTAGTGCATTTAGAAACTCTTGATTCGAAAAAGCTTTAGCGTAATTGCCAAACCCTATCCATGTTGCATCATTGACTGTAGTAAACTCTGTAAAAGACAAATATATACCCAAAAGAAAAGGGATCACAAATGCAATTCCAAAGGCTATTATGGTCGGTAATGCAAAAAGAGCAAAATATTTTTTTATCGATTTTTCCATGGAGTCTTCTCCTATCTCAGTATGGAAAATGATGAAACGTAGCAAGATCCACTCAAATTGTTGCTTAGTGCCACTGAATCCCGAGGGAGCCCAGTGGCACTAAGCTTTTATCTGTATGACAACTGAGAGTTATTCAAGCATCTTTCCATGCATTTATTATTTTGCTTTTTCAGCCTTCCAAGTGTCCTTGAAGATGGTTACAACTTCATCCCAAGTTTTGTTTCCTTGAGCGTATTGCAAGAGGGCATCACCAAAGACGTTTTTGAATTCTTCACTTGGGAATGCTGCGAATGTCCAAGCTACAGAAGTAAGATCTTTTTCCATCCAAGCAGATACTTCTTTAGCAAGTGGATCTGCTGGTTTTTCGCTGTCTTCAAAGGTATTGAATGGAGCGATGAAACCTAGATCGTTAGTTACATAAGCTTTACCTTTTTCACTGGAGAACAACCATTCCAAGAAAGCGATAGAAGCTTGTTGGTTCTCAGCAGATACTTTGCTGTTGATTGCGAAATAGTTTTCTGTACCTACAGCCAGACCTTGTTTTTCTTCGCCTTCCATACCGGTGTAAACAGGCAAGAATTTGATTTCTTCAGCTTTAACTACGTTACCGTCAACATCGTTGATTTGTGACCAAGCCCAGTTACCGTTTTGAACCATTGCTGCGTTACCTAGTGCAAATTCAGCCATGGAGTCAGCTACGGATTTACTACCCAGCAAGGATTCTTTAGTTACAGAGTTCTTGATGTACAGATCGAAAATATTTTTAAATTTATCGTTGTATTTGAATTCAACTTCTTTAGAAGCTAGACCCGCAAGAACGGTGTTGTCAAACTCAGTATTGTCTTTGAATTCATAGTACAACGGCAAGTTTGCAAGGTG
This sequence comes from Paenibacillus sp. FSL H3-0329, assembly GCF_037963285.1. Lineage (NCBI taxonomy): Bacteria > Bacillati > Bacillota > Bacilli > Caryophanales > Paenibacillaceae > Paenibacillus > Paenibacillus sp. FSL H3-0329. The sequence continues at coordinate 273,658 of NZ_CP150150.1, read as the reverse complement.
AGTCTGCCATCTCCATTGCTCGCCAGCAGCGAGGGAAGTGGAGGCGAATACACCTTTAATGCCCAGTTGGTCTTTTTTAGCCGTCATATCTTCTACTACTGCCTTCAAAGTATCGAAGTTATTGATCTCAGTTGTGGTGGAGATCGATACCGCTTTATCAGCCAAAGCGAAGTATTTCTTCATAATTGCGTCGTTGTAGATGATGCCGTATCCTTCAACTACGTAAGGGATACCATACACGCCTTCACCTTCAGTTACAGCCAAGCTTTTGTCGGACAGATAGCTGTAAAGCTTAGTATCTTTCAAATCCAAGGTGTAATCTTTCCAGGATTGAAAACCAACAGGTCCGTTAATTTGGAAAATAGTTGGCGCTTCAGACTTGGAGATTTCGGATTTCAATTTAGTTTCGTAAGTACCCGCAGCAGCCGTTACGACTTTTACCTTAACCCCTGTTTCTGCTTCGTAATCCTTAGCGATCTTTTCATATATTTCTGCAATCTCAGGTTTGAAGTTCAAGAAATAAACTGACCCTTTTTTACCAGATGTAGCGTTTCCATCATTGGATGCAGAATTATTTTCTTTATTCCCACATCCTGCCGCTAAGACAACAACCATAGACATTACTAACATGAGCCCTAAATATTTTTTGATATTCTTCATTCTTCTTCCCCCTCGTACTTTTTATTAGATTACTTCGCATGAAGACGTTCCGATGCTCTCAGTGAAAATTATGTCAGCGTTTTCATTTGCTTAAGTAATCCCCAGCCTACTTTTTGGTATCCTTATCGGTATCCTTATCGGTAACGTTTTCAATTGAAATATTAGCACACCATTTTGAACTTTTCAATAGCTAATCTTTTAGAATCATTTTATGGAAAAACTGCCCACGGCAAACCTTGCAAGCGTTATAATAGATTCATCCTTATTCATGAATGGTGAATGCTTAGGACATACTAATGGTTAACGACCCATTAAATAACTATGAATAGGTGATTGCATATTTTATCTCTGATCGAACAGTATGAGCTACAATTCTCCAATAATAATTATTTTGGCGATATCGGGGTAGATCCCTCCTACTCGATTGTAGAAGGCTCCCTTCCTGTACTTGTCTCAGCTCCACATGCCATTAACCATTTTCGAGAACATGCTGTAAAACCAGCTGACATGTATACAGGCTCCCTTGCCCTCTTGTTACAAAAGCTCACAAATTGCTACTGTATTTATTCGAATAGCTTCTCCAAAGAAGACCCAAATTACATCTTAGGTGGAGAATATAAGGCTGCGCTACGAGCGCTTGTCAAAGAACATCGCATTCAGTTTGTGATCGATCTGCACGGGGCTTCCAAACTTCGGGAGTTTGATATTGACCTAGGGACACTGTACGGAACCTCTATACGAGAGAATAATTTAAATGACGTCATAGGCATCTTTAACAATAATGGTATTACCAAAGTTCGACAAAATCATACATTTTCCGCTTCCCATCCTGGAACGATTACTTCATATTGTGCTAAGGAATTGTTAGTTCAAAGTATTCAAATTGAAATTAATCGAAATTATCGTAACCCGAATGCGTTTGATTTATTCCAAAAAACCATTCATTCCCTTGAACAAATCATTAAACTATTGGGCGGTGTCTGACATTATTATCGAGCAAACCTTTACTATTCTAGACAAACAAAGCCTTCAACCTCGTGAAGAAATCACAATGAACTCTGAAGAGTTAAAGGAATTAGGTTTAGTCCAGCATATCTTCGTTGATCTTACAGCAGAGAATGGTGTGAAAGTCAGCTGTTTAATTTTATCGGCAGATGAGGTGCCAAGAGGTACAATCCAATTATCCAAGCGGGCAAAGGACAAGCTCGGGGACTGCCTCACTACAGGATTAACTATAACGAAGCCAGAATACGACACAGTTCTTCGGGGAATTCCTAAAGTGGACGAGATTGCCAAACCCTATGTAAAAGCCTGTCCAGCACTCGTCCGTAAATATACGAATCAAGTGGAACTAATCAATCCCACAAACGGCTTCCGGGTAAACCTAACTTTACGAGAAGATAGCACAGCCAAACCGAATACCCTTTACTTCAACAGATACATCATGTTATTGCTTGAAACCCATTCCGAGGGGCATGACCCATTAATCATTACTCGCGCTAGGACGCGTTCCCAACCCAAGCCAGGTATACATAAACTTATCAATCAACTGATCCAACGGCCCTTAAGTGCATTAGGGAACTTTTTTATTGGCAAAAGAGAGCTCACCCTCAGAGTGGGCCATCCTTACCCTTTTGATGAGCACCAGAATTTATGCAGAATTCATCCGAATGTTAGAAAACTGCTAGGCATGGAAGAAACAGATCAGATCGTGATCTCCTATAATTCAAAACAAATCACCATCCCCATCTTAGACATCGATACGGAGCATATTGCCCAGTCGGTCAAGCTTCATGCGGATAATGAGCAGCTTAAATTTATCGACAGCCACTTATTTATCGGAATCACCGCCTTATCGCGTAACGAGTTAGAAATTCCAAGCATCGGCACATCAGTTACCGTAAAAAGAAGTATGTACTCCTTATTCCTAAAGCACTTAAACAAATTGGTCTTACCTGTTATCGCTTTGTTGTTCACCATAGTACAGCTATATAAAGATTTGAACTGGAGCATCGCTCTGACCGTCATCATTTCTCTTGTGTTACTTCCGATTATCATCTACACAACACTATCTGAGGAACGCGCCAAAATTAATTAAATGGAGGGATTTCCGTGGAATTCACTTCACAATCCCAAGTTGAAGATATGATCTACAGCTCTTATCTAAGAGCCATTAACAACATTACACAAACTTTGGATGAAGAAGTTAGAAAACCGGAGTTAACCAGAGTATTACTGGATGCAGTTGGAAGTCCGGATCGTAATCAAAAATACATACTGGTCACAGGCAGTAAAGGTAAAGGCTCCACCTCTAGATTTATCTCCTCTCTGTTAAGTCACTTGGGATATAAAGTGGGGTTATTCACCTCCCCTCACCTGGTGGATTTCAACGAAAGAATCCGGGTCAATGGGCAGGCAATAGCCACCGAAGATTTTGTACGATTAGGTAATGTAATTCGCGGGGGCTTCCACCAGATTGAGGAGCAGCTTGCTGCTGACGAATATCAAGGTCCGGTTGGGGTTGCTTTGGCTATTGCGGCTTTGTACTTTAAGGAGAAGGGTACAGATATCAATGTGATTGAATGCGGTAGAGGGGGAAGGTTTGATGACACCAATGTCCTGAGCAATGACTGGGCTGTCATTACCCCAATTATGGAAGAGCATGTAGCCCATTTGGGACCTGATCTGAGCAGCATTACACTGCACAAGCTGGGGATTGTCAAAAACAACACAACAAATGTCTATGTTAGCAAACAGAAATCGGGAGTTCTTGCGATCATGAAGGACAACCTCTCCTCCAACCCTGTGCAATATTATGAAGAACAGTTTTTAGCTGAATCTATCACAACCACTTCTATCGGGACTACTTTTGATGTCCGGACGAAGCAAGCCATTTATCCATCCTTGACCCTCCCGCTATTGGGACAGTTTCAAGCGGTCAATGCTGCTAGCGCAGTGTCACTTTGTGAAGAGATTACAGGGGGACCCTTGGATCAGGAGATCGTACACCACTGTTTTGAACAATTACAATGGCCGGGGCGTTGTGAAGTTATCTATCATGACCCGCTGACGATTATTGACGGAGCTATTCATAGAGATTCTGCAAGCTATCTGGCTGAACTTATTCAATTAGTGAATCCTGAGCGCAGCCGTACCGTCACATCCATCATCGGTGTCCCTAAGGATAAAGATTACACAGGGGTCATCGAAGTCATGAGCACAGTCTCGGATCAACTAATCGTAACCAAACCCGATATAAGCCATCTAATTTTCCCTACGGATGCCCTGCTAATCGCCAAAAGTTTTCTCAAAAAAAGTTCCGAATTCCCTTGTTTAGAGGATGCTCTTACGTATCTTAAAGAACAATCACCTTCGGAGATTATTGTAATCGTGGGTACGCAAACTCTAATCGGAAATGCCAAAAGATTATTCGGGCAATCGCTGCTGAATATCGGCTTATAACTGATTCATACGCTGAAGAATAACTTCCCTGTAAAGGTCTGAGAGGCCAGGTACTTCACTTGGATTTTGCTTGCAATATTCATCTAACATCACCTTATGGTTAACCTCAATCACCATCAAGCCTTGATTTGTCTCTAAGATATCTACTGAGCAGAAATCAAGGCCCAGCGCTTTAGAGGTCCGGGAGGCAAGCTCCGCCAGCGCCTCTTGTTTGGCCTGATCTTTCACCTCAATCGTAACAGCCCCGTTAATCAAATTATGCTTCCACGAACGAACTCTTTTTTTGCCAAGGAATACACGCGCCTGATGATTAAAGGTTACAATTCTATACTCAATCTCCGCTTCATAATAAGGACCTATTGCCCCATTAAGCTGTAAAGAAAATAATAAATCGAGCTTTTCGTGCAGATCGGCTATCTCATTGATTTTGTACACATGCTTTCCCTGCGCCCCGTTATCCTGCTTCATAACTACCTCCCCATTGCGCGCTTGGAAATAACGCTCAGCCAATGGATAAGGATTCAAATTGCTAAATTTGGAGTCAGGATGCGGCAAATAAATATGTTCTACGGCTGGGATATTCGCCTTATGCAAAACATCATAAGTTAGAGATTTACTCATGGCAATAATCGTAGAAGCACTGTTGTTTAGTCCGATCTCAGCGTCTACCATCACAAATGATTTCACTCCATCTGTCGCTCTATATACGAAATTTGGTGTAATTTCCTCAAAGCTAATCCCTGAGGCTGTAACAGAATGCTGGATCATTTTTAAGTAAGGTCTAGTCGTCATTCAGTTTCCTCATTTCTAACAAAATATGACCAAACCTAATCATAGCATGAGAAATATCAATAAAAAATAATAACATTACGTTATAATAGTTAACACATTCATCCCTCGAATCTTGTTTTAGGTCCGTTTTTCACAAAAATCGCAGAATATATGTTATGTTTAATGACTGATAGCGCTTTTACAGTTAAAATAAGTGTTGATTATTTAGTGATCATCCTCTATGATAAACTTATTAAAGCGAATCAAAAAGTTAAAGCGGTTAAACTTTAATCTCTAGGCGCCTAGTATTATTGCTAATTAATAGTGTTAGTTTGATTAAAAGTTAAAGCGCTTATACTTTTAAAACGAGAGGTTGGTGTGTCATGATCAATCGCGAGAACAGGCGGCAGACGTTCTACATGTATCTGTTCATTTCTCCTTGGATTATCGGCTTCCTAGTATTCGCCCTTTATCCTATCTTATCATCGCTTTACTTCAGCTTTACTGATTATGACATCATACACCCACCTAAATTTATCGGGCTCGCTAACTACACAGAGATGTTTCACAATGACCTGTTCTGGAAATCGGTGGTTGTCACGCTGAGATATACCTTCATCGGTGTACCTATCCAACTTGTGCTTGGTCTCGGCTTTGCACTATTGCTTCACCAGACCATTCCTCTGCGCGGCTTTTTCAGAACAGCAATGTATTTTCCAAGCATGGTATCCGGCGTGGCCATGTCCCTGCTGTGGTACTGGATCTTCAACCCGCAGATCGGGCTCTTCAATTACATCCTTTCCTGGTTCGGTATTCATGGACCGGCTTGGCTAATGAACCCAGACACTGCGCTATATGCCTTGATTATCATGACTTTCTGGACAGCAGGCTCAGGAATGATTTTATTCCTCGCAGGTCTGCAAGGCGTACCGGCAAGCTTGATCGAAGCCGCTAACCTTGACGGTGCTGGGCGCTTCAGAATCTTCCTGAACATTACCTTACCGATGATCTCTCCCGTGCTGCTCTTCCAACTAATTATGGGACTGATCGATTCCTTCCAAGTCTTTACCCAAGCTTTTGTCATGACTCAAGGGGGGCCGAATTACTCTACCTGGTTCTATGTCTATAATCTCTACACCAGCGCCTTCAAAGAATATCGTGCCGGTTATTCCTCAGCCTTGGCATGGGTGCTCCTTATCGTAGTTATGCTGTGCACCGCACTAATTATGAAATTGTCTAACCGTTATGTTCACTATGAAGGAGGCGGACGCAAATGAGTACAGTCAGAGCGCTAAACCCCCGGACTAAAGGAACAAAACGCCGCCGGAAAGCGGAGCCTGTTAAGATTTTCAGCTTTATTACTCTAGTAGTTACAACATTTCTGATGCTGCTTCCTTTGTTCTTCATGGTCTCCACTTCACTTAAGTCCAAACGTGAGCTGCTGAAGTTCCCACCCACCTTTCTTCCGGAGAGCTGGCAGTGGAGCAATTACACAGAAATATTTGATACCCTGCAGTTCGGTACACTTTATAAAAACAGTCTGATTATCGCCGGCTTTAGTGTTGTGGGAACCTTGATTTCTTCGGCGCTAGTCGCCTATGGATTCGCCAGATTCAGAGGTACAGGTAATCAGGTGTGGTTCATCCTGCTGCTTAGCACCATGATGTTACCTTATCCAGCCATTATGATTCCGCAATTTGTACTCTTTTCGCAAATGAATTGGATCGATACCTTTTTACCCTTGATCGTGCCTGCTTTCTTCGGCTCAGCCTATAATATTTTTCTGCTGCGCCAATTCTTCTCCACATTGCCTGAAGAGCTGTTTGATGCGGGACGCATTGATGGCTGTGGCGAAATACGGATGTGGGCTACCATAGCAATCCCACTCTCCAAACCTGCACTTGCAACCGTAGCTATCTTTGCTTTTATCTACAACTGGAATGATCTGCTTACGCCAGTGCTTTACTTAAGCTCATCAGATAAGTTCACGCTACCCGTCGGGATGGCTTCTCTTACCTCATCGAGGTTCCGCATTCCACCTTGGCATCTGCTAATGGTTGCTTCGGTTCTAGCTATGGTCCCAATCGTTACGCTGTTTGCTGTAGCCCAGAAACAGTTCGTCGAAGGGATTGTACTTACAGGGATTAAGTAATAATCCGCCATAAGGCGGCCAAATATACTTGAAATCATGGAGGGTTTAGCTAATGAACAAGAACAGGAAAAGTATTGCACTTTTACTTGCAGCAACCATGCTCGTTGTTCTAGCCTTATCAGGCTGTAGCGGCGGCAAATCGGCGGGTAACGCCCTATCTGAAGGAGACGGTAGCTCTACTAATTCTGGAGGCAAAGCAGAAACGGTAACGATTACCCATTACACAATAGATTCAGAAGACCGCACATTTGTCGAAAAGTTAATCCCTGATTTCGAGAAGCAGCATCCGAATATTAAAGTGAAAGTGGAAAAAGCGCCATATGAGCAGTTCGACAGCAAGCTGCAAACGCTAATTGCCGGCGGCAAATCGCCCGACGTGACAAGTCACTGGGGGTATGGAGGTTTCGCAGAATACTACAATAAGGGTATGTTGCTCGATATGACCGACCTTATGAAAGAGGATGGTTTCAAGGCAGAGGATTACAGCATCCCAGAGAATCTGATGGGCATCTACAAGGTTAAAGATCACACTTACGGCATCCCGGTCAATATGTATGTCACCTTAATGCTCTATAACAAAGACATGTTTGATGCCGCCAAACTGACTTATCCAACAAGCGATTATGAAGATAAGAGCTGGACGTTTGAAAAAATGGTCGACGAAGCTAAACAAATGACGCTTGTATCCGATGATATTGCCAAAACTCAATATGGCGTAGACTTCACTTGGTCCGAACGCGATATGCGGCCATTATATTTTGGAGCGGAGCCTTACTCAGAAGATACATGGACTAATGGCGGCGTGCCTTCCGAGACTTATTTTGACTCCCCCGAGGTGATCGCTGCCTACAACAAGCTTTTTGATCTTGTCTTTAAGGATAAAGTCTCTCCTTCTTCCGAATGGAGCAAAAGCGTAGCTGGACAGAACGGTGATCCCTTTGTTGCTGGTAAAATCGGCATGTCTATCGGAGGCTCATGGAACCTTGCAGGCGCAAATGACTTCCCCTTCAAAATTGGCGTTGCTGCTGTCCCATGGGGAGGCAACGATAAGGTACGCAGCACCCTTTATGTCGATCCGCTGCTGATCTTGAAGGACTCCAAACATCCGAAGGAAGCTTTTGAATGGATCAAATACCTGATCACAAGCGAAGTGCAAGAGAAATCCATTGAGCTTAGTGGCGGTAACCCGCCAGTCAACACCGAAGCTGCAGAAGCTTACTATAAACATTTTGACGGTATCGATCCACAGGATATCAAAAATGTCTACGAGGGTGCTGTTAACTACGGCTTCGAATCCTATAACCACTTAATCACCAACTACTCGCAAATTAATGACATGTTCATTAATGAATTGCAGCCAGTAGAAACTGGACATAAGACGGTTGAAGAGGTGATGGCGACGATTCAGAAGAAGGTTACAGAGATCATTCAGCGATAACTGTTTGGCAGGTATACCGCCCCCTTTAGGGACGGTATACCTGCGTGAAATCATACGTTTAGCGGACAGTCTGCCAACCCTGTATACTGAAAGTAGAAAACAGGATCGGAAAATCTGCCGTGAGGAGAATTAAAGATGAAAGTGAGTATTTTTGATGTAGCCAAAAAATCCGGATTATCCGTTGTAACCGTATCCCGGGTGTTAAATGGGGCCGAATCGGTGCGTGAGAATAATCGCCAAAAGGTACTGGAGGCAATTAAAGAGCTGGATTACCGCCCTAATGCTGCGGCACGCAGTCTGGCAAGCGGTAAGACGGGAATTATCGGCATTATTGTCACTACCCTGCAAGATTCCTTTTTTGACGCAGTGGTCAAAGAGCTGAATGAAATATTAGCGATGCATGGTTATTTTTTAGCCATATCTATCTCAACAGGCATCGAATCGGATGACAGCCATTATTTAATTCAGGAGGATCGTGTAGACGGTTTAATTCTGCTCTCTCCAATGGAAGAGGACAATTATATTGTGGAGTTAAAACGGCGGGGTATCCCTTATGTGCTGATAGATAATCAGAAGCCCGAAAATGATACCTACTCCATCACGATCGACAACTTCAAGGGGGGATATGCAGCTACGCGTCATCTGCTGGAGCTGGGACATACTTCAATCGCTCATCTCTGCGGTCAGGAAATGTTCCGGAGTACGCGGGAGCGGCGCAGTGGATTCCTACAGGCGCTTCAGGAACAAGGGCTGACCCCCTTTGAGATCGTACCAGGTGATTTCGATATTGGTATGGGATACGATACCTGCAAACGTTGGCTGAAGGAAGGAAAGCTGCCCACCGCCGTATTCGCCGGGGATGACAATATCGCGCTAGGAGTCATCAATGCCCTGATGGAAGCGGGTATTCAGGTACCCGAAGAGGTGGCAGTGGTCGGCTATGACGATCATTATATTGCTTCACAGCTTCATCCACATCTGACAACAATACGTCAGCCTGCGGATAAAATCGGGCTGGCAGCCGCGGATATGCTGCTCAAACGCATCTCTGGAAAGATGAAACGCGGAGCCGGGATGCGGATTGATCCGGAACTTATCGTACGTGAGTCTACCGGAGCTGAGTAGATTAAATTTTATACACTAGGAGTGACGACCATTGACTTACTACTTGGGGATCGATGGGGGAGGCACGAAAACCTATGCTCTGCTAAGCGATGAACATGGCAATGTTCTTGGTAAAGGCAAGAGCGGTAACGGCAACCACCAGACAGGCGCCCTTGAGGCCGCCAACAGTATTCAAGAGGCCACATTCGGGGCACTGGCTGAAGCCGGACTCCGGTTGGAAGACATCCAGCATACCTATCTCGGACTTGCCGGTGCTGATCGCGAGGCCGACTACGCTATTCTCCATCCGATGATACGCCAGATAGGATTCACCAAATACACTATTAACTGTGACACTATGATCGGTCTACGCGCCGGAACGAATCGCCCATATGGTGTCGCGCTCATCTGCGGCACCGGCACCAATTCAGCAGGCAGAAACCTGCAGGGAGAGCATTATCAATGCGGCGGCTTTGACTATATGTACGGTGATTTTGGCGGAGGTGGCGCACTCAATATTGAGGTGTTTCGTTCCGTTATCCGAGCTTGGGACGGCCGGGAACAGCCCACCCTCTTAACAGGCTTACTGCTAAAAATGCTAGGTTATGAGGAAGTTGGGCATATGTTTCACGATTTCCTCGATCATTGGAAAAAAGTCCCTGTAAATGTTGCTCGCCTGCTCTTTGAAGCAGCAGCTGAAGGAGATACCGTAGCGTTGGAGATTTTACATCGGCAAGGGGTTGAACTAGGTAAGTCTGCGGCAGCTATCATTCACAAGCTAGGCATGGAGCAGGAGACCTTCGATGTGGTGCTGGCAGGAAGTCTGCTAACCCGAGGGGATCGCGGTTGGATTCGCCAGCCTATCGAGAAAGCTGTACATGCTGCAGCCCCTCAGGCAACCGTGGTTACCCTTGCCACAGAGCCTGTAGTCGGTGCAGTATGGTCAGCTATGGATCAAGATGGATTGGCCCTTAGTAGTGAAGTATATGACAAAATGCGGAAATTTCAGGATTATGAATCGATCAAACAAACTACAAGACAGGAGTGATTAATCTTGGCAGCTAACCAAGGATTAAAGATTGCAGTTATCGGTGGAGGTTCTTCGTATACCCCAGAATTAGTAGAGGGATTCATTCTTCACTATAAAGAACTTCCCGTGCGCGAATTATGGCTTGTAGATATTGAGCCTGGTCTTCGCAAGCTGAATATTGTAGGTAATTTGGCAAAACGTATGGTGGAGAAATCCGGCCTTCCGATTGAGGTTCATCTGACAACAGACCGCCGTAAAGCTATCGAAGGCGCCGACTTCGTCAGCACCCAGATGCGTGTCGGCATGCTTGATGCCCGTGCCCGTGATGAGTCGATTCCGCTCAAATATGGCGTTATTGGCCAAGAAACAACAGGTCCTGGGGGAATGATGAAAGCACTGCGCACCATCCCTGTTATTCTGGATGTATGCCGTGATATCGAGGAACTGGCTCCCAACGCATGGCTGCTCAATTTCACTAACCCTGCTGGGATGGTCACCGAAGCCGTTCTGAAATATTCTAAGGTTAAAAGTATTGGCCTGTGCAACGCACCTATCGGCCTGATCAAGCAAGTCTCTGCCAAATATAATGTAGCAGCAGACCGCGTATATGCCGAATTTGTGGGCCTCAACCACTTGCACTGGATTACTCGTATCGATGTTGAAGGTGAAGACAAGCTGGATGATATGCTTGCAGATACAACCAGCTACAGCGCTAAGAACGTACCGGCAAGAGAATGGAACCCGGAATTCCTGCAATCCCTTCATGCACTGCCCTCATACTATTTAAAATATTTCTATATGACCGATGCCATGCTCGAAGAGCAGATGGAATCCCATAAACAAGGCATTAACCGTGCTGAAGTCGTCAAACGTGTAGAAGAAGAGCTCTTCGAGCTTTATGGCAATCTAGAGCTAAGCGAGAAGCCGAAGCAGCTGGAACAGCGCGGCGGTGCTTTTTACTCAGAAGCAGCTGTTAATCTCATGAGATCGCTCCATAACGGATCAAACGACATTCAGACCCTAAATGTCGCTAACCGCGGCATATTGGACTTCCTGCCAGATGACGCCAGCATTGAAGTGAACTGCGTGGTCACCAAAAACGGCCCGCTACCTCTGCCACTGACCAAAATTCCAACCATGGCTAAAGGACTCATTCATGCTGTCAAAACCTATGAACAGCTGGCGATTGACGCCGCTGTAACCGGAGATCGCGCCCTTGCCCTTCAGGCGCTCGCACATCACCCGCTTGTTCCGTCCGTGGACGTAGCGATTCGGATGCTGGACGAAATGCTGGAAGCTAATAAAGAGTTCCTGCCGAACTTTTTTGCGAATTAATTCATACCTCCTATCGAGAAATAACTAAAAGAGACCGAACCCGGTCTCTTTTTTTTGCTGTTATAAATCTTCAATAGTCCTCTAAATATAGTGAAGTCACAGCGAGCATTGATTCTCCCCTAACAGGAGGTTCTATACTTGGATTCAGGACGGCAGCCAGAAAAGAAAACCAAGGAGGATTATAGATTATGAGATTACTTGAAATCACACTTGTCTTATTTAATGTATTGTTGTTGGGATGGCTAACCCTAGGACGGCCCAAATCACAGCGCAGGTGGCTGATCGGCAGCGGGATTTCTGCTGCTTTACTGCTTATCCATGCATTCGTGGAAGGGTTGCGGTGGCCGATGATTCCAGTGTATCTGATCACACTATGGGCAATCGTGGGCGGAACAAGACTTTTCTTCCGATCCGCAGCAAAGGCAGCAAGAAAACCGCAACGGCGTTGGAAAACACTAGTGCTGACTGGAGTTGGGGCGGTTTATGCTGCCGTTTCCATTGCTCTGCCCCTCCTGTTCCCTGTATTTTCTTTTGCGGAGCCCACAGGTCCTTACAAGATAGGAACCGTCACCTACCATTGGACCGATTCTGCACGGGAAGAAAAGTTCACAGAAACATCCGGTGACTCCCGCGAATTAATGGTGCAAATCTGGTATCCAGCAAGTTCAGAGTCTACAGGGAGCCCGGCGCCATATTTATCTGATCCTACTCCGTATATAGAAGGGCTGCATGAATTTTTACAATTGCCGGAGTTTTTATTCTCAGGATTAAAACTGGCCAACACCCACGCTATTGCGAATGCCGGTTTGGCAGATACGGAAACTAAATATCCGGTGCTTCTTTTCTCACATGGATTTATGGGCTACAAGAATCAGAACACCTTTCAAGTCGAGCAATTGGCAAGCCACGGCTATATTGTCGTAGGGATTGAACATGCTTATAGCAGCGTAGCTTCGGTATTTCCAGACAAGTCTGTGGTAACGTTTGATTCAGAAGGAAAAACAGGCTATGAGCAAATGAAGTATTCTTTTATGGATCGGCGTAATGAAGTCTGGGTAGAAGATGCTAAGTTTGTGCTGGATCAAATGGAGACCTTATCTGCGGACGATCCTAGTGGTCTGTTTACAGGCCGGATCGATCTTGAACATATGGGTATGTTCGGTCATTCCTTTGGGGGAGCCACGACGGTGCAGATGCTGATGGATGATCAAAGAATACAAGCAGGCATTGATATGGATGGGGTACTTTACGGTGAAAAACGGATTCCTGCAGACGGCTTGAAGAAACCTTTTTTGCTCATGAGTGCCGATGACACCTTAAAAGGAGTAGACCAAACCAGCGATGCTGAAATCGCCGCACTACGGACGGATAGGAAAGAGATTACAGCCTACTATAATGAGCTATTCGCCCGGTATGAGCCAGTAACTGCAGGCGGGAACTATTGGCTGACTTTCAAACAAAGCAAGCACATGAGCTTCTCAGATCTATATCTGCTTACCCCCTTGTTTGAATGGATGGAACATGTGGATGTGCGCGGAACACATGAGCTGATTAATGAGTATACGCTGGATTTTTTTGACCATTATTTAAAAGGACAGCCCTTGCAATATTTGAATAACAACCTGGGAGACCATCCGAAGTATACACTTCAACAAGGTGCGGAATGAGAATTCTCCTGCGCAAGCTTCCATTCTAGCCCTTCCATCAGCAAGGCGTTGCCTCTCACAATAACATCCCATTTGGGATTGAGGAGCAAGCATAGTTTATTAAAGCGTTCTATCCGTTCGGTAACAGCAGTTTGCATCAAATGAGCATATTGGCGGAAAAAGGCAGCTTTATCGCGGAACTGCTCTGGACCTGCATACATCATCACAAAATCTTCAACAATTGCCTGTACAACAGCGCTGTCTGCTGATAGTTTTTGTTGCAAGGCTGCTTCTACCCGAATTCGGATATTCTCCAGCGTCCGAATCCAAACCGCAGCGGGAACGCGGGGATGTCTAACCATATTGAAAAAAGGCAGCTCAAATCGGACAAGCTCCTCCATGTACTGTGTATCGTTCATAAGTGCTTGTAGTTCGTTCCAAGCTACGGTTTGCGCGGCTGTCACTTTGACTTCATTCATAATATATTTATTGAACAAATATAAAAAGGTATCCCGCCATTCGGACGGCAATTGACCGAGCGGCTGTATTTCTTCTATTTTACTGGAGATGAACTGGGTTCGCTTATCAGCATTCATGGACAAAGAGTCCACCAGCTCATTCATGTAATCCATGGAATCACCTGTTGAGACATGCTCTTGGGCTTGGCGCAGAATCGAAATCATATTGGTCAGCGTACTGACCTGGGTCTCCAAAGCTTCAATCTGCCAGTTGAGTGCTGTAGTGAGCTGGATTTCTCCAGCGATAACTTGGCGAATCTCGTCAATGCCGAAATCCAAATAACGTAACGTTGTGATCAGCCGCAGGCGGGAAATATCTTCAGGAGTATATAAACGGTGTCCGCCTTCGCTGTGGCTGGATGGTTTCAATAGATCGATATCGTCATAATAACGAACGGTTTTAATAGTTGTGCCCAGCAGCTTAGCCACCTCGCCGATGGTTTTCGTATCTTTACGCAAGTGATCACCCTTTTTGATGGAATCATACGATGTTGGAATGGATTGTACCGAAAGGAACGACAACTTTCAATTTGCTTGTTGCTGATACTCGCTACCCAAGCAAAGATGGATAAAGCATCTTGGTAATTTGCACTTAGCCAATTCGATATCGGACACAGCTGACCTTAAAAGCGGCTTTTTCCCACTTTTAGAGTGCTATCGGACCCCATAGCCGTTGTTAGCGTGAACACCACTCAATATGACCACTTTCTACTTGAATAGCGGCGCTGGGGTCCGAAACTCTGCTCCAAAGGCTAAAAAATAGCAAATAACGTCATCTGGGTCCGCATGACTCGGCGGAAGATTGCACCAGAAAATGTGTTCGGATATTTATAGAGAAACCAGGGATTACTGACCTTTTATTATAGATGGCTCCCAGCATTTCCACCATTATTATCCACTGATTTATCGCTGCGCTCTCAGCGTATTTCTTGCATTACCTGTTCAATGCCAGAGCGAATATCCGGCTCTTTTACACTGGATACATTAAGCTTTAGAATCTTCTCTTTATTAAAAGAGGGCAAATAACCGCTGTCCGCCATTTCGATGCGAATGAACTTTTTTTGCAGACGTTTGATCATCTGTTCTGTCTTTACGCTGTCACCAAGCTTCAGATACGTATGCACGCCAAGCTGGCCGGTTGGATGGTAAGAATAATGCTGTGCTGTTGCTGTATCTAACTCTCTCATAATCGATTCATGGAGCAGCGTGGATCTTTTTTCGTAGCAGGAACGCATCTTTTTTCGGTGGCGCTCGAACATTCCGCTTTTCAGATACAACTCCAGGGCAGCCTGAGACAGCATAGAGCTATCTATATCCATCAGTCTTTTGAATCGGTTAAAAGAGTCACACAGGACCTCTGGCAGTACAGCGACACCGACACGCAGGCCCGGAAAAATAATTTTGGAAAAGCTTTTCAAATAGATCACATGGGAAGCATCGTCATAAGCGTAGATCGGATCCTCTTTTGCATCCTGCTCCAAGTCCGCCATGTAGTCATCCTCAACGATGTACACATCGTATTTAGCTGCTAGCTGAGCAATCGCCTTCTTCTGGGTACGGGTATAGGAGACGCCAAGCGGATTATGAAATCGCGGGACGGTATAAAAGAACTTGAACTTGCCTGTCTTAAATAACCGCTCTAATTCATTCAAGTCAATCCCAGCATCCGAACGCTTTATCCCCTCTGTCTCAATGCCATACGTCTTCAGATATTCCATAAACAACGGGTAACCCGGCTGCTCAATCAGCACTCGCTGCCTGCCATTCGGAAAAGGAATTCGGGTCAATACGCCAAGCGCCTGCTGCACACCTGAGGTAATAAAAATCTGATCCGGATTGGCAAATACCTGATAAGAAGCCAGATGGCGCTGCATTTCACGAATAAGAGAAGGAAGCCCCTGCGGCGTTCCATAGATGAACAAGTCATTGCGGTACATATCAATCGCTTTATTAATACAATGTTGGAAATCCAGATACGGAAAAATATCCGGGTCGGGTGCAGACACCGTAAAATCGATCCAATGTGCACCTTCGTCTTTTCGCTGTCCGCTTCGTTTCATGACATAATAACCACTTTTTGAGGCGGCATAGATTAAATGTTTGTCCTGAAGATCCTGCAACGCGCGAATAACCGTACTTTTACTACATCCATAACGTAAGGACAACTCCCGGATAGACGGTAATTTATCCCCCTCACGATACGTATCCTCGGCGATTTGCAATTCCAGCTCGTTGATTAACTCCGAATACTTATACATCCCTTTCACCTTCCTCCAAGCTTATTCTGTACCGGTACAGATGAATAATAATTACATTGTAGCACAGCTACTCTAGCCTTAGAATAAAGAGCAGAACAGGACCGGTACCTAAATGCGCGCAACACTTTGGAGGTCTTTACTAATGAATACATCTTCTACTCAAAAAGCGATAGCAGCAGCTGTCTTGAATGCTATTATTGTCGGGTTTTCCTTTATATTTGTAAAAATGGCCCTAACCGTCTCGGATCCTTTTGATACGCTAGCTCATCGCTTCACGTTATCTTTCCTTGCCGCTTCTTTATTTACTTTTCCAGGGTGGGGGCGGGTGAAGTTTGGAATATCCAAGGCCGCAGTGATCATCCCACTGGCTTTAATGTATCCAGCGTTGTATTTCACCCTTCAAGCGTATGGACTTCTGTATACAACCTCCGCTGTAGCGGGTATTATTCAGGCAACAATGCCCATCTTCACCATCCTTTTGGCGGCGATGTTCTTGAAGGAAACCACGAGCAGCTTCCAAAAGATCTCTACATTAATCTCAGTTGCAGGCATTATTCTTATCTTTGCCATTCCAGGTTTGAGTATCTCTTCTTCTAGTCTTTGGGGCGTCTTGCTCATCCTAATCTCAGCTTTATCCCTTGCCGGTTATAATGTTGCGGCTCGAAAGCTGACACGTACCTGGAGTCCCAAAGAACTTACCTATATGATTACTTTGTTCGGATTTATATTTTTTAATGGACTGGCGATCATTAAGCATGGTTCGGCAGGAACCTTGGATCAGTATTTCACACCTTTTCAAGAGCCCAAATTTATATTCTCCATGCTCTATCTCGGCGTACTCTCCTCCCTCGTTACCTCCTTCCTCTCCAACTATGCTTTATCACGGATGGAAGCTTCACGCGTGAGCATTTTCGGCAGTCTTTCAACAGTTGTCTCTATTCTCGGTGGTGTACTTCTGCTGAATGAGCAACTGGAATGGTACCATTGGACTGGTACAGTGATGATCATCGCCGGGGTGATCGGTGTGAACTGGCGGAAGCAAGTAAGGGCCAAAGGCAAAGCGTGAAGATTGATATGCATACAAAAAAGACACCCGCGAGGTGTCTTTTATCTTTACCCTTTTCAGTATCTCTATTCTGTATCAAGCCTCGCTAATCACCGTTATTTGGCTGTTTCAAGCTCCTTGATCTTCTCTTTATATTGGTCCAACAAATTAGCTAAAGCTTCCTTGATCACAGTCGCATCTTTGGATTTAACGGCACTATTCAGATCATCTTGAGCTTTGAAAAAAGCTTTATCCGCGTCGCTAAGATCTGGAATGGAAATAGCAATTGAAGTCGCGTCTACAGCTTTAATTGAAGTAGTAATATTGCTATCTACCTTCATATCATCGACTACAGGTACTACTTCAAGGTTACGACCAGCTTCAATATATCCCGCAGGTAGAGCTTCGGTGGATAGTATTTCTTTTGATAATTGAACTCCCTCCACCAGTTCCGCAGGCACAAGCTCGGCAACTCCGGTTACACTAAATCCAGCAACCTTATAATACTGATCCAAGGTGTTCTTCCAGTCTTCTTGGGTATTAGGTGCGTAGGTCTTAGCCAACTCCAGGGGATCTACCCAATCAATAGTGGTCACTTTAGTGGCAATTGTTCCTTTAGAGGCAGCAGTAACCACCGCTGCGGCCGTTGTTTTCGTGTTTCCGTCTTGTGCTCCACTTGCTGCGTTCGTTGCAGACGGTGCAGCAACGGCGGACACTAGCAGGGCGGACAGCGCTAACTTTTTAAATAACATCTGTTGATTCATAAATACAACACTCCTCGTCGATTCGAATGATCTTACAAGACCAAGCTTACAAAATGGGTGTGGCAGAACATTGGTTAATTTGTGGAAAAACGATGGCAGCCACCCCTACCCACCTCTGGATTGATATACTTGTAGGAGAATAATTTGGAGGTAACCTGAAATGAATAATCCATACCTCATTGCCGTAGTCGACGATGATGAACATATACGCAATCTTGTTGAAGCTTATTTACAAAAAGAAAATTACCACACCATCGGCCTTGGCAGCGCTGAGGAAGCATGGACCTTGTGGCAGACAAGCCCCCCGGATATGTGGGTACTCGATGTTATGCTCCCCGGCATGGATGGTTATGAGTTCTGTAAAAGGATTCGTAACGAAGCCGAAGTACCGATCATTATGATCTCCGCAAGAGATAATGAAGTGGATAAAATATTAGGATTGGAGCTTGGCAGTGACGATTATCTAGTCAAGCCGTTCAGTCCTCGTGAGTTAGTCGCCCGGATCAAACGTCAGCTTCAACGCTGGTACAAAATGAGTAATCAGGCCGAAAAATTGAACAGTCAGGCCACTTCCACCCGTCTTGAAATTGACCAGCTTCTACTATTGCCGGAAGAAAGACGTGTATTCTGGTGTGGTGAAGAGGTGGACTTGACCAGCAAGGAATTCACCATGCTAAAAGTATTCGCGGATGCCCCTAACCGGGCATTTACAAGAGATGAGCTGCTGAGCTATGTGTGGGGAGACGACTATTTTGGAAGTGATCGCGCCGTGGATCATCTAATTAAACGGATGCGCAAAAAACTGGAGCATTTGCCCATTGAGGCAGTATGGGGACACGGATACCGCATGAGAACAGATGGGGGTGAGCATACGAATGAAACTAGCACATCAGATTAATTTAGCCTTTAGTATTGCATTGGTATTGCTACTATCTATTACTGCTGTCGTGATCCATTTTGTACTGCTCAACCATTTTGTCGGAACACAAAAAGAGGATTTAAGAACCATTGGTGCGGCGATGTCAGCTACATTGACTGAAGAAAGTAAATACATCGGGGAGATTGGCACTCAGCTGGAAGCTCTGCCCGTGACCATACCTTCTCTAAGCACTGCAGGCGTCGAAGCCATTCTTAGCGATGAAACAGGAAAAGTCTTGTCCACATCATCAGAGATGAGTTCAATTGCAATAAACTACGATGCCAAGAGTGTCACAGGCCAAGCCACTGAGCTCCAGAACATTTGGAATGGAACAGATACACGGTATATTACTGAAGTGAAGGCTACACCTATAGGCACGCTAACTTTACTAACCCCTATGAGCGCAGTCACTGCTATTGAACAAGCTTTGCTCAAAAGACTGCTGATCGTTTTCAGTGCAGCGGGAGCATTTATGTTCCTATTTGGCCTATTTATCACCAAGAAGCTGATTCAACCTCTAATGAGGCTGCAACAAGAACTCCGCAAAGTCAAAGAACGCCGCTTCTCAGATGTTAAATTAATTAAAGCTGGTGGAGAGCTTGGATCCGTCGCTCAATCGGTATATGACATGGCAGATGAATTAAATCGTTTCAACCATGTGCAGAAACAATTTTTCCAGAATGCGTCTCATGAATTAAAAACCCCCTTAATGTCCATTTCCGGCTACGCTGAAGGGATTAAGGATGGTGTTTTTGAAGGTGAGAATGTAGTAAAAGGGCTAGACATTATCATGAGCGAAAGCAGCCGCTTGAAGAAGCTCGTGTCCGAAATGACTTTACTTGCGAAGCTGGACAGCGAGGAAGATATATTCAAGCCTACGGAAATTTGTTTAAAAGATCTACTGACAGAAACCATCGAAAGAATGAACCCTCTATTAATGAAAAAAGAATTAACCCTCCATATCTCCCACGATCATCAAGATTCTCTTACGATCCTCGCGGATAGGGATAAGCTGCTACAGGCGCTTCTTAATGTAGTATCCAATGCAACACGTTACGCTAACCAACATATCTATATCCATGTTTCGGTCAAGGAGGGCCGGGCCCTGTTATCCGTTAGTGACGATGGCCCTGGAATTTCTGACGATCTGCTTCCCTATCTCTTCCATCGGTTCGTAAAAGGAAAAGACGGAGAATCCGGACTTGGACTGGCTATTTCCCGCGCAATCATCGAGCGTTGTGGAGGTCAGATCAGCGCAGGCAACCGAAGAAATGGCGGTGCGGTCATCTCGATGGGGTTTCCCTTATAATTATTCGTAAGAGGCTGTCTCAAAAGTAGTGAACTCTACTTGGGGGCAGCTTCTTTTTTATGGAATGGAATTGAAAAGAAAAGTAATGGATTTTACTGTGCCATATGACACCACGCGTAGTGTTCTATGATATTGGGTTGGGCGGTTGGGCGGTGGGCGATAGGCGGTGGGGCGGTGAGCGGCGGTGAGCGTAGGCGGTGGGCGTAGGCGTGGGTGTAGGCGGTGGGTGTAGGCGGTGGGCGTAGGCAGTGGCCGGTGGGCGTAGGCAGTGGCCGGTGGGCGTAGGCAGTGGCCGGTGGGCGACTTGCTAGGTGTGATTTTCGTACGGCTTGCGGTAGGGTTTAAACTAATTAGGGAAAAACTCCCTGAAAATAGCCGGTATTCGCTCTAAATGAACGAAATCAGGGAATTCCTCCCTAATAATTAGGGGGATTTCTTAATTAGTTACTAAATCGGCCGAAAATCAGGTAAGTTTTCCCTAATTATAAGTCTGATGAACAGAAACCTCTGAATTTCAGGGAGAAATTCCCTAATTACTCTATAAATATTTCACTTATTGCATCACTTGCAGCATCACTTGGTGCGACACATGAATCATCAATTGCTCATCAATTGGTGCGCCGCTTAATTCAATCGCTCAACATGTACATAAGAGCTGGAATAGGCGTCATCAGCTGCTGAAACATTCATCATCCCCCTCTATATTCATCTTGGGAAATGATGCCGTTTCTACTTCATGGTAAATATAGCTACTATTTTGGGTAATATATAGTCGAAGTAACAATTACACCTTACCTCGAATAAGAGTTAGATACTACATTTTTTCACAAAAAGGAGATCACAACATGAGCAGACTTGCAGGAAAAGTAGCTATTATTACTGGTGGAGCAGGCGGCATTGGTAAAGGGATGGCCCTAGCTTTTGTTAAAGAAGGCGCTAAGGTAGCCATTATTGACCTCAATGAAGAAACCGGTAAAGAAACAATTAAAGAATTGCAAGAACATCAACCTGAGTCTATCTTTATTCAAGCTAACCTCAAGGAACACAATAAACTAGCTAACCTTGTTAGACAAGTAGCTGATAAATTCGGAAAAATAGATATTTTAGTAAACAATGCCCACGCATCCAGAATGAAATCTATCGAAGAAACTACACAGGCTGATTTCGATTTATCTTTTGATACAGGCTTCTATCCAACCTTCTATTTCATGCAAGCAGCACTACCCTATTTAAAAGAAACTCAAGGTAAAATTATTAACTTTGCATCGGGCGCCGGTCTCAACGGTGACACCAATCAAGGAACATATGCTGCTGCAAAAGAAGCCATCCGTGGAATTACCCGGGTAGCCGCTAATGAATTTGGTCCATTTGGAATCAACGTAAACATCATTGCTCCAATTGCTAATTCCCCTGGCATGATTGAATGGGCAGAAGCAAACCCTGAGTATTACCAAAACATGATTTCAAAAATTCCTTTGAGAAGATTGGGTGAACTGGAAAGTGATATTGGTCGTGTTGCGGTATTCCTAGCGAGTGAAGATTCCGATTATATTACGGGCCAGACTATCATGGTAGATGGCGGATCTATTAAGCTTCGTTAATTTCAAGCAGATTCTCGTAGACCTTAAAATGAATAAATTTGATGCTAAATAAATAAGCCGGAAGTGAACATCGTAAAATGTTCGCTTCCGGCTTTACTACTTTCTATTTAATCGTGATTTCGTCCACATATACGGTAGCACTACCCACCGGATCGGTTGCTGTGGTCATGACTTGTACGCCAATCGCTTGGGTCAAATTACGATCTGCTACCTTGCTGATATCCAGTGTTAGTGTAGTAAATCCATTGGCATCTACTGGTGCAGCCGTAGAAGCAGTCCATGTTCCCCAGCTTGAGCCACTTTGGGTAAACAGCTGAGCCATTACACCGCTAACATCGCTTGCTTCAATAGGTACAACCTTGATTTTAAGCGTAATTGTTGATGCATTCGCTAAGTTGGTAACCACCATACGACGCAGCTGGAATTGCCCTCCATTCAATGTTAAGTCCGCTTGCATCGAATGAGTTCCCTCAGCATACACAGCATTGCTCACAGATAGATTCTGAGCCAGTGCTGTATTATATTTATTATTTTCATCCACATTGATGCTGAAGCCTTGCAGTGTATTGTCCTCGAAGCCATAGACGACAGCTTCAGGTGCGGTACCATTCTTCAGGGTCCGAACATCATCCAGATACAGCGTAGAAGTTCCCGTACCGCTGAATCCCTCGAGCTTGATACCTATGGCTTTTACACTATTAAGATCAGCAATACCTGCCAAGTTGAGCGAAACCGTAGTAAATCCACTCGAATCTACTTTCACAGCTCCACTGTCAGCCCAAGCCCAGGTTGATCCCGTCTTAATATACAAACGTGCATCCGCTGTTCCGTTCGACAGTTTAATTTGTGCGCTTAATTTATCTACCGCGCTCAGATCCAGACTGCCATTTTTGCTGAGCTCAAAAGCTCCACCTGAATCGAGTGAGAACAAGGAGCTTAACGAATGAGTTCCTTCAGCAGCCTCATCAGTCGAGATCACTGCCGCGCTTGCACTGGCATTATTTTGCTCTACTGTCCAGTCCTGAGTATCTTTTTCGAAGCCATACAACAGCTTCGCCTGTTCTGGCGTGCTGCCAGGACCTTCGCCCCCGTTAGGGACGCCACCCGTTCCATCATTAAACGCTGTAATATCGTCAAAGTACAGCGTACCAGACGTACTTGCTACTGTGTCCTTTTTATTTACGTAGATAGACACTGCCCGAATGTCCTTAAGGTTCTCTTTAGTGATTACTTTACCGGCATTTCCTGTATCCCATGGCGCTGGAGCGAACTGGCTGAATGGAATTTCCACCATGCCAGGTGTCGTACCTGCCAGTGAAGGATAAGCTTCAAAAGAGATGCCGCTTGCATTGACCTGAATAACAAGTTTGTGGTCGCTGCCATCAGGTGCAATCCAGAGCTTCAATTTGTTGGCGTCCGACCAGTCGGCATTATTCATGTTTTTGGTACGACCTGTATAACCCTGGCCGTCCACATTATAATCGAATCTAAGGCCATACTTGCCATCATTTTTATGGTCCGCATCAAGTGAGATCTTATTTAGATCACCCGCAGGACTTAATGCCGCACGAAGTAATTCATCATTGCCTTTGTAATTCTCAAAAGTATCTACAATCAATGGGTCCCCAATGCCCTGCACGTCACTTACAAAGATTTGGATCGTTTGTGAAAGTACAGAACCATCCTTTGCATAGGACTTAACAGTAAGCATCACGCCTGATTCGTCGAAGGCTACACCTGGTGTCCAATCTGCCAAGTAATAGAAACCTTCTGTGTCAGCTGCCATACTGTACTCTGTTGTGTCATCCCCAATCAGATAGGTTACTTTATCCACGTCCTGATTCAACACACGAACACGAAGGGTCGATGCTTTTGTCGTGGGCACTGTTTGGTTTGCGGTTGGTGAGGCAATGTGTAAAAAAGGTTGCTCGGTTTCTGTAGTTACCTGTTTCGAATACGCATCCGCAACAGCCACTTCATAGCTGAAGCTTGTATACGGATCCTTATAATAGTCTACGAAATCAGGGAGCAGTTCATGATCTCCTAGTCCGTTTGGAGCATTTCTATAAGGGACAAAGATAGAATCTGTATTGAAATTCGCCCAAGTCTGCATGTACGCCATCCGTTTAGCATCCGGATCAGACTGCAGCGCAGCGATTAGCTTGGTAAAGAATTTCAGGTCCTTCGTTCCAGTTGGCTTCACACCCGAATAACCGAACTCAGTAAATGCTGCAATTTTTCCCTTATCATCCGCCAGCTTCGAAATCAGCTTAGCATCCTTCACAACTGAATCAAACCAACCCTCAGTGGTTCCGTCATAATAATTATCGAAGCCAAGGATATCAACATAGTCATCTCCCGGATACGTCTCAAGGAAGGTCGCATCTGTGCCGTTAAATGGACTTCCCGGTGAGAATGCATATAAGAAGTTATGCACATCTTTTTTGTCCCTTAAGTATTCAACGGTATAACGATAGATTTCAGCATACTGCTCCTTCGTACGGTAAGGCGCACCCCACCAGAACCAGCCACCATTTTGCTCGTGGAATGGACGGAAAATGACTGGAATAACTTTACCATCATCATCTTTTAAGTTATTCGCAAAGTCCGCAATCATATCCAGGAATGCATTAAATTCTGCATGCTTGTCACCGCCGGGTAATATATGCGTAAGCACATTTCCTTTGGTGTCATAAAAGTCCTTTCCTGTGACGAAGTTCGGCATATGCGAGCTTAATGTAAGCACGCCGCCTTTTTCATAAGCAGACTTCATCACGCCGATTAATTTATCACGATTCTCCAGCTTGGTTGCGCCTAAATCTCCCGGTTTCTCAAAACCTTCAAGACTAAGTGTATCCCAGCCGAACAGCCCCGGAAGGTCGCCTACTGCATTCTCGACCTCAGACTGCGTTCCGTCCTTTTCAGTAATAGAAAGTCCTTCTGTAGTAGCATGCTGATGTCCAAACAAGATCTCACTGCCGCGGATATCCTGTAAGTAGGCGAATAGTGATTTAGTCTCACTACTTGCATCAACATCCGCTAAATTCTCGATACGTCCCACAGGACCCGTCGGGTCGGTCGGTGTCGGTGTTGCTGTTGCTGTTGGTGTTGCCGTTGGTGTCGGTGTTTCCGTTGCTGTTGGTGTTGCTGTCGCTGTAGGTGCCGCGGTTGGATTAGTCGGACCTGCCGGCGTTATTGATGAGCCTGATGCCGAGGTAGGCGCTGGGGTAGCCGTTGCTACAGGACCTTGATTGCCTTTGATAATGACAATTGTGCCAGGAGCAATGGGCTTACCGTTCAACGTTACTCCTGTTGCCTTAACGTCCGCTTTTGCAATGTCGCCCTGACCGGAAATGGTGGTTCCAGTCGCTTTATCAGCAACGTTTAGATTTGCAATCGATGCGCCTTCACCTAGGATCAGTCCCACAGTTCTATTTAGAATTCCCGTGGTGATCATCGTCCCAATTCCAAACTCCAGCCTTGCTAGACTATCTACCGTTAGCTGAGAGATTTGGGTTGTACCACTCGTGAGGACACGAACCTCACCCTCTTTACGATTTATATTTACTTTGCCTAATGAGCTATTCTTAATAAGAATGGAGTTTACCCCGCCACCTGCAATAAATGTGGTGCCCGTAACCTTAATGCCCTCAAGGGTCACTTCGCCGTTACCGATCCCAGCGGTTAGATACAGGTTTCCGTTTATCGTTGCATTTTTTAACACAACACCATCCTGATTAACGACTACATTTCCAGAAACTATTCCTCCTTCAAAACTTCCAGATTGCGAGTAATAACTCTTCACTATTTTATTAATTAACGTTATAACTTCGGCACGGGTGATCCTTCCAAGCGGCTTAAAGGTTCCATCCTCATAACCTGTGATCAATCCTGAGAGCGCATCAACTGCATCCTTAGCATAAGCTTGAATCTGAGAGGAATCATTAAATCCACTCAATGATGAAGCGCTTTCAGTAGCTTGAAGAGTAAATATCCGAGCCAACATCGTCACCGCATCCTGACGCGTTATATAATCAGTAGCTTGTGCTTTATTCTCTGAGTATCCTTCATAATACCCAGCATATCGTGCCAACGAAAGCTGATCTGCATACCAATCGGTCGCTTTTACATCGGAAAAAGATTGATCTGACTTCATATAGAAACCAAATACCTTATTCAAGATCGTAGCAAACTCAGCTCTTGTAATTCCTTCATTGGGATGAAAAGAACCATCCTGATACCCGTTTAAAACGCCATTTTCTACCCACTTCGCAATATTTTGTTGTGCCCAGTGACCCTGTGTATCACCGAATCCAACAGTGGATGGTGCTGCTGCAGAAATTACAGAAGGGATAGGAGACATTATCATTGCACAGGCAAGTATACTCCCCAGCCACTTTTTCGCTTTTTTCATTCCTAATTCTCCTTCGAAAATAAATGGATTTGATAATAAGAATAGCCAACCAGCTGTTATGAACCCAATAACTATCTGTCCTTATAGAAGACAATTACAGACCTACTCGCTAACTATTCACCTCCACATCTCCAACTTTGTTATTGATAACAAACGCTAACAAAAACTTCTTATTTCGTTACATATTCCGGTATATGCAAGATTATAGCGGTTACATTGGCATAAAACAATCAAAATATTGCCTCTTGTTATAATTATTTTATATTTTACGTTAGCATATATGTTAGCTATTCCGTAAATAAATAACAAAATTCAATACAATATAACAAAAATAGACACCCCGCAGGAGTGCCTCCCAATAATCATATAGATGAGATCCAATTCATTTATCATGTTTTATTGGTGGCACGGAAACACAGATGTTCCTTCCCGCACCTCTTTCGTCAGATCGTCCATAGTGACAAGATTATGTGTAGTTCCGAGAACGATAATGACATAATACGATTGCCCACTTGAATCCTCGAGCACTACCTGATAACCTGACCCTCCAAATAAGGGTTTGCAAATCGTTGCAACTCTCAGCGATGCACTTTCCGTGTACTCTTTACGCACATAATCCATTCCAAGACTTCCTGCTGCCCGCTTGTTCTGACGCTCCGAGCTTCCGTGAATTACTGCTATTATTACCGCTCCAATAATTATGATAATAAGGATTAGATAACCCAATTGGTTTTTTCTCATCTTTCCTTCCTCCTTATTACATAGAGTACAATTGGCACAGCAGCGGGGCGATTAGCAATAATCTCGTTTCTGTAGGCACCCTATCCCGCGATTAAGTGCCAAAGCCAATAGCTATATGAAAAATTTTACCACTACAGTATTTCAAAAGCTTACCCTATATAAAAACAAAAGGCACCCCCAAGGGTGCCTTCATTATCACTGCATATTAGTTGTGCTAGTTATTTATAAGACTCTGCCAGCGAGTTCGCTACCACTATCGCATTGTACACATCTTCCGAAGTAACCGGGAACGGCATATTGCCCATTGTGTCTCCTTCTGCACAAGCAGCTTCAGCAACTTGGCGCCATTCGGATTCGATAAATTCCGTACACCCCAGATCGGCGAGGGTTAGCGGAAGATCTACATCCTTGATAAGCTTAATGACAGTTTCCAGCTCCTCATTTGAGGCATTTTCCAGTACTAGCTGGGCTAAAAGACCAAACGTAACCTTTTCACCATGCTGAGCTTTGTGTAGTGAAGGAACGGCTGTCATCCCATTATGGATAGCATGCGCGGCAGCCAGACCACCAGATTCAGCACCCACACCACTTAGATAAATTGTCGCTTCAATAGTTTCCTCCACCGCGCGTGTATAGAGCTTCTGATCAACCGCACGTTTTGCTTTTACCGCATTCTTAAGTAGAGCTTCATAACAAAGTCTTGATATACCTAGACCCGTTGTAGAAGGTTTCATGACTACGAGATTGTCGCCATTAGAGGCATAACAAGCACGGGCTTCAAAATAAGTAGCCAGTGCATCGCCAATTCCAGCTGCGAAAAAGCGGGAAGGCGCTGAAGCTAAAATCGCTGTATCAGCCAAGACTACATCCGGATTACTTGGGAGGAATAAGTATTGATCAAATGAACCATCTTTATTATAAATGACAGCCAGCGCTGTACATGGTGCATCAGTAGAAGCGATCGTCGGAAAAATAACTACAGGCAGCTTCTCATAATAAGCAGTAGCTTTGGCGGTGTCCAGTGTTTTACCTCCGCCGATACCGACGATGATATTCGCCCCAGCTTTACGGGCAAGTTCCCGATTACGATTAATCTCTTCCTGAGTACATTCATAATTGAATTTTTCAAAAGTAGCCTTATTGCCCGCACCTTCGATGGAACTTCCCGCCTCTTTCTTAGCACGTTCCAAAATGAACTCATCACAGATCACATAGGCATGATCGCCAAACGCCTTAATATACTCATTCAGATCTGAAAGTAAGTTATGGCCGGAGATAAATTTCTTTGGTGAAGTAACGGATCTAACGAAATGTGACATTGTGCAAGACTCCTTGTTGTGTGTTTTAGTAAGCATAAAGACGCAATTCCTACATATTATTACCCCGCTACCCAAGAAATACTCAAGTTGTATTCTCCAAAGGCACTCATCAGAGCATGCAAAAAAGACACCCCTCAGGGTGTCCTTTGATTTTTTTATATCTATTATATAACACGATGCTGAACCCATTTTTTGCCCATAAATCGCCGCAGGAAAATCAGACCTCTGATCCCCCACTCACAATTCATCGCCAGCCAAACGCCGAGTATACCAAAGTTCAGAACAATACCTAAGATGTATCCGAGCACTACACGGAACAGCCACATCGTAAGCATCGAAACCATGGAGGTAAACTTGGAATCCCCTGCCGCTCTAAGCGCCGAAGGCGTAATAAAGCTAATGGACCATAGCGGAATTTGCGCAATCGTATTGATGAGCACAATCAGGAAGATATCTCCCACAATCTCAGCAGGAGGATGGAACATCGACACTAATGGATTGAAAAAAGGCATAATCAGCAACCCCATTACCACCAGGGAAAGAGAAGAGGTGACAAGGAATGATTTAATAAATTTTCGAGCATCCTTAACATTATTGCTTCCCATACATTGTCCCACCACTGTAATAATCGTTAAGGACAACGCATTCCCGGGGATTTGCATAATCCCTGCAAAGGAGGAGGCAATCGCATTAGTCGCAAGTGCATACGTACCCAGACTAACGATAAAGATCTGAGTCAGAATTTTACCACCATTAAAGAACATCTGCTCCGCCGCAAACGGCATCCCGATGAACATTATTTTTTTCAGCATAGACAGCTTAACCACTACAAGATCGCGAATACGGATATGCAGATCGTTGTCCAATCGGAATAGATAATAAAGTGCGCAGAACGCCCCCAGGTATCTAGCTATATTTATAGAAATGGTCATCCCCAGAACACCCATATGCAACAGGTTAATAAAGACGAGATTCAATAAGACATAAGTTAAATTCATAATTAGCGAAAGCACAAGCGAGGCCCTCGTTCTACCAATTCCACGAAGAGCACCACATACCGCCTCCACAACAGCTATACCAAGATAAGAGATACAGCTCCCAATCAAATATATTCGGGCGTTCTCCATAACCTCTGGTGAGGCCGCTCCAAATAGTAAATTTAACAGCGGATTGTGAAAAAGAATTCCGAACATCCCAATAGCAAATGCCATCAGCGAAACAGATGACGTAGCACCTGCCGTAGCTTTTGACACCATGAGGTCATTGCCGCTCCCTTTATACTGCGCAACAACAACCGTCCCACCTGTTGAGACGGCAATAAACACACTAATGAGAAAAATATTAAGAGAATCTATCATATTGACCGCACTGATAGCTGCCACACCAGACGAGCTTATCATAGCTGTATTCACTAGATTAAGACCCACCACAAAGGCCTGATCCACTAGGATAGGGATGAATAAAGCAATCATCTGACGATAATCTATCGATTCACCAGAGAAATACTTTTCCAGAAACCGCACACTTTGCTTCGTATTTACACCTACATTAGGCTCCATCTTTGCTTCACTTCTTTTACATAGAGTTTGTCAAATTGAATTATGCGTATAAATAGAAAAAGGCTCTTCAGGTTGAAGAGCGATTCAAAAGTATTGCCTGTTTATATGCACTTAGGTATGCGGTCGAGAGGACTCGAACCTCCACGGGGGTTAGCCCACACGGACCTGAACCGTGCGCGTCTGCCAATTCCGCCACGACCGCACAAAATATTAAAAAATACAGTGCAGAATATAAGTTAACATGATTTCACAGAAAGAGCAACAACAAATTTAACAAGTAAAAGCGCCATCGGCGTCCTTGTAAGGACAGTAAGCGTTTAAGGGAAGACCATAAGAGTATTGGTGCCACTTATACTTTCTTATATTTAAAAAAAGTGTATCGATGCCCTCACGAGGATCATCGATACACTTTTAGTTAGAACAATAGAATTATGATACTTGTCCAAGCATGCGATAGATGATAACCGCTGCTTGAGCGCGATTAGCTATACCCTTAGGTGCAAATTTCCCACCATCAACACCGTTGACGATTCCCAATTGAGTTAGCTGTGCGATAGCCTCTTGTGCATAAGGAGCAATACTGGATTTGTCTGCAAACTTACCCAATGCTGCATTTTTATCAATTGGCTGTAGTTTGTCTTTCAGTGCGTTAGCAACCATAATGGCCATTTCTTCACGAGTCACTTCACGACCCGGTTCAAATTTGCCATTTCCAGAGCCTTGTACAAGTCCAGCCTTCACCGCAAGGGCGATAGAATCCGTGTACCAAACTCCTTGTTTAACATCGTTGAACGAACTGGTTGTTGCTGAACCCGTAAGATTCAGTGCGCGTACCAGCATCGTAACGAACTCTGCTCTAGTCACTGTTTTGGTTGGCGCAAAAGTATTTGCATCCAGACCTTTCAGAATGCCCTTAGCAGCCAATGCTTCAATAGCTTCTTGCGCCCAAGCTACCTTACCCAGATCCTTGAAGTTTGCTGCTGGCGCAGTAGTTGGTGCAGGTGTTACCGTTGGTGCTGTTGGTGCTGTTGATGGTGCTGGTGTTGCTGTTGGTTTCGCGGTTGGAGTAGGCGTTGGAGTTACACCGGTAGAACCGCCTCCACTGCCATTGCCCGATCCCGAATCAGCCTTTAATTTATTAATAATACGTCCTTCAATGGCCGCTTTAATCTCTTTGCCATTAAACGTTTTTACAATGTAGTCGTAGAATACGTCCAAATCAATAGGTCCAGCCAATGAATCACTAGCTTGAGTCAGAACCTTGTAGTTATCTCCACCCGCAGCCATAAAGTTATTTACTACTGCTGTATATTTCTGCGTAGGATTAATTGGTGTTCCATCAGTTAGTGTGAGGCTCGCAATACGATCAGCTACTGGCAGATACATATTCGCTGTATATTTCAGTCCGGAAATTTGCAGCGTTTTGATATCTGGTGTTCCATCAGCTTTTACATTCCATTGCTGTTGCAGCAATGTTTTGATTTGCGCTCCGGTTAGTGTCAGCTTCACAAGCGTGTTGCCGAATGGCTGAATTTTAGCCAGATCGCCGAAGGTTACAGGACCTTTCGGAAGGTCCGCACGGATACCGCCTGGATTCATAAAGGCGAAATCGGCAGCTTTTGCACCATCGCCGAAGTCAGCATTACGCATAGAGTCAGCAATCAGATTCCCAAGTGCAGCCTCATTATTGTAAGCATCGGTACGAGTGATAGTTCCGTCCGTTGTACCTACTGGTTGGGTAAGCTCAGGATGCTTCTCAAGGTAAGCATTAACCAGTGCCACACTTTCCGGATCTGGTGTTACACCCTCATGGAAGGTGGAAGTTACCACAGCAGACTTATCCTTCACATCACCTGTTTTAGGATCAATGATCAACTTGATATCCTCAAATGCTGTACCGTAAGAATAAGCTTGTACAATCAGCTTGCCGTTTACTGTTCCATTTGCAAGTGCATGGTTATCACCAGCAACGATAACATCAACAGGGGATTCCGCAGGAAGCGCATTGGCCAGATCAGCCGCTTCACCTGTAGTCACACCATCTTTGGTCGTTGCAGGATCATGTGCAAGCACGATAATCGTCTCAACACCTTTAGATTGAAGCTCCTTAGCGTATTTCTCCACAGCCGCCACTTCCTCCTCAGGCGTGAGGAAATGCACGCCGGCCGTACCGGAAGGCGCTACCTTGCTTGGTGTGGATTTTGTTACAAGACCAATAAAGCCAATTTTCACACCGCCTACTTCTTTGATTACATAAGGATTAATAATTGGCTCGCCAGTTTTGGCATCCACTGCATTCGCATTAACATAATCAAAATCAGATCCAGCATGGTTAACTTTATTATCCTTAGGGTCGATACCACCATAAAGCTGTGTCATCAGTGCATCAACACCTTGGTCAAATTCGTGATTACCAAGAGAACCCACATCAAATTTCATCATGTTCATCCAAGCATGAGTCGGCTCATCGCGCTCAAGGGATGATACTGGAGCGGATGCTCCAACGGAGTCACCATTATGGAAGAGTAATGAGTTCTCATACTTTGCACGAGTTGCTTTCAAATAAGTCGCGAGATAGGCTGCTGTGCCTACAGACTTATTGTTCACTGTAGAAACAGTGTCGAGTTGACCGTGGAAGTCATTAATTCCAAGAAGGTGAACCTCCACATCTTCCGTCGGTGCAGGTGTCTTCACACTTAGATCTAGCTTGAAAATTCCAAAGCCCTTATTATCTTGCTGTCCAGTATCGGAAATGTTCGCTGGGAGTACATTTGCCGCTTTAGGTGTTGTTGTAAATGTAACATCAACATTGCCTTTGATAGGTGCCAAGGACCAGTTACCATCAGCAGTTGGATCAATCATACCAGCTTCACTGATGTAGTCCATCAGAACCTGACGATTCTCATCTTGAGAGTCTACAACCAGCTCTGCACCTTTAACACCCGGGAAGTTCCCGCCACCACTTGCGCGGTAATTGTTAGTAACAACAATGAAATCCTGATCTAGATCTAAAGGTTGATCATTGTAAGTGACATCCGTTACACGACTCGAAGAAGCATCATTAATCGTACCATCCGGATTGTACTTCGCGTTTTTCGTCACATCAATTTTATATTGAACCCCATCGATTACATCGAAGTTAAAAACCGAAAATTTCGTATTCAACAGAGACTGCGGAGTCGAGATCCCTGGTTTGATGCGGTTAAATGCGCCCGCACTCATTTCCAACCATTCTTTCACAACAGAACCCTTAACTTTGATTGCTTTAAGGGTATTATCATATAAATACAGGTCACTTGCGCTACGAATAGTCAAGTCACCCTTATCAATACTGGTGTACTCATCAGGTCCGTTGCGTCCTGCTTTAAAAGGAGCACCAACACTAAGAATGGCAAGGTCCTTATATTGAGGAACATTGATATCAATATAATTCTGAACGTACCACTTTTGTGCATACGTAACAAGTTGAACCGTAGGATCATCCTGAACCATTGCGAAATAGCTGTTCATCGGAGCTGTTGTAACACCCAGCTTTTGTCCAGTATAAGCAATAGTAGCCTCATGTGCTGCTGCAACAGCTGCATCTACAGCCGCATCAGGCTCAACCAGTGGTATATTCACTTTATTCTCTGTCTTATAAATAGAACGAGCAGAAGCTTTTGAACTTTGCTTGTCTACCGTCCAGTCATTACCATCGTATACAATGTTCAGATCGATTAGACCCAAATAAGCTCCGCCGTAACCAGCTTGTACAGCAGGCGTACCGTTAATGTGACCATTCACATTATCGATCACAGCCTTTTCGTTTGCATACGGTTGTTTAGTAACAGGATCTTTGAACGACGCGTCCAACGTATCGTTATTCCCTGTTGGGAATACCTTATGCGTATGAGAGAACGTAATCGCATCAATATCAGGAACCTTACTCAAAGCGTTAATATCATTCTCAGAACCGTCTCCTGTAACGGCGTTAACATCAAACCCCGTATGGGCCATAGCAACAATAACATCTGCTCCCTTAGCTTTCATTTCAGGAACAAATTTTTCTGCCGTTTTAGCAATATCTTCAACGACAACTTTGCCTTCCAGATTAACCTTGTCCCACTCCATGATTTGAGGAGTAACTAGGCCGATTAGACCAACTTGAATCGTCTGCTCATCGCCGTTACTATCCGTAACTTTCTTAGGAAGAATAACATAAGGCTGATAAGCATTTGTAACGCCATCCATTTTATATATATTCGCATTCACATAATCAAAATTGGCTCCAGTAGTCATCTCATTACCAGTGCTACCGTTTATCGTACGATCTAAAAATTGTAATCCATAATTGAATTCATGATTACCAAAAGTCGCAGCATCATATCCCATAGCGTTCATGGCTGCAATCATCGGATGGATATCAGTAACATTAGTAGGGTCCTTCAGATCCGATTCCTTCGCCACATAAGTACCTAGCGGAGTTCCTTGAATCAAGTCCCCATTGTCGAGTAGGAGGGTGTTGGGTTCTTCACTTTTGGCTTGTTTCACCAAGCTTGCTGTGCGGTCAAGACCGACAGTTACTGAAGCTGCATTCTTAAAATAGTCCCAGCCGTAGACATTGGTGTGCACGTCCGTCGTGCTCATCAGCCGGAGTTTGGCTGTGGCTGCGGATGCTGCTTCAGCTTTATCTGTACCCCAAGCTGCACCCAAACCAATACCTCCAAACACCTGCAAAGAAAGCACTGCAGTTGCTAATACAGAAGCAATCGGCTTATTCCATCGTGTCTTCCATCCCATAATAATATTAGTCCTCCCTATCATTTTCACATAATTTCTGTGATATTATATCACACAAACATAACCAATTATCATATAATTGTAAAAATAATATAAAACAATGTTAAATATAATAACATAAGAAGAAAGACCTAGACTTATGAATCCGTTTTTATAGGTCAAGAGTCAATAGATGCAAAAAGAACACATCTTCACCAGATGTGTCCTAAAAACAATCCTATATAAAGTCTAGAAAAGTCGAATCTATATCCGGCACTACTTTTTACCCATTCATAGCAGTAATCCCAAAACAGATTGCAGTTATTAGAGATAAGGGTGTCATCACAAGTTTTTCTTTCATGCTCCTCGACAATAAGTTCATTATAGTATTAAGAATTAAATAGACTGCGAAAAAATAACATACCCTTCTATCAAAAGGTAATCCAATAGAGATCACATTACCTGCCTGCAATAAGTACAGGATGGCAATTAGCTGTATCACTACTGAAACTCCACACGCGACTCTCATTTGTGGAGGCATAATTCTATGCCTTCCTCCCATTGCAAATTCCCCATAAGGCAGTCCCAGAGACAGCAGTACATAAAGAATCACTGCTCCCAAATATTTTTTTATGATGAACCAGCACAAGCAACACAAAAATATCTGAGTAATATAGAAGTAAATAGACCAATGAGGTGATCCACAAATGGCAAATACAACGAAGATTCGCAAACGTGCTGAACAGCTGAAAGGTAGACCCGTGTGTATTACGTTACATGATGGACGTACGTATATAGGATGGATAACCGGCCTCGATAAGAATGGACTGACCCTTTCCAAACCGCGTAAAAACAAACACAGAAAATCAAAAAAACACTCTTCTTCCCGCTCCCGGAAAGCAAACGTATCAGGATTAATGCCCTTATTCGGCTCACTTTTCGGAATGGGTGGAGGCGCTCTAGGCTCCGCAGGAGCAGGGGCTTCCAGTTCTGGAGGCGGTGGATTTGGCGGATTTGGGGGGTTCGGGGGAATCGGCAACTTTATTGGAATGGTACAAAAAACTATGCCGGTTATGAAGATGGGCTACAATATGATTAAATCTATTTCCCCCTTCCTTAATGGGCTAAAAGGATTAATGGGATAATCAAAAGACACCCCTCAAGGTGTCTTTTATTTTTGCTCATAATCTTATCAGGTTCTTTAACAATCTGCCTGCAGATCTTAACCGTGGACGTTTTAGATGCTCCTGTACATAACGATAATTCGTCAATTCAACCTTAGCATCACTGAGGGCATAGGTAAAATCAT
Source organism: Paenibacillus sp. FSL H3-0329 (assembly GCF_037963285.1). Taxonomy (NCBI): domain Bacteria; kingdom Bacillati; phylum Bacillota; class Bacilli; order Caryophanales; family Paenibacillaceae; genus Paenibacillus; species Paenibacillus sp. FSL H3-0329. Next base: position 237,546 of record NZ_CP150150.1, on the reverse strand, counting down.
CATCAAAGGGCAACTTATACTCCCAAACTCGCTTACTCCAGTGCGGAATATTTGCTTGCATCCATGGATCGTCTATCCCGGGATGAATATAGGTCTCACTAACGCCATCCGGCAACGAATACAGCTTAGCAATAATAGATCTTTTAAAACTTTCATACGTCTCGCCTTCCTCTACACCAAAAGGATGCGATAGCAAATAGTCGGGAATCGGCACCCCAAACGTATCCGCCAGCCCTGCTCCAAGGGCAACTGGTCGTTTAATATTTTTCAGCGATGCCAAAAGCGGATCCTCAGCATGGATGTATCTGAAGAATCGTGAGGGCAATCCCCAGCGCGAAATTTTCCACAACGTCTGCGGTAGCAAGCTGCGTCCTGTTTCCATTCCGTATAAACTACCCATGTGGTTGTCTACATGGCTAATCACTATTCCCGACTGTTTTACTCGCTCGTACTGCGCATCTATCTCCTTTAGTACGGCTTTTGTCTGCGCTCCCTGTTCGAACTCTTTTACCGTCCTATATTGATGTCCGCTCTCGTCGTGAAGAGAAGTCTCTCCCGTCAGGCTCGCCCAGCGCAAAGCCTCAAATTCACTAGTCATCGTCAAGTGAAGTCCCACATTTCGTTGTTGCCTGCGACTACACCATGCAGATGCCTCCTCAAACCCAGGGGCCACCGCCATAATCGTTGCGGAGGATACTTTTTCCTCTTCCAGCAGATGTTTAATCGCCTGATTCATGGGGGGACTTTGTCCAAAATCATCACAATTGATGATTAATTTTTTGTTCATAGTCAGCCTCACCTCTCAAAGAGTCCATAAATGTAAATTTCATTGTGAAGGATATGACAACAGCTATGGCCAACAGACATAATGGCACCACACTTATTAAATACCTAAATGTCGCTTCAGGATTGGACCCTGGGTCATCACCGCCTTGATAGCCAAAGATCATACCTACAATGAAAAAAGCTAACGCAGAGATTAACCCGCTTGAACGAGTAATGAATCCGCTTACAGCCGTGTAGATTCCTTCTCTTCTCAGACCTGTTTTTTCCGCATCCTCATCAATAATCTTGCCACCTACTATTGCTGGGGTCACTAGAAATCCGGCTAATCCGAAACCGACAACTACGCCAGCAGCCACACCACTTAAGAGATCATAACCAAACCATAACGGAATTACCGATAACGCATATAAAATCAGTGATAACCGCCACGCCTTGACCCCGTCCATCTTACGAATCATCCAGTACCACACGAATACTAATGGAATGACCGAAACAAACACAGCTGCGAGTAAAATCGATACCTGAGCCTCTGAGATATGAAGTACATATTTTGCATAAAAAGGAATCATCGAGCTTACAAGTCCATTCACCGTTTGAGCAAAAGAGTTCGAAATATTAAACACCCAAAACTTTTTATTCCGAATGGTCTCCCGAAAAGCTGGAATCAACTTCAAGGGTTCCTGCTCTGTGGGCTCCTTCTTTTCTTGGACATTCATCATACATAAAAACATAAATACTCCAAAGAGACAGGCATACACTATAGCCATATTAGAGAAATTAATAGCTGCAAAAATAATTGGCGTTAAGGCAGTACCGATTAACAAAGCAACGACCTGATAGCCTTGCTGAATCGCGGAAGCTTTTGCCCGAATACGGTCTCCTCGGAAGAGCTCCGGGAGTAACGCTCCATAGTTCACCCACAACACAGTAGCGACTGCCTCATAGAAAATAAGTGTGACTAAAAACCAAGTGAACAATCCATTCTCAGATAATCCGCCGGGAGGGGAGAAAACCAGTACAAATGCCAGCATAAATAACGGAATTGAGCCAAATACCCATGGTCTGCGTCGACCTAAACGAGTCTCTGTGCGATCTGACCAATAACCAAATAACGGATTGTTTACCGCATCCCAGATCAGAAAGATTGTTCTGGCTAATGTAGCTAGTCCAATGCCCAATCCTAATTTTTCTACATAAAAGTAACTGTAAAATGAACTAAATGCCTGACTTGGAACCATCATCGCAAACATCCCTAAAGCAAAGGTGTACGGCGAATTGATCCATTTACGCTTCACTCACATACCTCCCATATGGAAAAGATCCGGTTGTAATATATTACCATACCAATGAGAGAACGCCATCAATTTTTTCCTTCGTAGAATCTACGGATAAAAAAAAGAGGCTCCGCAGACCATCAATAAATGGCTGCGGAGCTTTTTCACAACTAGACTATAAAACATCCTTCAGCTTGCTCCGGCTCTGAACATCCAGGGCTAGATAATCACGGATTTCGCATCTTTTCCCATTGATATCTGTAAGAATGATTCGCTTATGACTTGGATATTGCATATGCTCGTGCAGGTTCCGCATAACGATCCGGGTCTGGCCCAGATTCGTTTGCAGCTCCCAAATCCACATATCCGCTTTTTGCTTAATAGAATCAATGCGGGTTACAACCGGAAGAAAATACCGCAGCCGGAGCTCTGTGTCCACTTCCACGCGACTTTCTTCATCGAGCTGATCAATGTCACGAATGACTCCGATCTCCTCACTCTTGGAGTTACGAACTGAGATATACTCCGTGGTATATTGGAATGGAAATATACGAAAAAGAATTAATTCCTCATAGACCTGACCCTCCACTACTCCTTGAAACACGCCACCTTGACTGCGGCTAAAAGAGATTGCACCCGGTTCAAGAATGTTAATCTCATAGGGATCTTTAGGATTCAATTCCCCGTTAACAAGATTCGGATCACTCATGCATCTCAACCCCCTTAATCTGCGACATTTCCTTCTGTGCCTCAACTAGCTTGAAGTAAGCACCTTCTGCAGCAAGCAATTCCTCATGTGTACCCACTTCAATGATCTTACCGCGTTCAAGCACTACAAGCCGGTTCGCATTTCTTAGCGTGGATAATCGATGGGCAATAGCGAATGTCGTTCTGCCTTTTACCAGTCGCGAGATCGCTTCTTGAATTTGCCGCTCGGTCACTGTATCTACAGAAGCTGTTGCTTCATCTAGGATTAGAATTCGTGGATCGTGAATTATTGCTCGGGCAATAGACACTCGCTGCTTCTCTCCACCAGACAATTTATGTCCACGTTCCCCAACTCTTGTATCATAGCCATCCGGCAATTGAACGATAAAATCATGGGCGTTGGCGATTTTTGCAGCGCGCATGATTTCTAATTCCGTAGCGTCCGGTTTAGAATAGGCAATATTCTCAGCAATCGTTCCGTCGAATAGAAACGTCTCCTGCAGCACTACACCGATCTGACTACGCAGATCTGACTGGCTGATATTTCGGATGTCCACACCATCGATGGTAATGGTTCCCTCATCTGTGTCATAGAAGCGACAGATCATATTAATGAACGTCGACTTACCGGCACCTGAATGTCCGACCAGACCAATCATCTCGCCCGCACCCACTTTTAAATCCACGTTCTTGAGCACAGGATGATGTTTTTCGTATCCATAAGTAACCCGCTTAAACTCAACCTCACCATTTACGCGGCCGATGGCTGCTGGATTTACTGTATCAGGCACATCTGACGGAGTATCCATAATCTCAAAGACCCGATCTGCTGCTGAAATCGCATGGCTGGCCCAGTTGATCATTTGGCTCACCCACTGCAAAGGTCCGAGAAGCATCCCAAGGTAGGTCACCAAAGCAATTAGCGTACCGATGGATAATTGACCCTCCAGCACCGTTTTTCCGCCATAAAACCAAATTAATAACGTACCAACACCAGCAACCAACGCAAAAGCAGGAAACATCCCCTGCCATAAGCCTTCGATCCGAATATTATGCCGCACCAACTCCTTATTGGCGACCGTATAACGTGACATCTCTGTTGTTTCCTGGCCGAATGCTTTGACTACACGAATCCCCTGCAAAGAATCGCCAACCAAAGCGTTTAATCTAAAAATAGATCTCCACTGCTGGTACCAACGTCTGCCAATCATCGGCCATAACACGGTCGACAGCACCACCATAAGCGGCATAGGCAGCATAGCAAGCAGCGTTAGCTTCCAATCCATACTGAACATAATAGTGAAAATAGCGATTACCCGCAGCGATTCACCCGAGACCCAGATTACACCGTCAGTCATAAATTGCCGCATCGCCTCTGAATCATTATTCACCCGTCCAATAAATTGCGAAGATTGTCTTCGGTCGAAAAAAGATAAAGATAATTTCATCAAGGAATGATACACATCATGACGAAGATCACCCATGATTTTGGAACCAATCCATACCCCTATAAGTCCACGTACAGTCTGCATTAAAGTTATTACTAAGGACGTGGCTGCTAGCCCGATCACAATCCATAGAAGCGTCGAGCCCATATCCTTTTCTGTCAACACATTATCAACGATCATCTTCGTCAAAAATGGTGGAACAAGCTCTACCAATGTAGTAAAAATCAACATAATCGCCGCAGCGATCATTTGGATCTTATAAGGCTTAGCGTAACTCAACATCCGAAATAGAACCTTGCCGTTACTCTTGCACACCGGACAAGCTTGTGAATCTTCCGGCAGCGGATTGCGGCATTTTGGACAATTTCTTGGAAACTCTTTTTCAGAAGCGGTTGGCCGTTCCTCGCCTTTAGCTACAGCGCCAATTAATTTAGCAGCAAAACCAAATATAGAGGTAAGTGATGCTGTATAACGTATAAGTATAATAGGCCCCGCTTGGGTATCCACAAGCAACGAACCGCCGCCTACCCCGCCTACTACCCGGGCATCGGTAATATTCGAGACTAGAAGCTTTGAGACCAGTTTCCCGTCCGTCCCCCAAACGGAAACCTCCTTCTCAGTCAATACAAGCCACTGCTCACCGAATTGCCCATCTTTCATTAAATCAGATACAGAGTGAAATAAAGGTTGTTCTGTAAGCTGTATTTCTATAGACTTGGGAAGTTTATCAATAGATGTCATACATTTCTCCCCTTTCTTTACCCACCTATTTACTCACATATATTTACAGTGGTAAAGATGAAAAAATGATTATAATTGTTTTGTATGCTTACTTGAATCGAGTAGGAGGGGGCGGCTAGCCCCCGACCTCTCACACCACCGTACGTACCGTTCGATATACGGCGGTTCATGAAATATTCCGTAAGGAGTTGTATCTGTCCAATACACTCTTTAATCCATTGGCTTCCCAATATTGGTTATTCAATGCATGTTGTAGAATTGGACTCCCTGCAATTCGCCAATACCCTTTTCGGGTATTTCCCCACTCATAGGCTTTATCCTTAGGTACCCCTAAGGATATAAGTCTTTTGACTTTGGTTCTAGGGGTCTTCCACTGCTTCCAGAGGCACATTCGTAGCCTTCTTCGTATCCATTTATCCATATCTCGAAAGGTACTTGGGGTATCCGCCAGCGAGAAATAACCGCACCATCCCATGAGGTAGTGGTTTAGTTCCTTGATTCGCTCTTCCATCTTCATCGATCTCTTTCGAGAGGATATCTCCTGTATTCGAACCTTGACTCTCTGTAAGGACTGCTTCGCAATTCTCACCTTTGGTTCTTTGTCCACACTAAAACTAAATCCTAGAAACTTTCGTTTCCAGGGACGGTCTACCGCGCTCTTTACTTGGTTCACCTTCAGCTTTAGCCTCGTCTCGATGAATCGGGTGACCGTTGTCTTGACTCTCTCTCCTGCTCTTAGCGTTTTCACGTAAATATTGCAATCATCCGCATAACGAACGAAGCGGTGCCCACGTTTCTCGAGTTCTTTGTCGAGCTCATCTAGGACAATGTTAGATAATAACGGACTCAGTGGACCGCCTTGCGGGGCACCTTCCGTTGTCGGGGTTACTAACCCGTTCTCCATCACACCTGACTGAAGATATTTGCGGATAAGCAGGAGAACTTTCTTGTCCTCCACTTTCTCCGAAATCTTCATCATCAGTCGGTCATGGTTGACGCGATCAAAGAATTTCTCCAAGTCTAGGTCGACTACGAATCGATATCCTTCTTTCATAAAGGTTCGAGCTTTCCTCACCGCATCATGCCCTCGTCTTTTCGGACGGAATCCATAGCTATGGTCGGAAAACTCTGGATCAAACAATGGAGTTAACACCTGCGCGATTGCTTGTTGAATCATTCGATCTGTCACGGTAGGTATTCCTAGTAACCTAACACCTCCGCCACCGGGTTTCGGGATTTCGACTCGGCGCACGGGGCTCGGTTCATAGGTTCCTTCTTCTATGGCATGCCGCAAGGTCTGCCAGTTTTGTACGATGTGTTCTCGTAAGGATTTTACGGACATCCCATCTACGCCATGACTTCCTTTATTCGCTTCAACACGCTTTAAGGCTTGCAGAAGATTTTCCCGTGATAGCAGTTGCTCCAACATTTTTTTTTAACCTCTCTTTACGTGATTTATACCTTCCATTTGTGCCAAAGATGAACTCCGCCCTGCTGAAGTCCCCCACGGGATTCACCGTTTCCTTCTTCAGTCAGGTCCTTTCGGATTTTTTTTTCTGCATTCATCGCTCATCTTGAACGCCTGGATGTATAAATCCTATTCCATGTTCAGCCCTTCCGCAGCTGTTGCAACAGCTTGCGTACTATGGCGTCTGCTGACTTCTGTGCACTCAGCCTACTCTCACAAGTAGGGTTACGAAGTATACTCGCCTATCACACAGATCTCCCCAGGTAAGAACGCTATCTTCCTCTCCATCTATCTGCTTCATTTACTCTCGTACGCCTTTGGCAGTATGGACTTTGGTTTGTTGTGCAACCTCATCCAGCCTACGTTAGCCTTGTATGAAGTTCGTATTCCTCAGACCGGAGATTTGCCGCTGGCTTCCTTCAGATTCCACCTCGCGGTGGACACCCTTGCCTTAAGCTAATGGCTACTACTGCCTTCGCCATTCGGGACTTCAACCCTATAGATAGCGCCCATGCTGGGCGCACACAAATAAAAAGACACCTCTAAAGGTGTCTTTTTGTATTACTTCCTATGGTACTGGCTATACGTTTATTTCAAAGCTTTCCATACCCAGTTCTCTACTTCTGGCAAATCAATACCCTCTTCACGAATGAATTGGTGATGTTTCTTAACGATAGCATCCATTTCATCTGCGATCGCTTTATAGTCGTTAGCATTAGGCAAGCTCAGAACAGCTTCCTTCGCCAAGTCAAAGCGGTCCATTTGATTCAATACGCGCATATCGAATGGTGTTGTGATATCGCCATTCTCGCGGTATCCGTGTACGTGCAGGTTATGGTTATGGCGATCAAAGAACAAGTCTTTAATCAGACCTTCATATCCGTGGAAAGCGAAGATAACTGGTTTATCTTTTGTGAAAAATTGATCAAACTCTTCGTCAGATAAGCCACGCGGATCTAATTTTTGACTTCTCAGTTTCAACAAGTCTACCACGTTGATATATCTAATCTTAAGGTTCGGCAGTTTTTCATGCAGGATAGAGATTGCAGCCAAGCTTTCGATAGTTGGTTCTGTACCTGCAGAAGCAAAGACAACATCAGGCTCTCCACCTTGATCGGTGCTTGCCCAGTCAATAATCTTCAGTCCTTTATCCACCAGCTCTTGTGCTTCATCCGCACTGAACCATTGTGGACGAGGATGTTTGGAAGAAACGATCAAGTTAATTTTTTGACGGTCATTTAAGACGGTGTCAAAGACAGCCAGCAAGGAGTTCGCATCAGCCGGCAAATACTCACGGATAAATTCTGGTTTTTTATCAGCCAAGTGACCTAGCAAACCTGGATCTTGGTGAGTGTAACCATTGTGGTCTTGTTGGAATACAGTTGAAGTTGCTACCACATTCAATGATGGAATATCCGCACGCCAGCTTTGATCTGTTGCTTTACGCAGCCATTTGAAATGCTGAGTAATCATCGAATCCACGACACGCAAGAAAGCTTCATAGCTTGCAAAGAAACCATGGCGACCTGTCAATACGTAACCTTCAAGCAAACCTTCTGCCTGATGTTCAGACAATTGGGAATCGATAACACGGCCATAAGAAGCTAGGAATTCATCATTCGGCTCAATCACTTGATCCAACCATTGACGTTTCGTCACTTCAAAGACAGGTCCCAGACGGTTGGACATTGTTTCATCCGGTCCGAAAATTCTGAAATTGCGGTTCTCTTCGTTCAGAGAGATAACATCTTTCATGTATTTACCCAGAACGGCCATATCTTGTGCTATTACTTCACCTGGTTTGGAATTATCAAGTGCGAACTTACGGAAATTCGGTAAGTTTAGATCTTTAATTTGGTTGCCAGCATTAGTAACTGGGTTCATTCCCATACGTCTGTCGCCAGTTGGCAGGATCTCAGCAAGTTCAACATTCAGACGACCATTCTCATCAAATAATTCTTCTGGTTTATAGCTGTTCATCCACTCCAATAACGCTGGAGCGTGCTTCATATTCTTTTGATCCACTGGAATCGGCACCTGATGGGCACGGAACGAGTTCTCATTCGGAACACCATCCCATTGCTTTGGACCCGTCCAGCCCTTAGGAGAACGGAAGACCAACATTGGCCAAACCGGACGCGTAAGGTCATTGTTGTCACGTGCATTCTTTTGAATCGCTTCAATTCTTTCTACGATGGTATCAAGCACCTTAGCCATTTCTGGATGCATTAGATCAGGATTTTCGCCTTCAACGAAGAACGGTTCCCAACCCATACCTTTAAAGTATGCAGTAATTTCTTCTTTGGATTGACGAGACAGAATCGTTGGGTTACTGATTTTGAAACCATTTAAGTGCAAGATCGGCAGAACTGCACCATCAGTAACTGGATTGATGAACCGGTTGGAGAACCATGAAGCCGCTAATGGGCCAGTTTCAGCCTCTCCATCACCAATAACAACAGCGGAGATCAAATCTGGATTATCCAGAATAGCACCTACACCGTGGGATAGAGAATAACCTAATTCGCCACCTTCGTGGATCGATCCAGGTGTTTCAGGGGCAGCATGGGAAGCAACTCCACCTGGGAAAGAGAATTGTTTGAACAATTTCTTCAGACCTGGGATATCTTGTGTAATTTCCGGATAAATTTCAGTATAGCTACCATCGAGATAGGAGTTTGAAACCATGACCTGACCGCCATGACCAGGACCCTCGATATAGAACATATTCAAATCATATTTAGTAATGACCCGATTCAAATGGGCATAAATAAAGTTCTGGCCGGGAATAGTTCCCCAGTGTCCAATTGGCTTAATCTTTACGTCTGCTTCTTTCAGCGGTTCTCTTAACAACGGATTATCTTTCAAATACAGTTGACCTACAGAGATGTAGTTAGTTGCGCGCCAGTATGCATCAAGCTTCTCTAAATAAGTTTTTGATGAGTAATCAACATCCATGGATAATACCATTTCTTCCACTCCCCAAAATTTTTTCTGTGTCTACATTGCCGTAATTTCTTCCACAAGTACATCATACCGCCGCCAAAAATTAATTCAACCTTTTCAACAAATGATACGGTCCAATTTTGTGAAAATATGAACATAGTATGAAAAACGGTGTCAATTGTCTGTAAAAATACGTCAATATTAATATATATGTAAAAATATGGGCTGAAGTTTGCGGGAGATATTTGCTGCTTTTCCTTCATCTATTTTACGCAAAATAAAAAAAATAAGACCGAGAAAAATTCCCCAGTCTTACTTTTAATGAACGGACACAAAGGTATTAAATTTTAAGTATTTATAGTGGAAACGCATATGGGAGAATTCAAAGGGTGTGCCATTATCTAAAAAGAAAATCCCTTCCATAATGCTTACTGGCTCATTCGCCTGCAAATGCAGCAGCTCTTGATCCGTAGCCTCAGAGGGTTCTGCGGATATCGATAAAAAGGATTTGGTTACCGCCAGGTTCCGTGAATCCTCCAAATAATTAAAGATAGATCCTTCAATAATAGTCTGATTTAAGTTCTGCACGATTTTGATTGGGATATAACCCGTTTCAATCATAAAGGGTTCATCATCAAAAAGACGCAAGCGAACGATTTTGTATACAAAATCATGTGGTCCTAAAAACAGATCCCGTTGCAGTTCTTCCGTTGGTGGAATGACCTCGAATTTCAGAACTTTAATCTTTGGCTTCTTCCCATTCATTTGAAAATTGTCGGTGACACCTAAATTAGAGCCTTCGTAGTTAAAAATAGATTCATTTTTTATGTATAAAGGATTTATAAATGTCCCTGAGCCACGCTTTTTAAAAATAATGCCGGCATTTGCCATTTTAGTCAGAGCACTTTTAATAGAACTACGACTCACTTGATAAGTTTCACTAAGCGTTCGTTCATCCGGTAATTTCATATCGGGAAACTGCCCAGCAAAAATTTTCATTTTTAAGTCATCAATAATTTGTTTGTAGACAAACTGTGTCATGAAGTACTCCTTTTCAGGTCGATACAAGTTTTATTTCAATCTTTACTATAACATAATAACCAGACGTTTATAATCTATCCGGCCACCTTATTTACGACGGCGATTTGTCATGCGATTGTACATCACTAAACCGGCAATGACCATGCCCAGCGTCCCCATACTACTAGCTGCTTCAGCCTGCATACCAAACAAAATGCACAGGTTAGTGACCAAGCTTTTTGTAAGTACAGCAACAATAATTAACATCAACGGGCGCCAAATGTTGTATCTTCTCATCCAGGCAACACTCCTAATCCAATTTTCTCAAACTATTGATCGATTTCATCTATTATATCACAAGATAGTAACCGCATTCATTTCCTATAACCGTAAAGGAATCGAAACACACCTGCATTTTTTACTTCCCTCTATCTTTTTCTGTATTCTAGCATAGCGAACATGACGTCTATGCGTCATATTCGGTTTCAATTCCTCCGCTCCTCCTATCCGTCAATTACGCCTTTATTCGACTTTTGGTCTGGACTTATCCTTTTTCACGGATTATAATAACGAATGCACACCAAAAGACGAACATTAAGGCGGAAATTATGAGAAAATATATGCAAATATTCCTAGGCACTTCATTTTCTAGCCTATCCCCAAAAGAAATTCAAATTTTAAAGGACCATCTCTTCTGTATCAACACGGATGGGATGATAGAAATGATTGTTGCACCGAAGCACCCCGACTATCAACCCTTGCTTGATGCTTATCAAGGTCAGGACAATTTTCATGTATTAGCTGAAGGCCAGTATTTTTTGCCCGGCTTTATCGACCTGCATGTTCACGCGCCACAATGGGCTCAATCTGGAACTGCATTAGATATTCCACTCTATGATTGGCTAAATACTTATACCTTCCCACTGGAGTCTAAATTCTCGGACCTGGCTTTTGCAAAAAAAGTCTACGATGACGTGGTTGGCACTTTGCTCGCAAACGGAACAACTACAGCACTTTATTTTGCAACGGTGCATAAAGAGGCCAGTTTATTATTGGCTAAAATATGTGCGGAAAAAGGGCAACGTGGACTCGTTGGAAAAGTGGTTATGGACGATCCGCAGGGAAATCCTGAGAATTACCGCGACTCCGACACCCACACCGCACTAGTGGATACGGAAGAATTTATACTAGCTGTACAAGAACTCGCTAAATCTACTAAACAAGGCGTATATCCGGTAGTGACACCAAGGTTCATTCCAAGCTGCACTAATGAGGCTTTACAAGGCTTGGGAGAACTAGCCGCTAAATATGATACGTATGTTCAATCGCACTGTAGTGAAAGTGATTGGGCGCACGGTTATGTGCAAGAACGGTTCCAGAAGAACGATGCTTTTGCCTTGCATGATTTTGGTCTGCTCAGTGATAAATCTGTAATGGCACATTGTAATTTTTTAGATGAAGATGATGTGAATTTGTTTGCAGAGACAGGAACAGCTATTGCTCATTGTCCGATATCCAACGCGTATTTTGCCAATAGTGTTATTCCGATCGCTGACTTCCATGCCAAAGGCGTGGAGATTGGTTTAGGCTCTGATATTTCCGGAGGTTTTTCACCTAGTCTCTTCGATAACATTAGACAAGCCGTAATGTCTTCAAGAATGCTGGAGGATGGTGTGAATCCTTCCCTGTCTGCACCAAATCGCGGAGTACCCGGATCACGGATTACGATCCATGAATCCTTTTATCTTGCTACCGCTGGCGGCGGGGAAAGCTTAAGCTTACCTATCGGCCGGTTACTAGAAGGTTATACCTGGGATGTTCAAATTATTGATACGAAATTACCGTCGGCGAAATTGCCCATCTTTGATGAGAATGAGGATTTGCAAGATATTTTTCAAAAGATAATGTATCTGGCCCGGCCTGAAAATATCCGTGAAGTCTGGGTACAGGGTGAAAAAGTTCATTCGCGTTAAAGATTAATTAAACTAAAAAACTTAAGGTGGGCATCGGAGTGAAAACACAAGCAAACGTACAAGAGCAAGCACATTTGGAATCACAGCTATTAACTGTCCTACCCGATGAAAAAGTTTCATTTAGTAAATCCGTCATTCTCGGTTTTCAACATGTATTGGCTATGGATGCCTATGTAGTGCCATTCCTTATTGCGATGTTAATCGGCTTACAACCCAATCAGTCCAGCGCGTTAATCCAATCCACCTTTATTGCCGCAGGACTTGCAACGATTGTGCAAACCTATTTCTGTATGAAGCTGCCTATCGCTCAAGGTCCTTCTTATGTTCCGCTTGGTGCGATCGTCAGTATTTATGCGGCTAGTGGTGGCGGGGAGCTCGGTTGGAGCTCCGTGTTGGGTGCCAGCTTAATCGGGGCCATCCTGGTTATTATTTTGGGCTATGCTGGAATTTTTAATAAAATCGTCAAAAACTTTATCCCACCTATCGTAGGAGGCACAATCATTTTCATTGTAGGTCTATCTTTATTGCCTGTTGCGATCAGAGATAATATCTACGGAGCCTCCGGCGCTTCAATTAATCAAAACGTATTATTAGCCCTTATTTCAGGCGCTACACTGCTTATTTTTGTGATTCTCGGTACTTTGTTCCGTAATAAAGGATCTATCTTCCGAATTCTTTCCGTAATGATGGCGTTAGTAGTCGGATGTATTTCCGCTAATATTATGGGCGTTTTAGATTTCTCAGCGATAAGCAACGCTAAATGGTTTAGCATGCCGCGGATCGCTTTTGTTGATTTCGGCTTTTCCTTCAACTTTTCAGCTATTATCACCATGGTTATTATTTATATCGTGCTGCTGGCTGAAACAACAGGCACCTGGTTTGCGGTCAGCAATGTAATCAATAAACCTTTGACAGACAAAAATATTAACCGCGGCGTAATTGGAGAAGGAATTGGCTGTCTTATTGCCTCTGTGCTCGGTTCGACTCCTGTTACAGGTTATTCAACTAATGCAGGGATCATCTCCATTACAGGTGTTGCCAGCCGCCGGGTCTTTCTCGCTGTAGGAGGATGGTTTGTCCTCTTTGGTTGTTCTGGTAAACTCGCCGCTTTGATCTCTTCCATTCCATCCGCTGTAATCGGCGGCGTCTTCGCCATCATCTGCGGCATCATCGCAATTAATGGTGTGCAAGTAATGAAGAATGTAACTATCGGCGAAAAAGAAATGTACATTATTGCCTTACCTATGATCATCACCTTGGCGTTGGTACTCATTCCTGGTGACTACTTGAACTCTTTACCTACATTCGTGCAGTATTTATTAGGCTCACCTATCCTAGCTGCTTCATTGGCAGCGATCTTATTGAATAAATTATTACCTAGTGGAAAATAGAAAATAAAAAGGAGCAGCCCCTAAAGGAATCGATAGATCTCCTTTAGGGGCTGTCTTTTTTAAAGATCATCCCATATTGGCCCCTGTCCACTGCCTATTTCGATCCTTAAAGGCGTTTGACTAGACCAGGCTAAAGTCCCTGAATATATTGTTATTATTTATCCTATTCAAGGGCTTTTATTAAATGGTGGGGGTGATCATTCTGGCTATCCGTTACAGCATCATAATTCCAACCTATAACCGACTTCAGCAGCTGCTACTTACACTCACTTCATTCGAGACACAGACCTATCCGAAGGATCGATTCGAGGTGATCGTCGCAGATGACGGTTCTACAGATGGTACCAAGGAAATGGTCGAAAGCTTTCAAACTTCTTATCCGCTTATTTATGTCGCTCAGCAGGAACAACGCGGCCGTTCTGCCGTGAGAAATCTGGGGCTGAGTCAGGCAAAAGGGAAATACGTCATCTTCTGCGATGCTGATTTTCTAGTATTCCCTGACTTCATTAGGATCGTAAACCAGTATCACCGTAAATATCCTAAGTCCATAATTTCAGGTATTCCACACTCATGGGATGACGCTTATACCCACTACTACCCAGACTTTTCTCCTGAAGAAAAAGAGCATTGCCGCAATACACTTTCGGCTTCTAACTTATGGAATCCCGACTTCGAATCAGCGACTGAAATCATCCCATTAATCACACCCAATGATATCCTTCAGCAGACGGAGACGTTATCAAAAGTCACCTTTCCCTCAAGAGTTCCTCCAAATACTAAAAAGCAATTTGCCAGCACAGATGTAGCCCCTTGGATGTTACTCGTCACACGTTGTGTGTCCATAAGACGCAGCCAATTAACTCGTGCTGGAGGTTTTAATGAACAGTTTATCCTCTATGGACTCGAAGATTGGGACCTTGGGTATCGACTGCATCGATTAAAAATCCCTTTTCACAGCATCAAAGAAGTTGTCGGCGTTCACCAAGAACATCCAACCCACTTCAGAGGAAATCTCATAAATATTGAGAATCTAAAAATCATGTTCAAAAGCTACGGATTCAATGACTCCTCCCTAAATCTGTTCGCCCTTGTTCCCCCAAACGAAGACTTAGAGAAGTACAAACATACTATACGGGTCTTGCGCAGAGGATACCGAACGAAGTTAACACGTTCATCAGCAATATTAATGAGAAGAACGTTACGGATTGCCGCCAAACAGCTCTATGAACCCAAGGATACCGCCGTATACCAAGAGTCGTTAAGACGAATAAGTGTAAAAGTAAAGAGAAGAAAAAGCCGGGTTGCCCGTGTTTTGCGAGAGATTTTGGTGAAGGCTGAAAAGCTGGGAGAATAATACCTAAAAATACATTAAACCGGGCATCAAATGATGTCCGGTTTTCACTTATTTTCTCAATTTATTGGGTAGCGGAATATGCCTAATCGACTCAATGGGATGATAGAGCAGCATCCACGGACCAGAAAAACGCATAACCCCTTTAATTCTTTGGCGATAATCCGGTTTGTAACAATGAACAGGACATTTGGCACAAGCTGTTTTCTCTTCACCAAATTTACAATAGGCTAGCCTCTTCAGCGCATACTCATTTAATTCCTGACATTCCTCACAAAACCCCTTATGATGATGTTTTTTCTTACAATATATACGAATCATTTTGGTAACAAGCTCTTGTTCTTTTTGAATTTTAGGACCCTCATTTAACTGCCGGTTTACCTTTGTTATCATATATGAACCCCCTTGTAACTTGTACAATAAGATCTCATGTAATTATAAAGGGTAAACCTACTGTGAAACCAGCCTTAACGCTGAACTTCCTTAATTCCCTCACATACCGGGGTTGAAAGCGATAATTGTATAAATCAATTTTTTTAAAAAAACTTGTAACGTTTATAGCTTTTTACGGATATATAACTTGAGGAGGTGAATGGATGCAGGACAACGAGCAATTATACAGGGAATATTCAACCCAAGTATATAAATTCGTATTTAGCCTTTGTCATAATCACTTGCTGGCAGAAGAAATTACCCAAGAAACTTTTTATAGAGCTATAAAATCGATAGACAAATACGATGGGACCTGCAAAGTATACGTATGGCTCTGTCAAATTGCTAAACATGTGTGGTATCAGGAGCTGGACAAGCAGCGCAAGCGGAAGTCTGAGGAATTAGAAGACGCTTCTTTGGCTAACGCAAATTCAACAGAATCCCAGTTCATTTTTGCTCAGGACAAAATGGATTTATTTAAACAACTTCATTTACTTGATCCAAATACCAAAGAAGTATTATATCTGCGTTTAACCGGAGAATTCAGTTTTCGGGAAATTGGCGAAATTCTTGGAAGAGATGAAACCTGGGCAAGAGTTACCTTTTACCGTGGAAAACAAAAATTGATGAAAGGAAGATCTTCATGAAATGCGAGATTATTCAGGATTTATTACCTTCCTATATTGAAAAGCTAACCTCTGTACATAGTAACGAAGAAATCGAAAAACACCTGCAATCCTGTGAAAGCTGCCTTCAATCCTATAATGAAATGACCGCCACAGCAAATCTAAGTGTGCCTATTATTGATAAAGAGGAAGTTAACAAACTCAATTATTTTAAAAAAGTGAAAAAAAAGAATATAAAAACTCTCATTTTTTCCGTCTTATCGGTACTTATACTGGCTACGGCCCTTATTGGATTTTTTGTTATCGGTTTCCCTGTATCCTCTAAAGATGTAGTCATAGATTATCAGAAGACAAAGGATCGTTTGGAGGTTCATCTAACTTTGGAAAATGGCAAGGACCTCGTGTTCTCAGGAAAAACTAAATTTATCCGCGATGAGAATAATAATGTAATCGGTTCTGAAACTAGGTATACGCCTAGAGGTTTACTTCATAATCCCTTTGATAATGTAGGCAAAAAAGTTATGTTGGGGACGGAGATTCATACCGATCTGGATTTTCCAAACAAGTTTATTCTTGAATTCAAAGATAAAACTATGACGTTTGTTAATGGTGTTTTAGTGGAGTAGACATGCCGCAAAAATAAAAAAAGACACCTTTCAAGGTGTCTTTCGCTTTACACCTACCAAAAAAGTTAGCATTTTTGTTCGTTTTTTCGCTAAAATATAGGGTTATCGATTTACTAAAAGTATCTTATAATAAAATTACACATGGATATTTGACCCCTTTGTGAACGCGCGTTTATAGATTGACCCATTAACCACTTAATAGGAGGAATGGTTATGCAATATGGTTATTTTGATGAAAAAAACAAGGAATACCTCATTACCAAGCCGAATACGCCTGCCCCTTGGGCGAATTACCTCGGCTCGCCGGAATATGGCGCGATCATCTCAGGTAACGCAGGCGGTTATAGCTTTGTAAAATCTGGCGCAAATGGGCGGCATATCCGTTACCACTTCAACTCTAAGGACGAGCCCGGACGCTATATTTACGTGAGAGATTTGGAGAACGGGGATTATTGGTCCGGCTCCTGGCAGCCTGTGGGTAAAGATCTGGAGCAATATAAGTCCGTATGCCATCATGGAACCGGATACACGAACCTCGTCTCGGATTACGATAACATCCATACAGAATCATTATATTATGTGCCACTGAACAAAACCTACGAGGTGTGGCGCATGAAGGTGCGCAATGATGACTCCAAAGCACGCAAGCTGGCTCTCTTCGGATTTGTTGAATTAACCAACAATAACAACTACGAGCAGGATACCGTCAACCTTCAGTACACTTTGTTTATTTCACGGACCTACTATAAAAATAATATGATCCTTCAAGTCATCAATGAAAACACCCCCGAAGAACAGACCTGGAGATTCTTCGGCGCTGCAGGTGCAGAAGTTACCGCTTATGACGGTGACCGGGATACGTTCCTAGGCGATTACCGCAGTTATGGCAATCCAGCCTCTGTCGAGAACGGCCAATGCTCCAATTCATTAAACTACAATACTAACTCCTGCGGTGCCCTGCAGCTTAACGTAGATTTGCAGCCGGGAGAAGAGAAAGAAATCGCATTTCTACTGGGACAGTATGATGAGAAAGGCGCTTCCGAGATTCTCAGCCATTATAAAGACTTGTCCGTGGTAGATAAAGAACTCGAAGAGTTAAAAGCATTCTGGCACAGCAAGCTTAACCGCTTCCAGGTCCAGACACCAAGCGATAACCTGAACAACATGATCAACACTTGGAATGCATATCAATGCTTTATCACTTTCATCTGGTCACGAGCAGCCTCTTTCCAATACTCCGGTCTTCGTAATGGACTGGGCTATCGGGATACGGTGCAGGATATTCAAGGCATCATTCATCTGGATCATGAGATGGCCCTTGAACGTCTTAGACTGATGATATCCGCCCAGGTTTCCAACGGCGGTGGACTTCCGTTGGTGAAATTTGACCACAATCCTGGGCATGAGGGCACACCGGATGATCCGGAATATGTACGGGAAACTGGTCATCCCCATTATCGGGCCGATGACGCTTTATGGCTGTTCCCAACCGTCATTAAATACTTGAATGAAAGTGGCAACTGGGATTTTACAGATGAAATAATCCCTTATTCGGATAAAGGTGAGGGCACTGTGTACGAGCATTTGCGCCAGGCGCTTCAGTTCAGTCTGGATCGTATGGGCGCACACGGCATGCCGGTTGGGCTTCATGCCGACTGGAACGATTGTCTACGGCTTGGAGCGAAGGGCGAGTCGTTGTTCGTCGCATTCCAGCTGTATATGGCATTCAAGGTGTTCATGGAAATTGCACAAAATAAGAACAAGCCTGAAGACATTCAATGGGCGCAGGGCCTGCTTGATGAGCTGGACGATAACATTCAAAAGCACGCTTGGGAGAACGATCAATTCGTCCGCGGATTTACAGAAGACAACTATACCATCGGCTCCTGGGAGAATGATGAGGCCAAAATTTGGCTTAATCCGCAAAGCTGGGCCGTATTAAGCGGTGCAGCCCGCCCGGATCAGGCGAAGCTCTCCATGGACAAAGTGTATGAGAATCTGCGGACCGATTACGGCACTATGTTATTCTACCCACCGTTCCGTGAATACGGTTTGCCAGTAGCGTTGATGGCTCTTTTCAACGCCTCAACTAAGGAAAACGGCGGCATCTTCAGCCAGCCGCAGGGATGGCTCATTCTGGCGGAAACCATGATTGGCAACGGTGGGCGCGCGTTCGAATACTTCCTGAATTGCAGTCCGGCCAGCATGAACGATAAGGCCGAAATCCGCAAACTCGAGCCTTATGTACATGGCCAGTTTGTCGAGTCCAAGGACAGCCCATATCAAGGCCGGGCCCATGTCCACTGGCTGACCGGCACCGCTTCAACCGTGATGGTCTCCTTGGTGGAAGGTATTATGGGGGTTCAACCGCAATTTGATGGCCTTCGCCTCAACCCGTGTGTTCCTTCCGACTGGACAGACTTTTCCATGGTCCGGGAATTCCGTGGGAAGAAGCTGAACATCCAGGTGGAGAACAAGAAAGGTGTACAAAAAGGGGTTACCCATATCGTTATTAACGGTGAAGAAATTCAAGGCAACCTGATCCCCGTCGCCAAAATGGCGCCAGAAAACAACGTGCTCGTTATTATGGGTTAAAGCGTATTTATGAGGAATAGATAGGAGGACGGACCGATAAGGTGCGTCCTCCTGTTTTTACAATTAGAACGAGGTTATTTCAAAATTTTATTTAACTCCTCAGCTTGTTTCCTGCTATTAATTCTGGCGTAGAAATAGAAAGCTATAGTGTGCAGTATAACCGATAACAACAACATTCCAGGCAACCAGGGGCTTATGAAGTTGAACATTTCTTTTGAGAATAACCACACCATTCCCATTCCGCCAAATATACTGAAGGTCGAAGAAATCAGAATATTCCAAAGCGGTCTTAACGTGAAATAGTTCCACAACACATTGTACATCACTCCGAATATCCCCGCGGAAATAATGGCGATACCTGCAATACGCCATAGATATAACATATCAATAGATTGATCCTTGAAAAACACAGTTAACAGTAGCGTTATCCATAAAGAAGTTAAAGTAAACACCTGAAAAAATGAA
The DNA here is from genome assembly GCF_037963285.1 of Paenibacillus sp. FSL H3-0329. Taxonomy (NCBI): domain Bacteria; kingdom Bacillati; phylum Bacillota; class Bacilli; order Caryophanales; family Paenibacillaceae; genus Paenibacillus; species Paenibacillus sp. FSL H3-0329. Next base: position 217,696 of record NZ_CP150150.1, on the reverse strand, counting down.
TTTTTTAATTGATTAACCATGATAGTTCCTCCTGAAATTTTTAATATAATAGCGGCTGACAAAATAACAAGAACCATTCGTCAGAATCACTTTTATTCTCGCATTATCCGTTGCTGAGAACTCTTTTATGTAGCTGGTGTTGATTATGGTCTGATTATTAATTTTTATAAACTGAGGTGAATTCAGAACTTCTTCAACAAATTTCAATCGTGTATTAAGAAGAAACATTTCTCCCGTAATTACACGTACACTGCACATACGGCCTTCCGGCTCTATGACCGCGATTGAGCTGGATACAATCGAGACATTGCGATCATTTTTGGCGTTGATGACCATGATCCGTTTCTCCGATGTTTGAATGGCTACTTCGATATTTGCCCAATGTTCCTTTTCAGCCGGGTGGGTTGTTACTTTCGTAGTACCCCGGTCCATTTCTATGTCCTCTTCAAAAATGATTTCCAAGTTGTGCTGCCTCCTCTCAGGTTTCATATTATTATCAAAAAAGGCCTATGACCACTATCTTACGTTTTCTTGCATTAATTTGTCTGTTTGTTGCAAGATAGCTGTTTCCGCTTCCTCCCCGAACGAAAAAAAGACTGCCGGGACCTTCCCGACAGCCTGAACTCATTCTCATAATTGGCAAACCAAGTTTCTTCGCCTGTAACAATCCTCTACAACCTCGGGTCGATCTCTTTCTCTTTCGTTACCTCGAATAACAAGTTTGCTGCAATTTGCTTGTAGTCCTCGTTGTCAGACGAGATCTCATCCAGCTTCACTTCTAGCATTTGTCTGCCCAGCCGGTGTTCGATTAAGGACGTACGAAGCTTAGGAGCGATATTCTTCTGCTTCATCAGCTTGGCATACTTATGTGGAAACTTGTAGTCGTACCCGTAGATGATCGACAGGTAGCCCGGATTGCGGACCTTCATGTATGGGACTACCCCCTGCTGTTCTTGCTCCGGTTTGATTACAATTCCCTCCATATGTTTCTCTACCGTTATCTTTGCGAAATACTCCTCTGCTCTGATGTAAGCATCAGGCTCTTTCAAGTCCAGAACCAGAGATTCATCCTCGTTTAAGAACCTGTATAATTCGGAGGTTTTGCCGTCAGGTACCCGTTCAGCGCCATTCTCCAGCACTTCCTTCAGGATTGCAAAAGGTTTGTATGTTAATTCCGCATCACCCGCATACAGCTCCAGTTGCTGCTTGTATACTCGGTAGGCTTCGTCACGCTGGTCAAGATCTACATACGATTCTCTTATGTCACGGACATGCTTAAAAGTCTGGTAAACATGAGACCCATAGTTATTGTTAAGCGTCTCTTTCGACATATGGTGCTGGTCTTGTTCAAACCCGCTTACTTCAAAATCCTGTATCAGTTTACCCAGTGACTCCTCAAATCCATATTGTCTTAAGAAATCCAGCTCTGTCTCCAGCGCTTTGCCAATTGGCCGGAACTGACGCTCAATTAACCCATCCCCAAGCGCTTTCCAAGGCAGCAGCTCGCCATCCAGTAAAAGCACACGGATCCCCTGCTCAGCCATATAGGTTCCGAATTTATGAAGCAGCTGTTCGTAGATAGGCGTCAGATCGACCGCCTGAACCTTATAGCCGTTCCGGCTAATTGCGTAACACTGCTCTATATCCCGATAAAGGTACAAACTACAGCGTGATCCCATATATTTAGGCTGCAGAACGACTTCTGAAATACGACGTTCGGCAAAATAATCCAACCCTTTTTGCAGAGACTCAAGCTCACCGGCAGCCACATCCTTATCCGCAGGTGACATCGTCCCGGAGATGAAGTTGACCCGGTTCTGCGAGGAATACTGCAGTCTGCGCACAGACTCGTAATCAAGCTCCAGCAAGGATACGGTTTGCTTTTCCCGGAACAGGATAGTTAGCTCTTCGTGCACCGTAGTCACATGCGATTTTTGACTTTTATAGAAAGGTTTAAACGACATGCGAACAGAAGTTAGTTCATTACCCTGCGCACTCCCTGTGTCGAGGTGGAGTTTGTTTTTGATCCGAAAAGTCTGCTTGGCTGCAATATGTCCGAAGAGATGAAAGGGGTGATTACTCACAGCCTCTTGCTTTAGGAAATCAAGCTGTTCCTCAAAGGAAACCTCACGATCCAGCCGAAAGTTACGCTGATGGCGTAGTGAATTCGTATCCAGCTTACCAATGTACTTATTACGGCAAGGAGCATGGGTAACATAAAAAGAAGGACCTTGCATACCGATATAGCGGTAAAAGGACTGGGATTGCTCCACTAAAGCCGAAAATTTACTAAAAAGCGCGGGATCCTCCTTAAGCACTTGGGTGGAATCAAAGTACGTTCTTAGCAGTTCCGGATCGGTTCCTTGAATCTCCCCCTTTACGTACTTGTATACAAAGTTCTCGTGATTGCCCATAACAAATAGGAAATGCTCGCGGTTATCAAATAAGAACTCAATCGTCTCCCGCGTCTTTTTACCCTTATCAATCCAGTCACCAGCAAGAATGACTCGTGTGTTACTGAGCTTATCTGTTGCACTTAACTTACCTTCGTGCTCCCGATAGCCGTAATTACGTAATAGTCCCTGAAGCTCTTCGACACACTCATGAACATCCCCAACCACAATATACTCTTGTGCTTGTAGAAGTACCGTAGATGCGTAAGTATCCCAATCCTGTATAATCACCCGGTAGTCCGGATTAGGTATCCCTTCACCCTCGAGAATAAAATCTTTAGCACGCACTTTATGAATCTTGTTGTAACCTTCCCGTGACAGAACAGGCAAGACTTCTTTTCTGAGCCGGTTTAAATGATTGGAGATCAGCTTCTTCGAGCGCTCTGAGGCGTAGTAATCCTCCCGTTTGCGGTAATCAAACAGAATAACCTCCAGATTGTAATTATTTTGCCCGGCGATCTCACGGACTTTACTACGATAATCTTCGGATAGCCCAATGGTATCCATCACCACAAACTCCGCATTAATCGGAAAAGAAGTGACTAACTTCAATCTCTCAAACAATAATTGAAAGGTATGCGAACTCGCCTCCAGCATAACCTGATCATACTTATCATAGTCGTAGCCCAATATCTCCTGACGGATACTATCCGAGGATAAGTACTGCACATTCGTACGTAACCCTTTAGAAACATCCTCTAGTTTTAACTGCGGGATCAGAACTTCTTTAGCAAAGGTCGATTTCCCACATTCCGTTGCTCCTACAAGCAGAAATATGGTATGTACACGTGTTTGAATTTCCACTGTCTATTCCTCCTTTCTTCGCACAATAGCGCATTGCGTCGTACGGATCTCGCCAACCCGGTCACCAACCATCAAATATTCGACCTCGACTGCTAAACCTTGAATCGTATCCAAAACCCATTGCCCGAACGCTTGCTGTCCCATTTCCCACTTGTGATCCTCATGCCGGAATCCTTCCAGCTCATAATAACGATTGAAATCAGCATTCGGTGTGGTCACAATAAGCTGTTGAAAATTCACATTACCGATTATTTGCTGAATAAGCTCTGCTGCCTCACCTTCGCTCATGTGTTCTACAACTTCTGTTAGAATCACATCAACCTGCTCCCCGTTGTACGACTCCAGAAAATGGTCCAGTGAGCCAAAGGTTGCAATGTTATCAATGTCCTTAGCTTTCGCTTTCCGATTCACAACCTCCAGCAGCTCCTCAGCTATATCTACCGCATAATAGGTACTCTCTATTTTCCCGGCAAACGGAATTGCATAGAAACCTTCTCCGCAACCGATGTCCAGAATCGGCTTATTGAATGGAAGCACACTCGAAATAAAAGTACGCCGCTGCATCGCAGTACCGCCATACTCCAGCCCAATAGAATACTGGTCCGTTTGTTCGATGGAGGCTTTATATCGCTTGAACCGTTCCTTTGAGGTAAGGAAATTCCTTGCAAATAGACTTCTTATATAAAAGGGTGCATCAATGACGTTAAGGCTGCGGATATATTTATCCAAAATAGCATCCGAAATATCTATGTACTCATCCCCAAATATGGATAAGAACAAGGACAGCACACCAACAACATGCAAGAGGTGATACAAGCTTTTATGTGTGGTAATCGTCAGTGAATAGCTCTTATGTGCCTGATGCTGCAAGGAGAAGGTATATCCCTTTAAATGCTTTTGGAAAAATTCAATATAGTGTATCCGCTCAACCTGAACCATATTAATGAAAAAAGAATGCTCATATCCTTCCGCATCCCGTTCATCCTGGGCTTTGAAGGGTGTAGAGAAAAACTCATTGACCGCATTAAGCGGAAATAGAGGTGTATTAAACCGGGAGACATTTAAATACTCAAAGCTCTCGCTTCCGTTCTGCTTGTAGGATATATCGTTATCTGCATCCTTAAAATAAACGTTATAAGTTGCCTCATCAGAATACCATCCATAAGCCACTCCCTGACGAACCGGACGAAGCTGCATACCTGTCACTGGATTTTTTTTAATTAAAAAAGTGAAGTTTGGATTCGTAGATTTCAGTTGTACAATAGCCACTACCATCTTCCTCCTATCAATCTTTCTATAGGGCCCGTCCCCATACTTCCTGTAAAGCTTCTCGAAATAGAGCATCCAGCTGATGATCTCTGTTGTTCTCCTTAGCATTCAAGGACGCCGCCACCTTATCCAACACTTGGAACTGTTCTTCTAAATAATCGTTAATCACGGTTAGCTGCGGTCCGTAGTCTAGTTCTTCACCGGATTTTTTTCGTGCCAGCAATTGCTGAATCACCTGCCACAGCTCTTCATCCTTCGGAATAAGCCGCTCTACCAGTACATCGAACTCCATCGGCGGCATCTCTCCATATCGGTGAGTCCACTCACAAGCTAGAACGGGACGAAGCACATAAAAGTACTTTTTGATCTTGACCTGTTCGCCTTGCAGATAATCACGGTAGTTCCCTCTTGCCATGTTTAAATAATGGTACATACAAGACTTCGGCGAAAATGTGTACGGGGAGATGCTTCTAAGCTTCTCTGCTATACTGTACTTTTCGGCATATTGAATGGGTGATTGCAGCCACTCCAGCAGCGGTGGATTTGACTTCCGGAATAAATTCAGTGCTTTACGCAAATCCCAGCCATTGATATCAAGCATATTGTTAATAGGACGCTCGATCACATCCCGCTTATCAAAAATAGATAGATACCATTCCGGTTTATGCAGATAAATAAATCTCACATCATAATCACTATCCTGCGATGGGAATCCCCAGGCCCGGCTGCCTGATTCGCAGGCATACAATATTGTAACTTGCTCCTCATATTCAATCTGTTCCAGCTGCTCACAGATAAGCTTGTTTATAGGATCCATCTTCATCCCTCCAGATCGGTTACTTCCCTATTCTCTACCATTGATACTATTCGAACGCCTCTTCAGAATTGCTTCGGCTTCATGGATCTATCTTCGCTCATCTTCCCTGTAACGAACAGGGCGGAAGTATGGCGGCGGCCAAAAATACTTCCATTTTATTCAACTCTGGTGCTTAATATAATAAGTACTACTATTTCTAATGGATTCGCTACAGGCTGGAGGGATACAAATGGCCCGGGAAAGTTTTGACAAGGAGATTCAATTTCTTCGCATGCTCTCTTTAGCGGGGGGAGCTTACAGCAGACAACAATTCGCCGATCGTCTCGGCATTTCTGTACATACCTATGACAAAACGCTGCGCAACCTGAAGGGCATGGTAACCGTCTTACAACAAGACCTGCCTACAGAACAAGGAACGGAACTCTCTGAGTGGCTCCGCTATAACTATTATGAATCTGCCGACCCGCTGCTCCTGTTCTTGTTCCGGGCGAAGTCGCTTAAGGAAACGGAGAGCATCCGGCTTACTCTACTATTAACTGCGCTTCAGACTCAGGAGCTAACGGCTAAAGATCTACAGGATGTCTGCAGTGAGCAAATGCCAACCGATTGTCCAATGCCCGATGAGAAGACCATCCGTGGAGATCTGAAATATCTTGAGGAAGTTGGCGTTATTCTTCGTGTAAATGAGGGCCGTCCTTATCGATACAAGGCTGCTAACGATCTGATTGATCAATTATCGGGCGATCAGCTCTTGGATCTTTACGACTATGTTGATGTCATCGCCAACACGCAGACTCCGTCGGTGCAAGGTTACCTGCTGCGCGACACCTTAAAAAAGGTCCTGCGGAAGCGGGGTTATAACCCCGAAGCTACGGAAACCCATAGATACAAATATAATTATCATTCACGTATTCTTGACGAGGCACACCTATACACAATTTTTGCAGCGATTCAGCAGCGAAAAAAAATTAAGTTTCTATATCTATCCCCTAAAAAGGGCAAAAACTACGCCTCTCAGAATACCAATCCTCTCTTTGAGCGGGAAACAAGGGGCGTCACAGAAACCGTTCTTCCGCTCCGCGTCATCTATGACCATCAATATGGGCGCTGGTATTTAATCGGACATAATTCACGTATGGGCATCATGAAATTCCGAATGGAGGGCCTTACTCAAATTGAGGAGGGCGACACTGTGGAAGAAGCAGAGTTTGCTCAGAAACTCAGCAATCTGGAAGAGCAGATGACAAACAGCTGGGTTATAGATACCACCCGTGCAATTAAAGTGGTGGCGAGATTTTATAACCCCAATCGCTCTGGTGTTAATTTTATTCGGGAGCGGGTTGAAGCGCAGGGACAGTGGGGAGTAATTACGGAAGAGTCCGATTCTACATTCCTTTATGAGATCACAGTGAATGGTATTTATGAAATTAAGCCGTGGTTACGAAGCTTTGGTTCGAGCTGCGAGGTATTAGAACCCCCTTGGCTGCGTAAGCAATTTATCGCGGAGTGGAAGGAGATTCACAGCTATTATGAATCCATTTGAGAAAATATTTAACTTCCAAATCATTTCACGCCTCGACGAAGTGGGTTCATTAGCGCTGACCTCCCAGGAACGTTCCTGGCTGAAAACCATGTTAATGCACCCGGCCTCAGAAGCAGCTTTTACACTGGATACCTTAAGTAAATTGAACGCCATATTGGAGGCAGAAGCGTCCACAGAAGTGCGGCAAATTATTATGGAGAAAGCTAAAAGCAAAGAGCGGCAGGTCTATCATCCAATGCTTCGTACACTCCGCTGTATAATCATGCAGAATCAAGCGATCCTTATTACTTTCCATATTAAGCATGGAGGCCAACGAACTGACCAAGCCGGGTTCCCTCATAAGCTGGAATACAACATGTATAAGCGGGAGTGGTATCTGCAATGGTATAGCACCCGGCAACGTTCTCTTATGTCCACTAAACTAAAAAACATTGTTTCTGTCGAAGCAGCTCCCTTCCCTGCCAAACGGATTGATGACTTAAAAGCAAGAATAACGCGATTATTAGAGGATCAGAAAGAATGTGCATGTATTCAAGTCATTCCCACCTTTAATGCTGAGCTGTCACGAATTCTGTACGCCTTTTCCTGTTTTGATAAGTCCGTGTCCTTTGATGAAAATTCGGGCATCTATCGAATCAAAGTCATCTACATGAGAGACGATAGCGAATTCCTATTGTCCAAAATCCGTTTTCTTGGCCTGCGCGTAAAAATCGTCGAGGGTGAGCATCTTAAGCGGCGCATGCTGAAATCCGCAGCTATGGCGATTGACCGGTATGGGGAATAACCGAGAATTAGTATAGGCTGGATTGAACTATCACGCTTATATAGTAAAGTAAAAGACACAGTTAAGATGTCTTTTACTTTACTTACAGCAGCTTTCTTAAAAACTGAGAGGTTTATTCTCATGAAAAGAAAATCCGTCTTATGCGTATAGTCAAGATGAAAACTCAGAGTTAGTGAGGCGATTAGAAGTGGGAAAGAGAGTTATAGTAAAAATATCAGAATTGACTAAAAAACATAAGATTTCCCTACGAGAATTGTCCAGAATATCCGATGTCCGACATGCTGCATTAAGTGAGTTAGCTAATGGAAAAAGGGAGAATATTAACTTTAGTCATATAAGCAAAATTGCAGAAGCTTTAAATATTGAGGATATTCGTGAGATTATTGATTTGGTTGATGATAAAGATTAATCAAATAAACACAAAATTGATAGTTTTTCAATCGACAATAACTCAAGTAATAAGACCATAAGAAAAAGCAAAGAAAAGCGACCCCTACAGGTCGCTTTTCTGATACTCCATATTAAAGTAGAGGCGGTCAGTTCCCTATTCCAGCTTCATATAATACAGATTCGCCGTACTATCTTTTGTAATGGTATGCGCACCTGCGGCCAGAGAGACAGTGGCAATGCCATTGGTTATAGGGTAACTTGTTCCATCCACTTTGATTTTCGTTCCCTCTGTGTTGAACACTAGGGTTAGCGCTGAAGCTTTAGCAGAAGTGAATTGAATGCTGGTTGCACTCTCAATTTTTAGACATTGGGATAGGGTTAAACCCTGATATGCCACAGTTCCCTTACTTGTTGAGAGATTGCCTTGGATATTGAAGAAGCTGCTTGTTGTTCCATCAGTAGTAAAGTTGTGAACGGTTGCTCCCGCTGTCGGCACTGGCGTTGTCGTCGGTGCTGGAGTCGCCGTTGGTACAGGAGTTGCTGTTGGAGCTGGGGTCGCTGTTGGCACAGGAGTTACTGTTGGCGTAGGTGTTACTGATGGAGTCGGAGTCGGATTCGTTGGGTTTGAATTCCCCCCTACAGAGACAAGTCCCGTTGTGTAGCCTCTGATTGCAGACATCAGCGCTGTATTCAGCGCATACGAAACGTCATCCACTGAATCATTAAATTCCCATGTGAAGTCTCCGCCATTCAGACGTCCGGCTTTTGCCATAACAATCTGTTCAACATTGCTTACGTTATCAATATTAGATACGTTCACTCCTGTATTTACGCTCGTGTCGAAGTTATTATAGGCTGTTCCGCCTTTTAGTGCTTTGTATGAGCTTGGGACGGTTTCATTTCTTGACGAAGCTAAGTAAGCATCAAATGAGGTAGCATTAGCAGGAGCTGTCCCTGTGTTTGAATTCGCATAGATGAGACTTGAAGCCTCTACAATAAGATTGTTATAGGCTTTAATCACACCTCCATTTTCGCCTGAGAACGTACCCTCCCCTAAAGCATCTGTACCTTGTAAGGAGATCATCATTGGAAATTTAGCATGTCTAAAATAATTAGATTCTACAAAAGCTGAAGCACCTGTAGTTACACCCACACCGTATTTGGAGATACCATCGAAAAAGTTGTTATAGATATGGACGGAAGCCACTCTAATCCGCGGATGACGGGAGTCCGAATGGTCAAACCAGTTGTGGTGGAAGGTAACAAAAAATTCAGCCGGCTCACTCAAACCAACTAGCGAGGATTTTCCGGAATCCCAGTAATGGTTGTAAGAGATTGTAATATAGTTGGATCCATTTTTAAGGTCTGTGGAACCGTCGCCCTTGGCTTGGTCTGCATCGCCTCCAGCAGCTCCATAAAAAATATCATTATTATGCACCCAGACATTCATATTGCCGGAATCCATTGAAATGCCATCGTCAGGGAATAACATTACACCCAGGTTTCTTACTTCCACATTACCTACATATCTTAGAAGCATTCCCCAACCGTACGCGTAAGCATCATTCCCGATACCTTCAATAGTAATATTCATTTCCGAATAATTGTTTTTACCTTTGACTTCAAGATACCCACTGCTGTTAAGCTGTCCACTCAGATCAGCAGCTGTAACTTTTCCGATAATTCGGATCGCAAGTGGAGTTGTATCATAACCTTTTTGTCTCAGTGTCAGAATACCACCCAGACCAACCCCTGTTTGTACAGCGCCGGAGCTGTTGATTTTCACACCAAGGGTTACGGTTTGCGCATTCTGAGATGTTATATACAGCACTTGAGCACCATTCTTGAGGGTTCCATTCTCATTATAAGCCCCTGATCCTGTACCATATTGCGAACTAGTCGAAAAAGCAAATCCTGAGCGGTCATATGACGTTACGGATAGTGGATTTGAAACCGCACTTACCGTCCCACCCCCTGACAAGGTAGCTTCAACTTTCATCACATAATTACCGGCTGCAAGCCCAACAGCATCTGCTCTCCAGTAGGAAGAATATTTGCGGATTAACTCATTATTAATTTGTTGATACCCAGAATCCGCTGCACTTGCCAATTTAACATAAACGTTATACCCTGTCGCATTGCTTACAGGTGACCATTCCACATATGCCGTTTCATTCCAGCCTCCACTGCCTGTTACCGCAAGACCAGCAGCATGCACCACCGTATTTGTCCATCCACCTACTATTAAAGAAAGAGCAAGAGAAAACAACACAACAATACTGGTTACCTTTGCAACTCTTTTTTTCATTTTATTTCCTCCCGATTTAATTTGTTGCAGATATTATTGTAACCGCTTGCAAAAAATGAAGTTTCTCTTTTCACCTCCTAAATATTTAGAAAGAGATCCTGCATCTAGCCCCTGTATCCCTTCGAAAATAATACAAATTCTGGAACCAGAACACGTTCAACATATCAAAACTAAAAAAGGTTCCGAAACAATCATTTACTCATATCTCCCATATCTAACCGTGTTCTGAGCTAATGATTATAGGACAGCGAATGGATTGTGATCATACAACACGAATAGCCACACAGTAGCCAGCACATAATAAAATTCACAACCATTAGGTAAACAAGGAGGAATTTTCAATTGAGCGCAAATAAACCAGACAAGAATCTGATCAACACTGTAAAAGATTTGGAAGCCACGCCCGTAAACAGCCTGGAAGCCCAACAGCAGCAACAAGCCCGTAATGATCGCCGCAAGCAATCTCAGCATGACAGCGACGGCAAATTCACGGAAAATGAAACCGGGAACTTTCATTAAAGTCGGGAATACTGTTGGAATCTTCTTTTTAAGCTGCAATAACGTAAAAAGACACCCTTCAAGGTGTCTTTTCTTTTACTACCTATGGAGCCGCATCATAATGTATTTCCTTTAATCAATACGTATCAACTGCTCATCCTGTAATCCAAGCAATGATTTTTTCACGGTCTCACGCGCCGTTCCTGTCATATCCGCCAGGTGTTGATGCGTTAATTTCAAATCGATTAGAACACCTTCATCAGAGGGCACTCCGTGCTGTTCTGTTAGACGCAACAACACGCGAGCAATACGCGTACGCACGTCGATAACGGTTAAGTTTGTTATTAATTTATTGGCATCACGCAGACGATCTAATGCTGTTTCCAAAATGCCGATTAGTATTTCCGGATTACTTTTTAGTAAAGTAATGAATCGCGTTTTTTCAAAATACATAAGGTAGACTTCTCAATGGTCCTTGCAGAAGCAGAGCGCGCTCTTTCATTTTGCAACAAAGCCATCTCTCCAAAGAAATCACCTACTCTAAAAATAGAGAGTACTACATCCCTAGAGTGGTTATCTTGATAGATTTGAACAACTCCAGATAGAACCAGATAGAGCTCCTCTCCCTCTTCACCCTCAAAAAGATGGACTCTCCTTTTATATAAGTACGCTCGCCACATACCTTAGTAATTTCAGCTAAATATTCATCATCAAGATGTTCAAAGAACGGAAAATCCTGTAACAGTTGTGGGTTCATCTTCTAGAGGTTCCTCCAGTATAAGTAATAATTTTTTTATGATTGAATCGCGAACCTATCCTATATTGCAATACTTTTAATTCAAGATAAATAGCGACAGCTTCATTAAATTATTATGTGACACAAATTTTCCAAATGCACCATCGTAAAATGGAAGGTTTTGGTTGCTGAGAACAAGAATAAAGTTAAGATTCTAAAATTCAAGAAGTGAGTTGATGAACATGAGTGATAAGATGGTGGCTGTTTTAAGAAGACAGTTTGATCCAACCGTAGAAATGTTGAAGAATCTTATCGAAGTATGTCCTGATCATTTTTGGAAGAATGCCAAGCATAAATACTGGAAGCATATATTCCACGCTACAACCAGCATGAAATTTTGGTTTAGGCAGCAGAAGGATGAAGAATTCAAAATACCTGACTTCGGTAAAGATATAACAGAAGACTTAGATAAGGAGTGCTCTGACTACCCTACTAAGGAGGAAATGACGACGTACCTAGAGGAGATATTGAGTGTGGCTCGTAATTTTTTTGATGAACTTACTGACTGCAGATTATTGGAACCATGTGTACTATACGAAGAAATAACTAAAACTGATGTTATCCTCATGCAGATAAGGCATGTTCAACATCATATAGGTTATTGCAACAGCATATTGAATTCGAATCACCTAGAAACAGCAAAGTGGCTATGATAAAATGAGTGACCGAAATCAGCTTCTTTACCACGAGGAGTGTTATTTAATATGGTTTATGAATTTGATAGTGAGATAAAGCTGCTGGAAGGTAAAATGAAATGGAAAGTAGTCTATTTCCCCTATTCAGTAAGGGAGATATTCAATACTAATGGTAAAGTACCTATTCAAATCTCTGTTGACGGGTACGAATTTGACCATACTTTATTGCCGTCAAAGAATGGGCATTATTTTGTTTATAACGAATTTATTCGAAGAGCATTACAAAAAGAGCTCGGTGATACATTACATATAATACTTAAGAAATGCGAGGAAAATCGTAAACTGATTGTGCCAGATTACATTACTACAAACCTTGAAGAGTACCACATGCTGAATACATTTCTAAACCAGCCTGATTACATTAAACGAGAGCAGATTAATTATATTGAGCTTGCTAAAAAGGAAGATACAAAAAATAGACGAATACTAGCTCTAATTGATAAACTTAAGGATTAATAAAGGGACGACAATAAAGTTGAGGTAAAATGAAGACATCAGAGTTAAGCAACGAATATTGATATTTCGCTAAACCCCAACAATCATTTTTAAATGAGCACCAAACTTTAAAAAATCACAAAAAGGCGATGAGAAACAACCCTCATCGCTTTCACATTACTAAAACCAGACTTGTTACAGCAAACCTCTGCCTAGTAATAGGTGATCGTTTAAGAGTCAGCAACCATCTGCCCCCTTACGTGGTGCTAGCACGTCGATCAGCAAGCGCCATCGCGGCGGCATAGCCGGAGCTCCAGGCCCATTGCAGGTTATAGCCGCCGCAATCTCCATCGACATCCATCACCTCACCTGCCAAATACAGTCCAGGGACTAACTTAGATTCCAACGTTCCTTCGGTTAGCTCCGTCGTATCGATGCCACCAGCTGTTGTTTGTGCATTAGTAAAGCTATTGGTATCGGTCACTTTAAATTCCCAACGCTTCAAGATTTTATAAAATATTTTTTTTGTTTTCCACGAAAGATCCTGACAAAGCAGGTGCAACTGTTGATCAATTCCAGCCTCCTTCAGCAGAACTGGAATCAGTTTCTTGCTGACGATACCTATAAGGGAATCGGCAACCGTCCGGTGTCCGAAGATCCCCCAGTGGATCTCCAGAAAATCAATTAACTCTTCCTCCGTGCGCTCCGGCATTAAATCAACCGACAATGTCACCGATTCTCCTATTCCGAGATTATACGCAGCCTTTCTGCTGAGCTGAAGTATGGGCGGGCCCGAAATACCATAGTCCGTAAAAAGAATCTCACCAGACTCAGTGCGGATGACTTCATTGTTTACGATAACATGGGCCTCTCCCTCAAATTTGATGCCCGATAGTTCCTTCAAATACGGATAATCCAGCTTCAATTGTACAATACCTGGCACCGGGTTGATCAAGGTGTGCCCCAGACGTTGGACAAGCATATAACCGGAGCCGTCCGTTCCCGTTTTGGGAGCGGTAAGGCCGCCTGCACATAGAAAAAGATAGTCGCTGGTATACACAACCTGTTCCTCTGTCTCCGTCTGGCAGGTTATCGCGAACCGCGGATGTCCCGCCGAAACGGTAACATCCAACACTTTATGTTTATAATATACGGGAACATTCCGATCCTCCAGCGCCAGCTTAAATACACCCGGCACCGAAGCCGCCTGCAGCGACATCGGATACATCCGGCCATTCTCCAAGCTTACAAAAGGAAGCCCGAGCGAGGAGAAAAATTCGATCGTTTGGCGGACACCGAATTGCCGCAATACATGTATTGGGAATCCTTCCTGATTACTGTGATACTTGCGTGATAAAGCGGCCGCTTCATCCGTACCGGTGGCGGTGGATTGGTTCGTAATGTTGCAACGCCCGTTACCCGTCGTTATTATTTTCTTCCCCAGCCGGTCATTGCTTTCAATAATTGCTGTATCAATACCTTGATCCCTCGCTGTAACTGCAGCCATTAGACCTGCAGCACCCCCACCGATAATGAACAGCTCGTGGTGCTTAGAAGTCTGATCCTTATACATGTTAATTGATGCATCCCTTTTCCTAATAAATTTATTGAATTGACTTAGCTAGCGCCATGGCGGCCACATATCCGGAACTCCAGGCCCATTGTAGGTTATAGCCGCCGAAGTCTCCGTCCACATCCATCACTTCGCCAGCCAAATAAAGCCCAGGTACTAGCTTGGATTCCAGCGTTCCTTCGATTATTTCCGACGTATCGATGCCGCCAGCTGTCACTTGTGCATTCGTAAAGCCATTGGTATCCGTCACTTTAAATTCCCAGCGCTTCAAGATTCGATAAAATTTCTCCTTAGTTTTCAACGACAGAGCCTGGCAAAGCAGCTGTGGCTGCTGATCTAAGCCGGTCTCCTTGAGTAGGATCGTAACAAGCTTCTTGTTAAAGATGCCAACGAGAGAATCTGCAACCGTCCGGTGTCCAAAAGTCTCCCAGAGCCTTTCTAAAAACTCAACTAACTCTTCCTCCTTGCGGCCAGGCATCAGATCCACCGATAATTTCACCTGTTCTCCTCTTGCAAGATGATACGCAGCCTTCCTGCTTAGCTGGAGAATTGGCGGACCAGTAATACCATAGTCCGTAAAGGCAATTTCGCCCTGTTCACTGCCGATGACTTTACCGTTTACAATAATATGAGCTTGTCCCTGAGATTTGATAGTGGACAGTGCTCTCATATTCGGATATTGCAGCTTCAGTTGCACAATGGCCGGTAAAGGCTCAATCAGGGTGTGTCCCAGACGTTCAGCAAGTGTATACCCAGGAGGTTCTTTTCCCGCATTTGGACCGGCAAGGCCACCCGCAGATAGAAGTAGATAGTCGCTAGTATAAACAACCTCCTCCTCTGTCTCCGTTTGGCATTTTATCTTGAAGCGCGGATGATTCTTCGAAACAGTAACATCCAACACTTTGTTATTGAGGTACACCGGAACATTCCGATCCTCCAGCGCAAGCTGGAAAATATCCAGCACCGCTGCTGCCTGCAGCGACATCGGGTACATCAAGCCATCCTTCAATCTTGTAAGCGGAAGCCCGAGAAAGGAGAAAAAATCAATGGTCTGACGGATGCCAAATTGCTGCAATACCGCAAGTGGAAATCCGGCCTGATTACTGTGATACTTGCGCGATAAAGCGATTGCTTCATCTGTACCCGTTGCAGTGGATTCATTTGTAATGTTGCAGCGCCCATCACCTGTCATTAATATTTTCTTTCCAATCCGGTCGTTACTCTCCAGAATGGCAGTATCGATACCCATATCCCGCGCGGTAACAGCGGCCATTAATCCAGCAGCACCTGCGCCGATAATAAACAGCTTGTGGTGCATAGAAGTCTGATTCTCATACATGGTTGATCAATGCATCCTTTATTCCAATTTTTCTAAAAGCACAGAAGCACTTTATTAAATTATAGCATAAGTGTACTGGTTTTCATTTATCTCCTTATGTACTCATCACATCTTAGGTTAGCCTTTTATCCCTTGACTGCAATTTAGTCCATAAACAAGAAAAAAACCGCTTTATCAGCGGGTTTCAAATAGAGCCTAGGAGTCGAACCCCTATCCAAAGATAACGGCACATAAGCTTCTACGAGTGTAGTTACAGTTTTGATGTTCCCTAGAAGCATTCTAACCACTTTTTGATGAGTCATTCTGATTAAGGAGACTGATCATAGGAATAACTCCTTAGTATAGTGATCCAATTATATAAGTTAATCCTGAATATACCGGTTCTTCACAGTGCTTCTTCAATACGCAGAAAGTACCTTTGGCGCTACAGATGATGGCTGGATCCTTTTAATTTTTAGAAGTTGCTAATTCCCTGCGGAATCAAGATACGCTTCAGCTTCTTCTATCGATTCGTACAAGTTTGCAATATCTTTAAACATACGATTCATTTGCGTTTTGTAGAACGCGGTAGGCGCAACATACACCCATTTATGTTTTGTAGAGATTCCAGCTTTCACAGCATCTTCACCAGTTGGAGCAAGAATTGCCATCACCTCTTGCTTAAATACCAGGCCACCAGTAATTACAGTCATACCTGTAAACCCTCGCTTAGTTTTCTTCAGTACTTTCGGAAATTGTTCTGCGTACGCAAAGGCATCCTCAACTTCCATACCGTCCGATGTTACAATAATTCTGTTTTTATTTTTAACATAATCAATAGTAAAACTCATAATAGTAATTCCTCCGAATGTTTTTGCTTTTGAGTGCTTAATGCCATAATCTAATCTTATATCAGTTCGAGCTCTTATAGATGTAGTTTCGGAAAATGTGCCACTAATTATTAACTTCAAAGTGAATGATCTAATTTTAGACGTAGACAACATGTCTACAAAAATGAATATATTAGTTCCCCATAATTCATTGTCTGCATTCGGTCTACAATTCAATCACTAAACAGCAAAAAACCGCTATCTCAGCGGTTTTTTGCTTATGGAGCCGAGGGAAGTCAAACCCCTGTCCGAAGATAACGGCACATAAGCTTCTACTAATGTAGTGTAGTTACAGTTTTGATGTCACAAAATTCATGACTCCCACCAGAAAATTGTTTACGGTGTAGTTGTAATTCTAAACTCAAAACTGTGCTATAGCGAAAAATCGGTAACACCCTTTTTATAGGAAAATTTAAGACTATATGTTTCTTCTTTTCCATAGGGCATTGTAGCAATTTTTATACGAGTATAATCAAGCCTGCTATCTCTTAACACTCTCTTTATCAAGGCTATACTCCGTTCTTCTTCCGTAATGATACAAAATATATTAAGAGCATATTTTTTCGGGTCGGAAATGCATTTACCCATATCAAAGCCATCAACACAACCTAAGTTAGTATCTACTAGAGATATGTCCAGGTATTCCATGACTTTATCTCTTAACCAGTTATCACGTTGGCTTCCTTTTTCACTTTTTAGAGGATACTGTACTACTAACCAAAATTTCTCACTCATTCATAATCACCAGCCAATGAAGAGATTTATTATAATAATTATAACAAAGAAACTTTGCAAAAGGGTACCGTTAACCATAGTATGGGAACCATCCTCATGCGGATGGTATTCGTGGTGGTAGAGAAATCTTTTGCAGTTTAAAAATATGCATACCAAACATTCCGAGACCTCATAGTAGACATGATAAACCACAAGTACACATGTGAAATTGGCTGAAATCATTAAAAAGCATTGCCTAACTTTAATTATGAGGATACAAAAAAGCGACCCCTAAAGGTCGCTTTTTCTAAAACTCCATATGGAGCCGAGGGGAGTCGAACCCCTGTCCGAAGATAACGGCACATAAGCTTCTACGAGTGTAGTCACAGTTTTGATGTCACCCGAGTATCGCCCCGTAACCGGCTATACGTTGGGTCAGCCTGATTGTCTTCTTCAGCTCACCGCAGGCGGAGATGAGACAGCGTATCCCACTATTTGTTAGCCCCTATCCCTGTCACATGGGCGATGCAGAGTAGAAGCACGCACACAGTTTCTTAGGCTGCGAAAGCGTAGTTGTTTTGTTGTTTGCCGTTTAATAGGCTTTAGCGTTGATGAAGCGGACGCGTCCCCACTACTCGCTACTCATGCTCGAACTACCCCCGTCGAATCCAAGAACGGCCCCTCATTAAAAAGGGCGCTTCGGATCAAGCGGATCTTCCAAGCAAGAGAGATCCAATCTACAGCTTCTTATTCAAGAAAACTGTAACGAAGCAATAACTAACTTACTTACTCAGTATAGCACATTTATCAACACTTTAACACGTGGGTTAAAGGAATTGAAGGTTGAAACTGGAACTCATTTGAATCGTCTAGTTCTCCCAGATTATCTGGCGATCTTTTGCTTATCACGCAGTACACGCTGGATATCACGTTGAGCATCTCGCTTGGCAGCCGAGTCACGTTTGTCATACTCTTTTTTACCTTTACCAAGACCAATCAGCAGCTTCGCATAGCCATTCCGCACATAAATCTTAAGTGGCACAATCGTAAACCCATCTCGCTTGGACAAGCCCAGCAGTTTATGAATTTGCTCCTTATGCATTAACAATTTACGTGTGCGTGTGGGATCGGTAGGATTGGCACGGTTACCTTGTTCAAAAGGACTGATATGCATGTTGTGAATCTGAATCTCGCCATTACGGATCGTAGCAAAAGCATCTCCAATATTAGCGCGGCCATTACGCAGCGACTTGATCTCTGTACCCGTCAGCACCAAGCCAGCTTCATAAGTATCCTCGATAAAATAATCATGGGAAGCTTTCTTGTTCTGGGCAAGTACTTTCCCGTCTGCTTTTTTACCCATGAGAATCACTCCTTGAATCATATTCATAAGTTAAAGTAACCATGTCTGTCTAATCTTAAACGACACAGCCATCGAACGTCTGATCTATATTGTAACAAATGGAATCAAGTGAGCGCAAGGAACCTTCAACCAAATATACTTCACCTAATTTGTCATAGAGTTGTCAGTAACATTACCCAATATCTAGCATTTGTTACAAAAAAGCATTAAGCTGAGTTGATCTGGAGTTTTTCCACTAATCTCCACATATCTATATCCATCTACCCTATTTACTTATTACCTATTTGTTCTCAATTATCCGCTTCCCTCTTCTTGGATATACATCTATTCGACGCCTATTCAAATAGTGCTGCTTTTACCTATACTGTGCAATCCTATACTGTACCTATCCTATCCTCTACCTATTCACTTGCTATCACCTACGTTTTTCTATATAAATGTATTTCGTGCAACTATTTAAGCCTTATCACCGCCAAAAAACTAATTAGTTGCACTTTCTGCAGCTAAAAAAGCGAAATCGGACCAATTATGGGTAACTGATCAGATTTAGATGTACAAAATGCAATTAGCTACCACTTTTACTACATAACCCAAATTTAACTGCACATAATGCAATTAACCATGTTGATGATTAGTTAGTTAAAAAGCACCGCCACAGGAGGGACGGTGCTTAGTATCGTTATAGAGTTATGCAGCGTATAACCGTCATTTATTTCTTTTTACGCTTACGTGGTGCTCCTTCTGGAACGCCGCCATTATTGTCACTTCGTTTAGAAGTGACTTGCTCAGATGTCTCTACATTGCCTGGTGTCACGGACTGGCCGATGAACACCCCGCCCTTGGTTTTCTTTTTGCGGCGGCCTTTGCCTGTAGGAGCGCCGTTACGGCCTTCTCCACCGCCAAAGTTACCCCCGCGATCCTCGCGGCTGCGGAACTTCGTGCTGCCGTCCACGCCCCGCGCTTCGCCGCCGGAGGAGTCGGACGCAGGAGCGCCGTATCCGCCTTTGCCGGAGCCAAAGCCGAAGCTGATGCCGCGTCCACCACCGGCACCGCCGGTGTCTCCGCCGCGGCCTCGCCCGCCGCTGCGCTCACGCGGCGCGCCTGCGTTGCCGCCGGCTTCGCCTCCGCGCTCTGCGCCCGGCGCAGCAACTACCCGGCTCGCATCCTCGCCGGCCTCGCGCCCGCGCTTCCGCTTACCGCGTCCGCCCGCTGCGCCAACACCGGCCGCTTCGCGCGGTACATCACCGGCGCGCACACCTGCGCCCGGCTTGCCCTTGCCCACGCCTGCAGCAGCGCCGCCCGGCTTGCCTTTACCGCCGCGTCCCTTGCCCGCGGCGCCTTTGCCCCCGGCCGGCTTAATGAAGCCGCCGCCCGAACGGCCGCCCTTGCCTCCGCGGCCGCCCGCAAAGCCACCACCGCGGTGCTCGCCTGGCGCGCGTGGCTTCATGTCGACCAACTCGAAATCGATCGTGTGGTCATCCATATTTACTTTGGCGACTCGGATCTTCACCTCGTCACCAATGCGGAACACACGCGATGTGCGCTCGCCAATGAGCGCCATATGACCTTCGTCGAAGTGATAATAATCGTCGCTCATTGCACTGAGACGAATAAGACCTTCGACGGTATTATCCAGCTCGATGAACATTCCGAAGCTGGTCACACTGCTGACCATAGCCTCGAATTCCTCGCCTACTTTATCCTGCATGTATTCTGCTTTCTTCAGTTGCTCCGTATCGCGTTCAGCTTCTACCGCCACACGCTCGCGTTCCGAAGACTGCTGAGCAATGTCAGGCATCCGGCTAGACAAATAATCATGCCGCTTCTGGGTCAGTGCCCCTCCATTCTCAATCACTTCACGCATTACGCGGTGAATGACCAGATCGGGGTACCGGCGAATTGGAGAAGTAAAGTGAGAATAATATTCCGCAGCCAGTCCGAAATGGCCCGTGCTCTCTGAATCATACTTTGCCTGCTTCATGGAACGCAGCATCATCGTACTGATGACCGTTTGCTCCTTTGTGCCTTGGATTTGCTCCAACAGATCCTGCAAAGCACGTGGATGAACCGAATTGCCACGGCCCTTCACGTGATATCCGAAGTTGGCCGCAAAAGCCATGAAATTCTGCAGCTTCTCTGGGTCTGGATCTTCGTGAATCCGGTAAAGGAACGGAACCTTCAACCAGTGGAAATGCTCAGCAACTGTTTCATTTGCCGCCAGCATAAACTCCTCGATAATCTGTTCCGCTACAGAACGTTCACGCTTCACGATATCTACAGCCTTGCCGTTCTCATCCACGATGATTTTGCTCTCTTCAAAATCAAAATCAACCGCACCCCGGCGCATCCGCGCATCGCGCAGCTTCATCGCCAATTCTTTCATGAGGTGGAAATCGTCAATCAGTGGACTATAACGTTCCAGCAGCTCTGGATCTTCGTCTTCGAGAATTTTACGAACATTGGAGTAAGTCATTCTCTCTTTGGTGCGAATCACGCTCGTAAAGACATCGTGCTTCACAACCTTCATTTGCTCGTTAAACTCCATTTCACAGGACATTGTTAACCGGTCTACCTGTGGATTCAAGCTGCAAATTCCGTTCGATAGACGGTGCGGCAGCATCGGAATAACCCGGTCTACTAAATACACACTACAACCGCGATCATAGGCTTCTTTATCCAGCTCAGAGCCTTCACGCACATAATAACCTACGTCTGCTATATGGACGCCCAGCTTGTAATGTCCATTCTCCAAGCGCTGTACGTTTACCGCATCATCCAAATCCTTAGCATCTTCGCCATCAATCGTAACAATGTTCAGTCCGCGCAGGTCGCGTCTTCCTTGCTCCGCAATCTCCTCTTCTGTAATTGAATCAGGAGCGCTATCGGCTTCATCCAGTACTTCAGCTGGAAATGCCTCAGGTAATTGATGTTTGCGGATAATGGAAAGAATATCAACACCCGGATCATCCTTATGTCCGAGAATCTCAATAATTTCACCTTCTGCCGCTGCTCGGCCTTCCGGATAACTCACAATACGCACAACGACCTTTTGACCATCAACAGCACCTTTAAAGGATTGCTTCGGAATAAAAATATCACGATTAATCCGCTTATCATCAGGCAGCACGAAACCATAGGTCTCCAGGTTCTGAAATATACCTACCGTCTGCAACACGCCACGTTTTACAATACGTACTACTTCGCCTTCCATACGTCCGCCGGACGGACTTTTAGAGGTAATACGAATCAGAACGATATCGCCATTCATAGCTCCCTTAAGATCATTTGCATGGATATATACGTCAGGATGATCACGATCATCCGGGATTAGAAAAGCAAAACCCTTCGCATGTGCTTGTAAACGTCCACGCAGCAAATCCATCCGTTCTGGCACGCCATAACGTGCAGTACGGGTTAATACAATTCTTCCATCCTGCTCTAATTCAATCAGCAGTTCCTCGAACTTTTTAAACCCCTCGCTATCCTCTAGAGCAAAATGACTCACCAGCTCTTCATAAGTCATTGGTTTATATGCAGTTTCCCGCATGAAATCGAGTAATATTTCTTGTGTTATCATGTTCGTCACCCCAGCCCTCCGCGGCTTCAAGCCGCTGGCAAATATGTATATCTTGTCCTGCCATGCAGTAATGCCAAGTAAATTTTACCTTTACTACTTCATACCCTAGTATACACGAAATCAATCCTGCGCATCCCTGTTACTGTCATCCAAAGGTTAACACAGTACAAAATTTCCTTTAAATGCTGAAATACATCCATGCCGACTGCAGGTTTACTTCCTATCGATCCAGCCTTTTTCTTTGCGAATATGAAAAGAAAAGCACCCTTAGGTGCTTTTTAACTCCTTTTAATATAACAAAAAAGCCTCCGCTCTATTCCATTTAGAACAGAGCGAGGGCTTACGGTAGATCTTTTAGTCGATTAGAACTGCAGCTAGAATCGCCATGATAAAGAAACCAGCAGCAAGTCCAACAGTTACACGTTGTAGTACGAGCTCCATACCACGAGCTTTTGTTTTACCAAAGAGATGCTCAGCACCGCCAGAGATGGCACCGGAAAGACCCGCGCTTTTCCCCTTTTGCAGAAGAACGACCGCAATAAGACCGACGGAAAAAATCAGGAGCACAACTTTCAAAAAGATATCCATTCACTTCCACCTCCTACGCCTAAGCATCACTATCTATGGTAATTTAGGTTATCACGATACATAAACAGTATTCTTATTTTATCATAGCGCTGTCGGTAATACAACAGCTTAGACTGTTAAGTCGTAGCTTTTCTTGCAAGATAAGGATAAACCTATTGAAGTCTATCTTCTTCAAATCATAAAAAAGACCCACCATAACGGCGGGTCTTAGAAGTCTGCTATAAAAGCAGATTATCTTTTGAGGTTGTAGAAGGATTTCAGGCCGTTGTATTGAGCCAATTCACCCAACTCATCTTCGATGCGAAGCAATTGGTTGTATTTAGCAACACGGTCTGTACGGGAAGGAGCACCTGTTTTGATTTGACCAGCATTAGTCGCAACAGCGATGTCAGCGATTGTGCTATCTTCGGATTCACCGGAACGGTGGGAGATAACTGCTGTGTAACCAGCACGTTTAGCCATTTCGATAGCATCAAAAGTTTCAGTCAATGTACCAATTTGGTTAACCTTAACCAAGATGGAGTTACCGATACCTTTTTCGATACCTGTTGCAAGACGCTCAGTGTTAGTTACGAACAAGTCGTCACCAACCAATTGGACTTTGTCGCCCAATTTTTCAGTAAGCAATTTCCAGCCATCCCAGTCGTCTTCGGACATACCGTCTTCGATTGTGATGATAGGATATTTTTCAACCCATGAAGCAAGAAGGTCAACATACTCAGCGGAAGTGTAAGATTTACCTTCGCCAGCAAGGGTGTATTTACCGTCTTTGTAGAACTCAGTGGAAGCAACGTCCATACCCAAGAATACGTCAACACCTGGTTTGTAACCAGCTTTTTCAATAGCTTCGATGATTGTAGTGATTGCTTCTTCATTCGAACCAAGGTTCGGTGCGAAACCACCTTCGTCACCAACAGCTGTGTTCAGGCCTTTGGATTGAAGTACGGATTTCAAGTTGTGGAAGATTTCAGCACCTGTGCGAAGAGCTTCTTTGAAGCTTGGAGCTCCTACAGGAAGAACCATGAACTCTTGAACGTCGATGTTGTTATCCGCATGCTCACCACCATTGATGATGTTCATCATTGGTACTGGAAGAGTTTTAGCGTTGAATCCGCCCAGGTATACGTACAAAGGAATATCCAAAGCTGCTGCAGCTGCACGAGCTACTGCCATGGATACAGCTAGGATTGCGTTAGCGCCCAATTTACCTTTGTTAGGAGTTCCGTCCAAAGTAATCATCAATTTGTCGATGCCCACTTGGTCAAGAGCGTCCATACCGATAACTTCTGGAGCGATGATTTCATTTACGTTCTCAACAGCTTTCAGAACGCCTTTACCCATGTAACGGGATTTGTCGCCATCACGAAGTTCTACAGCTTCGTGAGCACCAGTGGAAGCGCCGGAAGGAACGATAGCGCGGCCTTTAGCACCGGATTCCAGATAAACGTCAACCTCTACTGTAGGGTTACCACGGGAGTCAAGGACTTCGCGAGCATATACATCAGAAATAATAGTCATGTAAGTTAATCTCCTTTTAACATTGTTTTGGTCTTACTTGTATAGCTTAAAATCAAAGGCGTTATACCTTACCTTACTTACGGCTAGCAATCATGGATTGTCCGGTCATTTCCGCAGGTTGAGGAAGTCCCATCAAATCTAGGATTGTTGGTGCTACGTCTGCAAGAATACCGGATTCACGCAATACAACATTCTCAGTAGTCACGATGAACGGAACAGGATTGGTTGTATGAGCTGTGAACGGGCGACCGTTCTCGTCAAATACCATATCTGCATTACCATGGTCAGCGATAATAATTGCAACGCCACCTTTGGCAACAACCGCATCCACTACTTTACCCACACACTCATCCGTCACTTCTACAGCCTTGATTGTTGGTTCCAGCATGCCGGAGTGTCCAACCATATCAGGATTGGCAAAGTTAAGAATGATAGCATCCTGTCTTTCCGCTTCGATTTCCGCTACGCAGGCTGCAGCCACTTCGTATGCGCTCATCTCAGGTTGAAGATCATAGGTTGCCACTTTAGGAGAGTTGATTAAGATCCGGGTTTCCCCAGGAAGCTCCTCGTCACGTCCACCGCTGAAGAAGAAGGTTACATGCGGATATTTTTCAGTTTCCGCGATGCGCAGTTGCTTCTTGTTTTGTTGAACAAGCACTTCACCCAATGTGTTATCCAGGTTCTTCGGTGAGTAGGCTACATAACCTTGTACCGTTTCGCTGAAAGTAGTTAGGCATACGAAGTGCAGGTTTTGCGGGAACAAAGGACCACGGTCGAAACCGCGGAAATCTTGATTCGTGAACACTTGTGACAATTGAATAGCACGGTCAGGACGGAAGTTGAGGAACACGACGGAATCGCCGCTCTCTACTGCCGTTACAGGTTTGCCTTCACTGTCTACAATTACACTAGGTTCAACGAATTCATCAAATACCGAGTTTTCATAAGATGAAGTGATGGCTTGCACAGCATCCGTGTATTTAGGGCCTTCACCATAAACCATAGCACGGTAGGCTTTCTCTACACGTTCCCAACGTTTATCACGATCCATTGCGTAATAACGTCCGGACACCGTTGCAATTGTACCCACGCCAACCTCTTCGATTTTAGCTACTAGATCTTGGACAAACTTCTTCCCACTATCAGGAGCTACGTCACGGCCGTCCATAAAAGCATGGATATACACTTCATGCATATCTTCTTTTTTAGCCAGGTCAAGCATAGCAAACAGGTGGTTAATATGGCTATGTACCCCTCCGTCGGATACAAGCGCATATAGGTGAAGCTTTTTGCCAGTGTTCTTAGCATTTCTCACTGCACTAACCAGGGTTTCGTTATCGAAGAACTCGCCCTCGCGGATCGATTTATCGATACGAGTCAAATCCTGATAAACGATCCGGCCTGCACCAATATTCAAATGCCCTACTTCGGAATTGCCCATTTGCCCTTCCGGAAGGCCTACAGCTTCACCGCAAGCAGTGAGTGTAGTGTTAGGATATTGTTTCAGGTAACGGTCATAGTTAGGTTTGTTGGCTTGAGCAACGGCATTACCTTCTGTCGTTCCACGCAAACCAAAACCATCCATGATGATCAAAGCTACGGGTTTTGGAGCTGACATCTTACTTCGCCCCCTCAACCAATTGAACGAAGGAATCCGGTTGTAAGCTGGCACCGCCAACAAGCGCACCATCGATGTCGCTTTGGCCCATGTACTCAGTTACATTCTCAGGCTTCACGCTGCCGCCGTATTGAATACGAACAGCTTCAGCTGTTGCTGCATCATACAGATCTTTTACAAGACTGCGGATGTAAGCAATAACTTCGTTAGCATCTTGGGAAGTGGAAGATTTACCTGTGCCAATAGCCCAGATAGGTTCGTATGCAATAACAACTTTTGCTGCTTGCTCGGCACTAAGACCTTGGAATGCAGCTTCAGTTTGTACTTTACATACTGCTTTAGTTTGATCAGCTTCACGCTCTTCGAGCTTTTCGCCAACACATACGATAGGAGTAATTCCGTGACGGAATGCAGCATGCATTTTCTTATTCACGATTTCATCCGTTTCGCCAAAATAAGCACGACGCTCAGAGTGGCCAATGATAACATAGTCCACACCAAGATCACTTAGCATTACACCACTGATCTCGCCTGTGTAAGCACCGTTATCTTCAAAGTGTAGGTTTTGTGCACCAATCTTGATGTTAGTACCTTTTGCAGCTGCTACAAGTGCAGGCAGGTTAGTAAATGGAGCGCAGATTACAGTCTCAACGCCTTCTACTTCTGCTTTGCCTTTAATTTCAGCAATAAAGCTTTCTGCTTCAGGAACTGTTTTGAACATTTTCCAGTTACCTGCAATAATAGGTGTTCTCATGACTTATGTTGCCTCCTTCTTAGGTCTTACTTATCGTTCAGTGCTTCTACGCCAGGAAGCGCCTTGCCTTCCATGAACTCAAGGGATGCACCGCCACCAGTGGAGATATGATCCATTTGATCAGCCAGGTGGAATTTCTCTGCTGCTGCTGCGGAATCTCCGCCACCAATAACAGTGTAACCTTCAGTAGTTGCACAAGCTTTTGCTACTGCAAGTGTACCTTCAGCGAATTTATCGATTTCGAATACGCCCATAGGTCCATTCCAGACAACCAGCTTGGAGTTCTTGATAATATCGGCATAAAGTTCACGAGTCTTAGGTCCGATATCAAGTCCTTCCCAACCTTCTGGGATTTCATTGTAATCAACGATCTTAGTGTTAGCGTCAGCACCAAATTTATCAGCAACAACAACATCAACAGGAAGCATGAAGTTTTTACCAAGTGCTTTTGCTTTTTCGATGAATCCAAGAGCAACGTCAAGTTTGTCGTTGTCTACTAGTGATTTACCGATTTCAAAGCCTTGTGCTTTAGTGAATGTATAAGACAATCCACCGCCGATCAGGACGTTATCAGCCAAAGACAACAAGTTATCAATAACATCAATCTTGTCTTTAACTTTCGAACCCCCGATGATCGCAGTGAAAGGACGTTCTGGGTTAGAAAGAGCTTTACCAAGAACGGACAATTCTTTCTCCATCAAAAGACCGGATACAGCCGGCAGGAAATGAGCGATACCTTCTGTCGATGCATGTGCACGGTGAGCCGCGCCAAACGCATCATTAACAAACAAATCAGCCAGTTCAGCGAATTGTTTAGCCAGTTCAGGATCGTTTTTCTCTTCACCTGGGTAGAAGCGAACATTTTCAAGTACAAGTACGTCGCCTTCGCCTAGCTCAGCGATTTTTGCTTTTACAGCTTCGCCAATTGCTTCGTCAGCTTTAGCTACTGGTTTGCCAAGAAGCTCGGACAGACGTTCAGCAGCAGTAGTCAAACGCATGGAATCTACGAATTCGCCTTTAGGACGACCCATATGACTCGCAAGAATGATCTTTGCACCGTTCTCGATCAAATATTTAATGGTTGGAAGTGTTTCGCGAATACGAGTATCATCAGTAATTTTACCGTCTTCTACAGGTACGTTGAAATCCACGCGTACAAATACGCGCTTACCCTTTACTTCTACATCACGGACGCTTTTTTTGTTCATGATTAATTCCTCCACACCCAAAATTGTTTCTAGCAGGAAACAAGAAATACATTTAGAAAGAGCGGAAACAAGGAATTTCTGTTTCCGCTCTATAGATGTTGCTTATATCAAGTCAATTACTTAGCGATTTTAGCGAATTTCTCCAAAGTACGAACCAATTGTGCAGTGTAGGACATTTCATTGTCATACCAAGCAACAGTTTTAACCAGTTGTTTGTCGCCAACAGTCAATACTTTAGTTTGTGTAGCATCGAACAGGGATCCGAAAGTCATACCTTTGATGTCAGAAGATACGATTTCATCTTCAGTGTAACCATAAGTGTCTGGATCGGAAGCTGCTTTCATTGCTGCGTTGATTTCTTCAACAGTAACGCTCTTATCAAGAACAGTTACAAGCTCAGTCAGGGAACCAGTTGCAACTGGAACACGTTGAGCTGCACCATCCAATTTACCTTTAAGTTCTGGAATAACCAGACCGATTGCTTTAGCAGCACCAGTAGTGTTAGGAATGATGTTCTCAGCTGCTGCACGAGCGCGTCTGAAGTCACCTTTAGCATGTGGAGCATCCAAAGTGTTTTGGTCGCCAGTGTAAGCATGAATTGTAGTCATCAAGCCTTCAACGATACCGAACTTGTCGTTCAGTACTTTTGCCATTGGAGCTAGGCAGTTAGTTGTGCAAGATGCGCCGGAAATAACAGTCTCAGTACCATCAAGAATGTCATCGTTAACGTTGTAAACGACAGTTTTCATGTCGCCAGTAGCTGGAGCGGAGATAACTACTTTCTTAGCTCCACCTTTCAAGTGTTTTTCAGCTGCTTCTTTAGTTGTGAAGAAACCTGTGCACTCAAGTACGATATCAACGCCTAGGTCGCCCCATGGCAATTCTTCAGGGTTGCGGTTAGCAAGAACCTTAACTTCTTTACCATTGACTTTGAAGAAGCCATCATGCACTTCAACATCACCTTGGAATTTACCTTGAGTTGTATCATATTTAAGCAAATGAGCAAGCATCTTAGCGTCAGTCAAATCGTTGATTGCTACCACTTCGATACCTTCTACATTTTGAATACGGCGGAAAGCAAGGCGTCCAATACGTCCAAAACCGTTAATTCCAACTTTTACACTCATTGAATAGTTCCTCCTAGAATTCGTTTTATTTATTCAAAACAGACGGTGAGGTCTGTCATGACAACAATGTTAAGTATGATGCAAGAAGTATGTTATTGCCTGCAATCTAAAAACTACGAAGATAGCTGTAGTTGATTGTCAATTTCCTTGCCTATTTCTACTGCGGCAGCCTCGTCCGTGACGAGAATATTCTCCTGCCCGAAACGCAGCATGGCATGAATGGCTTTGGCCTTGGGTTTGCCTCCTGCAATACCGATGACTTTCTCTGTCCGAATAATATCTTCTAGACGTAGACCCATCGTAAGCATGGTATGGACAACCTGACCCTCTTCATTGAAATAATAGCCAAAAGATTCGGCCACTGCCCCTTCACCCTGGATTTCCGAGACTGTAGCCTCGTCCAGTTTGCGGCGGCGGGTCATTTCAATGGCATCCCCAATCCCATGTACAATAATACGCGAACTGCGGATGGTTTGTACAATCTCTCCAATATTAGAGTCAAGTGCCAGCGATTGGTATGCATCCCCACTAAGCAAATCAGGGACATGCAACAACCGGTAGTTGGCTCCAACCCGCTTTGCCATTGTTGAGGCAATCGTGTTGGCTTGAATCTCCATACTCTCTCCTAATCCTCCACGCGCCGGAACAAACCAAGCGTTCTTATAGGAAAGGGACAACGGCGGTGTCAGTTGATCAGCCATATCGGCAAGCGTCGATCCACCTGTGACGGCAACTGTATCATCTGCGCGAAGTATACTCAGCAGCGCTTTCGCACCCGCCCGGCCAAGCTCTCGTTTGGTGAACGGCGATGACTCACAATCACCCGGTACTACAATAACTTTATCCAGACCATACGTTGCTCGAATTTTCTCTTCCAGCTCATCCAGACCAAATAGGCTCTTAACAACCGGCTCTAGCAAATCAAGCAGTCTACGTCCAGCAGCGCTAATGCGCATGCCAACACTCTCGATCTCAATAAGCCCTTGCGATTTCAGAAGATCCGTCTCGGCACGCAGTACCCGCTCAGTCATATCTAGCGAAGCGGCTAGCGTTCTGCGCCCAATAATATCGGACAGCATGATCTGATGAAGAATCGTGTACCGTCTCTTAAGGGTTTCCATGAGATCAGGCAGAAGCTGCTTTTGGATATCTAATAAATTACGCATACTTTCACTCCTGCAACTTCGTCTTCCTCTATTCCCTTGTTCATGGTCTCAAAACGTCCCGGGTAAACTTTTTAAGTCCCACCCATATTCTAACCAAATATTGCTCGAAGCGCAAGTCTTCCGAGAGTAGAATTCTCAAGCACTTGTCTTCTTATACATTAATAAGGTCAGAAAAAGATATAGCACCCGATGCCTGCCCCTAGAGCGCTTGTCCAGTATTAATATTACATTGCAATTGTGTAAAAATTGTATTATAATCATTTTTGTTGCGCCCGTGGTCCAATGGATATGACGTAGGCCTCCGAAGCCTGAGATCCAAGTTCGATTCTTGGCGGGCGCGCCATTAATTTGATTTTTGCACATAATTTAGTAGTGCCTATACTACTACTTAACCAAAGAGCCGCTTGTCGGCTCTTTTTTTCGAATATAAGTTTGACTTTCTTTGACTTTTTGTTTGAATTTGTTTATCATGTGGGTAATACGGCAAGAGTAAAAATGAATACATTTGAAGAACCAATATCAAGGAGGTTTTCCACGTGAGTTATATTCCTATGGTAGTAGAACAGAGCAACCGCGGCGAGCGCGCTTATGACATCTATTCCCGCCTGCTGAAGGACCGCATCATTTTCCTTGGAACGGAGGTTAATGACGTGGTAGCCAATTCTATCATCGCACAAATGCTGTTCTTGGCTGCCGAAGATCCTGACAAGGACATTCACCTTTACGTGAATAGCCCAGGCGGTTCCATTACTGCAGGTATGGCTATTTTTGATACAATGCAGTACATTAAACCAGACGTTTCCACCATCTGTGTGGGTATGGCAGCTTCCATGGGAGCTTTCCTGCTAAACGCTGGCGCCAAAGGCAAACGCTTCGCACTGCCTAACAGCGAGATCATGATCCACCAGCCTCTGGGTGGTGCTCAAGGTCAAGCAACGGACATTGAAATCCGTGCCCGCCGCATCCTCAAATTGCGCGATAAGCTGAACCGTATTCTAGCAGAACGTACGGGTCAACCTCTAGAACGTATTGAGAAGGATACAGATCGCGACTACTTCATGACTGCTGCAGACGCGGCTGAATACGGTATCGTAGATAAAGTAATCGAGAAGACATTGCCTAGCGGTGTGTAAGCTATAAAGTAAAAATATAAAGAGGCTGTGCTCTAACCATAACGGATAGGGCACAGCCTCTTTATATTTTATAGAAGACCTAAATCCAATCAATTCAGCCCGCCATAACCTAGTGCATCCAGCTTCTCGGCAATTACGCGATAACCCCGGCCATTCGGATGCAAATGATCAATGGATAACAGCCCTCTCTCATTTCCTGCGAACTCACTGTAAATCGAAGCAAATCCACAGACTCGGCTGCTGTACTGTGCTGCGTATTGATTAAACTGTCTGACCCACTCTGTCGCACCAACCACCTGAGGATAGGGATTATATAATCCCACAATTCTAATGATAAAAGGTCTACGCGTCCTCGCCTTCAATTGTATAAGGATATTCATAATTGCAGAGAAATTTTGTTTGCATTCCTGAAGCGATCTGCGCAGTTCTGCGGATAAGTTCCCTTGCTGTCTTGCTGCTGATTTGGCCGCGTGAATCAAATCATTACCACCGATAGACACAGTGATGATATCGGCTTCTCGAACGGCCTCACGCATCATGGAATTTCCGCGCAGCCGCTGCTCCAGCTCTGAAGTAGTCATTCCGTTCACGCCTAAATTCGTAGAGGCTACAGTAGTCCGCAGTCTCCCTTCTGCCATTCTACGGTACACCGGAACAAAACCGTTACCTGGCAGAGCACCAAATCCAGTCGTCAAGGAATCGCCAATTGCAGTATATTGGTAGCCCATAGCTCTCCCCCGTTCATAAACTAGTTACTCCCTTTAGCATATGAACTAGAGACAACTCCGGTAAGGGGGAGATGCCTTGTGCTGACATTAGCGGAGACGAGGTATCTCCATTTATTTCATGCCAGCAAACGGGCTGCTGTCATCCGGCAAAAGCTCTTTGAAACTAAAGGTATACTCAGGGAAGCCTGCAGCATACGCTGTGTACTCATATAATTGGAAGAACAGAACAACCTTGTCATCCTTCAGATAGAAATATTTCTCCGTATTCAATCCGTTGAATCCTCCCAAATAACTATCCTCTGCCTTCAGCAGCTTGCTCAGCTTAGCATTCAGCTGTTTTTTGTAGTTTGGATTAGCTCCAAACAGGTCGCCCAACAATAGACGTTTACCATCTTTAAGCGAGAAGGTGAATGCCTCACGGTTAGTCATTCCATGAGCGCCGCCCGTATCACTATACTGATGCATCACTATGCTGATCACACCATTCTGATTGTAGGTCACTACATAACCTGAATCATAGGTGTATTTGGGCTCTGCTCCATCTCGATCGGAGATATCCTGTTCTGCACCCGCCGCGAATTTCATAACACTTTCCTTCAAAGTATTATTAATAGCTTGTTGCGCACTGGAATTGCCCAATCCACTGATCTTCGGATAATCAAGCTGAATAAAAGCTTCTGTCCGATCTTTAGCATAAGTTTCCGTGGTTACCGTCAGCGCGTTCTGCGGTCTGTTCACCACATTCAGCTTACTGGCGGCCCGACTCCAATCTACCTTATAACCCATATAATCATTTAACAATCCTGATGGAACGTAGAGGCGATTATTAATTAACTTCCCTTCATACTCTCGAATGAAATAGTTATTCACCCACACAGAAGTACCGTAACTGGATAACATCAACTTCGCCGTGGCCGATCCTTTTCCAATCATGTACGCATTTTCCTTCTTATCATACGCAAGCGGTAATCTCAACACATCTCGCATAAAAGTTATGGGAATCCAGGCCTGTCCTTCCTTCAAAATACCTTCCTGTAACGAATTTATCCCGTTTGCCTTTAAAACGATACGCGAATCAATAGCTTTATTCTCCGTTTTACTAGCTGCTGCATAACCCGTTTCGCTGGGCAGCAGACCTCCACCAAACAATAAACCTGCCGACATCAGACCTATGCCCCATTTGCGTACTGATTCTTTTGAAATAATATTCATCATCTTATTTTTCCTCTCCTTTCCAATTTATTAAACAGAATCGTAGAGAACTTACACAAAAAAAGAGGCGCCCCCCACTATTACTAGTGGAAGATCACCTCTCCTCTCTGCATTCACCTTGTTCTGATACTATTTCAATTCATACATTACGCTTAGCTGAGTTGTAACTTTAACTACTCCGGGTTGCACGGATGTGCTTGCACCAGCATCTGCTGCAGCCATATTCATTTTTAGATTCTGTTCAAAATAAACCGGAGTGACATCGCCATCATTTTGGCTGACCGTGATCACTTGACCCAAGCTGCGTTTAGCTGCCTTAGCAATAGCCCCTGCTTTAACATCTGCATTCGCCATCGCTTTTTCAATCACCTGAGCTTCAAATGCAGAAGTATCTTCCACAGAAAAACGTGCATTTCCGATATTATTCGCCCCTGCCGCAGATGCAGCGTCCAGCAATTCACCAACCTTGGTCAGATCTCTATAAGACACTAACAGCGTATGATTGGCGTTGTACCCCTTCACTTGCTGTCCTTCTTTTTCGCTGTAACTATAATTGGGTTGCACATAAAACTGCGTGCTTTGAATATCTTTATCTGCAATTTTCCAAGTATTCTTCAGTAAAGTCATAATCTTCTGAATTTTAGCGGCATTGGTCTTCTGCGCTTCTTGCGCAGTTGTGGCCGTAGTATCCACACCGATGGTCAAGTATACGATATCCGGCTTGAGGGACAATTCGCCTTTACCTACTACACTAACGACATTTTTCTGCACTTCATCTGCGTAAGCCTTTGCAGGACCTTGGAAAACACCACTCATGCTGATCCCTCCAATTAACAAGCTCCCTACGATCATCACTGAACCAATTTTCTTCAATAAACCTTTCATATTTGCCAGCCCCTTTCATTTCTTGTGATTTGTTATTATCCTCTAGACGAGTCATTTTGGTAAATGTTGCACGTCTCAATCTATTTTTTGGTATTAAAAAAAGCCCCGAAGGGCTTTTGGTCATGCGATAAATAAAGTCTTCCTAGCAGAAACGATGTTGTCTTCCTATTATTGGTTCTCAAGCTCTTCTTTGCTGACCAGACTTGTCAAAGCGTTTACAGCTTGATCGGCATCCGCACCGTCCGCGCTAATGTAAATCTCCGTGCCGGAACTGATAGCGAGGCTCATAATCCCCATAATACTTTTAGCATTTACTTTTTTATCATCTTTTTCCACGAAAATCTCCGACGAAAACTTGTTAGCTTCTTGCACAAACAATGCTGCCGGTCGGGCATGAAGCCCTGTCTTCAACCGAACAACTACCGGGTGCTTTGTCATGAAACGCTTACCCCCTAATTGAGTTCTCCCCAAAAGTTTCACATTAATTTTATATTATTATATCATTATAACGTAAACCACACTAGAAAAAAAGTAATTAGCCGCCTCGAACCTTGTCCGCCAGCTCATCAATCTTACGAAGCCGATGATTTACTCCCGACTTACTGACTGTACCTTTGAGCATTTCACCAACCTCCTTGAGGTTGATATCTGGATGCGCCATTCGAATTTCTGCTACTTCACGCAGTTTATCCGGCAAATTCTCCAGTCCCATTTCTCGCTGCAACAGCTTGATATTCTCAATCTGCCGCACCGCAGCACTTATTGTTTTGTTGAGATTTGCGGTCTCGCAGTTCACGATCCGATTCACGGAATTACGCATATCGCGCATAATTCTTACATCCTCAAATTTGAACAACGCCTGATGCGCTCCAATCAAACTTAAGAATTCAATGATCTTCTCGCCTTCTTTAATGTAAAGAATGAATCCTTTTTTACGTTCAATGCAGCGTGCATTTAAGTGGAATTCCCCAGCCAGATCCACTAATGCTTTACAATGTTCCTCATACATCGAGGAAATCTCCAAATGGTAGGAGGAGCCTTCCGGATTATTAACCGATCCGCCAGCCAGAAAGGCACCACGCAAATAAGCACGCTTGCAGCAGTTATTCCCAACAATCTCATCATCAATACCATCGGTAAAAATAAATCCTTCCGACACAATTCTAAGATCCTTTAGGATCTCTTGTACACGGTTTGGAATTCTGACGATATAGACGTTATTTTTCTTCAAACGCATTTTTTTACGCACGAGTAGCTCAATATGGACCTGGTAATATTTCTTAAGTAAAGAATATACCCGCCTTGCAATCGCGGCGTTCTCCGTCGAAATGTCGAGAATAACCTTTTTGCTTGAAAGCTGCACAGATCCATTCATACGGATAAGCGCTGACATTTCCGCCTTCTCGCAGCAGGGTTCACTCTCCACCATCGTCAGCTCTTTTTTGGTAAGGGCCGCAAAAGACAAGGGTCTCACCTCTTTCTTGATAAGTACTTCATTCTCATCTATAAGTTATACCCTAGGGTTTCTGTTTATCCAATCCTGCACAAGCTGATAAATGTGATGGCTAAGCTTATCGGTATCATGTCTCAAATAAGTTCGGAATAAAACCAGTTTATCGGCTATAACCTTGTATCCATTGCCATCCAGCGCTTCTTTATCAAGCTGCACCGGGCGCGCGCCCTTCTCGGCGTACTTCGTCTGGACCTGTTCCGGAATCTCACCGTCATTAACAATAACATAATCGAATAAATCAATCCCGATATGATCATATACAGCTTGAAGATGATCGCTGACGGTATAGTTATCCGTTTCACCCGGCTGAGTCATTACGTTGCAGACGAAAATTTTGATAGCATTCGAAGATACAACCGCTTCTGCCAGTTTCGGAACAAGCAGGTTGGGAAGAATGCTCGTATACAGACTGCCAGGACCCAGCAGGATCGCATCTGCATTCCGAATCGCCTCAAGCGCTTCGGGCAACGGTTCTACATCTGGCGGCTCCAAGGACACTCGTCTGATGATCCCGCCAGCTTCAGGGATTTTGGACTCCCCTGTGATAATCGTGCCGTCCGACATTTCTGCATGCAGGATTACAGCCTCACCGGCCGCAGGCAATACCCGCCCGCGAACAGCGAATAATCGACTAAGCTCCCGAACAGCCGTAACGAAATCGCCGGATATATCCGTGAGCGCAGCAAGAATCAAGTTGCCGAGACTATGACCAGCTAGTCCCTCACCCGTGTTGAAACGGTATCTCATAATCTCTGCCATGAGCGGCTCAACATCAGCCATAGCTGTCAATACGTTGCGGATGTCCCCAGGAGGAGGCATTTGCAGTTCACTGCGTAAAATACCAGAGCTTCCCCCATCATCGGCAACGGTAACAATAGCAGTAATATCTAATGGCTTCTCTTTTAAACCACGAAGCATGACAGATAACCCCGTGCCACCGCCCATAACGACGATACGCGGACGCTGTCTTTGTTCTTCAGCCACTATGACCCCTTCTCTCTAGTGCCGATCACGCTCGGAATCCCGATGACTAACGGTTACGGATTCCGTCTCGCTAACGCCCAGCATTTTACCCAAATACTCGGATATGGCTACAGAACGGTGTTTACCTCCCGTACAGCCAATGCCAATGATAATCTGGGACTTACCTTCCTTACGATATTGCGGAATTAGAAAATGAAGCATATCGAGCAGTTTGGTCAGGAACACCTGTGTTTCAGGCCACTTCATTACATAATCGTAGACTTCACTGTCCTGGCCGGTTTTAGGCCGCAGATGGTCCACATAATGTGGGTTAGGCAAGAAGCGGACATCGAAGACAAGATCTGCATCAATAGGAATACCGTACTTAAATCCGAAGGATGTAATATTGACGGAAAGCGTACTTTTTCCTAGATGCGAAAACCGTGAAATGATCTTCTCCTTAAGCTGCACGGGCTTCATACTGCTGGTATCTAAACATAACGTAGCTGAATTTTTCAATTCTTCAAGCATCTTACGTTCTAGCTTGATACCATCAAGCGGTAGCCCTTTAGGTGCTAATGGATGATGACGTCGACTTTCCTTGTAACGCTGAACAAGTACTGAATCTGTAGCATCCAAAAACAAAATCTCACAGCCAATGGTTGACTCATCCTTGATATAGGCAAGAGACTCAGACAAAGCAGTGAAGAATTCTCGACCACGCAGGTCAATTACAAGGGCTACCTTGGCAATCTTACCCTTCGACTGTTCAATTAGCTCTGCGAACTTGGGAATCAGTACCGGTGGTAAATTATCGACACAGAAGAACCCTAGGTCTTCCAGACTCTGTACAGCAATTGTCTTCCCCGCACCTGACATTCCCGTAATAATAATCAGGGTGGCTCCAGCCGTTGGGGTATTGTCCAATTCGGTCATAAAAGCGTCCCCTCCCTAGATTTAGTATATGAATACTTCCCGTCTTTTAAGAACGCAGCAAAAGGCCGGCAGCCCCAACAATACCTGCGTCATTGCCAAGCTCAGCTGGAATAATCGAAACACCAGTTTGAAGCGGAGCCGGTGTCAATTTCGCAAACACACGACGAACCTCATCAAATAGAATATCTCCAGCCTTAGACACGCCGCCGCCAACGATAAATACTTCAGGGTTAAGCACAGCCGCAACAGAAGCCATGGATTTACCCAGATAGTACGCTGCACGATTCACTATACGGATAGCTACTTCATCGCCAGCCTTAGCCGCATCAAAAACTTCTTTCGCAGCAATCTTCTCTACCATAGAGAGGGAAGTACGATCGCCACGAGCTACTGCATCATTAGCCATGCGGATAATACCTGTAGCGGAGGAAACGGTTTCCAGACAGCCCATGTTGCCACAGCCGCATTGAATAGCTTCCAGATCCGGCACTACTGTGATATGTCCAAGCTCACCAGCTAGTCCCGCAAAACCTTGATAAATCTTTCCATTAATAATGATTCCGCCACCGACACCTGTTCCAAGCGTATAGCAGACACAGTTATCAACGCCACGTCCCGCACCACTCCAAGCTTCCCCCAGTGCAGCCACATTCGCATCATTGTCTATTTTGACAGGCTTGTTCCAACGATCTTCCAAAATGGAACGGATCGGCACATCTCTAAATCCTATGTTAGGCGCAAGGATGATGATTCCTTCACGAATATTTGTGAACCCGGCTACACCCGCTCCTACACCTGCAAGCTGATCCCAAGAGTACGGGGAATCCTCCACAATTTGGCGTACATACTTCTCGATATTATCGATAACAGTATCGACACCCTCTGCAGTTCCTGTAGGTCCCTCATAAGTATGTAGCAGGGTACCTTCAGCATTACAGATTCCAACCTTAATTGCAGTTCCACCCAAATCCACGCCAACGTAGATATTCTCAGACATGTAACAAGCCACCTTTTTTTATACTAAAATAGTTAATCCTAAGTACCAACTATAATAGAAGCCCTCTCTGTGGTCAAGGAAAGACAACACACCCGGGAATTCCTTATTTTAAGAGTATACTCTATTATATTCTAAAAAGACCCCCTTACACCTAAGTAAGAGAGTCTTGTACCTATATTATTATCTGGAAAATAACCCAACGTACCGATTTATTCTGATAAAATGCGCTTTTGTCCCTCTAGTGCTCGGATTGGAGCGATATTCTGTGTGAACTCTAGCGTGCCCATATATTGGCCTGACTCGTCTCGTACAGCGAAGTAACGGATGTAGATAAACTTATCCTTGATGTTGATCCAGAAGTCTTCAGCATCCTTACGACCTGCCTTAAAGTCTTCCAAAAGCTTCTCTACCACATGAACACTTTGCGGGGGATGACAGTTCTGTACTGTACGGCCGATAACCGCTTTAGTTCGAGCAAAGATACGTTCCTTCCCGTGTGAAAAATATCGAACGACATCATTCTCGTCAATGAAGGTTAGATCTACAGGCAGATGGTTGAGTACGGTCTCGAGCTGATGCAGTGACAACAACCCTGTCTCAAAACGGATGAACCCGCCTTGCGGCGTCGCTCCTTCTGTTTCTTCCGGCACTGCGCCTTCCGGCTCTGCAGCCCGCTCAGGGATCCACTCCTGCTCTGGTGCGGTTAGGCAGAACCCGATCTCATCGCTCTCCCGGGCGATTTTGACCCATTCATCTTCCGTCAGTTTGTCCAGGGCCATGGGCAGTAGAATATTTTCTTCCTTAAAGATCATTTCATTAACTTCCTTGATGATCTCCTCAAGCTGAACGCCTATTTCTGCTGCATTTCCGCTATAAGTGCTGAGCGCTGCTTTTGCCTCTTTAATCATACGGCGGATATTATCATCCACTCCCCACATTACCTTGGTTGGGCCATAAATGCCGTATTTTTCGAGGTATGGGAACAGCAGATTTTCTTTTCGGCTATAGTGCTTATCAAGATCCAGCAGCAAGCTAAGATCCTCCAACAACTTGAAGATCAATTCCTCACTATCGTTCTTTTGAAACTTTGTTGCGTGCAGATCCATGCGGAAGTTAACAAGTCTTTCGATCTCACGATTCTCCAATTTGAAGGTGTGTACTGGATGGCCTGGCTGCTCCTCGGGCTTAGACGAGCGGTGAATCTGCTCAATAGAGCCTTTAAAGATGGCTGTATGCACCGAACAAAGACGTTGGACCTCGGATACCGGAATTCCTTCTTCGGTCATTAATGAATGCTCCATCGCGGAAATCTCCGCTACGGTAACATCACCCACAGCTTCGGCGAACCGCGCCTTAACCTCTTCTACACTTTTGCCTGCATGCAGCTCTTTAATAATTTCCTTAAGCATAGCCTGGCGACGAGTCTGTTCCGGCACATCAACTTCACGGTTGTTAATTAGTTCGCTCATATTAACACTCCTTTATTAAATAATCTCGAAACCATGACGTTCAAAAGTTAGCTTCACGTGCTCGAGATCCATTTTCTTCAGCTTAATTCCTTTGGATAAGGTCATGAAACGGCCAGCGGTCTGCAGCATGCCAGGCTTGGCAATATCCTTAAAGCCCAGCTCTACCATAATCTCGATGACCTCCGGATGCCGTGATACCATCTCGAATATAGATTCATCCAAACTCAGCACTTTTTCCATTTGACTCTTCTCCTTTATGTGAGAACTATTCTCAATAAAAGATTAGCACAGGCCGTACAGGACCATTGTGATTGCAATCACTAATTTCCAAGAATGCAATTATCGTTCTTTTAAAGACGAATTATGTATGCTTTGAACCTAAAAAAAACTGTCCCCTACGCTTAAAAAGCATAAGAGACAGCCTGATCTGTCATTAATTAATTATTTATTATAGCGTTACTCCTGTTTTGAATATGGAGATCTCACGGAAATTATTCTTTTCATTATTAACCCATTCACCGCTGGCCACCGAAATAATATAGTTTATGAAGCTGCGCAGGACCTCATCTGGAGAACCATCTTCCACCAATACACCTGCATTAAAATCGATCCAGTGACGTTTGCCTTCATACAATGGGGTATTGGTAGATACCTTCATCGTTGGCACGAATGTACCAAATGGTGTTCCCCGCCCGGTCGTAAA
Source organism: Paenibacillus sp. FSL H3-0329 (assembly GCF_037963285.1). Classification (NCBI taxonomy): domain Bacteria; kingdom Bacillati; phylum Bacillota; class Bacilli; order Caryophanales; family Paenibacillaceae; genus Paenibacillus; species Paenibacillus sp. FSL H3-0329. Next base: position 176,951 of record NZ_CP150150.1, on the reverse strand, counting down.
GATCACCAATTGGCAGCCAGCAGCAGCCAGTGCAGAGGAAGCCACTAGATCATTGCCAGGTGCGTTAAGGAGATTTAAGCCTTTGTTAGTGATAAGCTCTCCATACTTGAGTACATCCATCACTGTAGCGTTCCCGGATTTTTGAGTACAACCCAATGATTTATCCTCAAGCGTAGTAATCCCTCCGGCTTTATTCCCTGGAGAAGGATTTTCATATACCGGCTGTTTATAGTCCATAAAATACTGCTTAAAGTCATTAATGAGATCGACAATTTTGTGGAAAATATTTTCGTCCGCAGCACGTTCCATTAGAATTTTTTCGGCACCGAACATTTCAGGTACTTCAGTCAGTACAGTGGTCCCGCCTTGAGCAGCCATATAATCAGACAGACGTCCAAGGAGCGGATTCGCAGTAATACCGGATAACCCGTCGGAGCCTCCACATTTCAGACCGATTTTCAGCTCAGAGAGTGATACCTCTTCCCTTTGATCGCCTTGGACATTATTATAGATTTCCTTCAGCAGCTTCACGCCTTCTTCAATCTCATTCCCAACCTCCTGGGAGACAAGGAAACGCACACGATCCTCATCATAACTGCCAAGCATATCTTTAAAAATATGCAAATTGTTATTCTCACAGCCCAATCCGAGCACAAGCACGCCGCCCGCATTCGGGTGTTTAACCGCGTTAGCCAGTATCGTACGTGTATTGTCATGATCATCGCCCAGCTGGGAGCAACCGTAGTTATGCTTAAGCACGAGCACGTTATCGAAAGGTGCGATATCCCCAACCTCTGCTTTGAAAATATTGATGATCTGCTCCGCCACTCCATTCACACAACCAACAGTAGGGACGATCCACAGCTCATTGCGGATACCTACAGATCCATCAAAGCGGCGATACCCCTTAAAGGTCAAATTCTCCGCTGCAAAAGGATTCGGCGTCAGCTTCTGCTCAAAGGTATATTCCTCTACCCCTGTTAGGTTTGTCTTAGTGTTATGGGTATGCACCCACTGCCCCGGCGCGATAGACGCTATAGCATGACCAATGGGGTAACCATATTTCAATACGTTTTCACCTTCGCTAATGCTGGACAGTGCAATTTTATGGCCTCTAGCGATATCTTCAGTAATTTTAATCTCTTTTGAACCAATCACAATGGTGTCGCCTGCTTTATAGTCTTTAAGTGCAACAGCGACATTATCAGCCTCATTAATCTGCAATACTTCTTTCATCGTCTTGATCATATCATTGTCACCTCCAGGGTATTAGTTGTGTGCCGGTCTCTTCACGAACGCTTTTAAGGCTTGCTTCATGCCATTTTTCTCAATCGCAATCAGCCCTTCTGTCACCTTGTCAGTAAGTCCAGCCACTTCATTCAGATCACAGCCCCAGCGATTGGTTGCGGCAAGTACTTCGACGGCCAGTGCGCGCAGCCCGGTGTCTGTGCCATCCCATCCTCCCCATAAGGAGGCGATCCATTCCAAAATATCCGCATCATCAGCCAGTTGAATGTTTTCTTCCCCTCTGCGTCCTCTATAGAAGGCAATTAATGCGCTTAATGAGAAGACGAGCTTTTCAGGCAATTGTCCTTTGGCCTCTACATATTGCAGTAAAGAAGGCAGATCTCTTGTCTTAAACTTCGATATAGAATTAAGGGAAATGCTCATCAAGTAATGCTGCACATAAGGGTTCAGGAATCTTTCTAATACCGCGTCTGCAAAAGAATTCAATTCTTCTGCCGGCAGATCCAGCGTTGGAATAATTTCATCATAGATTAAAGACTTCACGTACGCCCCAACCTCTTCGTGCTCAATGGCCTCAGCAACCGTATCAATACCGTACAAATACGCTACTGGTGTCATAGCTGTATGAGCTCCGTTTAAAATCCTCACTTTTCGAGTGCGATAAGGGGCCATATCATCCACCACCAGCACATTAAGACCTGCTAGTTCAGCCGGGAACTCCTCTTTAATCCACTGCGGTCCTTCAATCACCCAAAGATGGAATTGCTCGCCGACAACGACCAGCTTATCCTCATAACCCAACTCTTCTGTAATCTCGGCAATGCTGTCTCTTGGATAACCGGGAACAATGCGGTCCACCAGACTGCAGCAGAAGGTATTAGCTTCATTCAACCAGTTCACAAAACCTTCTCCAAGATTCCACAGCTCAGCATATTTCAAAATAACCTTCTTGAGCTCATCGCCATTCCGGTCAATCAGCTCGCATGGAATGATGATAAAACCTTTAGAAGCATCCCCATTAAAAATTTGATAACGTTTGTACAATAAGGCCGTCAGCTTGCCCGGGAAACTACTCTGCGGCGTATCGGTTAACTTGTCACCGGCTTCAAAAGCAATTCCCGCTTCAGTAGTATTAGACACGATAAAGCGCAGCTCAGGGTTCTCAGCCAGCTTCATATACTCCTCATGCTGTGAATAGGGATTAAGCGTCCGCGTAATACAATTAATTACCTCGTGTTCTTTTACAGCCGCTCCGTCTTTAATGCCTTGCAGATAAAGGGTATACAGCCCATCCTGATCATTTAGCATTTCCGCCAGTCCGTTAGCCAACGGCTGTACAACAACCACTCCACCATTGAAATCCGTTTTTTGATTCATAGTATGAATCTGCCAATCTACAAAGGCGCGCATGAAATTGCCTTCGCCAAATTGTAGAACCTTCTCAGGATACTGCTTGTAAGCTGTCCAATTATCACTATTTAATCTTTTCATATTAACGCCTCCTAATAGTGAATGCACACGATAAACTAATTAAAGGAACTATATAAAATCATATTTATATTGATAATTAATTAAATATATGCACACGTGAAAATTTTAGATAGCAACCCTTCACGATAGTAAAGGATTAGGCTGCTATGCGCAGCCTCTACTTCTGCAACTTCCTGACTGATTCTCTGGCAATAAGCTCTGTCTCGATCGAGATCCGCCCGTCTTTTTCTGAGGGCTCCTTGACCAAGCTTAACAGCTGGCGAGCGCCTTGCTCACTAATCTTCTCAATAGGACGTTTGACCGTGGTGAGTGAAGGATTGGCAAAAAGTGAAAACCCAATGTCGTCAAAACCAACAACAGAGATATCACTTGGCACCTGCAGCCCTCGCTCAAACACACCTTTCATAGCCCCAATTGCCATATCATCATTGGAGCAAAATACAGCAGTTGGTGGTTTCTCGAGATCCAGTAGCTTGCCCATCGCCTCATATCCACTTTGCATATCATAATTACCACTTATCATGTAGTCATTACGAACAGGGATATTATGGTCAATCAAAGCTTTTATAAAGCCATCTCTGCGTTCCTGTGTGGATTTAAAGCCCTCGACACCTTCAATAATTGCAATGTCTTGATGCCCGTTTTCGATCAGGTATTTGCCTGCATTATAAGCACCTTCCCGGTCGTTCGAGATGATGTTGATAATGGAGCGGTCATCAATTTCCCGGTTCAGCACAACGATTGGAATGCCTTGCTGGACAACATGGTAAATGAATTTATTATCTGCTTCACTCTGGCTCATTAGAATAATTCCATCAAAACGTTTGCGATGAATAGAGGAATATTCCGCATAATCGTCGATCCCACGGATGAACAGATTGTACTCTACATCTATGACACTATTTACACCACGAATCGTGTCAGAGAAGAAACCCGAAGTTGTGCCGTTGGCAATACTCGTGAAGAACAGACCAATGGTATAGGATCGCTGCATCACAAGGCTTTTGGCATTGTAATTAGGGACGTAGCCCACTTGCGCAGCGATCTCGGCAATTTTTTTACGTGTGACCTCTTTAATTAGTGGACTATTGTTAAGTGCTCTCGATACAGTTGTATGCGATACATTCGCCAATTTGGCGATATCCTTGATTGTAGGTGCCATGGGTCAACCTTCCTTATCAAACGGGTTTGGCTCTTCCATGTAAGGATATCATAACGATTACCTAGTCACCAATGCCTGTTTCGAGAAATTAAAGTAATGATCAGCGTTATTGTAACAGATGTTCTCAATCATACTGCCCAGTAACTCCATATCACCCGGGGCTTCTCCAGCCTCTACCCAAGAGCCTACCAGATCACACAGGATTCTTCTAAAGTACTCATGTCTGGTATACGATAAAAAGCTTCTGGAGTCTGTTAGCATCCCAACAAATTGGCTAAGTACGCCTAGATTAGCAAGTGTCTTCATCTGTTCCAGCATGCCGTCTTTATTATCGTTGTACCACCATGCGGTTCCGAATTGAATCTTCCCTGGAATACCGCCGCCCTGGAAGCTGCCCATTAAACTGGCAATAACATGATTATCATTAGGGTTCAGTGAGTACAAAATGGTCTTAGGCAATGCATTCTCACGATCCAGCGCATCGAGCAGACCCGCCAAAGGCTTAGCAATCACGCCGTCATTGATGGAATCATAACCCGTGTCAGGTCCGAGACGTCCGAACATTACGCTGTTGTTATTCCGTAGCGCATGAATATGGAATTGCATCGCCCAACCCAGCTCGTTATACAATTTGCCGAGGAATACTAGCGTGAATCCTTTATATTTCTTTTCTTCACTCTCACTTACAGTGCCTTCATGAAGTGCTTTAGCAAATATAGCTGTAGCTTCCTCCAAGGTAGTAGGCTCAAACATTACCGCATCCAAAGCATGGTCAGATACACGGCCGCTTCTGGCATGGAAGAATCTAACTCTGCTCTCCAATGCTGCAAGAAACTGTCCGTAATTCTCAACAGTCATTCCCGAAACTTCGCTTAGCTGGGCTACCCACGGCTGGAAGGTAGGACGGTTGATTTCAAGCGCTTTATCTGGCCGGAATCCCGGCACAACGCTAGCATTGAACCCACTCACATTACTGATTTTCTCATGATATTCCAGATTATCTACAGGATCATCGGTAGTACAAACCGTAGTCACCTTCGATTTAATGATCAAATCTCTTGCTCCGAATCCTTCACTTTGTAGCTGTCTATTCACTTCATCCCAAATTTTTGGTGCGTTAGCTTCATTCAGCAACTCATATACACCGAAGAAACGTTGCAGCTCCAGATGCGTCCAATGGTATAGCGGATTCCCGATAATCATCGGAACCGTTCTAGCCCAGGCCATAAATTTATCATAATCACTGGCATCGCCAGTAATGAATTTCTCTTCTATACCGTTAGCGCGCATCACTCTCCATTTATAATGGTCGCCATACAGCCAAGCTTCGGTAATATTGTTGAACGTTTTGTTCTCATAAATTTCTTTTGGACTGAGGTGGCAATGATAATCGATAATGGGCATGTCTTTTGCATGATTATGAAACAGCTTAATTGCGGTCTCGCTCGACAATAGAAAGTTCTCATCCATGAATTTTTTACTCATGAGGTTTGCTGCTCTCCTTTAAGTTCGAATGGGAGTTACACAAAGTTTAACGTGAACATTAATTCAATCAGTTGATTTCCTAATAAATATTTTAAACTTTATATTATTGCTTGTAATAGGTATTAATATAAATTGTTCACGTTAACATTATATCTTCATTTTAAACGTATTTTTAAAATGCGCAAGTCTTTTTATAAGGACATTGTTACAGTTATTTTAACTTCCGAGCGGTAATAAATAAACAACATATTTAATTTCCGGACACGGCCCCACCATTATAAAAAAAGCAGGCAACCTTTTAGAAAAAGGATAACCTGCTTATATGTCATCGGACTACGATTTCTCGCAAAATTAACTATCCAGTGTTTCGCTCCAGTCATGCACCATCGTGCCCTCTAGGTACTTCTCGGCATCCATTGCTGCCATACAGCCAGATCCGGCCGCAGAAATTGCCTGACGATAACGGGTATCCTGCACGTCGCCACAAGCGAATACGCCCGGGATGTTCGTTTCTGTCGTTCCAGGGTTGACCACAATGTAGCCGTTGGTATCGGTCGTAATTTGTCCCCCTAAAAATCCGGTGTTCGGCGTGTGCCCGATCGCGACAAACACTCCGTCCGCTTCGATGAGTTCATCAATTCCCGTCTCATTGTTGCGAACCGTCAGCCCTTTAACGCCAGACTCGTCGGTTGTAACCTCAAGCGGTGTACGGTTAAGAGCCCACGATACCTTACTGTTATCCCGTGCGCGAGCCTGCATAATCTTCGAAGCTCTAAGCTCATCACGACGGTGAACCAATGTTACATTGGAAGCGAATCGGGTTAAAAAGCTGGCTTCCTCCATCGCTGAATCTCCACCACCGACGACAATAATCTTTTTGCCACGGAAGAAGAATCCGTCACAAGTAGCACAAGTGCTGACCCCACGGCCCACATTCTCCTGCTCCCCGGGGATTCCTAAATATCTGGCAGATGCGCCGGTTGAGATGATCACTGACTCCGCCTCTAATACTCCCAATCCATCTACAGTCACTTTAAATGGATGCTGTGAAAAATCAACTGAATCCACCCAGCCATTCTTAAATTCAGCCCCAAAACGTTCAGCCTGCTTGCGCATGTTGTCCATTAAATCCGGGCCTAGAATTCCTTCAGGAAAGCCTGGGAAGTTCTCGACTTCTGTTGTCGTTGTCAGTTGTCCACCTGGTTGCATACCTTCAATCACAAGTGGGTTTAGGTTGGCACGTGCCAAATAAATTGCAGCAGTAAGCCCGGCTGGGCCTGTTCCGATTACAATCGTTTTGTACATAACAGTGGCCTCCTCACAATAGGGTTTATTTAGAAGAAACGGGCCCTTTTTTGGCAAGCATAGACGCCTTCGGTGTCCCTAGAAGGACATTAACGTTTACGCAAGACATATAAAAAGGGCTCCGTTTCTACGAAATACTACATGATCGTTTTAGATATTCTCGGTAAATGGCGGAAGACTGTCGCTCACACTTCCCTCGAAACTACATTCCTCATCTATGCGCCGAGCATAACGACTGACCATAGATACAGAAACATTGTAACGCTGAGCTACTTCACGGTAGGTGACCGGCAGGTTATGCGTTTTAGCAATTAGATATTCTAAGGCAGCACACCAGCCATTCGCATGACGGATAAACGGAATATCCGGATAAAGGCTGCTCAGAAATTGCTTCCAAAGTAATTCAGCATTTTTTTTATGGATTGCATCATATCTTCGATCCATCATACTAAGGGTCTGATCGATAACTTTCTGCCAATCCTCTCTCCATTCCGGCAGTCCCTTCAGACGCGGGGAAGAGGTTTCTTTGACTTCCTGAAGCACATTCTCTTCAGGAACACTTCCAATCAGCCGCTGCAGACTAAGAAGTGCCGCTTCTTGCAGCTTTTCTTCCTGCAAGGGCTGCTGCTTCAGAAGTCCTTGCAGAATTTCGGACATCTCTTCATCTTCAATCCACCGCAGAGCTTCTGTAACCTGAAGCTTCGTATTGGCATCCCCGTAGCGGAGCGCCCAGAAGAAGGAAGAGCGAAGCAGCGGATTGTTCCGTACCTCTTCGGTAAAGCTGCCCTTGTTGTCCTTCCACAGCTTCAGCTGCTCCTGAAAAGGAAGCTGATAGTTGTAGCTGACCAGCGACAGCGTTTTGCCTTCCCCCTGCGCCTGCTGCAGCTGAGCTAGAAAAAATCTCGGCACAGCCGATTCCGGATCGAGCTTAGCCGCCTTCTGCCAGCAGCGCTGGGCTTCTGTATACAGGCCACTATTGCTGGCAGCAGCCGCACAATAATGATAGAGACTGGCGTCGCCACCGACCTCTTCATCCTTCAACAGACGTCTAAAATGGCCATAGGCGGTTCTATGGCGTCCCAGAATCCCCATGGTGGTGGCCATTTTGAACAGATGCTCCTGATGAAACGGAATAGTGGTCTCCAGAAGGCGTAACAATCCATCCAGTTGCCCGCGGTCGCCTTCATACTGAAGGAAGATCGCTAAGTTACAGAGTGCATGCAGATTCCCGGAGTCCTGCTCCAGCACCCGCATAATACATTCCTTAGCTTTGGTAAAACGACCCATGTAAAAATACGCTAGGGCTAGGTTGTTATGTGCCGCCAGGAAGTCAGGCGTATTGCTCACAATCTCTTCAAGCAAAGTGACGGCTTGTGTAAACTTGCCCTCCTCCAACAGTGCTCGGGCTCGCTCATGCTCTATTACACCTTCCCGGCTTCTAATCCGGATAAGTGGAGCAGGACGGTCCAGCTCATATTGCAGCAGCTCCATCAATTCTTCCGATTCGGCCAGAAATTCACCGTTCACATCTTCTTCGAGATAAGTGACGAGTGAGCGTTCTGCCTCCTCATAGCTTTCCATATTGGCGAAGTTGTTAGCCATATAGAAATAACATTCCGTCATTGCCGGATCAATATTCTCCAGTACATGGGTTAAAATGTCATTGGACGCTTCATAATTACCCATTTCTGATAATACGCCAGCCACGTTGCAATGATTGACCGGATTCTCCGGCTCGTACTCTACAGCTTTGCGAAAATTCTTTAATGCCTTATCATATTGAAAGCGATCCAAGGACCGAACGGCTCTTTCAAAGAAAAAATTGGCATTCAGAGTTACAGGAATCACATTATCATTCCCCAGTTCATACTCTGAAGTTCTCTCAATCATGGAAGCAAGGCACCTCCCTTATAAGAAGCTTCCTTATACTAACGAAAAATAGGAGGGCGGCGCCCTATGGGGTATGCCGGAGCTCCATCCTTAATCGCTATTCCGTTCCCTTATTGGGCGCGGGTATCTCCACACAGTATACCACATGTGACAGCGAGAATCTCAAGTTGAGAAAGACTCTACCACTCTGCTTACAACATCTTTTTTGACAAAAAATAAAAAAGACGGGGAATTAAATTCCCGCGTCTCTAAATAGCTTATCGATTGAACCACCCTCAAGGATGATGTGCGTAGCCTGGGCAAGCATCGGTGCAACAGATAATACCGTAAACCGACTTGAATGGTCATCAGGCAGTGCAATAGAATCTGTCGTAACCACTTCCTGAATAGAAGGATGGTCAAGCCGCTGTAGCGCGGGCCCTGAGAATAATCCGTGCGTCGCGCAGACAATACTGTCCTTCGCACCTCTCTCCTTCAGACCTTCCACCACATTCACAATGGTCGTCCCAGTATCGATCAGATCCTCAATAATGATTGGTGTCCGTCCCTCGACATCACCAATCACATGAGTGATTACCGATTCATTATGGGCTGGACGCTTCTTGATCATAATGGCAAAAGGTGAATCCAGCTTATTCGCCAGCTTCTCAGCCATAGACGCACGCCCTGCATCCGGGGAAACAATGACCAGATCAGACATTGCCTTGGCTTTCAAATGGCTGCTGATCAAATCGAGTGCAGTCAGATGATCGACCGGAATGTTGAAAAAGCCTTGAATCGCCGCTGCGTGCAAATCGATGGTGATTACGCGGGTTGCTCCAGCGGTCGTCAGCACATCAGCCACCATCTTAGCCGAAATCGGCTCACGAGGTGCGGACTTCCGCTCCTGCCGAGCATATCCATAATACGGCACAATAATGTTCACTGTACGAGCTGAAGCCCGTTTGGCAGCATCTATCATCACCAGCAGCTCCACGAACATCTCATTAATGGGATGCGAAAGGGATTGCACCAAAAATACGTCGCAGTTCCGGATGCTTTCTTCGTAATGCACGTAAATCTCGCCGCTCATGAAGCGGGTCAGCTTTATCTGCCCCAATTCAACACCAAGTCGCTCCGCAATATCAGCCGCTAACTTTGGATTCGACGAACCGGAAAAAATACGTAATTGTTGATGATGCATAATACCCTCCTGCGGATTATAAATTATTATAGTTTGAACTGAACAGTGGTACGGCGGCGTCCCTCAAATACAGCCAGCTCACGAAAACCAGTGTGCCAAAGCATGCTACGCGCCTCTTGCAGCCCGTCCCCCAGCTTGGCAGGATCATGTGCATCGGAGCCTAATGTCAGCGGTATGCCGAGCCTTAGGGCCTCCTGTAGCAGATGCTCTGCCGGGAACATCTCAGCGCAAGGCTTCGTAAGTCCGGAAGCATTCAGCTCCATGGCGATTCCACTATCCGCTATAACCTTTAAGGTCTCTAGCTCCAGCGCCTTCACCTCAGCCTTGCCCTCCGGTGTTTGTGGACCATAACCGAACCGTTTAATAACATCCATATGTCCTATAATATCATATAATCCCGATAACGCCGACTTCTTTACCGCATCGTAATAAAGACGATACACCTCTAGCGCATCTCTGCCTTCCCAACCATGAACCTGGCGGTGATCCGTAATATCCCACTCCCCAAGAAAATGCACAGAACCTATAAGATAATCCCATGGATACGGCGACAAAATCTCGCGGATTTGCTCTTCGTATCCTTCGATATAATCGGCTTCCAGCCCCACCCGCAGGTCTATGACTCCACGGTAACGCTCCTTTAGGGTCAGACATTCCTCCACATAACGAGGCAGCTCAGCCATTGGCATAGCCATTTCAGGATAATAGCTGGCGGGATCTACGTGGATGAGCGGCAAGTGGTCGGACAACCCCAGCTGCTGAAGTCCAAGCTCTATCCCGCGCTGCACATACTCCTCAAGCTTACCCACGGCATGGCCACAGCGTTCATGATGCGTGTGGTAATCAATATGCATCACTCAGTCCCCCTTAGTACTGATCCCGGCGTGGGCGTTCGTGACGGGTACTCAACTCTTCCATAATCTCATCCAGTGGAAGCTTACGTTCTTGCAGCAATACCAACAGATGATAGATCAGATCACTGACCTCAAGACGCAGCTCGGCGTTATCTTTATTTTTGGCGGCAATAATGGTCTCGGAAGCTTCCTCGCCTACCTTTTTGAGGATCTTATCCACGCCTTTATCAAACAAATAAGTGGTATACGCGCCTTCCGGGCGTTCCACTTCCCGCTCAGCAATCACACGCTCCAGCTCACCAAGAACAGCAAAACGCTCACCATCTGTCAAACTAGACACTGGTTTCGAAGCATCTGTTGTTGGGTTATTCAAAGGAATCTCACGGAAAAAGCATGACGTAGCTCCAGTATGGCAAGCTGGTCCTTCAGGCACAACCTTCACGAGTAGTGTGTCGCTATCACAATCATAGGATATGGAGGTAATAGCTTGTGTGTTGCCTGAGGTTCCGCCTTTATGCCAAAGTTCGCTGCGTGAGCGGCTCCAAAACCAAGTCTGACCACTCTCCAGTGATAGCTGTAACGATTCGGAGTTCATATAAGCAACCATCAGTACCTCTAAACTGCTAGCATCCTGAACAACCGTAGGCACCAGACCGGCTTCATTCCAGCGAATGCCTGCCAGAGCTTCTTTTTGGCTTATTGTTGTATTCTTTTGTGTTTCGCTCATCGGATTTCTACCCCTTTTTGCTTCAAATCTGCCTTTAAATCATTAATTGCAATCTCTTTATAGTGAAAAATGGTCGCCGCAAGTCCCGCATCGGCTTTCCCTTCCGTAAATACATCGTAAAAATGCTCCTTCTTCCCAGCGCCGCCAGAAGCAATCACAGGAATACTGAGCAAATCGCATACTGCCGAGGTTAGCTTCAGATCGAAGCCGTCTTTTGTGCCATCTGCATCCATACTAGTGAGCAAAATCTCGCCTGCGCCCAGCTTTTCAGCTTCTTTAGCCCAAGCCAGAGCACGGATGCCGGTGGGCTTACGCCCGCCATGAGTGTACACTTCCCATTCACCAAAAGCCTCATTATATTTAGCATCTATCGCTACTACAATACACTGGGAGCCAAATCGGCGAGCACCCTCCAAAATTAACTGAGGATTAGTGATGGCTGCCGTATTAATGCCGATTTTGTCTGCGCCTGCACGAAGAATCCTTTTCATATCATCAGTTGTAGAGATCCCTCCACCCACTGTAAAAGGAATGGCAATCTCACCGGCGGTCTGCCGCACAACCTCGATCATCGTTGCTCTACCTTCTACGGAAGCCGATATATCTAGAAACACAAGCTCGTCTGCGCCCTCGCGGTCATACAGTGCCGCTAGCTCTACCGGATCTCCAGCATCACGCAGATTCACAAAGTTAACGCCTTTGACTACCCGTCCATCCTTAACGTCAAGACAAGGGATGATACGTTTTGCTAACATTATGAAATCCCCCTTTCTTTAAAAAGCGTTTCAAACGCCTAAAGTGTGTCGGTCCCCCTAAAGCTCTCTTAGCCCAGGGGGAGCCCAAGGGCCGCTGCCCTTTGGAAACCTTGATTGTTGGCATGGCGGATCATAGCCCACCCGGCTGAATCATAGCCCACACTACTGAACATGTGCTATGATCGCTAACCCCTTCGGGGCCGCTTCCTAGATCCATAACACCTTCATGTTCCGCGGTTTTGGCCCTTATGTGGTCGGAAGGGCTCGCGCCACCTGCAAGCCCACGAGTATTTAGTCGCACAACGTGCAGTTATTTTATCAGCCTTTTTGCAAGCCACTCTTTTAACTGCATTTCGTACAACTAAATCTGAGGATGAGCTTATAAATCAACTCATCTCTGAGTTATAGCTGCACGAAATACAACTAAATTAGCTAATCAGCTCTAAATGTGAAAAATAGCTGTATAAAGTACACTTAAATCATCATCCGAGGAAAAATACCCTTCCCGCCGCCTAATTACGCCTATTGTAGCAGATTGTGCAGCGGGTTTTAGCCGATAACCAGCTTAGTTCAACATTCTATTGCACTCAGTGCAATAGAATCGAACTCATACCCTCTAGTTGAGCAGTGTGTTGCATTTCGTGCAATAGTTTCCTGTAGAATCCACGAAAAGGAGATTTTTAACCAGTTTTGATTGTACAAAGTGAAACACATTAGCTAGTTGGGTTTGTTGCTTTATTGGTCAGCTGGTTTGTTTTAGCTCTTTTGTTGCTTTGTTGTTTAGCCCTTTTGCTGGTTTACTAGTTTGTTCGTTTAACTTTTGCTAGTTTGCTTCTCTGGGCGTTCATTTAATTATTATTAGTTACTCATTTACTGTTACGTCTATTTCTTTTATCCACTGCTCATTGGATTGCTCAACTGTTGTCTTTTTGTTCATTCGCTCGTTTATCGATCAGTTTTTGTGATTTAGTGATTTGTGTTCACTACGTTACTGTTAAGTCTATTTCTTTAACCCACTGTTGGTTCTGTCTGTTTCATTGATCCACTATTCCATGGCTAGCTCATGTCGTCTTTTTGTTCATCCGCTCATCAATTAGCGCGTTCGCCCAACGCTACTTCTGCCCAAGCGCTCGCAAAGCTTCAGAAAGATCAATATTGCCCGTGTATAACGCCTTGCCAACAATAGCTCCACCTACACCACTGCCGCTGTGCACGTTCAGACGCAACAGATCATCAAGACTGGTGACTCCGCCGGAGGCGATCACTGTTTTACCGCTGGCTTGCGCCATGGACAGGATACCGTCCACGTTCGGCCCCTGCATCATCCCGTCACGGGAGATGTCGGTGTAAATGAACGTCTCGGCTCCTTTTGCCGCCAATTCTTTGGCAAGAGCTTCAGCACGAACTTCGGAAGTGTTCAGCCAGCCGTGTGTAGCAACATAACCGTTGCGCGCATCAATGCCAATCGCTACTTTATCGCCGTATTTTGCCAATACCTCTTCGGTAAAAGCATGATCGTTAATCGCAGCAGTACCGATAATGACGCGGCTAACGCCAAGTCCGAGCAATTTCTCTACGTCCGCAAGATTGCGAAGACCGCCGCCCACCTGCACAGGAACGTTAGCATTAGCAGCAATAGCACCGATGATCGCATCGTTCACAGGATGACCTGCTTTCGCACCATCTAAGTCCACCAAATGAATGAACTTTCCACCTTGCTCTTCCCATGATTTTGCCACCTTTAGTGGACTATCATTGTATATCGTTTCCTGATTGTAATCCCCCTGCTGCAGCCTGACGCACTTTCCATCCCGGATATCAATCGCCGGATATACAATAAAAGAAGACATTTGGCGCTCCCCACTTTCGTTACATTATATTTATAGCGTGGCTTACGCCCGCTCTCTCTTAATCTTCAAGTATAAACGCCTTCGTCGTCCTTATAAGGACGGTAAGCGTTTAAGCGAGAAATATAAGGATAAAGTGTATTGTGAAACTTATACTTTCTTATATTTCAAAAAATTACCCAACAGCTTGATTCCCAGCTCTCCGCTTTTTTCCGGATGGAACTGCATACCGAACACATTATCTTGCCCGACAATAGCCGTGACTGGGTAACCGTAATCTGTGACAGCCAGCAGATCACTCTCTTTTGCTACAAGCGCGTGATAAGAGTGGACAAAATACACATGCCCCTCCTCAAGGCCAACAAAAAGCGGATTCTCCGGCTGTCTAAAGCTGAGCTTGTTCCACCCCATATGCGGCACCTTATAGCCATCTCTAGGAGTGAACCGCACCACTGAACCCGAGAGAATATCTAGCCCCTCATGGCTGCCATGCTCTTCACCGGTGCTAAACAACAGCTGCATGCCAAGACAGATCCCAAGCAGAGGCTGCTCTCCAGCGGCTACCTGTTTGACGACAAGATCCAAACCATTCTCCCGCAAATGCCCCATCGCATCGCCAAATGCACCGACACCTGGCAGAATGACACTATCAGCAGCGAGAATTTGCTCGGCATCACCCGTCACTACACACTCATAACCGAGACGTTCTACCGCCTTGCTCACACTGTGCAGGTTGCCCATGCCATAATCGACGATTGCAACAGTCATCCTACAGCACTCCCTTCGTAGAAGGCACACCCTTCACACGTGGATCAATCAAAGTTGCCTCATCCAGCGCCCGTCCAAGCGCTTTGAATACAGCCTCAATCATGTGATGAGTGTTAGAACCGTAGTGTACGATAACATGCAACGTAATCCGTGCTTCGAGCGCGAACTTCCACAGGAACTCCTGAACAAGCTCCGTCGAAAAGCTGCCTACCTGCTGTGAAGGATAGGTTGCACGATATTCAAAGTGCGGGCGATTGCTGATATCGATCACAACCTGCGCCAAAGCCTCATCCATCGGTACAAAAACACTCGCATAACGTTTGATTCCTTTTTTATCACCCAGTGCTTCGTGCAGCGCCTGCCCTAGGCAGATCCCAATGTCTTCAACCGTGTGGTGGTCATCAATCTCGATGTCTCCACGCGCCTGTACAGACAGGTCAAATTGTCCGTGCTTCGTGAACAGATCCAACATATGATTCAGAAAAGGAACATCCGTCTCCAGCTCTGAAACTCCACTTCCATCTACATTAAGAGACAACTTTATATCCGTCTCGTTTGTTTTGCGGCTTAATCCAGCTTGGCGCAAGGCCTGTTCGTTATTGTTCTCCATATCCGTCTCCACCTTTTCCTTCGTTCTTGAGTCGAATCTCAATGGCTCGTGCGTGGCCTTCTAACCCTTCGCGGCGTGCCAGCTCTATAATGGTCTTCCCATCACGCAAGAGTGCTTCCTTACTGTAATAGATCAGACTTGATTTTTTAATAAAATCATCCACATCCACTGGTGACGAGAAACGTGCGGTCCCATTGGTTGGGATAATATGATTTGGCCCGGCAAAATAATCACCCACGGGCTCAGAGCTATACGCTCCCAGGAAGATGGCTCCAGCATTCTCAATGCTGCCTACGAGGCCCATAGGATCTTCGACAACAATCTCCAGATGTTCTGGTGCCAGTCTATTCACTACGGAGATCCCTTCCTCCATAGATTCCACAACAATGATCGCGCCGTAATTCTCTACGGAAGAACGGGCGATCGCCTGACGCGGCAGTTCTTGCAGCTGACGCTCCACTTCGGCCGCCACGCTATCCGCCAGGCTCTGCGATGGCGTGACCAGAATCGCCGAGGCCATCTCGTCATGCTCGGCCTGCGAGAGCAGATCCGCTGCGACATAGGCCGGCTCAGCGGTCTCATCTGCCAGCACGACAATTTCGCTGGGACCCGCGATACTGTCGATATCCACGGCGCCATATACCTCGCGTTTAGCCAGCGCAACGTATATGTTGCCGGGCCCACATATTTTATCTACCGGCGCTATGCTCTCCGTACCAAAAGCCAAAGCAGCTACCGCCTGTGCTCCGCCCACACGGTAGATTTCATTCACACCTGCTTCTGCGGCAGCAACCAGGATATAAGGGTCAATCCCTTCTTTGCCGCCGGTGGATGGCGGAGTCACCATGACGATCTCCGGCACACCCGCGATCTGTGCTGGGATCACGTTCATCAGCACCGAGGAGGGATAAGCTGCTTTGCCACCAGGTACATATACCCCTACCCGCTTCAGCGGACGAATAATCTGCCCCAAGATCGTGCCATCCGGCTGCAAGTCCATCCATGAATTCCGTTTCTGTCTGGCATGGAACGCCCGGATATTGGCTGCAGCCGCTTGAATAGCGGATACGAAAGATTGCTCTACTCGGCCATATGCTGCCTGAAGCTCTTCCGGGGTTACCCGCAGCTGATTCGGCGTAAGTACGACCCGGTCAAATTGCTCCGTATAGCGAAGAAGCGCCGTGTCTCCTTCTTTTTTAATGGCGGCCACAATTTCCTTTACCGCCTGATTTTGCTCTGGCGTACCATACTCCACTTCCCGCTCTAGCTTAAAGTCCTTGCTCGACACAACCTTCATCGCTGGTTCCTCCCTTTACCCCTAACATCTGTTGCCGCCTACCGCAAATTAGGTTGCCCTATAACTGCCTGTAGTCGGTCACACAGTTGCTGTATCTCTTCATTTTTCATCCGATAGCTCACACGATTCGCCACCAGGCGGCTTGTAATTTCGAATATACTCTTCATTTCGATTAATCCGTTGTCCCGCAGCGTTTGCCCGGTCTCTACCATATCCACGATACGATCGGCCAGACCAATCAGTGGTGCAAGCTCGATGGATCCATTCAGCTTCACGACCTCGACCTGTTGGCCCTGCTCCCTAAAATACCTTGAAGCTACATTCGGATATTTCGTCGCTACACGCTGCTGAATCCCCGGCTGCCAGTTCGGCAATCCGATGATAGACATCCGGCAGCGGGCAATGCCAAGATCAAGCAGCTCGTATACATCACGATCTTCCTCCAGCAAAACATCCTTGCCCACGATCCCAATATCCGCCACGCCATATTCTACATATGTAGGTACATCTACTGGTTTCGCCAATATAAACTCCATCCCTGCCTCAGGCAGCGGAATAACAAGCTTGCGTGATGCCTCACCGTCCGGTGGAATCGGAAGACCTGCCTGGCGGAACAGCTCAGCAGCCTTTTCGTAAATCCGGCCTTTTGGCATAGCCACCTTCAATATCTGTGCCATTGTTAAGTTGCCTCCTTTTCCATCTCCATGCAAAATTTATGTTAATCGCTTTTTGTACTAGCGATATCCTCAGCCATGCTCACTTACAAAAGATACGAATGTATAGATTTCACCGTACCGTACACCCTCTGCTTCAACCGTGTCCGTATCCAAACGCTTCACCGTTTCAAGCTCTTCTGGACCTGCAGCAAGTCTAGTAACGACTGCATGACCCTCTGACCGCAGGCGTGTTGCCTCTTCCAAGCCTTCTTTTCTGCGAATCGCATCATATTGGATCAAAATAGGCAGCTCTTCCTCTTCGACCACTCCAGTTACACCATCCAGGATGCGATTCGTTTTTAAGGAAAATCCTGTGGATGGGATCGGACGCCCAAACTGTTGCAGCAGATTGTCGTATCTACCACCGCTGCATACCGGAAATCCTAATTCCGCTGCATAACCTTCAAAAGTCATGCCTGTATAATAGGAAAAGTCCCCGATCATCGTCAGATCAATCAGTACATGCTGTGATACGCCGTAAGAGACCAGCACCTCCCACACCTTGCACAAATGATCAATCGAATGACGCGCGAGCGGATGATTGCTCAGCTCTAGCGCCTGTCCACAAATCTCCTTGCCTCCGCGCAGACGCAGCAGACCATCCAGTTCGTTCTTCTGCGCTTCTGTAAGATCCAGCCGCCGTAAAGTCTCCCGGAAAGAAACATAGTCACGGCCCAGCAAATGACTTTTCAGCTCCTCTTGAGCCTCAGGCAGTTCAGGAAGTGCCTCTTGAAATAACCCATTCAGAAAGCCTACATGCCCCATAGCGATCTTAAAAGACTTCACACCCGCGGCTTGCAGCGAAGAAATAGCAAGCGCCACTACCTCCGCATCGGCCTCTGGTGAATCATCACCTACCAGCTCTACACCTGTCTGGAAGAACTCCGCTTCCCGCCCCGCTTCTTCCTCAATAGCACGGAATACATTCGCGTGATATGACAGACGCAATGGCAGTGGCTCATCCTTCAATAGAGAGGCAACAACACGGGCAACCGGGGCAGTCATTTCTGATCGAAGCACCAAAGCCTGACCACGATTGTTAAGTAATTTATAGAGCTTCTGGTCGGACGTAGAGCTAGCCACGCCAACTGTATCGTAATATTCCAACGTTGGAGTCATCATTTGCTGATATCCCCAGCGACTCATGCAATGCAGTACATCGTTCTCAATTTTGCGTAATTTCGTTACGGCCCGGGGCAGATAGTCCCGAACGCCAGACGGCTTCTCAAATCCCTTTGGTTTGGACATCTTCATTGTTCACCTCGTCAGTTATCATTAGATACTGTTTATGTTTACTTTACTATGGTAAAGTGGTAGCAAATTAAAGTATTTTCAATATCGTATCATGTTCACTGCTTTTTCGTCAATCAAACCCTTAGTCGAGCGTTTGGCATTTTCTTTATTTTTGCCTCCCCGCTTATCGAATACTATAATGAGCTAATACGATTGTACTTCATAATTTTGTAATTGGTGTTCTAAAAATATACTTTCAACTAGAAAGAAGGGCTAACGCTTGACTAAATCCTATATGATTGGCGTTGATATTGGTACTACAAGTACAAAGGCAGTTCTCTTCGAGGAGAATGGAGCCATAGTTGCACAAGCGAATATGGGTTATCCCTTGCATCAACCCTCCCCTTCTATAGCGGAGCAGGACCCAGAACAAATCCTACGTGCAGTCTTTCATACCATCTCTAATGTCATGCGGCAAAGCGCCGTAACTCCAGATAAGATCCTATTCGTCTCTTTCAGTTCAGCCATGCACAGTGTCATTGCAATTGATCAGCTAGGTAAACCACTTACTGCCTGCATCACTTGGGCTGACAACCGTAGTGCCGGGTCTGCACTTCGCCTGAAGAACGAGTTTAACGGACATGAGTTGTATTTGCGCACAGGAACGCCTATTCATCCTATGTCACCGATTACCAAGCTAATGTGGCTTCGGGATGAGCAGCCTGAGTTGTTCCAACAAGCCTATAAATTCATTTCTATAAAAGAATACATATTCGCTCGGCTGTTCGGCGAATACATCATCGATCATTCCATTGCCTCTTCTACAGGCATGCTCAACCTTGAACTTTTGGAGTGGGATAAAGAGGCCCTGGAGATAGCCCATATTTCACCAGATCAACTCTCACGGCTTGTTCCTACCACAGAGATCATGCAAGGCCTGCTTCCCGGTCTAGCAGAGGAGCTGTTACTGCTCCCGACGACACCTTTTGTCGTAGGAGCCAGTGATGGCGTCTTGTCCAACCTTGGCGTAGGCGCGATTAAACCCGGTGTAGTGGCTGCTACGATTGGAACAAGCGGAGCGATTCGCACCGTAGTGGAACACCCGCTTACCGACCCTAAAGGACGGACCTTCTGTTATAACTTAACCCCAAAACATTGGGTGATCGGAGGACCCGTTAATAACGGCGGTATGTTGTTCCGCTGGGTACGGGATGAGTTCGCTGCTTCTGAAGTCGAAACCGCCAAACGTCTTGGCATTGACCCTTACGAGGTTCTAACTCGCATCGCGGAACAAGTTCCGGCAGGTAGCGGTGGTCTTCTGTTCCATCCTTACTTAACTGGTGAACGGGCACCGCTGTGGAATCCTGATGCTCGTGGCTCCTTCTTCGGCCTTTCTATGAATCACCATAAGGAGCATATGATTCGCTCGGTACTAGAAGGCGTAATTTTCAATATGTATATGGTTCTGCTGGCTATGGAAGAGCAAATCGGGCGTCCTAGCAAAATTCTGGCTACAGGCGGCTTCGCCCGCTCCTCAGTCTGGCGGCAGATGATGTCTGATATTTTTGATCAAGAAGTCATCATTCCGGAGAGTATCGAAAGCTCCTGCCTCGGAGCAGTAGTGCTTGGTCTTTACGCTACGGGCCGTGTGGACTCCTTCGAGGTTGTATTCGACATGATCGGTTCAACTTACCAGCATGATCCGATTGATGAACATACCAAAGTGTACAAGCAGCTGCTGCCGATTTATATTTCCGTCTACCGTAGTCTGGAAAGCCAGTATCAAGCTATTGCGGAGTTTCAGCGGGAACAAGCTGGAGAATAGACACAAAATAAAAAGCGCCGGTCAACCCGCATATACGGAAGACCGGTGCTTTTATATTACCTAGCAGTAGACTATGCGCTTTTGGAACCTGTTTTTGCTTTCTTTTGTGCGCCTGATCCGAAAATAATCCAAGAAGCAGGCACATACCGGAAGACGAGAGCCACTGCCAGCCATGAAACCAGCAGCGCAACAAGCCATCCTCCAACAATCGCTGCGATGTACGCAAGAGAACCCCCGTGAAACGGTAATTTTCTATAGAAATACAGCAGCATAGGGTGTAATAGATAAATCCCGAAGGAGCATGCTCCCACCGATACCAAAAGTCTTGTCAGTAAGCTTCGACCCGCTCCATAGAGCAAGAAGGAGATTTGCAACAGCACCACACAAGAGAGCAGCGCATGTAGATTAGAGAAACCCTCATACCATAAGCTGTTGATGACAGTTTTTTTCGTGTAGTTGTTAAACCATAGCTCAACATGAACAACCCCTGCTACAATCCATAACAACCACAACGTAATCCAAACCGGACCTTTACCGGCGCGCCAGCCTTCACGTGAAGGCACTAGCCATTTTTTCAAAGAAGAATAATACACCGCAATCCCAGCACCCAGCAGGAAATACGAGAAATAAGTGATCGCCAGACTCCCCTTGGATAACTGCCAATACCCATGATTGGTCATGTATTTATTCAGCAGCACAAAACCCCACTGTAGTAATAACCCGATCAGCGGCGCCCAAGCCGCCAGATGACGAACCTTTTGCAAGCACCACAAAATAAGCGGAAATAACACGTAAAACTGAATAATGATAATAATATAATACAGATGCGTATATGCCGTTCCTGTCCATAAATACTTCCATAGCTTAGAAGCCATCTCCCCCGGAGGTAAGCCCCAAGTATTCCCGGCATTCATTTTTAACGCAAAATACAGCAGTGAAAATACTACATAAGGCACAATAATATAAAGCAGCCTTCTAGAGTAGAACTTTCCTAGCGTTTTGCCACCCAGCGGACGGTCAATATAGTTATAGAAGAGCACGAACCCACTCAAAAATATGAATGAAGGTACGGCGAACTGGCTGAATTTATTAATAAATAAGAACGGATGAAACATGTTTGTGCCTAGTGTCTCCGCCAACGTTCGTGAAGTAGCATGAATAGCCAGCACTGCAAAAATAGCAATCGCCCGAAAAATATCCAGCTGCGGAATTCTTTCTTTTTGTCTCATAATCTTTCCTCCTGTTAAGCTCCGCATCGAAGTGATGCCTTTTTAATCAAGTATTATGAAGGCTACCTTCCCACGTTTAAGCGTGTGCGTGTATGAGACCTTCTTTTAACGTTATTTCTCCTGCTGCACGAATCCCTTTGCCCGTTCCTCAGGGATATAACCTGACTTTTCCTGCGGACTGGACTCCAAAGAGCGAGGCACGCTTCCAAAAATAATCCATGATCCCGGAACTCGCCGGAAAGCAAACTGCACAATAAGCCAGCTCCCTCCCAGTGCGACCACAAGCCCTCCGTAGATGAACAAAACATATGTTAGCGACTCTAGGGGAATATGATATCTGAACCTGCGATATACCGCCAGCAATAGCGGATGAATCAAATATATCGCAAAGGAGAGTTCACCCAAACGAGTAAAAAAAGCAACAATCCCGCGAGGAGCCTTACGATAGATCAGAAATGTAGCATACAACAGAACCAATGCTGATAACATCGTATGGACATTCCATAATAGCTCGTACCACAACGAATCCGTCCACACCCCAATATGGCGGGCCACATACCATAGCTGCACATGGATAAAGGCAGCAATTAACCACCCGCTCACTAATAGGGCAGTCCATCCTTTTTGCTTGGCAGTTAGCTGCCTCCATGGCTTCATCAGCCACGTCTTCACCTTCTCAAAATGAATTGCGATATAAGCACCCATCATATAATAAGCCAGATAAGAGATCGCCAAGCTCCCTTTTTCAACAATGTGCAGTTCGTATTTATTCCAGAAAATAAACCCCCACTGAAGTGCCAATCCGAGTGGAATCGCCCATTTTATTAAAAAGCGGGAACTCTGGAGTAGCTTAAGCAGTACTGGAAAAAGCAAATAAAACTGAATGCTGATAAATACAAAATACAAATGCGCATATGCGGAACCTGAGAATAACGCTCTAATAAAGCTGTACAGGTTGCCACCGAGGTTCTGGGTCAATCGTCCGTTCACATATAAGGTTAGTGCGTAATAGCCCATAGAGGCTAGCAGATAAGGCAATAAAATATACTTTAATCGACGACGGTAGAAATTAATAATCAAGTTGCGTGTCACAGGGCGCCCATAATAATTATAAAACAATACAAAGCTGCTCAGAAAAATAAATGAGGGCGTACCGAATTTAAAGAAAATGTTGATCCAGTTCAGCCAGTAATAATAAGGTGAATGCAGTGCCTGCTCTCCAGCGGCAAAGGATGAGGAATGCACATGCAATACGCCTAAGATCGCTAATGCTCTGAAGATATCCAGCTGGGGCAGCCTTTCCTGTCTCGCAGTGTTCATATTATATTCCTCTTCTCTACTATGATGGTTGTTCATAGAGACGCTAAGCGGAATGTGGAAACTGAAAATACCAGGAAGCCTGCACCTGCTGATTTTACATTCTGATATTTGAAGCTGAATGCCTAGCGTGGGATTCGCCTTATCACTAACGCTAATTATATCGAATGTATCTGTTCTAAAAACTTAAGAAGAACTTAAAGTTTCCTTAATAATCTTCTCTAAGACGCAAGAAACCCTGCAGAACCTGCGCTAAAAAAACGCAATATGTAACTGCAGGGTTAAAAAAGCATCGTTTACACTTGTTCCGCATGTTCTTCCGTTGAAGAGGGGCGCAGCTCTCGCAGTGGATTGCCTCCGACAAAAGAGCCAGCTGCCACATTTTTGTGCACCACGGAGCCAGCAGCTATAACTGCCCAATCTCCAATGGTTACACCGGGAAGAATCGTTGTATTCGCGCCGATCAATACATTTTCACCGATCACCACTTCGCCCAGGCGATATTCCTTGATCAGATACTCATGCGCCAGAATCGTCGTGTTATAACCAATAATAGAATTCTCACCTACCGTTATTTTCTCCGGAAAAAACACATCCACCATTGCCATAAGACCAAAAGCCGTGTGTTTACCAACCTTCATCCCCAGCATCCGTCGATAGATCCAATTCTTTAACGGTAGAATCGGACAATAGCGGGCAATCTGAATAAAAATAAAGTTGCGGACACCCTTCCAAGGGCTGACCGTACGGTAAATATACCAAAGTGAGTTATGACCTTCTACTGGATAACGGGTTACGTTTCTCACGATTCATTCGTTCCTCGCTCCATAATTTCTATAATATCCTTCATGTTATGGATGATAAAGTCCGGATCATACCTGCGGAGCGTATCCTCGCCCTTCAAAGACCAAGATACTCCAACAGCGTATACACCGGCAGCTTTGGCTGATTGAATATCAACCGCACTGTCACCTATCATTAAGGTTTTACGAGGATCAACGCCAAGGTTTTTGACCGCTGTCAGAACGGGCTCCTGATGTGGCTTTGGTTCAGTAACATCGTTCACAGTCACAATCGTATCCATGTACTTAAGCAAATCGAACCTTTCCAGAGTCTTGATCGTTGTTGGACGGATCTTAGTAGTTACAATCCCAAGTTTGATCCCACGACGCGAGAGCTCCTCAATGGTCTCCTTTACAAGCGGGAAGGACCGCACTAACTCATCATGATGCTCATTATTATAAGAACGATAGGACTTTTCTAACGTACCATTTACATCCTCTAGTCCAGAGAATACTCTCATCTGTTGCTGAAGGGTTGTTCCCATATGCGGAATTATCTCTTCTCTGGTCAGTGGAGCCAGACCATTGTCCTTCAGCGCGTACATAAATGAACTAATGATTAGCTCATTCGTATCGACAATCGTTCCATCCAGATCAAAAAGAACGCATTCTATCATAAGTTTTACTGCTCCTTCTTATCTCCATCCGCTGGCTGTCCTTGCTCAGGTTGTGTTCCTTGACGAGTTTTCTGCGGTGTATTTACTGCGCTTTCTGGCACTACAGTATCTGCTTGGATCGGTTTAGTACATACGATAGGGTCAGAATAATGTGCTTTAGGCTCTCCGGTTACTCTGCGAATAACGATCAGCAATATAGCTGCCACAATAATCAGTAGAGAAAGCAGCTGAGAAATACGAATATTACCATAGGCAGGATCCAGATATCCTTGTTCAAAACCTAACCATTCCATCGGACTCCATAAGCCATTTATAAACGAAGCCAGTCCTGCACTTCCGTTAAAAGCTAAACTGTCAGTACGCACAGCCTCGATGAAGAACCGACCGATGGAATACCATATAAAGTAAGACATGAAGATTTCTCCAGCACGTACAAACTTCTGACGACGGAGAACCATCAATAACGCAATCCCTAGTAAGCTCCAAAGAGATTCATACAGGAAAGTCGGATGATGAAAAGCATCCCCTATGTACATTTGATTAACGATGAAGTCAGGTAAATGCAGTTTATCCCGTAAAAAAGATTCCTCAACTACGCTGCCGTATGCCTCTTGGTTGACAAAGTTTCCCCAGCGGCCAATCATTTGACCCGCCAGTAGTCCAGGTGCGCAAATATCAACAATACGCCAGAAAGGGTAACCCTTATAACGGAAATAAATAATTCCGCAAATAATCGCTCCTATTAATGCGCCGTAAATGGCGATGCCGCCATTCCAGATCTTAAAGACGTCTATCAGATTTTGCTTATAATCGTCCCATTTAAAAGCTACAAAATAAATCCGTGCCCCTATAATTGCCGAGGGTACACCCAGTAGCAGCATATCCATAAAGAATTCTTGCGGGATTCCGAACCGTTTGCCCTCGCGGATCGCAAGAAATAATCCCGCGAGTGCACCGACCCCTAGTATTAACCCGTACCAGTGTACAGGCAGTGATCCAATTGAGAATACAATAGGATCTATTGCTAATGGGAACATTGTCTCACACTCCTAATCGAGATCGTCCATATCCTCAGATATGGTCGCAGTTAACTTATTCGTAAACTGCAGGGCTGCATTAAAGCCCATTTGCTTCAGGCGATAGTTCATCGCAGCAACCTCAATAATAACGGCAAGATTACGTCCTGGACGTACAGGAATGGTTACAAGTGGAACATCGGTATCAATAATCCGCGTCGTTTCCTCATCAAGTCCAAGCCGGTCATACTGCTTGTCTTGCTGCCAAGCCTCTAATCTAACGACAAGTGTAATCCGTTTATGATTACGGATAGCACCCGCACCAAAAAGTGTCATTACGTTAATGATACCTACTCCGCGAATTTCCAACAAGTGACGGATCAACTCAGGGGCTGTACCATGCAGCTGGTTATCTGAAGTCTGGCGGATTTCCACGGCATCATCAGCGATCAGTCTATGTCCACGTTTTACAAGTTCAAGGGCTGTCTCACTCTTACCAATACCACTACTACCAGTAATCAGCATACCTACACCATATACATCACAGAGTACACCATGAATCGTTGCTGTAGGGGCTAATCTCCCTTCTAAGAAGCTCGTCAAACGGCTGGAGAAAATAGTCGTAGCCATCGAGCTACGAAGCACAGGAAGTCCCTTTTCATTACTTATATCAATTAACTCCTGTGGTACATCCAAACTACGGGTAATTACGATACAAGGGGTATTGTCATTACAGATTCCACGAAGCCTACTTTTACGTTCAGCTTCAGGCAGCATGGAGAAGAATGCGAGTTCTGTCTTACCTAATAGTTGAACACGTTCTTCCGGATAATATTCGAAATAACCAGCAATCTCTAGTCCAGGGCGATTCAGGTCATCGACCGTAATAGGTCGCTTTAGACCTTCCTGGCCGGAAATAACCTCTAATTGAAAATGTTGTACCAATTCAGATACTTTTACTTTCTTAGCCATGTAAATTCGTCCTTTCGTCACCTGCGGTATATGTCCGCTTACTGCGTCCGGTTGACAGCGATCTCATTACAATTCCGGAGGTAATTCTCCTGCTATCTTAATTGATAACGCTTGTGAATGCAATCTTAACGCCTATCCATTACGACCCTAATTAAATAATAAAGCCACCCTTTCGGGTGGCTTTATCAAGAGAGAAAAGATCCTGCGATCTTATCCCAACAGAATGTTAACTTCGGATTCTTTATCGAAGAAGTGAACTTTGTTCATATCGATAGCCAATTTTGGCTTGCTGCCTTCGCGAGTAGTGGAACGTCCATCTACACGAGCGATTACAGTAGATTTACCAAGGCCGCTCAAGTAAAGGAGCATTTCGTGACCAAGGTTTTCAGTTACATCAACCAATGAAGTAAAGATTGTGTTCGGGGAAGCTTCCAAGAATACTGGCTCTTCATGGATATCTTCTGGACGAACGCCCATAATTACTTCTTTGCCAATGTAGCCTTTGCTGCGGATGATTTGAGCTTTTCCGCCTGGTACTTCAACATCAAGGTTCTCAGCACGGAAACGGACAGAACCGTTTGCTTCGGACAAAGTACCATTGATAAAGTTCATTGTAGGGGATCCGATAAATCCAGCTACGAACAGGTTAGTTGGTTCATTGTACAACTCTTCAGGGGAAGCAGCTTGTTGAATGATACCATCATACATAACTACGATACGGTCACCCATTGTCATAGCTTCTGTTTGGTCATGCGTTACGTAGATACAAGTGGTTTCAAGGCGTTTAACCAGTTTAGTGATTTCAGCGCGCATTTGACCACGAAGTTTAGCATCCAAGTTGGAAAGAGGCTCATCCATCAAGAAGACTTGTGGATCACGTACGATAGCGCGTCCCAAAGCTACACGTTGGCGTTGACCACCGGAAAGTGCTTTTGGTTTACGATCTAGCAAATGCTCGATATCGAGAATTCTAGCAGCTTCACGTACTTTCTTGTCGATTTCATCTTTCTTCACTTTACGAAGTTTCAAACCGAAAGCCATGTTTTGGTATACGCTCATATGCGGATACAGGGCGTAGGATTGGAATACCATCGCGATATCGCGGTCTTTAGGTGCAACGTCGTTGACTACACGATCGCCAATGTACATTTTACCTTCGGAGATTTCTTCCAGACCAGCGATCATACGCAAAGTTGTGGATTTACCGCAACCGGATGGTCCAACCAATACTAGAAATTCCTTATCTTTAATATCAAGATTGATATCCATTACTGTTGCTTTATCTGAACCCGGGTATTTTTTGAAAATATGCTCTAAACGTACGCCTGCCATTGTATTTCCCCCTCGAGTTAATTATTGATTAATTGAAAAATTCTTTTTTCCTTGTACATTTATATTACCCTAGACGGGACACGGTGGCTATTTGTAACGTTCACAAAAAACCTATTTCCTTTTCGTCACTTTATACAAAAGCATAGTAAGCTTCACAATAGCAGCGTCCCCAAAGCTACGCACATCCGCGCCAGTCTCCTGTTTGATCTTGTCCAGACGGTATAAAAGCGTGTTGCGATGAATATATAGCTTCTTGGCTGTTTCACTTACATTACAATCCATCTCAAAAAACGTCTCCAGGGTCATCAGCATCTCTTTATCCGATAATACGGAAGAATAGTCGCCAATCTGTCCAAGTAACTGTTTACGCCGTGCGTCAGGAATGCTGTTAACCAATCGTTCCAAATGCAGCTCCCAAGGTAAATGAATATACTCACCCACTTGGAAAATACGACCGAGTACAATAGTCTCCCTCAGCAAGGCCACGGATCCCGTCAATCCCTTAACAGGAACTATAGCCGGAGCTACAGCCAAATGGAATACACCTACCCATTCGCTGGCTATCAGTTCGTGTAAGCCCATGCTGGTCTGAGCCAGAATTTCATCTACACTCTCTTCTTCCTCATCCTTATCATCTCCGCCCGTGAGTAGTTCCTTCCGGGCCAATATTAACCATTCTTTTTCTTGAAGAGGTATAAGCAGAATTTCATTCTCAAAATAGCTGCGCAGCAGCTTCATTAAGGAACGATAAGTGATCTGCGGGCTATGTGCATTCTCACTGCTAAGTAGGAATGGAACCATATCTCCGAATAAACGTCCCTTTAGAGCCATCTCATCGGGTATCTCAGAGTCATTTTTCTCTTGCTCCAGTTCGGTGTTCAACCAGGTTCCCAGCTGCCGAGCCTCCGCTTCCCCTTCTTCTCTAACCCCAGTAGCTTTTAGTGCAATTGCAAAGTTTCGAACCGCATAATTCACTAATTGAATTTCCAAAGAGTTAAGTCCATCCAATTCCACCCAGACAGCGGTTACACGTCCATCAGTCTCATATAATGGTGCCCAAAGATGACCCTCATGGATTACCGGCTGTTCCTGTGCTTCCAATCCCATGCTAAAAAGAGAAGCTGAATGTTGCCTCCCTAACTGCTTGATTCCGGTTTTCTTTCCGGTGAGCTGCTCTAACTTTTTCCGCAATGTTTCGCTATCCATAGTCACCATACTCCACCACTTTTGCTCTTTTCGCCTATTTTAGCATATTCTCTAATATTATGTTAATCACTACAGCAGCGCGCTACTATAATACGACATAAAAACACAAAAAAAGCCACCACCCTAAGGTGATGACTTTCTGTTTGGGATGAGCCATGAAGGACTCGAACCTTCGACACCCTGATTAAAAGTCAGGTGCTCTACCAACTGAGCTAATGGCTCATAAATGGTGGGGGATGATGGATTCGAACCACCGAACACGTACGTGAGCAGATTTACAGTCTGATGCGTTTGGCCACTTCGCTAATCCCCCAAAAAAGGTGGCTCGGGACGGAATCGAACCGCCGACACGAGGATTTTCAGTCCTCTGCTCTACCGACTGAGCTACCGAGCCATAAGATTACATGACAATTAAGCGGAAAAGTCTTACACTTCCCACTCATTTTGTGGAAAAAATGGCGGAACCGACGGGATTCGAACCCGCGGTCTCCTGCGTGACAGGCAGGCATGTTAGGCCAACTACACCACGGTTCCGCATTAATTAAAAATGGTGCCGGCGAGAGGACTTGAACCCCCAACCTACTGATTACAAGTCAGTTGCTCTACCAGTTGAGCTACACCGGCACGGTGTAAAAGCAATTCTAAAAAGATGAAAATGGTGGAGGCTGAGGGGATCGAACCCCCGACCCTCTGCTTGTAAGGCAGATGCTCTCCCAGCTGAGCTAAGCCTCCAGGTATTATGGTAGCGGCGAAGGGGATCGAACCCCCGACCTCACGGGTATGAACCGTACGCTCTAGCCAGCTGAGCTACACCGCCACAATAATTAGTATTGCTATGGATTGAAAATGGCGGAGAGAGTGGGATTCGAACCCACGCACCGCTTACGCAGTCTAACCCCTTAGCAGAGGGTCCCCTTATAGCCACTTGGGTATCTCTCCAAACGATATCAGTACCACAGCAATCCAAACAGGAATTTGACTCCCTGAAAACTGAATCCGAAACAAATCTGCATTCTAAGTATAGGATAAGCCCTCGACCGATTAGTATTGGTCAGCTCCATGCATTGCTGCACTTCCACCTCCAACCTATCTACCTCGTCGTCTTCAAGGGGTCTTACTAATTGGGAAATCTCATCTTGAGGGGGGCTTCACGCTTAGATGCTTTCAGCGCTTATCCCGTCCGTACGTAGCTACCCAGCCATGCTCCTGGCGGAACAACTGGTGCACCAGCGGTACGTCCATCCCGGTCCTCTCGTACTAAGGACAGCTCCTCTCAAATTTCCTGCGCCCACGACAGATAGGGACCGAACTGTCTCACGACGTTCTGAACCCAGCTCGCGTACCGCTTTAATGGGCGAACAGCCCAACCCTTGGGACCTACTTCAGCCCCAGGATGCGATGAGCCGACATCGAGGTGCCAAACCTCCCCGTCGATGTGGACTCTTGGGGGAGATAAGCCTGTTATCCCCAGGGTAGCTTTTATCCGTTGAGCGATGGCCCTTCCATGCGGTACCACCGGATCACTAAGTCCGACTTTCGTCCCTGCTCGACTTGTAGGTCTCGCAGTCAAGCTCCCTTATGCCTTTGCACTCTGCGAATGATTTCCAACCATTCTGAGGGAACCTTGGAACGCCTCCGTTACTCTTTAGGAGGCGACCGCCCCAGTCAAACTGCCCGCCTGACACGGTCCCCGTACCCGATAAGGGTACTAGGTTAGAACCTAGATACGATCAGGGTGGTATCCCAACGGCGCCTCCACCGAAGCTTGCGCTCCGATTTCTACGGCTCCCACCTATCCTGTACAGATCGTACCCAAATTCAATATCAAGCTGCAGTAAAGCTCCATGGGGTCTTTCCGTCTTGTCGCGGGTAACCTGCATCTTCACAGGTATTAAAATTTCACCGGATCTCTCGTTGAGACAGCGCCCAAGTCGTTACGCCATTCGTGCGGGTCAGAATTTACCTGACAAGGAATTTCGCTACCTTAGGACCGTTATAGTTACGGCCGCCGTTTACTGGGGCTTCGGTTCATAGCTTCGGGTTACCCCTAACCACTCCCCTTAACCTTCCAGCACCG
Source organism: Paenibacillus sp. FSL H3-0329 (assembly GCF_037963285.1). Lineage (NCBI taxonomy): Bacteria > Bacillati > Bacillota > Bacilli > Caryophanales > Paenibacillaceae > Paenibacillus > Paenibacillus sp. FSL H3-0329. Next base: position 145,947 of record NZ_CP150150.1, on the reverse strand, counting down.
GGCAGGCGTCAGCCCGTATACTTCGCCTTGCGGCTTCGCACAGACCTGTGTTTTTGCTAAACAGTCGCTTGGGCCTTTTCACTGCGGCCCCCTCGTGCTATTCACACTACCGGGGCACCCCTTCTCCCGAAGTTACGGGGTCATTTTGCCGAGTTCCTTAACGAGAGTTCTTCCGCGCGCCTTAGAATTCTCTTCTCGCCTACCTGTGTCGGTTTGCGGTACGGGCACCTTCTCCTGGCTAGAGGCTTTTCTTGGCAGTGTGAGATCATGACCTTCGCTACTATAATTTTCGCTCCCCATCACAGCCCAGCCTTATCGATGTGCGGATTTGCCTACACATCAGCCTCACTGCTTAGACGGACATCCATCAGTCCGCGTCACTACCCTCCTGCGTCACCCCATCGCTCATAGCGGATTACGGTGGTACAGTAATTTCAAACTGTTGTCCTTCGACTACGCCTTTCGGCCTCGCCTTAGGTCCCGACTTACCCTGAGCGGACGAGCCTTCCTCAGGAAACCTTGGGCTTTCGGCGGATCAGATTCTCACTGATCTTTTCGTTACTCATACCGGCATTCTCACTTGTGTAGTGTCCAGCGCTCTTTTCAGTACACCTTCAACCCCTACACAACGCTCCCCTACCCCAGATACATACGTATCTAGCCATAGCTTCGGTGGTGTGTTTAGCCCCGTTACATTTTCGGCGCAGAGTCACTCGACCAGTGAGCTATTACGCACTCTTTCAATGGTGGCTGCTTCTAAGCCAACATCCTGGTTGTCTGTGCAACTCCACATCCTTTCCCACTTAACACACACTTGGGGACCTTAGCTGATGGTCTGGGCTGTTTCCCTTTTGACAATGGATCTTAGCACTCACTGTCTGACTCCCGGCAATAAGTATATGGCATTCGGAGTTTGACTGAGCTTGGTAATCCTTGCGGACCCCGCACCCAATCAGTGCTCTACCTCCACTACTCTTATACCGAGGCTAGCCCTAAAGCTATTTCGGGGAGAACCAGCTATCTCCGAGTTCGATTGGAATTTCTCCGCTACCCCCACCTCATCCCCGCACTTTTCAACGTACGTGGGTTCGGGCCTCCAGTGCGTGTTACCGCACCTTCACCCTGGACAGGGGTAGATCACACGGTTTCGGGTCTACGTCCACATACTCATTCGCCCTATTCAGACTCGCTTTCGCTGCGGCTCCACCTTCTCGGCTTAACCTTGCATGTTAAACGTAACTCGCCGGTTCATTCTACAAAAGGCACGCCATCACCCATAGATCGGGCTCTGACTTTTTGTAAGCACACGGTTTCAGGTTCTATTTCACTCCCCTTCCGGGGTGCTTTTCACCTTTCCCTCACGGTACTGTTTCACTATCGGTCGCCAGGTAGTATTTAGCCTTAGCAGATGGTCCTGCTGGATTCATACGGGGTTTCACGTGCCCCGCACTACTCGGGATCCGTCTCGGAGAGAACACAGTTTAGGTTACAGGGCTTTTACCTCTATCGCGGGCCTTTCCAGACCTCTTCACCTACCATATTCCTTTGTAACTCCATGTGAGACGTCCCACAACCCCAAGAGGCAAGCCCCTTGGTTTAGGCTGTTCCGCGTTCGCTCGCCGCTACTGACGGAATCACTATTGTTTTCTCTTCCTCAGGGTACTTAGATGTTTCAGTTCCCCTGGTCTGCCTCTACACACCCTATGTATTCAGGTATGAGTAACTGCGAATTACCACAGCTGGGTTTCCCCATTCGGACACCCCCGGATCAAAGCTTGCTTACAGCTCCCCGAGGCAGTTTCGTTGTTCGCCACGTCCTTCGTCGGCTCCTGGCGCCTAGGCATCCTCCGTGTGCTCTTATTAGCTTAACCTTGATTTTTCCGCAGGAAAATATCATACGATGACATTCTCTTTTGGAATCATCTCACTAATAACATTTACTTGTTTGCACAAGTTGCTAAAAGATGTTCTAAAACGCAAATTCGTTTCGGTATCCAGTTTTCAAGGATCAAGTTAAAAAAGTTATTCATTTAAAAATTTATGGTGGAGCCAAGCGGGATCGAACCGCTGACCTCCTGCTTGCAAGGCAGGCGCTCTCCCAGCTGAGCTATGGCCCCATAAAATTACTCTATAATGTTATATGGTGGGCCTTGGTGGACTCGAACCACCGACCTCACCCTTATCAGAGGTGCGCTCTAACCAACTGAGCTAAAAGCCCATATAACATATATAACATTGTGAATCAACCAATGAATTGGTTGTCCGCTTGGCAACGTCCTACTCTCCCAGGACCCTTCGGTCCAAGTACCATCGGCGCTGGAGGGCTTAACGGTCGTGTTCGGGATGGGTACGTGTGGAACCCCTCCGCTATCGCCACCAAACGCATGCGAAAGAGACTTGCTCTTTCAAAACTGAACACGAGTGAGTGTTCGAACCCGAAGGTTCTATTATGGAAGCTTAGCTTCCGATTTGAATGTCCTCATTGCAGAGAACGATTCTCCATAGAAAGGAGGTGATCCAGCCGCACCTTCCGATACGGCTACCTTGTTACGACTTCACCCCAATCATCTACCCCACCTTCGGCGGCTGGCTCCCTTGCGGGTTACCCCACCGACTTCGGGTGTTGTAAACTCTCGTGGTGTGACGGGCGGTGTGTACAAGACCCGGGAACGTATTCACCGCGGCATGCTGATCCGCGATTACTAGCAATTCCGACTTCATGCAGGCGAGTTGCAGCCTGCAATCCGAACTGAGACCGGCTTTGATGGGATTGGCTCCACCTCGCGGCTTCGCTTCCCGTTGTACCGGCCATTGTAGTACGTGTGTAGCCCAGGTCATAAGGGGCATGATGATTTGACGTCATCCCCACCTTCCTCCGGTTTGTCACCGGCAGTCACTCTAGAGTGCCCAGCATTACCTGCTGGCAACTAAAGTTAAGGGTTGCGCTCGTTGCGGGACTTAACCCAACATCTCACGACACGAGCTGACGACAACCATGCACCACCTGTCTCCTCTGTCCCGAAGGCCGCTGCTATCTCTAGCAGATTCAGAGGGATGTCAAGACCTGGTAAGGTTCTTCGCGTTGCTTCGAATTAAACCACATACTCCACTGCTTGTGCGGGTCCCCGTCAATTCCTTTGAGTTTCAGTCTTGCGACCGTACTCCCCAGGCGGAGTGCTTACTGTGTTAACTTCGGCACCAAGGGTATCGAAACCCCTAACACCTAGCACTCATCGTTTACGGCGTGGACTACCAGGGTATCTAATCCTGTTTGCTCCCCACGCTTTCGCGCCTCAGCGTCAGTTACAGCCCAGAAAGTCGCCTTCGCCACTGGTGTTCCTCCACATATCTACGCATTTCACCGCTACACGTGGAATTCCACTTTCCTCTTCTGTACTCAAGCCACCCAGTTTCCAGTGCGACCTCAGGTTGAGCCCAAGGTTTAAACACCAGACTTAAATAGCCGCCTGCGCGCGCTTTACGCCCAATAATTCCGGACAACGCTTGCCCCCTACGTATTACCGCGGCTGCTGGCACGTAGTTAGCCGGGGCTTTCTTCTCAGGTACCGTCACTCCGGTAGCAGTTACTCTACCGGACGTTCTTCCCTGGCAACAGAGCTTTACGATCCGAAAACCTTCATCACTCACGCGGCGTTGCTCCGTCAGGCTTTCGCCCATTGCGGAAGATTCCCTACTGCTGCCTCCCGTAGGAGTCTGGGCCGTGTCTCAGTCCCAGTGTGGCCGTTCACCCTCTCAGGTCGGCTACGCATCGTCGCCTTGGTGGGCCGTTACCCCACCAACTAGCTAATGCGCCGCAGGCCCATCCCTCAGTGACAGATTGCTCCGTCTTTCATTCTTCTCTCAGGAGAAAAAAGAAATTATCCGGTATTAGCTACCGTTTCCGGTAGTTATCCCAGTCTGAAGGGCAGGTTGCCTACGTGTTACTCACCCGTCCGCCGCTAAGTTACTTTGAAAGCAAGCTTTCAAAGTAACTCCGCTCGACTTGCATGTATTAGGCACGCCGCCAGCGTTCGTCCTGAGCCAGGATCAAACTCTCCAATTAGTATTGAAAAGAGCGATATGCTCATTTTGAAACATCTGACGAGAAAATTAATTCTCTAATTTTGGATATCACTTACGTGATTTCCCACTCACTCGTTGTTCAGTTTTCAAAGATCAATGTCTCATCTTTCGTCGTCGTTGCTTGTCAGCAGCGACCTTTATAATATATCACAGCGCCTTTGTTTTCGTCAAGCATTTTTTTAATTTATTTTTTTGCTTGACCGTTTCAGCAAGTTGTTAATCAACAGCTTGTCCAAACGGGCGAGACTTAATGTATCATATTTTTCAAAGCCACGTCAAGCATTAAAATAAAATTATTCTTAATCCGAGCAACATAACCACGCCAGGAAGCCCAAGAACCGTTACTGCGCCTATAGTTGCAGGGTTCAAAGGGATATACACCTGCGTGAGCAAACCTGAGAAGTTCACTACATATATCCCGAGTGCAGCCAATACCAAATGAACCCCAAATAAACTTAGCCACCCAAAACCCAGCTTTTTTCTAAATACAACTAAACCTAATAAGATAACAGATAATATCAATACGCCCATAGCTATCATTCTAAGCATGTAGATCCCCCTTATACATTTATTTATAAGCCCTTATATTTGACTACTGTTCAACCCCAAGCTTTTTGCATGTTTGAGATGTATCTGATATTTACGTTCTGCAGCCTCCAGAATATATATCGCGTAATCTATCTGATCCTGTCCCAATGCCTCGTCGAACATCAGATACGCCCTCTCCCATTCTGAATGCGCCTTACGGACCTCTAAGAGGGTTTCCCATCCCTCACTTTCCTTTTTGCCTTGTTCCTTATCCACTCCCCGCCACAGCTCTCTCCACCATCCCATTTCAATTCCTCCTCAGAATAATTTTGATGCAAAATACACATCTCGTTATTCTCATTCATATCGGGATAGGGACAAACTTAGAACAAAAAAAAGGAAACCCGAGGGCTTCCTTTTTGAAAAATACCACTATAGAGCTGCTAGAATAGCTCGCGACGGCCTTCCAACGCTTTGGACAAGGTAACTTCATCAGCGTATTCAAGATCGCCACCTACAGGCAAGCCATGAGCTATCCTGGTGATTTTAATCTCAAACGGCCGAACAAGACGAGAAATGTACATCGCCGTTGCTTCTCCCTCGATGTTGGGGTTGGTCGCCATAATAAGCTCGCTTACTCTTTCATCACTCAGACGGGTCAATAATTCTTTCAAGCGAATATCATCAGGGCCGATACCTTCCATAGGTGAAATTGCACCCTGAAGAACATGGTAATATCCATTAAACTCCTTGGTTCGTTCTATAGCCACCAAATCCTTAGAGTCTTGTATCACACATATCACTGAAGGATCTCTAGTTTTGTCCTGACATATCTTACATGGGTCCGTATCCGTAATATTACAGCAGACCGAGCAATAGTGAAGATTGCGTTTGACGCTTACTAGCGCTTTTGCAAAATCAATGACTTCATCCTCTTTCATGTTAAGCACATGAAAAGCTAACCGGGCGGCTGTCTTCGGTCCAATCCCGGGCAAACGCGTAAAAGCATCGATCAGCTTAGCTAGCGGTTCGGGATAATACAAATTAATAATTCTCCTTTAGACTGAAGTGGAGTGGGCTATTAGAACAAGCCTGGGATCTTCATTCCACCAGTGAATTTACCCATGTCATTGTTAGCAAGCTCTTCAGCTTGAGTCAATGCATCATTTACAGCAGTGATTACAAGATCTTGCAGCATTTCAACATCTTCCGGATCAACGGCTTCCGGTTTAATTTGAATAGACAGCAATTTTTTGTGGCCGTTTACTTGAACAGTAACTACGCCGCCACCTGATGAACCCTCAATAACCTTGCCTCCGAGTTCCTCTTGAGCTTTGAGCATTTGCTCCTGCATTTTCTTAACTTGCTTCATCATTTGGTTCATATTATTCATACTTCGTCTCTCCTTTGGAATGCGCAATTAGCGCTAGTATGTTTATATTACTCTTTTATGACAACAAGGTCTTCTCCAAAAAGCTGGATAGCCTCATCAATCCAAGGTTCAGGTTTAGCTTCTGCAGTATCGTGTTCATGCTCCAGCTGCAGTTCTTCTTTGCCAGTCTGTCCCACAGACTTCTGGGCAGCTTCATTCCAGTCACGAAGCATCATGGTTACAAGTCTATAAGGTTTGCCTAGACGCGCTGCAAGCACACTCTCAATAACCTGTCTGTTTGCCGGCTTCTCAGTAGTATCGCGGTGAATCGTGTTCTTGAATGCAACAAGCACCGCATCCTCCATAATCGATACTGGCTCACCGTCTACAAACCATGCATGAACCGTTACCTTTTCCTCTTTTACTCCCTGCAGGACAAGGCTCCACTGTTTATAGATTGCTGCAAAATCGGGACTATCTTTACCAGCAATAAACTTATCTACGTTAGGAGGCATTTTTGAGGCTGAAGAAACCCGCGGTGTTGGAACCGCATGCGATTTCGGTGCAGGAGCACCATCACGCCCTCCTCCGGAAATACCACCGGATTGCATAGCCTGTTCCAGCTTCTTCTCCAGTGCTGCGATCTGTCTTTTGAGAAGATCCAGTTCACCAGAGTCAACACTCGAATTATTCGCGCCTACTCCGGCATTTGTTTCACCTAACGGAGCAAATGCGGCGCTCTGACTTACCTCTTGCTGCAAGCTGCAAAGCTTCATCAGCGCCACTTCAAACAGTGTCTGAGGATGTGTTGCGTATTTCATTTCACCTAGGTATTTATTGATTGTATCTACAATCTGAAATAGACGCTCCCGAGAAAATGCGGTGGCCATATCTTTAAATTCAGCAGGATTCAGCACCCGCTCTGTTAATTGATCGGCCTCGGGCACCATCTTAATCATCAATAAATCTCGGAAATAATACATGAGATTCTCTAAGCATTTATCTGCACTTTTACCTTCATGCATAAGCTGCTCAACGAGCTCCAGAAGAAGACCCATATCACCTTCCAATATGGCAGTGGCAAGACGTGCAAATTGCTCGGAGGGAATTCCTCCTGTCATTCCTAACACTTGTTCGTACGTAACATTACCATCTGTAAAGGATGAAATCTGATCCAGCAAGCTCAATGCATCACGCATACCACCATCAGATAGACGGGCAATATACTGCAATGCGTTGTTATCCGCTGTAATCCCTTCCTTCTCACAAATAGCAGTCAGATGGGCGGTCTGTTCTTCTAACGCCACTCTACGGAAGTCAAAACGCTGACAACGGGAAATTATTGTCGCTGGCAATTTGTGAGGTTCCGTTGTCGCAAGAATAAACATCGCATGTGACGGAGGTTCCTCCAACGTCTTTAATAGAGCATTAAAAGCTTCTGTAGTCAGCATATGCACTTCATCAATGATATACACTTTACGGCGTACCTCGGTAGGTGCATACTTCACCTTTTCACGCAGATCACGGATCTCCTCTACGCCCCGGTTTGATGCCGCATCTATTTCCTGCACATCCATTACATTACCCGCAGCGATTCGCAGGCAGGATGGACATTCGTTACAAGGTTCCGGACCTGGCCCACGTTCACAGTTAACCGCTTTAGCTAAGACTTTAGCAGCACTTGTCTTACCAGTTCCCCGCGGACCGCTGAACAGATAGGCATGCGAAACCCGCTGTTCACGAATTGCGTTCTGCAGCGTTTGGATAATGTGCTGTTGTCCAACCATGTCTTGAAACGACTGCGGCCGCCAAGCACGGTACAGCGCGATATGTTCCACTATGCATTACCCTCTCTTAAGCTGCCGCTTTCCCGGCATTTGTCGCAAATTTATTATACTATATTCATCGGCTATTGACCAAAAACAAAAAGCATCTTTGCTTGTGGCAAAGATGCTATGATAAACAGAATTATAAACCGTGCACCTGTTATTGATGGCTACGATCCAAGCGGCAACCCTACATGACTGCTCGAGTTAGGCCACCCTCCGGCACAAGAGTAATCTTACTTATGGCTGCTTCCTTCCGGACCTGACCAGGTTCATAAGCACTCATTGCGGAGGACCCAACTGTCAACACAGCCCGTAGGAACCAAGGCCTCACATCGATAGCACCTCTAACAGGAATTCAACCTCGCTACAGCGGATTGCGAGTTACAGGGCACCGCTACCTCCCCGTCTAGCACGGCGAAGATAAGTATAGCTCACGCTCGGACAAAAATCAACTCCAAGACATAAAATGAGCCCCTCAGCTATACAGCTGGGGGCTCAATCTAACCGTTAAGCCGCAAAGCGACTGTTCAAATTAGATACCATATTTCTTCTTAAATTTATCTACGCGACCGCCGGCATCCAGGAACTTCTGCTTGCCAGTGAAGAACGGATGGCAGTTGGAGCAAATTTCGACACGAAGCTCTTGTTTAACAGAGCCAGCTTCGAAAGTGTTGCCACATGCGCAGGTTACCTTAGTTACATTATACTTTGGTTGAATTGCTTCTTGCATTTTGAATTTCACCTCTCATGCCCTAAGCCTCATGCGGACCCAGAGTTATATGATTACACTGTGGTATTTTAGCACGAAATATCGAATTGGGCAATATGTTTCATTTTTACATTTTAGCCGCTTAAATATTGATTCCCCGCCGCTTAGCCCGCGCCATATCTGCTGGTGGCACATGTGTATAAGAGCCTATAACTACATCCGGCAGTTCATCGCGGAAAATATCAAGCATCGTCTTCATCCCAAGGATTTCACCCTGGGCAGGAGGAATCAACTCTAAATAGCTCTCCGGGTCAATGTTTAGATTACGCATCTGAATAAGCCTCAGATCAGTACGTCTTACAAACTCCAGCATCGCTTCAATCTCTTCTTCGCGATCAGTCACTCCAGGGAAGATTAGATAATTGATCGATGTGTAAACCCCCTGCGAAGCAGCGTATTTCAAAGATTTCTCTACATTGGCCAATGTATAACCGCGTGGTTTGTAATAAGCATTATAATGGTCATCAAGGGCACTGATTGTGCTGACACGCATCAAATCGAGCCCAGCATCAACGATTCCTCGCATATGATCGCTTAATCCCGCATTGGTGTTGATATTGATATAGCCCATATCAGTAATCGAGCGCACTTCACGAATAGCTTCTATAATAAGTTTTGCCTGCGTGGAAGGTTCCCCTTCACAGCCTTGTCCAAAGCTGATAATCGATTCAGGCGTCTTTAAATGCTCCAACATAACTTGTGAAATTTCGTTGACCGTAGGCCGGAAATTCATCCGAGTCTGCGGAGATACAAAGCCGCTATCATCAGGTTGCTCAGAAATACAGCCAAAACATCCAGCATTACATGAATAAGAGACGGGTACACCGCCCTCCCAACGCCCTAAAAAGGTATTGGAGGAAGTCAGGCATTCATAGCCAAGCGCACAGTTAGAAAGATGCTCATAGAGACGGTTATCAGGATATTTGGCTGTCATCTCACCAACGCTGACTTCAAGATCTTCTTTGTCACAATTAAGTGGATTCCATTTCTCTGGATTATCGGTAGGGTCTGCCGCAACATAGAACCCGCCATCCTTCCACACTACAGCCGAATACCCAAACAGAGGAAGCTTATAAGACTTATCTGTCTTCACATAACCAGGAAGACATAGACGAGTATAGCCTTGCGGCAGCAGCGCTCCGACAGCCTGCGAGCCTTCCGGCAAAGACATCATTTCACCCGTCTCAGGATTCATACCCACAGCACGTGTACTAGGCAAGCCCACGAGCGTAGCACCTTCTGGTAATGGAATTAATTCTTCCTCCAGCATTTCAACAATCATATCCCCGCTACGAGCTAGCCCGTACAGTTCGGGATGATCATATACGTTTCCTTGCCCGTCGGCATATACCAAATACATGTTAGTCTCCTCTTATTATCAATTCTCAAGTTGTAGGTACTGAAGGTGTCTTCGCCCGCGTGGTACGACGAGCAGCTGTACCACTGTTGGAGGTGCCCCCGTTACTTGCAGTCCCGTTTGGTGTTGTTTTTGCCCCGGCAACGTCAAAGGATGCCAAGAACTCAGCATTAGTCTTCGTATCACGCAGCTTTTTGATGAATCCCTCCACAAAATCGTAGGATTCGTTCATATTTTTGCGAATCGCCCAAATCGTATCCAGTTCTTCTTTGCTCAAGAGCACTTCTTCGCGACGTGTACCTGAACGACGAATATCGATAGCTGGGAATATCCGGCGTTCCGCCAATTTGCGGTCCAAATGAAGCTCCATATTACCGGTACCCTTAAATTCTTCATATATAATATCATCCATACGCGAGCCAGTATCTATTAATGCTGTTGCCAAAATAGTTAATGAGCCGCCTTCTTCCACATTCCGTGCAGAACCAAAAAACCGCTTCGGCCGGTGAAAAGCCGCCGGGTCAATCCCCCCGCTTAGTGTACGTCCAGATGGTGGAACCACCAGATTATAAGCACGCGCCAGACGCGTAATGCTATCCAAAAGAATAACTACATCCTTCTTGTGCTCAACTAAACGAAGTGCCCTTTGCAACACAAGCTCAGCCACTTTAATATGATTCTCTGGAAGCTCATCAAACGTCGATGCAACCACTTCGCCTTTTACAGAACGCTGCATATCGGTTACTTCTTCAGGACGTTCATCAATCAGCAATACAAAGAGCTCAATCTCAGGATTATTAGTGGAAATACTATTGGCAATTTCTTTTAAGAGGAGCGTTTTTCCTGCTTTTGGAGGTGCTACAATCAAACCCCGCTGCCCCAAACCTACAGGAGCGAGCAAATCCATTATTCGGGTAGACAAATGAGTAGGGGATGTTTCAAGCGGTAGCTTGTCTTGCGGATAAAGTGGTGTTAATGCTGGAAAATGAAGACGCTCCGCTGCACTAGCAGGGTTCTCGCCATTAACGGCATTGACTTGAAGCAGGCCAAAATATCGTTCATTTTCTTTTGGTGTCCGACATTTACCAGACACAAGATCTCCGCTTCTGAGATCAAACTTACGAATTTGTGAAGCTGAGATGTAAATATCTTCAGCGCTGGGCAAATAGTTAATCGGCCTAAGAAATCCATAGCCCTCAGGCAAAATTTCTAGTACGCCTTCCATAAACATGAGACCGCTCTGCTCTGCCTGTGCCCGAAGGATCGCAAAGATCAGTTCCCGTTTCTTCAGCTGTCCGTAATAAGGAATCTGGTATTTCTTGGCCAGCTTATATAACTCGGTCAGCTTCATTTCTTCCAGATCGGAAATTTGAAGATCCATGTAATAACCACCTATTCAATTTTTAAATGAGTTCTTCCTAGTCTATCTACTAGGCAAAAATATGATTCTATTAAAATGCTCATTAGGTTAGTATTACCCCAAATGGAAGGAAATATGCGGTTTGGCCGCAAATTAATACTCCTTCCAAGCGGGATATCCTAATATTATTCATTCTCACGCCAAACATGAGCACCAAGTTGCCGAAGGTTGCTCACTAAATTATCATAACCACGATCAATATACTCTACGCCGGTCACTTCAGTAATACCATCCTCTACTGTTAACCCGGCAATGACAAGGGCTGCACCCGCACGCAGATCAGCTGCCTTTACTTTTGCAGCATTAAGTTTACTGCCCTCAATAATTGCAGATCGGCCCTCAACACGAATCTTTGCGCCCATTCTTACCAACTCTGGCACATGCTTGAAGCGGTTGCTGTAAACGAAATCGCTAAGCACACTAACCCCTTCTGCCTGTGTCAGCATACTTGTCATAGGAGATTGTAAATCTGTAGGAAATCCAGGATAGGTCAGTGCTTTAACATCTGCATGTTCATAATTAGCTCTACCTATAACTCGGATACTTTCATCAAGCTCTTCAATATCCACGCCCATCTCTAAAAGCTTGGCTGTTAAGGCTTCCAAGTGCTTAGGAATAACATTATCTATCAACACATTACCACGCGTAGCCGCAGCGGCAATCATATAAGTTCCTGCTTGAATCCGATCGGGAATAATGGAATGACGGCAACCGTGCATTTCCGAGACCCCTTCGATCCGGATGGTTTCTGTACCAGCGCCTTTAATAACAGCGCCCATAGAGTTCAATAGGGTAGCTACATCTATAATCTCAGGCTCTTTAGCCGCATTTTCAATAATTGTAGAGCCTTTGGCTCGTGAAGCCGCCAGCATGATGTTTATAGTGGCACCTACGCTTGATACGTCCAGATAAATCTTCGCACCGCGTAGCTCTTTTGCATATAAATGGATAGAACCATGTTCGTTGGTAACTGTTGCTCCTAAAGCCTCGAAACCCTTGATATGTTGATCAATTGGACGAGGTTCAAAATTACAGCCACCAGGAAGACCTATTGTCGCTTCTTTGAATCTTCCAAGCAGAGCTCCCATCATATAATACGAAGCTCTAAGTTTCTTAACCGGCCCATTGGGCATTGGAATAGATACAATACGTGAAGGGTCAATTCTCATCTGATTGCCTGACCAGGATACATTAGCGCCAAGCTCTTGCAAGATTTCGGAGTAAACGGCTACATCACTAAGGGACGGTAAATTATCCAGAACAACTTCAGATTCGGCCAAAATTGCCGCAGGAATAAGCGCAATGGCACTATTCTTTGCTCCACTGATGGTTACAACGCCCTCTAGCGGACGTCCACCGCCAATCATTAATTTTTCCATAGATTTATCAATTTCCCCCTACGTGTATTGCAGCTGGGTGGGCAATACGTGCTGTGGACTTTTAGTGATGAAAATGGAAAGACACCGGCTAAGCGGTGTGCTTTCCTCATCAAACTATTCAACTGGACAGAGTAATAGCCCTATCCTTTAACAAATTGCTTGTCCACCTGAGGCGGAAGCTACAATGATTAGGCTTTGTTGTTGGATCCAAATTCGCGAATTTTACCAATAACGGTTTCTTTGATTGCATCGCGACCTGGTGCGATGAATGTACGTGGATCGTAAGCATCAGGTTTAGCAGCTAGAACTTCGCGAACCACTTTTGCGAACACGATTTGGTTCTCAGTGTTCACGTTGATTTTGGAAGTACCCAGGGAGATGGCTTTCTTGATGTCATGTTCAGGAATACCTGTACCACCATGAAGAACCATTGGGATGTTAGTAGCGTCACGGATTTCTTCCATTTCTTTGAATCCGAGGTTAGGCTCGCCATGGTAAGGTCCATGAACGGAACCAAGTGCAGGAGCCAGGGTGTCGATACCTGTTTCTTTCACAATACGTACGCACTCATCAAGCTTAGCATACATGATGCCGCCGATAACGTCGTCTTCTTGTCCACCAACAGTACCTACTTCAGCTTCTACAGAAACGCCTTTAGCGTGAGCATATTCAACGACTTTTTTAGTCATATCGATGTTCTCATCGATTGGGTGATGGGAACCGTCGATCATTACGGATGTAAATCCAGCATCAATTGCTGCTTTACATTTATCAAAGCTAGATCCATGGTCAAGGTGGATAGCTACAGGAACAGTGATATTCATGTCAATAATTAGACCTTCAACCATTTTAACAACAGTAGTGAAGCCGCCCATGTGGCGTGCTGCGCCTTCAGATACACCAAGGATTACTGGTGATTTTTCTTGTTCAGCGGCACCAAGAATAGCTTGAGTCCACTCCAAGTTGTTAATGTTGTACTGACCTACTGCATATTTTCCTTCAAGTGCTTTGTTCAACATGTCTGTCATAGATACTAATGGCATGGTTTCATCCTCCTAAGAATGTTGGTTGGCTATGTTTTTAAACCGACATCACATACAGGCTTATTATAGCACATCCTGTGTCAAATACTAAATAGGGTAAACAAAAAAATGTCCCGGTGGGACGATTTTTATCCAGCCCATATAGCAATTAGACTCATCCTCTTCGGAGTCACCACGCGAAATAGGACCGATACAGAAATCACCGTTCTAACTGCATTGATCCACAGACTTGTTATGAAGATGCATGTTTACCGCTACGCGCATTTCGTCTATGTCGAACGGCTTTGTAAAATGCATTAACGCCCCTAGCTTGGTCGCCTCCTTAATCATGTCCAGTTCACCATATGCCGTCATCATAATGACCTTAATGGACGGATTGATCTCCTTTAGATGCTTCAGGATCTCGAGTCCATCCATTCCCGGTATTTTCATATCGAGTAAGACCAAATCGGGTGACTCGCTGCGAACAATGTCTAATGCCAATTTTCCGTTAGCCGCTTGAAATGTTGTATATCCCTCACTATTGAACACTTCCATAAGAAGAATCCGGATCCCGTTCTGATCATCGACAATTAATACTTTCTTCTTTTCCATACGATACCCTCCCAGAAATTAAGGCAGATTGACTATACCGCGCTCTCCACAGCGACCGGCCCCTTTAGAAACTACTCCATACGAAACCTATTATTCGTGCTTTACTGTCCAAATCCTGCTAATTGGATAAAATGGGTAAATAAAGAGTCTAAAATGAAATAAATGTCAGTTACAATATTTCTATTAAAGGGTAATACAAAAAGAGAGCCTTCGGATGAAGGCTCTCTTAGACTATTTAAGAACCGATGGGTTCTTTCTGTCTGTGTATAAATTATTGCTGCTCGGAATGCGTCAAAGAGGCTTTGACAAATTCACGGAATAGCGGTTGCGGACGGTTCGGACGTGAAGTGAATTCCGGGTGGAATTGAACCGAGAGGAACCACGGATGCTCTGGAAGCTCTACGATCTCAACTAGACGGCCATCCGGAGAAGTTCCGGAGATAACCAGTCCCGCTTTTTCAATTTCATCACGGTAAGTATTGTTGAACTCATACCGGTGACGATGACGCTCATATACCAGTTCATCATCATAGCAAGACATTGCCAGAGAGTCCGGAATAATCTTACAAGGATACAACCCAAGACGCATAGTGCCACCCATATCTTCAATATCTTTTTGCTCAGGAAGCAAATCAATCAATGGATATTGTGTATTTGGATCGATTTCGGAGCTGTTTGCACCTTGTAGTCCAAGAACAGAACGGCCATATTCAATTACAGAAACCTGCATTCCAAGGCAAATACCAAAGAAAGGTATCAATTGCTCACGGGCATAACGAATAGCGGAGATTTTACCTTCGATTCCCCGATCACCGAAACCACCAGGAACAAGAATACCGCCAATGCCACGCAGCATTTCGTCCACGTTCTCATCCGTAATTTCCTCTGCGTTCACCCAGCGGATCTTAACCTCTGCATTCGCAGCAAAACCTGCGTGTGAAAGTGATTCAACAACGCTCAAATAAGCATCATGCAGTGCTACGTACTTACCTACAATTGCTATTTCTACTGTCTTCTCTAATTTCTGAATCCGGCTAAGCATACTTTCCCATTCGCGCATATCTGGCGCAGGTGTTGTAAGCTTCAAATGATTAACAACAATCTCGTCCAATCCTTCATCACGAAGGTTCAATGGAACTTCATATAACGTCGAAGCATCGCGGCATTCCACAACAGCATTAGCATCAATATCGCAAAAGAGTGCGATTTTGGCTTTCATATCTGCGGAAAGCTCATATTCCGTACGGCACACGATGACATTCGGTTGAATACCGATACTGCGCAGCTCTTTAACGCTATGCTGTGTCGGCTTCGTCTTCACTTCTCCAGCAGCCTTGATATAAGGAATCAAGGTTACGTGGATATACATCACATTTTCCCGGCCAATATCACTCTTGATTTGACGAATCGCTTCCAGGAACGGAAGACTTTCAATATCCCCTACAGTACCGCCGATCTCTGTGATAACAACATCAGAGTTAGTCTCGCGGCCCGCGCGGAACACGCGTTCTTTGATCTCATTCGTAATATGCGGGATAACTTGTACAGTTCCACCCAAGTACTCTCCACGACGTTCCTTGCTGATTACGGATGAATAGATCTTACCTGTCGTCACATTGCTGTTCTTCGACAGATTGATATCAATAAACCGTTCATAGTGCCCAAGGTCAAGGTCAGTCTCTGCACCGTCATCCGTTACGAAGACTTCTCCGTGCTGGTAAGGGCTCATTGTTCCAGGGTCTACGTTAAGATACGGATCAAATTTCTGAATCGTTACCTTTAGACCTCTGTTCTTGAGCAGCCTGCCCAGCGAAGCGGCGGTAATGCCTTTACCCAGGGAAGACACAACGCCACCCGTTACAAAAATATACTTTGTCACTGTAAAACCCTCCTAAATAAAGTCCAAACATAAAAGCGGCACATGGTGTTTATCGTAACCCGTTTTACTATCATCAAAACAGGGGAAATCAAAAGTTTAATTCACCGGGGAAAACATAAAACGTCATCCCGCAAATTCCATTAATCTACAGCTACTTTGCATCTAAAAAAACAAAAAAGTGACACCCGTAGAACCGGGGCACTTTTTATTTTAGAAAACACGTTTATTAACTTACATGATAAGCCCATGCAATAGTTTACTCTGACGATCCCCCACTGTCAAGGGAGGAATTATGCCACAGACAAGACTCTTCTGATTATTGATCTTACTTGTCATCCTCGGAATCTTCATCGTCGCTATCTTCTGCATCGTCTTCGTCCGTATCGTCTTCGTCTATGTCATCTTCATCGATCACGACATCTTCGTCGACTTCTTCTTCGCTGTCGTCGTCAGAATAGAGGTCGTCGCGATCTTCATCGATAGCGTCGAAATCCTCTTCTTCAGCTGTGTAGTTTTCTTCTTCATCAGCAAAATCGTCATCTTCCAAATCATCGTCTTCATCGTTGATGATGCGCACTCGTTTAGTGTTACCAACCGGATCATCGGAGCGCTCTAGAGGATACCAGCGTTTCAGTCCCCAAAGGTTGGTTCCGACACAGGCAAAACGCCCGTCAATGTTAATCTCGGTATATAACTGGGCAATAGTATCTTGGCTTTCTTGATCGGTCATACCGCGTAACTTGGCTACCTCGACCATCAGATCACGGTAATAATACGGTGTATTGGCTGCTTTAAGCACCAGAAAGGCAAGATCCACCATTGGCATTTCTTTAACTTTCTCAGGGTCTAGCTTTAAATTGAGTGGCGTACTCACTAAAGGACACTTCCTCTCACGCATTGTTCACATTACGGTTTATTTCAATAATATCCATTAACAAAACTAAGTAAAACCTATTTAACAACAAAATGCAAGTCAAATGCAAGAACCTCCCAACAGAAAAAGCCTCCTGCTTATTATCCATACAGGAAACCTGTCTTCATCAAGAAGAGTTGATATGTAATTGTAGCAAGGGTCGCCGCACCCAAAGTTTTCAGAAATGGGATTTAAAAAGGCGGAGGAAGACCTCCGCGCATGACTGTATCCACGCCAAGGATCGGCTCCTTACGGGATGTTACAAAGAGAGTTTTAATCTCTTCTGTTTATTTTATGTAAAGCGCCGTCTTTTGACACGCTGGGCAGCCCATTTCCTTAAAAAAGGGCAAGTTCCCATTCGGACCCCTCCCTCCGCTCATACAATATGGCAGCAGGGCACCGAGGGGGGACAGCGAAACCTATGGACTATTACAAATTTTGGAACATGCTTCTTGAAGAAATATCGGTTGCCCCAAAAAATGGTGAGCGGCGTATTCTTACCTTCAACGATCCCCGCCAGTATGCCGGAGCTTTCTCCCAATGGAAGGCTCTAAAAGCAAAGCAGCCCGAGCTGCGTCAAGTACAGGTATCTCCGCTGATTCGGGCCTTCTTCGTGCCCGCTGCCGCCGGAAAGCTGATGAGCCGATTTGCAGACCTTCTAAACGTCGAAGACGATCTGCAGATTCAAATTCATTCCATAGCTAATGAAAAAAGCGGAATCGCCGCGCTCCCTTGGGGGGTGAAAGCGATTCATGCTCCTCAGGCATGGTCTAAATCAACCGGAGTTCACGTCAAAATCGGCGTCATTGACACCGGCGCGGATTACCGTCATCCCGATCTGAAGCATTCATTAGCCTCTGGAGTCAACCTACTACACCGCGGGATGCTGCCGCTGGATGATAACGGGCACGGAACTCATATCGCCGGAACCTTAGCGGCAGCAGGGGGAAATCGCGGAATGATGGGAGTGGCGCCGCGAGCGCTGCTATATCCAGTCAAGGCCTTTGATCATAGTGGATCAGCCTATGTGTCCGATATTGTGCTAGGTATTGATTGGTGTGTGCAGAACCGAATCGACGTCATTAATATGAGCTTTGGAATGAAGACTAGAAGCAAGGCGCTCCACAATGTGGTTATAAAAGCATATCGGGCCGGAATCGCCGTCATTGCCTCCTCTGGGAATGACGGCAAACGTGGCGGGGACTATCCCGCACGTTATCCCGAGACGATAGCCGTGGGCGCCATCGATAAAAGACACCGGGTTGCCGGCTTCAGCAATCGCGGTTCATATATCGATGTATACGCGCCCGGCGAAGGCGTGCCCTCCTGCTGGCTGAAGGAGGGCTACAAAGAAATGAGCGGCACCTCCATGGCGACCTCGCATGTCACGGGAGCCGCCGCATTGCTGCTCGCACTGCGACCGGGCCTCACGCCAAGGGAGCTGAAGCTGCTCTTGCGCCGCACCGCGTCCCCGGTGCGGCTACGCAAGGGGCAACGCCGCGCATCCCTAGGCGGCGGCTCTGCCGATGCCCTGCGACTGCTGAGAGCAGGAGTAAGGGCGAAGCGTTCGGTCTCCGCGAACGTGTAGACCCCGCCCGGGCACCGGGTGGGTCACTCTGACGTGAGCGCAGCTGATGCCGGTGCGAAGAACGGCAGCAAAGAAAAATCCGCCCCCCGGAAACCGGAAGGCGGATTTTTTGTCGTTTGCTGTTGATTTACATGCGATCCGGTGCAGAAACTCCGACAAGACGCAGTACATTGGCAATAGTAGTACGTGTTGCACCAAGCAGTGCAAGACGCGCCACGGTTTGAGCAGCATCCTCAGTAATTACACGTTCAGCTTTGTAATAACTGTGGAACATCGCAGCCAGCTCATATACATAACGGATGAGGCGATGTGGAGCATAACCTTCAGCCGCAACAGCGATTTCTGCCGGGAGCTCGCCAATTTTTCGCAGCAGGTCATATTCATGCACTGCTGTCAGCTTGGAGAAGTCAATTTCAGCGTAATCAGGGATAGAAATCCCTTGCTCCTCTGCCTGACGGAAAATACTGCAAATACGGGCATGCGCATATTGAACATAGAATACAGGATTTTCATTAGAAGTAGAGATCGCCAAATCCATATCGAAATCAAGATGAGAATCCATGCTGCGCATGGTGAAGAAATAACGAATCGCATCGATTCCTACTTCCTCCATCAAATCTTCCATCGTAACCGCTTTGCCGGTACGTTTGGACATTTTGACCTTTTCACCATTCTGGAACAGGCTGACCATCTGAGCAATCAGAACCACTAGCTTCTCAGGATCATTGCCAAGGGCTGACATTGCCGCCTTCATCCGCGGAATATAACCATGGTGATCAGCGCCCCAAATGTTAATCATTTTATCGTAACCGCGGCCATACTTATCGCTGTGATAAGCAATATCCGGGGTAAGGTAGGTATATGTGCCATCATTTTTGATCAAGACTCGGTCTTTATCATCGCCGTATTTTGTCGTTTGCAGCCAGGTTGCCCCATCTTGCTCGTACACTTCTCCACGATCACGGAGCTCGTCCAGCGAGCGCAGTACTTCTCCGTTCTCATACAGCGAGGTTTCACTGAACCAGATATCGAAGTTTACACGGAAAAGACCTAGATCACGTTTGATTTTATCCAACTCTTTATTAAGTCCATAGGTCCGGAAAAAAGCAGCGCGCTCACTAGGGCTCATCTCGAGCAAGGTATCGCCCTTTTCTGCCACAAGCTCCTTCGCAAAACCCTTAATATCCTCACCATGGTAACCATCTTCCGGCATTTCTGCCTCTTGACCCAGCTCCTGCAGGTATCTGGTTTCAATGGATTTACAAAGATTAGCCACTTGGTTACCGGCATCATTAATATAATATTCCCGGGTCACCTCATAACCTGCATAATCAAGCACATTACACAGCGCATCACCGACAGCAGCACCACGGGCATGCCCTAAATGTAGGCTACCTGTTGGATTGGCACTGACGAACTCCATTTCAACCTTCTGACCTTGACCCAGATTAATACGGCCATAGTCATCCCCCTGCTCAGCAACAAGGCTGATGATTGGGTACAAGTAGTTCTTAGACAGGGTAAAGTTAATAAAGCCTGGTCCTGCAATTTCCGCTTTCTCAATAGAAGCTCTGCTCGTATCCAAATGCTCAATAATAGCTTCAGCAATCTGGCGTGGATTACGTTTAGCAATTTTGGTCAGCTGCATAGCAGCGTTCGTAGCCAAATCACCGTGCGCCTTATCTCTTGGTACTTCTAGTACAATATCCGGAACCTCTTCCGGTGCAACCAGCCCAGCATTCACAATCGCATCGGCGATGGCTTCTTTTACCCGTTCATTTACAAGCTCTAACGGATTCTTACTATGTGTCATAATTTCGGTTCCTCCTGTATATGCAAACTAATAGCGAACTTTCCTGTCAATTCCTCGTAAACGTACAAATCATATTCCCAGGCAACCGTTAAAGAGCGCCCTTCGCGCACAACTTCCAGCTTGTTCGTTTCCGTAGAAAGATTGAACTGCGTATATGGCGAGCGGTAGAATCCTGGCAGACGCCGTCCAGCTTCAAAGCTCTGCTCTGACTGAATCCCGCCATGGCGGATTAGCTTCAGTTGATTACCTGCAATCTTTATCGTTGTACGAACAGAAACTTCCTCCCCGCGAGGACCCTGCTCTAATTCTTCATATTGAATATATAGATGCGGTCCTTTGGATGTTACTTCTCCATTCGCTTCCATAACATTTCGCTGACCATCTTGAAGGCTCACGAGCGTAATAGAGACATCATATTTGTCAGACTGTATTTCAGGCATCACACGTTCCTCCATTCTGCAAGCCTCTGCATTCTGCATAAGAAAAACGTCTAATGGCAAAGCTTAAACATTTTTATATTAATCAAAGGCCTATTTCGCTTTCCCATTGTACACTATAATCCAGTTCAAAGAAGCATTTCAATACAGAATCAAGCATATCTTCATAAGCACATAAAATATTACCATATTGATGATTAAAAGCACACTTTGAACGTCCATTCTCTATGTATATCATTTACTTCGATAATATTTGCACTTACCAAGCACCTATCGGACATAAATGACCCTATACGCAGTATGATTCCATATTTGGTGCGATAACGGACTTCATAGTCGCTATTAGCCTAAAAAACAACCCATGTGAACCTCTTTCTAGAGAATAGTGTTACTGGAGTCCGAAACTCTATCCCAAAGGCCGAAAATTTGCAAATAACGTCATCTGGGTCCGTAACCCTCCGAGGATGAGGGATCTGATTAGGGCACTGATAAGGGTACTATTGAAGCAAGCAAAGATACCAACGACAAAAATACAGAGCAGCGATTCTCCAAGTATCCGGAGAATCGCTGCTCTGCTGTCTATTTGCGATTTTCACAATACATCGGAACTTATATTCTTGCACTGTAAAGAATTATTGGGTCATCACTTTCAAAGAAAACCTGCGTTCCCATGAAGCTCCGCCGTCTTTGGTCACATACAAGGAAGAGTAATCAAGCTCACGGATGGCGAGCCAGCCCTCTTTATTACTAGTGAAGGAGATTACCCCCTCATAACCAGCGAGCGCCGGAAGATTAGTCCATTGCTTACCGCCGTTATAAGAGCGTCCAACCGCCACTTTCTCTGCTGCTGGGGAAAACCCCACTAAAAAGGAGGTGCTGTTTCCCACAAGCTGCAGGTTCCCAGGTTTGCCAGCAGCTGGCCCTTTATTGAATTCAGCCTTGCCACTTCCTGGCGCAGGTCCGCCGCCCGCAGTTTCCTGAGCGATCACACGATTCCAACTTTTCCCCCTGTTCGCACTTTCATACAGCGAGTAGGAGGTCTGACTCATCCCCGTACCGCCATAGAGCACTACAGCGACCTGATCTCCCTTAGCGGAGATTTGTCCAAACTCGGGCTCGGCAAAAGCCGCCTTAAGTGAAAGGCTCCAAGTTGCCCCTCCATCTGTGGTCTTCATTACCCGATACCCGCTTCCCGGCACGATTACAACCGCCCAGCCGGTATTCCGGTCACTAAAATAAGCACCTCTTGTATTGGGTGGGGTGGAAATCTTACTCCAGCTCAGCCCCCCGTCTTTGGTGTGATACGTTGCGGCTCTCTCATAAGCAAAACCTTTCTTACTATCGATAAAATTTATTCTTTCAAAGCTGACGGCTTTGTTCGAAAGTCTCTTCCACTCCGAGCCACCGTTAGAGGTACCGATTAAATATTGAGCCTGCCCCTCCTCTACAGAAGCAAGAGCAAAGCCATGTACATTATCGGGAAAATCGAATTGTTTGAAGCTCCATTGGCCTTGATAGATCTCTTGAAAATGGCAGCCTCCGTCAGAGGTACCAATCATAAATCCATTACCTGCTGCCCGTCCGGTATTCCCTTTCAAAAACTGAACATCAGAAAAGCTAAGCGGTGTGGATATATCACCTGAGTGCTTGTTTTGCAGGGCCTGTAGCAAGCCGTGATCTCCTGTGCCGCAAGTCGCTGGTGCTGGTGCAGCCGCAGCATGTACAGAACTTACTGGTGCACTCCAGCCTGATACCATAATAAGCGTCGCCGAGAGGGCGGTTATTGTCGTCTTATGAATCTTTTTCGTCCATTTCATGATGACACCTCCTAATATGTATATACCCTTACTTACAATCCCTACTCTGTTATACCTCCAGAGATGATGGCCTATCTACCTTAAACAATCACAAAATAGAAACAATTTGTTACCCTCCATATCCCTAATGAATATCCTTCCAGATCCTTCCCCATAATATGAGAGAAAGGAGTCTGGTGCCATGACACGCGAATCAACGAATCCACCGAAACGAAAAAGCCGCTTCCGGCGTTTATTTCGGCTGCTGGCAGCCTTGATCATATTATTTGTATTAACCACCGGAGCTCTGCTCGGTTATCTATATCAAAAAGATCTTCCACCGATTAGCGATGATGTGCGCTCCAAGCTGTTTGACTCCCGGGGCAATATTCTTGCCACCTTTACCTCAGACGGCCGCAGCCGCGAACCCGTCAAATTAAGTCAAATTTCTCCCCTGCTCATTGAAGCTACACTAGCAGTCGAGGATCGTAAATTTTATGAACATTCCGGATTTGATCTGAAGGGGATGGCGCGAGCTGTTCTAGTCAATCTGGAAGAGGGAAACCGGTCGCAGGGTGCTAGTACGCTAACTCAGCAGCTCGCACGTAACCTCTACCTATCCCATGAAAAAACATGGACGCGCAAGGCTAAAGAAGCTGTCTATACGATGCAGCTGGAGATGAAATACAGCAAAGATGAAATCCTGAACATGTATTTAAATAATATCTACTATGGCCACGGTGCTTACGGCATTGAAGCAGCCTCACGGATGTATTTTGGTAAATCTGCAGCGGATTTAGACCTGGCAGAGAGTACCATGCTGGCTGGAATTCCAAAGGGACCTACCTATTATTCACCTTACAACCACATGGACAATGCTAAAAAGCGCCAGAGAATCATCCTGACCGTCATGGCCAATTTAGGCAATATCACTCAGGAAGAAGCGGGACAAGCCGTCCAGGAGAACTTAAACTTCAAGCCGCAAGGACAAAAGGATACGCTTGTAGCTGCGCCTTATTTCCGGGATTATATCCGCAATTTGGCCATAGAGTCTCTCCACATCAGTAATGATGAGCTGGAGCAAGGCGGATTAAATGTCTATACCACCCTTGACCCTGACATGCAGCATGCCGCAGAAAATGCCGTTGACAAAGAGATGGATCAAACTAGTGATCTGGAGACTGCACTTGTATCCATCGATCCTCGCACCGGTTACATCAAAGCAATGGTCGGCGGAAAAAATTATCGTACCAACCAGTACAATCATGCTTTGGCCACCACACGCCAGCCGGGTTCTTCCTTTAAGCCGATTATGTATTTGGCCGCACTCTCATCCAAAGAGATGACAGGACTTTCGGTCTTTAATAGTCAGCCAACGATGTTTCATTATGATAACAACCGCAAAACGTATCAGCCCCGAAACTTTGGGGATAAGTATCTGGGTGAAATTAATATGCGGCAAGCTATCGCAGCATCCGACAATATCTATGCTGTTAATACAATTATGAAGATCGGCGCGGATAAAGTAAGCGAAATGGCTGCGAAGATGGGCATTGACAGTCCACTTCAAAGCGTACCTTCACTGGCACTGGGCACTTCACCGATCAGTCCGCTTGAAATGGCTGCAGCTTTCGCTGTAATTGGAAACAGCGGTCAGAAAATGCCGACCACAGCCATTCTAAAAATAACCGATTCAAATGGCATGGTCCTGTATGAAGCACCTCAACCCAAAGGAGTAACCGTCGTAGAACCTGCAGCTGCCTATGTACTGACTCGTTTAATGGAAGGGGTATTCGAGACTGGGGGGACGGGCAATCGGGTGGCTTCCATAATCAAACGTCCGGTAGCCGGCAAGACCGGCACTACGGATACAGATGGCTGGATGGTAGGATTCACCCCGGAGCTATCAACGGCAGTCTGGGTTGGATACGACAAGGGGCGCGACATCGCAACTACCGACGGACGGCGTGCAGCTCCCATTTTCGCCCAATTTACTGAAAAGGCGCTGGAAAATGTTCCCCCAAAAATTTTTCCCATTCCAGATGGAGTGGTCAGCGTATACGTCAATCCGCAATCCGGTAAACTTGCTACAGCAGCATGTCCCGACAAAGAACTGGAAACCTTTATTAGTGGAACTGAGCCCACCGAATACTGCGAATTGCATGGAACTGGCGCCGCTCCTGCTGTCGATGACACACAAAGCAAGGTAAATCCTGCTGAAGAGAATCGTTCCCTATGGAAGAACATTAAACGCTGGTGGTTGAATTAGCCTCTTCATTTATATTGAAGGGGTTTTTCTTTTTTTTATAATTTATATATTGTAGTAACAACAGGATTTCTAAATTCAAATATCACTTATCGCATAAGGGATGTAACCGTTTTATTTATTATGCTTACCCCATTCTCTTAACTCACAATTACTGCTATAATAGTTATTAGAAACCAAAATATAATGATGTAAATGAGGGACATGGGATGAAGGATACAGGCATGATCCGGAGTTTAGACAGTCTTGGGAGAATTGTGGTTCCCGCAGAAATCCGTATGACGCGTAATATCGACATTGGTGATCCTATCGAATTTTTTGTTTTAGACGAAAAAATCATCGTCCTTAGGAAGTACACCTCGACAGAGTGTACATTTTGCAGAAGCCACGACCATGTCACCTACTATAAAGAGCAGTTTATTTGTAGCAGCTGTCTAAAAGAAATTGTCGATCCTGAACGCATGTCTCAATTGCCAGAGTCACGTGAGGATTTTGTTGTTGAGGCACCAGAGCACAACACCAGCATCCGAAAGTCGAAGACAGAGGAAATGTGCCAACGTCTGGAACAAGCTATTGAAGATCATCCCTATGCCAACCAAAAAGAACTTGCAGAAATCCTCGGGATTAGCCAAGCCAGAGTGAGTCAGCTCAAACGCAAGCTTAGCAGCACAAGCAAATCATAAATTAAAAAAGCTTCGACGCTCCTATTTCCGGAGGTCGAAGCTTTTTCTATATCGGATAACCCTTCTGGAGGCTCCTATACTATTCAGTCAGTGCAGCTTTAAGCTCATCTGAGGATGCATTCCACCATGTTTCATTATGAGAGATCAAAAGGGATTTGAGGGCCGATTTCTCAACGGCTCCAAGCCCTGCCACATCGATCTTGCGTTTGAGAGCTGCATCCAGCTTATTGACATGCTCAGCAAGAATTTTCCATCCGCGGCGCGCTTCTGTATCAATCCACATTTCACAGGCTGTGATTCCACCATAAAATTGAGCTTCCAATGTACGGTCTACCGCTACCCATACCACCCAAACCTGTCTTCCATTCGGTACGTCTTCACGATTCATGGAAAATTTAATTCCTTTTTCCACCTTACTCTTGGCATGCATGGCACCGATATCAATAACCGCCACATCACCATCAATAATGACAGGTGAAACGTTGTTGAGATCTATAGAGCCTGCTCCAAAGCCTTTATGTTTACTTTTAGCGTTCACAATATTTAAGGCAATCTGTTTCTTGCCCTCCGGTTGTATGTTGTCCACGAGTGCACACCCTTCCTCTTACGAATAATTTAATTTTAGCTAATAATGCGGCGATTGCAAACATATACATCCCGTAGATGCTTGTCACGGGAGGAATCACACTATGAAGTCACTGTCATTAAAGTACATCATCTTTGCGACCCTGGCCATCCTCGCGCTGCTGGGAGGAGGAATATGGGCCTTTTCAGGGGATAGCTCTACGGCTTCTGTTACTAGCTTCGCTTCAAAAGAGGCCAAGTCCTCCAGCGGCACAGCGCCTGCAGCCGTACCACAGCAGGTATTGCCTGAGAGCGCGCCCGTCCCGGCAGAGGAGGCTTTAAGCCAGCGGGTAGTCGAGTATCACATTGATGTCCAGCTTGTTCCTGACACAGAAACCTTAAAAGCTTCTGAGACAGTAACCTGGACACACCCCGGAGTAAAGCCAGTAAGTGATTTATATTTTCACATGTATCCAAATGCATTTGCCTCATCAGATACCACCTTTATGAAGGAATCCGGGGGGACGCTCAGAGGCGACAGCATGCCTGAGAACGGCTTCGGAAATATGACGCTGACCGATCTGCGCACGACAGAAGGAACTTCGCTAATGCAAAGAGTGCAATATGTCCAACCTGATGACGGCAATATCAACGATAAGACGCTCCTAAAGGTACATCTTCCTCAGCCTGTTAATGGTGGGGAAAGCGTAACACTTAAGCTTCAGTATGAAGTCCAGCTGCCCAAAATCTTTGCTCGCATGGGTGCTTCAGGTAACTTCGTTATGGCTGGGCAATGGTTCCCTAAGCTTAGTGTATACGAGCCGAGGGGCACACGCGGAGTTAAGGAAGAAGGCTGGGACCTGCATCAGTATCACGGAACCTCTGAGTTTTACAGTGATTTTGGCATCTTTAATGTAACGATTGCCGTCCCTTCCAACTATACGGTGGCTGCGACCGGATTTCCTGTAAAAAATGCCAAGCTCAAACAAGATCAGAAAATATATCAGTTCTACGCCGATGATGTCCACGATTTCGCTTGGGCCGCTTCCCCTGATTTTACAGTAGCTGAGGAAGCCTTCTCTACGCCGGAGGTGCCTGGAGTACGAATTAAGGTGTATCTCGACCCACTACACAAAGATTTAAAAGAGCGTTACCTTCAGGCTGCCAAGGCTGCCCTGACCTACTTCAGCAAATGGTATGGTCCTTATCCCTACTCTACGCTGTCTATTGTCGTCCCACCTAAGGAGGGCAACGGTGCTGGAGGAATGGAATACCCTACCCTTATTACAGCCTTTGGGGCCGCGGATTCTTCTCCAGATACCTCACTTGAAAGAACCGTCATTCATGAAATCGGCCATCAATACTTCTACGGTATGGTAGCCAGTAATGAATTCGAGGAGGCCTGGCTGGATGAAAGCTTCACTTCCTATGCCGAAGACAGACTTATGGAGCAAGAATACGGTATCAAGTCTAATTTGCCTTTACAGGCCAGCCTGGTAACTATACCTGAGCCGTTAAATCTGGAAACGTGGAAATATGCAGGGGCGGATTCCTATAGCCGAAATGTTTATATCCGCGGCAAGCTTGTACTTAAAGATATCGAACGCCAGGTAGGTACCAAAGCAATGAACAACATCATGTCCTCCTACGCTCGTAAGTTCCGTTTCGAGCATCCTGCTACGTCAGATTTTCAGAAAGTCGTTGAGAAGGTAACCAAAAAATCATGGCAGACCTATTTCGATGATTACATTTATGGTGATGGAGCGCCTGACTTCTCAGTAGATACGATTACTTTTAAAAAAAATAACAGCGGCGATGCTCCAAGCTACGAATCATTAGTGAAGATTTCAAACAAAGGGAGCCATTACGTTGATGTTCCCGTGAAATTCACATTCGCCGACAGCTCTTCGGTGCAGCGGGTCTGGAACGGTGAAGGAGCAGAGACTACGTTGCAATTGTTAAGCGATAAGCCTCTTCTCTCTGCTGAGATTGACCCTGAACATTCCATCTTATTGGAGAGCAAACATCTAAACAACTTTAGGCTGGCGGAAATAGAGCCCAAGACGCTCTCTCGCTGGACATTAAGTGTAACTAAACTAATTGAAACCGTGCTCGGAACTCTTGTCTGGTGAGGTGAATGATTGTGAGAACATCGATAACCCGCGGCTGGCAAAGCATGAAGGAGCAATTTTATATTTTAATTCTGCTCTTCATCTACCGACTGCTCTGGGGCTACTTTATGTATGGTTTCATCCGATCTGCTATTATTCCAATTCTACTGCGCTATCCGGATAAAGACGCCGGAGGCAGCGGTATGGGCAGACTGTTGTATTATATCGAGGGACAGTTCAGCTTGAATACGGACCCTGCGATACGCACTTGGTTATGGATGCTTCTGGCGCTTGTTGTCTTGCGACTTCTGCTTTCCCCTTTCATAAGGGCAGGATTGCTGCATGAGCTCCACCAGGAGCGAAAGGGCGAGCGTGGACTGTTCTTTTTCCCTGGCATGAAGATCTATGGACTACCTGTCTTAGTCTTTAGCCTAATCGAATGGGTGCTGACCCTGCTGCCGCTGTACTGGCTTGCTCCAAAAATGTACGGGCTGTTCTTATCCTCTTTGTTTAACTACGCTTTGTTACTTCATTTAGTACCATACGTATTGGCATGGCTTATATATATTTTTATCGTGCGCCTGTTTCTTCTATATATGCAGTTTGGTTACACCGGCGGTACAGGAATGTTCTCCTCCCTGTTCATCTGCTTGCGGTCACTGATTCCTGCTATAGGTGTTTCCATTGTACTTGGTGCGGGAGGCCTGCTCTTACTGCTAGTGTGCGGACTGACGGGTCTGTTCTGTCCCGGCCTACCGGCACTTATAATACGGCAAATCTCACCACTACCTTCTACGCTCTTAAAAATGTGGGGAATCTCTGCACAATATCATCTATGGCGTAGCAAAGCATTTCCACAATAAATCAACCTTATTTGACATAATAAAAAGGTCCCAATTCCTGTATTTGAACTGTGACCCGTAAGATGGAAACTTTGAAAAAAGTGACCCTCTTACGGGTCATTTTGTGTTTTAATCGAAATATCGAAATAACGGAGGAAGCCTTCATGAATAACAAAACAAGAGGAAGCTCAAGGATATTCAACGAAAATGAGATCAAACAACTAGAGAACAATCCAAATGTAGAGAACGTGACGGAAAAGAGTATTACCTATTCACCAACGTTTAAGTTGGCTGCGGTTAAGGCCTATAAGGAAGGCCAAGCCCCAATGGAGATCTTCCTTAGCGCAGGATTTAACCTAGATATTATCGGTCGCAAGAAGCCTAAGCATTGCCTAACCCGTTGGCGTAATACATATAATGCTCTGGGAGAGGCTGGACTACTAGAGGAACAACGAGGAAAAGGATCCCCGGGCAGACGACCGACAGGGGAACTTTCTACCGAGGAAAAGTTAAAACGTGCAGAAGCACGAATCAAGCTTCTGGAGATGGAGAACGACTTCTTAAAAAAGCTGGAGGCGCTCGAAAAGCAGAAGATGCAGAGGAAACGTTGACCCCCTCCGAGCGCTACGAAATTATTAACCAAACGATACGTAAGCACGGTCTGCAGCGAATGACGCGTTATTTGTGTAAGCTAGCTTGTGTGAGCTTAAGCGGATATTACCGTTGGCAAGTCGCTGAGGAAGCAAGACAGTTGCGAGAGAAGGCAGACGAACGAGACGCTTTCCTTATCAAGAAACACTATGACGCTTTGAATGGTAAAGCTGGAGCATTGGTCGTGAAGATGTGGCTGGAACGGGAGAATGGTATCATCATGAATCATAAAAAGATTCGAAGATTAATGCGAAAATATAAGCTTGTTGCTACGATCCGGCAAGCAAATCCCTATCGCAAGATGGCAAAAGCCACACAAGAGCACCAAACATGTCCCAACCTACTCAAGCGCCAGTTTGACCAAGGAGAGCCTGAGAAAGTGCTGCTGACGGATATTACCTATATGCATTATGGTAATGGACAATGTGCTTATTTATCCGTGGTGAAAGACGGGGCTACGAGACAAATTTTAGCTCACTACCTCTCTTCTTCATTGGCTATGCCAATTGTAGAACGAACACTGGAGAAACTACTTGAACGACTGGATGGCAATATTCATCCAGAAGCCCTTTTGCATTCGGATCAAGGAATGCACTATACTCACCCTAGATTCCGCCTTCTCGTACGCGAAGCTGGGTTTACACAGTCCATGTCACGGAAAGGGAACTGCTGGGATAACGCCGCCATGGAGAGCTTTTTTGGCCATCTGAAGGATGATTTGGAGTACAAGACATGTATGACTCTCTTGGAATTACGAACAAAGGTTGATGACTATATCGCCTACTATAACTCCGAGCGATATCAATGGACATTAAAAAAGATGACTCCCGATGAATTCAGGAGTCACCTATTAATTGCTTCTTAAAGGTCTTCTTTTTTCAACTTTCCACAAATACGGTCACAGTTCAATTCAGGAGCTGGGACTTTTTCTCATTACGGATAACTTAAGAGTATTTGCAAAATCGTAAAAGCTCTGTTACAATAAGTCCTGTGCTATTAGTAACAATTTTGTAATCAATTGAAACGATTCCTACATAACTAAATGTATTTATCGTAAGTGTAACTGTCGAAACGTCATTCTCTGGTGCTTAACACGCCTAATTCCTTTGCACCGGGAAGTGGGGGAACCATATTTTGGGTGAATTGATCTCGCTTTACAGGGATCATAGGGAATCTTCTACCGAACCCTTAAGCTAACCTCGCAGGCCTTGGAAGGAGTGCATCTTTTGAAAAGACATAATTTAAGAAAAAAATGCGTCGCTGCGGCGCTAGGACTTGTAATGGCATTATCTATTGGTGGAGGAAGCGCCTTTGCCGACTCTAAAATGGACTCTGTAATCTCAAAGACTATTGGAGTTGCCTATAAAACCGGAGGTACAAGCACTGCCGGATTTGATTGCTCTGGATTTACAAAGTATGTATTCAAGAATGTGGGTCTTACTTTACCTCGTACATCAAAAGCTCAATATAGCGTTGGAACTGCTGTATCCAAAAGCAATCTGCGTTCTGGTGATCTAGTGTTCTTTAACACACTTGGCAATGGAGTATCCCATGTCGGCATTTATGTTGGAAACGGAAAATTCGCACAATCGTCCTCTTCGCGTGGAGTGACCATCACTTCACTCAGTCAGGCCTACTGGGCCAATCGTTATGTTGGCGC
This sequence comes from Paenibacillus sp. FSL H3-0329, assembly GCF_037963285.1. NCBI lineage: Bacteria > Bacillati > Bacillota > Bacilli > Caryophanales > Paenibacillaceae > Paenibacillus > Paenibacillus sp. FSL H3-0329. Next base: position 114,370 of record NZ_CP150150.1, on the reverse strand, counting down.
TAAAAGAGTAATGAGTACTTCAGCTTATCAAGCTGTAGCCTTCGATTGAAACCTTCCTCACAACTATAACCTCACAATTACAACTATATGAACCTGAATCTGATTATGCCCGTAATCAAATTCGGGTTTTTCTTTATTCCATAATATATTTTTACACTATTAGAGCCCAATTGAAACACGTTTATTTGATAAAAATTGCAATTATATTAAAAATTAGGTCATTATTAACGCTTACATATGCCTTTCTACCGTAAAAATGCCAATTTTTCTGCATTAATATGTTAAAAACGATTGCCAAGCGGCTTTCTGTTTGTTACAATTAGCGCAGTGAGATTTTAGTAACATTTTTGTAATCATTAAGTTGTTATTTACAAAGGTTTTGTCATGTATTGATTACAAGCTAATCCTAATCAACAGTATGAGCCGAGTTTCCTAACTATTAGGAAAACGGGGGAACCAACTTTGGGTGAATTGACCTCCATTATATAGAGGGGTCATAGGGGACCTTCAACCGAACCCTTAAGCTAACCTCGTAGGCATTTGGAAGGGGTATACACTTTTGAAGAAGAAGTTAGCAGCAGCAGTACTAAGCTTTTCCATCATCCTCACCATCGGAGCAGGAAGCGCTTTCGCAGATTCCAAAATGGATAAAGTGATTGACAAGGCCATCGGTACTAAATACGTATCCGGCGGTATATCCACTAACGGATTTGATTGCTCCGGATTTACAATGTATGTGTTTGATAAGATTGGCATTAACCTTCCACACCAATCAGGTTCCCAATATCAAATGGGCACAGCAATCTCCCGTGATGATATAAGAGCCGGAGACCTTGTATTCTTCAATACAAGTGGCAAAGGTGTCTCCCATGTCGGCATTTATGTCGGTGAAGGTAAGTTCGCACACGCTTCTACCTCACGCGGTGTTACGATTAGCTCTCTGAGTGATAGCTACTACGTGAAACGCTACGTTGGTGCCAAGCGCATTATGAGCACAGACGCTTACCAATCGGTTGCTGCTGAATCGGAAGACAATGATGATGTGCAATAAATAACGTACATAGGCTCTTTTCCAAGGTACTCTTGGAGGAGAGCTTGTTTTTTTGTCTTATTACTTATTTACCCCTCTCATAATTTGTAAAACATTCCCCTCATATAAAGTTTCTGAGTCGAACCTCCCCCATTTTGTATATAATTAGTAATATAGCAATGTCCTCGTGAAAGGAGATCGTTGACCTTATGATAAACCCCTCGGTAACTTTTCATGTTGTTCCTATGGAGGCAATTCACGGAGAAGCTATTTGTAAGTGGAGCTATACGCCCCCATATAATATTTATGGCTGGATGCCGTGGGAGCAGATGCAGGCTCTTGGCATCGAGTTTGGTGATCCGCAGCTCCGGGAGGAACAATATATCTCCATATTAAATGAAAATAAGGTTTTGTGCGGATTCGCACAGTTGTTCCCGATGGAAGGAGTCGTCCGTTTAGGAGTTGGGATGCGCCCCGATCTATGCGGCCATGGTTTAGGCAAACTATTCGTAGATGCCATCGTCCAGACAGCCTTGAGTCGTTATCCTGATCGTGAGATAGATCTGGAAGTCCTGACCTGGAACCAACGCGCCATTCGAACTTATCAAAAATGTGGATTTACGATTACAGATACGTATGAACGCCGCACACCTACAGGAGACAAACCTTTTTATTGCATGGTCTATGACAAATGATATTAAATACCAGATATTTCATAAGAATGATTGTATTCTCGTTCATTTTTTTGTCACAAACCCTATGATAACGCTTCACCATAAGCTATAATGTAGGGAGCAGCTTACATAGAAGGGACGAATTGGGATGCAGAAATGGATCATGAGCGGTTTGTTTTTTGCCGCCTGTGCCTTTGCGGTAGTACTCATGTTTACACTTCCGGGTAAAGAAGAGGTAGCAGAAGAAAATAAGCCCACGATGCCGGTAGTTCAACTGGACGCCGCAAAGGCAGAAGCAACCGTGAAAGCCAGCTGTATCACCTGTCACGGCGATCAGCTTCAAGGTGGAGTTGGACCAAGTCTTCAGAATGAAGGCGGTCAGCATGACGCTGAGGAAATCTACAGCATCGTCACCAAAGGACGTGGCCAAATGCCTTCCTTTAAGGAGAAGCTAGCTCCTGAAGAGATCGCCAACGTCGCACTCTGGCTCTCAGAGAAAAAGTAACCAGCCAAGCAACCAAAAACGCCCGTGTATGAGATAGGTGACTATCTGTGCACGGGCGTTTATTTTATGATTTTGGCTAAACTAATGATTTTTTTCAAAGGCTTCATTAAATTCATGCGCCTCTCGAAGATCTAGAGCTGTAATCCCATCTTCTTCATTAGATTTCAGGCGCAGGGTAACTGTTTTATAATCAATCGTAATATGTGGATGGTGATCGAAGGCTTCTGAAATCGTGGCTACTTCATCAACGAACGCAATGCCCTTCATATATTGGCTGAACATATATTTTCGCACCATAACATTATCTTCCAGTTTCCAGCCCTCCAGCTTGGTGATCTCCTCACGCAGTTCCTCTTCCGTAAATAACAATTCGTTTCCTCCCTTACAAAAAATTGCAGTAAAGTGCGTAGTTCCCTTTACTTGTCTTAGGCGTTAAACAAAACATCCCTTAGCTTCTGAGGTCCAAGGGATGTGCCAGGATAAAGGCGATATTTTCGATTAAATGTATTCACAAATCCCAGCGATTATAACTCGGCTTTATCAATTTTAACACGGGCTACTAACTACGGGCAAATTACGTCCAGACGTCTCCTCTGCCTAAATCAAAACTACTGAAGCCAAATCCTCTTCGCCAACTAGAATATTAATGCGGTGCGTGTCCTTATCGTAAATAATTACGCCGCTCCCCACTTCAATCATAGGTTCATTACCCAGCGCGAAGAAAAGATCCTCAGCCAATGCTTCCCATACCTCCAGCTTTGATTCTTGGGGTAGTTCCTGCCACTCGTCCGGATCCATCTCAAAAAATAAATATCCATCGGAAATTCGTCCGACGGCTTCGGTCAAATCGGTTAGAATTTCACCGTAATCTCTACCATGCTTTACACCCACGTATATCACTCCGTTTTCTTCACAGATGAATAATTACTTACCTTATCCATTATAGCCGAAAAAATGACTTCACAAAAAACCGAATGATGTCGATAAATAAGAATATACGTTAATTCGGTTTCGCACAGAGTGCCCTGCCGCTGTTTCAAGGATGATATACGCGGCATTGTCGGAACACATCTTAAATCTCACGGACGAGGTGCAAAATGGAAATTTCAACAATAATTGGTTTAATTTTTGGTTTGGTTGCTGTAATCTGGGGCATGATCCTCAAGCACGCTCCACTTCATGCTTTGGCCACACCCGCTGCTTACGTTATTATCTTGGTGGGTACGGCAGCTTCTATTTTCATGGCCTTTCCTTTCAACGAGGTCAAAAAGATTCCAAGTCTGTTCAAAATGATTTTTATCAAAAAGAAATTAATCAGTAAACCCGAATTAATCACTATGTTCATGGAATGGGCTTCTATCACACGGCGTGAAGGTCTGTTGGCTCTAGAATCAAAGGTCGATGAAATAGAAGATAACTTCCTCAGAAACGGCATGCGGATGATTATTGATGGAAATGATCAGGATTTTGTCCGCGATGTCCTCATGGAGGATATCCACGCCACAGAGGATAGACATAAAGCAGGAGCCCTCATTTTCTCACAGGCAGGTATGTATGCTCCTACCCTCGGGGTGCTCGGGGCGGTTATCGGTCTCATCGCCGCTCTGGCTGATATGAGTGATATGAACAAACTGGCTGCGGCAATCGGGGCTGCCTTCATCGCCACATTGCTTGGTATCTTTACAGGTTACGTATTATGGCATCCTATTGCTAATAAGCTGAAACGTCTCTCCAAACAAGAAATCGAAGTTCGAATGATGATGGTCGAAGGTCTTTTGTCCATACAGTCCGGTGTATCTACTATTGCCATCAATCAGAAGCTTGCTGTATTCCTAACACCTTCGCAACGCGTTAAGTTAAATGAGAAGGACGGTGGATCAGGTGAGCAAAAAGACTAGACACGAAGAGCATGAAGAACATGCCGATGAATCGTGGCTGTTACCTTACTCCGACCTCATGACTCTTCTGGTGGCTCTGTTCATCGTTATGTATTCTATGAGTGCAACGGATGCCAAGAAATTTGAAGAGATGAGTCAGGCCTTCAGTTCCGCTCTTAATGGCGGTACAGGTATTCTTGAAGAGCGGGCAGCAATGCCTAGTAAGACTCAAGAAGATCTAGGGAAAAATGATAAGATGGGTAGCTCTACTTCCAAGAAAGCTGAAGAAGCAGAAATGGCAAAGCTACGACAAAAGGAACAAGAGGATTTAGAGAAGCTTAAGAAACAATTCGATCAATATATTAAGAGCAACGGTCTAACGGATCTGCTCAGTACGAAGCTTAATCAATCTCAGCTAATGATTACGATCAGTGATAACGCATTGTTCGCTTCTGGCCAAGCCATTGTTAAGGATGATTCGCGGCAATTAGCTAAATCCATCTCAACGATGCTGCAGCAATTCCCGGATTATGATGTAGTAGTGCAAGGGCACACCGACGATATTCCGATTTCTAATAGCAACTATTCATCCAACTGGGATCTGAGTGCGGATCGGGCACTTCAGTTCATGAAGATTTTGCTGCAGAACACAAATCTAAATCCACGCAAATTTAGTGCGATTGGATACGGCGAGTATCATCCTATTTCCGATAATGACACAGCTACCGGTCGAAGCAAGAATCGCCGGGTAGAGGTTTCCATTATTCGAAAATATCAAGAAACCAAAGAGTTTACAGGGATTGTTCCCTCTGCTGAATAAGTGATTTCGTAAGGTAATAAAAAGAGCTGTCCAAAGGTCTTAGACCCCGGACAGCTCTTTTTTTGTTGCAGTACTACATTCTATATGGAACTGTATTATTGTAATGACACTCCTACAGTAACTCGTAGTTCAGCGTAGCTCCAAGCTCTTTCTTCTCATCAGCAGACAGTTCCCGCCATTCTCCCGTTTGCAATGCCCCCAGGCGAATATTCATAATCCGAATGCGTTGCAGCTTTCGAACCTCATAGCCAAAAGCGCTACACATACGACGAATCTGGCGATTTTTGCCCTCTGTCAAAATAATACGGAAGACACGCTCCGTAATACGCGTGACCTCACAGGGCAGCGTCTTCTCACCTAATATTTTCACACCGCTGGACATGCCGGTAATAAACGAAGGCGTAATGGGTCTGTCCACGGTAACCACATATTCTTTTTCATGCCGGCCTTCCGCCCGCAAAATTTTATTAACGATGTCGCCATCATTGGTAAGCAGGATTAATCCTTCCGAATCCTTATCGAGACGACCAATCGGGAATATACGCTCATGATGACCTACAAAATCGACAATATTCCCCTTGATATGCTGTTCTGTGGTTGATGTAATCCCTACCGGCTTGTTTAGAGCAATGTAGACCGTCTGGCTTGAGGTTTCAAGCGCTATACCATCTATTCGCACATCATCGCCCGGAACAGCCTGACTGCCCAGCACAGCAGGCTCTCCGTTGATCGTAACTCTGCCGGCATCCACAAGCTTGTCTGCTTCTCGGCGTGAACAGTACCCTGTCTCACTGATGAATTTATTAATTCTCACGTTGTTCTTCACTCCGTTCATCCTTAATGTTAAGCCAAGGTGTACCCCCTCCAGCTGCAGGCAGCTTAATCATAACGGTTGTCCCCCGGCCAACTTCACTTTGTATTTCCAAATGACCCTTATGAGCCTGAATAATACGCTGGCTAATCATTAACCCAAGACCAGTCCCCGATTCCTTATTCGTGAAGAACGGTTCACCCAGCTTAGGCAGCACGTCCTCTGGAATCCCTTCACCCTGATCTTTGATTACTATAAAGACGCAATCCACAGAGTTCCACAGTTCCATTGAAATGACGCCACCCTCAGGCATAGCCTCAATTGCATTTTTAACAATATTAATGAATACCTGCTTCAGCTGGTTCTCTTCACAATGTACAGTAGCAGGTTGTTCAGAGAATTTCGTACTAAATTGAATATCATGTAGATGAGCGAGACTATCCAATAGAGAAACTACATCACCTAATATGTAGCGAAGATCTTTTTCCTGAAAATGAACGGCTTGCGGCTTAGCCAGGATTAAGAATTCACTGACGATAAGATTAATCCGCTCCAGCTCGGATAACATCAGCTCTACATGAAGCGGAACCAAGAGCTCCTTCTCCTGTTGAAGCTGTAGAAATCCTTTTAATGTGGTAAGAGGGTTACGAATCTCATGAGCTACTCCTGCGGCCAATTGGCCGACTGTAGTTAGTTTCTCAGAGCGTCTAAGCAGCTCCTCCATTCGATTGCGTTCCGTCATATCACGAGAAACGTGAATAAAGGAATGGGGATAACCCTCTTCATCTCGAATTATCGAGGTACTAACGCTAACCTCAACTAATGATCCGTCCCGTTTAAGTCTCACTGTCTCAATCGGCGGCAGAACTGCACCATTTCTTAACGCGTCCAGCCGCTCTTCCTCTTGCTTAAGCGCTGTCGCGGGTACAAGATATGGCATATTGCCGATCACTTCTGTTGCACTCCATCCATACAGCTCCTCAAAGGCCCTGTTAGTGCTAGTGATTCGTCCCTCCATATCCAACGTATGAATCGCATCAGACGTCCCGTTAATTACGGATTCCAAATGCTCCTTAACCGCCCGGTTCTCTTCCAGCGTCTGCTTAAGACGATTGGTGCGTTGCATAAGATGAGAAGTCATAGCGTTAATCCGCAAGGCTAATTGACCTAACTCATCACGAGAGGTTACCTTTAATGGAGGTTCGAACTTACCTCGCGCTACATCATTGACTTTGGCAAGTATAGCCTGAATTGGACGAGTAACAAAACCTGAAAGTATGTAACTACATAGCAAAAATAATGCCAGCAACAACAGAGACGTAGTCAAATAATTGGCTAATTGTTCATGAACTACGGATGAAATCACAGAATAATCCAAAACTACACCGATTACGTAGGGCTCCATTTTAGGATTCTGAATAGGGATGAAGCTTTTAAGCACTCTTTTCCCATGTACCCTCGTCTCCAGTGTAACTGGCTTCTGCTTCTGCTGAGCTAATAGAATGGCCGCTTTATCTTGCTCCACATTACCATAAGTATAGGTACCGAACTTAATTGGGCGGTTGCCAAGTTTCTTTTTAAATGCATCGCTTCCATCGCCCGCCATACTCGCTAAACCAAATGTTGTTGGATTAAATCCTGTAAGCTCTAAAATCCCTGGATTAACTTCTTTGGTTCGCTCTACAATTTGATCGGGATTGGTGATTTTGACATATTCACTAGCCGCAGTATTGAGAATAACAGGATTAATGATGTAATTGCTTGCTTCATCATGATAATAACCCCACTTCTCAATGAAATCGGGATTGTAGGTTGAATATTCAAATGGGCCTGACCAAAAATGATCCAATGCCTGACCTTGTCCCACAGTGACTTCCTGATTATCAAATAACTCCAAAAGGGCAAGGTACCAGTACCCCCAACCTTGAGTGGACATTCCAATATCAATAGGATTTGATGCCTTTGTCACCACGATATCATTATCAGTCTTTACCAGAATTGAAATATTAGACACGCCCAACTTGGAAGTTAGGGCCTTAAGTTGAGCATTGGTTATATTCTTATAATCCGGACCCAATTCCTTAGAGGCAAAGATGGCAGCCATTCTTAAGTTATGCGCAATTTGATATTCTACATAGTTAGAGCTATAGTTACTTTGTTCTACAGAAACAGCCATTTGCATAGCGGTGATCTGCATATTATTTACGTTTTCATTTCTTAGATTATTCTGAGCGGCATAAAGGTTAAATGTCAGGTTTAATGCTAAAATTAGCAGTACCGCTCCAAAAATAATAGCAGATAGTTTTGTCTTTATGGACAAACTGTTATTCACCTCTTATCCACTGGTAAATCCTTGCGGAGCCTATAATAAACATCATACCTTTTGCCCCCTCATTTGAAAAGGACATTTAAAACAAGCCTATTAATTCACGAAATATTGAAATTCAAAAGGTGTTTCTCTACAATATATAAGAAACCATCCACATCTTATGCACATATAAACAAATTATTAAAGTCCGATGTGTACAAAAATGTGTATAAGTAGGCTGTTATCCACAGAGTTATACACATTTTGTTAAGAACGAATATTTGTTCGTTGTACAATGGTTACAGAAGAAGGGAAGATGATCTTGAATATTAAAGCCAATGAATCGCCAGAAGATATACAAGCGGTTCATGAATATTGGATGAGGCAGGCGATCGCAGAAGCACGTAAAGCTGAGGCATTAGGTGAGGTTCCTATTGGCGCTGTCATTGTTCGACATGGTGAAATTATAGGACGTGGATACAATTTACGAGAAACGACAATGGATTCGACAGCCCATGCAGAGATGGTAGCCATTCGTGAGGCCAGCAATGTCATGAATTCTTGGCGTCTGCTGGATTGCCAGCTGTACGTCACCCTAGAACCTTGTCCGATGTGTGCAGGAGCAATAGTGCAGTCCAGAGTGCCTCTCACGGTATATGGAACGCCTGACCCTAAAGCTGGATGTGCCGGGACCCTCATGAACTTGCTTGAAGAACCGCGATTTAATCATAGAACTGAGGTAATACAGGGTGTTTTACAAGAAGAATGTGCAGATCTACTCACCTCCTTCTTTCGCCGTTTACGTAAAAAGCCAATAAAACAAAAGGAGGACTCCTAAATGACCCTTACTCTATATCATACCTCTCAAGGCATCTATATTTCTCCACTTGAGCTTAAGGATGCACAGAGCCTGCTGGAGCTTCGTTTAAATAACCGGGTAACCCATGAACCGTTTGAGCCAAAACGTGATGAGCACTTCTTTACCCTGGAGAGTCAACAACAGATCATCAATCAGCGTATTGAGGACGGCCTACAGGACAGAGCTTATATGTTCGGCATTTATCTGCTGGATGGACAGCTAATCGGTCAGATCACATTGTCCAACGTCTCACGAGGTATAGCACAATATGCTGATTTAGGATATTTAATGGATCATCGGATGCAAGGACAAGGTTATATGACAGCAGCAGTCGGATTAGTCCTTGGCTATGCGTTCCGGGCCTTAGGTCTACATAGAGTTCAAGCAGCTATTTTATTGCATAATGAAGCTTCCCGAAGAGTCCTGGAGAAGAGTGGGTTCAAACCTGAAGGGATCGCCCGTCAGTATCTTAAAATAAATGGACAGTGGCAGGATCACCAAACCTACGCAATCTTAACCGAAGATGTGCTGACTGAGGAACGGAAATAAGATTCTGCATTGTCGCAGGAATGAGTGCTACTTTTTTTCCTAAAAAAAGACCCGCATGGGCGTATAATATACGCATCATGCGGGTCTTAATCTTGTAACTGGGATTAGTAAGTTCCCATACCACCGAATTCTTCTCCAAGTTGATCCATTGTAATTACATCATCACCTTGAGGGATACCAATCTTGAATACCGGCTTCTCGTTGATCTTACTGTATTGGCCCGTTCCATTTACTGAGAAGGCTACTTTTGTGCCATCTTCCGGATCATTTACTTTAACATCCATCAATAAATCCTGATACACAGCGTATCCATCTTTATTGATCGCAGTATTATAGTGGAACTGGTTGATGGTAAGGTACTTATCAAGATCAGCTAAGCCCTTATCCAATTCAGTTCTAGCTTCACCTGATGTCAGTTCTTCTTTAGCCTTAGCTAGATCTGCATCTTTAATCTGCAGCATATCCTTGTATTCTTCCTTGCTTACGATATCAATGATTTTAGGCAGGGCATTATTCACCAAGATAGTGATTGCTTCTTTAACATTATCGTTAGTCACTTGGAACTGAACGACTTGTTTAGCTTCCACGCCTTCTGGTAAATTAGCATCTTTGGGATCAATCTCGTTAAAATATTTTTCTTCGTCATATTCAGCTAGGACAGCGTCCACCACTTCATTAGACAGCTTCTGCATTTTCTGAGTATCCATCGTACTTGGGTTAAATTCTGCACCCTCCTGCTCTGCCAACGCCTTCAGATCAACCTCTACAAACTTATTGAGGATCGTCTCAGGAATCGGTACGAAAGGAATAGATGGAATCTTAACATACAACTTCTCGGCAGTCATTACCATAGGAACATTAAAGCTCATGCTCATATCGCCCTTCAGATTCAGAACCATAGTTAGTTCTGTCTGCATTGGCTCTGCTTGATATACCCCATCAACGGTAATATCAGCATTCTTAAGCATACTAAGTACCTGTGTAGTCATTGCAGCAGATTCAGCGTCAGAAGTCTCGATCGTAAGATCGTTGATCGTGAATTTACTCTTCATCTCATAAGATGACATTGTAGTCGCTTTAGTAGCGGCTGATTTTAAGGCCTCTTTTGGCGCCTCCTGTTTACTTGCACATCCCGGCAGAATTACTGCTGCTGTAAGCAGCAATGCAGCGGCCGACAAACCCCACTTTTTGTTCATTATTGTTCTCCTCTCCCATTGTAAAAGAAATCTCTCCCCCTCCTATGATAAACCATTTGTAAAAATCAAGAAACACTTCTTTAAAATTCTTAACGTTTTTATTTGTTAACCTTGTGGATTATGGTGGTCAACATGGTTCGCTTGTTTCACCTTTTTAGAACCTGAAAGCGGTTCTGGACCTGAAGGTGTATGGTCTTTTCTCCGCTCACCACTTGTTGGCTCTGCCCCAGGAACAGGGATACTTTTTGGTTTCGACATTTTCATTCCTCCTAAGGATTGGTCAAGTTCTGAAGAGCCTGAGCACATTCATGAATTTGCCGTGAGTATTGCTGTGCCAGCTGCTGTACGGCATCACTACGCTCATCAATATGGAGACCGCTCTGTTCCACATCCAGCAGATCCACTGCCACTTCTCTGCTATCTACATACTTGCAGCGAAAATCCAATGAATAGCCTTGATGACCTGCCGCATTAAAATGAATCAGCAAGCTATTCGGATCCCCATTATCCGCCAGCACACTGAAACTATCCCCATCATCCATCAACGCCGGCAAACGCTCCTGCCAGGCTGAGACAAGCTTATGCTGATCAACTTCTAATGATCTATCCATGATTATGATCATCCTCCTTCTCTAATACATTGCGGAGAAATGAAGCTTTTTATTCTCAATAGAACTAGGTCTACCAAACAAAACAAAAAAACCGTCCCCCAGAGGGAACGGTTTCTATCTAATTATTCTTTAAGTTCATAAAGGAATGGCGGAGAGGATGGGATTCGAACCCATGTGGGCTTGCACCCTAACGGTTTTCAAGACCGCCCCGTTATGACCGCTTCGGTACCTCTCCAAATGCATTTAAATTTCACATGCATTAGGATTGTACCATACAATGCAAAGAAAAAGCAACTATATCTTTAAATAGTTTTTGGTTGTATCGATTTTACATTGCGCATATAAGGTTGTAGGCATTCTGGAATCAGAACACTGCCATCCTCTTGCTGATAATTCTCAAGAATTGCAGCAACTGTACGTCCAACCGCCAAAGCAGAGCCGTTCAGCGTATGAACAAATTCAGGCTTCGATTTTGGATCCTTACGGAAACGAATATTTGCCCGGCGTGCTTGGAAGTCTTCTGTATTTGAGCAAGAGGAGATCTCACGGTACATCCCACTCTCAGGCAACCACACTTCCAAATCGTACGTCTTAGCCGATGTAAAGCCCATATCAGCCGTACATAACCCAAGTACACGATAAGGCAGTCCTAACAGCTGCAGCACACTTTCAGCGTCTGCTGTCATTTTTTCTAATTCCTCATAAGAGGATTCAGGGGTGGTGAGCTTCACCAACTCTACCTTGTTGAATTGATGCTGGCGAATCAAACCGCGAGTATCACGGCCCGCCGAGCCCGCCTCAGAACGGAAACAAGAGCTGTAAGCTACATGGTATTTAGGCAGGTCAGCTGCCGTCAAAATCTCTTCGCGATAGTAGTTCGTTACCGGTACTTCAGCTGTAGGAATCAAATAGTATTCGGTATCCCGCAGCTTGAACAGATCCTCTTCGAATTTAGGCAGTTGTCCTGTACCATACAAGCTATCTTTGTTCACAATGTAAGGCGGCAGCATTTCCTCATAGTTATGCTCACCACTGTGAAGATCCATCATAAAGTTAATCAGCGCCCGTTCTAGACGTGCTCCGAGTCCTTTATAGAAAACAAACCGGGATCCTGTAACCTTTGCTGCAGCTTCGAAATCAATAATATCAAGCTGCTGCGCAAGCTCCCAATGTGATTTCGGAGTGAATCCGAACTCTTTGGGCTCCGACCAGCGGCGTAATTCAACGTTATCATCCTCAGACTTCCCTACTGGAACTGAATCATGAGGAATATTAGGGATATTCATAGTAAGATCAGCAATCTGAGCTTCCAGTTCACGTACTTCATCATCAAGCTCTTTAATTCGGTCAGATACTGTACGCATTTCTGTAATTAGATCATCTGCTGGCTCGCCGTTCTTTTTCTTTTTCGCTACTTCACCCGAAACTGTATTACGACGGTTCTTAAGACCTTCGGTTTCTTGCAGTAATTCACGTCGACGCAAATCAAGTTGTGGAAAATCAGCAATTAAGTCCAGCGATTTGCCCCGTTTTTCTAAAGCCTCTTCCACTCTTGCGTAATCACTACGTAGTATTTTTACATCTAACACAATGTTTCCCTCCTGAAAACAGCCTAAACTCTTTCAAAATGCTGATTACAGCTTTGAAAGAGTCAGGATGTTCTTTATATGCAATTTTGTTGTTGGACTTCCCTATTCGCCTCTACCATATCGGCAAAATATTGGTGCAGTCTGAAATCATCGGTCAGTTCTGGATGAAAAGAAGACACCAGCAAGTTCCCTTCGCGCGCGGTTACAATCTCATCATTATAGACTGTAAGCACATCAACTCCCGGTCCTACCTCGTTGATAAGCGGTGCACGTATAAATACAGCACGAACCGGCTCATCAATGCCTTTAACCTCCAGATCACATTCAAAGCTTTCCCGTTGGCGGCCGAATGCATTCCGGGCTACGGTAATATCCATCAGCTCCAAATGCCCGGGTTCACCACCGGCAATTTTTTTGGCCAGCACGATCATACCCGCACATGTGCCAAAAATAGGCTTGCCCTGATCAGAAAAATCACGGATGGCTTCTATGAAACCATATTTCCGCATTAGCTTTCCAATCGTTGTACTTTCTCCGCCGGGGATAATCAGGCCTTCAACTTCTTCTAGCTGCTCCACACGCTTGATAGGCACGCCTTCTGCACCGGTCTTCTCTATACTAACAATATGCTCCGTAACAGCGCCTTGAAGCGCCAATACTCCTATCTTCATCCTACAACCTTCTCTCTATTAACAACCACGCTCCGACATACGTTCAGCCGGGGTGAGAGTTGCAATATCAATCCCCTTCATTGGTGCACCAAGGTTCTTGGATACTTCAGCAATCAGTTTGTAATCAGTATAGTGTGTAGTGGCTTCAACAATCGCACGCGCAAATTTCTCAGGATTGTCCGATTTAAAAATACCCGAACCTACGAATACACCATCAGCACCCAAATGCATCATAAGAGCAGCATCGGCAGGAGTAGCTACACCCCCAGCGGCAAAGTTAACAACCGGCAGTTTGCCAAGCTCATGCACTTCGAGCAACAGCTCATAGGAAACTCCCAGGTTCTTTGCTTCATTATATAGCTCGTCCTTGGACAAATTCGTTACTTTACGGATTTGACTGTTGATAAAGCGCATGTGACGCACGGCCTCAACAATGTTGCCTGTTCCTGGTTCACCTTTTGTACGGATCATGGAGGCTCCTTCGTTAATACGTCTCAATGCTTCTCCCAGATCCTTCGCTCCACATACAAAAGGAACGGTGAACTCATGTTTATCAATATGGAATACTTCATCAGCAGGAGTAAGAACTTCACTCTCATCCAAGTAATCAACACCCAAAGATTCTAGAACTTTCGCTTCTACATAATGGCCGATACGAGCCTTAGCCATAACAGGGATACTTACCACTTTGAGAACCTCTTCTACAATTGTAGGATCGGCCATCCGTGCTACACCGCCAGCTGCACGAATGTCAGAAGGTACGCGTTCCAGAGCCATAACAGCAACTGCACCAGCAGCCTCAGCAATTTTTGCTTGCTCTGCATTCATGACGTCCATAATGACGCCGCCTTTTTGCATTTCTGCCATGCCTCTTTTAACTCGCGATGTACCTGTTTCCATGTCCTAACCCCCCGAATGATCTATCTTAATCTAACTTGTAATTTTACCCCAATGAAGGGAAATCTACAACCCATTTACTCGGATTTACTGCTGATTTCGACACCGAACTGCATTAGAACAAGTTCTTGATCCCTGAAAATAAATCACCGAAGAAATCGCCAATCGCTCTAAGGAACAACTTGAACCAGCCAGCTTTCTCAGCTTCCTCTACAGTGATCAGATTAACTGTTTTCTCCTGTGCTGCTTGCATGCCTTCAGCCTTGTAGGAATAGGTAACTTTACCTACTTTAGAGGATTGGGCTATAGGAGCAACCAAAGTTGCAGGGTCATTTGTTACAACAGTTGTAGTAACTTCAGGAGAAACAGTTCCCTTAGGAACAATGAAAGAAACTCCTTCATCAGTAACTATAGAAACATCTTTATTCTTGCCTTTCAGTACCGGAACTGTTTCCGTGCCAGCAATAACAGCCTTCGGAGCTACAACCTGTTTGATTTCAAAGTTGTTAAACCCGTAGTCGAGCACTTTTTTAGTTTCTGTGAATCGATGTGCCTCTGAATTAGCACCCATAACAACACTGATTAGACGCATTCCATCACGCACAGCAGTACCTGTAAAGCAGTTACCTGCATTTGTGGTATGGCCAGTCTTCAGTCCATCTAGACCTGGATAAGCATATGCCTTAAAGTTGGGGATACTTTTGTTAGCTTCCAGCATCCAGTTGTAGTTAATGATCGGCGCTGTATCCCGATCACGGAATTTATAAGACTGAATCGTTGTAAATTCAGTGAAGTCCGGGTGGTCAGTAACTATAAATTTAGCAAGAGTAGCTGCATCTCTAGCTGACATTACAGTCTCTTTATCAAGATCAGGACGGAATTTCTTCGGCATGTCTGCCCGATCAAGTCCAGTTGAGTTAATAAAATAGGTATTTTTCATGCCCATCTTCTGTGCAGTCTGATTCATTAGTTCTACGAATTGTTCTTCTGAACCCGATACCAATTCTGCCAAAGCAACCGTGGCATCATTCGCCGATCCTACAGCCATCGCTATGTATAGCTCTTTAACCGTATGTTCATCTCCAGCTGCCAGAAAAATTCGTGATCCGACCTGTTTGGAAGCATTCTCTTGAATGATAACTTTTTGATCCCAAGAGATGTCTCCTTTTTTCACGGCATCAGATACAAGATATTCAGTCATCATCTTGGTCATACTCGCAGGTGGGAGTGGTGTATCTGGATTTAGAGCCATAAGTACTTGGCCTGTAGTTGGTTCTATTAGAATAGCAGAACTCAATTCCAAGTTAAGAGATTCCACAGAAGGGATCTTAACTGCGTTGGTCTTGGGTGTAGTTGCAGTAGTAGTTGCGGCACCTTCGGTTGTAACCGGAGTTTTGCCCGCTTCAGCCAATGCTGGAATTACAGGGTTCATTAACATATTTAAAAGCAGACCTACAGTCGCTGTCTTAATTACAATTTGCTTACCATTAAATTTTCGTTTGTGCTTCAATGATTACGACTCTCCTTTAAATCTCATATCAATAGCTTGTTCTATTCTAACACAGGGGTACCCGCAAAAAAAGACAGACAGGACGAAATAGTCCTGTCTGTCCAAAAAATAATACGGTTAGTCCATTATACGGAATAATTTGGTGCTTCTTTTGTAATTTGCACATCATGTGGGTGGCTTTCACGAAGTCCAGCACTTGTGATGCGAATGAAAGAAGTATCGTTACGCAGTTCTTCCAATGACTTCGTACCGCAATAGCCCATACCTGAGCGCAATCCGCCGATCAATTGATGAACAGTGTCAGAAAGAGGCCCTTTAAAAGCAATACGTCCCTCAATTCCTTCAGGAACGAGCTTTTTATCATCATCTTGGAAATAACGGTCTTTACTGCCTTGTTTCATGGCACTCATACTGCCCATACCACGATATACTTTAAATTTACGGCCTTGATAAAGCTCAGATTCCCCTGGGCTTTCTTCTGTACCCGCAAACATACTTCCCATCATTACAGCATGAGCACCAGCTGCGATAGCCTTTGTGATCTCCCCAGAATACTTAATACCGCCATCAGCGATAATAGGAATTCCATACTCACGAGCAACTGTCGCACAATCATAAATGGCTGTAACCTGAGGTACGCCGATACCAGCAATAACGCGTGTTGTGCAGATCGATCCTGGTCCAATACCTACTTTAACTACAGATGCACCAGCTTCAATAAGTTCACGGGTTGCTTCGCCTGTAGCTACGTTACCAGCAACAATCGTAAGATCAGGATACAACTCACGAATTTGGCGAACCGCTTCAATAATATTAATGTGGTGACCATGTGCAGAATCGACGACGATCAGATCCACACCAGCTTTTACTAATGCTGCAGTACGTTCGAACGTGTCTTTAGAGATACCAACAGCTGCTCCAACAAGTAGTCGGCCATGTGCATCTTTGGCTCCGTTAGGGAATTGAATAGCTTTCTCAATATCCTTAATGGTGATGAGGCCTTTAAGAATATTATTCTCATCTACAAGGGGAAGCTTCTCGATCTTATGACGTTGCAGGATACCTTCTGCTTCCTGAAGGGTTGTACCCACAGCAGCTGTTACAAGATTCTCATGTGTCATAACTTCTTTAATTTGAATATTGAAATCATGAATAAAGCGTAAGTCTCTATTAGTTAGAATACCGACAAGTTTATTGTCACTGTCTACAATCGGCACTCCGGAAATGCGATATTTACCCATTAAAAGCTCTGCATCCGATACCATGTGTTCTGCTGTAAGTGAGAATGGATTCGTAATAACTCCGCTCTCGGAACGCTTCACACGATCTACTTCTTCCGCTTGCTGCTCCACAGGCATATTCTTGTGTATAATCCCGATGCCACCCTCACGAGCAATTGCAATGGCCATGGCTGCTTCTGTGACTGTGTCCATCCCTGCACTCATAAGTGGAATATTCAACTTCACATTCTTACTTAGAACTGTGGTCAAATCCACTTCTTTAGGCAGTACCTCAGATTTACGCGGAACCAGCAGCACATCATCAAAAGTTAGACCTTCTTTACCAAACTTATCTTTCCACACCTGGGTCATTCCTCCTCGGTTGTTTTAAATTATACCCGCCTACAAACTTTATGAAAGAAGAACCTTTGACTCCAGTCCATTCACGACAGACAATTCTGTACATCTGGGGGCTGAACAAGTGTAGATCTTCAATTAAGGTTTGAGATGCTTATCCAAAAATATATTATTGCCATCTTAGCAAAGGGCATTTGGACTGTCAAGAACATTACATCATCAGAGTAGGTATTCAAAAAACGGCCCCCGAGTAAGCGAATTATTGGACGTTAGTCCGTGCTCAGTGGACATATAGTGTATAAAAAATCCACAATGCATTTCTGCTCATCTTATTACCCACGCTTATCTCCATCATAGTATTTCAAAATATAGCCTAATGAATTCTCTATTTACATAACAAAAAGACCACTGTCGATTACTCAACAGTGGTCTTGTGTGCTTGGCAACGTCCTACTCTCCCAGGACCCTTCGGTCCAAGTACCATCGGCGCTGGAGGGCTTAACGGTCGTGTTCGGGATGGGTACGCGTGGAACCCCTCCGCTATCGCCACCAAACATGCGTCTGTGAAACAGACGCTGCCGCGTGAAATTCGGTTCATCACCAGAAGTGACAATAAATTTCTAAGCGTATTTCAGGCTTGATGCCTGAAAACTGAATCCGAAACGAATCTGCATTCTACGTATAGGATAAGCCCTCGACCGATTAGTATTGGTCAGCTCCATGCATTGCTGCACTTCCACCTCCAACCTATCTACCTCGTCGTCTTCAAGGGGTCTTACTAATTGGGAAATCTCATCTTGAGGGGGGCTTCACGCTTAGATGCTTTCAGCGCTTATCCCGTCCGTACGTAGCTACCCAGCCATGCTCCTGGCGGAACAACTGGTGCACCAGCGGTACGTCCATCCCGGTCCTCTCGTACTAAGGACAGCTCCTCTCAAATTTCCTGCGCCCACGACAGATAGGGACCGAACTGTCTCACGACGTTCTGAACCCAGCTCGCGTACCGCTTTAATGGGCGAACAGCCCAACCCTTGGGACCTACTTCAGCCCCAGGATGCGATGAGCCGACATCGAGGTGCCAAACCTCCCCGTCGATGTGGACTCTTGGGGGAGATAAGCCTGTTATCCCCAGGGTAGCTTTTATCCGTTGAGCGATGGCCCTTCCATGCGGTACCACCGGATCACTAAGTCCGACTTTCGTCCCTGCTCGACTTGTAGGTCTCGCAGTCAAGCTCCCTTATGCCTTTGCACTCTGCGAATGATTTCCAACCATTCTGAGGGAACCTTGGAACGCCTCCGTTACTCTTTAGGAGGCGACCGCCCCAGTCAAACTGCCCGCCTGACACGGTCCCCGTACCCGATAAGGGTACTAGGTTAGAACCTAGATACGATCAGGGTGGTATCCCAACGGCGCCTCCACCGAAGCTTGCGCTCCGATTTCTACGGCTCCCACCTATCCTGTACAGATCGTACCCAAATTCAATATCAAGCTGCAGTAAAGCTCCATGGGGTCTTTCCGTCTTGTCGCGGGTAACCTGCATCTTCACAGGTATTAAAATTTCACCGGATCTCTCGTTGAGACAGCGCCCAAGTCGTTACGCCATTCGTGCGGGTCAGAATTTACCTGACAAGGAATTTCGCTACCTTAGGACCGTTATAGTTACGGCCGCCGTTTACTGGGGCTTCGGTTCATAGCTTCGGGTTACCCCTAACCACTCCCCTTAACCTTCCAGCACCGGGCAGGCGTCAGCCCGTATACTTCGCCTTGCGGCTTCGCACAGACCTGTGTTTTTGCTAAACAGTCGCTTGGGCCTTTTCACTGCGGCCCCCTCGTGCTATTCACACTACCGGGGCACCCCTTCTCCCGAAGTTACGGGGTCATTTTGCCGAGTTCCTTAACGAGAGTTCTTCCGCGCGCCTTAGAATTCTCTTCTCGCCTACCTGTGTCGGTTTGCGGTACGGGCACCTTCTCCTGGCTAGAGGCTTTTCTTGGCAGTGTGAGATCATGACCTTCGCTACTATAATTTTCGCTCCCCATCACAGCCCAGCCTTAATGATGTGCGGATTTGCCTACACATCAGCCTCACTGCTTAGACGGACATCCATCAGTCCGCGTCACTACCCTCCTGCGTCACCCCATCGCTCATAGCGGATTACGGTGGTACAGTAATTTCAAACTGTTGTCCTTCGACTACGCCTTTCGGCCTCGCCTTAGGTCCCGACTTACCCTGAGCGGACGAGCCTTCCTCAGGAAACCTTGGGCTTTCGGCGGATCAGATTCTCACTGATCTTTTCGTTACTCATACCGGCATTCTCACTTGTGTAGTGTCCAGCGCTCTTTTCAGTACACCTTCAACCCCTACACAACGCTCCCCTACCCCAGATACATACGTATCTAGCCATAGCTTCGGTGGTGTGTTTAGCCCCGTTACATTTTCGGCGCAGAGTCACTCGACCAGTGAGCTATTACGCACTCTTTCAATGGTGGCTGCTTCTAAGCCAACATCCTGGTTGTCTGTGCAACTCCACATCCTTTCCCACTTAACACACACTTGGGGACCTTAGCTGATGGTCTGGGCTGTTTCCCTTTTGACAATGGATCTTAGCACTCACTGTCTGACTCCCGGCAATAAGTATATGGCATTCGGAGTTTGACTGAGCTTGGTAATCCTTGCGGACCCCGCACCCAATCAGTGCTCTACCTCCACTACTCTTATACCGAGGCTAGCCCTAAAGCTATTTCGGGGAGAACCAGCTATCTCCGAGTTCGATTGGAATTTCTCCGCTACCCCCACCTCATCCCCGCACTTTTCAACGTACGTGGGTTCGGGCCTCCAGTGCGTGTTACCGCACCTTCACCCTGGACAGGGGTAGATCACACGGTTTCGGGTCTACGTCCACATACTCATTCGCCCTATTCAGACTCGCTTTCGCTGCGGCTCCACCTTCTCGGCTTAACCTTGCATGTTAAACGTAACTCGCCGGTTCATTCTACAAAAGGCACGCCATCACCCATAGATCGGGCTCTGACTTTTTGTAAGCACACGGTTTCAGGTTCTATTTCACTCCCCTTCCGGGGTGCTTTTCACCTTTCCCTCACGGTACTGTTTCACTATCGGTCGCCAGGTAGTATTTAGCCTTAGCAGATGGTCCTGCTGGATTCATACGGGGTTTCACGTGCCCCGCACTACTCGGGATCCGTCTCGGAGAGAACACAGTTTAGGTTACAGGGCTTTTACCTCTATCGCGGGCCTTTCCAGACCTCTTCACCTACCATATTCCTTTGTAACTCCATGTGAGACGTCCCACAACCCCAAGAGGCAAGCCCCTTGGTTTAGGCTGTTCCGCGTTCGCTCGCCGCTACTGACGGAATCACTATTGTTTTCTCTTCCTCAGGGTACTTAGATGTTTCAGTTCCCCTGGTCTGCCTCTACACACCCTATGTATTCAGGTATGAGTAACTGCGAATTACCACAGCTGGGTTTCCCCATTCGGACACCCCCGGATCAAAGCTTGCTTACAGCTCCCCGAGGCAGTTTCGTTGTTCGCCACGTCCTTCGTCGGCTCCTGGCGCCTAGGCATCCTCCGTGTGCTCTTATTAGCTTAACCTTGATTTTTCCGCAGGAAAATATCATACGATGACATTCTCTTTTGGAATCATCTCACTAATAACATTTACTTGTTTACACAAGTTGCTAAAAGATGTTCTAAAACGCAAATTCGTTTCGGTATCCAGTTTTCAAGGATCAAGTCTTACTGAGAGCTTAAACTCTCAAAACTGAGCAACGAGTGAGTAACAGGCCTAAACCTGAGTTTTGGAAGCTAAGCTTCCGATTTGAATGTTCTCATTGCAGAGAACGATTCTCCATAGAAAGGAGGTGATCCAGCCGCACCTTCCGATACGGCTACCTTGTTACGACTTCACCCCAATCATCTACCCCACCTTCGGCGGCTGGCTCCCTTGCGGGTTACCCCACCGACTTCGGGTGTTGTAAACTCTCGTGGTGTGACGGGCGGTGTGTACAAGACCCGGGAACGTATTCACCGCGGCATGCTGATCCGCGATTACTAGCAATTCCGACTTCATGCAGGCGAGTTGCAGCCTGCAATCCGAACTGAGACCGGCTTTGATGGGATTGGCTCCACCTCGCGGCTTCGCTTCCCGTTGTACCGGCCATTGTAGTACGTGTGTAGCCCAGGTCATAAGGGGCATGATGATTTGACGTCATCCCCACCTTCCTCCGGTTTGTCACCGGCAGTCACTCTAGAGTGCCCAGCATTACCTGCTGGCAACTAAAGTTAAGGGTTGCGCTCGTTGCGGGACTTAACCCAACATCTCACGACACGAGCTGACGACAACCATGCACCACCTGTCTCCTCTGTCCCGAAGGCCGCTGCTATCTCTAGCAGATTCAGAGGGATGTCAAGACCTGGTAAGGTTCTTCGCGTTGCTTCGAATTAAACCACATACTCCACTGCTTGTGCGGGTCCCCGTCAATTCCTTTGAGTTTCAGTCTTGCGACCGTACTCCCCAGGCGGAGTGCTTACTGTGTTAACTTCGGCACCAAGGGTATCGAAACCCCTAACACCTAGCACTCATCGTTTACGGCGTGGACTACCAGGGTATCTAATCCTGTTTGCTCCCCACGCTTTCGCGCCTCAGCGTCAGTTACAGCCCAGAAAGTCGCCTTCGCCACTGGTGTTCCTCCACATATCTACGCATTTCACCGCTACACGTGGAATTCCACTTTCCTCTTCTGTACTCAAGCCACCCAGTTTCCAGTGCGACCTCAGGTTGAGCCCAAGGTTTAAACACCAGACTTAAATAGCCGCCTGCGCGCGCTTTACGCCCAATAATTCCGGACAACGCTTGCCCCCTACGTATTACCGCGGCTGCTGGCACGTAGTTAGCCGGGGCTTTCTTCTCAGGTACCGTCACTCCGGTAGCAGTTACTCTACCGGACGTTCTTCCCTGGCAACAGAGCTTTACGATCCGAAAACCTTCATCACTCACGCGGCGTTGCTCCGTCAGGCTTTCGCCCATTGCGGAAGATTCCCTACTGCTGCCTCCCGTAGGAGTCTGGGCCGTGTCTCAGTCCCAGTGTGGCCGTTCACCCTCTCAGGTCGGCTACGCATCGTCGCCTTGGTGGGCCGTTACCCCACCAACTAGCTAATGCGCCGCAGGCCCATCCCTCAGTGACAGATTGCTCCGTCTTTCATTCTTCTCTCAGGAGAAAAAAGAAATTATCCGGTATTAGCTACCGTTTCCGGTAGTTATCCCAGTCTGAAGGGCAGGTTGCCTACGTGTTACTCACCCGTCCGCCGCTAAGTTATTTTGAAAGCAAGCTTTCAAAATAACTCCGCTCGACTTGCATGTATTAGGCACGCCGCCAGCGTTCGTCCTGAGCCAGGATCAAACTCTCCAATTAGTATTGAAAAGAGCGATATGCTCATTTTGAAACATCTGACGAGAAAATTAATTCTCTAATTTCGGATTTCACTTACGTGATTTCCTACTCACTCGTTGTTCAGTTTTCAAAGATCAAGTTCTCGTTGGCGCCGTTTAATGTCTCAGCAGCAACTCTTATACTATATCATGTTCGGCTATTTAATGTCAAGCTCTTTTTTAACTTCTTTTTCGAGCTCGGCATGTGTATTTCTTGGCCGGACTTAGAATATATCATGTATAGAGATTCATTGCAAGAGTTTTTTTGAAACTAATATTAAATCTCTACATTCTATAGGAGCAATGAAGTGAAAGCACCGCTTCTAATCAACAATAGCCAAGAGAACTGTCCTTAGACAGCTCCCTTAAGCCCTGTGTTGTATAGATACTATTCAGTACGGTTACGCATATGTGGAAACAGCAATACATCGCGAATCGATGCAGAATTGGTAAGCAGCATGATCAGACGGTCTACGCCGATTCCCAGTCCGCCAGTAGGTGGCATACCATATTCCAGGGCGCGGATGAAATCATCGTCCATCTCATGAGCTTCGTCATTACCTTGCTCTTTCTCCTGGATCTGTGCCTCAAAGCGTTGACGTTGGTCAATCGGATCATTCAATTCACTAAATGCATTAGCGTGCTCACGACCCACAATAAACAGCTCAAAACGATCGGTAAAGCGTGGATCCTCATCGTTTTTCTTCGCAAGTGGTGAAATTTCAACAGGGTGTCCCATTACAAAGGTTGGCTGAATTAGAGTTTCCTCTACAAATTGCTCGAAGAAAGCGTTAAGGATATGACCGAACGTCATATGTTTCTCAACAGGCACACGATGTTCTTTTGCCAAAGCTTGTGCTTCGTCATCTGTCATGTGAACACTGAAATCAACACCGGTTACTTCTTTAACAGCATCAACCATAGTTACACGACGCCATCCTGGAGACAGATTTACCTCTTTGCCTTGGTAATCCAGCAGTTGTGTACCTAATACCTCTTGGGCAATATGTGCAATCATATTCTCCGTGAGATTCATGATGTCCTTGTAGTCAGCATATGCTTCGTACAACTCAATCATAGTAAACTCTGGATTATGACGAGTCGACATTCCCTCGTTACGGTATACACGGCCGATTTCGTACACTTTTTCCAAACCGCCAACAATAAGGCGTTTCAAGTGAAGCTCGATAGCAATCCGCATATACAGCTGCATTTCAAGTGTGTTGTGGTAAGTAATAAACGGACGCGCAGCTGCTCCGCCGGCGATCGTATGAAGTGTAGGTGTTTCAACTTCAAGATAACCAAGTGAATCCAAATAGCGACGCATCGATTGAATAATTCTTGAACGGGCAATAAAGGTCTGTTGAACTTCCGGATTAATAATCAAATCAACATAGCGCTGGCGATAACGCAGTTCTACATCTTTAAGACCATGATATTTCTCAGGAAGTGGCAGCAGGGATTTGGACAAGACTTCGAGATTATGCACTTTGATGGAGGTCTCGCCTGTTTTGGTTTTGAATACTGTTCCACGAACGCCAATAATATCTCCCAGATCGAGAACATTAAACGCCGCGTATTGAGTTTCAGGAATGCTGTCTTGACGAACATAAAGCTGAATTCTTCCACTAAGGTCCTGGATATGCGCAAAGCTGGCTTTACCCATAACGCGTTTTGCCATAATACGTCCAGCAATGCTCACTTCAACAGAAAGCTCGTCCAATTCCTCTTTGGAAAGTCCATCATACTTAGCTACGATATCGCCAGCGTTAGCTGTGCGCTCGTATTTTTTGCCAAAAGGATCAATACCAAGTCCTCTTAGCTCGTCCAGTTTGGCACGGCGGATCTGCAAAAGCTCACTAAGTTCGTTCTCTGCATTGTCCACATTGTTCATTTCCTCGGTCATGCGATTCATCCCCTTATAACTCAGTAATATCATATACACAAGAAGAAACGGCTCCGTCTCCATAGTTAGAGGACAGTCCCGTTCCAGCTCAAAATATAAGCAGTTTGTTTTACCTATCGTTTCTGGATGATTTGAAAAAAGCTTCCCTAAGGAAGCTTTCCCAAACATGTTCCCTTATCTACCTATGTACAGTGAAATGACTAATACATACGGCAGCACATCTATTTACAGACATTAAGGTCTGTATATTACTTCATTCTGATATCGAGAATTTTATATTGAATAACTCCTGCAGGTGTAGAAACATCAACAACCGTACCTATTTTTTTCCCGATAATAGCTTTGCCTACCGGACTTTCATTGGAAATCTTGTTATTCAGTGGATCAGACTCTGCTGTACCTACGATCGTATACTCCATAGTGTCCCCATATTCCAAATCCTCGACACTTACAGTAACACCAATACTTACTACGTCAGTAACGATCTCGTCGCTATTGATGATACGCGCGTTGCGAAGCATCTTCTCCAAAGTTAGAACGCGTCCTTCGATAAAAGCTTGCTCATTCTTCGCGTCTTCATACTCCGAGTTCTCACTGATATCTCCGTAGCCAATCGCTACCTTAATCCGTTCAGCAACCTCACGGCGTTTTACGGATTTGAGGGTCTCCAGCTCATCTTCCAGACGTTTTAGCCCGTCCGGCGTAAGGATGACTTCTTTATCGCTCATCTCAACCGATTCTCCTGTCGTATACAATTATTGAAAACACCATACTATATGCTAATCTAGAAGGATAAGAACCCTCCCTGCTGCATTGCTCTTACTGTAACGGCGATTTTATACTGTGAAATTATATTGGAACCGCTACAAAATGTCAATGACACCACATATAAAGTCAGATGTGTTCAAATATCAGCAGAAAAAAGGTGATTATACAGCAGAAGAAGACATTTCAATGCCCTTGCTCTCTTCTTCATGCTTTAATTGAACGACAAAATCATTCAATATCCTCACCATTCCATCGCGTTTTGTTTCTGTCATGAGAACATCCTTCACTCTAGCGGCAGCCTTCAAGCCTTTTAAGTACCAGGCCATATGCTTACGCATCTCACGGACAGCTACAGCTTCTCCCTTAAGAGCTACCAGTCGATCCATATGAAGAATAGCAACCTTAATCTTCTCATCCAAGCCAGGTTCAGGCATAAGCTCGCCGGTGCTCAAATATTGAATCGTACGATACAACATCCAAGGATTGCCGAGTGCTCCACGCCCGATCATTACGCCATCGCAGCCAGTCTGATCCAACATAGCCCGAGCATCTTCAGGTGTATTAACATCCCCGTTGCCAATAACAGGAATAGAAACTGCTTCTTTTGCCATCTTGATATAGTTCCAGTCCGCATGGCCTGTGTAAAGCTGCTCCCGGGTACGACCGTGTACGCTGACAGCCTTACCCCCGGCACGTTCAACCGCACGCGCATTATCTTCGACAAAAATATGCTCGCTATCCCAGCCAATCCGCATTTTCACGGTTACGGGTTTATCGACAACATCGACAACCGCAGAGACCATTTCATAGATTTTGTCGGGATTCAAAAGCCAGCGGGCTCCCGCATCACATTTAGTTACTTTAGGCACTGGGCATCCCATATTGATATCGATAATATCAGCATTGGTTTCTTTATCAACCACTTTTGCTGCTTGCACCAGTGATTCTCTATCCCCGCCAAAAATCTGCAAACTAAGCGGTTTCTCCCGTTCATCTACAAACAACATTTCGCGAGTACGTGTATTTCCGTGAATAATGGCCTTATCGCTTACCATTTCCGCACAGACCAGACCTGTACCAAATTCCTTAGCGATCAGACGAAAAGCCGGATTGCACACGCCAGCCATAGGTGCCAGAACAACCTGATTTTTCATCTCGATATCGCCAATCTTCAGCATTCGTATCACTTCCTGCCTTTTAATTCTTAAAAATTATGAGTTGGGATCCACAAGCTCTTCTGTTGTAACCCCTAGGACATTCGCAATTTTATCTAAAATTTGATCTTCTAATCGTCTGTTACCCCTCTCGACTGCACCAAGCACAGCCAAGGAAATTCCGGCAAGATCCGCAAGATCCTGTTGAGTATACCCTTTTAGCTTACGGAATGCCCTGACCCTCCGTCCCAAACGCTTGTTGTCCACAACCGAATTCCTTCCTTCCCGTCTATGTCTTGAAGCGCTGCTGTAATCAGCTTGCGAAGTCCGGAAGATTGTTCATTCTGTGGAACGATGTCACTGAGCGGAAACAATACAAAAGCACGCTCTAACATGCGTGGATGCGGTAACGTTAAATGTGGTGTATCGAGCACCTGACCCTCAACCCACAACAAATCCAAATCTACCGTTCTCGGTCCATAGCGGATATCCCGGATACGACCCAACTGCGTTTCAATCCCCAACATCACTTCCAGCAAGGACTCGGGCGCAAGTGTCGTTCGCAAAGCTGCTGCCATATTGAGAAACTGCGGCTGATCTAAATAACCTACTGGCTCTGTCTCGTAAACTTTGGAGCAGCGGACCACAGATATTTCATCATGAGCGTCCAGTCTGTTCAAAGCCTCTGACAGTGTACCCTCGCGGTCACCCAAATTAGCCCCTAAAGCAATATAAGCCTCTGATTCTTCAGAGGTGGAATGTATATTCATGGACCTTGTTCTCACTTTCTAGTTCTGCGCAGCTCTACAGTCACTCCCTGAAAATGAATGTCGAAAGGCGGATGGGGTTTAGTTACCTTAACCGTTACTGCATTGATAACAGTATAAGTGTCCAGTACGGAGGATGCAATATATTCTGCCAAAGCTTCGATCAACTTAAAAGACTTTATTTCGACAATGTTTTTGACTAATTCATGAACTTCAGCATAATTCACGGTTTGACTCAAATCATCATTCAAGCCCGCACCCTGCAAATCAAGCTCCAGCTCTAAATCAATGTAAAAACGTTGTCCCAGCTTACGTTCTTCCTCAAATACACCGTGGTATCCGTAATATTCCATGCGATGCATTGTCATTTTATCCATGATTAATCCGCCCTTTTTCGTAAAATATAGCTATTCACGCACCAATGGAGGTGCAGCATACAACATCGCATCACACATCTTAACCGTTCGTTTAATCAGAGATACATCATGTACACGTACGATCTGGCAACCCTGAGCTATCCCAAAAGCTACTGTAGCTGCGGTGCCTTCCACAACATCATCAGACGGCAAATCAAGTACCGTGCGGATGAATTTTTTGCGGGAAGTCGCCAGTAACAACGGATAACCTAACTCAGTCAACCCGTCTAAAAGCGTCATTGCCTGCAGGTTTTCATTATAATCCTTAGCAAAGCCGATACCTGGATCCAATATGATATTGGCCGGCTTAACGCCTGCGGCTACCGCAAGATCAATACTTTCCTTAAGGTCAGCCGACATATCCGCACTCAGATTCGTATAATTACGGTCCTGCCGGTTATGCATCAAAATAATAGGACAGTCAGCAGCAGCGGCCACTGCCGCCATTTCCGGATCGGCCTTACAACCCCATATGTCATTAATGATATGGGCACCCGCAGCTATAGCTTGGCGGGCTACTTCAGCTTTATAGGTATCGATAGATAACGGAAGGTGAGGTGCCGCCTTATGAATACTCTCGATCACAGGCAATACACGGGCTAACTCCTCTTCAAGTCCCACCGGTTGATGACCAGGACGAGTAGATTCACCGCCGATATCAATAATATCAGCACCCTCTGCAGCCATACGCAGCGCATGCTCAACTGCTTTGTCCGGATGATCCCAAAGTCCTCCATCCGAAAAAGAATCCGGGGTCACATTAAGGATGCCCATAATCAATGTTCGATTTCCTAACTCCAAGTCTGTATTTCCACAACGGTATGTCCGCTTAAAGAGGACTGGTCTCATTTCGAAATCGCCGTCCTATCTCTATATAATGAAATCAAGCCAGCAGTAATTGTTCCACACTGGCCAGTACCTATAGTAAATCTTGCATCTCCGTGCCACACCCCAGTAACAGGAACGATTTCTTGTACGGAATTGGTAAGAAACACTTCATCAGCAGCTTTTAACTGCTCCCAGTGATATGTTCCTTCTTCAACACTAAGGCCTGCACTAAGAGCCAGCTCCATTACCATTTCCCGGGTAATTCCCGGAAGTATCCCTGTTGTAAGATCTGGGGTATAGAGCCTGTTGTTTTTTACAAAAAAGATGTTGCTGACAATGCCCTCGGCAATAAATTCTTCTGCCGTCAGCATTAGTCCTTCAGCACCATTTGCCGCAGAAGCATACCCTCTAAGCTCTCGCTTAGCCAGAATGTTATTCATATAATGCAGCGACTTGAATCGCACTGTTCCCTCAGGAGTATTACGCCGCAAGGACAACAGCTGCAGCTCTTTGCCTTCACTATAGAGTTTATCTGGTACTTTCGGCAGCGCTTTGATGTACAACAAATGATTAGGCTTTTGATAATCACCAGCAGGTAATCCGAGAACATCCTCACCGGCTGTTACGGTATAGCGTATATAAGCTTCTTTTAATTCATTTTTGTCCATAACGCGCTTAATCCAGTCAAGTAGATGTGCCGCTTCTGCTTCAAATGGAATGCCCAGTGCCTTGCAACCCTCTGCCATACGCTTCAAATGACGCTCCAGCAAAAAGGGAACTCCCCCATAGGTCCTAAAGGTTTCGAACAAGCCCATGCCGTACAAAAAGCCGTGATCCAAGGCAGAAACCACGGTTTCTCGGGCGTCAATGACACCATTGTTAAATCCTATATATTTCATGCCGTTTCTCCGGCTCTCCGTTTCAAGAAATTACGCAGCATCGTATGACCATGATCCGTAATAATAGATTCCGGGTGGAACTGCACACCTTCAATAGGGTATTCTTTATGGCGCAATGCCATAATCTCCCCTTCTTCAGTCTCAGCCGTAATCTCCAAGCAATCTGGGAGACTCTCCCGCTCTACAATCAGTGAATGATATCGGGTAGCTGTAAATGGAGACTCCAGACCTTCAAAAACTGAGGTCCCGTTATGGTAAATAGGCGATGTCTTCCCATGCATCAAACGCTCAGCACGGATGACATTGCCACCAAATGCTTGTCCAATCGCTTGATGTCCAAGGCATACGCCGAAGATCGGAATGATCCCCTTGAAATGATGCAACAATTCCAGACTAATTCCCGCTTCATTTGGCGTACATGGGCCTGGTGAAATTAGAATATGGTCAGGTGCCAGCTTTTCAATCTCTTCGATGGTAATTTCATCATTGCGGTGCACTTTAACCTCTTCCCCAAGCTCACCTAAATACTGTACGAGGTTATACGTAAAGGAATCATAATTATCGATGACCAAGATCACAGTGCTACTCCCCCTTCGGCTCCGCTGGTAGCTGGCAATTCCTGCTGCAGTTCACTACAGAGTACTGCCTTCACTACCGCTTTGGCTTTATTATGGCATTCACGGTATTCACGGTAGGGATCGGAATCGATCACTATGCCGGCACCTGTCTGAATATATCCGACCCCGTCTTTTACAGCCAGCGTTCTTATAATAATATTTAATTCCATATTGCCGTTATAGTCAATAAAACCCATCGATCCTGTATAGGGTCCACGTCGAACCGGCTCCAATTCTTCAATAATCTCCATTGTCCTTACCTTGGGAGCCCCTGTAATAGTCCCCCCGGGGAATAAAGCTGCGATAACCGCATACGCGTCTTTATCCGGCGCAATCTGGCCCTCTACCTGCGAAACGAGATGCATCACATGAGAGTAGCGCTCCACCGTCATCAGCTCCGGCACGCTGACGGAACCGTATGCAGCGACACGCCCGATGTCGTTGCGTTCCAGATCGACAAGCATGATATGCTCGGCGATCTCTTTTTCGCTCCCGCGAAGCTCCGCCTCCATGGCGGCATCCTCCGCGGGAGTGAGTCCCCGGCGCCGGGTGCCGGCGATTGGCCGGGCGCTCACTTTGTCCCCGTGCAGCTTGACGAGCAGCTCCGGTGAAGCGCTGGACAGCGCGAAGCCGGGCGACCGCAAGAGCCCCATGTACGGGGACGGGTTGAGCTTGCGCAGCCACTCGTAAACATCCTCCGGCGGGGACTTCAGCTGCGCCTCCTGGCGCAGCGAGAGGTTCACTTGGAAGACATCACCTTGGCGGATGTATTCCTGAACGTCCAGCACTGCCTGCTGAAACTTCTCAGGCGAAAAAGCGGAAGCCATGCCCGGCCACTCTCCTGATGAAACTGTAAGGGCCTCAATGCTGCCCACAGCCTCATCATCCAATCCTGCGGCTGAAGATATCAGCTGCCACTGCTCTACCATTTGTCCAGCCTGTTCTATACTGCCAAGATAAAGATTTTGCAGCTCTTCCATCCCACAGTCTGCTGGAACTGGAACGTGAACAGCACAATAAAGCACATGCTCTTCGTGATCATAGATCCATATCTCGTCAAACCTCATAAAAAGAAAATCAGGAAAACCAGGATCATCTTGGGCAAGAGACGGCAATCGTTCCAAAGAACGAACCACATCATAACCAAGGAAACCAATACATCCACCAGAAAAAGGAGGAACATCTTCATCCTTTAGCTTAGGTGACGTAAAATCCGACATCCATTGCTGCAGTAGCTCCAGCGGTTGTCCATGTAGTGTTGTTGCCTCAGGTATCCTCTCCTCGTCCACTGATGCTAATTCCAAAGATTCAGTAGGGAAGCTAAATACTTCCGCATTATCCTCCTTGCCCTTCAATATCGAAACAGGGTTCAAGCCCAAGTACGTATAACGGCCACCCTTACCACTTTCTAAAACTACAGAATACTGGGAAGCTAACTCCCAGGCTTTCTCCCAGGACGCGGGTAATTCGTTTGTGCACCGGGGAGATTTTATAATCAAGGGAAACATGCTCCAGTCTTCAGCAGCCCATTGTTCCCACTCGTTCCAGGTTGTTATGATTTCCAAAGCCATCCTCCTAAAAGTTTTGTCTAGCATCATCTTACAGTTTAATCTTCGAGACAAAACTCGCTTCGTAAGCATATGCTTAGTTTTATGAAGCCATTACTTCGTAGACATCACTTCGCAATAAAACTTGCTTCGTAAGCATTTGCTTAGTTTTGTCCATTCATCAGTAGTATATTGCCTGTCAGTATACTGTACTTAAGGCATTATTGAAAAGCCCTCAGCGATAGGAAATTATTATGATTTTTGCGTTTTCTGCAAAAACCAGAGCTTTTTTCAACAATAATAAAATCACCACGTCTACCCCGGCATATATGCACAGTACCTAATTCCTTTTAAATCAACGAAAAGAGTCTCCATCACCACCAAAAAAGTGGTATGAAGACTCTTATAGATTTACGTTATTGCAAACAATTACGCTTCGAAATTGTAAAGTGGTGTGCTCAGGTAACGTTCGCCGTTACTTGGGATAATGACTACTACTTTTTTGCCAGGGCCTAAATCTTTAGCTACTTTAAGTGCGGCAAATACAGCAGCACCTGAAGAAATACCAGACAAGACGCCTTCTTCTTTAGCTACACGACGTGCAGTTTCGAAAGCTTCATCATTCTCAACGTGGATGATTTCATCATAGATATCTTGGTTCAGAATCTCAGGGATGAAGTTAGCTCCGATACCCTGGATTTTGTGAGGGCCTGGTTTGCCTCCAGCCAAGATTGGGGAAGCAGCAGGCTCCACAGCATAAATCTTAATATCAGGATATTGGCTTTTCAGCACTTCACCCGCACCAGTGATCGTTCCGCCTGTTCCGATACCTGCAATAAAAGCATCCAAAGGACCGCCGATGGATTCAATAGCGTCAATGATTTCAGGTCCAGTAGTCTCACGGTGAATCTTCACGTTCGCTTTATTCTTGAATTGCTCGGATGGGAAATAGCTTGGGTTCTCTTTCAGAATTTCGTCTGCTTTCTTAACCGCACCATTCATACCTTCCGATCCTGGAGTCAGCACCAATTCCGCTCCATATGCGCGAAGGAGATTACGGCGCTCCAAGCTCATTGTTTCCGGCATTACGATAACTGCCTTATAACCTTTAGCAGCAGCTACAAGTGCCAGGCCGATACCAGTGTTACCACTAGTAGCTTCTACAATCGTACCTCCTGGTTTCAGTAGACCTTCACGCTCAGCTTCTTCCACGATGCTGATTGCAATCCGGTCTTTTACGCTTGATCCCGGGTTCTGATATTCCAATTTCAAATAAATATCTGCGGAGCCTTCCTGTGCCAGACGATTCAAACGAACGAGCGGAGTACCTCCGATCAATTCTGTTACGTTGTTAACGACTTTAGCCATGAGCAAAAACCTCCTTAGAATGATAAATGCGATATAAGAACGTAAATTGTGACTTTATGCTTCTGTGTGTGGAGTTTAAATTGTTGACCACCGTCAGTTATTTCCGACTAAAACGGTAGGGTTTACGTTAATATCATATTATCAATCTTGCAGGCTGTTGTCAATATTTATTGACACCTCATATTTATTGCGTAAATTGCTTTCCACCTGCTGCAAGGGAGGGGCTTGCTCCAAAGCCAGCTCTTGACGTACAAGCGCCCGAATTTCTTTCTGATCTGGCATTTCTGGAGAGTGAATACTCTCCAAGCGAATAATGGCGAAGTATTCCCCTGTCTCGATCGGACCGGCTATATCACCCACATCCAATCCAGCCGCAGTCTTTAACATCCCCTCTGGCCAAAAAGGGTCGTCTTCCTCTACTTTGCCTAAACTGCCTCCATGCTGCCGACTCTCTTCATCAATAGACACTTCCCTAGCCAAATCAGCGAAATCCTCACCCTGTTCCAAGCGATCCATTACCTGCTGACCTTCCTCATAGGATGAAACCTTGATCATAGAAAGCTGCATTTCCTTTTTTGGAACGAAGCGCTCGGCATTTTGCTCTAAATAAGCATCTATATCGGCATCACTGATTGTAATGCCCACCGTGGCTATCGCTTGTAAGGACAGACGATAAGCTGTCTCTGCGAACACTTCCTGACGAGATAATCCCAGCTGAGATTGCATTTGAGCATAATATTGCGCTTCTGATTCGTATCCAACTATAGTGCGTGCCAGTTCCTGCTTAACCTCATCGTCTGTCACGGTAATTCCTAAAGCCTTAGCTTCCATGTCCACGACAATATGGTTAAGCATACTGATTAACACTTCTTCTCCATGCTTTTTTTTGAGCTCATCCATCCACTGCTGATCCGTTATCGGTTGTCCGCCTGCAGTCGCTACATCCGGTGATTCATTGTCTGTTGTATCTCCTTTAAGAAGAGCCATGGCGCGTAAACTCCAGAATAATAGACCCCCGAGCATTAAAGTTGCAACAGCTAGAATAATAACCGTATTGCGAAGTGCGCGTTCCTGTCTCGTCATCATCCCAATGCCCTACGAATTCGCTTGTTCTAAAATGACCTGTAAATCGTCCTTATTGAAAACATAAGCCTCATTGCAAAAATGGCATACGACTTCAGCCTGTTCATCTTCTGCAATTAATCTCTCCAGTTCATCCCGCCCTAAGCTAACCAATGTCTGCTCTACCCGCTCACGCGAACACTGACAAGCAAAGTTAATATCCAGTTCATCCATAACCACTGCATCCGGCAACAGGTAGCGCAGCATTTCTTCTGGCTCCAGCCCCTGATCGAGAAGCGCTGTTACAGAAGGCATCGCCCCTACAGCTATTTCAATCTCTGTGATCTCCGCATCAGTCAGACCAGGAAGAAGCTGAACAATAAACCCTCCAGCCACAATTACCGACTCATCGGTATCTACCAGTACACCTAGGCCAACCGCAGCTGGAGTTTGCTCAGAAACCGCAAAATAATAAGTAAAATCATCGCCAAGCTCCCCGGAGATAATAGGTATACTACCTCGGTATGGCTCTTTCATGCCTAAATCTTTTATAACATCAATGAACCCTTCAGTTCCCACCGCTCCAGCTACATCCAGTTTCCCCATACTATTGCTCGGTAAATGAATGTGTGGATTATGCACATAACCACGCACTTCTCCCAATGCATTGGATTCTGCAACGATTTGTCCGATCGGTCCATTCCCTTTAACCATAATACTCAGCTTCTCACTACCCTTGAGCATAGCGCCCATCATGGCTGCAGCGGTAACTGTACGTCCCATTGCGGCTGTAGCCGTTGGATACGTATCGTGTCTGCGTCTCAGTTCTTCAACCAATTCAGTTGTGCGGACAGCAAACGCTCTCACTTTACCATTTAAAGCCGTGCCGCGGATTAGTCGATCCTTCTTTTTTTCCATTGGGTGCATAGCCCTCCTATCTCTTCGCCTTTTTAGGCTTCTTTATCTTTATTGGTTACGATCGTAAATAATTCTTAATCCTTCTAGCGTTAACATAGGATTTACTTCATCGATACAGTCCGTTTCACCCGCAATTAGCGAGGCGAGGCCTCCGGTCGAAATAACCTTCAGTTCGGGAGCGTTCATCTCGACTTTAATTCGTTTAACGATGCCCTCAACCTGACCCGCATAGCCAAAAATAATTCCGGCCTGCATCGCATGCACCGTATTACGTCCGATGACCTTTTTAGGCTTCTCCAATTCAATTCGCGGCAGCTTAGATGCCCGCTGGTATAATGCCTCTGTTGAAATGCCTAGACCAGGAACTATCGCGCCACCAAGATAATTAGCACCTGCATCAATGCAATCAAAAGTCGTAGCCGTACCAAAATCAACAACCACAAGTGGACATTTGTATTGTTCAATCGCAGCAACTGCATTAACAATCCGGTCTGCGCCAATTTCACGCGGATTCTCATAACGTAAGTTAAGCCCCGTCTTAATCCCTGGTCCAACAATCAATGGGTCTTTCCCTATATATTTAATACACATATCCTCAATAGTCTTAACCAGTGGTGGAACAACCGAAGATATAATTACACCTTCAACGTCTTTGACAGATATACCTGACATGTGAAAAAGATTGTGTATCATTACTCCATATTCATCCACGGTCGATTGGCGCGCAGTGCTTAGCCGAAAATGATGCAGCAATTCGCGTTTTCTATATACACCGAGAACAATATTGGTATTACCGATATCGACAGCAAGCATCATGACAAAGGCCCTTCCTTCTTAGCATTAAGGTCTAGACTAATATCCAGACTGGAGAAGGAGTACGTAAGGCGCCCGACAGAAATCACATCCACACCCGTTTCAGCAATCCCGCGTACGGTTTCTAACGATACATTTCCAGAAGCCTCTGTCTTAACATGCGGAGCTTGGGATTTAATCCTAGCCACGGCTTGCTTCATCATATCGTTAGACATGTTATCGAGCATTATAATGTCGGCACCTGCTGCCAGCGCCTCTTCGACTTGCTCTAAATTTTCGGTCTCCACTTCGATGCTCATCGTATGCGGGATGTTCTTCCGAGCACGACCTACAGCCTGCCGAATACCACCCGCGCCTTTGATATGATTATCCTTGATCATAACTGCATCATATAAGCCAAAACGGTGATTAAAGCCTCCACCAATACGAACAGCATATTTCTCCAGCATCCGGTGACCTGGTGTTGTCTTACGTGTATCCACTAAGCGAGTCGGTAATCCCTCCAGCACCTGCACGAAAGAAGCTGTACGTGATGCCACACCCGAAAGACGCTGCATCAAGTTAAGCGCAAGCCGCTCACCTGTTAGAATCGCATGTGTGCTGCCCTCAACCTCAATAATTACAGTCCCTTTGGTTACAGCTTGACCTTCCTCGACAAGGGCTGTAAAACTAAGCGCCGGATCCACAATTTCAAAGACCAGCTCTGCAATTGGGATGCCACAAATTATCCCGTCTTCCTTGGCATGAATAATCCCTTTGGACTCATGGCCCACTGGAATCGTCATCTGCGTGGTTACATCTCCGGAACCAACATCTTCCCGCAACCAAGCCTTGATGGATTGTACTAGCTCTTCATTGTAACCATTAAACATCATCGCTTAATTCCTCCACTATTCCCAGTTCGCGAATTTGAAGCAGGTGCTTACGCCACTGATCATCATCCCGCTGCGGATAATCCTCACGGTAATGCGCCCCACGGCTCTCCTCCCGTGCCAGAGCAGACTCTGTCACAAGCAAACAGCAGGTCAGCATATTAGCAAATTCATATTCCTCACGTTTGGACAAAGCTGATCCAAAGATTGGCAGCTGTCGTTTTAATTCATCTAATCCTTTAAGTAACATCTCTTCGTTACGACGTAGTCCGGCATATCGAACCATTACCTTCTGTAGCTTCAAACGACGTTCCACAATAGCTTGAGTTGGCGAATCTACACGGCCCTCGTTACTGATAACCGATAAAACATCACGGTCCAGCGGGGAAAGCTCATGAATCCGATCAATAATACGCTGTCCAAATACAATGGCCTCAGATAAAGAATTACTAGCTAAACGGTTAGCGCCATGCAGGCCTGTGGAGGAAACCTCTCCGCAAGCAAACAGACGCGGGACGGTACTCTCTCCATTCAGATCGGTCTTAATCCCCCCCATCATATAATGCGCAGCAGGAGCCACTGGAATCCAATCACTTGTAATATCCAGTCCATAGCCCATACATGTCTCATATATTGTGGGAAACCGATGCTTCACCATCTCTGGAGATTCATGTGTAATATCCAAATAAACGAACGTTGATTTAGTAAGTTCCATTTCACTTACAATAGCTCGCGCTACAATATCCCGCGGGGCTAGTTCAAGCAGGTTATGATAACGCTCCATGAACCGCTCTCCATTAATATTGCGCAAGACTGCTCCTTCCCCACGCACAGCTTCGGAGATTAAAAATCTAGGAGCTCCTGGGTAACTAAGTGCTGTAGGATGAAATTGAATAAATTCCATATCTCGTATATGAGCACCAGCGCGATAGGCGATCGCTACACCATCTCCTGTAGCTACCTCAGGGTTGGTAGTGTATCGATATAATTGTCCTGCTCCACCAGAGCACAAAATGGTCGCATCCCCTTGCAGGAACAACCGTCCACCACCGGGCCGCTGCAATAATGCGCCTACACATTCGCCACCTTCAGTGATGAGATCGATAACATAATGATCATCCCAGACCTCAATATTCTCATGTTCCGCTACCTGTTCCGCCAATGCACGAACAATCTCATAACCGGTAGCATCCCCATTAGCATGCAAAATACGGCGGTGGCTGTGCGCTCCTTCCTGAGTCAAAGCCAGTACCCCATCTTCCTTATCAAACAGAGTTCCTAAGCGAATTAACTCATGAACGCCTTCCGGCCCTTCATTAACAAGTGCATCGACAGCTGTTGAGGAGCAAAGACCTGCTCCGGCCATTAAGGTATCCTGCCGGTGGTAAGCAGGGGAATCATCCTCAGCTATAACAGCTGCGATCCCCCCCTGTGCATAGCGAGTATTACTTTCCATTACTGATTTCTTTGTGATCATTATGACACGCCGATCTTCACTGGCTTTAATAGCCGTGAATAATCCGGCAATCCCTGAACCAATAACAATACAATCTGTCTTTACCGTAGGAATATCCCGAAGATCAAAATCAACCAAATATTGTGGAATCATGACCGCTTTTCACCTGTTTCAACGAAAGAGTAGCGCATGCTACCGGACTTGTAGCATGCGCTCTAGGGATGTTCTGGCTTTGTCGGCGACAGCAGGCGGTACATAGATTTGTGGCTTCATCGTCTCCAGGCATTTCACCAGTTTTTTTAGATTATTAACTTTCATATTAGGACAAACAAGAAATTTGGTAGCAAAATGGAATTCTTTATCTGGACTATCCTTACGAAGCTGATATCCGGTACCATCTTCCGTTCCAACGATAAATTGCTTACGATCCGATTTCCGGCAATACTCCAGAATTGATGTAGTGCTGCCTACATAGTCACCCATGGCCACTACTTCAGGACGACACTCTGGATGAACTACAAATTCCGCATCTGGATATTTTGCTCTCATTTCTACTACATCTTTGACGGTCAACATGTCGTGAGTGTTGCAATAGCCTTCCCAAATAATCAGCTTCTTGCCCGTCTGATCTTGTACATATTGACCAAGATTCTTATCTGGGACCCAAATAATCTCTTCAGCATCAAGGGATTCGATTACTTTCACAGCATTAGCTGAGGTACAACAAATATCGGTTTCTGCTTTAATCTCGGCAGACGAGTTGATATAAGTGACTACTTTAGCATTTGGATGTTGAGCTTTAAGCTTACGCAAACCGTCTACATTGACCATATCTGCCATTGGACAGCCTGCACGTTCATCAGGAATAAGGACGGTTTTGTTCGGGGCTAGAATTTTTGCACTTTCCCCCATGAAATGAACACCGCAGAATACAATAACTTCCGCATCTGTCTCTGCAGCCTTCTGAGCGAGTAAAAAAGAGTCGCCCCGGAAATCGGCAACCTCCTGAATTTCATCACGCTGATAATAATGAGCTAAAATGATTGCGTTTCGTTCCTTTTTAAGCTGTTCAAGACGTATACGAAGTTCTCGATTCTGTTCCTGCTTGCGCTCAAGCGCCAGAGCTTCCACCGATTGTTCTCCCCCTTAAATCCTCGCGGCTTTTCGCCGACATGATGTTATCAAATGGCATGCGCCATCATGGTGAAAAAATGAACATGCTGATATAAATAGTAAGTAATATTAATCACTAATGTACACAACGTTCCAGCCCCTGTCAATGTAACTGGACAGGCTTTAAGGCATAGAATCCCTTAAAAATTAAAATAAAAAATCCGGAGAACAGTTACGTTCTCCGGATAAATTTACATCATAT
Organism: Paenibacillus sp. FSL H3-0329; assembly: GCF_037963285.1. Lineage (NCBI taxonomy): Bacteria > Bacillati > Bacillota > Bacilli > Caryophanales > Paenibacillaceae > Paenibacillus > Paenibacillus sp. FSL H3-0329. The sequence continues at coordinate 74,674 of NZ_CP150150.1, read as the reverse complement.
GAATGGTGGACCCAATTAGGTAAGGCTAGTGCCCCCACCTTTGTTGTCATCATCGGAACCGTCATTACCCTCAGAATCAGGGTTATTCGGGATATCCTTTGATAAGTCAGGAAGTGTGGACTGTTCGTCCTCAGGCTTGCCTTGAATGCGAACTCGCACATCACCGATATTGTCGATGACAGGCTCGCCAACTTCATGGGCAACACCTTCGCCACCCTCTGGTTTACCATCCTCGGAAAGGAATCCTTGTTCAATCAGTTGTGTGATCTGATCAAGCTCAAGTGTTTCTTTCTCAAGTAATGTATTGGCAATCAAGTGCATTTCTTTGGAGTGTTTGATCAACAGATCTTTACAACGTTCGTAACTCGAAGTAATAAAGTTCTGCATTTCCTGATCAATCTCATAAGCAATGGAGTCACTGTAATTCTGTTCATGCCCAATATCACGACCTAAGAATACTTGACCTTGAGAAGATCCGAACTGCATAGGTCCAAGCTTATCGCTCATACCGTACTCCATAATCATGGCACGCACGATGCGCGTAGCCTGTTGGAAGTCACTGTATGCACCCGTACCGATCTCACCAATAAACAATTCTTCGGCAACACGTCCACCAAGTAATCCAGTAACCTTATCTAAAAGCTCCTGCTTGGTAACGATCATCCGATCTTCCTTCGGAAGCATAATAACGTATCCGCCTGCACGTCCGCGTGGGATAATAGTAACTTTATGCACCATATCGGCGTGCTCAAGGAAGTAACCAGCAATAGTATGGCCTGCTTCATGATAAGCTACAATACGTTTCTCGCGGTCACTGATCACACGGCTGCGTTTCTCAGTACCTACGATAACACGGTCAATAGCTTCATCCACTTCAATCATGGAAATATCTTTACGGTTACGGCGTGCAGCTAGCAAAGCTGCCTCATTCAGCAGATTCTCCAAATCAGCACCTGTGAATCCGGTTGTGCGTTTAGCAACAACATCCAGTCTTACATCTTTCGTAAGCGGTTTGTTACGAGCGTGCACCTTAAGTACAGCTTCACGGCCTTTCACATCAGGACGGTCAACCGTAATTTGACGGTCAAAACGTCCTGGACGAAGCAATGCCGGATCAAGTATATCAGCGCGGTTAGTCGCCGCTACAATAATAATGCCTTCGTTACCACCGAATCCATCCATCTCAACCAGCAATTGGTTAAGCGTCTGCTCACGCTCGTCATGTCCGCCACCAAGACCGGCACCACGCTGACGACCCACAGCATCAATTTCATCAATGAAGATAATACATGGAGCATTCTTCTTAGCATTCTCGAACAAATCACGTACCCGAGAAGCACCGACACCCACGAACATTTCCACAAAGTCAGAACCGGAAATACTAAAGAAAGGAACGCCAGCTTCACCTGCTACCGCACGGGCAAGCAATGTTTTACCTGTTCCCGGAGGACCTACAAGCAATACGCCCTTAGGAATACGTGCGCCGACAGCTGCAAATTTGCGTGGATCTTTCAGGAACTCAACGACTTCGACAAGCTCTTGCTTCTCTTCGTCCGCCCCTGCAACATCCTCAAAGCTGATTTTCTTCTTCTCTTCATTATATAACCGAGCCTTGCTCTTGCCGAAATTCATGACTTTACCGCCGCCACCTTGCGCCTGATTAAACAGGAAGAAGAACAAGATGAACATAATTACCAGTGGGATAATTGAAGAAAGGAATGTCAGCCAAATGCTGGTACCTTCCATTTTCTTCTGAGTTAATTCAATCCCATTAACATCACTGGCTTGAATCAGTTCATTGATAGCGGCATCTGTAGGAGGAATATATGTGGAGAAGCTTTTCGATTTAGTATCGGCAGGCAGCTCTCTATACTCGCCTGTGACCAGAAAGGCATTACCCTCAAACTGAACCGTCAAATCCTTCACATTGTTGTTCTTGATCTCCTGCCGTAACTCGTCGTATCTAGGGAAATCGGCGGCTTCATTTCCATTGCTCACAAACTGGACAATACCCACCACGACTAAAAATAAAATCAAATAAAAACCAGAATTCCGGATGAACCGATTCATCCCCTACCTCCTCTCACAACACTCAAGTTATTGTACCATAGCCTCTTGGGACACCTCAAATAAAGGAAGTTGTGGGTATCCGATCCGTATGATCGAGGCAGTCCTTAGTTCAATTGGAATAAATCTCAGGTTTCAGTACTCCAACATATGGGAGGTTCCGATACCGCTCGGCATAATCCAATCCGTAGCCTACTACAAATTCGTCAGGTAACACGAAGCCTGTGTAGCTGGCTTCAAGATTAACAGTGCGGCCTGATGGTTTATCAAACAAGGTAACCACAGAGATAGTAGCAGCATTCCGGTTGCGGAGCAACTCAATTAAATAGCTGAGTGTAAGACCACTGTCAATAATATCTTCAACGATCAAGATATCGCGGCCTTCTACCGATACATCCAAATCCTTAATAATTTTGACTACTCCAGAGGACTTGGTGGATGCTCCATAGCTGGACACTGCCATGAAATCCATCTCAACAGGTACTGTAATGGCTTTAACCAAATCTGCCATAAATATAAACGCACCTTTTAGTACACAAATGACTAAAGGGGTACGACCTGCGTATTCTTCGCTCAGTGTTCGACCGAGCTCCTTAATTTTCTGCTGAAGTTCCTCTTCGGTGATCAATACTTCTTGAATATCGTTTTGCAACTTGCGAAACCTCCTAAGTTATACTATGAAAGACTTACTTCGACCATTACGTTTCTTCGCGGTCATCCAGCTCTGCCAGAGACAATAGAAGTACGGAGGTCGTGTGCCGCCCTACTGCGGCATGCATCGAGCGTCTTACGCCCGGAATCCAGACGATATTGCCCAAACCATCACAAACGAGGGGAATCAATGACCGTTCGGAAGCAGGTATTTTATCATCAATATAAATATCTTTTACCTTTTTGCTTCCGTTTAATCCCATGATCCTTATGGTATCTCCAGGCAATCGGGATCGTATCGTCAGTGGAAAGACCAGTTCATCACGGTCAAACCAAGCCGACATCTTCCCATAATCCTCCCCCTGTACAAAAAAGTTTTCTCTCTCCAGTACCGCCATCGACATCACCTTACCTATTTCCTCCAATTTAAGCTTAGAGTCCGGTAAAAACAGACGATATGTATAGCTTGCCTGTGGCGTCGTGGGCTTGGACGAGAACAAGATACTATCATATTGCCGCACACAAGTCAGGCCTCCACCCAAATCCAAGCTCCAGGTGGTGGGATAGCTCTGCAGCGTTCCCCGACGTACAGTTTCGATCTTGGGGAAATCAAGGGCAGATAAATCCGCCGACAGATAATTTAATATTAGTTTAATCAAACGCCGTTGTAAAGCGGAGGGTATGGCAGCAAATGAAGCTCTGTTAAAGGTGTATTTCCCATCCCCTTCCGAAACTAGCTCTTCAAAGCATTTTGCCGCAGACGTCTCCATATACTCATCTTCAGCTCCCGCAATTTCCGCAAGCTGTACGAGGGATTGCTTCACTCTGCCATTATACTTTTCCAGAAAAGGAAGAACTTCCAAACGAATGGCATTCCGCTTGTATTTCGTCAGCAGATTGGTGGCATCCTCAGCATAAGTGAAACCTTCATTTTGGCATAACCCTAAAAGTGCTGTTTTGTTAATACGTAGGAATGGGCGAATGAGTTCCACCTTTTTTTCTGTTCTTTTCCACTTGATACCCGACAGTCCAGATAAGCCACTTCCGCGTAATAGACGCATAACTACAGTTTCTGCCTGATCATCAGCATGATGAGCCAGAGCAACAGAACGCGCCCCATATCGGTGTGCCGTATCAATCAGAAATTCGTACCGCTTCTCACGTGCAGTACCCTCAGGACCAAGTCCACTCTCTTTAGCCAAGGAGGGAATATCGAATTCCGCAAACTCAAAGGGCAGTCCCAGTTCTTCAGCCATACCACGTACGAGCTCTGCCTCTTCCTTCGACTCCGGCCTAAATCCATGATTCACATGAGCACATATTAAGGTAAGCGGAATAAATTTTAAAGATATTTCATGTAAAACATGCAAAAGAGCCACAGAATCCGGGCCGCCGGAAACTGCGACTACAATGGTGTCATGGGGCGCCCACAGCTCATGCTCGGCTGCTGACTCCAATACAGACTCCACCAGTCCATTCATTTGCTCCATATGCGCCCCCCTCTCTCTCCAACTATATGTATGAGTTCAAAAACGGAATACCCAATAAATCGTAAAGGCGAGCAAAAACAAAGACAATGCGAATGCATTTTTTAACCACCGGGGGGTGTCCATACTATCCGGGCGCTTTCTGCGCGAGTTATAAATATGGTTTCGCCAAACCTCAGTAGCATCCGCAGAGCCTGAGAACCCCCCTTTTAACGCCATACAAATCCAGGAGGATAGTTTCTTATTGGGTAAATTTCTAGCCAGCTTAAATAATTCGTCCACACTTCTCGTCTGCGGCAGCTGTAAGGCTGCCTTTTTGAGCCCTTCTTCATTGAGCAAACGAAGACACAGCACAGCAAATGCGAAAAGATCGTAACCCTCATCGCTGATTCGACTGCCCGCATTCCAGAAACCACGATCATGCCATTCGGTAAACTGCTTCACACTACGACCAATAGGGCTTGTGCCCCCAAAGTCGATCAGTTCCACTTCACCGTATTTCGATACCATGACGTTCTCGGGCTTCAAATCACCGAACACAAATCCACATTCATGCAGTGTGCGCAGCTTTTCAAGCAGACCAAGACCTACCAGGCCTAACCAATCGGGACCGTTTTTCGATAAAAAATGATGCAGCGGTTTGCCTTCAACATACCTCATCACATAGAAGGGGATATTATCCCCATTCGCAAAATCATCCGCTTCCAGAAAATAAGAAGACAATGGATTCTCACGACGAGCCCGATGTTCATTCCGCTTTCGTCGCGATTGCAGCGAGGTCAGTACATTGATCTCCGATTGAAGTTCAAGTGTATCGTATCCGATTTTTAGCGCGTACCTTTCCCGTCTGCCTTCTCTTTGCACAAGATATACGGTTCCGTTCGCGCCCCTTCCCAGCATCCGCTCAACGACATAACGGTTACCCCGCCATTTGCCGTTAATTAAGGTACCAGTAGGATAGGACGGATTAGACGACATACCCACCAATCATCCCTTCTCTTTCGTCGTGGTCATCGCTTAGTCGGCGTCCACGATGTTCATCCAGTGTATCATAACGATAATGTTCAAGCACCTTGAAAATAGCTGGGCCAGTCGGTGTTGCGCCTCTCATGTGTAATTTAGAGAATAGCGTACGAATACCTGACATGTCATGCGTCCAATCTAGATCAAGCTTGGCATCTTCACTGCTGTTATTTCCGGGAAAATGAAACACAGCGATCTCACTCTTGCCTTCCCGTGCTTCTAAACTGAGTGCCAAATCGCGGATTGCATCTTCCACAGCACCCAGTTTAGGCTTCATACTGGCACTGGCATCGATAAGAAGTGCAATGCGCAGCGGCGTTGTTTCTGTCAGTTCATCTACAACTGTAACAACCTGTGAACGTTGAACAGGAGGCAGCTGATCCAGTGAGCCTTCGCCTAGTATCTTTTTTACCTCTTTATTAACCGCCTGCTGGATCGTCTGAACCACGGTCTTGCGTGTCATCATCTGAATCGTCTGCGCCAGTTGTGGTGTTCCGACTATTCGGCTAAGGCCTCCCCCGGCCTTGGCAATGTCGGCAATCTCCCGGCTGCCGATTTCACCGATCGTACCATAATCAACTACACCGACCACATTTACGGTGATTCCCTCCTGCAGGGCATGCGCCGCTGCCAACACCGGACTTTCTCCTACATTCGAACAACCGTCAGTAATGAGCATAATTTGCTTCATAACCCTCAACTCCCCCTTTGTTTGAACCTCTGTTTCTAGCATATCCAGAAATGAGAGATTTCAAACGGTCGATGTTAAGTGAGGAGTCTAGATCAAAACAGAGGGGGTTAGTGAATAGGGGAACTACGAGAAATGTTTGGGCTTTCGATCGCTGTTGTCCTCAGATTCCTTGATTAGAACCGCCTCTCGCGGTTGGAATCCGAGGACAAAGGCGAACGCTCCGCTTCTACAGCTCCAAACTTTCTCTCCGTTCCATACCTTCACTAGTAAACAGTTTAGATCTACAGATTCCGTCCCAAGTCAGCCGACCATTGAAACGAGAATAGTAGAAGCCGGCGAGTTACATGTCACGGACTCGCCTCGAATACCTCCATCAGCACGACGGCTTCGCGCGTGCTTAAACCTATATTCAGCACGACACCTTACGCGTGCTACAAGCTTACAAGCAACACGACGCTTCGCGCGTGCCCCAAGCAGCACGATATCTTACGCGTGCCTTAAACTATACAAGCAGTACGACGCTTCGCGCGCACCCAACATTAAAACCTACTAAACCTAAACCTAAAATAACTAACTTACCGTACGCGGGCGCTCCATACGGCCGATGCCCGGCATATGCAGGCTGGACCATTCCGGATGGAAATGATCAAGACGGCTGACGACAATAGTCATGTCATCAAGGATCTCATTGCCCTGGTAACGGATCACTTTCTCCAACAGGCTGTCCGCTAAATCCTGAGGATCATCACCCTCAAGCTCTTGGATCATCCGTTTCATCCATATCTCCTTATTAACGGCATATCCAGGCGCATCATAAATACCATCGGTCATCATAATTAAAATATCGCCGGGGCGAAGCTGCATACTGATTAAATCCACATCAATATCTTTAATGATTCCTATCGGCAGATTACTAGAGGTTATTGGAATGACCTCACTCCCCCTCCGGATAAAGCTTGGTGCAGAAGCAATCTTCATAAACGTTGTCTGCGCAGAATATTGATCGATTAAAGCCATGTCGACAGTAGCATAGAATTCATCAGGGGAGCGTAATAAAAGAATTGAGTTGACCGACTTTACAGCCAGCTTCTCATCCATTCCGGATTGCAGCAGCTTTTCTAACATGCCGAGTGCGGCACTGCTCTCCATCCTTGCCCGTTCACCATTCCCCATTCCATCACTGATGGAAACTGCAAAGGTGCCATTTCCAAGCTCTACGGTGCTGAAGCTATCGCCAGATAGCATATCTCCACCTTTAGAAACAACTGCCACACCCGTATTTACCTCAAAGGCTTTGGCTGAACCAAAGGTAACCATCGAGAGTCCTTCCCGGGGATGAACCGCCGTCTCACTCATGACAGCAATATTCTCATCCAGAATGTCGGAGAGGAGTGGGGCAATCATTTTACGGCATTCATCAAAACCGCGATTATAAGCGTGCACTACTTCTATTTCTACGCGTCCGGGGTCCAGACTTAAAATTTCAATGCCATGAATAGACAGTCCCAATTTCTCAAGAGCCTCGCGGATTTGCGCTTCCTGCCGATACATGGCCTGCCCCTCACGCTTAATTTCCTTGGCCAAGTCTTCCATAACCTGTGACACGCCGGACAGCTGCTCGGCAACAAATTGCCGACTATCGTATATTTGTCTTTTCCACCGCATATCATGTTGGTAGAGATCATATTGTCCCTTCATGACCTCAAGCACTTCACCGGTTTTGCCACAAATACGGCTCCATTCCGGTGGCAGCTGAGCAGCCGTAATATCAGGGCATTCCTCAACAGTTGTCATCATATCTGTCATGTATCTATATGTCTGATAGAATTTTGCATCCCAGCAGTGAGTACGGCGAATGCAGCCAGCGCAGGCTCCTTCTGTGACCGTATTCATAAAATCTTCCATTTCACGATCCGATTTGCCCACTTCTCCGGCACGTGGAATCTGACCAAAGCTACTGGAGAGCTGTTGGAATACCTGTGAGAATTGAGTGACCCGTTCTGCAGTCAGATCCCTGACCCTGCGGGCATATTCATGTTGAGATCGGCTATGATCTGACGTGCCCGGTACATATTTTGCAATCGCTGATATCATCGCCTTAGGTGTTATTAGAAACAGCACTACTGCTGCGCAGGTCTCCCATGTTGAGGCCATCATATCACCCGGACCCGTAAAATAGACGGAAAGGATCGTTGATCCTAGCAGCATACCAATAGATACCGCACCCTTTCGCCCACCTTGCATCATTCCCGCTAGCATTCCGGAAAAAGCAAGCAGACTCATCTGATAGATAGCACTGATATCGGCCAGACTAAGGATCAACCCCGTCACCACCCCAACAGCTGCACCGAGGGGAGCGCCCCCTGCCATGGCAAAGAGCAGAATTAAATAACGAGACAATATATGCTCTAATGACAAACCATTAAGGGTCCATCCCACAAGGCCTGTCATTACGGAGGCTAACAGAATAATAAGGCATAAAACCTCCTCGTTCCTCAGCGATCTGCTCTTTTGTTTGTAAGTTAGTAGAGGAAGTGCCTGAATGAACACAAGAGTAAGTACAAACCCAAGTAAAGCATCCAGAGTTGTCATCATAAAGGGGTACCAGGAAAGAGAAGGTCCGAGAACAATCTTGAACAGGCCAACCATAAACGAGGATACGAATACCATAAGGGGTGCATAGGACAAATCTATTCGTTCGAAACTTTCAAGCCCTCTATAAACAAGAAAGAAGATAATCAGTTCAGCCGTAGTAACCAAGGCACCCGGAAACGGAGTGAAGAGACTTCCAGCTATAATAGCACCCGCTACAGGTAAAATAGAGTCTCGACGCATAAACACAATGACGGCAAAATATGCGACAGCAAAAGGGGACAGCTCGTCCAGGATCATAGCTCTACCTAGCAGAAACCCCATAAAACTTAACAGAAGCATCCACTTCTTCGCTGTTATAAGCTGAATATAACGCTGCTTCTGACCCCAAGCTATAATACGCGTGCCTAAGGCTTGTCTCTGCTTCTTATCTTCGCTTCCCACTCTTGTCCACTCTGGCAAATTCACCACATTGCTTTTACTCATTACCCTACACCACCCGTTTAAGAATTTATGGTTCTCATTATATAGCGGGTCATTTGAGAAAGTTTGTCAGAAATGGAGGGACAGTCATAAGAAATTTCCGACAAAAAAGCCTTTGTTCATTATTCCTAAAAAAATAGAGCGATCCCTTGCGGCGCAGTAGTTTGCTTCTCCTCAAGCTTGATTCCAGTGCAGTTTTAGGCGCAAGCCTGGCGGTCATTCGCCAGCGATTGCCCTAGAGTTATGTGAAAATGACATGGATGCTGTCGGCAAGTTTATATGACACGACAAAAAAACCGCAAGGGCGAAATGCCCTTGCGGTTATTTATGATGTACAGGTATTGGATTATACGCGTTTGGCTCCACGGCCTCCGCGCTTTCCTTCTGTGTTCTTCTTAATCGAAGATATCCGTTCTTCGCTGTCTTTCAGGAATCGCGACATTTTATCCTCGAATGAAGGTTTACCGGCTGCAGGCTTAAATGGACGCCCACCCCGTTCACGATTGAATCCACCGCCGCCTCCACCACTGCCGCCACCGCCGCCGAAACGGTCTCCGCCGCTAGGACGTTCTGGTCTTGGAGCTCTAGGCGGACGTACTTCCGATGCTGGCTTGTCAACAGCCTGCTTAATGGAAAGTCCGATCTTGCCGTCCTTATCGACGTTGATCACCTTGACGGTTACTACATCACTAATCTTCAGATGATCGTTAACATCCTTGACGTAATTATCGGCGATTTCCGAGATGTGAACGAGACCTGTGACACCTCCTGACAGATCCACAAATGCTCCGAAATGCGTGATGCCTGTCACTTTGCCTTCTAACTTGGTGCCCACTTCAATTGCCATAGAATAAAATGATCCTCCCTTAAAAATATACAGACGAATATTAAGGTCATCCTGTCTGCGGTGATTTGATTATACAGTAAAGAGCAAAGCAAGGCAACAGAGTAAAAGCCTCTTTTAGCCAGTATTATTGCTCTGATTGCTCTGTTCGAATAGGAGTTTCCCCTTGAGGATAGATATTGTACCATTTACGCGCTAATTGGCCAATATACTCATCATCATTAAGTCTGGACACTTCATATTTCAGTTGATTCAAAGATGACGTGACACTCTCGCTAGTCTTTTGTTTCTTGGCGAGTTGCTCGCCCTTGTCCGCAATAACTGCACTTTGATTGAAGTAAGTATAACCCGCCCAGCCAAAAAATACTGCCACAAAGAGAATCCACATGAATCTTCTTCTCTTCGCGCCTGCGGCCGAATTTTTGCTAGGATTACTTTTCTCTTCCGCAGTGAATCTGTTCATGCAGCGTACCCCCTAATTCAAAGGTCAGCGTTTCCGCCATTTGGTAATCCATCCAGTGATCTTCACGATCCAGGCGCTATGCTTAAGCCGTGATAACCATGGAGAAATCCACCTTACAGGTAATACCCAAATTGGCTTCGTTAGACGCAGCAGAAGCTTAAGGATGAATAATAGAATACGACCTAGCAGCACTAGCAACCCTATAATAAGGCGCCAAAGCCAGCGAAGAGGTTTACCTATCATAATCTCCATAAGTCTCCATAGCAATCTGCACATATACTGAACCGATTGAATTAACATTAACACAAAACGCCGCACCGTAACACTGAAGATCAAAAAATAGATCCATATTCCTAGAAATAAACCTAAAAAGACATAAAATCGCAATTGCCCCTGATTTCCGGCATAGAGCATTCTAAAAACAAACAAAGCAGCACAAAGCCAATACAGCAGGTCAAGCATGGCATTCAGCCATTTGGGAAAATTGAACTTGAGCGACAGCACCCGGTAGCTGTCATAGGCCAGTCCCATTGTCACCCCGGCCAATATCATGTAGAACAGCGTCAGCCACTGAACTGCAGGATTCATTTAAATAGCTTACCGAGTAGACCTTTATTTTTGCCCTGCGATCCGGGATCTAGATAAATCAGGGAATGTACATTGCCCTCCAAGGACAACAGTCCATTCTCCAGACTTAAATTTTTGATATGTAAATGATTCCCGCGAATGGTGAGATGGCCGAGTTCTGTACGAAGCAAAAATTCCTCGCTATCAAAGCTCTCCACATTTTGCACGCCCGTCAACTCTAGCTGTTTACGACTGCGCATGTGCAGATCATGCTGTTTATTTACCTTTCCTGGCTCGATCATAGCATGTACCCCTCCTTCTTACCTCTAATCTATGGCAGTAGAAGAAGTTATAGAACATTCCAATCCACTAAAATAAGAGAGACAAAAAGAAAAAAAGAAGGTGCAACTTTACATATTGTAGAGTTGCACCTTCTTTTTTACTATTCATTATGTTACTCCTACCAGTCCAATCCGCTGCTTTTGGCAACAGGCTCTTCCCGAAGTAGAGTATACATACCAGCGGCTTCGTCCTTGCGCGTCGTTTCGACTAGCTTTTCGACTTTGACCGTTACAAGCTTTTGTCCAAATTGCACAGTAATCTCGTCACCGATCTTAACTGCACTACTTGGTTTAGATTCCCGCCCGTTAATCAGCACCCGGCCTTGTTCGGACACATCCTTGGCCACTGTCCGGCGCTTGATTAATCGGGACACTTTCAGGAATTTGTCAAGACGCATTAGTTAACGGCTTCTTTAAGCTTGTTACCAGCTTTGAATGCCGGTACAGTTGATTCTGGAATTTCAATCGTTGTGCCCGTTTGCGGGTTGCGACCAGTACGTCCTGCACGTTTGCGAGTTTCGAATGTACCGAAACCGATCAGTTGGACTTTATCGCCTTTTGCCAAAGCTTCTGTGATCTCACCCAAGAATCCGTTCAATACTGCTTCTACATCTTTTTTTGCCAATCCGTTTTTCTCGGAAATGTTGTTTACCAAATCTGTCTTGTTCATAATTTAAAGTTCCTCCTAGGATACGAAAAAATAAATGAAACGAGATTCACCGCCATATTATGGGGCAAGTCGTCATTTCGTCTTTATGATATTCTTGATGTCATCTTAAAATCCTGCCACGAATCGTCGTTTTTTAAAAAAAGAAACAGTTATTTCTCAGAAATCGTCGCAGAATCTATTCTATAGCACTATTAAACTACTCGCCATAATCTAAATCAGAGATGAATGCTACTTTCACAGCATTGCCTCATCTTAAGGTCCGTATACCGTACATAGTCTGAGAAAATCACTATACTTTTCGTTCCTCAGTCTTTGCCTCCTGCCACAACTCTTCCATCTCTTCCAAGCTGCTATCCTCTACACTCACACCCTTGGCTCGCAGACTTTGCTCGATATACTGAAACCGACGCACAAATTTGCGGTTGGTCCGGGTTAAAGCTTCTTCCGGATCTGCACCAATAAATCGGGCAACATTGGTAACAGCAAATAATAGATCGCCCAGCTCCAGGATTTGATCCTCCGCGGCTGCGTCAGTATCGATGGCTTCTTGCAGCTCTTCTATTTCTTCACGAACCTTAGCTAAGCAATCCGTAGCGTTGTCCCAATCAAAGCCCACCTTGGATGCTTTTTTCTGAAGCTTGTACGCCTTCATAAGAGCAGGCAAATCACGCGGAACTCCACTGAGTACGGATAGTTCCTCGGGCTTTACGCCTTTCCGCCGCTTCTCCTCTGCCTTCATGCCCTCCCAATTGATCAGAGCTTCTTCAGCGTCATTCGCATTCTTGTCACCAAATACATGAGGATGGCGGAAGATAAGCTTATCATTCAGTCCTTCTATGACGTCAAATACGTTAAACGTGCCAAGCTCCTCTTCCATTTGGGAGTGCAGCATGATCTGCAGCAAAAGATCGCCCAGCTCCTCTTTCATATGGTCTGGGTCATCCTCATCAATCGTCTCAAGCACTTCATAGGTTTCTTCGATTAGATTTTTACGTAAAGATTCATGAGTCTGCTCCCGATCCCACGGACAACCGTCCGGACTGCGCAAAATATCGACAATCTCATGCAAGCGAGCGAAAGTACGACTTCTTAGCTTCTCATCACGATTCGCAGGTACATAGACCAGAGACAAATTGCCATAACCCTCAAGCCGGTCCAATTCGTATAGAGGAACAGTCACAATGCTTTCTTCGTTCTCCACGCCAAGGGCATGACCCACCACCACTTCATATTCCGGCGGATATAGCTCCATCAGACATAACTTTGTCTCCGAAGCTGTAAAGCTGTCATAAACCTGGCCAATCAGAGTATGCAATTCAGGTTGAAGCTGAGCGCTGCGAATGCCTGAAGCATCTAATAACTGGAACCCTTCAATAGGGTCAAACCCCAGTCGTACAAACGCCTCGTCCAGAAAACTCTCCCCGCCTAATATTTGCAGTTCTATTCCTTCTTCCGGGCAACGCTGACGCAGCTGTGAAACAGCTGACTCTGCAACCATGGGATGCCCCGGAACCGCATAGACAATATCTGTACCGTCTGCGGCAGAGCGAGCCTCTTCAATCAATTTTGAAGTAATTGCCGCATAGACCTCAGGAAACGAAGATAATGTTTCATACAGTCCATCAAAGGATTGCGTGGCGATTTCAAGCTCGGTGAGAGCAGCCATGACTGGATGCTCTTGGGTACGAACGTATACAACGGATGCTGCCTTCAGTTTTTTTATAATTCCTAGTGTCAGGCGATCGGGATTACCTGACCCGAGACCAACAACTGTTAATGTTGCACTCATATGTGTTCCTCCTTTTAAGCGAGTTAATTATGGAAATAACCACAGCTTTTTGAACTTGTCCGCCAGAGACGGGCCGATGCCCGGAAGCTGGCGAAGTTCGCTTTCGCTGAGCAGCCGCAGCACCACCGCGCCTACGGCAAAGATAACGCAGCCTGCGAGCACCCCAAGCAGGCTCTGCGCCAAGCTGGCGGTGCGTCCGCCGCCGATGCCAGCGGCCGTAGCCGCGGCGCCAGTGCCCCAGCTGGCAGCTGCGGCGGCAAGAGCCAGGCCCGCTGTGAGCAGCGCGGGCCGTGCCAGGGCATCTGCGAGGCGAAGCCGCAGATGGCCCTGGCGGTACAGCAGCAGCACGTTAAGCGCTGCTGCGAACGAATGCGCAGCCACGCCAGCGATGGCCGCGCCGGTAATGCCCTGCTGCGGAACCAGCAGCAGGTTCAGGGCCGCCTTGAGCAGCGCGGCGGCCAAAAGGTGCAGGGCCGGGGCGCGCACGTAGCCGAGGCCCTGCAGGAGCGCAGCAGAGATGATGCTGACTGTACCGCCAACAGCGGTAAAAGCCAGCCAAGTCATTGTGCTGCTGCCAGCGGTATCCCCGTAAAGAGCCATATTAATCGGCTCAGCAAGCACTGCAAGGCCCGCTGAGGCCGCTAGACCTAACAGCCAGAACCAACGCAGCGACAAGCTGCAGCGGGTCTCAATCAGCTTCATATCTCCCTTGTACTTCGCTTCCGCCAAAGCGGGAATGAACACAACAGACAGTGAGGTGGCAATCATCGTTATAATCTGCACAAGCGGCAAACCCCGATTGTACACACCAAACTGGGCCATCGCAGCTACTTCACTTCCGTCAGACGACAGCAGTCGAGGCACAGTGAATACATCTACAAGACCGATAAGAGGCATAGCCAGTGCACCTAGCATTACGGGAATTCCATAAGCCAGCAGTGTACCTGCTTTAATGCCCATGAACCCTTGCTTGGAACCTAGTCCATGTCCTGCATCCAGCGCTCTTACACGCTGACTTTCGACAGCAGCAGCTACTTCAGCAGCAGCTTCCTGTTTTACCCTCCGGCGGTGACGTCTCAAGTACAGCAGCATAATTACAAGCCCTGCGGCTCCCCCTCCGGCAGAACCAAGCAGCGCGCCAGCAGCGATGCTCTCAGCTCCTGCTCCCTGCGAAGTGAGATATAAAAGAAGAACAATCATCACTGTAACCCGTACAGACTGCTCTACAATCTGTGACACGGCAGTAGGAACCATATTATGCAGCCCCTGAAAATACCCGCGTATGGCCGACATGACAGGGACAACTGCCAAACCCCAGGCGCTTGTCCGCAAGGCAGGCGTTACATGTGAGTTACCTACCCATTCGGCAATGATGGGTGCACCTGCATAGGTGATGGCGCCGATAATCAAGCCGCTGATGCCTGTAATTAGCGCGGATAATAGTAGAATCCGCCGGCCTTCTTCATCGCGTCTCCCAGCCGAAGCTTCGGCGACAAATTTGGAGATCGCCGCAGGCAGACCTAGCATAGCTACCGTTAACAGCATTGTATACAAGGGATACACTGTGTTGTATATACCAAATACAGCATCTCCGCCTAGATTTTGCAGCGGAATTTTTTGGAGTGTGCCAATAAGCTTTGAGATAATGGCCGCGGCACTGAGGATAAATGCGCCTTGTAGCAATCGTGATGTTTGTGTATTGGATTTCATATAATACCTGCTTCTACAACTTTGATGGGATGAATTTCTATATTATAACTTATGTATGCCCACAAGTAGAAACGGTTTGTGTAAACAACAAAACCCCGTTTGCCCTTTGTATATCTTACCAAAAGGAAACCGGGGTCTAAATTAAGATTACTGCTCCATTTGTTTGCCCAGGAAAGCGGCAGCCGTTTCGGCCATTTTTATTTCCATTTGCGCCATCTTCGCCGAATCATCCTTGCTCACCATCACTACACAACCAATAGGATCTCCACCGGAAATGATCGGTGAGGCTACATATGAGGACACCAAATCCGGATGATCTTTAGCGATTTCATAACTGCCTTCATTGGTTTCTAACACAGTCTTACGGCTGTCCATGACTTTCTCCAACAGCACTCCCACCTGTTTCTCCAAATAATCTTTTTTGGAGCCGCCTGCAAGGGCAATGAAGGTGTCACGATCAGCAATCATCGTAATGTGCCCAGTACCTTCGAACAATGACTCCGCGTACTCTTTTGCAAAGTCACCCAACTCACCAATCGGAGAATATTTCTTGAGAATGACTTCACCGTCCCGATCGACGAATATTTCCAGTGGGTCTCCTTCTCTAATACGAAGAGTACGTCTAATTTCTTTGGGAATAACCACGCGTCCGAGGTCATCAATACGGCGAACAATTCCAGTAGCTTTCATTTCACATGTGCCCCGCTTTCTTAAGAAGTATGGTCTTACTACTGTCCATTATGGGAAAGGATAATCCCAGTGATTTATCGTAATATCTGACCATAGTATTCATCTCTTCCCAGATCCTTATACATAAGCTGACATGTATTAATATCTGCATCAAGATAAAGGTAGTTCTACAACCGTTTCTGCGAAATAAAAAGCCATCTTCACTTTAAGTGAAGATGGCTTTTCTAAGGTAAGCTTGTCCATATTTACCGATGTTTATTCAGCGGCATCTGTAGCACTTGGGGATGCGCTTGGAGCTGTAGTGGCTTCTGTTCCACTATTTGTTCCGGTTTCATCTGCGGCAGCAGAGCTTTTTGGCAGATTGATGTTCTCAATAATGCCTTCCAGATCCTTTTCCATGAACGTTTCTAGGTTCTTGGATACAATTGAGCTCTTAATGCCTTCTTTTTGCTCATCCGTTAACTGGTCGAAAGTCTTGTCTGTACGGGACTCCACCTTGATGATGTGGTAACCGTAAGAAGTTTCTACAGGATCACTGATGGTATTTAGAGGCAAGGTCTGTGCAGCCTTCTTAAATTCATCCACATAAGTGCCTACAGCTTTATCTTTATATTCTCCGCCTGCCTCTTTAGAGCCAGTATCGTCAGAATATTCCTTAGCGATGGCTGCGAAATCAGCACCGCCATCCAGCTTCGCCTTAACTTCTTTCGCTATTTTAAGCGCTTCTTCGCTGGTACGCTCTTTGTTGTCTGCATCTGTCAGACCAATTAGCACATGACGCAGTGTGGCAACCGTAAAGTCACCTTTAGTCGCTTCGAATTCTTTGACAACTTGATCATCAGTCACTTTAAGCAGCATATCCTGATAAACTGACAGCACACGCTCCATATAAGTACGAATATCTTTCTCTGTAACGTCAGCATCTTTCAGTGTCTTCTTATAGGTATCGCCCAATTGTTCCTTAATGCTTGCAATTTGAGTATCGGCTTCTTTCTCCGCTTGCTTTTTCGCTTCATCCGTTGCTTGGGAAGCCAAATATTCAAAGCCCACTTCTTGCTTCAGAATGGACTCCTTAAACGCATCAATCTCTAAATATTGCGCTTGTTGTGGAGATAGGAATTTCATGATTTTTTGATCCATTGCAAATTCCTTTTGTGTAATCGTTCCACCTTTATAAGTGGCTACAGCTTGATTATCATCAGCACTATTTCCACATGCTGCTAGCATAGAAAAGGAAACTGCCGCTGCCAATGAAACGAGCAGCACTTTCCATGATTTTGTTTTATTTAACGACATTGTGTAGTTCTCCCTTCGATTTAAAAGACTGTTTAGCTTCCTTAAGAAACTGTTCAAGCAAGTCAAGCAGCTGTTTATCACTTAAATCTTTCGATTTGACCCGGATACTGGCTTTCGCATCCCTATCAAATTGTACACGTCTTTCGAAGCTATTTCCAACTTTGGCGAGTTTCGCTGTGTCTAAAGCGCCGAGACTTCCCTCATAGAAATTCAAGGTAACATCATCTCCGCGTCTAATCATGGAATCAATGCCATACATTTTTCCATACACTTTCAAACGAGCGACCGATAGTAGATTCACCACGGCTTCAGGTAACTCACCGAACCGATCCAAAAGCTCATCTTCAAGCTCGGAAGCATCATCGAAGGAGGTTACTGCCGCCACTTTTTTATAAATTTCAATTTTTTGGATACTGTCGTAAATATACTCTGACGGCAGATACGCGTCAATCGACAAATCAATGACTGTATTGCCTTCTTTCAGGGATGTATCTTCCTCCCCAAGCACAGTAACCTTACGCTTACGAATTTCCTCCGCCAGCATTTGTGAGTACAGATCAAACCCCACGGATGCGATAAAGCCATGCTGCTCTGCACCCAGCAAGTTACCCGCACCGCGAATAGACAGATCTCGCATCGCTATTTTGAAACCAGAGCCTAGCTCCGTAAATTCCTTAATAGACTGCAGACGTTTCTCTGCAACCTCTGTCAGAACCTTGTCCCGTTGATACGTGAAATAAGCGTAAGCGATCCGATTGGACCGGCCTACACGTCCACGCAGCTGATAGAGCTGAGACAAGCCCATTTTATCCGCATCATGCACAATAAGTGTATTAACGTTCGGAATATCTACGCCCGTCTCAATAATACTTGTGCTGACGAGCACATCGTATTCTCCGTCAAGGAAATCGAGAATGGTCTTCTCCAGCTCAGATTCCGACATTTGACCATGTCCGATGCCAACTCTAGCCTCAGGAACAAGCATAGAGATTTGAGCAGCCATTTCTTGAATGCCCTGCACACGATTATAGAGATAATAGACTTGACCACCGCGGGCTAATTCCCGCTCTACAGCTTCCCGCGTAAGGGTCTGGCTATGCTCCACTACATACGTCTGTACAGGGAATCTGTTCTCTGGCGGGGTCTCAATGACAGACAGATCCCGCACTCCGAGCATCGACATATGTAGCGTACGAGGAATTGGAGTTGCAGTCAGCGTAAGAACGTCTACATTCGTTTTCAGCTTTTTCAGCTTTTCTTTATGAGTTACGCCGAAACGCTGTTCTTCATCCACAATTAATAGCCCCAGATCCTTGAATACAAGGTCCTGAGATAACAGACGATGTGTACCGATAACTACGTCGACAGTTCCTGCCCTAACGCCTTTAATCGTCTCGTTCTGCTCTTTACGGCTGCGGAAACGACTTAAGACCTGAATATTAAGCGGGTAATTAGCGAAACGTTCGCGGAAGGTCTCATAATGCTGTTGAGCCAAAATCGTTGTCGGGACTAGCACCGCCACCTGTTTACCTTCAATCGCTGATTTAAAAGCCGCCCGAATAGCCACTTCAGTCTTACCATATCCAACATCACCGCAAAGCAATCGGTCCATTGGCCGGTTTTGTTCCATATCCTTCTTAATCTCTTCGATAGCCCGAAGCTGATCTCGGGTCTCTTCGTAAGGGAACATTTCTTCAAATTCATGCTGTTCCTGTGTATCCTTTTCAAAACCATATCCTGCGGCACTTTGGCGCTCAGCATATAGCTTTATCAAATCATCAGCAATATTCTGAACGGAGGAACGAACCTTATTGGTCACTCGTGTCCATTCATTGCCGCCTAGCTTATATACTTTCGGCTCTTTATCTTCGGAACCGACATATTTCTGAATCAGGTCAATCTGCTCAATCGGAACCGAGAGCTTATCGCCGCCAGCATACAGAATATGCATGTAATCACGGTGAATACCGCTGACCTCAAGCGTGCCGATTCCCATATATTTTCCGATACCATGGTTCTGGTGGACGACATAATCACCGATTTTCAGCTCTGTGTAACTCTTGATCCGTTCAGCATTATCTATTCCTTTGGAAATCTTCCGTGCCTTCCGCTGCTTCTGAGAGAACATTTCCCCCTCAGTTATAACTGCTAGATGAATAGAGGGCAGCTCAAAACCAGAACCCAGATTTCCTTGTACAATCATCGGCTCGTTAATGCCGTAATCATAAAGAACTCTGCGCACTCGTTCAATCCGTTCCTCACTGCTCGCAAGCATCATTACCTTAACACCGGACTTCTGCCAACGCTCCATCTCCGATTTCAGCACATTCATCTGGCCATGGAAATCCTGCATTCCACGACTGATAAATCCAAGAATGTTCTGAGGCTGAATATGCGGAACCTGACGTAAAAAGATTGACATAAACAGACTTTGGAACGGGCGCTGATACATAACAACATCCGTATCGACAGAGAGATCTAGATCCGGTAAAGATTTGCCGTTTTGCAGCAAATGCAGGTTCCATTCCGATTCATCTCTTTCAAGCTGTCTCGCCGTTTCGAGCAGTCTTGTCGGCTCATCTAGAATAAGAATGGTATCCTGGGCCATGTAATCAAATAAATGAGAGCGTTCAGGATATAAAAGACTGATATATTTATAGATCTCCGGGAAATAAGTACCTTCCCGCAGCATTTCCAGCTCACGGCCAATTTCTTCCCGCAACCTGAGCTTCGCCTGGCGATCCGCCATCTTCTCCAACTGTCGCTCCATCATAGCTGAGGCTTCAGCAGAAGCAGATTCCTGGCGCAATCTACTAGCTATAATCTCTTTAGCCGGTGTAATCTTCACACTACGTACCTTATCAATAGAACGCTGATCCACTGGATCAAAAGTTCTTATGGAATCAACCTCATCGTCAAATAACTCAACCCGATAAGCCAAAGGAGATGTCATTGGATAAAAATCAATTATTCCACCCCGTACGCTCAGTTCACCACGATTTTCAACCCGCTCTACTCTTTCATAGCCCATTTCAATCATGGACATCAAAAATTCATCCAGAGCAAGCGTTCCATCTTGGGAAACGGTGACTTGTGCCTCTGCCATAACCTCTGGGGCTGGCAGCAATCTACGCACTCCTGAGTAAGGAACTACAACAATACCACGGAAGCCCTGAGCACATTTGGTCAGCACATCTATACGCTGAGCCAGTGTCTCTGGGCTTGATACAGCCGCTTCTGCAGCCACTAGTTCATTGGCGGGATAGAGCAGAACCCGGTCAGGAGAAAGCGCTTCCTGCAAATCATCGGCCATCTTCTGGGCCGAAAACATATTATGAGTCACTACAAGTAAGGGACGAGTTGTCTCTTCATGTAATGCTGCAAGCATAATCTGTCTAGCAGAACCTGTAAGCCCCGAAATGAGCTGCTCTTTCATACCTGCAGCAACACCATGGGTGATAGACTGGAAATCGGGATCCTTGGAAAAAGCTTCTATAAGACCTTGTAACAACAGGCGCACCTCTCTTACTAAACAGGCTAACGGTGGCGTAGCCACCGTCACCTATTATGATTGGAATCGAAAAGAAGCCTCAGCTGTAACGCCAAGGCTTGCGGATGACGATAGAGACAGGCGCTTCCACCTTACTGAAGCGGACTTGTCAGCAGGCTAAGCTCCGGATTGTTCTCTAAAGCCTCCTTGCAATAGTCGCAAGTAACCTTTACCGTGATTTCACCTTCTGAATTATACGCTATTATATCTCTGCGCTCCGCAGGGGTCAAGGAATGAAGGCCCAACTGCATTTCTGTAACATCACTTCTATTAATACTGCCTAGAGATGTCTTACAGTGCCTACAAACATAGTTTATTGCCATCTATATGCCTCCTGAAGGTACTATATACCTTCAGTATGTCCGGGCAGCTTCATCTTTAGCCTTAAAAACAACAGGGTTTACAGATTAACCATTGAACTTAGCCATCGTCTGCTCGAATGAATGCTGTAAGCTGTATTCCAGTGCATCACAAGTATTAAGGATCATTTGCTTAAGCGGATCGCTTTCCTTCTTAGGAAAAGTAGAAAGTACATAATCGACAATAGCAAAACCTGGCTCAGGACGAGAAATACCCATTCGTACCCGATTGAAATTCTGTGTTCCTACATGCTGGATGATGGATTTAATTCCATTATGTCCACCAGCGCTTCCTTGATAACGCAAACGGATTTTTCCGATTTCTGTATCCAAATCATCATAAACGACGATCATATCTTCAAGTTGAACTTTGTAATAATCCATATAAGCGCGAACGGCCTCACCGGACAAGTTCATAAAGGTCATGGGCTTAATCAATACGGTTTTGACGCCACCAATGACCCCTTCACCGATGACGGATTTACATTTGCTCTGGTTGAAGGCAATTCCGTTCTGGGCGGCAAGCTCATCCAAAGCCATAAAGCCAACATTATGCCTTGTTTTCGCGTACTGTGTTCCGGGATTTCCCAATCCGACAATCCATTTCATTATCGAACCTTTCCTTTCCATTCGGGCTCTCCGGCAAGAGGAGTCCGTTTTTGGTACAATAGATCTAATCTACATATCTCTGTGCAACCAGAGCGAAATTATACTCCGAAGACAGGTGATAACCCATGCCGCACAAAGGCGAATTATTGACACATCAACGCCATTTTCAGTACCACATCCAATATGCTGTACCCGTGGAAATATATAAGGGCGACGTGCATATTGATATCGGTGTATTAACAGCGGTAGACGAAGCTTTCGTGGAGCTACAAGGGACACTCTATAACCGCAGTTTATTCACCTTTGTCTCCCGCCCCGGATATTGAATCCAGTAGTTCTACCTGTAGCACGCCGATAAGGGTTACATCTCCGAGAACGGAGGTGTAACCCTTTTGTACTATTCATTCGTTATATTTATTCAATCTCGAACAATTTACTAATCGACAACTCTTCATGAACGCGGATAATTGCCTCACCCATAAGTGGAGCCACGGACAACACCTTGAGCTTAGAGGTTGGATTCGCGCTGCGAATTGGAATGGTATCCGTCACGATAATTTCTTTGATTGGAGAATTCTCCAGACGCTCGTGTGCAGGACCAGACAATACTGGGTGTGTACAGCATGCGTATACTTCCTTCACGCCGCCTTCCATCAAAGCATTAGCACCAAGTACGATAGTTCCAGCGGTATCGATGATATCATCAATCAGGATGGCTGTTTTGCCTTCGATATTACCGATGATGTTCATAACTTCGCTGACGTTAGGTTCTGGACGACGCTTGTCTATAATAGCCAGCGGAGCGTTTAGGAAATCAGCAAGCTTTCTTGCACGTACTACACCGCCATGATCCGGCGATACGACAACTGGGTTCTCGATTTGTTTGGAACGGAAATACTGAGCCAGAATCGGTACACCAAGCAAATGATCCACTGGAATATCGAAGAATCCTTGAATCTGCATGGCATGAAGATCCATCGTAATTACACGGTGAGCGCCAGCCTTTTCAATTAGATTGGCTACCAGCTTAGCGGTAATGGGGTCACGGGAACGGGCTTTACGATCTTGACGGGCATATCCGTAGTAAGGGATAACCACGTTGATGCTTTTTGCAGAGGCACGTTTAAGCGCATCTACCATAACCAAAAGCTCCATCAGGTTATCATTTACAGGGCCACAAGTGGATTGAACAATATAAACATGACATCCCCGAACGCTTTCTGACAGCTTGACCTGAATTTCTCCATCGCTGAAACTTGTGGTGTGTGATTCACCCATCGGAATCCCGATGTAATCAGCAATTTGACTAGCTAGCTTAGGATTGGAGTTACAGGTGAAAATCTTTAACTTGGAATCACAATAAGTCATAAAATATAAACCCTCCGTGACGGAATTTAGCTTTCCAAAGGCGCCGGCGCGGAAATATAAGTCCGTCCGGCGCTTCTTAGCAACACTTTACGATGGACTCGAGTGGTCTTTCTTCGCTTTAGCACGGGAACGGATCTTCTCTGCATATCCCGGTTTGTTCTCTTGTCTTACTCTAGCTACAGCCAGATCGTTCTCGGAAACGGAACGTGTAATTGTCGAACCTGCTACAACAAAAGCCCCTTTGCCCACAGTGACTGGAGCAATAAGATTAACATTACTGCCAATAAAGGCATCGTCTGCGATTGTTGTCTTGAATTTATTATACCCGTCGTAGTTAACGGTAATCGCACCGCACCCGACGTTTACATTCTTACCTACAGATGCGTCGCCGACATAACTAAGATGTGACACTTTTGAACCGTCACCAATAGTAGCATTCTTGATCTCGACGAAATCTCCAACCTTAACTTCTTCTCCAAGCACAGAGCCTGGACGCAAATAGGCAAAAGGCCCAACGGTTGTCCGTGCGCCGACTTGAGCTTGATTCAATACGGACTGCTTAATCGTCGCATCATCCATAATCTGACAGTCTTCGATTTCACTAGCCGGTCCGATCACACAATTGTCCCCGATTACAGTCTTCCCTTTCAGGATGGTTCCTGGATAAAGCGTTGTATCTGATCCGATAACTACATCTGCTCCGATATAAGTGGAGGCTGGATCAATGATGGTTACACCACCGAGCATGTGTTTACGATTAATACGTTGACGCATAAAGGCTTCCGCTTCAGACAAAGCTAAACGATCATTAACGCCGATAGACTCAGCTGCGTCATGGGTCTGATATCCTAGTACGGTATCCCCTTGTGAACGAAGAATCCCAATCACATCAGTCAAATAATACTCCTGCTGGTTATTACTGTTCGTTACCTTTTCGAGTGCAGCAAATAATTTAGCATTATCAAAACAATAAGTGCCTGTATTGATTTCCTGAACCGCATCTTCTTCAGTAGTGCAATCCTTCTGCTCTACAATCTTCAGAACGCCGCCATCTTCACCACGAATAATTCTTCCGTAGCCTGTAGGCTTTTCCATAACTGCTGTCAATACGGTTGCAGCCGCATTACGCTGTTCATGAAGCGCCATGAGTCCTTCCAGGGTCTCCGTGGTTACGAGTGGTGTGTCTCCACAAATAACTATAGTTGTTCCTTCTTCGCCAGCAAGTAAATCCTTTGCTTGTTTGACAGCATGGCCAGTGCCGAGCTGAGTTTCCTGCAGCACGTATTCCGCTCCATCACCTACATAGGCCTTAACTTTCTCTGCGCCATGCCCAACAACAACAACGGTGCGCTGGCATCCGGTCGCTTTTACTGTATCAAGCACGTGCCCTACCATCGGCTTACCGCAAACGGGGTGCAGCACCTTATATAATTTAGATTTCATTCGCTTGCCTTGACCTGCGGCAAGTACTACAGCCATTCTTTTCAAGAATGCCAACCTCCTACTCTTGAACTCACTACTGAATATATCTCATTCCGGGCAAAAAGAAAAGAGAACCATGAAGTCATGGTTCTCTTTTCTATAAACCCCAAGTTAGAAAAGCATTTATCGCTGCCTTTCGAAGATGTCGTCAAATCCTTCACCAGCAATAGCTTTTCTTGCAAGATCAGGCTGCTAATTCATGAAGTGTATGTCGGTGTGATCTTATCAAAAACGGCGGATCCTACGCCACCCAAAAGGTAGCAGTCTTCCGAGGAAGCCTAAGCTCCCTCTTCAATAACTTCTTCTTCTTCCGTAGCGGCGCGATCGTACTCGGCCAGAACCGCGGATTGAATCTTCTCGCGTGTTCCCGAAGAGATCGGGTGCGCGATATCGCGGAATTCGCCGTCCGGTGTACGCTTGCTGGGCATTGCAACAAACATCCCATTATTGCCATCGATGACGCGAATGTCATGAACAACAAACTCGTTATCGATGGTAATGGATGCGATTGCTTTCATTCTCCCCTCAGAGTTAACGCGGCGGAGTCTGACATCCGTAATTTGCATGTGTGTGTTCACCACCTTTTTCCATCAGAGACTTGGTGTATAATTCCACACAGCAAAGCGAATTCCTTCTTTTTCATTCCATAAAATACCTAAAAAAGAAATATATTTTTTGGGATATGTTGTTTTCGACATACATCGAGTAGTTTTCTTAATATTCCTTACGTTTTCGACAATTTCCACGCTTTTTGAAAATGTAAGAGAATGGCTAATCAAGAGGAAAAGTAGTTGCCCGGATGCGCCGAAATTCTCCGCTCTTTGGAGTCTACTTCACTTAGTTTTACCAAGGACACGTAATCGTGCAACAGACGCTCTTCCGTCTCTACAGCGCCTGATTCCACTAAAACGCCTACCCCAGCAACCTCGGCATTAAATTCACCGAGCAGATCGACCATACCACGTACAGTCCCTCCCGCCTTCATGAAGTCATCTACGATAAGTACTCGCGATTTCTCCTTGAGTGCCCGTCTGGAGAGAGACATTGTGTGTATGCTTTTATGAGATCCTGATACGTAATTAATACTTACTGCTGATCCCTCTGTAACCTGATGGTCACGTCGCACAAGCACTACCGGCAAGCCTAGCTGTGCTGCTGTTGCATAGGCTAGTGGAATGCCTTTCGTTTCAACGGTCATCACCACATCGATTTCCGATCCGTAAAAGGCCGTTGCGATGATCTTACCCGCCTGTTCCATCAAAGACGGCAACCCAAGTAGATCCGACATATACAAATAACCGCCAGGCAATATCCGGTCAGTCTGCTCTAGCTGCACACATAAGCGCTGCACAAAGGTTAGCGCCATATCTTTAGGCATAACTGGGATATAACGAACTCCACCCGCTGCACCAGCTAAAGTCTGCAGCTCTCCGATGCCTTCACCTTCAAATACTTCTTTTATGATTGCCAAATCTTCACTGATGGAGGACTTAGCCGCTCCATAGCGATCGGCAAATATAGACAGCGGCAGTAGTTCATGCGGCCGCTCAAGTAAAAACTGAGTCATGTCTACCAAACGTTGGCTTCTTTTTAATTTCTTCACGGAATGCTCCTCGCCAAAACCGAATATTTTAGAAAAATATATCACTTTTGTACGGGTTTACACAAGAGAAGCAGACTAATTCAGTGATCTCACTGCGTAGACTTCCTTGCAGAACCCTCGCAGTCCGTTGTAAATCCTTGCTACTTTAGACTGCTTGGACACTAAACCGAATACGGTAGGTCCGCTGCCTGACATCAACACCCCATCTGCTCCGAGCTTTATCATCGCTTCCTTGAGCTGCTGAACCTCTGGATGCAGCCTTAGGGTAACATCTTCAAGCACGTTGCCTAGATGGTTGCATACGCCCCCAAAGTCTCCTGCTTCAATCGCTTGCTGCATCTTTCGAGCAGAAGGATGCACAGCTATATTATTGCTCCGAACGCGTCCATACACTTCTGCAGTCGATACATTGATCGGTGGTTTCGCCAACACAACCCAACATTGTGGCGGGTTGTTGATTGGCGTAAGCTTTTCGCCTCGTCCTGTAGCTAAGGCTGTGCCGCCTGTGACGCAGAAAGGCACATCTGAACCCAGCTCAGCGCCAAGCTCCTGTAGCTCCTGCGCAGGAATACCGAGACGCCACAGACGGTTTAGACCGCGTAGCGTAGCTGCGGCATCACTGCTGCCGCCAGCTAGGCCAGCCGCAACCGGAATTCTTTTATCCAGATGGATATGTACACCACTCTTCACGTTATAACGGTCTTTAATAAGCCTTGCCGCCTGGAAAGCTAAATTTTTCTCGTCCAGGGGAATATAACCAGCCTGACTTGATATTATAATAGTATCCCTTGGCAGCTCAGACAGCTCTAAGCGGTCTGCTAGATCTACCATGGTCATAATCATTTCCACCTCATGAAAACCGTCAGCACGTTTGTGCAGCACATCCAGCATCAAATTAATTTTAGCTGGTGCCTTTTCATACATTTTCAAGGCGTTCACCCACCTTCAGCTTTTCCCGTAAAAACAACTTAACATATTATATGAGAAACTTCTAATGAAGTCCAATAATAAAAGGGTGTCGCCTTTTAGACGCACCCTTTTTCAGTAATATTCACTTTATAGCCTAAAATTTAAGATTTCCGCGCGGCCTGTTCAGCAAGCTGTATCGCTTTTTTCACCATGTTGCCAGCGTCTTGAGTTGTAATTCCACCCCAGCCCTCACGTTCTACGGTTTCATAAAAACCCAGCTCCTTGGCTAACTCTGTCTTCAGTTCCTCCGACATCATGCCTCGTTTTCTGCGGCTCATTACGGAATTCCTCCCTTATGAAAATAAATGATTAACCCGTTGCCCAATTAGTATGCTT
This sequence comes from Paenibacillus sp. FSL H3-0329, assembly GCF_037963285.1. Classification (NCBI taxonomy): domain Bacteria; kingdom Bacillati; phylum Bacillota; class Bacilli; order Caryophanales; family Paenibacillaceae; genus Paenibacillus; species Paenibacillus sp. FSL H3-0329. The sequence continues at coordinate 47,034 of NZ_CP150150.1, read as the reverse complement.
GCTTAGAACACGGATCATGCACCAAATATTTGTCCCAAAAAACGCAAACAAAAAACAGCCTCCAAAGGAGACTGTTCGTGAAACATTAAGCTTTAATATACATAATCCGCATCTGCCCATCGTCTTCACAAACTGTGATTTCCACAGATTCAGTAAGTATATCGGCATAGCTATAGGAGACTCGCTTAAAAGTTTGCTGCTCCTGATCCAGTTTGACAATAAATACAGAAGGGTACGTTTCTTCCAGGACACCTGTGCGTTCAACGGTTTTACGACGACCTCCGTTTGCACGCAATGTGATCTTATGACCGACGTGAGCTTCAAGACTGCGTTTGATTTCCAACAGCGCGTTATTAGCCATTACCTGACGACCACCTCTTTTCTTGTCCATTATACAACTTTTTCAGGACAATGTCAAAGCAAATAAATAATTAATTATAGTTGATGCATATTTCGTTGTCAACGGAATTTTTTTGCGAGAAATCAGCGCCGGACTAATATCCTTGTTATCTGTAATATAGGCATCACAAAGAAAAAAAGAAAGGGTTAAGCTCAGCGCTCACCCTTTCTTTCGGATATTCTATTCAGCCCATTCAAATTACCTATATTCCTGAAACCATAGACCTATCTCTGCCGCTTAAATGGCTGATGGTGTCACTTTTAGCGCCGACAGATTCTGCAGCCGCGGCATTCCGATACGGAAGCTGCCACGGGTCTCAACACCACCAATACCCTGATTACCGCTGATGGTATTATTCAGAACATCACTAAGATTTACAGTATCCCTGATGGAAGTAAAGGATGATTTTGCTGCTACATAAACGGGATCCAGAGCATGGATCAAAATTCGACCAGGTGAACTGGCAAAATTAGCCCCAGCTCCAAGTAATGCCTCGAAATGAGATTGGCAAGCACCGGCAACAATAGTCAACGCATCAAAATTCCGCTCATACTCCCTAGCTACCCTAATAGCAGCTATAAAGTTTTGCGAATTTTTGTAGCTATTCAGACTATATAGATCGTAAGTATGCTGTTGCTTCAGTACCCCATCATGACCAGTGATCACTACAATGTCTGGGCGTACACGGGGCAACAGCCGGTATAACGTATCAGCCATTGCAGATTCATGAACATGATGCCCTTCAGCGGGAATCCGCAGTTGCTCGTATAAGCTAAGGCTCTTATTCAAATATGCCGGATCGCCATCCAGATGCAGTACTTTACCCGGCACTTCAAAATAAGGAGCTTCCTTGGAGGGTGGAGCCCATGTCCCCTCTGTTAGAGTTCCCCCGCTCCGCTGACTTTGCTCCTGACGGTCCTTCCGCAGCTGTGTCAGTGATTCCTTCGCTTTGATCTGTGCTTGCTGTCCCCGTTCCGTTATTCGGGTAGGAGGCACTTGAACCAGGTCATCCAGAGGAGAATCCGCCAACAGGCGGAAATCTGTGCCTTTAATGACGGCTCTATCCTGCACGATATTATCTACACGAAATGTTAAATCACCGCCATAAGATTTGCGAACGACCAAGTCTCCTAAATTCATTACAACCACCACCTCTACCCCATCGTATGGGCAAAGGCCTCAGTTGGTTCATAACTCGCCATATTTTTAAAATATAAGAATGTATAATGCTCCACCAGAATAACATCCTTATATTTCTACGAGAAACGGTTGTCGTCCTTTAAGACAACAACCGTTTCTTATTGCTTATTCAATTCCAGCGGCTAGCAAAACACCGCTTAAGCGGGCGTATTCTTCAAGACTGAGTGTTTCTCCACGACGGGTCGGTTCAATACCCGCTTCTGCGAGTAAAGCCTCCAGCTGCTCACGTCCTTGTTCAGGGAAGTAACGAGCCTTCAGATTGTTAGCAATCGTCTTGCGGCGCTGTGTGAAAGAAGCGTGAACCACTTCAAAGAAATGCTTCTCACTCTCCACCTTTACCGGAGGATGCTCTCTAACCTTCAGACGGATAACAGCAGACTCCACATTAGGTTGAGGGATGAATACCGTACGCGGCACGATACAGACGAGCTCAGGCTCGCTGTAGTACTGCACGGCAATGCTAAGACTTCCGTATTCCTTTCCACCTGGAGATGCAGCCATACGCTCCGCAACCTCCTTCTGAATCATTACAACGATGTTATCAAGGGGAAGCTTCTCTTCAAGCAGCTTCATCAGAATCGGAGTAGTCACATAATAAGGCAGGTTAGCAACCACACTGACCTTGTTCACAGTGGTGAAATCTTCCTTGAACATTTCCTGCAAGTTCACATTGAGGACATCATCGTTACGAACCTTAACATGGGGATAAGGGGAAAGTACGTCTTTTAATATTGGAATCAGTCTACGGTCTATCTCTACGGCAGTTACAGCACCGGCTGTTAGTGCCAGACGCTCCGTCAGCGCTCCAATTCCCGGCCCGATCTCCAGCGCCCCAGAATCGCTATCTAGTCCAGCAGCGTCTACAATCTTGTCCAAAATATTTTGATCAATCAAAAAATTCTGTCCCAGGCTTTTCTTGAACTTGAATCCATAACGTTGAATAATCTCTTTGGTCCGTTTTGGAGTCGAAATTTCCTCTCTACCACTCATGAAGTAATGCCTCCCTGATCAATTTGGGCGAGAGCCCCGGCAAATTCCTCCCGCGTAATCCCAAACATCGCCAGCCGCTTGTACAGCTGTTTGCCGTTACAATATCCGATTCCAAGCAAATTACCAAGCGCCATACGTCTTTCAGCAGCCCGAGGGTGTACAAGCATTCCAGCGGCCATAAGGTCATCAATACCAATCAAAGCAGGTGCTCCTTCAAAAGAGGTATGTACGTTACGCAGCGCATGACGAATCGCCTCTGGCGATGCATTCTCTACACCGATATCCCCTTTTCGAGTTGCGTCCTTCTCCGGAATAAAAGCATGCTTGCAGCCCGGCACCTTCGCTGAAACGATTTTACGAATTCGCTCCCCAGCATGGTCCGGGTCCGTAAGAATAATAACCCCTCTGCGTTCCATAGCTAGCGCAATCTTCGCAATTACAGTCCGGTTTACAGCAGAGCCGCCTGTCTCAATCGTATCTGCTTCCACAGCACGCTTAATGGCTACGGTATCGCTTTTGCCTTCAACGACGATTAATTCCTTAATCATATTTCTTGACTCCTTCCAAAAAAAGCAAAAAGAAGAGGATTCGCTCCTCTTCTTTTGGTTAAAGAATGTATAAGTGATGAGCGGTTGCTCTGCGATCAACGAAATGATCATCCAGCGTTCCTTAACGGTTATCATCACTATAGCTTATCAAAGGATTTTTTGCAAAAGCTTCAGTTCTAGTTAAGCTCTGGTTTCACAGGTCCAATCACATATACGGTACGTGATTTACGGCCGAAATTACGAGCATGGCTCAGGGAATCATAATAGACATCCACTTTATTGCCTTTAATGGCACCGCCCGTATCCTCTGCACGGCGGAATCCAAGCCCATCGATATAAACCCACCAGCCAATAGGAATTACATTCGGATCTACTGCAATTGTACGACCTTCCGTTACGCGTGTTCCGGAGGCAGTTTTAGTACCTATTCCTGGCTCTTCTGACGAATAAGCTGTCATGGAGACGTTCTTAATCATCTTCTTGTACTCAAAGTCTACGCCAGCCTTGCTTGTGACGTTCTTAGTCTTAGCGCTAACTTTAGTCGTTTTGGAGGTAGTGCTTGATTTGGAAGTTGTTGTAGCTTTAGCAACTACAGTAGGCTTAGGAAGTGCTTTAGTACCAACGGCAATGATCTTATCTTTTGTTACCGTTTGTACTTCCTTGCCGATCATGCGCATAGAGGCCAGTTCTCCGTCTTGATAGATCTTTTCAATATGCTGAACCATGACGCCTGGTTTGCCTGCCTGTGCCACTCTAACTGTTCCCACAGTAAGGGAGGGATCTGCTGTCTTAATAACACGGAAAGGTAAGTTAGTTGTTCGCTGTACCGTTTGCTTGTTGATACGAACGATCTTAATCTCCATGTCAGCAGAGATGGTGGTGTCTAACGAAGGAAAAATCTTATCATAGCCTTCTAGGTTGATACCCAGTTTGTCAATCGCCTGACCGATAGTGTCTTCGGTCGTATATAACGTTTTTGTTGCTCCGTCCGCAGTAAGGCTAAATTTCTGCGCACGATTGATAACGACACGGTCACCGTCTTTTATTTCATCACTCAGACCTAAAGATAATTCATCATGCGGCTGCAGCGAAATTTGCTCTTTCTCCAACACATCACCAAGAAGTGCTTCTCGCGTTTCAAGTGTCTGTGTTTGCCCGTCTATTACTAAAACAAATTGTTTGTTACTTTGACCGTGTACGTACAGCAGAATTAACAGCGCGATTGCGATTGAAATCACACCTGCAAGTAAAAGTACGCGAGTATTTACTTGCTCCCACCGTAATGCGAAAGACCTGCTGGATGACTGCGAATCATGGGATACCTCTGGTTGGAATAAGCCCATTCTCTCCATCCTCCTTACATAGCCTCGTCGTCAATTTGTATATCATGAGGACTGAATTTCTTTGACGAAACTATTTGAGATTGTCACAGGATACGCACGTATTAACTTAGCGTCTCCTGCTCATGGATCGCCTGCTCGGCACAGCTACTCCCACACCTGTTATATAACAGTATGCGGGCAACATTCAGTTTATTCAAAAATAAAGAAGCCTAAAAAGAGTTCTCTTGAGGACTCTTTCGTGGCTTCTCCGATGTCAGAATACGCGGGAATGTTTGTGCACGAGGTTGCCTCTCTTACTTGCGCTTACGGGGTTAGCTGTCGGGTTCGGACGAAAGAGAGACGCCCTATTTCAGGTCACCCGCTCACGGCGGTTGCCCTTAAATTCACCCCAAAGACCACGTGAAGAAATCAAATATTGTTCTGCGGCAATTCCTAGTCGTATTCAAGATACAGGCATGCGGCAGTTCAATATTGGTTCCCCCGTTCTCCATACGGAGACTCAGCGAGACGATCCATGAATCAATGGCTGTCACAATAACAACAGCTCACATCACTGAAAAGATGATATCCTGTTTTGATGCATGTTGTAAAGGACGATTCAACCACGTTTAAGCAAATATATGGTTAAAATATTGTAATAATCAGCCGTTTTTATATTAAAAAAGTTTAATATATCGGCTATTCTCTATTTTTCACCCGTTTTACTCCTGTTTTCAGACAATCCCAAATCGTTCCAGTGCGTTCGCATACGTAATTTTAGCCAATTCTTCCCATGTTAACCCTTTAATTTCAGCCGCAGCCTCTGCTACTAACTTCACATGAGCACTCTCATTTCGCTTGCCACGGAAGGGGTGTGGAGTCAAATATGGAGCGTCTGTTTCGATCAATAATCGGTCCAATGGCGTCTGTGCAAGCACCTCTTTAGGCACTCTGGCATTTTTGAACGTTATCGGTCCTCCAAATGACAAATGAAATCCAAGGTCTAGACACATTTTTGCTGTTTCCCAGCTGCCTGAGAACGAATGCATCACGCCACCAATTTCATTTGCTTTTTCCTCCCGTAAAATCCGTACAACATCTTCATGAGCATCACGGTCATGTATACAGATTGGCATTTTTAGTTCACGGGCTAGTCCGATTTGTTTGCGGAAGACCTCCTGCTGCACATCCTTGGGAGAGGTATCCCAATAATAATCCAATCCAATCTCTCCGATGGCCACCACTTTTTCATGGCTGCAAAGAGAGGCGATCCAATCGAGGTCTCCCTCTTTCATATCAATCGCATCCTGTGGATGCCAGCCCACCGCTGCATAAATATAATCATAAGATTCAGCCAGCTTCATCGTTGAAGGGATCGTTTCCCGATTAAATCCAATATTGATCATCTTGCTAACTCCGGCCTCTACTGCACGAGCAATAACTTCCTCGCGATCCTCGTCGAATTGAGGCGCATCTAGATGTGTATGTGTGTCGAACAGATACATTTTAAAGCTCACTCCTTGTTGTTTTTATCAATAGTTCCATAAATATTTGTATTATTTTGCAAAAATCTCTGCTACAGAAGAGGGCAAGCGTGTAAGGGCTTTTTTCAGCTTATCCTGTGGGAAATATAGATGATATCTGCCACGATGAATTCCGCTTATTGAGCGCACAATATCCGATACCTCTGAAATTTCCCGCAATTGCTCATTCCGATCAAGCAGTAAAATTTGATTATTGTCGAAGGCTGCTCCTGGACGGAACACATCATAAGGCAAATCTGTCGGATAATCAATCTCTAGGTCATATTCTGGGTTAAGTCCCACTCCCGCAAAACTGCTGCGGATTTCCGTAATCATATCTGTATCCAAATTCTCAATCTCTACATATTTATACAGTTTACGATGAATAAAACGGGTACACAAGTCGCTTAATAACTCATCTTCTTCAAGTGTCCATTGCATAAAAGCAGTCTGTACCAGTGCCTCATCAAGCATTAAATATTGCTTCACTGTTACTTCTCCTCGAAAGAGATCTTCCAGCGGAGCGATCATAAAGCGAAATTTGTACCCCTCTTGAAACAATTCTTTAGCTCTACGGAAGATTTGACGCAAAATAATTTCAGAGCTGCGCGTCACCGGATGAAAATATACCTGCCAGTACATTTGATAACGTGACATTAAATAATCTTCAATGGCATGCATACCTGATTCTTTTACTACAATCCGCCCATTATAAGGACGAAGCATTCTCAAAATCCGATCAATGTCGATGGTTCCATAGTTTACACCTGTATAGTACGCATCACGCAGCAAATAATCCATACGATCAGCATCCAGCGGACTGGAAACCAAATTGACAACAATTTCATGCTCATAAGTCTTAGAGATAACTGAAGCTACTTTACGAGGAAAATCCTCCTCCACATCACGCAATATTTCGGTAATCTCCGTGTCCTCCAAAATAATCCGGCAGGTCCAATCCTCATGGTTCATTTCAAAAGCTTCTTCTATAGAATGTGAAAATGGGCCATGCCCTAAATCATGCAGCAAAGCCGCACACAAAGTAAGCAAACTTTCTTCAGGAATCCAATCCTTATATCCGCTGCGCTCAAATTGCGAAATGATTCTTCGTGTAATTTCATATACTCCTAAAGAATGAGAAAATCGACTATGCTCTGCACCATGAAAAGTGAGATATGAGGTACCTAACTGGCGAATCCGGCGTAAACGCTGAAATTCTTTTGTATTAATTAGTCGCCAAATAATCGTGTCCTGTACATGAATATAATTATGAACGGGATCCTTGAAAACCTTTTCTTCCGTGAGCGGCTGCTTCATGAGATCAACTCCTTCTAATAATTTAATATGATTTTAACTAATATCAGTATATAATAAGTAATTATGTCGTACTTTGTCGAAAAGTATCATTTTTGGTCTTGGTAAATCGACAAAATGCTTTCAGGGCAATTCTTAATTTTTATAGGGACATTCAAAGTTCTTATGGAAATTTTCTTATTCAGCCTATGAAAAAAGGTTGACTGATTTGGGAATCGTTGGTATTATAAGTATCATAAAACAGTGAACAATGTCGAATAATGACGTTTTTGGAACATTGAGAGGAGTAACGATTGTTATGATGAAATCAACAGGAATTGTAAGAAAAGTAGACGAACTTGGACGGGTTGTTATTCCTATTGAATTACGCCGTACACTTGGCATTGGCGAAAAGGACGCACTGGAAATTTACGTTGATGGCGAACGGATTATGCTTAAAAAGTATGAGCCTGCCTGCATTTTCTGTGGCAACGCTGAGAACGTAACTTACTTTAAAGGAAAAATAGTTTGTCATGAATGCATTTCTTCCATCCCTACCCCTGTGACAAACTAAATTAAATAGTATATAATAGAACTAATCAAATTGTTAATTCTAACCTTTTCATATCTCCTTGACCTCCCGTGACCGCGGGAGGTATTTTTTATGTCTGGGTTTGCCCTCCTGGTTATCCCCTCCCTAAGGGCAATGTGCTTCAAGAGGGAACTAGTAATACTTAGTTGTATTTCTTACAGTTATTTTAAATACTTTTTACCATTAAACGAATTAATTGTATTTTGTACACTTATATTCCCTATATCTCCGTGAAATCAATCATTTCCACCTTTATAACTGTATGAAGTACAACTAAACGAACAAATACATAAAAAAATTCAAAAATAACTGTACAAAGTACATTTAACCCACAGATAAATCATTCAAGCTCGGGCCGTTTCCAAGAATCCTTAGTTATTCTAAGAGTTCGTCTACAACACTTACTCTTCTGCTCTATCAAGCAACGCATTATAAATATCCCGTTTGGCTACACCCCGGTCTGATGCCGCTTTTTTCATAGCCTCTTTACGTGGCACATCCTGTGCTTCGTAATGAGCTACATGTTCTTCAATGCTTAACTGACGCCACCACGCCGATTCTGCGATTTCTGCATCTTCCTTGCTCTCCCCTTCTACGACAATAACATATTCGCCTAGCGGAGGATGTTCAGCAAGCCAAAGTGTACATTCCTCAATCGAACCGCGTAGAAATTCCTCATATCTTTTCGTTAATTCACGTGCCAACACAATCTGGCGATTGCCGAATGCTTCTTGAAGATGAGCAAGTGTCTTAACTACGCGATGGGGAGATTCGTAGAACAACAAAGTTCCTTGAGCCGAACGAAGTGGACTTAATACTGCTCGGATGTCCTTACGCTCTCGGGGAAGAAAGCCGATAAAAGTGAACGTATTCGTAGATAGACCAGAAGCGATCAAAGCTGACAACGCTGCGTTAGCTCCAGGGATAGGAATCACCGGAATTCCATGACTTATAGCAAGGGCTACAAGATCCGCTCCAGGGTCAGAAATCGCTGGTAAACCGGCATCGCTGACGAGTGCCAAATTTTTTCCTTCTATTATATAGCGTACAAGCTCAGGTCCACTGGCGGCCTTATTATGCTCATGATAACTAAACAACATCGAAGGTGAAATCTCAAAGTGGCTGAGTAATTTCCGGGTCTGTCTCGTATCTTCCGCGGCAATAATATCACATTCCTGTAAAGTGCGGACTGCACGATAGGTCATATCCTCCAGATTACCGATAGGTGTAGCCACCAGAAAAAGCGACCCTGTTGTCTCCTGAGTACTGGTATTAGTCTTATTTTGAAAACTGCTTTGGCATGATATCGTCATGATTTACCCTCTTTAGCACCATAGTAGATGTCCATAATCTCTGGACAGTATTGATTGTCCTCATTATATACGATGAGCGGTGGTTGTAAACGAACCTCAGGCTTTCCATCACGTGCAGCTTCGATTAATACCATATTAGCCTCTAGATGGGCACGTGGATGTACAAACCGAATAATCTTTGGCTCGAGTCTATATTGTCTCATAAGACTGATAATATCAACCAACCGTTGTGGTTTATGAACCATACTTACCTTTCCGCCCGTCCGAACCAATCGCACACAAGCCTGAATAACCTCCTCCAGAGTACAGCCTATCTCATGACGAGCCATAGCCTGATGGTTGTTCAGCTTCAGATCACTGCCATTAAGCGGCATATAAGGAGGGTTCACCGTTATTGCATCATACACACCATGTCCTGCGGTAGTATATAACTCGCGTAAATCACCTTCATGAATTACAACCTGATCCTGAAGGCCATTGAGAGCCACACTACGACGAGCCATATCAGCTAAACGAGGTTGTATTTCAATACCTTCTATAGAAGCTTTTGTCCGGGTAGTCATTAAAATCGGTATTACACCATTTCCCGTACAAAGATCTAGAACTCTTCCACGTGGCGGAACACTGGCGAAACGAGCAAGCAATACAGCATCCATAGAAAAGCTAAATACTTCATCACTTTGAATAATGCGCAGGTCATGCGTTAGTAAATCATCCACCCGCTCCGTCGGTAACAAGGGGACAGATATATCATTAAAAGAATTCGTCATGTAATAATCTCCTAAAGGTTTTGTTGAAAAAAACTTGCTTCAAATGCATATGTCTATTGGCCAAAATTCAAAAAAAACCGTAGGATTAATCTCCTACGGCTGGATATCCTCATTTATTAAGAAAAGAAAGACAGAACAGACAGTCACCTTCCGTGCGTAAATGTCCAAAATAAACATTACAGATGTGAAAGCCTTCGTGGTAAAGTCGAGCCAAGTTGTCATAACCTTCCCCGACAACCTCTTCTGTTCCCTCTCCGGTAGCTAAAAGAGCTTCCGCCTCCGCAGAATCTACGGTAGGATCCAAAGGTGCATCCCGCTTTAAAATTTTGCGAAGCTGTTCATTCTCCAGAGTTAACCTCTGGTTAGCTTCCATCAGTTCTTTTACCGTCTGTTTCCATTCTCCAAGATTGGCGCGCATCGTTTCCATCTGCGCTTCCATATCCTGCATGTGTGCAAATATATTTTTCTTCTCCAAGTTTCCACCCCGAAAGTAACCTTATATGGTTTACTTGACGACAACATCATCCATTGGAAGTTCCTTAACTTTGCCCACTTCAAACAACTGTACATGAACCGTACGGTTTCCGGCATTGATTCCTACTACTTTGCCATCCCCCAATGAGGTCACGACAATCTTGCCGACCGCTGGCATTTCTTCCTTTACACTCTCATAATTGTCATGCTCAAATTTCAAACAACACATCAGACGTCCACAAAGTCCGGAAATCTTGGTCGGATTAAGTGAAAGGTTCTGATCCTTGGCCATTTTTATGGATACGGGTTCAAAATCCCCTAACCAAGAGGAGCAACAAAGCACTCGTCCACAAGGTCCAAGTCCACCTAGCATCTTTGCTTCATCACGTACCCCAATTTGCCGAAGCTCAATGCGGGTCCGAAAAATACTTGCCAGATCCTTAACCAATTCTCTAAAATCAACGCGTCCTTCGGCCGTAAAGTAAAATATAATCTTATTACGGTCAAAAGTAAACTCTACATCTACGAGCTTCATTTTGAGACCGTGGTCGCGTATTTTATTTAAACAGGTGGTAAAAGCCTCCTTAGCGGCGCTTTTGTTCTCCTCAACTACGCGTGCGTCGGTTTCTCCGGCAATACGCATCACTTTTTTGAGGGGTAGTACAACATCGGACTCCTCCACCTCTTTTTTGCCTACGACAACCTTACCGTATTCCACCCCACGTGCTGTCTCAACAATAACACATTGATCTCGTTCAATCGGAAAATCAAGTGGATCAAAATAATATATTTTACCCGCTTTTTTAAAACGGACACCTACTACGCTGTACAAAAATTAACCCCCTTGTTTGCCGGTAAAAGGAACCTATGGGCATGTCCGCTCCCTGATGATCCATGCTTGTCCTTCCTCGTCTGTTAAAACGATACTTCCAGGTAAAGCGACATCCGGAGGATATATCATTGCTAATCCTTTAACTTTCCAGTCGGATTAAGAACTGCTCCAGACACAACTGGGCATTGGCATTGGAACGCAGCTTCTTAGTACTTTCTGCTGCATATCCCATATAAGCCACCCATTGTTCCGCACTGCGCCCACGGGCATGCCTGGAAATAAAGTCTAACTGATCTATAAAAACGATACTTTCATGCTTGCGGTACAGGAAGTAGAGCATATCTTTAAACCATAGATGGAACATGCTGAAAAGGATATCCAAATGTTCAGCGAGCCCAGTCTTGAACAGCTTCTGCCCGGCAGTTGCTACCGTGGAGCTGCCCTTGCTTAAGGACTCCTTAGCTAATTGTAACACTAGATTTCTCATTTCTGCAAACCAATTCTGTTCCAAAAGTTCCCTGCAACCATCAAGTCCCGAACTGAGTGATACTGCACATCGAGCTAAGGGGATCGGCACACCCTCACTTGCTAGCGCTTGAAGCATAATATCCGGATTTAACGGACTAAATGGAATCCGCTGAGTCCGTGACTGAATCGTCGGCAATAAAGAACGACTATTATCAGATATTAGGATTCCTACTGCCGGAGCTGGCGGTTCTTCCAGAAACTTCAACAAACTATTGGCAGCTTGTACCGTCATTTTGTCTGCCCCATCTATAATATAAATCTTTGGATTCACACCCTCAGATCGATAGGAAAAGACACGCTGCAGCTCACGGATCTGATCTATTTTTATGCTTGCACCGTCGGGCTGCAGCAATGACAAATCAGGATGGTTTCCATGCTCAACCTTTCGGCACTCTAGACATTCGCCACAGGCGTCATCCTTGCTTTCAGTGCAAAAAATTGCTTGGGCAAACATCAGCGCCGTCTTCATTTGTCCACTGCCTGCTGGTCCTGTAAATAAATAAGCATGGCTCACAGCGTCCTTGCGCAAGGCATTTTGGAGTAGCCGTTTAGCATGCTCCTGGCCTACTATATCATGAAAAGGCATAATTTCCTCCCAAAACTTTAAAAAGAAAGGTTGATTAACAACCCGCGAATTTCTCCAACACGTCCCAACAGATCTATTCGGCCCTGCTCACTATTCAGCAGATCGTCTGCCATAGATAGCAAAGCCGCATCAATTTCCTCAAGCAGCTTGTAACGCTTGCCCCGCCCACGTCTATCCCATCCACGTGTCTCTTTCAGTATAACGCCTCTACGAGCGGTTTCTTCCAGAAACCTTTTGATCATCATCCGGTAAATGGTGAGTTCACGAATGGTCATAGACTTAGATAAACGGTCGCCTTGTGACTGTATTTCTTTGATCTGGCGGTTTAGTTCATCTTTGGTTTTCTGTTCACCTTGCTGCTGAAAAACGTCAGAGAACGATTTCTGCTGAACAGGCTTATTAGCCCCTTCTGCATTTGGAAGCTCACTCTTTAAGGGCCTATATCCCGGATTGATCTTCAAAGGTTATCTACCGCCCCTTTTTTTGTAAATGACTTGCTCATTTATATTATACTTAATAATGTTCGAAACGATCTACAGGAAGCACGAATACAGTAGCGCCACCGACCTGTACTTCAACAGGGAGCGGTAAATAGGAATCCGTCGTGCCACTCATCGGAGTTACTGGAGTGACTAGTTGTTCACGCACTTTACAGCTGTTACGGATAACGTTCAATACAGCTTCGATCTGACTGTCTTCTACCCCAATCATAAATGTCGTATTTCCCGCCCGCAGAAATCCACCTGTACTTGCGAGTTTGGTAGCACGGAAATTGGCTTTTACTAGCTCACTGGATAACCGGTTACTGTCTTTATCCTGGATAATTGCAATGATCAACTTCATCTTCGACATTCCCTCCCAAAAAAGTTTTATGGAGTATTACTACTTAATGTGTTCTTAGTAGTAACCTCACTTCATAAGCAAACGCTTAGTTATATGCCACTTCTCTTATTATATTAGACAAAACACCCTAAAAACCCTTTAATACTCTCTCTTCAAGAGTTCTCACGATATCTTGTTCTACCAGATGAATAGGGCGGTTTGCATCAAGAACTACTATTCTCTCCGGATTCGCCTTAATTAATAAATGATAACCTTCACGAACCTTCTGATGAAAGGCAAGACTCTCCATATCCAGACGATTGACTTCGCGATCTTGATTGGCCGCAATCCGTGATAATCCAATCTCAGGGTCTACATCCAGATAAAAGGTTAGATCCGGCATGCGATTTCCAATAGCAAAGCGGTTAATACTCCACACCTCTTCCATACCTAATCCTCTTGCATGTCCTTGATAAACGAGACTACTGTCTACAAAGCGGTCACAGAGGACTGTAAGCCCTTCTCTAAGAGCTGGCTCTACTACTTCAGCGAGATGTTGGCTTCTTGATGCAGCGTACAGCAATGCCTCTGTACGTGCATCCATTGCAGTATGGGCAGGATCCAGAATAATAGAGCGAATTTTTTCGGCGATTTCAATGCCTCCAGGTTCACGTGTAATTCGATAGGGCATGGACCGATTCTGCAAATATGCTGCTACTCTGCCCAGTACCGTTGTTTTTCCGGAGCCTTCGCCCCCTTCTAATGTTATGAAGAAACCTTCTTTGCCCACTTATACTTCTCCGCCCTTCTGATTGTTGTATACCTTAATACGCTGCAAGACCGGATCAGCACAAGCCTGGAACTTCGCGCCTCCATAAGCTAAACCAGTCAGTCTTTGCTGTATCTGATCTGTGATGACCTCACCCGGATATAATAATGGAATGCCTGGTGGATAGGGAATTACCATCTCTGCAGCTACTCTCCCCACGCTGTGTTCAAGATTAATACTTTCTACCTCATTGGCTGTCACCGGCTTCAAAGAGAAGGGAACGGGTGCTGAGATTTGTAAAACATTCAAATTGTTCCACGTGGAAATATTTCGAGATTCTGAAATGGCAGCGGTGTGCGGTGATTCGGATGTATCCTCCGACTCTATTTCCCGCAGCGTCTGCAATAACCTTGCTGCATCTTCAGCCTTCGAACCTAGGCTGAACAGCAGCACTACGTGCCGGTCGTCACTCATCTCCGGCACACAGCCCTTAGCTTCGAGCCTGCGCTGCAGCTCGAAACCGCCTAGGACCCCGATGGCGTCATAAATGACGACTTTGAAGGGGTCCTGCATCTCGTACGCCGCCTTATGCAGCGGCGTACCGTCGTGCAGCTGCTCTGCCGGCTGCACCAATCCATAGCGCGGCAGCTCGGCAAGGCCGCGCCGCAGGACATCCACGGCGGCCAGCCCCGCCGTGAAAGCATCGCTGCCCCGGCTGTGCAGCAGCCGCCGGGCAAGATCAAGCGACGCCATCATAGGATATGATGGGCTGGAGCTCTGCACCATGGCGAGCCGCTGCGAGAGCAGGGCACGGTCGAGCCGCTGCCCTTGAACATGCAGCATAGCGCCCATGGTCATCGCAGTGAGCATCTTGTGCGTGGACTGCACTACGCCATCCGCGCCACAAGCAAGCGCCCCGGCAGGCAGTGCCGGGTGCTGCCCGTAATGCGCCCCATGCGCTTCATCGACAAGCAGCGGTACTCCGCTTTCGTGGCAGATACGCGCGAGGGGCGCGAGGTCACTGCCCATGCCGTAGTAATTGGGCATGGTGACTAATACAGCGGCGGCTTCAGGATAGGCTGCAAGTGCAGCCTCAACAGCTTCTGCCGCCGGCGCTACTGCCAAGCCGCTGAGTGGATCAATCAGCGGCTCGACGAAAACAGCCCGCACTCCAGCTAACATAAGCCCATGAATCACTGATTTATGCACATTTCGTTGAAGGATCAGAATCATTCCAGGCTCGGGGCAAGCCGTTAGAATCAGCGCCAGGTTGCCCGCCGTACTTCCGCCAACTAGAAAAAAGCTCTCCTCTGCTCCAAAGCAATCAGCAGCCAACTCCTGTGCTTCCTTAATGACTCCCTCAGGATGATGAAGATCATCCGTGCCGGTAATCTCCGTAACAT
This sequence comes from Paenibacillus sp. FSL H3-0329, assembly GCF_037963285.1. Taxonomy (NCBI): domain Bacteria; kingdom Bacillati; phylum Bacillota; class Bacilli; order Caryophanales; family Paenibacillaceae; genus Paenibacillus; species Paenibacillus sp. FSL H3-0329. The sequence goes on along the minus strand of NZ_CP150150.1, from coordinate 31,669 downwards.
CGTACTTCATAACCTCATCTAGATACCCAGCGCCTTCTACGCCGTCATATGCCGCTCCATTTTTATGTCCCGGCACATGATAAGATATATTACCCACAATTCTATATTGCTCCAGCATTTCGTATACAGGCGCCCTACATCGTTGTAATTTATTCATATTAAATTCCTTCCCATAGGGTTCCTTCTATTTTAACGTAAATATTCAAAAACTCCTATGTTTCCTCATAAAAGCATCTGACTGAACAGCAAAACGGCTCCCCCCGCTTAAACAACGAGGAAGCCGTATATGAATATCTCTAATGCAGTCCTTATATCTTTCATCCAGACCGCTCTCTTATCCGCATCAATTAACAGAGTTACTCTACTTACTTAAGCGTTCTTTTGCAATCCGATCTTCTTCATCTGGCCAATAAAAAAACGGTACTTAGCATCTTCTGCCTCGGTACGGATCATTTCTGCCTCACAATCCTCACAAATAAAATGCGAGACAATCACAATACCTTCTTCTTTTTCCTGTCCACAAATGATACAAGCTTGCCCGGTTTGCTGTTCCATAACCATCCCACCTTGACTCTTTTAAGAACAGTATGATACACCTTCTATCATTTTAAACCTTTTCATAGTTTTTTCATATCCTTCGTTTCGTGTATTATATATATTCCGCTGCCCCCATATCGGTGAATATTCGCCCATAGTTTAATAAAATGCTTTCATTCGCCGATATTAAGAACATATGAATCTGTGAGGAGGTTAGTCTATTTTATATGGAATCCAACACCAAAGGCGCTGCTACATTCTATCAATATAAATTAATCAAAAAAATTAATCTAACGGCACCTCTGCTGCGTGTTTATATTTTGCTCCCTTTTTTGGTCCTTGTGCTCGAGACAGTCTTTCTTTCTTGGTGGAGTATTCTCTACTTAATTATAGCTGCTCCGGTTATGTTCTGGGTTCAATATGTTATTTCACGCTCAGTACTTCTAATCTCCGGGCATCCTATTTCAAAAAGATGGTCCATCTCATTTAAAATCCCGTGGCTTGGCTTCATGCCAGATCAACACATTAGTTACCGCATTTTCCGTAAAGTACAGTTACATAATTTTTATATTGGTCTTTGTATTGCAGCTCTCTTTATTTTTTGGTCACCACCGGCATTTACAGTATCCCTGATTATTTGCCACTTGTGGCTTTTACTACCCCGTCTCTATACACTGTTCAAAATAAATCAACGCAACAAGGAAGGCATGCTGAAGTTTAATCCAACCGATGCCTCCTATTACTCTCAATAGAGTACGGTTAACCTGTATTCGCATATAAATAAATCGCCATCCATAAAGGACGGCGATTATTTATTTTGTCTTAAGACCTTTAATTAAGGCCTTCTTTTCTTTAGGAATCATAACTATAAAATAATCATCATGTACTGTTAAATGAACCGTTACTCCATCCTTCTGAAAAACACCAGATGAATCGGTATTCTCCTCTTCCTGTTCAACCCATCCCCAGGCCTTAATAGTATCCATATACTCCTCTGGGATACCATTCTTCTCCTTTAATCCAGGTAAAGAATAACGTACATAATCCATAGCAACGTTTGTCGTAGTCTGGTCTGGTGAGTACGCCTCTTGGGGTACAGGGAAATTCTTCTCGTTTAGCGCACCCTCAAAAGCATCCCAGCTGGGCGCTTTCGTACCGCAGCCTGCCAGTATTAAAGCTACTATACACGAAAAAATTAATATCTTAATAATTCTTGTTTGTTTCATGCCTTAAATCCTCCTTACCTCCACAATGCATCTAAAGACACAAGAAAATTCAAAGTTAGAATTTATGAGTAGTTCCTTCGTATTAGAGATGTTGCTTATTATTTGCACTTATCTATTATACTTGTATCGACCTCAGCGTCGGTAACAAAAATGTCACTCAATTACAGCCCCTTCAGATGTTGTACTCCCCTTCAAATATCACTCTTGTCCAAAAAAAACAAAAAAGCCACTGCTGATAAATCAACAATGGCTTAATGTGCTTGGCAACGTCCTACTCTCCCAGGACCCTTCGGTCCAAGTACCATCGGCGCTGGAGGGCTTAACGGTCGTGTTCGGGATGGGTACGCGTGGAACCCCTCCGCTATCGCCACCAAACATGCGTCTGTGAAACAGACGCTGCCGCGTGAAATTCGGTTCATCACCAGAAGTGACAATGAATTTCTAAGCGTGTTACAGGCTTAATCGCCTGAAAACTGAATCCGAAACGAATCTGCATTCTAAGTATAGGATAAGCCCTCGACCGATTAGTATTGGTCAGCTCCATGCATTGCTGCACTTCCACCTCCAACCTATCTACCTCGTCGTCTTCAAGGGGTCTTACTAATTGGGAAATCTCATCTTGAGGGGGGCTTCACGCTTAGATGCTTTCAGCGCTTATCCCGTCCGTACGTAGCTACCCAGCCATGCTCCTGGCGGAACAACTGGTGCACCAGCGGTACGTCCATCCCGGTCCTCTCGTACTAAGGACAGCTCCTCTCAAATTTCCTGCGCCCACGACAGATAGGGACCGAACTGTCTCACGACGTTCTGAACCCAGCTCGCGTACCGCTTTAATGGGCGAACAGCCCAACCCTTGGGACCTACTTCAGCCCCAGGATGCGATGAGCCGACATCGAGGTGCCAAACCTCCCCGTCGATGTGGACTCTTGGGGGAGATAAGCCTGTTATCCCCAGGGTAGCTTTTATCCGTTGAGCGATGGCCCTTCCATGCGGTACCACCGGATCACTAAGTCCGACTTTCGTCCCTGCTCGACTTGTAGGTCTCGCAGTCAAGCTCCCTTATGCCTTTGCACTCTGCGAATGATTTCCAACCATTCTGAGGGAACCTTGGAACGCCTCCGTTACTCTTTAGGAGGCGACCGCCCCAGTCAAACTGCCCGCCTGACACGGTCCCCGTACCCGATAAGGGTACTAGGTTAGAACCTAGATACGATCAGGGTGGTATCCCAACGGCGCCTCCACCGAAGCTTGCGCTCCGATTTCTACGGCTCCCACCTATCCTGTACAGATCGTACCCAAATTCAATATCAAGCTGCAGTAAAGCTCCATGGGGTCTTTCCGTCTTGTCGCGGGTAACCTGCATCTTCACAGGTATTAAAATTTCACCGGATCTCTCGTTGAGACAGCGCCCAAGTCGTTACGCCATTCGTGCGGGTCAGAATTTACCTGACAAGGAATTTCGCTACCTTAGGACCGTTATAGTTACGGCCGCCGTTTACTGGGGCTTCGGTTCATAGCTTCGGGTTACCCCTAACCACTCCCCTTAACCTTCCAGCACCGGGCAGGCGTCAGCCCGTATACTTCGCCTTGCGGCTTCGCACAGACCTGTGTTTTTGCTAAACAGTCGCTTGGGCCTTTTCACTGCGGCCCCCTCGTGCTATTCACACTACCGGGGCACCCCTTCTCCCGAAGTTACGGGGTCATTTTGCCGAGTTCCTTAACGAGAGTTCTTCCGCGCGCCTTAGAATTCTCTTCTCGCCTACCTGTGTCGGTTTGCGGTACGGGCACCTTCTCCTGGCTAGAGGCTTTTCTTGGCAGTGTGAGATCATGACCTTCGCTACTATAATTTTCGCTCCCCATCACAGCCCAGCCTTATCGATGTGCGGATTTGCCTACACATCAGCCTCACTGCTTAGACGGACATCCATCAGTCCGCGTCACTACCCTCCTGCGTCACCCCATCGCTCATAGCGGATTACGGTGGTACAGTAATTTCAAACTGTTGTCCTTCGACTACGCCTTTCGGCCTCGCCTTAGGTCCCGACTTACCCTGAGCGGACGAGCCTTCCTCAGGAAACCTTGGGCTTTCGGCGGATCAGATTCTCACTGATCTTTTCGTTACTCATACCGGCATTCTCACTTGTGTAGTGTCCAGCGCTCTTTTCAGTACACCTTCAACCCCTACACAACGCTCCCCTACCCCAGATACATAGTATCTAGCCATAGCTTCGGTGGTGTGTTTAGCCCCGTTACATTTTCGGCGCAGAGTCACTCGACCAGTGAGCTATTACGCACTCTTTCAATGGTGGCTGCTTCTAAGCCAACATCCTGGTTGTCTGTGCAACTCCACATCCTTTCCCACTTAACACACACTTGGGGACCTTAGCTGATGGTCTGGGCTGTTTCCCTTTTGACAATGGATCTTAGCACTCACTGTCTGACTCCCGGCAATAAGTATATGGCATTCGGAGTTTGACTGAGCTTGGTAATCCTTGCGGACCCCGCACCCAATCAGTGCTCTACCTCCACTACTCTTATACCGAGGCTAGCCCTAAAGCTATTTCGGGGAGAACCAGCTATCTCCGAGTTCGATTGGAATTTCTCCGCTACCCCCACCTCATCCCCGCACTTTTCAACGTACGTGGGTTCGGGCCTCCAGTGCGTGTTACCGCACCTTCACCCTGGACAGGGGTAGATCACACGGTTTCGGGTCTACGTCCACATACTCAATCGCCCTATTCAGACTCGCTTTCGCTGCGGCTCCACCTTCTCGGCTTAACCTTGCATGTTAAACGTAACTCGCCGGTTCATTCTACAAAAGGCACGCCATCACCCATAGATCGGGCTCTGACTTTTTGTAAGCACACGGTTTCAGGTTCTATTTCACTCCCCTTCCGGGGTGCTTTTCACCTTTCCCTCACGGTACTGTTTCACTATCGGTCGCCAGGTAGTATTTAGCCTTAGCAGATGGTCCTGCTGGATTCATACGGGGTTTCACGTGCCCCGCACTACTCGGGATCCGTCTCGGAGAGAACACAGTTTAGGTTACAGGGCTTTTACCTCTATCGCGGGCCTTTCCAGACCTCTTCACCTACCATATTCCTTTGTAACTCCATGTGAGACGTCCCACAACCCCAAGAGGCAAGCCCCTTGGTTTAGGCTGTTCCGCGTTCGCTCGCCGCTACTGACGGAATCACTATTGTTTTCTCTTCCTCAGGGTACTTAGATGTTTCAGTTCCCCTGGTCTGCCTCTACACACCCTATGTATTCAGGTATGAGTAACTGCGAATTACCACAGCTGGGTTTCCCCATTCGGACACCCCCGGATCAAAGCTTGCTTACAGCTCCCCGAGGCAGTTTCGTTGTTCGCCACGTCCTTCGTCGGCTCCTGGCGCCTAGGCATCCTCCGTGTGCTCTTATTAGCTTAACCTTGATTTTTCCGAAGAAAAATCTCACTAATAACATTTACTTGTTTGCACAAGTTGCTAAAAGATGTTCTAAAACGCAAATTCGTTTCGGTATCCAGTTTTCAAGGATCAAGTCTTACTTGAGAGCTTAAACTCTCAAAACTGAGCAACGAGTGAGTAACAGGCCTAAACCTGAGTTTTGGAAGCTGAGCTTCCGATTTGAATGTTCTCATTGCAGAGAACGATTCTCCATAGAAAGGAGGTGATCCAGCCGCACCTTCCGATACGGCTACCTTGTTACGACTTCACCCCAATCATCTACCCCACCTTCGGCGGCTGGCTCCCTTGCGGGTTACCCCACCGACTTCGGGTGTTGTAAACTCTCGTGGTGTGACGGGCGGTGTGTACAAGACCCGGGAACGTATTCACCGCGGCATGCTGATCCGCGATTACTAGCAATTCCGACTTCATGCAGGCGAGTTGCAGCCTGCAATCCGAACTGAGACCGGCTTTGATGGGATTGGCTCCACCTCGCGGCTTCGCTTCCCGTTGTACCGGCCATTGTAGTACGTGTGTAGCCCAGGTCATAAGGGGCATGATGATTTGACGTCATCCCCACCTTCCTCCGGTTTGTCACCGGCAGTCACTCTAGAGTGCCCAGCATTACCTGCTGGCAACTAAAGTTAAGGGTTGCGCTCGTTGCGGGACTTAACCCAACATCTCACGACACGAGCTGACGACAACCATGCACCACCTGTCTCCTCTGTCCCGAAGGCCGCTGCTATCTCTAGCAGATTCAGAGGGATGTCAAGACCTGGTAAGGTTCTTCGCGTTGCTTCGAATTAAACCACATACTCCACTGCTTGTGCGGGTCCCCGTCAATTCCTTTGAGTTTCAGTCTTGCGACCGTACTCCCCAGGCGGAGTGCTTACTGTGTTAACTTCGGCACCAAGGGTATCGAAACCCCTAACACCTAGCACTCATCGTTTACGGCGTGGACTACCAGGGTATCTAATCCTGTTTGCTCCCCACGCTTTCGCGCCTCAGCGTCAGTTACAGCCCAGAAAGTCGCCTTCGCCACTGGTGTTCCTCCACATATCTACGCATTTCACCGCTACACGTGGAATTCCACTTTCCTCTTCTGTACTCAAGCCACCCAGTTTCCAGTGCGACCTCAGGTTGAGCCCAAGGTTTAAACACCAGACTTAAATAGCCGCCTGCGCGCGCTTTACGCCCAATAATTCCGGACAACGCTTGCCCCCTACGTATTACCGCGGCTGCTGGCACGTAGTTAGCCGGGGCTTTCTTCTCAGGTACCGTCACTCCGGTAGCAGTTACTCTACCGGACGTTCTTCCCTGGCAACAGAGCTTTACGATCCGAAAACCTTCATCACTCACGCGGCGTTGCTCCGTCAGGCTTTCGCCCATTGCGGAAGATTCCCTACTGCTGCCTCCCGTAGGAGTCTGGGCCGTGTCTCAGTCCCAGTGTGGCCGTTCACCCTCTCAGGTCGGCTACGCATCGTCGCCTTGGTGGGCCGTTACCCCACCAACTAGCTAATGCGCCGCAGGCCCATCCCTCAGTGACAGATTGCTCCGTCTTTCATTCTTCTCTCAGGAGAAAAAAGAAATTATCCGGTATTAGCTACCGTTTCCGGTAGTTATCCCAGTCTGAAGGGCAGGTTGCCTACGTGTTACTCACCCGTCCGCCGCTAAGTTACTTTGAAAGCAAGCTTTCAAAGTAACTCCGCTCGACTTGCATGTATTAGGCACGCCGCCAGCGTTCGTCCTGAGCCAGGATCAAACTCTCCAATTAGTATTGAAAAGAGCGATATGCTCATTTTGAAACATCTGACGAGAAAATTAATTCTCTAATTTTGGATTTCACTTGCGTGATTTCCTACTCACTCGTTGTTCAGTTTTCAAAGATCAAGTTCTCGTTGGCGCCGTTTAATGTCTCAGCAGCAACTCTTATACTATATCATGTTCGGCTATTTAATGTCAAGCTCTTTTTTTAACTTCTTTTTCGAGCTCGGCATGTGTATTTCTTGGCCGGACTTAGAATATATCATGTATGGATAATCATTGCAAGAGTTTTTTTATATAAAATCAAAAGCATAAAACATCATCTATGTATTATCGTATTATAATAACTACCTCCACTTATCATCTAATTATCTAGAAAGTAAAAAACAACTGCAGAAGATAACAGTTGTTTTTTTAGAAGAAGCTTAGACGATTCTAGATTAATTCCGCTTCCTTTGCTCCAGTAATTACGGCAACGATATTGTTTCGAAGGGCATCTGCATCGTGCGCTTCGTATGGATCCACTTTGAAAACAACAGCATCTGCAATAAAGCCTTCTGCAATTTGCCCCAGCTCGTTACCGCTCCCCAGAATATCAGCAGCACTTTTAGTCGCAGCCTGCCACGCTTCTCTCCGAGTTAAGCCATAATCAATCAATGTATCCAGTTCTTGAAGGTTATAGCCATGTAGTGCAGGTGTGGCATAATCTGTACCGAATCCAATACGAACGCCTTCTCTTTTTGCATAATGAATGGCCTTGGAATGACATTCGGTAGCTCGGGCAGCTCGGTCGCAAATGATCGGGTTTAACGCTAGAACGCCTTTTGGGTCTGCAGCAATACGATAAATTGATGTGGTGGGCACAAACGCTACCCCCGAGTTAGCAAGTCTTCCTGCCTGATCCTCAGTTAAAAACATCCCATGCTCTATTGATGCCACGCCGGCCTGGATGGACCAGTCTATCGTCACTCCACCCCAGGTATGAACCAGTACCTTCTTATCATGGGCATGTGCATTACGAACAATGAACGCGAACTCTTCTTCGGAAAAGATCGGGTCAACGACTTTCTCGGTAGGTGCTCCAAGCCCGCCTGTGGCCATGATTTTTATCCAACCCGCTCCTGTAGCAAAGATTTCCGCCATGCGTTGTTCTAAATGCTTGAGACCACGGGCATCTGCTGCTCCAATCATATCGCTACTGGTCTGCACTCTTAATGGATGCTGATATTGCTGAACAAGATGCTGCACTGTGCTCGGCAGAATCCCACCTGCATCACGGGCAGTCGTTACACCCGTCCTAAGAGTAGCTTCAAAAGCTTGTGCCTGCATAATTTCGATCTGGTTGGCATCGCGCTTCAATTGATCAGAGTGGTCAAAATCTGTCCAAGCTAAATGCGTATGAAGATCAATAATACCCGGACTTAGCCACAGATCTGTTCCTGCAAGATTTGACTCCACTTGATGCGGCTCCGCTTCAGTAATGGATGAAAAACGACCATCCTTTATCACGACATCAAAACGTCTGCCTTCGATACCTGCTATAAAAATATCATTGAACGTTTGCAGCTCTGGATGCTTAAGGATCATCTTCATTCCCCCCATGCCAGCCGAACAGCTGCTAATGCCTGAACAGGGTCTTGTTTCAACAGTTCGGCAAGCGTGGATATAGCCTTCTCCACACTTTGCCGCTCAGCATTCGTTCCAAAATGGTTGATCCGCAGAAGATGGCCAAATAATTCTCCGTCTCCGGGAGCCACAATGCCTATAGGCTGCTCAATCCGCAACTCTTGCTTTTCAGAAATCCGCACCGTTGTAGTCAGCGTAGAATAATGTCTGCTGTCCTTTTGCCAAGGCTCAAGCCCCAAGGATTTAATACCAGCTACAGCAGCTGCTGCGGCTCGCTCATGGCGTTTGATTACTTGATCCAATCCTTCTTCTTCAATTCGTGTCAAAGCTTGAATCAAGGCTCTAGCCTCCAGCGTAGGAATGTTTGGGGCAACCCGCAGTGGCGCGGCGTCTCCCAGTGATGGTTTCAGATCCAGCAAGGATAAAATAGAATTGCGTGGAGCATTTTCATTCGACTCAAGAAATTCCCAGCCACGTGGAGAAATACTTACGGCACTAACACCGTTGGGTCCAGCTAAGGCTTTTTGCGCACCTATAACTGCAAAATCAACGGACCATTCATCCACCAGCAGGGCCTCTCCCCCAACCGCAGATACGGAGTCCGACACAGTAATAAGATTGAATTCTTTTGCAATTTCAAATATTTCTTTAGCAGGATTAGAGCCTCCAGTAACCACTTCAGCTTGAACAAAAGAAAGGGCACAAGGTTTAAACTCCTTAATTGCGGAAGCAACTTGGTCGCTAGTGACCACTTCATCAAAAGGAACCTTTACTTCAACAACCGTTGCTCCACCCCGCTCAAGCCATTTTCCAAATAAACTTCCATAGGGACCTGTTACTATATTTACAATGGTTCGACCAGGTGCAGCTATTCCGGCGGCTACCGCCTCGATTCCAAGGATTGCCTCAGCCGGGATGATAACTGGAGGGTGCTCAGTAAACAAAACTTTGGAAATTAAATGTGTTAGCTTATTGTACTCAGCCAGTGAAAGTGGCACGTATCCTTTATGTTCTCGGTTCATAAGAAAACCTCCTGATGTACTTTATTTTGGCATTTTCGGAACCGCTGACAACAGCTCATAACTGTATTCATGTTTAGGACGGATGAAGAATTGGTCCCGCGGACTCTGCTCCACGAGCTTTCCTTGCCGCATAACTGCTACCGTATCACTAATTGCATTGATTACACCTAGATCATGAGAAATAAAAAGCATGGTGAGATTAAGCTCAGCCTTCAGCGTATTAAACAGTTCGAGCACACTAAGCTGCACAGATACATCCAACGCACTTGTAGGTTCATCCGCGATCAGGATGCTTGGCTCAACACTTAATGCACGAGCGATCGCTATCCGTTGACGCTGGCCGCCGGAAAATTCATGTGGGAATTTGTCTAAGGCCTTCTGTTCTAAATGAACTTGATTCAAAAGCTCTTTGCATCTTTGTTCAACACCTGTACGCCCCACTATTTTATGAAACAATAAGGGCTCGGAAAGAATTTGCCTAATCGAATGTTTAGGATTTAGCGAAGCATCTGGATTTTGGAATATCATCTGGATTGTTTTGTGCTGCTCACGGCTTCTTTTCTTTTTTAATTCTTGGGTACCCAACAGAATCTGCCCCTCATTTGGGGCAATCAGTCCAGCAATTACTCGCGCCAGCGTAGATTTCCCTGATCCGGATTCTCCAACAAGCCCAAGGGTGGTGTGCTGCTCAAGATTCAGATTGATACGATCCAGTGCAGTAAAGCCGCCATAATCAACAGTTAAATCTTTTATTTGCAAGGCTAATTTCATGATTCTCTACTCCTTTCAAGCTCTGGCAAAGGAAGCACCGAATCAATCAGCATCTGTGTGTAAGGGTCTTTCGGATTTTGCAAAATATCAAGGGTATTGCCCTGCTCAACAATCTGTCCCTGTTTCATTACACATAGCCGTGAACACAAGTTTGCTGCAATCGCTAGGTTATGCGTAACAAATACCATGGCAAAACTGAGCTCATGCTGGAGGCTCGTGATCGTCTCAATAATTTGCCGTTGAACCGTGACGTCCAGCGCCGTTGTCGGTTCATCACAGAGAAGTATGCCTGGCTTGCACGCCAGTGCCAGAGCGATGACTACCCGTTGACACTGACCGCCTGACAGCTGACTCGGATACCGGTCCTTTTTCTTCAATGAATCGGGGAGACCAAGCCTTTCGAGCAGTTCCAGTGCAATTACCCGCGAGGTCTTACGGCTTACTCTCTGTCTGTAATACACAACTTCAGCCAGTTGTTTGACAACCGTACAGAGCGGATCAAGCGCTCCTCTTGGATCTTGAAAGACCATCGCACTGCTTACGTCACTTTTAATGGTGCCACCAGTCTGTTCAACACCATTTGGAAGCAAGCCTAAAATTGCACGCAGCGTAAGCGATTTTCCTGATCCCGATTCACCTACTAATCCCAGACTCTCCCCTTTACCCAGCGAAAAACTAACATTATTGACCAATCTGTCATTTGACTTAGCTGCCAGCGATAGCGCCTCTATTTCTAAAATGGGTTGTATAGACATTATTTTTTCCTCCATATGTCTGCCAAACCATCACCTAGGAGCGACAAAGCTATCCCCGTATACACCACTGCAAATCCCGGCACGGCCGAGAGCCACCAAGCTGTAGTGATGAAGGGCTGCCCATCTGAAATCATTGTCCCCCAGTCAGGAGTTGGCGGTGTAATGCCGATACCAAGATACCCGAGCGTAACAATGGCAACAAGCAATCCAATCATATCTGTCATAAGGACGACCACGGCTTGCGGTAGTACATTAGGCAGGAGATGACGTAAAATAATTTTCACTCCAGGTAGCCCTAAGGTTTGAGCGGATGCCACCCATTCCTGATTGCGAAAAGAAGCACTAAGACCTCTGACGACACGGGCAAAGACAATCCATCCTACAAAGATAAAAGTAATATAAATGCCCCGTTCTCCTGCTCCACTAGCAAAAGCAACGATAATAACGATCAGATAAAAAGGAAAGGCGATGAATGTATCTGACAACAGCGTAATAACTGTATCGATCCATTTGCCGTAATATCCTGCCAGCATTCCTAGAAATACACCTGTGCAAAAGGGAATGATTTCTGCCAAGACCATGATTTTCAAATCAGTCCTCGCTGCATAAATCAGTCTGGTAAACAGATCACGCCCTAATTGATCAGTTCCCAACCAATGTTCGCCTGACGGAGGCTGTAAAAAGGCACTCAAATTTTGCTCAGAAGGGTCATAAGGACTTATATAAGGTATAAACACAGTCAAGAGAATAAGAGCTGCAAACATAATAATTCCCACTAGAAGTGAAGGGGTATTCCATATTCGCTTTAAGCCGCTTGTTATCTTACCGTCTTCATACAATCGCGAGTCTAGTCTTATAGTTTTCATTGTTTTCCTTTCGTTCTGGGATCAAGCCACCAGGAAATGATTTCAATCAAGAGACTGATGATCACAACAGATAGCGCACAGTAAAGTGCTATTCCTTGAATAACCGGAAAGTCCCGTTTCGAAATTGAAGTGAACAATAAGCTGCCAATTCCCTTAATTCCAAATACCTGCTCAACGACCAAGGTGCCTCCGATTAAATAAGAAATATTCACACCCAGCAGCATTAGCGTAGGAAGAGCAGAGTTGCGCAGCACATGTTTAAATAAAATAACCCTGTTTGGTATGCCCGCAGCCTTAAGGGTGACTACAAAATCCGATTCTAACACTTCAAGCATCTGCGCTCTTAATGAACGAACAAGCGTAGGAACCTGTGAAAAAGCAACAGTGATTGCTGGAAGTGCAAGACTATGCAAGGTTCCGACCCACCCTTCACTTACTCCCCCAACAGGGAACCAGCCAAGCCGGACACTAAAGAGCAAAATTAAAAGTAAGCCAACCCAGAAGATTGGCATACCTAGAGTAATTGTAGGAAAAATACGTATCAAATGGTCCAGCAGTTTATCCTTATGCGTAGCGGCTACCGTAGCGAGCAGAAGAGATACAAAAATCGCCAACACACAAGCCATCACGATGAGCAGCAAAGTAACAGGGGCCCGTTGTGTAATCAACTCTCTTGTTGATGTCCCCATAATAATGGAGTTTCCAGTATCTCCTCGAGTAAACAGCGTCTTCACAAATCGGATGAATTGCTCCCATAAAGGGAGGTCCAGCCCAAGAGTATGATGCATACTCTTGAGCGCCTCAGGGGTGCTGTATTCTCCCAAAATCATTTTTGCTGGATCTCCCGGCACGATTCGAATGATGAAAAAGACTGCTATCATTACACAGAAGATCACTGCCAATGCTTTTATAAGAGATATCACAAGCCAGTTATAAGAACCCTTGCTTCCTTTCGGTTGATTTAACGCCTGCTTAAGATTCATCATTGGCTGATGCGGACATCTTCGAAACGGGCACTGCCGTTCGGTAGAACAACGAGACCGTCAACTGAAGAACGAATACCTTTTAAAACATCTGGATAGTAAAGCGGAATATACGGAACTTCATCAGCAAGGGTCTGCAGCAGCTTAGTATAGATTTGTGCACGTTCATCGCCATCCGCAGTTTTTTGTCCCTCATATAGAAGCTTCGTAACTTCATTATTTGTATAATGCGTCCAATATGATTTGCTGAAGCCTTCCGGATCAGTTTGGAAAGCAATAATTGAGTTCGCTTCAGGGGAATCCGCCTGACCGCTGTTCAGCATTGCCGCAAAATCATATGCGAAGAAACGTTCACGGAAAGTGGCAAGTTCAATCGATTCAATCTCAATCTTAATCCCGATCGTTTGACCCGCTGCCTGAATAATTTGTGCCTCTTGAGCTCTTGTGCTATTACCGGATGCTACAAGTAATTTGGTAGTGAAGCCATTAGGGAAGGCAGATTTTGCAAGCTCCTCCTTGGCTGCTTCGATATTAAAGTTCAGTGCTTTGATTGTATCATTTGCGTTATAAGGAATCGTTGTTGGCAGCAATGAGTTTGCTGTTTGTGCATAACCAAAGGTTAGCGCCTTGGTCAAGCCCTCACGATCAAGCGCCAGCGCCAGAGCGCGACGGACATGCACATCAGAAAAATGTTCATCCAACGTATTAAAGAACAATTGCTCTGTCACCCAACTACCGTTAGTAACTACTTTAGTGTCAGCCCCATCTTTAATCTCATTGGCATTTTGCAGAGCCAAAGATTCAATAGCATTAACTTCTCCAGCCTTCAGCTGGTTAATCGCTTGGCTGTCATCTTCAATCAGCTTATAAACAAGCTTATCAATATAGGGTTTACCTTCTTGCCAGTAGAATGTATTCTTAGTGAAGGTCAGATCACCTGCAGTGTCCCATGTTTCAACAACAAAAGGTCCCGTACCGATTGGTTTCTTGAAGAATTCTTCTTCGGATACTCCACCGAAATTGTTAGGAAGGATACCATTTGAGAAATTAGATAGCTCCGAGATAAATGGTGTATAAGGCTCTTTAAGTGTAATAACAAGCGTTTTGTTATCTTGCGCTTTGATTGTGTCCACCTTTGCAGATATTGCCAGCGGGCCGCCTACCTTCAAGTGCCGCTCAAGAGAGAAAACAGCATCTTCTGCAGTCACATCCGTACCATTTGAAAACTTCAAACCATCACGAAGCTCGAATGTATACGTCAGACCATCTTCACTGATATTATGTGACTTAGCAAGCCAATCTACAATTTCACCTTCGCTGTCAAAAGCGACTAATGATTCAAAGACTTTGTCGATTGCAAAAGCATTGTTGGACGTAATCTGATTATGCAAATCCAGCGAAGTTACAGAAGCAGGTCGTCCATAGACGAAAGTCCCTCCCGTTGCAGGTTCTGCAGTTTGAGGACTTTGAGTTGCCGGACTCGCACTTTCCTGTGCCTCTTTATTTGAATCAGCCTTATTATTAGACCCCGAGCACCCTGCAATTAACATCAATAGCAAAACTGCTATTGCCCCCAACAGAATCGGTTTCTTAATAGATACACTAAAGTATGACATAATTCGCTCCCCCTATAATTCTTATATGTTTAGTATGAATTGTATTATGGGTTAAACACTGTAGTCTGTCAAACATAATTTAATTTGCAACAATCCTTAAGTAAATATACATAACAAAAAGACCACTGTCGATTACTCAACAGTGGTCTTGCGTGCTTGGCAACGTCCTACTCTCCCAGGACCCTTCGGTCCAAGTACCATCGGCGCTGGAGGGCTTAACGGTCGTGTTCGGGATGGGTACGCGTGGAACCCCTCCGCTATCGCCACCAAACATGCGTCTGTGAAACAGACGCTGCCGCGTGAAATTCGGTTCATCACCAGAAGTGACAATGAATTTCTAAGCGTGTTACAGGCTTAATCGCCTGAAAACTGAATCCGAAACGAATCTGCATTCTAAGTATAGGATAAGCCCTCGACCGATTAGTATTGGTCAGCTCCATGCATTGCTGCACTTCCACCTCCAACCTATCTACCTCGTCGTCTTCAAGGGGTCTTACTAATTGGGAAATCTCATCTTGAGGGGGGCTTCACGCTTAGATGCTTTCAGCGCTTATCCCGTCCGTACGTAGCTACCCAGCCATGCTCCTGGCGGAACAACTGGTGCACCAGCGGTACGTCCATCCCGGTCCTCTCGTACTAAGGACAGCTCCTCTCAAATTTCCTGCGCCCACGACAGATAGGGACCGAACTGTCTCACGACGTTCTGAACCCAGCTCGCGTACCGCTTTAATGGGCGAACAGCCCAACCCTTGGGACCTACTTCAGCCCCAGGATGCGATGAGCCGACATCGAGGTGCCAAACCTCCCCGTCGATGTGGACTCTTGGGGGAGATAAGCCTGTTATCCCCAGGGTAGCTTTTATCCGTTGAGCGATGGCCCTTCCATGCGGTACCACCGGATCACTAAGTCCGACTTTCGTCCCTGCTCGACTTGTAGGTCTCGCAGTCAAGCTCCCTTATGCCTTTGCACTCTGCGAATGATTTCCAACCATTCTGAGGGAACCTTGGAACGCCTCCGTTACTCTTTAGGAGGCGACCGCCCCAGTCAAACTGCCCGCCTGACACGGTCCCCGTACCCGATAAGGGTACTAGGTTAGAACCTAGATACGATCAGGGTGGTATCCCAACGGCGCCTCCACCGAAGCTTGCGCTCCGATTTCTACGGCTCCCACCTATCCTGTACAGATCGTACCCAAATTCAATATCAAGCTGCAGTAAAGCTCCATGGGGTCTTTCCGTCTTGTCGCGGGTAACCTGCATCTTCACAGGTATTAAAATTTCACCGGATCTCTCGTTGAGACAGCGCCCAAGTCGTTACGCCATTCGTGCGGGTCAGAATTTACCTGACAAGGAATTTCGCTACCTTAGGACCGTTATAGTTACGGCCGCCGTTTACTGGGGCTTCGGTTCATAGCTTCGGGTTACCCCTAACCACTCCCCTTAACCTTCCAGCACCGGGCAGGCGTCAGCCCGTATACTTCGCCTTGCGGCTTCGCACAGACCTGTGTTTTTGCTAAACAGTCGCTTGGGCCTTTTCACTGCGGCCCCCTCGTGCTATTCACACTACCGGGGCACCCCTTCTCCCGAAGTTACGGGGTCATTTTGCCGAGTTCCTTAACGAGAGTTCTTCCGCGCGCCTTAGAATTCTCTTCTCGCCTACCTGTGTCGGTTTGCGGTACGGGCACCTTCTCCTGGCTAGAGGCTTTTCTTGGCAGTGTGAGATCATGACCTTCGCTACTATAATTTTCGCTCCCCATCACAGCCCAGCCTTATCGATGTGCGGATTTGCCTACACATCAGCCTCACTGCTTAGACGGACATCCATCAGTCCGCGTCACTACCCTCCTGCGTCACCCCATCGCTCATAGCGGATTACGGTGGTACAGTAATTTCAAACTGTTGTCCTTCGACTACGCCTTTCGGCCTCGCCTTAGGTCCCGACTTACCCTGAGCGGACGAGCCTTCCTCAGGAAACCTTGGGCTTTCGGCGGATCAGATTCTCACTGATCTTTTCGTTACTCATACCGGCATTCTCACTTGTGTAGTGTCCAGCGCTCTTTTCAGTACACCTTCAACCCCTACACAACGCTCCCCTACCCCAGATACATACGTATCTAGCCATAGCTTCGGTGGTGTGTTTAGCCCCGTTACATTTTCGGCGCAGAGTCACTCGACCAGTGAGCTATTACGCACTCTTTCAATGGTGGCTGCTTCTAAGCCAACATCCTGGTTGTCTGTGCAACTCCACATCCTTTCCCACTTAACACACACTTGGGGACCTTAGCTGATGGTCTGGGCTGTTTCCCTTTTGACAATGGATCTTAGCACTCACTGTCTGACTCCCGGCAATAAGTATATGGCATTCGGAGTTTGACTGAGCTTGGTAATCCTTGCGGACCCCGCACCCAATCAGTGCTCTACCTCCACTACTCTTATACCGAGGCTAGCCCTAAAGCTATTTCGGGGAGAACCAGCTATCTCCGAGTTCGATTGGAATTTCTCCGCTACCCCCACCTCATCCCCGCACTTTTCAACGTACGTGGGTTCGGGCCTCCAGTGCGTGTTACCGCACCTTCACCCTGGACAGGGGTAGATCACACGGTTTCGGGTCTACGTCCACATACTAAATCGCCCTATTCAGACTCGCTTTCGCTGCGGCTCCACCTTCTCGGCTTAACCTTGCATGTTAAACGTAACTCGCCGGTTCATTCTACAAAAGGCACGCCATCACCCATAGATCGGGCTCTGACTTTTTGTAAGCACACGGTTTCAGGTTCTATTTCACTCCCCTTCCGGGGTGCTTTTCACCTTTCCCTCACGGTACTGTTTCACTATCGGTCGCCAGGTAGTATTTAGCCTTAGCAGATGGTCCTGCTGGATTCATACGGGGTTTCACGTGCCCCGCACTACTCGGGATCCGTCTCGGAGAGAACACAGTTTAGGTTACAGGGCTTTTACCTCTATCGCGGGCCTTTCCAGACCTCTTCACCTACCATATTCCTTTGTAACTCCATGTGAGACGTCCCACAACCCCAAGAGGCAAGCCCCTTGGTTTAGGCTGTTCCGCGTTCGCTCGCCGCTACTGACGGAATCACTATTGTTTTCTCTTCCTCAGGGTACTTAGATGTTTCAGTTCCCCTGGTCTGCCTCTACACACCCTATGTATTCAGGTATGAGTAACTGCGAATTACCACAGCTGGGTTTCCCCATTCGGACACCCCCGGATCAAAGCTTGCTTACAGCTCCCCGAGGCAGTTTCGTTGTTCGCCACGTCCTTCGTCGGCTCCTGGCGCCTAGGCATCCTCCGTGTGCTCTTATTAGCTTAACCTTGATTTTTCCGAAGAAAAATCTCACTAATAACATTTACTTGTTTGCACAAGTTGCTAAAAGATGTTCTAAAACGCAAATTCGTTTCGGTATCCAGTTTTCAAGGATCAAGTCTTACTTGAGAGCTTAAACTCTCAAAACTGAGCAACGAGTGAGTAACAGGCCTAAACCTGAGTTTTGGAAGCTGAGCTTCCGATTTGAATGTTCTCATTGCAGAGAACGATTCTCCATAGAAAGGAGGTGATCCAGCCGCACCTTCCGATACGGCTACCTTGTTACGACTTCACCCCAATCATCTACCCCACCTTCGGCGGCTGGCTCCCTTGCGGGTTACCCCACCGACTTCGGGTGTTGTAAACTCTCGTGGTGTGACGGGCGGTGTGTACAAGACCCGGGAACGTATTCACCGCGGCATGCTGATCCGCGATTACTAGCAATTCCGACTTCATGCAGGCGAGTTGCAGCCTGCAATCCGAACTGAGACCGGCTTTGATGGGATTGGCTCCACCTCGCGGCTTCGCTTCCCGTTGTACCGGCCATTGTAGTACGTGTGTAGCCCAGGTCATAAGGGGCATGATGATTTGACGTCATCCCCACCTTCCTCCGGTTTGTCACCGGCAGTCACTCTAGAGTGCCCAGCATTACCTGCTGGCAACTAAAGTTAAGGGTTGCGCTCGTTGCGGGACTTAACCCAACATCTCACGACACGAGCTGACGACAACCATGCACCACCTGTCTCCTCTGTCCCGAAGGCCGCTGCTATCTCTAGCAGATTCAGAGGGATGTCAAGACCTGGTAAGGTTCTTCGCGTTGCTTCGAATTAAACCACATACTCCACTGCTTGTGCGGGTCCCCGTCAATTCCTTTGAGTTTCAGTCTTGCGACCGTACTCCCCAGGCGGAGTGCTTACTGTGTTAACTTCGGCACCAAGGGTATCGAAACCCCTAACACCTAGCACTCATCGTTTACGGCGTGGACTACCAGGGTATCTAATCCTGTTTGCTCCCCACGCTTTCGCGCCTCAGCGTCAGTTACAGCCCAGAAAGTCGCCTTCGCCACTGGTGTTCCTCCACATATCTACGCATTTCACCGCTACACGTGGAATTCCACTTTCCTCTTCTGTACTCAAGCCACCCAGTTTCCAGTGCGACCTCAGGTTGAGCCCAAGGTTTAAACACCAGACTTAAATAGCCGCCTGCGCGCGCTTTACGCCCAATAATTCCGGACAACGCTTGCCCCCTACGTATTACCGCGGCTGCTGGCACGTAGTTAGCCGGGGCTTTCTTCTCAGGTACCGTCACTCCAGTAGCAGTTACTCTACCGGACGTTCTTCCCTGGCAACAGAGCTTTACGATCCGAAAACCTTCATCACTCACGCGGCGTTGCTCCGTCAGGCTTTCGCCCATTGCGGAAGATTCCCTACTGCTGCCTCCCGTAGGAGTCTGGGCCGTGTCTCAGTCCCAGTGTGGCCGTTCACCCTCTCAGGTCGGCTACGCATCGTCGCCTTGGTGGGCCGTTACCCCACCAACTAGCTAATGCGCCGCAGGCCCATCCCTCAGTGACAGATTGCTCCGTCTTTCATTCTTCTCTCAGGAGAAAAAAGAAATTATCCGGTATTAGCTACCGTTTCCGGTAGTTATCCCAGTCTGAAGGGCAGGTTGCCTACGTGTTACTCACCCGTCCGCCGCTAAGTTACTTTGAAAGCAAGCTTTCAAAGTAACTCCGCTCGACTTGCATGTATTAGGCACGCCGCCAGCGTTCGTCCTGAGCCAGGATCAAACTCTCCAATTAGTATTGAAAAGAGCGATATGCTCATTTTGAAACATCTGACGAGAAAATTAATTCTCTAATTTTGGATTTCACTTGCGTGATTTCCTACTCACTCGTTGTTCAGTTTTCAAAGATCAAGTTCTCGTTGGCGCCGTTTAATGTCTCAGCAGCAACTCTTATACTATATCATGTTCGGCTATTTAATGTCAAGCTCTTTTTTTAACTTCTTTTTCGAGCTCGGCATGTGTACTTCTTGGCCGGACTTAGAATATATCATGTATGGAGATGCATTGCAAGTCTTTTTTTGAAATATAATAGATAAATGAGAGACTGTGCTGCCAAAAGCCTCAATACTGCGATATAGAGTGGCTAGCACAGCCTTATTCCCTTGTAACTACACCCTATGCAATGATCTCTTGAATATACAATTCACGTTCCAGCATCAAGTTAACTATTGTTTCCTCAATCTTAACCATCGGACGTGTAGGGTTTGCGCGATCAGTGAAGATAATCTCCCCATGACGCCCATCGCTTAATTTGATTCTAGTGCCATTAAAGAGATCAGTACTCTTCTGTATAAACGTCTGCACAATCACTGGGTCAAGCTTACCGAAGCTTTCTGTCAGAATCTGCTCTAGTACCAAATAAGGAGACTGTGCTCTTCTGTAGGCTCTTTCTAAGGTCATAGCATGAAATATATCTGCTACTGCGACTACTTTAGCGTAGAAATGAATCTGACTGCCGTCCAGCTTCAATGGATAACCAGAGCCATCAATCTTCTCATGATGCTGCAAGGCGGCAAGTCTTACCCCTTCATTAATCGCTGTAACATTGCGTAATAATTGATAACCATATGTAGTGTGTCGGCGTACCTCTTCTATTTCACTATTGTTAAGTGACTCCGGTTTCTGTAAAAGTGAGCTGTCTACTTTTGCATTACCGATATCATGTAATAATCCTGCAAAAGCAATCTGCATCCAATCCTTTTGTGGGTACCCACACCACTGAGCGATTTTATAGGAGGTCAACGCGGACAACACAGCATTGTGATAGTTGTAATCCTCATATTTTAAAGTGCGCGGTGTAAACTTCAAGACATGATAATCCTTCAAATAACCTATTAATGTCTCTAACTGACTGCGAAGCTCAAAAATAGGAAGTGAAGCTGCCGTTACCGATCGATAGCTGTTCTTAATAAGAGTGAGCATTTTATCGTATTCATCATGTAGAGGAGAATTAGTCTTGGCCAACATCGATTCGTTGATAATGGCTCCAGCTTTAGGGGAAGCTTGCTTAGCTGTTGTTTTGGCTCCATCCGAACTCGCCTCACCTTGGTCACCTTCGATTTCCACTTGCCCAATCAAAAAAGCCTGTAAAATATCTAGATCACGAGGGAGCAATATTTTTCCCTTAGTGAATAAAGTCCCCCCTAAAGGTGTAATTACATCCTTTATTATCTTTGAGCCTGCTTTAACTTCTCCAACCAATATATTTGGCATATACTCAGCCCCTTAATTTCTATAAGCCGTACACCCAGCATTACCTCACATTGATAAGACAGATAATTTCTGAGAAATTAGTACTTTATAGGATTCTATTGGCTAATTATAGTACGGATAAATGGAAGACACTAGTGCAGTGAAAACTATTCTTTCAAAATATTTATTTTATTTTTTGAAGCATCGGTCATTCAAAAGGCAACAAAAAGAGCAAGAACTTCTGGAATAGAAGCCCTTGCTCTTTTTTGAATTCAACCTATTCTAGGTCAGTGTCTTCGTCCTCAGTCAGGATCTCAGGCTGATCAATATCGCCAGATTCCTCGACTGTATCTTGCCCATCCAGGCCTTCTTGCCCTTCCAAGCCTTCCAGACCTTCCACTTCCTCAGATTCATCCTCTTCGTTCTTGTCAGCTCTACACAGGGTAGCTACTGCGTCATCCTCGCGGATGTTAATCAGCTTAACCCCTTGAGCGTAACGGCCCATAGTAGAGATTCCATCCATGCTGGTACGAATCAGGGTACCGCTAGTCGTAATGATCATTAAGTCTTCATCCTTCTTAACGACCTTAAGACCCACTACAGGACCATTCTTATCGGTGAGATTAATGGTCTTGATCCCTTTACCGCCACGAGTCTGGGAACGATAATCACCGGCTGGTGTCCGTTTACCATAACCCTTGGTAGTAACAATCAGAACCTCAAGCTCCTTATCGACACAGTCCATACCAATGACATGGTCATTACCGTCAAGCGTAATGCCCTTAACGCCAGTCGCGCTACGTCCCATAGAACGCACATCATTCTCTGAGAACGTAATCGACATTCCGCGAGCTGTACCGATAATGAGATTTTGCTGTCCATCAGTCAGCTTAACCTCGATCAGGGAATCTTCTTCACGAAGATTAATAGCAATAAGACCGCCTTTACGGATGTTATTATAATCTCCAAGAGGCGTCTTCTTCACGATACCCTCGCGGGTAGCAAAGAACAAATATTTGTCGCTATCGCCATCTTCCACTTGGATTACCGCACTAATCTTCTCACCTTGTTCGATTTGAATCAGGTTGATGATTGGTGTCCCCCGGGCTGTACGGCCCAATTCTGGGATCTCATAAGCTTTAATCCGGTAAACTTTACCCTTATCGGTAAAGAACATCAGATAGTTATGAGAGTTACTCACGAAGAGATGCTCCACAAAATCCTGGTCCTTGGTGTCCATCCCCATGACTCCGCGACCACCGCGCTTCTGACTGCGGTAGGTGCTGACAGGTAGACGTTTGATATATCCTGTATGTGTAATAGTGATAACAACCTCTTCACGTGGAATAAGGTCTTCATCCAGGATACTTTCTTCACCAACCGTAATCTCTGTCCGGCGTTCATCAGAATATCTATCACGGATATCCTGCAGCTCGTTGCTGATGATTTCCAGTACAAGATGCTCGTTAGCCAGAATTTCACGGTACTCTGCAATTTTAACGATCAATTCGTTATATTCATTCTCGATCTTTTCCCGTTCCAGACCGGTCAGGCGTTGCATCCGCATATCGAGGATAGCCTGAGCCTGCTCTAAACTGAGGCTAAAGGTGCTCATTAATCCTTCGCGGGCTATATCAGTTGTCCGCGAAGCACGGATTAACGCAATCACTTCATCCAGATGATCAAGCGCAATGCGCAGACCTTCTAAGATATGAGCGCGTGCTTCAGCTTTTTTAAGATCAAATATAGTACGACGACGAATAACTTCAATCTGGTGCTGCAAATAATGATAAAGTACATCACGCAGATTAAGAATTTTCGGCTCGTTATTTACGATGGCAAGCATGTTAATCCCAAATGTGGATTGCATAGAAGTATGTTTATATAGATTGTTTAATACTACATTTGGATTAACATCGCGTCTCATCTCAACAACTACACGCATACCGTTACGGTCAGACTCATCTCGAAGATCCGTTATACCTTCGATACGTTTCTCACGTACTAATTCTGCGATTTTTTCAACCAATCTTGCTTTGTTAACCTGGTATGGAAGCTCATGCACAATGATGCGAGCCTTGCCGTTGTTCTCTTCGATCGTTGCCTTCGCACGCATGGTTACTGAACCACGACCCGTACGATAAGCCTGACGAATGCCCTCACGACCCAAAATATATCCAGCCGTAGGGAAATCCGGACCTTGGATAAACTCCATCAATTCCATTGGCGTGATATCAGGATTCTTAATCATCGCCTGCACACCATCGATAACTTCACCAAGGTTATGCGGTGGAATATTAGTAGCCATACCTACAGCAATACCAGATACCCCATTTACGAGCAGATTCGGATAACGGGCTGGCAATACAACCGGCTCATTCTCTTCACCATCATAGTTGGGTGCGAAGTCAACTGTCTCTTTGTTCAAATCACGAAGCATTTCGCCTGCAATCTTGGAAAGACGGGCTTCTGTGTACCGCATCGCCGCGGCCATATCACCATCAATCGAACCAAAGTTCCCGTGACCGTCTACAAGCATATAGCGCATCGAGAAATCCTGAGCCATCCGTACCATTGTTTCATAGACAGCTGAGTCACCGTGAGGGTGGTACTTACCGATAACCTCACCGACGATTCTTGCAGATTTCTTATGAGGCTTATCCGCAGACATTCCAAGCTCCGACATCGCAAACAAAATGCGTCGGTGAACCGGCTTGAGTCCGTCCCGCACATCTGGCAAAGCCCGGCTAACAATGATGCTCATTGCGTAATCCATAAAGGATTCACGCATTTCCACGCCAATGTCCCGATCTTTGACTTGTGGGTTATTTTGTTCAGCCATGAGTTGCTGGACCTCCTTCAGTTAAAAAACCGCTACCCTTAATTATATTACTTTCACAAAAGTAGCACAATTAAACATGATAGCCTTTTATCTTCTAATATTGATTTCTTTTTGCGCTTATCAGGGTATTTGCCCTTTCCGCAAATATCTTTACTACATAGACTGTAAAGACAAGAAACACGGTTTTATTATCCTAATATCGTTCGATAAGGCATAACCCCATATCCTTATATTATACCATTGTTTAGGTAGCTTGTCCTGATTTTCAGCTGTCAAAGATTATGCTGCCACTGCATTTTTTACAACAAGGAACCCAAAGGACCTATTCCTGCACAAAACTCATAAGGAGGAAGATAATGAAGATTCAACGCGTCCCAAGCAAATGGGCTAAAACGAAAGTCATCCTTCAAAATCACTCTCTATTGCAATATGTGCCTGATACCCGTAAATTCGATGTCAATGCTCTTAAGGAAATGCTTGCGTTATATACAATGGTCTATATTAAGCCTGATCGGGGAAGTTATGGTATCGGTGTAATGAGAGCTGAGCAGCGTACTGTAACTCTTAGCACTAGCAAACAGAAAGCTGAACACGGTACCGACCTCGATAACGTTAATAAAGAAGAGCCAGAAGAACAGATCTTGTATATTTTAAGATATGGGAAGACTGCGGAAGTGTTTTTCTCACCAGAAGAGCTGTATGAGAACTTACAGAAACGAATTCAGAATCGGACCTATTTGATCCAAAAAGGAATTGACCTTCTGCGTCATCAAGACCGCCCTTTTGATCTTCGGGTTCTTACCCAAAAGACTCCATCAGGAGTATGGGAAACAACAGGAATGCTTGGAAGAGTAGCTGCCCCTCAAAAAATCGTCACCAATTATCACAGTGGAGGCAGTATCCTTTCCGTAAGTACTCTACTAAAAAACTATATGCCGCCCTCCCAAGTCCTAGTTACGATCAATCACTTAAAAGCTTTGGGTATACAAATTGCGACACAGCTTCAATCTGCCTATCCAGGAATCAAAGAGATTGGTCTGGATATTGCCATGGATCAACATCTGGATATGTGGCTGCTGGAAGTCAACACTCTTCCGTCCATTGCTGTATTCAAATTATTTCCTGATAAATCAATCTATCGTAAAATACATCGCTATGCCGTAGCCTATGGACGTGTAAAAGCAAGAAAATCCCCTTATTCGACCCGCAATAAACAATCTACAAGAGCCTAAAAAGAAGCTTGAAATCAAAGAACCTCCAGCGTTCTCATTCCGTTAGGAATAGAAGCCGGAGGTTGTATTAAATATTGTTTTTACACATCAAGGTATCTAACGTTCTTGGCATGCTCATGGATAAAGTCACGTCTTGGTTCAACATTGTCACCCATAAGTGTATCAAAAATACTATCTGCCAGCATCGCATCTTCAATCGTAACCTGGAGCATCATACGGGTCTCTGGGTCCATCGTTGTGTCCCAAAGTTGGGTTGCATTCATCTCTCCCAAACCTTTGTAACGTTGGACGTTAACCTTCGCATTTTCTCCAAAAGAAGCGATAATATCATCACGTTCCTTCTCGCTGCCTGCGTAGCGGATAACCTTATTGCGCTCAATCTTAAAGAGAGGAGGCTGTGCAATATAGATATAACCCGCGTCTACTAGCTTCCGCATGTAACGATAGAAGAACGTTAGTAATAGCGTTCTAATATGGGCTCCATCGACGTCGGCATCGGTCATAATAACGACTTTATGGTAGCGAGCCTTCGATAAGTCAAAGTCATCGCTGATCCCTGTGCCCAAAGCCGTAATGATGGCGCGAATCTCGGCGTTAGATAAAATACGGTCAAGCCGAGCTTTTTCAACGTTTAGGATCTTACCACGCAACGGTAGAATCGCTTGGAAATGGCGATCCCGGCCTTGCTTAGCCGATCCACCCGCTGAGTCACCTTCGACGATGTATAGTTCGCTGATCGAGGCATCCTTGGATGAACAGTCGGCGAGTTTACCAGGCAGAGCACTGACTTCAAGCGCACTCTTCCGACGGGTTAACTCACGTGCCTTACGGGCAGCTTCTCGTGCGCGTGAAGCGGAAAGTGATTTCTCAAGAACGCGACGTGATACTGCTGGATTTTCTTCCAGGAACTCTTGTAATTTCTCTCCGAACAGTGATTCTACGATACCCCGCACTTCACTATTTCCGAGCTTAGTTTTCGTTTGACCTTCGAATTGTGGATCTGGAATTTTGACAGAAATAATGGCTGTCAATCCTTCACGCACGTCATCACCAGTCAGATTCGAATTGCTATCCTTCAGTACTCCCGCTTTACGAGCATAATCGTTGATGATACGGGTCAGCGCACTTTTAAAGCCGGATTCATGCGTTCCGCCCTCATGCGTATTAATATTATTCGCAAAAGAGTAGATGTTCTCAGTATACGAATCGTTATATTGGAGAGCCACTTCAACTTGGATCATATCGCGTGAGCCTTCCACGTAGATCGGATCCTCATGTAGTGCTTCTTTTTTCTCATTCAAATATTTCACATATTCAACGATACCACCCTCGTATTTGAACACGTTGGTGACATCCGTCCGCTCATCATGAAGCGAAAGCTCGATTCCTTTGTTAAGAAAAGCTAGCTCCCGAATACGAGTAAGCAGTGTCGAATATTCAAAAACTGTGGTTTCCGTAAATATTTCAGGATCCGGATGAAAGGTTGTAGTCGTTCCTGTCTCATCTGAATCGCCAACAATTTTGATATCATACTGCGGTGCACCGCGTCTATATTCCTGTTGGTAGATATGACCGTCACGTTTGACCTTAACAAGGACCTTTTCAGACAAGGCATTTACTACAGAGATACCCACACCATGCAAACCACCGGAAACTTTATATCCGCCACCGCCGAATTTACCGCCTGCATGCAGCACGGTCATTACGACTTCAAGCGTCGACTTCTTAAGCTTTACATTCTCACCTACAGGTATGCCACGTCCATTATCGATAACAGTGATCGCGTTATCCTCATGTATAATCACTTGAATCCGGTCACAATAACCTGCGAGTGCCTCATCGATACTATTATCGACGACCTCCCATACCAAGTGATGGAGACCTTTAGAACTAGTCGAACCAATATACATGCCCGGACGTTTCCGAACCGCTTCCAGCCCTTCCAGTACCTGAATCTGGCTCTCATCATATGTCGGTTGATTCATTGACATGCCTTCACCTACTTCTTTCTGATTATCTCTTTGTTACCAAATGCAAGTTATATTTCGAGCAAAATTTTGGCTCTTTTTTTAAGAGTGGAGGAGGAAATTGGGGAGTAATACACGATATTTTTAGTTACGACAATAGATTTTGCTTCCTCTTCGCCAATCCGCTCAAGCTTCTTATCCTGCTCAGAGTGAATAACGAATTGCTTAGATACCTTGGAAGATTTCTCAATCGAAATATCAAATATAGCAATTAACTCCGAAGACCTAATGATCTTCTCCCCGCCCAAATGAATATACATGATCGTCCTCCGCTCTTTTATAACTCAACTTTTCCATCATGAACATGAAATAGGCTGGCGCCCTTTAATTTATCGGCATTCAGACCCTCAATTCCGGTAGCGGTAATGAATGTCTGTACCTTGCTTTGAAAGGTTTCAATAAGCTGGGTCTGGCGGTAAGGATCAAGCTCGGATAAAACATCATCAAGAAGCAGCACAGGATATTCTCCGATTTCTTCATGGATCAGCTCGATTTCCGCCAGCTTAAGCGATAAAGCCGTGGTACGCTGCTGTCCTTGAGAACCGTAGACCTGAGCTTCCCTTCCGTTGATAAAAAAGGACAGGTCATCCCGATGGGGACCCGTCAGCGTCATGCCGCGCCTGATTTCTTGTTCTCTCGTTTGTGATAACTTTAACATAAAATTGTCTAATAAGACAGCTTCATCTTCCTCATCCCGATCGCCGAAAGAGGGGACATAGAGCAATTTCAGTTCTTCTCCGCCGTTCGTAATCCCCCGGTGAATGCTTTCAGCCCATATTTGCAGCTTCTTTATGAATTGTTTCCTTTTTTTGACGATTTTAACACCATGCTCTACAAGTTGAGCATCCCAGATTTCCAAAAGCTCTTTCCCTGCAGCCTCTTTTCCCCATAATTGCTTTAAGAGATTACCTCTTTGCAAGAGAATTTTTTGATACTGCTGTAGGTGAAATAGATAACTAGGCTGGACTTGGCCGATCTCCATATCAAGAAAACGCCGTCTGATACCAGGGGTCCCTTTTACAATCTCTAAATCTTCCGGTGCAAACATGACCACATTCAGAGATCCAACAAACTCACTAAGGCGCCGCTGCTCCAAGCCATTGATCTTGGCTTTTTTACCTTTGGCAGATAGGGTGAGCTCCAGCTTGAGATCGCCATACTTTCGTTCTACCTCGGCAACGATCTGAGCTGCATCTCCGGGGGCATCGAAGGAGATAAGTTCGCGGTCCTTAGAGGTACGGTGGCTTTTGGTCATCGCCAGGACGAACAATGCCTCCATGAGGTTTGTTTTGCCTTGGGCGTTCTGACCCAGAATCAGATTCACATCGCCCAGGCTCTCCAGACGCAGCAGCCCGTAATTCCGATAATGCTGCAGACCGATATTTTTAACAAACACGAAATGGTTCCTCCCCTAGCGTACTACTCTTTTACTCCTCCGCCTTCAACCTCAAAGGTCCCGTTATCCTGCACTTCGATTTTGTCACCCGGATAAAGTTTTCTGCCGCGCCGTTCCTCTACCTCTCCGTTGACCAGAACGTGACCTTCCTGCAATAACGCTTTGGCCATTCCACCTGTGGATACACAATCTGCGAGTTTCAGAAATTGGTCCAGCTTAATGTATCCACTGTGGATAAGTATTTTTTTCATGGTTTTTATCCTTTCAGCCACTTATCCACATGTTCATGAATGTTGGCATTAATTTGTTGTACGGTAAGGCAAAATAATATACAAGCTATTGGTTTGGTCAAGTGGTTTCAAAATGATCGGACTCATCATCCCTGTAAATGCAATAACGAGCTGCTCACTCTCTATGACCTTTAATACATCAAGCATATATTTCGAGTTGAAAGATATTTTGAGAGGTTCACCTTTGAAATCAATGACTTCAAGTTCCTCACGAACTTTACCCAGCTCTGATGAGCTTGAAGAAATTTCAATACCGCCTTGATCAAGCGTCTGCATACGAACAATATTTGTTTTCTCTTCCCGGGACAGCAAATAAGCACGATCAATCGATTCGCTTAATTTTTTTGTATCTAAAGTTAGTTCTGTTTTGTAGGTTGTTGGAATAATTCTAGAAGTATCAGGATAAATCCCATCAAGGATCCGTGAATAAAACAGTACTTTGTCGATTTTGAAGAGAACTTGATTATCCGCAACGACAATATCAACCAGCATATTTTGGTCAGGGATAATTTTGCTGAGCTCATTAAGGGTTTTACCGGCAATAACAATATTTCCGAAATTGACATTTTCCGTGCCTTCAAGTTTAGCAGCTCTTGTTGCCAAGCGGTGACGGTCAGTCGCTGTAAACTTAAACTCATTGTCGCTCAGATTCCATAGTATACCCGTTAATATCGGAGTTGTCTCTTGGGTAGAAATAGAAAAGGCTGTTTGTTTAATCATATTTTTCAGCAAATCACCTGGTAGAGAGATCGTGTCATTCTCTTCAATGCTCGGCAACACTGGGAATTCTTCAGGGTCTAAACCTACCATCTGAATCTCAGTGGATCCGGAAGAAATGTACGTTTGGAATCCTTCTTTTACTTCCATGTGGATTTCTTTGGAGGGCAGCTTCTTAATAATCTCGACGAAAAATTTAGCGGGAAGAACAACACTTCCTGGCTGATCTATCTTCACGATGGTGTGGCTGTCATTCTCTGCTGGAATAAACGATTGAATAGAAATATCGGTATCACTTGCAGTTAATGTGACGCCTTGATGGCTAACTTCCAGTTTAATACCGGTCAAAATAGGGATTGTTGTTCTGCTGGATATAGCTTTGGATACGTGTTGAATGGATTCGTTGAGCTCATTTTTAAGAATGCTTATTTTCATGATTTCACTCCTAGCTGAAAAATTGGGAATTTCGATGGATTTGAGTCTGTTAATTACGCGTCTTTACATGATGAATTATTATAGTTATTTAATAGTATTAGTAGTAGGGGCGACGAATATGTGGATAACCCCACCAAACAGCATAAAATTAAGCCTACCCACATGTGTATAGATTGTGTATAGGCTCTTTGTTCCTCTTAGGAAGGATTTTTAATTTTCTCCGCAAGATTATTTACCACTTTGTACAACTCCTGATCGACCTTTAATGCCTGTGTAATTTTATCGTGCGCATGAATTACGGTCGTATGGTCACGTCCTCCGAAAGCCTCACCAATCTTAGGCAGTGAATAATCCGTTAGTTCACGGGATAGATACATTGCGATTTGACGTGGAAACGCTACGGCTTTGGTTCTTTTGCGTGCTTTGAAGTCTTCAAGGCGCAAATTGTAGTATTCTCCGACTTTTTGCTGAATATCAGCGATGGTGATCATCTTGGGACGACTGGAAGGAATAATATCCTTGAGCGCTTCAGCTGCCAAATGAGTGGTTACATCCTGGTTGGTAAGCGAAGAATAAGCAACTACCCGGATTAATGCACCCTCAAGCTCACGAATATTGGTGTCAATCTGGTTGGCAATATACATCATGGCCTCATTAGGGATATCAAGGTTCTCTGCCTTAGCCTTTTTGCGTAAAATCGCAATCCGGGTCTCCAGATCTGGTGGTTGAATATCCGTAATCAAGCCCCATTCGAACCGGGAACGCAGCCGTTCTTCCAGTGTGGGAATTTCCTTTGGTGGTCGGTCGCTGGAGATGATAATTTGCTTGCGTTCTTCGTGGAGCGCATTGAAAGTATGGAAAAACTCCTCCTGTGTAGACTCTTTTCCAGCGAGGAATTGAATGTCGTCGATAAGCAAAATGTCAACATTACGATACTTGTTACGGAAGCTTTCACCGCGGTTATCACGGATCGAATTGATAAATTCATTCGTGAATTTCTCAGACGAGATGTAAATTACCTTGTTATTTGGGTTATGTTCCAGGACATAGTGCCCAATTGCGTGCATCAAATGGGTTTTGCCCAGACCTACACCACCGTATAAAAACAAGGGATTGTATGCTTTGGCTGGTGCTTCGGCCACTGCCAGTGAGGCTGCATGCGCAAAGCGGTTCCCAGAGCCGATTACAAAGGTGTCAAAAGTGTACTTTGGATTAAGCAGATGCGTTTGTGCTTCTTCTCTTGATACTACGGGAGTCGGAGCGGATTGCTGAACCACAAGCTCAGGCGGCTTGCTTTCTTCAATCACGAATTTTACATCCACTTGTTTCCCTGTGACTTCGTAGACGGTTGCTCCTACCAGTTTGGTGTAACGACTTTCCAGCCATTCTACAGCAAACGTTGTAGGTGCCGAGATAATGAGAACCTGGGAGTTGAAGGTTATCGCTTTAGTAGCCTTAAACCAGGTATCAAAGCTCGGCTTGCTTAATTTGGTTTGAATAATCGATAAAATTTGTTGCCATAATTCGGAAGTATGGCTGTCCAC